>NZ_PJAU01000047.1 GCF_002836255.1 Colwellia sp. 75C3 | reverse complement strand
TATTGCCTAAAATTTACCAGCGGTACTACTGATTGAATCAGTAACTCATTAACGTGCAGCAGTTCGATTCCGGCAGTCGGCACCATTTATTCTCTTCGGAGAAGAAACGAAACCTTAACAGCAATGTTAAGGTTTTTTTTCGTCTGAAATTTAACAACCTGCTACAGAGTGAATCAGTAACTCATTAACGTGCAGCAGTTCGCCCCCCGCAGTCGGCACCATTTATTCTCTTCGGAGAAGAAACGAAACCTTAACAGTAATGTTAAGGTTTTTTTTCGTCTGAAATTTAACAACCTGCTACAGAGTGAATCAGTAACTCATTAACGTGCAGCAGTGTTTTCAACCTCACTGTGAACACTAAATTGAATGGTGTTATTTACCTATATTTTACGGTTGCATAACCGTTTATACTTTGATGCTCTTACCGCCTTATATGGATTCTACAATGATTGATTTTCGCTCTGATACAGTAACTAGACCTTGTTCAAAAATGCGTGATGCTATGTCTCAAGCTGAGGTCGGTGATGATGTTTATGGGGATGACCCTACGGTAAATGAATTAGAGCAATGGTCAGCAAAGCGCCATGGCTTTGAAGCAGCCATTTTTTGTAGTTCTGGTACGCAAGCCAATTTATTAGCCCTTATGGCGCACTGTGAGCGTGGTGATGAGTATTTATGTGGCCAACAAGCCCATAACTACAAATTTGAAGGTGGTGGTGCTGCCGTACTTGGATCGGTTCAGCCACAACCGATAGAAAATGAGAAAGATGGCACTATTTGCTTAAATAAACTTGAACAAGCGATTAAGCCTGATGATTCGCATTTTGCCCGAACAAAGCTCGTTAGTATTGAAAATACTATTAATGGCAAAGTACTACCTTTAAGCTATTTGGCAGACCTTCGGACGTTTGTTAACAAACATCAATTAAGTTTACATTTAGACGGTGCCAGAGTTTACAACGCCGCGACTGCATTAGACGTTGATATCACCGAGATAGCTCAACACTTTGACACTATGTCTATCTGTTTATCTAAAGGCTTAGGCGCTCCTATTGGCTCATTGTTATTAGGCTCTACAGAGTTAATAACCAAAGCTCGTCGATGGCGAAAAGTGCTCGGCGGTGGTATGCGTCAAGCCGGTATTCTTTGTGCAGCCGCGAAAATAGCATTAACTGAAAATGTCGATAAACTTCAAATTGACCACGACAATGCTAAATATTTAGCACATCAGCTTAATACTATTACTGGCTTTAACGTTAACATTGAGCAGGTCAGTACTAATATGGTCTTTGTTAAGGTAGATAAATCTATCGACATTTATGCAGCAGCTATAACCCTAAAGGCTCAGGGCATTATATTATCTCCGAGTGAAAATATGCGTTTGGTTACGCATTTAGACATTAGTAAAGCGGATATCGACACCTTTATTTCAGCATTAAAAACGGTGCTAATTTAGTTTTCTAACTAGTGCTTAATTTTGTCCTCTTAACTAAGGAACTTAATCCCCCCCTCCCTTCCTTCTTAGTAAAAGCAGCGCTAATTTATTTTAGCGCTGCTTTTATCTAATATTTAATGACGAACATAAATCTACTCATAATTAGATAATTTCGAACCATTACCTATACTCGATATATCAAATAAATTACGTGCGATAAATCAAATGGATAAGTCTCGTAGAAATGCAATTAAGAAGATCGCACTTAGCGGTGTTGCCGGAATAGCTATCGCTAAAGCACCCTATGTATTTGCACGAAATAAAGTGACTTTGCGAATATTAGGCACCCATGTAACGTTACAAGAAGAATTAAGACAAAAAGCGATGGAAGATCTCGGTATTCACTTGATCTTTGAACCTAAAGGTAGCGCTGCCGTTTTACAAAAAGCATCTATCTTTCCACAGTCATTTGATTTGTATGAGCAGTGGTCTAATAGCATTGACGTACTATGGCGATCCGGCGCTATCCAAAGTATAGATAAAAGAAGAATTACCCATTGGGATGAAATAAATGATTTAACCAAAACAGGTAAGATCACTCCCTCGGCAAGAATCGGGGATGGCGATGCTCCTTACAAGTTATTGCACATTCAAAAAAATAATCAGTTAGGCGAAAACCACACTAATGATATAAGTTTTTTACCTTACGTACACAATGTCGATTCTTTTGGTTACAACACTGACATCATTAAAAAAGGTATACCTTACGAGACTGAAAGTTGGGGTTGGTTATTAGACGAAAAATACAGTGGTCGTGTCGGTATTATAAATGCCCCTACTATTGGGCTTTTTGATATGGCTCTCGCAGCACAAGCAAAAGGCCTCATGTCCTTTAACAACATTGGTGCCATGACAAAGCTAGAATTAGATCAATTATTTGGCATATTAATTGGTTTAAAACAAGCGGGTCACTTCAGTGGTTTATGGACCTCTGTACCTGAATCGGTTCAATATATGAAGTCTGGCAGAGTGGTCATAGAAAGTATGTTCTCTCCTGCCGTATCATCCCTTAATGGTATGAATGTCCCAGTAACTTACGCTGCGCCTAAAGAGGGCTATCGGGGCTGGCATGGTGTTATGTGCTTATCCAAAGCAACAACAGGAAAAGTGAAAGATGCTGCATATGACTACATGAATTGGTGGCTCTCGGGCTGGCCAGGTGCCTATATTGCACGACAAGGATATTATATTTCAAATCCGCTACGTGCTTCTCGCTATTTATCATCACAAGAGTGGGATTATTGGTATAACGGAAAACCAGCAGCGGCTGATTTTAAAGGGACTGATAATAAAATTTCTGTTTATAAAGGTGCTATTCGATCAGGCGGAAGTTATCAGAAAAGATTTAGCAATGTTGCAGTATGGAATACCGTTATGCCAACCTATGATTACAGTATTCAAAAGTGGTATGAATTCGTCAACGCTTAAACAATTACACTTCATTAAATTGTCATAATAATAAAGCTAATGGTGTCATAAATGTTTCGAAGTTTAAAATCACAATTAATCATTTCATTAACCATTATTATTTTATTGTTTATTGGACAAGAGTACGTTTCTTATCAAAGTCAAAAACTCTTAGCTACTGGGCTAGCATCTAATCAAAAAATAGCTGAAGGTGTTGTTCAAGTAAAAACATTAGAAAAAGATGTTTTAGATTTACAGCGAAATATTCTTATTTATAAAGAGAATAAGGGATCTTCGGTATTAAAACGATTAAATAACATCATGACTTCTGTCACCCATAAGTTAGATATTACCGCCTTATTTATCAAAAAAAATCAACTTGGCGCCAATCAAGAAGTCGCTATCGAAAGTATGCGTAATCACTTAAAGGATTACCGAGAAAACTTTGACTCCGTGGTATTACTTCTTAATAAAAAGAATGAATTATTTCATGAAAATATAGTGGACCGTTTGAGTCTGTTAAAAAAAACAACCACTGAAATATCGAACAACATCAAGCCAAATAAACTCACTCAATCTAATCAATCAACGAATATAAACAATAAAAAAATTGACGATTTAGCGTCAGAATTACAACTTGCTACTTATGAGTATTTTTTGCTACCTGATACTGAGAACACGCTAAACTTCCAAGATACGTTCAACAAGCTAGAGAGTATGGTAAAGCGACTTAATATCGATGAATTAGACGTAGATTTAGCGACGATATCTTCAGACTTTTTTTTATTAACACAAGTGACCAGAAATTATAATTATCTGGTAAATGTTGTTATGTCAGGCTCTGCTAACGAGTTTTTATATTTAGCAAAAAACCTAAGTGAAGTGGCATTACAGCACTTAAAATCGAGTAATAAAAATCTTAACACCGTTATTGATGAATCTATTTTTCGCGGTAATATCATGTTTATTTTAGGAATTTTTTTTACTAGCCTCATCACCATATATGCGCTTACAAGACTTATATTTCCGATACAAAAAGTGACTAAAGTATTCGATACTCTAGCAGCAAACAAGGAGCTAGATGAACAACTTGAAGTAGACAGGGATGATGAGATCGGCCAATTGATAAAATCTGCAAGTATCTTTCAATTAAAAAACCAACAAACCAATGACTTATTATTAAAATCTCAACAGTTCAATGAACAACTCCTTGCATCACAAGAAAAAGCAGAAAAGGCCACACAATCAAAAAGTATATTCTTAGCAAATATGAGTCATGAAATTCGCACACCTATGAATGGTATAATCGGCTTAACTGACTTACTGAGCTTGAAAAATCTAGATGAAGAAGATCGTGATTATGTAGATAAAATTCGCTATTCCTCTAATATATTAATGAGCGTTATTAACGACATTTTAGATTTTTCAAAAATAGAAGCAGGTAAAATAGACATTGAAAAAACGCCTTTTGAACCGGTAAAAATATTTGAAAATGTTATTGAAGCGATAACTATAAAAGCGGCTGAAAAGAATCTAAATGTACGTTGTTTAATTGCTGATGATATGCCAAAAAAATTGATTGGAGATCCGGTTCGCTTTAGCCAGATTTTACTAAACTTAGGTAATAATGCCGTTAAATTCACTCACTCAGGCTCTATAACCTTTAATGTAAAAATCATTGAAAAACTGAAAGGTAACTTCACCGTCATCGTTGATATTAGTGATACCGGTATTGGGATTAGCGATGCTCAACAAAAATATATTTTCAACGATTTTACCCAAGCTGATGATTCAACAAACAGAAACTTCGGTGGCACCGGATTAGGACTCAGTATCTCCAAACAATTAGCTGAATTAATGTCAGGTGAAATATATTTAACATCGACACCTAATCAGGGCAGCACATTTAGTGTCTTAATGCCTTTTAAATTAACTAAACAATCGATAGTTCAACCTATGTATCCTCCTAATAAAAATAGATTATTTATTTGGAATATTGGCGAATATGTTGCAACTATTAAAGATAATTTTTCTGCTTATTATTCAAGTATTGAGCTGATAGACAATAAAAGTAAATTCATTGAAAAAAAGCAATGGGCTAAAAATGAAGTATTAGTCATAAACCTCAGCGGAAAATTATCGCACCAGCAATTAGCAAGCATCAAGGTCTTATTGCTAGATCATATTAAGGTTGGATTCTGCTGTGATGCGCACGCGTTAACAGCTTGCGCGGCAATAAATAACTTTGCAAAACAACCTAAAATTTATCATCCTTTATTGCCAAGTAAGTTAATACGGTTCAATGATGAACTATTACACTTAAATGAAACTCGAGCAGCACAGCCCCTCAAAACGACTGCAATGGTCACTATTCCACAGTACAAAGGACATGTATTAATAGTTGAAGATAATGCCATCAACCAAATTGTTGCAAGAAAGGTCATTATGAGCTTTGGTTTAACTTATGATATTGCCGAGGATGGTCAACAAGCGGTTACCAAAGTATTTAATTCCCCTGATTATGATTTGATATTTATGGATGTGCAAATGCCCGTTATGGATGGCTATGAAGCGACCAGTAAAATCCGGGCAGCAGGTTTAAACAAGCTGATAATCTGTGGTTTGTCTGCTAATGCAATGGCGTCTGATATTGAAAAAGGTAAATTATCAGGAATGAATGACTATATTACAAAACCCATTTCACAAAAAGATATCCAAAGAATATTACATCAATACTTACCTGCGTCATCGACTATAAAATAGTCAAGTTACTTTTTATCTGTTTATTTAATATAAACATGATCTCACTCATTACTAAAAATCCGCACAGAGTTACATAATAACTTTAATAATCACTTCCATAAAAACATTTACTACATAGAGTAAATACCAAGGGTAATATCATGACTAAAGTTGTTTTAATCACAGGCGCAAGCTCAGGAATGGGTGAGATCACTGCTCGATTTTTAAATGAAAATGGCTATACCGTTTATGCTGGCACGCGAAATAAAAGCCTAGCAACGCCAGAAATCCCAGGCGTCAACAATATTTATCTAGATGTTACTGATACCAACTCAATGGAAGTAGCCGTTAGCACTATTATTGCCAAAGAAAGTAAAATAGATGTGTTAGTTAACAATGCCGGTTTTGGCCTTGTATCCACTGCTGAGGAAGTTACTGATGAAGAGATATTCAAACAGTTTGATGTCAATGTATTTGGTTTAATGAAAATGACCAGAGCGGTTATGCCACACATGCGTAAAGCTAAAGCTGGCGTTATTATTAATATCAGCTCATTTCTAGGCAAGATGGGACTACCATTGCTTTCTCAGTACAATGCTAGTAAATATGCAGTAGAAGGATTTGTTGACTCAATTCGTTTCGAAATGGCGCCTTATAATGTACGTGTACACTCTATTCAATCCGGTTTATTCGGCACTAACTTTGTTAAAAAAGGCTTAGTCGCCAATGCCAGTACCACCAGTGGTAACTCACCTTATAAAGACTTAGTTGCTCACTTTGTGCCGATTGTTGCTAAAGCAATTAATGAAGGTCCTAGCCCACAACCTATTGCTGATGCAGTCAAAGCTATTATAGAAGACAGCAACTCACTGATAGCCATTCCTGTTGGCGCGGAAGCAACGTCTTTTGTACCACTACGCAAAACGTTATCCGATGAAGATTTTGAAACACAAGTTAAAGAAACCTTTGGTCTTTAACGATTAATAAAGTGTACATCTGTTAAAGCAGCCTAGCTGACCACTTAATAACATTTTTGAGTGGTCTATTGGCAATAGGTAGCAGTATTGAGAGATTAAATGTTATGAAAACTCCACCTATCAACCGTTCTCTAGGTATTTTCCCCAAGTCTTGGAGTGAAGAGAGTGCTGGTAGAATTCCCGGTAATATTCCTATTTGGGTAGGTATACTCTCCGAGCTTACCGAATTTGCACTTTTCTTTGTTGCTTATTTTATCGCTAAATTTTATTACCCTGATATTTTTTCACAAGGCCCACAAAATTTACATACCTCATTAGGTGTTACTAATACCGTCGTGTTATTAACGAGTAGTTATTTTATGGCTAAAGCCATGAGCTTTATCCGCATAAATGACAAGATTAAATGTGAACGCTATTTGTGGCTGGCATTTAGCTGTGGTTGTATATATTTAATTATAAAAACATGGGAATTTCATTGGAATACTCTACAAGGTTTTAGTGCTAATACTAATGAATTCTTTACCGTATATTACTACATGACTTTCAATCATTTTATCCATGTTGGCTGGGCCTCATGCGCCCTTTTATGGGTGATTTTTCGCTTGAGAAGTGGAGCATACTCAGCACAAGAAAATTCAGGTTTAGAAGCATTAGCCGTTTATTGGCATATGATAGATTTAATGTGGATTCTTATTTTTCCATTAGTCTATGTACTTAGGTAGGTGAATATTATGAAAGCTATAAATATTATAAAAAGTATGGGGAAATTAGAGTGGTTTTTAGCGGCGTTAATAGCAATAACTTTGCTTAATACCTTTTTAGGTGAACAATTTTCTTCAACGACTTTAGTCAGTATATTAATAGCACTGACGGTAACCTATAAGGGTTTTATCGTTATAGACCATTTTATGGAATTAAAAGGCGCGAATAAAAATTTGCGATTTCTAATGCGACTCTATTTTGTGATTTTTCCATCACTAATCATTGTTAGTGCGTTTTATTAAAGGTTAAACTAAATATCACGGTCAAAACTCATAGCGGCTTTAAACTGCCTGCTATAGTATTGCAATGTACCAGCGTTATATTTTAAATAAGCTAAACCAATTTCGATATCACTCTCTGTTTCAAAGACTGAACCAGCACTGAAAGTATTTACATAGTCTGTAGTGTTATTTTCACTTGTTTCTTTATTACGCTCAATCTCAGCTAAGTGTTCCATGACTCATCACTATTAAACGTGTAAACGAGATTAACAGCAACTTCACTTTCATTATAATGATCAATAGCTTCATATCCGCACTCACTCTCTTTAGCAATAGCACCTACCACTAAAGTAAACTGAGCCATGAAATCATGCGGCCAATCAGCACTAAAGAATACTGCATGAATACTTGCTTGCTTTGTCGAATGTTAAATAGAAAAAAGCCCCTTGTCAGCCTAGCTACCATCTGCGATATACGCAGATAAATGGTCCTCAATACGCATAAGTGAAAAAATTTAACCCATTAAGTTAAGTTATTTCGTTTGCTGAATTTAAGTGAAAAAATTACTATGATCTTGTTTTCTGAATCTTCCCCGATTCTTTTAGAACACTTAAGTACATTGTTTAATTTGATTCACTTATAGGACATCTTTTGATGTCCTTTTTTTTATGCTAATTTTTACTTAGGTAGATAGTTATATTAAATAATGTTCAACATGATAAGTGAAATAATTTAACCCATTAAGTTAAGTTATTTCGTTTGCTGAATTTAAGTGAAAAAATTACTATGATCTTGTTTTCTGAATCTTCCCCGATTCTTTTAAAACACTTAAGTATATTGTTTAATTTGATTCACTTTAAGGACATCTTTTGATGTCCTTTTTTTTTAGCTGATTCTTATTTATGTATAACGTTTTAAGTTCAAAAAACCAAAACGGTGCAAACAAACCAAAACAGTGCACAAAAAAAGATACAACTTATTCACACAACAACAATAATATTATAAATCAACACGTTAAAAACAGGCACGAGTATTGCCTCTCATATATGTCGTCATCTATATAATTTTAACTATGTCTATTCAAACACCAATACGTGGCTTACGTTCATTTTGTGTCGCCTCAAAATGCTTAAGCTTTAAACACGCAGCAGCACAATTATTTTTAACGCCCTCAGCAGTTAGTCACCAAATAAAACAATTAGAAGAACAATTAGGCTTTATGCTCTTCAAAAGAAACACCCGCTCAATTGAACTAACAAGTTCGGGTAAACAGTTTTACCAGTCAATACAGCCGATAATTCACCAATTGGAATCTACCATATCGGAATTTACCCACAATCAACAAAATCAAACCATTGTCATCAGTTTGCCTGAATTTTTTGCCAGTGAATTATTCATTCCTCGCTTAAGCGAATGGTCTGAAAAGAATCCAACAATTAATCTTCAATTAGAGACAGTAAAAGCGGGCAGTGAACCATCACAAATTGCTGATCTATCTATTGTATTAGCCAATGGAAAACCCAATGCAAGTATCGTTCAGGAATTGTTCCCTATCCGTTATGCTGCTGCTTGTAATAAAAAGCTCTATAAAAAATTGAAAAACACTGGCTTTAAAGCATTAAAAAATACGCCACTAATATTGCATAGGTCCCGACCTTGGTCATGGCATCAATGGGCTGAAAACTTAGGCGTTGACGATTTCGATCCTAAACAAATTATACAATTCGACAGTATGTTTGGTGTTGCTCGCGCAGCACAACAAGGCATGGGAATAGCATTAGTCCCTTTACCAATGAGTAAAACTTGGTTTAGTGAACAGCTCTTAGTTAAGTTATTTGACGAAGAACTTAATACTAATGATCGATATTATTTAATTCAGCATGAAAATATGGAAAGTAAAATAGAATTAACCTTATTTGCTAACTGGGTTAAAGAAACCTTCATCACTGAATACCTATAGTTAGTAATTTCATAAGTGAAATTAATTCATGCAATGAGTGTTTTTTAATAGTTTGTCAGCGATATGAAAATTCCCTAAATTAAATGTGTATCAAGGTGATACGCATTTTAACTGGAGAAATAACATGACAACTAAATCTATAATTTTTAAGACCCTTTTAGCGAGTATTACATTAGCGAGTCCTATCTCAGCTTTGGCTAGCGATCTCGCATTAAAAGTTGCGGTAATTAAAGATACTATCGGTAGTAAAAATATTATGGCTGGTGATTCAGCTACCGGAATAAAAAGACTGACAAGAGTTAATAGGGCTGAACAAACTTTTGAAAACAACATGAGTTTATGTGTCGCATATATACAATCGAATAACGTAATAAAATCAGAAAATGCCTGCTCTGCTGCAATTAAAAGCACTAAATCAATGCCATTACATAATGAACAAGCCATTTACCTTAAATCACTTAGCTATAGCAATAGAGGCGTTTCACGTTACTTCAGTGATGACTTATCAGGTGCTATTAATGATTTAACAACGGCCATATCAATTAACTCGAATTCTATTACTAAAAGTAATTTAAGGCTTGTTACTGGTCTTTCCGTTGAGCCGAATGAATCAACAACTAGCTTACTTTCCGATTAAAACTTCGCACATAATGATTAACTGGAGTACTGAGATGCTTAATAAAGTAATAAAAACCATCCATTCAATAAGCTTATTCATTGATGAGATAAAACATATATCAATTAGTCAGTGGGACGTAGAACATAATGAAGACAGCGGTAATGGCCACCAAAAATATTAGCAAAGGTAAAGTATGGTTAAATTAATACATAGCGTAGCAACATCTAAATTGAGCCTTAAATAATGCTTAGTGTGAATTACGTATTCATAGATGTTGCCTTTCTAACAACCGTCATACCCTTATCAATTAATGTATCTCATTCCTAACATTGTAAGTACGTAGCTAAATATATTTTAAAGATAAAAACAAAACTGAACTTCGAATGACAACAAGCGAAACAACATTTAGAACCCAAATAACATATGAACTACATTAGTGTAATTGAAAGATATCATGATTATAAAACGGCCATCCACGAACTCATGGCATCGATTATAACGGGTGCATTTGATGAAGATTTCTTCATAGATGATAAAAGCTTGGTTAGATCAATGAAGTGGCTAGGAAAAACTTACCCTTTCGTCAACTTAATGTTTACATTAGATAATAAAGGTATTCAATTAAGTCCTAATATATTTAATAACGTTTCTCAAGCGAATATAGCGAACTCGGGCGTAGGTATTGACCGGTCTTACCGGCCATATTATCTTAAGGCGAATGAAGAAGAAGGTGTGGTTGTTACTGAACCATACCTCTCAACATCTAATCATAATCTCTGCATATCTACAGCGATTAAGCATATCAACAAAGCGGGTGATGTCATGGGTATATTAGTGCTCGATATTGATCTTTCCCATGCGATAGAGTTTTTGATGGGTGACAGAAAACGTAAAAAATTCCATCCCTTTTTCATTTGTGTTTATTCTGCTATTGTCATTGGCCTATTTTTTATAGTTGGTATTCTTCTGTTTTCTGCTGGCAGTGAAATAGTCAGTTTATTTATAGCGCCCACTCCTGAAAATCTCCAATTAAAGCCTTTTGGCATCATTATCTATTTAACCTTAGCACTAGCGATATTTGACCTAGGTAAAACGACAATTGAAGAAGAAGTCTTGATGCAAAAAGACATTTTTAGGCATAGCTCCACCAGAAGAACTATCACTCGATTCATCGCTACGATATTAATTGCCGTTTCAATAGAAGCATTATTATTAATGTTTAAATCTGTATTAGGTTCCCCTGAATACCTAGTTAATGCGGTAGCTATGATGGCAACGTCTGTAGGATTACTTATTGGTTTAGGTATTTATGTTTATTTGGGTGCAAAAGCGGAGGCACTGTTGATAACGAATAATTTACACAACAAATTAAACTGAAATTATAACGTTGAATCTTTTTAATAAAAACGTCATATCTATTGAGCTTCAACATTAAAATTCATAGGCGGCTTTTAGTTGCCAGCTATAGTCTTGTAATGTATCAGCATTATAAACTAAGTAAGCTAAGCCAATTTCAATATCACTCTCTGTTTCAAAGACGACACCGGCACTAAAAGTATTTACATATTCTATAGAGTCATCATCACTTGTTTCTTTATTGCGCTCAATCTCAGCTAAGAGTGTCCATGATTCATCAAGAGTAAAGGCGTAAGCGAGATTAATAGCGACTTCACTTTCATTATCAATATTTTCATAGATAAAATTTCCATGAATAAAGTTATTTTCCAATATCTGATAGCTATAAAGTAAACCAGCTTCATAACCATATTGACTATCTTCAGCAATAACCCCAGCAACTAAGGTGAACTGAGGCATAAAATTATCTTGCTCTGTTAACATCAAAGATAAGCCTAATTCGTATTCCATGCCCATATCAGCATCAATGCCTTCTTCTAGTTCATTGCTTCTGCTTGAAGAAAACTCTGCTTGTAGTACATCAGTAAAACCATATTCAAGTGAAACACTGGTTTCAAGGGTAGTTGATATGTTGTTTTTATAGGTTGGACTAGTAAACCCTAAGTTAATTTGCCACTCACCTTTCTCTTGCGTATAGGCGGGTTCAACGATAAAAGTAAACTCTTGTGAGTCATTAGCAGCAGCACTACAACTGAATAACACAATAAAACAAAACGTGACATTAAAATAATTTATTTCATTCATAATTAGCTATATTTACCTAGTCATTTATATTAAGGTTAATCTGCATACATAATAAAGACTAGCACATTTCCAATTACCTAAACCTCTTCGAGGAAAATATATAATAATGAAATTTAGCTTTAATATAATTAAAAAAAATGCGATTACACTGCTTTTTTTATGCATATCTCTAATCGTTTTAGCTGCCTTTCTTGAATTGGAACACAGTGGTACTGCAAGAGTATTAACTGTTTTATTTATCACTTGTTTAAGTGTTAGCTATTTCATCCCCGACAAAAAATTAAAAAATTACATCGCAATATTTTCAGTTGCCCTCATTGTCTTTATCGGTCTTTACTTCCCTTTAGATATTGAAGAAATTGAAGAACTATATATTTTCATACCCATTTTATACTTATTTATTTTTCCGGGATCACTCTGGCCGATAGCAATAGCTTTATTACTTACAACTGCCTACATGCCCTCCTTAGCTACCACTGAACTATCTGATTTTATTGAAGATACCTTAGAGCTTATTTTTATCAGTTCATTTGCAACCATCATGGTTTTTTTCCAACAGAAATCATTAAAAGAAATGCAGTATTTTCGTCATGAAAGTTATACCGACTATTTAACACGTCTACCGAACAGGAAGATGTTTCTGAAACAATTAGCAATACAAGAAAAGTTAACGAACGCTTCTGACGACAACGCTAATTTCTCCTTATTAATCGTAGACTTAGATGGGTTTAAAAAAATAAATGATCAACTAGGTCACCTTGCTGGCGATAATATTTTGAGGATGGTGGCAACTAGACTTGAGCTGCTGATTACAGATAACATTAAAACGTATCGATTAGGTGGAGATGAATTCGCCTTCATTGTTAACTCAACAACTGAACTTGAAAATCTTAAAAAAGTAACTCAACAGTTATCACAACAAATTTTACAGCAGTCTAACATCCCTTATAAACTTGAACACAGAAGTTATTCCATTACATCAAGTGTTGGTATATCTAATTATCCAGCAGATGCTGACAACCTGGAAACGTTATGTACCAATGCAGACGTTGCTATGTATAAAGCAAAAAGTAACGGAAAAAACACGTCGTTTTTCTATGAGATGTCTCTCCTGGAAAACACGTTAAGGCGTTACGAATTAGAGCATGATTTAAAATCAGCTATTGCCAACAACGAGATGTATTTACTTTTTCAACCTAAAGTAGATTTAGCCTCTGGTGATGTTTTATCTGCTGAGGCATTATTGCGTTGGCAACATCCTAAACATGGCTTTGTTAGTCCTGCTGAATTCATTCCCATTGCCGAAGAAAGTAATTCAATTATTGAAATTGGTGATTGGGTCATTCGAACCACCTGTGAAAATATTGTCCAGTGGAAGAAAGAGTACAACTTCACCCGTATTGCCGTCAATGTATCGGCAGTGCAACTGGCACAGACTAACTTCATCAAAAGATTACGTCTAACTCTGGAAGAAACACAGTGTCAACCTGACTGGTTAGAGGTGGAACAAACTGAAAGTTGGATAATGAACAACCCTGAAGAGAATATTAGGGTGCTTGATAAATTAAAAAAATTGGGCGTTTATTTATCTTTAGATGATTTTGGTACCGCCTACTCATCGCTAAGTCAAATTGGACGTTTGCCCCTTGATGTTTTAAAAATTGATAAGAGCTTTATTGATAATTGTGTGAAAAAAACTCAAGACCATATGATTGTTCGTACCATTATCCAACTTGGCCATAATTTAAATATGAAAGTTATTGCTGAAGGTGTGGAAGATGAAGAGCAAAGAGATTTGTTGATTTCTGAAGGCTGTGATGAGTACCAAGGTTATCTATTTTCCAAACCAGTACCTGCAGAACAGTTTGTAGAGACATTAAATAAGAAGTAGTAATGATATTTAATGTCATTGACAAAATATCAGCTTATTTACCTTCTATGTATTGATACTCCCGTTACTTGTACTAATAATAAAAGCCTCAAACATGGGGCTTACACTTCATTATATTTTTATCTTCTTATTTTACATTTTCTGTATTTTATCGCTCGCCGCTGTCCACTATTTAATAAGTTAGCGAACTAAACATCAAAAAAAACAAAAAAGTGAAACCGCTCACAAACTCTGAAACATGCATCTTGAATGGTAACGGGTATTAGTTTGTCATTTTTATCTTGTTATCATCAGCTCCCCTTTGTTATAACAGCTACCCCTTATGATGGCTATTAACTGTAACTTCAATTAGTTAAATAACAATATTTTGTTTACACTGTTTATTATAAAGCCATTTTAAATGGTAACACTCAACTTAGTCTGCCTAAGGATAATGAAATGCCTAGCTTTAAAAAAACCACGGAAATAATCAGTGTAATACTAATAATTCTGTCATTAAGTGCCTGTTCATTAAGAACCATTAAAGAGCAATCAACAAGGTTTGATAAACTAGCGAAAATATCTGGAAAAGTGAGTGCCACCTATAAAACCGATAGCCCAATCGTGGTAGCGGTATTGACATTCGATGATGCTAAAATAGATATAATTAAACAAAAACTAGTTGATGGCAATGGTAACTATCAATTTAATTTACTACCGGGTGAGTACTTAGTTGGCGCTTATATAGACAGCAACAATAACCAAGTTCGCGATCAATATGAAAGTGCGGCAATGCATAATGAACTCGATGAAAGATTTACCAAAATAAATTTATCAGAAAATCAAGAATTCACATTACCCCTGTTAGAAATCAGTAAAGATCAAAACATAGGCACCACACAAAAAGTTGCATATAGCAGGAGTAAAGTCAGGAAAAATATTGGTCGTGTCATCTCTTTAGACGACGCTATGTTTAGTAAAGAAAATACGACTATGGGTTTGTGGCGTCCTTTTGACTTTTCCAAGAAAATTGGTGGTGGTTTAATGTTTTTACAAGAGTATGATAAAAGCAAAACACCGGTACTTTTTGTTCATGGTATCTCGGGCAGTCCGACAGAATTTAAAGCGGTAATTGAACAGCTTGATCGTAATAAATTTCAGCCATGGATCTTGTATTACCCTAGCGGTGTACCTTTAGCAATTATCAGTGACTACATGTTAAGTTCACTTATCAAACTACAAAGTCAATATGACTTTGAACACTTTCAACTTGTTAGCCATAGCATGGGAGGTCTTATTACTCGTACTTTCTTAAGAGAACATGAAAAAGCTAATACAAACTTTAACGTGTCGTTATACGTCACGATTAATAGCCCTCTCTATGGTATGGATAGTGCTGCAATCGGGGTAAAATCATCCCCTATTGTTATCGCCTCGTGGCGTGACTTAGCAACAGGTAGTGATTACATTAAAGCGGCACACCAATGGAAAATACCTAAAACCTTACCCTATCACCTATTTTTTTCTTATCTAGCGGGTGAAGACGGGGATGGTGTTGTGCCATTAAGAAGCCAACTATCTTTATCACTACAAGAAGAAGCGACAAAAATTTATGGTAGCCAAGCCTCACATGCGGGGATATTAGCTAAACCTGATTTTATTCAACGTTTAATAAAGATCATGCTCTCGCCTAACCTGTAAAGGCTACTTTTATTAGCCTTAAACGGGCAAGGAAATTGAATAAAACATGAAGCGATTAACACTATTCTCATTAATACTTTGCACGCTGAGTTTTTCAGCCTTAAGTTGTGACATGGTTATGGGATACCGCACCAGTGAAAGGCTGCCTTTAATTGCCGAACATCCGAACAAACAAGGTTTGTATTTTTCTTTATATCAGCAAGCGTTAACAAATATCGGTTGTACATTAACCGTAATAAGAGCACCTAAAAAGCGTATTTTAAAAATGCTTGCCGATGGTGAAGTCGACCTATATCCCGGCATGGGCTACTCCCTTGAACGTGATAAATACTTACTTTTTTTTGAAAATGGCTTAATGGTTAATACTGTTGCAATTTCTCATATCGATACCGCTGAAATCCACCAAATTTCGGGAATGCGAGATAAAACCTTACTTACTGCAATAGGAAGCAATCGATCTCCGATAAATAATGACGGTATTCATTTACGCCAGGCTCATGATGTTTCTATCAAAAGCGCTTTCAACTTACTGGTAAGTAAACGTGTTGACTTTTTTCTCGATGACGAAGCACATATTCGCTATTACATAAAACTACACCCTACCAAAGAGATAAGATTTCATCCTTGCTGTTCTACCCCACAACCTATGCTTTTAGGGTTTTCTAAGAAGTCAAAATATGCCCAAATAATTCCAAACCCTAATTTTTCTAAATTACTACCATACTCAGCTAAAAACTCCACGCAGATCTTATCTCCGATAAGCAAAGCCTTTGCGTTTAAAGAGGCCTTAAAAAAGATTAAAGATAACGGAACGGTCACGAAATTAGAGCTATTTTATTACCGCTAATTTACTATTGAATTGAGGTTGATTAACCTAAGAACTTACATCTTTGAGTAAACGTTTCATCAATTGATTGTTATATCGATGAATAATTTTTTGGCTATTAAAAAGTTGTGGTAATTCAATAATAAAAATCAGTAATACCAAACCGCCACCTAACAAAGGCAGTAGATGAGAAAAATATAATAAACCACCAGTTATCATCAGTACCAAATTAAGTAAACCACGTTGCCATTTACCTAAATAGAAATGATGTAACCCGGCAAGAAATGTCCAATTTAAGACAGCATAGGTATCAGGATCTTTTACTTGGGCAACCTCTAAAGCGTAATAACGTTTTTTTTGCTCACTGTTGAGCTTAGCTATTTGTTCTCGTAATTGTTCTTCTTCTTGACGTAAATACTCTTCAGTCATAATCACTCCATCATTATTCAATTGGCACAGGATCATCAATGACATTGATACAATCGGGATCGTTACAACGTTTAATGCGCTTAACCCCAATACTGACACCTTTAACCACACCAAAGCGTTCAATCGCTTGGTAGGTATAATGCGAACAGCTTGGGGTAAAATTACAGCTAATAGCGAAGTGCTTAACAGAGCCTCCTGTTTTTTGATATAAACGGATAGCCTTTAGTAAAGCGCTTTTAACCACGACTGCGTCCTAAAGTAATAATAACGGCTTCACGTGACCAGAATAGCCAAAAGCGTTTTTGTTCAATGACTTGAAAGGCTAATTGCCAGCCATCTGCGGCTTCTTGGTTTAATGTTGCTTCTAATTTTTTTAGTGGTAAACCACTCGAGCCTAATAATAAAGTACCGCAACCGCCTTCAGTAACATAAAGCACCTTGTACTCATCATACTTATCCATAGTATTCCTTTGATATTATTGTGATTAAAAGCAATAACTAAAGTATAAAAGTGACACTACAATAGCAAGTGTTTATTTTAGCGAGTCAAGCTCAATTAATTATTCAAATTCTCTCATTTAAATAAGGCCTATTCAGAACAATTTATTGTTAATTTATAAGCATCAGCACTAGTCAACGCCCCTGTGTGGCTGATAGAATCTAGCGCATTATATTATTGAACATAAAAGAAGACATTGAGATGGGCAGAGCATACCAAAACCGCAAATTATCTATGGCCAAAACCGCAGGGGCCAAAACTAAAGTTTACTCTAAGTACGGTAAAGCAATTTACGTTTGTGCAAAAACTGGTGGTGTTGATCCCGATGGTAACCTTTCTTTACGTGGTTTAATTGACCGTGCAAAGAAAGATCAAGTACCTACTCACGTTATAGAAAACGCTATTAAAAAAGCGTCTGGCGCTGGTGGCGAAGACTTCGTTGAAGCCCGTTATGAAGGTTACGGCCCTGGTAACTGTATGGTAATTATTGATTGCTTAACAGATAACGGCAACCGTACCATTAAAGATGTTCGTCAATGTTTCAGTAAAAATAATGGAAAGATAGGTACTTCAGGCTCTGTATCACATATGTTTGACCATCAAGCTGTGTTTGCCTTTAAAGGTGAAGATGACGAGATCGTTTTAGAAACACTGATGATGGCTGATATTGATGTGACTGATGTGGAATTAGAAGACGGTATTATTACTGTTTACGCTCCTCACACTGAGTTTTTCAAAATTAAGACTGAGTTTACTAACTCAATGCCTGATTATGAATTAGAAATTGAAGAGCTTTCTTGGGTACCACAAAACTACATTGAGGTTGAAGGCGAAGAAAACTTAGAGAACTTTGAAAAATTCATCGCTATGTTAGATGATTGTGATGATGTTCAGCACGTTTACCATAATGCTGAACTTAAAGATTAATTCTTCTGAATAGCGCTTGAGTAATTAAGCGAAAAATTCGTTAAAAAGCCAATATCATTAATGATATTGGCTTTTTTATTGATCGTGTTTAAAAGTGGAGAAGAAGTAGCCTTAGCATCAAATTAACCGCCTAAAGACTCTGCTAATACCTTTATTGACTGCCCTTATAACCTTCAAAAACAGCGTTTAATCGGCTTTAATATTCGCCTCTATAAAATCTAAGCTCGTTTGATAATACTCTTTTCTATTTTCTTCATTATAAAAACCATGGCCTTCTTTATCTTTATATAACCATTGATAAGGCTTATTAAGCTTATCTAACGCTTTTTTTAATATAAACGCATGTTCCGGTGGTACACGACGATCACGGCCACCATGAACGATTAATACAGGTGCTTTTAGTTTATCAATATGAGTAATGGGTGACTGCGCCTTTAAATCTTGTAAATCACTGCCATAAACCTTAGTAGCTTTATGCGATACCGAGTCTACTTTCATATAATCAGCATTCTCTCTTTGATAAACCAAGTCATAGGGCCCAGCAGAAGCCACCGCACATTTAAATAACTCAGGCTCAAGTATTGGCGACATCACCGCAGAGTAACCACCAAAACTTCCTCCCATGATACAGACCTTGTTGTCACTGATATCCTCTTTATTCATTACCCAACGCGTACCATCAATAATATCTTGCTGGATCATAGTCGATCTTTTTTGATGGGCAATTTCCTCAAAGGCTAGACCAAAACCACCTGAGCCACGGTAATTAACCTGTAAGACAGCATAGCCATTATTAGCAAACATCTGCGCTGTGTTATTAAAGTGCCAACCATCTTGCACACCATAAGGACCACCATGAACATAAACTACCAAGGGGTAACCTTGATCGGGTGCTACCGACTTTGGCTTAGTTAAATAACCATGAATGGTAACTTGATCACGTGATTTAAATTCAATGAGTTTACGTTCACTCATAATATTAGGATCGAGCCACTGACGCGATGCCAGTATAAAATCTGCTGAGGCCTTCTCGCGATTGTATAAGTAAAAGTCGCCTGGATTTATATCACTTCGCGCAAGAATTATAATTTCATTATCATTTACAGAATTAGCAAAAATATCGATATCATGACCTGCAAAGGCATCCGTTAATTTTTGGTGTAATTTACTGTAAGGACTTTTTGTATCAAAATAATGGTATTGCATGCCTTGCGCCATCAACTTAACACCAATGATATTGCCTGTACTAGGCTCCTCGATATTTTTATATATATCTGCCACAGGATGATGAAAAAGCTTAGTAATTTCCTTAGTTACCATATCATAAGCAAATAACGCACGTGTTTTACCTTGGATAGCGCTACTTAAATATAACGTGCTCGCATCATTATTGACGCCAACAAAGTCGTAATGATTGAGTGGGTCATCTGCACTGAACTTATGCCATTGCTTATCTTTATACCAATATCGTTGCACAATACCATCACGATTATACCCCTTAGCAACCACTGGAGCTCCCGATGCGTTAACCTTCACACGCATATTACCTAACGGTGTTTTCGCTATCACTTCACGTTTTCTATTATAAATATTCACCTTATAAATTTTTTGTGGCTTATCGCCATCCCCCCAGAAACTTCTGGCCCTGACTAAGATATGTTCGGGGTCTTCTGGTAACATATTGACAAGATAACCAGAGGCAGCGAGACCGAGTTTCTTTTTATTTTGACGCTTGCCTTTTATTTTAGTGGTCATACTGTAACCAAATAACTGTAAGCGCTTAGTACCATCGATATTAGCGGCATAAATATCACCACTAGAAAACAATTGCTCTGAATAACCTTTTTTCTCCGCTTTAAGGTATACAACTCTTTCATTATTGGCCCAATAAAATCGGCCAATATGGGTATTTTCACCAAATCCATATACCCTAATAACCTTCATGGTGGCGCGGTTTATTATTGCGAGGTTGGTAGCATTGTCTTGAGGGATAGTTGCAGCAAAGTGAAGGCCATCAGGGGAAAGTCTTAATTGGTTAAACTGCGCGGCTTTAGCGAAGTACTCTATCGGTAAAGGCAATGCTTCGGGAGAGCTCACCATAAAGAAGCTAAGTAATAGCAGTAATGTATTAATGCTGTTCTTCATTTAAAATTCCTTTTTATTATGTAAATTGGTTAACTGTTTTTATCATCCAAAACATTATTGAACAAGTACAAAAGCGTTTACCAATGTCTTTTTTTAGTCTATTTTTACTCTTTATTATTCATTAGCTTATAAATACTTATATGCACCAGCGTTGCGATACTAACAATAAAAAAAGGCTCGTAATGAGCCCTTTATATAATTTATTGGTGATATAAAGGCAGCACCTTACCATTTAAACTACCGCGCCATTTTTTACCGTTTTCAATAAAGAGTATCTCACCGTAATTTCCCCGTTTAATGCTCGAGTCAATGGCAATAACGCGCCCTTGGTAGCGTGTTTCAATTTGCTTCTGTGAGGTATGACCAACAATTAAGTGCTCAACATCAAAGTGTTTCAGCAGTAAATCAATTTCTGCAGACGTCGCGCCATTGTCTTTTAAAGGTGAGCCTTTTGCTCGAGCAGCCTTAATACGGTCTGCAGTAAAATAACCACGGTACCAAATAGGACCATTGCTCTTGTGTAAATATTTTGCCCAACCTTCTCTTGGTTTATCTAGTTCAGCTTTAATCAAACTCTCTTTAAATACCGTATTGATTTCAACTAAGCTGCGCTGCTCAGTAGCGAGACTGGGATGAAAACCACCATGAGCAAAAAGCATATCATTCACTTTGACCAATACCGATTTACTGCGTAACCAATTACCTATGATGCTACTTGGCTCAAATAACTTTTCAAAAGGCTTATTTAATTGCTTGGCCGTTTCAACATACTTAGGGTGTAAATAACGTAAATCACCATTGAGTACCATCACTTCATGATTACCTAACGTTAGGTGAATATCACCACCGGCTTGTTGAGCTTGTTGCTCTAAGTCGTATAAAAACCATAAAATTTCGGTGACTTTATCACCTCGATCAAAAATATCACCAGTGATAACGAAGTGTCCTTTACCAAAAGACCAGTTTTTATCTTGATCAATGATGTTGTTATTGGTTAATAATTCAATCATCAAATCATATTTACCATGAAAGTCACTTAACGCGGCGACGGGATAATCACCCGAAAATTCAAGCACCTTGTTTTCAATGCTA
Organism: Colwellia sp. 75C3; assembly: GCF_002836255.1. Lineage (GTDB taxonomy): Bacteria > Pseudomonadota > Gammaproteobacteria > Enterobacterales > Alteromonadaceae > Colwellia. The sequence continues at coordinate 216,537 of NZ_PJAU01000047.1, read as the reverse complement.
CTTAAGGCGTGTATATCTGCAGGCATGTTACAAGCTGAAATAGTCAGTGGAAAACTAGCCACTTCAGTCGTACTTGTAACGACATCACCTTGGCACAGCCAATATGACTCAAGCTGCTGTTGTTGGTTAACAAAAACGTAAGGGCCATCATTAACAGGTGGTAATTGAGGTGATGATTTTTCGGTTAATGCTTCAGCTTTTGATTTTTCATCAACATTGGAAAAAGCAAAAGCTGAAACACTCGTTGTCAATATTAAGGTGGAGAGTAAAGCTGTGCGTAGCGGAATAAGTAAAGAGGAAAACATAGAAACTCCGGAAAATAAGGGAAATTAAAAGAATAGATGGGAAAAATTAAGCTAGTGATACAAAAATAAAACCACATCCATGTGGGGATTTAAAATGGAAGCAAACAGTGTTTGCCTCCAAAATTATTAATAAAACAATATTCGCCTAGAAGCGTAATTCTGCACCAAGGTAAACATAACGTCCTACACTACTTCCGTAACCACTATAGAAATGTCCTCGACCACCAGTACTGAATTCACCACGGTTATCAAAGATATTATTAACACCACCAGATAAACGTAAATCGCTATCGTTAGGTAAGTCCATAGAATAAGTTACTGAGATACTGTGTTTGATATATGAACTGATTTCATTAAAGGCTAAAGCTTCAGGATTCGCTATGCACTCGTCATTACCGGCAACACAGTTTTCATCGTTGCCTGCCATATCTTCAAGCCAATCTTCTTCATCACCTTGGCTAACTGAAATTGGCCCTTTATACTTAGTACTCCAACGAACACGCCAATCATCATTATACCAAGTCAGTGATGCTGAACCTTGAGTATCATAAATATCATTGTCGTAATAACCAACATAGTCTTCTGTAGATGGACCATCTGGCGATTGTACCGTTTTAGTCCAATCAAGCACGTGAGTCCAATCTGTTTTAAACTTGATTCTACCGTAGCTATTAAAGTCATAAACATACTCTAACGCTAAATCGACACCACTGGTGCTGATTTCATCAACGTTATAATTACGCTGCATAACTTCGATAAGTGAGCCATCTTCGTCACGCTTCAAGTCATTACAAAATGCGTTGTCTCCGCCTTTTTCATCCCAAGCTAATGATGAATCGTAACAATACTCCATAATGTCGTCATTTGAGTAACTAGAAAGTGCATCCGTAATGGCAATGTCATAATAATCAACGGCGATACGTAAACCTTCAACAAATTTTGGTGCTACGGTAAAACCAAAAGTAAAGGTATCTGCGGTTTCTTCAATTAAGTTTTCATTACCAACACTTGGTGAGTAATTATTATCACTTTCATCAAACTCACCATCAAGTTGAATGGCTGCAGCAATAGTTGGCTCTTTACGACAGTTATCATGACCAGCATCATCAGAGGTAGCAGTAGTCCCGTAACAAATATCAGAATATGAGTCATAATCACCCGCTGGAGGTGAAAGTAAATCGTCAATTGATGGTGCACGTTGCGCTCTTGCCCAGTTAGCACGTAAAGCATAGCCGTCTACAACTTCCCAAACTAAACCTGTTCTATAACTTTGTACTAAGCCTGTTCCTGACCAGCTGTAATCAGCAACACGTGCTGATACTTCCGCTGTTAAGCTTTTAGCGCCTGTCACATCTCTTAATAATGGAAATGCTGCTTCACCGAAAACTTCAGCAACTTTAACTTCACCAGAGTACTCAGGAACATAGTTAAACGTAACACCACCTTCTGTCGCGCCACCACCCGTTTCAACTTCCTGTGAATCTTTGCGCCACTCAAAACCAAAAGCAGAAGCTACTGGGCCAGCTGGCATTTCAAATAAATCACCCGCTACATAACCTGTGATAGTTAATTGCTCTACCGTTGTATCTATCGTTGGATTAGCACGAATATAATCAGCAACTTCTGGCGTAATAGAACCTTCACCAAAGACGTTCATAGGCAAACAACCAGCAGCTCTTGCTTGTTCGTCAGCACATTGAATTGTTACACCATCTGCAGCATATTCTGCATCTAGCGCATATGCGGCATTGATAGTATTGATTTCATTACCACGGATTTGTTCTTGAGTAGACTTACCGTAACCTACCGATACATCCCAATCCCAATTACCATCAAGCATAGTACCTTGTAAACCAGCCCAACTGCGGATGGTAGTACGGGTATTATCGGTATAAATATTACCTACTTCAGCGAAATTTCTATCCCATTTAATGCTACTACCACCAGCATCAGCTATTTCTTGTGGCACATAGGGGTTATCACGAGAAATTTTACCCATGATAACTTCACCAAATTCACCCGTAGCAGGATTATAAGTAACAACTTTATCACTTTCATCTTCACTTTCTGGTGCTTTACTATTAAATGATTTATTTAAGCTATGTTGAATTTGACCATAAAAAGAAATATCATCGCTGATTTCAAAATCTACTTTAATAGCAGTATTGATACCTTCATCAGGCGTCTTAAGCTGCACAAACTGATCGGTATCAATACCGTATTTTTCTTCTACCCAGTCATCACGTAGCGTTTGGCCTTCATACCAAAATCCACCAACACTACTTTTACCTTCATGAAAAACACCGCCTGGGATAGCATCATTTAAACCACGCCAATCAGCCTTGGTAGTATCACGCATACATTCGCCATCTTTTGGCTCTGCACTCGTGATCATCGCATTACACATTCTTTCATTGTCATAAAAATGCGACTCTTGTTGCTGAGCTCGCTTACGGTCTTCGTAGGTTAAGCCATATTGTTTATCATAAGTTGAACTCATGAACATGTAACCACGCCCTTCAGCGAATTCAGTACCGAAGTTTAGATCTAAAGTAAATTCTTCAGCCCCACCTTCTGTACTTGTACCACCACGCGCTTTTAGTGAGAAACCTTCTTTATCTTGTTGAGTAATAATATTCACTACACCAGCAATTGCGTCTGAGCCATAAGCTGCAGATGCACCACCCGTGATAACTTCAACTTTATGTACCATGCCACTAGGAATGGTAGATAAACTTACCGAGTTACTACTATGGCTATTTGATACTACACGTCGGCCATCAATTAAGGTTAGTGTTCGACTAGAGCCAAGGTCTCGTAAATTAATGGTTGAAAGGCCGGTAGCAGTAACACTCGATTGACTATTACTGTTACTGCTGCTTTCAGATATTTGTGGTAATTCATCGATTAAGATTTCTGACAACGAACCTAAGCCTGTATCTTGGATGGCATCACTACCCATAGTTGCTAATGGCGTTGTTACGCTAAAACTATCACGACGTAAGCGTGAACCTGTTACGGTAATTTTCTCATCTGCTTTAGCTTTTTTTGCTTCTTCTGCTGGTGCTGTTTGTACAACAGGTTTAGCAACTGCATTTTCAGCATCTGCAGCGAAAGTAGTTGGTGCAAAGGCGATAGCACTACCAGCAATGGCAGTATATATAGCAGCTTGAATTGCGATGGTGATTGGACTCTTATTCATCATTCATCTCTCTTAATGTTTTTGTTTAGTTATATTTTTATGTTTTTATATTTTTATTATTTTTTACATTTCTATTTTTGGTTATCTCTAAAGGAAGCTAATTGGCAACTAATAGAAATGATTGAGCTACTTATAAAACGTGTCATGACAGATCCGGTAATAAGCAAAACTCACAAAAGCAAACACTCCAACTTCTAGTAACTTTTTGTTAATAAACGTAGATGAAATTAAGCTTTCCTCTGTTTTAAAAAACTTAGCCCTCTTATGCAATCTATAGAAAGTCATTTGTACATCGATTTAATATCTATTATTAGAAAACAAGCACATAACACTTCAAAAACAAACAGTTACAATTTTGACAAATAAACACACTTTAACGACATTGTGAGATGATTTTAAACAAAAAGACAAAAAGTCAGATAAAAAAGTTACTTAGTTTTGATAATTTTGTTAGCATGAATTTAACCTAAGGAGAGGTTAGAAGATAAGAAGAAGGACTGGTTTCGACAATTCTCTCATTCCATAAAACATACCAAACTGAGCACCCAATAGTTCACATCATGCGTAATAAGTCATTCAAAATTAGCCGTTATCAAGTAACACCTTCTGAATTTAGTATTCAAATTAATGACGGTGACAAAAAATCATTACAGCCTAAATTTATCGAAGTACTCGTTTATTTAGCAAAAAACCATGGCCGGGTTGTACCAAGGGATGAACTCATTGATCACATTTGGGGGCAAGACAGTTTTGTCGGTGAAAAAAGTTTAACCAATGCTATCTGGCATTTGCGTAAAACCCTAACGAGCGTCGAAGGTGAAGAAGAAGTAATAAAGACCATTCGCAAAGCTGGCTATCAGTTAATGCCTACACCACAGTGGGAAACGATAACATCAACAACAAGCAAGGTAGCCAACCCTGAATTGGTTGAGAGCTCCATCAATTATTCCGTAGATAGCTCAGTTGAAAACTCGGTAGATAACTCTGCATACCAAGAACAAAGCATTATTAACAAACAGCAACCAGAAAACGTCTCAGAAAATAGCGTACGCAGTACTAAAAAAATAAAAATAAACAGTACCTATGTACTACTCACGTTAATCATCTCTTTGTTAGTAATGCTATTTATCCAGCAACTACCTAATGATGAAAGTCCTAAAATTACCGCTATTACTAAACATCCCGGTAGTGAGCTTTTTCCTTCCCCTTCTCCCGATGGCCGTTTTTTAGTTTATAGCCAGGTACTAACAAATAAACCCACTAATTTATTTATGAAAGATACTCATCAAGTAGAATTGCCGCCCAAGCAATTAACCTTTGATAATGCTATCGAAGGACACAGTGTTTGGAGTAACGATGGACAATATTTGTATTTTTCCCGTAAGCATAAAGCAAATAATACTTGTCACTACATACAGTTAAAAGTACTTAGCCAGCAAGAAACAAAAATAGCCACTTGCCCTATGCAAGGTGGTTATTATTATCTGGATATATCTCCTGATGATAAAACACTTGCTGTGTATAACAAAGGTGCGTTAGCAAAAAGAACAGGCATTTACTTTATTGATTTAACGTCAAAAAACTTCGCTATGACCCGCTTTTCTTGTGACCGTGATTGTAGCTATAAAGATAGAGATATGGCCTTTTCTCCTGATGGGAAATATATGGCTGTGTCGAGACGAGTTAATCGCTTAAGTGAAAATGTTTACCTGATTAATCTGGAAACCCAAGAGACCGAACAGCTTACTTTTGATGAGGAAGATATTGTCGGTATGTCTTGGTTTGGTGATAGTCAAAAGTTAGTCTTTGCTGCACAACGTGCTGATAATCGTTTTGGTCATGTTATCGATATTGAAAGCAGAGTCAGCCAGGCATTAAACTTAACTGGCTTTAGTTACCCAAGTATTGCCAAACAATCACAACAGCTGTATTACCAAGAACGAAAAGAGAATTCTTCATTGGTGAGCTTACAGCTCAATGGTGCCATAGCCAGTAGCCCTTTCCCGGTATTACAATCAAGTTTCACTTATGAATCACCTGATTACAGTTTTATAACTGACTTAGTGGTATTTTCTTCTAATGAATCGGGCTTTGATGAACTTTGGTCAGCAAAACCCGATGGCAGCTCACGTAAACAGTTAACCAATTTAAAGCAAACTATTCGTTATCCTAAATGGTCACATGACGGGAAAAAAGTTGCCTTTTTAGCGCCCTTATCTGAGGACAGAGGAGATGGAATATATATTTACTCCATTGAAAACGAACGGGTTACCTTATTGAAAAGTCCTTTTATACAGCATAACCGCCCAAATTGGTCATTTAATGATAATGCGATTATCTCTGCCATCTATGGCGACAAACATACGGACATTTATAGTATAAATATTGTTGATTCTAGTACTAAACGTCTTACTTTTGATGGTGCTCGTCACGGTGTAATGATAACTGCCGATACTTTGCTTTATACCAAACTTAAGCGAGGTTTATGGCAAAAAAACATTCATGATACCCGTGATGCAGATAAGGTAATTGATGGCGAATTCTTTAATACCTTATACGCATGGACTTTTGAGAAAGGTCACGTTTATTATCAAAAAACCTTTGATGACCACTATCAATTAATAGCTTACGATATTAAAAACAAAATCCAAACCCCGTTGGTTAGATTACCGTTAAACTCCATATCGATGAATGACAGCATTACTTATATAACAACTAAAGATCGTTTGCTTTATACCAGCAGTAGCTTTCCACAAGCCAATATAAAAATGCAGCCAACCAAGTATTTGCTTTAGTTCTGCAAGTATTCGATAGGTCATGTACTGAAGGTGACCGCTAAAAACAATGTCTTAAAGTACAGGATAAAAGCTAACCTAATAAAAAGGCCAACAAATATAAATAATTTGTTGGCCTTTTTGATATGTGTCGAAACTAACTGACTATTTAAAGGCTATGCCTTTAACAATAGAATACTAATTATCAATACTTAGAAGTAATAACGCTATTCACTCGTTTTAGCTGCTTCATCATCATTTTCAGTAATACCTGTAGCGCCTTCAATCTCTATTTCTGAAACACGTTGCAAACCTCTAGGCAGTTTATTACCACGACGACCACGTTCGCCTTTATAATGCTCTATATCTGCCGATTTTAACGTAAGCTTGCGCTTACCGGCATGTAAGGTAATTGCTGCGCCTTCAGGGATTATACAAAGTAAACTAACAAATTCTTCTCGTGTTTTCGACCGTGCCGAAGGTATATTGATAATCTTATTGCCTTTACCTTTACTCAATACTGGCAAGTTTTTAACTGGGAAAACTAACATACGTCCTTCACTGGTAATCGTCAGGCAATTGTCATTTTCAATATCATTAATATAGGTCGGCGCCATCACTTTCGCGGCTTCTGGTAAGCTAATTAATGCCTTACCATTTTTATTTCGACTGACCATATCAGTAAAGCTGCTGACAAAACCATAACCGGCATCACTGACTAATAGGTACTTAGCATCATCATCATCCGACATTATGCTATGAACAAAAGCTTTGCCTGGCGAAATATTGAAGCGTCCAGTTAATGGCTCCCCTTGAGAGCGAGCCGTTGGCAGGGTATGGGCGTCGGTGGTAAAAGCACGACCATCAGAGCTAATAAAGACCACAGGACGATTACTTCGACCTTTTGAGGCACATAAGTAACTATCACCCGCTTTATAACTTAAGCTGGTAGGGTCAATATCATGTCCTTTAGCACAACGTGCCCAGCCTTTGTCGGATACCACCACAGTTACCTGCTCACTTGGTACTAAATCTTTTTCGGTTAATGCTTTTGATTCGCTACGTTCAACTAATTGAGAACGGCGATCATCACCATAGAGTTCTGCGGCTTCAAGAATCTCTTTTTTCATCAGCGTACTCATACGCGCTTTTGAGTTAAGGATTTTTTCTAAGTATTCTTGTTCTATACGTAATTCATCTTGCTCTGCACGAATTTTTATTTCTTCAAGCTTGGCAAGTTGACGTAGTTTTATTTCTAAAATTGAATGCGCTTGCGTATCTGATAATGAAAAGCGAGACATCAATTCCGCTTTTGGATTATCAAAACCACGGATAATTTCAATGACTTCATCAATGTTTAAGTAAGCAACTAATAAACCATCAAGAATATGTAAGCGGGCCAATACTTTATCTAAACGGTACTGTAAACGACGACGTACTGTTTCACGACGATACTCAAGCCATTCAGATAAAATGACCAGTAAGTTTTTAACCGCTGGACGATTATCTAACCCTATCATGTTGATATTAACGCGATACGTTTTTTCTAAATCGGTACTAGCAAATAAATGCTGCATTAATTGTTCAACATCAACACGGTTTGAACGTGGAATGATGACAAGGCGTACTGGGTTTTCGTGATCAGATTCATCACGAAGATCAACCACCATCGGCAGTTTTTTCGCTGTCATTTGTCCGGCAATTTGCTCTAATATTTTACCGCCAGATGCTTGATGAGGCAGTGAGGTAATAACAATATCTCCCTGCTCTACATCATAAACAGCGCGCATTCTTATACTGCCACGCCCTGTTTGGTAAATTTTTTCAATTTCAGCTTTAGGGGTAATAATCTCGGCGTCTGTAGGATAGTCAGGGCCTTTAACAAACTCGAGTAAATCACTTACTTCTGCTTTAGGGTTTTCAATTAAATGCACACAGGCATCAGCGACTTCACGGACATTGTGCGGAGGAATATCGGTTGCCATACCAACAGCAATACCGGTAATACCGTTCAGTAAAATATGAGGTAAACGCGCAGGTAGCGTTTTTGGCTCTTGCATGGTGCCATCAAAGTTTGGCTGCCAATCAACAGTACCTTGCCCTAATTCAGCGAGCAGCACTTCACTAAAACGTGATAATCGAGATTCGGTATAACGCATTGCAGCAAACGATTTAGGATCATCGGGTGCACCCCAGTTGCCTTGACCGTCAACTAAAGGATAACGATATGAAAAAGGTTGCGCCATCAACACCATCGCTTCATAACAAGCACTATCACCATGAGGATGAAATTTACCTAATACGTCACCAACAGTACGTGCCGATTTTTTATATTTAGCCGTCGCAGATAAACCAAGCTCTGACATAGCATAAACTATACGTCTTTGTACGGGCTTTAAGCCATCACCAATATGTGGCAATGCTCGATCCATAATTACGTACATGGAATAGTTTAAATAAGCTTCTTCAGTAAAACGCCTTAATGGGACTTGTTCTACTCCATCAAGGCTATATTCGAGCGCATCTGACATGAATTGGTTTTCCTGATATGTCGAGTCTAATTATTTGTATTTTTTAAGGTTATGGCTTTGCTTATGCCTTCAGAACCACAACCTGATGATATCGGCTATAGCTTATCTGATTATGCGCTTAGACAAAATAGGTAAAGTAACAAAAGCATTAATTAGCCCGCCTTTCTTGCTCTGCGGCAATATCCTGATAACACACAACGGTATTACGGCCTTGTTCTTTCGCTTGGTGCATTGCCAAGTCTGCATTATGCAATAAATCATCAAAAGTTATTTGGCTATGTTTCATCGTTACAACACCAACACTAATAGTGACCTTGCTTTGTAACATTATTTCTGAAAAGTCATATTGTGCTATTTTGTCATTAATACGCATAGCAATTGCTTTCGCTTTATTACTGTCAGCGAAAGGTAATAAAGCGACGAACTCCTCTCCCCCTAAACGAGAAAATACGTCGCGAGAACGCATAGTCTCTTTAACTAACTGAGACACTATAACTAATATTTCATCTCCAACCTGATGACCAAAGTTGTCATTAATTTTTTTAAAGTGATCTAAATCCAACAATAACACTGATAATTCGGTTGGTTGTGAAGTAAAATTCACCACCATTTTCTGGCCCCGTTCAAACAAAGCACTGCGGTTTGCTAAACCCGTTAAGCCATCTGTTCGCGTTAATAAGATAAGTTTATTACGTATTCTTAACTGCCTGAAAAAAAGTAATACAAAGACAATAGCGGTACCGATAATCAGCGTCAAATTATCTTGCTGCGCTGATTTTTCATCTTGTACTTCAGCAACTCGGCGAATTTTCAACTTATTTTGACTTTCTAGCAAAGCATTATTAGCTTTTTTTCCCTTTACTTCAAATGATTGCTCTAAAGAAGCAATCATAGCCAAACGCTTATTTTTACGGTAAATATAATATTTTTTCTGATAGGATTTTTTTTCCAAGTACGCTAATTCATATTTACCTAACCTAGCGTAGTGGTCAGCTAAAAGTAAATGCAGTTGTAAGAATTCAGGATGAGATAATTGTTGCTCGGAAATTTTTTCCGATAATTTATCTGCTTGTTTTAAGAGGGTAACAATAGCTGCACTATCAATCTTTTTTCCACTCTCATTTTCTTTTAACAAAACTTGTGCGACCAGAAGTAAGTATTGCTCCGCAGCATTAAGGGGCGCTTTCGATAAAGTCAGTTGTGCAAGTGCTACTTCAATTTTTTGACTATTGTTCGTTACTTCTTTTAATTGAGCAATAAGGGTAAGTAAATCAGTATTTATAGGCAACATTTTCATTACCGGTAAATTCAATGCTTTACTTTTATTCGTTTTCCCTTTTACTTCTGTGGACATATTTTCAGGCTCGCTTGCCTGACAAATCGAAGAAAAAGATAACAATAGGAATAACATCATCAAAACACTTTGACTGATAAATTTCATTAGCCACACACCTTATTTCTTCCTGATGCTTTAGCTTGATGTAATTGTTCATCGGCTCTTTTGATTAAACTGAGTAAATTGATATCATTTTCTAAGCTAGCGATGCCCACACTGACACTAACACTACCCACATAATCCCACGGGTATTCATGAATACTTAAGCGAATACGCTCGCCAATTTCCATTGCCGATTTCATTGTAGTTTTCGGTAAACAAACCATAAACTCTTCACCGCCAAAGCGACCAAAAACATCACTTTTTCGCATCATATTAGCGCTAAGCAAAGCCACGTTCGCTAACACTTTATCGCCGATGCTATGACCTGAACTATCATTTATGTTTTTAAAATGGTCGATATCTATCATCAATATACTTAAATCAGATTGCTTTGATTTTGCAAGCTTAAAAGCGTCTTGAGACTTTATCATTAAACTACGTCTATTGGCCGCGCCAGTAAGTGGATCAATACTAGAAGCAATTTTAAGCTTGTGCTGACTTTGAACTAGTTTCACCAGAACCCAAGCAAAAGCTAAAGCGACTAAAGCACTAATGATGAGGTAAAGTCGTTGCTCTTCATTTTCTAAAGTTACTTTATTCAAACTGGCCTCATGCAGTACTTTTTGGCTATGTAATACCTTACTTTGTTTATCTGCTTTTTCCGCTTCAAGCCTAAGACGAACTTGCGTAATAGAGCGATCATCTTCTTTTTCATATAACTTATCTGTTAACGTTATCACTCTAGACTTTGTCTCATAAGCTTGTTGAAACTGTCCTTTTTTGTGAAAAACGGCGGCTTTGAGGTTGATAATACTGACATAACCCTCTTTTTTAACCATGGGCATGTCCTGATGATTAGCCAATATCTTTTCAATATGAACGATGCTTATTAGTACTTCATCAAAGCGCTCTAAGTCATATAAAACATTAGCCTCATCGAAATAAAACTGTAAGCGAAAATCGAGCTTCTCAGTAAACTGTAAATATTTCTTAGCCATCAACAAGTATTGGTATGCCAGATCAGGGTTACTGTCCGATTTAGCTAGATGTGCCCAAGACATGCCAGAATAAAGAGTAAACATATTATCAGTTGGGGTATCTTTATTTGATTCTTCGATAATAGTTTCGAATACAGCTATTGCTTGTTGATAATTCTCATTATTAATATAATTCGTCGCAATATTATTTAAACTGTTATGTGCGGCTAGTAACATACCGGCCTTTTTAAAGTGTACATACGATTGCTGATAATAAGCCATTGACTGTTCATCTTGCAGTAAATAGGAATAGACAATGCCTAATTCAGTATTAACAGTGCCTTTAAGCTCTTCATCATCGGTTTGTCCGGCAATGTTATAGGCATCATTAAGTAAAACTAAGGAACGTTTTAAATCATCTGTAAGGTAAGAAATTGCGCCTAAGTTAATAAGACCCGTGGCAACTTGTATTTTATTGTGTAAAGACTCAGCAACTTCCAAGCCATTTTTATACTCTTTTGTGGCTTGACTAATGTCACCTAGACTCTCGTAAGCAAAGCCCTTTAGATATAATAATTCACTAATAATTATGCTTGGACTGGCAAGCCTTTTCGCTATTGATAGTCCCTTATCTACCGTTTTCTTAGCAATACCATATTTATTCTGCTCAAGATATATCTCGGTGAGTAACTTAAAATAGAGTAAGTTTTGTTCAACAGTTAGCGCATCAAGTAAGTTTTCATAAACAGTTAGTTTTTTGAGGGAGCCGACTAGGTCTGATTTTTTAAGCTCTTTGACTTCTTCTGCAACAAGATTAAATTCTTTCAGATCAATTGTTTCTTGAGCAACACTAAGCATTGGCAATAGTAGGCAGGCAACAATGATAAAGATTTGTATCGCTTGATAGTTTTTTTTAGCAAAGCACAACAAACAGAAATTCCTTAATAAGCAGTTCGGTATTCACCGATAAATGCGATTAAAGCAGTATAAAGCTATTTCACCTGAGAGTTAAACCGTAATATTTACATATTCATGCTATTTTTCGAACAAAATAACTGGCAAGTAAAGTGAATATGAAGGCAAAAGACATACAGGCGAGCAAGCCTACTTGCTGATAAATTAACCCCGAGAGTATAGTCCCAAGTAACCTGCCCAAGGCATTGGCCATATAATAAAAGCCAACATCCATAGAGACACCTTCATCCCTAGCAAAGGCGACAATAAGATAACTATGCAGTGATGAATTCATCGCAAAAACAGCACCAAATATAAAGAGCCCTATGATAAGCACTTCATTACTTTGTGGAAAAAGATAGATAGCGAGACATAAAATCAACGTTACCAACGCCAATAATACTGACCAGAGTATGACTTTCTGATGTGAGTATTTTTCTCCACTACCACTAAGAAGTGACAGAATTTTTGGTGCATTCGCTTGAATGATTCCATAAAAGATAATCCAACAGGCGAGAAAAGTACCGATTGCTTGATGTTGCCACTGTAATTGACTTGCCAAATATACAGGTAAAGCAATAACAAACCAGACATCACGACCCGCAAACAGAAATAGACGCGCCGCGGATAAATAATTTAACGATGCATTCTTTGAAAATAACTCACTAAATTTTGCTTTATAGCGGGTTTTACCGAGTTCACCACGTAACATAGGGTAAGTACTTAAAGCGACAATGATTAATGCAATTGCCATTAACAGCACTGATAATTGAAAGTCAAACGTAGTGAGTAATAAGCCTCCTAGAAAAAAACCAACACCTTTAAGGGTGTTTTTTGAGCCAGTAAGTAAAGCTACCCATGTGAATAACTTGTTATCTCCCTCTTCCTTATTTGCCTTAACAACCAGCAACTTAATGCTCGATTTAGCGCTCATTTTGTTAAGATCTTTGGCAATACCCGACAATGCTTGCGCAAACATGACATAAGCAACGCTTAAGTATTCACTTGGCAGCGCTAACATCAGCAGGGCTACAACCTGAATAACGATACCAATGAGCATGGTTTTGTTTAAACCAATGCGAGCACCAAGCCAACCACCGACAAGATTAGTGACGACACCAAAGACTTCATAAAGAATGAATAATGTCGCTAACGCAAAAGGGCTATAACCTAACTGATAAAAATACAGCAACACCAACATGCGCAGTGCGCCATCTGTCAGGGTAAATGCCCAATAGTTAGCGGTGATTGCACTATATTTTTTTACCGGTTGCGATAAAGAGCTAAATGAAGCCAAACTATGACTCGTTAAGCTTTGCTTCAGAAGTGCCGGTTAAGCTATTTGCCATTAAGGTCATCAGCTCAGCGGTACGATTCGCATAACCCCATTCATTGTCATACCATAAATACATTTTCAGTTGGCTGCCATTAATAACCATGGTCGATAGGGCATCAACAACACAAGATCTGGCATCGGTTTTATAATCAACTGACACTAAAGGTTTAGTTTCATAACCCAAAATCCCCTTTAGCTCACCTTCCGCGGCATCAGACATTAGCTGGTTTATTTCTTCAATAGTGACATCTCGTTGCATTTCAAAAACACAATCAGTTAATGAAGCGTTTGCCAGTGGCACTCTAACCGCATGACCATTTAATTTTCCTCTTAATTCAGGAAATATATCAGTAATAGCTTTAGCTGAGCCGGTAGTGGTTGGAATTAAAGACTGACCACAAGCACGTGCGCGGCGTAAATCTTTATGCGGGGCATCTAATATGGTTTGGGTATTGGTAATATCGTGGATGGTGGTCATGCTGCCATGTTTTATACCTACCGACTCTTGCAATACCTTAACCACTGGCGCCAAACAGTTAGTCGTACATGAAGCTGCAGTGACTATACTATGCTCATCAAATTGATATAAGTGTTGATTAACACCCATAACGATATTAACCATATCACTATCAGAATCATCGCCGGCTAACTTCATCGGCGCAGTAACAAGTACCTTTTGAACTCCTTGAGTAAAGTAAGCTTGTAGCTTTTCTTTATCGCGCATTACGCCTGATGCTTCGATAACAAGGTCGCATCCAGACCAATCTGTTTCAGCTATATCAACGTTTTGGCTTACCGTTAACGTACTACCTTCAATATACATAAGTTTGTTTTCAGCTGTTGCCTCATATTGCCAACGACCATGAATAGAGTCAAAATTAAGTAAGTGCGCCAGCGTTGGTGCATCACCTGCAGGGTCATTAATTTGCACAAACTTCACTTCCGGCCAATGCCATGCAGCCCGTAAAATTAACCTTCCCATACGACCAAAGCCGTTTATACCTACTTTAATTGTCATTTATCAACTCTTATTTCATCTGTTATTAGTGGTGAGACTTCAATTGAACTCATGTTATAAGACATAAAAAATCCTCTATAAAGAGGATTTTCTAAGTTAACTATATTACATATTTGTGACGGCTTAATGACAAACATTAATCACTGTAACTTATCTGCTTAGTGCCCTGAAAATACCAGCACTTTAACCGGTAGTAACAACGCTTGCATGCGCAGGATTATTGCAATTAATAGTCCTTAAACCATAAGCTGACAAAAACCGTTCCCCTACAGGTACTAATTTTACTGGTTCTACTTATTAATCAATTCCCATGAATAAATCCATATATTGACAACCAGCGCATAAAATAAAGCATAATGTGTCAAAATAATCATCACCTTGCATTATATATTAAACGCTATTGTGATTGTGGTAAATACAATTTACTCTCTATCCCCTCTCTCATTCATAATGCCTTTAATTTTTCCTCTAATATCTTGCAACTCAACGTCAGGATCGGATAAATCAACAATAATTTGTTCCATATCGTGTCGTTGCTTACGATTAAACAGGAAGTTCTCTTCACATTTCAGAGTACCAAGAATTGCAGAACTAAGGGCAGCTAATGCGGCAAACATGGTAGATATCTCTTGAGAATAACCACGAAAATCAATCCAACTTTCAATAGCAGGGATCAAAGCAGCAAAACTAGCCATGAAAATAGAGAGTAGCAACAGGCCCCTCATAGTTATCTTCCAGGCTGTTGCATATCGTGAAAATTGATTTCGCTTATTGATACAATAAGCTAAGTAATCATCAGCTTGAGCACTGACAGATAAGTCTACTTTATTAAAAAACATAATAAGTCCTTATATTTAGACAAAATCTTTCTAGCACTATAGTTACTCCCATATAAACAAGTCACAACTTGCCAATATCCGTTAAAATAAATAGTCTCTGGAACTGAATTTTTAATACTATAAATTGTTAGTGCTATTTTTACTTAAAGTTAAGTACACTCAACACGTTAAGTTTAAAATAGATCTCTATCAAAATTCTTTGAATCAAAAAGTTGTTCAGCCCCTTTGGCATTTAAATTTTCCCCAAATAATTTAACAGTAGTTTCCTTGGGGTGTACATCACGATTTGATACTAAAATAATTTTTCCATTGATATCCATTATTTATTCCTTATTATTGAAGAATTAGCACAAGGAAACCCTCTACCTCCTTGTTAGTAATATTAAAAGTAGTAGCTAGAGAGTAAGTTAGCTAATAACTTAACTGAGAAACTCACTGTGTCACTTGAAAATATAACAAGCTATCACTAAAGTTTTTTCATCATTATTCTAAAAAAGCGTCATTGACTGATAATAAGGAAAATTCATGGAAGTTATTTTTAATGGAAAAAATGATAAAATAAATGAGTGCGTTAAATTTATTAACGAGTTGTTTGAAGGTAGTAATTCTGAACACGTTGATTTTTGGCAAGATATAACATCAGCACCACAATTTGATTATTCAAAAACCTCCTCAAAAACTATTTCTGAGCAAATACGAAACTGTAATACTAACGTTACCATAAAACTATATAAACCTTGGTGGCGATTTTCAAAAGCCAATGCATATGTTACAGGCAAGCACCCTAATACTTTATTTTTGAATAAAAGAAAGCTTTATAGAAGCCATGAAAGCATTGTGAATACTATCTTTCATGAGTGTGTACATATTGCCGATTATGGAGACGATGACAACAAAGTTACTTTTGGTCATGGCAGTAACGCCTCTAGAGGAAAGGAAAATACAGCCCCTTATTGGATAGGAAAACTAGCAGGGCAATATTTCCTTCATCAAGATGATGATGATATGGAAATAGAAAAAGTTGAATTAGATGATGATTTAATTGAATAAACAATATATTTTTCTTAAAGACAGATTATTTAATCTAAATTAAATAATCTGTCAAAGTAACATTGTCAACTTTTTAGTAGGGTATTTGCGTTTACTAAGAAGTTTAGCTTCAGCTAAACCCGAATTATTCAATTTTACAGTACCACCGAGCATAATAGGCACAAATTAAAAAGCCTCGTTTTTACCCCCAGATAAAATAATTGCATGATTTAGAGCCTTAACTAAACGTTCAGGTATATTATCAATATTATTAATATAAATTCGGTGGTAATCATTAGGTGTAAATACTTGAAGTCTTATGCAGCCTGCTGTTACACCCGATTCAATAAAAGTATTCACGCGAGGATATGCCAAGCTGAAGTCGATTTTAAAGGGGCTTCTTTTTAAATCCCTTCCTCCGCTTACCACAGTGTACGACAAGACTTTAGATTTATAATCAAAGGTCACATCTTGTAGTTCTTTATGATAAACAAATCCTACTCTTTGGTTAGTGTTAGTGTGATCGTAATGGCAAACAGACTCTTCGAATTTTTTCACAATAAAATCCATGGTATGTTCTAGTGATGGATCCTCATTTGCCAATGAATTAAACGATATAAAACTCATAAATATAAAGTTGATTATCATTGTTTTTTTCATCTTCGAACTTCCCTCTTGAATGTTTTTCAAGCAGATTGACATAGAAATTATCAACTATCAACTATCAACTATCAAACATGATGATTTGATGAAACATCTTTAAAGCGCTACATTAATAACCAATAAAAACAATATTAAAAACGCCTGCGGCGTAAAAATGGGCTGCGCCCAAAAGGGAAACATTCACTGCGTTCATTGCTTGTCCTGGGCTAAACGAAAGCCGAGACTGAGGTAACGCTCATCGCGCGTAACGGAGTGGCGATCGGCAGAGCGCAGGTTCGACACTGAATCGCCCCACGAACCACCCCGAATAACACGATTTTCACAATCACCATCAAGCCAACTACTGCCATCATTAGGTGCGTTTTCGTAGGTGCTATTCCAACAATCGTTAGTCCATTCCCATACGTTACCAGCCATGTCATATAGGCCATAAGGATTCGCCATAAAGCTTCCTACAGGAGAGGTATGAGTATAACTGTCACCACATTCACCGCCTTTGCAATTGGCAAAAGTGTCGTAAGTAAAATCTTCATTGCCCCAAAACCAACGCGATGTTGTGCCGCCTCTTGCCGCATATTCCCACTGCGCTTCTGACGGAATGCGATAACGTTTGCGGGTAGTTTTCCCTAACCAACGGGCATAACTACGGGCATCATCAAAACTTACGTTTATTACCGGACGGTTACCGCGCCCCCAACCTTCATCTTCTGGTATTGGTTTACCCGTTGCACGGGCGTATTCATCATACTGGGCAAAGGTGACTTCATGTTTACCCATGTAAAAGTCTTTCACACACACTTTATGAATGGGTTGCTCCCGTTCCGAAACTTTACTGCCCATTTGAAAACAGCCACCTTTAATAGCGACCATTTCAGGTTCATTTACTGCAAAAGCATTCGTTGTAAAAAACAACACGCCTACTGATAAACATAATTGGGGTAAGTATTTTATTTTTATTAGCTGCATCTTATCGCTCATTCCTTTATATATGAATGTATATTAACTGTGCAACTAGCAACTAGCAAAACTATTTGATTGGTTACTTATAAAGCACTATAGTCATTAGCAATAAAAAATAATTAAAAAGGATTTACCATGCCTATATCTAAGCCCATTACCACCCTACTGCTTTCCTTAGCGACAACCTCACTAGTTTTTTCTGCTTTGCCTGCAAGTGCAAAAATCAAACAACCTTGGGGTTTTGTTTCTTGTTCAGGTTATATACAAAAAACATATGACACCAAGCAAAATGTCGCCATTTACTCAAGTGTTTTTTATAACTCAGAACCCGCTGTTTACAGCTCAGGTAAGGTAATTAGCTCATTTAGTAAATATCGCAGCGCTAACTATCCTAAGTTTAATGAAGATAAATGTACTTACTGGGATTATGAAACTGAGCGTAAAGCCAAAGATGAATTGAACGATAGTATTGCAAGTAGCAAAGGCTATGAGTTTAAGGTGATTAGAACGGGTTTTGAGTATTAGTAAATTAATGTTGAAAAACAAAAAGGATAGTTCATGAAATTTGGTCGTTGGTCGTTGCAAGCATGGTGCTATTAGCCCCTTTTGCCAATGCAGAAAGCGGTAGTTTAAAGCTTCAATGTAAAACTATTCATACAGGTGCGTTCGGTTCTGGAAAAGAATTTACGCCCGAGGAAGTAACAGTTTTACTAATATTTACAAAAAACATGAAAACTTTAAAGCCTACCGACTGGGTTGAGGGGTGTAAAAATGTAGAAAAATCTGATGAATTCTATAGTTGTGACGGAAAATATTTTTCCGGTGATCGTAGCTATACCATAAAGACGAAATTGAATAGAAGGACACTTAATTTCACTAAATACAGGTTATTTAGCGATGGCATGAATGACTTACTAAAAGGCACTTGTGAAGTTGCCAGTGAACCTAAAATTTAGAGGTATCAAAACAGGTTTTTAGTATTAATAAGTTAATTTAAAAAATAAAAAAGGATAGTTCATGAAAGTCACTATAATTCCCATTCTACTGCTTTTAATAAATTTCAACGTTAATGCTAATACTCCAACACTTATAGACTTAACAAATAAAATTGACCAAATAGCCTATTTACATGTTCCCAAATCAGATGTTTACCAAGGGCAGTATTTCGTGATTTATGATGCGACAGATAGAGCGAATAAGTACGGTCACGTTGCAATGATAGATAAAAACACCTTCGCGGTAACTAAAATATTAAAAATTTATCAGCATAGACGGGTCATTGAGGAAATACATAGCGATGACAAGGGCGTTTTATATGTCAAAGACTCTAAAGGAAATATTTACCGCTCTAAAAACAAGGGGGGAAATTGGTTACAGCTAGATTTGAATCGACAAACCAAGTTATTTGAATTTAAAGGTATTAAAGAAACCCATGATAAATATCGAACGGGTTATTCCAGTTATAATTCAGACATTAGGGTTAATAGCTCAGGGGATGTATTACTTTATAATTCATATAGTGGCGATAGAATAAGTGTAATAAAAGCAGGAGAAAACACCGCGCCCTTAGGTCCGTTACTTAATACCATTATAGATAAAGAAATTAGAAACATTAGAGATAATATCTATATGGGCGATTGCCGCAAGGTAATAATCAACGATGAAAAAGGAACATACCAGTCGAGCGATTTTGGTACTACTTTTCTAAATATTCCCAGTGAAAATTATACATGGGGAGCAACGGATGATTGTAAAATACTCTCTAAAAAGGGCTATTCAACTTACTTCGTAGGACAAAACAAACTAAGTGATAGTCGAAGTGATTTAAACATAACGAGGAATGGCCTTATGCATACCAACATATCTAAATATGATAGCTCTAGTAATTTACATATTGGTCATACTAGCAATTTAGCGTTAACTAAAACTGAAATTGAAGTTAAGAATTATAAACAAATTAAATCTTTAGATACTTTAGTTATCACAAAACGAAAATAAAAAAAGGATATAACATGAAAATTGGTCGTTGGTCGTTGGTCGTTGGTCGTTGGTCGTTGCAAGCATAGCTTTTTTACCTTTATTTGCTAATGCAGAAGAAACTGATTTGAAGCTAAAGTGTAAAGTAAATGAAGAGATCAGCAATGATAGAAGATCATTTAGAAAAGAGCGTATTGAATATCTTACATTCACTGATGGCATGAGTCGTGTAAAGTATGGCCGTCTAAATATTAAGTGTGAGAAGCTTACAAAGACAGAAGATCATTACGTTTGTAATTCAACAACTGACTCAGACATAATGAAACTTGACAGAAGGTCATTAAAGTTAAAAGGTTCAATTTTTACTGAACACAGAACAATAGACTTTGAAGGTGTCTGTGAAATTTCTACTATGCCTAAGATATAAAATGGGATGATAAAACAGAGTAAAAAAACAAGAGAACCAAAATCTGACATCAAAATATTAAAACTCAATCTTATTGTTTAAATAATGTTTTCAACTTAAAAAGGAATTTAAAATGTTCAGTAAAATGACAACTTATCTAATTGTTGTAGCCTATGCTCTATTTCTTAGTGGCTGTGCGTCAAATGTCTATTTTCTTGATGCCGCAAGTAAAAATGATGAACTAAAAAACAATAATGCCACCTCTGGCAATACCGTTAAGTTATATATTGATGCCTTCGGTAATTTGTACCCTGATAATGGTTATCAAACCAACCAAATAAATGAAGACCTTTCTGGTAGTCTTTACGATCAAAGTACTGCTGGAAACCTATGTAGTTCTTCAAATAGAGCACTAACGGGTGATGCAAAACTCCTGTGTAAAACTGTAGTAAATGAAACCTGTGACGTGAAGAATAAGCCATGCTTCCCAAATGAACAATGGTTGAGTGCACAAACACAATTATGGAAAAATGCAGGAACTAAAATTTATAGTTACGCTTCAAATAATAAGGCTAAGCGAATATTTTTCTTAATACACGGTTTCAACAATACGGTTAAAGACAGTGCGCCAATGTACGAACTAGTTAAGAAGGAAGTTACAACTTTAACCGGAGAAGAAAACAAACCACTTTTTGTTGAAATTTATTGGGACGGATTTGAAGGCTTACCCTTATCTGGCGCATGGAGTAGTGCTCAATCATCAGGCCCTTTAGTAGGTTTCAACTTAAGACAACTCTTTAAAGGAGTACAAACCGCCTACGCTAATAACAATGTCGAACTACCAAACGTGAGTGTTTTCACTCATAGCTCTGGAGCCTTTATTATTGGAGCTACACTTGGCGACCCTTATGGCGCTTTGCCTGACTTAAAAGATCCTAAATCTCCTGAATATGCCCATTTCAAAAAATTAAGAAATGGTCAAAACAAAACCCACCCTATTCCGAACTTCCCTCAATTTAGAGTCGGTATGATAGCCGCAGCTACACCATCTGAAACATTCACTCATTTTAATGAGAACCCAACAGGTGAAGAAACGGGCATATTATCAAACAATACTTCGTTAATTTTTAGCATTAATGAAAATGATTTCGCATTAAACAAAGGGTTTGGCTTACAGAACGTTAATGCGCTTGGTGCCTCTGGTGCAGGAGCTGATTTAGCATTGTATTGTGATGAACTAGCTTACCTAAAAGATGGTCAAGTAGAGTCTTACGCTTTTAATTTTGCTCATCCTAAGTCATGGTTTTTAGATTTATGGGATGAGCATAATGTTAAGTCATATTTATCACATGATAATAAAAAGGTATTTTTACAATCATTGCTGGGTATGGACTTCACCTATAAAAATTTGTGCAGCAATAAAAGCTAGATAGCTTTTAACTTAAAGATGAATGTTTTTAAGGAATAATAATGAGACAATTGGCTCTGATAATTACATATCTAGCTATAACTATCTGCAAGGTTAAACCTGATAATGCCTGATTTAGAGTGGACAAAAATAATCCCTATTTTCATTGCCGGATTTTTTGGCGCATTTATAGCCCCGTTAATGAAGTTTAGACTTGATAAACGAAATGCTAAAAAATCATCAAAACTTGAAAGCCGTCCTGCGCTATATGAAATGCTTGTTCACTATTTACTTTATGATGAATGTGATCCCAATGTAAATTTAGGACTTCTAAAAAGTAAATTGCTTGTTTATGGTAAAGATGATGTCATTGAATTATCGACTAATTATATGCATAAAAAGGCTGAGAATAACGGTGAACATATATTTGATGAATTGTATGTTGTTATTAAAAAAATTAGAACAGAGTTAGAAATGGGCACTGATTTTAATAAAGAAGTATTACAATCTTTTGTTGAATTAACGAATAAAACTAAAAACGATCACTAAATTTTACAGGAATTAAAATAATGAAAAAGACAATCACCTTAGCGATATTGTTAACGACTATAACATTCAATGCTTTGGCAACTGAAGGTCCTTCTTTGGAGGACTGCCAAACCCTAAAGTAAAAGCTACGGCTGGTAAACAATTTGAAAAATCATGAATTCACAGATAAACAGCCAAATAAAAATAGGATTATTACTGATATGAAAAACATTATTTTGATGCTGTTACTACTCCTGCCTTTGAGTGCTCATACGAAGGAGCCAACATTAGAAGCTACGTTAGAGTTTATTCAGAATAAGTTCATTACAGAAAGCCCTTTCATTTTTTATAAATATGATTCTGGTGAATTAAGCGAAACGATAAGTAGTAAAACTACATATTCATTTGAATCTAACTTAACCACTGGAAGAATTACTTTTGAGTACACTAAAACCTACATTACATCTGGTAATACAGAACATCATAAGTATGAGTTTTTCTTAAAGGATTTAGATCCAAGTAGTATAGAACTTATCGAACATGGTCAACTGCAAATCCGATTAAATACAACATACAACAAAAAAACCATTATAACGTTATCGACTCTACAAAATAGTGAGTTGAAGTTAAGTTCCGCTTCATTATTTTTTCCAGAACAAAAAAGAGAGTTAGCGACAAGAATAAGCAAAGCATTCAAACATGCCATTACCTTAGCAGGTGGTAAAGAAGAGGCATTTTAAGGCTGATGAAAAATTGATGATTGTGATTTTCATCACTTTGATGGTGGAAAGCCAGTTTCTATGTCTGGTCGTGTAGACTTATTTAAGAAAGTACGCGCAGAAGGTAAAACACCTATTAATGAGGCGTGGAATGGCTATGAGATTCACAAGCACTAGAGCATTAAAAACAATTTAATTAACTACAAAAAAAAAGGAAATAAAATGAAAATTATTCATTATTCATTATAGCGACTACAAGTTTTAATAGTTTTGCTTCCAAAACAACATTCAATTGTAATTTGAATGACAATGCCAACTTTGAGGAAAGACCTTATATTAAAAATGGGAAGGGATATACAAACAAATCCTGGGTATCCTCAGAAGATAAGGATTTTTCATTTACACTTGCCGAAGACAAAGCAAGCATCACTGGTTCTATGACTTTTCCTTCAGATAACAAATGCAGATTGGATGAGCAAATTCTTTTTTGTCACTCTACTGATGGTTATTATTCAGGAAATTACAAA
This sequence comes from Colwellia sp. 75C3, assembly GCF_002836255.1. Lineage (GTDB taxonomy): Bacteria > Pseudomonadota > Gammaproteobacteria > Enterobacterales > Alteromonadaceae > Colwellia. The sequence goes on along the minus strand of NZ_PJAU01000047.1, from coordinate 192,946 downwards.
TTAGAGTTAAATCGTTCAACATTAAAAATAACTATACGCGAAGGTGATGGACACAGAAGTAAGGGTCATTGCGAAATAGCTACAAAAGCATTTTAGTTAATACAAGTTTAACTTAAATAACATAACCACTGCATATATATAAATTTACTTATGCAGTGACTGCTATTTTTAGATCAGCCCCTTACACCAGTAATAGCGCTTCTCGGCTTAATCATCAATTTTTTAGGTACTGATTTTCCGTAACTTCGAATAGCTGAACGGATAATATCGTAAAGCTCTCTTGTCACCGTTTTCTTGACTTCATTACCACATATCCCAGAAACGTATCTGGTGAAGCGAGTTTTAAATTCTTTATCTAATGCCTTTTTATTTTCACTGGTTAGGTAAGTGGTTAAATCAAAGGTTATGTCACCGCTGCTTGATTTAGCGTCCCCACCCACTGAGCTGATTTTTATTTGATTACCGGCCAACTCTTCAATGTCAAAGCCAGCAGTGATCATTGGTTGTCCATATTTTTCTCTGCAATCAATAACGCCCTTGGTTGGTGCTTCAAAACTGTCACCTGTTATTTTTAATACTTCACCATCTGACTGAATAAACTCCGCTTTAAAAAAAGGATAACGCAATTCTATATGCGTTATTTTTCCATGCTTGTCACTTGAAAATAAATCAGAAAGAAATTCTACTTCTTCCCCTGATGCGAACGGTTTATTCTTTTTAGCCGATTTCGAATCGCCACTTACAATTTTGGTTGTGCCATCACTACTTTGATAAAACTTTTGCTCTATTCCTAAGCGTTTAGCGGGTATTGTCGCAGCATTTTTTATTTTCCATTTTATTCGTGCAATACCTGCTTTGGTGAATTTGGTTTTATAGGAAATAACCACTACGGGTCTACCTTCGCTGTCACTGAAGGTTTTATACTCTTTCCAGTCTGTCCACTGTTGCTTTTGCTTTTGCCAATCCCAATTTCTTATGTCTTGAGATGATTGTGCGCATAATGGTAATAACATGAGTATTATTATGAAGTAACGCATTAACAGTCCTTATTACGCTTTTTTAAGTCTGCTATCACAGTAAAGTAACATTGACCAAAGGTTGATTACTGATAGTATTGAATGACTTGGTTATAAATGCAATAAGTAAGGATATTAATAAAACGCCTATTCATTTACTACTGCTACTTAGCCTGTTAACTGTGGTGTTATAGCCAAGCTATTAAAAGTATTGAAAGATTACTGTGCATTTTTGTATTTGTTCTCAAGAAAACTCAATTAAAAATCATCTTAATATTATGCATGAGAACTAGGTATATCCTGAGCTTGATTTACTTGTGCCAAAAGCCAGAAAACGAATAAAAAATTTAAAGCTAGATTAAAAAACGGACAGTTATTTACTGTCAACAACTTACTACTAAGCACAGAGGAGCAAAAATGATTGTAGGTGTAGTACTTTGTACAGAATGCGGCATAGTTGTAGATGTTGTTGACCCTAATGGTGGTGGCCGTATTTGTTTAGACTGCTGTAATTGGCATGGTAAACAAGAGTGCTGTAATCAATGTAACAGCAATAATACCAAGGAGATGCTTTATCTAGCCGGCAAGCCCGATGAAAAATGCCCAAAATGTACAAAAGGCTTACTGCATTTTTGTATTTAGCGTTTTGACACGCACCACTTTTTTATTTTATTTTCCCCTTAAAAAAGTCTGCAAATGGATTGTAATGTACTTTAGGGGCATTCAGGTTAAAAGTGCTGTAGTCTTGTTTTTTATAACGTGATTTAGCATCCTTTTCAACCATCGAAATAGCAAATTCATCGCAAGCACCAAGCTTTAGAAAATTTTCTTGGCCCACAGATAAATACAGGCAATTAAACTCACTGTAATCATATGGGTGTTGCGCCCCATCATCTTGCCAACAGCACACTGAGCAGTATTCATATTTATCGCGCTCGGTTAGTGTTAAATAATCACAGCAGGGGCAAGCAAAGAGTTCCTTAGTGTCGCTCATTATTAACTCCATTTAAATTTTAGATGAAAAGTTATCATAGTTTTCATTCCCCCCACCAAGGATAAACAATTAAAACTGAATACCACTAATTTTGAGCTGCGCATTCTCCACAGAGTAATAAACTAATCCTGTTTGAATTTCATGCGCTTCAAATTCAAAACACCGTACTAGCTCAACTTCTGTTAATGATGCGTTAGGATACAATTGAAGTGTTGCGTCATCACATTGCGTTAAGGGTTGATAAGACTTAACAATACTAGTCCAGCGGACAATTTTGCTAAGCAACCTAACCTGTAGCATTTTAAATGTTAACTTTTCTAAACAATTTATCACAAGAGTATTTCCAACGCTCACATCAAAATTTTTCCCACAGGCCATTAACGCATCAAATACTTTTTGAGCATGCACGAACTCGCCTGTTTTTTGTTCTGCACTGTTTTTGTCATTAAGCACATTGTTACTGTCACCTTCAAGGCACTTTTCTAATGACTTACCCGACATGCCTTTAACCTCATCACAATCAATCGGCGTTGAATAAGCGAAGCTGTCACCAATAAAAAATACTAACGCAGTGAGCAAGAGTACATTTAACTTCATCAATTCTATTTCCTCTTTATGTTCAACATAATTTTGCATGCTCTAGCTCATACCACTGACTCAAACAGGTCGCTACGTATTCAGGTTAATTAAAGGCATTACAAACATAGGGCATAACTACCCTTCGCTTACTGCTGGTTGGAAGAAAAGGCTCTCGGCTTGAAAAGCTGGTGTATTTATCAAAAATATTATAATGGAATAAACAACGTTTAACTTGTTCAGTACCGTCGGTTTTTGGCTCTACCTCTACTTCGCCATAATTAAGGCAACCGGTAATAGTACCCTCTCGCAGCGCGTAAACAATATCACCGTTATCATAAAAACTTTCAATATGGTCAAGAAAGTACTCTTCGAATAACTCGCCTACTTGAGCATCAGGCTCGTTATTAATAAATTTTTGTGTATCGAAAAAAACAAAAAATGGGTGACCTTCATCGGTAAGCATTAAATAGATATACTTACCATTTTCAGAAAATTCAATGTGCGAAAGGTATGATGATTCGTCGTCGATAAAATGAGTTAACACGGTAATATCGGCGTTTTTATTTTTAACAAATAACGTTGTTTTTTCGGAAAAAAAAGGCTCGTAAGTTGTGAATGCTAAAATACACAACTGTTTTTCTTCATGAGTTTTAACAGGGGTATCAATATTGATGGGGATTGATTGACAGCGAATATCGTCAACCACATCAGGGTGATTCATAATATACGTTGCTAATTCTGGGCTAAATTGCTTTGCGAATGCCTCAACAGTATTAGTACTAGCCTTGGCATTCGTTGCTACATCTTCATTGTTTTTCTGGTAATTAGGGTTACTACAACAGCAACCCGCTAACGTTGCCAATACCGTTAAGGTAATAGAAAGGGTTATTATTTTTTTTATCATCATTTTAATTTGTTAAGTTCCCTGACGTTGTTTTATAAAACATCAATAATACCATGCGGTTCAAAGTACGTTAAAGGCAAAGTTAGTTACAAGGTTTTACCTTAAGTGGTTAGAACGCTATTAACTGGCGGTAATGTTAATGAGAAAGCTTTATTTTATTGAGGATATCGGTAATAGTGCCGCCGCCAACACCATCAGGGTCGTAATTTTTTTTCTCAAAATCTATTTCAATTTCCCTTGTATAAACAATAAACTCGTTAAAGTAATCGCTCTTAGCGTAATCATTCGCGTAATTACGATTAAATCCCCGTACGCATTCTTTAACAAAATGTACGGCTGAAACTACAAGTTTATGGTTGTTATGCCCAGAAGTGCTTTCAATCGCGTTGCTCACTAGTGTTAAATTTCTTTCTTGCACGCTATCGCATATTTGATGAATGTGATCGCTGAACTGCGCTAACTCGCTTTCAGTTAATTCAATGGTTAACAATAGTTCTTTGAAAAACAAGTATATCCTAGATAAACTAAGCATTATGTCTGATACCTTATTGACGTTATAAATAGTTATGTCCTAGTAACCCTACGCGCTAAAATAGAGTAACCAAACGAAAAACCTAGTACATCACAGCGCAATAGGACAAAGTACAGCCACCTTAAGCAAGTGCAACAATAACTTCATATTCCCATCCGTTTAATCGATATTAATTTCTAGCGTGTGCCTTTATACGCTTAAGCTCAACAATAAATTGCCTCAAAAACACCCTGAGTTTAGCTTCGTTTGGATACGAGAACGTAAATATATCAACCAAATTTTGCCTTGGTGCTTCAAGCTCTTGCTCTATATCAGTTATCATTTTTTCAAGGTCGATATCGTCACGAAGATAAAACTCCTGTGCGATTGCAACCGCTCTTAGTGCAGGGTTTTTATCAAAAATCACGCCATAGATCACTAATGTTATTGGCATTAGCCATCGGTCATGTAATTTTTTATTTACTGTTAACGTGTAATGAGATTGGCAATTTGTACATTGGTAGAAGCTAACGCTGCTTTTAACATCCTCATCCATTAATTGGAGTTTGCCCATACAGCGAAAGCAATGTTCTACACTGCACTTTTTATTGTGCATTATTTTTCGGTGTTTTGTGGCAATGCTATTCCAAAAAAAGGACATAAATGTACTCTAGAATTATCGATAGTAACGGCTTAGATATTTAGTGTTAAGTGTAACGCTTCTGCGGTCAAATTACGCCTACTTGGAACTTCAGTTACTAGCCATTAAGAGAAGTCCGCGCTAATTTTATCAATTTCAGTGCCTGTGATAGAGCCATGCTTGAAAGCGTTGCCCCTGAAGGTAAGTTGAGTATCTAAAAAAAGCGGAATAACAATTTACGTTAATATATTATAGAACCTAGCTTTTGCGTTTCCCAAAACCAAGTGTTTCCTAATGAGTAAATAGCATTCATCACCTCATTACGCCACCTACAGCCATATCTCACGTTTATAAGCATAAAAACAACCTACGACATCAAAATATAATTACATTGCTTTAAAATGCTCTATACATAGGCTAACTGCCGACAATGGCTATAAAAATTCAATGCACCACTAAGAAGCACCAATTGCAAATTGTTAAATAATAGGTTGCCGGGTAAAAAGATATTTTTTGGCGATTTCGATTTAGAGCGAGTGGCAATGTTTGCCAATATAAACATTGCTCAAGTTGAGGCGTTAAAGTTTAGACAGGTTAGTAACCTTCTAGCGCGTATTCAGGATATTTCTTGGCGTATTTTACATACTTGCCACCGTACTCTTCTTGAAGCGATTCTTGTAAGTCTGCAAGTTCATCAAAATCATACAGCGCAGCAAGAGACTTATCATCACGAATACTTTGAATATAATCAAGCAAGGTTTCAGCTTCACCTTTCGGGTTAATATGAACAATATTAATATCTACGTTAACTTGATATTCATCATTAAATTCATCTTCAAGTAAAAATTCAAAAAATACTTCTTCTTGAATATTCATATCAATGATACGGCGCAAGACAGGTTGGGGCGTTAGGTATTTTAAATTTCCATAAGTACAAATAAATTGCGCTTTATTAGTATTCCAAAATTCAATAACTTTTTTCCGGGTGTCTTTTGAGTTGACATCCTGCTTTATAAACTCAGCGATTGTTGACTTAAACGCCATTGGCCCAGATAATTTATCCGTAGTTTCTGAGTTTGATAATTGATCACAAAGTCTGTTTGCTAACACCTCAAACTCCTTACTCTCGAAGTAAGATTTCACTGACTCTGTAGCAAAAGAACATATTGGTAAACTAGCTAAGAGGGTTATTAAATAAATAAAACGTTTCACATTAATCCTTTTTTGTAAATATTATTTTTAATAGCCATACTTTTGTCTCACCTTTTGCTTATCACCTAAAAACGGACACCAAATAAACCACCGTTTTCACTATCCGTAATATTTAATTTTACACGATGATTTTCTAACCTAAAGTCTGGATACATTGACATATCAGGCATATCGTCTGAGTTCATTGTTACAATATATTGAAAACCATATTCTTTGGCCATTTTAGAGCCAATAATTAACGCTTTAGCAATTTGCCTTTCATCAACACCATCAAACATTGCGCTGTCATGAACCAGAACATCAGGTCTTTTAGGCTCTTTTGCCCATAACTTCATTAATGTCATATCAAAGCAAAAAATTTGCATCTTTGATTTTCCCGTACTTTTTTTGCCCGGAATATCAAACTCAAACTTAGGGCCATTGTCGGTAGGATCTATCGTGAATTTTCCTGACTCATCATATAGTTGATTAGAAAAGTCCGCAAATGCAATTATAGCGTCACTAATTGCTTTATCTCTTTCGGTATGATCAATTCTCATTCTTTTTTGAAGTTTATGGCGATCTATTTTTAAATCGCTTTTCTTTTCTTCAAGGTTTGCGGTTGCATCCAGTTTTTTACTTAATAGTTCTATTTCCGCATCTAATTTGGATAGCATGTTCTGGAGCAGCATATATTGCTCTAATGCACCATGAGACTGTAATAAACGCATAATTTCTGAACGCTCATTGTCTAGCGATATTTTTTCCTTTAACCGCAGACCAATTCTCGTGTTGATTTCGTCTATCTCTTGTTTTAAATGTTCTCGTCTATTACTGACAATAGAATCATGAAATGCAGATACTTCATCAAATCGCCTAGCAATTAGCTCAGGTAACTCAAACTCTGCTTCTTGAAACAATTTACTCACTTTACCTTTATCTGGCTCAGACTCTTCTTCAATAATCCTTTCTAGCTGAGCAAGCCACTCTTTATCGGTGGTATCGGCTGCCGACAAAGATGATAAGATCTTACTTAGCTCCGCCACTCTTGATTCTTTTGTTTGGTATTCAGGTAAAACCCTAAATTCAGATATTGAATTTCTAAGTGCGGATACTTTAGTTTTTTTAAGCAAAATATCCGTTTTCAACTCTGACGCAGATCCCATAATTTCTTTTAAAGAACCATCATTCGCGGCTTGCTTAAGCGCTTTAATGAACTTATCTTTTTGCCTAATATCTTCAAATTCTCTAGCAATTTTCCAATTTAATTTGAGTAAATAAGTCAATGCTACCTGAACACTGCATGTAGATTGTTGAGAAAAAGTTTTTTCAGGTGTATCAAAACCTTTGGGCGACCTTGCATAATACGAAAAAAGTGAACGAAATGAAGGGCCACTTTTAATTTGTCTTGCTGCATCAGTAACATTAAATATTTCTTTGCCAAGTACCGCAGTCCATTCGTTATTGCTAATGTACTTTTCGCCATCACCCTCAGTTAATGGCATAAAGTTATCAGGCATTGATTTGACAAAAATTTTATTAGCTGTGTCACCACACCTTTCTAAAGTGACAGTTTTCCCGGAGAGTTCTAGTTCCAAGCCGAATCTGTTGTACAAAAGATCAGGTGCTTTGAGTATATTCCCTTTACGTAAATCGCTACCGAGTAAAGCATTTATTAGCTCAACTAAACTACTTTTCCCTGCGCCATTTCTGGTTTTACCTTCGGTCGATTGATCATCTTTTTCTGCAAGAATTAGGTTAAGTCCCTCATGAAACTCAACTTGTTTAAAGCTTGGTAAGTCACTATAAATTTTATGCAGCATTACTTTTCACCTTTTGAATCAATCCATTTCTTTCGTCAATAGCACCTACCATGTATAAAAAATCTAATGCCAGGATAAACCAGTCATATGGCACGTCACTAAAACGTAACGATGCTTTATGCTTGTTTTGTAAACTACTCCATATCGAACTTACCGTTGAACGTGAATCAACTAATTCAAGGATCTCTGATGAAACAGAAATAATAGAGCGTTCTGGTGATAAGTGTTTAGTCGGTAAAATCATAACTTCCAACCTACTGGTGCATTTTCGAAAATATCACATCGTTCAAAAAAGTAACTTAGTACAGCAAGTGACGAAACCTGAGCCGAAATATCATCACTATTTCCTCCCGAAAATGAACGTAGCCCAGAAAATATTTTGTCAGGTGTAACCCCTTCTGTCGCTAGTGATTTATATTTATTTCTGAATGATTCCGCCAACTCTTCACCATACTCTGGATCAGGCCAATGTAGTAATAAGTCTTCCACTAAATTCTCTTTGCGCCTACCTGCACTTAACAATACTTCAACGTCATCAGAAAGCTTATTGAACTCAAGCTTATCAACAGATACAGGAGCAATAGTCATTTTTTTAATTTCTTTGCGTGACATTGCTCTTAATAAGGTTTTGATAGGTTCATGTGTTAGTGAAATCATATCTTTTTGAGTAGGAGCGGGACCGAAAAGATCAACTAATTGTTCTATATTTAAAGAAAGTATGATGTCTTTTATTTCACTTGGCCCCCAGGGAGGAGTGATTTCAATAGTTGGATTTTCATCTCTTAACTTTAGGATAAGATCCAACCCATATTTTGGCAGACCTTCAGGGCTATTGTGTAAGAATACCCACTTCTCTAGGCGATCTCCCCATTTGTCTACAGCCCCTAGAAAATCACCTTCAATTTTTTTTTGTAATTTACTTTTATTAAAACCTGAACTGGGAGCATATGATTGATATACACACTTTTCAGGAATTAAATAACCGTCAGCCTTACCATCGCCATCTCGACCAGCCGCTTTGATTAATTGAAAGTTATCAGAGTATTTCAACTTCATCACTTTACAAAAGAAATCTTCATATGCTTGTTCGTTTTTCTGTTGCAGCGCTACGTCAATATGCATGCCGTACCAAGCCCTTGTAATATTATCCATATATTTCCCTATCCTTTATAATTTTTAATGCCGTACCCTGGGGCAATCGACAAACTATCAATTCCCTGCAATTCATGAACGTTATCAAGCCTAAGCTGATACTGCTCGCCAACTAATGCGCCTTCTAATGTGCAATCTACGTTCCATTGTCTCATTAAGTAACCTAAAAGCGCTTCTCGTACGTTTAATTCAACTTTTCCGTCTACCATCGAGTAATCGAGTTCTATCGCTTTAAAATAAGTTATAGAGGGATGAGGTACTAATGTGATGTTGTGAATGCTGTTCCATTGCTTATCAAATTCTCTTCCCTGTATTGTCGCAATTGGCTTTTCAATTGCTGTAACGTTTTGTATTCGTGTACAAACAAAGTCTCTGAAAGCTTTATTCTTTTTATCGTAAGCACGTACATGCCAGCGCTGGCCGTTATTTGCGAGGCTATGTGGAACAATAGTGCGTTTAGTTTCGCCAGAAGACAATGAAATATAGTCACATGATATAGCTTGTCGATTGTTGATCGCACGCATGATGGTGGCGATAACATCTGAGCTTGGATGTATTAATCTTGTAGCATCAATGCAGACATTAGATGGCGTAATTCCATTGGAAAAACCATCACCGAAGCCACGGCATAAACTGTTAAGCGTGGCTTCTGGATTGTGTTCAAATACGGGAGAAAATTGAGCAGTACGGTAATACTGTTTTGTTTCGTGTTTTAAAGTGAGGTTATCTGAAGCTAGTTCTCGATACAAAGTTAAGTCACGCGAGCATGACGCTAACCCCGTTTTGAAGTGGTTAACTAAGTCGGCACGTGATATTTTCCCGAAAAATTGCAAGCAAAAATCAATGAACGCCAAGCGTTCACGTTGTGCGTAGTTGATATTTGTTAAATCTATCAAGTGACATTCAACATTATTTTTATGTTTATTAAGTACCAATCTAGCTGATAAAAAACACACAAGCAATCATTTTGATAATATCTTTTAGATTCTATCTATTTGATACTAAGAAACTTAGTGACTCTAACTTATCATCACTAAGGCAGCAAACGCTGACAGTATAATTAATAACGGTAATAATATATACCAAATACATGATAAGTAATGGCTTATTGAGTATAGAACACACATTTAATAAAGACTAAATTCTCATAAAAACCTCTCCGAAACAAAGAATAAATTCCTTTTAAAATACTCTGCTGAGTCTAAGCTTTATAAGTAACAGTTATTAGGATTTCATCATGTTACTCATTCGCCCTTACCCTCAATCAACCGATTCATTACCAAACTACTTGCTTAGGTTAACTGCCAACAATGGCTATAAAAATTCAATGCAACTGCTAAGAAGTGCCAATTGCAAATTGTTAAATAATAGGTTGCCGGGTAAAAAGATATTTTTTGGCGATTTTGATTTAGAGCGAGTGGCAATGTTAGCCAATATAAACATTGCTCAAGTTGAGGCGTTAAAGTTTAGACCGCTTAGTAACACTCGATGCTCGGCCTTTGCACAGGATTTCCTTGTAAAAAATCTAAACGTTACACACGTAAGGATTTGCCCGTTTTGTTATGAGGAACACAGGACAATTGCTTTTATAAACAGTTTGGCGGCCAAGACATATTGCACAAAGCATAATTGTGTATTGATATCAGTTCATCCGACAACAGGATATAGACTCACATGGGGAACACATTATTTATGGCGTGATGTAGCAAGCTGGAGCAATGATGTATCTAGAATTGAGGTTGGTGAAGCTGAGTTTACTTTCAATAAGCACATTGAGCTATTGGAAAGCACTAATTTAATCATTGGGCGGCAGTCAATAAATCTAGCAGAATACTGCGATTTGTTAGGTTTTTTTGCCCATTTCCATCCGTTTGCTATCGACTCTCAAAAGAAAACCAGTGCTAAAAGCGATACTGAGCTTTGTCGTCAATATTATTCAGCCGCCTATTGGTACATTGCAGAGTGGCCAACTCGTTTTTTTGAGATGTTAGCGCACTTTGAAAATCATCCTATGTCAGATAGGCGGTTAACTGGCATTAGAAAATGTTTTCGTGATTTATATGATGATATCTACAGCTCTGACAACAGCCGTTCAGGTGCTTATAAGTTGCTAAAGTCGGGGTTTGAAGAGTATTTACGCGACCATTTTTCTACTGGCATACTAATGCAATCACTAACGCAAGTAGATACACAAACAAAAGATAATTCAATATTCATCAGCGAATCACAAATTGCGAAAATCCTTTACTGCCATTTAGGGAAAGTGAAGGTTTATATTCGAGAAAAATTAATTTCGCCTTCTCACTTTTTAGTAAATGGCACACGTTTATTTCTTCGCACTGGTGTTATGAAACTTAAGTCAAAATTAGAAAATTGCTGCTCTATTGATGAATGCGCTGAGCTATTGGATGTCAGTGTTTATCATACTCGACAGTTATTAAGGGACGGCATTATTAACCCATTGCTTGAGCCAAATTTAACAAACAGAGATTGGTTGATTGAAAAGAGAGAGATAGAAATACTAATCAACCGGCTTAAAGCCAATGCTTCCATCTCTATGAGCAGTCCCACAACAGCAATCAGGCGCTTCAATTTTGCTGGTTATAGTTTTGCTGACTTAATCAAAAAGATGCTTAATGGTAAAGTTGACTATGCCTATTCAGGTAGTAACAATGCACCTTTTTCACTTATAAGATTCACACCCATTTTTCAAACCGATGATGATGTTTCATCCGAGTTACTTACTCCTCAAGAAGCTTGCTCAACACTTGGGATTAATAAAAACGTCATTTATGAGTTTATAAAAATTGGATTAATAGATTGCCTAAAGCAGAAAGTTAATCGCACTCCTAGACCAATCAAATTAATCCCAAAAGCCAGCATTATCCAATTCAAAACCTGCTATTTACTAAAACATCAACTAAATGGAATACCCGTCAGTGATATTGAACTAATTTCAGGCCCTAAAATCAACGGCGGGTTAATCAATGTATATCAACGTAAATAGTGCTAATGAACACTTTTATAGTTGTTACTAAGGGTATTGAAATGAATAAACGGTTAATCAAAACAATGCATATTCAAGAGCAGTTAGCACTCTGTTAAATTGATAATATGTTAATAAAAGCTTGTTAAATTATGGAGGGAAATATGAAACTGATAAAACTCAAGAAAGCCAAAATAGTAAAAATTGATAAACAACTTTTGCTAGAGTTTTCTGGTGAGGTGATAAAATATTTAAGTACAAGTGATTTAGACAGCTTAAGTTTCACGATTGAAAAAGGAACAATAATCGTATGGAAGCAATTTGAAATAGATATTCCAGAAGTTATCTACAGTGAACTTTCAGACTTATTTAAAGGTAATGATGAAATTATATCGAAATGGCTTCAGACACCTAAAGCTTTCTTAGTAAACGAAGCACCGATTGATATGTTGAAAACTGAACGCGACATAGCTGCTATTTTAGATCTCATAAACAGGATAAAAACAGGTGATTTATCTTAAATACATACTTTTGCTTACTCAAGCTATCGAGGTGGACTAAAGCGAATTTTATGGAGAGAACGTTAAGATGAGACTTGATACTATGATTTATAATGCCTATATCGTTTCTGTTCCAGCCCTGAGAATAGAAGTTATATATGGCACTGTCATAGAAGATCGTAAAGGCAGATTCATTAAGGGAAATTATGTCTGCTCTAGCGCTATTATCAGTAAAAATAGTGATGCTAAAATTTTCACTACTCGCAACTCAGTTTATGCAGCATATGGTAAGGTAAAAAAAATCATTGCAAGTGTTCATGAGTTTAAGCTCATTATCAAAGGTATGAACCCGAATGATGCGGCATTGTTCTTAGCATCTGTTGAGTCCACAAAAAACACAAGGCATTGATAGATCCGCATATCTCAAGCTCGCACAAAACCGACACACCTGGTTTCGATAAAATATTAATTAATCCACAAAGCTGTCAAGATTTACAAGTAAAAATCCCCCTCCTAATGTTCACTTGGATACGAATATAGCTATCTATTCCTTACCTAACGGGAACGGAACCGACTATAGCGGACATTAACCTCAATAGATTTCGGGGCTGTTTAGAGCGTTCAGAAAAATAAATCTACTTTTAACGTCCAAAAATTAAATTTGACTATAATGGGCTTAAAACGGCCACATAAGTGACCAGTGAATTTCGGTTAATATGATCATGATTTCACAAAAGCTCAATGACCGCTTTAGTAACAAAAAAGCTAACGTCAGCTTTATGATGGTTTAAAGGGTTTATGTTGGCAAACTAAAATGTAATTGGCTTCCGAAGCTAAATGCAATTCGCTGGCCCTGTTAGCAGATATTTTCCACCAATGCAGGAGAATATCTATTAACTAATTAACCTGTTAAATACCTTTCAATTTTTTTTTGAATATGTAGTTGTCAAAAAATTAACGTGTTTAATTTTTATTGTTAATGGTCCTTGGCTTTTATTTTTATATTCAGGGTGACTTTCTTTAATGAAATTCCCCAGCTCATTTATAGGAATAACAAATAATTTTTCTAACCACTGCACTCTTAAGGCCCAGTTCTCCATTGGAATTGGAGGCGACAATAATAACTCTATTAATTGAACTTTATATAAAGTCCCCTCAGAAGACATGATTGAGTCAAAAACAGACATCAATACATGTGGGATGCCTTTTCTTCCTCCTTCATTATTCCTTTTAATAAAAACATCATATAAAAATTTCTTCACACCTCCTGAATTTATTATATTTTGAACTTTAACCTGATCAAGATACAGCTCTTCAAGACTAAAATTTCTACGGTTATCCATTGACGCTGTTTTATGTTCTAATTCTTTAAGAAGAAATAATCCGATATTATTTTCAATAAAACGCCTGTATAGATTAGCATCAAGTAATGCGACAAAGTCTTGTGTATTTCCGCGAAAATTTAAAAATGTATTCCCTATATGAACACTATAAAGGTCAGGCTCAATTGCTTTTAGCTTAAATGACTCGAATGATGTATTACAAGTTATACAGCGCTCATTAACTAAACTATCTTCATTAACTTTTGTATTGCAATGGGTACAGCTATCGATCATTAACACGTTATGCTTAGTACAAACTAAACAACTTTTTAACCACCAATAAGGCGCTAGCACTCTGTCCTGTTGGTAACAAAGATAACAAAACTTTGTGCGAGCGTAGTCAAACTGCTGCTTATGATAATGAGCACACTCCCAAATGTCGGTTAACTCGCTTACATTTGGGTCTGATATGCTTTTGAATAGCGTCTGAATTTCTTTTCTGTCAGCCAATTTCATAGAACGATGAGGTTTAGATTTTGCTGTAATTTCTGACGAAAATGCGGTGTAAACATATCCATTGGCACGCGCAAGCCTAATCAAGTAGCTTTGAAAAGACTCTGAGCGATTAACTTTGGGTCGAAGTAATAACTGATGATTAATTTTTAGAGAGGACACGACTTAATTTCTCTTCAGTTGCCACTTGGCGATACTTCCAGTTACCTTTTCTCGAATAAGGCTTGTTATACTGTGTTTCCGCTATTTCGTGAACCACTTCCAAACTATCAAGTGGCACGTCAAAGTTAAGAGGGTTACTTTCCATAGGAACGCGTTGAATTTTTATGGAAGCCTTAAGTAATTGATCAATGGTTAACTTTGTTTCGCCAGCCCTAACCGCTTTTTTTGCTGCGGGTCGAATTATTTGCTTCATTAAACGACTTAGATTTCCCCCAGCTGCACACATTAACCGTACACCTAACTCTTCGTCTGCTAACCCCACTTTAGCTTCAAATGGTAGCTGGTTATCAACCTCATCTAGAAAGATTAACCACCCAGATGCTGTTTCCAAATCATATTCATCGATATGATGAATAACTGGGAATCTTTTGATTAAGGCGATATTGGTATCAATTACCTGCTTTGAGTAAGGCATTCCGAATAGAATAACGGGTCTTCCTGTTAGGTTAACCAATGTTTTAATCCATTCTGACGTATTCCATATTATATTATCGCTGCCATTTTCAATGGCATTTTGGAACTCGTCGATAAAAATAGCTTCAACTTTTACGCCATTACATTGCACAACAAAGCGGTCAGTTAATTCTCCACGCGTGCCTCCTTTACCTTGAAGCCAATCGCCTAAATCTCTTAACATATGCCCTGGTGCGCCTTTGGGAGATTTATCATCGAGTAATGTAGAAGAGAGAACAGGCACTACATCTCCTTCTTCCGCCTGATACCTAGGGTACTTAGCAAGATAGTGATCAAAAATAGTGGTTTTACCCATTCCACTTTGCGCGGTTATCAAAATACTGGTTGGCTGCTTTTTATAATCGATAATTCTTGCGGTATCCATTGCCTCATCGATGTCTTCGAATATTTCTTTAATTTGAGGTGTTTCAACAAATATGTTTTCTATTTGTCTAATTTTTTCATCAATGCCCGCTTGGTTACTACTCATTATCATTTTCCTTATTCGCCAATTTATCAGCTTTAAGTTTTGCCACAATATCAGCCATCCCCGTTGTTTTAGTTTCTTCAGAAGGCTTGTTTTGCTGATTGACTACTAGGTCTATCTTTGCTTTCTGCTCATCGCTAACAACTGAGCTATTGCCTCCACCTTCGATATTCCTGTACCTTGATAATTGTTTGCTTGCCGATATTTTCATTCTTCTATTAAGTACTATTTCTTTATCAATTATGTCTTCAATACGTTTTCTAGCTTGGGCTAGTGATAGTTCGTCAGTATTATCTAATGCATATTTATTACGATATTTTTGAATTATCTGGTGTTGATGCAGTGTAAGGTCTTTTGTGTAATCTTGATCAACTGCCGGCACATCAAAATATGTCTTAGAAATAGGGTTAAGTACTTTTATGCAGCTTAAGTTTTCCCGGTTAGTTTTAATTTTTTGCTCACTAATGTAACCACTTTGTCTTAACTTAGTTAGTGTATTACTTGAATACCAAAGGTTATTAATAACAATACCTTTTGATCGGTTATCTCTTGTGTCGTTTTCAGAAAATATAATATCTAATCGCTCAGGTGAAACAGGGTCTGTATCAACATTTACTTCATCTTCTAACCACGAGATATTGGGGATAACTTTATCTTCGCCTTTTGGAGTACAATGATATATATCTACTAACCAACAATAAAAAATGTCCATGAATGTTGTCATAGATATCACCGCATTTTTTTCTGGATTATAATCATTACTGTCAAACAGGCTTGCAAACACTTTTCCCGGTTTATCATCTAGAAGGGTTTGATTCAGGGTTTTGAAATACGATTCAACAGCCCCTTTATACCAAGGTTTCTTCACTGGATTTTTAACAATCGTTGTGCCTAAGTCTAATAGTGACTCTTCAAACATCTTACTCGTAAAGTCTCTACCTACATCCGTTGCTATATAAGTAAAAACGCCTCGACAATGCCATTTACCTTTTACACTTGGATATTCAGCCATTAATGCTGTTTTATCTGAGATGGCATTCTTTACCGCTTTAGAAATACTAAGGAAGCTCGGTGGCTCAAAACCAATATATGCCCCTAGAATAGATCGTGATTTTCTGTCAAGCACCGCCGTGACGGTTGGGCGGCCTAAGGGTAGTCTTAAATATTCATCAATAATGAACAAATCGAGCGTAGTATGATCTATTTCAGCACGGTCGAGAATTTTAGTTATTGGTTCAGCTTTACGCTGAGTGCTAAACAAGATATCAGCTTTTGCTTTTCCAAGCTGAGCGACCATGACATCATATGGGGCCAATTTCGCGGCTCTTTTTATGAAACTTTGATAAGTGATTAAGGGGAGTTGAATGTCATCCGCTCGTGTCGAATTTTCAATTAATACCCAATCTTTGAATTTTGTAAATGCCGTATTATAAGAGATTTTTTCTTTATTTTTTAATGTCATTAGTGCATCGTAAATATAAGAGTCTGTTTCTTCGGGCACCCTTGATTCTCTATTCCCTTTTAACTCAGTCATGGGGATTAGCCCTCTCATTCCCATCTCTACATATCGATCAAGCCATCTTTTTAACGTTCTCCAAGACACTGTTTTAACTTGGTATTCTTCAACAACTTCAACAATTAATGGATCAAGCCATTTAGGAGAGAATTTGGTCACGTTGTTATCAACAAGCACACATTTAACAAATTTCCAACGATATAGTGCTACTGCTTTCAGGTTTTCTGGATAACTTGAGAAATCACGCGACTTATCTCCTGAAACATTCTCCACCTTTGGCTTAGAAGACACTATTTGTGCTTCCCCCCTAAAAATAAGATCTGACATTTCAGAGTATGAAAGTTCACTAGCTATTAACGAGATAACATCTTCAATTTGAATAGTTGAGCCACCTATCGATTTGATTTCAAATTGTCGCTTATCCCTAATAAAGTAATCACCAATAGTAATTTTACTCATGACTCAAGCTCCAAGGTCATATTCCAAGATAATTCAAAGTTTTTGATATCCGTTTTTATTTTATAGTTGGCTAATAAGCAATAAAAGTCACCAATAGAAGCAATGACATTATGTTTATTGATAAAATCAAACGCACTGATTTTTTTATGTTCCTTAAGAAGGGCAGTTATCGTGCGCAGCATAGCGTCGTTAATAACTCTATTTTTTTTAGCTTTGAATAACGTTTTGAGGTTAGAAAAATATGGCTCAGCTCTAATTTCGCTATCAAGAGCAAAGTCCAATTTCTTTTTCAAATATATAGCTTGGCTTTGCCAAATTGGAAACAATAGCGCGAGTTCGGGGTCAATAAACTCCTCTTGCTTTACTTCAAAATATCGAATTGATGTATCTTTATACCAAACTTGAAAGTCAGGGGTGTAGTGAGGGTTTTTCTTAAGGAGTGTAGGATCATCAATGTCGGGGATATAATAATAACCTAATGGCTGACATTCGTATTTAATAACGTCTCGATTAAATTCTAAGTGATAACAATAATCCGCTTCAAGTTTCCCATCAGTGAGAACAGGCACGATTTCTGATTTGGTAGAAGCGAATTTACAAACCGTTGTTCCTTTCCGGTTTCTTAAATCGCGTCTTTTTGAAACATATAAATTCAACATACACCCTCCATCTTAATATGAAAGGTATAAGTGAAAAACAAGTTATTGTCAACTTATGATTTAACCATTGCCAGGTTATGATCTAACTTTGTCAGCTTATGGTTTACAGACCAATTAAACAATCGCCATATCACCTTTGCTTTGTAGCCAAACTTTTCTGTCCGGACTACGCTTTTTAGATAACAGCATATCCATAAGTTCCATGGTTTCGCTGTGCTCATCAATCGTTAACTGCACTAATCGACGTGTATTAGGATCCATCGTGGTCTCACGCAATTGCGGTGGATTCATTTCACCCAAACCTTTAAAGCGTTGTACGTTTACCTTGCCACGTTTTTTCTCTGCTTCAATTCTATCTAAAATGCCGTCTTTTTCGGCTTCGTCTAATGCGTAAAATACTTCTTTACCGATATCAATCCGGTATAAAGGCGGCATAGCTACGTAAACATGACCGGCTTCTACCAAGGGTAAAAAGTGCTGCATAAATAGGGCACATAACAAGGTAGCTATGTGTAGCCCATCGGAATCGGCATCCGCAAGAATACAAATTTTTCCGTAACGTAATTCTGATAAATCGTCACTATCTGGGTCAATGCCTAGCGCGACGGAGATATCATGTACCTCTTGCGAAGCAAGAATTTGGCCGGAATCGACTTCCCACGTGTTTAGGATTTTACCTCGCAGTGGCATGATAGCTTGAAACTCTCTATCTCTTGCTTGCTTAGCACTACCGCCAGCAGAGTCACCTTCAACTAAAAACAGTTCAGTGCGGGCTAAATCTTGACTACCACAATCCGTTAACTTACCTGGTAAGGCAGGTCCTTGGGTGATTTTCTTTCGCACTACTTTTTTACTAG
Organism: Colwellia sp. 75C3; assembly: GCF_002836255.1. GTDB lineage: Bacteria > Pseudomonadota > Gammaproteobacteria > Enterobacterales > Alteromonadaceae > Colwellia. The sequence continues at coordinate 174,162 of NZ_PJAU01000047.1, read as the reverse complement.
CGCGCATACGCTTTTGTGCGTTATTAATACAAAAATCTGCCAATAATTCAGCTTTGTCTGTGTGCTCGTTTAACCATAAACTAAAGGCATCTTTTACTACCCCGGTAACAAAAGCAGCACATTGACGTGAGGATAATCGCTCTTTGGTTTGGCCGGCAAATTGTGGGTCTTGCATTTTTATAGATAAGATATAACTACACTTATCCCATATATCATCATGGGTTAATTTAACGCCCCGCGGGATTATATTTCGAAATTCACAAAATTCTCGCATTGATTCAAGTAGCCCTTGGCGCATACCATTAACGTGCGTACCACCTGCGATCGTTGGAATTAGATTTACGTAACTTTCGCCAATGCTATCGCCACCTTCAGGTAACCAAGTAATAGCCCAATCAGCCGCTTCAAGTTGCGAGGAAAAACTTCCGACAAAAGGTTGTTCAGGTAATGAGACATAACCTTTTACCGCTTCTTTTAAATAATCAACGAGGCCATCCTCGTAACACCACTCATATTTTTTATCTTCAATTTTATCGTGAAACTTTAGCGTTAAGCCTGGACATAATACCGCTTTAGCTTTCAATAAATGTGTGAGGTGGCGTACCGAAAATTTAGCGGTGTCAAAATAGCTAGCATCGGGCCAGAATTTAACACTGGTGCCTGTATTGCGTTTTCCTACCGTACCTGTTTCTCTTAACTCTTCAACTTTATCGCCATTTTCAAACGCCATTTCATAGACTTTACTATCTCGTCTAATACTGACATCTACTCGTGTTGATAAAGCATTAACAACAGAGATACCAACACCATGTAAACCACCTGAAAATTGGTAGCTTTTATTTGAAAATTTACCACCGGCATGCAGTTTACAAAAGATAAGTTCAACACCTGACACCCCCTCTTCAGGGTGAATATCGGTAGGCATACCACGGCCATCATCTATTATTTCAAGCGATTGATCAGCATATAAAATAACACTAATATTTTGTGCATGACCGGCAAGTGCCTCATCCACCGAGTTATCAATGACCTCTTGACCTAAATGGTTTGGTCTAGTGGTATCAGTATACATACCCGGACGGCGACGAACGGGTTCTAAGCCACTAAGTACTTCAATGGAATCGGAGTTGTATTGGTCAGTCATTTGAAACTCAATTTAATCGTGGTTAAAAGGTCTAAATATTATTTTTCGTATTCGCGACAGCATATAAAACAGAGTTGAGTCGATTTGATGTGTCTAATCAAGTTGAAAATAGTCACTGATGGTAGGTAAGCAATTATCAAAGTTGATAAAGCTATGATCACCACCTTCTTGTACTATTAATCGACAATGTTGATATTTTTCCACAGCTTGTTGGTAATTTAACACTTCATCGCCCGTTTGTACCATAACTAGGTAATTATTTTTTTCTTTACCATCAACTGTTGGTGCCAATTGCTCAAGTGCTTTCAACTGCTGGATATGATCTTCAGTGACTTGATACACTTCTTTAGTATAAGGATTAACTTGCTCGCCAATATAGTCATGCAAGAGTTCATAAGGCCTTATTGCTGGATTCACTAATACCGCTGCACAGTTATACTTTTTAGCTAGATAACAAGAAAAGTAACCGCCTAATGAGGAGCCTATTAAATACCATTGTGTCTTTGAGCCATTTGCCTTCGAGCTATGTTTTTCAATAAGTTGCTCTAATTGAGTAATCGCTTTTTCTGGCGTTGATGCTAATTGTGGACAGAAGAATATAACCTCAGGATAGTGCTTTTCCAAGTATCGACGGGTTTGTTCTGCTTTTAACGACAGTGGCGAAGAGTTGAACCCATGAATATAGAGAATGTTTTTTTTCATTAGTAAGCTTTTATAATTATTATTTAAGTGAGTAATTTCAGGTGTTAAATCGATACTATTTAAAAACGATTAACAGTAACTGCTTATCTTGTTAAAAGTAACATTAAGAGAAATTTTATAGCGTTACAACGTCAGTGTTTAGTTGACCATCAGCATATAAATAGAAAACTCGATATCCGGGCCCTTTCGCTAACGCCGCAACCCCATCAACATTGGGGTCAAATTGTATTGATGTGGCGGGACATGTATATAAAACCACGGGTTCTTTTAGTTTTTGGTTTAGTGGCTTACTTAAAAGGTTACTGACAGGATTAGTCAACTCCATAGCACTATGAACATGACCACAAGCAATAGCTTTTATATTATTGTAGCCATTAATAGCTTGCCAGAAATCAGCTTTATTTTGTAAACCGTGTTTATCAATGAAATACCCTACATCTATGGGATGATGATGCATCATCAGTAACTGATGTTTACCTGGCATGATAGCACTTTGCAACTTTTCTAATACTGGTTCACTAACATAACCTGCAGGTGTCGCACTTTTACTGTCTACTAGTTGAACTTGCCAGTGAGATAAACTAATTTCTTTACCTGCGAGAAACGGCGACACTGAAAAATACTTAGCCAACAGCTCAGGTTCATCATGATTACCGGCCAAATAATAAATCGGCACAGTAATATCGCATTCATGCACACAATCGACAAAATTCTGATAAGACTGCTCAGTATGATCTTGTGTTAAGTCACCGGTAAAAACGACATAGTCTATTTGGGCGTTGTTACGAACACTCAGTAAAACGTTCCTAAGATTGTCGAATACGTTATGCCCGTGATGTAAGCCATCAAGAGATGAAAATAAATGACTATCAGTTATTTGTGCTAAAACAATTGGCTTGTGCTTTACAGGGTAAGACTCTGTCTCGTTCATAAGTTAATACTTCATAGATTAAGAATGTAACTCAACATTCACTTGCCCTAAACGCAAACATAGATGTAGCCATTCATTTAAAAACTGATTGGTTTGCTGCTTTTCATCTTGCTGATGCATTTGATTATTAGGGTAATCATAGCGAGGTTTCACTTGCCTGATGTCTTGTGTAGATAATACTTCAGCCATACGAGCATCATGATATAAACGAATAGTCATACGAGGATGTAACGCGCTGACAACAATGCCTGGAATGTTTTTAAGTGAATGACTTAAACTTTCTTGTTCAAAGCTAATGACAGAGGTATAGCGAGTCACTTCCTTTATCGTTACATTATATGCAAGGAAGTCACTGATAAAAAAATGACGCCTCTCTCCTAGCGCTGTTTTATCCGCTAATACTTTCAGCAATAACATATAGTTGTTAGCACACAAGGTCATTAAACTAACTAAGTTAGGTCGATAATTGTTTCTAGTACCATTTACTAATGCTTTATTAGGGAAAAAACTCATGGGTGCCTCTTAACCGTCATTTTTAGAACTAATAGCTTGAGTACTTGTATCTTTAATACTTATACCTGTAAACATATGGATTGATAGTTCAGTGCCAGCCATTGTAACCCGATAATTGTGGCCGCGTTAGTGATTTTACCCTGAGCCAATAATTCTAGAGCATGAGTTCGACAGACTAAATGCAACAAAATATCTTCATTTTCTTCAGGTAAACCATGAATAGTCCCATCATTTATTTTAGTACTATCAAAATGCGCTAAATACAGATGAATACGCTCACTCATGCCACCAGGACTAGAGAGGTATTGCATGATAGGGACTAAATCATTACTGCAAAGGGTTAAATCAGTTTCCTCTTTGGCTTCTCGTATCGCTACCTCAATGGGGCTTTCATTAGCATCAAACATACCTGCAATAAATTCTAATAACCAAGGACTATCATCCCCCCTTAAAGCGCCTGGCCTAAATTGCTCTATCAATAGTACCTTATCTAATTTCGCATCATAGGGCATAACAACCACAGCATCACCACGTTCAAATATTTCTCGGGTAAATAACTGACTTTGCTCTCCCGAGAAAAGTTTGTGCTGCAGTGAGTATTCATTCATCTTAAAAAAGCCCTGATACTTGGTCACAACTGAGTGTACAGATACCTGTTCATTATTGAATTTCAGCATTGATAACGGCTTTTTTTTAACATTTTTCATCAATTGTCTCTTTTTAATAATAATTTGTTACACTAGTAAACAGTTATTTTATTTGGTTAATTTAAAAATCCATGTAGGATACCCTACCAGTGAATATCAATAAATAAAGCATATACTCGCTCCAGCTGAATCCTGTATTTTCAACTAGAACGGGTATAAGAGTAATCCAAGGAATTCCTTACTCATGAATAAAACACTAAGCACACTAATTATAGCGATAACTGCAGCTATTAGCAGTACACAAGCCCAAGCTGATAATTTATTAACAGTCTATCAGCAAGCTTTATTAAACGATCCTGTGGTACTTAAAGCACAAGCGCAGTTTATGATAGTTAAAGAAGATATCGCACAAGCTCGTTCGGTCTTATTACCACAAATTACTGCAAGTGGTGGATATAACACCGGTGAGCAAGAGTCTTACCAAACCCCTGAGAACTCACCTGCTTATGTAGGAACCTCTGAGTTTTCCAGCTTAACGTATGGCGCCAACTTAAATATGCAACTTTATCATCATGATAGTTGGTTGCGTTTAGGTAATGCAGAAAAAGCAGCCCATCAAAGTGATTTGACTTACCAAGTAGCTAAACAAGATTTAATTACCCGTGTTGCCAAAGCTTACTTTGATTTACTCAGTACTAAAGATGACTTAGTTTTTGCTACTGCCGAAAAAGATGCCATTGCGCGTCAACTTGAGCAAACTAAACAACGTTTCTCAGTAGGTTTAACCGCTATCACTGACGTTTATGAAGCACAAGCGCAATTTGATAGTGCAGTTACTGAGGAGATTAGAGCGGAAAATGCTATTTTCCAAGCCGAAGAAGAGTTACGTGTTATAACGAATACTTACCCTAAAAATGTCAGTGTCTTAAATACTGACCGTTTTAGTACCAGCACTCCTATGCCAAATAGCGCCGATGAATGGCAAGTTACCGCAGAAGCTAAAAATCTAGATTTAATTACCGCTAAAGTAGGTATTGATATCGCGCAAGATAATATTGATATTGCCCGCTCTGGTCATTACCCTACTCTTGACCTTGCGGCTAATTATAACGGTAAAGATGAAGAATCAACATTCAATGATAACCCAACTGTAGATGCCCCTGGTGTTAATGGTTACTCTATTGGCGTGCAATTAAGTATTCCAATTTACTCAGGTGGTGCAATTCAAAGTTCAGTGCGTAAAGCACAAAATAGCTTTGTACTTGCCAGCCAAGACTTATCTTTAACACATCGTGGTGTGGTTCGTACTACACGTAATGCCTATAATACGGTTATTGCCGCGATTTCAGCCATCAAAGCGTTTGAGCAATCAGTATTAAGTGCTCAAAAAGCATTAGAAGCAACTGAAGCTGGTTTTGAAGTAGGTACACGTACTATTGTTGATGTATTAGATAGCACGCAGAATTTATATAACGCTAAACGTAATTTATCTACAACACGTTATGCTTATATTCAAAACGTTTTATTATTAAAACGTGCTGCAGGTACTATTACTGATGAAGATATAAGTGCTATCAACTCAGGTTTAATAGCCGTAAATTAGTTCATTTTATAACTAATTGATTACCGATTAAAAAGCCCTGAGCAATGATATTGCTTAGGGCTTTTTTGTTTCCACTTGCATAGCGTTTAACAATACTAAAAAATCTAGTTAATAAGATTAAAAATCTCAATGAATTAAACTGAATAGGTATCTTATGTTAATTATTGAGTAAGCTCACCTAGGTATGTGAATTAGACTAGAGTTTTAATGAAGGCGGTAAGCTCGGTAGCTTCACGTTCAGCAGAGTAATGCTCTTCTACACGTTGGCGACCTGACACCCCCATTTGAGCAAGCTTTTTTTCATCACTCAATAACAACGCCATTTTATCTTTTACTGCCGCTAAATCATTGACCGGCACGACGTAACCATCGATCCCTTGACGAATGACTTCAGGCCATGCGCCTGCTTCACTGGCAAGCACTGCCGCACCGCTGCTCATTGCTTCAAGAATAGTTAAACCAAAACCTTCCTTTTCACTTAAAGCGACGACAAGAGACAAGCTGCTAAATATTTTGGGGATATCAGAGAAATCCTGTTCCCCCACAAAAATGATACGCTCAGACAGGCCTGCCTGAGTGATGCTATCACGTAACTCTTGGGTGAATTTGTTATGTTTAGCAGCAATGCCACCAACAATAACTGCGGTGTAATCAGGGTAGTCATTTAATAGGGAAATACAGCTTTGAACAAAGAGGTGAACACCTTTTTGTTTTCTTACTCGTCCAAGAATAGCAATACCATGCTTACCTTTTTGTTGAGTAGGAGGCAATAAATCAAGCGCTTGCCAAGCTTGTTGTTTATCTTTATTAGCCTTATAAGCGGAGGTATTAACACCATGATAGATAACAGCACTTGGCGGATTTTCTAAATAACTGGCTGAAGCGTTACACATGGCAATAACCGCATCCATGTGTCTTGTTAACCAGTAGGTAAACTTAGCGCGTTTACGTTGAGCTGCAGAACTAAAAACCAGTTTTATCTTAGCTCTAAAAAAATATTTTAAGACCACGCCTTGAATCATTTCATCAACACGACGGGCATGAAACACACGAAATTTACCATTAGCAAGAGGACTTTGGCACATTTTTACTACTTGCCAAAAACCAATAGCTAAACTTGCATCTGTTAAGTTATTCTTCCCCATGACGCGCAAAGGAATCATATGCTTTTGGTAAGATACTACTTGCAACATTGTTGAGGTAATACCTGAAAAACTCCGTTTTGAATTTCCAATGATAAGCTCAATTTCTTTATTACTTACCTCTTGGTCAACCACTGCTTCCATCAAAAAGTCTCAAATACCGATTATTAATTTATTGGGCGCCATTCTACTGCAAAATAGGCCTGAAGGGGTAAATAACTTCATTGCCCAAGACAAACTAACTTGCGTATAATCAAGCATAGTTAAAATAAAGGTCTAAGAGAAAATACATTGAGCAAAAATAAAGTGTTACAAGCTAACTTTAAGTTATCTTTTTTATTACCCAAATACTGGTTAACTTGGCTAGGTGTTTTTATTCTCTATAGTGTTTCCTGGTTACCTTTCAAACTACAACTCGCTATGGGCCGCGTTTTAGGCCGATTAATATTCAAGATGGCTTCAAAACGAAAGCATGTAGCATTGACCAATTTACGCTTATGTTTTCCTAATAAAAATGAGGCTGAACTTCAAAGCATCCTAAAGAAGAATTTTGAAAATACGGGGATTGCACTGTTTGAAACCGGTATGGGTTGGTGGTGGCCAAACTGGCGTGTAGCGAGAAAAGTAAAGGTTACCGGAGCACATCATATAACTGATGCACAAGCACAAGGCAAAGGTGTACTTGTTTTAGCTATGCACAACTTAAGTTTGGAGATGTGTGCCCGTGGTGCAGGATTAGATAATCCATTGGTCGTTTTTTATCGACCTCATAACAACCCCTTAATGGAGTTTTTTCAACACCGAGGCAGAGCTCGTTCTAATAAATACATGTTAGGCAAGCGTGATGTTAAAGGTCTATTACGCGCTCTGCATGATAAAGATGCTTGCGCCTATTTACCTGATCAAGACTACGGTCGTAATAAAAGTCTATTTGTACCTTTTTTTGCGGTAAAAGAGACAGCTACCACAACAGGTACGTTAATTTTTGCTCGTAAAAAGAACACAAAAACTGTGATGATGATTCCACGTAGAAATGCCGATAATAGTGGTTATACTGTCGAGGTTTCAGCACCACTAGATAATTTCCCGACAGATAATGATGAACAAGATTTAATTAAAATAAATCAAAAATTAGAAGAAGCTATTATGGTACAACCTGAGCAATACATGTGGCTGCATAGACGTTTTAAGACCAGGCCTAACCCAGAAGATGCTTCATTGTATAAATAAAGTAACAATTGAGCTTAGATCTACAATAGATTTATTGATGTTCAAATAGCCGTGGTGAAGTTTTCGAGCAAAATAAAAGGGATAATTTGTATAAATATTATTCTTTGAGTAAAATAAGTTAACTTCCACTATAATTAAAGTGATGATAACCAAGGTATTAATTAACCGATGAACTTTTGGCTACGAAACATTATTTTAGCGATTTTTCTCACTTCATTAGCGGTGGCATTTTTAGCGAATCAAGACTTCTTGCTTTCACTAGATGGATCGTTAGGGAAAGTTGATGAAAGTACAATACAAGGCTCTCAGCTCACTTTGAAGGCATCATCTGAAGAAGCTAAAAATATAACATCAACGCCTAAAAAAAGCAGGACATCAAGTAATGCGGCAGCTATTGGCTTATCTAAGTTTTATGCCAATTTGCATGGTGATATGAATGGCAAGGGCCCAAAGATTCGTAATAATATCGTTTACCTTCCCGATCCTAAAGGTGACTTAGCTAAAATATTGCAAGCGAGAGAAATGGTAGTACGGCCTTATCGAGATAATTGGCGTGGCAGTATTGAGTCTAGGCCTTTTAGATCTGGTGAAACCTTAAATCAAAAACTAGCTGAGTATTCTGAAAAGGATGGCATAGATTTAATTTGGTGGCTAAATCGTGATTATGTAGTGAAAGACCCGTTTAGAATTGAAAAAGACATTTTAAAAACCTCTTTTCAAGTAGCTAAAGCCATTGAAGGACATTTTGAGTCAGGCCTTTCTATTTTCTTTTGTAATCGTCAGCGCGCTATCGTAGTCATTGAAAGTGCCCCTCACCCCTTTTTGGATGAGGAATGCATTTCTCTTGCAGGTGAAAATCCTTATTAATTGACTTTATCGATTATTTTCCTATTATCAAAAACATTAACCGTCCTAGTTAATTGTTTATACACATTACCAATCAAGAGGCATTTTTCATAGTGCTGAGCGATTTCAATGCTAGGCGCTATGATGAAATAAGGGTATATTACTAATCAATAAGGCATTTGTGCCAAATATCAGTAATAGCACTTTGCCCCGTTACCTTTTGCCTATCAATTAATTGACCTTCATTTTGCATTGTCGCTTGGTGCCCTAGCGCTCTTAATTTTTGATACATATAACTTAATTTCTGCTGTTCTACTGCTTCTAATAAATCCAGTTTCAATAAACGTTTAAATATTCCTAAATTATCACAAAAAAGCATCAAATCATGATGCTGATTCGCATAGGCTAGCACTAAAAACTGCGCAAGAAATTCAATATCAACTAACCCCCCCGTGCCCTGCTTAATATCAAAATGTGATTCACTGGATTTACTCAAATGACTACGCATTTTTTCCCGCATAGTAATAATATCGTTTTTGAGTTCAGTGAACTCTCTTGGTTGAGACAAAACGGCTTGCCGAACATTAATGAACTGCTGGCGAAGTTCATCATTACCAAATATCATCCGAGCTCTAACTAACGCCTGATGTTCCCACGTCCATGCATCTTCATGCTGATATTGAGCAAAGGTATTTAAATGAACTACCAACAAACCTGAGTTACCTGAGGGGCGAAGGCGCATATCCAGCTCATATAAAATACCGCTATTCATACGAGTATTAAAAATATGCATAATACGTTGCGCTAATTTCATATAAAACTGGCTTGCTGGTACTGATTTACTGCCGGTTGTCACTTCATCGGGCTGACTATGATGAACAAAAACGAGATCTAAATCTGAGCTATAACCCAACTCTACCCCACCAGTTTTTCCGTAAGCAATAACGCCAAATCCTTTTTCCTTTAAGCCATCTAAACAAGAAGTAGGTACGCCAAAACGTTCACTCACTTGCTGCCAAGCAAGGTTTATCACTTCTGATAAAATAGCTTCAGCTAAGGCAGTTAAGTGCTCACTGATTTGTGCTACTGGTAATACATCAGCAATTTCAGCGGCAGCAATACGTAATTGTTGCGATTGTTTAAACTGACGTAGCGCTTCCATTTGTGCTTCAAGGTCTTCCTCTGGAATTCTTAACATACGTTCACGCAACTCTACCGCATAAGACGAAAGTTGTGGTGGGTTATGCAGTAACTTAGGATCAATAAGCTCATCAAGTAAAATTGGATATTTAGCAATATAATCAGTTACCCAACTGCTAGCTTGGCATAAATGAATCAGCTGCTTTAACGCGCCTTCATTTTCAAATAGTAGTTCTAAGTAGGCGGTACGTGTCACTATTTTACTAAAGACTTGCAATACTCTAGCTAACACTTGTTCTGCCATTTCATTTTTCTGTAATCTACATAAAAGTAATGGGATTAATTTATCTAAAACCTGTCGCCCTCGGTTACCTAAACTACGCTTTCCGGTATCTTCTCGAAAATCATGTAGTATTTGCCAAACCTTATCACTCTGCCAAGCAAGGGCTTCTTGGTCCAACCAAGCAATAGACTCTTCATCACTCCATCGGCTATGCCAAAGCGTTACCCAGTGCTCGTCTGCTGCTTGATGATTTGGACTATCAAGCCCAATGAGTAAATCAAATTCTTGGTGAACGCCATTCATATGCTTGGCTAACAAGGCTAAAAAATCATGCCATGTTTCAATGGCGAGTACCGCTAACAATCGCTGCTGATCCAGTTCATTATCAGGTAATGTTTGTGTTTGTTTGTCAGCTAAAGCCTGAATAATATTCTCTACACGTCGTAAGAAGCGGTAAGCACTTTCTAATACGTCTTTGTTCGTCTCATTAATTTCACCCGACTCAACCAGTTTTGGCAAAACAATTAATAAACTACGCTGTTGCAGCTCTTTTACCCGTCCGCCCCGAATCAACTGAAAGACTTGTACAATAAACTCAATTTCGCGAATTCCCCCTGCCCCAAGTTTTATATTATTGATTAATTGCTTGCGGCGTACTTCTTGAGCAATCATCATTTTCATGCGGCGCAGACTATCAATGACACTAAAATCAATATAACGACGATAAACAAAAGGTCTGAGCATACTTGATAACTGCTCATGGTATTTGGATTCACCAATAACTCTGGCTTTCAACATGGCATAACGTTCCCAATCACGCCCTTGCTCTTGGTAATAATCTTCCATCGCATTGAAAGTAAGAACAAGTGGACCACTGTCACCAAAAGGCCGTAACCGCATATCTACACGATAGGCAAAGCCATCACAAGTAATTTGGTGTAGTGAAGCAATAAGTTTTTGCGCTAAGCGAGTAAAAAATTGTTGGTTATCAATACTACGACGACAACCTTGGGTTTCACCACTTTCAGGGTAAGTAAAAATTAAATCAATGTCCGAGGAAAAATTTAACTCTCTACCACCCAGTTTACCCATGCCATAAACCAGAAGAACTTGCTGCTCTCCCTGCTCATTGGTAGGAGTACCCCACTTTTTCTGACAAAAATCAGTAAGCCACTGTAAGCTTGCTAAAATAAGTTCATCCGCTAGCGAAGATAGTCGCTTTAACGATATGTCTAAACTAATATTAAAGACTAAATCATCAAGCGCTATTTTAACCATTTGTTGTAAGCGAAAGTGTCTGATAATTCGATGCAACTGCGCTTCATCAAGACAGCCTGATAATTGCTCGAGCAATAGGCTTTTATAGTCAGGTAGCTCTTCTTTATTAGGTTTTTTAAAAACATCAATAACAAGCTCCGGAGCTTGTAAGGCACTGTTAAGAACAAAGTCGCTTAATGTTATCGCTTGCTTAAACGCACTAAGTTGCTCTGCTGATAATACATCACATACTGTGCTATGTTGCTCGACAAAGTGTCGAAAACTGGTTGTTTGTTGTTGCTTCAACAGTGGAGAAAAGGATAACGTCACAAGAATTCCTATAATAAGCAGGCGCTGCCTATAGACATAATATGTCGTTAATGGTATTAATTGACAATTGTCTATGCTTAGTCGCTAATATTAATTTAATTATTTCGATAACATAGCATTTTTGAGGAGATGATGGCAGAAATGCACTTACTAAAAACACCTTTTTTATTACTCTTGATCATAATTACTACGCTTAGTTTAGCTGGCTGTGGCGATCCCGTGAAAGAGCAAATCGAGCAGCAATTACCAATAACTGAACAAAGAGTTACTCAGTTAGGTGATGCTTTAAATAATGGTCAGGTTCGCAATGCCAGCTTAATCAACCAATATGCTGATAAAGTCATGGTTAATAAAGCGCATTTAGCGCCATTGATTAATGAATTCCGTAAGGATGCTTCTACAAATGGCCCTATGTATAAAGCGCTATTAGATAGAATTAATACTGCGAAGACTCAACCACAAATGTTTGAATCTTCACAGGCACTTTATAATGAATTACTCAATATTTACCAAGCGGCAGACCCCGTTCTATATTCAGACGCATTAAGTGATCCTCTGAATGTATTAGCTGATATGTCTGATGGTCAATTACCACGTATAAACTCCTTATCGAAATCGCAAAGTCAGCAAGCTAACAATGCTCAAGATTTTGGTACCGGTGAGCAGTTAATTGGTAATCCAAGTTATGGTAACTGGCAAACAGGCAGTAATGGTATGTCTTTTTGGGCTTGGTATGGCATGTACTCCATGATGGGTGACATGTTTGGTCGACGTACCTCTTATAATGATTGGGGTAGACAGCGTAATTATAGCTACTACAACGATTATGGCAGAACACGTTACAGCTCTCCTAGCCAATTAAAGAAACAAACATCACTTGATACCCGCACTAAAAAATCGTTTAGCAGTCGCGGGCAAAAATTTACTAGTCCTTATAGTAAAAACCGAACGGGATCATCGAGTTTATCTGGCCAAAGTAAAACAGCGCAAACAAGTTCTAATCGCTTTCGTACTAATAGTGTGAAAAAAAGTAATTACGCCAGTAAGTCTAAAAGTAAGAGCTCTAGTTTTAGAAACTCAAATACCAACACATCACGCGGTTTTAGACGCGGGAAGTAATGAATAAGTCGACTATAAAAAAAGAATAGGAACAACAAAATTATGAACACATTCATCGAACTCGTTGGTGTTAATCAAGACTTACTCGCTTATTTGGCCATTGATGTTTCTATAGCCATTTTGTTATTAGGCGCTATGCGATTCCTTTCAGGCATTAGTGCAAAGGTAAACAGTACAGAAGAATTGGCAAAAGAAGATAACTTTGCTTTTGGTATCAGTGTTGCTGGTAGCGTATTAGCGCTTGGTATAGTTCTTACTGGTGCAATTACCGGAGAAGCAGCAAGTAGTTATTCTATGGAAGCTATTGGCATGCTTGCATACGGCGGTTACGGCTTATTACTTATAAAGATTGGTCGTGTTATCCAAGATAAAGTAGCGCTGCAACATTTAGATAAAAATGCGCTAATTATAGAGAAAAACCTGACCATTGGTATTATTGATGCTGCCGGCGCTATTGCAACAGCAATAATTATTCGTGCGGTATTACTTTGGGTAGACGGACTTGATTTCAGTACATTTATCGCTATCACCAGTGGTTTTATTGTTGCTCAAACCGTATTAGTTATTGTAACTAGGCTTCGCGAGAAACAGTACGCTAAAAACAACCAAGAGGATTGTTTACAAGAAGCATTTAGTAATGGTCAGCTTGCTTTAGCCATTCGTTATAGTGGTCAGGTGATTAGTACAGCTTTAGCAGTAACAGCCGCCAGTCATTTCTTAACCTACAGTCCTGAAACCTTGGTAGTTAACTTACTTGGCTGGTTAGTGTTTGGTATTGTTATGACGCTGATTGTAGGCCTACTTACCGCTTTAGCTAAACGTATTGTACTTTGGGGCATCGATCTAGTTGAAGAAGTTGATCAGCAACATAATATTGGTGTCGCAAGTATAGAAATGGCGACCAGTATTGCAATTGCCTTAATCTTAACGGCGCTTATGGCATAATTCATCTGCCAATTAAGTTAGTCGAATTCACCGCCATCGTGTTATCAAACACTGGCGGTGTTTATTTTTAAAGGCTCACCATTTCATATTTAATTTCTCTCCTTCTGATTACTACTTATTAACGACTAACTCACATGCCACAAAATACTTTACCTCAAAACCCTTTACCCCAAAAAAACGCCCACCTACTTGACGATATTTTACTTATTTTAACCATGGCGGTGCTCGCTGGTTGTGGGCTGATTTATGAGTATTTGCTTTCTCATTATGCTGGTCGAGTATTAGGTGTTATGGAAAGCACTATCTATACCATGATCGGGTTAATGATAGTATCGATGGGACTTGGTGCTTTTGCTGCCCGAAAAGTATCCTGTGCCTTTAATGGTTTTGTTTGGCTCGAGCTAATTATTGCCTTAGTAGGCAGTTCTGCCATTTTGATTATTGGCGGTTTAATCGCTATTACACAAATATTCCCACAGCTTATTGCTGATATGTTATCTCTGCCGCCAGATATGAAACCACAAGGCGGATTGTTCAAACAATTAAGTTGGTTAGCTTTTAAAAGCCCGTATTTCTTTGGCGTAATACTCGGCTTTTTTATTGGTATGGAAATCCCATTAATTGCTCGTATTCGAGAAAGTATCCATAAGCAGCATCTTGCTAATAACTTAGGTACCATTTATGGCGCAGATTATGTCGGTGCTGGTGTTGGTGCCGCTATCTGGGTTATCTTTTTACTCAGTATCGATATCAGTAAAGCCGCAGCAATAACGGCAAGTTTAAACCTTATTGCGGGTGCATTTTTTATTCTTCGTTATTGGCAGCATCTTAATTGGCGTAAAACGTTTGTTGCTTTACATTGTGGATTAGCCTTAATCATTGTTTTAATGTTTAGTTATGGCAATCAGTGGCTTAATCAGATGAACAGCTTACTATATCTCGATAAAGTGGTTCATACCGATAAAACGCGCTATCAACAGTTAACGTTTACCGAACGTCATATGGGGCTTGACCAGAACAATATAATCAATTTTTATTTAAATGGTCGCTTACAGTTTTCGTCCATTGATGAACATATTTATCATGATTACCTGGTAGCGCCAGTTATGGCCGGCTCAGCCCGACATGAAAACATTCTTATTATTGGCGGTGGTGACGGTTTAGCCTTACGGGATGTTTTAAAATACAACCCTAAAAACGTGACGTTAATCGACTTAGACAGTGAATTGATTGATATATTTAAGCAACCCAAAGATCTGGTAAATCCGCGTTTAGCGAGTCAAATTTTACAATTAAACAAAGAGAGTTTACAGGATGAACGGGTCACTATTATTCCCGCAGATGCTTTCATTGCCATTAATCAATTACTAAAAAATCGACAAGTGTTCGATGCCATTATTGTTGATTTACCCGATCCAAGTCACCCTGATCTGAATAAACTCTATTCGGTAAACTTTTACGCTCGCCTTAAGCTATTACTGTCTGGTGATGGTTTAATCGCGATTCAATCAACTAGCCCATATCACGCAAAAGATTCATTCATTTCTATTGGCAAAACGTTAGCCGCAGCTAAGTTTGCTCATGTAGAGCAATACCACGATAATGTGCCAAGTTTTGGCGAATGGGGATGGACCATTGCCTCTAAGAGGGGCGCGAGTCCTTTAACAAGATTAAACAAATTAACTAAGCTTCCAGTAGCGCATCCGTGGATAAATTTAGCTATATTAAAGGCGGCTTTTATTTTCCCAAATGATTTTTATCAAAACAAAGAAAATATTGGCATTAATATATTGGGTAGCCACACCATTTATCAGTTACATCAAAAGGCTTGGCAAGACCAACAAAACTTAAATTAAGCACCTAATTTAAAGGTTGAAATCAACATAATTAAGATAGAGTTAATAACTATTACTTGGTAATAAATATAATCACTATTTATAAAATGATTACAATTAGTTTATAAAAACACCTTGACATAATATGTCAGGGTGTTAAATTTAACTCAGACGACATAATATGTCATCTGGATTTTTCACTAAAGAAAGGAAGGATAGGAAATACATGAATATTCATACTATAGCCGATCACTTAAACAGTTTGGCAGATAATTCAGACACAGGAATGAGCTTTGATTGCCAACCAATATCTGGCGAAGTTGACGTCCTACAAATTAGTATTTTAGGCCGTGAAGAGTTACCCATTTTTGTTTCAGTAACTGAAGATCAAATTATTTGCATCAGCTACTTATGGGGAACGGAAGAAGTTAAACCAGACTGTATTAATGCGATGCATGAAAGCATGTTAGAAATGAATATCCCTATGCCCTTATCATCATTCTCAAAAATTGGTGATAAATATGTAGTCTTTGGCGCTTTATCTATTAGTTCTAGTTTTGACGATGTTGAACATGAATTAGCGGTATTAAGCAATAATGCCATCGAAGTGATTGATGATATGAGTGATTACTTACTTTAGTTAACGAACTAATTAAGAATCACCTACATTACCCCTAATTAGGAATAAGTGGAGTTAATAATGAGTATATTTAAAAAGATTATGACCGCAATTCGCGGCGGCGCATCAGAAGCTGGTGAAGCAATCATTGATGCTAATGCAACCCGTATTTTTGAACAAGAAATTCGTGATGCTGGAAATCACCTTACCAAAGCAAAACGTGATTTAACTGGCGTTATGGCTGAACAAATGGCAGCAAAACGTGAGATTGACCGCTTAACCCGTGAAATTACAGAACATGAAGGTTATGTAGCACAAGCGCTTGATAAAGGTGATGAAACATTAGCACTTGCTGTAGCAGAAAAAATTGCTAACTTAGAAAGTACTTTAGCTGATCAACAACAAGCCCATGATAGTTTCAGTGGCAGTGCTGATCGTTTAAAAGACTTAGTTAAGAAAAGTGAACGCCAAGTTGCTGAACATAAACGTCAACTTTCTATGGTTAAAACCACTGAAAGTGTACAAAAAGCGACGTCAGCAATTACCGATAACTTTTCATCAAGCAATTCTAAGTTATTAAGTGCAAAAGATTCATTAGAACGCATTAAAGCTAAGCAACAAAAGTTTGATGATAAAATGAAGGCTGCTGAATTACTTGATTCTGAAGACTCTGATTCTTCATTACAGGCACAATTAAAAGCCGCTGGAATTGGTTCACAAGACAATAGTGCTAATTCAGTACTAGAACGTTTAAAAGCTAAACAAAAGTAATATCAATCGCTGTATACTCTTATCGAGCATGGTTTTATGTATGGTATGAGTTCAGACAATATATGGGCACTATTATTGACCACTTTTTCAAAGTATCATTAATTAAGTGCCCATTTTTATTTAGGTAGCCTTATGAATTTTTTTAAAAAAATATTTAATAAATCATCTAACGAACCAAGAAAATTAACCACTGTTAATCAATTGTTGGTCGGTGATATTATTGTTTTAACGGACAGCTTTGCTCTACCTGAATCATTACGCGGGCAAGACTTTCAAGTAAAAGCCGTTAATAGTTATGAATTTGAAAACAAGGTGCAAACCGAATGGGCCTTGATCGGCACTAATGCCCTAGAGATCTTTTTATCATTGGAAGTAGATGATATTACCGAACTGAAATTATCATTAAAAATTCAGCATGAAGATGTCGAAACCTTATTTGACTTAGATAGCTTTTCCGAAGTATTTGATGAGCCTGGTGAAGCTTTTTTAGAGAAAAAAGTAGACTCCGAAATCACCGCTATGTGGAGTAGCGAACAATATAAACAAGGTGTATTCGCTAAGGTTGGCTTTTTTCACCGCAAAGATCACCGAAGTGAAAACCTATCAGTCTATGAAGGCAAAGACAGCGGCGAGCAATTTGAATTATACTGTCTTTATAATGAAGACCAAAGCAAAGGCGTTGATGTTGAAGTATGGCAAGATGGTGATACTGAAGTCTGTCTGACTTTATTTAGGCCGCTTAGTGATATCACGGATATGTACCCTGGAAGTTAATCATAAGGTTACTTACAACAGTTACTTACAACAGTTAATAGTATTTATTCGCAAAGAATACTGACCCTACAAATTCGGAAACTACTATGGCGAGAAAAATTCCCGAGAAATGGCAATCCTCAGTTAAAGCGATAAAAGCAGTACAAGTCGCTTTTGATATGGATGAAAAAATCCAATTATCTATTCGTAAGCAAGCGCTTGATGCTGGTTTAAGTCCTTCTGATCAAATTCGTGATATTTTAGGCCTACCGATAAACAAAAGACCTAAGCGCCCTCGATTAACAGTGAGCTTAGCTCCTAGTGACTACCAACTTCTTGCTGAAAAATATCAACTACTAGCCGAAGATCAACTAGAAATTAAGAAAAAACTGATGGACGATTTAATCAACCATATAAATTTTTCTAATAACGAAGAAAATGATTAGTAGTATCAATGCCTAGTATTGCTATGTAATCAATGGGTAGCTACTGTGTTACCGTTTTGTTTGTGCCATACTGCTATTTACTGGAACAAATAATAACTTCACATGGGATATCATTATGTTAAAAATAATTACCGCGATAACGCTAACACTCGCACTAACAGCTTGTGCCAACACTGATGCACTTGATGAAAGCATTAACTCACTGAATATGAAAGTTGATGTATTATCAGCCCAAATTAGTACTTTATCAGCCCAAGCAGCTGATTTAGCAGAAAAACAACAATCTACAGCAGCTGATGTTCAAACGGCTAAAGCAGCAGCAGAGCAAGCAGCAATAGATGCTAAAGAAGCGAATGAACGTATTGATAATGTTGTCGCTTCATATAAGAAATAATCACGATTACTTTCAAAATGAATAATATACATTAAAAAAGCACCTTCTGGTGCTTTTTTAATGTCACTTATATACCGTCACAATTTAAAATCATTTAACTAATTCAATCACTAACCCCTGCGGTTTTTCAATGATTGGCAGTAGTTGTTGCCAATGTTTACGCTTAGTACCCACAAATCGCTGCATCGCTTTAGTTAAAATAACATTACCTTTAGTTACTTCAAGGTCAGCTAATGGTTGATGTATTTCTATCAGTTGCTTATCACCATTTTCGTAGGACATTTTCACTGGCTGATTAATCACTCTCACTTTAGTATTTAAAGGGATATTATCAAACAGCCACTTAATATCATTGTCATACATTCTAATGCAACCTGAACTAGCGCGCATGCCTATGCCAAAACGTTTGTTTGAACCATGAATTAAATATTCACTGGTGCCTAATCGTAGCGCATATTTACCAAACGGGTTATTTGGTCCTGCGGGGACTTCTTTAGCAAGATATTTTCCATGCTCGGCATAGTGACGGTCTTGCATCTCTTGGGTTGGTCGCCAGATAGGATCCTTTCTCTTTTCACTAATTACACTACTCGTTAACGGTGTCGATAATCCTTGTCGACCAATGCCGACAGGAAAAACATGCACTTTATTTTCTGCGGGTGAAAAATAGTACAAACGTAATTCAGGCAGGTTTATGACTATGCCTGTATGTGTAATAAAGGGTAGCAACATTTGGTTAGGAATAACTATCTCTGTGCCAATCTGAAGTAAAAAAGGATCATGCTTCGGGTTAGCGGCTAGTAAAGCTAAAAAACCAACATCATATTGCTCTGCTAGTTGTTGGAAATAATCGCCTTGCACTACGTTGTGAACCTTAGTTACACCAATGAGGCGTTTGTTCACATCCCCTATATCATAGACAGTTGCCATCAAAGGCTTAATAGTAAGCAGTAAGATAAAAAGACTTAATAATGATGTTTGTAGTTTTTTGTTTTTTGCCATGATGACTATAACCAGTAAGGTTTCATTGTTAAGGCTTTAGCTTTAGATTGATCGAGTGCGGTGATTAAATTTTCGCTTTTATTGACTAACCACTGCGTTAATTTCTTTTCTTCATTTGGTAAGTGCACTAATTGCTGCTGTAATAAGTTCAACGATTGCAGCTCACTAATACCCTGCTTAATATCAAGCCAAGGCATGTTGAAACGCTTAACTGTGTCACTATCTGTCTCAGCAAATAAACAACTGAACCAACTTGTGGTTAACAATGCTCGAATCAATAAACTATGCGCAGTTAAATACAATTCAATTGTCGAAGCGTCTTGAGGCTTTTGCAATTGAGTTAACTCATTGCTCAATGCTTCAGTGCTATTTGTTAAGTGCTTAGCAGCAAATTCAATTAATGATAGATCGCTTTGGTTATTAGAGCTATTAGCACTACTTCTTTTAAGCAATAAAGAGAGCAAATCTAGTTGTAAATTATTAAAACGTTCGCTATGTAATAACGCTAATACTTGCGCCTCTCTCGGGTATCTATTTTGATCCAGTTGTAGCTTAGTGATCAACTCTTCATTAACTAATGTTTCTTTTTGATATGAGCTTTGCTTAACGTTTAGCGATTCAATATACCGAGCATTATCAACCCAATGAATCGTACGAATGAAGTAGCTAAGTTCATTGCGAAGCATTATTTCATCCTCCGATAATAGCTCACTGAAGAGCCAAAACCCCTGCCTGAGTAAAACAAGAAACTCGCTTACTTTATTTAGCTTAATTAACAAAGGAGCTTCAACATAACTATCAACACAGCGTTGTAACTGAGTTAAAGAAGACTCGATTCCATGGGTAAAGGCTGCATCTAATCGGAGATCTTTTGGTATAGTTATCATCGAGAGCGCTATTTGCTCAACAATGGCATAGTCATTGGTCGCATTTTTCTCAATATCAGCGCTTAGTTCTTGGCTCTCACGGTATAAAGCATAACCTCGAGCTGCCTTGGTTAATTGCCCTGGTCGTAAAGCTAATTGGCTAAATAGTATTTTAGTTAATACAAATAATGCTTGGGCATCACCGCTAACTAGTTCTAATTCTATTTCATAAATACGCGGCTTATTTGTATAACCCTGGCAAGCAACTTCACCACAATCAAAAGCAATTTCAACTTGCGCATCCGCTAAGCTAACCAGCCAAGTATGGCGGGTAAAATTTGTGGAGAATAGTTCAATAATCTGTTGCTGTAATTGACTTATATCAGTATTTGGCTGCCAAATAGAATGAGGAAACAGGGCTATAATAGGTTTGTCATCATCAATATCGACATTATATTCTGGTCTTTGATGTAGACCTGCAATGATGGTACCTGATGTTTTTATAGTTTGTTCAAAGCGCTCCGCTTCACCCAAACATTGAGTACCACGAGTACGTAAGGCAATTCTACTTTTGCGTAAGGCCAGATCCGCAGTATCATAATAGTGATTGCTCAGCTGCTTTTCTTGGTGAACAAAAGTTAACTCATGTTCAGAGAGTAACTGGCCTATAGTTGTCTTTATCTGCTTTGCTGTCGTCAGTTCATTGCTTTCAAGCAAAGAGTACTTTAATTCTATTTCTGTAACCATTATGCCCTAATTAAGTGTTTTACTAATCACTTAGCAAGCATACCGTTAGTACATCAATATGCCAATAGAGAGTTTTTCCTTATTTACGGCAAAGTTATATAGAATGAGACCCAACCTACGAAAGACTTACTACTGTATGACAAAAATCACCTTGTGCTCTTTCAAAAAAGATAACTCTTGCAAGACCTTAAGCTAATCTTTGTGTGGAATGAAGTCATTCTTAGCTTGCCATCAAAGCTGCAAACACATAATATCTTGTCCTCCTTGATTTATTTACTACATTGGTTTTTCTATGAATAACGTTATTAATGTCATAGCACTTCTTGCTATAACTTTATCTAGCTCGCTTTTTTTATCTGCCCAGGCTGCAGAAAACAATTACAAGCAGGGCTACATCTCAGATGAATTATCCATATATATGCATGCTGGCCCTGGTACTAACTACAGAATATTAGGTACTATTATCGCAGGCTCTGAAGTTAAAATTACTGGCGCGGAAGATAATGGCTATAGTGAAGTGATCGATGAAAAGAATCGAGCCACTTGGGTTGAAAGTAAATATGTAAGTACTAAAGCAGGACTTAAATTTGTTGTTGCTGAGCTAAATGGAAAAATAGCCAATAGTAGCGACTTTACTAGCCAACTCGATGGCGAAGTAAATGAACTAAAGAGTAAAGTTAACTTATTAACGAATGATAAGAAAAAACTGTCTGCTGAACTTAAAAAATTGACCAGTACATTAGCAGAGACTCAAACCAAAATTAAAGATCAAGATACCAATATTAAAAAGCAATGGTTTTTCAATGGTGCCTTAGTTTTGGGCATAGGTTTAATATTAGGTTTGATTTTACCAAGATTCTTCGCTCGTCGCCGCGGCTCTATGGAAAACTGGTCATAAATTTATAAGTATATAAAATGGCATACTTCAAAAAACACTTTAAAGTATGCCTAATAAATCTGATAATAAGTAAGTCTGCTATCCTGTTAGGTTTAAATACTGTAGAGCAATTTTACTTGTTGAGACCCTCCTAAAAACATCAGTTTCACCTAAATTAAATTAATTCAGTATTTGATTCCTGATTAATAGCTTTTATTAGCGTTCCAGGGGATTGGCCACCAAGATAAACCATTGATAAATAGCTCTATTCTACTCCCCTCCCCTGAATACGAAAACCCTTAATTTTATTTCCGTCGACACTCGAGAAAAGTAAAGCGATGTCATCAACAATGGTCTCTAATGCTTTTACTGGCGCTTGATTCTTCATATTACTAATCGCATTTTTACACTTTTCTTCATCAAGTATAAGTAGTGCCTGCTTTACTAAGCTATCGGAGTTAGGCGCTGCGGCAAGAACTAATTGCTTATTATGACATAACTTTAATCGCATGGGTTGATCCGGTGAAACTGGAGCCGCAACACAAGCTTTATGTAAAGCTATACATTGTAATAAAGTATCACCCGCACTAATAACACATGCTTTAGCATTAGATAATAAAGCAATAAAATCTTTATTCTCTATATTCCTTAAGCAAATAACATCGTTATTTTCAGGAAGGTTTTTCGGATAGTTACTACCAAAGAGAACAATACATTTCATTGTGATCTTGCAATCCAACATTGTTCTAGAAAACTCTTGTGCTGCTTGATAATAGATATCGGCAGCCAGTGCACCTCCGACCTTATGTCCGCCAGAGCCAGCATTAAAAATAAAATACCTTTCTGTACTTAAGTCATACTTTTTAAGTAGCTGTGCTTGGTAAGTATTATTAGTTAATTCAAAAACAGGCCCAATATTTTTAGGCTCTTTTTTACTACAAATAGTTAGTTTCGCACGTTGCCAATAACTTAAGGGACTAATACAGTAGTCAGGCTGTGCTACCCAGTGAATATCGGTATTGAATAATCTATTTAATTTCAAACCTCTACTCCGTTTTTTATTATGTTGGGAGATAAAAGCGACTTTCGCACCAACAATTTTTGCTTGTTTAAACTGTTTAGCACGACCTGATGCATCAAAAATCACCAAGTCAGGGTTAACTTCCAAAATAATATCGTTAACTCTCATTACCTCTTTTGTCGGTGAGTCTTTACAAGTATGAACGGTATAAGGGCAATCTTTTAAATAAGCGACATGTTCATTTAAAATAAAGTGAATATTGATTTTAGGCCAGCGCAGTTGCATCGCTTTAGCAATAATCATAGAACGCATATATTCACCAATACCAGAAGGTGAAGAAACAGGAATAAATAATACGCAGTTCGGTTCCATTAAAGAAAAGTACCTAAAATAATAGATGGATAAGACCCCGTATTTTACCCTAAAAGAGCGCACTCCTCTAATATCTATCGCTGTTTTTTTTTGTTACGAGATTCAAACAATAGATGAGTTAACCTGCCAACACTGGTACAATTTGCAAAATTTTTGTTATCGCAGTATCTCTACTCTTTTTAGTTGCAATATTTTGTTGTCAACGTACTGTACTTTTTAGGACATTTTAATGTTGTTAAAGCCTAGTTTGGCCCTTTTATCTTTACTTTTTTTAAACGCAAGTTTTGCCGCTCCTTGGGTTGAACCCAATGATCTCGCCTTAAGAAATGATATTCAATTACTTGCTGATAGCGGCATTATTACAGCTCCTGTAACCACATACCCATTGATGTGGAATGCCATAAAACATGACATTATGTCGGCTAATATCACCTTGCTTAATGATGAACAAGTACAAGCCCTCAACCATGTAAGATTTAACTTTAAATACGCTTCTAGTCACCAAAACATTACCAAAAAAAGCATTTACCTCGCTACCAATGCCAATCGATTTACTAGTTATGGTAATGATAATTTTGATAAAGGTAATGTTGAATTATCCGATGAGTTTTTTGTTGGTAACTTAGCGGGTAAATTACAAGTAAATTACCGTATGGATTTAGATGACAATCCTGAATTAAACCAAGGTAATGATCTCAATATGGATGGTAGTTACCTTGCCTATAAACTGGGTAACTGGGTATTAAGTGCTGGCGCTATAGAACGCTGGTGGGGCCCAGGTATTGATACCAATTTAATCATGACGACCAACTCAAGACCATTACCTGGATTAAGCATTACCCGAGATAATTCAGACGCTTTTAAAACACCTTGGTTAAGTTGGATTGGTCCTTGGACTCTTACCGCACAAATGGCGCAATTAGAAGGTGACCGCGAGGTTCCTGATGCATTAATGTGGAGTACACGTGCCACAATTCGTCCATTCCGTGGTCTAGAGCTAGGTACCGCTTGGTCATTTCAATGGGCGGGCGAAGGTCAACCTAGTTCGATAAAGGACTTCTTTAGTGTATTATTTGGGGATACTGATTGTATATATGGCCAAGCTAGTTGTGATCCTGACCTTCAGACTCAGCTAGGAAATCATCTAGCAGGTTATGATATCCGCTGGTCAGATACAGTATTAGATTTACCTTATGCACTCTATTATCAAGCCATAGGAGAAGATGCCTCACCTAATGGTTTAGTCACTGATAAAGCAACTATGTATGGTATTGAGGCGCGTTTTACCTTATTTAATCAGCGAGTTTTCGCAAATTTAGAATATACCGATACGCAAGCAGCCTGTGATAACTATGGTGGTACTCAACTCAATTGTTTTTATGAACATCCAGAAATTTATAACTCCGGTTATCGTTATTATCGACGCAGTATAGGTTCAACTTATGACAATGATGCACAAACCTTAGTGGCTACTGTTTTAATTCAAACAACCGCAGGTAATAGTTGGCAATTAAAGCTGAGAAAAGCACAATTAAATACTGACAATATTGACCTCTACCCTGATGATATAAACATGGGCAATACAGTATCTAAAGTCGCAGAAGACGTTTTACAGTTTGATGGCCAATATAAGTTTATTGCTTTTGATTCCCGTTTTACATTGGGAGTGATAGTGACTAACTCTAAATTTGAGAATAATATAATCGAAGACTCTAACTACGAAGATGGCACCGACTTTGATGCTTATATAAAATGGGAATATCGCTTTTAGTAGTATTCTAAATAACTTAGGCTGTTAGCGGTACTAACAGCCTAAGTAAATAATAATTAAACGCTAATTTAAAAAATAATAATAGTGATATACTTCTCTAATCAATGATAACTAACCAAAATGCGAACTAGCAAATGATAAAAACAAAAACTTATGCGCCTCGCTGGTATAATACTTATGCCATACACTTCTTCCGTCTAATCTTGACGCGAATTATGCCAACCTCTTGGTTTCGAGCTGCGCTACCAAAAATAAAAGACCGCACTGCTGTTGATGGTTTTTTCAAGTTAGAGATTGTTAGCCATTGTTGGGGTTATTCAAATATGCTCACCTATCAATTAAGCTCTTTTGTTAATTACCCACCGACAAAGTGTGCCCTGACAGTTACCGTTTTTTACGCTAAAGAAGATGTTAAAAGCCAAGCAGTATTAGATTTTTTTAATCAAAAAAGCGTGGATAATGTCACTTGGAATTTTCAAGCCTTATCAAAGGGTAAATTATTTAGACGTGGTATAGGCCGAAATTTAGCCGCTCGCTCAACAGATGCTGACTGGTTATGGTTTACCGATTGCGACATTATCTTTCATGAAAACTGCTTAGACTCATTAGCTGAACAACTTCAAGGTAAACAAGAAAGCTTGTACTATCCCCAGCAAGAACGCACTACCGAAATGTTGGCGCAAGATGATCCTATGTTACGTCAAGATAGTGAACCACAATTAGTCGACATTGATGCTGAAGGTTTTAGCTTACATTCTCGTGATAAAGCCAAAGGTGCTTTTCAAATAGTGCATGGTGATGTAGCACGCGCTATCGGTTATTGTGAAAAATTAAAAATGTTTCAAACAGAAGATGATCGCTGGCGTAAAACTTATGAAGATACCGCATTTAAGTGGTTAATTTCCAGCGAAGGTACCCCGTTAGATATCGATGGTGTATTCCAAATTCGTCATGTGCAAAAGGGTCGTTATACAAAAGACTCTAATGTATCGAGAGTCCGTAGTAAGATTAGACGTTTACAAGAATAAGCCCGAATAACATCATAAGACAAAGACTAAAGTATGACTAAAAAAGTACTAACCTTTACCAAGAAGGTTTTGCCAAATTCTAATACCTTTGTTGCTAGCCAAGCACTTAATCTTCCAAACATTAAACCAGTCTTTATCGGTTTTGAAAAAGATGTTACTGGAATATCATTAATTCAAGGCGCTGATTATTGTGTGATGAATGAATACTCGAAGTTACCACGAGTAGATAGGCTTGCTTTAGAGGTTTTTGGTTATGTGAATAATAACTGGAAGGAGGCATTATCATGCCAACAAGCTAGTTTGCTTCATGCGCACTTCGGCAAAGGCGGGTATTACTGTACCCCAATAGCTAAACAACTTGATTTGCCCTTAATAACAACCTTTCATGGCTCAGATATAACGCAAAAAGATAAACATTCATATAATAAAAAACACAGAGAAGTCGTTTTTCAAAACTCCGATATTATTCTAGCTGTTTCTAATTTTATTAAGAAAAAATTAGTAAGCCGTGGTTGCCCCGAAAATAAAATAATTCAGCATTATACTGGTATTGATACTCAGTTCTTTTGTCCTACCGGTGATAAAACAAAACATCCAAGTATTTTATTTATTGGTCGGTTAATTAAACAAAAAGGCTGCCAATATCTACTACAGGCAATGAAAACTATCAATAAAGCATCCCCTGAAACCGAATTAATTATTATCGGTGACGGTACTGAGAGTAAAGCACTGAAAGAACAAGCGAGTTCATTAAACAATGTAAGCTTTTTAGGTCGGAAAAATAAGGAACAAGTAAAAGCCTTAATGGCAAGCGCTTGGTTAATGTGTGCGCCAAGCATTACCTTATCTCGTGGTAATGAAGAAGGCTTGGGCACTGTATTTTTAGAGGCGCAAGCTATGGGTACTCCTGTGGTATCTTTTGATACAGGTGGCGTTGCCGAGGCTGTAGTTCATGAAAGTACGGGGATTTTAGTCCCCGAAAAAAATACCGCAATGTTAGCAGAAGCGTTACTTTTATTACTCACTTCAAACACAACAAGAAATAACTTCTCTGTTCAAGGGGTTGCACATATAGAGAGAAATTTTGATGTCGTTAAACAAGGTAAACGATTGGAAAATATTTATACTGACCTAATCAAGTAATAATTAGTAAACATCACACAGACTTCTTCCCGAGTAAAAACGTTAATGAGCACTACAATATGATCAAAAAGATATCTTACCGTGCAGAAATTGATGGCCTAAGAGCTATCGCCGTATTAGCTGTAATTATCTTCCATGCAGGTATCGAACAGCTCTCTGGTGGCTTTATTGGTGTAGATATCTTCTATGTTATCTCAGGCTATTTAATTACGAGTATTATTATAACCTCGGTAAAAAAACAACAATTTTCTTACCGCAATTTTTATGCTCGCAGGGCAAAGCGTTTACTACCTGCCGCACTAACTATGATTTTAGTCACAGTTGTATTCGCTGCTTTGATACTATCTCCTGACAAGTATTACCAATTAGCAAAAAGTGCAGAGTTTTCTACTCTATTCATGGCTAATGTTTGGTTCATGAAAAACTCAGGGTACTTTGATCTATCAACACAAATATCACCCTTAGTGCATATGTGGTCACTATCAATTGAGGAGCAGTTCTACTTTTTCTACCCCTTCATCGTACTAACTGCCTATAAAATAGGAAAAATAAGAGGCATATTTTGGAGCATAGTCATAATAATATTATCGACGTTCGTCCTCAATCTAAGTCTAATTAACACCCACCCCAACTTTACCTTTTACATGTTACCCACACGCGCTTGGGAGCTTGGTTTAGGCGCATTAATACATTTTATACCTTCACTTAAAACTAAACAAAAAACACTCGTTAATGTGCTTTCATTTACTGGCTTAACAGCCATATTTTATAGCTTATTTTTTATCACTGAACATGACGCCTATCCTGGATATTTAGCGCTAATACCTACTTTAGCAACAGCCTTGATTATTTATAGCTTATACCAGCAACACACCAGAATATCGCGACTATTAGCCAGTAAACCACTAGTATTTATAGGTAAGATTTCTTATTCATCTTACTTATGGCATTGGCCAATTATTGTCTTCTATCGTATATATATTAATGAAAGAGCCTTTAATACTATTGAGATTTCCATACTTATTTTAATCAGCTTAATTGCAGGTTATCTTTCATGGAGATTTATCGAAAACCGTTATCGCTATCAAGACTATAGCGATAAAAAAATATTAAAAATAACGGCGTATGCGACAGGAATTTCAGTCTTATTAATAGCAAGTGTATTGCTAACTAAAGGGTTTCCTATCCGTGTTAGTAATGACTTAGCAGCAATTAGTAATAATAAGCTAATGCGCGCGCTACCTTGCATCGAACAAATATCCCCGATAGCTGGCATTGATGAAAAATTCTGCGTGGTTGGCTCCCCTTGGGGAAATGCAAAATACAGAGCAATAGTTTGGGGCGATAGTCATTCATTACACTGGGGGCAAATACTTCACCAACTAGCAAAACAGCAAAATATTTCCGTCGTTATAGCACCAAGAAAATGCCCAGCTTATTTAAACTCAGCTTACATTAAATCGCACTACCCTAAGTACCCACAATTCAATGAAAACTGTACTTTTAGAAACAACGCAACACTTAATTGGCTTAAAGAAGACCGTTCGATTGAATTAGTCATACTTGCATCGGCATGGTCTGGGCAAATACGCATGCATTATACCGATGAGCATCAAGAGAACTTATCTAATACCAGCCTCGAAAATAAATTCCCAGAAATTGGCGCTAACTTAAGTAAAGTAGCTTTTGAGCCATTGTTAACTCAACTTAGTGATAAAACAATATTACTTTTATCAGATATTCCACGGCCTAATAAAAACCTAAATGAATGTGCTTTCGCTCAGAACACCCAGCTTTTCCGTCAGAAATGCGATCCTGAAAAATTTAAAGTATTAGATTCAAAAGCAGTTTATTCCTGGCATAAGTATAGCGATGAAATGATCAGAGAGGTTGCCAATAATCATCATAACGTTAATGCAATCATCCCAACTGAACACTTATGTGGGCCCGAATATTGTCAAACATATATTAACGGAGAGTTGATATATCGCGATGACAATCACATAAGAAGTAATCTAAAAAGAGCAACTGCAGAGGCGTTAGCTGAAAAAATCAAACTTAGTGATTATTTTTCACAACTTAAGATGGTGCATTATAACTAACAGCACTAGTATAGACAGTATTGCCATAGCTAATATCAAATATATATTTGACTAGCCATTGACACTTACAAGGCAAATGCGTTATTTTTAATGTATTGAATAGTTTTCACTTAAAAAGAATATTTATTAGCTTTTTTCGTATTTTTACACAGATGCTAATAACGAAACATATAATGACTAAATTGATTAAGCACATTAAGACTAACCTCCTCCTCCTCGCACTCAGCATGCGCGGCTAGGTTTTGTTGCTTCTTCAAAAGTTTAAATATTGAGAACTAAGTAGAAATAAAATAAAACCCGCGCTAACAATCGCGGGTTTTTTTATGTCCGCAGTTAATAGTGATAATTGAACCACTGACATCAGCAAAGATTTAAAGGACAGGCACATATGAGCAACCCACACGCTTCTAGCAATAAAGTGAACAATGACCAAGTTATAATTTTTGATACCACCTTACGTGATGGTGAACAAGCATTGAATGCCAGCTTATCGGTCCATGAAAAACTGCAAATAGCCTTGGCGATTGAACGTTTAGGGGTAGATGTAATGGAAGTCGGTTTTCCTGTTTCTTCTCCTGGTGATTTCGAATCAGTTCAACAAATTGCCCGCACAGTTAAAAATGCACGTGTATGTGGCTTAGCCCGCGCTGTAGAAGGAGATATCGATGCCTGTGCACAAGCATTAAAGGTTGCTGACCAATTTCGTATTCATACCTTTATTTCAACCTCTGATGTTCACGTTAAACAAAAATTACGTAAAGAGTTTAGCGATGTAGAAGCAATGGCAGTACATGCTGTTAAACACGCAAGAAAATTCACTGATGACGTTGAATTTTCTTGTGAAGATGCTGGTCGTACTCCTATTGATAATTTATGTCGCATGGTTGAAAGTGCGATTAAAGCTGGCGCTACTACAGTAAATATTCCTGATACCGTAGGTTATACCCTGCCCTTTGAATTCCAAGGCATCATTACTGACTTGTTTAATCGCGTACCTAATATTGATCAAGCGATAATTTCTGTTCATTGTCATAACGATTTAGGTTTAGCTGTTGCTAACTCTATGGCAGCAGTTCAAGCCGGTGCCCGTCAAATTGAATGTACTATCAACGGTATTGGCGAACGTGCGGGTAACTGCTCGTTAGAAGAAGTTGCGATGATCATGCAAACTCGCCAAGCCTTGTTAGGTGTAAAAACCAATATCAATCATCAAGAAATAGCACGCGTATCAAAGTTAGTAAGCACCGTCTGTAATATGCCTGTGCAATTAAACAAGGCTATTGTTGGCGGTAATGCTTTTAGTCACTCGTCAGGTATTCATCAAGATGGCATGTTAAAAGCCAGTAATACTTATGAAATCATGACACCTGAAAGTGTCGGTATCGCTAAAACAAAATTAAACCTTACTTCTCGAAGCGGTCGTCATGTGATTAAACACCGTATGGAAAGCTTAGGTTATCAAGAAAGTGAATATGATATTGAAGAACTATACGCAGATTTTTTAACTTTGGCGGATAAAAAAGGTCAAGTATTTGATGATGATTTAGAAGCGTTAGTCTTCAAGTTACAACAAAAAGATTTAAAAGACTTTTTCCAATTAGACACTATTAATGTGCAGTGTGGTGATGGCGAGTTTTCTACCGCTAGTATTAAGCTTATCTCCGGTGATGTAACAGAAGATAAAGAAAATACTAAGGTTCACGCAGCCACAGGTAATGGTCCAGTTGATGCGCTTTATCAAGCAATTAAACAAAGTGTTGATATAGAGTTTGAAGTCAGTGATTACAAAATATCAAACAAAGGCTCAGGTGAAGACGGTTTAGGCCAAGCCGATTTAGTGATCACTTGGCAAGGAAGAAATTTCCATGGTTACGGTCTAGAAACTGATGTTATTGAAGCGTCAGGACAAGCATTAATTAATGCACTAAACAGCATCCATAGAGCGATGACAATTGCGCAGTTAAAAGCAGACAAATAAACCGGCAAGTAATAATAAACATAACGCGATTAACATCTCGTCTTCATCATAAATAAAGTAGGCGGGAACTTGTTCGCGCTTATGTTAGCAGCGCGAACAAGTTCCCGCCTACATAATTAAAAAGGTTATAAACATGTCCAACATAGCAATTTTAGCCGGTGATGGTATCGGCCCTGAAGTCATGGTTGAAGCTAAAAAAGTATTAGCCTCAGTAGCAAATAAGTTTGATTTTGAAATAAACACTGAAGATTTTGATATTGGTGGTGCTGCCATTGATAACCACGGTAATGCCTTGCCAGATTCAACCATGGCAGGCTGTGAAGCTAGCGATGCTATTTTATTTGGCAGCGTAGGTGGTCCTAAATGGGCAAACTTACCGCCAACAGAGCAACCAGAGCGCTGCGCTTTATTAGGTTTACGTGGTCACTTTGATTTGTTTTGTAATATGCGTCCTGCGACTTTACAACCTTCGTTATCAGCACTGTCTACTTTACGAAGTGATATATCTTCACAAGGTTTTGATGTATTGGTTATTCGTGAATTAGCTGGCGATATTTACTTTGCTGAGCCAAAAGGTCGTCGCGGTGAAGGTGAAGAAGAAACAGGCTTTGATTCTATGTTTTATTCACGTCGTGAAATAAAACGTATTGCACACCTTGCCTTTCAAGCAGCACAAAAGCGCAATAACAAAGTAACTTCTGTTGATAAAGCCAATGTATTGGCTACTAGTCAATTATGGCGTCAAGTTGTCATTGAAGTTGCCGTTGAATATCCTGAAGTAGAGTTAGAACATCTTTATGTTGATAACGCTGCTATGCAGTTAGTACGCGATCCTAACCAGTTTGACGTAATGCTTTGTCCTAACTTATTTGGTGATATTTTGTCAGATATTTGCGCCATGATCACCGGCTCTATGGGTCTATTACCTTCAGCAAGCTTAAACAGTGACGGTTTTGGTATGTACGAACCTGCAGGCGGTAGTGCTCCAGATATCGCAGGCATGGGCATTGCTAATCCTATTGCACAAATCTTATCTGCCGCCTTAATGTTACGTTTCAGCTTAAATCAAGGCGCTGCAGCAAAAGCGATTGAAGATGCAGTATCTAGCGCACTAGATAATGGCATATTAACCGCTGATTTATTACCAGCAAACGAACGAAGCAATGCAAAGTCTACCAGTGAAGTAGGTGACTATATTTGTAAATACATTGATGCCCAGAAAGAAGAGAGCGCATAAGATGACAATAACTAGCCCGCAAACCATGTATGAAAAGTTATGGCAAACTCACTTAGTTGAAGAAGCTAAAGGTGAAACACCATTATTGTATGTTGACCGTCATTTAATCCATGAAGTGACCTCTCCACAAGCTTTTGCAAATTTACGTTTTCATAACCGCCCAGTACGTCATCCTGAACGTACTATTGCGACCATGGATCATAATATTTCAACGCGTTCAATTAAAATTGATGCTGCCGGTGAAGGCGCTGCCAACCAATTACGTGCGTTGGCCATTAACTGTAAAGACTTTGGTATCGAACTTTTTGATATGGGTCATAAAAACCAAGGCATTGCACATGTTATTGGGCCTGAACTAGGTTTAACATTACCTGGTACTATTATTGTTTGTGGTGACTCACATACCGCAACCCACGGTGCATTTGGTGCCCTTGCGTTTGGTATTGGCACCTCTGAAGTAGAACATGTTTTTGCGACACAGACTTTACGTCAAAATAAAGCAAAAACGATGAAAATTGAAGTTAAAGGTCATGTCGGTGCCGGTATTAGTGCCAAAGATATTATCTTAGCCATTATCGGTAAAACAGGTAGTGCTGGCGCAACAGGTTATGTAGTTGAATACTGTGGCGAAGCTATCGAAGCGCTAAGTATGGAAGAGCGCATGACAGTGTGTAATATGAGCATCGAATTTGGCGCAAAAGCAGGTTTAATTGCACCGGACCAAACAACTTTTGATTATGTAGAAGGTAAAGAGTACGCCCCGAAAGGTGACGTATTTGAGCAAGCTGTTATTGATTGGACCAACTTAAAATCTGATACTGATGCAACATTTGATGCCGTATTAACACTTGAAGCAAAAGATATTAAAGCACAAGTCACTTGGGGCACAAACCCGGGCCAAGTTATTAGTGTCGACGGCATTGTGCCTTCACCTGAAGACTTCAGTGACCCAGTTGAGAAAGAGTCTTGTATTAATGCACTGAAGTACATGGACTTAACTGCCGGTACTAAAATGACAGATATTCAAGTGAACAAAGTATTTATTGGCTCTTGTACTAACTCACGCATTGAAGATTTACGCGCCGCTGCAGGTGTTGTTCAAAAGTATGAAGGACAGCAAGTAGTCGATACTATTGATGCCATTATCGTTCCTGGCTCATATCGCGTTAAAGAACAGGCAGAAAGTGAAGGTTTAGATAAAATATTCACCGATGCTGGTTTTGAATGGCGTTTACCAGGTTGCTCAATGTGTTTGGGTATGAATGATGATGTCCTTGAAGAAGGTGATCGTTGTGCATCAACCAGTAACCGTAACTTTGAAGGTCGCCAAGGTCGTGGTAGTCGTACTCACCTAGTGAGCCCTGAAATGGCTGCCGCCGCAGCTATCACTGGTCACTTTGTTGATTTAAACGCGTAACGATGGACCTGTTTTAGGTAATTAATTCATGTAGGCGTGATTTTAATCGCGCTTTGCAGATAAAATTAACCCCCCTAGCGCGAACACTTTTGTTGAAAGTAAAGCCGCCTACGGTAAGGTAAGGAAAAGAAAATGGAAAAATTTAACACACATACAGGTTTGGTTGTGCCATTAGATGTTGCAAACGTCGATACCGATCAAATCATCCCTAAGCAGTTTTTACAAAAAACTGAACGCGTAGGGTTTGGCGTGCACTTGTTTCACGATAGCCGCTACTTAGATCATGATGGCACGCAGGAAAATCCTGACTTTGTTATCAACAAGCCAGAATATAAAGGCGCAAGTATCTTATTAGCCGGTGAAAACTTTGGTTGTGGTTCAAGTCGTGAGCACGCACCTTGGGCCCTACAAGAATATGGTTTTAAAGTTATTCTAGCGTCAAGTTTTGCTGATATTTTTTACGGGAACTGTATCAACGTGGGTCTTTTACCAATTAAATTAAGCGAAGCAGAGATAGAGCAATTATTTAAACTATCTCCTGATGCTCAATTAACACTTACCGTTGATTTACCAAATAATACCGTTACTTGTGGCGAATTATCTTTTAAGTTTAGCTTGAATGAATTTCAACAATATAGCTTAGAAAATGGTGTCGATAGTGTCGGTTGGACGTTAGATAAGCTTGATACGATTAAAGCCTTTGAAGCGAAAATGCCTGCTTGGCAATAAATTATTCTATCGTTACGCGATAACATAATTAAAAAGCCCCGATAAGTACTCACTTACCGGGGCATTTTTTTAGCTAATAATCACAATGCTTTCTTTAAAATATCTTCAATGGACATAGGTTTAAAATAGAAAAAACCTTGCGCTACATCGACATCGTACTGAGTTAATAAATCAACTTGTTCTTGCGTTTCTACCCCTTCAACCACAACCTTTTTATTTAAATCATGACAAATTTGCAGCATGCCTTTAAGTAATACTAAGGATCTTTTATCTTCAGTAATATAACTAATAAACGCCCGATCAATTTTAATAACATCAAGGGGTAATTTCACTAGATATGCCAAGGATGAATAACCTGCACCAAAGTCATCAAGACAAAGGGTAAAACCTAAATCTTTTAATGCATTTAAATGTTGAATAGCCATATCACTGCGGATTAACGCATTTTCTGTGATCTCTAACTCTATGTTTGTTAAGTCAGCTTGCTCCTCTTTGATGATAGCTTTTAGCTCGTCAATAAATTCATTATGATGTAAAGAATTGGCAGAAACATTCACTGATATCGGTTTATTGATTTGAGGATAGTTTTTGATAATATTTAAAGAATGCCTAAATACGTACATATCTAGCTCAAAATATAGTCCTGCTTGCTCTACAATAGGAATAAAAGCGTTAGGAGGAATTATGCCCTTATCTGGATGCTGCCAACGTACTAATGCTTCATAACCGACAACGTCGCCAGAAGACATCGATGTTTTAGGTTGTAGCACTAAAAACAACTCTTCCTGCACCAGCGCATTTCTAAATTCTGCCAATATATTCCGACGACTTAAGGTATCTTTTTCAAACTGTGGTTCAAACGCCTGTGCCATACCTCGTTTACTTTCTTTAGCAACCTTTAATGCCATTTTAGCCTGACGTAACAGTAACTCAATATCCAAGTTTTCTTGTTTAGCCTCACTGTGCGATTCACCTAAAGAAACCCCTAAACGCATAGAATTTCCCGCGAGCATAAACGGACGCGAACATTCAGCGATTAAGTTGTTTAATGTCCAAGTAGAATCGGCAACCAATACGGCAAAAACATCAGAATGTAATCGCGCTATACTGGCCTTTTCATTAAAAATACGTTTTAAGGTAGAGGTCATTGCCAGCAAAACATCATTAGAAAACTCATAACCTAAGCTATCGGTAATATCATGAAAGTAGTCTATATCAATGATATATAAACTCACTGATTGATCAGCTTGCGTATTTATACCTGCTGAAAATTGTACTAAGCCTTCTCTATTATATAAATCAGTCAATTTATCATAATAAGCAGAGCGATTAAGGTGACTAAAGTATTTTGCATTCTCTAAACCAACGGCAATATTTAAACAAAATACTTTTAATAACTCTTCATCGACCTCACTTAAATTTAACCCGCCTTCGATAACGACAACGCCCTGCCACTTAGACGGCGTACTCAAATATAGTGCGGTAAAGTTTGCCTCTAAAACATGTTTTTTATCTGCTAGTGCTCGCTGAGCAATATTTGCAGCAATACCAGAGGAAATATCATGGATATCTTTCCCATAAATGTCATTATATTCTGGAGTAGCGGCAACGACTAAAAATGAGTTTGTGGTACTACTCTTAAATTCATGAGGTCCTTTAAACGGACGTTGCGATACACAGAAAATCCCTTGCGCAGATAAATTAAATAAAGCATTAATTTGTTGTAACACACCACTGGCAAATTCATGAATAGATCGCTCTTTCATTAAGTTTGCTGAGGCATTGATGACATTTCTCAAACCTTCTTTACTACTTTCCAGTGCTTCTAAGTGACTGAAAGAACGAATCGCGGTAGCCAGAGACGTGAACAACTTATCACGGGTTAATTCACTTTTGGTCTTATAATCATTTATTTCGTATTTTGATATAATATCTTCTTCTGGGGCATAACCAGGCTGACCTGTTCGTAAAATAATTTGTAAATTGGTTTGCTTGAGTTCACTGCGAATACGTTGAGCTAAAAGCAGACCAGCATCTGACGACTCCATAACTACATCAAGCAATACCACTGCGCAATCAGGGTTATTCTGCAATAAAGTAAAGCCTTCTTCTCCAGAGTAGGCACTGATAAACTCTAATTTTTTTCCTTGAATGGTTGTATTGGATAAAGCCAGTTTAGTCACATCATGGACCGAGGCTTCGTCATCAACAATCGCTACTTTCCAAAGTTGACTATTGGTGATTTCGTCTTCTTCTTCATCATCAACAAGATTTAAAATAAAATCACTCATGATTACTTTCCCTCTGATGTGGTGCGACTAAAGGCAGCTTAATTTCAAACGTTGTGCCAATACGGCTTTCAACATGTATATCTCCGCCCATCAAATTGGTGATAATGCTATGTACTATATTTAGTCCTAGTCCCGATCCACCTTTACCTAACTTAGTGGTAAAAAAAGGGTCAAATATTTTTTTTAAACTATCTTCTTTCACACCAACGCCATTATCACTAAAGAGTAATCGCACCTCATCACCTAAGAGGTTAAAGCGGATTTTAATTGCGCCCTCTTCTTTGCCATCAAAACCATGTAACATGGAATTATTAAATAAATTAGTGATGACCTGCCCTAAAGGCCCGGGGAAGCTATCTAAGTAAATATCTTTAGGTCCTTCTATTTCATAGTGAATATTGGTGCGCTTAATTTTATGATGCAAGGTTTGTGTTATTTCATTCAAGGTATCGAGTAAATTAAACTCTCTGCGTTTACTGCTTGTTTGGTCGACGGCAACCTGTTTAAAACTGTGAATGAGTTGGGCTGCGTGCTGAAGTGAACTTTCCAGTAACGCTAAAGACTGTATCGACTCACTTTCAAAGGTTTCTAATTTAGAGCGACTCAATACACCCGTTTTAACATCCGTTAAAAAATGCATTATATTAGATGAAAGGGTACTTGCCATAGTGACGCTCACCCCTAGCGGTGTATTTACCTCATGAGCGACACCGGCAACCAAGGTACCTAGTGAAGCCATTTTTTCGGTGGCGATTAACTTACCCTGAGTTTCTTGTAATTGTTGATAAGATTGGGTGGCATTATCACGTTCAACTAATAATTCTTCTTGAATTTTTTGTTGATTATCACGTAATCCATCTAACTCACTTAACTCTATTTGAAATTGTTCTAGGTTAGATAAAATATCGGTTAGTTCATCATTACGATTATAAGTCGTTAACTCAAAATTTCGTTCGCCTCTACGAAGCTTTTCTATCGCATTGGTTACTTGAGCAAGAGGAATAAAAATTGTTCGCCTTGTATTGATAATCATACTAATCACTAAGCCAATGATCAGCAAAGTAGAGATGATCAAAACGATGGAGATATTCTTAGATATGTTCGAGAGAATAGCCATTGATTTTTTCACTTCCCGGCGGGCATTATCTGACAAGGTATCAAGTACTTTTTCTGCCTGGGTGAAGGTTTGATGTTCTAAATCATCAATCGCTTTAGTGGCGGATATTTTATTGTGGGTACGATATTCTTCAAAAATGTTAGCACCACCCGATTTTAATTCACCGAATAAGCGCTCAATTTCATTAATACGAATAATTTCTTGTGGTTTTTGTTCTAACGGCTTTAACTGCGCTAAATAGGTTTCAAACTGTAAGGCATTATTAAAAAATGACTTTTTAGCATTAGTATCATCTAAAACAAATCTGTCTAAATCAGCAAGCATATCCCCCGCTTCATCAACAAGTTCTAAATAAAAGCGTACGCCGGGTAAATCATCATCGATAACATCTTGCGGATCGTTTGCCGAGCCCACATCCGCTATCTCTTCATCCTTCATTTCATCAAGCAATATTTCTAATGGTTTGCCGACATTAATAATTAAATTATTTATTTCATTCGCTGCTTTACGCTCTTTTTCTGGCGAGTAAACCTCAAATACTTGGCTAATGGCTTTACTTTTATGGCCTTCAACTAAACGAACTACCTGTTCGATAGTATTTTGTTCTTTGATATTTGTAGGGATTAGCTCTCGAAAACGAATAAACTCATCAAAATTGCTAAAGTATTCCTGCTGTTCCTCCTCCTCACCTAATAAATACTCCAGTAAGTTAGAGTTCATATCACCTAACTCTTCCAACATAGCCAAGGTATTTAGCGCCTCAGGTAAGTCATAATCAGCAACGCGCTCCGTGGCATTACTAATTTGGGAACTAAGGTATATGACAGTGAGCGAGAAAACGAGGATAACAACAGAGATAAAGGCAAGAATTATATTAATTCTTGTTGATATGGATTGGCGTTTCATGACGTTGGTAGTCCTAACTAAACTGAGATGATGGCGTTAGACTTAAGTTTAGTTAGCTTTTAAAATTTTGCGCGAAACGATACATTTTTGGTATTAAAATAAGAAAATAATTTTTATTTATTAGATGATTAGCCTCTTATGGATCACCAGTTAGTTAATGCGGGTAAACTGAATTTTTCACCTCGAAAAGAAAGAATAACTTGCTGAGGTAATATTTTATCAACAATCAAGTTATCGCCTATCGAATCACCTTCATAACGATCACGACCATTCACCTTTACCCAACCCTCACCATCAGATGCATAAATATGTTGTTCAAACTGTAAGCTAGGTAATGCATTTTGTAGCTGTTGTGACATTTGAGATAATGGTTTAATGCTTGCCGCCTCATTCATATCAAAAGCTAATGTATTAGCATCACTTAACTCATTTGATGATTGTTCATCTGTAGCAGAAAAGTCACCTTGATAATCATTCGTTGCTTTATTGTTCGTTTCTGTCTCATCAATTGCCGCTTGAAAACGAGCTAATAAATCATTGGAAACACCTTCAACTTTAGTTACTTGATAGTTCACATCAGTATTAGTTACCGCTTGGCTAGTTTTATTCATTAACCTTGGTTTATCAGCACTGACGATTAGCGCCTCATCTGTTTTACTTGTATCAACTGTCTTTGTTACAGCTGCCACCTTCAGCGCTTTATTCTGAACTTCAGCATTATTAATCGTCTTTTCGGTAACAACTTCTTTAGCTAAAGTAGCCGCTTCTTGAAGCGTTTTTTCTGGATAAACAGCAGTTTGTGCAATAATTTTTTTATCTCGCACGGGTTCTATTTCTTCTTCGGTATTACTCACTTGTTCTTGTTGATTAGTTACCACTAATTCATTAATTGGTGTCGGCGTTTGTCCCCACCAAAAACCCGCTAAAGCAAAAAAGGCGGCAAGGCTTAATCCAGTAGCAAGCATCAAAGCACGGTTATAATGGCCGTGACCTTGTTTACTAGTTAGGTCTTCTCCTAATGCACGGTCTGCTGCCGCAATAACCGTCTTTTTATTTACCACACTGTCATTTTGGTTATACGCCAGCATCAATGCGCTATGGCATAATAAGTTAGTAAGTCGTGGGATGCCTTGAGAAAATTGATGTATTTTGTTCAACGCTGCTTTATCAAAAAGTGGCCTTGCGCAATCAGCAACCATTAATCGATGTTGAATATATTGGCTTAGCTCTTGTTTTGTTAACGGCATTAAATGATATCTAGCGGTTATACGCTGTGCTAATTGACGCAAATCACGACGCTGCAATAATTGCTGTAATTCTGGCTGACCAATCAAAATCACCTGTAATAATTTTTTAGTATTCGTTTCTAAATTGGTAAGTAAACGTAATTGTTCAAGTACTTCAGGCTGTAAGTGCTGAGCTTCATCAATAATTAATAAGGTATTGATATCATTTTCATGATTTTTCAACAGCTTTTCTGCAATTTTATCGGTTAGAGTTTTTAAACTGGCATCTGTTTTTCGATAACGAATCTTTAATTCATCACACAAAGTAGCCAAAAGCTCTTTACTAGAAAGTGTTGGATTTAAAATAAAAGCCGCTTGGGTATTTTCAGGTAATTGCTCCATTAAACAACGACTAATAGTTGTTTTACCGGTACCAACCTCACCTGTTAATAGCGCAAAACCGCCAACCTCACCTAAACCATAAGTTAGATGAGCCAGTGCCTCTCTATGGCGATCACTCATAAACAAATATTTAGGATCAGGAGATATTGAAAAAGGTAATTCACTTAATGAGAAAAAATTGCGATACATGGCGTGTGCTAGGAAGGAAAAGTAGGGTACAAAATTAACTGCTTGTTTGATGGATGTCAAAGAGTAGATGTATTTAGAGTAAATGCGTAACATTCAATTGCAAATGATAACAATTATCATTAAGATACATTCAATTAGTTACTTACCTTAAATATTTAGAAGGAATACACGGTGTTAAAAACATCCCTAACCCTATTGGCACTTATTATCAGTGGCCAAGTACACAGTCAAGCTCTGCAATCTGATGCAAACAAAATTCAACAACAATCTAAAGAACAGTCTAAAGAGAAAGATATTGAGCGAATTATAGTTACCGGCAGTCGCATTGCTGAAAGCATTGATGAAGTACCCGCTTCCATAACCGTTATCACCCAGAAACAAATTGCCGCGCAGTTAAAAGTTTCTTCTGAAATCCAAAGCTTATTAGCAAACCTTGTCCCTGGCATGGCGCCTAGCACCGGTACTTCAAGTAATTCAGGACAAACTCTTCGTGGACGTTCCCCATTAGTGATGATTGACGGCGTGCCACAATCAACACCATTACGTAATGGCGCCTTAGGTATTAGAACACTTGATGCTAGTGTTATTGAGCGTATAGAAGTGATTAAGGGTGCTACTTCTATTTATGGCAATGGCGCGGCGGGCGGTATTATTAATTACATCACTAAAAAAGCAAATAGTGATAAAGCGTTAAGCGGTCATGCGAGTGTTTCAAGTCGCTTTAGTGCGATAGAAACAGAAGACTCAGTCGGTCAACGTTATGAAGGTGGTATTAACGGTGAAGTAAATAACTTCAACTATGTATTGAACGCCAGTTATGAAAAAAATGGCTTACAACGTGATGCTGACGGCGATATTTTAGGGCTAAAATACGGTCTTTCTGATGCCGTTATGCAAGATTATTTTGCTAAAGTGGGTTATCACTTTGACGATGAAAAATCGTTGCAATTCACTTATAACTACTACCAATCAAAACAAGACGTTGATTTAATCGATCAAATTGGAAATATCAATACGGGGGACAAAACTCAAGCGATCCCTGTTCCTGAAGGTAAATCAGTCTTAGGTGATCCACAAGGTCCTACCAATCAAAACATAATGCTCAAATATGTAGATGATGAAGTTTTTGAACAAACACAGCTAATGGTCGACCTTTATAGCCAAGAGGTTGAAAATATTTTCTTTTATTCTCCAACATTAGCAAATCTAGATGGGGGTTATACTGGCGGACAGTCGTTAATAAATTCAGAAAAGACTGGTTTACGCGTCACCTTAAATACCTTAGTAGATTTCAACTTTGATAATGGTGGCTCCCTTGAAGCAACCTTTATTTACGGAATCGATGCCCTCAATGATGTTACGTCTCAGCCCATGGTAGATGGCAGGATTTGGGTGCCCGAAATGGATATGAAAAACCTCGCTGGATTTTTACAAACCAAACTTATTTACAATGATGATCTTGTGATTAAATTAGGTGTCAGACAAGAGGATATTGATTTAACGGTTAATGATTACAGTACGCTCAAGTTATGTAAAAAAATAGACCAATGCTCAGTACCTGTTGACGTTACTGGCGATACCTTAAATTATAAAGCCACCACCTATAATATCGGCATAAAATATAATGCACTGCCACTTTTTAGTCCTTTTGTCAGTTACTCACAAGGTGCTGATATTTCTGATACCGGTCGTTTGTTACGTACCGCCAGCGTCACTGATATTTCACTTATTCGCACTGAAGCCTCGGTAATTGACAATTATGAACTCGGTTTTAGTTCTGATTTTGAACAAGTACACTTCGAGTTTGCGACTTATTTCAGTACTTCTGAGTTAGGCACGACTAATAAATTTAATGAAGCTACCGGAGTTTATGTACCTGTTCGCGCACCACAAGAAATCTATGGTTACGAAGCGTTAATCAATTATGAAATTAATGATGCATGGGCCGTAAATGCCACCTATAGCTGGGTTGAAGGTAAAAATACCGAAGCCGATGTTTATTTAGGAGCAAAACAAATCAGTCCACCTAAGGCAACGTTCAATGTGAACTGGACCCCGAATAATGATATCAGTGTCGCTATTAATTATTTGTATGTCGGCGACCGTAAACGCTTTGAGGCCGTTGATGGTGAGTATGTTGGCGATCAAGGCCCTATTGATAGCTATCAAATTGTAAACTTAAGCGGCAGCTATAACTTCGCGACTGATTGGTCGACTTTTATTGGGGTGGAAAATTTATTCAACCAAGATTACTATCCAACCAAATCTCAAGGTTACACCTATGGCGGTTACAATATCAAAGGTTTAGGAACCACGGTTAATCTGGGTGTTAACTACCAATTTTAACGATCTCCTTTAACTATCAACTTTAGATATTGATTCTAAAGACCTAGGGTGAAAACAAAGCAGTATTCATTACTGCTTTGTTCATTGACTACCTCTGAACTTATCACGCTATTATGATACACTTTAGTTAACATTCGCTTCATTTTGGTCGTACTTTGCTAACCAACAACTCTGAAATTAAAAATAGCCAACTTAACACTTATTTAGTCGGTGGTGCGGTACGCGATAAGCTGCTTAATCGTCCCATCAAAGACAAA
This sequence comes from Colwellia sp. 75C3, assembly GCF_002836255.1. Classification (GTDB taxonomy): domain Bacteria; phylum Pseudomonadota; class Gammaproteobacteria; order Enterobacterales; family Alteromonadaceae; genus Colwellia. Next base: position 130,488 of record NZ_PJAU01000047.1, on the reverse strand, counting down.
GATTATTTAGTGGTTGGTGCCAGTGTTGAACAAATGAAAGCGCTCGGTTATCAGCAAGTCGGTAAAGATTTCCCTGTATTCTTACATCCCAAAACCAAAGCAGAATATGCCCTAGCCCGTACTGAACGTAAACAAGGCCAAGGTTATACCGGTTTTAGCTGTTACTTCGCCCCTGATGTAACTATTGAAGAAGATTTAAAACGTCGAGATTTAACTGTTAATGCCATGGCTATGCATGACAACGGTGAAATAATTGATCCCTACAATGGCCAAAACGATCTTAACGATCGTATTTTACGCCATGTCAGTGATGCTTTTGTTGAAGATCCTTTGCGTGTGCTTCGCGTAGCACGTTTTGCCGCCCGTTATCATAAATACGGCTTTACCATTGCCGATGAAACACTCAAGCTAATGCAGGAAATAAGTGCCAGTGGCGAGTTACAAAGCTTAACGCCTGAACGTGTTTGGCAAGAAATGCAATTAAGCTTGGCTGATGGGGGCGCTAGTTCTGACACTCATTCAGGCAGTCCTGAAGTATTTTTTAAAGTGCTAAAACAATGTAATGCCTTAAAAGAGTTATGGCCAGAGCTGGACGTTTTGTGGGGTATTCCCAACCCTGCGCTTTGGCATCCTGAAATATGCAGTGGTATACACACCATGATGGTATTACAACAAGCCGTTTTGTTAACACAAGCCTTGCCTGTTGAGCAAAGTGACCATAAAACGGCAGTGCGTTTTGCTGCCTTATGCCATGACTTAGGTAAAGGCATAACCCCAGATAAATTATGGCCCAGCCATAAAGGCCATGAAAAATCAGGTTTACCTTTAGTTGAGAAAATCTGCCGACAACTCAAAGTACCTTCACACTACAAACAACTTGCACTAAAAGTCTGTGAATTTCATTTACATTGCCATAAAGCGTTTGAACTTAAAGCCAGCACCTTGTTGAAAATGTTCGACCAACTCGATATTTGGCGCAAACCAGACGAGTTTGAATTGTTTCTAATGGCCTGTAAGTCTGATTTTTTAGGCCGTTTAGGTTTTGATAACCGCCCTTACCCACAAGAACAATATTTACAAGCAGCAGTAAAGGCAGCAAGACAAGTCACAGCAAAGGCCTTTGTTGAACAAGGTTTAAAAGGACCTGCTATAAAAGAGGCGATGGCGACAGCAAGGTTAAGCGCTATTGTAAAAGTTAAAGCAGACTCTGCGCATTTAAGCCCGACTGCGCACTAACACAACAGAGGCTAATGGATATATACCCGTTCCACTTGAAGATGCAGGATTCAGCTGGAATTAGAAACGCCTTTAAGCAAGGCATTGATTGAAGAGAATAGTTATTCTATTGTCGAAATCAATAACGCAGCATAAAGCGTTTATAAACCAGCCCTTTGGGGAAACCTGAGTAAACCATACTCGTCGTTACATTTGTTTTAAGGACGCTACATGGATGTAGCTTATTAGAGAATGCAGGAGCACATTCTCCTGAGTGACCCTTAACAAAAAAATGTGCCTTGATTATGATTCACTCAGGTTTCCTGAAACGAGCATCTTCAAGTGGAACGGGTATAACTACTTAGTAATACTTCTAAGTCATATTTCGAAATGACGATAATACTAAGTAGTGTTATACAAAACACCCTCAACAAAACTCATCGTTAATCGTACAAAATACCGACAACAATTTATTGCAGAGTGTTTACAAACGACAACAACTTCTTAGCCCTACTTTCACTATCATCTTTATATCAAGTCAGTCTTTGGTTTGCGTAACGCTTAACTCATTAAGCAAGGTGATATGACAATGCAAATAGCTTCTTCTGGTATCTCTACATCAGCTTATACCATTCAACCTGTTATGCCGATCAGACCTGAACCAAAGCCACGCCCTGACTTTAGCGATATTTTAACACCTGAACAAAAGAACACAGTTCAACACGGTGCTAATGACAAAATAGCTGAGCAAGTTGAAAAGGTAAAATCGAACTTCCAAACCGCTAAAGATATTGATTTGATGCAGTCTTATTATCAGCAACAGCAAAAACTCTTTGATATTTATTTACAAACAAGTACTGATGGCGATACAACATCAAGCTCAGCCCAAACGAGTGAAAATAGCAGTGCGGTATCAGCATTAACGAATACCTATGCTGAATTATATGAATTACATCAGACTGTCAAAAATGGCGTAGGCTCATTACCTAGTATTGATAATGAACATGGAGGCATAGCAACCTTACCCGCAAATTCAGCTACTAATACTAATGAGATGGCAAAAAATTCTAGCAATCAATCATTAGCACATAAGCAAGTAGATGCTTATAACAGTTTAATGATGCCAAGTACTGCGTCTTACGTCCACCTAAGTGCTTAGCAATTTTCAGTTTTGATTGCACTTTGAACCTTGCAATTTGCAACTTGCCTATTAAAGTTAATGCTTTATCGCTTTGAGTAAATTCAATTCCAGTAATAAGCACTGTGGTAGCCATAACCAAAGGGTTAACGCGACTACATAAGCGATATTTACATCAAAATAAAGCCCTATCAGACTCGCCACATAGATTACCGTGCGATTACCGTACAACAGGTAATGCCGTTTCTTTTCAATTGTCATAATGCTCACCATTAATATGATGCACAAACTCAGTTAACAATGCTTGTGATGCAGGATATTCCTTTAACTCTTTATCGGCTAAAGCGAATAAATAATAAGCGTTAATTATCGTGGTATGTGCTTTTTGACACTCGTTGGTCTTCAATGCTCTTTAAAGAATATTGTGCATTTTTTAAGCCAGAACACTAATGTATTTAAGTCAGAAAACTAAAACTACTTAAGCTCTGGCTTATCTATCGTTCTAAAGGTGAGGTTTATTCGCGGTTCAGAAACTTTTTTGGTAGGGGGTAAGCGGTGCAACCAATGTTGTTGGGTAGTACCTTTCATCACTAACAAGCTGCCAGGTTTAAGTTGTAAGGGAACAACTTGTTTAGAAGACTTATGTTTAAAGGCAAATTTTCTCTCTGCACCAAAGCTTAATGAAGCAATAGCGCCATGCTCTTTTAAATCAGCCTCACCATCACTATGCCAGGCCATACCTTCTTCACCTGAGTGATAAAGGTTTAATAGGCATGAGTTATAGGTTTCATTGGTATGTTGTTCAACTAACTGTTTGAGTATTAATAGCTCGTTAGTAAACGACATAGAGTGCCTAGTGACACCAGAGTAGCTATAGGCAAAAGGTTTGCCGTCAATCGTATCCGCGCACCATGCAACTTTTCTTTTCGTTTCAATGATCTTACCTAACACAAAAGCTTGGTCGCAACGCCAAGCAATGGTGTTAAATAGCCGCTCAAAGTAATAATCGCTATCACTAAGTGGCATAATTTCGCCGTAGTAATTAACGATACCATCGGCGGGTAAAATATTAATCGGCTCATCGAGCAAAGAAGAAAATAAATCCATTATTAGAGTAAAGAACCTTAACGCTGATTATTAGATTGAGAACAACTTAACTCATAAATGGGGGCAGTTAGATAATAAACTATCTACTACCCCAAGGATTAGTAGGTCCTGTTCTAGCAGAACGCTCTCGGGTTTTCTCTGCAGTTTTCACACGAATTTCTTCAGCATTTTCAAGGCTCAACTCTTTCGGGGGTCTTTGCTCTAATCCTGCAGGCACAATACGATCACGTGGTGGTAATTCAAAGTTAGCATCATCAGCTTTAGGTAAGCTGTTATATTGATACATATAAAAGGCTTCAACTTTTTCTTGTGCCCATGAGGTTTTTTTCAAGAATTTTAAGCTCGACTCAATGCTCGCATTTTGCTTAAAGCAATTTAGGTTCATGTAAGCTGATAAGATTTCAAAACCGTAATGGTCAACTAAGGTCGTTAACACAGTCTCTAAACTGGTGCCGTGTAATGGGTTTGCTTTGTAAATATCTGAGTTACTCATTTTTTGTCCTAACATTTCTTCATCATTCAATCGTTAGATTATACCTTATCGTTGTATTTGAACAAACCGAATCAAAAATAAAAAAACCGTACAGCCTACATCACAAAATTAGTGACATTAAGCTATACGGTTTTATGCTTTACAGCGTTATGGTATTAGAAACTATTGCTTAGTAACATTTACTTCCGCATCAGCGTTATCAAGTGCTAATTTATAACCAAAAGAAACATGGTGATAACGAGCGCTTGAGTAATCGTCATGTATTGCAAAACCAAAGTTATAAACTTTACCTGCTTCAATGCTGACATCACCAGCTTTATCAGACTTAAGTTTACGCTTAACAATGACCGACCAAGTACCATTTTTAAGTGATGCTTCAACCGTTGCGCCCACACCTTTATGCATATCACGCTCAGCTAAGATCTGGCCATCTTCAACTTCTTTAGTACCTGATTTATAGCGAACCACATCCATAAATTGGTTAGCCGATTGCGCTGCATCAATTTCGCTTTGATCTTTAAGTTTATCCCAGCCACCAAGCGCTTTACCACCGCGACCTTTAAGCTCTAACTTAGTACGTGATTCTTTAAGATACTTAGTTACGCCAGTACCTGACCCCGTATTAAAGTTCAAACGATTAGCTAAATCGCTGCCCTTCAAAACATCACCATCCGGTGCAAACGGCATAGAGTTAGCATCGGCATGACACGTCCCCCAACAACCTGCTCTGTCTGCGTATTCAACATCATCAGTTGCTAGCATAAAGGCTAATTTCATTGGATTTTCTGGGTCCATTTTACCGCCATCAACAAAGGGGACAGCAGCATGTTCACCTTCAGGCCAACTAAATCTTAAATATAGGTTTTCAGCATCATGGGTTGAATCAATTGTTACATCGATATGACCACGTTTTCCAGGGATAACATTAGGTTCAAGTTTCTTATCACTTTCACCTGTGACTATATTGTTACCAATATCTGCTATCTCTTCACCATGGCAGTCAATACAGCGGTCGCCTTTAGTAAATGCACGTTTACCACCATGTCTACGTCCTAAAATCCATTCAATAGAAGCAGTACCTGGATAGAAAACGCCAATGTCTTTTGAGCTTGCTTTGCCCCAATCAACATTAATATTACTTGCAGCAGGTGCAGCAACTTTCGAAGACTTGCTTGGAGTATTACTTGCTTTACTCGGTACTACGTTAGCCAGTGCTTCTTCAACAGCGGCCGCTATTTTCTGCTCAGTTTTTGCTTTGTCAGCCATTTTTTCAGCTTTGACTGTTGCAGCAGCTGCAGCTTCTTTTGCTTCAACACGAGCTAAACCATCACGATAAGCTTGTGGCACTTCACGAATATAATCCGGATTTGGTGCTTCTAACTTTTCTAATTCTTCATCAGAAAGCTTGTCGCGAACATTGTGATGCGCAATACCTTTATGACAATCGATACAGGTTTGTCCTGTTTCAAAAGCATTTAAATGTTGCTTACGTGCACGTGGTTTTTGAAATTCAGGATTCATCGATTCGAAGTTATGACAGTTACGACATTCTCTTGAATCAGTTGATTTCATCGCATGCCAAACACTTTGCGCTAATTCAAATCTGTGTTCATTAAACTTTTCTTTAGTATCAAGTTTACCTGTTAACCAAGAGAAAACTTCTTTTGACGCTTGAATTTTTCGAACAACTTTATGTATCCAAGGTTTAGGCACATGACAGTCAGGACAACCTGCTCTCACGCCTGTACGGTTAGAAAAATGAATTGATGGTTTGTATTCTTGATAAACGTTGGCTTCCATTTCATGACAGCCAATACAAAATTCTGTGGTATTGGTCGCTTCCATAGCAGTGTTGAAACCACCCCAAAAAACAATACCCACAACAAAAAATAGAACAGCACCTGAAACAGTGGTACCCCAAATTAGTCTGCGTGACCAAAAACTAGGTTTTAAAAAAGTGTTATTTGCCATAATTGACTCTTGAATTAACTCTTAATAAGTTCAGCTCTCTTCCCTTTAGCAATAAAGCTTGAGGGAAATTATTATCCACTGCCTTCCTTCTCTATTTATCAAGGAAGCTGCAATGCTTATAAGGCGTAGTAACCTGTTTAAAAATAAGGTTACAACCCTTTCTATTTTCACTACTAATAATCATTTAAAATGAAAATAAAAAGGGCACGGCATTAGCCATGCCTTTAATTACTTAATCTATTACATTTCAACTTGCCGCTAATTATTAACAAATCAGCTTTAAGCTGAATCGTTTTATTTAAAGGAAAGAGCACGGAGTTGACGATAGTCAATGAGTACTCTTGACGCCTAAATTGGACGATTCAGCAACAAGATGAAAAGTTAACTAGGTTTTGTGGTTCATACGGTTGTGCACGTTAAACTTACCTGTTGGGGTAGTTAAACCTTTAATGCGGTATAACTCTTTAAGCGTTTTTGCATCATAAACAACAATTTCACCTGTTGGATTTTTAGCATCTTTACGGTTCCAAACTGAAACCCAAACTTCAGAGCCATCGTTGTTAAATTCCATGTGAAGTGCCGCTTTACCTGGCTCTGTTGTTACACGGATAGTTTTAACAATTTCATGAGTATCTTTATCAAATACTTGCACTGACTGTTGAACTTCTGGCTCAGGATGCTTAAGTTGATCAGCCCAAACGTATTGTGAAGTTTCATGGGTACGGATAAATGCACCAGCACCATCTGTTTCAACTTCATAACAAAGTTTCCATGCTTGATCAGGATGACCCACTGGATCGTTACCCCAAACAGAAACTAGGCCGACACCTAAGTGAGTTGTGCCGCCAACAGGACCACATTTTTTATCAATCCAGTTAGCGCCAGGACCAGGATGTGGTAATGCGTCAACTTCAATCATCGATTCTAATTTGCGTTCGATAGTATCGATAACAACCATTTTGTTTGATGCGTTAGCAGCAATTTGGAAGTAACGACCTGAAGGGTCGAAGAAACCATCATGTAAGAATTCAGCTGAAGCTATGCTAGTAATCGTTAAGTTATCTAAGTCGGTATAATCAACTTGTAACATTTGACCTGTTTCTTTAACAGCAACGATAAATGAAGAGGTTAGAGGCGAAGTATAAATAGCCGCTACACGTGCTTCATTGATGAATTCACCTTTAGTATTGTAACCACGAGTAGATACAACTTTAAGTGGGTTTAACGTTACAGCATCCATGATAACGAAATGCGCAGGCCAGTAACCGCCAGCAATTACGTATTTTCCGTCACCAGAAACAGCGATATCACGAGCGTCATAAGCCATTTTAGTTTCAGCAACTAACATTTTGTCAGGTGTTTGCCATAAATCGATCTTGTTAACTTTACCGTCACGACCAATGGTGTACCAAAAACGACCAACATCTTTTGCATGGTCAATTTTATGATGCTCAGTACCTTTGATTACATGTACTGCGTAACCGGTATCGATATGAGTGATGATTTTCTTAGTGTCGCCATCAATAATTGCCGCAGTACCTGCGTCACGTTCGATAACAACAAAGAAGTTTTTCCAGTTTAAACCATGCATTGGCTTAGTTGGATAATCTTTTGGTGCAACATACTCTTTAGTATGTGAACGCATTTGCTCTAAAGACATTTCTGGTGGAACAGGTGGTTCCATTTGAATGAAAGTGGCCATGTTGGCAATTTCTTTCTTAGTGAACAAGTCATCAAAGTTGTTCATGCCGCCTTCAGTACCTAAAGCGATAATTTTCTCTAAACGCTTTTGGCCTTTTTTCATTGTGCTCTTAGGCTCTAAGTTTTTACCTGTAGCGCCTTTACGCAATGTACCGTGACAACCAGCACAACGCTGAAAGTATTGTAGTTTTGCTTTTTCATAATCAGCTTCAGCTAACGTCGGCTCAGCAGCAGATACTGTCATACTAAGACCAGTAGCAGCCATTCCGATTGCAAGTCCAAGTGCTGAAAGACCATAATTCACTTTTTTCATTGGGTACTCTCCAGATTTTAAAAATTATTTTTTTTGTTAAACAAGTTAAATAATGATTTACCTTCGTTTAACTGATTAATCATTTTCATTTAGTCGGTCAGAGTTATTAAGATCCAATCAACTGAAATTCTGATAAAAAAGGCATCTTCAGGAAATTTGTTAACACATAAATGTGTTAAACGTTGATGCGTCATTTATGTAACTAAATATTACTATCCGCACTATCATCTATATCTGCTTTTGAAAATGTGATGCAGATCAAGTTTAAAAAAAAATAATTGTTAATGAATACACAAGTTGATCAAGGTCAACAAATGACGCTTTCAATTATAAAAATACTACTTGTTCATCAGTATTAAGCGCTACTATTCAGTCAACGTTACAAACACTTAACCATATTTTTTTTAGGGGTATTATTCATGGAGAATCGCACTAAGTCTTTTATTTATGCGGCTATCATCGGCTTAATTATTGTTGCCATATTTTTAGGTTTTTTATCAAGTATGGCCAATCCCATCTCTTGGATCTTAATTGCGGTGTTAGTTATGATTCCTATACTTTACAAGAAAAAATCTAATCCAAAACAAGTAGAGTGGCGTGAGGAGTACAGTGTAGGGATAGCTCATATAGATGATGATCATAAAAAACTGATCAGTTTATTAAATAATTTCAGCATTGCTTACGACTATGCAATGAGTGAATCTTTTGAAAAAGAAGCGTTAAACGAATTAATTAGCTATACCAAATATCATTTTGAGCGTGAAGAAAAAATGATGGAAGATAATGACTACCCCGATGTAATCGCCCATAAAGCGCAGCATAAAGTGATGATTGGACAAGTTGAAAAATTTGTACAGCTATACAATGACAAAGGACATGATGCCTTGGATGAAATTGCCAGCTTCTTATCTGATTGGTTAATAAATCATATAAATGGTACCGATAAACAGTATTCTGAGCACCTACACAATAAGGGTATCTATTAACACTTAATCACACAATCTTCACAGCTAAATACAATAAAGAGCTTCCTTGAGGCTCTTTTTTTTGTTAATCCCTCTTTCGATGATTTAAATCAAAAAAGCCCCCGTACTTCCTTATCAAAGTATGATCTTTGACAAAAAACTATTCCCCTAAGCGTTATAAGGTTAAGCCAACTTAAAAAGCACAGTGGAAAACAAATGAGTTATTTAAAAATCACCTTAAGCTGCTTAGTTATGGCTACTCATTTATTAAGCCTTACCTTTGTTACAGAAGTTGTTGCGGTGAACGTTATCAGCAGTGAAGACGAATTACCTCAAGCACGTAAAGATCAACTGACCCATATCGTTCAACAAGATTGCGGATCTTGTCATGGCATGACCTTAAAAGGTGGTTTAGGCCCCGCTTTATTACCTGAAAACCTTGAAGGTAAACCTGTACTTTTTTTACAACATACCATTTTATATGGTCGCACTGGCACGGCTATGCCGCCATGGAAAACCCTATTAACCGAACAAGAAGCATTATGGATATCTCAACAATTAAAAGCAGGAAAAATAGCTAAGCCGTAATAACAAAATTAGTTACACAACGGCAAGCCGTTATTCCCGTAGTTACTCAATCGGGAATTCATAATTATTTAGAACAACTTTATAGCAAATTTTAGGAAAATCGATGAACACTAAATTAATAAAAATAGCGAGCGTTGCCATACTATCTAGCGTTATTGCAGCTTGCTCGAGTCAGACAACTAATGACATCGCTGAAGTACCATTACGCGCCACAGGTGATATGGGTGTTGTTATTGAACGCGCCACAGGTCAAGTGCAAATTATTAACCATACACATCAAGAAGTTTTAGCCGAAATAGATGGCTTAGGAGATTTATCTCACGCTTCTATTGTTTACTCACGTGACCAACGTTACGCCTATGTTTTTGGTCGTGATGGTGGTTTAACTAAAATAGATATTCTTAAAGATAAAATAGCCAAACGAGTGATGCAGTCAGGCAACAGTATTGGCGGCGCAATTAGTCAAGATGGTAAATTAGTTGCCGTATCAAACTACACACCAGGCGGCGTAAAAGTATTTAACAGTGAAACCTTAGAATTAGTCGCCACAATCGACAGCTCAATTTTAACCACTAAGCCTAAAAATAAAGATGGCAGCCCGGTACGTTCTAAAGTGGTTGGCTTAGTTGATGCGCCGAATAATAAATTTGTTTTTAGCTTATTCGACAGTAATGAAATTTGGGTTGCTGATTTCTCTGATATTGAAAAAAGTAAAACACTTAAATTTGCACCTAAGCTAACTAAATTTACCGATATTGGCTTATTCCCTTACGACGCATTAATGAGCCCCGACGGTCGCTACTATATAGCAGGTCTTTTTGGTGAAGACGGTATGGCATTACTTGATTTATGGCATATTGAAAAAGGCGTTAAACGCATTTTACCTAACTACGGTAAAGGCGAGCAGAAGTTACCTGTGTATAAAATGCCACATTTAGAAGGTTGGGCAATCGCTGGCGATTACGCTTTTATGCCCGCAGTGGGCCAACATAAAGTCTTAGTGGTAAACACTAAAACATGGCAACAAGTGACAGAGATCCCGGCTCATAGCCAGCCAATCTTTGTTATGGCGCAGCCTGATAACCGTCAAATATGGGTTAACTTTGCCTACCCTGACAACAACACTATTCAGATATTTAATACTGAAACTTTTGAGTTAGTAAAAACCTTAACTCCTGGTCCTGCAGTTTTACACATGGAATTTACCCCACGTGGCGAACACGTATGGATGTCAGTACGTGATAGCAATGAAATTCAAATATACGACACTAAAACTCAAACCTTGCAAAAAACACTTAAATCATCAAGCCCGAGCGGTATTTTCTTCACCAATCGCGCACATCAAATAGGCTTGTAATCATGATAACTTTAAAAATGCAGGTGCTTGATTTACATCCACTCACATTAGCAAAAATCCCAAGTGGTATTTTCTTCATCACTCCAAATAATCGCGCACACAAAATAGGCTTGTAACCATGTCTAAAAATATGACTAAAGACATCGCTGATATCTCACAATTACAGCAAGACATTATTAATAACAGCCAAAAGGGCTTCCCGCTTACTAGCCAGCCTTATAAAACAATTGCTGAGCAATTGGCAAAAGTTAATATTGTCACGAATGAGCTAAAAGTATTTCTAGCTATTGATGATCTCAACAACCAAGAAGTACTATCACGTGTTGGGCCAGTATTTGATCATAAAAAAGCAGGGGCAAGTACCTTGGCTGCACTTGCTGTGCCAGCAAAAGACTTAGACAAAATTGCCGGTATTGTGAACCAGTTTGATCAAGTAAATCATAACTACGGCAGAGAGCACGTTTACAACCTTTGGTTTGTTGTAACAGCTAGCGATATGGTGGCACTTAATAACACCCTAGCAAATATTGAATTACTCACAGGCTTAGCTGTTTTAGTATTGCCAATGGAAGCGTCGTACCATATTGACTTAGCGTTTAGCATTAATGTTACCGGTGTAGAAAGCGCTACCTCTAATCAAGAAAACCAACCTGTTACTTTTACTGATAGTGATAGTGATGTAACCAGCTTAACTAACATTGAAAAAGTAGCTTTACGTTGCGCCATAGAAAAAGGTCTACCAACGAGTTTATTACCTTACCAGGTGATTGCCCAGCAACTATCGCTGACAGAGCAGCAAGTGATAATGCAAATATCCCTTTGGCAAGAAGAAGGCTTAATTCGCCGTTTTGGTTTAGTCATTAAACATCGAAAACTAGGTTATGACGCTAATGCCATGGTCGTTTGGAATATTCCTAACGACGACATGGATGGCATTGCTCAGAAACTAGCAAAATGTGCCCCTGTTTCACTGTGTTATCAACGCCCTCGGCGTCTACCTGATTGGCCTTATAACTTATTCTGCATGATTCATGGCACTGATAGAGCCTTGGTTTTACAACAAATCGATCAGATAACAGAGCAACTAGGCCTTGAGTCAATCCAAAAAGATGTGCTGTTTAGCTTTAAAGCTTATAAACAACATGGCGCACGTTATGGCAAAACAAAGAGCGGTAAGGCAAAAAGCAGCAACAATGCTGTGAACAGTTCACAACAAGGACAAGCTCATGGATAACGCCACTTTAAGCCCAGCTACGGCTAACAAAATAGCGACTAAGGTAACAACTAACGTAATGAATACCGCAACCAATAATGAAAAGATTTGTCATGAGGTAGCCGAGCTCTCTGCCCTTGATAAAAGCCTGATCAACTTACTGCAACACGGTGTACCTGTTTGTGAGCGCCCCTTTGAGCAAATCGCTAATGAGCTTGGTAGCACTGAAGCTGAAGTAATACAGCATTTAACTGAATTAAAAGAAAGCCGAGTATTAAGCCGCTTTGGCCCAATGTTTGACGCCGTTTATTTAGGTGGCGCATTTACCTTAGCAGCACTCGCTGTGCCCGATGAAGATTTTGACCAAGTGACCGAGCAAGTAAATAGTTTCGAACAAATAGCTCATAACTACCGTCGTACACACAGATTTAATATGTGGTTTGTTATCGCGACAGAAGAAGCCGATGAAATTGAACGTGTTATTACAGCCATCGAAGAAAAAACAGGCCTGAGTGTACTCAACACTCCAAAACTTAAAGAGTTTTACGTGGGTTTATACCTACCCGTATAAGTTAGCAGATCTGATTAATGAGCGACGTCATCCTCGAAGTATCTGATCGAGGATCCATGTACTTTTACTCAAATTATTTAAACTGAGTTTTCGACTAAGTAATCTCGGGAATAGAATGAAAAACACGAGCTATAAATAATGATAGAACTAACAAGACAAAAACAAAATGCACCCACCAAACAGAAGCCCACTTTAACAGCAATAGAACGCCAATATATTCTGCTCACGCAAAATGGCTTACCCATTATTGAAAAACCTTATCATCATATTGCCGAGCAAATGGAGATGAGTGTTGAAGCTATTTTGGCATTAACCAATGACTTATTAGATCGCGGGGTTATCAGACGTATAGCAGCCGTGCCGAATCATTACAAATTAGGTTATCAATACAACGGTATGACTGTGTGGGATATTGATGATGAGCAAGCTGAAAGATTTGGTGACGCCGTTGGTCGGCTACCTTTTGTCAGTCATTGTTACCTTCGCCCGCGCCATTTACCTCAATGGAATTACAATTTATTTGCCATGGTGCACGGAAAAACCCCTGAAGCAATAGCCAAGTATCGGGGTCAGATCAAAGAATTGTTAAAAGAGGTATTGGTCACGCGCAACCATGATTTAAGTCAAGACTTCATGACTAAAAGTAATGATATGTTAACCAGCACAGCAATATTGAAAAAAACAGGTTTGCGTTTAAAGCGATAGCTAATTCAGCGCTACGCTTGTTCGCAACAAGAAAAACGCCAAGGGCAAGGTATAATATTATGTTTAGAATCTCACAACTTTTAAAAACATTGCATGATGATATGGCTGAATTTAAGCCAGTAAAAGCGGCAAGGAAAATGCCTGGTCCTGTAGTTATCTGGAACTTGATCCGTCGCTGCAATCTTCGTTGCAAACACTGTTATGCAACCTCATTAGACATTGATTTTAAAGATGAGTTATCAACCGAGCAAGTTAAAGCCACCATTGATGATTTGAAGGTTGCACACGTACCTGTGTTAATTCTTTCAGGTGGTGAGCCCTTAATGCGCCCTGATATTTATGAAATTACCGCTTACGCTAAAGAAAAAGGCTTTTATGTTGCCCTTTCGACTAATGGCACTTTAATTGATGAGTCAAATATTGCCCAAATCAAAGCAGCGAATTATCAATATGTTGGTATTAGTATTGATGGTTTAGAAGAATTTCACGATGAATTCCGCCGACAAAAAGGTAGCTTTAAAACCTCAATGCACGCCATTAAATTATGTAAAGAGGCAGGTATAAAAATCGGCATGCGTCTTTGTTTAACCAAGGATAACGAAAAAGATTTACCTGCGATGTTAGATCTAATGGAAGAAAATAACGTCGATAAATTCTATCTATCTCATTTGAATTACTCTGGCCGTGGCAAACGTACCGCTGAAGATGATGCCATGTTCAAGATGACTAAAGATGCAATGGAATTGCTCTATGAACGTGCTTGGTCTCATATCAGCCAAGGCATAGAAACCGATTTTGTCACCGGTAATAACGATGCCGACGGACCTTTTTTATTAAAATGGGCCACCAAACAATTTGGCGAAAGTCACCCTGAATGTATTGCCAATTTAAAGCAACGTTTAATTAATTGGGGCGGTAATGCCAGTGGCGTTAATGTCGCTAACATCGACAATACCGGCACCATTCACCCTGATACCTATTGGTGGAATCACCCCATTGGTAATGTAAAAACAGAAAAATTCTCTGACGTTTGGAAAAACACCCAAGACCCATTAATGCTTGGTTTTAGACAAAGTCCTCGTCCGGTTAAAGGTCGCTGCGCACAATGTAAGTTTTTAAATATCTGTGGTGGTAATACCCGCACTCGTGCTTTTGCACAATCTGGTGATGCTTGGGCAGAAGATCCTGGCTGCTACTTAGATGACAGTGAAATAGGTTATACCCCACCGCCATCAAAATTTTCCAACGAGTTAGCTAATGAGAACGATAAAAACAATGCAATTCAATTTGTCGAAGTTTAACAGCGAACAGCAAACTAATTCTTAACGTAAATGAACGTATATAAAACTAAAGAAACTAATTAAGCAACCGAGCCTGTCCTGAAAATGGGCTCAAGTGCAATAAGGCGAGAGCATGAATACATCATCATTAAATCAATCAAACCAGCCAAGCAGCATCATCTCTGTAGATAATGGAAAAATCTCCGCACGAGGAAAATCAGTATTAAACCAAGGCGAAGTTGCCTTAGTAGGATCTGGTCCTGGTGATGCAGAATTACTGACTATTCGTGCTATGCGTTTTATTGAACAAGCTGAAATAGCGATTTATGACCGATTGGTGAGTGATGAAATACTAGCGCTATTACCAGATAACTGTGAACGTTTTTACGTCGGTAAAGAGCAAGCCAAACATTGCGTACCACAAGACCGAATTAACGAAATTTTAGTAGAAGAAGCGCGCTTAGGTAAAAGAGTATTGCGCTTAAAAGGCGGCGACCCGTTTATATTTGGTCGTGGTGGTGAAGAAGCAGAGTACATGCTACAAAATGGCGTAAGTTGTCATATTTGCCCAGGTATTACTGCCGCATCGGGTTGTACTACTTATGCAGGTATTCCGTTAACACATCGTGGTGTTGCGCAAGGTTGTACCTTCATTACCGGCCATATTCAAAACAATGGTCAGCTTAACTTACCATGGCAGAGTTTATGTTGCCCAACCCAAACGGTTGTGTTTTACATGGGCATTAATACCTTATCAAAAATTGCAGAAAAATTAGTAGAGCATGGCCGAGATATTAATACGCCAGCAGCCTTAATTCGCAAAGGCACACAACCTGAACAAAAAACCTATCGTGGCACTATCGGTAACTTGGCTGAGCTTGTTGAAAAACACAACATTACCCCACCAACACTTATCGTTATTGGTGATGTAGTAAACCAGCTCACTGAACAACAATTAAAAACACCCGGTTTTTTAGACGCAAATGACTATGTTCAATCAGTCTCTGAAAAAATAGCGTAAATAAAACAACAGGATCCTCGATTAAGACACGACGAGCATGACGACTGGAAGGCTTGGAACTTAGCTTAATGCTACCAGCCCAATAACCGTCATCTCCGAAATGTCTGATCGGAACGTAGAGTGGATGCTACTTATTAGACAATGCAGGACGCACATTGTCCTGATCCATTGGCTTAACAGCTGGATGTTCGATTAAAACACCACGAGCATGACGACTAGAAGGTTGGAACTTAGATTAAGCTACCAGCCCAACAACCGTCATTCCCGAGTTCACTGATCGGGAATCCATTTGTTTTAAAACTGGATGCTCTATTAAGACATCACGAGCATAACGACTAGAAAATGACAAATTCAAAAGGTTCTACCATGACTAAACTCCCTTTTCTTATCTCACTTTGTGTGGCGATTTTATCTAGTTCCTTTTACACCAATATTGCCACTGCAGCGCCAACCAAAAAGACCACGATGTCTGCCACTGAAAAAGCTGCAGCCAAGAAGCTCTATCAAGACAATTGCCAAAGCTGTCATGGCGTTGACCGATTAGGCGCTATGGGTCCGGCGTTATTACCAGAAAATCTTGCTCGTTTCCGTAAAAACAAAGCGATTAAGGTTATCAATAATGGTCGTGCTGCCACTCAAATGCCTAGTTTTAGTCAAACCCTAAGCAAAAACGAAATCGCCAGCTTAGCTAATTACATTTATACGCCATCAAAAGCCTCGCTTAGTTGGACTCTCGCCGATATTAACGCGTCAAAAGTACAACATTTTGATCAAAGAAAATTACCCAATGAAGCCCAATTTGATGCTGACTTAATGAATTTATTCATTGTTGTTGAATTGGGTGACCACAGCGCGACCTTATTAAACGGCGACACCTTTGAGCCATTAGATCGTTTTAAAACGCGCTTCGCTTTACACGGCGGGCCAAAGTATTCACCTGACGGCCGTTTTGTATTTTTTGCCTCTCGTGATGGTTGGATCAGCAAATACGATATTTATAACCGCAAAACCGTCAGTGAAGTTCGCGCGGCAATTAATACCCGTAACATCGCCATATCAAATGATGGCAACTATTTAATTGTCGGAAACTACTTACCTAACAATGTAGTAATACTCAAGACTACTGACTTATCGCCTCTTAAAGTAATTGATGCTATCGATAGCGACGGCAATAGCTCACGTGTTAGCGCTGTATATAATGCACCACCACGCTTTAGCTTTATCGTCGCGCTAAAAGACGTCAAAGAAGTATGGGAAATACCTTACAGTGATGAAGGTGGCGTTGATGTCTATAAAGGCTGGGCACATGACTATAGAGTTGAAGCCAAAGCGGAAGGTTGGAAAGCTGACTTATCTAACAAAAATGAGCAATTCCCTATTCGTCGCATTAAAACTGATGATTACTTAAATGACTTTTTCTTCGACCCAGATTACATCAACTTAATTGGTACTGCCCGTAACAGTCACAATGGCCAAGTGATAAATCTAGACACTAAGAAAAAGATAGCTTCAATTGGTTTAACCGGCATGCCACACTTAGGATCCGGTATTACCTGGAACTATCAAGGTAAGGAAGTGTTTGCTTCACCTAATATCAAGGAAGGTAAAATTACCGTTATTGATATGGAAAATTGGAACATCATTAAAGAGATTAAAACCGAAGGACCAGGCTTCTTTATGCGCAGCCACAGTAAATCACGTTATGCTTGGACCGATGTATTCTTTGGCCCGAACAACGACAAAGTACATGTTATTGATAAGAGCACGTTAGAAATAGTGAAAACCTTATCACCATCACCAGGTAAAAATGCCGCTCATGTCGAGTTTACCAAAGACGGAAAATACGTACTGTTAAGCGTGTGGGATATGGACGGTGAGTTAATTGTCTACGATGCTGACACATTAGAAATAGTAAAACGTATGCCAATGAAAAAACCGTCAGGTAAATACAATGTTTTTAACAAAATTAGTTATGAGAAAGGTACAAGTCACTAAATGCTATTGATGTTTTTTTACCAAGTATGGATAACTCAACCATACCCATAATACTTCAAGATGCTAGTTTCAGGATGCCTGTGCGATTCATGATCGAGGCGCCTCTTTTTATTAAGGGTTACTCCCTTAAAAAGAGAGGCAACGAAAAGCATTATTCGTTCAGACATCCCCGTAGGGCTGGTTTAGAATCGCTTTATACTACGTTATTGATTTTGACAAGGGAATAACCATTATCTTCAATCAATGCCTTGTCTAAAGACATTTCTAATTCCAGCTGAATCCTGCATCTTAAAGTAACATGGGTATCTGACTAACTGATATAGTAATAAAAAGACAATTACATTGGTTAGGAAAAATTTAATGAGTTATGAAATTAAGCCCATCAAAGCACATCAGGACCTACAGGTTTGCGAAATAATTAAAAAAGTTGGTGCAGAGTTTGGCGCCGTAGGTGAAGGCTTTGGCCCTTCTGATGCTGAAGTTAATGCAATGAGCGAGCATTATAAAAATGAAGATGCTAGCTGTTACTTAGTTGCGACTATCGAAGAGAAAATAGTTGGTGGCTGTGGTATTGCTGCTTTTAATGATAGTGATGAAATATGTGAGTTACGTAAGTTATTCCTACTGCCAGAAAGTCGAGGGTTAGGCCTTGGCAAAAAACTTACTGATCACTGTTTAGCTTTTGCTAAAGCTCAAGGCTACAAACAATGCTACTTAGATACATTAACTAGCATGACATCAGCAATTTCTCTCTATGAAAATCTCGGTTTCATCCATCTAGATAACCCCTTAGCAGGTACTATCCACAGCGGTTGTGATGTGTGGATGTTAAAACAGCTGTAATCTATTCACTACAGCACAGCTATTTATACCTTGTAAGTAATGTCGTTCTAATCGTTACTGTCTTGAAATAAGTTTACTCTTAGCTAGTTCTTAATTACCCTAGTTTATACCCGTTCCACTTGAAGATGCAGAATTCAGCTGGAATTATAAACGCCTTTAAGTAAGGCATTGATTGAAAATAATAGTTATTCTATTGTCGAAATCAATAACGTAACATAAAGCGTTTATAAACCAGCCCTTTGGGGAAGCCGGAGTAAACCATATTCATCGTTACATTTATTTTTAAGGGAATAACCCTTAACAAAAAATGTGCCTTGAATATGATTCGCTCAGGTTTCCTGAAACGAGCATTTTCAAGTAGAGCGGGTATATAAAATTAAAGCTCACTCATGGGCTAATTCGCAATAAATAAAGGCTATCCATTAATGTTATCAACTTTTTTTAAAACAAAACCTGTCATTGATGAATCAAGCAAAGAATGGATTTTTGATACTTTTTCTTGGTGTCTCGACCAACTTGATAGCGATTTTTTCAAAAAAAATAGTGAGTTAATATTACCTAATAATACTTTTTATCCGGGTAGCTCAAGCAGCGCCGAAGAAATGTCCGCTGCGATCTTTGCCAATACCCTCAAGTACGCGGGTATGAGCCAATGGCCGATAAAGCTTGAACCTGCTGAGAGTTTTGTGCAAAAACCTATGCCTCAGCTAACATTTGCATCATCGCTGCGTGGAGAAAGCGCAAAGGTCAGCTCAGTATCAGGTAGTCAGATAAGTTATAAAGTTGAAGGGGAAGCTATAGCTGGGAGCTTAGATGCGAGCATAGGCATTGCTTTTCATTCAAGTCAGCTTAATCAACCGCAAGATATGATTGCCTATTTAGTGCAAAGACAAGCAGGTATTTTAGTTAATCAACATGGCGCAATTTCCTCAGGTATAAGTGCACCAGGTGGCCAAGAAGTCTTTGCGCAAACTATAGATTTAGTTGCTTGCTTTATGGGCTTTGGTGTCATTTTTTCCAATACCGCTTACCAATTTAAAGGCGGTTGTGGCTCGTGTAATAACCAAAACCTTAACCGTCAAGCAGCGTTACCTGAATTAGAAACAGTTTATGCATTAGCATTATTTTGTGTCATGAAAGGCGTTGAAATTAAACAGGTAAAGAAAGAACTAAAGTCTCATTTATATAAACCCTTTCGCCAAGCGCACAAAGAGATTTCATTGTATTTACAACAATCTACTAATCCTAACCATGCACAACTAATCGCAGCTAATAGTAAATAGATATCTATTTTGTCTCGTTTTTACTTGAATCGACTTTCCACAGGTTTTTTTGTCAATAAAACCTGTTAGCCTGTATATTCACTTTTATAAACTATGCGTATTAAGCAAGTTTATAAAAGTGATGCCAAGTGGCTTATGTGCCTAATACGAATAGTCACTAGTACTAAAAAAGCATTCACCTACAGGAGTTATTTATGTCTTTAAGAGCAGTTTGTAACGGTTTAATTATTTTGGCGGGAGTTAGCTTAACACTGACTTCTTTTATCACTCATGCTGAAGTTAAGGCTGAAGTGTCTGCCCAAGACAAACTGTTAGTCTTAACAAATAATTACCAGAAAATTTGTACATCACAAGCCTGTCAGGATCAACTAATACAATTAAAGAAATATGGTCGCTGGGGCGATGCTAAATCACAACTTGTTGTAGGTAGTAGCTATTTGTATGGCGACGGTGTTGAACAAGATATCGATAAGGCAATAAGTTGGCTGAAGCGTACAGCTTATAATGAATCTTCAAATGCTGCTAAGTACTCCCTGCACGCTTTTCATATCATGGCACAGCTATATCAGAAAGGCATTGGTGTCGAACAAGACCTAAGCCTAGCAAATAAATATTTGGATAAATTAGCTGAGAAAAATTACGGACCTGTATTGTTTAATAGAGCATTCATCGAATTTGAACAAAGTAACTTAGCAAAAGGCATAACCTTACTAGAGCAAGCCAGTGAGAGTTACTTTGCAGAGGCAAGTTATTACCTCGCAAGAATGTATCAACAAGGAGACTTCATTGATAAAGATATCAAAAAGTCTGCCCTTTATTATGAAAAAGTAGTCAGGGGTGATTATAAAGATAGCCGGCAGCGACTAGAAAAAATAATTTCTGAGTTGGAAGAAAACTCAAGAAAACTCACTGCTAGTACGTTAACAGAAGAGCAAACATTGATTAACAAGCTAAATGCTACCCTTGATATTGAAGTTATTACCGTTAATTCTTACTCAATGAAGATAAAAGATCCTATGACAAATCTAATAGTCCGTTTAAAGCAAAACAGTGCTAAATTTGCACCATCAACGGGAAGTAGAATTAGAGGCCGTACTTGTGGTCAAACATCGTATCCTTGCAAAGGCATGTCTTCAGAAGATATTGACGATGCAAGAAATGAAAGCCGCACTCCTGACTATTAACTAAGGCCAGTCAACAGGCACTATTTTAAGGCCTTACATTGGTGTATATGATTGAATAAATCACTTTGATGTACACCGTTATCCTCAACAATGCTAAAGACTGAATATCCAATAATACTTAGTGAGCTGTCTAGATCAAAAAAAGATAAACCTGTCACTTACCTCACTTTCACCTCGCTTTAAGTCATTCAAAATAACAATAAAAAAAGAACTGATTTTATCGTGTGTAACTCCATAACGTTTCATGTAAATTAGCCATTCAAATAGCTAATGTAATGGCTAAAGCATCTGCTCAATAATTCTCTACACACTGACATGGAGTTAACGTGAAACCACAATTTGGCATACTATTTTTAGTTTTCGCTGCATTAATAGCGATGGGCACAGCTGCTGCGCACCTATCTTGTATTTATTTTGGTCCCCAATGTTATGCCGCACAAATGGCGCCAGCACTCATTGTAGAATCGGCTATGAATGGTACGTATTTAGCACCAATAGGTACTCTATTCGCCTCTGGTATTTTTGTTGTGCTAGGTCTTTATGCCTTAGCTGGCGCGGGATTTACCAGTAACACACTAGATAAACTGCCAATGGTAAACTATGCCATTTATACTATAGCGACCTTATGTATTATTCGCGGTGTTTTGCCGTTACAATTATGGTTTCGCCATCCCGAAAAAGTGAATGATGTTGTTTTTTACGTAGGTATTGTCTGGCTTATTGCAGGGCTGTTGTATTTATTTGGCTATCAAATATGTCTTAAACAACGTTTAACAAAATAACAGCTATTACTGATTGTTTACCTACTATCGTTACTCACAATTAGGAGTGAATATTTATGATCCATCCTTTTCATTTATCCTTTGTCGTGCCCGATAAAGAGCTAGCGCGTTCTTTTTATATAGATACTTTAGGTTGCTCGTTAGGTCGAGATAATGAAACTTGGTTTGATATACTTTTTTTTGGTCATCAACTCACTATTCATCAAGCTTCTGAAAAGTTACCTGCCTTTCAAATAAATCATTTTGGTCCTATTTTGAACAAAAATGAGTGGTCAGCTGTAGTACAGAAATGTGAAGATAATGCCATAGAGATTATTTTACCTGCGACAATAAGAAATACAGAAAAAGAAGGTGAATCGGGTAAGTTTATAGTTAAAGACCCAAGTGGCAATGTTCTTGAATTTAAATATTATGCAGATTTTACTAAAACCTTGGCTAAACAATAAGAGCTGTTAAGTCGTTATGCCTAATGGAGATGTCATTGAATATTCTAGTTGTAAGTAGTAGCCAAAGAGATGAGTCTAAAAGTTTTGATGTCGCAAAATATGTGCAAAAAAACATATTGAATGATATGCAAGGTGTTAACTCATCCGTGTTGGATTTATCACGTTACCCTTTTTTATTAGACCATTATGGTGTCGCTAGAGAGGGTTCAGGTAGAGACGACTCAACAACTTTAGCTAGCAATAAAGATGAGGTGTTAAGTCAATTATACGCCTGTGATGCGGTGGTTTTTATAGCGCCTGAATGGGGCGGTATGATCCCCCCTGCCCTTGTTAATTTATTACTATTAACCGCTAATGGCTCTGCCAACGGTTTACCGCTAGGTCACAAACCGGCTTTTGCCATCGGTGTTTCAGCCTCTAGTGGTGGTAGTAATCCTATTTCATTATTGAAAGGTTATGCCGCCAAAAACAGTCACCTTACCTGGTTACCGTTACATGCCATTATTCAAAATGTAGATGATTTTTGGCGCAAGCTTGGGATCCAACACTTGATAATAGATTCTCACAGGTACAATCACGTTTATTAGTCGGTTTAAAGAGTTTAACTATCTACGCCAAGCAATTAACGGGTGTGAGAGAAGAGTTGGTAACGTTGTCAAAAGTACATCCCTTTGGTCAGTAATTTACAATCGTACTTTAGCCAATATAAATTAGAATGAAATATGCATAATGAAGGAATTATTTTGAAAAAAATAACTGGCTATATCTGCTTAGTTCTATCTTTTGTGGCTTGGAGCGTTATTATTGCACTACCATTTATGGATATTTCCAACAGTGAAATGGTAACAACAAGCACTGGGCTGATTATTTCTGGTGAGGTTTTATTTATCGCTGCTATTGCCTTATTAGGCAAGGAAGCTTGGCTGAAAATAAAAGCTATTTTTAAAAGTAAAAAATAGCTTTTATATGAAAAATTACCGGCAAAAAAAAGGCGCTTGAATGAGCGCCTTTGTCCTCTTTAACTTACTACATTATTAATGTGCAGGTATTTCTCTTTGTTTTTTTGTTACTTTTTTTGTTACTTTAGTTGGCTGAGTTTTGGCTCCTTCAACTATCGGTGTAAAGAGGCCGACATCAATAGTGGTTTGCCACTCATCTTCCCAGCGGCTTAAATCATCAAGCATGATGGTATTAATACGAGGGCGAATATATTGTCCTATCTCGTTATCCTCAATATCACCATCTCCATCTCTATCCCAACCAGAAACTGAATGTTCAAAAACTAACGCTCGACCTTGCTCATCTACCGAGATAACTTCCCAAGTACGATGTCTATCATTCCATTCATCAACTCTATACATATTTACTTGACGGCCACTAGTATCCCAAATCCAACGGTTATCACCTAAGTAAAAATGATCAACATCAAATTCATCCCAGCTATTTTCGCCAGCCATACCGCTAATCCCTCTATTTAATGTTCCATCTGCGGCAAAGTGATAGCCCCAAACATCTAAAAAGTTAAGTTTATCACCGTCCCAAACATCGTCTATACTGCCATTTATATAAGCTAAATGTACTTGAGGTAGCTCGGTAGCTAAGTTTTTTGTAAAGGCAGCAGAGCTATCATCAAACTGTGCTATTTGTCTTGCGACAACAAATTCTAATTCGTTATCAAGCCATTTTTCTATTTTTGTAAGATGTCCCTTACCTTCTGAGCTAAATGGTGTAAATTTATAGGTTACATTTTTATTCGTTAACGCTAATACACCTTCGTTAAGTGAAGCCGTGAACTCTTGCTTAGCAAACTGAGCAACCGCTACTGTGCCTTTAATAGTCACCAAATCACTCATTACTTCAGTCATTTCTTCTAGGTTATTATAATCAGTAACCGTCGCATCGAAATTTAGCACCCAGTCACCGGCAAGATCATCAATAGTTTTACCTATAAATGCGCTGTTTGGTGTATGTACTAAAATCTGATTTCGAGAAAACGTTTCTGTTGTTCTTGGCGTTGCATCTTTCCAGTCAACACCAGCAGGTAATGTTAATTCAGTAAAAGACTCACCGCTGACATTCACTTGATAACTGGTTGGTGTACTTGCCAGTAAAACAGAACGTTCTGTGCTATTACCCGAAATCATTTCCAATTGGACAAAGTTATCCATTAAGCCAGCATCTGTAGCTGTAACTAATTCATCAACTACTGATTGTGCAATATTATGATTGGTTACTAAATCACCATATGGGTATTTACTATAAACGGTGTTTTCATAAAATCCATCTAAATAAACAACATTAAGGCCACCTCCAACAACTGCCCAAGTAAAATTACTTACTCCAGCCATACTATTACTGTTGTTTCGGAAACTATAACTTTTACCCGTACCGTCAACTGAAAAATTAAGACCGGTACCACTATATTCATTCCAACCTTCTTTGGCGCCATATAAATCGATCATGACTTTTCCAGCAATGCTGTCTGTATTAAATTGCTCAACAACATTTGGATCAGAGATAGTTTCTTCTACTGCGGCTTCCAAAGCGACTTCAAACGCTTCAGTTGGTTCACCATTTTCATCAACAAGTTCACTTTCGACTAAGTATTCTTCAATCGCGTCACTGGTTGTTGACGTTTCACCTTCCACCGCTTCAGTATCTAAAATAGATAAGACGGTTTCACCTTCAGGTATTTCAAAGTCAGTATTGTCAACGAGTAATTTAATAAAACCAGCGGTTTCAATAAGTTCTTCAGTGCTAATCTCACCGGCCAACTCGTTAAATTCTTCTTCGTTAGCAATCTCACCACTCTCACTTCGATCTTTTACCAATAAGTACGTTGCCGTAGATACGTGGGTAACATTGGTTGTATTATTTTCATCATTAGTTAACTGACGATTATCATCAACTGATGCTAGTAGCGTACTGGTTTTACCCGCTACAGCAATTAATTCTACATTTTCTTGACCGTTGGCGGGATTACCTTTGGCATTAATGAAAATAAGTGCTGACATATCATTAATAGTAATTGGTAAGGTATAGTTGCCCTGTGCATCCGCTTCAACTTCAAATACGTCGTCGCCAATGGTAATTGATACTAATGCGTTGGCAATAGGGGAGTCTGTAACCAGGCCTGATAGTGTCATGGTATGGTTTACAGTTACTTCAATGCTAGCCTCTGCGGTTAATTCACCATCAGAAACTTCATAAGTGATAGTTTCTGATGTCGCAACATCTGCTTGAGGTGTATAAACTATTTGATTATTAACAATTTCTACCGTACCACTTTGAGGCTGATTAATAATAGATGAAATAGTTAGTTGATCATCATCTTCATCTGTATCATTCGCTAATACATCAATCGTTGTTATTTCATTATTTTGCACTAAAGCCGTATCACTCATTGCTTTGGGAGCACTATTAACTACTGGTATTATAGCTGCTATATCTTCAACCACAGTGGAAGTGGAGTCACTACCACAGCCAGATAAAATCGCTGCCGCTAGTAGTGAGATTGTAATGTTTTTATTCATTTGCATTCCTTTACATAATGTTTATATACATATTTAAAATGGTATTTATATAACTCGACGTTCACTAGTTTAGGTAAAGTTTCAATATATGAAAGTTTTAATTTAATATTATTGATAATTCACTATATCCATTCACTTATGATCGGTGATAGCTATTTAGTGTAATAAATTGAGAACAGAGTAGAGAAATCAATAATGGACTAGCCATTATTGGCTTGATGATTATTGTCACTTATACCTAATGGCTAAATCGTCTGCCTTGATTGTGTTTAATTACCCCTAGCATAGGTTTTGGGCTGTTGATGGTTGTCGGTACTCATGTAGTCTTAACGTTGGAATATTTATCGCTAGTTTGCCTGGTAACGCTGATGGCAGTGTTGGCCGTAAAACCTGTCAACTAGCTGTTGGCATTGAACTCAACAATCAGGTTTACACATTATTTATGCTGACGAGCAACTCATTAATTTTGCTGTATTTGTTAATGGCTATACTGGAGACACTAAGCCTTATTGCCTTAATTCATTTACCGCTATCAATTTTTACTGGTTGGCGCTTTCAAACATAAATCAAGTATTGGTAGTTTTCCGAAAAATGTATCCGAAAACGTAGCGGCGACCATAACAACGCTATTTTTATTAGGACTATCAATACTTGTAGGTTAGGGCAATCTAAACCTCATATCTCCTCATAAACCGCCTGCCTAACTGATATTAAATCAATATAGAACAGGCATAAAAAAACGGAGCTAAACTCCGCTTTTTTTTATAAGTACTGACTGTTAATTACTTATTTTTACCTGCTATATATTGATCAACTAAACGCGTTAAGATATCTAATGGAACCGCGCCATTTTTTAGAATCACATCATGAAAGTCTCGTAAATCAAACTTATCACCCAGGCTAGATTTAGCTTTCTCTCGTAACTCTAACATTTTCATCATGCCCACTTTATACGAAGTGGCTTGTCCTGGCATAACGATGTAACGCTCAATTTCTGAAACAACATCACTTTTAACCATAGCAGTATTAGCTACCATATAGTCAATTGCTTCTTGTCGAGTCCAGCGTTTATGATGAATGCCGGTATCAACAACTAAGCGTACCGCACGAAATAACTCAGCCTATAAACGACCTACATTGTCAAAAGGGTCATCTTGAAAACCTAAATCCCACGCTAGACGTTCAGTATATAATGCCCAACCTTCAGTATAAGCCGTGAAAGGTGACATGCGACGAAACAGTGGCATACCTTCTAATTCCATTGCTATGGCAATTTGAAAATGATGACCTGGAATACCTTCGTGATATGCAAGGGTTCTCATACTGTACTTGGGTGTTGCTTTGATATCGTATAAGTTAGCAAAGAACATGCCCGGTCTACTTCCGTCAATTGAAGGCTGTTGGTAATAAGCACCAGGCGCTGTTTTTTCTTTAAACTCAGGGATTCTACGCACCTTCATACTCGCCTCAGGACGAATACGGAAAGCTGAATCTAAACCAACATTGATTTCATCAAGAATGGTTTGATAATCCACTAATATTTGTTCTCTACCCTCTTTGGTATCTGGGTAGTAGAATTCATCTTTAGCGGCTAAAGTTTCAATCGCAGCGGTGAATCCTTGACTAATATCATAATTCTCTTTTTCTAAAATAGTCAATATTTCTAGTTGAATTCGATCAACTTCGCTTAGACCAGTGTCATGAATATAATCAGCACTATAGTCTGTGGTAGTAAAAAATTTAAGTGATTGCGCATAGACTTTATCACCATCAGGTAGCTTCCATAAGCCGTCATCTGTGGTGGCTTTATCGGCGACTCTTTCAAAGTAATCTATAAACAATTGATAGGCAGGATGTACAGAGGCAATAATCTCCTCTTTGGCTAAATTTAATAGTCTGGTTTGATCTGCAGTAGAAACGCCTTCTGCTTCAGATAATTTTTTTTGTAATGATGAATACAGAATGTTTTCTTCAACAGGTTTGCTCACAAACGCTGTCATTTCTTCAAGTACACGGTCAATAACAAAACGTGGAGGAAGAATACCTTTTTCTTCACGTAGTTTTAAACCTTCAAGACTTTGAGAAAATTTAACTTTTACTTTATTAAGTCGAGCAAATACAGGGTAATTTCTTTGGATAATAACTGCGATTCATCTAAGCCACTATCATCATAGGATAGTAATGTTTGATGTACCGTTTTCATCTCAGCAAAAAGAGCATCAGTCTTTTCTGGCCGATTATCATCAAGTTTAGCATTATGCCCCGTAATACCTATGGACTCCAAAAAACCTAGAGATGTCAGCATTTCTGGGCTATCAAAGGCTTGTTTTACTACTGTTCTATCAAGAAATGCTCGTAGCATGAAGGGTTTTTCGGCATACCATTCATGCGATGCAAATGCACCGCCTAGTAATATTAGCGTTAATAGGGACAGTCCTATCCATTTAAAAAATCTATTTAACCATTTGATTTACTCTGTTATTATTTTTATACAGGGGATTTATCCTAAACGCCAATAGTAAGGGACTTCAAACACTAATGATATAAATTTACAATTTTTTAACTAAATCCGACGGAACGCTAGCTAGCAAATTTACAAAGTGTTGTCACAACGGGTGGTACTTGCTATCGCTTCCAAAATACATTTATTAATGCACCAACCATAATTAAGCCCCCGCCGATAATAGTGGTAGCCATAGGTACTTCACTAAAGTATGCCCAACCAATAAACACTGAAAACAATACTTGCACATAAGCATAAGCCGTTGCTTTATTAGCATCAGCGCTGTGCAGTGCTTTGGTTAATCCTACCTGCCCTACTTGGGTGAATATCCCCACTAAAATGAGTAAACCTGTCGCCGCTAAACTCGGCATAACAAAGTCACTACCTAGCATGATCATAGAAATGGGAAAGGCAACCAGTGGGAAATAAAAGATAATGACTGAGCTGTCATCAGTTTTAGTCAGTTTTTTGATAATAATATAAGCCACTGCACTACCAAATGCCCCCAATACGCCTGCACCTATACTAATCCACGGATACTGAACGACACTGTCTAATTGTAAATTCGGCTGAACTAAATTAGGTTGAATAATGATGAATAAACCAAGCAAACTGATAACGATACAAGCGATGGTTGAGCGTTGTATGGTTTCTTTCAAAAAATACAATGCCAGCACAGCGGTAAACACAGGATGCAAATATTGTAATACCGTAGCTTCTGCCAAAGGCAACGTTGTTACCGCATAATAAACAAACATCAGCGCAAACGATCCGACAGTACCACGTGCAATCAGTAATATTTTATTATGTCCCCATAGAGAGATTTTTTTACGCTTAATGTCAGCATAACTAATAATGCCCGAGACGATTGCCCTTGCAGCAACAATTTCAAGTACTGGAATACCTAAACCGCTAACCTCTTTTACACAGGCCGCCATTAAGGCAAAACCTAACGCCGAGATCAACATATACCAAACACTCATTGGCATTGAATTTTTTACACTAGTGAACATCGATTAGTTACTCTGATTGAAAAGCGGAAGGAGAGCCAAAGGTACAGTAACCATTCTACCCTATTAAAGATGCCTACCTATAGTAAGCCAAGCGTTATTATTCTGTCAGTATCCACTTAGCCCACACTAACGCACAGTAAAAAAATAACAAATACCGTGAATTCAATATATTTCATTGATTGAGAATATGTTTAACCGAACTAATGATTCATCAGTGTAGTATTTATTTGATGATGGCAGCAGGTTATGCCACTGTTTAATTCATCGCTTAAAAGTGATGTGCTAGTAGAAATATAAATGTGTGTTCAATTATCCCATTTAAAGGATGTTTTCTACTCAAGAGAAGAGTTTGTAAATACTGTTTGTTCTATCCACAGCGAAGCGAATACAAGAGACTTGATGTATAGTTATGTGGAATAAAGAATAAACGAATAAATACACCTACTCTATCAACATAATAAGAAAGGGAAATTCGTTATGAATAAACACGAACTATATCAATTGGTTGCTGTTATTAGTGCGGCTATTGAAGTACGCGACTATTATACCTCAAAACATCAGAGTCGAGTTTCCCACCTTGCTCGCTGTATTGCACAAGAGCTTGCCTTACCTAAAGATAAAATTGAAAATACTAGAATCGCTGCCACGCTCCATGATATTGGTAAGTTAGGAGTTCCTACCGCTATTCTTGCCAAGGTAGGAGAACTCAGAAAAGAGGAGTTCGCCTTAATAAAACAGCACTCAGTAATCGGTGAAGGTATTTTAAATAACGTTGATTTTGAAGGGCCAATAGCAACTATTGTTCGACAACATCATGAGAGGCTCGATGGCTCAGGGTATCCTGATGGCTTAACGGGTGATCAAATACTAATAGAATCAAAAATAGTTGCCGTTGCTGATGTAGTAGAGTCAATGAGTTCGTCCAGAGCTTATCGCCAAGCAAAAGGATTGTCTGCCGCTATTGATGAGATTGTTAAAAATAGAGGCCTGCTGTATGAACCCGATGTTGTCGATGCTTGTTGTAGGCTTTATCAAAAACATAAAGCTGATTTATTTGATATGGATAAACCAATCACTGACTTAAAATGCGAACTCGCTTAACGGTTTGCTTATACCAATTCCGTTAAATTATTGACCACTTGTACTGGCTAAAATTCTCCATGACGGCGTTGCTTTCAATCCCAATAGCCAGCTATTGGTCAATCAAGGGCCTTGCCTTGAAATATTTTTACTTCGTACAACAAGATCAGAAACTTATCGGAATTGGTATTACATAAAAAATCCACTGTCTGAGTATTTGTGTTTAAAGCTTTTAAGAGTGAATGATGAAACTTTGATTGTGTCATTTCTAATAGAACAATCAGCGAATAAACAGGTATCGTAGCCATCACCTCCAATAAGCCGACTTCATTTGAATAAAAAAGTCGACTAAATATGGCGATCATTACGATAGCCTAAAATGAAAATTCAACAGTAAAGGCTATTGAGACCGTTAATAAAAATCCAATGTAGTGCATTACGTTCCGCAATAATCATTGAAAACCATTACGCATATTTTCTTGGCGAGGCAGAATAAAAATATTAACTCCGGCTACATAAGGAAAGCGCGCCTGTTTAGTTATTCCGTTTAGGTAAAAATAATCCTCAAATAATAAATAACTAAAAAACAATGTGATAGATCAATAAAAGCATCAGTTAAATGCAAAGTTCCCTTGTTAAAGAGTAGAGTAGTCGCTCTATTTAATTCCATACAATAAACAAGGTTACTATAGTGATTGTTAATAATCGTACCAAGTCCGTTAGTTTTATCATTATTTCTACACTTATATTGCTGTCGGTAATTCTCAGTTTTTTGACGAATCCCGTTAGCCCAACCCCTTGGGTGTTGGTGATAGCATTGTGCCTCATGCCACTTATACGACAGAGCCATATTAAGCAAATTAAGTGGAGTAAGGAATACAACATAGGTATTGAATATATTGACCAAGACCATAAGAAATTACTGCACCTATTAAACCAATTTAGCATCGCTTACGATTATGCCCAGTGTGAAGAGTTTGAACGTGAAGCCTTAGAAGATTTAGTGAGCTGGACTAAGTATCACTTTAAGCGTGAAGAAAAACTAATGGAAGATTATCGTTATCCTGGTTTAGTTGCGCACAAAGAAGAACACCAAGCGATGATGGAGCAAGTGGAAGAGTATGTAAGTATCTATAATAGAGAAGGTCATGATTCACTTAAACAAGTGACTAACTTGCTTACTTTTTGGTTAATTAATCATATCCAAGAGTCAGATACTAAGTACCGGAATTACTTGCTAGAGCTTGGTGCTGATGAGTTTGATAGTTAATATCTTGCATTAGCTAAGCTATATTATTCATATCTTCACGTTTTTTGAAGAGTTAACACTAAAAAGCTACGCGTAAATCTTTTAGGATTTATAGCGTAGCTTTTTTATTTATACCAATTCCGATAAGTTTCTGATCTTGTTGTACGAAGTGAAAATATTTCAGGGCAAGGCGCTTGATTGACCAATAGCGGGCTATTGGGATTGAAAGCAACGCCGTCATGGAGAATTTTAGCCAGTACAAGTGGTCAATAATTTAACGGAATTGGTATTAGCACGCTTACGCGATTCAGTGAGTGTGAACTATTCATACGCTAATTGTATAACTATCCCCTCTAGTTCAGCTACTTATAACCAGCAGCAGTCCTATCCCCTCTCACTTACTGCTACCACCAAAACGTTACAATAACGTTACTTTTGTTAAAAAGATGAGAAATACAAGATATACAATATATACAATATTGTATATGATGTTTTTCGCTACAAAGTTCGCTTAATTTATCATCATTAAATTTACACTATTTCGTTTGTAGCGAGTTGATAAATAAAAACAACAAACCTTTGATATCCAGTGCTTTTATAGTGAATTTTTAACTTAGGGAAAAGACCAAATACAGAAAGCAGTCCAATTGGTATGAGTTAAGTAACTGACTATCAGATAAAAATATAATAATAAACAAGGATAGAAAATGAGTCTCATAAACAATAAAGTGATGAGTCTGTCTATGTTAATGGTGCTTTGTGCATCGTTAACTGCTGTAGCGGGAAAGCAAACGCCAAGCAATGGCCTTGCGAAAGAGTCAAAAGTTAAAACAAGCAAGCAGACAACGCCTGTTAAACATAAAACATTAGTGAAAGGAAATACCCTAGCTAAAAGTTTACTAAAAAGTCGCAATATTAATCAGTCACGTATTAGTGCTGCAAACCAAGTTTGTGCCATTGATGAAAACGGTCAAGACTGGAGTAAATTACAGAAAAAATTAAATAAAGAACTTAAACAACGTTCGTTGTTTTCGGCAAAATCAACTAAGTCAGCTAAGACATTAACAAGAAGCCGTATGGCTAGTCCCACGAGCTTTGCGACAACCGCAGTACAAAATAATGCTGTTGCTGGACGTTATTATATTCCGGTAGTTTTTCATGTTTACGGTGAAATGTTTGCCTGTGATGATGCCGAACAAAGCTGCTTAACCGACGCTAAAATTATTGATGCACTACAACGCCTTAATGAAGACTTTCAAGGCACCAATACACAAGATGGCCCGATTGCTCCGCAATTTCAAGCCATTCGTGACAATTTAAATGTTGAGTTTGTGCTTGCTAAGAAGTCACCTAGTGGCGCTGATAGTAACGGTATAGTTCGTTATGATCGTGAGCAAGCAGGTTACGGTAATGGCAGCGGTGCTGACGATTTAATTGCCGCCGATGCTTGGGATAACCTTAAGTACATGAACGTTTATATTATGAACGACTTGTATGATGATGGTTCAACCAACAACTCTGGTGTCGCTTGGTATCCTGATTTATCAATGACCCAAGCCAACACATCACGTGTGGTTTATAACGGTTGGTATGTTGGTGATAACACCGATGAAAACTTCCGTTCAGTATTAACGCACGAATTTGGTCATTGGCTGAATTTACCGCACACCTTTTCAGATAACACCTGTTCGTTAGCGAATGAAACCTTCTGTGCTTTAACCGGTGATAGAAGCTGTGATACCCCGCAAATGTCTTTATCAACAGACATGTATGAAAATTCTAAAAACTGTCTTGGTCAACCGACTAATACCGAGAACTTCATGCACTATACCAGCAACTATGCCATGTTTACTCAACATCAAGTGGCTCGTATGACCGCCGCTTTACATGGCGATGCGCGTTCAAGCCTTTGGTCAAATGACAACTTAGTGGCTACCGGTCTAACAGACTTCACCAGTAATGCCGATCATCCGTGGGATGGCATTTCAGGTGTTGATAATGGTCCAACTGGCGATGTTATCGCAAGTTTTGATAACTTATCAGCAGTAAAAGACGCGATTGATACTTATGTAGTTGATGCGCCAGCTGGCACTGAAGCGTTAGCATTTTACTTATCGGGTTACAGTCAAGATCCTGATATGTATGTCTCTGCTGGTCAAGAATCGACAGCATTAGCTGATGGTTCATGGAAAGCAGATTACATTTCATTTTTGTCTACGGCCACGCCAGAGTTCATCGGTGTTTTAGGGCCAAAAACAGATGACTCATACTATGCAACGGTACATGCCTTTAGCGCTTATGATCAAGCTAACTTACAAATATTAGCGGTTGAAGATCCTTTATTAGCTACCGGAAATAAACGCTACCACGTTATGAAGCAAGCGGGCATTTGGTCTGCCGCAGGCGTAGCGCCGAAAAACTATCAATTTACTATCCCTGATGCTGCTGAAAAAGTAGTGATCGTTTTTGCCGGTGCTTACGGCGGCGATCCAGATATGTATGTTAGTCGCAATAAAGCCGTTGATACACAAGCTGCTGACTGTGCACCATTTAGCGCATCTAAATTAGCTGAATATTGTGAGTTTGCACAAGGTGGTACCTTTAATATCTTAATCGACCCTTTTGCAGAATATTGGGATGGCGAATTACATGTTTATTATGAAACAAGTGATGACAGCAATCAGCCTCCTTTCGCAAATACCGCGCCTAGCCACCAAGCGATGCTTGATCATGAAGTGCACTTCAAAGGTGATTCTTCAACAGATGTAGATGGCAGTATTGTTAGCTACCTTTGGGATTTCGGTAATGGTGATAGCAGTACAGAAATCAATCCGGTTTATATTTATAACCAGTTAGGTCAGTACAATGCAAGCTTGACTGTTACTGATGACATGGGCGTAAGTCGTACAACAAATACCCTCGTTGATATCACTTTATATAACCCTAATGATGCGGTGTTATGTGACGGTTGTAGCCGTGTTTATTTAACCGAAGAAATTGGTTTATCTGCAGCTAAAGGTAGTGAGCCACGTACCTATAAATTCAGCGTACCTACGGCAGCATCACTGGTAGTGATTGAAATTGTTGCCGATTCAAATGGTGATCCTGACTTACACGTTAGTCAAAATAAAGCGGTATCTATTGAATCATTTACTTGTCGTCCTTGGGACGGTCCTGGCGCACTAGAAACTTGTCAGTTCAGTGAAGGTGGCATATTTAATGTAATGATTGATGCTTTTGATGCTTACAGTGACGTTACTTTTAAGGCTTATTACGACATCAGAGATGATGCTGACCATTCAATGCCTAATGAATTACCTATTGCGCAAGCAGGTTCAAGCTACCAAGCCTTTTCGGGTAGTGCCTTAGCGCTTAGTAGTGCTGGTTCTATTGATGAAGATGGCCAAATTATCAGCTACTTATGGGACCTAGGTGACGGAAATACCAGTGACTTAGAAAACCCTGAGCATAGCTACGCAGCTGTAGGTCAATATAACATTAGCTTAACGGTTACCGATAACGAAGGCGCAACGGCTACGGCAACAGCGACAGTTATCGTAAATCCGGCCGGAGATATGGATGGCGATGGTGATGTTGATAGGGATGACATGCGCGCTTTATCTTTAGCCGTTCGTCGTGGTGAACAGCTAGATCCTGCTTTTGATATTAATGGTGATGGCGTTGTTAACTCTCGCGATGTCCGTGCTATGAGAAGTATTTGTTCTTATGATCGCTGTAGTAACATTGCTCCTCCTCCAGAGCCACCAACAGCAATGGCGAGTAGCAATGATAACGTCGACCAATTTGAAACAATCACTTTTAGCAGTGTTGGCTCAAATGATAACTACGGACGTATTGTTAGCTATAGCTGGAACTTTGGTGACGGCGAAAGCAGTAGTTTAGCAAACCCAAGCCATGAATATCAGCAAGTTGGCAGCTATAACGTAATACTCACGGTTACTGATAATGACGGTATGACGGCAACAGACACAATTGCCCTTAACGTTAATTACGGTGCCTTAGTGAATAGCTGTGCAAACCAGACTGCCTTTACTGAAGGTACGATAGAAGCTGGTATTGTCACTTGTTTAGGTACAGATAGTCGTCAAAGCTTCTCTATTCCAGAGATAAATGAACATACAAGTGTCGCAATTACTCTTGCTCACGGTAGTGGTGATTTATCACTGTATTACCGTAATAGCGGCTGGGTAAATATTAATAACGGTAGTTTTGATGCTGCTTCAACCGAAGCAAAT
This sequence comes from Colwellia sp. 75C3, assembly GCF_002836255.1. Lineage (GTDB taxonomy): Bacteria > Pseudomonadota > Gammaproteobacteria > Enterobacterales > Alteromonadaceae > Colwellia. Next base: position 94,683 of record NZ_PJAU01000047.1, on the reverse strand, counting down.
AATCAAGCCTGTATCTACCTAGAGCTAAATGCTGACCTTGATTACTGGAGTTACATTGAGCTTACCGGTGCAAGTTCTGGTTCAACTATAGTCGTTGATTTTGATACGCAAGGTTGTCGCCCGGTTCAGTAGATTAATCGTTTAATGAGATTAAACCTACCAACTTATTTATAGCTGACTGCTGATTAGTAATAACTGTTCAGCGATATCGTGCTTAATCTCTTTTTTAACACTGTAATAAAAAATAATAGAGTATAAAAATGAAAAAAATTATCACAACAATAACGACGCTAAGCACTTCAATCGTAGCGCTACTTTTTGCCGTTAACGCTAATGCTGGTTTACTTAACATCGACTTCTCAGCAGATGATATCAAAGTAGGACAAAGCGTTACCGTTACCATTAATGCCCAAGATTTTGATGCAACCGACATGTTTGATTTTGACCTAAACTTCGATAACTCAATACTGGCTTTTGATGAGACTTCACTTAACAGTGACTTATTATTACCTGATGCCGATATGGACATGTTTGATGGTTTAGAAGTAGCTAATCAAGATTGGGGATTGTCATTCGATTTTACTGACAGTGTTATGTCTGCTGATGGTAACTTTATGTTAGTAAGCTTTGACCTCATAGCTACGGCTGCAGGTATGTCTAATTTTGCTCTAGTAGATTTTTGGAATATAGAAGCGTTTACCGAATACGATATTGTTTTTTCTGGTTCAGATTCAATTAATGTTAGTGTGGTACCAGAGCCAAGTACAGTATTTATGATGATGTTAGCGGGCTTTGCCTTATTCAACATGCGCCGTCAGGCAAAATAAGTTAGCCACTTTAAAGCAGATAGATGATAATTTATCTGCTTTTGCCTAATGTCACTATTTACTCAATAAAAAACGTAATCTTCCCCTCATCCCCTCTACAAAAAACATTTTAAAAATTTATACAAAAGACCTAAATAATATCTACATAATTATAGAAACGTTATAAATCAGTGACAAGCCACAAAAAAGTATCATTACCTAGCTGTCTCGTTTAAAAATCAAATCATAAAGAAACAAAAGACTCCCATTGATTTACAAATCAGTACAGCTTTGTTCGTGGTGGTTTTTTATACTCTCGCCATAATTTTGGTAGACAGTATTTTAGCGCATTATGAAAGAACACATAGGTAAATTAGCAAGCTTAAACGTACTAGTAGTGGAAGATGATAAGTTTCAGCGCTTAGCATTAATACAGCTATTAAAGCGAATCGGCATACAGAATATTGTACCCGCCGAAGATGGTCAGCAAGCTATTGAAAAGACAAAGCAACAAGTCTTTGATGTTATTCTATGTGACTTATCCATGCCTAATATGGATGGGTTAGCGCTTATTCACCAATTGGGTGATAACAACTTCATGGGCAGTATTCTTTTATGCAGCGCTATGGATGAAAGTTTGTTGCGCAGTTCTACCAGTATGGCAAAAGAATTAAAAATTAACGTACTTGGTGCTATGTGCAAGCCAGTAGAGCCAGTCAAGCTGTTAAGAAACTTACTCAAATATTTTGACGTTAAGCAACGAAGCACTGATCGTAATTTTAGCTTTGAGTTAACGAGTGCTGATCTCGATGCTGCTTTTACCAACCAACAAATCGTACCTTACTTTCAACCACAAGTTTTCCTGAAAACAGGGGAGCTTCTCGGTTATGAAGCCTTAGTAAGATGGAAGCACCCTACCTATGGTTTAATCCCGCCTGATAGCTTTATTACCTTGGCTGAAAAATCTGAACAAATAATAGAACTCACTGAGATCGTTTTTCGCCAAAGTATTGAACAACTTAATTTATTGCCTGAAGCACTAAGTGCAGTAAAACTTGCTATCAATGTTTCGCCTAAGAACTTAGAGAATGATGTTGTTCAGGCAATGATCTTAAACCTAGATAAAAAATTGAACAGCAACAAGAAGCAAAAAATCACTATCGAAGTGACAGAGCAAAGTGCAATAAAATCCATGTCCAGCGCACTTGAAATACTATCTCGATTTAGAATGCACGGCTTTAATATCTCCATTGATGATTTTGGTACTGGTTATTCAACCATGGAACAGATTAGTCAACTGCCATATAACGAACTGAAAATAGACCGTTCCTTTGTGTCAAAGATGGATACCGATACTAACGCTCTTATTATTGTTGAGTCTTGTATACGTTTAGCAAAAAGGCTCAAGTTAAAAACTATTGCGGAAGGCGTTGAAAACTCTCGTCAATGGCATTTACTTAAGCGATTAGGATGTGATTATTGCCAAGGATATTACATAGCAAAACCAGAGCCTATTGAACGATTACCTTTAGTCATTAATTCTTGGAAAAAAACCTACCAAGAAGAAATAAATGAACGTGCTTTAGAAGATGTTCAAGCTATTGAATTGTTATCTAGCGAACCCGTTCAAGTTTTAAGTCCCCAGATATAGAGTTGTGTTATGACCAGTAAAAGCACCGTAGATTTTTTCAAACAAAAGAGTGTTTTAGTGATTGATGATTGTCAAATGATCCTCAACGCTACACGACATATGCTCATTAGAAATGGCTGTGATTATGATAATGTTTATATCGTAAAAGATGCAAGAATGGCCGTATCAGCTTGTATTGCCCGTAGCTACGACTTTATTTTATGTGACTATAATTTAGGCAAAAATTCTGATGGTTTACAGTTATTAGAAGAACTCCATAAAAAGAAGCTTATTAAAGAAAAAACAGTGGTATTCGTTGTCACCGGTGAAATGAGTAAAAGTGTATTTTTTGGTTTTTCTGAGTTTTCTCCCGACGGATACTTAATTAAACCGATTAACATTGACTCGGTGACCAATCGATTAATTAATTGTCATCGACAAAAAACCATTTTTCAAAACATTACTATTACACACAAAAATAAAGGCTTAGATGCTGCTATTGCGTTATGCAATAAATATGAAAAAACCAGTGGAATGACCTACGCCCGCGCACAACTCTATATTAATGAAGGCAAAGAAGAGATTGCTCAGAAAATTTACATTCAGCTAATTAATAACAAAAATAACGATGCCAGAATAAAATTAGCGAAAATGCTGATCTTACAAAAAAAGTACCCTTTAGCGCTTAAATTAATTGAACCGATAATTACCGATAAAAAGTTACGCTTTAGCGCACTTCAAGTACAGGCTGATTGTTTTCTACAGCAAAAACAATTAAAAAAATCGAGTGAAGCTTACCGCGAGATGTCGGCCATCTCTCCAAATAATGTTGAACGCTTACTTATTCAGTACAATTTAGCGCTACTAACCAAAGATACTGATGAGGTGATTGTCATAGCGAATAGAATTAAAAACAAAATAAAGTATTCTATTTGGAACACCGTAGATATTAGCTTGATCCATGCCCGTAGCTTACTTTACAAAGCAGAGCAAAGCCATAATACCCCAGGTACCTTAGTGCAACTCGGTCCATTAAAAGTAGAGTTAAATCAAAGTTTAAAATTAATAGAGAAACAGTTTAACTTGTCGCATTACCAATTGCATAGAGAGCTAATTATTTGTCGATTTTTATTATTATCCGGTGATATAAAAGCAGCAAAACGTATTTGGGATTGTTATCAACAAGAAGTGCCTTTAGCAGACTTCTATGCTTATTTTGATGCACTGCAGATACAGTCTGTTTTAGGGGGTAAAAAACCAACGCTACCCGAAACATTAATTGACTCTGACCAAACACTCTCACAGGATTTTTTGATAAGACAATTTTTACACCTATGTAAAAGTAAAAAAGAGAGCGTGGCACAACTTAAAAGTAGTGCAATAGCGCTATACGACAAAAATGAACACGTTAGTTCGGTAAATCAATGGCTAGAAATATGGAAAAAATCGCCATTTGAAGTCGATACCGCATTGTCGATAATAAAAGGGCTTTCCTCAGCAATTCCTATGTCAGTTCCAATAGAAAACCTGAGAGTCGTTTATCAGCAAGCCAACGAAACGATTACTTCACAAACAGAAGATTATAATTTACCTGACTGGTTTATAGCCACCAATAAAGAAGTTTCCAACAGCTTTACCGCACTAGAGCAACAATTATGATGACATTACCATTCAATAAATTACTCGTTAGCATTTTACTCATGATGAGTGTGCTATTCATGCAAAGTAACTTAGTACATGCTAATAATTTAGCTATCGAATTAACTACCGAAGAAAAGCAGTGGTTGAGTAATAAAGAAGAGCTCACTGTCGCTTTTGTTGGCTTTGATTACCCTCCTTACATTATTCACTCTCATGAAGGCAAAGTACTGGGGATTTATCACGATTATCTACAGTTAATCGCCTCAGAATTAGAGGTAGAACTTAATATTATTGTATTAGACAGTATAACTACAATGGAGCAATCTTTTGCACGTCATGAGGTTGACCTGATTGTCGGTTTTACTGCTACAGCAGCTCGAACAAAGTACATGGCCTTTAGTGATTCCTTTTTATCGGTACCACGTGCCATGCTCGTAAAGCGATCATCAATATGGCAAAAAGAGCATAATATAGCAGACTTTAGTCAGCTGATTTTTGCTATGGAAAATGGCTTTTCAAGTCGTAAAGAGTTATCAAAATATTTCGGTGGTGCAAAATTCTTCGATGTTAAAAATACCATAGATGGGCTTGCCGCAATAAAATTTGATTTAGCTGATGCCTATTACGGTGATAGCTTACTTAATCAGTTCTTGATTGAGAATACAGAATCTACGTCCATGCAAAGCGTATTAGTCGCTGATGTGCCTGTTGATCATAACCGTTTTGCCATTCAACCTGAATATACATTACTGCGTTCGGCAATTAACAAGATAATTTCCGAGATAGACAAGACAACTCATGCAGAAGTTGCCTCACGTTGGAGTAAAGCAAATCTTAAAAAAGCTAAGCATAAAATCCCTTTACGCCTGAGCAAAGCAGAAAAAGATTGGCTTAAAGACAACCCAGAAATTAAATTTGCCCACAGTGATCACTGGTTTCCCTTTACCTTTATCAGTGAGGACGGAGAATTGGATGGCTTATCTATTGATTTAATGGCGCTTATTTCAGATAAACTCGGTATTGATTTTGTTCCTGTCAATATAGAATCATGGCCAGAAGCCATTAATAAATTATCTAACAATGAGGTTAGTTTACTACCCGCCACGACTGTCAGAGTTGATGATGCCCATAAGATTAAACTTTCCGATACTTATCATTCCAGCCCTTGGGTTGCGATTGTAAGTACTCACAGCAATTTGACCCTCAACAACATTAAAACCGACAAAGTTAGACTGGTGAATTATCGCGGTAAAAAAACAGCAACGTCACTGCGTAGCTTTTCACCACAAGCAGATATTATTGTTACGAAAGATATTAACGAAGGCTTTGATTTACTGTCGAAGGGCGAAGCTGATGTAATTGTTTCGTTACTTGCTTCCGCCGCACCTTGGTTACAGGGTGAAATGTCTGGTAAATTCAAAATAATTAACAACATCCATGCTGATGAATTTATTGATATACATTTTGCCAGTAATAATAATAATGAAATATTAATTAATTTAATCAATAAGGTCTTAACTAACTTTGATGATGAGTTAGGTTTGATCAACAATAAATGGTCGCGTATTGAAGTTAAGAATCACACAACTTCACAAGAAATAATTATTGCGACCGCGCTAAGTATTATGGTTTTCCTTATTATTATTGGCGGCACTTTATTTTGGAATAGAACACTCAAAGCTGAAATAACACAACGTACTGATGCTGAAAAGCGAGCAAAGGATGCAGAATTTGAAATAAACTCATTGGCTGATGCAATTCCCGGTGCGGTAGTACAATTTTACCTTAATGAGCGCAGCCTCATTACTTTTCACTACCTTAGCCAAGGCATTGAAACGTTAGTCCCATTCACTCACGACGACATTATGACTAACCCTAGTGTATTCTTTCAACTTGTACCTGAGGAAGACTTGCAAAGAATAAGAGCTGAAAAGAAAAAGTCTGCACAACAAGAACGAGCCTTTGAAGTAGAGTTTAGAGTGGTTTTTCCTGATGATGCTGTTCATTGGTTACATTTAAGTGCATGCCCTCTGCACGTTGACGGACGTAATGTTTGGAATGGTGTACTACTCAATATTGACGAAAGAAAAGAAGCTGAGTTTGCCCTTTCAAATGCAAAAAAAGCAGCTGAACACGCAGATAAATCCAAGTCTCAGTTTTTAGCTATGATGAGCCATGAAATAAGAACACCAATTAGCGGCATAATTGGTATGTTAGAATTATTAGGTTACTCATCGTTAACGAAACCTCAGCAAGCTGATATAAAAATAATGAGTAATTCTGCTAATAACTTACTACATATACTCAATGATGTACTTGACCACTCAAAAATGGAAGTTGGCCAATTAAGTGTTGAACAAATAGATAGCAACTTATTAACCATTGTCGAATCAACCATTCAAGCACATACAAATACTGCATATTCGAATGATATAACGCTAAATTTCGATTTTGACACCAATTTGCGCCACCAAGTCATTACCGATCCGGTGCGTTTACAGCAAGTACTGTCAAATTTACTGGGTAATGCGATTAAGTTTGCTCCTAAAGGTGAAATTTTAGTAAAAATCAGCTTGATAAAAAACAGTAAAAACCAACAAGTGGTGGAATTTACTGTACAAGATAATGGCATTGGTATTTCGCCAATTAACCAAAGAAAATTATTTACTCCCTTTACCCAGGCGGAAAATTCAACATCACGAAAGTATGGTGGTACCGGCTTAGGTTTAACTATTTCTAAAATGTTGGTAGAACGTTTAGGTGGCGAAATAAAACTCGTTAGCGCTCTTGGTAGTGGTACTAGCTTTAGTTTTATGCTGACATTAACCAGTTCCGAAGAAGTATTTCAGCCAAAAATATCAACTAACAAACCGTTATTCTTAATTGATGACGGTAACTATTGTAGTCAAAAAATAAAACAATATTTACAAGCTTGGGACTATCCATTAATTGTTATCCCATGCCTGCATCAAAATATTGATAAAATTAAAGCGTCAATTCCTAATGGGGATTGTATTTTTATTTGCCATGAATCACTCATTAAAAAATTCGATTTAATTAACGACTATAACAATGCTACCTGGATAGAAATCACTGAACGCCATTTTTCCCCAGAGCCTGGGCACTTCGTTTTTTCTAGCGCACCGGTTTTATTAACAAAGTTGATTGATACCATTGAGCTGAGTCAAGCCAACCAAGATGAAGATTTATTTGCCATCATTGCCGAAGATCAGAAAAAAGGAAATAACTCGAGCAAAGACGAGGCAACTGCAAATGGCACATTGATTTTAGTGGCTGAAGATCACCCCACTAACCAATTGGTAATAAAACGCCAATTGGAGCAGCTAAATTTTCACGCTGACTTTGTTGATGATGGTGAAGAGGCACTGATGGCCATAAAACAAAAAAACTATGGTTTATTACTCACTGATTGTCATATGCCTAATATGGATGGTTATGAGCTCACTAAGGTACTCAGAGAGCAAGGTAATACGATTCCCATCATTGCACTAACAGCTAATGCGTTATCTGGTGAAGCACAACATTGTCAAAACTTAGGTATGGATGGTTATTTAACAAAACCGGTATCAATGGCTATTTTAAAACAAACTATTGAGCAACACCTACAGAGTGAGCAAGATCATTCGTTGGCAAGTATTGAGTATGAATTAACCCATGATGAGCAGTTGGTTGAACAATTACTTGATGAAGCCAATGCTGATGACACTAGCACTTATCAGTCTGATATTGAGATAGACAATTTCGATATGACTGACATTGGGATAGACGATTTCGATATCACTGCGATTGAGAGTATTAGTGATGAAGAGTTACTTGCACATATGTCTTCTGGAGTATTATTAAATGAGTCTGAGTATTCTGAAAATAATTCATTAGACGATTCATTAGACAATTTATTAGACGATAATAACAGCGCGACTCCTGCAACGATTGCCGCGGTTAACAAACATGACATCTTGTTCGATCTTGAGCGATTAATTGAGATGTTTGGCGATTTAGCCATAGTGAAAGAGTTATTGGGTGAATTCGTTAATGCAACACAGGAATCTATCGATGAATTAACCACCTATGCCTTTGCTGATATGCTCACTAATACCTTAAATAATGATGGCTTCGATGGAGACGAGAACTCGTTAGATTCTAAATTAAATTCTGAGCTAGTTAATCAGGATTTTACCAATATCGCTTTGTTAGCACATAAAATCAAAGGTTCTGCTGCCATGATTTCTGCGCCATCATTAGCTGAAGTGAGTCGTAACTTAGAACAAGCTGCAAAAAATAATCAACTTGAAGATGTGCAAACATTTACACGAGAACTTACTGATATTTTTATTGTTTTTCAACAGCAAAAAGAAAGCCTTGCTGATTAAATCAGGTAAAGCTAAGAAAAGAGAATAGAAGAGAAAGTATAATTATGCTTTCTCTTCTTTTTCACCTCAATATCACGGACTATTAATTATTCAAGCTTGCCAGCTTTTCTCGAATAGCTTGATATCGTTGCTGCTCACATAAACCAAAGCCTGATAATTGTCTTACTTTATTACGGCCAAACAAGGGGACTGTCATACCCGCAAAAAATCGACAATAACTCTCAAGAGACAAAGGTTGATTTATTTTACCGGCAAGTCGATCAGCTAACTCCGTCATGCCCTGCTTTAAGGCTTCATCACTCGGCCATGGAATTTGTGTTTGAGAATGTTCAAGTACCGCTACCTGTCCACGACAAACACTGCAATGACCGCATTGTGGTACTGCGTTATGATTGGTGTTCACATTGCCATCAAAGTAAGGGTCATCAAAGTAACGCGCTAAATTTACCGTTAGACAAGTATCTAGTTGAAAGAATCGCACTAAGGTAGCGATACGCTTTATTTCTTTTTCTTCATTGTCTTTAAAATAATTACTGAGACTTGAACATAAGCTAGGATCAGCTAACTCATTAGCATTTACTTTAAACACCTCTGTCATACCTTTAGTTTCAAGTACGATCAGTTGCTGCTCAGCTAAGTATTCAAGTGCGGCAATAACGCGGTTACGCTCAATACTTTTATCTTGCAATAACGTATCAAAATTTAAACTACCCCATATTTTTTTAAAGTCTGTCGCATTAAAAATACGTTGTAAAAAATCTTTGCGTTGATCATTAAAACTGTTAATTATTTCATCTTTCGGTTTTAACAATTTAATTTTAAAATCGGCGAAATAAGCATATTGCGGTTCAATTACGCCAGCGAGCTCTAGTTGTACAAGTAACGTTTTCAGCGGTAATTGTTTGATATTAACCGCATTAGACAGTTGAAGGATTTGTAACTCCCACTTGCTATCATAAGAGTTGGTAACCACTTCGTCTTTGATGGTATTTAACAGCATTTCTATACCCGCATATTCAGGGGTATCACCATAAACAAAGTTTTCAACGGTGTTTAAACCATCAAGGTTTGCTAGGGTAAAACACTGAGAAGGTCGTCCATCTCGCCCTGCTCGACCTATTTCTTGACTGTAATTCTCTATCGATTTTGGTAAGTCATAATGGATAACAAAACGTATGTCACTTTTATCAATGCCCATACCAAAGGCAATAGTCGCGACAATGACTTGGATTTTCCCCGCCATAAAATCTTGTTGAATTTGGCTGCGAGTATCACTGTCAAAACCGGCATGATAAGCACAAGCATTAATACCTTGTTGCGTTAAGTATTGCGCGACCTTTTCAGCGGTGTGCTGCAAAGTAACGTACACAATACCTGGGCCTTGCTGCGCTTTAATAACTTGTTCAAGTTGGCCGTTTTTATGTGACTCTGCAACAGGTAATACGCTTAAATCAAGATTTTGTCGATAAAAGCCAGTTTGCACAATATGCTCGTCTCGAATGGCAAACTTTGCTGCCATGTCTTGTTTAACTTTACGGGTAGCCGTCGCGGTGAGTAATAACACCAACGAAATTTTTAACGCTTGGCAATAACTCGGTAGCTTTAAATAGTCAGGTCTAAAGTTATGGCCCCACTCAGAAATACAATGCGCCTCATCAACCACCAGCATAGAGACTGGTACGGACTCAATAAATTGTCTGAAACGTTCATTTTTAAAACGCTCTACTGATACCATCAAGACTTTAATATCACCATCACGCACACCTGCCATTACAGTTTGTGCTTCGTTGCCTTTTAAGGTCGAATCAATACTCGCGGCCTTAATACCTTTACTCGCAAGGAATGACAGTTGATCTTTCATCAAGGCTAATAAAGGTGAGACTACTAAAGTTAAATGCGGTAAATGCAGCGCAGTTAACTGATAACACAACGACTTACCCGAGCCTGTCGGGAATATAGACAAGCTCGATTGACCATTTAATAACTGCGTTATGGTCTGCTCTTGCCCTGGACGGAAGTTATCAAAACCAAACGTCTGGAGAAGAGAGCCTTTAAGCGTGTTTTTCTGTTGATTATTCATAAATTAAACCTTAATAGCTGATCAAGTACCACAAAAGGTATGATAATTTTCATCGCCATCAGCGGGAGAATTTTGATAGTTTTTTGTATTATCGAGTACGGTATAAGGTTGTCGTAATACCGCCAAAAACTCATATAATGCGGTTAAATCACCCTTTTCTTGATAAGAAGCTTGGCTAGTTGCCAGAATAGCTTCAACATCATGATTTCTTGGAATAACAACAGGGTTATTGCTCACCATCAATTCATGTGCCGCTGCTTTAAAGCCCGCGATACGTATTTGCCAACGAGGCAGCCATTCACCGAGTAAATTTAACAATGGCCCTTCAATGGCATTGCCATTAAGAGAATCAGTTAATGCATCGGTTAATGCTGTGAAGGTTTTTGTGTAATCCAAGCTATTTTTTTGCATGATAGCAATTAACTCACTAATGAGTTTACCATCACCCTGTTCAGGTTCATCAATACCGATTTTCACCGCCATCATTTTCAAGTAGTTTTCTTCAAAGTCCTGATGAAATTGTGATAGTAGCGGTTGAAGTTGTGCCACTGCCGCATCTTCATCGCTATCAATTAAAGGTAATAACGTTTCAGCTAATCGCGTCATATTCCATTGCATAATGCTTATCTGTTTACCAAAAGCATAACGACTATTACGATCAATTGAGCTAAAAACAGTTTCCCAGTGATATGCGTTCATCATGGCGCACGGGCCATAATCGATTGTTTCCCCTGAAATAGCAGTATTGTCAGTATTCATTACCCCATGAATAAAGCCAACCCTTAACCATGACAGTACTAAAGGAATTTGCTTTGATAGAACGGCTGAGAAAAAGTTAAGCACTTGTTCGCTGCTAATTTCATTATCATCTGTAGCTTTTGATGATTCAACAGCTGACTCAGCAAGTAACTCAGGAAAGTGACGCTTAATAGAATAATTAGTCAGCTTTTTAAGTGACTCTGTATCACCACGAGCAGCAAAATATTGAAAAGTTCCAACACGTATATGACTGGTTGCAACACGAGTAACAATCGCACCAGCAAAAGGCCTATCGCGATAAACACTTTGCCCGGTAGTAACCACCGCCAAACAACGCGTAGTAGGTACACCAAGGGCAAACATCGCTTCACTCATAATGTATTCACGTAAGGCTGGTCCAAGTGCACAACGACCATCACCGCTACGTGAAAATTGACTGACACCTGAGCCTTTAAGTTGAATGTCCCAACGCTGTCCCTGTTCATCAGCAATATCACCTAACAAATGCGCGCGACCATCACCTAGTTGCGGATTAAATTGACCAAACTGGTGACCTGAATAAGCTTGGGCAATTGGTTTACTGTCTTCCATTAATCGGTTACCCGAAAAGTACTGCGCTAATAAGTCAGCATCATTTTCTTTATTGTCAGTAGAATCAAAAGTAAGACCTAAAGTTTGCGCTAACGCTTCATTCCACAATAATAAAGATGGCTGTGCAACAGGATCTGGCAAAATTTGTTGTGAAAAGCTTTCGCCAAGATCACGGTAGCTATTAGAAAGATTTATCGGCATTTATTTCTCTTGATAAAATTTGTCTTCAATACGTTGACAAAATTGTACTAGATTTTGATAAGTTTTGGCTTGTTTAGTGAATACATTTTCAAAACCATTGTCAAAACGTACTGAAATAAACTCACATAAGTGCGAATAGACTACCGCATCAAACGATGTATGCTGTTCGCCAAAGAAAAAATTTTTCTCTGCCAACAGGGTAGACAATGATTGTAAGCTTTTATCTGCTATCGCAAGAATTTCCTCTGCTGAGTGTCGTCCAACACCTTGGCCATAAAGATTTTTCTTTACCGTTTTACGAATAATATTGGGTAAAAACCAACATAATGGCGCAGGTAAAGTACCAAAAAAAGCGTCTTTGGTTAACGGCCAACTTTCATCCAGAATCCATCGAGAGTAGACCAAACACCAATAGAGACTTTCATCTAATGACTTAGTAATTAAATAGGCTTGTGCTTTTTGTTCAGGTGTTAGTTCAGCATCTAATGTGACTTGGTATTGTTCTGTCAAATAACTCAGTATTGCTTCGGAGTCAGCAACCACTTTACCGCCATCATCAATGAAAGGTAATTTACCTTTTGGTGATACTTTTAAATATTTAGCACCATACTTCACTTGGCAAGGAATATTCGCCATGCGCATAAAAAGATCGACCTTAACAACAAATGGACTTGCATCCATTACGTTAAAGCATTTGCCGAAACCATAAAGTGTAATCATTTACTTTCCTTGTATTTACATAACGATGTAAATTTATTTCAGATGGAGCTCTACCGAATTAGTGCAGATTATTTTAAATCACAGGGTAATTAACGGTTAAGGTCACTTAGAATAAATCATAAAGTACGAGACGCTAAAGTGACTTATCCATTAAGGGGTAAGTCGGTAACAATAAAAGATATAAGGCTTATATTTAACGCAAGCTTATGACTAAACCAAGATAAAAAATACTTTACCTCAAATATTCAACTCTTCAACGTAAAAAAGAACAGCCAAGTGTAAAACAATGTAATCTTAGTCATATAAACATGAACCTTCTTTTCTAAATCAATTTGTTAACAGTAAGTTATTGATTTAACCCTAGAGTATCGTTGTAAATAAATATGAAATTCACCAAAAATCCGAGTATACCAAAAATAAAATTTTTCAGATTGTTGGGCTATACATTTGCCTCCATACTTTCATTCAATTCAATACTTGCCATTGCCAATGATTCGGTAAGTGCATCATCGGAAATGTCTTTAGTTCCAGACTCTTCTGAATATCCCGCTGCTTTTTTTGAGCAATATACACCGCAAAATGCAATGGATATGATTAATCGACTACCCGGTTTCTCCTTTGATAGGGGCTCTAATGCCCGTGGCTTTGGTGGCAATGCGGGTAACGTATTAATCGACGGTGCAAGACCAACGTCTAAGTCAGGCGGACTGACCGGTGCTCTTACTCGAATTTCAGCAGCTCAAGTTGAAAGCATTGTTATTTTACGTGGTGGCGTTGCAGCCGGTGATGCAGCAGGACAATCTGTAGTGGCTAATATTATTCGAGTTAAAGGCCTTCAACAAGGCACTTGGGCAGCCAAACTAAGACGAGCACCAGACAATACTTATCTTCCAAATTTGGAAGCCGCTATGTCGACAACCATTGCTGACTGGGAAACCTCATTTGATATAGATATTGGTGGCAGCCCCGGTTATCGAACGGCTTTAATCGAAAATTTCGATGCTAATAATTCGCTAACCTCAAGCGCAGATGAAGAGTTTAGCGATTCAGGGCGCTGGATTTTTATAAATGGCGAAGGGGCAAGCCAATTTTCCAGTGGTCAGCTTGTAATCAATAGCCGCATAGGCGGTGATAAATGGCGTGGAGATACACAGCGCGATGTTTTCAACAACCGTTTACCCGATACGTCTACACCTGATGAATTTTGGCAGCTTAATGAAAACAATAAATTCAAAATGGCTGAACTAGGAATAGATTGGACCCAAAAAATAGAAAGCTGGAAGTGGCATATCATTGGCTTAGGTTTAGTTAATGACCGAAATTACCACTATAATTTTCATGAAGAGATACGTTCTCCTCTTGAAGTCAGCGATAATTACTTTAGCCAAAACCGTCTTAAAACTGAAGTGATAGCACGTACAACATTAGGGAAAATTTCTAACGCGGCATTTAAACCCGAATTTGGTTTTGAGATTGCCAATAATAGACTTAATACCAACGCAAATGAAACTGAAAATGGCGTATTGGTTCCAGTTGAAGGTGCTAATGTTGTTGTTGAAGAATGGCGAGGCGAGTTTTTTGCTACATTTAGCTATGAAGTCGATGCCAAATTCACTTTAGAAGGTGGCCTCACGGCAGAGTTCTCACAAATTTCTGTTAGTGGTGACACTGACCAGACACAAAAATTTGATTTTATTAAACCTCGTTTATCCGCTACCTACAAAGTTAACAGCAATAATACCTTAACGTTGGAAGGTGAACACAGCGTGGGTCAATTAAATTTTAACGATTTTGCAAGTAGCACAGAAGCTTCTGATGACAGCTCAACATTAGGTAACCCTGATCTTCAGCCTGATCAACAAACTGAAATAGCTGCAACTTATGATTGGAGTTTTAGTGAACGGGGTAGTTTAAAGGTCAAAGCTTTTTATCAATGGCGAAGTGACATATTAGAGCAAATAATACTTGAAACAAATGGAGATGAAATTAGCCAAGGACTTGGGAATGCTGGAGATGCACGTTTTTGGGGGTTCATCACTGAGTTAAACTTACCGCTCGATTATATATTGCCAAATGCCTTGTTAGAGGTTTCATATAAATATAATGATTCTCAGTTTTATGATTCCATTATTTCAGCAGATCGAATAATTAATGATTACACGCCTAATTGGACAACGTTCAAATTTCGTCAAGATTTTATTATTGAAAAATTCGCCTGGGGAGCTGAATACTGGGGAGACTTTATCGATACTAATTATCGCGTGGACGAAATTCAAACCTTTGGCGGAAATAAGCGTGTACGTTTGTTTATTGAAACCACACGATTTTTTGATTTAAAAACCCAATTAGAAGTGACTCACTTGAATACAGGCCGTTATACTAGATCGCGATATTTCTATCAAAAGGATCGAAGTGGTGAATTTGATGGTAGTGAAATTTCTCACCGACAACGTGGCCCCGAATTAAAATTTTCCATTTGGGGGACTTTCTAGATACTGATATCTAGAAAGAATTATATCTAATGGGCTAGAGTCAGAGCCCTTTAGCTTATTTCAGCAGCAACTACTGATATTTCAACAAGCAATGCTTCTCTCGCCATTTTAGCGGCAACACATGCGCGTGCTGGTGCATGTCCTTCTGGTACCCAAGCATCCCATACAGCGTTCATATCAGCGAAGTAGCTCATATCTTTAACGTAGATAGTCGCTGATAAGATGTGCTCTCTATCACTGCCTGCTTGCGTTAATAAGGCATCAACTTTATCAAGCATGGTTTGCGTTTGCTCGGTGATATCTTTCGTGGCATCAGCCGCAACTTGACCACATAAGTAAATAGTACCGTTATGCTTAACAATACGGCTCATTCTTGGTTTAGTTTCGAGTCTTTCAATAGACATTAATTATTTCTCCAACATATCAATAAATTTTTGTGATTGTTCAATAGCTGTATTCATATCTTTAATTAGCGAACTGACATCTTTTTCTATAGCAATCATTTCGCCTTGCAAAGCGCCAACAGCTTGCGCATTTAAATTATGTTTCAAAAATAGGCTATTGTCTTTTAGAGCTGTTAATACAGGCGCCATTTTACTCTCAGCTTTATGCATAGATTTAATCAAGGTTTTATAACGACGCTGTGTTTCTTTAAACTTTAATGAGCTTTGACGTTTTAGGTTTACACTAGATATCTGCCCTATTTCGTCTTGCCATTCGTCAAATAACGCATCAGAAACATCTTCAACTTTTTCAATACGAGAGCTAACTAACTCCGCTGCTTCTTTTGAATTTTCATACTGCTCTTGAATGACATTATATTGATCTTCAAGTTCGCCACCATCAAAGTTAATTAGCGCAGTCATTTCTTCTAACGCCGATTTAAACTGCTCTTGTGCTTCTTCTTGCGATTCCTTCGCCGCTTCAACACGATCGACCATAATATCACGTTTATGAATACCTACTTTTTCCATCGCAGAATAATAAGCACTTGAGCATGAAGTTAACGCGAGAAGGCTAACGACTATAGCTAAGTTAACGCATAAATTTTGACTAAACTTGGATATGTTCATAAACATAAAACTCCCTAATATGTTATTTAATTTATTACTCGTAGCAAGTCACAGATAATTAACCTGATGTACTAATTATTGAACGAGCTAGCATTTAGCGCTAATGGTATATGGATTAATCGAGTCGAGCAAAATAATTATTCTAATTTCTTCCAACCAATAAAAAACCCCAAGACTTTACAATCTTAGGGTTTTCATTGGTTGAGCTTTAATTGAAAGCGTAGTTAGAACATTCAAATTCAAGGCGGAAGCACGGAGCCTATGGCTATAGGTGAGTACTTCCAACGCCGAAGTTGGTTGTTCTAACAAGCTTACAAAAAAGCTACTCCCATTCGATTGTAGCAGGTGGCTTACCTGAGATATCGTAAACTACGCGTGAAATACCTTCAATTTCGTTGATTATACGGTTAGAAACTAACCCTAAGAAATCGTATGGTAAGTGTGACCAACGCGCTGTCATAAAGTCGATAGTTTCAACACAACGTAATGATACAACCCAGTCATACTTACGTGCATCGCCCATAACGCCTACTGATTTTACAGGTAAGAACACGGTAAATGCTTGGCTTACTTTGGTATATAAATCATGCTTGTGTAATTCTTCAATGAAGATAGCATCAGCACGACGTAATAAGTCAGCATATTCTTTTTTCACTTCACCTAAAATACGTACACCTAGACCAGGTCCAGGGAACGGGTGACGATAAAGCATGTCGTATGGTAAACCAAGCTCTAAGCCGATTTTACGTACTTCATCTTTAAATAATTCACGTAATGGTTCAACTAAACCTAATTTCATGTAATCAGGTAAACCGCCAACATTATGATGCGATTTAATCACATGTGCTTTGCCCGTTGCAGAAGCAGCTGATTCGATTACATCAGGGTAAATAGTACCTTGTGCTAACCATTTTGCATTATCAAGCTTATTCGATTCTTCTTCGAACACGTCAATAAATACGTTACCGATAATTTTACGTTTTGCTTCTGGCTCACTTTCGCCCGCTAAACGATTTAAAAATCTATCTTCCGCTTCAATCTTAATGATGTTTAAACCGAAGTGATCACCAAACATGTCCATTACTTGCTGGCCTTCGTCTAAACGAAGTAAACCGTTATCAACAAATACACAGGTAAGTTTATCGCCAATAGCACGATGTAATAACATAGCAACAACAGATGAATCTACACCACCAGAAAGGCCAAGGATAACTTCGTCATCACCAACTTGCGCTTTCATTTTAGCAATCGCATCATCAATGATTGATGCTGAAGTCCATAATTTTTCACATTTACAGATATCGACAACAAAGTTTTCTAAAATACGAGCACCTTGTTTGGTGTGCGTTACTTCTGGGTGAAATTGTACGCCGTAGAATTGTTTTTCTTCGTTTGCCATTGCGCCATAAGCACAACTTGCTGTTTGTGCAACGGTAACAAAACCTTCAGGAATAGCAGATACTTTATCGCCGTGGCTCATCCAAACGTCAAGTAAAGCATTACCGTTATCGCCAATGCTGTCTTCAACTTTATGGAATAACGCAGATTGAGCAATTAACTCAACAGCAGCATAACCAAACTCTTTATGGTCAGAGCTTTCTACGCCGCCGCCAAGTTGCTCGGCCATAGTTTGCATACCGTAACAGATACCTAATACAGGTACGCCAGCAGTGTAAACATATTCAGGAGCGCGAGGAGAGTTAGCTTCTGTTACTGACTCTGGACCACCAGCAAGAATAATACCCGTTGGGTTAAAGCCTTTAATTTGCTCTTCTGTTACGTCCCAAGACCAAAGCTCACAGTAAACACCTATTTCACGTACGCGACGTGCAATAAGTTGAGTGTATTGTGAACCGAAATCTAGAATTAGTATGCGGTGATCATGAATGTCTTTACTCATGTTGTTTTCCTACCTTTGGCGGCTCGTCATGAACAAACTTTATACTGCATTGTTTTCGTAATTAAACAAAATCATTTATAAACATAAACTCATTTATTTAATCACTCAAACGCTTTGCCTAAAGCTCGTTCATTTAGAGCAATATTTAAATATAAACAGGCCGAGCTTTTATCTCATGAGATATCAGCTCGGCCTACTTGAATTTGTTTTGATGATGAACTTTAGCCATCATCATAAATTATGTTTTTCTTGCAACACCAAGTTGAGAATATT
Organism: Colwellia sp. 75C3; assembly: GCF_002836255.1. Classification (GTDB taxonomy): domain Bacteria; phylum Pseudomonadota; class Gammaproteobacteria; order Enterobacterales; family Alteromonadaceae; genus Colwellia. The sequence continues at coordinate 76,126 of NZ_PJAU01000047.1, read as the reverse complement.
TTAGTTCTAGTTCAAGGCGCTAGCGCGGAGTTGACGATAGTCAATGAGCACTTGCAACGCCGAAATCGAACTTAAATAACTCAACCGAGTTTATCCCATTCTATAATTAGGGGCTTCTTTGGTGATGGTTACATCGTGTACATGTGACTCACCCATACCTGCTGACGTTATTTTCATAAACTCAGGCTTAGTACGCATTGTTTCAATATCTTTAGAACCCGTTAAGCCCATTGATGAACGTAAACCGCCCATTTGCTGATGAATAATTGCCGCTACAGGGCCTTTATAAGCAACGCGACCTTCAATACCTTCTGGTACTAATTTGTCTGCTTCGCCTTCAGATTTTTGGAAATAACGGTCACTTGAACCATCTTTTTGCGCCATAGCGCCTAAAGAGCCCATACCACGATAAGATTTGTAGTAACGACCTTGGTAAAGTTCAACTTCGCCAGGTGCTTCTTCAGTACCAGCTAACATGCTGCCAACCATAACGCAGTGTGCACCGGCAACAAGTGCTTTAGCAATATCGCCAGAGAAGCGGATACCGCCATCAGCGATAACTGGAATACCAGTACCTTTCAAGCCTTCAACGGCATTTGAAATAGCGGTTAGTTGTGGAACACCTACACCAGTAACAATACGTGTAGTACAGATTGAGCCAGGGCCTATGCCTACTTTAACAGCATCAACGCCAGCATCAGCCATTGCTTTTGCGCCAGCAGCTGTTGCTACGTTACCAGCAATAATTTGTAAGTCTTGATATTTATCACGTGTTTCTTTAACTCTGTCAAGAACACCTTGAGAGTGACCATGTGAAGTATCAATTAATAAAACATCAACACCCGCAGCAACTAATGCGTCAATACGCTCATCAGTTCCAGCACCAACACCAACAGCAGCACCAACACGTAAACGACCTAATTCGTCTTTACATGCATCAGGCTTATTTTCAGCTTTTTGATAATCTTTCGCAGTAATAAGACCCACTAATTTAAAAGCATCATCAACCACTAAGATTTTCTCAATACGGTTGCTGTGCATTAAACCTAAAATCTCTTCGCGTGCAGCACCTTCTTTAACAGTGACTAAATCGTCTTTAACTGTCATAAGTGAAGAAACAGATTTAGTTAAATCCGTTTCAAAACGCAAATCACGACCGGTAATGATACCAACTAAGTTGTTGTTATCATCTACAACAGGGAAACCTGAAAAACCTAAGTCATCAGCTTTATGCATGACTTGTTCAATAGTAAAATCAGTACTTACTGTTACAGGGTCTGAAACGATGCCACTTTCATATTTCTTCACTTGAGAAACATGTTTAGCTTGTTCAGCAATGGTCATATTTTTATGAATAAAACCTAAACCACCTTCTTGCGCTAACGTAATTGCTAGGCGAGACTCAGTTACTGTGTCCATAGACGCAGAAATCATCGGTACATTTAAATTAATTTTACGGGTTAATTTAGTTTTTAAATCAGCCGTGTGTGGGAGTACTGTTGAATGAGCAGGTACAAGTAGTACGTCATCAAAAGTTAAAGCTTCTTGGGCAATTCTTAGCATCGCAACATCTCTCTAAAAGGGTTGGTTAGGGAGTGAATATTGCGGCAGAATTTTAACCGTTTTCTTGTTTTAGGTAAACCTATTTCTATAAACTTTTATCAACTCTATACAAATCAACGCAAAAACAGTGCCGAAAATATGTTTTTAGCTGACAACCTATTGAATTAAAGCGATAGCAAATAATTTCTGACAGAAATGTCAAGTAATTAACCGTATTACAAACAGCCTAGGAAAGTAAGTGATAAGTATTATAAACGATAATAATATACCTTTGCTATTATCGTTTATCAGTTCGGTATTATGACAATAGACTTGATATACTACTTCGCTATCTGCCAAACAAAGTCACGATTATCTGCCCATTATGAGCCAACAGCATATATTACAAATTAGCGAATTAACGAGAAAAGTCCGCTTCATTTTAGAAAGCGAACTTAACACCGTTTGGTTAACCGGTGAAATATCTAATTTTATCGCCGCAGGCTCTGGCCACTGGTATTTATCACTTAAAGATGCAAAATCTCAAGTTAAGTGTGCCATGTTTAAAGGCAGTAATAGACGAGTTCGTTTGAGTACTGGTGGCTCTCCTAGTAACGGTCAACAAGTACTGGTACGCGCCAAAGTCTCCTTATATGAACCACGGGGTGACTTTCAATTAATTATCGAGCATATGGAAGATGCCGGCACCGGTTTATTACGCCAACAATATGAGCAGTTAAAAAATAAACTGAATGCCCAAGGGATTTTTGATTTATCCCATAAAAAGCAATTACCAAAGCATATTAACTGTGTCGGTATTGTTACTTCACCGACGGGTGCCGCCGTGAAAGATATTTTAACGGTACTTAAACGTCGTAATCCAAATATCAAAGCTATTATCTACCCTTCCCTTGTACAAGGTGAATATGCTCAAGGCGATATTTGCCATGCGATTGAAAATGCCAACAGCCGTAACGAATGTGATGTACTCATTGTTGGCCGAGGTGGTGGCTCTTTAGAAGATTTATGGCCATTTAATGAAGAAACTGTAGTGCAGGCCATTTATAAAAGTGTTTTGCCTGTCATTAGCGCCGTAGGTCATGAAATTGACACAACGCTGAGTGATTATGTAGCCGATGTACGTGCACCTACTCCTTCGGCTGCCGCTGAGTTAGTATCAAGCGATAGCAGTGAATTACTTAACCATGTGTTAATGCTCAAACAACGTTTGATTAAAGCTCAGCAAGCAAAGCTTTCGTATTCGAGCAATGAAAAAAATCATTTACAGCACCGTTTATCGCAAGTACATCCAGAGCAACAACTGCAATTACAACAGCAAAAATCTGACGAACTCGGCCTACGTTTAAAACAAGCAATGAAACGTAATATGCTACAAATTAAAAGTAAGCCAGCTCAACTTGACCAGCGACTTTTACAGCAATCACCCGCAAAAAACATTCAATTACAACAAGAACATACTCGTCAAAACATGCATAGAATCACGCAAGCAATTCAAAATGCGTTGCAGCATAAAAGTGAAAGTTTTGTGCATTTGATTGAGCAATTACAATTGGTTAGCCCACTTGCCACCATAGCGCGCGGTTATAGTGTCACGCGTAATAAAAATAATGAAGTGATTACCAAGGTAGAACAGATCTCTACTGGCGAACAGATTAGTGTACAGCTGACTGATGGACATATTAACGCTACCGTAATATGACACATATCACTCTAGATTCAGTTGTTAATGTGCCACAGTAAAGCTTACTGTACTATTCATAAACAACTGATATGATAATGATATATATCTACTAAAATATCTTCTGTCATGCGCTTTAATTACCGAATTGTTTTCATTATTACCACCTTAGTTTTCACCTTGTCTACCACCTTAACGGTTATTAACTATTTAACCTCGATGGAATCGACTCGTGAGCAGCTAAAAACAAGTGCCCTCCCATTAACGATAGATAATATATACACAGAGATTCAGAAGAATATTATTGAGCCTAACCTTATTGCATCTATGATGGCTCATGATACTTTTTTGATTGATTGGCTTTCGAATGAAGAAGATGACGTACAGCAAATTGTGCGCTATTTAGAAACAATTCAAAATAAATACCAAATGTTCACCGCCTTTTTAGTTTCTGACCAAAGTCTAAACTATTATTCTGCCAATGGCATGTTAGATAAAGTCGAGACAAACAACCCTAATAGCCTGTGGTACTTCGACTTTCAAAAGTCGTCTGAGTTAAGCGAAATAAATATAGATTATAATGCCAATATGGGTACCGAGCTTATTATGTTCATCAACCATAAAATTCTCGATAGTGAGTACCATATAATCGGCGCAACGGGCATAGGGCTAAAAACCTCTTATATCAATGATATGCTTAAAGTATTTAGGCAACGTTATCAATTTTCAGTTTATTTTGTCGATGTAAATGGCAAGGTAGTGATTGCTGAACAAAACGTGCAACAGTTGCAGCAACTTAGTGATATACCTGAGTTAGCGAGTCAACTGTCCGACATTATCGGTAAAGGAAGTCAGGTATTTGAATACACACTAGCGGGAGAAGCTTACTTACTCAATAGAAAATATATCGCTGAATTAGACTTATACCTTATCGTTGAAGCCAAGGTAAATAATTTCACCCAAACAGCTAAAGAAACCTTTTATTTTAATATAATTGTCTCAGCCATTATCACCCTACTTATCAGCTTTATTATTGTATTGTATGTAAGAAGAATCCATTTAAAGCTAGATAAATTGGCCAGTAATGATGAACTTACCGGCTTGCCAAACAGACGCTGTTTTCATGAGAAACTAACAGAGTTTTTATTGCTTAAAGAACGTAATAACAACAATCTGTCCCTGTTGTTTATTGATATTGATAACTTTAAATACGTTAACGATACTAAGGGCCATGATGTTGGTGATAAAGTACTCATGGCTTTAGCTGTAATATTAAATAATAATGTCAGGAAAAGTGATTTTGTCGCGCGATGGGGAGGCGAGGAATTTATTATACTTTTAATCGACTCTGATATTAATCAAACACAAATCATTGCGGAAAAATTACGTTCACAAGTTGCCAACAGTAATCATTTAGCCCAATTTACCCAACAGGCGATTACGATTAGTTTAGGAGCAACATCGGTCACTGATACAGATAATATCGATACTATTTTGAAGCGTGCTGATGATGCTTTATACAAAGCCAAATCACAGGGTAAAAACTGTATTGTATTAGACTAGTGCTTGATAGAGTAACTCTATTACTTGTTGTTTGCTTACTTGATTAAATTTAACGCCGAAAGATAGACCATCTACTTGCTGCTTAATATTGCAAACGATCGCGTTAAGTTTAAGGTTGTTTTCTCCTTCACTGGTTTCTACCACAATATCAACTACCTTATCTTCAGCCAGTACTAACTTCTCACCATTAATAATATCTAGCTGACCACCATCCACAGATATATTTGTCATGGTAGTTTGCCAATAAACATCATCAATTCTTACTTTAGCTGAGATGCGAGTCTCAATACGCACTGAAGAGCGTAATTGCTGTAATTTAACGCTAGTAGGAATATCTAATACCATAATACGAGAAGGTATTTGTAAGGTTTGTCTGACTGTACTAATAAAAGCAACGGCTGCACCATCACGACCTTCAATAAGACCACGAACAGTAATAACTGTACCTTGACCAATATATTGAGAGAAGTTGCCTAATTTTGTTGCTTCAGGAAATTCAATAAGGACATATTTCTTAGGTAGATAGCCAATAAAAAAGGTATTAAATTTTCTTTTTTGTCCGGCTGGCGTAGAAATATCAATAGTGATCGGCGCACCTGCTTTCAAAAAAGCGAGGTTACGTGCAGAGGATTTAGATGGATCGATTAAAATTGCTTGTTCAGCCATATTTCTCAACTATCTGTCATAGGAAGATAAAATGTGGAGCCTAGTTATACTTTATTAAAATAAGGTCAAGATTGCAACTTGCTAGCTATTAGCTAGCAAGTTGCAGCTCTTAACTAACAAGTTGAAAAGATTTTAATCTTTTTTATAACCTTGTGTTGAACGAGCAATTTTCTTTTTCTCGGTAAAGTTAAGCTTCTTCTTACCGGCAAATGGGTTCAAGGTATCTTTAAACTGTATACGGATAGGAGTACCCATCATTTTTAATGACTTACGGTAATAATTCATTAAATAGCGTTTATAAGACATTGGTAATTTCTTAGCTAAGTTACCATGAATGATAATAATTGGTGGGTTATAACCACCCGCATGAGCGTATTTCAACTTAATGCGTCGACCGTTATGCATAGGCGGTTGATGATCAAAGATAGCCATATCTAATACTTTAGTAACCATAGCTGTAGAGATACGCTTCGTTGCTGAAACAAAGGCTTCTTCTACTGACTCAAATAAATGGCCAACACCGGTACCATGTAGTGCCGATATAAAATGAATACGGGCAAAACCAATAAAACCTAAACGTCTATCAAGTTCAGTTCTAATACGGTCTTTTTCATGATCTTCTAAGCCATCCCATTTATTCACCGCTAACACCAATGAACGCCCTGCTTCAAGGATAAATCCAAGTAAGCTAAGATCTTGATCACTAATACCTTCTTGAGCATCGATAATAAGAAGACAAACATTAGAGTCTTCAATCGCACGTAAGGTTTTAATCACTGAGTATTTTTCGACAACATCAGTCACATTTTTACGACGACGAATACCCGCGGTATCAATTAGGGTGTACTCACGGCCATTACGTTCCATTGGAATATAAACACTATCGCGCGTTGTACCCGGCATATCAAAAACAACAACACGTTCTTCACCCAATATACGGTTAGTAAGTGTTGATTTTCCAACATTAGGACGACCGATGATTGCTAACTTTATCTTGTCGTTTTCTTGTGGCTCACCTTCAAGCTTTTTAGCAAGTTCTTCCTCTGTCAGCTCAACTTCAAAATCTTCAGAGAATTCGTCATTATCAGCGTCCCCTACTTTTGGTTTGCCAAGCTCTTCAATATGAGGCGTTAATGCAATAGTTAAAAGTTGCGTAACACCACGGCCGTGGGCAGCAGCAATTTGATGAACGTGCTCGCCTAAACCTAACGAGTAAAATTCAGCTGCAGCCGAATCGCCATGGATACCATCTATCTTATTGGCAACCACGAATATTTTTTTATTTTGCTTACGTAAATGATCAGCAATACCATGATCAGCCGCGGTCAAACCATCACGAGCATCAACTAAAAAAAGTACCGCATCGGCTTCTTCTATAGCCATCAATGACTGTTCAGCCATTTTCACGTCAATGCCTTTTTCATCGCCATTAATACCACCGGTATCAATAACAATAAAAGGATGTTCTTCTACTTCGGCTTGACCGTATTGACGATCGCGAGTTAGACCTGGGTAATCGGCTACAAGCGCATCACGACTACGGGTTAAACGGTTAAATAATGTTGATTTTCCGACATTAGGACGGCCAACTAGAGCAACTACAGGAAGCATGAGTACCTCAAAGGAATCACCATGCAAGCGAGTTACGCATGGTTTTTCAAACAAATAAAAACTAAATATCAAAGCGTATAAACAAAAAACTCAGCTTAATTAGCTAAGGTAATGTCACAAAAAATGATATTGCTAAAAACAAACAACGGCTCCAGATGCATCAAGCATAGGAGCCGTTATTAATTCTAGCTACTTTTCTTAAAAAAAGAAGCAGCTAAAAACAGTGCAAACTATTGTTCTGCACTGACAATTTCTGGTGTAATAATAACTTGCAAGTCACCATCACGAGACTGACTATACATTTTATCATCAACAACGGTTGGTGTTGAATGTATGCCACTACTATCGACTTTATGACGAGAAACGATCTGGCCGGTATCTTGGTCTAACCAATGTAAGTAACCTTCAAAATCACCTACTACAATATATTTATCCACGACTGCTGGACCCGTTACACTACGATTTGTTAACTCTACATTGCTCCAGCGTTCGATACCGTTAATACGATTAAGAGCATAAACATGACCACTAGTATTGGTTATAAAAATATCGTTACGGTAAACAGCAATTTGTCTATATGAAGAGTATTGACGTTTCCATAAAATACGTCCTGATTTCAAATCAATAGCCACTAAGTTTCCACGAGCAGATATAGTGTAGACTTTATCGCCAAAAACAACCGGTGCTGAGTCAACATCGATAACGCGTTGCAATTCTGTTGAACCAGTTGCTTCACCTACCTCTGTAGTCCAGCCAGCTTGGCCCTTTTCAAGAATATATACATTTAATGCACCCTTACCTGAACCAACTAGTACACCACCTGATGCAACAACCGGTGTGCTAATACCACGTAATGTCAATGCAGGAACATCTTGTTCAACTTCCCACAGTTCATCACCGGTTTGAGCATCAAAGGCTTTAAGAATACCAGAAGCTGAATTCACTACCAAAATACCAGAATCAATGGCGGGTGGAGTAATGATTTCACCTTTTACTTTGGCTTGCCATATCAGCTCTCCAGTCTCTGAATCAAGCGCAAAGACATCGCCATTTTCAGTACCAATAAATATTTTATTAAGTCCTGCAATCGGCCCGCCAGCAACGAGTGCTGAAATGCGGCTATCCCAAAAGCTTCGCTCGTTATTGATGTCACTTAAATCGGCTTGCCAGACTTTCATGCCACTTTCTTTTTCAAAAGCAATAACATCACCCATGCGACTGGCGCTATAGACTTTATCGTACGCAACAATTGGCTTTATCCGTGAAAAGTAATCACTCACACCGCTACCGACACTACGGTCCCACAAAATCTCCACATCAAAAGCATTATCAAGATCTGTGAGCTCTGCAACTTTGGTGCTAGGGTCTTCATCATCATTTGATGAACAGGCGAATAAGCTTGAAGACAACAAGAGAATCGCTAGTACTTTTTTAGTATTCAGACCTTTAAAAATTTTTTTATCAAAACAACGCATAGTTTGCCTTATTAACAAAAGTAAATGATTTTACTAAATAACCGCTTTAAGTTACTTGGCAGCAGATTCAGTTACTACTGCTTCAGCTTTTAATTTACCCGTACTAGGTAATATAGTTACTTGTGCTAAATCATCTAATTTAATTTGTAAACTTGGGCTTGTAGCAATACCATCTGCGGCAATAGCTGCTTGGTAAGCGTTACGAGCAAGGTCTTTTTTGCCTTGTTGTAAATACACATCACCTTTAATTTCTTCAATAGCGGCGGTAAATGATTCAGGCAAGTTGTTATTTAACGTCGTTAGCGCATCTGAATATTGTTCAAGCTGAGCTTGTACTCGTGCTAAACGTAAGCTTGCAATAGCTTTAATGCCATCAGTTGGCGCAGACTCAATCGCAGTAGTTAACTGTTTTTGAACTTGTGGCCAATCTTTATGTGTCGCTGATTCTTTAGCAAGCGCTAGCGCAGTTAAAGCGACATAACTATTCGTGCCATTTTCACTTATAAATTTTTCGCCATTAGCAGTAAATGTTTTATCGTCTTTTCCGCTTTGCTCAATCAGTGTTTGATAGCTATCTGATACGGCTAGTTCTTGCTCAAGCTTACTATCTTGATAAAAATTAAAACCGATAAAACCGGCAAATCCTAAGGCGATACCCGCGATAATAGTATTACCGTTTTGTTGCCAATAACTTTTAATCGCTTCTACTTGTTGTTCTTCTGTTTGATAAACTTCCACTACATCACCTTGGCTTAAAGCCTTTAAATTAATTCAGATAACAAGCTTGAAATTTTAGTAAATTCCACGCTTTCCTGTTCTTTTTGTCCGCGTAAGTACTTAACCATGACTTTCTCTTCGGCAATTTCATTATCACCTAAGATTAACGCGATTTTTGCACCTGATTTATCGGCACGTTTTAATTGTTTCTTCATATTGCCGCCACCGCAGTGACATTGCAATCTTAACTCAGGTAATTGATCACGCCACAGTTCAGCTAACTTGTTCGCTTCAACTTGTGCATCATCACCCAAAATAACCACATAGGCATCGACCTGAGGACGAACATCAGTGATTGTTTCTAATTCAGTTAACATCAAGACTAAACGTTCAATACCTAAAGCAAAACCAAAAGCTGGCGTTGCTTTACCACCAAGTTGTTCAACCAAACCATCATAACGACCACCAGCACAAATAGTACCCTGAGCGCCAAGTGTTGTTGTAACCCATTCAAATACAGTACGGTTATAGTAATCTAAACCACGCACTAAACGCTCGTTCAATACATACTTGATACCAGCGGCATCTAATCGAGCACATAAGGTATCAAAGTGCGCTTGTGTTTCTTCACCGAAATGATCTGATAACTTAGGCGCGTTCACCAATGCTTCTTGCACTTGTGGGTTTTTACTATCCAATACTCTTAACGGATTAGTGTGCATACGACGCTTAGAATCTTCATCGAGTAACGCTTCATGCTCAAGCAAATAAGCAATCAAAGCTTCACGGTAATTAGCACGTTCATCGTTAGATCCTAATGAATTCAACTCTAGTGTGACAAATTCATTGATGCCAAGTTCCCGCCATAAGCGCGAAGTAAGTAAAATAATTTCAGCATCTATATCAGGGGTCGCAATACCAAAGGCTTCTAAGCCAAATTGGTGGAACTGACGATAACGACCTTTTTGTGGTCTTTCATGGCGAAACATAGGTCCCATATACCAAAGACGTTGCTCTTGGTTATACAGTAAGCCATGTTGATTACCCGCACGAACGCAACTTGCTGTCCCTTCTGGACGTAACGTTAAGCTATCGCCATTTAAATCATCAAAGGTGTACATTTCTTTTTCGACAATATCGGTTACTTCACCAATACCACGTTTAAATAGTGCTGTTGACTCAACAATGGGCATACGAATTTCAGCGAAACCGTAATTACTGGCAACACGGCGCAGTACTGCTTCAACCATTTGCCAAATATTTGTTTCACTTGGGAGGCAATCATTCATGCCACGAATTGCTTGTAGAGCCTTTTGTTTAGCCACTGAGGGGTCTCTCTTTCTTAATGTCTTTATAAAACCCCGGTAGACCTGTCATGTTCAAACAGATTTCCAGCATTTAATACGGTTTAAATTTGCGCAGCGCGCAGTATACCTAATAAACGGGTGCTAATAAACCATCGCGATTATTAGCACCCGTTTATTAGGATAATAATTAGTCGACAGGTTTAAAGTCTATTTTGTTCTTTACATCTTGGCGTTCAGTTATCGCATGTGCTTTTGCACGAATACGTTGCTCAAGTTGATCTACAAGATTGTTATTATCAAAACGTTCTTTTTGACGTATACCATCTAGATAAAAGCCACTCTTTTTACTGCTGCCAGTCAAACCAAGGTCTGACACCATAGCTTCGCCTGGACCATTAACAATACAGCCAATAATTGAAACATCCATTGGTGTCATAATGTCTTCAATGCGTTGTTCTAATGCGTTTACTGTCGATACAACATCAAACTCTTGTCGTGAACAACTTGGGCAAGCAATCAAATTAATTCCGCGACTACGTAATTTAAGTGATTTTAAAATATCAAAACCCACTTTAATTTCTTCAATTGGATCAGCAGCAAGTGATATACGGATTGTGTCGCCAATACCTTGAGCTAATAATATGCCCAGACCAACTGAGGATTTTACCGAACCAGAACGTAAACCACCGGCTTCGGTAATGCCTAAATGTAATGGGTTATCAATTTGTTTTGCTAATAATTTATATGATTCAACCGCTAAAAAAACGTCAGATGCTTTGACACTCACTTTAAATTCATGAAAATTTAAACGATCTAAAATATCAACATGACGCATAGCAGACTCTAACAATGCCTCTGCCGTTGGCTCAGTATATTTTTCTTGAATATCTTTTTCTAATGAACCGCCATTAACACCGATACGAATAGGGATATTATTATCTCGAGCAGACTCCACCACACTGCGAATTCTATTTTCGTTGCCAATATTACCTGGATTAATACGTAAACAGTCTGCGCCATACTCAGCAACTTTTAATGCTATGCGATAATCAAAGTGAATATCGGTAACTAGAGGCACATCAACTTGCTTTTTTATTTCGCGAAAAGCTTCTGCGGCGTCCATGGTAGGCACACTGACTCGAACAATATCAGCACCAACAGCTTCCAGTGCTTTTATTTGCGCAACGGTTGCAGCTACATCTGTGGTCAATGTATTTGTCATTGATTGCACTGTGATTGGCGCATTGCCACCAACAGGCACATTACCGACCATGATTTGGCGAGAGATTCTGCGTATAATTGGAGATTCTTTAAACATAATTTTTCTTTCTATTTTTTATTTATAATAGGGTAGTAGCTAAATTGAGGGGAACCCTCTAAGTGCAAAACTACTCAACAATAGGTAAGTTAAATTTAGCAATATTGCCAACATTAAACGTCGATAAATCTACTGGCTGTCCATTAAAAACAATACTGGTTAATTCAGGTTTTCCCACTGTAATACGAAGAGGTGCTTTGCCTTGAATAGTCATCACATAACCTGACTTTTTGACACCCCAAGCTATTCTTTCACCAGTAGCATCGAAAATATTCACCCAACAATCGCCATTAAAAGTAAACACTGCGGTGCTTATCGTTGGTACGTCAGGTTTAGAAGTTTCATTAACTGAGGTATTAGCTGCTACACCAACATTACTATCATCAGCACTAACATTGTTACTAATATCAGTACTAGCATTGCTGGTAGGTTGTGCAGTATCAGTGCCTAACGTTAATTCTGCTGCACTTTCACTCTCGTTGGTTTGAGCACCATTATCTGTGAGCGTTTTCTTATCACTTAAAGAAACTGATTCAAGACTTTCCACAACAACGGCATCGCTAACGTCTTTAGCTGTTATAGTATTGGGAGTAATATTTGATGAGTCAGTTTCTTGTTGTCTGCTCTCTTGCAGCCACCATAAAACGGTCAAACCAATAAGTACGGCGACAATAAAATAACTTAACCACATTACCCGGCTATGCTCTGCTTGTTTAGCTGTTTCTCTAGAAAAACTTAACATTTCAGTACGTTGAATAGTTGCTGCATCAAGTGCATCATAACTTGCCAATACATCTTCGACTTCTACGCCAACTAATTTAGCATAGTTCACTAAATAGCCACGATTAAAAGTAACTGGCATTAGGGGATCGAAGGTATCGTCTTCAATATTTTTAACAATACCCACTTTGAAGTTTAATTTACTGGCAATATGTTCCTGTGACAATGATAGCGCTTTGCGCGCCTCTCTCAGCATAGCCCCAGGGCTGACCATTTCCATGTCTTCACTTAGTTCTGTGATTTGTTCGGTGATAGTACTTTGTTCTTCTTTACCTGCTTGATTTACAGGATATACTTCATTATTCATTAATATTTTTCACTGTTTGAGGATCGACCACATAGAGTTTATCGCCTATGCGGATTCTATTTTTTTCGGCTATATCATTCCATTGACGTAATGTTTTTAACTTAACGTTATATTTCACAGAAATACTGTAAAGGTTTTCACCTGGTGTCACTTTATGGAAAGCGTCTTGAACTTCAACCATTTCAACTTCATCGATAATTTCTTCAGTACCACTTTCAGCAATGATAGTAGGAGTTACTGCCGTAACGTCATTCGCTTTATCTATAGTAATATCTTTATCAACTAAGGTGTCTTCAATCATAACTTCTGCTTCGACTGATACAGGCAGCGCTTCCGGTAAAGGTACATCACGTTTCGCAGGTACCGGCTGCGTTGATGTTGGTTCTATTATATTTGAAGCTGGCTGAGCGATAACTGCTGCTTCTATAGCTACCGAGGTAAGATTTTCCGCTTCTACCGTTATTGGAGTAACTATTTCTGCGTTGTTGACTAAGCTATCATTTGATACCGCTACCGTGTCTATTGAGGCAACTACCGCTCCTGCTGTTGCAGTAGAAGCTAAGGTTGCTTCTGAAGCAATTGCAGAGGCTGTTGTGGCTGTAACCACTGGCGGTGCTGTAATCGGTGTTGCTAATGCAACAGGTATTGATGCTGTCACTACTGCCGGTGCGATAACTTCCGCACTTGCTGCTACAACAGGTGCTGAACCAGTAGTTATTACTGAAGGCGCTGCGATTTCTGTAGGTGCGATAACTTCCTCACTTGCTGCTACAACAGGTGTTGAACCAGTAGTTATTACTGAAGGCGCAGTGATTTCTGTGGGCGCGTTGACTTCCGTATTTGCTGTCGCAACAGGTAATGAGCTAGCAGCTATTATCGAAGGTGCAGCAATTGCTGTTGATACAAGGGCAACAGGCATTGCGGCTAAAGTTGTTACCGATGGTGTATTAACAGCTATCGATTCTGCTGCAACAGCGGCTAAGACGGGTGCTGTTGAAGCCACTACAGTATCTTTAGCTTTAACTGTCGGAGTTATTGTTGTAACACTGCTGGTATAAGGCGTATTAGCCGATTTTCTTGGAGAAAGCTTTACTACGCGTTTATTTTTAGATGGCGATAATCGACGGTTTATTTCTTTTTGGGTAAGCTGATATTTTTTTGCTAATTCATCCGATGCAATAAATTCAAGTTCATTGAGAAGATATTGCTTACCTTCCCATGACTGAGGATACATTTTCACTAACATATTAGCGTAATTACCGGCGGTACGACGCTGACCTAACTTCCAATAGAGTTTATAGGCTAGCGCTAAATAGTCTGCAGTAAATCGCTGGGTATTACGCTCAAATTTTTGTAAAAAACGTTTACTTTCTTTGAGGTTACCCATGGCATACTGTAAATGTACCATTTTTAATAAGGTGTTTGTTCTGTTTGGGCTATGAAATATAGCCTTATTCAAATACATTTCTGCTTTGTCAAAGTCATTGATTTGCAAATAACATGACGAAAGGTTTTCATAACTTTGTGATACTAATAAATAACTCGGTACGGCAATCGCTTTTAAAAACTGAACCTCCGCAGCCTCGACATTGTCTTGACGACATAAAAACACCCCATAATTATTTAAGGTGTCTGCACTATCAGCTTTTATCATTAAGGCTTGTTCAAATGACTCAATAGCGAGTTTACCTTCGCCTACTGTTTCATAGTAATGAGCAAATGCGGTATGCACTTGCACTAAACCTGGCGAGAATTGTTTCGCTTTCTCAAGGTTAAGCTTTGCTTGGGACATATCACCCATGTTCAAATAGCCTAAGCCTAAAGAAACACGGGTTGCCGCCATTTCATCACGATTTGCTTGGTTTTTTACAATAGGCTCATTATTTTCAAAGCTTTGGGTAATACAACCACTTAACAGTGATATTGAAATCGTTGTTAACAGTGTTAGCTTAATATATTTAGCCATAGCTTTATCGATAATATGCAATGCGTTAACCGCCTCTTATTGTTATTTTTTCGCTAAAAATCAGTATGCTAATGGTTAGACTATTTTTATAGAGATAGTGTCAGCTTTAGCCTCATTTTTCAATGAACTTATTTCAGCGTTCTTAGCTGCATTTATAACACTACGCTTAGTTCTATCAAAAACATCACCCGCTAACTGACCACAAGCGGCATCAATATCTCCGCCACGTGTACGTCTCGTAATAACAGTTAAGCCATAACTTTGTAATACTTTATCAAAACGATCGATACGCGAGTTACTTGAACGTTTATAAGGCGAACCAGGGTAAGGGTTAAAAGGAATTAAATTAATCTTACTCGGTAATCCTTTTAACGCATGTGCAAGCTCATGTGCTTGTTCGGTGCTGTCATTAACATGATCAAGCATAACGTATTCAATAGTGGCTTGTTTATTTGCTTTTGAACCATCGATATAACGACCTGCTGCAGCAATGAAGTCTTCCAGTGGATACTTTTTATTAATCGGTACTAATTCATCACGCAACTTATTGTTTGGTGCATGAATTGAAATAGCTAAAGCACAATCGATTTTTTCTTTAAGCATATCTAATGCGGGTACTACACCTGACGTACTCACAGTTACGCGACGCTTAGATAGGCCATAACCTAAATCGTTTAACATGGTATCCAGGGCTGGAATTAAATTTTTCATATTTAATAATGGTTCACCCATGCCCATCATTACAATATTTGTAATGGGACGAGTACCAGCAATGCGGGTTGCGCCAATATCATTAGCGACACGCCATACTTGACCAATAATTTCGGCCATAGATAAATTGCGATTGAAGCCTTGCTGCGCTGTAGCACAGAAGGTGCACTCTAATGCACAGCCAACCTGAGATGAGACACATAACGTAGCGCGATCATTTTCAGGGATCCAAACAGTCTCTACTTCTTGACCGCCTTCAAGTTTTAAAGCGTACTTAATAGTACCGTCTTCTGATACTTGCTTTTCAGAGATTACCGGCGCAGTTATTACGCAATTGCGTTGTAACTTCTCACGTAATTTCTTATTAACATTGGTCATTTGCTCAAAATCACTGTAACCAAAGTGATAAATCCACTTCATTATTTGATCCGCTCTAAAAGGTTTTTCACCAATAGATTCGAAGTATTCGCGCATACCTTTATGATCAAAATTTAGTAGGTTTATTTTTCCGCTTACATCACTCATAGAACAAACTCTCAATAACTAATATTAAACTACTTACATGACGTGTTAATAACGTATTAATAAAGTAGCCTAAAAAAACAAGGCGCAGATTGTACGCTTTTTAAGCGACAATCGCAATTTTACTAGGTTATATTTAGGCAAATTACTCTCTGCTTAAAATAACAAAAAGGATTTTACTAATTGCTCAGTAAAATCCTTCTAATGCTTAATAAACTATTAAGCAATTAAACATTAACCTTTTAATTACTTACAAAAGTAAGCGAATACAAAGGGCTAACATTTAAAGTCTAATTAACGAGTGCGTGAACAAAGCTCGTCATCAGAGAAGAAATATGCAATTTCACGTGCTGCTGATTCTAAAGCATCAGAACCGTGAGCAGCATTTTCGTCAATGCTATCAGCAAGATCAGCACGGATAGTACCAGCAAGAGCTTCAGCTGGGTTAGTAGCACCCATGATTTCACGGTTTTTAAGAACAGCGTTTTCGCCTTCTAAAACTTGAACCATTACAGGACCAGAAGTCATGAATGAAACTAAAGCGCCAAAGAAAGGACGTTCGCTATGTTCAGCGTAGAAACCTTCAGCTTTTTCTTGGCTTAAGTGAATCATTTTTGATGCAACGATTTTTAAACCAGCAGTTTCAAAACGGCTGTAGATTTGACCGATAAAGTTTTTAGCAACTGCGTCTGGTTTTACGATAGAAAAAGTACGTTCGATAGCCATGATAAGCCCTTTTAAATTGATTAAAGTTAAGTTAAAAATAGTAATTTATAATAAATTTTTCTATAAATTAGATATATATTAGGTATAGCCACTTAGTAAAATGACTATAATTTTGGGCGCATTATAGACGAAAGCACTACAAAAAACTAATAATATTGCGTTTGAGCAAGATCATTAGTTTAAGTAGCGGCTCTCAATTGATAATGGTTTTGTCAGAGGTGCCTAAACGCTTGTTCTGCGATATTGACGGTAAACAGGCTTCCAGAAATTTCTTTCTATTTTAGCCAATAACTCTTCATCACTCATAGGCAATGCTAAGTTTTCTCTAAAAGCAACTTGAGCAATAGCAAAAGCAATGTCTTTACTTAACTGCGCAATAGCGGTTAATGGTGGCAATAGTTCATCTGATTCTTTATTGGCTAAAGGTGACGCCGCCGCTAACGTTTCACTCGCCACTTGTAACATATCATCAGTAATGCGACTGATATTCGCCGCAACTACGCCTAAGCCAATACCAGGGAAGATATAACTATTATTACACTGTGCAATGGGATAGATTTTTCCTTCGTATTCAATTGGCTCAAACGGGCTTCCCGTTGCAATAATTACTTGTCCTTTGGTCCAATTGATAACTTGGCTAGGTGTTGCTTCTACTTGACGAGAAGGATTGCTTAACGGGAAGATGATTGGCATTTCACAATGAGACTTCATCGCCGTAATAACTTGTTCAGTAAATAAGCCTGCTTGACCTGAAACACCAATAAGAATATCAGGTTTCGCGCCGTGCATTACTTCAACAAGGGAAGCAAACTCACCAGCAATATCCCAAGCAGCAATAGATTCAGTGCTTTGCACTAATTTTTGCTGGAAATCACGAAGACCTTCCATACCTTGTGTTAATAAGCCAAATCTATCGACCATAAATACTTGGCCGCGCGCTTGCTCTGCAGAAAGCCCTTCGCTCATCATCTGACTGATAATTTGCTCCGCAATACCACAACCAGCAGAGCCAGCACCAACAAAAGCAACGCTCTGCTCTGATAATTTAGAACCTTTACTACGACAAGCGGCAAGTAAAGTACCGACAGTAACCGACGCTGTTCCTTGGATATCATCGTTAAAACAACAAATTCTATCTTTATAACGTTGTAATAAAGGCATTGCATTAGGTTGAGCAAAATCTTCAAACTGTAATAAAACATGCGGCCAGCGTCTTTTAACTGCGCTGACGAATAACTCTAAGAATTCATCATAAGAATCTTGATCAATACGCTTATGTCGCGCGCCCATATACATAGGATCATCTAACAATTTCTGGTTATTAGTACCTACATCAAGCATCACTGGCAAAGTATGCGCTGGACTAATACCACCACAAGCAGTGTAAAGAGACAGTTTTCCAATTGGGATACCCATGCCACCAATGCCCTGATCGCCTAGCCCTAAAATTCGTTCACCATCAGTAACCACAATGACTTTTACTTTATTTTTTGTCGCGTTACGTAACATGTCATCGATATTAAATCGATCTTCATAAGAGATGAATAAACCACGTGAACTACGATAAATATCAGAGAATTGCTCACAAGCATCACCTACCGTCGGGGTATAAATAATAGGCATCATTTCGGCAAGATGATTTTGTACTAATTTAAAAAATAACGTTTCATTATTATCATGAATCGCACGTAAATAAATATGCTTATTGATATTGGTTTGAAAGCAACTGTACTGACGGTATGCGCGTTCAGCTTGTTCATCAATGGTTTCAAAACGTGGCGGTAAAAGCCCTGTTAAGTTGAAGCTACCGCGCTCTTCTTTACTAAAGGCGCTACCTTTATTTAATAACGGGGTTTCTAATAATGATGGTCCAGCATAAGGTATATAAAGTGGGCGTTTAGATTGAGGCATTTGGCTGACTACTTATATGTTTGATGAATAATGAGTATATGCTTAATTAATGGAGCAAAGTATAAATGATATTGATCCTGCTGCAAAGCATGAGCATGCTTGAATATGCTAAAAATGAGAATAATTAGTTTAATCGATTTAAAAAAGATATTTCAATGCCGTCATGCGAAATAAACATGCCTTTGTCGACAAAATATCTATTCGCTAGGTAGGTAATTTCACTGCTTTATTGCAAAAAACGACTTTAACTAGTCTGCTTCAGCCATCCAAGCTAATTGAACAGCTTCGAGTACGCGTTCCCCGCAATGTTTTGGATCATCATCAAAGCGTTCTAACTCAAGTATCCACTGTCTCAAATCGGTGAAATGTAGCTTAAATGGGTCAACGTCAGGGTGCTGTTCAATTAAGTCCAAAGCGATCTCTTGCGAGTCACTCCAAAGTAGTCCTTTTGACATAATATTCTACCTATGTGGGTTATGTTACTTTAGCTTTTTCCTGTTAGGTATAATCAATGAGCCGATCCCGTTGACTAATACAGTCAGACATTAATATAGCAATCGAAAGAAAAAGAAATCTACAATTAACATTAGTAGAAGCCAAATGAATAGCAACCTAGCTTTTCGACAAAAAGGGCAATCGGTATGCCACCACTTTTTAAGTTTGTTCTTCATCTTCTGTCCAAAATAAACGCCTTGTACTTATATTAACTTATTTAATGAGCAAGGTTATAGTAGTTACCGCCCAAAAAAAATAATCTCCTAAAATCTACTCAAGCGATAAATAAAGCAACTAAGTGCTAACATATAACCATAAGTTAGTTTTACATACCAAAAATAACCGATAAGGCTGCACTATGGATTCATTTGATAAGCATATATTAAGTATTTTACAAAAAGATTGTACTCTCTCAACCAGCGACATCGCTGAGCGAGTAGGTCTATCCACAACCCCTTGTTGGCGAAGAATTCAAGCCATGGAAAAGTCAGGCATTATTAAAGGACGTGTTGCACTTGCTGATCCAGAAAAGTTAAACGTGGGTTTGTCTATTTTTGTCATGGTAAAAACTAATCAACATAACCCTGATTGGTTAGCGACCTTCGCCAAAGTTGCAGACGACTTTCCTGAAATTGTCGAATTCTATCGTATGAGCGGTGATGTAGATTACTTAATGCGTGTAGTCGTGCCCGATATGAAAGCTTACGATCGCTTTTATAAGGAACTTATCACGCGCGTCGACTTCTCTGATATTAGCTCTAGTTTCGCCATGGAAGAAATTAAATACACAACAGCCCTACCCGTTGACTATATATAAGTTCACTTGCCTCTCACTTTGCCCCAACTAACCATTTTTTGTTCTTTTTTTACATAACAATTCATTAAAATGGTTAGTAAATCAACTTCACAACTATTTAAAATATCAATAACTTCATAAATACCAATCTAAAAAACAAAAAAACTCAAAATAAATTCTCTTTAATAACAAGCAGATAAAACACACCAACAAACATTTCACAACTTTTCATACCAATTCAAGACTCTTCAATCCGCTTAGTTTTATATGAATGACGTTGCGCTAACGTTAACTGCCGTGCATTAAGTATTTTTCAGTTAAATGCTAGCTAGTGTTACTGCTTTTATTAGCAAGCAAACATTAATGACACGAAACAGACTGCTTATTAGCTCCAAGTATATTACTGAATCTGCATACGTTTTGACTGCAACAAATAAAGTGCAATGAGTGTATAGAGCGCTAAAGATGCTTATCTCTCTTTGAAAATAATTAAGAACATAAAAACTATAACAAGCGGGATACAATATGAAACACTACAAATTTAGCAAGGTGAACAACGCAGTAAAATCAGCACTTGTACTTGGTCTATTGGCAAGTCCTACCCTAGTTTTTGCCGAGGAAGTCGCAGAGAAGCAAGCAAAAACTGAAGAAGTAGAAGTAATACAAGTTCGCGGCATTCGCGGTAGTGTGGTGAAATCACTCAACACTAAGCGTTATTCAAACTCAGTGGTTGACGCGGTAACCGCAGAAGATATAGGTAAGTTTCCTGATCAAAACGTCGCTGAGTCATTGCAACGCATAACAGGTGTATCTATTACACGTAGTTTTGGTGAAGGAGAGCGCGTTAGTATTCGTGGTACAACTGAGAGCCAAAACAGAACGTTACTCAATGGTCAAGCCGTGGGTTCAGCTGACTGGTGGACAAACTCAGCAGCAAGTCGTGGTTTTAACTACACTATGCTTCCTTCAGAAATTGTTTCTGGTTTAGAGGTTTATAAAACACCCGAAGCAGACATTGATGAAGGTTCAATTGGCGGTACCGTTATTGTTAGAACGCGCAAGCCACTTGATTTAGAAGCAAACAAATTTGCCGGCTCTGTATTAGCTCAGTACTCTGAGGTTTCTGGTGAAACAGATCCACAACTTTCAGCCTTATACAGTTGGAAAAATGAAGATGAAACCTTTGGTGCGCTAATTTCTTTAGTACGCCAAGAACGTAACTTACGTCGCGATGGTATTGAAGCATGGAGCTGGACAGATCGTGATATAACAATGGCTGATGGCACTGTGCATGAGGATGTTTATAGCCCCGGTGGCGGTGGCTCGGCAATGTTTAGCCAAGAACGTGTTCGTACCGGTGGCAACCTTACCTTGCAATACCGTCCAACAGATAATACTGAAGTTACTTTCAATGCCTTACAAAGCACCATGGAAATGGATAACGAAAACCAAAACTTCTTATGGCTAACGGGTTATGGTGGCTCAGAATACACTGACATTACCATTATTGAGCACGACCAAGTAGGTGCCATGGCTGTTGGCGGCACATTCGGATTATCAGCCGACGGTAATAATATTCTTGATGAAACCAAAGTACGTAACTCAAAATTAGAAACAAGCTCATATGACTTAAAAGTTGATCATGATGGTGATGTTTGGACCTCAAGTGTTCATTTTGGTTACACCAAAGGTAGCGGTGGCTCTGAAGCAGATCGAAGCGTTGGTTGGGGCGGGAACTATGTACATAGCTATGACGCATCCAATGCAAGAGATGTTCAAACTAGCTATGATGCAGATCCAGCGGATGGCAGTAAGTGGGGCTTAGATTTTTTACGCTACGACAACAATGATGCACAAGATGAAGAAAGTTATGTGCAAGTAGATTTTGGTAGAGACATTGACCTAGGTGCATTTAGCGCAATTAAGTTTGGTGCAAAATATCGTGACCATTCGCGTTTCAATACTAAACACACGACAGATGCACGAGAAGATTTAAACTGGAGCCTTGCTGATTATTCACTATCAATGCCTTCAGACTTTTTATCAGGTCAAGGCTCAGCTGGTACCTTAAAAGATTACGCGATTACAGATTCAAATAAGATTCGCAGTGAAGGCGATGCCCTAGGTTGGGATTACCGAGTACTTAAAGCGAGTACCTTTGATATCAGCGAAAAAATCACGGCTGGTTATATTAAAGCTGAAATTGATTCAGAGGGTTTACGCGGTAACGTTGGCGTACGCTTAGTTTATACCGACCAAAGTTCAGCGGCATTTGTTGGAGCGTCAGGCAGTGAATTGTGGATCGATGAATCAACAAGTTACTTTGATATTCTACCTAGCTTGAACCTTGCTGTAGATTTAGACGAAGACTTATTACTTCGTATGAGTGCGGCACGAGTAATGTCTCGTCCTGATTACGCTAAAATGACGTCATCAACCTCATATAATAAAGAAACACAAACAGGTACTGGTGGTAATCCAGACATTGACCCATATCGTGCAACACAGTTTGATTTGGGTTTAGAGTGGTACTTTAGCGATGCGGGTATTGTTTCAGCAGTACTTTTCCTAAAAGACATTCAATCCTTTATCGACACACAATCATCATTAGAAATGCATGAAGGGGTAGAGATTTTAATTAATCGCCCGGTCAACGGTAAAGGCGGCACAATTCAAGGAATAGAATTTGGCTACCAGCAAGAGATATACGAAGGTTTTGGTTTGTCGGCAAACTACACCTTTGTTGATGGTGAAGCGAAAGATAGTGAAGGCAATAACGTCACTATCCCGGGTAACTCTGATCATACAGTCAACTTAAGTACCTATTTTGAAACAGACACGTTCAGTGGCCGTGTTTCATATAATTATCGTACCGGTTATGACACTGGTGAAGGCTGGCCTGGATATGTTGCTGACTACGGTCAAGTCGATGCAAACCTTTCTTATAACTTAAATGAAAATATTACCTTTACGCTTGAAGGCATTAACTTAACCGATGAGAAAACGTTTAGTTATCAAGAAAAAGGCGTTGAACAAGCACTAACCGGTTATTACGCAGATGGTCGCCGAGTTGTTGCAGGAGTTCGTTTTAACTTCTAAGCAATACTAACAAAGCCAGTTTGTCGCTAGTAGGCTCTTATTTTACTAGCGACATTTCATAGCCAAGTGACTTCGCAATTTGAGGTTACTTGGCTATGACCAAGACAAGGACTTTCCCTTATACCAACCGGACTAATTTATTGCTCACTTAGCGAGAGTTAAAAGGCATAGAGGCAAGGCATTGATTGAAGATAATGGTTATTCCCTTATCGAAATCAATAACGCTGCATATAAGCCTTTTAAACTCGCCCTTCGGGAGCACATTAGCAAACTGATAACATCACAAAATGAATGAAATATAGAATAACTATGTTTTATCCATTTTGTTTGTTCTAAGCTCGCTAGTGTAACTCTAAGTTGGTCAATAAATTAATTCGTTTGGTATTACACACTCTTGGTTTTTTCGCGAGTTTTAGCCGTCAGGTTAAAACTCGTTTTTTTATTTAAAGCTTAAAAAAGTAGAGCAATCAGTAAATAAACACAGTAGAATAAATTCATCCCTTTCATTGCTAAAGATATTGTTGATATTGAGTTTGTGCATGCACTATCCCCCTCTTTTTATACTTATTTTAAGTAAACGTCTGAATCGATTCAGTCGACTTTAACAATGAAACTATTTACTTATTTTCTCGTATTTTTCTCCCTGGCTTTTAGCTGTCAAAGCAAAGCCGACATTCTTTCGGCTACGCTCGATTACAACACCGGAAAATACCAACAAGCCTTCGATGAATTTAAGCGACTATCAAAATTGGGCCATAAAGATGCCATTTATAATATTGGCGTAATGTACCTCTATGGCCAAGGTGTAAGTAAGAATTTAATCGACGCGCATTCATGGTTTTCTTTAGCCGCCGACTTCGGCTTAGATGAAGCACGATCAGCTGCCCGATTAATAGAACAAGAATTAGCCGAGAAAGAAGATCCCCAACTACTTGAGATTAGTTTAAATAAACTCAACCAAACATTTGGCTATGAACGCTATCAAAATACTTTATTGCCCGTTTTTAACGATAAACAATATCAACTGACCACAAGCATACCGCCACAACGACTGCACACAGTCGATGCAAAATACCCAAAAGAAGCGTACGAAAAAGGTATTGAGGGTTGGGTTGGGTTTGGTTAGAATTCGACGTAGATGAATCAGGCGCGGTAAAAGATGTTGATATTATCGACGCTTTTCCAAATAAAACGTTTAATCGCGCGATTTACAATGCCGTGCGTCGCTGGCGCTATGAACCGTTCATCATTGATGGGAAAAAACAGAGTTATTCCAGCCGTTCGCTACTTTATCATTTCACCACGTTTAAAGGTAAACGCTACCAAGCGAGCTTTAGCCAACAGAAGAAAAGTTATCAAAAGAAGATTAACCAACTGATTGAGGGCGCTGAACAAGGTAATGCTTTGGTGCAATATTATATCGCTAATTGGTTGGTCGCCGATGAACATAACGCCACGCGATTATTACGTTCTCACTGGCAACAAACTACCGCTGGCTCAGATTTGTTACTTGCTTCAGCTATTAACGGTTATCCAAATTCACAATATCGATTAGGTAGTAATTTATTACGTGGTGAATATACAAAAACAGATAGAAAAAAAGGCATGAATTGGCTATTAAATGCCGCTCAATCTGGCTTTTCTTATGCTCAATACCGACTCGGACGTGAATTGCTAGACAAGAAAACGCTTGAATACGATGCTGACAAAGCTAAACGCTGGTTGCAAAGTGCTGCTCAACAAGGCCATTTTAGAGCATTACGTGATCTGGTCGCTATTGAGTTGAACGAGCAGGATCACCAAAAAGCCGCTCAATACCTAAAACTCGCTCTCGCACAAGATGATGAGCACCCCGATCTATTATTAGCGCAAGCAAAAATACTACAGCAACAAAAGCAATATACGCAAAGTAAGAAAAAGGCAGATGAAGCCTTAAAGCAAGCAAAATCACGTCAGTGGTATTTATCAACTATTGCTGCGTTTATTGATACAGCGAAACCTTAACTTAATAGTGATTAGTGATTAGTGATTAGTGATTAGTGATTAGTGATTAGTGATTAGTGATTAGAAATAATCAGCTACTCTGGAGATTTTCGCTGTAACAATATATCTGTTTCAAAGGCTTCTACTTTCGAAAAAACCAATTGTTTTCCATCATTAGATGCGCTGATATTAAGCATCAAATTAATGTCTTGTTCATGCCTTCCAATGTTTGCAATATGCACATGATCTTGCTCTGCAAATTTGTATAAATACAAAGCTAACTGGTGACCCTGCTTAACAACATAATATATCCCTAAATCAAAAATATGTGGTCGATATAACAGTAATGATGGCGATAAATTATCAACAGGTAATTGCTCTGGGGCATGTGCACTTAAAAACGATTCTACGTGTGAAATATAATGATGGTATGAAGGATTGAGCTTCTTCATTTGTTCTACCGATAATACTTCGCTAGTTTGTAGTGCTTGCACATTACTTTCTTGCTCTGTTATCTGATTCACCACCAGCTTATCTTCTTCGAGTAATTTTGTACTAGCTAGCTGAAGGTCATACTGCCATAACTGCTTACTGTCGCCATTGGTTGCACTAAAAACAATAAACTTGCCATCACTAGACCAATTAACTTCATCTATATTTTTATAATCAAAAATAATAGCGACCAAATGTTTACTATAAATATTGATCAAATGAATATTTTGACGACTGTCGCCTAACAGCAAGTTTTCTCCGTTTGGTGACCACAATAAGTATTTAGGGTGAATATTCTCAGGTAAGTTAGCCAATAAATTAGCGGCTTTTTTATCTTTATTTTTTAACCAAATCTCAATATGTTTTAACCCATCAGTAGAGCGTCTTTGATAAGAAATAAAGGCAGTTTGGCGACCATTCTTCGACAAAGTGGGTAAAATATCTGTTCGTGCTGACGAAGATAGCTGCTTAGCTATTACTTGTTGGTGATTATTCAGCGATTTAAGTTGTAAGTTATATAAATTTACATTAACTAAACCTTCAGCATGCGCTAATTGTTTCGTTAACGGGTTTAGATCAATATCAGGAATAAAACCAATAGGAAGATGCATTACTTCACTACTGCCATCTACTGACATTAACCGTAAACTTTCATTACCAAGCCAAAAGCTCTGCCCACTTTCATGCCACTTTAATCCCCAATACTCTTGCTCTCGGCTTTCAATAACATTGCGTTTAGTACTAACTAAGTCCATATGCTGTAATACATAACCTTGTGAGCTTTGCTCAACAAAGAGTAACTGGTTAGTTGCTTTATCAATATCCATTAATATAGGGTGAATATTTTCTAAATCGTCTTGTTTTAACAGG
The DNA here is from genome assembly GCF_002836255.1 of Colwellia sp. 75C3. Classification (GTDB taxonomy): domain Bacteria; phylum Pseudomonadota; class Gammaproteobacteria; order Enterobacterales; family Alteromonadaceae; genus Colwellia. The sequence continues at coordinate 49,570 of NZ_PJAU01000047.1, read as the reverse complement.
CTAGGATAACCCTCTGTCGCTAACGTTAATTTAGATAAAATCGGTGAATTATTTTTCCAGCGCTGGATATATAAACTGTTGTCCGTTAACCAGTGCATTTTTTGCCGACTAAAACCAACCTGACAATCGCTAAGGTGAAAGTCAGGACTCAGACGCCAAGTCTCAACTGGATTAACAACCGACATAACCCGAATTTCACAACTGATAGGATCGTGCCGATAATAAATTAACCATTTGCCATCCGGTGACCATTCTGGGGCTTCTTCACTATAGCCGGTACTTTTAATAACATGCACCGCCTGCGTTTGAGCATCAAATACTGCCATGTCCATTTGGTCACGATTATTACTGCTTTGACTAAAGGCCAAGTAACGGCCTTTAGGGGAATAACGTAGGAAGTTTTCCGGACCGGGTGTTGACGTTAATCGTGATTCATAAGTATATTCAGGCACCTGTAAACTTGGCTTAGCCAATTCAACAATGCCCATGGTAATACCAATACCGACTAAAGTACTTGCCGCAGCAACCAGAGTCAGATTGAATTTATTCTTTTTAAATTGTTCCGCCTGTTCGGATGGTGGCTCAGGAAAAACCAGTTCGGCAATAAGTTGATAACCAACTCTAGGTACGGTTTTAATAAAACGAGGGGTTTCTTTGTCGTCGTGTAGTGATTTACGTAGTTGGGTAATAGCCTGCGAAACTGAGTTATCACTAACAATTGTATCGTTCCACAACGCATCCATAATTTGATTGCGCGAGACCGCCTGCCCGTAATTTTCAATCAATAACTTTAATAATTTCAGCTGTCTAGCTTCAACATCATGCCACTGATGGTTAATACAGAGTTTCAGTGCGATAAAATCGACTTCAACCTCATTAACTTTCACTTTATCTAATTGGCTTTGTGGCATGAATTTATTACAAATTTTAGGGCGAATGATTGGTCAATCGACGTAACAAAGGGTATTATTATTAAGCACTATTCTATGCTGCGCTGGCATCTATATCAATTGAAAGTTAAAGGCTTCGGAATATAATAAAAATGAGAAATTCAACGGCTTTAGGTCTCACTTGCTCGCTATTTTTTAGTCTTAATTCCTTAGTGGTTTTAGCCACGGAAAAAGCAGCCGTTCAACCAGCTAATAAATTAGATTCCTTAGAAAAAATTCAGATCCGTGGAATTCGCGGCAGCATTGTTAAATCCATTGAAACCAAACGTTATAGTGACGCTATTGTTGATGCGATTACCGCTGAAGATATAGGTAAGTTCCCCGATAAAAATGTTGCAGAATCCTTGCAACGAATCACTGGAGTTTCCCTTACTCGAGTACAAGGTGAAGGTGAACGCATTGGTGTTCGCGGTACTGCGCCTAGTCAAAATAGAACCTATATAAATGGTCAAAACATTGCTTCTGCTGATTGGTGGATTTCATCACAACCCAACCGTGGATTTAACTACACCTTATTACCCGCTGAAATAGTTAGCTCCCTGGAAGTACAAAAATCTCCCGAGGCTGACCATGATGAAGGCTCTTTAGGTGGTTCAATTAACATTAAAACGCATGCGCCATTAGATACCCCTGACAATAGATTTATCGGCACAGCACAAATGCAATATAGTGATGTATCAGGAGAGAGCGATCCGCAACTGTCGTTATTTTTCAACCAAATTAATGATGCTAAAGACTTTGGCTTTTTGGTCTCTATTACACGTCACGAACGAAGTCTTAGGCGTGACGGCCTAGAGTCTTGGGGCTGGGCTGAAAGAAACTTTAATCAAGATGCCCAAGGCAATTTAACTGCGACTAAAAATCCAAACGCTGACTTAACCAATATCTGGTCTGCCGGTGGTGGTGGCTCTGCCGTATTTGAACAACAACGAGAATTAACTAGCGCTATGGTTACCGCGCAATATCAGCCAAATCAAGATTGGAATATTGAATTAAATACCTTGTACTCCGTATTAAATGCCGATAATTCTAACCAGAACTTTTTATGGCAACCTAGCTCTGTTTACGACAGAGGTGGCCATATTTCTGACCACACTATTATTGATAATACGCTAGTGCAAGCAACGTATAGCCAAGTGCCAGAGACAAATACTGAAGGTGCTCCTTTTAATACTTCAATGGAAGCCATTTGGCGACAATCAAAAATCACTACCAGCTTAGTACACCTAATGGTTGAACATGATTTTGACTATTGGCATGCCCAGTACCAAGTAGGCATAACCCAAGCAGAGGGTGGTACCAGTAAAGATTCAACCTCACAATGGTCTGCCAATACTGAATACTCTGTAGATTTACAGCAAAATAGAGACATTATAGCCAACTATCAAGTTGACCCAAATGATGCCAGTGCTTGGCATATTAGTGAAGTGCGTGAAGACTCACAAGAATCAACAGACAGTGAGTTTTTTGTTCAAGCAGACTTTGAACATCAACTTGACCAACCTTTTATACAATCAATAAAGTTTGGTGGTAAATACAAACAACATCAAAGAGATTTTTATCGGTTACGATCTAAAAATGGTGGTTACACCGGTATGGCCGGTGATCTAGGCTGGACATTAGCAGACTATGCTGCGCCCTTCCCATCGGACTATCTTAACGATATTGGTTCAAACCAAACATTGAAAAACTATGCTTTTGCCGATATAAATTCTCTTGAACAAAGTTATCAAACCCTAAATTTTGTTCAAGGAGAAGAAAAGCCTAGCACCTTTGATATTACTGAAAGCACTTTTGCCGCCTACGGTAAAATTAACTTTTCTGGTGAGTATTACCGAGGAAATTTAGGTGTTCGAGTAGTTCATACCCTACAAGATGCTTCTGCCTTTCAAAAGGTAGAAGAGGTTGAAACTATCTATAATGATTACGAATGGTATAACACTGATAAAAGTTATACCGACATTTTACCTAGCATTAATATTGTTATGGATTTTAGTGAAGATGTACTCTTTCGAGTTGCTGCTTCAAAAGTCATGTCTCGTGCTGAATATCACCACTTAATGCCATCAACTAATTATAATGTTACCCAGCGTCAAGGTGCCGGTGGTAATCCAGAGTTAGAGCCTTTTAGAGCAACCAATTTTGATCTAGGCGTAGAATGGTATATTGACGAGGCAGCACTATTTTCTATCGCTGCTTTTCATAAAGATATTCAATCATTTATCGATATTAAACGTTACCAAGAAACCTATGAAGGTAAAAGCATGATCATAAACCGTCCGGTAAATGGCAGCGGCGGTAGTATTTATGGCTTGGAATTAAACCTACAACAGGAGCTTTTTTACGGCTTTGGTCTTATTGCCAATTACACCTTGGTTGAAGGTGATAGAAAAGATGCCCTGAGTGGCGAAAACATCAATATTCCAGGTAACTCAAAACACAGTAGCAACTTAACCACCTATTATGAAAATGACTGGGTAAGTACTCGTTTGTCTTATAATTTTAGAACTGAATTTGCGACTGGCGTCGGTGAAGAGATTACTGATGATTATGGTCAATGGGATATCAACGTTTCGTTTAACGTTACTGAGTATCTATCACTAGTCTTTGAAGGAATTAATTTAACCGATGAAATTATTTATACCTATGAACGCAATGAATATGCGCCTATTGGTATTTATAAAAATGGCCGACGTTATTACGCCGGCTTAAGGGTTGGCTTTTAGCTTACCGATAGTAGTCTCGACCTATGAATCTAGCTAAAATTGCGCAGAAAAGCTGAAATGATACCCCTCAGATTCACCTTGATTTTTATCACCAGAAACTGAATTATAGCCAGCTTGTATTGAGTAATTATTATTTATGAAATAACGAGCACCAACACTATAAAAGTCATTATCGGCATAGCTTACGGACACTGATGTTTTATCGTCATAATAGTAACTAGCATTGGCACTCCAGTAATCGTCAGCAAAAAAATTATCGCTATTATCAAGGGTATAATTACCTCCAACCACTAAATAGCTCTGCTCAGCAAAGCCAAAAAAATATCGACTAGAAAGGTTATGAATATCAAAATCTTCGTCCACATTATAGCTAAAACCAATATAATCCGTATCGACAAGTTGTAAGTTATAACTGGCACTATAACTAAACGAGTCATCGCCATCACCGCCATCATTATAATTTGCACGAATCACAAAATCATCTGAAACTAAATAACCTAAGGTAGCCGAATAAATATTGTCATTGTCATTGTAATCAATGGTATAAGCAGGGGCTTTTGTCTCAAACTGATAGTGGCTATAACTTGCGCCAAGAATAACATTATGAGTTATCCACTCACCACCGACGCTAACATTTTTAACACTAGAGTCACTACTAGATTCTTGAGCATCATAAGACGAGAATCCATTACTATCTAGACTGTTTATTGAAGCCGAAAAATTACTGCTGGTATTGATGTAGTTAAATTCATTTAACGGACCTAAGGTTTGTTTTTCATCAAAAAAGTATTGGCTATACAATCCCACAGAACTTGAGTCACCTTTGCTGTAATAAATATTTTTGGGTGTGTTAAATGAGTAATCTGTCTTGGAGTAACTTAATGTTGTAAATGATTGATAGCTTTCAGCTATTGCTGCATTGCTTAAAAGTACAGCGACTAGGCCTGATAGTTTTGATAATTTCAAAGTGTAAGATCCCTTTAATTATAATATCCATATGAAAAACAGAGTGAATATGACAGTTAATGATCTTCGCGTCTACTAGTCGACTTATAATCTTACACTTCTCAAACAAATAACACTCAACTAAGCAACAATATAGAACACGTACCTAAGTAAAAAATGATTACCTCACTAAGAAGCTCCTTTTACTGTATATCTAGGTATAATAATAAAATATCACACCCTTTTTAGTGTCCTTTTACAGAGTTATTATGAGCCCAATAAAATTTTCAACGACAGAAACAGAGCAACTAGTGACTAAGATCCAAGGCTATTTTTCTAATGAGCTTGACCAAGACCTTGGTCAATTTGATGCAGAATTTCTATTAGATTTTTTTTCGAAAGAAGTTGGTGCTTATTTTTATAATCGTGGCTTGTTTGATGCGCAAACAGTTATTGCGGCCAAATTAGAAAATGTTGCTGAGATGGTACATGAAGGAATAAGTGAAATAGAAAAGCCAGTGAGTTAATGTTGCTTCCGTCACCTAACAATGAAACGATAAGCAATAAAAATCCGCCATTAAGTCATTAACTTAACGACGGAAACTTTGAGTTGAGCTAATAACTAGTTTGCATTTATTTCGATAAATTCAATTTCATCAGCTACTAGCTGACCATCACTATTTACTGTTCCTTCAACTTCAATCTTGGCATTAAGTACTAAGTCATTTACAGAGCCATTTTCAAATTTTGTGTGCATATTGGTCACAACATCATGACCATTTACGGTAAAACTGAATCTATTGGTAAAGTTATCAATAGTACCGAGTAACTCTGTATCGCCATTATCAATTTCTACCGCTAAAGCTAACCAATCATTGTCGATTTTCGTTAGTTCAACTTCAACTTCATCCTGCTCTTTCAATTTCAAGAAGAAGGTATCTTGATCAACATCATTACCTTGTGCATCTTCAAAGTCAGTCTCTTCATTGGTTAACACGATAATGCCTTTAACAGAAAAACTTGGTAAGTCTATGTTATCAACAACACCTTCAATTTCATGGCTCTCTTGATCATTTCCACCCGTTTCTTCACGATCGACTTTACGACTAATTAAAACACCGTTATCTTCATAAGCATCAATAGCTAATTTGTCACCAATAGCAATATTAGTGAAATTGAAGTTACGTAAGTCTTGCTCTGAATCATCCTCATACTGAGTATAATTATCAACAGTAAACTCTTGACCGAATAGAGTGAAGCTATCATCAGAAATTAACTCAACAATACCTTCAAGGCTAATTTCATTAGCTAATTCAAGACGAATATTATTAACTGGGTAATTTGGGGTATCTGTAATAGATTCTGACTCAACCACGGTAGCAACTAAGCTAACTTGACTACCTATTTTCAGATCGTCTTTATCACCTTGACTAAAGTCAGTGGCATCAGATAATACATATTTTCGGCCATCTACTTTTATTATTATTGTATTTCCCGCTTTGTCAAAATCTTCAACAATACCCGTAACCTCAAGTAAGCCATCAATATATAAAAGCAAGCCTAGTGCGTTAATTTTATCAGCAACAAGTTTATTATTAATAGGCGGAAATTTGCTTTTTACTTCAACAAGTGAACCTGAAGTTAACATTCCAGTAATGTCAGCATCCTCATAACTAACAACTAATTCACCTATGGTAAAGGTCTTATTCACCTTATTAATATCGCTAATAGTCCCCGTTAATTGCTGCTCGGTTTGTGCATCTTTAATTGCTAAATAACTAACAACAAAATTACCATATTCATTTTTAAAAGCACTTAATTCAACAATCATGTCGGTGCGTAATTCACTGAAGCGTGTATCGTCAAATTGAGTCGCTTGTGTAATTAAGTAGGTTTGTCCTAAAATACTTAATGAATTATTGGCAAGGTCAATAGCATCAACAGTACCAATAGCATCAGCAAGATATTTCACGTCCTGTGCTGTTGGTTCAAAATCCGATGATTTTTGCGCATTAATGACAACTTTCATGCCCACTTTAAGTGACGCTTCATCACTTTTATTGCCGTTACCAATAATGTTGCTGTCTTTGGTGATATAACGCACACCATTAACATAAACACTACCAAAGCCACTGATCACGCCTGAGCTGGTAATGTAAGTAACCGGTGCATCTTCTTCTGTACAAGCAGACAAAAACAAACATAAACTAGCTAAGCCGGCAATTGCGGTAAATTTGTGTTGCATCAATACATTTCCATTATATATGTAGGGGGATTTCCCTAACTAAATTAAAAGCAATACAGCTTCGCTATATCAAGTGCATTGATGAACATACACAAAGAGCAATCATAGTAATAAGCTGTAAATATAGACCGAGTCTACACGCGTAACTTTGTCTTTTATGTTGTAGTTTTGTTCGCTTATGTTACCCAAAAGCAATGTCATAAGACGATATGAATCAGCGGCCTTGTTACGACTAACCTTAAAGTGATGAAATGAGATGTTACAGGCATAAAAAAACTCGCCGAAGCGAGTTTTTTTTACAATAATAGATAGCCTCTATTTACTGCTCTTTACCGTTGTCACTGGAAAACCACGGTCACGCATTAACGCTTCAACTTTAGCATCTCGACCTCGAAAGGCACGGTACGCTTCACTTGGATCAACCGCATTACGCACACTAAACAAATGCTCTACCAACTTATCAGCAACGTCTTTATCATAAAAACCACCTGGTGCTTGAGCAAATGCTTCAGCCGCATCAGAGGTTAATACTTCAGCCCACATGTAACCATAATAGCTAGAAGCATAACCTTCGCTGCTAAAGATATGGCCAAACTGCGGGCTGCGATGACGCATTACAATTTGCTTAGGCATTTTAAGTGCAGCTAAAGTTTCACGTTCAAACTTGTCAGCATCAATACCAGTAGGATCAACGGTATGGAATTTCATATCAACTAAGGCTGAAGCTAAATATTCAGTGGTTTTAAAACCTGAATTAAACGTAGCCGCTTGCTTAATTTTAGCGATAAGTGATTTTGGCATTGGCTTGCCAGTTTTGTAATGTACAAGGTAGTTATCAATCACTTCATCGGTAGATAACCAGCGCTCTAATAACTGTGATTGAAATTCTGTGTAATCACGTACACCTGAATTCAATGTTGGGTATTCTACTTTTGAGGCTAAAAAGTGTAAAGCATGGCCAAATTCATGGAAGTAAGTTTCAGCATCAGACCAAGAGATTAATGTTGGTTGACCCGCTACACCTTTCGAAAAGTTTGAGTTGTTTGAAGATAATACATTTTTCTTACCATCAAAGGTGGTATGTGCACGATACGTGGTTGCCCATGCACCTGAACGTTTACCTTTGCGAGCGAACGGGTCTAAATACCATAAACCAATGTGTTCACCTGAGGTTTTATCTTTTACTTCCCAAACACGTACATCTTCGTGAAATACGGGTACTGAGCCATCAGTCACTTCACTAAAGCTAAAGTTAAATAAACGCCCTGCTACATAGAACATAGCTTCACGTAAGTTGTTTAATTGTAAGTACTGCTTAACTTCATCTGAGTCTAGGTTGTATTTATCTTTACGTACTTTCTCAGCATAAAAACGGTAATCCCATGCTTCAACTTGCTCTATACCGTCTTGTTTTTTGCCGATTGCTAACATGTCAGCAACTTCTTCATCAACACGGGCAATAGCCGCAGGCCATACAGATTCCATCAAAGCAATAGCATTTTCAGGAGACTTTGCCATACGATCTTCTAAGCGCCACGAGGCATAGTTTTTATAACCTAATAAACCAACACGTTCATGACGTAACTGCAGAACTTCAGCAATGATGGCATTGTTATCATACTGGTCGCCATTATCACCACGACTGTAGTAGGTACTCCAAACCTGCTTACGTAATTCACGTTCTGTCGAATACGTTAAGAACGGGTCCATTGATGAGCGAGTATTGGTGATAGCGTATTGACCTTTATGGTCTCGCTCTTCAGCTGCCGCTGCTGCAACATTAACTACAGATTCAGGTAGCCCACCCAATTGTGACTTATCTAGATACAGCACATAGCCTTCTTCATCGGCTAAGATATTGTTACCGAATTTTGTTTGCAGGGTAGATAATTCTAAGTTTATCTCTGCATATCTTTTCTTATCAACTGCATTTAATGTCGCGCCATTACGGGCAAAGCTGTTATACGTTAATAATACTAAACGCTGATTTTCCGGGCTCATCGCTTTAGTTTTTTCACTATTATAAACAGCTGAAATACGCGTAAACAGTTTATCATTTTGCTTGATTTTTGAAGAGAAAGCCGACAGTTTTGGTGCTAATTCACTTTGTAATTGACGAAATTCAGGGCTTGATTTATTTGAACGCCAAATGCCGTAATAGCTGAAAAGCCTATTAAGTTCCGCGCCCGTTCTTTCCATCGCTACGATAGTATTTTCAAAAGTAGGTGCGTCATTATTATTGGCAATAACATCAACTTCAGCTAACTCTTTAGCCATCGCTTCTTCCATAGCAGGAACTAAACCACTAAGTGATACTTGATCAAATGCTGGTACGCCCTCAAATGGTCCTTGCCATTTAGCCAAAAGCAGCGCTTTTGATTCTTCTACGCTTTGAACACTCGCAGTAGCTTTATTTATTGTATTAGCAGCAGGCTGAACATTAGTCGTTTCCGTTGCTGTTGAGCAACCCATCAAAATACTAGACACTAAAAATGCTTTGATAAACTGAGGTTTCATTGAATATTCTCTTTTTATAGTAATTACCCTTAGTCTAACAAGCATCAACTGGAGAGGATATATCCGCAACTACCGTCTACCGCAATATCTATACGGTTAATCCTGTTTGATATTTCCTTACCTATAAAAAAGGCCGACTACCTAAGTAGCCGGCCCAAAGGGGAGTGGATTTATAACAATTCGGTCAAGCCGTTTTCTCTGTCCGTAAGAATGACGACTAGATGATTTGATACATACCCGTCACCAATCAATGAAGTGCTTGAGCAAGAACGCTGAACCTGCATATTGAATGATAATGGGTATAATTGGGAGCTCCCCTTTAAACTTTGCCGAGTATGTCCTTACTCGTTATTTACTTGTCGCTACAGTCGTAGTAACAAAATCAACTAATTCTTGTTCTGTAAGAGACTTATCAGTATTACTATCAATTTGGCTAAAGGACTTCACCAACCACTCATTCTTGCCAGCAATAACTTCTTGTTGGCTTAACTTGCCATTTTTGTCAGTATCTAGTGAAGTAAAAGTAAACTTATCGTTCATCTCTTTTATTTCTTCAACTGCAACTTCAACAATCTCTGTGATCACTGACGTTTCTGAATGTATAACGGTACTAGCTTCAGTAGTATCAGCTAGAGCATCATCAGCATTGACAAAAAAAGAAGCCAGACTTACGGCTACAACAAATGTGGTTACTTGCGTTAAACTGATACTATTCATGGTAATCCTCTTTTTAAAATTAAAGCGCTTTAATTGCGCTGAATATAATTCATTATTGACAGAGATATAGCACGGAGTGTGCCAACAAACCCAAGCGCATGATTGTAAAGGATTTAATAAAGAACCTACTGTTTTTTATAACCTAAACCCTTGTTAAACTGTCGCTAAATACCAACACAATAAAATATTACCGACTATCGCTGACTAATACGTCGACACAAATCATAATAAACTAATGTTTTACAGTTACTTAATAACTCGGCATTTATGATTTAACCTTGTCTCAAAATAAAGACACCCTTGTTTTTATTTTATTTTTGTCATACAAAGGGCATCCAGATTTACTTACCGTAAAAATTTCAGGCTGAATTCCATGACTTCCCTTAGCAAATTAAAAAAAAGTAAAGCATTGCTAAGACAGTTGACACTTTCTTTTTATATATTTAGTCAGTCACTTCTTAACAAGGTTTCTATTAATAAACTAACATTAATTGGTTTTACTTTTGTTGCCATGCCTTTAGTAATGGCCTTACTGTTCGGTGCGAATAAGGTCAGTCAATTAGCAAAACAAAGCACTAGTGCTATTTACCATGTTGCACAATTAACTCAACTAAACAGCAAACTAGATGACAGTATTGCCAAAATAGAACGCTCTGCGAGTCAATATGTGGTACTTAAAGACGATGAATTACTTACCCTATTTGGTCGTCACCAAGCCGTTTTAAAAAGTATCATCAAAGAAACATCCACAAAACAGCAAGATAAGCTGTTAAAAGAACGGCTTATGTCGCTACATTTTGAGAGTGATCGAATAAGAGAATTGATGCTAAGTAATGAGATTGAAACGATGTCATTGGCGCAAATCCAAAAAGAATTTAAAACATTACATCAGATTAATAAACAACTAGAAAAGCGCAGTAATTTTGTCGTTAATGAACAGGTTTCAAACATACACCAGACTACCGAAAATATTAGTAATAATATCCTTGAGCGGTTATATATTATTCCTATCACCTTCTTAATTGCCGGTATATTTATCATTTTGATCACTAAACCATTAAAGCGGCTTACTGATAAAATCAAACTACTAGAGCAAGGAAATTTCGAACAAAAAATCAACTTGCACGGCCCTGCCGAAGTAAGGGAAATAGCAGATGCGTTAGAGAATATGAGGCAACGTCTTCATACTCTTGAATTACAGAAATCGAGTTTTATTCGACATATTTCCCATGAATTAAAAACACCATTAGCAGCTATTAGAGAAGGCACTGAGCTTATCTATGATAATAGTGTTGGCCCACTCAATGATGATCAGCAAGAAATTTGCGATATCATCCGCACCAGTGTAAATCGCTTACAGCGTTTAATTGAAGACTTACTTGATTTCAATATTGTATTGGATTCAACTAGCTTGCATGGCTTAGAAAAAATGAATTTATCTGAGCTAATAAGTGCTGCTTGTAAGGACAGAAAACTTGATATCAAATCTAAAAATTTAACCCTGAAGTGTAATAACAGTCCTTATTTTATTTACAGTAACAGTAAACAACTCAGTGTGATTTTAGACAATATTTTATCTAATGCGATAAAATACTCCCCCATAGACGGAAATATCACCATTACGTATAACAATAGCAAGGAGTGCATAAACATTAATATCATTGATCAAGGTCCAGGGATAGAACCATCACTTAGTGAGAAAGTATTTGATGCTTTTTATCAGGGTACAGCACCGATAAACAGTCAAATAAAAGGCAGTGGTTTAGGGCTGACTATAGTCAAAGAGTTATTACTGCGCCTCAATGGCAGTATCAAAATAATACCAGCGGGAAAAATTAGCGCTACAAATACAGGCGGTACCTGTGTTTCTATCACCTTACCGAATGCTCAAACAGATAACGTATTATGAAAATGATTAACCCTCATATAAAGGTTTCAATAATTAGCCGGGCTAAGCAGTGCTTTTCCATCTCCTTTATTATTCTATTAGTGAGTTTATCAAGTGCTTGCCAAGTTACAGCACCCGTAACTGAGACTAAGACTGAGACATCTCATGATTCGGTTAAATATAGTCAGTATTACTTATGGCTAAAAACCCTAAATAATAAACAACTTTTGCTAGAAGAAAAGCAACAATACGTCTTGATGACTAACCAACTTAAGGACAAAGCCTTTAGCCAAGGCAAACTCATCCTAATTTATAGCTTGCCAAACCCAGTAATTTATCAACCTTACAAAGCTAAAAGATTGCTCAATGAACATTTATTAACAAGCAATATCCTCAGTAAAGAGAATTTGGCCTTTACCATGTTATTAAGAGACCAATTAAATACTCAATTGCATTTGCTGGAAAAACAAGCGCTATCTGAGCAAGGCTTTACTAAGCAGAGCGATGAGCATCACAAGATAATTGAGCAATTAAACCAACAATTAAACCATGCAAACCAGCAACTGATGTTACTCAAACAAATTGACCAAAATATTAACGAACGAGACTAAGATCAGCGGATTAAATAAGTGATCAGTTAATTCGATTGGTATAAACCTCACAGAGAACGTTTTATGAACCTAAGCAGCCAAAAAGTTACCCGAAATTCAGCCAAAATTCTCATTGTAGATGACGATCCAAGTTTATTACGTTTACTCAGTATTCGTTTATCCGCTGCTGGTTATAATGTTGAATCTGCCGCCAATGCAAAAATAGCGCTAGGAACATTACAAAACTTTATTCCTCAAGTCGTTATTAGTGATTTGCGCATGGAAGGTATGGATGGCATGGCTTTATTTGAGCAAATTAGAGTACAGCATCCCAATATTCCCGTCGTGATCATGACCGCCCACGGTACTATTCCTGATGCGATTAGTGCGACTAAGCAAGGTGTATTTAGTTTTTTAACTAAGCCTTTTGAAAGCCAAGAGTTACTCGATACCGTTGAGCAGGCGATACGTTTACAGCCTTCAAGTGGTGAACAACCTTGTGAAGCTGAACAATGGCGTAATAATATTATTAGTCGCAGTACTGTAATGACTTCACTATTGCAACAAGCTAAGCAAGTAGCTAACAGTGACTTTAGTGTACTTATTCACAGTCAGAGTGGTACAGGTAAAGAGCTACTGGCAAAAGCCATTCATCAAGCCAGTAATCGTAAAGATAAAGTTTTTACTGCCATCAATTGTGCCGCGATCCCTGAACAACTACTTGAGTCTGAACTCTTTGGTCACATTAAAGGCGCATTTACCGGTGCAGAGAGAAATCACCAAGGTTTATTTCAAGCAACCGATGGTGGTACTTTATTCTTAGATGAAATTGGAGATATGCCACTAAGCTTTCAAGTGAAGCTATTACGCGTTTTACAGGAAAGAGAAATCAGACCAGTAGGCAGTACGCAAGCGATAAAAGTGGATGTACGCATCATATCGGCAACGCATGTTAATTTAACTAAAGCCATTAAAGCGGGCACATTTAGAGAAGATTTGTATTACCGATTGAATGTTGTTGAGTTGGAATTACCCACGTTAATGCAACGACGAGAAGATATTCCACTGCTAGTACAGTACTTTCTAAATCAAGCAGTTGCTCGTTCAAATGTTCCTATAAAAAGCATTAGCCAAGAAGCCATGGAGTTACTTATTAGTGCGCCTTGGCCTGGTAATATAAGACAGTTGCAGAATGTTGTAGAGCAAAGTATTGCGCTATCGAGTGAAAGTGTCATCAGTGCTAATTTAGTGAAAAATGCACTGCGTGATGATTCAACTCAGTTCCCCTCTTTCCAGCAAGCGCGTGATCATTTTGAGCGAGATTATTTAGCTAAATTATTAAAGATTACTGCGGGTAATGTCTCGCAAGCTGCACGTATTGCACAACGAAATCGTACCGAGTTTTATAAATTGTTAAATCGTCATCACTTAGTCGCAGAATCATACCGCGAAGACTAATCATGGATAAAATAAAGTCACATCAAGTTGATGTGACTTTATAGACTGTGAACGAGTAAAGTCTGCTAGACCATTAAGGCTTGTTACTTTTTAGTTAAGCTTGAAGTCTACCTTCCTCACTTTAATATTGACGCCTGCATCGGTTAACTCTTGGTATAAATCACCCTCTTGGCAATAACTCACTTGTCGACAAACAATCACGTACTTAAGCACTCCAGCTTTATTACTTTGCAATGCGGCTTGTTTAAACCAATACATCGCTTGGCTAAGGTCCTTATCAATATATTCACCACTCAAATACATTTCAGCCAAGTTAACTTGCCCTTGAGAAAACCCTAACTGAGCTGATAGGCTAAATCGCTCAAAAGCTTGCTGTAAGTTATTTTCTAGATAGCTCGATTTTTTAAAGCTTAGCCCTGCAAGGTTTTCTCGTTTACCAGGAATATATAATGTTGAACTAAGTTCAGGCTTAGGATCATTAATATAATTTCCATAAAGCATATTTTGATCTGGCCGTTTAATCATATAAATTGCCGCAGAGTCATGCATACTTTTTAACTTGGAAAGCTTTAAATCATACCGCTTAGATTCAAAATAACCTTTGTACCTTAATTGTCCGTAGCGAATACTATCTTTTAATGATTGCTGACGAAGATATAAAACATTGCCATAAAGCAGTGTCACGATATCACCGGTAATATCGACTACTTTGGCAATGCGATATTTTTGATTAGGCCTCAGGCTTTCACTGAGCAGACGAAAGTCTAAAAAATAAATATCGTCTACTTTAGGACTAGCAAGATAGGCTAAACTGTTATTATCTTCTTGTTGAGATTGGTTCGATTTTTTATAAATGAAAAGGCACAAGCACAATAAAACAATGAGCTTTAGCACGTTAGCAACAGTAAAGTAGCGAATAAGTCGTTGAGACGTTAGCCTTGCCTTTATCGCTTTCATTGCTGTTGTTGTTGCTTTTGCTTTCATCGTGTTTTCAATTCCGTTTTGTCTTTTGATGTTGTCCATTCATCACCCTTAAATTATATAATTCAAATGAAAAAAAGAACCTTAAGTCGTGAGCTCTAAAGTAATCTAGCTTGTAACCAAGTTGAAATATCAGCGAGCTGCTCTGGTAATACCGAATGCTCCATCGAGTAACTCTGCCAAGTTACTTTATAGTTAGCTGCTGTAAGTAAAGTATTGGCCATTTTACCCGCACTCATAGGTACAACATCATCTCGATCACCATGGTTTTGTAAAATTGGCGTAGCAACATTAGCACTATGACATTGCTCTGGTAATTTATCTGCGGTGGGTAAATAACAAGATAATGCTAAGATCCCCGCTAAACTTTGCGAGAAACGTAAACCGGTAAATAAGCTTAATACGCCACCTTGGCTAAATCCTGCTAAAACAATATTCTTTGCTGCTATACCCAAATCAATTTGCTCTTGGATTAATGCTTGCACCAGCTTTTCAGATTCTAATACACCTTTCATATCGGCGCGGTTATGTAAATCCATACTCTTTATGTCATACCAAGAGCGCATAACATAACCTTGATTGATGGTTACCGCTTGCTCTGGTGCATGGGGGAAGATAAAGCGTATACCGTGATTTTCTGGCAAAGCTAATACTGGTACGATAGGCGCAAAGCCAGCACCTGAATCTCCCAGGCCATGTAACCAAATTACACAGGAAGTTGCAGGAGATTTAGGCTCTATAGTAATTCGTTCAAGTGACGTTGCTGACATAAAATTCAATGATTTATTCGTTAATAAAAAGATGCCACATCATAACAATCGTTAGTGCCTGTGGCAAAACTGCATATCGAATATTCATTGGATACTTACAGTAATTGCCCAACATTACTTTGGAAGTAATCTAAAAAGGTTCGAGTTTTACTGGCAATATTACGGCTTTGATAAAGCACACTTAAACGCTGGGCGACACTTTCATTACTGAGCGACAATCGTTGTAGCGGCTGTACTGGTGCAGTATCTTTTAAAGTATCCGTTTTTAACGCAATGTTCCTGATAATATAATCAGGTAATTTACACAGACCAAGACCTTGTTCCGCTGCTTGAAGACGCATTTCAGGACTAGAAAGTACCACTCTACCGCCAACATTCACTTGCTCGATTTTATCACCATTACGAAAGTGCCAAGGCTGATTTTCTTCTTCTAAGATACAGTCATATTGGCTAAGTTGTTCTGGTTTAATCAGCTTTTCTTGCAGCAGTTTACTTTCTGCCTTAGACGACATAGTTGCCGAAAGGTAAATAGATTGTGGGAAGCTTAATAATTCTTTCGCAATCCAATTTGTTGTGGGCAGCGCTTGTTCGTGTAACACAAAACAAAGATCAAACTTGGGATCAAATTCAGGAACCGATCCAGAGTAATGCTGACAATGTAATTTAATTTTAGGGTAACGTCTCAAAAAGTCGCCAATTAAGGTACTTATAATTTTATTAAAAAATTCTAACGGTAATAAAATGTTCAGTTTACCTTGCGGTTGACTCAATGAAGAAGAAAGCTCTTCTTCTACTTTAGCTAAGGCATCTATATGCTCTTTACTGGCACAAAAGAGTAGTCGACCACTATCGGTAAGCTCTTGCTTTCGTGTAGTGCGCAACAGCAGTTCACAGCCTAATTTTTTTTCTAACGAGACTAAGCGTCGACTTAGTTTTGATTTTGCTATGCCTAATTCTTTTGCCGCTAAGGTAAACGATCCCGCTTCTACTAAGCATACAAATAAATGCAAATCATCTAAATTGCTCAATTTCATGCTTCCCCTTGCCTTATGAACTTTTCGATAACTGTTCTATTTTCAGAACAATGAATCCCATTAAACACATCTAATAAAGTAATTACAACTTAAGTACACTGCATTTACTGATTAAGCGTTAAGTAAAACTCGTTGAAGCTTGATTCACTACAGAAAAACAACAGTAATTAATCCGTATGGTATTAAATACCCCCTACATAATGGAGTACATCATGAGCACAGCAACATTGATAAAAGTTGAAGACGTTTTAGCCGAGAATTTTTCACAACAAGTAGAGCAAGTCAAAGGTAAAGTATTAATCGATTTTTATGCACCATGGTGCGCGCCATGTAAGATGATAGCGCCCGTTGTTGAGCAAATAGCACAAGAACATCAAGATATTAGAGTCATCAAAATTAACGCTGATGACAGCCAGGAGCTAATGACTAAATTGGGTATCCGAGGCATTCCTACATTATTATTAATGAACAATGGAGAACGCGTTGCAACACAAGTAGGCGCAGCTTCGGTTAGCCAAGTTAAAAAATTCGTTCAGCAGTAATAAAATCCCTTGCTACTTAGCTCACTAGGCTATCAACATCGATAGCCTAGTTTTATATTATATCCACCTAATTATTCACTATTCATTGATCTATTTCGGGCATCGCCACTGACTATTCATTACAATCATTTATAACAATCATTCCTAACAATATCGTCATAATCATCTTCGATGTACATAAGGCACACAAATGATGCAAATCACCGACTTAGCAACAGAACAAAAAATTCCACCACTATTACGCTTAGGCTTTCGACCCTTTTTCCTTAGTGGCGCGATCTTTAGTGTTTTCGCCATCACGCTTTGGCTATTAATGTATAAGGGAACAATTGACTTATCGCCTTTGGGGGGCGGTTATTGGTGGCATATTCATGAAATGATCTTTGGTTTTGGCGGTGCCATTATTGCAGGGTTTCTCCTAACAGCAGTACAAAATTGGACCGGCGTTAGAGGTGCCCAAGGTACAACACTACTCGCGTTATTCCTACTCTGGTTAGCGGGTCGAATTTTTCTAGTAATGCCTGAGTTACTTGGTTCAACGCTTTCAAGCATAATTGACTTACTTTTTCTGCCAACGGTTGCTTATGTTTTAGCTAAACCCATTTTGGCCATCAAGCAGTATCGTAATTTATTCTTTGTACCACTATTAGCATTATTTACTATCGCTAATGCAGAGATGCACCTAGCAATACACTTCCCAACAACATTTAATAGCATTTATTCTGGTTATGCTGGCGTTATGCTCGTTACGTTTTTAATGTCGGTAATGGCTGGTCGTGTTGTTCCTATGTTTACCAGTAATGGGACAAAAACCGATAAAGCGATACCACTACCTTGGTTAGATAAAGCAGCCAATGGTAGTTTAGCCATTGCGATGTTCAGTTTATTATTACAACCAATAGTTGGCTTTTCAGCGCTATTTTTTGGCATATTACTTATCATTTCGAGTCTATTTCAAACGATGCGTTGGCTAAGATGGCGACCTTGGATCACTTTACAGGTACCGCTTTTATGGTCTATCCACGGCGCGATGAAATTTATCTGTTTTGGTTTATTCGTACTGGGTGCAAGTTACTTAATACCCGAAGTACCGAGTAATCATGTTTGGCACTTACTGACGGTTGGCGGTATTGGTGGTTTGATTTTAGCTATGATTTCGCGTGTTTCTTTAGGCCATACTGGTCGTCCGCTAACACCACCAAAATCGATGACCATTGCCTATGTATTAATAAGCTTAGCTGCACTTGTTCGTGCTTTTGGTCCTTGGGCTGTGCCTGAAAAAACGTTACTCTTTATTGATATCAGTGGCGGATTTTGGCTTATCGCTTTTGCCATCTTTATTATTGGTTACGGTCCTATGTTAATAAACGCAAGAAAAGATGGTCGCCCTGGATAACGTGATTTACACTATCTAATTATCACGACTGCAATTTATTACAGTCGTTGAATAGGTAAATAAGCTAGCTAGTTCTCTAAGAATTACCTAGCTTATTTTTATTGCGGGGAGCTAAAGAACTTTGCTAAGTAATGACTAAACCAGCAATAAAATAATTAGATAACAATTAAAAATAATAGAGTAAATAATATGCGTGCAGTATTTTTAGATAAAAACACCTTCAGTTCTGCCATTGAGTTTTCAGCGATTAAACAACAGGTTTCACAGTTAGTCTGTTATGAGAATACCTCTGCTACTGAAATTATACCGCGCTGCCTTGATGCCGATATTATTATTACTAATAAGGTGCTATTAACTGCCGAAATATTATCATCCTTACCTAAGGTAAAGCTCATTTGTATCAGCGCTACCGGTTATAACAATGTAGATATAAAAGCGGCTAGCCATTTAAATATTGCCGTCACTAATGTCAGCGGTTATGCCGGGCAAGCAGTAGCACAATATGTTTTCGCCCAATTACTCGAGTATTATCAACAAACCAGCCACCAAAATAATAATACAGAGCAAGGTTTATGGTCTAAAAGTGATGCTTTTTGTTACCACGGTAATAGCATCAGTGAATTAGCGGGCAAAACACTGGGCATTGTTGGTTATGGTAGTTTAGGTAAAGCCGTTACAGCTATTGCACAGGCTTTTAATATGAAAGTGCTTATTAGTGAGCGACCTACGGCCAGTGTAATTAGAGCAGACAGAGTTACGTTTGATCAAGTCATAGAACAAGCTGACATTATTAGCTTACATTGCCCACAAACTGCTGAAACAGAAAACTTAATCAATGCTGATGTTTTATCACGTATGAAAAATACCGCAGTGTTAGTCAATACTGCTCGGGGTGCTTTGATTGATGAACCTGCTTTATTAAATGCCTTAAAAAGCAAAGAGATTGCTTGTGCTATTTTAGATGTATTAACACAAGAGCCGCCACCCGCTTCACACCCGTTACTTAACAGTAATTTAGCGAATTTAAAAATTACTGCTCATATCGCCTGGGCAAGTATTGAGGCGCAGCAGCGGTTAATTAATTTATTAAGTCAAAATATTATTGCCTTCGAACAAGGTAAAGAATTAAATCGTTTAGACTAAATGGATACGTTTAATATAAATTTTTTTAACTGCAACTTGTCTAAAGCTTTGCTATCTTAATGTTGAGATACCCCATTAGATGTGTTAATAAACCATGACTATTATAAAAGAAAAAATTAAGTATTTTCCTTTAACTAGTGAGTATTATTCTCAAGTTATTGCCCTTGCCAATCATGTTCATGGTGATGGTTATTTAGATGATGAAAAAATAGTTGCATGGACCAATAAAGGTATAGTTAACGAGATAAATTGTAGTTTTGTTGCTTTACTTAATAAGCAAGTTGTTGGCTTTCGTAGCACTTATTCCGCCAATAATTGGCGAATAGATCAATGGTGTACGCCCGAATTATGGCAGCTCGACAGTCAAAAATGTTGTTACTTTAAATGTAATACCGTTGATGAGAAATATCGCGGTTTAGGTATTGGTAAACAACTATTACAACTTGCCATTAACGCTGCGCAGCAACAAGGCGCCCAAGCAGGTATTAGCCATTTATGGAAACAAAGCCCTAATAATAGTGCCGTGTCATATTTCAGTAAATGTGGAGGGAAATTAATAAAGTCCCACCCGAATAAATGGAATGAGGAGAGTAAACAAGGTTATAACTGCATTTTATGTGGTCATAACTGCCACTGTGAAGCGGCAGAAATGATTATTCACTTTGGCAATTAATACTATTAAAAGCATCTAAGAAACACAGTGACTAGCTACTAATTAAATACTATCGACTTCACTATTGAGCTGGTTTTTTATATGCTGAAAGATATCTTCATTAAATAACGCTATGCCTTTACGGGTAAGAATAAAAGATGATGCGCTACCAACGTCATGAGCAATAAGGTCTTCATGACGTAAAAAGGCGAGTGTACCTATATGGGCAGCACGTTTATCAATTTCAGCCTCTGACTCTGGAAAGACATCATTAAAGCCAATCTCTGTTGGGCTAGGAAAATGTAGTGCTAATCGTTTTAGTATTACTACTGACGACTCATCGAATTGTGAAAAATTGACACCCATTGTATTTCCTATGTTCTATAAAGTAGCTCTCTATTTAAAATATAGCAGACTCAATACAATTATAAAATTGTTAAGTGTTTACCGTAACTAACTTTTGTATAACTTTAAACGGATACTTCTGCAGGTAATTGCCAATCGATTTGATTAATCTCGTGTTTAGCCAACCAAGTGTTGGCTTGAGAGAAATGCTGACAGCCATAAAAACCTCGGTAGGCAGACAATGGCGATGGATGTGGGCCCGCTAAAACTAAATGCTTTTCTTGGTTTATATTTTTACCTTTTTTATGCGCATGTGCGCCCCACAAGATAAACACACAGCCATTATTATATTCATTCAATTCGTTAATAACTTGCTCAGTAAACATTTCCCAACCCAGTTTCGCATGAGAATGCGCATTACCTTGCTGCACAGTTAACACTGTATTTAGCAATAAGACCCCTTGCTCCGCCCAATGCGTTAAACAACCATGCTTTGGTGCTTTAAAGCCCTTGATATCCGTTGACAGCTCTTTATACATATTAACGAGTGATGGTGGCACTTTAATACCATCTTGAACTGAAAAAGCTAAACCATGGGCTTGATCTTTGCCGTGATAAGGATCCTGGCCAAGAATAACAATTTTTACATCGGCTATATCAACATGATTAAAAGCATTAAACACATCTTTTTCTGCTGGATAAATTGAAATTTCTGATGCTCTTTGTTTTTCGACTTCAGTGATTAAGTTTTTAAAGTAGCTTTGCTTAGTTTCACGATTAATTAACTGCTGCCATTGTGGTTTGATCATATTCATATCCAAAGATTTATACCTGTTACCAATAAAAAAGCTATCACCAAAGGTGATAGCTTTATATTTTGAATTCTTATTTTAACTTAAGCAATACCGTTAAGCATTGTCAAAAGTGTTATTTAGAGATTTTATCCAAGATTAACTTAGTAAATAGCTACGTAAATCACTGAAGTCAGTAGTCAGATCTTGCGATAAAATAGGCTCGCCTGCGCAATCAGCAAGTTCTTTTGGTAAACCTAATGGCTGACCAAGAATACTTTCAACAACTTCTTTAAATTTAGCTGGATGAGCCGTTCCTAAGAACACGCCAAACTCATCTTCAGTAGCACTGTATTGTAATGCTTTATACGCTACAGCTGCATGCGGTTCACTAATGTAACCCAATTTTCTAAGCCCAATAACAGTAGACTGCGTTTGCTCTTCGTCGATGGATACTGAACTTACACAACCTTGCTCAACAATACCGCTCTTCAACATATGTTCTACGCGTGGCCAGTTATTCGGGTTACTCACATCCATTGCATTTGAAATAGTCGCTACCGTTTTATTCGGCGTCCATTCTCCTGTTTCTAAGTAACGTGGCACAGTATCGTTAGCATTAGTCGCTGCAATAAAGCGTTTAATAGGTAACCCCATTGCTTTAGCAAACAAACCTGCTGTAAGGTTACCAAAGTTGCCACTTGGAATAGAGAATACGATGCTGCTTAAGTCACTTTTTACTCTTGATAGCTGTGCTACTGCTTCGAAGTAATAACATACTTGTGCTAATAATCGACTGATATTGATAGAGTTTGCCGAGTTTAAACCAATGGTATTTGCTAATTCTTTATCGTCAAAAGACTGCTTAACTAACGACTGACAATCATCAAAGTCACCATCAACGGCTAATGTTTCAATATTACCACCTAGGGTGGTAAACATTTTTTCTTGCAGTAAACTAATTTTTCCTTTTGGATACATGATAACAACACGAATATTATCAATACCATGGAATGCATGAGCAACAGCAGCGCCGGTATCACCTGAAGTAGCGGTTAAAATAGTTAACGGCTTAGTTTCGCCACTGGCTTTAGCATCCTTAGCAACAAATGTTTGCAAACATTTCGCCATGAAACGAGCACCAAAATCTTTAAATGCTAACGTTGGTCCGTGAAATAATTCTAAAATAGCTCGGTCTGGGCTTATCGGCTGTAATAAAGCGGGGAAATTAAAAGCGTCGGTAACAATGTCAGTTAATTCACTTTTCGTTAAATCACCTTCAACGAAAGGCTGTAATATTTTGACACTACGCTCGACCAAAGGCAGTGCTAGTAACTCATCTATGTTATCTAATTTAGGCATTGAACTAGGGAAAAATAACCCCTGATTCTTACCTAAGCCTTGCTTTACCGCTTGTGAGAAAGATACCTGTTCATCATTTTCTTTTAAATTATAATATTTCACTTTCTTTCCTAATAATCTGTTTACTAAATTGTTTCGCCATCGTGCTTATATATTTAAAAGCACGATGATCTTAAATTTCTGTTGCGCCAACTTTATCGACTTTACAAACATGGACAAAGCCTAATGCTGTTTGTAGGTAGTTATCTTGTAACCATAGCGCGTATTGCTCTGCCTGTTGCTCGCTATCACAAACACAAAATAGTGTCGGTCCTGAGCCTGAAATACCAACAGCTAAAGCGCCTTGTGCGGTCAGATAGTCTCGAGACTCTTGATATCTAGGCAACAAGTTAGTCCGGTACGGCTCTGCAATAACGTCGGTTAATACCGAGAATGCTTGGCTCTTATCTTGACGGTGACATGCATCGACAAAGGTTGCTAAGTTTTGACCATAACTAATAACGTCACTACGGCTATAAGTTGTTGGTAAAACATCCCTAGCAGCTTTAGTCGAGACTTCTATACCAGGATATGCCATGACATAGTAGCAATCATCGAAGTTTGGTAAAATGCGTGAGATCACGTTTTCATCCGGCACCATTAACTGCAGACCACCTAAATAACATGGCGCAACATTATCGTAATGTAAACTGCCACTAATTTGTGCTTCCATTTGGCCTGTCATTTTTAACAAGTGATTTTCAGAAAAACTAAAATCCTGATATTTAGCATAAAATGCATTTAAGGCTGCTAGCGCGGCAACAACAGAGCAGGCACTTGAACCTAAACCACTGCCAACAGGCATTTTTTTATCCAAGCTGATATCTAAAAATACAGGAACTCTGTCAGTGCTGATCAATTGTTCATTAAAAAGTAATAAGCAAGACCAAACAATATTATCTTCTTTGTTCGTTGGCAACTTATCGGCAAAACTACCAGTAACCGTTAGGCTACTTTCATTAGATGTCGTTGCACTAACAGTAACAACATCACCTAATAATGTACCATCTATTGGTTTTACTGCCAGCCCTAAAACATCAAAACCTACGCTGACATTACCAATAGAAGCCGGTGCAAATACTGAAACACTGTTCTCAATATTAGCGTTAGTATTAGTAACTGACATTAGTGCTGTTGCTCCCAAGCTAAAGTTCTTAATAGATCACCGAAAACACCTGCCGCTGTAACCGCTGCGCCAGCACCGTAGCCACGTAAAACAAACGGTAATGGTTGGTAATAACGACTATGAATAGCTAAAGCGTTTTCGCCATCTTTAATGCTATATAACGGGTGGTCAGATCCGACCGACTCAATAGAAACTTGGCATTTACCGTCAACAATATTACCAATATAACGAAGTACTTTACCTTCAGATTTTGCATTTGCTACCCGCTCAGCAAAACCGCTATCAAGTTTAGATATGTTACTCATAAACTGACTCACATCGCCACTGGCATCAAAATCACTAGGTAATACTGATTCAATATTAATATCTGATAACTCTAATTGCATACCGGCTTCACGTGCCATGATTAATAATTTACGAGCGACGTCCATACCACTTAAATCATCGCGAGGATCTGGTTCCGTAAAGCCATTTTCTTTGGCAATAGCGGTAGCTTCTGATAACGACATACCCTCTTCCAACTTACCAAACATGTAAGATAAAGAGCCAGATAATACCCCTTCAAAACGCTGTAACTCATCACCCGCTTTAATTAAGCTTTGTAAGGTATCAATAACCGGCAAGCCAGCACCTACCGTTGTTTCATATAAGAAACGACGATTAGTTTTCTGTGCCGTACTACGCAACTCTTGATAATATTCCCAAGAGTCTGTATTGGCTTTTTTATTTGGCGTGACGATATGGAAACCTTCAGCTAAATAATCAACATAACTCATCGCTAATGCTTCATTTGACGTTGAGTCAACAAACACAGGGTTAATTAGATGATTATCACGAACAAAACCTTTAAGGTTATCGACATTAACGGGTAACGCGTCAGTTGCATTGGCAACAGCTTCTTGCCAGTTATTTAAATCAATGCCTTCTTTGTCAAAAACCATACCTTTAGAATTAGCAATTCCGTAGACTTTCAAAACGATATTTTGCTTTTTCAAACTCGCTTGTTGACGTGATATTTGCGCGATTAGCTCACTGCCAACAACACCACAACCTACCAAGAAAACATCAATCGTTGGTTTATGGGAAAAGAAGTTTTGATGACTAACTTTCATCGCATCCATACATTTTCGTTGTTCAACAACTACAGAGATACTACGTTCAGAGGAGTCCTGAGCAATAGCAACTACGTTAACCCGAGCTTGAGCTAATGAACTAAAGAATTTAGCTGCCACACCTCGTTGATGATGCATACCATCACCCACTAGTGACACAATAGATAGTTCACCCTTTAACGATAAAGGCTCAAGTAAACCATTCAAAAGCTCTAATTCAAATTCATCTTGTAAACTTTGTTTTGCACGCTCTGCATCACTTGAATAAATACAAAAGCTAATGCAATACTCGCTCGACGACTGGCTAATAAGTATCAAAGAGATATTCTCTCTACTCATAGTGGCAAAAACACGACTTGCCATGCCGACCATACCTTTCATGCCTGGTCCAGACACATTTACCATGGTTAAGTCGTCAAGGTTGGAAATTGCTTTAACGCGTTTTTGTTGGTCATTCTCACTAGAAATTAACGTACCTGGTGCACTTGGGTTACTGGTATTTTTAATTAGACAATTGATATGATATTGAGCAATAGGCCCAATTGTTTTTGGATGTAAAACACTGGCACCAAAATAAGATAGCTCCATTGCTTCTTGATAAGATAAATAATCAAGCAATTTAGCTTCTTTAATATAACGAGGATCAGCATTGTAGACTCCGTCTACATCAGTCCAAATCTCACAACACTCAGCTTCTGCACAAACAGCTAATACGGCAGCAGAATAATCCGAGCCATTACGCCCTAAGGTAGTTACTTGTGGCATATTGCTGTTGTTATCAGCATTAACACCAATAAAACCAGGCATTAACGATACTTTACTTAATTTATTGTATTCACGCGCAAACTTTTCTTTTGATAGTACTAAATCGGCTACCGCATTCAGTGAAGAGTTATTGGTATATAAAAACTTCTCTGGCGCTAATAATGAGACCTGTAAACCATAAGCTTGTAATACCGCATCAAGGATCGCCACGCTTAAACGCTCACCTGTACTGATGATTCGCGCTCTAATATGAGCAGGGCAATAAGTTAATAAGGTTACACCTTGCATATAACGTTGTAGTTGATGCTCATAATTAGTTAACGCTTGCTCACAATGCTGGTGATTAAAGTTACTAATACTTGCTGATAAGTCATCAATAATTGTTGTTATTGCGCGTTTGAAGTGGCCTAAGTCTGTTACCAGCTTTGCTTCATCACTGATATTCTCAGCCATAGCTACGAGGTGATTGGTCACCCCTTGTGGTGCAGAGACAACAACAGCAATATTTGAAGATTCACTTTTGTCTTTGATAATATCAGCAACTTGACGAAAGCGCTCTGCTGAAGCTAGTGAAGAGCCACCAAATTTAAGTACACGCATGTTTTCTTCCTTTATAAAGAGATAATGAATAAATATACTCTTTTATTGTTTAAGCTATTGTAAGCTACCACAAGCTATTAGAGCTAATACTCTTCATTGTAAGCATAAAAAAACCCGTAACCTTTTCAGGTCACGGGCTTCGATAAAATTTTTATTTTTTACACGTTAGCCAGCGACCGCCATCCTAATTCGGGTGGTGGTGGTAATAATAATAATGTGGCTGTTGTTTATTTTCATAAGCTTAAAATGCCTTAAGTTATGAAGAGTGTCAATGTTTAATGACAAAAACCAGTAAATAAAAAGTTATAGTTTATGCAAAAAAACAAATAAAACATTCTGCTTTATTCATAATGATATAGAACTAGACCTGATGGTGTAGCGTGGAGGATGTTTATCGGGGTATTAATCAATAACTAAACTGGTAGAGCAAGCGGTACTGCACACTTGATTACGTCCTAGCGCTTTTGCTTGATATAACGCGTTGTCAGATTGAGTTATTAATTCTTCATAATTAACTTCTTCAGCACTGAGTTGTGCCACCCCCAAACTTACCGTTACCTTGAGGGTCTGATCTTTATAAGTTAAAGCTGTTGCAGCTATGCTATTACAAATCCGCTGTGCTAGTCCTATCGCGCCACTTAAACTTGTTTCAGGTAAAATAATGGCAAACTCTTCACCACCATAACGACCAAAAACATCTTCAACTCTTAATAAAGAACTTATTAAAGCGCTGACTTCAATTAACACCATATCACCACATTGATGACCATAATTATCATTGAGTAATTTAAAGTGATCTAAATCCAGCATAACTAGTGATAGTTGTTTGCCATGTCGTCGTGATTTTGCATACTCTTGCTCTAGTGACTCTTGCCAATGCCTTCTATTATAGATTTGAGTTAAACCATCTATACGGCTAATTTGCGCCAGCTTAGCTAATGTCTTTTGTAATTGTGTTTGATAATGACAAACATCGGTAACATCTTCAATTAAGATACAGATGTGTTTACCTTTACAATCCGTTTCTATTGGCAAAAAAGTACAGTTTTGTGCCATAAACTCACTATCCGTTGTGATAGGACGAGTATGAGGTAATTCAAATAGATGATGTCTTTGTTCCCACGAACAAAAGCTTGGGGTATTTAATTGCAAAACAGAGCTAAACTTACGTGATAACCAACGCTGTGGCAACTCTGGAAATGCACTAAAGATAGACTGACCCAGAGTATTTTCAGCTACTTTATCGGTATGAACCTGTAAAAAACGATTCCAAATAACAATATTAAAATCAGCATCTAATACCAAAATACCGGTATTTAATTGGTTAGCGATTTGACTATTTATTTGTTTAAGCACCTGCTCATTAAAAGTCAATGTGTCAGGTGTTGTTGAAATAAGAGCGTTAAAATCAAGCATTAGAATTCTGCCAATATCCGATCAAGTACGTCTTTGATATTCGTTATCGCCGTTTCAGGGATCAACAAGATCATATTACAATTAAAGGAATAGTCAGTAACTTGATAGTTAATATTCACTTTTAATGCTAAATCCCAACTAAATGGCATTTGTTGTAAGTGCTCAGATAAGTTGTCCTTGGCACTGGGCAGTAACTTAGGAGCATTATAAGACATTTGATTATCAATTTGACGAGCAAATACATTCAAAAATGTTGTCGTTAAAATAGAGCTAATATCAATTAATTGTTCATCTTGTGATAACTCATCAGGTTCATAACCAAGTAAATCGGCAATGCGACCAGAGTCTTCTTCTTGGTAAACTAAGAGTGCTTCACCACGGATACCTTCATAACCAAAAAAACCTTGGCTTACTACAGCCATAGTATTTTTCTGCTGGCTCAAAGTATGCATTAATTCTTTAGCATCAACACTTTCAATGTTTGGCACTTTCAAGTAAACAAAAGTATCAAGATAACGAGCAAGTTGATCACTTGCTTGTCCCATAGCAATATTAATAAGCTCTTGTAAGCAATCTTGCTGATCTTCAGTTAGGTGAAATTCACTCATAGAAGACCATGCTGTTGTAAATGATTGATTAAATCATCTGGTTTTACTGGTTTACGCAAAAACTCTTTCGCGCCGAGTGCTTTTACCTTACTTTGCATTTCAGGTTGAACATCAGCTGAAATAACAAAAACACTGCAATTAAGATTTAACTTTTGAATACCTTGTAAAACGCCAATACCATCAATTCCTGGCATAGTCAGATCAAGGAAGAGCACCTCAATACTATTATCACGTAAAATAGTTAATGCTTCAGCACCATTAGTTGCAGTTTGAACAGAGCTTTTCCATTGTTCAGGAAGACTTCTAAGCACTTGCTTTCTGGCCATGTTTGAATCATCACAAATAAGCACCGATGGGCTCATAACAGGAAGGACCTTATTTTATTTTTATTTTGTTGGAGGTAATTTACCCTAAAAAAAAGCAATTGTTAATCAACAATTGCTTTTTTTTAGGGTAATTATAAAGATTGTTATTTTCAAGTGTAAAAATCAGACTTGATTACGCTAAGCCACGCATTTTAAATTTGTTTTTTTATTAAAAAATAAGATAAAAGTACAATCTGAGGAAGTGTTTATTTAAGGCAGTCTTTAGCGCTGCTATAAACTAGCCGCCAAGAATAAACGAAGCAAAAGCGAGAGATAATACAGCTGAGCTAAAGTAAATAGCTGAGATCTTAATACTATGAAAGGTAGTTTTCATCACGTTGCCTTTTAAAATTTAAACCGTTAATTAATGAGAAACATTATAATTTATGGGGATATAGAAAAGTGTAGTTAACGGTTGTCGTTTTGTCTAAATTTGTGATCGAAATCATTGAACAGGGAGGTTTTTGTTGCTTCTATTATCTTTAGCTAGGATTTTGCCAGTGTAATTGTGATTGATTAATACTTAGCCACTTTTTAGCTGTTTGGAAGTTCGGGCAGTATTTTTCCACCAGTTGCCAAAATTCTTTAGAATGATTTAAATATTCTAAGTGGCACAACTCATGGATAATAACGTAATCAATAACGAATATTGGTGCCATCATTAAAAGATAATTGAAACTGAGCTCACCCCGATTATTACAACTTCCCCATCGTGCCCTATATTGACGAATATTTACGGTTGTTGGGATTAATGATGTCTGTCTACTAAGAAATTCAAGCCGCTCAATAATCAACTGCTCAGCCTGCTGCTTAAAGTAAGTTTCTAATAGTTTTTTAACCTGCTTAGCTCTGGCTAAAGGCTCTGTTAGTCTGAGACCTACTCTTTCACTAATAACAACATTAAGTTGTCTAAGTGATGGTTTATAAGTACTGAATAAATCAACTTCATTTACTAAACTGTTATCGATGAATACATTAGATTTCTTTGCCAAATAGATATTCAGCGTGAGGGGTTCACCTAAAAACAATAGATTTGAGTTTTGGCTGAAATCACAAAAATCTGGTTTGTCCTTTTGCTCAGCTAACTTTGTCAGTAACCAAGCTGACTTTTCTTGAATAAAAGTATCAATGAAGCTTGTTGTGACATAATAAGGGGCTCGCACAGTGACATGACCATGCCTAACTTGTAAGGCAAGTGTTTTCCTACGCTTACTACGAATAAGTTGATATTCAAGCATAGAAAATTAACCACACACTTTACTAATCAAGAGGCTAATCAAGATATAGCTTTAAGAGTGCTTGAGCACTTTGAATGGTACTTGCATATATCCAATTAACTGGCTTCACTTAATTTTGTGGTTGTTGCTTTCACTTTACTTTTTTTGGCTTTGCTAGCCTGCTTTGGCTCGTCACTGACAACTTCAACAATAGGTGTATCAATTGAATTTTTAGTGGCAACCTTTGTCGGCTTTTTAGCTAACAGCGCAACAAGTACATCTTCTCGATGTTCTGCTAAGAAAATGCTTAACTCTTCGTTGGCACTATCACTTAACTCTACCGAAGATTGAGAGAACATTTGGCTTAAGTTATCAGCCATATCCAACATTTTGTCATATTCATCAGCTGATTTCTTATCCATAAATGTTTTCGCCTCGATCCCGTTTCTAATTACTACAAACCGACTTTCAACTGCCATTAGTTTTCCCCATTCCTACATTAATCTTATTAAAGATTAGATAATACTGTAAAAAATAATACCTAAACCCAAATTATATTTACCACAATAGCATAATCAAAACAAAAACTGTATATAAAACCAGTTAACCTAGCTATTTCAAAAATGGTGCTCAATATAAACATTTAACAACAAGCCAATCATCGCAAGTTTAATCACGTCTACACCAGCTTTCGTATGTCAAAATAACACCAAATGTAAATATTAATGTCAGCAAGGCACAACATTAATTATTGAACAAACAGACAATCAATGACTTAGCAAAAATACACTATTTAACGCTTGATTTTTACTTACATTCTCTGGGTGAATGGTTACAACTTTTTACTAAAAAGGGTCCACTATTATGATGTGCCTTACATAACTAGGCCGAACAAAACACTAACGATATACAATAACTCTCTGGAGAATTACCATGACTACTTTCAAAAAAACATTACTTGCTCTTACCGCCGCTTTACCTGTTTTAGCTATGAGTTTACCAAGCCAAGCAGCAATGACACCTTATATGGAAAAAGCCTTAATCGACGTTTGTAAAGCAGCGAAAAGTGATAGTCTTTTAAAACTTAACAGCACAACCAAATCTTACCGCTTACAAACTAAAACCGTCGCTTTAAAATTAATGTGTAATGGAGAAGATGTAATTAGTTTCGCTCAAAGCAATGGTGCAGAGAAAACAGCAGCGAGATTACAAAGAAGTATTGGTAATGTTAGCATCACTGATGTTGCAGCCTTATCAAAAGTAAAAGTAACTTTTTAATATGATGGCTAAATAAGAACGCTCAACAGGATATTATTGAGCGTTCATATTTACCGCTAATAAACTAAAAAATTAAAAAATGACTAATCACCAAAAACTTTTTCAAACCAAGAACGACGATCAACTTTTTCTTGTAAACATTCTTTCGAAGTAACTATTCCGTTTTCAACCGCTGGATAGATGACAGTATTAGCACATTCTTCTGTTACTGCATTACCCGTTTGTTGTTCAAATAAGGTAACTACAATGCCTTCGGGTTTATCTTCAATTTTATTTACTACACCTTGCCGCTTCATGAAATCGGCAAACAATGGTAGCGCTCCACTACTTCCTGTTAACCCTGTTGGCTTGTTATTATCTTTTCCCAACCAGGTTGTGATTAAGTGTTTGTTGTCATAGCCGATAAACCAACTATCTCGTAAGGCATTACTGGTACCCGTTTTACCCGCAACTCTCTTATTATCTAAACGCCAAGTGAGTGATCTAGCAGTGCCCACTTGAGTGACTTGCTCTAAGGCGTAATCAAGCAAGTAAGCTGCTTGGCTTGATAGTCGCTGCTCACTTACTTGCTCTTTTTGCCAGAGTGTCTCATTTTTTGAGGACAGTATTTTAGTGATAGTATGGCTCTTTTGGTAATAACCTTTATTTGCAATCGCTAAATATAACTGGTTAATTTCCAATGGCGACATATTAACAGCACCTAATAAAACTGACGGACGCATTTGCAGGTGATGTTGATAGCCAAGTGCTTTAATAACGTCAGCTACACTGGTTAGGCCTAAACTCATGCCCAGATTAATCGTTGGTATATTAAGGGAGTATACTAAACCTTCGATTAACGATACCTGCCCTCGGTATTTTCCATCATAGTTTTTAGGTTGCCATTTTTTACCTGAGCCTTTTTTTAGGGTAATCGCTTTATCATCTAAAATAGTAGCAAAATTATATTGTTGATAACGCTCAAGTGCCGCGACATAAATCGCTGGTTTGATTAATGAACCGATATGTCGTTTTGCATTAAGTGCACGATTAAAACCGGCATAACCACTTTCTCGGCCACCAACTAACGCTCGAATCTCGCCACTATTGATATCAGTGACTATCATTGCCGCTTCTAAATCGCTTTGTTTATACTTGCGCTCAAGTAAGGGCAGTTGCTGAGCAACACTCTGCTCTAATAACTGCTGACTGCGGTGCGAGAAGCCAGTGAAGACTTTGATACCAGATTTTTGGGTAACACTTGAAAGATGCTGATTTAGTTCCGCGCTGACTAGCTGCAAATAGGCTGGGTACTTTTTTTTAGCTAAACGACGTTGCACTCTAACAGATAATTCTGACTCTGCAGCCTGCTCAAAATCGACCAGTGATAACATGTGTTGTTCAAACATAAGCCTGAGAATAAGATCTCGTCGTTCTATTGCACGTTTTGGATGACGCCATGGGTCGTAATAACTTGGGCCTTTAACTTGGGCTATCAATAAAGCCATTTGACCATGACTTAATTCATTAATTTTTTTACCAAAGTAAAATTGCGCAGCCAAGCCAAAGCCATAGACACCGTTGGCATAGTTTTGCCCTAAGTACACTTCATTAATATAAGCTTCTAGTAGTTGATCTTTACTGTACCTTAACTCTAAAATCACCGCCATTAGCGCTTCTTTAATTTTCCGAGAAAGTGTCCGCTCTCGACTAAGAAACATATTTTTAGCTAGCTGTTGTGTTAACGTACTACCGCCCTGCACCGTGCGCCCTGCACGGATATTATTGAATAACGCTCTAAAAATCCCAACAGGTGATACGCCATGGTGATGATAAAAATCGCGATCTTCAATAAGCAACAATGTATCAATTAATTGGCTAGGTAACTCTTCTAGCGACACCAAGACACGATCTTCTTTATTATCAGGAACTAAACGTGCCAGTAATTGTGGCTCAAGCATTACAGTGGCAACAGGCTGCTCATCCACACTCAAGGAAACAACAATATCGCTAACAACTTCAATACTCAGTTGCTGCGTGTTGTTAGTACCATCAGTGAAATCGAATGCTCGCTGAAAGATATTTAAACGCTCTACCGATTGAGAAAATTGCCCCGCTCGCGTGGCAAACTTCACTTTCTGATAGTTATTAATTTTTAGTGATTGGGCTATTTCTTCCAAATTAGCTTGTTCACCTAACTGCAATGTTTCGATTTGACCGTACACTTGTACAGGCACTTGCCAGCGCTGACCTTCAAATGTTTGTCTTACCTTAGCATCAAGGTAAATGCAGAAAATTCCTAACGTAAATAGACCGGCAATCATTAACTTGCCTAACGTCATAGCGGTTTTACGTAATATTGATTTTTCTTTTTTCACTGCTGTGCTACGTTTTTTTATTTTAATTTTTGGCATTATTTTTCGATATGCTGAGTTATCAGAGTTTTAGATGTCGTTTCATTTTATTGGTTGCCTTAGCATTAACAGGATCGTCTGGCCAATAATGTCTAGGATAACGGCTTTTCATGTCTTTTTGCACGGCTTGATAGCTACCAGACCAAAAGGTAACTAAATCTTGTGTTACTTGAATAGGTCGTTGCGCGGGTGAAAGCAATTCTAACAATAAGGGCACACTTTGATTTCCTCCAGCTATGCCTTCGACAACACCAATACTCGGTGTTTCTGTTAAGCCGTATAACTCTTGCATCGGCAATGACACTTTTGGCGACTTATCTTGAGAATAACTAATAGGGCAATGTCTTCCTGTCGGTCCTACATAAACAGTAGGCGCTGCTTGGCTTAATATTTTTTGTTTTTGATAACTAAGTAAAGACAATAACATTTGTGATAAATCCAGCTTGGCTAGTTGTGCTTTATTTTTTATCTCACCAACAAATGGCGCAAACCAAGTACTTAGTTTTTCTAATAGTCGATTATCATCAATAACCGCTAAATCATATTCAGGAAAGTATTGATTTAACCATTGCCAACGAGCCTTGAGCGCTAAATCTTTGGCTTGCCAGGGTAAAAAACTCAAGCCTTTTTTCATCACCAGTTCACACCACATAGCACTAATTGTTTCTGTCGTGACTTCTTGTTTTAGTGGCTGTTCTGATAAGGCTATTCCGCCCAATGTAGTTTGTCTTTTAGCGATAATTCTACCGCTCTTGCTATCAAAGTTTGCAATATCTTGCGTCTTAATTTGTGCCGAAAAAACATCAGTTATTTCGACTAGACTAATTTGACTCGCTAGCCGTACAGTTAACTGATTATCATCTTGGCTCGTTTGAGCAATAACAATAAAGTCTTCACTTGCTAAGGCATCTTGTTCATTAACTGATGCCCCTTTGCCATTTACGCAAATATATTCACCATGATTAATCCTAGCTTTCGCCACCCGTTCTGGATAAGCATAAGCGATTAATATACCAGTCTTTGATAAATCTAAGGAATGTACGTTAAAACGTAATTGTAAATTTTGAGCGAGTCGATTTGCCTGTAATAAAATCCGTTCTAACAAGGGGTTTTTATTACTCTTATGCTGAATTAATAATTGTAATCGGTGCACTAGATCACAATCGAATTTAGATTGCTCACCTTTGAAAATATCACGTTCCTCGAGTAACGCTGCAATCAAACAAGCTAAGATAGTTATATTCTGCCCTTTCGCTTGTGCCATTAAAATCATGTGAGCGAAACGTGGATGGCAAGGTAAATTGGACGCTTTTTCACCGTGTTTGGTGAGTACATATTTATTATCGACAATGGCTAGACTTTGTAACTCTTGCCAAGCTTGTTGCTCTTTAACCTTACTCGGAAGTTCTAATAAAGGTAAGTCAGCTAAAGTAGAAACGCCCCATCGAGCGGCTTCAATCAAGGTCGGTAGTAAATC
Organism: Colwellia sp. 75C3; assembly: GCF_002836255.1. Lineage (GTDB taxonomy): Bacteria > Pseudomonadota > Gammaproteobacteria > Enterobacterales > Alteromonadaceae > Colwellia. The sequence goes on along the minus strand of NZ_PJAU01000047.1, from coordinate 14,122 downwards.
GGCTTGTTGAATATCATTAACGCTGTGCAGCGGTCTGCGCTCAAAATCATCTTTGCCATATAAACGGATACAATGCCCAGGCATTAATCGCCCTGCTCGCCCTGCTCTTTGTACCGCTGACGCTTTTGATATTTGCTTTTGCATGAGTTTATTCATCAAACTGGCACTATCAAACACAGCCACTTTTTCAAGCCCGCAATCAATAACAAGATCAATACCATCAATGGTCAGTGATGTTTCTGCGATATTAGTCGCTAAAACAATTTTACGGTGGCCATTTTCACAAGGTGCTATTGCTTGCTGTTGTTCCTTGAGACTCAATTCACCAAATAAAGGACAAACTTTCACACCTTGCGTTTGATGGGCCATCAAACGTTCAAGTAAAAAACGAATATCGGCGACACCAGGTAAAAAAACTAAGATTGATCCCATATGATCAAACATTTTATCTTTGATCACCGTCAATGCATGTTCACGCCAACGTTGATGTCCCCTAGGAGCTTGATAACTCACCTCTATCGGATAGCTTCGCCCTTCACTATTCAATATATGAGCATCGGGCAATGCTTGGCTTAAATACTCGATATCTAGCGTTGCAGACATGAGCAATATTTTTAAATCATCGCGCAGCTCGGTTTGTACTTCGCGGGTGAGCGCAAAGGCTAAATCCCCCTGTAAACTTCTCTCATGAAATTCATCAAAAACTACTAACGCGGTATCTAAGAGTTCGGCATCTTTTTGAATAATCTGCGTTAAGATGCCTTCAGTAATGACTTCAAGACGCGTTTTCGCTGACGTTTTACTGTCGTTACGTAACCGATAACCAATGGTTTCGCCTACTTTTTCATTGAGTTGTTTTGCTAGGAATATTGCTATGTTTTTAACGGCTAAACGTCTAGGTTGTAGTAAATAAATTTTTTTATTAGCCAAACTTGGCAACGTCAATAACCATAAAGGTAAACACGTTGATTTACCTGCTCCTGGTGGAGCCGATAAAATAAGGGTATTTTGCTCATCAAGAGTTTGGCAAAATTGTTGTTTAATTGCCTCTATGGGTAATGAAGTAGTCACGGCCATCGATAAAATATAGTTATTAATATAATGGCTATTATCATAACAATTATTACTTGTCGGGCATAACTCGATAAGCAATTGAATTTGTCTATAATTGATATATCTTCGACTAAATACGCTTTAAAGGTGTCTATTAAATGAAAAAGTCTCTCGATAATGTGGTTGAATTTTGTTTTTTAGCTGAGCCTACAGACGTTAACTTTGGCGGTAAGGTTCATGGCGGCATGGTAATGAAATGGATAGACCAAGCGTCTTATGCTTGCGCTGCAAAATGGAGTAAACGTTACAGTGTGACTATTTCTGCTAATGGTATCCGCTTTATTCGTCCGATATTAGTCGGTCAAATGATTACAGTCACAGCTCAGATAGTACACACTGGGCGTAGTAGCATGCACATTTATGTGGTCGTGAGAGCCTGTGACCCTAAAGAACATAGTTATGTCGTTACCAACCGATGTTTCATTACTTTCATGGCAACTGATGAAAGTGGTTATCCGGTAAAAGTTCCTAAATTTGAACCACAAAATGAAGAGGAGAAAAAATTAGAGCAAGTGGCAATGCACGCAAAAGAGTTTGCTATAAAACTAGACCAAGATTTTGAGCAGCAGTTAGGTTGGAAATAACGTTCCCTAAACATAGCAACAATAACAGCCACTTACATTTAATTATGAACGATAATTAAGAAACTAAATAAATATGTAAAAAACTTGCAAATAAAAATTTATCTGCTTACTTGGCAAGTTATTTAAAGCCTGTTATTACTAAACGTTCCCCTTCTACTAATCAGAACTAATCAGAGAGGAGTTACCATGGAATACTCAGCACATGGACGTTATGTTATTGAGCAACAAAACAATATTTTATTAGTCGATGCACATGGACCGTTTAATGAGGTTACAGCAGAAAAGTACCATCAAGATATAAAACAGCTAACCGAACAAATGAGTGGTGAACCGTGGGGCTCATTAATCACCTTTCGTGGTAATAGTGTTTTTACTCCTGATGCTGAACAACAATTAAGAGAAACAACTCAATATAGACAAAAAAAAGGCATGATTGCTATCGCTGTTGTTATTTTAAATAGCGCCTATGCGGATATGCAACAAATGCAATTACAGCGTATCTATCACGACTGCCAAATAGAATTTCATGTTTTCAGCGATAGGGAAAGTGCTACCGATTGGCTCAATGGTTTTATAGAGCAAGCAATATTATTAAAAAATAAACAACGAAAAACAGCGCGAGTTAATTAAATAACTATGCCAATAAAAAATTACGTTATGATTAGCTAAAGTTCAATAGCCCCTAATTAGCTCATTTTAATATGATACTTCAACTGCAATCAGCAAAATTAATTAAGCGTTACAAACGTTTTCTCGCCGACATTGAACTTCCCAGTGGGGAAGAAACGACTATACATTGTGCTAACACAGGTGCAATGAAAGGCTGTGCTGAGCCTGATGATACCGTTTGGTATAGTACGTCAACCAACACGAAACGAAAATATCCCTTTAGTTGGGAAATCAACCAAACCCAGAATGACCACTTTATTTGCGTAAATACCTTACGCGCCAACCAACTGGTCGAAGAGGCATTAAACAAAGGTTTGATCAGTGAACTATCTGGCTTTGATGAATTAAAACGAGAAGTGAAATATGGAAATGAGAACAGTCGAGTTGATTTTTTAGCAACCTATATTCATGCGCCTGACACCTACATTGAAGTAAAGTCAGTTACTTTATTAGACAAAGGTCATGGTTACTTCCCTGATGCGGTTACCACGCGCGGTCAAAAACACTTACGTGAATTAATGGACATGGTCGCACAGGGACATAGAGCCGTATTATTATTTGCCGTTTTGCATTCCGGTATTAATGCTATTTCTGCCGCGAGTCATATTGATCCAACCTATGCAAAGTTACTCGAAGAGGCCAAAGCTGCTGGCGTTGAAATAATAGCCTATAAAGCTGGGTTCACCCTCGAAAACGGAGAGCTAGATATTAATTTAATTGAAAATATTCCCTTTATTGAACGATAAATATTGACTAGTACCACTGAAATTTGCTAAAAGAGCTTGCTAAAAATGTTTAAATAACAGAATAAAAATTACCATTACCATTAACTAGTTGATAAAATTAGATAAAATATTTATTTTAACTAATTTGTTGATTTTTATCATGAGCGACACAATATAGTCCTGATTAATCGGGTCATATATAAAAATATTGGTACTTACAACAAAGGCACCATACCACCTTAAACGTGGTATATTAGTAAATCGCCTTGGTCTATGTAGCATTTGGAGAATAAGCATGCCAAAAAGTAAACACAAGCCATTAGGTATCCTTGCCTTAGCAGGCGTTGCGCCATATCAAGAAAAAGCTGGCGAAGAGTACATGGAAGAGCCTCAACAAGAGCATTTTAAAAAGATTTTAGATGCTTGGCGCTTACAATTACGGGAAGAAGTTGATCGTACTGTTTCGCATATGCAAGATGAAGCAGCAAACTTTCCAGATCCTGTGGATAGAGCAGCTCAAGAAGAAGAGTTCAGTCTTGAATTACGTACACGAGACCGTGAACGTAAACTTATCAAGAAAATTGAAAAAACGTTACAATTAATTGAAGATGACGATTTTGGTTTTTGCAAATCTTGCGGTATAGAGATTGGTATTCGTCGTTTAGAAGCCCGTCCAACTGCCGATCTTTGTATTGAATGTAAAACGTTAGCTGAAATTAAAGAACGTCAAATGGCTGGCTAATTATTAGCTAACCATACCTAGTTCTAGCTAGTATTTACTAGACATGGTTCACATGCAAAATTTGCATATCAAGCGACCACAGGAGGCCAATCAGGCTTCTCAATATCGTGGTCGCTTTGCTCCATCCCCTTCAGGCTTACTTCATTTTGGTTCCCTTATCGCTGCTCTTGCGAGTTTTCTAGATGCTAAATCGTTTATTAATGATCATGGCAAGCAAGGAAAGTGGTTAATTCGAATTGAAGATATCGATCCGCCCCGTGAACAACAAGGTGCCAGCACAGCAATATTAACGAGCCTTGAAGCTTTTGGGCTACACTGGGATGAAACCGAGCTTTATCAAAGTTCTCAATCTCAATACTACCGTGATATTTTATCTAACCTGTCAGAACAAAAACTAAGTTATTATTGCCAATGCACTCGCGCTCAGATCAAAGCTATCGGCGGTATATATCAAGGTCATTGTCTTAGTGCTAATCATCCGCCCCAACACAGCGCTTTAAGACTCGTTAATCAATACGGTTTACATCAATTTAATGATCTATTTCAAGGCCATGTGCTTTGTGACAAAAAATTAGCTGATGAAGACTTTATTATCCACCGTAAAGACGGCTTATTCGCTTACCAGCTTGCCGTAGTTGCTGATGATATTGCACAGGGTATTACCCATGTTGTCCGCGGCTGTGACTTACTCGAACCGACAGCCAGACAATTGACCCTTTATCAAACATTAAACAATAGCTTTTTGAAATGTAATACCCCTCTATTCGGTCATATTCCCTTAGCAATAACCAGCGATGGTTACAAACTTAGCAAGCAAAATAAAGCGCCTGCTATTGATAATGACAGACCACAGCCAGCCATTATTGCAGCGTTACAATTTTTAGGTCAATCACCAGCACCTGAGTTACATAATGCTAGCGTTGAAGAGTTAATTAAATGGGCCATAAATAATTGGCAACGAGGCAATGTTCCTAAAGCGGTTGAAATAAACATTGATTAAGCTAACGGGTAAAAATACCACCGGTTAAATCACTTATACCGAAACGACTAAAATACATTAAATAAAGGAAATATAATGTCTACTAATACACATAAAACCATTGTAATTACTGGCGCTAATCGTGGTATCGGTTATGCCATGGCTAACATTTGTCAACAACGTGGTGATACCGTTTATGCACTTTGTCGTCAAAGCTCTAAAGATCTAGATGCGCTTGGCGTAAACGTTGTAGAGCAAATAGATGTTGCGACACAAGCTGGCATCGATAAAGCCGTATCAGCTCTCAGCGATGTTAGCATTGATTTATTGATCAACAATGCCGGTATTTTACGTAACGAGCAATTGAGTGATTTGAACCAAGAAACAATTGTTGAACAATTTAATGTCAATGCTGTTGCACCACTCTTCTTGAGCCACGCTTTATTAGCTAACTTATCTTCGGGTAGTAAAATTGGCTTCATTACTTCTAGAATGGGCTCAGTTACAGATAATACTTCAGGAGGTCGATACGGTTATCGCATGTCTAAAGTTGCCCTTAATATCGCGGCGGTATCATTAGCCAGAGATCTTGCTGATGAAGATATTTCAGTCGGTATTTATCACCCTGGTTATGTACAAACGGAGATGGTAAATAGTAGTGGTATATTAAGTAATGGTGATATCAGCGCCGCAGTTGCAGCAGAGCGTCTAATCGCCTTAATGGATAATTTAACCATGGCGGATTCAGGTGTATTTAAACACTCAAATGGTGAAACATTACCGTGGTAGTTTGAGACTAGAGAAATTAGTAAATACCCGTTCCACTTGAAGATGCTGGATTCAGCTGGAATTATAAACGCTTTTAGACAAGGCATTGATTGAAGAGAATGGTTGTTCCCTTGTCGAAATCAATAACGTAGCATAAAACGCTTATAAACCAGCCCTTTGGGGAAGCCTGAGCAAAACATCCCCGTCGTTACCTTTATTTTTAAGGACGCTACATGGATGTAACTTAATAGAAAATGCAGGAGCACATTATCCTGAATACCCTTAACAAAAAAATGTGCCTTGAGTATGATTCGCTCAGGTTTCCTGAAATGAGCACCTTCAAATGGAGCGGGTATGAAGAAAGAAAAGTGAGCTTTGCTTCTCATGGTGCTTTCTCTGTCCTTTTTTGCTGTTTTTTCATGCTAATTATCCCGTCTGTTATTCTCTTTTGCCCTGCACTGTTATATCATTGCGGCACTATTTTATGTCTGTCTTAAAGGCCTGTGACTATCAAAAGCGTTATTAATTTATGCAAACGAGTTTTCTCCAAAAAAGTGAGTAAAACTATCGTTGAAACGACCCCTAAAAAAAACGCTAAGAAAAGCACCAGTAACAAAAAAAATGTTGCTACTGCATCCTTTGATAACCCATTGGTTTTCTCACGTGATCAGCATCCTGTCTCGCGCCAATTAATGAGCCCTAATGCACTTAAAGTATTACACCGTTTAAATAGAGGTGGTTTTGAAGCTTACCTTGTTGGTGGCGGCGTCCGTGATATTTTATTAGGTTTCGAGCCTAAAGATTTTGATATCGCAACCAATGCAACTCCTGATGAAATTAAAGATTTATTCCGTAATTGTCGCTTAATTGGAAGACGCTTTCGATTAGCACATATTGTTTTTGGTCGTGAAATTATTGAAGTAGCCACTTTCAGAGGCCATCATGATAATGCGTCCGAGCAAGAGAAAAGCTGTAAAACAACCTCTAAGCAAAGCGAAGATGGCATGTTATTGCGAGACAACATCTACGGCAGCATAGAAGAAGACGCTGAGCGTCGAGACTTTACTATCAATGCTTTATATTATTCATCTAAAGATTTTAAGGTGTATGATTTTGCCAATGGCGTGCAAGATGTAAACGATAAAATCATACGTTTGATTGGTGATCCTGAAACGCGCTACCGCGAAGATCCCGTACGTATGTTACGAGCGATTCGTTTTGCCACTAAACTTGATATGAAAATAAGTGATGCGACTAAAGCACCCATTAAAGAACTATCAACATTAATGGCCAATATTCCTGCGGCTCGTTTGTTTGAAGAGTTCTTGAAAATGTTCATTGCAGGTAAAGCTGTTGCAAACTTTGAGCAACTGCGTAGTTATGACCTATTTGGTTACTTCTTCCCAGCTGTTGACCAAGCGCTTAACAATGAATCAGACGAACAAAGCTATTTGTTAGATTTTATTATGCTAGCAATGGAAAACACTGATAAACGCATAAACAATGACCAACGCGTAACACCGGCATTTCTATTTGCCGCCATGCTTTGGTATCCATTACAAAAGCATATGCATCAAATTAAGGCGACTACTCAACTAACGCCACAAGATATCTTCTTTGCTGCCCTCAATGAAATTATGCCCGAGCAGCAACGCAGTATTGCGATCCCTAAACGTTTCCAAGCAGTCATTAAAGATATTTGGATCCTGCAAGATAAGTTAAGTCGCCGCGAAGGTAAACGTGCATTTAAAACATTAGAGCACCTTAAGTTCAGAGCTGGTTATGACTTCTTATTATTACGCGCACAAATAGAAGGCACACCTGAACTAGAAGAATTAGCACTGTGGTGGACAGACTTTCAAGAAGTGTCGAATGATGCCCAGCTTCAAATGATTAAAGGCGTAAACGTGCCACAAGGCTCAAAACGACGTAATCCAAAAAAACGTCGTAAACCTAGTGCAAAGCCAACTGAATCATAACGGCAAAAAAATGCAAAAAACGACCATTGCCTACATAGGGTTAGGTAGTAACTTATCAAACCCTAGATTACAAATAAGTAAGGCTGCTGACGAAATTTCTCAGATTAAAGCGGGTAATGTAATTGCATTATCGGCTTTATATTTGAGTAAGCCTATGGGTCCTCAAGACCAAGATGATTACATCAATGCAGTCATAGCCATAGAAACCACTTTACCTGCCCTTGAGTTATTAGACGCCTTACAAGCAATAGAAAATGCAGCAGGACGTGTACGAAAAGATAACCGTTGGGGCGCACGAATTCTCGATTGTGATATTCTATTATTCGGTAATGAATCGATAGAGAATGAACGATTAACGGTTCCTCACTACGGTATGAAAATTCGAGAATTTGTTTTACTGCCATTAGCAGAGATTGCGCCTACTTTACATTTACCTGACGGTACCTCTATCAGCTCTCTTGCTAGTGAAATCAACAGCAATGGCATAGTGAAATTATCGCTATTAAAATAATAAATATTAAAACTATTTCCCTTAACACTATAATAAATAATTAGAACTACTGCTAATTAACCTATTCGGAAAAATCATGGCTAAAATAACTACCGCAAGCTTGCTGAACATGAAATTACAAGGCGAAAAAATATCAACCATTACCGCCTATGATGCCAGCTTCGCAAAACTATTTGACCAAGCAGGTATTCACGCCATATTGATTGGCGACTCTTTAGGCATGGTACTACAGGGTCAAGACAGCACCTTACCCGTGACTATTGAAGATATGGCTTATCATACACGTTGCGTAAAACGTGGCGTTGAAGAAACCCTTATTATCGCTGATATGCCTTTTATGAGCTATGCCACTAAAGAGCAAGCTTTAACAAATGCCGCACTGCTAATGCAAGCTGGTGCTAGCATGGTAAAAATGGAAGGTGGCGCTTGGCTTAATGACACCATTTCTGCATTGGTTGAACGTGGTATTCCCGTTTGCGCTCATCTTGGATTAACACCACAATCAGTCAATATTTTTGGTGGTTTTAAAGTACAAGGTCGTGATGATGATAAAGCAGAGCAAATGATCGCTGATGCAAAAGCACTTGAAGCAGCTGGCGCGCAATTATTGGTACTTGAATGTATTCCCGCCATTTTAGGTGAAGCCATCACTAAAGCGCTAACAATTCCTACTATTGGTATTGGCGCAGGTAAAGATACTGATGGACAAATTTTAGTTATGCACGATGCCCTAGGTATTGCCTGTAATTATATGCCTAAGTTTTCGCGTAATTTCTTAAAAGATACTGGCGATATTAAAAAAGCAGTTGAGCTTTATATCAGTGAAGTGAGTCAAGGTAATTTCCCTGGCGATGAACATATATTTAAGTAATCAACACAAGTAAATTACTTAAAAAACAATCAGAAAGCATTACCAGAAAACACTAAAAATATAGCTCTATTAATAATACCAATTACACTAATAAATTGATCAGCTTAGAGTTATATTAGCGAGCTTAGAACAAGTAAAATTACTTAAACATAGTTATTCTATATTTCTTTAATTTTATGCCGTTATTAGTTTGCTAATAAACTCCCAAAGGGCGAGTTTAAAAGACTTACATGCAGCGTTATTAATTTCGAGAAGGGAGTAACCATTCTCTTCAATCAATGCCTTGCCTCTATGTCTTTTAATTCTCGCTAAGTGGTCAATTAATTAATGTACTTGGTATAAGATACTAATAATAAATAATTATAAAAAATAACGGCAAAATAAATTTATGAAAACAGTCAGTCAAATTAGTGAATTACGTGCGCAAGTCAAAGCATGGCGTCAACAAGGTTTAACCGTTGCTTTTGTGCCTACCATGGGTAACTTACATGCAGGTCATATTTCATTAGTGGATGAAGCACACAAACATGCCGATAAAATTGTTGCCAGTATATTTATCAATCCAATGCAGTTTGGTATAAACGAAGATATTGATAACTATCCACGTACCATGGTTGATGATCAGCAGAAATTAACCGTTGCTGGCACTGATTTACTATTCACACCAACACCTGACATTATTTACCCAAAAGGGTTGGCGAAGCAAAGCTTTGTAGAAGTACCAAACATCTCTGACGGGTATTGTGGGGAGAGTCGCCCAGGTCACTTTCGCGGTGTTGCTACAGTAGTTTGTAAACTATTTAATCTAGTACAACCGGACGTCGCTTGTTTTGGCTTAAAAGATTATCAGCAAGTACAAGTTATCCAAACGATGGTTGAAGACTTGTCGCTGCCAATTACTATTATTCCCGTGGCAACCACCAGAGAAGAAAGTGGTTTAGCCTTAAGTTCTCGTAATGGTTATTTAACTGCTGAAGAAAAAGCTATCGCACCTGTGCTTCAACAAAATTTACAGTGGCTGGCTGAACAAATTAGCATTGGTTTTGCTCAGAGCGATAGCATTGATTTTATTGGATTGTCTAAGCAAGCAGCTAAAGCAATAAATGATTCAGGTTTACATACTGATTATCTGCATGTTTGCCACGCACAGACATTGCAACCTGCAAGTGAAGATGACACTCAGTTAGTTATTTTAGCCGCGGCACATTGCGGTAAAGCACGTTTGATTGATAATCTGCAAGTTGATCTAACCTAACTGTATGTTATCTATATTTCTCGACGTATCTAGCGTAATTGTTCATCGCTAGGTACGTAAAAATACGCCATACCAGCGTTCTCTCAATACAAATAGTCAGCTATTACTCAATCAAGCACCTTCCCCTAATTTATTTCCTCTATGCAAAACAAGAACACAAACTAATCGAATTGGTATAACTTGTATAGTTAGCTTTCTGCGTACCGATAATATTCCCATTAAAAAGATAAGCCATGTAATTGCCATACTACCAGCACTGGTTTGCTGTTCTTGTGTCATATCAGAGGAGTCTTTTGATACCGGCATGGTAATTGAATCAGATATCACCACAGGATCAGTGACAAGGTCTGGTATCGCTGCAAGTTCCGGTGTCGGATCTGGATCAAGGGCTGGTGTAATTTCTGCCTCGGGAATAACGTCTGGTTCGGGAATAATAACAGGATCTGGCAGCACCAGCAGCTCTGTCATTGTTGTACTACTAAAAATGAACTCTTGTTGAGCCAGAGTCAGTATTGTTTCAACCTGTTTTTGATAAGTATTGCCACTGCTATGTCGTAAGCATAACTTATCACCTTCACTGACTTGTATCACATCAGTATTATAAGCATCCGCTATGCAACCAATTGAGTATTCCCCATTACTAATACTGAGCTTAATATTAGTGTTGATGCCAGTAATAATAACCGCTTCAGAATAAACAGCTACATCTAGTTCAACATCCAATTGCTCCGTAAAGCTAATCTCCTGAACTTGCTCATCTATATCTGACGGCTCAGAGGTAACTCTCAGATTATCTATTGAAATATCACCTTTACTTCCACCAATAACCTGTCCAGAAAGTCTTAACTGAAAAGGCGAAGCTTTATATTGCCCTAGTGATATGGTGGCGAGTGACCAACTCAAACCACTTTGATGTTGCGGACCTGATTTGTGCCAAAGAGTTTGCCAACTTCCCCCATTATCTTGAGTAATCTGTACGCTTAATGATCCCGTATCTGAGCCATACATAGAATAATAAAAGCTTAATTCTGCTGCTGAAGACGCTTCAAACCTGAAACAAGGGCTAATAAGATTGACCCTATCATTAGCTGAAATTAATTCATGTGATGCATCAATATGTAAAAAAGTATGGCCTTCTTGTGGTTTACTCGCTCCGGTACTTGAGGTACTCGTACTGTTATAATATTTCCAATTAAAGTTATCTAAATAACTATCTTGTCGCCAACTATTATTTTGTGGTGACTCGTTGTAATTAAAGCCTTCCTGCAAACCTTGCGCTGTATGAATAGCTAAATCACGACACGTCGGATTTTTTGCGGCTGCAAAGCTATTGAATAAATGGAATTTATCACTCAGTAATACTCTTTCGATCCGCTTGATTTGTCCGGCGCTAAAACGATTCCGACACGTATTATGCCCTTTACCCATAATATTAAATCCGTCGGGGTGGTAGGCATTACCTGTTGAATCAACTGTACTTGCTGAATAGACACAATCGTTATAGTAGCTGCGTTCGCCAGGGTCTACCGCAGTATCAATAACTTTATCACCATACTGCCATCCCCCATCTCCTTCAAGTAATGTGATTGGGCCATCATCAATACTTTGATAAGTATGCAATAATCCTAAATTATGCCCAAACTCATGGGATATAGTAGAAGTTGCTAAATCTTCTGGCTCAACCTCAATCATATCAGTCGCTTCATAATTCCAATAAGCATGACCATTTTTACCATCAAGATTTGCAACAACAACATTTAAAGAACCATAACGAAGGAATTCCCTTACTTGTTCTTCATTGTTAGTATCCCATTTACCATCATGTATGCCCGCGACATCATTATTGGTTAAATAGATTTTATCCCGTAAAACAAAACTGATATTTAAAGCCTTAAAGTCACGATTAAGCTGATCAATACCCTGGTTCAATTGTGCCTCTGTTGCACTCGCCCCCTGACCACTTCGGTCATCCGCTGAAATCAGATAATATACGCCAATTTCATTTACGCTAGATTGAGAAAATACCGTTAAGCTATGTAACAACATAAAGCCGATAATAAGCGTTTTTAAAAGAGGTAAAGTACTGCGTGTCGACATGATTGAATTAAAACGTTGATTGAACAATAACTAAACCATACTTAATAAAAATATCGTTTTGAATAGATACAATGCCTGTTTTATATCGATTTTTGCTCTATTGACAGCGAATGCTACTACCCAGGCTTAAAATCAATTTTGCTTAGTCTTTTTTTATCAAAAGTTGACTTTAATTTAACAAGGCCAATCATAAACCAAGTAGTGATAACAAAAGGCGCAGTTAATGTGGGTAGTGCTATTATCTCAAAAGCTCTTGTAAGCAATACTGAGAGTAAAATAGCAAAAATGGTAATACTGTACTTGTTTGGGTAGCGATCGATAAGCGCGATAGCAACAAGACAGCCATTAAAGCCATAAAGTCCCATCATTGCTTTCTCTTGAGGAAAATCTAAACCAATAGCAATAAGAAAACTAATAAGTGAAGAAAATATTGCCCATACTGCCGCTTGATAAGAATTACATAGCAATGCACAACAAAACACAGCACCTGTAAGCCAGTTATCTTGCAACATAACTTGCCCTACTCCACGAAGAACACCAGACAATGCCGTTATAAATGACAATGTAATAGGTGCAACAACACTCTCTTGGTTTTCTTGGCTTGAAATGACTAGCCCTGCATAATCAATTATCAGCACTAACATCCATGTTGATAGAATAAATGGCGCAGTCAGAGCTGGGATAGCGGGCATTTTAGTTAGCATAAAGTGCATCAGCAATGTCGATGAAACAGCAACGACAATCACTAAAAACAGAGCAGTAAAACTAAGCGGTATAAAGTAAAAAACAGCAATACCAACCAGTGCAGCATTGAAGCCATACAGACCTTTAGCCACTGAATCTAAGTCATACTTTAGTAATTTAGCGGTTACTAAGCTCGACAATATTGCTAGTACGCATCCGAGTAACATCGTAGTTGAATTGATGCCAATACCGACTAAAAATAACAGACCAGTAACCGCATTTTTTTGCAGCATAATTTGAGCTGAACTGTTTAAAGCACTTTTAGCAAAATGCTCAAAGGGATAATTCATGAATATTTATAGACCAAAAAATTACGATCAACGGTAACAATGAACGTAGCTGTTTAACCTAATAGTTAAACAGCTAGAATGAAAGAGACTAATATGGGTAATTATCTAGCGACTACACGTTAGCAGCGACCAGGAGTTTACTGATTAAAGCTAGTTGCTACTGATATATTTTAACGTGGTGATAACTTGCTCAACCGAGGTAGCCCAAGCTTGCGCACTTGCATCAACTTCTTTTAATGGGTGAATTAACGCTTCACCATGTAATGTTATATAAGGCTTGTTAAGTGCTGCACAATATCCGGCATCAAAAGCGGCATTCCATTGTTTATATTTATCACCAAAGCGGATAATCGCCACATCACAGCGCTCAATAAGTGTTTTGGTTCTCATTGCATTTACTTTGGCTGATTTATTATCTCGCCAAAACTGCTCGGTTTCAGCGCCAAGATGATCACCAGCACCATCACTTGTTTCATGATGAGTAACCGCCGAAGAAAAAGTGATATCTAAGTCACTTTCTTGGCAACCTTGAATGATTTTTTCACGCCAATCGGTATGAATTTCACCGGAAAGATATACTGCTAATTTCATGATTAAGCCTCTATTATAATGAGCCAAAGTTATATTCAGCCATTGTTATATTCAGCCATGATACATGACTTTCGAGTTATTCAATGTATGAATCTAATGAAATGACATTTCACTATGTGGGATATCAAGAGTATGTGAGGTGTTTTACTTTCGCGGTGGTTCATATCAGCTTGATTCAACGTTGGAGAGTAAACTCTCTAAGTA
>NZ_PJAU01000055.1 GCF_002836255.1 Colwellia sp. 75C3 | reverse complement strand
GTTCTATATATATAAGAATACATTTTCCCTTGAGCAGAGCGAACAAAATCAGTGGCTGTGGCATCATAATCAGTTGAAGCCTGTATGTTATATTTATCTATGAAGATGGAGAGTGATGCCATCCAGGCAACTCTTTCGTCTAATCTATCTGCACTATTCAATTTGGATTTTTTCCAGCTATTTTTTATTGCTTTTAATGTATATGGATTGAATAAATTAATACGTTCCAACGCATCCGAGCATAATGCATTATTGATGAGTTCCGAACAATCCCTTCGTAACCAAAGTCCGTAAAGGTTGTGCGACGTCTGCAGTTCGTCCATAGCTAAACCTGTACTTGGATATATTTTTCCATCTCTAGCCCACGGTATCGATAAAAGGTTTCCTGGTAACGTTTTAAGAACCTCAACATACACATCATCGTTTCGACATTCAGGGCTTAAAGACCACATGAACCCAAAAACTGAAGGAGCAGTGAACATTTGGTACAAAGGTATGCGGTCATCTATTAGGTCCATACAAGCTGACAGTTGACGACGCATGTAGTGACACTGTCGTTCTATTTCATAATACTGCCAATCACACTCGCGAGGAAATTGACTTCGATACTTATCAACTTCGAAAGAAATATTATTCATAAAATCTTTTTCAACTGCACTTGATAACAAACCAAACTTGTTGAAATCACTATCTAATATACTTTTAATTTGATCAACTTTAACACCTGAAAACTCCGCACGCCCAACGCTATCACCATAACTTCCTGCTAATATACCGTCCAAACCTTTTACCTTCGATATGTCATGCATAGCATGAAGGTGCAAAGGAGAGAATTCTGCTCCCATTTCTGCAGTCAACGTTATATTATCAATCAATAAATCTGCACTAAGCGGAAAGTGGACGAACTCCCATTTAAATAGCTTTGCAATTTCTGATGCGTAGCGTACATCTCTTGTTTCAGTTATCCCCCATGTAAGGGCTACGACATCCCCTAAGTACTCACCTCGAACTTGTAATTCTCTAATAATTCCAGCAGCAACTCTACTATCCATACCACCAGAAAGTAGAACTCCAATAGATTGTTTACCTTCCAGAAAACCTCTGACCTCATCTAATAGAAGTTCCTTTAGTCTTAAACCAATATCACTTGCTTCCATTACAATATTACTATGCTTAGGTAAGTGGCATTCATTAAAACTGGAAGATGAATCATCATACTCATGCATCCAAGGTTCTCGTTTTATTCCTTTAACAAGCGTTTCATCACCTATTATATAATTCTTCATCATAAAACTTAGGACAGATGATGGATTTATAAAATTTTCAGCGTCACCTTTCAAAGATAAAGCGTCACCTATATTTTTAAAACGCTCTTTTTTACCCGGAGAATAGTAATTATAACGTCTGCCAAGATAATCAACATTTTTCTCGGTCATTAACTCTCTCTCCATACTTTTAAATACTGCTGGGCCACAACAATATGGGAATGCAAGTTTTCAGCATATTCCCGAGAATCAGCACCGATATCAGTTATAATATGCTTGTTATCAAGAACCCATTCCATTTTTGTTACGATATCTTGAACATTGGTATCAATAGAGATTATAGGTGATTGAGCTATAGAAAACTCATTCAAACATTCATCTTCACCTCCACCAATACACACTTTCCCTAAAGCCAAGTTATAAGCAGTATTCATCCCATATGATACCGAATAAACTTGATCTATAATAACGTTAGCTCGGCTCGTGACTTCAAGATACTCAGAAAGTGGTAGATTACCTACAATATTAATTTCAACTTCATTTGGATATTTTTTCTTAAGTATTTCCATTGCCGCCCTTATCAAGGGCGTTCCTTTCTCACCTTCTCTTGTTACGCCATGGAAGAAGGACACTTTTCCCTTAACTATATTTGGCTCATATTTAACAGAATCAATATTAATTGGAATAGGAATAGTTTGACATAACTTTGAATACGCAATTCGCGGTAAGGTTCTGCATACTCATACATAATAGGTATATACCCTGTAATTGAGTCATGTAAATATTTATTAAACCTCCTACCTGTAGGACTAAAGCACCACTTATCTCCTGTCTTTTTTACTATTTCTTGATATAGTTGAGGGTATTTATAACTGTTCCTAAAAAAATTAGCTAGAATTGTATTTACAGTACTGCCCCCGGCACCAACTAAATATATTTTTTTATTGTTATTTATCACATACTTCATTATTCGTTTATTTATCCCTAACTCTTTAGGGAAAATACATGGGGATATAAGTTGAACAACATCGTATCCTTTGAATTCTTTATAAACTTTAGATAAATTAAACAGTCGCTCAATCTTCCCAGCTTTACCTACCCTTTTCCCTGCCCAACTTAAATCCGAAGAAATAGCCTTGGTGCCATCTCCGCTAGACGCTGTTGTAACATCTATACCAAGATGCGATAACCCTTCAGCCAAATTTTTATGAAGCGCACTAAACTCACCTAATAATAAAACTTTCATAATACTCATACATATTTAAATACTAAAAAACAACACTGCACATTCTACAGTTTGAATACATAACAAATTGGATGTTTAAACAGAAAACTGGTTAATTATATCAATCACATATTCAACTGAACTAAGCTCTAAAGTAGGATCCATTGGTAAGGATAATACTTGATTATGCATTTTTTCAGTGACAGGAAAGCTTAATTCATTCCAAGCTTTATATGCTTGCTGTTTATGAGGCGGAAGAGGATAATGGATTAATGTTTGAATACCGTTTTCTAATAAATATTGTACAAGTAGTTCACGGTGTTCTGTTGTAATAACAAACAAATGCCATACATGCTCTTCTTGTTGTGTAACTTTGGGTAATTGTATTAACGGATTATAAATGTTGGCTATATAAGCATTTGCTACCTGCTGTCTTCGGCATATTTCATCATCTAGATATTTTAATTTAACATTTAATATAGCTGCTTGAATTTCATCTAAACGACTATTAACACCTTGATAAATATTTTTGTACTTTTCATGAGAGCCATAATTACCAAGTGCTCTTACCGTATCGGCTAACTTTATATCATTAGTCGTAATAGCTCCACCATCACCTAAAGCTCCTAAGTTTTTCCCTGGGTAAAAACTAAATGCGGCAGCATGTCCCCAAGAACCACATTTCATACCGTCAAAGGTAGCTCCATGTGATTGTGCACAATCTTCAAGCACAAGAAGATTATGCTTATCTGCTATAGCCATAATTTCAGCCATAGGTGATATTTGACCATATAAATGAACGGGTAATATTACTCTGGTTCTTGTTGTTAAGGCCTTGTTAATATTAGTAGTTGATAAGTTAAATGTATCTTCACTCGGTTCAACAAGAATAGGTACTAAATTATTTTCTGTAACTGCTAGTATTGAAGCTATGTACGTATTGGCTTGTACAATTACTTCATCACCGTCCGATAATAACCCTAACTCTTTCCAAGCCCTGAGCGTTAAGGTTAAGGCATCGAGACCATTAGCAACACCAATACAATGTTCGGTTTGGCAATAGTCCGCAAAAGCAGCTTCAAAAGTTTTAACTTCTTGACCCATTACATACCACCCAGAATCAATAACTCTAGTGGTAGCTTTAACAAGTTCATTTCGATATTGTTCATTTATAGATTTAAGATCAAGAAAAGGGATCACGTTAGGGTCTCAGTATTAATTAAATTATATTTTTTTTACTACTTTTGCAGGGTTACCTGCAATTATTGAGTTTTCGAGATACACACCTGTAGTGACTACACTACCAGCAGCAACAATACAATTATCACCTATTTCAACCCCTTTTAGTACCGTACAATTCCAACCAATCCATACATTATTACCGATTTTAATTTGCGCATTCTTTACACTAGAAAAACTAAAATCTTGACCCGTAACTTGTTTTTCCCTTTCTATTGGGTCAACAGGGTGAAAATTAGTATCTGCAATAATGGTGGATGATGCTATTTGGCAGTTTGCCCCAATTTCAACTTCTTTATATGATACAACACAAACCCCATTGAACATGGTATTTTCGCCAACGGTTATCTTTCCTTCATAGCCAGTAACAAACTTGCAGCGATAGGTTAGGGCTGTATTTGTGTTAGCGAAATCAGAGTTTAATACTACGTTATTGCCAAACTCAACTATGCCATTTTTAGGGATTTTAAAATGAGGTAGTTTACCAAGAATGTTGATTTTTCCAGAAAAAAACACATTTTTATACCGCATTTCAATATATAATTTTTTAAGTTTTTGAAAAGTCATCTTAATATCCAGTAGTAAGTACTGTACTTGTGTCTTTTATTTTAAAATCAGCAATACTTTCAATAATAATATTCGGTTCGTATTCTGTTAAAGATTTTCGAGATAAAAAACCGCTAAGGACTGCACATGTATTGATATTCAATTTTTTCCCTATCTGAACATCATGGCCCGTATCACCAATAAACCAATCAGATGAAGTCAAATGAG
Source organism: Colwellia sp. 75C3 (assembly GCF_002836255.1). GTDB lineage: Bacteria > Pseudomonadota > Gammaproteobacteria > Enterobacterales > Alteromonadaceae > Colwellia. The sequence goes on along the minus strand of NZ_PJAU01000055.1, from coordinate 260,775 downwards.
GAAGGTTTAGTGTAACCAACTCATCTTTTGATGAGATCTGTTCTGTAACAAGAATTTTCTTGAAGAAGCCCTTTATACCGAAAGTGTCTAATTGATCTAAAGCAGGTTGTCGGTGTTGTCTAGCGGTACACACATATAAATCGGCTTGCTGATTAAGTACTGTTAACACCTTATCAATACCATTAATAATTTTATCAAATTTCAAATAGTCTGGCTGTTCGATTAACTGCATCCAGTTACCTGTAAAACTTTGAATCATAGATTCCGAATAACCAAATTGGGTAGTGAGAATCAATTGGTTAGATATTTTTTGTTGCTTCAAGTTCCAGTATTCATCATAAGTTAAGTTTGAATTCACAACTAAAAACTGAAATAACTTATAAAGACGTAATTTTGAATCAATTAGTGTACCGTCTAAGTCAAAAATTATATTCACTTTATATCCTTAAAATATACAATTTCATCTGTAAGACCGTCGATAAAAGGAGTCTCAGTTTCGAGTAAAAAACGTTTCATTTTTGAGTTGTCAAAAAGTAAACTTTTCTTTACTCCTATAAATGGCTTAGAGATACATTTCAATTCGGTATTTAAAATTTCAGCTACTTTAGCTAGTAAATTAGCAATTGATATAGACTGTTCACTTACGACATTGATAACGCCAACATCATCAGATAATTCAATTGAAGTCAAACATGCATCAATAACGTCTTTAATATAAATAAAGCTCCTTAATTCGCTACCGTCCCCCCAAAGTTCTACTTCTTGACCGTTTAATACTTTTTTAATCGCTATTGGTAACAACTTTTGATACTTTTCTTCACCTGGTCCGTACACATGACCAATCCTTAAGATTTGACTTCTTATATTTGCACTGTCACAAAATGAACTGACCATTTTTTCACAGTATAACTTTGACATTCCATACAAACTGCTAGGGTCTAGCCTAGTTGACTCAGAAATCACCTCATCATCTCCATATACATCAAGTGTACTGAGGTAAAATATTTTTTTTAATCTTTCAAACGGTAAACTTAATAATTTTCTCGTAAAATCAATATTGCCATTACATTTGTCAATATTATTAGCATCGGTTCTAGATTTTGGAGTAAATGCACCGGCATGAATAATTAACTCTACATCAGAAATTTTATCAAAATGATTGAGGTCGATTGAATAATTATCATCATAAACAATAGTTTCACATTGTTTTGTGGTTTTAGAGCTTACCGCTATTACATTATCGGCTCCAAAACAGTCACAAAGTGCGGTCAATAGCCGAGAACCAATAAAGCCAGAGACCCCTGTTAATAAAACCTTCACTAGAAGTTAATTCCAGCTTTAATTTCATCCGATGTGATTAACCTCGGTTTTGTGTCCATCCCTCTAAGCCATAATAAGTCTTTAGGCAGTGGATTAATTTTTTTATCTAAAACAGGGAATTTGTTATACAACGCTATATCTTTGAATATTTCAGGCATATTTAAACCTGCTTCGGTAAAGAATAAAACGGTAGTGAAGAAGCGTGATATATTAATTTCTGTCGGATTAGGGATACCATTTTTATCATATGCCATATCTACACCAAAGATTCCATGCGGCTTATCACTAACAGCTTTAACTGTTCGAGTTGCTATATCGGTTACTTGTGCATCATCACATGTAACACCTACTTTTGTAACACCTGTAACACCAGAAATACTACGATTACCATGAGTCCACCCTTTACGTGCGCGCGACTGAGCGACAATCAACTCACCTTCATGCCAAATAGATAGCCAAGTTACTGTTTCAGGCTCTAACATTTCTGCCGCAACAAAGTCACCCCATCCGTTGTAATGATTTATCCATTCTTTTGCCATAGTGAAACTTGACGTAGGTATTGCGCCTTTACCACCACCACCAATAGAAGATGCTCGTAACCAAATCTTACCGTTTTCATCACTTAATTCTTCAAATGCTAATTTAAGATCATCTTCATTATTTATAAATATATTTCGAGGTACCGGTACGCCAGCATTCTTAAATGCTAGGTATGACTTATGCTTATGAACACAAGTATCAATAACATCATGATCAGGCATGAATAACTTTGTACCCGTTGCTAAAATTTCATCTCTAAATAGTGAGGCGTGAAATATCTCTAAATCATTTTGAAAATGAATTAGGTCAGGCTTCTCTGTTCTCAAAAGATTAAGTAAAGCCGGTTTATATTCGGGTGTATCTGCATACGGCATATAAAACTTTTTTTCCGCACTTGATAAGATTAAATCAGTTGGTTCTGATCCCATACCATAAATAGTTTCTTTTTTATCGCTACGTAATAATGAGTTTATTACGCCTTCTGAAGGAGCACCACCTGCCCCGGCAATTAATATCTTAGTCATTTAATAACTCAACCCTTTCAATAAATTTTTTATAATTACGAATATAATCATCTTCATCATAAACTTCACTTGCAAGTACTAGTAATATGCAATCAGCACTAAACTCATACATTACATGCCATTGCATTGTATCTATCAAAACACCTTGTTTAGGAGTATTTAAAGTTACACTTTCTTTACCTTTACCATCATCCATCAATATTTTACAACTACCCGAAACACAAATAGCTACTTGCAGTAAAGCTTTGTGTGCATGAAAACCACGCGAAACGTCGACTGCAGTACCAAAGATATAATAAACACGCTTAATCTCAAAAGGAATGGCTTTATTACTCTCTAGGGCAACCAGATCTCCCCGTTCATCTCCTAATGACTTAAAGTCAATTAGCTTAATCAAACTCACTTTGTTTCCTTAAGTAAATCACTTAGGTATTTACCGTAACTGTTTTTTGACATGGCCTTAGCGGATGCTGTAAGACTTTCGGCAGTAAGCCAGCCATTATTCCATGATATTTCTTCTAAACAAGCAACTTTAAGACCTTGGCGGTGTTCGATTGTTTGAACAAAGTGACTTGCTTCCAATAAACTTTCGTGAGTTCCTGTATCAAGCCAAGCAAACCCTCGACCTAAAAGCTCTACCTTCAAGTCGCCACGTTCCAAATAAGCATTGTTAACACAGGTAATTTCTAATTCGCCCCGAGCTGAAGGTTTAATTGATTTTGCTATTTCTATGACATTATTATCATAGAAATATAAACCAGTGACAGCATAATTCGACTTAGGTTTTGTTGGTTTTTCTTCAAGTGAAATAGCCTTCATGTCTGCGTCAAATTCAACGACACCAAAACGCTCCGGATCTTTAACTTGATAGCCAAATACCGTTGCTCCTTTCGTGTTTTTTGAAGCATTAAGCAATTTCGGCGTAAACCCCTGCCCGTAAAAGATATTATCACCAAGCACTAAACAAACACTATCATTACCGATAAACTCTTCGCCTATGATAAAAGCTTGTGCTAAACCATCAGGAGATGGCTGTATTTCATAAGATATGTTTATCCCGAACTGTGAGCCATCCCCTAATAATCGTTTATAGCCACCAATATCTTCTGGCGAAGAAATGATTAATATATCTCTTATTTCTGCAAGCATTAATACAGACAAAGGATAAAAAATCATCGGTTTATCATATATGGGCAATAACTGTTTTGATACACCGAGAGTAATAGGATAGAGCCTAGTGCCTGATCCGCCAGCTAATACAATACCTTTCATAATTATTCCTTAGTTCCTAGACGTTCAAGCGTATATGAACCATCTAAAACACGGCTCCACCAATCTTTATTATTTAAATACCATTCGACCGTTGTTTTAATACCAGATTCAAATGTTTCTTCAGGTTTCCAACCAAGCTCTCGTTCAATTTTTGAGGCATCAATAGCATAACGGACATCATGGCCAGGGCGATCAGTTACAAATTCAATTAACCCTTCAAAACCATGCTTATTACCTGACACTTTTGAATAGGTATTTTCAGGGATAAGCTCCTCAAGCAGGGAACAAATAGTTTTCACTACATCGATGTTGGCTTTTTCATTATGCCCGCCTATATTGTAGGTCTCACCAACCTTCCCCTTAGTAGCAACTAAATAAAGTGCGCGTGCATGATCTTCAACATACAACCAATCTCGAATTTGCTGTCCATTGCCGTATACAGGTAAAGGTTTACCTTCCAACGCATTTAATATAACTAGAGGAATCAGTTTTTCAGGAAAATGATAAGGTCCATAATTGTTTGAACAGTTAGTAATAATTACTGGTAATCCGTATGTTCTTAGCCATGCGCGAACCAAATGATCACTTGACGCTTTTGATGCTGAATATGGAGAACTAGGGGCATAAGATGTTTCTTCAGTAAATAAATCGTTAGGGCCTTCTAAATCACCGTATACTTCATCCGTTGAAATGTGATGAAAACGAAATTTTGATTTGTTTTCTTCACATAATGATTGCCAGTATTGACGAGTAGCTTCAAGTAATCTGTATGTACCAACGATGTTCGTTTCAATAAATGCAGAGGGTCCATCAATTGAACGATCTACATGACTTTCCGCGGCTAAATGCATGACTACGTCAGGCTGATGCTCAACAAACACACGTTCTAGAACATTTCGATCACATATATCTACTTCCTCAAAAATGTATCTACAATTGTTTGATACACTTTCAAGCGACTCTAAATTACCTGCATAAGTTAATTTATCGACATTGATCACACTGTGCCTAGTATTTTTTATAATATATCGTATAACTGCAGATCCTATAAAACCTGCTCCACCTGTAACTAAAAATTTCAAAGTAACCCTCTAATATCTTATTTCGCTAGTAGTAAAATTATTTTTGTTCGATACAATAACCCCTGCAGCTATAATTCCTGATAAAGCCACTCCAGCTCCTATAACACAGTCATTGCCTATAACAGTACCTTTTAAAATAGTTACATTTGCTCCTATAAATATATTCTCACCTATTGTAACTGGTTTGCAGATATAGCTATTTGATAATCTTTTAGCTAGATACAATGAGTAGAAGTCGCAATCAAAACAAAGGAAATTTGTACCAATCAAGTTAGTAGGCTTAAAATAAATTCCCGATAATATTTTAATCCGAATCCAAATAACCTTCATCAGTGCTCTAAAAATCAACGTCTTCATTACTGCCCCTCATTTTTATAGTAGCAAAAAAGGTAAATATAAAGTATAAAAGATAATTTAAGCTGTAGGCATAAGTTACACCAATCAGCCCATATCGAGTAATGAATGCATAAGATAGAACAACAAATAAAACAGAGAAGGATATTTCACCTAATACTACTAATTTTACTTTTGCTTTCGCGAGAAGAAGATAAGCAAACAGGAAAGATAACATTCTAACCATATCTCCAATAAGTTGCCATTTAAATAGCTCAAGCATTGGTTTGAATTCATCAGAAAATAAAACATACACAATCAATTCTTTCGAAATATAAATACAACTTGATAGCAATAATACAACAGGAACAATAACTGCGTAGCCTTGCTTTAATTCCGCTCTTAACTCACCTTTAGATTTAATTTCAGATAATCTGGGTAAGTAATAGGTAGACAATGCAGTGGTAACAATCATTAAGTACATTGTGGAAATATACCAAATCGCTTGCCAATAACCCGCAGCTTCCCATGATATATTCTCCCCAATATAATTTCTTATTATTAAATGTGATACTGGTACTGTACAAACAGATACTAAAGCCATTAAAGAATAGCCTGATAATTTTTTAGCCTGCTTATGATCAAACCTCTTTTTGAAGTGTTCAATTAATATTACTTTATGCTTTCTTAAGCGCCACACTACAATTGAAAATATTACAGACTGATTTGTAACAAGTGCTAACAAAGCACCATCTAAACCAAATATTGCTATTAGAACAGAGGTAAATATTAAGCTATACAAACTCTGGGTAATATTAATAGCTATAAATAGTTTTATTTCTTTTAGACCATTAATAATCGAAAGTAAAAACTGATTAAGTGCAAAGAAAACCAATGTAAAACCGAAGACTATAAATATATAGGTATATTCAGCATTATGGAGGATTTTTTCAGCTAGTACAGAGGATAGTAACGTAAGAAGAACACCGATACTTAAAGAGCAAAAGAGTACAATTTTGGCTGCTGTACTCCAAAGCGTTGGTATTAATTCATTATCTTTACCGTATTCAGCAGTATATTTAGTGACACCTTTACTTATACCACCTTGGGCTAGTGTCATAAGTATTTGAGTTGCATTTTGAAACTGGCCTATTAAGGCTAGGCCTGATGGTCCAACAAAAATAGCAACTACCTTATTAATGACTAATGCTGAAAGGAGTTTTATAACTGTAGAAATTAGAGTCAAAAAAGAGGTTTTTAATAAGTTCAAAGCAGGGTCGCTGTATAGTATATTGTTATAAATTTAAATAAAAAGTCAATTTGGAATAACAACTAAATCACTTGTTTAATTGTTTAATTGTTTAATTGTTTAATTAGTACTTTCAGACTTTATTGTATGTTTGATTGCCATTACATAACACACAAATATGAAAATAAAACTTGTAAGCATTACACTTTCAGCAATACTAAAATATTCACCTGCCAAACCAACAGCTGACATAAGAGCAGCAACTGATGAAATTGCAACTAGGGTTTGGCGTGATGATAAACCTGCACGTTGTAATATATGGTGTAAGTGATCTCTATCAGGTTTAAATGGTGATTTACCATTCTTATATCTACGAACAACAATTGACAACATATCCATCAGAGGAATAGCACAGATCCACAGTGCCGTCACAGGGCGAAATGAAGCTTGGTCGCCTTGGGTACCCATAGTTAACAACCAGATGACACTTAAACCAACAAACATGCTACCTGCATCACCCATAAATATTTTTTTAGATTCTTTTTTAAAGAATTTTTCAAAAAAACTTAAGTTATACATTAAATACGGCACTGTGGCAGTTGCTAATATCAGAGGATAACTTAGGTAATTAGTTTGACCACTCATAATAAATAGAATAGCGATAGATGTGAAAGTATTAATACTTAAACTACCAATAAGACCATCAATACCATCAATCATATTGTAAGCATTGATAACTACGATAATACCTACATAAGTAAAGATAATGCCTAATGGACCTAACGTAACATCACCAAAACCGAATAAATCCCCTAGGTTTGAAATATAACCACCTACACCGTAGATCATTAAACTTGCAATAATTATTTGACCTATAATACGTACTCGTACACGTAAGTCGAACTTGTCATCCAGGGCGCCAATAAACACCATCATTGCTGAAGCGATAAGGTACATACGAAGTTCTAAAGTATTTGGTAACCAGAGGAGGCTAGCAGCAAGTACTGCTAAGAAGATTGAAATGCCTCCGATGAGAGGAATATGTCCGGCGTGATGTTTACGTTCAGAAGGTTTATCAACTAAGCCAATTTCTATTGCTACAGGGTTGAAAAATTTAATAGCTATGAATGCAAATAAAAATGCAGTAACAGCTGTAGCAAAGATATACATATTTAGCTTCCGGTCATGGTAGCTTAAGTCTCTCTCTGAGAGCCTAAAACTAATTTGAAATTAATTATAAAAGTAGATAACAAAAATAAACATAATTCTAATCCTAAATTATTGTTTATTCGATCAATCAACCACCATCATTTGATTTCGTTATAAATCACTAAGTTTTATAACCGACATAGTATACTCGAGTTTATGCACTATTACAGCAAAAAAAACTGTATTAATTCGTAATGAAGTTGCGGAGTTAGCACTAGAATTCATATATAGATATAAATTTTATACACTAGTACAAAAAAGAAGTGTTATCGGTGTACATACTTTATTCATGAACTAATCACGCCCGGATAACAATGAGATTCTACTGAACGATAAGATAAGTATAAATATCTCGACCACCAAGGATGTACATCGCTCTCATTGAAACAGTAATTTACTTTTTTAAGTCCTTAGTTTTTCGATTGTTGTGATTGCGAATTCTTGTAGTGAAAGGTATAACTGGTTAACAATAATTGCCCGGTTCACTTTTTCATCTAAATTTAAGTAATCATGCACGATGGCATTTCTCATACCAATCACTTTTTGCCATTCAAGGCGTTCATTTACAGAAATCAGCTGTAGTTCAGTTAGCTTTTCAAAAACACTGTAAGCATCGTTAGGTAATATTTTACCTTGTTGCTTTAGCCAGTGTTTGGCTACGCCAATGTAAGATTCAACTAAAATTTGCAATAAGTGCTCTGCACCTTTTAGTTCACTCGGCTCCAAGAGCGTTGCTTTAACAATTAATGAATACTGTCTAAATCCTCAACACATTCGCTAATATGTTCCTGAATAGCATCGGCATAATTATTAGGCATAGTGTTCCTTATGATAACAATAATCTAGTTCCCATTTTGACATGATTTGTTGCTCCTCAACCATACAACGGTAATTATTAGTTCCGTAAATAACTGTATTATCTTGAACAATGGTATAAGCCATAGGTATGATGCTTGGTTAATATCAATTATAGATAACGACGTATTTAGTTTTTTTGTCCAAGATAATGCAAGCAGTTCCGGCCTTAAACGTCGCTCAAATGGATCGTTAATATAATCAGTGAAAGCTATGGCCAAATCATAGTCGCTTGTTACTGATGCTTGCATCCTTGCTCTAGAGCCATAACACTTCTATGTCAGGGTTCAAGCTAGCAAGTTGTTCTATTGAATCAATCGTCTTTGCCAGACTTCCCATAAGTTATTTATCTTTTTTACTAAAATAACGGATAAGTACCACTAATACCGATAAGATACCACCTAGCATAGTACCTAATACTACAATCAGTGCACGTTTAGGTTTATCTTTGGTATCGGGTACTTGAGCAGGATCTATGGTTTTAAATACATATTCTTTTTTCACCATAGTTAACATCATGTTTTTAGTTTGCTCTTCAATCAACTGGTAAAACACAGTTTCCATGGTAGCAACTTTAATATTAACGAGTTGATTTGTTAAATAGTCAATTGACGCTTTTGCCTCGATTTGATCTTGTGCGCGCATAAATTCATTAATATCTTGGACTAACCATGTTAACCATTGTTTTGCTATTGCGGGTGAGTAAAATTCAATATCGATATTAATCATTGAAGTGGTTTTATCTTGAGCAACTACCACTAATTCAGAAAATTCTTTGTAAGCTTCCCATGAAGATGGCTCAGCTCTTTTAGGTGCTTTGACTTCACGAATCCACTTATTATTCGTTTTGTCATATAGTTCATCATCTAAAATTAGCTTATCTGATGCCATATCCCAGTTTTTTGACGCCATCAATGGTACTAACAGGTCATGTTTAGTAATAAAGTCTTCAATGAATGAGCGTGATTTCAATATCTCTAACGCTAGCGCTGTTTTATCAACCCCGCCGCCGCCAAGGTTTATACCAGCCATGCTGGCTAAACCACCCAGTTGACCTGCCATTGCGCTAAGGCCACCTGCCCCGCCTTCAGTTGAAGCGGGTGCCAATATTGCCGATGCTTTATAAATATCAGGTTTAGATAGCGCGAAGAAAACTGATGCTACGGCAAAAATCATACTGATTATGATGATGGTAAATTTACCGGCCCAAATAACGCGCCAAAGTTCAGCTAAGTCGATTTCATCGTCTTGGTCTTGAGTGTTTTGTAAAAGTAGTTGCTGCTGAAGTAATTGTTGCTGTAACAATTGAATATTTGCATCATTTGATATTACTTGAGAGTTTTCGACTGAGCTTTCTACTGATTTTGACACTTTTCACCATTTCCGCTTGGCTGTTGTTGTTCGTAATTCATTAACGAGCAACAATAAAATTTCCCGCATTATACGAAGAATTCTAGCAAAATTAAAGGGGGATGTAGTTGTTATAACTTTTAAGTAAATGAAAAACATGGATTCCCGATCAGAGACTTCGAGAATGACGGATTCCTTACTTATTATATTACTCGGTTTTGTCTGGTGAATAACATTAATTTACGAGAAGAAACGTAGGAAATAATGGGCATAATGACTTACTAGGTTAAAGCATCCCATTCACGTTGCCAGTTAAATATTTTCTTCGCAGCCATAGGGCAGCCTATATAGAATCCCTGGCCAATATCGCAGCCCATTTCAGTAACTAAACTCATAACTGCATTATTTTCGACACCTTCAGCAATGGTTTTTATGTTCATATCTTTGGCTACTGAAATACTGGAGTTAATAAGTGCCAGTTGGTTCATATTGTCCTTGTTATCTATAAAGTAACTTTTATCTAGCTTTAAATAAGTTAGCGGCAAGTTTTGCAAGCGTTCAATGGTTGAGTGCTTTTGACCAAAGTCATCTAGTGCTATTTCAACGCCTCGCATGTTCAAACGGTTTAGATTCATTAATTCTTGTGCTCGATCACTCGCCATAACCCCTTCGGTGATTTCAATGCATAAGCTGCTAGCTGGCATATCATTTTCTTTCAGCAGCATAAAAATGGTATCAGCAAATTCAATCTGTTGTAATGCAATAGGTGATACATTTACCGATAACTTAATATTTAAGCCTAACTGATACCACTTTTTCCAATCTCCTATCGATTTTTTTAAGACCGCTAAAGTAATATGAATAATAAGCTCACTTTCTTCTGCTTTATCAATGAACCTATCAGGAGAAACCATTCCTAATCTGGGGTGATTCATTCTACATAAAGCTTCAACGCCCATGAAGGTACGGGTAGTTAAGTCAACTTGGGGTTGATAAAGCACTTCAATATCATTATTTTTTATCGCTCGAATAATTTCATAAACCTTTAGTGATTCAGCCGATGAGTTTTTATGACGAGAGCTGCCTATTTTATCAATAATGTATTGAAAATCTAATTCATGGATGGGCTTTAATAAGGTACCAATGTAATTCAAACCATAGGTTTTCGCTAATGATTCTACTGAGGAAATAATTTGCGTAGAGACACCGCTCATAATGACTACATAACCTTTGTAATCAAGCTGGCTAAGTTGTGATAATAATTGAATACCATCTACATTCGGCATATTTAAATCAAGAAATAATAAATTTATTTTACTCGATTGACGGAGTATTTGCATGGCTTCAGGAGCAGAAGATGCCGTATGAATGTGGCGAATATCATAAGATTGCTCTAGTACTTTATTCACATAACTTAATATCGTAACGCTATCATCAACCAATAATACATGTAACCAATCAAAACCTGACTTTTCCATGTTAGCTTCCTAAAATATTCCTAGTCTATGGTGTGATGTCATAATGTAGAGATATACTTCGAACACAATTAACTCAACACTTCATCATGGATATAAGTAAACGATTATAAAAACATGTTAAGTATTAGCAATATAATAGAAAAAGCAAATTATTTGTTTTTTATGCTGGTAACGCTATGGATTCCCGATCAGAAACTTCGGGAATGACGGCTGGATTTTTTGGTCAGTTGGTTGGTTGTCTCAGTTTGGCTTGGCTTAGTTTGCTTTATTCAGCCCGAATTTTGTTTAATATACTTTGTTACAGACCCTGGGTAGTCTTTCTAGCCCGTTTTAAAACTTCGTAATAATCTTGCCAAGCGCTCAATTTTGATATTACTCAGTTGTCGATAATCAAAATACGGACAAACTATAAGTTTATTTCTTTTATCAATAGCAAATTCATCATCTAGCCAAACGAAATTCGCGATGAGTTTACCGCTATTGAGTAATGCTTTTGCATGAGCTTTACCACAGATAATATGCACAGTTTTTGTGTTTAATTTATTACCGGCCATTAATTGTGGTGCTGAAAATAACAGTGCTGTTTTACTTTGCGCTTGCAATAAGTATTTATCACGATAATCTTGCCAAGTAGATGCTTTATTTGAATAAACAAAATACTTTTTGTCTAAAGCGTAGAGCAACTTTGCATAGACGTTAAAGACTTTTCGCCAGCCATTGCCACACGCTTGGTTAATAACGTTTATTTCACCTTGAACTAATGCCGTAACTTCAGTCAGGTGCTGATATTCAAGCATGTTAGGTTTATTTGCAATATACACTGCAAAATTGAAATTACTATCTCCAAAACCAATATTAGTCATATGTTATTTCTAGAAAGTGTCACTATCAGCAAGTAAAAAGGTATTGTCACCATTAGTACGCGCTCTCATGGTAGCAAGTCGAGCTCTTATGCCGCCCATCATTTGCCCAAACTGCTGTTCTTTATTCATGTTCGCTAGAATTGGCTCTAAATCTGCTTGCCAAACCTTTATCCAACCCGCATCTATAGCCCCTTGAAAATATTGATAAGTTGCACTTGTATTATTTTTCAAAGAATTAATTAAGGCCATATTATAATAATACGAAGGCTCGTTAGATTTTTTGCTTTTACCCTTGTCTAAAAATTGAGTAAAGCCATCAATAATCGTTGTTGCCTGTTCCAGCTCTTCTATTTGTATATAGGAATAAGCTAAATGAAGTGCCGACTGGCCTTCCGATACGTAATAAAAAGAGTCACTGTTCTTCGACTTTTCACTGCGAAGTAGTTCAAAGGCAGTAATAGCCTGAACATACTTCCCCTGGTAAAAGGCAATTTCACCTTCAACATAATAATTCATGCCTCTTTGTTCGTCGGTGAATTTGATATTTTTTAACGAACTAAGGGCTTTATTAACATTTCCTTGAGTAGCATAGAAACGTGCTTTCATAAAATTTATATCTGCTGCTGAAAACTGTGACTCTTGTTTACTCGCATAATCAAACCATTGCTGTGTTTTCTCAACTTTTCCCATGTCCATATTCGCAATCAGTAACCCTCTTATTGCTTCCTTATTTATCGGGTCAACATCAAGTGCTCTTTCATACATATTGATTGACTCATCAAGCCTACCGCGTGTTGATAAGATATCGCCTACTAAGTTATAAGCTCCAGGATAATAAGGGTCATTACTTATAATTTGTGAAAATATGTCCATCGCTTTTTTTTCAGAGCCTGCTTGGTAATAACACCAGGCCACATTGTATGCTGCAATAGGAGATTTTGGGTCTAAAACATACGCTTGTTCAAACAACTTATGAGCGCCACTGACATCGCCACGGCCTTGTAGTAAAGACCCATACCACATATACGCCATTGCATAATTAGGATTAAGGTCTATTGCATTTTTAAATGACTGCTCTGCTTTTGTAACATCACTTCGGCTTAACAATAAGCCTTGAGTCGCGTGTGCCGCAGCTAAGTTGGGATTTAATGTAAAGGCAGTAGTTAAGGCCTCTTTCGCCGCGACATTGGCTTGTTCTTTTGGTAAATCACCATAGAGGGCAAGTAAAATATTAGCATTTGCAATACCAACAAATGCACGAGCATAGCCTTCATCAAATTTAACTGCCTCTTGAAAATGCTGTAACGCTTTATTAATTGATGGCGCAGTACGATGTGCTAGCTCTTGTTGACCTTTTCCAAAAGCGACCATAGCATCAACATTATTAGTTTCGGCAATCATTTCAAATGGGGTTGTTTCCCCAAGCAGAGTGACTTTCATTTTATTGACTACAGCTCTAGCTATATCGTCTTGTATTTGAAAAATATCACGATATTCTCGATCATACGTTTCTGACCACAAATGTTCTCCGGTACTTACCTTTATCAACTGAGCTGTCACTCGAATTTTATTTGTTGTGTCATTTTTTCTAATACTGCCTTCGAGAATTGTATCTACTCCTAACTCCCGACCTATTTCTACAATAGTTTTATTTGAGACACCCTTATAAGCAAAAGAAGACGTTCTAGCGGCAACTTGTAAGTCGGGAATTTTAGCGAGTAAGTTTAATAACTCTTCGACCATCCCATCAGCAAAAAACTCATCTTCGGGATCATTACTGAAGGGAACGAAGGGTAAAATAGCAATGGATTCTTTTTTGTTAATCGATAATGATTCTTGAGCGATAGGTATTTGTCCGCTAACCGCTACGGGGCTCTGTTGCAATGTTTGAGGGTTTTGACCTTCTAACCAGAGTTGGCAAGCTAAAGTAACAACAACCGCCAAAGCTAATGATCCTGCAACAGATAAGGTTGTTTGGATATTAGCTTGCGGTGTACTATCTGGAGTTCCACCACTTTTAACTCTGACAATGCCTTTAGCAGTAAAATTATACAACCAAGCAAAAATCAAAGAAACAGGGAAACCAACGAGAAAGACTTGTAATAATGTTGTCATCACCGAGTCTGGTAGTCCGAGTGCGGGCACAGCTAAGTCGGCTATTTGGATTAATGGCCAAGCTGATACCGCATATATAGTGGCGACCTTAAATACTTGCCGATGTCTTAATTGAGCTAAGAATCTATCCAATTATTTTCTCCCTGATATCGCTAAGCATTAACTTATTCATTAGTCACTTTCTCTATGGAAATTGAGCCATTGATAGTATTCATACTTAATTCCCCAGAGCCATCACCAGAAATAAAGCTCAGTGTTTTCTTATGTAAACTTCCATCTATGGGTAAATCATCGCTAAGCTGGTTAATAATATCGCCACCAAACTGGCTAACTACCTTACATTCTGCGTTTAGCTCACCAATTACCTTATACAATATGTCACCGCTAACACTAGACAGTTTTAACTCCGCCTTACTTTTAACTAGACCGCTGATTTGAGTATCACCTGAAATATTTTTGATTGTTAATTTATCTGTACCGGCAATATTAGCGGTGATATCGCCTGACATAGACTTAAGAAATGCTTGCTCATAATCACCTGAAAAATTCACCGTGCCACTCACTGATTCTATTTTAGTAAAACCTGAAGACTCAATCAGTGTCACATCACCACTCACTACCGACAGCTTAATTTTTCCATGTGACTTTTTCACCTCTAAATCACCACTAATGGACTTTCCTTGAATATGATTATTTAGATTGGTTATGCTAAAGGACGTATCAATTCCTTTAAAACGTAATTGTAATTGTTGTGGCATAAATATATTGAGTTCACTGGAATCTCCCCAATGTTGTTGTCCCTGGGTATTAATTTTGATCAAAGTTTTATTGTTTTTAGTCTTAAATACTAACTGCTTAGTCGTATCGTCTAGTTCACCCTGAATCATAACCTCCTGCTTATTCCATCCTTGTATTTTGACAAGCCCTCGAGGTATTTCGACATAAACCATGCCCGTAGCATTAACCGGTAATGACTGATTAACTTTCTGCCCTGCTTGGCAAGCCCCCGAAAAGGTAGTACCTGTAATGATAAGAATGAGAATTAAGCAAAATTGACTAAATATTTGATTCAAAAAGTACGACCTCGTTTAATGCCAGATGGTTTTATCAATTGCAGACTATAAAAGTAGTATACATAAATTTTAAAAAATGATGGTTATTAAATCGTTAGACGATGTTTCAGACTAAGATAATTGAGTTGGGATGGATATATCATAGCGAAGACCTTTATTAGGTTCACTTTGAACAGTGATCTTACCATTTAAAGTCGACGTTACTAAATTATAAATTAGATGAGCGCCTAACCCGCTGCCACCGCTGCCTCTTTTGGTGGTATAAAAAGGTTCAAATAACATTTTTATCTCCCCATCATTTAATCCCTTACCATTATCTTGATAACAAATAAGTAGAAAATCATTTTCTTGAATAATGCTGATTTGTATACAGCCCTTCTGAATATTATGTAAACCATGAATAATTGAGTTATTTATCATATTGGTAAGTATTTGCGAAATTGCGCCCGGTATTGTTTTCACTACTAAGTTATCTGGGCATTCAACAAGTATCTCATGTGGTAATTTCTTTAAAATAGGACGCAGCGAAAGCAATATTTCATCAACATATTCTTTCATGTTTATCTCACGTGAGGCTTCTGAAGATTGGTCAACCGCTATTTCTTTAAAGCTATTAATGAGTTTTGCTGCTCTTAAGGTATTTGACTCAATGATGGTGCAAGCTTCGTCGACATCTTCAAAAAAGTAATCTAGATGTTTATCTGATGCCGTATTATTTGTTATTTTCTTTTTCAACGTTTTATATTGATGATGTAAGTTAGTTATTGCTGTTACGCATATACCTATAGGCGTATTGATTTCATGGGCAATACCCGCCACTAAATTACCAAGGGAAGCCATTTTCTCTTTTTGGACAAGCTCATCTTGCGTCTCTTTTAGCGTATCCATCATACTTTCTAATGCTAAGTTTTGTTTTTTGATGACTGTTAGGCCACATTCAAGCGATTCCTTATCTTCTATTTCTTTATTTATAAACTTTCGTTGCTGAAGAACAATAGCTAAGTTGGAAGCGACAAAAGAAAGTAACTGCAGATCATCTTCCTCATACATATGATCACTTGAATAACTTTGTATAATGATAATGCCGAGGATGCCTTCATCGTTAGAGATAGGTGCACCCATCCAACTCTCACTTAGAGAGCCAATGATATGGGAAATTTTACCCTTCGCCTGTAGTTCTTTTTGATCGTCACTTGTAAAAAGGCAAGGTGTGTTTTGTCTAATGACATAAGAAGATAGGCCTTCTCCAATTGGCATGGTTGTACCTAAGATTACTTTATCTTTTTCATCGACAAAGTAATCAAACACAATTAACTCATCAATGGGATCGTATAAAAATATGGCTATATTTTTTACATAGATTATTTCAGAAATTATCTTATGGATTTTTTTATAGATTTGAGGAAGAGTTAATTTAGACAAAACAAGCGAAGATATCTTCAACAAAGCATTTATAACATTGAGATAGTTCTTATCAGCGTTTTTGTTAATATCCATAGAATTACAAACAGTCGCTTTTGGTTAGCTCAATATTTATTTGAACTATATCGTCAAGTCTATTCATAAGCGCAGAGACTACATCAGGATCAAAATGTTTATTGGTTTCCTCTTTAAGTAGTTTCAAAATATCTTCTAACGCCCAAGGCTCTTTGTAACAACGTTTATGAATTAATGCATCAAACACGTCTGCAACAGCGACTATTCTTGCGAATATATGAATCTCTTCGCCTTTTAATGATGAGGGATAGCCCGTTCCATCATATTTTTCATGATGTTGTTGCGCAATTATCGCCGCCGCTTTTAATATAGGCCTATCCGAGCCCGCTAAGATATCAAAACCCATCTCAGCATGTTGCTTCATGATAGCCATTTCTTCGTCAGATAATCTACCTGGTTTTAAAAGTATGCTGTCTGGAATAGATATTTTACCTACATCATGCATTGGCGTTGCTTGCTTTAAAATTTCACAATCACTGTCAGAGAGTTTCAACTCCTTCGCTATTACAAAACAAAATTCTGACATACGCTTGATATGATTACCGGCTTCTTTCGAGCGAGATTCTACTGCATTACCTAATCGGTTTATTAAGTCCTCTTGTGTTTTAATTATTTCTTCATTCAGTAATAAATTATCAAAGGCAATACCGATACTATTTGAAAATAAATTAAGCAATTGAACATTAACATCCGTTAATAACTCAATTTGATTGCCTTTTAAATACAATAAACTTTCTTGATCACTCTTTGAAGGGAAGTAAGCAACATAGTGTTCGCCATCATAAACACTGCCTTTTATTTTTCTAGCTTCATCTAATAACTCAATGGCTTTAGCTTCTAATCCATTATCTAATGAAATATTGCCGCACTCAGCAATGATTTGATAATCGTTCGCGTAACAAATAGTCCCAGCTCCATCAACCGGTTTTATTAAAGCACCTTTTTGATCGACATGAATTAAAGAAACGACTTGTTGTAATAATCCATTAAAAAAATGTTTTAATGTTTTCTTTTCAAGTAAATCAGTCGTCGATTCAATGACCTGCTGCAACCCTAACCTATAAGCCCTTTCATAAGTTCTTGATTGGTCTATTTTAATCAAGTCTCGATAGGCCCTTAAAGCAGTCACAACCGTAGTAAATAATTTTGTTCTGTCTAACTCCGTTTTTTGTTTATAGTCATTAATATCATAAGTCATAATAACTTCTTCTTCAGGTGCCTGCCCTGGCTGTCCTGTTCTGAGTATAATGCGAGTAAAAGTATTTTTGTTTTCTTCCCGCAGCCATTTAGCCACTCTCAAACCAGCGTCGTCAGTTTCCATAACAACATCAAGAAATATTAATGCTATATCATCATTTTCTTCAAGAACTTGCTTTGCTTCAATTGAATTAAAGGCGCTTAAAAACTCTACCCCACGGTCTTCTAATTCAAACCGTTTCAGTGCCATTTTTGTTACGGTATGTATGTCTATTTCGTCATCAACTATGAGTATTCGCCATGGTTTTAATTGTGGCTTATCTTCATCACTTTTAAGTAAACTGAAAGGCATATGCATGACATTAAATAATTCGAGTTATATATTTATCTTAGCTCGAATTATTTAGAAGTAAAAAAACAACAAAAATAAATTTTAGCGGTATGAATACGATAGCTTATTTATAAAACGAATATTGAGCTGGATTGGGCAATTTATGGCTTAGTCTACTGCTTCTGGCCAGTTTACTTTTGCGTTATCTAAGGCATTCTTACAACTCATCGGCTCATTTCCTTTATAGTTTTCACATCCCCAGAATTCACCATTTTTACCTGAACGTAAAATCATGTCAGCATTACATTTTTCACACCTTGGTATTAAACTTCTGCATGAGTCATTCAAGCAAACTTTAAAATCTGGATGGCGTTTAGCTGTCATTGGGCTGTCACATTTAGCACAAGGCTTTTCTTTATGCGCACAACGAGGATAATGAGAGCAAGCATAAAAATCGCCAAACTGGCCTGTTCGTTTTTTTAGTTGTCCGGTTTCACAAACTGTACAATGTAAGTCAGTTATCAACGATTGATTTGATGTACTTTCAAATTCATGCAATTCAATGTTGTGTTCATCAATAAGTTCTTTAACAAAGCAACTGGCATCGACCATATCGGCAATAATATAAACTCTATCTTTAGCTCGAGTTAACGCTACATAGAATAATCGGCGCTCTTCTGCATAAGCAAAGGTTTCTTTTTTCGCCAGCAGTGCATCAATAAGGGCTGGTGTTTCTTTTTCAGAAGGAAAACCATGAACACCTCTCTTCAATCCAACAATAATAACAAAATCTGCTTCCTTTCCTTTTGATGTATGAAAAGAGTGAGCCTCAATAGTTAATAAAGGGTATTGGTTATTCAATCTTTTAAGGTCGGTACTGCTTGGTAAGAGAAACCAAAAACGTGCTAATAAGTAGACATTTACCGGCTTACCAACGTTAATTGAAATAGCAGCTAAAACCTCATCAATAGCCCCATTTGCCATTTCATCGATAAGTACTGTTTTTTGTGAGTTAAATTGACCGCCATCTCGTTTAATCAGAGATACAGCTGGCGCTTTAACTTGCTTCAACGATTTAATGGTTTTATTAATTTGTGCTGGATTTTTACTAATGAAATCTGTTGCGACTTTGCCAATTTGGCTATTAAATCGAAACGTTAGATCTAATACAGATTGAGTCGTTGCGCCAAAATAAGTTGAAAAGTCTGTGGTCAAAGTAAGATCAGCACCACTAAAGCGGTAAATAGCCTGCCAATCATCACCTACAGCAAAAACAGAACACTCTTTATTATTATCGCGTAACGCTTTAACTAAGCGCGCCCGAGGCTCGGATATATCTTGAAATTCATCTACCATGATATAACGCCACGGAGAATTAAACTGCCCCGATTGAACATAGGTTAACGCCTTATTAATCATATCTTCAAAATCAATTTCAGTGAGGCCTGTTAAGCGTTCTTCATAAGCGAGTAAAATAGGCTCAAGCAATGCTAGCGCTTTTTTGGTCTGTTTTGGATCTTCAGAGTGAGCAATAACCTTATCTCTTAAAGTAATTTCCAAGGCATTGTCTAAAGTACTATTAAAACAAGCCGCCTTATATAGCCCAATGAGTTGAGAAAATGTTTTTGCAAGCGCCGTTATTCTGCCACTTTCATTTATGGTGGTCAGTATTAACTCTGTAGATACTAACTTGCTAGAGATTAGTTCAGCCGGTGATAAACTTAATTGTGTTTGTCGCTCAATCAATAGCACCATTAACCTGCTTAGTAACTTACCTTCTTTATGCTGAGCATAGGTAAACTCAAGGCATTGAGTCTTAAATTGATTATGAATGCCTTGCTTGTGTTTGATACCTTCGTGGTATGTATTGTTATCAATATAAGTGGGTGTATCTCCATTTTTATCGATCTCATAATATTCAATATAAACATCTAGTTTTGGAAGGAAGAAATCAGGCTGATATTGTTTATTATCTTTTGTTTTCACATCATAGGCGTATTTAGCTTGGTATCGATATTCTATACCGTAAGTGAAAAGCCAATTGGCGATATAAAGTTCAGCAAAACTTTTGACTTGCTCACCTTTAAAGCTACGAATATCGTTATCATTAAAGTACTGATAACGCTCACCTAGGCTGTTAAAATCAAAACAACTTCGTTCAACGTAATAGTACTTGGTGAAATATTCTAGAATAAGCTCACGATATTGAGCCTGCTCATTGATGAGCTTTTTAAAATAGCTTTTAATCCAGGTAAACTTTGATTGTTCATCCTCTGCAAATATCGATAAGTTAGGTCTATTCCCTTCAACCTGGGTGATAATATTAAGCCCTAAACTATGAAAAGTTGTTGCGCTTATTTTATTAGTAGCTAGCTTATCCTTTATTCTTTCATCCATTTCATCTGCCGCTTTACGACCATAAGCGAGCAGTAATATTTCATTGCTCTTCGCCTGCTGGCTATTCAACAAATACCCTGCCCGACCAACCATAACACTGGTTTTACCTGTACCAGCGCCAGCTAGCAGCAGGTTATTATCATTATCGATAATACAGGCTCTGCGCTGACGAAGTGTTAAAGGATTAGACTCAACCTTATCAAAAAAGCCTTTATACGTTTGAAGTTGTTTATTGATATAGCTTTCACGACAACCAGCTATGCCCTGTGCTTGCCAGCTTTGGTAATACCATAGCGATTGTAGCCTTTCTGCAATAGTTACTCTGGCTTTGCCAGCTTTATTTAACTTGCTTGAGTTAAACCAAGGAAACCACCGGTTACACTCCTGATCTACTGCTGATTGAATAGATTCAATTGTTGATTGGCGTAAATATCGATTAGTAGTGATTTTTTCTATAGTGGTTAATAACGTTTCAACACGTTTAATATTGGCATTTGCCCAAAGGTGTTCACAGTTAGTTTTTTGTAGTCGCTTTGAGCTATAGCTAAGCATGGTAAAACTATAGTTTTTCTTTGCCGTTTTAAATGAAATTATTTGTCCGAGGAAGCTCAGATTAAATACTGGTGGAACAATCAGTTCTTCCCATTGAAGCTTGATACAACGGTCTTTAACTTCAATGGTTACACCCATGTCACTAATTTCTATTGCTGTAGATATTCCAATAAACCGACCGAAAACACTTGAAGAGATATATTTCATTTACAATGACAAACCTAAATACAGAGAAGAAAAAAACACGAGAATGATTATTCTATCATTAGAGCTGTATTCAGGTAAAAATGAAGTGACAACTTAATGTAAAATAACTAATAAGTATTACTTCTGTAACTTTACTGGCCGGATAACAAGCAATTTGAATTCTTTGTTGCTTCCCTTCCCAACGAGAGCGATAATTGAATGCAATAACGGTGTTAGTGCTAGCTTGAACCAAAAAATAATTTCTATCAATAAGTTCAGGATTTTCTCGATTATCACGTACTGATAAACAATGTCATCAACACTGAAAAACAACTAAAAGCTAAAGAGTGAATATTAATGAACGATACAGGACAGCCCACGATTCTTTGGCACGATTATGAAACCTGGGGCATAAACCCTAAGTTTGATAAGCCTTCTCAATTTGCCGGCATTCGCACCGATCTCGATCTCAATATCATCGGCGAGCCTGAGATGTTTTTTTGCCAACCGCCCGTTGATTACTTACCTCACCCAGAAGCTTGTTTGGTAACGGGTATTACACCGCAAAAAGCGCAGCGTGAAGGCTTGTCTGAAGCTGAGTTTGCTACGCGAATTCATGCGCTTTTTTCTACCCCTAATACTTGTGTTGCGGGTTATAACAATATTCGCTTTGATGATGAAGTGACTCGCTATCTACTTTATCGTAATTTCTACGACCCTTATGCACGAGAGTGGCAAAATGGTAATAGCCGTTGGGATATTATTGATATGGTGCGCGCTACTTATGCGTTGCGCCCTGAAGGCATTAACTGGCCCACAGTCGATCGCGATGGTGAAGAAGTTGTTAGTTTCCGCTTAGAGTTATTGACGGCAGCTAATGGTATTGCTCATGAAGCAGCACATGATGCGATGAGTGATGTTTATGCCACGATAGCCATGGCAAAATTGATTAAAGAAAAACAACCTAAACTGTACGATTTTATATTTAATTTAAAGAATAAAAACCAAGTTAAAGATCTAATCAATACTGCTGATATGACACCCATTGTGCATACCTCAAGTAAGGTATCGTCGGCTCACGGTTGTACCAGTTGGTTTGCACCTGTAAGTTACCATCCGGTTAATAAAAACGCGGTGATCTGTGTCGATTTAGCACGTGATATTTCGCCTTTATTAGACCTTAGTGCTGAAGATATTAAAGCGCGTTTATATACTCGTTATGACGATTTAGCGCCAGATGAGTTGCCAATCCCGGTAAAGCTTATTCATGTAAATAAATGTCCGGTTATAGCGCCAGCAAAAACATTATTGCCTGAAAACGCAGCACGCTTAGCAATACCGCGCGATGTTTGCTTAGAAAACCTAAGTTTACTAAAAAAACATGCTGAGCTAAGAGATAAGTTAAGTGATGTGTTTGCTACTTCGGATTTTGATAATGATGACGTTGATGCTGAGCAAGCCTTGTATGGCGGAAACTTCTTTAGTCATAGCGATAAAGCGCAAATGGATATTTTGCATGGTTTATCACCCGAGCAACTTGCTAATCATCCCTTTCAATTTCAAGATGAACGTTTAAGCGTATTGCTATTTCGCTATAGAGCAAGAAATTACCCACATACGTTATCAACAAAAGAGCAGGAAAAATGGCAATCACATTGCCAAAACAAGCTTCAATATGGCGGTAAAGGTATTTTATCTATTGATGAATTTATGATGAAAATTGAAAACCTTGCACATGAACATGAGACTGATAAAGCAAAGATGTCGGTATTAAAAGCTTTGTATGAATTTCTGCAAGGATAATCAACTTAAACGGTAACTGTTGATTAATTACTGGCTAAAGGCTATTTGATTATTCTGCTATTAACTGAGCAGAATAATCAAATACTAACCAGACCTATTCACGAAAGGTTATTGATAAGTTTTACGCTCTAATTCATATTTTTTCATTTTATCATAAAGTGTTTTTCTTGCTAAATTAAGCTCTTCCATAGTGTCTTTAATGCAGCCTTCATTATTAGCCAGTGCTTCCTCGATCAGAAATTTTTCAAAAAATTCAACCCGCTGAATAAGCCCCATACTACTGTGCATTGAATTGACGTTAGCATTTGTTTTAAGATTAAACGCTGCCGCCTCTCCTAATAAAATGTAACGCTCAGCCAAATTACGTAATTCTCTTACATTGCCAGGCCATTCATAACTTAATAACTGTGCTTTATGCTCTTGTGTTAACGGTATCAATTCCTTTTTATAACGAGCAGAAGCGATACGCGCAAAATGTAGAAAAAGTAAGGGTACATCTACAATACGTTCTCTCAAGGGAGGAATATCGACTTTAACCAAATTTAAACGATAATACAGATCTTCACGGAACAAGCCCTGAGCACATAACTCTAATAAATCGACCTTAGTTGCGGCAATCACCCTAACATCAAGTTCTATGCCTTCATTCGCGCCTAAGCGCACCACTTTTCGCTCTTCTAACACTCTTAACAACTTAATTTGCAATGCCATTGGCGTACTCTCGATTTCATCAAGAAATAAAGTTCCACCATTGGCATATTCAAATTTGCCAATGCGTTTTTTATCAGCGCCGGTATAAGCGCCCTTCTCGGCACCAAATAATTCACTTTCAATGATATGTTCTGGAATGGCACCACAGTTCAGGGCAACAAAGTTACATTCCCGGCGAATACTATGGTCGTGTAAGTAACGTGCGACTAATTCCTTGCCTGTTCCTGTTTCGCCATCAATCATAATATCTGCCGGTGCATCCATCACTTGATGCAATATATTTCGCATTTGTACAATGTTGGGAGAATTGCCTAAGATTCGAGGGCCAGGTGAACAATGCGTTTCTATTTCTTGTTTTAACTGTCGGTTTTCAAGTACTAAAGCACGTTTATCTAGTGCCCTTTTTACGGTATCAACCAGATCATCATTATTAAATGGCTTTTCAATAAAATCATAGGCGCCATTGCGTATCGCCTGAACTGCCATCGATATATCACCAAAACCAGTCAGTAAGATGGTTGGGATATCTGCGTCAATAATTTTGATACTTTTCATCAACTGATGGCCATCAACTTTAGGCATATTAATATCACTAATGACAACGCCCGGCCAAGTATCACTTAGCTGGTTAAGTAATTGATGAGCCTGTGAAAATGTCCGAACTTCAAAACCTTGTAGCTCAAAAGTTTGTTCAATGGCGGTTCGTATATGCTCTTCATCATCAATAACAAAGACCACGCCTAATTGTTTAGTTTCCATAATGTTCCTTACTCAACCTGCGTTATAGGTAAGCTAATGGTAAAAATAGCACCGCCATCGGGGTGATTACTTACGTTAAGTTGACCTTGCATAGACTCAATAATACGGTGCGAAATAGATAAACCTAAACCCAAGCCAAAATTATCTTTGGTAGTGAAAAATGCTTCGAACACTCGGTCAATATTATCGGCTAAAATACCGGGCCCATTATCTCGTATTTCAATAATAACCTGCGTTTTTTCGTCTATAACCGCAATCGTTATTTGTTTATCTGCTTGCTCACTCAGTGCTTGTATCGCATTACTTAATAAATTAACCAGTACTTGTTCAAAGCGAATGGCATCGCCAAAAACATACAAAGGTATTAAGCAAGGTTTGCTGATTAACGTCACGCTGGCCGCTTTCGCTTGGTGTTTTACAATACTCATTGCCGCCATAAGACTGGTGTGCACATTAACTGCTGTTGCAATTCCGGTACTTTTTCTAGAAAAACTATTAAACTGACTAACAATATCGCTCAGCCTATCGACTAAGCCAATAATGAGTGTCAGGTTGTTTTTCACCTTATCTGTCATATTACGTGCTTGATAGGCAAGCGCATTTTCTGAGTAACTTCGTAAAGCCGTCAAAGGTTGATTAATTTCATGGTTAATACCCGCTGACATACTACCAATTACCGCTAACTTTTCTGATTGAATCAATTCTTCCTGCATTTTATTCATTTGAGTTTGCGCTTGTTGGCGCTGCGCTATTTCTTCAACCAATTTGTCATTGCTGGCACTTAAGTCTACTGTGCGCTCTTTAACTTTTCTTTCTAACAACTGTTGAGACTGCTTAAGTCTTAGGGCATTTTTAAGTCGTTCATTGGTAAATAACAATAAAAAAACAATCAAAAAGTAACCACTGGCACTTAGTATAATTAAAAAGTTCTGTTGCTTTTGCATGGGAGTAACAGAGCGCCATAGATGAACTTGCCAATTAGCCGTTTTCATCAACTGTTGCATGGCCAGTACTTGCTCGGTTTTATTATCGCTAGTCACTTCGAGTAATTTACTACTGAGATTTTTGGGCAGGTAGTAATTTGAAATGTCAGTCACTTTGAGCGAAGATATTTTTTTATCGGTATAACGTTTAGCGGTTATTATTTCGTTATATTTGTCTTTAGAGATATTACCAATGGTTTTTAATCGCCATTCGGGCCGATCTGAGATGAAAACAACATCATCGGGTGCGACAATGAGGAAGTTAAAACTATCGGTTAATACTGTCTTTTTATATTGCTCTTCAATATCTGTAATACTGAGTTTTAATGCGATAACGCCAATAATCTTCTTATCGAACATCACCGGATAAGCATAATAAAAACCTCGCTTGCCGCTGCTTAACCCTACGGCGTAATAATGCGAAAGTTTACCTTTTAAAGCGTCTTGAAAATAAGGTCTAAAGGTAAAGTCCATGCCGACAAATGAGGTAGCTAGTTGCCAGTTGCTTGCCGCAATAGTGATACCATTTTTATCAATAAGGTATATATCTGACGCTTGAGTCATCGTGCGCACATCTGCCAACAGCTCATTTAGCCTAGTCACTTTGTTATGCTCATTGGGTGACATTAATACTTGTGTCAGTAAGGGGTGTTTTGATAAGACTTTGGGAATTTTATCAAAACGAGCAAGAATATTTTCTATATAGCCAACTAAATTAGATAACTGCTGGCTCGATTGTTGATGCATTTGCTGATAGGCATTATTCATACCTATCAGCTGGGTAAGTTCAATAGTCAGCAATAAGCCAACAACCACCAAGATGGACACTATATAGTTTTTACGCTTTGATTTACCTTGATTGACCAAAAGAATTCACCTTGTGAATAATACCAATGTCATTAAATTATTTTACTGCCCATGAGACGATCACAAACTTAATGGGATTGGCATAAACCAACTATTGCTTACCTATTTTTCAAGTTAACACGTTGTTTACTGTAGTTCATTAGCTATTTAGTCTGATAAAAAACACTTTGTTCCATATCAAATTCTACACCCGCTTACGCCAAATTAGCTCATGCCTTTGCATGTCCGTAAACAATCAAGAAGCATATTCATAAGAGTATACCTCTTCAGTGTTTATGGTACCTATGGGTATGTTAGAAATCGAATCGAACACCAAGTTGCATTTCCGACATATTTTCTCCCGTTGATGGTAAACGAGTGGTGTCATTATCTAACTGCTCAAATGATGCCCACAGACGAAACTTCTTAGAGAAGTAACGGATGTACTCAACTTTCATAGAGCTTACATCACCTTTAACTTCACAAGTATTAACAGCATAACGAGCATGTATTTGGTTATTGTCTTGACGCCATTTTCCATATAAACCTGCCGTTGAACGCTCTTCATCAGCACAAGCAGTTACCCCTCCGACCTTACCTGAATCTTTTGCAGAGACTAAACGAACATTCCCCGAGGAGTTACCCTTATAGATATCAAAGTCTTTTTCTGCCAAGTGATAAAATGCTGAGACAGTGAATGCTTTGGAGATATCATACCAAGCTCTTAGCCCATATAAGTTACCGGTATTTTCGCCTTGTTGATCAGCGGCTAAAGCAACTTGGAGTTTTAAACCTTCATTATGATATTGACCCGCTAGTTGGTATTGATCAATAGAATCACCATCTTGTTGCTCTGTTTGAATGGCGGCTCCAAACTTCCAATGGTTAAAGCTTTTTTGCCATTGCAACATATCATCATCACGAATAGCACCTTGGCGCAGTGAGTCTAAAGCATCAGAAAAATACGCACTACGTACGTATTGATGCCATATAATAGTTTGCGAGCCATAAGTGACGGTACCAAAATCACCTTTTAGACCTACATATATCTGGCGCATACCCGCTTTTTCATTTTGATTAAAATTAACGCCATCATCCCCGCGTAAACCGTACTCAACTTTACCTAAACCCGTTAAACCATCTGCTAATTTAACTTCGGCATTAACACCAACTCGGCTTAAATAATCTCGACCATTTGCCGCGTCATCGGAAGTACCACTATCAACATAGTCAGCCCCCAAACGCAATGAGCCATAAAAAGAGCTATCTACTGCTTCAGTCGCATTGGCACTTGTGCAACTGATTAACAATGCCGTGAATAAAAGTGATTTACCTGCATGGCCTTTTTTATTTGTTCTATCTGCTTTACCTGACGTGGTTACTTGAATATGTTTCATGTTGTTCCCCTTTATCTTAAGAAGTTTTTATATTGGTATTGGAGTCAATCGCCTTAAGGCTTACGTTGACTCCTTGTTATCGCAATGTTCACGCCAATTAAACAAAATGATAAAAATCAAAATATAAATAACGCTAACAAACACTTATAAAAACACAGGGATTTTCACTTGTTAATTATTGGGGGGATATCCCCCTAAATACTTATTAGGGTATATAGAAATCCCCCCACATTAAGCTCACCATTAACTAATCATGCGACTACGCATTAGGTAATTATTCGCAAAGATCATCCAGAGCTTTCTACACACCTTCTATTAGCTAAATACCATGAGTAAAACTTAGCAATTAAGCCGATGCTTTTTTTAAATCACCTTAAAACCTACTGCGTGCAATTTATTTGGGCGGTTTACCGCTCATCAGAGTTTATTTATGGGTGGATATCAATACTTTTAGGTGTAATAAAAAACATCTACAAACAACAAAAGCCATATATAACAATCAGATAAAAACATGGCAGTATCTTTGCACTTCATCGTGTAGAACTATTATAAAAAAACAATATCGTTATAAAAAACATAGTGAGGAAATTTATGAGTGACATTCAAAACAAGGCAACGCCAATGCGTATGCTTATATTAGGTCCAGCATTAATGCTGATAACCTTATTAGTTCCATCTCCCTTTGAAGGCATGTCGCCAGCAGCATGGCATACCTTAGGTTTGGCATTGTGGATGGCAACATGGTGGATATCTGAAGCAACACCGGTTTCGGTAACTGCATTTATCCCTTTAATCGTGGCGCCTATTGTTGGCATAGCTCCCATTAAAGTAACAACCGCATCCTATGCCCATCCGCTAATATTTTTATTTCTCGGTGGCTTTTTCATTTCAATAGCGATGGAGCGCTGGAACTTACATAAACGTATCGCTTTAAAAGCGATGTCTTTAGTGAGTACTAAGCCAAGCCATCAAATTGGTGGCTTAATGTTGGTGACCGCCTTTTTATCAATGTGGATGTCTAATACGGCAACCGCAGTAATGATGTTACCTATTGCTTTATCGATTATTGAAATGGTTAGACAAAAACAAAATTCAGATAACAAAGATAACTTTTCAAAACCCATGTTACTAGCCATCGCTTTTTCAGCGAGTATTGGCGGTTTAGCAACTTTAATTGGAACGCCACCCAATGCGCTGATGGCTGCCTACTTATCAGATAGCTATGGTATTGAAATAGGCTTTGCTCAATGGATGATTGTTGGTGTGCCACTATCTGCAGTACTCTTAGTCATGTGCTGGGTCATTTTGACTCGTGTTTGTTATCAAGTAAATGAAGGGGAGCAAGTTGATACCACTAGTATGTTTAAAACTAAGTTACAAGAATTAGGGGATATGACAAAAGGTGAAAAGTTAGTACTGTTTTTCTTTGCCCTAGCAGCTTTAGGTTGGATATTTAGACCTCTACTCGCGAAACTGACTGGGCTTGCCATATCTGATACCGGTATTGCTATGTTTGTCGCACTAATGTTATTCATTGTGCCCGTTGATAGTAAAAAAGATATCCGTATTTTATCGTGGGATGACACCAAGAATTTACCTTGGGGAGTATTATTACTTTTTGGTGGTGGTCTAGCATTAGCAGGCTTGATCAAAAAATCAGGTTTAGCGGCTTATATCGCGACTCAACTTGAAGCAACCTCAACGTTCCCTGTTATTGGTGCCATCTTAATCGTCACAATCACCATATTATTTTTAACAGAGGTAACTAGTAATACGGCCACTGCAGCAAGCTTTTTACCTTTACTCGGACCCATTGCAGTAACACTCACTGATGGACCTCTGATGCTAGTAATTCCAGCAGCATTAGCAGCTAGCTGCGCATTTATGATGCCCGTAGCAACACCGCCAAATGCCATTGTATTTAGTTCGGGCAAGTTACGTATTGCCGATATGGCAAGAGCTGGGTTTTGGTTAAATATAGCTGCTATTGGCTTGATAGTAATATTAATGTTAACAACAGTACCAATGGTATTTAACCTCTAAAGTATAATGTGATACTGCATTACGAAGAAACGCCAGACTAGTAGTCTGGCGTTTTTCAAATACGAGCCTGAAGTAAGTAGATATAACTTCAAATCTCCTCAAACTAAAGTTACGTTCGAGCTAGATAAGTTTAAATAATCTTATTAATTACTTTTTAAAGCGTGAGATCAAACTAGACGTATCCCAACGATTTCCGCCATTATCTTGAATTTCTTGATAATAACCATCAAGTTGTTTAGTTACCGTTAAATCAGCACCTAATTTTTCAGCCTCTTTAAAAGCGATAGCCAGATCTTTTCTTACCCAGTCAACGGCAAAACCAAAATCAAACTCGCCCGCGCACATCGTTTTGCCACGATTATCCATTTGCCAAGAGCCTGCCGCGCCTTTACCAATAGTATCAAGTAACTTATCAGTGTCTAATCCTGCTTTTTTGGCAAAGTTCAACCCTTCGGCTAAGCCTTGTACGGTATTAACAAAACAAATTTGATTGACCATCTTAGCTAATTGACCTGAGCCTACTGGGCCCATTATTTGGCTAAAACGAGCGAATGCAGCCATAACAGGCTCAGCCTTTGCAAAGACTGCCTCTTCACCACCAACCATCACTGTTAGCACACCGTTTTCTGCACCAGCTTGGCCACCTGAAACGGGTGCATCTAAAAAGTGTTGTCCATTTTTATTTGCAATTGCAGCAAGCTCAATGGCAAGCTCTGCTGATGCCGTTGTATGATCTACAAAGATACTGCCTTTAGCAAGACCTGCGAAAATCCCGTCTTCGCCTAACGCAATCTGCCTTACGTCATCATCATTACCTACACAAGCAAAGACGATGTCACAACCTTTTGATGCTAGCGCTGGCGTTGCCGCAATATCACCCTCAAATTCTTTCTGCCAAGCTAAGGCTTTATCATTATTACGGTTATATACACATACTTGATGACCGGCATTTTTCAAATGCCCTGCCATTGGGTAACCCATAACGCCAAGACCAATAAATGCTACTTTCATATATATACCTTTCACTCATTAATTTGTTAATTTATTCAACCAAGTCAGTTTACTTCAGTTTTTTATTTTGCTCTAGCAACTTTGCAATTGATCAATTTTCATTTACAATAAACTCATTAAGATTGCGCGCAACTTTATTTAGTGCAATTCACATTGGATTATTTAGCCATTAAAACAGGCTTTCTATTTAACTTTAAGGGATAACCTAGATGAGTAATATTTATCAATTTTCAGTACAGAACAATCAACAAGAAACTGTTGAGTTAACACAGTTTACCGATAAAGTTGTACTTATTGTTAATACCGCCAGTAACTGTGGTTTTACTCCTCAATATCAAGGATTACAATCGCTACATGATTCATTTCAAGCTAAAGGTTTTGAAGTTTTGGCTTTTCCTTGTAATCAATTTAAACAACAAGAAGCGGGCAGTAATGAAGAGATCCAGCAATTTTGTGATTTACGCTTCAATATAAAATTCCCACTGTTTAATAAAATTGACGTCAATGGCGATAACGCAGAGCCACTGTTTAACTATTTAAAAAATGAAGCCCCTGGCATTCTTGGCTCTAAATCAATTAAATGGAATTTCACTAAGTTTTTAGTTAATCGCCAAGGCGAAGTGGTAAAACGTTATGCTCCAACAACTAAACCTGAAGCAATAACCGCTGATATTGAAAAGTTGTTGAAATAGCTGATGAGTAATAATTTACTACTAGAAAAACAGCTATGTTTTCGAATTTATAGTTTAAATAAATTAATGTGCAGACTCTATGCGCCCATTTTAAAAGACTTGGCACTGACCTACCCTCAATATTTAGCGATGCTAGTTTTATGGCAACACAAAGAAGGTATTTCGGTTAAAGCGTTAGGTAGTCAGCTGGATTTAGATTCAGGCACACTGTCACCCTTATTAAAACGCATGGAAACTCAAGCCTTACTTAGCAGAATCCGTCAGTCTAAAGATGAGCGCGTGGTTATCATTAAATTAACGGCAAAGGGTATAGCGCTACAACAAGACGCTGAACATATCCCTGAAAAAATGTTTGGGGTGACTGGATTAACACCAGAAAAGTTAAAGAGTTTGACCCTAGATTTGGATCAGTTAATTGATAAGATGAGTAATCAAAGAGTGGATAGGTAAACACTATTTTAAAGAGCAATATTTAAGTACTGCTCTTTAAAATATCTAAATCTTATGAGAAGTTACATTTTAAGAAAACAAGGTATTATGTAATTTCTCTACCACAAAATTGGCATCTCGTTCATCAACTAAAAAGCATAAGTTATTGGCGCTAGCACCGTGACAAATCATGCGGATATTAATATCATTTATCGTTTCAAAAATGCTTTGACCAATACCTTTAGCGCCCGTTAAACCATTGCCAATAACGGCAACTAACGACAAACCATTCTCAACACTCACCTCACACAGTTGCTCTAATTCAGCAACAACCGTATTAGTAATTAATGATTGCGTTGAGCCACTTGGGTTATCAAAGGTTAACGCGACACTAATTTCGCTGGTGGTGATCAAATCAACACTTAATTCATGTTTAGCTAACACACCAAATACTTTCGCTAAAAAGCCACTAGCATGGAGCATAGCGGGACTTTTTACCGTCACTAACGTTTGCTCTCGTCTTAAAGCAATTGAACGATACGTTGGGTTAGACTCAACTTCTTTTTTGATTTGTGTACCGCCCTTTTCTGGCTCTTTACTTGAACCAACAAAAACCGGAATATTACGTCGCATTGCTGGGATAAGCGTCGCTGGGTGTAATATTTTAGCGCCAAAGGTAGCCATTTCAGCCGCTTCACCAAAACTAATTTCTTTTATCGCGCGTGCTTGATCAGTAATACGTGGATCGGTGGTAAAGATACCGACAACATCAGTCCAAATGGATAAATTCGTGCCATTTAACGCTTCAGCAAGTAACGCTGCTGAATAATCTGAGCCACCTCGGCCTAGCGTCGTTGTATGACCGTGACTGTCTTGGCCAATAAACCCTTGAGTAACAATTACTTTATCCACGAGTTTAGGTGCGAGAAGTAGTGTACATTGCTTACTTAGCTCATTGATATCGACTACCGCTTTACCATGTAAGCTATTAGTTTTCATCACTTGCTGTACATTGAAATATCCACCAGCAACATCAATAGATTGTAAAACTTGTGCAAAAATACGTGAGCTAAATTGCTCACCAAAGGCAAGAATCGCGTCAGTGGTTTTGGTCGAGTATTGTAGTGATTGTGTTAAAGCATGTTGCGTTAACTCATCAAGTAAGCTGTTTATTTCTTGATTAAGCGCGGCTTCAACTTCACTAGATAAATGCTGAGTAATATTGACTTGAATCACACGGATATTTTCAACAATATCCTTTTGTTCATTAACGGGAATATTTTTCTGACTTAAACGCACTAAATAATTTGTCACACCAGCACTGGCTGAAACAACAATTAATCGGTTGCTCGTATCATTTTTGATAATATGTGCGCATCGTAACATTGCTTGGAAATCAGCAACACTGGTGCCGCCAAACTTAGCTACGGTTAATGAAGATGTTGATTGTACTGAATTCATAAATTTCTCCCATAAAAACACTAATCATTTACTGGTGTATTAACCGAGTAAACAACTATTGGAAGAGCATGACTGAGTAGTTAACGAATGGTGTATTTTGTTGTTTAGGGAAATAGAGTAAACAGCAAATAAACGAAACTTTTTCAGCCAGAAGCTCTCCACCTATTATTTGATGCTTAATGATACTTAATTAGTTAGGCATCATTAAACAAATACGTCAGGTGACAGCCATAAGGATTCAACCTTAGTGACCGAATACTTAAGTCCACTCTTAAATACTCTCGGCGATAACTTCCCTCAAAAACGGTCCTTGGAAATGTGGTTCCTCGCGTTTTCTACCTAAGTTTCGCACCTCTTCTGGTGCATTGTGGTTTAGAGTATTCACCCTAAACCACAATGCGAAATCATTAGACCCGATTTTGCACAATATTGCAACAGACTTTTATATGACACTTTAAAACATTGTTTGAACAAGCACTTTATCAAAATAATTGTTATAGTTAATAATTATCAATGTTCTAGGTAACTTAGTTAAATCATATGGATTTATTTCTTCTTAAAAAAATCATAACCGTCTTGATCATGCCTATTAATATAGTGCTGTTATTACTTATTTTTTCGCTCATAGTTCATCGGAAAAAACCAAAACAGAGTATTAAGAGTATATCGGCAGCGTTAGTTATCCTCTTTATCAGCGCCTTTCCGCCTTTTTCAGATACGGTGATGACTGCTATTGAGAATGATTACCCTCCCTATGTTAGAAGTAATGTGCCAATTGATTATATTGTCGTACTAGGTTGCGGTCATAATACCAATGCTGAATTACCGGTAACTAGCCAGTTGAAAACTTGTTCATTACAAAGAATGGTTGAGGCGTTACGTATTTATCAAATACACCCGGAAGCAAGAATAATCACTTCAGGTTATGGTGGGCATAATTCGGTCTCAAATGCTGATACCGTAAAGCAGTCACTGGTACTTTTAGGTGTTCCAGCGCAAAAGATTATTACCGAAAATTTCCCCAAAGATACTGAAGAAGAAGCAGAGCTAATTGCGCCGAGAGTTCAAGGCACTCAGGTGATACTGGTAACGAATGCTGACCATATGCCTCGCTCTATGAATTACTTTCAGGAAGAAGGAATATACCCTATTGCAGCACCCACAGGTTACTGGGTAAGAAATTCAGAGGGCAGTAAGAGTTGGCCTTACTATATGCCCAGCAGTAAGAAGTTAGAGCAAAGCACTATTGCCTGGTATGAGAGTTTAGGCATGATAGTGCAATGGTTTAAATCACTGCTTAATTAAAGTCATAGTAAATTTATAATAAAGAGTGTACAGGCTCTAAATGAGCCTTAAACCGGATTATCAATATCAACAAATACTACTTCAATTCCATGCTTTTCAGCTAAATGTTCACCTAACGCTTTCACCCCGTAACGCTCAGTTGCATGGTGACCTGCAGCAAAAAAATGAATGTCCATTTCATGGGCAATATGTGTAGTTTGCTCTGACACTTCTCCTGATAAAAAGGCATCTATGCCCTGCTCTGCCGCCAATTCAATATAACCTTGACCACCGCCAGAACACCAGGCGATAGTTTTTATTGGCTTATTACTCGGCGGAGCTATATGCAAGCATTCGCGATCGAGTGTGCTATTGATTAACTGGCTAAAATCTTCACCGCTACACGCTTGCTTAAAACTCCCTTGCATTGCCACACTTAACGGATTACCCAACTCGAGCGGTTCAACGGCTTCAATGTTAAACATCTTAGCTAATTGTGCGTTATTCCCAAGCGTTGGATGAATATCTAAAGGTAAATGATACGCAAATAAATTAATGTCATTGACCAATAACGCCTTGATGCGGTCATGCTTCATGCCACGAATAGCATAAGATTCGTTTTTCCAAAAATAGCCATGGTGTACCAGTATGGCATCGGCTTTTTCACTGATAGCACGTTCAATAAGTGCTTTAGACGCAGTAACCCCTGTGACCACTTTATTAATGTTGTCACATCCTTGCACTTGCAGCCCATTCACAGTGAAATCTTTTATTTGCTGTGGCTTTAACAGCGCAGTTAAATAGTGTTCTAGCTCATTTGTACGCATAGAGTTTGACTTCAAAATTAAATTTTAAATATCATACGACATCAACCCTTTGTTTGACACCGTTACCTATATCTCACTTCATTTTTAGTTTTGATCTAAGCCAGCCATTTATAATTACACGCAGAGCGCACAAATTATACAATATACAAACAAGCCCTTGATAATGTGTCAAAATGTTTTTGTTTCATGTGTTGAAAGTTTTTGCTATAACTTTCAAGTCTGATGTTGCTTTGAGTAACAAGTTATTGTCATTTTGTTACGTTTGAGAAGTATTGACATTTAAAATAATAACTATAAATAATCAAAAGGAACACATTATGAAATCGTTAATAGGGAAAAAGCATTTACTTGCGCTAAGTATTTCAACAGCACTTTTTGCTGGTCAAAGTTTTAGTAGTTTAGCTGCTGAAGTTGAAGAAGTTGAACGTATTGAAGTCACAGGCTCACATATTAAAAGAGGTGATATGGCAGGGCCATCACCTGTATCTTCATTAAGCGCAGAAGACATCGCCAAAACAGGTGTAACTGATTTAATTGGTTTGTTCACTAAGTTACCGGCTGCAGGCCAAGGAACCTTCTCTACTCAGGGTAATGGTAGTGATGGCACAGGCAATGGTGGTTCGAGTGTTTCATTACGTGGCTTAGGCGCTGACTCTACGTTAATCTTAATCAATGGTCGACGCATCGCCGTATCACCCTTTGCCAACGAAATTGACACGGCCTTTGTTGATATTAACAACATCCCCCTTGCCGCAATCAAAAGAGTCGATATTTTAAAAGATGGTGCATCAGCCACCTATGGTTCAGATGCAATTGCAGGTGTTATCAATATTATCCTCAAAGATGATTATGATGGAGCTGAGCTTTCTGCCAAAGTAGGTGATACCGCCGATGGTGGTGGTCAAGAAACAAATATAAGCTTAGCTTGGGGAAGTACCTCTGAAAAAGCTAGCCATACTTTTGTGTTAGATTATTTTGACCGTGAAGAAATCATGAACAGTGACCGTGATTATACTGCTACGGCAAATCAAAAAGCACGAACTGGAAAACAATTCGCTAACGATGGACGTAGCTCTTCAGGTTATCCAGGCACTATTGCATTAGCTTCTGATTCAACCATTCGGTTGCCAGATACTTTTGGCAATGATGTCTGCCCAGCAGAAGATATTGTTGGCACCTTATGTCGTTATGATTATGCTCCTTATGGAAGTGCAGTCCCCTCAAGTGAACGTTTTAGTTTTATCTATACGGGTAAATATGAAATAAATGATGATGTTCGTGGTTTTGCTGATATTAATGGTCAAAACTCAAAAACAGTTATAAAAGGCGCAGCTAGCCCGAGTTTTAACGAACTCTTTATGTCAGGCGATAATGTTAATCATCCTATGGCCGATCTGCCCGGGCATGATTTTTACCAGCAAGATCTAACGATGCGACGAAGAATGGTTGATATTGGTAACCGCGAAAAACAAGTGAGCTCAAATTATTACCGTGGCGTACTCGGTTTAGAAGGTGAAATCGGTGAGTGGCAATGGGAAACGGCCTATAGCTATATCAAAAGTGAATCCGTTGAACGTGGTGTAGACGGTTTTCCTAATTCTCGTCGAACGCAAGAAGCAATAGATAGCGGATTATGGAACCCCTTTGAACCTTCAACTAATACGCAAGAAGCGTTAGATTATATTGAAACTCAAACAACACGTTATGGTAAGTCTACCAATAAATCTTTGGACCTCACTGTATCGGGTCCAGTAATGGAGATGCCTAGTGGTGACTTGATGTTAGCCGTCGGAGCGGAATATCGTGAGGAATCCATCAGCGATAACCCAGATGATCAATTTATACGTGGTGATATCTTTGGTACTGAAGCAACTCAAGCCAATGGTAGCCGTGATAATACCTCGGTATATGCCGAGTTAGCAGTACCTGTAATGGATAATGTAGAACTACAATTAGCAGTTCGCCATGAAGATTATAGCGATTTTGGTACAACAACAGATCCAAAAGTGGCCTTTATATGGAGCGTTAACGAGGATATATCGCTTCGCGGTTCATGGGGTACAGCATTTCGTGCGCCATCATTACATCAGATTGGCTTAGGTAATACCGATGAATCACCTGAGCTAGTTGATACCGTGCGATGTGCTGCGGTTGGTAATGTCAATAAAGCCTGTGATTTACAAGAGTATACAGCGGTTTTATCAGGTAACGAAGAATTGGGGCCAGAAGAGTCTGAAAGTATCAATTTAGGTATTATTTATCAGATTAGCGATGATATTGACTTCTCACTTGATTATTATAGTTATGACATTGAGAACATCATCACTAAAGATACTCAATTCAAATTTACAACCTTCGGTGCCGATCCTACTGTGGTAGAACGCCTACCTTCAAATGTGGCTGGCGATCCTGGTGAAGTTGTTCGAATTTTTGATCAATATGAAAATATTGGTAATGTTAAAACATCCGGTTTAGATTTTGACATTACTTACAAACTTGAAAGTAATGTCGGTGATTTCACCTTTAATTACGCCCTCAACTATGTCTTAAATTATGAAGATTCTAGACCAACGGCTAATGAAGATGGTTCACAGGGCGCTAGACGTATTGAGGTCCAGGAGGGTGACTTTGAACAGCCTGAAATGCGCTGGACATTCAATACCTCATGGGTAAAGGATGATTGGAGCGCGAATATTGCCGTTAACTATATTGGTCATTTCAGACAGGATAATACGGTAAGAATACAAACCGTTAAAGATGATAATGATGTTGTTACAGAAATCGTGACTTTAGAAGATGTAGAGGCGATGATTACAGTTGATACGGCCGTGAATTACATTGGTTTTGAAAATACCACATTAACCCTTGGTGCCACTAACTTGTTAAATGAAAAACCACCGTTTAGTTACCATAGCTGGACTAGTTTTTCTAATGCTCACAATAGCCAAGGTCGCTTTGCTTATGTAAAAGCAAGTTATAAGTTCTAGTTCTAGTTCTAGTTCTAAGTAATATTATATACCCGCCTCACTTGAACGGGTATAAATAACCTGAACACTGGTTAAAGAGTACAAAGCCGCATAACGCGGCTTTTTTATTATTGTTTTTTATGTCGGAAAGTCTTTTTATGCACACGCATAGTCGGTACTTTCACCGGACTGAATTCGGTTCTAATTTTCCATTTTGGTTTTATTGGCGTTAAGGGTAATACTCGTTTTTTGGCAACAATGACATAAACAGAGCCAAACGAAGTTAGATAATTACCGGCAAATTTACGCCAAGACGTTGCGACAACGTTATCACTCATTTTGCCAATGAAATTGGTAGGAAGACAACGCTGGTCGGCTAATATTTCAAAGCCCATTAAATGTAACCAATCTTTAACCCTCATGGGTGTAAAGAAATGTTCGTTCCACGGGGATTGCTGATTTCTATGCGGAGTAAAGCGGTTAAGTCCAGCTAAGCTGAAAGGGTTAAAACCTGTTATCACTAAATAACCATTGGGGATCAATACCCTATTAGCCTCACGTACCACGTGGTGCGGATCAAGAGAAAATTCTAGCGCATGACTTAACAAACACACATCAACACTATGCTCTTGCAGCGGTAAATCATCAATATCACCAACCACATCGACTAAGTCACTTTTAC
The DNA here is from genome assembly GCF_002836255.1 of Colwellia sp. 75C3. Classification (GTDB taxonomy): domain Bacteria; phylum Pseudomonadota; class Gammaproteobacteria; order Enterobacterales; family Alteromonadaceae; genus Colwellia. The sequence continues at coordinate 221,458 of NZ_PJAU01000055.1, read as the reverse complement.
TACTAATATTTATTTGATGGTTTATAGTGCAATCTGGTATGTCAATTTCACTACTTAATGCCCCCACCTTAATCAAATGGTAACCAAAAAACTTTGGCCACCAAGGGGCAAGTTCTTGCTCAATTGCCTTTTTGATGATCTCACCATTAGGCAATGCTTGCCATGAACTTGGGTAGTGCGGCTGTCGAAAAGCTAACGCTGGTTTCATAGAGGCTTCTTTTAGGCGTATAATCAACTTAAGTATATAACGAACTACAGGTAAAATCTTTTATGGCTAACTTACACCCTATTGTTACGGCAATTAAAGCATTTAACGATAATTACATTTGGGCAATTTCCGGTCAAAACAAAGATAAAATAGCGCTTGTTGATCCCGGTGATGCGCTTGTCTGTATAGAATACATAGAAAAAAACAATGTCATCTTAGCTGCTATTTTGGTTACCCACCATCACAGAGATCATGTAGGCGGTATTAAAAAACTCCTTGAATATGCTGAAGCTAAAGCATGGCCGGTAACTGTTTACGGTCCAGCTAACGAAAGTATTGCGCAACTTGATGTCACACTCAAAGAAAACGATGCCGTTAACTTAGCTGAACTTGATTGCCAGTTTACTGTGCTCGACTTACCTGGTCATACTAAAGGCCATATTGCTTATCATAACGATACCATGGCATTTTGTGGTGACACTCTATTTTCAGGTGGCTGTGGGCGATTGTTTGAAGGCACGCCTGAGCAAATGCATCATTCGTTGACTAAGCTGGCAAACTTGTCGCCTGATACATTAATCTACTGCGCTCATGAGTATACTCAAGCAAATTTAGCCTTTGCTTTAGCCGTTGAACCCAATAATAGTGACCTGCATAACTATGTAGAGCAAGTAGATAATAAGCGTCAACAAAATCAGGCAACTATTCCAACGAATATAGCGCAAGAACTACTAATTAATCCTTTTCTACGTTGCCACGAGAAGTCGATTAAACTAGCCGCACAAGCCTATACTAACCAAAATAAAAGTAGTGATAGTGAGGTTTTTTCGGTGATTAGAGCATGGAAAGATAACTTTTAGTTACTTAGTTTTTATACCATTATCGCGGGATCTATTTTCACCTATTGCTTAAATATGCTAATCTGCTGAATCATTTTTAATTTCCCGCTGATTTTACTGGTTATCCATGAAGTATTTATTATTACCCGTTGTAGTTCTTTTAGCTGGCTGTCAAAGCCTATCCCAAAGTGATAGTAATACCATCACTGATAATCAAATTGCAGCGTCTCAAATTGAAACTGCAGATCCTATTGAAATAAATCAAGCACTGTTAGCTGATGAAAGCATTGATGTTATCCACCCTGTTGCCGATGTTGACTTCTCTGTAAATAACACGCTGAAAGATCAAAAATCTATTAATGACAATAATATTTGGCCACGCATTCGTAGCCAAATAACCTTTGATATACCGGAAGAAAAACGTCTTGTCTCGCAGAGAAACTGGTACGTAAAGCACCCAAGTTACCTTAAACGTGTCGCTAAACGTGCAGAGCCATTCCTTCACTATATTGTTGAAGAATTAGAAAAAAATGACATGCCTATTGAGTTAGCACTGTTACCTATTGTAGAAAGTGCTTTTGACCCTTTTGCTTATTCGCACGGTCGCGCTTCAGGCATGTGGCAATTTGTACCTGCCACTGGTGAACGCTTTGGTATGAAACAGAACTGGTGGTATGACGGCAGACGTGATGTTGTTGCTTCAACCCAAGGTGCCATTAAATACCTAAAATACTTAAATAAGTTTTTCGATGGCGATTGGATGCTAGCGTTAGCCGCTTATAACTCAGGTGAAGGCCGTGTTAGAAGAGCGGTTAGGAAAAATAAAAGTCTCGGTAAACCTACCGATTTTTGGTCACTTGATTTACCAAAAGAAACCCGTGCTTATGTACCAAAATTATTAGCTCTAGCAGATATAATAAAACGCCCTGAAGCTTTTAACTTATCACTTTACTCAATCGACAATAAAAGTGTTTTAAGTCAGGTTGATATTAAATCACAACTCGATTTAGCCAAAGCAGCAACCTTAGCCGGTTTATCTTTAGCAGAATTACAACACTTAAACCCTGGTTTTAATCGCTGGGCCACAGATCCTGATGGACCTCATCGTTTATTATTACCTTCTCACAGTGTAGAGAAATTTGAGCTCGGACTCAGCAAACTAAGCAAGAAAGACAGACTCGCTTGGCAACGTTATAAAATTAAAAACGGTGACAACTTAGGTGTTATTGCCAATAAATTTAATACACGGGTAGAATTAATCCAACAAGTTAATAACATCAAGGGTAATCAAATCCGGGCGGGCAAGCATTTACTGATTCCTGTAGCAGCTAAATCACTAGACAGTTATGTTTTTTCGCAAGAACAACGTATTGCCAAAAAACAGAGTAGACCGCAAAAAGGCCTTAAGGTAGTTCATACCGTTAAATCGGGAGATAACTTATGGGATATAGGCCAAAAATACAAAGTGAATAGTAAAAGTATTGCCAAATGGAATGGCTTTGCTCCAAGAGATACCTTAAAGCTAGGCCAAAAATTAGTTATTTGGCAAAAACAAAATCGCAAAACGAATAAATCCAACTTTGCCAACCGTGACGCGGTTAACAATGTTGAAAACGCTATTATGCGCAATATTACCTATAAAGTCCGCCGTGGCGATTCGTTTGCACGTATAGCAGATAAGTTTAATGTGCGAATTAGTGATATTGAGCGTTGGAACAATCTTGATAGAAATAAATATTTACAGCCAGGTCAGCGATTAAAGCTGGCTGTTGATGTAACTAATAATATTTAACGGCTAAGTTCTACCTTTATTCAAACATCGAAGATGAAAGCGAGCAGCACTGCTCGCTTTTTTATTTTCTGATTCATTTTATTCAAACTGAAAACCAAACTATAAACGCTGGCTAGTAAAGTCGACAAAAAATGTTTTCGTTTTCTCTCCCCTTTCAATGGTTACCCACAAACGCCAAACCATCTGATCTTCACTACAACTTGCTAATAAGCTTTGTGCTATATAAGTACCTTCATTAGCTCCTTGCTCGAAGAAAAGGGGTACCTTGCCCATAAACATATCCTTACCTTCTAGATAAGCTGATACATTAGTTATACTTTGCTTAGTACTTTTTGTTGTAGTTTGGTTAGATTTATTTGGAGTGGTTATTTGTGCAAGTTGAGACAATTCAATAACAAAAGGTAGCTCTGTTTTAACCTTGTCAGATAATTGATTTTGGGAAAATTTTATACTGAAAATACCGAGTTCCGTACTGACTTCACAACGGCTCTGACTTTCAATACATTGTGATACTAATACACTATGATTACTTGAAGAGTTCTGTTCACTCACAGGCTTACAAGCAGTTAAAAGTAATAGTAAACCGAAAAGGGGGAGCTGTTTTAACACGTTATAAAGCCTTTTATTACACAGTAAAGCCGACCTTCTACTGCAACGTTGTTATTATCCACTAACGCCAGTAAACTAGCTAGCCTAAGTATTAACGGCCAAAATAATCGTTGTAAGTAAATGACCCAAGCCAATAAAACAGTAAATAAAGCCACAGCAGAACAAAAACCTTCACGTTACGTTGACTGCGAGCATTGCTCAATGCAAGCTGTTTGCTTACCTATTGGTTCTGAAAATCACGCTATTGATTTAACCAGTAACTATCTAACGAAACGCATTGAAGTTAGCGCTGGAAGAAATTCATCGCCCCTGCTCAATCAAGTAACTGGCGTAAAGTTGTTCGAACAAGCCAAACCGCTAACCGCAATATTCGCAGTATGCTCTGGTACGTTTAAATTATCTCAGCAAAACGAAGCAGGTATTGAAAAAATAGTAGGCTTTCGCTTTCCTGGTGAGTTGATGGCAGAAGATGCTCTATTTTTAGAAACTTATAACTACAGCGCAATCGCTTTGGACGATAGCTCCGTTTGTCAGGTTTTTGTCGCTCCACTTTCTGCTTGCTCGAAATTAGCCCCGGAATTACAACAAAATTTAATTAAGTTACTGACAAAACAAAGCTACGTGCAGCAACGTAATACACAAGCCCTTATCGGTAAAAAATCCGCTGAATGCTTACTGGCCGCATTTTTACTTAATATTTGTCAGCGTTATGCAAAATACTCAGGTAATGAAACTCAAATAGAGTTAACCATTAGTCGTCATGATATTGCTAACTTCCTCGGTATTCGTCGAGAGACTTTAAGTCGAATATTATCAAAATTTCAGCAAGAACAATTAATTAGTATCAAAGGAAAACTACTAGTCCTACTATCTTTAAACCGTTTAAAACAACTTGCTGATAACTAGTCATCAAATTAAAAGATCACCGCTTACAATTCCCTGAAAAACGTCTATAACTAGAGGTGGCTCTGTGCAATGTCATACTTGTTACCTGTTATTAGAGCAATTACTGATAAAAAGTTGCTAACTCATTGAGTTACTTTTGTCTTTTTTGATAATTTAATATCCATGTCCAATCTAAGGGTAATTATCTTTTGTTGATCTACATCAAATATAAACACGCATAGTTGTTGATTTATATCCTCGCCAAAGGGTAAAATTGCTGGGATTTTGAAACATTTACTTACACGGATGTGACATATCTCACAGCTCATTGAGCAAACACATAGAGTTAGTATGAATTGTGTCCTATACCTAAGGCTTTATCATGTTTAGGTATTACAGCAAAAAGTACTTTCTATTAATAATAACACTGCGGAATCCTTAACATGACCACAAGTAATACGTCAGCAGTAGACTACAACTTTGATGTTGTACGTCAGTTTACTGTAATGACTGTAATCTGGGGAATCGTTGGTACACTTGTAGGTGTACTTATCGCGGCACAATTAATTTGGCCTGCGTTAAACTTCGATACACCTTGGTTAACCTACTCCCGTCTTCGCCCACTTCATACTAATGCTGTAATTTTTGCTTTTGGTACAAGTGCTTTATTTGCCACGTCTTATTACGTTGTGCAACGTACCTGTCAAACGCGACTATTTGGCGGAAAGTTGGCATCCTTTACCTTTTGGGGTTGGCAGGCTGTTATTCTTGCAGCTATTATCTCTTTACCTTTAGGTTACACTTCATCAAAGGAGTACGCTGAACTAGAATGGCCAATCGACATTCTCATTGCAGTGGTTTGGGTTTCATACGCCATCGTCTTTTTTGGTACCTTAGTTAAACGTAAAACTTCTCATATTTACGTAGCTAACTGGTTCTTTGGTGGTTTTATTCTTACCGTTGCGGTTTTACACATTGGTAACTCAATGGTGATCCCTGTATCAGGAATGAAGTCCTACTCAATTTACTCTGGTGCTATCGATGCTATGATGCAGTGGTGGTATGGTCATAACGCCGTTGGTTTCTTATTAACCGCTGGTTTCTTAGGTATCATGTATTATTTTGTACCGAAACAAGCAGAGCGTCCAGTTTACTCTTACCGTTTATCTATTGTGCATTTTTGGGCATTAGTTTCTTTATATATTTGGGCTGGCCCGCATCACTTACATTACACTGCACTTCCTGATTGGGCTCAGTCAGTAGGTATGGTTATGTCTATCGTTTTATTCCTTCCTTCATGGGGTGGTATGATTAACGGTATCATGACGCTTTCTGGCGCATGGCACAAACTTCGTCATGATCCTATTTTACGTTTCCTAATTGTTTCATTATCTTTCTACGGTATGTCTACGTTTGAAGGCCCAATGATGGCAATTAAATCAGTAAATGCGTTATCTCATTATACTGATTGGACTGTTGGTCACGTTCACTCTGGTGCGCTAGGCTGGGTTGCTATGGTATCAATTGGTGCTATGTATCACTTAATTCCTATCTTATTTAACCAAGGTCGCATGTACAGCATCCGTTTAATTAATGTTCACTTCTGGTTACACACTGCCGGCATCGTGCTTTATATCGTAGCCATGTGGATTTCTGGTGTAATGCAAGGGTTAATGTGGAGAGCTGTAAACAGTGACGGTACGTTAACTTATAGTTTTGTTGAGAGTTTAACCGCTTCTTACCCATTCTATTTCATCCGCTTTGTGGGTGGTGTTCTCGTTGTCATTGGTTTCTTATTAATGGCTTACAACATGTTCAAAACTATCGGTGCTAAAGACAATAGTCTTAAGCCTGTAGAAATAGCTTAAGGAGAGCCATATGAAAAATTCACATGAAAAAGTTGAAAAGAACGTTGGCTTGTTCTTCTTATTTACTGTTTTTGCTATCAGCATTGGTGGTTTAGTTGAGATCACGCCGTTGTTCTTTCAAAAAGAATTAGCAACGCCAGTGGATAACTTAAAGCCATACACTGCATTACAAATGGAAGGTCGTGATATCTACATCCGTGAAGGTTGTAGTAACTGTCACAGTCAGATGATTCGTCCATTTCGTGCAGAAACAGAGCGTTACGGTCATTATAGTGTTGCTGGTGAGCACGTTTGGGAACATCCATTCTTATGGGGTTCTAAACGTACTGGTCCTGATTTAGCACGTGTTGGCGGTCGTTATAGTGATGATTGGCATATTGCCCATTTAACGGATCCTCGTTCAGTGGTGCCAGAGTCAAACATGCCTGCTTACAATTGGTTAAACACCAATACCCTTGATGGGGAAATAACAGGTAAGAAGTTAGAAACATTCAACTTCTTAACTCGTAACCGTAGCCATAAAGACGAAAATGGCAACGCAATTCCGCTTTATACACAAGCAGAAATTGACGGCGCTAAAGATGCGGTAAAAGGTAAAACTGAAATGAGTGCCTTGATTGCATACTTGCAATCACTTGGCCACGCGTTGAAGTAGCCCTGATGGATTACGGTACTCTCAGAGGGTTTGTCGCCCTCCTTATATTGGCGTTGTTTATTATCATTGTTGTTTGGTCTTATTCAAAAAAACGTAAATCCTCTATGGATGAAGTTGCAAACTCTATTTTTGAAGAAGACCTTGCCTTAAAAGAGCAAGCAGCAAAAGAAAATAAAGAACGTCACCTTGATACAGATAGCAAACAGGAGACGAATAATAATGTCTAACTTCTGGAATATATGGGTTTGGGTTCTTACCCTTGGCTCGCTAGTAGGCTGTTTTTTACTACTACGTATGTGCTTAAAGAACTTTGCCGGCGTTGAAGAAGGCGAATCAATGGGTCATAGTTTTGACGGCATTGAAGAGTTAAATAATCCTCTACCAAAATGGTGGAGTACGTTTTTCTTATTAACTATTGTTTGGGCATTTGGCTATATTGCACTTTATGGTTTAGGTAACTGGACTGGTCTTTTAGGCTGGAAAAGCTCTAACCAAGGTATTCTAAATATTGCTGAATCAAAAGCTAAAACGTTAGAATATTCACTTAAAGACTCTGGTGTATTAGTTCAATATGACCGTGAAGTTGCTGCTGCTGATGCTAAATTTGGTCCAATCTTTGAAGCTTATGCTGCGCGTAGTATTGAAGACTTGGCCACTGATGGCGATGCATTAAAAGTGGGTCAACGTTTGTTCATTCAAAACTGTTCACAATGTCATGGCTCAGATGCTCATGGTACTACTGGCTTCCCTAACCTAGCTGATAAAGACTGGTTATATGGCGGTACACCTGAAGTAATTAAAGAGACTATTATGAATGGTCGTATTGCTTCTGGCATGATGGCTTGGGAAGGCGCTTTAGGCGGCGACCAAGGCGTTAAAGAAGTTGCTGCCTACGTTATTAGCCTAAGTGGCCGTTCAGTTGACCCTGATTTAGCCAAAGCAGGTAAAGCTAAGTTTGCTTTATGTGCTGGTTGTCATGGCTCTGAAGGTCAAGGTAGTTTAGCATTAGGTCTGCCTATGGGCGCGCCAAACCTAACGGATAATGTTTGGTTATACGGTGGTTCAAAACGTGTTATTGAAGAGTCTATTCGTAATGGTCGTGCTGGTGTTATGCCACCATGGAAAGACATTCTAGGTGAAGAAAAAGTTCACCTAATTAGTGCTTATGTTTATAGTCTTTCTCAAGATTAACTTATAGTACTGCGGAATTGAAACCTCGAGTACTATGGGGTTAACGCCACAAGTACTTATCGGTTGAAACTCTAAGTAATGCGCGGTTAAAACCCCGCCTACAAAAACCCTTGTTACAGTTTGTAATCAAGGGTTTTTTTATGTCTTTTAGATAGTTCTAAACTAGCTGCCCGTTAATAAAAAAGGTATAATCCTGCCCCATATTCTACTGTCAACGTAAGTACATTTTATGAAAGATTCTTGGTACCGTGAGCCTTGGGCTTGGTTAGTTTTTATTCTTCCTTTTACCGCTGTTGTAGCTGGTATTACTACTTATATCATTGCTAACACTAACCCTGATACGTTAGTCGTTGGTGATTATTATAAAAAAGGTAAATCCATCAACCTAGAAGTGGGCAAAGTAAAGATGGCCCAAAAATTAGGCATGCGATTTGCTATTCAGTTAAAGGATAATGAGTTAATAATAAAACCAACCGGTATTGAAAAAGTTTTTCCACTGCTTAATGTCAGTTTTTTTCATCCAACCCTTGAAGAAAGAGACTTTTACTTAGCGTTAACTCAGGATGGTAATGGCTATTTTAGACATCACTTTGACCACAGCATAAGTGGAAAGTGGAAGCTTACCTTGACCTCTTTTGAGAACAACTGGAAAATCCAAGATACCATTAGCTTACCGCAAAGTGATTTTATCGATTTAATACCTGATCCGATAAAAGCCCAATAAGTTAATTAGTTCCGTATTAGTCGAGTTGATAATGTTCTAATCACTGTGCTGAGATCGTTAAATCTCATCACAGTGCCTCCAATTTCCTAAGAAAGTAGCCATGACCAGCAAATGTTTTCACTGTAATGAAGCCGTTCCTACTGGAATTAACCTGTCGGTTGAAATCAGCCAAATTCAGCAGCCTATGTGCTGTATTGGTTGCCAATCAATAGCGAAAACTATTGTTGAAAATGGCCTAACTCAATATTATACCGTACGAACAGAGCCAGCTCATAAAGGCCAAGCTCTTGTACCTGAACAATTACAAAAAAATAAATTACTGGATGAAGCGGTCTTACAGAGCGAATTCATATATCAAGACGAAGGTTGCAAAGAAGCTATATTAACCATTGATGGTATAAGCTGCGCTGCTTGTGCTTGGCTTATCGAAATGCAATTAGATAAGCTGAATGGTTTATTGAGTATAAACGTTAATGCGACTAGCCAAAGAGCGACGGTTAGATGGCAAGATGATGCGGTAAAGCTTAGCGATATCTTACTGGCTATTGAGCATATTGGTTATCAAGCACTTCCCTTTAAAGCCAATGATGCAGAAATAAGAAATAAAAAACAAAGTAAAGAATTTATCAAACGTCTTGGCATTAGCGGCATCTTAATGATGCAAATAATGATGATAGCGGTTGGCCTCTATTTTGGTGCTTTCGCTGATATGACAGAACACAATAAAATATATCTTCGCTGGGTGAGTTTTCTTCTAGCAATCCCGATTGTATTCTATGGCGCTTTGCCGTTTTATACTGGCGCAATAAAAGCGATTAGAGCGAAACGTTTATCCATGGATGTTCCTGTCTCCATTGCCATTATTTTAGCATTTTTCGCGAGTGCTTGGGCAACCATTACTCAGCAGGGAGAGGTCTATTTTGAGTCTGTTTCCATGTTCACCTTTCTACTGCTCATTGGTAAGTTCCTAGAGTTTAGGGCCCGTTCTCACGCTGCACAAGTCTCTGCTAATCTATTAAAATTAATGCCAATGACAGCGACTAAAGTGATTAGCTCGAACAATAACCTTAATGCTCAAGAACAAAAGAAAGAAGTATTGGTTGCAGCTAAACAACTTATTCAAGGTGATGTCGTTATTATTAAACCAGGTGAGGTTGTACCTGCTGATGGCATAATTACTTCAGGACTAAGCCAATTAAATGAAGCAATGCTTTCAGGTGAGCAATTACCCATTAGTAAAACCGTTAATGATAAGGTTTTCGCTGGTACTATTAATGGTGATGGTAATATTACTGTGCTGGTCAAACAGGCTTCTAACCAATCATTTCTCAGCCAACTTATTCGTTTAAGTGAACAATCCCAAGCGCACAAGCCAAAAATAGCACAGCTATCAGATAGAATTGCGCAATATTTTGTCGCCCTTATCCTATTAACCTCTATTGCCACAGCAATTTATTGGCAACAGCACTTGCCAGAAGAAGCTTTTTGGATCACCCTTTCTGTCCTTGTAGCGACCTGCCCTTGCGCACTTTCATTAGCAACCCCTACCGGATTAACCTGTGCTACTACACGTTTAAATCGAGCAGGTATTATGATCAAAGGTGGTCATGTTATGGAAACAATGCCCCAAATAAATTGTTTCGCTTTTGACAAAACAGGCACGTTAACTACGGGTGAATTTACCATCAGTAAAGTGGAGCTACTCGATCAAAGTTCACTTTATAACAAAGAACAGATACTCGCTATCGCGGCTGCATTAGAGGCTCATTCTGAACACCCTATCGCGAAACCGTTTACCGAACATAGAGACTACAGCTTAACGGCTAATCAAGTTAAAGTTCATTCTGGTCAAGGTGTCAGTGGCACTATAAATAATATTGATTACGCCATTGGTAAATACACCTGGTTACAAAGACTTGCCTCTCTTGGTAATCTTCAAACAGAGTCATCTGAAATTAATGTAAACAGTGCCAGTTGTATTTTAATGGCGAATAATAAACCCATTGCAGCTTTTTACTTGGTTGATAAAATCCGTGATGACGCCTTTGATACACTTACAACCCTCAATAAGAAAAATAAAACACTATTGTTATCAGGTGATAGCCAAATAGCGTGTAATACGCTTAAAGAATCACTTCCCGTTAATTCGGTGTTCGGTGGACTTAGTGCTCAAGATAAGATGCAGCATATAAGAGATGCCCAAGCGCAAGATTACACAGTGGCCATGACGGGTGACGGCGTCAACGATTCACCGGTATTTGGTGCTGCTCATATTTCTATTGCAATGGGTTGTGGTGCGGACATCACTAAAAGTGGTGCTGATGTTATTTTACTTAATAATAAACTGAGTAGCATCAATACTTTGATACAAGTATCTCACCGAACTCGTCGAATAATTTTACAAAATTACTTATGGGCTTTTGGTTATAATGCTATTGTATTACCATTAGCAGTAGCCGGTTACATTACGCCTTATATGGCTGTTATTGGCATGTCAGCTAGCTCCATTTTAGTGATAACCAATTCATTACGTTTACTTAAAAAATAAGTTAAAGAGTACAATATGAGTATTATTTATATATTAATCCCTATTGCCATTTTATTGACCTCTTTGGGTATATACCTATTTTTTTGGGCCGTTAAAACAGAACAATTTGAAGATCTAGAAAAACAGGGTATGAGTATTCTTTTTGATGATGAACCTCAAGTTAAAACCATTGAAACAGAACTAGAACTAAAAAAAGAGGAAGAAATACAAAGCGATAAAAATAGCACTGATAATAAATGAGCATAGATATATTCTCTGCTTTTATTATTGGCTTACTTGGCTCTGGCCATTGCTTAGCCATGTGTGGCGGTATAACCACCATGCTTACTTCTGCTATTGATAAATCCACCAATCAACCAGCAAGTCAAATCAGCATGCAAGGTGATATACCGGTTAAAGTAAGCTCTCCCCAACAATCCTGTTCACCACAATCATCAACGTTAAACCTCGTGTTTTTTTATCATTTTGGCCGCATTGGCAGCTATTGTTTAATTGGCGCTATTGTCGGCTTTACTGGCTCTATCGCCGCCAAAAATATCGGTTTACCTATTGCTGGATTACGTCTTGTTGCTGCACTATTTCTCATCCTATTGGGTTTATATATCGGTCAGTGGCTTTTATGGTTAAATCGTATAGAATCAATAGGTAAAGGGCTGTGGGGTTACTTATCACCTATGGTTAAACATGTCATCCCGGTCAATAACCGTAAAAAAGCGCTGGGTTTAGGCGCCTTGTGGGGTTGGTTACCTTGTGGTTTAGTTTATTCGACCCTAACTTGGGCATTGGCAAGTGGTAGTAGCTTAACCGGCGCCACTATTATGTTATTTTTCGGCTTAGGCACGCTGCCAGCATTAATAGCATTGTCATTAGGCATCGGTAGCATAAAAAATCTACTTATCAACACCGTTTTTAGAAAAATCATGGCTCTATCACTTATTGCCTACGGTATATATAGTTTTATTGTTGCATATCAACTAGTGTTCTAATAACATAGTATTGTCTTAAAGTTAGCTTAAATAGCTACGTCACAGAGTAATAGCATGCAAAATAAAAGTTGTCCTACAACTAATCATATCAAGTGTCAGAACTGTAGCATCAGTGAGCTATGTTTACCTTTTTCTTTAAATGATAAAGAACTTGATTCTCTTGACGATATTATTGACCGCAAACGCCCTATTCATAAAGGCGACAAGATTTTTCATGATGGTCAAGAAATGCATGCTTTGTATGCAATTCGCTCAGGTACGTTTAAAACGTTTACGGTTAATGAGCAAGGTGAAGAACAAATCACTGGTTTTCATTTAGCCGGCGATTTACTTGGCTTTGATGCTATTGCTGAAAGTCAGCACCCTAGTTTTGCCCAAGCACTTGAAACCTCAATGGTCTGTGAGATCCCTTACACGAATTTAGATGAATTATCTAATACGATGCCTAAGCTTAAAAAGCAGGTGTTGCGATTAATGAGTAATGAAATCAAAACAGATCAAGAAATGCTTACGCTGCTTAATAGAAAAAATGCAGAACAACGTGTTGCAACTTTCTTGGTTAGTTTAAGTGAGCGATACCATGCACGTGGCTTATCCTCGACCGAGTTTCGCTTAACCATGACACGTAGTGATATTGGTAATTATATTGGCTTAACGGTTGAAACGATCAGTCGATTATTAAATCGCTTCCATAAAAGTGGTTTGATAAAAGTGGATGGTAAATTAATTGCTATTCTTGATATCGACAACCTTTGCGATACAGCTGCGTTATAAGCCCTTGGTTATCCTGTTACTAGGGTTTATTGTATCTGATACAATTAAACCTTAGTAAAACAAACTTGATTTAAAACAAGCATTAATTTGTCAACTTTGCTATAAATAATGTATCGTTCTTATTTATTTTGCCAGAGGTTGCCATGGACATGTATCAAAATATCCTCGTTGTGATTGACCCTACAACAGATGAACAAAAAGCACTTAACAGAGCTATAGATCTCGCCACGAGAATCAATATCTCAGCTCCAGATAAGCAAATAAATATTACTGCTTTTTTTAGCATTTTCGACTTCTCTTATGAAATGACCACCATTTTATCCAGTGGCGAGCGCGATACCATGCGCCAAATGGTTATTAATGAAAAGCAGCAATGGTTAGATGGAATTATCTCTGCAATCAATTCCCAGATAAAAATTACCAGTAAAGTCGTATGGCATAACCGTCCCTTTGAAGCCATTATCAACCAAGTCATTGATCATAAGCATGATTTAGTCGTTAAAGGTACACACCAACATGATAAATTCAAATCGGTAGTATTTACACCAACCGACTGGCATATTTTAAGAAAGTGCCCTTCTCCTGTCTTACTTGTTAAAGAACATGAATGGCCTCTACAGGGAAATATACTGGCTGCACTTAATGTCGGTAGTGATGAAGCAGAACACCTATCTTTAAATAATACGATAACTAAGCAAGCAAAAAATATTGCCCAGTTAATCACGGCTAATGTGCATTTAGTTAATTCTTATCCCGGTACACCGGTAAATATTGCCATTGAAATCCCCGAGTTTGACGCAAGTGAATATAACAATGCTATGCAAGCACATCATAAAGAAGCGATGAATAACCATGCTAATAGCTTTGATATCCCGTTGAGTAAGACTTATGTTGAAGAAGGTTTACCCGAAACAGTTATCGAACAAGCAGCGTTAAATATTGATGCTGAATTAGTTATTTTAGGTACTGTGGGTCGTACCGGAATTTCCGCCGCACTGATTGGTAATACTGCAGAGCATGTTATTGACCAATTAAATTGTGATGTATTAGCGTTAAAACCTGACGGTTATATTTCACCTATGGCTCACTAATTTCGACTGAACGTATAGACACATATTCCATCGCGATAAATAAAAAAGGCAAGCCACAAGGTTTGCCTTTTTTGTGACTGACACTTACTTAACTTGACTGTATAGCAACAGAGTTGAGATTAACTAACCTGAAGTTTGGATAAGAGTTTTGTAACTTATTGAGTTAAATTAATAAATGAACTTAATGTTCCAGTGACGAAATTTAAGTGTATATCAAGATATTTTTACAAACCAATAACTGGTTATTGGGAGTAAAAATAACGCTGATAGGCGCTTAAAGAGCGTTATTGGGCAAATTCTCTTATCCGAAGTTCAGGTTAACTACAGACAATAAGCTGAGTTTGATTAAATCGACTTAAATTAAGGTGGAAAAAATTGTCAGCTTGCGACATAGAAATTGGTTCAAAACGAACTTTATCCCCTTGTCTACATTGTGATAGCTTAGCGCAATCTTGTGAAATAACTGCGCCAATCTTAGGATAACCACCGATAGTTTGTCTGTCATTAAGTAATACGATAGGTTGCCCATCTGCTGGTATTTGTATTGCGCCATAACAAATCCCCTCCGATAGAATACCTGAAATATCAGCCTTTATTGCGCGACCTTGTAGCCGATAGCCCATACGATCCCAATGTTTACTGATTTGAAATTCACTTGAGAAGAATAATCGTTTTTCGATGGCTGAAAAGTGCTGGTGCTGATAACTCAAAACAGTATGTAATAACACCTCATTAGAATATTTGGGCTGATCATGTTTCGCTAACATAAGTTGCTTTAGTTTATCGGCCGCTTTAGGCACTGCTTGGCAAGGTAATACATCATTCTCGACCAGCTTATCACCACTGATGCCACCTATCGACTCTCGACACACAGTTGCAGTGCTACCGAAAATAGGATTTATATCAAAACCACCCGCTACAGCTAAATAACAACGAACGCCAAGTGACGTAAAACCTAAATGAATTTTATCTCCAGCTTTAACCAGAAAGCTGCGCCAAAGGTCTTTAGCTTGTCCGTTAACTGTCAGCGGCATAGGCGCGCCTGTAATTGCAATAACACAATCAACTTGAGCTGTTAGCTGCAAACCACCCAAATTAATTTCAATGGCTGTCGAATTAAGCTCATTACCACATAATCTATTCGACCAATAAAAAGCGAGGGGATCTGCCGGGCCGCCATTGGTCAGTCCTAAATTAAAAGCACCATAACGCCCGGCATCTTGAATTAAACTTAATACCCCGCCATTGTTAACGATGAACCCTAAGGTATTCTTATTCTCATTCTTTGCCATTTGAGCTCACCTGATTGGGTAACTTACCACCTAGTTCAATAAATTGTAATTTCGTAATCGCAACAAACTTTAGCCGATCGCCGACTTCAATCGGCATTGTTGGATCTGCTTGTGGATTAAACATATCAATAGGGCATAAACCGACGATATTCCAACCACCAGGAGACTCCGCTGGGTAAACGGCAGTTTGTCTGTCGGCAATGGCGATAGCCCCTTTAGGCACTTTTAATCTTGGTGTAGTTAGCCTTGGCATAGCAATACGCTCGTCAACTTCACCTAAATATGCAAAACCTGGAGCAAATCCTATTGCATAAACGCGATATTCTTGTGCTTGGTGTAAGGTAATGACTTGCTTAACGGTTAACTTCGCATGTTTGGCAATACGTACTAAATCCATTCCAGATTCGATTGCATAATATGCAGGTAATTCAACTAATCGACCTTGTTTGCTACTCGCGCTGCCACATTGTTTCAATACACTTTTGAGCTTATTACGTAAGTGGTGGTGATCTATTTCAAGTAAATTAAATACCACTAAGATAGATGCGTATGATGGGATCAGATCAATGATTTCAATCGTGAAATGCTGGCGGATAAGTTGAACGGCTTGGTGAACTTCATTACTAATAATAGGCGAAATACTAGAGGTAATTGTTGAAGTCTGTTGCTCACTTACAAGGCTTTTATTTAAAGAAAAATAAAGCATCAAGGCGTTTTCACCCGCAACTTCAAGACGTATACTGTCATTTATGCGTGTTGGCATTAGCTGAGCAAAGCTTTGATTTCGCGAATAGCCTGTACACCGGAAATATTATCACCATGGACGCATAAACTATCTACGCTAAGTTTAAGTAGCTTACCTGAGATAGTAGTGACAGTGCCTTGCGATGATAATTGTTTAACTTGGGCAAGCATGGCTTCTTTATTTAAAACAGCTCCCGCTTGGCTACGTGACAATAACCGCCCTTCATCATCATAACAGCGGTCAGCAAACGCTTCACTATAAATAGTGATGCCTACTTTATTGGCTTTAGTTTTATAATCGGCAATGTCTGCTGTTGCTTGTAACATTAAAGCTAGTTTTTTAGGGTATTGAGTCAGAGCCGTTAAAATAGCTTCGAACACCGCTGGTTTGCTCATCATGTCGTTATAAAGTGCACCATGAGGTTTTACATAATCGATGGCAATGCCTTGTGCATTTGCCATACCATCAAGCGCTGCCACTTGATAATGTATTAGCGCGATTATCTCTTCTGATGAACAAGTCATTGAACGACGACCAAAACCAACTAAATCTGGGTAACTAGGGTGCGCACCAACACTGACATTAAATTTCTTAGCTAACGCCAAGGTGTTTTGCATCACTAAGGGATCACCAGCATGAAAACCGCAGGCTATATTTGCCTGGTCAATATGAGGCATTACCTCATTATCGAGTCCCATGGTCCAAGCACCAAAACTCTCACCTAAATCACAGTTTAATTTCATTGTCATTATTACTCGCCAGTGTCTTCTTTAATGAATTATCTAATCTATTGTTATAACAGATTATATACTCAAAGTTACTCGCTAAAATAGTACTTATACCAATGGCATTAACTAAGGGGTGATTTTCAAAGGCCTAAATATCTCATAACGGCGTTTTTTCTATGCAAATGGTCTAATTATCCCGTTATTTTTCATAACAAAAAAGCCGACAAGTGTTTCACACGAGCCGGCTTAATTAATTATTTCAATAAGTTAACTCACTAGGCTAAACTTTAACGCCTAATTCACGTAAACGTTCGAGTAAATAACTGGCTTGAGTATGTTTTTCCGATAAAACCACTTCACTGCGTGGATGTAAAAACAAAGGCAGTGAAATACGAGATTTATCACTTCCCTTACCAGTAGGATTGATAACTCGATGACTTGTCGATGGAAAATAGCCACCCGATGTTTCTTGTAACATATCACCAATATTAATAATTAGATTACCAAAATCAGAAGGAACATCGATCCAGTCGCCATTTTGACGTTGTACTTGTAAACCGGGTTCATTGGCTGCTGGTAATATAGTCAATAAATTAATATCTTCATGGGCAGCAGCTCTAACAGCACCTGCTTCTTCATCACCCGTAAGTGGTGGGTAATGTAAAATGCGTAATAAAGTATTTGGCGTATCTTTAATCATGTTAGATAACGCTTCTGAATACTTAACTGCAACATCGGCCGGACTATGTGCTTCTACCCAGTCAAGTAACTCGGATGCAAGTTGAGAAGCTAATCGGTAATATTCAAGAATTTCCTCGTTAAGCTGCTTAGGAATTCGTCCCCAAGGATAAACATGAAAATACTCTTTAATATCCTTTTTACTATGACCCTTAGCTGTTTCAGATATTTCAGAGGAAAAATAACCATCTTGCTTTATTGGATCAAAAGCAAATGCATGCTTCTCTTCACTTAAAAAAAATTCTTGCCAATTTTTGTAAATTGATTCAACTAGGCTTTGTTTTATTGGGTGATTAACAAGCACACAAAAACCAGTTTCATGTAAACTTTTAACAAAATTTTCTGCCGCGTTTTTGGCTGTGTAATCGACAACTTGTACTTGCATAATGTTACTTCTCTTTGACGTTAATACTTAGATTTTACTCTTTTATCAATTTTGTACAACAGCTCAAACACAAAAACCTGACCATTTGGTTTGTTAATTATATCAAACTAACTTGCATCAATTAACATTCTTCGCTAGGTTAGCTTTTATTTTCTTAATATTTCGCTTGATTTAAAAGGCTACAGATGACTTTCAACATTTATTCATGGCAAAAACGTTGTTTACACATCGTCTTTTTATTACTTGCAAGCTGTAGCTCACCACTTTGGGCACAAACAATCATTATATTGGCCGATACACCCTACAGCGATAAAGAAAAAAGCATGTTACAAGGACCTACTGGCATACTTTATCGCCTTATCAATGAAGCCAGCCCCAGTGTAGTTATGCACCTTGGTGATTTTAAAAATGGTGGTAAGTCATGCACTGATGACTTATTAAGAGAACATAAAGCACTTTTAACTCAAATCTACCCAGGTAAGATCATTTACACGCCTGGAGATAATGATTGGACTGATTGTGATCGAATGTTCTTACTTTACAGTTTTGATGAACTAGAACGACTCAATTTTTTAACTAAATTGATGTTTCATACTCCGCCACTATTAACCAAAAATTTACCTTCAATAAAGACGCAACCTGAACAAATAGAAAATAAGTTATGGATTAACGACCGTCTAGCAGTAAGCACGCTACATATCGTTGGCACCAGTAATGGTAGAGCTAACATCGGGAAATCAAAACATGAAAATGCTATCAAGAGGGTTGATGAACGAGACGAAAATAATCTTGCCTGGTTAAAGACTATTGAAGATAAGTCAAAAAACTTTGATGCCTTAATTATCGGCTTTCAAGCTGACATTTATCAACAGTCGGTATTAGAAAGTGATGCTTGTGACAATACATCGTTAAAAACATGCGATGCCTTTGCTTTTTACCGTCAAGCCTTTATAGATTTAGCCAAACGACTCAATAAACCTGTACTCATTAGCCATGGAGATACGGGAGAGTTTTGCTTTGAAAAATTAGACAATAACCTATGGCATTTAAATGCTGCAGGTGACTTTCGATATATTGATGCAACTAAAGTTACCTTTGATAAAGAGTCATCTGACAGACCATTTATTATAAATGGTCTGATTAATCCAAATTTACCCAATATTGGTTGCTCAAATTAATGAAGACCGGACGCTGTTTTACTTTTTTATTCATACAGGTTGTGCCTTAACCTAGAAGTAGTGTAATGTGGCAAACAAAATTCTTGACCCTATGGTCAAGTATGGGGAATAAGATACTACTTCATACTCAAATTAAGCGATAAACTAAAGAGAACTTTGATGAAAAAATTAATATTGATCACTTTATTATTAACTATTGCTGGCTGCAGTAGTCATTCAACTACAAACACTTCGTCAGAAAGTGATGTGATGAGAGCCGCGAAACAGAATACCGATGAGATAAAAGTTGCCTCATGGAACATCGCTTGGTTAGGCTCACATGAATATAATAAGCGTACTGATGCTGATTACCAAAAATTAGCGCGCTATGCCAAACAACTCAATGCTGATGTTATCGCTTTGCAAGAAGTTGAAAGTGAATATTGGGCACGTAAAGTTTTTGGCAACGAGTATGACTATTACTTTTCTACTAAAGACTGGGTACAACGTGTTGGCGTAGCGGTTAAAAAATCGAGTGGCTTAAAAGTTACAGCAAAAGAATATAAAGCCTTGGATGTTGGTAAAGTTCGCCATGGTATGGATATTACTCTCACTAAAGACGATAAAACACTCCATATATTAGCCGTACATTTAAAATCTGGCTGTTTTACCGCACCATTAGACAATGATAGTGTTGAGGCGATGCCAAACACATCTATTAAAGAAGAGAAGCGAAAAGAGGCCTGTACTAAGCTCAGCAAACAAATAAAACCGTTAGAACAATGGATTGATTTGCACGCTGAGAAAAGTGCTTCATATATCGTTTTAGGTGATTTTAATCGACGTTTTGCTCAAGATATTGCCTTGAAATACCCTGAAGATAAAGGTCTATGGCAAGCATTAAATGATGAAGGACAAGAAGCACTATGGACACCAACAGCAACAGCTAACTCGGCTTGTTGGGGTGGTTATTATAAAGACTATATAGACCATATTATTTTCAGTCCTAAAGCCAAAGAGAACTATGTTGATGCTTCGTTCGCACAGCTGATTTTCAAGCCAAAATACACCAAAGAATTATCTAGAACATTAAGCGACCATTGCCCAATATCGGTAAAGGTTAAGCTATAATAATTCAATCACTTTGTATGATTTTAAAACAGACTAATGAAGTCTATAATTAATAAGAATGTAACGTGGGTAATCTTCAATATTAATTGCAGTTATTTTACCCATTACACTTTCACTGCTAGGACAAACTTTTATCATGTTTAATAACCAACTTCCCCTTGTTGATTTACATCGTCATTTAGATGGCAATATTCGCCCGAAAACCATTTGGCAATTAGCACAACAAAACAATATCAAATTACCCGAAGATAATTTCGACGCTTTTCTGCCTCACGTACAAATTACCGACAGTGAAGCAGACCTAATGGCCTTTTTGAAAAAGCTCGATTGGGGTGTCGGCGTTATTAAAACCCTTGATGATGTTGTACGTATTGGTTTTGAAAATGTCGAAGATGCTAGTATAGCTAACATAGATTATGCTGAATTACGTTTTTCTCCTTATTACATCGCCATGAGTCACAACTTGCCTATTGAAGGTGTGGTTGAAGCAATTATTGAAGGCGTTAATCAAGGTCGAAAGAAATTCGCCACTAAGATAAATTTAATGGGTATTTTAAGTCGTACTTTTGGTGTTGAACATTGTCAAAGTGAACTCGATGCCCTACTCGCCTATAAGGACGATCTCGTTGCGATAGATCTCGCTGGCGATGAATACAATTTTCCAGGTAGTCTTTTTGAAAGCCACTTTAAACAAGTCAATAATGCAGGTCTTAATGTCAGTATACATGCCGGTGAAGCCGCTGGTCCTGAAAGCGTTTGGCATGCTATTAAAACATTAGGCGCGACGCGCATTGGTCATGGTGTAGCTTGTGCTAGCGATCAAAAGTTAATGGATTACATGCGAGAAAATGAGATAAGCATAGAGTCTTGTCTTACTTCAAACTACCAAACCGGTACGATTAAAGACCTAGCAGTACATCCTCTGAAAACCTTTTTAGAAAATAGTCTTACGGTTTGTTTAAACACTGATGACCCTGCTGTTGAAAATATTGAGCTAGCAGGTGAATTTCAGGTAGCAAGAGACGTACTTGGGCTGAATACAGATCAAATCAGTCAATTACAACGCAACGCAGTGAAAATGAGTTTTTTATCTGAACAAGAAAAAACAGCACTTATCAATATTAAACAAAACACACTAAAGTAATAGCATACACAAGCAACTTCAAGATGTTAGTTTCAGGACGACTGAGCGAATCATGATCAAGGCGCTTCTTTTTATTAAGGGTCATTCCCTTAAAAACAGATGCTACGGTGGACATGTTTTGCTCAGTAGTTCCCAAGGGCAGGTTTAGAAACGTTGTATGCTGCGTCATTGATTTAAACAATAACGCAGCATGGATGTAGCTTATTAGAGAATGCAGGAGCATATTCTCCTGAATAACTATTATCTTCAATCAATGCCTTGCCTAAAGACGTTTCTAATTCCAGCTGAATCCTACATATTGAAGTAGCTTGGGTATATAATAATATTGTCTACTTGAACGATACTTCACTTAGCATTATTATGAACGGCGCAATGTTTATTGTTAAATAAGCATTGCAACCTACAGTAAAGAACAGTAGAAATTAACACCACTTTATCAGTAAAAAATCCTTGATAGAACTATGACTTAACTAGTCTGGGCTAGAAACTTACTGAGTTATACCATCGGATTAATTAATCCGTTTAGTATTATACTTAACATTAAAAGGATAACTCTTATGCCAACACCACATATTGAAGCACAAGCCGGCGAATTTGCAGAAACAGTCTTAATGCCAGGCGATCCCCTTAGAGCAAAATTTATTGCCGACAACTTTCTAGATGATGCTAAATGCATCACCCAAGTGCGTAACATGCTTGGATACACAGGTACCTATAAAGGTAAACGTGTCTCTGTTATGGGTTCAGGTATGGGCATACCAAGCATATCAATTTATGCGACTGAACTTTATAAAGATTATGGCGTAGAAAAAATCATACGCATTGGCTCTTGTGGCGCGGTACGTGATGATATAAAGATCCGTGATATTGTCATTGGTATGGCTGCGAGTACAGACTCAAACGTTAACAGACAACGCTTTCATAGTGTTGATTTTGCTGCGTGTGCCGACTTCTCTTTATTAAAAAGTGTTGTCGATACTGCTGAAAAATTGGGTAAGCCTGTACATGTAGGTAATATTTTTACTGCTGATTTATTTTATACACCGCAGCCTGAAATGTTTGCGACTATGGAAAAGTATGGAGTTCTAGCGGTAGAAATGGAAGCAGCTGGTCTTTATGGCGTTGCTGCTGAATACGGTAAAAAAGCATTAACCGTATTAACTGTTAGTGATCATATCAAAACCGGTGAGAAAACAACTTCAGAAGAACGAGAAACAACGTTCAAAGATATGATGGAATTGACACTGGAAAGCTTGTTATAAGTCTTCAAATAGCGTTTAATTTAACATAATAAAAGGGTTAGCAATTTGCTAACCCTTTTTCATTGCTTAAACTATGAAATTTTAATGCTAAAAGAAGTTAACTTTAAATTCAACGCCGTAAAAACGTTCTTCATTAACAATCGCGGTATTGTTAGTAAAATCAACTGCGCCAATTGCCTGTTGTTCATCAGTAAGATTTCTTACAAATAAAGCAACTTCATAATCTTTATCATCACCATCCCATGTGTAACCAGTTCGAACACCACCCTCTAACAATGACTCTCCAGTAAACTCTACTGAATTATATAAGAAGAAGCTAATTTCATCACGATACGACCAATCAGTGTAAGCATAGAACTCACCTTCACCAATTTCTTGTGTGTATCGTGCAGTGAAGTTGATAATCCACTCTGGCGCATGTGGTAAGCTATTACCATCAATGATGGCTCGACCATCGACTAATCCATCAGTCACAATACAAGAAGCACATACAGGTACTGTCAACGTACTATCATTGATTTGTGTGTTGTTATAACTAGCGTTAGCCGTAACTATTAAATTATCAGTAACAACAAATTGCGAATCAATTTCAAAACCATAACCCACAGTCTCATCAGCATTAAGTAATTGTGCTGTATTACTACCATCACCACCAACAGAAGTGACCTGTTGATCATTCATGGTGTAATAAAAAACTGATGCGTTTATACGACCCATATTATCTAAAATGTCAGATTTGATACCTGCTTCATATGAAATAATAGTTTCAGAATCAGCAACAGATATACCGTCATCAAAAGCAAATAATGAACGTCCTTGTATACTAGGAGCTCTAAATGTATCAGCAACACGCGCATATAAATTTATATCGTCGGTATATTTATGTGAAATACTGACATCCCAACTCACATGGCTATCGCTGGTATTTATTGCACCTGTGACATGATCAGGAAATCCTAAAAAGCCTAGTGGTGATTGAGTTCTTTCGTTATTATATTCTTTATCATCATCAGAATAACGCAGACCTACGGTCACTGACGTTTTATCTGTTAAATCATAATCAACAGAGCCGAAAACTGCCCATGCAGTAGTTTCCTGTTCTTGGATAACATAGCCATTTTCAAGCCCTTTTGGTCCGCCAAAAGCAGCTAACGCATCGTATGAAAAACTTTCAATGGTCAAATCTTCATTAAAATAGAAAAGCCCTACTTGATAATTTAAATCTCCATCAAAATTACTAGTAAGCCTTAATTCTTGAGTAGTTTGAACATGATCTGGAATAGCATCTGCTGTTTCAGAGCTAACATTAATAACTCCTGGGCCACTAGTTAGTGGGACCGGTGGACAACTAAAACCATTACAACCATAACCACCATCAACATCTGCACGAGAATACAATTCAGCGCTTTCATAACCGGTTATTGAAGTGATGGTATGTTGATCTAATTCAAATTCTAATTTTAAACTAGCACCTTCAGTTTCTACCTGCTGGGTAGCACGTGAAGCTGAATCATGGTAAACGGTATCACGGCTAAAATTATCATCTAAGCTGTTACTCCCCGTCTTAATTCCATTGGCATAAAATGCTACTGGTTTTCCGTCAAGATCGCGCATGTGATAATTGAATAAGGCATTAAAGTTATCATCTTCATATAGAAATTGTAGTCGAAGCGCTTGGTCAGTATAACCACCTAATACATCGTTTTGCTCAAAACCCGGTGCCATATTATCAATATAATTATCACGATCTTGACGTAAAACTGAAACGCGGGCAGAAAGTTCATCCGTTAATCCACCACCAACAGCAGCTCTAAGATCTGTTGTGTTTTTACTGCCATATGATAAAGATGCAAAACCATCCAAGTCTTGAGAAGGCTTTGCCGAGTCAATTTTTACTAGGCCAGCAGGAGTATTTCTACCAAATAAGGTACCTTGTGGTCCAGCCAGCACTTCAACTCTTTCAAGATCAAAAACTGGAAAACCTTTTAAAATAGGATTTTCTTGTACGACATTATCAACAACTAAAGAAACAGGTTGAGAAGCATTTAAATCGAAATCAGAGTTACCTAAACCACGCATATAAAAACGCGGGAAAGTTCGTCCAAAAGAAGACTCCACTGACAGGCTAGGTATTTTTGCATTTAAAAAGCGGATATCCATCGCTGCAGAACTATAAGCATCAAGATTATCACCTTGTAATGCCGTAACAGCAATAGGTACTTCTTGCACATTTTCAACTCGTTTACGCGCAGTTACATTGATAACCTCAATGCCGACAACTTTTTCTTTTTTTACGACTTCATCTGCTGCGAAAGCACTACTAGAAACAGCAGCAACACTCGCCATTAGTGACGCTTGCACACAGAGTGATATTGCATTTTGTTTAAACATTTTCATTCGTTTACTCCCAAGGACTGTTTTTGTTTTTTTATTCAGTTTTATATATTTTTTATCGTTATGTTTTAATTATATTTTGTTGCTTTTATAGTGTAGTAGAGATTATGCCTGTTACTGCATTTATCGCGATATAAGCTATTGAACTACTTGACGTATAAGTCAGACAAGAAACTCGTGCCGTAATCCATAGCCTCGACATTAAATAGTTCCGCAATGGTTTGCCCTAAATCAGCGAAAGTTTTTCGGTTACCTATATTAACAGATCGGACCAGATGATGATAAGCAATAATGGGAACATATTCCCTGGTATGCTCACTTCCCGGCCACGTAGGATCACAACCGTGATCGGCTGTAAAAAACAGCACATCATCTGCAGACATCGTCTGGTAAAGCTCTGGAATACGAACATCAAGCGCTTCAAGCTCTCTTGCATAGCCTATAGCATCACGCCTGTGACCAAAGTCTTGATCAAAGTTAACCAAGTTAGTGAAAATGAGTGAATTGTCTTGTGCCGTCTTAATATGCTCTAAGGTGGCATCAAAAAGTGCATCAAGCCCCGTCGCTTTTGTTTTTTCATCAATGCCTTGATGAGCGAAAATATCAGCAATTTTACCAACACTGATAACATGAGTACCTGCCTGTGATACTTTATCAAGTACGGTAGGCGCTGGCGGTAACACTGAGTAATCCCTTCGATTACCTGTTCTAGCAAAGTTATCAGGGCTATCACCTATGAAAGGTCTTGCAATAACACGGCCTATGTTTAAATCACCCAGTAATTCTCGAACTGTTTCACAATACTTATAAAGGTTATCTAAACCAAAATGCTCTTCATGGGCTGCTATTTGAAAAACACTATCTGCCGAGGTATAACAAATAGGTATTCCTGTTTTAATATGTTCTTCTCCTAAACGCTGAAGAATTTCGGTACCCGAAGCATGACAATTACCTAATATTCCTTCAAAGCCCGTTTCACGGTTAATATTTTCAATTAACGACGTGGGAAAACTATTTTTTTTGTCCGTAAAATATCCCCAATCGAAAAGCACTGGCACGCCTGCCATCTCCCAGTGACCACTGGGTGTATCTTTACCTGTACTAATTTCTTGTGCGAAACCATAAGCGCCTTTGCTTGGCTCTTGGCCCTGATAAGGAAATGTTTGATTAGATGCTTGTTCACAAGCCTTTATCAGTCCTAGTGCGGATAAGTTGGGTAAGTAAATTTCTTTACCCGTTTCTTCGTAATAGGCACGAGACAGGTTAGCAAAGGTGTTTGCACCAACATCGCCAAAATCAACTGCATCAGGAGAATAACCGATACCAAAACTATCAATAACCATAATTATTGCACGCGACATAATATTTCCTTTTTTACATTTCTAATTACAAAAAACGACAAAGATTAAAATAATTCGTCAAATAATATGACCAACTGGTCAAGTTGTGTTAATTTAACACCTTTACATTTACGGGTAAATAAAGCTTTTTCAACTGGCTTATTATTTATCTAAAGTATAGTCATACTAAATGGGGTAATTTATTAATTATTCCAATTGGTATAACATCTGGCGACTATCATTAACAAAGCTCAAGATAGTAACTCGACTTTAATTATTGATATTTGCTTTGACAACAGGCTGAACATTGAAAACTATTAAACCAACCATTATTGCTATCGCTGGCCCATCAGCATCAGGTAAAACACTATTTGCCAAAACTATTCATGATGAACTTATTGAAGAACTGGGTGAAAATGGTATTTCTATTATTTATGAAGATGCTTATTATCGTGATCAATCACACTTGTCGATGCAAGAGCGTGAGCAAACGAACTATGATCACCCCAATGCATTTGAACATGAACTGTTATCAAAACACTTAAAGCAACTTACTAACAATCAGGCTATTCATAGCCCCGTTTATTGTTATAAGACACATACTCGTGTAGATGAAACAAATGAGTTTTTACCCACTAGAATAATTTTAGTGGAAGGTATCTTACTACTGTCTAATAAAGAATTAAGAGAGTGTTTTGATATTAAAGTCTATATGGACACACCATTAGATATTTGCCTGATCAGAAGAATTAAACGAGACTTAGTTGAACGTAGTCGCAGTATTGAATCGGTTACTAACCAATATTTAGCAACCGTTAGGCCTATGTACCACCAATATATTGAACCCTCTAAAGCTTGGGCTGATATTGTTATCACCCGAGGTGGTAAAAATAGAATGGCAATTGAGGTGATCAAAGCAAAAATTCGTCAACTTTCACAATTACCCCCACAACAATAATAATTAAATAAAAAGAGGTATTCATGGAATTAGGTGCTCTCAGAGGTCTGCTAGGCGTTGTCGTTTTATTAGGTATCGCCTATGCGTTATCAAGCGGCAAAAAGTCTATTAACTTACGAACAGTCGGTTTAGCTTTTGCTCTGCAAATATTGCTTGGCGCTTTTGTATTATATGTTCCCTTTGGTAAAGACGTTTTACTGTCTATGACCAATGGCGTGCAAAGTGTTATTGATAGCGCAAAAGTAGGCATCAACTTTCTTTTTGGAGGTTTAGGCACTGATGCCATGTTTGACAATGGTGTTGGTTTTGTTTTTGCTGTCAGAGTTTTACCTAACATTATTTTCTTTTCTTCTTTAATTGCGGTGCTTTATTATCTCGGCATAATGCAATGGGTTATTAAGATCATTGGCGGCGGATTACAAAAACTTTTAAAGACCAGTAAGCCTGAATCACTTTCTGCAACAGCTAATATTTTTGTTGGTCAAACCGAAGCCCCACTTATAATCCGCCCATATATTAAAACAATGACTCAATCAGAGCTTTTTGCCATCATGGTTGGTGGTTTGGCCTCTGTAGCAGGTTCAATTTTAGCGGGTTATGCCGGGCTTGGTATTGAACTAAAGTACCTGATCGCTGCATCATTTATGGCTGCGCCTGGCGGTTTGTTAATGGCCAAGATTATTTGCCCTGAAACTGAGCATGATAAAATAGTCAATAAACCTATCGATTATGATGATGAAAATGATAGACCAACCAATGTTATTGATGCAGCAGCATCAGGTGCAGCATCAGGTCTTAAGTTGGCAGTTAATGTTGGCGCTATGCTACTTGCTTTCATTGCCCTAATAGCATTACTAAATACCATCGTTGGTGGCTTATTTGGTTTGTTTGGTTATGAAGATATCACCATAGAATTTTTCTTAGGTTACTTATTCGCACCCTTTGCTTTTGTTATTGGTGTACCTGCAAATGAAATGCTGCAAGCCGGTAGTTTTATTGGTCAAAAGATTATCGTTAATGAATTCTTTGCCTACGTTAATTTCGTTGAAATTAAAGATACGTTAAGCCCTGCGACTCAAGCGATTGTTACCTTTGCTTTATGTGGTTTTGCTAATTTATCGTCAATAGCCATTTTACTGGGTGGCATCGGGTCTATGGCACCAAGTCGCCGCCATGATATTGCTAGATTAGGATTACGAGCAATGCTTGCTGCTACATTAGCCAACCTAATGAGCGCTGCAATTGCTGGCATATTCATTTCATTATAAAAATACAATAGGAACAAAAAATCATGTCTGATCTTAAAAATATTGCTCAGCGCGCTCTATCGTTGATGGATTTAACTAGCCTTAGCAACACAGAAACTGATCAAGAAATTATTGACCTTTGTAGTCAAGCCAAATCACCTGCTGGCGAAACAGCAGCAATTTGTATTTTCCCGCGCTTTATCCCTATTGCAAAAAAAGCATTAAAAGCGCAACAAACACCGCACGTAAAAATAGCAACCGTCACAAATTTTCCCCATGGAAATGACGATATTGATATTGCCTTAGCTGAAACTAAAGCCGCTGTTGCTTATGGTGCAGATGAAGTTGATTTGGTATTTCCTTACCGCGCGTTAATGCAAGGCAACGAAACCATTGGTTTTGATATGGTTAATGTTTGCAAAAAAGCCTGTGCTAATTCTGCAAAACTAAAAGTAATTATTGAAACCGGTGAACTTAAATCTGAAGAATTAATACGTAAAGCCAGTGAAATATCTATCAATGCGGGTGCTGACTTTATTAAAACATCTACTGGTAAAGTCCCTGTCAATGCAACGCCAACCGCTGCACAAATCATGTTAGAAGTCATAAAGCAAAAAAATACATCAGTAGGTTTTAAACCTGCAGGTGGCGTGAGAAACGCAGAAGATGCCGCTATTTATCTTGATTTAGCCGATAGTATCTTAGGACGAGAATGGGCTGACGCTAATCACTTTAGATTTGGTGCTAGCAGCTTACTTGTCAGCTTATTAGAGACACTAGGACATACAAGTAACACCAAGACATCAAGTAACTACTAATCCCCCTTGAATAGCTGCTATTAACTGGCAGTTAATAATATTACAACGATACCCGAACGCTAAAGCATGAATTTCCAATAACTGGGTATTGTTGTAAACATCATATTTATAAAAAAGAACTAAAAAATGGCACAACTGTATTTTTATTACTCATCGATGAATGCGGGAAAATCAACTCATCTATTACAATCGTCATATAACTATCAAGAACGTGGTTTAACTACCGCAATTTATACGGCTCAAATTGATGATAGATTTGCTAAAGGTAAAGTTGCTTCACGTTTAGGTATTGATGCGGACGCTTTTCTGTTTGATGAAAAAATCAACCTGTTCAACAATGTTGACCAAAAAAATCAAGCTGAAAAAATCGATTGTGTACTTATCGACGAAGCCCAGTTTTTATCTACTGAGCAAGTTAAACAGCTTACCGATATAGTCGATTTATTACATATTCCTGTACTGGCTTATGGCATACGCACTGACTTTTTAGGACAAACTTTCTCAGGTAGTGCTGCCCTGCTGGCTTGGGCTGACAAATTGGTAGAATTAAAAACGATATGTCACTGTGGCAGAAAAGCTAACTTTGTTATCAGGCAAGACGCCAACGGCAAAGCAGTACAAGCTGGAGAGCAAGTTGAAGTAGGTGGTAATGAACGTTATGAGCCGCTTTGTCGTGCTCACTTTAAAAAACTTGTCTGGCAATAGAGTAAACTAAAGCCACACTAGGTTAAAAAAGCTTAATTGTTAAGTTGGTATTACTTAACAACTAAGCCTATTTTTTATCTATGAATATATCACTGGTGACAACTCAGGACTCTCTTCAGAGTAGCTAATCGCATTATTAAACTGTTCAATAGCTCTATTAGCCGAATCTTCATCTTTAGCATGAATACGCGCAAGGACTTCACCACGATTCACTTGTACACCTAAAGGTAATATCCGATCAAAGCCAACACTGTGATCTACCTTTTGCGTTGGTGCCGTTCTGCCCCCACCTAAACCTACAACCGACATACCAACTGCTCTAGTATCCATTTCCGCAAGATAACCATGCTGTGATGCTCTCACCTCGGTGATAAAATTCGCTTTTTTCATAGAGTCCCAAGGCTTTTCTACAAAGTTTTTCGGTCCACCTAATGCAGATACCATTCGTTCAAAAGTCTCAGCCGCTAAACCGGAACTTAACACTTGTTCAATTTTTTTATCCGCATCTTTTTCATTATCAGCTAGCTTGGTATTAATAAGCATTGCACTGGCAAGCGCTTTTACAACTTTATGCAACCGTGGCTCACGTTGTTTACCTGTTAAATATTTAGCCGTTTCAGACATTTCTATCGCGTTACCGGCACTGGTACCTAGCACTTGATTCATATCAGTAATAATAGCCTGTGTTTTAACGCCTGCACCGTTAGCAACACTGGTAATACTTTCGGCCAGTGCTTTAGCATCAGCTAAATTATTCATCATGGCACCATTGCCTACTTTGACATCCATCACTAAAACATCAAGACCCGCAGCAAGCTTTTTAGATAAGATAGAAGCCGTGATTAACGGGATAGATTCTACTGTTGCGGTAACATCGCGAATAGAATACAAACGTTTATCGGCTGGTGCCAAATTATCGGTTTGCGAAATAATGGCAACGCCAACGTCCTTCACAATGCTTTTAAACTCGCTAATACTTGGTTGAACATTAAAACCAGCGATGCTTTCAAGCTTATCTGCAGTACCGCCAGTATGACCCAAACCACGGCCTGAAATCATAGGAACATAACCGCCACAGGCAGCAACAATAGCAGCTAACATAAAGCTCACTTTATCACCCACACCGCCTGTTGAATGCTTATCAACAATAGGACCGTCAAAACCTTCCCAGCTAAGCACATCACCTGAATGCATCATAGCCTTGGTAAAGTTTACCCTCTCATCAATCGTCATGCCCTGTTGAAAAATAGCCATTGCCATAGCGCCAACTTGACTATCTGAAAAGTTGCCATCAACAAGACCTGTAACAAAGCCATTTATCGCTTGTTCATTTAATACTTGACCATTGCGTTTCAATCGAATAATTTCTTGCGGGATAATTTTATTGCTTACTGACATGAATTAAATCCTTATAAATCTAATAAATCTTTCGGGGTGAATGCGTCTGGTAGTAATTCCTGTACTGTCCAGACTTTCTGTTCATTTTTATGATTAACGGACAGCACTGGTGCTGATTGTTCAAAAAATTCCGCGATCACTTGTCTACAAGCACCACACGGAGGTGTTAATTTGTCTTGCTCGGTATAAACAACAATCACTTCAAATTCCTGCTCGCCATTAATTACCGAATTGCTAATGCAGTTACGCTCTGCACAAACCGTTAAGCCATACGAAGCGTTTTCAACATTACAACCTTGAACTATATTGCCATTTTTTGTTAATGCTGCAGCGCCAACATGAAAATTGCTGTAAGGGGCATAAGCCAAATGGTAAGCGGCTTTTGCCGCTAGTAACAATTCATCAAAACGTGCTATTTCATTTTTATTCATTTTTACAGGCCTTTAGATAATCAACTGTATTTATTATATTAATATATCATTACTGACCATATGGTCAAGTTGTATATATTATCTATTACTCATCCATACAAAGATCAAAAAAAAAGCCATACTTTTCAGTATGGCTTTATTTGGCATTGACTATAAAATGCGAATTAATTAAACAATATTAACTAATACATTTCAAATTAAGTCATTAGAAGTCGTAACTTACACCAACACGCATTTCCCAAACAGACGCGTCTTTGTAAGCTTTTTGCTTTTCGTTGCCTGAATTAAAACTTTTGTAAAGGTATTTACCATCATCTTGAACTGACATTTCAACCATACGATTACCGACAAATTGCCCCTGATTCATCACACCCCAATCATCATTTAACATATTACCTACGTTTTTAATGATAAAGAATGCATTGCCTCGATGGCCTTCCATTAAGCCAGGAATTTCTTGGTTAATTTTGATATCAAAGCTTACATGCCAATCAGCATTTTGTGCATTACGACCTGTTGTTTGACCACGGGCTAGCCCTTCAGCTGCAACAAAAGCGTCAAACGCTTCTTTATCAAAGTCAGCTCCGTAAACAACATTCGCATCATCAACTGTTGGTATATAAACTAACTGACGATCCCCATTCCAATTACTGTCACCAAAAGCGCTATCCGAATCATCATAGGTATATGAGTAGGCTTGCCCTTCACTTGCTTGGCCGAATAAGCTAAAGCGAGTAGTTAACCCGTCGATTAACTCAATACCATAAGTAAGATTCATAGTGAAACGATGCGGGATCTCATAATTAGACGTGGTGATTGGTGGATTAAGCGCATCAGTAGTTGCTAAGTTACCGTAGTTAGAACCAGCAACAGCACTGGTCATTGGGTTAGCATCTTCAGAATTAGTAAAAGAATAACCAAATGAAGCATCTAAACCAAAATCAAAGCTTTTGCTTAACGCTAATGAAAGAATAGTAGAGCTGCCATCACTTTTAGTATTAGTTAAAACATATTCATTGCGTACATTATCAATGCCATCGGCATGAGTAACTGATTGATAGGTAGGACGGCCATCAAAAGTCTTCTCGCCATATTCTAAATTATAATCAAGTACAGTCGCTGAATTTTGCTTACGATTATGTAGAATATCTGCAGAAATAATATAGTCGTTGTCAGTCGTGTAAGTAGCACCTAATGCATACTTCCACTCTGATGGGATTTCAAAGTTTGGATCCGTTGCATTAACAGAGCCATTACCACTTTCTTCATCTAGGTCTTGAATTGTATCTACCATCACTTGAGGTACACCAAAACCAGGACCGCGCGGATCAGACGATGGGGTTTCAAATAAGTTGTAGAATGTTTTATCCCTGTCACCATCTGGTCTAACCGTTGTTGGTATCACATCTTTGTGATATTTGGCACGTTCACTGATGTTGACTAAACCATCGTTTGAATATGAATTAGACAACCAAACGTTAGGGTTACCACCAGAATAAAGACCGAAACCACCACGTACTTCTAAGTTATCTTGCACAGCCCAGTTAAAACCAACACGGGGTTGTATTAAATCAATACCATCCATGTTTTTGTCATTTCTAACGCCATAACGTTCTTCAAATTGTGCATTATATCGTGGATTATCACTGCTGGTATAACGGTCATAACGTAAACCTGCAGTTATCGTCATATCGATGTCAGATAGGGTATATTCATCTTGAATATAGAAGGTATGCAGACCATAAGTAAACTCTTGGCTAGCATCGCTCGGCACATTGGTACCTGCAGAGTTATTATAATAGACCGCACTTGCTATTCCATCTTCATAGTCGTCGATAGAGCCAAAACGATACTCACCTACGGTATGTTGCATAAATAAGTTAAATGCTGTTAACGTTTCGTACTCATAACCACCTGTAATGGTATGTTCATCTAAATAGTAACTACCAGAAAGTTTAAAAGTAGTTGTTTCCCAGTTCATTTCATTCGATTGACGAGAGTCATCAGGACCTAAGAAAATAGTGGTACCATTATGCTTTATTTGAACTTCACCAAAGCCGCTGTCAGCATCCAATGAACGCTGTCTACCGTCAAGTTCAGTGTGACCAACTCTTACTTCTGTTGAAAAATTATCAGACCAATCAGAGTTAAGTGATGCAGCAAATGAATTCATCTCTGCGCCTGACTCGTAGAAATGGTTGTCTAGCGTCATGCCCCATTCGTCAGATTGATCTAATTTAAAACCATCATTGTAGTTATAAACAAGACTCGCACGATGGTCTTCACTAATATTCCAATCTAATTTTATAAGAATTTTTTCATCATCAACAGGCATACTTGCTGGTGTACCACCGGCAGTATAACCATAGTTATTCATTGATATTTGGTTTACACGGTCGATATCAGCTTGAGAAACATTATCGCCTAATGGTGAATATTCAAATAATTGCACACCATCTAATTTTTCATAAGAGGTATATAGAAATAACGTATCTTGAATTAACGGTAAACCAACATTGAAACCATAACGCTTTTCATCGTAATCACCATTGTCTTGATGTTCACCTTCAATGCTATCGCCTTTCATAGAATCATTGCTGTAATCGAAAAACACACCACCGTGGACTTCATTTGTCCCTGATTTTGTTACCGCGTTAATGTTACAAGAGGTGAAACCACCGTATTTAACATCAAACGGAGCTAACTCAACCGAAACTTGATCAATTGAGTCATATGAAAAAGGGATACGTGTCGTCGGATAACCATTGTCATTTAAACCAAAGCTGTCATTCATACGAACGCCATCAACGGTTAAGCTGTTAAATCTTGGGTTACCACCACCACACTGAATAGCATCACTGCGGCTTTCATCAATATAAATGCGTGGGTCAATACGTACGATATCTTTAATATCTCGGTTTATTGATGGTGCATTTTTTAAGTCATCGGCATTAAAATGAACAGCAGGTCCTGTACCGCCAGACTGCATACTAATAGAGCGTCCTGTTACAACGATTGTTTCTACTTCACTTTGAGAATTTAACGCTACGTTTAAAGGATATGTTTCACCCAGCGTTAAATAAATATCTTTTACTGTGGCATCTTCAAATGTATTTGAATCAACAACAACTCGGTAAGGTCCACCTACACGTAGACCTTTGGCAACGAACAAACCCGCTGCGTTAACTGTTGCAGTTTTACTCGTACCTGATGGCACATGCACAATAGTAACTGTAGTTCCAACCGCTGGGTTACCATTTGGACCTGCAACCTGCCCCTTTATTGCAGAGGTGGTAACATTGGCCATAACCGATGTAGAAAGCCCAAGAGCAAGGACTAACGCGCTACTGATATGTGATAGACGATAATTTTTCATCTGCTATTCCTATATTTTGTTTTGTGTTTTTTGTTTAAAATGGTCTTTATTATTATTATTTCTAAGCAACTGATACAAAAGTTAACCACTTGCTCTGTTTTTTGTTTCGATTGAAATTAAAGCAGAATTTTATGACAGTTTCATTACATATTTTTACATATTCTTCAAAGCACTAAAAGAACAGATGTCAGACCAGTAGGTTATGGAGTGACAAAAAACAACAAAACACTATAAAAAACAAACAGATAAATGTAACCACCAAGCGATTATTTCATACAAAAAAATAAATTAATTACCTATATAAGATATTGTTATGAAAAATGGTGTTTTTAACTACATTTGATTATAAAAACTTTCCATGTGGTCAGTTATAAAACAAAAAAGACACTGTTCATACCAAAAAACAGTAACTTAAGCGCAATGAAAACATTGTCTTATCGGATAAGATTTAAGATGATGTAAAATATTTTAAATCTATTATTATTAAACGTTTCATTTTAACCATCTTGTCATAAAATATTAATCAAACAACGATATGATGTACTTTTTCAATTTAATAAATTACATTTAGCGGAGAGAATTAATAAAATGTGTGACTTCTACCTGTTCAACTGGTAAAAATCCCATAAAAACAATCATGATCATATTAATAATCATGGAAATATTAACGAACACCGAGCCTAAAGAATGACTAGCGCTAATATAATAAAAAAAACCGGTAATATTCGAGCCAAGAGCAGAATTAAAATTCTGACAGCCGCTAGAACAGAGTTTGTCTTGCAAGGGTTTAGAGGAGCAACAGTGCAGTCTATTGCTGATAGAGCTGAACTACCCAAAGCGAATGTGCTTTATTATTTCAAAAATAAAGAAAATATTTACCATGCTGTTCTTGAAGACACACTTGAAATGTGGGATCAAGGTATCGGCGATATTGAAGCCAATGAAGGTCCGAAAATTGCGATAGAAAAGTTTATTGCTGCCAAAGTAAGAATGTCATTTAAAGAGCCTGAAGCATCGAAAATATATGCTATGGAAATCATTCAAGGCGCCCCGCACCTACAAGATTACGCACGTACATACCAACGTCAATGGGTAAGAGAAAAAGCTAAGTTGTTCCAACAATGGATAGACAATGGTGAAATGGCCAAGGTAGACCCTGTCCACCTCATCTTCCTTATTTGGTCTGCTACCCAACACTATGCCGATTTTGATACGCAAATATTGACCATAATGAATCAAGCCGATTTCGAAGAAAATGATGTTGAACAAGTTATCGCATTTCTAACAGACATAATTTTACGGGGCTGCGGCTTAATTTAACTCATTTACGTAAAGACAAAACCATATGAAAAAATATTCAATCATTGCCTTACTAGCTTGGGTGCTGCCTACGATGACTATTGCACAAGAAACAACATTAAAAATAGCTACCTTTAATGTCAGCATGGAGGCGTTGAACTACGTTGACCATAAACGAGGTGAATTACCCAACGTCTCAGGAAAAACACTTAGCGAGGCTTTGGCGAGTGATCATCAACAGATAAAAAACATTGCAGAGATCATTCAGACAGTTAACCCTGATATTATCTTACTGAATGAATTTGATAATCAAAACAATGATAGTCAACACAGTGATAATCAAGCGCTAAAAACCTTTATTAACGACTATTTGAATAAGAATCAAAATGGTCAAAGTGCCATTAATTTTCCTTACTTTTACCAAGGTCCAGTTAATACCGGTGTAAATTCTGGTCTAGATATCGATGGTAACGGTAAAAAGGGGATATTACCTGGCGATGGTTATGGATTTGGCTACTTCCCAGGCCATTTTGGTATGGCGCTGTTATCAAAATACCCAATAAATGTTGAAAGTATTAGAAGTTTCCAACACTTTAAATGGCACGACATGCCAAAGGCATTAATGCCAAAAAATCCTGAAACAAATAAACCTTGGTACAGCCAAGCGGTTTGGCAAGAATTACGACTTTCATCAAAGTCTCATTGGGACGTCCCCGTTGAGGTCAATGGTAAAACGATTCACATTTTAGCAAGCCATCCAACGCCACCGGTATTTGATGGTCCCGAAGATAGAAATGGTAAACGTAATCATGATGAGATACGTTTTTGGGAAGATTATATATCTCCGGATAAGTCGAGCTACATTTACGATGACAAAGGTAATAAAGGGGGTCTCGAACCCAAACAGGCTTTTGTTATTTTAGGGGATTTGAATGCTTCCACTGTAGATGGTGATGCCGTTAAAGCTGGAATTTCATCGTTGTTAAATAATGAAAAAATTCAAGATGTTATGCCGCAAAGTAAAGCGGGTAAAATGCATACACCAGACAATAGAAACGCTAAACATCACACAGCATTTTGGCGCATGAGAGCTGATTATGTATTACCTTCAGTTACTGGCTTAACCATTAATAACTCAGCTGTATTTTGGCCGTTAGCAACTGTCGACAGCTACCGATTAATAAAAGATAGAAAAGCGTCATCTGATCATCGTTTGGTCTGGCTTGAACTAACAACAAAGAAATAATCATATTATATTTCACTCTTAACAATAATGAATCAACCACAAAGAACCAATATCATGAAAAAACTACTTTCCGCCGTTTTTGTCACTCTTGCATTGAGTGCTTGTACAACTACTGAAAATTCGACTGTGATTTCACCAGGTAACGCTGTCGACTCAAATTCATTTAGTAGTCCTAAAAATATAATCATGATAGTTGGTGATGGTATGGGACCCGCTTATACTACCGCTTATCGTTATTTTAATGATAATCCAGAAACAACCATTATTGAACAAACGGTATTTGATCGCCTACTTGTTGGCATGGCAAGCACTTACCCTGCGCCAGTATCAGGTTACGTTACTGACTCAGCCGCAGCAGCAACAGCACTAGCGACCGGCGTTAAAAGTTATAATGGCGCCATAGGTTTAGATGTTGATAAAAAACCCGTTGAAACTGTGCTTGAATGGGCAAAAAAACAAGGAAAGAAAACAGGTGTTGTTGTTACTTCACAAGTTAATCATGCTACCCCAGCGTCTTATCTTGCCCATAATGAAAGTAGAAGAAACTATAACGCCATTGCCGATAGTTATATCGATGAAGGCATAAAAGCCGACGTTATCTTAGGTGGTGGTTGGCAGTACTTTATTCGTGAAGACCGCAATTTGGTTAATGAGTTTAAATCAGCCGGTTTTCATTATCTCGATAATGCCGAAGCATTAAGTGAACTGCCACAGCAAAAACCTATTTTAGGACTTTTTGCCGATGTTGGCTTACCTTGGGCGCTAGATGATGACAATCAACTTCGTTTATCAGCAATGACACAAGCAGCAACCAAGCAACTAGAAAATGATAAGGGTTATTTTCTACTTGTAGAAGGCAGTCAAATAGACTGGGCTGGTCATAGCAATGATATTGCATCAGCCATGGCTGAAATGACTGATCTTGCCAAAACAGTTGAATATCTTGAACAATATGTCGTACAAAATCCTGATACGCTAGTAGTGCTTACCGCCGATCACAGCACTGGTGGCTTTACCATCGCTGCTAACGGTACCTATAAATGGGATCCTGAGGTGCTTCGTACAATGAAACGTTCACCACAAAATATAGCGAAACATTTAGCAGTAACAGATATCACTATAAAAGAAACAAGCGAGCAGCTTAACTTTGCAGTAACTCAAGAAGAAGTTGACTTATTACAGCAGGCAAAAGAGCAAACATCTGAGAAACTTGTAGATTTTTATGGTTTAAATGAAAAAGCACAACAAGAACAGATTAAACCGACTATTGAAACGACCATTTATATTGCGATTAAAAAGCTTATAGATAAGCGCACCAACAGTGGCTGGACCTCAAGCGGTCACACAGCTATTGATGTACCTGTTTTCGCCTTTGGCAAAAGCAGTGAAATGTTTCACGGAAAAATAGATAATACTGATATTGCCAAAAGAATATTTACCTTACTAGGTAAAGAATAAGCAGTAAAAGTAGAAATAAAAAAGCCGACAAGTGGCCACACGAGTCGGCTGAGCTTACACAATATATAGGGGCTGTTAAACATCCCCTCGTAAGCAAAACTGGTTAATACTTTATATAAATTATTCTAGCTATCAATTAACTTTAGCAATCACCGCATCTTTTTTATCATTAATAAATCTGACTTTTTCGCCACTTTGTAGACGCTCTCCACCGCGAACAACAACACTATCATTTACCGATAAAGCCCCTGTTACCGATACCCAACTATTAACACCTTGCCCAATAAGCACAGACACCTTTTGAGCTTGTTTGTCATCATCTATAGTTAACACGTAAGTTTCATTTTCTCGTAACATCAATGCATCGCGTGGCACTAAAATAGCTTCTCGGGGTGTTTGTTTAGGTAAAGAAACAGTCACGGCAGTACCCGCTAACATGGCGATACCATCAGCTGCTAGCCTTACATCAAAAGTACGCGACGCTTGATCACCCGCCTGACTCCAAGTACGCACCGGTAACTCAAGCAAGGTTTGATTCCACTTAACCATCACTTTGCTGCCTCGTTGCAAAAATGGTGCTATTGAAATAGGCGCAGCAATTTTAATATCAAGGTTCTTAGTATCGATGAGTTGTACTAACGGGCGGCCAATAGAAATCAGCTCTCCTACATGAGCAAACCGTTGACTAATATTTCCAGAAAAAGGCGCTTTAATAGTCGTTTTCTCTAAGGCAAGTAAGGTTTGGTCAACCGATATATTCAAAGCGACAACTTCATTAATGGCAATGGTTAAATCTTTATTAACACGTTCAAGTTCACTTACCGCTGAATTGTTTTTTTCACGTAATTTTAAGAAACGTGCTTTTTGTCCGGTAAGATAATCTACATCGGCTTGGTGTTGCTTTACTTGTGCTTGTTGACCCGCTAATTGTAACTTTAAATGCCTGTCATCAATTTGTGCTAATAACTGACCTTTTTCAACTTGACTGCCAACATCTTCAATCCATAATAACTGACCTGTTTGTTCCGCGGAAATAGGTGCGTTCTTTCGACTGATTACATTAGCAGGTAACCAAATACTCGGCTTTACTTGTTCTTTCTTAACCGTCTCAACACTGACCAAGTGTGCTGGTTTTTCATCTTTAGCCGCATTAGCATTTTCACTAAAACTCAGTAAACCAATGACGGATATAAGAGATAAAACGATTAACGCTGAGTTGTAGAACTCACGTTTATTGGACTTTTTATTCGTGAAGTTCATTTTTGGTGGTGCAACATTTGTAAGCATTAAGTTATTCATGATTTGTTCCTTAATTTCTTGAATTGTCATTACGCTTTAACGCGAGTGACTGGTAACTGTTGTACTGCATCTTGTTTGCTGCTATTTGGTAAAAAATCATACTTAGATAGCCTTAATAAACATGGCAGTAATACTATGGTAAATATGGTACTAAACGCTAAGCCGCCGACAATTACTGCCGCTAAACCGCGATAGATAACACTGCCCGCTCCCGGCATAAGTAATAACGGTAACATGCCAAAAAAGCTGGTTGCTGTACTCATAAAAATAGGACGTAAGCGTAAGCTTAAGGCTTGCTCAATGGCTTCTGAACGCTCAAGACCATCTTGTTGACCTATTCGGGTTTGATGAACTAATAAGATCGCGTTGTTAACCACTAAACCCAGTAAAATAATAAAACCTATCATAGTCAGTAAATCAAGCGGCTGAAAGACACTTAAATTTAGTAATTGCAGAGCTAAAATACCGCCAACAGTCGCTAAAGGAATAGTAATGACAACTAATAAACTGTCTTTGATTGATTTAAACAATGCCGCCATCAGTAGGAATAAAATCACCAAAGCAAAAGCAAAGTTTTCCGCCATCACTGTGATCGCTTTTTCTAGCTGATCAGCACTACCGCCATATTGAATATTGCCGCCTGCTGGCATAATATCGCGTAATTTAGGTTCTACCTGTGCCTTTAACACCGAGATAGTTTCTTCTAATGACCAGCCTTTTGGAGGGTTAACATTCAAGCTAATAGTACGCTGTCCATCAATGCGCGTTAAGCGGCTCGGTCCAACGGTACGCTGTATATCAACTAAATTAGATAATTGCGTAACGCTACCATTACCAGTAACTACAGGAACATCTCCTAGGTTATCTGGGTCATCCCAACCGTCAGCACGTAAAATCATATTCAAGCGTTTGCTACCGTTAAAATACTCGCCTACATATAAGCCGTCACCTAGTGTTCTTACTACACGACCCACATCGCGACGATTCCAACCTTGCTCTAAAATACTGCGATCATTAGGGCTTAAATTAATTTCAGGCTCTGACATCGCAAGACCAGGGTTGGCATTTACGTTAGCGCCTTCAATGGCTTCTTTTATCCAATCCATGCCCTGACGTGCTACTTCTTGTAATGCTTTGGTATCTTTGGATTGCAAATGTACTTGCACGCTTCTACCCCCACCAAAACCACCGAATAAATTACCTTGTCTGGCAAATACACGGGTATCAGGTAGATCTATCAATATTTCATTTTTAACGATTTCAAGTAGCTCATCAACGCGGTCTTGATCTTTTACTCGAACCCCTAAACTACCGCCAAATGAGCCGCCGAAAATATAATAGTTTTTCAATGCTGGCTCTTTGGTGCCATCCATATAAGGCTTTAATCGCTCAACAATAGGTTGAATAACTTCTTTTTCAATGGTTTTAACATTTGATCCCGGCGGGAACTGCAAATTAGCATCAATTGCATCGCGTTTTACCGGTGGTAAGTAATCAAGTTTTGGCATGGCTATAATAGTGATGACAACCGGTAATATTAAAAGCGTGGTCGCAAGGGATAAGCGTTTAGTACGAGTACTAGTACTTTTCATCACAACGTTGGTAATTCTCTGCCACAACTTTTTATTGGGATCGTTTACTTTTTGCTGTTTTAGAAAGTGTTTGGATAAAACGGGTAATAGCACTACTGCAACAATAAGTGATACCGAGACCGCTATAGCGATAGTTAAGGCTAAATCACCAAAGAGTTGCCCTTCGATATCTTTTAAGAAAAATACCGGCAGAAATATAGCGACGGTTGTCGCAGTAGAAGCAAGCAAAGCGCCCCACACTTGCTCAGCGCCCTTTTCTGCACTGTCATGTTCATTGAGTCCTTTATCTCGCATGCGTAATATATTTTCTAACACCACAATTGCAGCATCAAGCACCATGCCCACGGCAAAAGCTAAGCCAGCTAACGAGATAACGTTTAGTGAACGGCCAGTAATTTCTAACACGATAAAGGTACTTAACAAACTTACCGGAATGGCAGTCGCAATGATTAACGTAGCGCGCATACGGCGAATAAAAAACCATAAAACTGATAACGATAAAATAATGCCGACAAATAAATTGCTGGTTACTAAATTAATTGCGCGGTAAATAAACACAGAGGCATCAAAAGATTGCACCATCACTAATTTCTTATCAGCCAACAGTTCAGTATTAAGTAAGTTGACTTCTGTTTTCACTCTATTCAAAGTTTCTAAAACATTTGCGCCATTGGCTCTATTAATACGCATAGAAAAAGCTGGATTACCATTTTGAACCGCCATGCCTTGTCTATCATTTCGACGTACTTCAACGGTGGCTATATCACTTAAACGAATATTTCGTCCGCCACGTGATTCAAGCATCAATTCTGATAACTCATCAACACTGTACTTACCGCTATAACGTAAAGTGTATTGGCGTCGACCGACATCAATAAAACCGCCTGAGATATCGTCACTCGCAGAAACCAATGAAATTAAACGCGGTATTTCAATGCCATACTCAGCTGCTTTAATCGGATCGTAACGAATTTGCAGCTCTTCTCGGTTTTGCTCTGAAAAAGTTTCGACACTGGCAACACCTTCAACCGCCTCAAGGCGAGGTCGAATAACATCATTGGTGAAATCAATATATTGACTAATGTCTTGGCCATTTCCCGGTAAAGCCTGTAAGAAGAAAAAAGTCAGTGCTGGGGTATTACCTCGACCACCGCCAAGCATCACTCGTGGCGGTCTGGCATCCTGTGGCAAATTAGCAACACGTGTCATGCGGCTAATTACTTCAATTAGCGTTTGCTCCATGTTAGTGCCAACGCCAAAAGACAAATTAATATATGCACCACCTCGATTGGCAAAAGCATTCATTGATTCTAAACCAGGGATACCACGTAATACCTGCTCTTGTGGTTCAATAATTTCAGACTCAATTTCTTTAGGTGATGCTGCTCGCCAAGTGGTTTGTACGCCAATTTGCGGGCGTTCAATATCAGGAAAAAGCTGTACCGGTAACTTAAATAAACTAAGCATGCCGACAAGCAATGTTAGGGCAACAACTACAGCAACGGCAGCTGGATTAGTTAAAGCGCTCTTGGTGAGTTTCATTTCGATTCCAATAGTGGGTTACATTATTTAACAATCAAGATACAAGCCCTCACTAATAAAGAAAGGTAGCTTGCGGTTAATCGAGATAAAAATAGGACCAACTACCGAGGGGAAATGCTTTGAAATGCGCTGACATAATTAGACATATTTAATGGTCACTTAAATATTCGTTAAAGCACTTTTGGTATTTTATGATTTTATTTTTTAATCCCTACGCCCGTATCTATTGATTCAACGGAAAACAGGCTATAATCGCCGCCAATTTCAGCTCACACAATTGGCAACTATGAGATCAATAATTTCAATAGGTATTTCCCTACTTTTACTTTCGCTTTCATTCACTACGCAAGCTAAATCACCTGAGGGTGATGACAATAAAGTAGTGCATGAATCACA
Source organism: Colwellia sp. 75C3 (assembly GCF_002836255.1). Taxonomy (GTDB): domain Bacteria; phylum Pseudomonadota; class Gammaproteobacteria; order Enterobacterales; family Alteromonadaceae; genus Colwellia. The sequence goes on along the minus strand of NZ_PJAU01000055.1, from coordinate 177,207 downwards.
TAGAGCTGTATTTGAGATGTGTTTGTTTAAGGCCATTAAAAGTGCAGAGAAAAGTGCAACGCTAGCGGAAATAGAAACACAATGTGAGAAGAGAATTGCTCGAAGTATTTTGAATGAAGACAGCGGTCAAGATATTGAACTAGGCGCAATAGCCAATCGAATGATCAGAGAAAAAAGAACAGCGGCTAACCCTTATGTATTAACGCCTCATAAAATGAATTACATATTACCCTTCTCGCTAGTTAATGAAATTAACCGTGATGCCTATCAAGAATTTTCTACTTGGGCGGACGATTTAAAAGATACTGAGGCAAAGTTTCAAATTAGTTTAAAAATCCCACTGTTGACCGGACCTTTTCTTAAGGAAGGTGATCAACTCTTTTTTGGCTTTACCCTACAGTCATGGTGGCAAATTTACTCGGAGGAAATATCAAAACCTTTTAGAGAAACAAATTATCAACCTGAGATTTTCTATTTCACGCCTATTAATTATCACCCTTGGGGAGGTAATTCAGCGTTAATCGTCGGCTTCGAACATCAATCAAATGGTCGTTCACAATTGCTTTCAAGGAGCTGGAATCGTATTTATGTTAATTACCTCTATGAAAAACGTAACTTTGCCTTATCATTTCGCCCTTGGTACCGTATTCCTGAGAATGAAAAGTCTTCGCCTGATGCTGGTCAAGGTGATGATAATCCCGATATCCTCGATTATATGGGCCATTTTGAATTAGGTTTGGTTTATAAATACAACAACGCCTTTGAGTTTTCTTTTAAAGGCAGAAACAATTTTGCCACCCATAATGGCTTTATTGAGGTTGGCGCTACCTTCCCTTTATGGGGTAAATTAAAAGGCTATGCTCAGTTTAGTAGTGGCTATGGCGAGAGTTTAATTGATTATAATGTTAACCAAAAACGCTTTGGTATTGGTATCGCGCTAACTAATTTACTTTAGTCCCTCCATATTAATACGATGATACTTATCATCAATATTAAATAACATCAGTCCATCTAAAATAGAACAAAGATGGGCTGTCTACTCCGCTCGAACAATACCCATAATTTAAGCCTTAACCAAAAACCTATTATGCCCCCCTGACCTATTCTATTTTTACCTCCGAAAATTATAGTTAAAATATGAACTATAATTTACTGTAACACGAGGTTATAAGGTTTTTTAGCTCTAGCCTCACCAACCTTTAACTTGGGGAATAGGCATGTTTTTTTTGAAAATTCAAACTAAACAAGTACTTTTTCTCACAACATTCCTTCCCCTATTTGTCTATTTATTAGTCCCCAACTACAGTAATGCCGCTACTTATGATGAATTAGCTAAAATCGAAAAAACATGTGAAAGTTCACCTCATCAATGTTTGTTGTTACTCGATGATGCGCTAGCGTCTTCAACAGTAAAAAGCAGACAATGGTATCGTCTTAAACTTATTCAATTAGATGCACTGTTTACTCTACAACACTTCGACAAACTTTCCTTAGAAATAGAGACCTTACTTAGCTATAACACCTTACCGATAAACTTTTCTATATACGTTTATATTTATTACGCAAAACTAAGTTATGGCAACAAAGATATAAAGCCCACAAGAGATTACTTAGATAAAGCAGTAAGCTTACTGACACAAATCAATGATAAATATCAGGATCCCATAAGGTTAATTGAAATTTCCAATCTTCAAATAGCGATGAAAGAGTATGAAAAGGCAAAAATAACTTTATTACAGTTAGACCAAAAATTTAAAAAAAGATATCACCCCATTTTCAAACGAGAACTTTATGCTAACTTAGGCCATGTGGCTTACTTTCAAGATGATAAACCCCTGCATATAAAGTATCGTAAAGACTCATTGAAATGGGCGAAAGCAGCCAAAAATAAACAGCAAATTGGTGTTGCTTATAATAACGTTGCTTTAGCTTATAAAAAGGCAGGAGAATATAAAAATGCTGAGGAAAGCTATATTAGAGCCATCAATCTTGCCGAAGGTGAGAAAGATGTGATTAATGGATCTATTAGCAAATTAAAACTAATCGAGGTGATTTTTCTTCAAGGAAATGTTGATAAGGCATTAATGATTTTCAATAAAGTACCGAGTAATGTTGAAGGTATTAATGAATCAGCAGAATATAATAAACTCTATAAGAATTTAATCTTAACTCTTGATCAGTGATCAGTTGCCAAAAAGTACTTCAGTGTAACTATCGTTTTAACAAATATTACTTAACCACGACAAGATGACTAAAACACATTAGCTTCTCGACATTTAATTCATCTGAGAAATAAAACGTTTCGTTAGTAATAATCCTTGGTTCATCGCCAGTTTATCAAGCTGCTCCGCTAAAGCTGCGAGTCTTTGTGATGGTGCTGGATGCGTTTGATATAACAATGCCAAAGCACTATCATCCGCGTCGATTGATGCTAATACTTGTAAGTTATCAATATAAGCAAAAGCATCATAACCCGATTTAGCCAATAAGCGGATTCCGAGTTGATCTGCCTGAAGTTCATCATCTCTGCCAAGTCCTTTCGCATATAAATTTTGAGCCATGCCCGTTACTTTTTTCGCCCATATGCCATAATTTTTATCTTCATCATTTGCCGAAGTATTATCTTGATACGCTTGAGCTGAAATGAACAAACTCTCGGTTATTGCACTTCTATTAGCCTCTTCTTTAATAGCATTCAAATGATGCTGCTCGGTGATATGACTTATTTCATGTGCTAACACTGCCGCTAATTGTGCTTCGTTTTCAAGTTGCATCAACATGCCTGAAGTAATAAATACAAAACCGCCAGGCGCAGCAAAAGCATTAATGGCCGTACTGTTAATAACGCCAAATTGCCAAGATAAATCAGGTCTTGAACTATTACTTGCTAGCCACATACCTACCTTGTTGACATAAACATTAATCTCTTTGTTTTCATAAAGTGGTCTAGCCCCCAATAATACCGCTGACATATTTTCACCAAATTGTATTTCTTGTGCTTCGTCGATATTACTGGCGTTAAAAACCTTAACACCTTGATTCACTAGTTTACCCACATCGAAGTTGCCAATTTTCAAACTGGTACTTTTACATGCGACCAGTAAGCAAAAAACGGTGACTACACAAAGGTAACTAGGCAGTGTTAAATATTTCATTTATTTGTCCTCTTTAACCTTCGTTTTATTGGATGCCAACTTAGCTGAATGTGCGAATGCCACAGCGGTGTTACTCGAAACGGTATAAGATTTAAGTAAAATTAATTGACTAAGGTCCGCTTTAGCATTTTTTAGGTCTCCTTCATCAAAACCACGGATCCCAGTTGATACTGTTGGTAAACTATCATGAGTGACACTGGAAAAGAGTGATTGTACGCCCAGATCCCCTTCTCGCTTTGGTGTAGAGTCAAACCTTACGCTTAACATACTTACCCAACCGGAGAATGTCTCTGGCGTTTGACTGTTCATGGTAGAAATGAAATACCAAGCACTTTGTCGGTATTTGATATTGATGTTTTCTTCTGCTTTTACCAAAACAAGCGGGTCACTTTGATAACGAGGTTGCTTTAACAAGTGAGTATCTTTTATTAGCTGTCCTAAACGTACTTTATTTGATATTTGCGATGTTAATTCGTTGTCAAAAGCCAAACTAATGTTAAAAGTTGAGATGGCTAAAAGCATCATCACGGTAGGTAAAACGATTAAAAAATAGTAAGTAAACGCTTTAGACATTATTTTCTCTCCTAGTCGGTTGAAATAACTTAACTTTACCTTGCCTTCCTTTTACTTGGTATTCACCTTGATAGCTAAAATCGAACGCATCCCCGGCTATATTTTTAGTCTGCTCAGAGACTAATATACGTGCTTGATGTTTTGTTAGCCCTTCAATTCTACTCGCCAGATTCACCGCATCGCCAATGACAGTATAGTCAACACGTAAGTCGGCGCCGATCATACCGACAATACATTCTCCGGTATGAATACCAATACCAATATCAAAATCTTGCAAGCTCTCAGGTAAGCCTTGACGGAAAAGCAGTAACTGTTGCTCCATGGCAAGTGCGGTATTAATAGCTGCTACAGTATCTTGGCGAGGCTCACTTTCCATAGGCGCGCCCCAAAAAGCCATTACACAATCCCCTATGAATTTGTCCAATGTGCCATTATTTTTAAAAATAATAGCCACCTGCTGATTAAAATATTGATTAAGTAACTTAACAACTGCTTCGGCTTCACTTTGTTCTGCAAGCTGGGTAAAATTTCTAATATCCGAAAACAACACTGTGATTATTTGCTTTTTATTCATTTTTTCAGGTAATAATGCATTATTTTCAAGCAACTTATAAACGACTTTAGGATCTAAAAAACGTCCAAACATGGCTAGTGCTTGTTGCCTGTGTCTATATTCTAAGTAGCCATAAAAAAAAGAAAACGTAAGGAAAGTGACCAAGATAACAAACAGTATTCCTCCAATAAATAACACCTGTTGCTGCATTAACAATAAAGTACTAATACCTATTAACGCTAAGCTACTGGCTACCATAAATAACAAGGCGTAAACAACTTGTTTTACGAAGCTATTAACTAAAAGAAAACAAGCGCAAGTGAGTATAATTAACGTAATAGCGATGAGTATTTGGCTATAAAGACTTACTTCAATTAAATAGCGTTCATTTTTAAGATTATCTATCGCGGTGGCCAACATATAAACACCGGGTAAATTGTCGTTTAAGGGGGTTGTTCGTTCATCAAATAGACCTGATGCTGTAGCGCCAATTAAGACTATTTTTCCCGATAACGCCTGCAATGAGTCAATATCATTATTGATTATCGCCTGGTAAACATCAGCATAACTTAAGGTGAGATAAGGTTGCTCAGCTGCGCCTCTCCATTGTAATAATATTTGCCGTTTTTTGGGTATTGGTAGCGATAATGAACTAACCAACTTTACCGGTAGTGATAACAATTGCCAACCAGAAATATCTCTATAAACATCGTAATAGCGACCGACGCCGTCAAATTCTGCACTAAAATTAATACTACCCAGTTGCCAGTGTTTTCTATTTATTGCCCTAGGTAGAATAAAGTTGCCTTTGGCATTATCACTCGCTAAAGGTGTTTTTATTAAGCCTAACTCCTCGGGCAGCTGTTTTAGTAACACACCACCGCCCGCAACAAGTCTTTGTTCTAATGTAGAAAAATATACGTTACTTGTACGTGCTATTACCTCATTAAAATAGCTGTCTGCGTCCGGTCGGTAAATATCTTGCTCAGCAAAAAGAATATCAAAGACTATCGCCGTTAAAGACATTGGTTGTAACGCATCAATAACTTGCCCGTGCACCGTTCTGGGCCACACCCATCGTCCAGCGATTTTATTCATATGTTTTAAGCTGTAATCATCTATAGCGATCACCACAATATCTTCATCAACTGTTAACTGACTTGCCAAATACTTTGATTGTCGATCAAAAACAGTAAAATCAACCGTTTTCAAAAAATGTCCTTGCTGAGCGATAAGATAAAATATGATTATGAAGGCCATAATGCATAATGATAGAACTTGGATTCTAGGTATTATCATAAAGTGAATACTATTCTTTATCGGCCAAGGTTAATGGAAAAATATGTATACCCAATACATAGGGATGCAAACTTCAATTGGGTTCAGATACGCCTTAAGCAACGCTACAACGCCATTTGGGACATACACCACAAAACATTTCGAGTCATCAGTATAGAGCGGTAATTCAAATATTTTATACGTTGAAATTAAGCCCGCGAATCAAAGACACAATTAACCGTTAAAATAAGTAGGTACATACTTTGGCAAGTATAGGAGATAAATGGAAAATGTTTATTTTGCTAACGTTCAAACAACATAATTTCGGTTTAATGGGATCTTATCTCATTTATTAGTGCGCTAACTTTTCAATTTCTTTACTGCGAGCCTATACTTTTTAATAACTCATTGCGGTTAACTCTCTACAGGACATAAAATGAATAGCATGGAACATTTTATTGAAATAGGCATCGCGTTATCGTCAGAAAAAGATCACCACGTACTATTAGAAAAAATCATTAAAAGTGCGATGGAGCTAGCCAATGCCGATGGCGGTACTATCTATTCTATTTCTGAGCAAAATGAATTAGTTTTTGAAACTATCATTAATAAAACTTTACAGCTTCATTTAGGCGGAACTACAGACAATACAATTAACTTTCCCCCTATCCCTGTATTAAAATATGGCGAAGTGAATGAGAGTGCCCTGGTTTCAATAGCAGCAGCGACAGGAGAAGTGATAAATATTGAAGATGTTTATGACTGTCAGAATTACGATTTAAGTGCAGCTAAAACGATGGATAAACAAACCGGCTATAGAACTCAATCAGTTTTAACCCTACCAATGAAGAATCATCAAGATGATCTTAACGGCGTTATTCAACTCATTAATGCCAGTGACGCTCAAGGAAATATCATCCCTTTTAGCAAAGAAAGCGAAAAGTTAACTCACGCGCTTGCCTCACTCGCCGGGGTTATTATTACCAACAAGCAGCTTATTGATGAAATGGAGAATTTATTCTCTGCCTTCTCAAAACTTATTGCTTCGGCTATTGATAAAAAGTCTCCTTATACCGGAGGTCATTGCCGCCGTGTACCACTCATTACTATGATGTTGGCTAGAGCTTGTAATGAAATAGATTACGGGCCACTTGACGAATTTTCCATGAGTAAAGAGGATTTCCACGAACTAGGTGTAGCCGCCTGGTTACATGATTGCGGTAAAGTTGCCACACCTGAATATGTCATGGACAAGGCTAAGAAACTTGAAACAGTATTTGACCGAATAGAGCTCATAGATGCTCGTTTTGAAATAGCCTCTAGAGATATCTATTATTCTGATAAATATGATAATAACGATAAAGCTTTACGATTAAAATCTTTAGAATCCGACCGTGAGTTTATCCGCGTTGCTAATACCGGCGGTGAATTTTTTGATGATTCGAAAATTGAGCGTGTTTATAAAATTGCTAAAAATTATCAAGTAAACATAAAAGGAGTAAAACAAGACATCATAAACGCTGATGAGATCTACAATTTAATTACCAAGCGAGGTACCTTAAATCCAAAAGAGCGCAGAATTATTAATGGACATATGGATGTTACCGTTGAAATGCTTGAATCTATGCCCTTTCCAAAACACTTAAAACGAGTGCCTGAATACGCCTGTGGTCATCATGAAAAAATGGATGGCACTGGTTATCCGAAAGGCTTAAAAAGAGATGAAATGTCTATACCTGCCCGAATAATGGGTATTGCCGATGTTTTTGAAGCATTAACCGCAAACGACCGACCATACAAAGATCCAAAAACCTTGTCCGAAACCCTTACCATTATGGGAAGAATGAAATTAGGTGATCATCTTGATCCTGATCTGTTTGACGTTTTTATTCAAGAAAAAGTCTACCTGGTATTTGCAAAAGAGTATTTAGAAAGCAGCCAACTTGATGACTTTGATATTACTCAAATACCTGGCTGCCATAATAACGATTAAGTTTATAGCTATTATCAATCAAAGTGCGAGTATCAGTTCTGTTCTAGGTAATTCAGCGTTAACGTTAATAATCGCTGTTTTTCCTGATCTGAAATGAAACTGGCTTTAATGGCATTAATGGTAAATTGCGCTATTTCAGCTTTTTCCATTGGATGAACATCCGCTACCGCATTAAAGTTATCCGTCATATAACCACCAAAGTATGCCGGATCATCAGAGTTTATCGTCACGCAAACGCCTTGACGAAGTAGCTCAACAACATTGTGGTGAGCCATTTGCTCAAATACTTTTAATTTAGTGTTCGATAAAGGGCAAACCGTCAGAGGAGTCCCCTGATCTATAAGTTGTGCTAACAAAACCTCATCTTCTGTGCATCGCACACCATGGTCTACGCGATCAACTTGTAGTAACTCTAAGGCGTCACGAATATTACTTGCTGGCCCCTCTTCCCCTGCATGGGCAACAGATTTAAAGCCCTGTTTTATCGCCTCTTGAAAAACGCGTTCAAATTTCTGTACTGGATTACCTATCTCTGACGAGTCTAGCCCCACCGCAATAATTTTATCTTTATGAGCGAGTGCATGATTTAGCGTTATAAAAGCATCATCCTCATCTAAATGACGTAAAAAACACATTATTAATTGGCTACTAATGCCTAATTCTTGTTTTCCTTGAGTCAAAGCCTTGTGAATTCCATTAACGACTGTTTCAAAAGCAATGTCTCTAACCGTATGTGTTTGTGGGTCAAAGAATATTTCAGTGTGCAATACGTTATCTGCTTTACAGCGTAATAAATAAGCCCAAGTTAAATCATAGAAGTCTTGTTCATGAATAAGAACATTCGCCCCTTGGTAGTAAATATCTAAGAATGATTGCAAGTTATGAAAATCATAAGCGGCGCTTACTTCTTCATAGGAATTAAAAGGGATGTCAATATTGTTTCTTTTGGCTAACTCGAACATTAGCTCAGGTTCAAGTGTGCCTTCTACATGTAGGTGAAGTTCAACTTTTGGCAAAGATTCGATGAATGCTTTCATAAATTAGCTCTTAAGCGAAGGTCAGGGTAGATAAACAAATTAACAAGATGTTGTTATGAATATCCAGGATGAATAAAACAAAGAGTTAAGGGGGCAAGTAGTCCTTTGTCTTAATATTTAAGGGACTATACGAAAATAAATTAATAACCTGCTGCGATTAAACCCTGTAAATTATTTTATACCCGCTCGACTTCATGGCGCAAGCACTCAATGTTTCATAAAGTGGAAATTAAACAGTAAAGTATTAATATACTTTACTGTTTAATAATAGTGCAGAATTGAATCTTTTACTTTACTTACACCACTATGCATTAAAAGTTCCCGTTCACATTGCCATTTATCAAATTCATTTACAGGCATAGGTTTGGCAATATAATATCCTTGCGCTATATCACATCCTTCGGCTAATAATAAATCCCATGTTTGCTTATCTTCAACACCTTCAGCGACTACTTCCATATTAAGCTTATGTGCCAACATAATACAGGTTTCAACAATGGCCTTACTCTCATGCTCTTTTTTCATATTAGCAACAAAAGACTGGTCAATTTTTAATTCAGTAAAAGGTATTTTATGTAACTGAGACAGTGAAGAATAACCCGTTCCAAAATCATCAATAGACAGTTGAAAGCCCTTTAATCTAAGACGAGTTAGAATATCTAATGAAGTGACCTCACTGTCCATTAAGGTACTTTCGGTCAACTCTAAAACAATCAAAGAGGGATCAAGTTCGTACTGCTTAACAAGCATTTTTAGCTGTTCTGGCAGTTTCAAACTATTTATATTTTGTGCAGATATATTAATAGATAAGCGAATAGCTTTATCTACATTTTGCCACTGTACACTTTGACTTATGGCTGACTGGATTACTACTTCAGTAACCTGCTCTATTAAGCCAGTTCTTTCCGCAAGGGCAATGAACTTGTCCGGAGGAACTATGCCAAATTCAGGGTGTAACCAGCGGATTAACGCTTCAGCGCCATGAATGCATTGAGTTTCCATATTAATTTGAGGTTGGTAATATAAAACAAGTTGCTTGTTATCAATAGCGTCACGTAAATCTTTTTCTGTTGGAATGAATTCAAACGTATCTTGCTTAAATTCATCATTATGTGTACCGGAAAATTCTCTTTTCGTTTGTTCATCCGATAATGTTGTCAATAAATCCGTTAATACGTTGGTATTAATGGGTTTGGTAAAGGTCTTAGTGACATTTAAACCACAACTTAGTGCTAACGTTTCAGCTGAGTGCAATACCCCGCTATCATAACCACTGATTAACATTAAGCTTGCCGGACAATTTTGCTGGGCTAAGTGACGAATAACTTCAATTCCATCCATTTCTGGCATCATCAAATCTAATAAAATAATGTCTTCGGAATTTAGAGCTAAGGTCAAAAACTCAAGCGGATGTTGAAATATTTCCACCTGCTTAAAAATAGGCTCAACGATAGTTTTCAGTAAATTACACGTTAACCTATCATCATCAACAATAAAGACTCTATTATGCATTATCATCCCCTTCGGCAATTTTTTTTAATACATTGCCCTCTAGTCCTTTGTTTTTCATAAGGTACTTATGTAATGGTTTATCCATTACCATGAAGTGGTCAACTAGCCATTCGCACATTTCTGTACTTAACCACAATAGAATTTCTTTGTCTGAACAGGAGTTAAGCTTTTGGCTCAGCTGTTTAACAATCATCTGATGAACGTCACAATGATTTTTGGTATAGGGATAATGGCAACGTCTCATCGCCGATTCTTCTCTAGCAAAATGATCCTGAGTATATTCAACTAACTCAGTAATGATTTCTTGTAAGGGTTGGTGAAAATCGTCTACCACTAACAAGTCTTGACAACGATTAAGTAGGATACACATAAACTGATGATCAACATCAAGTTCTCCTCCATCATCAATACTCATTTCATCCGTCCATATTAATCGTTTCATTGATGAAATTTCAGCGACATTTTGAGTTATCGGCTTATTCTGTTCAATTGCATCGACGTTTGGTTTGTCTAAACACTTTCTAATTCGACTCAATAAAAAATTATTTTCATAGGGTTTTTCAATGATAACTTCGTCTAACTTTATTTTATTATCTGCTGGATTTCCTTGAAAACCACTAGCTAATAATATTTTCACGTTGGGGTATAATTGCTGTACTTTTTCGGCCAAAAGGTAGCCGTTCATTTTAGGCATAATAATGTCTGAAAACATCAAGTCTATTGCGTTATTTTCTAGAACTTTTAACGCTTCGATACCATTCTCAGCGGTTAAAACACGATAACCTTTACCCATCAAGATGGTTTTAGCTAGGGTACGTAATTGAGGTTCATCATCGACAACAAGAATGCTTTCAATCCCTTCTAAATTTAGGTTTTCATCTATATCAACTTTTATATTATCTATTTTGTTTTCTGCTTTAACTACGGGGAAGTAAAGTGAAAATCTCGTTCCTTCACCAAGCTCTGAGTAAACATTAATAGCGCCCATCGATGATTTCATAAAACCATACACTTGGGATAACCCTAATCCTGAACCCTGATCTCCTTTCGTTGAAAAAAACGGTTCGAAAATTTTATCTTGCACTGTTCTACACATGCCAGAGCCATTATCTTCAATGGATAATTGAACATATTTTCCCTGAGCAATATTAAAACTGCTCGCTTGGTCTTTTGACAATGTCGCCTCACGCGTTGATAAAGTTAAAACGCCTCCGTTTGGCATTGCATGCATCGCATTAATAGCCATGTTCAATAACATATCTTCAAAAGAGTTTTGGTCTATATTAACCTGACTAATATCATGCTTAAGGTTAAGTACTAATTCTACTGACAGTAAGGTCTTACGCAGCACATCATTATTGCTTTTGATAATATCATTTAGATTTGATTCTTGGCTCGACTCCGGTGTTTGTCTAGAAAAAGAAAGAAGTTTACGGGTAAGTTGTGCACCACGATTACCTGCTTGATTAATTTGGTCAACAAAATCAAACAAGATCGGTTGTTCTTTTAATTGAGCTTTGAGAATATCGCTATAACCAATAATAACCCCCAGCACGTTATTATAATCATGAGCAATACCTCCTGTTAATTGTCCAAGGGCTTCCATTTTTTGTGTTCTATTTAAGAGTTTTTCATGTTGTTTTGTTTTTGATAAGTCATGACATACCCCAACAAAACGTTTTCGTTCGTCAAGGTTCTCAGGTAGTTCAGCAATAGTTAAGTGCAAAGGAAATGTTGTGTTATTTTTATTTATTCCGACCAGCTCCCTACCTTTTCCTATTATTTTGTTTTCACCTGTATTTAAATGGGTCTTAATATAATCATCATGTTGCGAAGCTACATTGTTAGGCATAAGTAAACTAACATTTTTGCCAACTAATTCGTCAGTGGTATAACCAAACATTAGCTCTGTTGCTCTATTACAACTTTGTATCAAACCTAAGTCATTAATAGTAATAACAGCATCAAATATCGCATCAATAGTTTGTGTTAACTCTCTTTGTTTTATAGATATTTCGGCAATATTATCAATGTGTTCTGTAACATCATGACCGATATATATGATGCCATCTATGTCACCATTTTCTTTCTTTAAAGGGTATTTAGAGGCATCAACCACTCTCTTATTTTCATAAATCGACCGACAACTAGAAATAGGAATACTATTGCCTTTTAAGATCTCTTGGTCTTGGATTTTATATTTTTTTATTTGTTCATTAGTAAAACCAAGTTGTTGATCCGTTTTACCCATTAAAAATGATACCGGTTGTTTTAAATAGTGGGCAAAAGCATTATTCGCTAAAATATATTGGTGGTCTGAATTCTTAGCATAAATCAAATCAGGTGTTGAACTAATAACGTTTTTTATTAAGGTGTTAGATTGTTCTAGCTTTATTTCTGCTTTCTTTTTTTCTGTTATATCAACAATAAGACCTTGAAAAAAAGTAACGACGCCATCTTTATCACGTTCAACCGTTGTTCTATCATCTATCCAAAATATTTTACCTGAAGGAGAAATAATACGGTATTCATGGCTAAAGTGTTCTCTTGCTTTTTCAGTGAAATACTTAACTTCTCTTATCACACGCGGTAAATCGTGAGGGTGTACCATCTCTGAATATTTGACTTTTCCACTGAGTAAGTCACTTGCCTGATAACCCAATAAATCAACATTGCTCGATACGTAGTCAACTGACCAGTCCTCATCACCCCGCCAACGAAACGCGATGATCGGACTGTTTTCAATGACAACTTTTGATTTTTCTAGGTTATCTTGATAATGCTTTAATTGAGTAATATCACGTGCATTGACCATAATGCCATGAATATTGCCGTCATTTTGATAATAAGGGGCTATTTCAAGCTCTATAAAAAATTTATGCCCTGAGCGACATTTCATCCACTTTTTTTGTATTATTACTTCTCCAGCTAAACTTCGTTCAGCGAAACTTATAAATTCTGCATCAAAATAGGATTTGCCAAAAATATCGCTAAAATGCTTACCTACCACCTCATCAATGGTTAAATTAAGCTTGTTTACATAGGCCTGATTGACGGCTAAAAATACAAAATTATTATTAAGTAACGCTTGCATGCCCGACGATAAAGTCACCATAGATTTATATTGATGTAAGTATTTATTGTTATTATCCTGAAATTCCATCAACTTTTTAGTGACCAACATAGCCATGAAACCACACATGACAGAAAGTAATGTAAGAACAATAGCCGCGAAAAACGTAGAATTATTAACTGGATTTAATGTGAATATGCCATGTTGAATTAGCCCTGTGATGAAAACACTTAACACGGTAAAAGGGGTAATAAATCGAATCAAAGTAGCCGAGGGTGATAAGTCAGTGAATTGCTCAATTAAATAGTTTTTCTTATCATTTGTTATCAGTATTGCGGCAAGACATAAAAACCCTAAACTGGTGGATAGCGCCATTGGTATTATGTCTTGTGTATTATAAAACAACGGCGACTTATAAAGGTAAGTAACCATAAATAACAATGAGATTAGTAATATAAGCGTGGTACAAATATTTTTGATCCAGGTTGTTACTTGAATAGTGAAGTAATTACCTTCTCTGTTATTCTTTTGATCCAATAGTATCAATAAAACACAACTAGTAAGAAAAAAACAAAAACCTGTTACAGGTGACATTCGAGCAAGAGGAATGCCATCATGGTAGCCCAAATGTGGCACCAGGTAATTTTCAAAATTAAGATCAATTCCAATAAAATACTCAGCGACCTCTAACAAACCAAATAGAGCAACAATCGATAGTGCTAACGTTGCCTGCTTTTTGTAGTGATAAAATTGCCTATTATAGTTAACCCAAATTATTGAGGTAATAATAGTCACTAAAAATGAAACCGCTGTTGACGGAGCCATTGGTATAAAGCCCTCATCAATATTTAAAACAAATTCAAACAAAGGTATATATGAAATCCCTCCGATTAAAGCGAGGCTAAATACACTTATAAACAGCATAAAATTAAATTTTTTATTCACTTACATTCCTATTTTTTATAAAAACATCAAAAGTTTCTATTATCCATTGTTGAATTTCAGACCTTATATCCCTTTTAAAAACGTGCTATGTCAAAAAGTCAACTCAAAGCCAGATGTTTTAATAACGCAGGGACATCTATAGGTTTCTTTAAACAAGTTTCAGCACCAATAGCTTGAAGTCTTTCAATCTTTTCTTGGTTAACGTCGCCAGAAATAGCGATCACCCGAATATGACTTTGAAGAGGATTATTCTTTACACGTTGGCATACTTGAAAACCGTCTAGACCAGGCATTTTAAGATCTAGCAGCATAATATTTGGGGTGAAATCATGTAGTTTATTCGCCGCATCAAACCCATCTAAACTTATTTCGACTTCAACGTTTTTTATTTCTATTTTTAGAAGGGTCTTTAGGTATTCAGCAAAGTGAATATCATCATCAACAATCAAAATGTTAGGGTTTTCACTTGTTTTTGTATTAAGTTGAATGTTTTTCTTGGTGGCAAATTCTTTAATATCATCAAGTTTAAAACGACGATGGCCTCCCGCAGTAAGTCTTGCGTTTAAGTCGCCACTTTCGGCCCATAAACGAACGGCGGCAGTAGAAACCATAAGTAATTCGGCAACCTCTTTAGGTGTTAAATAGCTTTTTACTGACTTTTTTACTGACATTTAGTACCCATAATTGTTAATTTAGCGGTTGAATTATCCGCTAACATATAAGAAGTATCTTAATTTTAAAATCACTTTACGCGTTTTAATTGATTAAAAATGATCCAGATCAAACGACTTTGATGTTTGTTGCGAATTTTGCGAATTTGATTGTTTTCATATTTTTATTCAGTAGACTTTGCATTCATAAATACTTAAATATTTCATGGAAGGCCCTAATGCGACTTATCGATATCTCTTTTAATAAGAAAATATTTGTTTTATTACTTTTCCCTTTATTGGGTTTTTTAGGCGTTGGAATAAACGCTATTATGTCTTCCATTTCGACCAACAATGAAATGGAAAACCTTGGCAAATACACAAAACTTTCTTCGGTGTATAGTGAACTTGTACATGAGCTACAAAAAGAGCGAGGTATGACCGCAGGTTTCCTTGGTTCAAACGGAGATAAATTCTCCTATGAGTTACCAAGCCAAAGAAATAAGACTTCCGATAAGGTATTAAAAAAGTCAAATTACTGGCAAGAGAATCAATTTGAGAATAAAGAAATTCAACAACTACATAACCAGATTAATCAGCGTCTAACTATGCTTACTCAAACGAGAAGTGATGTTGATGATCTATCAATGCCTTTAGCTGATGCCCTCTCCTTCTATACAAAAACCAACGAATTATTGTTAAGTGTTTCAACTATCATTGCTAAAATTTCTACTAATGCTGAGATAACAAAAGCAACAGTCGCTTATTATAATTTTCTTCAAGGTAAAGAAAGAGCCGGTATTGAGAGAGCGGTATTAACGGGAACCTTTGCGGCTGATAAGTTTAACCAAGGTATGTATCAAAAATTCATTCGATTTCTTTCCGAACAAAACACCTATTTTTATAGTTTTAATGCCTTCGCAAATGACGAAAATAAAAATTACTTCAGTCAGAAACAAAATGCCCCATCAATCAAAGAAGTGACAAAACTTCGAAAAATAGCGATAGATAATGCAACAACAGGAAATTTTAATGTTGACGCTACTTATTGGTTTGAACAATCAACTAACAGAATTGGCGTATTAAAAAATATAGAAGATAAATTAAATCAATCGTTATTG
Organism: Colwellia sp. 75C3; assembly: GCF_002836255.1. GTDB lineage: Bacteria > Pseudomonadota > Gammaproteobacteria > Enterobacterales > Alteromonadaceae > Colwellia. The sequence goes on along the minus strand of NZ_PJAU01000055.1, from coordinate 161,317 downwards.
ACGCTAACCAAAGACACTCAAGAAAAAGCATTTAGTACTTTACTTTACCTAGTCATATCTTCACTTGTCATTCTCTTATTAGTTGCCATGATAAGTTTCTATATTATTAAAGAACTACATAGCCAAGTGTCGGATTTAACGTCTGTGATGTCTAAAGTCAGTAATGAAAATGACTTAACAGTCAGAGCAAAATTTACCGGCGAGAGCGAATTGGGCCAAATTTCTACTGCCTTGAACCTAACACTTGAAAAGTTTTCAGGTGCAATAGATGAAATTTCAACTTCAAGTACAGCTCTGGCTACAGCAGCAGAAGAAACATCACAAACCTGTGAACATAACTCACAATCTTTGGTGGAGCAACAAGACGAAATCACCCTTATTGCTACCGCAATTGAGGAGTTATCAGCCACCGTTAAGGAAGTTGCAGGAAACACTCAATTAGCGGCTGATTCAGCGAAAGAAGCTGATGAGCAAGCACAAAATGGCGCAGGAGTTGTACAAGACTCTTACCACTCAATTGAAAGCCTTGCTGCAGAAATAAATAATCTAGCAGAAAGAATAACAAGTCTGCACGAGAGTAGTAACAATATCACTAATGTAGTTGATGTGATTAAATCAGTAGCTGAGCAAACAAATTTACTCGCCTTAAATGCAGCCATTGAAGCAGCAAGAGCGGGTGAACAGGGCCGTGGATTTGCGGTTGTTGCTGATGAAGTTAGAACATTAGCCCAGAGAACTCAGCAATCAACAAGTGAGATTGAAAACTTTATTTCAGCGCTACAGTCAGATGCCAACTCCGCATTTAGTGTGATAGAAAACAGTCAAAAGATGGCAAGTAATGCCGTAGAAAGTTCAAAGAATGTAGAGAAAACCTTAGGTGATATCACCGATTCAGTCAGTAATATTTTTGCGATGACCGAACAGGTTGCGGTTGCTGTAGAAGAGCAAGCAATGGTTACGCTAGATGTCGCTAAAAATGTAGTAAATATTGAACATAAGTCAATGGAATCGACAACTGGTTCAACGCAGATAACGGCGACGGCTAAAGAACAAGCGATGCTTGCGGTTACATTACAAGACATTGCGACAATGTTCAAAATATCTTAGAGATACTTATACCAAGTTGATTAAGTTCTTTCCCACTCAGCGAGAATTAAAGGGTTTAGAAGCAAGGCATTGATTGAAGAGAATGGTTATTCCCTTGTTTAAATCAATAACGCTGCATATAAACCCTTTAAACTCGCCCTTTGGGAGCTTACTCAACGTCCACTAACATCGTTAAATTTATTTGGTTTAGAATGACTAAAATTAAACAAATTCGCCTTGTTATTGAACATTGAGTACAGCTCTGAGTTGGGAAGAAATTTAATCAAATTGGTATTACCTAGCGACAGTAAAATAGAGAGGATGTAGCCAACATATATCAATGTAATGGCAGAACTACAACAATGGATTGTCGTAATAGGTGAAAGTGCGAGAGGATATTGATTATTATAACCAAGGCGCCTCAGAAAAATTGAGTGGCCTTGGTTTAAAGAAGTGTCGGATAACAGGGAGTTTATTAGCCGCAACACTTTTTATATTTTTTGCCACTGTTGCATGAACAAGGATCATTACGGTTCGGCGTTTTGTCGAACGTAGTAGTGCTTATCTTGTTTAGTATGGCGTTAAGTTCAATGATATTTTCATCGATAGCGCTATCTACGGTAATGTCAGCAAATAACCCATTATCAGCAACTAATACTGCTACTTCGATTTTTCTTTCATCACTATTAACCGATAAAGTTAATGGATATTTTTCTGTGCCGAGCTTAGCGGAACGCTTAGTATTATAACCTGTTGTTACATGGTTTTTTCTAGTGTGGATACGCCCTTTGTAATACAGATCGTGCATAATATTAACTCCGCTAATTAAATACTTGGTTTGAGCGCGGCAGTATACCGTAATACAGTAAATAGTCACGGTAGATTTAAGGAAATAGTCCTTGTTTAGCTTTTATTTTGGTTTTTATCAAAAAATACCTCTCTATCTGCAATAGCACAGCTTTCTTCTGCACCAACTGACTAGATAGAGAGAACCACGGATTATTTAGCGTATTTTCTAAAAAGCATGATGATTTTTTTATTGAATAAATTTGATAGCTAATTTATCACTCTTCTGATTACTCACAATGTAATGAATCTACCGGTTTGGCTGTTGCTGCTCGATAAGCTATAACCATTACTGTTATGTAAGCGATCACTAAACTAAAAACAGCACTTAATATAAAGGCGCTATAGGGCATATCAATGCGGTAAATAAAGTTATCCAACCAGTCTCGCATTAAAAAATAGGCTAAAGGTAGTGCAATCACATTGGAAATAATGACTAAGCTTGAAAATTGATTTACTAGCATGAAACATAACTGCCCCGTACTCGCACCTAATATTTTACGTACAGCAATTTCTTTCACTCTGCGTTGTGTATTAAATGCTGCTAAGCCAAATAAACCAATGGCCGTAACCACAATAGCTAACAGAGTAAAAACATTTAGCATCTCTGTCTGCTGGTTTTCATTACGGTAACTTGAATCAAATAAATCTGTGATCCAATCATATTTAAAAGCTAAATTTGGTGCTAATCCTAGCCATATCTGCTCAACTTCTTTTAAGCTTTGTAAACTAGTACCCACCTTAAAGCGAATTGATGTCCAACGTAGTGATAAGTCTTTTGGCTCTGCTGATAATACGTAGGTCATTGGTGCGACAGTATTTTTAACATTAACATAATGGCTGTCTTCAACTACACCAATAATTTGATGGTTGTGTAAACCGTCTTGACCGCCACCTAAGGTAAGTAATTGACCCACAGCTTCTTCAGGACTCCAACCTAAAGTAGCCGCTAATGTTTGGTTGATAACCAACTTACCTATTGATGATTGCCAATCGTCTTTATTTTCTTTATACGCATCATTAACATAGGCCTTAGAGAATATACGACCACTTAATACTTTAATGCCATAGGTTTTGAAAAAATCTAAGCTTACCGGGTTATTGCCTACCCAAATTTCATTGGTTATATCATCTAGTCGTCTTACCGTGTTTGAGGTTCTTGTTGCCTTGGTCGGTACCGTATGAGACATAGTGACTGAAGTAATGTCTGGATGCCGCAATGCTTGGCTTTTAAACGCGTTATAAGTGTTATCACCTCGAGACACAACAATCACACCCTCACGGTTAAAGCCTTGTTCCATGTTCTTTATATATTGCATCTGCCAGTTCACCACTAAGCTGGCGACCAATAAAAAAGCCGCAATAGCAAACTGCAAAATAATCAGTGATTGTCTCAAAAGTACACCCGATTTGGACGTACTCACTAAGCCTTTCAGTACATGGGCTGGTGACAGATTACTTAAATAGAATGCTGGGTAACTACCTGCTAATACCCCCACTAATAAAGTCAAAGCAAGTAGCTGTAATAATTGTGCGATTGAAACATTAAAGACCATTTCGGCAGTCATTAATTGATTAAAAGCAGGCAGACAAAGATAAACTAATACCAGAGCAAGCATACAAGCTAGGGCAGATAACATAACGGCTTCTGACAAGTATTGAGTGACCAATTGTATTTTACTGGCGCCTAAGGCTTTACGAACACCTACATCCTTGCCTCTGCTCATTGCAGCTGCGGTTGAAAGGTTAGTAAAATTGACACAAGCCAATAACAATATCATGAATGAAATAATGCTAAACACCGTAACCATCACTTCACTACTGGGTGGCGTTAAACTACTGGTAGTAGTGTTATCAAGATAGATATCTAATAACGGCTGAATAATGACACGATTTGTTTTAAATGATGACAGCCCTTTAGCGCGACTATCGTAATAATCACTAACGGTTTGGATTAAGGTATTAATATTTGCTGGTTGTCTAATTTTGGTATAGGTTCTGGTGGCATTAAAGTTCCATGCTTCAATCCACTCTTGAGAAAGTTGTCCATAAAAGTTCTCCATAGGTAATATCATCGTTAAGGGCATAGTAGTGGGTGTTGTTGGTTTTTTCACAACGCCCGTAACCTGATGTTCTTTACCATTAATAGTTAAACGCTTGCCAATCACGCCTACTGTTGTTGAGAAATATTTAATCGCTAAGTCTTGATGCAGTAGTAAACTATCGGGTGCATCTAGTGCTGTATTCACATCCCCTTCTATTAATTGAAAGTCAAAAAAATCTAAATAGTTAGCATCGGCATAAAGTGCACGTTCTGAGTAAACCCCTTGTAAATGCTTCACTGAAACACTCGATGGTGAAATGCGGGTAGCGTCTTCTACTTCGGTAAAGTTTTGTGTTAGCTCTTTTGCAAGTCTCAATGGTGTTTGCGCTTGTGGTTTATTCTCACCACGAATTAAATTAATTCGATATATATCCTTCGCATCCGTAAACGCGGTGTTGTAGCTTTTTTGATGATCTACATAAAACTGAATTAAGATAAAGCTGGCAATGCCAATAATTAAGCCTGTTAGTTGTATGAAACTGGTTAGCTTATCTCTACAGAAGTTTCTCCAGGCAACTATAAATAATAACTTACCCACAAGTCACCTCCGCTACCGCTTTTATTGTATTTACAACTTCTGTTGAGCCAGCATCGACAATCTGACTTGTTTTATCATTAAGCTTTTCTTTAACTAATTGATCATTAACCACTTTGCCATCAAGTAACTCAATAACTCGAGTTCCATAAATAATATGCTCAGGTGCATGGGTAACCATCACTATGGTTGCCCCTTCTTGATTAAGCTGTTGCAATAACTCCATCACCTGGGTTGAATTTTTTGAGTCTAAGTTACCGGTAGGCTCATCCGCTAGAATTAAATCTGGATTAGTCACTATGGCTCGTGCAATAGCCACACGTTGCTGCTGACCCCCTGATAGTTTTGCCGGTAAGTGCTTACGACGATGGCTGATATCAACACGCTTTAATACCGCATCAACCAAACGCTTACGCTCAGCTTTTGCTACATTATGATAATAAAGTGGCAATTCAATGTTTTGTTCAACGGTTAATTCATCAATTAAGTTAAAGTTTTGAAAGATAAAACCTATATGCTGTTTTCTTAAACGAGCACGTTGTTGCTCGCTATATTTATCAACCGGATTTTCTAAAAAGCTAAACTCCCCTGAATCTATGCTATCTAACATGCCTAGCACGTTCAGTAAGGTAGACTTACAGCAACCTGACGGCCCTAGAATAGATAGAAACTCACCTTCATTAATGGTTAAGTTCATTTGGTCTATGGCTACTGTTTCTACTTCATCACCAATAAAAGATCGGCTTATTTGGTTAAATTTAATCATAGTGATTCCTTATTTTCCCTTAGAGGAAGTTAATTGTCTGCGTTATTTGAATACTTACTTAGTGATTTACTCAATTATTTACAGCTTTTTTTATTGGCTTTTAATGGGTTAATCGCTCGCTGAAAGGCTTAATTGTTCCGCATCAGCAAAGCTGGCATATGAGGAGGTAATGACGCGTTCTCCTGGGGTTAATCCCGAGAGTACTTCAATGCTTTGAGGGTTTTTTCTGCCTAAACGAATGCCTCGTTTACTGGCTTGAGTACCATTTTTGTCAACAACAAATACCCAACTACCTGCGGTGTTTTGCATAAAGCCACCATTCGCTATTTGCAGCTTAGATTCGCTAGAAGAAAGGTTTAATTTTAGTTGTACGCTTTGTCCTAAACGTAATTTCTTGGCAATGACTTTATCCGAAAGACTAAAATCAACCTTGAAGGTACCGTTATTGATCCCTGGATAGACTTTAGCAACATCTATTTGGTAAGCTTGCTGGTTGAGTTCAAAACTGGCTGTTTGTCCTTTTGCCACACGGCTGACATAAAATTCATCCACTTGTGCCGTGACTTTGTATTGCTCAATTAAATCGACTTGACCTAAACGCTGCCCATTACTTTTCGCTTCACCGACTTGTGCATCAAGAAACGTTAACTGCCCGTTGCTCGGTGCGCGGATAATCAACTTGTCTAAGCTGCCCTGAGAAATGGCTAAATTAGACTCTAAGGTTTTTATGCTACGCTCAAGCTGTTGAAGTTGTTGGCGTTGTAATAGCGCCTCTTTTTCTTGGCTGTGCTGTACTATTTCACGGTATTTAAGTTGAAAGTCCAATTCATCTTTTACCGTTTCAAAGGTATGCTCTGAGATAAGGTTTTTCGCAATCAGTACTTTATTGCGAGTAAACTGCTTTTTCAGGCGTAATACTTTGAAATCAAGTTCAATAACATCACGCTTTAATGACAGTTGGTTTTGCTCCAGTGCTAGGCGAGTATTGCGCATATTGTTAATTTGCTCTGAGACTTCAGCTTCTCTGGCTAGAACATTTAATTGCAAGTTAGTATTACTCAACTTTAAAATGGCTTGTCCTTGCTTAACTAAAGCACCTTCTTGAATCATTACCTCTTCTACGCGGCCGCCATCAATAGCATCAATAAAAATTGTTTTTTCCGGCTCCACAACACCACGCAATGGTAGATATTCAGCAAACTCTGCTTGCTTAATAGTGCTAATAACTAAATTGTTAGTAGTCACATTATAATTTTTTCCTGAGTTACTTAAGGAAGCATTACTTTGAGTGAAAGTAAAAACAGCTATAAATACGCTAGTACTAAGGCCGGCAAATATGTACTTAGCTTGATATTTTTTGTTTGTTTTTTTTACTAGTGGCTTGTCCATAATTATTCCTACTCATTGATTTGATAAGCAGTGTTAACCAGAACAGCGATGAAATAAGGAAGAAAGTGGGATTAAAGAGTGATTAATGCTGAAAAAGTTGTGACCACCATGATGGTCATAACTTTAATAATGTAAAAACAAGGGGTTATAGTTTTTATTGCGGGTTATTTGAATAATTGAGTTTTACTTAAAGGCTACTTGTTTGCATGATATCCGCAACTGATCGTTTCATTTTTGCGTAAATCACCCCATTTTTATTGACGATAAAATCATTACCCGATGTTGGGCTTTGCCACATCTGGCTAGTTTTCTGAGTAAAGGAGTAGTGACTATATTGTTTATTTTCAGTATTTGATTGACACACTAAGCCGTCAGGTGTTGCTTTTAAATTGAGCTTTCTATTTATAATGCTCGGCTGACAGACTAAACCGGTTGAGAGTGGCTCTGCTGATATTTCAGAGAATTTCATCACTTGAGAACTATCATCAGCGATCAAATAAAAACTATTGTCGACTGCGGAATAAAGCCCGCCTTGATAACCTACCTGCATACGGGATAACTTTTGCTCACGAATGTTATAAGCCATTAATGTCCAATCTGCATTTTTGACGGTAGAAAGCAGCAAGTTATTTTCATCTTGCCAACTTACTGCCACAATCGCGATATTCTCAAATGGCAACTTTTTCATCGACATCTCGTCAATATTCGCAACATAGATTTGATTATCAGCCAATATCATTAGTTGACTATCATTCGGCGAAAAAGCTAAGTCGTATAACTTCACAGGATTATTGAAATGACTTAACTGTTTAGCATTTTCTGTGCTGTTATTTTGTTCACCTGGTATGGTGCCAAGGTAAACCTCTGCTGAACTAGAACGTTTAGAGACAAAGGCATATTGGTTTGTGTTATTTGCCAACGTGGGCAAATAATCCATCACCGTTGAATTATTCAGCTCAACATTGACTTGCTCTTTTGTTTTAGCAATGCTTTTAAAATGAATATCTTTATTAAGTAAATAAGAGACAAAGCTAAAGTCTTCGCCATTATTTACTCGAGAAACTTGTTTTACCCTTGAGGTATTACTGGCCACTACCGCTAACTTGTTACCCGTTAGACTACTTTGCCATAGCTCATAAGCTGGATGAGGCGATGGATGAATAATGGTTTCATTGTCATGATGCCAAAGTACTGAGCGCATTAAATAATCTAACTGAGCAGTTTGCTCAAGGGTTGAACTTTTTATTTCTAAGGTATAAATACGCGTTGTCGGTGAAAATTCACTGTTAATCATCAGCAATCTTTCGCCATCGGGCGAGATATCAAAACTGTAATTACCTAAACCATTAGTGATGGGTTGATTAACAATATCTTTCTCATTATTAGCTAAGTTGACCCTAAAAATTTGATAACCATGACTTGCCGATTGCCTGTCGTTAAAATACAGGTATTGACCATCTGGTGAAAAAACAAAGTGAGGACTCGCTTGAGCACCACATTCAGTAATGTCTTGCCAAGTATCTTTGTTCTTAATATCCGCAAGCTCAGCCCAGAAAATCATACAAACACTATTGTGCTGATATAAAAAGGCCAATTTATCTTGTGTAGGTGACCAAACAGGTTTGCTTAATGCGCCTCTTGCATGAGTAATAGACAGCTTTACATGACTGCTAAGGTTTTCAATGTTGATGTATGACGGTTTACCTGAAATATCTTTACGATAAGCTAACTGTGTTAAATCGGGTGATACCGCCGGATATTGCTCAACCCCAACTTCACGAGTTAGTGGTTTAACTTGTTTTGTTTGTAATAGCACAGTGCTTTTCAACGAGAGTGCATAGATAATTGCAAGAAGTATCATGACAGCAGTTGCTATCAATAAAGTATTTTTAGTTACGCTGAAATTTTTACTGGCTGATGGTTCAATAGGGTCGATATATTGCTGGTTTTCGTTAGCCAGTGTTTCGGATTTTCCACTACGATTAAACCCATCAGTTTGCTCAATAGAGGGTTCACCTTCAGGTTGGTTACTTACCGTATCCGAAGCAACAAAGTCTGCCACCATACGATAACCTTTACGTGGAACAGTGATAATAAACTCTGGATTTTTTGGATCGTCAGCTAACGCTTTCCTCACTTTCACTAAGGTACGACTTATCGCATTTTCAGTAACTAATGTGCCTGTCCATACTTGTTCCATCAGTTCATCTTTGCTGATCACTCTGTGGCTATTTTGACAAAGAAATACCAATAGGTCATATACTTTAGGTGCCAAATTAATAGTTTCACCTTGGCGATAAAGCAGTTGGTTGTGGGTATCAATGCAAATATCAGCAAAGTGTAAGTAGCGCAAAGTAAATCCTTATTTTGATTTTCATTCGATTAGCTTCAAAGTTAACGCGTTTATGGTACTGCACTTTGATAAAGTTATTAAGGTTTTAAATCGTACTTGACCACCCAAGGGCGACTTATCTGACAAAGCTCCCTGTACAGCCTTTAAATACGGCCTAGGTCACAGTTTGGTCATAACAGTTTCCAACATTGTTCCTAACAAGTCATCCACATTTCATTATTTTCATCAATCAATTATCTAAAATGCTTACACCTTAAACAGTATTGCACTCGAACTATGGAGTAATAGATGAATAATATTCTCGCTATAAACACACACAAGCAACCAAAGGTAACGTTGCGACTTTTTTCAATGATCTTCTTTATCATTTTATTCGTTACTTTTTTTAGCCTAAAAAGTTTTGCTAACATCGACAATGCCCAATCCTTAAAAAACCCAAAACGGCATGGTACAAAACTAAAAGTTATCATCGTAATATCTAGTGATAAACACGGCTATTGGCTACCTGAAGTACTATACCCAAGCCACCTCAAGATGCAGTTTCAGAGTTTCTGAGCGATTTCACTTTTAGGCGCATCAATGTAGTAATGGTTATTCCCTTACAAATTGGTGCAACAACGAAGTGGGATTGCTCAGAAGCTCCCTACGGGCAAGACGATAAAGGGTCATCTCCTGCGTTATTGACTTCGACAAGGGAACAACCCTTCTCTTCAATCAATGCCTTGAAGCTGACCCTTTCTCGACTTGCTGAATCCTACATCTTGAGGTTGTTTGGGTATAGAGCCTTATCAGTTATTGAAACAAGGCTGGTTTTGACATTGATATTGCTAGCCCTTTAGGTGGAAAAGGCAAAGCAAGTGGCAGTGCTAGATTATCATCAGAACAAGAAAAATGGTTTGAGCAATCAAATTTACCCACAAAACTATCCAATTCTTTAACGATTAACCAAGTAAAAGCTAATAACTATCAAGCCATTTATTTTGCTGGCGGCTCAGGGCCAATGTTTGACTTTATTAACAATAAAGCGATGCAAAAACTCACTGCATCGATTTATCAAAATGGTGGTGTTGTTTCTGCGGATTGTCACGGTATTGCCGCTTTGCTCAATGTTTTTCTTGAGAATGGCAACCGCTTAATAGTAGGTAAACAAATAACGGCAAAAGCCAATCATGAAGAAGGTCGGTGGGCACGCAATAATTACCCGTTTTTGCTGGAAAATAAAATCATAGCACTTGGCGGTCGTTATTCATCAATAGTGGGCAAGCCACATGTCGTTGTAGATGGTCGTTTAATCACAGGACAAAACCCTGCATCGGCCATTCCTATGGCTCAGCAGTTAATACAAACATTATTAACGCTAGGGAGTAATCAGCTATTAGAAACTAGTTACTAGTTACTAGTTACTAATAATGCATCAACAAAGAACAATTTACCGGGCCAATTAAAATTATAATTGCCCTACTTATTTTAAGTTGGGCTGTTCATATCCGGTAATGAGTAATTAAAGTTAAAGTTAAAGCACTAAAAATATAAACGTAATACCGTTTCAGCCACACAAGCTAAACGCTTACTGTTTTCAACTTCAATACTTACTTCATTAACCACTTCAATACTACGTTTCATCGGCACTAAATTAACTAATTTAATACTGGCTCTAACACGCGTACCCGCTTTGACAGGATAAGGAAAGCGTACTTGATTTAAACCAAAATTAATAACCATCTTAGCTTCAGGATAAGGGTTATTATCTAAATCAACTGAATTAGTTAATTTAGGGATTAATGACAAGGTTAAAAATCCGTGTGCTATTGTCGCTTTAAAGGGTGACTCTTTCGCTGCACGTATCGGGTCTGTATGAATCCACTGATTATCACCAGTGACTTCTGCAAATTGATCAATACACTCTTGCTCTACCGCGTGCCATTCGCCGACAAAGGTTACTGTATCGATTTTTTCAAGCAGGCTTTTGTAGGTTTTTTCAGCTAGTGGTACTTGTATCAATACCTCTTCGGGTTTGCTTTCTTCTGCATCAACAGGACTAAATTGAGAGAACCACGGGTTATTTAGCGTGTTTCTAAAAGGCATGGTGATTTTATTATTGAATAAATTTGATAAATTCTTAAATTTAGGCTCTAACTTAGCGATGAACTGATCATTCTGGTGTTGTAAATTTCTTTTTTTTTCTCTAATAAATGCTATAACTTTCATATAGTAGCCTTATTTAAATTCACTGTGGCATTAGTATTATTGGTTAATAAAAACTTTTTAAAATACACTTGAAACTATTAAATTTATCGTTTAAATAAATTTAATAGAAAGGCTTAATCTAAACAGTTAAGCCTTTCTAAATGACTAAAACTAAGCCTCTTCATCTTCTACGCGAACACCCCAAACATCATGTTCATCAGCATGAATTATTTGTACCCAGATAAGGTCACCTGGCTCGGCATCAAAATCGTCAGATAAATATACTTTACCGTCAACTTCTGGAGCGTCCATATATGAACGTCCTACAATACCTAACCCATTAATTTCATCAACAAGAATAAGGTACTCTTGACCAATGCGTGCTTGTAATTTTTCGCTGCTAATTCTCGCTTGTACTGCCATAAAACGCTGTAAGCGTTCTTCCATCACGTCTTCTGAAACATGATCAGGTAACGCATTAGCCGTAGCACCTTCAACTGGCGAATATTTGAAACAACCAACACGGTCTAACTGTGCTTCTTCTAAAAACTCAAGTAACTCTTCAAACTCTTCTTCAGTTTCACCAGGGAAACCTACAATAAAGGTAGATCGAATCACTAACTCTGGACAAATTTCACGCCATTTAGCAATACGCTCTAATACGCGGTCTGAGCTACCAGGACGTTTCATTAATTTCAATATACGTTTGTTAGCATGCTGAAAAGGAATGTCTAAATACGGTAGTATTTTACCTTCCGCCATTAATGGAATGATTTTATCAACATGTGGATATGGGTAGACATAATGTAAGCGTATCCAAACGCCCTGCTTCGCTAATTCTTCACATAACTGCTGCATGTGAGTTTTAACAGGCATGCCATCCCAAAAATCTGTTTTGTGCTTAACATCAACACCGTAAGCAGATGTATCTTGAGAGATTACCAGTAATTCTTTAACGCCTGAATCAACTAAGCGTTTGGCTTCACCTAATACATCACCCACTGGACGTGAGTCTAAATCACCACGCATTGATGGAATAATACAGAATGTACAGCGGTGGTTACAGCCTTCTGATATTTTTAAATAGGCGTAATGTTTAGGGGTAAGTTTAACACCTTGTGGCGGTACTAAATCGATAAACGGATTATGCGCAGGTTTCGCTACATGTTTATGTACCTGTGCTAATACTTCATCATAAGCATGCGGGCCTGTAACACCAAGAACATTTGGATGAAGTTCAATAATTTCGTCTTTTTTAACGCCTAAACAACCGGTAACCAATACTTTACCATTGGCCGCTAACGCTTCACCGATGGTATCTAAAGATTCTTGTACTGCTGAATCAATAAAACCACAAGTGTTTACGATGACCAGTTCAGCATCATCATAACTATTAGTAACGTCATAACCTTCGGTGCGAAGTTGAGTAAGAATACGTTCACTATCTACTAAGTTTTTTGGACAACCAAGTGAAACAAAACCGACTTTCGCGCCTTTTGCTGCACCTGAATCGATAACAGCTTGATGCTGTTCTTCAATCATTTTCGATGGAATATCTAAGGTGGTTGTTTGGCTTTCGGCCGAGTTACTGCTTTTCTTTGGTGTTTGTGGGTCGAATTGTTCTACGGTCATAATGCTCTCAACTTACTCTTAACTTTTATGGGTGATTTTACTTCCCTTTAAATAAGAAAAGAGTAGCGTCATAAATGGTGGTTTAACTGCCTTTATCGCAAACTCAGGGTATTTGCTAAGGCTGTTGTTTAATACGTAGGATTATACAGGAATCTTGAGAGAGGATGAATGATTAGTTTGTCGATATTGTTTATTGATTGATAACTTATGGCTAATGGAAAGATGGCAACAGTCTCAACTAGGTCATACATTGTAAAACAGAATGATAATAGCGCCTATTTGCCAAATTGATTAGCTAAATTCAAGCACAAATATCAGCATAAAGTTGTTCTGCTAATTGCTCTAAAACTTTAGCTTCAGGATGGGTATGAGCGAAGGTTCTCAAACCATATATGCCCATCAAAAAATAACGTGCTAAATGATCACTATCTTTTTGCTCGCTTAACGCTTTTTCACTTTTTGCTAGTTCAAATTTTTCCGCCAATGCTTGCTGTAACATAGACAAGTTGTCACTAATAATCTGTTGAATTTCTGTGTCTTGATCGGAAATTTCATTTAATGCTTTAGTCAATAAACAAGCTTGTGCACTATCACAACTGATACATTCCGCCACAACATTATCAAGATAGGCTTTTAAATTATCTAGCGTCGGTTGAGTACCCGAAAAATACTGTTCGAACTCGGCTTTTCGGTCTAAACGATATTGCTCAAGCGCTGCGAGTAATAGACCACGTTTGTTTTCAAAAGCACAGTAAATAGATCCTGGGTGTAGTCCCGTTGCTTTTTTAAGATCCTGCATACTGGTTTTAGCATAACCTTTATGCATAAACGCATTCATTGCCGATCTTAGTACTTTTTCTTTATCAAACTCTGCACTACGCATAAATTATTAGTCTTAATATATCTGGACATTGATTGTACGCTTATTTGAACGTACATTCAAAACAGTTGTTGAATGATTGTTCAAATAAGCGTATCTTGAACGAACATTCAAGAAGAGAAACGTCCTCCATGACTGATAACTTATTTACTCCTTATGCACTAAATAGCACGATTAATCTAAACAACCGTATATTAATGGCACCACTAACACGCTGCATGGCAGACGATGATTTAGTACCAACCCAAGCTATGGTGGAATATTATGCTCGTAGAGCTGAAGCCGGACTCATTATTTCAGAGGCTGTAATTATACGTCCTGATGGTCAAGGGTATCCCAATACTCCAGGGTTATTTAGTCAAGCTCAAATAGAGGGCTGGCAAAAGGTTACAACTGCGGTACATAAAAATGGTGGCAAAATATTTGCCCAACTCTGGCATACTGGTCGTGTTGCTCACCCTTATTTCTATGGTAACGGTGATGATAATGCTACGGTGTTGGCGCCTTCGGCCATTGGCGTTGAAGGTAGCGTACCAATAATGCGTGAACTAACCTATAAAACCCCAAAAGCGGTAACGATTGATGACATCAACACCTTAATTACTGATTATGGCCAAGCTGCCACTAATGCGATTAAAGCCGGTTTTGATGGTGTTGAGATCCACGGGGCTAACGGATATTTGATTGACCAATTTCTACATCACGATAGTAACCATCGTAATGATGAATACGGTGGTAGTAGTGAAAACATGGCCCGTTTTGCATTAGAAGTTATTGATGCCATTACCAGCCGTATTGGCAATGACAGAACCGCCATCAGAATAACGCCAGGTGCTTATTTTAATATGGCAGGCGATAGTAGAGACCGTAATGTATTCGACTATTTCTTACCTGAATTAGAAAAGCGTAATTTAGCCTTTCTTCATATCGGCATATTTGACGATAGTATGGAGTTTGACTACTTAGGTGGCCGTGCATCAAGTTATGTTAGAGCGAACTATAACAATACCTTAGTGGGAGTGGGTAGTTACAGCGCAGAAACGGCTAGCACTGCTATTGATGCAAACAAGTTTGATCTTATCGCTATTGGTAGACCATTCATCGCTAACCCAGATTATGTCAGTAAAGTACGAAATAATGAGCCATTAGTCAGCTATTCTGATGAAATGTTAACAAGCTTAGTTTAACGTTAACTCATTAATAAAGAGCATGTTGAAATACAGTAAACTAACTGTTTATGCTTAAAAAAATAAAAAGCACCATTGATATGGTGCTTTTTACTGTCTGGATTTTAGCAAAATAACCTAACGGTTTATAACAACTCTGAGTAATATAAAACACATTACTTATAGTAGTGTCACAGATTATTATAACTAGGTCATACCTTAACGTTTTTCTTTAAGCAATTTTGGCGCAAATGGATTATTGATGATTATGCTATTTTCTTCTCTTTCTTTATCAATAAAAGGCATGCTAATACTTATCATCCTAGTCAAACCACGACAGAGATCTCGCTTAGTCCGATAGAGGCTAACCTCTACCCTATTGTTGTCTAGGTCATTAACCGCTAGTCTAAAACTCTCTGCGCTAGTACAGCCATTCGACTTAACTTGAAACCATAATGATTCCTTTTTTATGTCAAATTCGTAAATGGTCTCTAAAGTGCCTGTGCCACTTTGCGATACCACATTGACCTCTTCAACTTCCTTAGAGACGACAGCACAAGATGTAGTTAACATTACAAACAAAATTAAAAGCGTGCTTTGCGCAGTTTTTAGTGATTTTTTCATAATTTCTCTTAGTAATTTATATTAATTATTTATATTAGTTATATTAGTTATTTATGTTAATAATGAAATGGATGGGCAGTTACTAACTACCCAAAAGCATGATTAATACTTGTTACGTTTCAAAGATAATAGAAGCAGTGAAATAATAACTACAAATCCACCAGCTCCACCACTCTTTTTCTTCTCTACAACAACATCCTCAGTGATGGTTACCGTTCCAGTGACATAGGATGATGCACCTTCGGGGTCCGTTGTTGTTACTTTAAAGGTGACTTTACCTGCTTTATCACCTGCAATAAAGGTAGCTTTATTTAACGTTTTATTATTAATCGTTGAACCTAAACTATCACCGATAATCTCCCACTTATAACTTATAACATCACCATCGGCATCGGCACTTTGAGAAGCGTCTAAAGTCGACTCACTTTTCACTTTTACTTGGTAATCAATTTTAGTCATTTTAGCTGTTGGAGCGCTATTGGCCGTAATACTTTTTACAAGATCAATATAAGCTGTATCAAAGCCAACAGCATCTTCATCGGTTTCATCTTTTGAAAAGATAAAAGCAATGCGGTCAGTACCGTCTTTTAGTTTTATTATTTCTTCTTTGAATTCGGTTTGAGTAGTACCTGTAGCAAAGAAAGCCGTTTGCTGACCGTTAGCGGTAATTTTTAAACCATCGTAGCCCTCTTCCGCTTGTACTAAATAGTTAAATGAAAGATCTGTTACCTCAGGGTTTTTAATGACAGCCAGAAGCACAGAGTTTTGTGAATCCTTAATATCTCCTGATGCAATAGCATTATTACCCTTTAGTGTTTTCGTCGTTTGAGCTTCCCATATTGCATCGCCACCAGAGTACCATTGAATATCATCATTATTCATATCGACTAGGGTTTTCATGTCTAAACTCGATTTTTCAAGCGTATTAATCGAGAAGTATTGGAGGGCTAAACTGTTTTCAGGGTGATTTGTGTGAACTTTCAAATCAAAGCCGCCTTGACCTAACGCGGTACTTGTTACTTTAACGGTAAATTCACAGCTTTCATTTTGTTTTATTGCAGCACTATTACAACTATTAGATTCTATAATGGGTTGCGATACTTTATTTAAGTCAGAGAATTCAATCTTGGTAATAGCGTATTCTGTTGAGCTTAAGTTCTTAAAGGTAAAACTAAAGATATCCTCAAAACCGTTTTCAACATAACCCGGTGTTATTTTTTGTTGGTATGAAACACCCGCTTTCTTTTGTTTTACCCAATCAATAAATTTGGAAACACGGGCATAAACCCCTGGAACACCTGCGACAGCACAACCGTCTCCAAAACTAACTACGCCGGCTTGATACCATTCATTGTTTTTCTTTATTACCAAAGGTCCGCCACTGTCACCTTGGCAAGAGTCTTTACCGCCCGCTTCAAAACCAGCACACAGCATAACATCAGTAATTCCACCATTATACGCGGTATTACATTTCTCTTGATCATAAAGGGCAACGTCTACTTCTTGCAACACATTAGGATATGATGGTTCGTCAGTAACAGACATGTTCCCCCACCCCATCACTGTCATTAAATCGCCGACTTTTAAAGAGGCTTCTAACTCTGGGGTCAATGGTTTAATTGCCGATACGTTGGTTATTGCTGTTTCTAATTCAAGAATAGCAATATCATTATTTGTTGCAAGTGCATCATATTCTTCATGCATATAAATTTGTGCAACCTTATAGCGTACACCACTGGTGCTGTCTTTAAGATCGTGTTCACCTACAACGACATCAATATCGGCAGCAATAGAGCCATCAACACAATGCGACGCAGTTAAAATATAATGACTACCAATAAATGATGCGCCACAAAAAGGAGATATTTCACCTCCTTCTTTTGTCGATGAAGCAATTAACCCGACAATAAATGGGTAATTGTCTTTTTTAGCTTCAACACCATTAATAATGCGTTGCGAAACTTTTTTATTTTTTTGTTTTTCAAGGCCTGACAAAGGTGCCCCGATACTCGAGTGACTATAAAGCGCGATAGCCGAGCTAACAAACGCGATAACAAGATTATTAAATTTCATTAAATTTACTCCAAAACGAATTACTGGTTAAGTAAAAAGACGACTTATGAAGACTACCAGTTAGAAGGCACTTACTAAGTAAGGCCATGTAAGAGAAACGAGGGATTTGTAAGCGGGTGTAAGCGTTATATAGATGGGTTCTGGGTAAGCGGATAGTTGCCGAGAGCACTGTAATATAAAAATCCTTTAAATAAAAAGGAGCTGTTTGCATAATTAATCTTTCAAAATATCGATGTTATCAAATAGTGTAACCGACATTACATTTGCACCACAACAAATGTTATAAAAACATTATCAATATGTTAGTAAATAATTACAAGGTGGCGAAGTCTTAGTACGCCATCAAAATAGACAGGTAAACTTAGCGCCTGCTGTCGCGCTATTCTCAACCGTTAATTGACTATTCATTCTTTTACAAGCCGCTTTAGAGATAGCAAGACCAAGACCTAAGCCACCAGTTTTTCGACTTCTACTGACATCTAATCGCGAGAAGGGAATGAATATAGTATCAAGAAATTTAACGGGGATACCATCGCCATCATCTTCAATGGTCAGTTCAATATGTCCATTAGAGCTATTCACAGAAACTATTATCTGATTTTTACCATGAATACAGGCATTTTTTAATAAGTTATCCACTAATAATCGAAGGTAAACTGGGTTGGTGGTAATTTCTAACGAAGCATTGAATTGGCGAATAACCTTGAGTTTCTCTTCGCATTTGGTCGCCTTTATTCTTGATTCAATAAATTCGCTCAATTCAATTGATTGGTGTAAAGAGAATTCACATTCATCGTTTACTGCATTTAATTTAGAAAACTCGACAACCTGGCTAATCAGCTCATTGATATCTCCAATGTAAGTATCAATGTTACCCAGTAATTCCATTTGCTGTTTATTACCATTATTTCTACTCAGTAGGCCTACCGCCAATTGAATTCTGCTCAGTGGCGTGCGTATCTCATGAGGCACCGCTTGGGCAAACACTTGATTTTCATTAACCGTATCGGTAATTGCACTCGCCATAAAATTAAAACTTGCTGCAAGTTCATTCAATGGTTTAGTAAATTCATTATTCGCTCTGGCATGCATATCCCCCACGCCGAATTGATGCTGTGTTGCAATCAAACTTTCAATTTGACGCTGTATGGCTCGAATAGGCCAGTAGATAGCTGTTGCGATAGTGATTAATACGATAAACAATAAAACCATTGGGGCAATGTCATCCAACGACAATTCGATAACAACATCTTCAGCTAAAAGCTCTGTTTCTATTGAGCCTTCTTCCTCTTCATCGCCAAAAAATATGACATCATCTTCACTGAACACCAGCCAAGCATTGAGTTTAGGTAATTTATATACCGCGAAAAATTGCTCGTACATATTACTATAAACATCTACCTTTCCTGAATGGCCAATTAATTCACAATCATCACAAGGAGCGTTCTTTTCTAACATCACTTGCCAACTCATTGAAAAATCCGCAAGGTAGTTCTTCTTTTTACTGAGGCTTTTCAACTCTGCATTAGCCGTTATCTTTCCTTGTTTTAATAAACCTTGGTAAACATAATCGGTAAAAATAACATACTCATCAATATCATTTTGCTCGTTTAGTTTTTCAATAGCAAAAAACGATACTGTCCCGCTAACAATAACGGCAAGCGCAATGATTATATATAAGCGGGTAAAAAGAGAAAGTGCAGGTAATCTAGCCATTTAATAACATATAACCTTTGTTTCTTACTGTAGTGATGATTTTATACGGCATTTGATCATCTTGAATTTTTTTTCTTAAACCACTGATACGCATATCAATTGATCTGTCATTAAAGTCATGTTCAATACCTCTTAACGCCTGACAACAATCGTCTCTGGAAACAGGAATACCAATATTGTTCTCCAACACAATCAGCATTTCATATTCGGCTCCCGTTAAGCTTAACTCGTTCCCATCAAAGCTTACCTTTTGACTTTCAGCATCTATATCGAGCCTGCTATGTTTCTTTTTACCCGGCATACTTTGCTGAGGTTTTATTCTACGCATTAACGCTTCTATTCTAGCAACCAGTACATGAGGTTTTAACGGTTTCGTTAAGAAATCATCTGCACCTAATTTAAGTAGACTAACTTCACTGACATCATCGTTACACGCAGTTAATACAAGTATAGGCCCTTGATAAAATGCCCTAGCTTGCTTACATATCTCTACCCCTGACAAACCGGGCAGCATTAAATCTAATATAATCAAATCGGGTAAATAATTTTCTATCGCGGCTATCGCAGCCAAACCATCATCAATAACTCGTGTATCGAAGCCCTCTATTTCTAGATACATCGCCATTAAACGCGATATTTCTGCATCATCTTCGACAATAAGAACTTTTGTCTTTTCCATCATATTTCCTGTGACTATTAGCTTATTACTTATATGTTTTAACAATTGAGACCAAAGCATTACACTATTAATACCTTGTTTTTATATTCACTACCATTTTTACTTACGTCGACTGATTAGACGACTATATACCGTGGGATTTAGGATGAGAAAATATTTGACAAGGAAATACTCAATCAGCTCTTATTACCAATAGATATTATCCAAAAATTTTATACCAATAGGGGTAAGCACACGTAAGCGTTTGTAAGCGTGCGTAAACATCAAGAACTTAGAACGTGACGGCCTCAAGACAGTCTGGATGTAGCTAAAGTAGAGATAAGGCATTAGTAGAACACAATATTATGAGCGACAGTCTTATCAGGGATACCAATAAAACTGTCGCCTTTAAGCATTAACGTAACAAATGTAAGAAGTGCAGATGTTTGTGGTATTGATCAATAATATTATTGATCACAGCAGTTTTCGACCAACCCATAATGTCATAATCCTGTCCACCTTCAACCAAGTGAACTTCTGCTCGATAATAACTTTGCTCATCATCACTTTCTTCATTGACATAATCAGGTTGAGAATATTTTCGAGCAAGTATTCTATAAACAAATGCTTGATCATCGCCATGGTCGACAATTAAACTCAGGCCATTTTTATCAGAAATTTCTACATTAATTTGATTTTCTCTGAGCTCTTTAGCTACTGAATCAAGTGCTGGTGCAACGATCTGGCTAATAAATTTATTAACATTGCTCTTGTTTGGAAAATCTACCACGTTCTTTAATCGAATTTGCCAACTATCATTATTTTCAGAGCCCGAATGAGGTATAGCTGTTATTAACTGACTTTCTTGTTTAAAGCCTTCAACCTTCAAGGCTTTAATTAGACCAGCAATGGCGAGCAATAATACAATAGTAAACGGCAAAGCACTGGCAATAGTCATGGTTTGTAGTGCACTAAGCCCACCCACCAACAGCAATACCGCCGCAACAATACCAATACCAACCGCCCAATAAACACGTTGCCATAACGGTGTATCATTTCTGCCGTGTGAACAAAGCATGTCAACCACCATAGCGCCAGAATCACACGATGTGACAAAAAATATCACTATCATTAATACGCTAAAAAATGACAGTAATGTGCTTAATGGGAAATTTTCAAGAAAGACAAATAATGCCACTGATGAGTCTTTACTTACCATATCACCTAGCGCAACAACGCCTTGGTTATGCACTAAATCAATGGCACTATTACCAAAAATAGTCATCCAAAATAAAGTGAATACTGTCGGTATCAACATTACCCCTATGATGAATTCTCTAATAGTGCGGCCACGAGAAATCCTAGCAATAAATAAACCAACAAAAGGTGCCCACGCAAGCCACCAGCCCCAATAAAATATGGTCCAGCCTCCTATCCATTCGGTCTTCTTGTAAGCAAATAAGTTAAAAGTGTTATGGACTATATCAGCTAAATAATCACCAATATTTTGCAAGTATGCCTGCAATAAAAATACCGTTGGGCCAAGCACAAAAATCAATACTAATAAGATAATAGCTAGCACCATATTGGTTTCAGATAATATTTTAATGCCCTTATCCAAACCAGTCGCAACAGATATAACCGCCAATGAAGTAATTACACACATAATAATTATTTGATTGGTGGTAGAAACGTCAATGCCGAACAAGTAGCCAAAACCTGCATTAACTTGAGAGGCACCTAAACCAAGTGAAGTCGCGACACCAAAAACGGTACTTACTACCGCAAAAACATCGACTAAATGCCCTGGCCATTGATAAATTCTGTCGCCAATAAGTGGATATAAAGCAGAACGTAAAGTCAGCGGTAAATTATGGCGGTAACTAAAATACGCTAATACCAGAGCAACAATGGCATAAATAGCCCAAGCATGAAGTCCCCAGTGGAAAAAAGTCATCTTCATCGCTTCTTGAACTGCTTCAACTGTACCTGTTTGTGCTGTTGGTGGTGATAAATAGTGCATCAAAGGCTCTGCCACACCAAAGAACATTAATCCGATGCCCATGCCTGCAGCAAATAACATCGAAATCCAAGAGGCTAATGAATAATCGGGGGTTGAATGGTCTGGCCCTAAACGGATTTCGCCATAACGAGAGACGCCTAAGAAAATAACAAAAAAGAAGATAAACGCGACGGTAAGCACATAAAACCAGCTACCATTTTCAATAATACCCGCCTGAACAACGCTAAACAAAGCCTGAGCCTGTTTGGGTAAAGCGGCGGTATAAAGTAAAAGCGCAATAATAATGGATGAGGCACCAAAGAATACCTTTTTATTTAATTGACTCTTAACCGATAAAGACAAAACGTTCCCCTAAATTTAATTTCAATTGATATTATATTGGCTGAAATAATGACGTAAATAATAGCACATTCAGATAATTTCTTCGATAACCCCCGATATTTATTAAGATTTTGATAAAAAACAGATGTGTTGCTACGCTATAACGAAGGATAAAAATAGTTAGAGCACTAATAGTATTAATTAAAATGTAAATAAATATAAATATAAATATAATTATAAAACAAAGGGATCATTAACATGAAGCTCACTAAACTGCATTGCGCTGTATTAACAGCCATAGCGGCATCAGGCTCACTCTATGCTGAAGAAGAAAAAAAGCTGGATAGAGCAACTGTCGAAGTCATTGAAGTTACCGCCACTAAACGGACAGAATCCATTCAAGAAGTTCCTGTTACCGTCACTGCAATAACAGGTGATAACTTAGAAACTCTTGGCGTTTCTAATTTTGACCAGTATGTCGAGTTTTTACCTAACGTTGTTTTTCAGGGTACTGGCCCTGGCCAAAATGAAATATATATTCGTGGCGCGGCAACAACGCAAACCAACATTTCTGTTTCATCAGTTCAAGCACTTCAACCCTCAGTTGCTTTTTATTTAGATGAGCAACCTGTATCAATGCAAGGGCGTAATTTAGATATTTACGCGACTGATGTTGAACGTATTGAAGTATTACCAGGACCACAAGGCACACTTTTTGGTGCTAGCTCTCAATCAGGCACGGTCCGCTTAATAACTAACAAGCCCAATCATGATGGTTTTTCCGCAGGTTTTGATACTAGCACTAGTTCTACAACCGGCGGTGACATGAGTAATTCTGTTGAAGCTTATTTCAACATGTCTTTATCTGATTCGCTTGCCGTACGTGTTACCGCCTACAATGATCATCAAGGCGGTTGGATAGATAATATATTAAATGTCCCTGGTGAAGGTGGTTACAGTGGTAGTGCTGAAGTTATTAGCCGAATTTCCGGTGGTGCCTTAACAAACCCAGAAAATGTTTCCATTACCGCGCCACAGAATCATGCGTTAGTAGAAGATAATTTTAACACCGCTGATTATGCCGGAGCACGCTTTGGCTTAGCTTATATAATCAACAGTGAATGGGATCTTTTAGTACAACATACTCAACAGTCTCTTGATACCGAAGGTGTGTTTTCTTATGATCCAAACCTTGAGGGGGAGTCATCAACTAACCGTTTTACCCCAGAAAACAACAATGATGATTTTGGCTTAACTACTTGGACATTAGCAGGACGACTTGAACATCTCGATATTGTTTATACCGGTGGTTATCTTGATCGGGATATCAATTCAACCATTGATTATACCGGTTATACCAATGGTGGTTCATTTTCTGCTTATTATGTTTGTAACTATTCTGGTATACCTGAAGCAGACCAAGAATGTCTTGACCCAACTAAGTTTTATAAAGAAGCAACGAGTTCATCACGCATGACTCATGAATTTCGACTCAATACCTCGGCTGAAAATCGCTGGCGTGTAACAGCCGGAGTATTTTATGACTCGCAAGAATTATCTACCGTTGGCCAATTTAAAATAGCCAATACTGAGAAATTTCCTGATCTAGCAAGAACCCTTGCAGGTAATGAAGGTATTAATAGTAATGGCGGACCCTTTCCTTCTGAAGTGAGCTTCGTCAATGATGTTAGCCACACCATAGATCAAATCGCCGTTTTTGGTCAGTTTGAATTTGATATAACTGACACAGTGACGGCAAGTTTTGGTGCTCGTTGGTATCAAATTGATGACATTTATAAAGGAGCGACTACAGGTGACGATGTTAGTGGTAGATTGCGAGCATTTGGTGACGGTAGCGATGCGGCATTAACTGAGTTTTTTGGTGCCGAAGACGCGGAAAAATATAAAGCAGCTATTGCCAGTGGTCAATTAGAAACTAGCTTGCTTGATAATAATGGTAAATTAACGGTAGATGATACGATTATCAAAGCATCAATTGATTGGCAAGTTACTGACAACATGATGTTATTCACCTCATATTCAGAAGGTTTTAGACCACCGGTTACCAATCGAGTAGGTGGTGGTGCCGCGAAAATCCAAGAAGGCGCTTTTGAAGGTTTCCGTATTCCTGTGTACTCAACCACGGATAGCTTAGATAACGTAGAATTAGGTTTCAAATCAACATTATTTGATCAAACATTGCGCTTTAATGCTACCGCGTATTATTCAAAAATATCTGATCTGCAAACCTCTCGATATGATCCAACCAATATCAGTTTCTTGGTGTTTACTGATAATGTTGGTGATGCTGAAATTAGAGGTATTGATGGTGACTTTACCTGGGTAGCAACTGACAACTTAATCATTTCCGGTGCTTTTAGCTTTATAGATAGCGAGCTAACCTCAGTGAATGATCAGCTTGATGGTATTGCACCGTCAGCAGGAGCCAGATTACCGTATTCAGCTGAGTTTTCCGGTAATTTACAAGCGCAATATTTCTATCCAATTGATAAAGATATGACCGGTTATATTAATGGTTCAATAAGTTATACCGGAGACAGACTTGCAGGTATGACCATGGATGCTTATATGATAGAAGATGCCACCAATTTAATTTATGGTACTGGCTCAGGTTTAAGTATTCAAAAAGAATCAGACGACTATAAAGGTGTCAATTATCAAGACCGTAACGGAGAAGCCTTCGCGGGTGGTCGTTATATACAAGATAGTTATATTCTGGCCAATGTAAGCTTTGGCGTGACTAACGATGAATGGAAAGCTGAAATTTTCATCGATAACCTAACTAATGAAAGTGCAATACTGTATATAGATACGCAACAGTATACGCCAAAAGTTGTTTCTAACAGACCTCGCACCATCGGTTTTAGATTCTCTTATGACATGTATTAAGTCTTAGTAAATCACTAACGCCTTAAAAATTTAATAAAGCCGTTTGATATTTGTATCAAGCGGCTTTTTATTGATAAGGTAACTAAAAGTAGGTATTACAAAAAATACGCTAATCGTCTATGGAGATAAATCATTGGAAAAAACATCCCCCTCTTCAATTGAAAACCAATTAAAATCTATTCAACAATTGATCCAACAGGCAAAATTCAATGACGCTATTAAATTAAGTAAACAACTGCAAGCACAAACAACAGATCAGCAAGTTCAAATTCAATTGTGGTATCTCATCGCTATTGCTCAACGTTATGGTAAAGAGTTTTCCAGCGCCTTAATCAGTATTAATGCATTACTTAAACTTGATGAATCACACAGCCGAGCGAATCAAGAACATGGCTATATTAACCTTGCTTTACAGCAATCTAATCAGGCTAAAATATGCTTTGAAAAAGCCGTAGCACTCAACCCTATCTTAGTCGCTAGTTGGCAAGAGCTCATTGAACTTTATCGAGATCAACAGCAAATGGTTGATGTGCAAAAATGTGCAAACCAATTAGCTAAACTAAAGAAATTACCTCCTGCTCTACTGGCTGTAACTGAGTTAATGCATGAAGGTAAATTATTAAAGGCTGAACAAATTTGTCGGCACTTTTTACAAAATAATAAACGCCATGTCGATGGCATGTGTTTACTCGCTGAAATAGGTATTGAGCTAAAAATTTATGACGATGCTGAATTTTTACTTGCCAGCGCCCTTGAATTATCGCCTAACCATGTTCATGCACGCTCCTTGTATCTCAATCTGCTTATCCGTTTAGGTAAATACAAAGCAGCAGAACTGCAGGTTGACAGATTACTTGTTGAACAACCCGAAAATCTAAGCTTTAAAGTAGCCAAAGCCAATGTCTTAACCGGCTTAGGAGAAATAGACCAAGCCATTATTTTATTTGAGCAAGCCATAACAAAAGATAGCCAAATTGCTGGTTTCCATTTACAGCTAGGACATGCACTTAAAACTAAAGGTGACATAGCGCAAGCGGTTGCAGCTTATCAGAAAGCCTATCAAATAAGTCCTAGTTTTGGTGATGCCTTTTGGAGTTTAGCTAATACTAAAACCTATCGTTTTAGCGATGAGGAAATTGAAAAAATGCAAGTGCAGCAAGGGGATAAAGACTTAGCGTTAGTCGATAAAGTTCAGCTACATTTTGCTACAGGTAAAGCCTTTGAAGACAGGAAAGAGTATCAGCAAGCCTTTCAATCTTATCAACAGGGAAATACATTACAGCATGCTCATAATGGCTTTGACATCAATAAAATAGAACAACAGATCACAGAACAAATTAGCTACTGCACTCGTGAATTATTTGAAGTACGTGGAAATTTAGGACTTAATTCAGCTGATCCTATTTTTATTGTCGGTCTGCCTCGAGCAGGCTCAACTTTACTCGAACAAATACTTGCCTCTCACAGTCAGGTTGATGGCACGATGGAACTGCATAATATTTTGGGTTTAGCCGCACGATTACGAGGCCAAAATAATAAAGAAGGTCAATACCCCAAAAATTTAGGTGAAATCAATCCTGATTATTTTAAACGTTTTGGCCAACAGTTTATTGATGAAACTCAAGTATACCGAGAACAAGCACCATTATTTATAGATAAAATGCCCAATAACTTCATTCACATTGGCTTGATACGTTTAATACTGCCTAATGCTAAGATTATTGATGCAAGGCGATCACCAATGGCTTGTTGTTTTAGTGGTTTTAAGCAGTTATTTGCTGAAGGACAATATTTTAGCTACAACCTTGAAGACATTGGTCGTTATTACCAAGCTTATCTAAAGTTAATGGCGCATTGGGATAAGGTTTTACCGGGTTATGTTTTAACCGTTAATCATGAAGATGTCGTTGATGACTTGGAAAGACAAGTACGAAGAATGCTTGATTTTTGTGGTTTGGAATTTGAGCAATCATGTCTTGATTTTCATAAAACGCAGCGCAATATTAAAACGCCAAGTTCAGAGCAAGTTCGTCAACCCATTTATAAAAGTGCCACCGAACAATGGCGACACTTTGAACAGTATTTAGCGCCATTGAAAGAGATAGTAAACATAGACTGAGCTATTGCTTGAATCCAACTGGACAACGTTGGATTCAAGTTAATAACAATCTGAATTAACTACATAGACGTAGATTATTGCTTTACTTACTTTGCGTTAATAGCATCAGCCATTGATTGCTCAGCAATTTTCTCTAACCAATTAAGATCAACTGTTTGGTGAGCTTCACAGATAAACCAAGGTTCACGTGAATCTGGCTCTAACATTACACCATTGTCGATTAAGTTAAGGGCGAATTGCGTGTAAAGGTCACTGTTGGTTTGTTTCCAGTCACGATAATTCTGCGGTACTTTACTACCAAAGTGTACTCCAAACATTGCATCAGGGCCTGCAAAACAATGCTCAACGCCAAATTGTGTAAAAACACGCGAAAGCAATGTCTGAATTTTTTGACCTACACTGGCAATAGTTTCAAGAGCATCGGTTTCTTTAAGCACGGTTAACGTCGCTTTTGCTGCACTTAAAGCAACCATATTGGCAGTATAAGTCCCGCCGTGAGTAACGCCATCTTTATCAAAAGATATAGTGTCCATTACTTCCGCTCGCCCGCCAAAAGCAGCAACAGGGTAACCATTGCCCATAGCTTTAGCATAAGTGGTTAAATCGGCAAAAATTCCATACAGTGATTGTGCGCCACCTTTAGCAACACGAAAACCAGTTTTCACTTCATCCATGATCAACAACGAGCCTTTGCTATCACAAACGTCTCGTAATTTTTGCATATAAGCTTGAGTTGAGGCAATAGAGCCACAGTTGCCCATAATAGGTTCTATTAATATAGCGGCAATATCATCGCCATACTTTGCAAAAACAGCATCTATGGCATCACAATCATTCAGTGGTACGCTGACTTGATGTTCGCGAGTACTTGTTGGAATGCCGCCACCAAAAGGTACGATTTCAGGGTCTTCTTGCGTGTTAACATCCCAGTTATCAACATCTGATTTCCACATAACTTCATCATGCAAACCATGGAAACCACCTTCCACAACAACAATCTTGTTACGTTTAGTAAAACCACGTGCCGTACGCACTGCACCAATAACAGCTTCGGTGCCTGAATTAGAGAAGCGCATTTTATCGATATTAGGACAAAGTGATTTCACTAACTCAACTACATCAGAATCAAGGCCAGTCGAAAAGCCAGAAATTGTGCCAACCTGAGTAATCGCGTTAATCACTTCGTTATCAACTCGCTCATCACGATAACCTAAAATAATAGGGCCATAAGCTAGGCGAAAATCGACAAAAGTCTGCTCGTCGCAATCAGTAATAGTACAACCTTTCATGCTACTTAAAAATACGGTGTTTTCTTCACCCCAGTAACGATAGCTATCCGCTACACCTAACGGCATATTATTAACGGCTCTTTTAAACAGTGCGTTGCTATTTGGTTTGTTTTTCTTCGTCATGGGGAATTCTCCATCTTAATAAATTATTTTTAATAATAGCTGTAAATTTGAGTCCAAAGACTTAATTTTGGCGCTGATAATACAGCGCTAATGCAATGACTGGAAGCGCTATGCGCATTATTAGAGATTGAAAGGCTCAATATTAACAATTCTTAACTTAATAGCGTAAAAATCAACCTTCGGTAACTAAGATAATCGACAGTGGACCATGGTTATAACGGTTAATTACTGTCCTTCTTGGATTTGTCCAACAATGAGTACTGGTGCAGCATCAAGTTCTTCTGCATCCATCATTGCAGCAATACGCTCAACTGAGGATAATAACTGACTTTGTTCCCAAGATTCGAGTCCCTGATAACGTTTGATAAAATGTTCTTGCAGTGGTTTTGGCGCACCTTGCAGTAGCACATCCCCAGTAGATGAAAGGTACAGCTCGACTTTACGCTTGTCTAACTGACTACGTTTACGTATAACTAATTCTTTTGCTTCTAAACGGTCAATAATACTGGTAACTGTTGCAGGGCTCAGATTAATTTCGTTAGCAACCTGTTTTGCCATTGGTCCATCTAACTGGGCAATCTTGGTCATTACCATCAACTGAGGACCCGTTAATCCTGATTTTTTATTCAGTTGTTTAGAATGTATGTCTATCGCACGGATCACTTGGCGTAATGAAATTAAAAGCTGTTCGTATTTTTCCATAGTTATCTACTCATTTAGCCCCTGAAAATTCAGGGACTATCATCTAAGTAGATTATAAACTAAATGTATGAGATACCGATAGCACTACACGTGCATCAGCCGCATCATAATCCATAGTCGTGTTTTCAAAAGCAAGATCAAAATCAAGCGTTTTCCAACTTGTCATGTACTCAACACGGTAATGGTTGTAGGCATCTTTACCATCCCATGCCCATTTATTTTCATCCGCTGAAGTTGAACGATCGAAAGTCACCTTAATGTTGTGCCCTGGCGATACTTCTACGGTATGAGCAATCATGGCGATGTAGTGACTCACATCTAAACCAAAATAATCCCAGCTATACCAAAAGTTTACTTCACTATCACCCAAAGATGAGCTGTAACCAAATTTAGCATAAGCTTCAGGGTAATTGTAAGTGTCAGAGGCGTCATCACCATGATAAGTGTAATAAGCGATACCTGTATCTAGACCTATTTTGTCATTAAGCTGAAAATATTGTCCTACGTAAGCATCCCACTCAATGTTGGTATCTTCACCTGAGCCAAAATCAACATTAGAAGCCCAAGTGCCCGCATAAAATCCGCTGTCTGCAGCATAATCCAAACTCGCTTGTAGCGCAGGATCATTACCTGTTTGGCTAACACCGTTAAAGGTGTAATCAGAAGCTAAGTTAACTGTTGCCGATACATCAGCTAAAGCGCTAGTAGAAAGTGTTAGTAAACAAGTTGTTGCTGCTGCAATTAAAGTTTTATTCATAATTTTTATACTCATTAATTTTTGACTGATGAAACTAGTTTATTAGTTCTATTTTATTAAAATCGATTTCATTTTCTTCTGGTGAACACTTTATCTCACTGACTTCTTTAAACTTGGTCAATAGGATATAACCAAAACAAGTGAAAAACAGTCCGATAACTACGGCACCAACCCATTGAATTTGTAGGAAATCCAACTTAAATAACAACGTAAGTAAGCTTAGCGCAATTATATTGCCCAAAAAGTATTTTACTTTGCCCACGCGGTCCACACTTAAATTTAAGTTATCCGTGTATAAGCGAATTAAGGAATCAAGCGAGTTGATCACAAAAGTAACACCTACAATAGCCATCATTATATTATAAAAACCCGCAGTTTCCAGTCCGTTAACACTGTAGTAATACAACACTGTGAACCATATCGCGATAGGGATTGATGGGAATATCAACATTGCTGCCAACACCTGATAAGTACGTAAACCACCAACAAAACGAGCAGTGAACTGGCCAATCATAATACTCCAAGCAAACCACCAGTATAGGTAGAATTCATGATAATCATTTAATGGCAGAACGAATTCGTGGATATTACCAAAATAACCGCCAAGTAAAGAAAGCGTACTGGCAAATTCACCTATACTTGAACCTTCAACAAGAAAAGCACCACTCCACATCACGGCAATCAAACCGATAAACAACCAAGTAGTCGCTAGGCTAAGCAAACGTACATAACGTATGCTAGTACTTGAATAGACAGCAGCAGCAATCACTAAGAAAACAATCAGATAGAAACTACCAATAATTGATTCGCCATCACCAAGCTCAGGTACATACCACGGCAAGTTGGTGAGCAATAAATACGCGGTAAACGCACAGGTGCCTATGATGACCACATTGTTAATCAACTTAATCAAAGGTATTTGAAAAAATTGTACCCGTGGTTCAATAACACAGAAGTAAAAACACGTTAGGAAGTAGAAGCCCCAAATAAGAAAAGCCCAAAAACCAAATTCGATAGACAAAGCATTAGTAAACGAATACTCAGGACTCGCTGCTAAATCGGCATAACCCGCAAATTCTGTCAACGGGAACATGATAAGTCCTACATCAAGCCCAGATGTGAACAAAATAGCAATGAAGGTAAATGTTTTAACGGGCGTCACACCAACACAGCGAATATTTCCCCAGCGATATAACACAAAGGCAATGGCGGCAAAGGTAAATAAAATCCCTGCAGATAACCAAGCGGTCATAACTGACCACCGATGATGGTTTTAATAAATGTAAACACGTATTACTCCTCTTTCTTTATTGTATACCCGTTATCATTCAAGATGCATGTTTCAGAGTGCTTGAGCAATTTCAATTCAAGGCGCTGTGATGAAATAAGGGTTATTCCCTTATAAATCATAGCAACGATGAAGTGATGTTGCTCAAGCGCTTCTACGATGGGTTTAAAATGACTTTATACGTCGGTTAATAATCAAACCATAGAATGACTATGCTTTAATTATCAACCTTGCCTAAAGGGCATTTTAATTCCCACTGACACCTGCACTTTGAATGGTAACGGGTATTGTTAAAGCATTCGGTTTTACCTCAAACAGCAGTGAATTAATTAATGCATATAGTTTGAAGCTTCAAATTTTAAATATCGTCACCATGTATACCCGTTTCAGCTGAAAATTTTTTCTTCATATGAAACGGGAATAACTCTATTGATAGCTATAATTAACGCCTGAAAGAATGCTCACGGTTAAACTGGTTTAATTATTTTTATATTTTTCTTTTTGGCTCGTTCGCACGTTGTTGTTGCTGCCAATTTGGTGCAATCTTAACTTCAGCTTGGGATGGTGCTAATGTTTCACGACCTAAAATAAGATCAGCCGCACGTTCGGCAACCATTATCGTCGGCGCATTAAGATTACCGTTAGGAATGGTTGGGAAAATAGACGAGTCGACAACGCGTAATCCCTCAATACCATGCACTTTAGTGTCCGAGTCAACAACTGACATTTCATCACTGCCCATTTTACATGAGCAAGATGGGTGATAAGCACTCTCAACAGATTGGCGAACAAAGGCATCTATTTCTTCATCACTTTGAACTGCAATACCTGGCTGAATTTCTTCGCCACGATAGTCATCAAGTGCACTTTGGTGAATAATTTCTCGGGTTAAACGCACACAGGCGCGGAAACCTTCGCGATCTTCTTCATGCTCAAGGTAATTAAAACGAATTTGTGGATGTGCTTTAGGGTCGGTTGATATCGCTTTAACAGCACCGCGACTTTTCGGTTTGTTATGGCCAATATGCACCTGAAAACCATGACCAGCAAAGGCTTCTTTACCATCGTAGCGCATTGCTGCCGGTAAAAAATGGTATTGTAAATCTGGCCATTCAACATTCGCTTTAGAGCGAATAAAACCACATGACTCAAAGTGATTGGTAGCGCCTAAGCCTTTTTTAGTGAAAAACCAACGGCTGCCAATCAAAAATTTGTTCCACAAACCTAGCTGACCATTAAGTGAGATGGGTTTTTTACATTTGAATTGAAAGTAAAATTCCAGATGATCTTGTAAGTTTTGACCAACACCAGGTAAGTCATGTTTAAGCTCAATGCCCGCTTCTTGCAATACTTCTTTAGGACCGATACCTGATAACTGTAACAGATGTGGTGAACCAATAGGCCCAGCCGATAAAATAACGTCTTTATCAACACTTACGTCGAATATTTTTCCTTTACGTTCATAACGTACGCCAACGGTTTTTTTACCTTCGAGTAAAACCTTATGTACTAAAGCGTGGGTTATTACGGTTAAATTACTGCGCGTCATTGCTGGGCGAAGGTAAGCATTAGAAGTTGAACAACGCACACCGTTTTTAACCGTCATGTGCATAGGACCAAAACCTTCCTGTGCAGCAGCATTATAATCATCGGTAGCAAAATAACCGGCTTCAACGCCTGCATCAACAAACGCTTGATACAGCGGGTTTTTCATTTCGTTGCCGTTATTTACCCCTAATGGCCCGGTTTTACCACGGTATTCATTACCGTCGAAAGCCCAGGTTTCAGCTTTTTTAAAATAAGGTAAACAATGAGCGTAATCCCAGTTTTTAGCGCCATGTTGCTGCCATTCATCAAAATCTCTCGCATGACCACGAACATAAACCATGCCATTAATAGATGAAGAACCACCTAAAACCTTGCCTCTAGGACAATGCATGCGGCGTTCATCAAGATATGGCTCAGGTTGGGTTTCAAACTGCCAAGCATATTTCTTGGTATTCATTGGAATTGACAATGCCGTTGGCATTTGAATAAAAATACTTTTATCACTTCCGCCAGTTTCAAGTAACAATACGCGATTATTACTGTCTTCACTTAAACGGTTAGCTAGTACACAGCCCGCAGAGCCGGCACCAACAATAATGTAATCAAATTTTTCGCTATTCATGTAAAACTCTTACCTGTTACTTTTTTTGCTACTTTTTTCTACTTTCATTAACAGTAATCCACATACTTAACACTGTGGATTAATGTCCGAATATATTATCGAAAATCCTCTTTAAAAAGGACTATCAAGTGGCTGTAACCCAACATAGACTGCTTTAATTTGAGTGTAATGATTAAGCGTAACAAGGCCATTTTCACGGCCAATACCAGATTGCTTATAACCCCCAACAGGCATTTGTGCAGGTGATGCACCAAAGCTATTTATCCAGCAAATCCCTGCTTGCATTTGATGGATAACACGGTGAGCACGAGTAATGTCTTGGGTAAATACGCCTGCTGCTAAGCCAAATTCAGTTGCGTTAGCTCTAGTCACTACTTCATCTTCATCAGTAAAGGTTAGTACAGACATCACTGGACCGAAAATTTCTTCACGGCAAATTGTCATATCATCCGTACAATCAGTAAAAATAGTCGGCGCAATAAAATAGCCATCCGGTGCATTTTCTGGTTGTAGCGATGTACCGCCATGAAGCAGTGTAGCGCCTTCTTTAATGCCGATATTGATATAATCTAATACCAGCTTAAAGTGCTTTGACGAGATAAGCGCACCAAAATTAGTCGCTGGATCCATTGGATCACCCACTACAATATTTTGGCGAGTACGTTCAACTAGTTTCTCAATAAAGGTTGGATAGACAGATTCTTGCACGAATACCCGCGTACCATTAGTACAAACTTCACCTTGAGTATAGAAGTTACCTAACATAGCCGCAGAAACCGCATTGTCGATATCAGCATCATCAAAAATTATCAGCGGTGACTTTCCGCCAAGCTCCATGGTGACATCTTTAAGCGTAGTAGCGGCACCTGCCATGACTTTCTTACCAGTACCGACTTCACCGGTAAAAGAAACTTTAGCAATCTCGGTATGATGAGTTAACCAAGAGCCTATCTCTCCTGCGCCCTGAACAACATTAAATACGCCATTAGGAATACCTGCTTCGGTAAATATTTCCGCAAGTTTTAATGCGCCTAACGGTGTTTCTTCTGATGGTTTAAAGATCATCGAATTACCACACGCTAGCGCTGGGGCAGCTTTCCAACAGGCTATCTGTATTGGGTAATTCCAAGCACCAATACCTGCGCAAATACCCAACGCTTCACGACGAGTGTAATAAAAGTCACCATCAACTTGTTGTTGATTACCTTCAATACCAGGGGCTAAGCCCGCAAAAAATTCAATAGAATCAGCACCTGACTCCACATCAACCACTGAGGCTTCTTGCCATGGTTTACCGGTATCAAGTACTTCAATTTCTGCCAATTCATCATTACGATCACGTAATAAGGCTACCGCTTTAAGTAAAATTCGGCTGCGCTGTGTAGCGCTCATTGCAGACCACGTAGCAAAACCACGCTGGGCACTTGCTATTGTCTCTTGTTTAATTTTTTCATCAGCAACTTCAACCTGATAAATAACTTTTCCCGTTGCAGGGTTAATCACATCAAATGTTTCACCACTGTCATTCGCCATGTAGGCACCATCGACAAAATTTCTATAACGTATTAACGACAATTGACATCTCCAGACTGTTTAATACCAATATCACTAACTATGTGATCATTTCTACTTGTTAAAATCACCAACTACTTTGTTATTTATTTAATAATTAGAACAACTAGTTATTAAAATAAATGCCTAGTAATTGGCAATTTTCCCTACGTATAAAGTAGATCACCTAATTAATGAAACTGGTATAAGCAGATCATTTATAAATTTTTTACATAATTGTTGAGCCTGTTTAAATTCTTCTTCAGGCCTCGGACTTAATGCGCTTCGTAACCAGAAACCATCAATCATCGCAGCGGTTTGTTTAGCCGCTATAACCGCTGAATCATCTGTTAATAATTGTCGAAAAGAAAAAAGTAGGTTGCTGTACAAGCGTTTACTGTTGATATGTTGTAACCGAGCTAGTCCGGGTTGGTGCATAGACTGCGCCCAGAAGCTTAGCCAGGTTTTTGTTGCGGGTGCTGAACGTTGTAATTGGGTGAAGTTTGCCTCAATGATCATTTCAAGTCGTTCAGTCGCACTAAGGTTAGGCTGACTAACACGTTCTAGTAAGGCTGACTTCAATTGATCCAACAGATGTTTAACCGTTGCTTCGACTAATCCCTGCTTACCACCAAAATAATGACTAATGATGCCTGACGATAATCCGGCGATCCTGCTAATGGTAATAATAGTGGTGTTTTGTAAGCCGTATTGCGCCACAGATTCTAAAGTAGCGTTAATTAATTGCTGTTTTCGTAGTGGTTTCATTCCAACTTTTGGCATTCATCTCTCAAAATCTTTTTTAATTGAACGTTCAATTAATTATAATACTAACGATTTTAACCAAAAACATCAAGTGACAATAATTATAAAACGATCGAGAAATGGCTTGAAACAGCTAAAAACAACGTAATAATTAGCACTAATGACTAAGTGAAAATTTACCATTGAAAGTAAAAGGTTCGTATTCTAACTATCTCTATTGAGTTTTATTAATGAATAAAATAATGAATAAACCAGTTGAAAATAATTAGAGATAAATGAGGATTAACAAGAATTGATAAGAGGGTAATCTAAAATATTCAAATACCACTAAGTACCACATCCTATTTCATAGTAATATTCATGACTAATTTAAGTTATAAAATACATTTGAAACAATAGCTTGATAGTTAATTGTCATTTTTCTTAACGACATGAATTAACAACCGCTAAATACGGTATTCAAGAAATAGTTGAGCTGTGCATAAAGGCTTTATTGATATCTGGCTTATTCGCTGTTCACTGAATAAAAATAATCCTTTAAAGCATCAATAAATGCAGTAGTACGCTGTGAAATGAATTTTCTATTAGGATAAAGAACATGAAGATCAGCTCCTCCTGAAGTTCCAGTTCTACTAAAATCATATTGGTAATTATCCATGATGGTCACTAAGCGTTTCGCTTTTAGATCATCGGCGATATCCCAATATGACTTTAGTGCAATGCCAGCGCCTTCAACGGTCCAACGCCGAATCAAAGCACCATCATTGGAAGCACGAGCCCCTTTAATTGAAACAGAACTATTTTCACCCGTTCGTTGAAAATACCAAGTAGTTAGAGGTTCGGTCATACGTACCATGGTTAAACAATCATGATCTGTTAACTCTTCTGGTAACCTTGGTGTGCCTTTTCGTTTCAAATAATCAGGTGAGGCACATAATACTCGGCGATTGCTCGCCAATCTACGTGCTATTAGCGTACTGTCTTTTAGGTTGCCATAACGGATGCCTAAATCGAAACCGTTTCCGACTAAGTCAACAACACTGTCAGATAGATAGAGATAAGGTGTAATGCCAGGATGCTCTTCTACAAACGTTGATAATACCGGTGCTATATGTTGTTGACCAAGATCAGACGGCGCAGTTATATGTAGTGCACCAGTAAAACTTGTTTGGCCTGTTTGTAATGACGTTTCAGCCTGCTCGACTTCAGCTAAAATACGCTCACAAGAGATGTAGAATTTTCGTCCCTCATCAGTTAAAGATACCTGACGAGTTGTCCGGTTAAGAAGCCGAACGCCATATCTTTCTTCTAACCCGTTTATTCGCGCTGTCATTCTTGCAGGTGAAAGTCCTACTTCCCTTCCTGCAGCAGCCAAACCTTGATTTTTTATCACCCTGACAAACAAGTCAATATCGCCGAGCTTATCCATATCGTGTTGTCTTGCTCATATTATTCCGAATTACAGAAGAATGTTTTAACAATTATGGTAATTGTTTTGTTTATTAGCAAGACCTATTATTTAACTCACAAAACACATGGCAAGTAATTAAAGGGATAGAACATGCATATTAATCACGTTTTAGTGCTAACGACAGACCTTAAAGCAATGGAGGAATTTTGGACCAAATTGATTGGTTTACACATAGGAAATCGTCCACCTTTTCCATTCAATGGATTATGGATGTATAACGAAGAAAAGCCATTAATACATATCGCCGAGCAACCTCACTCAGTTTTTAGCAATGGTTCAATTGCCCATGTTGCACTTGAAGGCGCCGATTACAGTGCACTACTGAAGCGACTTAATGATAGCACTCACACCTTTACCGAAAAGGTAGTACCTATTTCAAATGAACGACAGGTATTTATTATCGGCCCTGATGGCTTAACTGTAGAAATGCTTTTTCCCCTTAATGGCCAACAAAAGCTAATTAAAGAAACAGCAGAAATAAAGACTCAACTGACATATCAAACTAACGAAAATCTACAATTTTTAGGAGGAAAAATATTATGAAAAACTCAATTTTATTTAGCTCAAAGAAGTTAGGTACATTCAAAGCAAGTAATAGGATTGTCTTAGCACCCATGACGCGTTCACGTACCGCTCAACCTAACGATATCCCCACTGACTTAATGGCGGAATATTACGCACAACGCGCCAGCGCAGGTTTTATTATTACAGAAGCAACACAAATATCTGCACAAGGAAAAGGCTACTCATTTACCCCTGGTATGTTTACAGCTGAGCAAGTAACGGGTTGGAAAAAAGTGACTCAAGCTGTTCACCAGGCAAACGGCCATATCGTTTCTCAGTTGTGGCATGTCGGACGAATGTCTCATGCCTCATTCCACGCCGATGGACTACCTGTTGCACCATCAGCTATAGCGCCAGATGCACAAGTCTGGGTTGTTGGTGTTGACGGTATTGGCCGAATGCTAGATTGTCCAGTACCACGTGCGTTATCAAAGCAAGATATTAAAGAGATTATTCTCGATTATCGTCGCGCAGCCAGCAATGCTATCGAAGCGGGATTTGATGGTATTGAGATTCATGGTGGCAATGGTTATTTGATTGACCAATTTTTGCGTCGTAGTTCAAATAAACGTGACGATGAATACGGTGGTTCAATCACCAATCGATTACGGTTTGTTATGGAAGTGCTCGAAGCGGTAGGCGACGAAATTGGCGCAAATAAAGTAGGCATTCGCCTTGCTCCTTTCATAACACAACGCGGTATGGATGACGCTGAAGCAATAGATGCTATTTTACTCGCTAGTAAGAAGTTTAATGAAATGGGTTTAGATTACATTCATCTTTCAGAGGCTGATTGGGATGATGCACCAATGGTAAGTGATGAATTTAGACATGCCCTTCGTGCTAACTTTAACGGTAGTATTGTTGTTGCTGGTAATTACACTGCAAAAACAGGCGTTGATCTCATCGATACAGGTTTAGTAGACTTCGTCGCTTATGGACGAAAGTTCTTAGCTAACCCTGATTTACCTTACCGCTTTGGTCATGAATTGCCTTTAAACGAGATTACTGACACATCAACATTGTTTGGTGGAGATGCACGGGGTTATACCGACTATCCAAACTATGCTGACACTAAGTCAGTTAACTAAAGGCGTTTATATCGCTGTAACGACTTGAGAGCGGTTACAATTTTATATGCTGCTTAAATATTGAAAGATATTCATCTTTACGGTGACTAACGAGTAACATAGTACTGTGTTTTTGTTCGGATAAGTGTTCTAAAAAATTAAGCACTCTATGACGATTAAGTTCATCTAAACCTTGGGTCGGCTCATCTAAAATCAATAAATAGGGAGATTTAACCAAGGCTCTAGCGATTAAAGCTAAACGTTGTTCTCCATAACTTAACGTTCGAAAAGAACTATGTTGTTGCGCCAATAAACCTATTTTGTTTAACCATTGTCGAGCGATTTCTATTTTATGCTGTTCCGGTTGTTGGTAAAGACCAATAGAGTCATAAAAACCGGAAAGTACGACCGTTAACAAATCCCCATTAACTCGGTATTGTCGGTGTAATTCCGCACTGACAATACCCATGTCTTTCTTAAGTTCCCAGATGCTTTCACCCGAGCCTCTTTTGTAACCTAACACATGAATATCATTGCTATAACATTGAGTGCAATCGCCGGTAATTAACTGCATTAATGTCGACTTGCCACTGCCGTTCGGACCCGTTATCAGGGTATGCTGCAATGGCGTGATGCAAACATCTAAATCTTCAAAAACACTCACGCCCTTGTACTGAACTTTTCCCTTAATCAGTTTTACTAAATGGGGGTGCTTATAATCACACAATTCTTGCATGTTAGTTGGCCAACTAACATCGTCAGACACTGGCGCTAATAAAGCATCAAGTTGTCGCTTAGTTTCATCCGTGTCTAGCTTACCAACAACGTCAAGCTGTCCTCGTTCAATAAAAGCAATCTTGTTGCACCATGGGGGAATATCTTGTCGATTGTTTAGCATCAGTAAAACATTAATACCTGTTTTCGATAACCGCTCTAGCGCATTTGATAAAGCTAAGCAGGACGCTTCATCTAAGCTATCAAAGGGGTTATCGCATACCAAAAGCTCTACGCCATTAAATATTGCTTGTAAGATTAAGAGCTTTCTCCCCTCACCTGTACTTAGCTGACGATAACCACTTTCAAGTCGATGACTTAAACCAAACTCACTGATCAAAACATCGTTGAGTTTATCTTCGGGTAAAAAATCTTTCGCTTTAGTACCACTATCGTTGTCATTACTATTACCGGAAACATCAATTTTAAATTCATTTTCATAAACATCTTGTTGGCTTTCAAAAGAAACCATGCCTACTTTATCTGCATGAGGAATTTTAAACTCACTTACTGAGTCAGGCTGTAGAGTGCCCGTTAAAAGCTGATCAAGATATTGTTTTCC
The DNA here is from genome assembly GCF_002836255.1 of Colwellia sp. 75C3. Lineage (GTDB taxonomy): Bacteria > Pseudomonadota > Gammaproteobacteria > Enterobacterales > Alteromonadaceae > Colwellia. Next base: position 120,843 of record NZ_PJAU01000055.1, on the reverse strand, counting down.
AGCGCCATTTCGCCCCAAAATACACCAGCTTTCATTTTCAAGTATTTGCCAACTTTTAATCGCTAACTTGGTGTGTTCAAAATTTGTAATGTTTATCATAAAAGAGTTCGGCTCAATGCTAGGTTTATTATTATTTATTAGATTAATAGCATTAAATTATCATCTACAGCTAAAAATAAAACCTACTTATAAAATATAAGTCATAACATCTACGATAAATTTACAGCTAAACTTCATTTAAAACCGCAAGAAAAGTAATCGAAAACAAATTATTAGACTAATTTAAGCCAAACTCTTTTTAACTAACAATTTTGCTGTTTCCTGTTGAGCATGCACGAAATATTTAATGTTAATATCTGCCAAGGCAACCTTTTCTTCAAGGGTGTTCACTTTAACCACTAAGTTTGCATCTGGATAATAATCCAGCACTGACTCACAAATTATTTGTTTATTTTTTAATGAGTTAACCGTGATAATAATACTGCTCGTTTGCTCTACGTTGAGTGATTCTAATACCGGCAGTTTATCTAAATGACCAAAATAAGCATTATAACCACGCTTTTTAGCAAGTAATACGTGTTGTAAATTATCGGAAATAATTAAAAAATCACCCCCTCGTTTAGCTAGTTCTTTAGCGACAATTCGGCCAATAATAGCAAAGCCACAAACGATGGTATGATTAGTTGTTTTTACCGCGGTTATGTTGTCTGCTTCAAAAAATTCGACCACAAAAATTGACGCTATTTTATAAATTTTGTTCACCATAAAAGGCGTTAGAATCATTGATAGTACCGTTATTAATATCAGGAAACTGCCTAACTCGTCGGTAATAATATGCTGATTTAGCGCCAGCGCAAAGATAGCGAAAGAGAACTCCCCTACTTGGCATAAGGCAACCGCAGATTTTATTGAGTCACTTTTATTCGATTGTTTTCTCATCAGCATATAAATGATTATTGCTTTGACAGCCATGACCAATACTAAAATACCCAGCACCCAATGCAGGTGATTAATAAAGTAATCAATATTTATTTTTGTGCCAATAGAAAAGAAAAATGCGCCTAAGAACAGATCTTTATATGAAGAAATGTCCGATTCTACTTTTATATGAAATTTAGTTTCAGCAATGATCATACCGGCGATAAATGCGCCTAATGAATAAGTAAAACCCATTTCATGGGCAAACAATGACGCCCCTAAAACAATGGTAAAAACAGAACTTAAAAACAACTCTTCCATTCGGGCATTAGACGAGAAATGCAGTAACCAGGCGATTATTTTTTTTCCCAAGGTGAACATGAAAATAATAATACCACTGGCATACAATAGTGTTTTTAATAAAACGTCGGTTAGTGATAATTCATTATTTGATAGGAAGCTCATTAGTAATAAAATAGGAATCACCGCTAAATCTTGAAAAACTAAAATAGCGACAGATTTTTCACCATAAGGGGTGACAATATCTTTTGATTTTTTGAGGTAAGGTAATACGATGGCCGTTGAAGACAAACTGAATGAAAGCGCAATAACTAATGACGATATAGCATCAAGATTAAAAGCATAAAATGCCAAGATAAAAATAATTAAAGCGCTAAATGCCACCTGCATAAAACCATTATAAAATATTAGTTTTTTCATTTTGCCTAATTTAGCAAAAGACATTTCCAAACCGATAGTAAACATGAGAAAAACAATACCAAACTCACCAATAAGTTCTAGGGAGTCAAGATTTTCACTGCCATTAAAGTCGAAAAGCGTGCTAACCACAGTGCCGGTAATGATGTAGCCAATAATATGGGAAATCGAAAATTTGGTTAATATAATATTTATAACGCTAGCAATGGCTAACGATATGGCAATGATTACCAGAATGGAATCCATTTTGTCTCCTAAAGTGAAACTAAAAAGTTACACCAATTATTTATAAAGGGTTATGTGGGTAATTAAAAATTGATGAATAAATTTACTTATTACTCTTATGCACATTACAGACCAGTAAAAGTGCAAAAAGCATCTACTACCCACAATAAATAAACACTAATTTTCAATCACTTAAAATAAAATAACGTTTTTTAAAATTAAACATTTGATAAACGAATAATTAGCTGTTTATTTTGAGGCAAAAGCACCTTTATAGTGCAATCCAATAGTCTTGGGGGGTATTGTATTTACGTGGTCAATGACAGGTAGGTTAACCGAATATTACGCTGGGATTACTCGACAACTTATACATAAGCACTAAGCAATTATTTATACTTATGCATATTTTTTGCACATTGTTTTGTTATGCTATTTAAAAATAGAACCTTGTTACACATACGCATTATGTTCACCTTGAAATACTGTACCCTCAACGCTGCGTTAAAAGCATTTTTGGAAGGTATTATTTCACCTATTATATAAAGATGAATAAGCATTTTTTCATCTTTATATAATAGGTTTTATGCACTAACAACTTCATATTACAGCTCTTAGGATTATTAAGTGTTCAATGAAAATTCAAAATAAATTGTTTCTTTTTTTGTTTGGCTTTAGCCTGACATTAGTCACCGTTTTGGTATTACTGATGCAATGGAGCATTGGTAAAGGCATGGTTGAATACGTTGTCTCTAAAGAAATTGAAACATTTAAACCTATTATGTCTAAGCTGTCACAAGTCTATAAAGTTGAAAGTAATTGGCGTTCAATGACAGGAGATCACGCTAAATTCCGTCGGTTAATATCACAGCAACTTGATGGTAGTGACTTTGATGATGCTCAAAGAAAGCGGGATCCTGAGCATAGACGATTGAGAAAACAGGACGGTATGTCACCACCACTAAAACATAACAGACCACCCTCTCGTAACGATTTTAACGGTAGGAACCCTCCAAAACGAGAGTCGCATTACGCCCTACTCGATATTGACGAAAAACTTATTGTCGGAAATTATCATCAATCATTGGAATATGTAAAAACGCCGGTCAAGCTTAACAATAGTATCATTGGTTTTTTCGCGATTTCTAAACGTAACCAACTAACCCAGGGCTACGAAGTCGACTTTATCGAACAACAACGACACTATTTATGGCTTATTGCCCTGTTTGTTATGGGCCTAGTCGCTTTAGTGACATTTCCCCTTGCCCGACATGTTGTTGAGCCAATAAAGCTCATAACACGAGGTATGCATAAATTAACACAAGGTGATTATCAGCAAACGATAGATCTAAAGCGACAGGATGAGTTAGGGCAGTTGAGCCGAGATTACAATGAATTGGCGTTAACGCTGACAGAAAATGAATCAGCAAGGAAGCGCTGGCTGGCCAATATATCTCATGAATTACGCACACCCGTTGCTATTTTACGTGGCGAGTTAGAAGCAATGCTTGATAAAGTGAGACCACTGACTTTGAGCAATATAACTTCAGCAAATGATGAAGTAAAACACCTGCAACGTTTAATCGATGACTTAAACTTACTGACCAGTGCTGACATCGGCGGCATGCGCTACCGTAAACAGCACGAGGATTTAGTGTTATTAATGCAAGGTGAAACAGAGAAGTATCGTGGTTACTTAGCTGATGCTGACATATCATTAACGCTTGAGTTTAGCGTCCAAGAAGTCAATATTTATGCTGATATAAACCGATTAGTTCAGTTATTTGAAAACATCATTAACAATTGTATTAAATACTCATCGGCTACTCAACTGAACATATCGGTCAAGCTAGACGAGTTAACAGCTAGGCAAGTTATTATTGTCTTTGACGACGATGGTGTTGGCGTAGATGATAAACATTTATCACATTTATTCGAGCATCTATATCGCGTTGAAGATTCTAGAAACCGTAAAACAGGTGGCTCTGGTTTAGGTTTGTCTATTTGTCGTCATATTGTTGTTGCTCATCAAGGTGAAATTAGCGCTGGCCATTCTATGTTGGGTGGTTTAGCTATCATGATTAAATTACCACTAGCGTAATGAGTAACCATTATTTAATTATCTATAGTTTAATTATCTATAATTTAATTACCCATCATTTTTAGGGGCTGATATGTCAAATTCGATTTTAATAGTAGAAGATGAAGTTAAGTTAGCGAGTTTATTAGCCGACTACTTTGCCCTGACTGAGTATAGTCCGCATCTAATCCATCATGGCGACGAAGTAATCGACTGGGTTAAAAGCAACCAACCTAAAGCCATTTTACTCGACATTATGTTACCGGGTAAAAATGGCATTGATTTGTGCAAAGAAATTAGACAATTCTCGAATGTCCCTATCTTAATGGTTACTGCCAGAGTAGAAGAAATTGATCGCTTACTTGGCTTAGAGTTAGGGGCAGATGATTATATTTGCAAACCCTTTAGCCCGCGTGAAGTCGTTGCGAGAGTGAAAGCAGTACTTAGAAGAACAGAAAGACCAACACAAACACTCGAAAACACCTCAGATATGATCATACTTGATGAACATCGATTTATGGTGAGTTTTCATCAGCAAGAAGTATCCTTAACCGCGGTCGAATTTCAGCTATTGAAACCATTAGCTGACAACCCAGAACGTATTTTCACCCGCGAGCAGCTAATGCAAAATATGTATTCCGATCACCGTATTGTTAATAACCGCACCATTGATAGCCACATTAAAAAACTGCGTAAAAAACTCAGTGATATTAGTGACGGTAAAGACTGGCTACAATCTGTATATGGCACTGGGTATCGTTTAGTGTTGTAGTTTTTGTATAAAAGTGAACATTACTTACAGAAGTCGTAGCTGAAAGAAAACAAGCAAATATGGCAAGATTGGATCACAAAAGAATGCTCGTAAAGATGACAGGAAATAATAGTTTGGGTTTTGTGTATTCTAGTAATGTGATGACAATAGCTCATTATTTATGGCTTAGTAAGTAACCTAGTCGATGAGATTACTTACTAATAAAATTGACTTATTACCAACAACTTTCAGGCTGTTTCAATCCATTTGGATTAACCGCATTTACAGTTAATGTCATTGGGTTACATTCCTTATCCGCTGATAACGTACCTTGCGGCGTCGCAGTAATAACATAGGCATTACCCGTCACTTGCGAAAGTGATAACTGATAATGTCCTTCTGAGCTGACTTGTCCGTGTTCAATACTTAGTTCATTACAGCTATTATTGTTACCAAACATGGAAGCATATTTAGGGCAGCTTCCTCGAAATTTTTCTTGCGCTAATTGCAATGATAACACGGCAGCGATGCCATCTGAGCGCTTTGCTGCTCTTATTGATTCTTGAAATGAGGGGAACGCTATTGCGGCTAAAATCCCTACAATAGCGAGCGTTATCATTAATTCAATTAAGGTAAAACCATTATTTTTCATCTGTTTACTCCCTGCTTATTGACAAGTTTTATTTGAAGACACTACAAATAATGACAAGTTAACATTACTCGCCGGGACCGCTTGCAACGTTATACTTGCGGTTGAACTAGTACCATCTAAAATTGAATAGGAACCTGATAGTAAGTTTGGTTCATTGATGCAAAGTTTTGTACCACTGCTACTACCAAAAGTAAGTGTGCCAGACCAAAGTTCCTCTGTTGGAAAAACATCACTCTGGCAGCTAAAAGCAAGCCCTTCAGAGATCACTTTGCACTCACCACCATCATCGGAAATGAATGCGGAGGTTAAGACTTTATTACTCGAAGATGATACTTGACCTGATATTGTTAACGTACTGCCCGTCATACACTGATATCCTTCGGCAGATTTATCTTGGCTAATATTGGAAAAGTTTTCTCGTATCTGGGTACATGAAATAAGGGAATAATCTGTATTTAGCTGAATATAGCCATTCCAGCCATTGCCCCAATCATAAACATCACAGGAATAGTTAAGTAGATATTGTCCGCCACTTGGTTTCATCACCTCTCCAATAGCGCAATTTCCGCTACCATCAGAAGTATTTACCATCATATTACCAACAAGTTCCGTAATATCCTCTGGAGATACAACAGAGACAGAGCCAGTAATAATGTGGCGTTGAGAAGGAGGATCACTTGGATCAAATGGGCAAACATCATCTATAGAGAAAATTGAAGAATCAAAGCTATCAACCAACTCACTATTTTCGTTAAAACAGAAAAAATCAGTCGGTACTTGTGTAAATAAATCACCAACTGTTCCCTGTTTATTGCTATCGGGACGCACCATCACTCCTTGATTAATACATTGTTCACCGCCAGTATCACTATTATTTAATGATGAAATAACAAAGTCATGACTGGCTCCATTTTCTGTAGGAATTTGTGCAGCATCCCCAACACCAATAGAGTAATAAATAATGTCACCTGATTCATTTTTTACAGGTACACCTTTTTCATCTACTTTATAAGTCATCCCTCTATAAACTCTCCTCGCGGCAATACTAGGTTGCTGCCAAAGGTTGTCCGAAGTGGGATCCCCTTGGCACACTTTATCTTTTTGAGATATTCCTCCATCGAGAATAATACCAATATTGCCGTGCCAACCTCCCCCTAGATAACAGGTATAATGATAATATTTATAATCGCCTTGTGGCGCAGTAACCATCGCTTGAGTATCGCCAACACTTAGCTCAACTGTTTTTCCGCTCATATCGGTATAATATTGCTGGCAATAAGCAGCATCCGAAGCTTTGACAAAAATATCACCAGGATTAAGTTTGTTTTGAGACGCTACATCGATATAAACAGAGCCTGATATTCGAACGAAATCTGTACATTCACCGCTATCAAGGTCACATGCATCCACAAGTGTTAATACAACATTTCCTTCGGTATCGACCAACAGGCTATCATCATTTTCAGCCTTATAGACTTTCATTAAGTCCTCATTAGTCGCTATTAATATCGCGGAGTCATAATCACTTATCACTCCGGCACCTAATACCGCACGACCTGTAGCAGATGGAATAAGCGCTTCAAAAGCATCACCGACAGAATCTCCCGCTGAACGTGGTTTTTGCCAAGCAATCGATGAATTTACACTAACAGTTTGCTTTTGTTCACTTCGATTTTGCCAGTGAACAAAAATAGTAACGTCTTTTACTTTATTCGCGTCAGCAATAGACTCTACTCGCGTAAACGAAGCGTTAGTACCGGTGAATAAGGTTTCATTACCATTAGTTATATTACTATAGCTTTCTGAAAACTCCTCTTTCGTGGTGATATCTGCACTATAGTTTCTTAATTGCTCAAGCCGCTGCTGTGCAATGACCATCGCTTCCGATTGTGCCTTGTTATCGCTACTTTTCTTGATAATATTAGAATGTAATGTTCCTATTGATAACAAGCCTACAGCTAAAATCATCATCGATACTAGTACTTCAATTAGGCCGACTCCGCCTTGGTATTTTTTAATTAATTGCATACTGTTTTCCTCGTTAAAAGTCTCGCCAAGAGCCCGCAGATGAAGCTAAAGGACCATTTTCGCGAGTACCTTCTAATAAGCCAGAGTTGTACCAAATGTCTAAACTACCTGTGGTAGATTTTGCGATGCCACCAATAATGACTGCCCCATGAATGGTACTATTACCAGATAGAGAGGCATCTCCCATAACATAAACAATGCCATAGAAATGAGGACTTCCTTTTAAGCTGGCATTACCATTAATAATAACGATTGAAGGTGCTTCATTTGCTGAAGAACAGCGGTTGTTGCCTGTGACGCTAACCTTGCAACCCACCGTTACTTTACCTATATCAACATCACCTTCGTACCAAACTATTTTATGCTGAGCTAAATTTGCTGCGCTATTAAAGTCATCACCATTTGCTGCGGATAAGTCAATGTCGACCATAGCAGCACGATAAGCCTTAGGTGACATACCAAAAAAATTTTCAAACATTTGTTCTGCGGTTAAATTGGCTAAATTTGAGTCATGTTCAATAATGTCTAAACCAATGGTCGTTTTATTAGATGTTTGCGTTTCACTGCAGGTCATTGGTGTATCCATACAACTGGGATATGCAGGATCAGCTGGATTAGCAATATAAGTAGCAGTACTATTGTTAGAGCCAACATCAACATCACCACCACTCCATATTGTGCTGCTACCTTCCAAGTTATGCACGGTAGCAGAGCCGTTAACATCAACCGTACCATGCGCAGTTAAAGGGTTATTAGGGACATTTGGCAAAGCATCAATCACGGTAACAAATTTAGTTATTGTACGAGTTGCTGTACTGTCATCACTAAAACCTTGCGCTACTATTTCAAACGCTAAAATAACATCAGGATCGGAGTCAATATCCCTGATAGAAACCTCAACACGTTGTTGACCTACCGCACTGGTATTCACTGTGCCAACATTGTCACTGTTTAACTCAAATATCGCATCAATAATGCCATCACCATCTCTGTCAGGGTCATCTGAAATATACTGATATGCTGCTGAAACACCAAATTCTGCCGCTTCAAACGCTAATTTAGATCGCATTTGATTATTGATTACTTTTTGCTCAAACAAAATTGAACGTGTCGTAAATAAAGTCACCAATGTGATTAATAATAGAAATATAATGGAGAAGGTTATGACCACAGCTCCACGTTGTCTTTTCCCATTATAGGGTGTTACATTTTCTCTTGTTTTCATTATCACCAAGTCCTAACTCTGTCATTTCTTACTCTAAAAACTTGATTCAACTGACTTTTAACAAAAGGATCACCAGTTAAAGAAGACTCTATTTTTACAGTGATTTGCACCGTTTCACTAGTAACATCACCGCTAGTTATTTTGGGTGATTGTTGATAACAATCCATTTCCGCATCATCATCAATACCGTTACTTGAATCATTGTCGACATTGTCTGGTTCACGGGTATTAATACAAACTGATTTTTCTAACGAAAAGGTTAACTTATCAATATTAACCACTTCGCTATCCGTGAGATCTTCCCAAGTGCCACTAAGACAACTGTCATGTTTTGTGCTGGCAATATCACCTACATTACGCATTTGAGCAACGCCAGCATTTAGACGAAAACCAACAATATCTTGAGCACTTAACACGCCGTCACCATTAATGTCATAACTAAAAACTAAACACTCTCCAGTAGCAGCACTGTTGCCAAAAATAACGGTATTACTTTTAAGACTATCAATCAGTGTTAATTCACTATGACTGCTTTCATTAAAAGGATTAGCTGATGGGTCTCTGGCAATATAATCACTTATCGTTGAATCTCCCTGTCCCCAATAGCCTGCACGGCGAATATCGCTGCCAATCATATTCATTAAAGCTGAGCTTTGCTGCAACAGCTTACTCATTTGTAACGTATCGCTACTACTAACAACTGTTGATACATAAACACTCATAAGACCAGAGATAACAATAGTACCTAGCGCGAGAGAGATCATGAGCTCAACTAAAGTAAAACCTTTCGAACAGGTATGTGAATAAGTACGCTTATATAGGGGGATTTTCCCTGATTGATTCATTAGCAATTTTTGCTACTATAGCCAACAATGGAGTCATCAGGTGAGCACATTCTGATCATCCCTAACCGACTGATTTTGATTTTTAATTTATTGCCATTATTGGATATAAGAGAAATTTCACCTGAGTCTGAGAGTCCTCTCATGGGATCAAAAGTAATTTGTGAATTTGAATTGGGGCTAGTAAAGTTGTCAATATTCATTCTAACGTTATTAAAGTCACTACCGGCAAACCGCATCAAAATTAGATCATCCATATCAGTACCATTGTCACCATGTATAATGTCATCTCCATCATTCACAACGACTGTACAAGCATTAACAGCTATCGGATTAATCTGAGATAAGTCACAACCAGCAGTGCCTTGCGAAAAACCGTAAAGCCATTGCTCTGAACCTGAAGCAGAGAAACTCATGGTTACATTTGTTGAGCGTGCAATAGATTCAATCCGTGCTTGTTGCAAATGGCCATAAACTTGCTCTGAAGCACCAACAATACGTTTTTCATCAAAAGTATCTAAAAAGCTGGGTAAGCCTATGGAAAGCAATATAGATAAAATTGCAATACTAATAAGTAATTCTAATAACGTAAAACCTTTTGCGAAGGCTCTATTTCGGTAAAAGAGTGGTGGTACTATGGGGTGCATCTACTGTCCAATATGATTAAATATCGTTCACGAAATTATTTCAATGAGCGTTAAAGCGAGGATATTACGGTCAATAAGAAAACAATTGTAGATGCGTAGCGTTAAGCTTTGTAATTAAAGGTACGAATTGATATTTATGAGTTATAGGAACGAATGAAAGCGTAGGATCATGGCGGGATAATATTAACTGGTACAGATTCTATTTTTGATGCCTTTTGTCAATAAAGGCATCTTATTAAATAAATTAATGATTACAAAAGTCTTCCTTGAATAAGGTACAGCAGAGCTAAATAACCCCTAGATAAACCAGCCTACTATACTGCTAATTAACTTTGGTAACATACCTAAAGGTTCAACAACCAAGCCATCCAATACTATTTGAGTTGATTTATCATGCTGACTTAACTGGCTACTCAACATCAGTAAATCTGCCGCCATTAACGGTAATCCGGACTCTTCTGGTTGATAAATAGTACCTATTTCATAATATTCACCTGCTCTGTTGGTCATTTCAATATGCGCCCCTAGTATTGCGCTTACTTTATGCTTACGGGTGAATTCAACCAAACGAGTAATACTGTCTTTGTAATCATGCCACTCTTTAACATAGATAACTCCAGGGTAAAGTGTATCTCCAGTAAGCAACCACTTGGTTTGTGTATCATAAATTGAAATAGCTTCTTCTTGATGACCAGGTGTTGGAATAATAGTTACACTGCGCCCGCCAAGATCGATAGTTGTCTGTTCTTCAGGCCAATCTTTAAACGCGTAATATTCTTTAATCCCCTTACTGTTAGGTGCCACTACCGTAACATTTGGCTGATTTTCAAATTGAGAGTCTGCGCTGTAATGATCACTATGACTATGTGAATGAATCACCAGCACTTCTCGATTACGACTATTGTCTTGCTCTGCATGCTTTTTATTTAAAGTTTGTACTGTTTTATAAAGAGGAAATTCCTGTTCACTTGCCGTTGCGCCGGTATCTAACACCAATATTTTATCTTCACCCACAAGAACATAGATAAATGGCGCTTCATAACTAAGACACTTATTTTGGCGAAGTATGTAACTCGATTTATCATATTGGAAGACTTCAATAGCCGGATCATCATTCGATTTACAGTCCTCAGAACCATGCAGCCATTGCTTATTCTGCAATGACTCGATTAATTCATTAGATGTTTTATTTGAAAAGGTATTTGAAACTTTATTTGAGATGTCATCACTAAGCTCTTTATCTTCGTCAGCAACCACTTCGCTTGCTAAAGAAACTAAAAGTATTGCGAGTAGTAAACGGTTTTTCATCATATTTCCTTGAGTAAACAATATGAAGTAAGTCCAGCTAAGCTGTCTACTTCATCGGTGTTAATTTATTGAGTCTATCCATTACTAAGGAAGTTCTGTGCCAGTTTTAATATAGATTAATTATCCATCTTTATCAGCCAGTTACGACAAACAATACTAATTAATGCTTCTTCGAGCTTTACAATTGTTCGATTTCATCATGAAAATGTTCGAATCTAATTTATAACAATTATTTTTACTTCCTCAATTGCTGCACATTTGCTGCACATTAACGTTTTAAGCTAACTATACCCGTTCCACTTGAAGATGTAGGATTCAGCTGGAATTATAAACGCCTTTAGGCAAGGCGTTTATTGAAGTTAATAGTTATTCTATTGTCGAAATCAATAACGCAGCATAAAGCGTTTATAAACCAGCCCTTTGGGGAAGCATGAGCAAAACATACTCGTCGTTACATTTGTTTTTAAGGGAGTAACCCTTAACAAAAAAATGTGCCTTGATTATGATTTACTCAAATTTACTGAAACGAGCACTTTCAAGTGGAGCGGGTATATATCAACGCAGCATAGTGACAGGTGGATTCACCGAAAAGGAAACTTAACAATGAAAGATAAACTTAGTATTTGGAATAGCTCAAACTCAGTATTTTTGAGCTTATTAGTCGCATCGACATTGAGCGCTTGTGGTGACAGTACAACGAGTGATGATAGTGGTGAGATTATAATCACCAATACTGCACCCGCCGCTAATGCAGGTAGTGACCAAACCGTATTCATCAACAGTACCGTTGTGCTTTCAGGTGAACTAAGTAGCGATGCTGAGGGTGATACCCTTGGTTATGCTTGGACTTTATCAACACTACCCAGCGGCAGTGTTGCAACCTTGTCGAGTGAAAATACTATTACCCCTTCATTTGTCGCAGACGTAATGGGTAGTTATATTGTTCATTTAACCGTGGATGACAGTCAACTAAACAGTGAAGTAGATAGTGTTGAAATTACAGTGTCAGAGATAACAGAGGGCTCTACCTCGAACGTTTTATGTGATTATAATTATAACGAATTTAATGATTCAATTTATGTACTTAATGACAGTATGGCGCAATGGAGCTGTACAAATGGCGAACGTTTACTCAGCGCTAATGGCATCCCAGATCATGACGTAGGAGAATTTCCAAACGCGCATAATCCCAATACAATTACCGAACAATCGGTATCTGCCAATCTAACGTTATCACCACTAGAATCTACAACCGCGACTACCTTGGGTGGTCCAAGTGGCGCTACCGGTTATGTACTTAATGGCGTAAAAATTGATGCCAACACCGCAGGAAGCTGCGATGACAGCGGTAATAACTGCAGTCTCATCGGCAACACAGGTAATTGGCATATCGAAGCATTAGGCCAAACGAGTTTTAACTTTGGTACTGATGACAATAATGCCCACGTACAACCTGGTGGCATATATCATTATCATGGAATGCCTGAAGCTTTTGTTACGAAGCAAGGTGGTAATAGCGCAACGATGACAATAATCGGCTGGGCCGCTGATGGTTTTCCTATTTATGCGCGGTATGGCTATAGCATAGCTAGTGATTCAAGCTCTGCACTTAAGTCGATGACCGGTAGTTACGAACTAGTGAGCCCTGTGAGTAGTGCTAGACCTTCTGCTGATATTTATCCATTAGGTACTTTTGGTGAAGATTGGCAGTATGTAGCTGGCTCAGGTGATTTAGATGAATGTAATGGTCGTGTTGGCGTAACCCCTGAATTCCCTGAAGGTATTTATCATTATTACGCTACCGACAGTTACCCCTACTTTCAGCGCTGTGTAAAAGGTGAAGTTGAAGTTACTGGTGCAATGCCGCCACCATAATCAAGTTCGCTCTTTTGCCTTTCAATCACTATGAATATTTTCCAAGGACATTTTACTCAACCATGTCCTTAGTAACAAAAGCTGATAACTCAGCGTTTAAATAAACTGAGTTATCTTCACTTTACTTGGAATTAACACAATGAAATATTTAAAAAAATCATCGGTCATTGCTGCTGTAATATTACTTAGCATACTATTTTCTCAGCAGTTATATGCACATATGATAGTTGCCCAACATGGTACATTAAACGTTGTTGATGATGGCGTATTTATGGTGCTTTCATTGCCCGTTTCAGCCTTTGAAGGCATTGATGATGACAAAGACGGTAAACTTTCTTCCAAAGAGTTCACTGAGCATCGCCCTGCCATCATTAAAAGCATTCACAACAACATTGTATTAAAAGAAGAAAATGGCAAAGTAGCGCTACAAGGCATGATGTTATCACCGGTTACTTCCCATCATTCACCTAAGTCGCCAGCGTCACAGCTAATGGTTATGGGACGTTACACAATAATTGAGCCAAATAATGAGCTTGAATTTGAAGTAACATTGTTTGGTAAAGAGACAGTAGAAAAAACATTAATAATCACCGCAACGCGGAAAGAAAGTGATAGTAAACAAAAAATTGAATTATCGAAAAATAAGTCAACGGTAATACTATTTGAATAAACTCTTTGCCGCATTGCCATTAGTTTCACTAACGCTAATGCATAAGCTTAATGATCTATAGTAACTATCTTTTAATTACTGTAATGGTGTAAACCTTTACAGAGTAATAAAGCTAAAATTCAAATAGCCAACTAATCGTTATCCACGCTAAAGCCTTTATGTACCCATCGATCTCGTCCCTGACTTTTTGCCTGATATAACGCTTGGTCTGCTACTTTTAATACTTGGCTTATAGTTACTCCCTTAACAAATTGACTAACAAGACTTGAGCCAATACTGCATGTTAAAGTGAGTGATTTTTCATTTGGTATTTTTACTAACCTAATATTATCTAGAATACGTACAATTATCTTTTCTAATTCTTCGGTAGAGATATTTTGTAAAATAATAGCAAATTCCTCCCCGCCAATGCGTGCATGAAAATCACTCTTTTGTCTTAGTGCCATCGACACTGCATTGACAACAGCAACTAAACACTCATCCCCAACGTCATGACCATAAGAGTCATTCACAATCTTAAAATAATCTAAGTCATAAATAATAACAGCAACAGGCAATACTGCGCCGGCATCATTAATCATCTCCTTGCTAAACTCATCAAAATATCGTCGATTAGCAATCTTAGTCAAAACATCAGTTCGAGCCATCTCATTCAGTAAAAATGTTCTTTTTTCTACTTTATTCTCAAGCTCTTTAGTCAAATTATTTGAACGTTTTAAGGTAAAAAACATGCAGAATAGACCAATCATAGAAAAAGAGATAAACATTATATAAGCATAATTAACCGTGATTGCTACGCCATCTGTATTAGCCGCTAATGGAATAGTGATATCAATAGCACCACGTATATCACCTATTTCCCAATCAGTTTTAGGGCTCGATTTATGATTGTTATGGCACGCTATACAACTTGCTTCCATAAAAATGGCTTCGGCATGACGTAAAACAGGCAGTCCGTTAAGGCTTTCTACGCGTTCAAAAACGGTTCTCTCCGCGGAAAGCTGCTCTAGAGCGTCATGTTGAAAAGGATCTTGTGGGCCCGCTAATATTGTTCTTTCTGAAAACGGGTATTTACTATAAGTGCTTAAAATAAAGCCTTCTTGGGGCTTTGAAATTGCCTGACCTAATTCAATAGCGAAAGTAGCAGGGTTAGGAATAGCTAACGCATGGTTATGGTAATTAGCTTGCACGTGAATGTCAGAATGTGACCTGATCTTGGCCACAGCGTTAACACTATAAGAAACTCTCGCTTGGTTAATAACTGACGCCAATACTTCAGCGGTACGTGAGGCAAGTGCTCTTGAAGCTGAATACTCCAACTTTTGAATAGCAATTAATGAAATGACAGCCATTAAAATAAAGAACAATGCAAAATAACTCATTACTTTATTTTGAGAAGTACTCATAATAATGAAGTCCACCTTATAATAAGCGATTTAATCGGATTTAAGCTATGTTCTCTGGAAAAGGAGGCATTAGCCATACCATAGAGTATTGAAGAAAAACCAACGAGATATTCAATGATGTCTCAATTCGATAGCCTACTATTGATAATAGACCATTCTTATTTACATAAAATGATAAAACTCAATTCACGCAGTTTCCGACGAAAAAGGAGTCTTATATATTCGATAAATGGTGATGATAAAAGCTAATTACAACGTTGTAAATTAGCTTTTACCTTGTCGATTATCTATTTTTCAGCAGCTATTTTTATCTGTTATTTCTTAGCGGCTAGAGCACGTGCTTGATGCAATTTCTTATAACTTTCAATCAGTCTTTGATGCTTATCTAAACCTTCAAGGTTCATGCTAGTTTCAGTTAAACCAAAGAATCTAACTTCACCAAATACCGAGCCAACGACATTAACCATGTTTTCTTCACCAAACATTCTATTGAAGCTATGCAGGTAATCTTCAAGCTCCATTTCTTCGTCTATGGTCACTTCAAGTACCGAGTGAATGGCTTGATAGAATAAGCCACGTTCAACGGTATTGTCATTGTACTGTAAAAATTCTCCCACTAACTCAATAGCATCTTCAAGTGCGCCTAGTGCTAAACAGATAAGAATTTTCAATTCGAGAATGGTTAATTGCCCCCAAACTGTATTTTCATCAAACTCAATACCAATTAACGTTTTGATATCAATGTAGTTATCTTGCTGACTTTCTTCTAAGCGGTCAAATAAACTGGTTAATTCATCTTCACTTAAACGATGAAGATTTAAAATATCTTCACGGTAAGCTAATGACTTATTCGTATTGTCCCAAATCAAGTCTTCAACTGGGTACACCTCTGAATAATCAGGTACTAACATACGACAAGCGGTAGCGCCTAATTGGTTAAACTCAGCAATATACACTTCCTTGCCTAAGTCTTTTAAAATGCCCATTAAGCCGGCATTCTCTTCTTCATTGGTACCAGAGAAATCCCATTCAACAAATTCATAATCATGTTTGGCACTAAAGAAGCGCCATGAAACAACACCGGTTGAGTCAATAAAATGGTCAACAAAGTTTTCAGGCTCTGTTACTGCCATGCTATTAAAGGTAGGTTTAGGTACATCATTTAAACCTTCAAAGCTTCGACCTTGTAATAATTCAGTTAAGCTACGCTCTAACGCTACTTCAAAGCTTGGATGCGCACCAAATGAGGCAAAAACCCCACCGTTTTTAGGGTTCATCAAGGTGACACACATTACTGGGAATTTTCCGCCTAATGAGGCATCTTTTACCACAATAGGGAAACCCTGCGCTTCAAGCCCTTCAATGCCTGCTAAAATAGCTGGGTACTTAGCAATAACGCTTTTAGGTACATCAGGTAAAACGATTTCTTCAGCGATAATTTGCTTTTTAACAGCACGTTCAAATATTTCTGAAAGACACTGTACTTGTGCTTCGGCTAAGTTATTACCCGCACTCATACCGTTACTTAAAAATAAGTTTTCAATTAAATTTGACGGGAAATAAACCGTTTCACCATCAGAGTGGCGAACATAAGGTATTGAACAAATACCACGCTCACTCATACCTGAGTTGGTATCAATTAGGTTTGAGCCGCGAAGCTCGTCTTCAGGGTTATAAATAGCTAAACAATAATCATCTAAAATATCGCTCGGTAATTCGTCATTCTCACCTGGTTGGAACCACTTTTCATTAGGGTAATGAACAAAATCACTGGTCGCAATATCCGTCCCGAAAAATTGATCGTTATAGAAGAAGTTACAGTTAAGTCGCTCAATGAATTCCCCTAAGGCAGAGGCTAACGCACTCTCTTTCGTTGCGCCCTTACCGTTAGTAAAGCACAGTGGGGATGCAGCATCACGGATATGCAATGACCAAACATTAGGTACTATGTTACGCCACGAAGAGATTTCAATTTTCATACCAAGGTCAGCCAAAAGACCTGACATATTGGCAATGGTTTCTTCTAAAGGTAAATCTTTACCTAAAATAAAAGTGCTAGTGCCATCTTGTGGCTGCTGCATCAGCATAGCTTGAGCATCACCTTCAAGACTAGTAACTGCCTCAAC
This sequence comes from Colwellia sp. 75C3, assembly GCF_002836255.1. Lineage (GTDB taxonomy): Bacteria > Pseudomonadota > Gammaproteobacteria > Enterobacterales > Alteromonadaceae > Colwellia. The sequence goes on along the minus strand of NZ_PJAU01000055.1, from coordinate 103,376 downwards.
TTTAAATTCGGGTCCCTGCTGAACAACCTTTTTAACCGTACAACGGTCAATTGAGCGTAAAATGCCTTTTTTATCTTTTTCAGAAATGCTCTCAGGTAGCTCGACCTGAATTTGAAAAATTTGATTATATCTATCTTCTGGGTCAACAATATTATTTTGTGATAAACGAATATTGTCCGTTGGGATATCACGAGAATTACAATAAACCTTAACAAAGTAGGCTGCACACATAGCTGAAGAGGCTAAGAAATAATCAAAAGGACCAGGCGCTGAGCCGTCACCTTTATAACGTTTAGGTTGATCAGCGATGACACTAAAATCGTCAAACTTGGCTTCAAGTCTAAGGTTGTCGAGAAAGTTAACTTTGATTTCCATTGATATATTTCCGAAGTTGTATACAGCCAATCGGTGGATTGGTTTTAATGCCGCTAATTATCGGATTTTTTGAGTCATTAGTCTTGGATTAATTCAGCAATAATGAAATAAATTACACAAAGCACTCTTTCTCGATGAAATAGTGCTTTATTCAGACCAAGCTTTATAGAGAAGAAACTTCAACTTTTCAATATCTGTCAGGGTATTAATACCCGTATTTGAAGAAGCTTCAGAGTAAGCGCAAATACACAATGCAGCGAAAGGTATTACGCGGTTAATATTCCATACTAGGTATGAGTGATTAATTCATAAAAAAGGCTCCTTTATCAGCCGTACAATAATTATTATGCAGGTGATAAAACAGCCTATTCACTAAGTAAGGTTTACTGCTCTAAAATGATAGAGTTACTCGGTTAATACACCGTATAAAGCAATTTCTTCTGCTGTCATCCAATGGATACTGTCAGCTGAAGCAGCTTCAAGGGTATACCAGTAAAAGTCAGTCGTTATGCCGATAGCATTATAATAATCAAGGTATATATCATGTGCTTGATGTCCTTTAGGATAATCTAATGCAGCCTTGCCACTGCCATCACTCCATGAATGAACACCGATTTTAGCGCCTGGGGCAATACTGCGTTTAGTTCCTGCTAAAAACATATCGCTACCGCCCGATGCCACCATGCCATTAGCAGGGATATGAGTAGCAATGCCACGATTTCTAATTTCCATTGACGCAAGCAAGTTAATGTCATCATCCATAGAGCCCGGTACATTTTGCATTACCAGCGTTTTAATTTGTGGATAGCTATTAAATAATGTCTGCATAACAGCTAAAGTATTTGAACCGATAACACCATTCATATAAACAGTATCAGCGCTGTCATCATCATTTTTAAAAGTGAAAGTGGCTAGTTTTTCTTCGCCTTCACCTTCATCAGTATCAGCCTCTGTTAGGCTAATAGTGAACTCTTGAGCAGAGTAGTCACCATCGGGTAATATTGCTGCCAAACCATATTCGGCATTTGTTAGCAGCTGATATACTGCAATGTCCTGGTTTTGTACTTTTTCACTGGTATTTAACTGCCACTCCTCGCTAATTTCCGCTAAACGTTCATCGCCTGCTTGAGCACCTAAAATAGAGGTTAACGACCAATAAACATATTCAGTCACCATGCAGCTATAGTTACAGGTTTCATCATCATAGGTATACCAGGCTGCATTAGGGTAACTTGCAGGAATGCTTTCAAATTGACCACCACGCGCAATATCCATCGCATTGCCGATGTCTGAGCCTATTTCTTCACCAAAAACTTCTGGGTATACACCGGCATAACCAATATGGGTGATCAGGTGTAAAACTTCTTCAATCGTGGCATCAAAGCCCCCTTCTGCGCCCCCAATAACCACTTCACTGGCATAAAGATCTTGTAATGCTTCCGATACTGATTCTGGAATTTGTTCAGAGATGGTTCCGATTTCGCTTTCATCTTTAGCCATAATTAAAGTAGCACCTTGTTCAAGCATATACTCGACCACTAAGGCATTATCCGGTTGACCATCTTCATCATTATCTAAATATTGCGCCATCACATTAGCTGCGTGTAACATCGCTTTATCAGGGGTCTGTGCCGTACCATAAATTGGGATGCCAAACACTGAGGTTTTCTTAGCAAAGGCTTGCTCTAATGATGAGTTTTCACCTGCTTCGCTTTCATAAGTTAGCTCTGAAATTTTATCTACACAGCTTGCATCAACCACTTTATTGGGTTCAGCTAAAAAGTCACTCGCTAGGTTATTAAAACAAGTAGAGCCAGAAAAGAGTTGTCCATGACCACCTTGTGGGTTAGTGAGGTTTTGTGCATTAGGCATGTTTTTAGCAACCAATTTCCCCCACGCTGCAGGTGTTTGAGTATCTTGATCACCATTAAGTATTAATACCGGTAAATTGCTTGTCACTGCTTGTGTCTCAATGTCATTAGCTGGAGCAAGATCCCAAGCTTTACATGAAGCCTTATCGAAGCCCATATGATACATATCACCTACCGTAACTTGTGTGCTTGCTGACCACCCCTCGCTGTTATCACCTGTTAAAGCTGTAATATTCAGAAATGGATATTCTTCAGCACAAATAGTAGATAGACCCATAGCATTGTAGAAGCGATCTTCTTCGCCCTGCTCATCACCTTGAACATCATCTTGCTCTGTCATGATGTTATTAAAAGCTGATGCATATTTACTGACATCTTTATTGACTGTTAGTAAATAATCCATAATTACCGGCTGTGCACCAAGTTCAAGTAGGATTTGAACAAATTCTCTACTTTCAATAATCATGTCTTCATTATGCATACGGGCGATAATATCTTCGATAATCATTTTGAATTCATCTGCAGGACAGTCAGTTGAATTTTTACAGTTTTTTACTATTTGATTTAACGACTCATAATTTGCCCACGGCGTATCCGTAATACCGTTCACTTCGATTGGGAACATACCATCGAGAATAACACTACGAATACCTTCGCTATTTTCACGCATAATGGTAGTAGCAAGGCGGGTACCATAAGAGATGCCATATAAATTCCACTCTGCGACATTTAAGGCTTTTCTTAATTCAATAAAATCCATAGCATTTTGCACACTTCGATAAGCATTTAAATCAACACCTGATGCTTCCAGCCTTGTTTTACATGCTGCTACTTGCTCTGGCGTACCTGCCATGTCAAATTCTGTACAAAACAATGCAGGTTTTGAATGGCCTGTACCACGTTGGTCAACTAAATAGACATCCCTGTCATTGAGAAAGGTAGCATCTTCTTTGATGTACTCAATACTTGACGTTGCACTACCACCTGGACCACCTTCTAAATAAACAACTGGATCAGATTTTTTATTGGTTGAAGTAGAAGCAAGCTTAACAACTGCAATTTCTATATTCTTTGTGGATGCTGGTTTGCCATATAAAGCATGCTTTTCTGGCACGGTTAAGTAACCACAACTAGAGCCAGAAGTTAGAAGAGATAGCTGTGCCGCTGACAACATATTCTTACACTCAACATCTTTATATGCACTAACGTTAGGGACCGTTGGTGTGGTAGTCGTTTCTTTTTTTGTGTCAGAGCCACCACAAGCCGTTAATATGCTTGTAGTCATTACTGCTAAGGCGATAAGCGATTTATTGGATTGCATCATTATAATTTTCCTTTATTACTCATTAATAAAATAGTTGCAAAACGCTTTTATAACGTTTCAACCTGCAACATAAGTGATGAGTGATTATCAACGATTCAATAGAGGTTTAGGGTAAGCACAAGTAAGCCACTGTAAGCATAACTAGTGTTTGTAAGCACATGTAAGCTGGACTTTATTAGCGCGAACTTTTACGTTAAATTTGCATCGTGGTGCAATAATAAAGAGAAATGATGAGCAAGACACGAATATTACTTATTGAAGATGAAGCAGAAATATCACGGTTAACCGCCATGTACTTAGACGCTGAAGGCTATCAAGTTTCCGTTATTGATGATGGTTCACTAGCAATAGAGGCGATAAAAGCTACCCAGCCCGAATTAATTATTCTCGATTTAATGCTGCCCGGCATGAGCGGCATTGAAATTTGCAAACTTGCCAGAGAATTTTATCAGCAACCTATTTTAATTCTCACCGCCTGCGATGATGATGTCAGCGAAGTAAGCTTATTAAAAATGGGCGCCGATGATTATTTAGTTAAACCTTTACGACCTCATGTACTTGTCGCCAGAATAGAAGCATTGCTAAGACGAAACCAACATGCTCAAGAGAAAAAGCGTGAAAACATGCCATCAAATTCAGCATTGACAATAAATGAAGCCAGTAATCGATAAAGTTGTAGTGTCAGAATCTTCTTTAGGCGGTGCTATGTTTTCTTTTACTCAAGATGTTTAATACAATACTTTGCTGGTAAAATAACTTATTCAAGGTTTTATTAGTTCCATTACCGCCTTTTTATAACCATACCTTCATCGCTATAAAGGTATGGTTATGTAGATTTACTCTTGGGCTATTCCCTTAGGCTCTTTCTTTAAGGTATGTCAGTGCATCTAGTCGGGTAGCAAATACATGATCAGGTGCTATTTTATCGAGCAGTTTTAATTTATTAAAATCCTCTGCCACACGTTCACAGACATTTGATAGTAAAATATCTCGCCCTTGATTTTGATAACTAACAACAATTTCTTCAATGGCAATAGTGCTAGTAATGCCAACGAATCGCGCATCAGTTAAATCGATTAATAAGGTTTTATTTTGATCTGACTCTGAAACACTTTGTTTTAAGCCGCGAGCAACACCAAAACCAATAGGTCCTGAGATATTAAGCAATAATACGCTATCATCCATTGACGCTAATAATTGCCTTTCTGGCGGGGATAAATGCTCGGCCTCTTTCGCGGTACATAACTTAATATTATCCAGCTGGATTTCTGATAAGCGGCGAATTGTTACTAAGTTAGCTACAAACACGCCAACTAAAACCGCGGTTACTAAATCAAATGCTACTGACATGATCATAGTCGAGATCATTAAGCCAACGCTAAACAAAGGCACTTGATGAAGTCGCTTGAGGAAGTTCCAATCAATAATACTGATGCCTACATGGGTCAAAATAGCGGCTAAAACGGCCACAGGAATATACGCTGTGTATTCCCCTGCCCATAAAACAATGGCTAAAATAAAGAGAGCATGAAGAATACCCGACAAAGGCGTAGTACCACCTGCTCTTAAATTCGTGACTGTACGCATAGTCGCGCCACCACCGGGTAATGCACCAAATAAACCGGCAACAATATTACCAATACCTTGGCCAACAAGTTCTTGGTCTGAGTCATGTAATTCGTTAGTAATACTATCAACGGTTAGTGAGGTCATTAATGAATCTAAGGTACTTAATGTGGCAATTAGCAATGCTGATTTAATCATTTCACTGGCTAAAGCATTGTCCCATATAGGCATACTAAACGAAGGTAATTCGCTGGCAATTGCGCCAACTACAGGCATATCAGCGCCTGAGAAAACATAAAATATTGTTGCGCCCGCTACCGCGATAATACTGGCGGGTACCACACGACTATATTTTTGCGGCCATAAAAAGAGAACCACTAAACAAGCCAGTCCTAATAAAGTATTGGTGCTAGTTAGCGTGCTGAGTGACAGTTGTAATTCTGGTAATGAATGGCCGAATAAAGGTTCAATTTGGGACAGAATAATTAACACACCAATGCCCGAAGTGAAACCTGAAATAACGGGGTATGAAACAAGAATAAAGTACTTACCCAATTTAAAAATACCAAAGAGCATTTGAAACAGCCCAGCTAAACTCACTACGGTAAATGCCGCCGCAATACCATTTTCAGGTGACTGTGCAACAAAGCTGGTTAAGATAGCAACCATAGCAACCGTTAAACCGGTATTAGGACCCGATATTTGTTGGTTAGTACCACCAAATAAAGAGGCGAATAGCCCGGTTAAAATAGCACAATAAATACCGGCACTCGCACCCGCGCCAGAGGTAACACCAAAAGCTAATGCAAAAGGAAGAGCAACTATTGTTGAAGTTAGCGCACCAAAAATGTCGCCTTTAATGGTTTTTCGGTTAAAATGGGCTAAAGAAAGCATGGCTACCTAATTTAAATTTGTTGATTAGTGGAAATAGTACTCATATTGCTGATATTTCGTTCTTTATATCAACGTCGAAAGAACTATTCCCATGAAAAGTACGCTGTGAAGCATTTTACACTCATTGCTCCAATACCTCGTTAGAGACCAAAGTATAGATTATACACTAAAAAAACCATTTCTTGACACTATTGACAAGTTTTCTACTTTAGGTATAGGATGAATAATGCTCATTTTCAGATAAGTATCATTAAATAGCACTAAAGTACTAATAAAGACATTAGCAAAGTAAAATATTCTGGGAGATATACTGGGGCCTTTAGATTACTGATAATTAACGTTAACTTGATTTTACCATGTGAAATTTAACGGTTTTACTTTTCACCGTTATCTCTCGTTATCGTTAAATTTATAGGATATAGCGTATATCCTATAGTTCAGACTGGTTTCACTATATGGAATTGACAAAAGCTTTAACTTGTTAACTTTGCTTTTTATTTATGTATTAATAAATCAGCTATGCGGAAATTGGGTCCAACACAGCCTCTTTCTTAATATTAGCAACCGCTGTCATTATCGGCTTTATCGGTGAATCAGCGACTAGAGAGTTAAGTTTTTAAAAATTATTACCAGCAGGTCAAACTTTAAAAAATACAAATAAACGACCTTAAATATAAATCAACGAGAGAACTGTAGTTATGGAACAGGTTAGCAAATCTTGCGAGAATGAAACTGAAGAGCAAAAAGATGACGTCGGTCTGTTAGAGCGTCTTTTTAAACTATCACAGCATAATACCACGATAAAAACTGAACTCATGGCAGGTCTTACTACCTTCGTGACTATGTCTTATATTATGTTTTTAAACCCTATCATTATGTCTAAAACAGGCATGCCATTTGATGGTTTGTTCCTAGCTACCTGTTTAGGTGCTGCAATTGCTACCATCATAATGGGTATGTACGCTAACTGGCCTGTCGGTCTTGCGCCAGGTATGGGGTTAAATGCCTTTTTCACCTTCTCCGTTGTTGGGGGCATGGGCTACAGCTGGGAAATAGCCCTAGGTGCTGTATTCCTGTCTGGTGTTATCTTTGTATTAATGAGTGTCACTCGGCTTAGGGAGTGGATGCTTGACAGTATCCCCATGAGTTTACGGCTTGCCATGACTGCAGGTGTTGGTCTTTTCTTAGGTTTTATCGGTTTACGTTTTACCGGTATTATTGTTGCTAACCCTGATAATGTTGTAGCCCTTGCTGACATGACCCATTTTGGTTTTGGTGCATTTGGCCCAGAAGCGCCGGCATTAGGTTTCCTAAGTTTCTTATTAATCGCTGTTCTTAGTTACCGTAAAGTATTTGGCGCGGTATTGATTGGCATTGCTGTAACGACCTTCATTGCTTTTGCGATGACTTGGTTACTTCCTACTGATTTCTTTGTGGTTGCTGAAGCAGCTAAATCATTTGCACCTGAATCAGGCTTTGTTGCCTATAAAGGATTATTAGCGATCCCTGAGTTTTCGGCCCTTGAACCTATCTTTTGGAAAGCAGATATTGTTGGCGCTTTTGAAGTCGCATTAATTCCTGTTATCGTTACCTTTTTGTTTGTGAATATCTTCGATACTGCTGGTACGTTAATGGGTGTTGCTGAACGCGCTAACCTACAAGATGAAAACGGTAAAATTGAAGGTTTAAGCAAGTCATTAAAAGCTGATTCTGTTTCTTCTGTTATTGGTACAGCTTTTGGTTGTCCTCCAGTAACATCGTATGTTGAATCTGCTGCTGGTGTTGCTGCGGGTGGTCGTACAGGTCTTACTGCTGTAACTATTGGTTTGTTATTTGCTGCGGGGGTATTCTTCTTACCACTAGCGCAAATGTTACCTGGTTTTGCCGTTGATGGTGCGCTTATTTATGTTGCCATGTTAATGATGAGCTCGCTTAAAGGCTTGGATTGGGATGATTTAACCGAATATGCACCTGCTGTATGTACGACAGTTATGATGGCATTCACCTTTTCTATCGCTAATGGTATTGCCTTTGGTTTTATCACTTACACGGTATTAAAAGTAGGTGCAGGAAAATCGAGTCAAGTATCTAATGGCGTTTGGGCATTAACAGCATTATTTGTTGCTAAGTTTATCTTCTTAAACTAAACATTACGTTAATGTGAAAAAAAGCCTTTGTTCGCAAAGGCTTTTTTTCGTTTAAATAGCCTTTTAGTTTTTAATCACTAACTTAAATAAAAGAGATAACTATGAAACATACCATTGAAGTCATGATCTCAGAAGAAAAAATTAAAACACGCGTCGCCCAATTAGGGATACAAATTAGTGAGCATTATCAAGACAGCGATAATTTAGTTATGGTGGGCCTATTACGCGGTTCATTCGTGTTCATGGCTGATTTGACCCGAGTTATTACCGTTAATCATAGCGTGGATTTTATGACCGCATCAAGCTATGGCAATAGTATGGAAAGCTCTCGTGATGTGCACATACTTAAAGATTTAGATGATAATATTGAAGGCAAGGATGTTTTGTTGGTAGAAGATATTATTGATACCGGCAATACATTAAGTAAAGTGCTACAAATTTTAAATTTACGTGGACCTAATTCCATTCAAATTTGTACTTTGTTAGATAAACCTACGCGCCGCGAAGAAGAAGTTGCGGTTAAATGGGTAGGTTTTGAAATCCCTGATGAGTTTGTCGTGGGTGTTGGTATTGATTACGCACAAAAATATAGAAACCTGCCTTACATTGGTAAGGTCATTCCTACTGAGTAATCTGTAAGAAATATTTCTTTGAAGAACGTGTACTTAGTAATGGCTACGTAACGCTATTAAAGGCTAATACAAGGTAAGTTTTGCAATAACAAACTTACCTTGTATTAGCCTTTTAGTCGTATAATTTCATTGATGATATGATCAAGATTAATAGGTTTACCGACAAAACCCACCATGCCTGCCTCAGCACACCTTTTTTTATCTTGTTCCATTACATTAGCGGTCATAGCAACTATAGGCATATTTTCGTTGCCTGGCAGTTTTAGAATTTCTTTCGTCGCGGTTACACCATCCATTTCTGGCATTTGCATATCCATAAAAATCATGTCGTAAGCTTTATTTTCTACCGCGGTTACGGCTAATCGGCCATTCACAGCAATATCGACGGTATAACCCAATTTACTAAACAACTTACGGGCAATGACTTGGTTAATATTATTATCTTCAGCCACTAAAATAGTTAAGGGATATTTACTCGCCAGCTCACTTTTATTTTTGATAAGGATGTTTTGACTATTGTTGACTAGTTCCTCGACCACCGCTAAGTTAAGGGCTAATGAGAAAGTAGAGCCTTGACCTTCTTTACTCTTTACAGATATGCTGCCCTGCATTTGTTTAATCAACTGCGCACAAATAATTAGCCCTAAACCGGTACCACCATACAAACGCGTGGTTGAGGTATCTACCTGAGAAAAAGGCTTAAACAATTTATCATGATCTTCTACAGAAATTCCAATACCTTGATCAATAACTTCTATCGTTAGGCTGCAATCGTCTTCCGTTAATGAATTTAAGACTAGGTTAAGCTGAACAGTACCCTTGTTGGTAAATTTAATAGCGTTACTGAGTAAGTTTAATAAGACTTGCCGTAATCTTAAACGATCACCCACTAAATATTTAGGCAATTCGTTATCGAGGGATATTGAGATGGTGATACCCTTTTGCGAGGCCATACTGTCGAGTAGATAACAGCTTTCATTAATCATTAACCTCAAATCAAATGCCTGTAGATCTAGGTCTAATTTGCCAGCCTCTAATTTAGAAATATCAAGAATATCATTAATAACAACCAGCAAACCATCACCACAAGAGCGGATACTCTCGATATATTCTAACTGCTGTTTATCTAGCGTGGTATCTTCCAACAAAGTAAGCATACCTAAAATACCATTCATTGGTGTGCGGATTTCATGAGACATATTTGCTAAAAAGTCTGTTTTAACTTTAACCGCCGACTCCATTGTTTCAATAGATTTTTTTAACGACACCGCCATTGAATTAAAGCTTTGAGCAAGTAAATAAAACTCGTCTGTAGAATTTAGTAATAGCGGTGAATCAAAGTCGCCTTCCGAGATTCTTTTTGTAGTTTCCATTAATTGATTAAGGTTTTGAACGATATAACTATAAATATACACGGACAAAAAAACAGCCAGTAATAAGGTTGAAATAATACCTATAACCACTACCCATTTAGCTTTACTGACTGCTTGCTCTGCTGATAACTCTCGCGCTAATAACAGAGACTCTTCGACTTGAATAAACTCTGACTTTATTTGCCGGATCTGATCAATAATATTCTTGCCTGTTTGGGCTTCAATTAATGCTATCACGGTATTCATGGTATTCATGGTATTCATGGTATTCATGGTATTCAAGTCTGAGTTATTGACCTCGCGTCTAGCACTAATTTCTTTTTCTGCTGCTTCGACTAACCACTGTTTTTGTAATAAATCTATTTTTGTTAATCGCTCTACTTGAGTGGCATTGTCCGAAACAAGCTGTTTTAAATTATCTAACTTAGTTGTCCATACATACCCCGCTTCATTAAAGGGCTCTAAAAAAACTTCATTTCCTGTGATTAAAAAACCTCGTTCACCTGTTTCCATATCCACTAATAATTTCAATAATTCATGTCCCTGAGAGAGAACACGGTGGGTATGTTGAACCCATTTAGCCGTTTCAAGCTGTCGCTCAGTACTCACATATAAAAGTGTCGCAACGAACGTCATCAATACCAGAGGAATAGCAAAGGCGAACACGATTTTTTGACGTATTGATAAGTTCAAGCGATTTAAGATGGAATAAGTGTTCAAAGGAGTTATCCAAGAATATATTTAGCTAATTAATTTATGCTTTTCAATACTATAACTTGGCAGGATTTTTTAAATATAGCAAGAATGAGTGATAATCCCTTAAATATATAACAGACTGATGAGAAATATTAGACAATAAAAAGCCGACAGAAGTCGGTTTTTTATTTTAGAACATAGCATGTAATCAGAATACTACCGAATTTTTTTCAATAAAATTAACGACGTGAACGCTTATGCTTCATTGAGCTAAATTTTTCTAATTGCTCTTCAGTTAACACACTTTTCATAGCAAATTTACTTTTTGCTTTAATCAACGCCATAGCAGAAAAAACATCTTGATTATTTTCCTGTAATTGAACAAAAGCTTGTTCGTCAAAGCTATCGGCAGACATTAAAGTTTTAACTTGCTCACGAAAGGCTTTCATTGCTGGCTTTATTGTTTGCATTTGTGCTTTTTCTTCTGCTTTTAGTGTTTTAATATCAGCTTGCTGGCTTTCTGATAATCCTAATTTACGCGTGAGCTTAGCCAGTTTTTTTTCACTCATTTGTTGCTGATTTTTCTCATGATGACCTTTATGGTTTGAGTTGTCATTACCAGCAAAACTTACCGGTGTTAAAACCAGTGCAGAACAAAGTGAAGTGGCAATTGCTATATTTTTTAATGTAATTTTCATTGGAAATTCCTTTATGGGTAATTTTATTATACTGATAGAAAGTTAGCTTACGCTTGATTAAGTTCAGCTATAGTATATCTAGGCTTTATGCAAAGCAGTGCAAGGCAGTGTAAAGCTATGTAAAGTTCTATTCTGCTTAGCTAAGTTCACGTAAACTAAGAAACTGATCGTTAGTAAACTGAAACAGTTATGTCTCTTATTCTTAAAAAGCAGCCACTCATATGACACAATCCCCGACACAAACTAAACACATCTTATTAATAGATGATGATGCCGAGCTTGCTGAGCTATTAACCGAATACCTTGACAGCGAAAATTTCCAAGTAACGTCATGTTTAGATGGTGCCAGTGGTTTAGCTAAAGCATTTGATGACAGTTTCGACTTGATTTTACTTGATGTCATGATGCCAATATTAAATGGCTTTGAAGTATTAAAAGCTCTGGGCGGTAATCATAAAACCCCTATTTTAATGTTAACAGCTAAAGGTGACGATAATGACCGAATTTTAGGTCTTGAATTAGGCGCTGATGACTATTTGGCTAAACCTTTTAAACACCGTGAATTATTAGCACGCATTAATGCGATATTAAGACGTATTTCCATTGTAAAAAGTCAGAGTTCGTCACAACTAAATGCTCCGACTGAGCAACTGATCGTTAATCAGGTTAGGGTTAACCAAGCAACTCGTGAAATAAGCTGTCAAAATAATTTACTTGAGTTAACCGGTACTGAATATTTAGTGCTTCTTTATATGCTTGAAAATCATGGTAAAATAGTCAGTAAAAATGAAATATCAGAGCAAGTACTCCAACGTAAGCTCACTCCATATGATCGAACTGTTGATGTACATGTTGGTAATGTTCGTAGAAAATTACTCGCTATTGATCCAGTAGATAAGATGAAAACGGTACGTGGTGCTGGTTACGTTTTTTTACAAGGTGAGCACTAACAATGACTAATGCTACGAATAAGTTAGCTTCACCACTGCATAAGAAATTCTCCTTAGGCATTAGCTTAAAACTGTTTCTTGCTTTTTGGATAGTTATACTCATCTCAGTACTCATTAGTTACCTAGTCACCATGCAATTTAGGCATAGTCCTAGCCAAGAACAAGCCAACCCTCAACAATTAAAATTGTTAAGCATGTACACTGAGAAGTTAGCGAATAAAAAACAGATAAAACTTAAAGCAATACAGAGAAGTTTTGACCGTAAACACCATCAAATGTTAATCATAAAAAAAATCAGTAATAATAAAGTTTACGCGCCAAGAAAGCGTGGCTGGATAGAAGTAAAAAACTACTTAGAAAAGCATCCCCTCGATAACCCCGTGACCATTGATTTTGATTTTACCAAAGTGACGTCTTCTCAACCCATAGTTATTAATGGTGAAAAATTTCAACTTTTCATTGCCAGTGAAATGCGCCGTAAGCGTATCGTTAGCTGGGTAACCCAATTACCTTTGGCCATGCGTTTAATCATGCTGTTACTGGTTAGTTTCCTATCATGTTGGTTGCTCGCTAAGAGCTTTACAAAGCCTTTGATCGCTTTACAAAAAGCAAGTGAAAGTATAGGTAAAGGTAAATTAGCAACACGTATTACAAAATTTGAACAACGCTCTGATGAATTTGGCGCCCTTGCACGAAGCTTTAATCAAATGGCTGAGCAATTAGAAAACAATATTACAGCGCATCAACGTTTATTAGGTGATGTCTCACATGAGCTAAGATCTCCCTTAACACGTTTACAACTAGCGGTTGCTTTAGCCGAAAAAAATATGGGCAATAGCGTTGAACAGCAAAAACATTTAAACCGCTGTGAAACTGAAGTAGACCGATTAGATGAAATGATAGCTGATGTATTAACGCTTTCAAGACTGGAGCATAACCAGAATGTCTTCGATGCTGATGAGATTGATCTCAAAGATTTAGTAGAATATGTAGTTAACGACTGCCAATATTTTGCTACCAGTAAAAATGTCACTATAGATTTCAAAACTGAATTTAGCTGCCCACTTTTAGCCGACAGTAAACTGGTCGCGAGTGCCATCAGTAACGTTGTTAATAACGCAGTAAAATACTCACCTACAAACCAAGTGGTTACCCTTGAATTAAGCGAAAAAGATGAACAGATAACGTTAACTATTTCGGATCATGGTCCTGGTGTACCTGATGAAATGATAGAAAAACTGTTTACTCCTTTTTTCCGCGTGGCAGATGGCAGAGAAAGAAGTAGCGGAGGCACTGGTTTAGGATTAGCAATTGCTCAGCAAGCTATAACCTTGCATCAAGGTTACATAGTCGCCCAAAATCAAGTCTCGAGTGGTTTGAAAGTTATAATTACCTTACCAACATTATTGAAGCAGAATAAAACTAATGTTTAACATTCTTTAAACTGTTTAAGGCTTAATAGTGTCGATTAAATCCATGCATTTGTACAACAAACCAAAATTATTGAGCTTAACAACCCTAAACAAATGATACAAAAAAAGGCACCTAATTAAGTAGGTGCCTTTTAATTTCAACTTGCAATACTTTTGTTATTAAAACAAGTCAATTTACTTACGTGTTAAAACATTAACATCTGTATGCGGAAAAGCTTTACCGTAAATATCTAAATGAGTTGTCATCGCGTAACGTAAACTATCGCCATTAACTGTCACTGTCATTTCAAACTTTGTCGTTTTAGCATTTTTTTGCATAAACGGAGACTGGCCTATTTCAGTGTCAGTCGACACTTTAATTGCCCCTGATGCGGTTAGTTTACCACTCGCCATCAGCGTCACTGCACGTGGAATACTCAAGGTATAATGTATCTCTTTGGTCGCCGCATCATAGATCCAGTAACCTATTTGATCATGAAACTTTTTACCATCCGCTTTGCGAAAAACTTCTTGATGATAACTTAAAATTGCCAATTTTTGAGTGCCTGCATTAGTCACATCACCAACGACTTCAACTTTAATTGTTTCAAAATATGGCGCCACTAGCGGGACAGTTTTTCCTGGTGCAACATCTACGCCCTTATCTCCTTCCCATGTCCCAACTAAACTAGCGATAGGGCCAAATTCTAAACCGTCTATCTTTGTACTTTTTGCATTAACATTAACCGATAATAATGTGATAAATAACACTGATAATAAAACAACAACTGCTCTCAAGGTAAAACTCCGTAGACATCTATAAAATAGATGAAATTATATCAAGGCTCCTATTTACTTATTGTTTAATTGTGTAACGATAGTTCATGTATTGAACCGTTTAAGAGCAAGTTATCGTTTATCTTCTGTGAAAATACATTATGGAAGTAGCAAACGACTTCCATAATGTAAGTTATGCTTTAAAACACATCCCAATGTTCAACAATTTTTTTAATATTGTTATCAAAACGCCATAAATCAACCGTTTGCAAATTATCAGTACCTGGGCCCGAAAAGGTCCAAACCATATCACCCTCACCTAACGTCAAAAAGATTGATAACCCTCCAGTACCTCCGCCACTAACGTAGTTAAACAAACCCTCACTACCATTTGGCACCCAAAAATTATGTTGCAGGTAACTTGGGTCTACTAGCTCTTCAATTAAATCAAGATTCTGGTTGTTGAATAAGTCCAAATAAAAATTAGTCACGATCACTTTATTTATTTCTTCAATACTAGTATTCGTATTAGCAGATGTGTCCGTAGGATAAATATATAAGTCACTAAAAACAGAATTACCACTTGCTGTGTTCATGTTGGGGACCATAACCACATCCCAATGTTCCGTGATCATGCTGTCTTTCAACTTATATAAGTCAACTCTAGCACTACCAATAAATTCATTATCAACGTCTTGCGCATAGTGCCAATGTACTGCAACATAATCGCCATCAGCGACGATATGTTTAATCGTTGCCACATGACTAGGGTTGTTAGCCGTCATTGTTTCGAAGTATTCTTCTTGCCCTGCAACACCCGCTGCAATGTCGGAATTATGCTGAATAAAGTCTTCTGCATATAAGGAAGTAACTAATCCGGTATTTAAACCATTAATCACATCGGTGTATATTTGTTCTACGATTACTTTATTATCATTTTCTTCTTCGACACAGGCGGTAACACCCAATAGCAGCACCAGGCTGGCAAGTTTGATTATGTTCATTTAACTTCCTTTTTAAAACTATTATTATTTATTAAATATCGAATAAACGTTCTATTTCATTGTAAATAAAATCTAATATAAGATTATTGATGTGGTATTTTTGTGAATCAATTTTATAAAAATCAATGTCACAATTTGATTTTGTGTTAATGTATTGTAAAGATACATAATGAAAAACTAAAAAAAACATCATTGTTTTATTTGGTTTAAATTCAAGCGGCTATATACATTGACAACAAAATTTTCTGATGAAAAATTCAGCTTTAACGAGTTTGAAGCAATCCCTCAAGCCAACTTGTTAATTAAAAGATCTCGAGAAAAACGAATAGAGCCGAAAGTGATGTCGTTATTAATATTACTGGTAAGTAAAAATGGTGAAGTTGTTACTCGAGCTGAAATTTTGTCTGCACTTTGGCCAAATATTGTTGTGGGTGATGAAGTTATTTCTCAACTGATTTATTCATTACGCAATGCGCTAACTGATGATGCAAAAAATCCGAAATATATCGAAACTATTCCCAAAAAAGGCTATCGATTCATAGCGAAGGTAAAGCTAACTACAGCAGAACACTGTACAACAGAGCATAGGACAACGATTGAAAACAAAGCACTGATTGAGAGTTTACAAAATAATAAACACGTCAGTCTAAAAGTGAAATGGTTAGTAAGTAGCTGCTTACTTTTAATTACAGTATCAATAAGTACTTGGCTGTTGAATAATGCTTTATTAGATAAAAACGTCAGTCACTTGAGTATTCAGAATATTTTACCTGTCACCAAAGATATAGGTGTCGAAGGCGACTTTAGCTTTCATGAAAATCATAATAAAATGATTTATGTCAGCGCTCGCGGTGAACGGGTTGATCTTTATCTAAAGACATTAGGTGGCAATCAGTCAGAACAAGTCACTAATGATGAATGGGGTGAATACTCTCCTATATGGTTGGACGAAAAAACCATTACCTATATCCGAGAAAAGTCAGGCCAATACCAAATTATTCGACATGAGCTACCCAGTAAAGTTGAAATTATTTATGAATCTGACAACGCCATTTTTAATTTATCTCTAAAAACAAATGAGGCTTCTGCGATAAGTTTCATTGAATACGATGATTACCAACATAATAAATTACATGAAGTTAAATCAATAAACACGATTAATCGTAAAGTGACCTATTTACATGAATCGACCTTAAATTTACCGAGCGATATTCGATATCAAGTCTATTCTTTAGACGGTCAAACACTTTATTTTTTCAATAACAGTAATAAAGTAAAAGAAATAGTCTCTTTAAACCTTAAAACCCATCAATATATAACTATCACGGACCAGTTTTCGTGGGTTGAACACATCGCATTGCTTGACTCAGGAAACTTACTCATATCAGGTGTAGTATCAGCAACTAAAGGTATTTGGCAGCTAAATATAAATGATCATTCGATTAACAGCATACTACCTAGCTCAGGTGGTCAACGTATTATTCGAGCACAACTTAAACAAGGCCACCTTTATTACGCCACCTATAAAGCGTCGACGAATCAAGTAATCGCCGATATTGACCAACAAAAATTTGATACTCTGCCCAAACTTAATAGTGATGCCAACGAATATTATGGTGTTTATTCAAAAGATAATAAGACAATTTATTTTGTTTCAAATCGAACTGGATATTATGAAGTATGGTCCTATAACCTTAAGTCTCAAAAAACCAAACAAGTGACTCAATTACAGGCAAGTTTTATACATAGACCGGTGTTATCTAATACCGAGGAATTTTTTGCCATCGTCTATGAAAAAGAAAAACTAACCTTGTCCATTATTTCATTAATTACAGGAAAACCTGTTAAAGAAAGTTCAATTCCTAGTATGAAATATCCATTAGCATGGAGTAAAGACGATAGCAGTATATACATTAGCGAACACGTAAAGCACGTGAATATATACCAGTATGACCGTAGTACATTAGAGTCGACGTTAATACAGCCTAATGCGGGTCTGTTTGCCCAAGAAAGCTCAGACGGAGACAAACTGACATTAATCGATTATAAAGTGGGAGGTTTAATTATCAAAGACGTTATTCATGATAAAACAACGTCACTTATCCACTCAATTACTCATTTAGATTCTCTAGTGCCAGGAGAGTTAAAAGTGATTGACCAAACGGTCTACACCATAATAAAGAACGGCCCATCAAGAAAAATACAGCAAGTCCTTATAGGAAATGATGAGCAAATATCGTCAAGTAAGTTGTTGATGACTTTACCTAATTGGTCTCGAGTAACAGATTTTAATGTGGATGGTAGTAAAGCCATTTTTTTCAAAACAGATCCACCCGAGGGCGATATTATGAGAGCTCAATTAAATAATTAGCGTAATAAGCGCGTTATGCCACCCACAAAAAAGGTCATTGGTCGCATTCTGCTGTTTCTATTACATGTTTAACGATAAGTTAACTGCCTAGGAAATAAAATTACCATAGGAATTGTTATGTTACGTTTAATCGCTTCACTGTCAGTTGTTAGTCTACTTTTTAGTGTTCAAAGCTTAGCAGCTGATCTCATCTTGATTAGCCCGGATAAATTCAACCTAAAAGCTGATTATTATCAAGGTCAAAATAACGAAAAAAACTTAAACAAACGTGCGGTATTAATGCTGCATCAGTGTAATTACAATCGCACTATGTATAACCATATCGGCGAGCAATTAGCACAACAAGGTATTCATGCGCTAAGCCTCGACTTTAGAGGTTTTGGTGAAAGTGTTAGTGACGAGTTTAACGTTGCAAAAATTCGTCAACTGCCCCAAGCAGAGCGAGGTCAAGCGTGGACTAAAATGTCTTCTCATTGGCCAGAAGACGTGCAATTAGCCTTTGATTATTTAAAAGATAAGGTTGGTAACCGTGGGCAGGTAGGCATCATTGGCGCAAGTTGTGGTGGCAGCCAAGCCATCACCTTAGCTGAAAAAGAAAACATCAGCGCTATTAGTTTTTTCTCCTCATCACAGCGTGATAAAAATATTGTCCGTTATGGTAAAACGTTAGTAGAAAAACCTACCTTAATCATCGCTTCAGAGGATGATGGCAGAACATTCACCAGTGCCCAACAGCTTTTTTCAACGGCTAAACATCCCAATAGTAAAATGATCTCATACAAAGGCAGCATGCACGGGTATCCGTTATTAGACAGTGATAAACAGTTAACAAAAACAATTGTCGCATGGTTTGCTAATAATCTAGCTAGTGACTAAATAATAGCAGGACTAAAGTAATATGACTTTAGTCCTGCTATTCTGTTAGTTGAGTTTTCAGATCACTTATTACTCAGGTTATACTTGCTATCTTGCAGATTCACTCACTGACTCTACTTGCTTGGAAGTGCTAATTTAGTACTTCTATAACGCTAAAATTCTTGTCTATCTACGTTATAACAACTCAATATTTTTTCACATTTCCTTACTTGTCTTTGTGAACCTGTATCATTGTTGGTCGTTGACGCTGCAGATTGAAGATCAGCGATTTCAAAATCAAACGTATCCCCAAAAACTGCGTCTTGCTCGGTAATAACCTCTGTTCTTGAACCATGAGGCCAGGGTATTTCTGTAATTTTTTTAGCTACTTGCCCTTTGGTATTATTCATTGCTGGCATAGTGACTTTTAGATTATTAATAATTTTATTCACTTTGATATAGTGGTTTTCATTTACTTGACCACTTTTATACAAAAAACCTGCATAACGTTGTGCCGTGGAATGCTGATCTTTCAACGCTTTTACCAACCATTTATCCGATTCGCCGACATCTTTAATACCCAATTCGCCTGTACCGAATATAACACCGAGTAGAAATGCTGATTCAACATGGCCATTTCTAGCCGCTTTTCTTAAATATTTGATACCGGCTTCATTATCAATAAATTTATCTTCCATCAGATAGAAAATTCCAGTGCGGTATTGCGCATAGGCAAACTGATATCTTGATGCTTTACGAAAATAACGAAGAGATTTATCGAGATTCTTTTCCGTACCATATCCCTGATAATAAAGCTCAGCTAACGCCGACATAGCATTAACACGCTTTGCTATAGCCATAACTTTCCATTTATTAAAATAGGCAATACACTGTTCTTCCATACACGAATCAATAGGAATTGCCTGGCTGGGTTTTGCTAATAGGGTACAAAATAAAATAAAAATTAAGGAAAGGTGTTTTAAATAGGTCATTGTTATTATTCCGTTAATACAATTTATTGACTAAAAAACATCCTAACTAAAAAAAACAAAGACTACAAGGCAGCTTGATAAATAATCATCGTTTATAAATAACTACAGTAAATCAAATGCAGAAAGCAAACTACGTGCACTGAGCATCAAAGTAACAGCTACGACTATGCCTGCCAAGATATTTTGTTGACGAGTATTTTGCTGTTCTCCTAATATTTGACTATTCATCATCCATAATAAAAACAGCGCTATTAACGGTAATAAAATACCATTAGCCACTTGAGCGAACCAAATGACCGTCATGGGTTTATAACCTAAGCTAGAAATAATCACGCCGAGTAACAAAATAATAAACCAAATGGCTTTAAAGGAGAGTGAATTAAGTTCTTTGTTTAAATTTAAAATACCGCTTAAAGCAAAAGCCGCAGCTAACGGTGCTGTTACAGCCGAGGATATACCCGCAGCAAACAAACCAATCGCTATAAATATACCTGCCGCATCACCAAAAACAGGCTGCAAAGCAGGGGCTATATCCGCTGCATTAGTAATGTGAATTTGTTGTCCAAAAAAGGCACTTGCCGCTGTTGATACAATAGCGATTGAAATCAAACCACCCAAGGGTATAGCAAAGTATAAATCTTTTCGAGCATCATCAAGCTGCTCAACTTTCTGCCATTTCTTACTTGCTGTCGCGCTATGTAAAAACAAGTTATAAGGCACAACAGTAGTACCAATTAACGCAATAACGGTAAGTGTTGCACCTGTAGGTAAACTCGGGATTAATAAACCACTGAAAAAATCGGACCAATTAATATCTATCAAGAAAAAACTCGCTAGAAACGCCAAGCTCATCACTCCTACCAAAACAATCAGTGACTTTTCGATAATGCGATAGCTGCCTGTGGCTAAAATACTTAAAGCAACCAAGCCTATTACTATTGGCCAAACGGCAGAGGAGCCAAGCAGAGGTTGCTCTCCAAATAGATGCGTTAAACCTAAACTTGCCCCGGAAATATTACCACCTTGATAAGCGGCATTACCCACGACAATAGCGCCGACCACAAGAAATATAGATAAGTACTTACTTACCGGATTCGTACAAGCTAAGCGGATATTCTCACCTAAACCTTGCTGAGTTACCACGCCCAAACGCGCTGCCATTTCTTGCAAAATGATAGTGGCAAAGACAGAGAAGACAAGAGCCCACAATAAACTAAAGCCGTAATTTGCGCCGGCCATTGTTGCCGTAATAACGGTGCCCGGTCCGATAAAAGCAGCGGTAACTAAAACTGCAGGTCCAATTTGAGGGAATTTAATCATAATTATTACTTTTTTATTAATATAACCTTGTCAGGGAAATTGTCAAACCACTCAATGTAATAATTTTACAACATATAAATGCACCGCTAAATATTACTCATATTACACTATACTTAAACACTAACTATCCTTTCTATCGTTATTTTGAGGCTGTAAATGGACGAAAATATTTTAAATTCAGTTATTGAAATAACGAACAAAAGAGATACAGACTCTTTAGAAATTAGTATGAGTTTAGCGCTGGTTGAGCAAATAAAGTGCCTGCGCTTGATCATATATAAAAGAGTGAATGCCGAACACACCTTAACAATACGATCTAACATTGACCTTATTGTTCATGATACAAAATCTAAATATGAATGGTTAGAACCCGAGTTTGTTCAAAACATTAGCGATGAATTAAACTCTTGTTTTAAGTTTTCTTGTCTTATTCATAATAAACTTGAAAATGAAAATGAAGAAAGTTGGCATCCAATAGTCATCGGACAACAAACTGTCGCGGTAATCTACCTTAACTCAATAAAACTCTCTAGAGAACAACAGGTGTTGTTAAATGGATTTTGTCGTATATACGAGAACTATCTAAGCATACTGAAAGAAAGTGAATGTGATAAGTTAACAGGGTTACTCAACCGACAAACCTTTGAAGTAAAAGTAAAACGATTTAGTGAGCAAAAAAATAAAAAACAACTTGATGAATTGAACAGTGACAATAAACGAGCGCCGCATCAAAGTATAAGCACATGGCTTGCCATCATAGATTTAGATAATTTTAAAAGGGTAAATGATCAATTTGGCCATGTATGCGGAGATGAAGTTTTACTTACCTTTGCCCAGCTCATGAAAAAACACTTTCGCAATGAAGACTTGCTATTCCGTTTTGGTGGCGAAGAGTTTATTTTAGTGATGGAAGCCCCCACATCAAAAATACTGCATATAAAATTGAATGAATTCAAAAATGCAGTTAATAGTCACCAATTCCCATTTATTGAATCATTAACAGTTAGTATTGGTTTTACTTTGTTGGATCCGAATATGTTTATCTCCTCAATTGTTGATAGAGCAGACAAAGCGCTTTATTACGCTAAGGATAATGGAAGAAACACAATTCATTGCTTTGAAGATCTCATTGAGCAGAAGTTATTACAGCGCCATGATCCTGCCCTAAACTCCCCTGTAGAGTTATTTTAATTGGCTTTATATTACTTACTCTATCAACTAAAAAATTTATTGAATGATTAACTCCATTTTATTTTGGTTAAACAGTTTATCTTTACATTCAATATTATAAAAGAAACCAATTTCTGCTTCATGCACCGAGCTTTCAGAGAATTGTAATTTTTGCTTCTGAACTTCGCTTAAATTAGTTTCTGATAAGACCAAGTTGTCACCAAAAGCGTAATCCACTCTATTTTTTAAGACAAGTTGCAGCCCTTGTTCTATGGATTCAACATAAACCATTTGAAGACCTGCATCTAAGATGTTTTGATGCATTTTACCGATAACATCAGGCCTTAATAAGGCAACTATTTTCCCCTTTAGCTCCTTAAGTTCGGTCCAGTGGAAACCTTCTTTTTTTCTTAATCGGTAGAAGCCCATACTGACAACATTATCTGATAAGGAAACAAAACGGGCAACTTTATTTCCCTCTCTTGGTGGGTAAAAGGACAGACACCAATACCCATCTTTGATGACTCTATTCGCTCGTGCGGGTGGTAAGAAAAACGGCGTCAAGGATACACTAAAGTTTGATTGTGCATATTTACTTAGCAATATAAAGCTTGAACCATCGCCTGTTAGCTTTGAGCTCGTATAAGGAGGGTAATCAACCGCAATAACATCAACGTTTAGCCGTTCATCTGCAGAAAAAACAAAAAAACATAATAAGCAGAGTAATAAAAAAATAATTCTTTTCATAATCTATTATCAATCGATGAGCGATTACATAACTTAACATATAAACATAACACTGACTAATTGAGCATTAAGAAGATAAGTGATGGTTCAAAACGGTAGTTTGCTGAAAGAAATAAAAGTACTGACTGTTTATTTTACTACTATCTGATGTTTATCGCAGATACAAAAAAGGGCACCTCGTATGAGGTGCCCTTTTTATAGAATATGGCGGTGAGCGAGAGATTCGAACTCTCGAAAGGGATAAACCTTTACACGCTTTCCAGGCGTGCGCCTTCAGCCACTCGGCCAGCTCACCGTATCGTTGTTAAAAGGTCTATTTCGAGACAAATTTTTCAACTGCGCTATGGTAGGTAAAAATCTTTTATAGTGCAAGTAAATTCAGGGTGTTAACCGGTAAAATAACACTGAATGCTCAAAGAACGTTCAGTGTGAGTAAACTTGTGCACCGTCATAGCGTTTTACGCGTTGCCTTTGACTTTTAACTTATGCTCTTCTGCAAAATTTAGCATTCTGTCTAGTGAGATAGTTGCTTCTTTCGCTAAGGTTTCATCTACAAATATTTCTTTGCCTACAGAGCTCTCTAAAGCCTCTGCAATAGACTTGAGACCGTTCATAGCCATCCATGGGCAATTAGCACAACTTCTACAGGTTGCGCCGTTACCACCTGTTGGTGCGGCGATAAATGTTTTGTTTGGACTCGCTTGTTCCATTTTATAAAATATGCCTTTATCGGTAGCAACAATAAAGTGCTGATTTGGCATATCTTGGCTAGCTTTAATTAATTGACTTGTTGAACCTACCGCGTCAGCAAGCGCCACTACGTTTAATGGTGATTCAGGATGAACTAAAACGGCTGCTTCAGGGTATTTAATTTTAAGATCTTGTAATGCTTTGGCTTTGAATTCGTCATGAACGATACAAGCGCCCTGCCACATTAACATTTCAGCACCTGTTTCTTTTTCAATATAGGCACCTAAGTGACGATCAGGTCCCCATAAAATAGGTTTACCTTCGCTCTCAAGCATATCTACAATCTCAAGAGCAATGCTCGACGTTACTACCCAGTCGGCACGGGCTTTAACAGCCGCAGAGGTGTTAGCATAAACTACAACAGTGTGATCAGGGTGTTCATCACAAAAGGCTGAGAACTCGTCAATAGGGCAACCTAAGTCTAACGAACAAGTCGCTTCGAGTTCAGGCATTAGCACTGTTTTCTCAGGTGTTAATATTTTAGCTGTTTCGCCCATAAACTTAACTCCTGCAACTATTAATGTTTCTGCAGGATGTTGTTTACCGAAGCGAGCCATTTCTAGAGAGTCAGCAACACAGCCGCCTGTTTCTTCAGCCAGAGCTTGAATTTCAGGATCAGTGTAGTAGTGAGCAACCAATACGGCATTTTTTTCAATTAATAGCTTTTTAATTTTCGCTATGTATTGTGCCTTTTCATTATTTTCTAAAGGCTTTGGCTTAGCTGGAAATTGAAAATCAAAATCAACCGCAGTATTACTTACACTCATGAGTTCTCTCTAATTCTGGACACGTAAAAACGCGCCAATTATAAGGGAAAGCGGTACTAATGTGTAGTAGATAATAGAGGGTATTAATGGCAGTAGCCGAGTAATCAAGAAAGACTATTCCTAAAAGTGAATTCACCGTGTGTTAATAAGGTTTTTTAGCATCATAATAATCATCAGTAGTATTTGGATATGGCTTGACACTAATATCCCTTAAATATTTAATAAACTTAGATTTACAAGATTATTTTTTACAAGAATATCATATGGATTTACTGAATTAGCAGAGTCGGCCATGAAGGATTTGAACCTTCGAACTAATTGAGCCTGGACGGTTAAAGGCCATGGCTTTTGATATTAACTAGGATTTTTATCGGAAATACTTGAATGGTGTTGATTGAATTAGAAGTGGTCGGCCGTGAAGGATTTTAACCTTCGAACTAATTGAGCTTGGACGGTTAAAGGCCTTGGCTTTTGATATTAACTAGGATTTTTATCGGAAATACTTGAATGGTGTTGATTGAATTAGAAGTGGTCGGCCGTGAAGGATTTGAACCTTCGAACTAATTAAGCTTGGACGGTTAAAGGCCTTGGCTTTTGGGATTAACTCGGGATTTTATATAAGAGATACTTGAATGATATTGATTGAATTAGAAGTGGTCGGCCGTGAAGGATTTGAACCTTCGAACGCATTGAGCTTAGACGGTTAAAAGCATTGGTTTTTGGGATTAACTCGGGATTTTATATAAGAGATACTTGAATGATATTGATTGAATTAGAAGTGGTCGGCCGTGAAGGATTTTAACCTTCGAACTAATTGAGCTTAGACGGTTAAAAGCATTGGCTTTTGGGATTAACTCGGGATTTTATATAAGAAATACTTGAATGATATTGATTCAATTAGAAGTGGTCGGCCGTGAAGGGTTTGAACCTTCGAACTAATTAAGCTTGGACGGTTAAAGGCCTTGGCTTTTGGGATTAACTCGGGATTTTAAATAAGAGATACTTGAATGATATTGATTGAATTAGAAGTGGTCGGCCGTGAAGGATTTGAACCTTCGACAAATTGGTTAAAAGCCAACTGCTCTACCAACTGAGCTAACGGCCGTTCCTAATAATTCTGGCTCGTAAGCCTTTTACATTGTTTACTACGATATTTATTCTGAACTTTTACTTTTCTACATTTACTAGGAGTGGTCGGCCGTGAAGGATTTGAACCTTCGACAAATTGGTTAAAAGCCAACTGCTCTACCAACTGAGCTAACGGCCGTTCCTAATAATTATGGCTATAGGCCATTTACTATTTATTGCTACGAAATTTATTCAGGTAAATATATACTGTTTTACATTTAATTAGGAGTGGTCGGCCGTGAAGGATTTGAACCTTCGACAAATTGGTTAAAAGCCAACTGCTCTACCAACTGAGCTAACGGCCGTTCCTAATAATCATGGCTTATAGGCCATTTACTATTTTCACTACGATTTATTCAGGTAAATATTTACTGGTCTATATTTTATTAGGATTGGTCGGCCGTGAAGGATTTGAACCTTCGACAAATTGGTTAAAAGCCAACTGCTCTACCAACTGAGCTAACGGCCGTTCCTAATAACATATACTTTTACTTTCTTGAATTGGTCGGCCGTGAAGGATTTGAACCTTCGACAAATTGGTTAAAAGCCAACTGCTCTACCAACTGAGCTAACGGCCGATTCAAGAGTTACATTTTCAATATTTACTTGCTCAATTATCTTTACGATAAAGAGACTTTTTATTCAAACTAAAACATCACTTCAATAAGTTAACATTTAAGTTAGAAAGTGGTCGGCCGTGAAGGATTTGAACCTTCGACAAATTGGTTAAAAGCCAACTGCTCTACCAACTGAGCTAACGGCCGTTTTATCTTATAAGTAAATATTAATCGTTCTTGAATTGGTCGGCCGTGAAGGATTTGAACCTTCGACAAATTGGTTAAAAGCCAACTGCTCTACCAACTGAGCTAACGGCCGATTCAAGAGTTACATTATAAATTTACTTGCTCAATTATCTTTACGATAAGGAGACTTTTTTTTCACACTAAAACATCACTTCAACAAGTTACATTTTAAGTTAAGAAAGTGGTCGGCCGTGAAGGATTTGAACCTTCGACAAATTGGTTAAAAGCCAACTGCTCTACCAACTGAGCTAACGGCCGACGTTGTATTGAGTCACTGCCTCAATGCGGGGCATATAATACTCAAAATTTATTTAAGTGCAACTATAAACTTCGTTTTTCTTAATATTAATTTCTGTTCGAGTAAATTCCCAGCAATACGCTAGTTTTATCAGCAACAAATAGCATGTTCATGCTATTTGCGATCAAATACTTTAGTTAGTTAAACTGGCTAAACGTGGTTTTGCTAGTTTTGCTGCCGTTGAGTTTGGGTACTCTTTTAATAATTTTTGATAGCTAGTTATCGCTTTTTTAACATCATTTTGCTTTTGGGCAACCATGGCAAGCTTCAATAGTGCATCAGGACGCTTGGTTGAGTCTTTATACTTATTAACTACAATCAGGAACGCTGTGTTAGCTTTGACAAGTTCGCCTTGGTTGAATAGTAATTGTCCTAACCAGTAATGAGCATTGGGCGCATAACTAGAATTTGGAAAGCTTTTATTAAACGCATTAAACTCAATAATCGCTTGTTTATAACGTTTGTCTTTTAAGACTAAGTTAAGAGCACGGTCATAGGTTTCATTTTCAGTTAAATTATCACTATAACTTGTCGCGTTTTCTGCAGTACTAATAGTCGCCATAGGGTTAGTCGTAACTGAGGCTGCTTTACTCGTTGACTCAAGCACTTCATTGACTCGTCTATCAATTTCTTGATAAAGCTCTCGTTGACGCTCTAATACTTGGCTTAGTTGATGTGTATGTAACTCTGTTGCACCACGAAGTTCGTTCACTTCGGTTTGCAATAGGTCCAACTGACGCTGGATATTCACTTGTGCCTTATTACGTGAGTCGAGCTTACGTGACAAAGTAGTTAATTGCTCTGTTAACGCAGAAGAGTCGATAGAATTGGCGTTAACATCAATGACTGGCGCTTTAGCTACAGCTAACGCACTAACGGCGCTAGCTGTAAACATCATGCCAAATAAAACTTTATTTAGTTTCATTCAGTTACCTGCTTATGTGAGGCTTATCAAGTCTTAGTAAACTAAAACTGCACGACGGTTTTTAGCGAAAGCATCTTCACTACGGTCTTTAACCATTGGCTTTTCTTCACCGTAGCTAACTACTGTAAGTTGGCTAGCTGAAACACCCATATTTTCTAAATAGGTAGCAATAGATTTAGCACGACGCTCGCCTAATGCAATATTATATTCAGGTGTACCACGTTCGTCGGCATGACCTTCAACTAATACTTTTACATCAGAGTTAGCATTTAAGAATTTAGCATGTGCATCTAAGATTGCAGAGTACTGATCATTTACATTTGAAACATCAAAATCGAAATAGATGATGTGTTCAGAACGTAACGTTTCTAATTCTTGACGCTTTTGTTCTTCAATTTCAGCAGCACGTTTTGCAGCAGTAACTTTCACTGCTTCGGCTTCTGCTATTTTAGCATCAGCTGCATTTTGAGTCACTTGGGCATTAGTATCTACTTGGCTGTTCTCATCACTATCTGAGTTTGAGCTACAAGCTGATAAAACGGTAAGAGGTAAAGCTATTGCTAGGCATTTTACTATGTTATTAAAGCGCATGTTATTTTCCTTTGTCCTAAAATTAAAATTCAATTAGTTTGTTTTGTCTATCTTATTATTATAAAAATGGCGACCAAGCGGGTGCTTTTACTTGACCATCAAGTGCAGGCAATCTCGCTTTAAAGCGGCCATCTACCGACACTAAACCCAACACTTGTCGATTATTGTGTAAAGTACTGTATATGATCATACCACCATTAGGTGACACACTTGGCGACTCATCTAAACGAGTTTCGGTTAACACCTGGAATAATCCAGTCGCTAGCTCTTGTTTCGCTAAACGATACTTTCCGCGAGTTCTATTGACCATAATCAGTTGTTTACCATCTGGTGTAACTGAACCTCCTAGGTTCACCTCACCGTCAAAAGTTAAACGTCTTACTTTCCCCCCGGCTAAATCTACGCGATATAGCTGTGGTTTTCCACCCCGTTCTGAACTAAATATCAATGATTTACCATCAGGTGTCCAACTAGGCTCTGTATCTATCGCTCTATTACGTGTGATACGTCGTACTTTCATCGTCGCTAAATTCATCACATATAGGTCGGGGTTACCATCTTTTGACAGTACCATTGCCATGCTTTTTCCATCCGGAGAAAAGCGTGGCGCGCTATTAATACCGCTAAATGAGCTGATTAATTTTCTCTCGCCAGTGTAAATATCGATGGTATGAATTTGCGCTTGATGATTTTCAAACGAAACATACGCCAACTGCTCGCCATTAGGGCGCCAAGATGGTGACATTAACGGTTCTTTTGAACTTAACAATACATGTTCATTAAAACCATCATAATCGGCAAAAGCCAGTTGATATGGATACTTTCCTTGATCACGAACAATAACATAAGCTATTTTACTTAAAAAAGCGCCTTTAGTTCCCGTGAGCTTTTCATAAATAACATTGCTGATACTGTGCCCATATCGACGGGCTTGATTCAGTTGGATGTTGGCACTGCTTTGCGCCAATATATGATCTTTACTATTAACTAATTCGCCATTACTAAGCATTGACGTTTCACCACCGGTAATCTGCCCACGTATCACATCGACAAGCTGATAACTGACTAAATAACGACCCGGTGTCACTTCACTAA
Organism: Colwellia sp. 75C3; assembly: GCF_002836255.1. Classification (GTDB taxonomy): domain Bacteria; phylum Pseudomonadota; class Gammaproteobacteria; order Enterobacterales; family Alteromonadaceae; genus Colwellia. Next base: position 73,845 of record NZ_PJAU01000055.1, on the reverse strand, counting down.
TTTTACCGACGACTAACGCCTCAGCACCAAGGTTTGCCCAAGCGCTGTAATCAATACTTTTAGAATCAGAAATAGCTTGTGGAAATTTATCATGAGCAATGGGGCTAAACTTACCACTACGTAATAAATCATCGCTGATTACTTTTGATAACGATTCTGGACGTTCACCTGCACCTGTCCATTCAAAAGGTACGATAGCAATTGGTCTAGCGCTATCCACCCCCCCTGTAATGACAATCTCTAATGTTGCCATTACTTTCGTTGAACTTAACGCGATAACAGCGCCGAATAAGACGCTCGATAATAATTTCATATTTTTGTTATTTTCCTTTAGGTCGCTTCATTTAACGCTACCAATATATACAATTTAACTGAATGTAAATACTATTCCGCTAGGTGAAGTAGTACTGCTGCATTAAAATTCGGGTATTACCGTCACCCCAAGTTTTCGCATTTCTTTAAACACTTCAGGATCTTTCGAGACAGGTAAGTTGCCCGCTTTACCAACCGCTATTCTAGCGGCATCACAGACTACTTTATCGCCTTGCCCAATTTTGACGTCAATAACAAAGCCAGAAGGTGCTAGCGTAATAATTATTCGACAAGATTTACCCGTCATCGTACTTTTATCACTGAGCATTCGCTGATTAATACTCTGCGTAATTAATGCAGCGTAACGATCAACTTCTGACATCACTTGCTGTTGCCTTGCTTGATTCCGACTCGCCATTTCATCAGCCATTTGCTGCGCTAACATAGCATCTTGAATGGCCTGCTCTTTCGCGGCTATTTCTTTACGCTTACGGTCAGCAATTTTTTCAAGTCGTAAGTTTTCTGCTTTCTTCGCATCAGCTTCTTCTTTCAACCGTTTAGATCTGGCAGTAGCAGCTGCTTTTTCAGCAACTTGTTTTTCCTGTTCTTTTTGCTTACGTATTTTCTCAGCTTTAGCTGCTTTAGCATTCGATGATTTGGCGGCTTTATCAGCTTTAATTTTTTCTTGTTCTTTTTTCTTACGCTGTTTTTCTAGTTTTTTGATACGTGCTTCTTCCCTAGCACGACGTTTTTTAGCATCTGAAGCACGCTTTTCAACGGATTTAAGCCGTTTCTTTTCGGCATCAAGTTGATCGGTTTTTTGTTTCTTTATTTTATTTACCGCTCGCTCAAACGTAGCTTTATCAATCACTACCGCTTTGATGGGATCGCCAGATTGTTTTGTTGGTGTAGGTTTTAACTTAGGCGTGGATGAAAAATCGCCTGCAAGTAAACCCACAAGCAAAAAAACATGTAATGCGAGACTTAACCACAATGCTTTAGCATAAGGTGATGTCGTAGTAAAACGAGATATTAACAGCTGACCCACGTTATTCCTCCACCGAATCTGTCATTAAACCAACCGAAGGGACACCTGCGACAGTTTGTAGCATTACCATCAACTGGATAACGGCGTTATACGATACCGCACCATCACCATTAACAACAACAGGCGTGCCTGGTTCAATAGCTAAGTGCGCTTTAACTAATACTGCAACTTCTTCCGCCGACATAGGCTCTTTGTCGTTAGCTCCAACGGTTAAGTAATAACGACCTTGTGCGTCAACACTAGCAACAAGCGGTGTTTTACTGTCTGCATCAAGTGGCTCAGCCTCTGCTTGTGGCAAGTCAACTTTTACCCCTTGGGTAATTAAGGGGGCGGTAACCATAAAGATAATTAATAACACCAACATCACATCAATGTACGGAACTACATTTATTTCAGCCACTTTGCGGCGTCTAACTCTTTGGTACATAGTAATGCCCTATTTAGTAGATTGCTCAGCGGCTGATTGACGTTGTAAAATACTTGAAAATTCATCCATAAAGTTACCATAGCTGTTTTCAAGCTTTTCAACTTTATGGCTAAAGCGGTTAAAGGCAATTACCGCAGGAATGGCTGCAAACAAGCCCATTGCCGTAGCAATTAAGGCTTCAGCTATACCAGGCGCTACCATAGCTAGCGTTGCTTGTTTTACCGCACCTAAGGCAATAAATGAATTCATGATACCCCATACCGTACCGAACAAACCAATGTAAGGACTAATAGAGCCAACGGTTGCCATAAAAGGTAAATGTGTCTCTAAGCTGTCTACTTCTCTTGATAAAGCAACACGCATAGCTCTGTGTGTGCCATCAACAATAATTTGTGGGTTATCTATATGACTTTTTCTTAATCGAGCAAATTCTTTAAAACCCGCAACAAATAAATTCTCAATACCTTCTACTTGTGGTTTTGCACACGTTTCACTATAAAGTTTACTTAAATCAGCGCCGCTCCAGAACTTATCTTCAAATGCTTTTAATTCAGCAGCCGCTGTACGCAAAATTTTTCTGCGTTGAAATATCATTGCCCAACAGACAATAGAAAAAGTAAGCAAAACAAGCATTACAAATTGCACCAAGATGCTTGCTTCTAAAAATAAATTGAAGATTGATATTTCAGCTGACACGTTTAAACGCTCCTAATATTAATTCGGGAATAGCACAGGGTTTATTCTGACTAAAATCAACGCAAGCAATACGTATATTGGCCGTACATAATACTTGCTTTTCTTGATTGGTAATTTGTTGTTGAAACACTAAACTTGCGCGTTTCAATGTTACGATTCTTGAGCTCACTTCAAGTAGATCATCTAGCTTGGCCGAGGCAAGATTATCCATTTCAACCTTTCTGACCACAAAACCTAGCTTTTGTTGCAAAAATACTTCTTGGTTTATACCTATTTCTCTAAGCCACTCTGTTCGAGCTCGCTCAAAAAACTTTAAATAATTGGCATAATAGACAATACCGCCCGCATCAGTGTCTTCGTAATAAACACGAATAGCGAATTGATGTGTAGTTTCTATGTTCGATTGAGATGTTACTTCAGACATTGCTATTAGTATAATTATTTGAGGGTTAAATGATTGATGTGCTAAGTGGCTCTATAGTAATAGATAAAGCATTACGCAAACAAGGTGGCAGAGATAAATACTTACATTTATTCGCATAAAAAACACGAAATATGCTTTTTGATAGCTAAAAAACAAAAAAAGCGCCATAAGGCGCTTTTTAACGTAGAACTAGCAAATCAATTAACTTTTATATTAGTTATGACGAGGTGCTTTTTCAGTACGACGAACTGGGCGTTGTTGTTGACTAACAACTGCTTCATCTGAAGTAGTAATTGCAAGAGGTTGACGACGAACACGTACACCTTTCAATTGGTTAAACAAGTCAGTTGGGATACCTTTAGGTAACTGAACAAAACTATGTTTATCATGCAAGTTAATAGCACCGATGTAACTACTATCAAGTGAAATTTCATTAGCAATTGCACCAACAATATCACCTGGACGAGCGCCATGTTCTTTACCGACTTCTAAACGGTATGTTTGCCAATCAACATCTGTGCGGTTAACTTTAGCTTTACGTGGTTTTTCATCACGAGCTGGACGGCTATCGCGACCTGCGCTGCGGCTATCACCACCACGAGAATCTCTACGGCTATCGCCACCACGAGAGTCTCTACGGCTATCATTACTACCACGATCATTGCGGTCAGTACGTTCACGCGCATCACGACGAGGTTTAGGATCTTCTTTTGGTTGAAGTGGTTGCTTCATTTGCTTTTGGAAAAGCAATGCTGCAGCTAAATCAATCATAGAAACTTCAGATTCAGCAGCCATGCCTTCAACAATTTCACGCATGCTTGAGATATCTTTATCAGCAACAATTTTTGCTACTTCAACACGAGTACGTTCAATACGTATTTTACCAATATCTTGGATATTTGGTAAATCGTAGTTAAGCACAGTACCATTTGTTAAACGCTCATAATGACGAATTGAGTACATTTCACGTGGACGTACAAATGCAATTGACATACCTTCACGACCAGCGCGACCAGTACGACCAATACGGTGAACATAAGCTTCGTTATCACCAGGTAAGTCATAGTTAATTACAAGAGATATACGTGGAATATCTAAACCACGAGCAACAACATCTGTAGCAACTAAGATAGATGATTTACCAGACTTCATCTGGTCAATACAACGTTCACGTTGTGCTTGGTTCAAATCACCATTTAGTGCTAATGCAGGGTAACCAGCACGCTCTAATTTTTCAGCAATATCAACAGTATCATTACGAGTACGAACAAAGATAATCATTGCATCGTATTCAACAACTTCAGCAATACGCTCTAACGCAGTCATTTTAGTGATGCCACTAACTTTCCATGCGTACTGAGTAATGTTAGCTTTTGCTTTTTTAACAGCAGCAACTTTAATGTGCTCAGGATCTTTTAAGAAACGGTTAGCAATTTTACGAATTGCTGGTGGCATTGTTGCTGAGAATAAACACATTTGTGCAGTTTTTGGAATGTGATCCAAAATCCACTGAATGTCTTCTAAAAAGCCCATGTTTAACATTTCATCTGCTTCATCAAGCACACAAACACGTAATTCATCTAACTTAAGGCTTTTACGACGTAAATGGTCCATTAAACGACCAGGTGTACCAACAACAACTTGTGCGCCACGCTCTAATTGTTGAAATTGTGGTCCGTAAGATTGGCCACCGTACAATGTAGCAACACGTAGACCTTTCATGTCTTTACCGAAAGATTCAATTGCTTCAGCAACTTGCATTGCTAATTCACGTGTAGGTGCTAAAACCATTAATTGTGGTTTTCTAATTGAAGTATCAATTTTTGCTAATGCAGGTAAACCAAACGCAGCAGTTTTACCTGTACCCGTTTGTGCTTCACCTAATACGTCTTTACCAGCAAGTAATGGCGGTATAGTTAGTGCTTGAATATCGGTAGCAGAGGTAAAGCCAATAGAAAGAACGGCAGATAATAAGTTTTCAGGTAAGCCTAAAGAGGCAAAAGCTACAGCTTCAGGTTCTGTTACAGTTTCGGTTTCAGTTTTTTGATCAGTCATAAATAATTTTCATCTTCGCAAGGCAGGCGCATTACTTGAGCATAATTACTTGGGCGTAATTATAAAAATCAATCACAAAGATGCCGCCAAGTTAACTGTTAGTTAATTAGCTGCACTTGTTAGCATTTGATTTAAATTGCTAAGTCTTAACCTGCGTAAAATATATACGAGGAAACCACCAGGAAGACTTAGGCGCATAGCGTTCAATTGACGCTATATTTCTTGCTAATTCTAGGGAGAATTAGCTGGCAAGTCTATTGGGCGGTAAAACCCCACTCATCTCGATATACTTATACATCCATTAAACTATTGCTAGCTAGTATAAATAAGTCACTTTGGACTAACTTCGGCTAAGCTTCACTCAACCTGTTATCGAGGCGCGCATTATACAGAGATCTGATGAGTTGGCAAGAAGTTTATAAAATAATGTCTTGGTAAAGGTTAGCGTATTTTACCTTGTGCGAATTAAAGATAAACTTTCTCAAAGACTCTCTACCCTCCTGTAAGTCTTTAAATTTAGCGGCAACAACATTTTCTTCATGCCTAACCAGATCAAGCTCAAGCTTTAGAGGCTTCTCACCTGCTAAGCTCATTTCAAATGAAGACTGCTGCAAATCAATATAGTTATTATCTGTGGTTGGTACTTTTAACGTTAATCCTGTCGCCGAAAGTGATAACAGCTCAACGTTTTCACCATGAAAAATATCGATGATAGCAACGTTTTTAGGGGTAGTTACACGCCAACTACGCTCACTACCTTTGACATCAATAATTTCAGGGGTACCTAGCTTTGGCGAGAATTCACCTTGCTCACTAATCGATAGAGAGACGGGAAACCATAATTGATAATGATTAATTTCTGCCAACAGGGTTAACTTACTACCCATTAACACTTGTCTTACATAGTCAGGTACCGCTGTTTGTACACTCAGTTGGTGTTGTGATTCATTTACCATGCTGTCGTTTGATTCTGCAATAAAAATATTACTGAAGAAATCTAATTCTTCCGTCGAAAATTCCACTTGAATCTCATACTGGCTGTTATTATTATGTTAACAACCCTAACAAAAATGAAACACAAGTGCAATTATCGACCAAGTAAAGCTGAATTATCATTCAAAAAAAACTGACGGATAATATTATTCTTCGGCACCATTGAGTATATCAGCAAAGTTTTCAAGTTTATCTAGTGCTAAACCATGAATAGATTTACGTGGATAGCGACCAGTTTTACTAATAACCCCCGCCTCGACTTTCATCAATAACTCCAGTGATTGATCAATTGTTTCAACGGCATGAATAGCAAACTCTCCGCGAGATACAGCATTAATAACTTCATCATTAAGCATTAAGTTAATCACGTTGGTTTTTGGGATAATGACACCTTGCGTACCCGTTAAACCTTTATCTTTGCATAACTGGAAGAAGCCTTCTATTTTCTCATTAACACCACCGATAGATTGCACTTCACCGTGTTGGTTAATTGAACCTGTTATCGCAAGACTTTGATCTATGGGTAATAAGGTAATAGCAGAGATAAGCGCACAAAGCTCTGCCATGGAAGCACTATCACCATCTATATGCCCATAGGATTGTTCTATAGCAATATTCGCAGATATACTTACCGGGAATGTTTGACCATATTTATGCCCCAAGTAACCAGTTAACAGTAAAACACCTTTAGAGTGAATCGACTTGCCTAAGTCTACTTCTCGTTCAATATCGGTAACGCCTTCACTACCCGCATAAACCGTTGCCGTTATACGTGCAGGAGTACCAAAAACACTATCACCAATTTCAAGTACCGTTAAGCCATTCACTTTACCGATAAACTCACCTTCCGTGCTGATTAATACCTGTTGCTCCTTAATCTCACTGAGCCAAGTTTCACTTAATCGTCCGATACGGCGCTTTTTCGCGGTTTGTGCTAAAGCAATATGCTGCGCTGTTAACGGACCTTTACCACCTTGTTTTTGCCAACAGTAATTTGCTTCATCGAGTAAATCGTTCACTTGCACGATATTCGCTGAAATTTTATGCTTATGTTCGCCTCGTCTGAGGGCATATCGTACTAACTCTAATACTGCCTCGTCACTCACTTTGGGATAATTATGCTGCTCAGCCCGCTGTCTTATCAATTGGCCAAAAGCGATTAAATTGCTATCTGTTTTATCTAGATGACGGTCAAAGTCTGCTAATACCCTGAATAGCTCAGTAAACTCTTGATCGTAATCTTGTAAGGTGTAGTAAATTTCGGCATCACCTAACAAGATTACCTTAACTTGTAGCGGAATTTTTTCTGGTTGTAAGCTATAGCCACTAGACGGACTAAATTCAGAATAAGGATTCTCAATGGTAATTTGCTGAGTTTTCAAAGCTAACTTCAAGCGTGACCACACCATAGGTTGGCTTAACACCTTCTCGGCATCCAATAATAAGTAACCACCATTGGCTTTATGTAACGCGCCAGGTCTGATTAAGCGATAACTGGTATAACTCCCCCCCTGAAAACTAGTATAATCAACATGACCAAATAAGTTTTGATAGGTTGGGTTTTGTTCATAAATCACCGGTGTACCTTGAGTTTCCTCATGTGGTACCAGTAAGTTGGGTAAAAAATACTCCACCATTAACTTACGTAGCTCTTTATCTGTTGGCGTATCATCAGATTCAGTGACTAAAATGTCTAAAACAACATCTATTACATGGCTTTTCACTTTAGCTAAATACTTGATTACACCTTCATTTTCACTGAACTCTTTTTCTAATTCTTCAATGTAAGGTTTGATTGCTTGCTCTGCAGTGTCATTTTTAAGTTGCCTCAATTGATCGAAAGAAAGACGTTTCCATACAGGTAACTCTAATAATTGTTCAGAAAGTACATTTTCTAATTCACTGAGTGATTTATAAAAATTAGTTCTTTCTTCTTCAGTTAACTTACTGAACTCTTTATCACTTAATGGTTTACCGTCAACTAGAGGGGCAAAACCTACTTCGCCATCTTCTTCATACAAAACAACGTTTTCTTTTAGAGCAAGCTCTTCAACGACAGCAATGGCTTGGTCGTATTTTCTATTAAACTCTCGGTCAATGGCTGACTTTTGTCTTTGGTAACCTGGATTATCAAAAACCTCAGGAAATAAACTAAGTAAACCATCAATAAATTTATTCATGCTTACCAATAATTCTTTGCCGCCACCAGGCTTAACTGACAAGGTCAATGGAATATGGCTTTCGTCAAAATTATTGGTATAACACCATTCATCTGGTGATGTTTGCGCGGTAGCAAGAGAGGTTAACATTTGCTTAATTAACGTTTGTCGCCCAGTACCATGTTCACCTAAAGCAAAAACATTAAAACCTATTGCAGACATAGACAAGCCGAACTCCAACGCCTCTTTTGCTCTTTCATGGCCAACAAAATTTTGCGTTGCAACATCATTAAGTTTACTGGTTGATTTTTCACCACTGGAGAACAATGAAGCTGACAAAGGAGAAGTTAGATCATCAGCACAAAGGCGAGTTTGATCGGCAAGGCAAGCTGGAGTTTTAGTCATATAAATCCTTTAAAGAGCGTTTTGAGTCTCACTCTTAATAATGAGAGTATCGAGTTTTACCTTTCGACATCAATGTATCGACGCTAAGGTATCGAAATTTTCCGCTAGTGTACTTGTTAACATTTTAGCTAACAAGTTATTGTAAAGTTATGGATTTAATGGAAGACGAATAAAATCTGTTGATCCACAGTGAACACAATCACCTATTTCACTAAAATGCATAATACTCATTCGTTCATCGCATTGTTCGCATTGCAGTTCACCAAAACCAATGAAGTCGCCACTTTTGTATAAGCCATCATGATTGAAGTCATCAACAAGCTCGGCCCATTCCACTTGTGATTTATCTGTTAATTTAGCAAGGTTATCCCACAATGTTTCATTTAATAATCCTAAATAGACCGAATTATTGGCTTGTCTCCGATTTAATTGATAAAAGTCATGCAGGTCATATTTCAAATTTTCAGTAAATTGTTGCAGTTTCTCCTCAGACATTGTTTCAGCAGCACCAGCATATAGTTTAGCCTGTTTAATAAACTCATCAATGTGCGGCTTTTGCTCAACTTTTACTTCAACTAACCAGTCATTGAGTTTTCTATAAATATCAGCAAAGTAATCGTTTTGTTGTGACATTAGTATTCTCCTTCATGCTTATTATTTTAACTATAGGTTCAAGTATAGGAAAAGTTATAGTTTACGCTTAATTATGCTTGTTGTTACCCAGCTATATAAGGTATTCTACAGCGATAAATCACATCGATTTGACCTTTGTTTATGCCGCTTTACGTCGCGAAACAAGCAATTCGGTAACACCTTAAAAGCATTAGAGAAAGTCTTAATGGAAGCCATTTATAATCCCCAAGCGATAGAAGCAACAGTACAAAAATTTTGGACTGATAACAACACCTTTCAAGCTATTGAAAATCCAGATAAAGAAAAGTTTTACTGCTTAGCCATGTTTCCATACCCAAGTGGTCGTTTGCACATGGGTCATGTACGTAACTACAGCTTAGGTGATGTTATTTCTCGCTACCAACGTATGCAAGGCAAAAATGTCATGCAACCTATGGGTTGGGATGCCTTTGGTTTACCTGCTGAAAATGCTGCAATTAAAAACAAAACTGCGCCAGGAAAATGGACCTACGAAAATATTGACTACATGCGTAATCAATTACAATCACTGGGTTTTGGTTATGACTGGGGTCGTGAATTAGCTACCTGTAAACCTGATTACTATCGTTGGGAACAATGGTTCTTTACCCAACTTTTTGAGAAAGGTTTAGTGTATAAGAAAAATGCCACGGTAAACTGGGATCCAGTTGATCAAACTGTTTTAGCTAACGAACAAGTTATTGATGGTAGAGGTTGGCGTTCAGGTGCTCTTGTTGAACGTAAACAAATTCCACAATGGTTTATTAAAATTACTGCTTACGCCGAAGAGTTACTTGATGATTTAGATCAATTAACCGAATGGCCTGAGCAAGTGAAAACCATGCAACGTAACTGGATTGGTCGTTCTCAAGGTGTTGAGATGACGTTTGCGGTTAGCGATTCAACTGAAAGTTTTGATATTTACACAACTCGACCTGATACGTTAATGGGTGTTACTTATGTTGCCCTTGCTGCACAACATCCATTAGCTGTAGCAGCTGCAAAAGATAATGCAGATTTAGCCGCTTTTATCGATGAATGTAAAAACAGTAAAACCACTGAAGCTGATATGGCAGCAATGGAAAAGAAAGGTGTTGATACCGGCCTTAAAGCTATTCACCCACTAACGGGTAAGTTAGTCCCTGTATGGGCTGCTAACTTTGTGTTAATGGATTATGGTTCGGGTGCGGTAATGTCGGTACCAGGACATGACCAACGTGATTATGAATTTGCAACTAAATATGGCTTAGAGATAGAGCAAGTTATTGCCGGTCAAGAATCTGATGATATTAGCAAAGCTGCTATCACAGAAAAATCTACCTTAATCAATTCAGGTGAATTTGATGGTTTAGATTTCGAAGCAGCGTTTAAAGCAATCAGCGATAAATTAATCAGCGAAAACAAAGGTAAAACGACGACTAACTACCGTTTACGTGATTGGGGAGTTTCTCGCCAACGTTATTGGGGTACGCCAATTCCAATGCTTAACCTTGCTAATGGTGAATCAGTTCCTGTGCCTGAAAGCGAATTGCCGGTAATATTACCAGAAGACGTGGTTATGAATGGTACAACATCACCGATTAAAGCGGATCCAGAGTGGGCAAAAACCACTTATAACGGTGAAGAAGCTCTACGTGAAACAGATACCTTTGATACCTTCATGGAATCTTCTTGGTATTACGCTCGTTATTGTTCACCAAATGATGACACCCAGATGATTGATCCTGCTAAAGCAAACTACTGGTTGCCTGTAGATCAATATATTGGTGGTATCGAACATGCAATATTGCATTTATTATACTCACGCTTCTTCCATAAATTATTACGTGATGTCGGCTTAGTTGACTGTGACGAACCGTTTAAAAAGCTTTTATGTCAGGGCATGGTTTTAGCTGAAACATATTATCGTGAAGCTGACAATGGTGGTCAGGAGTGGATTGCACCAACAGATGTTACCGTAGAACGTGACGACAAAGGCAATATCACCTCATCAATTAGTAAAATTGATGGCCTACCTGTGTTATCTGCAGGTATGAGCAAAATGTCTAAATCCAAAAATAACGGTATTGACCCGCAGGAAGTTATCGAGAAATACGGTGCTGATACTGTACGTTTATTTATTATGTTCACTTCACCACCAGAGCAAACCTTAGAATGGTCTGATGCCGGTGTTGAAGGCGCACATCGTTTCGTTAAACGTGTTTATAAATTAGCGCATGACTTTGTTGAAAGCACTAGTAACTCACCTGTTGTTGATATTGCGACGTTAACATTAACTGCTGGCCATAAAAAATTACGTCGTGAATTACATAAAACTATTGCAAAAGTAACCGATGATATTGGTCGTCGAAATACGTTCAACACTGCAATAGCTGCCATCATGGAATTAATGAATCACTTGGGTAAAGCTAAGCTAGACAGTGATGAAGATAAAGCGATAATGCAAGAAGCAGTTCGCGCCGTGGTATTAATGTTAACGCCAATTACTCCACATTTATGTCACAATTTATGGCAATCAGTTGGCGGTAGTGATGTTAATGTTGAAGATGCTACTTGGCCTGCAGTCGACGACAGTGCTTTAGTTGAAGATGAAAAGCTTATTATCGTGCAAGTGAATGGTAAGTTACGTGCCAAAATTACCGTTGCTGCCGATGCAAGTAAAGACGTTGTTGAAGCGCTAGGTTTAAATAATGAAAGTGTATTGAAATTTACCGAAGGTAATACCATACGCAAAGTTATTTATATCCCAGGTAAGTTACTTAATATTGTTGCTAACTAACGTGTTGCCAACTGATTTTTTGTGCAATTAACAGGTAAATGACCAATGTATAAATTAAGCCTTGCCATTAAGCGCTTAACCTTGAGAAATTTAGCTATCGCACTGTTAACCACAAGCTTATTAACAGCTTGTGGTTTTCAACTCCGCGGTGATTATCTACTCGATGATGAATTACAAACACTTTATGTTAGCTCTACTGATGTTCACGGTGAGTTGACACGATTAGTTAAGCTCAGCTTAACGCGAAATCAAGTTAATGTGTTAAAACGTTCGGAAACTGACATTCCTGAATTACGTATAATTTCGGATAAATTAGATAGACGTACGTTGTCATTATTTTCTAATGGTCAAGTGGCAGAATACGAGCTGATATATTCAGTGCACTATCAAGTACGCTTTTCTGGTGAAGATGCCAAAGATTTTCGCTTTGAGCTTTATCGGGATTATCAAGACGATCCTAACCTCGCCTTGGCTAAAAGTCGTGAGTTATCATTATTATTAAGTGAAATGAGAACGTCAGGTGCAGATAAAATATTGCGCGATTTGGCAAGAATACAGCGCTAATTCTTAGTGATGCTTTAATATCACTACTCATTGCAATATTTACCTTACAGCTAGCTATTATATAAAATAAAGGCCTTCATGAAAATTTATCACAACCAACTAGACAATACCTTACGACAGGGGTTTAAACCTGTTTGGTTGGTTTTTGGTGATGAACCTTGGCAAAAAAACAGCAGTTTAACCGCTATTAAAAATCATGCGAAAAACCAAGGTTTTAGTGAAATCATTCGTTTTAGCAGTGATACTAGTTTTGACTGGCAGCAATTACTTGATGAGTATCAATCATTAAGCCTTTTTGCCAGCCAACGTATTATTGAAGTTGAATTAACGTCGGTTAAAGTGGGTGATGCCGGTAATAAAGCACTACTTGCCTTAGCTGAACGACTTACTCAAGACGCCAATAGTGGTCATGCTCCACAAGATGTTATTTTTATATTCCACGGCGAAAAACTTGATGCGCCTAGTGCCAATAGAAAATGGTTTAAAAGTCTGACCCAATTGGGCTGCTATTTACCTTTATATGACATTGAGCTAAAAGCCATGCCTCAATGGCTGAATAATCAAGCAAGACAATTGCAACTTAATATATCGCCTGAGTTAAACGCCCTACTAATAGAATTGTTTGAAGGTAATTTACTTGCCCTTACCCAAGAGCTAGATAAATTGGTATTACTTTTTGGTTCACAAGCTATCAGCATCGAACAAGCAGAGCAGCTTATCATCAAGCAGGCAAAATTTAATCCTTTCCAGGTTATCGATGCGTTATTACGAGGTGATTGTGCAAAATGTATCACTATGCTCGATCAACTACAGCAAGAAGGCATGGCACCAGCGCAGTTAATGTGGGTGTTTCACAAAGAAATAAACCAGCTATACACTATGTTAAACCAATTAAAGCAAGGTGAGAGTATTGCTAATATTTATAAGCAATATCGTATTTGGGATAAACGTAAACCACTATATCAACACGCCTTAACACACATCAAACTTGATAACGTCAAGCGTGCCATGATACGTATTGCTGATATTGATTTATTAAGCAAAACCAGTAGTGAATTTAATATTTTCATCTTATTAGCTGATTTATGTATCACCTTGTATCACGGTGAAAAAACAGCAGCCTTTAGTCTTAACTATGGCTAATTAGAGTAAACAATGACATCAACAAAGCTCGGCCTAAATACTCACTTAAATACAGGCATTGGTATAAATACAGGTATCGGAATTTTAGGTGGCACCTTTGACCCTATCCATTTAGGACACACTCAATCAGCACAAGCGGTTGCCAATGAACTTGGTTTAACTAGGGTACTTTTAATACCTGCTCATATTCCCCCTCATAAACTTTCAGCTGAGTTAGTGCCTCATGCAAGTGCAAAGCAACGCGCTGCCATGGTTGAAATTACCTGTCAAGAAAGTGAACTATTCACCTGTGACCCCCGTGAATTAAATCGCGCTGGACACTCTTATACTGTTGATACCCTCAAAGAGCTAAAGCAACAATACCCCAAAAAGACGCTGTATTTTATTATTGGTATGGATTCACTACTCACTTTTACGCGATGGCATAAATATCAAGAAATTTTATCTTTGTGTCACTTAATAGTGAATACACGACCAAATCATTCTATAGAACAATTAAATCATGAAACAAAGACCTTACTCAGTAACTATCACACAGTTGATATTGCTGAACTATCGCTTTTTGATTCAGGACGGATATTTTTTGCAAATGAATGCTTCTTTGATGTTTCATCAACAGATATACGCCAACGTTTAGCGCAAATAAAAACGTGTGATCAGTACTTATTGCCCTCAATTTCAGAATATATTCACAAAAACAAGCTTTATCGTTAACCCTGAGCGTAAAAAGTGTTAATATCGCACTATTATTTATTGTGCACGTTAAAAGTGCATCAAAAGTTACGATTAACGATAGGAATAACACCTTGCAAACTGAACAACTTAAAGCATTTGTCATAGAAAAACTTGAAGACATGAAAGGCAGAGACATCATTGCTCTTAATATTAGCGATAAAGCAAGCTTTGCTGATTACATGGTTATATGTTCAGGTAATTCGAACCGCCATGTAAAATCTCTTGCTAACTCTGTTGGTATGGAATGTCGCGCTCAAGGTTTAGAGCCACTTGGTATGGAAGGTAACGATATTGGCGAATGGTCATTAGTCGACTTAGGCGATATCATTGTTCATGTTATGACAGATGAACAACGTGATAAGTATAACCTTGAGCAACTTTGGGCTGAATAACTCCCCTTGTCTAGTAAAGAGACGAGAGCTACGTTAGTTTCATTCGCTATTGCGGATTGCAACGCTCTCGTTAACTTTTTCAAGGCAATTTCAATCTGGTCACTTCAACCTAAAAATAAAAAATATTTATGAAACTCACCTTATATGCCGTCGGTAGTAAAATGCCTGCATGGGTTAGCCTAGGATTTGCTGAGTACAGCCGTCGTTTTCCTCGAGATTTAAGCTTTCATTTAGTTGAAATCCCTGCCGGTAAACGTGGTAAAAATGCTGACATCAGTCGCATACTCGCTAAAGAAGGTGAATTATTACTTGCTGCTATTCCCAAAGGCAACCGTATTGTCACTTTGGAAGTTGAAGGACAACCCTGGACAACACCAAAACTTGCCAAACAGCTGGAAAACTGGCAACTTGATGGCAGAGATGTCGCATTGCTTGTTGGTGGGCCTGAGGGATTATCTCCTGCTTGTATCAAAGCTTCTGAGCAGAAATGGTCATTATCAGCGTTAACGCTGCCTCACCCAATGGTACGAATATTGATAGCAGAGAGTTTGTATCGCGCTTGGAGCGTAAACACTAACCACCCTTATCATAGAGAATAGCTTTTGTTAATGACTACCATAGCCTTACCTTTAGTAAATAATCTTATTTTTAATAGCGTGCGCTAATGTCTCCCCGTCGCGTTGTTATACGAAATCAATCCGCTGAAGCAAATTTATTTGCTCGACGTGCATTTATTGCTTTTACTGGTGTTGTCCTCGTTTTATTAATACTTTTTGGCAATGTATACAATCTGCAAGTTGAATCTTTCGAAAAGTATCAAACACGCTCCAACTCTAATCGCATTAAGCTACTTCCCGTTGCGCCAAACCGCGGTTTAATCTATGACCGAAATGGCGTATTGCTTGCCGATAATAAACCTGTTTATAGTTTAGAAGTGATTGCTGAAGATGTAGAGGATATTAAAGCCAGCATTGTTGAGGTAAGTAAATTACTCAATATTACCCCAGAACGTCAACGTAAATTTTTTAAATCAATGAAACGAAAGCGTCGTTTCAAACCGGTAGAACTCCACTCTCGTTTAAGTGACCAGCAAGTTGCTTTATTTTCAGTTAATCAGCACAAATTCCCTGGTATTTTCGTTAATGCTCGTTTAAAACGTTATTATCCTTTTTCCGACTTAACCACACATAATCTTGGTTATGTTGCCCGTATTAACAGAAAAGATGCCAATAAGTTAGCATTAGATGGTAAATCTGAAAATTATGCTGCGACCTACGGTATTGGTAGGTTAGGAATTGAAAGATATTATGAAGATATGCTGCACGGGACTATTGGACATCAAGAAGTAGAAATTAATAACCAAGGCAGAGTGATCCGTACACTCAACTATACGCCGCCAGTACCCGGTAAAGATCTAACCTTAACTTTAGATATTGAATTACAAATGATAGCTAAACGTGCCTTATCTGGTAAGCGCGGTGCCATTGTAGCAATGGATCCTCGAACTGGGGGCATTTTAGCTATGTATTCAAATCCAAGTTACGACGGTAATTTATTTGTTCATGGTATTAGCACTAAAAACTATAAAAAGTTACTTGAATCAAAAGATTTACCATTGATTAATCGCAGTGTACAAGGTTATCCACCCGCCTCTACCGTTAAGCCCTTTCTGGCTTTGACTGGTCTAGAGGAAAACATCATTACTCCCACGACAATAGTTAACGACCCTGGCTGGTACAAACTAGAAGGTCTGCCGAATAAATATCGCGATTGGGCAACTTGGGGGCATGGCAAGGTTAATTTAACCAAAGCGATAATAAAATCGTGTAACACTTATTTTTTCGATCTTGCCTTTAAATTGGGCATTACTAAAATAAGCAATATGATGGAAAAATTTGGCTTTGGTGATTATACCGGTATTGATATCTACGAAGAAAATAAAGCCATTATGCCCAGTGTTGCTTGGAAGCGCGCACGTTATAATCAGCATTGGTATACCGGTGATACACTCAATGTTGGTATAGGGCAAGGTTATTGGACAGTAACACCGCTGCAATTAACGCAAGCCTTGACCACCTTAGTCAATCATGGTGAACGTAAGGTTCCGCATTTATTAAAAGCGAATAGTGAATTAATCATTGAGAGTAGTGGTAATGCCTATCATCAAATTACCCCTGTTATCTATGAGCCACGCGCACCTTTAAAGCTTAAAGTAGATAACCATTGGGAGGTAGTTCTCAATGCCATGCATAAAGCTGCTGCGGCGTATGACGCCTTTAAAGGTTCGACCTATGATGCTTCAGGTAAAACAGGCTCAGCTCAAGTTGCACGTATTAAACAAGGTGAAGAATATGATGCGAAAACAACCAGCGAAAATAAACGTGATAATGCGATGTTTATTGGTTTTGCCCCTTATGATAACCCTGAAATAGTGGTTGCTGTTGCTATTGAAAATGTTGCAATAGGTGGCGGCGGTACTAATGCTGGGCCTGTTGCTAGACAAATGATGGATCAATATTTCGGTGACAGAGTTATTACTAGGCAAACGCTCAAGGCTAAAAAGAGCACTAAAGCTAAGCCAAAATTCGATTCGACCATAAAAACAATACCGCAAGAGGCTGACTAATGCGTACTAGCGGGCAAGACCAACAAAAAGTTCACAACTTTTGGCAACGACTGCATATAGATGTACCATTATTAATTGGTATATTATTATTATTAACGTTAGGATTATTTCTTGTTTATAGCGCTGGCGGCCAAGAAACCGCTGTTGTTTACCGTAAGGCAAGAAGCATTGGCGTTGCCCTAATCGGTATGTTTATCGTCGCGCAAATACCTCCCTTGGTTTATCGAAAATGGGCGGTACCTGTATTTATATTAGGCTTGTTGATGCTCATCGGTGTATTGTTATTTGGTCATGTTGGCAAAGGTGCACAGCGCTGGCTTGATTTAGGTTTTATAAAATTTCAGCCCTCTGAAATTATGAAACTTATCGTACCGATTATGATTGCTTGGTATGTAAGCCAAGACAATTTACCGGTCAAAATATCAACGGTCGTACTTGCCTTTATATTAGTGCTGTTACCAACCTTACTTATTGCCAAACAACCCGACTTAGGTACTTCGCTATTGATTGCCAGCTCAGGGATATTTGTTATTTTTCTTGCTGGTGCCAGTTGGCGACTCATTGGCGTTTGTCTTGGTTTAGCTTCTGCTTTTGCCCCCATTTTATGGATGTTTTTGATGAAAGGTTATCAAAAACAGCGCGTGTTGACGTTTTTAAACCCCGAGCAAGACCCGCTTGGCTCTGGCTATCATATTATTCAATCAAAAATAGCCATAGGCTCGGGCGGCATTGAAGGTAAAGGTTGGTTGCAAGGCACACAATCACAATTAGAATTTTTGCCCGAGCGCCATACCGACTTTATTTTCTCGGTATTTAGTGAAGAGTTTGGTTTAATTGGCGTTGGCGCCCTACTTGCTCTGTACTTATTTGTCGTAATGCGCGGTTTGTGGATTGCGGTTAATGCCCAACATGCTTTTACTAAATTACTCGCCGGAAGTCTTACCCTAACCTTTTTTGTTTATGTTTTTGTTAACATAGGTATGGTATCTGGATTACTGCCGGTTGTTGGCGTGCCATTACCTTTAGTTAGTTATGGTGGTACTTCTATGGTGACATTGATGTTAGGTTTTGGAATATTAATGGCCATTAGTACCCATCGACGTTTCCATGTTTAACGTTTCCCTGACAAATTTCACGCTATTTTGCTAACGATGAGCTTTATGACTAAACGATTTACCTTACTGTGTTATGTATTACTATTCTCATTGTTGAGTGCTTGTAGCTCAGACCGATATCAGCAAAAACATGACAGCACACCGACACGCCTGCCAAACCAAGCAGAATTAAAAGATGCGATTGCCCGTGCGGAGCCTTATAGTCGAGGGGGTAATAAAAATTATAAAGTTTTTGGTAAACCCTATAAAGTATTAACATCAGCGCAAGGTTTTGAACAAACCGGAACGGCCTCTTGGTACGGTAAAAAATTTCATGGTCACCTCACCTCTAACGGTGAAATTTATGACATGTATACTATGAGTGCTGCTCATAAGAATTTACCGTTACCCACGTATTTAAAAGTCACTAATACCGCCAATAATAAATCCGTCATTGTACGCGTAAATGATCGAGGTCCTTTTCATCAATCACGTATTATTGATTTATCTTATAGCGCTGCCTATAAGCTCGACATGTTAAAAACGGGTACTGCGCACGTTAAAATTACCGCGATTACAGACTTTGATAAAAAAACAGGCAAGGTAATAATTCCAGTAGAAAATCCAGTAGACAAATCGGTTTCGTCTGTGACTAGTTCAACAGCAACTACTCCAGCTAATATGGATAATAAAAAGCAATCCTCTGCGCAAACAACCACAACTATGGGTATTGCTACACCTTACATTCAAGTTTTTGCCACCAGTAAAAAAGAGCTTGCTATTAGTACGGCCAATAAGTTAAAAAAGCAATATAAACAACAAACCAGTTATCCTGAAAATCAAGGGCTATATCGTATTCAAATAGGTCCTATTAGTGACCTTGCAACATTAAATGCATTATTATTGGCGCTAAAAGAAAATGGCTACCCTAATGCTTATCCACGTACCGCGCCACGATAAACATCATCCACATATGTACAAGAAAAAAGCACAAGCTCCTTTAAAACGGAATTAAATAAACGTTGTTACATTTATAACGGTTTTTCTTCGATTATATTGACAATATCTGTTTTTTGCCCATAGCCAAGCTATTTAGAAGTGCTATACTTTCGACCAGTTGATTTTCCTTAATTTTCCACATACGACTAACACTATGACTAAAACAATAAAAAATTCTGGCAAATATGCCAACAACAAATTATTTACCTTTATCAATGGCGCGCTATTTAGTGCCGCCATTGCACTTATGCCCACTGCGCACGCTATTACTATTATCCCTGATGCGCCGCAAATTAATGCCAAAGGTTTTATCTTAATTGACTTCACCACAGGTAAGATCATTGCTGAAGAAAATGCTGATACCCAGCTAGCACCTGCCAGTTTAACCAAGATAATGACTAGTTATATTATTGGTAAAGAGCTTGAAAACGGTAATATTAAAAACACTGATAAAGTGATGATCAGTGAAAAGGCTTGGGCTAAAAAATTCCCTGATTCTTCAAAAATGTTTATTGAAGTAGGTACTGAAGTACCTGTTAGTTTATTAAATCAAGGGATTATCGTTGCTTCAGGGAATGATGCTTGTGTAGCTATGGCTGAGCACATAGCAGGTAGTGAAAGTGCTTTTGCCGACTTAATGAATGCACATGCAGAGCAATTAGGCATGTCGAGTACCTTTTTTGAAAATAGCCATGGTTTAGACTCCACGTCTCATATGACTACCCCAAGAGATATGGCAACGCTAGCCATTGCACTTATTCGAGATGTACCTGAAGAATATGCAATCTATAAACAAAAATCTTTTACCTATAACAACATTAAGCAGTATAACCGTAATGGTTTATTGTGGGATAAAAGCTTAAACGTTGATGGTATGAAAACCGGTCACACTTCAAATGCAGGTTACAGCTTAGTTACCTCGGCAACTAAGGGTGATATGCGTTTAGTTACCGTAGTGATGGGCACAGCAAGTGAACGCGCACGTAAAGTAGAAAGCAAAAAGTTATTAAATTATGGTTTTCGCTTTTTTGAAACAATTACCCCATATAAAGCCGGTGAAGTATTTATCGCTAACCGTGTTTGGATGGGCGACAAAGAGAATGTAAATTTAGGTATTATCTCAGACACACCAATTACCATTCCTCGTGGTCAACGTAAAAACTTAAAAGCAAACTTTGAGTTAAACCAGCAGCTAACAGCGCCATTAGCTAAAGGGACCGTAGTAGGAACATTATTTTTACAACTTGAAGATCAAGATATTGCTCAATATCCGCTTGTTACCCTCGAAGAGGTTAACGAAGGTAGTTTATACAGCCGCTTAGTTGATTATGTTAAGTTGCAATTCGCCAACTAGACATTATTAAAATATAGTAAAAAGAGCCTCTTAATTGAGGCTTTTTTGTTTTTGGGAAAGAATTATATCAGCTCTTAATATTTAATGATAAAATGGCGACATTAAGTCGTAATGTCGCTCGATAGAGAAGTAAATAAATATGAAAACCAAGTTTGACGAATTATTAGAATTTCCTACGGTATTAAACTTTAAAATTATGGGTGTTGCCTGTGACGAATTACCTGATTTGATCATAGCTGAATTACAAAAGCATACCCCTGGTGATTACATACCTAAAATAAAACCGAGTTCAAAAGGTACTTATCATTCGGTTTCTATTGCGGTAACCGTTACCAGTAAAGACCACATTGAAACTATCTATAAAACGTTAACTGCAATTGAGCAGGTACGATACGTTTTATAATATCTATTTAAAAACAGTACCCATTTAATGCGATTAGCTTTCAACACTCCAGATTGATGAGGTTTGCCTAGTGCTCCCAAGTTCAACAGTCGAGCAAGATGTTATTAATCTTGCTGACTCATTAGTCATCCGACAATTAAATACCATGGATTACAGCCAAGTTTGGCAAGCCATGAAGGATTTTACTGATAACCGTGATGACACTATCGCTGATGAATTATGGCTAGTAGAGCATCCAGCGGTTTTCACCCAAGGTCAAGCAGGTAAATCAGAACATTTACTGGTACCAGGTGATATTGAAGTAGTGAAAGTTGACCGCGGTGGTCAAGTGACTTACCACGGCCCTGGCCAACAGGTGGTTTACGTTATGATCAACCTACGCCGAAAAAAAATTGGTGTTCGGCAATTAGTAACCTTGATCGAGAACAGTATCGTATCGGCGTTAACTGATTATAATATTGCCGCCTACGCTAAAGCTGACGCACCGGGTGTTTATGTGGATGAGAAAAAAATCGCCTCATTAGGATTACGCGTTCGAAAAGGCTGCTCTTTTCATGGTTTAGCCATGAATGTGAATATGGATTTATCACCATTTTTACGTATCAACCCTTGTGGTTATGCTGGTCTAGAAATGGTACAAACGGCTGATTTACAAGGCCCAAAAGATACCGCTAGCGCAGGTACTGCGTTAGTGAAACATTTAATAAACTTACTTGAAGCAACCAATGTTAGCTATCAATCGGGTTTACCAAACGAGAATAACACGTATCATGAGTAGTGATTTAACCTCAGAAGCAAAAACATCTAATCGTGCTGCCGGCGAAAAATTTCGCGATGCAGATAAATTAGCGCACATCCCAATTAAAGTTGTTAGTTCAACCAAAGCCACTATGTTACGGAAACCAAGCTGGTTACGTATTAAATTACCTCGCTCTAGTGAGCGTATTGATAACATCAAGGCTAATTTACGTAAAAACAACCTGCACTCAGTATGTGAAGAGGCTTCATGCCCTAATTTATCTGAGTGTTTTAATAACGGCACTGCCACCTTTATGATCTTAGGTGATCTTTGTACTCGCCGCTGCCCATTTTGTGATGTTGGTCATGGTCGTCCATTACCCCCGAATAAAGATGAGCCAAAAAAGCTAGCAAATAGCCTTAAAGATATGGGCTTGAAATATGTTGTGATCACCTCTGTTGACAGAGATGACTTACGTGATGGTGGCGCACAGCAATTTGCTGATTGTGTTAAAGAAATTGGCGAGCAAGCGCCCAATACTAAAGTTGAAATTTTAGTGCCTGACTTCCGTGGTCGTATGGATAAAGCACTTGAGATACTTAACCAAAACCCACCACATGTTTTCAACCATAATATGGAAACAGCGCCCCGCCTTTATACTAAAGTACGTCCTGGCGCTAACTACCAGTGGTCATTAGACTTACTTAAGCGTTTCGGTGAAGCAAACCCAACTGTAACCACTAAATCTGGCTTGATGGTTGGTTTAGGTGAAACTAACGAAGAAATTCTAGAAGTAATGCAAGACCTACGCAATCACGGTGTCACTATGCTTACCGTTGGTCAGTACCTGCAACCAAGTAAAGATCATCTTGCTGTTGAGCGTTATGTACACCCTGATGAGTTTGCTATGTTTGAACGTGAAGCAAAGAAAATGGGCTATGAACATGCCGCTTGTGGTCCACTTGTTCGTTCAAGTTACCATGCTGATAAGCAAGCTGCAGGTGAAGAAGTTAAGTAACTTCCACTTTAGCTAAGCTGTATTAGTGTAAAAATGAAAGCCAGTAGTGATACTGGCTTTTTTATTACAACTAAATATTGTTGAACTTACCAGTTCAAATTAGTAGTAACTCACCTATAAAAATCCAAAAAAACAGCTATTAAATATTTTTCATACTAAAATAATTATGCATTTTAGCGTTATTTTCCATATGCCTACCCCAAAATTATAAAGCTGATACAGATTGATTAAATTTTGTAATATCAACTACAGTTTTTTACTTAAACTCCAACCACATACAACGAGTCATTCCTCACTACACCTGCTCCCTAAAAAACAACAAACACCTAAGTAATTGTTTAATAAGAACTCTTTGATGAAGTTCATCTCCTAAGATATAATGATTATTACCTTGAAATGGAATGTGGATGTAAACCGCATGGCTCAAATATTACTTAAACTTCACTCATAAGTCACATCAAAAGCTCACAGAATTCGTTTTAATTTAGCATTGAATAAATATAAATTCAGTAATTCTACATAACAATTCACCAAAATAAGTGTTTGCACCTCTGAAAGTTTTCATTTATGTTACATATTATTAGCGATAACAAATACGAACATATTAGTACATAAAGTAATAATGGCTAATAAAATCAAAGAAATTTATCACTATATAATAAGCATAATAAAAAAAATCAAGGACTTACAATATGAGAAAAGGTTTTAACTACAGTACACTAGCACTGTCTATCTGCTTGGCAGTAGGTAGTACTGTGTCCTTCGCCGCAGAAAAAGATTCTTCTGCGGACGCTGCTAAGTCAGATATAGAACGTATAGTTACTGTTGGTACACGTATGTCCAACCGTACAGTCGCTGACAGCCCTGCACCAATTGATATCATTTCAGCCGAAGCAATTAGAAATTCAGGTGCGACAAGCACGCCAGATATGCTTCGTAAACTTGCCCCTTCATTTAATATGAACAATACCACGACTTCTGATGGCCAAGATTTAATGCGTCCCGCATCACTAAGAAGCTTAGGTCCAGATCAAGTATTAGTATTAATTAATGGTAAACGCCGTCATCAACAAGCCGTTGTAGCTGTACAAGAAAATGTCGGTCGCGGCAGTGCCGGTACTGATCTCAGTTCAATTCCTATGACCGCTATTGCTCGCATTGAAATATTACGCGATGGTGCGGCTGCGCAATATGGCTCTGATGCGATTGCAGGCGTTATCAACATTATTCTTAAGAGTGACGAGGGTGGTACTGCTTGGACGCAATACGGTCAAACAAGTGAAGGTGACGGAGAAAGCTTTGAACTAGGCGCTAACTATGGCTTCAAAATTGGTGACCAAGGCATGTTAAACCTCACTTTAGAATATGCTGATAATGGTGAAATGAATAGAGCAACACCAACAACATGGTTTGGCTCTATTGCAGAGCCAAAACAATTGTTACTTGTTGGTGAAGCTCCAACAGAAATGACGAGCCTATGGGCAAACTTCACTTATGATTTAGGTAAAAACAGTCAACTCTATGCCTTTGGTGGCTTTACCGCTAAAGAAGGCGAATCACTCGGCTTTTACCGTGGTGCTGCTGATAATCGTGTATGGAGCGAGTTATACCCAGAGGGAGTAACACCACAATTAGGATCTAAATCTGAAGATTTCTCATTGGCGGTAGGTTATAGAACTGAAGTAGCTGATTGGGAAATTGATGCTAGTATCGTTACCGGTGAAAACCGTTTCGAATTCAGTAATATTAACTCTCTTAATGCCAGTTATGGCCCAGACAGCCCAACATCAGCTTATGATGGTGCGCTTGTCTTTAGTCAAACCACATTTAATGTAGACGCCGTTACTGCCGTTGATTTAGGCCTTTATGATGAAACCTCTATCGCTATTGGCGTAGAATATCGAATAGATGGTTATCAACAAGAAGCCGGTGATGAAGTAACTTATGCGCGAGGCGACACCCTTTGCGGTGAATCATATAATCCTGAGGGTCTCACGACAATTATTGACTGTACTGGTGATGATATTACCGCACCTGGTATGCAAGGTTTCCAAGGTTACAGTCCTGCAATGGCGATAGATACTGATAGAAAAAGTTTTGCTCTCTACTTAGATACTGAAACCTACCTATCTGAAGACTGGCTGATTGCCGCTGCGGTTCGTTATGAAGATTACGATGACTTCGGTAGCACCGTTATTGGTAAATTATCAACGCATTTAACATTAAATGACAATCTATCACTTCGTGGCTCTGCTTCAACAGGTTACAGAGCTCCGGGTATGCAGCAGTCTAATTTTACCCAACGTTCTATTTCATTGGATAATGGTGAGTTAGCTGATTTAGTTACTTTACGTCCAAATGATGCACTTGCTCAAGAGCTTGAGTTTAACGAACTGAAAGAAGAAACCTCTACTAATATTTCCGTTGGTGTGGCATATAACAATGGTAACTTCTCATCAACCCTTGATGTCTATCAAATAAATATTGATGACCGCATTGCTTATTCAGGGAATATTACCCGCGGCATTAATACTGAAATCGATAGTTTCTTTGATAGCCATTCAGGCACTGACGGGGCACTAGATGGGGTTAAGAATGTATCAATATTCACCAACGCCACCGATACTGAAACCTTAGGACTTGATTGGGTAAACCAATATACACAAGATATCGCAGACGTAGGTAGCGTTGTTTACGAACTTGCTTATCATCATAATAATACTGAAGTCAGCAACATCAATACGTCATCATCGATAGTTCCTGATGAGACTATTTTTGATGCATCACAGATATTATTAGTCGAGAAAGGCCAGCCACAAGACAGATTAAGTGTCTCTGCCATGTTGGATTTAGATAGCTGGACAGTAACGGGTCGTATGACTCATTACGGTGAAGTGTCTACTGCAGCTTATGGAACACCAACGAATACTTGGAGCGCAAAAAGCTTATTTGATGTAACGGCTCGATGGAATGTTACAGATCAGTTAGACATCAGCGGTGGTGTTTTAAATCTAACAGATGAATACCCTGATGAATGGGGCGATAATGGCGGTATTTTCCCAGAGATTGGTTTTAAATACGGTTGGGCAAGTTTTCCATTTTCACTTGCCGGTCGTGAATATTACGTAAGAGCTACTTATAACTTTTAAAGTTAGCCAGTAGCTAGAACAACAAGCCAGCTTTGCATCATTTGCCTTGCTGGCTTTTTTATATTCACTATATTGCCTGACTCAAATTTATAACTTTGGGTTTTTCGGGTAAAACTTATCAGGCATGCTACTAATGTGTTCAAAAAAACGGGTATCTTTATACGGTAACTTCATAAAACCTGAAATTCCAACACCATCAATCGTAGGTAATAATGTCAATAACTTCGCTAAACATGCTTTAAATTCTGCTTTTTTCTCATGATTGAGTAACATCAAATAACTGTGAATCTTTAAATGTTTAGGTAGTACTTCGAAAATAATACAGCCGGTGTGGTGAATTAAGTTTAACTCGGCCAAAACAGTCATTAGCTCGTCAGGCAGATATAAATACTCATCGGGATCTTTACCATCTTCAAAATAAGAATGTAATCGCGTTATATCGTCAACATCAGGCACATCACTAATGTCAAAATTTATCTCTTGTGCAGGTTTAGCAATAAAAGGCTGACTTTCACTAATGCGTTCAACGTGCAGCGTATTACGAGCGTTGAATAAACAACTTTTAAACACACCAACACGAAATATGCCCTGAGCCAAAGAAATAATATTGTTCACAGCACTGGTAAAAGAGTTTTTCAGCGTTTCATCAAATAACGTTAAGTTAGAATCAATGTAAACACCCTCTTTAGCCCAGCGAATAGCAATCCCACCCACAACGGGGAAGTTACCTAATCGACTTAACGCGGCAATAAAGGCTTTTTCATTATCTCCCATGCCCATCAGGTAGTTTTTATAATATTTGTCCAGCTGCGCGTCATCAATTTCCGATAAACTGTCATGCCCCGTTTGCTCACGTAAAAATGACTTCCGCGAACCGTAAACTACCGTATCAATTTGACCGCTTTGCGGTTTAGCCCACACTGGAATATGGGCAATAACTTCAACCTGGGTTAATTTATCAGCCAAAACAACGTTATTAAGGTAACTAAGATTATTAAAAAAATAATCACCGGCTTGGCTTCGTAATTTTTCATCATCACTCAGCATGCCTGTTAAGACTTGTGCCAACAATTTAGGCAGCCCTAAAGCATTGGCTGGTATTACTTTTATACCATATCGACAGGATTGCCCTGACGCTAAAGCATACAGTGTTGCAGCTAAGCCTTGTTCATCAAATCGAGGCGTCGATAACCCACCATTAAGTTGCTCAGGGCCAATAAAGTAAACATCACCTAAACGGGCATTACTGTGCTGTAAGTCACTACTCATTAACTCCATCACATTGGTGCTGGTGCTTTGTTGATTGCAATCAAGCTGCGCACTTACCGATGAGCCCCAATCAATGAGCTGCACTTTGCCAGTACTTTTATCATAAACTAGATTTGAAGGTTTAATATCGCCATGCACCACTGGCTTTAACTGTCGGTGATTATTGGCTTCGCGTAAATACAGTAATATATCAGCTAGCTGTAGTGCGATACTCATCACTAATTCAGGGGCTAACGGTCCAACTTGTAGTGATAACTGTTCTAAATCTATACCTGGAGCTCGGGTCATTTGTAAAATAGATTGGCGTTTTATTTTTTGATACTCAATGACTTTAGGGATTTGAGGGTGGTTAAGTTGACCTTGAATATCGGCTTCTTCTGCTAAGCGATCTTGTACGTGTTGCGGTAAATTCACACGAGAGAATTTAAAAACGACCGGTAGCTCTTTTTCTTCACTCTCTCTACGTTTAATACCAGAGAAGACAAAGCCGTAGGCCCCTTTCCCCAGAAGAGCAACCTCTTCAAAACCGACTTGCTTTAATTGCTGCTGACAAAGATCAACCCATTGTTTTAACTTAGTCGCATCTTTATGACTAAGTAAGTAAATGGATTGCTCTTGAGCAATATAGAAATGCTGTAATTTTTTATTGGTCACTAAATTGACTTCCGACTAATGTATCCAAACTGCTTAAATATCACTTTATGCCATGTTCTCTTAACTTCATTGCTATTTTATTGTGTGAAACGTTTAAACGCTCAGCTAACTTTCGTGTGGTTGGAAATAATGGGTGCAGCTGTGCTAACAATTTAGCTTCGAAATCTGCCTGAGCACTAGACCAATCTGTAATTGTCTCAATACCCTTCTCACTATCTGGTGGCTGATTACCAACATGTTTATTGAGTACTTGTAGTAAATCATCAGCACAAATATCTCCGCCATTACTTAAGGCTATTACACTAAATAGTACATTCTGTAATTGTCTGATATTTCCTGGCCAAGCAAAGTCCTGCAATATGGTAAGTGCATCTGCGGTCAATTTAGGCTTAGCAATATTCGTCTGTTGACTATTATTGACTTGTTTGGCTGCATTTTCAATAAAGAGGTTTGCTAACAAACTCATATCCTCAATGCGATCTCTTAACGGAGGCAATTCAATACTAAGTACGTTAAGACGATAATAGAGATCTTCTCGAAAGGTTTTTTCACTGATTAACTTGGCTAAGTTTTGGTGACTGGCACTGATAATACGAATATTAGCGACAAGCTCTTTAGTACCACCAACACGGCGATAAGTTAGATCCTGTAAGAAACGTAATAGTTTAGCTTGTAAATAGGGTGACATTTCAGCAATTTCATCTAAAAATAAACACCCTGCTTCGGCCATTTCAATTAAACCAGGTTTTCCGCCTTTTTGAGCGCCGGTAAAGGCACCACTGGCGTAACCAAAGAGTTCACTTTCTAACAAATGCTCTGGCAATGCCGAACAATTAATGGCTAAAAAAGGTGCTTTGGATCTGGAGCTGGCTTGATGTAATGCCCTCGCGATTAATTCTTTACCGGTACCCGTTTCACCACTGATTAAAACCGGTAAATCCAATTCAGCAAAACGTTTACTTTGCGCCTTAATTAAACTGATGCTTTTTGATTGGCCAATAATATTGTCAAAACTGTGCTCTTGATGACTTTGCATCAAAGATATTTGTCGCCCTAAGGTTTTCATCGAACGTAGCAGTAATACAAAGCCGCTTATTTTTTTGTCGCTGTGTATTGCTAATTGATTTACGGATTTCGATATTACAGGGCTTATATCAAGTATGTAAGCTTTACCTTGAAGAGTCACTGCCTGACTCGTGGCAGTATTAGTGAGCATTTTTTTATTAATTTGACCAATAAATGCTTCTATTGGCTTGCCCAAATAGTCAGTCGCAACCAAATCATGTGCGTCGTCTCCGGCTGCTGGCTGAAGTTTGTGACTGGCCTTATTCATCGCTAAAATTAAGCCATTATTATCAACATCGATAATAGGCTCTGGCATTTTATCTAATAGTGCTTGTAAATGATTCTCTCGCTGCTCGCTGGGTAATAGGTTGATCATATCAACACTTATCACTCCCCTAACACTGGCTAAACACTCTCTAATTAAAGACAAGGTTAGCGCGTCATATTGAACGTGCACATAGGTAAAGCAGCTGATTATTTCAACCGCTTTTAAATTCCAAGCTTGTTTGGCAAACACTGCCAATATTTCTTGTGAAATACCAATTCTATCGCTTGATTCAATAACAATACGCATAAGTAGTGACGTTAAAAGTGATTTGTAATGTAAATATGACACAGTAATGATATTAGTACAAACATGATTAGCATCACTTTTAATGAGTTTGAGTACTACTTTTAACTGAAAATCACTTTCAATCACGCTGAGTTGTCATTAATTTATTACAAAACCTTACCCTATTATTGCGATTAAAACATAAGTGATTGAAAAATAACTGATTTACATATTGGCTACATAGTTGCAATACACTAGTTGCAACAACTATATAAGCGTGGAGCTTATGTACTAAGTCCCGTTGGCCATTATCAAATAAATAATAAAAATAATAATTTCACCTCACTTTGGAAGAGAAGCTATGACTAAGTTTAAGAGCAAGAATATTGAAACTAACGCCATTCACGCTGGCAGAATTGATGATAAACAGTTCGGCTCGCTTGCCACGCCTTTATATCAAACCTCAACCTTTATTTTTGATAATGCTAAACAAGGTGGCGACCGATTTTCCGGTGAGAGTGAAGGTTATATTTATACCCGCTTAGGCAATCCAACGACTCGCCAATTAGAACTACGCGTTGCCGCATTAGAATGTATGGATGATGCAGCCGCAACAGCTACAGGTATGGCAGCAGTTTCTGCAGCGTTATTAACTAACTTACAAGCTGGCGATCATATGATTTCGTCAAAAGCAGTTTATGGTTGTTCATTTGCATTGATGAATCATATGTTCAAAAAATTTAATATCGAAGTAACTTTTGTCGATATGACAGAGCCTGAAAATATCAAAGCAGCCATTAAAGAAAATACCAAATTAGTCTTTTTAGAAACACCCATCAATCCAAATTTAGTGGTATTAGATTTAGAAAAAATTTGTGCTATTGCTAAAGAATACAAATTATTGTCCATCGTAGATAATACTTTCCTTACCCCAGTTTTACAGCAGCCGGCAAAATTTGGTGCTGATGTTGTTGTCCATAGTGCGACTAAATACCTCAATGGTCATGGCGATGTTGTCGCTGGTATCGTTTGTGGTAGTTTTGATATGATCAATGAAATCAAAATGACTACCCTAAAAGATATTGGCGCAACAATAAGTCCTCATGATGCTTGGTTAATTATACGAGGCCTTAAAACATTACCTATTCGAATGGATAGACATTGCAGCAATGCTCAAACGGTAGCTGAGTTTTTAGAACAACACCCTATGGTTAACGAAGTTTACTACCCAGGTCTTAAAAGCCATTCAGGTTACAAATTTATTGGAAAGCAAATGAAGGCCGCGGGCGGTGTTATCGCTTTTGAATTAAATACTGATCTGACCGGTGGCACCACATTTATTGATGCCATGGAGCTATTCTCTATTGCGGTAAGTTTAGGTGATGCTGAGTCATTAATTCAGCACCCTGCTTCCATGACGCATTCGCCTTACACGCCTGAAGAACGAGCTGATGCCGGTATCAGTGATAGTTTAATACGTATTTCCGTTGGCTTAGAAAGTGTTGAGGATATTGTTGCTGATTTAACGCAAGCATTAGCCAAGGTAACACTAAGTACCTGTGAGAACGTCACTAGCATCACTAAAGCCGCTAGTGCAGCTTAGTTAGCTTATGCTCTTAGCCGCTTTCATGATAACTGTCAGAGCTTGTTAGCAACAACAGTTACAAATTGCAGTACATAAAAAAGCCTCAATATGTTGTTCACATATTGAGGCTTTTTATAAAGATATTTCTACTTACTAAATAAATTTAGTAAGTTAGTTGTTAAAACTATTTCTTAGGCAATTATTTCTCTGTAAAGATAATCGCTAGTTGAGGTAATAACTTATCTTTTAATGCTGCTAATTCGTCATCAGAATAAGGCGTTAACGCTTGCTGACCCCAAATAGGTTTTGGCCATTGTGCATCGGCTTTAAAACGAACAACATGATGAACATGTAATTGCTCAACCACATTACCGAGTGCGGCAACATTCATTTTATCGCCAGCAAACACTTGCATTAGCAATTCACTCAATAAACTCGACTCATTAAGTAGTTGCTGCTGCTGTTCCCATTCTAATTGAAATACTTCATTAATATCAGCAACCTTAGGCACTAAAATAAACCAAGGGTAAGCACTATCGTTACATAATAGTAATTTACACAAAGGAAAATCAGCTAACTCAATACCATCGAGAGCTAATTGAGGATGTAAACTAAATGTTGTTGTTTCACTCATGATTAAAACCTTGTTATTAACAAATTATTATTAAAGTTAACGATTACACATCACTACTAAAGCTTCTGCTCATGTCACATGTTAGATATAAATCAATTAACGTTTATTTTTACGACCACGACCACGTGCTGCTTTTTTAGTTTCTCTCGCTGTTTCTAATACTCGCTCGTTTTTCTGAGAGTAAAACAATCGTGCCTCAAGCTGATAGTTTTATTTCCGCCCATCCAAGTGAGACTCTATTAACGCTTGTTTTTACGACCACGACCACGTGCTGCTTTTTTAGCTTCTCTCGCGGCAATACGTTTTTCTTCTAATTCTGTGAAGTGAGCGTTTTCTGCATCAATGATATCCGGTAATTCAAAGGAAATAGCACCGAGAGTTTTATCACGAATCTCATTAATTAGAATAACTGACGCTTTATGTAAATCAACACGACCGCCACTTTTAACACAGCTGCGTTTACGGCCAATCGCTTCTATTAAGTCTTCTTCGTGTGCTGGTAACTCGCTAAGCTTATAACGGTCCATTACGCGTTTAGGGTAATTCTTTAGTAAATAATCTGCGGCAAAATAGGCAATATCATCATGATCAAAAGCAGTATCTTTTACCGCGCCTGATACCGCTAAGCGATAACCAGAGTTTTCATTGGCTATTTTAGGCCATAACATACCCGGAGTATCGAAAAGGTATAAACCTTCTTCAAGACGAATACGCTGTTGACCTTTAGTTACTGCAGGCTCATTACCCACTTTAGCTTTTGCTTTGCCTACTAAGGTATTGAGTAATGTTGATTTACCAACATTAGGTATCCCCATTATCATCGCATTGATTTGCTTGCCTTCTTCATCTTTATTCGGCACCATCTTACGAATTAAACCGACAAGATTTTTTGCTACACCCGGCTGCTCGGTGGTTAAAGCAATCGCTTTTACATTATGCTGCGACTCTAAATACTCTAACCATATCTTAGTGCTTTCAGGATCCGCTAAATCACTTTTATTAAGGATCTTTATCAGTGGTTTATCACCTCTGATCTCAGTGATCATAGGGTTTTCACTACTAAAGGGTAAACGCGCATCACACACTTCAATAACCACATCTATTTGCGGTAATATCTCTTTTATTTCTTTTTGCGCTTTGTGCATGTGGCCTGGAAACCAGTTAATCGCCATGAAAATCCTAATATATCTATTATAATGACGCGATTTTAACAAGCTTTTAGCCAGCGTGGCTAGCCATACTTGGTATTATATCAAACTAGCTAAATAACGTTCTTTGTATTGACGAGGGCTGATGCCATGAAACTTTTTAAAACAACGGCTAAAGTGACTGCTATTAGTAAAGCCTAAGGCAAAACATGTTTGAGTAACCTGCTGACCTTTTTTCAATAAACTCGCCGCTTGCTTCAACCGACTTTGTAATTGATAAGCCATAGGGCTGCAGCCTAAATGTAATTTAAACTCATAAAAAAACTTGGTTCGACTCATGCAAGATATCCGCGCTAAATCATCAATATTAACATTTTCATTTATATGCAGTTCAATAT
Source organism: Colwellia sp. 75C3 (assembly GCF_002836255.1). Taxonomy (GTDB): domain Bacteria; phylum Pseudomonadota; class Gammaproteobacteria; order Enterobacterales; family Alteromonadaceae; genus Colwellia. The sequence goes on along the minus strand of NZ_PJAU01000055.1, from coordinate 40,374 downwards.
AATTTAATGCGGCATTTAAGCCATTGTTATCTGGCTCTTGCTGTGAAAATGCCAAAATAAATTCACGCGTTTGCTGGTGCAATAATCGAATAGTTAGCTCTGATACCGCCAGCGCAACCATAGCACTTCGGTCTGGATGGTTTTCTGAATAAATGTTCACAATACGATTTAAGACGTTTTGAGTTTCACTATTGTGATGAGTATGCACCAGTTTTTGGTCATATTGCCAATGACCAAACGCCTGATTGAGTGGCTGTTGCTGGTTCAACATGGCAGACACCTGCTGTACCCTATCACTGGATATTTCTATCGCTAAACAGGTGGTCGGCTCAGCAAGTTTGGCAATAGGGAAATCAATTTCTACTGATCTTCCCGGCGCCATAATAAAAGATTCATGGGGTAAAAACTCACCATGAAAATCATCTTGCGCGCTGTGCATTACTTTTTTACCCGTCACCATAGCGCAAAAAAGTAATTGATCAGAATGTAACTTCACCTTCTTCGCTGCTTGATAAGTATCATAAATACTCAACTCAGATTCAGGACCTGCAAAGGTAAGTTTATTTTCAACCAGCACTTTAGGTGGCTGTCTAACACTATCAATGGCTTGTGTGATCATAAAAATTAATCCGTTAATGTGAACTTACAGGCAAGTTTTCTGAATTTACAGCACAGTTAAGTGATCGCTAATTGACTAAGGTAAATAACCATATACCAAACGGATTAATTAATCGACCAACTTAGAACTACATTAACGAGCTTAGAACGAACAAAATAGATTAACCATAGTTATTCTATATTTCATTCATTTTGTAAAGTTATCAGTTTGCTAATGAGCTCCCGAAGGGCGAGTTTAAAAGGCTTATATGCTGCGTTATTTATTTTGAAAAGGGAATAACCATTTTCTTCAATAAATGCCTTGCCTCTATGCCTTTTAATTATCGCTAAGTGGCCAATAAATTAGTCCGATTGGTATGAATCAAAAATACAACAATAATAACGAGCAATCGCTTTACACCATTACAAAAAACTAAAAGTAATGCATTGCTAATTCAGCGTTCAACTTAAGAGGAAATGTTATGATATATGCAGCACCGGGTTCAGAAAATGCAGTAATGAGTTTCAAAACACGCTACCAAAACTTTATTGGTGGTCAATGGGTTGAGCCTCAAAATGGTAAATACTTTGATAATATTAGCCCGGTAAATGGTCAAGTAATTTGTCAGATACCGCAATCAGATCACCTTGACATAGAACTAGCACTTGATGCTGCACATAAAGCGAAAGAAGCTTGGGGAACAACCTCGGTAACCGATCGCTCAAATGCGTTATTGAAAATTGCTGATAGATTAGAACAAAACCTAGAATTACTCGCTGTTGCTGAAACGTGGGACAATGGTAAAGCCGTTCGTGAAACCTTAGCGGCAGACATTCCACTGGCAGTTGATCATTTCCGTTACTTTGCCGGCTGTTTACGTGCTCAAGAAGGTTCATTAGCGGAATTAGATGAAAAAACGGTTTCTTATCATTTTCATGAGCCTTTAGGTGTTGTCGGTCAGATAATCCCTTGGAACTTCCCAATATTAATGGCTGCTTGGAAACTTGCGCCCGCATTAGCTGCAGGTAATTGTGTGGTGCTTAAACCTGCTGAGCAAACCCCTGCTTCAATTTTAGTGATGATGGAATTAATTGAAGACATATTACCCGCTGGTGTACTCAACGTGGTTAATGGTTTTGGCGCTGAGGCTGGTGAAGCATTAGCCACAAGTACCCGTATAGCTAAAATTGCGTTTACTGGTTCAACACCTGTCGGTGAAAAAATCATGCAAGCTGCTGCGAAGAATATTATTCCTTCAACGGTAGAGCTTGGCGGTAAATCACCCAATATTTTCTTTGAAGATGTGCTTGATCATGAAGATGAATATTTAAGTAAATGTATTGAAGGCGCAATATTGGCCTACTTTAACCAGGGGGAAGTATGTACTTGCCCATCACGCTTATTCGTTCAAGAAGATATTTATGACAGATTTATCGAAAAAGTTATTGAACGTACCAAAGCTATTACGCGTGGTAATCCATTAGATACCACCACCATGGTTGGTGCTCAGGCATCAAAGCAACAATTTGATAAAATATTAAGTTACATTGAGATAGGTAAAAAAGAAGGCGCTGAAGTCCTTATGGGCGGTAACGTTGAACAACTAACGGATGAGCTAAACAGTGGTTTCTATATTCAGCCTACCTTGTTAAAAGGCACTAATGATATGCGTATCTTCCAAGAAGAAATTTTTGGTCCTGTGATTTCATTAAGTACTTTTAAAGACGAAGCCGAAGCACTTGCACTAGCTAATGGCTCTGAGTTTGGCTTAGGTGCAGGCGTTTGGTCTCGTGATATGAACCGTGCTTATCGTATGGGCAGAAAAATTGAAGCGGGCCGTGTTTGGACCAATTGTTATCACATGTACCCTGCTCATGCGGCATTCGGTGGTTATAAAAAATCAGGTGTTGGTCGTGAAACCCATAAAATGGCATTAGAGCAATACCAGCAAACCAAAAACTTGCTGGTTAGTTATGATGTTAATCCGCTCGGTTTCTTCTAACCGAACGCCTTAAAAGCTCCCACAATAATCAGCCAACCCTGTGATATCACTCGGTTGGCTTTTTTATACTTTAAGTAGCTCACACACAATACTCTTTATAACTGATTACTGTCAGTTGTTATACCAAGCCATCTTAAACGGAAATACTGTTTATTCAGCGCCTAAATAACCTGCTTATTGAAAGATGATTTAATATATCGGTTAGTCGTTATTTTAATATCCGTCATAGGCCTAGGTATATTTAAGCGAGTATTAAGGCTTATACCCAAACAACCTCAAGATGCTCGTTTCAGGACGGCTGGGTGATTCATAATCAAGGCGCGTATTTTACTAAGGGTAATTCCCTTAATTACATACGCAACGATGAATATGATTTGCTCAGCCGTCCCCACAGGGCTGGTTTATAAACGCTTTATGCTACGTTATTGATTTCGATAAGGGAATAACCATTCTTTTCAATCAAGGCCTTGCTTAAAGGCGTTTATAATTCCAGCTGAATCCTGCATCCTGAGGTTGATTGGGTATACATATATCTGATAAAAAATATAAAAAAAGAGAGAGGTAGTACATTGCTAAATGAACTAATATCGAATGAGCTAATATCGAACGAATTATCTGAAAATACCGTACTGCCTTTATCCTCATTGAGTAAAATAGCAATTCACCCGCTACGAGAAAAACTCTATAACGAATTACACAACAGACCTTTTCAATCAATAGCCTCCCCTGCTCAACTTACCCACATTGCAATTCAGCATCAAGGGAAATTAAAGCAAGAAGAGCATGAGTTTATCTCACTTTTATGTAATAGATTTCAAGTAAACTCACCCGCAGAGTCAATGCCCTGTTTTTATCAAGACTTTGGTTTATTTAGCCTTCGTTGGGAACGCCATTTAGAATATTCCACCTATACCTTTATTCATCAAGCGCCCTTAACTGTTCTGCCCTTTATTAAAAATGCGATTGATTATGTCCCCAGTGATTGGTTTGACAAAATGCCTGGTCAAGTCATCTCTGCAGTTCACTTAGTCATTGAGTCTGAAAGTATTGATAAAGCTATAACACACAAGGTTGAACATTTTTTTGACAATATGTCATTGATCGCCAGCGCTCCGGTAAATTCACAGGCGAAAGTATGGAGTTCATTTAAATTACATGAAGATGGTTTTGGCCGTTTTCTGATATACCAACAAGACTTATCGGCTGCGCAGCTCGGTCGATTAGTTCAACAATTATTACAACTCGATACTTATCGGTTAATGGCAACGCTGGGCTTACCTTTAGCTCAAGAAATTAACAGTGAACTGAATCAACTCGATATACAACTGCAACAAGTGACCACTTATATAGCCTTAGGCACTGATAAAAGCGATAGAGAACTACTAACACAAGTATCTAAGATAGCGGCAAAAGTAGAAGATTATCGTAGTCAAAGCACTTATCGTTTTTCTGCTACTAATGCATATTACGATGTCGCCTTGCAACGAATGGACGAACTAAAAGAAGAAGAAATCCCTGGTTATATGACCTTGCAAGAGTTCTTAATGCGTAGAATTACCCCTGCAGTTAAAACCTGTCAAACCGCGGCTAATCACTTAGAAGATATTTCGAGGAGAGTCACCCGTGCTAGTGATTTATTACGCACACGGGTTGATATGGTGTTACAAGAACAAAATCAAATCTTATTAAAATCAATGAACCATCGTGTGCACGTACAAATGCGTTTGCAACAAACCGTTGAAGGCTTATCCGTGGCAGCGATCAGTTATTATGGCATGCAATTATTTGAGACCATGCTAACGTCATTACCCACCTTGGGTATTAAATATAACCATGAACTAGTCAGTGGCTTTGCTGTACCTATTGTTATTGTTACTGTATTTGTTGGCACACGTCTGATACATAGGCGCTTAATGAAAGGATTACAATAATTCAAACATGCTAACGATGCTGTTTACTCAAAACACTAGGTATTTTGTTCACGTATTAACTTGCATAAACATAATTTTATATCTTGCTATTTTTTAGTAGCTAAGCACTCACTTATTGCTGATAATGCTAATAATTAAGTACATTATTCACTATGTACATTTATCATCAAATATCTTTAAATAAGAGTTAGCTATTACGTTATGAGTAAAAAATTCTACGTTATCTGGAAAGGCGCCCAAACGGGTGTATTTACTACTTGGCCTGAAGTTCAGCAACACACTGCCGGTCGCTCTGATGCTCAATATATGGGTTTTGAATCAAAAAGTGCCGCAGACCAAGCGTTTGCTTCAACGTATACCAAAGCATTGATGCAACGGTCATTAAGTAAAGGTGGTACAACTACCGCACCGACATCAACTCGTAAAACGACGAGTAAGGCAAGTGGTAAAACAGCCACTATTAGCCCTAATGGCCCAAGTGATATTGAAATTTATTGCGATGGCGCTTGTTCACCTAACCCTGGAAAATCAGGCACCGGTATTGCAGTTTATGAACTAGGTAAAGTCACTTCTTTGTATTACGGTTTGTATCACCCCAATGGCACCAACAATACTGCAGAATTAAATGGTTTACTTTCTTCATTCCAAATAGCGCAGCACTTTATTACAAAAGATAGCGAAAAGAGTATTTGCATATTATCTGATTCAAAGTATTCAATTGATTGTATTACTAAGTGGGCTAAAGGTTGGCAAGCAAAAGGCTGGACCCGTGGTAAAGGCGAAGAAATTAAAAACCTAGCACTAGTACAGCAATGTTACGCGCTCTATAAAACCATACACACTAAAATAACTATTCGTCACGTTAAAGGTCATGCCAACATAGAGGGTAACGAACTGTCTGATAGAATGGCCGTAATAGCCCGCGTTAAACGACAAGAAGCCATGATCCGTTATGACCAAACAATCGATATCAAAGCCATTCTTGCCATGCAACCTGGCTAAGCGGTTCTATTATTTAAACATCTCAAAAATGAAGCTGACCTGACCTAAACTAAACTGAAATAATATGCCAATTAATATCCTGATTACTATCGCGCTTTTATTGTTAACGGCCTTTGTACTTTCTCGTATATTTACCTTGCCGAGAAATATTTGGTTATTATTTATTTCACAGCCTTTAGTTATGTCCGCTTCACCTATTATTGTTTTTATCGGCGGCATATTATCCAGCAAAATGGCTGATGATCCGTCACTGGCAACGCTGCCCATTACCTTAATGATTTTAGGTGTGGCTGCAGGCTCTATTCCTGCTGCTATGCTAGCTAAAAACAAAGGCAGAAAGTTTGCTATATATACCGGATTAAGTTGCTCTTTACTTGCGGTTTTTTTAGCAATTACCTCGGCAAAACTGGCACTATTTGAGCTCTTTTGTTTTGCCAGTTTGTTAGTTGGTGTCGGCGGAGCGTTCATTCAACAGCTTCGCTTTGCCGCTATTGAAAGTAGCTTAAATGCTGATGATGTTCCTAAAATATTATCGATATTAATGCTTAGTGGTGTATTTGCCGCCTTTTTGGGACCTGAAATCGCCGTAGTAGGTAAAGAGTGGCTAGCGTCACCACACGGCTATGCTGGCTCCTTCTTATTACTCGTTCCCTTTATTCTCTGTGCAATGTTAATGATGACCCTCTTTAAAAACCCGCCGGTGAATGGAAATGAAGTTGTTGGTGAGGCAAGAGAGTTAAAAGTTATTGCGAAACAGCCCATCTTTTTAATTGCTGTGTGTACCGCTACCATAGGTTTTGCGTTAATGAGTTATTTAATGACCGCAACGCCGATTAGCATGCATCATATGCAAGGCCACAGCCTGCAAGAAACAAAGTGGGTTATTCAAAGCCATATTGCTGCCATGTACTTACCTTCATTATTTACCCCATGGTTAGTAAAATACGTAAAGCTAAAAGGGCTTATGTTAATTGGTACGTTAATTTATGCGATAGTTGCCTTTATTGCGTTATCCGGTCATGAAGTAATGCACTACTGGTGGGCACTTATTTTATTGGGCATTGGTTGGAATTTCTTATTCTTAACTGGTACCTCGTTATTACCGCAAAGTTATCACGCCAGCGAGCGTCATAAAGTGCAAGCAACCAATGACTTTATCTTGTTTGGCTTTCAAGCCGCCGCGTCATTATTAGCGGGTTGGGTATTGTTTAATGCGGGTTGGCATTGGGTTGTGGTAACCAGTTTACCCTTTATTATATTACTCTTTATTGTGGTCAGTTTTTACCATCGACATGAGAAGAAATTGCCATTGAAAGTAAAAAAACAGTTAGTGTAATCGTTAAACTGTATTGTCTGTAACCTTAAGATTACTATTAATATTAACAATAAAAAAAGGAATTATTTATGAATGGTACAACTATGGTAGTTGTGATTGTTTGCGTAGTATCAGTTGTTTTATATAAAATGTTTAACAAACACTTAGAATTCAAAGAAAAAACAATCGAACATAATAACAACGCAGATGACAAAACTGATGAGCTAATAAAAGAAATACAGGCATTGAATGAACGTATTCAAGTACTTGAAACCATTGTGACTGATGAAGGCTATCAAGTTCAAAAAGATATTAATAAGCTATAAGACTATTTATTAGCTAAGTTTTTATTTTTGACGGAGTATTTAAACAATGAAATTAATTATGAAAACTGAGTTTGATAATCTTAGGCTCAATAGTAAACATGATTATGACACTGACAGTAATGGCGAGAAACAAGTCGTGAAAGTGTATTGTGATGAACTGCTAATTGCCAAAAAAATCAAACTAAAAAAATCAGTTCGTTTTTTTGGCATTTCAGGGTATGAACAGTATCTCACTCAGGAAGACGTGTAGAAGTAGTTACAAAACCCCAGGCGTAATTCTGAGGTGGTATTAACTACTTCTTTAACATCGATTTTAAATCCGCGAATGGATTATAGGTGGCGGTATCTTGGTTGGTATCGCCAGCTTTCACTTCAGTTTTATAATTAGCATGGTCTGTATATTTGGCATGCTCGTTGTCGTGACAATAGATACATAACAATTCCCAGTTACTGCCGTCATTTGGATTATTAGTATGATCGTGATCCATATGATGTACGGTCAACTCTCTCAAGTTAGAAAATTCAAAAGCACGTGCACAACGGCCACATACCCAAGGGAATAATTTTAATGCACGGTCACGATAACCTTTTTCTTGTTGTTTGTAGTTGGCACTAGTGCCAAAGCGATCTGAGGACATAATAATAAAGGACGGTAAATAAGTTATATAGCTAGTGTATTGCTAAGCACCTTACTTAGCAACACTAGTGCTTAGCAATAGCGGTCAAGAAACAAAAACTACATATTAAGGGTATTTATTTCTACTTTAGTTTGCGTTTCCAATGCTTCCAGCGTTTTTCCATGTGGGATCGGTAAACGTGATTCAGGATCCACTTGTACAAAAACGATATCATCCGCCAAACAGATGGTTTTTTTAGTGGCTTTATTACGTACTAAGCAAGTAACGGTAATAGACGTGCGCCCTACCTTTTTAGTCACTAAGCCAAATTCAACCACATCTCCCTGCATTGCTGGAGACTCAAAACTAATTTCACCAATATGTTTAGTCACCAGGCAATTAGTTTCTAACTGGCAAATAGCGTAAATAGCCGCTTCTTCATCAATCCATTCTAGGGCACGACCACCAAATAGAGAGTTGGCATAGTTTAAATCGTTTGGCATAACAAGACGACGGGAAAGAAAGCGCATAAAAAGCCTTAAGGTAAATGTATATTAAAGTGGTATGACCTATTATAGCACTTCTTACATCAACAGCTGAGCATTAACTCTAATTGATGTGCCGTTATCTTTATTCCGTTTTATTATTTCTGCGCTGATCGTCATAAATAATGAGAAATACGTCACCAAGTGAGAATAATTAACTTATTTGTTACGGTTTATGCTGCCTCTAATTTTACATTCCCCCCAGCACAATCACTAATACCATAAAGCCAACCTCATTAAGACATCAAATAATCAACTTAAATAGAAGCAGGTAAATGTGCAGTCATACTCGCATTTGAATAATTCCAAGTGATCGTATAACCCCGAATGACTGGTAGAAATGTTACCAAGCCTACGAACAGTAAGATCCATGAGCAAACCTCATATATCAATGAAATAAAATCAATTTTATTCATATAACGAACCAAGTATAAAATACACTCTGCTTTTAACTTTAGACAATATTACAGTTTAGCCTTTAGCATAAACCAAAAAATACGGTGAAGACTACTGGCTGAGAAAATCAGTAAAGCAGATTGGAAAGTCTAGAGAGAGAGCAAACAATAAATTCAGAATTTTTCTAAGAAAATAGGATACGTATCACAATGAATACAAACTTTACCTTTACTATTAAGAGCATTTGTCTCGATGAAAATTATCACCCCTCAGACAAGACGCGTATCACGACCAACTTCGCTAACTTGGCCAGAGGAAGTTACCGTCAAGCGAACTTACGCAACGCTTTAAAGATGATTGATAATAGTTTTAATGCCTTGGCTAATTGGGATAACCCCAAAGCAGACCGTTATTCTGTCGAACTTGAAATCATTTCTGTTGATATGGATATTGAAGACAACGGTCAGGCCTTCCCATCGATTGAAATATTGAAAACGAATATTGTAGATCACCAAACGAACAAGCGTATTGAAGGTATTGTAGGGAATAATTTCTCCTCTTATGTCCGAGATTATGATTTTAGTGTATTACTGCAAGAGCATAATAAAGACCAACCGAAATTTAGCATTCCAGATAACTTTGGTGAACTCCATGGAAAACTCTTTCAGTCTTTTGTGAATTCAAATGTTTACAAACAAAACTTTAATAAAACACCCGTTATATGTCTCAGTGTTTCTGATACTAAGACCTATCATCGAACTGAAAATCAGCATCCGGTATTAGGTGTTGAATACCAGCCAAATGAATCTTCTTTAACTGAGCAATATTTCAAAAAAATGGGCTTACAGGTTCGTTATTTTATGCCGCCAAATAGTGTTGCGCCTTTGGCTTTCTATTTCTTTGGTGATTTATTGAATGATTACACTAGCCTTGAGCTGATAAGCACTATTAGCACAATGGAAACTTTTCAAAAAATATACCGACCTGAGATTTATAACGCTAATGCTGTTGCAGGAAAATCTTATCAACCAAATTTAAAGAACCTAGATCATTCACTAACTCAAATTGTTTATGATCGAGAAGAGCGTGGCCAATTAGCTACAGAGCAGGCTAAATTTACTGAGGAACACTTCATTAAACCGCACCAAACTGTTCTTGAGCAATGGTCAGCTAACTACGTTCAAGAGCTTAGTTCAATAGCTTAGTTCAATAATTAATTTAAAATATACGGCATCTTTATCATGAAAACTAATACTCCTAAGGTACTATTACCTACTTCAACAGCAGGCAGCTTGCCTAAACCCTCTTGGCTTGCACAACCTGAGACTCTTTGGTCACCTTGGAAATTACAAGGAGAGGAACTAACTGACGGTAAACACGATGCTTTACGTTTATCATTACAAGATCAGCAACAAGCAGGTATTGATATTGTCAGCGATGGCGAGCAAACGCGGCAGCATTTTGTTACTACGTTTATTGAGCACCTCAACGGTGTTGATTTTGAGAAACGTAAAACCGTTAAAATTCGTGATCGTTATGATGCAAGTGTCCCAACGGTCGTTGGCCCTGTTAGTCGCCAAAAGCCAGTTTTTGTTGAAGATGCCAAGTTATTACGTCAGCAAACTAAGCAACCTATTAAATGGGCTCTGCCTGGTCCCATGACAATGATAGATACGCTTTATGATGATCATTATAAAAGTCGGAAAGAACTTGCTTGGGAGTTTGCCAAAGTTCTCAATCAAGAAGCCAAAGAATTAGAGGCGGCAGGTGTTGATATTATCCAATTTGATGAGCCTGCATTTAATGTATTTTTTGATGAGGTTAATGATTGGGGTATTGCTTGTTTAGAGAGAGCAATTGAAGGACTTAAGTGTGAAACGGCTGTACATATTTGCTACGGCTATGGTATCAAAGCGAATACCGATTGGAAAAAAACGTTAGGGTCAGAGTGGCGACAATATGAAGAAGCTTTCCCCAAACTGCAAAAATCTACTATCGATATTATCTCACTAGAATGTCACAACTCTCATGTTCCAATGGAGTTACTTGAACTCATTCGTGGTAAAAAAGTAATGGTAGGGGCAATAGATGTCGCAACCGATACCATTGAAACACCTGAGGAAGTAGCAGATACCCTACGAAAAGCACTTAAGTTTGTCGATGCCGACAAGCTTTATCCTTGCACCAACTGTGGCATGGCCCCTTTATCTCGTGACGTAGCAAGAGGGAAGTTAAATGCGTTAACTGCAGGTGCAGAAATAATCCGAAAGGAACTCTCCATCAGTAACGAATCAATATAATAATGCCTAAAAAATAGGGGCATACTTTTTAACTGTTTGTAATGGCCTCTTGAATTGATAGTAAGGTCATTGCCGTTATTAAAAATCATGCCTAAGCACTTGGCTCTGGATCGTGATCCCCATAGTATGTTTATCGGGTTTGATGTGTCTAAAGAGCAATGGATCTTCGATCAGAGACTTCGAAGATGACGTTTACCACTATTTCATGAGTAAACTCCATCAGCATGTTAAAAATAGAAGTAGTCATTAATGAATATCATTGAAGTTATAACAAATAATATCTCACCCTTTTTAGCATTGGTTGTCACAGGTGTATTCGCAGGAATTTTAGCTGGTTTGTTAGGCGTAGGTGGCGGTATCGTCATCGTACCTGTGCTATTTTTCTTGTTCCAGAGCTTTGGCGTATCACCAGAATCTGCGATGCTAATTGCGACAGCAACCTCACTGGCCACCATAGTACCAACGTCCATTAGTTCAATTCGTTCTCACAATCAAAAAGGTAATGTTGATTTTGACCTGCTCAAACGTTGGGCTGTATTTATTCTTATGGGAGTATTGGCTGGTAGCTGGTTAGTGACTCGCGTTGAAGGTACTGTGCTTGCGATGTTGTTTGGGGTGATAGCGGTTTTATCGGCACTAAACATGCTGCTCCGAACGGGGAAATCTGCTCTGTACCCAAAACTACCTAATGCAACAGGACAAACAGTTATGGGGGCATCCATTGGATTTTTCAGTTCTATGGTAGGGATCGGCGGCGGCACACTCTCGGTTCCACTACTCACCCTATATAATTATCCCACCCACAAGGCCATTGGCACAGCTGCGGCAATAGGGTTAATCATTTCGTTGCCAGGTGCGCTAACAATGTTGACCTTGGGTAGTACACCAACCGATGCACCAGCGGGCACATTTGGCTTAGTCAATCTATTTGCCTTCATTTGTATTGTGCCGCTAACGGTACTATTCGCACCGGTAGGGGCATCACTGGCAGCAAAATTAGATGCGGTAAAACTGAAAAAAATCTTTGCCTTGGTATTACTATTTACTGGCTTACGTATGTTGGCGCAACTTTTCTTATAGATTAAATCCCTATAAATGCTTGTTAAACAGTAAATGATAATTGTAAATGAACTTGTTTGATTGATAAAATGAACTGCACTCATCAATCAAACAAGTTCATCATTAAAGCGAGGAGTTAACCGGTGTTAGAAAGGATTCATTTAGAAATACTAACGGCAATAAAAGAGCATGGAACCCTGACTAAAGCTGCTGATTCGTTGCACTTATCTCAATCTGCATTAAGTCACAGTATCAAAAAATTAGAAGGTAAAATTGGTACTCCGATATGGAAAAAAGACGGTCGAAATTTGCGTCTTACCGCCGCTGGAGAACGCATTCAAACGCTTGCTAATAGAGTATTGCCTCAGTTTTTACACACTGAATTATTATTGAATCAAATTGCAAAAGGTGAAATGGGATCGCTACGAATTGGAATGGAGTGCCATCCTTGTTATCAATGGCTACTTAGAGTAATTCAGCCTTATCTTGAGCAATGGCCAGCCATTGATATGGACGTGAAACAGGAGTTCCAATTTGGCGCTTTAGGTGCATTACTCAGCTACGAGATAGATGTACTTATTACACCAGATCCGCTATTTAAACCTAAAATAGACTACATACCCGTTTTTGACTATGAACATAGACTGGTCGTTTCCGCGTCTCACAAACTTGCCAAGCAAGATTTTGTCTTACCTGAGCAACTCAGCGAAGAAGTACTGTTTAGTTACCCTGTTGAGCCCCTGAGACTCGATATTTTTAGTCAATTTCTTAATCCAGCAAAGTGTTCGGTAAAGAAACACACAAACATTGAAACAACTGAGATCATGTTACAGATGGTTGCCGCTGGTCGAGGTATTTGTGCTTTGCCGGGCTGGTTAGTAGATGAATACGCAAAATCAATGCCTATCAAGAGTCTTCGTTTTGGAGAGAAAGGTATTAATAAACAGATTTTTGTCGGTATTCGCAAGACCGATCAGCATCTTGACTACTTAAACGATTTCATTGCTCAAGCTAAAAACACAAAATGATCAATTAGCGTGGCCTTTCGGGGGGCTGAATAAAAATTAAACGCCTGCGATAGAGAATAAGGTAAACTTGCCACTAATCTAGGTAACTGTCTCTTGAACGCTCAAATGCGCCATGGTAAGTGTTTTTCTAACGACAACTGTTTTCTTGAACGGACGTTAGGCTTAACGAGTCGCTACCTTCCGCTAAGCGTATTTAATTGTCTTGATTTTAGGGTAAACAATGAAGAAATATATTGTCTTGTTCAGGGGAATTAATGTCGGGGGTAAAAACTTATTACCGATGAAAGCGTTAGTGCCATTACTAGAGCAGAAGCATTTTGAAGATGTTTCATCTTATATTCAAAGTGGTAATGTCGTGTTAAAAAGCGCTAGTGATCCTACTGAAGCTATTACAAAAATAGTGCTAGATAACTTCGGCTTCTCACCTAATATATTTACTTTGCATGAAGATGAATTTTCAATGGCCTTAACAAATAATCCCTATCAGACCTTTGAAGGAAAGTTTGTCCACTTTTACTTTTGCCATCATGTTATTGCGCTAAACCAAGAAAAAATGGCTAAATATCTTGCGGGTTCTGAAGTCTATTTTGTAAAAGATAAAGTGTTTTACTTACATGCCCCAGTGGGTATTGGCCGCTCTAAACTTGTCGCCAATATAGAAGCTTGTTTAGGTCAATCCGCAACAGGTCGAAATTTAAACACAGCAAAGAAAATCATCACTATGTTAGGGAAATAATAAAGGCGCTACTATTACGTAGAGCCTTTTAATTAGCGACAGGTTTGTTTCATATTTAATGTTGGCTAAAAAACATTCATTACGAAAACATCTTTTTCAAACCATCTGCTAGCTCAACAAAGCGCTCTTTCATACTACGTTTAACTTTAATACTAACGCCACTGAAAATAGAGAAACCTTCTATAATAATGGTCGGTCTACTAGCACTATTTTGATTTACCGTTGATGTTCTTGTTTGACTTGGCGCTATATTATCAATGCTGCCAAAGATGCAGAACGCTTTTGATACTACATTGACATTTTCAGGTACATAAATAGTATCACCACTAAATAGGCTAAACATTTTAATGCGTACCACTTCTTGGCTAAACTGAGCATCGGTAAAATCAATATCAGTACCACTGAATATACTTAAATAGCGTGTTTCTTTAGCTACTCTCCAGACACCGCCACGGTTACTACCACTAAAGATATTAACCATATAATCCAATTCTTCAGCTTCACCAGCAACATAATTAGGTGCTAAGTCTTGTTTTTTACTTTCCACAAACGCTTTATCAACCGCTAAGGGTAAGTCGCTTGTTAGATCCACTAAATCTTGATGGTTGGCCAACTCCATGGCTTGGTCTAAACGACGTTCAAAAGCCTCATAAGATAACTCGCCATGGCTATAATTCATGATCAATTGATCAATCACTTCACTACGAACGGTTTCAATGGGTCTATCTGTTAGAGTAACGGTCATTTTACTTTCCCTGTTCTTATAAGTTATTTATTACTTATTTACATATGAGTAATACTGTAACAAATACAGTAGCAATGACAATGCCAACAATATTAACGATAAAATACAACAAGTTGAAAAACAAAGCAGAATAGCGAATGATAAAAATACAATTAACTGGTTATTTTGACTAAAATCAGGGGGGATATAATAGAGTCAAGTTTAGGAGATATAACAAATTTTTTAGAAAAATAATGTTATAAAAAGTACTTCAACCTTGGATTAGGTTTGGATTGTTAATTCAGAAACTAAACAGTTAAAAACTTTATAGTTAGCTCTGATCCAATAAAGATAATATAGTGGCTTAACTTAAAAGTGTATCGCTCAATTAAAAGAAAAAGGCACGGAGTTGACGCTAGTCAATGAGTATCTAATACCCGTAATCAATCAAGATGCAAGTTTCAGAGTGCACTTTGAATGGTTACGGGTATAGACGCCTTAATTTTGCGATACACGAATAAGATAAGTAACTATTTAGTGAAGCACTGCGCGAATAGGTAGCCCTGCACAGATTTCAGCTTCAGTAATTAGAATCTCTTCTAAACGCTGATCAACTTCTGCTTTGTCAAAATACTCATACGCCAGCTCAACAAATAAGTTTTTATGCTTTTCTTCTGAGTTTGCAATAGCGACATAAAGATCTTGATCTTTCCCTTCAGGTAACGCTTGTGAAACTAACCAGAATTTCTCATAACCACGCGCTTCGATTACTGCCGCAACTAGCAATCTATCCATTAAAAAGAAACTGCTACCGTTACGAAATAAGGCACGTAGCTGGTTGATATAGGGATCTTTTTTATCTTGGCCTAAAGTGATGTCGCGGGCAATAAGTAACTTTAAAACTTGCTTGAAATGAATAAGTTCTTCAATCGCTAAATCTGTCATAGCACGAACCAATTTAGCTTTGTCTGGATAATGAGATAACATTGCCATCGCCATACCCGAGGCTTTTTTCTCAGCGGCGGCATGGTCTTGTAAAAAATGACCAAAGTCAGCCATAACGGCATCAACCCAATCTTGACCCGTGTGGTGTTTTAATTCAAACATATTTACTACTCTCTAAAACGATATTTATTTAATGGAAGTCTCGTTCGCTATTTAAATAGCACAATTGGCGTGATCTTACCTGTGAAATTTTCACTCTACAATAGTTAACCCCACCTCTACTTGATACAGATGGCTAATAAAGTAACTTATCAATTTTACCTTTATTGGTAGACTCTACTTTTAACTTATTATGAAGACCTTGCCAGGCTTTTACTTTACCGCCTAGATTAATTTGTTTAAAACCGCCCTCTCTCGCATTAGCACTGTCAATATTAAGAAAAGCTAACATTTTCAGGTAACTTTTTTCATCACTAACATCAATGGTAAGCAAATCTTGTGCTCTGTTTTGAAAGTATTCTTCAATGCCTTGCTGATGTCGGTTATAACAGTTAAGTAAAAACTCATCACTGTTAAGGTTATCATCGGTAAGAGGAAAAAAAACTTCATTATAACAACGTTTTAAATGTGGATTAAAACCACCATCTGACCGTTGTAAGTTTACCATCATACGCTGTAATAATTGCCTGATAGACGGCAACCATCTTTCAGGTGATCGGGTGAGGTAAATAAACTTGCTGTTGGGAAAGTGTTTATCTAATTTTTGGTAATCACAAAAAATCGGCGTATCCGCTAATACTTGCGCTTGTGAAAAGGCATCTTGGGTATAGGCATTATGCGCAGTTTTAAAACCTTGCTCTAACATGGCCAAGCAAACACTAGTGGTTGCCGTTCTAGGTAAACCAATAATAAAAATCTTTTCTATCGACACGAAATTAAGCCTTTTAAAGATGAAATGAATACTGTAAAAATATTAAACTAACATATCAGTTAAGTAGTAATAAAATAGCCGTAAAATAAAACGAATACCTTGCGAAAAACAAGCAATTATAACTTATTTAGCCATTTAACAAACACACATTTGACAGTGATCAATAAATGCCTTATTTATGAGAGCATACTGAGTACATACCAAGTACATTATAACAAAGACAGTAGCCAAGGAAAATTCATGACAGCACAAGATGAGCAGCGTGATAGCGTCAAATGGGGAGATTACTTAAAGTCTGGTAATCGTATCTTTATCGGCTCCAATGCCGCTGTACCTAATGCCTTAATCGATGATTTGATAGCCAATAGTCAGGGCCTACATGATATTGAAACCGTCCATATTTTAACATTGTCTGAGAATGTCTGGGCTAAGCCTGAACATAAAGATTTATTTAAGGTAAATAGCCTATTCATTGGCGGTAAAAATATTCGTGAAGCCATTGCTGAGGGTCGTGGTGATTATACCCCTTGTTTTATTTCCGATGTACCACGCTTATTCAATGAAAATAGCTTACCGCTCGACGCCGCCCTTATTATGGTGAGTCCACCTGATGAATACGGTTATTGTTCTTTAGGCGTTAGTGTAGATATTGTTTCTGCTGCGGTAAAAGCAGCAAAATATGTTATTGCACAAATAAACCCTAAAATGCCACGTACCAATGGCCATAGCTTTGTCCATGTAAATCAAATTCATGCATGGATAAATGTCGAGCAAGACTTGCCACAAGTAATACCACCAGAAGTTGATCGCCGTACTGAGCAAATAGGCCAGTATGTTGCCATGTTAATTGAGAATGGCGCAACGTTACAAATAGGTATAGGTAAGATCCCTGAAGCGGTATTACGTTATTTAGGTAACCACAAAGATTTAGGTATTCACAGTGAAATGATCTCCGACGGTGTCATTGACCTGATGCTCAAAGGGGTTATCAATAACCGTAAAAAAACCTATCATAAAGGCAAAGCCGTAGTCACTTTCTGTATCGGTACTCAAAAAGTTTATGATTTTGTTGATGGTAATCCTCATATTGAATTTTATCCTTCTGAGCATGTTAACTCACCTGTGAAAATTGCTAGAAACGACAATATGGTTTCTATTAATAGTGCAATTGAAGTCGATTTAACGGGTCAGGTGGTTTCAGACTCTATCGGTTATCAGTTCTACAGTGGTATTGGCGGACAAGTTGATTTCGTCCGCGGCGCTTCGTTGAGTAAAGGCGGTAAACCCATTATCGCCCTTCCCTCAACGACAAGGGATGGAAAAACATCACGCATTGTTGCGCATATTACTGAAGGCGGCGGCGTAGTGACCTCACGTGGTCATGTTTCTTATGTGGTGACAGAGTTTGGTATTGCCTCGCTGCAAGGTAAAAGTATTCGAGAGCGTGCCTTAGAGTTGATTAAAATTGCCCATCCTAAATTTAGAGAGCAACTACTTAGCGATGTGCGTAAGCATTATTGGGTACCTGAGTACCAAGAAAGCTCGCCAAGTTCAGTACCTGAATTAGGTACCATAGAAATGAAACGCTTTAATTTTGCCGATGTTAATTACATCTTGCGCCCTTTAGCGCCGGCTGATGAACGTAAGCTACAAGAATTTTTCTATTCCCATAATAAAGAAACCTTGATGATGCGTTACAACCATCATATTACTCAAATGACGCGGGAAAAATCGTGTAATTTGGTCAGCGTAAATCAGCATATTGATCTTGCGTTATGTTTTACCAAAAAAGATTCTTTGGGTGAAGCCATTCAAGCGGTAGCGAGATATTACTTTATTGAAAGCATCAATAGTGGCGAAGTAGCCTTTGTTATTAAAGAAAGTCTACGTGGTCGCGGCATGGCAAGCACCTTATTAGGTGAAATGATTGCTATCGCTAAAATTCGAAAACTAGATAGCTTAGTCGCTTGTGTACGACAAGATAATGCCTCAATGCTTAAAGTGTTTGAGCGCTCAGGCTTTGTGCGCCAGCCAAGTGAAGATTTTGATGAAATAAGTTTAAAGCTACCACTCAGTGAAGTGACAACTTAGAGTTAACAACCACATATCTGATATGTGACTTGAAAAAAGCGAAAACGAGTTGAATATGCAGTGACCATTCAACTTTAAGTGTTAGCGTTCAAGTAAAAGGAAAAAGCACTGAGTTGACTTCTTTTAAAGAAAAGTTCAATGAGTACTTTTGACGCCTTAATTACGTCATAGCGCAACAAGATGAATGGTCACTAACAAAAAAAGAGAATGATTATGCCAGTTGGAATAATAGGCCACTATAAATGTGGCGAACATGACATGGGTGACCATCACCCGGAAAATGGTAAGCGCTTAACCGCTATTTCAGACCAATTAATTCGTAGTGGCTTAGATTACGTAGTCCGTCAGTTTGATTCGAAACCGATTGATAAAGGCTTATTAGCCTTAGCACACACACAAAAACATATAGATTTTGTTTTTGATAATGCGCCTAGTGAGGGTGAAGAAAACTTTACCGTTGGTGAAGATTCAGTGATGAATGCAAAAACACTCACCTCTATTTTATATTCCGCAGGAGCAGCTGTTGATGCGGTGGATTTAGTCATGGAGGGTACTTTAGGTTCTGCATTTTGTGCGACAAGACCACCAGGACATCACGCAGAACATGATAAAGGTATGGGCTTTTGTTTTTTCAATAACGTAGCCGTTGCTGCTGCTTACGCAAAGAAAAAATATGGCGTAAAACGTGTTGCTATTGTCGACTTTGATGTGCATCACGGTAACGGTACTGAAGATATTATAAAAAATCACTTTAAGGCGACAGCCGAAGACGATAAAGGCTACTTATTTTGCTCCAGTTATCAATACCCACTGTATCCTTTTGAAATTGAAGAAAGTGATACACCGCCTATTATCAATGTACCTTTAGCGGCAACAACTAAAGGTGAGCAGTTCCGTGAAAAGTTAACCGCGCATTGGTTACCGGCCTTACATAAATTCAAGCCGGAATTAATCATTATTTCGGCTGGTTTTGATGCCCACATTGAAGATGATATGTCACAGGTGAGTTTAACTGAAGCGGATTATCGCTGGATCACTGATGAACTAAAAACTATCGCTAATGAATATAGTGAAGGTCGCATTGTATCAGTACTTGAAGGTGGTTATGCACCAAGTGCGTTAGGCAGAAGTGTCGTTGCTCATATCAATGGTTTGATTGGTAATTAATTAGCGAACACTCTATGTAGATCCACACCAATAAAAAAGCCGACAAGTGTTATAACTTGTCGGCTTTTATATTTAAAATGCTATATCAGCTAGAAATACCAAGCCAAAGATACCTGTGCATGGTCATCATTACTTAAGGTATAAAGTAAGTCATTTTCATCATTACTTTGTAATAATCGTACATCAACACTGGCAATAAAGTTATCACCAAAGCGTCGATTTGCTTCAATAATAAAACTAAAGGCATTGTGATCTAAGTCACTACCAAAGCCCATTAATAGCTCACTACTTTGCATGTCGTTAAAGGCCAACCTAGCCCCGACGAACAAATCATTCTGCATTAATGAACCTTGCGCGCCAAGTGCTACTTCACCACGTGAATCCCAGCTATGTTCCATCAATAAACCTAAGTCTATATTCGATTCAAACACACCAACAAAACTGTATTCAAAACCCGCTTGGCTTGCCCAAAAGTCTTCCAAACTTGTACTGCGATGTATGCCTTCAAACTTCCATAACCAGTCACCTAAGGTAGCTTGTACATCGACACCGAGTTGATCCATTTGGCTATAATATTGCTGTAAAGAAGCTTGTTGCAAGGTGTTCTGCGCAGTAGGCGTTAGATAAGCTTCACGATTGGTTCCATGAAACCAAGAAGCACCTAGGTCAAAGTCACCAACACTATGTGACCAACGTAAAGCTACATCAAGGTGCTGTTGCCCTGCTGAGGATTCATAGTTAACATTGTCTTCATCAACGACTAAGGGTCCACGTAAACGCCCTTCGCTACCCGCATAGGTTCTTTCTCGAAAACCGGGCAATAAAAACACATCAACAATGCCCCAATCATTCACTAATGATAAGTTGACCATTTGCTGGCCTAACTTGTCTTCACCATCAAAATCTTCAACACCATCGGTTTGATTAATCACATCAACCAGGTGTTGAAACTCAGTCACACCCCAGAATTCTTTGCGAATACCAAGGCGTAACTCCCAATCATCACTGGCATGTATATAAGCTAACTCTCGAATATCACCGTGAGTACGCTGTGAATCATGACTGTCTACGCGATAAAAAGGTGTAAATAAAAGACTGTCACTACCATCATTCCACTGCCAATAGAGCTCAGGCTCAACCGAGAAAGAGGTTTGACTATGACTTAATTGCTCAGAATGAAGCGCGTCATCAAAAAAATAACGCTGCTCTAGTGCAATATTACCCGAGGCTTCAAATTCAACATCACTTGCCTGCAACGAATTGCTAAGCAGTATGCCCGTGCATACTGCGATAGCGGTTACTGATCGCTTTAGCTTGCCTGTATCTAACGAAAATTTCATCTGCTTAGCGCGCTCGTTTTAATGAGTTACGGTTAAAGTCACTGTCAGTTAAACCTGTTTTAAAATCATAGTTACTCCACTTTAACTCAGTGCTTTTACCATTTTGATGATTGATCATTTCTTGTTTATCAGCACGCCAATGCTTAGCTAAATATTGCTTATAATCACTAAAGGTTAGCGTTTTAAGTAATGAGTTTTTGCGATCATAAAAATCAATTTTATTAATTCTATATTCTAAGGTATCAAGCCATACGATACGGCGAGTATAGCCTGAGTTTTCATCCACAGGATATTGCTCAACTTTAAAATTTGTTAAGCCATTAACTTCTTCTACACCAAGATATTTATAACTGTATTTTTCTACTTCGAACGAACTTAAATCTTCAAAAGCAAACTCTGAACCCATAAAAGGCCCTGACTTATTACGTGATGAAATACGCTTCACACGCTTTAGTGCAGGTAAAAATAACCATTGGTCGTCAGCATCAACGGGATGAGAAAAGCTTAAAAATGCAGTGCCTTTAACATCACGTGGCTTATTAAAAATAGTAAGGCTCTTATCGCCATCATTATCTACTTCTAACGATTTCATTTTTATTTCACGAATACTTTCTTGCCCTTGCTTGTTGCGTAACAACATCTGCATATCAGCGGTGCTGTCTTGCCAGCCTAGATCGCGTTTTTTGGCTTCCACTGAGATGTCTGAGCCTTTTTGTTCTTCTGCGCTTAAGGCAAAAGAAGCATTTGAGACAAGTGTCAAACTTAACGCGCTGACCATTATTACGGCACTGAGTAATATTTTTTTAGTTAACATAGTAAATCCTTATAAAACTGTTATTAAATTTTTTGTAAAACTTTAATAGTATAATACCAAGTTGATTAAGTTCATTCCCACTCAGCGAGAGTTAAAGGGTTTAGAGGCAAGGCATTGATTGAAGAGAATGGTTATTCCCTTGTCAAAATCAATAACGCCGCCTATGAACCCTTTAAACTCGCCCTATGGGAGCTTACTCAATGACCACTAACATCGTTGAATTCATTTGGTTTAGAATGACTAGACCTAAACAAATTTGCCTTGTTATTGAACATTTAGTACAGCTCTGTGTTGGAAAGAAATTTAATTAAATTGGTATAAGCAAACTTATCAACAAGTTCTGCTGACAAGTTTACTTGTTAGGCCTAGCGTATTTAAACCGCTTCAATCGCCTTTTTAATTGGTGCATCAACCACAGCATCAGTACTTTCATTCACTTTATTTTTACTTTTATCAAGCAATATTAGTAATGGTGGTAAGAATAAGAAATCAACGACAAGTGCAATGAAAATGGTGAGCGCGGTTAAGAAGCCCATATCAGCATTCATTTTAAATGATGATTGTGCCAGTACCGTAAAGCCGGCAACTAATACAAAGGTAGTGACCCATAAAGCGCGTCCAACATTATCAAAAGCATAATGTACCGCTTCTTTTGGGTTGGCATTTTTGTCACGTCTCGCATGAAGATACTTACTTAAAAAGTGCACGGTATCGTCAACAACAATACCTAAAGTCATACCAATCACTACCGATAAACCTAAACCGACTTGCGCGCTAAGTAAGCCCCAAAGACCAAAGGCAATCGCTGCTGGTGCTAAGTTTGGCAATAAACTAATCAAACCAAAGCGCCAGCTTTTAAGTGCGACACCCAATAAAATAGAGATTAATATTAACGCCAGTGTTGTACCAATAAGCATGCTAATAATATTGCGTTGACCTATATGAGCAAACATTAAGCTTGGGCTAGCAAAATCAACTTCGTACTGTGGTGCGTGTTTGGCAAACCACTCAATCATGTCTTCTTCAACATTAATCAGTTCATTACTGGTCATGTTTTTAAAGGTCGCGACAATTCTTGATGAAGATTTATCCACGTCTAATTGGTTATTTAAATCTAAACCATAAGGTAATGACATTTCATACAATAATAAGTATTGCGCCGACATTTCCTGGCTGTCTGGCAATTTATACCAACTAGGATCATCACCGTGCATATTCTTATTTAGACGCTTTAAGGTATCAGTAATCGTATTAACATGATCCGTTTCAGGGCGAGCACGTAACCAATCACTAAAGTCACTGACACTATTTAGGTACTTAGGGTTGTTAATACCACTTGATTCACCCGTTTTCACTGAGATTTCAACAACCATCATGCCAGATAAATTTTCTTGCATATAATCCGTTGCTGCGCGATATGGCACCGTTTCATCGAAATATTTAACAAAATCATCATTGAGTTCATTGTTAGGAATGAACATTACTGACGCGACAATCAAAACACTGGTTAAAGGTAATAAAGCTTTACGTTTGGCAATAACAAAGTCTGCCAATTTAGCCATAATATCTTTCTTATGTTCAGATTGCTTTTTCACTCGCACTGGTAACACCGTTAACAATGCCGGGAAAATAGTAATAGAAAATACAAACGCTAACATCACGCCAATAGCGACTAAATTACCTAAATCTCTAAACGGCGGTGAATCAGAAAAGTTCATGCTTAAAAAGCCAATAGCGGTAGTAATACTGGTCAAAAAGATAGGTTGCAAGTTGATTTTGATACTACGAGCAATGGCGGTACGTTTATCAGCGCCTTGACGCATCTCATAAAACATTGAAGTTAATATGTGAATACAATCCGCTACGGCTAAGGTCATTATCATTGTTGGTGCTGATGATGAGGGTCCTGTTAGATAAAAACCTAACCAACCGGCAAGCCCCATGGTAGTAACAATGCTCATAATAATGACAAGTACCGTGGAGATAGTACCGGTAATGGTTCTAAGCAATAGCCCAATAGTAACAATGACCACAAGAAACATCAGAGGAATAAGCGTTGAACCATCACTAATTGACGCCTCACCAAATGACGTGTTCATCATGATCATGCCCGAGAGATAAACTTCAACATCTGGGTGCTCAGCTAAAAATTTCGCTTGAATAGCACGTACGCTGGTAGCAACTTCAGGCGTTTCTGCCATCGGATCAATACCCGGTAATTGCACAGTAACGTTAACAACAGACACATGACCTGTTTTAGATATTATTTTATTAACCAGTAAAGGCTCACTGATCGCAATCTGTTTAATTTTTTCAAGCTTATCGCTGGTTAAATTCTGAGTAGACATGACGAGATCTTCAACAATCATGTCATCTTCTTCAGCATAGGTGTATTGAAAATTAGTGACTGAATCAACACGTGTTGAATAAGGTACTTGCCAACTTTCTTTGGTTAATGTCTTTAACGCTGCTAAATGTTCAGCTGTGAAAACATTGCCATCTTTTGGTACGACAACAAACGAAACATTATCACTTTTGGCATAAACTTTTTGCATCGACTCAAAAGCGGTTAATTGTGGGTTTTCTTCACTAAAGAAAACACGATAGTCATTTTTAAATTCTAACTTTTGTGCTCCTATACCAGCTACCATAGCGAAAGTAATACAAACTAGTATTACCCAAAATGGATTTTTGCCGACAAAATTATAGAGTTTGTCTCTCATTGCTAATCTCCTTATAGTATAAATTTATGTTCATTAATGAAGAGTCTTTTAGATGACGAATCGTCACCTTATCTGTCAAAAAAATGCGGTTAATTACCGCACACTTTTATTATCTGGTTTACTAAGAAGAGGCTAACTAAAACTACCAAAGTTTAGTTCACGCCCTTTTGTCTTGATTTGTGCTAACTCTTGCGGAAATAATTCCGCTAAAGCGATTTGTAATTCTGCACAATGGCTACTATCTTTCGTTAGCGGTTTCCAACCCATACCGTCGAATAACATATTACTTAGGTTAAACAGTTCACGCTCTACAATGAGATTAGTTCTCCCGCTACACTGTTCCACTTCACCTGAAAGCAAGGTAATAGCGCCATAAGCCATAGACCAATTGCTAAAACATAATTGCTGTATATCCATTTTCATAGGAAGTGCCAAGCTATTATCATTTAAACCGTCTTCTACAATGCCGTGAATGGAAGTCATTAACTTAACTTCTAACCGTTCACCCTCATGAATATGTTTTTCACTTGATTTTCCCGCTACATTCGGCGATTTAGCACACATAACACATTGAAAAAGTGCTGGATATAAAATCGCATAGATAAGATAAGAGAAGTTTAATAACAGCATACGTGAACGTGCACAGCCTTTGAATTGGTATGCGCGATAAAATAAATCGCCTAAAACTTCAATGGAATAATTACCAATGGCTAAGAGTAAATCTTCTTTACCAATAAAGTGTTTATAGACAGTGCCTTTTGAAAAAGGTACTTGAGCGACCACTTTATCCATGGTGAGGTTTTCAATGCCATTTTGCTGAATAAGCAGCACAGCTGAGTTGATTATTAACAACTCTCTTTCTTTAAGTGCGGTTTCATCAAGTAGCTTAGGTGGTGTCATAAGGTTAACTCATACAGTTGTGACGAATCGTCACTGACGTTTCGTCACATAATGAACTGCATTGTAAACCTTGTCAATATAAATGTAACCCAAATGTACATGGCGCATTATTTGACCATTCTAATAGGGTTCAAGGGGCGATATTAATGCGGACACTTATTGTTAGCATTTTAGGTAAAACATGGAGAGTTGTTTAATCTGCTCTAAAATAGATTATATTGAGGAAGGTACATCCGCATTTGAACTCAAGCCACATTACTGACCTAAATTAGCCCTCAAAATTAGGCCGATTTATGTTCACTTAGATACGATTGCTGACATTTCAATATTTCGTTTTTATGACTTCTTGCTGAGCTTTGCTGACATTATCTGCTAGTTGTTCTTAGATCAACTGATAATCAATAGCCGCCTAAGGATTTTATAATTAGAGTGTATTTTGCTGCTTTGCTACCGTTGGTGTTTACTACATAATAGACAGCCCGTCCGATAAAAAAGACGCTTTGTAAAAAAACATTACTATTAATGTTAGTTTTGTTCTGGTCAGGCCGCATTAGGTAAATTTGTTCAATATTCAGATTTTAATGATGCTTGGTATTTTAGCCTATCGTATACACCCTCAGATTTTAGCTGAAATAAAACATCTGCAAGTTTAGGTGCAAGTGAGGTATGTTTTTTATTTATAAATGGGTATGAATTATGCTCATCTAATATACCAACTTGCTTAATATCTACTCCTTTAAGCTTCTCAGTCGATAACAAGGCATCTACGCGGCTTTTAAGGTCAATAAATAAGTCTGTTCTACGTAATTTTAATTTCATTATCCCTTGATAAGTCGTTGTGACTGTAGACAATTGGCTACCATTAACCCTATGTTCTAATTGTAACTGTGTATTTTTTGCACCTCGAACATAGTCAATACGCTCAAGCAAACCTGATAAACTATCCCAACTATCATAACGTTTTAGCTCGCTCAGGGAATAAATAGCAACTTGAGTCCTCATTATAGGCTCTTCAACTCTGATTAAGTTAGGATAACTTTCATGGTAGTTATAGATCCTTTGTGGCTCGCCGTCTACTTGCCCTAAATTAGACATGTAAGAACAACGCTTTAGCGGACAAATGGTGTAATTAAATTCAATACCTAGTCGGCTAAAAGCTTCTGTGTAGAGTAATGCATAGAACTTGTAGCGTACATTGGCCTCAGGATTGACCTCAAAGGCCATTGTGAATTTATCAGGTTGTTTGGAAAACACTGAAAGAGTTACTGAATAAAAAAGTAAAAGTATCGTACAGTACACTTTGATGCTAGAAAAAAATGGATATCTATTTTGACAATATTGAATACTTCTCTCCTCTGCCTAAAAGATCAATTAGTTGAATAATTATTACTTCTTTTAATTTAGTACACTATTAGCAAATATGGACTGCTTTTACACTCTATCTTTCATAACAAACCTAATCAATTGCTCAAAAATACTATTATTTGGTAGCAATATCAAAGCACACTTATTTTTTCTGTCATCTGCAACTAGCTAAGGCTAACTTTACTACAGAGGAATGCGTGGTATAGATGATGCGCTTGAGTTTTATGAAGCAACAGATATTTAACTTTCACTTAAGGCATGGACGCTTTCTTCAATGATACGATAGCCGACATTAACATCAATAGTTTTCTGAGCTATTTTTAGTCTTCATTAAGTGTTGAGCTACCTTCATCTTGACAGTCAATAATGCCACCACAGCGGTCGTTCTTCATCAAACAGTTAATACTAACTTTGTATATTGGAGACATTAGCTTTTGGTTGCTCTTTAGCTCAACTGATCGCTAAAGTAGCGGACGTTTTGTGTTCTAAACCATGATAAAAGTATGAAATAAATATCAGTTGTATGATCTGAACTTTAACCTTAAATTATGAGATTACAATACAGAGATCAATTATCTACTTTCAGCATATTCCGACCCGCTTCTTTAGCTTTGTATAACAACTCATCTGCACGTTTATATACTTGGTTTATATCTATTTTCTCATCATGTTTATTACAATAAAGTCCCATAGAAGCAGTTAGGTACTTACTTGCTGTATTTTTTACATGGGGTATTCTTAGACTCTCAATATTATTTTTGATTAGCTTTGAAAAAGTAATTGCTGCTTGCATATCTCCAGAATTGAAAACCACACCAAATTCTTCCCCCCCCAATCGAAAACAGTAGTCTTCACTCCTATGAGCAGTATTTCTGATTACCTCACCAACCATTTTTAATGCTTTGTCACCTTCTTGATGACCATAGATATCGTTATATTTTTTAAATAAATCGATATCTATAAATAAAAAACAACATAATTCTTTACTTTTTCTCGATTCGGTTTTGGTGTTGTTAAAAAGGAATTCAAACTTCCTTCGGTTTAATAGACCAGTTAATGAATCAGTTATAGATAATTTTGTAATATCCGTCTCAAGTTTCTTGAATTCTGTGATATCAATATGAATCCCATTCATTCGAATAGCTGTACCATTTTCATCACGTAGAAAGACTCTGCCAATATCGTGAAACCATCTCCACTGACCATCCCCACACATCATGCGAAACTTAGCATCGTAAACATCAGTCTCGCCATGTAAGTGCTTTTCAATAAGTTTACTTGTTGCTTCCAGATCATCGGGATGAACAATAGATGCCCACTTTGTGAGTCCATCAATGACATCTGAGAAGATGTCATTATTTATCCTGAAGTCTTCATCTTTGTATTTTTTTTGAGTTACCCATGTTTTATTTGCAATAATGCGATCTTCTTGAGGGTAATAATCCCAACAGCCAATGTTTGCTCCTGTAACCGCATCACTCAAACATTTAATACTTTCCTTATCTGCTAATTGCAACTCTTCTAATTGATGTAGATTGGTAATATCAGTAAGTGAACTAATAATATTTCCATTATCACTTTTAACAAACCTCATTTGAAATGTGTGTTCGTTACTCTGGTATTTTAAAAAATACTCTTGAACTGTAGAAGATGCAGCGCACTGCTTGAAAATAGCCCTCAGCTTTTCGCTATCTTCCTCTCCAAATAGATCAAATATAGAAACAGATTGCATTTCATTGATGGATAACCTTCTAAGGATACGCTCCTGTTCATTAAAGAAAAGATAGTTCCCTTCCAAAGAGGTAAACTCTGCAATGCCAAAAGGCTGTTGGTTCAATATCTCGACTAATTCAGTTTTATTCACTAATCCCTCAGCTTATCGTTCATCTATATTAGTAATGTTATTCTGATTTTTCTGCTTATTCTATTATTTCTTTCACAAAAAATATAAAAAGCAGACTAGATCAATAAAGCCCAACATTTCACTCTGCGCAAAGACCTGTCGCTTTATTAAAAATATGAAATGTCATCTTCCGTATCTAACTGAGCATAAATCGGGGTGGTTTTAACCGATGAATTAGGTTGGTTTTAGTATAAGTTAGCTTCATGAGATGGAAGGTATGATACGAAAGAAGACCTTAGCATCAATAGATATTTGAGCTGTGTTTAGTGTTCATTAGACGTTGAACTACCTTCATCTTGAGAGTCAACAAAGCAGTAATAGAGACTTAAAATCAAAGCGACACCTCCTCCGATAAAGCTGCCCTGCATTAAATAATAAAGTTGTTCTAAATTTCATCTTAAATATTGAAAAATCAAAACTCAAATTTGATCGAAAATACCGAAAGTGGACATTCGATTAATATCTTTTTACATTAACTTTTGTACATTGAAAATTTAGTGGTTCTATGGCTGTTTGGAGCACATAACGCCATATAAAATATTTACTGTTATCTCTAAAAATGTGGCTAATTTCACTTTGCCACACTTTTAATTTGTTAAATCAAAATAGGATCTTAGAGTAATTAAGATCCTCTCCTCTTCGCGTAGCAAATTTGACCTTAAGCGAAAGCCTTTCATTAATATATGAAAGTGATGCTGACAAAGTTTATTTAAGCTTTAAATTGTTGGGCTAATGCACTTAATTCATCGGCATTGTCTTGTAGGGATCGAGAGTGCTGCGTCATTTCTTCTAATTGCTCTAAACTACTATGACCAGAGCTAACAATTCTATTAATATTTTCATTTAACTCTTCTGCAACCGTACTTTGTTCATTAACAGCGGACTCAATATGAGAAGCCATGTCATTAATTTCTACTGTTGAAGTTAAAATGCTATTAATTGATTCACCAGAACTTTCAGCCCCCTTAACGGACTCCTGACTTTTTAGTTGACTTTTTTCCATAACTTTAACTGCTGATTTGGCGCCTAGTTGTAACTTCTCAATCGTTTTTTGTATTTCAGAGGTGCTCTCTTGGGTTCTACTGGCTAAGGCTCTAACTTCATCAGCAACTACTGCAAATCCTCGCCCCTGTTCACCAGCTCGCGCAGCTTCGATAGCAGCATTTAGAGCAAGTAAGTTTGTTTGATCAGCTATTCCTCTAATAACATCTAATACAGATACAATGCCATCAACATCTTTTTCTAAAGATCCAACAACAGAAGTAGCCTCATCTAGGTGTAGAGATAATTCTTTAATGGAGTCAATTGAGTCAACGATAATACTCGATACTTCTTTAGCATTATTACTTGCCATATCTGCTGCACTAGCGGTAGATTGGACATTACCTGCAATCTCTTTCGCTGAAGATGACATTTGCGTGATTGCTGCTGCTACCTGGTCAGTTTCCAGTTGTTGATTTTGCAAATGACCTTTGCTAGCTTCTGAGGCACTACACACTTGACTAGAAACATTACTCGTATGTTGGACGGAAGTTTGAATGGATTGTACTAAAGACTGAATTTTCTCTGCAAAATGATTAAAAGAGTCTGACACTTTTCCTATTTCGTCATCGCGTTTAACTCGTATTCTTTGGGTCAAATCGCCCTCACCACGAGCAATATTCTCTAATGCATCGGCAACCTCAGAAAGTGGAGAGGTAACTAATTTTGAAAATATTATAAATAAAAATAAAACTAGAAACACTGCGAGTAAAACACCTTTGACAATGGCTGTAATTGCTAAAGCGGAAAGCTCTGATTCAATGGGTGCGTTGCTAATATATAAATGAACAGTGCCAAGTTCATTCGGCTTACCATCTTCAACAAAATGTAACTTAAAACTTTTGAATTCGCTTTCTATTTTCCCTTTTGATTTAGCTGTCACTTCACCTGATTCATTGACAAGGGTTATTAACGATATATCATCGGATTGTTGTTCTGAGTTTAAAATTCCCTTTATCTGTTCTTCTTCGTAATTCCAAATCGATGCAGGTAAGTTCAATTTAAGTCTAGATTCAACTAAAAGCAGATGATTTTCTTGTTTCAGCTTTAAATGATTACTTTGTGAGATATAACTATAAATGCCAAAGGTTGATACTAAAATAGTGACTATAAGAAGAGCTGACAGAATAAGTTTAAAAGAGATGGACTTGGTTACTTTCATTTTTAACCTTTATTAATAGCAGAAAATAGAATCAGAGGTAACTTCTTTCTAGCGAATAGATATAGCGCATAGCATATATAGTCTTTTGCCTAGCTTACAACTTTAGTGATGGCTGTACGCAGTTAATGACTTATCACACACTATCATCATATCTAATGAAAAATAAATAAAATAACAATCACTTGTTAATCTTCATCTATTCCTAAAGTTATGCAGTTAATATTAATATAGCTCTAATTTTTAATACGTCAACCGCCCCTAACCTTATATTTTACCAAATTTTTTATTAATTCCTGCTATTGGTCTATGCTGAGATTATAAATATTGTTTTGCGATGTATTAAAAGCAATCCGATGTTTGAAGACTAATAACTTATTAAGAACACAGGTTATTATTAATTTTTAATAGGGAGGATAGATGAAATATTTTTTTATTATAATACTATTTTTTAGCTCAAGTGCTTGGGCTGCTACATCAAGCACAGTATCAGGTGTTAGTGACTATTTATTCAATGGCGTTAGCCAAACAAATGAAAAGCCGGCCTTACAAGTTAGTATTGATTGGGCTGGCGACAATGGTATGTATGTTGGTGCTTGGGGGTCAAATGTTAAATTTGGTGAAGGTACTAACCTTGAAGCTGATGCATATGTCGGTTATTACACCGCATTAACATCCAGTATAAATTTAGATGCTGGAGTAGCTCAGTATACCTATCATGGCGCAGATATTAGCTCTGATTACAATTACGCTGAAGCTTGGACAAAGTTTAACTATGGCAATACAAACTTGAATTTTTGGTATGCATGGGATTATTTTGGTACTGGGGCTGGACATGTAATAGCTATGGTTACACAAACATTCCCAGTATCTGATAATCTGTCGATTATTGCTGGAGCCGACATATCGTCAAGCCTTGACGAAGATAAATGGTCATGGGAGGCTAATGATAAAGACTATATACATTGGCGAATAACTGCACAATATAACTTAAAAGGATTTGATTTATCTTTAGGCATTGAAGGCACAGACTTAGACACATACGGGGACACAACCCTATTACTTACTGTTGCTAGAACATTTAATTTTTAACGGGGTATTTATGCGCAATATTTTAACTTTAATTATTTTACTACTTATTACTAAAACAGCTTTTGCCGATACGGTACATTTAACTTCACTTTCATGGCCTCCTTATTCTGATAAAAACATTAAAGAACAAGGGGCATCCGTTGCTGTAGCAAAAGCAGCTTTTAAAGCAATGGGGCACGAGTTAATTGTAGATTTTTATCCTTGGTCAAGAGCCGTCAAATTAGTAAATACCAAAAGTTCCAAATATGTTGGTTACTTTCCTGAGTATTACTATGAAACCAATGATTTTAATTTTTCAGATCCTATGGGAAATGGCCCTTTAGCCTTAATTCAAAACAAATCAAAGCCTATTAACTTTAATGATTTAAGTGATTTGAAAGGCTTGAAATTAGGTGTTGTACAGGATTATATAAATACCCCAGAGCTTGACAAAATGATTGCTGATAAAGAAGTTAATGCCAAAGCAGCTCTTTCAGATAGTGTTAATATAAAAAAAGTTGCAAGTAAGAGACTTGATATGGCAGTTATTGATGTTAATGTTTTTAACTTTTTACTCAGTTCAGATAAAAGCCTTAAAAAGTTTGAGAATAAAGTTGAGTTAAATAAAAACTTATTAGCAAATAAAAAATTATACATTGCCTTTAGAGGGGATGAGGTAGGGAAGAAATGGCAGAAAATATATAATTCAGGTTTAAAAAAATTAGACGTAGATGTTATTATGACTAAATATTTAACCAGTAAGTAACCAACAAAAACTTAGGCATAATAGCTTATAACGCCAAAGTTCAAACTACCTACTGCTTGCTGTAATGAGTGTATTTGTTTGGGTGTTCTCGCCCTTAAAATGTAAGCTAGCATTAACCAAGCAATAGGTACTTCATATTTTGAATATTCTATGATGCAATGTGCCCCATTATAAATCAAAGAGCTGTTTTAATAACTTCACTAATTGTTAACGTTCATTACTCAAATATCAACGACGGCTTTGAGTTTAAACCAGTCCCACAAGTGAGCAGAAAATCTTGGCTAATATTGCCCTAAATATGCTCCTGAATTTGCAAAGGCTTAATGTCCGCAATTGGCTACCTGTTGACCTAA
This sequence comes from Colwellia sp. 75C3, assembly GCF_002836255.1. Taxonomy (GTDB): domain Bacteria; phylum Pseudomonadota; class Gammaproteobacteria; order Enterobacterales; family Alteromonadaceae; genus Colwellia. The sequence continues at coordinate 7,226 of NZ_PJAU01000055.1, read as the reverse complement.
AGAACACCCAGTAGCTAACGTCAGCAAAGCGAACTTTAAAGACATGATAACATAAGACTATTGCGGCTAATTAGGAGACCAAATTAACTATGCCACTACAATTCAAGTTTATTGGTTTCGATAGTCGTTTAGTTAAGCTGTTCGAGTTTAAAATAGTGCCTACTGACAAGTAGGCACTATGGGGATAATACGGTAGGCTACTGCTGAAATTTCTCAACCAACTGTATTCTTTCTGATGTTTTAGGGTGAATTGAGAAAAAATCATGCATCGCACTATGCGCTTTTCCGTCATTTTCTTTGAGATAATAATCTTCCAAATTTCGCATCGCATCAACAAAGCTTTGCAAAGGAATATCATGCTGGTTTAACAACGTTAATGCATAAGTGTCCGCTTGTATTTCGAATTCACGAGAATATGTTAAATCAAGCAGTAGCGTAGGAAGTCCTGTTACTAGGTCAAAAGTCTCAACATCACCCGTAATAAATACTACCATGATGGTCAACATAGCATCTTGGATCATCCGCTGCGTCATATGCTTTTGAGTTAAGTGTCCTAATTCATGGAATAACACCGCGATGAGCTCATCATCAGTTTGTATTAAATTAACAAAATCATCCGTAAAAACAATAACGCCATTTGGTAACGCTAGCGCATTAGCTTTCATGCCAGATCTAAACTCCAACGTAGGTTGTAAGCCTTTATAATTTGATAAGTAGGGCGTCATTAAAGCTCTTATTTCTTGCTGCCTTTTGACTGGCAAAGTTGATGGTTCAAAAACTGTCTCATCTAAGAGATCTAAACTAGAAAAAAGTTTTGCTGAGGTGAAATAAGGCACGTTGTGAGCCATTAGTTTTGCAGTGCTTGGTATGCCATACACAACGATGCCATAGAGTAAGACGATCGTAGCTATTGTAGAAATACAAATTAATTTTGAATTGTTTTCTAAATGGTACAGCCAAGAGTGTTGATTTGATGAACGGCTCGTTTGCCAAGTAGTTAACTTATCAATTTCATCATGATTATCACAAACAAAGAGTTGTTCGTCATCAAATGTTATTTCTCGAGGGGTATTACCTAAACGAGATTCAACAGCATAAGATTGATGCTCAAATGATAATATTATCTGCTGTTCGGTTAGGTGAACAGCCGTTATTTTATGGTCATTGTTAACCTCTAAACGCGCGGTATGGCGTTTAGAGGTTTTACCATCGAGGTAGATACCTTCTATTAACATGGAGTATGGCTTTTATGCAAAATCAAATACTTGACCAAACTCTTCACCCAAGGCACTAATATTTTCTTTTTCAGCTGCACTAAAATTATCTAAGCTACCGCTGGTGTGCATCGTTAAACAAGAACAAATATATTTTGTCATGCGTACTTTAGCTGCCGGTAGATATAAACCTAAGGTAATCATGGTTAGAAACAGGTTGGTCAGAATAACTTTTGCTGTTGCGGCTATTGTTAAATTAGCTTCAAATTTGTGCTCAATTAAACTTAAGCTAGCATAAAAAATATTAGTGAATGATACAACAACATAAATAATTACCGCGAAATAGATAACGATATAAAGTAATGATGAGATAACACTAAAAGCAGGAACAAAATAGGCAATTAAGGCAATAGGAAGTCCTACCGCGAGACTAATGCCAATGGCAGTTAAAAATATCATGCCGTAATCTTTATAAGTCGCATTAAAATCAAACTTGCTCGTACCGTAAGCGCTGTTGCGAACAAAGTATTCATTGCCTTTTAATAAGGCTAACGGGTACAAAATACCTAAAGTAAGTATACCGAGTATTGGCCAAACATAAATAACCATAAATGCCTGCCCATATGAGCCTTTAAAACGGAACTGAATGTTTTTATATGACGACATTCTATGATTAAAGCCCATAGATTGATTTATGAAATAAGGGATGGCTAACATAAGTGCTATAGCTAAACCTCCGGCAACTATCGGAAAAAATAGGGACATAATGTAGTAACCTATTAAAGCAGCTACCGCGATAAGTCGACCTTTTAAAATAGTTATAGGGTCTGCTAGATAACGAAAATTATCATTATCTAAGTATAAATTTGAATAGAAATAACGATTATTTCTTACTTTAGCCCAAGCTGAATAAATACCTAGCGTGACTATGGTGAGTAGGATATTCACAATCCAAATTTTAAAGTATTCCATTCCGTCACCACGGAATTCAAAGCCTAGGCTTCTATTTCCTGATGTCGTGTTGTTCGAATTTTGTTCAGCAGATATCTCTGAAGGAGGGTTCATTATATTATCCTTAATTTATAGTTGTTTTCCGTAACCGCTTAATTAATTAAGCGTTTGAATACTATACAAGTTTAAACCACGATGCAAGCTCGTATAACATTATAATATATCGATAGTTTTAACTACTTATAGTCAATTTAATTAGATATTTTAAGCTAAGACCTAGTTCAAATTAACAGGTCACTTTCAGTACTCTAGTGTGTATTGGGATAACCTTTTAATACATGCAGACAAAAATTGCTATAGAGCTATGACTAAACTATACGTAACGTTACTAACTAGTTTAGCTTCGTACATCATATATAGGATGCTTTATCATGAGTCATTAATAGCTATCTAGATCAGAGAATGATTTAAGTAATTTAGGCACTAACCAGTTTTCAAATAACTTAACTTTTTTCCATAAAAATTGCTGTTCAGGCGCTACCAGATAAAGTGAATAAGGACTTTTTATCGAGTAGTTGAGCAGTTTAACTAAACGGCCATCACGAATATGTTCAACGACTAAGCTACTATTTACTAAAAGGAACCCGCGGTCATGAACTGCACTATCAATTAAAGGAAGTGCATCATTGGTTTGCATTATAGGAACCAACTTTTCATATTTGAAGTTTATGCTTTTACAGTAATCCTGTAATGTTTCCTGTATTCCAATACTTGTATCTTCTATCCAAGGTAAACGAAATACTTGCTCAGGGTTATCTTTATCAATACCAACGAGTAACTTAGGGCTTGCAACAAAGATGAGATTGTCATCGTAGATTTTCTTCTCGGTTAAATCACAATACCCTCCTCTCCCCATACGAATAGCTAAATCAATATTCGACTGTTTAAAATCAATGAGATCACCTGATGGAGCTAGTTGCACCATTATTTCAGGGTGTAATTTTTGGAATTCCTCAAGCCGAGGAATAAGCCAAAGAGAACAGAAAGAATGTACCGTTGAAATCCGTAATATAAGTGGATTAGGATCACCCGTAACAACCTGAACACCTGTTGTTAGCTCATCAAATGCTCTTTGAGTAAAGGGTAATAGCTTTCGACCTTTTTCAGTGAGTACTGTTACTTTATTGGTACGGTCAAACAATTTCAATTGGAGGTTTTCCTCTAACAATCGAATCTGTTGGCTAACGGCAGCTTGTGTCACATTAAGTTGTTCCGCTGCTTGCTTAAAGTTTTTAGATTGTCCTGCTACTAGAAAAAACTGTAAGGACTTCAGTGGTGGTAAACGTTTCATACTTAAGTTTTTCTTAATCGTTATTAATTTAAAATCGTTTGTTTTACAACCTTATCATAATTAATATCTTATCTACACTTAAGATATTAACTGAGAATAAAATGAACAAAACATCACTACAACGTCTTATAAACATATCATTTATAAGTTTAGTTATTTTTAGTAATCTAGTTTCAGCAGGTCAAATCACAGTTTATGCTGCAACAAATTATCCTTATAAAAATCTGATCAACCGCACTGATGTTGTTAAAGTTTTCTACACCACAACTGAAGGAATCCATAAATGTAGAGTTGAGATTGTATTAAACAGCATGAAATGGACCTCTATGGAAAAAGAACTGCACAATAATGTTTTGAACGATGATATTTTACCTAATTGTCTATCGAGAGATAAAGCAGAGAAAATACTATTTCAAACGTTTCTTCAGTTTGGGCAAGGCCTGTAATTGAGCTATAAAGATAATCAGGTACTGGCTTTAATTATCTAGCCCAAATAACTATTCACCTAATCTATGGGAGGTTATGACAACAATTGTTACATTCAATATTGAAAGTTTATTAATTTCTTACCGCTCTTCTTATATGGTATCCATAACAATAAACCTGAAGAACCTATAGATGACAGTAAAAGATCACACTAGCTTAGTTGAAGGGAAGATATCATCGACAATATGGCGTAATAGCCAGCCTATGTTTATGGCCATTCTATTGTTATTAATGTATGAGTTATTAGAATCAGGTTTAATTGCATTAAGTAGTACGGCAACGTTAACGGCGTTTGGTTTTACTGTACCCATCACTGCTGCAATGACCGCACTTGCAGTAGGAACAAGTATTCGTTGTAATAATAAGGTTGTGAAGTCTGCCTGCCTTGAAAAAAACAACCTTGGCTTGTGTATAAGCCAAGCATTTATTACCTCAGGATTAATCCTATTAACTATAGCGCTATTAGCATTCCTATTTTCCGAACAATTACTGCAATTATTAGGTAACAATCATTGGCTGTCGAGCGAAGAGTCAACAAAGGCGCCGGAATTAGCTGCCGAGCAATTGAGTTATATAAATAATCGCTATTTGACTTGGTTCTTTTTAGGCGCTGTTTGGCAAATGAATAGCATCTTTCGAGCATTAAACTTCACCCTGCTCGCCAGTAACATCATGATTGCTTGGATAGTCGTTAAAGGTTCCTTGGCTTTATTACTCTTACTACCTCAAAGCCCTTTATATTATGACAGCTTAGTTGCTATATCACTGGTTCACGCTATTAGTGATATTAGCTTTACCATAATATCTTTTTATATCTTGCAGAAAAAAGTAAAACTGGGCTGGCCTACATTTCCGCAGTTTAAGACTCAGTGTAAACAAGCCAAACTAACCAGCACACTTGTTATAGTTCAGCAGCTTATTACTCCATTAAGCTTAGCGATCTTAACCATTATTGCTGCGAGTTATAATCCCACCTATGTAGCTGCGTTTGCATTAATCTTTAAACTTGAAGCAATAATATTGTTAATACCCATGGCATTAACAACATCCATGCCTGCTATTATTGGATTTAACTACTGGACAGGACACCACGATAGGGTGAAGCAAGCATATCGTTATATGTTCGCTATTGTCTTAATTGCGCAATTAATTATTGCTATCATTTTGAACTACACAGTAGACTTTTGGGCTAACTCCTTATGTCCACACGATAGTGTGACCGTACATTTAAAACATTATCTTACCTGGTTGCCTTGGGGTTATATTGGCGCGGGATGCGTGATTGTTTATCAAGCGACCCTAAATGCAAAAGATAAAGTTATCAATGCCAGTTTACTCGGTATCATCCACCGACTTGTATTGGTCATTCCTTTAGCATGGTTTGGCTTCAATGATAGCGAATACTCACTTTATCCAGCGTTAATGTTAGCGCATTTGTTCGCTGGGATATGTGTAATCTATTTATTTAGAAAAATGCGTATTGTCACCGTTAAAACAACACCAATAAAAGAGCAATTAACTACTTAAGTAATTGTGGAGATCAAGGGAGTGAATTAATAAAATTGAATTCGAAGTTATTGGGACGATATAAAGAAAGGTTAATTAAATTGGATTAAGTAGATAAGATTTGATGGGATTAAATCTTATCTAAAATAAAGCTAAACTAATGATAAGTGAAGATCAGTAAAAGGGATAAAGATGCTTTATCCCTTTTATTAGCCTATCTATTAACCAAAGATAGCTCTCATTATACCAATAGCGTGTTCAACACTCTTACCGGCTTTAACTTGTTTGAGAATTGTTTCTCGTTGAGCTTGCATATACTCAGGTAAATCATCTTCAGCTAATGCTTGATCAACGATTTCATCCGGTGTTAGTTTTGTACGAGCACGACGAGATGACTTATAGCTACTTTCAGTGCTATTTGATTTTTTGTCACGGATACGAAGATAATTAGAGCTAAGAGCAAAATCTTCATCAGCAAACAAGAACAAATCGACTAAAACGGCTCGAACGTTCCAAAGTTTTAGTTCTTGTTCATCTTCAGGTTCCGCTTGATGCCACCAAGCAAAAGTGCGTAAAGTGCCTATCATATCTTGCCAATAGCTATCAAAATCAAAAGCATTAAATTTAGCTATAGATAAACCTTGGCAAAACACATCTATTTTTGCGTTTGTTAAGGCTATAAATTGATCCGGACGTTTCATCGCTAATAAACGAGTAGCTGCAGCTAATGGTGGTTTTTCACCGGCTTCTTTATCAACAGTATAACTAGTAAATATTTTTTTGTAAGCACTAACAAATTTCTGGTACTGCGCTGGCGTAACATCACCTGTTTCTGGAATATGGCTTAAAGCCAAGTCAAAACTTTCTGGTTGTTGTGCTAATAAGATATGAAAAACTTTTGCGCCTTTAGTTGAAGCAAACCATTCAACATCAAATTTATATTCTAAATGACTATGTTGATTAGTGTGTTTACCGGCGAAAGCAAGACGTTCTAACTCACTCATTTCGGCTAAGGTCTTGTCCTTTATACTTTGAACATAATCAAGTAAAGCTAATCTTTCTTCAAGGGCATGTAAGCCTGCTTGTTGTTCAACAAAAGCAGTGAATATAGGCCAAGGTGCAATACGTGCCATTTTAAACTGACTAACACTTGCACCAAGTACAAGTACTTGCTCTAGTTTTTTTAAACTAGGAAGTTGATGTGCTTCTAATAAAGCAATATTAATTCGATTACGGCAGACATCAATTAGCTCTGTACACCAACCAAGAAAATCATCAGGTCTGTTTTCAACTTTAACCGCAATCAGGTTTAAGCTTAATTCAGTAACATGCTTTAAAGCATTTTGATATGAAGCATTTTCAGCATCATTTAGTGCCATTTTACCAGGGGAAGATAATAACTTTCTCATTAGAGAATAAAACTCCAGAATTACATCAGTACAAATAGACGATTAATAATACAAATCGCACGTAAACTACATATTCAGAAAAGCAAAAAGCCCGACTCTTTCGAATCGGGCTTCTCAGTATACCAGTTTCATAATGTTTCGCTACGCTCTCACATGGTTTATCGTAACCTAAGTTACATAGCCATCGACATTTGCTATTCATTATTAAACAAATTAGAAGTCTAGCAATGTCCCGCTACGCTCTCACATGGGCTTTACTGCGACATAAGTCACACTACCATCGGCGCTGTTGCGTTTCACTAATAAACA
>NZ_PJAU01000054.1 GCF_002836255.1 Colwellia sp. 75C3 | reverse complement strand
GTTTAAGAGACTAAGTGATATGGATCCCCGATCAGAAACACAGGGGATGACGATAAACTTGGCCGGAGACACTATCTCTCACCATTCCCTGAGTATCGTTAGTCCTGTTCTAGAACTGTTTATCTATTCTGACATTGCCATTAGCAAGGTAAACCATTCTTACCGCATCTTGCTGATGAAAGACCATTTGTTGATCATAATCTTGAATCACCATATATTGTTGGCATTGCTTTTCAGCGCAGTCAACTTCTATCATTAACTCGACTAAACGTACAGTTACCGTTTTAGCTTGGCTTCGGTTGTTGGCCATTTTACCACCGATGACAGCGCCTAATACCGTGGCTATGTCACGACCACTACCGCCACCAAATTGATTGCCTATGGCGCCGCCAACTAGTGCGCCACCAAAGGTTTTCCAACCGCTATTTTTATCTTGGATAAGTTCTTCTTGGCTAATGTTTCGAGTAGAAATGACTGACCCAAAGAGTACCTTTTCAACAGGTACGGCTTTGTTTCTGTCATAGTCTGCATCAGCCGAATAACTAAATAATAAAGTGAGCAGGGTTAAACATGTTATTAATAACGATTTCATACGTGCTCCTCATTAGCTACCAGCTAACGAATTCTTTGCCTTTGGTTTTACGGATTTCTGTTTCATCAGCCCATTCGACTAAGCCACTTTCTAGATCCATTAAACGTAGGGTAAATTTGTAATAAACATCAGACTGATCTTTATTAGATTTAACGATGCTGGCTAGGTTGCCATAAAGCATGTATTGAGCACCTACTTGTTTACCAAACTGCATGGCTTTAGCTGAATCGACCATACCGCTGTTTTGTTGGTAATCAAGCTGCTTGCGTGCTGCTTCTACTCGGCCCATGTCTACGAATCTGAATTTACCAGAACGAAGTAATTTGGTAGAGATAGAGTCAGTAATTGATTCGGTATCAATATGCTCACTGGTTTTGTTCTTGATACTTTCTACAAACATAATAGGGCGTGTGTTTGCTGTTAACGTACCAACGACAGGAGATAATAATAATGAGTCAGTCATTTGACCGGCAACTTTTTGTAGGTCAGTAGAGCCGAAGCTAATATCCGTTGTTTCTACTTCGTTTGCATCGCCATAGCGTACTACCGATTTATTGGTACAGCCGGCAACAAGGGTAAGTGTTAGTGCAACACTGGTAATCATAATAAGTTTTTTCATAGGTTTTTCCTTTAATATTGATTATTTACTATTGAGAGTGTTTATTTAGTATTTCTAAATCGTTTATTTTTCAATGCGCCTAATCCATATACACGGCCTAATTCGTCATACCCGAAGTGTTTTGTCGGGTATCCAGTTTTAGTGATATGGATTTCCGCCTAGAGATCGCGGAAATGACGTGATTTTCTGTAATATTAATTAAAATTTAAAAAACTTCTCAGGTACTTCACGAACATAGAGACTAAACGATGCTACGTGAGTTGTTGGTGCTAATCCTGGTACTGTCGCTGTTTGCATGCCATGTAAGTCGAGTGGCTGCCAAGGGCTTTTACCTGCTTCTATCACAAAGCCGTCTATATCAAACCAAGTAAATTGATACTGCAGTTTGAGTGTTTTTTTATAGCTGCTGGTGAGCGATAAATTAATTTCGAGCAGGTCATTGTTTGTTCTAGAGCGGATGTCGCTGATATGAAGCTTCTTACCTAACTCTGGGTTATGCACCTGTAAATGTTGTTCGAATTTTTGCCATGGGGCTATTTGTTCGCTGCCCATGCCAGAGGTCACTGGTGGGATATTCTTGCAACCACTGATCAGTAATATTGTGGTTAATGTTGCCACTAACAGCGCAGAGCGTTTTGATTTAGATATGGCTGCTGTAATAGATGTCACTTTTTTCATTTGAGTACTCCATAATTTAACAGGGCGATGTTTATTACTAACGCCTAACGTTAATGTTTAAATTAACCTTTAGTGAGCCGTGCAGTTTACAGGTTCATACTCTGGTAATTGATATAACTACCGATTGACGTTAATTTTACTAAGGTTTGCCTGTCTTCGTTAATTTCAACGGTGATAGTTCGATGACTACCGTTGATGTTTAATTCTAGTTCGTGTTGACCTGGCGCTAAGTCTAGTCGTAATACATGAATGCTATCGGGTAGTGTACTCCAGCTTCGGGTATCTGCTTTTTCTGATGCTAAATTGTATAGGCCGGCTAGAATGTTGCCGACATCACCACCTTTGCGGCTCATTTGTTGCCTAATTTCTTCTTTCGCCACCAGTCGTACCACTTGTCGGGTGACTATTGCAGGCATTTCATCTTGTAACTGCTTGGCTGCAAGCGATTGCAGTCGAACAATTTCATTGGATTGATAGGTTTTTCCTTGGTAGTTTAATGAAAGGCCTGAATATTGGCGTAAGCGGTTTTGATAACTAGGTAAGGCTACACTGTAAAAGCGCATGTCGTTATGGCTAGTAAAAATAGGTAGGTGGATAGATACTTCTTGTTTACTTGGGATGATGCCTTGCTCTACCAGAACAACTAACTGGCCACTTTGTGCTGCGTTTTCTTGATTGCGATTATTTAAGGTATTGCTTGAGGTATTGCTTTGGGCATCGGCTTTAGTGATATTGCTTGAAAAGCGTTTGCTAAATAACTGAATATCGTTGTTCATACCTAGTTTATTGGCTAATCGCCAAACATCTTGTTGCACTGTTATGTTGTGCGGATAAATTTCTAACGCTTTTTTATAGTCAATATACGCATCATTGGCTTGCCCTACGGCTTCATAAAGTATGCCTGATAAATAAAAGGTGTACGCATTTTGAAAACCATTTTTTACTTCACCAATAGCAGCATTCATTGATGGATATTTACTGGCTAAATTTTCAGGGCTAAGGCCTTTTTTCGCCATTTTATTCAGGGCATCATTAAGTGATGCTTGATTGGCTTTTAAGGCTTTATTTTGTACCAAGTTAGCACGTCGTATTTCAACTAAGGCACCTGATATATCATTTTTATTTAGGTAATTGAGGGCTTGATAACAATGCAGCATGCTTTGTTCATAGTAGGGAATGTCGTATCGCGTTGCATTGTCGTTACTGACTATTGCAGTAACATTTTCTACGCCACGGCTTAGTTGAATTTTCGCGGCTTGCTCTGCTTGCTGAACTTGTCGGTATACCAGGGCAAAGTCTTGCTTACTTTCTTCGTGTTTGCTGGCGAGAAACTCTAATCTGGCTTTTTCTAATAAACTTAAGCCGTAACTGCCATTACTTTCACTGCGCTCAGGTATTAATGATAGCGCTTGCTCGAAATTACCTTGCTGCTGGGCATTTTTTACCCCTTGCATTTGTTTGTTGTAGTTACTAAATAAGTCACCAAATGATGTGCCAGCACAAGCGCTTAGCGTTAATGTAAGTAGTATGACTATCGTAGTTTTTAAAGGAATATTTAGCATTTTATTAGCTTATATTGTTACAAGTAGATAGCAAGATGAACTCTGTATAAAAAATGTAAGTTATTGCAATGTGGGTTAACGATTGCCTATAAGCCTGATCTGGAATAAATCAGCCATTTTTAAAGAAAGATACAATCTAATCAGGATTTAAGTTTAATTTGACATTAATTGTCGTTGGATGAGCGAATAACCGTGAAGCTGTCATCTTCGTGGTGTTTTAATCGAAGATCCATAAGTTCAAAAGCTGGATTCAGGAGAATATGCATCCTACATTCTCTAATAAGTAGCATCCATGCCACGTTCGATCAGAGACTTCGAGAATGACGAATTTAGGATAAATGCTTGGTTAGATATTTGAGAATGATGGATAGACGTTGGATGAGCGAATAACCGTGAAGCTGTCATCTTCGAGGTGTTTTAATCGAAGACCCATTGTCTTTTAGAAACTGGATCCAGGAGAATATGCTCTTGCATTCTCTAATAAGGTGCGTCCTGTACAGTCCGCATTATCTTCATAAGTGGCACTCATGCCATAAGGCACAAGCGGAATAAATTCCCGCCTACGGGAGTGACGGTTAATAGGTTTGGTGTACTTGCGGATAAAATGTTACTGGTAGATGGTTGGGGCTCAGCCGCTGATTTGCTAATAAGTAGCATCCATGCCATAAGGCACAAGCGCGAATAAATTCCCGCCTACGAGAATGACGGATTAAGTCCATTCGATTGTAAGTGTGTGGTAACAATTTTTAATGAACTTCCCTTCGATTAAATAAGGATAAACAGATGATGAATAAACGAGTGTGGTTATGTGTCGTTGTAAGTGTGTTGTTTTCAACAAGCCAAGCACAAGCAAAGGATGTCATTGTTGAAATATACAAAAAACAGTTTATGCCTAGTGAAATTATTATTGAGGCTGGCGATAGGGTGATATGGAAAAATATTGAGAAGCGTCAATATCATAATGTTTGGTTTAAAGGCTCAGGTGAAGAAGAGCCAGATTACTTTTTTCCTGATGAAAGTTATCAACGTATCTTTGATCAATTAGGCACTTTTTCTTATGAATGTGGCCCACATCCTAAGATGAAAGGTAGGGTTATTGTTAAGAATGCAGAGTAATAACCTTAATCTAATTGTGGTGTAAATGTTGTTTTTAAGTGGCTATGACCTTATTTTACATGAGGTTATAGCCGTTTTGTTTGATGAAATGAGTTAGCAATAAACGTCGCTTGTTTGATGTAGCGCAAAGTTAATTCTAATTATGTAACGATTTATTACAAGTCCTTGAAAACTTGATTTCCATCAAGTCACCTATCTTACATCCTCGCTATGATTCATTTGCTTTTAACACTTACGCATGAACTATTTCATTAAGGAAACACCATGTCAGAGAGCTTTACTAAAGGCATGGCAAGGAATATTTATTACGGAGGAAGTATTTTCTTCTTCTTAATATTCTTAGCTTTGACTTTTCACACAGTAAAAGAGATGCCCAAAAGGGATAATCGAGAAAACATTACCGAAGCAGTTGAACGCGGTAAACACTTATGGGAAAAAAATAACTGTATTGGTTGTCATACACTTATTGGTGAAGGCGCGTATTTTGCTCCAGAGCTAATGAACGTTTTTGACCGTCGCGGCGGTGGTAATGAAGCTGGCTTTAAGGCTTTCTTAAATGGTTGGATGAATGCTCAACCATTAAACATTCCAGGTCGTCGTCAAATGCCTAACTTCCACTTAAATGACCAAGAAATTGATGATTTAGCTGAGTTCCTTATATGGACTTCTAGGCTAGACGCCAATAACTGGCCACCAAACATTGAGGGGTAGGGTGTGAATACTTTAAAATATCAATCACAATCCGTAGCAAAACCTTATTTTATTTTCGCTATGATCTTGTTTGTAGGCCAAATATTATTTGGTCTTATCATGGGCTTGCAATATGTAGTAGGTGACTTTTTAGGTGGATTAATCCCCTTTAACGTTGCTCGTATGGTACATACCAACCTATTAATTGTTTGGTTACTCTTTGGTTTTATGGGGGCTGCTTATTATCTGGTGCCTGAAGAAGCAGAAACTGAGCTGTACAGTCCTAAATTAGCTATTATTCTCTTTTGGATATTTGCAGCAGCAGGCGTACTAACTATTTTAGGTTACTTATTGGTACCTTATTCTACGCTAGCTGATCTTACTCTTAACCACCTATGGCCAACAATGGGTCGTGAGTTTCTAGAGCAGCCAACGATTACCAAAATAGGTATTGTTGTTGTCTGTTTAGGTTTCTTATTCAACCTAGGTATGACTATCTTAAAAGGTCGTAAAACTGCCATTAACATGGTGATGATGACTGGATTAATTGGTTTAGCAGTATTCTTCTTATTCGCTTTTTATAACCCAACTAACTTAGCCTTAGATAAGTACTTCTGGTGGTTTGTCGTTCATTTATGGGTAGAAGGTGTTTGGGAATTAATCATGGGCGCAATCTTGGCTTATGTATTAATTAAAGTTACCGGTGTTGACCGTGAAGTAATAGAAAAATGGTTATATGTGATTATCGCTATGGCGCTTATCTCAGGTATCTTAGGTACTGGCCATCACTTCTACTGGTTAATGACACCTGAATATTGGCAGTGGGTTGGTTCTATTTTCTCAGCACTTGAACCACTTCCTTTCTTCGCAATGGTACTGTATGCATTTAATATGGTTAACCGTCGTCGTCGTGAACATCCTAATAAAGCTGCTACATTGTGGGCATTAGGTACTGCGGTAATGGCATTCTTAGGTGCTGGTGTATGGGGTTTCTTACATACATTATCATTTGTTAACTACTATACGCATGGTTCACAAATTACAGCAGCTCACGGACACATGGCTTTCTATGGCGCCTATGCAATGATTGTTATGACAATCATCTCTTATGCAATGCCTAAGTTACGTGGTATTGGTGAAGCTAACTGTAATAAAGCACAAGTTGTTGAAATGTGGGGCTTCTGGTTAATGACAGTCGCTATGGTATTCATCACTTTATTCTTAACGGGTGCTGGTATCCTACAAGTGTGGTTACAACGTTTACCTGAGTCTGGTGAAGCGTTAAGCTTTATGGCAACTCAAGATAAATTAGCCATATTTTACTGGTTACGTGAAATTGCTGGGGTAATCTTCCTATTAGGTTTGATTTCTTACTTAACTAGCTTCTTCATTACAGAGAAAAAAGCTACCGCTTAATTACTCGTAAGATGTAATTATCAATAGCTGAAGTATCAAGCCGTGGCCCAAGGATCACGGCTTTTTTTTACATGTTTTTTAGACTGCCTAAGTGTTATTTATTAGTGATTATGCCTGGCATATGTTTTTATGATACTGCAAGGCTACAATTTATAACTATCATTCCCCCTTATTTCATCCTATTTTATCTTCACTTTGCCGAAAACAGTTTTATCCTATCGATAGTAGCTGTTATTTTGCATCTATCTCAATTTAGAAATACTAATTCAAATATACCTAACCTGATGAGGATTTAATTATCTCTACTTCAACCGTTAAAAAATTTATCAATAAACATAAAAGCTTAAGCTTTGTTGTTCCTGTTATGGTGATGTTCAGTTTATCATCTAGCACTGTGTTAGCTGAAACACAGCCTAGCCAACAGCCAAGTAATCATGAGCGTAAGCTGGTTATTGATGCCAAAAACGTCACAAAACACAGCACTAAAGTTAATGGTGAAAAGTTTAAGTATACTGCTACCACTGGAACTCAACCCGTTTGGGATGAAGAGGGCAACCCAACGGCCAGTTTGTTTTATACGTATTATCAGCGTAGCGATGTAAAAGATACCGCTAAGCGTCCATTGGTTATTTCCTTTAATGGTGGGCCTGGTTCAGCTTCTGTATGGATGCATGTGGCTTATACTGGTCCTAGAGTATTAAATGTTGATGATGAAGGTTATCCATTACAGCCTTATGGCGTAAAAACAAACCCTTATTCAATTTTAGATGTAGCAGATATTGTTTTTGTTAACCCGGTAAATACGGGGTATTCACGTGTTTTACCAGGCAAAGACGGTAAAATGCCAAGTAAAGAGCAACAAAAGAAAATGTTCTTTGGCGTAAATGCCGATGTTAAATATTTAGCCGAGTGGGTTAATACTTTTGTAAGCCGTAATAATCGCTGGCGTTCACCTAAATATTTAATTGGTGAAAGCTATGGCACTACGCGTGTTGCAGGTTTAGCGAAAGAGCTACAAGAGCGCCAATGGATGTACGTTAATGGCGTAATTTTAGTTTCACCGACTGATATTGGTATCAAACGAGACGGGCCAGTTAAAACGGCTAATAGATTACCTTACTTTGCAGCAGCGGCTTGGTATCACAAAGCCTTAACACCAGCACTTCAACAGAAACCATTAAAGGAATTACTGGCAGAAGTTGAAACTTATACTATTAGCGAATATTTACCCGCTTTAGCGAAAGGTGGTTTTATTTCAGCGCAAGAGAAGCAAGTAATTGCTGAGCAAGTGGCTAGATATTCTGGTTTATCGGTAACAGCGGTTATTGATAATAATTTAGATGTTGATAATAATTTTTTCTGGAAAGAGTTATTACGTGATAGAAAACAAACAATCGGCCGTTTAGATTCTCGTTATTTAGGTATTGATAAAAAAGTTGCTGGTTCGCGTCCTGATTATAACGCTGAATTAAGCTCGTGGTTACACAGTTTCACTCCGGCGATTAATTATTACTTGCGTGAAGAGTTAGCGTATAAAACAGACATTAAATACAATATGTTTGGTAATGTTCACCCGTGGGACCGCACAGGCAATAAAACAGGTGAAGGTCTACGTTCAGCGATGGCACAAAATCCTTATTTACAAGTGATGATTCAATCTGGTTATTTTGATGGTGCGACTAACTATTTTGATGCTAAATATACGTTATGGCAATTAGACCCAAGTGGGTTAATGAAAGACCGCTTATCATTTAAAGGTTATGAAAGTGGCCATATGATGTATTTGCGACATGAAGACTTACGAGATGCTAATCAAGATATTCGTGACTTTATTAAGCAAAGTCTGCCTGCTAAGGGCCAAGCGGCTAAGTACTAAACTATTCTAGCTAAATTACCTTGTGTAAATAAAAAGCTTACTCAAACATTTGAGTGAGCTTTTTTGCTAAATACAGCCATGGATAAGATAAATAAATGCAGATTTTGGATATATTGTTTTCTTTTTAGGCTAAATAGCCGTATAATGCGCGCCCAATTATAGCCCTATTGTTGATCTACCTAAGGTAGCAATAAACGATAGTAACAGCGAGTAAAGCCTGTGTTAGATAAATTAAGAAACGTGGCAATCATTGCCCACGTTGACCACGGAAAAACCACTTTAGTTGATAAATTATTAGAGCAGTCTGGTACTCTAGATACGCGTGGCGGTCTAGAAGAACGTACAATGGATTCGAATGATATCGAAAAAGAACGTGGTATCACAATCTTAGCTAAAAACACGGCTGTTAACTGGAACGGCTACCGTGTAAACATCGTAGATACTCCTGGCCATGCTGATTTTGGTGGTGAAGTTGAGCGTGTAATGTCAATGGTAGATTCAGTTTTACTTATTGTTGATGCACAAGAAGGCCCTATGCCACAAACGCGTTTCGTAACGAAAAAAGCGTTTGCTCAAGGCTTAAAGCCAATTGTTGTAATTAACAAAGTTGATAAGCCTGGTTCTCGTCCTGATTGGGTTATGGACCAAGTTTTTGAATTGTTTGATAACCTTGGCGCGACAGATGAACAGCTTGACTTTAAAGTTGTTTACGCTTCAGCAATCAATGGTTGGGCTTCGTTAGAAGAAGGCGTTGTTGGCACTGACATGACTCCTTTATTTGATACTATTCTTAAAGAAGTTCCACAGCCAATCGCTGATCCAGAGGGTGCATTCCAAATGCAAATCTCTCAGCTTGATTACAACTCGTACTTAGGTGTAATTGGCGTTGGTCGTATTACCCGTGGTTCTGTTAAGCCGAACCAACAAGTAACTATACAATTAGCAAACGGCGGCGTTCATAACGCTAAAGTTGGTAAAGTATTTGGTTACTTAGGCCTAGAACGTCTTGATATCGCTGAAGGTTTTGCTGGCGACATTATTGCACTTACTGGTTTAGGCGAATTAAAGATTTCTGATACGGTTTGTTGTCCAACAGAAGTGGAAGGTTTACCGGCACTATCTGTTGATGAACCTACTATCAACATGACTTTCCAAGTAAACACTTCACCATTTTGTGGTAAAGAAGGTAAGTATGTTACTTCACGTAACATCAAAGACCGTTTAGAGAAAGAATTGATTCATAACGTTGCTTTACGTGTTGAACAACTTGCAGATGCTGATAAATTTAAAGTATCAGGTCGTGGCGAGCTTCACTTAGGCATCTTAATTGAAAACATGCGTCGTGAAGGTTTTGAATTAGCTGTATCACGTCCAGAAGTTATCATTCGTGAAATAGATGGTCAGTTACAAGAACCTTATGAAAACGTAACTATTGATGTTGAAGAACAACATCAAGGTCCTATCATGGAAAAGATGGGCATTCGTAAAGCTGAATTAACTGATATGGCACCAGATGGTACTGGTCGTATCCGTATGGATTTCATCATGCCTAGCCGTGGTTTAATCGGTTTCCAAACTGAATTCATGACATTAACGTCAGGTTCTGGTTTGATTTACCATACATTCTTCGAATACGGACCTCACAAGGGTGGCGAAATTGGCCAACGTAAAAATGGCGTAATGATTGGTAATGCTACTGGTAAAGCATTAACAAACGCTATCTTTAACTTACAATCTCGTGGTCGTATGTTGATCGGACATGGTGTTGATATTTATGAAGGTCAAGTAATTGGTATTCATAGCCGTGATAACGATTTAACTGTAAACGCTCTTAAAGGTAAGCAGTTAACTAACGTTCGTTCATCAGGTACTGATGAAGCACAAACACTTACGCCACCTATTGTTATGTCTTTAGAGCAAGCATTAGAATTTATCGATAACGATGAATTGGTAGAAGTAACACCAGAAAGCATTCGTATACGTAAAAAATTCTTGAAAGAGAATGATCGTAAACGCGAAGGTCGTGGTGTTAAATAATTACTAACTCACTTTTGTGAGTTAATATTTAAAAAGCCCTTATTGCGAAAGTGATAGGGGCTTTTTTGTGACTATTATTTATACCAATTCCATTAAGTTATTGACCACTTGTACTGGCTAAAATTCTCCATGACGGCGTTGCTTTCAATCCCAATAGCCAGCTATTGGTCAATCAAGCGCCTTGCCCTGAAATATTTTTACGTCGTACAACAAGATCCGAAACTTATCGGAATTGGTATTAGTGATAAAAATAATAGTCAGAAAATGGTATATAAATGGCAAATATAGTTTGTAAGACATATCTGCAATTGTTGTCCGTTGTAGCAACAATATCTTTGTTCCTCTACTAGTAAGTCATTGTTTACTTATTTAAAAAACAAAATAACAAGAATGTTATTAATATTTTGTTACTTCTTACGAAAAAATATAAAAGCAAGGGAGGTATTTTGTAACTACGCTTAGGGACATCAAGCAGCAAGTAACTTACCGCTGTTTTTCAAATCAAAAGGAATTGCATTATGTCTCCATCACAATTGAAAAAACTTCAAGAGCTTAGTCAGATATTTAGTCAAGGTAAAGCGAACCCTAAACAGATCCAGCAACTTTCAGCTTTGCTAGCGCAAATTAATCTTTATGATGAAGAGGAGCAAGCGGCAGAAAGTGCCAAGGTTAGTTTTATTGCAGCCCCTCGCTTTGGTTAACATTGAGACACACTAACCATTCTCTTGATAAGTCGCAGCATCTATAATTGACCACAAATGAAATATTCCAGCAATAATTGCTGGAATAACCATCCACCAAAGTGCATAGCCCCCGACACAGACAATAGCAAAAATTAATGCAGCCATTAACCTACCTTGTACTAATTGCCCTAACCCTGGGAAAAATACGTTACATATAGCGGCAATTACATTGCCCGCAGAACCTCGACTAGCCATCAGTCACTCCTAAATTATTTTATGAACACCAGCATAAGCTAGCTTATTAATGTGGCCTATCTTAATATATGCGCTATCTTAGCGAAATCAGTAAATTGTTAACAAATATGAGTTTATTCAAAGAAACATTAATTAGTAAATATTGGCAAGAACATAAAGGGTTGTTATTTTATTTTATTCGCCGAGTTAAACGTGAACAAATACAAGTGGTAGCAGGCTATTTATCTTATGTTTGCTTAATGTCTTTAGTACCTTTGATTGTTGTCATGTTTTCGGTAATGACAGCATTTCCTCTTTTTGCTGAATTACAGGAGCATATAGAACAATTTGTTTATCAAAATTTCGTACCGTCAGCAGGCGATGTGCTTCAGCAATATTTAACTGGCTTTGTTGATAATGCCTCTAAAATGTCGGCGGTCGCGATATCGTTTTTGTTTGTCGCGGCTCTTCTGTTAATTTCATCTATTGATACTACCTTTAATAAAATTTGGCGAGTAACAGATAAACGCCGAAGTATTACGTCGTTTGCTATGTATTGGATGGTCTTAACGCTTGGTCCGATATTAGTCGGCGCAAGTATTGCGTTATCTTCTTATATGGTTTCTCTTGTCGCAGTTGATGAGTATGATGTATTAGGACTATTTGATATCTTTTTACGCTTATTGCCGCTGCTTTCTTCTATTATCGCTTTCATCATCCTTTATATAGCAGTACCCAATAAAGCGGTACCTTTTAAATTTGCTTTATCGGGTGCTATTGTTGCCGGTGTTTTATTCGAGCTCGCTAAAAAAGCGTTTGCACTCTATATAACCGCTTTTCCTTCATACCAAGTCATCTATGGCGCACTGGCCGCAATTCCTATTATATTTTTATGGGTTTATGTTTCTTGGCTTATTGTGCTTACCGGTGCCTTAATAACAGTGTCGTTACAAGAGCATGCAATGTTGAAAGAGCAAAAACCGAAAGAGGGCAGTAAGCCACAAGACAACGATGAGAAAATATTATGATCGCTTTAATGCAACGTGTCAGCCAAGCAAGTGTCACGGTTGACGGAACAATCATTGGCCAAATTGAAAAAGGCTTATTAGTTTTCCTTGCTATTGAGCCATTAGATACAGAACAAAAGGCAAAGCGCTTAGCTGAGCGTGTCGCAGGTTATCGACTTTTTAATGATGATAATGACAAGATGAACTTAAATGTTAAACAAGCAGGCGGCGAACTCTTAGTTATTTCACAATTTACCTTAGCTGCAGATACTTCAAGTGGTATGCGCCCCAGCTTTACATCGGCGGCAAAACCAGAGTTTAGTAATCACCTCTATCAGTATTTTGTTAGTCAATTACGCGACAAAGGTTTTGAAATACCGACAGGGGAGTTTGGTGCTGATATGCAGGTTGCGTTGATTAATGATGGCCCCGTTACTTTTACTTTAACAATCTAGTCGAGCAGGGCACTGTTTATTTTTTAGCTAATTAAACTATCTCTTTTAGATTAGTGGTGTTATAATCTCGCGCCCGTTAAGTTTGAGTTGTGACGTTAATGCCTAAGTAATGTTTAAACATTGTTTAAGTAATGTCTAAATTCTAACCGAAATGGGAGTCTTTCAAAAGGCAGTGACGGGTCGATTTTTGGCCTTAAATTTTATATTATCTTATTGTTTATCTTGTATTTTGCAAGATTTAGAAAAAAGATAACAATGGAGCAAAATCAATGATCCAAATGCAATCACAGCTGAATGTTGCTGATAACAGTGGCGCTAAGCGTGTTCAATGTATAAAGGTTCTTGGTGGCTCGCACCGTCGCTATGCACGCATTGGTGATATCATCAAAGTTGCCGTAAAGGAAGCAAGTCCTCGCGGTAAAGTAAAAAAAGGTGATGTTCACACTGCGGTAGTGGTGCGCACTAAGAAAGGTGTTCGTCGTACAGATGGTTCTGCTATCCGTTTCGATGAAAACGCGGCTGTAATGTTAAATGCTAACTTACAACCAATTGGTACTCGTATTTTCGGGCCTGTGACACGTGAACTTCGTAATGAAAAATTTATGAAGATCGTATTATTAGCACCAGAAGTACTATAAGGAGTCACGATAATGGCATCTAAAATTCGTCGTGATGATGAAGTAATTATACTTGCAGGTAAAGACAAGGGCAAAACTGGTAAAGTTACCAAAGTTCTTGTTGAAGACGGCAAAGTATTCGTAGAAGGTATTAACCTAATCAAGAAACACACTAAGCCTGTACCTCAGTTACAGCAGCCTGGTGGGATTGTTGAGAAAGAAGCACCTTTACAAGTTTCCAACGTAGCGATACTTAACTCGGCAACGGGTAAAGCAGATCGTGTTGGTTTTAGAATTGAAGACGGCAAAAAAGTACGTTTTTTCAAATCTAATAACGAATTAATTTAATTGGAGTAAACGATGGCGAAACTGCATGATTTATATAAAGATACAGTTGTAGCTGAATTGCAAAAGCAATTTGGTTATAAAAGTGTCATGCAAGTCCCTCGGATTGAAAAGATCACCCTTAATATGGGTGTTGGTGAAGCTATTTCTGATAAAAAAGTTTTAGAACACGCCACAAATGATCTTACTGCAATCTCAGGGCAAAAGCCGATCACGACAGTGGCACGCAAATCAGTTGCGGGCTTCAAAATTCGTGAAGGCTACCCTATTGGTACGAAAGTAACTCTACGCGGCGAACGTATGTGGGAATTTTTAGAGCGTTTAATTTCGATCTCTATTCCTCGTATCCGTGACTTCCGTGGCTTAAATCCTAAGTCATTCGATGGTCGTGGTAACTACAGCATGGGCGTTCGTGAGCAAATCATCTTCCCTGAAATCGAATACGATAAAATCGATAAGATTCGCGGATTAGATATCACTATTACTACTAGCGCGAAAGATAACGAAGAAGGACTAGCACTATTGTCCGCCTTTGAATTCCCGTTCAAGAAGAAGGTGTAGAGTTATGGCTAAAACGTCAATGAAAGCTCGTGAAGCTAAAAGAACCAAGTTAGTAGCACAATATGCTGAAAAGCGTGCTGCATTAAAAGCAATCATTTCAAGCGCAGAATCTTCTGAAGAAGCTCGCTGGGAAGCTGTATTGAAACTTCAAAGTTTACCTCGTGATTCGAGCAGTAGTCGTCAACGTAACCGTTGTAACATTACTGGACGTCCACATGGATACTTACGCAAATTTGGTTTGAGCCGTATTAAATTACGCGAAACTATGATGCGCGGTGAAGTTCCAGGTCTGAAGAAAGCTAGTTGGTAATTCACGGGAGTAAATGGTTATGATGACTGATCCTATCGCGGACATGTTTACACGCATCCGCAACGGTCAAACTGCAGCAAAAGTTGCAGTATTAATGCCATCTTCAAAAGTTAAAGTTGCAATTGCTACTTTACTTAAAGAAGAAGGTTATATTTCAGAGTTTTCAGTAACAGGCGAAGTTAAACCTGAACTTGCTGTAACTTTAAAGTATTTTGAAGGTAAAGAAGTAATCGAAAAGATCAAACGTGTATCACGTCCTGGTCTTCGTATATACAAAAGCTGTGATGAACTTCCTAAAGTTCTTGCAGGTATGGGTATTGCGATCATTTCGACTTCTAAAGGTTTGATGACTGATCGCGCCGCTCGCAATGCGGGTATTGGCGGTGAAGTTCTTGGTTTCGTAGAGTAAGGAGAATAATATGTCTCGTGTTGCAAAAGCACCTGTCGTTGTTCCTGCTGGCGTTACCATTACGTTATCAGGTCAAGACATTACAGTTAAAGGTCCAGTAGGCGAATTATCTCGCACGATCCATAGTGACGTTGTTGTTTCTCAAGAAGAAAACAACATCATTACTAATATCGTTGCTGATGTTAAAGGCGCTTGGGCTCAAGCCGGTACTACACGTGCTTTAATCAATAATATGGTTGAAGGTGTTAGTAAAGGTTTCGAAAAGAAATTAGTTTTACAAGGTGTTGGTTACCGTGCTAAATCTGCAGGCAAGTCTTTAGACTTATCTTTAGGTTTCTCACACCCAATTAAACATGCAATTCCTGAAGGAATTACTTGTGAAACTCCTAGCCAGACTGAAATCACTCTGAAAGGTTGTGATAAGCATTTAGTTGGCCAAACCGCTGCGAACATTCGTGCATACCGTAAACCTGAGCCTTATAAAGGTAAAGGTGTTCGTTATGTTGATGAATACGTTCGTCGTAAAGAAGCTAAGAAGAAGTAGGGTAACACTATGGATAAGAGAACATCTCGTTTGCGCCGCGCTAAACGCGCTCGTGCAAAAATTAGCGAGTTGGGTGCGAATCGTTTAGTTGTATTCCGTACTCCTCGTCACATTTACGCTCAATTGATCGCTCCTACTGGATCTGAAGTAATTGCATCTGCATCTACTTTAGAAAAAGAGTTAAGTGCTGAGATTGAAAAAACAGGTAATGTTGCAGCAGCAACTGCAGTAGGTAAAGCAATCGCTGAACGTGCTGTAGCAAAAGGTATCACTAAGATAGCTTTTGATCGCTCTGGTTTCCTTTACCACGGTCGCGTAAAAGCGTTAGCAGAAGCAGCTCGTGAAGCTGGTCTTCAATTCTAGGGGTTGATAATGGCTAATCATAATCAAGAAAACTCACAGCAAAGTGATATGGCTGAAAAGCTAATCGCAGTTAACCGCGTTTCAAAAGTGGTTAAAGGTGGTCGTATTTTCAGTTTTACTGCACTAACAGTAGTTGGTGATGGTAACGGACGTGTTGGTTTTGGCTACGGTAAAGCACGTGAAGTGCCTGCTGCAATCCAAAAAGCAATGGAAAAAGCGCACCGTAACATAGTAACAATTGACTTGAAGGGTACTACTCTTCAACATGTTATTACTGGCAAACATTCTGGTTCTAAAGTCTTCATGAAACCAGCATCAGACGGTACAGGCATCATCGCCGGTGGCGCTATGCGTGCAGTACTTGAAGTTGCAGGCGTTCAGAACGTATTGTCTAAAGCATACGGTTCTACTAACCCAATCAACGTAGTTCGCGCTACTGTTTCAGCTTTAGTGAATATGCATTCACCAAATGGCGTTGCAGCTAAACGTGGCAAAACCGTTGCAGAAATTTTGGGGTAATTGAGAATGTCTAAAACAGTTAAAGTAACTCAACTAAAAAGTTCTATCGGTCGTTTACCGAAGCATAGAGCTACATTAAGAGGCCTTGGTCTACGTCGTATCAATCATACAGTTGAGTTAGAAGATACTCCATCTGTACGTGGTATGATTAACAAGGTTTACTATATGGTTAAGGTAGAGGATTAATTATGCATTTAAATACTTTATCCCCTGCACCGGGATCTCACAAAGCTAGAAAACGCTGTGGTCGTGGTATTGGTTCAGGCATCGGTAAAACTGGTGGTCGTGGTCATAAAGGTCAGAAGTCTCGTTCTGGCGGTAGTGTACGTCCAGGTTTTGAAGGTGGTCAGATGCCATTGAAACAACGTTTACCTAAATTTGGTTTTACTTCACGTAAATCTTTAGTTCGCGCTGAAGTTCGTTTACACGAATTAAACCTAATTACTGGTGATGTTGTTGATATTCACGCACTTAAAGACGCTGGCCTAATTACACGTAATATCGTAGCTGTTAAAGTTATGTTATCGGGCGAAATTACTCGTCCAATTACTTTACGTGGAATTTCGGTTACTAAAGGCGCACAAGCAGCTATTGAAGCTGCTGGTGGCAAAATAGAGGAATAATACACAATGGCTACACCAGGAACGGCTACTTCACAAGGTAGTAAAGGCGCAGGCGGTTTGTCTGAGCTAAAACAAAGATTATGGTTCGTATTCGTTGCATTAGTAGTGCTTCGTTTAGGGTCTTTTGTGCCAATCCCTGGTATTGACGCCGCTGTATTAGCTCAGTTCTTTGAACAACAAAAGGGCACCATTGTAGAGATGTTTAACATGTTCTCCGGTGGTGCACTTGAGCGAGCCTCAGTATTGGCACTTGGTATTATGCCGTACATCTCAGCTTCGATTATTATGCAATTGCTTACTGTGGTTCATCCCGCAATGGCAGAGCTTAAGAAAGAAGGTGAAGCTGGACGTCGTAAAATCAGTCAATACACACGCTACGGCACTTTAGTTCTAGCAACAGTACAATCGATAGCGATTGCCAGAAGTTTACCGGATATGATGCAAGGGCTTGTTGTAAATGCAGGCTTTGGTTTCTATTTCACCGCAGTCATTAGTTTAATCACGGGTACCATGTTTTTAATGTGGTTAGGTGAGCAAATTACTGAACGTGGTATTGGTAATGGTATTTCGATTATCATTTTTGCTGGTATTGTTGCTGGCATGCCATCCGCGGTTGGTCAAACAGCTGAAATGGCGCGTCAAGGTGAAATACACTTATTAGTATTATTGCTAATCGGCGTTGTGGTATTTGCAGTAACTTTCTTAGTAGTATTTGTGGAACGTGGTCAACGACGTATTGTTGTTAATTACGCTAAACGTCAGCAGGGCCGCAAGGTGTTTGCTGCACAAAGTACACATTTACCTTTGAAAGTGAATATGGCCGGTGTTATACCGCCTATCTTTGCCTCAAGTCTAATCTTGTTTCCAGGCACGCTTGCGAGCTGGTTTGGTCAAGGAGATGGCCCGGTTGCTGATTTCTTACAAGGTGTTTCAGGAGCTATGTCTCCAGGACAACCTTTATATGTAATGATGTTAGCGGCAGCAATTATATTTTTCTGTTTCTTTTACACGGCTCTTGTTTTCAATCCGCGTGAAACAGCAGATAACTTGAAAAAGTCAGGTGCATTCATTCCAGGGATTCGTCCGGGTGAACAAACATCCAAATATATAGATAAAGTCATGACACGTTTAACCCTAGCGGGTGCAGCGTATATTACCTTTGTCTGTTTGGTTCCACAGTTTATGATCATGGCATGGGACGTACAGTTCTATTTCGGCGGGACATCTTTATTGATTATCGTGGTTGTGATTATGGACTTTATGGCACAAGTACAAACGCATATGATGTCTCATCAATATGACAATGTACTTAAAAAAGCGAACTTAAAAGGCTACGGTCGTTAGACCGAGCTGATTTAGTTAACGGAGTATAAAATGAAAGTACGTGCATCCGTAAAAAAGATTTGTCGTAATTGTAAAGTGGTAAAGCGTAAAGGCGTAATTCGCGTTCTTTGTGTTGAACCTAAGCACAAACAAAGACAAGGTTAAGCTTAGCTTTTAATCTATAATCTTTTAAAAGTGGCATTATGTGGATTAGTCTGTATAATGCCGCTTTGATTTGCAGAAAAAGAGAATGGTTGGGTATCCTAACGGGCTTTCCAACCAAAGTAATTTTAATTATAAAATAGGAGATGTGATTAGTGGCCCGTATCGCTGGCATTAACATCCCTGATCGTAAGCATGCAGTAATCGCCATTACTGCGATTTACGGTATCGGAGCTACACGTGCGAAAGCAATTTGTGCAGCTACTGGTATTGCTGAATCAACGAAGATCAGTGAATTAGACGAAGCAAAAATTGATTTGCTACGTGCTGAAGTGGACAAGTTTACCGTAGAAGGTGATTTGCGCCGTGAAGTTTCAATGAACATTAAACGTCTTATGGATTTAGGTTGTTACCGTGGCATTCGCCATCGTCGCAGTCTTCCTCTACGTGGTCAACGCACTAAAACAAATGCGCGTACCCGTAAAGGTCCTCGTAAGCCAATTAAGAAGTAAGAGGAACTAGACAATGGCTAAAACACCAGTTCGTACGCGTAAACGCGTAAAAAAACAAGTTGCTGATGGCATGGCTCATATCCATGCTTCTTTCAACAACACAATCGTGACTCTTACAGACCGTCAAGGTAATGCTTTATCTTGGGCGACTGCAGGTGGTTCAGGTTTCCGTGGTTCACGTAAATCTACCCCTTTCGCTGCGCAAGTAGCTGCAGACCGCGCTGGCGCTGTTGCAAAAGAGTTTGGCTTGAAGAATATTGAAGTTTTCGTTAAAGGTCCAGGTCCAGGTCGTGAATCTGCTATCCGTGCCTTAAATGCTGCTGGTTTTAAAATCACCAACATTACTGACGTTACACCTATTCCTCATAATGGTTGTCGTCCTCCTAAGAAACGTCGCGTTTAATCGCTCTTTTTAGGATAGTTGGAGAAAGAAAATGGCTAGATATTTAGGTCCTAAGTTAAAGCTTAGTCGTCGCGAAGGAACAGATTTGTTCCTAAAAAGCGGTGTTAGAGCAATTGACACTAAATGTAAAATCGAAACAATACCAGGTCAACACGGCGCCCGTCGCGGTCGTTTGTCTGATTACGGTGTTCAACTTCGTGAAAAACAGAAAGTTCGTCGTATTTTTGGCGTGCTTGAAAAACAATTCAGTAATTACTACAAAGAAGCGGCACGTCAAAAAGGCAACACAGGTGAAAACTTGTTACAGCTTTTAGAGACTCGTTTAGATAACGTAGTTTACCGTATGGGTTATGCAAGCACTCGTGCTGAAGCCCGTCAATTAGTTAGCCATAAGGCTATCGTGGTAAATGGCGTTGTAGTTAATATTCCATCTTTCACTGTTAAAGCTGAAGATACTGTTTCTGTTCGTGAGAAGTCTAAAACTCAAGCGCGTATTATCGCTGCTTTAGAATTAGCTGATCAACGTGAGAAACCACTTTGGGTTGAAGTAGATACTAAGAAGCTTGAAGGCGTTTTCAAACGTGTTCCAGATCGTGCTGACTTATCTGCCGAAATTAATGAACAGTTGATTGTTGAACTTTACTCTAAATAGTAAAGTTGCACTTTAAGAGAGGACATATATGCAGGGTTCTGTAACCGAATTCCTTAGACCACGCTTAGTTGGCATTGAAACCCTTAGCGCTCGACGTGCGAAGGTAACTTTAGAGCCACTAGAACGTGGTTTTGGTCACACTTTAGGTAATGCGTTACGCCGCATTCTTTTATCTTCAATGCCGGGTTGTGCCGTAACTGAAGTAGAGATTGACGGTGTTTTACATGAGTACAGTAGTAAAGAAGGTGTTCAAGAGGACATCATCGAAATATTGTTAAACCTTAAAGGGCTTGCAGTTATACTAGAAGGCAAGAATGAAGCCGTTCTTACCTTAACTAAGTCTGGTGAAGGCCCTGTAACGGCAGCTGATATACAACATGATGGTGATGTAACTATTGCAAACCCAGACCATGTTATCTGTACCTTAACAGGTGAAGGTTCTATCAGCATGCGCATTAAAATTGAAATGGGACGTGGTTACGTTCCTGCTTCAGCGCGCCGTGATGCCGAGGAAGAAGATCGAGCTATTGGTCGTTTGTTGGTTGATGCTTCATTCAGCCCAGTAGTTAGAATTGCTTATGATGTTGATTCTGCACGTGTTGAACAACGTACAGATTTAGACAAATTAGTTTTAGATATGGAAACCAATGGTACATTGGATCCGGAAGAAGCTATCCGTCGTGCTTCAACTATTCTTGCTGAACAGCTTGATGCGTTTGTTGAACTTCGTGATATCAAAGAAGTAGAGCAAGTGGAAGAAAAACCATTGTTCGACCCAATCTTGCTTCGTCCTGTTGATGATCTAGAATTAACTGTTCGTTCAGCTAACTGTTTAAAAGCAGAAGCAATTCAATACATAGGTGACTTAGTACAACGTGCTGAAGTTGAGCTTCTTAAAACGCCTAATTTAGGTAAGAAGTCTCTAACAGAAATCAAAGACGTGTTAGCGTCTCGTGGTTTGTCTCTAGGCATGCGCCTAGAAAACTGGCCACCTGAAAGCATTGTTGACAACGACTAGTTCGATCATCATTTTTTTAACAGTTAGAGAGAAGGATTAACTTATGCGTCATCGTCAAAGCGGTCGCCAGTTAAACCGTAATAGCAGTCATCGTCAAGCGATGTTCCGCAATATGGCTAGCTCATTAGTTAAGCACGGAGTTATTAAAACTACCGTTGCTAAAGCTAAAGAACTACGTATGGTAGTAGAGCCATTAATTACATTGGCTAAGATCGATAGTGTTGCAAATCGCCGTTTGGTATTTGCACGTACACAAGACAAAGAAGTAGTAGGTATTTTATTCAACGAACTTGGTGCTCGTTACCAAGAACGTCCAGGTGGATATACTCGCATTTTAAAATGTGGTTTCCGTACTGGTGATAAAGCTCCTATGGCTTACATTGAACTTGTAGATCGCCCAGTAGTAGAAGATGCTCCTGAAGTGATTGAAGAAGTAGCTGAAGCATAAACGAAAGTTTATTCTTCAATTAAAAAACCGAGCTTAGGCTCGGTTTTTTATTGCCTGAAATTTGATAAAGATATTATACCAATTACACTAATAAATTGATCAGCTTAGAGTTGTATTAGCGAGCTTAGAACAAGCAAAATTACTTAAACATAGTTATTCTATATTTCTTTAATTTTGAGCAGTTATTAGTTTGCTAATAAACTCCCAAAGGGCGAGTTTATAAGGCTTATATGCGGCGTTATTAATTTTGAGAAGGACGCTACATGGATGTAGCTTCTTAGAGAATGCAGGAGCACATTCTCCTGAATAACCATTATCTTCAATCAATGCCTTGCCTCTAAGCCTTTTAATTCTCGCTAAGTGGTCAATTAATTAATGTACTTGGTATTATTGGTGAATATAGTGACTATGCAGCCTTCATCTGCAAACTTGTCGCTTTCTCCTTGACCTAAACGTTAATTCACCGTATAAAATATCTATTGTACTTTAGTTTACCTTTTGAGCATTTATGTCGTCACGAAATCCTATAATAGCAGTCACCGGTTCATCCGGGGCTGGTACCTCTACAACGACTGCTTCATTTGAGCATATCTTTAGAACGCTTGGTATAACCTCTGTTAATGTAGAAGGTGATAGCTTTCACCGATTTTCACGTCAAGAAATGGATATGGAAAAGCGAAAGGCTAAAGAAGTTGGTAACAACATCAGCTATTTTGGTGATCTTGCTAATGACTTCACCGCATTGGAAAAACAATTCCGTGACTATAGCGAAACAGGTAAAGGACAGATCAGGCGTTATTTACATACGTTTGATGAAGCGGTTCCATACAATCAAATGCCGGGCACTTTTACTCCATGGGAAGACTTCGGTGAAGGTACCGACTTGTTATATTACGAGGGACTTCACGGCGGCGTAGTAACCCCTGACAATGATGTCGCTAAGCATGTTGATTTGCTCATTGGTATGGTACCCATTGTTAATTTAGAGTGGATTCAAAAGATTATCCGGGATACCAATAAGCGAGGTCATTCTCGAGAAGCCGTAACCGCAAGTATTGTCAGAAGTATGGAAGATTATATCTCTTTCATCACACCACAGTTCTCACGTACTCATATCAACTTTCAGCGTGTACCTACAGTAGATACTTCAAACCCATTTAGTGCTAAGGCCATTCCTAGCTTAGATGAAAGTTTTGTGGTGATTCGCTTTCGAGAAGTTAAAAATGTAGATTTTCAATATTACCTACGTATGATCGATGGCTCTTTTATGTCACGAATTAATACCCTTGTCGTACCTGGTGGTAAAATGGGTTTAGCGATGGAGTTAATTTTAACACCTCTTATACGTGACTTAATTGATCGTAAAACCCAAGCAAACAAACAGTTAGATTGGATGAGCGATTTATAACTCACTTGTGCAGATTATAATACTCCATGTCAGCGTTGCTCTAAACCCAATAGCTAGCTATTGCTCAATCGAGCGCCTTGCCTTGATGTGTTTTTCTATGCACAACAACCCCAAAACTTAATTAAGAGGGTATAACTCTTTGAAATACCTCATTCCTGTTATAGCTTTTGCAGTTCTTTTTCTACCTTTTCAGTCTTGTGCTAAATGGTACCAGCATACTTTTAATACTATGGGTACACGTGCACATATTGAATTTTGGCTGGATGAAGAAAACGCTTCGGCTAGTCATGCACAAAAATTAATTAGTGCAGTTATGGCGGAAATGGATCGATTAGATAAGTCGATGAGTCCTTATATTGCAAGTAGCGAACTGAGTCTGCTTAATCGCGAGGCAGGTAATAGAAAGGTTGGTGTTTCACAAGAACTGATAACTTTATTAGCTACAGCCCATGATATCTCGGTGATGAGTGAAGGTGCTTTTGATATAACCTATGCTTCTATAGGTTATCAATACGATTATCGAGAAAATATACGACCTGCGCAATCAGCTATTACTAATGCGTTAGCGGCGATAAATTACCAAGCTGTTACTTTAGATGAAACAAATAACACAGTTAAGTTTGCTAACAGCGCGGTTAAAATAGACTTGGGTGGCATAGCTAAAGGTTATGCGATAAAACGCTGTATTAGTATTCTGAAATCTGCAGGAGTTAATTATGCACTAATGAGTGCCGGTGGTGATACTGCCTTATTAGGCGACCGTAATGGTAGACCTTGGTTAGTAGGTATCAAGCATCCAAGGGCGGAAGAAAAGAATGCAGTACATATTCCGCTAACTGATGAAGCAATCTCTACCTCTGGGGATTATGAGCGTTACTTCATTGAGGATGGTAAACGTTATCATCATATCATTAACCCAAAAACGGGGGACTCAGCGCGAAAAGTTGTCAGTGTCTCCGTTATTGGTAAAGATGCTACGGTTGTTGATGCTTTATCGACTACTATCTTTGTTAAGGGCCTTAAAGAAGGTATGAATATAATTAACAAACTATCTGAATATGAAGCCATTATTATCGATAATGAACAACGTTTACACTTCTCTAAGGGGTTGCAGCAGTAAAATATTTATAGCGCGAATAAATTATCGGTTAAAAGATGCGCGAACAAATTCTCGTTTAAAAGATGCGCGAATAAATTCCCGGTTAAAAGATGCGCGAATAAATTCTCGTTTAAAAGATGCGCGAATAAATTCCCGCCTACGGAAAATTATGTTGTAGGCGGGATTTTAATCCCGCGGTATTAAGGTTTTAAGCGGTAATAATGGGGAATAAATTCTCGTTTAAAATATGCGCGAATAAATTCCCGTTTAAAAGATGCGCGAATTAATTCCCGCCTACGGAAAATTATGTTGTAGGCGGGATTTTAATCCCGCGGTATTAAGGTCTTAAGCGGTTATAATAGGTTGAAAAGCGGTAAGTGAGTCTAACATCGTAATATTGCCAAGGCCTTGGCCAGGTACTAGCGTTGAAAACTGACCTTGTTGGCCATGCAGCGCCATATAATTTAATAGCACGGTTTGTACCAGTAGATTGACATTGTTTGCCGATGGAGCTGAAGCTGTTTCAACAGACGCATCTGGTCTCATAAAACCTATTTGTTGCTGTATAGCATTTTGTTCAGCGGTAGCCCCCATTAATTGCGGTTTGCCGGTTGGGTTATACACTAAGAAAAATGATGCACCTGTTGATGAATTATCGCCGGTCCACTGTCCTTTACCACGACCATCGGCTGATTCATCTATTTGTCCGTTACTTGCCACAGAGCCATCACTGAAGACATACATCATCAGAGGTTGGTTACGTCGTGCAGCATACTCTAAACAAGCGCCCATACAACGTCCTGCACGTAAGTCGCGTAATTCTCCTGTGCTTCGATCGCCGGTATGATAATCAAAGCCGCCCATAGTAATCGTTCCCGCACCAGAAAAACCATTAACAACTAACTTCATGATAGAGGCGGTCTTTTGAAATTCGTTTTCATTATTATATTCATCGTTAGTGAATATTGCTCCATCGCCAACAATATCCAAATCAGAACTTGGATCTAACGTTGAAGGATCGCCAAAGCGATCGGTAAGATCTGCACTTTTAACATAGCCACAATTAACCATATCTTTAATCACATCATCACGGGTAACTTGGCTATTTACCTGTGTCATTTTTTGAGCACTAACACGTTGTATGCTTTCCATCACTGCTACAGCATCATCTTTATTGAAAATTTCAAACAAATCGCCAACATCAACTAAGCCAGTAACATCGCTTGGGCGATCAATTTTAGTAGGGCGTTTGCTTAAATCGATAAAGCTCGCTGGAGCCATGGAGTTACCGCCAGAATCGGTATTACGAGAGCCGATAAGTGGCATTAATGAGCCATTTGCACCAGCGGCTGCAATTGCATACATAGGGTTATGTGGATTATTAGAGGTATCATTGTCAGAACGGCTTGGAATAACCGCGCCATTTATATTGGCTGCTGTTTCAGGTGATACTTTTTCTAATATGCCCCGTAAAAAAGCGGAGTCGGAATGAAAAGCTAATCCTAAATCGGTATTAATAAAGTCTGATAGCATAGTGTCAGGGTTAGCAATGTTAGGTGCCATATCACCAGGTATCCCCAATTTACTGTAACCTGCGGTTGAGAGAAAATCTTGCTGACCACCTAGGCCACCGACTAAAACATTAGATCCTGAAATATTAGCACCGCCAGCTAGGTCGAAACTGATGAAGGGTATTTTCCCTGCACCTTGTGCACTGATGCCGCAACTGTCTCTTAACGCTTCCATATCACTTGAAAGTGCAGCATTAGCTTTGTTTGGGTTTGCTAAAAGACTATAGAGTGATAATCCAGCAACTGCATGACCACCTGTCTTAAGGCCAGCAGAGATAAAGTCTCGACGAGTCATTGGTTTTTTGTGATCGCCAAATAATAAAGGACTATCTGGATGTAAGTGTTTAGTTTTTTTCATGTGATTCCCTATGCTCCATAACTTTTCTGCTTATCAGTCACTCTTTTTTACTTAGTAAACAATTTTCCTACTGAGTATTTATGACGAGAAGACTATTGAACAAGCATTACAGCACTGCCTAATACAGCTGCACAGCTTGCTTTGGCAATGTTTTTAGTTCGATTAGTGTCACAACTACTGCCGCAAACAGCGAGTCTGCTAATAAGGTTATCAAGTTCAGAATATACCGTTGCCTTATCAGGTTGAGTGCCAAGTGTTGAGGGCATTAACTGATCTAGTAGCGGGTTAAGCAGGTTTGCTCTGCCTGTTCTGTCCAAAGCAATGTCTGGTGTATTACTGAAATTGACATCGGGAAACCAAGCCATGCGTAAGTTTTCATTTTCAAGGGCTGTATCACAGTAGGCTATTGCTAGTTGTGTGATGCCCATTTGCTGTGCAGAGATAAAGGTTTCTATATTGGTTAACGTTGGTAATTGTTGTTTAACAAGCTGGTAGGTTGTAGCAACGTTAGTAGAGTCTTTATTAACACCTGTTAATACACTCATACTGCCATGAATTTGTGCGAAGTTTCGCAGACCAATTCTAGCACTATCATTATCAATAAATGTGTCATCCGGTGCGATAAATGTTGCCGGTAAAACCACATTGCTATGTTCACCCAATTGCTCAAAAGTTAAGAAAAACTCGTCATTATTAGCCCCTTTTTCTAGCGCTATAATCGTGCCCAAAGGTGAAAGGCCTACAGGCTCTGTAATAACATCGTCAGTAGTAAAACTTTGATTGAGATTAGCATAGGCTTGACCTTGAGCACTTTCTTTACCATTAACACCAATACGCATTTTACTCAGGGCTGTAGTTTTGGGAAGGGAGTTACCGTCAAGGTTGACCAAACTTGGGTTGGTGAATAAATAGCTGTAATTGTCATACTGGCTAACTTCAAATAAAATATAAGTATTTGCTAAATCGACTAAATCACTTATTGAAAATAATAAGAAAAATTTCTCACCTACGCCGACATCATAATTTTGCGAAATTTGCTCTTGCGATAACGTGCGGTTATAAATGGCTAACAAACGTATATTACCCTGCCATACGTGATTATTTGAAGCTTCCCTACCTAGAATTAACGCAAAACTATCATCCCACGATGCTAATGGTGATATCGCTTCATCAACAACCTCAATTAGTTTGCCGTTTACATAAATTCGACGACCATCGGTAGCTGAATAGGTAAGTACTACATGCTGTAATGTCGCTTGCAATACTTCATCATCATCTGGTGTACTTAATGCTGGCTCACCATTACTGCTACTACTCGCTGTTTGCAGCATAAAATCATAATTATATTGGCTTTGCCCTAAAGTAAAGTTTCTATCATTATCCCCTGCAGAGTAGCTGATTATTCTAGCTGGACCTTCTTGCACTACATTATTTGGCGTGATCCAAGCTTCAATGGCGAATTCATTGGTGGATGTTATTAAGTCATGTATTTTCTTGCTGTTGGCGGTACTTGCTTGAGCCTTACCGTTAGTAAAAGATAATCCCCAACTACCAAGCCATTCTACGTTACCGGTTAGTGTTAAGTTCGCTGCTGGGGAAATACCTGAAGTATCATAGGCGGTATTACCATTGCCGGTTTTAAATTGATATAACGCAATAATGTCAGATTCAAATCGACCACCACTCGAGGCGACAAGACCATCAGTTAATAAGAGTGATTTCGATACCACCATCTCAGGTGCTATAACGTCAACAGTAATCTCATCACTTAGCGCTTGAATGCCAGCTTGCATCTCAGTGCTATTCGTTTGACAATCACTCCAGCAATTATGAAATTCATTGCTTAAACGAATGACTAAGCGCGATTTATTGGGCTCTTCTAAGTTAATAACTTGTCTAGCAGCTTCATAGGCTTTATCAATATTATTACTGGCAAAAAAGGGTGACTGCGCTGTACTAGACGATTCATTATGACAATCTACGCAATACAGGCTGACGATAGGATAGACATGGGTACTGAATAAGGTATTTTCACTCGGGAAATTTTTACTGGTTCCTGGCTCTTTAATAACCGGTGGCTTTAATACAATAGCATTGGCTGTGCTTACTCGATCATCGGCCCAAAGTTTGACCCATTGTTGCATCGTTTCGCCACAAGCTTGATCGCTGTCGAGCCAGCAGTTATGTCCACCGGCAACTTTTTGTACCAAGCGTGATTCTTCTGGTTTACTTAAGCTAACGAGAGGATTGGTTGCTGCATAAGCATCGTTAACGTTTTCTCGACTGGCAAAATAGGGTGCTTGATTACCTTCGGTATGACATGAACCACAACGGTCTGTCGCAGAAATGTTATCCCAGAGTGAGGTTTTATATTTTTGAATATCTTCGGTTGTCGGTGCCGGACCGGTATATTCAGTGTTACTGTTATCCGGAACTATTGGTGGTTTTTCTTCTACGGTAGAGTCACCACAAGCACTGACTAATAAAAATAGGTTAACGACGAGCAACGTTTTAAAGCTGTTAAATAGTGAAGGGAAAACCATCATTATTCTCCCATGCAATAGGCACCAACTTCAGCAAATACTTGCTTTAGTTGATATGAATGTTGTTGAAAAGATGTTGTGGTTGATTTTATTTGTGTTAAATCAGCGGAGTTTTCAGCATCCCGTAAACAAACGGCTTTAAATACCTTTTTAACTTGGCATTGTGCAAAAGCTTCACTGTTTGCTAACTCTTCTCCTAAAGACTTCATACCTGTGCCTTTACCCGCAAGAGCACTATCCCAACCGAGTTTTTGATTAATGCCTTCACGCCAGTAATTTTGCCAATCGTCATTTCGAGTGACAAAGCCAAAAGGAAAGCTGGTGGCATTGTTATGATATTTGGCTTTTACTCGTGTGCCGGTAACCGCATCAATATTCACCGATTGGTTGTAACTAATTTCACCGTTATCTGCTTGTGGATCAGTTTCTGCGTCAAACTGGTAATCATAATAAGCAAATGCTTGTGCTAGCGGATCCATGCCTGTGTGGCAACCTGAGCAGTTATTAATAAATAAGCGACTATCTCCACCAGGGCTGCGACTTACATCTTGGCGGATCCTATCGGGTGGCAGTGTATTATCTTTTAATGGTTCTAAATCGGTACATAGGTGATTCATCAAAGTAAAACGTAACATTGCTCTGTTGGTACCTAGATAGAAAAAAGCTTTAGCAGCGGCTCTTGAAGTTAAAATACCTGCCGTGGCTTCACTGGGAAAACCATTCAAACTTGATTGGGTAACTTGCACTAAACCGTCGGCCAAATTAATAAAGTTACTTTCTAATTCTTGGTAATGCGTGTTATTCAGCTTGCTGTAAGGAGTTAAATTAAGGTCACTATTTCCTACATAGGTAATATCACCTTGTAATATTTGTCTGAAGTCTAGGTCATCGCGAACAGCACCAATGATGGTAGCACTGTAATCATTTAGCGGG
The DNA here is from genome assembly GCF_002836255.1 of Colwellia sp. 75C3. Taxonomy (GTDB): domain Bacteria; phylum Pseudomonadota; class Gammaproteobacteria; order Enterobacterales; family Alteromonadaceae; genus Colwellia. Next base: position 327,885 of record NZ_PJAU01000054.1, on the reverse strand, counting down.
AAAAAAATGTCTTGGTCTTTATTGGTCCAAGGGCTAGCAAAGACCTTTAAAGTCGTTGTATAAAATTCAGGTGATTGCATGGCCGCATAAGCGGCTTCGGTAACTTTACCTTGGTCAATTAAATTACTCATCTCGATAAGGGTGATCACTGATGGTGGAACACCGGTGATACGGTCATGAAGTCGTTTTGCTTGCTCTAAGCTGGATGAATTTGCTTGCGTAATACACAATAAAGTACAAAGAATACTATAAAAAGCAGTATAAAATTTCTTTGAAAATGAACCGCTCGTGTGCTTTTTGAATAGTGTTTTATTGTTAGTAATGCATAGGAGTGACATCTCCATACAGCCTCCTTTAAGATGTAATATTTGTAACTTAGTTGTGATAATGTATGGTAACAATGTTGTCACAGTGTATACTAATGTTGCTTAAACGAGCAAACAAATTTATTTTTAGTGGTGTCTCAAATATGAGACAGATCAAGGGACTAGGAAGATTTTCATCATTAAGAAGTTAAATGTTATGTTGTTATTTATTAACCGTTTATTAGGTATGTTGCGATGAATCCAATGTCATGGGTTTGCGTTTCTATCGTGGTGTTTTTTTTACTTACTGGCTGTAATGAACAGGCAATAAAGTCAGATGAACAAACAGATCCTGTATTAGTTGAATACCCCGTTGTTTATATTGAACGCAGTATTAATCGAATGGTTGACGACGATATATCATCAGTCGCATTTTCCCCACGTAATCCTGCCGAATTTAACGCGGGCGCACAACTTATTGTAAAAAACAATGCTTTTTCGGACTCCCCGAGTAACATACTTACCGCTGATTTATTCACTGATGAACAAGGCGTGACTCAAGCTATAGATATTCGCGATTTAAGCGTATCTGCCGATGGTCAGTCATTTTTAGTTGCTATTAGGGCACCAGAAATCACTGATGCCGATGAAAATGAACAGCCGAAGTGGAATATCTGGCGTTATCAGTTAGCAGATAAAAGCTTTCAACGGCTCATAGAAAGTGATGTTATTGCCGAACAAGGTGATGACCTTATGGCGTCTTTCTTACCTGATGGCCGTATTATCTTTGCCTCAACACGACAGCGTTTAGCTCGAGCGATTTTATTAGATGAAGGCAAGCCGCAATACACTGCACTGAATGAGATAGGGCAAGAATCAGCTTTTAATCTTCATATCATGCAAGCCGATGGTAGCGATATTAAGCAAGTTAGTTTTAATATGAGCCATGATTTTTATCCACTAGTTTTACAAGATGGTCGAATCCTGTACAGCCGTTGGGATACTATGGGTGGTATTAACAAAATTAATTTGTACCGAATGAACCCTGATGGTACTGATAATCAACTGGTCTATGGCTGGCATTCACATCAATTGACGTTAGACGATGAAAATCACGTGATTGAATTTGTTAAACCTCAACAAATGCCCAATGGCGAAATATTGATGTTATTGGCTTCCGCAGATGATGGGGTTTATCAAAAAAGACCGGTATTGATTAACATTGAACAATTTATTGATAACCAACAAACCTTGGATAATGAAAGCGCAGCCGTTACTGCACAAATAGGGGCACAATCAGCGGCACAGAGTGATTTATTTACCGATGACCTATATAACTTTAATTTCTCTGAAGAAATTAATACTGCGGGGCGGTTAAGTCATTTATTTCCCTTACCTGATAGTAGTGAGCGCTACCTATTAAGTTGGGATTTATGCCGAGTTACTGTGGATGAAGAAGTAAAAGCCTGCGGGCAATTAACAGAAGATGAATTAGCACAAGAAGGGCTTGAGTTAGCTTCCCCTTGGTACGAATTGTGGCTTTATAATGGTCAAACTAATACTCAGCAAGTTGTCGCTAAAACCACTGAAGGTAACATGCTCAGTGAAGCGATTGTCATGCAAGCAGCCGAGAATCCTCCCGTTTTTGTAGCCGATAAATCTTTTGGTGCTGGGCTTATTGCTGAATTAGCTAATGAACAAGCCGCCGCTATTCATATTCGCAGCGTTTATGATATGGACGGTGTTGACTCATCAATACAAGACAGCAATGCTCAAGGCATCATTACTTTACGAGACCCAGCATTAACAAAGGCGGAAGATTTACCTGCACGATTTTTACGTATTGTTCGCGGCGTACCACTACCTCCTAGAGAAGTAAGACAGATTAGCAATACAGATTTTGGCCGAAGTCGAAATCAACTCATGCGAGAAATTATTGGTTATACGCCTATTCAGCCTGATGGCTCAGTTAAGGTGAAAATCCCCGCTAATGTACCCATAGCACTGAGTATTCTTGATGCTAATGGTCAACGCATTGGTGGCAGGCACAGACAATGGATAAGTGTTAACGCAGGTGAAACATTAGAATGTCAGGGTTGTCATAGCCAACAAAGTGAATTACCACACGGTAGACCCGAGGCTCAAGCCGCGAGTATTAATGCTGGCGCTGATCCAGGAGGTATTGCTTTTACTAATACCAACCCCGAAATTATTCCTTTGCAAGCACAAACCATGGCCGAAGCCGATGAAATGGTTAATGGCTTAGCTCAGCTTTCAGCCGATCTTCACTATATTGATAAGTGGAGTAATCCGGCTATTTCTGCGCAAAACCCTGAAATAAACTACAGTTATCAGCAGTTATTAACACAAGCTCCAGCAGGAGCGGACTGCTTTACTCATTGGAATGCCTATTGTCGATTACAAATTAACTATGTCGATAACATCCAACCGCTATGGCAGTTAACTCGACAGGTTTTTGATGAAGATACCGCTGAATTACTCAGCGACAATACGTGCTCAAGTTGTCATGGTCCACTTGATAGCGATAACGTAGCGCAAGTACCTGCAGGTCAGTTAGATCTCAGTGACAGTGTCTCTGTCGATGAAGTCGATCATTTAACGGCTTACCGTGAATTATTATTTAACGATTCAGAACAAGAAGTCATTGAAGGTATAGTGGTTGATAAGTTAGTTGAAGTACTTGATGTTAATGGAAATATTGTTTTTGAAGTTGATACTGAAGGAGAGTTAATCCTAGATCCAGAGGGGAGTCCCATTCCGGTACTAACCAAGATTACTATTCCTGCTATTTTATCAACTAACGGTGCTCTGCAGAGTAGCCGTTTTTTTCAGTTGTTTCTCGAAGGAAGGCATAAAGGTATGTTATCTGATCATGAATTAAAGCTGCTTAGTGAGTGGCTTGATATTGGCGGTCAGTACTACAACACTCCATTTTATAGCCAAGATTAAGTTAATAAATGAAATCATTATATTTAAATAGCCATAAAAATCGTATTTTCTCAAAAATAACTCAAACGCTGCTGTGCTTATTGGCATGTCTTTTCAGCGGTAAATTATTGGCTGAAGCGCTCGATACAAGTGCTTTGTTAATTGAGGTTGCGTTTGTTGAGTTGCATTCAGGTCCGGGTGTTGGTTATCCAGTTTTGCATGTGGTTGAAAAAGGTGAGTATTTAACGGTACAAGTAAAACGTACCAGTTGGCTTAAAGTGACCGACAAACGTAACAATACCGGCTGGCTTCATCAAGATGAGTTATTGGGCCTAACAACACAGCAAGGTGAAAAACTAACCAATGCTGAAATATCATGGCGTGATTTTCAAGACAGAAATTATGAAGCGGGTGTTATGTATGGCGACTTTGCTGGCGCACATTTTTACAACGCCCAATTCGCTTACCTTTTTACTTCAGTATTTAGTGGTGAGGTTTCGGTAGGTAAAGCATTAGGCACTATTTCTGATAGTGATTTATATGAAGTCATGTTGATCAGTCAGCCAATGCCAGAATTATTTATTTCCCCTTACCTTGGTATTGGCGGTGGGATTATTAACACTAAGCCACACAGTGTTCTCGCTGATAGTGAAAAACGACAAGATACCTTAATGAGTGCCGCCTTTGGATTGAAATATCACTTAGCGCGTAACTTCTTATTACGAGCAGAATATAAGTATTCGTTAGTCTTAACGGATAGAGATGACAATGAAGAGATTAAAGTATGGAAATTAGGTTTCAGCGTATTCTTTTAGTAACACTATTAGGTTTACTGGTAAGTATTTGTTTGGTTGCACCAACGAAAGCGAATGAGTCAGTAGGGCTTGTTCTGTTCAATGAAGACTCAACAAGTGATGCTTCTATCATTAATAGTAATGTTGATGTCGATGTTGGTAGACGAACTGTGCTTGAAGATATCCTAGATAATGAGAATTTTGAACTGGGTGTACAAGTAGGCGTTATGTCTATTGAAGATTTTGAAACTAATGCGTGGATAAGTGCTCACTTCGCCTACCACATTACAGAATACTTCTATGCTAAAGCACGTTATGGACAATCTGAAGCGGGTCAAACTAGTTTTGAAAAACTCGTTAACGTACCGCCTTTACTCACTGATGAAGAAAGAAAGCTAGGTTATTATGGCTTGAGTATTGGTTACAACTTAATGCCAGGTGAGGTGTTCCTTGGTAGGGACTTTGCCCTAAACAGTGTTTTTTCAGTTGAATTGGGTGGTGGTACAACGGAGTTTGCTGGCGATGAAAAATTCACTGTTAACCTTGGCGCTAATTACCGGGTATTTCTAACTGATTGGCTCACTTGGGATATTGGTATGACTGATTATATTTTTGATACGGCTATTACCGGTGAAAGTAAGACTAGTCATAATCTGAATTTTACTACGGGCTTTGCTTTTTACTTTTAGCTGCTTTTTACTTCGAATAGAAGTTTGCCGTGAAATAACCTTTAAGGATGAATTGAATGACTACACTCTCTACTATGAAACCTAACATTAAAGCTAAAATCAAAACGCTGCTAACGAAGAGCTTATTGGCAAGTTTTTTCTTTATCGCTACAAGTGTTAACGCGCTAGAGATAGGCCAGCCGGCGCCAGACTTTACCTTAAAAAGTATGGCAGGCACTAACCTTAAGTTAACTGAACAGCGTGGTAAAATAATAGTCATCAACTTTTGGGCTTCTTGGTGTGGACCATGCCGTAAAGAAATGCCCGTATTACAAAAGTTTTATGACAAATACCAAGAGTTAGGTGTGTCTGTATGGGGCGTTAATGTTGAACAAGAAAACCAAGCGGGCCGAGATTTTTTAGCGGACTTAAATCTAAGTTTTCCAATACTTTTTGATGCCAGTAATACCATCTCAGCGATGTATCAAGTTGAAGCGATGCCAACAACTATCATTGTTGATAGAGATGGTTTGGTCAGGTATGCCTTTAAAGGTTACAAACCGGGTTATGAAAAAAAATATGCCAAAGCTATTAAAAAGCTGATCAGAGAATAAGTGATGGGTAAGATGATAAAACTAACATTATTACGAACTATACTGTGCTGCAGCGTAGTCAGTGTAACGGGCTGTGCAAGTATTAACATTGAACCTTGGGTCAAACCCTATGAACGTCAAAATTTAGCGGACCCTATTATGAGCAATAATCGACATCCTATTGCCAATATGCACATTGCTCATGTTTATGAAGCGAGAGAGTCTTCAAGAGGAGCTGAAGGAACAGGCGGGGGCGGTTGTGGCTGTAATTAGTATACGTCTGGTATTACTCTGCTTTGTTGTCAGTTTATTGGCTATTGGCATCACAAGTAAGCAAGCCCAAGCGGCGGTCTTACAAGCGGACCGTGTTGATGTGCTCTATCATAGCTATGATGGCGGGGGCATGAAAATTGATGGCCCAGCAATATTATTGCGTAAAAAAACAAGTGAAAGCTTTGCTGTTTCGGCCTATTACTATGTTGACAGTATATCGTCGGCCTCGGTCGATGTGATGAGTACGGCAAGTCCTTATACTGAAAAGCGTAAAGAGGCACAGTTAGGCCTCGAATATTTACATGAAAAAACCTTGATGGATATCAGCGTTAGACAAAGTGGCGAAAGTGATTATTTAGCTAAATCGGTAAACCTAAATATTTCACAAGATACCTTTGGTGATTTAACTAACCTAAGTTTAGGGCTAGCTTATAGCGATAATGAAATTAAACGTAATGGCGATGAGTTTTTTGCAGAGCAAAGTCAGCAATATCGTTTAAGAGCCGGCATCAGTCAAATATTAACGCGTAACTTGTCAATGAACTTAAACTTTGAAGCGGTTACTGATGAAGGTTATTTAAATAACCCCTATCGTAGTGTGCGTTATGTTGATAATACTCAGTCTTCAGGCGTAGGTTATCAAAGTGAAGTTTACCCGAATACACGTAATTCTTTTGCCAGTAAAATTTCAGCCAGTTATTACCTTCCTTATAGAGCCGCACTCTTTGTTCATTACCGCTATTTTAGTGATAGTTGGCAAATAGATGCCACTGATGTTGAGGTTTCTTATCGACATCCGATAGCTGAGCTTTTTGAAATTGAACTGAAAGTTAGACATTATCAACAAAGCCAAGCAAGTTTTTACAGTGATCTTTTTGCTTATCGTGATGCACAGAACTATTTAGCCAGAGATAAAGAACTCAGTGAGTTTGAAGATCTTACTTTGGGTTTAGGTCTGACATTTTTAGTCCCGCAAAAGTATTCTTTTGGTGATTTACGTTCAGAAGCTTCATTGCAATGGGATTATATTAAATTCGATTATAAGAACTTTAGAGACCCAACTGCCGGCGAAGGTGTAGGCACAGAGCCTGCTTATGGTTTTTCAGCGAATGTTATTAGAATTTTTTACAGTCTTTACTTTTAAAAAGCCTTTAAAAAGGTTTTAAACGTTTTTAAAGGCTTTTCCAAGTCATGCTAGGTACTTATTCAATATGAAAACATGTAGTTTTTTTAAAACAGTCACCGCTTTATTACTGGTTATAAGCTTCAACAGTTATAGCGTTGCTGCTGATGCTCTTTCTATCCAAGGCAATTCAACAGCCGACTCTAGCAGTGAGTTAGCACAGCAACTTGAACAGTTAAAATCGCAAGTACTGCAACTTAACCGAGAGCTATTTATCTTGGAGGAAGATTTGTTATTTCCTGCCAGTACTCAAGTTGCCTTTTTTGTCTCTGTGGATACCGGTAAATTTTTTGCCATTGATAGTGTTGAAGTTAAAATTAACGATAAAGATGTCGCTGGTTTTTTATATACCAAACGACAACGTGAAGCATTAGAGCAAGGTGGTATTCAAAAGCTGTATTTAGGTAATTTGAAAATAGGACAATATCAATTAACGGCAATCTTTACTGGTATTGATCCTGAAGGTCGTATGGTAAAAAGAGCTGCTGAGTATCAATTTGAGAAAGATGATGAGGCTTTGATGATTGAACTTAAGGTTATGGATAATACTAAAACGTATAGAAGCCAAGTTGTTGTTGAAGAATGGATTTTATAAGTCACTATGGGCATTAAAGTAAACTTTACGCTATTAGTTAAATTGTTGCTGCTGGTCTTATCTAGTCAAGTATCGATGATCTATGCACAAAGCGGTCAGAGTGATGAAAGTACAGTTGTTATCAAAACTGATCTACAAGATAAGTATTACCGCCAAGCGCTTTATTTTTACTTTCAAGATGACCAAGAGCAGGCGTTATCTCAAGTAGAGCAGAATAAGGCTAAATTAACGTCTTTAGATAGTCGTGCCGCTTTATTCGAAGCGGGTTTGCAACTTTCAGTGGGTTTATTACAGCAGGCAAAAACTACATTGGTCAATTTTGATGGCTTACTTGATGCTGAAAAAAACTCAGAGAAGCATAACAAAAAATCAGCCAAAGCGAGTGAGTTACGACTAATCGCCTTATTGTCATTAACTAATCAATATCTATCGCAAGGCGACACTAGCCAAGCTAAGGAAACTCTAGGGAGAATAACATCTGTTTCCTCGAGTTATTACCAAGAATATCATGTGCTCAATCAATTAGCCTATTGGCCTGAAAATAACAGTGATTTACTGGCTAAACCTGCAACAGAATCAGGTGCTAATACAAGTTCTCCATATATCCAGTTGAATGAGGCATTAAGGCTAATTGAGTTAGCTCGGGTTGATGCTGCACAATATGATTTAGCCATCAATAAATTAAAGACGATAAAAATAACAACTTGGTATCAAGAGAAGCATAACTTTTGGACGCGTTTATTTTTGGATGAAGACACTATTTCTTCTGAAAGTGAAAAGAGAGAAATGGCCGTTTTGCAAAGGCAAGCGATTCAAGACTATGCGCAATTGTTACTTGCACAAATATATATTAGCCAAGAACGTTATAGCTTAGCCTTTAGCGAGTTAAAAACCTTTCCAGAACAAAGCCCCTACGCAGAATCAGCGCTATTTTTATTCGCCTTTGCCAGTCAACAAGTTGATCAATACGATATCGCCTTTAATTTATTAAACTTACATTATAAAAAATATCCTTACTCTCAGCTAAGTTGGCAGTCAGCTGAATTAATGGCAGAGCAAGTGAGCGATCAAAAATCACTGGCCCAAGGTGTTAGTGCTTATCAAACAGTGGAAAGTTTCTTTTTACAACGTCAGCAAGATCTTGCTGAATTCTCTATCGCTTTTGATAAAAGTAAAAATTTACTCGACTTCTCTCCATCCGTTCAGTCAAATTCTATCAGCCAGAATGGTAAGTTTAGTCAGCCGAATTCAAATAAAACACTCGATTATCTCCCTCAGTCAGTTTGGCTACAACAAGCTCTGTATAATGCAGAGCTAGTGAGTTTATACCAAGGTTTAATTGATGTTGATGAGCTAACAGGGCAGTTACAAGGTTTACTCGATAAAACAGTTTGGTTAGCTGAAATAATTAGTCTTAATCAACAGCGAAAGAAAAATATTATTGCCGCTCAAGCAACACGTGATAAACAAAATGTTTTTGCACAGTTGAAAGGTGAACGAGACCGTTTGGCTAAATTACTGTCGAAGCAATTAGCGAATAAACAGAGTTCAGCATTTTCTAATGAAGAAGAAAGTCAGTGGCTTGATCGGATTGTACGTAGCAATAGCGCCTTGACATCGATTGGTGATAAGAAAAATACAAGTGAATATAAACAACGCTTAGCGCGAGTTACAGGGGTATTATCATGGCAGCTCGCAGAGCAATATCCTCAGCGCGCTTGGCAACGTAAAAAACAATTACAGCAATTAGATAGTGCCATTGCTGGCGTTACTCTTCAGCAGCAAGAAGTAGCGAAAATATCAAACACACAAGGCTCTCTCGAACTCAGTATCAAAAAGCATAACCAGGGTGAGCAGCAACTTAAATCCCTACTAACACAATCGGCTCAATTACGTGAAAAGCTCAGTGTGAAAATAAGAGAGAAAGTTAAACTTTATATTGATGAGCAGGACGTTGTTTTAGCTGAACACTTGTTAAGCACTCGTCAAGGTATGGCGAAAGTATTAGAACGTATGGCGAGAGCAGATAAAAGGTTATCTATTAAATTAGTGCCATCAGCTAAGTTAGCTGTTTCTGAAAAAATATCGGCTATAGCGGGTGCTCATTAATGTTATTTAAAGTAGTTAACCCAATATTTAATACAATAGTTAATAAAGGTTTATTCGTAATATCCTATTGGTTAAAATTTGCCTTTATTACTGTATTTTCAATCGTGTTAGTGGGTTGTCAAAGCACTGAACAAAATGAAAATTCAACACGAAAGACCTTAGCTGACTTAGCCAATGAACAAGCAAGTATTGAAATTGACAGTATTACCTTAAGCCGATCTCAAAGAGCGAGTAAACTAGCTGAATTATACCAAACAATACTTACCTTAGAGCCTGATCTAGAAGTGAGGGCACAAATAGAATACCGCTTGGTTCAAATGAATACTCAAGCGTATGAGTTAATTGATGATGAAGATTTGACTGATGCCCAAGGTTTACAAAAATCTGATGAAGCCTTGAATGCCTTAGTATTGTCTTATCAAGATTTAATTACACGCTTCCCAGAGCGCAGCGATAATGAATGGATGCAATATCAATTGGCTAAGTCACTTGATTTGCAGGGCAAGTCTAAAGAAAGCTTACGACAAATGGAGGCTTTACTCGCTAAATATCCGAACAGCCAATATGGCGCTGAATTAAACTTTAGGCGTGGCGATATTTATTATAATTTTCAAGCCTATCCTGCTGCACTGGAAGCATATTCCTCGGTAAGTAACGCAGCGAGTACAGCGGTAAATAATGAGACTTATTATGTTAATAGTCGCTATATGTCTGCCTGGGTATTGTTTAAGCTTAACCGTTTAGCCCAAGCGGATATTGAGTTTATCTCGTTACTTGATTACTTAGTCGACCAAGAAGATATGCGACGTTATCAAGATGATTTTAGCTTTGAGAAGCTCGACCCTCGCTACGCTAGTTTAGTGGCTGATGTACAGCGGGTATTAAGTATTTCATTGAGCCAGCAGCAACAGTCTGCATCATTAGTCGCCCTAACAAAACAGCAACAAGGACTCACTAACTTAACTCTTTATCGTCATATCTTGTTTAAAAATTTAGCTGACTTCTTAATCAAAAATGAACTTAAATATGATGCTGAATTAGCCTATAAAGCCTATATCACTCTAGCGCCAAATACTATTTGGGCGGCGAGATATTCATTGGCATTGTTAGAATTACTTGAGCAGCAAGGGAAATACAGCGCAAGTAGAGCATTAAAACAAAACTACGTGAAACAATTCGGTCTTAACAGTACTCTTTGGCAAAAGGCACATGCAGCTAAAAGTAACCAAAGTTTAACTCAGCGTGAGATTAATGATGAAATATTACCTAACTTATTGCGTTTTAGTTACCAACATAGCCGTCGCCTTTATGCTAACGCGCAACGTTTAACTGCTAAAAATAAGCGACGCTTAGCTTTTGTTAATACCAGTCTAGCACTGGCAACCTATTTAGAATTGGCTAAACTTCCGCAAGCTAATTACCAGAAAAATAAACCTAAATTGAGTAAAAGCCTGTTAGCGGATGAACTTCTTTTTGCCGATGCTAATTTTGAGGCACAGCAATATCAGCAGGCGTTAAAAACTTATCAATTGATAGCCTATAAAAAAGAGTTAGAAATCTCAGTCGTTGAGCACGATGAAAGCAAGCTAGGGTTAAAGGGAAAATCAACACAGCTAACGTTTTATCCAAGCGCAACAAAGTCATTTAATGAGAACGATAAAATAGATGAAGCTAGTGTAATCATTCGTCTTGAAGCTGCTTATGCGGCAACATTAACTACTCGAGAAATGCTTAAAGTCGGTAAAGTTAAAACGACAGACTCTTTGCATACGTTTGGTTTAAGTGATGAACAAAAATTGCTGTTACTGACACGTAATCAATTAGACCAACTTTTTGTAGCTAGTTATCCAAAAGATAGTCGAGTACTTACCTTAGCGACACAGGCTGCACAATATGCCTATAGTGCTAAAGACCATCAAGCAGTCAAATATTACAGTGACTTCATTTTACAAAGCCATTTGGTTATTCCTATAGATTCCCAAGCATCGGTACCAGTTTCAGCAAAGAAATCATATGTGCCAATTAAGTTAACTAAGTTAAATAAGCTCGCCCTGAAGCAGGTGCAAATTGCCAGCCAATTACAGGCGAATAGTCTGTACCAGCAAAAGCGTTATCTTCAGGCTGAAGCGGCTTATCAATTAGCATTAACCTATGTAGCTAGCACCAATAAAAGACAAATAAAGAAACGCAAAGAAATACGCGAACTATTAGCATCATGTATCTATTTTCAAGCGCAAGGTTTAGTAAAAGAGCAACCATTGCTAGCGGTTCAAGATTACTTACGTGTCGGCAAAGTAGTACCAGAATCTTCATATAGGTTAAACGCAGAGTTTGATGCCGGTAATATTTTGCTGGCGCAGAAGCAGTGGCGACAAGGTATTAAAGTATTATCTGATTTTAAAAAACGCTACCCAAGTCACGAATATAGCCGATCAATTTCGGCAAAGTTAGCCAAGGCTTATGAAAATACCCAGCAGTGGCAGTTAGCAGCGGCGCAATTATTAGCCATGATTAATGGACCTGAATCGATTGGCTTTTCTGATGAATTAAAGCGTGAGGCACAATATACCGCAGCTGAGTATTATCAAAAAGCGGGTAATACGGATAAAGCATTAACCACTTACCGAACTTATGCCCATAAATACCCTAAGCCTTTTGTTGTAGCGCAGGAAGTACGCTTAAAGCTCAGTGAGTTTTATCAAAAGAAAAAGGATAGCAATAAGCAGTATTTTTGGTATCGCAAGATTGTTAAATACCATGATATTAAGTTAAGAAACTCAGCAAGTAGTATTACCGCTAGAACAGAATACTTAGCGTCATATGCCGCGTTAGGTTTAGGAAAAGCGCATCAACAAACGTTTACTTGGGCAAAGCTTAAATTACCGCTCAATAAAAGTTTGAAACGAAAACAATCAGCGATGAAGTTAGCGATTGGATATTATCAAAAAGTGTTGTCCTATCAAATGGCTGAGTTTGTGCCACAAGCATCATTTAATTTAGCGACCATGTATGGTCTATTGGCGAGTGACATTATGTCTTCAGAACGGCCTAATGATCTCGATGAGCTAGCGTTAGAAGAGTATGAATTATTACTGGAAGATATTGCTATCCCATTTGAAGATAAAGCGATTGAAATACATACCAACAATGCTCAACGAGCTTGGCAAGACGTATTTGATGCTTGGGTTGAGCGGAGTTTCAGCGCATTGGCTGAGTTAGATCCTGGCCAATATAATAAACAGGAGCGCACAAGTCATGCTATTCAAGAAATTTACTAGCGCTGCTGGAGGAAAACACTTTTTTCATACAAGTAAATCTACTAAAGCGGTTGTTATAGCGATAACGCTATCACTATGGCTTAGTGCGTGTAGTTCAAACCCCACTGTAGATGAAAGTAAGAAAAATTCAGTGTCAGCGGCTCTTGTTACTGGTGAAAGCATTGTAGACGAAGATATTGCACAAGGTAATAAAGCTCCTGCAGTTAATCTGTATTTACAGCAACAAGCTACTAAACCCATTCCTGTGCCTGACAATGTGCTTAAAGATTACCAACAAGCCATTAGCTTGATGAAAGATAAAAAATGGCAACAAGCGCAAAGTTTATTTGATCAAGTGATCCTTGCTCAACCGCAATTATCGGGAAGTTATGTCAATAAAGCCATCATTGTCAAAGAGCAAGGTAAGCTAATTCAAGCGCAGGTATTACTTGATAGGGCTATTACCGTTAACAATCTTAATTTGTATGCTCATCACTTACAGGGACAAACTTATCGATTACAGGGACAATTTGATAAAGCCGAACAGAGTTACTTGGCGGCGTTAGCTATTTGGCCCGATTTTTCTGAAGCGCAAGCAAGTATGGCTATTTTATTAGAGCTTTATCGTGGACGTTTACTTGATGCTCATGGTTATTATCGTTCCTACCTGTTACTCAACAGTAATGATGAAGAAGTTAAACGTTGGCTGGCTGGATTAGAAATAAAAATAAAACGAGCGGGGCTAGACGTTCCAACCGTTGATAAATCTGCCCCTAAGCTGGTTGAGCCGGAGATAATAAAAGCAGCAGTTGAGCTTAAATTAGATGAACCTGAGGTTGATGATCAAACGGGCGCTGTAAATCATACGCAGGAGGAAAAATCATGAATAAATTTTCACCACTTCTAGTATTAACTTTAGCTGGATTCATCTTGCTGACTCAAACGGTACAGTCTGCCGAGGTTATGCCATTAGCCGATAAGAGCAGTAATAAAGCGAGTAAGACTGAACCATTGATCATTCAAAGCCAGGTGAAAGGATCGCAAGAACAACCTAATGTTATTTACATCATGCCGTGGAAGGGTGTTGATCAGGTCATTGAAGTGGAAGGTAAAACCCGCACAATAAAGTTACCCCATTTCAGTCCTATTAACCCTAAGGTATTTAAAGAGCAAGTACGATTTTTTGCTAATAAATCGTTAGCAGTGAAAGCTAAAGCGGAACCTAACTAAATAGTAATAGTAATAGTGATGAAAACAGCATAATAAATTATTAGAAGCATTACAGAAACTAAGTACGTAAACATCAGTTACATAAAACTAACCGCAAAAATTATAAAAATATAAAGGAAAGCAACATGGGTATTTTCGACAGCATAATCACTTTTTTACAAACGGGTGGAACATTTATTTACCCTATCGCCTTAGTGCTAGTAGTTGGTTTAGCGATTAGTATAGAACGTTGGATATATTTAAGTTCCGCGTTAAGGACTAACCGTAAAGCCTTTGCTCTGCTGAAGGATTCACTAAAAAAAGGTGATATTGAGACGATCAGTAAATATGCAAATGAAAATTCAGCGCCAGTACTTGATGTATTGCAATCCGGCATCGCGCGTTTATCGTCGGTAAAGCGCAGAGAAGATGTAGAATACGCCATGGAAGAAACCATGATGGAGTATATGTTACGTCTTGAAAAACGTACGCCATTTTTAGCTGTTTTAGCAAACATTGCTACACTGCTTGGTTTGCTTGGTACTATCATGGGCTTAATCGCCGCTTTCTCTGCGGTTGCTAATGCGGATCCAGCTGAAAAGGCGAACTTACTGTCTTCAAGTATTTCAGTGGCTATGAATACTACGGCTTTTGGTTTGATCACCGCAATCCCGCTAATATTACTTCATACTAGTTTAATGGGTAAAACAGCCGCAATAGCTGACTCTTTAGAAATGGCAGGCATCAAGTTATTAAACTCGCTTTCTTTTGGTCAGTCGTCTGACGAACACCGAGGCTAAGAAAATGAGACGTCGTCGTCGCATTAATGCCCCTGAGGCAGAGCTCGACATCACTTCATTTATGAACTTGATGATTGTGCTCGTGCCGGTATTGCTTTTGAGTTTGGTATTTTCTCAGGTACGTATTTTAAACTTACAACTACCTGTTGCCGCGCAAGCTGCAAATAATCCTAATGATGAACCTAAAGTTTTAGAGTTAGTGATAAGTCAAACAGGCTTTGACTTGAATTATCCAGCAGGTATTTTATTGAAGAAATTTGATAAAACAGAGAACGGTTATCAGTTTTCTAACCTGTCGATTTATTTGCAAGATTTGAAACTAACTTTTCAGCAAAATAAGCAAGAAAAAAGTGACATTGTGTTGTTACTTGCGCCAGATATCGATTATCAAACGATTATATCTACTATGGACACTGTACGCTCTTTTAAAGCAGTAGTTGCAGCTAACTTAGTTGATGCTGAGCTTTTTCCACAGATATCTTTAGGTGATGCGCCAGAAACTCTAACGAACTCTCAAGTAGGCACTAACGTAGGGACTCAATCAGGAGGAAAACCATGAAACAGTCTTTTAAAGCTAAACGTTTAGCAAAACATCATAAGCGCTTTAGTGCAGGCTCTAAATTGAACCTTGTTTCTTTGATGGATATATTTACTATTTTGGTATTCTTTCTCATTGTTAATCAATCAGAAGTACGAGTACTGCAAAATACGAAAGAAATAAATCTTCCTGTCTCTATCGCTGAAGAAATGCCGGCTGAGAATGTATTAATTACCGTGCTACCACAGAGTATAATGATACAAGAACGCGTCATATGGCAGCAACAAAGCGCCATAACAGAGCTAAGTGATGAGCTTAATTCGGGCCTTATCAAGGCGATAAAAACTGAATTAAGTTACCTGTCAACTAAGCGGCCCATATTAACTGACAATGAAACCAAAAATGGTCGTTCGGTAACTATTATTGGAGACGCTAGCGTACCTTATCAAGTGTTAAAGCAGATCATGGCAGCGTGCGCTGACAGTGATTATCGTAATATGTCATTAGCTGTGAAGCAGGTAGCTAAAAGTAAGATAAAAGGGGGCTAATGATGACATCAGCCACTTTTGAATCGAATCCTTTACCTAATCATGCAACTAAGAAAAATGATGAGTCCATCAACGTATTTCAAGATACTACTCAAGATAAAAAATTCACAAGAATTTTACAGATTCTGGTAGGTGTTTATCTACTAATAGCGGTAGTAGTACCGTTTATTGAGCAGGTTGAAGTATCACGGGAAGTGAAAGAAAAGGTACCGGTACAGCTAGCAAAAATTATGTTGAAAGAAAAAAAATTACCGATTCCTGAGAAACCCAAAGTAAAGCCAATAGAAGAGAAAAAACCAGAAGAGCTAAAAGACAAACCAGAGAAAAAAGTTGAGCCACCAAAGACCAAGCGACAAGCGGCAAAACAAAAAGCACAATCATCAGGTTTAGCAGCCATGAAAGATGAACTTTTTGCGATGCGTGATGCCTTTGAAGTAAAGCCCGCGAGCACAACAAAATTGAATAAAACCAATGTTGCTGAAGTAAAAGTTCAACGTAAGTTACTGGCTAGTGCAGCTAACACACAGAGCTCAACCTTATCTGCCGCTAATACCACTCAAACCGTGGTAAGTGACGAACTTAGTACTAGAAACACCAAACAAGTACGTTTATCAGCAGAGGAAGTGTTAGCGAGTACTGATACTGCAGCCGCAGAGATATTAGCAGCGCAAAAATCCGGGCAACGTTCTGAAGTGGTTTTGAGACGAACACTTGAAGCGAACAAATCTCGTCTTTATGCGCGTTATAATCGTGCGTTACGTAAAGATCCTTTTTTAAAGGGTAAGGTATTATTTGAGATAGAAATTTTATCATCGGGAAAAGTAAATAAAGTTACTATTAAATCAAGTGAGTTAAATAACGCCAAACTAGAGCGTCAGCTGACGAGTATTTTACGTGCTATTAAGTTTAGCGCGGAAAGTGTGGGTACTGTTGTGACTATCTGGGCAATTGATTTCTTACCGAGTTAATAGAAGTTAATATTAATTAACGCACGGTAGAAATTAATTTTGTCTATGATCAGGGTTAATAAGCTTGTATAACAAAGTACAAAAAAGGCGTTAGATAATTAAATTGTCTAACGCCTTTGTTATCAGTAGTATAGCCATAAATGGTATGACTATGAGCTTAATAAAGTAACGTTCTCAAAAGCATGTTTCGCTAACCAAAGTTCAATTGCATCACTATTTAACGGGCGAGATATGCCATAGCCTTGTAAATAATCACAACCCATATCTAACAAAAGGGCTGCAACTCTTTCATTTTCTACGCCTTCAGCAACGGCTCTTCGTCCTATGCTATGGGCTAAATCAATCGTTGCTTTCACAATTGCTGCGTTGTCCGTTTCACTTTGTATCGTACTAATAAAAGAACGATCAATTTTGATCACGTTTGAAGGTAATTCTCTTAGTAATGAGAGCGAAGAAAAACCGGTACCAAAATCATCAACGGCGAAATCAATGCCTAACTCACTCAGTTCATTGATGACCCTTTTGACACGCTCAACATTTACCATCATGGCACTTTCGGTAATTTCAAAAATCAACATGTTGGCAGGTACTGCGAAGCGGTCTAAGAGTTCTTTTACCTTATTTGGAAAGTTAATATTTCTTAAATCTAATACCGATATATTGATACTGATCTTTAAATTGGGATAATCAATAGACCATTTTTTCACTTGCTCTAATGCTTCATTTAATACCCAAAGGGTTATGTCATTAATAAGGTTAACTTCCTCCGCTAAAGGAATAAATATATCAGGTCCAATACCTTTTTTTGGCCAGCGAATTAATGCTTCAACAGCCCGTATCTTGTTATTTTTTGCATCAATGATCGGTTGGTAATAAAGCTCAAACTCGTGGTTTATTAATGCTTGTTTAATACCTGAAATTAGCTCTAAACGCTGTAATGAATCACGATTTAAATATTCATCATATACAAAGCTATCCACTTTATCTTTCTTTGACTGATACATAGCGACATCTGAATTTTTTAATAACATGCGTATATCTGTACCATGTTTTGGATACATAGCTACGCCAACACTCATATCAACTGCTAAATCATAATTTTGAACTGATATCAGCGTATTTAATGATTCATGTAATGCCATACAAACTGCTATAGCCTGCTTGTTATCTACATCAGGTATGACAAGAGCAAATTCATCACCGCCAAGGCGAGCGACAAATTGTTTTTTATTGGTTACTTCACTAAAGCGTTTGCTAATTTCAACCAAGACACCATCGCCAATGTCGTGGCCTAATGTATCATTTATTTCTTTAAATCGGTCCAAATCAATCATTAAAACAGCAAAGCTACTGTTGGTTTTTTTACTCAATGCGATGGTTTTATTGATATTGATAGAAAAGAATTTACGGTTTGGTAAACTCGTTAAAGGGTCATGCAAGGCCTTATATCTTTCTTTTTCTGCGAGTTCTTGAGCTTGAGTAATACTCATTAATGAAAGCCTAATGACTAAAAATACAAAGCCTCCCCCTCCAAAAAGAATGAGTGAAACAATAATATCAATTTGTTCAACTATGACTTTATTGAGGAGTAAAAAGAGAAAAAATAAATAGCCGAAAGAGAAGAGTACGATAAGACTAAATAATGCACGCCAGCCAAACTGTTTATCACTACGACATATTTTCATCGCCGGAATAACCGATAGTAAAATTAATAGGGTTCCGGTTAGCAGTAATAACGCTAAAGCAAGTTTCATAAAGGTTTCATTAAATAGATATATCTAAAGATCATAAGTAATATTGTCTATATTTTCCACTAAATTAGTGCATGTAACACATTATGTTACAGAGACAATTAAGACAAAGCTGAGTTTGGTCCAAAATAAAAAAATGGCTTACTATAGAAAGTTTTAGGTTGCTTTTAGTAAAAACTATAGTGGGTTGAATGCTTTAGTAAAACTTAAATTGATGGGAATCGTTTACTTAAAAATTATATTATCTATCTGTAATAATGATTAATTAAAGAAAAAATAGTGACGGGATATAAATAAAACCTGTGCATAGCCAAGGTTTTATTTAGTTGCTTTACAGTCGGTTAGCTACCGATAAAAAGCTCATTTAACTCAGTAGTGAGTTGTGCTTTTATTTGTCTTTCGTCCTGAGAGGATATTGCATGCGTATCTAAATAAGAGCCTAAGTCAGATCCAACATTGAAGATATGTTGTGTTAAGTCGATTGACTGTCTTGCTAATTTACAATGAAACAAGTTATGTGTCGCCATAACGCTATCTTTAACCCTATATGTATCAAGTGTATATTTAGTCAAATGATCACTAATTTGACTAATGTCACGATCACTAAAGTGCTTTGCACCATGTAGATCACGAGTCATGCCTCGAACACGATAATCAATATCAATAACATCTGCTGAGAAAGCCTCAATGACATAATCTAATACTTTTAACGGTGATATAACACCACAAGTCGATAACTCAATATCAGCTCTAAAAATAGCGATGCCGTTTTGTGGTGTTTCTTCTGGGTAGGTATGAATACATAAGTGGCTTTTATCTAAATGTGCGACTAACGATTCAGGTTTTGCTTCTTCAGAAATCATTAAGGTGACACTCGCCCCTTGAGGTGTGTAATCTTGGCTTGCTATATTTAAGACATTGCCACCGATGGCATGACAAACCTTAGTCAGTAGCACTTCAAGACGCTCACTGCTATACGTTTCATTGATGTAAGCATTGTAGCTTTCAACAGTTTGGCTAGAAGGTCGGTTTAAAGTTGTGTCTAAAGATAAGTCTAAAGGTTTATCTAAAGGTTTACTTAAAGGTAAGTAATGCACCCTGTATAACGAAAAACTCAAACTTTTCGTTAAATTATTAAAGCCATACAGGGGGATTTTAGAGTCAATGTGCATAAGGAGGAATAACTTTATCCAGCAACAATTTCAAAATCATGAGTAATGTTAACTTTAGCATTTAACATTAAGGCAACTGAGCAATATTTGTCTGCCGATAAACTTACTGCGCGCTCTACGTGTTTAGCTGCAACGTCAGTACCGGTGATAACAAAATGAAGGTGAATTTTTTCAAACAGTGCAGGCACGCTATCAACACGAGTACCATCAATCTCAACATGACAACCGATTATGTTTTGTCGCGCTTTTTTTAAGATACTAACAACATCTACTGACGAGCATCCACCAAGAGAAATTAGCACGCCTTCCATAGGGCTTGGGGCTAAGTTACCACCATTAGCATCTAAAACCAGAGTATGGCCACTTTCTGAGGTGCCCATGAACAATTCTTCGCCTAACCATTTTACTTGTGCTTTCATAATCGACTCAATTTACAATAAATAGGTAGGGATTCTATCGAAGTTGAAGCATCTCCACCAGTTGTAATGTGTAATACCAATTCCATTAAATTATTGCCCACCTGTGCTGGTTAAAATATACCATGTCTGCGTTCCTCTCAATCCCAATAGCCAGCTATTGCTCAATCAAGCGCCTTGCCCTGATATATTTTCCCTATGCACAACAAGTTCACAAACTTAATGGGATTGATATAATAGAAATCTTACAAGAAGGCGGCGTTGTTAACTTGAGGTCATAGCTAGTTTACATAATAAGCTAATCTTTATGGATAACGGTATCAAAGAGGTTTTTTATTAAACTGGCAAACTCAATAATGAAGGCTTGTTGTGCGGCATTAACAGGATTATTGATAACACCAGAAAGGATTTCTTCTAAATCATATACGATGGCATCAACTTCACGAATAATGGCATTACGTTGGTTAAAGGTTAAGTCTTCGTTTTGGCTGCAAACGCTAATGATTTGTTCGCACAGTTCAACTTCAATCGCTGACATTACTGTTTCGCTAGCTTGGGCTGGCGCTGTTGAATTTTCAAATAAACTAAGGTGCTCGGTAAGGTACTCAATAACTTGAATGTAACCGTCAGTATCTGTAACCATAATAACTTTACTTACCTGTGCTGATGAAGTGTAGTCTTGCTTAGTATAGCAGCTAGTGTAGCGTTTTTAGTCTTAGTGAATCAATAGATAGAATTTTTATACGAAGCACTTATAAAAAATAAGCCCTTATTATTAAAACTTATGTTTAAATTATAAGGGCTTATTAAAATGATGTTGTGACAATGGGTTTTATCACCACATTTCTATGACAATGTTGTAGGTACAACCATTAATACCGCGCGCTGACCATTACCGACATTGGCATTAGGGAATACTATGCTCTCACCAGGAAGGGTAGTGCGGTATTCTTCACCGTTATCGCTTGATAATAAGGTACCAATTGGATAATCAGTAAAGTTACTCGCTTCATCCGCAATGTAAAGTTCAAATTTATCACTAACTTTAGTGATATCACCTAACGCTTTAAATAAATTGAAATCATCATTATCAAAATTTTTCAGTGATATTGCTTCATCGCTAATAAGAGCGCTTAGGTTATTAGTCATGGCTTGAAAGTTAGTCATGTCGTTTTCACCAAAGGCTCTTACTTTACCTAGTTCAACAGTAAAAGCATGTGCGGCAAAGTTTGCACTACTGAAGTAGGAAAATGTACCACTAGGTCCATGTCCAAATAAAATAGTATTAACACCAGAACTAGCCATAAAGCTTAACTGTTCTTTATCCCATGGTTTACCTGCTTGGTAAGGATAAATAGCAAACTTTTCATATTTAGAGTTTCGAATAGCGGTATGTAAATCGTAATGGTAGTTTGTTGCTTTACCTTCACTAGCATCAGCGCCAGCGTTAAAGAAATCACTAACGTAACCCTCTAACTTTTCTGCACGATACTTTTCAAAACACGGGTCTATATCTTGGTACTTGCCACAAAATAATCGGTTTAAGTTCTCTGTTTGAAAACGTTTTGCGATATTCATAGAAACAGGGTTACCCATAATTAATAGGGTACGATGTTTCACTTGAATCTTTTGCGCAATAATATCACTAATCAACTGTTGTACTATTTCAATCGGAGCCGTTTCATTACCATGAATGCCCGATGAAATAACAATACTCTTACATGGTGTAGCCAACTCTTCGTTAACCAGTTCAGGGTTAACTAGCTCAGACTCAGCTCTTTCAGGTTCAATTAATAGCACCCCAGTATCGAGTAAGCTAACTTTCGCTTGTTTGACCTTAAAACTTAATTGGTTATCGGTGCCCGTTTGAACAAAACCTTGCTCAAATTGGCGCGTTAACGCGATAAAGTCACCTTCTTCGACAAAGTGTCGATAAGCTTGGGTAAAGTTATCAGCCGAAATGTCGGTTAAGTTTTGCGTTTCTGGCGTAAGAGTATTGTTGTTTTGCATTTAGAATTTCATACCTGGTGTTAATGTTTCAGGCAAGCTTACTTTAGTCGCTTCTACTGAAGCGATAGGGTAAGCACAATAATCAGCGGCATAAAATGCGCTGGCTCTGTGGTTACCACTTGCACCAATACCACCAAACGGTGCAGCGCTGCTTGCGCCAGTAATTGGTTTGTTCCAGTTAACGATACCAGCACGAATGCGAGTAAAGAAGTGGTTGTAAGACTCTTCACTGTCAGATAACAAACCAGCAGATAGACCAAAGCCAGTATTATTCGCTTCATCAATCGCTTTATCAAAATCGGTGTAACGATATACTTTAACTAATGGACCAAAGTATTCTTCATCAGGAATATCAGCAATAATATCACTCACATCAATAATACCTGGAGAAACAAAACCAGTACCTGCTTCTAGATGCTTAAGTTCAACAATTGATGTTGCACCAAGAGCGAGTAATTTCGCTTGTGCGTCTACTAAGCTAAGAGCTGCCTTTTCTGAGATCATAGAACCCATAAATGGCTGTTCTTTATCGTCAAAATAACCAATCGTTAAGTTTTTAGTGACTTCGATAAGGCGTGCTAAAATTGCATCACCTTGTTCATTGGCTTCAATGAATAAACGACGAGCACAAGTACAACGTTGACCCGTAGTAACAAAAGCAGATTGCACTATGTCGTGCACAACCGCATCAATATCGCTAACATCTTTAACAACAAGTGGGTTATTACCACCCATTTCTAGTGCAAGAATTTTACCCGGTTGTCCAGCAAACTGTTCATGTAATACATGACCTGTAGTTGAGCTACCCGTGAAAAATAAACCATCAATCATTTTATGGCTTGCAAGGGCTTTACCTGTTTCTACTTCACCTTGAACTAGGTTGATAACACCGTTAGGTAAACCAGCCTTTTCCCAAAGTTTTAACATTTCTTCTGCAACGCGAGGCGTTAATTCACTTGGCTTAAATACAATAGTATTACCGGCAATTAATGCTGGCACTATGTGGCCATTAGGTAAGTGACCAGGGAAGTTATAAGGACCAAATATAGCAACAACACCATGTGGTTTGTGACGGATAAAGGCCTTAGCGCCAGGCATTGGGTTTTCAACCGTACCAGTACGTTCGTTGTAAGCTTTAAGTGAAATAGCTATTTTAGCTACCATTGCGCCTGCTTCACCAGTAGTTTCCCACTTTGGCTTGCCCGTTTCTAAAGCAATCGTTGTTGCTAACGCATCTTTGTTCTCAGCTAATAACTCAGCAAATTTTGTTACCACAGCTACACGTTCTTCTAAGCTAATATTTGCCCAGCTTTCGAATGCTTGACGAGCGCTTAATACGGCATCGTTTACTTGATCGGCACTGGCTGTTTTACCTTGCCAAATTACTTCGTTACGAGCTGGGTTAGATGAACTAACATCATGACCTAAACCTGCTTGCCATTGACCATTAATAAATTGAACTGGATTTGTGTGAGACATGGTATTTCCTTCTCATTGATAGTGGTGACAGAGAGTGTCGCTGTCACCATTAATAATTTGATGAGTGGCTAGTATCAGCCACGCTAAATCTTGAAGTTGTTGTGCTAAGTAAGTCGTTAAGAGCTAACTACTAGTTTGAGATTAAACGAACCCAGTCGCCTTCATTGATCATTAAAGCATCAGCAACGTCTTGGCTAATCACAACTTGATTTGCGGTATCACGTAATGAAAGCGGCGCTTGAGTCGCTCTAAAGTCTGCAACTTTACTATTACAAATAATGTAATTATCTGTTGATTGCACTTCACCAATAATGACTTGGCAGCGCTTACTTTGATTAACGGTTCTAATACTGTTGATATTCGATTCAACGGTAGGGCCGGCGTCAAAGATATCAACATAACCACGTCTTGCAAAACCTTCAGCTTCTAATAAACGAAGTGCAGGTACTGTTTGTGGATGAACTTTGTTGATAACGTCCTGTGCATCTTTGCTTAGTAAATTAACGTAAATTGGGTATTTAGGCATTAACTCAGCAATAAATTCCTTTTTACCTATACCTGTTAAGTAATCAGCGGTAGGGAAGTCCATCGAGAAAAAGTGCTCTTCCAGCCAATTCCAAAAGGGTGAACTGCCATTATCATCTGAAACACCACGCATTTCTGCAATAATGGTGTCAGAGAAGCGTTCTTTATGTTCCGCGATAAATAGAAAGCGAAAACGTGATAGAAAGCGACCATTGCTATTTTTACGATGGCTGTCACTTAAAAATAACGTACAAATTTCACTAGCACCGGTGTAGTCATTACACAGTGATAACGTTTCTACGGTATTATAAATATTAAGTTCGCGTGAGCTATGGACAACTTTACCTAAGTGATAGTGATAAAAAGCATCATCTAAGCCTACCGCTGCCTCAATACCACTTGTTCCAACAACTTCACCAGTTTCGGTATCTTCCATAACAAAAAGATAGCCTTCGTTTCCTGCTTCAGTCACTTCTTTAGCAAATGACTCTTCAGCATGGTTAATACGTTGTTGAAGTAGTTGGTCATTCACTGGTAGTGAAGTGAAGCCGTGGCCAGAGTCTACCGCAATGCGATATAGGGCTTTTTGGTCACTTTTTTTAATAGGACGTACAATGATCATAAATGCTCTCGAAGAAAGGGAGTGGTGTATACCAATCAGACTGATTTACTGTTCAATAAATCAGTCTGATTGGTACTATCTGCTCAAACCTTGGCGGTATGAGCAGATACTTTTAGCATTAACTAAATTAGGCTAAATTAAACTAAGCTTGCAATCGCTTTTTCAAAGCGTGCTAAACCAAGAGTAATATCTTCATCAGGAATAACTAATGAAGGTGCGAAGCGAATAATGCTTGCGCCAGCAACTAATACCATTACGCCTTCGTCCATAGCAGCATTTAAAAACGCTTTAGCTTTGCCTTGGTAGTTTTCGTTTAATACCGCACCAATTAGCAAACCTTTACCACGGATTTCAGAGAAAATATTATATTTAGCATTAATTGCGTTTAAGCCAGCAACATAAATTTTAGCTTTAGCTTTGATGCCCGCTAATACTTCTGTCGTGTTTACTGTATCTAATACTGCTTCAGAAACAGCACAAGCTAATGGGTTGCCGCCGTAAGTACTACCGTGAGTACCTATTTTAAGGTGCTTAGCAATCTCAGTAGTAGTAAGCATAGCGCCGATAGGGAAACCACCGCCTAAACCTTTAGCTGAAGTTAAGATATCAGGAGTAACACCAAGGTCCATATAAGCGTATAACTCACCTAAACGGCCAACACCTGTTTGTACTTCATCAAAAATTAATAGTGCATTGTGTTGATCACATAAAGCGCGAACACCTTTAATGAATTCATCTGTAGGTGAAACAATACCGCCTTCACCTTGTAATGGTTCAATCATTACCGCACAAGTTCTATCAGAAATTAACGCTTTTAAGCTATCAAGGTTATTATATTCTGCATGATCGATATCACCTGGTTTAGGACCAAAGCCATCAGAATAAGCAGCTTGACCACCAACAGTTACGGTGAAGAAAGTACGACCGTGGAAACCTTGCTTAAACGCAATGATTTGTGATTTATCTGCACCATGTACGTCTAATGCCCAACGACGAGCTAACTTAAGTGCCGCTTCATTTGATTCAGCACCTGAGTTACAAAAATAAACTTTTTCAGCAAAAGTACTATCAACTAATTTTTTAGCTAAACGTAACGCTGGTTCGTTTGTTTGAACATTTGATAAATGCCAGATTTTCTCGCCTTGCTCTTTTAAAGCACCAACTAATGCTGGGTGACAGTGACCTAAAGCACTAACGGCAATACCGCCGGCGAAATCAATATATTCTTTGTCTTGTTGATCCCACACTCGAGAGCCTTGACCGCGAACAGGAATAACCGCTGAAGGTGCATAGTTTGGCACCATTACATCATCAAATAAGCCGCGTTCAACTGAAAAATGTTCTGACATTTTTAAAATCCTCATTTATAAGTGGGTAATGTTTTTAACAGCCTATACCAATTGGACTTATTTATTAATCAAATTAGAACTGCATCAATGAGCTTAGAACAAGTAAAATTATTTAAACATAGTTATTCTATATTTTACTAATTTTTCGATGTTATCAGTTTATTGATGCGTTCCCAAAGGGCGAGTTTAAAAGGTTTATATGCATCGTTATTGATTTCGACAAGGGAGTAACCATTCTCTTCAATCAATGCCTTGCCTCTAATCCTTTTAATTCTCGCTAATTGATAAATTAATTAGTTCACTTGGTATCCTTGCAAAATCTAGATAAAGCTTAACTAATACCTAATATATTGCGAAAAATAATTACAGCGCGTTAAAAGTAGAGCGATAGTATGACAGAAAATAGACGACTTGTCTTGTTGTGCTACTCTGTAGGCCAGATAAAACAAAGGCTTAGCTACTTTTATGCATTAAAAATGAATATTTATTGAGTCTGATTGTTTTGTTGGAATAAGGGGGGAAGTGAGGGAGTAGTGCTTGCTTGATAAAATCCATCAAGGTGATTTTTTAATAATTAATCAGAAAAAAATCACGGTAAAAGCTGAATAGTGTTGCAAATTAGCGACAATATAGCCGTTATTGATCTTTCAAGGCAGTTTACAGTGCTAATTGAAATTAAGCTTAATGTGGTCAATGTCGCTCTTTTTCAGTAGCGTTATTTCTGCAGGTGTTAAATTAACCGAGCTGAGTAAAGCTTTGCTTTCTTCGCTGTCAATTAGCTCTTCTTTTGCCAAAGCACGAAATGCTACATAAGCTTTAGCTTTGGCAACAAGTTGTGCAACAGGGTGCATTTTTTCAATACTAGTAGCATAGGCTAAATCAAATATAGGCTCGGTTATAGCCAATCGTTTAAAATGCATTTTTTCAATTAAATCAGCAGATAGTTGCGCGCTTCGCATAACAAGTTGCTCAAGCAGTATCTCTTCACTGGCTTCAATTTTGGATAATACATTATGCAAACGTTTGTCTTTATTTTCAAAAGCTTTGCGTACTTCTTTTTTATACATCTCGCTAAACGTTGTTAAATAGCAACGAGTGACAGCAAGTCTACCTATATTTGATAACATCGCGGTAGTAAAAGCGGTAAATTCATCAAGCCCTTGCGCTTTGGCTAATACGCGGGAAGCTAGCGCAATAGATAAACTATCATTCCATAACTTTCTCTTCATTAGACCATAAGGTGCTGTGCTTGTTGGTAACCAATGTTTAAGGGTAAAAGTAGGCATAACTAGTTTTAAGTTATCTAAACCAATATAACTTAATGCTAGTTTAGCATCTGTCACTTGCACGTCTGCTCGTTTTCGGTATTGCGGTTTGTTCACCAATTTTACTAAGTCAGTGGCTAACCAAGGCAATGAAGCTGCAAGGTTTTTAATTTGGTTAACTGACGCTGCGCGAGCAGATAAAATATCAAGAATAGCAGGGCAGGCATCTTCAATACCTAAAATGTGATGGTAAAGCAGCTCTTTATTGTCAAAGTCACTATTGATTTGCGTACGAACCTGGTTAAAAAAGCTCTGTTCAGTTTGTTTACGAAAATGTTCTTCACCATGTTCAGCAATAATTTTCTCTTGTTGAGCTTGTACTTCAACAGATAACAACTCTCGGCGGCGATTTTTTTGCTCGCTACCTTGATGATCAACCATGGTGATTTTACCACTTTGCTTTTCCGCAAAACCTTTACAGATTGAGAGGCTAATAGCGCGTTGGAATATAATGGCGACAGTGTGATTGTTTTCAAAAATTTGCATAGAGAGTTTATTGCTAACCTAGGGGTGAACTTGAGCTTTGAAGAATACGTTAAGTCTAACGCTTAAAGGCAGTAAATTACTACTTTATCTGGCTTTAATCTACAAAGGGTCTGTTATTAGTTTATCGGATGATTTTTAAATTGCTTGATAAAATTTGCTAATAAATTTTGACCTTGCTCTGTAAGTATCGATTCAGGATGAAATTGTACGCTGCTAATGGCTAAGGTTTTATGTTCGAGTGCCATAATTTCATCAACGTTACCTTGTTCATCTTGGCTCCATGCCGTCATGGTAAGTTCTGCAGGTAATGATTGTTTGCTGACAATTAATGAATGATAACGAGTGACTTGTAGCGGTAGATTTAACTGACTAAATAAACCTTGTTGATTATGGATAATCTTAGAGGTTTTTCCATGCATTACTTTTTTTGCTTTTTCGACGCTTGCGCCAAAGTGCTGTGCAATGCATTGATGTCCTAAGCAAACACCTAATAAAGGTATTTTACCGGCGAACTCTTTCACAACGGCAAGGGAGATTCCTGCAGAGTCAGGATCACAAGGGCCAGGAGATATAACAATATATTGCGGCTTTAATTGTTCAATTTCTTTAAGGCTAATTTCATTATTTCTATAGACAACAACCTCTTGACCTAGTGCTTGAAAATAATGCACTAAGTTAAAAGTAAATGAGTCGTAATTGTCGATCATTAATAACAAAAAAAATTCGCCTAACAGCTGATAAAATCCGCGGCTATTCTAATGCTTTTATTGACATGGGGCAATGCAGTGGCAGGATAAAAAGTAAGAAGCCAGCGTGTTTGCTGGCTTCTTACTATATTACTTAAGTTTTTATAACGGCTAGAGTAAATAGCTAAGTAGTTACTTAATTACTTATCTAGCTATTTATCACCAAGCAATGTTTAGAACTTAGCTGTCATTTGAACCCAAACTTTGTTGGTATCAGTTGGTTTTTGGTCAGCATCACCTTCGCTATAATTGGCTGCTTTAACTAAAACACCATAGTTTTTGTTAATTTGATAAGTTGCCACTAAGTTAAGCTCGCTACCAAAATCAATGCTATCTACATCTGATGAAAAATCATGGTAAGTCGCTGCCCATTTTACGCCAGATACTTTACCTTTAGCTGTTAAATAAAGGTCTTGTAGACCTTCTTTTGGTGTACCTAAGAATTTATCAGCCCAACCATTAAACTTATGCTTAGTTGCTAATGGCGTGTTAAATGCAACTTTACCATCATCGCTACCCAATAATTCATAACCAGCTAATACCGTTACAGCACCAAAGTTATACCCACCTTCAGCATTGATATACATAGCAGAATAGTTATTTGTATTGTCACCATTATCACTTTGACTTGCTAAGCTAGCATTTACTAGGAACTTACCAAACTTACCGTTATATAAAGCGCCTAAGGTACTACTAGAGTTAGTTACGGCTGTGTCGTAATCTAAAAGGTAAGCAAAGCCTGAAATCTTATGGCTTTTGTTAATGTTGTAATTAGCATTAGCTAGGTGAAAGTCACCTTTAATGTTGCCGCCTTTAATATCATTGATGTTTTGGATGTAGCTATAATCTACAGAGAAAGCATCAGCTTTATATTGTGCACGTACTCCATCATATGTCTGTTCATTTTGACGCCAGCCAACACCACCAACGAAACGTTGATTATTGTGTAAAACACGTTGACGACCAACAACAGCACTAAAACCATCGTTTGCGTATTTAATAAAAGCTTGGTTTACATCAGTACCTTGTGGATCCGCAACTACGGGGTATTGAGTTTGACCATTTTGTGTGTTGTTATAGTTATCCGCTAAAGCGTCAACTTTATCCACTTCCAAACCAAGAGAGAAATTACTGTAACTACCCGTGTTAACAGTGATACGACTTTTCAATGTTAATGCTGATGCATGATCCTCTACGCCATCTTGACTTACACCTTCATAACGAGCACGTAAATTAACTTTAACAGTACTATCGCTAAGTGCTTTAGTTATGCTATTGCCGTGCTCTGTTTCACCAGCAAAAGCGGTAGGAGCCGTTAAAATTGCTGCAGTGATTAATGATAAGGTAAACTTATTTACTACTGTTTTCATAATAATATCCTGATTTCATGTTTTAAAAGAAGGTACGTTAGCTTTGTTATTATTATTGGTCTAGTTAACTGATAGGGGGATTTTTGCACCGCATCGAGTTGAATAGTTTGATTTACATCAAGTTGTTAATATATGTATTCAAAGGATAAGTGAATAGCTGCGATAAGTTGATTTGCATCAAGTTCTGTTACGATTTAAGTTAAATAACTTTAGCTCAGCTTACTTAATCGTCAAACATGAATTAATCCCTGCATATTGCAAGGGTACTTTGTGTCGTGCATAAAACACTTCTATAAAAGTTGCGTTATTTAATATAGTGAGCCATTTTTATTACAGCTTATTATGTTTAATGCAGGGTGAATCAAGTGCCAGAAGAAAGACGTAAAATAGAGGCGAAAATAGAAAAGTTATTGAGAGAATTAACTGTTGCCCAACAATGTTCCTTAAGCAAAATAAGTAGCTATGGTTATACTTTATCTTTTGTTCGCACAACACCGGATGGGAAACTTGCCGTTGTTCAATTAGATGATAGCGCAATGACGGTTGATGATGAAGGCGAAATAGATCATCATCCGAATATTAAAATTCGAGATTAAACGTTCAGCTGTTAGTTGAAACACACCCACATAAAAGGCTATAAATGAAACGCGTTGT
Source organism: Colwellia sp. 75C3 (assembly GCF_002836255.1). Lineage (GTDB taxonomy): Bacteria > Pseudomonadota > Gammaproteobacteria > Enterobacterales > Alteromonadaceae > Colwellia. The sequence goes on along the minus strand of NZ_PJAU01000054.1, from coordinate 297,191 downwards.
CCTATATACCATGGAAAAATGTCCACATTGTCAAACTGCAAAACGTTACCTAGAACAAGAGGGTATTGCTTTTAGGTTATGTAATATAAAAACTGCCAAGGGGCAAAGAGAGTTCGCTGGTACGGGTCTGCGAGGCGTACCTGTTTTAAAGGTAGGAGACCAATTGCTTAATGGTTTTTCAATAAAAGATTTTACCGCACTTTATAAGTAAGCGTTCGCGGCTAAAGCCAGCTCCTACAGTAAATGTTCGGGCGTAAACACCCTCCTACAGTAAACGCTCGGGCGTACACACCATTTTACAGTGCGTGTCTGTAGGAGCAGGCTTTAGCCGCGAACATTGCTTTAGCGAACATTTCTTTAGCCGCGAATATTGCTATACCCGATTAGACTCTTTTTTTAAGTTTGAAGCGATTAAAGTAAGCGACAATATACTGATAAAGAGCAAAGCGATAGCGGGTGACTGTAGTGAAAAGTCTACTGTTGAATGTAATAGCATATGAATAATAGCGGCTGCACAGCCAAACGAGACACCTTGATACAGCGCTGTTTTACGCTTTACCAAGGTCTTCAATGCAACAAACAAGCAATACAGCACCATCGCACCTAATAAAAACGTGATAGGTAAACCTAATTCAGCCGAAAATTGAATGTAATCATTATGGGCATGGTCATAAAAACCAGAGTAGGGTTGTGCTTGGTATTGAGAAAAGCTTGAATAGAAACTCCCACCGCCTGTACCAAATACAGGGTAATCTAATATCATAGGTATTGAATCACGTATCACCTCATCTCTTGTTTCAGAAGCTAAACTAGTTTCTAACAAACGTTGTTTGACCTTTTCAACACCAAAAATAGCACCTACTAAAATAAAGTCGAGAATAAAGAAGCTCAATATCAAAAGGCGCAAATTCTTAGGTTTACGATTATAAAAGAAATAAGAGAATATACTGACCGCAGCTAAAGCTAAGAAAAATGCCGAATTACCCATGCGTGATCGCGTTAAAATCAAAGCAATGATCATAATAATCAAACTTATTCTAATCAGCATCTTAGGACTTAATAAAACCATAGAAAAATCACGAATTTTATGTCGTACTTGATGACCTCCTTCCTTTAAAGAGAGCTGACTGATCAATACACCAATACCAATAGATAAACACAACGCTAAGTAATTCGCCAATTGGTTCTTATAAATAAAACTGCCTACCGCTTCTTTTGAATAAGGGATATAAAAAATAGGTGTCGCCATGCCCACATTAAGATTTAACCAGCTGGCGTATAAAGCTTGAAAGAACCCAGATATAAGAATGGCTATGGCAAACTTATAAAGCATGGCTTTGGTATTCACATAATAAAAAACTAACCAAGAAAATTGCGTTAAAGCGATCGTCTTTAATAGCATGATATGCGTTAAAGAAGGATCAAATGAAAGCGTTGGTAATGAACGGCCTAAAAAAGTGCCCAAACCAGGAATCATCTGAAATGCTAACCATAATGTGGTGATGGTTAATGGCACAAGAACAGCCAGAGAATACCTAGGAGCAAGAAAACGTTGTTTACTTGTGAAGGTATACATCAAGTGAACTAAAAATAAAGCAAAGATCAAAAATGTTAACGAAGAGCTTGCCCAAATTCTATTGGCACCTAACGGTATAGGAGCATAAATAATAAGTGCACAAAGGCTATAAAATATAAAATGATTCAATGGAGTCTTATCTTTGCATAATTGATAGTTAATAGTGGCATAGCAGTAAGATTAAAAAGATAAGCTTACTCTAAAACCATAGAGCTAATGGTAAAAAAGATCCCGTAGGATCTTTTTATACAGTGAATCAGCTACTTATTGGTTTTTTGAAATACCGCCACCGCCACCGCCGCCACCAGAATTTCCAGGGCTAGTATAAGTTGGTGTTTTATTCGTAGGTGTACTGCTAATAGGGCTACTATTAGCAGGAGTAGAGCCCGCTGCAGTTGCTTCAGAAGCAATTGTCGCATCAACACCACTTGCAATAGCGATAGACGTAACTGTATCGCTATTTACACCTGCTTCAGTTGCAATATTTAATATATTAGCAATTTGAGGTGAGTCGGCACCAAGCGCGATTATTGCTGTTGCAATGATCGTTTCAGCAGCTTCACTGTCTTCGCCTACAGCAGCAATTGCTGCAGCAACTAAAGATTCAGCCAAAGCTGGATTGTTAGTAATTGCAGCAGTTATTGCTGCTGTAAGATCACATCCACCAGAGCTACATTCATTTGCTATGGTAGTATCAATGATTTTTTGCGCTGTCGGAGAAATCTCTATAGCGCTAGCTGGCATTATTGTTGTGCCTAACAAGGCAAAAGTTACTGCTGCTAGAGTGGTTTTGTTCATTATGTCGCCCTAATTCTTGTACTATTATTTGGTATTTTCGGCCATGCTAACTAACATGGGTGAGTAAATACATGTTAAGTCTCTATCTAAGTCTTTATCTAAATATCTATCTAAATCACCTTCCTTCAATGGCAATGTCTTCTGTATGTAATTTCCTTGAAGTCCATCACAATGTAAATCTACCAATAATTGCTTAGTCGCTAAGCTTTCTACATGGCTGGTTAGTATTTTAATTCCTAAGCCATGACCAATTTGTGTTACTGCTTGAATAAAAGGTTTATTCTCAGTATGCAGTTCTAGTTCATGTATATAAGCGCCATCAATTTTAAGATAATCAACATCTAAACCTTTAAGGTATCTAAAAGAGGTAAAGCTTGAGCCAAACCTATCTATACATATTTCAATACCTAACGATTTTGCCGACTGTATAAATTGAATGCTTGAATCAATCCCAGCAAGAATGGCCTCTTCATTAATCTCAAACACCAAACTGGGGAGATTATTTTTATTTTCTTCAATAAAGCAGGTAAGCCAATGTCTAAATTCAGTACTATGTAATGATTGATGAGTAAGGTTAATAGCTATTTTACTCTGTGGAGTGAGATGCGTTAAATTGGCTAATTTACTCAATACCAATTTATCTAACTCTTGAGATTTGTTGGTACGCTCAGCCATAGAATATAACTGGCTATTAGCGATAATTTCATCGTTGTTTAAAAGCTGACTAAACAATTCATAATATAAAACGTTATCACCATTCTCAGACCCGCTACTCTCTAAATCATGAACAACAGAATGATCAATGCTAGAAATTACCGGTTGAAAGGTAAATTCAATATGGTTTCCTTTCAACCAACCATCAATGATCTTTGACCACTCTTGTAAACTGTGCGTTGTTTGGGTGTTATTATCGCAATAAACGCCACCTAACGAAGTTGCAGAACTTTCTTGTATTAACAAGGTGTCTAATCTTATTAATAAATCGCTCAGTGCTTCGTTACTGTTATAAGTAATGGCAACTAACTTACCAAAACCATCGTCATAATAATCTGAATTTAAAGTAGAGAACTCACTATTAATATTTTCACAAAACTTTACTACGTCTTCGCCAACACTATTAATGGTAAAAAAGAAACTGCCACCATTTACGCGATACGCTTTAGCACCATTAAAAGAAGTTAACTGCTCGGAAAGTAATTGGGCTGCTTGGCAAACATAATCATCACCAGCTTTATAGCCTAGCTTTGTATTAATACTTTTTAGGGAATGTAATTGCACTAATCCCAGGGTGGTAAAATCATCAGGCTGCATATCATTATTAGCGGTTGTAAACTGACTTTGAAAAGCACGACGATTACCTAATTGAGTTAAGTCATCAACAAAGATTTCATGAGTAAGCTTATTCGCCTGCTTACTGACAAGGTCAAAAGAGGCTTGTATGTTACTCACCATAGTATTCATGGCATTAATAACGGTTTTAAGCTCACGTGTCGTGGGAATATCGCTAATAAATGTGAAGTCTTTTCGACTCACCGCTATTGCTTGCTCTTCTACTTGAGCTAACGGCGTTAAAACAGATCGTAATATAAAGTGCGCAATGAAACACGAAAGTACAGCAATGAGTAAGGAAGATAAGAAGTTATTAATGGCACGTTGCCAAAGTTTTTCATAAGAAGCCCCCACATGACTTTGAAAACTTAACGTTCCGCCAACATTCCAGCCATTACTTACTTCGCTTGACATTACTGGCGGCGTTAATTCAAAAACGTTAATAAACCAGAGGGGCACACCATCAATAATATTATTATTTTCACGAGACATTATAATATTATTATTAACGTCTGTTAGGCTTACTTTCTGATAATAACCAGAGTCAAAAATGGCCACTATCATCGTCTCAGCAACCATCAAGTTTTCTTCATCCATATAGGGTGAAATTGATAATCCGACACTGGTTGCTGCATCTTGGGCGTGACTTTTCATTTGATCATTTAAATAAGAGCGAGTTGCCTCGACACTAATCCAAGATGCACCAAAAAAATTAACTAACGCTATACCAATGACTAAGCTATAGAGCAGTGTTCTTAAACTTATTCCAGTGTTAATTGAAACAGTCATATTACGTATTTCCCAAAAAATTATTTTTACTCAAAGTCACAGCTTTTATATTTGTTATGATTAATTAATGCTAGTTAAGGTATGCATTTCACCGTCTTCAATACGTTGTACTAAACCATTCCAAGCGGAAACTCCTTTACTCTTTGTTACCTTTCTACCTAACCCTTTGGCTTTCGCCATCCATAATCCCTGGGCATTAAAACTGTAAATAGGCTTTAAGTCTCGCCGCTTCGTTGCGGGTAATACCTTAGAGTTAAAATTGTCTAAAACAAAAGGCACATCTTTTGGGTTTTCAAAATAAATTAACACCATATGTGGCTGGTTTACTGTTAGCTGGCGAACATACATTAACCGTAATTTATTTTCGTTCACCCCTAAGGAGGTTAAGCTAAAATATTTTGCAATGGCAAAATCTTCACAATCACCCATACCACGACCAATGGTTTCAGCGGGTGAAGCCCAATAATCCTTTTTTCCCCATAAGGTAAGGTCGTCTTGGTAGGTGATTGTTTTATTAAAAAAAGTATTCACTTTATTAATTTTAGACCAATCACTATCAGTTTGATTATCAAGCATAACACTACGCCACTTCTCAGCACGACGCTTCGCTGCGTCACCATAGGTAGACGTTAGTTTTTGATAAAATGAATCGGAAAAAAAACCATCTAATTGACTAGAAGATGGGCAAGCATACATGATTAAGAATAACCAAAGTAGAGTATAAATGTTTTTCAAAACACGCCTTATTACCGTTTCTGTATCATTGGTGGATCTAGTCGTTACAAAGTATTAGATAATGTTAACCGTTATAAATCAACAACGTTCTAATACCTGCAGAGGGAAAAACGGTGAGGACTCATTATTTGTAACCAACCTTTAAATCAGCCAGCATTAGCCTTACTCATTCTTCGCTTATACCAATGGGTTTGTAAAGCTGTTTTGCACATTTGTAACATAAAAAGGGCTCGGTGTTTTTGTTTAATACCGCTACATAATATGAACATAATTATGGCTTCTTGATTAAACCCACTGTAACCAAAGTGTGTATCCCTGTTTTTGTCTTGTTACGCTCGTGTGTTGATTTGTTTTCCTGGTATAACCCTTTGTTGTAATCACCTTATCGGCTTAATATAATTTCTTTCCTTATTTAAGTAAGGATGTGCTGCAGGAAACGGATGTTTATTTACGTTAAATTTATCTTTTATATTTAACAAAAAATGAATCACCTCTCAGCTGATTATAACCTCAAAGCAAGATTAACAATGAACGTTCAAAAAGCAGTTTTACCCGTTGCCGGTTTAGGCACACGCATGTTACCCGCCACTAAAGCTATTCCTAAAGAGATGTTGCCATTAGTAGACAAACCACTTATTCAATATGTCGTTAATGAAGCCGTAGCTGCAGGTATTAAAGAAATTGTTTTAGTCACTCATTCGTCTAAAAACTCGATTGAAAATCATTTTGATACCAGTTTTGAGCTTGAAGCAACACTAGAAAAGCGTGTAAAGCGTAGCCTGTTAGACGAAGTACGTTCAATTGTCCCAAAAGGCGTCACTATCATCTCTGTTCGTCAGCCCAAAGCATTAGGTTTAGGCCATGCCATTTTAACGGCTAAACCGATTATTGGTGATGAACCTTTTGCTGTATTACTGCCTGATGTAATTATTGACCAATATATGTCTGATCTTAAAACAGATAATTTAGCTGAAATGATTAAACGTTTCGATGAAAGCCAACAAAGCCAAATAATGGTTGAACCTGTGCCACAAGATAAAGTAAACCTTTATGGCGTGGTTGATTTAAGCGGTGTTGAAATTAACGCCGGCGAAAGCGCAATAATCACCAACATGGTAGAAAAACCACCGGTTGATAAAGCGCCAAGTAATTTAGCCATTACCGGTAGATACGTACTATCACCAAAAATTTGGGATTTACTTGAATCTACCCAACCAGGTGCCGGAGATGAAATTCAATTAACCGACGCCTTACATCAATTACGTTTATTAGAGCCGTTAGAAGCATACCAAATTAAAGGTAAGTCCCATGATTGTGGCTCAAAAGTAGGCTACTTAATGGCCAACGTCGAATACACCTTAAAATGTGGAAAAATCGGTGCCGATTTCAAACAAGAACTACACGAGTTCTTAAAGATAAAATAAATACATTGTAGGAATACTTTGTAGGAGGGCGCTTTAGCCCCGAACAGCCGAACAGCCGAACAAAGAACAAAAATAACACGGGCTTCAACCCAAAACATTGCTCTACCCAAACAGTTACACACAAAGGTTTACAAAATGAAAGTTACAATGGCAGGTACAGGTTACGTAGGTTTATCAAATGCAGCATTGCTTAAGAAACACTTTCAAGTTGTAGTAACTGAATTTTATCATAACGTAAATTTATAACACCATGCGTGTACTTTTCAAATTATTAAATAAACATAGCGACCTAAACCTAACACTTATCGATCAAGCGATCGTGAGTGGTGTTAATTTTTTAACAGGGCTTTTACTTGCGCGCTTTTTAGGTTTAGAGGCATTTGGCGTATTCACCATGTTGTGGATGGTGGTGATGTTTGTTAACTCTATTCAAATGGCGGCTATTAGCGCGCCTATGATGACTATAGGAGTTAAATACGAATCTCAAAAAGAGCGTGATGAATATTACTCGGGCGTTATTGCCCAGCAGGGCGTATTTTCACTGATAACATTCGTAGCTATTTTGGTAGGGGTGAAGCTTACTGCGCATTTTAAACCTGAATTGAATATTGAAAACCTAGCGCTGCCACTGGCGCTAGCGGCTTTCTTTTTTCAGAATCAAGATTTCATGCGCCGCTATTTCTTTTGCCATGAAAAAACCTCGCTAGTACTTATTAGTGACGTAATTAGTTATTTAGGGCAGCTAGCTTTTATCCTTATCATGTCTGCATTTTTTGAATTATCACTTGTGGGGGTGTTGTGGGTTATTGCCTTAACATCCGCAGCGGCGGTTGTACTTTTATTATCAAAAGTTAATATTGTTGCCATTAGTCTAAAAACACTGCTCAACAGCATTCAAAGGAATGTCCATTTTTCTAAATGGCTAATCGCATCTGCCTTAATGCAGTGGACAAGCGGTAATTACTTCATCATAACCGCGGGCGTATTACTCGGCCCTATCGCTGTAGGGGCGTTAAAAGCCGCACAAAATATCGTGGGGGTAACCCACATATTATTTCAAGCGCTCGATAACATAGTACCAATTAAAGCAAGCCAAGCACTAATCAATAGTAAAAGTGATTTAACAGCATACCTGAAAAAAGTAGCACTAATAGGTGGAGTATTTGTCGGGATGTTGTGTCTGGTTATTGGTATGTTTTCATCACAAATCATGAGCTTAATTTACGGCGCGCAATACGCTGATTATGGATTGGTGCTGAGTGCCTATAGCGCTATTTATATGGTTATTTTTTTATGCTTGCCGTTAAGGGCTGGTTTAAGAGCACTAGAAGTTACCAAGCCGATTTTTTACGCTTATATCGTTATGAGTGTTTTTTCCCTACTTACGGCAGCAAGCTTAATTGTGAAGTGGGAATTAATAGGCGCCCTGTTGGGAATATTGATAACGCAGTTATTAATGCTGGTTATACTGTGGCTGGCTTTTGTTATGCCGAAGCATAAAGAAAAGGAAAATATAAACGCATGAAAATAATTCACGTTCTTCTTGGTAAAGCAAACCCTAATACTATGAATGGGGTTAACAAGGTTGTTCATAACTTAGCAACAGAGCAAATGAAGCTAGGTTACGATGTAGAAGTTTGGGGGCTTACGGGTACTCCTAGTAAAGTAAGCCACGCGCATGATTATAATTTAAGATTGTTTACAGTTCAGAAGATTCGTTTTCTTCTATCGGCATCGTTAAGCGATGCAATTAAAGAATTAAAAAATACCGATGTGATTGTGCATCTTCATTCGGTGTTTTTGCCTGAACTTTATGCTGTAAGTCGTAAGCTAAAAGCAAATAATATCACTTGGGTTTTATCTCCGCATAGTGGTTACAACTTTAACAGTCTGAAAAAAAACAAGTACATGAAAGCTATTTACATAGCCTTGTTTGAAAAAAAATTAGTGTCGCAATCAAAAAGAATCCACGCCATAGGCCAATCAGAGATTCAAGATATTAAAGCAATATCTCCCTCGTCTGAAATCGTACTTATTCCAAACGGTCAATCACTGTTGGATGTTGAGTTTACGCCGCAACCTGTTATTAAAGAAGTAGAAAAGCCTGTATTTGGTTTTTGTGGGCGTTTAGCGAAAGATCATAAAGGATTGGACCTATTGATATCAGCGTTTTCTCAGTATAAAAACAACAGCGGTAAGGGCGTGCTCTGGCTAATCGGACATGGCCCAGATGCTGATGCTTTAAAGGCTCAAGTACAATTTTTAGGGATTTCACAGTATGTACATTTTTTTGGCACTAAATTCACGGATGAAAAATTGAGTATTATGAGTAATATGGATGTTTTTATTCATACTTCACGCTGGGATGTTTACCCAACAGCAACGCTCGAAGCCGCAGCATTGAAAACGCCTTTGTTATTGAGTGAAGAAACAAATATGGGTGCACATGTTAAGCAGTTTGGCTGCGGCTTGATTTTAGAAGATAACTCAGTTGAATGTATTGAGAATGCATTGCATGTGTTTTCTTCGTTAGAAATAGAGAAACGAATACAGATGGGTATTAGTGCGAAGCGGTTGATTAAAGATGAATTGAACTGGCCCAATCTATCGCTAGCCGTAACTGAAAACTTATATGGATTAAGCAAATGATTAAAGATGACTTTGCTTATCGTAAGGAAGTATATGAACAGTTTGCTCATGCCGCAAATGCTGAAAATATTCGTTGGTGTGTTCTTCATGGTATTGAAGGTTATCCCAATTCAATAGGTAGGGATTTAGATATAACCTGCGATACGAAAGCCGAGGGTGAAAGACTTATTAATATTTATAGAGGAATAGTCGATAATCACCCCCGTACAAAGAAAATGGTAATACCTAGCCCTATATGGGGGGATCGTGTTTTAGGTATTAGTAATAGTTTAGATGTTGCCGAACTTCATTTAATTCGTCCGGTTAGGTCAGCATTTATTAGCTTTAAATCAGATTTTAATGATATAAATTTGGTAGAAAATACCTTCCCGGTATCTGAGTTTTTATCATTTTCTAAATCAGCAGTTATGCCTGCAATGGTTAATCAAAAATGGAGACATAAAATAACAGGAATGCCAGAAAAAAAGCATATTCCCGCTTGGCTTATTCCGGCATACCAGCATATGTATAATAATGATGTTCTCTCTAAAAGAATAAAACTCGGGGTTTTAGTACGTTTCGCTGCTTTACACCCACTTAAAACACTAAATAATTCATACTACTGGGTGCTTAGAAAAACACAGTTAGATAAATACCCAACGACTCCTCTTGTGTTTTTAGACTGTTCAGATTCTGGCGAAGTTTTTCGAAAAAATATTAGTTGTAAAATGGGAAAGATTTTTTTAAAGGTTATTTGTGGCGATAGCTTAACCAATAAACAAATTAGAATACATCAAGGGCGGCAGCAGTTGGTATATATTACACAAAAAAGAAAAAGTGTTGATGTAGAGCTGAATGAAAAAAACAGAGCGGATTGGGTTGAGATGCTATTGAGTTCGTTTTCTTTTGTGAATAAGAAGTGGAATACTGAACATGAGCAATAAAGGACTGTTAATTACTTTTTTAGGACCTGATGGGGCTGGAAAGACGACAGTGGGCGATGGTTTAGCTGAAGCAATTAAGTCATCTTTTAATGGTGTTGAAAGGTTCCATCTTAGGCCGAGTTCTTTTTCATCTAAAAATAATACGGTGACTGTTGTCGAAAATCCTCACGAACAAAGTGTTAGGGGGGTGGTTCCATCGATAGCTAAGCTTATATACTTTATTGTGGATTACTTTGTAGGAAACATTACAAAAATAAATCATTTAAAACGAAAATCATACTTGGTAATTTTTGACCGCTATTTTCATGACTTATTAATCGACCCTATACGCTATCGTTATGGCGCACCGATGTGGTTGGCAAAACTAGCAAGTTATTTTATTCCTAAACCTGATTTGTTTATTATCTTTGATGCGCCAACAGAAATTATTCAAGCACGTAAAAAAGAAGTTAGTTTTGAAGAAACGGAGCGGCAGCGACAGGCTTATCTTGCCTTTGCGAAAACAGAACCGAACTGTATTGTCATTGACACCTCAGTAGGTATTGATGAAAGTGTGCGGGCAGCAAGCACCGCTGTGTTTAATTATATCGAAGCTAAGCAGCTAAAGCGTTTAAAAAGGAATGAGAATTGATGGTGCTGACACTTTCAAATACCATTAAACATAAACTGCATGAGTGTGTTGCTGACACAGCTTGTTACGCCTTTGACTCAGAACAACTGTATGCAGCTATCGTTAGTAATAATAATCCAAGATGGATTATTCCTTTAGGCAGTCCATTAGCCAAAAACACGCTGTCACAGTGGATGCCTTATAGTATTTTGTCTCAATTTAAGTGGCATATTATCTGTTTGCTATCACCTTTTAAATTATTAGCAAAACTGCCTAATATAATCAACATCGGCAGTCTTCCTATATGTAAAATTAAAAATAGCGTAGCAATAAAAAATGGTACTGCGATAAATAGTGTGGTTCCTATTGTGTATGTAGGCACGGAAGGCTTGCAGCAAAAAGCAGTGGCCTCGCTTATTTGTACAAAAACATCAGGCAATATAGCCATTATGAAAATTGCTATTGGCTCTGCTGCAAGTCGTAGTTTAAATAATGAAATCAGTGCATTAAGTACCCTAGAAAAACACAAATTCCATTACGCACCTAAATGCCTCAACCAAAATAAAGCGCTGGGTTATACCGTTCAGACGGTTATTGATGGCAAGCTAAGTAGCCGAGAGTTAACCGTGCAGCATATTGAGCTATTAAGCGAGCTTGCGAGTGTTTCGCCAAAGCAGCAGACAACTTACCTTGCTATTAAAAAAGAATTGCTTGAACAGCTTGAACTCAACAAAAGCAGTAAAGATAGATCTCTTACTGAAAATGACTTCACATTGATATCAAAAACTCTTAATAAGGTAGAAAGTGATTTTGAGCTTCCGCTGATTTTTGTGCATGGCGATTTTTCGCCGTGGAATATTAAAGTGGCAAGCAGCTGTGTTAAAAATAGTCTGAATAAACGCAGCACAAAAAATACGCATCTGGCTTTAATCGATTGGGAAGATTTTAAGTTCAGTGGCCTTCCTCTATGGGATTTATGCCATTTTTGTTTTATGCAATCGAATTTATTTGATGAGCCTAAGTGGGTTGCATGCCTTTTGGAATCCCCTTTGATTGTTCAATACTTAAAGAGCTTACCTTTAGATGTTGAAAATAAAGAAGTATTCATCCGCTTGTACATAATAGAAACCATTTTGTCGCCATCCGCTAATTGCAGTGATGATTATCGTGAATATTTAATGGCGCAGCTAAAGAAGATAACTGTTTAATGAAAGTATTATTATCAGCGTATGCGTGTGAACCCAATAAAGGATCAGAACCAGGAGTGGGCTGGCATTGGGCGCAAGAGGTTGCAAAGCTTAAGCACGATGTAACTGTACTTACACGCAAAAACAATCAAGAAGTAATCAGTGAGTATTACTCGAATAACAAACAGCCAGATAACTTAAGTTTTATTTATTATGATCTGCCGAAGTGGCTTTCGTGGTGGAAAAAAGGTGGGCGAGGTGTTCGTTTCTATTATTTTTTATGGCAAATAGGTGCTTTTTTCACAGCGCGTAGCGTACATGAAAAATCAAAGTTTGATCAAGTGCAACACATTACATTTGTCAGTGTGCGACAACCAAGCTTTATGGGGCTATTAGGTATTCCTTTTGTTTTTGGCCCTGTTGCAGGTGGTGATAGTGCGCCTCTTGCTTTGCGTGCGGGGTTTAGTCTTAAGGCGAAAATAAGAGACAGGCTGAGAGACATTATAAATTACTGTGTGGGATATGACCCTTTCATGCACCTTACTTTTTATAGTGCAGATAAAATTTTTGTTACATCAGAACAAACTAAAAAGTTAATTCCAGCTATTCATCAGAATAAAGTTAGGGTTCAGTTGGCTATTGGTGTTGAAAGTAAAAACAGCGCGATTCAAGGTGTTCAGTCTGGGCGAAATGACTCTTCAGTACGGGTTTTGTATGTTGGGAGATTTGATTATTTAAAGGCTTTACCACTAGCTATACGGTCGTTTGCGCAAGCGTTAAAACAGAGTGAGTTGTCTCTTACTTTAGTTGGATCTGGCCCAGAAAAAAAATCATTAAATACGCTGGTGAATCACTTGGGCGTAGAAGATAAGGTCCATTGGATTGATTGGGTACCTCAAAATGAGTTAGCTCGAATATACCGAGAGCATGATGTATTTATATTTCCTAGTCTTCGGGATTCTGGCGGTATGGTGGTGCTAGAAGCAATGGCAGAAGGTTTACCTGTAGTTTGCTTAAATCTTGGTGGCCCTGGAGTTATTGTTAATGAGGGTTGTGGCATAAGTATTGACACAAACAATAAATATGAGACCGATGTTATAGAAGAATTGGCAAAAGCTCTAGTGTTATTGCAAGAAGACAAACACACATTCTATACAATGCAGGAAGGTGCAGTTGATAGGGCTAGAGAAATGACCTGGGCTGGTGTTGTTGGAAAGGTATATGGTGAATAATAAGTGGGAAATACGAATAAACACATTGGCAATTATTTACTTTTCACTTCTTTTCCTACAAGTGCCATTGGTTGCGTTATTTTTTAGAAGTAATACATTTTTTGGGACGATGGCATTTGCGCTAATTGATATTTTGTTTTTGTTGTTGTTTTTATCTAAGGCTAAAAAAGAAGATAGATATATTAGAGTATTAATCCCAGTGTTTATATATGTATGTATTGGACTTTTAAGCCATACCTGGTCGATAAATGAAAACTATACTTATAGCCTATCTCTTTATATCAAAGAAATAATAAGAGTATTTGTCGTGCTATTTTTATTCTTGGCGATACGAAAAGATGAACTGTTAAAAACTTTTTTTCAAGCAGCATTAATTTCTTCTTTGATGTTTTTTGTTATCGGAATTTTTACTTTGGATTTTGCACAAGAGTATGCAGGTTCTTCAAGTCGCGCCATGTACCTTGGTTATAAGGATGCAGTTGGGGTTGGTAGACCAGCGTCGCTAATAGCACTATTTGTTGCAGCTGGTTGGGCTTCGGGATTTATAGAAAAAAGGCATGCGATATGTGGGCTGGCTTTAATCCTAACTATAGTATTTCTCTGTTTTTCAAAAAGCAGTATTGGCGCTCTATTTGCCGCACTTTTTTTGTCATATGGGTTTGATAAAGATAAAAAGAAAATATCTGTTAGTGTACTTTTCTTTGTATTTATAGCTGTCATTTTAGTGGTTGTTTTAAGGTTTGAGTATATCAATGAATATTTTAATGCTTATGGTGGCGAAAATGCCAATTCCTACTCCGGTAGAACTCCTTTATGGGATGCGTTAATCTCAGAATTTAGTGACTCAATATTTTTCGGTCATGGAATAAATTCTGTTGAACTGCTTCTTTATGACTACTACCTTGAGGCTGGTACTGCTCATAATGAAGTTTTACAACAGTTAGTTACCTTGGGTTTGTTTGGGTTTACTTTATGGTTTCTTATGCAGTGGTCATATTTGTCAATAATGAATGGTTTGTTAAATAAAGAAATAAAAAAAATAATGCTGACAGGTTATTTGTTTTTCTTAATAGTAGGTTTGTTTGAAAGCGTGCTGGTAACTACAGTATTCCCTTTGTATTTATTCTCCCTATTTTTGCTTATAGGGAATTATTATAGGAAAGGAGTCCATGAATGAAGATACTCATAGCCCACAATAATTATCAAATCTCTGGCGGTGAAGATTCTGTATTGGCCAGTGAGCAAAAATTGCTTGTTACTCAAGGAGAAGAAGTTGTTTTACATTGTGTAAGCAACGATGGCATAACCACGGTGCTTAGCAAAATACTCGCCGCTATAGGTGTGGTCTTTTCAATCTCACAATATGTGAAATTTAAGCAGCTTTTAAGATTGGAAAACCCTAATGTTGTGCATGTGCATAATTACTTCCCTGTGATGTCACCCGCTATTTTTTATGCCTGTAAACATATGGGTATTCCTATTGTGCATACGCTGCATAATTATAGGGCTGTGTGTCCTACTGCTTTATTAATGCATGATGGTCGCATTGTTGAGAAAAGTATTAAAGGCAGTGCATGGTGGGCGGTACCTAAAAAGGTGTATCGTGGCTCTTTGTTAGGTACGTTTGCTTTAGCCTTAATGGTAGAGGTACATAAAAAACTTGGTACTTGGCAGCATACAGTGGATCGTTTTATAACGCTTACTGAATTTCAAAAAAATAAATATATTACTGCTGGATGGCCTGCTGAAAAATTATCCGTTAAGCCTAACTTTACTATTGATGACGGTGACATTAGTGAAGTTAATCGCCAACCAAAGGCTGTATTTGTTGGTCGATTAAGTGACGAGAAAGGAATTAATATTCTTAATGAAGCTTGGGTAAATATTGATTTTTCTCTGGATATCATTGGTGACGGGGACGCGTTAGCTCATGGCAACCGATGGATTTCCCAACTTGGTAAAAAAGAAAAAAAATATGTCCTTACAGCCATTGGAAGTGCACAATTTATTGTGGTTCCTTCAGTATGTTATGAAGGATTTCCTATGGCGATAGTTGAATCTTTTGCATGTGGTACCCCTGTACTATGCAGTCGCTTAGGTAGTATGGAAGAAATAGTAACCGATGGTGAAACAGGTTTACATTTTGAAGCTGGTAACTCAGCAGATCTGACCAATAAGGCTCAGTGGTTAATTAACAACCCCGATGAATGTTTACGCATGGGTCGGAATGCCCGCGCGGAGTATTTAGAAAAATACACAGCAGAAAAAAATTATGAAATGCTGATGGATATATACCAACAGGCAATTGACGAGGCAAAAAAGCGATAATGAATAAACGAAGTACGATTATCTCTATGGAAGTTAATATTACTACTGTTGATAGAGCCCTTGATGAAGTTGAAATACTAGCCAAAAAAAATGAAGGCGCTTATGTTTGTGTTTCAAATGTTCATATGTGTATGGAAGTATATGACTCACCAGAATTTGCCAATATAGTTAATGATGCCGACTTAGTTATTCCTGATGGCAAACCACTCTCTTGGGCACAAAAATTACTAGGGCACTCAGATGCTAAGCAGGTCCGTGGACAAGATATCATGAATGCAATTTGTGCTGCATCAGGAGAAAAGTCGCTAAATATTGGCTTTTATGGTGGTAGTTCTGAAGCCCTACTTAATACCGTTAAAGAAAAGCTAGTAGCAAGTTATCCTGATATTAATATTACTTATGCCTTTTCTCCTCCGTTTCGTCCTTTAACAGAGGATGAAGATGCCGGTGTTGTGGCTGCAATGAATGCCGCTAAAGTAAATGTTTTATTTGTGGGTATTGGTTGCCCAAAGCAAGAGCGTTGGATGGCTGAACATAAAAGCCAATTAAACTGTGTAATGTTAGGTGTTGGTGCAGCATACGATTTTATTGCAGGTTCAAAAAAACATGCACCACGTTGGATGCAAAAAATAGGCTTGGAATGGTTGTTTAGATTGTGTTCTGAACCTAAGCGCTTATGGCGGAGGTATTTTTCGACAAACCCTAGGTTTATCTGGCATTTTGGAAAACAGTTGTTGAAGCATAAATTAAGCGGGAAAAGATAAGTGGAAAGTTTGGAAGGGATAAGTAGAAAGTTAGGAAGGGATAAGTATAAAGGTTGAAGTAAAAGTACTCGAGAACCTTTTTCTCATGACTGGTGATTTTCTCACTTAATGAAAATTTATATATTGAAAGTGCAAGCATTGAAGCTTGTAAAATTTTAGGGATATTGAAAATGTCAAAGAAAGTTGCGTTAATCACAGGTGTTACTGGCCAGGATGGTTCTTACCTTGCCGAGTTACTTTTAGAAAAAGGTTATGAAGTTCATGGCATTAAACGTCGTGCATCGTCATTAAACACTGAGCGTGTCGATCATATTTATCAAGATAGTCATGAAGAGAGCCCTAGCTTCTTTTTACATTATGGTGATTTAACCGATTCTTCAAATTTAACACGTATCATTAAAGATGTTCAGCCTGATGAGGTGTATAACCTAGGTGCACAGTCTCACGTTGCTGTTTCGTTTGAATGCCCTGAATATACTGCAGATGTAGATGCTATGGGTACGTTACGTTTACTTGAAGCTATTCGCTTTTTAGGTATGGAGAAAAAGACTAAGTTTTATCAAGCTTCTACTTCAGAGCTTTATGGTGAAGTGCAAGAGATCCCACAAAAAGAGACTACGCCATTCCACCCGCGTTCGCCTTATGCTGTTGCTAAAATGTATGCGTATTGGATAGTGGTTAACTATCGTGAATCTTATGGTATGTATGCGTGTAATGGTATTTTGTTTAACCATGAGTCACCTCGTCGTGGTGAAACCTTTGTTACTCGTAAAATAACTCGTGCCTTAACTAATATCTCTCAAGGTTTAGAATCTTGTTTATATTTAGGTAACATGGATGCTTTACGTGATTGGGGTCATGCTAAAGATTACGTACGTATGCAGTGGATGATGTTGCAACAAGACGTTGCTGATGATTTTGTTATTGCTACAGGTAAACAAATCTCAGTACGTGAATTTGTAAGTTTATCAGCTAAAGAGCTAGGTATTACTTTAGAGTTCACTGGTACAGAACTTGATGAAGTAGGTACGGTTACCGCTATTGAAGGCGACAATGCTCATGCACTTAACGTTGGTGATGTAATTGTTAAAGTTGACCCTCGTTACTTCCGCCCAGCTGAAGTTGAAACTTTACTTGGTGACCCTAGTAAAGCGAAAGAAAAATTAGGTTGGGTACCACAGATTACTGTTGAAGAAATGTGTGCTGAAATGGTTCAAAATGACTTAAGTAAAGCTAAGCAGCATGCGTTGTTAAAAGCCCATGGCCATGATGTTCGTGTGTCGGTGGAATAAGTAAAAGTTTGAAAGTAGAAAGTTATAAATAACAAGATACAAGTAAAAAGATATAAGTACAAAGGTGCAAGTAGAAAGTTGGAAAGTAGCTAGGTGCTAGTTGAAAGGGTGGCTTTTCCTTGTACCTTTATACTTTCTAACTTTAACCTCCCTAAAGGATTATCATGAAAAGAATATTTGTTGCTGGACACCGCGGTATGGTGGGTTCGGCTATCGTTCGTCAGTTAGAACAACAAACGGATGTAGAACTGGTTTTACGTACACGTTCAGAGTTGGATTTATTAAATCAGCAAGCAGTTGCTGATTTTTTTGCGTCTGAAAATATTGACCAAGTTTATTTAGCTGCGGCTAAAGTGGGCGGGATTGTTGCTAACAATACTTACCCCGCTGAGTTTATACATCAAAACTTGATGATTCAGTGCAATATTATTCATGGTGCGCACTTAGCTGGTGTTCAAGATTTATTGTTTTTAGGGTCAAGTTGTATTTACCCTAAATTGGCTGAACAGCCAATGACAGAAACAGCTTTGTTAACAGGTACTCTCGAGCCAACTAACGAACCTTATGCTATTGCTAAAATTGCTGGTATTAAGTTATGTGAATCATACAATCGTCAGTATGGTCGTAATTATCGCTCTGTTATGCCTACCAACCTTTATGGTGAAAATGATAACTTCCATCCTGAAAACTCTCATGTAATTCCTGCTTTATTACGACGTTTTCATGAGGCACAACTTAATGGTTTAGCAGAAGTAACGGCTTGGGGCTCGGGCAAACCAATGCGTGAGTTTTTGCATGTAAATGATATGGCTGCAGCTTCAATACATGTTATGAATTTAAGTAATGATGTATACCAAGCGAATACTCAAGAAATGCTAAGCCACATTAACGTAGGTACAGGTGTTGATTGTACTATCCGTGAACTAGTTGAAACAGTGGCTAAAGTGGTTGGTTTTACAGGCACAATTTCTTTTGATGCAACTAAACCTGATGGCGCACCTCGTAAACTAATGGATGTATCTCGCTTAAAGGATTTAGGTTGGCAGTATTCTATTTCATTAGAGCAAGGTTTAGCTGAAACGTATGAGTGGTTTTTAGCGAACCAAGATAGTTTTAGGAAATAGTTGTGTTTTTAGATAAGAATACTTTTTCTACTGTAATCGAAAGTACGCCATTAGTTTCAATTGATTTAGTTGTAATCAATAAGCAAGGACAGGCTTTGCTTGGCGAAAGGTTGAATAGGCCAGCGAAAGATTTTTGGTTTGTACCTGGTGGGCGTATTTTAAAAGATGAAGCTATGGCTGATGCTTTTAAGCGTTTAACTAAAGATGAGTTAGGTACTGAGTATTCAATAGAGCAAGCTGAGTTATTAGGGCCTTTTGACCATTTTTATACGGATAATGTTTTTGGTGATGAGTTTAGTACTCACTACGTTGCTATAGCCTATATTTTAAAGCTTGATCAAGAGCTAGATAACCTACCTATGGATATTCAACATAATGGCTACAGATGGTTTGAGCTAGATGCTTTGAAAGCTGATGAGCAAGTGCATTTGCATACAAAGTGGTACTTTGAGCGATAAGGTGATGGTTTTGTAGGAGGGTGTTTACGCCCGAATGTGTGTTTTTAATGTTTGATGATTACGGTTAGTGATTAAGGGCATTTGTACTGTTCGAATTGTTCGCATTGTTCGCATTGTTCGAATTGTCGCATTTTTCTATTGTTCATATTGTTCGCATTGTTCGCGGCTAAAGCCTGCTCCTACGGCCTGTTCTTACAGCGGGGTTCTACAGAGGAGTGGTGTTTTGTAGGAGGGTGTTTACGCCCGAACGTATTGGTGTTTATGCCCGAATGGATAAAGTGAATTGGGTTTGAATTAATGTTTATTTTAATTTGGGCTATATTTTAAGTTATTGCCTAAATTCAAAACAAAATATGTCATATCATGCAAAGGATTTGCGTAAAGGTCGGGTATCTCTACAAGGCCAATCTTATTTTGTTACTGCTGTTACCCATGAACGAACTCCTCTTTTTAAAGACTTTTATAATGCCCGCATTTTAATTAATCACCTAAAACAATCTGATTTTAATCAATTTACCTCAACCGTTGGCTTTGTTGTTATGCCCGACCATTTTCATTGGGTATTTAACTTGTCGGGTGATATAAGTTTGAGTGATGTGGTTGGTAGAGTAAAAGGAGGTGCTAGTCGTTCGTTAAATTTAAGTTTATATAGTTCGATGAAAATATGGCAGGCAGGTTTTCATGATCATTGCATTCGTAGTGATGAAGATTTTAAGCGTGTTATGCGTTATACGGTGGCCAATCCATTAAGAGCGAATATTGTGACAACGGTTGGTGATTATCCCCATTGGGATTGCATATATTTATGATTTTGTAGGAGGGTGTTTACGCCCGAATTTGTTTTATCAATGACAAAAGGCATTTGAATGGTAATGTTCGCGAATAATGTTCGCGGCTAAAGCTCGCTCCTACAATGTAATGATTTTTATCATGCCCGCATTTTAATTAATCACCTAAAACAATCTGATTTTAATCAATTTACCTCAACCGTTGGCTTTGTTGTTATGCCCGACCATTTTCATTGGGTATTTAACTTGTCGGGTGATATAAGTTTGAGTGATGTGGTTGGTAGAGTAAAAGGAGGTGCTAGTCGTTCGTTAAATTTAAGTTTATATAGTTCGATGAAAATATGGCAGTCAGGTTTTCATGATCATTGCATTCGCAGTGATGAAGATTTTAAGCGTGTTATGCGTTATACGGTGGCAAACCCATTAAGAGCGAATATTGTGAGAACGGTTGGTGATTATCCCCATTGGGATTGCATATATTTATGATTTTGTAGGAGGGTGTTTACGCCCGAATTTGTTTTATCAATGACGAAAGGCATTTGAATGGTAATGTTCGCGAATAATGTTCGCGAATAATGTTCGCGGCTAAAGCCGGCTCCTACAGGTGTTTCTACAATTTTTGCGATGTTCTTTTTGTAGGAGGGTGTTTACGCCCGAATGGAGATATACGCGGAATGGTGTTATTCCGAATGGGAGATTATTCATCCATGTTCGTGATAATACATTCGCAGCTTAAGCTTGCTCCTACAATGTTCGCGGCTAAAGCCGACTCCTACAATGTTCGCGGCTAAAGCCGACTCCTACAATGTTCGCAGCTAAAGCTGGCTCCTACAACTGGCTCCTACGGCGTTTTCTGGAATGTTTGGAAAGCCATTTTCGCGGCTAAAGCCGGCTCCTACAACTGGCTCCTACAATCGGTTCTCACTATGCTCTTATTCTTCGGTAACGATTGATTACAATATAGGGTGTGGATCCACTACATTTCAATCAATTCTTAACATTAACTCTAATGCTTAGTCTATATAATGCACGCATATTTCGAGTAGGCCTTTGCTAGGGTTGCGCTGACATAAATCGTTTAACCTAACACAGAGTGCTTATTATCAATTCACAAACTTTCAACGCTACAAGTCATAGTGGCTCGCTATTTTATCGTTTTCTCGATTCATTTTTTATCACTTTATCTTTGGTTTTTTCAACAAGCATTTATGGCGTATCGATGGGTCTTGGTTATTTATCAATACTACTCATTGTTTTGTTCGCTTTTCTATATATAGCAGAGGCATTTAATTTATACCGTTCATGGCGAGCGGGTAAATTTAGAGACATGGTAGCGAATGCATGGGGGACATTAATTTTATCCTTTTTGGCCTTATTAATATTTGCATTCATTTTTAAGTTTTCAGAACAGTTATCTCGAGTGACGGTCACTCTGTGGTTTTTTTGTAGTCTTATTAGTTTATTTTCATGGCGTTTATGCAGCCAAATTTATAAAAAGAGCCGCCGCAATATGGGTTTGAGTATGCGCAAAGTTGCCATTATAGGAGCGACTAAAGCGGGTGAGAATATTTTTCAACAAATTAATACTTATGGTGAATTAGGCTATGACTGCATTGGATTTTTTGAAGATCGAAAAGTAGGTCGTCTTTTTGACCAAGGCCACTTGAATATTGTGGGCACAATAGAGCAAGCCATTGAACAAGCTAAAGCGGGTCGTTTAGATGTGATTTTTTTAGCCTTACCTTTTCAGGCTGAAAAGCGCATTGCGGATATTTTGGCTCGACTTGGCGATACAACTGTTGATGTACATATAGTGCCAGACTTTTTAATCTCTAATTTAATGCATGCCAGAATCGATCATGTCGGCAATATTGATACGTTAAGTGTTTTTGAATCTCCTTATTTTGGTTTCAGAGAAATAACGAAACGTACTTTAGATGTTGTTGCAGGAATGGCAATTTTATTACTAATTTTGCCCGTATTAATTGTGGTTTCAATAGGCGTGAAGTTGACGTCTAAAGGTCCTGTTTTATTCAAACAAGATCGTTATGGTTTAGGTGGTGAGCTAATTAAAGTATGGAAATTCCGCTCAATGACGGTGCAAGAAAATAGCGATATCGTAATTCAAGCAACGAAAAATGATGTACGCGTTACTCCGTTTGGTGCTTTTTTACGCCGTACTAGTTTAGATGAGTTACCGCAATTTATTAATGTACTAACCGGCAGTATGTCTATTGTTGGCCCTAGGCCACATGCAGTTTCGCACAATGAAGAATATCGTAAAAAAGTAGAGTTTTACATGCTGCGCCATAAAGTTAAGCCTGGCATTACTGGTTGGGCTCAGGTGAGTGGTTACAGAGGTGAAACAGATACTTTAGATAAAATGGAAAAACGGATTGAGTACGACCTGCAATATATTAAAAACTGGTCTTTAAGTTTAGATATAAAAATTATATTTTTGACTGTTTTTAAAGGTTTTACTAATAAAAACGCTTACTAAAAGAAAAAGGGAAATGAAAATGAAAAACACAACTTTAGCCATTGCAATTACAGCAGCAATATCAAATACAGCTTTTGCTGAGCAATCGAAGGGGATAACGTTAGATAACGGTGTAACCGTAAACCCTACGCTAAATACTGGTATAAAATATGACGATAATATTTTTAGTACTGATACAGATGAAACTGGTAGCGCTATTGTTAATGTAGACCCTGCACTTAACTTTACATTAAACGATGGTGTTAACCTGTACAGCTTTGATATTGGCCTTAAATCAGGTACTTATTTATCTAGCTCTGATGATAATTTTTTAGATGCCAATGTAGCTTTTAATAGTCATTTAGAGCCATCTTCTAAACACCGATTTGATATTGCTTTAATGGCAAATACAATAACGGAGGCTCGTGGTACTGGCTTGGCTGAGGGCTCAGCTGACACAATTTCTGAACCGCTTGAATATGCAGATCAAACAGCTGCGTTAACTTATGAGTTTGGCGCGTTAAGTACTGCTGCGCGTATAGCGTTTGATGCCAAGTATTACAATAAGGCTTATCGTAACTTTACTTCAGTTACTCAGGTTAACGATTTTGATTCAATAAAATTAGGTTCAACCTTTTTCTATAATACTCATGCAGCAACTGATTTGTTTGTTGAAGTCTATCGCGATGCTATTCGCTACCAACATGTAGCCGCTGGTGATACGCGTAGAGATTCTGATGATTACCGTGCTTTAGCTGGGATAAAGTGGGAAGTAACGGCGTTAACTTCCGGTAATGTTAAATTAGGTTATCAAGAAAAAGACTTTACTGAACAAGGTCGTGAAAACTTTACCGGTTTAAGTTGGCAAGCAGGTGTGCAATGGCAGCCATTGACTTATTCAAGTATTAGTTTTGATACATCTCGTGCGGCAAGAGATACCGATACCGTTGGTGATTACATTAACGCGACCAGCTACTCACTGGGTTGGATGCACAGTTGGAGCCATAATTTATCATCAAAGGTGAGTGCTTCACTTGCTAATGATGACTATAGCGGTGTAACAAGAACTGATGATACTACTACTTTGTCAGTATCAATAAACTATGAGTTAACACGATGGGTTGATGTTTCTGCTTTTGTTGATGTATCAAGTAAAGATTCAACGGTTGAAGATTTAATCTTTGATAAAAATGTTGTTGGCTTAAACTTTAGCTTTTCAATGTAAGGACGTTACGTGACTAAATCTATTTTGTTATTGGTTCTGTTTCTCACTGTTAATGGGATTATTTCTGGGCCGGTATTTGCACTTGATGAATACCGACTTGGCCCTGGTGACAAAATAGAAATAAAAGTCTATGGCCAAGATGAACTCACCGTTACTGCCCTATTAGGCAATAGCGGTAAAATTAATTACCCCTTTTTAGGGGAAATTACGGTAAAAGGTTTGACGGTTAAACAGGTTGAGCAACTGGTGTTAAAAGGTTTAAAAGGGGATTATTTAATAAGCCCTAATGTAGCAGCACAAGTACTTGAATATAGGCCTTTTTATATACATGGTGAGGTTAAAAATCCTGGTGATTATGATTATCATCCGGGTATGACCATTAACCAAGCCATTGCTTTAGCTGGCGGTTTAACCGAACGCGCTTCGAAAGAGAAGATATTTTTATTCAAAGAACATGATAAAAACAATCAACTTAACGCAAGCCTAAGTACACAGGTATCTGCTGGCGATACTATTACAATTGAACAACGATTTTTCTAAGTGATAATGATGGAACTAGATAGTAAAGCTAAAGTGCAAGAAGAAGTCATAGATTTACGACAATACTTTGCAATTTTAAATAAATATAAATTCAAGGTGTTCTTTTTTGCGCTATTCATAGCTATTTTTGCTGGTATTGTTGCCATGAAAATGACACCTGTTTATAAAGCGACAGCAACCTTGTTGATAGAAGCAGAGCAAGCGCAGGCGGTAAATTTTCAAGAAGTGATGGGGTTAGACTCGGGTAGAAAAGAGTATTATTTAACCCAGTTTGAAATACTAAAATCGCAAGCGATTGCTAAAAAAGTTATTAAAAAGTTAAATTTAATTGAACAGCCTGAATTTAACAAACCACCTTCAGCGCTTGCCCGTTTTAAAATATTTGTTAAAGAAAGTTTACCTTTTTTACCAAAAAATAGTGTTATTACGCTAAGTGAAAGTGATTTAGCTGAACAAGAGGTGCAGCGTTTTGTGAAAGTATTTTCAAGTCGGCTTTCAATTTCACCGATTAGAAAAACGCAATTGGTTAGCATTTCATTTGAAGCCGAAGATCCCAAATTAGCTGCTGCTGTCGCTAATGCTGTGGGTGAAGTTTATATTGAAAACCACATGACAGCTAAGATGGGGGTAACTCAAAAAGCAGCAGGCTGGCTTAATGAACGTTTGTCTGATCTACGTATCGGCTTAGATGAATCTGAAGACCAATTACAAGCTTACCGTGAGCAGGAAAACCTCATCGATGTTCAAGGTGTGGTAGGTCTTGTTACCAAAGAGCTAGAGCAAACTGCACAACAATTGGTGATTGCCCGTAATGAGAGAAATCAACTGCAAAGCATAATGCGTGTTATTAATGAATATGGCAGAAATGATTTAGAACGTTTAGGCAGTATAACCGCTATTACCTCACACAATGTTATTCAAGATGTGAAAAAAGAAGTGGTATCAGCTGAACGACGTGTTAGTGAGTTAAGCCAAGTCTACGGTATTAAGCACCCTAAAATGATTGCGGTTAAAGCTGAACTGGCAACGGTTAGCAGAAACCTGAGTAAACAAGTTTATTCACTGGTTAATGGTATTGAAAAAGAAGTGAAAACTTCACAAGCTAATGTAATCGCTTTACAGCAAGAGTTAAGCTTAATTCGTGAACAGTATCAACTTATTACCGGTAAAGAAAATGAGTACCGTAAACTAAAGCGTGAAGTACAAACAAACCGTAACTTGTTTGATACTTTCTTATCGCGATCTAAAGAGACTGAAATAACCAGTGATTTTAATGCAGTAGTTGCTCGTTTTACTGACCGTGCTTTTACGCCAATTGAACCTATTAAGCCGATAAAGAGCTTGATAGTGGCACTGGCCTTTGTTGCAAGTTTTGGTTTTGCGGTTGTTTTAGCTTTTGTTATTGAAGCATTGAACGATACCTTTAAGTCTTCAGCGGATATTGAAAATAAATTATCACAACGTATGTTAGGTTTATTACCTTTAGTGGTGTTGAATAAAAATGAACAGTTAAATCAGCATTACTTTTTTGAAGAGGGTGCTCGTAAGTTTGCAGAATCAGTACGGACACTTCGTACTAGTTTTGTTCTAACGCAGTTGGACAAAGGCTCTAAGGTTATTGAAATAACCTCGACTGTACCTGGTGAAGGTAAAACAACGACTTCAACCAATTTGGCTTTTTCTTTAGCACAAGTTGAAAAAACCATTTTGATTGATGCAGATATGCGTAAACCAAGTATATGTAAGCGTTTTAATATTCCACCTTATCATCCTGGTTTAAGTAATTTAATTGCCGGTACCGAGCAGTTTGATGATTGTATTTATTATGATGATAAATCAGGGTTAACGGTGATGCCTTGTGGCCAGATCCCTTCTAATCCGCTTGAATTATTATTGTCACCGAGATTTGCTGAGGTATTAGCGCAGCTTAAAGAATCTTACGATCGTATTATTATTGATACCCCACCCGTACAAGCAGTCAGTGACTCTTTAGTTATTGCTCAGCAAGCAGATGCGGTGATATATGTTGTTAAAAGTGATGATACTCGTATAGGTGCTGTTCAAGATTCAATGGGAAGGTTAATTAATCTAAATGCCAATATAGCGGGTGTGGTATTGAGTCAAGTTGATACTAGAAAAGTGGCTTCTCACGATTATTATCACGGCTATTACACTGATTATACTTACGGTAATGAAAAAGAGAGTTAATCAGCCTTTTCAACAATAGATGGATCACTAATACATGATAGATATTCATTGCCATATTTTACCCGGTATCGATGATGGTGCTAAAGATATGGCTGAAGCACTCGCTTTAATTAATTTAGCGGTGGAAGATGGCGTAAAGCGTATTGTTGTTACGCCACATTTGCACTTTGGCCGCTTTGATAATTATTTATCGGTGATTGAGTCGTCTTTTTTAGCTTTACAGCAAGCAGTAGATAAAGAAAAAATTCAGGTTGAATTAGCTTATGCCGCTGAAGTAAGGCTAGATTCTGAGATTATATCCTTGCTTGCTAATAAGCAATTGCCTTTATACGGTAGCTATAATAATCAACAGTTTATGTTGCTTGAGTTTCCTCACAGTCATATTCCTGCGGGCAGTGATATTTTAGTTAAACATTTACTTAAAAAAAATATTACCCCTGTTATTGCTCACCCTGAACGTAATCGTGATTTATTAAAATCACCCAACAAGATTAAGACCTTTGTTGATTTAGGTTGCTGGTTTCAAGTGACAGCTGCTTCTATTACCGGAGGTTTTGGTGATGAATGCCAAGCGCTTGCTTTAAGTTATATCGAGCAAGGTTTTGTTAACATTATTGCTAGTGATGCACATAATCTTAAAAGAAGACCGCCTTTGTTAGGTGCCGCCAGAAGTAAAATTACGGCGATATTTGGTGAAGAAAAATCGCAACAATTGTTTTACGACAATCCTTATAATATTACCGCTAGCTTGTTTGTTAAAAAGTGATGGTCCAGAAACACACTGTAGGAGGGTGTTTACGCCCGAATTTTTTTCGAAGTGATGTTCACGGCTAAAGCCTGTTCCTACAGGTACGCATTGTAGGAGGGTGTTTACGCCCGAATTTTTTTCGAAGTGATGTTCACGGCTAAAGCCTGTTCCTACAAGCCAGCTCCTACAGGTACGCATTGTAGGAGGGTGTTTACGCCCGAATTTTTTTTCGAAGTGATGTTCACGGCTAAAGCCTGTTCCTACAAGCCAGCTCCTACAGGTACGCATTGTAGGAGGGTGTTTACGCCCGAATTTTTGTTTCGAAGTTAGGTTCACGGCTAAAGCCTGTCCCTACAAGCCAGCTCCTACAGGTACGCATTGTAGGAGGGTGTTTACGCCCGAATTTTTGTTTAGTTAGTGATGTTCACGGCTAAAGCCTGTTCCTACAAGCCAACTCTTACAGGTACGCATTGTAGGAGGGGGTTTACGCCCGAGTTTTTTTTTCGAAGTGATGTTCACGGCTAAAGCCTGTTCCTACAAGCCAACTCTTACAGGTAGGCATTGTAGGAGGGTGTTTACGCCCGAATGTTTGTTTCGAAGTGATGTTCACGGCTAAAGCCTGTTCCTACAAGCCAGCTCTTACAGGTAGGCATTGTAGGAGGGTGTTTACGCCCGACTTTTTGTTTAGTTAGATTAAATTTACAGGTCTCATATGAGTTCTTCATCAGCGTCACCACATTCTCTATTCGGCTTTTTATTCGGCAATAAGCCGCTGCATTATGCTGCTCTGGCTTTCTTAATACTCATTACCTTGTATTGTTTATCCGCGAGTTTTAGCAGAGGTGTTGCTAATGCTTGGTATTTTAATGCTGAGTTTTCATTAAATGATTGGGCAAAGAAAAAAACGATAGAAGATAAAGCCGAATACCAGCAGGCATTAACAGCGATTAAAAAAGCACAGTCGTTAGATCCTACGCATCCACATTACGTTCACATGGTAGGACGGATAATGCATTGGGGTGTTGATATGGGCTTTGAAGACAAAGACAAATTAGCAGAAATAAATCAATGGTATTTATTAGCAACTCAGCTAAGACCATTATGGTCTGATCCTTGGGTTGATTTACTGCGATTGAATAATTTATTACATGGCTATAACCAGCAGACCAAATACTATATTACTGAGGCGCTGTCGACAGGGCCATACATCGATTTAGTGACCGTTGGTACTATACAAGTGTGGTTATTAAATTGGTCGGTATTATCAGGCCCGGAACGTGAGTTGTTATTTAAACAATTTGCAGTAGCAACAAAGCAACCTAAAGTATTGCGCCAAGTACTTCAGTTCGCTAAGAGTATCAACAGAGAAAAACTGTTATGTAGTCAGCTTAAATTTAACCCTAAATATTCCACGCAAAAAAATTCACATTTATATAGACGTTTTTGTTTAAAATAAAGCGTTCTTAATATCCTGTGCAAGCGAAGTCCGAGTAAAGCTAATAGCAGCCTTCCTAGACTTTAATAGCTGGCTTATAACTCAGGAAATACTCCCTGTAATTTATCGATAGTGCATTGCACCAGATGCACTGTGCGAAATCATTCTGCGCACTAGCTTGGTGCGATCTTGTTATTCTAATTTATCCAACCCACCTCAACATCATGTTTAATAACATAAATTTATATTGGCATATGAATTGTATTATCAAGTTATCAGAAATATAAAAACTATAACTAGAGGTTAACCATGAAACTAATTAGCGCAATCATAAAACCATTCAAATTAGATGATGTCAGAGAGGCTATTTCTGAAATAGGCGTAGAAGGTATCACGGTGAGTGAAGTTAAGGGGTTTGGCCGACAAAAAGGGCATACCGAATTATACCGTGGTGCTGAATACCAAGTCGATTTCCTACCTAAGGTAAAGTTAGAAATTGCGGTTAACGAAGAACTTGTTGAACGTTTAGTTGAAACCATTACTAAAGCGGCTTACACCGGTAAAATTGGTGACGGTAAGATTTTTGTTTATAACCTTGAGCAAGCTATCCGTATTCGTACGGGTGAGCTAGATTCTGAAGCACTTTAAAGGAGAATGATGATGGAACAAAATATATTTCAATTACAGTACGCTTTAGATACTTTTTATTTTCTTATTTGTGGTGCTTTGGTGATGTGGATGGCTGCGGGCTTCTCAATGCTTGAAGCTGGCTTGGTACGTGCTAAAAACACTACCGAAATTTTGACTAAAAACGTCGCGTTATATGCAATCGCTTGCATCATGTATCTTATCGTCGGGTACGATATTATGTACGGTGGTGGCATTTTCTTAAATGGTATAGCGCTTGACGGTGCTAGTGACGCAGACGCACTTGTTGGTGCTGTACTGGCTGAATCGGCTGAAGCTGGCTTTGATGGTGGCGCGGTTTATTCAAACGCTTCTGATTTCTTCTTCCAGGTAGTTTTTGTTGCCACGGCTATGTCGATCGTTTCAGGTGCTGTTGCAGAACGTATGAAATTATGGGCTTTCTTAGCATTTACCGTGGTATTAACTGGCTTTATCTATCCGATGGAAGGTAGCTGGACTTGGAACGGTGATGCAGTATTTGGTTTATATACTTTAGGTGACTTAGGTTTCTCTGATTTTGCTGGTTCAGGTATTGTTCATATGGCAGGTGCTTCCGCAGCATTAGCTGGTGTTTTATTACTTGGTGCTCGTAAAGGAAAATACGGTAAAGACGGCAAAGTTAACGCAATTCCTGGTGCTAACTTACCTATGGCAACATTAGGTACCTTTATTTTATGGATGGGTTGGTTTGGTTTTAATGGTGGTTCAGTGTTAAAACTTGCGGACATTAACAGTGCTAACTCAGTAGCTATGGTGTTTTTAAATACTAACGCGGCTGCAGCGGCTGGTGCCATTTCAGCACTTATCTTCGCTAAAATACTATTCAAAAAAGCAGATTTAACCATGACTTTAAACGGTGCTTTAGCCGGTTTAGTCGCGATTACTGCTGAACCTTCTACACCATCACCATTACAAGCAACAATCTTTGGCGCTATCGCTGGCGTTATTGTAGTGATGTCCATTTTAGCATTAGACAAAATTAAGATTGATGATCCAGTCGGTGCTATCTCTGTACACGGTGTTGTTGGCTTCTTTGGTTTAATGATTGTGCCAATCACTAATTCATCGTCTAGTTTCAGTGGTCAGCTTATTGGTGCAGCAACTATCTTTGTTTGGGTATTTGGTACTAGTTTTGTTGTTTGGTTTGCTCTGAAGAAGATTATCGGTATTCGAGTTAGTGCTGAAGAAGAGTATGAAGGTGTTGATATCTCTGACTGTGGTATGGAAGCTTACCCAGAGTTTACCAGAGGTTAAGAGTATTATAACTTTATAGCGACCAGATAAAGTAATACAAAAAAAGCAGCGATATCACCAAGTGATACGCTGCTTTTTTATTAGCTATTATTGAAGGATAGTTAATTTATCTACGTTTGAATAACTTTTTTCTCGTTGATACTAACGCTAACATAACAAGTGAAAACCATGTGATTGAACCACCACTGTCTTCTCCAGCATCAGCTTCCTTTAAATATTTATTTGGGTCGCTTGGAAAAGCATCCGCTATGTCTATCACACCATCATCATCACTATCAGGCTCTTTTGATTTCAATGGGGTTAAATCGCTGTCAGTTACTTCTGAGCTATCAATAATCGTTACATGTTCAATAACAACAAAGTTTTCCATTCCAGGTGCACTCATATCACCACATGTTTGACTAGTTTCCATCACCATAGGAATACCTTCTAAACTACCAGCATTGCATAACTTAAGTAGGGCTACCTGTTCTATTATATCAAGGCCTTCAATTATTTGACCAAAAACGGTAAAACCACCGTTTTGTCTATCTAAGTTATTGCTATTGTCTTTTAAGTT
Organism: Colwellia sp. 75C3; assembly: GCF_002836255.1. Classification (GTDB taxonomy): domain Bacteria; phylum Pseudomonadota; class Gammaproteobacteria; order Enterobacterales; family Alteromonadaceae; genus Colwellia. The sequence continues at coordinate 266,050 of NZ_PJAU01000054.1, read as the reverse complement.
AAAAAACCATTGGTTAGTAGCACTATGAACATCGCTGCCTTTTTTCGCCATGGCAATTGTGCCTTTAACATTAGAATAAACAGGCTCGTTTTTCACTGGGGCATTTGGCACTAGTGCGGTTAAAGGCCATTCGCCGCTAAAGGAAAAACCACCGCCTTGTACAATAAAATCAGGAACGGCCCTATGAACTACAGAGTTAGTGTAATGCCCATCATCTATATAGTTAAGAAAGTTTGCTACCGTTTCAGGAGTTGTGGTATCAAACAAGTTAACTTTAATACTTTCTGTACTGAGTGATGTTTTAATTTCAACAATAGTCGCATTAGCTGTATTGGCAAAGGTTAAACTTGCAGTAGTTATGCCGATAAGGGAAAGTAAAGTTCGGGTATTTTTATTTGTTATTTGTTTAAACATGGACAACCTAGTTTTGCAGTAAATGGTTTTAAATCGTGTCTCATAGTAAAGACTGTGATCGGCGTTAACAAGTAGCAGTTACACTTTAGTAACTTCGATTCAAGTAATAATTTTATCTGTTGCTAGGTTCGTGGTGATGATGGTGATAATATCGAGACATAATTATAAGAAATACTCCGCAGTAAATACCTATGCTCAACTATTTTAATCATCTTTGGCGCATTGTCGCAACCGGCTTTTGTTTCGCCTGCTTTGGTATAGGCGGTATATTTTTAACTGTTTTTGTTTTTCCATTACAAAAACTATTCATTAAAGGTAAAGCTAAGCAAAAACAAGTTGCGCGTAAAACTGTTCATTATACTTTTAAGTTTTTTATCGGCTTGATGGCCTTTACCGGAATCTTTAGCTTTGATTTGGTAAGAGCAAGAAAGTTAAGTGAAATGAATAGTCAGTTGGTACTTGCTAACCACCCATCACTTATTGATGTTGTGGTGCTTATCTCAATAATCCCTAATGCCGATTGTGTCGTGAAGGCTCACTTATTTACGAATCCTTTTTTACGTGGCGTGGTTAAAAGTACGGGTTATATCAGTAATGCTGACCCTGAAGGGCTATTGGTTGATTGTAAAAAATCAATTGCTGCAGGTAATAACCTGATAATTTTTCCTGAAGGCACGCGTACTACACCGGGACAAAACATTAAGTTCCAACGTGGTGCTGCCAATATTGCTTTGCGCTGTTTATCAGAGGATTCACAGTTAACAAAGCAAGAGTCAGGTATTAGTACTGTGCTTATTCAAGTCAAACCAACGACGTTAACTAAATCAGAGCCTTGGTATAAAGTGCCTGCATACAAGGCACAATTTAGTGCTGAGTTAATTGATAATTCACTGGAACCAAGCAACTTTGAAAGTAGCTGTGACAGTAAAAATATTAGCAAACAAGTTCGTCACTATAATCAAACGCTGCAAGATTTTTTCGTTGAAGCGCTTAGCAATACTAATAGCTAGTAATTGCTTGTGTGTGAAAAGGTTAATCAGGCGTTAGTGAGATAACGCCTATTGAAGTTAGCGTTTATTACTAACCTTTTATTGCGAGTAAGGTACTGCGTAATGCTTGCTCTTGTGTCGCACAGCTTTCCAATTTATCGGCAACATTATCTAAACTAAGATCTTTACGTTTCTTACAAAACAATACAGCATCCATAGCAAATTCACGCCAATTATCACCCACTTCAGTTGCTTGCTTAGCCGCCGCTTGTAAATCGTCATTGTTAGTTAATTTTGCCGACTCAGCTAAGAAGCTAGCAAACATAAAGCGAAATCCAGCACCACCGGTACCTATTTCTTCTTGCATACGAACAATATTACCTAAGAATAATTTTTGATATTTAGGTTTTGTTTTAACTAAAGAACGAATTTTTTTAGCTAAAAACTTAATACCTTTATTACCAAAAAATGGCAGTAATAAACCATTCATCATCTTGGCTGTTTTATTAATTGCACTATAAATATGTGGGGTTAAGTCAATGTCGCTTGGTACGTTACGTACCACATACATTCTGCCTTTTGCTGCTAATGCACCTTTGGCGAAACGAGCACGTTGTAAATCTTCTGCCGGACACTCTACTAAGTGTTCAAACACAGGATCGCTGATTAAGTAATTTCCTGCTGCTGTTTTCCCGTAAACCACCAAATTATGCGCATTAAAATGAAATCGCATATCTTCAGGGAAATAAGGTAACCAATAAACTGAGGTTTGTAAGCCAACTAAATTACCTTTAGCTAGCTCATCATCAAGGGCTTGCATGCCTTTAGCTTGGTTTGAAAAATTTTGACTGTCTAATTCCACCTTAAGCTTTTTACATACTGCTTTTATAATTGCTTTTGGCGGCATGCGATAAGCAATTAACGGTAAGCCACCAATTTTAACCATAGGTAAATAAACGAAGGTTAACGCAGAAGATAAACCAAAAGCCATCGGCTCTGAAATTTTTAGGCCTTTACTACGTAATAACGTTGAAATAACACCAGATTCGCAGTGTGAAGATTGTTGATGGTCTATATCTAAAATAATGTCTGTCATTGGCTTGGCTTATTGTTGTTTTTATCGGACGAATATAAGAGCTGAATATTAAGGTTAAATACTAGCGTTAGTCATTATCTATTTGGGTAAACTGATTAATTCAGCGATAGTGAGCTTCATTACTTCACCATAGGTATTGAGCTTACTCTCAGATAATTTATTAAAAACTTTAGGTGTTAAGTGACGTTTGATTTGCCACTGAAAAAATCCAGTGGTTTGTGACAACGAACTAATATCAAACCTAAGTCTAAGCATGTGATAGGCCAAAGGAGATACCTCACCTTGACGCGCTTGAATAAGCGCATCTTGTGTTTGCTCTTGTAAATCATCAACGGCCATTTGTGTAGCAAAGCTTTCTACTTCCCAACCACTCGACTTAACGCCATGGTAATTACCACTATCATCAACAGCATAAATTAGCTTTTTTTGCCCTTGGTAGGTCGTGCTGTCGTCTTGTGGTACATCTTTATCGTTCATTGGCTGTCCTTGAGAAGTACTTATTCAATCATTTATTGGATAATTAAGTTGTAACTAAGTCGGTAATTCGTTCAGTATTACTTATGCCTGTTACACTACCGTTAACTGCATGAAAGCGCTAGAGAACCGTCCACTTTCAGGGATGTAACATAACAGCTTTTGACCTTTAATTAGCTCATTATCGTTGAATAATTCTTCTAACATGATGAATATAGAGGCTGAACCCGTATTACCCTTAGTGGTTAAATTGGTAAACCATTTTTCAAAAGGTATTTCAAAATTTATATTAACCAAGCCTTCATACAAACGTTCTCTAAAATAGCCTGAAGAGTAGTGTGGAATGAAGTAATCAAAATCTTCTGGGCTGATATTTCGTTTTACTTTAATGCGATTCAGGGCATTTTCTACCGTGACTTTAACGATGTTTTCGTTGAGTAACTTTACATCTTGCTTTACTGCCGCAATAGATTGTTGCTCGCGTTCTTGGCTGCTGTAACGTAAGCCGCCTTTGAGTGCGCCTTGGCTTTTTTCAGCTCCGGCATACATGCAAGCTTCTAATTCATTGGCAAAAGATAATATTTCTATCCAATCAATTTTTAATGACAGACTGTCTATGTTGGGTTCATTACTTAACAATGCAGCGCCGGCGCCATCTGATAACATCCAACGTAAAAAATCTTTCTCAAAAGCGAGCTCTGGCTTACTGGTGAGTTGTTCTACTTTATGCTGACATTCAGCTTCGAAATTACTAGCATGCATGACGCTGGAGGCTAGTTCACTAGCAACAACAACGCCTTTTTTACTTTCACCCGCTTTTATCGCCAAATAGCCATACTTAAGGGCTGTAATACCACAGACACATATGCCTGCGGTTGATATGACTTCACATGGCGGTATGTTCAATTGGCCATGAACCATTACACCATGGTTTGGCATGGTTTGATCCGGCATCGATGTGCTGGCAACCAGGGTATCAACTTGCGCTAATTCTTCCGCGTCGGGTAATAACTTGTTTACTGCTTCAGCGGCAAGAGAGGCATTAGTGTAATTAAACTCGCCAGTTTCAGGATCAATACCATAGTGACGTGATTTAATTTTATTACTACGTAAAATGACTGATTTTGCGCGTGATCTTTGCTCACCAACTTGTCCTAATACTTTTTCCATATCAGCGTTACTGACAGGTTCGTTAGGCATAACCGCAGTTAAACGCGTGATAAAAACTGAGTTTTCTTTTTCGGTAAAATCCATTGTTACAACTACTCTCCAGAAGGCTCAGCAAAATATTCTTTTTGTGCGCGGATACGTTTTTTAGTTAAGGGGGCGATAAGTTTTTTTATCAGTGCAGTGATAGGTACAACCGTGAGGATTAAGGTCAATAAAAATACCACATAGACTAATAAGCCACAACTACGGCGCACTGAGTTTTGTGGGCCTAGGGCCGTTAATAGTTTGCTCCAAATAGTAAAGCTATGATTACCGACACGTTCACTAGCAATCAGTTTTTCATTAATTTTAACCGCGCCTAAACCTTTTAGCATAGGCTGAGAGATAAGGCTGTCATCACGTTGTAATCTTTTTTTGATGGCAAGACCAAAGCGTTTGGCGTTAACAATATCATCTTCACTTACCCCAGCAGTAGGTAACCATGAATAGGCTTTTTTTCTACCGGTGAACATCCACATTGGTGTCGCTAAGAAACTAAATGCTGCGCCACAATCATCGGTTAATGCGACATTATCGACTAAGTTAGCTTTTAATGAGTTGAGTAGTTTTTTCACTTTTTCTTGGGCGTTTAACCACATGCCTCGACAACCAATCACGGTAACAACGGCTTTATTTTTGAAAAGGGCTTTAGCTTCATCACTTTGTAAAAAAGACGAAATAGGTGTTGATGGCGATAAAAACCAAACTTGGTAGCTTAAAATGATGAGATCATATTCATCAGCAGCGTTAACAATTGTCTTATCTATTGGCTTCAACGCCTGTGGAGTCATTTTTACCGCTTCAGGGAAAATATGAAAAAATCGTAAAAATGGCCAAGGAAAAGGGTAGCTCTGCTCTGGCTCTAAGGTCAGACAATCAACTTGAATATCGTTCTCTTGCTTTAGAGGAGCAATTATCGAGTCAGTGATGCGAGTGAGTTGACCTGTTTGTGAGTAATGAATAACGAGAACTTTGCGCACCAAGATAAGCCTAACAAGATAAATTTGTGGGTTATTATACTTTATTGTCTTAGAATGAAAATAGATAAATACCCGTTCCACTTGAAGATGCATGATTCAGCTGGAATTAGAAACGCCTTTAGGCAAGGCATTGATTGAACAGAATGGTTGTTCAGGAGATTGTGCTCCTGCATTCTCTAAGAAGCTACATCCATGTAGCGTCCTTGTCGAAATCAATAACGCAGCATAAAGCGTTTCTAAATCAGCCCCTTGGGGAAGACTGGACAAATCATACTCTGCGTTACATTTCTTTTTAAGGGAATAACCCTTAATACAAAAATGTGCCTTGATTATGAATCGCTCAGATTTCCTGAAACGAGCATCTTCAAGTGGAGCGGGTATAAACAATTCAACTCAATCATAGCTATAAATCACATGAAACATTACCTTTTTCCTCGCCTGTTCACTGTAATATTCACCGCAGTTTTTGTCTTGTTTCCTGTTACTAAGCTTTACGCCAACAATGCGGCTCTTTTAGTAGACGTAACACGTATTAAGGAGATTCAAGGTCAGCTGCATTATCAATTATTTACTTGCCCAAACAATGAAGAAACGCCTTGGCATGAATTAAGACTTTTAGACAGCGGTCAATCTGCTATTAGTGAAAACGCTATGCAATTGCGGTTTTCAATGCTTAAAAAAGGGTCGTATATTGTTCGGGTTTTTCAAGATAGTAACGCTAACGGTCAACTTGATTTTAGTAGTAACGGTATACCTAAAGAGCCAACTGGTTTTTCCGGTAATCCTAGTTTAATGTTAGGTTACCCTAGTGCCCAAAACAGCTGCTTTAACTACGATGAACATGACATAACGAGTCACTTAGTCACTATTAAACTTAACAACAAGAAAAAAAAGCGAAGTAAAAAAAGCAGATAAGGTAATTACTTTGCAAGAAAAGCTCGTTTTTGCTAGTCTAGCGGCAATTTGTTATCTTTTGTTGCCCTATGTGGAGGCTGTTAAGTTTCGTTATCAACTTACACGGCTATTGAGTTTGTTATGTCCTTTCCCCATTTATTAAAACCACTCGCCTTAAAAAACACCACACTTAAAAATCGTGTGGTGATGGGTTCTATGCATACTAGCTTGGAAGAAACTGAGCAAGGTTTTGTTAAAGTTGCAGCTTTTTATCGTGAACGCGCTAAAGGTGGCGTTGGCTTGATTATCACAGGAGGGATATCTCCTAACCTCAGTGGTATTGTTGCGCCAGATAGAGCCATTATGCAGCAGCAAAGTGATGTTAAAGATCACCAACTGATTACTGATGCTGTGCATGAATTTGATTGTAAAATTTGTATGCAAATTCTCCATGCTGGCCGTTATGGTTATCACGTTAATCAAGTTGCCCCATCAGCTATTCAAGCGCCTATTAGTTTATATGCACCTCGTGCGTTGACAGTAAGTGAGATCGAAACTCAAATTAATGATTTTGTGCAAAGTGCGGTGCTTGCTAAACAAGCTGGCTATGACGGTGTTGAAATTATGGGATCAGAAGGTTATCTCATTAATCAATTTATTGTTAAAGCCACTAATGAGCGTACTGATGATTGGGGCGGTAGTTTTGAAAAGCGAATTCGCTTTGCGTTAGAAATAGTAAAACGTACTCGCGCTGCAGTGGGTAATGATTTTTTATTAATCTTCCGTCTATCTATGATTGATCTGATTGAACAAGGTAGTTCAGCAACAGAAGTGATTACCTTAGCTCAGTTGTTAGAGCAACATAGCGTTAATATTATCAATACCGGCATTGGTTGGCATGAATCAAGGGTGCCGACAATTTCAGCTTCCGTGCCGAGTGGTTTATTTGTGCCGTTAAGTGAAAATATTAAACAGCATATTAGTATTCCGGTGATCACCAGTAATCGCATCAACACGCCAGAGCAAGCAGAACAAATAATTGCCAATAAACAAGCTGACTTAGTGTCAATGGCGCGGCCTTTTTTAGCTGATAGCAATTTTGTTAACAAGGCCATGGCAGGGCAGTCTGATGAAATAAATACTTGTATTGCCTGTAATCAAGGCTGCTTAGATAAAATTTTTATTAGGAAAACGGCTTCATGCCTAGTCAATCCTAGAGCGTGTAATGAAACAACGTTAAATTTTACCGTGGCAAAGCAGATGAAAAAATTAGCTGTGGTAGGTGCAGGACCTGCAGGCTTGGCTTTTGCAAAATATGCTGCTCAACGTGGTCATCAAGTGACGCTTTTTGAAGCCAGTGATAAAATTGGCGGTCAATTTAACTTAGCGAGTAAGGTACCGGGTAAAGAAGAGTTTTTACATACCTTGCGTTATTTTAAAGCAATATTACCTAAGCTCGGGGTAACCATTAAACTAAATGTTCGAGTAAATAGTACTGACTTGGCTGATTTTGATGAGGTCATACTAGCAACGGGAGTTCGAGCTAGGCTACCTGAAATTCCTGGTTTAGTGGACGGGATAAATAGCGGGAAAGTACTCAGTTATCAAGATGTTTTATCGGGTGATAAACAAGTAGGTCAACATGTTGCTATTATCGGCGGAGGTGGTATTGGTTTTGATGTCGCGCTTTTCTTAGTAAGTGAAAGCAATGAAGCAAGTCACGGTAATAAAACTACCAGCCAAAGCTCCAAAGTACAAAACATCGAAAATGAGTTTATGCAAGAATGGGGCATTGATCTCTCCCTCAAACAAGCGGGCGGTTTGGCTGATAAACATGTTGAGCCAGCAAAGCGCACCATTACCATGTTACAAAGGCGCTTACGTAAACCTGGTACGGATTTAGGAAAAACGACTGGTTGGATCCACCGCCAACATTTGAAAAATAAAAAAGTAAAAATGACGGTCGGTGTGACTTATGAAAAGATAGACCAGCAAGGTTTACATTTATTAGTGCGTGGCAAGCCTAGATTATTAGCGGTTGACCATATTATTAACTGCACAGGTCAGCTTGAAGAAAATAGCTTAGCCGTAACGATTACCGACAAACCTTGTCATTTAATTGGTGGGGCTAAAAATGCTAGCGGTGTTGATGCCGAACGTGCCATTTTAGAAGCGGCACAGTTAGCGCAAATTATTTAGTTTATGGATTAGTTAACAGGAATGATAATAAAAAATGCTTAAGCCACAAATGCCGCTCATGCCTGATATGCAAGTAACGTCAGCAACCCCAAATAGGCAGAGTCCGGGAAATACCATAATACAGGCGACGGATCTCAGCTATAAATATCGCGGTAACGAACACTTTTCTGTACATAACTTATCCTTAGCGATTAAAGCAGGACAATGCACCGGTATTATTGGCCCCAACGGTGCTGGTAAATCAACAACCATCTCATTACTTTGTGCGTTACTAACGCCATCACAAGGAGAGGTGAGTTATTACCCCAGCGACAAAGACAACAATTTATCTTTACAAGAGAATATAGAGCAAAAAGTTGCTCTCATTCCACAAGAATATGCTTTTTATCCCGAGCTGAGTGTAAAACAAAACCTTGAATACTTTATTTCATTAAGCGAGCCTAAGCGGGAAAATCGTAAAGCTTTATTAGTGCAAAGTTTAGCGCAATGTCAGTTGCAACAAGTCAGTAAGCAAAAAGCAGCAAGCCTTTCTGGCGGCTATAAAAGGCGCTTGAATATCGCCATTGCATTGAGTAAATCTCCAGATATTATTTTCTTAGATGAACCAACAGTCGGTATTGATCCTGTTTCACGCCAAGACATCATAAACTTACTTGAGCAACTTAAAAAACAGGGGAAAACGCTTATTTACACCTCTCATATGCTTAATGAGGTTGAGCAGTTGTGTGATGATGTTATTTTGCTGGAGCAAGGAAGAGCCATAGCAATTAGCCAAACCAGTGATGATAATATGGTGGTTACTTTAGAGTTCTTCCCTGAGCAGCAAAATAGCGCTTTGTTAACGGCTCTTGGATTACCTTTCAGTGCAGAGCAAACCAACTTCACTCTAAATATCTCCGACACGGTGCAGCTCCAGCAGGTGTTTTTACAATTCAGTGATAACTTAACCGGTATTAAAAATATTCACTTCTCTCAAAACTCCATTGACCAGTTGTACTTCAATTCTTATAAGGCTAGTGCATGTTAATTCAGAGCGTTAAAAAAGAAGCCATTATTATTGCTAATGACTTACACAGCCTTGCGGTGCTTATTTTATTACCTATTACTTTTATGATTATCATGACCTTAGCGATGGGCGAGCAACAAGAAAACTTAGTGAAGAAAATAAACATAGCCATAGAGTGTGAGAGCCAATGTGACGATGAACAATTATCGACCTTAGCACACTATATAAAAAGCAGTGGTTTAGGTGTTAATCAGATGGATGATAAATTTGATGCCTCATTGATGGTACAAGCCGGTTTTAGTGATAACCTATTAATGCGTCTAGGGGAAGGGACGTTGGTATTAGATTTTAGTCCGCAATTATCACCACAAAGCCGTACCATGGTGGTTGAGTTGGTTAAAGTTGCGTTATCTAAGCTAAAACTGCACGCTTATATGGAAGATAATGGTGATTTTGATGAAGACTTACCTTTGCTTGAAAAAGTAGCCTTAGTTAATACCAGTGCCAGTGTTGATTACTTAATTACGCAAGATGAAGAGCAACAATTATTTAATGCGCCAACCTTGTATAGCATTCCCTCTTGGCTTATTTTTGGTTTATATTTTATTGTCTTACCTATTTCTACTACCTTAATTAAAGAAAAAGAAAATGGTACTTTACTGCGAATTCAAACTTACCCTATTAGTAATCATTATTACTTTTTTAATAAGGCACTGTCTTATGGCGTAGTGAGTTTATTTCAATGGATATTATTGAGTGTCGTTGGGCTTTTATGTGTACCTTGGCTGACAGAGCAGGCGGTATTAGTAATCAATAGTCCAAGCTTGTACGTATTATCAGGTTTTTTTATTATTTTTGCTGCCATTGGTTTTGCCTTTTTGTTAGCGGTTTTAGTGAATACCTTTGAACAAGCCATTGTACTTGGTGGTGGCATTAATATCTTGTTGGCTGCATTGAGTGGTTTTATGGTACCGATTGATATCATGCCACAAGCCCTCGCGAAAATTGCTAGCTTCTCTCCTATGTATTGGTCGTCAGAGTTGTTAAAACAGGGGCTGTCTGGCGCGACTTTTACGCAAGCTTCAAGCAATTTATTATTACTTACCTGCTTTGGTAGCATTTGTTTTATTGCTGCTCTAATCATTTTTAACTACAAAACAAAAAGGTTGTCATGGACATAAACTCTTTAGAACAAGTGAACAAAGCAGAACTCATGCTGGCATTAAAAAAACTGATTATCGAAGAGTGCGATAAGGAAGATGATTTTGAGCCGAGTGATATTTTAGATGATGAATTACTGTTTGGTCGTAAATCACGTATTGCACTTGATTCACTTGATGCATTGCAGTTATCGCTAGTATTGAAGAAAAAATTTGCTATCAGTATTGAAGGCTCAAAAGAAACACGTAAGCACTTGCAATCAATTGCCAGCATTGCGGAATTAATTTTGGCAGGTCAAAGCCAAACTAGTGAAAGCTAATAATCGCTTAGAGCAGATAAAGTATGCATGATATAAATAAAGTTGTCTTAGTGGGTAATCAAGCCCTTGCCCCTGTTTTTATTATTGGCAGCGCATCATTAAGTGTTTTAGGACAAGGGGCTGCGAACTTAGTAACTTACGCTAACGGGCAAACATTGCATCGTCTTGCCCAACCACTTAATTGTTATTATCAAGCGATACCTCTGGCGCCAATAGAAGAAAGCTACCAGCGTATATATAAACTGCTGTCCGAGGTTATTGAACAAGTGATTACTGAGCAATCCTTAACGGTCGAACAACTAGCGCTCACAAGCCTCTTTTTAGGTTCATCGTCGATGGATATTGGTGCTGTTGTTAGTCAGTCCGATCAAGCTATTTGGTTATCAAAACTAGACCGCATCAATGCCTACTTAGTTAAAAAATATGGTTTAAATGACTTACATTTCACCTTTAGCACCGCGTGCACGTCAAGCAGTAACGCACTTATTTATGCGACACGCTTGGTGAGAACAGGCGAAGTAAAAACAGCATTAGTCATTGGTTGTGAGTTTTATAATCAATTAACGTTAAAAGGCTTTAATTCATTAGAATTACTTTCTGAACAAGGTTTACATGCTTTTTCAAAACACCGCGATGGCATGGTTTTAGGTGAAGGTGTCGGCGCGTTACTTTTGTCAAATCAAGCCAATGATGAGTGTTGCTTAGCGATAATGGATGGTTATTCTTCTTGTGATAGTTATAGCTTAACAACCACGGAAGAAGATGGCTCTAAAATTAGCGAAGTGATAGTGAAATCGATAAAATTATCAGGAATAACGGCTCAAAATATTCAATTGATTAAAGCACACGGAACTGCTTCTCTTGCAAGCGATCAGGCTGAGGCGAATGCACTTGAACGTGTTTTTGGTAAAAAAACGCCTGCCTTAGCATTAAAACCTTTTATTGGGCATACTCTCGGAGCTTGTGGTGTTTTAGAGTTGGCGTTACTTGTTGATTTAGTTAAACAAGATATTATGCCAGTACCAGATTATGTGCAATCGTTAGACCAAGACGTTATTGACAAAAGCAGTAAAAAACATAATACAGAAGCGTCGACGGGTCATTTACTTACTTTTGTTTCAGCACAGCAATCATTTAAGAACATTGATTATATCCTTGCCAATCATTGTGGATTTGGTGGTAATAATGCGGCTTTTGTTTTGAAGAATTTAACCGCTCAAAATACTGTTATGTCGATAGATAAACCTAATGCTCACAGTAAGGTAAATCTTGATGTGGACATAGATGTTATTGCACAAAATTTTGTTGAATATGACGCTAAACTCAGCGCTAAAGTATTAAGAAAACAAGTTAAGCAATTAACAGGTTTTGAAGTCAGGCGTATGGATTCCTTCACTCTGATTGCATTACAAGCGTTACATGATTTATTTGAAAACGAGCAAGTTAAGTCGTTAAATCTTGATAAAAATCAATTAGGTTTGTACGGTGTTGGGGATTATTTTTCGGTAGCGTTATTACAGTCATTGGTACTCAGCATTGAAGAAGGCGAAGACGTTAGGCCGTTAGATTTTATTTCCAGTGTAGGAAACTCAGCTAATTTTTATTTAGCAAAACAGTTTAATATTCGGGGTGTTAACTTATTTACTGGGGCAAGTAGTGAGGCAATAGAACGAACACAAAAACTAGCAAAAACTGACTTAGCATTAGGCATCGTTGATTATGCTATTTTGGTGCATTGGCAACAAAATGAAGACATTAGTCAATGCGCAGTAAGCTTGTTTAAACAAAAAGCTTTATAATAGCGTCAGCTTTATTAGAAAATCATTTAAACGTAGGATTTAAAATGAAAAAAATTATATTCGTAAGCATGTTAATGCTTTCAATACTTTTATCGAACCTTGCTCAAGCCGATGTAAAAGTTGGTGTTGCCCTTGATATGGACTTAAGTCTGGTTGCTCAAATTGACCGCTATAATATCGTCTTAGGTGATAGTGGTTTTGCCGTTGATTACTTAGTTAAAACGGGGACGTTTGATAATGAAACACCATTATCTTGGTATGTTTCTGGTGGTGGCTGGGCTGGTTGGGATAACGGTTTTGGTATGCGTGCCCCAGTAGGTGTTTCTTGGTACTTTGCTAAAGGCTGGGATTTATATGGGCAAGTACAGCCTGTTGCAGATTTTGATGATGGCTTTAAATTTAATGTTGATGGCGCCATTGGTGTACGTTTCGCATTCTAATTTACTCAGCCTATTTGAGTTAATGTGTCGATAAAAAAAAAGAGCCTTAAGGCTCTTTTTTTATGCCAAATCAATAACCATTCATTTTATTTAAAATACACTAGTACTTATCAAATAAAACAGAGTGCTTAGTTATGCGTTGGCGTTATTTCATTATTTTACAAATAGTTATCCTGTTAGTCGCTGCAGGGCTAATTTATAAGCACCAAGATAAAGCTCAGTTAGTTAAAACTCCGCCTACTGAATTGGCACAATGGTATAAACCTGAAAATAAGCGCCAAGTTTGGCTACATAATATGTTTAAACTTCGCCGTGAAATGCAGGCTGTTGAGTTTTATGCTAAAAATCAAGATGCTGAACACATGAATAAATGGGCAGAGCAGCTTAATGAACATTATCTTAAAATTGCCGAGATGGTGCCAAGTTGGCAAAAAAAATTAGCTGTGAGTACTGCAGCAGAGTTGCGTAATGCCAGTGAACAGAAGGATTATGCATCGGTATTAGTTCAGCATAAAATCTTGCAGCAAAGCTGTGATTCTTGCCATGATGATTATCAAGCCATCACTGCTTTGACCTATAGAACGCCAGACTTTTCAAAAATTCAGATTAGCTCTGAACTGAGTTTTGTTGATCATATGGATACGTTAACAAGGCAAGTAAACCAGATAAAAATTTCAGCGCAAGATGGCAATAAACCATTAGCACTATCATCTTTAGTTAGCCTTAATGATGGCATGACAATATTAGGAGAGACTTGTGTTGATTGTCATAAAAAAGATCGCAAACCTTATCCTAGTGAAACCATGAAAAAAACACTCAGTAGTTTAAAGCAGTCATTAGAGTCAGGTACTGCGAAAGAACAAGGGCGAGATCTTGGTACTTTAGCTGTATTAGCCTGTGCCCGTTGTCACGGCACTCATCGCATTGCTTATGGTGCTAAACAAAAGTTAATAAAAGAGATAAGCTTTAGTGACTTGATAAAACATTAAGTCAGGTCAGCAGGCATTTAATCAACAATCCAAACCATTGTCATTCCCGACTTTTTAATCGGGAATCTCTTATTTTAAGTATAGAGTGGCTAATTAAGGTTTAAATAACAGCTGTAATTAACCCGCTAGTGAAATACAGTTTCTACCGCTATTTTTCGCTTGATACAGCGCAATATCGGCTTCATGAAATATTTGATTAAAGTTTGACTGATTTTGCGCTAACTGAGAGATTCCAAAACTTGCCGAGATGTTGACTACCTTTTCACCCAGAATAATATCCTTTTTATCAATCGCTTTTCTGATCCGTTCTGCGATTTCATAGGCCTGTTTTGAAGAGGTATTAGGTAGTATTACTAAGAACTCTTCGCCACCAATTCTGCCTAATATATCGTTGTTTCTAACATATTCATTAGCGACACTGGCAATGTCCTTTAAAGCAATATCCCCAGCAGGATGTCCATAGGTATCATTGATTTTTTTAAAATGATCAATATCGAAAATGATAATGGCAAAGTTTTGTTTATACTTCTTTGCTTGAGCTAGCATACTTTCAGCATAGATAAAGGTGCAACGTCGGTTAGCTAGTTCCGTTAGCATATCGGTATTGGCTAATTTGTGTAGTCTTTCACTATTTATACGTTGTCGGTAAATAAAGAATATTAAACCAAGAGCAAGTAAGGAAATTACCACGGTAAGTAATGTTTGTAATTTCTGTTGTTGTGCCGCGTTTTCAAGTTCCGCCTTATCTAATAGTTTATCGCGTTCAAGTAGTTGGTTTTTTAACAGTGCTTGGTCGGTATCAAACATCACTTTATATTTTGAACGTACTTTTTCTCGTTCGTTATTTTGGTAGCTGCTAAACAACTTACGTGCTTCTTTTTGGTATTGATAAGCGTTTTGGTAGTCTTGGTTAAATACTGCGATATCAGCCTTTAGATCTAATACTTGAATGTACCAAGAGAGCACGGTTTCTTTTTCTAAGAGAGATAAAATGGCTTCGGCTTGTTTTATATTTTTCTGGGCTAATGCAATATCTTTGTCAGAAAACGCAATTAATGCGCTGAGAAATAAGTCATCAATTTGAGCAAAAGGACTATCAGAGTATGCGTGTACTTTTTGGTATAAAGAAAAGTAATGACGCGCCTTATTATTGTCTTTTTTCCGCTGGTAAGCTTTGGCTAAACCTAAGTAAGCGATGTCTATTAGGTTCTCTTGACCTTCTTGCTCTGATAACTCTATAACGCGTTGGTAAGTGTTAATGGCACCATCGAAATCCTTTATTGCCATTTGATTTTTGGCTAGGGTATTATGAGCAAAGAGTTCGTCAAAATAATATTCATGTTGATGGAAGTAATCAATGGCTTCTTGTGCCAAGCTCATCGCTTTTTCATTGTCATGAATATAGGAGTATGCGCTAGACATTTGTATTTTTAAATACGCTAGATCTAATTCGTCACCTAAATCTTTTAGGTATAAATAGGCTTTATGATAATACTTTATTGCCTCACTATCGTTATGGTTACCAGAATACCAATAGGCAATTGAACTATAAGACTCAGCGAGTAATTTTTTATTTTCTGTGGCTCTTGCATTCTTTTCTGCGTGTAAATACAAATCCATTGCTTGCTTCGATTTACCTAGTCCATCAAGTACACCGCCATGAATAAGCAATAATGATATGCCATCCTTACTGCTTAAATCGGGAGATAATGCATAGAACTGATCGATATGTTTTAGGGCTTCGGTAATATTTCCTAAGTAATATTGATATGCAGCTAGTCTATAAAATAACGCAGCTTTACCCGAAGAGCTTAATTTATTTTGGTGCTGGTTAAATAAGTCTTGGGTAAATTCAAGTGCTAGAGTAGGATTTTTATCATTAAGTTTGTCTGCTTTAGTAAGTGATTCTTGCAGCCAAACAGGGTGAACGGTTAATGCAGCAGATTGCCCGCTAACAGCAAGCATAAGAACGAGTAGAAAAACTAAGACCCAATTGAAATGGTTAGTAGGGCTATGTTTAGGGAACTCTGGAATATTATTTAGTCTATCTAAATCTCTAATCACTCTTTTCTCATTTTTAATAATAGCTTGTTTCTAAACCTTTTAAATCTCGCTGAGAGGGAAGAAACATATTGGAATTGAAGTGCGAATAAGCTTATTTAAGTGTAGTTTAACTTAGTGAATATATATACTTGTTTTATTTAGAACTCACTCACTTTTCACCTTGAACAATGCTATTTTTCATGTAAATAATATTGCTTGGAACAATGTCCAATACAAGATATGCCAAGACCTGAAAGAAATACAGCAACAAAGTGTACATTTTTTAGTAATAATAATGAAACTTAAGTACAGCAATTAAGCCTTAATTGTAAGTAAATTAGTGGAATATGTATTTATCTTGCGCTAAAAGAGGCTTTTAACTTGAATAGGCATGCTGGCTTAGGTAAAATTCTTAGCCATATTTTGTCGCGGTTTTAAAGAGTGCTTTAGCTTGGATTTTTCCATTAAACAATGTGTTGCTTGGGGGGGAGGTTTAACGACCACTCAAGATTGGCAAAGCTATGCTCAAGGTGAATTGTCACTTAGTGATTCGCAAGAGTTACCTGCGTTGAAGCAAATACCTGCTATGCAGCGTCGTCGGTTGAGTCCTTTTGCTAAATTGGCTTTACATTGCGCGTTAAGTGCGGCCGATGAGTGTTTAATGTCGGTACCAAGTGTTTTTGCTTCTCGCCATGGTGATCTGGCTAAAACGAGTAAGTTGATTAGTGATGTTGCCGCAAAAGAAGACTTATCACCGACACAGTTTGGTTTGTCTGTTCATAATGCTGTGGGTGGCTTATTTAGCATTTATACCGGTAATAAAGCACCGTTAACGGCAGTGTCGGCAGGTGAAGATACTTTTTTTACTGCCATTATCGATGCATTATGTAAGCTTTCAGCTAACGAGTATTCGCAAGTGTTAGTGGTTTTCACTGAAACGCTGGTACCTGAAATATACCAACAGTATATTGCTCAAGATGAAGTCGCTATAGCCTGTGCGCTTTTATTAGAGCCTGCAGGTAAGGGGGATGAAGTCTATACCTTGGCTTTGCAAGCTAAGCAAGAAAGCGATAAAGATAAAGTACAAACAGAAAATCAGCGCATGCAGGTTTTAGATTTTTTAAATTTTTATTACAGTAGCAGTAAAGAAGTTAATGTTAATAGTAAGCGCCACTCATGGCAATTGAGTCGAGCAGCAAGCTAGTCATATTAATTTAAAGTTGTTAAAGGAATAGTTGGAACATGAATAATTTAAGTGAAGAAGTAAAACAGTTAATTATTGAGACCTTAGATCTCGAAGACATCGAGCCGGCAGATATTGATTATGAAGATGCCCTTTTTATTGATGGTTTAGGTTTAGACTCTATTGATGCCTTAGAACTAGGTGTTGCAATTAAAAAAGCCTATGACGTAAAAATAGACAATAATTCTGATGATAGTAAAAAACACTTTTATTCAGTAAAAACCTTATGTGAATTTATTGCTGAGAGTCGTACTTAAGTGAGTAATGTTATGACAAATGAACAACTATTTACCATGCTTAGCAATATCTTAGAAGAAGCTTTTGAAGTTGAAGCTGAAGATATAACGCTTAAAGCTAATTTATATGAAGATCTCGATTTAGATAGTATTGATGCCGTTGATCTTGTTGTTAAATTAAGAGAGCAAACGGGCAAAAAAATCGAACCGGATGACTTTAAACAAGTTCGTACTGTTGAAGATGTCATCGTTGCTATCAAAAAATTATTAGATTAACTGATCGGCAAACCGCTAACCTATTAACGTGTTAGCGGTAATTTAATACTTCCTATTTGAAGCACCTTAGTTAAAAATTATGAAAAACACGTTATTGGCTCTTCTACTCATAACCTATCCTTTAGCGGTGTATTTCGGTTTACAATATTTCGAACCAGGTATGCTTGCCGCATTTTTTGCCATCATTTTTATTGTTCGGCATCTCAACTCTCCGGGTAAGCGCGGTACTATTCCTCATGCAAATATTGTCTTAGTTGCCGTTCTATCATTACTCACTTTTAGTGTGTTGGCTAACTCCGCGCTGGCATTAAAGTTCTACCCTGTGGTTATGAGTATTAGCTTTCTCGCTATTTTCGGTTACTCCTTATATAAACCACCGAGTATTGTTGAAATTATTGCCCGTTTACGTGAACAACTTGATGAAGATGGTATTGCTTATACTCGTCGAGTTACGCAAGTTTGGTGTGGTTTTTTTATCGTTAATGCCCTTATTGCTACCGTCACTATTTTTCATGAAAATGAACAAGTGTGGCTTGTGTATAATGGCTTAATTTCCTATGTATTAATGGGTTTATTAATGGCCGGAGAGTTTGTGGTACGTTTTGTGGTAAAAAAGCGTAATACAGCTAGGAAAGCCAATCAAAAATAAGTCAATGCAGTGATGTAAATGACTTTTAGCAAAATAATCATGTAATCGATTATTTAATAAATCACTTTTAATCGTTAAAAAAGTTAGCCAATTATGAAGTTTCCCAATCAATCATCACACTTTATCGAGCAAGGTGTCAGCTTTTCTCAATGGCAACAGCAAGTCATTTGTTTGAAAGATAAATTGAGTGAACAACCCCAACAAACGTGGTTGCTTTTTTGTCAGGATAGTTACCTTTTCTCGCTCTACTTTTTTGCTTTAGTTGCTGCCAATAAACGTGTCGTTTTACCGCCGAATGGTCAATCCTTGCAGCTTCAGCAATGTATGGTGCATGCAGACATTTTTTTAGGTGACTGTCATGAGTCGCAAGGCATTGATAATAACGATTTGGTTGATGAATATCCTTGTTTTGATATTGCTTCATTAAAATGTTTATTAGCCAAAGAGGCTAATAGCCCAGTAACGGGTGTAAAGCTAGTACTTAACCCTGAAAGTGATATTGTCTTTTTTACTTCAGGCTCAAGCGGACAAGCAAAAGCAATTTATAAGAAATTTAATCAACTGATTATTGAAGTTGAACAGTTAGAGAAAACCTTCTGCTCGCAGTTAGACAATGATGAAGGTGAATCTGCATTAGTAATGGCGACAGTATCGCATCAACATATTTATGGGTTGTTGTTTAAATTATTGTGGCCTTTGTGGTCAGGGCGAGATCTTTATCTACAAGCCTTTGCTTACCCTGAACATTTAGTACAGAAAATTAAGCAGCTAACTAATCGTAACATCTGTTTAATCTCTAGTCCTGCGTACTACCATCGCTTATTAAACGATAATGTCTTAAGAGAAGTACGTGATCAGTTACAGGTATTGTTTTCTTCAGGTGGACCACTTAACGCAGCAGCATCGATTGATTTGCATAGTGAATTAAATATCAGGCCAATAGAAGTTTTTGGCAGTACCGAAACGGGTGGTATTGCCTGGCGACAGCGGGTATCACTTGATGATGAAAACTGGCAAGTGTTTAGTGAAATACAGTTCAGTGCCGATGATGAAACACAACGACTGGCTATTTTATCTCCCTATGTGAATAGACAGCAATGGTATGAAACCGATGACAGAGTTGAGTTAATCGATAAACAAAGATTTAAACTCTTAGGTAGGGCTGATAGAATTGTCAAAATTGAAGAAAAACGCTGTTCATTAGATGAATTAGGCGCACGTTTAACTGAGCATGAATGGATTGCACAAGCTTATGTGCTTGTTCATGAACAAGTAGGCAAAAGACGTTGTTTAGCCGCAGTTGCTGAATTATCTAGTGCCGGTCAACTCGCTTTTTCGATAGATAAAAAATTTACTTTCGATCGCCAACTAAAAACATTTCTTAAGCAGTATTTTGAAGCGATTGTTGTGCCTAGAAAGTTTAGATACCTTGAACAATTACCCTACAACAGCCAGGGTAAATTGAATAAAAAACACTTGGAGAGTTTGTTTGACTGATTTTGTTTATCAAGCGGAGCTTGAATTAATTGAGCAAAGTAGTAACCGCGTTGAGTTGAACTTAACTATTCCTGAAAACTTATATTATTTTCAAGGACACTTCCCCGAAGCGCCTATTCTTCCAGGTGTGGCTCAGCTTGATTGGGTTATGAACTATTTAGCACAATATTTTGGTCTCGATATAACCACACTTATTAGTGTTGATGCCTTAAAGTTTCAGCATATTGTTAGACCGGGTTATCAAGTGACTTTAACGCTTGAGCAGTTAAAGCCGAAGAAATATAGCTTTAATTATTCCTCTAATCATGGACAACATGCCTCAGGCAAAGTGGTTTTCGCTTAATGACTCAATTAGCTACAGCAGCGGCAACTAAGCCACAAGGAAAAACATTAGCATACGGTTTTGTTATTCCTAATTACAATCACCATTTAGTGATTACTGACACCATTAAAGCGTTGGTGGTTTTTGGTTTACCTATTATTTTGGTCGATGATGGTAGTAATGAAGAAACTCAGCAAGTATTAGCGGCTATTGATAGTGATTTTCATCAAGTAACCCTTATTCGCCGAGCACAAAATGGTGGCAAAGGCGCGGCAGTACAAACCGGTTTAGCTGCGGCCTATCAAGCTGGCTGGAGTCATGCATTACAAGTTGACGCGGATGGTCAGCATGATCTTAATGATGTTGACCGTATGCTTAAATTATCACTTGCCCAGCCACAGGCTTTATTAAGTGGTCAGCCAATTTATGATGACAGCATTTCTAAAGGTCGTTATTACGGGCGTTTTATTACCCATTTTTGGGTCTATATCGAAACACTCTCAATGGATATTAAAGATTCAATGTGTGGCTTTCGTGTTTATCCGTTAGCAGCCTATCATCAACTTACTCAATCAAGCCGTTTAGGAAATAAAATGGATTTTGATATTGAGGTGATGGTGAAATTACATTGGCAGGGAGTACCGATGCACTTTATCAAAACGAAAGTACTTTATCCTGAAGACGGAATTTCGCACTTCAATGTTTTTGATGACAACGTCCTAATTTCATTGATGCATACCCGATTGTTTTTTGGCATGTTATGGCGTTTGCCTAAAATTATTTATAGAAAACTTATGTGCAGAAAAACGAGTGGCCAACCTAAGGTAAGCAATTAAATGAAAAAGCAACTGCATTGGTCAAAAGTTACTGAACGCGGCTCTATGTTAGGTATTGAAACCTTGATCTTTATCTACAAAATCTTTGGTAAAGGCCTATTCAAAGTCTGCCTAACACCAGTGATGTTTTATTTTTATCTAACTGGTAGCAGTGCAAGGCAAGCTGTTTGGTATTATTTAGATAATTATCATGTCAGTCAGGGACAAGCTAAAAAAACAGGCTTGGCCAAATTTAATGATGGCTTTAAAGTATTTTTCTCTTTTGGTTTATCCATTGTTGATAAATTTGATGCCTGGTTAGGCAAGGTCAGTTTTGATGATATTGATATTGTCGGTGATGAAGGTTATCAAGCGCTTTCTTCTGGTCCAGGAGCGGTAATTTTCAGTGCTCACTTAGGTAATATGGAAGTATGTCGTGCTATTTTTAGTCATGGTGAAAATAAAAAGCCGCTTAATGTCATTACCTATAACGAACATACTCCGTCATTTAATAACTTCTTAAAAAAAGTGAATGCAGATTCAGCTATCAATTTTATTCACATCAATAATTTTGGCCCTGATGATACCATTAAGTTAAAACAAAAAATTGAAGATGGCGAAGCCGTGGTTATTTTTGCTGATAGAACGTCAGTGAATAACCCAAATAGTGTTAATTTTGCGCCATTTTTAGGTGAAGACGCTCCGTTTGCCGTTGGGCCTTTTGCCCTGGCAACCATTATGGATTGCCCGGTATTTACTATTTTCTGTATTAAGGAAAAAGGTCGTTATCGTACCTACATAGAAAAACTTGCCGATCCGATTAAGATCAAACGAAAAGAAAGGCAACAATACTTTAATGACTTAACGAAACGTTTTGCGAAACGTTTAGAAAAACATGTTCTGTTAGCCCCTTATCAGTGGTATAACTTTTTTAATTTTTGGCACACCGTGGCGAAGCCTTCAGCATTACCACTAGAAAAGCCTAAATCAGACAACGAATAACTTGGTCACTTGAAGCCAAGATGGAGAATTACGTGAGTACAACAAAGAATAATAAACTGGTATTTGGTTATGGCCGTTTAACCATTGAAGATATCGTTAGTGTAGTGGAAAAGAATGCTGAAGTAAGTTTGAGTGATGATGCGCACTTTCATGAAAAAGTAGACAAAGGCGTAGCCTTTTTAGACAAGCTTTTAAGAGAAGAAGGCCATATTTACGGCGTTACTACCGGTTATGGCGACTCTTGTACTGTTGAAGTACCTATGTCTTTAGTTGATGAACTACCAATACATTTAACCCGCTTTCACGGCTGTGGTTTAGGTAAATTCTTTACCATAGAACAAGGTAAAATGATTTTAGCCGCTCGCTTAGCTTCATTATCTCAAGGTTTTTCTGGCGTAAGCTGGGATTTACTTAATTTGTTAGTCGAGTTGGTCAACCGAGAAATAGTACCGGTGATCCCTGAAGAAGGCTCTGTTGGTGCTAGTGGTGATTTAACGCCACTTTCATATGTTGCCGGCACACTTATCGGTGAGCGTGATACTTACTATAAAGGTGAAGTAGTTAACGCTGCTTTAGCCTTTGAAAAAGAAGGTTTAAAACCAATCAAGCTAAGACCTAAAGAAGGTTTAGCTATTATGAACGGCACAGCGGTTATGACGGCACTTGCCTGTCAGGCCTTTGACCGTGGACAATATGCCAGTAAATTAATGACTCGTATTACCGCCTTATCAAGCTTGGCTTTGAAAGGTAATAGCCATCACTTTGATGACATTTTATTCAGCGTTAAACCTCACCCAGGACAAATCGAAGTTGCTCGACGTATTCAACATGATTTAAACCATCTTGAACACCCACGTAACTCTCATCGTTTACAAGATCGATATTCGATTCGTTGTGCACCTCATGTTATTGGTGTACTCGAAGATAGCTTGCCTTGGTTACGTAACATGATAGAAAACGAATTAAACTCTGCTAACGATAATCCTATTATCGATGGCATTGGTGAGCACGTTTTACATGGCGGACACTTCTATGGTGGTCACATTGCTATGGCAATGGATTCAATGAAAAACTGTATCGCTAACTTAGCTGATTTAGCTGATAGACAAATAGCGACTTTAGTTGATGTGAAAATGAATCATGGTTTACCGTCTAATCTAAGTGCAGCTACCGCAGAGCGTCGTTATATTAATCACGGCTTTAAAGCGATTCAAATTGGTTGTTCAGCGTGGACTGCTGAAGCATTGAAATTGACTATGCCAGCCAGTGTATTCTCACGCTCTACTGAATGTCATAACCAAGATAAAGTAAGCATGGGTACTATTGCTGCTCGTGATTGTTTACGTATATTAGAATTAACCGAGCAAGTACTTGCAGCAACGTTATTAGCCAGTGTGCAAGGTATACGTATCCGCATTATCAATGGTGAAATTGATGAAACATCATTAACGCCAGATATTCGCGCTATGTTAGATGACATCAGCGGATTCTTTGAATTACTTGAAGAAGATCGCCCGACAGATAAATTGCTTAGACAAACCATTGGTTATATTCAATCACAACGTTGGTCGTTATATGACGCCTAATGAACAAGGCAATAGCTCAAGCCAAGCAGTAAACCAAGCAGAAAAAATTGTCTTGGGGAAAACAGCTGAAAAGGCCTTAATATCAAGTTATCTTGATATTAAGGTGCCATTTTATGATGTTGATTCTATGCGTATTGTTTGGCACGGGCATTATGTAAAATATATTGAAGATGCCCGTTGTGTATTACTTGATAAATTAGGGTATAACTACCTGAGCATGGAAGAGTCGGGTTATATTTGGCCGATTGTTGATATGCGTCTTAAGTATGTTGCTTCGGCTAAGTTTGCTAACAACATTCGCGTTTATGCCTTTTTGGTTGAGTATGAATCGAGAATGAAAATAGCTTATGAGATTTATGACTTAGCCACAGGAAAAGTACTTAATAAAGCCCATACCATACAAGTTGCCGTTGATATTGAGTCAGAAGAAATGCAATTTGAAAGTCCTGAGGTTTTTATTAATAAAGTAACTGCGCAGTTAAACAATGATGCAACTAAGCCACTAAGTGAGTAATTATTGATGATACAGTCCAGCCGGTTTTTGTATTTACTATTTTTAATCTCTTTATTAGTGCTTAGTGTTACTCCTGTCCAGGCACTTACTAAAGATAGCGCTGCTCAAGCGTCTTCAGCCGAAGAAAAGCCTGCTTTAGTGCAGAATATTCAATCGGATAGCGACGCAAAGATAAAGCCCTCAAAACAAATTGTGGCGCTACTTGAAAAGCTGGCTATCAATCAAGGCAAAGGGCAATTTACTCAACAAAAATACTTTAGCTTTATGTCAGTGCCTATTACCTCAACAGGGCATTTTATCGTTAAAGGTGAATCAGCATTATGGCAAACTGAGCAGCCAGTATTTTCTGCCTTATTACTAACCCCTGACGCTATTTACCGTCGTTTATCCCTTGATGAGCATTATCAATTACTCACCGATAGTGCTGAGTTTTCAGCAATCTTATCGACTATATTTACTGGCAAGGTTAATGTTGATGACTGGCAGCTCAAAAGTAGTACAAATGATACTTGTCTTGAGTTAACGCCAAAATCAGGACAACTAAAGCAGTTATTCAGGCAAGTTGATTTATGCTTAGCTAACAATGCTCCCCAAGGGACTGAATTGAGCAAATCTAAACAACAAAGGCAGATCACTTTAACGGATAGTAAAGGCGATAAAACCGTTATTACCATGACATTAAGTGAAGATGCTTTTATTGCCGGTGATGTTGAAGCACTTAAGCGCTCAGCTAGTCAAAATGGCACAAAGAATGCTCACTAAGTTACCGACACTTAGTACCGCAACCAAAGCCATTTTATGGACAGTACAATTTTTATTGGTACTGGTGTTATTGCTGCTTAGCCAATTTAATAGCACTAACTTCTTAGGCACACCGCTAAAGCTCAATGCTGATTTGACCTCGCTTTTTGATAGTCCATTGTCAAATAATGACACTGCAAGTGATGATATTAGTCGCGGTGATAATAATGATGAGGTGGCTCAAAAACAGGTCGCTGAACAAATCTCCCAAGCAGCCAGCAAAAGCAATATTGTTCTCGTTGGCGCTTCAGATCTCGCTCTCGCCATAAAAAAAGCAGATTTGTTGGCCAAAAGCCTCAGCAATTTAGTGTTAGTTTCATCAGTACAAGTTAACTTTTCACAGATGGCGCAATTGAGTGATATCAGCAAAGACTACTTACCCTTTAAACAGCAATTACTTAGCCAAGAAATGGCAAGACTGTTAACTGAGGCAACAAACCAAGAGCTGTTCAGTTATCAATTTTCTTTGTTAAATCAAGTGGCAAATCAAGCGATCAGTTTGACCATTGAACAAGCACCGCATCTAGCGTTAGCCGATTACCTTTCTCGGCCACTATTTGGTAGCTCAGCATTGAGTGTTAAAAATGATCATTTGGTCAGCCATTATCAAGATAGACACTATGTTTTAGTCTCTTTTAGCACCAACAGTGATGCCGTTAATATTAATAGCGCCCAACAGTTTGTTGTCGAGTTTAAAGACATTATTGCGCAGCAAGCCTTTAACAAACCAAGCCTAACCCAGACAGACTTAACCGAAAATGAAGTAGAGTACCTCTACACAGGCGCACTATTTTATACCAGTAAAGCCAGTAGCACCGGGCAAGGTGAAATGATGTTATATGGTGGCATCTCGTTATTTGCTACCTTATTACTCATTGTTTTGGTCTATCGTAATATCACTGCTATGTTAGCAACGTTTACCCTTATCGGTATTAGTTTTATCTATGGCTATTTAGCACTGTCGTTGTTTTATCAGCAAATCAGTGTGATTGCGCTTATCTTTTCCGTTACCCTTATTGGCATTGCTGCCGATTACAGTTTTCATGCCTTAACACAATTGAAATTCAGCCAATTTAACGCAAACAGTGCTAAGCAACCGCTGGCCAGTATTCGTTCCTCTTTGTTGATGAGTTACCTGACAACAGGTGCCGGTTATTCCTTATTACTGTTAGCGCCATTCGCTTTATTTCAGCATATCGCAGTGTTTACTTTGTTTGGTTTATTGGGCGCATTGGTCACTGTGTTGCTCTTGTATCCATTATTTTTACCTCTGCTTCAAAAGCAATATGAAAGTAAAAATCATGTGGTTATGCCTTTATTTGCAAGCAAGTTAAACAAGCTACAACACCGCTTTGTTGCTTTTATAGCTAACTATAAAATTTTCACCATCACCATCTTTGTCGGTACTTTACTCGCGATGACGTTGGTGCAGTTTGATAATGATATCCGTCGTTATTACACTGCGGATGCAGAGTTACAAGCCAGTGAAACAAAAGTTAAAGCGGTATTAAAGCAAAAGTGGGATTTACAGTACTTCTTACTGCAAGCTAATTCATCGCAATCGCTACTCGAATTAGAAGAGCAGCTAGTGACTAAACTAACGCGAATAGTCGATGATGCGCAATTAGCGGGATTTTCCGCGGTGAGTCAGTGGTTACCTTCAATCGCTAAACAAAAATCGAACAAAATTTTACTGAGCCAAGCAGTCGAGCAAGGCAAAATGGCAAAGCTGCAAAGCATGTTAGTACAAGGTAATTGGCAATTTGAACAAAGCTTTACCCCATTATTACCTGCACAGTGGTTTGAAAGTCATTTAGGGAAAATGTATAAAAATCAGTGGATAAAACAGGATAATACTTTTTACTCGGTAGTGCGCCTCGCAGGCATACAAAATACTGCTGAGTTAACCGACATAGCTGCGCAATTAGATATTAAACAGGGCACAGCAGGGCAAGTGCACTTAATTGACAAAGCTGGCAGTATATCAGCGCAACTTGCTCAATTTAGCCAACACCTTGTTTGGGTGATATTGGCTGCAGTGATTGCTGCTTTACTGGTATTTATCACCCGTTATGGTCTGCAAGTCGCACTATTAGCGGTGGCAACTCCCGCCTTCTCATTGATGCTGGCATTACTGTTTAGTTTTTATTTACAAGAACAGCTAACGATTTTTAATTTAGTCGCGGGAATTTTGATTTTAGCGTTAGGACTTGATTATTCGGTGTTTTATGCAGAACATGGTTTACATAAAAAAGTGACTTTAACGACAGTTATGTCAGCATTAAGCTCGGTATTTGTTTTTGCTATTTTAATGCTCAGTAGTATGACCGCCATCAGTAGTTTTGGCTTAACAGTATTTATTGGCGTGTTATTCACCTTTGTTTTAGCACCTATTGTTACCCTCGCAAACGGACAATCAAAGATAGGGAGTGTTGAGCTTTCTGGAAGATCCCAAGAAAGACCAACCCCCCCTAATAAGGAAAAGATTAATGAGTAAAGCCAACATGTTTGATATCACTATTATCGGCGCTGGACCATCGGGTGCAATTGCCGCTAGTTTATTAATGCAAAAGGGTTGGTCAGTGTGCATCCTTGAACGCGAGCACTTCCCACGTTTCTCTATTGGCGAAAGCTTATTACCTCATTGTATGGAGATGATTGAAAAAGCTAATATGCTTGATGCGTTGTTAGCGAATGCCGATGAATTAGGTTTTCAATTTAAAAATGGTGCGGCATTTCATCGTGATGGCCATGATTGTCATTTTGATTTCACCAAGAAGTTCAGCCAAGGGCCAGGTACAACTTATCAAGTGAAGCGTGCTGCTTTTGATAAGTTACTTGCTGATGAAGCACAAAAGCAAGGTGCAGAAATTCGCTATGGTCATAGCGTTACTGCTTTTGAATCATCTAAAGAAGGTACTTCACTCTCTGTGAATGGTCCTGAAGGTGATTATCAAATTAATGCCAAATTTACCTTAGACGCCAGTGGTTTTGGCCGGGTATTACCGCGTTTATTGAAGCTAGAAAAAGACAGTGTGTTAACCAATAGAAAAGCAATATTTACCCATTTCAAAGATAATATTGCCGAAACAGTTATTGGTGAAAACTTTGATCGTAATAAAATATTGATCACAGTTCATCCGACGAAAGCCGATGTTTGGTATTGGCTTATTCCATTTAGTGACGGCACCGCAAGTATTGGTGTTGTCGGTGAAGATCATTACTTTAATGACAATGATCAAGCGGATTTGACGAGTGAGCAGTTAGCGACAAAACTTTTACAGTATCTTAATGAAGATGCCAACCTAGCAAATTTACTCGCTAAAGCTGAGATAATTGCGCCAGTACGAACTATTGGTGGTTACTCTGCCAATGTAAGTTCATTGCATGGTGAAAACTTTGCTTTATTAGGTAATGCTGGCGAGTTTCTTGACCCAGTATTTTCGTCAGGTGTAACCATTGCCATGCACTCAGCCATGTTAGCGGCAGAAGTGGTCGACAAGCAATTATCTAAAAAATCAGTGGATTGGCAGCAAGATTATACCGTACCTTTATCTAAAGGTATTGAAACGTTTAAGCACTTTGTAATGTCTTGGTATGATACTAGCTTGCAAGACGTTATATTCTTCTCTGATGAAGAAACTGACGTTAAACCAATGATCTGCTCGATACTGGCGGGTTATGCTTGGGATGAAAAAAATCCTTATGTTAGCAATACCAAGCGTCGTTTAAATGTGTTGGCAGAAATATGCCAAGATGAAACAACAGCTGCGGATAAATAGAGTAACCTATGTTAATGAATCTTAATAAGTGGGTAAAACTGCTATTTATTTTACTCCCTTTGAGTTTGCTTACCGCTTGTAGTGTGTTCACTTTAGGGAGTGGTAATGCGAATGTCTCTACGCAACTTATGCCGTTATTACCTGTGCCAGCTGATTTGCAAAATAGGGTTTGGTTAGAGAAATTCACTTTCTCATTTGATAATACTAGCAGCGCCAGTAACAGCATAAGTGACAATCAAGGCACGGCTAATGACTCGACTGAGAAGGTTAGTGGTTATGCCAAGCAAAGCATGCTGCTACAAACTGAACTCACAGAGCAAGGTATTAGCATCGCAGCGATGAGTTTTGATGGTATACCGCTTGCACAAGCGAGTTGGCAAAGTGGTAGCCAAAGTATCAAAAGTGAACTGACCGTGGCAAAAAACTTTGATGCTAAGCAGGTACTTCATGACCTACAAGCAGTGAATTGGCCAATAGAGTTAATAACCTCTGCATTAGCAACGAACTTTAGCGTTGATGAACAAAGTGTAGCAGATCCAAAAACAGGCATAAAAATTAAAATACGACACTTTTATCATCAAGGTGAAGTGATTATAATTATCCGTTATCAACAACAAGATATTAGCTTTGAGCAAGTCAGCGCAGGATACCGTTTACTCATTACCCGTTTAACGGATAATGATCTAAACGCTGCATTAAAATAGTAACTCAGCCTTATAAATTACAAAGAAAGTAACTCTTATGAAAGAAACATTATACATTAATGACTTTGCACTAGTTAATGCGCTAGGTAGCGATAAAGAAACAATTAAGAGTAAGCTATTAGCTGGCTCACAATCTGGCTTGAGCTGTGTAGAAAATTTATTACTTGAAGGACCTATTACCGTAGCTGACGTAACTGAAGCATTGCCGAGCTTAAGTGATAAACCTAAACACTTACAAAGTCGAAATAATCAATTAGCCGCGTTGGCACTTAAGCAAATTAAAGCACAAGCCCAAACGTTGATTGAACGTTTAGGCGCAGATCGTGTTGCTATTATCGTTGGTACCAGTACTTCAGGTATCAGTGAGGGTGAACAAGCCATGCAAGTGTTGCAACAGCAAGGTGAATTTCCAGAGCACTATGATTATCGTCAACAAGAAATTTATAACTTAGCTGAATTTATCAGTGAAGAGCTGGCAACGACAGGCATCTGTTTGACCATTTCAACAGCCTGTTCGTCAAGTGCTAAAGCCTTTAAAACCGCTAGCGAAATCATTGATGCCGGTATGGCTGATGCCGCTATTGTTGGGGGTGTCGATACCTTGTGTGGCATGACAGTTAACGGCTTCCATGCACTTAACTCGACTTCTAGCGGAATATGTCAGCCTTCAAGCGCTAATCGCGATGGTATTAACATTGGCGAAGCGGCGGCATTAGCTATTTTGACAAAAGATGAATCAGCGTCTGCAACCAATATACGGTTATTAGGCGTCGGTGAATCAAGTGATGCTCATCATATGTCAGCACCTCATCCTGAAGGTGAAGGTGCTATTGTAGCGATGCAAAGCGCCCTTACCGAAGCTGGCCTTAAAGCGAGTGATGTTGATTATATTAATTTGCATGGTACAGCAACACCGAAAAATGATGCCATGGAAGCGGCCGCAGTTGCTCATGTTTTTGGTATAGAAACACCGTGTAGCTCGAGTAAAGGACTAATTGGTCATACCTTGGGTGCTGCAGGCGCTACCGAAGTGGGCTTATGCTGGTTATTGATGTCAGGTGACGACAGCGAAAATACAACCTATGCCCCTCAAGTTTGGGACCATGTGATTGATGAGACAATACCAGCGCTTAAACTTGTTGCCATTGGTGATAAGCAAGCTAGCCCGATTCGCCGCTGTTTATCAAACTCATTTGCCTTTGGTGGTAACAACGTCAGTGTACTCATTGGGCGTTAAGCCAAAAGATGCCAAATTTTAATAAAGACGATAAAAGTATAATTTTGATATGACCATGAAACAAAATAGTTACCCAATTGAAGACGTTGTACCCCACAAACATCCGATGATCCTCATCGATAAGTTAGTCGCGTACAATGATCTTATTGCTCAATGTTCGCTTACTATAACGAGCAAGAGCAACTTTTATAATGACGAAAAGCAAAGCGTGCCAAGTTATGTTGCTATTGAATATATGGCGCAGAGTATTGCTGCTTTTGCTAATGCCAATGAAAAAGACCAAGGTGGCGAAGTCGCTATCGGTTTTTTAGTCAGTAGTCGAAAACTGAAAGTCTTTGTTAGTGAGTTTACTTTAGGTATGGAGCTTACTGTCACGGTCGAGCAACTTTATGCTGAAGAATCAGGTTTGTCAGCGTTTGATTGTTTTGTTGAGCATGACGGTGAACGCGTTGTAGAAGCAAAAATAAACATATTTCAACCGCAAGATGCCAATGCTTTCTTAGCTGATCAATCTTAATCCGTTTGGTATAAGCCGCACTCAGTTAAATAAAAACAAAATTAAGTTACATCAAATTAAGCTACAACAAATTATATAAATGGAAAAATAATGTCTAGACGCATTTTAGTAACAGGTTCAAGTAAAGGAATAGGCAAAGCAATTGCTTTGAAATTAGCACAAGATGGTTTTGCTATTACCGTACATTGTCGCTCTGGTGTTAGCGAAGCAGAGCAAACGATTAGTGAAATTGTCGCGCTAGGCGGTAATGCCGACCTAATACAGTTTGATGTCAGCGACAGAGCAGCTACCAAAGCCGCATTAGAATCCTATGTTGAAAATAATGAAGTCTTCTATGGCGTAGTTTGTAATGCGGGTATTACCGCAGATACGGCTTTTCCTGCGATGACTGATGATGAATGGGACAATGTCATTCATACCAACTTAGATGGTTTTTATAATGTATTACGTCCGTTAGTTATGCCTATGGTACAAGCGAGAGTTGGCGGAAGAATTGTCACTATGGCTTCAGTATCAGGTGTTATTGGTAATCGTGGACAAGTCAATTACAGTGCTTCAAAAGCCGGTGTTATTGGCGCTACTAAAGCGTTATCGCTTGAATTGGCAAAACGAAAGATTACCGTTAATTGTGTTGCACCGGGTTTAATTGATACTGGTATGACTGATGATCTACCAATGGATGAAATCAAAAAAATGATCCCGTTGAAGCGAGCTGGTTCAGCTGAAGAGGTTGCTCATACAGTAAGCTTCTTAATGTCTGATGGCGCAGCTTACATAACCAGACAGGTTATATCTGTAAACGGCGGTATGGCATAGTAATTACTAACCTTGTCGCTGTATCAACCAGTTTAGGCGTTAAACTTCACTTTTAAAGGTAGGCATTGACTAACGTCAACTCCGTGTTTTTTCCTTTAAACTGACCCATACAACTTAAAGGTCAGTATTACTGGGTAAGAGTGTTAGATAGTTAGTTAGTTAGTTAGTTAGTTAGTTAGTTAGTTAGTTAGTGTTAGAGAATAATGTGCCTATGCACATGGCTCTGGGACGTCATCCCCGTGGTGTATTAATCGGGGATCCAGTTTCTAAAAAGTGACGGAACAGGACAATATGCGTCCAGCATTGTCTAATTAGGCATGTAGAATTAAGAATAAAGCAATTGGGCTTGATTAGAAAAATATAACAGTACAGGAAAGAAGATGAACAGAGTTGTCGTTACAGGTATGTCAGTAATCACCGCATTAGGTGATGATTGGTCAACATTCAAAGAGGCCTTAGTAAAAGGTGAAAATGCTGTACAGCTAATGCCACAGTGGAGCAATATGGATGGCCTGAATACCCAAGTGGCGGCACCTGTTAATCACTTTGAAAAACCGGCGCATTATAAGCGTAAAAAAGTTCGCTCTATGGGACGAGTCTCTTTGATGGCAACTCGCGCAACAGAATTAGCACTTGAACAAGCTAACTTACTGGATGATCCCGCACTAACCGATGGTAATACGGGCATTTCTTATGGCTCATCTATTGGTTCAACCGAGCCGCTAATTTCGTTTGGTCAAATGTTAGAAAATGGCAATATGAACGGTGTTACCGCGACCAGTTATATTAAAATGATGTCACATACAGCGCCTGTGAATGTCGGAGTTTATTTTGGCTTGAAAGGGCGAGTAATCACCACGAGTTCGGCTTGTACTTCAGGCTCTCAAGGCATAGGTTATGCGTATGAAGCGATAAAGTTTGGTCGACAAAAGTTGATGGTTGCTGGCGGAGCTGAAGAGCTTTGTGTAACTGAAGCGGCAGTTTTTGATACCTTATATGCTACCAGTATTAAAAATGACACTCCTAAATTAACACCAAGTCCTTTTGATAAAGGCCGTGATGGTTTAGTTATTGGTGAGGGTGCCGGTACATTAATCCTTGAAGAATACGAACATGCAAAAGCACGCGGTGCGACGATATTGGCTGAAGTAGTCGGTTTTGGTTGTAACTCAGACGGTGTTCATGTCACGCAACCAACAGCAGAAACCATGAGAGTGGCAATGGATCAAGCATTAGCAGACGCAAATATTGATGCTTCTGCTATCGGTTATGTCAATGCCCATGGTACCGCCACTGAAAAAGGCGATATCGCAGAAACAATTGCGACGGCTAATGTTATGGGTAAAGTCCCTATTAGTTCATTAAAAAGTTACCTAGGTCATACCCTTGGGGCTTGTGGCAGTATTGAAGCTTGGGCCAGTATTAATATGATGATGGATAACTGGTTTGCGCCAACGATCAACTTAACGTCTATTGATCCAGAATGTGGCGATTTAGATTTTATTCAAGGGCAGGGACGTCAGATAAAGACAAACTATGTGATGAGTAATAACTTTGCCTTTGGCGGTATTAATACCTCATTAATATTCAAACGTTATACCGAAGATTAAGCGTATGTTTCTTCGTATAAGTCTATTATTTATATTATTTTTATCTGCTTACCCTAGTCAGGCTAAGCAAGGTGCTGAACAGCAAAGTGCAGCGCCGAAAAAAGAGCCTGTAATTGAAGTAGGTGTTGGTGCTTTTGCGATGCATTTGCCGCAATACCTTGGCTCAGATCAGTCGGATAGTTATGTTGTACCGCTGCCTTATTTCTATTACCTTGATGATGACTTTAAAGTTGATCGTAATCAGTTTACCGGTAAGTTGTGGCAAGATAATAACTTTTACCTAGACCTTTCTGCTTCGGGTGGGGTAAAGGTAAACAGTGAAGATAATACGGCTAGAACAGCTATGCCTGATCTTGATTGGGTGTTTGAATTAGGTCCCTCCATTAAGTATTACTTTACCGGTGACCCACAAAAAAACAGTTATTTGTATGCTGAATTTTTTACCCGTAAAGCGACAGCCACGGACTTTAGCTCCTTGACTAATGTTGGCTGGCGCTACGGACCGAGTATTACCTATCAACAGGCATTCTCTTCTCATTGGATCAATCAAGGCAAGGGAGTTTTTGAGTTGACTACGCGGGCGAACGTCAACTTTTCTGATAGTCGTTACAGCAATTATTATTATGGCGTGCCCTCTCAGTACCAAAAAACAGATCGGCAAGCGTATCAAAGTGATGGCGGTTATGCGGGCAGTGATATTTCAGTTGGTTTAACCTATAAAGTTAATGATTGGTGGCTGGGTGGCTTTGCGCGTTATTATTATTTATCTGGGGCTGAATATGAGGCGAGTCCTTTAGTTAAGCAACACAGTAATTGGTCATTAGGTTTTGGTGTCGCTTGGATTTTTTATAAAGGTTAATACCCACATCATTAAATGATTAATACCAATTCCGATAAGTTTCTGATCTTGTTGTACGAAGTGAAAATATTTCAGGGCAAGGCGCTTGATTGACCAATAGCGGGTTATTGGGATTGAAAGCAACGCCGTCATGGAGAATTTTAGCCAGTACAAGTGGTCAATAATTTAACGGAATTGGTATAATCACTTCGGTGGGTTAAAATACTCCTACAATGCCTACCTTGATTTATGCTCTTTATCCATAACAAGATTACCTACTTAATAGAAATGATATTACTTGATCAATATCAAGTGAGCAGCCCAGCTTTTACTTTTGTATTCGTGTACTAAATGCTACAATCTAAATAATAGTAATTATCATTAACTCTTAGGTTACGCTTTGAGTAAGATGAATTTCTCTTTTGGATTTATATCATGACCCTAGCCGAACTTCCCCTGAATAAACCAGCAAAAATTAGCGCGCTACCTAAAGATGAAGCTATCGCAGCTCAATTGATTGAACAAGGTTTTACGCTCAGATCACATGTATCATTAGCACATAAGGCCCCCTTTAATGGTCCTATGGCATTTCGTTTACACAATACTAAGATCAGTATTCAACGTACGATCGCAGCGCAAATTGGCGTTAGTCTTTAATCCGTTAGTTCAGATGAAGTTAATCAATTGATTAACTCGCTAACTCATTCATAACAGCAACCACAAAAGAATTTTTCCGTGAAACAATCAAAACATTTCGCACTGGTTGGCTTTGCCAACTCAGGCAAAAGCACTTTATTTAACCTGTTATTATCTGATAACCCAAGTAATAAAAAGCAAAGTAAACAAAACGTAGGTAATTGGTCTGGTGTGACTGTTGCGGCTAAAAAAACAAGCTTTGCCCTAGATAAGCAGACTGCCTATTTGTCAGATCTTCCCGGCTTAAGTTCATTGGAACGCCATGCGGAACAAGGTAAAGACCTCACAATTTCCCAGTCATTTTTACAAGATAATGACATTGATTGTTTAGTTAATGTTGTTGATATTAATCAGCTGAGTCGCCAACTTTATTTAACCAGCCAGTTATTAGAGCTGGGAGTACCTATGATAGTGGTACTCAATAAAACCGATCGACAAAAACATTTAGATATCGATATCTCACAGTTAGCTGAAGAATTAGGTTGCCCTGTTATTGCTATCAGTGCGCAAAATGATGATGCCTTAGCAAAAGTACAACAAGCACTAGGTCAAATGACCGCTGACATATCAGTTAATCATCAAAAAATTGTTGATAGTGCTAGCTTAGAAAAAAATAATGAGCAGCCCAAGACAAATGTTAAAGCAATGCAAGGCCGTTATGATTACATTAGCGATATGCTTGCGCGTGTTAGCAGTGTTGAAGCAACTAACGCTGCATATGCCAATCCAGCGTCGGCTAATAAACCTTTCTCAGAGAAAATAGATAGTATCGTCTTACATCCATTATTGGGCGTGCCGGTATTCCTTGGCGTGATGTACTTACTCTTTATGTTTGCCATTAATGTAGGCAGTGCTTTTATCGACTTCTTCGATATTCTCAGTGGTACTTTGTTTGTTGCTTATCCGTTGCATTTTCTTGCACCGTTAGATTTACCCCAATGGATTTTGACTATTGTTGAGGGCTTTGGCAGCGGATTACAAACAGTAGCGACATTTATCCCTGTGATTGCTTGTTTATTTATTGGTTTATCACTGCTTGAAAGCTCAGGTTATTTAGCGCGAGCTGCCTTTGTTGTCGACAGTGTCATGCAAAAAATTGGCTTACCTGGCAAGGCTTTTGTGCCTTTGATTGTTGGTTTTGGTTGTACTGTTCCGGCGGTAATGTCAGCAAGAATTCTTGATAGTGAACGAGAGCGCATTACCACCGTAATGATGTCACCCTTTATGTCATGTGGTGCAAGGTTACCTGTTTATGCACTATTTGCTGCAGCATTTTTTCCTGATAATGGTCAGAACTTAGTGTTTTTATTGTATTTAGTGGGTATTGCCGCCGCTATATTTACCGGGTTTTTATTAAAGAAAACCGTCTTATCAGGTAATACCTCATTAAACATAATGGAATTACCTAACTATGAAATGCCAAAAATTAGCAATCTAAGTAAGCGAGTATGGCAGCGTACCAGTGGCTTTGTCACCGGAGCAGGTAAAACCATCGTGATTGTGGTTTGTATATTAAACTTTTTTAACTCAATTGGCACTGATGGTCAATTTGGTAATCAAGACAGTGAAAACTCGGTCTTGAGCCAAGGTGCAAAAGTAGTTATGCCACTATTAGCACCTATGGGCGTTCAAGAAGATAACTGGCAAGCAGGCGTGGGAATTATCACGGGAATATTTGCCAAAGAAGTACTGGTTGCTACGTTTAACAATTTATACTCACCGCATGCGGGAGAGGGCGAAACAGAACCATCATTATCACAAAGTTGGCAGGATGCTACTGATAGTATAAAAGAAAACTTATTAGGTATTGCCCCTGATGATCCTTTGGGTTTCAGTGTTGGCGAAATCAGTGACTTAAACCTTGCAGCTCAAGAGCAGGGCGTTGAATTAACAACTTATCAGCGCATGCAATTAGCTTTTGTTAGTCAGTTAGGCGCTTTTAGTTATTTATTGTTTATCTTACTTTATACGCCTTGCGTTGCTGCGATGGGAGCCATTAAAAATGAAGTAGGCAGTCGCTGGGCAGGATTTGCCGCAATATGGAGTTTTACTTTTGCTTATTTGGTCGCAACTTTATGTTATCAAGTTGGTACTCTTTTGGTTACTCCTGTTAGCTCTAGTATCACCATTGCTCTTGCTTTATTAACTTTTGTGCTGATTTATTTTTGGCTCAAACATAAAGGTAAACAGGTGTTAACAATTCCCGTTCGAGTCAGTTACTCTTCTTAGCTATTATTCTTAATAATTCGTTATAGCCATTTTATTTTTTATTGTGATAAATAAGATAGTTAAACACTTGCCTAGCAAGAATAACCCACGTAATTTAACCGCTAAGTAGGGAATAACTTAGGGTTAGATTATGTGGTTTTTAGGTCAACTTTTTCAAACGGACAGGCTAACGTGCTTAACACGTTCATTCACTTTATTTTACAGTGCACTCTGTGTTGCTTTCATGCTCTCGGGTTGCGGTGACTCTCGCTCAAGTTCCCCAGAGGTAGTCATTGATGAAATAGTCATTCAGCCGAGCATCGCTGAGAAGACTAATTTTTCCGATGAAAGTTATAATTTAGTAAGCTTGGACGGTTATGAAAAATCCAGCTTACAAGTTTACTGGCCAGGTAGTAGCGATATCCCTGTCGCCTTGCAAGCACGTTTACAATTATTAATCCCCCAACTAAATAAATTATTCACCCAACAAAACTTTGCCTTTAGCCACCCCTCACCCGAAGGGTTTGTGCCTCTTTATAAAAAACTGCTTTTCAGTCCAATAACATCAACAGTCGTTGATGAAGAGCCGGCTGGCGAACTTAGTTTTTCACTAACGAATAATGACTCAATTATTGTGATGTTAGATGTTGATGCACTACTTAATAACGCTAATGGTAATACGTTATTAATAGAATTAACCAACAGCATTTACCAAAGTGAGCGCATCAAACACCAAGTTGATAATGGTCTATTAAATCGCTTAGTTTCTCGCGGTTTAGCATTACATTTCTTACAACAAAACTTAGCGACGGGTGATTTTACATTGGTTGTCGATATTGAAGAAACTGAATTGTCGGTAGCTTTAGCACAAGTTAAAGTTGGCTTAACTGGAGGTGGTCTTATCGATAACTGGTTTACTGAAGAACGATTGAGTGAACAAACTAAAGCCAACGCGGTAGGTTATTATTTAGCGGCACAACATTTTTTATTTTATAGTGGCAGTGATGCGACTAATAGCTTCGCTGTTTATAGTGAGCTATTTTTACCTTGGTTAGATAAAGTGAATAATGCCGATAAAAAATCTGAGCAATATGTTCGAACAGGTAATGTTCCCGATCAAATTGTCATTGAAGAGTTAGCGAGACAAGCCAACTTATACCAAGGTAGTTATTTTATTGAAGGATTAAACCATGAAAAACTCATCGCTTTGTCCTTTGATGACGGGCCGTCAGAGTACACCACACAAATTTTAGATGTACTGGAAAGCGCAAATGTACCAGCAAGTTTTTTTTGGCAGGGACAGAACTTAGCTAACTATCAGGCTGTTATTGATCGCAGCATAGCAGCAGGTCATACGGTGGCTAATCATAGTTGGAATCATGTTAATGGCATGAGCTCAACTAGTG
Source organism: Colwellia sp. 75C3 (assembly GCF_002836255.1). Classification (GTDB taxonomy): domain Bacteria; phylum Pseudomonadota; class Gammaproteobacteria; order Enterobacterales; family Alteromonadaceae; genus Colwellia. The sequence goes on along the minus strand of NZ_PJAU01000054.1, from coordinate 227,283 downwards.
AGGAGTTATGGCAAAAACAGGTTTCTCCAACGAATGATGAATTTCAACAATTATTTAATATTACCCCACGCTTTTATCGACCACCCTACGGTGAAATTACTGATGCTCAAATTGAGTATTTAGCCAGTAAGGGTATGAAAGTCTTACTCTGGTCAGTCGACTCAAGAGATTGGAATCCCGCTTTAAATAGTGTTACTAACATTGAAAGTGCCCTGATAAATAATCAGCATGAAGAGATGATTACCTTGATGCATGATGCTGGCGGAAATCGACAAAATACGGTTGATTCATTACCTGCAATTATTACCCATTATAAAACCCAAGGTTATCGTTTTGTTAATCTTGAAACCTTGCTAGGTATTAGTGATAAACATTAGCATTGATGTTAATCAGATAGAATTTAGTTACAAATTATCAAAGCTTAAATCATGGTTGAAATGGAAATCCCAGTCAGATGAATCATACTTATTGAGGTGAAAATTATGCTTTTATGCATAACTTAATAAGTGTTTTTTATTAGATTGGAGAAATTACTATGATGATCGCAAAATGGTATATTGATGCTAAATTTGGCCACAAACCAGAAGTCGTAGAGTCATTAACTCAGTGGTTTGAAGAGATAGGCTCTCAAATAGGTTGGACTAAAGATAACTCTAGAATTTTAGTCGGCTCTGTTGGAGCGCTTGAGTCGAGTATTATTTCGGAAATAACGATAGAAAGTTTGACTGAGCTCAATGATGCTTGGCAGAAACTAGGTGATATTGAAGAACATAAAGCATGGAGTAAAACCTTAGAGCCACATGTGGTTTCGGGTACGCCCAAGTGGGAAATATACCGAATCATTGATTAAAAGGATCGAGTTATCACTAGCAATGCAGCGATTAAAATTAAACGAATTGGCATTTTAACTAGTGGTGGCGATGCGCCAGGAATGAACGCCGCTATTCGTGCGGTAGTGTTAGCTGCTCATCACCATCATATAGAGGTGGTAGGATTTTATCATGGCTTTAATGGTTTGGTATGTGAAGAGCATATTGCTATGGCTGAACCATTAACCTTGGTAAAGGTAAATAGCATCATCCACCTAGGTGGCACAATATTGAAAAGTGCTCGCTGTCAGTTAATGCATGAAGAAAAAGGTTTAAAAATAGCAGCAAAGACGTTAAATGAGCATGATATCGATGGACTTATTGTCATAGGTGGTGATGGCTCTTTTTCTGGCTTATTGGCGCTTAAACAACATTGGTCGGGTCGGATGATTGGTATTCCCGGCACGATAGATAATGACTTAGATGGGACTGACTACACCATAGGTTTTGCCACGGCTGTTAATACCGGCATAGAAGCGATTGATAAAATTCGTGATACCGCTGATGCATTTGAACGGATATTTATTGTTGAATTAATGGGACGACATAGTGGCCACATTACCTTTAATGTTGGTATTGCTTGTGCGGCAGAGCAAGTGCTCTCTTTTGAAAATTTCCCTGTTGATGATCAACAAGTAAGGTTATTGCAGTTAGCTAATGAAATTAAAGCGGCGCAAAAAAATCGTCATGGTAGTTATATTATTGTTATTGCGGAAAACCTTTGGCCTGGTGGCGCTTTTGAACTAGCTAAACAATTAAATAAGCAAGCTGACATTGAATGTACCGCTTGTCTTTTAGGGCATATTCAACGAGGTGGATCACCTATTGCTAAAGATAGAATATTAGCAACAAAGATGGGCGTGGCTGCTGTTCAAGCTATTATTAGTGGTGAAAGCAATGTGATGGTGGCAGAGAAGAATAATGCTATGCACCTTATCGCCCTTGATGAGGCGATTAAGCATCAAAAGCTAGTAAGTAAACAACTGATTGATGCACAACAAAATATCTTGGCGTTAACGGCACAAACGCAATGTTAAATTAGCTTAGTTACTCATTTAAATCCATTGTGTGACTATACATAATGTCACCGCGAATGACGCTGAGCTGATTATACTACTAGGTTTTTTCAGGCTACAATAATACAAAATCGTAGCAAGAGGAGCCTTTCATTTTTGAATTATCAGGCGACCAAAAAATTTCGATTATTGCTTTATCCCTGTAATCACTTTTACGACAGATTCTCTTTTAATGAGTTCAGGGGAAAATAAATTCTTTATCTCTAGGTCTTTTTGCTTGTAAACATTTTTTAATATCCATTCCGTGGACATTTTTGCCATTGCTTTAATTGGGTTGTTAATTGTCGATAATTGCGGAAATAAATACTCTGTAAAATAAGCATTATCAAAACCAATAATTGAGCAATCAGAAGGAATATTAATGCTATTATCTCTTGCTCCCCTCATTGCTCCTGATGCCATTTCATCATTTGCACAAGCTACAGCAGTGAATAAAACTTTATTTTCGATAAAATTGCTAATTCCGTCTCTACCACTTTGGGTCAGATAATCACCTTCATAAAATAAAGCCTTATTAAAAGGGATTTTAGCTTCGATTAATGCTCTTTTATGACCCGTTAAGCGTTCAGTCGAATCTTGTTTTGATAGTGGACCCGAGATATATGCGATATCTTTATGACCCAATTCTATTAAATGTTTCGCGGCTAAATAGCCACCTAATTCATTATCTAAATAGAAACAGTTTTCTCTTATTTCAGGGATATTACGGTTTAAAATAACGAAAGGTGTTTTATTTCGACTGAGTTTAATTAAATCGTCATCTGACATTGCATCTACTAATAATATAAGCGCATCGCAATTTCGATCTATTAAAAAATCTAAGCCCTTCTTTTCACTTTCTTCATCACTGTGTCCTGCTGTTATCACAGCGTGCTTTCCTGCATTTCTTAGCGCTAATTCAATACTACTTAACATGTCACCAAAAAATGGTCCGTGAAGCTCTGAAACTAATACACCGATACTGTCTGAACGACTGGAAGCTAAAGAACGAGCAACCGGATTTGGGCGATACTCTAATTCAGCCATTGCCGCCATGACTTTCTTTTTAGTTTTTTCACTAACGTGCTCATGATCATTTAAAACTCTTGATACAGAAGATAGTGATACGCCAGCAAGTGCTGAAACTTCGTAGATCGTCGCCATTATTGTCCTTTAGCGTGATAATGAATATAAATATTTTGATTACTTTAACATGAAAATAAATGTCATACCCAGCTGAATACCTGATGCGACATAAGTTTACTATCCCATAGGCGTCTATTGATTGAAAGCGCTTCCAGTTTTTTCTGTAAATGTGTTGCAATTTGTACGATATGGATCAAGAATGGAAGCGCTTCCAGTTGTTTGGCAGGCGCAAAAAAAACTAAAACACATATTAGTTAATACATAAAACAAAGAACTTACGCGGGGAGAAAAAGATGGCGAGCTCATCAATACAGACACAGAATATTGAATATTCAACCAAAGGTGGTAGTGAAAATTATACTTTTGCACTAACGTCATTAACCTCTTTATTTTTTATGTGGGGGTTTATTACCTGTTTAAATGATATTTTAATTCCGCACTTAAAAGGCGTGTTCGACTTATCGTATAGTCAGGCTATGTTGGTACAATTTTGCTTTTTTGGAGCTTATTTTATTGTTTCTCTGCCTGCAGGTTTGCTGGTTAAAAAGCTTGGTTATCAAAAGGGCATTGTTTTAGGCTTGGTCATTGCAGCCATTGGTTGTTTATGTTTTTATCCCGCGGCCAACATGCACAGCTACCCGGTTTTCTTGATGGCACTATTTATCCTTGCCAGTGGAATTACTGTATTGCAAGTATCCGCTAACCCTTATGTCAGTATGTTAGGCGATGCTAAAACGGCTTCATCTCGTTTAACCATGACTCAAGCGTTTAATGCTTTAGGTACGACCGTAGCACCATTTTTTGGCGCATTTTTGATATTGAACCATGCCTCAGAATCAATGTCTGCTCAAGCGTCAGCAGAAGCGGTGCAAATGCCTTATGTATTTCTTGCCGCAATGTTATTAGGGCTTGCTGCTATTTTTGCTTGGTTAAAACTACCTAACTTATCGGTTACAGATGATATAGATAATAAATACTTATCTAAAGATACGGGTAGTGCATGGCAATACAGCCACTTAGTACTCGGTGCTGTTGGTATCTTCGTTTATGTTGGTGCCGAAGTCGCAATAGGGAGTTTTTTAGTTAGCTTTTTAGCTGACCCTACTATCGCTGGTCTGGAAGAATCCGAGGCGGCAAAATATATTGCTTATTACTGGGGCGGAGCCATGGTTGGTCGTTTTGTCGGTGCTGTTGTTATGCAGAAAGTAGCTGCGGGTAAAGCGCTATTTTTTAACGCGACTCTTGCCGTTATATTGATTTTAGTGGCTGTTTTATCATCTGGCACACTTGCGATGGTAGCCATTTTATTGGTTGGATTATGTAATTCAATTATGTTCCCAACTATTTTTAGTTTAGCGATTAATGGTCTTGGCAAACATACCAGCCAAGGGTCGGGTATATTATGTTTAGCGATTGTTGGCGGAGCCATTATACCTCTTTTTCAAGGGCTTTTAGCTGACAGTATTGGTGTTCAACCTGCATTTGTCCTACCTATATTCTGCTATTTCTTTATCGCTTATTACGGTCTTTCAGGCAGTAAAGTCAAAGTGAAAGCCAACTAGATGGTATTCGATTTTTCGCGGATTAAATATTAATAATTAGCGCCAATAATTAACGTAATTAAGAAAAAACTATGAAACATATAATTAAAAGCAACCTACTTAGTTCTAAGGCTAGTGCCAGTATATTTTGCTTGGCGATAACATCGCTGCTTGTTGGCTGTAATGGCACAAAGCAAGAAACAGACTCGACCATAACGCTCGATAAAGCCGCATCATCGGAACAGTCAAAAGCATCAACTAATGTTGGTATCTGGCCAAAACTTGATATAGCAGTAAAGGCCGATCCGATTATTGAAGCTAAAGTCGCATCATTATTAGCTACCATGACACTTGAACAAAAAGTGGCACAAATGATTCAACCAGAGATTAAAGATATTACCGTTGAAGATATGCGTAAATATGGTTTTGGCTCTTACCTTAATGGAGGAGGTGCTTTTCCAAATAATGATAAACATGCAACACCGAATGACTGGGTCAATTTAGCTGAAGACATGTACCAAGCATCAATCGACGATAGCTTAGATGGCAATAGTATTCCTACTATCTGGGGCACAGATGCCGTTCACGGACATAACAATGTTATCGGGGCTACTTTGTTTCCTCATAATATTGGTTTAGGGGCAACAAATAATCCTGAGTTAATTGAAAAAATTGCTGCTATTACCGCAACAGAAGTCATGGTCACCGGTATAGACTGGGTTTTTGCGCCCACAGTTGCTGTCGTGCTTGATGACCGTTGGGGCAGAACGTATGAAGGTTATTCTGAAGATGCTGAGATTGTTAGAAAATATTCATCGGCGATAGTAGAAGGATTGCAAGGCGCTGCGAATAAAGATTTTCTTGGTGATAAGCGTGTTATCAGTACAGTAAAGCACTTTATCGGTGATGGTGGGACTGAAGGTGGCGATGATCAAGGAAATAATATCTCATCTGAGCAAGTCTTACTTGATGTGCATGGTCAAGGTTACGTTGGTGGTTTAACTGCTGGCGCTCAATCCGTTATGGCATCGTTTAATAGTTGGCATGGTAAAAAGAATCATGGCAATAAATACTTACTCACCGATGTGTTAAAAGATCGTATGGGGTTTGATGGTTTTGTTGTGGGTGACTGGAATGGTCATGGACAAATCAAAGGTTGTTCAAATGAAAGCTGTGCTCAAGCGGTAAATGCGGGTTTAGATATTTTTATGGTGCCAACAGATGCTTGGAAGCCACTTTATGAGAATACTATTGCCCAAGTAAAAAGTGGTGAGATTGCGCAAACTCGTATCGATGATGCTGTCACTAGAATATTGCGGGTTAAGTTTAGAGCGGGGATTTTTGATAAACCAAGCCCTGCTAAAAGAGCACTTTCAGGAAAAACAGCACTAATTGGTGCTATTGAGCACAGAGAAGTTGCCAGACAAGCCGTAAGAGAGTCATTAGTTTTATTGAAAAACAACGGCAATTTATTACCGCTGTCAGCAAACCAGCATATTCTTGTTGCGGGTGATGGCGCCGATAATATTGGCAAACAGTCCGGTGGTTGGACTATTACATGGCAAGGCACTAATAACGTTAATGATGACTTTCCTGGTGGCAGTTCTATTTATACGGGCATTGAGCAGATAATTAAGACTCAAGGAGGCAGTGTTGAACTCAATGTTGATGGCATTTATAAAGCTAAGCCTGATGTTGCTATTGTTGTTTTTGGTGAAGAGCCCTATGCAGAAGGCGTAGGCGATATTGAAAACCTAGAATACCAACAAGGTGTTAAACAAGATTTAGCATTATTAACGAAACTTAAAGCAGAGGGCATACCCGTTGTTTCGTTATTTATTAGTGGTCGTCCACTGTGGATTAATGCTGAACTAAATGCATCAGATGCGTTTGTTGTCCTGTGGTTACCAGGCTCAGAAGGTGTTGCAGTGGCTGACGTGCTTTTTACTCAGGAAAATGGTGCTATCAACTATGACTTCACTGGTAAGTTGTCATACTCTTGGCCTTCAGCCGCTAACCAAACTAAGGTAAATCGTTTTGATAAAGATTATCAGCCGTTACTGCCTTATGGTTTTGGTTTGAGCTACGGTGATAAAAGTATATTGTCCGATGATTTAGACGTTAGCATCCAACAAACTACAGCAAGTTTACAAAAAATCACCCTCTTTGAAAGCGCTATAAAGGCACCATGGAAAATGGTGATAACAGATAGTGATTCTTCTCGTGTTATGACCAGCAGTATCATTGAAAATAAAGCGGTATATTTACGAACCATTGATAGAAATGTTCAAGAAGATGCCAGAAGAGTTGTCTTTAAGGGCTCAGAAAAGGGTAACGTTGCTTTTACTAGCTTACATGCCATTGATTTAACGCCTTATAACAAGGCTAATTCGATACTTGAACTAACGGTGCGCTTACCTGAGAAGCAAGATTTATTAGCACAGCAAGGCATATATGTATCAATGTCTTGTGGTGATAAATGTCTAGGTAAAGTCAATATCGCGAAGACGCTATCATCATTAAAGGTTAATGAATGGCAGACCCTTACTATTGATTTACAGTGCTTTGAAAAAGCGGGGGCAGATTTAAGTAAAATTATCGGTCCATTTGCTTTATCCACTGAGGCACAATTGGACATCGATTTCATGGATGTTTTTATAAAGCCAAATAGTGCTGATTCAGCAAATATCTCTTGTCATGAATAAATAGGTTAAGTTTAAGTAATGCATAGTTTTTATAGCATTTTCATAGTGATTCTCTTCTCAATGAGCAGTGTAGCTCACGCTACTGATACTATATTTTATCCTTGGTATGATGAGGGGAAATTCAAAGAGGATGCGTATTACCTGGCATTACTTAAACTAGCGCTTGAAAATTCGAAAGAAGAATTTGGTGAATATCAGCTTAAAAAAGCTATTCAACCTATGTTTCAAAATAGAGCGATAGTTGAGATTAAAAATAATCGAAACTTAAGCGTCATTTGGACGATGACCTCGCAAAAGCGTGAGCAAGAATTAAATCCTATCAGGATACCAATACTCAGAGGTTTAGGTGGTTACCGCATTTTTTTAATAAAACAGGGCCAACAAGACACGTTTTCTAAAATAAAAAGTGCGAAACAACTTAAAAAACTCTTTGCGGGACAAGGATATGATTGGCCAGATTCTTATATTTTAACCGATAACCATTATCGGTTAATCACTGGCCCTGGCCATAAAACTTTATTTAATATGCTCCAGCACGGTCGCTTTGATTATATGCCCAGAGCATTACATGAACCTTGGAATGAAATAACGATGTTTAAAGGACTGCAAGTAGAGTCATCACTGGCGCTACACTATCCTTCGCCCTATTATTTTTTTGTCAGTAATGATAATCAAAAACTAAAAAAACGTATAGAAATAGGTTTAATAAAAGCTGAAAAAAACGGAAGTTTTCTCCGACTGTTTGATAGTCACCCCGTGACTAAAAATATGCTAACGTCCGCAAAACTTGGTCAAAGAAAAATATTCAACTTAAAAAATTCATTTTTGTCTAAGCAGACTCAAGAGGTTATTGAAAAAGTAGCGCCTTTAACGTTTTAGCGTCTCTTTTTTTCATAAAAACTCACCTAATGAAAATGAATACATAATAGACTTTTAGAAAGTCACTACAGAAGTTTCTTGAACGTTTAAGAATATGGATAAAATATGAAACAGTTTTCAAAAAAGATGATGATAATTTGTGTTGTCATCATCTTATCATTTGCCTGTAATTTTATTTTATATAAAGTTACAGCCATAGCTTTATAGAAGACTTTAACTAACTAACTAACTAACTAAAATAATAAAAATAGAGGTGAAATTATGAGACGTTTTTCAAAAGGCATGATGATAATTTGTATTACCATCGGCTTAACCGCTTGTGGTGGCAGTTCTGAATCAGCAGCACCAGCAGAATTAACAACTCCAGATAACTCAATAATACCTGATACCATTACTGACACTAATACTGAAGATCCTGCCCAAATGGTATTAATTAGTGACCAATGGCAACTGGTTTGGCAGGATGAGTTTGAAAATGAAATCATTGATTTAACTAAGTGGTCTTTGGAAGTTAATTGTTTTGGCGGAGGTAATAACGAGCAGCAATGTTATACCGACCGCGCTGAAAATGCCTTTATTGAGCAAGGTATTTTGAAAGTCGTTGCTTTGAAGGAAAACTTTACTGGTCCGGCGGCTCAAGATGATGATGCTAATTATAATCCGAGTAATACCCGCACTTTACCTTATACTTCGGCGAGATTACGCAGTAAAAGCAAAGGTGATTGGACATTTGGTCGCTTTGAAATTCGCGCGAAATTACCACAAGGACAAGGGACTTGGCCTGCTATTTGGATGTTACCCACTGACTGGGCATACGGCGGTTGGGCTGGCTCTGGCGAAATCGATATTATGGAAGCGGTTAACTTAAAAGCCAAATCTGATGAGAGTGGTGCCTCGGCAGATCAGGAAGAATCAAGAGTTCATGGTACCTTACATTATGGACGAGCATGGCCTGAGAATGTGTATTCGGGGCAAGCATTTAATTTACCTGGAGGCATAAACCCAGCAGATGATTTTCATGAATACGCGGTTGAATGGCAAGCCGGAGAGATTCGCTGGTATGTTGATGATATTCATTTTGCTACGCAACGGGATACTGGATGGTACTCACAATATATGAATAATGATGGCGTATTAGTTAATGGTGAAGATGGTGCCCCATTTGACCAAAAATTTCATTTATTGTTAAACTTTGCTGTGGGTGGCGCTTGGGCTGCCAATGTTAATGGGAAAGGTATTGATGAAAGTATTTTTCCTCAATCATTAGAAATTGATTATGTCAGAGTGTATGAATGTTCTGTTTCGCCATCAACAGGAGCAGGTTGTGAAGCGATTGCTGATGATGCTGCGTTGGTCGAAGGCCATCAAGCACCAGCGCTTTAATATATACCCGTTACTAATCAAAGAAGCGCTTGAGCAACATCACTCCATCGTTGCTGTGAAATTGCTCAAGCACTCTGAGACCCGCATCTTAAATGATAACGGGTATAAATATAGTTAAGTGCTTTTTTTTCAGTATTATAAACAAAAATAGCGACCTATAGGTCGCTATTTTTATTTAAAAACCAATGATTGTCAGGGCTATTTATTGAAGGGGAGTGTTATTGTTCTTATTAATATAGAGGCTGATATTGCGGTATGTATCTACCCAATAACTGGCTTTGTTTTTTGCTAAATAGTCTAAAAGTTGTTGGTGAGCCTCAGTAGAAACCGCCAAATGCTCAGCGCCGATACCATGAAAGGTAAAGCTAGCAATACTATTGTTTTGTGCCGCTAATATAACCTGATCTATTAAGGCTTGACCGCTGACTCCTACAGGCGCAACAACGGGGGCATTCATCGGATTAAAGCTACTCATGGAGGTTGGAATAACATTAACATGGCTTTTAATACCGATAAAGTACTCCGCTATTTCAGGCAGTAAATTTTTTCCGTCAACGATAGCGTCGCCGCAGGGCAGGGTGAAGGTTCTAATGGTTTGACCGTCAATGGCATTTAATAAGTTATTAGCGTCGATAATTTCTTGTTTTATCTGCGCCATTGTTTTGTTATCAAGATCGTTATGTTTATCTACCCATTGCCGGTTGGGTAAAGAGCCGCTACAGGCATGATTGATAGTATGGTTACCTAGTTCATGGCCTTGCTCGGCAATAGTGCGCCAATCTTCTCTACGTTCCTTGACTACCTTTGAAGCTAAAGTCAGGTAAAAAGATCCTTTAAAACCATATTTATTAAGCGCCGGAATAGCGTTATCTAACTGACTATTCAGGGCGTCATCGTAAGACAAGCTGACCGCAGCTCTAGCGCCACCGGGCCAGTTAAAGCTATCGTCATTAGGGTTATTGTCATTAGGGGCAATGTAGGCGCTGACATTAGCAGAAATCATGCAAGTGATAGTCATCATGCTAACGATAGGAAGGTGAGAAATAGTGAACCGTTTTAGTCTGATGTCCATGTTTTAAATACCTCTTAACTTATCATCCGAAATATTATTGACTAACAGAATGTTGTTTTAAGCATTAAATATCAATTTATTGTAACCATGTGCCTTAATCATTACTTATTAAACACTTAGAGCCGTATCAAAGTGATAGCTATGCTCTAAGTATTTATTATTACGGTGATTAGATTTTTGATTTACAATATTGATCTAAATATTGTTTATGCGTAGGTAGTGACTTGACTGTTTTCTCTATCGAGTTTTTGATACCACCTAAGAACAGCTCTTGTTCATCTACTGATAACATATCAGCTATTGGATGATGACTTTGTGGCGATAAACCTTGTCCTAACATAACTTGAATCCAAGAGTTTTCAGCAAATAAATCCCATGGTGCTTTAAATACATAGCCGTGCTCCTTAAATAGCTCAATACGATGACTCAGTGAGCTTGGCACATCCATTTTGCTGCAATAACGCCAGAAGTTTGAATCGTTTCTATTGGTAACATGATAGTGCAAAATGATAAAATCTCTAATGTATCGAATCTCTTCTTCGGATTGATAATTATATTCATTTATTACAGAGTCAGTTATCCCTGTTTTAGGGAACATTTGCATCAGTCTAATAATACCTCGTTGAATTAAATGAATGCTGGTAGATTCTAATGGCTCAATGAAACCACTAGATAAACCTAATGCAACGCAGTTTTTATTCCAATGCTTGCGGCGCTGGCCAGGGGTAAACTTAATAAATAAAGGTTTTTTTAATAACTTCCCCTCAACATTTTCAAGTAAAAGCTTTTCAGCATTTTCATCATTTAAATATTTACTACAATAGACAAGGCCGTTACCCGTTCTATTTTGTAATGGGATCTTCCATTGCCATCCGGATTCATGAGCAATTGAACGTGTATAAGGTTTAGGCTCTTCAGTACTTTCAGTTTGCACTGCAACAGCGCGATCACATGGCAACCAGTGTGACCAATCATCATAGCCAGTATGCAAAGCTTGTTCAATTAGCACGCCCCTAAAACCGGTACAGTCAATAAATAAATCACCTGCTATCGTTTGACCTGAAAGTAAGGTGAGTGATTTTATAAAGCCTGAATTCTCATCAATATTTACTTGCTCTATTTTACCTTCAACTCTGTTAACACCATGCTTTTCAGATATGTTACGTAAAAATTTTGCGTATAACGTGGCATCCATGTGGTAAGCGTATTTCAAACCACTATTCGGCAGGTGGGCAAACTTTTCATTTAATCCTGCTTGGAGTTCTAAACAGTATTCTTCATACTTTGCTTGATAGCCTTCTTTTTTACTTCGATGGTAAAATTGTAAAAATGTTGTCGCCCAACAATCTCTACCAGTGGTACCAAAGGAATGAAAATATTCACTACTGGTATCTTTCCAGTTTTCAAAGTTGATGCCTAGTTTAAATGTTGCATTTACACTACTCATGAATTCAGCTTCATCAATCTTTAACATTTTATGAAAGGTTAACAAGGGAGGAATGGTTGCTTCACCAACACCAACCGTGGATATTGCATCTGATTCCACTAAAGTAATATTTAAATTATTACCAATGAGCTTTGCTAATGCTGTTGCCGCCATCCAACCAGCAGTTCCTCCACCAGCAATAACAACATTTTTTACTTCTGATAAATTATTCATGGTAATTCCTTTCTAATAGCGTAAACGTTTAATTAGATAATCTTTAAACTTTCGTAATGCACTTGCATTTTGGGGATTGAGCAGCCCTTTTGCATGTTCTGGAATGTGATCTAGCGGTGGAGCATCAAAAATATAATGTTTGAATAAGTTAAACCAGATATCTTTTTTATCTTTAGGTAAGTGTCGAAGTGCCATGACTGAATACAGTAAAGCGTTACCCGACTCATCGTTAAGATGATCAGTGGATGACCACCAAAATGTCGCTAATAAATTAAAATGCGCTAGGCCTTCTACATGATGCCACCACATGCTGGGTAAGAATAAGGCATCACCTGCCTCTAGCTCAGCAACTTGAGCATGTTCTAATGCTTGTTTAAATTTAGGGTATTTATTAAAGTCGGTTTTTTTAAAATCAACGAGGCTTATTGATTGTCCTGCAGGAGTAAAATCAAGCGGACCAATATAAAGATTGTCAATTTGTTCAGGAGGAAATAAAGTAAAACGCCTTTTACCATATACATTACAGGCAATATTGTTAGGCACATCGTAATGGGCAGGTATTGTGCTTTGATTACCCATCCACAGATTCATAGCCGGCGATTTACCTTCAATATGAATATTGTTTTCTTCTCTTAAATTGGAAAAGTGACCTTCTACTGAAGTCGTGCCCATATAATACAGCGGAGGAGTCGTATCATTTTGGTGCTTATTTATATGCTCAAATAAGTTTGATAAAGACATTTTGTAGGCTTTACAATTCAGCGCGGTAACGGCTTCGTTGTAGAATATTCGTCCGTCAATATCAGCCGGCCCGTGACCAACCACTACATCTTGGCCATTAGCATGTTTTAATAGATAATTTTGTAATGATGCTTTTGATTCTTGCCCTTTTTTAACGATAGGCCAGTCGTTAAGAAACCCTTTTAAAATAAGTGGTTGTTTAGAATTGTAAATAAAAGCAGGAACATCACAAGCTTTAATGCCTTCCACTTTGACAACGTCTTTAAGGGTTCCTAACATGTTATTTCTCTATTTTATTTGTATTTTTTTGTTTTTTCTTTTGATTAGTTCACCCATATTTAGCAGTGATGCGACAGCCATATAGAGAGGTTTTAAAAAACCTTTCTTACTTAACTCAGTAAGCTGTTGAGATGTTAAGTTATTCAGTGTTTCTTCGTTTATAGTATAGAAGCCTGATAATCTATTATGACTTTTATCGATTAGTTCTATATCAAAAACAAATTTCTCTAGCAAGTCGTACTGAGTTAACAAGTTTAAAAAGTCTTCACTTTCTTCAAATCCCTTATCTATTTCCCCTAAAACGTCGCCTATATGCTCAATAAAAGGCGTATTTTGACCGAACTCGGTAAATATATTTTCACCTTGTTCTTTATTTAGCTTAGGGCTATCGACATCAAGGTGGATTACTCTTTGCTTTTGTATTTTTCCATTAAGTTCTTGGTTCTGGAAACCAATTAAGAACGGTTGAGCCTTAATGGTATAAGGAAGATAACCACAATCCCAACCGCCGTTGTTTAAAAACAAATTTTCTTGTTTTTCTAAGCCTAGCAAAACATATGATTGAAATTTCTCTGTTACTTCATCTTTGTGAAAAACAATAGGGTAATGCGCTTGGATGTTGTAAAACTCATTAGGAAAGGTAAGCGTAAGCATTATATTATCGCCCAATGCTGAGCTTCTTTGTGTATGAACCTTCAAGCCTTTATGTTGCTCATTATTCAACATTTGATGATTTGACATAATTAACCTCTTTTAAATTGAAATATAACGTAAAGAAATATTTGTTTTAATTGATAAAAAAACCGCCCGAAGGCGGTTTTTTAAAATATAGCTACGTCGTTAGAAAGTATAACGAGCGCCGATATTGTAACGAGGACCGGATTGAATAGCATTTAACAATTCGTTTCTGCTACGGCTATACATACGTTGAGTTTCATCGGTAATGTTAATACCTTCAATAAACACAACGAAGTCTTCACTTATGTTATAGCTCGCATTGATATCAATTTGTGAGTAAGACTCATTAATACGCGGGTTATTAAGGTTGTTGTTTGTTGAAACTAAGAATTCGTCACGCCAGTTATAAGCGATACGCACTTGGATACCATTTTTATCATAAAATGCGACTAAGTTGGCAGTATCACTTAAACCAGGTAGAGCAAACTGACTGTCAAAAACGCTAGCATCATATTTAGCATTACTATCGACAAACGTTAAGTTGGCTTGAATACCAAATCCACTTTCTAAGGCATGTTGGAAAGCAATCTCAAAACCGTCGACAGTAGCATCGCGCTCATTAAATGGCACAGTGATATCAAATTGAATTAGATCATCTCCGGCAACTGAATGTATTTGACCTGTAGTTGTTCCTCCAGCGTCTACACCTGTTATGGTGCTTGATTCTGGATAGTTATCAAAAATGTATTGTCTAATGGCAGTATTATCACTACTACCAACGGCGGCCATGGCTTCTTCAAAGCGAGGTCCACTGGTAGGGCTTCTTAGACCAAATAATTCACCTGGTGTTGTCTTCGTGCCAATAAAGTTTTCGATATCTTTCTTAAAGTAACCGACAGATAAGTAGCTTCCTTCATCAAAGTACCACTCTAAAGATAAATCAACATTGGTCGATTCAAAAGGAATCAAACCTGGATCACCACTGCTAGCTGTAGCGAAACCTTGTCTTACTTCACCAATACCAACACCACCGCGAATGTTATTGTAGGTAGGTCTTGAAAGTGTTTTGCCAAATGACGCTCTAGCGACCAAGTCATCAGTAATATCTAAACTGATATCAAGGTTAGGTAAAAAGTTATTATAATCACCACTAAAGTTCGTAAATGCGCTTTCACCGGTATCAACAGTCGCAAATTCGTTGTTAGAAACCCAATCTACACCCGTATAAGCAGGTACCATGGCACTAGCATTAACTTTAGTCTCTTCATATCTGAAACCTGCTGATATATCTAGTGGCATATCTGCAATTTCAAACTCCATGTTTATTTGACCATAAATAGCCGTATATTCTTCTGATATTAGCTCGTCAGTGGTCCAGTTTTCATTGACACAAAAACGATCTGCACAAGGCCAGATACCCGCTGAAACTTCGTTGTTACTATTATTTGGAGCAGCGTAAGAAGCTACTTCAGCTGCGGCATCGGCAAAACTGAAATTGTAGAACAAGTCAAAAAGTTCAATAGTTTCACCAGCAGCATTGGTGCCTGTACTTGGTAAATCATCTAGTTGAGAAGAGCTGCTGTTAGCAGTGAATAAATCATCGGTAACGTCATCAACACTGCCTTCACCACCCCAAGTATCACGTTGGGCTGTCATAATAGAAGCACGAACATCGTTATCTGTTTTAGATATACCAAAGTCGATACTACTAATAACGCCGTCATCAAAAACGTATTGCCCGGATAATTGAATTTGAGACAGGTCATTTTCAAACTGACTGTTTCTAAGGGAGCTACCTGTAGTAATCAATTCAGATGGAGCGCCGGTCAATCCGTCTAATTGTGAAATAGACATTACTGGGAAGTCAGGTCTGAAATCAATGGTGGTGCTTTGACGAGAGTTAACTGCATACTCAATGGTAGAGCTATTACCGTATGGGCTATCAGCTTTTGACGTTGCTGAGGAATCGTGGAAATCAACACCAAAACTTAGATTATCATTAACTTGCCATTCTAAATTTAAGCCAATAGATTCATTTTTATTTTTTTGAGCTGACTCTGATGTTGAAAATGATAAATCAGGGCCTGCACCAGAATGCCAGACAACAGGGGAGTGGTTTGTGCCCGTTGTGAATTCATTTAAACTGCCATCAATAGTTTCGCCTTCCCAAAACCAAGCACCGATACCGTTTGATGTTGACTCAACGGTTTGTTCTGAAAAAGTATAATCAGCGGTAATAATAAGGTTATCACTTGGTGCATATTGAAATACTAGCTGTCCATTATCTCTGGTGCGATCAAATTCAGTAAAGTTGTAACGAAATTGCTGTGGGCGGTTGAATGTGTCACCTTCTTCCCAATCAGTATTGTTGATACCACCATTCCAGCCGTCAACGGGGGCAATTGCTTGGGTATGCCATTGTGGAACAACGGCTTCTTTAGTCGCCCCATTTCTCTCTTGATGACTAAATGAAACGCCAAAACCAATCGTATCATCGGCAAAAGTATTACTATAAAGACCTGATAACTCAGGAGTGACGCTATCCCCTTCATCCGTTGATTGGTCCATTACGGCTTTGATGCCAATGGATGCTTTTTGTCCAGGAGTATCAAGGGGTCTTGCTGTTAAAATGTTTATAGTTGCGCCGATACCACCACTAGAAACATCAGCTCTTCCTGTTTTATAAACCTCTACACCACTGATCGCTTCAGAGGCAATATTTGCAAAGTCGTAAGAACGTGAATTACTAATGACGGTAGATTCAAGGTTGGACGAAGGCATTTGACGGCCATTTAAGGTGACTAAGTTGAAGTCTGGACCTAAACCACGAACAGTTACTTTAGAGCCTTCACCGTTAGAGCGGTCGATGGATACACCTGAGATGCGCTGTAACGACTCTGCTAAGTTAGAATCTGGGAATTTACCCATGTCTTCTGATGATATGGCATCCACTACACCTTGTGAGCTACGCTTGATATCCATTGATTTAATTAAGCTACCGCGAATACCGGTAACTTCAATCACTTCAACATTGTCTGTTTTTTTCACTTCAGTTTCTGCAGCAAAAGTAGGAGCTATCACTGTTGCGCCTAATATTAATGATAAGCTTGTTGCTAAACGTGTCTTTTTAAAATTATGTTGTCTCATGTGTATCCCCTTAACACTTAATTATATGTCTTTTAATATATTATATTTTGGAAGCGCTTCCAGTTTGAGTTAAAAAAAATACAACTTGCTTTGGAAGCGCTTTCACAAATTAAAACAGTTTCATTACTAGGTCAATACAAATTTGTTAAATAGTGTAAAAAACATTTAGAGTTTTTACTCATTTTTATCGGTGTTTTAATTGGCAGGTCATTGAATTTTAGTTGTTTACTTAATGTGCAGGTGTCGGTTGATATTTATACCTATCGAACTTTTTTGTGACTGTAATAACAGAGAAGATAAGTCTTACTCAATTGTAGTGCCTAAAATTGAATAGGCTCAAAAAAGTGAAATTACATTTTGAACAGTAGGGGATATTCAGGTGGACTTTAACTTTGTAGAATTATCAGTAACGGCTATAAGACTAATCATCAATAAAGAAAAATAGTGATTAGTCTTATGCAAGCCTGGTTATTTTTGTGGGATTACAATGCTCGTTGTTGTAATGTTTTATGGATCTGATCTACTTTTTTATCATCTAAGGTGTACCAACGCATTACCCAGGCAACTAAGATTGAACCTAAGGCTGGAAATATGGTAAATGACAGTAGAATACCCTGCTGGGTGAGTTCTGTTTGTTCTACATCCGCTTGATAACCATAATACGCTAATGACCAACCAGCTAATGCTCCGCCAATGGCTACACCGAGTTTGATAAAAAATACCACCGCGGAATAAATCATGCCCGTGATACGGATGCCCGTTTTCCAGTGTCCATAATCGATGGTATCAGCCATTTTTGCCCACAGTAGTGGTGTTGCCATTTGTAAGAAAAAATTCCAGAGGAAGAATAAGCTAAAAGCCATAGTGATTTGGTCTTTACCAACAAAGTAGCTAATAATACAAATGAATGCGGCGATAGATTGTAGGGCAATATAAGCTTTTATTTTACACACTCTTTTCGCTAATATTTGTGATAAACCCGCGCCAAGAATACTGCCGATCATACCTAAAGTCATAAATAAGGTAATTAGCTCAGCTTGGCCAAGATAATATTTCACATAATAAACAGCAAGGGTTCCTCTTAAAACTTGACCACTTAAAAGAAATAAACCAGCAATACAAAGTATTCGCCATTGGTCGTTTTGCCAAAGGTGAGCAAAATTTTCTTTAAATGTTGAACTTTGATCTTTTGGGGGGCTAACTCTTTCTTTAGTGCCAGCAAAACAAAGTAGAAAAAGTATTACGCCTAATGTACTCATTGCGATCATCGTATACTGATAACCTAGCGCTTTGTCACCTTCACCAAACCATTCAACTAACGGCATGGTGCCGGCGGCAACAATCAAGCCGCCTAGCATACCAAATACAAAACGATAAGATTGCACACTGACGCGTTCTTTTGGATCTGCGGTTAGCACGCCACCCAGCGCAGAGTAAGGAATATTGATTGCGGTATAAACAATCATTAATAAACTGTAGGTAGCAAAGGCGTAGATGATTTTACCATTGTCAGATAAATCAAAGGTTGAAAAAGCTAAAACACTAATGAGGCCAAAAGGAACGGCTAACCAGAGTAAATAGGGTCTAAATTGCCCCCACTTGGTGTTGGTACGATCAGCCATCGCCCCCATTAGAGGATCGGTTATTGCGTCAAATATTCGTACAACCAGAAAAAGAGTACCCACTAACGCCGGGGATAGACCAACGACATCAGTATAATAGATAAGCAGAAACATCATCACCGTTTGGAAGATGATATTACTAGCCGTATCGCCTAAGCCGTAGGCAATTTTTTCTTTTATTTTAAGCATGTTAATCTCGTCTGTTAGGCTGTTTTTTTATTTTCTTTAATGTAATTTAAATTATTTTCGTTGATTTAGAAAGTCCCGATAAGCATAACCACTAGCCTTAATGGTTCGCTTTTGAGTTTGATAATCAACATAAACAATGCCAAATCTTTTCATGTAACCTAGTGCCCATTCAAAATTGTCCATTAAGCTCCAAGCGAAGTAACCTCTAATATCAACCCCCGCTTTAATCGCCTTATCAACAGCATTTAAATGACTGTTATAGTAATTAATTCTGTGTTGATCATCGACGATATCATTTTTTATTGTGTCTGGCATCGCCGCGCCATTTTCGGTGATATAAACCGGTGGTAATGTGTAGGCTTTATTTAAAGAGACTAATAAGTCAGTAAAACCTTGCGGATATATTTCCCAGCCCATATCGGTTAATGGCACATTTTTAGGTTCTACTGCGCTAAATATCTCTTTGTCATCGGCTTGATAAACTGCTCTTGTATAATAATTTATACCTAAGTAATCAATTGGTTGAGATATTATCTCTAGGTCATCTTGATGAACTTCTGGATGATGTGATTCAGGGAGTTGTGATAATATTTCAGGGTATTGCCCATCGATAATAGGTTTTATATACCATTGATTAAAATAGTCATCTGCATATTTTGCAGCATTGATATCGGCTACACTTTCAGAAAGCGGGTAACAAGGGGTAAAATTAAGCACTATGCCGCTTAAGGTGTTTGGACTTAGTTTTTTTAATACTTGCATCGCTAAACCATGGGCAAGTAATAAGTGATGAGCCGCTTTTTTACCAAACTCTTTACCTTTAATGCCTGGCGCATGAATGCCTATTTCATAACCTAGATAGGCACTACAAAAAGGTTCGTTGAGTGTTGCGTAAGAATGCACACGGTCACCGAATGCTTTCACCACTATTTCGGTATATTCTTGAAACTTATAAGCCGTTTCTCTATTCAACCAACCACCTTTATCCTCAAGATGTTGAGGAAGGTCCCAATGATAAAGGGTAACAAATGCTTTTATGTTAGCGGCCTTTAACTCATCTAATAAATTAATATAAAACGCAATGCCTTCATTATTAGGGCTACCGTCTTGATTAATTACTCTACCCCACGAGATAGAAAGACGATAAGCATCAACATTTAAAGATTTGATCATTGCAACATCATTTTTCCATAGGTGGTAATGATCGCAGGCAATATCCCCGTTTGAATTATCGGCGATATTTCCTTCATCCGCACAAAACGAATCCCAAATGCAGGGTAAGCGCTGCGCTATTCCACCTTCAATTTGAAAGGAAGCGGTAGCGACTCCGAAGAGAAACTCTTTTGATGTTAATTTAGAATCATTAGGTAAAGATATTTTCATGGTTATATAACACTTATTTGCTGTAGTTTTAGTTATTGTTGGTAGCGCTTCCAATTATATTGTTTTTAATGCTGGAAGCGCTTTCAATTTAGCGTGGATAGTTTTGAAGGTCAATAAATTTTATTGCTACTTATTGTCTTATTTGTATATCAGTAGTGGTGGGGTTTGAAGTAATTCAGTTTTTCAATAGCGTATGAGAACATTACTTGTCGTCATATTAACAAGGTGATTTGTTAACCTTTAGGCAATACTTTGTTGTGATATAAGTCGATGCAAGCCCTTATTTAATATGCTTTGTAAGTTAAATAAAGCTCAATGGTAAGGTTAAATTAAAAATAAGTTATTTAGCCTCATACTTGATGGTCAAAAGTGTGAGGCTAAACAGTAAGTGTATCTGTTTCTTTTAAAAAAATAATAGACTTAATTATGCTGTTTTCAATGAAAATGAAAAATTACTACCTTGTCCTAATTCGCTGCTAACCATTAACTCTGAGTTTAATATCAGGCTTAGCTTTTGGCTAATTGCTAAACCTAAACCCGTATGATGAGTACTATCCTCAATAGCATTACTTGCACGATATCTCGCGTCAAATATATAAGCAATATCCGCTTTACTAATGCCACTTCCATTATCGATAACCGCAATTTTTATTTTATTGTTTTGTTTATTGTCGCCTTGACTGACGTTAATAATTATTTCACCGCCTTCGTTCGTATGACGAATCGCATTTTCAAGTAAATTGGTCATGATGCGCTCAAGCTTGGCAATATCTGAATAAACCATAAAACGGCATTGCGCGGGTTTTAAGGCTAATGAAATTTTCTTCTCATCCGCTTTGAGTACAAACTTTGCCATGATGTCATGTAATAACTCTCCTATGGCAAATGTTTCTAAGTTGACGGTTACCTGGCCATTCTCTAAGTGGGCTAATTCAAATATTTGGTCAATTAGGCGTTTCAATTGAGCGATACTACGTTGTACGGTTACTAAGTATTGTGCACGCTCAATATCTGTAATTGAGTCAGCCTTGATAACCAGTGTTTCAACATAACCTTGCATTGTCGCTAACGGTGTACGTAAATCGTGAGATAAGTGCGCTAATAACTCTCGACGTATTCGATCGTTTTCAGTCAATAAAGAGAATTGTTGATTAATTTGTACCACCATGTCGTTAAACGTAGCACCGAGGAAGTGTACTTCATTATTATCAATACTGTGGTCTGATACTGATCCCCATTGTTTTAGCTGTATTTTTGTTTGATCGTATTGCACCGCTTTAAGTGCCTGCATTTGTCTTGCTAGCTCTCTTACTGGATGGGTGAAGTAGTGGAATACCGCTAATAAAACTAGTAGAAGTAATAACAAGCTGGCGATAACAAAGGCACCGTATTTCTGTAAATCTTTATCCCCTTGTACTTGGCTAAAAATAGAATCATAAATTTCTCCGCCAATAATAATATATAAATAGCCTTGCAGCAGATCACCTTGATATACGGGGGAAGCTGAAAATATTTTTTTATTACTAAATCCTCGAGGATCATCACCAAAAACAGGCACTTGTTGTGGGTTAGCAATTAACTGCTTGAGTGGTGCTAATGAGACAGCTTTACGTTTGATTTTAGCTGGGTCTGCGGAGTAAGTTAAAATATTACCTTCAGCATCTAAAAAATAAAATTCAAAAGCAGGTCCTAGTAACATCAGTGTATGAAAAAGATTTTCTAAGGCGGGTTTATCATAAACACCATCTTGTAATAACGGGTTATCATGGGCTAAATGTTCAGCTAGATTTACATGTAATTTTTGCTCTGCTTGGTACTTTGACTGTTCTACTAAAGAGTTACTCCAAGCAACGAGTAATGAAGCCATTATTATGAAAGCAGCGCAAAGAGTTAGTGCTAAACGTTGGTAAAGTGATATTTTCATCGAGGAAGTCCTTATGCTATTTTTGGGAGTAAATTATGATGACGCTAGGGGCATTACACCGGCAGAATTAAGTTTATAACCAACGCCCCAAACGGTTTGGATTATCTTTGGCTCAGCACAATCTTCCTCAAGTTTACTTCTAAGGCGATTAATATGAGAATTAACAGTATGTTCATAACCATTGTGATGATAACCCCAAACACCATCAAGTAATTGAGCGCGCGAAAATACCTGATCAGGGTGTTTACAGAAAAAATCAATCAGATCAAACTCTGTCGCCGTTAAGTTAATTGCTTTATTTTTGTAGGTCACTTGATGATATCTATGATCAACCTGCAATTCTCCTATTGATGTACCTGTTTCTTCTAACAGTTCGGATTTTTCAGGTACTTTCTCTTCATCGATTAAGCTATTTATCTCACTGGAGTTTTTAGCGATGACCGCATGAACCCTCCGTAATTGACTTCTTACACGGGCTTGTAATTCTCGAATACTAAATGGCTTAGTCATATAGTCATCAGCACCTAACTCAAGCCCCAATATTCGGTCTATTTCTGACGTTTTTGAAGTCAGCATAATAATGGATTGTAAGGGTTTTTCTTGTCTAACTTGTCGACAAATATCTAAGCCGCTAATACCTGGCAGCATCACATCAAGCAAAATAAGTTGATAGTCTTTTGTCAAAGCTTGTTGTAAAGCTTCATCACCTTGAGTGCAAATATCGCAGTGTAAATCCAGTTCGGATAAATGCACTTTAATAAGTTTAGCAATATCAATTTCGTCTTCAATAATTAGGATGTTATCTTTCATATTTTGGCCAATGAGTGAACTAAAGCGCTCATTGGCCTAGTGCACTACTTCGTTCGAGTAATAGTTAATTTAACTGCAGGGTTATCAAAGCGATGAGCCTGAGTTAATACTGAGCTGGATAAACCATCATCTTTACTAACAACACCGGAATGATAACCGACTAGGTCTATGTCATTTCGTGTTGCATCATAACCAACCCCACCATCAGCAGGGCCCGGAATAGTACCGACCGCTTCGTTATTTAGCTCGGTACCGGCATCATAGACGTTTAATCGCCATGATTTTTCTTGGTTAAGCATTAATGTTGATATATCTACACCAGTAAGACCCGAGAAAGCGTCATTTGTATTCACTAACATGGTCGCAACCGTTAAATAAGTTGCCATAGGCTCGGTGGTGGTGATGTCTAAAGTGACGCTAGCACCCGGCGGGACTGCTCCTTCGCTCGATGTTGTCGCCATATTACTTGTCAGTGCAATGAAGTCAGCATTGTCGCCACCTTCAGCTAGCTTTTCTAAAGCAACAGAGGCTGACTGGCCCACTTGCCACATTTTAGTATCGCCGTGCAACGCTACAGCAACAGGTGATAAAGGCTGCGCATAGGTTAGATTAGTCAAGGTTATTGAATAGCTATATTCCATAACAGGCGTAACCGGAACAACAACTACTTCTTCAACAACGTTATCGTTATCATTACAAGCGGCTAGCCCTAATGTGAGTACACTAGCAATAAGTAGTTGCAGCGTTAATTTGTTGCTACTCTTTTTTTGAGTGATAAAAGTTAACATGTTGCCTCCTTATTGCACGGTAATAGTAAGTTTAGCAACCGGGTTTAACCAACGTTGCACGCTATTGTTAATATCACTTGTACCTGCAGACATATCACTATCACCTAAGCTGCCACGGTGAATATGTACTTTGTCATTAGATTCCATATCGGTAACACCTGTGCCATTCATACCGATAACAGCATCTAATGGTGGCGGCACTGGCATACCGGCTTCTCCAGGTGCGCCACTGCCACGAATTTCATCATTGGCTTCAGTACCGGCATCATAGGCATTTAAAAATACGGTATAAGTGCCGGCTGCTTCAGGTATTACCCAGCTATCTAAACCGACAAAACCATCATTAGAAGGTAATACCATAGCGGCAAGTGATAAATGCGTATTGGCGCTGTCATTTGTTAAGGTAAAGCTTGCTGACATAGCGGGTGCTAATAAACCTGCAGCAGGATTTTCATTAATATTAGCGTCGGCATTGTTTAACATACTTACTAAGCCTGAAATATCACCACCTTCGGCCATGGCTTGTAGTTCAGTACTGGCCATTTCACTCGCCATAAAAATGTGATTGTCGCTAGCATGCGCTGCCGTAATTACGGGAGTAAAATGCAAGCCTTGCGTTAAGTTTGTGACAGTAATGGATAATTCTTGTGCCATAGTCGTTGAACTTGCAAGAGATAGTGCTAGTACAGTTAATGCCGACTTGATTGGCGATTGCTTGATTACTTTCATGATACTTTCCTTTGTAGGTAGATTTATTTTATGTTGTTTTGTTTAACTAAAAGAGAGTATGAAGTGGAATTATCGCTGTGAGATCACGCTTTTATCACTTTTTATAGGAAGTTTAATCACAGAAGTATCACAGCGGGAAAAGCTATAAGAACAATCAGAAATAGTGGCAAGAAGGAGGTGAAATAAAGAGGGCAGGGATTGTTTGTTTTGTTGGAAGATTATTGCGCTTTCCTGTGAGTGATAAAACTTACAAGAAAGCTGACAATATTTTTGAGTTAGCTTACTGGGCTAATTCCACTAACTCAGATTCAGCTTCAGAAACTAAGCTAAATAATTGAATTTGGCTGATAGCGCGATCTAAATTATGGTTTATACGGCTTACTTGGAAATAGTTATCGCCATTTAAATGATCCGTTAAAAAACGCGTACCGATAATAAACGGTAATAATTTTGCGCCCACAATTAAGCTGTCTTTTTCAAGGGTTGTCATTTTATCGCCAAACGCATTCTGATAGTTTTGAATAAGTGCTTCAAATATATCAAGCTTGAGAAACATTTTATCTGTGCTGGTATCGTCTTCTGCAAGGTTACTACAACAGGTTCTTACCATGTCACCAAAGTCATGCATGAGTAAGCCTGGCATACAGGTATCAAGATCGATGACGGCACACGGCTTATCACCGGAGGTAAATAAGAGGTTATTTATCTTAGTATCGTTGTGAGTTACATGTAGCGGTAACTTCTTACTGATGTCGACCACATGATTAATAAAGTTTTGTTGGTCAAAGCAAAAATTGACTAAGGCTTGACAGTCAGCTAAGCGATCTTGTAAGTCATTTTCAACAGCTTCTTTAAGCTGACGCATACGAAAGCTAATGTCATGAAAATCTTCGATAATGACAGCGATGTCATTCGCAGGGAAGTCACTCAACGCACAACTGAAGTTTGCGAAGGCTGTGGCAACAAGCGCAGCTTGCTCTGGGGACTCAACTTCTTCAAGGGTATAAGAGTTGCTAATGAATTCCATTAAACGCCAGTAATTAGTACCGATTTTAATGCAGGTTGCACCGGCTTTGGTCAATACTTGTTGTGGGACCGATAACGGGTAGTTGCCATTATTTTTTTGATTTAACAGATGCAGATTTATTTTTTGTGCGTTGCTGCTTAACTCGACAGTTTTAGTGAAAATATCGTGATTAATTTGTTGTAAGACAAATTCAAACTCAGGAGTGGTTAACTTATAGGTATTATTAATATGACCATTACCTAGAATGACAATCTCAACTTTTGAGAAATCATAGTCATAGTTATTTAAAACCGTATCTATATCCGTATGTAGTGATTTTGCTTTGTTATGCATTGCTTTTAATACTTATATTGTAGTTACTTTATTGTTAGCAATGTGATTATTCTAGTAAGTACTTACCAGCTGGCTTATGCTAATACCTTAATCTGTAACAAATGTGTGTGTGGCAAATTAACGCAAGATAGTACTATTTTTTAGCAAATAGTGCAGTAACTTTTTCATGCACTTGCTCGCTGTCTTGTGGGTAGGTTAAGCCAAACCAACTATCATCAGTGCTGAGTACTTTGACTTTTTTGTTTTTATTTTGGATCTGCTGCATGACCACTGCAGGTAAATAACATTCTTTATTTAGCTCACTTTCTTGTTCATTTGCCAGCGAAAGTATATTTATAACGGCATGCTCTAATGCTAGGAATATGTCGGGAGTGAAAAACCAGCAGTTCATCGAGATTAAGCATTCAGCAGCTAGTTCTATTTGTTGTTGGCTCGCACTGAGGATGCCTTTTATTTTCTGTTTGTCAGTTTTTATCTGCTCGCATTCTTCTATGGCGGTTAAATAACCTTGTTTATCAAACTGACATAAACCTCGATTGACACCACCGAAATCCGACAAGGTATTTTGTAATTGATAAGCCACCATCAAATAGTCATTAGGTGTTTTTCGGGCTTGTTGCAATAATAAACTAAATGCTTGTTTGCCATAATAATCATCCGCGTTAATCACGGAAAAACTCTCTTTGAGTATATGGCGACAGCACCACAGCGCATGCGCTGTACCGAGTGGTTTTGTCCGCTGCGCAGGCACATTACAATTTAATGGTAAGTCGTCAAATGACTGATAAGCAAAGGCATAATCAATATTGTCAGGTAATCTAGTGATAATTTGCTGTTTTAAAAGCGGCTCCAACTCTGGGCGAATGACAAATACCACACGATTAAAACCTGCATCAACAGCATTAATTAAATTATATTCCATTAAGGTGAGTTGCTGCGGACCAAACTCAGCTAATTGCTTATTTCCGCCAAAGCGGGAGCCTAGTCCCGCTGCTAATATAACAAGAGTCGTCATTTAAGTAACAATCCCAAGTGGCTTGGCTTGCTGCCAGATCCCGCGAGTAAAATCAGGAATATCTTTCGAGTTACTGCGATCAGCTACGGATTCTGCACTTAAAGGAGTGATAACAGACCATGCCGCAGCATCATAGACATCTTGATCTAATGGTTGGCCGTTACGTAAACAATAAACCATACGCCAAAGCATTAAGAAATCCATACCACCATGACCACCATTACGTTCTGCTTCAGCACCCATTTGTAACCACAATGGATGGTCATAATTTTCTTGCCACTTGGCCATATCATGATCCCAGCGGTGGAAACTTGTGTGGCTAGGTTTACGACCTTGTTCACCATTCTTTTGCCATTGTTTTACCGCTAATTCATATTGCTGCTGATATTGTTTTTTAATATTCGTTGGTGCGTTTTCTAGTGCTATTCTATTGGGGAAACCAGCAAAAGTGCCGTTAGTACCCTGGATGTAATTATGTCGAGAATAAGGTCGTGGGCTAGTGGTATCATGTTGCACCATTATTGTTCGACCTTGTACCGTTTTAATGATGCTGGTATTCATATCGCCGGCAATATAATCAAGCTGGTTTCGCTGATGATCAGCTGGAAACTCTTTAGCAGCATATGCTTGTCGTCCCAATGCCGGCGAGCTAGTTGAGGTTAAATAGTCGAAACGATCGCCTCGGTTAATATTCATATATTGAGCAACCGGTCCTAAACCATGGGTTGGGTATAAGTTGCCATTTGTTTTAGCATGCCAAGCGGTGCGCCAAGAACCAGTTTTTTCGGTAATTTCTTTCATTTGCCAGCGTAGCTCATGAATATATGCCGCTTCACCGTGAAGTAAGTCACCGAATAAACCTTGGCGTACCATATTTAATACCATGAGTTCATCACGACCGTAGCAGACATTCTCCATCATCATACAGTTTTTTTGTGTACGTTCAGCAGTATCAACCAATTGCCAACATTCTTCCCTTGTGGTCGCAGCGGGCACTTCAACAAAGGCATGTTTACCACTTTCCATTGTCTCAACACACATAGGGGTGTGCCAGCGCCATGGTGTAGAGATGATGACGATATCGATATCGTTTCTCTCAAGCATCTTTTTATAGGCTAATTCTGAACCAGTATACTGATCGGGTTTAGCAAAACCTTTATTGACTACCGTGGCTATCGATTCATTTAATACGCGTTCATTAGTATCGCAAATTGCTTTTATTTCAACACCATCAATATGACAATAATGTTTAACATGGCCAGACCCACGCTCACCAACACCAATAAAACCTATGCGTACTACATCCATTTTAGGTACTACTAAGCCCATAACAGACTTACCTTGGGCAGTAGGTGAGTTTAGCGTTGGCGTGCTTGATGAAGCGCAACCTGTTGTAACACTAGTGGCAACACCTGCGGCGGTTATGGCTGCAACAGATTTTAAAAATTGGCGACGGTCATGACTCATAAACTTATCCTATATTGTGTTTGGCTAAATAGTAGATTATTAAAGAGTAGAGTTTATATTATTTGTTGACTGACTTAGCAAGACGTTAGCAATGATGGGAGCGTGGGAATAGTAGTAAACTGGCTAGATATATTGACAACAATTAATGTTGTGGATGGTTTGCTTGCTCATCTATTGTGAGACTAAAGGAAATTCGATTAAAAATTGCGTGCCTTTATTTACCTCACTTATGCAGGATATTGTCCCCGACAAACTTTGACTGACTAAGTTGTACACTATGTACATGCCTAAACCGCTACCTCCAGCGCCTCGCTTTGTGGTAAAGAAAGGTTCGAAGATCATTTTGCTCGTTGATTTTTCCATACCTTGCCCATCATCATTATAAGTGAGTACTACAGTTTTATTTACTTGTTTCACAGTAATGGTTATGTTGCCTTGTTCACCATTTTTATAGCCATGAGTGATTGAATTCATAATCAGGTTAGTGACAATTTGTGATATATCACCGGGAATAGTATGCAGTTCAATTAGGTTATCACCTAGTACGTTTACCTTATGCGCAGCCACTTTTAGAGCGGGAGACAAGCTATTCACTACTTGGTTTATATAATCAATTAAATTAATATCACGTTTTCTTTCACTTGTTTGGTCTACGGCTACAAGTTTAAAGTTAGTAATTTGTTCTGCTGCTCGGTGTAAGTTGGTTAAAATAATCTCGGTAGATTGTGGTGCGCACTCAATAAAATCAGTCAACTCTTTACGACGAATATCACCACTTTCAAAGCTTTTTTTGAGATGTAAAATTTTTTTATGAAGAAATGATGCACCGGTAATACCAACGCCTATGGGGGTATTAAGTTCGTGAGCAACACCGGCAACCAGACGACCTAATGAAGCCATCTTTTCTGACTCGACTAATTGATTCTGAGTAGTCATCAAGCTTTCAATAGAACCTTCTAACTCTTGCGTTCGCTCTTTCACTAATTCTTCTAAATGCTGCTTGTGGACTCTTAGTTCAGCTTCTGCTTGATCGCGAACTTTACAAGCATGACTTAACTGTAGCTTTTCCTTATGTAAGGCTAAAAAGATCGATACTTTACTACGAACTACATTTTCATTAATAGGTTTAACCAAGTAGTCAACAGCGCCACTGTCATAACCTTTAAATTCAAACACTTCATCTCGGGCAAAAGCCGTAATAAATATTATCGGAATACGACAGGTTTTAGGGTGGTCAAGAATAAGCGAAGCTGTTTCAAAACCGTCCATACAAGGCATTTGCACATCCATTAATATTAAGGCAAAGTCATGCTTGTGGGCAATAGCTAAAGCTTCTTGTCCTGAGAAGGCTTTCACTATTTCAATATTAAGCGGAGCAAGAGTACGCTCGTAAACGCGTAAGTTATTAGGCTCATCATCAACAACAAGAATTTTTGGTGGTGCATTTAGATCCATATTAACCCTTTTCTTCTTGCATTAAATCGCACAAAAACGGCGCGATTTCAAGCAAGGGCAAAATGTAATCGACAGTATGTGATTCCATAGCCGCCTTAGGCATAACATCTACGTCGGCAGTGGCCGGGTTTTGTACCAATGTTAAACCATTATTGAGGTGAATCTCCCTTAATCCCATACTACCGTCACTATTTGCTCCTGTAAGTATAAGACCAATTAAGCAATTTTTGTAGCAAGCGCTAGCGCTTTCAAATAATACATCAATAGAGGGGATGGAAAAATTCACGGGTGGCTCCAGGCTTAAACTAAAAGACTCTTCCTTTTCAATAAGTAAGTGATATTTTGCAGGGGCAAAGTAAATAGTACTTTTACAAATTTTCTCCCCTGAAATAGCTTCCTTAACAGTCATTTGGCAATGTTGCTGAAAGTGGTGAATCAAAAAATCGTCTTTGCTCGAAGTCTCTTGAACGGCTTCACCGCGGTGCTGCACGATGATAACCGACAAAGGAAAGTTTTTAGGAAACCTGGGTAATATATGCTTAAGCGCTTGAAATCCACCCGCGGAAACGCCGATGACTAATGCTTTATAAGTGTTATTTAGGGCTGCTATTTTCATCAGTAACATAGCTTTAAGCGGCGTTCATCTTTAAGGCTATTCATAACTTACCTTTTGAAAAATTCTTTGCTCTTTGGCGATCGCGGTAAAGCAATTTTTTTTCTGACTAAAGTCGAGAGACTCTTTATCTCCCAGTAATAAGTAACCTCGATGTACTAAACTTTGATGAAATAACCCTAATACAGAATCTTGCAACGTACGATCAAAATAAATTAGTACATTGCGACAAATGATGAGATGCATTTGCGCAAAACATTGATCTTTAATTAAATTATGATGTGCAAAGGTCATATGCTGCTTTAATTCCTCATGCATAATGGCGTGGCTGTGTTTGGCTTGGTAATAATCAGCAAATGATGCTTTACCACCGGTAAGTAAATAATTTTTGGTGAAAAGAGGTATTTTCTCCGCTTTATAGATACCTTGTTCGGCAATGGCAAGCGAGTGATTATTAAAGTCAGTGGCATAAATTCGGCTTCGAGAAAGTAAACCTTCTTCTTTTAACATAATCGCTAATGAATAGACTTCTTCTCCTGTGGCACAACCAGCATGCCATATGTTTATCCGAGAGTAGGTTTGTAGTTGGGTGAATATTTTATCTCTTAATACCTTGAATACTAAAGGGTCACGAAACATTTCAGTAACGGTAACTGACACCTCACGAAGAAATGATTCGAAATATTCAACGTCGTGAATAATCTTTGGAATTAGTTCAGAAACGTTCCCTAGCTCAAACTTCTTTAGGCAACTACTGATTCTGCGAGTCAGTGATGCTTGTGCATAATGGCTAAAATCATAACCATAACGAAATTGGATTGCTTCAATCAGTAATTTAATTTCAAAGTCGATTATCTCCCCATGAGAGGGCAGTTGGCTAACCGTTTTTTGTTTTATAGTGCTTTCAGCCTGCATTTTCATTGAGGTTATACCTTACTCACTATTTAAAGCTATGATCTTAGCGTTGTTTGAATAGCCATATCCGTAAAATAGAAATAAGCTTTTCAAAATCGACAGGTTTAGTTAAATACTCAGACGCGCCTGCTTTAATTGCTCTGTCTCTATCTTCGGGCATCGTTTTGGCCGTTAAGGCGATAATAGGAATTTTTCTATATTGTTTCATCGCTCTAATAGCCATGGTTGCTTCGTTACCATCCATCACTGGCATCATGGTATCCATGAGAATAAGCTCAAAATCATTGTCATTCTCAAGTAGTTCAATGGCCTCTTTACCATTGTTAGCCATTTCAACATTACAACCAAGATCAATTAATTTTTTTGATAATGCATAGGTATTTCTCATATCATCATCAGCGAGTAATATTTTTCGTCCTTGTAAAACGGCATCTTCATCATGCAGTAAGCGCATTGTTTTTTTATCTTTATCGGTCATAATCTTATTAAATTTGTCATCGATACCATGTAGAAAAAGTGAAATATCATCGAGTAACCGCTCAGGTGAGCCAACCCCTTTAATAACAATCATAGAGGAGTATTTATCTAATTTTTTTTGTTCTTCATCGGTTATTTCTTTACCGGTATAAATTATGACAGGGGGTAACACTGACATATCAGCTGAATTGACTTGCTCTAATAGTTCTATTCCAGTCATATCAGGTAAACCTAAGTCTAAGATGACACAATCATACTTACCACTGCGTATTGCCTCACAGCCTTCCTCTCCAGTCGTTACTGATGTCGCTTTTAGACCGATGTTTTCCAATAATCTTTTCGTCGCCGTACTGTGGTGAACGTTATCTTCGATGATGAGTACTTGCCTTATTTTTGCTTTTGCAAGGTTTTCTATTTCGATTAATACTTGTTGTAACTGTTCACTACTGACGGGTTTTGTTTGTAGTCCAATGGCACCGCCAGCGAGTACTTCACTGCGATTTTCACTGTGAGCAGAGATAACTTCAACGGGAATATGTTGAGTTTTCAAGCTAGACTTTAACTGTTCAAGTACTTGGTGACCATCAATGTCCGGCAGCATAAGATCAAGGATAATACCACTGGGTTGATATTGTTGAGCTAAGTAAATACCTGAGCGTCCATCACCAGCCACTAAACATTTGTAACCGCTTTTTCGCGCATGATCGCGGAGTATTTTTGCAAAGTGCCTATCATCATCAATGACGAGTAAACTTTTGTCGGCAGCGGTTATCGAATTTCTGTCGTCATCAATAAATATGTTGAGTTGTTGATCGGTATTATTAATGCTATTACCCATCAAACCACTTATTTTACTGGTTAGTATGGTTTGTTTCATTTGCTCTCTAGCGATTGTACTTTTTGCTTCGATATCGTTTTCTATTGTGCTAGTTGACGTGATTTTTTGCTGGCTTACTACCGATGAAGATATCGTCGTTTCAGCCGCAGTAAATAATGGTAGGTACAGCGTAAAGCAGCTACCCTTGTGTAGCTCACTAGTTAGTTGAATTTCACCACCAAGTAAATGACTTAATTCTCGAGCAATAGTTAACCCTAATCCCGTGCCGCCATACCTTCTACTGGTAGAGCCATCTTCTTGTTGGAATGCTTCAAAAATATCCAATATTTTATCTTCACTAATACCTATGCCAGTATCGGTGACGTTAATGGCGAGGCTATTGCTAATAGAAAGATTCTCATCGCGAAAGATAGTGTCTGCTTTTGGCTGAGTAAAGAGCACTTTCACTGAGCCCATTTCAGTGAATTTTATTGCATTGGCTAATAAGTTTCTCAAAATTTGTTCTAATCGTTGGCAATCGGTTGAAATTTTAGCGGGTAAGTTGTCGGCAATATCTATCGTTAGTTCTACGTTTCTATTCTTGGCGAGCGGTTGGAATAATCGAAGTAAGCTTTCCCTTAATTGTGTCAGTAACGTATCTTCAATATGAATGTTAAGTTTACCAGCCTCTACTTTTGATAGGTCTAAAATGTCATTGATTAATGATAATAGACTTTGGCCACCCTCATAAATAATATGTGCATCTTCTACTTCCACTTCATCTAAGTTGCCACTGCCATTATCAGCTAAGCCTTTAGCTAACAGTAATAAGCTGTTCAGCGGTGTTCTAAGTTCATGACTCATATTAGCTAAAAATTCTGATTTGTATTTACTGGCAATCATCAATTCATTGGCTTTAATGGTTAAGCTTTGTTCTGATGCGGCAATTTTATCTTTTTGAGCTTGTAGGTCTTTTTGTCTTTGCCCAAGCTCTTCATTTGAGACTTTAAGCTCTTCACTTTGTTGTGATAACTCTTCTTCAGAGGCCTTTAATTGCTGGGTTTGTTCAATCAAATCTTCGTTGGAACTTTTGAGTTCTTCTTGTTGCTCTTGCATTTCTTCTGCTTGTTTTTTTGAGACATCAAGCAGAGTTTCAATGCGCTGACGCGCTAAAACATTATTAATCAAAACGCCTAGATTCACGCTGACTTGATGAAGTAAATCTTGTTGGTTTTTAGTGAATGGATGAAATGAGGCAAGTTCAATTACGCCAAGGCAGTTATGATCAAAAATAATAGGAATGGCAATAACGTTTAGTGGTGTATGTTGCCCTAATCCTGATGATATTTGAACATAGTCACTGGGGACCTCGGTAAGCATAATAACTTGCTTTTCTAACGCACATTGACCGACTAGACCTTCGCCTAGATGAATCTCGGTAGTCATATTTTTTCTTTGAGAAAAGGCATAACTACCCAATAGCTTGAGGGTCATGCTCTTACTGTTTTCTTCGCTATTATGGGCGATATAAAAAACCCCATGGCCGGCGCTAATAACTTTAGCAAGTTGCTTTATTGATTTTTCCGTTAGAGCTTGTAAGTCACTGACTCCTTGGACTAAGTTACTTACTTTAGCCACTTCTGTTTTAAGCCAGCTCTGTTGTTCAATATCAGCCATTACGGCTGATTTTTCTTTACTTTCGCGCAGTAACTTTTCATTTCGCTCTTTTAATTGCGCTAACATTGCTTGCAGCGCCAAGCCAAAAGTATCCTCTTTTGAGAGTAAGTTAACTTCAACGTTCCAATTACCTTGAGCAATATCTTGCGCTAGTTTTATTCTAAGATTAAGTGTTTGAACCATGCTTTGTAAGGCGGCAAATATACCGGTTAATTGATGTTTAGATTGAAAATCAATATCGGTTTTACCCTTAGCCACTTGTTGGGTAATAGCCATTATTTCTAATGGCTCGCCACCAATAGGCTGTTTTATCTTTTTAGCAATAAACCAAGCAAAAATAATGGAAAATAAGGTACCCAAAAATGAAAAAACACCAATTAGAAATAGAAATTCTTCACTTTGGTTTTGTAATTTAGGACCTAATAGGTCTTGGTCTTTTTTTACTGAAAGTTTCACATCTTCAGCGGCAGAGGAAATTATCGGGCCTATAATATCAAGTTGCTTATTAATAATTCTGTTACGTTTAAATATTAACTTTTCTAACGCAATAAAATGTTTTAGGTAAAGTTTTTTAGCCGTTAAAAACTCGCTAAACAATTCTCTCCGTAGTGGATTCTCTAACTGATCATCGAGCGTTGATACCAAGGTATCTATTTCTATGCCAATTTCTTCTTCAACACGTTTTGCTGCCGCGGGGGAGTTACTGGTTAAAAATTTATTGGCATATAATCTTGCCAGTAACACATGTTCTTGAATACGTGCGGCGTAATAGGAAGCATCAGGGTCTCTGTCGTTAAAAGCACTCTTCATTATCGCTGATAGCTTGAGACGCATTTCTAACCCTTCAGGGTCTAGCTTATCGAAAACGAGATGATCTCTTTCTTTTTTAAACTCAACAACAGTATCAAAGTTCCTAACGTAATCATTTATCGAGTCACTGATAACGGCAATTTTTTTCGTCCTTTCTACTTGTATAATTTCTTGCTCAGCCTCTTTAAGGAATTGATTCAACTTTGCTAGGCGGGATTGGTAATTAACGACACTGGTTTGACTCCCCGTTTTAAAAAACTCTTTTACATATAAACGTACAAACAGCATGTTGGCTTGCAGTCTACCGGCTAAATTGGTGTCCCTTGCTAATAACCGATATTGCTTAAAACCTTCGTTACCATCACTTAAGGCGCTAAAAGAAAGTGTTGAGGTGAGAATTAAAATGGAGACTAGCAGGCCAAAACCTAGCGCTAATAAAGTAGACAATTTTATACTATCAAACATAACTAGCCTCAATTTTACCAGCACAAATATGCGGTAAACTTTTGTAATTATAGTTAATAGTAGGGCATGACTGAAATTTTGCCACGGGCAAGCAGGTTATTGATAAATAGACTGATAAAAGAATAAAGTTTTAAGTGAAAATGATTAGTTAACTGGAAATTTTAAAGTGAAGTTAGCGCCACAAAGTTGTGTGCCATTAGATACGCTAATACTGCCTTGATGCCAATCCATCACCTTGGTACAAATCGCTAACCCTAAGCCAAAGTGGCCCTGCTCTCGGCTTCTATCTGCATCAAGCTTTACAAAGGGATTGAAAATTATATCGAGTTTGTCTTCACTAATCCCCTTACCGTCATCAGCGACAGTAATGGTCATCGAGTTGTTACTACTTTCTAGATGAATGATGACACTTCGGTCAGCATAACCAATAGCATTACTGATTAAGTTTACGATAGCGCGATAACCCCAGTGGTAATCTAGTTGATAGCTCACTGAATCATCAGGAGCAAGCATACTAACTTCAATGTTTTTTTGTTTGGCAAGTACTTGGCAGTCAGTTATTGCGGAGGTTATTAATGCCAGGACATTGGTTGGTTGTTTTTTTAAATTGAGAGCTTGTCGTTCCATTGATGCGTAATCAAGAAATAACGATGTCATCTCTTCCATACGCGTTAATTCATTATCCATACGGTTCAAATAACTATTCTTTTTTTCAATAGATTTACTATCAAGAGCGGCTTCTATGCCAAAGCGTAAACAGGCCATAGGTGTACGAATATCATGAGATAAACTGCGCGCCAGAATTTTATTATCGGCAACCAGTTTTTCTATTTTACTGGCCATGGTATTAAAGCTTTGCTCTAACATTTTTATATAAGAGAATCGACTGCTGGCGATACGTGCCTCAAGTTGTCCTGAGCCTATTTTAGCGGCAGCATTGTTGAGTAGGTACAAACGTCTTGTTAAGGGGATTAACCATAAAATCAACATGCCACAAATACTTAAATAGAGTATTAAGGTTAAAATAAAATTAAAGTTATTGTCTTCAATTGTTTGAACCGGTAGCTCGATACGCAAGAGGAAATCGGGGTGATTAGAAATGTTTTTTAATAGGTATTGATTAGCGCTTGAGGCAAGTAATAAACCGCCTTGTTGGTTTAATTCTGTAACTAAAGAACTCGGTAAAGCAATTTTCTTGCTCGACGCTAGGCTAGTGTCTATTTGATAATGCTGTTTAAATTGCTCAACTTTGTCATTTAATTGTGAATGATTAAGTACACTCAGTTCACTCGATAGGCCGTCGAGTAAATGTCGGTAAACTGTTGTTGCTGGTGTCTCAGTAACTTTATCTTCGGTTGAATACTCTACAAGTTTATCTAAGCCCCAGCCAATAAAAAATAGCGAACCTAATACGGTAAAGATGATACTAATATAGAGACCACGCATGTTTGTTACTCAGTATCTCGCGTTGATTGTTCTTGCCAAGCATCACCAACAAATAGGTAACCTTTGCCCCATATAGTTTTAAACTTTTGTGGTTTTTGTGGATCATCATTAAATACTTTACGTAAGCTAGATAACATCACGTCAAAGCGTCGATCTTGGCCATCATATTCACGTTTTTTAAGTGCTTTGAAAACTGAATCTCTATCGACAACATTACCTGCGTGTTGAGCTAAGTAAGTAAGAAAAGCAAATAAGCTTGTGGATAGCTCTACTTCTTTACCTTGATAAAGCACACGTTTTGCTTCTTGATTGATGGTGAGATCACCAAAAACAAGGTGACTGCTTAGCTTGTTTTCTGTTTTATCATTATGGCTTAACTGGCGGTTAATTCTGGCTAATAAGGCTCTTGGGCGAACAGGCTTTATTACATAATCATCAGCGCCAGCTTCTAAGCCGATTACTTCATCAAACTCATCAGCTCGAGCAGTTAGCATAATAATAGGAACTGTTTTACTGGGTTCATGTTGGCGAATAAGGCGACATACTTCTATGCCATTTAAGCCAGGAAGCATAACGTCAAGTAAGACAATATCAGTGGTGTTTTTTTTGATTACATCAAGAACGAGATCACCTCGCGCAACATGCGTAACATTGAAGCCTTGTTCGCTTAAGTATTCACATACCCAATTAGCCAGGCTAATATCATCTTCAACGAGTAAAATATTGTGCATGTTCTTTATTCCTACAATGTCATTGGGTGCCACATAGTTATTATTAATTAAAATAATCGCCACCGGCGTTTGCGTGTGGTGTTTTTATGCTGCCAACTTACTTCTACCTGAGTTTCTGCAATTATTTTATTATTACTTACAGCACGTAACTGATATTTAATGCTTTTGTTTGATTCAAATTCAACTTTTACTTGCACGTTATCATTGTCTTGCCAACAGCCTAGTTGTTTGTTTTTACCTTCTTGGTATAAACAAAAACTTTGTTTTGAAGGTGATTGCCATGTTAGTTCTACCGTCGCAAAACAGTTACGGCCTTGCCTCAAAGTTACGCACTGCTCGGGTAGTGCTGTAAACGCTATATCTACCTTATTAACAGGTTTAGTCACTGTTTTTGGCTCTTGAGCATTAACTTGCTCACACACAAATAAGCTATAAAGTAATAATAACGGTACTATGGCAATTCCTTTGCCAACATTAGAATACATACAATACTCCAAGCATAACTTGGGTTACTTGGTTCGTATCTACTAGAGGGCTTTTTTTCACATCATTTGAAAAAATGCTATGAGTCATTCCAGCCTGAAAAGACCAACTCGCCGATAAAGGATGTTGTACATAAAGTTCAACTTGCCCTCTAAACCCTCCATTTGCAGTATATGCCGGTCTAATATCAGTGACTTCATCACTACCCACTCCAATATAATGATTAACAATATCTTGGCTAAAATAGGTTAAACCTGTGCCTAAATAAATGTCCCAATTTTTATAGGGTAATAAATGGCTGTAGAAACTATCAATGATTATGCCACCAACATGGTCGCCATTAACATCATCACTGGAACTACCATAAGCAAAATCAAGGGTGAATAATGCATCTTGTAAATAGTGTGAGTAACGTACCGCAATTCCGATTGTAGCGTCACGCTCTCTGAGGCCTTCAAGTAACTCATCATCACCACCGCCATATTCAATGAGTGAATCAGAATCATAGCCTTGCATATAAGCTTTGGCTATTAGATCAAGTTGCCAATTTTCTTCAACAATTACCTGGTAACCAAGCTCAGTACCCCCGAGTAAAGCATTAGAGCGTCTTTGATTCGTCTGTAAAAAAAATCCTTTATACGAGATATCGACCAACAATCCGGGCATAAAATACT
The DNA here is from genome assembly GCF_002836255.1 of Colwellia sp. 75C3. Lineage (GTDB taxonomy): Bacteria > Pseudomonadota > Gammaproteobacteria > Enterobacterales > Alteromonadaceae > Colwellia. The sequence continues at coordinate 188,278 of NZ_PJAU01000054.1, read as the reverse complement.
GTGATAATTCGTTCTGCTCAATGCCTGCTATTATTTGAGGGTCATAAACTAAAGATAAGTCGAGTAGAAACTGCCATTCAAATCCATCTTTAATTACGGGTTTACTGTCATCATTAACTTGGATCTCGCTGGTATCTTGTCCGTAACTTAAGCAGCTAAATATCAATAAATTCAGGGCAAGTAGCCAAGAAAATCTTTTATTGTGTATTCGTCTGATATTATTTTTTTTAAAGGGCATAGCAGAGCACAAAGAATCTTTACAAAACGTAATCATATGTTACCACGCTGTAAATGCGACTTGTGCCTAACTAGTCATTTTATTGTTTAAAAAGTGTAAGTAAACTTCAACACTATGTTTCGAGTTAACTAAAAAGACATCTTTAAACCGACATAAGGAAATACGCCAATATCCTCTTCGCCTGAAATATTGTATTCAGTTAACGTATCGTTATCACTTGGCTCATAGTAATAACCAGAGACATTTTTTTGCGCCATCGCGTTAATAATTGCCCATGTCCATTTTGCATCGTAACCCCAATACTTCGTTTTGTAATTAGCTTCTAGATCTAAGCGATGATAAACAGGTAAGGTTTTTGCGTTTAGCTCGCCATAATCAGGTAAAAAGTGGTCTTCATAGTCAGGGTTTTCACGTAAACCAACGATAGGTGTGTACTTTGCACCGCTACGAAGGGTGAAACGTAAACCAAAATCCCAGCGCTCATTTAGCTCATAGTTAACGACAACGTTTGCAACTAAAGGCGTATCCAGGTAGTAGTCGGCACTAATATTAGTTAAATCATCAGTACGTTGACTTTGTGACCAACTTAACGATGCCCAACCAAACCAGCCATTATTACGTTCATGCCTAACTAACCATTCAACCCCTTGTGCATCGCCTGAAGTATCGTTGGTGTAGTGCGCATCAAAATCTTCTTCGGCTGAGTTTTCATCAACAGAACGTGGTAACTCAGTTAATTCTTTATGGTAGATATCAAGTGAGGTGAACCAAATACCGTTTAAATCATAATCTACACCTAATGAATAATGCGTTGCTTGGGGAGATTTAATATTTGGATTACCTAATTTATTTAACGCAGTATCGACATCAGGAAAGCGGCTATAAGTACCTGCTTTTGCTTTAATGGTTAAGCCATCGGCAACAAACCAATCAAGAGCAAGCCTAGGGTGAATAAAGTCTTGTTCGGTATAATCATTGCGTTCCGCTCGAAGACCAGCGGTTAACTGCCAGTTATCACTCAATTGCCAAATATCATGAACATAAATGGCTATGTCTTCATCGGTTAGGTTGGCAACATCTTGAATACGGTCCCCTTTTTTTTCATTACAATCGGCATCATTTTCAGTGCAGTAATAAGGGATAATATCAAAGCTGTAATCAACATCGGCTTTACTGTAATCCAGTCCAAATCCTAATTTATGACCTTCAAGCCAAGTAATTTGAGATGAAAAACGCAGGTTATATATTTCTTCATCAACTTTGATAAATTGACCTTGTCCAAACATTTGATCTGTTGTGTTGACCGTATGGCCAGCAACCAGCTGCATGATTTTTTCTTCGTCGCCATAATATTGCCAAGAAAGACTTTGACTATCAAACTTGGTTGTTATTTTCAAATCACCAACACTATCTGGGTCAATTTTACCTTCTTCTGATTCTTCAGATATATTTATGCCGCCAGTATCACTCGCACCAGAGGCACTGAACGTAAGCTTATGAGCGTCACCTATTAGCCATTGGTATTTACCTTGGTAATCTTCACTTATCGGTGCTTTAAATATGGTATATCCTTCATCTTCCTCACCTTCAGGTAAAAATAAATGAATCTGACTACGACGATAGGACAGGTAGAACGCCTGGTCTTCAAACGTTTCACCTTCGACCATAAAACCACTTTTAAGCATACTTAAATCAATGGTAGTCTCAATTTCTTGCTGGCGAGGATCACGCAGTTGCACATCAAAAACGCCACCGGTAGCATTGCCGTACTCACTGCCAAAAGCTGCAGGGTGCAAACTAAAATCTTGAATAAGATTTTCATTAAAAATACTGTCGCCAAACAAATGGAAAATATAACCAACTTGTATGTCATCAATATAAAATGCATTGTCATCAGGGGAAGAACCACGTACTGCTGGTGAACCCGTATCACCGCCAGCATAAACAATACCAGGTAAACTATATACGGCACTTAACGGATCATTACCTATGCCGGCAACACTCATTAACTGCTCAGTTTGCTCGGTCATCTCACTATTAGCTTGATTACGTTTTGAAGTCACTTCTATCACCTCAATATCTTTATCTGTTGTTTTATTCGTCGCAACTATAGCTTTGTCTTTTGATTCGTTTTCCGCCATTGCAGTTAGAGGCAGTGCGGCGATAAAGAGTAAAATCGAACTTGCTATGCGCGTGATTGATGTTTTTTTCATTTTTGGCTATCCATGGCTATGTTTTCGATGGTGATGTCTATTTATATGGACTTATTTTGCCGTACACGTATGTATAAATCAGTAACCTAAGTGTCGAAAAACTGTCAGCTAGCTGTCAGAAAGTGTAAGTAATACTTTTTTATTAAATTAATCCGCTAGCTGAAGCCATTTTATTGTTCTATCGCATGATGCCGTCTTCATTGGATTGACTTGTGAAAGCTTTCCATTACTATTTTAGCTATAACGTCCCTATCCTTTTTTTAGGTAAATTTTATGTCAAATATCAACGTCAGCAAAACCAAGCAAACAGCCAAAGTAAAAAAAGTACATTTCAATTGGCAAGACCCTTTAATGCTTGAATCACTGTTATCTGAAGAAGAACGCTTACTACGCGATACTGCGCATCAGTATTGCCAAGAAAAACTCATGCCACGTATTTTATTAGCTAATAGACATGAAAAGTTTGACGTTGAAATTATGAAAGAATTTGGTGCGCTTGGTTTACTGGGCGCGACCATTGAAGAGAAATATGGCTGTGCAGGTATTAACTATGTTAGCTATGGTTTGATTGCTCGCGAAGTTGAAAGAGTGGATAGCGGTTATCGCAGCGCGATGAGTGTGCAATCGTCATTGGTCATGCATCCTATCCATGCTTATGGCAGCGAGTCACAAAAAATGAAATATTTACCTAAGTTAGCAACCGGCGAGTATATCGGCTGCTTTGGCTTAACTGAGCCTAACTCAGGGTCAGATCCTGCCAGTATGGCGACTAAAGCAATTGTGGTTGACGGCGGATATCAACTTAATGGCAGTAAAATGTGGATTACTAATTCACCCATTGCAGATGTATTTATCGTTTGGGCAAAGTTAGCAGGTGTCATCAAAGGTTTTATTCTTGAAAAAGGCATGGCAGGTTTATCCGCACCAAAAATTGAAGGTAAGTTCTCGCTGCGTGCCTCTATCACCGGTGAAATAGTCATGGAAGATGTTTTTGTGCCGGCAGAAAATATGCTACCTAAGGCAAGTGGTTTATCAGGGCCTTTTGGTTGCTTGAATAAAGCACGTTATGGCATTGCTTGGGGCGCATTAGGTGCTGCTGAATTTTGTTGGCATGGAGCACGTCAATATACTTTAGACCGAGAGCAATTTGGTAAACCCCTAGCGGCGACTCAGCTCATTCAAAAGAAACTCGCTGATATGCAAACTGAGATCACCATAGGACTGCTGGCTTGTTTACAAGCAGGGCGCTTAATGGACTGTGGTAATTTAGCCCCTGAAGCTATCTCGTTGATCAAACGTAATTCATGCGGTAAAGCGTTAGACATTGCCAGACAAGCACGAGACATGCATGGCGGTAACGGTATTAGTGATGAATTTCATATCATTCGACATGTAATGAATCTTGAAGCGGTTAATACGTATGAAGGAACACATGATGTGCATGCACTGATATTAGGGCGAGCACAAACGGGCATACAGGCATTTTTCTAGTCATCATTTACTGAAATTGTAGGATAAAGCACAGATAAACATTTAATAATCAGTACAATGATCCAAAAAGTATAAAGTTTTCTATACTCAAGTAATGCGTATTAATGTGTATTAATTATTTTGATTAAAAAAGCCCTCTCGTTGTCTTTGGTCACACTGCTTGTATTGATTGGCGCAGGCTTGTTTTATTTAAATTTTGAATATCGTTGGCAGCCGCCAAAATATCCGGTAATTATTGCTGTTTCAAAAACGCCATTATCTAGCCCTTTCTATGTGGCTAAGGCTATAGGTGCCTTTGACGGAACTTGTGTCGATGTTGAATTTGACGAGGTTGTTGGTGGGCAAAGGGCCTTTGCTAAAGTAATGAATGGTGACGCTGATTTTGGTACCAGTTCTGACTCAGTTATTGCCTTTAAGAGCTTAGCAAGCAGGGCATTTGTTACTCATGCTATGTTTGTTCAATCAGACAACGACGTCAAACTCATCACCAGAGCCTCAGAAAAAATAAATTCAGCGATAAATTTAAAAGGAAGAAAAATAGGCGTTACTAAGGGAACCGCAAGTGAATATTTTTTAAGTAATTTGTTAGCACTTGAAGGTTTAACAACAGAAGATGTAAAGCTTTATCATTACAAACCAGAGCAGTTAGTGAATGGTTTTATAAATAATGAAATTGATACCTTTGTTCCTTGGGAGCCCTTTGGATTTAAAAGTGCTCAATTACTCCACGATATAGTTAAAGTACACAAAACTAAAGGTCTGAATACCTTAAGCTTTAATTTGATTTCAGCAAAGGCAGATAATTTACTGGTCGAAAAAGCAAAATGCGTTATTCAGGGGCTGAGTATTGCCATTGATTATATTGCCTCGTATCCAGCTAAGTCTAAAAAAATTGTAATGAATGAACTCCAGCTTTCGGCTGAGTTTATTGACTGGGTATGGCCTGATTATATTTTCAAACTAGGCTTAAATCAGTCTTTACTATTAAGTGTTAAATCACAGGCTGTTTGGGCGATTGCGACACAAATGAGTCAATTTAATGAAGTCCCTAATGTTGAGCGATTTATTGATAGTAGAGCCTTGTTGCAAGTTATCCCCGACGCTGTGAGTATCCCTCATTAAAGGAAGTTGATATGAATATAAGTCTTTTGCAACGGATATTCTTTTTTGCCCTAAGTTGCTGCTTCTTATTTGTTCTGTTGGTTGGCAGCGTCATTTGGTCATCACAATCGTTAGACCTTGCTTTTAGTCGTGATAATTACGGACAGCAGCTAACTAACCAAACTAATAAATTAAAACAGTTGGTTGCCAATGATAATATTTATGACAGTAACTATAGTCTTCATCAGTGGCAAAGCTTACAGCTAAAACTAACCAGCTTACTCAAATTGTCACCGAATTTAACGGTACAACAACATACCATCCAAATTAGTCTTCAAAGTCAAAATGAAAGCTTAAAAAGCCTGTTCACCCTGATAAACAAAAATAAACTAAAACATGCTAGCGAAGCAATTAAGAAACATCTAAAAGCAAGATTGATGATTCAGCTAGAAGCCATTCGTTCTGATTCATTACAGCTGTCAGCCATTGCGAAAAAAGATATCTACAACACCATGGAGAGTGAGGCTCTATTTATCATTTCAGTCTCTATTGCCAGTATACTTGCTTTGTTATTAGGTGCTTTTAGCTTGACCAATATAGTAAGAAAATCACTGAATGAAGTTAAGCGTGCTTTTGAAGAAAACAGCGGTGGTGATTATCAAAAGATAAAGCTTTCTCATCACTCTCAAGAGTTTGATAGCATTGCGGAAGCATTCAATCATATGAATGAAAAGCTCAGTGAGTCTACTGTTTCCCTAACGATGATGAAAAAAATAGTTGAGGATAGAACGCATGTGTTAGAGCAGTTATCAAATACTGACCCGCTGACGAAAGTCGCCAATCGACGCGCACTGTTTGAACGTGCCAATATGGAATTCTCGCGCGCAATCAGAAATAAAAGCAAATTAACGTTATTACTATTAGATTGCGATTTATTTAAAAAGGTTAATGATGAATTTGGTCACTTATTTGGTGATGAGGTGTTAACACATATTTGCAAGATTTGTGATCAAGAGATACGTGACATTGATTTTTTAGCGCGATATGGAGGAGAGGAGTTTATTATCGTTTTACCAAACTGCGACATAGCGGGGGGCATTGAAACGGCTAATCGTATACAGCACTCATTAGCTAAGCACTGTTTGTCAATGGACGGTAAAGCAATCAGTGTTACGTTAAGTATTGGCATTTGTATGCTCAATGAACAACACAAAAGCTTAGACGAACTGATCAATGATGCTGATAAAGCCATGTATTTAGCCAAGGAAAATGGTCGTAATCGTATCGAAGTTCTTCCTAGCCCTAATCTGCACTAAAACAATACCTGTAATAATGCCTGCAACAAAGGCATTTACAGGATTGTTACATATTTTGAAACAAGTTATTTATTGCCTCAAGTAAACTCTGTTATAGACTGTCAGCTTACTTCAAGCGTTGTCCATTCATGTCATGGTGATATTTAGTAAGTTATTTAACTTTAAATGACTTACGTAAGCGCTTTAATAATCGTTAGGGATATAACAATGATCACGAAGAAATTTCAAGGTAAAGTCACCGCTAAATTAGCTGCACTTTCGGCCATGAGTTTACTGGCTTTTAGTGCGCCACTCTTAGCCGGTTCACTCGATTTATCAGGAAGAAGTGATGACGATAGCCAGCAAGATAATGGCAGAAAACCTGCACAAGTGATCGACTTTGTCGGCGTTAAAAAAGGAGACAAAGTACTCGATTTGTTGGCTGGCGGTGGCTATTACTCTGAATTGTTATCTCGCGTGGTGGGTGATAAAGGCGCAGTAACCTTACAAATTCCTAAGGCCTATCTTAAATATGCAGAAAAATCACTGGAAGTAAGACTTGCTAACGACAGACTAGAAAATGTGACTTATTTACTGAGTGAAGCAGAGAACTTAAAACTTAACGAAAACACCTATGATAGTGCTTTTTTGGTACTAGGTTTTCATGACATGTTCTTCAAAGAAGAGGGCTGGAACTTCACTGCTGATGAAGTGATACCACAAGTGCTTAAATCACTGAAGAAGGGCGGTAAGTTATTAGTTATTGACCATGATGCCGAAGACAAAAGTGGTATTCGTGATGTTAAATCACTGCATAGAATTGATAGTGCATTTGTTAAAACCGATTTAGAAAAACGTGGTTTCAAGTTAATTAAAACATCAAAAATATTAGAAAATAATAACGATGATCATTCCAAGTTAGTTTTTGTTCCAGAGTTACGTCGCAAGACTGATCGTTTTGTTATGTTGTTTGAGAAAATTTAGTCTCAGCTAAAATTCTATTGTTATCTTTCATAGGAATGTTTATTGTATTGATTGGTGAACATTCCTTATCACTTTAGTTAATTTATCCCCTTAATTTATCTTCTGCCTCAGTTTCCTCTTACTTGGTAAAATTTTATCAAGGCGCTGCTAATAGCTATTCAAAACGTCACCTTTACAAAATCTGTACAAAAGCCTGCACACCTATCCCAACAGTGATTTACCCTAAAGATCAGATAATATGATCTTAATCATATTGCTTGTTTTTCGAGCCTTTAAAGTAGTGCGATAAACTTTAAGGAGAGCAATGATATGTCGTATGAAATGAATTTTGGCAAAGCTTACAATGAACAATTACCTACCTTAGGCGAAACCATGAGCGATGTTATTCGCTTTTTTGGCGGTCAACACATTTATGGTGTTGGTGGCGATTTTGCGGCAAATTTAATTGCTGCGCTTGGTGTTAATGAGCAAGGCGAGGGCATTCAAATTAACCCTTCGAGTAATGAGATGCATGCCGGGTTTTCAGCGTGTGCTCAGGCTGAAGTCGACGGTATGGGTTTTTGCTTAACGACCTATATGGTGGGCAGCTTACCTTGTACTAGTGCTGCAGCATTGGCGGTAACTGAAGGTTTACCGGTAGTTTTTATTTCAGGAGCACCAGCTGAAAGTGAAGTGAATCAAGTTGCTATTCACCATACCATTCACCCTAATGCTTCATGGAAAACTGAGTACGATAATGCTTTAGAAGCTTTTTCTGCCTTAGGTATGCGAGTAGAGCGTCTACAAGGGCAGCGAGTAGAAGGTCATCCTAATATTGCCGGACAACGTTTTTATCAAATTGTTAGTGAGGCTTATAAGAATAAGCAGCCCGTTTTTATTGAAGTACCACGAGATCAAGTTTTTGCTAAAACCCAACCTATCAAGTTACCAAAAACCTTAGATAATATTTGTTGCGGCAGTAATATTTTAGCGGGTACCGAGTTAATTGTTGATAATATTCTGGATAAATTGGCCCAAGCTAAGGCGCCATTGCTCTACTTAGGCGATCGCTTAAAGCACAATGAAAAACTTAAAGACTTAATCATTAGCTTCGCTGAAAAATTTAATATTCCTTATGCCACTACTTGGTTTGCTAAAGGCTTGTTTGATGAATATAAACCACTGTGTTTAGGTGCTTATAATGGTATTTTCACGCAAACCGCTGGCCGAGAATATATTGAGCAACAAGTTGATTATGTTATTGATGTGGCGACCAGTATTTTTCCGCAAGACAGTAATATTGCCTTTGGCACGGGGACTCATAAAATTGAGTGCTTTGAGAATAAAACCTTATTAAAAGGAGGATCATTGTTAGAAAAGGATCTTCTCGTTATCTTTGAGCGTTTATTGGAACAAGATATCACCGCTTTTACGTTTACAGAGCCGTCAGAAATAAACGTGAACGATGAGTCATTAGCTAAAGGTGATGATGACATCGATTTTAATAACTTGGCGCAAACACTCAATGACTTACAAGCCCAAGATGCCAGTACCTACGTTTATTTGCCTGAAGTGGGTAATTCATACTTTGCCAGTTACAGCTTAAAAGTTCGTCAATCAACACTGGGTCGCTCATGGCTTACTAATCCTTGGTATGGTGCTATGGGCACAGCATTACCTTATGCCAGAGTTGTTGCTCAGCGGATAAAGTCAGATGAAATAGACGAGCGTGCGGTGGTAATTATTGGTGACGGTGGTTTTCATTTTCAGCTCAATGAACTTATTCACTTCTTAAAGGACAAGTCAGACGTCACCATTATTTATATGCGTAATAATATTTTCCACTTAGGGAAAAGTGGTGATGGCGCTATTTATCACTGTAATGATAGTGAGTTTAATGTGCACAGCTTAGTCAAAGCGTATCAAGGTCAAAGCGAAACATGTACTAGCGTTAGTGACTTTAAAGCGTATTTTAAAGCCAGCAGTCAGCAAACGGGCATATCTTTAATTGAAGTGCTCGCTAAGCCGATAGAAGCAAGACAAAGTAATGAATTGAAACTGCTGAATCTTTATATTAAAGCGCAGAATGGTCAAACTGACGCGGTAAAAGCATGGCAGAAATTAACTCAATAGTTTTTTAATAATGTGTTGAGTAACGTTTATATTCGCTTGAAAGTGTGGGACATTAACCCTCTGGTTAACCGCACACTTTTAAGCAATAGGCAGCATATTGAGAAAACTATTAATTTTTGGTAACTCGGCTAGTGGTAAGTCAACACTCGCTAAACAGTTAGCTAAGTCAGAAAGCCTCGCGCATTTAGATCTCGACTTGTTGGCGTGGCAACCGACTAATCCGCCAACAAGAACACCTTTACACGAGAGTACATTAGCTATTGAGCAATTTATGCAGCAGCATACTAGCTGGGTTATCGAAGGTTGTTACACTGACTTATTAACTATTGCGGAGTCACAATCATCAGAAATTATATTTATGAACTTACCGACGGAGGAGTGCATTACCAATGCAAAAAATCGTCCATGGGAGCCACATAAATATGAGTCTAAAAGCGCGCAGGATGCTAATTTAGCCATGTTGATAGCGTGGATTTCACAATATGAACAAAGAAACGATACTTTCTCAAAAGCAGCACATCTGAATTTTTATCAACACTATGCAGGCGAGAAGAAAATGCTAACGCGTAATAGCAACGCTTCAACTGATTCTATGGCTAAGTCTAAGCCTAAGTAAGAGTAGAAGTAGGGGGAAGAGTCGAAGTGAAAAGTAAAGTCAGTAATCAGTAATCAGTAATCAGTGAGCAGTGATGAAAGAAAGATATCAGGAACAAGGTTATGTACTTATTCGAAACTTCCTTAGTGATAATGAAGTACTTGAACTACGTGCAATATTGAATGAATTTCATCATTTATGGCAGCAAGAAAATAGTAGTTTTTATGCTGAAAAAGCAGTTAACTCCGCCTATCTAACAACTAATAAATTCTTAAATAACGCGCAGCGAAATCACTTGTTCAGCTTCATTGGTTCAGAAAAAGTGATGGCTCTTGTTAATGAGTTATTACCTAAGCAGCCATGCTTTTTAAATACTCAGTTATTCTTTAATCCCATGCAGGATCAACAGACTAACTATTGGCATCGAGACCCACAATATCACTTATCAATTGAGCAACAACAAGCGGCTTTAGCTGCCTTTGATGTTATTCACTTTCGTTTACCGGTCATGGATGAGCCAGGAATTGAATTAATTCCTGGCACCCATAAACGTTGGGACTCTACAGAAGAGCTTGATGTACGATTAGAACAGAATGACCATAAAAATAATGAAGCGCTTTCACAAGGTAACGTTATTAAGTTAGCAGCGGGTGATTTGTTGATCTTTTCTGCCAATATGATCCACCGAGGTTTGTATGGCATGGATCGTTTAGCCTTTGACATACTCTTTTGTCCGCCGGGGCCGAGTGTTATCAAATTTGTTGATGAGGACTGTTTACCCGCTGAGGACACTTTACAAAATATCGAAAATCCCAGTGCTTTTCGTAATACTATTAAGCTAAAGTCGGCATTGAATAAATCATAAAGTGTATAGCAGATGTTTTGTTGCAGAAGCTATCACAAACACGCATTGTTGACGTTAGCTACTGGATGTTCTTTAGGTCAACTGCTAGCCAAAAGCGGAAGTTAGCTTTTGAGTTAAAAACGGCAGATCAGGGACCCTAAAGTTGTCGTTTTTATATAAAAACTCACATCCATTCACAATTGAGATTGTGCCGAAAATTTTTGCACGGAATTAGATCTCAAATCCCCAAAGCGGACATTGAATCATGTAAGCTTTAAATAAATTTAGAGTATTAAATCTAAGGCGCTTTCGCCCCCAAAGCGCCATAGAACCTTCAAGTTATTTATGTAAAGTGTCTACTTTAAAAATAATGTCCTCGCATTAATTTATAAATAGATTAAAATTTTAAACCCTAATACTTAGCTGATATTTATTTAATTTTCATTTAAAGTCTATTGATTTGTTTTATTTCAATTTTAATAACACATCTAAAGCTTCTACCCTGGATTCTATTGAAGAACGAAGCATTGCGTCGTACATTTGTGCAGTACCTGTTTCTTTATTCACAACGTCCTCAATACTGGCATTATAATCTGGATGATTCCTGACATGAGATAGCCCTGTATTTTTCATATAAACACCTCTGAGGTTAATTATTAATGTGAAGTACTCAGCCATTTTCAACTGAGTACTTCAATAAATATTAAGTTAAGCTGCCATTTAAAAAAAACATTTCTTTTCTAATTCTGACTAATACGGAAAGTAGCAGCAACCAAGCCATTGAACCACCGCTACTTTTCTTCGGCGGTGTAACCGTTATGACTTCAACCGCATCAGTGATAGTAAAGCTAGTTGTCTCAACAGACGTTAACTCGCCATCACTTATTGTTACTTGCAGCTCTATTATTTCATCCTTGGTCACCGCGGGTAAAATTATACTCACTTGAGCGGTAGTGACCTCGTTAAAACTAATGCTTGGACCTGATATTTGTTCCCAAAAATAAGTAACATTATCACCATCAGGATCACTTCCTATAGACGTTAAGCTAATTGTTGTGCTCTCAACAAAGTTTTCATCATGGATATTAAGGCTAATACTTGGTGCTTGATTTTCAGGCTCGATTACAACTGTTTTCTCAATCACTATCGCTCCAGGGTCTTCTACTTCACTATTAACACTAAAGTCTGCATCATTAGCACCACCATCTTGGATGATAAGTTGGAAACAATTATCTCCTATCGTTAACCCTTGAGTATAACTTGCATCATAGGCAGCAGGACAGTTACCGTTTCCATCTGTTGACGAAGAACTAATACTGTTATTGGCATCTTCGACGAAAGTAAACCAACCGGTCGCGATATTATACTTACGGAAGATAGCTCCCTCGGGCAGAGTTTTACCTTCTGCTAAAGGAATAACCACAACAACGGAGTCTTCATCTTGTGCTAAACCATAAAGGATAAAGTTATACAGTGGTGTGAACAATTCAAAGTTATCATCACTGGTATCTGCAGCATCTTCACCAACCGCTTCAGCTAGTTCAGCTAAAGTGAAGCTGGCATTAGCACTCAACGTCCCTTTTGCTGCTCGTACTAAATGGCCCAATTTCAACTTCAAGTTTGCACGAGTTTGTAGCGGTTGGTTGTTAGCACTACTTGGCAGCCTTGTTGGGTTATCATCATTATCAAGATAATCAACAATACCGTCATTGTCAGTATCCGCATAACCTTCGTCACTATCACTGGTACCATCATTGTCGCTATCGTTATCAGCTGATAACTCGGCAAGGTTTTCAACAATAACAGTAAGCTCTTGCGTACTAGATAAACTCGCTTCGGTATTATTTTCGCTTACCTGTACTTGTAAGGTGTAACTCCCTTCAGGTAAATTTTCAGGATTAAGCTCAAAGGTGAATAAATTATCATCAAGTTCACTATCAACAAAGTCGGTACTTGTCTCTGAACTTTCAACCGTCCAAATAATGTCGTGGCTATCTAAACTATTAACATCATTAACAAGCGCGGTAAAAGTAACTAGCCCTTTGTTGGTATCAACAATACTCGTTACTTCACCCTCTTGACTCATACTGATTTGAATACTTGGCGCAACACTGTCTTCAGTGATGGTTAAAGTGCTTTGACTATTTTTGTCAGTAAACGCATTACTCACATTAATCAACATCACTTCTAGGCTGTCGGTGGTTAATACTGCAGAGTCTACATTAACCATCAGTTGTGCTGTAGTACCTGAATCAATCGTCATTGAGCTCGTTTCAATAACAACATCATTAAAGATAACATTGTAATCGAAGCTCACTGGGTATACCGCTGCATCACCGCTTAACCGTACTGTTAAAGGGTAAACTCCTGATGCTTCAACGGTTAACTCGGCTTCAAGGCTAAGCTCAGGGTTAATATCAACTTCTATTGTAGCTAGCGCTTCGTTACCGGCACTATCCGTTGCGCTCAATTGCACCGAATGATGTCCTGATACTAACTGGCTATCACCAACAATTTCAGCATTAATTTCACCATCTACACCATCAAGAGCAATAAGATTAATATGCTCGGTAATATCGGTCAGTAATCCTGCTGCATTTAATGTCACTAGGGTCAATGAAGAAAATTCTGGCGGAGTAATATCTCCAATTTCATCATTTAACGGATCACCATCAAGTTCATCGGCAATACCATCGTTATCATCGTCAAGGTCGGCATTATCACCGTTACCATCGCCATCAGTATCAACAGTCTCTGTTGCATCATCAGGGAATGCGTCACTCACATCAGGAACACCATCACCATCAGTGTCAATTAAATTAAAGTTTTGTACTGTCACATTTCTTGTTACAGCAGCCGCAGAATTTCCAGCGATATCACTGACGTTATAAGTCAAGGTGTAGGTGCCAACAGCTGTATTATTCTCCGATCCGCTGACAACAACAGCCCCACTAAGATCACCATCCACATTATCGCTCACGCTATAACCCTGTTCAGTATAAGTGCCATTTAAATCAATGGTCACTGCGCCACCGCTTAATGTGATTACAGGAACTGTTTGGTCGCTAACGGTAACGGTTGCCGTGTTTGTTCCTGTGTTACCTGACTCATCTGTAGATGAGAATGTCACCGTGGTTGTTCCAATTGGAAAAGTACTTGGGGCATCGTTAGCCACAATCACATTAGTATCAAAATTATCACTGACAGTTGATGACGCTAAGAAGCTAGCAATAGTCGTTTCAGAATTTTCTGTGCCATTACTGTCAAGCGCTGCAACAATGATATTACTTGGCACAGTTACAGCAGGTGCAGTTAAGTCGTATACATCAGCATCAAGTGGTGCATCATCAAGCGTATCTTCAACGCCGTCATTATCATCATCGGTATCAAAAGCATCCGTAATAAAATCTATATCGGTATCTAACCCTAACTTAAATGATGAAGTAGGAATCACTTTTTTCGTCAGTTGTGATGATTCATAGCTCACTGTTAGTGATTCAGAGCCTGACACTTCATAGTATTCCAATTGAATATCATGCCAACCTCCGGTCAATGTTATTTCACCTGTGGCCTCTTCACTTTCTCCCGCAGAGTCATCAATCACTAATACTTCATCAATCGATAAACGCTTTATTTCTGTCGATTGAACCGTAAAGGTATATGTTTCATCTTGAGGAATATAAACTTGGCCTGTGTAGCTGAAAAAGAAATCATCGCTGCCCACTTCGCGACTAATATCAAACCCAACGCTGTATCCGGTTGATAATTCAGGGGTATCAGAATAGCTACGGTAAAGTAAATAGTTTAAACGGTTATCTACCTCATCAGTATTGTCCCCTAAACTATCTAAATCTGTATCGCTAGTTTCTGTTGAATCTAGAGGGAAAGCATCAAATTCATCATCAATACCATCGTTATCGTCATCAGTATCGATGCTGTCGGCAATACCATCCTGATCAAAGTCGCCACTCGAATAAGGATCAGCATCACTATTATCTCCTACACCATCACCGTCAGAATCAACCCATTCATCAGCATTGTCAGGAAATGCATCTAACGAATCACTGTAACCATCAGCATCACTATCAACACTTGCTACATCAAAAGACAGTTCAATGGTATAACTTGGTAAATCAAACGAGAATTGAACGGGATCAAGATACGTGGTCACTTCATTGGTGAGGCTTTCTTTTTCAGCAATCAGTTTTTCAGACACTTCAGGAAAGTTTGGAACGTCGACCTTTATATCTAGATGGCCAACATTTAAGGTATATCCAAAATTGTAACCAATTCCCAACGTATTAGTGAACGTTTGTACGGGAGTTACCGCCAACGTTGCGGTAACGGTACCGTCACCATTACTATCGGCATCGCCAGGTAAATCAAAGTCGACATCACCAGATAAAGCCATGTCTAAATTAATGACGTCACCATTTTCTAAGGTTAAAACACCTTGCATTGCAGTCACTTCAAATTCAAATGCTTGGTCAAGATTGAAGTTCAGGTCTGCATTCATTTCAGTAGTAATATAACCAACTTCAAAATCAATTCCACTACGTTCAACAATAATGCCGTCTATTGAGGACGGGACTCCAGCAAATGTTTCAGGTGTGAGCTTTTTATAAAGTGTGGCAACATTGTCCATTAAAATAGCTGAGGTTATATTGAAATTATCTATCGAAACGGGATCAGAAGTGCCTTGCTCTACCTCAAACGTTTGCTGAGAACGATATATCGTATTACCTAAGTCAAATTGAGTGAGCAATTCTTCATCAATGGTTAAATGATGCGCCATATTACTTAACTGCAATTCTGAGCTCGCGGTAAATTCTGGCGATGTAGCCTCAAAGCCAACACCTTCAAGGTAAGATGCATCAAAAGAAAAACTGACACTACTGCCTAATGTCAGTTCATCATCATGTTCGATAGAAATGGCCATAGGTAATGTTAAATCGACTTCACCACCATCAAGGCTTAGCTCACCATGCCAATCTATATCAACTCTAAAATATGCTTCAAAATATTCATCCGTGAGATCCGCGGGGAAATTACCATCAACTTCATGCAGAATATCAGTACTTAGTGCAGTACCTGGGTAGAGTAATTTCATAACATCCATTAAATTACCAAAAGATGTATCTTTCCAAGTATTTACATCTGATGCACTAAAGTCTGCAATAGCATCATGATGTCCGCCAGAGGTATTAATAATATTGATGGTTACATCTGCTTGCGCAGCTTCGCCAAAACTATCAACTACTTCAACCAGCAATGTAAAAACACCGCTTGGAATAGACTCATAATCAACACCTGCTTCATTTAGTACGGTAATTTCACCGCTTTGGTCAATTGCGAAAGTATCACCAATATTGCCGAATAAACGATAACTAAGCACGTCACCATAATCAGCGTCTGAAGCGACAACTTGCCCTACAACATCACCTTCAACAGCTGTTTCTGTTATGTAAAAGCTTGCATCGTGAACTTGCGGAACGGTATTAATACCCACCCAAACATCAGGGTGTACTAACATGATGGCTGTACCATCAGTGTAACGTTTAAATTGTGTTCCTAAATAGGCTTCAGAGCCGTCTTGAACCCAGAGTTGGTCTAGCGCTAATAAACGATCACCAGTATCACCAATAACAATGACTCGCCCTAATGAACCAGCCGTTTTTACTAATGACAATTGGTTATCGCCACTGCCAGTAATATTAAATATTTCAATACCACGTACACGCTCTGGTGCACTGGTTAGATCTAAATCGAAATCTGCACCATCAAAAATAAGCGTATCAAAACCCGAACCACCATCAATACGGACAAATGAACCATCACTAATGCTAATGCTGTCGTCACCAGCCCCGGCATATAAAACATCTGCGCCGCCATTACCTACTAATACATCGTCGGCAAGCCCTGTACTTAATCTGTCGTCAGCTGACGTGCCCAATAATTTATCGGCATCGACCGTTCCCCATTGAGTAACTTCTAGACCTTGCCCAAATAACAAATAAGCACGGCCGGTATTATTATCAATGCCATCTAAACTATCCGAGTTTCGGCTCGACAAGATGAAATCAGCGATACCATCGCCGTTTACATCACCGGCCTTGGCTGCAAAATATCCTAACGAATCACCATTAGCACCTTCTAACAGATAACCCCCTTGGTTATTAACGATGTCAGACAATTTAATAATGTCGGTATCCGATTTACCATAAATAATAAAAACACTCTTCGTTGCTGCATCACCGAGCATAAAGTCATCATAACCATCGCCATTGATATCACCCAAGCCTGCTGCACTAGCTTTAGCCGCTACATTGTCATTAAATGAATTATTGGAATAATCGTCTTCAATCATAAACCCGCCAACACCATTCACTAAATCAGTTGCCTGGCGGTCAGATTTATCAGCGGTACCAAAAAACAGGTAAGATCTAGGGTGCTCCCAATCGGGGAATCTTCCTTTATCGGGTTCTATCACTAGAAAGTCATCAATACCGTCAGCATTTATATCACCAACGCTATCATTGATAAAAGCCAAACCAACATTAACAACGATAGTATTAGTGGAACCATCGTAAGATAAAAAGCTTGTTTCATTCGTTTCACCTGACGACCAATGGCTATAGTCATCTCCTTTTACGGCAGTACCTAGATCCATGCTTTGTGTTGTATTGCTGCCGAATATAAACGTTCCACTTGTGGCTGCATTATTCATTAAGGCAATATCAACCAAACCATCGCCATTTTGGTCACTGATAGCAAAACCAGCGGTTAATCCTGTACTCCCTTCCCATGATATATTTTCTTCTCGATAAATAGCAAAACCACGGGCATCGCCGTTATCTTTAGTTTCAAGTAGATTAACAGTTGCGCCATTGTTTTTTCCAAAAACGACGTAAACATAAGCAGGATTAAAAGCAAAAAGGCCGTCATAGTCATTCAGACCAGCAAGCTCGGCATAGTCAGAGAATCGAGTAACACCCCCGTCTACATTTTGGTAATAATAGGATGTCGCATCTTCTAAAATAGGGTCATTAAAGTCCTCAATTAATATGCTTTTATGTTCCAAGGGCTCGCCAATAATCACATCAGCTTTACCGTCACCGTTAACATCGCCTAAACTCACAGATCCGCCAGAATAATCATAATGACTGTTTGAATGCATCATGAAACCGGCATTGTTTGACCCATCAGCAATATCGGATAACAAAAGTGTTGATGGCGGTGTTTCACTACCAAAAATAACGTAAGCTCGTCCTGCGTGAGTAAAGCTATTGGTAACATCACTGGCATAAGGTGCACCAATGGCAATATCGTCAATGCCATCGCCATTCACATCACCACCTCCAGTTACGGAAAAACCGGCCAAATCACCGGCATTCTCACCGTAAAGTGCAAAGCCAGCAATGCCGCTAGTCACGTCTGTTAAAGTAGATAATGCACCACTGGCTTTCCCAAAAACCACATAAATTTTGCCCGCATTCTCGCCATTGGTACTGTCAAATGGCGCACCAAAAATCACATCATCTAAACCATCATTGTTAAAATCACCGGCTGATGCTACGTTCCAAGATAATTGGTTTTCAGCTGTTTCTCCGGTAAATTGTTGAATTAAATCGAGTGATGATGAGCCACTCAGTGAGCCACTTAATAGCTCATTGGGCGTATCGAGATCATTAATATTTATCGAAATAGTTTCGGTTGTTGCGCGAGCTTCATCATCGACTACTTTAATAGCCAATTCATAACTGCTTTGTAATTCATAATCTAGCGCATTGTTTTTAGCAACTTTAACTTCACCGCTGCTCGAATCTATTTTAAAAACACCATGTTCATTACCTGACTCAACACTAAAAATTAGTACATCTGTGGCATTACCCACATCGGCATAGGCTTCAATTGTACCGACGACAGAATTTTCATTTTTGTTCTCATCAATACTTAACTCAGTGATTACAAAAGAAGGTGCATCATCAACATTTTCAACGTCGATTGTTATGGTGATACTAATTGTTGAACCATCACTATTAGTAACCAGTACTTCAATATCATATTGCCCATTGCTGCTTTCATAATCACCAATACCACTGATAACACCGTT
Organism: Colwellia sp. 75C3; assembly: GCF_002836255.1. Taxonomy (GTDB): domain Bacteria; phylum Pseudomonadota; class Gammaproteobacteria; order Enterobacterales; family Alteromonadaceae; genus Colwellia. Next base: position 169,292 of record NZ_PJAU01000054.1, on the reverse strand, counting down.
ACTATCAATCGTAAAAATCTCTGTGCCATTCGGCACTATTGTATAGTTCACCGGTGTAGATGAAAAATCACTCAGTCTATCGGCAATAGAGTATGAAAAAGACTCGTTTTCTGTGGGTCGGTAATTCAAGCTCAATAAATTAACGCTACTCGCGTGATAATCTAGGTTAGGTACAGTTGCTTGTCCGTGACTACTATACCCCCAACAAACGACACCTTGCTCAGTATCTAATGCGCAAATGTGATAAGCGCCAAAAACAACTTGTACAGCTTTATTTAACGTAGGCTTATCGATGACTTGGCCAAAGATATTGTTACCCCAACAAACCAACCCCGTATCATCAACAACACAGGCATTTACATTACCAACAAATAGATGCGTTGGGTTATTCAATGCAGGAATATCTGTTTGTCCAGAATCGTTATTTCCCCAGCACTTAACACCAGCATCATCAAGTGCACAGGCATATGTTTTTCCAGAGCCTAATACCGTAGGGTTACTTAAGGTCGGTATGTTATTAATAATATCAGTATCAGAGCCCCAACAATTAACCTCCGTTTGATCAGCACTAACTTCATCTAAGGCACACGAAAAACCATCACCAACAGTGATTTTTAGTGGCGAGATTAAGGCAGGTACCGTTGTTGCTTCAAGTTCTGAATCTGGTCCCCAGCAACTCACTCCGCTGTCATCAACAGCACACGCGTGTAAAGCATTCATTGCTACTTGAGAAGGGTTAGTTAACTCAGGTGCATCATTAATATCAGTATTATCCCCCCAACAACTCACACCATTATCATCTAGTGCACAAGCATTTGTTGTAGATTCGTTTATGGATAAATAATAGGGATTTGTTAAATCAGGAATGGAGGAAATCAGTGAGGTATTACCCCAACATTGCACATCATTATCAAAAATAACACAGCTAGTGGTAGCACCTGCAGCCAAGAATGTTTGTTCAGTCGATATGTCGATTAGCTCATAAGCACCAAGATCAGTAGTCTCAGGGAAAGAACGAAATAGACCTTTAAAATCTGTATTAAGTCCGGTATCAGTACCCGCATCTACTGCGCCACTGTCTACTGCTAAACTATAATCACCATTGGCTGGGTCTAGTAACTTTGGGTCACCCGAATAAGGTGCGTTACAACTGCCGTCTTCAATCCAGTTACTGTTATTCGTTGTTAATGTACCCGCACAATCAGTCCCGACATGTCCATAAGTGATGTTATTGCTTAAACTAAACAGACCACCAGCGACATGAATAGCATCACTGCCAGAGAATGATTCATTGTTATAAAATGTATTGTTAATTAATGTTGTTGAAACGGCTGTAGAATCAGCATAAATAGCGCCGCCGTTGCCATTGTCAGTTTGGTTTTCTACAAAAATGGAGTTAGTGATCGTCATGGTTGCTTTATTACGAATCGCACCGCCCGCTTTAACTGTAGTGTTTGATTGGAACAGGCTGCGATCTACGCTTAATTCACCCGCGTTATTAATAGCGCCACCGTCACCGCCACCGTTATCGGCAGAGGTCGTACCGTTATTCAAAAACTGACTCTGCGTTACTGTGAGTACACCAGTGCTACTATTTACTATTGCGCCACCCCAACCCGTTACATAATTAGCATCGAAGATTGACTGCTCAATAGTTAAATTTCCGTAATTAGCGATAGCCCCCCCGACGGATTGTGTACCGCCACCATCAATAAAACTCAACCCCTTAATTACAACGTCGTGACCCGAAAAAACTTTAAAAATTTGTTTGTCTGAATAGCCGTCACTATCGCTATCACCACTAATGGTAACAACACTTGCACCATCGATAACTAAATCCTGTTCAATCGATAAACGATTTGCCAGGTTAATTTCAGTATCACCAATCAAGTTGAAAGTAATGGTATTATCGCTGCCATTTCCTGGGCAAATGTTAAGCAATGCATAACTTAAGGTATCATCGCCACTGCTTGCAGCACTGGTAACTACGAACGCTTTGGTACAGGCGACATATGGCTCTAGATCATTATCATTCAAAATACCATCGTCATCAAAATCGCCTTCTTCATAATCTTTACAACCATCGTGATTGGCATCCGTTGCCTCATCAGCGACCCAGCCGATGATACTTGCCGGACATAAATCTGCCGTGCCAATGACGCCATCATTGTCAAAGTCTAAATCTTCATTATACTCATAAGCACCAATGTCGATAGCAGCACCTAATAAACGCTGTTCTCCAGTAAAGTCAGTATCACCACTAGTCCACTCAGAAGAGCTACCGCTATCGACCAATAAGCTAGTTGGAATAGGTCGATAATCTCCATTGTTATAATCATAAAAATTTAGTGTTATCTTTGAGACACCACAACTAGCGTCGTCGATTGAGCTGTTGCTTGTCTGTAAAGCTCCCTCAGCCTTACATTGGTCCTGTGTTGAGTCTTCGCCCCAAATGATGCTATTAATTACTGTTACATCACTACTAGCACTACCTAAAATAACTCTTCCAGGTTCTCGCCCAATATTCCCGACCATTGTGGTATTAATGATTTTCACTGTTCCTGATGAGGCAAATACTGCAGCGCCTCTATCACCATCATTTTGTTCAAAAAGGCTGTCTTTAATGGTTAAGGTACTGGTTGAATCAATGAGAATAGAGCCAACATGAGTGCCATCATTATATCGAAAGGTTGATTTTTCTATTAATAAGTCACTGCCACTTTTATTGGTAATGGATGAACCTGTGCTAGTTCCATAACCATAACCTCGTTCAAGAATTAAATTTTTCAGGTTAACACTTAAACCACCGTTAATTTTTATATGACTAATATCTGCAGTATTATCACCGTCACTATCACCACTAATAATCACTTTTTGGCTTAAACCATCAATGCTTACACTTTTGTCAACAGTTAAAGTGCTTTGAAAATGAATAGTGAAATCGTCATTAAAACCGATACTGCCTGAATCACAGACATCTAGTAGCGCTTGACGTAAAGTGCCTGCGCCGCTGTCCCCGTTATTTGTTACCGTAATGGTATTACTACAAGCATTTGCAGTATTTGAACTCAATAATAGGGTTATTATAATGAATAATATTGGCATTTTTGTATTCATACTATTTATCACTCTTTTTATTTTTCTTATTTTAAATTTAAACATTATTGATATTTCGGCTGGTTTAGGAGGCAATTTTTTGATGTTACCCTAAGTAACAGAAATGATATAAAAACAATATGCAGTGAATATGCAGAGGGATTATTTATTTTCTTTTTCTTCTTTGACCATGTCATCTATTAGCATTTCAAATTCTTTAAATTTCCCTCTAAGGCTTTGAAAAACAATTTTATTATTTTCATACATTCCATCCTCAATTGACTCAACGTACATTTTTATAACTGATAGGGGGGTTCTTAGCTCATGAGAAACTTTATTTAGAAACAGTTGATTTTTTTGATCTACATTTTCAGCTTCTAACATTGATGCTGAATTAAAAAGCGACTGTGAATTTTGTGGCTGTATTTTTCTCATGGGTACACAGGTAATCTTTACAATGAATTAACGAATGTGTATTAGAACATAACAATATGCAGTGAAGATGCAGGAGGGAATAAATTCAAATAGAGGTGACTATTTAGTTTATGTTTTACTTTTAGAGTGGTTCGAACTTATAACCTGCGCCATAGATAGAGCGAATAACGTCATTTTCAATAGATAGTGCTTTGAATTTTTTACGCATATTTCGTATATGGCTATCAACCGTTCGATCCGACACATCACGATAATCTTGATAAACCAAGTCCATAATTTTACTACGTGAATATATATGATTGGGGTTTGTATAAAGTAAATTAAATAAAGCAAACTCAATTGCGGTAAGCTCAATACAGTTACTTTTATAAGTAATTTTAAAGCTTTTTTTGTCAACCACTAAACCACTGAGTTGCGATTGAGGCTCAAATTTTTTCATACGTCGTAAATTAACTTTAACTCTAGCAACGAGCTCTTTAATGCTATACGGCTTACATACATAATCATCAGCACCAATATCTAAACCAACAAGCCTGTCGATTTCTTCTACCTTTGCTGTCGTCATGATAATAGGAATATCAGAAAAACATCTCACTTCTTTACAAACATCTAAGCCTTGTTTAACCGGAAGATCTAAATCCAAGAGGATAAGGTTAGGTTTATTTTTCTGTGCCCATTCAACAGCACCAATGCCATCATCAAACCACTTCACTTGATAATCAGCGGCTTCCAGATACAAGGTAACTAGCTCAGCAATTTCAACGTCATCTTCAACGATTAATATGGTTTGTTTATTCATTTGTTATCTCTTAAACCTGCGTGATACTAAACCCATCATTCCTATTGCAAAAATAGCAAATGTGGTTGGTTCAGGTACTTCAACCTTTTACTCCATTTTGCAAAAACCAAGTCTTCATGTTCTCTTGTATTTACAGCGTACAGCAGGAAAATAGTGTGTTGTCGCATATATCTTACACTCGTATCATTTCTTCTTGGTATAACTTTTATCTCACTTAAATCAGTAAATACCGTGTAAACCTCACACACTACTTCGCTATCACAGCCGAAAATCAACTCTGGTGATATATCGAAAGAACCTAAAACGGTATCAATGAACACCTGATCCAAAAGGGCATTAGCAGCGTCGTAGGCTTGATCAATATTCGACCACAAGAAATCATCTACATCATCACAATCAGTAAAAATTTCGGCGCATTTTCCATCTATGAAAGAAACATTATATAATTCATTATCAATCAAAATATCCGTCGCACCGATTAGCTGCCCCTCGGTGTCAATAATGAGACCTGCATTTGCAATATTAGCTAAACTACTAACTGACAATAGTACCGTTGCAACGACCTTTTTTAATAATGTAAACTTCATTTTAATTTCCTTTCAATCACTTTTCTTCATTTTAGTAAATAGTGTTTATAATATGAAACACATCTTAGCAATGAAATATGCAGTGATATATTACGGGTAGCAATCTATCTAATTTATTATCGGAAACATAATCACAATTTTTATACCACCCAGACTAGAACATTGTGCCGTAACCTTTCCATCGTGTGCATTGATAATAGAGCTCACGATTGAAAGTCCTAATCCTGAGCTATTCGTTGAACGGTTGCGAGTAGCATCCGCTTGATAAGAACGATCAAATAATAAGGGTAACTCCTTGTCTTCAACACCAGGCGAGCTATCTTCAAATGATATAACAACATTTTCACTTTCAACAGACAATAGTACGTTAATGCACCCTTGTGGATCAGAATAACGAATACTGTTTTTCAACAAGTTATTAAACACTTGGCTTAAACGATCCGAATCAAAATTCACTTCCAATTCTTTTACCGTTGAAGAAGTAAAGCTAAGTAATAGACCTGCTTTTTTAGCCAGCGGTTGAAAAGATTCAATAGCCTCTAACAATATATGATTGATAACATGATCTTGTTTATTCAGTGTGAACGCCCCTGTTTCGACTAACGAAAGCTGATAAAGATCGCCTACCATTTTATTTAAATTGCCTAGCTTTTTCTGTAATGAATTATAAGATTTTTCGCTGTGTTGTAACACGCCATCTTCAAGTGCTTCTAACTGCATTTTTATGGTGGTCAATGGCGTCCTAAGATCATGAGTCACGTCAGCTAACATCCTATTTTTTTGTTCCATTAGCTCTGTTATCATTTCGGCTTTTTGAATAGCTTCTCTTTTCTCATGTTCCTTCCGCTCGCTTAATCTAATCGCTTTTAATCGCCACTGAAAAAGAAGATAAAGAGAAAAGGTAAAAAGCATTAATATTGCCAGCCTAAACCAGATCGTTTGATAAAACTTAGCCTCTACTATAACTTTTATTCTCATAGGGGGATTAGTCCAAATACCTTTTCGGTTACTTCCATCAAGCAGTAAAGTGTATGTACCAGGGCTGAGAGATGTATATTTGGCTTGCCTAACATCTGTAGGCGTCTCCACCCATGTATCATCGTAGCCTTCTAACTTATAGCGATAGTCATTGTTGTTAGGGCTGGTGAAATCTAAAGCTGAGAATCTAACAGAAAATTCGTCATCCGCTGGCGCTAAATGAATACCTTTTTTCACCACGCCAAAAGGCACTTCTTTATCACCTATAGTAATATTGGTAGCGACAATATTAGGCTGGAATATCCATGGTGTTATCTTTTTTGGCTCAAAGATTAATAAGCCGGAAGAAGCAAATAAAATTCTTTCCTCTCCAATAGCCAATATGGACTTTCCTCTTTGACTATTTAACAGACCATCGGCAACATCCTGCTCAGACAAAATATCTCCATCTGCACTTAAATGAAAACGCGGGCCATACCAGTAAGTTGAGTCTGAGCTAGAAAAAAGCATTTCGTCATGAGGGGTTTTATCTGTTGCCATTTGTGCAAAAGATGTAAATTGAAGTTGCTTACCTGTTTGATTAATTAGCTTATTAATACCTGAGCGAGTATTAATGAAAATATTTCCATCATTGTCTTCAATAACTTGGTTAATGTAATTATTCGATAGTGTCCCTTGGGTATTAAGCTCCTTAGAGTAAATTTTAATAGTTAAACTATCGATGGTTATTATTCCTAGACCATTATTTGTTCCAATCCATAGTTGACCATTCTTATCAACAGTCAATGATTTGATGAAGGCTAAAAATTCTGAACCATCCTGATTAATAACACTTTCAAGTTTTAGTTTTTTTAAATTAAGATGATGTAATCGATTGGCTTGTGCTATCCATACCCCTGTGTTTGATTGTGCAAGCAGCGTGATCCCTTCCGTAAAAGTTTTGCTTAGTGAAATAGAAACATTTATTAATTCTTCTTTTTCTTGTGAATATTGAAATAACTCGCCACTTTTAGCGCCTAAAAAAATGGCACCATCATCCGTCAAAATAGCACTGGTAATCTGACCAATCTCTTTAAAATCAGCCCCTACTAATTGATGACTATCTCCTGCCTGCAAGTTTATGCGCAGTATTTTATTCTTAGATATGACCAATATTTCATATTTTGATAGTTTGATCACCTGACTAATATAACTATCAAATATATTTTTTAATTGCGGTAAAAAAGTATTAACGCGTTTAATGCCTTCATTATGTTGATTAAAATAATGTAAACCAGAATCTTTAACACCTAACCATATTAATCCCGATTGTGATACCAACATTGCATTGACAAAGTCGTTACTCAAACTGTATTTGTCCAACAAGTTACTTTTTAATACCTTAAGCAACGCCCCTGAATGAGAATCCCTAATTTCTATTCCTGAAAAGCCGCTGATCCAAATTTCATTATCTGAAGGTTGCGCTATAGTCGTATTAATTTTCATTTGCTTTGGATTATCTAGTGGTAATTTGATAACAGTCGCACTTTCAATCTGATCAATATTATCTAGCTCAATAATATAATTACCTTTTTTCTGTGTGGCTAACCAAATACGTTTATCGCGTGCAATAAAAATTTTTCTGACAATTACATTTTTTAAAAGAGTATGATTACTGAATAACTGTTCATTATTTTCAGCTGTTTTTTCCTGATAAAATAGACTAAACCCCTGTTTTACTTCATCAAATAATGCCAATCCTTTACCTGAAGATATCCATAATCTATTTTGGGAGTCAAACTCAACGTCAAGTAAGTGATTAAAATAATATTCATCCGGCTTTTCAACTGAAAGATAATGAGAGAAAGTTTGTTGTTTATCGAACGTCTCCAAACCTTTATTTGTCGCGATCCAAAGTTTTCCCTTATTATCAATGGCAAAATCATTCACTTGTTTTCCAGCAATTGAAGATGAGTTTGAGTCGTCGTTAATGTATTGAGTAACTTGATAAGTATTTAGGTTGAGGCGAAACATGCCATCAGACATAGTTCCTACCCATAATGTATCTCCGTCGACTAACAATGCACGGACATATATTGTAGAAAAATCAAATTTTGAACTAACAAACAATATTTTTTTGTAATCGTAACCATCGAACCTAAATAAACCTCTTCGAGTACCAACCCAGATGAATCCTTTATCATCTTGGGCTAATTCATTGATTGATTTATTTTCTAAACGATCGTTAGCTTCTGCGGGATAAATAACAGGAGAAAAAAGATCATTACTGAGTTGAGCGTGAGAAAATTGGCTGAAACATAAGTTCACTAGAAAGAAGATAGATAAAGAATAGAAAAATTTCATTAAAAAGAAAGCCCTACTTAAGTATTATTATTTTTTTGGAGGGGATAGTGACATACCCACTTTAAATAGACCACTGCTGAAAGTATTGAATATACGCATCAGTGATAAAAAGGTTGAAATTCCACTTGAAAATATATCAAGTGAAAAGTTGACATAACTAGAGCATTTCTAATTCCGCAATGCCACAAAGTGAACATAAATTCTATGGCGGTATGTGCCCCTTTCCGCCATAGAATTATAAAAATTTAATACCTGAAATCATATTAATCTAATGTCCGCTTTGGTATTTTTTTATCAAATTAGAATTTTTGACTTTATAGATTCCTGATGAAATTTAGAACAATTCTATTATCTAACGCAGGGCTGATTTCTATCGGTTCAAATGTCGCTAGATAAGCTAGGGCTAAGGTCTTCTTTCGTATCTAAGTGAACATAAACGTGCCTAATTCCGAAGACTAATTTAGGTCTGCACTGTGACAATAGTTAACATCCCAAGTTATATCCAAACACATTTTTTCGCTCCTATTTAGCGTAATCACGCATTGTTTAGGGGAGAAATATTCAAGGTAAAAGAACTAAAAAAAGGCTGATAAATTATTATTTATCAGCCTTTTTGTTGTTAAGGTTATTACGCTTTATCTAAAGTGTTGGTTACTTAACGACATTACCCTTTTTATCTAAAACGATAGGCTCACCTAAGCCAAGCTCTTTCATGCGTGGCAATTGCGTTTCTGCATCGCCAACCACTAAATAGACCATTTTGTCTGGGTTAATGTAGGTTGAAATAGTCGCTTTCGCTTGCTCAAGTGTCATGTGTTGCAAGGCTGTTTGTTGCTTTTCTACATAGTTGCTGGCTAAGTCATAGCTACTAATATTTTGTAGAACACCCATCAAGCTACCCGTGGTTTCAAAAGCACGTGCATTCGATTTTGTTAACACTGATTTTGTCATTGCTAATGCGTTATCATCAAAACCATCACTGTAATTAGCCATTATTTCACGGAACGTTTGCATTGACTCTAAAGTCACATTTGAACGAACACTTGAACGAGCGGTAAACAGTCCACCGGCATTTTCTCGGCTTATGCCTGAATATGCGCCGTAGGTATACCCTTTTTGTAAACGTAAAATCTGGAATAATTGCCCAGAAAAACTACCACCTAAATTATGGTTTACCGCAACGGCTTGATAATAATCATCAGCATTGGCGACCATAGCTGGCATACCTATGCGTAAAAATGATTGTTTAGCGCCAGGTACATCAACAAAGTACACTTGCGCTTTATCAATGGTTGGTAATGCCGTGACTTCAGGTAATGCCACTTCCATCGATTTAAGTTGTGTACTAAATGCCGATAAGCTTTTAATAACGTCATTACGTTTAACTGCACCGGCAACATGTACTGTTGTCAGGTTAGCAGCAAGATTTGCTTGATAATATTTTTTCACGTCATCTAAAGTGATGTTATCAACATTTTCAGCTGTGCCAGATACTGATGTAGCTAGTTTACTGTTAGCGCCATACATTATTTTTGCATAAACGTTTTGTGCAATAGCACCTGGGTTAGCACTTGCTTGTTGAATGTTTGCTTTGGTTTCTTGTTTAATGCGATCCCATTCTGCAGCATCCCAACGAGGCTCTAATATGATCTCTTGAGCCAAAGTCATAGCCGCTTGGTAATTTTTAGCTAAGGCATTACCCGTTAATGTGATGTATTCGTCACTGGTGGTAAACCTGAACGATGCGCCCATTTCTCCCATGGCTTGTTCTAATTGTTGTGGTGTTTTATTTTTAGTGCCTTCCATCATTATTGAGGTAAGTAAGTTGGCAACGCCATCTTTTCCTGAAGGGTCTAATGAATGTCCACCCATCACACGAATTGAGAAAGAAACGAGTGGTAGTTCTGTATGCTCAATTGAAAGTACGGTTAAGCCATTATCCATCGTTATTTTTTGAACGTCAGGTAATTTTACTGAGCTTAGTACACCGTCTTTTGGCATAACAGAGCGGTCAAATGATGAAGGAGCTTGAGCAATAGGTGTTAATTTTTCTGTATTGGCTTCTTGTTTAGCGGCTGTTTCAGCGCCTTGCACAATTTCTTCTTCAACAACCTTGGCTTTTACCGCACCTGTTAAGGCGAGTGATTTTTTACCTTTAGGTACGAAGCTTGTGGCAATAGTGTTTTTATTTACAATGTATTTATTAAATACAGCCATAATATCGTCACGAGTCACTGCACGAAAAAGCTCTATCTCTTTAGTCACTAACGAGGGATCACCAGCAAGTTCATTATGCTGTGCAATGGTTGATGCCTTATTAAATACGCTGGTTAACTCACCGTAAAATGCTGTTTCGCGTTTTGTCATGATGCGTTCAAGCTGTGCATCAGTAAAACCTTCTTTGGCAAATTGGGCTAGTGCGTTATCAATGCTCACCTTAACTTTATCTAATTCGATGTCATTAAATGCGCGTACTTTTAAGGTAAATGTTCCAGCCAATTCAGAGCTGTAATTACTTGCTGAAACAGACGGTGCTAACTTGTCTTGCTCGACAATATTTTTATATAAAACACTGTCTTTGCCATCGGCTAATATTTCAGCCAATAAATCTAATGCATAAGCCTCTTTTTGATACTGCTCAATGGTAGGTAGCGTTAACGTTAACTCAGGTAAGGTAGCGAAATTATCTTCGTGATAAAGTGACTTACTTTTTTCGATAACGACTGGCATAGGTGGTAAAGGGGTAACATCGCCGCGAGGTTCAAGTTCACCAAAGTATTTTTTAATCCACGTTTTAGCTTCATCGGTCTCGAAATCACCAGCAAGTACTAAGGTTGCGTTATTTACGCCATACCATTGTTGATAAAACTCACGCACATCAGCTAATGTCGCATTTTGTAAGTCTTCTAAGCTGCCGATTACATCCCAGCTATAAGGGTGACCTTCAGGGTAAAGCGCGGTTAATGTTACATATTCAGTATGGCCATAAGGACGATTATCAACGCTTTGACGCTTTTCATTTTTAACGACTTGCTTCTCATTTTCTAGGCCTTCAGGCGTCACGGTATTGATGAAATAACCCATGCGGTCTGATTCCATCCATAACACTTTTTCTAAACCATCCTGTGGGAATAATTCATAATAAATGGTGCCATCTTGCCATGTGCCACCATTTAACGTGCCGCCCATATTGCCGATGTTTTTGATAAAGTTTCCAGGGCCTACGTTTTCAGAGTTTTGAAAAAGCATGTGCTCAAAAAAGTGAGCAAAACCAGTACGACCTAATTTTTCTCGATTTGAGCCAACATGATAAAGAATGGCAACCGCAACAACAGGGTCTGATTTATCTTGATGAAGTACTACTTCTAAGCCGTTAGCTAAGGTGTATTTTTCTAGTGCTACTGTTGGTAACTGTGCTTGCGCTACTGTTGCTTGAACGGGAGTATTTGTTGATTCAGAGCTTGTATTACAGGCTGTAATGCTTAAAGCTAAGGCACTTAGAGCGAATATTTTAGTTAACTTTATCACGGTTTATCCTTGCGTTATTGTTAGCGTTATTTCACATAGGTGTGAGGGCGTGCTATACCATTTGGGGTAATTAAGCTTACATAATTCAATGATGACTTAGTTAGTGCAATGGTGTTAATTGTTAAAAAATGTTATCGACTTTATCTAACTTAATAGTGATATTCAACTGAGGCTTGAAATGATAATAATCAAAAGTTATAGCGCTTTTATAAAGTAGTGATGAAAATTGACTATAGTGATATTACTCGAGATTTGACAAGGAAAGAAAATGACAACATTATTAACGGCCGCAAAAAGCTATTATTATGCCTATATTATAATGTCCTTAGGCGTGGTCTATAACTTAGTGCAGCAAGATTTTGTCGGTGTTGGCATCTTTCTTATTTTATCTGCTTTACTGATCGCTATTGGCTTTATAGTTAGTCGAAAAAATAGTTCAGAAGGTACGCCGTAAAGCTAGTAATACAAAATAGAGTTAACTATTAATTACAGGAATCAAAGTTACCGTATGCATAAAATTAATATCAATGAAAAATTCTCACTATTTGATGATAAATGGTCACCTAAAGTGATTGCCGAGTCTAATGGTCAGTTAGTAAAAATAGCCAAAGGCGATGGCGAGCTTGTTTGGCATAAGCATGATAATGAAGATGAGTTATTCATTGTTTTTACCGGTCAATTGACCTTACAGCTCAAAGCAGGCGATATTATTCTAAACCCAGGAGAAATGTATGTTGTTCCCAAGGGAGTAGAACATTGCCCAAAAGCATTACCTGATACACACTTTTTAATGGTAGAGCCGGCAAGTACGGCTCATACCGGTGAAAATATTAGTGAAGTGACGGTGGCATCTTCTGATCAAGCATGGATCTAAAACGCTAATTGATGTTGTATTTCCCTTTACCCATCTGATTTTCTTTTTGTTTTTGCGTCACTATGCGCTTATCAACTTGCACCATTTTAATGGTTTGATCTACTAGAGGGTCAGGCGTAAACATCTGCACAAAAATGCCAAAAGCAATGGCAATACCTTTACGTTTTCTGGCGAATTTCAATAACAAACAAGCAATAATGGCGAGTACAACAAACACTAACCACGGGGCTAGCATTGCATAAAATAAGTTTTCCATGTGATTTTCCTAAAATAAACAATTAATCGCTCCTATAACCATTAAATTTGGCGATAGAGTAAAAGTTAAATTAAGAAAGGTTTTGTTGGTATTGTAACTTTGCCTGGTAACAAGGCTTTTGGGCATACAAAGTGTTTTGTGTACCTTGGATATGTGTGTGGGTGGTGAGTTGTTCTTGATAAGATTGTCGCGCGAGTGATTGTGCATCGTAGAGAACTAAGTCTGTAGCAAGTTCATTTATTGTCGCGATAAAAAGTGTTCTAGCAAGGTTGTCGTTATCGTCTTGTTGCAATAAGGTCAGTAGGCTTATTTTGCGTTTTGATGGTGCAGTTTGCCTATTATAGTCCTCAATAGAATCAGTATGATTGTTTAATGTGTTGGTAAGGTCTGTACTCTCTGCGACCGCGTGGTATTTGCTTGCTAATAGAGAGGATAAAGGTACTGCCAGTGCTGAATGTAAAGACAGGGAAGCGCTAAGTAATAATAAAAATTTAATCAAAAAACTAGTCAAAGAACTATGCATGATGCCTCCCTTTATTATCTTTATTAATCCATGTGCCATTTAGCGTAAATGGTATCTTCAGCTACTTATGAGATAAGGCCAGAAGTTTATTTTTCAAGGGAAATTGGCAAATTATTGAGTGAAGTGTATGGGTAGGTGTGATTCAGCTGTGATTTTCAAAATAAAAAAATCCGGCACATGGCCGGATTTTAAAGTATCGATGAGTAAGTGTTTAGTTAACTAAACTTATTCATCCGTTACTCAACAATGTCCATTTCTTCGATTAAGTTAGTGGCGCCATCTACGTGCTCCATAACCCAAAGCATGTAACGCACATCAACGTGAATTGAGCGATTCAATTTAGTATCGTAATCCCAATCACCAATAATGCTTTCATAAACACCATCAAACACTAATCCAACAAATTCAGCTTTGTCGTTTAGTGTTGGTGAGCCTGAGTTACCACCGGTAATATCAAGCGTACCTAAGTAGTTAACAGGTACTGAGCCAAGTACTTTTTTCGCGTACTCGCCGTATTGTTTTTTATTGATTAAATCTAATTGCTTTTGCGGTGCATCAAACGGTGCAACACCGGTATCTTTAGCAACAATACCTTCAAGGGTAGTATAAGGCGTAGCCGTTAAACCATCTTGAGGAGAATAACCTTTTACATTACCGTAAGTAATACGCAAAGTGCTGTTAGCATCGGCATAAACAGGTAAGTCGTTATCGTTGAAGTAAGCAATAAGCGCTTCCATGTACTTAGGACGGAAAGCTTGGATGTTACCCGCTAGCTCTTTTGACTTATCTTCAATGACTTTACGTTCTTTAAAGCTAGAAACCGCTAATTGAATAAACGGGTCTTTGCTTTTGTTAAAATCACTTACCGATTTAGTCATAAGCGCTAAACGTTGCTCTTGTGAATTAAGCTTAGTCTTTTTGTACATTATTTTTAACTGTTTACGTAGCTTCTTCTCGTTAAAGTTTTTAGCTGTAGTCTTAGTTAAACCAAAGAATTTATCAAATGACTTAATACGCTCTGCTTTAGGTAAAGTAACGTAGTGCGTTAACATAGCAACAAGTATTTCTTTATCAATTTTCTCATCATAACGACGGTCAACTGATTTCATGTTTTGTTCAAAACGAGCGATATCACGTTCTTGGTAACCACGTTCACGTTCAATGTTCGGCTTAGTGTTTTCTACGGCTAAACGGTGTAGAGATTTCGCAGTAGATAACATTTTGCTATAACGCATGTAACCTAAAATTAAATCACGAGCTTGTTGCTTATCATCTTGTTTAACTAAGTTGTTTAAACCCGATAACGCTTCGCCGTATTGGGCTTTACGCTTTGAACTGCTGTTTAACCATTTAGCTAAATTTGTTTCAAGTTCTTGCTTACGTTGTAAAAAAGACCCTTTGTTGTAACTGTGGATCATTGAACCATAGTTTTTAGCATAGTTAGCAAGACCCGCTAATGTGCTTTCGTACTTAATACGCGCTTCACTACCTACTTCTGAATGGGTATGAATTAAATCAATAATCTCTTCGCGGTAAGCTTTAGCATTTGGGTAAGTCCAAGAGAAAGTATTTTCAACTTCATAAGCGGTGCGGTAGCGGTTAGTTCTGCCTGGGTAGCCAAGCACCATGATGTAATCACCGTCATCAACACTGCTTTTGTTTACTTTTAAGTGATGCTTAGGTTTGTATGGCACATTGTCTTTGCTAAAATCAGCAGGTTGACCATCTTTACCAACATAGGCGCGGTAGAAACCGTAATCGCCAGTGTGACGTGGCCACATCCAGTTATCAACATCGCCGCCGTATTTACCAATACTGCTTGCTGGTGCGTGTACTAAACGTACATCACGAATGGTAAGCTGTTTGAATAAGTAATATTCTAAACCGCCGTGAAAGTTAACTACACTACAACGGTATCTATCATCATTTTCACATTCAGCGACTAATTTTTTTGAATTAGTATCAACGGCTTTATAACGATCACTACCTGACATTTTTTCCGAAACGCCCGACTTTACCAATTTAGTTACTTCGGTAATTTCTTCGGTTACATAAATGCGACTACCCGGTGTTGCTGGTAATTCTTCAGCGAAATTCTTAGCTAAAAAACCATTTTTTAGTAAGTTGTTTTCTGCTGTTGAGTTGTATTGTACTGAACCATAAACACAGTGATGATTACTGGCAACTAAGCCCTGATCAGATACAAATGAAGCGGTACAACCACCTAAGCTAACAATGGCGCCCATAGGGAAACCTGTTAGGTCAGTTAAATCATTTGGGTTTAATTTTAAGCCCGCTTTAGTTAATTCTTTGGCGATTGTTGGTAGTTGGTTTGGTTGCCACATACCTTCATCAGCTAATGCCGAGCCTGCGCTAAGAGCCAGTGTTGGCAGTATTACCGACAAGCTCAGTAATTGTTTTATTTTATTCATAGCTTCCTACTTTTCTCATGTAGTTTTGACTGAATTTAATTGCTTTTTAGAAGGCAATTTTGATGTTATTCAGTTGTTAATTTTTTTGACGAAAAATGTCGACAGGAGAGTGTGCGCTAGCGACAAGTCTTAGTCAAAAAAAACAATGAAAATAATTAATTCAGATTGTAAAGATTGTCTTAAAAAGTCGCCGCTAACAATCACCATTATCATAACGATCATCTAATAATGTCTCCAAGACTATATTCAATTGGCAGCGAGATAAATCCATACAAAAAACTGAGTTAGTACACACCTATTGCAAATAAAAACAATTCTCACTTGTAATTGTAACTGAGTGTTATTATCATTCACGCAAATAATATTGATTCTCGTTTATATTTGAGTGATTTCATGAATAACATCGTAAAGTTTATAGCAGTAAGTATCCTTCTTTTCGTTCATCATCAAAGCGTTGCGGCGAGCGATGTGGAGTTAGAAGCAGAAATATTAAAGCAGAAAGATCAACTTCAGCTAATTGAAAAACAATTAGCTGAATTAAAAACAACCCTAATTACTGCTGAAGAGCAGCGTCAAGATGACAAATTAACCAGTCATGCTAAAGCTAAGAATTGGCAGATTAACTCTTACGGTAGCGTACTTTATAAAAATGAAGAGGTTTACCGTAATATCCAAGACACAAATCCTGAGCGAAAAGCGACCACTGATTTGGAGCGAGTCGTTTTAGAGTTTGTTTACGATTTTGATGCTAAATGGCAAGTAGAAGTTGAGCTTGAATATGAACATGGCGGCGTAGGCTCAACCCTTGAATATGATGGTTTTGAAGAGGCTGGTGAATTTGAGGCCGAAATTGAAGCGGGTGGCGAGGTTATTGTTGAAAAGCTACAAGCAAAATATAAAGCGAATGACTATTTCACCGTTAAAATGGGCCATATATTTGTTCCTGTTGGTTTAGGTACTGATTTACATAAACCAGGTCAGTATTTTTCCACGGAACGTTATTGGAGCGAAGCGACACTTATTCCACAAGTGTGGCATGAAACGGGTATTAACCTTATTAGTGCTTGGCAAGGTTTTACCGCTCAAACACTGATAACTACAGGCCTTAACTCAGAATATTTTAGAACTTATCAATGGGTCGCTACAGGACATCAAAAAAGATTTGAGCAAGTTAATGCTGATGATTTAGCACTAACGTTACGTTTAGACTACGGCAATATAAAAACGGGGAAAGGGTTTGGCGTTAGTTATTACACGGGTGACACTACAGGAAATCGTCACCATAACACCCAAATTGGCGGTAATGGAAACTTGACGATTATTGGTTTTCACGGCGCTTATAGCTATGACAATTGGCAAGTTAGAGGGCAATATTTATTAGGTACTTTAGATGATAGTGAAGCGATCACTAATGCCAATAAAACCACACCGGGCCTTAAACCAGGCAATTTCGCCCAGCTGGGCAGTGAAGCTGAATCATCATTTGTTGAGCTAGCCTATAACAGCCAAGCACTTTTAAATTTAAAAAATCCTCTTTATTTATACACAACCTATGAATATGCCAATCCAATTAAAAAAGTTGAGCAGGGCAATGCAACCGATCGTTTTAACAAAGCATCTGTTGCTTTTGGCATTAATTATTTTCCTATCAAAAATATCGTCCTAAAAGCACAAGTAGCACAACAAATGTATGCACAAAGTAACTTGGATGACAGCAGTAGCTTTAGCCTATCTATGGGTTATTTTTTCTCGATATAAAAAACTTAGTAACAATTAATCAATAAAAATATTTAAACAAGGAACACTCTACAATGTTAAAAAAATCACTTCTGGCTTTAGCCATCTCTAGCTTATTTCTTACTGGCTGTGGCAGTAGTTCATCAGATACTCCAGCGATTATCGAACCGACAGGTTTTACTTTTTCGGCAACTGAAATGATCACCAATTTAACTAATGATGTGATTGTAGCTGGTTATAAAAACCTTAATGATGAGGCGGCAGATTATTTGTTAGCCACACAAAACTTAGTTAATACGCCTACTGAAGAAAACTTAGCATTAGCTCAACAAGCTTGGAAAGATGTTCGTGTGCATTGGGAGCAAGGTGAGTCTCATATATTTGGTCCTGTTGATGCACTTTCTATTGACCCTCATTTAGATACTTGGCCATTAAATACCAGTGATCTACAAGCATTATTAGCGTCTCAAACTGGCTTTAGCGCTGATACAGTCAAAGCATTTAATGACGATGTACAAGGTTTCCATACCATGGAATTTTTATTGTTTGGTGATGGCGTTACCGACAATGAAAAATCTATTGCTGAAATGACAGCCTTAGAGCGTGAATACTTATCTGCCGCGACAGAAGTCTTTAAAGATCATACACAAACGTTGTTTGATGCATGGACTGTTGCTAATGATGCAAACGACGCTAATTCTCCTGCTTATAAAGATTTATTATTGACGGCAGATAATGCTGTTTACGCTTCTCAGTTAGGTGTAGTAGAAGAATTAATTAACGGTATGATTGGTATCGTAAATGAAGTCGGTACAACTAAAATAGCCACACCTTTTGGTAGCAGCATAGATAACATAGATACCACCAAGGTTGAGTCACAATATAGCTGGAACTCTCTCGCTGATTTTACTGACAACATTCAAGGTGTTCAAAATGTTTACCGTGGTGAATTCCTAGGGCAAGCAGATAAAGCAGGCATTATTGACTTTGTTACCGCCGCTGATGCAACTATCGCAACGCGTGTAGACACTGAAATAGTTGATGCTATCGCAGCAATTAAAGCCATTGCCGGTGACACTGATTTACCTTTCAGACAGGCCATTAATGATGTTGACGCTCGCGTGAGAATTCAAACCGCAATTGATGCTTTATTAACATTGCAAACCTCGTTAGAGAGTGATGTTTTAACGCAGTTGAAAAATTGGCAGCAGTAGTTTTTAGCTAGCGAATATGAGTGTTTTTCAAGGATGAATGTCGTGCAAGGATGCACACTTATTTATATACCCATCACACCTCAATATGCAGACTTCAGCAAGTCGAGAAAGGGTTAGGTACAAGGAATTGAGTGAAGGAAATAGTTACTCTATTACCTAAATCAATAACGCCGTAAATGACCCTTTATTGCATTGCCCGTAGGGAGTTAAGCTAGATCATCAGTTCAGCGTTGCGATACTTGATAAGGGAACAACCATTATCTGCGTAACGCGCCTTGAACTGACTTCCTAGCTTAGTTCTGAAACTGAACCTTGGGGTATGATGGGTAATGTCCTGGAAGTATTCTCAATGAAAAAATTAAGCAGAGCAAAGTGGTCAAGCTTGACCAACCCTTGTATCAGGTTAGTTATCGCGAGTTCGATAATTATTTCTGGTTGTAACTCAAGCAGTTCAGATAAAAAAGAAGAAGTATCTCAAGTTGCTTATACCCACGTAAGTCAATTAGGTGGTGATGCCACAGCGGTAAGCGCGAGCGATTCGGGCCATGGTTTTTCAACACCAATGCCGAATCTTACTAATGAGCAGTTAGACAAACATTTAGCTGGTGATGCGCATTTTGAAACCGCATTTACGACGGCGCCAAATAATGAACATCCAGAGCTTGATGGTTTAGGGCCTGTTTTTAATAACCAAGATTGTAATTCTTGTCATCAACGTGATGGCCGATCTTCAACAATTACCTTGGCACAAGATCAAGAACGTATCTTATTGGGGTCAGAAGCCGGAATTTTCTTACGTATGAGTATTGATGACGGCGAATGCTCTTATCCAACAGTAGAGAACAATTACTGTAAAAATGCTGGCGTTGATGGTTTTGGTACACAGTTATTTCATCGAGGCGTATTAAAAGCCAGAGATGATTGGCAAGAAAAGCCTTTCATTGGTCAAGCGGATGTTTATCTGGCTTATCAGTATTCAACGGTGGAATATGCCGATGGCAGTTCCGTTGAACTTAAAAAACCGATGTTTTCGATTGAACAACCTTATGATGTTAGTGCTGAAAACCGTTTAGATAGCGCTATTTTACAAGCAGATGTTCGGTACAGTCCAAGAAATGGTATGCCAGTTTTCGGCTTAGGTTTACTTGAACTTATCAGTGACGCGGATATTTTGGCTAATGTGGATGAAAATGATTCGAATAATGATGGTATCTCGGGGCGTGCTAATTGGGTATTTGATCCGGTAAAGGCACAAAGTAATGATGCTGTTCCTGTATCTTTAGGTCGCTTTGGTTGGAAAGCCAGTACGCCAAGTGTACGTGTGCAATCTCTTGGTGCTTTACGCGGTGATATGGGGGTGACTAATCCATTATTTCCTGATGAAAGTATTGCGAATACGCCATTGCATGAAAGTTACTTAACACGTACAAATTTTGTTGATACCGGTGTTGATGAACAAGGCAATACTGAAGCGTCGCAGGAATTTTCAGATGAGGTAGTGTTTTATGCTGAAACGTTAGCCGTGCCAGCAAGACGAAACGTTGACAATGAATCTGTGATTGCAGGTGCTCAACTTTTTGATCAAGTCAATTGTACTGGCTGTCATCAGCCTGACTTTACTACTGCAACGGGAGAGTTATTAGTCGGTGGTTTACCTGCGCCTGAAGGTCTGAAAGGTCAGCACATTTACCCCTTTACCGATATGTTATTACATGACTTAGGTGAAGGGTTAGCTGATAACCGTCGTGATTTCACTGCTACCGGAGTTGAATGGAAAACTAGACCTTTATGGGGCATAGGGCTAACTAAAACGGTTAATCCTGCCGCCGGTTTTCTACATGATGGCCGTGCAGCAACAGTTGAAGAAGCAATTTTATGGCACGGTGGTGAAGCGCAGCAAAGTAAAGAGCACTTCATGGCTTTGGCACAAGCGGATAGACAAGCGCTATTAGATTTTGTTATGTCATTGTAGTTAATAATTAAACGTTAATAGTTGCATGTTTTATAAGTAATAGGCTTTTAACCGATTACTTATATTTCGTATAAGAACCCACTAAATCCCTATAAAGTAAATGTAGATTTTAATTATTCGCGTTGAGATACTCATATTAGGGTTTTTCAGCTTAAAAAACGCCATGATTAATGAATAAGTATTCACTATGAGAGTATCAATAGTGTAGAATTAGTATATACCAATTAATTATATGAAGAAGCTAAATGACTAGCAGCCGTAAAGAGAAAGAATCCCTATTAGTTCATGCATTTAAAAAATTATTAAAAGAGCAATGTTATGGCTCACAAGGTCAGTTAGCAGAAGCGCTTGCGGCGCAGGGTTTCGAAGATATGTCACAAGCGAAAATATCTCGCTTATTATCTAAACTTGGTGCAGTTAAAACACGTAATACCAATAATGAAATGATTTATATTCTGCCAGATGAATTGGCAGTACCAAAATCTAAGCAATCAATCGAATCTGTGGTATTGAGTGTTAAGCATAACCAAATGCAAATCATATTAAAAACAGGTATTGGCGCTGCGCCATTAATTTCTCGTATGCTGGATAGCATGGGTGAGTCTGCCGGGATCTTAGGCACACTTGCTGGCGATGATACTATTTTTATTGCGCCAGTTGATGTTAATAAAATTGAAGAAATTACCATTTCAATTCGTAACTTGTTAGCAGTAAAAGATTAGTAGCTAAAGAATAACTATCTTCGCTTATGCAAAAGAAATACACGTACTAATAAGCAAAAAAAGTCCTCAAACAACGTGTGAGGACTTTCTTAAAACTCTTCAACTATTAATTAACCTAGTCAGCTAGCCGCTTCATTACGTTAGAAAACATGGTTGTATTGTGCAGAAACGATATACGCATCGCCTTCTGATTCAAATCCCCACTGTTGACCTAAATCATCTGTTTCAGTGAAGGTTTCAGTTTTACCTTGAACAATACTGACACCAAAATCAACTGAAGAGGCATTGCTGAAAGTGTAATTTAAACCAGCACTGATCCAAATACGGTCACTGTCTGGGATTGAGATAGAGCGATGGTCTTCATCGGCTGGTGTTTGGTCATAAGCAATACCCGTTCTCAATTTTGTGTTACTGCTTAGTTGGTAAGTCGCACCAAAGGCATAACGCATTGAATCTGAAAAATTCTCTTTTTTGGAAAATACAGGGGCATCTACCCCTTCAGCGTAACCCGCTAGTTCATCAAAGCTGCTCCAACCCGTCCACATAGCTGAGTAATGTACTGCTAGATCGTCATTTAATTGATGTAGGCCGGAAAACTCCATAATCGCCGGTAAAGTAATATCCATAGCGCCAGGTACAACTTCGCCATTGAAACCACCAAGTGTTGGAGGAATTTCATTACTATAATCACCTTCAAGCTCGAGCTTTACTTCACTGCGATAACTAAAGCCTAAGCGATTGTTTTCATCAAAATCATACGATAAACCCATATTCCAGCCGTAAGATATATCATCACCAGCCAAGTTTGCTGCCTCAGTTTTAGGTGCTAAACCATAAGGGTTCTCGCCAAAATTACGGACTAATGAAGCATCTGCGTAAATTACATTTAAGCCACCAGCGATGGCAAAGTTATCATTCACTTTATAAGAAAGGCTGGTGTTAAAGTTAACGGTAGTAATTGATGTTTCACCCGCCAATTGTCCTGCTGCATAATCTTCATCAAATTCAGTTGCTAAACCAAAATTCGAGAAAGTACCAAAACCTAGCGCAAACTTGTCATTTAACGGTACTACTAAGTACATTGCAGGAATGATGGCACTTGGTGCAATACTACTATCATTTAGCGCTGAAGCTGGGATGTCTCCAGGTGCATCAAGACCCGTTAAGCTGACATCAGGCATTACATAAGTGCCTGTCATTGAGAATTCCATGGTATCAAACTGCGCCATTAAGGCAGGATTACGGGCAACAACAGAAGCATCATCTGCAATGGCGGCTTCACCAGCGAAAGCTCTACCTAAACCTGCAGCACTATGCTCAGCTAACTGAAAGGCAGCACCTACACTGTAAAACGATGAGCAGGTTAATGATAACGCTAATAAGGATTTCTTGAATGTCATAACTTTGGACCATGTAGAATAATATAAAGTATTCAGCCTACCTCAAAGGTCAGACCAGAACTGTTATCAATGGTAAAAACTGGTAGCTGAATTGTGAACCTTACGGTTGAAAGGAGACTTATTTTTATATTTTGTCTTGGATAAATATTACTTTGTCGCGCTTTTATTAATGTAGGTCAAATCTCATGCTACGAAGCTACTCTATTATACCAATATTGATAATCACTAATAAACAGTAACAGCAGGAAGTCGTATGAGTTCAATTCCAGAGTACATGACAGCAAAACATAGAGAATGTGATGAGTTTTTTTCTGAAGCAGAATCTGCTGTTGCCGATAAAAATTGGCCGTTAGCATTAGCTAAATGGCAGATGTTTGCCAGTGAATTAACTGAGCACCTAGCGCAAGAGGAAGATGTTTTATTCCCACAGTTTGAACAAGCAACGGGTATGACAGCGGGGCCAACACAGGTAATGCGCATGGAACACCAACAAATGCGTGCTTTGGTGCAGTCGTTAGATAATGCGCTTGCTGCGAAGGAAAAAGATGAATATTTAGGATTATCTGAAACCTTGATGGTGATGATGCAGCAGCATAATATGAAAGAAGAAATGATGCTTTACCCTATGATGGCGCAACACCTAAGCGATGGCGATCAGCTTATTGAAGGCTTTAAAAGCAGTGAAGTCGCTTAGCACCTATGGAACTTGTGGTTGTTGATGTCAGTGAACTTGCCCCACCCGAGCCAATGACAGTGATATTAACTGCCTTGGCTGATTTGAAACAAGGCTGCTGTTTGCTGGTTACTCACAGACGACAACCATTTCCGCTGTATGAAAAGCTAGTTCAAGCCGGCTGGGCGTATCATTGCCAAGTACATGATGATGATAATATCTCACTGTTTATCTTTAAGCAGGCAGAACAACTTGTGTTTGAGCAATGCTTTGACGGTAAAACATTTCACTCAGCATAAAAAAGTAAAGGTTAGCCATGAACATGTCAGGCTTGTCATTTAACGCATTACCCCCTATCGATTTACCATTTCGTTTTTTCTTAACCGCGCCGCTTTTTATCATTGCTTGTGCGTTGTTAGTTTTATTTTCTGGCGAGACGCTTTGGTTGAGTCGTTGGCAACCTAATATGCTGGCGCTAACTCATGGCTTTACCTTAGGTTTTTTGACTATGGTAATGATGGGCGCATTATTACAATTATTACCCGTAATTGGTGGTGTCGGTATCGCCAAACCTCGATTTATTGCGACGACTAGCCATGTCTTATATTGTGCAGGTGTTGTGGCTTTAATGTTCAGTTTTGTTTTTGCTCATCAGTGGTTAACGCTGGCGGCATTAATACTGCTTAGTTTGGGTTTTGGCCTTTATCTTAGCGCTATTATCGGGGTGTTAATTAAAAAGATAAGCCAAGGTGATTCCATTAATGGCTTTCGTTTGGCGATAATATCCTTGGTTATATTACTGCTATTAGGCGTTTTACTGTTAGCGAATAGAGTGGGCATTAGCGTGTCATTTATTACTCTTGATAAACACCTTACCGATATTCATGCGCTTATGGGGTTAGTCGGCTGGGCAGGACTGCTAATTATTGCGGTAAGTTTTCAAGTTATCCCCATGTTTCATGTCGCACCTAGTATGCCAAAATATATAAAGCAGTATCTTGCTGGCAGTATATTCATTTTATTGATGCTTTATATTTTTTATGCGGAATTTGCCTTAGCCTTAATTTTTATTAGCCATGGGGTTTTTGCCGTTACCTTGTTTTATGTGATCAAGCAGCGTAAACGTAAAGTACCCGACACAAGTATTAAGTATTGGCAGTTGGCTGCGGCAACACTGTTATTACTTAATGTATTGTACTTTTTACCCGAATATTTTTATCACTCAGAAGAAACCCCTTTATTTATGCCATTACCTGATAAAGGTATGCTATTAACCGCAATTTTCATCTATTTCTATTTATTGTCAGTAATCCAGGGCATGTTACTCAAAATATTGCCATTTTTGAGTTATACGCACTTACAACAGCGCTGTTTAATCGACTTCTCAGCTATGCAGTTTATCCCACATATGCATGATTTTTTAAATAAAAAACAAGGTGTAGCACTGTACTATATGCATATAATCAGTGGATTATCTTTGGTTGCGGTAATCTTTGAACCGAGTTTATATGTTGTCTTTGCTCTTTTTCTTTTGATTGAATTTGTATGGCTACTGTTTTTAATGTTGCGGTGTATGCGTTTATATTTTTCAGTTAGTAAGAAAATCAACTTGTCCAATAACACGTAACTGATTATCATGCTCGCTAATCCCTTTTAGTAAGCTAAATAGGTCTTTTATGAACACTGTTACCCTTAAGTTAGATAAAAATTCAGCACAGTCAGTACAAGAAATAACCCCTTCTAAAGTGGTATGTATTGGCCGTAATTATGTTGATCATATTAAAGAACTTGCCAATGAAATACCTGATGAATTAGTGGTTTTTATCAAGCCAAATTCAGCAATTAGTTCAACATTATTGGCGAAACATAATGATGATGCCTTACATTACGAAGCCGAACTAAGCTTTTTGTATCAAGGTGGAAAGTTTACGGCGGTAGCGCTTGGTTTAGATTTAACTAAACGCGAAGTACAAGGAAAGTTAAAAGCGAAAGGTCTTCCTTGGGAACGAGCGAAGGCTTTTGATAAATCGGCTGTTTTTAGTGATTTTGTTAGTATTGAACAAGAAGATATCAAAAACTTGAATCTATCACTTTTAATTAATGATGATCTCAAGCAGCAGGGCGGCGTTAATTTAATGATGGCAAAACCTGATGATATATTAAAGGAATTGCAAACATTCGTGAGCCTTGAAGACGGCGATATTGTTATGACAGGAACGCCGAAAGGTGTTGGTGTGATTACTCAATCAGATAACTTTGTTGGTCAGGTTTTTTTAAGCGAAATGAATAACCAAACGCCTAGCCGCGTCTTATTAGATTATCAGTGGCAAGCACAGTAATTACTTCAAAAAAATTTATGATTTTAGCCTAAAGCTAAATGAAATCGGTAAAGGTTTGCTACACTTAATGTAAGCCATTTGATACCCCCATTGATAGGAAAGGCTATGGAATATGAATTTGTACACGACGCCATCACAGGCGAAGCCAGAGCGCTCTTTTCGTTAGAGCACGAGGTCATAGGTCCATGGATGGAAGTAGAAGTAGGGCACGATGTAACTAAGCTCACTAAGTTACTAACTGCGATAGATAATATTGAAAAAGGAGGATCACAAGAAGTACTTATCACAGGTAGTGAATATTCTATTACCTTAAGTAGGGATGATGTCTCGATTCAAACCAACGTCAGTATGAACGGTTCATTAAATGGCAGTGGTGAAGGTTTACCTGAGATGCTAACCGATGAGCATATTCATTTAGATCAAAATGAAATGGCTGGTTGTGGTTTAGATGATTTCAGAGCCTTGCTACTTTCTTGGGGACAGTTTACCAACGGTTTACGATAACGCTCCGGTAAGCTTGATTAAAGGTGCTCTGGTCGCACCTTTAATTCTTAATTATTTTACAATATTAGTTACTTATTTGTGTACTGTTTAACAGGTAGCTAAGGTTATTTACTCTCAGTAAACTCTGAAACTAGCGCTTGTAATGTTTCTTCATCAATTGCTAGCACCTCACACACCTTTTCTTGTACGTATGGCCAGTCTGCAGTGTCGCAATCAGAATGTTTTATAGATACTAGCTGTTCACTCAATTTAAGTACGGCAAATAAATCTTGTTCATGTGGGCTATTAAATTCGCTAATAAAATTCCTGTCATGATGCTGTAAAATAATTTGGCAAACGTCTTTGGGTAAACGCCATGAGCTGGCAACATAATAACCAAGAGTCGCATGGTTTACGCCGTAATGCTGTTCTTCTACTTCAGTAAGTGCCAGCTCAGGGGTGGTTAATGCTTCATCTAACAACTGTTGATAATCATTATATTTCATTGCCATTACTGGTACGCCGCAAGCATGAAATAACCCTAAACTAAAAAACTTATCATTTGCTATTTGAGGTCTATATCTTTGACCAATTAACATAGCCGCACTAGCAATATCAGAAGTAAACTGCCAAAAATCTTCTAAATCGATACTGCAATTTTTAGGATCAAAACTCTTTTTAAGCAAGCTGCCGGTAACCAGCATCACTACACCGAATATTCCAATATAATTGACTGACATTTTGATATCGGTGACTGTTCTACCTAAGCCGTACAAAGGTGAATTAATAGTTTTTAAAATAGCAGCACTAACAGCTAGATCTTTGCTTATAGCATTGCTAATAGCATTAATGTCGGGGTCAGTATCAGCCATGAGTTTGAGTAACTCGAGCAACAGTTTAGGCTGGGCGGGCACTGAAAAACCACGGCTAATATCATCTAAAACACTTTGATCAATAATTAACATAATGCATATAAAACGCTATAAAAACATAGCTTAATTGTATGTCATAAAAGCCGTTCATGCTCTATTTCTTGTTTAGATTAGCGGTTGTTTTTCTGTGAGGACTACTGTCCTCTTATCTTTGCCGTATTTGCATTTTTTATATCTGATATGGCTAAATTTTAATAAATCAGTGGGTTATGTAAATCATCATAACAAAGAAACCAATGATAATAGTGTTAAAGGCAAGGATGTAAGTGAATCCCTTGATACCTTGCTTAAGGCTGTAATTATGTGCAGTAAGGTACCAAGTCCAAATTGCACACATAATAATGGGTATTAAAAAGAAAAATTTTATCATATTGTTACCTTGTTAATTTGTTTTGAATTCTCATTCATATCACCGCTGCTATCTTCTTCAATGACCCGTTTCAATAGTACAATTAAGCCTAAAACGGGTATGCCAATTAATGCCGAACTAATAAAGAAGTTTACGTAACCAAAACCATCTACATATACCCCAGAAAAACCAGCAATAAACTTAGGGAATAACAGCATCATCGAGCTTAATAACGCATATTGTGTTGCCGAAAACTCTATATTAGTGAGTTTGGATATATAAGTAATAAAGGCTGTAGTAGCAATACCTGCACTAATATTATCCATAGAGATAATCACTGTTAAAAGGATGAGATCTTTTCCGGAAAAAGCAAGGACAGCAAAAATAAGATTGGTAATAACAACTAAAACAGCACCTAAAAAAAGAATGGAATAAGTACTATATCTTGTTAATAGTATCCCTCCAAGGCCTGCACCGATTAGCGTCATAATGACACCAAAAACTTTACTTATAGCCGCAACCTCTCCCTTGGTATATCCCATATCTACATAAAAAGGATTGGCCATGATACCCATCACAATATCTGATATCCGGTATGTAGCAATTAATAGTAATATCAGTAGAGATTGTTTGCCATACCGTTTAAAGAAGTCAGAAAAAGGAGCAACAATAGCGATATCAAGCCATGCGATAAAGCGTGAGAAAATTCGTGGGATATGCTGATGTTCAAGTTTAGTTTCTATTTGTTTAAGCTTAATGGTTTGTTTGTCGTGATATTCCGGCTCATGACAAGTAAAGGTAGTTATTATGCCCACAAACATGCAGCCAGCCATAACAAGGTACGAAACTGACCATGCGCTTAGTTGATATGCGTCACTAGGACTTGCCCAAGCAGCGATAGCAAGAGATCCAGCGCCAGCCATAATCATAGCAAGTCGATAGCCTGTCATATAAGCGGCAGCCATTGCGGCTTGAAACTTCTCAGGAGCTGATTCAATGCGGTATGCGTCAATAACAATATCTTGTGTTGCTGAGCTATATGCCACGATCATTGCAAAAATAACGAAAAGAGTAAGGTTTACCTGTGGATCACTCATCGCCATGCCAACGAGGGCAAGTACAATTGAAATTTGAGATAATAGCATCCAACTGCGACGACGACCCAAATAGTTAGTTAAAATAGGGATCGATAACCGGTCAACAAAAGGCGCCCAAATCCATTTGAATGCATAAGCGAGTGCTATCCAACTAAAATAGCCGATATTTGCACGACTAACACCAGCCTCACGCAACCAGAATGAAAGTGTAGAAAAAACTAAAAGGATGGGTAATCCAGCAGAAAATCCTAAGAAAAATAGCGTGGCAACACGTCTTTCTAAATAAATTTTGGCGCTCTGCAACCATGTTTTATTTTCTTGCATTTATAAATTACCTTTAAAAAAAACGGGGAACAAGCGTTGACTATTAAAAGGCAAACAAGCGCTAAAAATAGAACTAAAGCAAATAAAAAGACAGAGAATCTTTCGGGGACTGAAAATAACACCTTTTACAGATAGGGTGTACATACTTTAGGTCTTAGATCTTATTGAGAATGACAGTGATAATAAGCTGATTTATTGATATAGCAAGCGGATAAAGAGGAAGGGTAATGAAAAGTAAGATGTTTTTTATTAAAACGACTACTTAAGGGATTGGACGCCAGCCAATACAATCAATAGGATAACTACCGGTACCGTTAAAAAAGTCGAGGCAGGTATTCATTTCACTTTTAAAGAACAGATCTTGGCTAAGTGCTAAGGCTCCATGCAAGCTAACTTCATGCATTAAATGCCAAAACACACGTTCTTTAGCGCTATGTGGCGTTTCATCAAGAACTTTTAATAATGTCCACTCAGACATGGTATCTAAAATAAAACTGTCCAGTTCTGTGTAGTGAAGTTTTTCTTCGATAACAGCACTAACATAGGCATTCATTTGTAGTATTTTATCATCGATAAATTGCTCAATTATCATGGAGTCCCCTTATAATACACGTACCGTTTGGCACAGAAGATGACGCGGTTTAGCACAACGTTATAATTATCACCGAAAAGTATTAGTTTCTTTATTATTGATTTATCGTTTGATTATTCTTTATTATAATTCTTATTAGCCCACTTATTTATCGGTGATAATTGGCTTTTTGTCAAAGAAAAGTCCCTTTTTATTTGTTACTTTATTGTAAAGCAGTATTGGTGGGACTCTTGATAATACTAATCTTCAGCGGGCAATAATATCGCTTTAATTAAGGTGACAGGTTTTAACGGAACATCATTCCAAGCCATCGTTTCATTGTAATCGGTTGGTACTTTAGCTATTGCTTCTAGTACTTCTTCACCTTCAACGATAGCGCCAAAAACAGCATAACCCCATTTTCTTCCTGGATCTAAAGTCTTATTATCCGCGAGGTTAAAAAAGAATTGACGGTTGGCGGTATGTGGTCTGTTTTCTTTCGCCATAGCAATAGTCCCTGCTTCATTCTTAAGACCATTACCTGACTCATTAATAATGTTTTTACCTAAATCCTTAGCGATAAATTTAGCGTCGTAAGCACCACCTTGTACAATAAAATCATCAATAATACGATGGAATATGGTGTTGTTATATTCACCTTTGACCACGTATTCTAAGAAATTATCCACAGTAACAGGGGCTTTAACTCTATCAAGTTCAACGACAATTACGCCCATGGAGGTGATCAACTTTACTTTAGGGTATATATTCGTTGGATCAACGGCATAGCTAA
This sequence comes from Colwellia sp. 75C3, assembly GCF_002836255.1. GTDB lineage: Bacteria > Pseudomonadota > Gammaproteobacteria > Enterobacterales > Alteromonadaceae > Colwellia. Next base: position 138,835 of record NZ_PJAU01000054.1, on the reverse strand, counting down.
AACAGCTAATGATTAGTAAAGCGCTTGCAATAATAAATTGGAAAATACGGTTCATAATTACCTACGGTTTAATGAAATAGAATGAGTAATACCAAACGGATTAATTAACTCGTCCCAGTGGTATTACATGGCTGACTTTATAAAAAGGTTTTAATATCTTTACTGGTTAATATTTGCTTTATCAAGGTACTTAAATGTTGGTTGAATTCGCGTTCTAACACCGCGATATCAGCATTAAGGGCACCTTCACTATGCGCTCTATTTTTAAAGCGGCTAGTCAGTGTTTGTTTGGTATTATCAATTGACACTTTGATAATAATTTCACTTTGAGTGCTGTAACTGACACTTTCTTGAGTAACACTGATAATTGCTTTTTCTATGGTAACGGTTATTTTATTATTTGCTGAGTTATCTAAAGCTAAACCTTGCTGTTGCCACTGTTTCGCTAATATGCCTTGAATAATATTTTCAAGGCGTTGCTCAGATGAAAGAATAATCGCCGCTTCATCTTCTTCAAGTATTTGGATGATATGCGTACTGGTACGCATATCAACAACATTCAGTTGTGCTTCTTTGCCCGATAACTGATTCGATGGTGATAGGCTAACTTGTGGTGAAACAATTAAATGTGTAGGGGCTGCGCTACAGCCGACAATACTTGCCAGCAATAAAGTTAGGGCTATCGACTTAAAGGTCTTTAAGTTCATGGCTTTCTCTATTTCCTTATCGTTTAATTGCTGATTGGGTAACAAATTTATCATTACTAGCGATTAAGGTTTCATTACCAAATAGGCGTTGTAACTTAATATGATAAGCTAACTTTTGGTTACCAATAATACGTAACTCGCCGCCTTTCTTTAATACGCGATGACTGTCTTTAAACATCTGCCAAGCGATGTGATCGGTTGTCGCGGTATTTTGGTGAAAAGGTGGGTTACATAAAATTAAATCGACACTTCCGCCTTCTATATCAGTCAAAGAATCGTTAAGAGTAAACTCACATTGGTCAATCACTTCAGGCATGTTTGTCATTATATTATGCTTAGCTGAGGCCATTGCCATGCTAGATTCATCAATAAACTGAACCTGTGCTTCTGGCTGATTTGCTAAAACAGTAAGTCCGATAACACCATTACCGCAACCTAAATCTATTACTTTGGTGTGTGCGGCAACTTTAGGTAAATTCTCAATAAAGTATCGAGCGCCAATATCTAACTTTTCTCGCGCATAAACATTTGCATGATTACTTATGGTCAAATCGCGAGACGGTGAGTCATTGGTAGATATATGTGCTAAAGGCCATACCGTTGGGAAAGGGGACTGATGTACTTGTTTGTTATCAAACTGACAAAAAACTAAACGTGCTTTTTTAACTGCCAAGGATGTTTTAGTGGTGCCTAAATGTTTTTCAAACACTTTTAAGGTAGAGCTGTGTATTTCTTTAGCGCGATCTGCGGCGATAAAAATACATTGTTCACTCACTGATTTTTTTATTTGAATAAGTTGTTCTATCAGTAGTGATTTACTTTTAGGGATCTTATATAAAATAACATCAATATCATTAGGTAAGCTATCAAGAGAATTTAACTGCTCAATTTTACTATCATCTAAGTTATTTTGCTCGATGTTATAGCTGGTTCCTTGGTTACTGATATAGGAATCATTGATAGAAATAACACTTGGATTTTCACTACCTGAATGGCAAAAGTTTGTAGCCAAGGTACCAAAAGCATCATTAAAAAGAGCCACCTTTGTTTGTGCGTTAATTAAACCTTGTTCATTAACATGGTTTATTAGGTACTCATCGGCTGAGTCCCATGCTTGTAAACTACGGTTTACTTGTGAAACAGGAAAACGGCTTAAGAATAAGTTCTTATCATTAACAATAAATGGACTGATCATAAAAATTGGCTAAAGGTCAGTGAAAAATTGCCCGCTATTGTGTCATAATTCACAACATATTGTTGGTCTATCCACTTAAATCAGCTAAAATATTTGTCACTTTTAGTACCTATGACTTCGGTACTTATTTTTATACTTATCGAGAGAATAATGACTGTTGCCTCTGTTATCGAACAAAAATTGCTTGCTGCTTTTCAGCCATCACATTTAGAGGTGATTAATGAAAGTAATAACCATAATGTACCACCGGGCAGTGAGTCACACTTCAAAGTGATTATTGTTGCTAAAGCGTTTGAAAATGAACGCTTAATTAAACGTCACCGCCTAGTAAACGCAGTACTTGCAGAAGAACTTTCTGATAAAATTCATGCGTTGGCATTACACACCTATACAGAATCACAATGGCAAGAGCAGTATGCTGAGAATACGCCAAGCTCTCCAAACTGTTTAGGTGGCGGAAAATAGAAAAACAATTACATTGCCTTCTGGTCATACCTCTTTATGCTTGAGGCAGGGTACAATGTCGTCAAAATTTGAAAAACTCTTTCAAACCTTAGCTATGATTTATACAAATATGCAAGACGGTAGCTGAGTCACTAATATAAATAAAAAGGTTTTACTTATGGTTATCAAACCAAAAATTCGTGGTTTTATCTGTACTAATGCTCACCCAGTTGGTTGTGAAGCGCATGTGAATGAGCAAATTGCTTATGTAAAAGCACAAACATCAGCGACCTCGGGTCCTAAAAATGTTTTAGTTATTGGTGCTTCTACTGGTTACGGTTTAGCTTCACGTATTACTTCTACCTTTGGTCATGACGCAAAAACGTTAGGTATTTTCTTTGAAAAACCACCAACAGATAGAAAAACAGGATCTGCTGGCTGGTATAATACAGCGGCGTTTGTAAAAGCTGCTGATGAAGCGGGCATTTACGCTAAGAACATTAATGGTGATGCTTTTTCTCATGAAATCAAAGCAAAAGCGATTGAAGCAATTAAAGCAGACATGGGTAAAGTTGATTTAGTTGTTTACTCATTGGCATCACCACGTAGAACTGATCCAGATACGGGTGAAGTATATTCTTCTACGTTAAAGCCTATTGGTCAAAGCGTTACTACTAAGAACCTTAATACTTCAAAACGTACTATCGATGAAATATCGGTTGAAGCAGCTAATGATGCTGAAATTCAAGGTACTATCGACGTTATGGGTGGAGCTGATTGGGAATTATGGATGAACCAACTTAGCGAAGCCGGTGTATTGGCTGAAGGTGTTAAAACCGTAGCTTACACCTACATTGGTAAAGAGTTAACGTGGCCAATTTACGGTAAAGCGACTATTGGTAAAGCTAAAGAAGATTTAGACAGAGCCGCTAGTGCGATTAACGCAGCGACAGCTGACTTAAATGGTCAAGCACGCGTTACGTCATTAAATGCTGTAGTAACACAAGCAAGTTCAGCTATTCCTATTATGCCTTTATACATCTCAGCTATGTTCAAAGTAATGAAAGCTGACGGTACTTATGAAGGTTGTATTGAGCAAATTTCTAACTTATTCAAAGAGAATATTTATAGTGATTCTCCTCGTTTAGATGAACAAGGTCGCTTCCGTCAAAACTATAAAGAACTTGAGGATAGCGTTCAAAAACGTGTTACTGATATTTGGAACATTGTTGATACTGATACGATTGATGAATTAACAGATTATGTTGCATATCATCAAGAGTTCTTAAAACTGTTTGGTTTTGATATTGCTGGTGTTGATTACGATGCTGATGTTAGTCCAGAAGTTGCGATTAATAACTTAATTTAAGTTAGCTACTATCAGTAAGGTTTTTTGCCTTAAAGGTGTCAAAATTAACATTGATAGCTAATTTGATCTTTACTAAAAAGCCGCATTTATTGCGGCTTTTTCTTATCTGAAATCTTGATTAACTTCTTAATTAAACGTACCAATAAATCATTAAAAAGTGACAAGTCGCGCCACCTAATACAAAAAGGTGCCAAATAGCGTGAGTGTAGGGCACCGTTTTTTTAACGTAGAAAAACACTCCAAGAGAATAAATTAGCCCACCTAATGCCAACAAACCAATGGCCTGTTCAGGTAGGTTTTCATATAATTCACCCAAAATACCCAACGAAATAAAGCCCATGCCTAAATAAGTGGCTAAAGATATCTTTTTGTATTTGTTACCAAATTTTATTTTGAAAAGAACACCTGCAATAGCAAATAACCAAATAAAAGCCAGTAGAGTATATCCAAGCGAACCGGCTAATGTGATAGCAAATAGGGGAGTGTAAGTACCTGCAATAAGTAAGTATATGGCGCAATGATCAAGCAGTTTGAATAGCTGCTTAGCCCGTTTATTAGTTAAGCTATGGTAAATTGTTGATGCGAGAAATAGCAGAATCCCGCTGGTTGCGAAAATACTAAAACTAACTATCCGGCTAATATCGCCATGGCTATTTTCTAATAATAAAAAAAATGCGAAACAACTTAATATCAGACCAAAAGCATGGCTGATAGCATTGAGCGTTTCTTCACTTTGACTATAGGTGTTTGATTGAGAATTGGCTGAAGAAAGATCTTTCTGATCAGTCATAATGTGCTGCTTTAATTGGTTCAGAGTGCGAGTCTACGCTGAGTACCAATATAATTCAAAGCAAAACAAAAATAGAGTCTATCTAAGGCTAAAGCGTTTTAGCCTTGGAGACGGGATTGAGCTGACTTTAGTTAAAGTGCTAACTCAATAACCATATCTTTCAACTCATCTTTGGAAATAGAGTTGCTGTGATTTTTATCAAAACGGTTAAATATGGTTTCGCACATGCGAATACCTTTGTCTTGCAATAAAACGTCAATCAGTTCAACAAACTCAGTGCGACTAATTACACCGTCTTTGTCTTCATCAAATACTTCAAATAACTCATCTACCCACTGATTTAAATCCATTGTAATCCTCACAAAAATTAAAAAACTATAACTAAACCATATCGCTTATTCAGGCGTTTGGGAATGGCTATTTCAACTTTTTTAGTCTTGTGATGGATAAAGTAGCTATTTGCGTGTTAATTGGTTGCTTTTACGGGGAAGTGCCTAGATTTAAACAAAGCTAGGCTTCTCCTTCTCATTAAAAATTTTAAGGAAATCAGCAGTTATATATTGAGCGATTTAGTCGTTTATGATTATTTTTAATTTTATTTTAATTTTTCTGTAATAAATTTGTAAATGCTCAGACTAACTGTTCAACGCTTTATTAAGGAAAGATAATATGAAAGTAACGTGGAAAAAGCTTTTGACGCTAAGTTTGTTGTCAATGACGGCAATGAGCTGGGCAAATGAGAATAAATTAACTTTAGATAATTGCCATTTGGGCGAAATACGCTCACAAGTAAAATGTGGCAAGCTTGAAGTACCAGAAAATTACCAAAAACCTGAAGGTGATAAAATATCAGTTAACTTTGCTGTATTGCCTGCAATCGATGACAGCGAATACAAAGTACCATTGATGTTTTTAGCTGGTGGTCCAGGACAAGCGGCGACTGAGTTAGCAATGCTTTTAAATAGAGCTTTCCGTGAAGTACGTAAAACGCGAGATATTATTTTAGTTGACCAGCGCGGTACCGGTGAAAGTCATGCATTGTCTTGTGATTTAGAAGAAGAAGGAAGTGTGTACAGCACGCTTACTAAAGACTTTAAAGCAAGTGATGTAAATGAATGTGTGAGTCAATTTAAAGGAGATTTAAGCCAGTACAATTCTGAAAATGCTATTCGTGATTTTGATGCTGTTCGTGCGGCACTTGGTCATGAAAAATTAAACATTTATGGCGGCTCTTATGGTACTCGTGCTGGTTTAGTTTATATGCGGATGTTTCCAGAGTCTCTTGAAAGCGTAGTATTAGATGGAGTAGGCCCAATTGAAGTACCCATTGGTTTATTTGGACAAAGTGTTGAACGAGCATTTAATTTATTAGTTGAAAACTGCCAAAAAAGTGAACCTTGTCATCAAGCTTTTCCAAACCTAGCTAAAGAATTTCAACAAGTTAAGTTACGTTTAGCAAGTGCCCCTGTATCTATTGATATTCAGCATCCTCGTTTAGGTACGCCTACTAAATTTGTGCTGGATGATGAAAAATTTACTACTAGCTTACGTATGCAGTTATATAGCACCAGTGGTCGTTCATTAGTACCTTTAGTTATTAATCAAGCATATTTAGGTAACTACCAACCACTGATTGGTTTAATGGCAAGTACTGAGGGTGAACAACAAGTTTATACCGGTTTGCATTTCAATATAGTGTGTAATGAAGATGTTCCGAGAATATCAGAAAAAATGAAAGCAGTTGATGCAACTAACAGTTTTGATGGCGATACTGGTCACTTTATCTTTGACAGTATTTGTCCATTGATTCCCAAATACCGTCCGAGTGATGATTTTTATCAAAGTGTCACTGCTGATATTCCCACCCTCATTTTATCCGGTAATTTAGATCCCGTAACACCGCCTAGTAATGGTGAATACTCAGCGAAGAGTTTACCTAATAGTCACCATATCGTTGCTAAAAATACTGCGCATATTGTTGCTACGAGTACTTGTGCTAATGATATTGTAAATGAATTTTTAACAACAAAAGATCCAAAAGCACTTGATGAGTCTTGTCTTGATGACATCCCTGAAGAAACGTTCATGACCAGTGTTAATGGTATTCAATAGAGCTATTAATTGGTTAACAGGGTAATAAGGAAATAGAAATGATTGAAGTAAATAATTTACATAAAAGCTTTATTGATAAAAAAGATAATAAAAACAGCGTTAAAGCGCTAGACGGACTTTCTTTTACTGCAAAAGACGGTGAAATCACCGGTATTCTAGGGCCAAACGGCGCCGGTAAAACTACCTGTTTACGAACGCTCTATGGTTTGCTTTCAGCGGATGAGGGGTTTGCAACCATTGATGGTATCAGTGTTACTGAAGATCCACTTGCTGCACGTGCCAAGTTGGGTATTTTTCCTGACAAATTTGGTTTGTATGAACGTCTTACTGCTTATGAGCAAATAGATTATTTTGCCAGCCTTCATGGCATGTCAGGTAAAACAAAAAAACAAGCGATAGAGCAAGTAATCCAAGATTTAGAGTTGGGCGAATTAGCGCATCGTAAAACCGTTGGTTTCTCACAAGGGCAGCGTATGAAAGTAACCTTAGCCCAAGCGTTAGTGCATCAGCCACAAAATTTCGTGCTTGATGAGCCAACCCGGGGGTTAGATGTAATGAGCACCCGCATATTGCGTAATCATTTGGCTAAATTTAAAGCTAAAGGACATTGTATTTTATTTTCATCGCATGTAATGCAAGAAGTTGCAGCGTTGTGTGACCGAGTGATTATTGTTGCCAATGGCAAACTTGCAGCACAAGGTACACCACAAGAATTATGTGAGTTAGCAGGTGAAAAGAATTTAGAAGAAGCCTTTGTTAAACTGATTGGCTCAGATGAAGGAGTTGCAGCATGATTACTTCAAATTTTAATCTAAATTTAATTCAGCTAAAAGCTCTACTACTGAAAGAGTATAGGGAAGCTTTTCGTGATAAACGTGCGTTAATGGTTGCGCTTGGAATGGCCATTTTAGCGCCTATTGGCATAATGGTTATGTCAAAAATAATGATTGAAAAATTGGTGGATGAGCCGCCGGTTTACGTTAAGTTTGTCGGTGCGGAACATGCGCCTAAGTTAATAACGCACTTTGCAGATAAAAATTTATTTGATTTTGCTGATGTGCCTGAAGATGAACGGTCTACTTGGGAACAACGTAATATAGCCATTGAAATTCCAGAAGATTATGCTGCTGATATGGCTGAAGGTAAGCCAATAAAACTGCATTTACAAGCTGACTTTACTGATAAGGCTGTTCAACCACCGGTTAGGCGTATTAATAATGCGGTGCGTGATTTTTCTATGTCGATTGGTTATAAACGTTTATTACTTCGTGGTGTAGATATACGTTTGCTTAGTCCTGTGAAGTTAGTTGAGCAAGACACAGCGAAGCCTGATGCGACCTTTATGTTAATTTCAATGATGCTTGGTATCTATTTGATGTTAGCTGCTTTTATGTCTGGTTTATCGGTAGCGATTGATTCAAGTGCAGGAGAGCGAGAACGAAATGTGCTTGAAATGTTGTTATGTCAACCTGTCAGCACGCTTAAAATTGTATTAGCTAAATTGATCGGTGCTTCAACCGTCTCTGTGATTGGCGTGTTATTAATATTAGTACTGACTTCAATCTCTGTGGGCTTTGTTGATTTAACAAAAATTGGCGCTACGTTCAGTTTAGATTTTTCAACAGCGTTAGTGTTGTTGTTACTGCTTTTACCCATTTGTTTTTTTGCGACAGCGTGTCAGTTATTTGTAGCCTTTCAAACAAAAAGTTTCAAAGAAGCGCAGTCTACAGTAGGTATGCTTATTGGTATTCCGGCGTTTATCCCTTTTGTTGTTTCAATGATGGATGACCGTCCTGAATGGTTAAATTGGTTACCAATTTCAGGTCAGTCAATGATCATTGAAAATATTTTTAAGGGTATTGAAGTTGATTGGTTAGCTGTTTTTGCGACTAGCGGCGTAACTATTGCTATCACTGTTGCTTTAGTCTTAGCGCTGGCTAAAAAGCTGAAGTCAGAAAAAGTGGTTATGGCATTAAGTTAAGCATTTTTTAATTGAATGAGTGAGCAGTAACTGAATAAGGTGATCCAAAAGTAATTATTATGTTAAATTCTAGCCAATTAATAATATCAAATGCTCAATTTTCTTCTACTTTAGGAAATGAAATTGGATGCAAGGAAAGCAAATTGGATCATCAAGCAGTATTTACTCAATGGATGACGGAGCATGAAAGACTGCTGCGTCATATCATTACCGGTTTTGAAGCAAAAGCTGCTATTCAAGATGAGCTTTTTCAAGAGATCGCGTTAAATATTTGGCGTGCCTTACCTAAGTTTCGTCAAGATTCAGCGGTGAAAACCTTTGTCGCACGTATTGCTCATAATGTATTAGCCACTCATGTTGCCAAAGCCATTAAAACAGTTAAAACCTCTGACATAGAGAGTTGTACTGAAGTTGAAAATATAACAGCGATACAAAACACACCTTATCAAGAGCTTAACCAAGCACAGCGTCAGGCTCGTTTATCACAAGCAATTCGACAACTTAAACTTGAACAACGACAAGTGATAACACTTGCATTAGAAGGCATGAGTTATCAAGAGATGGCTGATGTTTTAGTGATAACGACTAATTTAGTTGGTGTGAGATTACAACGAGCTAAAACATTATTGGCGCAGTTGTTGGAGGGATCATAAAATGGATAAATCAATATTGGACAATGAAGATACATCGTCGATAGAGCCCAGTAAGCTAGGAACAGATCATTCGATTCTTGTTGAAACAAAACAGATCGATGTACTTTCATTGCCCCAAAAAAAGAATATTTCAGGATCAGAAGGTGATAAACAAAATCCACCACTAGATGAGCAACCACTAGATGAAAATTGGCTAATACTCTCGCGAGACTGGCAAGCACAGCCTTTTGAAAAAACAGATATTAAAAAATTACTTAAACAAACGAAAAGACGCACCTTATGGGCAAAGTCTTTATTAGTCATTGATATCATTGCGACACTTGGGCTTATCATTGCCCTTATGGTCGGCCTATATCAAGGGGATTGGGGCACAGCGACCATAGCTTACTTTACCTTCGGTTCTTTAGGCTCGGTAGTTTTTGTGTATTATGAAATCCAAATACGCTTACGTATTTGGCAGCACAGTTGTGATAGTCCAGATAAAGCGGTAGAAAATGCGATTGCAGGAGTCGAGTCGTCAATAAAGTATATTAAATTAATAAAATGGTCATGTTGGTTGCTGCTGCCTGCAGTGAATTGGTATATTTATGCCATGATTGAAGAGTCAGAGAAGTCACCTTGGCCGCCTTTCTTTGCTATCAATACTTTTGTTATAATCATGTGGCTGATTACCCACTGGTTTCACATAAAACGTGAGCGTGAATTATTACAGCTTAGCTCTGTCTAGTAAGGAAATAAAAAATCTGCCGCTATTTGTGAAATAGATCAGTGAGTAATTACCGAAAAGGCATCATCACTTTTTATAATGATGATGCCTTTCTCGTTTTAAATTTGGTCTTCATTTTGTTTTTAGTGCTGATATTTGTTTAGTAATAATATTCATTCATGAAATGAATAATTTGTACTTTACCTTTGTATTCTGTTTATTATTCGGGTAACGATTTGATTACCTGTTTTATATTCGTTGTAAGTTGTTTTTTTATTAGTTATAGTTTGTTTGCTCGTTTTAGTGAAAACTTTTATAGCACTGTTAAGTACTGTTACTTAATAAATTACGCTATAGCACAGTGTAAAATGCACTAACGCTAGCCCGTTTTGCCGTGTACATAGAGGCAAAAATCAGGCAATATACTGCCACTAATTTTTGTATGTCTTTATTATCTTACTACGTAGTTAAGTTTACTCAGTAGGTAATTAGGGCACCGTTTGCAGCCTTGGGCTGAAATACTTAAGGAATAAACCATGTTTACTCGTGATATGAATATTGCTAGCTTTGATCCAGAACTTCATGAAGCAATTAGCAATGAAGTTGTTCGTCAAGAAGAGCACATTGAATTAATTGCTTCTGAAAACTACTGTAGCCCTCGTGTTCTTGAAGCTCAAGGCTCTCAGCTTACCAACAAATATGCTGAAGGTTACCCAGGAAAACGTTATTACGGCGGTTGTGAGTATGTTGATATTGCTGAGCAATTAGCGATTGACCGTGCTAAAGAATTATTTGGTGCTACTTACGCGAACGTTCAGCCACATGCTGGTTCACAAGCTAACGCTGCTGTTTTTCAAGCTTTAGTTACGCCAGGCGGTAAAGTATTAGGCATGAGTTTAGCTCACGGTGGTCATTTAACTCATGGCTCACATGTAAGCTTCTCTGGTAAGTCTTATGAAGCGTTCCAATATGGTCTTCACCCTGAAACGGGCGATATTGATTATGTAGAATTAGAGCGTTTAGCTTTAGAACACAGACCAGAAATGATTATTGGTGGTTTCTCTGCATTCTCAGGTGTTGTTGATTGGGCACGTATGCGTACGATTGCTGATAAAATTGATGCTATCTTCTTCGTTGATATGGCTCACGTTGCTGGTTTAATTGCTGCAGGTCTTTACCCTAGCCCATTACCACACGCGCATGTTGTTACAACAACTACGCATAAAACATTAGCTGGCCCACGTGGCGGTTTAATCGTTTCTGCTTGTGATGATGAAGCTATTTATAAAAAGCTTAACAGCGCTGTATTCCCTGGTGGCCAAGGTGGCCCATTAATGCACATTATTGCTGCTAAAGCGGTAGCATTTAAAGAAGCATTAGAACCTGAATTTAAAGTTTACCAGCAAAATGTTTTAGACAACGCTAAAGCGATGGTTGCAGTATTACAAGAACGTGGTTATAAAGTTGTATCTAACGGTACTGACAACCACTTATTGTTACTTGATCTAATTGATAAAGATATTACGGGTAAAGATGCTGATGCCGCTTTAGGTAAAGCACACATCACAGTAAACAAAAACTCTGTACCAAACGATCCGCGCTCTCCGTTTGTTACTTCAGGTTTACGTTTAGGTACTCCAGCAATCACTCGTCGTGGTTTTGGTGTTGAAGAAACAAATGCATTAACTGGTTGGATTTGTGACATCCTTGATGACATCAATAATGAAGATGTTATTACACGTGTTCAAGATCAAGTTAAAGAGTTATGTGCACGTTTCCCAGTTTACCAAAAATAAATAGATAGTACCTAAGTCAGCATAACTTGTTGGTGTAAGACAAAATTTAGGCGTCAAAAGTACTCATTGACTAACGTCAACTCCGTGCTTTTTTCTTTAAATTTAGCCTTACACCTTAAAGTTATTACTGACTTGCTATAACGAAATAATTGTAAAGTAAGTTAGTAGTCAATGAACGTCATTCTCGAAGTCTTTAGTCGGGAAGCCACTTTGTTTAGCTTAATCACTTGTTTTATATTAAAATGGTCGCCTTGAGCGGCCATTTTTTTTGTCCGTAAACTACTCTTCATTACCGTAGGTAAACCATGTATTGTCCATTTTGTTCAGCAAATGACACAAAAGTCATTGATTCACGTTTAGTTTCTGATGGTCATCAAGTACGCCGACGTCGAGAATGTTTAGCTTGTCATGAACGTTATACTACGTTTGAAAGTGCTGAGTTGGTTATGCCACGCATTATCAAACGAGATGGCAGCAGAGAGCCGTTCAATGAAGATAAAATGCTGAGTGGCCTCACTCGTGCTTTAGAAAAACGTCCGGTTAGCATGGAACAAATAGAGCTGGCTGTTAATAAGTTAAAGTCTCAAATGCGCGCTACGGGTGAACGAGAAATCAGCAGTGCGATGTTGGGCGATTTGATTATGGCACAGCTAAAAGAATTAGATAAAGTCGCTTATTTACGTTTTGCTTCAGTCTACTTGTCTTTTGAAGATATCAGTGAATTTGCCGATGAAATAACCCGTTTAGGTAAAGAGAAAAACGGAAAGGCAAAGAAAATCAAAGCCACGAAAGCAGTTAAGTAATATGAAGGCCAGTGTGACTAATAACAAACAAAACGTTGCTGAGCAAGACTTTACAGCACAAGACCATCTCTTTATGTCACAGGCTATTGAATTAGCTAAAAAAGGGCACTTTACTACGTCACCAAACCCGAGAGTTGGTTGCATCTTAGTGAGTTATACAGACGGTATAGGTAAAGTTATTGGTGAAGGTTACCATCAAAAGGCAGGGCAGGGGCATGCAGAAGTTAATGCTTTAGCTGCGGCCAACGTAAATAATGCCAAATTAATCGAAGGAGCTACAGCCTATGTTACTCTTGAGCCTTGTAGTCACTTTGGCCGAACGCCACCTTGCGCCAAAGCATTAATTGATGCCAATGTTGGGCACGTTATTGCTGCTATGGTTGATCCAAATCCACAAGTTTCAGGTAATGGTTTATCGCTATTAGAAAAAGCTGGCATCAAAGTGCAATCAGGTTTGCTAGAGCAAAGCGCTAAACAGCTTAATGTTGGCTTCATTCATAAAATGATAAATAACCTTCCTTATGTGCGCTGTAAATTAGCGGCTAGCCTTGACGGTAAAACGGCTATGGCCAGTGGTGAAAGTCAATGGATTACCTCAAGCGAAGCACGACAAGATGTGCAACGTTTACGGGCTCAAAGCTGCGCTATTATTACCGGAGCAGATTCAGTGCTGTTTGATAATGCTAAAATGACAGTTCGATGGTCTGAACTCGGCGAGTTAAAAAATACTTACCCAGAAGAAGTCCTGCGCCAACCATTACGTGTGGTTATCGATAGTCAAAATAGACTAACACCCGATCTCGCAATATTCGAACATGAGTCACCAATATTACTCATTAACGGCATAGATAATGGTAAAGTTAAAAATAAACTTGAGTCACATCTTGAAAACTTACCAAAATGGCCTCATTTCGTAGAACATGTACAATTACCTTTAGTTAAAAACTCTCAAGGTCAATTGAAAATAAATTTAAAGGCCTTGTTAGAGTATCTAGCTACACGAGGGCTCAATGATATTTTAATTGAGTCAGGTGCTCAATTAACCGGTGCTTTTATTGAGCAAGATTTAGTAAATGAACTTATTCTTTATCAAGCCCCCAAGTTAATGGGCGGTGACGGTAAGAACTTAGTGGAAATGCCCGGTATTTCAAAGCTGAATCAAGCCAAAGCGATAAGCATTAGTGATATTCGTATGGTCGGTGGCGATATTCGTATCACTAGCCAATTCATACCTAGTAAATAAGTACTTAATAAATAAACACACAAAAATACATACACAAAAAATTAAATAGAGAGCGCTATGTTTACAGGAATTATCGAAGCGGTTGGTACTATAAAAGCCATCAATGTTAATGCCCAAGGTGCTCGTTTAGTTATTGATACTAATAGCTTGGACATGAGTGATGTTAAGCTGGGTGACTCCATCGCAACTAACGGTATTTGTCTTACAGTCGTTGATTTTAATAACGCTAAAAGTAATGGCAGTTATAGCGCAGATGTTTCTAAGGAAACTCTACAACGTACTGGTTTTGCAAGTTATCAGGTTGGTAGTAAAGTAAACTTAGAAAAGGCTATGTTAGCTAGTACACGTTTTGGAGGCCATATGGTTTCAGGACATGTAGATGGTGTTAGTGAAATATTAGCTATCAATAACAATGGTAATAGTATTGAATACTGGTTAAGTATGCCAAGTGATTTAGCGCATTATATTGCCGAAAAAGGTTCAGTAACTATTGATGGTACCAGCTTAACGGTAAATGCATTGGCTGAAAATGGCTCAAGCGGCAAGTTTAGATTAACAATCGTGCCACACACGGTAAAAGAAACTATCTTTGCTCAGTACCAAGTAGGTAGCAAGGTAAACATGGAAGTAGATTTAATTGCGCGTTACTTAGAGCGCCTACTTACTAAAAGCCCTGAAGCTGACCAAGCTCGAACGTCTAACGTAAGCGAAGCCATGTTATTAAAAGCCGGTTTTATGAAATAACCGGATTATGAGCGCGAAAAATAAATCAGTAATCAATGCATGGTAATTATGCATTTTAAAACATATTAAATAAGAACAGTTAAATTAGGCTAACAACATCGCTAGCCATTAAAGAGGCCGAAATGAACTTAAATACCCCACAAGAAATCATCGCAGACATCGCCTTAGGTAAGATGGTTATTTTAATGGATGATGAAGACAGAGAAAATGAAGGCGACTTCATTATGGCCGCTGAAAAAGTGACGCCTGAAGCGATAAACTTTATGGCTACTCACGGTCGTGGTTTGATTTGTATGCCAATGAGTCGTGAAAAATGTGAAACATTAAAGTTACCCTTGATGGTAGATAAAAATAACGCACAATTTAGTACTAATTTTACTGTATCAATTGAAGCCGCAACGGGTGTAACTACCGGTATCTCTGCGGCTGATCGTGCAGCGACTGTACTTGCCGCGGCAAATAAAACAGCGACACACCTTAGTATTGTACAACCAGGTCATATCTTTCCATTAATCGCTAAAGATGGCGGTGTATTAAATCGTGCCGGTCATACTGAAGCCGGTGTTGATTTAGCGCGCATGGCGGGTTTTGAGTCAGCTGCTGTTATTGTTGAAATTTTAAATGAAGATGGCACCATGGCGCGTCGCCCTGATTTAGAAATTATTGCAGAAAAGCATGGTATCAAAATGGGTACTATTGCTGATTTAATTGAATTTAGAAATGCTACCGAAACAACTATCGAACGCATTTCTCAGTGTAAACTGCCAACGGCTTTTGGTGACTTTGATTTAACCGTGTTTAAAGACACTATTGATGGTCAAGCACACTTTGCCTTAACTAAAGGTGAAATTAAGGCTGAGCAACCAACGTTAGTACGTGTTCATTTAGAAAATACCTTTAGAGATTTATTATTCAGTCAGCGTGAAAGTGTGGCAACTTGGCCAATGGCTAGTGCATTAGAAAAAATTGCTAAAGAAGGCGGCGTACTTGTATTGCTAGGCAAACATGAGTCAGCGAGTGAATTAATTAACTTGGTAGAAAAATATGCCAAGATTGATGCAGGAGAAACAGTAAACGAAATTAATCGTCATATTGGCTCTCGTAATGTGGGTGTTGGCTCACAAATACTCGCTAACTTAGGCGTAAGTAAAATGCGTTTATTAAGCTCGCAAACTAAATACCATTCACTATCAGGCTTTGGCTTGGAAGTGGTTGAGTATATTGCAGACTAGTGTTTTGTAATAAATTCATATGAAAAAAAGGTGCTTATAATAAGCACCTTTTTTTTAGAAAGTGTAATGTCCTGATAGCCCCAAAGAAAATTGCATTGCTTTCTCTATATCAATATTGTCAATAGCAAGCCTCATAGCAAACCATGAGTTACTGTATTGAATTTCAGGGGAAAGGTGTTCTAAATCTAGCATTAACGTAAGTACGCTAGTTTCAAATTCGATTTCTGCACCAGCATAATAAAAGTTAACATCCCCTTGTCGCTTATAACGAGCAAGATAACTCATAGTAAAATGTTCACTACTCAAGCTTTCATCTAGGTAATGTGCAAGTAAGTTAACCTGTTCAGGCAAGGTAAAGTCAAAATCTTTAGCACCAAAAACGCCACGGTACAGGGGTAAATATGACTTACCACCAAGGCTATTGATAAAAGTACCATCGGTATCGACTTTCCCTTGGCTAAAACCTAAACTTTTCATGCTAAATTGTGAATATAAATCTTTAATATCAACACTGATATCAAATTTATCAGTTACTTGCCAATTAATAGCTAAATCAAGAGTTATGCCATAACCATCGGTTTCCCAGTTATTGTTATTGGTGTGTTTTAAAAAATTTTTATCATTGTAATACTCACTAAGCTCCGCTGTACCAGTAATGTTATTATTGTCATCACCAAAAATTTCACCGGTAATTTGAGACTCCCTGCTGGCACTAACATCCCAGTAGCCAATATTAATTTCAGTAGAAAAATCGTCGAGCTGCCATTGATAACCAACCCTAAAGCCATTACTACGTTGGTGATGTAACTTTAACGCAAGTTGATAATTATCTTGTGTGATGAGCGGTTGATCAGTTCGTTCTAAATAAAAAGCTTGCGCGGTATCGGGGTTAGTATATACAAAGTAATCAATTCGGTGAGCAACGTTAAAATTTAAATTTCCCCAATAAGCTTTTATGCCTGTTTCATTTTGGGTAAAACCAATGCTTGAATCTGTTGCGGGGACTTGTAGCCAATCGTCTTCAATAAGTTGTTTTATCGGTAAAATATTACTGAATGATTCACTCAGTACATAAGCTGAAACATGATTGTTTTTGAGTTGTTTATTGTTAGCGTGCCCTTTATTTGCCCAAATCAAGGTAAATAAAAAAGTTAACGTAACAGCACAAAGTAAATTAATCTTCACTAAGATTCCTTATTGGAAGAAAATGATCTTTTGTTAGCTTATAAAAAATGCCAGTCATCAATGACTGGCATTTTAATTTAACCTAAACGACTATCGTTTAGTAGTTAATAGCGAAGTAAAATTTATAAACTTTCTTCTTCTTGCACACCATCATTATCAATGTCTGCGTAAACGATAAAAATAGCACCATCTCTATCTTCAATAATTGCAGCTTCTATTGCTGTAGGACCAACAAGAATACGACCAATAACTTGTGTAGTAGATGTATCATCTTCATCTGGTTCATTTAGTACTAAGACTACACCATCAGCGTTATTAGCCGTTAAACGACCTTCCACTTCGGTATTGTAATGCGCAGTAAATGAACGCTGTGTGTCAGCACCGGGTAAACGGTAGCTCATACTAAGGTCAAAAGCACCATCTTCAAGGGCAGTTCTATTGCCTGAAAGTTGTAACTTCACTTGGTAGTCACCTAAGATAGCTTCTAATGTTAATGCAGCATTAATATTAAGAAAAATATCTTCGTCTTCTAACAAGTCGTTAGAATCAGCTTCGATGTTGTAACCATCAAACATGGTGGTTCCAGCTGATAATGAGTCTAAGGTATCTTTATCAAAATCAGTTTCAACTTGACCTATACCATCCCAATAATAGGGTTTAGCAGCGTAATGATTTGCTCCGTTGTTAATAAAGCCCTGATAAACATCAATTGCACTACTGACTGTTAATGGGTTAAAGGGTAAAGGATTCCAATTCACAGTAGCCCATGATTCAGCGGTCCAATCAAAATCATTGTATGAAGTAAATTCAGTGACAACCCAGCTATTTTCATCAAAACCGACCACGTTGCCATCTGCATCCACTAAGTTGCCGTCATCATTAAAGCCGTGAACAGTGTTGAATCCGCCAAGATAGTAAGCAATTATGATGTCTGCTTCTCCAAAACCGACTTCACCGTCCACTTGGTAGTCCATTGGCATAAGTTTAAGTTGAGAATTAACTTTACCCCAAGGCCCTTGTGCCATTCTACTAACAATAACTTGTGGCACATCTAATCCAATATCGGTGACTTTTGACCAAATAGATTCAGTGGACGTACCATCTTCATCTATTTTTTCTTCATCAGAGTTAAAGTTACTACCGACTTCACCGGTAAAAGTGTAGGTGGCAGTATAAGCATCTTCAATCGTTGCAGTTACCGTATTGGCATCAGCACTCACTTCAACCGTTAATACATCTTTGATTAATGCTTGAGTAATGTAACCATCTAAAGAGGTGACCGAACCGTCCTTTAATGCCATTAATTCTTCTTCATTAAAAAAGACAGAAACTTTACCTAAGCTAGTTTGAGTTGAGATTTCACCACCCCAATCATTGTCAATTTTTTGAGCATATAAATCAGCAGCATTATTAATCATATCAAGGTTATATGGCATAACCCAAGATTCGCCGGAAAATTCGACAAAATCGTCAATACTATTGAAAGTGCCTATAACCCATGCATCATCAAAATTACGTGCAGTACCATCGGCTTGTAATAACTGGCCATCAGCATCTAATAAAGCCGCTGTGTCGTATTCATAACCTTTTTGCCAGTGCCCAATAACAGCTACTTCAACAGAATCATCTGTGCCATCTGCATTAGTATCAACAGGAGTGAATTTAGTCGACCAAGCCCAAAAACTATCAGTTTTTTCTATTAGACCGGAAATAGAATAGGTAACAACGTCACCTAGTGTACGTATCATCTCTGTTTCAATGAATGATTCGCCCCACGGATGCGTTTCTGGAACCGCTGGAATATTGCTTGATGTATTAGTCCATTCACCGTCACCCGGTGTAAAAGTACGAGTTAGAGTATATGGATTGGTTGCTATATCTGAGGGGGAAACAACAATAGTATGCTTATCTGCAGATACATTAACAGCAAAAACACCCGGTACTTCTTTACCTATATATTTAAATTTCGGTGCTTGGTAGCCATCAAGGTTATCAATATTAACAGTCAGTGTTGCGCTGATTGAATCACCTTCAAGCGAGTTGAAGGCACCACTGAGCGTTAACATCTCAGGTAGTGCCAAGGTTTCTAGCTCTGGACGGCCATAACTAATAATGTCTTGATTATTTTTGTCATCCCAACTTCTTTGCTCATCAAGAGTGCGCTCTCCTACCATTAATAATTTTGTTTTTACCATACCTTCAAAAGTTATTGGATTAGTAACTAAACCTACTTCTTTTTGCGCTAATGATAAACTTAACTCTAATTCACCAGAAATAATCTCACCTTCATAAGTATCATTTTCTAATGCATCACGAGAAGCTGCAGTATCAAGGTTAACTTTAGCGAAACTACCTTCGTTCAAGGTAAATTTGGCGCCGGCAGATTCAAGTAAACCATCAATGGTTAAGGTGATACTTTTCTTATCATCTGAAAATTCAGCAGAGGCATTTAGTGTGGCTTTTTCAGTGCCTGAAACGGCTTCAACCTTAAACAGAATACCATCAGTTGCTGTGCGTTCATCAAAAGTGATAGTGCCAACAGCACCCGCTGTGGTGGTTAGGTAGCTCGCAATAGGAACCCCTAGTGCTGCGGCTTCTGGGCTTAGAGTTCCTGCATCATATTGTAAACTTAAATCAGCTAAGGCAGTACTTATTTGGGCGAGTAATGCAAAGTTATCCCTTTCTGTTTGCATCATGATACCGGCATTGTCGAGCAGGGCCACGTATTCATCACCTTGGGTTTTAATGCCTGCACCTTCAGTGGAGGTCTCATCAAACAAGTGAGTAAATAAGCGTACATCTTCGACCATCGCCTTAGCTTTAGCTACGGCATCACCTTCAGTAACGACATCAACAACGACTATAGCAAGGCCGTCATCACCAACATTCGCTTCTTGATAAGCTTGTTCATTAACAAGTTGTGTTGTTAGGGTTACTAAGCTTATTTCACTCGTTAAAGTACCGTCTGCAGTAATCAGCTCAGCGGCTAATTGAGCTGCTTCACCTGCACCCTCTAGTACTTCAGCTAAGGCTAATTCAAAACCATCATCATCGTCTTGAGTAACTAATAATGCACCATCATTTGCAACTAAATCAGCAGCGACTGCAGCAAGTTTACTTGATAAAACATCAGTTCCATCGGTTTCACCTGAAAAGAGTGCCGCCATGATGCCAGCATTGATTAAACCATATCTTAATTCTTCAGCATTATCTTCAGCTGCAACCGCGCTAGCATTATCTGTTACTGTTGGCTCTAATAGTGTTATATCGCCTGCAATACCAAAGGTACTGGCAATTTTTGCTGAATTTTCTGTGACAGACTCAGCATTAATGGTATCACTTGCTTCAATTAACTGAGCGGCTAAGTGCGTTAGTGCAGATACATTAACTTTAACTTCACCATTGCTACTGCTATCGACTATTGAAATAGCATCTAATTTGAAGTTAGGATCAAGCGCTGTTAAATCAATTGGTTCACCAAACTTAATATCATCACCACAACCAGCAGGAGCATCACAACTCATCGTGGTTGGCTTCTCAGGGTCTTTACTTGGTGATAATTCTATTTTAATTGGGCCATCATAATCTAATACGGTAAAAGTATAAATTCCATCACCATCGGTGCTAATATTTGCATCTTTTAATTCAGTGTCAGATAAGGGAATTGGGGTTCCATCAACATCAAATTTGTATACCTTTACTACAGCATTAGTTAATACCCCTTTAATCGCTTTACCATTAACGGTGGTTTCAGTTACAACAGGCGGTAGTTCATCAGGAGGTATTGTTGTATTAGAGCTATCTGAGCAGGCGCCAAGGGCCGAGGCAAGTGCAAGTGCTATTACATGTTTATTGAGGTTCACAGAATATCCTTATCTAGGTTGATAGTAACCGCTCCTACATAGTACATAAGAGTGAAAACTATATTTTATATGTATAAAGTCCATTAAAAGGTAGTTCGCTATCGGCGTAATTACAATGTAACTAACATGTCATTTCACCTCTTTTTGTGTGATTTTCTGGCATAGGTGTACATATTTGTCGATTAGTTATTGTAATTAAAACTAAAAAATTATACTTTCTGTTTCAAGCTGAATTGTATTTAATAATAGATAAACTCTTTCGTAGATAATCCCGTGTTATTTACATT
Organism: Colwellia sp. 75C3; assembly: GCF_002836255.1. Classification (GTDB taxonomy): domain Bacteria; phylum Pseudomonadota; class Gammaproteobacteria; order Enterobacterales; family Alteromonadaceae; genus Colwellia. Next base: position 117,725 of record NZ_PJAU01000054.1, on the reverse strand, counting down.
TTGATCGCATGTATGCTTTATACTTTTACATCCACGACTTTATCATCACAAATAGGAGTCTTATGAGGCTTTCAACAGCAATTTTAACCGCACTTTCAATCTCATTATTAACCGTTAGCTTAAGTGCTTCAGCATTAACATCAGTTGACAGTAATTCAGTGAGCAGTCATAAAACTGAATTAACTATTGAAGAGCAGCGAGTAAAAAAAGCGCAACAAGCAATGCCGATGTTAAAAGGTTATTTTGATTGGTCTGATTTTAAGAGCGATTGGTCAATGGTTAGCGACTTTTCCATTGCACAGCGCGCTATGAACGAACTAGGTGATGAGCTTTGGCAATACAGTAAACAGCAAGCCCAATTAGGAAATATCGTAGATGATAGACCTTTATATTGGACTAGGTTAGCTATTCAATCATTTATTAAATCAACTCAAAATCGCTTTACTTCAATCGAGCTGGAAAGCTTAGTTGAAGTCTTTGAAAAAAGTTCTCGTGGTTACAGTGATATGGGCTATGTTAAATCGACAGAGAAGCGCATGTTTTTAACGGGTTTTGATCCTTTTCTACTTGATCGAAACTTAAAGCAATCTAATCCCTCAGGTCTAGCTGTTCTCTTACTTGATGGAACTGTCATTGAATATAAGCAAGGTGGTAAAACTATTACGGCAGAAATTAATACTGTCATGGTGCCAGTGCGTTATGCCGATTTTGATCAGGGCGAAATTGAAAATCTACTTGCGCCTTTTTATGCCCTTAATAGCGTTGACCTAATTTCGACAATATCGATGGGTCGTAGTGATTTTGATTTAGAGCATTTTCCGGGCTTAAGACGTAGTGCAACGGCTCCAGATAACGTCAATGTCTATACGGGCGCTAATAAAACTAACCCTTTAGTGCCTAGTTTACTTGCAGCGTCACTAATAGGGGATGAATTTGTACTGTTTAGTTTACCTTATAAAGCGATGATGAAGGCTAAAGGCTCTTACAAGGTAAACGATAATCGTGGCGTAACTATTTTAGAGGCAGGTGAAGCAAAGGATATTACCGCTAATAGCTTATCTGAGCTTACTGATAAAGTATCAGTACAAGGTGGCGGCGGTGGTTATCTTTCGAATGAAATTTCATACCGCAGTATTGTTTTACGTAATCGACTTGGCTCTACCATACCAACGGGGCACATTCATACGCCACGTATTAGTGGTTTTGACGCTGGAATTAACCGAAAAATAACAACGCAAATTGAAGCTATGTTAGTACAAGCATTAGCAGAAATATAAAGGAAGATCAGTAGTGTCTTTACATAGAACGAGTAGAAAATATCACAAATGGTTGATGCTTTTTGTCGGACTGCAGCTATTAACCTGGTCTATTACCGGGACGTATATGGTGTTAATGGATATTGATTATATTCATGGAGATACCTTAGTTGCTAAAAAGCAAAAAACACTCACCGCTGAACAAGTTGAATACTCTTTTAAAGAGCTACTGGAAGTACATCCTCAGGCGACAGCAATAGAACTTGGCTTTATGTTAAAGAAAGCTGTTTACCGCTTTAATGTTGATAAAAAGAAAGTGCTAGTTTCAGCGTTTGATGGCCAGCAACTATCGCCAATTAACGAGCCGCTAGCTATTTCTATCGCTAAAGAGCTGTATAACGACAAAAGTGTCACTATAGCCAAGGTTGAGTTGCTTACTGATAATTCTCCGGGTGAGCTAAGTGGTAGACATCTACCCGTATGGCGCATAGATTTTGATGATTTCGCCAGCCCTAGCTTTTATATTAGTGCGAACTCGGGCCAATTAGTAACGAAGCGGCATAACTTTTGGCGCTTATTTGATTGGATGTTTGTCTTTCATGTTATGGATTATACCGACGGGGAAGCTGATAATAAGTTGTTATTGTTATTTACTGTGTTTGCTTTTATCGCCAGTATATTTGGCTTAGTACTAACTTATTATCGTCTTGCTCCTCAGCACCGTCCTTCTAAAAGATCGGCGTCGAAAAATAAACCAAGTAGAAGAAAGCTTAAAGATGATAAGGCTGAGGCAACCAATGAAAAAAATTAATAAGCATAAGTCGAAGTTATTTAAGTTATCAACAGTTAAGTCATTGCATAAATGGTTATCGCTGTTAGTTTTTATACAATTGTTCATTTGGCTAGGTACGGGCTTGTTTTTTAATTTGATGGATCACAATAAAGCCCGTGGTAATCATAATAAGCAAACTGTTGTCACCCAACAAATTGATAGCCAGCGTTTACTCAACTCCAATTCAATCATTGCAAAAAGTAATACCCAAGTGAGTGAAGTTGTTTTGGTGCAGCGATTAGGACAGCCTTACTACTTATTAACCCATGATAAGGGACTTTATAGCCATTTCAAGAGCGACTATAGCTTGGTTGATGCCTATGCAGGAACAGAGTTAGTCGTTGATAGTAATGTCGCAAGTAGGCTAGCACAAGCAAGCTATAAAGGTTCTGGAGATATTAGCGGGGTAGTTAAACTTGAACCACCTATTGCAGATATGCTCAAAGAAAAAAATACCGTTTGGCAGGTCAACTTTTCAGATGACTTAGAGACGAGTGTTTATGTGGATGCGAGTTCAGGACGTTTAGTCGGGCACAGTAATGAAGATAAACGATTTGTTGATTTCTTCTTTATGCTGCACTTTATGGATTACCCTTTTCTAGGTGAAGGCTCGGTAGGTGGTTTTAATAATGGCCAAATAACCTTCTTTGCTTTATTAACATTAGCCTTTTGCCTAACGGGTTTTATTTGGGTCATTGAATTACTAAGGAAGGGGCGCTACAAATTTAATTGATAACATGCGTGATAGGTAATTGAATAATGTCGTGGTCATTTCGGTGATCACTTTAACTAAAATTATTGCGAGTAGCTCACTTCGTGAAGATACTTTGGAGCGGAGTGTTTTCTATTTTTGATTTTCTGTTTTATATTTTCTGCTTTGATTTTATTAAATTGCAGACACAAAAAAACGAAGGACGAGTTGAACTCATGCTTCGTTTTTTTAGATTAGCTTATAAGTTAAACTTATACAGCTAGTACGTTTTCTGCTTCAGGGCCTTTTTGACCTTGTTTAACAGTAAAAGTAACTGCTTGACCGTCAGCTAGAGTACGGAAACCGTCTCCAGAGATAGCGCTGAAGTGAACAAACACGTCAGGACCATTTTCTTGCTCTATAAAACCGAAACCTTTAGTTTCGTTGAAAAATTTAACTTTACCAGTAACTGTATCAGACATACTAACATTTTCCTGTAATCATAAAATAATATTGTGGCTCTATCCCAAAATAGGTAGAAACCGTTTTCACCCGAGTAAGTGCCCTCTACCAAAAGTACAGGAAGAGGAAGGAAACAAACCATATTCGACACAATCATTGTTTCAAACAATAGTTTGCATTGTCTAAACCTGCCTGTGTAGAATAATCAGTACACTATGTGCATCAGATAGAAAACTACAACAAAAGTCAGTATAAACCTTCATCTGCAACGCAAGAACTCAACGCGGAAGCAGTCTACCATAGTTGTTTTTAATTTGCTTTATAAAAAAGCAGAATAGTTCAAAATTTCTTTGTTTAAATGAGAGTAACTATCAAAGGCAGTGCTAATAGTCGAATAAGCGGGGGCTTGAGGGAAGGAGGGTGTAGACAATAAAAATGACGGCTATTTAGGGTAGCCGTCATTTTTTCGTTTTTAGCTTATCTATTTAGTTTAACTCTATCAGCTTAACTATTTAAATTAGAGCGCCGCTATTTGTACTTTTTGTTCAAGGATTTTAGCCAATGTTGATTCAGCATCTGCTAATTTTGCTTGTTCTTTTTCAATTACAGCAGCAGGGGCTTTACTAACAAAGTTTTCGTTACCTAACTTTCCGCGAACTCTACCTGCTTCTTTTTCAAGCTTTTCAATGGCTTTGTCTAAACGAGCTAGTTCAGCTTCTTTATCAATTAAACCTGCCATTGGTATCAATACAGATAAATCGCCAACTACAGCAGAGGCAGAAGCAGGACCTTGTTCATCGTCCGCTAATACCGTAATGCTTTCTAATTTGGCTAGTGAACTTAAGAACTGCTCATTTTCATCCAAGCGACGTTGATCGTTTTCATTAACGTTTTTAAGCAATACAGGTAATTCTTTACTTGGCGAAATGTCCATTTCACCACGAATGTTACGAATAGCGATAATGAATTGTTTAACCCATTCTAAATCGTCGATGGCTTGCTGGTCACAATTGTTTTCATTAAATTGTGGGAAAGCTTGAATCATGATTGAATCACCATTTTTTTCAAACTGACTCATTGGCTGAACACGTTGCCAAATGGTTTCTGTAATAAACGGCATGATAGGGTGCATTAAACGAAGTAGACCTTCTAAAACGTTTACTAAGGTATGACGTGTGCCACGTTGTTGTGCTTCATTACCCTTAAATAAAACCGGTTTAGTTAGCTCTAAATACCAATCACAGAACTGGTTCCAAGTAAATTCATACAAAGCTTGTGAGGCAAGATCGAAACGATAAGTATCAAATGCTTCATGTACTGTTTTTACCGTTTGCTCGAATTGACCTATGATCCAACGATCGGCAAGAGATAACTCTATGTCCCCGCCATCTTTCCCGCAATCAAATTCTTCGGTATTCATCATCACGTATCGGCTAGCATTCCATAACTTATTGGTAAAGTTACGGTAACCTTCAAGACGTTTCATGTCCCAGCTAATATCACGACCCGTTGTTGCAACAGATGTTAGCGTAAAACGAAGCGCATCAGTACCGTGTGCTTCAATCCCTTCTGGGTATTCTTTTCTGGTAAGCTTTTCAATTTTCTTGGCAAGCTTTGGTTGCATCATATTGCCAGTACGTTTTTTAAGTAGATCTTCAAGAGAAATACCATCAATCATATCTAACGGATCAACCACATTACCTTTTGATTTACTCATCTTATCGCCATTTTCATCGCGAATAAGGCCAGTCATGTAAATCTTTTTGAAAGGGATTTGTGCTTTACCATTTTCATCTTTGTTGAAGTGCATGGTCATCATGATCATACGTGCAACCCAGAAGAAAATAATGTCAAAGCCTGTTACTAATACATCAGTAGGGTGGAAGGTTTTTAAATCTTCTGTGTTTTTTGGCCAGCCCAAGGTTGAGAAAGTCCATAAAGCTGATGAGAACCAAGTATCAAGAACATCATCGTCTTGACGTAGCTTCATGTCACTAGCAATGTCATTGTTTGCACGTACTTCTTCTTCGGTGCGGCCAACATAAACTTTTTCATTTTCATCATACCAAGCTGGGATTCTATGTCCCCACCAAAGTTGACGAGAGATACACCAATCTTGAATATTATTCATCCAAGAAAAATACATGTTTTCATATTGCTTAGGTACAAACTCTATTTGACCATCTTTAACAGCTTCAACGGCAGGACCTGCTAATTTCTCAACACGTACATACCATTGGTCAGTTAGTAGTGGCTCAATGATAACGCCAGATCTATCACCGTAAGGGGCAACTAAATCATGATCCTTTACTTCAACCAATAAACCGAGTTCGTCAAATTTAGCGACGATAGCTTTACGAGCGACAAAACGGTCCATACCAGCGAATTCGCTTGGTAATTCAGTATCGTAAGCGTTACAGACTTCACCTTTAGTATCATAAACTTCAGCGCTTGCTAAAATAGCGGCATCTTTATCTAAGATGTTAATTTGTGGTAATGCATGACGTTTGCCCACTTCATTATCGTTAAAGTCATGTCCAGGGGTGATTTTTACACAACCCGTACCTTTATCCATGTCAGCATGATCATCACCAACAATTGGAATTAAACGATTTACTAAAGGTAATAATACTTTTTTACCAATAAGATCTTTATAACGTGGATCTTCAGGGTTAACCGCAACGCCAGTATCACCTAACATGGTTTCTGGACGAGTGGTTGCTACCACTAAATAATCAAGACCTTCAGCTGTTTTTGCACCGTCAGCTAATGGGTAACGTAAGTGCCACATGTGGCCTTTTTTATCTTTGTTTTCTACTTCTAAATCAGAAATAGCGGTGTGGAATTTTGGATCCCAATTTACTAGACGTTTACCACGGTAAATAAGGTCGTCTTCAAATAAGCGTACAAATACTTCTTGTACTGCTTCAGACATACCATCGTCCATAGTAAAGCGTTCACGAGTCCAATCGATAGAGTTACCTAAGCGGCGCATTTGTTTACCAATAGTGCCGCCAGATTCTTCTTTCCATTCCCAAATTTTATCGATAAAACCTTCACGACCGTAGTCATGGCGAGTTTTATCTTCTTCTGCGGCAATTTTACGTTCAACGACCATTTGTGTTGCTATACCCGCATGATCGCAACCCGTTTGCCATAAGGTATTTTTACCTTGCATACGTTGGTAACGAATAAGCGTATCCATGATGGTTTGCTGAAAAGCATGACCCATATGCAAGCTACCAGTAACATTCGGTGGTGGAATAGCAATACTGTAACTTTCACCTTCACCCGTTGGGCTGAAGTATCCTTGCTCTTCCCAGCTAGTATAAAGGGACTGTTCAATGTCGGTAGGGTTAAAGGTTTTTTCCATCATTTTATCCGGTAATAGGTTTAATAGTTGTTCGATGTTTTGTTGCCGCACTATTCATTAGTATTTTTTACCAGTGAAGGCTCAACAAAGTAAAATTGCAGCATAATAAATGCAACGTTTATTGAATTAGGTACTTTCGTGTTTATTTAGTCTTTTTTCTACTGTTCGAATTTATTTTTGTGCCAATGATTATGTCAAAATAGCGGCTAACTAGCCGTTTTTTCTACAACGGTTACCGCTTGGTTATCAACTTGAAAACCCCATTGTCGGCAAGTTTTAAAGCGTTCTCTCGCTTGTTGCTTACGTGTTTCATCACTGGGGACGAAATCAACTATGAATTGAAATTGGTTGGCAAAGTTAGGTACTTCACTGTTTAGATTAATAAGCACAGGACGACGCCCTTGCGGTGCTTGATAACCTATTTCAACCATAGCGCCTTGTTTTGGACCTTCACCAACTAGGTTGTGTGGTACAAAACTGTCGCTATCAAATGCCCAAAGCATCTCATCAATTTGTTCAGCATGTTGCTGGTCTTGTGCATAAATATAGACACGCTGATTTTGACGATAGAAATGACTGGCTTGCAAACAGGCATGATAAATCGCAGAACGAGTATCTTCTTCTTTCTCGTCTGTCCCTTCAACTGTAACTTCATCCTTAAGTAGATAAAACATTACTTGGGTTTGCATCATTCTTGCCTAATTAAGTTCGCCTAATTTAAATACTTAAGCCCGAGTAGTTAACTACTCGGGCTTATTCTTTTTCTATCAATTTACTCTGACGATTTACTCGCCTTGTTCTTGACCAGAACGGTTCAGTAAAAACTGCGTTAGCATGCTTACAGGGCGACCTGTTGAACCTTTGTTTTTACCACCGCGCCATGCTGTGCCAGCAATATCTAAGTGCGCCCAGTTATATTTCTTAGTAAATTTAGATAAGAAACAAGCCGCAGTAATAGTGCCCGCTTCTTTGCCACCTAAATTGGTAAAATCAGCAAATGGACTTTCAAGTTGATCTTGATAATCATCCCATAACGGTAAACGCCATGCTCTGTCACCACTTTGTTCTGAAGCATTTAATAACTCATGGGCAAGAGGATTATGACTACTTAATAAGCCGGTTGCATGTGCGCCTAACGCAACAACACAAGCGCCAGTTAACGTAGCTACATCAATAACCGCATCAGGGTTAAAACGTTCAACATAAGTAAGTGCATCACATAATACTAAACGGCCTTCTGCATCGGTATTAAGTACTTCAACTGTTTGACCCGACATAGTCGTTAATATATCACCTGGACGGTATGCGTTACTGCTTGGCATGTTTTCACAGCCAGCTAAAACACCAATAACATTGATAGGTAATTGCAATTCAGCAAGAGCATGCATTGCACCTAATACACCAGCAGCACCGCCCATGTCATATTTCATCTCATCCATGCCTAGACCTGGTTTTAATGAAATACCACCACTATCAAACGTTAATCCTTTACCCACTAATACCAGTGGTTTTGAATCATCAGCAGCGCCGTCATATTTAATGATGCTCATTAGTGATTCATTAACTGAACCACGACCAACAGCTAGGTATGAACCCATACCAAGCTCTTCCATTTCTTTTTCGCCAACAATCGTAGTTGTAACGTTGTCATAATCATTTTCAAGAATCTTGGCTTGTTCAGCAAGATAGGCAGGATTACAAATGTTTGGTGGCATGTTAGCAACATTTTTACAGGTAGTAATACCTTCAGAAATAGCTAAAGCATGAGCAACTGCGCGTTCACCAATAGGTAATTCACGGCGAGTTGGTACATTGAAAATAATTTTACGTAAAGGGCGGCGAGCCTCTGCTTTACGTGTTTTTAAGCTGTCAAAACTGTATAAGCCATCTTGTGCGGCTTCAACTGCTTGGCGAACTTTCCAATATATATCACGACCTTTAACATGTAATTCAGATAAGAAACATACTGCTTCCATTGAACCTGTTTCATTTAAGGTGTTAATTGTTTTGGTAATTATTTGACGGTATTGACGCTCATCAAGTTCTCTTTCTTTACCACAGCCTACTAATAAAACGCGTTCGCTTAAGATATTAGGTACGTGATGTAATAATAACATCTGCCCTGATTTACCTTCTAAATCGCCTTTGCGTAAAAGGTTGCTAATGTAGCCTTCACTGATTTCATCAAGCTGTTCGGCTGTACCGCTCAGTCTGCGTGGTTCAAAAACACCAACAACAATACAAGCGCTACGTTGTTTTTCGGGACTGCCGCTTTTTACACTGAACTCCATGACTTTTCCTTTTACAATTTTATAAGGTGTTTATTTAGCATACATACCAACCGGACTCATTAATTGACCACTTAGCGAGAATTAAAAGGCTTAGAGGCAAGGCATTGATTGAAGAGAATGGTTATTCCCTTGTCAATATCAATAACGCAGCATGTAAGCCTTTTAAACTCGCCCTTCGGGAGGTTATTAGCAAACTGATAACATCACAAAATGAATTAAATATAGAATAACTATGTTTAACTCATTTTACTTGTTCTAAGCTCTGCTAATACAACTCTAAGTTGGTTAATTAATTAATCTGTTTGGTATAATTGCTAAAATAAGTAAAAAATAGCACTCTTGTCTATTCAATTGATATCGCTAAGGGCTATAATTATAGTCGCACTCACCAATATTAGTTAGACACTGACTATATAGTTTACTTATGAAAACGACAAGTTTACTCAATATTTGCCAATATGTCAGAAAAAAACTAAGTTTTTACGGGATCTTTTTGTGATCATTTTTCGTTATTTATTAAAAGAAGTCGCCAAAACACAATTAGCTGTATTTTTTGTGTTGATGACTATTTTTATCAGTCAAAAGTTTGTCCGTGTATTAGGGGATGCTTCAGAAGGCAGTATTCCAGGGCAACTAGTGATGACTTTTATCGCCTTAAAAATACCAGATCTTGCAGGGTTTATTCTACCGCTGAGCCTATTCTTAGGGGTTTTACTTGCTTATGGCCGCATTTATGCGGACAGTGAAATGACCGTACTACACGCCTGTGGTGTCAGTGAGTGGTATGTTGTGCGCGTGACTTTAGTGTTGGCGGTTATTACCGCTATTCTAACTGGAATTTTCACTTTATACCTTGCGCCGCTTGCCTCGGAATACCAATATACTGTTAAAGAAGAGCTCGCAGCCGATTCTGGCCTAAGCGCGTTAGTCTCTGGACGATTCCAACAAACAGGAAATCAAGATGCGGTGGTTTTTATTCATGATAAAGACCGAGAAACTAATAGTTTTAATAAGGTATTTGTAGCGCAGTTACCTAAAGCGGGTAATGCCGAGGCAAGTATTATCAATTCCAGTTTAGTGTACGCTAAAACCGGCAAGGTTTTTGAGGATGAGCAGGGCTCACAGCAACTCGTATTAGGTGATGGTATTCGTTACCACAGAGATATTGATAGTAAAGAATTTCAATCTGTTGCGTTCGACAAATATTATATACAGATTAAAGATCAGGAAGTTGAACATCAACACCGTAAATTAAGCGCGTTAACTACACTGGAGCTGTATAACAATATCCCCCCTGAATTAGATTCAGCTTACCGGGCTACTATTCAATGGCGAATCGCCTTTCCTTTACTTTGCATCATTTTAGTTTTTATAGCCGTGCCGTTAAGTGTTGTTAACCCTAGGCAGGGGAAATTTGGTAAATTGTTGCCCGCCTTAATGTTATTTTTAGGCTATTTATTATTATTAACGTCAATGCGATCAGCAATTGAAAAGAATGCTATTCCAAGTGTTGTTGGCTTGTGGCCCATACATATCAGTGCTTTATTTATCGGGGTCATGTTGTTAATGAAAGAGCGTAGTAGTGGTCGAATTCTCAAAGCCAAATTTCCAATGCTTAAACGTAAATCGGCTCGAAAAACCAGTCAAGCAAAGGAAAGCTAATGCGAATTCTTGATTTATATATTGGTCGCGTGATTGCATCGACAACTTTTGTTACCTTAGCTGTTTTTATTAGTGTCAGTGGCATTATTAAATTTGTTGAACAAATGCGTGCTATCGGACGAGGTAATTACGATTTAGCACATGCCGCATTATATGTACTCTACTATGTGCCACGTGATGTCGAAGTATTCTTTCCTATGTCCGCGCTTATTGGCGGTTTAATTGGTATCGGCATGTTAGCGAGTAACAGTGAACTCATTGTGATGCAAGCCGCGGGTTTATCACGTTTAGATATTATTAAGTCAGTCATGAAAACCGCAGTGCTGTTGATTGTTGTTAGTATGGCTATTGGTGAGTGGTTAGCGCCAAGTGGTGAAGCTAAAGCGCGTCAAATTCGCGCGCAAGCAATTTCGGGTGGTAGTTTAATTGCCTCAAAGAATGGTGTATGGGCTAAAGACGGAGATTATTTTGTTAACATTGGTGAAGTGTTGGACAAAGGAAAGTTAAAGAAAATACAAGTTTATGGTTTTAATGAAGAGTTAAAAATTGATAGTTGGCTGTCTGCAAAAAGTGCAATTTATCAAGAAAATAGCTGGTTACTTACCGATGTTGAGGAATTTGTCTTAACTGATAACGAAATTATTACTACCAATCATGAAAAGAAAATCTGGAACTCGTCGTTAACACCGAAAAAACTTGGCGTAGTAACCGTTACGCCGGAGTCACTTTCTTTGCGGGGTTTGATTGATTACTTAGATTATTTAGAAGCCAATGAACAAGATCCTAGTCGTTACGAACTCGCTTTTTGGCGAAAGATCATGCAGCCATTAACTGTTGCCGTTATGCTCTTAGTCGCCTTATCGTTTATTTTTGGTCCATTACGCTCAGTCTCTATGGGCGCACGTATTATGATGGGGGTATTTACCGGGATTTTATTTTTTATCTCTAACGAGGTACTGGGTTCATTAAGCTTAGTTTATCAACTACCTCCGGTACTCGGGGCAATGATGCCAAGCCTGGTCTTTGTAAGCGTTGCTTGGTACATTATTGGCAAGAAAGGCGCATAAAGACTTTAGTCAGCGAATAGAAAATAATCTTAATCTATCCCAAAAAAAACGCTATTCATGAAATGAATAGCGTTTTTTTATCGTTTTTTTGATTCTCACTAACGCTATAAGCGGCCTCTATTGGCTTCTAGTGAAAGTACCACCACTTCAGTATTTGTTAGCCTGTCTTGTAGGCTCAACTTATTCTTTCTATCGATAAGTACAATCAAACTGCCTAAACCAAGTAGTGTTGGCACTAAACGTTTAATGGCCGACATTTTACTTATTAATGAACCGTCTGTATTTTGTACGCGTAATCGCCACGCCCTCATACCTAATGTTTGACCTTTTTTAGCCCAAAAATAAACGAAAAATATGCAAACCCACGCTACACACCAACTATTAAAAGCAATTTTGTAAGCAATATGTGAAGCATTCCAATCAATGCCAAAACCACTGCGTGTGATAGCTATTAACTCTGCCGCGTCTAAGGCGACAAAAAGTGCCACACAGATATAACCTGAAAGCATAAAGATAGCGATAACAATAAGTGAATCATAAATCCATGAGCCAAAGCGACGTCGAAAGCCTGCGCGAGGGAAAGTTGGGGGTGTTGTTTCTGTCATGTTGTCGTCTTTATGTTGTGCTTTAATCAGCGGGGCGGGATAACATTTATACAAGGCAGTTTAACAAAATTTTTCTTAATTGAGTATCCCTGTTAGTTATCGTAAAATGGCAAAACACACAAAGCATTGTAAAAGTTGTGTGTTTGCGGGCTTTGATTAAGGGACAATATTAACTAAATGGCTCCCCTCCTTCCAGCGTACAGCAATACCTATTGAGCGTAGTTCAGCAACGAACTTAACCTCATTATTTATTTTAATTTATTATTCTTTGGCTTGTTATGTTAACGGCCACTTATGCACAGGTGTGTTTTAATGCGTTTTATATTTCTGCTTATCAGTTTGTTTTTTACTCTTACGGCAAGTGCTAATGAGGCAATGAAGTATTATGAGCAAGCCTTAAATCACTTGCATGCAGGCAAGCTTTCAGCTGCTGAAATAGCAGTTAAAAATAGCTTAAAGCTTGACCTTAACTATTTGCCCGCACGTTTATTGTTAGGCAAGGTGCTATTACAAACAGGAAAATACCAAGCCGCTGAAAAAGAGTTTGAACAATCTTTGCAACTTCATGCGGATTCTTTTGCTGTGGTTATCTCTCTGGTCGAAGTAAAGTTATTACTTAATAAAAGCCAACAAGCGTTAGAGTTATTAGCGAATCACCCACAGCTGAAAAGTGAATCAAAATATCATTATTTTCAGGCCAATGCTTATAAAGCACTGACACAATACAAGCAGTCATTGTCAGCATATCAATTAGCTATTGTAATGGAGCCTGATTCAGCTGAAATTCATACCGCACTAGCGGACTTATGGTATAAGCAAGAAAGTATTATCAGTGCGCAAAAAGAGATACAGCAAGCATTATCGTTAGACAGTAATTATGTGCCGGCGTTGCTATTAAGTAGTGAAATAAATAAAAGTTTAGAGCAATATGAGCAAGCTGCTCAGGCCATTAAGCAAGTACTTACGATAGATAAAACGAATAAGCAGGCAATGTTTGCTAAAGCTGGCTTATTGCTCAGTCAAAATAAATTACCAGCAGCTCTAGCCATCGCCCTTAAACTTAGGGAGTTAGCACCAAACGATCCTTACGCAAAACTGTTGCATTCATCCATTGTCGCGCAGCAAGGAAAAAGTAAACAGTCGCGTCGTCTTTTAACAGATATTAGACAACAATTATCCGGTGTTTCAGAGCGTAACCAAGAAGATCAGCAAGTCTTATTATTATCAGCAACCGTTGACTTTGTTAACACGAATAACTTATCAGCGAGAAATAAATTTTCGCGTTATATCGAGCTATATGGCGAAAACTCAAATGCACGCCGCTATTTAGCTATTTTATCTTTTAGAGCCCAGAAATTTGAAAAAGCACAACAACATATCGAAAAAGCCTTAGCGTTAAATACCTACAATGTTGACCTTTACATACTGGCCGCTGAGATCTATCGTCAAGGGGATTTAAAAAGTAAGCAGCTGGCTATTTTAGCGAAAGCCCATGGTAATTTTTCGAGTAATGAAAAGGTGAGGCAGCATTATGTTGCTAGTCTATTAGACCATGAGCTGTTTGATGAAGCATTGGCTGTGTTGGATAAAACCAACCCAAATACCAGTTTGCAAAATAAGACTATTTTAGCTTTCATGCAATTAAAAAGTGGTTTGTATGAACAAGCTAAAATTACCACACAAGCATTGCTCGATGAATATCCAGGCAAAGTGGAAGTACTGCAATTAGCTGCTGAACTAACGCTTAAAACTGAGGAAGATCGCCAAAAAGCGGTTTACTTTTTGGAAGAAGCACTTGTGTTAGAAGACAGTTTCACACCTGCACTAACGGCATTAGCGGGAATTTACTTGCAGCAAGGTAATTTAATAAAAGTAGAGCAGTATTATAAGAAGTTACTCACTATTAATGCTACCGACGCATTAACATTACAGCTGTATGCTGATTTAGCCATTAAACAGGACCGATTAGTATTGGCAATGAAATTGCTCGAACCTTTGGCTAATAACAATGATTATCGCAACGGTAGAGCATTGATAAATTTATATATTGTTACTAAGCAAGCTGATCTAGCACTTACTCTAATCAAACAGCTTGAAAAAGAGTACCCGTTAGATGAAGCACTATTGCTGAGTAAAAGTCGTATTCAGGCGCAGCTTGGTCAAGATGCTTTAGCGATGCGAACGTTAAAAATATTATATGGTTTGATTTACGATGACAGTGATAAGTTGGCGACGTTAGCGCATGCGCAGTTGGATATTCTTGATGTGGTTTCAGCGAATAAAAGTATCGATCGGATTAAAAAATTAGAAGCGGCACAAGTACCGGAATACCTGCAAGCACGTTATTACTTTATGGACAAAGAGCCTACTAGATCGCTGAAACTTATTGATAGTGCACTAAACGAATACCCGGATAATCGTGTTTGGTTAACCTTAAAAGTACGCGTGTTAATCTCTCAGCAAAAGTTGAGTGACGCAACCACAATTTTGAGTAACTTATACAAAAAGCAAAAAAATCGTAACGATATGCAAATGTTAGCACAATTGTATGGCCAACAATTACAGATGGAACCGTTGATAAGTTTACTAAAGGGTTGGATTAAACAGTCGCCAAATGACGACTGGGCACGAGCACAATTAAGTGCGGTGGCTTTGAGCGAAGGAAATCAACAATTAGCAATTGACGTCTTGGAGCAATCGCCAACGTTAGATGAAAATCCTATCTTTTTAAATAACTTAGCACACTACTTTTTAGACATTCATTTTCAACAAAAAGAGGCTGGCATTAGCACTGCTGCCTCTTATGATAAAACATTAACTAAAGCGTTAACCTATGCTAAAACAGCGTATAAGTTAGCTCCTAATATAGCGGCTATTAACGACACCCTTGGTTGGATTTATGTACATAAAGATCAAGTAAACAATGGCTTAAGTTTATTGCGAGAAGCGAGCGCTCGCGATGCCACTAGCGGCGAAATTTATTATCATTTAGCCTACGCGCTAGCAGAACTGAACAATATTCAACAAGCTAAGTCAGCACTGGCTAAAGCAATCACACTGGCACCTGCGCATACTTTGCGTTCTTCGGTGACCGCCAAGGTTAACAACTAAAACTGTAAACACATTGTTATCATATCGTTATATTAAATATTCATGAGTACTGATGAAATAATATAACGAGACAATGACAGCGGTGTCATTTTGTAACTGATTAGTATATAATCTGCGCAAATTTACACCGTCTGTTGCTAAATGGCGACAGAGGTATTGAACAAAGACAAGGAATAGTATGCGTAATCTCTTTTTATCAGCAAGTATTATCATTTCAGTTGCACTTGTAGCAACGTCTGTATCAGCTGTTGAGATCGACTTAGGTGCGGCAAGCAAATACAATGCTTTCATTAAAAATGACTTCACCGTTAATGGCTCTGATACACAAGGACGTATTGCTGTAGGCGGTAACTTTACTGTTGATGGTGGCTATGATATTGGCGAAAAAATAGATGCCTTTGGCATGGGTGCAGGCCCAAGCCTAGTTGTCGGTGGTAATGTTATTAAAACTGGGCAAGGTAGCTTTAATGTATATGAAGCAGGTCCACACCAATCTCCACACGCAGGTGAGGTGGTGTATGCTGGTACCGCGTATAATAATAATACTGAAATTACCTCAGGCGGCAGTGGTGCATTTGAAGCACAGTTAAGTAAAGTTACTAAAAGTCAATTACCAGTAGATTTTGATAATGCTTTTGCCCATTTAAATACACTATCAAATAACTTGGCGGCAACCACAGCTCACGGTGCCACAAATCACGCAGCTGATTGGGAAGGGGCTCCTACAGGTCCATTAACATTTATGCCAACCACAACCAATAATGATAATGTCTATGTTTTTGATGTAACTCAGGAACAAATTAATGCAGGCACTACTTGGAATGTTACGGGTGTTAGTGATGATGCAACGATTGTTTTTAATATTACCAATGAAAATAATGTTCAAGGTAAGAAATGGGGAAGCAATGCAGATTTTTGTCAAGCAGGTCAAACAGGTTGTGCACAGCTAAACGGCCAAATTGTTAGTGTTAACGGTAATACGTTAAGTCCTGTAAATGAGCAATCATTAACAGGACGTCCAGAACATCAGATTTTATATAACTTTGTTGGCGCGACTCAAGTTGTGCTAAATGGCTCTACTTACGGTTCTGTTTTAGCGCCTGCTGCAGATATTAAGGCAATAACGGGTCATCTTGTTGGTCAAGTGATTGGTAAATCGTGGAGTGTAAAACATAATGTTCAAATTAATTACAACCCATTCACATCAGTGGGTACTGGTCCGGTAGCTGTTCCTACTCCAACCAGTATCTGGTTGTTTTTTCTAGCCATTATGTTGGTTTATGTCAATAGGAAAGTGCTATTAGCAAAACACATTAAAACCTCTAAAAAGCCTGTTACCACGTAATATTTGTAGAGAAATTTTTTCATTAAAAAAGCCAATTTTCTTGTTAAGGGGGCCCTTGTCAAGAAAGTTGGCTTTTTTTTGCTCTATTTTAAATAAACAAACTAAGTATTACTCGCTAACTAGGCTAACTAGGCTAACTTAGCTAGGGCTGAACTGTCACGTGTATCGACAATTTTATAAAAACCACAGTATAGCGCTGGAACTACCGCTAAGGTTAAAATCGTACCAATGCCTAGACCAAAAGCAATAACGTTAGCCATGCCGTAAAACAATGGATCCTTACCAATAATTAAGGGTAATAAGCCCATCACCGTGGTGATCGTTGTCATCGCAATCGGACGTAGTCGTGTTAAACAGGCATCAACCACCGCTTGATAGTCGGATTTTCCTGACTCGGTTTCAATTTTAATTCTATCAATTAATACAATGGCGTTATTGATAATGATGCCCGCTAAACTATATAGCCCTAGCGTAACCATAAAACCAAAAGGTGCTTGCATCAAAAACAGGCCTAATACCGCACCGATAAAAGACAGTGGAATAGTTAAGGTGATCACCGCTGCTTGCCTAAAAGAATTAAATTGCGCTACCAATAATATTAAGATTAAACCTAATACTATCGGCATACTGGCACCTAACGCTTTTTGTGCGGCTTTAGACTCCTTAATCACGCCATCATATTCAATAGTATGATTTAGTGGTAAATCAGCAGCTAAAGCCTGAATTTTAGCATCAATAATGTTCTTAAGGTCTTCAGCAGCCACATCAGAATTCCTGGCTTGAATACTAATAGTACGGAACAAATCTTCGTGGTGAATAATCGAAAATTGATTGTACGGGGCTAAATTAGCAACTTGAAATAAAGGTACTGTTTGCCCTGTTTTATTCGAATAAATATTGAGAGTTCTAAGCCTATCTAAGCTCTGACGTTCTGCTTGCTCAGCTCTTAATACCACAGGAATAACATTATCACCTTCACGAAACTCAGTAATTTTCGATCCGGAGAAATAGGCCTCTAACGCTTGGGCAATTTCTTCAGAAGTAAGGCCTGATCGCTTTGCTCTATGTTGATCTATTTGAACATCAATTTTAGTGATCAAGTTTTCCCAATCGGTTCGTATATCCAGGGTATTAGGGACATCGTGTAATACTGCCATTATCTGTTGTGCTTTTTTATAGATAACGTCTTTGTCCGGTCCTTTTACTTGAATTTTAATGGTACTTGAGTCGGATGGTCCTAAAAACATCTTTTTAACACGCGCAGAAACGTTAGGAAAATCATGTTCAATTTGTTCATCAAGTTTTAACACGGTGGCACTAATATCAGTATTGTCTTTAACGTTTAATACCATAAAACCTTTGTTTTGTGCCGGGTCTTCAGGATTAAGGGACATCACAAATCTAGGGCCACTAAAGCCAACATAAGCGGAATAACTATCAATATAATTGAATCGTTCATTATCGTCTAGCCAAGTGAAAATGTCCTTCATTTGGCGATTAGTTTCCGTAGACGAAGTACCATTAGGCAAGTCAATATTGACTAGGATTTGGGTACGGTCTGAATCAGGAAAAAATTGTTTGGCGACATACTTCATTGAGATAATTGAGCCAATAAACAACGCTAACATAGCCGTCATAAACAGTGCTTTATGTTTGAGTAACCAATGTAAAAACGTTTCGTAGTAACGATAGAACTTACCGGGATCCGGCTTTTCAGATTTACTACCTTTAGCCCCTTTATTTTCTGCTTTTTTACTTTTGGGGAGAGTAATAAAGAAATAACATAATAGCGGGGTAACACATAAAGCTAATATCCAACTGGTCAGCAAGGTAATTAAAATAACGAGTGAGATAGAGCGAGTATATTCACCGGCGACATGTTCAGCCAGCATCAATGGTAAGAAAAATAGAATAGTTGTTACTGATGAACTCAGTAACGGGATGGCGAGCTCTTTGCTGCCTTGCAACATAGCATTATAACGATCTACGCCATCTTCTAGTCGACGTTTGAAGTCTTCAGCGATAACAATACCATTATCAACTAATAAACCTAGCGAGATAATAAGCGTCGCTAAACTCATTCGTTCGAGTTTCATGTCACTAAATTGCATTATGCTTAACGTGGTCAACATAACAAAAGGCACGATAGCACCGACAATAAGACCCGTGCGTAAACCTAAAAACAAAATAACAACCACTAATACAATGGCCAAGGTTTGTAATACATTAACAGAAACACCATTAATGGTTTTTTCTACCTGATCAGCTTGATAAGTAGCAATTTCAAGGTTGTAGCCAATAGGTAAACTTGATTCAATTTCATTGATTTTGCTTAATACTCGAGGGGCATATTCTAACAGGTTGTTTTCTGGCAACATCGAGATGGCAAAGAATATGGCAGATTGACCATTTAAGTAGGCGGTTTTATCCGGTGGGTCGATAAAATCTCGGCGTAAAGACACGACATCTTTTAGTGCGATAAAATCTTCAGTATTAGGGATGCTGATATAGGTATCACCAATATCATCTAGGCTATTGAAATTACCTGAGGGTTCAACAATAAAACTGATTGCCCCTGTGTTAATTTGACCACCAGAGCGGACAATATTTTGCTTTTGTAATTCACTGATAAGTGATTGTGGAGAAATACCTAACTGAGCAAGCCTCGCATTAGATGCCTCTAAGAAAATACGCTCTTCTTGTCGGCCTAAAATCTCAATCTTTTTAGTACCCTCTACCCCATATAAAGTATCGCGAATATGCTGGGCAATGTCATACATTTCACCCAGATCAAAACCATCAGCGGTCAGCGCTAAGGTAACAACAGAGACATCACCAAATTCATCGTTAACATAAGGTGTATGTGTACCTGAAGGCATTTTTTTATGGGCAGAAGCTACTTTATTCCGTAGGTTTTGCCAAATATCATCAAGGTTAAAATAACGGTCATAAATTTTAACGTGAATGATAGATATACCGGTAGCGGAGCTAGATTTTATTTCTTTTACTTGCGGTATTTTTCGTATTTCTTCTTCTAATTTTTTAGTGATTAACTGTTCGATTCTATCGGGTGCCATACCTGGAAAAGAGGTACTGACAATCGCTTCACGAATGGTAATGGTTGGATCTTCTTGTGCTGGTAACGTGAAGTAGGCAAAAAGGCCATTAACAAGTAATACAGCGATAATCAAAAATACGCTTTTTCGATACGTAAAAGCCAGTTGAGTAATGTTCATTAATATTCCTAATACCAATTCTATTAAATTTATTCCCAACTCAGAGCTATTATTAGCGAGCTTAGAACAAGTGAAATTGATTAAACATAGTTATTCTATATTTCACCAATTTTATGATGTTATCAGTTTGCTAATAAGCTCCCGAAGGGCGAGTACCTAATGAAAGGTAAAGGCTTATTTGCTGCGTTATTGATTTTGATAAGGACGCTACACGGATGTAGCTTCTTAGAGAATGCAGGAGCATATTCTCCTGAGTAACCATTCTCTTCAATCAAAGCCTTGCCCCTATGCCTTTTAATTCTCGCTGAGTGGGAAATAACTTAATAGACTTGGTATTGTTTAGTTAAAACGCTGAATGCTGTTATCTATCAAGCTGACTTGCTGTCCATCACGCAAGAAAGCAACACCGGCTGTCGCAATAATATCGTCTGGTTTTAAGCCTGATGATATGAACACTTCATTTTTGAAAATGTTCTCTGTCTGTACTTGAGTTTTAGTCACTTGCTGTGTTTCAGGGTTATATACAAAAACATACGCTTTTTGCTCTAATCCAGCGCTTAGTGCCGTTGCAGGAATACGAAAAACATCCCCTTTATGACCAGTTCTACCAGTACCAGAAAAAGAAAACGCCACTTCTGCTGTCATGCCTGCACGCAGTAATGGATTATCACCTTGCAATACGGCAGTTACCGGGAAGGCATTGGCAAACTCAGCGCGAGTACCTATTTCTGTAATTTGGCCTTGCATAGTTAACTGAGGTAAAACCGGAAAATTAATAGGCAGAATAGTATGTAACCTTAATTCACGAATGAGGGTTTCAGGTACTAGGATATGAACCTCTAAGCCGTGATTACCTTCAATCTCAAAGAGGGATTCACCGGGTGATATTTGTTGAGAAGGTTCAAATAAACGTTTGGTAATAATGCCGTCATAGGGTGCTAATAAAATACTGTCTTGTAAGTTTTTACTGGAAATATCCAATTGCGCTTGAGCAACATCGGCAGCACTCTTACTTGCATCATATGTGGCCTTAGCATTATCAAAGCCCGATTGTGATACTACGCCTTGCTTAAGTAACTTTTCATAACGGTTATAACTATTTCGGGCATCAACTAATGTTGCTTTCGCTTGTTGGTATTGTGCTTTTGCAGACTGAAGCCCTAAGTTGAAGTTACGCTGATTTAAGCGGGCAAGCTCTTGCCCTTTAACTACCTCATTACCCAAATTTACTTCAATGCTCTGAATTTTACCTTGTACTTCAAAGCTAAGCTTTGTTGCTTCAACGGGGGCAACAATACCAGACAAAGTACGGATTTGTTCAAAAGGAGATATTGCTACCTTTGTCCACATTATCGGACGAATTGGTTTAGTAATTTCTTTAGCTGGTTCATTACACCCAACGAGTAATAGGGTAATAAATGTGAATAAGATTGCGCGCATACATGTTCCTTCAAATTCTTTTGGCTAGCCAAAAGTGCAGGGGTATCCCTATGAGTAAAGTTCATTTTGACTGAACTGTACAATTGGTACTACTCAGTACCGCATATTTTGGTACTATGTAGTACCAAAGTCAACAATATAATTACAATGACGGCAATTTCAAATGGTTAAAGACAGCACTTTAGAACTAACGAAACTCAGCCCAAGAGGCCTTTTGATATTAGATGCAGCACAAGATCTGTTTTATTCTCAAGGATTTGATGAAACATCTTTAGCAATGATCATTAATGAAGCCGGTGGTTCAAGACGTTCTATCTATAATGAGTTTAGTAATAAACGAGGCTTATTGATGGCCGTTGTTCAAAGACAAGTTAAAGTGCAGTCTGAAATTCTGACTTCGATAAATCGAGAGCTAGATGCAAAGCAAGCACTTAACCAAGTGTGCTTCAAGTTTGTAAAAGGCATGTTGTCAGCAGATTTGATGTCACTGTTTCGTTTAGTCGTACAACAAGTAGTGAAATTCCCTGAGCTTGGTGAAATGATTTATCAAAAAGGGCCTATGGCCGGCGTCTTACCTTTAGTGGATTATTTATCATGGCTAACTGAGACGAAAGTATTAAAAATTGAAAACTGCCACTTTAGTGCGCAAATGCTTATTGAAATGGCGAAAGGACCATTACATACTCGTAGCTTATTACTGCCGAATAAAAAATTTAGCGATGAGGAAATTATGAGTCAAGTAACCAAGGCTGTTGATCTCTTCTTAAATGCACACAGAAAGTAAGACGATTGCACAAATAAACGACACTTGATGCCTAAGGACAGTGAACAGGTGAAAAACTTGTTGCTTACTGCAAAAAGTTTCGTATAATGCCACCCACTGAAGCTTATAGCTAAAGTTAACGTGTCACCAAGTTGGTGAGTACGGCGGATTTAAAATCCTTTGCATTAAAAGCATAAATTTTACGTTGTAGAAAACAATACCAGCGTGATGAAAATAGTGTCTACGAGTAGTAATAACTACCGTATTTACAAGTAGTCGTTGAGTATAAAAATATTTAAGTTAAAAGTTGATGTATAAACTCTTAACAGAAAAAGTTTAAGCCGCAGTGGTGGAATTGGTAGACACGTCGGATTCAAAATCCGATTTCGAAAGAAGTGACGGTTCAAGTCCGTCTTGCGGTACCATATAAAGAAAGCCCTGATTCGAAAGAATCGGGGCTTTTTTATGTCTGAAAGATAATGTTAAAATAGATTAGTTATCAGCGGTATTAAAAAGGTTTTTACATGGCAGCTACAGCGTACGCACTTCACATCTTAGTGAAGCACAAAGAAATTGCAGAAGATATTATTAAGCAGTTAGGTAAAGGTGCTAAGTTTCAAACATTAGCTAAAAAATATTCGTCATGTCCATCGGGTAAAAAGGGCGGAGATTTAGGCGAGTTTAAACGAGGTGAAATGGTACCTCAGTTTGATAAAATAGCCTTTAAAGGTGCACTATTAGAGCCTCACCTAGTAAAAACAAAATTTGGTTGGCATGTCATTAAAGTGCTTTACCGGACTTAATTTATAACGAGTTTTTTAATAAATATCTATAATAAAAAAACCGACAATTAACGTCGGTTTTTTATGTAGTAAACTTGATTGAATTACATGTTTACTTACCTATTTAGTTGATTTGCAACGCTTGTATTAATGGCGAATATTACGGTCTTCACCATCATTGAAAAAAGCGACTTGCTCTAATAGCGCTTGTGCTTGTTCTTCCATTGATTTGCTCGATGCTGATGCTTCCTCAACTAATGCAGCATTTTGTTGAGTCATTTCATCCATTTGACTCACCGCTGAGCTGACTTCGCCAATACCAGCTGACTGTTCTTTTCCTGCGCCATCAATATCGGCGATCATTTTACTGACCTCTTCAATTGCACTAAATAACTCACTAAAGGTTGCTTTGGTTTCATCAACTAACTTAGTGCCTTGTCCTACGGCCTCTACACTATCATTAATAAGACCTTTTATTTCTTTAGCTGCGCCCGCAGAACGTTGTGCTAAATTACGTACTTCAGCAGCAACCACTGCGAATCCTCTGCCTTGCTCACCAGCACGTGCTGCTTCTACTGCGGCATTAAGCGCTAATAAGTTTGTTTGAAAAGCAATTTCATCAATAACACTGATAATGTCTGCAATTTTTTTACTCGATCTATTAATGTCCCCCATCGCCATAATGGTATTATCAACTACACTTCCACCATCGCTAGCTTTCTCCATAACAGAGGAAGATAAAGCGCTTGCTTTAGACGTGTTTTCAGCATTTTGCTGAACGGTACTGGTTAATTCTTCCATCGCTGATGCGGTTTCTTCAAGGCTTGATGCTTGTGATTCAGTTCTATGGCTGAGTTCGTTATTTCCTTCAGCAAGCTCTCTTGCCGAGTCAAAAACATTGGTTGATGTATTACGAATATCCATCACCATGTCTCTTAATATATTAATAAATTCATTCATGGAGTTACCGATAACTTTAAATTCTCCGACTAATTCACTATCGATGTTTTGAGTAAGATCACCTTCTGACATAGCTAATAATAGATTTCTTATTTCAGTAATGGCTTTTTTTCTTGCGGTAATATCAGTGGCATACTTAACTACTTTAAAGGGCTTGCCATTTAAATCTAAAATCGGGTTGTACGACGCTTGTATCCAAACTTCTTTGCCACCTTTGCCAACGCGTAAGTATTCATTAACGTCATATTCACCACGATTAAGTTTTTGCCAAAATTCCTTGTATTCGTTACTGGCTTTATATGATGATTCAACAAATAAACTGTGATGCTTATTTTTTATTTCATCCAATCGATAACCTAATGCGTTTAAGAAATTATCGTTAGCGGTAATAATAGTACCGTCCATATTAAACTCAATGACCGCTTGTGCTTTACTTATGGCGTCAATTTGACCACTTGAGTCAGCGTTAAGTAATTTTTGCTGGGTAACATCTGAAGCAAATTTAACGACTTTAAAAGGATTACCGTTTAAATCCATAATGGGGTTATAGGACGCTTGAATCCAGACTTCTTTGCCGCCTTTACCAAGACGTTTATATTCTTGGCTTTCAAATTCACCACGATTAAGTTTTGCCCAAAACTCTTTATATTCGTTGCTGGCTTTATAAGCAGGTTCAACAAATAGGCTGTGATGCTGCCCTTGAATTTCGTTCAAGCTATAACCGAGTGTTACTAAGAAGTTTTCATTGGCGGTAATAATAGTACCGTCCATCTTAAACTCGATAACCGCTTGTGCTTTGCTTATCGCCTCTATTTGACCATTTGAATCCGCATTTAATAGTTTTTGTTCGGTTACATCGCTGGCAAATTTTACCACTTTAAAGGGGTTGCCGTTTAAATCCATAATGGGATTATAGGACGCTTGAATCCAGACTTCTTTGCCGCCTTTACCAAGACGTTTATACTCTTGGTTTTCAAATTCACCACGATTAAGTTTTTCCCAAAACTCTTTGTATTCGTTACTGGCTTTATAGGCCGGTTCAACAAATAAACTGTGATGTTTCCCTTGGATTTCTTCAAGGGTATAACCTAGGGTACTTAAGAAGTTTTCATTGGCGGTAATAATAGTACCGTCCATATTAAACTCGATGACCGCTTGTGCTTTACTTATGGCCTCTATTTGACCACTTGAGTCAGCGTTAAATAATTTTTGTTGGGTAACATCTGAAGCAAATTTAACGACTTTATAAGGTTTGCCGTTTAAATCAATAATGGGGTTGTAGGAGGCTTGAATCCAGACTTCTTTGCCGCCTTTACCAAGACGTTTATATTCTTGGCTTTCAAATTCACCACGATTAAGTTTTGCCCAAAACTCTTTGTATTCGTTACTGGCTTTATAGGCCGGTTCAACAAATAAACTGTGATGTTTCCCTTGGATTTCTTCAAGGGTATAACCTAGGGTACTTAAGAAGTTTTCATTGGCGGTAATAATCGTACCGTCCATATTAAACTCGATGACCGCTTGTGCTTTACTAATAGCATCAAATTTTGCTTTTAACTCTAAAAGTTCTGCATTTTCGTTTAGTGCGACATTTGTAGCAACATTCATAATTCAACCTATTGTCTGAATGTAAATACCCATCGTTAGTGAATGATATTTTAAGCTGAGCATCGCTATAGAGTTCCTGAAGCAGGAAAAATAACGATCATATATCACACAACTATTTGCTTTCCCCTCCTTGAGAAAGCGTATCATTTAGTTTTACTACTTAAAAGATAAGACAAATTCATCAAATCGCAATGGTATTTTAATTTTATTTTTTTATTGGTTAACTTGGTTTGTTGGTAATTTATTCAACATAAAGTTTGCAGATGAATTCAAGAAATAATGGGTCTATGTTCTATTTCTTGTCTGTTTTTGTCCATTAACAATTACCTATAGTTAAATAGCTTTACCGACATCAGCATAACTAATAGTATGAATGTTCTAGGTCTTTTAGGTGCACATTGTTGTTAATGCGTTATTGTTGTTAACAGGTATCAGTTCACTTTAATTATTTATGATGAATTCATATCAATTTAATACAGCATAGGTTTAATGAGAAAACTACCATGATGAATGCCTTTAACATCCTTAATAAGCTAAGTCGGCGCCTATTGTCTTATATTTTATTGTGCAGTATTTTCTTCTCAATATGTTCGACACTAATTCAATTATATAATTCTTTTCAAAATGATTTGAGATTGTTAGATCAACGTTTTGATAATATTGAGCAAAGCTATATCCCTTCAATTGCTACGAGTTTATGGGACTTTAATGAGCCTCTTCTTGCTGTGCAGTTACAAGGGATTGTTGATTTACCTGATGTCCGCTTAGTTAAAATATCTAATGATTTTGATTATCAGCGTCAGTTGGGTCAAACTGATGTGAGTGTTGAGAAATTTGTTGAGTACCCCATTACTTATTCAGATAATGTTGTCGGTAAGTTGACTGTTTATGCGAACTATCAAGATATATACCAAAAATTATATCAGCAAGCGGGTTTTATTTTGTTGAGCGAATCAATAAAGATATTCCTGCTAACATTTTTTATTATATTTATTGTTAATCAGCTTATTACCCGGCATTTGTTTTTAATTACTAAATACGCTCAGCAATTTGGTAGCGATAATCTCGAACAAGAGTTAACGCTATCAAATCGTTATAAAACTAAGGATGAATTAGACGATTTAGTTGATGCG
Source organism: Colwellia sp. 75C3 (assembly GCF_002836255.1). Classification (GTDB taxonomy): domain Bacteria; phylum Pseudomonadota; class Gammaproteobacteria; order Enterobacterales; family Alteromonadaceae; genus Colwellia. The sequence goes on along the minus strand of NZ_PJAU01000054.1, from coordinate 91,108 downwards.
ATTAATATCATGCGCAGGAACCTAAACAGTGAAATTAGTAAGTTAGAAGATGCTGAAAATGCTTTGTTGGCACTTAATGGTGAGCTAGAAGTAAAGGTGCATGATAGAACCGCTATGCTGGCTAAAAGTAATAATCAATTACAGCAGTCTTTTGATGATTTAACTCTCGCTAAAGATAAAATAGTACAATCAGAAAAAATGGCTTCACTCGGTCAGTTAGTTGCCGGTGTTGCTCATGAGGTTAATACACCACTAGGTATTTGTGTTACTTCCATTTCAGCATTAAAGGAACATGTTGACAGTTTACAAGCAGCTATCAGTAATGAAAAACTTACAAAGTCCTTTCTAGTCAGTAAGTTAAATTTACTCACCGAATATGAACAAATTATTGAACGCAGTTTGATTAAGTCAGTTGACCTTATCCAAAGTTTTAAATCAGTAGCTGTTGAGCAGCACACAGATCCCGAAGTCGATATTAACTTAGCTAATCATGTCAATAATGTTGTTAATACGGTTAAAACAATGTTTAAGACTAAAAACTACAAGATCAACATTGAGGTTGATGAAGAATTGAGTTTGGTGACTTACCCTAGCGCCTGGAATCAAATCTTAACTAACTTTATGGTAAATTCACATGTGCATGGTTTTGAAAATACCAGAGAGGGTGAAATATCTATTCGCTTTACCCAAGAAGACGGCTACCTAACACTGTTATATCAAGATAATGGTAAAGGCATTAGTGATGAAGTTAATAATAAAGTTTTTGAACCTTTTATTACCACCAAGCGCGGTCAAGGTGGCTCTGGCTTAGGCTTGAATATAGTTTTTAACCTTGTTGATGCTAAGTTAGGTGGCACAATAGAGAATATTCAAGTTGATAAAGGTGCATGTTTTAAGGTTACTGTACCGATGCATAATACATAGTCTTTATGAAAGCAATACTAGTAAATAATAATTAGCATTCGATATAATTAATCAATGATAACTGTTCAAGGGAGCTAAACAAAAAGTACAGATATCAACTATTATAGGAAAACAAACACGAAAGTTATAAAGCCATTTATAAGGTAGTGAAATGTTGAAAGTATTTTATATTTTCTTTATCGTATATCTCAGTTTGAGTCTCAGTTTTTTATGTAAAGCTGCTGATATGATTCATTTAAGTACTTTCGAATACCCGCCTGAACATTCAAGATATTTACCTCACCAAGGTGTTGTTAGTCACATTATAGAACTTGCCTTTGCCCAAAGTAATATTAAGGTTAAGTGGCATTATTACCCCATGTCTAGAGCGTTTATGATGGCAAAATCGGGTAGGGTCGATGCGACTGCTTCTTATGGTTATTCTAAAGAGCGTATTGATGGAATGTATATGAGTAATAGCATTATATCTTCAGCGACTTATTTTTATCATTTAAAAACGACAGAGTTCAATTGGCGTGATATCAAAGATTTAGCTGGATTAAAAGTTGGCGTCACCAATAAATTAAACTATGGAGATATTTTTAATAAGGCCATCAAAGAAAATGTATTTATTATTGATAACGCTCAACATGACAATTTGAATTTTAAAAAACTATTGGCTGGGCGTATTGATGTTTTCCCCATGACGTCAGGTATTGCTGAGTACTTACTCATGACAAATTTTCCTAAGGGAACATTAGAAAAAGTAACCTATAACAAAAATCCAATTAGAGTTTATGACTCTTTTATCTTCTTCCCCAAGAGCTTACCTAAAAGTTCATCCTTGTTAGCTAGTTTTAATCAGGGCTTAAAAAAACTTCATAAAAGTGGCCAATACCAACAAATATTATCCAACTATCATAATGGCGATTACTCCACGCCAATAGCGCACAACAATAAGTAATATTTTAGTACTCGACTTAAATTACTCAGACTTAAATTGATTCTATCTCCCCCGAAACACTCGAAAAATAAAACTTATTAGATTGAAAATCATCAATGATTACGCCTGAATTATCGGTGAATAGTAATATAAAACTAACATTGTTATTTTATTTATCAAGCTAACTTACTGTAAATGTTAATTATTGTGTGGTGTTGTCGTTTTTGTTCGAAAAGTTGTCGTTATTTTACTAGGGGCGTTTTTAACAACTGATATTATCGAATTATGCAAGAGGCAGGGAGCCATGCTAAGCAAAATTATATATTAAGTGAAGCATATAAAGGCAGAACGGATAGTTCATCTAAACAGTTAATCAAAACAATAATAATTAGCGTCATTAACAATAAGACGACTTACATTACGATATAGTGGAGTACATATGAAGGTTTCTAAATTTGCAACATCGATAATTGCCCTAGCGGTTACTGCAGCATTTACAGCACAAGCAGCTGACGACAGATATATCATTAAGGTAGATGAAAGTAAGAAAGGCATTGTAAAAGCACTCGCTAAAAAATTAGGCGCTGAATTAAAAGTAGACGGAAATGGTTTCATCGCAGCTTCATTTGCTGGTAAAGATTTAAGCCAAGTTAAAGGTTTATTGAATAACCCACATATTCAAATGATTGAAGAAGATCAGCGACGTATGCCTCTTTCTGTATATAGCGATACGGCAGGCAACCCTATGACTACGCAGCTTACTCCTTATGCTGTTGTTCAATCTCAAGCTGACCAAGTTAGCTTTAACGCTAATGCTGGCATGAAAGTATGTATTATCGATTCAGGTTTAGATCGCTCTAACCCAGATTTCGTATGGAGCAATATCTCTGGTACTAACGACTCTGGTACAGGCAACTGGGATGAAAACGGTGGCCCACATGGTACTCACGTAGCGGGTACTATTGGTGCTGCAGACAATAACATTGGTGTAGTCGGTATGGCACCAGGTGTTGATATGCACATTGTTAAAGTATTTAATGCTGAAGGTTGGGGATATTCTTCGGATTTAGCTGTTGCAGCAGAAGTTTGTGCAGGCGCAGGCGCTAATATTATTAGCATGAGTCTTGGTGGTGGTGGTGCAAACAGCACTGAAGAAAATGCATTTAAAGCCTTTACTGATAATGGTGGTTTAGTTTTAGCCGCTGCAGGTAACGATGGTAACAATGTTCGTTCATTCCCAGCGGGTTACTCTTCAGTAATGATGATTGGTGCTAACGACAATAACAACGCAATTGCTGACTTCTCACAGTTTCCAAGCTGTGACGTAACAACAGGCCGTGGTAAAAAACAAACAACTACAACGGATGAAACTACGTGTGTAGAAGTTACAGCTGGTGGTGTTGATACGTTATCTACTTACCCTGCAGGCATGGCAACGAGTGCTTCAATGAGCGTTGATGGTGCTGCTTTTGCAACATCCGCAATGGAAAACGCGGGTTCAGTATCTGGTAATACTTACAACATGGGAACTGCAGAGTCTACCGACTCAGGCGCAAACGGTTTGATTTGTGTTATAGAACGTGGCGTTATTTCTTTCCATGATAAAGTTTTGAACTGTGAAAATTCAGGTGGCGTTGGTGCAGTGCTTTATAATAACGAACCCGGTATGCTATATGGTACTTTGGGAGACACTAACGCAACTAGTATCCCTGCGGTAGGTGCTTCTCAAGAAGACGGAACAGCGTTATTAGCAGCAAATACAGTTGATATTACTATTGGTACCAGTGACTATGGTTTCATGAGCGGTACTTCAATGGCTACGCCAGCAGTATCAGGTATGGCTGCGCTAATTTGGTCTAACCATAATGGTTGTACAGGTACCGATATTCGTGATGCATTAAAAGCAACGGCTGAAGATAATGGCGCTGCAGGTCACGATGACTACTTTGGTCATGGTATCGTTAAAGCAAAAGCGGCAAGTGATTACCTAACAGCTAACGGTTGTGGTGGCGGTGTTACTCCTCCTCCAGTAGGCGGCGATATTACAGCAGACGCTTCAGCATACCGTGCTAAAGGTAAAAACAAAGTTGACGTAACATGGTCAGGTGCTGCTACTTCTAGTGTAGAGATTTTCCGTAACGGTTCTTTATTAACAACTACGGCAAATGATGGTGCATATACTGATAGCTTTAGAAACTCAGGTACATTCACTTATAAAGTTTGTGACCAAAATAGTGATAATTGTTCAAGTGACGTAACAGTAAACTTCTAATTTGAACTGACTTAAGTACTTGATTTAGTACTCTTCAAGTACTTAATATCCAGCTCATTACATGAGCTGGATATTTTCGTTTAAAGTACTTTCACTTTTAAATACTCTCGATGCAGGGTTAAAATCATTGTGGTCAGGGTGTGTTTAGTTTATGTTTTGTAGTGATGTGTTTCTTTGTGACCTACTTTTAACAATTGTAATGAAAATAGGTTCTGCAAGATTTGAATAATTACACCCTAATGTTTTAAAAGTATGTAGGTATTTTGAAGATGTATTGGGCATAGGGGAAATAAAATGTTGAACAATTCAATAAGAAAAATAATTAAACCAATCTCATTGTTAGGTTTTGTTGGTATCTCAACTTTGCTTGTCATTATTTCATTAAACAGTACGGTTAATGAGAAAACTCAGTCTTATATTATCAGCTCAGCCGATTACTCGTTATTAAAAGAAACAGTCTTAGCGCTCAACGTGGAGCCTTCTCATGAACTCGCCATTATTAATGCTGTAGCCGTTGATTTGACTCAACATCAGCTTTCCCAATTACAGAAAAGCATTGATGTTAACGTTACTCAAAACCATAAAGTAGAATTGTCAGGTGGTAAGGCCTGGGGGAAAAGAAAATGGCAACCCAAATCGGTAGTTAATGACTTAATTGATGCCACATCAGTACACGCAACGCGCAATTTTGGCGATGGTGTGACCATTGGCTTTTTAGATACAGGCCTCGACCAGTTACAAGGGACATCTACAGGCTTAGGCTTATCAACTGATTTATATGGCCGAGATAAGTTCTGGGGCACTTATGACGCGATAAATAACGCCATCAGTAATTATAGTAATGAAGAAAGTGGTCATGGTACACATGTTGCCAGTATTGCCGGAAACGCTGATTATGATGTTTACGGTAAAGTTTATGGTGTAGCACCGAACGCTTCGCTAGTAGGCATTAAAGCGTTTGATGCACAAGGTAAAGCAACTTACGCTGACGTTATCCGTGGTATTGACTGGGCTCTACAAATCAAAGATCAAATCAATCTTAGAGTGCTTAATATGTCATTCAGTGGGCCAGCCCGCTCTTATTATTGGGACGATCCTTTAAATCAAGCGGTAATGAAAGCATGGCAAGCCGGTATTGTTGTGGTTGCTTCTGCTGGCAATAGTGGTCCTGACCCTATGACAATCGGCGTTCCGGGCAACGTTCCTTATATTATTACTGTTGGTGCGATGACAGATAATTATACTGATTCTGATGAAAGTGATGACATATTAGCCACTTTTAGTGCTGCAGGACCTACAGTAGAAGGCTTTGTTAAGCCTGAAATTGTCGCACCAGGCGGACATTTATCAGGTTTGATGGCTTTTGACACTCAAATAGTTCAGGAGCATCCAGAATTTCATGATGGTGGCCGTTACTTTGAAATGTCAGGCACATCGCAAGCTGCTGGTGTGGTTTCTGGTGTAGTGGCATTAATGTTGACCCAAGATCCAACGTTGACACCAGACGAAGTGAAATGTCGCTTAATGGACAGTGCTCATGCCGCATTCGATAATAACGGTGAACTTGCTTATAGCGTTTTTCAACAAGGTTCAGGCATGATTAATGCTGCTGATGCATTAACGAGTACCGCTTCATCATGTGCGAACCAAGCATTAGATATTGCTCAAGACTTAGAAGAAAATGAACACTTTTTTGGGCCTGCCAATATTAACGATGATGGAAACTTTTATGTTGAAGGTTTAGGCGATGAGTATGTATGGCGTTTGGATGATAGTAATCTTGATGGTGATACAATAATTTGGCGAATGAATTATGCTGAAAATGCATTAGATTGGAGAAATACGGCCTCAACAGATACAATAATTTGGCGAATGAATGTTGAAACTGACACGATAATTTGGCGAATGAATCTTGAATCAGATACCATAATTTGGCGGATGAGTGTAGCTGATAACACTACCAATATTAATGTTAATAATTGGGTTGAACAACAATAGCTGATTAACACCTAAGCCACTGTTACTACAGTGGCTTTTTTATACCCTTTATTTAATACTGTAAACATTTATATCTCATTACTTTATAAGGGCTTTTTGTGAAAATAATATTTATATTTTTATTATCAATTATCATTAACTCCAGTGCTCTTGCACAAGAAATAAAACTGTTTAAAAACTTTGGTATTGATAACCCAATGTCCTACAACTTTGTTAGAACGATTGCACAAGATGAAGATGGTTTTATGTGGTTTGGTTCCTCCGAAGGCTTAGACCGTTTTGATGGGCACCAAACTCTCAGCTTCCAGCATGATAACTCTCAGCCTAACTCATTAAGCTCAAGTGTAATCAGCCGTATTCTCATTGATAAACAACAACGATTGTGGGTGGGTACTTTCGGCGGAGGTTTGAATTTATATAGACCTTCAACTCAAGATTTTTTACATTTTACCACTAAAACTAAAGATTCAGGGCTGACAAATGATAGCGTTAATGCGTTATTTGAGGATAGTGAAGGTAAAATCTGGGTTGCTACCGAAAAAGGCTTAAATGTTCTCAACTATCATGAAGGAAAATGGACAACTCAGAAAATTTTTCAAGAACTAGGGAATCCTAATAGTCTTACCCACAATGCTGTACTTTCAATTATTGAAACCCGTAATCAAGAAATTTGGGTTGGCACAAATGGGGGAGGAATTTCGGTATTTAATCTACAAGGAAATTACATTAAGTCCATTAAGTACGGTGATCAAAACAGTGCTACTTATGTTAATAAATTTGTCAGTAGTCTGTATCTAGATATGAGCGGGGATATTTGGATCGGCACAGTAGATAATGGTTTATTGAAGTATGCCGCTAACACAGAGAAATTTATTCACTATCAAAATAATGTAGATGATCAGTCAACGATTAGTAGTAATGCAATAAGTAATATTTATCAGGATTCAGAACAAAATATATGGATTGCTACGGACAACGGTTTATCTATTTATAATTATAAAACTCATCATTTCAGTCGATACAATTACTCTCCTAATAACCCATATAGTATAAGTAATGACTTCGTTCTTACTTTTTTTGAAGATAATCATAAAATGATGTGGGTAGGGACTTTTTCTGGCGTAAATCGATGGGATCCTAATATGGCAACCTTTCGACAATACAGTACGCAAACTAATCCCATTTTAAAAAATCACAATATTACTAGTTTTGCTCAATTTGATAAAGATTTTTTATATTTTAGCACCTATAGCGCTGGAATTTACCGGTTGTCACAAGATGATAATTCAATTTCAGCTGCTGTTTTTAATACCTCGTTTTCAGAATATAGAATTATGACACTGTTTGCCGATGGCAATACATTATGGGTCGGGACGCGAGCTTCAGGGTTATTTTCAATTGACTTAGAAACGAATAAAGTTAGTGCATATAAGCATGATGCTGAAAATAATAATTCTATTTCGGCTAACAGTATTACTGATATTATTAAAGATAGAGATGGCAATCTTTGGGTATCTACTTTCCATCAAGGCATTAACTTATTTAATAAAGAGGGGACTTTTAAACGTTTTATAAAGAATAAATCACACAATGAAAAAGGACCCGGTAGTAATCATGTTGTACAGTTGTTAGAGGATGACCAAGGCTTTATTTGGTTGGCAACTTTTGGTGGTGGAATAAGTCGTTTTGATCGTAAAAACCAAACGTTTACTCATTTTAGATATGAGGAAAACAACCCTAACAGTATCTCTGATGACTTTTCATGGATCATGTGGTTGGACAATAACAAAAATCTTTGGTTTGGTACTCAATCTTCAGGTTTGAGTATGTTGAGCCGCGAAAATCGTCATAATAATAACTTTTCATTTATTCACCTTGATACTAAAGATGGTATGAAAAGCTTGACCGTATATGCTATCACTCAAGACGCTTATGATGATATTTGGTTTAGTACCAATAAAGGAATTTCTCGTTATTCAATGAGTGAGAAAAGTTTTAAGCATTTCAACCTCACCCATGGCTTAGTTGATTTAGAATATACTCATTCTGCTGTATTTCGTTCAATGGACGACACCATGTACTTTGGTGCTGGTAAAGGCATGAATAGCATCAACCCAGAAAAAATTAATACTAATCAGTCAGCACCAGAAGTACGATTAACTAATGTTTTGAAGTTGAATGAACCCATGCCTCTAGGAAGTTCATTATCTAATTTAACTCAATTGGAACTTGATTACAGTGAACAACTTATTTCATTCGAGTATGTCGGCTTAAACTATGCGGATCCTAACTCAACACGTTATAAATATCGTTTGAAAGGCTTTGATGAAGAGTGGATTGATGCCGGTAAGTCACGACGAGCGACTTATACTAACTTACCTTCAGGCAGTTATCAGCTACAGGTTATTGCTGGTAATGGCGACAACCTTTGGAGTGATCCTGGTTTATCACTTAATATTACGGTAAAGCCAGCCCCTTGGAATACTTGGTGGGCATATGTACTTTATGCAGCATTGATTGCGTTATTGTTGTTAGCATATTCGCGTTTTTTAAACCGAAAACTGCTTATAGAACAGCAACAAAAAGAACTTTTTAAGCGTCAAGTTAAAGAGAAAACACAAGAATTTCATTTGAAGAATGTTGAACTTGAACAGGCAAATAAACAGCTAGAAGATGCTGCGACGGTCGATAAAGTGACGGGCGTTAAAAGTCGCCGGTATTTAGATATTTATATCGAACAAGCCAGCCAACTAATGTCTCAAATTCATGAAAACATCCTGCCCGTACAGCGCAGTCTATTGCCACGTTTATACCTTGTAATGATTAAGCTAGATAATATAGAGCAAGTAACGAATAGCCAGTTAGTTGATTTGACTGATTTGTTGCTTTATAGCCGTAATAATGATGATTTAGTTATTCGCTGGGCCAATGATACCTTTGTTATTATTGGTTACGAGAAAGATGACAATGCTCGTGAACTTGTTTCTCGCTTAACTGATCGTTTTGCCCAAGTATTAGGTCATAGCATTGAGTCAGGTATGGCTTATTCTTTTTACCCGTTTAACTTTGAGCAACCTATGGCGCTATCATGGGATCAAGTGAGTGTTCTTACCGAGCATGCATTAAAAGTGGCAAGCAATAACAAAATGAGTTGGTTAGGTTTTTATGCCCCACAGACTCAACCGTTTAACTATTTAGATGTCATTCAGCAGCAAGGCATTGACGAGTTAAGTAAACTAGTCAAATTAAAGCAGGGTTAGGCTGCATAATACCTTGTAAGTGTAAGTGTAAGTGCATTGCTGACGTTGTTTTAACTAACGGTAGCTCCGCAGATATTACAATGGTAAGTATCAATGATTACCTTATGACTTCTTATTGCTAATTTGATCTTGCCGAATAAAAATGGACAGTAATTAATAATATTTTATTCAGCTTCAAAGACAGAGGGGCTTTATACTTTAGTTAGCTATAAATTACTTCTTTATAGCTAACTTCCCTTTTATTTCAAATAGTTGGTTTGACATTCATTATAAAACGGCTATAAAAATTTGATTATAATTTAACAATAAATTGATAGATTTAAACTGTATGATTTCTGCTAGTTTCTTAGCTCTTTTCGTAAAACTTTTCCGATAGAACTTTTAGGTAATTCATTTAAAAAGATCATTTTTTTAGGGACTTTATAGGGCGTTAATAATTCTCGGCAATAACGTGTAATCTCTTGATAACAAAGATCAGCATTTGACCTTTTAACAATGAAAGCAGAGACTAATTCACCTGATTTAGGGCAGCTCTCGCCAACCACCGCGGCTTCTAAAATATCGGGGTGAGACATTAAAATATCTTCAATCTCATTGGGATAGACATTAAAACCAGAGACAATAATCATGTCTTTTTTTCTATCAACTATTTGAAAAAAACCATTGTTTTTTTGCAGTGCGATATCACCGGTTTTAAGCCACCCCTCTTGGGTTAGAACTTTTTGGGTTTCCTGACGTTGTTGCCAGTACCCTTGCATTACTTGTGGCCCTCGAACAACTAATTCTCCTGTTTCTCCTAGTTTTACTTCCTTGGCATCATCATTCCAAATTTGTACTTCGGTACCGATCACAGGTAAACCTATAGTACCTAATTGTTCTTTCCCTGGTTCATTTAATGTCACTACAGGTGACGTTTCCGATAAACCGTAACCTTCAGAGATGGTACAGCCGGTAATTTTATACCAATTATCTGTTGCGGTAGAAGTAAGGGCAGCGCCGCCGCTAATAGTAAATTTTAATGCGTCAAAGTTAACTTCTTTAATTTTTGGATGACTGCATAATCCAATAAATAAGGTATTGATGCCACAAAATCCAGTCACTCTATTTATCATTAAGGTGTCGATAAAACCTTCAATGTCTCGAGGGTTTGGGATAAGAATATTATTATTTCCTTTACTAAACACCCATAAATTCAGTAATAAGGCGTAAATATGATAAAGCGGTAATGGGGTAACAAAACATTCTTCGCCTTCAACCGCTACGTTTGATAAACGTTCCGACGCTTGCATGACATTACTTAATAAATTTTTATGGGTTAATACTGCCCCTTTGGAGACCCCTGTTGTGCCACCCGTATATTGAATGGCCGCAATGTCATTGATGTTTATTGGTTGGCGGTTAATCTTTGAAAATTCATTGCCTGATTTTAAGGCTTCACTGAAACTGATTAAATTGGCGGATAGTACTTTTTTCTCGTTGATGATTTGAGGTTGCATTAAATCTATGGCGTGAGTTGCAATAATCGTATTAATGTTAGTTTGCTCAATAATCCCAACTAATTTAGGTAGCAAATCAGCAAGAATAATAATGGCTTTCGCGCCTGAATCACTAAATTGATGCTGCATTTCACGTGCTGTGTACAAGGGATTGGTATTAACTAAAACTAACCCTGCGCGAATAACTGCATAGGCGGCAATTGGGTATTGGGTAATATTTGGTAGTTGAATAACCACCCTATCACCCGCGTTAAGCTTAGCAACTTCTAATAAATATGTAGCTAAAGCCGATGATTTTTTATCAATGTCAGCAAAGGTCAATGTCTGACCTAAACATTGATATGCACTCTCAGTGGAATTTTTGTCCATCGCTTCTTCAATTAAATCTGCAAGACTCTCATGAGCTAAGTTTAACCCACCATTTTTGGAGTCAATCGCTTGGTTTAATAATGCTGATGAGGTCGGTACTGTTGATGATTTCATAATTAATGGCTTCACTATTTGATGAGTATTTTATAAATAAGTTTGTGAATGATTTGGTTGTAAGGAGGAAAGATTAAAGAGCCTAAACTGAATTTTCCACGTGAAAAAACCGCCTTAGCTTTTGATAGTGCTAAAAACCCTTCACGCCCATGGTATTGGCCCATGCCTGAATCACCTATACCGCCAAACGGTAAATCGTCTTGTGCAACATGCATTGCAGCCTCGTTTATACATACTCCACCCGCTTTGGTTTTATTCAGAACTAGGTGCTGAGTCTTTTTATCAAAACTCATTAAATACAGCGCTAATGGATTTTCGCGTTGATTAATATAGTCTATGGCCTGTTGAATGTCGTTGTAAGGCACAATAGGCAATAAAGGGCCAAAGATTTCTTCTTGCATAACTCGCATGTCATCATGAATATTGGTGATCACGGTTAACGCCATTTTCCTCACATTGCCATCAATTTTTTCTACTGTTAATGGGGTAATCACTCCGCCTTTATTGCTCGCGTCCTCTATTAAATGGTGTAATCGTTGAAATTGTGCATTATTGATAATACCGCCATAATCTGGATTATTTTCAATATTGGGGTATAGGGAGTTAAACTGAATTTTAAGCGTTTCTATTAATTTCGGGATTTTTTCTTCAGGACAAAGTAGGTAATCTGGTGCGACACAGGTTTGACCGCTATTTAAGGTTTTTGCGACTAAAAATCGCGTTACTGCGGTCGAAATATCAATGTCTTTACCAATAATAACGGGTGATTTCCCACCTAACTCTAAAGTGACAGGCGTCAGGTTTTCTGAGGCCGCGGCCATTACTTTTTTGCCAATAGCTGTGGAGCCTGTGAAAACTATGTGGTCAAAGTTTAAATGAGTAAAATGTGCCGCGACAGAGGAACCACCACAAATTACCGTAACTTTTTCAGGAGGAAATGCACTGGCAATTAATCGTTTCATTATCCTGTTAGTGTTTGGGGTAAACTCTGACATTTTAATGATGGCAGTATTGCCGGCTGACAAAGCAGTGATTAAGGGACCAAGCGCTAAAAAAATCGGATAATTCCATGGTGTGATAATGCCAACCACGCCAAGAGGCTGGTACTGTACATGTGCTTTTGCCGGTTGGAATAACGGATGAACATGCCTTTTACTCGGCCTCATCCAACGCTTGATATGCTTAATTGCGTAATTTGCACTCAGTATGGTGGTTAGAATATCACCCAGTTTACTATCGTCTTTACTTCGATGACCAAAATCGTCACTCATAGCAATAAGTAACTCATTTTGATGGTGAGTTAACGCATTTTTTAATGCCTTAATGTCACTAATTCTTTGCTTCGCACTTGGTATTTCCACGCAGTTTTCATTTTTTTTTTGAAGTAAAAACAAACGTTCTAATTGCTCTATTTCTTCTTTGTCATCACATTCGGTATAAGGGTTATCGGCCATTAGTTTCTCTATTATACAAGCATTTCAAGTGTTCAATACTAGAATGCTTTCCTGTCTTAAATCCTAACTTTCGATGTCATTTTTTTGTCTTTCACGTCATAACAACTAATTTATAGAAAAGAGAATCTGGTTAATAAGAAGGAAATTGCACTCTGTCGTTTAAGCACCAATAGTTGTCAGGTGAAGACAGTAAACTTTAAATAATTAAGGTTATCGTATTAGGCAGTGATAATAAAAAAGTTATAAAAGAGAGTGTTTAAATGCGATTACCTTATGTGCTAATACTACTGTTGTTATCTGCTTGCCAACCGAATCAAGAAACTAAAGAAACCAGTACCTCACAGGCTGACTTAGTGAGTGATGTAGCAAGTAAGTCAACTATTGCGCATCAAGCGCAAGTTAAAAAGACGATTAACTTATCAGACGAAACCGATTTTACCCAAGCCAATAAAGGCTTGATTGCCTCTGCTGACAATCTACTAATACGTAATGCCGCCAATGACATCATTTGGAGCAACCCAGGCTACAAGTTTATTAAGGGAGAAGCGCCAAACACCGTTAATCCTAGTTTATGGCGTCAAGAAAAGTTAAATAATATTAGCGGTTTATTTAAAGTCACTGACGGTATTTATCAAATTAGAGGCTTTGATTTAGCCAATATGACGATAATTGAAAGTTTAAATGGTTGGATAATTGTTGACCCACTTACGGCAAAAGAAAGCGCACAAGCAGCTTTAAAATTTGCACAGCAACACTTAGGTAATAAACCGATCAAAGCGGTGATCTTAACTCACGCTCATATTGACCACTTTGGCGGTATTCTGGGCGTAGTAAGTGAGCAAGAAATTGCACAGCAAAACATTCGTATTATTGCCCCTGAAGGTTTTATGGACGCGGCGACCAGTGAAAATATTATTGCTGGTATTGCAATGTCACGTCGTTCTGCTTATATGTTTGGGAAAAACTTACCAAAAACAGTGACGGGTCATGTTGGCTCAGGATTAGGAAAAGGTCCCGTTTTTGGTACGTTTGACATTGTTCAGCCAACAGAATTAATAAGTGTCGATAATACTAAGCTTTCAATTGATGGTATTGAGTTTGTTTTCCAAAATGCTTCAGGCAGTGAATCCATTGCAGAGCTTACTTTTTACTTACCGCAATTAAAAGCTTTTGGTGGGGCCGAGTTAGTGTCTCGCAATATGCATAATTTATATACTTTACGCGGGGCAGAGGTTCGTAATGCCTTAGTGTGGAGTAATACAATTAATCAAGCGCTAACATTATTTGGCCAAGCAGACTTGTATTTTGGTAGTCACCATTGGCCAGTTTGGGGTAACGATCAAGTCACTACCTTTTTAAAAAATCAGCGCGATTTATATAAGTTTATTCATGATCAAAGTGTTCGACTGATGAATCAAGGTTTCACTGGCAATGAAATTGCCGAACAAATTATCTTGCCGACGTCATTGGGTAATTATTTTTCTAACAGAGGTTACTATGGCAGCCTAAGCCATAATGCCAAGGCTGTTTATCAATTTTATATGGGCTGGTTTGATGCTAATCCGGCGCATTTAAACCCTTTACCACCACAACAATCTGCAACAAAATATGTTGAGATGATGGGCGGATCTGAGCAAATATTAAAAAAATCAGCGATTTTTTATGAACAAGGAGAATACCGCTGGTTAGCCGAAATGCTCAATCACTTGGTTTTTTCTCAACCAAACAATGCACAAGCAAAATCCTTGTTAGCCAAAACATATCAGCAACTTGCATTTCAAGCAGAATCAGCGGCGTGGCGAAATTTTTATCTCACTGGTGCACAAGAGCTTACCCAAGGCGTGAGTAAAAAAGGCATTGATTTAGCGGTGATGGCAGGTATCTTCAAAAATACACCCGTGAACAAGTTCTTTGAATCAATGTCGGTTAGGTTAAACAGTGAAAAAGCACAGGCGGAACAGTTCAATATTGCAATAGTTTTTACTGATCTTGATGAGCGTTATATTTTATCGGTTAACAACTCAGTTTTACATCACTCCCTTGATAACGAAAACAGAAAAGTAGATGCGACTTTATCATTAACCCATGAGCTATTTGTCAAAATCCTCATTGGTCAGGCAGGTATTAAAGATACCTTGTTTTCAGATGACTTATCGGTAGATGGCAGCATTTGGGACCTAGTTAATTTCTTTCAGTTATTTGATAAACCCGACGGCCAATTTAACATTGTAATCCCCTAGATAGCAGAATGTCGTACTTAACATAGAAGTTGTCATGTAATGCTCAGTATTCAATTTTGTAAAAGGTCATACTGAGATTCATCATTCAGAAAAAATTAGGATTTTAATGTTTTTTATTCAAGTATGTTTTTACAAAATATTAATGATGGGATTGAAAGTGGCCATTAAGCTTATTCCACAGCCTCAGCCTGTTATTTTTACTGGGCAACATTCCTCACTTGCCCTGGTTGATCTCATCATCAATCAAAACATTAAACGAGTCTTAATTGTCACTGATAAGGTGTTATATCAATTAGGTATCACCGATAAAATTTGTCAAAAACTAGCAGAGAATCACATTGAAGTAATTATTTTTGACCAAGTAACACCTGACCCTTCTGATCTTATTATTGATCAAGGTATTAATATGGCGAAAAATAATAATTGTGACTTGGTATTAGGCATTGGCGGCGGTTCATCACTTGATGCTGCAAAAATGATTGCGGTATTAGCTACCACAAGAAAAACAGTGAACAATGTCGCAGGTTTATTAAAAATAAAAGCACAAGGCTTACCGTTATATTTATTACCAACCACCTCAGGTACTGGCTCTGAAGTGACCATGGCAGCGGTTATTACCAGTAGTAAATCTGAAGAAAAATTGTTAGTTATTTCGCCGAAGATACTACCTATAGGCACTGCTTTAGACCCCATTTTAATGCAGGGTATGCCAGCAAATATTACCGCTGATACTGGCTTTGATGCGTTAACCCACGCGATAGAAGCCTATCTGTCTATGCATGCCAATGAGCAGACTAATTTATATGCTTTAACTGCAATAAAATTAATATGTAAACAATTGCCTATCGCCTATCAAGAGGGTAATAATATTGATGCAAGAGAAGCACTTGCTGTTGCTTCTTGTTATGCCGGCTTGGCCTTTACCAAAGCTGGTTTGGGTTATGTGCATGCTATTTCTCATCAAATTGGTGCTAAATATCATCTTCCTCATGGCATGACTAACGCAATTGTCTTACCTCATGTACTCACCTTTAATAAACTGTCTTCATGTACCCGCCTGGCACAATTAGCCAAAGCAATTGGCTTAGATACAGCTAATAAAAGTGAATTGGCCATGGCAGACTTATTTATTGAAAAAATAAAAAAGTTACAGCGCACCTTAAATATTGAAGAGACGATTACGTGTTTACGTGTTGACGATATTGATGATTTAGCCAAAGCCGCTTTAAAAGAAGCACACTACCTTTACCCAGTGCCACAATATTTAGACTTAAAACAATGTAAAAAATTGTTCCAACAACTAATGCCATCATAAATTACAACGATAAAAAATTAAAAATTAAAAATTAAAAATGAGGGGAAACTAATGAAATCAAAATTATCAACGCATAATCAACGGTTGTCTAAAGCTAAGACGAAGCCTAAGTTATCAACAACATTGAGTGTACTTGCTCTATCTACCATGTTGGTGTTGCCATCGTTAGTAAACGCAAATGAAATTATTAAAGCCTTTAAAGTTAACAATAATTTTTCTGTGCAAGCGATGAAAGAAGCAGATAACAAAGCCAAAGAAGAATGGGCATACAGTGTTGGTATTCAAGCATTTATGTTCACTATACCGATGATAATGCATGATGTTCAGCGTGATTTACGTATGGATTTGAAAAAGATAGCACGCATTAAAGATAAGTGCCCTTGTGCGCCGGTTGGTCAATGGGGTCATTCATCAAAATTGGCCACTTCGAACGATACTATGCCTTATACGCCAAATAGAGATACCGTGTATTCGGGGTTATCTGTTTTTTTGGCTGAAGAGCCGGTGATCTTAGTTGTGCCACCCATTAAAGACCGATATTACTCATTGCAAATCGGCGACGCTTATATTGTTAATCAACATTATATAGGCACGCGTGCAACGGGATCTGATGGTGGAAATTTTGCCTTAGTTGGTCCTAATTGGCATGGTAAGTTACCTGATGGTGTTAAGGCATTACGCATGCCAAATAACTCTGCTTTAGTCGCGTTGAGAATTGCCACTTATACAGAAACCGATGAAGATGTGGAATTGATCAAAGCCTATCAAAAACAGTTTGATGCAGTGCCATTATCTCAATGGGGTCTTCCGAAAGAACAACGTAGTTATGATTTACCTAAACTGGCGAATACTAGTATGAAAAAAGGTAAATTAGGCTACTTTAGTTACGCTGCTGAGTTATTAAAAGAAAATCCGCCAGTTGGAGAAAATAGAGCATTATTAAACACCTTTAAACATATTGGCTTGTCAGATACTCAGGCATTTGATCCTGAAAGTTTAGATCCCGCAATTCAAAAAGGCTTGGCTAGAGCGGTTCAAGCAGGTATTGATATCGTTAAATGGAAAGTCAAATTTAGAGGAACACAAAGTGACAATAAATGGAATGTAGATTTTGTCGGTGGCAGTTATGGCAGTGACTACTTTGCTCGCGCTGAAGGCGCAGTTCAGGGGTTGTTTGTTCACTCTCCTGAGGAAGCCGTTTATTTTCATACTTATTCAGACAGCAGTAATGAGCCGTTAATTGGTAAAAACACCTATAAACTGCATTTTGATAAGGGCGAGTTGCCTAATACAGCTAAATATGGCTTTTGGTCTATCACAATGTACGGCGATGATTATCAGTTAGTAGGAAATGATATTAACCGTTATTCCATAAGAAAAAGTACCGATGGTTTGCAGTACAATGACGATGGCTCTCTTGATATTTACATTCAACCTACACCGCCCGAGGGTAATGAATCTAACTGGCTTCCAACGCCTAAAGAAGGTATTTTCAGATTGAATTATCGTGTGTATTTACCCAATCAGGAAGTGCGTCAATGGAGTTCGGTAGAAAAATATTTACCTGGCGTTAATAAAATAGAACATTAATCATTAATATCAAGCACATATAATATAAAAAATTATATGTGCTTATTTATTCTTGTAATAGTTTTTGACTATGCTGATCACGATAATGTTTAGGGCTGGTCTTGGTCCAACGACGAAAAGCGCGGGTAAAACCACTTTGATCTGAAAAACCTAACATGTAAGATATTTCTATTAAAGGTACACGTTGTTCCGCTAAAAGCTTCTCCGCCATATGATGACGACACTCATCGAGTATTTCATTAAAACTTTGCCCTTCCGCTTTTAACTTTCGTTGTAAAGTACGTAAGCCTAATGCTAAAAAGCTCGCTATATTTTCTATTTCAATTTCATCCTTTAACATATTATCTAAAATATACGCTTTTACTTTTGTTGACACTAAATCTTGGCTGAAATGCTTTAAATGTTCATCAATCCACATCTCTAGTGTTTTGGCAAGGGAGGGATTAGCAAGCATCTGTGGACGCTCTAGATCCATTAATGAATAAATGATTCTATGACCCGTTTGATTAAATAAAACAGGACAATTAAAGAATGCTTGGTATTCGTTAACAAAGTCACTTTTATCATGTTTAAAAGAAACTTCTAAGGGAGAGAAGTCTTGGGTTGTCATGACTCGAGATAATGAAATCAAGGTCGACATAAAGGCCTCAATGGCTTCAACAGCAACAGGTTCATTTTCTGGGGGAATATCAATATGCAAAACAACGGTATCGTTGATTTTTTCTAAACGGTGTTCTGCCGCATCAGTGGTCATTTTAAAATAACGCAAACTATGTTCAAAACCTTCCAGAATAGTACGACTGGAAGCAAAAGCTAGCCCAACGGCACTATAGGTATTAGGTTGAAAAAATTGCGTTAGCCGTAAGGCAAAGCATTCATCTTTACTTTCAAGTACAGCCAGTCGCCATAACACGGCCATTTTTTTTACGGGTAAACGTACTTCAGGGTTATTTTGAATGGCATCTAAATCTATATGGGCTTGAGTGAAAATCTTTTTACTATCAAGATTATAGCTTTCAATTGCTTTGGCAATAAGTAAGGCCCAACTGCCTATAGTTGTTGGTGTATTGGGAATTAATGTCATAGAACTCATTTTTATTTTATAATATATCTAATCATTAAGTTGATATAGCAGTTTAAGATATCGTCGAGAATATGTCTATATTAGAGGATTTAACTCAGTATCAATAAGTTTATGTAGAGTTATTATACAAAAATAATAAAATTAGAAAATGAATTTA
Source organism: Colwellia sp. 75C3 (assembly GCF_002836255.1). GTDB lineage: Bacteria > Pseudomonadota > Gammaproteobacteria > Enterobacterales > Alteromonadaceae > Colwellia. The sequence continues at coordinate 71,913 of NZ_PJAU01000054.1, read as the reverse complement.
ATGATACAAAAAAGCCCTAGGTCACTAGGGCTAAATCATTGCAATTTTTTAACAGCAATTAATAAAAACTATACCTAAATTGCACACCAACGCTACGCCCAGGTTCGATCATGTTGGCATAACCACCTTTGGTAAAAGGTAAATCAAACGAAAAATTTCTCGTCTTTTCATCGGTAATATTCTTACCCACTAAAGCTACTTCCCATTTTTCTTCATACATTAAAGCCATACGCATATTTACTTTGGTATAAGCGTTTTGCTCAGTGAACGGGTTTAAATCTGTTGAAGTGTAAAAGTCTGAACGATAATTAACATCAATGTTGGTGATCAATTCATAATCATCAAAAATTAAGGTAGCATGTTCAATACCTATGTTCGCCGTAATATCAGGAACTAAAGCATTGGTTTCCCCCGTTAAGTCACACGAATTTCCTGTTTCATCAACATTGTCAGAGACTAAAACATTACTGGTAAAGCACTTTGCACCTTTAAAATCATCCCATTCAAAATCTAATAAACCGAGACCGCCTGCAAGGGTAACTTCATCCAAAATAGCCCAGCGGCCATCTAGCTCAATACCAGAGGTAGTTGCTTCACCCGCATTTTTAACATTAAAACCGACTTGACCATCAAAGACAGAAGTTTGTAAATCATTAAATTTCATCTGAAAAACAGCAAAGTTTAATTCAGCTGCACCATCATCTAAGGTTAATTTTCCACCAAGCTCCATAGAGATCACTTCTTCCTCTTCAAACTCAAAGTTTCCGCCTAGGTTAGATCTCGCATCAAAACCGCCAGATTTGAATCCTTGAGCACCTTTAACATAAAGTAACGTATCTTCATTTAATTGATAACTTAAGGTTAATGAAGGCGTTAAACTCTTTTCTTTTCTTGAGTCTTTTAATGAATGTTCATCAATAGTGCCATAGATACTGTTTGGGATGTTTTGCGTAGGAGATCCTAATAAAAGTGGATCTAAATAAGGAAATTGATCACCTAACATTAAGCTGTATACATTGCCAGGTAGCCCAGGTAAACCAAAGGCAGCTAAAGCACCTGCGAGTGCTGGTGGTTTGACTAATGCGGATTCTTGTATTCTTTGACCTGTTTTGGGGTCAATAACTAACATATTACGCTGACCGTCTTTTTCTTCTTCGGTATAACGTACCCCTAAAGATGCTGTTAATTTTTCACTTAATTGGTAGTCAAACTGGCCAAAAAGGGCCCATAAATTTGAATTAGACTCAAACTCACGTTCACCTCTCAAAGCAAGTGGGTATACAGAAGAAACCTCAGAATATTCTAAATCAGAACGTTGAAAATAAGCGCCGATAATATAATCAAAGGTTTCATTGCCCGGTGACGTTAAGCGAAATTCTTGACTAAATTGTTGGTAATTTTCACTAAACTCAGGTGAATATATCAGTGTTCGCGCGCTACTGTCTTGATCTTTAGCGCCATCAAGATTGTAGTCTTGCCAACCAGTTACGGAATTAAGGGTGTGATCTCCTAATTCATAGGAAAGGTTTAACGTGACATGATTAGCGGTTGATTCTTCAAACTGTTTTTCACCTAATGCCGGTGAGGTGTTAGCGGTTTTATAATCAAAATCATATTCTATTAAACTTGCTAGTAACGCTTCAGTTTTTGGTGTACCTGCTTCTTTAAGGTAAGGTTCAACCGTGACAATAACGTTTCGCCCCTTGATTTCATCAGTATCATGTTGAATTTTTAAATTTGCATTGAATTTATCACTAATGTTCCAATCAAGTGTTAAGCGTGCGGCAATGTTATCTCTTTGTGGCTCATCATTACCCGTCACAACATTTTTAACATAACCGTCATCACTTTCATATTTCATCGCAAGACGAGCACTTAAGTCGTCGGTTAAACCACCTGAAACGGTAAATTCTAGATCTTGTTTATTAAACTCAGGGACATAATAACCTTTAACCGATGCTTCAAATTCTTGAGTGGCATTTCGTGAGGTAATATTAAGCGCACCTGCGGTGGTATTCATGCCAAATAAGGTTCCTTGAGGTCCACGTAATACTTCAACGATATCAACATCTAAAAAAGAACTGCGCATTAATACCGCACGTCCGCGGTAAATTCCATCAACATACGTACCTACCGTTTGCTCAAAACCTTGGTTTGGACCTGAACCCAATCCACGCATATAAATATTATAACCTTGACCTGATTTACTCACAGTAAAGTTAGGCACATAGTCAGACATCTCTTCCATTTGTGTGATGCCATTATTCGCTAATTTATCACCGCTTACGGTCGTAATTGAAGCAGGAACATCCTGTAAACTTTGCACTCTTTTTTGTGACGTAACCTCGATCACTTCAAGTGCGTTAATGGTTTTTTTTGCATCATCTTCTATTTCTTCAGCAATACTCACTTGTTGATGAAATAACGCAAAAAGTGATATTGCAATTACAGATTTATTAAAACTAGGTGTTGTTTTCATTGATTCCCCACTTATTTTTTATATTATTGTTTAGTGATGAAGCTCAAGTTAATCGTTGAAATGATAACCGCATGACTAATTATTGTTATCATATACACTAGTTAATTTTGACTAATAAAGACTTGAACTTAAACGTCAATAATTAGCCGTCAAACGACAAATTGCTTTTAAGAAGGCTAAGTGAACCTTAGTTAACGTCTTAGTATTTTTTATCAAGTTAAACAAGGAAGGATTTCCACTAAGGAAAAATTCACCAGATTACTATATGAATAACGCTGATGCAGAGGGGCAAATATTTATAATTTAGTTAGAGGTAACCCACAGGTTAGTGAATTATTTAATGTCCGCTATTTATGAACGTTTAAGTCCTGAGTCATTCAACAACTAATACTCATTGCTTACTACCTTCTGACCAGATCAACCGTATGATTTGGTTAATACCAATATCCCAAAGTGCAAGCTCAGATATGAATTACTAGAGTTAGTTGGCATTATACCTAATCAGGTGTTGAGTCTTCTTGTGCCATTTTCTGCTGGTATTGTTTTGGCGTGCAATGATAACTTTCCTTAAAGCACCGGCCAAAATAAGTTTGTGATGAGAAGCCAACATCTAAGGCAATACGGCCTATTTGTGAACCACTCATCAGTAACTCTTGTGCCTTTTTCAAACGAAATTCTTTGATGAAATTATTAGGTGTGGTACCGAGTATCACTTTAATTTTTCGTTGTAATTGCCTCTCACTTACCGCGAGTTCTTTTGCTAGTAATGATATATCTAACTCAGGCTCGGTGTAATGTTTGGCTATTAGCGCCTCAAGTTTATGTAAAAACTTATCTTCTAGGCTACTTTCCTCTATCGTCTCTTGCGTTAATTTTGCTACATTTTTCTGGCTGGTTGTTTTTCTCTCTGCTTTTTTATCATCGTTAAATTGTTGTAAATAGCGTTTTTGTAGCTGTTGTCTGTTCGCTATTAAGTTTTGAATTCTTGTTAATAGTTCATGTTGATTGAAAGGTTTACTTAAATATTCATCAGCATTGAGCTTAAGGCCTTGTAATCTGCTTTCAAGATCAGATCTTGCGGTAAGTAGTATTACTGGAATATGTGCGGTCATTTCGTCTTGCTTTAGCTGTGTTAATACTTCAAAACCATCAATGCCAGTTAACATTAAATCACAAACAATTAAATCGGGGATGTATTCTTGCGCTAATTGTAGGCCAAGCTCACCACTGCCAGCGAGAATGCAATGATGCTGTTGCTCAATAACTTGTTTTATATGACTTTGCATATCAAGATTATCTTCGATTACTAAGACTACTTGCTGGGAATGATTGGCTTGATTACTTGTGGCGGAGCGCTGCTCTGTTAGTAATGAAGTAACTTCATTCTCGGAGATACTGATCTCTATTTCTGTTTCAATATCCTTTGCAGATGCTAGGGGCATTGAAAGGCTAAACTTACTGCCATGGCCCTGTTCACTTACTAAGGTTATGCGCCAGCCATGTGCTTTGACGAGTTCATTAACAAGTGATAAACCAATGCCAACTCCAAAAGTCGCTTGGTTTTTTACATCGTCTGCTCGTTGAAAACGTTCAAAAATTTTTCCTTGTGAAGCTTTATTAATACCTATTCCTGAGTCAATAATATCTACAATAATGGTATCTTGCTCTGCATAAGCATTTACTTGAACAGAGCCGCCTTTAGGTGTGTATTTTATTGCATTAGCAAGCAAGTTAAATATAATCTTTTCAAAAGCTTGGCCATCGCAATCTAACCACAGGTCGTCAGGGATATTACTACTAAAAGTTAAATGACTTTGTGATGCTAAACGGGAAAAAGAATCAACCGGCATCATCATTAATGTATTTAATCGGTAAGTACTCAGCGACAGTTGTGGGTTGTCACTTAAACGTGAAAGCTCTAATAGTTGCTCAACCATACGTACTAGCCGTAAGCCATTACGTTTGGCTGTTGTTAACTCTTCACTTTCAAGTTCATCTGATGTTTTGGTGATGTATCTATCTATGATGCCATTAATGATGGTTAGCGGTGTTCTAAATTCATGTGAAATGTTTGCGATGAATTTATCTTTTAATTCTAGTGCTTGTTTTTCGGCATTTTTTCTTTCTGATAAGTTAATGAAGGTTATAACAATAAGTGGCTGTGTAGCCCTTTGAGCAAATTGTAATTCTGCTTGAGCTGGAAATTCGGTGCCGTCTGAGCGCAGTGAGATACACTCAACAGAAATACCTAAATTTTTACGTTGTAATGAATAGATATTACTTTGGAAGTCAAAAAAGAAGTGCATCTCGTCTTTTTCTGCAAATAAATTACTAACAGATATACCCTTTAATTCTTGCTCAATACTTTGAAACATCTGCACCGCTGCGGGATTAGCAGATAATATTTCACCCTTAATGGTGGTAGTTAATATGGCATTATTTGAGGCGCTGACTATCGCTTTATCTTCACTATTAATTAATGCATCGGTTAAATCATCATTTAAAGAAGTGAGTTGCTGGTGTTTATTTTTTTCAGTAAATAAACTTTTTTTGAGCTTATTGCTATGACTACGACGTGTGATTGCGATACTTGATAGCAATATGGAGCCAACAAATAACCAAAATAAAATGATAATAGATTGTAGATTTGAATTAATGTTGTAAAAAAGTTTCTGTTCATAACCATATAAATGTATAACGATTGGTATGATCATAAGTAGTAAAATTGAGAGTTCAGGGCTATTTTCTTTTTCAATAGCTTTAGGTAACTTTCTTGATTTTAAGGTGATATTTGCCGTGAGTATTAATAAAAAATAAGGTAATAAATAAATAAGCTGAGCATAGTAACTGTGAGTATTTTTTAGTATGGAATTATCAAGGTAAGTATTTGTATTACCAATTAATAAAAAAGATGCGCTCAACGAAAGTAATGCAAAGGTATACCGCCATAAATTATCTTTACAACTAAATAAACACAGTATTAACTTAACAAGTATTAGCGTATTTATTACTAAGTGAAATAGTAAGGAAGGCTTGGATGTTTGGTATATTTCCTGCGAAAACCCAGCAGGTAAAAGAATAAAATAGCAAAAGCAAATTAGGGTGAAAAATACCGCTGGTACTTGACCATTAATATATTTTTTTAGTGGTAAATTACTTAAATGAGGATTGGTTTCTATTGCTAATAAAATAAAGAAATAAATAAATAGAGAGGCAAAATCCTGATAGAGATGCTGGCTGATGCTAGCGGGTGCGCCGTTTAAAAATTTACTGGTTATCACCACGAGTATCGCTAAAAGCAGGTATTGCCAAAATAGTTTAAATGAGCGAGAAGTCTTCTTTTTATAACAAAAATATAAAACGATACCACTGAATATTTGTAAAGAGAATAAGGCTACGTTTGAAACGAGTTCCGGAGAAGTTGATAGCCAACTCGCAATGAGTTGGTAAGGAATAAAGAGAATAAGGCCCGTTAAGGCTAATATTAATTGTCTAATAGCTATTTGCAATGGTTATTCCTACTTGGTCTTCAGTAATATTATTATAATTTTAAGCCATTCAATCCTTTTAAATAACACTATTACTGTAATCTATATTAACAGTTTACTTACATCAAGTTACTCAGGTCATCTAATACTCTATTAATGCAGTTTTTACTGAATCGCTAAGGCAGCGTTAGCAATAAATTTAATCGTCTTGGTTTGACTGATATTTTTTGATGGTTTACACCAATGCCAACAACTAAATAGTAATAGGCAGGTGTAACAGCGGCGGTATTACTGTAAATTAGCTACTTGCTTACTCTTTTATACGAATCACCATGACACCAATTCGCTTGACCCAATACTCACACGGCGCAGGCTGTGGCTGTAAAATTTCGCCAGCCGTACTTGATGTGATGCTAAAATCATCACTGACTTTGCCCGAGAACAACGCACTTTTAGTGGGGAATAGCACCAAAGATGATGCGGCTGTTTTTGATATTGGTAATAACCAAGCCGTGATCTCCACTACTGATTTTTTTATGCCCATTGTCGATGACCCGACTGACTTTGGTAAAATTGCCGCCTGTAATGCCATCAGCGATGTTTATGCTATGGGCGGAAAGCCACTAATGGCGATAGCTATCTTGGGTTGGCCAGTTAATCTTTTAGCACCAGAAATAGCTCAGCAAGTACTTGATGGCGCTAGAGCTATCTGTGCTGAAGCGGGGATCCCGTTAGCGGGAGGTCATTCAATTGATGCGCCAGAGCCTATTTTTGGCTTGGCGGTTACTGGCTTAATTAATACTACTGATATTAAGCGAAATAATACCGCAGGGGTTGGCGATCTTTTATATCTAACTAAGCCGTTAGGTATTGGCATTTTAACCACAGCTGAAAAACAAGGGAAATTGTTACCTGAACATGCGCAATTAGCGCCACAAGTAATGAAAACCTTAAATACCATAGGGCAAAAATTCGCAGCACTTGATACGGTTACTGCAATGACCGATGTGACCGGATTTGCACTATTAGGACACCTATTAGAGGTGTGCCAAGGTAGCGAAGTTGCTGCTGTAATCGATTTTAAGAAAGTACCAACCCTTGACTTCGTTCATGATTATATTGACCAAGGTTGTGTACCTGGTGGCTGTGATCGAAACTTTGTCAGCTATGGCGAACACGTCGGACCGTTAAGCCCAAAACAAAAAATACTTCTGTGTGATCCTCAAACCAGTGGCGGCTTACTTGTCGCAGTACAGCCAGCAGGTAAAGAAGCTTTTGAAACGCTATGTCATGATAATGGTCTGAGCCTGGAACCTATTGGCGAACTTGTGGCGGCAGTAGCAAGCGCGCCAACAGTGAGTTTATTGTAATGAGTATAAATACTTCAGAAAGCAACCGCTCAACAACAGAGCGAGCCGACAGTGCTGATTTTCGCGCTATTATTTGTAATAAAACACCTTTAATGGATGTACGGGCGCCGGTTGAATTTGAAAAAGGCGCTTTTAGTCAGTCGATTAATTACCCACTAATGAATAATGATGAACGTGCGGAAGTGGGTCTTTGTTATAAAAATAAGGGACAAGAAGCCGCCATTACGTTGGGTAACGCGCTAGTTTCAGGAGAGAGTAAAGCAAATCGATTGGCACAATGGCAAGACTTTGCACGAGAAAATCCACAGGGTTATCTGTATTGTTTTCGTGGTGGTTTACGTTCGCAAACAGTACAGCGTTGGTTAAAAGAGTCTGGCATTAACTATCCACTGATTACTGGGGGCTATAAAGCACTTCGTCAGTTTTTGTTGAATGAAATTGAACAACTAGCGTTACATCCATTTATTATTTTAGCCGGTAATACCGGTAGTGGAAAAACGCCTTTTTTGACTCAATGTGTTAATAGTTTAGATTTAGAAGGCGCAGCGGGGCATCGAGGCTCAAGTTTTGGAGGTTTCGTTACACCGCAAGCAAATCAAATAAATTTTGAAAATAAACTGGCTGAGCAATACATCAGGGGTAACTTTTCTTTAGATCAACGGTTGATCCTAGAAGATGAAGGCAGGGCAATAGGTGGGGTTCATTTACCTGAAAGTTTACGCAAAGCGATGGTATTGGCGCCAATAGTGGTGATTGAAGAAAGCTTAGACTATCGACTTGAGCAGATTTATCAAGAATACATTATAAAAATGACAGCACAGTACCAAGCTGCTTATGGTGTTGAGCAAGGTTTTATCGCCTTCAGTGAATATTTGCAGCATGGTTTATTCAAAGTACGAAAACGCATGGGTACAGAGCGTTATGGGCAATTAAAAGAAATACAGAGTGCAGCGTTAACTCAGCAGCAAAAGGGTCAACAGCAATATCACTTGGATTGGTTAAAACCTTTGCTTAGCGAATACTATGATCCTATGTATCAATATCAGTTAGGTCTAAAAGCCGAGAGAGTTATATTTCGTGGTAATAATGCGGAATGTTTAGCTTTTTTACACGATGACTAAAACCTAATTTTCATGATCTGCTCAGTTCTACGGTATCAGTAAATTTAAAAATCATATTTCACTTTAACTTCATCTATTGTAATTTATATTAACTAAATCGATTAAGCTTAAATGAGTAACGAAACAACTCATTTAAGCTAACTACTTTAATTCGGCTTTATAATTAATTAAAAGGCGGCATTAAAGTTTTTAGTACCAAATCCAACAATAGTATTAATTTTCTCTGTTCTCGTATTGACTCTCCTCTCATCAAAGCATCTAATATGTCGCAGTAAAATAACAATGAAAAAGGTGTCGTATGGCTATTCACAATATCACTGATAGCGCATTACTAGTAAAGAAATCACGAAGAACAATTCAGCGATACATAGCTAGCGGAAAGCTAACTATTATACGTGATACGTTAGGTAATCCACAAATTGACACTACTGAGTTAATAGCTGTTTTTGGCCCGTTATCTAAGGTGTCTCAGAATAAGTTAGTTAAAAAGTCGCAGTATGTCGCTGTGAAATCATCTAGTAAAACATCTAAAAAAAATAACACAGTTACTCTAACTCATGATGAACTTGAAGATATCATTACGCGTGCTGTAGAAAAAGCACTGAGTAAAGCGATACCGCTATTGATCGAACAAAAAAATACAGCACAAATACTCGAACCAATTTCATCAACGGCTCCCGTTGTTCATAAAAAAAGAAAAACAACACTACCCATACATAGACCTTCCATCGCTAAAAAGAAAGAAGCTAAAAATGGTTATGCTGTTGCTTTTGGTCTTCCTAATGCTATCACTGAGGTTATTCATTTACGGATAATGAAGTTACATGGTGAGGGCTTAACATCAAGAGAGATAGGAATAGAGGTCAGTGTGAGTCAAGCATCAATACAACGGACTATTAACGTTAGTACCTAAATTAATGAGTAGACCAGATAAAATAGAGTTAGTCACAGGAAAGTTAGAAGCACATCAGCTAACGCGCAAAAAGAAAGAATTTTCGTTAAGTTCCATGATAACGGAATCTTAAAATTTCGTAGGCTTTTCGGATTTCGATAAAGACATCGGCACAGCCGCCTTTATCTGGATGGTTAGTGATAATTTTCTTTTGATAAGCTTTACGTATCTCAAACCAGCCGATATCTTTATCGATCCCTAGGGTCGTTAGCGCATCATCAACCTTATCAACAGCACGATATCTATGCCAAAAACTAGCGAAGAGTGTCTCAACCTCTTCAACAGATATGTTACTCAAATTAGACCAGTCCAAATAGTAGCTGGCCAAGTTAGTGTCACGCGTAGTTAGGGCTTCTTTCGCGCCAAGGTGATTCGGAATAATGCAGATTTCTAATGGAAATATTGTTAGTAAAAATCCCTCTTTTTGAATATCTTGTTGAATTTGATAAAGCGCGTTCATCACAAAAAAATTCTTTTGGAAAATAACTATCTGAGGATCGATATCTTTTAGAATAAGCGAAAGAAAGTCCTGTTCACAAAGGTTCACCAAATCAATCAGCGAGCAGGAGCTGTTCTTCTCTCTTAAATACCCCAGTATCGAAATAATCAAAGGATTGGTCATTTGTTTCGGATCCATTTGAGCTCACTCTAATAAGTTATATCTGCGATTTGTACTCAGATGCATTCATTTCTAACAGTGAAATAATTTGGCTGTTTGGTAATGGCTTGCTGTAAAAATACCCTTGAATATAATGACATTTTCTAGCTACGAGGAAGTCGATTTGTTCTGTTGTTTCAGCGCCTTCAGCGACACAGCTCATTCCTAAATTTTCAGCTAGACTGATAGTTGCTTCAATGATCGCTTCATCAGCATTATTTTGGCCAATATTAGAGATAAAGCTTCTATCAATTTTTATCACATCTAATGGCAGTAATCTTAAGTAAGATAATGACGAGTAACCAGTGCCGAAGTCATCAAGGGATAACTTGATACCTAAAGCTTGTAGCAGGTTCATCTTCTCAATGGCTTTTTCAGGTTCAGTGATAAATGCAGACTCGGTAACTTCTACTTTTATTGCTGAGGTAGGTAAATTAAAGTCGTTTAACATTGAGGTAATCAAAGTAACTAATTCACCTTTGCTAAAATGACTAGCAGAAATATTTATAGATAAGTAAAAGTCAGATCGGAAGCTTCGCCATGTCAGTAAGTCTTGTAATCCGGTTGTTAAGGCGGTTTCTGTCATAGAAATAATAAGATGTAAATCTTCAGCTAAAGGAATAAAGTCAACGGGTGAAATCATGCCCTTGTCGGTAGGCCAGCGCATTAACATCTCTGCGCCAACAGCTTTACCATGGTGTGCATTAACAATAGGTTGATAGTGATTAATAAATTGCTTTTCTTTTACTGCTTGTTTTAAGTTTGTCTCCAGTACTAACCGTTTTGCTGCCGCTTCATTCATTGAAGGTTTAAAATATTGATAATTATTTCGACCATTCTGTTTAGCGCTGTACATTGCAATATCACTACTTTTCAGAAGTTCAGCTGAATCAATACCATCTTCAGGGTACATAGAAATACCTATGCTTGAACCAATACTGACCATGGTGTCTTGCAGTGTTACCGGTTGTTCAACAGTATTAATAATTTTTTGCGCTATTTGAGAAAGTTTATCAGATGATGAAAACTTTTCTAACAAGACAACAAACTCATCACCGCCTAGCCTTGCTAAAGTATCATCTTGACGTAATACATTCGTTAATCGTTGTGTCACTTCTTTTAATAATATATCGCCAGCATCATGACCTAAGGTATCATTGACTTGTTTGAAACGGTCTAAATCAATAAAAAATATTGCTAAACTATTTTTGTTTCTTGCTGATAGCTCTATTGCATGGTCAATGCGTTCAATGAGTAAACTTCGATTAGGTAGCCCTGTTAAATGATCATAATTAGCCATATAGCGCAGTTCACTTTCCGCTTGCTTTTGAGCGGTAATATCTGTCATAACCATAATATAGTGAAGGCTGCCATTATTATTAATACCGACATTAATTTTGACCAGGACGTGATATTTATCACCGGCGGTAGAGGTAACTAGCTCTTCTCCACGCCAATGATCATTGACACCTAAGCTTAAAACGATATCGCTATAATATTTTATCCTTTTTTTACTGATACCCATTGATGCGCCATCAAATGACTGCTCTTCTTTCCAACCGAATATGTTTCTCATGGCTTGATTTGAGGTAACTTTAGTGAAATCTTGATTGATGATTAGCACCCAATCTTTTGTCTGTCTAAATGCTTCGCCGTAATATTGAGCACGTTCTTCATCAACCTTAGATTGGGTGATATTGGTGTAGGATCCCGTCACGCGTTTTGGATTTTTCTTATTATCAACTTCGACAATTTTCCCTAAGTCTTTGTACCATAGCCATTCCTTGTCTTCGCCTTTTAATCGATAAGTACAAGAGAAGGTTTCATTAACATCTGCTGCGTAGATGAATCGTTGCCAAGTAGCTAAAAAATTTGCTTTATCATCGGAATGAATTTCATTAATAAATACTTTTATAGGAAAGGTGTAAGCATTTTCAATGAGACTGACTTTATGTTTAAAGCGATTCGCAGAAAAGCTATTCGCATCGGCGTGCCAATCCCACACATCACTGTTACTCCCTTTTAATGCCAGTTGTAAACGGTTTTCTCTAAAAATGACTTGTTCATGGGCCGATAATAGTTCAGCACGTTGTTTACGCCTTTTATTTAACCAAAGGCTAAATGCAGAGATAAGTAAAATAGCATACAGAATATAGGCAGTAGGTGATGCCCATGGTGCATAAGAAACGTTAAATTTGATAGTGATTGGTTGTGAGTAATTGCCGGTAATGGGGGATTTTGCTCGAATAGATAAAGTATGTTTACCTGATTCTAAGCTAGGAAAAACAATATGATTTTCATAAGTTAATGGATAATTGACGATACTTTTACTTGTTAAAGAATACTCGAATAAAACATCTTTAGACTTTGAAAAATTAAAAGTAGTAAAATCAACACTAATGCCTACATCGTCATATTTAAGCTCTATTATTTTGTCTGAATTAAATATATAGGCATCTTCTAAATGGCGAGTGAGGAGATCGACTTTAGTGACAAAAACGTCTGGATTACTGAGCACGCCTTTTTCTTTTAGATCCAAAGGATTGAAAAAAGATACACCATTCATTGAGCCGTAAACTAAGTCACCATTGGCTAATTGGGCATGGGCGCCAGAGTTATACTCCATGCCTAAAAAACCATGATGGATACCATATTTTCTTATATGAAAAGAGCGTGTATCAATAGAATAAATACCGTCATGAGTTGATGTCCAAAGATCTCCTTGGGAATCTTGATATAGGCCATAAAGGTTGTTATCTAGAATACTATTTTCACTGTTAAAAGTATGGATAATCTCGTGTGTATCTAAGGAAACCCCGTAAATACCTTTTGAGGCATGAGCCAACCAGAGTAGGGAGTGTTCGGTATCAATAACAAAACTATCAATAAAACCCCACTCATCATTGTTCATCTCGCTATGTTCGTATATTTTCTTGAACACCTGAGTATCACTATTAAAAGTCCATAAGGCTGTTGCTGTACTAAACCAAATTTCACTATTCGCATTTGAAGGTTTAAACAAATACCAGATATCCTTAATGCCCGCATCGGTCATTATTTTACTGAAATCAGTTAATAGTTCAGACTCCATATCAATCATGAGTAATTTATTAGTTTGAGTAAACCAGAGGTACTGGTCAGTAGTGAAGTACTCGGGATATTCACCTGTTATTTTTTCTGCAATCTTTTTTCCAAAGGGGATCGGTATAATGGATTTGGTTTTAATATCAAAAAGCCGTAAGCCAATTGAAGTATTTAACCAAATTGTTTCGTTTTTCCCATGTTGTAATGACGTTATATTACTTTCAGTAAATGTTGTTTTAGAGTTTTTAATAGCAAGCAGCTTTTCAACTTTATGCGTATTTCTATCAAGTAAATTTAAGCCATTATCTGTCGATATCCAAAGTAATTGTTCATTATTTTTATCAGGTAAAATATCAGTGACCTTATTACTGGTTAAACTATTATCTCTGCCTTTGTAATAGCCATAGTTCTCAATTAACTCTAAGTTAGGATTCCATTTAAGCAAACCTTTGCTAACGCTAACTAGCCAGTAATAGCCATCCTTGTCGATCATTAAAGATTTAACGGTATTATTGGCAAAAGAAGGGTCGTATTGATCAAAGCTGAATAAGTACATCCCTTCATTTAACTTGGTGTTATATCGGTACAGTCCGTCCGTGGCTCCTATTATTAACTGCTCATTTTCTATAAAAAACGCCCATACTGAGACATGCTCAAAAAGAGTTTTGTAATTAGGTAAGTTAGCATCATTATTTTTAGAGAATAGTGAATCAATTGTCTGAATATCTAACGAAAAAACTCCATCATTAGTGCCCAAATATAATATTTTATTAATAATATTTAATGAAAATATTTTATTAGCTTGTATCGGTATTAAATTAGTATTCAGCGTAGATTGTTCATTAATAGTGGGTAATTTAGCAACTTGACCCGTAGATATTCGGTAGACAATAGTCCCTAGCTTACTGGCTATATACAGATAGTCATTATGTAACGTTAATTGCTGTATTTTGGTAGGGACATCAAGATACTTTTTTAAGTTGAATACTTGTTTATAAACGTTAGTTTTCACGTCAATTGTGGCTAGATATTTGTTTGTTACAATCCAAGCTTTACCATCACTTTGTACCTGGTAATCTATGATCCAATCATCAGGCTCTAATTTGCTATTACTTAATTTTAAATCAAATTGATTAGTCTTTTTATCAAAGGTATAGAGCCCTTTACCGAAAAGCTGAATCCAAATTAGTCCATCATTGGATTGGTAGACCTTTCCTGCATCGTATTGTGAAAAGTCTTTGTCAGGTCCTGCTATTTTAATGAAGCTATAGCCGTCATATATTTCCAGACCAGATTCTGTTGATATCCAAATAAAGCCATCATCATCCTGACTAATGTTATTAATCGATACCTGCGATAACCCGTCTTTAACCGTAATTTGATCGAGTACTATGTTGTTAAATTTTGCGTAAGTAAATAGAGGGATTAATAAAATAAGGGCAACAAAAAACTTGGTTAAAGGGCGATGACTTTTTGTAAGCTGTACAGATTTCAAATTAATACCACGACTTATTAAATCAGGTGAATGTAACAACCCAGTAATACTCTCAAAAGCAAGTAATATTGATTATAGTACATTTAATTCTTGTGTAACTGATGGTTATTTGTGCATGACATTACACTGTGTTTTTAGCACTTCGTTTGTTATTTTAAATACACAGCTTTTCAATCGTACTATTGCTTGTATCACAATTGCGACTCTCGGCAATAAACACTGTGTCGTAATTGATACACTCCCTCATATAGTTAAAAGTTAGTCGTTTATAAAGTGCTATATAATCAACGGTTTATTTTTTAATTCTACTTTGGCACAAGACTTGTAATAACTAATCATCGCATTAACGAAAATAAGATGACTCATGGATATACAAAGACAAGCTGTGCAAAAACCACTTTGGAAAAAACACTGGTATGTTTTACCTGCTGTTATTCTACTTATGGGTACTTATTCATTAAGAAATGTTTTAGGTAATGCCTCTTACTTTATTGAAAGAAACGCTGTTGTTACAGCCAAAGTTGAGCAGGGTGATTTTCGAGTGAATGTACGGGCAACGGGTGTATTAAAACCGCTAAATATTCGTTGGGTATCATCACAAGTCTCAGGTAGGGCAGAACAAGTTTTCGTTAAAGCTGGCGCGAGAGTAAATAAAGGTGATGTGCTTGTACACTTATCTAATCCTGAATTACATCGTAATTTAGAAAAGGCACGTTGGGAGCTCGAAGCTAAAAAAGCTGAAAGTCATGTCGCCTTTGTAATGCTAGAGTCTCAGATGGTTGATTTAGAAAATTCAGTTCTGTCCGCAGATTATAGCTATCAATCAGCGAAACTAAAATTGGATGCTGAGACCGCATTATTAGCGCAAGGTAATGCGACAGTTTCTGCACTTGAGTATCAAAGAAGCCAATTGACGGTAAAGCAACAAATGCAATATTGGCGCGCTCAACAACAAAAAACTGAAAAAATGAAAGCGAATATGACAGCAACAAAAATTGCTCAGCAAGCCCGTATTGGCTTAGTTGAAAATAATTATCAACGTGTGCAAGAGCAAGTTGCTGCGCTGCAGGTGAGGTCATCAATATCAGGTGTTGTTCAACAAGTATCACTACAGCTGGGTGAACGTGCTCAAGTGGGCGATAGCGTGGCTTTAGTGGCCGATCAAAACACTTTGTTTGCCGAATTACAGGTACAAGAAGTGCGAGTAAGGGATATTTCCTTAGGCCAATTAGTCACTATTGATACGCGTACCAGTGAAATTATTGGTGAAGTGATACGCATCGACCCAGCAGTAAAAGCAGGCATGGTGTTAGTTGATATAAAATTAACCAGTGACTTGCCCGCTGAAGCTCGCCCTGAATTGACGGTTGATGGATTAATTGCCATTAGTAATATTGAAAATACTTTGTATGTAAAACGTCCAGTATATGCCCCAAGACATACAAAAACAGCTCTGTTTAAATTGAGCCAAGATCAGCAATTTGCTAGTAAGCATTTAGTGGCTTTAGGTCAAAGTTCAGTTAATAAAATTCAAATTATAGATGGCTTGGTGGCTGGCGATGAAATTATCATTTCAGACACTTCAAGCTGGCAAGAGCATCAAGAAATAAAGATTAATTAACATTATTTATTAAATAGTTACACAACAAATTGTTACTGCTACCCACATTCAATAAATTAAAGTCAGCAAAAATTTACTTGCTGATACGATAAGGAAATAATTATGACAGCACTCATCACCTTAAAAGATATTAGTAAAACATTCTTAACTGAAGATATAGAAACACGCGCGTTAAACAGTATTAACCTAGTTATTAATAAAGGAGAATACCTTTCTTTAAGTGGTCAGTCAGGTTGTGGTAAATCAACCTTGTTATCCTTATTAGGGTTATTAGATGCGCCGAGTGTTGGTCATTATCATTTAGCCGATAGCAATGTTTCTGCGTTAACAAGGGATCAACGAGCAAAAATACGTAGTGAACAAATAGGATTTGTCTTTCAATCGTTTAACTTAATTTCAGACCTTACCGTATTTGAAAATGTTATGTTGCCGTTGACCTATCAAACAGGTAAATCGAAAAAATTCATTGAAGATAAAGTGAATGAAGTCTTAGCAAAAGTAGAAATGGGGCATAGAAAAAATCATTACCCGTCACAGTTATCGGGAGGACAACAACAGCGAGTTGCGGTTGCTAGAGCCTTAGTTAATGATCCCGCCATTATTCTTGCCGATGAACCGACCGGTAACTTAGATTCAAAAAATGCCGAAGCGGTTTTACAGTTATTTGATCAACTTCATCATGACGGCGCAACTATCTGCATGGTAACCCATGATCCTTCCTCTGCGAAAAGAGCCAGTCGTTGCTTAGAAATGTTTGATGGACAATTGATTAAAGACAATATTAATCATGAACGTAAAACGACCTTTAAACCGGTTGAATTGGCTGCAGGATAGACCTTAGGAGAAGTACCATGTCGATGTTAATAGATATTAAATACGCTTTTCGTTTGTTATTTAAAGCGCCTAAATTTACCGCGATGACCTTAGGTGTATTAATTGGTGGGCTATCGATTAGTTTATTCACCTTTTCGTTTTTATATACCATGGTTTACAAACCATTACCGATACCTGAAGCAGAGACTGCAAAAGCGATTAACGTTGAATTTGATGGAAACTATAATTTAATCACAGGTTACGAATATATTAATGTTAAAGATAATGTAACAAGTTTTATTGAATTTGGTGTTTATGATAATCGTAATATTCGTTTGTCTGTTGACCAGTCGGGTAAAGATATTTCAGGTAGCTTTGTACAAAGTGGTTTTTTTGAATTTAGCCGTACCAAGCCCATTTTAGGTAGAACGATTCAAGCACAAGATACCAAAGTAGGTGCAATTCCTGTGGCACTAATTAGCTATAAAACCTGGCAATCAGAGCTTAATGGCGATGAAAATGTTTTATCAAAAACCATGATATTAAATGGTGTTATCACTGATGTTATCGGAGTTATGCCACAAGGGTATTTATTCCCTAATACCTCGCAACTTTGGTTGCCACTTTCTGACGATGTCTTTAACGCAACGGCACAGCAAAGTGAATACTATAATGCCTATGGCCGAGTTAAAGCTGATATATCAATTGAGCAAGCTGAGTTGGAATTGGGGCAAGCCATTAACCAAGTTTATCAACAGAATATTGAATTATATAAAATGCCCGCGTTTGAAAAAGGCGCGAAGATTATGTCATTTCAAGCAGCGCAAACCGGTGGACAAGGCAGTATCGTTTTTGTTTTTTTAAATGGTATTTCATGGCTAATTTTATTACTTGCTTGTATCAATGTAGGAAATTTATTACTGGCACGTACGATTGAACGTCAAAAAGAAACCGCTATTCGTGCTGCTTTGGGGGCAACAACTTCTCGCTTAGTTAGCCAGTTAATGTGGGAAGGCGTTATTATTTCAACGGTTGGTGGCATCTTATCATTATTACTAGTAGGTGCCGCTTTAGATTATACCGAAATTGCTTTTCACTCATGGCTTCCAACGGGTGGTTCATTTTGGTGGCATTGGGGCATGGATCTACGGACGTTGTTAATGGGTATCGCATTTACTCTTATAACTATTCTATTATCAGCATTTTTACCTGCATGGCGCTCAGCTAGACAAGATATTAATACCACTTTAAGAGACGGTACTCGTGGTGCGCAAAGTAAAAAAGCAGGAAAAATATCGAGAATATTAGTCACCAGTCAAGTGTTTTTGGTCGCAACATTAATGTTAATTGGTTCTGTTTCTGCTTACATCTCACATAAGTTTATTAACCTAG
Source organism: Colwellia sp. 75C3 (assembly GCF_002836255.1). GTDB lineage: Bacteria > Pseudomonadota > Gammaproteobacteria > Enterobacterales > Alteromonadaceae > Colwellia. The sequence continues at coordinate 53,440 of NZ_PJAU01000054.1, read as the reverse complement.
AATTGGGCGATGATTATAGCGAAGTGATGACAGTAAGAATGTCTATTCCTGAAAATAAATACCCTGAGCCAGCACAACAAATAGCATTATTTCAATCATTAACAGAACGCATTAAACAACATCCACAGGTTGTTAACGTTGTTTCACTTAATTGGTTAGGCGCATCAGCGGTGACTTTAGAAGGAGTAGATTATGCTTCCCAAGAAAGCAAACCTAAAATTGATGCCATTACTCTTATTGGTGATACCGCAACGGTGGGTGTTAACTTAGTGGCAGGTCGACAATTTACTCATCTCGATAAGGTCGGGCGCCGTAAAACAGTGCTTATAAGCCAATCTATGGCTAAGCGTTATTGGCCTGGTGAGTCTGCTTTAGAAAAGAGTTTTCAAATAGACGTTGATGATAAAAGCGAAAAAGTGTTTGTAGTTGGTGTTATTACCGATCGTATGAATCCCTCTACACTTTTTAGCCGATTAGACAGCGCGGATGAAATTTATTTATCTGGGCTACAATTTTTCAACAGTTTTCAACTCGTTTATTATCGTATTTTACCGGCAACACAAAACCCAGAAGAAATTTTCTATCAAGCAATGTTTGATACTGACCGCTCTATTGAAATGACTAACCCTGTTCAGTTAGCCAGTAAAAACAGAAATATGATGCGGGAGTCAATGGGCTTAATGTCAAATGTAACCTTTGGTACTGGCTTTTTCGCCTTATTATTAGCCATGGTTGGTATTTATGGCTTAACGGCAAATTCAGTGGCTCAGCGTACGCATGAAGTAGGCATTAGGCGTGCTGTTGGTGCTAGTGATAAAAATATCACCCAAATGTTTTTAAAGCAGGGGGCTCGTCAGTTGGTTATTGGTTTAGGCTTGGCGGTAGTGCTTTTTGCATTAATCTCGTTTGGCTTTCATAAATTTACTGAAGAAATCTTTCCGGTATATCTCTACTTCGGCATTGCTATTACTGTGGTTACTGGATTATCAATTATTGTGATGCTGGCAATATTTGCACCAACCAAACGTGCCGTTAAAATGGAGCCGAGTATAGCGTTACGCTACGAATAAACGAATACAGGCTGAGGTAACAGATAGGTAACGTATTATCTATCTGTTACCTTTTACTCATACCTTATTAAGATAATGACGCTGCTAACTATCTAATTCTTGCTCATTTCTTTACTATTATTGAACGTGTAGGAATAACCTCGATAACTTAACTACTTATGAATAGGCGCTTGTGAATAAAAAAATCCTTATTGCCGATGATGATATTAATATCATTGCCAGTTTAAAATTTGTGTTAGCCGATGAAGGCTTTGATATTTTAGCGGTCACTACGCCACAGGCGGCTTTAGATAATTTAAAAACTCAAAGTGTTGATTTAATTCTACTTGATATGAATTTTCAGCAAGATACAACTTCAGGTGCTGAAGGTGTTCAACTCGTTGAAGCAATCACTGCACTTGAACTTAATATTCCTATTATCGTGATGACTGGCTGGGCGACTATTGATATCGCGGTTGAAGCTATGCAAGCGGGCGCTAAAGACTTTATTCAAAAGCCTTGGAAAAATGAACGCATGCTCAGCGCAATTGACAATCAATTAGCCTTAGCAAAATCAGATAAAAAAGCCCAACGACTTAGTCAGCAAAATCAGCTGCTCACTTCGCAAGCTCACCCAGGTAGTCGTTCAGGCATCATTGCTCAATCACAATCAATGCAAACACTCTTATCAACCCTTGATGATTTAGCAAAAAGCGATATGAGCATTTTATTAACCGGTGATAATGGTACCGGTAAAAGCATGCTTGCTGCGTATGTGCATAGTGTTTCTACCCGAAAAAGTCATTCATTTGTACCTGTTAATATGGGGGCAATACCTGAATCATTGTTTGAAAGCGAAATGTTTGGTCATGTAAAAGGCGCGTTTACTGACGCGAAAGAAAGTCGTATCGGACGCTTTGAAATGGCAGAGCAAGGCACCTTGTTTTTAGATGAACTTGCCAATATTCCTTTTGCTCAACAAGCTAAATTATTGCATGTGCTGGAGGCGCAACAATTTGAGGCGGTGGGTAGTAGTAAATCATTACATGCAGATGTACGTATTATTTCGGCAACGAACAGCGATTTATTGGCAGATATTAAAAACAATAGCTTTAGGCAAGATCTGTATTACCGCTTAAATACTATTGAGTTAAGAGTGCCATCGTTAAGTGAACGCGTTGAAGATATTCCCGCGCTAGCTGAACACTTTCTACAATCTTTCAGTGTTAAATATCACCGGGCTTGTCCTAAACTCTCTGAGCAAGCCATCATGGCAATGCAACAATATAACTGGCCAGGTAATATTCGTGAACTGAGCCATATGATGGAACGGGTGCTTTTTACCTGTAAAAAAGACAGTATTGATACCGCTGAGTTGATGTTAACAGGCGATAATAACGTAGATAATACTGAGTCTTTGGAAGATCCCACCTTAAGCCTCGATGAAATAGAAAGAAAGGCGTTAATAAAACGACTGAAATTTCATCGTGGTAATGCCACCGAAACAGCTAAGTCTTTAGGTTTAAGCCGAAGCGGTTATTATCGACGTTTGAGTAAATATGAACTGGATTAAAGAGCTTTGGCAATTACTCTGGGGTAAGTCAAAAATTAAACACGGCGATAACCAACATAAATTATTACTGTTGGTGTGTATACCGTGTTTTCTCATCACAGCCATCTCGCTTTTCTTAACAGCAATGTCAGGCTATTTAATTGCCTTTATCCTTATTGTTTTATTACTCCTGTGTAGTTTTGTTATGGTGGCGAGCAGACAAAATTCACAGTATCAAATCCGTACTCTATCTAACTTAATCGAGTCGATGATTGATGGTGATTACACGTTAAGAGGGCGATTACAAACCAATCAAGCGTTTCAAGAGCTACTCAATTCAGTCAATGTTTTAGCGGGTACTTTGTCGAAACATAAAATAGAAGCCAAAGAATCACGTTTGTTATTAGAGCGCATCATGGAGCAAATGGATGCCATGGTATTAGCAACGGATGAGCAAGGTTATATCGTTATGGCAAACGCCTCGGCGAATAAACTTGTTTTGGGAGACGTCGATAATGTGAGCAATGTTCAAATAGACAAGATTCAATTAGCGTCTTTACCTATTGGCAATGACATTATCAACGGCAATGCCGGCATTATCGAGTTTAAAGAAGGGCCTATTTCCGGAGAACACTTTTTATCTAAAGAGTCCTTTTTAAGTGATGGCAAAAGGCATCAACTTTATACGCTAACAAATGCGGAACGTTTATTGATGGAGAAAGAGCGTAAAGCGTGGCAAAGCCTGCTGCGCGTATTAAGCCATGAAATGAATAATTCACTAACGCCTATTGTTGCTATCAGTCAATCAATGCAGAAAAAATTAAAAAGGGCTGATAGTGAAATGGTTAAAGCGTCGTTACTTGAGGGCGTTAACATTATTAATGAACGGGCCGATTCTTTAAGCCAGTTTATTGCCAGTTACAGTCAACTATCTCAGCTACCCCAACCCAATAAATCAGCATTTAAATTAGCGTTAATGGTTGAAAAATTGGCAATACTTTATCCTTTGTGCAAAATACATTGTCGACTAGACCCCGAGTTGTTAATTGAAGCGGATAAAAGTCAGCTTGAACAAGTTCTGATAAATTTATTTAAAAACTCGGTTGAGGCAATGGCTAATGTTGAAGAAAAAATCATTGAGATTGATAGTATGCAAGAAGGTAATTGGCAACATATTACCATTCGGGATTTCGGTACGGGCATTGCGAATTTAAGTAATGTCTTTGTGCCATTTTACACCACAAAACCTCAAGGCAGTGGTATTGGATTAGCCCTGTGTCGACAAATTTTATTTAATCATAACGGCTCGATTAAAATAGATAATTACCAAGAGAATCATCCAAATACACATCAGGGTGTTCTTCAGGTTAAGCAAGGTGTTGAGGTGGTTTTATCGCTACCCTATGTTGCTCAATAATGTTGCTAAGAGCATCACCCTACAGAGAGTAATTTAATTTTATTCCCACAAATTGAAAATAAAAGACCAGCACTAAGCTGGTTTTTTTGTCTCTGATATTCTTGTGTTTTATTATTGAATGTTGACATTATTTTACCCTGTTATTTAACAATGTCTCGTTAACATTAGTAGGTATTATTTAACAATTAAACACGATGAGTCGGGTATATTGCATACATTATCCGTTTTGTGGTGTATAAAATGAACAGGCAAGGATATGCAAACAACTAAAAATAAACACATAACAAGGATGTGATAATAAAAATAAATCGGAGAAAACATGACTACTAAACTAAAAAATCTCTTACCATCATTATTAGCAACGTCTATCATATTAATCGCTAATTCGGCGACTGCAGGAAAGCTCTCTGAAGACAGTTTGTTACCCTTAACACATACTTGTAGTGGTACATTAAAGTTTCGTGCTCAAGATATGACTACAAATCAGTTTACTGATTCTTGTGATCAGGTTGGCGTTGAAGAAGGCTATTTTCATTCTAGATTAGAGACTAATGAACTCCCTATTTCTAATGACTTGAATGAAGACTTATTGATGATCATCTTTGACGATTATACCCAATATAATCGCTATGCTGGCCGACTTTACGGCATTAATACCAATAATGGTGGCATGTATATCGAAGGTAATGCGACTGATGCAAATAACCAAGCTGCTTTTTATGCCCACGAAGCCGATTGGTTACGTCCAGAGTTCCAAATCTGGAATTTAAAGCATGAATATGTCCATTATTTAGATGGTCGTTTTAATTTAAAAGGCAACTTTTCTGATTATCCAACCACAACTGTTTGGTGGTCTGAAGGTTTAGGCGAATATATCTCATTAGAAAACTCAAACGATGACGCTATCGCATTGATTAATGCTAATGGTGGCAATCGTAGTTTAAGTGACGTTTTTAATACCAGTTATAGTAATACCTCGGACGAAATATACCGTTGGGGATATTTAGGCGTGCGTTTCATGTTTGAAAATTACATGGATGATATTCGTAGCATCAGAGCGTCAACAAGAAGTGGTGACTGGACTAATTATCAAGCTACCTTAAATGCAGCCGCTGCAACATATGAGCAAGAATGGCAAAATTGGTTAATAGATTTAGCTGGCGGCACCACAACTGAGCCACCAATTGATCCACCAACAGAGCCGCCAACGGAACCACCTACAGAGCCAACAACTGATGTTTTATTAGAACAATCTGTTAACGGTGATAGAAGAAGTTGGACTTACTTTGAAGTGTCGCCACAATCAGCAGGCTCTTTAGTTGTGAGTATGTCTGGCGGGACTGGTGATGCTGATTTATTTGTTCGAGTGGGAAGTAATCCAACTAAAGGTTCATTCGATTGTCGTCCAAATCAATCAGGCAATGATGAAACTTGCCAACTTGATGTAACTGGATCAGATACCATTTATATCGGTGTATATGGCTATAGAGCTTATGCGGATATTAATCTGAGCGCGAAAGCCTCTTATTAGTTAACTCGGAATATAATTGATTAACCATTATTCATCTTGTATTGGATAATGGTTATTTTCACACGTTAAGGAGGCTTAAATGATTTATCGTTTATCGCTGTTCGTTATTTTTATGATTAGCCCAACCTTGGTTAGCGCTAACTCTCTAGAACAGATTAAAAAATATAATCAAGAATACAGCAGGCAACTTAAGCAATATTTAAATACTGAAAGTGCAGATAATACCTTGATTGAAAATGTTGAACATCAATATTTACATGGCCAGGGTATTGTTTTTTCGATTGAAAGTAATCTATCACAACTAACAAAACAGTTACCTGGACAGGATGATAAAGCATTAAGTAATGAGCTAGATGCGCAAGTGGAAAGTAAGCCGAAAAGTAACAGCCATCTTGAACTGAATGAATTACGCATGCAGGCGAAAAATTCTGCTCATTATGAGTTTTCATTAAGTAAAAAGATAAAGTCACTGAAAAATAAGAGTAAACAGGCGAGCTCAGAAGATCAGCAAGATAATATTGATAAAATATTGCGCGAGACTCAAGATGAAATGAAGCAGGTTGTTGAGCAAAGAAAAACCCTGGCAGTGCTAATGAACAATAAAAACATGGAAGCTGCCATGCATACTGAAAATTCAGTATCTACGCCTGACATATCAAACGCTGCCAGCGATGTTAATCAGTTAAAGCAGTTATTACTTAAGAGTGTGACGCTGTTATGTGAAAATAATAATTTTGTTGAAGCATTAACGAGCAGAGAAAATATTAACATTGTATTAAAAGGTAATAATGAGGCGAATCAATTTGAGCTGATTACTGTTATTTCTCGAGATACATTAGCACAGTGTTATCAACAACAAATAGACGTGAATGAGCTTATTAAAAGCAGTACTCAATATCAGTATTAATAGTGATCTTTTCAGATATCTCTATGGCCAATAAGTACTGATTTTATTTATGACTTAAAAAGATAAGACAAGATAAAGTGTGGATATTCACATCTTATGAGAATTCTTGAATCGTATTTTATGGGCCGTAGCTAGATTGATAAAAAGAATTAAAGTTCTTGCATCAAAGTAGTGAGAAAATTATAAAAAATTTCACAAATCGCAAGAAAATAATGGCAACTAAATGCGCGTTGCTGGCCTTAGCTTTTAAATTTTTTCCATATGTTTTCTAATTAATTACTCGAGTCATGTTACTGAGGCGTCTCCATAAAAAGCGTTATATGCATCTAATAAGTTGATTATTGTCGTCAGAAAAAAATCAGCTGAAATTCATAAAGACGTCAGGTATTTTAGAATCGACTTGTTTAAACTGATGTTTTGTTCAATCACATTTAAGCGAAGTTAAATAATTCGTTGATTTCAAAATAAGGTATAAATTATGAAGCGTGTTAGCACTGCAATTGTTCTACTGTTTTCTGTTCTAGTGATGAGCAACACTAGTTATAGCCATGATGATATTTCCATCCCTGATGGTCCCTATCTCGGTCAAACGCCACCCGGCTCAACACCTGAGATTTTTGCGCCCGGTATTGTTAATACAGAGGGATTTATTGAAATTGAGGGCATGTTCGGGGCGGATATGAATACCTTTTATTTCGTCAGGCGTGATGAAAAAGAAGTTTATTCCTTGAATGTCATTGAATATAAAAATAATCAATGGCAGAAGTCTATTGTCGTGACGGCTGTGAGCGAACCATCCATCTCACCCGATGGTAACACCATCTATTTAAAAAATGCTTATGTAGAACGCACAAGCGATGGTTGGTCAGAGGTAAAAGGCCTCGGCGAGCTCTTCGAAAATATAGACATTATGAGGCTATCGGCGTCTTCAAACGGCACGTATTACTTTGATACCTATAGTCAAAAGATGGATATTCCTTTGCGTTATTCCCGCTTGGTAGACGGCAAACATGAAGAGCCTAAATCATTGGGTCCTCAGTTTGGCATCGGCAGATACAATGCCCACCCTTATATTGCGCCGGATGAAAGCTTTATTATCTTTGATAGCGTCAGAGAAGATGGACAGGGCAGATCTGACATTTATATCAGTTATCGCGCGGCTGATGGCTCATGGGGCCCTGCCATTAATATGGGCGACAAGATAAATACCGCTCATTCTGAAAAAAATCCAAGTTTGTCACCCGATGGACAATTTCTATTCTTTGATAAGCGGACAAAACGCGGAAACGAAGAGGTAAATATCTACTGGGTGGATGCACAAATTATTGAAACGCTCCGCCCCAAATAGCAAACCATATAACAAGCTACTTCTGCGGAGCAATACTCGTTACGCTCCCATTGCCCGCGGAGTAGAGCATTATCGATACAAAATCTAATCCGAAACCTAACTTTGATCATACGAGAGGTTTATTTCCAATATTAGGAACAATCACAAAACGTAACTAATATGTTAAATTTTCTCATGACGTGATTCGTTTCTCATTATTTGTGAATATCCACAAAAGTTCGAAGTAATTTAATAGAAAAATAAATTAAATATCTTACATAGATACCATTTTTTTGCTTGATAAAAACAACTATAATATCAAAATCGAATTTGATTTTTTGGTTGCTGATAATATCTTCAACCTAAATGTAGTGAGGATTTTTCTATGAAAAAAGTGTTATTTGGACTTTTGTTTTTATTAAGTCAAGTGAGTTTTGCTGAGGATGAAGTTAAACCATTACCGCCATTAGACCCTAGCTATATGGGCGTTCATGGTATGGTTTTAGTCACTCAGGGCTCTAGTATTTATGCGTCTCATTTGCCGCTTTATAAAAAACCTCATAATGTACAACTACTCTATAAATTAGATAATAATAATTTAGCGGTATTACAAACGATCAGAGACAGCCAACTCATTACTATTAAGCCTAAGCCATTTAATTTACAACGTTTAATGCGTGGAGAGAAAATGGTTATTCAGGCCGATTTATATGCAGGGCATTTTGAGCGTGATGGTATGCTAGTTTATGAAAACATTTCATTGTCTTTTGATAAGAAACTGTATGTTAGGACTTTTGATGACATCAAGCCTTCAAGTAGAAAGCAAGAGTATGATGTTGTTTCATTAAGAAAAAATTATAAAATCTATATTCATAGAATTCAGCAGGCACCTAGCTTTGATCACATACTGGGGGTTGATTTAGAAGCCAGTTGTTTAGGGCGCTTTACTACATCATCGCCAGTACCAAAAGAAACTGAACTTCAATATAAGTTTCTAAACTGTGGCACGATGAAACCTTTATATTTTGAAACTGAAGATTTTCAGGGTGTAAAATCTCATTAAATAACTTGGCCGCACGGAACAGAATGTTAAAGTGAATATTATCATTCTGTTATTCTGTTGAGTTTCCTATCGTTAATAACGGCCATTAATTGTTAACTAATCTATCACTGATCTAAAACTAAGCTGTCACTACTTTTATGAACGCAAATTCTCTAATAATTCTCGATTTTGAAACAACAGGTCTTTCACCTAATAATGGCGATAGAGCTATTGAAATAGGTGCGGTAAAACTTGAAAATGGTGTGGTCACTGAACGCTTTCAAGAGCTGATGTATCCTGGACGACCGGTAAGTCATTTTATTGCCGATTACACAGGCATCACCAATGAAATGTTAAATAAAGCAGCGCCATGTGATGAAGTTATGGAACGTTTTGCTGATTTTATTCAAGGGCAAAACCTTGTCGCTCATAATGCCTCGTTTGATAAACGTTTTTTAGACAGTGAGTTAAAGCGTATCTCGTCAGATTACGATGGTCAGTTCGCTTGTTCGTTATTGCTATCTCGTCGATTATATCAAAGTGCACCGAATCATAAGTTAGGCACATTGATTAATTATAAAGGCATTGCCTCAAACGGCAGTTTCCATAGAGCGTTATACGATTCTGAAATGACGGCAAAACTTTGGTTAGCCATGTTAGATGATATTCAACACGAAGCGGGTATTGATGAAGTACCATTTTCATTAATCCAGAAGTTAACTAAAGCGACTAAAGCGAATGTTGGTAAGCTGTTAGCCAGTTGCAAATAGTCTACTAATATTTAATGCTGTTTTAGCGACATCAATATAAATAAAACCCGATACAAGTTGCCTTGTATCGGGTTTTTAGTTTTACCGTTTAGGCAATAATTTTATTATGGATTATAAGTTACGTCTAAGCTAATACCGCTTGCTGCAGAGTAACCGTAAACACCTATATGCCATGTATCAGCGACTGGATTGGTAAATGCACAAGCTTCAGTGTTTCCACTTTTGTAAGGACGACAATCATAAGTTGAAGAGGTCGGTTGAGTACCACGTCTAATATACATATCCGCATCACCCGTACCACCGCTCATAGCAAAATCTAATGTAGCCATGCCAGCAGGAACATCAATTGTATAGTATGTCCAAGCTCTTCGAGCAACACTAATATCTGTTACTGAAGCACTACCACCAGTAGCGCCGCCACCCGTAGTCGGCTCAATGAAACTAGCTGTTAAGTTAACACCAGTAAATGCTGAGTAAGCAATCAATTTCACATGGTAAGTACCTGCTTGAGCGCTAGCTATTGGACAGCTTTCAGTGTTACCGCCTTTATATGGACGACAATCATAGCTACTCGTAGTTGGTGCTGAACCAAATTTAACATAAAGATCAGCATCACCCGTACCACCAGCCATAGCAAAGTTTAACTCAGTGGCACCAGCAGGAACTTCCATAGTAAAGCTAAGCTCTGTGCTTGATCCAAGGTTAGTTTTAGCTACACCATTAGTAAGGGTATTGCCTGTTGGTGGTGGAGGAGGAGTTGTACCGCCGCCACAACTCGCTGCTAACGCATCAGACGCTGCTTTTGCTTGTACTAAGCCAAAACCTGTTTTGTCATCACGACCTGCTGCACCTAAATCAACCGCAGTGTTTTTTAATGCACTACGTACATCATCGGCAGTACAGTTCGGGTTGTTGCTCCATACTAATGCAGCAACACCAGTTACATGAGGCGTAGCCATAGAAGTACCATTGTAATAGGCATAATCTTGTGAGCCATTAACGGTTAAACTAGCGTTAGTGCCTAATTGAGTCATTAGTTGTTGACCTAATGCACGGCTAACAGAAACGGTTGGTACCGTTACGTCAGTATTTGCATCAACTAGGAAAGGATTTTGTAAGCCAGGACGAGTACTGTCACTATAAACGATAACAGCAGAGGCGCCGGCATTAGCACACGCTTTAGCTGGGTTTATCTCAGGGTAATTACTACCTTTTTGGTTGTCATTACGCTCAGCTAAACAAATGTTACCATTCACGTTTGAACAGCTGTAGCTGCTACCTGAAATGGTACAGCTTGATAATACGCCATTGGCAGCACCATCAACATTGCTAACAACGAAGTTACCAGCACTTTGAATGTAATGCGTTTGAGGAACGACACTGTCATTACCATAAGTTGTTGAACCGACAGTAATGAAACCTAAACGACCATCACCAGCAACCGTAGATAAAATAGCTTCACCAGGTGCAGATACTTCAACTTGACTGGTATATTGAGAGAATTCAGCATGTTGGTTATTGCTGTCTAAAGCGCCAACAGCCATTACCACGTCGTAAGAAGCTGGATATGACAGAGTCGCGTCACCATCATTACCAGAAGCGGCGATTAATAATACGCCAGTATCAGCAGCAGCTTGTAATGCATTTTTTTCAGTAACACTTGAACCTGCACCACCTAAACTCATATTAACAACTTTAGCGCCGTTGCTTACACACGTATCAACTGCGTCAGATAAGTCACCAGAGTAACCCCAACCTGCTTCGTTAAATACTTTTACAATATGAAGGTTAACGTTAGTGCTTGGTAAAATACCGACAACACCTTCGCTGTTATTTACGCCAGCAATAGTACCAGCTACGTGTGTTCCGTGAGAACCACCGTTTTGATACCAGTTACCTGTACCAGAGTTATTCGTACCCGACGCATTATTTGCATTTAAATCAGGGTTAGATTGTTCGTAACCTGAGTCAATAATACACACTGTCATGTTCGATGCATCAGTGTCTGTTAATTGATCGGATTGGGTCTTTGAGATGCCCCAAGGTTGGTTTTGCGCCATTAAAAAACGTTGGTAATCTGGTTCAATCGATACAACAGAAGGGTGTCTGCGTAGTTTTTCAATGAATTTTTCAACATCTTTTACTGCATGCATTTCATCAAGAGCGATTACGTGGCTATTATTTTTTAATATTTTAACGTGCTTTAAATTTAAACCAATTTTTTTAGCTAGACCAGGAGGAACCGTCTTACCTTGCTTCTTATCTTTAAAGGTAATAATTAATCTGTCGGTGTAATCAGTACGTGCAAGTTTTTGCTCTGCTCGCCACTGTGCAAAACTAAGCGTTGAAGATTGCGCCGTAGCCATTTTATTTGCTTTATTAAGTTGCGCCTGAGGTGCTGCATTACTTGCGGCACTAGTCACGGCTAAAACGGATAAGGCTATAGTACTCAGTACAAGCTTGTTATTATTTTTCATCTGATATTGACTCCATCATTTGTGTTTAACGTTTATTACAGCAGCCCTATGACTACTGTTTTACGTATTATTTTTATGAGGTAGTTTAAGACTTAAGCAAAAACCAACGTTTATCAGATTGAATCTTTATCGGTAATGTAACTAGTAAATTACCGACAGGTTTTAACAAAAAACCGACGTTTTTTTATTAGGAACTACTGAAAACAGTAGGCTACCGGTATTGTTGTCGTTTTTATGTGAAAAAATGTCATAATTTTATGAAGGACGTTTATTACTATCTCATCGATTATCTCAAAGGCCACCAAATCATAAGTTAGGTGCATTGATTAACTATAAAATGCATGGCCTTAAACGGCAGCAAAGCTTTGGACCGCGAGGTGGTCATTTTCACCACAATGGTCTTTCCCAAGACAAAACTACCGTGAATGGCTTTATAGAATTGCAGAGCCCCAAGCGCAGCAATATCACTATACCAAGCCTGTCATCGTGTTAACTAATGCTGGCTCAGCAAGTGCTTCTGATGGTTTTGCTAATGCCTTTAAATTATTGCCACAAACAACATTAATGGGCGAGGCCACCGCTGGCATGAGTGGCTCTAATCGTCCTGTTACGCTAGGTTACTCTAAATTAACGCTGAACTTATCATCAATGATTTCTTTTAGGCCTAACGGTCAATTGTTTGAAGGAAATGGTGTTGAGGTTGATATAGAGCAGGTACCGACAGTGAATGATTATATTTATCATGAAGATTCGGTATTAAAAAGTGCACATAATATTTTAACTAAATAGTTACCCATAAAGTAAAAGCATAGATTTATTTGTTGATTGATTATGTAGTGGCCTAATTCTTAAGCCACTACAGTTCTGTTCGCCCGAGCAATATAAACATTTATTACGGAAATACTTGAGATCACTACCGCAGGTAACTTTCTTAAGTAATTTATTGGGGCATTTCTTTGGTATTACGGTAGCTGTTTTCTAATTTGATTAGCACATTCGGCTAAAACAATGGCACCAGCGGTGGAAACATTCAACGAGTTACCCATACCAAACATTGGAATGTGTATTTGTTGATGACTTAATTTTAATGCTTCTTCACTGACACCTTTACGTTCATTACCCAATACTAATACTGATTTAGCAGGGTAAGTTATTGAAGCGTAATCAACCGACTCTTGGCATAGCTCAACACTGTAAAGCTGAAAGCCATCATCTAATAAGCTTTGTAATGTGGTGGTAGTACTATCGCTATATTCAACACACACCCATTTAGCTTCATTTCGTGAGGCTTTTTTCATTTTTTTATCTGAAATGGTTAATGCGCCACAAACGATGACTTTTTCGATAGCAAAAGCATCAGCTAAGCGAATAAATGCACCAATATTGTAGCTATTAGTGACATTATCTAATACCACGATTAAAGGCAGCTTTGGCTTATCTAAATATTCATTTCTCGTGGGTTTGTTTTCTCTAAGCTCTTCTTTACTCATTTGTATTTTTGAATGCATGATTTTACTCTAATTACTTACTACTGTTTTTATTTGATGATATTTCAGTAGGGAGCTGATTTATTAGCTTCCTTACGACCGACATTCTCTGTGCTGATAGCGGCTTGGAGATAAGCCGAGGATTGTGCGACTTTATCCAATGAAGATCAAATGAATGTTTAAGAGATCAGCTAAAATTGTCTAAAGTTAGCTAGGGCGTTTTTATACTTATTTGGCTGGTAAAGTACTCTTTCAAAAAGTTAAGCAATAACCTAAGCTTTTTAGAATTGGCAGTGCCCGGCGGGAAAACACCATACACATTTATATCGTTAAAGGTATAGTCATCAAGCACTGTTTCTAACGTACCCGCTTGTATTTTTGGCCAAGCATCATAAGTAGGGATACGGGCTAAGCCATGACCAGCTTCAACAAATGCGGTACGAGCCGCGGCATTATTAGTACTAATGCTTCCTTGGGTAGCAATACTAAATGATCGGCTGCCTTTCTTTAAGGTTAATACCCCTGAAGTCAATTTGTAGATAACCCATTGATGCTCAGCTAAATCAGCAGGTTTAGTGGGGTGTCCATATTGAAGAAAGTAGTCAGGCGCACCACAAAGACATGTTGTAAGTGTGGCTAATTTACTCGCTTGCAAACCTGAGTCAGGTAATGGCGCTCCGCGAATGGCCAAATCGATTCCTTCTTTCATAATATTAACCACTTCATCAGTTAACATGACATCCAGTTCAATTTTAGGATAGATCTTTTTAAACTCATTAAGGGCAGGCACAACCGTTTGCAAACCAACATTTACCGGACAGGTAATTTTAAGTAATCCTACAGGCTCACTTTTATAATTTTCAATTTGTTGATTAGCAGCACTGGCTTGCTCGGCAATAACACGACAGCGTTCATAGTAGGCTTGGCCTGCTTCAGTGAGGTTAATAGAGCGGGTAGAGCGGTTAAGCAATTTCACATCGAGTTGTGCTTCAAGCTTTTTCAGGTGATAACTAACTACCGCTCGAGAGAGTCCTAAATGTTTTGCTGCCGCGCTTAAACTGCCTTGTTCGATAACTTGCGCAAAAACGACCATACTCTTTAGTCGTTCAAATGAAACATTCATAACACTACCTAGCCATCTGTAATATATGTGTGAGAATACATTGTATCAATTATTGATACAATGTTGTCAGTTTTATCTGCATTGTTCACCTAAGGGCTTAGGCATATACTAGCGCTATAGAAAATGATAATGAAAACGAACATACACTTACTCCCAACAGTTAAATAAATGGATGAATGATAATGACTAAAAAAATATTGATGGTACTGACTTCACATGACGAACTTGGCAACACTGGCAAAAAAACAGGCTTTTGGGTTGAAGAGTTTGCAGCCCCTTATTACGCATTTATTGATGCAGGTGTTGAAGTAACTTTGGCAACACCAAAAGGCGGACAAGCGCCAATTGACCCTACAAGCACATTAGCTGATTTCCAAACTGCGGCCACTGACCGTTATGACGCTGATGCTACCGCACAAGCTAAAATCGCTAGTACAGTACTGTTATCTTCAGTTAATGAAAGTGATTTTGATGGCGTTTTCTATCCGGGTGGTCATGGTCCATTATGGGATCTTACGGATAATACCGACTCAATCGCTTTGATTGAAAGCTTTCTTAATGCAGGTAAAGCCGTTGCCACTGTTTGTCATGCTAGTGCCGCTTTATTAAATGTAAAACAAGCCTCTGGCGACTTTGCTGTTAAAGGTAAAGCAGTAACTGGTTTTACTAACAGCGAAGAAGATGCAGTGCAATTAACAGAAATAGTGCCATTTTTAGTTGAAGATGAATTAATTAAACGTGGTGGCGAATATCAAAAAGCTGAAGATTGGCATGCCTTTGCAATACAAGACGGTCTTATTATTACTGGTCAAAACCCAGCAAGTTCAGCATTAGCGGCTGAAAAATTATTGGCTCATCTTTCAGCTTAGTTTCGAGAGCTGTTAATCAGAATAGTAAACTAGTGTAGCTAACTCGCTTACCTACACTAGCCGCCTCATTTGTTATAGAAAAGTACAGGATTCAATATGTTAAATTTTAACTTTCAAAACCCTACCAAGATTAATTTTGGTGAGGGACAAATTAAAGTCATCTCAAAAGAAATCCCTTTAGACGCAAGAGTATTATTGGTTTATGGCGGCGGTTCAATTAAAGGTAACGGCGTTTATAAACAAGTGATTGATGCCCTTAGTGAACATACTCTGTTTGAATTTTCAGGTATCGAGCCAAATCCAACTTACGATACCTTGATGAAAGCTCAAGAGATTATCAAAGCAGAAAACATTGATTACTTGCTTGCCGTTGGTGGTGGATCTGTTGTTGATGGCGCTAAATTTATTGCCGCAGCCGCACTTTACGAAGGTAATAGTGAAGATAGTGATGTAGTAAGTGACCCTTGGGATATTCTCGCTAAACAGCAAGCAGTAACAAAAGCATTACCGATTGGCGCGGTATTAACCTTGCCAGCGACAGGATCTGAAAGTAATGGTAACTCTGTCGTGACACGCGATGGTAATAAACTACCTTTCGCTAGTCCTTTAGTTCGTCCATTATTTGCCGTGTTAGACCCGACTGTGACCTTGTCATTATCGGATCGTCAAATCAGTAATGGTGTCGTTGATGCCTTTATTCATACCATCGAGCAATATTTAACTTACAGCGTTAATGGCAAAGTGCAAGACCGTTTCAGTGAAGGTTTATTACAAACGTTGATTGAAGAAGGACCTAAAGCGTTAGCCCCCGACACTAAAGAAAACCTAGAAGTTAGAGCTAATATCATGTGGTCAGCAACCATGGCGTTAAATGGTCTTATCGGTGCAGGCGTGCCACAAGATTGGTCAACGCATATGATAGGCCATGAACTAACGGGCGCTTTTGGTATTGATCACGCACGTACCTTATCTATTGTATTACCTGCGGTAATGAAAGTTCGTAAAGAGCAAAAACGTGAAAAGTTATTACAATACGCGACACGCGTTTGGCAGATAACTGAAGGTGATGATAATACGCGTATTGACCAAGCGATCCGTTTAACTGAAGAGTTCTTCGAAACAATGCAAGTACCAACACGTTTATCCCACGTGGATCTAGCTAGCAAAGATATCGACTTACTGATTGAACGATTAGAGCAACATGGTATGACGGCATTGGGCGAACATGACGATATTACTTTAGACATAAGCCGTGAGATCTTAACTCAAGCATTGTAATGATTAATCATAATTAAGACCGGCATAAGTGGCGTGTGCATTATTTTCGAATGCATTATTTTAAAAGGTTCACACGCAGACTTTTTAATATCTCTTAATACTATCGTTTTGCACTACCTTTTTACATTAGCTCTTTCTTAATAGGAATGAACATGACTCAAACAACTGATATAAACCGCCAAATGGTTTTGGCTTCAAGACCTTTTGGCGCGCCAACGGCTGAAAACTTTAACCTGGTTAATAGCGAAAAACCAACACCTAAAGCCGGTGAAGTATTACTTCGCACTGTTTTTCTTTCACTTGACCCTTATATGCGCGGGCGGATGAATGATGCTAAATCTTATGCTGACCCTGTTGGATTAAACGAAGTCATGGTTGGTGGTAGTGTTTGTCGAGTAGAAGAGTCAAACCATAGCGATTATAACAAAGGTGATTGGGTTGTTGCTTTTGGTGGCTGGCAAGATTACAGCGTTATCAATGGCAGTGAATTATTGAAACTTGATAACAATATGGCTAATCCATCACATGCGTTAGGTGTATTAGGTATGCCAGGATTAACAGCATACATGGGCTTGCTTGATATTGGTCAGCCAAAAGCGGGCGAAACGGTAGTGGTTGCTGCGGCAACTGGCGCTGTCGGTAGCTTAGTTGGCCAAATCGCGAAATTAAAAGGCTGTAAAGTGATAGGCATTGCCGGTGGCGATACCAAATGTGACTATGCGGTTGAAACCTTAGGTTTTGATTATTGTTTAGATCATAAAAGTGAAAATTTAGCCGAGCAATTAGCGGCGGTTTGTCCATCAGGCATCGATGTTTATTTTGAAAATGTTGGTGGTAAAGTGTTTGACGCTGTTATGCCATTATTAAATAGCTGTGCGCGTGTGCCGCTATGCGGACTAATTTCTCAGTACAATGCTACTGAATTACCAAGCGGTCCTGACAGACTATCGTTATTAATGGGTACATTATTGGTTAAGCGCATTAAAATGCAGGGCTTTATTGTCTTTGATGATTATGGTCATCGTTATAACGAATTTAGCGAGCAAATGGTGCAGTGGTTAATGGCTGGCGAGATAAAGTATAAAGAGCATCTTGTTGAAGGACTTGAAAATACGGTAAGTGCTTTTATCGGCTTATTGAAAGGCGAAAACTTCGGTAAGTTAGTTGTGCGTGTTGGACCAGACTAACTTATATAAATAGCTTTCAACGTATTAATAGCAGCCATCATATTGATGACTGCTATTAACTGTTACGTGTCTATTAGCTCTGTTATTTTCGGACTAAAATAAAGGCCTATTTTTAGCTGGCTACTTTTATTAACTCCATCAACTTGTTAAGTTGTTTATCTACTTCGTCTTGATTGTCATTATTCTTATCATTAGCTTCCGTGATGGTAAAACCGGTATTTAACCTAAAGTAGTCTTGGTACAAGTCACGGGTACTAAATTGCTCACCAATACGTATATCAATATTTTCTTTATTTGCTTGCTCAAGTAGTTTACGGCCATTTAAATTTGGCACCTGGATCCACAGAACAAAACCACCTGAAGGTGAGCTGATTTTACTGGTAACAGGTAAGTTTTTTGTTAAGTAACGTTGATAACTTAAAGTATGTTGCTGTATTGCGATACGCAATTTTTTTAGGTGTTTAGCATAATCACCATTACTAATAAAATCAGCGAGGGCGAGTTGCACCGGCGAAGATACGCCTTGATTACAGTACTTACGCTTTTGTAAATATTGCGAAGCAAAGCGACCTGGCCAGCACCAACCTAATCGATAACCCGCGGCGATTGTTTTTGAAACAGAGCCACACCATAAAATATAACCCTGTGTATCCCAATGTTTTGCCGGTAATGGCATCACTTTACTGTGTGCTAATTCAATATAAACATCATCTTCTATGATCGGAATTTTATACGTTTCAGCAAGTTTAACTAAGTGCTGCTTTTGTAATGCGGTCATAGAAATGCCTTGGGGATTCATATGAGAAGTGCAAAACAAGCCAGCTTTAATCTGATTACTCTTCATATGTTGTTCAAGCTGAACAAGATCAATGCCTTGCTCTGTTGACGGAATTTCGACAACTTTACGGCCAAGTGCCGCCAACATGTCTAATAAACCATTAAAGCAAGGTGAGCTTATGGCGATAGCATCACCAATGTCAGTGCATATTTCTATCGCGGTTCGAATGGCATCCATACAACCATTAGTGATTAACAATTCATCGCTGGGGATATGAAAGTCATAACTTTTAAAGTGAGTACTGAGTGTATCCCTCAGTATTTTTTCTCCCTGCACATCAGGATAAAAACTAATATTGTTGCCTTGTCGTTTAAGTGCCCGACGAAAACTGTGCTGTAATTTATCGAGTGGGATAAAGTCTGCAGAGATACGTGCAACTCCTAGAGGACCTACAATCGCGTTATTAACCGAATTATTCTGTTGAGCGAAAGTATCTGCAGAAGGTAACTTTGGCGCTGTCATGATGCTTTCAAAAGCAATAAGCTCGGGTTTCTCATTAGCTGTTCGTTGCCCGCAAACGAAATAGCCCGATTGTGGTTTAGCAAGTATCCAGCCTAAGGATTCAAGATGTTGGTAACAGTTAAGTGCCGTAGTCATACTAATTAAGTGCTGTTGCCTAAATTTTCTTAATGAGGGCATACGGCTATGTTGCAACAGTTTTCCACTGCTGATGTCTGCGATATACATTTGAGCGAGGTCAATATATCTCATACTTTGTTTCACCTTCTAAATTTGAACTAAAGCTACCGTTGTTACTTCAGTTTGCCACTTTATTACGTTGTGACAATTATAGAAATATAAATTGTACTCTTTTTTATTTCTATAATTGTATCTGTTCTCTTTCTGACTTTCATTAATAATAGTTGCTATTGAACCAACGTTTATAAAAACGAATTATAAGGACGAATAATGAACAATAGAGATCTACTACTGGGTATTTTTGTGATGATAATTTGGGGACTGAATTTTTCAGTGATCAAACTTGGCGTCAGCGAAATTGATCCTCTGTTACTCACAGCATTACGTTTCACTTTAGCTGTCATTCCTGCTGTATTTTTTGTTAAACGACCACAGGTGAAGTGGCGGTATTTAATGGGGTATGGATTGATTTTCGCCATTGGTGTTTGGGGCATGGGTAGTTGGTCAATTCAGGCAGGGCTTTCTGCTGGTATGGCTTCGGTATTGTTGCAGATGAATGTTGTCATTAGTTTGTTAGTGGGGTATTTTTTACTTAAAGAAAGCGTTGCTGCCATGAAAGTGGTTGGCAGTATTATTGCCATTCTGGGTTTGGTTTTAAGTGTATCGGTAACCGATGGCTCAGTGACAACGTTAGGCTTAATACTTATTTTGATAGCCTCTTTGTCTTGGAGTATTACCAGTATTATTGTCAAAAAAGCAGGCACCCAAGAAATTTTTGCGTTTAGTATTTGGGGTATGTTGTTTGCGCCGTTACCTCTATTTACGCTGGTTTTTTTACAAAGTGATCCTGAGCAATTAATAACATTGAATTCACTCTTTAATCGCTCTGTTATTTTCTCTGTGTTATTTCAAGCCTATCCAGTTACCTTATTTGGTTACTGGGTCTGGAATCGCTTATTGGTGAAATATCCATTAAGTACCGTTGCTCCGTTAACCTTATTGGTACCTATTTTTGGTTTATTGGGTAGTGCTATTTTTTACCAAGAGCAAATAGGTTGGGTGAAAGCGATAGCCTGTATATTGGTAATTGCTGGGCTAATGATTGGTTTGATCAAAACAGCACAGCTGAAAGCGTACTTACAGCAATATAAGGCAGCGACAAAAAGATTAATAACCAAGTTAAGTTAATTTTTATCGATAAACCTTGCTGCATTAGTAAATATAGCGATAATCGGGCAAGGTTTATTATTGTTGAATTAGGTTAAGTTAATTAAGTGCAATTATTAGAAATAGAATGTTTAGGCAAAACGCTACGGTTAGAAGGTTCAATGGCTGGATGGCAGCAACTCTTTTGGGATGATCAATGTGTCTCGCAAATTAGTGCTAATGCTAATGCAGATGGTGAATCATTTTTACATCAATTTACCCTAAGAACTGAGGGTGAAGGACAAACTGAGCAGGTCGAGTTACACGTCGAGCTGAGTGGTTCATTGCAATGGCAGCCTTTTGATTTGCAATTTAAACTGTTAGTTAATAATGAGCTATTGCATGAAAATAGCCTTAATGAAAAAGATATCGAACAACGTCAAGTCATGCCAGGTGAAAAGCAGCCGATGAAGTTTAGCTTCGTTGGTATGGCAGGACTTGGCTTAAAATTATTGAAAAGCGCCAAGGTGATTAAAGTATTATTTGCTGCCGGTAGTTTGGCGGCTTATAGCTGGTTATTTTCAATTGAATTTGCCATCGCACTTATCCTTTGTTTAGTTTTTCATGAATATGGTCATATCAAGGCGATGAAATACTTTGGTTTGAAAACTAAAGGTATCTATCTCATCCCCTTTGTTGGTGGTTTAGCCCTTAGCGATGACAAAATTAATACTCGCTGGCAAGATATTGTAATTTCCATCATGGGGCCATTTTTTGGCTTGATATTATCTCTCGCTTGTTTAGTGGGATATTGGCTTACCGATATAGAAATACTGGCGGGACTCGCGGTATTTAATGCGCTACTCAATTTATTTAATATGTTACCGGTATTACCTTTAGATGGTGGCCATGTACTTAAAAGTATCGCCTTTTCAATCAACTCTAAAGTGGGTCTAGTCGCTTGTGTATTAGGCGCTGTATTAGGTGTCTATATTAGTTATCACTTTGGTTTAGCGCTATTAGGATTTTTACTGGCTATCGGTAGCATTGAGATATTCTTTGAATACAAACGTCGACATTTAAGTGATTTATTACCGCTTAATCGATATGCGCAAATCGTATCAGCCTTGTGGTATGTACTTACTGTAGGTGGCTTAAGTGCAATTATTTGGTTTGTTGGCCAAACGGGCAATGGTGCGTTGTCACTGCCACTTAAAATATTGGCTAGTTAGTCTAGTAGTCATCGTTTGCATAGAATATAAGCTTTGTTGATAAGCATTAATTAAAACCAGCTATAAAGCTGGTTTTTTGTGCCTACAAAAGAATGAGAAATATGGTCTGGAAAGTGCGCATTGCTGACTTTAGAGATAGGTTTTTTGCGATATATTTTCTAATATATCGATACTGTTGCATAGTTTGTATGCTGCTAAACATAACTGTGTACTCACGGTGATATGTCTTTATATTTATTTTTCATCTCAACTTTCTCTAATTGACTTCTACAGATATCCCTTAATTCTTTATTTTTAAACATCAGTCCATTTGGGCTTTTACCAAAAAGCGCGAATGATGAAACATCTAGTCTGCTGTCAATCTCATTTGCCTTTATTAATTTTGTTTTGTGATAACGGAACATCTGATAATCAAGTTGGATAAAATCGACTCGCTTTCTAAATAACATCCTCACCTGATTATTTTGACGGCTAGTTTCAGTATATCTTGGATTTCCTTTAGCCATATCGGCGTACTCGCCACCAAGGTGATTAATCGCACCTTGCCATGCAAGCAAACTATATTGCTCTAAATTTTTGATTTCTTTTACTGAAAAGTTGTTTTCAGATAGGGAAAAAGCGAAATTTTCATAAGCATATAGATTGCCAGTGAAAAATCCAACCAACTGTTCGTTGGCAATGACCTTAGTATTGATATTTATAACTGCATCAACATCATTTTTTTTATATGCAACAAGCCGTCGGGCATATGGGTAGGCGATAAATTCTAGCTCATAATTGGTAGAGTTCAAGCAGTCTCTAACCAAATCAATTAAAATACCTGACTGCCCATTGCCAAGTATCCAAGGAGGCAAGTCGTCGCCAATGGCTATTTTAATTTTTACTTCTTGAGAAAAAGAAGAAAAAGCTATCATCAATGTTAAAAGGAAAAGTAACAACATATTAAGGGGGGATTTTCTTAGCATATTAGGAGTAAATAAATTAGGCATCTTAATTTTATTAGCTCCATTAATAATCATATAAGTCCTACTTGCAGTGGTGATGTCTTGTTAATAATAGCTTGTTAGAAGGGCATTACAAGGTATTCACTGCTTGATACTAGAATTGATTGGTTTAACTTTGGAGAACACCATATTTATATTTTAAATATCAATCCAGACAAACCGCTTGAGTCTTTTCTTCCAAGTAATCACTTATATTTTTCCCCGTTATGTTGGCAATATTAGATAATCAGGATCTCTTTTTGAGGTGTTATCGATACAAAATCTAATCCAAATTACAATCTAACATTTTTTGCTAATGTCTTCTTTGTGGTAAAAGGGAATGTTAAACTTATTTCTGAATGAGGTATAACCCCTTTTTTAATAAAAATTGTCACTTAATTCAGTGGCAATAAAATCAAATACCCGACGAACTCTAAGGCTGGTCCGCAACTCTTGATGACACACCAACCAAACAGGCAGCGTCATTACTGGACCCAAATGTTCATACGCACGAACTAAGGTAGGCTCTATATCGCCCATCTGTTCAGGATAGAAAATAACACCTTGCCCTTCTTTACATAGTGCGAGCTGTAATAATTGGAATGATGTAATCAGTGAAAAGTTTTGTTTTGATAATTGCCAACCTTGTTTATTCAGCACATCAGTTAGTGAACTACTGTCAAAACCAATGATTTGTATATCTTTAAGTTCCGAGAAGTTGGTTATTATCGGTAGCTGATCTAAGTATTCCTGCGTACCGTAAAGCCAAATAACTTCTTCACCTATTTTTTTAGCGATTAAATCATTTTGCGTTGGGTGAAAACTTCGAATGGCAATATCAGCTTCGCGCCGCTTGAGATAAAAAATCGTTAGATCAATAGCTCTTTTATCTCACAGGGGAATCTGGCGTTATTATCGCTACTTAAACAAAATTTTTTCTAACTTATTTTATCTTTCAATAATGCTATTTTAAATACGTTATCTAATGATAATTTCCCTGCGCTAAATAGCACTATCTGTAATAAGAGTAAGCCCCATATAACGTGTGAGTAAAGTGCCGCTGGCGCAATCTCTGATAAACTAATTACTGCAACAATATTAACAACGGTTAAGCCCAAGGCACTAAAGCGACTGGCTATGCCTAGTACCAATAGCACAGGTAATATTAACTCTCCGGCAGTACCTAAATAAGCAGCCAGTTCAAAGGGAATAAACGGCACGCTGTATTCTTCTTCAAATAAAAATAAAGTGGAATCCCAGTCTCTTAGTTTGGTGAGTCCAGCTGCAAAAAATACCCAAGCTACGTAAAGCCTTGCGCCAAGTAATGCAATGGGCTGTAAATAATTAAGCAGTTGGCTAGTTTGGCTGTAAGGTTGAATAAATCGTTGAGTAATTGTTGTCATGATAGTTTTCCTTGGCTAGTAAATTTGTTGTGTTGTTTGCTGGTTAAATTATTGTGGTTAGTGCTTTCTTCTTCGAGTGAGAGTTTTGTTCTTCGAGCTAGTGCTTTACTCAGGAGGTTAAACTTTCAAGCGACTAATAAGGTTTTGTTCAAGCGCTTGACCAATCCACTGGGCGAAGTCAAAGTCATTTTCAAGCTTGTTATTTTTGCTCATTATGTCTAACGCCTTACCTATGCTTACCCCCTGGTTTATCAGTGTTAGCCAATGATATTCACTTATCGATAATTCGCGTATTTCAGCGTTAAAGTGAGGTCGATATATCAGTACTTGCTGTGAAAAATCACTTTGTGCTAACTTTTCTACCGCGGTATTAAGGTATTGCTGTCTGTTATTCTCGGTAGCGTCTGATTCATCAGCTGGTTGATTTGACGACCAAAATTCGATCACTGGATAACGAGAGTCCATACAAGATTGACTCGGCGATAGTTCTATATAAAGTTCATCTATATCGTGTGTAGCCAATAGTTGTAGACTTGTTTGTTCAATAACCGTGTCTTTGGCGCGCATACTTTGTTGCCTAAACCAGTCTATTTGCGCAATATCAGCAACAAAAGAGTAGTCAGATAATTGTGCTACACCAGAGAGTATTGTCGGATAACTCTCCCCCCAAAGTGCCCAATCACCGTGTTTAGGCGGTGAGGTGATTAATAATTCACGACAAGCATAATTAAATAAATCTTTACCGATTAACGTTAAAACAGTCGGGAAATTTATCGCCAGTGCTTGTTGAGCGGTCGCTAATAAATTATTGCGATATATTGCTATGCCACGAGGGTCGAAATCACCAATCACGGCATCATCTGCAGGTGGAAATATGGTTGCTATCAGCGCTTGCTGTTGTTGTGCGACTTGCTCAAAATCACTTTGCAGCGAGTTGTCTTTTGAGTCGTTGTTATTCATGGGCAAGTTCACGCTTAATCTCAGTGTTAAATGTATTGTTAAGTGCCCCGTTAAGTTCTCTCGCTTTTGTTGAATTACTGTCGCCAAAAACTTGCTCGGCAATAACTCTCGCTTTGTCTGCTTCTGCGATTAATTTTTGCCAGCTAGGCAAGTTATTATCCCATTCAACTAAGGTGGGGACTTTACCGAAACGCTCTAATGCGTTGCGATATAGGTGCCATCCTTGGCTTGAGACGGCTTGGCTATGGTCATCAATAACCAATGCACCTTCATTAACGGGAGTAAAACCAGCCAGATGAATTTCGCCGACCATAGTCGTTGGAATATCGGCTAACCATTGTTGAGCATACGCTAAGGGATTTTCAGCATTAATGTTGTTTGCAGTAACTATAATATTGTTTAAATCGACTAATAATTTACAGCCAGTTAACTCTGACAGCGTTACTAAAAATTCAGTCTCAGACATATATGCTTGAGGAAACTGAATGTAAGCGGATAAGTTTTCCACTAACAATGAGCGACCTAAATATTGCTGAACACGGTCAATGTTATGCGCTAGCACCCTAAGGGTTTGCACGTTGTAGGCTAAAGGCAATAAATCACCCGCATGCACTTGTTGGCCCTTTAATTGACTCCAACTAAAGCAAGCATGGTCTGACATTAATATTGGTTTGCAAGTACTCGCTAACTGTTTTAACTTTTGCAAATAGTGGCTTGGCACTCCTTGTGCGGAGCCCAAGCCGATAGCCGTTGAATGTAAACTAATAGCATATTTTTCACTGGCTTGAGCTAATACACTTTGTGTAGCGCCGCCTTGTGCAAAAAAATTCTCTGAGTGTACTTCAACAAAATCAATATTTGATGGCGTTGTTAATGCATCAGCAAAGTGTTGATGTCTTAATCCAACGCCAATAAGTACGGCTGACTTTGAATTTTTATCTCGTCTTGGTGATGACATCTGTTCAACTCCAGTAATATTGATTTCCACAACGGCTAATAACTAATCACAAGTGTTATTAGTTTGATTTTTTATTTTCAAATCGTTTCTTGGCTGCTGCTTTTAATAAGCCGCCAATGTCTTCGCAAGTACCTTTAGCAACAAGTTTCCATTCACCGGCATCATTATCCAATGTTGATTGGCCTGCACATGAATGCGTTCCTGCTAAGTTGCCACAATCATTTTGGCCAGCTAAAGCTACGCCATAACATTTCTCTTTACTCGCCGCTTGAGCTGGCGCAGTAACGACGGTCGAAAGGGCTACAGCAAGCGCTGCACTAGCAAGTAGTTGTTTATTATTCATAATGAAACCTCAATATAGTTGTATTTAAAAACTCGGTTGATTAAGTTGTTCATCTAACCAGCGGTTAATGCTCTTAGTATTTACGCCGCCTATTAATCGAGATTTATGCCCCGATTGGTTTAATAACACCAGTGTTGGTACGCCTGTCACTTCCAGTTGCTTCGCTAATTGTATTTGCTCATCAACATCAATTTTTACCACTTTTAGATGCTCTGAATAATGGTCCGATATCGCATCCATAAGTGGCGCCATAGTTTTACAGGGCGCACACCATGAGGTACTGAAATAAAACAGTACCCATGTTTTTTCATGTTCGCACCAGTTAAGACTTTGTAGGTTGAGATCTTCTTTCACCGAGGCTGTCTTAACTGAGGTAAACTTTTTAAGTACATTACTCAGCATTTAACTGCGCAACGGATACACCTTGAATACCAGACCAAACTCTATCGGCGGTAGTGATGTAACCAGGAATGTCAGTAGACCATTTCTTCTGTACCGCTTTATTTAGGTTTAAATAAAGTTTACCGTCGACGATTTTCCATGCCGTAGGATCAGTATCTAATTTTTTATTTAACGCGACACCCATAGCGCAATATCCGCCAAATTGAGGGGCAAATTTCTCTGGGTTTTTCTTGAAGTCATTACGGTTTTCTTCACTGCTAAATTGATAAATAGCGCTTTTATAAGTAGCGGTGTATTTTTGATTACCTTTGGTTGCTTTACTGTCAGTAAAGTATGAAACGGCATCATAACCATGAATAGCTAAATCATTCGCATTGGTACTTACATCAATGTCGGCAGCAAAACTTACACTGCTGATAGCTAAAGTTGCGGCGATGGCGACAGATTTAATTAGGGTTGTTATATTCATTAAAAGATCCTTTGATGTTTATGTGGTAAAAAGAGTGCAACGTTTTGTTGTACGTAAATTATTGTGTAGACTGAGAGGGCGTAATATTCACTGCTCTTCGTCATGGGGTTACTTTAACAACTATGAAAAAGGCGCATGCCGCTATGAGTCTTTAACTTGAAACCAATCGTCTAACAGAGTTATTTATGGATCAATTAAGCCAGATTTTAGAAAACCTTTCTTTTAATGCCGATGTCTTTTTCAGCGGTAATTTATGTGGCATACAAAGCCTAGGTGGTGCTGACAGTAAAAAAGGTCATTTGCATTTATTAAAGTCAGGGGTGCTAACGATTGTTTGTGAAGAAGGGCATAAAGTGACCCTAGATAAACCATCGGTTATTTTTATGCCGGGTCCCACTAAACATCAAGTGATTGCCAGTGAATCAGATGAAGCTGAATTAGTGTGTGTCGATGTTGATTTTCATTCGGGCAGTGGCTCTGCATTGGTCAATGCGTTACCAAAGTTTATTTGTTTGAACATTGAAGATCATGATCCCGTAGGAAAAACGGCACACTGGTTGTTTGAAGAGGCGTTTAACGAACAAGCGGGTCAACAAATGATCGTGAATAAGCTAGGTGACATTTTCTTGATACAAATACTGCGACATGTCATTAAAGAGGGCATCGTTATTCAGGGCATGTTAGCTGGCATGGCGCATCCGCAATTATCAACATTAATGTCAGCGTTGCACCAGCGACCAGAAGAGCCGTGGACGATTGAAGTGATGGCTGAAACTGCGTTAATGTCACGGGCAAAGTTTGCTGCTTTATTTAAAGACACTATTGGTCAAGCGCCTAGCGATTACTTAACCGATTTACGTATTGCTATCGCACAGGGTTTGTTGAAAAAAGATAAACCGGTTAGCTTAGTCGCTAATGCGGTAGGTTATGAACATGGCTCAGCATTGGCTAGAGTATTTAGGAAAAAGACAGGGTTATCACCAAAAGAATGGTTAATGAAATTTAGGAAGTAGTCATAACATTTACTATCGTTATTTATATGCTGACTAACGCTTGAATAATAATGCCGATTTAATCAATATTGCTGATGAGAGAAATCGTCAGTAAAAAGAAAAACCTGAGTATTGGTGTTATAAAATATTAACATTCACCTGTCATTTTTTCTTAAATCTTTGTATTCAAAAGCATCAATATAGATATTCTTAGATGCAATACCGGCTAAAAAAGCTTTTTTCCGTGTTTTATTAACCATGTCTGGATTACCGCATAAATAGAGTGTTGTTTCTGATGTCGGTTGAATTTCTTTTATCGCAATTTCGTTACAACGACCAAACTCAATTTTTATGGGTGAATCATTTTCCGTTAGGTTTGATATCGAATCCTCGTCACGGGAAATACTAGGACGATAGGTGAAATTTGAATGTTCTTTATCTAACTTAGACAATATATCGTGTAAATACAGACCGGAAAAATTCCTCGCGCCATGGTAGAACAAGATTGAACCTTGGTGGCCAGATTTTATTGCATCTCTTACAATACCAATAAGTGGCGCTGCACCTGTTCCTGTGCCGATTAATATCATGGGGTTGTTCTTATTTTCTGACGTATAAAAACATTCGCCAATTGGACCCTGAAAATCAATCTTATCACCAATAGTAAATTCTTTGAAAAGCCAATTGCTCATCACACCGTTGGCTTGTTTATAAACATGAAGTTCAATAAATTGTTGTTTACTTGGAATACTTGCGATTGAATAACTTCTGACGATACCTTGAGCGTTTTTGAGGTTAATAAACTGACCGGCATGATAATAGAGCGGGCTAACAGGTTCGATAATTAATTGACAAATATTATCGGAAAATAATTTTTTATCAACGAGCCTTGCGTGACTAAAAATAAGTTCTTGATCGATCAGTTCGACTGCTTGAATAGTTTCAGCTTTCTGCTGGCAGGCTAGGAAAAATGCTTGTTCAATAGCCGTTGATTTTAATCCTTTTTGTGCTTCTTTATCTATCTCGCCTTGTGTTGACTTAAGCATGCAAGATTGGCAATTTCCAGTCTTGCATGAGTAATCAACTGGAACGTCATATCGAAGTAGACATTCCAATACACTTTCGTTACTCGTCGGTTGATAGTTTTTATTATTAAAAATCAAAACATATTATCTTTTAATTGATAGTTAATTAAGTAATGTTGTACCTTGAAATTACAGGCCTAATACATCATCATGAGTGCTACCTGCAATAACCATCACTTCACCTATTAATTCTTCAGGCACGCCTAATTCTGCTAACGTTGCTTGAAGGTGACCCGCCACGGCACCAAAGTGAGCCTCATTTAGACCTTTTTCAACTAATGGCGCATGCGCTTTTCTCATATCAGTGCCGCTATATTCATTCGGACCACCAAAAGCCATGGTTAAAAAACTCTTTTGCTTGGCAATTTGATCGTCCATATCGGTTTCTTCAAAAAATTGGGAAATTGAATCATCAGTCAATACTTTACGATAAAAAATATCGACAGCTGCATTGACTGCCCCTTCACCACCAACTCTTTCAAATAATGAATCACTCATTTAACTTTCCTTTATGGTTTTGAATTAATTAATTAATTTATATTTGTGTGTTTATTGTAGTAAAGATATTTAAATGATCCAATTGAGGTTAGAAGTTAATTAAATTAACGATAACGGAGCATCATACAATTATTGGTCGTAATGTAATGTAGATAATGGCGGATATAAAAGTGCTGAACAGTTACACGATATTCTAAATCGTGTATTAAAAGCGAGTAGGTATACTCATTCATAACTCATTAAAATAATTACACACTAATTGATGGAAGCGAGTTAAGTGAATTGGTTTTTCTCTTTGGTAGGCATGCACGGCATATAAAGGCTATATTGGGCCAGTAAGTTTTGGCATGATATGTACCAATTCACCTGATTTTATTAGCGGGTTATGAAAACCGCCAATTGTTAGCAAATAGCATTAGGGATTTCTCAAAAAGTGATGAGTAACTACATTAATCATTTAGCTGATACGCCAGTTGATAAAGCGTTTGAAGCGTTCATTTGATCAAAATAATTAATCTTAGGTGAGCATTGAAATATCTTACTGTTTGGACCTTTATAGAGATAATTATTTGCGTAAAGGTCCGCATAGTAAACTAGGTTTTTAGAGGTGTCCTACCTTAACCAATATGATTGTTTCCTGCTCTACATAGGGGAAGTGTTCGCTTAAATGGGGACTACGAAGCCAAGAACCCTCAGGGTAGCGACCATGCTCATCAATGAACTCGCCACTGATAACAAATATTTCTTCGCCGCCGAAGTGTTTGTGGGGTTGAAACCGTTCTCCTTTAGGCCATTTAACTAGCGCCGTGGATTCACCCTGGTAGCTGTGCAATGGCATAACCATTAAGTTACCCATGCCCGGTGACCAATTTCTACTTTTGGTATCAATGACAACATGTTCATTATCACCCGCTTTAAATTGATGAAGTTTTACTAACAATATGCAGCCGTCTTTACTAAAAGGCGCATGACGAAACCCTTCAGGATTTCTAAAGTAACTACCTGCATGATAATCACCGGTATGATCAGAAAAGGTGCCTGATAATACCAGGATCTCCTCGCCTAGCGGATGATCATGTTCACTAAAGCTAGCACCGGGTTCGAATTTTACTAAGCTTGTTGCATGGCCTCTCTCTGCGTCTTCTCTGGCTAAAGGTTTACGCCATACACCCGATTTTGGACTAGCTACCCAAGGTTGTTCATGGGTATTAATGAAGACTTGTTCATTGAAGTTCATATTGAGCATTGATTTTCCTTTAATACCATTTGGTAAAACACTTGAATTCTTGTTAAGAAGATTTCATAACAGTAACTATCTTTGGCGGTATAATATCGCTTATTAACTACGACACCAAGTAGGCACAAATTGGTTTGGTAAGTACTTAAAGGTACATCTTCATGAATAATAAGGGATTAATTTTCATATAGTTATTGACCTGAAGTTCGTTAAGCTACTTTATCAACTTAGGAACGGTAATACCTTTTCGTTCAGGAACCATCAAAAGTAGGGCATGTTTTTTTAATTTCAATACTAATGCCGTTGCTTTAATTTTTTTCCTTCGACCATTGTCATTATATATATCGAGTTCTAGAATACAGCTATCTTGTTGCCAACTAGTTGCTAAGCAGGCGGAGGCGTTCGCATTATCCTTAGCACTACCTTCTTTATTATCCATGACATAAAGTTGTGAAAATTTATTTAAAACTTGGTGATTTAGCTCTTCAAGGTGATAGTGAATTTCACTTTCATAAATAAATTCACTATATAAATTGTTCTTTAAAAAGCTTTCAACATTTGAAGCTTTACTGGACGACTGGGAAACTATTTCACCATCGAATGTTGAAACAGCTACTTCTAAGGCGTGTTGAAAATTACTTGTTAATTCAAACAAACTTAACGAGTAATTTTTATTAAATGTTGTGAAAGCAGCGAGTCCATCTATGTAACCTTGAAAAATAAGAAGTTGGTAATCAATATCACCCATAGATAAACGTTCAATCTTATCGTTTAATATAACATTAGCTTCAGATAATTCCCGTGCTTTCCTGACGTTTTTTAAATGGTAGTAAAATGCAATTAAGGTCAATAACAGTACAGCAATACCAAACCATAAATTAAATAATACTATGCCCATACCGTCGCCATTCTTCCTAGTGGGTTATTGTGATTGTTATAGCTAAAAAGTTACACTATCTGAAAATAGCTTAGTGGGCAATGTAATCATTCATTGGATTTAAATATAATTATCATATGAGAGTTATCATATTAACTTGTTGAATTAACTTCGTAATAATTGATGGGGCCTCATTAGTCGCATTGATTTTCTTTTAATACCATTAGGTAAAACACTTGAATTATTGTTAAGAAGACTTCATAACAGTAACTATCTTTGGCGGAATAATATCGCTTATTAAATACTACACCAAGTACGCACAAAATGGTTTGGTAAGCACTTTAAGGTACATCTTTATGAATAATAAGGACATTAAATTTTCAAGAAAATCAGCTCCTGAAAAGTCTGCTCGCATGGTTGAAACGATTGTCGGTTGCAAATGGTCACTCACCGTTTATAGCTTACTAAATAATGATATTAATCGACCCGGCGAAATGGTGAGAAGTGTTGAAGGATTAACCACCAAAGTATTAAATACCTGCTTAAAGCGCAATATAGAGTTTGGTATTCTTGAACGGGAAACGTTTAATGAAGTTCCGCCTCGTGTTGAGTATAAGGTAACAAGGTTTGGCGATAAATTTATTAACATATTGACCGAATTAGAAAAACTTCAAGCAGACATCGATGACAGTACTTTATAACCTTAACGGTAAAACTATAAACTTATAGGTTTACCTTTGATGATACATTTAATTTAAAATAACTTTTCTTTATTATTCAGTAAACTATACCAATAAGTACTTAGCTTACTAAATAGTACCTACTTTTCTTAGTCATTATATCTCCTTATCATTTACTGGTATTTATTTAACTTTATAAATGATTAATAGGAGAAAAATGATGAATTTTATTTATCAAGGAAAAGCACTTGTTATTGGTGGCTCAAGTGGTATGGGTTTAGCAACGGCGACATTATTAGTTAAGAATAATGTCGAAGTTATTATTGTTGGTCGTAATGCCGAAAAGCTAGAGCTAGCATTAACGCAGCTAAATGAGATAGGAAAAGCGTCGGCTATTCAGGCTGATCTTTATCAAAGCGCCGATTTAAAAAAATTACTATCGTATATTAATCAAGAGGATGTTCGGTTAAGTTATTTGGTCAATGCCGCGGGATATTTTAGCCCTAAGGCTTTTTTAGCGCATGATGTTGATGACTATAATACCTATATGGATTTGAACAAAGCAACATTCTTTATTGCTCAAGCTGCTGCGGAAAATATGAAAGGGCAGGGCGGTGGTAGCATTGTTAATATTGGTTCAATGTGGGCTAAACAAGCAATTAAAGCGACACCCTCTTCGGCTTATTCTATGGCAAAGGCTGGCTTACATGCCTTAACTCAACACATGGCAATGGAACTAGCCGAACATAACATTCGTGTTAATGCCGTATCACCAGCCGTTGTGAAAACGCCTATTTATCATTCTTTTATTGAACCAACAGAGTTAGATGAAGCACTGGCTGGCTTTAATGCATTCCATCCTATTGGACGAATAGGAACCGTTGAAGATATCGCAAATACCATCGGTTTTTTATTATCGTCAGATACATCTTGGGTAACAGGGGCTATTTGGGATATTGATGGTGGTGTGATGGCGGGGCGAAATTAAATCGATAAGATATTCATTAGGTGGTTGTTATTTATTGTTTTTTTTGCTCATACATCATTTTATCTGCGAAACCAATTAAATCATCTAATGTTTCACCGTGTGTTTTCCAAACCGCGAGGCCATAAGAGATTGAGCTAGGTGTTTTTTGGCCTACGTTATATTCAGTGACACCCATTGCCAGTCGTTGCGACAATTTTGTTACATGATTTACAGAGAATATATTAGTGAGTACTATGATAAATTCATCTCCACCCCATCGCGCCAAAATATCTTCTGTTCTCAATCCTTTTAAAAGACCTTGCGCGGTATTTTGTATTATAAGGTCACCATATTGATGACCTTTAAGATCGTTGAGTACTTTTAATTTATCTATATCGACAATCATCACAGCGTAAAGAAATTGGTGATTGATACTTTGATGGGTAACTCGGTTGAATGCTTCGTAAAAGCCGAAACGATTCAATGTATGGGTGAGTTGATCTAATTGAGCCTGCTCTTTATACAGCGCTATATTTTCAATTTCATGATCTTTGTCCTCAAAAAACATAATCACGCCATGACTTTTATTATTACAATAAATATTGGCGAAAGAAGTTTTACACGTTTTGTGCTGGCTTATTTTAGTTCGAATGACTATTTCTTTGATGTAGTGACTTTCTTTATTCGTCATGACATCTGATAAAATTATTTCCAGCTCATCAGACATTAATTCATTAATTATATTTAATGTATGTTCGAGGCTTTCAAGCCCAAATGAATTAAGGATAAACCATTGAGAAAAAACCATATTGACATGAAGTAATTTACAGTCCACATCAAATATTGCCACAGGGATAGGCATGACATCTAAAATACTTCTAGACAAGGATATTGGCTTATTAACGCGATGACTTAAATTAAACAAGGGAGTACCAACATTGATAATAAAGTTAACATCATGATCCTTCACCCTTCACCAAGTTATTTTCTTATTGATAATCCGACGGCGAAACACCAGTCCACTTCTTAAACGCCCTAGAAAAACTCGATGGGGAGTTAAAGCCTAATTTATAAGTAATTTGCGTTAATGTTAATTTGTCTTCTCTTAACAACGTTTGTGCATGTTTAATTTTGTTGGTTTTTAATAAAGTACTGAAGTCGGTATTAAAGCGCTTTAATTGGCGTTGTAATGTTTTTACGCTGACATACATTTTGTCAGCTACAAAAACGATATTTAGGTTGTTCGAAGCAATATTTTCTACAATTAAACGCTCAATATCAGAAAATACTTTAAACTCTGATTTTGAGAATTTGTTATCTATAAAGGGTTCTAAACTAATGGAGTGAGTTGAGAATACATTTGTTGTAGCTAATGCTTTGTTGTTAAAAACAATAGTATATTCAGCTCTGTCATTATAAATAACAGGACAATCAAATACATTTTCGAAACATTTCCTTTTACTTTTTAAGTCTATAATTACATTTGAAATAATATTCGAATTAAAAGGAAACATTTGATTTATCATTTTATGCACTAAACAAATGCCAATTTCTAATGTTGTTCTATGTAAGTTATATAATTCCATTCGCGATGAAATAACTAATGAAGTGTGGTCTGCCTTAACTGTGGTTACTACTTTAATCAGTTCGTGCATTTGTTGACTAGCAAAGATAATTTTTTCTAGTAAATCATTAACAGATTTAGCATCAGCTATTATCACACCGGTATAACGTAAAAAGTGAAGTTGAAAAACCTCATAGATTGAAATAGGTAAGGCATCTAAGCCGTTATACATGTCAATGCTATCGTAAAGCTTTAGTACTATCTCTCGATGAGTAAAATTTAATTCATGTAAAGTAGAGACTTCAAGGCCTACCGACGCTAATAGATTATCTGCGGGTAAATCTTGTTGTTTCAAAGCAATATAAATAAGTCTAATCCAACTGCCATCTACGCGTTGTTTAGTCGCATAACTATATTTTTCAGGGTGAGTGATTTCAGAACTTAGATTCTTAGCCGATTCCATAGACTTCCAATGTAGGTTTATCTCATATAATTCACAATTAGTATTCGATAAACTAATAACTGCGGTAGCGCTTTCAATCTCTACCTTAATCATAGACTTTTCTGGAGTGTTAACATTAACCAGCGACGACTTTTTCTAACCAATTAAGGTCATACTCACTTAATCTACGTACGATCTTATACAAATTAAACGCTAGGGTATTTTTATTGAACTGTTTTTCTGATTAAGAACACTACTCAAAGAGCATTTTTAAATGGTCTAAATATTCAATAACGGCGTAGGTTGCAATCCTAATAGTCTGCTATTACTCAATACATATTTAAGCTAAAGAGCACAAACCCGTTCAGTTTTCACATCTTGTGTTAAGTACGTATTCCAACGATACCAATAATGGCAACGTCGGCATTGATTCTTATATTAGTTATGCGGTCAATGCTAAATTAAATAGCTCATTTTGTTGTTTTGCTAAAAAGTTAATAATGTCATCAGATTCATATAACCACTGAGTATCACCTTTGGCTTGTTCAATACGTAAACAAGGTACTTGTGTTTTATGACCACCGTGTTGTAAATCAATTCGATGCTGATGGTTTGTTTGAATGTTTTTCAGTTCTATTTCCAAACCAAGTTTATCAATAGCCCGTCGTGTTTTTGCGCAAAAAGGACAACTGTCATAATGATAAAGTGCCAGGTTTTTAGGTTGTGTTAGTGATAAAGTCATGCGTTTTTCCTTAATATTATTTTTCAATAAAAGTACGTTTAATCAGAGTTAAGAAAATATAAATTTCAGTCAATCTTATGATCTTATGATCTAATGAATGAAGTTATAATGTAAGTAATAACAAGGTAATAAAGGCAACTAGACGTCTATAAAGTGAAACCATACGTCTAATCACCTTTATTTATCCGCTTTACTTATTAGGTAAGTAATAAAAAAACGCTGCAAATAAAATGGGGTTCTGCAGCGCAAAGGAAAGTGATCTGCTTATCAGTTGTAAGGTCCTAGTTATTCTTTTTCATAAACTTAAGGATGTGATTAGCAATAACATCACCGTCTTCTTCTAAGGCAAAGTGGCCTGTGTCTAAGATATTAAAGTCCACGTTTTTCAAATCACGTTTGTATGGATGTGCTCCTTCTTCAGGGAAGATATAGTCGCCTTTACCCCACATTAACAATGTTGCTGGCTGATGCTTTCTAAAATAGGCCTGCCATTGTGGGTAAAGTGCTGGATTAGTACCATAAGAGTAAAATAGTTCTAACTGAATCTCTTTGTTACCTGGACGGTCTAGTTTAGCTTGGTCAACAATCCAGTTATCAGGGCTAATCGCTGCTTTATTTCGAGTACCATTAGTATATTGCCATTCGGTTGCACCAATAGTTAACAGATTATCTTTAAGCACTTTGGCATTTGCTGGCGTTTTATCTTTCCAATAGGCTTTAATCGGGTCCCAAAAGTCACGTAAACCTTCATCATATGCATTACCGTTTTGTATGATCAGTCCTTGAACTCGCTCTGGGTGTGCTGCTGCAATTCTAAAACCGATAGGTGCGCCGTAATCCATAACATACATGGTGTATTCTTCAGCACCCACTTTTGCTAGAAAGGCATCAGTAATCTTGGCTAAGTTATCAAAACTGTATTCAAATTCACTAAGGGCTGGCATAGAGCTGTTACCAAATCCAGGATAATCCGGGGCAATAACATGATACTCTTCTGCTAATTTAGGAATTAAGTCACGATACATGTGTGACGACGTTGGGAAACCATGTAGTAATACAATTGTTTTTTTGTGTTCGCTACCTGCTTCACGATAAAAAATATCTTGGTTTTGTACTTTAATGGTTTTATGTAAAGTTTGTGCTGCTTCTACGTGATTAATTGAGCTAAAACCTAGTAGTAATACGCCAGCGGTTGCTATTAATGTAGTTAACTTATTCATGGTGCTTTCCTATTTTATGTAAGTTGTAAGTGCTATTTTTGTAAATTTGTGGCTAATAAGCCGAACTGTTCTTTTTCTAGTAACTCAGTAAATCCACCCACTGAAATGTCTTCTATAAATATCTGTGGGTATGTCCTGCCTGTTGTTCTTGTTTGTAACTGTTTTATGTATTTTGGGTTTTCATAAACATCGTATTCAACATAATCCAATCCTTTGTTGGTCAATAACCGTTTAGCGTGGGTACAGTAACCACAGCCTGGTCGGGTATATATTTCTATCTTTGCCATTTACCTCTCCGCTTGAGTTTTTCTATAACCTGTTTTGTTGTTGATGAAGCTATTATGTATCTCAACACTGTATTGATAAATAGGGTTGATGTTGAATGATTATCAACGTAGTGTTGACAATTATTTTGGACTTAATCAGTTATTGGACAGCAGTAAGACAGTAGTAAGGCTGTTATTAGACTGTTGTTAGATATGTAAAGGGCGAGATTTATGGATACGTTAGATGGATTAAAAACGGTTGTGGCAGTGGTTGAAACAAACTCATTTACTGCGGCAAGTGACAGGCTTGGTATATCAAAAGCATTAGTCAGTAAGTACGTGGGAGAGGTAGAGAAGCAGCTAGGTATCAGGCTCTTTAACCGAACTACACGTCAGTTAGCATTAACTGAATCGGGTCGACGATATTATGAGCAAGCTATTACCCTGTTAGAGCAATTTTCTGCCATGGTAGATAACGTTACTGGCGAGCAAACAACACCACGCGGTTTATTAAGAGTTAGTGCACCGGTAACCTTTGGTGAAATGAAATTAGCGCCACTATTGCCCAAGCTTATCGCTTTATATCCAGAGTTAACGGTTGAATTAATTCTTACCAATGGCGCGATTGACATGTTGGAAGAGGGCATTGATGTACGTTTACGTATTGGCGGTGTTGATGATTCCAATATGATAGCAAGGCACTTAACTAATTTTCCTTTAGTCTTGTCAGCATCACCGGCATATATTGATAAATATGGGTTACCTAAAACACCTGAACAGCTTGAAAAACACCAGTGTATTATTGATAGTAACTTTAGAATTGGTAAACAATGGCCGTTTATTTCTCCCAAAGGGCAAGCAGAAACTATTAATGTGCACTCTGCGCTGGCGGTAAATAGCCCACAGGCGGTAAGAGAAATAGCCATTGCTGATGGTGGTATTGCGATGACACCGAATTTTATTGTAGAAGATGCATTGTCCGACGGCAGGCTGTTAAGCGTATTACCAGAATATACTACGTTAGAGTTTGGTCTGTTTGCTATTTACCCACACCGTAAATATGTGGCTAAAAAAGTACGCTGTTTCATCGACTTTGTACTAGAGGAGTTCTCTAAAAAATAGCTATGCAATAATTCCTTAATATAGGGGCATTGCCCTTTTGATAATCTTTATAGATACAGTTATGGATATCTATAAAGATTGAAGCTTACATTTGTTGTTAAATACGCCAGAACATTTCAATTGACGCAGTAGCATTGTAATTACGCAGATCTTCTTCGTAGTCTGGTGAGCTAGTGATAATGCTTAAGGCTAGACCCCATGACTCTTGATAATAAACAGCACCAGTAGATATTGTTGCTTGCCAATGCTCAGTATGCACATCAAATAGGTGCTTAGGGCGTGCGCCATCAATGGTAATATCTTGAAATCTATAGCGTGCCTCTACTGAAAGATAATAAAATTGCCCCGACCGGCTTTTTGATAATACGCTTGGGTCAATGTAATTACCCGGCATAACCCCGACACTTGCAAAGCTTTCCTCTAAATTTTCACCCCATCTAATGGTACTGCCTAGTGCAACTTCACTTTGGTAGTTACCTACATTAATCCTACCCGACAATCCCGTATCATAATCTTTATCAAACCAGCCTGCTGATCGGGTTAGTAGTCGCTGGCCTTCATAAGAAAAGTTAAAGACGGTTTGATTTTCAATTTGTCTGCCCCAGCCCATAGGTTTTGGGGATCCAATTAAACTGTGAACAGATTTTTGTGAATTCTCGCCAAAAGCATCAGGACCAACAGCACCTAACATTAAGCTGTACTTATTGGCTGACTCGGCTGAAAATTCAAATACATTGGCCTCAATAAATAAAAAACCTGTGTAGGGTCTATCGTTTTCCCCTTCAAAGGGAGACGTTAGATCGGTTGGTGTCCAAATTTGTTGACCAACAGTGATTCCCCAGCCTTTATTGCTTTGCTGCTGTAATGGCAACAAACTACCGATAGTTTTAAGAATAAAGGGAGATTTCTCTTTTATATCTACCGTGCTATTAGAGTTATATTTGAGAAATAGGCCATTGGTATAACCTCTATCAGAGCCAAGTAAACCATCATTATCAAGACTTAAGCTGATACTGTCGGTGTTATATTCTTGTGCGACAACAGAAAATGCCATTATTATTGCCAAGCATATGACGATGACATTGATGAAAGTGCCTGCTGAATGGAAATCAAAGTGTATTTTTTTCATAACGACTAATCCAAAATTATTTACAAAATATATGAAATTTAAAATTCAATAATTTAGGATGTTTGTTGAAATACACTTGGCTAAGCCATGGTTATTCATGTTGAACGCGATTAAATAAACTCAATATTCAAGAAGCGAATAGACTTCAACTCATTCATCCTGAGACAAATGTTATCAAGGACCAACTCAGTCGATGCTTCCATTACGCTTAACTTTGAAACCGATCGTCTCAAGAAGGTGCAGGAATAGGGAATAGCAGTAAAATGACGATTAATATCTTTTAAATAATAAATACAGTTTATTATCCGCTTCTGTTACTTTAGTTTTAACAAAAAGTAATGTGTCAATTTAAGGATAAACCTCCCATGACAGATAGCGCACCTAGTTCAGAAAAAACACCTGAAGAAAAATTCGAAACTGCAGCTGAAATAACGCGAGAAACACCAGCACAGCAGCTAAAATTCGCTTTTATAAAAAATACGAAAGTGATTGGTATGGTGATGATTACCATTGGTGTTCTAAGTATTTTGCTGCCCAATTTTATTGGCATGGCCTTTAATACTTTTGTCGGCGGAATTTTTTTATTAGCCTCTTTAGCACTTGCTTTGAATGCTTGGCATAATAAAAAACAACACATGTCTTTATGGTTTAAGCCTTTTGTTTTGGCGGCATTAGCGCTTATTATTTTTATGCATCCAGCCATCATTCTTGGGGTACTAGGTTTATTAATTGCTATTTATTTTTTAATTAGTGGTTTTAGTTCCATGGTACTTTCTTTTGAGTTGCAATCATCGGCTAAAGTTTTTAGTTTATTAAATGGTTTTATTACGCTTGTGCTAGGTGTTGTTGTGCTGACAAATTGGCCGTTTTCCAGTGCATGGATTATTGGTCTTATTATTGGCGTTACCTTTATTTTTGATGGCATAGCGTTATTAAGTATTGCTAACCAAATAAATAAAACCCAAGAGAAGTTGATTAACTAACAATTACTACTGTTAGGCATTAAATATAAAGCCAGCAATTATGCTGGCTTTTTTATTGGCTTAATTTTCTGGGATACTATTAATCTGCTCAGTCTTATTTGATGTAAAAAATAAAGCTGAAACCGAACACATTCACATATCATTTTTTGTCTATAAAACCCCTAT
Source organism: Colwellia sp. 75C3 (assembly GCF_002836255.1). Lineage (GTDB taxonomy): Bacteria > Pseudomonadota > Gammaproteobacteria > Enterobacterales > Alteromonadaceae > Colwellia. Next base: position 12,082 of record NZ_PJAU01000054.1, on the reverse strand, counting down.
AACCTCCTATTTATATATACCTATCGGACCACTATGCCCCCTGTTTATTTTCATTATTTCCATTATAAATAATTAGTTAATGGATAAAAAACGACCACTAATCTATTGTGATTTTTGACTGGTCTAACGTCAGACCAGTTGATTGGCAATAATAAAAATATGACGAAATAAAAATAATTATAAAAAATGATTGGGGAAAATATGAATATAATCAAGATCTCAGCTGCTATTGTAGCTCTCGGCTTAGCGTTCTGTTCAACTGACGCATACAGCAAAGAATATAAAATAGTGCTTATCCATGGCTTACAGCCACAACAATTAATATCCGACGGTAATGTCACAGAAAGTGGTCAAAACTATTGGAAAGGTTATTGGAATGACCTCAGCGATGCCCGTATAGATTGGCCCTCCTATGAACGAATCGAAGGTAAAATTGCAACAGATTATCTTTGGCCAAAGTTAAAATCTTTTTCTGAAAGTAACTTCTGTGATCCGGGCTGTATATTTGTCACTCATTCTACCGGTGATTTAGTGGCGCGTTATATTATTGAGAACCAAGAAACGTGGTTAGATAATGCGGGCTTAGCACCACTTAATATCGTTGCTACTTTTGATATTGCCGGTGCTGGCGGTGGTAGTGAACTTGCCGACTTAGCGGTAAGTGTTGCGCAAAATACAGAAAGCTGGACCTTTATTATCGAAGCGGCTTTAGAGGCTTGGTTAGGTGGCGATCTTAGCGATGAAATGGGCGTGCTGCATGATTTAAAAGTTAATAATGCGAGACAACTTGCACCATTACCTGATGCTAGAATTCCTCGTTTACGCTTTGTTGGTGATTCAAGTGAATACTTAGGCGTTACTAGCCCATTTATTCAAGGTCATGACGACGGTGTTGTTGGCAGCCATTCCTCATGTGGCGGTAATCGCCAAGGACATTTTGGCAGTTGTAGTTCGCAAGTAGCCTTTAACGGTAAAATTACTAATCAAAACAATGCTGTTTCAGGTTTTATGCCATATCACTATCCGATGCTTATGGGTGAAGACTATAGCCATGGCTCATTACTTGAACCACAGCAGGAAGGTAAAGTGACCGCAGCAAGTAATCAGAAAAACTTGTTATCCGGCGAGAGTATTCATTTTGATACCTACACCCAAACTTCTGGTTGGTGGCTTTGGAAAAGCAATTATCTATACGTAGAAAATTCAAATAATGACAGTATGTCAACGCTAATTTATGACGCGATTCCTAACTAATACAAATATTAATGGCTGTTATTATTTCGAGGTAAATCATGAGATTTCAACAGCCCATTAAACAGGAAAGTGAATGAATTATGAAAAACACCAAATTTTTAAAACGTATGGTGACAATGAGTATTGTTGTTGTCACTGTTTGGCTTTTTTGGCCTTCAATGCAGCAGCAGCAGCAACAGCAAGAAACTGCTAATGAAACTCTTATAAAAATGCCACAGTTAGAAGACAAAAAACTGCCAGCTAATGCTGTTAAAGTTAAGACTTTACTTACAGCAACGGCAGAACAGATCACTTCGAATGACTCTGCTACATTAGTCGCTAAAGCGTATGCCGCAGAATTAAACTTTCCAGCGTACTCTCAACCGCTAAGCGACAATGACTTTGATCGTTTGCAGCCAAACCACTTCAATCCTCAATCTATTCCTGTCGACGATAATGGCACTCAAGTCACTGCTGCACTATCAAAGTATCGTTATACCTATCCAGAACAAGTGTTAGCTACGCTTACAGGAGAAAATATTGATAATGCTGAACTTCAACTTATCGACCTTACTACCAAAAAGGTGTTATTAACCAGTAAATTTGAACAGGATGAAAATGGTTGGTATGCACAATTGGACGGTAAACAAGATTTCCCAGCGCAACTGCAAGCGACAATAAAAGCGGCGGTGAATGGTAAGAATATTACTATTGCGCTAGCGCTAAAATATGTTGATTCAGTCGCTACCCTAGAAGGGTTCAATTCAGCATTTAATCAAGATGCAGATATGGTGCTACAAGCTAATTTAACCACAAGAAAGAAAGGCCTTTATCGAGTTAGGGCAAACTTATTTGATGTGAACAACCAACCCATCGCACATTTAGTAAGTAAAGAAAAACTCAATAAAGGTAATGCACATATAAATTTAAAAGCGCATCAATCAGTATTGCAAAAGAAACAAGGGCCCTTTTATTTATCGACCTTTTCAATTGAGTTAATGTCGCCAGCACCCGGTAAGCCAAAAAAATATGGTGATAGCGCTATTAAAAAATATGTAATCAAAGATTTTGAGGTGTCTAGTTTAAGTGATACCGACTATCAACCTTCTGAACAGGAGCAACAACGATTACGACTATTACAAAATATGGCTGAAGGAGGATGAATAAATAGCATGTGTGATAGCGATAAAAAATATGTTTTCTATCGCTATCAACAGACCTGTATTTAGGTAGTTAACACACCCTAATATAATGGAATTAGTACGTAACGTTTTTCGCCAAGTCTTAAATCACTTGAGTAGTATCTCGCACCGTCACCTTGAATATGTATATTCGAATGAGTGATTAGTACTGATGTAAAGCGTAACCACCTTTCAAGTGTCCTACATTTTCAAAACCTAACCGACCTAGGGCTTGAGCAGCTAATTGAGAACGACTACCACTGCGACAGACCAATACTAATTCTTGTTTTTTATCTTGTTGATGCTCTTGTACAAATTGAACTAGTCGAGTCAACGGCACATTATTTGTGAATTTTTCATCGTGTTGTAGTGCGTATTCATGTGGTTCACGAATATCAATCAAGGTCATTTTATTTGATTGTTTTACTGCCTCAGTTAAACTGACGCTGTTATATTCACGTACTACAACTTTCTGGCAAGCACCGCCTAAAGTACTGCTGAGCGCGCCACACATAATTTCACTGCCTGACTCATCAATAATTTTTTTATCCATTTTTACTTTTTCAATAGAGAACTCTTCAGTATTTATTTCACATTTCATTACTTGGTTGAGTAGCGAGTTACGTGCCATCTCTGTGGCAATACTGGTAGTGAATTCGTTGTGATAATCATGACTAGGGCAAATAAGACTTTCCTCGCCAATAAGTTTATTCACTAATTGTAAGCTTGAATACATATCTGCAGCACTGCTGGTTGAAAAGTTTGTTCGACCAAGGCTGTCCATTAAAATTAAGTCACCACAAAAAGCATAATGTACATGTAATTTTTCTATTGAATCACTGACTGGTTCGCACAATAATAAGCTAATGCTGTCATCAGTATGTCCAGGTGTTACGACTTTAACTAACCACTTATCACCGATAGTGATGTATTGGTATTCTTGATTATCAATGGTTGCTGTTTTCGCCTCAGTTGGCCAGCCAAGTGCGTCAGATTGTTGCTTGGCTAAGCACTCTTTTGCGATGCTTGTACGACAAGAGTCATGATCTGCATGGCCATGGGTATCAATAACCGCGATTAAATCAAGTCCTCGACAAGTCAGTAATGTTTGTAGGCGTTCAGTCACTTCAGCTAACGGGTCAATAAACAGTGCTGTTTGAGTTGTCTTGTCGACATATAACCAGCTACAACTGCCGCCCACTTTAAATTGCACAAGACCATCTAGCTCAATTTTATCGGTGATGTTATTCGTGTCCATAATATGTGTATCAAGAGTCAAACAACTTTGTCCTAATGCTTGAGCAGCTGAAACTATTCGGCTACAAGCTATGTCAATTTCCTCTTGAGTCATTGCGGGACCAAAAGACATTCTAATAGCTGATTCACTTTGCCACGCAGGCAGTCCCATGGCATCTAAAACGAAACTACGTGTTACTTTAGAGCTACAAGCTGAGCCTGAGCTAACGCGAACATTTGCCGCGTCGAATAAATCCATAATCTCTTTAGAGCTAAAACCAGGAATCGCAAAATTAATGGTGGTTGCTACTGAGTTTTCAAAACTATGATTAAAAACAATGTCAGGGAAAGCTTGTGTTAATGCCGACACTATTTGTTGGCGAAATAAATGTAAGGTTTCTACTGGAGCAAAGCTAGATTCACTTTCACCTAACAACATACTAAATATTACGCTTAACGCAGCTAAACCCGGTAAGTTTTCGGTGCCAGAACGTAGACCGCTTTCTTGACCGCCACCGGCAATAATAGCGGTAAAGGGGGCGTTTTCTTTAACGTACATAAAACCAATACCTTTAGGGGCATAAAGTTTGTGGCCACTAAAAGGGGCATAGTCAATACTGGTTTGTGCTAAGTCTACGTTTGTTTTACCTAACGCTTGCACGCAATCTACCATCCACGCTGTACTTGGGTTATTGGACCGTATGGTTTCGTCTAATAGACTTATATCTTGGTAAACGCCAGTTTCATTGTTAACGGCCATGGTACAAATCATCAAGGCATTTGGTACCTCTTTAGCGATGAAGTCCATATCAAGTTGTCCCATTGCATCGACGGGAATCGCTTTTACTTCGGCATTGATTTCAAGAATTTCATTCCAGTGCTTAAGAGACTCTGGCACCGCTTTATGCTCGGTTGCACCATATAGAAGGCAATAATCTTTAGTATTGTTAGCGGTAATACTAAGTGTTTTTTTAGCATGCAGTAATGCGGACAAAATAGCGGTTTGAATACCTTCAGTTGCGCCACTGGTAAATATAATTTTACCTGCTCCAGCACCGACAATATTTTTAGCTTGTTGCCTGGTTTTATCCATTATTTGTTTTGCTTGAAGGCCGGTAATATGGCTACTGCTTGGGTTGCCAAAAAGTGTTTCCATGGTCGATAAAGCGGCTGCTGCCGCTTGCGGTAAAACTTGAGTGGTGGCATTAGCATCTAGGTAAATCAAACTAAGAGGTTGTGTTGTATTTTTAGTTAATAGGGTCATGAAATTCTCTCAAGTTATGTTGTTAATATTTACTGAGAAAGGTCAGTCATTAACAATGTTGTACATAAGTTAATTATTTCATGGTGTTGTCGGTTTTTTTTTGCGTATTGCCTTATAAAAACACAATGTAAAGGTATAGTATTCTAATAAACAACCATAAATTAAAATTAAAATTTAAATTTTATCGATATAAGAGAAAAATATCAGCGTTAACGTAACCTCTACTGTGAAGACGAATATGAATTTATCGTAAAAATTAATATTCTCAGCAGGGAAGTATGTTCTGTAGAGCAACCGCTAATTTATATATACCCGTTACCAATCAAAGTGCAGGATTTCAGTGGGAATTAAAATCACTTTAGGCAAGGCAAATAATCTAAACATAGTCACTCTATGGTTTGGTTATTTAACGCGGTATAAAGTCATTTTAAACCCATCGAAGAAGCGCTTGAGCAACATCACTACATCGTTGCACCTTTTTGTAAGGGAGTAACCATTACTACAAAGGTGCGTCTTGTATTGAAATTGCTCAAGCACTCTGAAACCTGCATCTTGAATGGTAACGGGTATATAGCTGAGTTTGAGGGCAGTATCACTCTATGCTTACATTGCGGAAATTTTTATGGGGATAAACCGCAAACCAATACTACGAGCGAAGTGATCTTACACCATTTGCGTAATTAGGCTATTAGCCTTTGTTATCTAACTACTCATCATTCACGATTGATTTTATTAGCATAGTTTATTGTGTCTGAATGTGTCTAAGTGTGTGCTTTAGTAATTGTATGTTGGTGCAAGATGTGGGTATAATCAAAAATCATACTTTTTTAAAAAAGTATCCATATAATCATTGAGTTATATTTTCATGTATGGACAGTGTTGTAGTTAATGGATTAAGCCTCTCTTCTAATACTCACCTCTGAACTACCTGTTTTATTTTAAATATTAGTCAAATTTATTCTTTGAACACTAAGGATCTATCAGTGCCAATTCAGAAACAAAAATCGACCATATTAAATATTAGTCTCTTTTTTATGGTGTTTTTATTGTCGTTTGTTAGTAATGCGGAACCATACCCTCCTCTTTGGAATAATGGCACGGGTTCGGCAATTCATTTTGAGCCCGTTGCATGGCCAAGTGAGCCTAATGATGCAATCAATTGTGCTGAAAACTGTGGTGAGTGGAAACCTTACACTCGATTTCAAAATCAGTTAGCCGATCCAAGAACAAAAGATCCTTCTAATGGTGGTACATCACCACAAAGTTATGTCAATGTTGCTTCGTCGTGTATTGATAAGTCGTTACCCAGTATCTACTATTCAATGCGTCAAGGTACCACTGAGGCCGATGATGTTTTAATGTTTCGCTGGCGTGTTGAGGCAGCAGCTCACACTTATGCCACCGGTAAAAATTCCGGCTCTGCGGGTGCTACCGCGCCTTGGTCATCCGCATTATGGACAGTTTTTTTCGATTTAGGTGGTTCTGGTTATCGCTCTTTAGCCGCACATTTAAATGGTTCTAGTGGTAGCCCTGCGAAAGCAATCGATTTAATTTCAGGCATTTGGGGAGACACCTCAAGCCATTCGTTAGATTATGTTAATGATCCTAATATCCATTTACTTGGCCATAACCCAACGGCTTTTATTGGTGATAATGATAAAATACTCAACTTTGCTGATAGTTTAACACCTACAGAAAATTGGCCTAATGGCGCCGCTGAAACTAGCTGGGATTATGGAACTACCCGAGCAAAAGTAGTCACTCACAATTCTTGTACTGAATATTTTATTGATTATCAAATCCCGATAAAAATGCTTGATGCTTCTGAAAAATTTGACTCATCAGGTAAAAAAGGGCCAAACATTACCCGTGATACGCCAATTTCAATGATGTTTTGTAGTGCTAACAGTTTAAATAACCCACTACAAAAAGATTGCGCAATAGGTAAAAAGTGGTTGGCTGATCCGAGTGTGGCTGCACCCTTTGGTGACTACCTGTCATTTAATCAAAGTAAACCCTATAGCCAACCCATAATTTCGAGTGTCGATGTTGTTTCTCCGAATACATGTCCGGGAACTTATGAATTAAACGCGACCGTTCAGGACACTTTAGCCCTACAAGATGGTGTTGTTATCCCATCGGTTAAAAGTGTTGATTTTTATTATTGGTATGATGCAAATGGTGATGGTCAAGCAACCGCAGCAGATACCGATAGCGAGTGGATAAAAACAAATACAACGGGTGCGCTTGATGCAGGAACATTAAATTCTTGGTCGGCGTCGTGGGATGCAACCAGCTTGCCCAAAGGTAAGTTTTTAATTGGTGTGCAAGCACTTGATGATAACAGCCAAGTTGATGATGGCATGGTTGCTTCTGGTATTGATAATAGAACGATTTCTTATTTATCAGGAGATAGTGTAAACGAAATCTATATCGCTGGCAGTTGGGTTAATGGGCAAGAGAGTTTATTTCCCCAGCATTCCCCTGTATTAGCAAATAGTAGTTCAGAAAATTGGTACGGTAATCCCGCAGTAACAGGGCAACAAATAGCGATTCTTGGCACGGCTATTAATGCCTGTGGCTTAGCGCCAACTATTTCATTAACAGCGGATGCGACCAGTGTTGCAGGTGGCGGTACCGTTGGTTATAGCGTTGTGGTAAGTAATCCTAGCAATAACAACTCTGCTATTGTGGTTTCAAATATTATTGATGTTTTACCTGATGGTTTTTCATATCAGTCATCTTCAACTGCAGGCGTTCCAGTTGAACCAAGCGAATCAGGGCAAACATTAACATGGACGTTATCTTCACCGGTATCTTTAGCTGCAGGGGAGTCATTGACGCTAAGTTTTGATGCAACGGCAAGTACGGTATCAGGTACTTATAATAATAATGCCTATTCACTGACATCATTTGGTGATCTCGAAAGTAGCCCTGTGGCAATTTCTGTTGATTCAGCCCGCATGTCACTGGCTATTATACCCAGTAGTTTCAGTGTTGCGGCTGATGGTATAGAGGAAATCACTTTCTTTATCAATTATGCTAATGACTCGGTCGTACCCGTTACTAATGCGAGTATTACATCTACTCTCCCGAGTGGCATTAACTATGTAATTTGCGCGGCTGGTCTAACATGCGACTTGTCAGGGAACGAAATTACCTGGGACTTAGGCTCATTAGCTGCAGGTATCTCTGGTAGTGTCAGTTATACCGTTACGGTTGCTAATACCTGGAGTTTAACATCGTTAACTAGTAGTGCTTTATTATCGGTCACAGCACCCGATAGTTCGATAATAGATAATAATGCATCGACAAAGGTTGCGGTAACGGGACTGAGTGTTACCAGCCCAGCTTTAATGACCTTATCTGTAGCTGCAGATGTCATTCAAGCTGATGCGGGTGGTACGATTGAATATACGTTAACTTACAAAAATGATGGTGATACGACAGCCAACAATGTCATTGTCAATAATACTATCGCTGAGGGGTTAACATACTTTTCTTGTTCTACATCTTGTAGTGAAAGTAATGGGGTTGCTAGCTGGAATCTCGCCTCTGTCGCAGCGGGTGCTAGCGGTAGTGTCACCTTAACGGTTAATGTTTCTGATCCCTTCACTGCATTAAACCCGACTACAGACCAAGCGACTATTGATTGGACCGATGGTGTTCAAGTGAATGCTGAGGTCAATGTTGGCATCAATGGCCAGACTTGTAATAGCTATTATTTTACTGATATCTGGGGCGATGTTGGTTTCGATGGTTCTGGAAGTGTTGGCAATGATAGCGTTATTCAGCGATTAGCAAAATCATCGCCTATTCCAACCGCTAGTGATACAGGCGGTTCAGTTACCATAACGGCGCCTTCTAAAAGTGGAAATGCTTTTATTGAAGCTATTCGATTTTACCAAAGTCCAATAAGTACTCAAGATGTCTCTTTCGCTGGAGGTTCTTTAACCAGTACTGTTTTTGTTGATAGAGCAAATGGTAAGGCCGTTAACCTAAGGGTTTCTGTTTATGATTACGACACTATTACAGGCGATCGAGTGGCTATTGCTGCGCCGGTAGTTGATAGTTTTGGCGGTAGTACAACAGGGGCGTTAACCACAACGATTGTTCCTACGGGGATACTAAAGAAAAATCACATATTATTATGGGTTTATGAAGCGCAATCAAATCATAATAGCCAAACGTTACAGGCACAGTTTCAATACGGAGGCACTGTTGTCAATGGCGTTTCTAACGGTTCAGTAGATGCAAGTATTGCTAGTTCAACTTTTTGTGTAACCCCTCCAGCAAATTTAGTTTTATCAACGTCAGTCGACGATACCAGCATTGCTGCAGCTAGCACGCCTACGCTTACTTATACACAAACATACGCCAATAGTGGCCAACTTCCCGCAGATAATAGTCAATTAGTCGCAAATTTACCGTCAGGGTTTACTGGTTGTCAGTATTTAACAGATAGCAGTATTTGGAATACTTGTTCTGCGACCGTAAGCCATACGTTCTCATTAGGAACTGTTTTAGCTGGTGGTTCAGGTACGGTCTATCTTAAAGGTGAGGTTGCTGCGGGTACCGCTGGAGGAGATATTTTAACGGCCAATTCCTCAATTACCAGTAATCAAACCGCTAGTGTAACGGCTTCGGCTGAAACTGCCGTTATTGGTGACAATGGAGGTGGCAGTAGTGCTGTCGCTGAGCTTGCATTGAGTTTATCTGCAGATAAGTCAAGCCTAAAACCTAGTGATACTATTATTTATACTTTAACCGTTACCAATATAGGTGGAGCAGACGCAACGGGAGTTGCTATAGCAAATACATTACCTGTCGCTGATTATTTTCAATATTCCGCCTGTAGTGATTCATGTCTGCCGTCAGGTAATGATATCAGTTGGACGCTTGGTAACTTAGCCGCAGGCGCCTCAAAAACATATACTTATTCAATGACTGTCAGTACTAGTAATTTACTTGCGGGTATCACCGTTATTAATGATGATGCGACAGCCACAGGTAGTGCTTTATCATCGGTGACTAGTAATTTAGTCGCAGTGGCCATTACCGGCAATCCGCTATTAGATATAACGGTTACTGCTTCTCCTAATACTAGTTTAAGCCCTAACGGTGAAGTGGCCTATGACATAGAGGTCGTTAACAATGGTTCAGTTAGTGCTACTAGTGTAAAAGTTGTTACACCTATTCCAGCTAATATACAGTTTGTTGGTGCTATTACCTCGTCAGTGGGGACTGGCAGTTTTGATACCATCAATAATAGCGTGGTTTACACTCTTGGCGATTTAGCATCTTCGGCTACGGCTTCATTAAGCTTTAAAGGAAAAGTGAGTAATAATTTGTCTAGCGGTAATACCACGGCCACTTTTATTTCAACAGTTAGTGCGGCTAATGCACTGAATGCCATAGGCACCGCCACTATATCTGCCGATGCAGCACCAGTATTAACCTTGTTAAAAACCCAAACAGGTACCACCGCATATCCTGCCGCTACAGTAACGGCCGATGTAAGTAATAGTACGCGGGTATATGTGAATAAAACCGATCAATTTAGTTTAAATCAATTGATAAAGGTTGATGGTATTCCAGCAGTTATCGTTAATATATCTTCCAATAGCCTCGAGTTAGATCGAGTGGTAACGGCAACGTCAGGAACCGATATTATTGGCAGTATCACCTTTTCGATGAGTTATAAAAATACGGGAAATGCTACCGCAACGAATGTAAGCTTAACTGATATATTAGCAGCAGAATTAACTTATTATGCTAGCTCACCTAACGCTAATTCGGCTCCTACTATAGGTAATTCAGGTGATGTGAGTTGGTATGTTGGTGACTTAGCCGCCGGTGAATTTACGACTAAGCGTGTTACTGTATTCCCTAATGGCAGTCAAGGTTCATTTACCAGTACCGCAACAGTCAGTGCCGATAATGCTGCCGATGCTAGTGCAAGTGTAGTTACTTCGATTGGTGGCTTGGTTATTGAAAAGTCAACATCAACTCGTTATGTTGCTACCGGTGGAGTCGCTACTTATCAAATAAAACTAACCAATTCTTTAGCTAGTGATATAAATAACATCAGTGTTACCGATATATTGGTAAATGGTTTTTCCTATCAAGTTAACTCGGCAACTGTTGGAGGCGTATCAACTGAACCTTCGTTTGATGGTGCCGATGTATCTAATTCTCAACCTATTTGGTCTAATTTAACCGTAGCCGCTAATCGCACGTTAATCATCAGCTTTAATGTTGATGTCAGTAATGATATGGGGGCGACTACTTATCAAAATGAACTTGATATTGTTCTCCCTAACAACATAGGATTGCAACCATTCCAGCCATTAACAACCACTGCGGAAGATGTCACCATACTTGGGGATGGCTATGGTGTTATTACCGGTTATGTCTTTAACCGGTTAGGTGCTAGTGGAAATAGTTATGTTGCTGGCAAGGATACAGCGTTAGCCAATGTTCAGGTTAATATTCATCAAGATGGTGATGATTGTTCTAATGTCTATAGTGCAGGTTGTTTTATTGCTTTAACTAATAACAGTGGTTATTTTGAGCAAGTAGTAAAAGTAGGTGATTGGTATTTAGAGGTTCAGCCAGGCTCAGGTGATTTAAATGCTACTTGGAGTCAAACCGTTGGAGATAATGATAATTTAGTGACGGTAGTGTCGCAAGGTTTCATCGGAGATCATAATGGTTTTGCTGACGTTACCAGTCATATAGTTAATGCAAGTGCTGAAGTTGGTGGGGCAATAGATCCAGCATCTAGAGTGGTTGTTGATGGTGAGACTACAACATTTACTATTACGCCTGATGTCAATTACAACATTAATACGGTCATTGGTTGTAATGGGACTTTATCCGGGGGGACTTATACAACTGATACCATTATTGCTAGTTGTTCTGTTAGCGCATCATTCACACCAATTACGCACACAGTAACAGCCCTTGCGGGTACTGGTGGCGGAATTTCTCCAGCAACACAAACGGTGAATCAAGGTACTACAACGGTAATTACGGTGACACCTACTAGTGGTTATTTTATTAGTGCGGTCACTGGCTGTGATGGCAGTTTATCGGGTAATACTTATACTACGGGTACCATTGCAGCGAGTTGTTCGGTTAGCGCATCGTTCACGCCTATTGCAGG
>NZ_PJAU01000030.1 GCF_002836255.1 Colwellia sp. 75C3 | reverse complement strand
CCACAGTTACAGCGTTGATGATACGCGCTTTGAAGTGGTTAATGGCGCACTGAAACTTAAAGATACTGAAAGCTTAGATCATGAAAGTGCCGAGACCATTACGATCACCGTGACCTCAACAGACAGCGGCGGCCTTACTACTGATAAAGCTTTCATCCTGAATGTCGGTGATGTGAACGAAGCACCAACGGGCATTACTTTAACTA
>NZ_PJAU01000029.1 GCF_002836255.1 Colwellia sp. 75C3 | reverse complement strand
TACTTGGGCAATCAATGCAACCAACCAAGGTGTGATTAATAACGGTACGGTTGATGAAGTTAACTTTGTAAATTTCAATACCCTTACGGGTGGCACATTAGTCGATAACTTCACGTTGACCTTGATGGACAACATCACGGGGTTAATCAGTGGCGGTGCAAGCGATGATACGTTAACGCTTAATACCGCGAATCAATCAGTGGTTATC
>NZ_PJAU01000061.1 GCF_002836255.1 Colwellia sp. 75C3 | reverse complement strand
CATTAAGAGGCTAAAAATGGTTGGCTAAAATAGTGAGGCACGAACGGCAGCCAACTTTTTTTAGTCCTTTTGAATGCCTTGTTAGTTGCTGTGTTTTAAAACACAACACGCTAAGCAATCGCTAAAATAAATTTGTGGAAGTGAGAATTAGCAAACACCCACCGCCACTTAACACCCAAATTAAATTTGAGCCGTTTACACAAAAGCTATTAAGCGATAAATGCAAACGTGAATTGATTAACCTAAAGGAAGTTGAGCGAAAAAACACTAAATCCATTTAGGCGAAACTGTTTAGCCAAAAACGCTAAACAATTGAATGCGGTAAAGTTACCACAAAAAAGAATGAAACAAACAATAAACTCTTATGAAACACGCCAAACACTAAAATAAATATTAATCTAATTTGTGGGGGCAACTAACGCCTTGCTAAGCGGAAAATAATGGTTGGCTATAATCGCGAAGCGATGGCCAGCTGTTATTTTTCCGTTTAAGCAACTTGTTATATTTAATTACTCTGTAAACTCTGTCATTACTATATTTTTAGGAAATTTATCTTTTTTAATTCTTGTGGAGTGCAGCATTTGAATTCGCCATTTAGAATTTTCCTTCACCAATACCGCACTTTCCAGCCAAGCCATTTTAAACGATTCATCCCCTTTAACGAATTTTGCCTGGTTCCAATAACTGACCCAAGCGATGTCCCCATTAACTTTAGTGGTTATCAAATTAAAGTAATTTAGCCTTTTTTCATCTGAAGGTTGAATGACGGATACTAGTTTATCAATATCCCATATATCGCCTACCTCTAGAAGTTGAAAGTCTTCGGTCGCTAGCGATCTAAGTCTAGAGTGGTCGACAGCTGATGTTGCTGCAAAAAACTCTTGAACAGTTTTGAAGGGGGAATCACTCGCAAAACTATTAAAACTAAATAGGATTGATATAAGTAACGTGAACACTTTGAATGTTTGCATAAATATTAAACTCCTTTAAATATAACAGTTTAATATGAGGAGAAATTCCTTCTTTCTACAAGATGGGATTAATCGTCCATAATTTTATAATTTCAAGAGATTACTTTATTGTTATTGATAGATCAATAAGTTAAAAATAACTGTTTGACTGGTAGATGTGTAAAAGAAGGCAATTTGCACGCTTTCTTGTAGAAAGGAGGATTTGCAGATAGCTGTATATAAATACAGCTATCTATAAGGTAAATATTAAGACTATTTTGTTATTAACAATTTTTAGTTAAAACCATTAATTAGTTAACCATCTAAACCAAAAAACGCGACGTAGTTAATTAAGTCGCGTTTTATCAGAATACTTCATAAGTTGATTAGCCAATGCTAGTTAAACGGCCTATATAAAGTCGTAATAACGCTGGTAGTTAATTCATTAGAAAATATATCTCAATATTTTTAACTGAAATGTCAACAAAGCGCAAAGTGAACGTTAATATTTTTTCGTTTCGAAAACTTCTGAGAGATTCTGAATCTGATGGCTTAAATTCGATTTAGTTTAAGGATCACAATTTCTGACATAGTGGCTTTCGCTTAGTCTTCTTGTGAGATAGCCTCATTACTCATCTTCATTTACATAATAAGTAATCACAGTATAATTGCGGCTATATTATTAACAGTATTTAATCAAAGGCATTTACTCTTCAGCATGGCCGAGCAAAAAAATAATCCAGAACTAACTATCAGACAAGTTCCCCTCACTGAAGGCAATACTCCTGTTTCAATGATACCCGAGTCAACAATATCCGAGCCAATAAAACTAGAGTCAATAAAACCTGGGCCAGTAAACAAGGGAACACAGCCTACAAATCAAAGCCGTGATGAAGGTGAAGGAATCACCCCTAAAATTGTGCTGGCTACACTTAATGCAAAGTACTTTCACACCAGTTTTGGCTTACGTTATCTGTACGCGAATTTAAAAGAATTACAGGATATATGTGAAATAAAAGAGTTTATTATCCAAACACGCGACATGGATATTGTTGAACAAATTTTAGCAGCAAAACCAAGCATTGTTGGTTTCGGTGTCTATATCTGGAATATCGTTGAAACGACAGCTGTTGTTAATCTATTAAGAGTTATTGCACCCGGAGTTAAGATTATATTAGGCGGCCCTGAAGTCAGTTATGAAACTGATCAGCAAGCTATTGTGCAGTGTGCTGATTATGTATTAACGGGTCCGGCAGATTTAAGTTTCTATCAACTGTGTAAAGATATTATAAACGATACGCCGCCAGATAAAAAAATTGTTCACTCAAAACCGGTAGAACTAAGCGAGTTAGAGTTACCTTATCAATATTATACCGATGAAGATTTAACGCACCGTTTGCTGTACGTTGAAGCGTCGCGTGGTTGCCCCTTTAAATGTGAATTTTGTTTATCATCTTTGGACAAAACATCGGTACCCTTTGCGTTAGAGTTATTTCTTGAACAAATGGAAATACTTTATCAACGTGGAGCAAGAAATTTTAAATTTATTGATCGAACCTTTAATTTAAACATTAAAACCACCATGCAAATAATGCAGTTTTTCTTAGACAAAATGACTGATGATCTGTATCTTCATTTTGAAGTGGTACCCGATCACTTGCCTAGAAAATTAAAGGAGTTGTTAGCGCAGTTTCCTGAAGGTAGTTTACAGTTTGAAATTGGCATACAAACCTTTAATACTGAAGTACAAAAGAATATTAGCCGTAAGCAAAACAACGCTAAGTCAAAAGAGAATTTAATTTGGCTAAAAGATAATACCCATGCACATATTCATGCGGATCTCATTTTTGGCTTACCGGGTGAAACGTTAGACACCTTTAAAGATAGTTTCAATCAACTTTATCATTGTCGACCGCATGAAATTCAAATGGGTATTTTGAAACGTTTGAGAGGTAGTCCAATCATTCGACATACTGAAGCATTCGACCTTCGTTTTAATCCATTACCGCCCTTTAATATATTAAGTACTGATAGGGTAAGCTTTACCACCATGCAACGTATTAACCGTTTCGCACGTTATTGGGACATGATTGGTAATTCAGGGCGTTTTAAATACGTTTTACCCCATATATTGTCGGATAAACCGTTTGATGATTTTATGGCGATTACCGAGTGGATTTTTAACAAAACAGGACAAATTCATAAAATTAGTCTGAAGAAGTTATTTGAGTTAATTTCACAAGCGGTAGAAGCTTTATATCCGGAAAAACATCAACTTGTTATTGAAAAAATTGAAGTAGATTACGATGCAGCTAAATTAAAAAGCCTGTTTAGTAGCCTTAACCTGTATTCGGTTCCTCAAGTGGAAACCGTCAGTAAAAATAAAGCATTAAAGCGACAGCAACAACATATGAGCTAATAGCAGGGAGTGAATTTATCTACTTGCATTGCTAACACTACATTAATAAAGCCGTTAATCGAAAGATTATCGGCTTTTTGTTTTTGCATCATAATCATAAACATTACCAATCTTATCAATTTTAAAATGGCAACAATCGTCGAACACCTTTTTCAGCAGACCTCTACTTTTTTGTACGCGGGATTTAAGCGTTGAGTAACTGATGCCTAACTGTTCAGCATATTGCTTTTGTGATTGGTTATTTAAATCTATAGCGGTTAATAAACTGGCGTGATCATCTGGCAACGCGTTAATAAAGGGAGATATGCAGTTTGACAAGTCAACGTTGCTCTCTTGTGAATCAGCAACAGGCAATAACGCTTTAATAATCGCTGCTTGAGTACGGGCGTTCTTTCGGTAGTAGTCAATGATGGTATTATTAGCTATTTGAAATAACCATGATTTAACGCTCTTTTGTGCTTTTACTGAATCAAGGTTGTTATAGGTTTTTATCAAAATATCTTGCAGTAAATCTTCTACATCAGCTTCATTTGATACTTTCGCATGTATAAACCGCTTCAACGCCGCTCTGTAATCTTGCCATAGTTCTTCTATGTTCATTTTACTGATTAACTCCTGAACTTGGGCGCATTTTTGTCATTAGATAGTTTTTCATTATTTATATAATATTTTTCGTCTTTTTGTAAGGTCCATCGTCTTATGGGTAAATAAACCCATTGGAATTAATATGAACTTCTTACAAAACGAACAATTTAACCTAAAGCACACCGTTAACAAAGTCAGTATCCATAAACCTCGCGTATTAATGTTATATGGCTCATTGCGTGAAACCTCGTTTAGCCGATTAAGCGCTGAAGAAGCAGGGCGAATATTGGAAACAATGGGCGCAGAAGTAAAGTTTTTTAATCCCAAAGGGCTGCCATTATTTGATAATAGTGAGATTGATAATAGTGAGATTGATAATAAGGATTCAGTTAACCACCCTAAGGTAGTAGAACTTAGAGAATTAGTGACATGGTCTGAAGCGCAAGTTTGGTCGTCACCTGAAATACACGGAAATATGTCAGGAGTAATGAAAACTCAAGTAGATTGGATCCCGTTATCACTTGGCGCAGTTAGGCCAACACAAGGAAAAGTATTAGCCGTTATGCAAGTAACAGGGGGCTCACAAAGCTTTAACGCAATCAACAATATGAGGATATTAGGTCGTTGGATGAGAATGTTAACAATCCCAAATCAATCCTCTGTAGCAAAAGCGTATAACGAGTTTACTAAAGAGGGTTTAATGAAAGCATCCCCTTATAGAGACCGTATTGTTGATGTGATGGAGGAGTTGATGCGTTTTACTTATTTAACGCGAGATCAAAGTGATTTTTTGTTAGATAGATACAGTGAGAGACGTGCAGAAAACTCAACGTTGATAGCCATGTAATCACCATACGGAAAATATAAAGTTAGTCGTGTTATTGCTGACGCTGATATATTCACACCCTAAATCAATTTGATTATCACGCTTTATAAATAAACTGACAATGGCTTAATTTATAAATAAAATATATAGTTAGCGGGAATTTGGACCTCAACTATTCATTTTTTACAAAAAAACAATTAATTTTTACAGTGGCGATTATTAGTGTAATCGTCAACTTAGTCCTTTTTATTAGAGAGTCACATTGAAAAGATTACTTATAATAGCCGTATTACTTTGCTTAAATGCGTGTACTGCTGAATCGAAAAAAGCATCCAATACGGTGGTAGATATTGTTAAGCCTAAACCTTATGTGTTATTAATTTCTCTCGATGGTTTTAGATGGGATTATGTTGATAAATACAAACCAGAATTTTTGTCTGAATTTGCCAAAAAATCGGCTCACTTAACGTCATTACGTCCTGCTTTTCCCACTAAAACGTTCCCTAATCATCTGAGTATTATAACCGGGTCATATCCTGAAAATCATGGCATAGTGGCCAATCGTTTTTATGCACCGGACTTAAAGAAAAGCTACAATATTAAAGAATCAAATGCCGTTACTAATGCAGATTTTTATTTACGTAAACCGCTGTGGGTTATTGCTGAAGAGCAAGATATGCGAACAGCCAGTTATTTTTGGCCAGGCTCAGAAGCAGCTATTACGGGCATTTATCCGTCCCACTATAAAACATATAATCATAACGCCACACATCATGAGCGCATAGAGGGTATTTTAAATTGGTACAAGCTTCCTTCAAGCGAACGACCACAACTCATTACAACCTATTTTCATGATATTGACAGTGCAGGGCATCATTTTGGTCAAGATTCAGCTGAACTGATTGCCGCTATTAATAAAGTTGATGATACTATTCGAGAAATGGTTAGTAAGGTACGTTTGCTAGATTTTGAAGTCAATATTGTTATTGTGTCTGATCACGGCATGGTAGATTACCCGGCTAAAAACTACGAATATTTACCAACATGGTTAAACGATGAGTATAAAGTGGTAGCAACTAATCCCATTGTATTAATATATGATGAGGGAAAATCTAAACGCACATTGGCTGAAACGGTTGCAGAACTTAATCAACAAGCTAATCACTATCAATGTTATCAATATCAAGATATTCCAACAAAATTTAATGCGTCTAAAACAAACCGTATTGGTGATATCACTTGTTTAACGGATAAAGATTGGTCAATTGGTTTTACGGGAAAAACGAGTAAAGGCAATCATGGTTGGAGCCAGTTTAATACTAAAGATATGGATGGAATATTTTATGCTACAGGTCCCGCGTTTAAGGAAAGTTTCCAATTAGCTACTGTTGAGAATGTAAATATTATGCCGTTGCTCGCTCAAATTTTAGGTGTAGATATTACTACGCCAATTGATGGTAAATTGGAGATAATGAAACCATTACTTAAATAGATAAATAATTATTTGGATTTCAGCTCAATTTTTTTAGGTGATCTTTGTTATTCACAAACGTGAGAAACCAAGCTTGTGAATAACAAAGTCAGCAATTTACTTAGCTAACAATGAGATAAAAAAGCTCATCTCTAAGGCTTTTTCTTTTAAACTTTTAAAACGCCCTGAAGCACCGCCATGTCCTGCTTCCATATCAGTTTTAAAGAGCAGCAGGTTATCATCTGTTTTAAACTCTCTCATTTTTGCTACCCACTTCATTGGTTCAAAATACTGAACTTGTGAGTCATGTAATCCGGTGGTAACAAGAATGTTGGGGTAGTGCTGCGCGCTGATATTATCAATAGGCGAATACGCTAAGATGCTATTGTAAGCTTCTGCCTCATTTGGATTACCCCATTCGTCATATTCATTGGTGGTTAGCGGTATGCTTTCATCGAGCATAGTTGTTAACACATCTAAAAATGGCACATGGGCGCCGATGCCTAAATAGAGTTCAGGTGCTTGATTGACCACTGCACCCATTAACAAACCGCCAGCACTTCCACCAGAGGCGAATATTTTATCTTTAGCGCCATATCCTTGTGAAACCAATGCCTTAGTAACATCAATAAAGTCGTTAAAGGTATTTTGTTTATGTGCCATTTTTCCTGTTTCGTACCATTCTCGGCCTAACATTTCTGAGCCACGAACATGAGCGATAACGTAAACAAAACCTCGGTCGAGTAAGCTCAACGTTTGACTGGAAAAGTCAGGGTCTATGGTAATACCATAAGCACCATAACCGTATTGTAGTAGTGGGTTAGTGCCATCTTTTTTAAATTTATCACTGCGATAAACAATAGATACCGGTACTTCTATGCCATCACGAGCAGTAATAAATAAGCGCTCTGATTGATAATCTTCTTTGGTAAAGTCACCTAATACTTTTTGCTGTTTAAGTAGCTTTCGCTCACCGGTAGCTAGGTCGAATTCAAATAAAGAGCCAGGTGTTGTTAAGCTTGAATAGTATAATCTTGCTGTGGTGCTTTTTGGCTCAGGGTTATCGCCAAGACAAGCAAAGTAGCAAGGATCATCAAAAGATAAAGGATAGTGATGGCCAGCATTTTCACCCTGAGTGGTATGAACAATAAAACGAATTTGTCCGTGTTCTCGTTCAGTGGCCACAATGAAATTTTCAAATAATTCAATGCCTTCTAGCAATACATCTTTTCTGTGTGGGATCACTTCTTGCCAGTTATTGATATCATTAACCTGACTGACAGCGGCTTTCATTAATCTAAAGTTTTTAGCTTGATAATTGGTGACAATATAAAAGTTTTCGCCCATTTTATCAGCGTGATATTCGTGCTGTTCTTGATACGGAAATAGTTCGTCAAACTCGCCATCAGGCTCATCTGCACTGAGCGCTAAATAATGGGTTGATTCAGTGGCATGCAAACAAATATAAAGCTGAGAATCATCTCTGCTCTTATCTAAACTCATATAAAAACTGTGATCGTCTTCTTCATACACAAGCACATCATCAGCTTGCGGCGTGCCTAATTTATGGCGGTAAACTTGCGTGCCTAATAAGGTCTCTAGATCTTTTTTTACATAAAATACGGTTTTATTATCATTAGCCCAAACAATTTGTCCTTCAGTTTCAATGAGCGTATCTGTTAAATAAACGTCTTGTGAGTCAGAAGGTTTGTTCAGGTCTTTAAAGTAAATAGTGTAAATACGGCGGCTGTCAGTATCTTCCGATATTGTCATTAATTGATCATTAGGACTTATCGATAAATCACCTAAATCATAAAACTCATGGTCTTTAGCTCGATCATTAACATCTAATAACAGCGTTTTATTTTCACCTGAAAAGCTGGTTGAACGGTAATAATTTGAATATTCTTGCTCACCATTAATTTCGCTGTGATACCAATATTTACCGTCTTTTTCTGGCACGGTATTATCGTCTTTGACGATACGCGCTTTCAGCTCTTCAAACAGTGATTCTTGCAACGGTTTTTGATCCGCTAACATAACATCAGCATAGTTATTTTCATCATTAAGGTGTGCTAATATTTCTTCATCAGTTCGCTGGTCATCACGCATCCAATAATAATTATCAATACGTTGATGATCATGAATTTCCATTTTATGGGGAATTTTTTTAGCAATTGGCGCGGCAATTTTGTTGTCTGACGTAGCTGATATAAGTGAAGATGTTGGCACTAAGTGCTCCTATTTAAATGAAATTGTATTTATAACTAAAGAAAAATATGAAGAACAAGTTTATCGAGCTTTTAAACATTAAGTTAGTCATTATTTAAAAAATAATAATTCAACTCTTTGAACAATGATTATTGTCGCCTGATAGATATTATTTAATAAGGTGCTGGTTGCATATAATGTGGAGATTATATCTATATTCTGCTATAAAAAGCGTGCATAAGTGAGTTTTTCACTAATTAAGTTGATGATAAATATATCTAAATGAACTGTTGTGATATTTTTATATCACAACAGTTTAAAGCGGGCACTGAAGCGATAATGTTATGGAACAAAAAGAGAAGAATCTTAGAATTTATCTAACTCATAAATATCACACTTATTTTTACCCGTTTTTTTTGCATGATAAAGCGCTTTATCAGCAAAATTGATCAGTTCTTCAGCGGTATTCTCCGGTGAAGGTATATAATTTACTAACCCTAAACTTATGGTGACAAAACGGCTACAGCTTGAAAGTTTATTTTCAACTTCAAGTGATTCTATATTTTTAATTAACACGTTTGCCATTGTTATGCTTTGGTCGAGAGATATTGAAGGGATAATTATTGCAAATTCTTCTCCTCCATATCGGGCAACAAAATCACCAGGCCTTCTAAAGGTTTTATTTATCGTTGAAGCAACGGCCTTTAAGCATTCATCGCCGGCACAATGTCCATATGTATCGTTAAATTGTTTGAAAAATCAATGTCAGCAATCATCAAGGTAAGGTGTTCTTTATTTCTAGTCGCACGAAGCATTTCATTAGCTAAAGTTGTATCAAAAGCGCGTCTATTAGAAATATCGGTTAAACCGTCTATTAAAGACATTTTCAATAACTTCTTATTTGCTTCTTGTAGTGCTTGGGTTTTTTTATTGACCAATGATTCTAAGTTTGTTTGATACTGTAAAAGTAACTCATTGTCTTTTTTCCTCTGCGTAATATCTATAAAATTAACCACGACACCAGTAATTTCGTTATTTTCAATAATAGCATTGGCGAAATATTCAATAGGAAAAAATGAACCATCAGCTCGGATAAAATATTCATCATCGCCGTGACGAGGCATGCCATCTTTAAGCGTTGAAAAAATAGGACAATCTCGCTGATGGTATTCACTGCCATTTGGTCTGTGGTGATGAACAAGTGAGTGATTTGAGCTTTGTTGCATTTCTTTTAAGGTAAGATTAACCATTTTGGCCGCGGCATTATTAACAAAAACGGTTTTTCCAGTAACATCTAAGCCATATATGCCTTCACCAGCATGAGTTAAAATTAACTCTAAACGAAGTTGAAGCTTTGATAGGGTTTCTGTACAAGGGGCTATTTATTTCATGAGATATATTTTCCTCTTAGAAAATGAAGTATAGGAAACATATACGCTAAAGCTAATGTTTTTGTTAAAGAAAATAGAATAATAAAAGATAACGTAACTAATAAGCCAAGCTGATATTCACAGAGTGAAAATATATTTTTCATGCTGTCTTTGTTAATAAAACGTCCTAAAGTCATCCAATAAAACCACACTATTTAAATATACAGTTTTGCGGTTTTTAATTATGAAAGTTATACCCGTTTATATCGAAGCAGGGATCTCTGGTTTCGAATCACCTGCCGCAGAATATAAATAACTAGGTTTATCGTTAGAGCAGCTCCTTATAGACCATGGAATAAGGAGGGCTGTTTGGAAAGAAACTAATGTGGATAAAAGTACACTAAATAGACATTTATATTAAAAATATTGTTTATCTTTATTGTACCTTTATTACATCTTTTTTATATCCACTTACTTGTGCGGGCCTAAAATTATGAGATTATGTATTGCATTAGATAACCTAACGGATTAATTAAATTAAGGTTTATTATATATAGCTAATATCCCATCAGTGAGTCGTCTATTTAAACGAGACAAAATATAGATCAAGTAAAATAAGTAATAGGGCTTTACCAGTGTTTTATTAAGAGGGGTGGTTCAAATCCGTTCTGGGTTTACAAATAAAATTGGGTAGTCTTCGTTGGTTTAAAAATAAAAATAAAAATAAGGATATAGGATTAATGAATAAAATACTTGGACTGCTATGGACTCTCTCCCTGCTTATCACTTTTTATCTTGGTTATAGTTATAAATCTCAGTCATCCGAGCTAACGTCTTCTAACCGTTCTATATTGACCGAAAATGCATTACTCGTAGATAATGAAAACATAAAAAATACGGTTGTAACATCTTCTAAAAAGCAGACCCCTCACAATAATAATACTTTTAAAGTGGCGGTCGTCAGCATGAATGAAACATTAGATGAGATTAAATCAATACTTGGTAATGGTATGGATATGGCGAGTATTGCAAAAGCTTATAACCTGATTAATACCTTTAGCAAACAAGAATTAGAACAAGCTTTGGCGCAGTTGGAAAATACGGCTAATGATAAAGAAAATCTATCGCTATTATCCATATTGTTAAGTAAATATGCTGAAGAGAACGTGCAAGCGTCATTGGCCTACATAGAAGAACACCTTACCTCGAAAAAATCAAAAGAGTCGGTAACATTAAGTGTTATTCGAACCTGGACGAAAAAAGATGCGCTTGCCGCGTATTACTGGTTTATTAATCAAAATGGATCTAAAGGTATCGTTGCTAATAACTCAAATGTACTAAATCCTATCTTCGCGCAATTAACTAAACAGGATTTTCAGAGTGCGTTCGATAGGCTTATCGAACTTTCTCATAATTCAAGGAGTACATACAGTGCTGTTACAGGCATGACAAAGGTTTTTACTACAAAAGCTGAGTTTTCGGAGCTGATGGAAAGAACAAATGAATTGGCAGACAGAAGACTCAAAGATAATGTTGTTCATTCATGGGTTACACGCGATCCACAAGAAGCCATTGAATGGATTGAGACCGTTGAAGACAGTGAGGAAAGATCAAAGTTACAAGAAAAAGTATTAAGAAGCTGGATAAGATCTGAACCAACGGCGGCGGCCAACTGGTATCTAGATAAGGCGGAACCAAAAGTAAAACAACGTTATGCCGACAATATAATTGTTAAATGGAGCAGGGAGGATCCAGAAACAGCATTGAATTGGCTTAATCAACAAACGGAAATTGATCAGGGACAATCGACCATAAAGCTGCTCCAATCTTCGGTTTATGGTAATACGGACTTTGTCATCAATAATCTCCACTTAGTAAGCAATGACAAAGACATGTTGAATATTTCTAACAGTATTCATCGAAGTCTTGCTCGCAATAATCCGAAAAAAGCAGCAGAGTTTGTTGAGCAATCTACCGTAAAAGAAGCATTACAGAAGAATATCAACAGATATCGAAAGTATAAGGCGAAGAGGGACAAAGGTTAATACCTACTATTAGTTATAATAGCCCTTAAATGTGGTTAGCTGGTAGCTATGCTCTATGAATTGATCAACTTTGAAAAGCCGCTTTGAAAAAACGGAGTAAATTAATATTGAACTCACTAGGCTTGATACAGCAATCAACCTGATCTTTATGCTTAGCTTGACTAAGATCTAGCTCTTCCATTGCGATGGCTTGATTAAGTCGAGTGTTATAAAATACTCGAATACAAGGTTGTAAAGGCTGACTTGTATTTAAGCGGCTTATCAGGCCAAGTTTACCACTGGTAAGTTTGACTAAAGTACCTATTGGGTAGATACCAAGGCAGTTAACAAATTGTTCAACCAAGGTATTATCATAACTATTCGGTGCATCATTCATTAAAATTTTAAAGGCTTTGATAGGATGCATACCAGCCTTATAAACTCGCTCTGCCGTCATAGCATCGTAACTATCCACTATGGCTATCATACGGCCATACTGAGTGATTTTTTGCTCATTTAACTGATTAGGATAACCTTTACCATCAAGACGTTCATGATGTTGCTGTACTACTTCCAACACGAGTTCAGGTAAGTCAGGGCTTTCTTTGAGCACTTGCATGCCTAAGTCGACATGGCTTTTCATCACATCATACTCTTGTGGTGTCAGCTTCCCTGGTTTGTGTAATATTTCAGGCGGGACTAATACTTTACCGATATCATGCAAAAAAGCACCAAGGGCTAGTTGTTCAATAATTTCACGGTCAAAGGCTAAATGCTTAGCAAATAAAGCCATTAAGATGGAAACATTGAGCGAATGTTCTACTAAGTACTCATCTTTAATACGTAGGCGTGTCATGCAAGATAATGCATCTTTATTTCGAAATATTGAGTCGACAATGGCATCGGTAGATTCTTTTGCTTCTAATACATTAATCGTTTTGTGTTCGGTAAGGTTGTTAAGGATCTTATGCTGTAAACTTTTTGCATCATCATAGAGTTTACTGGCTTTGTTCATTTCTTGATCTAATGAAATCCCATTACCCGTTTTTTTCGACTTGGCTGGCGTTATTTTTTCTTTAACTTCTGGCAGGATTTTATCAATTTTTTCTACTTGTTTTTGTCTACTGGGATCTACGGTTAAGTGAGTAATACCTGCTTTAATCAGCTTTTGGATACTTTCTTTAGAACTTATATAACCTTCAGACTTTACACTGACCGCCTTACCTTTGGTTCGAACAGACAAAACATACATACCAGGCTCAAGTTGATCGACTGTTATTTTTTGCGCAGTGGACTCGGGGTTATTTGTCATAAGATATTGCTCAAATGTTAGTCCTTAAGAAAAATAAACGATAAAACATAGTACATGCATTTAATAATCATAGTTGAAGTAACTGACATGTCACCTTTCTATTGGCTTTTGAACAGATAGCCGTTATAGGCAAATATTTTTATTCTTTCGAATTTGTTAGAAATAGTCTGACTGCATAATCACAAATCTCATCAATTTTACTGTTATCAGTATATATACCATCAATGAATAGCTTAGCTATGCCATGTACTGTGCCCCATAAGACTTGGGATACCCGCAAGGCATTATCATCGACATTAAACAGCCCTTGTTTTTGCCATTCTTGAGTCATAGCTACTTGAAATTGAAAGCAAGGATAGGCTGAATCACGCAGTTCAAGCGTGCTACTTTCATCTTTCCATATTGTACGGCCGAACATTAACTCATAAAGTTCAGGGTTGTTGTTAGCAAATTGAATATAATCATGGATAAAGCGATAAAAACGTTCTTTTACTGACAGTTTTTCAAGTTTAGAGCCACATTTGTTGATTTGGTGTAGTTGCTCAAACCCCTTTTCGGCTATACCACAAAGCAGGGCGTTTTTATCTTTGAAGTGATGGTAAGGGGCTGTTCTAGAAACGCCGACACGTGAAGCAAGTTTACGTAAGGAAACTTCTTTTAGACCACTTTCTTGTAACATTTCAGTCGCCACTACCAGCAGCGTTTCGCGTAGATCACCGTGGTGATACTTTGATTTTTCTTCAATATTTTTCATAACAGGCAATTTAGCAATAAACACTCGAACAAGCAATCTTGACAGTGTCATATTCAAGGTGTATCTTTTGTTTACGCTAACTTGACAGTGTCAACTTGAGCTTGGGGTGTGTGATCCTAATTTGGCCAATAAATTAATCAGTGCGGAATAACCTCATTTTTTAACATAAGCAGTGAAAGTATTGAAATTTCACTGCGCAATATAAAGAGAGAAAACCATGTCTAAGCAAAAATTTTCAAAGTTGTTTGAACCACTTGATCTTGGTTTTACTACGCTTAAAAACCGAATTCTAATGGGCTCAATGCACACAGGTTTAGAAGAACACCCCGATGGAACCAAACGTATGGCTGCCTTTTTTGGTGAACGTGCCAAAGGAGGTTGTGGGCTTATTGTAACGGGCGGTTATGGTCCAACTAAACGTGGTGCTACTCACCCTGATACTAAGTTGATTGAAACAGCAGCAGACATTGCCAAACACAGAGCGATTACAGACGAAGTACATAAGTATGACAGTAAAATTTGTATGCAAATACTGCATACAGGTCGTTATGCCTTTAATCATAAACCCATTGCACCATCGGCCATTCAAGCGCCAATTAATCCATTTAAACCAGAAGCGGCTACCGCTGAAATGCTAGAAGACGAACTGCAAGGATTCATTAATCTGGCACTAAAAGCAAAAGAAGCAAATTACGATGGTGTTGAAGTAATGGGGTCTGAAGGCTACTTTATTAATCAATTTACTGCTTTAAGAACCAATCAACGTGATGATGAATGGGGCGGCGCTTATGAGAACCGGATAAAATTTGGTGTTGATGTGGTTCGTCGTATCCGTGCAGCCGTTGGCGAACAATTTATCATTATATTCCGCTTGTCTATGATGGATCTTGTTGAAGGTGGCAGTACTTTTGAAGAAGTCGTTCAGTTTGGTCAAGCGATTGAAAAGGCTGGAGCCACAATTATCAATACCGGTATTGGCTGGCATGAAGCGCGTATACCTACTATTCAAACCAAGGTGCCGCGTGCTGCTTTTACTTGGGTAACAGCCAAGTATAAGGAACATTTTAGTATCCCAGTGATCACGTCCAATCGAATTAATACCCCTGAAGTGGCTGAAGAAGTATTACAAAATGGCGATGCCGATATGATTTCAATGGCGCGTCCTTTTTTAGCTGATGCTGAATTTGTTAATAAAGCGGCAGAAGGTCGTAGCGATGAAATTAATACATGTATTGGTTGTAATCAAGCTTGTTTAGACCATGTGTTCTTAGGGAAAATGGCCAGTTGTTTAGTTAACCCTCGTGCTTGTTTTGAAACAGAAATAAATATTATTCCAACAAAGCTCGTGAAAAAAATTGCAGTAGTGGGTGCAGGACCGGCAGGTTTGTCTGCCTCTACAGCGCTTGCTGAAGCAGGTCACGAGGTAACACTTTTTGATGGGGCAAATGAAGTCGGTGGGCAGTTTAATATAGCCAAGCAAGTACCAGGTAAAGAAGAATTCTCTGAAACAATTCGTTATTTTTCTCGCCAACTTGAGTTAACGGGTGTAACCGTTAAATTAAACACTAAAGTAACTGCTACAGAGCTAAATGAGAGTGATTTTGATGAAGTCGTGATAGCTACGGGAATCAATCCGCGTACACCACCTATTGAAGGTATTGAGCACAAAAAAGTTTTGAACTACATTGATGTGCTTCGACATAAAAAGCCGGTAGGCAAAAAAGTAGCGGTAATTGGTGCGGGTGGTATCGGATTTGATGTCTCTGAATATTTAGTACATTCAGGCGAATCGACAAGTCAAAATATTGAAGCGTATATGAAAGAGTGGGGTGTTGATATGACACTGCAAGCACGCGCAGGTATTGAAGGGGTCAAAGCACAAGTATCAGCACCCGCACGTGAAGTGTTTTTACTACAGCGTAAAGAGACTAAAGTAGGCGCTGACTTGGGTAAAACTACTGGTTGGATCCATCGTATGGGTCTTAAAAACAAGCAAGTAAAAATGGTTTCTTCTTGTCAGTACCACAAAATTGACGATGCAGGTTTACATTTAAGCATCGCAGGAGAAAAACAGATACTCGATGTTGATAATATCATTATTTGTGCCGGCCAAGACCCTGCTAGAGAATTAGTGGCAGGTTTGAATAAGCCATACCATTTAATTGGTGGTGCAGATGTGGCGGCAGAGCTTGATGCTAAGCGTGCAATTAAACAAGGTCTGGTTTTAGCAACTCAACTGTAGATTGTCTTGCGTGTTATAAAGTTATTGATGAGACTGAGACAAGGTTAGCATTGGATGCCATTGGAGGTGGCGAAGTCGTCAGTGATATACTTACCGCTCTATTCAATGCTAAACGGTCCGAAGATATTACCAACAAGTGACTAATATCTTCGTTCCTGCTCCTATGACTTACGTTTAAAACTTGGTCTACAAATTTAATGTCATGGTTGAATCTATTTCTATTGCAACATCTAGCGCCTGCAACATTTCTTTTCGCTCTCTTAATTTAGTGCCGTGATGTGCGGTCATATTGAGCGTAAGCATTTGCTTAGCAGCCGCTATTGCTGTCGCCATCAATTGTTCAGGTTGAACAACAGTATCGAGAAATCCGGCCGCTATTGCTGTTTCAGGGCTGAATAATTCAGCATTAATCACTGAGCGTGTTAAATAATTAATAGGTACGCGATTACGCGCTAATTCGATACCTGCTTGGTGCATAGTCATGCCAATAGCGACTTCATTTAATCCTAACTTAAATGCACCTGTGCTTCCTATACGAAAATCGCAACTGAGCAATAAAAAGGCACCTTTAGCAATAGCGTGACCACTACAAGCCGCAATTATAGGGAATGGGAATGACAACATACGACGAGTCAATGTCGATCCAGCGGTAACCAGAGCAACAGCTGAAGCGGAGCTTTCTTTCATAGTTTTTAGATCATAACCACCTGAAAACATACCTTGCTGACCTGTTATAATTACCACGGCTCCAGCTGTTTCTGCTTGATCTAATGCGCTATTTATTTCTGTTATTACTTGAGACGAAATAGCATTAACCTTGCCATTTTTTAACGTAATTACTGCAATTTTTTCATTTATCGAAAAATCGATTAATTTCATGGTTATTCCTAAGGGTTATTTTATGGTTATGCGTAAGCTTTATAAGCTATTACAGCAGCGAATTTAATGTGGTTTTATCCGTAACTTGCTGCTGTTTGGTAAGCGCAACGTTGTTGCATAGAGGCAAGATAAGCGTTGGTCTTTATTCTGTTTTGCAGTAAGCCAAGATTATCAGCAATTTCTAATATTATTGTCATCATAATATCTGCCGCACTAAAATTATCACCTGAAAAATAGCAGCGTTCATTTAATGTACTTTCGATATACGATAAGTCGAGTTGTATTTCTTTAGCGATGTAGCCATCCAATGGCTTTGTCCCATCACGATCTTCCATAGACATCAGTAATGTTGTAATCACAGGTAAACTTAACGAGCCTTCTGCAAAGTGCAACCACTCTAAGTATTGATAATATTCATGACTGTTAGTTGCGGGTCTTAATGTATCAGCTGTTGTTTGATTAAGGATATATTCCATTACCGCGCCAGACTCACATAAGGTGATCTCACCATCAACAATAATAGGGGCTTTAGCCAAAGGGTGAATCAACTTCAAACTCTCTGGCGCTAAATTACTGATTGGATCACGTTGATGTTCTACTATGTTATACGGTATTTTAAGTTCTTCTAATAACCAAATAACGCGTTTCGATCTTGATTTATTAAGATGATGAATAGTAATCATAATATTTTTACCTTTTATATACTGTAATTTCCTTATTATAAAATAAAAACAGACAATTAAAACGATTGTTTTATTATTGTGTTTTTACTGGCATTTATTGGTGTTACTATTTCGTTCACAAATGCACTGAATTTGAAGACGACTAACTCAATAGTCTTATCTTTTATCCAGACAAGCATAAATCATCAGCTAATTTACACTGACAATTTTAAATTGATAAAATTGTCATCTGAGTAGAGTTTTAATAGGCTCTCAATAGATTCTTAAATAGGTAGTAATATGTTTAACAGTACAGAGAATTACATTGCATCAGACGATCTTCGTTTAGCCGTTAATGCCGCGATCACACTAGAAAAACCGTTGTTAATTAAAGGTGAGCCAGGTACAGGTAAAACACAATTGGCTGAAGAATTGGCCAAATCACTCAACTGTAAGTTGTACCAATGGCACATTAAATCGACCACGAAGGCGCAACAAGGTTTATACGAATATGATGCGGTATCACGATTGCGTGACAGCCAGTTGGGTGATGAACGTGTCAACGATATCGGTAACTATATTGTTAAAGGTAAGTTATGGCAGGCGTTCGAAGAAGATCAACGACCTATATTACTGATTGATGAAATTGATAAAGCGGATATAGAATTCCCTAACGATTTGTTGCAAGAGCTTGATAAAATGGAGTTTTTTGTATATGAAACTCAGCAGGTGATCAAAGCAAAACAACGACCAATTATTATTATTACCTCAAATAATGAGAAAGAATTACCAGATGCGTTTTTACGACGCTGTTTTTTCCACTACATCAAATTTCCAACAAAAGTTGAAATGCAAAAAATTATAGATGTTCACCATCCTGATGTTAAACAACAGCTATTAACGCAAGCATTAGAAGTATTTTTTGAGTTAAGAGAATTAAAGGGCATTAAGAAAAAGCCTTCAACGTCTGAATTAATTGATTGGTTGAAACTGTTAATGGCTGATGATATCTCTCAAGACGTATTAATGGATAATAAATCAGATGTTATTCCACTATTTGGCGCCTTATTGAAAAATGAGCAAGACGTTACATTACTGGAAAAGCTCGCCTTTATGAGCCGAAGAAACAGGTGATATAGCCGTGTTTATTGATTTTTTTCTAGCATTAAGAAAGCACAAGGTGCCGTGTAGCTTGCGCGAGCTCTTAGATTTAATCGCACTTTTGAAAAAGGGTGTGATTTTTGCGGATGTAGATGACTTTTATAACCTTGCTAAAATAGTGATGGTTAAAGATGAAGTTCACTACGACAAGTATGATCGTGCCTTTGCTGAATATTTTAAAGGTATTGAACAGATTGATATTTTTGACCGACTGTTACCTGAAGATTGGTTAAGAAAGGAGTTTGAAAAGAACTTAAGCCTTGAAGAAAAAGAAAAGCTCAAGTCGTTAGGTGGCCTTGAAGAATTAATGAAGGCGTTAAAAGAGCGCCTCGAAGAACAGAAAAAACGCCATGCTGGCGGAAGTAAATGGGTCGGCACAGGTGGGACATCTCCCTTTGGTGCTTATGGCTATAATCCGGAAGGTATTAGAGTAGGGCAGGATAAAAACCGAAATAATAGCGCAGTAAAAGTGTGGGATAAGCGTGAGTTTAAAAACTTTGACCAAGACCGAGAATTGGGTTCGAGAAATATAAAACTGGCGTTGAAAAAATTAAGAAAATTTGCCCGTACCGGTGCTAGTGAAAAACTTGATATCAATACCACAATAAGTTCAACGGCGAAAAATGGCGGCTTGTTAGACGTACATATGGAGCCAGAACGTCATAACGCAGTAAAAGTATTAATGTTCTTTGATATTGGTGGCTCTATGGATGAATATATTCATACCTGCGAAGAGTTATTTTCAGCAGCGCACAGTGAATTTAAGCATTTAGAATTCTTTTATTTTCATAACTGTGTCTACGAAAAAGTGTGGCGAGACAATGAAAGACGTTACACCGAAACCATTGATATAGAAGAAATCATAAGAACCTTTGGCTCTGATTATAAAGTAATATTTGTTGGTGATGCCACCATGGGACCCTACGAAATAATTGCGCCAGGCGGAAGTGTTGAGCACTGGAATGAAAAACCAGGCAGTGACTATATGAATAGAATAACCAGTCATTTTACTAAAGTTGCTTGGTTAAACCCACAACCTGAGCCGCAATGGTCATATTATCATTCTATATCACTGATCAATCAGTTGATTGACAGCAAAATGTTTCCGCTAACGGTTGATGGTATAGGGCGAGCAATAAAAGAAATCAGCTAAGCCAAATATTGCAACAATCGAACAGTGTAAGGCAATTGAAATTTATAAATTAACCAGTGTATGGGAAGGAATATGAGATATTTTAGTATTATCTGCGTTGTCTTACTTATCAGTGCTTGTTCGAATAATGATTGGCGTACAGCGAGTAGACAGCCTGCAGGTATTGCAACGGCGCCAAGTGAAGACAACAGAGCAATTATTGAATTTTATGCGGCGAATGCTTTTAGTTGGCGTGGCTGGTTTGCTGTTCACCCTTGGATCGCAATTAAAGCAGAGAAAGCGACTGAATATAGTGTTTATGAGGTTATAGGCTGGCAAGTAAAACGTGGGTTACCTGCAATTAGGCAATATCAAACCCTTACACCAGATAGATACTGGTATGGCTCAAAACCTGATTTATTACTTTCGATTAAAGGTGATAAAGCCTCATTACTCATTCCTAAGATTCAGCAGGCTATCGCTCTTTATCCTTGGATAAATGAGTACAGTGTTTTCCCAGGCCCTAATAGCAATACTTTTGTCGCTTGGATAGGCCTTCAAGTCCCTGAGCTTGAATTAGAGCTTCCCTTTAATGCCATTGGCAGTGGCTACGCGGATTAACTGTCGTTTGAGTAAAGCAGTGTGCCTGTTTGCGATGTTATATATAATTACGTCATAAACAGGCACAACAAAAATCGAAGACTGACAGTTTTTATACTTATTATTCTTACATAAAAATCATAAATATTTCGATTTTAATTCATTTTATAATGGCAACAATCGTCAAATACCTTTTCAAGTGAACCTCTACTTTTTTGTACGCGAAACTATAGTGCTGAGTAATATACCTCTTATCTACTCGTAATTGGACAATTACATCTGTGCTCCCAATTGCATAAGCTACGAGTAACTAAATCAATACTTCAGCTTCTAGCCAGAGACATTAGCTTTTGAGTTACTAACGGCAGTTCAGAGCCTATAGCTGCCCTTAATAATATTACCTTTAATACTTTTTTTGCTAGCATAACGAATTAGATGCAACGAGGGACAACTTTTCGACCTTATAGATGACATAAATTATTTCCTAAGAAGTTATCACTTTTATGTTGCTAGACATACTAATGAATAGGGTTCAGCTGCTTAATAACACTTAACACTATTCTTATTCCCCTGTATTTTTATATAAAATTCTCTTTATATGATTAGAATTACAAGTCGTATCTAAATACGTCTTTCCTTGAAAGAACTAGCACAGCAGGATCTTTACCTGTTTTTAACAATACCTGATTACCAAACTTCCTAGTTTTAGTTCTATCCTTGGCTACAAGCTGTGATGAAAGCCGCCATTGATTATTGTATTTGGCATAAACAAACACCGAGCCACTTTGCCATATAGGTGTTTTAGAGTCACCGTTAGTTGGCTCACCTACCACTAAGGTATTTTCATTTACTGCAACAGAGCTGCCAAATGAAGAGTTACTAGAATTTGGCGCTAATATTTCTGTTTGTTGCCATTCATTATTTTGTATCGAAAAAATATAAGCTTCACCTATTCGTTTATCTCCTCCATAACGGTTACCGATAACTAAGGTATCATTCCATATAGCTAAAGCATTTCCGAAGTATTCAAAGTTGTGTTTTTGATCTTTTCTTTCTAGATATTTATCAGGTTGTAATATCTGCGTTTGATGCCAAGATCCTTCTTCATTTTTGTAGATTGATACTTTCTCCCGTGAACTAACCGCAGCCCAGTCATTCGTCATAACAACTTGATCACACCTTGCGTTTATTCTCTTTTGTTGGATCCACTTAATACCTACCTTTTTAAAACTATATATTCCATCTTGAAAACTACAAATCAACGCTTGTTTATCGGTTATGGCAACTGATATGCCAAATCTTCGGTTAGAAATAGCATCTTCGGGGTTCAGAGTTGAGGCTAACTCCCAGGCGTTTCCATTACGATGGTAAATTTCAACATATCCAGCGTTATTGACCTTTTTTGCCTTTTCAAGGGCTTCTAATATACTGTGATGTTCAGAGTCGCTATATTCTGGAAAATCAGTTTTTAATTGTGTTCGCAATTCCCGAGGATTATTGAATAAAGGGATCCCTTTAACCGATAGGTAACCTCTGTCGAATAATTGTTCGATTACGGTATTGAGGTTTCTTTTTTTCGCAAACCAAGCATTGAAGTCAGACTCTCTCAGTGGCCCAATGGCCGATTTTTGAGAAAAATCTTTAATTGCGAATTGTTGACTGACATCAAATTGGTATTCTTCTCTTCTAATTTCAAATCTAAGGCCATCGGCAAACATGCGTTCTATAATATTTTCAGGTTGCTGTAGTCGGTTAGCTTGAAAGGGGGAAACTTCGATTAAAGAGTACTTATCATGAGAAGCTGCTTCTACCACTTTATTTTCTTCAGGTTCTTTAATTCCAAGGCTTGTTGAAGTAGCTGACACCCATCGCATGTCACCAGATAACTTTCCGCCATTCCCAAAGGAAAACTTCTCTGGGTTTTTAGGATTACGGTTTCCTGAGTACGGGGTTTTTGCTGTGGTGTGTAGCTTCCATTTACGGGTATTTTCACCCAGACTATAATTTGTTTTACTGTTGTTATAGTAGAAATAGGCGTTATAAGCGTTAACAGTTTTATCGTCGTCAAAAGTTTTATAGGAACTTCTTGGACTATAGGTGATATATATTTCTGAATTTTCCTTATTTGAAAAAACTAAATAACCATTTTTATCAAAGCCCTGGTGGGCATAATCACCATTAACATGAGGCAAGTCGAAATTATCGATGTGGAAAGCACTTTTCCCAAAAGAGGTTAGTATTTTAGCTGACTGAGCTGAGTCACCAATATTGTGATACAAATAAGAAAAATCAATTGCTGTTTCTGCGGACAGCCCATAAAAGTCTGTAAAGTAAGGGAGATAACTTTCTGCAACTTTGATCTTGTTAGATTTTATCCGTTTTTCAAAAATACCTAATGCCAGCTTCATAAATTTTGATTTTTCAATGGGCACTATATTTCCTGAGCCCACGCTAGCGATCATTTCATCCTGCTCTTGTGTTATAAAAGGAGCAATTGGATAGGTGTTGGCAATTAAGTATGGATATACTTTAGGGTATTCTAGAGCTACTTCAGCGAGTAATGATTTTCGTAATAAGGCTATATTTTCGTTTTTAAACGCTAATTTTGCAAAAGACTCCATAGGGATCACGTAGTGTTGAGGTTTTGATAAACCTCGAGGATCTTCCATAAGCTGAATACAGTGTGCTCGTATGAGATCTCGATAAGCATACGCTATTCGCTTTGCATGTTCTTTTGATTTATCTGAACGCCTCTCATCAAGAAGCAAGTCCAACTTAGTTTTATATTTTTTAACAAAGTACGCATCAGAAACTAAAGAATGTTTAAACATTTCCGAAGTGTTGGCCTCGTGTACGCGATCTATTGCATCGGCGGCGAGGAATATCAGGCGATCTCTTTGTTCAATATCTGGTGTAACGTTAATATACCAACCACCACGTCCTGTGATATTTTTCGGTTTGGTATTTTCTACTATCCAAGAATTAATCATTTGTCCCGCACTACAGCGAGCTATTTCTGTTTGACATAAACTGTGACTAAGAAATATTAGCGAGCGTAAATAGGAGTTATCTAAAAATGCGCTTGAGGAAAAGCCATCTACTGCGATTTCAAGGTTGGATCGCCTTCTTTTTTGAGACTCTAATCGTACTTCGTCATAGATATCAATTGATGGTAATCTTGTTTTATCCATAATATAAACATTGCTTGCCATGCGGGCAATGTCGGAATGAATGACGGCTTCAGCATTGTGTTTATCTGTTTGAAAAGAATTGCTCTGCCACCCTGGGGTATAATAAAAATATCTAAGCTTCTCAAATATTTGAATGGAAATATCAGGTGAGAAATTTTCAAGTTTCAATTTTTCTGGACGTAAAAATACCTGCTTTGCGTACACCGTTTCATTAAACCTAGGATGGTTATCTCCCAATAAATACTTATTTTTGTGGAGCATCAGGTTTATCTGCTCTGCTTGTTCTGGTGCTACAAGCGAATAAAATGCCGATGCACTAATATTTTTTCGTAATTTCATCCGTTGCCTGCTTAGCCATCTAAAAGCTATATCTGAAGCACCCTCGGCTTGACTAATTAAAACCTCTCTCGTCATTTTATCTGCTGAGTCAGTGTCACCTTCTGCACTCTTAATTTTAGCAAGGGCAAGTTTAGAGAATTGATTACCTGGATTGCTTGCGTAAGATTGTTCTATTAATAATTTGGCGGACGTAATTATTTTAGGATCTGTAGTCGTAGTAAAGCCATTAATATCAAACTCAGAAAAGTCTCTTTTTCCTGAAAGGAGTTTTTTTATTGAGCTTTGTCCTCGCACACCTATCGCTTCAATAAGTAGCCTCTTAGACTCTGCAATATTTTTATCGGTAATATCACTATTAACGTTAGGTAAAAAATCGACAATGGTTTCTTTAATTAATAGGAATGCTTGATCCCAGTTCTCGGCATTTAACACCACAAGCTCGCGACCTTGCTCTAATAGGTCAATATACAAATATATTGACAGTGCATGCTCCGCATTAGGACCATTTACTCTGTATTTACCATGAATTAAATAATTAGTATTTGCTCTTCTGGATTCTTGGGACTTATCAGGAAATTGAAACATTCTAAGATATTCTTCGAAAAACAGCGGAAACATTTGTGTTCTAGATAAAATTGAATACTTATTGTCAGTGACAAACTCTTCTATGAGTCGATCTGTAATAACTCTCCCTTGGTTTAATTGAGTGTCGTTGTCGCTAACATCAATAAAGTGACCAAATGCAATCTTTTTTAGAATTGAAGTGGTTTGGGATTTTTGTACTAGTTTGCTGTTTGCTAACCATTGATGGACAAGGATAGTCGACTGTTTAATAGTGTCTTGAATAGAGTTTATCGAGAAGTCGAAGCTAGAGGCTCCTATTACTTGTCCTGTACTATTCTTAATTAGTTTCAAGCTATAAGAGTCAACGCCTGCTGACGAAAACAAGGAGCCAATCAATGTGAACTCTGAAAGAGGTAACTTTGTCAGTTCTGCTTGAGCTGTACCTTGTAGTTGGTTTGCTAAAATAAGTGATTTTTCATCAAAAAGAGCAGAAACAAGAGAACGATCTAGTAATTCTAATTTATCACTTTGAGCTAATTCAATCATCAGTAACGAACTGACAAGCTCGGCTTTATTCTCACCATCGTTGTTTGATTGACTATATTGAGCATAGCCAAATGTATGTAAAGCTATGCTTGGAGTTTCGTTAACGTCCTGCTTGGGTGCTACTTTGTTTTTACCGCCGCCCATATCGGGAGCTATTGCCGCCTCCAAGTTAGGTAATGGAGGCGTTTCAATATTTATTTTGTCAACCGATACATTTTTTTCAGTTTGGCTTGGTACGTTACCAAAATAATATGAGTAGGCAAGTGTTAGCCTTTGATGCACATCAACGCCACGATCTTGAAGAATAACCACGAAAACAAAAGCAATGATTACAAAAAAAGATAACGATCTAGCCAGTGGTGATTTTCCTATATGACGCTCTTTGTTGAGTTTATCCCTAAGTGACTCCGGTTGCTCCATTTTTATAAACCAGATAATTTAGGTAACATGCGCATCGCAATCTTCGCTGATGCTGTTGCAAGAGCTTTTTTTGAGGCAATCATTTCACTTAAATCAACTTCAAGTTCTGTTTGTCTGTCAACAAAGAGTATTTTGTTAGTTTTTCGATCAATAGCTTTGACTTCAAGCCTTGCTTTTACGCCAACAATATTCCCTTTACGTGTTGCAACCTCGGTAAAACCTTCCCCTACAATCAAAATATCGGATTTTTTAGCCTCAAGTGAATTTTTCTCGAATACATCAAAGCCAACTTTCGAAGAATAAAACATCATTTCAATTTCTGCCGCAGGGTCAATTGAAGCCTTATTAATATGGTGCTCCTTAATATTAATGGCTAAGCTTGGAAGGTTGGTAGTATTAACTTGTTTTTTTAATCTGGCTAAGTCGTCACTTCTACTTGTTGGCTTCGCTACCAATATTCCCGCGTTGGATTTGATTGTGCTCGCAATTTGAACGGATAGACTTTCTGCCAATGTAATAAGACTGTCGTCAACCTTACCCTTAACTGATGCACCTAAAACCCTACTCGTTTCAGTACCAATGATCTTGGAGACTATCATTAAATTGTCTCCTATTTCAAATACGGTGCCAGTAACAATTATTTTTGCGCCAGTTAACTGACCAATCTGATTAGCTTGTTGACTATTTACCATACCAGATAAATTAAGGGTGGCTTCATCTACGAGTTTATCCAGCTCTTCTCGGTCAACTAAAGTAATGTTTGGATCTACAACTAAGGAAGCAAAAATAACGTTACTAATCTTTTCTCCAATATCATTTAGGTTGCGCCCCTTTTCAACAAAGTTAAAAATGGCAGCAGGATAAACAGCGTTATCTTCAGTGGCGATGCTTGCATGGGAAACTAACGTTAAGATAAACGATGTAAATAGTAGGGCCATTTTTTTCATTTTTTATTCCTTTAATAATCTATTTTTTATATTTTTTGACTGGTTACTGGCGTAATTGAGTAGTTGACCAAAAATAATTTGTTTGATGGGATCTCTGTCTAATTGATCAATAAAGGGCAACATACAAATAATAAGTTTCCCTTGTGATTGATGATAATTCAAATGAAACCAATCCCAGCCCTCATGTTTAGACTCGACAACTTGGGCAGACACTTCTTGACGGTTGCTATTCAATATAATGTGATTGCTTTTTATACCACTATCAGTATCCCATTGATAGTTTTGGATATAATTAGGAATTACAGTTTCATTCGATAAAAATATACTTGGGGAACTAGCGCCTAAACCTGATGCAAGTTTAGACAATGGCAATGTTGCAGAAGCAGGTTGCAAAATAAGTAATTGATGCCCTTTATGAGCTAGTTCGATTAATACTGTCGGGAGACCTCTGTAATGGTTAATATCTACACCAACGCCTATAACAATAAAGCCTTTATCGGAGAAATTTATTAGTTTTGATCTAGATAATGTACTGTAAGGAATCTTTAATTTATCAAAGATGTTACTTGTTTGCCCTACAGGGTCGAATAACTGAATATTGAGTTTTTGATAAAAACTTTGTTTATGTAGAAATATATTTTCTCCATAAATATCCAGATCAAACTCATAATGCTCTTTGATCGTCGAGTCGGTACTGTAAACAGCGTCGATAATTAACTGAGCTTTTACCTTTACTCCTGATTTAACCGGCGGGGTTCTCAAAGGTAAATAGGCTTTCACGTTTTTTCTGGTATTTAGTCTAATAGACTTTACTCCGCTAGATAAAGTCCGCCCCAGTGAAGTTAGCTTCCAAGATATATCAATAAGTGAGTTTGGTTTAGCGGTCAACGTAATCGAGTAAGGGCTATTATCACTAGCAAATATGGCCCTGCCGTTATTTACAATATTCACTGTAAATGCTTGCGCTAGTGTGGGTATGAGAAATAAGAGTAGAGTGAATACTATCGTTAATAGAGAGCCTTGTTTGTTCATGCGTTTTCCCTAACTCATTTTTATTTTTATTAGCTGCGATTAAGTATATCAATAAAAAACTATACTCTAAGGCAGTTTAATGGGTACGTTTAAAGCGATCAGATGCACCACTTTGTTCTACTTCCATGTCAGTTTAAACACTATACATTATTATCGGTTTTATAGTCAGCTAACTTAGCGACCCACTTCCTTGGGTCAAAATATTGTGCTTGTATGTCGTGTAAGCATGTCGGAGTAAAATATTTGGCTAGCTATTAGCTTTTACTTGGTCATAAAGCTAATTAGAACTTGATTTTTAAAGGCTAATATCGGCGATTAGCGAACAGAAATCATAATATAATCATTGATTATAATGTTAACTTTACCATGGAAGAGCTGCCATTTTGATTTAAAGTCTTTATGACTGTTTTGGCTTAGTTGCTTGTCATAATAAAGGTAGGTTTACACCTTCTGAACACTGTAAACAGCCCAAGAAATTATTGATGTTAATGACTGCAATGTCGGATCACTTGTCGCTAGATAAGCCAAGGCTAACGTCCGGTTTCGTATCCAAGTTAACATAAACAGGGCTAATTTTGAGGAGTAATTTAGGTCAGAAATGTGGAAAAAGTGACGGTTAGCTCTAACTCGTTAAGGGGCACATTGCGCCTTAGACTTTTCTCACTAAACTTTTCTGCTACTTATTTTTATTTACTATCTATATGCTCAAATGAAATCATGAATACAGATAAGGTCGTGGCCAATATCACTCGAGCACTACAGAGTTTTTTTGAAATCCATTTGGACGCTTATTAAACAAAGCAATTAAAGCTTAGTAATAGAGGAAAAAATAAAATGCTTTTGAGAAAGGCAGGGGGTAGCTTTAATTTTATCTCTTGAACTTTATATTTCATAAGATGCTTAGCTGTGCATTTTTTGTCTAGCAAGTGAGTATATAGCCAAGTGACTTCAAAATGCTCGTTTCAGGGCGCCTGAGCGATTCATGATCAAGGCGTGTAGTTCATTAATGTTTATTCCCTTAATGAACTACATAACGATGAATGCGATTTGCTCCGAGGTCCCAGAATGGCTGATTTAGAAACGCTTTATCCATCGTTATTGATAATAACGCTACACGGATGGTGTTAATAGAGAATACAGGAGCATATTCTCCTGAATAACTATTATCTTCAAAGTGCCTCGCCTAAAGGCGTTTCTAATTCCAGCTGAATCCTGAGGTAGCTTGGGTATAAATAGAGTTATTTATTATAGCAGTAAATAGTAAATAGTATGGCAATGTTGTTTTATGATTAACTTTCAACGTGTTGATGAATTAAAGAAATAACTACTTTGCGACTAAGCAAAAAGATTAATTAACGTTAAAACTGGTTGATTCTCGCTTAACAAGCCTAGGAATATGTTTACAGCTTATGTCACTGTTGTTCATTGGCTGTTTTGAGATTAATTCAATGCCAATGTTGGCTGCCTGCATGGCCATCTGTTCAATAGGGTAATTCAGTGTACTTAGTTTTGGCCTTGAATATCTTGACAGTAATACATCATCAAAACCGAGTACTGAAATATCAGAGGGTACTTTAAAACCATTATCTTCTAAGGTAGAAATGGCGCCTATTGCCATGGCGTCGTTATAAACAAACAGTGCCGAAAAACTTTTTCCTGAAGCGAGTAGTTTTTGCGTGGCTATTTCACCCCCTTGAAGCGTAGGCTCACCGTATTCAATCAGATCGTCTTCAATATTAGTGCCCGCTGATTGGAGCTCACTTTGAAAGCCTTGCAGCCTGAGTAGTGGGTCGTCTATTTGGTGTTTACTGGAAACACAGGCAAAGCTTTTATGCGCTAATGCTAATAAATGACGTGCAGCTATTTTACCCCCCTCAAGATTATCTAACCAAACACAGCGTGGCGCGATTGCTTCAATATAGCGGTCAATGAGTACTAAGCCCGGCACTTTATTCGCTAATTCAATCAAGGCTTGATCGGATAGTTTTTTACTATGCACTACCATCACATCACATCGCCTTTCAATTAATAAATTGATGGCCTGCATTTCTGTTTCAGCACTGACCATGGCAGTACTTAATAATAATTGCCTGTTTTTTTGTCGAGCGACTTGCTCAACGCCATGCGCTAAAGAGGCGAAAAAAGGGTCTATTAAGTTGGGTATAACGACGCCCAGCGTAGTGCTTTTCTGGGTAACTAAAGCGCGGGCATTGGCATTCGGGGTGTAGTTTAGCTCTTTCATTACTCTTGATACTTTTTCAATAGTCGCTTTACTAACTTTGGGGCCGTTATTTAGTACACGTGAAACAGATGCTACTGAAACGCCGGCGATACGAGCTACGTCTTTTATTGTTGTCATAAGGGTAAATGATTACATTATTGCTTACTACTTGAGAGTGATGGCAATATACACTAATTATGGGCTTATCATCAAGTCAGCTTTAATTATAAACAAGTACTTGTACAATCAAGGGTAAACGTTTACCCTTTGTCGGTGTTTTCAATAATTGGACTTAAAATATTATGACTATCGAGTTTGATCCGACAGAACACCCGCATCGAAGATATAACCCTTTAATTGAAGAATGGGTACTGGTTTCACCTCATCGCGCCAAACGACCTTGGCAAGGTCAAGTTGAAAAACTTGATGAGCAAGAAAAGCCAGACTATGACAAAGACTGTTTTTTATGTGCAGGCAATACCCGCATCAATGGTGAGAAAAATGAAGATTATAAAGAAACCTTTGTCTTCACGAATGATTTTGCCGCAATAAAACAAGATACACCGATTGTAGTCAGTGATGATCCCCTTTTTAGAATGGCCACAGAGCAAGGTGAGAGTAGAGTTATCTGTTTCTCACCAGACCATAGTAAATCATTACCACAGCTTTCAATAAAAGAAATTACCAGTGTTGTTGATACATGGCAGAGCCAATGCGAGGAATTAGGGAAAACGTATTCATGGGTTCAGATTTTTGAAAATAAAGGCAGTGTTATGGGCTGCTCTAACCCACACCCGCATGGTCAGATTTGGGCGCAGCAACAATTACCAACCCTTGTTATGAAAAAGCAGCAAGCGCAGTTGAATTACTTAGCGAAGCAGGGCAGTAATTTGTTGCAAGATTATGTTGTCAGAGAAGTCGAAAATAAAGAACGTATCGTAGTCTCCAATGATGACTGGCTCGTTGTTGTGCCATATTGGGCGGCATGGCCGTTTGAAACCTTATTATTGCCACGTTTTAGTGTGTCTCGTATCACGCAATTGACGGATGAACAAAAACTATCGCTCGCCGATATGCTTAAGCAACTTACTATCAAATATGACAATTTATTCAATTGCTCATTCCCTTATTCAATGGGTTGGCACGGCGCACCTTTCGATGGTGAGCATCATGATGAATGGACATTACACGCCAGCTTCTTCCCGCCACTATTGAGGTCTGCCACAATTCGTAAATTTATGGTTGGTTATGAAATGATGGCAGAAGCGCAACGAGACCTAACTGCAGAGCAAGCGGCAAAGCGACTCCGTGACTTGCCAACAACTCACTATAAGGAGAGTAACTAATGAGTTTTCCTGTTTCAGATCAACAAGGCTATGAACAACAAGTACTTGTTAAAATCTTGTTTGAACAACAGTTTAAGCGTTCAGCATCGTTAGTTTGTCATGCTCCAGGCCGAGTCAACATCATTGGTGATCATACCGATTACAATGACGGTTTTGTGCTTCCTGCAGCGATTAATTACGGTACCACTATTGCGGCATCAAAACGTGAAGATCTGATAGTAAAAGTATACGCTCATGATTGTGAACAACAAATTAATGAGTTTAGTCTTGATGACATTACTTTTGATGAAGAAATGATG
The DNA here is from genome assembly GCF_002836255.1 of Colwellia sp. 75C3. Classification (GTDB taxonomy): domain Bacteria; phylum Pseudomonadota; class Gammaproteobacteria; order Enterobacterales; family Alteromonadaceae; genus Colwellia. Next base: position 333,097 of record NZ_PJAU01000061.1, on the reverse strand, counting down.
TGGAGTAATTATGTAAAAGGAACATTACAAGCGTTAATGAAAAAGCACCCTAGCATTAAAGGCGCCAATTTAGCGGTTACCGGTAATGTTCCACAAGGAGCAGGATTAAGCTCTTCAGCCAGTTTTGAAATTGCTATTTTAAAAGCATTTAGCCAACTTTACCAATTAGAGTTAACAGGTATTGATGCCGCGCTAATTGGCCAACAAGCAGAAAATGATTTTGTAGGCTGTAATTGCGGCATCATGGATCAATTGATTTCAGCTATGGGGCAACAAGGTCATGCCATGCTGTTAGATTGCAAAAGTTTATCTTTTGAAGACGCCCCTATTCCTGATGATTTAACGCTATTTATTATCAATTCAAATGTTAAGCGTGGTTTGGTTGATAGTGAGTACAATTTAAGACGTGAACAATGCGAAGCGGTAGCAAAATATTTTGGAAAATCAGCGCTGCGCGAAGTGACTTTAGCGCAATTAAATTTTGCAAAAGAACAACTAGAGCCAGAGCTATTTAAACGTGCTCGTCATGTAATTACTGAAAACACCCGTGCCGTAAATGCATTAAATGCTCTTAAAAACAATGATATGGTAACAATTAGTGCGGCAATGAAGGCATCTCATCTTTCGTTACGTGATGACTTTGAAGTCACAACCAAGGAAATGGATGGCTTGGTTAATATGATTGATAATGTCTTAGGTGAAAAGGGCGGCGTTCGAATGACGGGTGGCGGCTTTGGTGGTTGCGTTGTTGCTTTAGTACCTTTGGAACTCGTTGCACAGGTAGAGTCTGTTGTGAACAACAACTATGAAAATAAATTTGGTTTAAAACCGAGTATCTATCACTGTACGGCGACACAAGGTGCATTTAGATAAACCGGGGAAAATATAGATTCGAATAGAATTAAGATAAAACAATAAGCTAACGCAAAAAACAATAATAACTAGAAAATACACATAAAAATAAAGGGTTACAATAATGGAATTTACAAACAAATTGGGGACCATAGACAGTACAATTTTTATTGTCTATGTCATAGGCTTGCTGTGTCTAGCTTTGTGGGTTTCTCGCAATGATAAAAAAGAAGGCGCAAACACCGAAGACTATTTTTTAGCAAGTAAGTCATTACCTTGGTGGGCTATTGGTGCTTCGTTAATTGCTGCTAATATTTCAGCGGAACAAATTATTGGTATGTCTGGCTCGGGTTACGCGATTGGTTTAGCCATAGCTTCTTACGAATGGATGGCAGCCATTACCTTGGTGATAGTCGGTAAATACATGTTACCTATTTTCTTAGAAAATAAAATTTTCACTATGCCACAATATCTTGAACAACGTTTTGATAGCAAAGTAAAAACTACCATGGCCATTTTCTGGTTGGCAGTTTACACCTTTGTTAACTTAACCGCAGTATTATGGTTAGGTGGTATGGCTATTGAAACGGTAGCTGGCGTTGATTGGATGTTTGGCATGATATTTTTAGCCGTGTTCTCCGTTGCCTATTCTTTATACGGGGGGTTAAAAGCCGTTGCTTTTACCGATATCTTACAAGTAGTTTTATTAGTGTTTGGCGGCTTGTTACTGAGTTATTTAGCCCTAGATGCCGTTGCTGATGGGCAAGGGGTTTTAGCGGGTTTTGGTATATTAACCGATACTATGCCAGAACATTTTGACATGATTTTAAGTCCTGAAAATGATCACTACATGAGTCTGCCAGGTATTTCGGTATTACTTGGTGGTATGTGGGTGATGAACTTTAGTTACTGGGGTTTCAACCAATATATTATTCAGCGTGCTTTAGCCGCTAAAGACCTTAAAGAAGCACAAAAAGGTATCGCTTTTGCTGCTTATCTTAAATTATTAATGCCGCTTATTGTTGTATTGCCAGGCATTGCCGCGGTTGTACTTTACCCTACATTAACAACACCCGATCAAGCTTACCCTTCAATGATGGCTATGTTGCCTGTTGGCATAAAAGGTCTAGTTTTTGCTGCCTTGGTTGCTGCGATTGTCTCTTCACTTGCTTCAATGACCAACAGTATTTCTACTATCTTTACCATGGATATTTATAGCCGCTTTAAACCAAATGAGAGTCAACGCCATTACGTACATATTGGCCGTATCGCTGCGTTAGTCTCATTGTGTATCGCGTTAGTTGTTGCTCAGCCATTACTGGGTAAATTTGACCAAGCATTTCAATATATCCAAGAATTCACCGGTTTCTTTACGCCAGGCATTGTGGTGATATTTGTGATGGGTATGTTCTGGAAACGCGCCACATCAATGGGCGCATTATCAGCAGCCTTAGGCTCTGCAGTATTTTCGTTAGTGCTTAAATTTTCTTGGCCTGAATTACCGTTTATGGACCGTGTTGGTTTAGTCTTCTTACTTTGTTTAGCGCTGTGTTATTTCGTGTCTATGGCGGGTAAACCAAATACCACCGATAGCAGTGTTAGTTTAGACAAAATTAGCTTTGACACCACAAAGTCATTTAATGTTGCGGCAGTTGGTGTAGTACTTATCCTTACGGCTTTATACGCTACTTGGTGGTAATAAAAAACGTCAGTTTATAGTTATCAATAACGGGTCAATTGCAATATCTTTGCTAGGAAGAGGGATAAGCAATTGACCTTTTTTTAAAAGGTAAAAACATGAAAATATTAGTCACAGGTGGAGCAGGATATATTGGCTCCCATACCGTTTTATCGTTACTCGAAAATAACTATGATGTTGTCGTTTATGACAACTTGGTAAATTCAAGTATTGAGTCAATTGATCGTGTTGAAAAATTAGCGGGTAAAAAGGTTGAATTTGTTGAAGGTGATATCTGCGATAAAGACAAATTAAGTCAGGTATTCAAGCAATATAAAATTGATGCGGTAATCCACTTTGCTGCGCTGAAAGCGGTTGGTGAATCGACCCAAATACCGTTAAGTTATTATCAAAATAACGTCCATGGCACTGTTTGTTTACTGGAAGTTATGCAGAAAAATGAGGTAAATGATTTCATTTTTAGTTCATCAGCAACGGTTTATGGCGAAGAAAATGACATCCCCTATGTTGAAACAATGAAGTTGGGCACACCTTCAAGCCCATACGGTGCAAGTAAGGTGATGGTAGAGCGGATACTGGCTGATTTAGCACAGTCTGATGATAACTTCAGAGGGGTATCACTGCGCTATTTCAATCCTATTGGCGCCCACGAAAGCGGTACTATAGGTGAAGATCCAAAAGGTATTCCCAACAACCTGTTACCTTATGTTGCACAAGTTGCTGTCGGTAAACGTGAAAAACTGAGTGTTTTTGGTGATGATTATGAAACTAAAGATGGCAGTTGCGAACGTGATTATTTACATGTAATGGATTTAGCCCAAGGCCATGTAGCTGCTTTAGATTGGTTAAATCGCCATAGTGACTTTAGCGGTGTTGAAGCGTTTAATTTAGGCACAGGTAATGGCGTGTCAGTGTTTGCCATTCTAAAAGCATTCGAGCTAGCCACTAATAAAGGAATTAAGTTTGAAGTATCACCAAGAAGAGCGGGCGATCTACCCGCTTTTTGGGCTAATGCCAATAAAGCTAATAAAGAACTTAATTGGCAAGCCGATAGAAATTTAGAACAGATGATGGAAGATACGTGGCGCTGGCAGTCAAAAAATCCAAATGGGTACTTAGTTTAATGACTCAATTAGCAACAAAGTTGAATGAAGATTCAGAAGCAACGTTGGTAACTCAATTGGAAAGAATTATTTTGACCAATGACCATGGTATGTCAGTTGAAATCATCAATTTTGGTGCTCGTATTAAGTCAATTAAGTTTCCGGTAAACACTAAGCCGACGGAAATGATACTGGGCTATGCTTCGGCGCAGGAGTATCTAGATGATGAGTTTTATTTAGGCGCAACCTGTGGCCGAGTGTGTAACCGGATCTCAGCAGGAAAATTTCAACTAGATGGTAAACAATATCAGTTACCGCAAAATGATGGTGAAAATTGTTTACACGGTGGCATTGATAATTTTGCTTTGCGTTATTGGCAAATAGACAGCGAAAGCCTCACCAATACGTCAACTACTTTATTGCTAATTTCTCCCAATGGAGACCAAGGTTTTCCAGGCACTCTACATTTATCCATCACTTATCAGTTAAGTGAGGATAATGAACTCAGCATTGAGTACTTGGGCAATACCGATTTAGCGACTCCAGTAAATTTGACTAACCATGCCTATTTTAATTTGGGAGAGGATGACTGCCAATCACTCTATTTACAAATAATGTCTTCGGCAATACTTGAAAGTAATACAGATAATATCCCTACAGGGAATATTATCTCGGTATCACAAACAGATTATAACTTTAGAGAGCCCGTCTCTATTGGCGAACGACAGCTTAATACTGAAGATGAATCGCTTACATCGAAAAATGGCTACGACCATTGTTTTGTCCTAGATAACACCAAGTTTGAGCAACCTAAAGCGATTCTTACTTCACTGAAAAATCAAATTGCTTTATCTATATATACCGATCAATCAGCAATTCAGTTGTATACAGGGTATTACTTAAGTGGCCCGTTTAGCGCATATCAAGGCGTGTGTTTAGAAGCTCAAAATTATACAGATGCGGAAAATAATCGACATTTTCCCAGTAATATTTTGAAGCCAAGTCAGCAATATCAACGAAAAGTCATCTATAAGTTTGAATCAATAACTTAGAAACAAATCGAGTTGATAGCATTCATTTGAGCATAAAAAGAATAAGAAATATGCCATGTTATGTTAATAAATTAGATTAAGTGATTGATATGAATTAAATAGCAGAATCAGGCGTAACTATTGGTGTAGATCTTCTTGGAGGTTAGGCATTCACTATTGGCTAGTGGTAGCTAAAAAAATGGATTTAACAATGAAATAGTTAATCCAGTTGGTGATGCTGCTTTTGCTTTAATGCCTTTTGCTTTTATGCCTTTTGATAAAGACGTAAGAATTTGAATGGATTGCTCCTCTCCTTTTGCAATGTCGGGATTGATTAAATTAAAAGATAGCTTTGATATTGCCATTGGAAATGATCCTGACTTTGACGGTCATGGTATTGTGACTAAGAGTGCGGACTAATGAACTTTAATCATTATTTGGCGGTAGCAATCCATTATTTAATGTCGTATCGGCAGTGGCCTGACTGCCCTCAAATAGGTAAAACACTAGTATCTTCATCTTTAATAGATCGTGTCATTGGGAATTTAAATAAACCAATATGTGAAGTGCTTGTAGGGTTTAAGTTGTTTGTGGAAGGTTTGATGCATGAATGGCTCTTGCTGGACAACGGATAAGGATGGTTTTATTTTAGGACTGTTAGGAGCAGAGATCTTAGCCAAAACATGAAAAGATTCTCATCAGCATTATTTGTCATTAGTGCAGCGTTTAAGTGAACTCTATTATGTTCGCGTTGAAGCCATTGCTTCTACTGAGCAAAAAAAGGTATTAGCTAATTTACACTCTAGTGACTTAGCCATTAATCGCTTAGTCATGCTCCAGGTAATGGCGCGGCTATAGATGGCCTTAAGGTAACTACCGAAAATGGCTGTTTTTCAGCTCGACCATCGGGTACTGAATAAATTTATAAAATTTATGCTGAGGGTTTTATAGATCAAGAGCACTTGGCCCTAATTATTGAAGAAGCACAAGGCATTGTTAAAGCAATCTTTCAGTTGAAGAGATAGTTGTAATGGTTAATCAATGTTGATAAGACCATCCTGGCATTCTGAGGGCTCTTGCGCTGTAAAATCTATGAACATTCATTAAGTGTTATTATAGGTAGAGTAGTAGGGCCATCAACTTGTTTATAACTAAGCATGCATTTATCATGTAATTCAGTAGGTGGTGTATCTCCGAGATAGATAATAAAATGACCTCCAACCATAGTACTTGAAAAAGCATCATTATCTAATTCAATCAAATCATCCCAACTTCCTTTTGCTGATGTTGGTAAATAATTAGCTCGTGGGTAACCATATTTAATGGATAAATCAGTGCCATTAATATCCACCACTACTCCAGCACCAGCGGTCAAATTGTTATTACCTTTTATCACCGATTTAGCGTAAACCATTGCCGTTGCACTTTTAATTGAAGCTTCAACAGCTTGTAAAGTGGCGGTGTTTGCATCTTCTTGCAAATCAATAAATTTTGGCAAAGCCGTCACCGCTAAAATACCTAATATGATTATAACCACAACCAGTTCTATTAAGGTGAAGCCTGATTGACTAAATACTCCCTTTATATTTTGAGTTTCCAGTAAGTTAAATTTAGTTTTCATTATGTAACGTTTCTCAAAGATAAAGGCAATAAGCTACTTTTTTGTTATGAGAATAAAATAAAAGTAATGAAGTAACAAGCATAGTTTCTAACATACGAAATCAGTACCAACTTTATGGTATTAAGTTTTTATTTTTCTTTAATCCCACTTTATTAGCTGATTGTTAGAAATAGAAATTTGTACGCGGAGCTCATTATCTTCATTAAGTTTTGCTGTACTGTACTCTTACTTACATGGTGCATTACTTGATCTACTGCATAATGAGGTGTTCTCGCTAGACCTACCCATGCATTACGACTGGATTTTTTAGCGACATACAAACAGTGATCTGCAATATAAAAAACCTCAATTCAGCTAACAAGCCTGATTTCTTGTTCAAAAATGGGTAACTTGTAAAACCAATTGTACAAGTTTTCTTTAATATCTTGTTCTCAATGCACAGCTCAGTTCTATCTATTTAAATGATAACTTTTTAAAAAATGATCAAGGTATGTCTATTCACATGAAGAGCCGGAACAACTGTAGACCTTTTATTGTTCAGGTTTGGTATGAAAACAATACAAACGTGCATCTTAGAAACACCTGAGAATATAACATTAAAGCACTAACTCTACAGTTTATATCTCACTTTGGGGCACAAAGCGCCGTAGAAATTTGGCTGGTTTTGGCCAATTTGATTCAGCCACTACAGGAAAATAGTTAACGGTCAGGTGAATACAGTACTAGTAGTGTATTCACCATTACCACGAGAGGGTTTACTTATTTGTTCGTATTGAGGACATATAATACTCTTGATTACTAATTCAGCTCTCTGATTATAAAGTTAACATTCCTATCTCGACATTTGACGGTATTACAGCATGGCCGAAAATTTAATATCCGAAGATATCAATCACTCTTTTGATAGTGCTACTTTAATCCATATAAATTATCTAGCATGTAATAACATAATAATTAACTTCATTGTTTTAGTTCATATAACTTATTTTTAGCCTATTTTAGATAATTAACTTCATTGTTTTAGTTCATATAACTTATTTTTAGCCTATTTTAGATAATTAATTCAAATGATGTTTAGAAGTTAAACCAAAATCTTCTAATAAAACATATATAGAGGGAAGTACTAATAAAATTAAAAGTGTTGATATTGACATTCCGAATATAATACTTACAACTAAGGGTTGCACTACTTGTGCTTGCAAGTTGGTTTCAAGTAGCAACGGTAAAGTACCTGCTATGGTAGTTGCTGAAGTTATAAAAATGGCTCTAAACCTTTCTTTTGATGCGCAAACAGCAGCCTGATGTGTATTCATTCCCTCTGTCTGATGTTTTTTGATATAGGCGACTAGTAATATCGAATCATTTACCACAATACCAGCAAGTGAAATAAAACCGATCATACTTGGCATTGCTAAATCATAGCCTAAAAGAAAGTGTCCCCATACTACGCCTATTAATGCTAATGGTATTGCTAGCATTACTATAATAGGTTCAAAATAACTTCGAAATTGAAAACTAAGAATGATAAACACTCCAATCAACCCAAATAGAAACTTTTGCCCCATAGATTTTCCTGTTTCTGCGCCATTTTTTATTTCTCCCTCATAACTAACTGATATATCTGGATACATTTGAAGAATATTATCAATTGTAGTATCTCTTACCATAGAAATAATCTCGGATGTATTAGCAATTTCAGGGTTAATATCAGCAGTGACGGTCACGGTTCGTTCACCATTAACTCGATTTATTCTTGTCAATCCCCGCTCTAGGCTAAACTCTGCTAAAGAAGATAATGGTCGCTGGCTTCCATCATTTAAAGTGATGGGGTAGTTTTTTAGGTGTCTTAAACTCGATTTATCACTATTTTGTAACTGAACATAAATTTCAATATTATCGCTACCTCTTTGTACTTCTTCAGCTTTTTCTCCTAAAAATGCTGCTCTCAGTTGGTTAGCAATCGAAGTACCATCAACACCAAGCGATAAAGCACCTGGGTGTAACTTAACAACCCACTCTTCTTTACCTAAGCGGAGGTCATCCATGGTATTTGATACGCCATCAAATTTGTTTACGGCCTCTTTTACTTTAGTAGCAGCTTTCATTAGTGAATGAATATTTGAAGAGTGCAATTGAATATCAATAGCTCTGCCAGCAGGACCTATTTTAGGTTCTTTGAATGAAACAGATAAGATGCCAGGAACTTCATCAACAGCATCTCGCCATTTATAAATAAAATCAGCTAATTTGGTCTTTCTAGACTCCGCAGTGAGTAAGTCAACTCGGATAGTAGCTAAGTGAGAGCCTTGCTCAAAAGCATCACTATTACGATTAAATTCAACAGTGGTATGTTGCACTAGTTCTACTTTGTCTGGTTGTTCTGGGGTAAGCTCATCATTAATTTTATTTAATTGAGTTAAATAATGAGCTACCACTTGCTCCGTTTTAACCAAGGTGGTGCTTGGTGGCAGCAAAATCTTTACTTCAACTAAATCGCCTTCAAGATCAGGAAATGATTTAAACTTAAGAATTCCTCCCGCCATTAGGGCAATGGATACAAAAAACACAGCAAACACAAAGCCAACGGTAAAGTATCGGTTTTTAATACAGATTTCGCACCAACGTGGCAATACAGAATTACGAACGTATTCAAACCTTTTGTTAAACGCCTGCTTGAAAGTAAATTCATTTTTAGGGGAATTTTTATCTTTACGTAAAGAGTGAATTAGATGGTTTGGCAGAATATAAAATGCTTCAACAACACTGACAAACATTGTTGCTATTAATACAAGAGGTATGTCTTTTAATACTTGTCCAACATCACCGTTGATAAAAGCGAGACCGACAAATACGACAAACGTTGTTAAAAATGAAGAAAATACTCCCCCTGCAACTAATTTCACCCCTTTTATAGCACCTTCATTTATGTTGCCTTCTTTATCAACATGAGCAGCTATACTTTCAGCAATAACAATTGCGTCATCCATCAAAAGGCCAATTGCCATTAATAATGCGACGGTTGATATCATATTAATGCTGACCCCCATCAGAGCCATTAATGCCAAAGCACCTAGGAAAGATACGGGTAACCCCATAGATACCCAGAAGGAATAACGTATTGAAAAAAACAACCACATTACAAAGAAAACTAATATAAAACCTTGCCAAGCATTGCCGAATAACATGCTCAGTCGACCTTTAACAATTTGTGCGCTGTCTTGAGTTAATACTAAGGAAACCCCTTCTGGAGCAATTATTTGTGCTTTGCTAGTAAATGCCTTTACCACTTCAACTAAATTAATTGAATCTTGGTTTGTGTTTTTTTTGATATCAATGATTGCTGCGCGTTTACCATCAAATAAAATTTTCTCCTCTTCTAGTTCAAACCCTTCTGTAATATTTGCAAGTTCTTTCAGTTTTAATTGAGAACCAGATGTAGTGCTTTTAATTCCCAAATTCCCTAATGATTTTGCATCAAGTTGTTGCTGATCAAAACGAATCAAAATAGTTTTACCCTCAGAGGTAATATCTCCACTGGGTAGTTTAATATTTTGGCGCTTGATTAAACGAGCAACATCGCTCACAGTCAGGCCATATTGTCTTAATTTGTATTGTGAAAGTTCAACTTTCAGTTGATGATCTGAAAAACCTCTAATATTTACAATGGAGATACCCTGTTCTTTTTTTAGATTTCTTTTTATTATCTCTGCATATTCTTTTAGTTTAAAGTCAGCTATATCGGCTGTTATAGCTAATGAAATTAAATGTTGAACTTGTCCTAACTCTCTTACTATTGGTTTTTCAGCTAATTCTGGGAAACTCTCGATCGCATCAACCTCTGTTTTTACATCGATGAGTGCTTGAGAAACATTACTCCCTTCTAATATTTTTACTGTTAGGGTTGCTATGCCTTCCCTAGCTTCACAAATAACTTTTTCAACATCACTTACATTGTTAGCTGCTTCTTCCATTGGTAAACACAAAGTTTGTTCTATTTCTTCGGTGTTAGCACCGGGATAAACTACTGAGGCTTTAATTTTATTCGTTTTAACTTCAGGGAATGTTTCTCGGTTTAAATTAGGTAAACTAACTAATCCTGCTATGATAATAATCAACATTAACAGATTAGATGCAGTAGGGTGCTTAGCAAAAAAAGTTATCATTTTGATTGCCCCATTACTGTTCTAACGGTCATGTTTTCAATTGCAGGTAAAAGATCAGTTATAACAATCAAATCATTTACTGAGATAGTATTTTCAAGACTTGCATCTATTGCAGTATAACGACCCGATTCAAATAAAGGGTTTACTGGTTTTATCTTTAACGTATCACCTTCAACAATATAAATAGACCCCCCATGAATTGCCTCAGTGGGCACACTAAGTATTTGTTTTTCATCCCCCATTATCTGAACTTCTAAAAACATATCTTTCACCACTGGACTGTCGTTAATATGGTCCATGTTCTTCCAATCGTTTTTTATTTCTACGGTTAAACCTACGGTATTTCCTTGTGGATCTATACTGTCAGAAACGCGTGTCACTTTTCCTGGCCACTCTAAAATGTCATCACCGGAATAAAGTCTAATTTTCGTTTGAAGCTTCAGGCGTTTTATATCAGGAAATTCATTACCTTGTAATAATGAAGAGGAAATGGATTGACGAAAAAGTTGTTTGATATCTGTTATTGCAAACTGTGCATCTACTTCCATAGTGCCTATATGATCCGCCTGTAATAAGATAGATTGCTTATTTATGACTTGATCCATTACAGCGTTAACTTGAGTAATACGCGCATTAAATGGAATGTTAATTTGGGTTTTATCCAGCTTTCGTTTTGCTTCTTGAACACGAGATTGATTCACTTGAATTCGGGCCTGCGCAACATCGATATCATTGGGAATTAATTTTAAACTTGTTTCTAACTCTAGGACTTTTTCCTGCTGATCAAATACATTACTTTGCTCTTTATCAACTGAAGATTGTGAGATAGAGGCACTTTTCAGTAAGCCTTTCTTTCGTTTATATTCTTTTTCAATAATTCTCAGACGATTTATACTTAATTCAAGAGATAAGGTTTGTTTATTTTCCTTCAATGCTATTCTATCGGCGTCAGCAATAGCTGAATTCAGATCAAATTTTGCTTGTGCTAATTTTAATTGATAATCAACAGGATCAATTTTAAAAGCTACAGTACCAGTCCTCAGCATATTTCCTTCTTCAAGGTTAGGGTGGCGATAGATAACTCGACCAGTAACTTCCGATAATGCTTGCCAACTTTTTTTTGCATGCGCACGACCATAACCAGTTATAGACATTGTCAACTTACGAATTTCAGCCTTTTCTATTTCCACCAAAGGGGAAAATATAATGTCTTTCTTTAATTGGGGAGCTGGCTTTAATTTAACCATGATTATTAAAATGAGAAAGCCGATAAATGGAAGGATTAACAACCAGCGACGTTGACTAGTTGCTAATATCTTACTAAACATTACTTTCTCCATTAGTATCTTGCACAAAGAAACCACATTCAATTAAGCGAGTATTATGCACTATCATTTTTTCAAGAAATTCATCGTCATATTTAATTCCTTCCATCTCCCCCATTAAGTCTCTTGTATACCAAGGAAACATAATAAGCCCCATTAAAGAAATTCTAAATTGTATGGGGTCAACATCTTCTCTCAGCTTTCCTGCTTGTTTAAATCGTGTAAAAACCATATCAAATATTTTTAAATGGTCTGTACCCATTGTATTAATAAAGTAATTCTTACATACACCTTGGTTTAGCATCACTTCCTTAAGAAGTAGTATGGGAAACTCAGGGGACTGTTTTATCACTTCTACAAAACTACGAAAAAAGTCTTCTAAATTATTTAAATTTGAACTCTTAAGGTGATGCATGAAATTAGTCATAACCTGAGCCGTAACTTCCTTTACCATGGCCTTATACAAGCCTTCTTTATTGTGGAAATAATATTTAATCATGGCTGAGTTCACGCCAGCAGTATTAGCTAATTCTCTGATGCTAACCTTATCGTAAGCTTTTTTAATAAACATCTTACGGGCAGCATTAATTAATAATTGCCGAGCAACATTATCGTCTTTTAAAGGCCTGCCTACTTTATTCATTCCCTATATCCTTTTTATTTATATCAGAAACACTAGTTTATTAAGTGTAGAGGTATTATTTAATCCTGTGATTAAATAATACCTTTTATTGAAAAATTGACTAGAAAAAAAATTAATCAAAAGTCTGGTTATGATTAATTAAAAGTGAGACCCAATTAGCAATTTGGTTACGAAATAAGTATTATAAAAGTTCAAAGAATAAAATTTTAATCTAGTGGTGCAGACAACTGTGACGTGGTTAAAGTGTGGGGGGAGGGGGGCAATTTTTGCAATCATTTATGGTCTTAAAATACATCGTTTTACAGATAATGATAAGTGTTGAATATTAATTTTAAGACCTACTCAATATAAAATGTATCTCTGCCACTTAGGAAGAGATACATTTTATAAGTTTATTATATTTAATAATATTCTCTGTAATTTCACTAATTTAATCTACAGAAAAACTATTAGTAAACTTTAAGTACATAAACAAAGATTTTTGGGGGTGATAATGTTTAAATGTATGTAGATACTTTATATATAAAGATGATTTTCATTCCGAAATAGTTCAGAAAAGGATATTGAAATAGAAGATTATGATTAAAGTTTTAGTTGTTGAAGATGAGAGACAAATAGCAGCGCAAGTTGCCAAGTACATTATCCGTGAGGGTTATAAAGCTATTGTCTTAAATTCAGGTGAAATGGTTATTGAGACGGTAAAACAGGAGTTACCTGATATTATTCTTTTAGATGTAATGCTTCCAGTTAAAGATGGCCTTCAGTGCTGTAAAGAAATCAGAGAATTTTCTAATATACCAATTATTATGCTAACCGCTAAAAAAACAGAGAGTGATAGAGTTGTTGGTTTACAAGCTGGTGTTGATGATTATGTATGTAAGCCTTTTAGCGCTAAAGAGTTGATGCTTCGTATTCAAGCCATTTTAAAGCGCTCAGGTATAGGTAATAATCAAGAAACGTTGGGGTTACAATTAGATAAAAATGGTTTCTTTTTAAAATTTAATAAGAAAGAAACCAAGTTAACTAATTTAGAGTTTTCATTACTTGATCTACTTATGCAAAAGCCAGGTAGAATTTACTCTAGAGAACAAATAATAGCGCTTGCTTATAAGAACGAACGAAACATATCAGATAGGGCAATTGATAGTCATATCAAAAATATTCGAAAGAAAGTTCGTTCACTCGATATTGAAAACAATATAATTGAAACAACTTATGGTGCTGGCTTCCGCTTTGTCCCTATCAGCTAACATTGGACCACTGCAAAGTGTGTTTGTTAGCTGATAAATTGAATGACTCGATTACATTAAGCACTTTCCTTGAGTGTAATATCTTTTTGTGTCCAAGTTTATTTGGAGTTACAATAATTGTTTTTGATGACAAGGTGATATTTTCACTCGTGGTGAAAGGAATAAAGTCATCTTGAGTATCATGAATGATTTTAAGTTGGCCATCAAATGCTTTAAGTTTAGAGATAATACAAAGCTCTGCTATAGGCATTTTTTCTCGTCTATATATCTCATTAATTGTTCGCTTTATTAACAACTCATCAAAACCTGCGTGGTATGCTCGGTTTTGCATAAACTGATAGATGTCTATGATAGGAGATATTAATAAGAGGTCTTTATTGTATCTCTTAAACCATTGGCTATTGGCTATTACCGATGCCCCTAGGCCATGAGCAATAACCATATTTGGTGCAAAGAGGTTTGCAGATAAATCTTCAAATACCTTTATCATCTGAGGCAAGTTACTAAATTTCCCTTTGCTTTTACCGTGAGCTGGGAAGTCAAAACTAATTGTTGAGTAACCTTGTTCTGCCAGTTTTTGCATAAGCGGCCAAAAATCGAATGCACTACCAGACCATCCGTGAACTAACCAGATACATTTACCTTCACCATACCTATAAACATTTAATTGGCCATAACGGGTTTCAACATTAAATACTTTTACATGCTTTGGCCAATTTGAATGTTTTTTCTTCGGTTTAAATATTGCATTTCGTGCTATTTTAAAAGCTAAATTTGGGACTAAAATTCGCAGTGTTTGAGTACTTACTTTTGTCCAAAGCGTTTTTAGTTTTTTCATTATTTTACCTTTGATTCCATTTACTAGGTAATAAGTCTACAAAGTAAATGTGGATAAAATAGGGATAAAATAAAATATTAAACGGTTTACAGGGGGGATTAAAGGGGTAAGCTGATAACTATCTTAAGACCACCTAAACTTGATTTCTCAGCATGTATTGTTCCGTTATGTAATTCAATCAAACTCTTACATATAGCTAACCCTAATCCTGAACCACCAGTTTCTCTACTTCGTGAATTTTCAACACGATATAAACGCTCAAAAATAGCATTTAAGTCCTTATCTGATACTGCAGGCGCACTGTCTTCTATTGATAAGTAGAAGGTATTGCTTCTTGTTGTTGCTAATATGCTTACCCGACCTGGTTTGTCAGTGTATTTAATGCAGTTACTGAGTAAATTAGTCATAATTTGTTTTATTCTATCTTGATCTAAATTAATCATTAACTCACAGGGGAAGTCTTTTGTGATTTCAAAGGTGAGTTTGTTTTTATTAACTAATTGTCGTAATTCCTTTTCCCAAAGATCAAAGATTATATTAAGCTCAAAAGGCCTAACATTAAGTTGTAAGGCTCCCACATCCGATTGTGCTAATTGATGAATATCATCAATTAAGTATTCAATATCAGTAATTTTATTATCTAAAGCATCATAACTTGCCTGTACATCTTCTTCTAGATCGTCTTTAAGTGATTCAACTTGAAGTTTGAGTACAGTAAGTGGGGTGCTGAGTTCGTGAGATACATCACTAAGTAATTGATTTTTTTTGGCTAACAGCTCATCCATTAAATGATGTTTATGTTGTGCTAACTTTTTACGTTGTATTTGTAGATATAAAAAAACAATAAGAATAACTACGATAAACATAGTGGTAATTGTCACTATGGTTAGTCGTTGTTCTAAAATGATATTGTCTAGTTGATTTAAATTTTCATCAAATAGCTTTGCCGACTGAATGGCGGTTTGCTTAACAAAGTTGTTTTTTAATTGTCTTTCTTTATCGATTAATTCAAAAGCCGAATTAACAATGTCTGTAGGGTTATTAATCATCATTCCTTTAATGAGCAGCCGTTCTTTTTTAATGGGCTTTCTATCGGGGAACATGGTTTCCACAAGAGATAACATGTTGAAACTTTTTTCAATTTCACCTACGCGAAAATAAGCAATACTGAGTAATTCATAAGTGGCTTGCACATACGAAACATTCTGACTGTCATGTACCTCTTTTAGTCCCTCTTCTAAAAAAGAGGTACTCAATGGCCAGTTTTTCTCAAGTTGAGCAACTTTTGCAGACAAATAGTAAAACTTTAATTGGGCACCTTTAAATTGAGGATAACGAATATGCCATTGGGATAGTTGAGTTAAATGCTGCTTAGCTAAAGTTATATCTACTAATGCAATACTGTAATGAATCGCATTTAAAAGCATATTATAAGTAGAGTTGGTATCGGTGGTTTCACGAGAAAGGTTATAAGCGAGCATATTGTATTCATAGGCTTTATCGTAAATTAAGGCCCTAAAGTACAATGTTGATGCTTGGTTAAAAATGATTATTTTTAAGGAGGAGTCGAGTTGTTGATTTTGGGCTATATCGAAAGCTTCATCAAATAACGTAAGGCTTTTGGCAATACCATGTTCTTCATTTTGTAAACATTTTGCATAATAACTAATAGATTTAGCGGTTAAACTAGGATCTTTTAGTTCACGGGAGTAAGTTAGCGCTTGTTCACGATCTTCACAGCTTGTTGAGTTTTGATGATCTAAATTGGTAGACACGCGCGCACGCTCATGTAACAGATTAATTAATAACGAGGATATCGATAAATTATTAGATGAGTAGATATCTATCCCTTTGGTAAATGCAGCTCGTGCGTCACTCATCAAACGTTCTGTTTCTAAAGATTTCCCCAATAAAAACCAATATTCAGCCTGCTGATATGGACTGAATTCACTTAGCTCACGGTCTGCTTCCTTAAGTAAATTGATCTTTTGTAGGTTATCTTGCTCTGAGTGGATTTGTGCTTTTAGTTCAGGAAATGTTATGCGCATATAGCCGGGCATAGCAATATTGTTATGTTGTGCGTATATAGCCGGGGATAGCAATATTGCTGATAATGTTAATATTCTAATAATCTTGAAAATATTCAATGGTGCTTACTCAAGTTAAAGTGGATAATTATTTAAATTAGCATACGTTTGTCCACAGTTTGTTGTGAGGCTAGTTATGAGTTTTATCGAACTTTTTTATTCTACCTTGCCTAACTAAGAAGAGCCTTATTCTGCCTATTATTTCTGAATACTGCTTACGTTAACTACGAGAGGCCCCTTTTAGAGTAACTGGTAGCTCTATGATTGTTTTAATACTGAGGTACAATTAAACATCTATGTGATGTTTAAGTGAAGACTATTGCCATTCACCCTCGCTATGAGTTTATTCACAATGCGCGAGTAGTTAATACTCTTGGAGAGCATCATAGTTTTGTAGTTTTTTAAAGCATATTCTTTAGTTTCTTGATTATCTGTTGAGCTGTAATCAATTAAATCTATGATAACACGTTGAAGAATATTTTCGTCTGAGTTTGTAGAAAAGACTATTTCAATCAGACTATCGTAATTTTTTTGAGTAATGTGCCCTTTAAGGTCGTTAATAATTTTGCACGATCATAACCAGAAAGATCTGTTCTCTATTTAGCGGCGTTAATGGCTCTACTAATAATCGCATCATCTAATTCTATATCGCCTTCATGATTATTTATTGTGTGGATAGATCTAATAATTTCTGTCATTTCCTCAAAATTAGAAGGATCAATGTTTAGAGCTTGTTCTATTACAGCCAAGTTAGATCCCATCAATATAACGATGGTCGAACACCAAACCAATCAGAAAAAGAATACTGGCTAAATTTAAACTCCAAGTCGGTGGCCAAATAAGTTGCCCCTGCAGTTTTCCCCATAATTCCTCCTAAGTTTGTTGGTATTGTTACTGCTAATAAATAGTAGTTTTTACATTTAAGTCAATATGAATAATTATTTTGACGTAAATTATAATATGTCGTGGATAAAAATATGAACAATCAATCTAGGGTTATTAAAGGGTTAAAGGCAGAAAATTCAACACTGTGTTCTTTAATTATCTCACCTGTATTTATTGGAGTACATCATTCTATGAATAACGTAGTCACTATATGGCGATCCTTGCTTGTTTTTATGCTCTTATTGACTCTCGCTGCTTGTGGTGGAAGTGACGGCAATAACCTAGACCCCGAAAACGACATTAGTAATGACAGTTATACGATTTCAGGCGGTGGTGTAAAAGGGCCATTGGCTAACGCTCTTGTCATTGTTTACGCTATTGATACTAATCAAATTGGATTTAAGGGTGATGAAATAGCCCGCGGCAGCACCAGTAATAGTGCATCCATTACCGGGCTTGAGCTTCCCCTGCCTCTTAGTCCACCCTACCTTATGGAGTTTACAAGTATTGAGGGTGAGACCACGGATATTACCACCGGCCAGCTTCCCGTAATCACTATTTTGCGTACCGTTATCACAGAATCCTCATTAAGTAAGCAGCGACAGCGCTATGCTACACCACTAACCACCTTGGCTGTTGATGTAGCCATCGAAAAAGCAGACTCTGATGCTGCACCTTTTAACGGCAATAATGATCGAATAGTCTCTGTTACTGAATTTATTACAGCCTTACCCATCGCAGCTTCACAAGTCGTTTCAACCTTCGGCTTAGGTTTAGATGCCTCTGTTGATATTTTTGAAGCGACTCCATTGCTAAATGACTCCACTAAAACAACAAAAGAACTAGCAGATGTTGCTTCATATCGCGTGGCTATTGAAGCTGTAACAGCCATTACCTATCAAATTGGTCAGCAGGGCGTTGGCGTCAATGCCGATAACGTCATGGCTGATATTGTGGCCGATCTTGCAGATAATAATAGTATCGATGGCAGTATTGCTGCCAGCACTTTAAACGACTCCGCTTTACTCATCATGCTTCAAAATCCCTCGACATTAGCTATTCCTAATGATCCGGAAAATCGAACGGTTGAGGATGTACAGGCAATTTTGGTAGAAGAAACGGCGTTAACCGGAGTACAAGTTGATGTTAGTGAGCTCGAAGAGGGAGGAAGCATCGATGCAGTTGATGCTATCACCTTCGTGGGACTTAATTCTGATTTGGATAAAGATGGTGTCAGTAATATTGATGATGCCTTTGCTTTTGACCCAACTGAGTCCGCCGATGCAGACTTAGATAGTGTAGGCAATAATGCCGATACCGATGATGATAATGACGGTGTATTGGATGTTGATGATGCCTTTGCTTTTGACCCAACTGAGTCCGCCGATGCAGACTTAGATGGTGTAGGTAATAATGCTGATACCGATGATGATAATGACGGTGTGTTGGATGTTGATGATGCCTTTGCTTTTGACCCGACAGAATCCGCCGATGCAGACGGAGATGGTGTAGGCAATAATGCTGATACCGATGATGATAATGACGGAGTGTTGGATGTTGATGATGCCTTTGCTTTTGACCCGACAGAATCCGCCGATGCAGACGGAGATGGTGTAGGCAATAATGCTGATACCGATGATGATAATGACGGAGTGTTGGATGTTAATGATGCCTTTGCTTTTGACCCGACAGAATCCGCCGATGCAGACGGAGATGGTGTAGGCGATAATGACGATGCAGATGATGATAATGACGGAGTATTGGATGTCGATGAAGTTATTACAAATTTATACGCGTACTATAAAGATTATTACGCCAACAGCAGCTCGCAATTTTACTATCTAATTTATCAAGATGGCAGCTACGGTACGGTTAATTCCGCTGTAGATCTAAGTTATCTTTGTGATAATGGCAGTGGTGACACTGAATTTATCGCCCATTCTTCCAATGTTATGATGTTAGAGATCACCGCCTGTCACGATAGCGAAATGGAGCTATTTAGCTATGATTTTGAGAATCCAACTAAATACGTTTTTAACATCGATACGGCGGTGGGTAGCTTCGAACATTGGTATGGATCCCTTACTCCGGATACTTACGTTATTATTGAAACAGATTATAACGGTGTTCATTACCGGCACAGTATGGATGCTAGAGGCTTCTATAAAAGCGATAACTCTTATGCTAAATGTCGCTTCGAAAGTGTGCCTTATGTCATTAAAAACCTTGAAAACGATCGCATGACATTCTCAGTCTGTACCGATGTAAATGGTGTTGAGAATCTGGCTAATATGACACAGCTTGCAGCAGCAAGTGGTACGCAGCCCTATTTTCAGTTATTCACAGAGGATTGGGATTTGGTTTTTTACAAAGGTCGAATCGTTCATGCTGAGACGATCATAGGACACTATTTTGATCTGGGTGATGGGCCTGTACAGCATAGCTTTACATTTTTTGAAGATGGCAGTGTCAGTAATAGCTTAAGAAGTCACTGTCCTGAAGATGAAGACAATTGGGCAGCACTGACAACGACGGTGGACGGTATTGATTATCGTTATAGTGAAGAATGGTGTCAGTATGACTCAGGGCTTAGTGTGACGATTGACCCGTCTAGCGGCGAATTAAGTGGTACTACTGGTCGAGGCAACTTTTTGATTGATCTAGAAGGTCTAATGTATATCGATTGGGATGTAACCTTATACGCAGACCCCATTTAGTTACAGTAGAAACTTCCTGTGGCGCAGCAGTTGCACCCATATCGTTGGTTTGTTCGATGTTGATAGTTCAGACGGTGAGCAGTGGTATCGATTAACTGCCCCCAAGAGTGGCGAAATCAATGTGACAACTAAAGTGGCCTCGACTTTGCCAGGGACATTAAATCGTAACGTAGACGTCTATGTCACTATTTATGATGCGTGGTGGCGCCATCCTCGCTGATGATGCAGTTGGTGCGCCAGAAATCATTGACTGTACGGTACTAAAAGATACCTGTTATTTGGTTCTATTGGGTGGTGAATATAGGCGATGCTTTGGTCAATTTGGCTTATGCTGCGGATGACAGTGGATAGTTTTCCTTTATCTTGCCGAAAAATGGCACGGTGACAACCAGCGATTATCATTCTACCTTGCATAACTAAAAAGAGCCTTATTCTACCTATTATTTCTGAATACTGCTTACGTTAACTACGAGAGATCCCTTTTAGTGTAAGTGGCAGCTCTATGATTGTTTTAATACTGAGGTACAATTAAACATCTATGTGATGTTCAGGTGAATACTATTGCCATTCACCCTCGCTATGAGTTTATTCACAATGCGCGAGTAGTTAATACTCTTGGAAATCATCATAGTTTTGTAGCTTTTTTAAAGCATTTTCTTTAGTTTCTTGATTATCTGTTGAGCTGTAATCAATTAAATCCATGATAACACGTTGAAGAATACCTTCGTCTGAGTGTGTAGATAAGGCTATTTCAATCAGACTATCGTAATCTTTTTGAGTAATGTTGCCCTTTAAGGTCGTTAATAATTTTGCACGATCATAACCAGAAAGATCTGTTCTCTCTTTAGCGGCGTTAATGGCTTTACTAATAATCGCATCATCTAATTCTATATCGCCTTCATCATTATTTATTGTGTGGATAGATCTAAGGATTTCTGTCATTTCCTCAAAGTTATAAGGATCAATGTCTAGAGCTTGTTCTATTAGTTTATTACCTAGTTGGAGTCGGGCATGAGTCAATTTATCCTGAGAACGTTCAAAGTTTTTTACAGCATTTTTTCTCACCATAATCTCTGCGGGTTGTTCGGTTATATTACTCTCATTGGGTAGTTCGGTTATTTTAACATGCGATAAAGCATTATTTGTAGCTGGGTTGGGAGCGGGTAACAAACAGATTTTACTTGAATTATCTCCGAGCTTAACTGAAGGTGACGGTATTGCGAGTGAGGTAGCTGGCAGTGGTACTTGGTTTTTATAACCTAACCAAAGACCTAGTATGAATAAAGTGGCATGGCTTAAATATATATATTTCATATTATTTCAAATGGTTATATGTTTAAAAAGGTAAAAATAAAATAAACTTTATAATCAGCGAAACACGCTATTATAGTAGGCTGGGTATTGTTTTATTCTACTTTATTTAACGGCGTAGTTTAAATCTCAGGGGCTTGATGCCCCGTCTTACTATTTTATTTTTTTTTGATCGAACTTGTGGTTTTGATTGCAATGTTTAGAGTTTTATCGTTCCTTAATAAAACTCTATGGTTTTAAACTTTAGTCGTTTGGATAACTTTCTACCTCTAATTTATCTTCTTCGCGAGGTGTATTTTTCTTAGCAATTCTTGTCCCTTTTTCGAACTGTCCCTAAAACATCTACAAGTACACAAGCTTTTCCATTTGTCTTATACCATGCCCATGGTACACGAATGCCTGTTACCATATCATCCCTTCCCAAGGTGACAATGTTAGTAGCACTACTCCAAATATTATCAAGGTTGGTAGAATAATTAACTTCGAAGGAACCATGAACGACTTGTGTCTGTGAATCCATATACTTATCACCACTTTTATATTGAAATTTAAGATAAAGATTTTTTTCTTTACACTTAGCGGTATTTATTACTTCGTTTTGTGTCGAGAACGCACTTACTTTATCTACATCCTTATTGTCCCATGTGTCATCGCTAGGTGAATAGCAATACCATTTCACCTTGACCTTATCAGGCCTGTGATTTTCAATTTCAATTTTCCAGTCAGCAAAAGATGCTGTAGACGTTAGCATTGCTATTAACATGCCCAATATATTAAAAAGTTTAAACATAGTACCCTCATTGATTCCATTTAAGTAAACATCAAGTGTACAAAGGAAATGTGGAGAAAAAATGGATGAAATGAATGAATAAATTTTATTAACGTCATATGATGGCAAGTTATTAAGCACTACTATCACTAGTTTCAGAGTTGTAAATCAGGTTAATGCAACCGAGTCGAATCTTATTCATGGCGTCACTATCAGCTGGTTGCTGTTATTCGTTGTTTCAAGCTTGAGAAAATTATTTAGTCATATGTTAGCGGTATAGTGGCTTAACAGTAGTATTAATTAAAACTAAATAATTCTCAATTATATTATTTATTACAGGATTTTTTACATTATTTCCGCTCATAAGTCACTAACAAACGTGCTTGTGGCGGAAAAGTAACAAATTCACATGTGAAGAAAACAATATTCCTCCCTAATTCCTCCTAACTTCATTGTTATGCTAACGACAAATAGAGTACTTATTTACCTGTCTTAGTATCTAGAGAATTACATTATTATGCCTTGCTTCATAAATACGAGAAAACAGAAGCTAATATAGTGGCTCAAAAGTCGAAAGGCATAATTTTAGTTTCTTTATCAGTTAAAAATAAAGCAATGAGAACTTGTGAAAAATTCATCGCATAGGTCAACATTGATAAATATTTTAGTGCACTAGCTAGGTATGAGCAACGTTGTTGGAATTTGTTAAGTAACTGTATTTAAATTTTATATTCGATAAACTCAAAAGCCTACAAATTTTTTGGAGGCCATTTTAAGAAGTGATAAATGAAAAAAATAATTGTTGGAACAATTGCCGCGCTTAGTATGACGGTAGCAAATGCATCTTTAATCTCAGAAATTGACCTAATTAATTCTGGTAACACTGATGAATTTTTTAGTTTTATTGACAGTGAGACTTTGGTTACATCAATAATAAAGTATCAATGGATTAACGGTGACCCTGAGTTCGGTCATATGGCAATTCTAAGTGAAAATGATGAGGGTGAGCGAATTGGTATAACTACATTAGCATTCCCTAATGGTACTGAAAAAAAAACAGAAATTAAATATAACATTGATGGTATACATTCAGCAATAATCACTGACGATGGAGTATTGACTCAAGACGGGGAATCATTCAAATATTCTATGATGTTAAAGAATGATGGGATTTGGTGGCAATCAGATTCCTCACAGAATCAAGATAATTTTGATTTATTTGACTTTAAGTGGCTAACTGATACAAAACTTGAAGTATCAATAGTTGCAAATGATTATGGGATTAAATCCTTTCGATACACTATGAGTAATGTACAACGTTACGAATACGATAGCGTTATTGAGATTATTGAACCTGATGCGCCAGTTGATATACCAGAGCCGTCAACATTATTCTTGTTTTCGTTAGTTGGTATTCCTCTATTGATGCGTAGACTAACATAATCTAATTGATTTCCCCCCAGTTAAGAGGAAATTCACTTAATGGGGGGATTAAATGGTACTGAATTACGCACGAATGATATATCAAAAAGCAATCAACGGATCGGTGTGCAATTTAACGATTTAAGTTTACTAGATAACTTGAACATTGAATCTGCGGAAATTCAAATGTATCGATATGCTGGTTACTGGGGAAGTGACGCTGAGATGACAATAGACGCGGATACTATAACATCTTCATGGGAGGAATCTTCAGTTTTATGCTATTGCTAGTACTACGTATACTGATGCTGGAACCAGAGGTTGGCAATCATGGAATATTACTTAACCCATAATTTATCCACATTCTTAAAATAAAATATCAATTACTCTAATTTCATTTGACTGAATCCCTCATGACAAGACTTATTCCGACTGAAAGTAATAATTCACATAATTTAGAACAATTACACCAATTACATGAACGCAGACATGCCTATTCATCGGATATTTCACTTTATGAAAGACTCAGCTTGGCGCAAAAAGTTTCGGCTTGCCATTTACAACAATTTGGTTTTGAGTTGAAATTTATTCGAGGAAAACAGTTAAACTGTTTAGCTATTTTTATCTGTAATAAGTTAAGTGTCACTGTTGATGTTTATGGTGAAATTAATAGCTTTCCTCACTCTACTTTAGAGGAAGAAATTAAACGACAACTTGTTTCAGAAAAATAAATTACTTACCTTTTATGTAAATAAAAAATATAAGACCTCGACTGCCATGTTTTTCAATTACAAGAAAATTATCAGATTAAAGCTCCTAGTAATATTAGACTAAATAAGTAATTCTACAATGATTTTAACGAGACCTAAGCTTGAATGTTTAGCATGTATATTGCCATTATGAGCTTCAATCAAGCTTTTACAAATCGCCACCCCAAGTCCTGAACCGCCAGTTCCTCTACTTCTTGAGCCCTCAACGCGATATAAACGTTCAAATATGTTAGTTAAATCTTCACTAGAAACACTGGGGACGCTATCTTCTATTGATAGAACTAAGGTCTTATTTTGAGTTGTAGTAGTTAACTTAACTCTTCATGGCTTATCGGTATATTTCATACTGTTTGTCAGTAAATTAGTGATAATTTGCTTGATCCTTTCACGACCAAAATCAATAGGTAAACTCTCGGGAAGCACTTACTTATTTCAAAATCGAGTTTGTTCCTTTGTATCATTTGTGTGAATTCGTCTTGCCAAGTATCAAGTGTAATATTTAGCTTAAACGTATTGATGTTGAGGCTTATTGCGCCAATATCGGGTTAATCCAATTGATGAATGTCGTCGATTAAATGTTCAATGTCAGTAAGTTTATTATCAAGTGATAGTTTAATAAAGTCTCTTCGCTTATTTTTTTCAATATTTATAAGTTGATAACTTTCAATTAAGGCTTTGGCTGGATCATTTAATAAAAAGAATTGAAGCGGTAAAACTTCTTTCTTAATGACGACGCTAGCATCAAATTTCTTGCTGATTTGCGTGATTATATTTTTGCTGTCAGCTTGATTTCCATTGAGAAAACACATGAGCGCAAGCTGCTCATATGCAGCTTGGATATACCCATTATTACTAGTTAGTTTTTCATGACTAATTGATTGTTCAAGTATTTTATTGCACGGGCTATTACGGCGTGGTGGTAAGAGAGGTAAAACGGGATATCTTGAAACTCGCTATGTGATTTTGCAAACGTTGCAAGCTCATTTAAGTTATAAGTTGCTTTGTCGAACTCACCCATATCAGTGACTGCGACTGACAAGTTTATTGCTGGTCGGTCAAATTACAATAAAGCTTAATCATTTTCATACTTCAAATCAATATAGTTAAAATTTATCCCTAATTTATCCTAACTCTTTTTGTATCCTCAAGCTAATAGCTGGTTGTTGTCTCTTGGAAAAGGGATGTGTTGTAAGCAAAGGATTGAAATATGTGGTGGATGTATATGAATAAAGTAATGGTTTCTATAAAAGGTTTGTCTCGTCGAGTAACTAATCGTTTCGTTATGATAAGTTTATATCCACTCGTTATGTTTTTATCTTTAACAATCCACGCTGCAGAAACAACGGATGCAGGATTAGTTAACCACCGTTTAGATGTTTATTCAGTCTCTTATAATTTAGGAGATGGTCAATGTACAAATACGCCTAACTCTTTAAACGATGTCGACTTTACTATTACACCCGATGGCGAATACATCGCGACGAGCTTTTCACTGAGAAGTCCTGGTAATAATAACTGTGATGATTATTTTGCCGATATATTTGCCGGTGATGTTTATATATCTACCGATGAAGATGTTACTTTTTATATTAATTCTGATGACGGTAGTAAGCTTTGGGTTGATGGGAATTTAGTTGTTGATAACGATGGGGCCCATGCTGGTCAAGAAAGCAGCGGTACGCTTAACCTTAACCAAGGCTGGCACTACATAGAAGTAAAATATTTTAATAATGCTGGCAGTTATAATTTAACGATCAGTTATAACTCAACATCAATAAATGGTAAAACAGAAATTCCTAATTCCGCACTGCGTTTAGGTGGCGGCTTTGATACTGATGACGATGGCACCAGTAATTTTTATGACACAGATGATGACGGTGACGGCATAAGCGACATTAACGATCATTATCCATTAATTTCAATTACAGGTTATACCGACACTGATGGTGATGGTGCACCAGATGATTGTGCTACAGAATGTTTGGCAACAGGTATGCAAGCCGATACAGATGATGACAACGATGGCGTATTAGACGGTGTAGATGACTTCCCTTTAGATCCAATGGAATCATCTGATAATGATAATGACGGCACGGGTGATAACGCTGATTTGGATGATGATAACGATGGTATGCCAGATGAGTATGAAACACTGTACGGTTTTGATCCTTTGGTCGATGATTCATTGGAAGATCCTGACGGTGACAAAATTAGCAACGTGTTTGAATATAAGTCGAATACCTCGCCGATAGACGGTGCAGATTATCACACCATTTTACTTGAAGAATGGCAATCAGGCGGCACAACCACCTTTGATTTTCTGGGTGACGATCAAGGATCAAGTTCCATAAACCACATTGCACAGCAAGGAGAAAAAGCACTGGTGGTTGGCTCTCGAAGATCAAAAACGAGCCAAGAGATTGAAATAATTCGATTATTGGATAATGGTGAAATAGACACTAGTTTTGCCAACAGCGGACATTTATATATTTTGGATTCAGCGAATATATCGGCAAATGAATTGGTGGTATTTGACGATTTAAGCTTTGGTGTGTTGATCACCGGCTTTAGTGGCGACAAAAGATTTGAATTTCGAAAATATACCGAGGATGGGGTATTAGATCTAGGCTATGCCGACCAAGGCGTCATCACTATAAATGAAGACACTTTAAAATTTGAAAAAGTCGAATTATTAAACGACGACAATTTGATGTTTTCAGGTCAAGAAAATTACGACACGGCCATACTTGGGCGTTATCTTAGCGATGGTACTTTAGATACGTCATTTGGTATCAATGGCTTCTGGCGTACTAAAACCATACTTGGTAACTCAATTGTTAGAGCCGGTGCAGTGGCCCAGCAAGGCGATCATTTTCTGGTGGCAGTAAATGATCACATCGATGGCTATTTAGTACGTCTTGATTCACTGGGAAATCGGGACATGAGTTTTAATCAAAATATTGGCGTAGTCACTGTGTTTTATGATGATAGCGCTGACGACACTGTGAAAGATATTAAAGTAGGCATCAATCAGGGCTTTTGGGTTGTGACTCAGTCGAATAAATCCATGATTCAAAAATATTTCAGTGACGGTACTTTGAATACTAGCTTTGCTGACAGCGGTGAATTTAAATTTGATCGATCCCGTTATTTTAAACAAGCCCTGTTTACGGAAAACTATATAGGCATCTTATTCTCGGATTCACAAACACGAGTGACGGAATACCACTTGTATGACTTAGAGGGAAATCCAGTGTCTGATTACGGTCAAAATGGACAGTTCCAGTTTGTGCTTAATTATGATTTTCTTTCGGGTTCAATGGCCTTGGTTAATAAACACTTATGGTTAGTGGGCGGAGCAGGTTTAAGCGTTAACCCAGGATTTGAAGCTGAGTTTGCAAGTATCTGGTGGCTTGCCAAATTGTTACCAGATACAGATGGCGACGGCATTAACGATTCAATTGATATTGACGACAACAATAATAACCTGATTGATATCTATACATTGGCTGATATCAACGAGATTCGTAATAATCTAGACGGAACCGCCTTTTTTGGATCAAACGCAGGCTGTTTGTCGATTTGTAATGGTTTTGAGCTAATGAACGATTTAGATTTTGATACCTCGGGTAATGGTTATATTGATACCACGGATGATTATTGGACTACAGGGTTAGGTTGGTTACCTATAGGTGATAGTGCGAATAGAGGAAGTAATGCCTTTATCAGTATTTTTCAAGGCAATAATCACATCATTAAAAACTTAATGAGTAACCGCCCGGATGAAAATAATATCGCTTTATTTGGTTATACCTCGAATGGTGCTGAAATTTACAATGTAGGCTTAACAGGCGTTCGTATTGTAGGTAATGCTAGCGTGGGTGGTTTAGTCGGGGATTTAAATTATTCAAAAGTAAAAAATGTTTATGTGATTGGTTCGATTACTTCTGGTAATGAATCGGGCGGCGTTATTGGTTACAGCGAATACAGTGAATTATCAGAGCTTTATCATGTGGGCAATGTCACTGGTGCAGCAGACATGGGCGGCGTGATTGGCTACAGCGAATATGATATTTCAATCAGCCAACTATTCAACATTGGTAATGTCGTGGGTACGACTACTGTAGGTGGTGTTATAGGCACTAATTATGGAGTAGTTACTGATGTTTATTCCGTCGGTAGTGTGACAGGTACAAGTAGTGTTGGTGGTGTTGCTGGTTATATGAATGGCGCAGAGTTACATCGCGTTTATTCAAGCGCTTCTGTTCAAGGTGAGACAAAGACAGGAGCTATCATTGGGTGGATAAATGGTGCCGATAATCTCTTTAGTTCCAGTTATAGCATACCGCAAGATGGAATATCCCCCATCGGTGAAAGTGAGATCATCGATACCAGTATTTCTTTAAGCCAAGCACAGATGAGTTGCCCTCAAAGTGCAGCAGATGCCACTTGTTCTCCTGTAATTTATAATGATTGGGACGATGCTACGCCAGTTTGGAACTTTGGTACAAGCAGTGAACTTCCTGCCCTAATCCTCAACGGTAAAGCTTTTCATGTCGGAGATTTTGATAATGATGGCGTAGATGACAGTATCGATAAATTCCCATCACTTTCAATTACAGGCTTTTCCGATACAGACGGCGATGGCGCACCCGATAACTGTGATGCTACCTGTTTAATTACTGGAATGTCAGCTGATCTTGATGATGACAATGACGGCTATTTCGATACGCAAGAAGTCGGTAATACGGCTCCGGAGATTACTGAATCCAGCCCTTATGCAATCACCATCGATGAAGACAATTCCCCTACAGCTTTTGCCCTAATGTTAAATGCTTCAGACATCGATGCGGATACACTTACTTGGTCAATTATTTCTCAAGGCGAAAATGGTATCGCCAGTGCCCAAGGAGATGGGTTATCTCAAACCATTTCTTATGAACCAACCGAACATTATTACGGTATCGATTCGTTTGACGTTCAGGTTAGTGATAATACTGGTGGTTTTGCACGTATTACGATTAATGTAACAATAAATTCAATTAATGATATACCAATCTCTAAACCTAGGATTGAAACTGGAGGACCTTACGGCGAACCATCTGAAGGTAAAACGCTTAGTTCAAGCACATATCGACTTGATGATATCGATGGCTTAGGAGAGTTAACATTAGTGTGGCGTAGTAATAGTGTTGAAGTTGGGCAAGGTGGAGAATATAAACCTCAAATGTCAGATATAGGTAATACCTTAACGATTGAAGCACAGTATACAGATGGTGCAGGTTATTCTGAAGTCGTTATTTCTAATCCTACGGGTGCCATAGGTATTAATTTAGAGGGTGATTATGATAATGATGGATTACGCAACGAAGAAGAAGTGGCTTTAGGCACGGACATGTACAATGAAGATTCTGATAATGATGGCGTAAATGACTCAAACGATGAATATCCGCTGATTTCATTGAATGGCTTAACCGACACTGACGGCGACGGTCTACCCGATACCTGCGATGCGGCCTGCATTACGTTAGGTATGAAAGCGGATGTTTATGCCACAGGTATTATTAAAGTCAATCCTTTTTCAAGCTGTGATGCACAAAATGATGTGTGTGGTGATACGTGGGAAAATGCATTTCCATATTTACAAGATGCCTTAACTGCCACTACCGCCAATACACAAATTTGGCTGGCACAGGGGATTTATTATCCCGATGATAATCAAGCGGGTGATTTACAAGATGATCCAACCGCTGCTTTTGTCTTCAAACAAAATGTGGCGTTAATTGGCGGATTTACCGATGCTGGCTTTGCGGAAAATGTCAGTGATGCAGACCCGGAACAATTCATTACTGTACTCAGCGCCGATATCACCCAAGACGATACCGTAGACGCCAATAACATCACCGCGAGTTATAAAGACATTGTGGGCAGCAATGCTTACAGCTTGATTCGAGACAGTTCACACATGAACCACTTTAGCGTGCAAGGGGTCACGTTAACGGGGGTACAGGGCGATACCGATAACGCCAATGCTTACGAAAATCAATCGGATTCAGCTATTTCGATTAACCACAGTGGTGCCACGCTTAAACATATCGAAGCCTACGGCAATATCAGTCGTTATGGTTCCGTGTTATCTACCTATAACAATAAAAACTGTACGTTAACGGTTGAAAATTTATATGCCACCAATAATTCCACCCACTTAGAGTCAATTATTCATCTAAACGGCAGTGAGTGTGAATCGAATAATTTTACCAATGTGACGTTAACGAACAATCATGGCTATGCTTCGGCGTTCTATTTTTATAGTGTGACAGAAGATGTAAATCTTAACTATGTCAGTGTACTCAATGAAGATACTTTGTCAGATGAATACGGCGACGCCATCACTTCAGAAATTGAAGGGGGTGCAGGAGAATTAAGTATCTCAAATTCAACGTTTTACAAGGTGGGGGGAATTGGTCATGAATACAGCAGTTTAAATGTCAGTCATTCCACGTTTGTTGAAACTCAAAATCCAATCACAGCATGGTTGAACGATAAAGAAGATGCGTACATTAAATTTAATAGCTTTATTAATAATACTGCCACACGTAATTACAGTGCGGGTATTTATTTTAACAGTGGTTCATTAGATCTGTTTGCCAATGTATTTGTTGGGAACATATCTGGCGATTCTGCAGATAATCTTTATCTTAATAATGGCGCAAGCATGACAGATTCTGGTTATAACTTTTTGTCAGAGCTGAACTCAAGCAATGGTGGCTTTATCCACGATGAGGGCGACAATGTATTCACTCACTTTGATTCAGGTACCAGTGTGGTATCAAACGATGCGATTAATACACTTATTAGCACCACGTTAGCTGACAATGGTGGTGATACATTAACATTATTACCGATTAACGGCGGTGCGCTAGTGGATGTTATGCCCGCAATAGAGTGTATGTTTACCAACGATCAACGTGGAATAATACGTGGATTCAATCAAGCGTGTGATTTAGGCGCGGTAGAAATTTCAGCCCGCGATATTCTAGACACCGACGGCGATGAAATTGCAAATGAGTTCGATACTGATGATGATAATGATGGTTATCCAGATGTCAGCGATGACTTTTCTCTTGATGCAACTGAATGGTTAGATACTGACGGTGACGGTACAGGTAATAATGCAGATAACGACGACGATAATGATGGTATTATCGATAGTCAAGATGGCGCGCCATTGGATGAAAATATTGGCGATATCATCGCCCCAGTTATTAGCTTAACGGGTAACACGTCAATGACCTTAAGTGTTGGAGACAGCTACGTTGACCCCGGTTTTGTAGCCAATGATAATGTTGATGGTGATATTACGGCCAATGTTGTGGCTAGCGGAGCGGTGAATACCGTCACACCAGGCACCTATACCTTAAGTTATAACGTTACAGACAACGCAAATAATTCAGCGCTGACTCAAACCCGTCAAGTGACGGTACAAGATATCTCTGCCCCCGTGATCACGGCACCGAACAATATTATTGTTGCCGCGGTTGATGCTTCAGGTACACCTCAGTCAGCCATTGAAATCAGTACGTTCTTGACTATTGCGCATGCAACGGATGCGGTTGATGGCAATGTCGATGTAGTTTATGACGCACCTGATGTGTTCCCACTGGGTGTGACCACGGTTTACTTTGATGCAGTTGATTTATCAGGAAATGCCGGTAGTGCGCAAGCGACGGTCACTGTGGTTGACCAAACGAAACCAGTGGTGACCTTAACGGGTAACACCTCAATGACCTTAAGTGTTGGAGACAGCTACGTTGACCCAGGTTTTAGCGCGCTTGATAACGTTGATGGTGATATGACGGCGAATGTTGTGGTGGGTGGTAGCGTTGATACCTCAACAGTGGGCACCTATACCATTACGTATAACGTTAACGATGCTGCCAGTAATGCTGCTATCACGCTAACACGTCAAGTGACGGTGCAAGATGTTGAAGCGCCTGTAGTTATCACACCTAATAATATTATTGTTGCAGCGATGGATGCGTTTGGTACGCCAATTTCTAATACTACTATAAGTGCATTTCTTAATGCGGCCAATGCGAGTGACTTGGTTGATGGTCTTGTTGAGGTAACTCATGATGCACCTACAGTGTTTGAAATTGGTACAACGACAGTCACCTTCAGTGCCGTTGATAGTGCAAATAATACCGGTACAGCCCAAGCGACGGTTACCGTAGTCGACCAAGGTCTGCCTGTGATCACCTTAAGTGGCAATACGTCTATTACCTTAAATGTCGGCGATAATTATACCGACCCAGGTTTTAGCGCGCTTGATAATGTTGATGGTGATATTACTAACACTGTTGTGGTCGTTGGTGAGGTTGATACGTCTAACGTTGGCACCTATAGCATTACGTATAACGTTAGCGATGCTGCCAGTAATGCTGCTATCACGCTAACACGTCAAGTGACGGTGCAAGATGTTGAAGCCCCTGTGGTTATTGCACCAAACAATATTATTGTCGCAGCAGTTGATGCGTTTGGAACGCCAATTTCGAATGCCGCTATCAGTGCTTTTCTTAGTGTTGCTAATGCCAGTGATGAAGTCGATGGTCTTATAACAGTAACTCATGATGCACCTACAGTGTTTGAGATTGGTACAACGACAGTCACCTTCAGTGCCGTTGATAGTGCAAATAATACCGGTACAGCCCAAGCGACGGTTACCGTAGTAGACCAGGGTCTGCCTGTGATCACCTTAAGTGGCAATACGTCTATTACCTTAAATGTCGGCGATAATTATACCGACCCAGGTTTTAGCGCGCTTGATAATGTTGATGGTGATATTACTAACACTGTTGTGGTCGTTGGTGAGGTTGATACGTCTAACGTTGGCACCTATAGCATTACGTATAACGTTAGCGATGCTGCCAGTAATGCTGCTATCACGCTAACACGTCAAGTGACGGTGCAAGATGTTGAAGCCCCTGTGGTTATTGCACCAAACAATATTATTGTCGCAGCAGTTGATGCGTTTGGAACGCCAATTTCGAATGCCGCTATCAGTGCTTTTCTTAGTGTTGCTAATGCCAGTGATGAAGTCGATGGTCTTATAACAGTAACTCATAATGCACCTACAGTGTTTGAGATTGGTACAACGACAGTCACCTTCAGTGCCGTTGATAGTGCAAATAATACCGGTACAGCCCAAGCGACGGTTACCGTAGTCGACCAGGGTCTGCCTGTGATCACCTTAAGTGGCAATACGTCTATAACCTTAAGTGTCGGCGATAATTATACCGACCCAGGTTTTAGCGCGCTTGATAACGTTGATGGTGATATGACGGCGAATGTTGTGGTCGGTGGTAGCGTTGATACCTCAACAGTGGGCACCTATAGCATTACGTATAACGTTAGCGATGCTGCCAGTAATGCTGCTATCACGCTAACACGTCAAGTGACGGTGCAAGATTCTTCGGCAATTGATAGTGATGGTGACGGCATATCGGATCTTAATGATGCCTTTCCGTTAGATGAGTCAGAATCAGTCGATACGGACTCAGATGGCACAGGTAACAATGCGGATACTGATGATGATAACGATGGTGTTGAAGATAGTAATGATGCTTTCCCATTAGACATTACTGAATCAATAGATACTGACAGTGATGGCACAGGTAACAATGCGGATTTAGATGACGATAACGATGGTATTTCTGATGAAGATGATCTGTCTCCATTAAATTCAGAGTTAGGTGATGACCAAGTACCTGTTATTGGCAATGTTGAAGTATTAACTTTTGAAGCCTTAGGAGAATTCACGCAAATTGCGTTAATTGCGCCAGAGGTAACGGATAACAATACAAATGCTCCAACTATTACGTCTAATATAATTAATGCTTTAGAGCTTGGTGAACATATCATTACATGGACGGCAGTTGATTTCGCGGGTAATCAATCGATGAAAACGCAAACAATATTTATCGAAGATACTACCGCCCCTGAGTTTTACGTATTAAATGTGTTAACACTCAATAGCAAAGGTCGCTTAACGGAGGTTTCAGCTGAAAGTAATAATGTTGCTATTGACTTAGTTGATGGCGAATTATTAGCAACGCCGATGGGAGTGACTGTGCTTCAATCTGGTCATCATGAAATTGAGCTAACAGCAGACGATTTATCGGGTAATAGAGCGAATACCACATTAATGGTTGATATTTTACCCGAGGTGAGTATTTCCGCTCAACGAAATGTTGAAGCTGGTGGTACATATCATGTGCCCTTTAATTTGAGTGGAGCAGCACCAAGTTACCCCGTTGATGTCCTTTATCGTGTCTCACTGAATAATGAGGTGTATGACGAAGAGTCAGCAAGCATTGATATTGGCACAGAAGGTGAGTTCACAATCACTCTTGATGCTGAGTTAACGTCAGCTGATGTCGTCTCGATAAACGTGGAATCATCAACTAATGCTTTTGTTGGTGAGGCTAATCATACCCAGTTAATAGTTATCGACAATAATGTAGCGCCATTGCTTGATGTTGAATTAAATCAAAACGGTGAAAGTGTCAGTGTGGTTGACCCAGACAACGGTACCGTGACGATAACTGCAACGGTATTAGATGTTAATCAAAAGGATACTCATGCATTGACTTGGGGTGTTGAAGAGAGTGCATTTTTTGATGAAGCGAGTGATAACAATATACTCACTTTTGAAATTAACCCTGAAAACCTTGCAGAAGCCATCTATGCAGTTGTGATTACTGCAGCGGAAAATAACACAGCAGAAAGTTTACAGGTGAGTCAACGTATTCAATTTGTTGTTGAAGAATTAGTAGCACTTGATACCGAAACGGATAGTGATGGTGACGGTGTTATTGATAGTGATGAAGGTTACGGTGACAGTGATGGTGATGGTATTGTTGATTACCTTGATGATGATAGCAATATAACTCGATTAGCTATCGGTGAAAACACAGAGCCGATGCAAACAAGCGCCGGATTAACAATGTCATTAGGCTCATTAGTAGCATCTAAAGGTTCCAGTAGTGAGGATGCAAGTTTAACCGTTGATGATTTAGCCGCTTTAGTGGGGGATGATGCAGCAGATACACAAGACAGTCATTTTGAAGCTATAACTCCACTCTATAACTTCACAATTGCAGGTTTAACCAAGCAAGGCGATTCAGTTGCTGTTGTTATTCCATTAGAGACTGATACATCGCTTCCTTTTGGTGCGGTATACCGTAAGTACAATACCGTTAACGGTTGGTTTGCTTTTGTTGAAGATGAAAATAACAGTGTTAGCTCTTCATTTGTCGATGAAAATGGCAATTGCCCGCCAGCTAATGACGTGAGTTATAACCGCGAATCAGGGGTAGGCCTAGTTGAAGGCGACAACTGTTTTCAACTTATCATTGAAGATGGTGGTCCGAACGATGCTGACTTTGAAGTGAATGGTTCAGTTGAAGATCCCGGTGTCATTGCAATAGAGCAGCAAAACAACTCACCAGAAATAATATTAGTAGAAAACGTGGAGGTTGATGAAGAAAGCCAAGTGACCCTTGATGCATCTAACAGCATAGATGACGACGGAGATACCTTAACGTATAGCTGGGTACAATTATCAGGCACATTGGTTGAACTAAACGATTTAACGAATAGTCAACTCACCTTTATCGGTCCATCTGTTTCAAACGATGAAGTTTTGAGTTTTGAGTTAACCTTAGATGATGGCATTGATAGCAGTAGTCAAACCGTAACAATCACCGTTAATCAAGTAAATAAAGCCCCCCTTGTGAGCATTGATGTACATTCTAATAGTGGACACGAAAATACAACGCTAACGCTTAACGCGACAGGAAGTGATTCTGATGGTGATGCGCTGAGTTATCAGTGGATGCAAATATCAGAAGCCGAAATAAGCTTTGATAATGTTATCAATGCTCAAGTCACTATTATGTTACCTGAAGTAAGTGCTGATGAAATAATAGAAGTAGCAGTGACTGTTAGTGATGGAGATACATCAACAACATCAGTCACAAATTTCACTATTAGTAATGTAACAGAAGTTATCACGGTAACGCCTGATAAAAGCAGCAGTAAAAGTGGTGGGTCTATGGGCATGTTATTGCTACTTATTATCCTTATTAGATTGAGAAAGCCAATCTATACAAAGGTTGCAGCATAACTCTAAGCAGAGTGAAGTTCTTAACATGTAGGTTAAGTACTTCATTAACCTTTTAAATTAAGGATAAATGAATGACAAATAAAATTTTCTCCGATATTAAAAATCATCCTGACTACAATGCCACAATCGAAGAGGTTATAAATAAGGACTTTGATGAAGCGGTGATGGCTGAAGCATTTCGACGCACGGCAAGAGAATCCAGGGCTGAAGCGTTATATGTCCTATTAAAATTGAAATCAATTAAATAGAATGTTTGCAGTTAACAATGCTTTACTCAATTACTATAAGATCTGATTCAACCTAGGATAAGAAGCCATTCTTTTAAATATGATGAAAAGAAAGTCAAGGCGCTTTGGGGGCGAAAGCGAGTTAGAGTAATTAACCTAACGTCAACTATCCCTGAACATAGTTGACGTAAAAATAGAGTTGTTCGCTCTAATAATTAGGAATTATTTGAGGCAGAAGTGTGCATTAGCGGTGTTCAATTTATCCAAAGGTGACAGCTTTAATAAGGCCGAAATATTGTGGCTGAGGTAAATGTAATTAGGCGACATTGATGCTAGAGACTTCCCAGTTACTTCTTCTCAAATAAGTTGGTTAGGTTAAAAATTCTAATAAACGTTTTGAACTACTATTTTGAAAGACATTATTCGGCCAAACTGCATAGAGAGAAATCGGTTCAACTTGCCAATTGGGTAGTAATTCTACTAAGGTTTTATTTTCAATTTCTTTTTCGATTAAATAATCAGGCGGCGTTGCTATACCTGCGCCATTGATACATAGCTGAGTCATAGCTTCAACACTATTTACACTGATATTACTTTCAAAACTAATTTCACATTTTTCACCCTCAGTGTTTACTAACGTTCTGTGATTAGGCAGCATGTCTAATTTTATCCAATGCCATGTGGTTAGGTCTTGAGGAGAAGTAGGGGGGATGTTTTCTTTCCAATAAGCATAGGAACAAACCAATTTTCTCTTAATTTCTCCGATCCGTTTAGACTTCAAATTACTGTCATGCATTGTCCCGGCTCGAAAGGCTAAATCAATACCTTGATGTATTAGGTCTTGCCTGTCGTCGGTATAAAATAACTTAAACTTCAACAAAGGGTGTAACTTACTAAATTGCGCTATTTTTTTGCTTATGTTCGATTTGATTAAGGCTGAAGGTAGCGTCAGGGTTAAAGAACCTCTTAACTCTTGTTGTTCTAGCACTACTTGATTTAATCCTTGCTGTGCAGCTTGGATCATAGTTAAAGCATACTGATACAAGACAGTGCCTTCAGAGGTTAATGACAGTTTTCTAGTCGATCTGTAAATTAACGCCGTACCGACAGACTTTTCTAACTGAGTCACTTGATAGCTAACGACTGAAGGCGAAAGTTTTAGTTCTTTTGCAGCAGCTCGAAAAGATCCCAGTTTGACTGTTTCAGCAAAAATAGCCATTGATCGTAATTCATCTATCATGTGACTCTTTATTAAAGTATTTAGAACAGTGTAAATTGATTCTATCACCTTATCCAAGCAATGGAATGGATATATAGTTTACAAAAAACTAAAGGAAAAATTATGTCGTTATTAATTGCAATGTTTTCATTCTCATTGGCTATGTCAATCTCTCCGGGTCCAGTGAATATGGTGATTGTATCCTCAGGAGCAAGTTATGGAGTACGTAAAACCTTTTCATTCGTATCTGGTGGCACGATTGGCTTCACGTCGCTATTACTCTTTATCGGCTTAGGGTTTTATAAAATCATCGATTTGTATCCATTACTGCTTAAATATTTAGCTATTGCAGGTTCATTATTTATTGTCTATATGGGATATTTAATCGCATCCTCAAAGCCTGAGTTAGATATTGAGCAACAAAAATTACCAACGTTTATGCAAGGTTTCCTTTTACAATGGCTAAATCCTAAAGCATGGGTTGCGAGTGTCGCTGGTGTGTCGTTATTTTCAGTGCCAAACAATAGCCAAGTATTTTTAACCTTTGCATTGGTATATTTTTTAGTCTGTTATCTTTCGCTTTTTTCTTGGTCTGTTCTAGGGGATAAAGTAACAATACTGCTAAATAGTCCGTTAAGGTTAAAGCTGTTTAATAAACTAATGGGAGGATTACTGATTGTGACCGCTTGCTTTTTACTCTATTCACAGTTTAATTAAAGCCAATATACCCTAGTACTGAACGTTAAGTTTAAGGTTTATTGTGTTGAATTGACTATCACAGACAGATATTTCCACACTAGCGATATTTCAGGCTGCGCTGAAATGTTATTAGAAGATTCACCGGACACCTACTTGGGCGTTACGGTCCAAGAATCAATAGAAATGGTCCGTTCGGTTATCCCTGCTAACATTGAAATCCGACAAAATATTACCGGTGAATGTCTTAGCTGATGCAGTTTTAGCTTGTATTAACCTATTATTCTATGCCGACAATGACTGGTGAAGATCTTTTAAAGTACTGTTAGCCATTCGTCAGTATTTAGTAAAACCAGTTAAACTTGGATTATTGGCTCAAGCTATAGCGGGCTGTTTAACTACAAATATCACTGCCAATATGACAAGCGTAGAGCTGATTCGGATACTGAAGCTTTAATTATAGGAGGGAGAAACGGCACTTTTATTTGATTAACTTAACGCTTAGTAATTAACGAGTACATTTCGTTAAATTTGGCTTTATGTAAAACCGATAGTAGCCGAAAAGGTTACTGCTAATAAATAAAGCTTCCATAATTACAGCCGTAGGAGAGTTGACTAGATAATTATGCAACAACCAAAAGCTAGTGCCAACAATCATCAATTGTCTTAGTTTTTTATCCTTTGGACAAAATGCCGCTATCGTTTGCATAACAGCCCCAACACAACTTATAAGACTAACCACGCCATTGAACGTATAAGCGGTCACACATAATGAACACAAAATAAAAATCAACATGACGAATGTTGATGTTGTGAATATGCTAGAGAAATAACGAATAACAGCTACCGCCATTAACCCCGCAGCCGTATATTGTTGAAGTAAAACAAAGTGGCTACAAATTAGGACTCCGGCAATACATAAGCACCCAACTATTTTACGACGGTCTTTAAATTGAAATGAGGCTAAATCAAATAATATTGCAATACCAATTAACAGCTGTGATATAAAAAATGCTGACATCTTTATTTTTCCATTAAGTTATAGATTGGATAAAATTAAGAAGCGCATTATGGGGTAAAATTATTTCGAAAGAGTTAACTTAAGTTAATGCAGTAAACTGCATATCGGCTTACAGATGTCGTATCAGCGATTATTAATTCTATTTTTTATTCTTGATAAACTAATGGGACTAATTCCAATATACGTAGCTAATTGAATGTTGTTAAGGCTAGATATCCACTTCGGGGCATATTCAAGTAGGTGTAAGTAACGCTCTTCAGGGGTTTTTAACAGTAAAAATATTTCTTTATCTTCTTTGTAAAGTAACTGTTGTTGGAGTAATTCAAGCTTTGCGGGTAACCATTCGGGTAAGTTGAGTAAATTTAAAGGCACTCTAATAACTTCAGAGTGGTTTAAAGCATCAATTTGATAGGTCGCTGGAGATTTAGTTAGCCAAGCTGAATATAAAAAACTCATCTCACCTTTAAAGTAATACTCCTTACAGTGTTCACTTCCGGTATTAGAATAATGAGCAGCTCTTAATATTCCAGACAATATGAAATAGCCATACTGCTGTAGTTCACCTTGACGTAATAATACATCGGTAGCATTGATTTTTATAAATTTAAACTGTGGTGAAGCTTCACTTATAATGTCATTTTTAATATTGAGTTTTATAAAATATTCATGAATTGTTTTTAGTTCTTTGGGATTCATAGGCTCGAATTATAAGAGGTATAGTTTCAATTATATTAAATTACTATGGAAATACTACTGAAAAAATCAAATGCTTTGTTCCTAATATAAAATGTGAATGAAGAATGTCTGCTTATTGCTGAATAGTTTATTAGCTCTGGCTTCAGGTTAAGTAGAATCGTCTCTATCGAGGTTTTTTCGTTGAAAGTTTCACTATAAAAAGATGTGTATGGTTCGTTACAAATTCACATCCAGAATTATTCTGTACATCATCACTTATTCTGTCTACAAGAATACTTTGATTAGTAACAACTTTCATCTAATCTAGAGCCAGGGTGATAAATGTTATTAGTATATTTTATGCTATGATATCGTTAAGTTTATTAAAAATGTTCAGCTGGTTTTAAGGAAAATTAATGCCAAAAATATATCGTTATTTCATGATATTACTATCATGTTTCTTGGTGGGTGCTTGCGAACAAGAAAAAATAAAGCCTATACCTCCGAAAGTAATAGTTAAGCTAGTAAAACAAGAAACAGTGCCTGTTTATGGCAGTTATATTGGTGTTACTCGGGCTTCTTTAGATGTTGAAGTAAGAGCAAGAATAACCGGCTATGTTGAGAAAGTAGAGTTTGTAGAAGGAAGCTGGGTAGAAGCCGGAGAGTTGTTATATTTGATTGATGACAAGCCATATATAGCAAAAAGAAAACAAGTTTTAGCACAACTTGAAAAAGACAAAGCAGCTTATGAAAAAACAAAACGTGATGCCATACGTTTAAAACCCCTTTATGAACAAGACGCCGCTAGCCAACTAGATTATGACACTGCAGTGTCAAATCAAGAACAAGCAAAAGCATCAGTGATGGCATCACAAGCCAATGTAGATGAAGTTGATTTAGAGTTAAGTTATACCCAAATTAGAGCGCCAATAAGTGGAATGGTTGGTGGCTCTCTAGCCGATATTGGTGCTTTAGTTGGCACAGGAGGCATATCTTTACTTACTACAGTCCAACAAATTGATCCTATTTATGTCAATTTCAATATGTCATCCCTTGATTATTTAAATGCCCGTAGAAGAATGAATACTTTGCTAGAAAAGAGGCAAGCAGAGGAGCAGGGCAAAGCTTTAGAGGGGTTTGTCAGAATTACACTGCCAGATGATAGTGAATACCGATATTGGGGTGATGTTAGCTTTACCGATCCTAAAGTTAATCCGAAAACGGGTACCTTTAAAGTTAGAGCTGTGCTGCCCAATCCTGATAGTGAATTATTACCTGGCCAATATACCAGTGCACGAATTCGTTTAAGTGAATATAGCAATGCTGTAGTGATCGAAGAAGAGGCTATACGGGTAGAGCAGGGAGGTATTTATGTCATGGTAGTAATGCCTGACAATACCGTTGAACATAGATTCGTTATGGTTAAGCATTATGGTGAACAAGGTTTAGTTATTGAATCTGGTTTAACTAAAGGTGAGCGAATTATCATTGCAGGGCAACACCGAGCTCGTCATGGCCAATTAGTTGAACCCTTGACCCAAGCTGAATATGAAGCAGATCAAGAAGCAAAACGAAATGCTAAAAAAGTAGTAGGTGAACTATAGTGTTTTCTCATTTCTTTATTAAAAGACCCATCTTTGCCAGTGTTATCTCTATTGTTATCGTCTTAACTGGCCTAGTGTCACTTTTGGGATTACCGATAGATCAATATCCTGATATAGCGCCTCCACAGGTAAAAGTATCAGCATCATTTTCGGGTGCTACGGCAAATGTTGCGTCTGAATCGGTTGGCGTACCACTTGAGCAAGAGCTTAATGGCACACCTAAGATGTTGTATATGGAGTCAAAATCGACAAACTCTGGTAGCACAAATATTACGGTGACATTCGAAGTCGGCACTGATGCAAATCTAGCGGCTGTGGATGTACAAAATACTGCGAGCCAGGCCGGTGGCGACTTACCGGTAGATGTACAACAAAATGGGGTGACGGTTTCAACAGAAAGTTCAGTTGAGCTATTAAAAATAGCCTTAACGTCTAGTGATGATAAATATAATGATATTTACCTAAGTAATTATGCATCAATTAATATCCAAGCCGCGTTAAAGCGAATTCCAGGCGTTGGGCGAGTTAGAAATACCGGTGCTCGTAGCTATTCTATGCGCATTTGGGTTAGACCTGATCGCATGGCGGGTTACTCACTTACCGTGACAGATGTGCGTAATGCCATTAAAGAACAAAATAAAGAAGCAGCGGCTGGTAGCATTGGTGCTCAGCCTATGGACGAATCCATAAAATTGAACTTTCCTATTAACGCTCAAGGGCGTTATAACAAAGTTGAAGATTTTAAAAACATTATGGTTAAAGTGGATCCGGACGGCTCAATTATTCGTTTACGTGATATTGCCAATATTGAGTTAGGCTCTTCTGCCTATACCTTACAATCAAAACTCAATGGTCAATCAGCAACGATCTTACAAATTTATATGTTACCTGGCTCAAATGCCCTTGAAGTAACCAAACGAGTTAAAGCTGAAATGGCAAATTTAGCCGCTGCTTTTCCTCAAGGTATGGATTGGGTTAGCTTTTATGATGCTTCTGAATTTATTGAACTATCGATTAACGAAGTGAAAACAACCTTATTTCAAGCGCTACTCTTGGTTATTTTAGTGGTTTATCTCT
Source organism: Colwellia sp. 75C3 (assembly GCF_002836255.1). GTDB lineage: Bacteria > Pseudomonadota > Gammaproteobacteria > Enterobacterales > Alteromonadaceae > Colwellia. The sequence goes on along the minus strand of NZ_PJAU01000061.1, from coordinate 289,905 downwards.
TTTTACAAAATTGGCGGACAACCTTAATACCCGCTTTAGCTGTGCCAGTCTCGATAATTGGTACCTTTGTTGCCTTAGCAGCGTTTGGCTTAACCATTAATACCATAAGCTTATTAGCGTTAGTACTAGCCATAGGCATCGTGGTTGATGATGCAATAGTGGTCGTTGAAAGTGTCGAAAGAATTATTCAAGAGGAGAAAAAGTCGGTTTTAGAAGCAACTAAACAAGCAATGTCAGAGCTGTCGGGCGCTTTGGTGGCAACCTCATTAGTATTAGCCGCAGTGTTTGTTCCGGTCTCTTTCCTCGCCGGTATTACTGGCATCATGTACCGAGAGTTTGCTATTGCTATTACGGTTGCTGTTTTAATTTCAACACTGGTCGCACTAACCTTGAGTCCTGCACTTTGTGTACTTTTTTTGAAAGAGAACCAGCAAGTTAAACCTAACCGATTTTTTAATTGGTTTAATCAGTTAATAGATAAACTAGCGCTTAAGTATACCAATGTAGTGAAACTGACTTGTTTTCATGCGAAACGCAGTTATTTAGCGTTTCTTGTTATGCTAATAGGTTGCTGGTTTATCTTTTCTAGCTTACCGACCGGCTTTATTCCGCAAGAAGACCAAGGCCGTTTTTTTGTTGATATTAGCTTACCTGACGCAGCAACAGTAACGCGAACTAATAAGGTCATTGAACAAGCAGAGAGCTACATCTTGGCGCATGATGCCGTGGCTTATTCATTCTCTTTAGCGGGTGAAAATAGACGCGCAGGTAGCGATCAAGCAAATGGTCAGTTAGAGGTGATTTTAAAGCCTTGGTCGTACCGCGCGGATAAAGACTATAGTGTTGAGCAAGTGTTAGAAGAACTTAGAGTGACACTTGAAAGTATACCTACCGCACAGTTTAATGTTTATCAGCCGTCAGCAGTATCAGGGGTTGGCAGTGGCTCGGGCGTTGAGTTTGCTCTACAGGATAGAAGCGGAGCAAACTTTGAAGGTTTAATGGAAACATTAAATGTCATCATTGATGAGTTAGGTAAACAGCCTGAAATAGCAAAAGCTTCTAGCCCAGTTCAAGCACAAGTCCCGCAACTTTTCTTAGAAGTAGACAGAGAAAAGGCTATGGCACTGGAAGTACCTATTGCTGATATTTATAGCACTATGCAAGTGTTAACAGGCTCTTCAGTTATCAATGATTTTAATCTCTTTGGTCGAGTGTATCGAGTGAAGATGCAAGCGGATGAGAGGTTTAGGGCTAGACCGAGTGACTTAAATAATTTCTATGTAAGAAGTGGCAATGGCGCTATGGTGCCGATGAATGTATTAGCAAAAATCACTCTGACAACGGGTCCTTCAGCAATTAACCGTTATAACTTATTTTCCAGTGCCAATGTAAATGTTTCTCCTGCAGAAGGTTACTCTAGTGGTGATGCTATTGCGGCTATAGAAAGAGTAACTGAACAGTTACTTCCTCCAGGTATGGGTTATGAATGGACCGGATTAACCTATCAGGAAATACAATCGGCGGGTCAAATGAATACCGCGCTGCTTTTAGCGGTGATATTTGTTTTCTTATTTTTGGCGGCGTTATATGAAAGTTGGACGTTGCCGTTGGCGGTCTTGTTAATTTCACCTATAGCAATGCTGGGAGCCAGCTTAACGGTTTGGATGGTTGGTATTGAAAATAACCTGTTTTTCCAAGTTGCCTTTATTGCCTTAATCGGCTTAGCGGCAAAAAATTCTATTTTGATAGTGGAAGTCGCTAATCAGCTGTATCGTAGCGGTCTATCGGCTCAAGAGGCTGCCTTTAAAGCGGCGAGTGTTAGGTTTAGACCAATTATGATGACAGCAGCCTCATTCATTTTAGGTGTTTTACCCTTAATTCTAGCTGCGGGACCCGGCTCTGTCAGTCGACAATCAATATCTTACCCCATTTTAGGCGGTATGATATTAGCAAGCACGCTGGGTATTATCCTTGTACCACTATTTTTTATCACGGTGACACGTCTCGTTAAAGTAAAAATAGCAGGAGATAACAATGAATAGATTGTTAAGAATTTCATTATTATCACTTTCAGTATCACTTTTGTTAAGCGCTTGTACCTTAGGTCCTGACTTTGAGAAACCAGCATTATCTGTTGAAGATAACTTCCAAGGTACCGAAGGTTATAACGTAACGGAAAGTACCGCTTTCATCAGTTGGCAACAGGCTTATCAAGATCCAGAGTTACAACGATTAATTGCACAAGCATTGGCACAAAACTATGATTTGGCCATTGCTATCTCACGTATCAAAGAAGCTCGGGCCCATGCCAATATAGCTGACTCCGCTTTTTATCCTAGCCTTGGCTTACTGGTGGAAAGTGAGCGAGTTTCACAAGGAAATTCCTCCGATTATGATGATGCTCATCAGTTGAAGGGACAGTTATCTTGGGATCTTGATTTGTTTGGGTATAACCAACGAGCTAGTGAAGCTGCATGGGCTGAATTAAACGCATTGGGTCAAGCAAGAAATGTGGTTGAGATGAATTTAGTTGCGGATGTAGCGAGTACCTATTTTTCTTTGAAGGATATAGAAGAAAAAATACATCTAAGTCAAAGTACGATAACGCTGAGAGAGCGAGCTTTTTATATTGCTAAATTAAGAAAAGAAAATGGTGTAATCTCCGGCTTAGACGTCAGGCAAGCAGAGGTTGAATTAGAGTCTGCTAAAGTGACCATTCCTAGCCTCAAGTTAGAGCAAATAAAAACAATTAATCGATTAAAACTATTATTAGCCGATGAAAAAATTAAGATCGCAGAGAGTATCGATTTAGCTGAACAAGTATTAGCTGTTTCAATACCTGTAGCTATTCCATCGCAAGTACTCATGCGCCGTCCGGACGTACTGCAAGTTGAAGCTAAGTTACATGCTGCGACGGCCAAAATTGGTATGGCAAAGGCTAATCTATTTCCGAAGATAACCCTAACAAGTGAGTTTGGCTTTGAAAGTAGTCAATTGTCAGGGTTATTGTCTGGTGACAGTTCTTATTGGGATCTGGTTGGCGGCATAACACAACCCTTGTTTAATGCAGGTAAGCTTAGAAATGACCTAACAGCTGCGGAAGAAAGAGCTTACCAAAGTAGCTTGGAATATAAAAAAGTTGTGATGAATGCTTTTCTTGAAGTAAGTAATCAATTAATGGCATTTAAATCAAGTCAGACTATTTACTCTGCACAAAAAAAGCTACTTGTCGCAGCCAGTGAGTATGAACGATTGGCCCGTTTGCGTTATCGAAATGGCGTGGCAAGTGCATTAGATTTTATGGATGCTCAGCGGAAATTATTCGATGCCCAGTTGTCTTTTAGTTCAGCTAAAAAGGAACGATTACATTCATTTGTTAATTTGTATCGTGCCCTTGGTGGTGGCTGGACAATTGAAAACGAAGAGTTAACAACAGAAACAAAATAGTTTGTTGTATGATCAGGGAGTTAAATTTAACGCCCTGATCATTCAATCGAGTAACCAATAGCTTTAATCTTGTCCTCTTTTCTTCATCATGCCTGTATGCAATAACCAATTCCTTTTTCAAAACGTGGATGACAATTTTTATATGAGTCTGTGGTCAAACGAATGTTTTTCTTCAATTGTGCTATTAGCTAGAGAATATAAAATTAGAAATGATGTACCGAAAGCGTTAAGTGCTATATGTTAGCTGCATTAATATTCTATGATTGAAAAAAGTATGGCGTTAAAAGCGGATTTAAAACAATTTCTGGACGAAGAAGGTAACGAACTCGAGCTTACAGCACAAGCAAAAACAGTGTTCAACTTTCTAATCAAAATTGTGTTATCGGTTTCTGAAAATATCGAAAAACCACGCGTTGATGTTGATTTGAAATGCAATACCCGTGCAGCAGCACTGTCTTGCGAGGGCGATATAGAAGCAAGGTGTATATCAATTGGCATGATTGAGTGGCATTGCGACACCTGTGAAGCCGCTGGAACAATCTCTAATTGGCAGGGAAGTATGTGGGACCTACAAGAACGCACAATTCACTAGCGTTGCTTTAGGTGTTAACCAGTGTAGTGATTAAGCGCTAGGTTACTATGCAATTTCTACGGCGTTATGTATTCATTAAATTTGGAGTGTTTATGTCTTTTGAGAGAATCATGGGATTGGAAGTTATTGACGATGAAATATATCAACAATATCGTGACAATATGATACCTATCCTTAAACTTTTTGGTGGTAGTTTCGGTTTCGACTTTATCGTTAGTGATGTCTTGAAATCTAAAACAGAAGAGCCGATAAATCGTGTTTTTACTATCGATTTCCCAAGCCAAGAAATGATGGATAAATTTTTCTCTGATGCATCTTACCTTGAGGTGAAAGATAAATATTTTAAATATTCAGTAAAATCAGTTACCACAATTTCAATGCATGAAAAGAGTGCACAGTAATAAAATATACTGGAATAGGTAACCATTACCTGTCCTTTTTTCGCACAATGTATCATCAGAGTTTTTAGATGCGTAGTAACGTCTTTATGTTTTCTACCTAACCCAACAATGTAAATGTTGAAGGTGAGTACAATGACAAAAAAATATACAAAGTTTTACGACTTTTACCCGTTTTACTTGAGTCAGCATACTAACCTGATATGTCGCCGACTTCATTTTGTAGGCTCTTGTTTTATTCTTTTGTTAATTCTTTATGTCGCGGTGTTCGGTGGCTTACACTTATTGTGGTTTATACCCTTGATTGGTTATGGTTTCGCTTGGATCGGGCATTTTATATTTGAAAAAAATAGACCTGCTACTTTTATATACCCACTTTATAGTTTGATGGCAGACTGGGTTATGTTTAAGGATATAGTCATCGGTAAAATTAAATTCTAATAAGTGAAATAAATCGCATACAGCAATATTTTCATGGCTAAGTTCAAATAATAAAAACTAAAATACATCTATAAACGTATAAAGATAAATGCCCAACTAAATGGTAATTAAAATGTTTTCAATATTTAAAAAAGATCCAGTAAAAAAATTAAATAAGCGATATGAAGCCAAGCTAGAGCAAGCCATGCAGGCACAAAGAAATGGAGATATTAGATCCTATGCGTCGATTACCGCTGAAGCTGAAAAAATAGCGATAGAAATACAAGCATTAGAAAGTTTAGCCAAAAGCTAACAAAGATTAGGTGCCGAGCAGCCGGCACCTATTTCTATTTGTTACATGCCATAATTGGCATCAACAAGTTCCCCAATATTAAATTCTGATATTATACTTTGCTCTTTTAACCAAGTAGAGATACTTGATATATCAGCTTCAGTGACAGAGCCATAACGCTCCTGAGAAGAAATAAATCCAGCAAAAGAGCTTAAATCTCCGCCACCGCCGATACATAGGTTTAGCGTTCCAGTATAAGCGTAAAAATCGTTCATTATGATTTCTAACTCAGACTCTTCCTTGCAGTTTAAATTACAATCTAATTCAACACCCATGGTAGCGAATTCGTCTAAATACAGTTTTTTTCTTAATCTACGAGATTTTTGAGATTGCATAATTATTCCTTGGTATAACAGTATTTTATGAGACGTCTCAGTAATGTCCGTCCCATAAGCCTTATTTAATTGGCGTTAATATCCCATATTTTCACTACCCTATAAACTAAAAATATCTTATTTTTAATCGGAATTAAGGCCTTCCTGAAGCAGCTTAGTAATAACTCAAAAGAAATCAAGTGCTATTGCTACTAATATCAGTCAGTTAGTGGTTTTTTAAATGCGCTAGAGTTATTAATAAAACTGATTTGTTATTTGACCCGACTGATTTATTGTAAAATTTATTTAGCTTTCTTTACCAATATTTCATTATTTATAACTGTCTATAAAAATGGCTTAATGTCGGTGAAAACTTGGTAATTCAAATCTTTACAGAGTTTAGCACTCTATCTCATCATCATTTTCTAACAAATAGCTACTTTTACCAGTAGCATTTTTTGCATCTTGAATGTAACTTACCTAAAAATATAGAGTTTTTACTTTATTGTTGTTAGACGCTATCAAATTGTAGTCGCCATGAAATAATACATTATGTGAATAGGCAATATTCTCAATAAAAATAGCAAGTATCCCCAATGAGCTGGTACAAAAGGGGTAAGGGTGCTTTTTAGAGTAAACACTAGTAGTTTTTTATAATTATATATTTTATTATATATTCACATAACCAGCATATATATTCACAAATAGTTTGACTCAGCCCCCTTTTAGAGGTACTTTTTCCGACCGCTTTACATAATGATTTTCAATAATAACAGTTCGTCCAATAAAGACTTAGTCGAAGTCTGACGTTCAATGTTCAAGAAATCTTAATAATATTCTGAAGGATCAGTAGCGCACACTTAGAGCATTAGAAATAGATGCCTTAATTAGCAAGCAGCTTAATTAGCATGCAAAAGCTAATAGAAATAGTTTGATGAAATAGGAATAAACAATGAATAATATGAGCAAAAAATCACAAGGCCTTTATCGCGCCGAGTTTGAACATGACAGTTGTGGTATTGGTTTTGTCGCCAACCTTAAAGGTAAAAAATCTCACGATATTATTGAGAATGCACTCACCATGTTGAGTTGTATGGAACATCGTGGTGGTACTGGTTTTGACGTCAAAAGTGGTGACGGTGCTGGTATTCTTATTCAAATTCCCCATGACTTTTTAAGTGAAGAAACCACAACATTAGGCTTTAACTTACCAGATGCTGGAAATTACGGCGTTGGCATGATTTTCTTTCCGCGCGACAAAGCACAAAATGAAGCGTGTAGAGACATTTTAAACGAAAATATTACTGAGCTAGGCTTAACCTTATTAGGTTATCGTCATGTCCCTGGTGATAACTCAATGTTAGGTGCTGCTTCATTTGATACCGAGCCAAACATTGAGCAAGTGTTTATTGCAAAACCAGCTGAACTAACTGCACAAGAGTTTGAGCGTAAGTTATTTGTTTTGCGTAAATATACCTCACATAAAATTAATGCTACTGGTATTACTGAGCGTGATGAGTTTTACGTTACCTCAATGTCATCAACAAAAATTGTCTATAAAGGGCAGTTTACTACCAAGCAAGTGCGTGAATATTATCTTGATCTTCAAGACGAGCGTACTATCTCTGGTATGGCGATGTTCCACTCGCGTTTTTCAACAAACACTTTCCCAGCTTGGCGTCGTGCGCAACCATTTCGTTATATCGCCCATAATGGTGAAATCAACACAGTGCGCGGTAACATCAACTGGATGAATGCTCGTGAAGCATTGTTTAGCTCAGTTAACTTTAGTGATGCTGAACTGAAAATGTTGAATCCTATTTGTAATAACGATAACTCTGATTCTGCCAACCTTGATATGGCGATAGAGTTATTAGTGCTAAGTGGACGTTCGTTAGCGCAAGTTATGATGATGATGGTACCAGAAGCTTGGCAAACCCAAGCAGACATGGATCCAACTAAGCGCGCATTTTATGAATATTATGCGTGTATTATGGAGCCGTGGGATGGCCCAGCTTCGTTATCGTTTACCGATGGTAATGTTATTGGCGCGACACTCGATCGTAATGGTTTACGTCCTTCTCGTTACTTGTTAACCGAAGATGGCACCTTAGTTATGGGTTCTGAAACAGGCACCTTGTGTGTTGATCAGTCTACTGTTGTTGAAAAAGGTCGTCTGCAGCCAGGTAAAATATTCATTGCTGATTTAAAGCAAGGTCGCATCATCAGTGATGATGAAGTTAAAGCTCAAGTGAGCTCAGCTCAGCCTTACGGTAAGTGGCTAGCAGATAACAAAGTTGAATTAGATAAATTACCCGTTCCAATAGCGTCTATTGCTCAACCACCACTGGCAGAACTGCGTAAAATGCAAAAAGCTTTTGGTTATACCAGTGAAGACCTTAATGTGGTGCTTGCGGGTATGGTTGGTACATCTAAAGAGCCACTAGGTGCTATGGGCACAGATACCCCATTAGCGGTATTGTCGCATCGTCCACAGCAGTTATCACATTACTTTAAGCAGTTGTTCGCACAAGTAACTAACCCGCCAATCGATCCGATTCGTGAAGAGTTGGTTATGTCGTTACGTGGTTATATTGGAAAGTCGCTTAACTTACTTGATGAAACAGCAGAGCATTGTCACAAAGTTGAAATTGAACAACCGGTATTAACAATCGATCAATTACGCAAATTACAATATATTGATAATCATCATCTGCAATCAAAAACCATTGCTATTACTTTTAACGCTAGCGGTGGACCTGGTGCACTTAAAAAGGCGCTTGACCGTGTCTGTTTTAACGCAAAAAGTGCCGTTGAAGATGGTTATGAAATCTTAATCTTGAGTGATCGTGAAGTTGATAGTGATCATGTTGCTATTCCATCAGTATTAGCAACAGCAGCTGTTCATCATTACTTAATTCGCGAAAAATTGCGTTCAGGTGCTGATATTATTTTAGAATCAGGAGACATCCGTGAAACGCATCATTTTGCTACTGTTATTGGTTATGGCGCTGCAGCAGTAAACCCATACTTAGCACTAGAAAGTATGTATGGCTTACGTGATGAAGGCGTGCTTGACAGCAAGTTAACAGATGAAGATATTGTTGCCAAGTACACTGCAGCGGTAGGTAGTGGTTTACTGAAAACCTTCTCTAAAATGGGTATTTCAACATTACAGTCATATTTAGGTGCGCAAGTCTTTGAAGCATTGGGTATTAACTCTGATGTAATTGATGAATACTTTACCGGTACGGTTAGTCGAATCCAAGGTTTAAGCTTAGATCAAATCGCTCAAGAAGCGCTGTTACGTCATCGTGAAGGTTTCCCAGAAGCGAACAGAATTGCGATTGAAAATTTATTACCTACAGGTGGTGAATACTCGTGGCGTCATGATGGCGAACGTCATTTATTTAGCCCAACAGTTATTCGTTTATTGCAACATTCAACAGCAAGTAACGATACTAACCAATTCAAGCAGTACGCAAAAACAGTTGATGATCAAAGTAAAGACGCTTTTACTCTACGAGGTTTACTTGATCTCAGTAGCGACCGTGCTTCAATTCCATTAAGTGACGTTGAGCCGATAGAAAATATCTTTAAACGTTTTGCTTCAGGTGCAATGTCATTTGGTTCAATCTCGTGGGAAGCACACACCACGTTAGCCATTGCCATGAATCGCATTGGTGGTAAGAGCAACAGCGGTGAGGGTGGAGAAGATCCAATTCGTTTTACCCCACTAGAAAATGGCGATTCAATGAACTCGCGCATTAAGCAAGTTGCTTCAGGTCGTTTTGGCGTTACTAGTCATTATTTGGCTAACGCAGATGAACTACAAATTAAAATGGCGCAGGGCGCTAAACCCGGTGAAGGTGGACAATTACCAGGTGATAAAGTTGATGCATGGATTGGTAAAACACGTGGCTCTACGCCGGGTGTTGGTTTGATTTCACCGCCACCACATCATGATATCTACTCTATTGAAGATTTATCTCAGCTTATTTTTGATCTTAAAAATGCTAACCGTGAAGCGCGCGTTAACGTGAAATTAGTATCAGAAGCAGGTGTTGGTACTATCGCCTCGGGGGTAACTAAAGCTTACGCTGATGTGGTACTTATTGCAGGTCATGATGGCGGCACGGGTGCTTCTCCACTTAGTTCAATTAAACATACCGGCTTACCGTGGGAACTTGGTTTGGCTGAAACTCATCAGACGTTGGTACGTAATAAACTGCGTAGCCGAATTACTGTACAAACGGATGGCCAACTTAAAACACCACGTGATTTAGCGATTGCTACGTTACTTGGCGCTGAAGAATACGGCATGGCCACAACAGCTTTAGTTGTTGAAGGTTGTATCATGATGCGTAAGTGTCATTTAAATACTTGTCCAGTTGGCATTGCCACGCAAGATAAAGGTTTACGTGACAAATTCACCGGTCGTGCTGATATTTTAGTTAACTTCTTTACCATGATGGCTGAAGGGTTACGTGAGATTATGGCAGAACTTGGTTTTAGAAGTATTGAGGAAATGGTTGGTCAAACGCAGTGTCTTAAGCAACGCGAAGATGTAGACCATTGGAAATATAAGGGTGTTGATTTATCGCCGCTATTACATAAAGAAGAATGTGGTGAGAATGAAACACTGTATAAATCAATAGACCAAAAACACCTGATTGACGACATTATCGATCGCAAGATGATAAAAGATGCGCAAGCTGCACTAGATAAACAACAAAGCGTAGAGCTTGAATATGACGTTATCAATACAGATAGAACCATTGGCGCAATGATTTCCAACGAAATCTCGAAAAAGTACCAAGACAAAGGGTTACCAGAAAATACTATCAAAGTTAAGTTTAACGGCTCGGCAGGTCAGAGCTTTGGTTGTTTCTCTGCTAAAGGTTTACGTTTTGAACTTGAAGGCGATTCTAATGATTACTTTGGTAAAGGGCTATCGGGTGCAAACCTTGTTGTTTACCCAAGTAAACAAGCTAAGTTCTCGCCACGCGATAATATTCTGATTGGTAACGTCGCCTTTTTTGGTGCTACCTCTGGTACTGCCTTTATACGTGGTATTGCCGGCGAACGTTTCTGTGTTCGTAATTCAGGCGCTACCGTAGTGGTAGAAGGTATTGGTGACCACGGTTGTGAATACATGACCGGTGGTAAAGCAGTCATACTAGGCGCAACAGGTCGTAACTTTGCTGCTGGTATGTCTGGTGGTGTTGCTTATATTCTTGATGTGAATAATGATTTCGCACCAAAATGTAATATGGAAATGGTTTCATTAGAAACCGTTGATAGTGATGCTGAAAGCCTTGAGTTAAAAGCGTTAATTACTCAACACTTTGATGATACAGACTCAGATGTTGCCAGTGAATTATTAAGTGATTGGCACAACAGCGTTAAACGTTTCGTTAAAGTAATGCCAGTTGATTTCAAGCGCATGCAAGGTTACATGAATGACGTACGCGAAAGCGGTAAATTCGAGTCTGAATATGACATTGCCGTACAAGCATTCGATATCCATTTAAACAAACTAGCAAGCGCAAAAGCTTAAGCTGCCAAGGAGAATATATTATGGGAAATCCAACTGGGTTTATCAACGTAGGTCGTGCCTTGCCAACTGAACGTAATGCAGGTGAACGTTTAATTGATTGGCTTGAAGTATATGAAGAGATTCCACAAAAAGAGGTAGAGAAGCAAGCTTCTCGCTGTATGGACTGTGGTGTACCATTCTGTCAGTCGGCAAAGTCAGAGTTTGCACCTGTCGTTGCTGGTTGTCCTGTGAACAATGTTATTCCTGAATGGAATGACTTGATTTATCGAGGTCGTTGGAAAGATGCAATAGAACTATTACATAAAACCAATAACTTCCCTGAGTTTACTGGTCGAGTATGTCCTGCTCCTTGTGAAGGTGCTTGTGTACTCGGTATCAATGCTGATCCTGTCGCTATTAAATTGCATGAAAAAGAAATTATTGATCATGCTTTCAAAGAAGGTTGGGTTGTTGCTCAAATACCATCAGGTCGTACGGGTAAGAACGTTGCTGTGATTGGCTCAGGACCTGCGGGTCTAGCTGCTGCTGCACAGCTTAATAAAGCGGGTCATATGGTTACTGTTTATGAGCGTGCTGATCGTATAGGTGGTTTGCTAATGTACGGTATTCCAAACATGAAATTGCAAAAGGAATTAGTGCAACGCCGTGTTGATATTTTAGCGGAAGAGGGCATTGTTTTTGTTACTAACACTGAAGTGGGTACTGACATTAGTGTTGAACAGCTTGAAACAGATTTCGATTCGGTAGTTCTGTGTATCGGTGCAACCGTGCCACGCGACTTACCTGTTGAAGGCCGTGAACTTAACGGTGTTCATTTTGCTATGGATTTCTTGAAAGCAAATACCAAAAGCTTACTCGATAGCGAACATAAAGATGGTCAGTACATTAATGCGCAAGGTAAAAATGTGGTAGTTATTGGTGGTGGTGATACCGGTACCGATTGTATTGGTACCTCATTACGTCATCAGTGTAGCAGTGCTATTCAGCTAGAAATTATGCCACGTCCGCCAGAAAAACGTGAAGAGAATAGTAATCCATGGCCACAATGGCCAAAACGTTTGTTGGTTGATTATGGTCAAAAAGAAGCGATTTCAATTCAAGGGCAAGATCCTCGTCAATACTTAGTAATGACTAAGAAAATTGAAAGTGATGAGCAAGGTAATGTTAAAGCCGTTCATACGGTGGATATTACTTGGGAGCGTAATGATAAAGGACAAATGTTCCCACAAGAAGTCGCGGGTAGTGAAAAAGTTATTCCAGCCGATATCGTACTTATCGCCATGGGCTTTATGGGTCCTGAAGGTGGCTTGATTGAGCAATTTGGTCTTGAGCAAGACAACCGCTCTAACATTGCCGCAGAATACGATAAGTTTGCCACCAGTAAGCCAGGTGTCTTTGCTGCCGGTGATGGTCGTCGTGGTCAAAGTTTGATTGTTTGGGCTATTGATGAAGGTCGACGTTGTGCACGTGAGGTTGACAGTTACCTCATGGGTAAGAGTTATTTGCCTTAAGCACTTGTCTTAAGCAATTAACTACGACGGTTATATCCTAAAGCCAGATCATAAAAACCGCTACTTGCTTAAGTTGCGGTTTTTTGTTTTTAAATTTATTATTTATTACAAAGCACGGGCAGTTAAGGTTTTAACATTATTATAGCTAGATATCATTTTCGATTAAGCGTTCAAATTCTTTAATTGGCACGGGTTTACTGAAGAGATAACCTTGAAAATTAATACATCCTTGGCTTATTAAGTATTGTTGCTGTTCTTCATTCTCTACACCCTCTGCTATCACATTTAACCCTAAGCTATGTGCCATCGAGATTATTGTCTTAACAATAATCTTATCGTTACTATCTATACCAAGATCACGCACAAATGACTGATCAATTTTAAGTTGATATAAAGGCAATTTCTTGAGGTATTGTAATGATGAATAACCGGTACCAAAATCATCTAATGAAAATTGAATACCCATTTCAGCTAATGAATTCATTTTATTTATAATTTCTTCTATATTTATCAATAACAAGCTTTCGGTTAACTCGATTTTAAGCAGTGATGGATTAATATCATGGACATCGATCATTTTTATAATTGTTTTAACAAAGTCAGCTTGATGGAATTGTTTTGCACTAACATTAATTGATAGTGATAACACGGCAGTGTTACTGTTTTTCTGCCAAAGCTTAAGTTGAATACAAGCACTTTCGATCACCCATTTACCTATTTCGATGATAATGCCAGTATCTTCTGCTAATGGAATAAAGTTAAAAGGTGGCACTATTCCACGTTCAGGATGAATCCAACGGATCAGAGCCTCTGCACCTAAAGGTCTGTTTGAGCTATCTACTTGTACTTGATAGTATAGTTGGAATTGTTGATGTTTTAGTGCGTAGAGTAAATCACGTTCAAGTGCTACTCTATTGGTAATAGTGCTCTGCATTTGAGGATCAAAAAAGCAAAAAACATTTCGGCCTGCCTTTTTTGCCTGGTACATAGATATGTCGGCTTGTTTTAGTAATTCATCAGGGGTTGTTTGATGTCCTAGAAATAATGAGGCGCCAATACAAGTACTACTAATATAAGTATGACCTGCAATATTATAAGGCTGGTTGATCGTCGCCAAAATTTTATTTCCAATAGTCTTAGTCTCTGCTGCTGCAATAACGGCATTCTTATGTAAGTTTTCTAATAGAATGACAAATTCATCACCACCAAAGCGAGTCACCGTATCACCCTCACGGGTGATCGAAATTAATCGTTTGGCAACTTGTTGTAATAACATATCACCAATGTCATGACCTAAAGTGTCATTCAGTGTCTTGAAATTGTCCAAATCAAGAAATAACAAGGCACCATAGTGCAGATTACGATCACTAAAAACTAATGCTTGGTTTAACCTGTCATGCAATAATCGTCGGTTCGGTAATTCAGTTAAGGGATCAAAGTAAGCGAGTTGCTCTATTTGGATAGCATCGGCTTTTTGTTGACTGATGTCTTGTACCATTGCGACCAAATAATCAACACTGCCATCGTCTTTACGAACACAACGTACCACCAACATAGTGTCGATCACTTTACCTGTTCGACTAATAAAACGTTTTTCCAAGCTGTAACCATCACTTTCATTGGCTAGTAATTTGGTGAACTGTTCAACATCAGCTTCTAAATCCTCAGGGTGAGTTAAATCAACCCAAGTCATTTTTTGCAGTTCTTGTTCTGAATACTCCAACATAGTGCATAAACAAGCGTTTATACTAATCCAACCTTTTTCTGGCGATGTAATGGTTAAGCCAACTAAATCAAGTGAATAAAATGACGATAATTGCGCTTCCCTTAGCGCTAGGCTGTCGAGCATACTATCAAACTGTTTGGCGAGTAACGCTGCTTCATCCGTTCCTTGCATGTTTACACGTAGGTGGTGAGCTCCTTCTTGAACTTCATCTGCTACCTTTTGAATAACATATAGGCGACGGGTTAAATAACGACTAGCTAAAGTGGTTATAAAAACACCAAAAAAGATGGATGTGAGTGCATAATAAACACTCTTTATTTTTATTTCCGTAATTTCGTCAATATAAAGTTTCCTATCTAAACCGATAATAACCCAACCAATTTTACGTTCAGTTAGTCTTATGGCCTTTGTAACATCAATGCTATCAGTTGAAAATTGTATAAGTTGATTATTGTTATCTTGGGGAAGATTATTAATGTATAAGCCAACTTTACTTGGATCAGTATGCGCTTGAATTTGACCACGTAAACCTAAGACCATGGCATGACTTAAATTGGGGTAATGCGATACACCGTTAACTATTTCTTGAAGGCCACTAAAATCTCGCGAAGCGACCCAAATAGCAGACGAAGTCGCTAAACTATCAGCAATGGCAATAGCTTGGTCTTTATATTGCTCAATCTTTACTGTTTGTTGACGCTGCGTCGTATTCCAGACAAATAGTCCCATCATTAGTGTCACGATTATTGTCATTCCAACAATCATTTGACGACGTAATGTTCCTAACATTAATTGTTGCAGTGTTTTAAACATTAATTACCTTCCACGAGTCGCACCTTCTTTTCAAAGCGTTTTATGTACCTGCGAACAACATTATAGCTTTCATCTTTAGCCAGAGTGAATTGAGCTGTTTCCATGCCAGTTAGAATGACCTTACCTTGTGCTGACTTTGTTAAATTAACAATTAAATGCTGTATTTGTTTACTAATAGCATCAGGAAAATCATCACGTACCATTACTGAGTTATTGATCAGGGGGGGCGTTTGCCAAATTACTTTGAGCTGCTTAGCTTGTTCTGGATGGTCTTTTTGAAATAACCGCCATGGTGGTGGCCAAGTTGCACCGACAGTAACATTACCTAGATAAACATTCATTATCGATGATTCTTGCGACCCAACATAAATATTATCAATATCATTGTTGGTATCAATACCATTATTATGTAAAAAGAATTGCGGCATAATAGCCGCAGCAAGTGCGGTACGAGCAGGATAACTGACCCGCTTTCCCTTCAATTCTGAAGGTTTCTTAAGTGTATTATCCTTTCGAATAATGAATATACCTTTAAAATCTTTAGCATCTCCAGCCATAGCGATAACATGGTAACCATTATCCATTGCTTGCAATGTTTGCCATGGATTAGGTAATAACAAATCAGGCTCGCGAGCGCGAAATTTATTTTCAAAGGTTGGATAGTCTCGAGATGCTTCAAGTTCTATGTAAATAGTGGGGATTTCTTGATTAATATAGTCAACGAGTGGCTGATAAGATTCGAACAGCTTCTGGGGGTTGTGTAAGGGATGTATAGCTAACCGATAGGTTACTATTTCACTCTCAGTAGGTGAGGTACTGTATTGCAGGTTTTTTTCAGTAGGCTGTCGCTCACAAGCGGATATTAAAATAATGATAAAAGTAAATATAAAGTTTTGTTTTTTCATATAAAAAATCAACTTGTATTTAAGTATATTAGGTTTTTTTTAAACGTTACTGTTGAGTATAACTACTAATGAATATCCCACACTTATTTAGACAAATATTTGGCTGATGATAGAGTGTTGTCAAGTTAGATAAATTTATTAAGGCATGAATTGTCAGTTTCCCCTTTATTTGGAAGATTCAAACTGTATTCAGTTTCTACTGTTATCTCAATATAATTTAATATCTTATAGACAAAGTCTTTTATTGATGTAATCTAAAATAACACTTTAATTTAATAAGAATAAAAATATGGAAAGATTAAAAGAATCTCAAGAAGCGTTAACGCTTATCTATAATGCTTATAATGAAGTAGCCCCGAATCCTCTAACACCATTAGATATTGATGATGAAGCGGGATTGAAGAAATTACTTAATACCGTGATGAACCGAGAATCGGTGTCGCATATGCAAAATAAAAAAGCACTTAAAGAGAGTACTGAACTACGTAGCTCTATAGCGGATGTACTTTTGTTGTTGGATAATTGTGATATTAAGGAAATTAAAGCGAATATGAAAAAAGCGGCAGCAGCAGAAGCCGCTGAATAACTTTGAATAAGAATGTGTATCTTACCGTCAGCTTGCACAGTATTCATAAAGCAAGCTGCGGGTAAGGTTTACACTCGATTTTGAATAAATACCGAGAACTGTTCGTCCCGTTCACCACTGATCTCTATTAACTTATCTATATGACTTTGCTCAATGACAGTGCCTTTTGTTAACAATACACTTGATGAGCTGTTTACAATGTCTTGCGTTAATATTAAGCCCTCGCATAATTGCATTAAATCTATTGGAAATTCTAGGTTACTCGCTGCATTGCTCTCAGGAACTGCTGATAGCATATCAAGATATATTGATAGCAACTTAGGGTCAAAGCGGCTTCCTGCCATTTTAGCCAACCTTTCTTTTGCTTCCGTTACTGATACTGGCACTAATTGTTGTCTACCGATCACTAGATTATCAAAATGAGTTACAAGCGCGAGAATACGAGAGCCAAGAGGTATGTCGTCAGCATTTAAATGTTCAGGTAGTCCTGAGCCATCATAGCGCTCAGGGATATGCTTAATTATTTCAACAACAAAAGAAAGTTCATCGACATCACTTAATAAATCAGCACCTGTTTGGTAAAAACTATCAAAGAGTGATTGTTCTTGATGATTAAGTTGGTCATAAGGGCCTCTAAGCAGCTTTTGCGGTAATGCTATTTTTCCTGCCTCATATAATAAACCAGCGATGTATACTTGATAACTGGTTAATTTATCGCAACCTTGTAACTCGGCGATGTAACGAGCATGTGAGGCAATTCTATAATTGTGCTGGCTGTATTCCTCATTATGCAACGCAATACTGTTGGCATATATGCCAACAAAGGTATTAAAAGTTTTCTTTAAACGGGCAAAGCTTTTTGCTTCTTTTGTGGAGATTAAATCAAGTTTCTTTTTACTCTTATTAATTTCGAGCTCCATAGAGCTATTGATTAAAGAGAGTTTGGCATTTTTTTCTTTATTCACTCTGAGTAATTTCTTGGTACTTAATTCAGATAAATAGACGGTAAAAGCATCTTTCAATTCGGCAATAAGCTCTACGTTATCCCATGGTTTGGCAAAGTAGTGACTAATTTTCCCTTCATTCACGGCGGCAACCGTTAGATTTATATCGGCATGGCCAGTTAATAAGAATCGCTTCGAGCTAGGGTTAATTTCACTAATATGGCCTAATAAAGTCGCACCATCCATCGTAGGCATTCTCATATCAGACAAGACTAACGGCGTTGGCTTATCTCGATAAAATTCAAGCGCAGCAATGGGATCAGAAAAAAGGAATAATTCAAATTCTTTTCTTAAGGCTCTATTTAGTGCGTTTAGAACTTCCTTTTCATCATCAATAACCAGTAAAGCCGGTTTGCTCATTTCGTCATCCTTAGGTTTTACCAATTTATAACTCTAATATAATACTTTCACGCCAGAATAGAAGATTTTCTTTAAAAATTATTTAGTTATTAACAATATTCTTATATTGCAAATGATTTTTAGCAAAATGCGAAAATTGTCCTAGACTTAAACATACCAAGTGCAAAGACAAGTAATTCATATGAATATAGCTAACGAAACCCAAGATACATGTTTACCGCTACTGGTGTTGGTTGATGATGAACCAGAGATCCTTACGGCCTTGGAAAGGGTTTTACGTGGACTACCTATAAACATTCAAAGCTTTAGTTCTGCGCTTGCGGCATTGGATTATTGTCAACACAACCAACCCGAAATTGTTATCTCTGACCAACAGATGCCAGAAATAGAAGGGTGTGCCTTTTTACATGAAATTAAAGCACTATGGCCGCAATCTCAACGCATTATTTTGTCAGCGCATCAAGATTTTGACAAAATATCGAAAGCCTTTAATTCAGGTACAGTCGACAGGTTTATATGCAAGCCGTGGAATAATAAAGAGTTAAAGTTCATTGTTACTAAGGCATTAGATAATACCCCATTGAAAAGTACGGAAGTCGCCGAAAAAGACTTTATCAATGAGCCGATAAATTTTCATGGCATTGTCGCAGCTGATGAGGCGATGAAAGAACTATTTGTGAGTATTCGTCATGCGGCGACAACGAATGCGCCTATTTTTATAACGGGTGAAACAGGTACCGGTAAAGAGTTAGTGGCTAAAGCATGTCACAAAGAAAGTTATCAGCAAGACCAGCCTTTTATAGCCGTTAACTGCGCTAACTTTACCGAGCACTTAATGGAGTCGCAGTTATTTGGCCATACAAAAGGTGCATTTACTGGGGCTACTGCTTCGCAGGAAGGACTATTTGCAGCAGCTAAATCCGGCATGTTATTTTTAGATGAAATAACGACCTTATCAAAAACACTTCAAGCTAAGTTACTGCGGGTCGTTCAAGAACGTGAGTTTACCCCGCTGGGCACGAATAAATTAGAAAAATTTCATGCGCAACTTATTTCAGCGTCTTCAAATTCGATAAGACAAGCGGTGTTAGATGGTGATTTTCGAGAGGATCTTTATTATCGCCTAAACGTTATTACCTTTTGTTTACCACCATTAAGAGATCGCGGTGGAGATATTGTATTAATTGCCCGTTACTTTCTTAAAAAATACAGTAAGATTGAAAATAAATCATTTATCCGATTTTCAAAGGGCTGTCTTCAAATTATTTGCCAATACGATTGGCCAGGCAACATTAGGCAGCTAGAAAACATTATTCACGGCATGGTAATATTAAATACCGGCGAGAAGCTTACCAGTGAGATGATTATCAAGGCTTTATCGAGCACGGTTGGTTTATCTGATAATATTTTACCGGTATCGGGTAGGGTAACAAGACCTGCAATTCAGTCGGAAAAACGGTCTGATACCACCATTGAAAAAACGTCAACTGCGATACCCGCCAATAATCAAACTGAAATAATACCGTTATGGTTGACGGAGAAAACCGCCATTGAAAATGCGATAAATTATTGCCAAGGAAATATTCCTCAAGCAGCGGCATTACTTGAAGTAAGTCCATCGACACTGTATCGAAAAAAACTTAGTTGGTAGTACACGACTATTATAGTGCGCCTAAAATGGCTAATGATTGTTAAAGGATATACATGCTTTCGCTTATTAACACATCATTAAGTAGCGTTGAACATCCATTGCTCTACTTTCCCATGATTCATTAATGACTGATGATTTTCTTGTTGTTTTTATGTCTGTAATGGCGAGTAAGTCACTTATATTTTCAAGTTTATCAAAATTAACAGCGGGTGTTATTTCGGCATTTGCTAGCAGTATCGCCTGATGAAAAGGGGTGACATCACTAGCAATTTGCAGGTGTTTTCGATAGCCCTTTAATGCATTGAAATCTGTGGTGACTATCGGCGTACCACTAGCTAAATACTCTCTTAATTTTAGCGGGTTACACATTTGTATTTGTTTGTTATTTACAAAGGGTAACATTGCCACATTCCAGTTCTGTATGTATTTAGGTAAGTCATTATGTGGTCTAGTCCCTAAAAAATAGACATTGGAAAATTGTTGTAGTTTATCCACATTACAGTCAACTTTACCGATAAAAACAAAATGCCAATGCGGCAATGCTTTAATGGTTTTCACTAATAAATTTTGATCTAACCAAGCCGAAATACTACCGTAAAAACCAGCGATAGGTTTACCTTGTGGTAAATCATCTGGTGTATGCATTACCTGCTTACTAAAGAGTGAAAAATTGACACCATGGGGAATATTCACTGCTTTATCACGCGGGAATTTAGCTAACATTTTTTCACTGGCGGTAAAAATATAGTTAGATTTTTCAACTAACAACGCTTCTTTGTCTGATACAAATTGGTGATCAACACCTGCAAGGCTATTAAAGTCATCTCCGCAATAATAAACGCAAGGGGCATTATCAAAGAGTTCTAAATAATCAACGGCGGTAGGTAAAGATGACCAAATAATAGGATCTTTTATCGCAAGTTTTTTACATGCTAAGTTGAGCTGCCATTTTAAAATAACTTTACTCAGTTTTAAAGAAAACCAACTATCAGCGCATGGCATAACTAACGGGTTTATGATGAGGAAGTGACTGTTGGTGTCAATATTAGTGACTTCTTCCGCATCATGGCCTTTTTCATTGTTAGTGGACTGATTAACAAGGAAAGACTTAACTTTGTTAAAAAGTCGTTTGAAGTCATGTGGTGTTAGCTTTGGCTTTCTTAGTCCAATTGAATTAAGCCAAATAACCGGTCTTGTATGACCGAGAACTTTCACTATATGCTGAGTTGAGCTAGGGTGCGCTCCCCAGTCTTCGCCAAAAACGATGAGAGGTCTATTTTTAATTGATGGTAGTGACACCTTTGAAGGTTTTGAATTACTTTTCATGTTAGTCATGATTATCCTCCTCGATTGACTTAATAACCCTTGCTGGTACGCCAGCAGCGAGTACAAAACAGGGTAAGTCTTTGGTGACTACACTTCCTGCTGCGACGATGGTGCCACGACCAATGGTTACCCCAGGCATTACTTTTACCCCTGTAGCTAGCCAAACGTCGTCATCCAAAATAATGTCACCGACTTGTGAATTTTCATCTGGTTTACCTAAAGCGCGTAACTTGGCATTAATAGGATGTCCAGGATAACCGGCTAAATAACAATCACCCGCAATGCGTACATTATTACCAAGGATAATGGTATTACCCACAGATATTGAGGTACGCCAACCAATGCCAACATTATCACCAATAATTAACTGCGGAATGTTATCTCCAACAGCACGTCCACTGATTGTTGTCATCGCAGCTAGTCTGACTTTATCCCCCATAATAATATCTAAACTGCCAATTACTACAGGCAAGCCACCATATAAATACAAACCTTTAGGATTATTCTTTATTCTAGATTTAAGTAAGGGCGTGTAATAAAGAATGCGCAGCACATCAGAAATCGTTTGTTTTAAAACCACATGAACTAAATAAAGTAGCTTAAATACAACAGGGATATTCGGCATCTCTAAGGCTTTAATTTTAAACCATAGTGTTTTTATCAGCTGGGCTAAAAAGCTATCACTTGTTTTAGCCCACTGCTTGGCGTGATGTACATTAAAGGTATTCATTCTACTGTAACCGATTTAGCTAAATTTCGAGGTTGATCAACATTTTTCCCTAACATTTGAGCCGTATATAAAGCCAGTAATTGCATGGGGATAACACTGATTATCGGCAGTATTGATTCTGGTATTTCTGGCAGTTCAAAGAACTCATCTTCTTGTAAGTTGATTTGCTCTCTAATACTACTATCACCAATGATAAGCAGCGGGGCATTTCTTGCTTGTACCTCTTGAATATTTGAAAGTAATTTATCTGTTAACGCATTTTTAGGTGCAATAACCAGTACCGGCATGTGTTCATCAAGCAAGGCGATAGGCCCATGTTTTAACTCACCAGCAGCATAGGCTTCAGCATGAATGTAACTAATTTCTTTCAATTTTAATGCACCTTCTTGTGCGATAGCGGTAAGTGAACCCCGACCAAGAAATAGCGCATTTGAATAGTGAGATAGCTTTCTCGCCATTTTTTTCATATCAGTACAGCGTTGTAAAACTTTCTCCATGATATAAGGCAATTGCACAAAGTTAAGCGCTAACTGCTTAACTTCAACATCGTCGATAAAGGCTCTTTGTTTTGCGGCCTCGATAGCCATCTTATAAAATATTGCTAACTGACAGGTAAATGCTTTGGTTGAAGCAACCCCAATTTCTGGGCCAGCGAAAATTTCAAAGGTGAAATTCGCTTCTCGCGCTATGGTACTGTTCGCAACGTTGACCAAAGCGAGTGTTTGAGATTGTTTACTTTTTGCATAACGTAAGGCTGCTAACGTATCTGCGGTTTCACCAGATTGAGAGACAAAAATAACCAACTCATTGTCGATAATGATAGGTGAACGATAACGATATTCTGAGGCGATATCTATTTCAACTAAGATATTGGCGTACTTTTCAAACCAAGTTTTTGCAACAGAGGCAGCATAATATGAGGTGCCGCAAGCTATAATAGTGATCTTATTTAAGTTTATGAAATCTATTGTTGAATATTCGCCGGTGTGATTATTAACTGATAATCTTTTAAGGAGATCTACTTGCTCAAAAATTTCTTTTTCCATAAAAGAGCTATGATCTCCTTTTGATATTACCTTTGTGCAGTGTTTGTTATTAATATAATGAATTTTTTTATTGAGTGAACCACTACATAATTTTATTTCATTGGTATTTAACTTTATTAGTTCATTATCTTTAGGGTAATAAATCTTGCCGCTATCAGGGCCTAATGCCATAGCATCTGAAGCCATATAAGCACCGTTATTACCTTGTGATATCACTAAGGGACTGCCTTGCTTAATTGCATAGAGGTTTTTGCTAGCGCCATTGATTAACACACCAAGGGCATAGCTGCCTTTTAATTGATTGATCGTTTGTTCAATGGCTTCTTCCTGCGACATTTGCTGAGCCAAGTAGTGATTGATTAAATGCGGGATAACTTCACTATCCGTTGAGCTATTAAAGTGATGGCCCCATTGCATTAGTTGCTGCTTTAACTGCAAGTAGTTTTCAATAATGCCATTGTGTACAACAGAAACTTGACCACATTGATGAGGATGAGCGTTAGTGACATTGGCTTTACCGTGTGTTGCCCATCGGGTATGACCTATGCAACAGTCCCCCTCTAATGGTTGCATTGACAATCGTTGTTTTAGATTGTTAAGTTTACCCTGAGCTTTTATCGTTTGAATTTCGTTATTTGATAATATTGAAATACCTGAAGAATCATAACCGCGATACTCAAGTCTACCCAAACCTTCTAATACAGGATTTATTGCTGATTCTGCTACTGCTCCAATAATTCCACACATAACAAGTACCTCTTAATATTATTAGTTTATTTACATTGTGAGTTTATTGTTATTACTGTTGCAGTTATTGAGCCATAATGTTTTAGTATTATAATCAATAATTTACGCATCAGGTTGTGTTTTCTTTGCATTTTGCAATGTGATATTTTGCTAATTAGGAATACATTTGAGAATCTGAGAGTAGGATTGAAGATGGCAATATTGTTGTGCAGAATTTTTACCTTGTTGAGAAATTTTCTGTAAGAAAACTGGCTCTTCCATTAATCGAGTTAATGCTTGAACTAAACTATCCATGTTATTAGGATCATATTTTACACAATCGAAACCGTGCGTTAGATGTTGATCCCAATAAGCATTATCAGCGGGAATAACAATGGCGAGTCCTGCAGCCATTGCTTCTAAAATTGACAAGCCAAAAGGCTCATCTTCTGAAGTAGAAATAAACACAGATGAGTTGGCTCTGATATCATTTAAATTTTTAGGATCCGCATACCAGTGAATATTTTCGACTTTATCAAAGCTATTTATATCAACATAGGCATCAGTTTGTGGCTCAATATAACAAACACTAGCAAAATATTTATCTACGTCTCTAGAAGTGCCATTTAGCTCAGCCATAGCGCTGATAAACAACTCTATACGCTTCCATTTTAATAAAGAGGCAGCCCATAAAAAGCCGATTTTATCCTTAGGTTTATCCTCTGTCTTTTTTACTTTTATGGTTGTGCAGTCAATGCCATTAACAAAAGGCATGTACTTATCGTCCGCCATGTTCTGATTATGAAAGCGGTTACTAGGATAGGATTTTAGTGCATGTAAAATAGAGGCAAGGGTAGAGGGTAAGTAAAAGACCTTTTTTGCCCTTGCTAAACCAAAACCGGCAACGTTAGAGTGAGCTATATCTCCTTGAATAAGTTGAATAATATCTATATTTATTAGCTCAGTAAGTAGGTATAAAGAAAAATCTACGTTGGGACCAGAAAAACCAATTATTTTGCTAAATCTTTTCAGTTTCATCATATTGGCTATCAACGACAATAAATAGATAAAGTGCTTAATAAAGTAAAGTATTCCGGTGGTTTTATTTTGCAAGTAACGAGGGGAAAACAACGGTACGAAGTGAATATTCCTATTATCACAATCGTCGCCATTGTCACTCCATGAGGCTCTGTCGTTTGAAATAACCCAGACCTCAATATTGCGGGGTAATTCAGCGACAATTGTTTTCATTACTTTTTTAGATCCACCTTTAAAAGGCACGGGATCATAAATCAATACACGATTAATCATGACTTTTCCCCGATGAAAACTTGAAACCCAAGTGCTTATAACCGCTCGTTAACGCTTTAGTGATAAATGCAGTAAATAAGGTTTTAGCGTGTAATAACAACATTTTCGTTAAACCGTGTTTAGTTTTACGCTTTAACAAGGTTTGATAAGCATTATCAAAAGCAATCAACTGTTGCTCTAAAGAGAATGTTTTTACTATGTGTTTTTCTGCATTTTCAGCAAGACTCTTTCTCAACTGTGGCCGGTCAATTAACGACTTTATTGCAACAACGAGTTCATCGGTATTATTCGGTGGTACTAATAGGGCGTGTTTTTTATCGGTATATATTTCATCAATACCTGGAATATTACTGGTGATGACAGGAAGGTTAGCAATGCTTGCTTCGGCCAGCGTAAGACCAAAAACTTCTTCCGAAGGCACTGAAATAAAACAATCTGCATTGCTTGAATACATTTCAGCGACTTTATCGCAAGCTGAAAAAAATTTAACCTTGTTATGTAAATTAAGCTGATTAACCAAATGGGTTAATTTAGCTTCTTCACTACCAGAGCCGACTATAGCAAGTTTTATTTGATAACCTTGCTTTAAATTATCGACGGCATACAGTAATTGATGCACTGATTTTCTAGGGATTAATGAGCCAATATACAAGATAACAAAATCAGTACTTTTTGCTGAAAGCTCTTCTCTAATATCTATAGGAGTAGGGCAAAGTACCCTATTTGGATCAATACCATTATAGATGACATCTACGTTCTGATGGCTAAACTCATTTTGTTTAAATATCTTAGTGACTGATTGGCTGACACCTATGATGCTATCCGCGCCATGAAACAATAAAGTTAATCTGTCTCTAAACATATAACGCGCATGTAAATGCAGTAATAGCGCTGTCCCGGTAAATTTACAAATGGGTACCATCCATTGGCAGGGGGCACCATTGTTGCAATGCACTAGGGAAACGTTATGCATTTTTATTATTTTCTTAGCTTTTAGGAGTAATTTGAAAAACTGTAAAAAATCCCATTTAGGCAAGGTCCAGTAGCCCAAACAAACAAAGTTATCTTGAATAACTTCAATGCCCAAATCAGTCGCTTTTGTAGCTAAAGCATCACTATTGCACCACAGCAGTGGATCGTAATTATTTTCTTTAGCCGATTTGAGTAAGTCTAATAAAACAATTTCACTGCCTCTGATCCAGTTATCACCGTAGTGAACATATAAAACCTTCGGCTTAACTTCTTTATCTTGTGCGATATATTCAGACATATTCACTACTCCTATTTACTGGCTATAGTTTTTGTTCGTCTTGAGTCGTTGCTTGAATTGGATTGGATTTTTTTAGTTGGTTATTTTTAGAGGTTAAATAACGGTTTAACGCGATAACCAAAGCGACTTGTAAATAGATTGCCCAAATAAAACCTTGGGTTAAAAAGGTGCCAGAAACAATAAAACCAATAATACCGGCTGGGGCAGCATTAAGCGCGACACGTATGCCTGGGGTATGGCATTCATCGTTGACTGTCTTCAACATTTTTAAAGACATCAGTAAAGTGCTGACAATTAAAGAAACGAATAAGGTAAGGCCAACGAAACCAGATTCAGCCAACACACCAAACCAAGTAGAATGAACAGCATGATTTAACCCATCCCAGTGAGGGCTATAGTAAAAATAATTGTAATAAAAATTACTAATGCCAACACCTAATATGGGGTTGTCTAGTGCCATATTCCATGCGGCTTCCCATGCATATAATCGGCCCATTGCTGATTCGTCTATGCCTGCTTCTGCAGCGCCTCCGGAAGAACGTTCACTAATGCCTGCAACGATAAATAAAATCATTACAGAAATTGCACCACCTGAAAATAGTAAAACTTTAGAGCGTATACGGTTATAGGCAAATAGGCTGATTACCGCTAAGAATCCTAATAAGCCGCCTCGGCTTTGAGTGGCCAATATCGCATAAAGTAAAATACAAAAAGTAGTAAAGCTAAAAAGTCGTTCGAACTTAGAAAGCGATTTTTCTAGAAAAGTGGCTATAGCGAAGGCCATTGGATACAAAAGTACCAGCGCTAAATCATTGGGATCGCCAAGTAAAGAACCTATGCTTCGACCTATAGTGACGCGAGTGCCTTCAACTAATCCAATATTGTTGAACTTGTTATACAAGGCAACCAAACCAACACAAGCACCAGCAAAGATAAAGACTCTACTTGCGGTAATAAAGTGGATTTCTTTACGCATCATCCAAGCGATAATAAAAGTCATTAATATAATTTTGCTATACGTTCCTGACCAAGACTTTATCGCTACGGCGACATTACTAGCAAAAGGTATCGCAATAGTTACCAAAATAAAAAACAGGAATAAGTAGGTAAATTGTGGACACCAATATGGGTTAAGGTTTTTACTAATGGTCGCGCGTAAAAAAATGACAAATATTGAGGCCAACGCTAATAACAAAGGTAATTTTAACGGCTCTAGAAACGGAAAGACTTCATGGATGCGGAAAAAAGAAAAAACGACGAATGCTAAGACAATATAGAATGAGAAACTAACCATTCCCCAAAGCGCAAAGGGAATCAATCCTATAACAATGAGTATTAAGGGGTGAGGGAAAAAGAATAACGCTAATGTCGTTAGCATTAGTATCAGCACCATACTTGTCATTGCTAAAGGAGAATAAGTCATGTTTAGCTCACTTGCCCAAACCAGGTGGCGACAACAGCGGCGCTAATTGCTGGATATAAATAACCAAATTTATACGGCAGGTAGACCTTTTTTTGACTGAAATAATAGAAAAGCCCCATACGGGTAATACCGGCAACGATAAGCGCGATGAGTGCACCATCGATTCTAAATAGCGGTACCAACAGTATTAGTAATAACCCACCTATGGCACTGGCGACTAAATTAATATTCATTTGCACTTTCGAGCTTTTTTCTACAAAACAACCCAAGTTTAATAGGTCAGACAACATCTTTAATAAGGTGCACAGCAATAACCAGGGTAAAATACTAATTGCTCCATGGTAAGCGACAGGTGTTAAATGATGAATGAGTACCGGTCCTAGTAAGCCTAAACCTCCGCAGATAAGCACTGAGATGATGGCGCCAACCACAGCAAAGTGTGCATTAATGCTTTTACCATCATGTTCTTTCAGCACAGAAAACCGTTTAGGAAACCACCATAAGGTGAAAGGTTGAATAAGTAGGGTAGGGACTAAGGCGAATTTGATTGCGATAGCATAGGCAGCAATTTGAGTAGCACCAAAATGATCAGCGAGTAACCACCGGTCCATGCCTGATAAAGTAAATGTCGCCGCACCACCAATAAATATGGGACCTGCATAAATGACGATGCTTTTGATATGCTTAAAAGAAAAACTAATGTGTGTTTCTTTTAACTGAATAATACATAAAATTATCGCAACAATGACTGATGACACAGCGCCTGCAGCTAAAATACTGGTGATTCCCCAACCCTTGATCAACCAGTAAAAAGTGAGAGAAACTTGCAGCACTACTTTTAGCATCGAAATGGTGAAGAATAATCCGGCTCGTTCAGTAATCCGTAACCAAGCTAATGGAATATTAATTAGGCCACCAACAGACAATGCTACGCCAAGTAAATAAAGCTCGTTCTCTGTGATATCTCCCGGTAAAAAAGGCAATAACGCTTTAGAATAGAAATGGAAAATAGCATAAGAAATAAGGGCTATTACGCCGGCGACTAATAAGCATTCAGCGGCATGACGTTGTTTCTTTTCAATACCATCGGCTAACCCGACAAATCGATATAATGCCTCGACTAAACCAAAGCCTAAAACGATAGAAACAATATTAGAAAATACTACTAGCACTTCCAAGCGTCCGTAGTCTGATGGCATTAAGTAGCTGGTATAAATAGGCAGCATCACTAAAGAAATACCTTTCATTAGAAAAATACTGAGGCCATAAAGTGCCGATTGGTTTAAGAGGTTTTTATATCGATTATTAAGCATGAGAGCCTCCTATTAAGGCTTTGCTGTAAACATCAAAAATTTGAGGAACAACCGCGTTGGTGGAGAAGTTTTTCTTAATATGAGAATAGGAAAATGAGGACATTTTTCTTCGTTGGTCGTTTGTTAACATTTGTCCTTGTTTGATTGACTTTAAAAAGGCTGTTTCATTATATGGCGCTATTAACCAACCATTTAGTTTGTTTATTACCACAGAGGCGATGCCGCCAATATCAAAGCTAACAACAGGTATTCCTCGTACAAGGGCTTCAATAGCAACAAGTGGTAAGCCTTCTTCTCTACTGGTAATGCATAACAAACTTATTTTTGACCAGTGTGGATCCATTGACTTTACCTGGCCTTCCAATGTCACGTTACTCGTCACAGCAGTGCTGATCTCTTCTAACATAGGGCCACTGCCGTATATTGAAAAATCGTACTCGGGTAATTGCTTAGCTAGACGAATAAATACATCAGGACCCTTTTCGTAACTTAAACGGCCAACAAAAGCGATTTGTGTTGCTGGTGCTGTTTGTTTAATGGATATGGAAGGTGATTTGTTAGGTAAGTTACGAGGTGATTTACTTGGTAATTCAACAAAATTTTGAATTACCTCAGCAGTTAAATTAGCAGATTTTTTTATTTGTTCTGATACACAAATACAGTGAAATGAATAGGCCGTCATACGGTCAACCCAGCCATATAACTGCATCTTTATATTGCCTTTTTCACCAGAGTGAAAGGTCGAAACCACGGCTGTGTTCGTTAATTTACAGCTGATCCGGCCAATAATCCCCGCTTTATAACCATGGGTGTGAACAAGGTCAATAGTAGATTTTTTTAATACGTTATAGAGTGCGGCAAGGTTACCGTCTAGTTTTAATAGGATTGAACTAAGGAATTCATCGGATTCAAAAACGGGATGCTCGCCAAAGTTGTTTAACAAAATTATTTGTACCGTATGACCCGAAGAATGAAGTCCTTTGGCAAGGTTAGCAACATGAGTTTCTATCCCGCCATAATCTTTGCTATCAAGCAGTAGTGCTATGTTTATATTTTTAGTTGTCATAGTAAACCTATCTTGAATTAAGTTATCTTTGAACGTTGTATACCCGTTCCACTTGAAGTTGCATAAAATAGACCAGTTTACAAAAGCCATTAATACGGGCTAGAGCGACTTTTTTTCAAGGAGATAGCTTATTATTCGCAAATTGCACAAAGTGCTGGGATTTTGCAAAGCAAATTAGCACTGTTTAGCATTATGGATAATTCAATAACCTGAACGGGGTTATAATATTTGAGCTAAGATTTAAGGATAAGAGACATTGTTATTCTGCTGGAGTGGTAAAACGATGGAAATAAGACACTTCATACCGTTAATACTCATGTTTATTTTGGTATTAATGCCAAGCCTTATTTGGCTGTTACTAAGGCAAATTCACTCGCCGTGGTGGCTCGAAAATGCGGTTTCAACATCCTTTGTTATAGTACTTATTTACAGTATTTTGATGCTGATATTCATTCACTTTATCTCATCCTTTCATTGCGTAATTTACTTTTTTATTAACTTCCTTGTGGCTGCTTTGTTAAACAATTTAGCCAGTGTTAATAACAGTGCTAGCTTGAATCAGAAAGTATGCACAGACCCAGTTACTTTTTTTCAATTCAACATAAAATATACGGAAGAGGAAAGTGAACTCAACGAATTGATAGAACACCTTATTGCAGGGCAATATCATTTAATTACCTTACAAGGCGTCAGCCAGCAATCAAAGCAACAGATTATCGAAAAGTTAAGCCCTTATTTCCCTTATTTTATCCGTGGAGAAAGTGATAATCAGTACGTTGTGAGTGATCAACTGCTATTTAGTCAATATGCTTTTACTCGGATTAAATATCATCAAAGGGGCGGCAGTTCTTTTTTAATATCCAGTCAATGGCAGTTACCTTTTAGTGTAATAAATCTGCATACGTTACATCCGCCTTCACCACGTAATGAACAGCTTTGGCAAACCAGAAACAAAACATTGTACCAATTAAAACATGCACTTAAAAACTCATCGTTGTCTGATTCGTTAGTGAAAAAGTCACTGGTTATAGGGGATTTAAATCTTTCAAAACATTCAGGTAGAATAAATATATTAAGAGATGATATGAATACAAAATTTGTCAATTCATGGCCGAATAAAGGTTACGTGTTACCGTTTATGGGGTTTGCCATTGATCATTTCTGGGTTTCAAAGCCAGCCAATATTTGTTCAAGACAACGCATTAACAAATTTAGCTGGTCAGATCATTATGCGGTTAAAACTGAGGTTGATTTTAACCGCTAATGTTAATTAACACGGCCCACTTAACGATTATGCAAAGGTAATAGAAATCTTGGTGCCTTGCTCACTTGAAAATGTTAATAACCAACCTTGATGTTCACATAAACGTTTTACAATCGATAAGCCAAAACCATAACCGGTACTTTGGCTACCTTTAACTGCGGGGTCAGTTATTTTATCTGAAATGCTTGGTTCAATGCCAGGACCGGTATCAGCAACAATAAGTGTTTTATCTCGCATCTCAATAGTGACCTTTCCCTCTTGCGTATATTGAAAAGCATTGCCAATTAAATTGTCTAGTAATACGGTTAACATACCTGATTGCGCATAGACGGCTACGTCACAATTATCATTCACCTCTACTTCTATCGGTTTGTTATTGATGAGGTGATGCTGGTCAATAATAGATTGTTCAATTAATGGCAGTATTTTCATGTGCTTTTTGTCTGCCTCGGTATGCTCCTCCCTTGCGAGGGTAAGCAATGTGGTAACGGTCTGCTCCATTTGAGTACTTGCTTGGGATATACGATCGATAACGGGGTTATTTTCATCTGTTGAATGTTGAACACGATATACCTCTACCGCATTTTTAATGATGGCAACAGGTGTCCTTAGTTCATGGCTCACGTCACGAGTAAAGCATTTTTCTCTGAGTAGACTCTGGTTTATTCTAGTCATGGCACTTTCTAAAGTTTGCGCTAAAATACCTATTTCATTATTGGGAAACTGCTGTGCAAACTTATCAGGTATGTTTTCAGGGGCAACGCCATTCACTAAATCGGCGAGTTGCTTTAATGGTAAAGCGGTCTTTCTGCCTAGCTGCCACGCGATAACAAAGGCAAGTAATACTAATATTAAGCCAGCAATAAGCATTACTTTTAATACCGCTTCGGTGATAGGTCGAACTAATAACATTTCACTGACTTCAGCTACAAGATAAGTGTTTTCTGCTTTTGGTAGTGCTAATAAATGATAGTGCCGGCCGTTTTCCCCGGAAAATTCTTTTCTTTCAGGCTCGGTAATAGACAGTTGTTTGATATCTTCAGGTAGGGTGTTTTTTGAGAAATATAATTTCATATAGTTGACACGAGAGGCTGGCCACGCTTTGTTTTGATCATAACCTTGTTGTAAATATTGTGCTTCTTGCCTGACTTCACGTTCAATAAATTCATCTTCAAGGGTGTACATTAAGATGAAGCAAAACATGCCCCACACTGCAGATATTAGTAGGGTAAATAAACAGAATTGGCTGACAATCTTTCTGCTTAAACTGTGAAACTTTTTTGAGTTTTGAGAGTGTAATTGACTATTATTATTGTTCATTATTTTTCACATCGCTTTTTACATGTAATAAGAACCCAATGCCATGCATGGTTTTTATCATAGGATAATCAAACGGTTTATCTAAAACATTTCGTAATTGATATATGTGAGATCTAAGGGCATCAGATTCTGTTGGCTCGTCGCCCCATAGTTTTTGAGATAACTTTGAGCGACTAACCACTTGCGGATATTCTTGGGCTAAAATGAGAAGAATTCGGTAGCCCATACTATGTAACTCAAGGGTTTTTCCAGCACGGGTTACTTGTTGTCTTTTTCTATCAATGATTAACTGATCAAATGTTAAGGTATCATTGGTTTGTAATAAATGGCGTCTTGATAAAGCGAAGCAGCGAACTTCTAGTTCAGCTAAAGAAAATGGTTTAGTTAAATAATCATCGGCACCTGTGGTAAAACCCGATATTTTATCGTCGATGCTGTCTCTTGCCGTTAACATGATAATTGGCACATGATGTTTAGCTTGTTCACGTAATTGTTTACAAACTTCAAGGCCATCCATGACTGGTAAATTTAAATCGAGAATAACTAAATCATAATGATTGGTTAACGCTAGCTCCAATCCTTGATCACCTTGTGTAGCAAAATCTAGAACGTGACCTTTATCTTCCATATAATTAGCAATATTTTGGGCGATACTTTGCTGATCTTCAACGACTAGAATATATAAAGATTTATTATTCATTTAACTTCTCAAATTAAAGTGCCTTAACGATTACTTTGTTTAAACTTTTTTATTTAAAGTTACCGTTAAGGACTGACTAGTTAAGGACAAATTACCTTACAACGTTTTTAACATGTCTTGCGCGGGTTTGAAATCAGGTTTTGCAGTAATTAACTGATTCAATGTCACTTTTGCATTAGCTTTTTGGCCTAATTTAGTTTGGGTTTCTGCTATTTTCATATCTAAATTGGGGCTATCAATGGCTTTTTGAGCCACTTTCATCAAGGCTAATGATTGTTCAAAATCAAGTGTCGTATCGGCTATTTTTAGGAAGTAGAAGCCATACATTCCAACTAAAGGCATATAATATTGCGCTTGATTATTAGCTAGCGTTTCAAGCGCTGATTTATCACCCGCTATAAATTTGGCTACAACTGCCATCGTTTTATCTTCAATCTCAATTTCAGCGTTAACGGGCGTTAACCCTAAGCTCTTAACTAACGCTGTTGCTACATCGACTGTTGAAGTAGGGTTTTGACCGGTAATTAAACGTCCGTCAATGGCTACATGGCTTAACATGATTGAGCTTGATTGAAAGTTAGCACCGTGTTCAACCAATTTATCTTCAAGCATGAAGTCAAAATCGTTTATCCACTTTTTACCAAACAATTTTTCTTCTTGGTTAGTAAAACTGTTTATCGCTTTATTGGCAACTAAATAACTACCATCTTTTAGTTTTACATTAACTAATGCCGCTGGACCATGACAAACCGCTGCAACAACGCCTTGTTGTTGATAAATTTCAGCGATGACTTTATGCAAGGCAGTGTCTTTAGGTAAATCAAACATCGCACCTTTACCACCAACAACAAAAACTGCATCATAATCTTTTGCATTTATTGAGCGAGTAGTGAGGGTATTATTAAGTTTGGCCATAATAGCTTCATCAACTAATACCTTAGCATTATACGATTTTTCAGGGTTGTAGTTATCGGCTTCAACTTGACCACCTTGAGGGCTGGCGATATCAACGGCAATGCCATTTTCTTTAAAAACAGAGTACGCTTTTGAAAACTCATCAAATTCATAACCTGGTTTTTCGTCACCTTGTTCACTCGTTTGGCCATTACCACTGACGACCATTAATACTTTTTTATTAATGTCAGCGGCGGTTACTGGAGTAACGACAAATATTAAGGTGGCTGCAACCAAAATTGATTGTTTTACATTTTTTATAACGTTCATAATTTTTATAGTTTTCATAAGTTTCTCTCCTAAAGTATGAAGCTAGTTTATTGGAGGGTTTGTGAAATGGATGTGAAAGGATATTTTAAGTTATCAATAAGTAACCTTAACTCTGCTTAATACATATTGTTATAGCTGATTTTCAACCTACTTTATCGGTAAAATCCCTTACAATAGGCCAACTATTGACGCGTAAATTCGGCTTGAATTAAACTAAAATATGAAGCTATAAATACTCTCAACTGTAGAAGCTAAATAAAGATCGAAGAAAATTTAGCTGTACGTTTTATTCATCAAAAAAGTACTCAAACACGTCAAGTAAAGTTAGAACTTGGCCTTACATTAGTGGCAGTTGGCTTGTATTTTAAAGAAAGTGCGGTAATAAAACCCTGTGAAGAGTCAAAGTCTGTAGCACGACAGGATATCTTCCAACATGTTTCGTCAAGCTAGCGCTAAAGAAAGCAGTCTCAACAGTTAACGGTGAGTACCTTGTTATGTCTTAAAGTCACTTTTCTTAACAACAGCTAAAGTGTAATGCAATGATCTTAAATTCATATGTCTACGTATAAAGATTGTATAACTCATAAATAGGTTATCTTATGAATATATTTAGACTAATTAGAAGCTTGATCTTATGTGCTTCAATGGTAAGTATTTTAGGCTGCAACAGTTTACCTGGTATGCACAACAACGGAACAGACAGAACGATTCCTGTTTGGGAACAAACAGCTTCAAAGGGCGCATTAAAAGTAAATCTATTGTGGGCTAAACCAATTGCTAAGGGCCCTCTGCCTACTATTATTGTACATCCTGGAATGCTACAAAACGCCGACGATATGAGGGGAGTACTCATTGATCTTGCTAATCAAGGATTCTTATCTGTAGCTATTGATTATGAAAGACTCATTGATGGTGAATGGGCAGAATCTACTATGCCTTTACGAAAAAAGCATGAGATAGATTTTGTTATGAACCAAGTAATACAGAACCCTTGGGTTGATAAGCTCAATATTGGATTATTAGGTTTTTCATTAGGCGGTGCGCATAGCTTGAAAATAGCGGAGAGTAATCCATTAATAAAAGCGGTAGTTGTTTATTATCCAATGACTGACTTTGTTGGCTGGGCTAAATCATTTGAAAATGATTTAATTTTATCATTCATCGTGAATCAAATTAAATCATCATATTTAGATGAATCTACTAACCATACAAATGCAACACACCTTGACCTTGTCAGTAAATATTCAGCTATAAATTTTACCAATAAAATTCAAGCTTCAGTGCTGGTTATTCATGGTGATGACGACCAAATTGCACCGATAAAATACTCAAAAACATTTGTAAAATCATTACAACTAAGCGGCAATGATCGGTCAAAGTTAATGGTCATCAACAATGGGTCACATGGCTTCAATTTCAAGCGTAGTGAACAATCATTAAATTCATGGTTTACTTCTTTGAACTGGATGAGTGAGCACCTTAGGGCTGTATCACAAGAAAACCCGGTGTTAGTTTCTACTACTAAAGCTGTTTATTAAACAGAGTTCAGGTTAAATAAAGCTTAAAAAATGCTGTTATGAATAATTACAACAGCATACTTGAAGATAATTAATGTAATAAAGGGGTTAGTTATCGGCCATCAATTGTTTCACCGAACTTTTTAAACTATGTCGGCTGGCGTAAATACCTAATAATGTTACTGTGCTCAATATAATGGTCAAGGTAATGAACAAAATCAAAAAATCAGGTTGATAGGGCAGTGAGAACTGAGATTGATAAATTAACATGCCAGTAATGTATGTACCGGCTATCGCGCCTATTGCGATGATTAATGCCGTAATTAGCCATTCAATAATGTTTAGCTGTAGACAGGTTTTTTTTAAAAAACCAAAGCTCATAATAACGCTATTCTTTTTCTTTTCTTTACCTTCAAGGGCATTGATTGAAGACAAAATCACAATAATGGCGAGTAAAATAATCATCACGGCAAAACCACTAATGACTTTTGTGACCATTGCTAAGATAGCATCGAATTGCTTTGTTAATTCTTGTAGCGATACCATGCGGATTGTTGGGTGCTTTTGCCACAATTGACCTAGCAGTGGCCATTGGTCATCATTAAGCTCTAAGCTTGCCATATTGTAGTGAGGCGCGTTGATATGTTGGATCGCCGTTTGGGGCATTTGTACCCAGAATATAATTGACCCCGATCCCGGTTTATAAACATGACTTGCGGTAATAGTGAAGGTATAACTTTGTTGATTAATAATAAAAGTAAGTGTATCGCCAAGGTCCAAACCTAAATCAGTCATCACTTCTTCTTCAAGTGAAATCTGCTGCCATTTTTCAGCGTCTTTTTTCCACCATGTTCCTTGAACCAAGCTGTTAGTCTTTGGAATATCTTGTGTCCAATGAAGGCGGATAGAGTGTGATAACGTCGCTAAGCTATCACTGGGTTTTGTGGTAAATTTATTGAGTGCTTGGTTATTAATTTTTACTACTTTGGCATAGACGTAAGGTTTAGCTTGGCGCAGGTTAATATCATATTCTTTAGACCATTTTTTGATGGCATTCATTTCTACCTGACTCGCTTGTGAAACCATGACATTACCATCATGTGTTCTCTGATATGCTCCCATGGTGTTACCTAAGTCTTTTAAAAACATCAGTGTAAACAATAATAGAAAGGTGCTTAAGCCAATGCCCAATATTTGAGTGCTTTTACTTAATAAGCGCTGTTTCATCATAAAAAAGGTAAAAGGAACTAAGCCAGAAAATTGTTGGGTAGTTTTTTCACCCAAAGTTAACACTACCCAACTAATCGCAACAATTAGTATGATGGTTATTAAGATACTGCTAACCAACATCAAGGTTAATAAGCCATTATCAGAGTAGTTGACGGCCACCAAAACAAGGACGAGTAGGGCACATAGTTTAACTAAACCTAAAGACATACTTTTATGATTTTGATGAAACAACTTAGACACTGATGTTTGGCATAGTGTTAGCCAAACGGGTGAATGAAATACCGCAAAAAGTAATACACTTGTTGCTATCGTTTTAGCCGTAAGCCAAAGTTCTAATTGCCACGTTATTTCGGCAAAGGTTTCAGATAACCAACTTACGACCAACCAATGAAATACGCCAGATAAAAGGGCGACTACAGGTATTAGTACCACTATGTTAATTAGCCATTTGAAAAGTGATAATTGTAAGCCTGTTGCTTTTGACGCACCTAAGCTCATACAAATGGCTGAGAAGTATTGTTCTTTCTTTAAGTGAACTTGCGCTATTTGTTCAATAGCGATAGCGGCCATAAAAAATAAAATAATGGAGGCTAAGCCTAAAAAGTTTTCAGTTCGTTGCCAAAATAAAGCTAACGGATGGGCACCTAATTTATGGTTAATGTGAGCTGCGGGAAGTTGTTCTTGTTGCCAATCAATAAGTTGCTGCACTTGTGATTTTGACGCTGAAATAAGGTAACGATGCTGAATAAGATCTGCTGGAAAAGCCAACTTTTTCATATCACTTTTATTAACCAGTGCTCGCATCGCAACATTATGTCCTTCCATCAACCTATCAGGCTCGTGAATTAACACCTTTGATACGATAAATGTTTGCTCACCTAGTTTGATAACGTCACCAATTGATAGCGTTAAACTGGCTAATAAGCGACTGTCTAACCATATATTACCGGCTAAAGGACCACCATTTGTGACTATTGCTGGGCTTTGCAACGACGTTGACGTGAGTAATTGACCTTGTAAAGGGTAATCATTTCCTACTGCTTTTAATTTTGCACTTTGCCATTTTCCATTAAATGTCAGTGTGGTATTAATCTGCGATGTATTAACCACTTTGTCACTGAAGTTTTCTAATAAGGTTAGTTGTTTAGTTGTTAACTTGTTTTTTTGAGTTAGCACCGCATCAGCGCCCAAGAGGTTCTGCAGGTTACCCTGTAGGTAATGTTGAATGGTATTACTTGATAAGGTTAAAGTGACAATAAAAATCATTAAAATGGCTTGTACCCAGCGCAATAATTTTTGATGAGGTTGGCTATATTCTTGTTGGAAATAATACCAAGCTAGTTGTAGCTGATGTTTTAACATGATGCTACCTGCTTTTCTTCATCTTGTTGTTTGTTAACTGAGTTGGTCGATGATGTTTTAGTCAACTCGCCATTGGCAAGGCAATAGATATTCTGCGCTTTACTCGCAAGGTCACTGCTGTGAGTCACAATAATTAAACCGGCGTTGTTCTCTTTGCAGCAGGCAAATAAAATATCAGCAATTTCATTGGCATTGTGTTGGTCTAAATTACCTGTTGGCTCATCGGCAAATATAAACTTAGGTGAAAAGACTAACGCACGCGCTATGGCAACTCGTTGTTGTTCTCCGCCACTTAATTGTGAGGGTTTATGATTAGCTCTATCGGACAATCCTACTTTTTCTAGCCAGTGTTTAGCTTTTTTAATTGCCTGTTTATCACCACGTAATTTCAAAGGTAAAGCAATATTGTGTAACGCTGTTAACTCAGGTAATAAATGAAATTGTTGAAAAATAAAACCGATTTCTGAACGTAAATTATCAAGTGATGAACTGTGATTATCGTTTATCTGTTTGTCGTTAAGGTAAGTACCTTGACCTGATGTTGGCTTTTCTAATCCAGAAAGTAGCATAAGTAAACTCGATTTACCGGCACCGGAAGGGCCTGTTATGGCATATGATTGTCCTTGGTGTATTGATAAATCGAGATTTTCAAATAACGTAATAGTTGAAGCATTAACTTTAGAAGCAATACTTGCAGAAGAAATGTTTTCAAATGATTGAGAAACGCTTTTTAATTCAATTGAACAAGGCATAAAGTTGCACCACAATAATATTTCGTGATGCTATCGTAGTTAACTGTCTGTGAAACGAATGTGAAACACTACGTTCACTTAAATATTCAAGTAGAAGCTAATTTTATGTTTTTACATTTTCTGGTTGTACAACTTTTATTTCACACTTGGGTAGCCAGCGCTTTAATGCCTCTTGCAACTTATTTGGATTGACCGGTTTAGAGATGAAATCATCCATTCCTATAGATAGACACTTCTGTCTATCTCCTTGCATTGAATTAGCGGTCATGGCAATTATTGGTATCTCGCGATTAAGTACCTTTGATTCGGGAAGGCGAATTTTTTGCGTAGCTTCATAACCATCCATTACCGGCATTTGACAATCCATGAGCACTAAATCAAACGGGAGATTTTCTAAAGATTTTAATGCTTCTTCTCCATTAGCCGCTATATCAACTTGTATACCAAACTTTTTTAATAAACCTTGAGCGACTTTCTGATTAACTGCATTATCCTCAACTACCAGTACTCTTGCTTTGAATTGAGGAAGTTTCCGAGCACTGTATGCTGTGATCAGTGGTTGTTCTGTGGAGTTAACCCCTGCTATTGTCATTAAAGCATTGTAGAGAATAGACTGATCGATAGGTTTATTCAGGTATCCATTAAATCCACTCGCTTTTAATTTTTCAGCGTCTCCACGTTGTC
Organism: Colwellia sp. 75C3; assembly: GCF_002836255.1. Lineage (GTDB taxonomy): Bacteria > Pseudomonadota > Gammaproteobacteria > Enterobacterales > Alteromonadaceae > Colwellia. The sequence goes on along the minus strand of NZ_PJAU01000061.1, from coordinate 250,002 downwards.
CTTGTGATGTCAGCATCATTAAACGGATCTTTGGAAAAAGGCGACTATTATCTTTAATCTTAGTCGCCAGTTGAAGCCCATTCATTTCAGGCATTTGCATATCTAAGATGGCGATATGATAAGGAACCCCTTTCTCAGCAGCTTCGGTTAGTTTTTGTAAAGCTCGAGGACCACTATCTACCAAGGTATGTTCAACTTGCCACTTTGTAAGGATCAAGCCTAACAAAGTCCGGTTAGTAAAATTATCATCTACGACAAGTATTTTTTGATGTTGTAAGTTGTCATAAACTTGCTTTGGTGGCGGGTTATTGGCATTGGCAATCTTTAATGTGAACCAAAATGTTGAACCTTCGCCTTCAACACTTTTTATGCCTATTTCACCACCCATTAATTCAACTAATTGTTTACTGATAGATAGACCTAAGCCGGTACCGCCATATTTACGGGTAGTTGAGCCATCTGCCTGACTGAAGCGTTCAAAAAGTTTGTTTTTTTGTTCACCAGTAAGACCAATGCCTGTATCCGATATCTCAAAGAGTAGTTGTGCACCTTGAGTAGTCTGCTCTTGCACTTCACAATATACTGAAACCTCGCCTTGTTCGGTAAATTTGATGGCATTACCAACCAAGTTATTAAGTATTTGTCGTATACGGCCAGGATCAGCGATAAACGACCGACTAGGCATAATGTTAGCGGGGCAAATCAGCTCTAGTTTTTTATCATGAGCCTGAAAAGCAAAGGTACTACCAAGGTCGTGCAACAGCAGCTCCAAATCAAACTCAAGCGGTTCAAGATCTAACATACCGGCTTCAATTTTTGAAAAATCAAGAATATCGTTAATAATAGTCAGTAGTGATTCAGCACTGTTTTTTACGGTTTTGGCAAAATTTAGCTGCTCTGGATTTAACGATGTATCAAGTAATAGGTTAGTCATGCCTATCACGCCATTCATCGGCGTTCGAATTTCGTGACTCATATTAGCTAAAAAATCATTCTTTGATTCATTGGCAACATCGGCTTGTTTTTTTGCTTCAGCTAAGCGAGTAATAGTTACTTTTTGATGGGTAATATCGGTACTAATATAAGTGTACCCAAGCAATTCATCTATATTATTGTATAGTGGGACAATAGTAGTATCTACCCAATAGAGTTGGCCACGTTTGGCTTTGTTGCAGACTTCTCCCTGCCAAAAATCCCCTTTAGAAATCTCTAACAACATGTTGCACCAATAATTTTTTGACTGATTTTTAGCGTTTAAAATACTATTGTTTGCACCAATGAGTTCTTCACGGCGATAACCACTGATATCACAAAATTTATCATTTACGTAATTGATAATACTTTTATTATTAGTTGTGTATACGAGTGAATGTTGATCCATGGCTGATTTTTGTACCATTAAATCTTGTTGAGCTATAATGCGTTTTTCTTCATTTATAGCTCGCGCATTAATTTCTATTTTAAGTCTTTTGTTCATACGGAAAAAAATGAAAATGGTCAATATTAGCAATGAAATTATCGGCAGTGCCCAAACAATAATGGTTGATAATTTGGTACCTGATTGTACGTGTACCGATAACCAATTATTGGCAATAGAAGACATTTGTTTTTCATTCATCGCAGCAAAAGTTTTGTTTAAAATGGGGATGAGTGGCTCAAGTCCTTTTCGAACCGCCATGGATAATTCAAGTTTATAGGGCGTAAATGCAGTGACAATAACATTGCTAATTTTACTTTTACTCATTTCATAATTAATCGCTGCAATAGAATCAACAAAAGCATCTATTTCTCCTGACTGCAATTTTTTAATTCCATCTTTAACCGTAACTACATCTACTATATTTATATCTGGGTAATCTCGATGAATGAGTTCATTATAAATATAGCCTTTAATAAGGCCCAATTTCCTACCATTTAGTGATGATAAACTTTCAGCATAAAACCCTTCTCTTTTACTCAAAATAACTAATGAAATTTCAAAATATGGTTTAGTAAAACTGATGTTTTTTGCTCTTACTTTTGTATAAAAAATTGAAGACATGACATCAATATTGCCCAGTTCGAATTCTTTCAGCGCTTCGCCCCAAGTTATGCCTAATGTAGGTTTTAAATTTATTTGTAGTTGTTGTTGTGCATACTTCATGTAATCAGCCGAAATACCGCTATGTTTACCCTGTCCATCATTAAATTCAAAGGGGGCCCATGTAGCATCGGTACCTAAACTGAATGAATGATGTTGCGACAGCCACTTTTTTTCAGCGCCGGTTAAACCAGCAGCAGTAGATAATTTATGGAAAAAGGGTTTTAGGGTAGGTAACCATTTATTTTCTAATTCAATAATCTTATTCACAGGAATATTTTCGATACCTGCATTGATTTTAGCTAATAATCCAGGTTGTTCTTTTGCTATAAGACCGAACACATTATTAGAAACAAGTACTTCATCAGAAATAGTGAATACGCCGCTTAATCCCTGCTTGGCAATTTCTGCAAAGGCCCGAGGTAATTCAGCCACAACAGCCTGGACTTCGTTGTCTAACAACTGATTGAGGGCATCATCAAAATTTTTAAAGGTGGATCGCTCGAGATAAGTGAAATGCTCCCTAAGATAGGACTCTTGAAAGCTAGAATGTTGACTCGATATTTTTATATCATTTAATTCGCTAAGTTTAGAGCTTTTATTAATTGAGCTGTTATAAATGACACCCGTCTGTACATTATGTATAGGTAAAGAGAAATCGGCCCATTGTTCACGTTCTTTATTCCTAAAAAGACCCGCATGTAGCGTATTTTTTTGTCTTATTAACTGTAAACCTTCTTCAAACGGCACCACTACAAAATGTATGGGAATATTATTTGTTTTAGACCAGAGTTGCCAAAATTCTACATAGAGTCCACTCGGAGTGCCATCCGGTAGGTTGAAGCTAAAGGGTAAGTCATTTTCAGTCGCTACTATGGTAAGAATGCCTGACTGCTCTTGGCTCTGCTCTTCTGACAACAGTGGGGCACTGCGGAAAAGTACAGAAGTTAATAGCAGATAAAAGGCAATTTTTAATTTCATATGCTTCATATTAGTATAATTTATTCAATTTGTTCTCTTTGTTCTCTTTGTTTTTATTTCAAGACTTTACTGAGATATTCATCCCATTTAACTCCATATTCTCAGAATGACTGCTTACATATAAATAAAGCTAAAACCATTTCACCTTTATTTCACACAAAGAAGAATAGAGTTTGCTTTTAATATCCTATGAGTCAAAAACATGAAGAAGAAATATTACTTGCTACTAATCTGCTTTGGAGCCGCTTTTAATAGTATTGCAGCGGAAAATACTACTGAAGATCTTGTATCGCTTAAGGAGAAAATAAATTTCGCTATTCTAAAAGTTGAACAGACAGATAGGGCGCTTTGGTCTTATCAAATTTCTCGCTATGAAGACGAAGAAGGAGACATATCAAGCAGTATTGAGCTGCATTCCCCACAAGCAAGTGAACCATGGTCCCTTGAACAAATTAATGGTCAGCTACCGACACAAAAACAAATAAAGAATTTTGCAAAGAAAAAGTTAAATAAAGAGAACAAAAAAAATAAGGGAAATGATCAAGAAGAGAATATACAACTACCGTTACGTCAGCTAATTAATGAAGAAAGTCTGTATTTAATTTCTATTGACCAAAAACAGATTGTGATGGGATTTAACGTTTATTTGCATAAACTGGGAAAAGATTCCAATGGTAAGCTACAAGGAAAGTTAGTTTATCAAAAAGAAAAACAATTCATTGAAAAAATATCGATTTGGAATAACGCTGATTTCTCGCCTATGTTTACCGCTAATATTACAGATTTAACGCTAACGTTTACCTTTTTAAATATTAATGGCGCAATACTCGTTAAGAAAAATGAAATGAAGATGAAAGGTAGTTTTGCTTACTTCACTGAAATAAACGAAACATCCCAAGATGACTTTTCAGGTTATTTATATCAAAGTGAATGAATACAAATAGTTGGAGTATAACGCGTTACCTTTACATAAAGGTGAATAGGTGATTACTCGGATAGTTTATTTTTAGAAATCTAAGACTCTAATGAGGATGGATTTTTAAAATGTTTACTGTCCACAATAAGAGTGACGGAGGATAATTTTATTTTGGCTTATTAAAATAATGCTTGAATGGCATCTGATACCGTTGAAAAGTGAATTTTAGTAAGGCATAACTCGGCTTTATTGAACTCGTTGGCGCGAATTAAATACGTTACTTCATCGACAGTTAAAATCCGCTCTGTTTTGATTAACGTTAGTTGTTCAGGTATTAGCTGCCCTGAGACTGATTCAATTAAATAGCACAAACCAGCAGAGTCTATAACGTAGTCATCATCACTAAAGATTAGTTCTTGGCACTCTGAATTAAAATCTTGTTCAGAGGCTAAACAAATAAGCTCATCATCACCCTCGAGCTTTAAAATACATGGCCAATAAATCATAAATTAGTCTTATTAAATACTACGACCATTACCGTCGTTGTTAGTTTTCTCGTTGCTCTGTCCATTAGAACATTTAAAAATATCATTTAGTTTGCTTCGTTTGCTTAGTCTTATGATTCTTTGTTCTGTAGGCATCGCCCTCTAGGCTCATCACCTTCATGAAGTACCGTGTCAGAATGGAGGAATTGTGCAGCTTCTGCTGAATCTTTCACCTTAGAAGCACTGCGAGCTAACATTTCAGTTTCGAAGTCAGTTAATACACTGTGCCTGACTCCCGCTTTCCGCCATTGTGAACGGGGTCTACACTCTATTGAAATCTTTCGAGCCAATGCTAGTGCATCGAGTAATGCTTGATTCGCGCCTTGTCCTTTAAAAGGACTCATGGGGTGAGCCGCATCGCCTATCAGCGTTGTTTGTGTTCCTTTTTCTAATAACTCTGACTCGAGTAGTGCGCGGTCGTACACAGGATAACCAGAAACTTGGGCTTCAAGGGTCGCTGCTAAAATTTGTGGAATAGGATCGTGCCACTGACACCGTTGTAACGCTGCATCTTTAAGCGCTTTTGGTCCTAGAGCACTCAAGGCTTTTGCCTCCTCTTCGGGCATGGGGAAGCTAAGCTGCCACATTACCGAATCTGATGCATAAGGCATCATGTAAATACGCTCATGGCCATTGGCCGTTTGAAATACCGTAGCCGAGTCAAGCAAAGAACTTTCAAGTCCGTCGAGATCTGCTAAAGGGCAAATACCCAAGATCACAATGCAACCTAAGTAACGTAGAGGGCTTGTCTCGTCACCAATCAGTAATTTTCGGACAGTACTGCGAATACCATCGGCGCCAACTATCAAATCTGCCTTGGCACTTTTAATTTTTCCATCAACTTGAAAATTAAGGGCAACAGCACTCCCTTGGCATTCATCACTACTTTCTTTATCACTCTCCTTGAAACTGACTAACTGGTGTCCCCACTGCACTGCATTATGTCCACCAAGTTCTTCAAGCAAAGCTAAGCGCAAAGACTGTCGGGCGATATGAATATTAGTACGCTTGGGTGTCTTTATCGCATCAGATTGCAGCCATTTTCTGATGCCCCATTCACCTATCACTTTTCCGTCGGTGGTATGAACCACATGCCGTGTTGAAATCAGGCCGTTTTCTAACGATAAAATACCCAATGCCTCAATGGCTTTACTCGCTTGTTGCAAGGTAAGTCCATAACCTTGAGAGCGAGCATCAAAGCCACTATCGCGTTCATAAAGTGTAAAAGGAATACCGCGATGCAGACAAGCAACAGCGAGAGCAACGCCACCAATACCGCCACCGATAATAGCAACATGTGGGTAACTTTCTTTATCCGCTACAGGGTAGGTCACAGATTGAATCAAACCGGTACCGTGACAGTTCAAGCAATCGTAGAGGTGACCTTTTGGTCGAATAGGGGCTGGACCTTCGTTCTTCGTTTTTTCAAAGTGATCCAACTGTCTTTGGTAGCTCAGTCGAACCTTCTTACGAAGTCTCATTCTTTTTTTTCCTTGGCCCTGACATTCCAGGCAAGGAGTCCAGTTATCCTGTTCACTTTTCAACGCTTCACTACCTTTTTATTTGCTCAGATTTTTACTTGTTCTATGAGATATATTTTAACTGATACAAGGGATGCTAACCTAATAGTAAAATGGTGATTATGTCTTTTATTATTGATAAGCCACATTATTTCGAACTCATTGAACATTTTTTCATACACCATTGATTGGTCAGTGATGAAATTACGTTATTTCAGCGTGATGACTTCAATTCAATTAAACCTCAATGAGTGGTAAATATGGAAGGAGGGTTTGTAATGTTCATCTAAAACAGGCGACTATAGTTGTATAATTCAAATGAAGTAGTGTTTCTCAAGTCTTATTTAAAAAGACTCACTTGATTCTTACCATTTGCTTTGGATTGATACATTGCCTTGTCAGCATTAATGATTGATTGTTTTGTATCACCGTTTAAAAGGGCAATACCAAATGATGCAGTAACTTTGATTTTTTCAGAATATTCATTATCAGATATTAGCTTGCTGAGTCTTTCGATGACTGGCTGTGCTGTTTCCATATCAGTATCGGGCAAGCACAGTAAAAATTCTTCTCCACCATGCCTCGAAGCGCAATCGCTTTCTCTTATAGAGGCTCTAAGTACATCAGAAAATTCACGAAGGATCTGGTCACCCGTATCATGTCCAAATGTATCATTGACCTCCTTAAAATTATCTAAGTCTATCAAAACTAGGCTAGTCTTTGTTTCCTTACGGTTTACTCGAGATAGTTCATGTATCAAAATAGGCTGAAAAGCTCTTCGGTTCAGGAGCTTGGTTAGGGGATCAAATTGATATTGTGCTGAAATTACCTCGGTTGCAAGTTTCCACAATAATTCAAAAAACATATCATTTTGAGCTAGAAAATTTTCATAATGATCAATGTCAATTTTACCCGTATCTTTAAACTGGCTAGATAGCAATACTGCTATGGATTGAAGTTGGTTATGAAGCGCCTCAATTTTATTCATGTCGTCATTATTTTTGAACTCTTCTCCTATAAAAGAGCGAAAAAAATTATTATGAAGAGGCAGTTTTGAATGGTTCAATACTACATTTTTACTATTTTTAAAAATTAAAATCTGGTTGATTTCTCTGATAAAGCGTATGTGATCGGAAAGCATTGCTTTAATCGTTGTCGCTAATTCTTTAGAAGTTTCTAGGTCTAAATTTCTAATGATATGTTCAATCACAACTCTGCTCCAACAAACAACTACATCGTTTAAAGTGTAGTTGATAAACATAGACAACATAAACAACAGAATCAAACCATTTAAACTTGATGCTTATGGGTAAATTTAGACCACGTTGTGTTGTAGATGACAAGCTAACGGAAAAATCATTAAGCGATTAAATATCTTGTTCACAGCATTAAAAATATTGCTATTAATCAAGGTTTTTACATATTCCCGTCATTTTTCTCACTAAAAAATTAAATCATCTCCTTATTTGTTCATATATAACTATAGTTACAGTAATCATTTACAGATGGCCGACTAAAAATGTATAAAAACAAGGACAGTATTAACATTCTTATTTGCGATGACTCCGTTACTAATACACTTATTCTAAGTACTTTTTTAAACAGTGAAGGATATGTAAATACAACTATCCTTAACGATCCAGAACAAGTTTCTCCCACTTTATCTGCAGGTAATTATCACTGTTTGTTCTTAGATATTGAAATGCCAAAAATGAATGGTTTTCAAGTGATGAATGAAATAATAGGAAATAATATTGTTGACGAGTTTTTTCCTATTATTGTTATGACAGGTCTACAAACCCCTGAAACTAGAAATAGAGCCCTTGCAGAAGGCGCATCAGATTTTATTACTAAGCCATTTGACCAAACTGAAGCTTTACTGCGTTTTGAAAATGTAATGAAAATTTACTTTGCTTACAGTTACAAATCGCAAGCTAACATAAAGCTAACTGAATTGACTGAGCAACGTACAAAGGAGCTTTTGATTGCCAGTGAAATACTCATTGACCGCTTAGCCAAGGCTGGCGAATACAAAGACAGTGAAACGGGCCAGCATGTCTTACGTGTTGGTCAATATGCTAAAGTGCTTGCTGAGGCTTTATACTTTCCATCAGAGTTGTGTTTTTTAATTGAAAAATCGGCACCTTTGCATGACCTCGGTAAAATTGGTATCTCTGACGCGATATTGCTGAAAAAAGGCAAGTTGACAGTAGAAGAGATGGAAGAGATGAAAGAGCACACAAAAATTGGTGCCAATTTGTTGGAAGGTCAGGATTCTCTACTCATTAAAATGGCTGCATCAATTGCGCTTTCACACCACGAAAATTGGGACGGTTCGGGTTATCCATATGGCTTGAGAGGAGAAGCTATTCCAATTGAAGGTAGGATAACGGCCATAGCTGATGTATTTGATGCACTGACTACCAAAAGACCTTATAAAGATGCTTGGAGTATAGAAAAAACGGTAGCAGAGATAAAGTCATTAGCAGGCATTAAATTCGACCAAAATTTGGTCGATTTATTTCTTGCTAATTTAGATAAATTTGAAAGTATAAGACAAGATTTAGCTGACCCAATAGAAAACCAAAAGGTCAGAGTTACTGGCTGATAACAGCTAAGGTAAACACATCAAAAAGGTGAGCCTAAAGTTGAACGAGGTTCATTCTTTCGCTCTTCGTTTTATCAACTGAAAATAACTCGACTTTCTCAACGTAGTTGATCATTTTATCTGAGTTAACGCGCAAGAATTACGTCAGTTTTTGGAATACAACTACACATTAAAATATAATCTTCTTTCATTTCTGCTTCGGTTAAACCGTCGGTTGATAGTTGTTCTACTTGGCCTTTAACAAGCTTTACTTTACAGCGACCACACATGCCGGCTCTGCATGAATAAGGCAATATCAAACCCGCCTTTTCACCTTGATCCAATATAGTTTGTTGGTTGTCACCTTTGTGAGTTTTATTCCAAGAATCAAATTTAATAGAAACTTTTTTCTTATTTTCTCGTGAAACTGTTTTTGGTGTTGTGTTCAAGGGGATTGAAAACGTAGGAGCTGCTTTTTTCTTAATAATGGTAATCGTATCGGTTAATTTAATTTGCCCCTGATTAAGCGGGATTAAATTTTGTCCAAAAAGAATTTCGCCTTTTAAATCACCATCTGCAGCTTGTCGATACGTTTTTAAACTAGTTATCGGCTCTTGATGTATGTCTTTAATAGCTGTTTCTGGATTGATGGTAGTAAATATACAACGTGTACACGGCTTTCTTAATTCGAATTCTACTTCTCCTATGCGTATATGTTGCCAAGTATCTTCTGCAAAAGCGTCACAATTATCGATGACTAAATTAGGTCGAAATTGATTCATGGTAATTGTTGTTGAGCAACGCTTATTCAAGTCATCCAATGACGCTTGAGAAATTAACAATAGCGGGTAACCGTCAGCAAAAGCCAGCTGATTTGTACGGTTACTTGTATCCGGGACTTTGCGGGTTGATAATTCACCAAAATGTAATAATTGACATGGACGCTTTAAATAACGGCTAAACCACTGATGATGTTCAGTATTACCTTGTTGAGCATTAATATTATCATCCCAGACAAAAACGGTTTGATAAAGTTCTGTCAGTTGATGATAATTAATCACCAGTTTTGGCATATCAGGCGCAGTTAGCACTAAGCCAGTTGCTGTTATATTCGCTTGTATCAAACAGAGTGTTGGCTCCGTACGTGCGGTAATAAACTGACCTTTATCATCAGACAGTACAAACCTTCGATCAAAACTAAGACCTAATTCATCAACCCAACTGTTTGACACTTGGATGCCGGCGGAAGATTTTAATGGATAAACACTGATTTGTGATAATTGCATGCTAGAAGTCATATTAGTGAGATAGTTTCAGTAGTGGATTTAAGTAAAGCCAGTCTTATTTAGCGAATAGTATTACATTAAATAGGTAGGTTGTCGTTATAGAGTTATGATTTTATACGAGAAATATCAATGAAGAAAACAAAATGATATTACAGTTATACAACAATAACTATAGGGTGTTTATAAACCTTTTAAGCTAGAACTTAATACAATAGTATTACTACACCTAAACAGAAATATTAAGTAACACTAGGCTGGCAAGTGTTTTTCTAAACTTGGTCATTACTCTAGGAAATAGTCGGTCAAGGCGACAGGTTTCTCTTTGTAATTCAGCTAATAACGAGGGATTATTTTTGTCATTTATTATCGAGCCAATTAAGTTAACCTTTTTTAGTTTCAGTTTTTCAATACTTTCTTGTATCAAGTTTGTTGGTGTTGTTCCTGCTTCAATGACAAGTAGCGCGCCTTCACATACTTCACAAATGATTTCAGCAGGTATATTGCTTTGGTTGAGGGAGGTTAATGCGGAGGTATCAAAGATAATACAATCAAAATCAACCAGCCATTGTTTGATTGATTCAAGTAACAAATGACTTTCTCGATATTGTAAAACATCACGGATACTTTGTGGGGCAGGTAGTAGACTATAACCTTTATCTTCTACAGCAATGATCTCATTTGAAGTGACAGGGCTTGTTATAGACATGCGTAAGGCTTCAGATAAAACAGGATTAAAGGTATTCATTTCAACCAGTAACACTTTTTTACCAACCACTTGTGTTCGTTCGACAATAGCCTGCGCCACCGTGGTTTTTCCTTCTCCCGCTTTAGCAGACGTGATCGCTACGGTTCTATAACCTGCACCAATAGTCTGGTTATAAATGGCTTCTACTTCGGCATAATGAATGGGTAATTCTTGCATATTATAGTCCTCCAACAATGGCAACAAGCGACACGACACTCAGCATATCTTTGACATTAGCCATAAATACATTCCAATTACTCTGGGATACATCAGGAACAAAAATTGTATCACCCACACGTACCAGTGGTAACTTAGTGAAATCAGGATGTTCAATAAATTTTTCTAAATCAAAAACGTGACTGACATTTTCTTCTGACTTGCTTCGAGAAATATTGACCACCATGATTTTTTCTAAATAAGCCGATTCGGTAGGGCCACCTGATTCAGCGAGAAGATCTAAAATTGTCATGTCTGCACTAAATTTATAACGACCTGGTTTTTCTACCGCTCCTATGATTCGCACCGTTTGTTCTTTTTTATTGTCTATCCATGGCTTGTCTCTTTCTGGTACGTAAATTGTGTCACCTGATTTTACTTGTGGCAATAAGGTTTCATCGCCTGTTTCAAAGTACAAACCTAAATCAAGGGTGCTAACTTTACTCTGAAAACCATTACGGTGAGTAATTTTTATGTTATGAATATCTGCATGCTGATTTGGTCCATCAGCGGCTGAAAGTATATCTAAAATATGTAGTTTATTATTAAACGCGTATCGTCCTGCTTGGCCTACTTGGCCAAAAACATAAATGGATGACTCTTGAGATTGACGTAACCAACGTGCTTTATTATCGATAACATCACGTGGACGTTCACTGATAATAATAGTATCTCCAGCTCCTACTTTAGGTAACAAAGAGAAGTCGCCACCTTCCGTGATAAAGCTATCTAAATCGAAAGGTTCCATTCGTTTTGTCTGTCCTTTCTTGAGGACTCTTACTTGAGACATATCTGCATCTTGAGTGGGTCCACCAGCATGAGCTAAAATATCAAGGAAGCTCATTTCATCACCCCATTCATATCGGCCTGGCTTTTTCACCGCACCTATCACTCTTATTGCTCTGTCAGGCGTGATCTTTAGCCAAGACTTTTCATTCATATCAGTTTTTTCTGGGACAAAAATAGCATCACCTGGAGATACTGTCGGGATAGCGACTTGCGTTAATCCTTCTGTATAAGCTTGAAGATCAAAAGCATCAACTTTGCCTGTGGTGCGTAGGATCCTAATTTTTCTCGACTCGGCAAAGCGAGTAGGGCCTCCGGCATTAGCTAAAATATCAAAAAACTTAGTACCTGCAGGCGCTTCATATGCGCCAGGTTTAAACACTTCACCCATAACATAAATTGTGCGTAAACCACTTTTAACTTCTTCTTCTTGGATAGGAATAAATAGGGTTGATCCAGGGGTGATCTTAGGCATATGAGACGCATCACCAGTATCTAAATAGGTTTTTAAATCAAACAACTCAGGTGTGCCATTGTTAATCACCCGAATATGTTCAACTCCAGCATAACGCGTAACACCACCCGCTCTCATCAACATATCGACAACAGTATTGCCTTTTTTGAAAGAGAAAACACCGGGTTTCAGTACTTCACCGAAGACTTTAATTGCGGTTCCTACTTCTGAGCCATCACCACTAGCAGATAAGGTTGCTGCATCAAAGTCCATTTGTACATTACCAATTAAGGGCGAGGCGGGTACAAAGATGACATCTAAAGGCTCTATAGTAGGTAATATTGAAAAATCACCAGTGTCCAAATATTTTTTATAATCGAAGATAGTTACTTTACCTTGTCGATTTAATTGTATTCTGTCGAGTTGAGCCCCCGCTACAGCACCACCGGCTTTTTGTAATGCCATTTGTATGTTGCCGCCTTGTGGTAAATCTATCATGCCAGGGACTTTAACAAAGCCTAACACCTGAATAGGTACACGTCTTTCAACTAAGTAAACTTTGAAATTGTTGATGGCACGATACTCTTCACCTAAGAGTTTCGCTAGATCTTCATTTGCTTGTGTCAATGTTTTACCGACAATTGAAACGTTACCTACTTCGGGTAATTTTAACGTACCATCGCGTTTTACTTGAAAGGTCTTTTCAAAATCTATTTCACCGGGGATTTCAATTTGTAGTACATCACCAGGGCGTATTATAATTTCAGCTGATAGCGCATTATTCATAACAAATATACAACTCAGCATTGCTATTAATAATTTGAACATGGTCAACTCCCTAGATGTTACTTTTGCCGCTGGTATCTAAAAGTAAAGTGATTGATGTATAACGATTAAACGCCCTTGAAACATCATTTATCTCTACTTCCCTGATATTTTCTTCACCCTTACTTTTTAAAATGATTTGTGAAGATTCAATACCTTTATCAGTAAAATACTGTGCAACGCTTTGCGCTCTTCTTTTACTGAGTTGACTGTTATATACAGTGCTGCCTTTACTATCGGTATGTCCGCTGATAAGTAATGTGGAATTTGGATAACTTTTAATTAATTCAACCAGCTTGTTTAGCGAAGGGTAATATATTGGTTTTATTTCATCTTGATTAAAATCATGCAGTGTTTCAGTAATTAATAGGTGATTTTGTTCAAGTATCTCTTTTTCTATTTTTTTTGTAACGACTTGCGGTTTTATTGCTGTTTTAGCGATTGTTGAGTTGTCACATTGATTGAAGTCACCTTCATCGTACCATCGTTTAAGCACTACTTTTTGATTTGAATAGCTACAACCCAATTGCCCCTTTATATACTGATTAATGCAGTGGATTTTACGTATTTGTCGGTCAAAATCGATTAATGTTATAAAAGCATCTTTTTCCATTTCGGCATTATGTTCTGCTGTTGCACGTGTTAAATAAGATTGTGCAATAGCTAATTGACCTGAGATACACCGTTTAGACTCTTGTAGTTCTAATGACAACAGTTGAGACTCAGCGTTGGCAATATAAATGTGCATTTGTTCTTTGTCGAAATTTGCTGAATTTTCAATATCAGTAAATATATGATCATTGTGACTAGTTGTTTTTGATGTACTACATGCTGATAATGCCATGACAGCACATAGCGACACCAAAACAGCTTGAGTATTCATTAGCTGGCAACTTGCAAAATGTTTGATGTTTCGAAGTAACAGTCAACATTTGCGTAACAATTGATTGTTTTATCTAAAAATAGCATTTGAAACAGCTCTAGGGGCTGTTGTGTTAAACCGGTTACGGAGACACTAAAACCTTTAGCCACCATTCTTTTATATAAAAAAACGATTGCACCAATGCCTGATGAGTCGATAAACGGTACTTGTTCGAGGTCGAAGATAATATTGCTACTATATTTACTGTACGCTTCGATATCATCTTTCATGACCTTTACCGTATCGGCATCAAAGTTTCCGTGGAGTTTAATAATAAAATCGTTATTTATTTTATAAGTTTCATTTAACATAACAAACCCACCTTTTAAGTTAATACACAGTAGGTTTTGCAATGTTCGCGCCAAAAATAATATAACCAAATATCAATTACTTATATTTATGGTGTTCACTTGGACAATGAGAGTAAAGGTTAAATGCAAATTGCGAATCGCAAGATGCAAATTAGGAACAGGTATAAAGGTTTTTCTGCAACCGATGTTTTAGCAGACAAACAAATCATATTTTAGACATTAAAAAAGCCGATAATAATTATTTATTATCGGCTTTTTCTTTTTACTGTTATCAAGTAATGGTCTTACCTGAAGCAACTAGTAACTTTCGTTATGAACGCTCAGCACAGCGCGACCCGACGGATCGGCGTTGTTTTGAAAACTCTCATCCCAGGCGAGTGCTTCTTCTGTACTACAGGCTACAGATTTTCCGCCTATAACACACTCAGCGGCAGACGCTAACGGGAATCTTTCTTCAAAAATACAGCGGTAGTAATAGCCTTCTTTACTATCCGGTGTATTTACCGGAAATCTAAAGCTAGCACTTTCAAGTTGTTGATCAGTCACTTGTGCTTCAACATGAACTTTTAAGCCGTCAATCCACGAATAACCAACACCATCAGAAAATTGCTCTTTTTGTCGCCATAAAATCTCTTTAGGTAAATAACCTTCAAATGATTCGCGTAAAATTGCTTTTTCCATTTTGCCATTGCCACAGAGTTTATCTTCAGGATTGATGCGCATAGCAACATCCATAAAGTTTTTATCTAAAAATGGTACTCTGGCTTCAATGCCCCAAGCAGACATGGACTTGTTAGCGCGTAAACAATCAAATTTATGCAGTCTATCTAACTTACGGTTTAATTCTTCATGAAATTCTTGTGCATTTGGCGCTTTGTGGAAATACAAATAGCCACCAAAGATTTCATCTGCACCTTCACCAGAAAGTACCATTTTAATGCCCATCGCTTTGATTTTACGTGCCATTAAGTACATTGGCGTAGAAGCGCGGATAGTTGTTACATCGTAGGTTTCTAAATGGTAAATCACTTCTTTAAGCGCGTCGATACCTTCTTGCTCAGTAAAAACAATGCTGTGGTGAATAGTACCAATACTATCAGCGACGGTTTGAGCAGCAATTAAATCAGGAGCGCCTTCCAGACCACAAGCAAATGAATGTACTTTTGGCCACCAGGCTTCTGCTAAATCGTTATCTTCAATTCTGCGTGCAGCAAATTTTTGCGTAATAGCTGAAATTAATGAAGAATCTAAGCCACCCGATAATAAGACACCGTAGGGTACATCGGTCATTAAATGACTCTTAACAGACTCTTCTAATGCTTCGCGGATTTTAGTGGTACTGGTAGTATTGTCTTTAATCGCAGCATACTCTTGCCAGTTACGTTTATAATACTGTTGTAATTTACCAACTCGGCTATCTAAAATGTGACCAGGAGGAAATTCAGAAACTGTTTTACAAATTGGCATTAGTGCTTTCATTTCTGAAGCAACGTAAAAGTTACCATCACTATCATAGCCAGTGTATAAAGGAATAATACCAATATGATCACGGGCAATTAAATAGCTATTATCTGCGGCGTTATATAAACAAAAAGCAAACATACCTTGAAGTTTATCAACAAACTCAACACCAAACTCTTCATATAAAGGTAAGATAACTTCACAATCAGATGCAGTTTGAAAAGTATAATCAACGTTTAAGTTACTGGCTAATGCCTTATGGTTATAAATTTCACCATTAACTGCGAGTACATTGCTTTTATCACCATTGTATAACGGTTGCGCGCCATGCTCAGTATCAACAATTGATAAGCGCTCATGCACTAATATTGCATTATCGTTGTGATAAATACCTGACCAATCAGGTCCGCGGTGACGTAAAAGACGAGAATATTCTAACGCTTTTGGACGAAGTGCATCAGCACCTGTTTTTATATCTAATATACCAAAGATTGAACACATTGAAGCGCTACTCCTTTAATTATTGTTTGAATTGAATTGTGGACTGAATACAATTATTACTGTTAATCAGTAATGATGAATAACTATTCAGCCTGTACACAGTGCCACGTTATAGAAAAAAATCAATACCCATAAGTAAAGTTTTTACACTAAATGATATAAGCGACAATAACATTAACTCTGTTACGTTGAGTAACACTAATACTTTGTAGTGTTTTTGAGCAGGCTAGAATGACAGTGTAGCTATATCTAGCACTTACTTCTTACGCCTTTAAATATAAAGTCACCTAAGAAAGATGTATTAAAGAAAGTCTCACATTTAATCTAAATTATTCACATTATTTAAAATCTCTTCAGCCATTAATTATATTCAGTTAGGAGCCGAAACAGATTAACTAATTGATGTAATATGATTATAATTCATCGAGAGATATGTTTTTACACAATGAGTTGCAAGGAATTAGGCTTTATGAGTTCAATTAACATTAAAAATTTACTTCTGCTAGTGGGCTGTTTATCGATCTCATCATGTAGTTTGTTAGATACTCACCAAGTAAATGAAATATCTGAGCAAGTAAAAATTTATGATGATTATGAACAAGTGCAGAAATGTCGTTATCTGGGCGAGTTAGTTGGCTCTGAAGGCAGCTGGTATACTTTCTTTTTTATCTCTAATACTGATTTGACCCTTGCGAGTATTGCGGATTTAAAAAATAAAGCTATTAGCATAGGTGCTAATAGTATTCATATAGAAGACCATATGGGTTTTAGTACATCAGTGACTTTTTTAGGGCATGCTTATGAATGCCCTCAATCATAAATTGGTATTAATCACCATAATAACTGATTAAGTTGAAAGCAATACCGACTTCTCTTCTAAAGTCATTTAGCTGATTAAACTCAATAAAAGGCTCAACTTCAAAGTACATCCAGGATTTATAAAGAAGATTTCTATAACGTGTTGATACAACGTAGTTTTCATTAGCAATATCAAGCTTATTATTACTTTTATTATATTGCACCCCAGTGACTAATATTTGGTCTCGACCTGTGCTTTTTATATGAAAGAAACCCACTTTTCGACGCGATCTTGACTCGTTTTGTAGCTTTTGCCAACTTGCAGATAAAGAAAAGTAACTCTTTTCAAGTGGGTAGTTAATAACGCCTTTAACACTGGGTCCCCAACCGTCTTGTAAGAAGTAATCGAGCCTAGGTTGTAATCTAAAAGCAACGTCTTTTATGTGCCAATTAAATTGTATTTCACTACGAAGATATAACTGCTTTCGACTCACACCTAGTCTGTTTTTTATTTGCCATTTTTCATTAAATTGCTTTACGTATTGAAGTGCAACGTTTACACCTGACTGGTCAGTAGGGGAGTTATCGGTTTCATAATCGAGTAAGAGTTCATCTTCATCATCATTATCGATAATTAAAGCCAGCCTGTCGTTCCACTCAGGTAAATTAAAATAGACTTTAAATTTTGCATCTACGTCATCTAAATCACCTGTGCGAGGCAGCCAAGATAATTGTAAATAGCCGTTAGCAGAAGCATTGTCAGTTTTATTAGTCGAATTTTTTTTGTCACTTTCATTGCTCTCAGCAGTGTTACTATCGCCAATATTGTCTAACCATGATGCGGTATTTTGCATCATGGTATTGAGCTTACTTTGCAGGAGGTCGGCTTTAGGGCGTTCTGCAACAACAGACTCACCTGCAATACTGCACAAGGGGAATATGAGTAAACAGTAAATGAGTGACTTGATTGATGCCATTGGATATTTGCTAGTTATATAGATAATTATATTCGTTATTAAGCTCAACAGATAATATCACTTTCAGTTTAACTGCCCATCACATTATGGTGACATTGCACGTAAAGGGTATTGACATTACTACCGCCATTTACATTACCATAAAAGTCAGAACTAGCAAAAATACCAGAACGATGATGTACAGACCAACCCAAGTAACACTCTTTAAGTTTTGGCACTTTAAATACGTCACCAATACTGACATCAATACTCCAATCTATATAATTGAGGAATTTAGACGCGGAACGATTTTTTGCTTCAACATGTTCTCCTTCAACAAAGGGTACTTTAGCTGCGTAAGATACTCCTTCCGCGATCCCGATACGGGTTTTGATAGTATCAGACCAAGGGAATTTCGAGAAATACGCTTTAAAACCTAATACATATTCATTAAAATTATCTTGAAATCCTTTTTCAAAACGTCTTACGTAACCACCAGTAACATAGGCATCAAGGGGTAACCACATAAAGTTATCTGCTATTTTTTTACCGACAAATACACTAGCCAATCCTGTGCCACGCTCTTCAGGTTTAAACATGTTTTGAAAACGTACCAGTTGATTAAAGGTTGTCTCGGTATGGCGCCCAGCGGCTACTCGCCAATACCATTCACCCTTTGTTAAATCTTTGGTGATACTGCCATTTACATAAGGATTGTCTTGGTAATCATTAAACTCATAGCGATAGGTAGCAAAGCTACTAAACTGGCCATTTATCGCTAAACCTATTATCCCTGAAAAAATGTTTAAAATTATGGCGCAATGGATTTCACCTAAAAAATCATCCTCGACTGTTTTAGCACAAGATACGCTACACACTGGGGCTAAAGGTAATAAGGTTGATTCGTTAGCCAATTTAAGAACAGAGCCGGATTTAAAAGCTGCAGACGTCATTCAAGGCCTAGTACTTGATAACACGAACGAAATTGATATTGAAAAGGGCTTAATGCATTGTGGCGGTAACGCTGCACTTTATCGCAAGCTATTAGGTAAATTTATTCAAAGCAATGATGATGTTTTAAAGCAGTTTCAAGCATTGGGAGATGATCATGAAGGTAAAAAACGACTCGCTCATAGTATTAAAGGTAATGCCGGTAGCTTAGGTTTAACACAGGTCTATCATTGTGCGGTATTATTAGAACAAGCTTGCTTCACTAGCAGTGATATAAACGCGAGTGAGGTCGTTGATTCACTCGCAGTAGATCTTGATATCGCAGCGAAAAAAGTCATTAAACAACTTAACAACCAGCTCTCTTCTACTGACGTCAGTGAAAGTACATTGATTGAAATGACTTCAATAGAGGTAACTGAACACTTTATGGTATTACAACAAGCGATTGTTGATTACGATAGCAGTGCTATCACCAGCTTAGAAACACTGCAACAGGTAAGTCGTTTACAACCCATAAAAGCAGAGCTGAAAGTTTTAGCAGAGCAACTTGAACGCTTTGATTTTGAGAGTGCCAATCAACTTATGGTAACTATTATGAAAGAGTTCAATTGAGTTTGACTTGATTTATTTGGAGTTTAAATTTACTTATTGCTGTGTAATTTGATGATATTGATAGCCATGTGTTTTATTGTTTAGGACATATGAAAAGGACCAATAAGGTAGCCGCTTTGGCATCTATATCCTTTAGTCACTATCGTTGAATTAGCTCAAGTAGTTGTTCTCGATAAAACGTCTGTTGATGTCTGCCGCTTGTATCGGCAGGAAGCTCAGCGATGGTATAAGGTTTACATAATTCGATAGAATCAGGAATGCGATGACGAGGAATTAAAGAGTGAACGGCTTTTGTTAATCCTAATTTTTTAATGAATTCAAGCTGATAATGTATTTCTTCGTGTTGCTTGTTGAGTGCGTTGTTAAACTCGTCTTTAACATTGGTAATAAAATAAATTTTCAATTTGGTATTTTGATTAATTACATCAATGACAGCATCCATTAAGAGGCTGGGTAAGGTACTGGTATAAAAACTACCAGGACCAAGAAATAAAATATCCGTATTTCTTAGGGTATCTAAAACTTCTTCACTTGGCTTAACGTCTGGTGTTAAGATGAGCTTACTAATGCCTTGGTTAGCGTGTTCATCTACTTCAACCTCACCAAAATAGCAGTGCTCAGCGCAATGACTCACTAGGTGTGTTACCGCATCAGACATAGGTAAAATGTTTGCCTTAATACCTAAATATTCTCGCATTACCTGCACCGTTTCGGTAGGTCTGATACAAAGGGAATCAACGGCGCAGAACATTAAATTTCCTAAACTATGCCCCGATAGATCACCTACGTTGTCGAAGCGGTATTCAAATAATAATGCCTTAGTGGAGGGTTCTTTAGCTGTTACCGCCTTGCTTAACTTTGATAAGCAATAGCGAATGTCTCCCCAGGAAATGGTATCGCAGCTTTCTCTTAAACGGCCAGTAGAACCTCCATTATCTGTGGTACTCACAATGCCAGCTAAATTTACAAAATCAAAATCATTGATAATTTCCAATAGATGCCCTAAACCGTGGCCTCCACCAATACAAGTCACATTAATATCTGTCATAGATTTATCCTGGTATCTAGTAGTTTACTGTCCACGTCCTAACACCATAATGAGTATAGTTTTGAAAATAATCTTTAAATCCATTAACAACCACCTATGTAGTTTAGTAAGTGATAGCGAGTATGCAAAGTCATAGGCTATTTTAGCTTTAACATCATCAATGCAGGTATCATATCCCTGGTTTACTTGTGCTAAACCGGTAATGCCGGGAGTCATATCGTAAGTACGCTCAGAATAAAATGGGATGGCTTTGTCTAGTTCTATCACTATTTCTGGCCTTTCAGGACGAGGTCCGATAAGTGACATATCACCTTTAATCACGTTGATAAATTGAGGTAGTTCATCAAGGCGAACTTTTCTAAGTAACTTACCGATAGAGGTAAGCCTATTATCGTTACTCGTTGCCCAAACTGCACCAGAGCTGGCTTCGGCATTTGTCACCATAGTACGAAACTTGATCATATTGAAATGTACCACTTTGCCCGCTTTCATTTTACCCACCCTTAATTGACAATAAAAAATGTCTCCTTGTGATGAAAATTTTATCATCAGTGCTATTACCACAAATAAAGGCAGTGTTAATAACAGGCAGCCGATTGAGAAGACTAAATCAATAACTCTTTTAAGTAATGCAATGCCTGGGTGTACGAAACTAATGTGTTTCATAAGTTCTCCTAAGTATCATGCTAAATATAAAACTAAATATTAAGTTAAGTTTTAGTCCAAATTTTTTCTTGTAAACCAAATATGTATTTTAAAGATCCTTTCAAGGCAACCCAGTAACCATTGACTAAATAACAAATCACTCTTAATACATTCAATTTCGGTGAAATATTAAATATATTAATGAGCATAACAAGGCTATATAAGCTAACTTGGCAAGCCAAAATTGATAAGAAAAAATAGTGAGTGGGCACAAGGTATATATTACTAATAAAAATAAATACGAATATAAAAGGCATTACGGCTCTTAAGGCTTTGCCTGAAGCAAAATTTACCGCATTCCAACCATACTTAGGTGATAATAAAGGTAATAAGTAAACAAGTTGTTGAAAATTACCTGCCGCTATTCTTAAACGTCTACGCATATCTTGCTCTAAATTAACGTGCTCAAGCTCAATGGCAACGACTCTTGGTTCATAGATCACCCGATAACCTTGTTTAATGACATTCATTGGGATCAAAAAGTCGTCATTAATGGTATCTACGGGGACTTCTTCATAACATGACTTACGAAGTGCATAAAATGCACCGTGGGCGCCTAATACACTCGCTAAAGTGCTTTCTCTTGATTTAACCATCGACTGATATTGCCAGTAACATTGTTCGCCGGCCGTTCCTTTTTCAATAAACTTATATCCTCCTGATACAGCGCCAACCTTAGGGTTTTTAAAGTGACTGTCTAACATCAATAAGCTGTTTACAGGTAATAATGCCGATACATCGCTAAAAACAATATTGTCATATTTTGCTTTGGCGACACCTTCTTTAAGTGCTGCGACTTTACCGCGGTTATCTTTAAAGTTAATTAATTGCACCTGTAAATCATGGCAAGCGAGTTCAGCCAATGTTTGAACGGCAATATTATGTGTATCATCTTGGCAACCATCACACAGTAAAATCAATTCATAGCGGTCACTTGGGTAGTCAATAAAACTTAAATTTCTAATTTTTTCGGCAATAAATTTAGCTTCATTAAACGCCGGGATAATAATCGAAAAACGGTTTAGTTTTTCGTCTTCGGTACTAAACATATAACGACGTTTTTTAATGACAGTGTTAAGCCTATTTTTATTCTTAGTCATGATCTTAAGCATTAATGGATATATAGCATGATGGTAAACCACTAAAAACAGTGCCACCGCAAAGAGAGTTATCATTATTAGCTCTAACATAGTTTCCACCTTAGTTCAGATTGAGTTAATGAAACGTATTGATTAATCATCTTATCGAGTGAACGTTGTTTTTCTACAAATACTCTAGGTGATTGATTCGTTTTTTGATTGAGTGAGCGTAGAAGTGCTTGTGATAACAATGTCGGATTATTAGCTTCAACAATAATACCTGTTTCACTACATACGGCTTCCTTACAACCGCCAACATTGGTTAATACTGCTGGTATTCCACAGGCTTGAGCTTCCAAGGGCGATAAAGGTAAACCCTCGTTATGTGAAGCAAGACAGAAAACATCAAGTAACGGATAAAATGTGGTCATATCATCAATGTGGCCTAAAAAGAAAACCCTTTGTTGTAAATTTAGTTTAATGACCAACGCTTTTAATTCTTGCTCTAAACTGCCTGTTCCAGCGAGTAATAAGCCGATGTCACTCGGTAAATGGTGTAATGCTTTAATTAGTACATCATGGGCTTTCACTGATTCTAATCTGGCAGCACAACCAATGAACTTTAGGTCTGTAGGTAAGTTCACCTTTGCGCGTAACTTTTTTTTACTGAACTCTGAGGGGGTAAACTTATTGGTATCGATGCCATTAGTAATGACAATCGGATGTAACGATGGCATTAAACGATTAACTTGCTCAGCAACGAAATTAGCGTCAGCAACATAAATAGGCTGAATCAAAGCGATAAATAGTTTTTGTAATAAGCGTGGTTTAGCTTTCGCTAGGTGCCATGCATCATGCTCGGTATGTATAATATGTTTAACGTTGGCGAGTCTTGCTGAAACACCGCCATAGACTAGTGGACCTATATGATGGGTATGAACATACATAGGATTAACCGCTTTAAAAAAGTGTGTTAATTGAGTGAAAATGTTCGCTTGCCAACCGGGCTTTTTGTTTAAACCATGGATAAATTCTTTAACACCATCAATGTTATTCCAATAATATTGGACGTTGTGCTTTTCTAGCGAAATGATGTGAACATCAAAAAATGGCTGAGCAGCTCGTTGAAACTCTAATGCTAAACTTTCTATACCACCGGGTTTTAAGTGTTGTACAACATGAACGATGACTGGTTTCATACGTCTTCTCCTAAAGTTTTCAAACTGTCAAAAGGTTGTGCGCCAATTCTTGGTAATCGGGTTATTACCGGTGTTGAAGTGATTAATTCGAGCTGATATCTTGCGCGGATTGATGTATCTGCTAATTCGGCAAATAAAGCTAAACCGCCACCTAAAAATAGTCCGCCAATAATGCCTGCTAATAAAAATATTGAAAGAGGGGAGTTAGTCGGTGAACTCGGTTTATAGGGTTGATCGATTATTTTGATTCGTTCAGGTTGTTCAAAACGACCAAGTGCACCGGTAATTTTGGCTTTTTCATAGCGGTATAATAAATCACTGTATAAATCTCGTTGAACTTTAAGATCTCTTTCTAGCTCTAATAATTGTCTTTCCATTTCACCGGTTCCGGCCAGTGAACTTTTTAGTGCTCTTGTTTGTTTTTCTATGGAATTAATTTCTTCTCTGATCTTTTCTACCTGACTGTCTGCTAGTTGTAATTCTTGTAATTGCGAAACTAATAATAAGTTTTGATTAGTATCAACTTCACCATCTTGCATGCTACTCGCCACTTCCCATAAACGATTTAAATCTATTTCCGTTATTTTGTATGATGTTTTACTCTGGGATTCACGCTCGTCTTCAAGCTGGGATAATTTTCTAAGGGATGTCTCTACTCGGCTATGCTGGTCAGTGTAGCGAGAGCGTAAAATGGCTAACTCACTTTTAGTTGTTACAATGCTCTGTTCAATCTCACTCATTACCGGATCAACTTGAGCTAGCCGAGTACGAATCGTTTTTTTAGCGGCAATAGCACCAGACAATTCAATTTTACGTTGTTCGAGTAACATACTTAATTGACTAAAACGGTTACTGTTTGCGCTGTAAAGACGAGGTAATTGCTCGGCATTGCTTTGTTTGAAACTTGCTAATCTTAACTCGGCTTTTTGTAAGTCAGCGGTTTTTAAAGTTAACTGGGATGTTAAAAAGGATTCAGAGGCATCAATGGCTGATAACTCGGGCGCTAATAGTTTTTCTAAAAACCGTGCTCTAACTGCAAGCAGAACATCGACGATGTTTTCCGGTGAGTCTGCTTGGTAAACAAGTTTTACCAAGTCTTTACCGATTAATTTAACTTTAAGGGCCGCAGATAATTCTTTAACTAATTGATCCTTTTGAAAGTCAGTGGATTTATCATCGATTAGTGCTAAATCTTGAGCAACGTTAATGAGTGTATGTCGACTATGAAGTAAGGTATCCAACGTGGTCATTCTGTTTTCTAAATCAGTTGCTACTGATAAGTCTTCTAGAAAAGGATTCATTTTGGCGCTTTCTTGTACCAACACAGTGGTATGGGCTTGCCAAGTTCTTGGGGCGATAAAACAAACTATTACTGCGATAACGGGTAATGTGAATGCTGGAAATAGTATTAAATATCTATGACGCCAAATCGCTGACAAAATAAGATGAATATTGATAATTATTGATGTAGTCATCTTAAGCACCAATAACTAAGTTTATAGTGTCAGTGGATAGTTTAGGGGCAAATTTGATGGTTACTTTGTTATTAAAGTGACTAATATACAGACGTAAAACTTCAGCACGCGCCATTGAAAGTGCTAATTGGTCGAGAGTGTTTGTGCCTTTAGCTGGCGCAATGTTAATAATAAAGGTTTGATTCTTGTTAACTACCAGGCTGACAATTCTAATTTTATCATCGTAATCTAACTCTTTATTATGTAATTCATAAACAAAGGTGTAACTTTGGCGATCACTTTTCGGATCAAATTTAGAGTCTGTTAAAGTATCTTGTGGCTCGATTATTTTTTGTGAGTTACGTAATGCTTGAATACTGGTTAAAACACTTTTATTACTTGTTCGGTAATTCTCTGAGTTAGCTTCACGTTCGATTAACGCTACAGAGTCACTTATTGAGGAAGAAACACAACCTGTACAGGAAAGCACGGTAATGACAAAAATAGAGTTTAATGAAAGTTGTTTCATCTGGTGTGTCCTGAGTTAATGATAGTTACGCTTATCATTAGTAATTCATATTACGTGCCACAATGTTTGTTATTGTTATATAAGGGTTTTATCTGATATTGACTCTAGGTAAATGGGTTTTGTCGTACTTTTCGCGTTATGCATTTTAATATGCGACATACATTGATAGATAGAAGAGAGAACGCTCGGGCGAGTTTAGCTAGGGGAGGTTGATAGGGGGCATTAAAAGACAAACTACCTTATTAATATCAATATCGATTAATAAGGTAGTTTGTAACAGGTAGGGCTTAGATTGCTATTTTCCAACGGTTACCGGATTCAGCGATATTCCAGTAAATTGTTACTGGTAGAGCTGCTTCTTCAATAGGCCAAATTTGAGCGACTAGCGCTGATTCTGCATTACTCATCGATAGTGTGAATGGCTGCTCCAAAGTGGACAGTATTGTTCTTAGCTTGCAACTATCATAATTAATTTTTACCTTTTCATTTTCCTCATAAAAATCCGTACATATATTAATAAAGTAACTGACAGTGGTTGATGGTGATGCCGGTAATGTAACGACCAGCTCAGTACTAGAGATAAAATCAAAGTCAGGCTCACTTATTAATTCGCTAGTGGTGATTGTTGGTTTAGTCACTTCTGGTGTTGCTTCTGGTATTAAAACGGGTGCTGGTGGTGATTCAACGGTTTCAATCGGACCACTATCTTCTTCTCCACCTCCACAGCCAGCTAAAGTTATGCCTATGGTTATATTTAATATTATGAGTGTAATTAAATGACTTTTCATTATGTGTATTCCTATTATCCGGCGTTAGGCATTAATAAAGTTTTGAATTAATTGCATTACTTTGAGAAAACCAACTGGTTTCTTTGCTGCCATTACTTTCTACAAAAATTTTAAAATTTGGATAGGCTTGTAACATATCGACTCTTTCGATAGGGTGCTTCCATTCCTCAATTGAACCTGGGTTTATCGCTAATGCCCAGGGCAAGCCAGCGCTTGTTTGGTAGTAATAATTACTGGCAGCTTGTGTTGCATCCTCAGCAACCCCAAACCTACTGACATCGGCTTTAGAGGTGGGTATTTTGTTTTTTAAATGAATCTCTAAGCCTCTACCAGGATGGAAAAACAGATCACCATGATAGGTGGCATCTTGAGCAAATATAAATGGGTTATAAGGGGCTTGTGGAAAATCATTCAAGGCAATAGGAGTGATAAAAGGGACGGTAACGCTGAAGGTCATTAAGGATGAATTAGTACAATCTTTTTCTGTTCTATAATATTTACAGGTTTGAGTTAATTGAATATGTCTACGTAAATCATCAGTAATTTTAATGACTAAATAGTCAGTACCTTCTTCAATGGCACTTAGCTCTTGTAAAACACCATTAATTTCAAAGCGGACTAGGCTGGTGTTTACGTTACTAGGCAAGATATTATCTAATTGAATGGCAAAACCATTGTGATAAGAGGCACCCAATGCCTTTAATTCGCCTTGAAATTCTATTTGTTTAACGTCATATGAATCGGTTAATAATATTGAAGAGTTCTGCAGCATTACCACGTCATTCATATCGTAATCACCCTGTTCAGGCCAGCTGTCTTCAAAGGCAATGTAGTAAGGGGTATCTTGGATTTGGCTATTACCTGCATTGGTTACCAGTACTCTATAGTCTTCCACTTCACCATCTGAAACACCGCCGCTGGCGACGATAGACGTTATTGAAGTGAATCTAACTCGAGTCCAAGTAAAACCATTTAATGCGCTTGCCGGCGTATTGACAAGGAATACCTCAGTTACGTTATCCATATACTTATCGGAGATTAACTTTTCGTTTTCTGAAAATAGACCATCACGATTCCAGTCACCCCAAATATTGAGATAACCAGCCCCTGTTGCTTTGACTTCAATAAGGCTATCACTTCCTGCTAATAAAGGCGTTAGAAAAGTAATGCCATCATCTTCATCTGTTTTGGGATATACATTGGCGTTATGTTCAGTTGTTATCGTGTTACCCAAATAAATATTACTAATACCGTGCCTTGCACCATTACTAAACAGTGTGGTGCCATAACTGTCTGGGGCATCACCATAATCAGTTGTCGCTGCGATTGACTCATCAATAACAGGCGCTACAGCACAACGGGCACCATCGTTTTGTGACGCGCTAGGGCCATAGGCAAAAAATGTAGCTTGTGGGCTTTGATCTTCGATATCGATAATGAAAACAAAACCATCACTGTTACGGCTGATATAAAAATTACCGTCAACATCAAAATAAACGGCACCAAAGGTACCCGTTTCACCAATATTACCTAAGTTAACTAAGTCGCCATTAGTGACGTTGATTTGATAAAGTTGACCATTATTATCGACAGTGTAAGCAAAAGCATTATCAGGGTGAAAAGCGAAGTCAAAAATTGATACCGATAAATTTTGACCATTAATTATTTTGATAACTTGCAGATATTCACTCGACTGTTCATCTAATGACACTTTATATAAGCCATAATCTACCCCTTTTTTATAAAAATAATAGCTATTTTCATTAAGGGCAACATCACCTACAAAAAAGTTGACTCCAGGATTGTTTTCTAGGGTAATGGGCGTAGCTTGGTAGTCATCTCCAATGCGAACTAAAGTGCCCCATTCATATCCCCAGCCATAAATGTAGTTATCATGAAAATTAAATCCAATGGCATTAATTTTATTGGTGGTGCCTAAGTCACTCGATAATAATGAGTAATCACCCGTCACTAGGTTTACACCATAAAGTTTCGCGACAGATTGTTGCATTAAAAATGCGTTTGAAGGGCAACTCTCAAACGGCGCCGCATGTGTTGAACCTTGGAAAATCAACAAACAAGCGAAAAAACAACATTGAATATTTTTTGAAGGTAACATAAAAATAACTCCCAACCCAACTATTAATTTCATAACTAATTACTTGGGTTGCAAGGAGTATTCCATTATTTATTGTACTATTTATCAGGTGGTTAGCTTTAGTGGTTCGCTTCGCTCGCATAATGCAAAGCAATGTATCGCTGTACTACTCCAAAATGCGAACGTCATTTTAGGTTTGTATTTTGAACAGTAAATTATAGATTTCAGCAGGGGGGGAATATTTCCCATTAGCTTAACTTGGTAGGGATATATACAGAGAAGCAACTACCTTTACCTTCTTCGGATGTTACCTCTATTCGGCCATCATGTTGTTTGATTATTCCGTGACTGATGGACAAACCCAGGCCAGTACCTTCGCCTACGGGCTTAGACGTAAAGAAAGGGGTGAAAATATGGGGTAACACGTCTGGAGAAATGCCACTGCCGTTATCTTTAATCTCTATGACGATATCGGAATCGAGTTGAAAGGTTCGAACAAAAATATCACCACTATCAGATATTGACTGACCTGCATTGATGAGTAGGTTCATAAACACTTGATTCAATTTACTTGGGTAAGCATAAATTATAGGCAAGGGGTCTAGTTCAACATGTACTTCACAATTATATTTGAGTTCATTGTTAACCATGTTAAGTGTTGCGGTTAAACCTTCGTTTATATCTGTTTTACTTTTAGTCGTCTCTTCTATGCGTGCAAATGTTTTCAAACTTTGCACGATTTCAGTGATTTTTTCAATACCGCCAATACTACTGGTTAATAAAGCGGGAATATCCTCAAAAATGAATTCAATATCATATTTTGTAGCTAACGCTGCTTGCCACTCTTGTGATGTTTCTTTGGTCAGGTGCTCATTAGTTTCTTGATTGTGTTTTTTAATGTCGGTTAAATATTCATCTAGAACATCGAGATTACTTTTTACAAACCCAAGCGGGTTATTGATTTCATGTGCGACGCCTGCCGCTAATACACCAATACTGGCCATTTTTTCTGATTGAATCAGCTGAGATTCACTCAGAATCAATTCTTCATTAACTTTTGATAGTTTGTCGTAACTGAGCTTTAAAGAACGCTCTCTTTCATGCACTGTATTGGTCATGACGTTGAACTTGGTAAATAAATCTGACAATTCTCTTATTCTAATATTGTCCTGTAGTAACTCAAATTCACTACCTTTATGTAATTCACTTGCTGCTTGAGACAATAATAGCAGGGGTTTAACAAAGTAACGGTAACCAAAAATGTAGGCAAGTAAGCTCGTCGCAAAAAGGGCTAATAAAATTAAGCTACTTAACTTGATTATTGCATCATTTAATTCTTCATTATTAGCGCTGTCGTCGAAAGTAAAACTAAAAACAAGACCAATAGTTGGCCAGTCAATCAAGTGTTTTTTACCGTGTTTCTCTTTGCCAAAAGAGCCTAACTCTTTTCCGTTCCGGGTTATTTTTATCATTAAAACATCGAGTCTATCCTGCAATATATCTTGCTCACCTATATCTTCAAGTGGTATTAATGCCGTTAATATCCCTTCAACATTATTGTTATAAATAATGTTTACCGCTATACACCAAAAGTAGTTGTTATTGAGTTTTTGAATGGCAATATGGCTAGTCACTTTGTTATTAAGTAAATCAGCCAACCAAGGTTCATTCTGATAATTTGGAGATTCTTTATCTTGCTTTGAGAAAATAATATTACCTTCAAAATCCAACAAGTTTTGCTGATAATGATGGCCTAAAATAGTAAGGTCAGCCATAAAATCTTGTAACTTGCCACTATTGGCTGCGGGCTGCATCAAAGCTTGAACCATGATTGGGTAATTTGCCTGATCGGTTAGTAACGTAAGCCTATGTTTGAGGAATAAACGATAACCATTAGAGATTGCCGTTGTTTCCCTTTTAATCAACTGTTCTTGTTGCTGTTGAGCAGAATCTACCACATAGTTAATAACTAAAACGGTTGAAATAAGTGCTAGTGCAAAGCAGCTCAGAAAGACAAAACGGGCTAAAGCAAAAGAAAGACTAGTTTTTTTCATTCAGTACCTTAGTCAAAGAAATGCGAGGTAATAACGTTACACTATTATCAGCTTGGTAATAACCCATAGCATAATCATTTTCATCAAGGGCTTCATGTGCATTAGGGTTAGCTAACGTATAAGTAGAGAAGGGCGTTTGATAATCTTTAATGAGTCCTCGAACTGGTTTTTGTAATTGTTCAAGCGCTGATTTTATCGTGTTGCTATCATGAGCTTTATCACCCGTTAAACCTGACTGCTTAATCGCTGCGATGAGTAGCTTTGTTAGATCGTAAGCATGAACAAAACCTGTTGCCGCTTTAATGTCATTGGCGTTTTTAATTTCTGGGTACATAACTATTGCTTTCGAAAGAACTTGTTGCCCTAATAAAGATTGTGGTTGTGTGAGAAAAGAAAATTGAGTTTGAATAAATTGGAGATCAAGCTTTGCTCTTTTCTCTCTATTGATCACTTCGGGAAAGTCGCCACCGGTAATGCCCCAGTGACTTCTTATCGGCAATTGTAGCGCTGGTTCAAGTGCTAACATAGCTTTGGCAAAGGTTTTTCCTTCATTAGCATTACCGACAAAAAATATTACATCGGCGCCAGATGACTTTGCATTTCTTAACAATATTTTAGCGTGATTTATACCAAGGCCCCAATTAAACCATGTTATGCCCTTTGGTTTAATGTCATTGACAGCCAAGGCTTTCGTCATGGTATTGTTGTTTGAACGACCCCAACCAGTATCTTCTAATAATAAAAAGGGCTTTTTAAAGCCTTCTTTGAGAGCATGTTTACTGATAAAGCTTCCCGCATTACTGTCATCAATAGACAGTCTGAAAATCCAG
The DNA here is from genome assembly GCF_002836255.1 of Colwellia sp. 75C3. Lineage (GTDB taxonomy): Bacteria > Pseudomonadota > Gammaproteobacteria > Enterobacterales > Alteromonadaceae > Colwellia. Next base: position 218,765 of record NZ_PJAU01000061.1, on the reverse strand, counting down.
TTGTTTTTATCTGCGGCCCGGGTAATGGGTCCAGCGGCAGCCCATGGGTTCAAGACAAGAATTTGATTATTATTTATAAACTTTTTGTGTGCTAGTAAAGGTGGTGAATGTAGTCCAGAAAAGATAAGTAGTGCATTACTATCAACAAGAAAAGCTTCTAGGTTTCTCTTACTACGTAGGGAGCTTCCTCTGTGATCTTTGGTAATAACGTCGAACTGATAGCCATTGATGAGGTGATTTTCCTCAGCTAATGCGACATTGATACCTTGTAGTATTGAAATACTGGCGATTTTTGTTCCGGTAAAGTCGGCATCAAGGTAGATGCTATAGCGGTTATTAGCACTTACAGGCAGCGAAACAGCTAAAGCCAGGAATAAAGTAACTAATACCATGACTATATTTTTATTTGTTTGATAGCGGTATTTGTCCATTTTATCTATTCCATTATATAGAGAGAGGTTAGGTAAGTACGAAACATCACTTTTACTATAACAATATAAATAAGTTATAGTAAAAATAAATACATTTTGCGTATATCACATTGGTTTTTCGATGATATTTTATTGGACATTATGTTAATTGAATCTGCTATGGCACATAGCTCTTATTCTGCCATCACCCTTTAATATTATTAAAAATGAATATCACTAAAGCTTGACCTGTGTCTTAGACGTAGGTGTAAACTTGAGGTAGAAAGAGAGTTTATTGCTCTAAACTTTAATTAGGAGGCATGGGATGAAAGTAACAGAATTTGCCAATACGATGAATACTACACCAGATACGGTCCGTTACTATACCCGAATTGGTCTGTTGACACCGACTAAAAGTATCGAAAATGGCTACAAAGTCTTTGGCAAACTAGAAAGGACAAGATTAAAGTTTATACTTAGTGCAAGGCAATTAGGCTTTTCTGTCGAAGATATCACTGACATTCTGACTCAAGCAGATAAAGGTCATAGTGCTTGTCCCTTGGTAAGAGACATTATTGAACAAAGATTGGTTGCCACTGAAAAGCAGTTTCAAGAAGCAATGCTATTGAGAGAAAGGTTAACAAAAGCGATAAATAATTGGCAAGACAAACCAGACAATGCACCGACAAGTAACATGATTTGCCATCTTATTGAAGGAGAAGACGATGAATGAGCTAAAAGACAAAATAGCCAGTGCTAAAACAGCAGGGTCTTGTCACCCTGATAAAAGTCACCTTTCTACTTTTAATCAAGAGCTTACAATCGAAGGGGCAGGTTGCGCAAGTTGTGTCGGTAAAATTGAAAAAGCCTTAATGACAGTGCCTGGGGTTAAACAGGCAACAATGAATTTTGTTTTACGAACTGTAACAGTTACCGGCAATGTTGACACAATTGCATTAATCAAAGCCGTCGAAAGCATCGGATATAACGCAAAATCCACTTCAGATGCCGGTGATGCACAACTACTTGATGAAAAAGAACAAGCGGAACAAAAATATTACCAACGGTTAATGCGCCAAATGTGGATTGCATTGGGTCTAGGAATACCTTTGATGCTTTACAGTATTGCAGGTGGTCCTATGACAGTCGCAACGATATTTGAACGCGGCGTTTGGTTTGTTGTCGGGGTATTTTGCGCTGCCATTATGTACTTTTCAGGTAAACATTTTTATGTCGGCGCTTGGAAATCATTTGTTAATCATTCCGCCAATATGGATACGCTTATTGCCTTAGGTACAGGGACTGCCTGGCTATATTCAATGGTGGTGGTTTTCTTTCCTTTGGCATTACCAGAAATGGCCAGACATGTTTATTTTGAAGCGACAGCAATGATTATTGGTTTAATTAATTTAGGTCTGGCGTTAGAAGTTAAAGCACGGGGCCGTACTAGTGAAGCAATTAAAAGACTGATAGGACTACAGGCAAAAACGGCGCGTGTTGTACGCGACAATAAAGAAATTGATATTGCCATTGAACAGGTGTTGCTCAATGATATTGTGCGTATTCGCCCCGGCGAAAAAATACCCGTTGATGGTATCGTGACACAAGGTCATACCTCAATTGATGAATCCATGTTAACGGGGGAGCCTATGCCCGTTGAGAAGAAAGAAGGGCATGAGGTTGTCACAGGAACACTCAATAAATCAGGGTCGATATTATTTAAAGCGACCCGTATTGGTAAAGATACAGCCCTAGCGCAAATTATCAATATGGTAAAACGTGCTCAAAACTCAAAGCCTCCCATTGGTCGTTTAGCTGATGCGATTGCGGCTTACTTTGTCCCTGTTATCATGATTATCGCTATTGTCAGTGCCTTAGCTTGGCTTAACTTTGGTCCCGATCCAGCCATCGCGTTTGCTGTGATATCGGCCACGACAGTGTTAATTATTGCATGCCCATGTGCACTGGGATTAGCGACGCCAATGTCGGTTATGGTTGGCATAGGTAAAGCAGCAGAAGCCGGTGTACTGATTCGTAACGGCGAAGCATTACAAACCGCGTCCAAGATCACTGCCATGATATTAGATAAAACAGGCACCATTACTGAGGGAGCCCCTAAAGTGACGGACTTTATCATTGTAGATAAAACCTATACTGAAAATACTATTTTAGCGGCGGTTGCCAGCTTAGAAAGAGGCTCTGAACACCCTTTAGCACAAGCCATTGTTGAATCTGCCATTGAACGTGGCCTTAACTTAGATAAAGTTAATGATTTTCAAGCCATTACTGGACATGGAGTATCAGCGACATTCAAAACTCAACAGTTACTTTTTGGCAATCAAAAGTTGATGTTACAAAATGGTATTGCCCTTAACGACTTTATTGAACCAGCTCAAGCACTTGCTGACGAAGCGAAAACGCCAATGTACTTCGCTATAGATAACAAGTTGGTTGCTATTATTGCGGTATCAGATCCAATCAAAAAGGACTCTATATCTGCGATTAAACGTCTGAAAAATAATGGCATTCGCGTCGTGATGATCACCGGAGACAATAATGCGACTGCACTAGCCGTCGCTAAAAAGGTTGGTATCACTGAAGTGTTTGCTGAAGTATTACCACAAGACAAATCTAGAAAGGTTGCCGAATTACAAGCACAAGATGAAATTGTTGGAATGACGGGTGATGGCATAAATGATGCGCCAGCTTTGGCATTAGCTAATGTCGGCTTTGCTATTGGTACAGGTACGGATGTTGCGATAGAAAGTGCTGATATCACCTTGATGCGAGGCTCATTACACGGGCTTGCTGATGCAATTGCCATAAGCAAGGCTACGCTGCGAAATATCAAACAAAATCTTTTTGGAGCCTTTATTTATAACGTTGCGGGGGTGCCATTTGCTGCGGGCGTATTATATCCATTTTTTGGCCTTTTATTAAATCCAGTTATTGCTGGCGCAGCGATGGCTTTTTCATCATTAACCGTGGTGAGTAATGCCAACCGATTACGCTTTTTCAAAGCGAAGGATCATTAGGAGATTCGTTATGATGATGATTAATATTGCAGGATTAGTACTTATTTCATTAATTATTTGGTGGTTCTGGTTGTATAAACCAAAGGAAGTAGAAGTGAGTAGTACTAATGACATTAAGATTGTAGTGAATAATGGCGTTTATCAACCCGCAAGGATAAAAATTAAAGCAGGGCAGCAAACTGTTATTCAATTTATTCGCAAAGACAGCAGTCCTTGTGCGTCTATGGTGTTATTTCCAGATGTTGAAATAACACAAGAGTTACCCTTTAATGGTAACAAGTCTGTATTACTTCCGCCGATGAAGTCTGGAGAGTATCCTTTTCATTGTCAGATGCAAATGTATAAAGGCATACTAATAGTTGAATAAGCCCATTCATTAAGTGATGTTATAACGGATAAATATCACTTTTGAGGAGAATAACATGACTGATTTTGATCACAGAGTAGGTGTTAAAGAAGCAAACTTAGTTATTAGAAATTTACGATTAACCAATGTTGTTGATGCTAACAGAAATGCGTTGATGGAAGATATTGACCATCAATTTGGTATTGATGAGATATCGTATAATAGCACTGACGCTTGTCTTTACCTTGCCTATGATGCGACTAATATTAATCTTGAGGGTATTGAAGACATTATTAAAAAGCATGGCGCTGACATTCACAATGATTGGTGGACACATACTAAAGAGCAGTATTACAAATTCGTTGACCAAAATGTTAAAGATAACGCAAAACATGTGCCTTGGAGTTGTCACAAGCCTCCTTCAGGCGCAGTTAAAAAGCACAAAGAGTGAGTGCATCGTTATAAATAAATAAAGTTAGCCAGAATGTTTCGATTAGATTAAAATACTTTTAATATTTATCCCCTAAGTTACTCAATATATTAGTCTAATTGTTATGTTATGTTATTTGATTGATTTTCGGCTATTATGATTGGTACGATTATATATTCACTTATATTATCAAGTCTTTAAGTCAAATTTTTTGATAAAACCTCTACGTTTCATTCAGGGGAATGAGTAAAATTAATTAAGTTATTAAGATAAACCTTCAACAAAAGGTAGTAGTAAAACTATGGATTACTTTGAACAGTTAGGTGTGAGTAGAGATGCGTCGACCATCGAGATCAAAAAAGCCTATCGAAAACTCGCTAATAAATATCACCCAGATAAAAATAGTGGCAGTGAAGTTGAAGAAAAATTTCAATTAATTAAAAAGGCTTATGATGCAATTTCGGATCCGAAAAAGCGTTCTTTGTATTTGAAAAGTAACTATACCGTCATAACAGATCCCCGAGAGGTTGCTGATTCATTTTGGCACAACGCATTGAGCTAAACGCTAATCAATACACTCTATTAACATCACATTATGCTTAATTTGAAAATACGCAATTAAGGAACACTCTTTGCAATCTGACAAAAACATACCTGATTATTTAACGGATGATTTTTCTATGTACTTAGAAAATATGACCTCGTTAACTGATCCTGAAAACCCTGAATTATTATCCATTTATTTATCGAGCTTATTTGACCAGTTAAAAACGACCCCCTTGTTGTTTACCGGTATGGTTGATCAATTAGCCATGGCTATCACTACAAAAATTAGAATTGATAGTAAAAATTTGGCGTTAGTTGATTTAAGCGTAGAGCCTACATGGGCTGATGTAAAAGCATTCGTTGGCGTGCATGCGGATGCCAGAGATTGTATTACTGAAATGATGAACCATGCAGAGCAAGATTTAAAAACTGCCGTGTTACTCATTCATTATTATAATCGCTATGATGCAACACCAGTAAAACCGGTAGAAGATGATTTTGATCAAGTCGATGATTATGCATCAGATGATTTTGATGAAAACTATTAGCTTTTGAACTTTTATCGCGTTAAACAATAGTTTTCAAAGAACTTTCGTTTTTGAAATATGGATGGCCTTAATTGATAGGATTAGGGCGTCTAATGAACAGTATAAATACCTCTAAGGAATAACCGTGACAAAAAACGCACTCATTCTAGCCACCGATATTATTGAAATCGCTCAACAAAGCGGTAGACGCGCAGGCACTTCTTTAGAGGCAATAGCTTCTGAACAGGGTGATGAAACCATGTTGGCCGTACTAACCGAGATGGATATTTTAACCGTGGCTAAAATTGTTAGAGAACACGATGCCACTATTCCTTCTATCGCCACCTGGTTAATGGATGCTGAGTCAATTAAGCAATTATTAAATGTTGAACCGTCATATTGGCAAAACATTGATGAAGACCACGTGTTTTGTGCTCAAACGGAAGCGCATAGTTTATTGTCACAAATTTTTCTTTCGAGTGATGATGAAGAAAAACAGTTAGAAGTATTAAAAGCCATTGTAGAAGATGATTTTGGCCTTTTATACTTGTCTCTACCGTTTGTCGGTCATGATTTTTCTGAAATTGAAGAAGACGAAGAGCAAACATCAGGCAGTATTGAAGAACTGTTAATGAAAATTAAAACATTAGATGAAGATGCCTACCGTGAAGTCATGGTAGTAAGTACCAATGGTTCGTTAGACAGTGTTGAAAAAGCGTTGAAAGATAATGCTAATAAACAACGCGTTACCTCGGTAGCAATAGATACCGATGACATGTTTGCACCCCTTTAAAATATCATTAAACATCTATTACCATAGTGGTTATGAACAGTTTTATATAAGTAGGATTCATTAATGAGAATTGCAGAATTAAGAAACCATCCGTTTCTACTGTTGGTTTTAAAAGATGGGGAAAGTGAAGGCTATTTTTCCCCTGAATTAGTGCATAAAATTAAACAACAATTAGTCGATATGTCATTGAGAATTGCCTCTGACAATTTATCTATCATTTATGCGGATCAAATCAACAAAGGCTGTGAAATTGTTCTAGGCATTACCAACTTAGGCTTATTAGACCTATGTGATAACGATGCGGATAAAGCCAAAGAGATTATAAAAACCCAAGGCATTGTTTATTGCTTTAGAGCGGGTTGGGCTAAATATGCGCAACTGAAGAAGATATCTCCTTCATACTTTGAAAGTATCTCAATCACCACTTATGCCTTAGCAATCAGCGATACCTCGGATATTAGAGTTTTACATGCCAGCTTAATGAAAGAAGGCTATAAAAGTGCAAAACTTTTAGATGTTTATAAAAACATCGCCGCGAGCTATTGTGCAAGCACTATACTGGTTGATAATGATGAAGATGTGTTGTTGTATGAATTACAACGGTTCCTTAATACGGCTATGGCTTTATTATTGATTGATTCTGATAGAAAAATGTTTACTAGTTCATTATATCAAGAATTTAATACTTATCTTATCAGCACTGATAAAGACGTTTTGCTTGAAAAAATAGAAACTTGTATTGTAAAACTCACCGGGCAATTGTCGGTACTTACTAAAAGCTACTTACAAGAAATAGCATTATTAGATTTTTCGGAATTTAAAAATATCATAGCTCAACAAATTGATGTCGCTATTCATATTCAAGAAATATTAGAACTTCCTATAACTATTGCTAATGAATTACATGATGATTTTGAAGGTGGTTATGATTTTCATGCAGACGATGAAGATGACCTCGCTTATTTAATGCCAGACGATAGGTAAATACGCAAAATAACTATATTAGTTGTATAGCGATATATCGACATTAAAAAAGCCCGTTACGAAAGTGTCGGGCTTTTTTATTTTGTCAGTAGAGTGATTAGTGCCAATCAAACTTGAACTTACAGTTTCTAACGTTTCAATCACACTTACTAAACAGTAAAGCCCATCTACTCGTTTCATAATAACGCCAGAATTTATCAATACATGTCATAAGTAGGTAGGCGCACATGCCAATAAAAATGAAAAGTATTCTTGGGCTGAGTTTTTTACTTGTTGGCGGATGCAGTCAACTTCATCATGTTCATATTGGTGATATAGACCAGTCACAAGGGTCGTTAACCCCATTTACTATTACGGTAAATGAACTAGGCTTTGATGCAGCTAAAGCAGCAGAGATAGGGGCAGGGGCTGCAAAATCAGCTTCAACTAGTGAAGACTTGGAATTAGTCGCTTTTATTCTGGCTATTAGTAATTTTGGTCCTAAAACAGGTAACCCCGTATATAACGATGCTTATGCCGATGAAGTTCTTTCAGAAGTTATCAAAGCATGTCCAAGTAAAAAAATGACCGGATTAACCTCAATACGTGAAGCAACCAATGTAGGACCTGTAAGTGGTGAAGTTGTTCGTATCAAAGGTTTCTGTATTAACTTAATTTAGGGAAGTTCCATGTTAAAGAACACATTATTATTATCAGTATTAGCATTATCACTTACCGGTTGTGTTGGTTTGAATACCGTATCGATGACACAGGTTCCTGCAAAAAGAGATAACATAATCACTACCAAGGCAGCTAGTTGGAATCTATTAGGAATAAACTTTAGTAATGCTTTTGTTGATGAAGCCATTGATGGACTTAAGTCTCAATGCCCTACAGGTAAAATTGAAGGTGTTTATACTAAGCACCAAACTACCGGCTATGTGCTTATGTTTAAAAGAGAAGTTTTTGTATCTGCATACTGTAATGAGGTGTAGTAATGAAAAAGCTATTCGTATTACTTAACGTTGTGATGCTTAGTGCATGTACTAGCAGTGTACATATGTCGCAAGTGGACGTTGGCAACAATGCCTATAACGAAAATGATATTGGTAAAATTATTGAAATCGAAAAATCTCAAAAAAATATCTTAGGTTTTGTTTACAACACAAATTATGTTGATCAAGCTTACAAAAACCTTTTACGTCAATGTCCTAATGGCACCTCAATGATTAATGTTGAGTATTTAACTAACCATGGTTTTCTTAGTTGGACAGATAAAATTCGCATTAAAGCTATTTGCCGCTAACTAACCAAGCGATACTAAAAAACCGTTAACTAAAAAGTTAACGGTTTTTTTTTTTTGGCTTTTTCGGTTTATAATATTAGTTACATACAAACTAAAAGCCTGTTGGTTGTATGTAACTAAAATCAAGTTTTAAATTAGTATGATGTACTGCAAAAAGTTATTTAAAAAATATAAGAATATAAATAACCTGCACCAACAGCCATTGATAATATTACCGTTAAAAATGCAATTATCATTGGATTTTTGAAGATAGATTTAAGTAATATAACTTCTGTTAAACTGGCACCAGCGCTACCTATAATTAATGCCATTACCGCACCAAGTCCCATACCTTTTGCTGCTAATGCTGCACTTAATGGTATTACTGCTTCTGCTCGGATATAGAGTGGAATACCAATTACTGCTGCAATAGGAACGGCAAAAGGGTTGTTTTCACTTGCCACGCTGGCGACAAACTCTGTTGGCATAAAACCGTAAATCATTGAACCTAAGGCGATACCACCAATTAAATAAGGTAATACTTTTTTAAAGTCTGCCCAAGTACTGTGCCAAATCTTAGTCCATTGACTAACTGGCTTACCATTTTTACCACAACTACTCGCACAGCCTTTAGTTTCAGGGGTAATGTAAGCTTCAGGTTTGATGTACTTTTCAAAACCTAACTTCTCTAATAAATATCCTGCCGTGATTGAAACACCCATGGCAACAGTAAAATAGAATGCAGTCACTTTTAAGCCAAAGGTAACGGCAAATAATCCAATGATAATAGGATTAAGTAACGGGCTAGCAAATAAGAAAACCATCATAGTGCCAAAACCTGCTTTTGCTCTTAATAACCCTTTTAAAAAAGGGATAGTTGAGCAAGAGCAAAAAGGTGTGATTGCACCCAGAAAAGCGGCAATGATATAACCTTTGCCATTTTTACTACTTAATATGCTTTGAATTTTACTGGGCGGAATGTATACCTGAAGAACACCTACGAGGTAACTAATCAGTAAAAAAAGTATGGTTAATTCTACTGCTAAAAAAGCAAACATGTTTAAGGTATCAAATACCATTTGTTGTGTAATTTTCATAATAAAACTCTTTATGTAATATGATTCGTTGTTTCTAGATTCGTCGAATTATAAAGAAATAACTTTTAGTGTCAATATATTTCTAGTAATATCGAATTATAAGTTGAATGAAACTATTAGAAGAGAATATTATGGAAATAGAAGTTATTGCCAAAGCTTTAAAAGAATTAGGTCACCCGACGCGGTTAGCAATATTTAAACGCTTAGTAAAATCAGGAGAGCAGGGTATTGCTGTGGGTGAGGTACAAGCAGAATTAAAGATACCAGGTTCAACATTATCCCACCACATATCTAGTTTGGCTTCTGCTGGATTAATTAAACAGCGACGAGAAGGTCGAGTACTTTATTGCGTGGTTGAATATGAAAAACTACTTTCTGTGATTGCCTTTCTTCAAGATGAATGTTGTGTAGATGAACAATTGTCCTGAAAACTTTTTAAGAAGCCATTTTAGTCATTAATTTCTTACCTTAAGCGCTTTAATTATCACTGAGCGGGTAATAACTGAATAGATTTAGTATTTAGTCTGTTATTGCTCTATAAAGCTCAGCTATAACAGCGTAGGATCAATCTACTTTAGATAAAACTTAGGTTTGCACTTATACCAATAGGTATTAGGCGCACTAACATTAAAAATTATGCAATTAACAGCAAAAGCATCACTTACTAACGCTTTACTTATTTCTATTTGTACGCCTGACTTTAAAGGTGATGAGGCAACAGAGTCACTTGCTGAGCTAGCACGTTTAGTGACTACACTCGGTTTTAAAGTGGTCGGCACCCAGTCGCAAAAGCAAAGTTCGACTAAAAAAGTTAATGTACTAGGTTTAGGTAAATTGGCCGAAATTGCGCATCTTACCGGTAACCAAGGTGTCGTTGAAGGCGAAGAAGATGAAGATCAATTTGAAGAAATGGTTGATGAATCAGACTTCTTAATTAACCGTTCAGATATCCCATCAGACAATCTTCCGTTTGCTTGTGCTGATGTGGTGGTCTTTGATTGTGATCTAAGCCCATCTCAGTTGCGTAATGTTGAAAATCAATTAGGCGTAGAGGTGTTTGACCGTACCGGCATTATTATTGAAATATTTAGTCGCCATGCCCGTACTAAAACAGCGAAATTACAAGTAGAAATTGCTCGCCTAAATTATGTAGCGCCAAGACTTCGCGAAACATCATGTGGTGATAAAGAACGTCAAATGGGTAAAGGCGCCGGTGAAACAACGCTAGAGCTAAATCGCCGAGCCGTACGTGACCAATTAGCAGAACTTAAGCGTGAATTGGCAAGTGTTCAGCATGAAATGAAAGGCCGACGTACCCAACGTTCTGAGCTGTTTTGTGTCGCTTTAGTTGGTTATACCAATGCAGGTAAGTCATCGATGATGCGCGCGATCACCGGTAGTGACGTTGAAGGTGAAAACAAACTTTTTGCTACACTTGATACCACAGTACGTGCTTTGTTCCCTATCACTCAACCGAGAATATTAGTGTCAGACACGGTTGGTTTTATTAAAAAGCTACCCCATGATTTAGTTGCCTCATTTCATTCAACTTTAGCAGAAGCACAGGATGCTTCATTACTATTATATGTAGTAGATGCTTCTGATCCGTCGTTTCGTGCGCAACTCGACGTAGTACACGAAGTACTGAATGAAGTTGGTGTTGAAGACAGTAAAAAATTACTGGTACTGAACAAATCAGATCAACTTAGCATTGAACAACAACAAGCATTAATGGAAGAGTTTCCAGATGCCATGATCACATCCGCGCGTAATCCGGCTGACGTGAGTAAATTGCATAAATATATCGTTCAAATTGCTCAGGAAGAGATGATTGAAGAAGAGATTATTGTTCCTTACACCGCTAAAGGTATTATGGGCGAGATTCGATCAAGCATGAGTGTCACTAAGGAAGATTATGAGTACGAACATATTAAGGTCACGGTACGTTCAAATGCGATTGATTTAGCAAGATTGAAAAAGCGTATGTTGAGTATTTAATAATAGCAATGATATAAGTTTGAAATAGTGTACTTTTCAAAATATTAGGCCTAGTTATCTTACGATAACAGGCCTATTTTTTTAGTGGTATAAGTGAATATATTGCTATTATTTGGCTGTGCAGACGATAGTAACTTTTGTACTCATATCATAATAAAGCTAACATTTCAGCGGTCAGCACGTAACATGTAATACGCAACGCGTTACTTGTAATACGGTATTATTTCGGCTTTTTCCACTGCTTTAACGTGACGCCTAAACGGTCTACCCACCAATTGATGGCATCTTTTGCATCGTCTAAGGAATCAATCATTGTACTCAGATCTTTATTGCCCGCTTGGCGGTCTATAGCTGCCATGAAAGGTTTATCTGTCATCGAATCACTGATTAAAAGCTCGATGGTGGCACTACCAACATTAGTATGTTCACCCGTTGCAATTTTCACTATGGTAGAAATCCCTAAGCCGATTGGTAATATACTGCTGGTCATCGCAAGAATGGGATTGGGTGTTTCGACATTACTGATCGCAATTCTCAATCGAAGTGTTTTATCACTTGGTTCACTTACTATTTTTTTAGTTTGTGAAATTTTATCTTTTAAACGAGCCACCATATATTCTGAGAGCTCATTGATTTCATCATCTTCTAATTTTGTGTCTGATTCGTTGACCAAAACATAGACCCGGTCAATAATGACACTGTCATACTCATCAAACTTTGCTTTTATTCTTTCAGGGCTTCTCAAGCCAATACGAGCCCATACTAAATCTACTCCACCTTCAGGACCTGTTTGAAAGTCTTCAAATGAAGTGAATTTAGTTGCATGGTGTAATTTTCCGTTCGCACAACCAAACATCAACATCGCAGTAAACGAGATGATTATTAGTCGTAAAAATTTAACAGTCATAAATTTTCCTATCAGCGTGATTTTATAGCGTATTGTAAATATAACCAAAACAGATGGAGATATATACTACCGTGGGAGTTGTTTACTTTTTTTATACCAAGGAAAGCGTTAATACTTCTGTATCTCAAATACATGCGGGTCAAAAATGAATTTTAATTCCTATTTGATAATTAATGCCATCTTCCCCTTGCGCAACAAGACTACTAGACTGCGTCGAGATATCGGGATTTAAAATTTCTGCATCCAAAAGATTACGCACTACGGCATATAACTCAACAGTCGATAGTCGAGCGGTATAATTAATATTAACAATACTATAGCCGTCTAAATTGTGACGCGCTCCTATATATGAAATATCTCCACCTATGCTATGTATATCCCAAATGTCAGTACTTGCACCAATACTCAGGGTGAGTTTAGGTGTGTTTAAAGCGGTTGGATCATCAGGTAAAATTTTATTGCCTTCTTTTTGATAAGCTAAATTGATAAATAATTTACTGTCAAGACTGGCCATTTGAAAATCAATTTCAGCACCTTGTCGTTTAAAACTGCCTTCATTAAAAAATGAAACGGCACCATCAGGTTCGCTAAATCTTCTTTCTATGAAGTCTTGCGCTTCTAAAGAATAAATATTTGCTACAAATAATAGGTTCGATCTTGAATAGGAATAGGCAAGATCAAAAGTACTTACTATTTCAGCGGTTAGTGCTTCGTTTCCCACGACATTACCAGGTGCATTGATACTCGTTTGCGTTGGATTAGGGGAATTAAAACCTGTCGAGTAGAGTGTTTTCAATGATTGGTACTCATCAAATTTATAGACAATACCCGCTCTCGGTGTTGTTTTTATTCCGCTTAATTCGTTATCGGTAAATCTGCCGCCAATAAGAAAGCGCCACTTTTCTAAACTGTAGTCTACTTGAGCATATGCAGAAAACTCATCAACTTTACCTTGTTCAAGTGATGTAGCGAGTGGCGTACTCGGATCGTCTAATAGATAGACGCGATAATTGCCCATTGACCGTGTTTCTTGCTCAACACCTACCACCATATCGAGTGATTCATCCAAAGTGTAAGCAAAACTTCCCCCAACCCTAAATCGATAGTCGTTTTTACCGTTATTATCTTTTTTACCCAATAAACCGACTCCAGGAGCAAATAAATTGTCTATCTGTATGTCAAAGGTGTAGTGGTTATAGTCGGTAAAGATAGTCGTTTTGCTATTATCGCTACTCCAACTATTCTTGATATGAATTAATTCACCCTTGGTGTCTAACGTTAAGGGTTGTAATGTATTTTCCCCTGTTACACCATCGTTAATACCAACGGTAGTGTCGGAAAAAGCTTGTAGAAGAAGATTAAATTCGTTGTTGGTATAGCGTAATAATCCCGATTGTCTTTCTAAATAACGTTCGACATCGTCTGTTACCAATCCTACGGTGGGGAATACCTCATTGTACGTGGCAGTATAGCCATCCTCGACTCTGTATTCTGCCGCAATATAGATGGCTGATTCATCCCCGAGCGCTAAATTATAATAGGCACTACCTTCTTTTAGGCCATTTGAACCTAACTTTAATGATGCGGTACTATCACCTATCTCTTTTCTGGTGATGACATTAAATACACCAGCCGATGCTTGTGTTCCATAAAAGACAGCCCCTGGGCCCCGTATTACTTCTACATGGGAAATTGACTCCCACGGGACCCCCTCCATTGGAATGAGTGAGTGTGAAGGTTGGTGATAAGGAATGCCATCTAGCAGGAAAAGTACTTTTTGATTAAACGCTTCATCTATGCCCCTAATTTGAACGGAGGCCCAGCCAGGAAGGGAGTCCTGCACAATAACGCCAGGAATAAAATTAAACATTTCTCTTAACGTTGTAATACCCATCTTTTCTAAATCGGTGCGATTGTATCGAGAAACGATGGCAGGTGTTTCAATAACTGTTTCGGTTTTTATAGAGGCAACAGAAACTTCTACATTGAGTAGTTCTTTCAACGATAGGTCAAATACCTCATCTGATTCATCTGTCTTAGCAGAAGCGTTGAATAACACAAAGTATAAAATTGAGACTAGAATATTTATTTTTACATTCATATTTCGGCTCTCACTATTCCTATGCACTTATAACTTAGGCACTAGCCATGTCATTACTTATTCCTACTACGCTTTATTCGAACTAATTATAAGCAATTAGTTCGGTGGCATTAGGAACTTCTACTACCAATATTCAGGGTATTAAATGGTATCGTTTGACCTCACAAGTGTTAACTAGCAAGGTTATTATTAATTGTAGCTGAAAATTTTTTAGCAAATATATATATAACTAAAATCAAGTGGAATTACTAAAAATCCCTGCAATACTTAAGTCAGATTTATACTGGGATTATACGTATATAGTGTGTATTGATGTCAAATTTATGCTCTCATTACACTGATAAATATAATAAAACTCAGGGAATACAATGTCCGAAAATAATATGAAATTTATTGAAAGTTTAAAAGGTCGTATTTTACTTTATTTAACGCTGCCTACTATTGTCATCATTGTCACCCTGGTAGGAATTATCGCGAACGCTTCTTATTCATCTGAACGTCTTCAAGCTGAGTTTTCGTTAAAGCAAGCAGAACAACTTGTTTATTTAGAAATAGAGCGCCGCAATGCCAGTGCTGTTAGAACGGCAAAATGGTAGCAAGATCGGTTGAAGAGCAGAGTATTACCAGTGAAAAAATCAACCGAAATATTATCGTTATAAAAGATTCTACCAGCGATTTTGCCTCTTTTGCGACAGCTGATTAATTATCATTATAAAAAGACAAATGTACTGATGTAAATATCGAGTGATCTAATATGAAACAAGCTAATTCCGATGTGATTAATGAGTTTGGCATCAAAAACTTAGATGAAGATCATCAAGCTATTTTCCACTATATTGAGCAGTTACAAGACCTTGTTAACGAGCCTAAAAATCAAGCCTATGCTGTTGGTATACTAGAGCGGCTTCTTAGCTTTTTTTTGGCACATGTAATCAACGAAGAACAGCAATTACAGCAATATTTACCCACTAATATAGTAGATGAGCATATTTTACTACATCAAAGCGAGCTTGTTCTGTTAGATAAAAGTATAAAATCTTTAAAAGTTAAGCTGACAGCAAATAATATTCAAACAATAGCTGACCAATTAAATCAAGAATTTAAAAACCATATATATCGGTATGATAGAAATATTATACAAAAATTGATTAAAGTAAAAAGGGCTAAACTCTAGGACCTCTATCCAGCTGAAACATGGTCTGTTTTAAATTTATCAATACAAATGATGTACTTAGAATGGCAGTGGAAATAGTTAAGTGATTGATATTAATGTTAGATCGATTATTCAGTAAGGTATGTTGTTTTTTGGTGGGCAGTTTTGTCTTGGTTTATTTAATTAAGGCTAGCAAGCGCTTGTTTATACTTGCTAGCCTTTTTTGAACTGTTGATATAAATTTATTTAAAAATCTATCGTCTTAACATCACCTTTAACGATCTCTACTGTTGTTTTGTTTCCAGCAGGTGAAGGGATTGTTAAGGCATTATATTGAATATTGTCATCAATATCTGTACCGCACATTAAAGCGATAGTGTAACTTCCTTCAGCTACAAAACCTATGCTGTAAGTCCCATCAACTGCCACTAATGTTGATATAAGAGGCGCTGTTGCTGTTGGTGTTTCACCTTCAAAAGTTTCATCCTCTGTATCATAACTATCTCCTAATTCGGTCGGATTCCCTTCATACAGATAGACAATACAGCTACCTAAGTTCGTATGATCAGAAGAAACATCACCTTTTAATGTTCCATATTCACTTACAATGTGAACGCCATGAGGCTTAATGATATAACCATTTTTTGTTGGGTTATTACCGCGCATCACTAATGACTCACGTAAATTAAATTCGATAGTATAAGCGGGAGTGTCTCCTATTTGAATTGAGGTTGCTGAAACTTCAAAGTCTCCTAAACGTAATCTAGAGCTCGGTACTTTAATAGAGTATTCAGTAGCATCATTATCAAGTAGGACATATGAGCCGGAATCTACAACTAACAATTCCATAGAGTAAGTGCCAGGAAGCATAGTTACACCTTGAGCTTCATCAACAATTTTTAGTTGGTCAGGGCCTTGAAAGTCAAGTAGGTTAATTTTAATGGTTTCTACAACTTCATCATTTTCATTAGTGAATGTTGAAATTACTGTGGTTTCTGTGCCAGCAATAGTAATCTCATCTATTTCAATAAATACTGCATCGGCTTCATCAATTGGTGCGTCACTAATGCCTAAGGAAAACTTTGCTTGCTCTGGTGAATCGTCACTATTATCACTATCGCCACATGCGGACAGGACAAATATAATCGGGGTGAATAAGAAAGGGATAAGAAATTTTTTATTAATCATGATATTTACCATTATTGTTACTTTAATTAAACCATCTAAGACAAAGAAAGTCATGTTGTACAAAACAGATGTTTTGCCGCTTTATTAGTACATTAGCGAAACTCGCTGATAGACATTTTCAATATAAAAATGACACTGATTATTTTTTAAATTTCATTTTGTCTTTAAAAAAAGTATTAACGACAAGATGATAATAATATAATTTATTATAACATGGAATAATTAAAACTAGCGGTTAACAAATTATTATACAAATTTTAAGTTGCACCTTTGTTCTAATTCATAGTGAGTATAAGGTAGGAGATATTGATTCTGCTAATACTGCAAAATGAACAGATAACAAGGATGAAATTTTAAGTAAGTTGTACTTCATTTAATATTCACCTTTAGCTTTGAAAGGCATAAGATATCTAAAGTCGTGACAAGTATCATGAAAACTAAAACTGCGTTAGACAAACTAAGATTTTTCTACGATAGTTATGACATGTCAGGACAAATTTTGAAAGGTGTTAAAGTTGACAGCTGAAATTCTAACTACCGTAACTATTATTTATTATAATGAAGACTGCTTAGAGCTAAATCATGTAGTTAAAGAGTACCCAAAAAACACATCTGGTCGGGTTATTATTCCACTAGAATTTAAAGAGGGTAAGTCTATTGTTGCAGTCTGCCTTGGTGAGATAACGATCCTTAATAAACTGGGTGATAGAGTTATGTCAATTGGCATTGAATAGTAAAGTTTTATTAATAAACTTTCTTTCATTCTGTGCCATCATCCTACCGGCATTCAGCCACACTAAAATTATTCGTTAGATTGAGTCACTAATATTGAAGACGTTACCGTTTTTTATTATGACGTATTAAGGTCAGTAGCTTATCTAGGGATAGACATACAACTTCTTAGCCAAGTATTAGCACTAAGGTTATCAAAGAAAAAACGATGCTCCACGCCAGCCTCAAGGTAAGCTTTTGTGCACATGTCCTGAGTGGCTGACGGAGTATGGGCATGCTGCAAGTTAATGGCAACAGCACGTACTTGCACTGTTTTTAAATAGTTGGTGAAGTATGCCATCGCTTCAGGTGTCGCAAGTGCCTCATCACGGAGTATGACTAAACTGGTATAATTATCCATATTTAGCTGTGGCCTAAAAGACGCTAACTTCTTTGCCATAAGTTCAAAAAACTCAGTATTACACGGTCCTTCAATATCCATAGAAATCAGGTCATTATCTAGCTTGATATCGATACTTCCGTGTGGATAAAAATGAGGTTTCAGCATGTCATTCTCAGATAGAAATAAAAATAAGATTCAGTAAACTCCATAATATCAACAATGAGTTAATGTTACGTTGGAGTTAATATACTACCGATCTTCATGAAGTTCTAATTTTAAAATGATTATCGCTAAAACAGTACTATGACCGTTATCAATCAAGATGCATGTTTCAGGGTGCTTGAGCAATTTTAATTCTCACTGAAACCTATGTTTTATCCTTTATCGTAAGGACTGATGGAAGATAAAGAGATGACTTGTCGATTAAAAACCTTACCATCAACTTCTTTTAAGCTCAGGGTGATTTTTGGATCGATTTGTTGCCAATCAATGAGTAATTCTCCGTAATTAACTTTGCTAATAAAATTCCCAACACGATGTATATTGGGGCTTACTTCTTTCCATTCTTCAGTTAAACCAGAGCTAGTGACTTCCCATAGTGGGTAGTCTAGATCAGTTGTTACCTTAGACATTTCTCCCCAATGAGTATCACCACTAATGATAATAACGCCATTGACCTGATGCTTTTTAATTAAAGCAAAAAGACGTTCTCTGTCATGAGGAAAATTTGCCCAAGATTCCCAACCTGTAAATTCAGGTAATAATTGTAAACTGGACGCTATTATTTTAATTTTGGATGGTTTTTGTAATTCGGTTTCTAGCCACTGCCATTGGGTTTCACCTAACATCGAAGCATTTTTTGCTAAGTTAGGGCTGTAAGGCCCCATATTTTTGACCTTACGTTTAGTTTGGTAATCGTACTTACCTACAGTAGTGAGAGTATCTCTGTTCCAGCGTAAATCAGGTAAAATAACATGCACGCTGTTATCTGATTTACCAGTCATATAAGCGGTATAAATACCGTGTTTTTGCGTATAGCGTGGAGAGTCTTTCGGCTCTTGCCAAAAATCTAACATCAGTTTTCTTGATTGCTCTTTTTGTGCGTACTCTGCACCGGCATCATTTTCACCAAAATCATGATCATCCCAAATAGCTATAGTTGGAGTAGCTAAGCGAAGTGTCTTGATATCAGTATTATTTCCTAGTCGTTGATATTTATCGGCCATTTCTTGCATGTTTTCAGTGTCACCATAAATATTATCACCCAGAAAAACAAACAGATCAGCATTTTCATTATTAATAGCCTTTAAAATAGGCATGTCTTTATCTTGATGTGAACATGAGCCAAACAGAATTTTCTGTGGGGTAATGTCTAATTGAGATAAGGGGGTAGCTTGCGTTGTTATGGCAAAGGTCAAAGTAGCGGTGATAATTAGTGTAGTGAGAAAATGTTTCATTAGAAAACCTCTTTGATAATTGAACCAGCTTGAGGGTTGAACGCTTTGGGATCTTCACCTAACAAGGTTAACGCGGTAGCCGCAATTTGCTTTTGTTTAACCTCTGTTATGGTTTGTATTTCACCGCGAGCATTAACACCAGGACCCATGGCGGCAAACCAAATATTCTCTGATCCAACAATACCTTTGGAGAATGCCTTAAGATTTTTCATCGTGTTTTGTACGGCTAGTTTTGAGGCATGGTGTTGCCAGTCATCGCTATTACTGCCTCGGCCATGATCGGTTGTTATCATTAATACTGTATTGTCTTTATAACCCTGAGTTGTTTGCAGTGTATGCCATAAATCTGCGATAAAGGCATCGGTTTGATGTGCAGAAGTTAAGTAGCTATCGTAATGGCCATCATGAGCAAAGTCATCGGTCTCACCGAGGGAAATTATCATTACCTTAGGTTTAACGGTTAATAAATAGTCTTTAGCGTAACGATAAGTAAAGCTATCTAAACGGACATTATGCCAAGGGCTAGGAATTTCTTTTTGTAAGTTATTTAGCAGTTTTGCTTCGTCAGATAAAGGGTAACCCTTAGCAGAGTCAAATCCGGCGTTAATATGAAGCTGGCTACGTTCTTTATTTAAAATATAGGGAAATACATCCCAGCTACCAAAGGCGGCCAGTTTTTTCTGATAACCGTCTTTGTTATTTAGCCATTCTAAAAAAGAAACTTGCGGGTTGAGTATTTTGTCATTGCTGTTGATTGAAGTGTCGACCACACCGGTAAAAATTTCACTGTAACCCGGTGAAGAAAAATGCCAAGGGTTTGCAATAGACATGTTTGAGCCGATATTACGGTTACCAATGACCATGCCATTTTTGGCAACGGTATCCCAAAAAAAAGGCATCAATAATTGTCGACGCTTAACGTTGTTATCGTGCCAAAATTTGTCTCTAATGTGATGGCTATCACGAACAAATTTTTTATTATTCAGTAGAGCAGGGTCTGCTCCAGAAAATAGTTCTTGCCAGCGAAGTCCATCTATTGTCACCAATATTAAGTTTGTCTTTCTTACACCATGATTGTCGGTATTAGCGTTTGCATTAACGGTGCAAGTAAAGCAGCTAAGCAATAGTATTATAGAGAGGGTTTTAAGCATGTTTAGATCCATTATCGAATAGTTTAAATGCAACAAGCCAAATAATTACCTGAACAACTGGTGTTACTTGACTTGCGCATCAATTTTTTATTATTAAGACTTAGAAGTTAGCGGCAAAAGTCATCGATGCGGTGCGAGGAGCACCAATGAAGAAGGTTGTGCCGTTACCCGTTCCCGTTGATAAATAACTTTCATCGGTGATATTGGTAATAACAAAAGAGATATCAATAGAGCTAATCGTGTGTCCGCTAAATGGAATAAAGTAACCCGCATTAAAATCAAAAGTGGTGTATGACGGCGCATCACCACGTTCACCGGTATATTTACCCGAGGCACCAACACGGAAATCACCTTGGGTATAATCGCTTGATAATACAAACATGTCGTCAACGGAATCTAGCACTTTATCACCAGCGCTAAATCCTGGGGCGTCACCGACATAACGCGAATCATTATTGGTGTAAGATGAATACAAGTTCCACTGTTCATTTAAACGGTAGTTCACACTTATTTCAAAACCGTCTGACTCAATACCGCCTACATTAAGATATGAGCCATTGGTGCCTATGTTGTAATCAATACCATCGCTATCACTACCTGGGGCAATGAAAGTAATTCTATTTTCAAAGTCAATGGTGTAGTAGGTTGCCGAAAAACTAATATCATCATTATTATAACGTAGGCCTAAATCAATATTTTCAGCGGTTTCTGGCTCAATATCTTCAAGGGTTGAAGCATCTCGCTCTAATACGCCGTCTTTAATTGCAGAGAAGTTTTCACTATAACCAGCAAATAGCTCAATGTTATTACTTACTTGGTAAATAGCACCGGTACTAAAGAGTACATCTGAGTCGCTGTTAACTTTCCCTGTTTGTTGACCTGAAAAACCATCAGTTTTTTCAATATCGACTAAATATTTTTGTACACCGAGATTCAGTGATAAATCACTAAAATCTAAGGTGTCTTGAAGATAGAACTTTAAGGTGTCGGTTTGAAATTCATTACTATATTGTGTCCAATAAGGCGTTGCATCAAAGTGATGATAAACACGCGCATCAATAACTTTATGCCAATCTCTCGACTCAGTACGTTCATTTGATTCGGCCCATAAACCAAATTTAATATCGTTCATAGCAATAGACCATTGTGCATTTGCCGTAAAACCGACGCGGTCTTTTTCATAATGAGTATGACGATATGACATCACCGGAACAGCACTTGCGTTGTAGCATGCCGGATGTAAAGCTGAGCCAGAATCCCATGGCCAAGTGTAGTTTTGTTCACAACCATCCGCAGGTGCTAATGGTGTACCATTTTGATCGGTAAACCCATAAGAAGAGTCTATTGAACCCCCTTGATTAGTTGGGTTGCCTTCACTATCAACGGCAGAAACTAAATACGGAGGGATCCAATCACCTCGACCTTTGTTTTTATGTAAGTACGGCGTGATTTGAAAGGAAGCATTGTCAGATAGCTGATAATCAAATTTCAAATAACCTAAGGTATTCTCGCGTAATGTTGACCAACCCTCGGCAAACATTTGATCAAAGTGAGGAATACCGGTCCAGTTCCACGTTAACTGATCCCAATCAGGTGTTTGGTTGAACTGATCTATGCTAACTGAATTGTAATTATCTTCATCGGCATCATCATAAGATAATCGCCCCGTTATACTTAAATTACCAAGATCAGTGATAAATTTTACTTCAGCGTGTTCTCTTTGCATACCACCGTTTGAACCCTCACCAACCCAACGACTGGTAGAGGTTGATGAATAACTCATGTAAGCGTAGGTATTATCGAAAATTCGGCCGGTATCATGGCGGATAAAATAACGTGAGGCGTCATGATCGCCATCGGTATAGGCCATTTTTGTTGCTTGCTCAAACAAAGGGTCCGCACTAACAAAGTTAAATGTGCCGCCCAGAGCTTCGAGTGATGCTGACGAAATATCAGACGTTCCTTGCGATACTTCAATGGTATTCATATTCTCACTATCTAAATAACGGTTGGCTTTAGCGCCACCACCATAGTTAGAGCCGCCATTTGGAATACCATCAATCGTCATGCCAAGCTGTTGTTGATTACCATCAATAGTGAAGCCGCGCATAGTAATTGATGTTGACCAAT
The DNA here is from genome assembly GCF_002836255.1 of Colwellia sp. 75C3. Taxonomy (GTDB): domain Bacteria; phylum Pseudomonadota; class Gammaproteobacteria; order Enterobacterales; family Alteromonadaceae; genus Colwellia. The sequence goes on along the minus strand of NZ_PJAU01000061.1, from coordinate 196,134 downwards.
CATCACCACCAAAGGCATCGCCTTCATTGATACTAATACCCGGTAGGTTGTCCATAATAGCGAGTATGCTGCTAGCAGGAGATTGTTGTCTTATCATCGACGATTCAACCACGTGATTTGCATGTGATAGCTTTTTAGCAACCACAGTCACTTCTTCCATTGTTGCTTCTGATTCGCCATTTTTCTGAGATTCAGCCGCTAGCACAGGTAATGAAAAAGCTGAAACAATGGCTAAGGTAATAAGGTTTTTTGAATAGTTAACAGTCATGTTGTCCCCAAAATTTAGTGTTTAGTGTTTAGTGTTTTAATTGCGGGGAAGTATGCTTAATGTTTATGACGGATTATCGATGAAATAATGACGTAATCATGACCGTTTAGCTGGTAAATTGTGACAGGAATGTGTCTTTATTGTTACTTAGTGTGTTGTGTCGGTGCGGGGTTTTCCTATTGTATCGTTAAAAACTAAGACTATTACTTAATTAGATTGTGCATTAAATGTAGCGTAAAAATGAGGAACTAAATTGAGTTGTCTGCTTTTTATACTGGGTTCGATTAAATTTTGTTATTGAGCAACGAAAAAGATCATTAATGACGCATCGAAGTTGACTATGTTACTATATTACTTACATTTTTTACTTTTATAGTTGTACTTTTGTAAAATAATTATTATATTATCCTCAGTTATTATAAGGATGATTTAGCAGTTGTTTTTGTTAAGTAAAATTATAACTTCTCTAAAATATTCCTAGGTTACACTCCTTTACAGATTCGACGGCCATCAGGAACTGAAATGGCCAATAATGTCGGCATCACGGCCGTGCTCCAACCATCTTCACAACAGAATCACATACTACTAAAATGTTGATTAAATCTACTATCAAGGAAGAAAAAACTGTGTTTAGTAAGGTACTCTTAAATTTATCGATACTTTTATTATTAGCGGGCTGTCAGTCGGTATCTAACAATACTCAAAAAGATGAAACGCCTGAGCAATTACAATCGTTTCCCTATGATGCAAAGTTGATAGGAAAGGATATTGTTGATCTACAGTTGGCACTAAAAGATAGAAATCTATATATGTCGAGTGAAGGGCGGGTAAAACTCTTTTCTACTGGGCAGTGTAATATTGATATCGTTGCCCATAGAGGAGATTTTAGAGAGCCTGAGAGTAGCGAACGCGCTATCACTAGCGCAACGGCTGATGACTTTAACACCATTGAAATTGATGTGATGCAAATTAAAAGTGGTTTGTGGGTAAATCACCATGACATGGCTACTGGCCGAGCGGTTGTTCACTATAGTGGCAAAAGCTATAACTTGGCTAAAATGTCAGACAAAACTTTTTCCGGATTACGTTTACGAGATAAAGAAACGAATAGTTTACTCGAACAGCGACCTATCACTGCTTACGAATCTTTTACAGCCTTTGCCAAAGCTCATAAACCAGGACAAATACTCAATGTTGAGGTAAAAAGCCAAGCTAACGGAGCGGAGCTAACTCAATTAGACCACATGTTACGAAAAACCATCGGACAAAATTCATTTTATTACTCCTCATTAAACCTCGAAACCTTAAAAAAACTACGCGGGATTAATACAACAGTTTACTTAGGTTTTATTCAAGCACCTCACCCAGACAGTATCGCTAAATTAAAAAGGGAATTGAGAAAAGGGGTTAAAAAGGATGAACTCTACCAACGCCATAGCAGAAATATTGAAGCCCTTGGTAATTACGGTACACGAAGATATAGTCAAACATACAAAGATTACACCTCGTTATCAGCACTTAGTAACTTACAAATAAAGCTGGGCTCAAATTCTGGTCTACACATGGACATTCGTAGCTACGCCAAGGCGACGTCTGTGAAAGGCCGGTCCAACCGATTAGGAATGAAAGTATATAGCTATTCAATCAATGGCACTGACTACCACCAAGGTAAGCTGTTAGCATTAAATAAGTCGCTATTACCTGATGGCATCATTATTGATGCGACGCCATACCGTTTATGTCAGCAACTTTTCAATGCTTCAAAACCTTTAAAACTTCATAAGCCAAACACTAGCATAGGTCGTTACATCAAAGGCTTACCTCAAGATGCTGACTTTGATAAATTTGAACAAATGCTTTCATACATAGACGAGGGGTATTACGTATCTATGGCCGAAGGGTTAAAACGCATTGGTGCAGATAAAAATAAATCAGTCTTTAAACCAAATGAAGATAAAAAACCCATAGGGTTGTCTTTAGATTTTCCAACGATCAAGGATGAGAAAATGGATACATCGACAGGTAAAGCAATACGAATAACCATACCGAGTGTTGAACAATGACCGACAATAAAATAAGTCCTTTTGCTGAAAGTTTACTGAGTAGTGCGCCAACGCAAAAAAAAATGCAGGCCGCAGAAAAAGAACTTAAAAAAGTACAATCTCAGCAGCATAAAAAACAAAATAAAACGGATAAAGACGAAGTAATACAAGCACAAATCGCCATGGTGGGAAAACCGTTTTGGTGGATGGTGTTTATGTTTATTTGTTCGGTTCTTTACTTGTTTCCTGAAGCCGTATTTAACGCGGCTTTAACCGATGTCGCTGGCGGTAAAAGCTCAACTGAAGAAGACTTAAGAGCGGTTGAATTGTTTGGTCGTACCATCAGTGGTATTGGGGTAACTTTATTATTGGCAGACATGTTATTAAAAGGCAAACATGTGGCTAAAGTAGGCAAAGCTTTTGGTTTGTTTTTATTGATTGGTGTACTCGTTTGGCCAACAGTTTTCTTTGGACAAAAATGGTTGGTTGACCATTTTATTGTTGATACATCATCAGCTGAAGATCGCCAACAAGCTTATTTATCTCAAATTATTCGTAGTGCGCTTATTGAACGTTCTGTTGAATTTGAAGGAATAAAATATGATCCTGATGCAGAGCATACCGCACTAGAAAAAGCCTTTCTATCTATCTTTGGTGGTTTAGTTTATGCGGATGATAAAGTGGTTAGCGGTCTTGAAAAACGAAAACATCGCATTATGGAAAAATTCGTTAATGACCATGCAATGTCTCGATTCGATGAACATTACGGTAACTATAATGACTTTCGAAGTCGCTTACGTAGCCAATACAAAGAATATGCTAAAGCTTCAAACGATTATAACCAAGAGCTAGCATCATCGCCACGAAGAGCCGATACCTATTGGCTAGAAGTACAAAATGAAATCAAAGATGGCTGGGGGCAATACCAAAAAGGCACCAGCTCTTATGAAGCTAGAGTCGAGTCTAGAGCCCAAAAAATAGCCCCCAAGGTCTATGATTATTTTGAGCGCCGTGAAAAGTGCGACGATAAGAAAAAGAAGTACCGCGCAAAATGTTATGCGAAATATGACGCGTATTACGACAAAGAAATCAAAAAATATCAAATACCTTATATTCCGGCCAATGATTGGTTAATCCGAGAAGAAATTAGTTCCGCTGACAACTTTGGTACCTCAGTTATCGCCGGTGTACTTACCGGAGGACTTTTTACAGCGCTGCAAGCGGCAAGCCTAGCGACAGGTGGTGATGGGGGAATGAAAGATCATCGCATGGTTTATACCAATGATGTGAAACACTATAAAAGCGTCTTAATGGTTAAAATGGAAGCTGATTTTGTCAAAGAATCAGGTGGTTATCCGTTAGGTATTAATTCACTAGATACCTTTAGAATGCATGATGTCACCAATAAAAAAGTAAAAATCAGTTTGAGAAATAAAGGACTAAAGCTACTCAATAATTGGTCGCTTTTACAAAGAGCTGAGTTTGATACGGCGGTGGCGGTAAAAGTGCGTCAAGAAGCCGATAAAAAATGGAATAAAGGCATTAAAAATAGCAGTATTCCGCCAAATCTACCGTGGCAAAAATTCCAAATACAGTCAGATGTACAACATAAAATAAAACAACAGATGGGCGAATTATACGTAAAACCAATGTATGCCGACTGGAATAACGTTCAATTTAAAAAGAATGTTATTGATGTGAACGTACAACGAAAAACAGCAGAGTACCTTAAAGTATTAAAAGCTCAAAGGGTTGAATTTGAAGATGGTGGCGCATTTGAATCTACCGGTAAATCGGCACTTAGAGCAATTATTGTTCCGCCAATCTCTATGGGTATTAGTTTACTGTTAGTGTTGCTGACCGTTTTAAAATTGCCAATCAAAGCAATAGAATTAGTCAAAGTGAAAAGGGCAGTCAAAGGACAAGAAACCGTTAAACAAAAGAAAAGGCTTAATGCGGCTATTTCATTTACCTTAATTAGCTCAATTTTTATTGTGCCTGTGTTGCTTGGTAATAATGAATTTACTAAACCCGGTTCAACGGTAAATTACTTCTTTCACCAAATGGAAAAAAATGATTCTGCAACAGTATCATTTGCACTGAAATGGTTGCTCATCACTCAACCCCTAGTTCAACCTATTGGCTCAGCTATTGATAATACCCTCAGTATAACAAAGGGTTTTGACAATATAAGTGGACCAATAAGTCGCTTCGATTTAAGGCTTTATAACCATGAAGACGAGTCGGTAGGTAATGAAAATGTCTCTTCTGTGTTATTACCGTTAACGGTTAAAACAAATGTCGATTCGGCAAAAATTAGCATTATGAACATCAAGCCGAAATACAATGCGGGTATGTTATTACCTGCTGGGGCATATGATGTAAAAGTTTCGGCAAATGGCTATGATCCAGTTCGCCAATGGATTTACCTGAAAGCAGAAAACAGTAGTTTTAAGATAAATTTATAACTGTATAACTGTATAACTGTATAACTTTATATTAGGTTCAGATAGGAAAATTTTATGTATAAAATAATAGCGACGGTAATTTTAACCTTCTTACTGTCCGCGTGTAGCAGTTTGCAAATTAGTGAAAATGATATCAATGACAAAGTAAAAGATTGGATTGGACAAGGTAAAAAAATATCCTTAGGTAAGTCCGCTTTGCTTCCGGTGTTAATGCTTAAAAATGCACAATTTTCACTAATACCTGAACGGGTAAAGTTAAACATAAAGGCTTCCGTAGAAATGAATAACTTTTTAGGGCGAAGAACCCTCGCTAGTGGTTTTATTGCTATGTCCGGGGTGCCTTATTTAGATAATGAATCTGGAAAAATATATATTAAACAATACAGTATTGAACATATTGAGATGATGACTCCTGATGGCCAAGCTTGGTCTGTTAAGGGGGCAATGTTTGATAGTGTGAAAGACAATATTGTTAACTATGTAGATAACATACCGATTTATGATATTAACAAAGATGAAAAATTATCTGGCGTAATTTTATCCCAAGTGAAAACTATTGAATTGAAACAGGGCCACATCAACTTGGTTATGTAATACCAATCAAAGTCCTAAGTGATTTATTTACAAGGTAAATAGGAATATACAATGAGCAACTTAGAAAAATACCAAGCATTTGTACGAAAAAATGGTAAAGAAATTACCGGTATTGATGTACCCGTTGTGTTAAGTGACGAAGAAAATAAACAATCTGATTTGAAGTTTACCTTTGGCTGGACCATAAGCATTGGTGTAAGCCATCATGATCACGGTGCTTATCGTCCTTCAGGCTCTGGTACTGTTTTTTGTGGTAGAGGCTCTGAAGCAAGTAACCAAGCCCATAGTGATGCGAAAAAGTACATTAGCGGTCAAGATCCTCTGTTTAATGACCGAATGAAAAAATGCCTTTGTACTAATGTAACCAAAAACTTTGTTTTAGCAGACCAAAACCTACATTCATCTGCGGAGCAGTATGTCGGCCAAGACCCTTGCCATAATTGTGGCGGAAGCGGTTCAAACTCTTGTTATTCATGTAATGGACGTGGTGATAAATCCTGTAGCTCTTGTAGTGGTTCAGGGCGTAAACAAGTTCAAAAATACGATCATCAGAATGAGCGAACAGTGTATTCAACCGAAAGTTGTAATGGCTGTTATGGCTCGGGGAAAACACGTTGTGGCACCTGCTCTGGTACAGGTTCAATAACGTGTAACACTTGTAATGGCGGTGGTTACTTATATTGCAGTTATACCATTGACGGTAACGCAGAACGTTCTACTAAGTGGTTATTTGAAAATACAGATTATCACGCTTGGTCAGATAATTTTGTTAAAAATCAAGCATTGCAGATTGTTTATTCGATGAATGACATTCAAGAGGTTGATGCGGGTGATACCTTTGGCGGTTGTACTTTCTTCTATGCAATGAAAGCGGTTTTACCCACCTTACAATTTAAAGCCGATGTTAAAGGCGGCAGTACCCATTTACAATTTGCAGGTCGGAATAACTTAACTCACGATGCCGGTGGTGTATATGATCCTGCTGTTTGGAGTATTGGTCAAAAGCTTGGGTCGGGCGATAAAGAAATAGATATTGAAGTGTTGGCTGTGCCAGCGATAAAAAGTATTGTCGAAGCCAGTGAAACGAAAACATCCCTTGATTTGGTCAGTCAAAATTGGGTGTCTTCAGATATTCGAGATGCGGTTGTTACCAACTATCATGAGTTAGTAGCTCAACTGAAAAAGGCCAGTAATAAAGGCATTGTCAGCAAAATGTTCACAGGCTTGTTTAAAAATGCCTACTTATTGGTCATGTTTGCTGCCTTTGTTGCGTTATTACTACCAGGGTTTGCCAATGATGTTAATGAACGCTTTAATTTATGGAATTATAGTAACCTGATTGAGGCCTATTTTAATGGCTACTATAGGTTATTTGGCGTGCATCAAGAGTTAAGCTTTAGAATGCAGCAGGGAGTTAACATTGCCGTTGCGTTATTTGCTTTTTGGTTAGTCCATAAAGCTGTTAAGAAGTATTATTGGAAACGTCTTGGGAAATTTAAAACCTTTGTTATCGCTTTAATCATAACCCTTGCCATTCCTTTTGCGGGTCTTACAACGTATTGGGCAATGATTAATGTTATTAATTACAAATTTAATTTTGAACACTTATTTTTGGGTGGTTCATTATTTGTTAGCATTTACTTTTTCTTTTGGGCGTTTGCGAAACCGAAAAAATGGTATGTTAAACCACTTACCGCTATGACGGCATTTGCCATCATTATTGCTGTGCAATGGGTATTGATGACATTGAATGGTCCGGTTGATATAGCAACACTGAAAGTGGCTAACGCGCCTTACTTGAAAGAATTATCAACTATGATAATGCCAGCGATGCAATACATCTTTCTCAATGGTGGCGAAATTATCTTAATGACGGTGTTGTTTACTTATTTTGCAACGCGCAGACGTTTTTGGTTAAAGACCAAGGCTACGGTATCTGAATATAATAGCCCGGTATTATTAAAAAGTATGAAGATGGATTAATACTAATTTGATTAAATTATTACTCACTTGTGCGGGTTACAATACGACATGTCAGCATTGCTCTCAATCCCAATAACCAGTTATTGGTCAATTGAGGGCCTTGCCCTGATTTATTTTTCCACTGAACAACAAGAACATAAACTTAATCAAACGGATATAACTGTTAGGCTAGTTAGCTTTCTCGGGTAACTTAATAACTAAAAAAGCCTGTAAGGGCTTTTTTATTCCCTTTGAATAAGTAGCTTATATTGAGATATTGGTGCTTTAGCTATTGAGTCACGCTATAATTTTCCAGAGGTTAATTTAATACGCCTTAACCCTTCATCAAGTAACCACATCATTTCTTTAGTATCAATTTTCTTACTGAAGGCAACATATATATCGCTCTGATGATTCACCTGTCCCTGTTTTATAGATGAATGTTTCAAGCCCATACTTGTCATTGTATCTTTGGCGACCTCATTAAATATTATCGCCATATCAACGCGTTTTTTATTGAGAAGTTGGATAATTTGTTGCTGACTTCCTACTCTTACTTCTTTAAATCTGTGACTGTTTTTATGGTACGTATCACCATATTCATAGCCCAATATTAAAGCGATTGTTGTGCCTTCGGGTATGGTCGTTGCCGATGAAAAGTCTAATGTTGAGTCTTCATGATAATAAAAAGAGGCTTTAGTTTGGAATAGTGACTCTTCTCCAAAGTTAAAATCACCCTCGGTATTAGCTTGTTTAGTGACATTAAATGCACCATCGGCACTACCAATTTTCACCATATGCAACGCTCTTGCATAAGGCACCACTATAAATTCAACTTCTACATTGACAGCGTGATAGGCCTTTTTAATGATCTCTTTAGATAGACCATTACCTTGGCTATCAGAATACGGAGGCCAGCTATTTTCTACAGCAAGCGTCACTTTACTGTGAGAAGCGCTATTAAAACTGGTACAAACAAGCATAAGGATAATTACTAGACGAGTTATCATATTGATTCGAAGACCATAACTTATATTGATGAATTGAATTGAGTTGAGAACAGTTAACGATGTTAATGTTAATGTTAATAATGCAGTGTAAATTTAGCGGGGGGATAGTAGCGTGTTTTTTCCTTGAGGTTAACACTTAATTACAGGAATATTAGTTAAGCGCTAACTTTGTACTGATGAACATGTGATGCAGCTGTTTAGTCATTGATCTCAAATGACAAACTGTAGCGCTGGCACATTTTGTTGATATATGTTTTATTTACAATTTAGTACAAGCCGCAATTGGATGAATCACAGCTTTGGTGATTTTACCGTACTGAAGTTTAACCAGAGGTTGATTGATATAACCGGAAAATCGTTGTGTTCTCCACTGGGGTAATAAAGCAGGGTCGGTGGTTAAATTAGCAATGAGTCCGGTGGATTTCTGTACTTTTACCTTATTTTTACCATAAATATTATTTGTAGTGTCGGCCGGTAAATCATTAGCAAAGGTTTTCTCACGACTGGCGGCTACAATGCAAATTCTGTTTTCAGCTGCGCGAGATAATAGGTTGTATTCAACTTCGCATGGCTCTTGAATATCAAAAGGTACGAGTAATACATGGATGCCCTTTAAAGCGGCAATTTTAACTATTTCAGGTATGTTAGCGTCATCTGCGGTAAGCATAGCAAGGCTGATTTTTCCCTGCTCTAATGGTAATTCAACGATATTCAAGTCATCACCAAGTTCCGTCCAATGATACCTTTGACAAAAATGCAATTGAGCTTGTGTTGCTAACAAACCTTGTTCGCTTATCAGCACAGCTTGATGTTTTCCTTCAATAACTAAACTAGTGCATAGGTATTGAAAAGGTCTTAAGACAGCGCTGACTTGCTCAATTAGCAGATTGCTTAATTCTGCTATCTGATTTCTTTGCTCAGAATCGTTAGTAATGGTTTTATCGTCGATAAAGAATAATTCAGGTAATTGAATAATGTCTGAGAGGTTATTTTCAATGTACTGACAAACGTCTTCAATAGCCTGTTCGTTAGACTTGTATGTGGCAAATATTGCAACATTGGCAGTGACGGGGACTTTATTGTCATCGACAGACTGCACAGTTTTTGATGCTGACAGCGCTTGGTAAAGTTTTGGACGTAGTTGTTTAATATGTTGTGTGCCGTCAGGGCGGAGTTTGTTGTTTAGTCCGACCGCTGTTCTTGTTTCAGTTATAGCGTCAGTAAAAGATAAATCAATATCAGCAAAAACGAAGCCTTCTTCATTATTATTAAGCTTTGCTAGTACCTTACCGTCAGGAGATACTATTTGGCTTTGACCAGCACCAACTCGAGTGCTAGCAAGGTCGTCATATGGCTGATCTTGAGGTTGCTCAACGGGGATGAGTGAGCCAACTTTATTTGCCGTCGCTAAAAATACGTTATTTTCAAACGCTCGGGCAGGATCATGTAAGTGACTTTGATCTATTGCGAATGAATTAATTGAATTACACAGTAATTGCGCACCACTGGAGCCTAATGCCCGTGCTGCTTCAAATGACATGCTATCGCTACCCGTTAACAGCCCAAGTTGTCCAAAAGGTGTTGTTACCACTTCAGGAGCTTTAACCGCGCTAATGAAAAAATAAAGTTCATTCGCGGACAAGTTTTGTTTATCCACTTGATGAATCAATTTTCCAAGGGGGGAAAATAAACATGAGGTAATACTAATATTTGATTTTGTTTTTGAACCAACTAGCCCGTCTTGCTCATTTTGTTGCAAGTCATGGCTATCATCACGTCGTAAGGTGACATTGAAAACAATGTAACAATCATGTTTTATCGCTTGATCTGCTATAGCGTTTAGAAAAGGTCCATCAAGTGCTAACGCTTCATCCCAAGCTTGATTATGATCGGCATAACAACCTTGAGCACTACCAAGGAGAAAATCTGAAAAGAGAGTATTACAAAATTCAGGTAGTACGATTAGCGAAGGTTGGCATGTTGCCGCCTCATTTATCATACGAATACAGCTTGCTAGATTTTCTTGAGGATTTGAACTGGTGGCAAACTGTGAAACGGCTACTCGCATGATTTATATTTTCCAGGTAACTTATGATTGTTTGAATTTAGCAGTGTAAATGCTTTATGTTTATCTGAGGGATTTTACATTAAAAACTTGCGGTGTGAGGCTATTTTCATTGATTTTTTCTAGTTTGAGTAAAGACGGCTGATAATTCATACAATATTTAATCAGCGTCTTTTAAGTTTAGATGAAAATGACTGTGTACAAACAAAAAACATGCTTGGTTATTGTTACTTAACCAAAGTGATTAAAAGCCATTTTATTACCATCACAATCACGGAAGTAAGCACCATAGAAAACATCAGGTATACGCTGTCCGGGTGCACCATCACAGGTAGCGCCTAACGCAATTGCCTTATGGTACATCTCATCACATTGCTCTTTTGAACCGGGAGCAATTGCTATCATATTGCCATTACCACAGCTTTGTACTTCTTCGTTATATGGAATACAAATGGCTAGCATGGGTTCGGACATACTTTTACCAATAAATATAATACGTTCCATTTTCACCAAGGTTTTCGCACCAATAGGAGATAATAACTCATTATAAAAGGCTTCTGACTTCTCTAAATCTGTAACACCTATGGTTGAATAGCTGAGCATATTTATTCCTTTTTTATGGTTAATTTTATTTATGGTAGTTACACCATTGACTACAACAGGTTAATTAAATCATGTCAATAATCTAACTGAGTTATAAAAATATTACATTGATAATGATAGATGGGAAGCTTTACTACAATAGCGTTTAGCTCATCTAACAACGCTATATCCATGTATTTGTACGCCAGTAACATAACAGCTAGGCATTAGTCAGTCATCTCTTGGTTTGTTATGTCACCATCGCCGCAAAATTAGTGGATAGCTTCTATAGTTAAAGAGTACAAAACCTATAGGAGATAAAGCAATGAATTTAGCCAAGATAGTACAACGTGGTTGGGAAGCGGTTGGTACTGGGGATTTTGATAGCTTAGTAACTGACTATGTGGAAGAGATGACATTTATCATGCCGGGACAAGCCGATGTGCTAAAGGGACGACAAGCGTTCCGTTCTGCTCTGAATGGTCTTGGGGAGATGCTGCCTCCAGGTTTCGAAATAACAGGGCTGCGTCAGATCGAAGGCGAAAATGAAGTCGTCTCAATTGTTGAGTGGAAATCAGATAATATGGCAGCATCTCAGCTGTCGGTCTTGTTCAAATTTGAAGGTGGCAAAATCTATGAGGAGCGCTGGTTCGTCGACACTCAACAATGGCACAGCGTATTCTGAGTTAGTTACAAAATAGACATAACTTTAAAGGTAAATATACAGTTGGCTGTTCCACTCCAATGAGTGCGACACTGCAGTCGGACTAGCTTTAGCAAGGATGATGTCAGAATTAACGGCTGTTGATTTTAACCTGCTATATTTAATGAGCGATAATCGGAATCTCGGCATACTTAACAGTGCGCTGTGATGTAACTCTTGTCTACATTTGAACAAGGAAATAAACATGAACTTTAAATTACTGATCGCCCTAATATTAACGGCTACAGCGTTTAGCGTAACCGCTGCTAGTTGGGATAAAAAGCAAACAGAAGTATGGGATGTTGTTGTAGCCTCATATAAAGATATTGAAAAGCGCGATAATAATTGGACCGATAAATGGGTAACTAAAGACGCTATGGTGTGGGGCAGTAGTACCCCAATGCCACGTAATCGTAGTTCGGTAAAAAGGTGGGAAAAATTCCAATTTCAAGATGGATCAGTTAATAACGTTGCTGAATATAGTCCAGCGGCGATTGTCGTTCATGGTAATACTGCTGTCGCTCATTACTATTATTCTAATGGCTCTACCTCTAAAGAAGGTAAGCAAAGAGTAACCCATGGTCGATGTAGTGATATTTTAGTCAGAGTTAACAAATCATGGAAATTTGTTGCTTGGCATTGTTCAGACGAACCAAAGAAACATTAATCAATTCTAACTTTATATTTGGCTTATCACCTTTGGGATAAGCCAAATATCTCCTGTGGACTTCGTTGAATATATCTTTATAACTAGAAGGAATAGCAAGAATTATTGTTATTCACCTTTGTGTTGCTATACTGAAATTTGGATCTATTGTGCAGGGATTAGCATTGATGATTAAGACACTTCTATTTTATTCGTTTTTGACTTTCCCAAATATTCTACTATTTATTTACGCCTCGTATAGTACTTTACTCTAGGCGTAACACTCTACACCCCTTTTAAATGGACTTATAGAATCATGAAACTAAAAATCAAATTATTAATTACCTTCTTATCTGTTTCGCTAATACCTATGATCTTAATGGGAGCTATAGCAAGTTATGTCTCAAGTAGTGCTATTGAGAAGCAAGCGTTTTCACAACTGGTTGCGGTTAGAGAAATTAAAAAATCACAAATCGAAGGTTATTTCGAGGAACGAAAAGGCGATATTGAAGTACTCAGCGGGACTATTCAAAAGGTATTAGATTTTAGCTCCGCCGCTGCTTTAAACGCTTCTGCACATGATAATCATCAATATTTTGAAACCTTTATTAAAGCGTATGGTTATTACGATTTTTTCATCATCGACAATAGCGGTGGTATTTTTTATACGGTAACAAAAGAAGCGGATTACCAAACTAACTTAGTGGTTGGTCAATATAAGGATTCAAATTTAGGACAATTATTTAGACGAGTAAATGACAATAATACTTACGGAATGTCCGACTTTAGTCGTTACGCCCCTAGCAACGGTGATCCAGCAGGATTTATAGCATTACCTTTTACCACAAGCACAGGTGTATCTGTTGTGATTGCATTACAATTATCTATTGAAAAAATAAATGGAGTAATGCAAGAACGCGCTGGAATGGGCGACACAGGTGAAAGTTATCTTGTTGGTAGTGATTTGTTAATGCGCTCAGATTCTTTTCTTGATCCTAAAGGGCATTCAGTAACGGCCTCTTTTGCAGGTAACGTAAAACAAAATGGCGTAAACACTGAAGGGGCAAATTTAGCCATTGAAGGTAAGACAGGGCAAAAAATAATTATTGATTATAATGGTAATCCCGTTTTATCTGCATACACAGCTATTGAACTTGATGGTATACGTTGGGGCTTGTTATCAGAAATTGATGTTGCGGAAGCGTTTGAGCCCATACAAACACTTTATTGGAATATAGTCACGATTATCTTACTCTTTATTGTGGTGATAGTTGGAGTAGCCCTTTCAATTACCAAATCAATTATTACGCCATTAGGTGGTGAGCCGGGTGAGATGAAAAGCATCTCTGAGACAATTGCTAAAGGTGATTTAACGGTTGATTTTGATACGGCTCGCGAGATGCAAGGTGTTTACGGGTCAATGAAACAGATGGCTAATCATCTGCTAGGTGTTGTCAGTGAAATTATTGACAACAGTAATAACTTAGCAAGTTCGGCGGAAGAAACTAGCGCATTAAGTTTACAGTCTTCAGTCAGCTTAGAAGCACAGCAATCAAGTATTGAACAGGTTGCTACCGCTGTGGAAGAAATGTCTACGAGCATTAATGAAGTTGCAATGAGTGCCACCAATGCAGCAAATTCTGCACAAGCGGCACAACATTCTTCCAATGAAGCAAATAATAAGCTGAGACAAACAATTAGTGACCTAGGACAATTAGATAACGAAATTAGCAGTGCTAGCGCAGTGATTCAAACCTTAGAAACGGATTCACACGAAATAGGCTCAGTGCTTGAGGTGATACGTGGCATAGCAGACCAAACGAATTTGCTGGCACTTAACGCTGCCATTGAAGCGGCAAGAGCCGGTGATCAAGGACGAGGTTTCGCCGTTGTTGCTGATGAAGTCAGAACATTAGCTTCAAAAACACAAGAATCAACTAAAAACATAGAAGACATGATTGGAAAACTGCAAAGTGCTTCAAATGATGCGGTAAAAGCAATGAAAACGAGTCGTTCGGTATGTGAACACACATTATCCAATGCACACACCACGGCTCAAATGATCCATACCATGAATGGCGAGATAGGCAGTATTACTCAAATGACAGAGTTGATTGCAACAGCTGTTGAAGAACAGTCCTGTGTATCAAATGAAATAGCGCAAAACATTACCACAATCAGTGATGTTGCCTATGAAAATTCAGCTGCAGCGACACAGGTATCAACTGCGGGGCAAGATATTAGTGTCATCGCTTCGAAGTTAAATCAGCTAACACAACAATTTACAGTGGCTTAGCTTTAATAACTAGCTATTTACTCTTGGGTTGCTTTAAGGGAATAATTAACACGTTATTCCCTTTATCATATCTAACTTTAGGAATAGATTCGCTCTAGTTAAGTCATATAGGTAAAGTCATAGTGGCAGTGTATTACCTTATATTACCAGGTGATTTATTTTATAAAAAATCACGACGACATTCATGCAAACATCAAGAATAAATAAGGAAGTGCCCGAAAGGGCTAATAAGATGGCTATCATTCAATATCAAATGAGTAATAAATATCACTCGATTGCTCAATACCACTAACGATCTCTAACCATAATCGATTAAGTAGATACAATCTGACCGTCAATTCATTAATTGGCTCATATACACCAATACCATATTTCAAATAGACACGATTACCGATATAACCACTAATAATCGCTTGGGTGGTATCGCCTTCACCTTCGGTATCTACGGCAATATTATTAATAAAGGGTATTTCTTCTAATCGATCAAATAAACCGACACTGTTAGTGACGCCAAATCCAATCAACATACTTGCTGCCGCGGTACTACTACCACCACCAGAATCTAAACCGCGACCTCTTGCTAGATAAGATAATATTTCAGGCGACTCCATATTTGGTGTAGAGAACAGCTGTATATCTAGAGAGTCAGCTAAGCCGGTTATCTTAAGGCCGACTTCTATATCTTCCGCTTTAATATGTCTACCCGCTCGTAAATTAAAATAGGGATTAGTGATTGGACCGTTAAAGGATAATTCCCCTTTATCGATAGTTAATTTCTGTCCATAAGCTTTATATGTTCCCTGGTCGGATTGAATACTTCCAAAAAGTTGTAAAGGTTTATTTTGTTGCTGACTTACCTGCAACTGACCAAACAAGTTACTTTCGAGTCCTTGTCCTGAGATTTTGAATTTTTTCCCTATATTAATTCTCACATTGGTTTCAATATCAAATCCAGACTGTTCTTTAAAAACCTTTTTACCTTGCTGATCAATAATAATGACATCATCACTCAGGTTAATCATACCTTCAGGCAGTTTTTCAATATTATACGTTCCTTTTAGTACATCTAAGTTACCCGTAATTTTTAGTGCTTTATCTTTGAGCGAAAAGTTTAATTTTGGTGAAATTTCCATCAATAACTGAGGCGGGAATACTAACGGCAAGTGCTCAGCGTTAAGGTCTATATCCATAGTGAAAAAGTCTTGCCACGCGAGTTGACCATAGAGTGTTGCTCTATTTTCTTTTATGCATAGGTCACCCAAAATCTTGGCCTGGTTATTCTTTATTTGCAGTTCAGCGCTAATATTTTCAAGCTTATTGGGATTTTGACTTAATAATAACTCTCCACTATCTAGTGCTAAGTTACCGTTTATTAATGGTTCCTTTATTGTCCCGTTAACCGTTAGCATCGCAGATAAATGACCTTGTAAACTAACTACATTGCTGATAATCGATTGAAAGGGCTCTAAATTAAACTGATTAAGTTCTATTTGAGCATCGATAAGGAAATCATCAACAAAGGTGATTGTTGAGTTTGTTTTAATAAGCACTTTTTCTTGGACATCTTGTAACTGAAATTTACTCGTTAAGTGTGTTTCGTTAACGGCGAACGAAAATGTACCTTGATGCCACTGAGAAACTTGTTGTTCATTGAACTCATCATTTACTTTTATGTTGCCAGAAGAAAAATCAAAATAGGCCATTGCTGATATTGCTTGGGTGGGCGACCATTGTGCTTTTATATCACCTGAAATTTTACTTTTAAGCTGCACTTCTTTCGGTAATATAAATTCATCCATTAACGCTAAATCGAGATTTAGCGTTAATGTAACATCACCAGATTCACCAGCCCAAGTATTAACAGGTAGACAGATCTCAAGACCTTTAGCTAACCAACAGTGTTTATCGATTAACAGCTGCTGTTTATCCACATCAAAATTAATCGAAAAGGTGTCGTCATTACGTAAAGTCTCTTGTTGATAAGTTAAAACCGAGTGTTCAATAGTGCTTTGCCAATGGTTTAGCGCCTCATGCCACTGGCCTGATAACATTAAATGCCCTGTAATGATACCTTGCCAATCAAGCTGTAATTGATGTTGATAAAGGTCTCCTGAAAAATCTAGGGTTATGTCTTCAATAGTTAGGGTGTCGCTTTTATCTGTAATATCCAACCGTTTATTTTTTACCGTTAACTTCGTTTTATGGGCATTAAATGGCTGATAACTGCCGGCTACTGAAAATAAGGGGCTATAAAACTGCTGCCACTGTAGATTATTAAACTTGGTATCAACCGTAATGATAGGATCTTGTTTATTTCCGCTTATAGTAAAGGCACTGATAAAAGAGCCGCTCGCCGGGGTGTACCAGCGAGAAATGTTAGCAATGTCCAATTTTCCATTAACATGCCAGTTATTGTCGTCGAATGTTTGTAACGTCAACTGGTCCTTATCAAAAACAATGAGCAATTCACCTTGCTGTAAATCACCTGAAGAGAAGTAACCAGATTGATTTACAGCGATGTCACCTTGAATGATAAACGGATTATTATTAAGGGTGCCAGAGACATCGGTATCATTTACAGAGAGTGACCATTGCGATGCTGACCAAGTGCCGGTACTGGCTATTCGTCCTAAAAACCGACCATTGATAACATCAGGCAATAGAGTTTCGATATCTTTCGCCAGAGCTTCGGTATTTTTTTCTGCTTTAGTGCGGGTGTTAATATCTTTATTGATGTCTGTGCTTTTTGGGGATACTAATGCCTTAAGGTTAATTTTCGGTAAAGTAAAACCAGAAGAATCAGCAAATAATTGCCAACTTGTTGCTTTTGACTGAAAATCAATATTGCCGTGTAAGTTTAATTGGTTGTTAGAGTCTTTCTCGTTAAAGACTAATTCATTAACTGTGATTAAACCTTGTTGATGTCTGGCTGATAAGTCTAATTGAGCATTTCTATAACCGTAACTATTGAGATGGCTGCGTAAATTAATTGTTTGTTGAACTAAGTCACCAGACATATCTAAGGAAAGTGATGACGGCTTTGCGTATTGAGCTAAAGACGATGGCAGAGGGAGTTTATCGGCTGATAATTGTAGCTTAAAGGGCAGTTGGGGATGTGATAAGTTAACGTGTCCTTGACTGCTTAAAACAAGGCTGCCCTTACTGGTAACATTTGCTGTTAAATCATCAAAGGCACCTTGTAGTGATAGCTCTATGGTTGAGTCAGACGCCTCAGGCCAACGTGATATTTTATGTAGCTCAACTTTTAACCGAGTATTTATTTTATAAGGCGGTATAAGTTGAGTTTTTAGCGCTAAATGGTTTATTGCATAGTTTACCGTTGAAGTTGAAAAGTTGGTAATATCAACTTCACTTTTGACCCAAGTGCCGGAAAGCTGGCTCTGTTGGTATGGCCATTGTTGACCCTTTATTAATGAATTATTGTTCTTCTTTTCAGGATCGACGATGCGTAATTCATCAACTAACAATTGTTGAATGTTTAATGATATGGGTAAGTTAACTTCAGGTAAGTTACTAAAAAGTGAATAGACTGCATTCCCAGTAGCTTTGACACTGTTTTTACTTATGCTTTTTGAAGCAGTCGTTGTTATCGTTTTACTGTTAGCCTGCTTATTACTTTCTACCGAGATGGATAATCGCTTAGCGCTGGGTCGTAATATGTTAAATTGACTGTTATTAATCACTACTTTTGCGGTGAATTGCTCAATATCGACTATTGTTTGGTTAATAATTAACAGGCTTTTGGATATATCGACTGCCTGCGCTTCAATGGCAAAGGGCATAACAAATAAACTACCATCATTAACTTTTTTAGCTTTATCTGTAGATTTTTTATCGTTGTTATCACTAAAATAAGTTAATGAAAAGCTAGCCACTTTCAAAGTATCAATACATAATGTTTTGCGCCAGCTGCAAGAAAAGTCAATCTTGGTACTTACATCCTTCACATGAATATTAAGATTTTTTAGGCTCAATTGAAAAGAATGAAGTTCAATATCTCTCACTAATGCGCCGGCCTTATAGTCAAAGTTAATGCCGTCAATATTATTCAGTAAACTAACCGTTACCCTTGTTCCCCAAGGGGTGGTCAATAAAATAGTGCATAAAAAAAGTAATAGCGTTAACCACTTTATTACTTTAAAAGTTAACCTACGCCAGATCACAGTTCAGCACCTAAATTGATATGAACTCGCCATTTTTTACTGTCAGTACCATTAAAAGGGTAAGCGAAATCAAACTTTACCGCGCCCACCGGTGAGATATAGTGCATACCTGTTCCCACAGAATATACGGGCTCAAATTCGCCTTTATTGGCGGCGCTACCACCATCAGAAAACAAGGTCACTCGCCATTTATTGTTCAGGTAATATTGATATTCTAAACTTGCCACCATTAAGCGAGTACTACCGACAACAATAGGTACTGCTTGTTCAGGATCGGATGAGGAGGGAATAGTTGAACCAATAGATTGATAGGAATATCCTCTAATGCTTTGATCGCCACCAGCATAAAAACGTAATGAGGGCGCTAACTCTGCATCCCTATCAACATAAATTGCACCTAGTTCTGCACGTGCAACTAATCGGTGGCTAGCAGCTAAAGTCGTAATATAATTCCATCGGCCATGTATCTTAAAAAAACTATTATCTGAGCCTGCTTTCAAATGGGCGCCTTCAATATTATACGTTTGACGAAAGCCTTCACTCGGATCTAAGGGGGGACCTGAGCGTATCGTTTTTGACCAAGTGATACCAGGGATAAGGTAACTTGCGGCATCTAACTCCGACCAATCAATATTCGGCGCATTCTCATCAAGCTCATACTTCCATACCTCTTTATGATAACGACTATATATTTGCCTTTGCCAATTATTGTTACTCACTAGTCTACCCATTTGGGTTGAAAAGAATTTCGTTCTAAGATCCGCATAATCCTCATTTTCTATGCTGATTTGAAATTGAAGTAAATCTCTGCTTGGATGACTCAAAGGAATACTATAAATGAACCTACCTGTAGGGTTTAATTGGGAATATTCAAATTTAGTTTCTTGAAAGTGACCATATTTATTGATTAACGGAGTTCGCCAAGCCGCGGAAAGTCGATACTCAGTATCAGTTGCATACCCTATGCCCAAATCAAATTGGTGACTTTTAGCCGGTGTGAGTGAAACATTAATCGGAATGGTATAGGTATGATTACTTTCATCTTGAATTTTTTCACCGGGCACTGCAATGATGCTAGCAAAATACTGAGTAGATTGCAGTTGATGCTGTAGCTGGTGAAAAGCAGTTGTAGTGTAATACTCATTCCTCTGAAAGGGGATTATGCTTGATAACAACTCAGGCTCTAGATCAAAATCATTAAAGGTTACGTCGCCAAATTGAAAACGCGGGCCACTCTTATAGTGCAAAGTAATATCAGCATATTGAAATTGTTTTTTAATGGCTATGGTACTTTCCGTTAATTCACCATTGAAATAACCACGCTGCAACGCTAACGAAATCAAAGCAGATTTTAACGCTTCATACTTGCCCTGGTGAAGTATCTGACCTTGTACAATCTTATGATTATTAAGTAATGTTTGAAAGGCAGGGTCACGACTGGCTTCACCATCAAGGGTAACAACTACTTTGTCGAGTAAAGTAGGGGAGTTTAATGTTATGTTCAGCTCAAACTGCCATGACTCTTGTTTTGTTTGTTTTGGCTTGGTTTTATTGGTACTACTTTTTTCAGTAGCACTTTGACCGTTATTAACCTTGGCAATAATCTCTGCTTGATAATAGCCTAATGCTTGCAGTGCTTGATAGCTGTTATCTTTGGCACTATAAATAAAAGCAGAACGCTCTAAATCACTCTCGGGTAATTTACCTAAGTGGGCTCGTATATTATTGTGAACAGCTTTTGGCAGTTTACCATTTAGCGTGACCACTAAATTACTCGCGTAAGCCGTCTGATTTACAATAAAAATAATAAAGCTAGTAACTAATAACCTAGAAGAAAACATTAATCGGTAAGCCAATAATCAGTGGAGTTCATAATTCTAACAGCGCTACCTATTCTAGCGGCCATTAACTAACTGGTATTATAGTTATTATCGCATAAATACCAAGATAAAAGCGACACAGATAGACTCATCATATTGATTACCATCCAATTGTATCAGCTTATCTGTATAGGGGGCTATTTAAGGTAGGCCTTTTGACAAGCGGTTAATAATGCCTGCTAAAAGCAACTCTACATTATCGAAATCTAAAATTATCTAAAGTCAGTACCAATGTCGATAATTTACAATATAAATAGTATTTGTTCACCGGAGAGTTAGCTTTAGAATAGATATAAGAAACGTCACGGGCTGTTATCTAGTCGATTGAATAACGAAGGAGAAATATACACTGCAGGATTGTAATCAATTATACTAACGTTAGTCATGAATGATACTGGCATAGGTATTAATCAAGATGAACAAGCACATATATTCAATGCTTTTTCACAAGTAGAAATATCTACTACAAGAAAATACGGAGGCACTGGCTTAGGCTTGTCAATTGTTAAACAATTATGCACGCTAATGGGGGGAGATATAACATTAGTCAGCGAGAAAGGAAAAGGAAGTTCATTTACTGTAACGTTAGAATTACCTCAATCAATACAACCCACAGAAATAAAACTAGATAATAAAAATGAAATACAACAATCAAACTACGAAGGCGTAAATATTCTTGTTGTGGAAGACAACAAAATAAACCAAGTAATAGCACAAAAACAATTAGCTTCTTTAGGGGTAACCTGTGATGTAGCGTGTGATGGACAAGAAGCGCTAACATATCTTGAGCATAATAAACCCAAGTTAATATTAATGGACTTACAAATGCCTATTATGGACGGGTTTACCGCTTCACGCTTGATTAAAGAAAATAGTAACCTTACCGATATCCCTATTATCATCTTAAGCGCTAGTGTTGGTAAAGAGGATAAAAAAAGGGCAGCAGACTTAGGCATTGAAGACTTTATTAATAAGCCATTTAAACAAGCTGATTTACACTATGTATTAAATAAGTATGTGCTGAGTAGTGTAGTGCAGAGTTAGCCTCTAATATATCCAACAGGAAGAGACCAAGGTTTGTAGCAAGTAGTGATTATGTTTTGTATTGTCTTGTTGTAATGGAGCCACGAACGTATTGAGATAACGCTCTTATGACTCCATTTAATTCTTCTTTGACAAAGCTAACTGAATTGTAATTTTGTCTTTGTTACGTCTTAACGATAAAACGCTTCAACAGTGCCTTTGATTTTCATCATAAGCGGTTGTCCGCGACGGTCTAATGCTTTTTTAGACGGTACTTT
The DNA here is from genome assembly GCF_002836255.1 of Colwellia sp. 75C3. GTDB lineage: Bacteria > Pseudomonadota > Gammaproteobacteria > Enterobacterales > Alteromonadaceae > Colwellia. Next base: position 174,133 of record NZ_PJAU01000061.1, on the reverse strand, counting down.
TACCCAACCTTCACTGATGCAATATTCTTCAACATCGAAACGCTCTTTGCTGTTTAGCAAAATGCCAATTTCGTGTTCGAATACTTCTGCCACATGATGTGGGCTACGGGAATCACCTGAAAGACGATCTGGTAAAGCTGGTTGTGGTTTAGTGTCACTCATGTTGCTGACCTGTTGTAAATAAAAAGTGCGCTATTGTAGGCAATATAGGGCTAGCGCTCAATAGCTACCGTAATAAATGTTAGTCACTGCATCCATTATTATAGATCAAGTGGGTCTAATCTTATAAAAAGCATAGTTTGTGCTTATGTTTTTATCTAAGGGAGCTTATACGAAGTTGATTATGTCGCTTTATTATCGAAACAGCCTTTTAGCGAGAACAGCATGCCTTTTTTAAGTCCATCAACATACCACTGTGATCTAAAGGTCCCTTCGGCTTTTTCACCGCGCATAATACCGCTAGCGGCATAACGGAATTGAGTAGGGTTTTCTTTTACTTGTTGGCACATGGCACGATTCTTTACTTGATAGCCCTTCGCAAAACCAACAGGCCATTGACCACCAACAAAGAGTAATGTTATCACTGTAATTAATGCAATTTTACCTTTTTTCATTGTACTCACCCTATCAATTATATTTTCAAACTTAAGAGACAACATCATACGTCTTTATAATTAGTGATACTTAGCCATATACGCCAAAAAAGAAGCAATCTACGCCATAGTAGCTTAGGTACTATGAATATAGGGCTTTGCCGATTTCTCGGTTGGAACTGGAACTACATAAAGGACCTATCATGGATAGTCGGTCGAACATTTGGCCTTTTAATGTAGATTATTTTTAGATATAGCCATAACTTTGTTAACAAACAGCGTTTATGAACAAAGGTTATAACCCCATAACCTTAACGCTATAGCTTTCAACTATACTTATTTCAGCGTTATTTTAACGATGGAGCAAATTATGTCTAACGAATATCCTTGGGCTTTGTCTATGCATCAAATAGAAAGCTGCAATTGTAGTCACGGGTGTGGTTGCCAATTTTCGGGTTTTCCCGATAGTAAAGATGGCAGTTGTGAAGCTATTCTCGGTTTTAAGATAATTAAAGGCCATTATCAAGATTTAGATCTTTCGGGTTTAAAAATGGTTTTTGTCGCCATGTGGCCAAAAGCTATTCACCAGGGTAATGGTAAAGGCGCTTTGTTTATAGACAATGCCGCCAATGAAGCACAAGTCACTGCACTTGCTACCATAATGTCTGGACAAGCCGGAGGTATGCCTGTTGAAGCTATAGCCTCAACTTTTACTGAATTTGAAGGGCCTATCGTATGTGATATAGATATGGACCCACAAGATCATACTTCAACAGTTTCTATTGCAGGAGTACTCGAGATGGGACAAGTTCCCTTGATTAACCCTGTAACTGGCGAAGAAAATCACGTACATATTAGCTATCCTGAAGGTGGTTTTATGTGGAATGATGGTTTTATAGGAACAACGTCGGTATTAAAAATAAACCGTGGTAACTTGGCTTTTGATTATCAAGATACTTTTGCCGCCAAAGCTATCTCAAACTGGCCCAATGCCTGATAGTCCCCGAAAGAATCCCCTTGAACATATTTGTTTTGCTGCTCGCATTCAGCGAGCAGCCATTTCTACCACGATATTAATCGCAATATTAGCTAGCTGGTATTATATGCTTTATGACATGAGCATGAATATGGCTCCGGTTGCTATGTGGTCAGCATTTGATATTTCGTTACTTATAATGATGTGGGCCATTATGATGGCAGGTATGATGTTGCCATCAGCGCTCCCAGTTATTATGTTAGTCGAAAGCATTAATAAGAAACGTAAAACCAATGGACTCAGCTACACACCAACCTTATTTTTTACGCTTGGATATTTACTTACTTGGTGTTTTTATAGTTTACTCATTGCCATTTTACAGTACGCTTTACACCATCTTGAATTACTTAATAACATGATGGTAAGCGATAATAATATTTTCAGTGCGGGATTACTCATTATTGCAGGAAGTTATCAATTTTCGTCATTTAAGCAGCGTTGTTTGAATTTATGTCGTTCACCATTATCACTCATAGCGAGCGAATGGCGTGAAGGTATTTTAGGAGCACTAACTTTAGGTATAAAACACGGTAGTTATTGCTTAGGTTGTTGCTGGTTTTTAATGGCTCTGCTTTTCGTTGCAGGGGTTATGAATCTAACTTGGATTTTAATTCTAACCCTAGTCGTTTTAGTTGAAAAGCTAGCACCTAATGGAGAATGGCTAAGTAAAATATTAGGCTTAGCGCTGGTTATTTATGGTATGAGCTACCTGATATAAACTATTGTTGCCTAGTTATATTGGCCCATTACAGCTATAAAGTCAGTCCGGTATTAAATCTTAGCGTAAAGTTGTGTCAAGTTATGTATTCGTTTATATAGCGTTACAAATCATCCCTCATTCATAATAAAAGTCACTCGTTTTCTTGATAAGTGAGTACTACGCTTATGGGGTATATTAAAAATCACGCTATTTACAATCAGCAAGAAAGTAGCTTAAGCAAGGTGTTTTAGTACTATACCCGTACCACATGAATATCCAGGACTTAGTTGGAATTATTAACGCTTTTAGGTAAGGCATTGGTTGAAGATAATGGTTGTTCTCTTGTCGAAATCAATAACGTCACATTAAACGTTTATAAGCCAGTCCTTTGGGGAAGCCTGAGTATCTTCAAGTGGAGCGGGTATATAGGAGGTTTTTTCTTCTATAAAGTCATTGAATATCTTCAGTATGCGTATTTACTTAATCATTGCTCAGTTTTATGTCAGTAGCATAATCAAATAGGAGATATGACATGAGACGCGAGTACTTTTTAGCTGAGTCTTTAGACGATGTAGATAAGGCGGCATCCATATTACATAACCAATTACACATCAATGGAAATAATATTCATGTGATTAGTAATGATAGACAAGGTATTAAACAACATCATTTGCATGAAGGAAGCATTATAGATAAATCCGATTTAGTACGCGGTGGTGAACACGGCGCATTGTTGGGGATAATGATGGGGATAACCGGTTGCACTATTCTTGTGGTTAGCATGCCCTTTTGGGGGGAGACTGAACTGATCAAACAAGTTGTATTAGTACTTACCTTGTTTGGTTCATTGATGGTTGGTTGCTGCATTGGCTCATTCGTTGGTTTACTGCATGTTAATTATAAAATTTGCCGATTCAATGAAGATTTAACAAGCGGTAAGTCGTTAATGTTAGTCGATTCAAATGAACTTGGAATAATCAAACGGGCACTAGAAAAACAGCCAATCATCGATAAAGGTGAAGGCAGTAGCTTTATTTTTCCCTTTGATGAATTCGAGAACCAACCCCGATTGATCGGTTAAACACTTTGCTACTCATAACTTAAATGAAGTAGTAAACAGCAGAGCGTCAGGCGATTTATTCTGACACTGTGCTATATATACTCGTCGCCATCCAAAGTGCTCAAGCACTTTGAAACTTGCATCTTGAATGGTAACGGCTATAAGTAGTTCAGAATTTATCTATTAACTCAGGTCGAAACTAGCCGATGTTTTGCCAGATCGTAAGCCCAGTTGTATATAATAGCGAATACCATAAAGAATATAATCATGCCCATATCCAAAATTAGCGCTGTAATAAGGTCCATATTAAGTATCCACATTATTGCCGGCAGGGTAGTGAATAACAATCCTAGTTCAAAGAACAAGCCATGCGCTATACGTAAAGTGAGGGTTCGCTCAATTCTGTTAGTACCGAATTTTTTATCAAACATCAGGTTGTAAACGTAGTTCCAACACATTGCCGTTAGACTCAACCCAATCGCTAAACCGGTCATATTGCCCATATCCACATCACTGAATAGGCTTCCCAGCGGGATAAGTAAGCTTAACGCGACTATTTCAAAAAATAGGCTATGAAAAATACGCTCTTTGGTCGACATGATAATTTACTCCAAATTTATTGTGTTTAAAAAGTACTTTGAAAAAATTTTCTAAAAGAATTGCTTATTATTGTATTAGAAATTACGATGTTGAAAAGTTAATAACTATCGGTTTTATAGATATGTTGAGTTTACAACAACTGAAAGCGTTTGTTATGTGTGCCGAGCTAGGTTCATTTTCTGCTGCCGCACGAAGATTAGGTAAAGCACAATCGGTGATCAGCCAAGCTATCGCAAACTTGGAAATTGATTTAGGTCAGCCACTGTTTGACAGAAATACACGAAAACCAACGTTAACTGAACAGGGCCAAAAATTACTGGCCCATGCACAAGCAACAGTGCTGCAATCACAAGAGCTTGAATTTGCAGCTAAGTCATTGGCAACAGGCAATGAAAGCGAACTCCGTATAGTGGTTGATCCTGCACTGTTATTGCCCCAATTATATGAGTTATTAGAAGTATTCTGTCAGCATTTTCCTGCGACAAGTTTGATTTTGAATGTCGCTAACAGCGATGACATACCCAATATTATCAACAAACAAGATGCTCAGTTTGGTTTGATGTTAATTGATGGTTCGATGCCGGCGGGTGTTGAGCTAGGCTTACTTGGCCAATTACCCTTTTATGTTGTAGCGCATCCTAACCATCCTCTAACTCAGGTCAGTAGTGTTACTAGATCCGATCTTGCTAAATACAGACAACTGCTAGTACGTAGTGCCGAAGGAAATATGCCTGTATTTCTCCCTGAAATTTCCCCGAAAAAATTCTGGTCTAACGATTTTGAAGCATTGAAACATATGGCTGAACATAATTTTGGTTGGTGTTACTTACCAGCTCATATGGTCGAAGCATCAATGAAATCAGAAAAACTAGTACGCTTGCCCGTTAGCTTTGATATTAAAACGTGGACCATACCCGTAGATAGAGTGATGCCCATTAATACATCAAAAGGACCAGCTTTACAGTGGTTGGCTGAAGCATCTGAAAATCTTTTTAGTTCGTGAATTTCGAGATTTTCACTCGTTATTACAGCAAGTATTTGCAACACTTATTGTTGTCCTTGATTCGTCTTACCGATAAAGGTAACAGAGTTTATGAAATTTAATTTTATATTTGTCTTCGTAATAAATTAATAGTTTTTATTACAGTCAACAACTCAAGTCGTTTCTTATAATATGTTTTGAATGAATACTAGCGCTAGTATTGCTAGTATTGCTAGTATCTAGATAGTTAAAAATAGAAAAACACAATAGCGCTGAGCGGTATAGCAATCCATTGTTCTTACTGTGAATAATTTGCAATATTTTCCAATAATCACTATCTAAATCAGTCAATGTGTTGTTTGCTCTCATTTTTACCGAAAATAATGGTATAGTCAGTTAAAATAATTCAATAAAGCGGAGTAGAAATGCGGATCAAATTAACCCAAGACCTAGTATGTGGACCTGACACTTGTTTAATTGGTGAGGAATACGAGGCCGTATTGATATTACCTCGTTCAACAACGGTAGAGTTTGTTGCTAGTTCAGGTAGAAAAATCAGAGCATTTAGTTATGAATACGTAAAAGTAACGTCTGAAACTAACACCTAGTCAAATAAGTCCATGGCCATTAACACTAAGTCTGCATTTTGATAATGAAACTTAATTACTAACGGCTCGACAACTGAATTGAAAAATTAAACGTACAAAATTACCCAATGGGTCGCTTTGTACGTTTATTTTTTTACTAAAATCATCACCACATCCTTCTGTCGATTAATCCAGTGCTATTCACGTCATAGAATATGTAAATAATTAATAGCAATATTGTACTGTTTTTTAAGAATGGAATTTACTTGTTAGCTATGGATAATAAAACAAAGGAAAAAGCTAATTTTACTATTGCCAATGCCTTTGATGGTATTGAAATAGTTCACGCCGATTATAAAGGCCAAGAATTCTCTAAACATGTGCATGAAGGTTACACCATTGGTGTGATTGAAAAAGGGGCACAACGCTTTTATCGCAGTGGTGAAATCCATACTGCTGATACCAATTCTATAATCTTGGTTAATGCTGACGATGTTCATACGGGTGAGTCTGCTACACCTGAAGGCTGGCAGTATAGGGCTATGTATCCTCTACCAGAGCATTTTGAAAATGTTTGCCTTGATCTCTACGAAGGGAAAAAATGTGCACCGTATTTCAGTTCATCTGTCATTAACGATGCTTTACTCACTGAACAATTAAGATTGTTGTTTAATCAAGTAGATAACAACGCTTCTAAGTTACTAACAGAAACTATCCTGTATAGCTTAATGTTAAGATTAACCTTACGTCATTCCTCACTACGCCATGTGCCAAAAGATATTTCAGGCAGCAAAGAAAAGCTCATTCGGGTAAAAGAATATTTGGATTTCTATCCAGCGGAAGATATATCGTTGAAACAATTGGCGGTGATAGCGGGATTAAGTCAATATCACTTCATTCGGCAGTTTAAAAAAATGTTCGATCTTGCGCCTCATGGTTACCAGATACAGGCGAGATTAAAAAAAGCTAAAACCTTACTTAAAGCTGGCGTGAAGCCCGCTATGGTTGCAACCGACTGTGGCTTTCATGATCAAAGTCATTTCAATAGACACTTCAAAAAAGCACTAGGTACCACGCCAAGCAAGTTTCAAAAACAAGCAATTTTGTACAAGAACTAATAACGCTTACCCTTTACACTCGTTAAATAAATTGAAGGAGTGTTATATGCCAAGTAGAACTGTTGTCGTGACAGAGTCTGTATCAAGTGATGTTAAAATAATGAATCGGGGTATTGTCGATATTTTCCCTCTTGCACTCGCTACCGTGCCTTGGGGAATACTTTGTGGTTCATTAGCAATCACTGTAGGTCTCACGCCTTTACAAGCTCAGTTAATGTCTTTGTTAATATTTGCTGGCGCGGCACAATTAGCAGCACTGACTATTATGGGCTCTGTCGGTTCGTTATCTGCAATGTTTTCTTCAACATTTGTCATCAGTTCCCGACATTTACTTTATTCAGCAGTATTTAGAGAACACGTTAGAAAAAGCCCTTTAGGCCTGCGTTGCACTATTGCCTTTTTTCTAACAGATGAAATGTTTGCAGTAACTTGTGCTTATATGGAAAAACATAAAAGCTTCAGTGCCGTTTACGCGTTAAGTTCCGGCATTACATTTTACCTCATTTGGAATATTTCAACCTTTGCTGGCATCGTTGCGGGTCAGTACATCCCCAATTTAGAGCATTTAGGGCTTGAGTTTGCCATTGCGGCAACATTCATTGCCATAGTTATCCCGAGTATTAAAAATAGATCTACTTTGGTATCCGTTGTTAGTAGCGGTTTAAGTGCCATTATACTTTCAATATTTTTGGAAGAGTATGCACTGATCGTAGCAACCTTTATTGGTATGTTTTGTGGGTACTTAACCAATGATAATCAGCAAAACAAGGAAAAAAGTAATGAATAACTTCTGGTTAGCTTTACTGGGCATGACATGTATCACATTTTTTTGTCGATTCTTATTTTTTTCAAAAACCGTATCTTTTGAACTTGGCCCCAAAGTAAAAAGAGTACTCAGCTATACAGCTCCTTCTGTTATGACAGCTATGTGGGTACCGATTGTTTTTCTTGGACATCAAGATAGTAGTGGTGATTTTATTACTAGCCCATTTTTAATAGCAGGTATGGCAACGGTAGCATTTAGTCTTCTAATGAAAAATACCCTAGCGGTTGTTGTGTTTGGCATGGGGGTTTTTGGGTTGTTGAAGATTTTTTATAATTCAATACAGTCAGTTCTGTCGTAGTGAAAATATGACCAAAAGTAATGAAGATGTTTTAGTTTTACAACAACAAAGTAAAAGTGATGTTTTTAAGCGCAATTTGCTTTTAAAATACTCTTTTTGCATACGGCTATAAATTTATTTAACAAATTATGCATTTAACGCTTTACAAATAGGCCTCCAGTAATTAGAATCTGCCCACTTTTGAGGAATAGCGAAATCTTTCTCTAAAAGTAACTTGGTGAGATGGCTGAGTGGTCGAAAGCACTGGTCTTGAAAACCAGCAAGGATTTGTAGTCCTTCTAGAGTTCAAATCTCTATCTCACCGCCACATTTAAAGAATCCGCTAATCGAAAGATTAGCGGATTTTTGCTTTACAGCGTTTAAAATAAAAAGCAAAGTGATTGCTTCTAATAAAGTGATTGAACAGCGTTAATACTTAAGGACTTTCACGTGACTATTCTGGAAATGAATAAAATTACCGATAAAGCAAATACTAATCCAATGAAACGTATTGCTTTGGTCGTATCATTCGCAATATCTTGTTTATTACCTAGCCAATCATTTGCTCAAGACACAACACCTGAACGTTCTAGTGAGTCCCAGCAGGCAACAAGTGAAATTCAACTTAGTCCCGCAATTACCACTGAAAACCTCGATGAAATTTATCGAGAAATGGCGACTAATAGCCGTTTTGAGAATTTAACACCAGCCCCTGATTTTTTTCAATCACCTTATCAACTATCAATATTTTCGCCACAAAATGGTGAAGACAGCGAAAGACTTTGGTCACAAACACGTTCGATTTTTGCTTACGGTTTTGGTGTTATCGGTTTAATCGCTTTATTACCAGAAGATATATCGAACTGGGATAAAGAAGAAGGCGTTTTCAATAAATGGACTGACAACGTGAAATCTGGGCCTGTATGGGACAGAGACACGGGCATGTTAAACCTTATTGGTCATCCTTATTTTGGTGGCGTTTATTATCAGGTAGCCCGTAAGTCAGGCTATCGCCAGTGGGATTCCTTCATATACTCAACCCTTATGTCGACTTTCTACTGGGAATACGGCATTGAAGCCTTTGCTGAAGTACCTTCCATTCAGGATCTTGTGATTACTCCTGTACTCGGTTGGGCCTACGGTGAATGGGCTTTCAATACTGAAATGGATATTAGAGAAGAGGGTGGTGATGTATGGGGCTCAAGTATTCTTGGTAGCACTGCATTATTCTTTCTCGACCCCGTTGATAGTATGAGTGTTGGCATTAACAATATGTTTAATAAAGAAATTATCAGAGCTGGTACCGGTTTTGTAAGTTTCAATGAAATTCCTTACGGTAATTCAGGTCAAACTGATAGCCAGATAAACTTTAATATGTCATTGCAGTTAGGTGATGGTGGACATTACACGCCTAGGAAAATCAAAAGATCAACTCGAGCTGATGATCCTATTGATACCGGTATAATTGGCGTAAGTTATGGTGTAGGTCAAACCCAGCTAGATGATTTATGGGACGTTGAGGGTGACACGACAACTGAGTACAGCTTAGGTTTGTATTTTACCCGTCAATTTTCAGGTAGGGTAACTTATTCTAAAGGTAAGTTTACTGACGGTTTAAGCGCTACCGAAATTAACTATGAAAACTATAGTTTAGACAGCCAATTCTATTTCAATAGCGACAATAACATCAGACCGTACCTAACGGCAGGCTTTGGTGAAACGTTGTGGGCAAGAGATATTGAGACTAAAAGGTTCCAAGTCAATGCAGGTGTTGGCGCACATTATAAGATTAATAGTAATTTTGCCTTACAATTAGATTGGCGTTTTTATCACAGTGCCAATGCTAATACTTCAGATCATAATACCAGCTTACGCTTAGTTTATTTTTTAGGTAATGGTGAGAGATAACTAGTTTGGTATTACGTCAGGCTTTATACACTTTTAAATTTGAATAATTAAAAATACTGCATAAATTGTAATCAAATATGAATAGTGAGCTACCTAATTAGCAAGTTATTCATATTTGTCTTACGCTAAGATCATTCCTTGTTGTTCTGTTGGAGTGATCATGAATACTAGATTTTATAGCCTTTTACTTTGTTTCCCGCTTTTGCTTGCTTGCCAAAGTAATCAAAACGTCCACGTTAGCCAAGTCACTTCACCAATAAATTTATACTTAGACAGTGACTATATCTCCTTAGATCCTGTTCATATCGAAACAGAAGAAGAAATTTTCCAACTTGATAATGAAATGATCGCTATGGTTCAAGCCAAGTTAATAAATAACTTAAACGCTCAACAAAAATCCCAAATTTTACTTAAACATCTGTTTAATGACGAGAATGTTGCGTTAACTTATAGCGGTAACGCCAATGTTACTGCGAGTCAGGCTTATCATGGTAAAGTAGCCAATTGCATGTCACTTACCATTCTAGCGTATGCCTTGGCAGATGAAGCAGGCATGAATATAAGTTTCCAAGAAGTGGAAGTACCTGAGTACTGGGTGCGTAATGGGCAATATAACTTACTAACGGGTCATGTAAATTTATTAGTAAAAGAAAGTGATGATGTGAATAGGCGTATTGTATGGGGACAAAAAAATACTAAAATAGACTTCGATCCCTTTGTCGCTAAGAAAAGATTCCCATCACATGAAATTACCAAAAAAACCTTATTAGCGATGTTTTATAACAATAAAGGTGCAGAGGCGCTGGTTGAAAAAAATTACCCGCTGGCTTATCAATACCTGAAACAAGCAACACTCACTGATAATAACTTTTCATCAGCTTGGGGAAATCTAGGCATTCTATATAAATTTTCTGGGCAGTTAGACATGGCTGAAAAAGCCTATGATTATGCCATTAGTTTAGATCGTGACAACCTTACTTCATTAGGGAATTTAGCCTTGTTACTCAATAAACAAGACCGTAGAAGTGAAGCACTACCTATTGAAGAATATATTCACAAGGTTAGGGTAAAAAACCCTTATTATCACGCATTACTGGGTAATGAAGCCTTTTTTAATAAGTCTTATCAACAATCCATAAAGCATTATAAAAGAGCCATTGAGCTTGATGATGAGCAACATGAATTTTTCCTAGCCTTAGCAAAAATTTATTACATGCAAGGTAAGTTAGTTTCTTCTAGGAGGGCAATGAAACAAGCGCTAGCACTCTCTAAAACAAAAGATACTACAAAACTGTATATCGCTAAGTTAAACTTTCTTAAAGTCCAAGAGACAGCACACAATTGAAGATAATAAGCTTTAAAATATCGATTTTATTGATTACCTTTTTTCAGCTCGCTTTAGTGTGGGGGTCAACTAACCCGTTACCCTCATCTATCTTGAGTGAGTCTGACTCAACCGTACTTGAACATTTGCAGGTCTTATCTTCAGATGAATTTTTGGGTCGTAAATTTGCTAGTAAAGGCAGTGTTAAAAGCCAGTCATATTTAGTTGCTACGCTTACTGACCTTAACGTTGCTGCATTTAAAAAGAGTTATCGACATAGTTTTGAAAAATCTGGTTTTTTTCAATCTGAGCAGGGCACTAATATCATTGCCTATATACCTGGGACTGACCATGTAGATGAATACATTGTGCTCAGCGCTCATTATGATCACCTCGGCATTAAACGTAATAAAGTTTATAACGGTGCCGATGATAATGCCTCTGGAACGGCTGCTTTATTGCACTACGCTAAACGGTTAGCAAAAAAACCGTTAAAATACAGCGTCATTTTATTATTTACTGATGGTGAAGAGGTAAACTTATTAGGTGCTAAAGCTTTTATTGAACAGCAGAAAAATCTACTGAGTAAGGTCAAACTGAACATAAACTTAGATATGATTGCAGGTAGTAAGCGGACTAAAAAATTACGTTTTATTAGTCGGAATCTTCCACAGATACTATCCCCGGATAACCTCAGTGAATTATCTAAGCTACAACAGGAATTTAAAACTAACTCGTGTGCCCATTTAACCGCTGGTTTCAGAAACCGAAGGAGTTCTGGTTCAAGTCTTACTAGAACCAATTGGCTTATGGCAAGCGACCATGGCGTTTTTAATAAAGCGGGCATTCCCATTCTATATTTTGGTGTTGGTACCCATAAAAACTACCACAGTGAGTTAGATGACTTCGACAATATCAATAAAATTTTTTATTTAGCTGCGATCGATATTATTTTTCAACAACTTATCTACATAGATACTGCAATGTCTGCAGGTTAAATAGCTAATCGTGAAATACCTGACCTAAAACAAACTCTTCGTTAATTTCTATAAAATCTTTAAAAACCCTACAGATAACAGCTATCAAAAATTGTTACTATTCAATACAGGGACAACTCATTGGTAACAAATAGTCATATATTTAAGGCTCCCCAATTAGGTATAATATGTACTCATTTATATTGGATAGATAAAGGCAAATGAAAAATATAAAAACAGCAGACACTGAAACGAATCACAGTTGGAATTTACTATTTGTCGCATGGATATTAGCGACAAGTGGCACCTTAATTAGCCTGTTTTTCAGCGAAATAGTGCAGTTACCCGTTTGTGTCTTGTGTTGGTATCAACGTATTGCGCTTTACCCCTTAGTGATTATGTTGCCTTTGGCATTGTTTCCTTTTGATGTTAGCGTTATTCGCTACGTTATGCCATTGGTATTATTTGGTTGGTTTTTTGCGTTATTTCATGTGTTGGTGGTTGCTGGTATTATCCCTGAAGCAGCACAGCCGTGTACACTTGGCGTACCCTGTTCTGAAACCCACTTTACCTTACTCGGATTTTTAAATATTCCGGTGATGTCTTTGATCACTTTTTCTCTTTTGGGGCTATTACTGATACTGACTAAAAAATCATTCATCAAAAACACAGAACAAATCAATCATTAGAAGATAAGTTCGACAATTAACTAGGATATTTACTTGGAATAATCATGAATAATAAAACTCTTTTTATCGGCGTTGCAGCATTTATAACTATTATCTTTATTGCTGCGGTTGGGGTATACAAAAGTAAACAACCCTCAACAATAGCGAATGAACAATTACCGGCATTAGAACGTATTAATGCGCCAACTAAAGGTGGTAACAAAGCTAAAGTGACTATTGTCGAGTTCTTTGACCCTGCGTGTGGTACTTGTAGTCAATTTTACCCATTACTTAACAATCTAGTTAAGAAGTATCAGGGTAAGGTTAACGTTGTTATGCGTTATGCACCATTACACCAAGGCTCTGAAGATGTTGTTAAAATGCTAGAGGCTGCTCATTTACAAGGAAAATTCTGGCCAGCACTTGAAGTGTTATTTGCTAACCAAGAGCGCTGGGTAGAACATCATGTATCAAATCCAACCAGTGCGTTAGCGGGTATAAAAACGTTAAAACTAGACCATGATCAACTTGATAGCGATTGGCAAAGCAGTAAAGTCGCTAAAATTATTGCACAAGATATTCAAGATGGTAAAACGTTACAAGTACGCGCGACACCACAGTTTTTTGTTAATGGAAAACCTTTAGTTGTGTTTGGTTATCAAGAGCTTGTTAACTTAGTTGAAGAAGCGGTTGCTGAGGTTTATTAATTAAAGCATTAAGTAGATCATTCAACATTAAAGGAGTACAAATATAACGCTTATTTGTACTCTTTTTTATTTTATAGCTAACTGATTAATTGAATAGTTTACTAGTACTTAAGTCGCCTTATTAGAAAACTCAGCAGTTAAATAAGTAAGAAACTCTTCACTGACTTTAGGCAGACTTTTACTTTCAAGATATAAGCCTTTCACTGGGAAGGTTAATGGCGGATCAAAAGACGCTATAGCGGTATTGTCTGATAAATTTCCTTCAGCGGTAAAACGATCTACTACGCAAATCCCAACCCCTTGTGCGACTAGTCTGGCAGCAATAAAATACGTTTGTACTTTTATTAATGCTTCAAGGCTGATGTTGTCTTGCATCATTCGAGTCCATAGCAAATCTGCTAACGGACCACTGTCACCAATATCTATATATTCAAAGTCTTTTAGTTGACTTAACGTCAACTTTTTAGGGCTGTCAGGAAAGCTCTCTTTCGGATAAACAATAACTAACTCTGATTGAGCTAACTCAATTGAGGTGATGCCAGGCATAATGTTGGGCGCAAATAATATCGCTAGATCACATTTATGCTCTAACAACGTTTGCATAACCGCATCGTTATGTACAGTTTGCACGTTGAAGTTTACCTGATGATGTTTTTGATGATATTTTGCGATGGCACTTGGAATAACATCAAAGCCCAATGCAGGGCTGCCAGCAATATTTATTTGACCGTACTCTGATTTTTTAATGTTCTCGGCAGTATTTTTTATCGAGCGCATCTGTTGGTATATTTTATCGACTTCATCAAAAAGCATCTCTGCTTCATCTGTTGGCGTCAAACGGCCTTTAACCCGTTTAAATAAGTCAAAACCAAGCTGCATTTCGGCATGGGATAATACTTTACTGACGGAAGGCTGCGAAACGTGTAATATTTTTGCCGCATTGGTAATTGAGCCCGTGGTGTAAATGGCGTGAAAAATCTCAATATGTCTTAAGCGCATTTTTAATCCTAAGTTTTTTCAATGTTAAGTGATTATTATAATAAAGTTTAGTTAAAGCTCAGTTAAAGCGATTAACTAAGCACGTCTTTAAGCAAACAGGTAAACGGTTAATGTCCATAAGCAAGCCGCAAATGTTGCAGCAAACGTTGCTGGCACTAATTGTGATTTTACATGGTCCATTAAGTCACAGCCGGTGGTCATAGCACTGAGTATAGTCGTATCAGAAATCGGTGAGCATTGATCACCAAAGACACTACCGTTAAGGACCGTAGCAAAACAAACCATCATGTAAATTTCTGGGTTCTCTAGCCCTTGAGACTGACAAACAGCCCAAGCTAATGGCATGGCTAATGGAAAGGCGATGGCATAAGTTCCCCAACTTGTGCCGGTAGAAAAGGCAATAACCATAGTAATCAACTGTAATATTAAGGGTAAAATCCAATAAGGTAATTGCTCACCGAGTTGCGAGACCAAATATAAGCCCCCACCAATTTCTTTACTGATGCTACCGATAATAACGGCTAACATTAATATCACCGAAGCCAGAACTACACCTTTTAAGCCATTGCCAAAGCCATCAATAAGATTTGTTAATGACATGCCCTTGGCTAATGCAATACCCGCAGACAATAATAAGGCGGTACCAAAAGCCCAATTGATCTTAGGTGAGCCTAAAAAGATAAAGGTGAATACTGCAATAGCGATTAACGTGACTAAGGGTAAAACAAACTCTAATACATGGGGGTTATATCCTGATGGCACATCACAGTGCTGTAGCTCTTTTGCACTTAACGGTCTTGCACCATGAGCGTCTAGCTGGCCAGTTGTTAAGGCTCTTTGATGGGCATCTCTAATTCTTTTACCTGAAAACATGGTGATGTTTACACTTAATAATAAAGTACCTAGTACGGCAAAGAGGGCATAAAAACTAAAAGGGATACTGCTAAAAAAGAAGTTTAATCTATCGGTTTCTGTTGCTAAAAAGGAAACGCCAGGAACAAATATTAACGCTTGAACATAGGCTGGCCAGGCATTAAAGGCAATAATAGTTGCTATAGGGGAGGCGGTAGAATCGACAATGTAGCTCATTTCTTCATGGCTCACGTTAGCTTTATCCGCTAAAGGTCTTACGGTGGTACCCACTAATACAGTGCTCATAGTGCCACCTTGAAAAAATAGAATACCAAGGAACCAAGAAATCACTTTAGCTGAGCGCGGTCCTCTAACGTAGTGCAGTGTCATATAGTTAGCAAAGGCCTGTGCAGCACCTGTTTTAGACCAAATACCTAATAGGCCACCCAGCAACCATAAATAGAGTAACAGTAACGCGGCGGTGCCTTCTTTGGCTAAACTGGGAATGATAACGGCATCAGTTAAATCATATTGGCCTAACATTAATGAGCCAACCACTATACCGCTGAATAGCGAGGTAAGCGGCTCTCGAGTTAGTAAACATAAAGCAATGGTTATGAAAGCGGGCAGTAGCGACCATAATCCAAAATGAAAAGCAGGTTTAAGTAGTGTTATTTTATCGGCAGGGTCTGAAACCCATTGTTGTGCTAATAAGGGATCGTCAATGAGCTTATTTAAATTTTCTTGTCTAAGTGGTGATTGTTGATAAGGCACAATAGCTGAAATAAGAACTTCTTTACCTTTATATATATAGGCAGGGCTACCTGAATCTGTTTGGTAAGTATCATAAACATAAGATTGCTCCAGCCAGGTTTTATTCACTGAATTACCAACAAACATTGCAGCAAATAAGCCAAATATAACAATGACTAAGGCAAGGGTATTATTGTTACTCATTACTGTAACCCTCGCAGATCAGGATTTTATGGTGTTCAATCATTCTTTTGCCCGTTGTAAGCTAATCTAAAATATAAAAGTCGGCGAAATATAGCATGAGTATTATGATTTTAGATCTAAGTTATAACCTAAGGTTATAGGATAGACTTAAGTAGATAAAGCAAGTAATGATTTTATTTTGTAATTTTAACAAAGCCATCTAGATAACTGGTTTATAAAACAATATTCGTTGCTTTATAGACCACATCGTTCATCCAAATGGCATGTTTACCGTTAGTTATTATTGGTAATTATTAACTATGGGCTGACAAAAGGCAGACTCAAGTAGAGCTGAATAACCAACGCATTGGTAATATCGATAAAGAATGCACCAACTAATGGCACAACTAAGAAAGCCTGCGGTGAAGGACCATGTCTAGCGACAAGAGATTCCATATTGGCTACTGCCGTTGGCGTAGCACCTAAACCAAAGCCACAATGACCACCAGCAATAATAGCGGCATTATAATTTTTTCCCATCACTCTAAAAGTAATAAAATAGGCAAACATCATTAACATGGCTGTTTGGATCAAAATTATCACCACCATAGGGCCAGCTAAGCTCGCTAATTGCCAAACTTTTAATGACATTAACGCTAACGCTAAGAAAATAGAAAGCGCCATTGTTCCCCATAAATCTATACAAGCTCTGCTGATAGTGTACCGTTTAGATACTTCACATAAGTTGGTGGCTATTACACCAAATAATAACGGCATTAAAAAAGCGGGTAAGACAATATCAGCTTCTTTTAAGCTAAGGTAAACAACATGACCAACCGTCATACACAATAAGATGAAAAATAAGGTTTCCATCATTTTTTTCGGCGTCACTAAATCATGATCTTCAGGGTTAAATGTTACTATGTCATCGAGTTCTTCATGATATTCATCGGCTTTAAGGTTATAACGGGTAATAAGTCTTTTACTCACGGGGCCGCCAACTAAGCCGCCTAAAACCAAACCCATTGTTGCAGCAGCCATAGCAAGTTCAAAGATATTAGCTGGCATATTATATTCAGTAATGAATAAGTCAGCGTACGTTGCACCATTACCGTGACCACCTGATAAAGTGACTGAGCCGCCAATTAACCCCATTAATGGGTTCATCCCAGTTCCCATTGCAATTGAAACGCCAATAGCATTTTGTACGAGTAAGTATACGGTTGCCACACCTAGAAATAAGACAACTTTAGGACCGCCTTTGAGTAGCAGTGAATAACTAGCACCTAAGCCGACAGTGGTAAAAAATACTGTCATAAGGGGATTTTTGAAACTCATATCAAAATTAAAGTGAAGGTCAAAAAAGGAGTGAGCGATAGCGGCTAATATTGAGAATAGTATGCCGCCAACAACAGGTTCAGGAATGTTGTTATTTCGTAAGAATGATACTTTGCTATTACAATAATATCCTGAAAAAAGAATGATAAGTGCTACCACCAGCGTTTCAAGAATACTGACATTTATTTCCATGATTAAACTCACTTTATTGTTATGAGCCTAATCAAGCCGCACATGTTAATCGGTGCTCTATAAAGGGCTTGAATAGGCTATTTTAGTATGAGGATTTTTTATGTGTTTAAGCGAACATAAAAATGATTTACATTTTGTTTAAAACATCTTCAAGGGATTCGCCTTTACGGATAGTTTTGATGGTTAGGTCATCATCGTTACCGCTTACCGTGTAAACAGCCACTCGTGGTAAACTGTTATAGTCGAAGTGATTGGTAAAATAATAGCCGCCAGTATCGTGCACCATAACGTAGTCATTACGTTCTAGCTTTGGTAAGGCTTGATTACTACATATAAGATCACCGGCAAAGCAGCAGGGGCCTGCTACATCGGTGGTTACTATTTCGGAAGTCTGTTCGCTTCTTTCTACACCGTCAGAGGTATATCCAGTGACTCTTATCGGCCATGATTTCGGTAAAAAAGCGGTGCGGGTTATTATTTGTGCGCCAGCATGTGTTGTTGCAATATGACGTCCGCCAGAGTTTTTAGTGTATTCAACGCGCGTGATGATAACGCCATTTTTAGCAACAATTGCGCGGCCAAATTCAGTTTTTACTTGATACTTGTTGGTAAACAATAACGGTACTTCAGCTTCTAATATATCAGCGTAATCTTGAAAGCTTGGCTTAACGACTTCAGAACTAAAATTAACCGGTAAACCGCCGCCTATATCTAATCGCGTTATTTGTTGAACACCGATAAGGTCATTTATTTCTTCAGCCAATTCAGTAATTATTTTTATACCATTGGCCATTAACGATAATTCACAACCCTGAGAGCCAGAGTGGGTATGAATACTCTTTAACCAGGGACGATTTTTATAAATATTGATGAGTTCGTTACGGTTATCGCCGTCTACTAGGGCATAACCAAACTTAGAGGTAGCGGTAGCCGTGCTGGTTGAGCCTATCTTGCCACCACCAATTTGTGGATTAACGCGAAAACCTATCACTGAGGTACTTTCAGGATATTCAAGCATTATGGCATCAATTCGCTCAAGTTCCTGTAGATTGTCAATGTTCAATGCTATGCCATTTTTTATACAAGTGCGTAAGTCCTGAATCGTTTTAGCTGGAGAATCAAAAATAATATTCTCAGCTGAAAAACCGGCGGTAAGGGCTATTAATAGCTCTCCCGGACTAGCAACTTCAGCGCCCATGCCATATTCACGTAACGGCTCTAATACTTTAACTAACGCATTGGCTTTAACCGCAAAGGTATGGAAAAAGTTAGCGGGGAAGGCTTGATAAGCGTCATTCACTGTCTTACGCAAACCATCTAAATCCATTATGCCAATAGCAGTTAAATTATTATCAATAATTTGATCGTTAATAGCCGTTTTAATTATATTTTGTTTTCTGGTCATATTGGTATCTTATAGATTAAGGGAACATGCCACTGTTGCAATAGCAGATGATTCTTTGTCGATACCTTTAAGATAATGTAGCAAGGTGTAAATGGACAATAGTTAAACTTTGCTAGGTAATAGCTTTGGGTTATGTACTTAAGGAGTCGTGTTGGTAATGGCCTAATCGATTACTGGCGCAGTGATTTTCATCGTAAGTCGAGTGCAACGTTTGGTTATACCCTTATCAAAAAAATGAATTTGCCTGTAAAAGCGGCACTAGCTACGCTTTTACATACACCAATTGAATTCATTATATGAACACTTGGTGTAATACCTCTCCCAGAAGGGAAAGGCTCTTTAAACCAAACGGATTAATTTATTGCTCAGCTTAGAGTTACATTAGCGAGCTTAAAACAAGCAAAATGAGTTAAACATAGTTAGTCTATATTTCATTCATTTTGTGCTGTTATAAGTTTGCTAATGAGCTCCCGAAGGGCGAGTTTAAAAGGCATATATGCGGCGTTATTGATTTTGACAAGGGAATAACCATTCTCTTCAATCAATGCCTTGCCTCTAAGCCTTTTAATTCTCACTAAGTGAGCAATAAATTAGTCCGATTGGTTTTCATACCAATTAAGGCAATTTATCGTGACTGTCGCTACTGATTTAGAATTATCTCGTTATATAAATGAAAGCTACCAGGAAGCAGATACCTCTGCTTTTGAACGTTTTTCTCAGCAAATGTTTAACAGCTTGCTCAGTGTTGATTTACAAATGTTATCAACACTACAACGTTATCAAACCGCCTTGTTATTATGGCAATCGTTCAATTGCCGTAGCACCAACGGAAATAAAGTTGTCATTGAGAATAAATTACTACCCGGTGACTTAGTTGAGGGATCAGTAATACATATTATTACTGATGATAAAGCCTTTATTGTTGATTCAATCTCAGCATTACTCATGGCTCAGGGATATAAAATTAATTTATTTTTACACCCTGTCGTTAATAGAGCGCAAATAAACACCGGTAATACATCAATAGCAGAAGGGGCTTCTACTGATGAGTCGATTTTATATATTGAACTTGCCAACCCGTTAGAGCCCACTGTGATTGTTGAACTAGTCGAAAAAATACAACAGCTCTTGGTCGATATTTCACAAGTCACTCAAGATTGGCCATTAATGATGGCAAAAAGTAAAAACATCAGCCATGCGTCAACTGACCTCGACGTTAAAACCAACGACACCGACGAGTTTTTATCGTGGCTTTGTCAGGGGAATTTTGTTTTTCTTGGTTATAACATGCAAGCAGTCAATACAAAAAGTACACTGGGTCTTATTCAAGACTGCTTCGGTATTTTTCATGATGATGTATCTGTCATCAATGAAGAGCTAACCCTGTCTGCAACAGAGTTTAGTCGTTTTATTGGGACCAGTAACTCACTAGTAGTTAGCAAATCAACGGTGAAATCAACGATACACAGACAGGATTATCTTGATTTAGTCAGCATTAAAGAATTTAGTAAACAAGGTGAACTTACTGCTATTCATCAGTTTGCCGGCTTATTCACCCAAGTTGCTAATAATCTCCACCCGAATAAAATCCCTTTTTTGAACGCAAAATTAGCGCAAGTTTTACAGCAACTTAATCTAAAACTAGATAGCCATGATTACCGTAATTTCAACCATATTCTCGCGGTTTTACCTAAACGTGAGTTATATGAAAGTAGTGTAGAGCAGCTACTTAACTTAGCAAAGAGCATACATAGCCTTAACGTGAGAAGTAATGCTGGTGTCTTTATCAGAGAAAATGACTTTAATGAGCAAGTTTCCGTATTAGTTTTTGTCTCTAAAGATGCATTTTGTACTGATTTACGCGATGAAATTGAAGACGAGTTATCAAGTACTTATCAAGGGGAGATTTTATCTCGTCGTTCAATGCTTAATGATAATTACCTCGCTCAATGGCATTTCATTGTTAAAAAAGGTACTGTTCTTAACCATGACATTGATGTATCCGCGCTGATCGCGAGCATAGAAACTAAGGCACAAAGCTGGAGTGAAAACTTAAGCAGCATAATCTCGCAGTTATGGGGCGCTAAGCAAGCCGGCCAGTTACACAAAAAATATGATAATGCCTTTTCAAAAAGCTATCGAGAACATTTTTCAGCCAGACAAGCCACCAAAGCAATAAAGAACATTGAAAGCTTAAGTCAAAAAAATCCTTACCAATTCCAAATTTATCGTTCTACGCAAGGTACAGGTAATGTGCTTACCTTAAATATTTATACTTTAGGGCAAAGCATTGCCTTGAGTGACTCTATTCCGATCCTAGAGCAGTTTGATTTTAGACCTCTGGATGAATTTAGCTTTAAAGTTAATTTTGCCAATAGTGATGCCAGTAGCAATATTTATAGCTATACCCTTGAGTATCCAGATACTGAAGCGGATATTGACGCGTTAAAACTCAATCTTGAACATGCATTGGCACAAGTTTGGGCGGGTAATATAGAAAGTGATGGTTATAACAAGTTATTGCTTTGTGCACATCTTGATATCAGACAGATTGTGATTATTCGTGCCTATGGCAAATATTTACGTCAACTAGGTCTGGGTTATTCAGAAGAGTACTTCCAACAAGCCTTGATTGATTACCCTAATATTGTCCATGGCTTAATCAACTTATTCGAAGCACGCTTTGCCTTAAGTAACGATAGCATTAAGCAACGACAAGCGGTAACCGAAGTCATCAAAGCTGAACTGATGGAAAGCCTCTCTACGGTTATAAAAATTGATCACGATAGAATCCTTCGTAACTTTATTGCTGCTATCTCGGCAACTGTAAGAACAAATTTTTATCAAGCCACCTCAACGGGAGAACAAAAAAAATACTGTTCCTTTAAAATTAAAAGTGGCGAAATTGATGATGCACCTCAACCTAGACCTTATGTTGAAACCTTTGTTTACTCTCCTCAGGTTGAAGGCGTTCACTTACGATTTGCCTTAGTTTCTCGTGGTGGTTTACGTTGGTCTGACAGACAGGAAGATTTTAGAACTGAAATATTAGGCTTAGTGAAAGCACAACAAGTTAAAAATGTCGTCATTGTGCCTCAAGGTGCTAAAGGTGGTTTTGTTCCTAAGCAGTTACCTGTTAATGGTTCCCGTGAAAGTGTGACGAAAGAAGCCATCAGCTGTTATAAAGTTTTTATCTCGGCATTATTAGACATCACAGATAATATTACCCCTGAGGGCATTGTTAAACCCAAAGATGTGGTTTTTTTTGATGGCGATGATAGTTACTTAGTCGTTGCAGCAGATAAAGGCACAGCGACATTTTCTGATATTGCCAATCAACTTGCAGATGAATACGGCTTTTGGCTCGGTGATGCTTTTGCATCAGGCGGTAGTGTTGGTTATGACCATAAAAAGATGGGTATAACCGCTAAAGGTGCTTGGGTATCAGTACAGCGACATTTCAATGAAATGGATGTTGATGTTCAACTAGATGAAATTAGTGTTATTGGTATCGGCGATATGTCTGGTGATGTCTTCGGTAATGGCATGTTATCTTCAAACACCATTAAGCTAGTGGCGGCTTTTGATCATCGCGATATATTTATCGATCCTAACCCTGATAGTGCAGTGAGTTATGTTGAACGAAACAGACTTTATAACCTTGAACGTTCTTCATGGCAAGACTACGATAAAGCGCTAATGTCTAACGGTGGTGGTGTCTTTAGTCGCTCGGTAAAATACATTAAATTATCGACAGAAACAAAACAATTACTCAATATTGATAACAAGGTAAAACAGTTATCGCCTGATGAGTTAATTCGTCATATTCTACTCTGCCAAGCCGATTTACTCTGGTTTGGTGGCATTGGTACGTATGTTAAAGCCAGTAGTGAAATCAATACTGAAGTAGGGGATAAGGCCAACGATCAACTACGGGTAAATGGCAATCAATTACGTTGTAAAGTTATTGGTGAAGGCGGTAATTTAGGTTGTAGCCAGCTTGCCCGAATAGAGTTTTCAAAAGGCGGTGGTAAAATCAATACCGATGCAGTTGATAACTCAGCCGGTGTTAATTGTTCAGACAGTGAAGTAAACATCAAAATTTTACTTAATGGCTTAGTCGATAACAAAATAATGACCAAAGTCGAACGTGATAATTTATTAGCCAGCATGACAGACGAAGTTGGCGTTATGGTATTACGTAATAATTATTATCAAGCGCAAGCGTTAAGTATTGATGAGGCGAATAGCCAATCTCACTTTGATAGTTTTACCCGCTTAAGCCAATATTTGGTGAATAGCGTCGGGCTAAACCGTGAGTTAGAGTACTTGCCTGATGATGAAGAGCTACAAGCGCGAAGTGTCGCACAACAAGGATTAACTAGACCTGAGTTAGCAGTATTGATGGCATATTCAAAAATGGATGTGCATGATGCTTTATTAGCTGAAGAGCACTTAATAACCGATGGTTATTTCGAAAAGTATTTGTTATCCGCATTTCCTGAAGTATTAGCCAAAGAGTACACTCAAGCTATTATTAATCACCCTTTAGCAAAACAAATTATTGCTACCAGCGTTGCGAATGAAATATTTAATCGCGGTGGCATACATGCGGTAAGAGAACAAACCGGCGCGACTATCGCTGAAATTGTTAAAGCCTTTATTATCGCTAAAGAAGTCTTTTCATTGGATAAAATTTGGCATGAAATTGAGTCATTACAAGGCCGTGTTTCTGCACATGTGCAAATAAAAATGATGATAGAGGTACAGCGTTTTTATCGTTTGATGGCCATTTGGTTTATCAATCATGCCAGCGTAGATGACAGCATTGAGACCATAGTGAGTCGCTATTCACCGGGAATAAATACCCTGCAACAACTTAATGGTGATGAAATTACCTTACCATTTTCGCCGGTTGACGAGTCTCTTTATCAACTTAACAATGAAGTAGATGGCTTAGTGCTCATTGATACCATTCATCAATTAAAAGTCTCGAGTGTGGTATTTTGTGACATCGTAAAAACAGCTTCAGAGCTTGGCTTATCGGTCACTGAAATACTGCCTTGTTATTGTAAGGTCAGTAAATTACTCGGTCTTGCTTGGTTAATTGAACAAACAGAAAAGGTGCAAGCCAAAGATCACTGGTCTCGATTATCTCGCTTTAGCTTATTACTTGATTTGTTAGAGTTTAGAGAAAAGTTAGTACTTAACGTACTCAAGGGCACCCAAGAGTCTTCTGCTGACATTGCTATTGATTTATGGGCCGCAAGCAAGAGCACAGAGTTAAATAGGGTGAATAGAGTGTTAGATGATTTAAAAGTCGCCGGTAAAGTACATATTGATAAACTTTACTTTGCTAATCGTCAACTAAGGACGTTAATCGCTTAATACCTTTAGTTCGCTAAACCTACAATAATCATTTCTTAATAACTGATTATTGATTACTGCAAAAATTTCACCCATCACATGTTTGTTAAAACAGTGATGGGTGAAAACTATCTAAGCATTGTTTTTATTAGTATAATTCAATAGCTGTCATGCTCTCGTTCTTCTATATCCTTAAACTTATTTAATTAATGCTTACTTTTATTATTAAAAATAGTCTTAATATTCCTAGATAAAATCCAAGCCATAACCCTAGGTTATAGGTCAGCAATAAAGGGTCAATTGTTAAAGGTGTAATTTAAGTTCATGGTTAAGGTGAATGAAACGTAACTAAATGATCGGGTAACTAATAACCTGACAATTATAAAACAAGCTAAATTACAATGGTGGATGTCATGAAAGATAGAGCAATATTTAAGTCTAAATTATCACATTTGAGTTTATGCGTGCTAACAGCACTTACTTCTCAAGTTGTCTTTGCTGAAGATGCAGCAAATATTAAAGAAGAAGAAGTTGAACGCATTAGTGTTATAGGCTCAAATATTAAACGAGCAACTGATGTTAGTACTTTGCCAGTTACTGCGATGACAGCAACTGATATTGAAAATAGCGCGGCTATGACAGGTGATGAATTACTTCGCTCTATCCCGCAAATGGGTTCAGTTAACTTTGGTGAAGCGACCGGTTCTTCTGGTGTGAACGATGCTCGTGGTGATGTTGGCTCATTTAACTTACGTGGTCTCGGTGCTGGTAATACCTTGGTATTACTTAATGGTCGCCGCATGGTAAACCATCCTGGTACTCAATCTAAAAAAGGTGCTAATAAAGTACCGGTAAATACCGTTAACTCAAATACCTTACCTGTTTCAGGCTTACGTTCATTAGAAATATTACGTGATGGTGCTGCTGCTATTTACGGCTCAGACGCTATTGCTGGTGTGGTTAACTATGCTCTTGATAGTGAATATGTTGGTAATAAAGTAAGCCTTCGATATGGTCAATCGCAAGGTACACCACTCAATGAAACAACATTTAGTTATTTAGGTGGTGTAGAACTTAACGATGGCCTTTCAAATTTAGTTGGCTCAGTTACGATATATAACCGAAATGGCATGATGGCAACTGAACGTCCTTATTCAGCTAGTCATGACCGACGTGAATACCCTGGTTTACCTGCAGATTTTGTTGGTGATACCCAACTTGATAACCGCAGTACAGATACACCATGGGGTGAATTTAGCAATGATAGTTTAGGCAAATTTCACTTACAACCTGACACTATGTCAGGCTGTGTAGATTCGCCACTTGATGTTGAAGGCGTTTGTGCCGATAAAGGCAGTACCGGGAGAGATATTCGTTTTGACCGTGGTACCACACGTCCTTTATCTTCAGATGTTAAAAGACTTAACTTTTATACCCACTTTACCCATGAAGTTAATGACGATTTAGAACTTTTCGCCGAAGGTATTTATTACCAAGCAGAGCTTTCAAATCAATCAGAGCAAAATCATGGTGGTAGTAAACACCAATTTACTGTTGCAGCAGATGCTTTTTATAATCCTTTTGGAGAAGAAACGATTGTTCGTAAATATCGCCCTGTTGATGTTGGTCCAAGATCAGTGGTTGTTGATGATATCAGCTTTAGAACACTTGTCGGCTTAAGAGGCTATATGGGTGACTGGGAATGGGAAACTGCTGCTTTTTATAGTGAAGCAGAAACGAACGATACCAGTACACGTGTAGATGTAAATGCCTTTGAAAAAGCGGCTAACAGTACCGATGAAAGCACTGCTTATAATGTTTTTGGTGGTGGAGATGTTAACAATCCAAATTCTATCGGTAATATACCACTTGTATCCTCTGCAATCAGCGACCAGTTTATGGTTAATGCCCATGTAGATTCAAAAACTAGTTTAGCGTCTATTGACTTTAAAGCGTCGAATAGTGAGTTATTTGAAATGCCGGCAGGTGATGCTGGATTGGCAGTGGGCGTAGAGTTTCGTCGTGAAACTTACTCCAGTGATCGTGATCAGTATGTAGATGGTAGCAGACCTTTTACTGATGCTTATGGTGTGGTTAACGACAGCTCTTTATACGGTAGTAGTGCCACATCAGATGCAAGTGCTAGTCGTAATATTGGTTCAGCCTTCGCAGAGCTTATCGTGCCATTGATTGATAGTGGTGATCAATATGCTGAAGTTCAACTTGCCGCACGTTATGAAAACTTCTCTGACGCTGGTGATGCCTTAAAACCTAAAGTTGCTTTTTTCTATAAGCCAGCTAATTGGGTAAGTTTACGCGCATCTTATGCCGGTGGTTTTAAAGTTCCAGGCTTACAGCAAAGTGCTGATAACAGCAGTATGCCGCGTCGTAGTAGTAAATATGATCCGGTACTTGATGATAGCTATGCCATTATTGATAATCGCTTAGGTAACTCAGACCTTGAGTCAGAAGACAGTGTAAATACGTCTTTCGGCCTTATTATCGAGCCGACTGATACTTTAACATTCACCATAGATGCATGGAATATTGATCAAGAAAACCTGGTTTTCTTAACGCCTTATGACACTGTTATTGCTTATGATTATGTTTTACAGCAACAAGGTTCAAGTGAGCCTTCGGTAATTCGTGGTGCTGATGGCACAGTGAGTGAAGTGCGTAACAAATATCAGAATGCGTCAAAACAAGAACTATCCGGTCTTGATTTTGGCATAGTGTATGACCTTGAAACTGACTTTGGTGATTTTCAATTTAATGTTAATGCCGCGTATTTAACTAAGTATGATGTTTCTGTCGATGAAACTTCAGCCAAAGTACTTGCAGCACAACAAGACCTTGCAACATACCCGAACCTTGAAAATGTAAATGTTAAAGGTGTAGGCGATCAAATATTACAAGATGGCAGCCCTGAATGGCGCGGTAAGAGTTCACTTAACTGGAAACTTAACGGCTGGGGCGCTGGTGTAAGTGTTGATTATGTTAGTGAGTTTATTGATACCAGTACTGACGTGAAAATTGACGATGTAAAAGTATTTTTACCTATCGACAGCTTCACTACGGTTAACGTATATGGCTCTTATAGATTTGCTGAAGGAGGTCTATTAGATGGCTCTTATGTAAGAGTGGGTATTCGAAATATCGCCGATGAAGAGCCACCAGTAGCAGATAATTACTGGCATGGTTATTCAGCTGATTACCATTCAAACCGTGGTCGTTACATGTATATGAACTTAAGCAAAAACTTTTAATCCTTATCTTAAGCGATTAAAGGTAAATGATAAAAAGTAAGTAATAAAGCCTATGGCTCGGTTGGTTAATACTAATCGAGTCATATTAATTTTAAATCAACTACAATTTGAAAAATATGATAAATACAATTAAAAAATCACCATTATCGTTACCATTATCGTTACCATTATTATTCCCGTTGTTGTTCTTATTTTCCTGTTCAGCACCTCATGTTGAAGAAAAAGATAACACCTCAGTAGTTCGTGCATCTCAGCATGCGGCATTAGCGAATCAATCTTGTGCCACCGGTGCTGTTAAGCTAACAGCTAACTTTGCTGCAGGTCGTATGGATGAGTGTAAACGCGTTGCTGACAATGAATTTCAAATTGTATTGGTCGCTGAAAACAATCCAATAATAAACTCAAGTCCTTGGTACGCATTTAAAGTACAGGCTGAACAAAACACAGATATTACCATCACCATGAAAGTGCGTGGTGATGAACACCGCTATCCACCGAAAATTAGTCGTGATGGCGAAGCGTGGCAACTACAAGATTATAAATTACGCGGTAAGCGTTTAATCATGAAAATGACCGCATCGAACAAGCCGGTAATCATTGCAGCACAAGAGATCATAAATAATCAATATTATGTCGATTGGGCGACAAAATTAGCTGGCAATAATACCTTCACTCACAGTGTATTAGGTAATTCAACACAGGGCCGTCCAATTTACAAAATGGAAAGCCGTAATGATAGCGCAAAAGATTGGTTAGTTATTTTAGGTCGTCAACATCCACCAGAAGTTACCGGTGCACTAGCATTATTTCCTTTTGTGGAAACTTTGTTATCAAATAATAAGCTAAGCCAAAATTACTTAGAAAAATTTAATGTACTTGTTATCCCAAACATTAACCCAGATGGCGTGCAAGCGGGAAACTGGCGTAGTAATGCCAATGGTTTAGATTTAAACCGCGACTGGAATGACTTTTCTCAAGTTGAAACGAGAATGATAGATGATTATTTACAACAATTAGTTAAAGAAGGGCAAAAAATAAAATTTGCCGTAGATTTTCATTCGACTAAAAGTGACATCTTTTACACTATGCCGGTAGATTATGGTGTTGAACAGGCTTACTTTGTTACGCATTGGTTAGCGGACCTTGATAAACAAATGCCTAATTTCAATGTGGTAATAAGACCGGGTAATAACCCTGACTTAGGCGTTTCAAAGCAGTATTTCTCTGATAAATTTGGTGTTCATGCTATTACTTATGAAATGGGTGACAATACCGATAGAATTAAGATAAAGCGAATTGCTTATAATTCTGCAAGGTTATTAATGACTAATATGTTATCCGATGTAGATCACGATAAAGAATAGGAAAAGCGATGCGTGTATTTAATAATAAAACGATTATCTTTAAAAATATTAGCTTTAAAGAAGTCACCTTTAAAAAATCAATCAGCTTGGCGGTAAGTCTAGCACTACTGAGTGCTTGCTCGATCGAAGGCCAAAACATCAAAGTTGATAACGTCGATTTATTAATCACCAATGGCATGGTTTACACCGGTGATAATAATCAAGCACAAGCCTTAGATATCGCTATTTGTCAGCAAATTATTTGTGGCTTATATCCGACTGGTAAGCACAGCATTAACGCTGAAAAAGTTATTAATGCTAAAGGTAAAATTGTAAGCCCTGGTTTTATTGATCCACATACGCACTCGTTAGCTGAGCTGTTAAGTAAAGATAAAAATCATAACTTAAATTACCTAACCCAAGGTGTCACCACCGTTATCAATGGTAATGATGGTGGTGGGCCGGTTGATATCAACGCGATGATTGAAAAACTAAACATTCATGGTATCGGAACGAATACCGCATTTTTAGTGGGCCATGGTAGTTTAAGAGAACAAGTCATGGGTAGAGCACAGCGTTATTCTACTCCTACAGAACTCGAAGAAATGTCAGCACTATTAACTACCGCGATGGAAGCGGGAGCTATTGGCTTATCAACGGGTTTATATTATGTGCCAGGGAGTTATGCTAATACTGATGAAGTTATCACCTTAGCCAAAATTGCCAGTCACTACGGCGGTATTTATGATACCCATCTACGTGATGAGAGTACTTTCAACATAGGTTTTACCGCCGCGTTAGATGAAGCTATTAACATAGCTGATAAAGCGAATATACATCTACATTTAGCCCATATAAAGGCGTTAGGTGTTGATGTTTGGGGGCAAAGTGAACAAGCAATAGCAAAAATTATCCAAGCACAGCAAAAGGGTACTTCAATATCGGCTGACCAATACCCTTGGTTAGCATCAGGTACTAAGATGCGAAGTGCTGTAATGCCTAAGTGGGTAATGGCTGATTCAACAGCCGCTTTTCATCAACGCTTAAAACAAGCTGATTTAGCAGAAAAGTTAGCGGAAGAAATTACCGAGAATATTCGTCGCAGAGGTGGCCCTGAGTCGCTTTATATTACCGAATTTAACGATAAAAGTTTAGTGGGTTTAAATTTACTGCAGGTGTCAGCGCTGAAAAAGTTATCTGTCGTTGATACCGCTATTTCGATGGTGTTAGAAGGTGACGTGAGAGTCGCGTCTTTTAATATGTCACCAGAGGATGTTGAACGTTTTATGGTGCAACCTTGGGTGGTGACTTCCTCTGATGGCACAAACGGTCACCCGAGAAAATACGCAAGTTTCCCGCAAAAATATCAAGAATATGTAGTCGACAAGAAATTGCTTACTATGGCCGAGTTTATCAATCGAAGTTCATCTCAAACAGCTAAAATTTTGGGTCTTAATGAACGCGGTATTATAAAAGTGGGCTATAAGGCTGATGTCATTGTTTTTGATCAACAGAACTTTGCACCTAAAGCAAACTTTAGCCAATGGAATAATTACTCGGTCGGAATAGAGCAGGTGATTGTTAACGGTAAACTGGTGATAGAAAATGAACAATTTCTCGATGTATTAGCCGGAGAATTTATTCAGTAAATAGGGTGTGGTTAAGCTGTTACTCAGTGTAACAGTTAATACTACTGTTATTGACGGTCGTATAGTTTAAAACAACCGTCAATTTTATATAATGCTAACTCGATAAAGCCTATTACGCTGGTTTTAATCAACTCGTTAGTGCTGACGCTCATTGCTTCAAGTAAAACTTTCAATCTAGTATCATAGTATTTTCCAAATACTCTTGCATGTAAACTTTTAAACAGTTAGCTCTAGCACTTAACAGCTTACCACTGGACCATACTGCATAGAGATCTCGATTTGGTCCCTGCCAAGATTGTAATACTCGTACTAATGCTTTTGACTTTATTAAATGACTCACCTCGCTCATTGGTAAAAGTGAAATACCCAGATCATCACATACCAGCTGTGTCACCATATTTACATCGTTTACTAAGGCCGAAAATCTAGGGCGAAGTTCCTGCTTTTTCCCCGTCACTGTATTCAGCATGGCCCAACTTACTAATGTATTAGTTCCGATTAAACGATGCCGTTCAAGTTCCTCGAGACTTTCTAGTTCACCTTGAAGGGCTAAATATTCTGCAGTTGCAACTAACACCGTTTGCAATGACCCTAAACGCTTTTGATAAAGCATTGAGGATTCTTGCGGACCAATACGTAGTGCGATATCAGCCCCAGACGACAGCATGCTGTCCACACTATTACTTAGTATCAATTCGAGTTTGATATCAGGATAGGTTTTAATAAAACCTGACCACATCGGCTGCAGCAAACCTGTAGAGATATTAGTGGGCGCTAAAACTTTTAAAGGCCCCGCTAACATAGTTAACTCACCAGTAAGTTGCTGGTGAGTTTGCTCCAATTGTTCAACTAAACTGGCATAAGCTTGATAGAAAGATTCTCCTTCATGGGTCAGTCTGAATTGGCGCGCCGAACGGTGAATCAACTGGTGACCAATACAAGCTTCTAAGCGCTGTAAACGCCGAGTCACTGTAGCCGGAGGCAAGTTTAACTTCTTTGCCGCTGATGCTAAGCCTTGTTGTTGCACTATGTGCACAAATAGAACGATATCATCGTACATGATTTCATATTTGCAATTAATGATTGGTAAATCTAGTATATATTTCATATTCGTAAGTGTATATCTTTAGATTCCCGTAAATACATAACAGAGATAACCATGACAACATCTAAAGCCTTACCTTCGAAGAAACTATGGATCAGCGCGGGCCTAAAGGTTTCAGCCGATATACCAGCAGAAAAAGCCAAAACAGAACTGCAAGCATTGAAACAACAAACCATCAAAGAGCAAGGCTGTATTTTCTTTGACGTATTACAGCATAAAGAAGACCCCAGTTTATTTATGCTTTGGGAAGAATGGATCAACGAAGACGCTTTAAAAGAACATTTCAACCAACCCCATACCAAAACCTATTTAGCCCAATCATTGACTGAAGTTAGATACATAGAAAAACTAGAGAAACTCTCATGATCCATCGTATTTTATTCTCGCTCATCATGTCATTACAGCTGTCATTTCTAATGACAGCTTGGGTCACTTGGATAAATCTTGGCTGGTCTCCGGAATTCTATCAGCAATGGATTCATGCCTTTATTTTAGCTTGGCCTGCAGCGGCATTGATTTCATTATTCAGCGCACCAGAAATTCACAAACTTACGACCGTAATGAGCAATAAAGTTCAATCGAAAGCTGAACTAAAAGGACAATAATCATGAGAATTCAAAGAAAAAATTACAATGAATTGGGTGAAGTACTTGGTCCCTATACCCACAGTGTTATACATAACAATACCTTGTACACATCGGGACTCACAGCATTTGGTCGTTCAGCGCAAGAGCAAGGAATAGAAGCACAAACTCGGACCATTTTTGCTCAGCTCAAGCACATTTGCAAGGTTCACAAGGTCACACTTAAAAATCTGATCAAAGTAACATTATTTGTCAGTGACTTTAGTGAAATGGATTTGTTAAGAACGACACTATTTGATCTCTATGGCGATGATATCCCCGCGAGTTCTTTGATAAAAATCGATGCACTTTTTTGTGATGATCTAAAAATAGAAATTGAAGCCATCATTGCACTGTAGAAAAATTAATATCAGTATTGAACATTACCCATACGGACGAACAATAAGGTAATCCTTTTGGGTAAATGCCCCTTATTCCTGGCTGGCTTTATTTGGCCTATGTAGCTATCCATATGCAAACAAGCGATAGATGGTACTTCGATGTCGGCTTATGGTTTTGGACGTCTGTAAATCTTAATGTTTGTCTTTTTAGTGTGACTATCATATATATCACTCTCAGTGAACTGTGCCTATCTCGTGATTTTTTACTTTTTGGAGCAAGCATAAACTAAGCGTAATCTAGTTCAGGAGCTTATCAGGCCACCCATAATAACTTCCTCATGTTCACGTCAATAACCTACACTTAATCTACCTTTGTTAAGTTTGGTTATTGTTATGCCGAAGCCTCGTTCACAACAAATAAGTTTATTAGACACGCCTTTTTATCACATTTGCAGTCGCACGGTGCGAAAGGCATTTTTGTGTGGGATTGATACAGAAACAGGTGTTAGTTATGAACACAGGCGAACATGGATTGAAAAACGAATATTTCAATTAGCTCAAGTGTTTGCTATCGACATTTGCGCACATGCCGTGATGCATAATCATCTACACCTTGTGTTACACGTTGATAGTGAAAAAGTTAAAAGCTGGTCAACAGCAGAGATACTTCAGCGTTGGCACCAGTTGTTTAAAGGTACATTGTTGACTCAAAAATACCAGCTTAAACAACCGCTTGATAAGTTTCAATTGGCGATGGTTGAAAGTACGGCTGACATTTATAAAAAGCGACTCATTGATATCAGTTGGTTTATGCGCTCCCTTAATGAGCCCATCGCTAGGGGAGCTAACCGAGAAGATAACTGTACAGGGCATTTTTGGGAAGGCCGATTTAAATCTCAAGCACTGCTAGATGAAGGGGCAATACTGTCGTGCATGGCGTACGTTGATTTAAACCCCGTACGGGCAGGTATTGCCGCTACACCAGAGCAGTCTCACTTCACCAGTATTCAATTACGTATAAAAGCGGCGGTAAAAGGTGAGCAACCTTCAACATTATTAGCCTTTACAGGTAATGAACACCACCAAAAAACAATGGGTATTCGCTTTAGCTTAAGAGACTACTTAACATTAGTGGATGAAACTGGGCGAGTACTTCGTGATGATAAACATGGCGCTATTAATGAAAAATCTGCCAACATTCTCGCAAGATTACACATCAGTGATGAAAGTTGGTTAAAGCTAATGTCAGATTTTGAGCGTATCTTTACGGGCGCAGTAGGAACCGCAGAGCACTTGTGTGAGTTTAGTGAACATGTAGGCTTGCAACGCACACATGGTATAGCCAATGCCCAAGCTTGTTTAAATAGCGCATAATCGAGTTTATTAATCTTAATTAGTCTAAAAATCAGGTTAAGTTTCTTTCGTGTGACGTATAAGTGCATTTAAAATCCGATGATTTTGACCATATTTTCCGTAAGTTGTTAGTAGATAGGGGGGGATTCGAAAAATACCTTTTTATTTGATGAGGACGCAACAAATAATACAAGTATCAGCGCGCCGTTATTGCTTGTAATTATCATGGGTGGCATAGTTAGTTGTTGCACATGAACATTGGAGTTTAATTTAGATTTTGTCATTCTAATTTTTAGTATTACAGAACATTTAAGGCTTTATCACTGAACTTTCAACTAACTTTAAAGGGATTAATTAAAGTGCTGCATACCTTAGAGACAAAACAACTCAAACCAGAGTTATCAACCCCCTTAAATAAACTCGTACTATTGATTTTCTTGCTTGTGATTATATATTTTGGATACGAAAGATATGAGCAGCATAAAACTGAGCAAGCAGAAGCTTCGATTTTTATTTTAAATCCCCAAGTTAATGATATTTATTTTCTAGATATGCAGCTTCTCAATGATAAATTAGAACGAAAGAGCAAATATAAATTAGCTAAGGTTATACGTGTTACTGATGATAACGTAGCTATAGTTTATGGGAGTGTTTTCTATCAATGGCAATATGCTGTAGTAAATAGCATCGAGTATGGTGAACTACATAACAGTGATTACTTTACCTTAATACCAGATTATATTTCCTTTAGTAAAATTAAAGAAATGAATAATAACGGAGCTATTTACTTAGTTAAACGACCAATGCAAAATAAAGTTTATGGCAATGTTGTTAGCCCTGAATAAAGTGCAATGTAACAAGAATTTCAAGCGGGACTGCTAACAGTTTGCTCAGTTTCGCTTCGCTACACATTTTAGCAAACTATTATCAGCCCCTTAAATGGGCGTTAGGTGAAATGGAGTTTACATGCGACTTGTATTAATATTATCGTTATTTACATCATCAGTATTAGCATCTGAATTCGATGTAGATACTTATTCTACGTCTTTGGATTTTGCTCAGGTGACAAATGTTCTAGCTACTAAAGAACCAAGCGGTAGCTGGTGTTTTGGCTCTTCAGTTCAACATGATGACCAAGGCTGGGATCATTTTTCAGATCGCTGGGAAGTTATAGATTTAGAGGGTAATCAACTTGGTTACCGAGATCTTGCTCACCCTCACGTTAATGAGCAACCATTTACACGTAGTCAGTGTGGTATTAAAATTCCCGCAAAAACCTCTAAGGTAATAGTTAGAGCCAAATGTAATAAGCATGGTTTTGGTGGTAAATCGTTTATTGTCAACCTAAACACTGCAAAGCAATAGGCGCAATTAATGGGTTTTCACCTAACAAGGGTTTTCAAGTCGGATAAATTACCTAACGAGAATGGAGTCTTTAGATAATATGAAAGGAAAAATAAGCCAGTGGAAAGATGATAAAGGTTTTGGCTTTATAACCTCAGACGACAACCAAAAAGTGTTTTTTCATGTTTCTAGTCTTACGACTAAAGGTCGAAGACCAGAGATTGGAGATGTTGTTGTATTTGTTGATAAAAAAGATGATCAAAATAGATTAAAGGCAACTAGTGTTGCCATTGAAGGCTTACCTAAAACAAGCAACAATAAAAGTCATACGCAAGTTGAGCCTAAAACTAAAAATATTTTTGATTACATCCTGATTATTGTTTTAGTAATTTCTGTAGTATTTACAGCATATATATATTTCAAATCAAGCAACATAGAAAGCTCGGTTATATTTGGTGTTCCTGCTGTTATTGCTTTCCTTTTACTAAACCGTCAAAAGAAACCAAAAAATAGTTCATTCAACTGTTCTAAGTGTAAAAAAAACGAACGATTTGGTTCGAGAAGTATTACCGCGTGGAATAGAGGCTTAACTCGTTTATATTGTAATACTTGTCATGTTCAATGGTTAAGAAGTAGACCTAGTAATAACCAAGCAGAAGTTTACTCTTCAAGTAAAAGAGGTGGTTGCTTAGGTGTATTTACTCTCATTGCCACCACAGCGACTTTGGGCGGGTATTCAGTAGTTGATTGGTTGGTGCAATCGGTAACTTAAAAAGTTGCTTAAACGGACACAAATAGTTGGCTGTGCTCGTACCTCGCTATTATAGCCAGCCACTTTTAGCCCCTTAGCAAAACGTTATATTTAAAGGACTCCTCTTGCTTAAATATCTATTTGTACTTTCATTTATATTCAGTCTTGCTTCTTGTAAATCAAAAGATGAAAAAATCAACTCAATTGAAGAGCAGATAATTGGAACTTGGGTATCAAGTGAATGCTATACATCTACTAACGCGGATAAAAATAGTGAATCACAAAAAAACAATATACATTTTCTGATGACACTGTAATTGATACTTGGAAATTTTATGTTGATTCTGATTGTCATAATTTTAATGGTTCTTCAGATCTTACTTCGCCTCTCATCAAGCATAAAGTCCTACAATCAGATACAGGTGAACATGTATTACATCTTGAGTGGATATACTCTTTTGAAGATGGGACGATTACAGTGACTAATTTGAGTGTATATGTAGAAGGGCAAAACCTCTATTTTGGCTCTATAGAAGAAAATAATACTATACAGGTAGTAATGTAGAAGCATAATATGAATATCTTTGACGTTCCCGTTGTGAACGTAATTAACAACTTAGGCTTAGGCGACACTGTCTTGAAAAACACCTAAAATCAACATCTCTATTTTAGCTCGATATTTCAGATGATTATGAAATTATTATTCAGTGAAATACATCAGTTGGGCAGTGTGGTTTTCAAAGGCAGGGGATCATTCGCGTATAAGGCATTGGACGGGAAAGTTATTGTTATATAAAAGGGTAAAGTACTAGGTAAGTCTTGATTTACTTATTTATTATGTAGCAAAGTAATTTGGCAATAATAACAGTACTTTATATCGTTGACGAAATAAGTAACATTCACCATCAATTGAAAGAGCGATTAAGTAGCAATATTTTATCCGAAGGCGTATTAAGCATTACCAATATAGAAAATATCGATTATTAACAACTACAGTAATCATTTTCACAAAGTACTATTGATCTGACCAACCATTATCTTAGTTATAACCTAATACATAGTTATAATCTGCCTCATCGGCTAAATCGAAGTATCTCATTAGCGGTGCATCTGTTTGCATCGTTTTATTCTCTGTCGCATTACTTTTATTTACTAAGCTTGTTGCGGCATTAGACGTTGAGCCAGTTACGAAACTATCGGCCTGGTTGCTATTGTCTGTTGTCATTTGTGTCTGGGTATTGTCAGTATTAGTCATTATCATCACCTTGTAAAAATCATTGTTAGTCACCTTGGATTACCATCATGTAATTTTATGTTTAAAAATGAAAAGACTTAAGTTTTACTACCCCATAAATAAAGGTTATGGCTTGATAAGCATTGTCAGTAAAGGAAAGTTTCTACGTTGAGGACAAGAAATTTTATTCAAAGCTAATTCAAAGTTAATACAAAGATAACTCAATAAATGCATTTGATTTAACTCACCTTTGACATCGAATTTTGAACTCTTAACGAAGGTAATACCTAAGGAATAGCGCCATTTCGACTAGCTTTCGTTACACTGCACCTTTAAGCTATACCCTTAGGTTATACGTGACTTATAGATAGGAATGAATATCTTCTTTTTGATTGTATATACTCGATATATAACTTATGGATAGCCTTTTTAGGGACAACAAACTTGGGTACAAATATGAGACAGTTTATAACAATAATAATTCTAATCGCTGCTATTGTTTTTCAGCTTAATGTTAGTGCAAATCAAACGGTTAATATAACCGGCAGTTTACTTGATGAATCACAACAACCCTTAAGTTATGTAAATATCACCCTGAACAATAAGTCAGTTACCAGCGATAAACAGGGGCGCTTTGTTATACCGACGAAAGTTAAAGATATTTATCAGCTTAGTTTTGTAAAGAAAGGTTATTTTAAGAGCATTCAAACCTTCAGTCATTATGAGCTTTTCTCTCAGGAAAAAGCGAATGCAACGATTGCAGATATGACCTTAGTTACCAAAAAAGCTAAACGCGTGATGTTAGCATTTGGTGGTGATGTGATGATGGATCGCCGTTATTATAAGCCTTACTTTGGTGACTCGGTACTCATTCATCCCGAGACTAGACTTAGCGACAGTAAAGCTATTGTCGAACATATAAAACCCTACATGAGCATTGCTGATTACGCCGCGGTTAATTTAGAAACGCAAATCGCCGAGACAAAACCAGGTGATCGCGCCCCGAAATCAGTTACGTTTTATTCTCGACCTGAAATACTCGACGCTTTAGTGTGGGCGGGTGTTGATTACGTCAGTTTAGGTAATAATCATACTTATGATTATCTAGAACCCGGCATGGAAGCGACCATGAAATTTCTCCAGGAAAGTCCTTTGGGTTTTTCTGGCGCTGGTATGAATGAGAGACAAGCACTACAAGCGCATCACGATACCATAAAGGGAACTGAATTCTCTATGTTAGGTTATGTCGGCTGGGAAGGAAGTTCTGATCCTACGCAAACAGCTAACCACAAACATGGCGGCGCTGCTTATGGTTCAATGACTAATATTATTAACTCGGTTCAACAAGAAGTGAATCAAGACCGAGTAACCATAGTGCAATACCATGGTAGTCAAGAATATGCGAATAGCCCAACGGGTGTTACCGAGCAACGATTAAAATCAGCCTTAGATAATGGCGCAGCATTGGCCATTGCTCATCATCCACATGTTACTCAAGGTCTAGAGCTGTATGATAACAAGCTAATAGCGTACTCAATGGGCAATTTTATTTTTGACCAAAACTTTAGCGCCACACAACACAGTTTCATTTTATATGTTTGGTTAGATGAAGGTAAATTTCATCGCGCAGAAATAGTCCCTTTATACGTTAAAGGCTATAAACCAACACCTGCAACAGGGGCTAATCGTTATACTGTGATGAAGCGCCTAACAGAGCTTTCTAAAGTGAGAAATACGCTTATCACTCAATCGGGTGGTCATGGTGTTATCAATGCTAAAACCCCATCAGTTACGGTAAAATCTGTTAACAATACTCCAGCTAAAATTAACGACGATACTGATACAGCCGTTAAACATGCGTTAACTTTTTCTCAAGGCAGCAAGATAGCGAGTTTGTATCATCTACCATGGCAGCAACAGCTTAGTGAAGTATTGATAGAAGATGAGCAAGTAAAATATCGCCTAGGTAAAAACTTAGTCAATGGCAGTGATTTTGAAAGCTTTTCAACGTTTGATAGCCCTGAACGTGGTTTGTTTTTTGATAGAAGTATCATGTCGTTAAATAATTATGGTGCGAGTGGTGATACCAGTATTGCGTTAGCACTGAATAACAAACAGTCAACGTCTTTTGGTGTAAAAAGTTTTTGGCGTGTTTATTCTGCCAGTAGACAAGTAACCATTAAAGCCAATTATCGAAGTAAAAAAGCCGTTAAATTACATTATTACTGGCAAGGAAGAAAAAAGAGACAAAAGTTATTTGATGCCTTTGAAAATAGTCCTAAAAACCTGATTAAAACGGTTGAACTAAACGGCTCAGCTAACTGGAAAAGTGTGGAAGTCGATTATAATTCTCCACGAATTGGTTATAAAAGTTATCGTGTATTGGTTGAAGCTGAAATGGTTGATGGCACTATAACTCAGTTAGATATTGATGATTTTGCCGTTATTGAATGGCACAGTGCATTTACTGATAATCCAGTACCACCCCTTTTTACCCTTGATAGTCGCCAACCTGCTTATTTGGGTTTATCTAAGGCAAGTAAAATGAATGACAGCGAGGTTATTGTGATCACTAAGTAGTCTATACACAGCAACTAAAAGCACTACTAGCCCGGCACATTACCGGGCTTTTTTATGCCTGAATTTTGAGGGGACAATACTAATTCCCTCTACAATAAACTGCGATTAAAATTTCAATTTACCGCCGATTACAAATAAATAACTAGGATCACAGATTTACAATGTAAGTAATGATTTAAGTTACATTTTTACATGTTATTTGTTGATATATATCAAATAAACGTGCCTAATATCGATTGCTCACCTATCTCCTTTAATTGTTTAATTTTACTTAAACTTCTTATTCCCTTAACAGCTTACTTTTTTGGATATAACTCAATGAATCATGCTTCAGCCAATGAAATTACTTTTTCAGATTCCGACCAACTTGTCTCAATTACTGATCTCAATGGCAGAATAACCTACGCCAATGATGAATTTTGTATCGTCTCTGGTTACTCCCTAAAAGAGTTAGTAGGTCAACATCACAATATTGTCCGTCATGCGAGTATGCCAAAAGAAGCCTTTGCTGATTTATGGCAAAAGCTAAAATCAGGTGAATCTTGGCGTGGCATGGTTAAGAATCGCTGCAAAGCCGGTGGTTTTTATTGGGTTGATGCGTATGTAACGCCTCTTTATGAAAATAATCGTGTTGTTGGTTATCAATCAGTTAGGTCTAAGCCATCGGCTAGTCAAAAGCAAAAAGCTCAGCAGTTGTATGATGCAATAAATAATGGCAAAACGACTCAAGATTTTAATGCCAATACAATGCTCAAACGTAGCATCGCTGCCATTATTATCCTGCTTGCTTGTATAGTTAACGGGCTGTATGCAACACCATTAATCTCTACGGCTATTTTACTGACCACAGTAGCGTTAATGTTACTGATTTTCTCAGAGGAATTGTTTGTTTTCCCAAGATTAGCTGCGCTAACTAAAAAAACACTTGATAGTCCATCACGACTTGTTTTTTCAGGTAAAGGATTGACCAACATCATTAATTACTCAGCTGAGTTATATAAGGCAAAAATCAATACTATCTTAGGCCGTAGTAAAGATTCAGGTCGAAGTCTTATCAAGGTCGCGACAGAGCTAGAACAAGCATCACATAACATGCTCGAAGGCATACACGAGGAAAATTCTCATATTGAACAGTTTGCCACGGCAATTACTCAAATGAGCGCAACCATAGATGAGGTGAGTGCCAATACAACTCACACTCATGACAAAGTAATTAGTATTCAAGCAGAATGTAAACAAAATATCGAAATAACTAAGGTAACCCAAGCTAAAATTACTACGCTAGCAAATGAAGTGGGTATAGCAGCAGAAAGTGCCATTGATTTAGTTAAAGATGTCGATAAAATATCTACCATTATGTCAGAAATTCAAGGTATTGCCGATCAGACCAATCTCCTCGCCTTAAATGCAGCTATCGAGGCGGCAAGAGCAGGAGAGCAAGGCCGTGGTTTTGCCGTGGTCGCCGATGAAGTTAGAGCCTTAGCAAGTAGAACACAGGGGGCTACCGTTCAAATAGATGCTTCGGTTAAAGCATTACAATCAACATTACAGCAGTGGAGTAAAGTAATGTTGGCAAGTAAAGCTGATGCTGAAGATTGTTCACAAGATACAGTAAAAATAAATCAGACCATGGAAAGTATTATCAATAGTGTTAATCAGGTAAGTGATATGACAGCGCAAATAGCGACAGCGGCTGAAGAACAAAGTGTTGTAGCTAATCAAATAAATCATAGTATTACCACAATAGATGGCATCTCTAAAAATAATGCTGATTTAGCTGAACAGGTAAATAACTGTGGTATTGAAGTCAATAATAGCGCCAAGTTAATCGATGCGTTAAGTACTACATTCAAATAATAAATAAGATTAACGTTAAAAAGTATAACACTGCACGTACAATGAATTTAGCCCTTGTTAATTTGGTAAACGCTATAAATTAACAAGGAGTTTTCATCTATTCCCGCGACTCTCTTAACAAATTAATTAAGAAAGGAGGCTGCCATTAGCGTCCTTCTTTATCAGCTAATAAACCACTATGGCTTGAAATTTATTCCCCTCGTACCAAGATATCAGTAAAGCTCATTATTTTAATACATTGGTATCCTTATGATTATTGAATTCGGGGAGTTATTTTGATTATTCTTCTGCCGCTCTTTATTGGCATCGCAATTATTGGCTATATGGTGGCTAAACCCTATGTGCGTGAATATAAGCGCGATAAGGTTAGAAGCTTACCATTCAAAAAAGAATGGCGAAAAATCATTCAGCAACGTATGCCTTATTTTAGGCAGATGCCTACAGATCTACAGCTGCAGCTAAAACAACATATTCAAGTTTTTATCACGGAGAAAGAATTTGTCGGTTGCAATGGCGTTAACATAACCGATGAAATAAAAATTACTATTGCTGCTCAAGCATGTTTACTGCTGCTCAATAGAAAAACAGATTATTACCCTAAACTAAAAACGATTTTAGTTTACCCAAGCGCGTTTATTAAAGAGCAAAACCAACGTAGTGCTGATGGTACTCAGTCCACTCGAAAAATATCTTTATCAGGTGAATCATGGGACTTTGGTAAAATAGTCTTATCTTGGCAAGACAGTCTACATGGCGCCGAGTTACCAAACGATGGCCATAATGTGGTCATTCATGAATTTGCACATCAACTTGATCAAGAAAATGGTAGCGCCAATGGTTCGCCTATCTTGGGTAAAGACCAAAGTTATCAATGTTGGTCTCACATATTCTCTAAACAATTCGAAATTTTAAAAAGGCAAGCAGCAACGGGCACACCTTCAATATTTGATTATTATGGCGCTACTGAGCCAGCAGAATTTTTTGCTGTTGTTAGTGAAGTGTTTTTTGAAAAATCAAAACAATTTTCACTAGAACATCCTGCACTTTATAAGCAACTGACAAATTACTACAAGGTGGATCCAATACATTGGTAGGCTGATTTATTTCAGGGTAAGTAACTGTTTTTATACAATGTTAAATTAATGTGAACGTAATAAATATTAAGTAACTATCAGAAATATATTTCAACAAGCCGTGTAATTGATTATACTAAGCTTGTTGAAATTAAAGAAAAAAGTTAAAGGATTAAGTACGAAATATGGACGTTCACCAAATATCTTTTGCCAAAGTTTGCGTACTGCGTAGTGGTCTTGCTGAGATTACCGTTGATAGTGGCGCTGACATTAACCTTGAAATGGTTGATGAAATTCATCAGTTTTTACTTTCTCTTTTTAGTCATTCATTTTCATTACTTATTAATAAAAGCAATTCCTACTCCACACAGCTTGATGCACTTATTCAATTTGGCACTTTAGCCGCAATAGATAAAATAGCAATTTTTGCTCCCAATAAATTGGCCAAAATGAGTGCTGAATTTTCAGCAACTATCCCCAGCTCCACAGCGTTAAATATTGAAGTTTTCACCGAGCGTGATGATGCGCTTGATTGGTTAACATAAGTACCTTATTTGTATTCTAATATTGATCAGCTGTAGTCGCTTTATCAATTCTCTATTCCTGCTAATTCTCTTATCTCCCAATGCTATATGACAATTGCTAATAAGAGCATCCGATAAAGCGACTAAAATTTACCTTTACTAAAGATCTCTGCTGCGAAAATGTCAATGAGTTGGTTGCTAAAATCCTCGAATTGAGCGGTTCACATGAAGGTGGCGAATCTAGTAACTGGGGATCTATTGCTTATTGCGCAGAGCCTTTTGGTAATGGCTTTTGTGTCATCAACGAATAGAAAACACCTTTAGTAACATTCGTGTTACTGGAAGTGCCAGAAATCCAGTTTGTTGTATGATTCAATGAACTTGAATATGCAGTGACATTATCGGCTAATCTGTAGCGCCATACTATATTTGTGTTAGGGGCATATGCGTCACCCATTATTGTTTTGAAGAGTGTACCATCGGCTCCAGTGAGTAATGTAGTGGAAGAAGATGAACCAGTAAGGTAAGTAGCAGATCCTAATGCAGCATCAAGGAATAAATCGGCATGGGTTGCCCCTGCTAGTGAATAACCATAATAAGCGTGGTTTGTGTTGCTAAAAGCGGCTAACAACGTGTTCAGACTATTATTATTGGTTGCGTCAGGTTGCTGCTGACTGGCACAACGTGCTCATGAGCAATGCTAAATCACTGCTGTATGCCATCAACCGG
This sequence comes from Colwellia sp. 75C3, assembly GCF_002836255.1. Taxonomy (GTDB): domain Bacteria; phylum Pseudomonadota; class Gammaproteobacteria; order Enterobacterales; family Alteromonadaceae; genus Colwellia. The sequence continues at coordinate 129,909 of NZ_PJAU01000061.1, read as the reverse complement.
TGGTTTTTCTAAGTTTGCACTGACTAACTTTCACTGCTAAGTTTGTAATATGCAAACACTAGCCGTGTAAACAACTAAAACAATTGAAGTTATAATGACTTTTAGGGCATCTTAATTTGACAAAGCATCTCTTCAAAGTGATGAAATTTATTACAAGTTTTATCGTGTTAAGTAGTTGGCAATTAACCTTTATACCAACAAGTTATGCCTTTGTTGGCTATATTGAAGAGCCTGTGAAAATAGGTACTTATTTGACTCCGGGTTTAATTAAGACAGACGGTACGGGTCTATTTAATAAATTAAATAATGCAATATTTATGGAAATGAGTAAAAATTCTGAATTAACCCTAACGTCTTTGAACAGGGCAAGAATAGGTATTAAAAATGGCAAGTTTGACAGCTATTTCCCTGAATTATGGGAGCACCTACCAGGGGAAAAGGATCAATATGTCGTTTCAAGACCTATTTTTTATAAACGAATAATACTGTTCACACTTCATGATTCAGCTTTGGCTGAACTATCAGATTTTGAAAATGAAACTTTAGCAGTTGTTAAGGGATATTCTTACGGAAAAGAAATAACATCGAATCCCCGATTAAATTTCACCTTTCAAGAAAATGACATTATCAATATCAAATTGTTGCTAAATAAAAGAGTCGCGGGTGTTTTAGGCGGTTATCCAGGCACGGTGAAAGCGGTAATAGAAAATAGTGAGGCCAATAAAATTCATTACGATCTAAATAACCCTATAGCTGTTTTAGAAAGCTTTTATGTTTGTAATAATGATTTAGATGGCGTGAAGCTATGTAATTCTATTAATAAAGCCATCCAATCTTTATTGAAAAAGGGTATATTAGAGCTTAATGAAAACACTGGATTCAGTCGATTCAGCCCAATAGCGCAAATAGAAGAGTAGTTTGGTCTTTAATTGGGCGACAACACCTATTCATCTACCTCAGCGGTAGTTACGTAAGTGATTGTTTTATCTACTTAATGATATGAAAAATGCTCACTGAAACTGTAGTATTGAAAACAACTCCTGTTAATTCCCATTATTAAATTTTTTCAGTCTCGATAATATCTTATACCTCCATTGGGAAACTCACCTAAATATAATGACTTCATCGATATACTTTCCTAGAAATGGCCTCAAAGTACTATGATGGAAGATGGTTTATCGTAAGCGTTAAAGAAAACACAATAAGAAAATTAACAATGAGCAAAGTGGTGTAAGATCACAACGTTCCATTTCAGCCAACTAAATTTCGCCCTTTATTAGGGCGTTGATATCCCCAAGGAAAATTATGAACAGTACTAAGAACCGTAGATTACGTAAAAAACTATATTTAGATGAATTTGCTATGTTAGGCTTTGAATTTTCATGTACTTTGAATGCAAAAAATTCAGATGACTTTGATTCGCTATTAAGTCAGTTGGTAGACGTTGTTGAAAGCCGTGAACTTTCTATGGGCGGCGGCGGAGACAAGACACTATTTACAGCATTTATCTGTTCAGATCATCGTTATAAATCAGCAACTAATGAAGATTTAGAAGCTATTATAGCTTGGCTTGATGCAAACGAAGCCATTGACAATGTTACCGTAGGCAAATTGATTGACGCAAACTACGGCATATAACCAGTAGTTATGGTGTTAATCAGTCACCGTTAACGAATACCCGTATTATTTTTTATAATAATACGCTATGGGGGTACTCATACAGAGTATCCCATTAGCTAGAATGGTAACTTCAGTAAAACGTTTAAAAACTAAAGTGTTCGCTTCCCATACTCATCATGGTATTACCTCATTTTTTCACCGAAAAGTGAGATAGACTGCTATTACGGCATCTCAAACTACTTTAATTCTCACTGAAATCCTGCACTTTTAATGATAATGAGTATATACTGTACATAATTACAGTGTGGTACTATTTTGATATGAAAGTTATTCCAATATATGCCGAAGCCGGTATCTCAGGTTTTGAATCCCCAGCAGCAGAATATAAAGAATTAGGCTTATCGCTTGATCAATTAATCATAAAACATCCCAATGCTACCTTCATTGGTCAAGCTTCAGGTCAGTCAATGAAAGGTGTTGGCATATTTGATGGCGATATTCTTATTGTCGATCGGTCGTTAACGGCGAAAAATGGCGATGTTATTGTGGCTAATTATAATGGCTGTTTTGTTTGTAAATTAATTGATAAGAAAAAAGCTCGGTTATTATCTGCCTCGGATGATTTTGCTCCCGTATTCATTACCCCTGAAGATCAGTTTTCAGTAGAAGGCGTTGTCACTCGCTCTATTCGTCTACATCATAAGTCTCCAGAGCTTGCTGCATGTATGCTTTAGTTGATGCTGTATCATTTTACGCCAGTGCTGAAAAAGTGTTTGATCCAAGAATACGCAATAAACCCGTTGTTGTTTTAACCAATAACGATGGCTGTATTTGTGCGGTTTGTCCGATAGCCAGACGCCTTGGCATTCCAAAATTTATACCTTACTTTCAAGTAAAATCACTGCTTGAAAAACATGGTGTGGTTGTTCGTTCTTCAAATTATGAGCTGTATGCAGATTTGAGCGACCAGATGATGAATGTCATGAGCCGATTTTGTGATAACCAGTATATCTACTCAATTGATGAATCATTCTTATATTTTGACCATTATGACAGCTGCATAAAGGATTGGTATGAATACGGACAGCAAATAAGAAAGGCTATTTGGAAAGAGACCAGACTTCCCGTTGGCGTTGGTTTTGGTGAAACAGCAACATTGTCCAAAGCAGCAAACCATGCGGCCAAAAAGCTATCAGGCTTTAATGGTGTGGCTGTTATTGATAGCCAAATGAGCAGAGATGAAATTCTAATTCGCATGGATGTAGAAGATGTCTGGGGCATTGGCGGTAAAATAGCGAAACGGTTAAAGTTTGATGGCATTAACAACGCCGCGCAATTAGCAAAACAAAACCCTAAGCATATGCGAAAACAATTCAGTGTAGTGACTGAAAGAACAGTGAGTGAATTAAACGGCATTAGTTGCTTGTCTTGGGACGAGATAAAATCACCGAAAAAGGAGATTTTCTCAACGCGAAGTTTTGGTCAGCGCATTACCACAAAAAATGAATTACGTGGGGCATTAGTAACACATGCCTCGATTGTTGCCCGTAAAGTGAGGAGACAAAACTCACTCATTAAAAAATTAATGATATTTGCTTCTAGCTCGCCACATGATGAATACTATTACAAACAAACTATTGTTTATCCGTTTATTATGGCAACCGATAATAGCTGTGAAATAGCGAACGCGATTAACCGAGTCATTGATTCTATATACAGTGCAGGAGTACGGTTCTACCGTTGCGGCGTAGGTGCAATAGAGTTAAACAGTAAAGCGTTTATACAACCTGACTTATTTATACCCGATCACACTAATAGTCATTTAATGCAATGTTTAGATAATGTGAATCATAGATATGGGGATAGCACATTAAAACTGGCTGCTGAAGGACACCATGAACGATGGCAAATGCGACGAGAGTTTTTAAGCCCGCAGTACACCAGCCAATGGCGAGATATACCAAAAATACAATGCTAGTCATGTGTTCGCCATATGTTCGCTTTATAACGTTGACCCCACGGTCTCACCACAGGATAATACACTTTTCTATTTTACAGGTTTTATTCATGCTTAAATTTTTTCGTGTCGTCAGTCTTTTAGAAGGCTTATCTTTCTTATCAATATTAAGTGTTACACTTGGTTTAGTTAGTCGAGACTTTGTTTTTCAATTAGGTATGGCTCACGGCGTGTTATTCATGCTCTATCTTTTAGTATCTCTAATAGTATCTAATACACAAAAGTGGTCACTCGTCATTTGGTTGTCTTTATCTATCGCTTCGATCATTCCTTTTGCTTTTATAGCTGTAGAAATATTTCTAAGTAAAAAACTAGGATATCAAAAGCCTGCTGAAGCATAGTTCAGCAATTTTAATGGTGTCATGGAGAGGATGCGTTATTGGCCAATATATTTAGTAATATTCCAGCAGAAATACCCGATGAAATATTTGAAGATATTATCACGACACCAAGTCTCAGAATTGAGCGAATAGTGTCAAAGGGGCATGTGTCTCCAGATACCCAGTGGTATGACCAAACTGAAAATGAATGGGTGATAGTGTTATCAGGTTACGGTGTAATCGAATATATTAATGGTGATAAGATCACGCTCAAACAAGGTGATTATCTGCATATTAAAGCCCATGAAAAACATAGAGTAATAGAAACATCAATGGATGAAATCACCGTGTGGTTAGCTATTTTCCATTAAGATGGCCGATCACATGACTAAAATACTAGCGATGTCGCTATTACTCAATTCCGCTTCACTACACCGTTTCAAACGCCAGCACAGCACCGATCGCGCTAAATAGTTCAAACTACAAAATAAGAACTTGAAATTTAAGGGCTTTAGGGTAAGTTATTAACTATAAACGATTCGTTTGGTCATTATACTAAACGGATTAATCCTAATAGCTCGTATGTGTTAAAGGCATATCAAGTTAATAATAAACAGGTAGTTAAAAGTGGAACAAGATTTTAAATCGATTATTGAACAAATAGGTGAAGATTCGAACCGTGAAGGATTGGTTGATACGCCCAAACGTGCTGCTAAAGCGTTGAAATTTCTAACCCAGGGTTATGAGCAAGATTTAGATACTGTTATCAACGGCGCATTATTCAGCTCAGATTGTGATTCAATGGTAGTGGTTAACAACATAGAATTGTATTCGTTATGCGAACACCACATGTTACCTTTTACTGGCCTCTGTCACATTGGTTATATTCCTAACGGCAAAGTACTCGGTTTATCTAAACTAGCTCGTATCGTTGATATGTTCGCGCGTCGTTTGCAAATTCAAGAGAATCTAACACAAGAAATAGCCAATGCCATTATGGACGTTACCGGTGCTAAAGGTGTTGGTGTTGTTATGTCTGCATCACATTTATGTATGCGTATGCGTGGTGTTGAAAAGCAAAACTCCGAAATGAAAACGTCTTGCATGCTCGGTTCATTCTTGAAATGCAAAGATACCCGTGCTGAATTTTTACAGTTGATAAGAGATTAATGAACAGTACCGCGTGGGTATTAGTAACAGGGGGAGCAAAGCGCATCGGCGCGTTCCTCAATCAAGAGTTTGCCAAAAGCGGCAAGAATATTGTCCTACATTACAATCAATCTGAAACAGCGGCACTAGCATTAAAAGTGCAATTAGAAGCATTGAATATCAAGGTTGTCTTATGGCAGGCAAATTTAAATGATCCTGCGACCATTGAGCAACGCTTTGCAGCACTACTCATGCAGGTTCCTCATATTGAATTATTAATAAATAATGCCTCAGTGTTTGAACAAGCCTCATTGCTTGATTCAACGTTAGAGCAAATTCAAAGCAACCTTAATATTCATCTTACCAGTCCCTGGTTACTGATTCAGGCACTAGTAAAACAGAATAAGTCATGCCAAATTATTAATATTTCAGATGCCAATTTGTCACATCGTTACACCAGTAAATCGGCTTATTTCATTTCAAAGAAAGCTCAAGAAACCTTAACTGAATTAGCGGCAATAGAATGTGCACCGAATGTACGCGTAAATGCCATAGCACCAGGTTTTGTCTTAGATGCGACGGATGCAGCTGCTCAAATAGACAGTAAAGACATCAATATTTTACAGCGTAAAGTTCCGTTAGCTGATTTATATTCAGCCATTGAATTTTTATATAAAAACAATTCAGTTACGGGACAAACATTAAAAATAGACGGAGGGAGTCACCTAAAATGTCCACCATATATGTTGAAAAATTAGAGATTTATACCATTCTTGGCATCACCGAAGAAGAGCGCAAGAACAAACAAAAACTCATTATCGATTATTGGATTGACGCAGATATATCTAAGGCTATGTTGTCTGATGAAATCGAAGATTGCGTTAACTACCGTACGATTAATAAAGAAATTTTAGCGATCGTGCTCGACTCAAGTTATAACACCATTGAACGATTACTCGGCATATTACTCGACTTGATCCTGTCGTTTGATGGTGTCTTACACGCGAAGTTAAAAGTCGCTAAACCCGGCGCTTTACGTTACGCAAAAAGTGTTTCAATCACTGCAGAGCGTTTTGCTTAATGCCTTTTTACATTGTTGGTGTTGGCTCAAACATTGATGCTGAAAGACATATTCAGCAAGCGTTTGAGCAACTTAAACAAATTGACGACCAGATAAATAGTGCGACATTACTACGCACCAAACCCGTAGGTTTTACCGAACAGGCAGACTTTATTAATACTGCCTTTTCATTCACTTGTAACCTAAATTCAGCTGACTTGAAAGCCCATTTGAAAAGCATAGAAAATCAATTAGGGCGAGTACGAACCAAGAATAAAAATGGCCCACGCACTATTGATTTAGACATAGTGAAAATAGACAACGAAATTGTTGATGAAGATTACTACCAATACGATTTTGTTAAAAAATCAGTGGATGAGCTCGCTGCGAAACACAATATACGGTAAATAATATTTGTAAAATAAGTAAATTTTATATCAACAAATAAGCCACATAACGATATAATTAAATAAGCAAAGGTAACTAGGCTTAGAGATGAAGAAAACTTACATTGCTCGACAAGCGGTTCTTGACAGGAATTTAAACACCATTGGCTATGAACTGTTTTTTAGAGATAGTGCCGAAAACAAGTTCCCCGAAGTTGATCAAGATATTGCCAGCTCTAAGCTCATTATTCAAAACCATATTCAAAGTGATATTCAAACCTTGTGTATGGGTAAATTGGCTTTTATCAATTTTACCGAAAGTAATTTAATACATAAATTTCCATTAATGTTTGATAAAGAGTTAATTGTTATTGAACTTGTTGGTCATAAAAAGCCGTCAACCAATTTAGTTAAAATTGTTAAATATTATCATGAACATGGCTATAAAATAGCGCTGACAGAATATGATTTGGCTAGTCATTGGGATGTGTTATTTCCCTATATTGTTATAGTTAAAGTAAATATAGAAGAGATTAATACCAAACGTTTGAAACCCGCGGTCATTCGAATGAGAGCCTTTAACATCAGAATTATTGCTGAACGAGTGGAAACAAGAAATCAACAACAAACACTTGCCGAAGTTGGTTTCAATTATTTTCAGGGATATTTTTATCACCAAACAGAAATGATTGAAGGGCAAACGTTAACAACATTAAAAACGATGATGTTACAGTTGCTGACAGAAACGGCGAACAACACCCTTGATTTTGAAAAAATATCACACATTATTAGTCATGACGTTAACTTGACCATAGGGTTATTAAAAATGGTTAACAATGTTTCAACAGGCACTAATGTTGAAATAAAGTGTTTAAAACAAGCCTCGACTTATTTAGGTGAAGAAAAATTAAGAGAGTTAATCTCTATTTTAGCCTTATCAAACCTAACGTCAGACAAACCAGATGAAGTCTGTAAACAGGCGTTGATTACAGCTAGGATGATGCAATGCCTTAGCATTCAAAACAACTTTTCTTGTGTACAGGAATTTTCTTTTATCACAGGTTTACTGAGTTCAATCGAAGTGATCTTATCCATGCCTGTTATTGAAATCATCAAAACCATGCCACTCGCTAAACCTATTGAAAAAGCACTAATATCGTATGATGGTGTATTAGGTGATTTACTGAAGTTAACAACGGCATTTATTTCAGATAAGAATGAAAACACTCACCAACTTATGAACCTCCATGGTATTAGTAATGAAATACTGCAACAAGAGTTTCTTGATGCATGTCAGTGGTGCCAAGCATTAGAATTAAATAGCTAAATATTAGGGTGTAACTGATACAGAGTGATAGGATTTAACATTACCATGTATAAAAAAAAGCAAGATGCCAAACCACAAGTGATTACTTATGATCGTGTCAAATCATACATGCAATGGATGATTGAACGATACGGAGATTACTCAGCTAAAGCATTAATGCAAAAAGCGAATTTACTCTTTAAGGACGATAAACAATTCAATGAACCAGCACTAGATTATTTAATTGAGCGAGACATAGTCAATGATCTTCGTTATGCAAAACGATTAACAGAGAGTCTAACCGAGAAGAATATCGGCCCTAATAAAATAAAAGAAAAACTGTATGCAAAAGGTTTTTCATCGCAAACAATCAATGAATGCGTCAGTGCCATAGAGACAACAGAAGAAGACTATTTTGATAAAGCGCTGATGCTAAAGGTAAGAAAATTTGGTGAAGAGCCAATTGAGGAATTAAAGTTAAAACAAAAAGCATTACGCCATTTAATCAGCAAGGGTTTTTCATATTCCATAGCAAATCAAGCAGTTAGCCATTGTGAAAATGAAGATTGGTAGCTCATCACGTTCCTGCATCTGAAGTATTTACTCGCTCAGCGATAATCATATTAAAGCCCTTTTAGGGCTTTTTTTATTTCTGATAATGAATATATAGAGAAACTAGTTATAATTTAATGTTATAAAAACTGATGTTGTTGTAACTTAGACAGACATAAATTGTTACCACTTGTCATACATTTCGCGACTATTTGTGATAATTTCAGCTCAATTTACTGGTAAAGTAAGGGGGGAATTTACTTATTATCTTATGATAAAAACAATTATAACCATTTGGAGTGGACGAAAAATGCGTAAAATATTAGTTCCTTTACTTATTAGCTGTAGTTTTTCAGCTGGATTTGTACAAGCTGAAAATTTTAGTGAAGATATTAAAGCCGCAATGAAGTCAGAACAACGTTCTGACAAAGATAAAGAACGTGATCGTAATCGTAAACCAGTGCAAACGCTTGAATTTTTAGGTATACAATCAGACATGACGGTACTTGAATTAATTCCAGGTGGCGGTTGGTATACCACTTTACTTGCTCCCGCTTTAAAAGATAAAGGCCAACTTTATGTTGCGATTGGAGCAGAAGATCTATTAAGTAAGGACGGGTTTAGTAAAGTAAAAAGATTGAGTGAAAAGTCGAAGTTTGAACGTAACGTAGAAGAAAAACGTTACGATATATCAAATGTTGATTTTGATGTAAAAAATATAGATGCCGTTTTAACATTCCGTAATTACCATAACTTATCACTAGCTACACGTACTAAAGTGAATGAAGAAGCAATAAAGGCATTAAAGCCTGGTGGGATTTACGGTATTGTTGACCATACTCGTCGTCATATGCAAAAAGAAAATGACGAAAATGGCCGTAGAATAGATCCTGTATTAGTTATAAAAGAAGTTCAATCCGCTGGTTTTGAGTTTGTTGATTATTCAACCATCCATTATAAAGCTGATGACGAATTGCGTTACGAAGTAGGGCGTAAATCAGTGACCGGTAATTCAGATAGATTTACATTTTTGTTCAAAAAACCAATGAAATAAAATCTAGATTCAAAATGAAAAGTTAGCAAAAGTAGACAGTCGGTGGTATAAAAATTAAAACGGATTGTTCCCATAAGAACAGTCCGTTTTTACGTTCATAATAAGAATTAAAGTAAGTATAACTGAGATAAAGTTAATAACTTTCAACGTAAAAAATCACTATTCCACCGTAAATTTGTTCTTTTTAAATTAAGATTTGTTATAAATACGGGAGTACATCAATATGTAATAAATTGATGGTTTGCAAAACAAAAAATTAAGGAAAATAATGTTAAAAATATTTAAGAAACTCCTAATTTCATTTAGCCTAATTGTCTTACTAACTAACAGCGTGTTGGCAGAAAAGAAAGATCATAATTTTACAGTGACACCCGTAACAAAAAATGTGTATAGCATCATTGCACCATCATACGGTTTACCGAGTCCTGAGAATAAAGGTTGGAATTCTAACAGCCATTTTGTTGTTACTGACAAAGGCGTACTTGTATTTGATAGCGGCTCTTCAGAATTAATTGCTAAAAATATTAAGCAGGCAATTAAAACAGTCACCGACAAACCTGTTCGCTGGGTAGTTAATTCCCATAGCCATGCCGATCACTGGCTAGGTAATGCCGAATTTTCGGATAGCGGTGCTGAGATTATTGCATCAGCTTCAGCGAAAATTATAATGAAACAAGATGGACCTGGAGCAATAGATTTTTTTTCCCGCATCACTAAAGGCGCAACCGGATCTACTCGTATTAGACATCCAACTTGGTTATTAACTCAAAGCGAAAAACGTAATATAGATGGAGTTGATGTTGAATTCATCTTTGCTAATGATGCACATTCTCCAGGAGATATTTTGATGTGGTTGCCAAAACAAAAAATCATATTTGGCGGTGATGTATTAAATTCTGATTGGATGCCTATCATTATTGATCATGGAAATGTAGATAACTTAATTAATACTCTTCAGGCCGTGGCAGGACTGAATCCAACTATTGTTCTTCCTGGACACGGAGTACCGACTACGGTTAACTCGGTAATACGAGATGCGGATTTATTAAGTGTTGTTTGGGATCGAGTAAAAGAGGGATATAAAGCAGGTAAAAATAAAGAAGAAATTCTCACACAAATTAGCACAACGTTAGAGCAAAAATATAAACATTTATATAAAAATTTCGATGAGGCTATCAAGCAACAGGTTCATGAAATGTATAACAAGCAGAAAGTATAGAGTAATAGTAATTATCGGTAGATAGGTAAAATACATCAAGTATTACGAGGCTATATAGCAGTGAGTTTATATAACAAGGTACTTAAAGGCTGGGTTAAAAGGGCACTTATGTCTATTTTATGAACTAAAAAACTTGTAGTTGAATGTTAAATAGACACCCTGATTTTTAATTATCAGTGTGGTCATAATTCTTCTAAAAAACGAGCATACTTTAAACAGAAATAGTGCTGTGAGAATCTATTTACTAGGTTAATCAGTTGTTTAGCTCTAAATACATATCACTTAAAACAAGACTTTATTGCTACATCCCTTTATTACAAAGGCTTGTAGCACTTTTGTTTAAATAATAGCTTGATGCTACGTGATTTTTATAATGTTTTGCCTGTTATCACCGGAACATTATCACGTAGCAAACTGTTTTCGCTGGAAATGTTAGCTACTGTATATAATATAAGAAGTAGGGTGCTTAATTAGCTTTTACTTAATCTACTTTTCTTCTTTTACCACTTTCTGCACGTTTCTTGTTTTCACTTTGAACATAAACGGTATCAGTTGTTGCCATACTCGCATGGCCAAGATCTTCTGAAATATCTTTAAGAGGGCGCCCACGTTCAATTTCCATACTCGCACCGGTATGTCTTAACCAATGGGCAGAAGCTTCTTTGAGTTTCAACGCTTTATTTTCACCTTCCGATCTACGCATATTGTCATGTGCTTGATCAAAAACGCTCTGAACTAAACGTCGTAAATGCCGAGATGTCATACCGCCTTGGCCACGTACTTTTTCTACTAGAATTGAATTTTCATTACTTGATGGTAAACCTAACAAACCACGGGAAGACCGATAGCGCTCTAAAAAAGGTAAAAAATCAATAGGCACAGTAATGTCACGTAACTTGCGGCTTTTACCAAAAACTTTAAGCCACCAGTTTTCATCATCATCTTGCCAAAAGTGTCCCATTGTTGGTGACCAATTTTCACGTTCAGATAATTCTGAAATTCGCAAAAATAGGGTTTTTAATGAAGCAATGACAAATAGGTTACGTTCACACATAGGGTTTTCATCAGCCATTTGAACGGCGGTATCTAAAACATATTGCCATTGGCTAGCAGTTAAACGCTTGATTTCTTTAACTTGTGAATCAATTATAAAGTGACGACAATCCTTTTTAGCAATTTGTGCAGGGTTACCAATGCAAAAATCCTCGGCCATTAAGTAGTTATAGAAAACAATAATGGCTGTGAACATAGATGAAAGCGTTTGTTGTGATGGCCGATATTTTTTCTTATCTAGTACATACTGAGATTTTTGACTTTTGGGTGCTTGAATCTTATATGGAAACCAAAGCTCATTAGCTGTTGAATAACCATTGGCTAATTTAAAACGTTCTTGATTTGATGTGCCGATCCAAGTGACTGGTGGCTGCCAACAAAAGTCAGCGTACTCGAGTAAGTCTGATTTACGTAATTGATCGATTGGTTTTTTCTTTTCAATAAATGCCCATAGAAGAAAACGTTCAACGTCATTTCTAAATCGGTCATAAGTATGTGCTGATTTATTTCTACCGATGTAGGTGAGAAATATTTTTCCCCAATTAAATTGCTCAAGCCACCAGGGTTCATTGGCCGAAAATATTTTATCTAACTGAGGATAATCTTCGAGATCAAATTCACATAAATCAATGTATGGAGGATATAACGGAACAGGTGTATTTAGTGACATTTATTAAATACCAAATTTTGGATTCTGTGAGGGAATGTACGTATGAAGCTAGTTTAAACTACTATACCCACTATGTCCAATACTGAAGAGTATCGGACATAGTGGGCTTGTATATCTGTAGAGCAGTTATCCCTGCTATTGTTATTACCAACAAATCGCTGGATTCCTTCAACCCAGCATATTAACTTAGACACTTACTTTTAATGGTCTGCATATCAGTTTGTGTTTTGTAAAATTACTTTTGAACAATTTCTTTAAAGTTAATCGCTACGTCTACTTTGCACTAGCGCTATTTAGTTATCTGCTCTTCTTAGCAATAATTAGCCAATCTTTAAATCGTGCGCTACGTGCTTGAAATAAATTTTTGTGTAACTTACCTCGTTATTTTTACGTAGCATCGAGTGTTATTAAACGCTTAATAAAGTTAACGCTAGATTATGTTTGAGTATGTGTTCTTGTTTTAATGTTTTTTGCATCTTGGCACTTATTGAAAATATTGGTTCCCAAGCGTATTTCTTTTGGTCAGTCTTATCTTGTTTAAACAGTATTTTTTGTAAGTACTTTATAGAATCACTTTGCTTAAACCATTCTTGTTCATTTCCTTGCAATGACTGTACGGTCTTTATATAGCTATCTATATCTTTAATTGTTAACCAATAATCAGCGTGGCTGGTTAACGAAATTTCGATTCCTTTAGGATCTACATCACTAAAACATATTCGTTGATGGTTCTTAAAACGACGGAAAAATTCATAAGCAGTTCCTGTGCTTTGTTGTTTTTTTATATCGCCTCGGTATATCCACAAAGCATCTGTTAAGTCTGCACTGCATGATAATAAATTAAGTAATGCTAAGTTTGCCATCACAGCAAGATTTTCTACAAAGATAATAGTTTTATGCTCGATAGATATAATATCATCGGCTTTGATATAGATACCTAATGAATTTAATGGCGAGAGCTCGTGGTTTGTTTGATTAACTTTAAGTGTTGAAAGGCTATTAATTAATATAAAATCTTTGCTCACAGCATAACTATTATCTTTTTCATTTCGACATTTTTCTGCTGTACTGAGTCGATCTTTTTTAGTCGGATAAGGGTCTTGTCTTATATCAAGGTTAACCGACCTTTGAATTTCTTCGCTTAGTGCTAAAATATCTTGAAGGGTAAACGTTAATGATTGTTTGTTAAAATCCAGCTGACCAAAATTATATTCTTCATAAAGCCTTGTTGCTAAGGCTGAATTTTTTATCTGACCGCCCTGCCTATGTTTTTGTAATTTATCTTGGGTAAAATTATACAGTTGTTTGTTCATTACTGTTTTCATCTGGCATTCCTTTGCAATAGTTCAGTAGAACTCACTTCGATTTAAAAATTAATATTAAGCACTAACTTTCAGCTCAGCCTTTAACTCGGGTCTCAGCTCGATAACTACATCACTATAACCATAATTATCCGTTGTGCCTTTAACCGCAACGCCTTTCATTTTTATATTCAAAGCACTTTGTTGTGCGCTAGTTAACTTGCAGTAACAACTAAAGACTAACTCTATCCAAGATTTTGGTGCAATGCTTTGTGATTGTGCAAGCCAAGAATTTTGAAACTCTTGATAAAAACTTAATGCTGATACCGCGCTGTTATTTATGATCACGCGCTCGAACAATAATTCAGTTTGTTGTTCAAAGAAATCTTCTTCAGCGGCAATTTTTTCAATCGGTTTAAAACTAACTTCACTTGTTTCTCTGGCTTTAAGCGGAGTTACAACAGCTTGCTTACGTAATGACTGCACCAATAAAAGTAAAGGTTGTTCAATATCTGTTTGCTTAGTATCGACATAACTTCGCAACGGCATCGGCGGCGAATATCTTAGTGTTTCAGGTAAATTTGGCAACTCAAAGAGGTTTTCATCAAGATCAAATTCAGGGTGTTTACGTAAAAATCGCGCCATGTTTCGTAATTGACTGGCCTGTTTTTCATCTCGACGTAAGCGAAATAAACTAATACGCATGTTATCGATAATCAAACGCAGTTTAGGTAATATTTGATTATACCAGTAAACAAAGCTTGAAATTTTACGAGCAAATTCGTTTGGACAAGCCCAATCTAACCACTCGTAACAGTCTTGCGGGTCAATTTGTTGTAGTTCATTTAGCAGTTTTTGTGCATGAGATAGATAACGTTCGTTTTGACGTATTTTATTAGACAAACTGTTAACGAAACCAAACTGACTAACAATAGCAAAATGCATTGTGTCTAAGTTATTGTTTAAACTATCTTTAGTTTCGTAAAGTAAATCATCAAGTTGATCTAAATAATATTCCGCATCTTCTTGTTCTTTGGCTAACGTCGCTAATTGGTAATCTTTCGCTACTTCATCAATCGCTTCAATCACTTTACCCATATCGGTAAGTTGTCGATAGCTTGATTGTTTACGCATCAGTCTATTTAACATGCGCTTAAGATCGGTAGTTACCCGGTATTCACCTGGAGATTCATCCGGTCTGATCAAGCCTGATTTATGTAACAAACTGATGGTGTTTGCATCTTGCTCGTCACTCGCTATCGAGCCAAAAACATAGGCACTAGCGAGTAAGTCATTGTATGCGCCAATCTGTCTGAGTAGTGTTGCAACTTGAGAGGAATCAAAGCCAGCCATTAAAACTCTCCATTAAAATAATAACTCATCTTGTTGGCTTTTCTCTTGTTCAGGTAAACTGACTAATTCTGCATCGTTCAAAAATTCAATAAGTAAGTAAATTAAGTCAAAACGTGCCGTAGCATAATATCTACTGCTGCCTTGATTTTTACGAACAAAGTAATGCATCTCTTCAAGCTTTTGAAATACCATAACTAATTGTTCGCGTGTTTCTGTTTTATTCGTTTTGAAAGGTTTTATCGATGTTAATCGTCGTAACTGTTCACTTAATGTTTGATCGTGTTCAAACGGTTCGAATAGCTCATTGATATTTAGTACTGATTTAGCACGAATAGGTAAATCAGCTTGAGTCGCCGTTAACAGTAGATCTAAAAATTCAACTAAAGGTCTAAAGGTATTACGCATTTCACTAAATAAAGTACTGAGCTCGTGGTGATTGTTGTCATCCACTTGATTGAAAGTACAATAATAAGCATCGGCGCTATCAAGATAAGTGAGTTTTCTATCTAAATTAGAGAGAAAATCATTCACTTTATCGTTATGACTTTCGGCTTTTAAGTACAAATATTCGGCTTCATAAGCCGTTTGACAAATAACAGCGCCACAAAGGAGCTTTTGAATACTTTGTTTAAACATTAACTTAACTCCCCTACTGTCTCTTTTTCAGGATCTTGTCCTGGCTCTTGCGGAGCAATGTTTGCGGCTTTATTACGCTGCGCTAATAATTCATCTAAACGAGATTGCGGAATGTCTGCGTGGTAAATTTTATTATCTTTCAATTTATAATGACGGTTATATAAGGATAAAATGTGACGATCAGTCGATGGTGAAGCAGATAACATACTGATATGGTTGTCATTAAACATTTTTAATAAAAGGTCTATATTTTCAGCTGCCAGTTCACCTAATTCATCTACCGGTAGAATTATTTGGCTAGCGTATTTACTGTCACCACGTAACATGGCTAACAAACCAGCAAATAAAGACAACATAGCTAAATAGGATAAGCCAGTTGAGCTTACCTTTTTAAGTTGTTTGGCATTACGCGCATGTTTTACTTGGCCTTTCTCGACAATAGTAAATTCTAAATCAAATAAATTATTGTGCGCTAAAACAAAACCTTCATTGGGTAAATAACTCGCCAACTTTTGCATAGCGAACACTAAATCATCGGGCACTTCGCCAAGGCCATCACGTAATTGATCTTTATACAGCTCAAAAACTTCGGCGAACTTTTGCAGTGGACCCCAATAATCTAGCTCTTCTTGCTTCATTACCGTAGTGACATTGATATCAGCTAAGGCCTCAAAATGAGCCAATGCTGTAACTTTAGTTGATAACAATTTACCAATGCGTTTTATATTACGACCAAAGTTTTCAATATGCTGATAAAACTCGTTGATCATGGTGGCATTGACCGTTACCAATTGATAAGTACTTTGCTGTTTTTGGTCAGCGCTATTTAATAACTCGCTAATTGGCTCTCGATATTTAAACAGTGCTGTTGCACCTGAGTAGTTATCGTTGTCATGTAATAGTTTTTGCCAGTTTTCGAAAAGCTCACTACCCGAGTGATCTTTTCTAAAGCGTTCACTAAAAGTATTTAGCTGACTCGCCAGTCGTTTTTCAATCGTTTTAAACTGCTGATAATAATCATGGAAAAAACTAACGGTTAAATCTGCTTGGTTTGCTGGCTCTTCTTCACAAAGTTCACTGTTAATCGCTGACATTTCAGATAAGCGTTTATTATCATTGAGTTGTACTAACAAATCATCAGTCGCTTGTTTTTCTTGATTATTCTTTCTAATTAACTGTTTTAGATCGTTAATTTTAGTCGTTAACTCAATACGACTATCTTCATAATTTGTTTCTATATTACGTTTGATAATTTTTCTGTTTTGATTTTCTTCAGCTAAGGCATCACGATGACAATAACGCTCATTCATAAAGCTGTTATAGTCGCGAGCCTTTTGGGCAAACACTGAACATTGCTGTAAGTCTTTCTCTAAGATCACGCGCTTGGCAATACGTTTATCTACTTCACCTTCAGGATCAAGTTTTTCAATATCAATGGCTTGTTGTTTCTTAAGATCCGTTAAACGTTGTTTGGTATTACTTATTAATGTTGATAGTTGCTCAGACAATAGTGTTAACTGATTGTCTCGGTCACTTTCAACCACCATACTTTTTTCTAACTTATCGTTAGTGAGTTCATGCAGTTGCTCAGTTTTATTTTCTTCAAAGCTGAGTTGCTTTTTCTCAAGCGCTTTTAATTGTTGAGTAAATGTTTGTAATTGCGTTTCTATCGTTTGGCGATGTGCTTTTATAGCAAGCTGTTTTTTTACCACTAAGCTTTCTTGCTGGGTTTTCAATTGCCCTAACGTTAGCTGTTGTTGATTCAAGCTTTGCGCTTGCTCTGATAC
This sequence comes from Colwellia sp. 75C3, assembly GCF_002836255.1. Classification (GTDB taxonomy): domain Bacteria; phylum Pseudomonadota; class Gammaproteobacteria; order Enterobacterales; family Alteromonadaceae; genus Colwellia. Next base: position 112,426 of record NZ_PJAU01000061.1, on the reverse strand, counting down.
GGTAACTTTTAGCTGACTAATTTCTTTGGCAATAAATTTTAACTGCTCATCAAGCTGAGAAATTTTATCTGTTTGTGTTTGTAATTTCGTTTCAATGACTTGGCGCTTTTCTCGCAATTGAGCTTCGTCTAAAAATAAAGAATCGTCACAAGGCAATTGTTGTAAATCTATCGACAAACCATAAAGACTAACCGGTACGTTGGTGTTGCTATTGTCTAACCACTGCGGATTTAAATCAGAGCGAGATAATTGTTCAGTGGTAAGCAAACGACCAATAGTGTCTTGCCAATTAGCCGCTTGAGGTTCATTAATAAGATAATGATGTAAAGAGTCAGCTTGAGGTAACAGCTGTAATTCAACCTGGTGGTAATCTTGTTTCAACTGTTCAAGATAACGGTTAACTTCACTACGCTGTGTAAGTTGTTGGTTTTGCTGTTTTTCTAATTGATATTGCTGTTTTTGTAATTCTGAGGCTTGTTGTACCAGCTGATTAGTATTTTGCTGAGCATGCGTTAACGCATGAACATTCGCTTCTATATCCGCTGTTAATTCTTGCGGTATTATTGGCTGAGCAAGTTGTTGGTTAGCCGACTCTAATTGATGTTGTATTTTTTGCTGATCTTTTTGCAGTTTAAGCTCTTCTTTATGCAATTGGGCATTAAGCGCGTGCTCTTGCTGATGAAATACTTCATTAATATGTGCTAATTGTTCATTAGATTGAGTAGCAATCAACGCTGATTTTTCTTTATTACTGTTGATACCTTTTAGCTTTTCTACTTCCATTTGCTGAATAAGCTTATCGAATTTTTGCCCAATTTTACTTATATTGCCTTCAAAGGCGTCAATAACAGCTATCACTTCATTAAGTTCAGCTTGAATTTGGGGAGCTTGCTCGGCTTTTATTTGATAACTACTGGCATCATCGTCATCAAAGTTAAACTTATCTTCGTCAAGTAAATCGATTTTACTTAAATCAGCTTCAATTTTAGCAATGAGATCGAATAAGGCTTTTTGATATTGCTCTGTAGTTTTTGCTAATTCACTCTCAAGTTTGCTACGTGTTTCAATGCTGCTTTTTTTAAGTTCATCTCTTTCTTGCTGTTTGATTTCAAGACGAGCTTGATGTCCTATCACTTCCGCGTGTAGATGTTGTAACTTATTGACTAAACTAGCAAAGGCGCTAAAATCGTTTTGCCAAACAGAAATTTTATCTGCTACTTTTTTAATAGCGCGACTGGCCTGAATATCTGCAAGCCAGTTAGTAATATCTGCTTTATTTAAACTGAGTTGTTCTTTTTCATCGTTAGTATCACGGGCAAGATGATCGCTGGCAATAGCAACTAACATACGTTTAACCGCTTCAAAATCTAGATTTTTTTCTATAGTACCGTTAATCACTTTATCTATATGTGGGCATGCTTGCTCACTAAACGAGAAACGATTTTGTAGTAATCTTATTTCTTTATGTTTACGACCACTGCGTAAATTTTGAATCACTTGACGGTATTTATCTATACCTAAAAACTTTGAGCTTTCTTTACCAATGTTACGATAATTTTTTTCTATTTCATTAATGGTAAAAGGTTTAGCTTTGCTACCTGCAGTACTGGCAATGAAATATTGACTGTCGTAAGCGGCATCAATGAATTTAAAGTGCACACCTCTACCATCACTGGTGGCTAATACTTGGCATTTTTGTCCGAAGGGTCTTGCGTATTCATACACTAAAATACTGGATTCGCGCGGTAAATAAAAGTCGGCAAAGTTTTTTGCTTGATCCACCTTGCTAACAATGTCGCTAGGTCTCATGCCATAAAAAAGTGGTAACAAACGCATTAACGAGGTTTTACCTGCGCCGTTTGTCCCTTCAAGTTGAGTGTGGCCCGTTAGGTCAAGTTCGTTTACTTGTCCTTGCCAAAAACTGTCGATAATAATAATGCGTAGCAGCGAATAGCCATGTTCTGCCATAGTGTGACCTTAGGAGAGTTTAGTGATGTTAATGAAGAGGATTTATTTTTAGTACAAGCGCAGGATCGATTTTTACATTGAACCAGTTAATACGCCAGTCTAAATGTGGTCCGGTCGCCCTGCCGCTTTTACCAACTGCTGCAACTACCTGTCCTTGTTTAACCTCATCACCTTGTTTTACATACGAATTGCTTAGATGTAAAAAGGTAGAGCTTACGCCTTGCCCATGGTCAATAATCATGGTTCCGCCTGAGTAAAACATATCGGGTACCCAAAGTAATACCGTTCCCGATGCAGGAGCTTTTACCGGATCGCCAGTTTTACCTGCGTAATCTAAACCAAAGTGTGGACGTTTTGGAACACCGTTATAAACACGCTGACTGCCATAAACACCTGTGATTGTACCTTCAATAGGTGCAACAAAACCGTGAGCAAAATAGTTAAGTGGACTCGAAACTTTACGTGCTGTTTTTATCTTTTTATTGTCTGCTTGTGATCTAGCTACCGCTTTAGGGTTGGGCTGCATTATGCTTTTTTTAATACCTTCAATACGCTGGATATTATAACTGCGTTTTTGAGGCGTTAATGTTTTCTCTACCCGATCACCATTAACTGACGTGACAGCTAATTGATAACTTTGTATGTCATCACGAGAAAAACCAAAGGTGAAATTACCGCTGTTAGAAACAGTAATTTCTTTACCATTTAAGGTGACGGTATTTTGTGGCAGAGTTTTACCTACCATTAATCCGCCTTGCTTAACTTCACCACTTAGCGCTATTTTTTCTTGTGCTGCTAAGACTTGAGCACTGGCAGCAAAACTTGTTACCAGCGCTAAAGCGATTAAGGTTTTACGTAAAGTATGAGACAACGTATTACGCATGAACAATTGCCCCTTTCGCGACACCTTCATAAGCAACAACTTTAACTACGTTATCGGTTAGTTCTGGATGTTCTGCTTTTACTTGTCTTAAAATAAAGTCAGCTAATAATTCTACCGTTGAATCACAATCAACAACATCAAGTACTTTACTGTCAACAGCAATATCAAAGCGACCTTGCGGTGCATGGTAACTAAAATACTGGTGATCGGGTGTTAAATTGTTTATTGCTTGAGCAGAAAGCTGAATGTCGTCGGCAGGAATTCTATCTGCTTCACTAGCAATGTAAATATCCTGCCAGCGCTTACACCAAGCAGCTTCTAATTTAGCGTCTCTTTTATCATCAACTAAAATTTGAATTTTAGATCTATGTCCATGGGCGATACGTTGGCAATTGCCATCATGTAACTTTAAGCCATGGGTATAATGATAAAAATCGGTTGGGATATTTTCAGGGCGCAACACTAGGGTCAAACCTTCTACATTATCAGGCAAATGCGACAAAATAATAGCCGTTAGGTGCTTAGTCACTGCAGGCACCGTGATTGTTAAACAATCGATTGAAGCAAAAGCACATGCGGGAGATTGTAAATAGTAACTGGCAATATCACTGATAAAATCGAGCGTTTGATGACCGTCATTATGCGGTGAGTTAGCCAGGCTTACCGCTTGCTCTTGAATCGGCAATAACAGTTTATGGTCAACGGCATCATCTATAATGGCTTTGATCTGCTTTTTTACCACGGCAAAATCAAGCACCATGCTCATTTCATTCAACGAACCGTCGAGTAATACGTCAACAATCCAGCTCTCACCGACAATACCGCGCTGTTTACACAGGTATGAGAAATCAATAACGGTAAGATCATCTACAAATAATTGCATTTTTTTACTTTTTCCTTAATTTAAACTTAGCTTTACGTTTGTCTTTGTTCTTTACAAATAAAGGTATAATTTATTTACTAACCAAGCTTTAGGTTTATTTTGAGTAAAATTAACGCTAAAGCTCAGAGACAGTAATAATTAACCTTCGACTTGCCACAAAATTTCTTCATTGGCACGAACAGGTACAACAACATCATCACCAAAGGTCATTGTTGCTGGTACTTGCCATGCTTTCTTAACTAACGTAATTTTATCAGTATTTACGGGTAATTGATAAAAGTTTGCTCCATTAAGGCTGGCAAAGGCTTCTAATTTATCAAGAGCGTTTTCTTGTTCAAACACTTCAGCATATAACTCAACAGCTGCATGCGCAGAATAAACACCAGCACAACCGCAAGCTGACTCTTTTGCTTGTTGGGCATGTGGTGCTGAATCAGTACCTAAGAAGAATTTTTTATCGCCACTGGTTGCTGCTTCTATTAACGCCTGTTGATGTGTATTGCGTTTTAAAATAGGTAAGCAGAAGTAATGCGGACGAATACCGCCAACTAACATGTCGTTACGGTTATACAATAAATGATGGACAGTAATTGTAGCGCCAACATTGTCACCCGCTGCTTTAACAAAATCTACTGCATTTTTAGTGGTGATATGTTCTAAAACAATTTTAAGATTCGGGTAGCTAGCAACTAACGGCTGTAAAATTGTATCGATGAATACTTGCTCTCTATCGAAAATATCAATATCAGCAGCAGTAACTTCACCGTGAATTAATAGTGGCATACCCACTGATTGCATTGCTGCAAATACGTCAGTTAAGTTGGCAACATCCGTTACACCCGATGATGAATTTGTTGTTGCACCGGCTGGATATAATTTTGCCGCATAAACTAAACCAGAATCTTTCGCTTCAATAATATCTTCTGCGCTAGTTTTATCTGTTAAATATAACACCATTAATGGCTTAAAATGCACACTTGGTGCTACTGCCATAATTCGCTCATAGTAACTTTTTGCTAAGGCAGCATTCGTTACTGGAGGTACTAAATTTGGCATAACAATGGCTCTACCAAAATAACGACTAATATCAGCTACCGTGTTTTTTAATACCGCGCCATCACGTAAATGTACGTGCCAATCATCAGGTCGAGCGATAGTAATTGTGTCATTTGAGATATTGCTTTCATTTGTCATGTTCGTCTTTCCAATTTTGTATGATTACAGCTAACTGACTATTTACTTAGTCTACGTCACTGTTTTAATTAACTTTAATCTTAGTTTTTTGAGTAATCAAAAAAGGTAACGCGATACTTTAAAGTAACGTGTTACCTAAATTATTGCTGGTATTATTACTCTTCAGGGCTTTTTTCATTATCAACGTTCTGACTATCGAGAAGCGCCATTAATTGTTCTTTCAAATTTGGTGGCACTTTATAGATAACTAACGAGTCATTATGAGGATTATAAACGACGTCTTCACCAAAATGGCTACGTTCGAAACTTAAGCTTATGCCATTACCATACCCTGAATATTTTGTGATTTTGTTAACCACTGCTTGCTCATGGGGAAATGATTCTTCAATAGGGTAAGATTGAGTTTGGCAAAACTGATAGAAGTCTTGTTCTGCCCCTGCACTTTCAATAACGTTACCCACTTCTTGCAGTGACACATCTTGAGAACTCGCTTTCTGCTCTTTGCAGTAGCTGAGTAAATCTTTACGTGTTTTTTGTTTTTCTGCAGGGTCTAGTTGATTAACTGAAACATAATCTTCAACCGCTTGTACTAACGTTTGTGTTTGCTCTTTCGAGTTTAAACCTTCTTCACAACCTAAAAAGTCTAAAAAGAAGTCTGACACTTTACGACCAGCTCTACCTTTTACAAAAGAGATATAACGATTGCCATGAGAGTTTTCTTTATAATCGAATAAATCAATACGTGCAGCAAGTTGCATTTTAGATGTATCTAAATGCTGAGCTGCTGAAATATTTAATTCTCCGTCAACACTGTAATGCTCTGATACCGGGATAACTGCGACGAATAAGTAGCGACCGCCCATGTATTCATAATGACATATAACAAAATAGCCTGTCTCTTCAATGTCATACTTTTCGATTTCATTTTTTAATACATTGCCCGCTTGCGTACTAAAATCATAAAAATTTTGTTGTTCTGTTAAATAGCTTTCCATTAAATCAACAAAGCGAGCTGAATCACCTTCACCTGGCATAGCTGAAAAACTGCCGTAGGCTTTATTACCCTTGGTATTATAAATGGCATGTAAACCATCAACAAAGTTAGTTGTTTTCGCATTTTCTTGTGCGAAGTCAGCATTTTCCGGTCCAAGGCGTAAAACAACTTCGCCGGTATCTTCTTTTTTAGACAAAAAATGTAGTGCAATGTTTTTAATTATTAAGCTCATATGACTCTTATGTTTTGTTGCTGATGTTAATTATGTAGCGCTACTTATATACTTTTTATATCAGGTATATATTAAAGTGTGCAGGCATTTGATAAACTAGAGAAATTAAATTTATCATTAACGAAAACTATTATTATGCCTATTGTATCTAAATATTCGAACGAACGTGTAGAAAAAATTATCCAAGACTTGTTAGATGTTCTTGTAAAAGAAGAAGTAACACCGGATTTAGCCTTAATGTGTTTAGGTAATGCTGTTACTAACATTATTGCGCAAGTACCTGAAAGTAAACGTGTTGCTGTTACAGAAAACTTCACTAAAGCATTAAAAAAATCGGTTTAAACTCTTAATTTAATTTTATCCGCAAAAAGAAGAATTATTATCAATGGTTTCATTTGATACAAAAAGTTACAGCAAAAAACTATTACATTTGATCAGTTGGAGCCATTGGTTCACATTTTTCAATATTTTAGCAGCAATTGCGCTCTCCTCTTACTATTTATTTAGCGAAGCGGCGCCAACAACACTCTTTGGCCAGGTTTACTTAGTCACTACCTGGGTGAGTCATATTGCTTTTCTAACCTTTATGAGTTTTGTTTTGGTGTTATTTCCATTAACACTGATCCTACCGCACACAAAGTTTATTAGAACGAGTGGCTCTATCATTTTTACCATTGGTTTATTACTACTGGTTTTAGACGGTTTTATCTATAGTCGTTTGGGTTATCACTTAAACGCTTCTTCTAGTGGACAAATTATAAGTTTGCTACAAGATATAGCTAAAGATAACAGTCTATTTTACACAATCAGTGGCTCACTGATTATTGTCATTTTAGGTTTTGAGTTCATTGTAAGTAATTATGCCTGGAAACACTTAAAGCAATTACAAAAAACAGTCTTTGCTCGTTTTGTTATTTTTGCTTTAGTTTTATCCTTCTTCTTTAGCCATGTAAGTCATATCTGGGCTGATGCTAACCTTGATTATGATATTTTGCGTCAAGACACCGCTTTACCTTTGTCTTATCCCGCAACAGCAAAAACACTTTTAACCAAATATGGTCTATTTAATATTGAAGATTATATAGAGCGTAAAAATAGCCCTCTTTCATTTAGTCATGCTATTCCTAATTACCCGACAATAGATTCAGGCATTTGCCCTGATGAATCAGCCGTTACCGCGCCGACAAACTCGACCTTTTTGATTCTAACCGAGCAACAAATATCAACGACTCAGCTTAATCAATTCATGCGTCGCGCTAGTGCAACTAGCTTACATTTAACCAACAATATTGATACTGGGCTTAATGATGATGCATGGTTTAACTTGCTTTATTCTTTACCGAGTATTTATCAACAAGATATTTTAAAGCAAGGTATTAAGCCGCTATTGTTTCAACGTGTAGACCAGCAGGCCCTTGCAACAAGCTTAACGGTTATCTCTGATGAGTTTTCAGTGACATCCCTACAAGATGATACGAGTGAAAATAATGTGGCTGTTGTTGAACCTCGCTGGTTCGAAGCGTTATTCAGTGAAAAAACTGAATTAGAGAATGTTTCAAGTTTATTATTTGCTAAGACCCTAAATAATAAAGCACCGGGTCTGCATATTATCTACTTTAAAAATAGCCATGCTATTGATGCAAATAAAGCAGTACAGAATAATAACCAATATCAATTTGAGTTATTTGTTGATGCTTTACTATTGGCTCAGAAACAAAAATCGGAAAAAGATATTATTTGGATTAGCTCTATTGGTAATCAAAGTAATGATACGCGATTAAATACTAAACCCGCGTTATTCATCTATCCTGAGCAAGCTAAGGCTACCCATAAGGATGTAACGTTTAATACCAGTAATATGGACTTGCAGCCAACGTTAATGCGTCAATGGCTAACATGTAACGTTACTACCTACAGTAATGGCAATGACTTACCAAGTTTGAATAAAGATAGGGTTATTGCCAATACCACAGATAAAGGCATTATTATCTTTGATAAAGATAAATCTGTTTTTGTCGATCAAAATGGTAATTTTCAAAGTTACTCGCGTCAATTTTCTTCGCCAATAACGGTTAATGCTGATTTCCCACTGATGATTGATGGTGTGCATTTCATTAAGCAGTTCACTCAACAAGAGAACAAGTGAACTCCGTTATTGATGTATTTGGGGTCATATCGAGTAATAGTTAGCCGTTTAATTCATCTAGGCTAACTATTCATCTGATTATCATTGCATTACCTCGATAAATCATTAAGATACAAGCGGTAAACTTATTTAGTTTACATTGTCGGGGTATAGCGCAGCTTGGTAGCGCGCGCGCCTGGGGGGCGTGAGGTCGACAGTTCGAATCTGTCTACTCCGACCATATTAAGTAAAACAAATCAGCCGCTTAGTGATAGTTCAACGAACTGTTTTAAGTGGCTTTTTTGTGTCTGTCTAACTCATAGCTAACCGGAATTATTTTACTTATCTTTTAGCCTGAGTTGTTAGCGAAAGATGGCATTCACCTATCAAAGCTTGCATATACTGTTTGGGTAAAACAAGCGGCTAAAGAAAGAATTAAGCTAAGTAAGCCATAAGATTTAGTTAATTGGATTAAGCATTGGTTTTTGACCAAACAACTTACCGTTTCTTGCCTCTGTTTCAACCGAATATGCTTCAGCGCTGCTGTCGACTAAAACATATTGATACTCTAAATGCTCATGAATGTATCGCTTGGTCAGTGTATCTAACTTTAATTGACCATTGGCAAATAAAGGTAAGTCGCCTTGCGTAAGCGTTGGTATAACCAGTCTATTGGCGACATAGACACAAAACTGATCACCACTTAAACGGCCTATAGCATGACTGTTCAGTGTTGTAACGAGTCCGTACTGTTTCTTGTGCTGGTTTTTCTCGATTTCACTCCCAGACATTCCGCAATAAAAAAGCTCATCATCATTCCAAATAGCATAAATACCTGCAGCCACACTCGGTATATCTTTGTTAGGCCAGTCAGAAAACTTAAAGTGTTTAGAAAATTTCATAATTCACCTGAAAATGGTTAACGCTATATTAAGCGACTAATATAAGTTGGTTATTATTGTGATTAACGAACAAAGACAACGATATATTGTCCGTTTGAATATCTTATTATAGCCATGAATATTATCTTTCGTGAGCTAAAGTTGATTAGTAGCAAATCACTTTAAAGGATTGAATAAATTGCCTCAACAACAACAACACCAACCACCAGCACGCATCGCTACTTTTCTCAACGTCATACACGATGAAATATGCCTAATGACACTGTTATCGAGCGTTCGCATATACTTTGTTATTATTTTGGCTTGATTGAATTAGCTTATGTGTATGTTGAGCAACATGGGTTTAACCAAAAGAAAGCATCTTGAGGCAATTAGTTTGAAGTTATCAGCAATGCAATGCTATACACAGATCACTCAATTGAAGAATAAAATCTTGTGGGTAGGTGTATTGTCAGTAGTTGTTCTGGAATGAAAATACATATTAAACGCCGAGCAATAGCAATTAAAGTCAGCTTCAACTCATCTGTAGCTATTACTTGGCTTTCATTATCAATTTAAGCTTCATACAAAAGGCGTAGGTAACGCCTTAAATTCAATTTAACAAGATTCTAGTTCCGCAATACGCTTATCGTAAGCTTCTGCTTCACTTTTATATTGCTCATAATCTTCTTTATTTTCCTGGGCAACACGGGCTTTTTCAGAATACTCGGCACTTTTCTTTTTATAATAGTCGATCATAACTTTCCTTTGTCTTTGCCTGATAGTAGGTCAATAAACCTACAGAGTGTTGAAAGTTATTTCAATCTATTTATACTTTTATATAGGTTGTTTCTCTAAGTAAATGAAGTGAATTAATTATGCAGGTAGCCAAATTATGTTTTACTGAAGTTAACTGCATAAAAAATACCAGCATATAGCTGGTATTTAATTAAAGCGTTTTAAATGGATATCCTTTAAGAGCACAGCCCCCAATTAGTACCATCGATACCACACTCATAGACAGTTGTACCGTCATCTTGCTTAGTTTCTTTGCGCCATTTACCTTCATTATTTTTGTGGATTACTACATCGCCTGTGGCCTTACTTTTACGCCAGTAACTCACATCAATAGCAACTTCATCATCAAACCGATAAGGCATAACATCAAAAGCAGTAAACAACTCTTCAGGGTTTAAGTCTGCTGCTTTGCCTTTTACGTCTATCCAATTAGATAATGTTTGAAAGTCTGCGTTCATATCTCTAAAGTTAAATTCAGCACCATACTCATAATCAGTTTCAGCGTAACGTAAGCTAAAACTTCGCTCATCAGGATTCTCTAAACTGGTATTGATGCATTCATTAAGCGTTGGAAAGTTAACAGTAGGTATGGTATTGCCAAGTTCATAATGAATACCATCTTTTTCAAAACTCACGCGCTCAATATTGCCACAGCGGTAGGTATGGTCTTCATTGATATATACATCTTCACGAATGCTCAACCAACCTTTTAGTGACTGATCTCCCCATGTCTCACCCAACTCATGCAGTTTAGTTAAAACGACGTCAACTTTGTTTAATGAACCGGTATCTGTAAGTTTGACAAACTCGATAAAGTCTTCAGTACCCATAAAGATAATTTCATCGCGATACCAAGCATCATTAAAGCTGTATTCTTCATCTTTAACCTTATCTTGATAGATGACTACTCGAATTTCAGCGGCGTTTGGATATTCAATCTCCAACGCTTTTTTATGTTTATAAGCCGCTTTCAAGCCAGTAACAATAGACTGAGCTTTGTCATAAGCAGCACTGTCATTATTAGCAATAAAATCTGAATAGATTTGATCTGCCGATAAATTGTAATGAGCAACCAGATTTAGCATTACGTCTTCTATGTCACCTTTAAGCTCAAGACGTAACTCAGTATCCGCCTTAAGTTCAGCACAACTTAAGTTCCCTTTACCACTACCTTGGAGTTGACGTCGTAATTGCCCCCACATCACAGAAGTTAAAGGTGATATGTTACGAATCTCGTCATCTGACAAAGGCTCTATTGATGGCGGAAATGACATTTGGTACGCTTCTGTCACCACACCTAAGTCTTCATCTATTGCACCAACAGGCACATCAACGTACATGGTAGAGTATGGGACGCAAGACGCTTGCTCTTCAGTAAATTCAAAAATATAGTCACCAGACTCAGTAGAAACTACTGACGGCTCAGTTTGCTTATCAAATTTATTATCGCCATCTAAATCCAACCAAACGGTAGCACCAGAGACATAACCATCAATAACTTTACCCGTAAGTGATACCGTTTCGGCAACTATTGGAGTCGGTGTTGTCAAAACAGGATCGATTACCTCTGGTTCTTCGGGAGATGAACTTCCCCCACAACCAGCAAGAGTAGCTACCATAGCCACACAAAGGCTTAGTTTACTTTTTTTAACGAACATACAAGTTTCCCTTTTTGTATTTTAAATTTAATTCCGTAAATCACGGGTTATAAAGTGACTATATAGATGAGCAGTTCATTCCGCTTGCAGAAATTACTCACATTAATCACAGGGTGTCATATTTATCCCTTTAGTAAAACTATTTAGTTCTCCTATACATCGTATTAAGTTATGGTAAATCAATACGGTAGTTTCTAAATTTGAGAGCAAAGAAGTGAGATATACTTTTATTTGTCTTTTGGTTATAAGTTTTAATCTAAACGCACAAACTGCATATGAATTAAAAGCGGTAGCTTCATCTCACAAGATGTTTCAATATTTTGAAGATGGACAAGTTAAAGGTCCTTCTGCTGAAATATTTAACATGTTAATGGAAGAAACTAGTCTGAAACCGACCGTAGCGTTTTATCCTTGGGCAAGAGCTCTTAATAAAGTATTAACTCAGCCAAATACACTTATATTGAGCTTAACTCGAACAAAGCAAAGAGAAGATAACTTTATTTGGCTCATTAAAGTAAACGAATCAAGAAGAGCCTTCATTTCACTAAAATCTAAACCTGAGCACTTTGTTACTACACTTGTTCAAGCAAAAGGTAAGTTAGTTGCTGTAACAAGAGATAGTTATAGTTATAAATCACTTATAGATAAAGGCTTTACCGAAAGTAAAAATCTATATATCGTTTCAAACATCGATGATGCCATGATTTTATTTAAAAAAGGAAAGGTCGATCTTATCTATACAGACCCAAAGGCCATTAAGAATCATTATAATGATATGGGTAAAAACAGTAACAAAATAGTAAATATAACCCTGGTACCAGAAGCACAAAGAGATATATTTATTGCTATAAATAAGAAGACCGATAAACATTTAGTCGATAGATTACAACTAGCTGCAAAAACCGTCTCACAATCATCAAGTTATTCTGAAGTATTAATTAAAATTAAAAACAATACCGATACGTCCAAATTCTCTATTTTATCGCAGTAGAGTTCAGTAAACGTATCGTTACTAATATCCGGCATTGTCACCTGAGAATAGCGACTACCTTAAGTAGTATACATAGAAAAACACCATTGTTAGTCAGCATCTAATGATTCAGCAACTCAGCATTCGTTGGGTAACTTTCGAGTAATTCAACAAGTTTTCTAGCGCCATCAACAGGTTTTAGACTAGTAAGCCCTCTTCTTATTAAGCGTACATTGTCGATTTCTTTTGAATTAAGAAGAAGCTCTTCACGGCGGGTGCTACTTTTAGCAATATCAAACGCAGGAAAAATACGTCGTTCGGCCGCCTCACGTGATAAAACGATTTCCATATTACCTGTACCTTTGAATTCTTCAAATATCACTTGATCCATTCGGCTTCCGGTATCAACAAGTATGGTCGCTAGGATGGTAATAGATCCGCCATTTTCTATGTTTCTAGCGGTGCCAAACAGTTTTCGTGGTATTTCCATGGCTCTAGCGTCAATTCCCCCTGACATGGTACGACCGCTGCTCTTTTGATTGGCGTTATATACTCGTGTCAATCTTGTCAGAGAATCAATAACAATCATTACATTGTGACCTTCGCCAGCTTCTTTACGGGCGATTTTAAGCAGATCATTGGTTACACGTAGATGATGATCGTAATTTTCATCTGTGGATGAGGCGAATACTTGCGCGGGCACGCTACGCTTAAAATCGGTTACTTCTTCCGGACGCTCATCAATGAGTAACGCATAAAGTTTTATCTCGGGATAAGCTTCCCCAACAGCTTGGCAAATATGTTTTAAAATGGTCGTTTTGCCAGAACCTGGCGGAGCAACAATCAAACCTCTCTGCCCCATTCCTATTGGCGTTAACAAATCCATAGCTCGCATGGAGTGTTGTTTAGAGCCTAATTCAAGTTGAATACGTTGATCAGGATTGATAGCTACGCCATTCATAAAACGCTTTTGTGGATCTTCATGAACTACGGCCTTAACCACTTCTTCTACCGGTTTTGGCACTACTTTTCTTTTCACGTTCAATGTTAATATTTTTCTTGTCATGATATTGGTTTATAACTCTAGAGGGTTAAGTGATTATTGACGTTGACCGTGCAAGGTTAGCAAGCTTGTAAGGATATATTTTATAAGAAAGAGATAATAACGTATTCGAAAAAGTATTGATAAATATTTAGACTAAAAACAATAAATGCATTTTTTAAATGATGAATAATTAACTTATTTTGATTAACACACACTCAACCAAACCAATACTAACGTAACGCGGAACCGCATAAGGCATTGTTCTTGTTAACTTAGTCAAAATACCTTTATTCAATACAAATAAAAAACATTTCAATATTGTAAACACATTAGGTAACGGTTATTTGCTCAAAAAAAGACTAAAAACATTAATTGGGTGCTTAAATAGTAAATGGTTAACGTAATTAATGGAAAGATAATCACGCATGCCATAACGTATTAATTGTCAGTTTTGAATAAAAGTAGTCGACATAAAAAACCCGTTGCTTGTGATAAACGACGGGATTTTTATGTGATTTTATTGATAAGATTTTCTAGCGTTAATCATCATTAACCATGGTTATTTTATTAGAATACGTTTGCAAAAAATAATGAATACGATTAGAACGCCTTTTCGATAACATCACCCTAATATTTCCCGCAAGCAATGCATCGCTGCGTTTAACCTTAATTAAAGGCACAAAAGGTTTGTTATCAATACTGATAGTAGTCATGTGATGACATATGGCTTTTATTCTTGCTTGTTCGATATCCAATGCTCAAATCCTAAGAGAAGTTATTTATGCGTATGATAACTACCACAAAATTTATAACTGCTCTAAGTTGTACTAAAACTGTGTTTAATTGTTTCCAGACAAAAATTAAATCATAGTGACAACAAAGAGATAACAAGTTATTTACACCAAACTTTACCACCAATCATTTTAAAGGCCGGTGTACCTCTAATTAAGCAATCTCGCGCAAATACCTTATGACATTTTGGGCAAGTACAAGGGGTTTCTGTAAAGTCTTGACTGATTCGCTCTTTAAAACATTTGAGTAAAGCGCCCTTGCCCCCTTTACGGTATTTGAACAGTAAGAAATTACAGCCTTTACAATAAATATCAACAGTTTTACTTGGGCCTTTTTTATTGGGTTTTGACATGGCTACTTCTTAGTAATACCTAAAGCACCTAAATTATTTGCCATATCTTGAGCGGCAGATTTTGGTGTAATATCATCATCAATTTTAATTATCTTACCTTGCTTCGATATATAAAAAGTGACCCGACTAGCAACTCTAAACATATTCAATACTTGATACGCTTTTGCTGCTGCTTTTGTTGGATCACTTAACATCGGAAAATCAGCCCCGGTTTTTTCTGCAAAATCACGATTGTCATCAAGTGGGTCAACACTGGCCATAACATAACTAACATCATATTCTCTTATCAGATGTCCCTGCTCTGTTAATGACTTACATTCAATAGTACAACCACGCGTGTTTGCCATCGGATACCAAGCTAATACCACGGCTTGTTTACCTTTATAGTCACTCAGCTGGTAATAATCACCTGTGGTTGCTTGTAATTTGAAATTTGGTGCGTCATCTCCTACTTTAAGATCCGTGGCAAAAGCGGAGAAACCAACAATGCTAACCAGACTACAAACAATTTTTATCGATTTTTTTAAGCTGCTTTTAAGCTTAGGGGTGATGTTAATTTTCATATAGGTCTCTTTATTTAAATTAGATGATACGAGATATAGATACAGTGTATGGTGTTCGTTAGTTGATTTAAAGTTATTAACTAACGTTCTTAAAACGATCACGGTAATAAAAGCCTTGTACAAAATCACAGGTAAGCTGTTTTGCTAAGGTTAAATCTTCATACGTTTCTACACCTTCGAGGATCACTTTTTTATCAGTACTGTGCGCATAATCAATAATAGATTTAACCAGCAGCATAAAATTACGATTGCTTTTATTTTTTATCACAAACTTATCAAGCTTGATGTAATTAACTAACTGTATAACAGAGGTAGAAATCATTGATTGAGGATTACATACATCGTCTATTGCAGTTTGGATATTGCTTTTAGCTAGATTATCAATCATGGCAAGACTCATTATGGCATCGTTTATTTCTGAGTTTTCAATGAGCTCAACCACAACATTCGACTTTGAATGTGATTTAAACAATTTTAAGAAAGGATTGCTTTGATCAATAACACCACTCGCAAAGTAAGAGTCTTGGTCTAAGTTAACAAAAATATCATGATCATTAACGGCATAAGATAACTGTAATTGCTTTTGTTGGTATTCAACTTGAAACAAAGTTAACGGGCTATTATGCAATGACTCATAAACTAAGTCCGGTCGGATGAGTTCGTTATCGATAGAATAGAATCTAGCCAAGGATTCATAGGCAAAAATCTCTTGGCTGTTAGTGCTAATTATGGGCTGATATTCAACACCAAAACGCTTGTTTTCGATGAGATCGATTAAACATTTAGGGCTGAGTAATTTCTTATCTTTCATTGACTTCAGCCGACAATTTCTTAGCCGACCGTTCCTAATACATAGATGGAACGCCAAATGTAAACAAGAATGATTATCATGTAAAGTATTGTTTCGTTAATTACGGTTGATTGCCATTAATTTACGCGTTATTGCGGGTATATCACTGATACTCTCACCTTGATTGATAAAACTAAGCTCGTCATCAATGTATACCGGCTCAGATGGCTCTAACGATTGTTTAACCAACTCGCTCTCTTCGTCAATGACAATTGATGGTTTAACAGACTTTGTTGCATCACTACTGATACCAGATCCTATTATCAGTATTTCTATTTCTGAAGACAAATTAGGATCAAGACTTACACCCGGTACAATAAGTACAGAGCGATTAGTGACCTTGGTGCGGATATGATCAATTAAGCCATTGTAAGTCGATAATTTTGGTTCAGATTTACAAAACAATTGAAAGATAATACCTTTGGCTGTATCGATGTTAGCGATGGAAACCAGTGGGTTATTTAGCGCTTGGTCGAGAGCGTCGAACGCTCCTTCTTCAGAGTCTGCTTTGCCAACACCTAAAATAGACTCACCTTCAAATGATAGAATGGTTGAGAAATCATTTTTATCGACATTGACATAACCTGTTTCATTAAGCATCTGCACTAGAGCAATCAAGAGATTTTTAAGTACTTCATTACTTTGATTAAAGGCCGAGAATAATCCAACGCTTTCACCTAAGCCGGCAAGTAACAGATCGTTTGAAAGCGTAATATAAGCATGTATTGGCTCTTTAATATCATCTATACCCTGTAGGGCATAATCCATTCGCATTTGCCCTTCTGACTCAAACGGTAAGGTCACGATGGCTAAACAGTTGATATTGAGTTCACGTGCTATTTTAGCAACTAAAGGGCTTGCACCTGTTCCTGTGCCACCACCAAAACCTGCGGTGATGATTACAATGTCACTGTCCATTATGGCACTACGAAGTAACTCTTCGCTTTCTTGGGCTGCTTGATAACCAATAATAGGATCGGCACCTGCACCATATCCATTTGTTAAGTTTTCACCTATTAGAATTTTGTTTTCTACATTAATGCTATTTAAAGCAGCAAGATCTGTATTGACCGCAACAAGGTTAACTTGCCCAGATAAATTATTTTCATGAAGCATGTTAACTGTATTACAACCACATCCACCTATGCCTACAACGGTAATCAATAATTCCGGGTTTCCGTTAAGAAGTTCTTTCATAGTATTCCTTATTCAATCAATAAAACAATAGCCTGATATGCTCCCTAGTTGTCACATAACCTTGGGAGGAATAGCCAAAAAGTTTATGGCTAGTATTAGGTCGTATTTCTGACGAATTCCACTGTGTTTTCTTATTTATTATAGAGATCTAATTCTTGATGATCCACACCAAAATATAACTCTGGCCACATAATTAAATGATCACCAAGTGAAAAAAGAAATGACTTCTAAAGCAACTTAATTATAATAGCAATTTTTCTGTCTCACTACTTTTATCTGCCGCCTTTAAATCCTCTAAGTAATAGTAAACGTTTACCTACACAACGATACAAGGGTTGCTGGAGTTACCGTGGTGCGGTGACTATAGGGTTGCTGGGGTTATTTATGGGCAATGCAAGGAGTTATTAGGGTTATGTGATTGTTGCTATTTCGAGTTATTGGAGTTACCATAACTAAATAGGGTTTTAGTGATGTTAGGAGTTAAAAATGAAGTACGCTGTAGTGTTTACTCAAGGCGAAAAAAACAGTGATTATCAAGTGTCAGTACCTGATCTTCCTGGTTGTGCAATTAGCGCAAAAACAATTGATATTGGTATGGAGGAAGTCACTAAAGCCATAAAATCACATCTCGCAATTTTGGCAGAATATGGTGAAAAAGTACCTAATGCAAAGGGACTAGATAGCCATAGAAAAAACTATATATTAGAAAACCCACATACCTTTTCGCAAGCTTTTTGGGCGATAATAAGCATTGATATTACGCCCTACTTAGGCAAGAGCCATAAAATAAACGTAACTTTACCCGAGTTACTTATTGCACAAATTGATGATAAAGTGAGTAAATCTTCAGATTACAAAACGCGCTCAGGATTTATCGCAAGCGCTTGCTTTGCTGAATTAGAAAAGTAGTTTTATTTTTATAATAGCATTCAATTAAACTTCAGCCATGGATGCTAATTTATCTTATAGCTGTACTTTAAATTTTGGTGAAGCGTGATTATATCAATACAGATAAAATAATTTTGTTTGCCGCTATATTAATTTTTTCTGAAAAAGAAACGTCGTTGCCCTCTTCATCTACATCAGCAATAAAATCAAACTGTGCAATTTTAGGTATCGGCAAAAGTTGTTCTAGCTCAGTAATATTTTCAGACAAGTTATCCATAGAATCACTCGATGCACAATTTGCAATCCAAGCAATACACTCTAGTCCATCGGCTTTAATTGTTTCATACGTTAACAACGCATGATTTAAACAACCTAACTTCATATTGACGATTAAAATAACTTCGAGGTTTGTAGTTTTAACAAAGTCGGATAGAAATTGATAAGTCGTTTTTTTGTTATCGATGCCAGTTACTGTTGATTCAATGGTTACAGGACCTAATGGTAAGCGCCATCCACCCGCACCCTCCACTACAGTAATATCCGCGTTAAGTGATTTCACTTGTTGATAATGAAAATTTATATCTGCAACCGTAATGTGCTGGTTTAGTTTTTTTGCTGCTATGTGTGGTGCAATGGGTTGTTTAAAGGCAATTGGGTTGATATGAGCAATGCTTTGAGCACAGTTAGCAAATTCACTGAGTAATTTTGCGTCCTCATTAATAAGCTGACCATCAACTAATTCACAACCTGCTGCAATGGGCTTAAACGCTGCAACTTTTAACGCCGGCTTTATCGAAGTATTATTGCGTTGTGTGAACGCATGAATTAAAGCGCAACTGACAAACGTTTTACCAGCGTCGGTATCTGTAGCCGTAATAAAAAATTGTTTCATATTTATTTCTTAATTAATGAGTTATTTAAGCAAGGCTTAGTAAAAAGATTACCTGGAATAATAGTTGGAAAATCACATTGCGGAGAATAAAGGCCTTAGTTATTTATCATAAAAACTAAGGCTAATAAAAATAGAGTATGCGGTGCAGTTTCACTTATGTAATTGGTATTAGTTGTAACATAAGTGACTAGTTATTTAACTTAACCACTAAACCAGAAAACAAACGATAAGTTGCTGGGTAAATACCACTAGGCTCTAGAAAATCTTGGTAATGCTCTGTCATTTTGAACCACTTATCTTTTCCTGACAGGCCTCTATTTTGCTTCTGTGCCAAATGATTAGCACCCAAGCCTTTTAACTCGCGCGCTAAATGGATTACGTTTTGATATTCCAAGACAATATCTTGGCACTTTTGTTCGATCAACTTACCATTTTCATTATTGAATAAGGTATTGAGCTCAGTAACGCTTTTAAAATCTATCACATGTTGATCATCATCTACTTGTTTCCAAGAAGATTTCAACTCGTTTAATGTTCCATCAACTAAGGTGGTAAATATAAGTAAGCCACCCGGTTTTAACACTCTTAACATTTCAGCTATCGCATCACCGAGTGGGTCAAACCATTGAATCACTAAATTGGAATAAATAAAGTCAATACTGTTATCTTGCAGTGGTATTTTATGGGCATCGCCTTCTAGCCATAATATTTTTTCATTTCGGTGCTCTTTAGCAAAGTGAAGCATTTCATGCGAAATATCTAAACCTATAACTTGGTTATAAGTGCCTGCTAATAAGTCGGTGAAAAAACCCGTGCCAGAGCCCAAATCCAAAACGGTTAGATCGTTACGGTTCGGTAACCAAGGCATTAAATGTTTACCTGAAAAACGTTGTAACCTTGCTGATACGTCATAAGAAGTAGTGGCCGAACCAAAACTTTTAGCAATATTTACTCGGTTTGTCTTTTCTTGTTCTGTTTGAACCATTAAGCTATAGCCTTATTGATACATTCTGCTAAGTATTTAATATCTTTAGTATTATGGTTTGCGCAAATGGTAACGCGTAATCTTGAGCTGTTAGTGGCAACCGTTGGCGGCCTTATTGCTGTTAACCAAATACCTTGTTTTTTGAGTTCGTCACTGATGTTAAGTGCTTTTTTCTCATCGCCAATGATTATGGCATGAATTGAAGATTGAGTGATAACTAACTCGATTTCTGGGTTGAGTAACTCACTAAATAATGCACTTAATTCACTGATTTTTTCTCGGCGCCAATGTTCTTTTTGAATAAGCGCGATGCTTTTTCTGGTGGCCCAAGCGATTGCAGGAGATATGGCGGTAGAGTAAATGTAATGACGAGAAAAGTTGACCAAGTATTCATGTAGGTCTTCATCACATGTCAAAAATGCGCCACTGGTACCAATGGCTTTACCCATTGTTGCCATAGTAATATCTATCTCTGCAAAGTAATTACTACCCTGTCCTTCATTACCAATAACACCAATACTGTGTGCATCATCTAAATAAAGCCAGGCCTGATGGGATTTTGCCACTTGCGCTAACTCTAGCACTTTAGCTTGGCAACCATCCATACTAAATACACCTTCAGAAGCAATTAACTTACTTGGAGGTTTACTTGGAGAGTCAGTTGCGCCCTCATCAGAATTGTTAAGTAATTTTGTTAAGTGGTCAATATTATTATGGTTAAAACGTTTAACTCTTGCTTTGCTATGATAAGCGCCATCAATCATTGACGCATGACTCAACTTATCTAGGTAAAAATGACTTTCTTCATTCTTACCTAGCGCTTGAAATAATGCTAAGTTAGCAGCGAAACCACTCGAGAAAAGTAAACATTTTGGTTTGTTTAACCACTGACAAATGTCATCTTCCAAAGCTTGATGAGCATAATGGTAGCCGGTAACCAAACTAGAGCTACTGGCACAAACACCAAACTTGTCTGCACCTTCTTGTAATGCTTTATTTATTTCAACATGATTATTTAAGCCTAAATAATCATTTGAAGAAAAATTAAGGTAGGATTTTCCATTGACAACGATTTCTTTACCTTGGCTAGCGGTACTATTACACACTAATTGACGGTATCGAGACTTAGCTTTTTGTTCTTTGACATCATGTCGAATAAAATCAAAGTTCATAAGTGAAGTTATACCTTAACCTTTAATGTCAAAAAAGCGACTAGCGGTTTAAACCGCTAGCTAGCAAGTTTGAATTTATAATGATTTACGCTGATGCGTTGTAAAATAAATCACTGTGTTGCTGGTCAGCAATAGCTGTTTTTACTATATTGTCTGAGCGTTCAGTATCGCCAGCAACGGTTTCAGTATTTATACCCAACTTTTCAAACAAAGCAATATCTTGATTGGTTTCAGGGTTTTCAGCGGTAAGTAGTTTACAACCATAGAATATTGAGTTTGCGCCAGCAAGGAAACACATAGCTTGCATCTGCTCGTTCATCGCAGTACGACCTGCTGATAATCTCACATGACTATGTGGCATCATAATACGGGCTACAGCAATACAGCGGATAAAGTCAAAACTTTCTAAATCATCAATATTCGCTAAAGGGGTACCTTCAACTTTAACTAACATGTTAATTGGCACACTTTCAGGTTGTGGGTTTAAATTAGCAAGTTGTATTAATAGTGATGCGCGATCAACGGCTTTCTCACCTAAACCAACGATACCACCACTACAAACTTTCATGCCAGAGCTGCGAACATTGGTCAAGGTATCAAGTCTATCTTGAAAGGTACGCGTCGTAATGATTTGATTATAATGCTCAGGAGAGGTATCTAGGTTATGGTTATAATAATCTAAGCCAGCACCATTTAATCTGTCCGCTTGCTCTTCCGATAACATACCTAAGGTCATGCATGTTTCCATACCAAGTGCTTTAACACTTTTCACCATATCAAGAACATAAGGCATATCGCGTTCTTTAGGATTACGCCAAGCAGCGCCCATACAAAAACGGGTTGAACCCATTTCTTTGGCTCTTTGCGCCGCTTCAAGTACTTTTTCAACCGCTAATAAACTTTCTTTTTCTAAGTCAGTTTTATTTCGTGCACTTTGAGAACAGTATTTGCAATCTTCTGGGCAAGCACCGGTTTTAATCGATAATAAGGTACTGACTTGTACTTCATTAGGATTAAAGTTTTCTCTATGTATTGTTTGTGCTTTAAACATTAGATCACTAAAAGGCATAGCAAATAGTGCATTTACTTCCTTCAAATTCCAATTGTGACGAAGGATAGAATTTAACGATTGTGCCTGTGACTGCTCGGCTGCGGTACTACTTAAATCTGACATAAAACCCAATTGCATCTAGTTAACTTAACGGGTAGTCTAGCCAGACTAAGCATGATGTCAACGATTAATGAGCACTTTAGTTAACAAATGAACGATAAACATACAACCATGACCCCATCTGAACAAAATTCACTCCTTCGTTTTGATAAAGAAAACGTTTGGCATCCTTATACCTCAATGTCAGATCCTCTACCAAGCTATTTAGTTGACAGTGCCCAAGGGGTAACAATCAATTTAGCCAGCGGTGAACAGCTCATTGATGGTATGTCTTCATGGTGGTCTGTTTTACATGGCTATAATCACCCTAAGTTAAATGCTGCACTGCAAGCGCAAGCATTAAAAATGTCCCATGTGATGTTTGGCGGCTTAACCCATCAAAGTGCAATTACCTTATGTGAAAAACTGGTTCGTTTAACACCTGAAGGTTTAGATAAAGTATTTTTGTCTGATTCTGGCTCTGTCAGTGTCGAAGTAGCAATGAAAATGGCATTGCAGTATCAGCATGCTGTTGCTGAAAAAAACAAGGTCACGCTAACCAAAACTAAGCTTCTTACCGTTAAAAATGGTTATCACGGTGATACTTTCGCTGCGATGTCGGTTTGCGATCCTGTTACGGGTATGCATCAAATATTTGAACAAGTATTAATGCAGCACTTCTTTGCTCCTGCGCCGACAATTAAGTTTGGTGAAACATGGTCAAGTAATGATGTTACCGAGCTATCTGCTTTATTTGCAGCGCATCATAATGAAATTGCTGCGTTTATTATTGAGCCTATAGTACAAGGTACTGGTGGTATGCGCTTTTATCACCCTGAGTATTTAAAAGCTTGTCGGTTACTCTGTGATAAATATGATGTATTACTGATAGTTGATGAAATTGCGACAGGTTTTGGACGTACTGGTAAACTCTTCGCCTGCGAATGGGCTGGTATTAATCCCGACATAATGTGTTTAGGTAAAACCCTAACAGGTGGTTATATCACGCTAGCGGCAACCTTATGTACCACACACATTGCACAAACTATTAGTGAAGGCGCCGCCGGGTGTTTTATGCATGGGCCAACATTTATGGGAAATGCCCTCGCCTGCGCTGTAGCAAATGCGAGCATTGATTTATTATTTGAAAATGATTGGCAAAGCCAAGTACAAGGCATTGAGAGCACTCTTAATACGCTACTTAAACCTTTAACAATACATACCAGGGTTAAAGATGCACGTGTGCTGGGTAGCATTGGTGCAATTGAGTGTAAAGAAAGTGTCAACGTCGCGCAGATACAAAAACGTTTCGTTGAATTAGGTGTTTGGATCAGACCCTTTGGCCAGTTAATCTATATCATTCCACCACTGATCATTAATACTAAGCAATTAACCACCTTAGTAAATGCGATTGCAACAGTATTAGATGAAGATGAGTGCTTTAGCTAATCGACTTGCTAAATACGTTGGTTGATTGTGTGATAGCTGCTCTAATATAACTTACGGTCATGGATCTAAATGTCGCTTATTGTGCCTTGACTAGTATATACACTAGCCAAAACAGATTAACGCCCAATAAGAACATCAAATTAAAGTGGGGATTATCATTACGGCGGCGACTGCGGTATTTGTCTGTAATGAGAGCTAAATAACTGCCCAATGCACTTAGCCATAACAGAATATAGAGATACCCAGTTAATGGGGTTAACCAAAATTGGCGAATTTCAACGTCATAATACCGTAACACCCCATAATCTTTATCAGGCGCAGCATAATAAGACATCACTAGCGCGATTAAAAAAAGCAACCAACTCGTTACAGCCAGTGATGTTTGAATATAACGCCAAACATCACTAGTTTTTCTCCGCTCGACTCTTCGCTGTCCCTTATTATGTTGTTCACTCTGTTGTGTCATTACCGTCGTTTTCATCCATTTCAAGGTTATTTATTGCTATTGGACGCTATTTGTCATTTTTCAGTGCAATTAAGCATTGCATTTACGCCTTGTCACGGTAACATATCATCCATTTTTAGCATATTAGTGGTGAGATTAAATTTATCTGCACGTTTTACGTGAATGGGATCGAATTTTTCACTGGCTATAAAGCAATTTTCAATCAATTTCATAAGAATAAGAGGTCATTAAATGTCGGTTATATCAATTACTGATGTTATTGATTAGTTAGTACCTAACATAAATGATGCTAATTCATTATTCACACTATTTCCTGTAAGCTAAAAACTCTATTTCTATACCCCATTGTATTGTCCTAGTACCTCCCCTACAAGTTAAAATACTGCAATACCATCGCTAAGTACTGGGTATTTCAAGCTTATATTCAATCTAATTATGTGAGCTTCTATGGGGTCTACATTTCATGGGGTGAAGATACCTGAGCTAGATTGATAAAAACAAAGCTGCTAATTAGCTAAGAGAATGAACTCCACTAGAGTAGCTCAAACCTCTTCCCTTGAACGAACATTCCTGATCAACAAATTATTACAAAACCTTACTAATCATTACCAAAACACCATAGATTAATACCGTACATCGTACGATAATAGTCTCATTGAAATTCAGGGGGTTATCTTGAGCATTGAGAAAAACAAGGGAGCTACAACTTTAAGCCTAGATGGTAGCGAGTTTATCCAGTTATCTGATTTCAGTAAGACGGACTTGTTTCAAGCCGCGCAGATAAAAATCAGAAAGGGCATACGATTCTCATCATCCACTAGGATACAAAGAATCGTCAAGGTCTATTCAGAAAAAATTTCGTACGTCTAGATATCGTACATCGTACATAAAATTTAATTAATTAGGAAATATCCCAATGAACTTTAGAAAATCAATCGTAGCATTAACTGTATTAGCTTCTTTAAACGTAGCGGCAGAAGATGGAATACCTACTCCAATCCTTGAACCAGGTGAGCGTCTTAAGTTCTCTACTGACGTTAAAGTATCGGCTTTTAACAAAGCAATGGAAAATAATGGCAGTAATTCATTCAGAAAGACCCTATGTCTGGTGAATGGACATTATATCAAGAAGGTACAGCTCCAGTTGAGTTAAATGAAGGCAACCAAAAGCAATTTAAAGATGCACTAGGTAAAGCTATCAATGATAACCGCGAACACAGCGTTAACCCTATTGATCCAGGCTTTGGTATTGACCCTATCGACCCTGGCTTTGGTATTGACCCAATTCTTGGGGAAGATGGAATACCTACTCCAATCCTTGAACCAGGTGAGCGTCTTAAGTTCTCTACTGACGTTAAAGTATCGGCTTTTAACAAAGCAATGGAAAATAATGGCAGTAATTCATTCATTCAGAAAGACCCTATGTCTGGTGAATGGACATTATATCAAGAAGGTACAGCTCCAGTTGAGTTAAATGAAGGCAACCAAAAGCAATTTAAAGATGCACTAGGTAAAGCTATCAATGATAACCGTGAACACAGCGTTAACCCTATCGACCCAGGCTTTGGTATTGACCCAATTGATGTGATTGTTAAGCCAGTTCCAGATGCAACTAATGATCAGAAAGCAGCAGCTTTTAATTCATTCATGGCACGCCAAGGTAAAGATGCTGAAATATACGAGAATGCTAACGGTGATTACATCATTACATTTAAAGATGGCCAAGGTAATGAGCATGCACGTCAACTAACTGAGTCTGAGGTTAATGAACGTAAAGCGAATATAGCGAATCAAATAAAGTCTAAACTACCTAACGTTAGTCCTATCGACCCAGGCTTTGGTATTGACCCAATTGAGGTGGTATTACCACCTGCGGAACCAGCTCCTGAAGTTCCTACTCGTGGTCAATGGGTAGCTGAAAAGAAAGCAGAAATAAAAGAGAAATTAGGTAATAAATTACCTACTCCTCCTACTGGTGGTTTACCTCCTGTTGTTGGCGCTCCTGACTGGATTGCTGAAAAGAAAGCTGAAATACGTGACAAGTTCGCAAGCAACATCCCAACTGAACCACGTCATGATAACGGTGATACAGCTAAAGAACGTATGGCTGAGTTCAAAAACCAAGGCTCAGCTAAGTTAGCTGCACGTATTGAAGAAGCTAAAAACAGTAACCAGAAAGATACTAACCCAGTAATTCCTGCTCCTGAGTTTAACTTCAACGACCAGTACCAAGATATGCTAACTGCTGAGATTGAAGAGTTAGACACTAAAATGGACTCTGTAATGGCTTCTACACATGCTATTAACAATGCTCGTCCATTCTTATCAGGTGCTGGTAAAACGTCTATTGGTTTAGGTATGGGTTACGCTGGTGATGAAGGCGCTGTAGCTGTAGGTATTGCACACGCCTTTACTGAAAGCTGGTCAGCATCAATGACAATGAACGTAACTACTGGTGATCACTCTGAAGTATCTTCAGGTGCTGGTGTTCAGTTCCAGTTCTAAGTAAAAGTAAAAGTAAAAGTAAAAAGGTGGTGGACATTCGTTCACCACCGACACATTTTAAATACCTAGAAAAACTTAAGGAAGTCTCATGCTTATCTTAACTAGAAAAGTAGGCGAAACATTAATGATTGGTGATGATGTCACCATTACTGTGTTAGGTGTAAAAGGTAGCCAAGTTCGTATAGGTATAAACGCACCTAACGATATAGCTGTCCATCGTGAAGAGATATTTAATAAAATTCAGACAGAGCTTAATAAATCAAGTGATAATGTTGAGGGTGATGGCTAATTTAGCGCTGCAATAGTCGCACTCAGTATTTATCCCTTCTTCCAATCTCTAGTATTTCTACACTCCTTCACTTTACTAACAAGCTCATCATTCATATTCTTGCAGAATAAGTATCAAATAAACTCCGTTAAATTCATTAGCTATTACACTCGCCATTATCTTGCCAAATAGTTAATAGCATATTGCGTAAACACAAACACTTTCGGATAAACATCAACTAATTATATATCTTGCTTTAGCACTACAAGTTGGTCATGTAAATTGTATTTGAACAGTTTTTTAATATCTGTGTTTCAAATTGTCAACGCTTAAACTTATGCTAACAATATGCTGTTATAGTGCTATGTTACATAAAGAGCTTAAGTGCTTTTTAGTATTGTTTTTAAAATTTTTTCTTGTTTTTAAGGTTCATTAAAATTGTGTATAATAGGCTTCAACAGGAGTATAAATGCCAAGAATTACAAATAAAGAATATGAGGAACGAAGAGAAGTATTGAACGATATAATACTTCAAATGTTTTTTGATAAAGGCTGGGACTATTTGACTTACGGTACTATAGCGGAGGCATCAGGTTTTAGACGTTCAACTATACAAGGTTACTTCAAGACAAGTAATGATTTTTCTAAAGCACTGGCTGGCAAAGTATTTCCGTACATACTAAGCAAGTTGTCGTTAGATAGTAGAGCAGAGTTCGTTAAGTCATGGGATACATCGATAGATGATGATAAATTCAGGTACATAATAACAATGTTAATACGAACAGCTACCGATGATACTAAAGTAAGCCCTTTAGCCGTAGCAGGACTTAATAGGTTAATTGCTTTGATCACTTCTAAACTTGGTGATGATGCATACCAAGACTTAGAGATATTGCTAGGTAGAACTGTATTGAAACTAGCTAATAGATAGACTTTGTAGTTATTAAATATTTAGTTTCATAATACTGGCATGATGGGTCTTCTCATGAATAGTCGTCGTTAGCTTTGGCTATATCATGACGACATCAACTAACAGTTTTTTTGGATATATAACCGAATCGAATTCCACACTAGACATTCACCTATCCATTATATATATAGCGCTTCAAAGCTATATTATCTATTATATTTTACTTAAACTAATCATTGCTTGGTCTAATGATGTATATGCCGAATACGATGTATTCATATAGTTATAAGGCCTGAAGTAACTTTAATTCACAACCACTGCAGCAGCTTGTTCATTAATGTACCTGTATAGTGTTGCTACACCAACGCAAGCAGCCTTTTCAGCGGCTTCTTTTGACAAATCCTTATCGATATACTCAAGTGCCTTAATACACTTATCAATAGTCTTCTGGGACCGTACACGACCTTTATATTTACCTTCTGCTTTAGCTGTGGCTATACCAATTTGTTGCTTTTCTAACAGCTGCTCACGCTGCATCGTTGCAACGGCTGCTAGTGTTGTTAATATCATGTCAGCATCTTTATCAATCTTATAGAATTGCTGCTCTCCAAGTACCTGCCTGTAATGAAGTATTTTACTTATACTAGCCTCGTACCATCTTAAAGCCTTACTCGTGAATGGCTTTATCTTGCGCTTGTTTAATTCAGCTTCTATTTGTCCGAATGATGAACCAGTGGCTCTCAGATTGAACATTAGACGCACTGCTTCGACGTTATCTGGTACTAGTTCGAAGTTCATTCTATCTTTAGATAGCTTTAACCAAGCTGGCGATCTACCTGAGTATTTCTCGCCACCAGCAGCGACAACTTTCTTCTTTTGTAATGAAAAATTGATGCGTTCGCTTTTCTGTTGACTCTCCAAGTTACCAAGATAAAGACCAACCGCTACGATTAAAGAACCAGTGGAGTCATTTTCATCATCATGTTTTAGAATTATTCCGAAGCGAACTAAAGCAATATCAATACCGCATTCCATTATTCGATCAAATATTCTCTGACCTTTCTTGATACCTAACCTAGATAAGCGATCGGGACTCTCAATCACAAGTAATGACCCTTTAGGTATATCACCTCGCTCTGCCGCTTTAATAAAGCTCCCAAGTCCCGCATTTTCTTCTAAATTAGCACCGGAAAAACCACTTGCGGCATCTGTAAATACATCATTAGCAATGATGTATTCAGGGTAATTTTTTAAGAATGTCTTAGCATTGTCGATTTGCCGAGTAATCCCCTCACCTTGTTCTGACTGAGTTACGGTACTTACTCTCGAATAAAGATAGGCTTTTTTCATAAAGGGTACTTATTGGGAAATATAATAATACGAATATTGATGTTTAAAGCCTATATTCAGCTAATGCATCACGTAACCATTTAGGGGTGTTCGCAATTGACCATCCTTTTGTAAAATCATATCTACTAGCCATTAAGTCCCATAAGATACCATGAGGAACAAAGTAGATAGTTCCATCTGATTCAATCCAAGTGATGATCAATTCTTTACTATACTTTTGCTCACATGTGACCCTACTTTTAAGTTGAACTTGTAGCACTCCCTGAGAACCAACTGCAATGAAGTCAGCTCCTAAGTAGTCATTGTTTAACCAACTACACTCGAAACCAAAACCTACCAACCTAGCGTTAATTTGAGCGAAGTTGTAATTCTCTTTTTGCTTACTGTTCATGTCGCTGTAACTGACTTCATTAAACATTTGGACTTCCTATCGTTTATTACTTTCGGTAATACAATAACTTAATCAGATAAGATGCTATTAGTAAGAATAGTTAAGGCATCTTTTATTGTAGCTTCTGCTGAATTAAATCTACGCTGAATAATTGTTTTCTTAGCCACATGGTTGTACAACTCAACTTTAAAATCGGAATTGGTTTTACCTGAAAAAAACACGAGAGTATCATTCCCTAAGTCGACCCTGAAAACTACACCAAGCTCACTATGCTCAACATTAAACAAATTAACTATTCCATTGCTACCACTTCTAATAGAGAAGTGTTCTAACTCATCTAGTAACATAATTGATCTGGTCAACATATTAATTTCATGTATATCAAAATCTTCATTTACACTTTTTATAAGTGAATTTTGTATTGTAAGCGTATCAACATTAGATGATGTTCCAAATTGTAAGAACTATGTGTAAAGATGTTTTAAAAGGACAGCGTCAACAGTGTTAACACTGTAATAAATTTATGACTGTCCTGACTCCCATTTGAAAAACTCCGCGTCAGTAAACGAAAATATCTATTACCAACTTAGAATATAGTTTTATACTAATTTCCCCCCTCAAAATAGTTTTTACTATCTGTAAATACATCATAAGCAATGATATACTCCGAACAACTTTTTAAGAATGTCTTTACGTTTTCGATTTGTCGAGTAATCCCCTCGCTTTGTTCTGTCTGTATTACAGAACTACCCCTCGAATATAAATAGGCTTTTTCATAACTAACACCTTTGGAAAATATAAGAATATGACAACAAAAGATTTAGGTAGTAAGCCATCAATCACTGATGTATTAGCAGGTAACTTCCCTGTTAATGAGAGCATTACCATCCACGGTTGGATCAGAACACGTCGTGATTCGAAAGCTGGCATTTCATTTTTAGCATTACATGACGGTTCATGTTTTGATGCTATTCAAGCCATTGTGCCTAGTGAATTAGAAAATTATGAAAGCGATGTGCTTAAACTGACCACTGGCTGTTCAGTAAAAGTAACAGGTGTTTTAGTTGAATCTCCTGGTAAAGGTCAAGCATTTGAAGTGCAAGCAACTGAAGTAGAAGTTTTAGGCTTTGTTGAAGACCCTGATACTTACCCAATGGCTGCTAAGCGTCACAGTATAGAATTTTTACGCGAGCAAGCACATCTACGTCCACGTACCAATATTGGTGGTGCAGTAACTCGTGTTCGTAACTGTTTAGCGCAAGCAGTACACAGATTCCTACACAGTAAAGGTTATTTCTGGATCGCCACACCACTTATTACAGGTAGTGATTGTGAAGGCGCTGGCGAGATGTTCCGTGTTAGTACCTTAGATATGGAAAACTTACCACGTAACGATGAAGGCAAAGTTGATTACAACCAAGACTTCTTTGGTAAAGAGACCTTCCTAACCGTATCAGGCCAGTTAAACGTAGAGACTTATTGTAACGCGTTATCTAAAGTTTATACTTTCGGACCGACTTTTAGAGCAGAAAATTCTAATACTACTCGTCACTTAGCTGAATTTTGGATGGTAGAGCCTGAAATCGCTTTTGCTGACTTATCAGATGCAGCTGACTTAGCCGAAGAGATGCTTAAGTATGTCTTTAAAGCTGTTTTAGACGAACGTGCTGATGATATGGCTTTCTTCCAACAACGCGTAGATAAAACAGTAATCGACCGTTTGAACTCAGTAATTGAGACTGACTTCGTTCGCCTTGATTACACTGACGCTATTACAATTTTAGAAAACTGCGGCAAGAAATTTGAAAACCAAGTTTCTTGGGGTGTAGATTTAAACTCTGAGCATGAACGTTATTTAGCTGAAGAGCATTTTAACGGTCCAGTAGTTTTACAAAACTACCCTAAAGATATTAAGTCTTTCTACATGCGTTTAAATGACGACGGTAAAACTGTTGCAGCTATGGATATTTTAGCACCAGGTATTGGTGAGATTATTGGTGGTAGCCAACGTGAAGAACGTCTTGACGTATTAGACAGCCGCTTAGAAGAAATGGGCTTAGATATTGCAGATTACGGTTGGTATAGAGATTTACGTCGCTATGGCACAGTGCCTCATTCTGGTTTCGGTTTAGGTTTTGAACGTTTAGTAGCGTATGCAACAGGCATGCAAAACGTACGTGACGTAATACCATTCCCAAGAACTCCAAATAACGCAGCGTTCTAATTAAGCATGTATTGCTAAAAGGTTAGACACAAAAAAGGCGATGTTATATCGCCTTTTTTATTGCCTGTGATTTAACACTTACACCACGATATTATCATTTCCAATAAGTAACTTTATCTTGATAATCTTTCGCTGGTTTAATATTGATAACTTTCGTCGGCGTGCCTATATACAAAAACCCGGCGATATCATTACCCTCTCCGATACCCAAACCAAGTTTAACCGTTTCATTGTACGCCAAAGTACCCGTACGCCACATAGCGCCATAGCCTAATGAAAATGCAGCCATTTGCATTGCCTGTGCACAACAAGCTGCAGCAACAAGTTGTTCTTGCTGTGGTACTTTATTATGTTCAACATAATCGGATGAAATGACGATAATCATCGGCGCTCTAAATGGCATTTTAGCCACTTTAGCAATTTTTTCATTTAAGGCATGCTCATCTATACTCATACCTTCTATCAACCCAGCCATACTGGATAAATCCTCAGTAGTCGCCTCAACATACAGATCACTTAAACGCTGTAAGCCTTGTCCTGTGATAACATGGAAATGCCATGGTTTTAAACCGCCATGATCGGGAACTCGCATGCCTGCGGATAATAAAGTACTAAGGTCTTCAGTATTAGGCGCGGGATCAGTTAAAACTGGCGTTGACTGTCGTTGTAATAATAATTCAATAGCGTCCATAAAAGACTCCTAACAAGTGGTAATCACTAATTTTTAGCATTAAGGTAACTTTTGTACACGCTTATCTCAATATAATATTTAAAAAATTAAAATTTATTGTTAAGAGGATGTCTATAACTACTTGACTTCATTTTGATCAACCGCCAATATAAAACGTAACTAAACTGTACAATCTATTTATACAAAAACTATAAAGAACATATAAACAATGCAAAGCACCTTACTGACCATAATTAATATTCGAAACCTAAACACGGTAGTTAATAGCTATCAAGTTGTGGTCAATCGACTGTGGCTAGTTAAGCGCCTGATAAATTGGCCACCGTATGCGGAGCATTGAAAACAGTACAGTTAATCTAATGATTAATTAGTTAAATTCTAAAGCCGCAGAAATCACCTCTTGCGGCTTTTTTGTTCCCATTATTACCTGACAAAAAACTGCAACTATCTGCCTTACTTTAAAATGACTTTAAAACTGAAAATTACACATAAATTTTAAACGTAAACAAGGAGAGTAAAATGTCAGTGTCAATTGCCTATTTGGCGGTACTATTAATATGGTCTACCACCCCATTGGGTATAGTGTGGAGTAGCGAATCAATTAACCCGAGTTTAGCAGTATTACTTAGAATGCTTATTGCCCTAGTCTTGGGGGCACTCGTGATTAAACTACGAAAGATAAATATTCCATGGCACAAGCAGGCATTAACCTTGTACACCTATTCAGCATTAGGAATTTTTGGTGGCATGCTTTGCTCTTATCTCGCGGCGACATATTTGTCATCGGGTATTATTTCACTGGTATTTGGTTTATCACCGGTGATTTCAGCGCTGTTAGCAAAGCGAATATTAGCAGAGCCCAACATCAGCAGCATTCGTAAAGTTTCAATGGCTATATCACTGGTTGGTTTAGCCGTAGTCTGTTCTGATAATTTTAGCTTGGCGGATGATGGTATTTACGGGATAGTATTTATCTTGTTGGCGGTATTCTTCTTTAGCTTGAGCGGCGTATTGGTTAAAAGTATTTCATTAGCTATTCATCCGTTAGCGACAACAGTGGGTGCTTTAACCGTTGCGACACCTTTATTTTTAATGAGCTGGTTAATACTAGATGGCACTTTACCGGTTGATACGTGGCAAGCAAAGTCTCTTTGGGCAACACTCTATTTAGGTGTCTTTGGTTCTTTGATTGGTTTTTATGCCTACTTTACCGTATTGCAAAAATTATCAGCGAGCAATGTTACCTTGATTACTTTGATTACTCCGGTTATTGCCCTGACGTTGGGTGCGGTGTTAAATGGTGAGGTAATTAATGACAAACTGATAATAGGTGCGTTTATGGTGTTGCTAGGCTTGAGTATTTATCATTTTGGTCATTTACTTCCGCGATTAAAAAAGAAACATATGACAAATTAATAGTATTAAAAAAGCTGAACAGATTAAATTTCTGTTCAGCTTTTTAGTTGTTTAGTCTAAAAAAGATAATATAGAATTAACTAAATCGTTTCTTTACGATTAAAAATCGCCTTGCTATAAAATAGTCAACACTAGTAAATCGCCCTGCTCCAATAAAGAATAGCGCGAGTAACATAATAAAGTAGGTTGTTGAAAATTCTATACCGTTGTTTAACACCACAATATTACCCTTTTCATAAAGCCATTCGGTATCACCATTCTCTGCTAATATCTCGCGCATTTTTTCAAGTCGTATTGCAGTTGCTTTGCTGTTCTCTAAACTCGCTTGTGCACTATCAATACCTACCCAAGTAGCAACTTTAGCTGCGCTAATATCACTATTCGTTGGCGTGATCGCAAACCAGCCATTATCCGCGTGAACCGATGTAGCGGCAATGACCATAGTAAACATAAGTGGGATACTAATTAAGCGAGTAAGTGCGCCAACTAATAATAACCAACCGCCGAAGAATTCAACCAGAATAACTAAGTTAGCCAGTAATGCTGGAAATGGTAAACCTAAGCCCCAATCACTATTACCAAACCAAGCAATGATATTAGGATCCGCCATTATGGCACTAAAACCGGTAACGTCTTCATTGAGTAATTGGGTTTTACTAAAACCAGCCATAATAAATACTGGCGCAAGGTATAGTCTTAATAATAAGGCGGGAATTCCGTCATAGTTTTTAAGCTGTGCTAAAAAGCATTGGTAGTAATGCTGTAGTGTTTGCATAGTGGTTGTCTTATGAAATAAATAATACGATTAATAATAAGAACGTCTAAAGCTCAATATTATTTCAAAACATCATTAAAATAATAGTGAAAGTATTAGAGATTGTCTTAAAAAATCCTCCTGCCATAAATAGTTACAATCTAGCTAAGGCTGATGTTAAGTTTTGGTAAACATTAAGGTAGTATAGACCTGAGATTTTTTAATTAAACCTATTTAAGATAAAACTATGAATAATAATCCAGGCATTATAAAACGGTTCTTTTCCTCACTATGGCGTGTATTAAATTTTACCCGCTCATTAGTGGTAAACCTAGTATTTTTTATACTGTTATTCGCATTCATTGGCGTCTTATCAAGTAGTGAAGAGCAATTACAAGTTCCCGATAAAACAGCCTTAATATTAAACCTTGTTGGTGAC
Source organism: Colwellia sp. 75C3 (assembly GCF_002836255.1). GTDB lineage: Bacteria > Pseudomonadota > Gammaproteobacteria > Enterobacterales > Alteromonadaceae > Colwellia. The sequence continues at coordinate 77,091 of NZ_PJAU01000061.1, read as the reverse complement.
GTTGTAGAACAAAAACGTGAAGTTGACCCTATGCAGGCTTTTTTATCAGAAGCGATGGAACAACGAGATGATAAGCCGGAAGTTTTACTTACCGAAATTGTTGATGTTATTGGAAAAGCCAAAAATGATGATCGGGTAGAAATATTAGTTCTACAACTACAAGGCTTGAATAAAACAGGCTTAACTAAGTTGCAAGATATTGCCGCTGCGATAGAAGACTTTAAAGCGTCGGGCAAACAAGTTATTGCCCTTGGTGACCAATTTTCCCAAGACCAATATTACTTAGCAAGTACAGCCAACAATATTTGGTTAAACCCACAAGGGTTTATGTTACTTGATGGTTATGGCCGTTATCAAATGTACTTCAAGTCAGCACTAGAAAAATTATCCATCAATCAGCATATTTTCCGTGTCGGTACATTTAAGTCTGCGGTTGAACCGTTTATTCGTGATGACATGTCTGATGCCGCTAAAGAAGCTAACGCACTTTGGTTAGCAGACTTATGGATGCAATATAAAGAAGACGTGGCTCAACGTCGCGGTTTTGGCGTAGAGAATTTTGATGAGAATATTGATGTGTTAGTGACTAAGTTTAGCGCAGCTGAGAGTAGCTTTGCTAAATATGCACTGAACAATAACTGGGTTGACCAATTAAAATCACGCCAAGAAATGCGTGCTGAATTGATTGATTTAGTAGGAAAGAATAAAAAAGGTAATAGCTATAGTCATATTGGTTACCAAGATTACATCGCTGCAACCAGCTCAGCTTTAGATGAAACGACTGAAATATCGAACAGCACTAGTGATAAAGTTGCCATTATTGTAGCTAAAGGTACTATTTTAGATGGTACGCAGAAGCCTGGTACTATTGGTGGTGACAGTACGGCTAATTTACTGCGTAAAGCACGAAATAATGATGATGTTAAAGCGGTAGTATTACGTGTTGATAGCCCTGGTGGCAGCGCCTACGCCTCAGAAATAATTCGTCAAGAAGTTGAATTACTGAAAAAAGCAGGTAAACCGGTTGTTGCTTCAATGGGCACTTATGCTGCGTCAGGTGGTTATTGGATTTCCGCCCCAGCAGATAAAATATACGCTGCACCATCTACCATCACAGGTTCAATCGGTATTTTTGGTATGATGATGACTTTTGAAGATTCATTAAGCAAAATGGGTGTATATACTGATGGTGTTGGTACGACCGATATTGCTGGTTTTGGTCCAACTCAAGCGCTTACCCCTGGTATGGCGAATCTGTTCCAATTATCGATAAACAGAGGTTACCAAGAGTTTATTCAATTAGTGGCTAGTAATCGTAATATGACCCTAGAGCAAGTTGATGCAATAGCTCAAGGACGTGTATGGTCAGGTAAAAAAGCAAAAGAGCTGGGTTTAGTTGATGAGCTAGGTAATTTAACGGATGCAGTAGTAGCCGCAGCAGAGTTAGCAAAACTAGATCACTACGACACTTTACTGATTGAAAAAGAGCAGTCTTCACGCAATAAAATAATGCAGCAATTACTTGGTAAGACATCGTCATTGGTAAGCTTATTCACCACTAGTCCAGAACATCTAGGTATTGATTTAGCCACTAATGCGGTAAATAACAAACCGTTATCACAGTTCCTTACCCTGATGAAAGCTGAATTAGATCAAATGAACCAGTTTAATGACCCTCAAGGCCGTTATACATTATGTGTTGCTTGCGGTAACTAACACCAACGTTAGGTTCAACTAAAAAGTACGACACTAAGTTCACTATTACATAGTGTTAATATAAAGGGGTAGTTAAGAAATTAACTGCCTCTTTTTTTATATAAAACATAACTATATTGTGATTCTTATTGCTCCTAGCCCTCACCTCAAATATTTATCACCGTTTAGCGAATTCATCCACTAGTGCTATAGCAACTTTCCTGCTTGCTGAGATATAATGCCGTTCATATATATTACCGAATACCTTTCGAAATAAATAAGTAGTTAAAGTTATGTTGAAAAAAAGAATTTACGTTGCTTACACTGGCGGTACCATTGGTATGATGCAAAGCACTCAAGGCTTTGTACCCGCTAAAGGCCACTTGACTGAATCTATCAATGCCCTACCTGAATTTCATCGTAGTGAAATGCCTGACTTCACCATCAGTGAGTATCAGCCTTTAATAGATTCATCAAACATGACACCCAGTGATTGGCAGCGCATCGCTGATGATATTAAAGCTAATTACGATGACTATGATGGCTTTGTCGTTTTGCATGGTACCGATACCATGGCGTATACCAGCTCAGCATTATCTTTTATGTTCGAAAATTTAAGTAAACCTGTCATTGTAACGGGTTCACAAATTCCCTTGAGTCAACTACGCTCTGATGGCCAAGTGAATGTACTCAACGCTTTATACATTGCAGCTAATTATCCAATAAGTGAAGTAAGTTTATTTTTCAATAACAAACTCTATCGTGGTAACCGTTGTATTAAAGCTTATGCCGATGGTTTTAATGCTTTTGACTCACCTAATATGCCGGTATTACTTGAAGCGGGTATCAATATTCAGTTAGTGGCAGGTACGCTCGCAAACTCAGAAGATGAGGTTGAACCGTTACAACTCTCAACTATTACTCCGCAGCCTGTTGGCGTGGTTCACCTATACCCAGGTATCAGCAGTGACGTTATTGAGAATGTCATCAAACAACCTGTAAAAGCACTTATTCTACGCAGCTATGGCGTTGGTAATGCGCCACAAGATGAGGCATTACTCTCTTGTTTACGAAAAGCAAAAGAACAAGGTATTGTGGTGGTCAACTGTAGTCAATGTATTAAAGGCACCGTTAACATGTCTGGTTATGCTACAGGCAATGCGTTAAGTGAAACGGGTGTGATCAGTGGCCATGATATGACCTTAGAAGCGGCATTAACAAAGCTACATTACTTGTTAAGTAAAAACTTGAGCTATGATGAAATGTGCCAACAAATGGATATAAGCTTACGTGGCGAACTTACCTAAGCATTCATTTGATTGTAGCTAAGTAAATAACAAAACGACGTATGAAAACAGCTGTTTACATACGTCGTTATATTTGAATTTACTTTCTAGTATTTAAAAGCGATTGATAGAGAAAAACCCTAGTCAGTGCTGTGCTCGTCGTGTAATTCAATATTAAGCTCTAACACGTTTAAGTCACCATCTTTCTTATCAAGATTTATCGAAAAACTTTCATCAGAGACTTTAATGTATTTACGCAATACCTGAAGAATATCTTCAGTAAGTTGCGGTAAATAATCAGGCTGTTTATTTCTACTGTTACGCTCATGGGCAACGATAATTTGCAGACGTTCTTTGGCCTTAGATGCCGTTGTTACTTGCTTTTCTTTTTTACGGGTAAAATAATCTAATAGTGCCATGTTATCCTCCAAACATACGACTGAAAATGCCTTTTTTCTCGGCAACTAAGAATCTAAAATCAACCGTTTCACCTAAAAGGCGGTCAACCACATCTTGGTAGGCTTTACCTGCATCACTTTCAGTATCTAAAATGACGGGTTCACCGGCATTAGATGCTTTAAGCACGGCTTGTGATTCAGGAATAACACCTAATAAAGGTATAGAAAGAATATCTTCAACATCTTCAACACTAAGCATTTCACCTTCTTCAACACGTTTAGGTGAATAACGGGTTAATAGTAAATGTTCTTTGATTGGATCTAGACCAAGTTCAGCTCTACGTGAGCGACTTGCTAACATACCTAAAATTCGATCAGAATCACGGACTGATGATACTTCTGGATTGGTCGTTACTATTGCTTCATCAGCGTAATAAAGAGCCATCATAGCGCCCGCTTCAATACCTGCAGGAGAATCACAAATAATATAGTCATAAAGTTTGCCAAGATCTTCTAGCACTTTACCTACATTCTCTTTATTTAACGCATCTTTATCACGTGTTTGAGAAGCGGGTAAAATAGATAAACTGCTAACACGTTTATCTTTAATGAGCGCTTGATTCAAGGTTGCTTCACCATTGATTACATTTACGAAATCGTAAACAACGCGTCGTTCACAACCCATGATTAAATCCAGATTACGTAGGCCTATATCAAAGTCAATTAAGACAACTTTATTACCCTTTAACGCCAAACCAAGACCAATCGCAGCACTTGATGTCGTTTTACCCACACCACCCTTGCCTGATGTAACCACTATTATCCGTGCCATAGACCGAATATCCTTTATATGTTAATAATTAAATGAGTTTTGATGACGTTAGTTCACTGTCAGTCAAATGAATATATACAGGTGAGCCCCAGTGTTGTTCCATTGACTCACTTAGCCAATAATTACCATTAATAGAGACCAATTCAGCCTCTAATTTTTGACAATATATTTGTGCTTTATGATGACCTTGTGCGCCTGCTATCGCTCTACCACGTAAAGAGCCATAGACATGAATATTTCCATCAGCAATGACTTCAGCACCTGCTGAAACTGAGCCGATTATCACTAGATTTTGATCTTTAGCATAAACTTGCTGACCAGAGCGAATTTGTCCTCGGTGGACTTTATCTGTGTATAAGGGACTTTGAGGTGCTTCGACTATTTTTTCAGTCTTTGCTGTTACGACCTCTTCTACTATGGCCGCTTTTTGTGAGGTATTAACTTTCGTTGTATTTACAAAAGAAAAACCGAGATCGCGAATAAGCTTGCGTTGTTCTTTAGTCACAGAGCCGGTAAAACCAACGAAGGTGAAATTAAGTTCTTCAATTAATGTCTTTATCGCTTGATAATCAATTGAGCAATCGAGTTTTTCAATATTAACCACGATAGGAACAAGGTAAAAAAAGTCGGGAGCTTGAGCTACTTTGTTTACTAGATCGGCACGGATATCTGCCAAGTCTGATGTTTTCAAATGTAAAACAGATAGGGTAAAGCTTGTACCTTTAAATTCAATGCTGGCATCAGCCATAATGAAGATTTTCCTAAATAAGACAACGCAATGTATCTAGCTATAATTTACCTAAAGATGATCTAGCTAAAAGCTGATCTACCTAAAAATAATCGACTGAAACATAATATACCTAAAAATAATGCACTTAGACATAAAATTTCCAGTATTACTCATATCTTATTAACGGACAATAATAATACTGAAAAAATAAATGCGTTTATATAACCACTCCAGCTGAATATTTACTCAGCAAGTGGAACGGCTATAAAACCAAACGAACAAATTTATTGTTCCGTATGGTATAAGGCGCTTTTTAATGTCGAAATTAAAGCATTTTGCCCGTGCTGAGAGTGCTTAAGTTTATTGTTTGCCATTAATAGTGAATAACTCAAATTAATTGATGCAACCAATAAAGCACGCTCACTGTTAACGGCACCTTTTTGTTTCTTAATGTCAGCACACATAACGGCGAGGCTGTTAGCTGCTTGATTTAAATCCTCTGCTTGTTCAGCTGAGCAAGAAAACTGATGTTGCTTGCCCATAATTTCAATGCTGATACCTTTAGAGTCTTCAGCAATCATTAATTAACCTCTTCTACACTTTGTAATTTGCCTAAAAGGCTGGTTAATACATTGTTCGTTTGTTTTTGCTTTTCTTCACCGTCAAGTGCTTCAAGTTGCAACGTTTCATTTTCATCAATAAGCAATGATTTTTGTTGCTCAAGTTCTACAACTTGACTTTTAAGCTGGTTATTTTTTGCAATGATATCTTCAATCAGTTGTTCGAGTTGAGGGAGAGTATTTTCTAACATAAGGCGCTCTTTTTAACTGTAGTAAATTTAAGGCGCAAATTTAATCTAAAGTGAGACAGAATGCTACTATTTAGTACGATTATCGTCGTAATTTATGTAACAATTAGCAACGACAGAAAGGATTTGACAATAAAGTTCAAAAAACGCACTTTTATGTTAAAAATTAACCAATTAAAATTAAACCTTATGAAAAAGATAAAATGGGCTAAATCTTTATGAAATACGGTATTGCTACTAAAATAACACCAACAATAAGTAAGATCGCTACGCTAGACATAAAATATGGGAATACAAAAAGTAAGAGCCCTATACAAAAAGGTACGATCGCTTTTTGTTTTCTTCCATAGACAAAATAGCCCATGCCTATACCACCAAATAAAACACTCCAAACCATTATTGATGCACTATCCATTTAGACATCCTCCTGTTTTAAGCTATTTCTTTTTAGGTACCGCAAAGTTCGCATAAATGGTTGTCACTACCCCTGCAATAAGAGACAGCATAGCAACACCAAACATGGCATTATTTTGAGATTCAAACGCTAAAAGATAAATACCTAAGGCAACAAAGCTCAAACCACCAAGAACAAAGACTTTTGGATGTGATGTTATCAGCCCAGATGACTGAATACTCTTTACTGATTTAGATTTAACATGTGAAGAGGCTTTTCTTTTGTGCTTATTTGTCGGCATCACCAACTCCTTGATTATTTATATTTGTTATTTATACTCGTCACTATTGACCCTGTTATGAATTTCCACGCTGACAATTCCAGCATATTTCAAAAGATGCGTCATTTGTCTCTGAACAATTTTTGCATGTCCAATCCACCGCTTGAATAACTGCTTGAGATGATTTAACTATTTCTACTGCGTGATCAAAGTCTGAATCGTCGAAAACCCAAAGCTCAGGCCAGGAATCAAAAGCAGATATTTCTCCTATAGCTCCCTGTGCGAATTCATTTTTAATAAATACCTTTATGTCTTGTGCCTCAATGATATTTTTTACATTGTTGACAAGAAAGTGACTTTCGTTGCTATAAAACATCTTCATGATTGAGTACTCTTAACAACAAATTACCGATCACACTTAGTAATGTCTGTTCCATGATACTGTGGGATATTAACTATTGTTAATATCCCACAGTATCAAATAATTATAAACAATGAAATTGGTAATAATTGACTGGTCTGTCACTAGGTATGTTTGAACTTATTGTTTAGCTCATAAATGATAGGTAAGTCTTAATCCATAAGTTCGCGGTGAGCCAACGGTAACCGTGAGTTGTTGTGGCGCACCGTCTACTTCGTGAACGTGGTTTAGGTATAACTTTCGGATAAACATTTGAGTTAAGTACCTTAATATTCGACAGAAATATAGGGTACTCAGTTTATGTTGATTTCATTTATAATCCCTTCATCCAGAACTGGCTTAACTGTTCAGCGGAAATTCTTAAAACAGAGGGATGAGGCTCAGAATAGTCTCCAAAAATTCTCTTTGCTAACTGTCGTCCAGCAACTTGAGTCATCGAAGTTTTCACAATACGCTGATGATAAAAATCTGTAAGCATGTTATCTAACTCACCTTTTATTTCAAAATTTCGGACAAGATGCCAAGCATCTTCCAATGCTTGGCACGCTCCCTGCCCAGAAGTGGGTAAAGGTGCATGGGCTGCATCTCCAATAATTAAAACATTGCCTTGATGCCAATAGGGCAAAGGTTCAATATCATGTACAAAAATACGATTTAGCGACGATTTTTCATAACAATTAAGTACATTTTTTACTGGTGCTGGCCAGTTCATAAAACGCTGATGCATCTCGTTGTACCAGGCAGATAAGGGCCGCTCTTTATCAATACCACTACTCCATCCGCCAGCCCAAAAACATAATCCGTCCTTAATTGGCACAATGCCAAATCGCTCGCCTGAACTACGATAATCATGAATGGTACCCTCTAAAATATTTTCATTAAGCTGACTAATACCAAGAATATTTATGAAACCCTGATAACAAGGTTGCACCTTCTGTGGGTATAATGTCTGACGTACGACTGAGTTCATTCTTCCATCGGCACCTACCACCAGAATGCACTCTTGTTTTAATCCCTCAATATCTTGTTCTGTTATCGAACAATTAAAATGTATTTCAACACCCAGGTTGTATAACGCTCTAGCCAGTATGTTCATAAGATCACGACGTAATATTGTCACACTGGAGAAACCACTCAATGTATTAGCTTCTTCAATATTAAGCTCGCCTTGCTGAACACCATATTGATCAAATTGACGCATATCACTAGGCATCCCGCCCATATGTTTTATCTCTTTTTCCAAGCCCATCTGTTGCAGAACAAAAATGGCATTAGGCCATAGGGTTACACCTGCGCCAATAGACGAGATCTTACTATCACGCTCATATATACTCACCTGATAGCCCTTTTGTGTTGCAAGTATCGCCAGTGCTAATCCTGCAACGCCTGCACCGACAATCGCAATTCTATTGTTATTTTTCATCTAACCTACCTCGTTAATAAAATTATCTAGCCATTATTACAAATCCACAATTTAGGATAAATAAGCTATTATCACTTTATTAATCCCATTTTATGAGTGAATAAATGATTGAGAAAATTGAACTTCAGTGGTTACTTAGCTTTCAGTCCGTATATGAAAACTTGAGTTTTAAGCTGGCAGCAGAGCAGCTTCAATTGCCAACATCGAATATTAGTCGTCATGTCGCTTTATTGGAGCAACAACTTGATTTACGATTATTGGAACGCACTACGCGTAAGATGATTCCTACCGCATCAGGAAAAAAGTTATATCAGTCTATTTCACCACTGACACAAGCAGTGAATGATGCCCTTGAGGAAGTCACATTGTCTGGAAACTCACTGTCTGGACAGCTTAAAATTGTCTTGCCAGACCTCCCCTTCATGGCTGAAATAATCGCAAACTTTTGCTTCGAGCATCCTCGAATACAACTAAGTTGTGACACCCAATTAAATCCAAAAGAAGGCTTGTTAGATGGCTTTGATTTAGTATTGCGTTTTGGCCGTGGGGTATTAGAAGATTCAGGCTGGGTCGCTAAGGAAATCCTACGTTGGCCAAGCTCTGTAGTTGCCGCACCAGAACTGCTTAAAAAGCATCCATTGCCACGTTCATTAGATGAGATGAGTAAAGCCCCCTGTATCACCACTCTATCTGTACTCAAGGGGATACCTTGGCGATTTAAGGAAAACCAAACCATTCAACTGCAATCCAGCTATAAAGTTAATAGCGGTAACATTGCCAAGGCCGGTGCAATGAAAGGTCTCGGCTTTGCCATTTTGCCCACTCATGCATGCCAAGCAGAGATAGACAATGGCTCTCTTATTAACATTGATCTTAACTACGAACCTGAAGATCTTGTGTTATATGCGTTTTACTCAGGAAAGAAATACCCACTTGAGAAAGTAAAAGTATTTTTAGAACACTTAAGCTTAGGAGTTATTGGTCTGGAGGATATGTAACTAAAATCCCTATACTTTCATCAAAAGGAGCTTATTATAATTGCCAAATTCACCACTTTTCGGACATGAGATATTTTAACTAATGGGATAGTTTAATTACCATCGGATATTAATAATCCCATAGAACCTTAGTATAACAGGCGTTGATGTCACCAATATAATGTTAATGGCCGGATTATATGATGCTCTGCCCCTCTATATTTTTCTATCAACTCGAAATAGTGTGATCAATGACTAAGTTAGCAAGTTCTGTTTATTAATCAGCGGCATAGAGTTTCTGGAAATCTTTGATATTCCAGCCAATCATTAATTCAGTACCAATTTTAAGGGCTGGTACAGAGCTAACACCTATAGCGTCAAGCTCTTTTCTTCCGCGCTGCATTTTCGCATTTGTTAATCTGTATTTAATGCCATTATCATCCAAGTATTTTTTAGCTTCACGGCAATGGGGGCATTTATCTGAAATATATAAAACAACGCGTTTCATCACTAACCTTTACATAATTGTTAAAGACTAACTATTTTACTGAACTCTCAGAGAAAAACAAAGATGAATTAACTGAACTTTCGATTATATACAAATAAAAGTAAGTTACTCTAGTAAATCAATGGGATCAAAGCATTGCTTGCTCTATAAAATGAACTTGCCGGTATCCTTTCAACAAATGAACAACCGTTAATTATAATAATCCAATCATTTTCCGTAGTCACATTCTAAGGTTTGATGGCGTTTGTCCTGTCCATTTTTTAAAAGCAGCTCTGAAGTTAGACGCATCATTAAATCCAATAGAGCAGCCAATATCTTCAATGGTCAATTGTGTCTCTGTTATTAATTTTTTAGCTGCACTACAGCGTAACTCTTTAACTATGTCTCTAAAGCTGGTGCCCTGCTCTGAAAGCTTTCTGCGCAGCGTTCTCGGTGTTAGGTATAAGTCGCTTGCTAAATTCTCAGCACAAAGCTCTTTATGCATATTTGCGGCTATCCATTGATTGATGGTGATCAAAAACTCGTTTTTAGATCGTACTGAATCTAGTACTGAATCACATTGATTAAGCAATAACGGCATTGCGAAAGGATTACTTTTAGGCGTATTTAATGACCATTTATCGTCACTAAAAACAAATTCACTGTACTGATTACCATAACTAATTGGGCAACCAAAAAAGTCTTCATAATCTTGGTGATGTTTTGGTTTATCAAAACTAAACCGTAAAGCGTCAAAAGCGAAATCGTCTTTGTCTAAAAAATCTCTAACCAAAGATAAAACAATGACGCACTGTAGCTCTATATTAAATTCGGCTAAATCACTGGCAAACAATAGATCCTCAAAACGAAAGCACGATTGTTCAGATTCATCATCAAGATGCAGTGACATATTAACCGTTTTTGTGACCAAATTATGATATTGAAGAGAAAATTCCAGTAATGAACGTAAGTCTTTGCAGCATAATAACGTACAGCCATATAAGCCGTAATCTTTAGGCTTTATAGAGGCCCCCAACAGTAAACTCACACCAGGAATTTCTAAAGCTAAAATATTGCGGTAAAAGGTGACTATTTGTTCCTTATTAATTTTATATTCACGGTCATTTAATCCGTCGGACTCAATATCGGTGTCCTTTAACAAGCGTGATAAATCAATACCGCTGTTAGCTAAGGTAGTCGAAATAAAGTTAAGTTTATGCGCAAAAACTTGGCCGGTAAAATTAGCGGGTAAACTATTTTGTGGAACCATATCATGACTTCTCTTTTTATTATTTAGCACCAGTTAACCACAAATTGACCGCTTTTCACTTAAAGTTGACCGTTTATCACCTTATCTTCACTATCACTCGTCTTTATATTATTAAGGTTACCAAAAATTATAATTATAATAAGAGAGTCAGATAACATGAAAAACAAGGCAATAAAAAGCATATTCACCCTAAGTGCCTGTGCTTTTGCAATTAATGCTGCAATAGCACAAGAGCAAGCAACTTTAGAAGTAATTCAAGTAACGGCACAAAAAAGATCGGAAAATGCGCAAGAAACGCCGATATCAATGAACGTACTAAGTGCTGAAGACTTAAAAGAAAAAAGCATTGAAAAAATTGATGACTTACAATATTCCGTGCCTAACTTGCATATGACAGAAACAGGTATTAGTACTCAAATGTTTATCCGCGGTATAGGTACGGGTAATAACCAAGGTTTTGAGCAATCTGTTGGTCAGTATATCGATGGTGTACATTATGGTCGTCAACAGTTATTACGTATGCCATTTCTCGATTTAGAAAGAATTGAAGTCCTAAAAGGGCCGCAATCCATTATGTTTGGTAAAAACTCGGTTGCAGGTGCGTTAAACTTATCCTCAGCAAAACCAACACAAGATACTGAAATACATCTTGGCGTACAGTATCAACCTACCAATGGTGCTACTGAATTTACCGGTATGGTAACGGGTGCATTAACTGAGACTTTGTCAGCGAGATTAGCGGTTAGAGATTATTCAGAAGATGGCTATATTGAAAATACCTTTAAAAATCGTGATGAAACAATTCGTGAAGAAAGTGCCGTTCGTTTGAGTTTATTGTGGGAGCCAAGTGATACCATGAACTTCTTATTCAAAATCGAACAAGATGATTTTGATGGTACTGGTCGACAAATTGAAGTAATAAAAGATGAACCAGCGCTTGCCGGCTCTCCTATGCCTGGCGCAACATTTAGTCAGATATTAGGGGCTTTAGGGCATCCTAATGCAATTAGTGATAGTGTGTTAAATTATGAGCGCCAAGCTGACGCTGAAGAGAGTAATAGTAACAGCTTAAATAATGCCACGTTAACGGCTAACTTCAAATTTGGTGACTACACCCTTACTACTGTATCAGGTTTAGTTTCATACGACTTTGTTGAAACCTGTGATTGTGATTATACCGCAGCGCCTATTTTTTCAGTATTTATTGATGAAGAATACGAGCAGTTCAGTCAAGAGATTCGATTAGTTTCCCCCGTAGGCGAAAAATTTGATTGGTTAGGTGGCTTGTTTTACCAAACCAGCGAACTTGCCTTTGATGACAACATCATAATACCAACAAACAGTATTCTAGGTTTAGGTAAGCCTATGTTATTACCTATTCATGGACAAGCAGCAGGTCGTAACTACCAATTAGATACTGATATGTATTCAGCCTTTTTCCAAGGTCGTTATCACTTTACAGATGCGTTAACACTGACCTTAGGAGCACGTTATACCAGTGAAGACAAAACGTCATCACGTGTAATGAATATTACTGATATCAGTACAGGCGACATTACTACAAATCCATATGCACCGGCTATATTTGATCTTGCCTTTGGTATTCAAAGTGAACAGAGCCCCTACTCACCTGAAGGTCATAATCTTCAAGGTGAACGTAATGAAACCTCTTTTACGCCACTGATTAATGTAAGTTACAAGCTTGACCAAGATATTATGGTTTATGCTTCTGCTACCACAGGCTTTAAAGCGGGTGGTTTTGATGCGCGAGCAAATAACGTGAATTCATGGGAGTTTGAAGAAGAAGAAGCAACCGCTTATGAACTAGGAATAAAGTCTTTATTACTTGATGATACTTTAGAAGTAAACTTATCTTTTTATCGCACTGAATACGATAACTTACAGGTTAGCCAGTTTGATGGCATACTCGGTTTTAATGTGGGTAATGCCAAAGAAACGGTTGTTCAAGGTGTTGAAGTAGATGGCCGTTGGATAATACTCGATGGTTTATCAATGCAATATGGTATGGCTTATTTAGATCATGAATACAAAGATTTCACCAATGGTAACTGTCACAGCAGACAAGTTCCTGATGGTGATATGGGCGCTGATGGCAATCAACTATGTGACTACACGGGTAAATCTGGGCAATATACCCCGAAGTTTACCGCAAGTATTGGTTTTGATTACTTCACTGATATTTCATTTTTAGGTTTTGAATACTTCAGAACGACACTCGGTCTGTATCATTCAGCAAAACAAAATGTTGATGTTAACTTAAACCCGCTTTATGAAGAAGATGCTTACAACAAAGTTGATATGCGTATTGCCCTTGAAAGCGAAAATTGGAATATTGCGCTGTTTGGTAAAAACATGACTAATGAAGAAGTATTAACCTATGTGGGTAATAATCCATTATCGGGTAGTACTTTTGGTACCGATACTTTTTATGGTTTTGTCGACCGACCAGCGACTTATGGCATACAAGTAGATTATAACTTCTAGTTAGCTTAACTTATAACGTTGAAAAGTAGCGTTATAAGTTAACAGATGAAAAAAGGGATTAAGTTTTTGTATGCTAAGGCAATACAGCAACTTAATCCCTTCTTTAATCAATGTCGTTTCAGTTACTTTTGGTTTTATTAAAACGCTTCATCTTCACTGAAAACACTGACGGTAAGTTCACCCTCATCACTTTCAAACACTAAGAAATTTATTGGCTTACAACATACTTGGCAATCTTCAATATACTGCTGTGCGACGTCAGTTGAATCAATTAGCACCTTAATCGTTTCACCACAGTAAGGACAGTCTATAGACTTCTTAGTTAATTGATGCATTTTTTCTCTCGACTTTCCAAAACACATAACAACTCAAGAACTGAACATTGAATTGTTATGCTTTTAGTATTTTATAACGGATAAGTGACTTCTACTCTGCTTCAAGTGCCATGTCTGCCATTTTCATGGTGCTTTCAAATGATTCTGCGCCCGCAATAAACAAACCATTATGGCAAAACATTGCGTCATCAATACCCGTTACGTCTTTAAGCGCTTGATCAGATAAACCAGCCCAACCGTTAGGTAATGGTTTTCTGTCTTCAAATGAACCCGGTTCAACAGGTACTGTTTGAATTCGCCATTGGCCAGAATTTGATGGGTAAACCATGTACAAAGCTACTTCAGACAACGCGTGAACGGTTCTTTTCCATGGCGTATATTGTTCTAAAACGATCACTCGAGGATCTTTAGCATTGTCGATAGCTTTAGCCACGATATCTTTTGCACTAATGCCGCCGTTAGCAGAGGCAATAAAACGTGTTAAAACGCGTGATGCAAATTCAACCGCTTCATCAAAACAAGTATCAAAGTGACTATCTTCTTGCCACGTTGGGTTAAACATTGAAATGGTTTGGCTAAGGCTAATACCTTGTGAAACACCCTCGACATGACCGCAATCAATTGCATCAATGGTAGATACTAATCCAGTATCTACGGAATTTGCTACCTCTTGATTACCCTGACAGATTTCTAAACCATATTTCTGCCAAATTAAACCAAATGATGAATAAGGAATACCATTTTCACGCTCACCAGCACCACCACGTTGATGATGATCAAAACGACCGGCATCGGAATCATATTCACCACCTACATCGATGACAATATCGGCTTTTGCGATAAGCTCTAAATTACGTGTACGTATGAGTTCAATAGACGGAAAAATGTTTTTAAGTGCAGCGATACTGAATACATCATCTGCATGAAAGTTACCGTTGTGAGTTGCTATCGTTATATTAGTCATTTATTTTGGGTCATTTTAGAAAGGGATAAGAAGGTGTTACTAGTGTAAATTCACTGTTTTGACTTTTCTGTTTTTATTTTTCTATTTCAAAAATTTTACTCAGAAAATCTGTATAGCGGATTCTATACGAAGACAGCTAACTTTACTTTAAAAAATACAGTGCTTAGTAAAATCTTTAGCTTCTGTTGCAGTCCAGTCCCCTTTAGGTTTTTCTTTCATAACAGCACACCATTCTTCGCTCCCGATGGTAGGAGAGCAAGCGGTAAGAATGAAAACAGCGACACAAATACTCATAATTTTTTTCATTGAATTTCCTAATGTATAAATGATGTAATACAGCTAATAATGACAGTTTACTCGAATAAGCTACTGCTCAGATATTACTAGCGCTTTAATTTTTAACGCTTTTTCAAAGTGATCAAGTTTATGGGTGATGATCCACCACGTAGCAGCTTCCATTAATAAAACAGGGTCATCATTTTTGTTAGCAAAGAAGGCATAAAAAGATAAACCGACGTTAGCGCCCTTTTGAGCCACCTTTTTATCACATACTTCAATAATTTTATTTTGTAAACTCGTTCTCACCCGTGAAATTCCTTTTATGGTACGTTTGTCTTACGAAGCTTATTTAAATGAATAAAAAAGCCAGCAAGTATCACTTGCTGGCTTTTATTTTACGCTAAGTTAACCCGCTATTAAATAGCCATTAGCTTAACAACAAAGACTACTTGTTTTCGAAGTAGAACTTTTCACGTTTATTATCGTAGTTACCAATCTCATTCATAGTGTCGGCATTATACAAACGGCCGTTAACCATGGTATGAGTAACTTTATCACTTAAACGAATGTCCTTACTGATGTCACCATCAATAACAATCATATCCGCCAGTTTACCTACGGTGATTGAACCTAAGTCTTTATCTAAACCAAGTGATCTTGCTGGAGAAATAGTTGCGGTGCGGATAGCTTGCAGTGGCGTCATACCGCCTTGTGCCATCATCCACATTTCCCAGTGCATTGCTAAACCTTCACGTTGACCGTGACCTCCGGCGTTAACTTCAACACCTAAGTCTTGCATTTCTTTGGCAACTTTGGCGACGTTAAAGTGATTGTAATGATGAAGCGGCGCTTTTGGTCGACGCATCGAGCGTGGATCTAAAAACTCACTTGGTACATATTTACTTAAACGTGGGTGCTCCCAAACATTGGTTGTATCGTACCAATAGTTTTCGCCAGAAATACCGCCATAGGCAACACCCATAGTTGGTGTGTAAGCCATGTCAGATTGAGACCATAACTGTTTGATATCATCATAAATTTCAGCAGTAGAAATGGAGTGTTCAAGGGTAGTATGCCCATCAACAACCATGGTTAAGTTATGCTGTAATAATGATCCCCCTTCAGGTACCACCATCATTTCTAATTCACGCGCTGCTTGTATAAACTGCTGGCGTTGGTTACGACGTGGTTGGTTATAGCTTTTAACACTAAAGGCCCCTGCCGCTTTTAAACGTTCAACGTGAAACTTAGCATCATCTAGACTATCAACATGTGAAGTATATCCAGGGATAGTTGCACCATATAAAATAGTACCGGTTGAGAATAGACGTGCGGCCACTATTTTACCGGCTTTTTGCATTTCACTGGCGGCAAAAAATTCAGTGGTATCGTTTGAAGGATCATGAATAGTGGTAACACCTAGCGCTAAACCAGCATAATTTTTCCAGTTTTGCTGTGGAATAATTTCATTACTGCCTTGTGAGCCATGTGCATGAGCATCAATCAATCCTGGCATCACCGTCTTGCCAGTAATATCAATGATCGTTGCATCACTTGGGATGTTAACTTGCCCTTTAGTGCCAACTGCTTTGATTTTGTTACCTTCAACCAGCACAACGCCGTTTTCAATAACTTGTTCACCTTCCATAGTGATAACGTTACCGCCAACAAAAGCGACATGACCTGATGGAATATCAACTTTTTGCTGATAACTTAAGTTAGTCACTTTCGCTTTAGTAACCGACTTTTCAACTTTATCATCAGACTCTTCATCACTAGTTTTACCGGTGATATCAAATAAACCGTTTACAGAGGCTTGGTATAAATCAGCACCTAAGCTCCAATAAAGCTCGTTCGATTTACCATTCCAATTAACACCTTCACCAGCACGTACTGATAATTGTTCTACCGGTAAATTTTTAGCTTTAGGACCAATATCAATTACATCACCACGTTCAACAAAAGGTGTTACAAAGACTTTAAAGCGCTCGGCAAAAGCAAGGTATTGACCATCTGGCGATACACGATACTCAGAAGCAAACTTGCCTTGATATAATTTAGTATCATGCTGACCATCTAAATCAACGCGTGCAATGTTTGGAGTCTTTCCGTCACGGGTCAAATAAATACGGTCATTACGAGCGCCAAAGTGTGGTTGTACGCCACTTTCAGTAACCAATGTAGCTTGACCACCTTTTGATGATACAGCATAAACACCTGGGTTTAAGCCCCATGTCGGATCGGTAATATAACCGCCACTAACTTTACGATAAACAACAACTTTGCCATTAGGCGAAAAGCTTGGTTCTACGTATTTACCTTGTTCACGAGTTATTGTTTTACCTTTACCACCACGGCTAGATACAACACGAACTTGACCTAAACTTTTATCGTCCCAACTAACGTAAACAATCTTTTTACCATCACGTGAGAAACTTGGATTAAGCTCAAACTGACCTTTTTGTTTTGTTAAGCGTTTAGGTTTTCCGTTAGGTAAGCTTTTGGTATAAAGCAGTCCCATTGACTCAAACACCGCGACTTTACCATTAGGAGAGACTTTAACATCACGTAACATTTTGGTATCAAAGGTTTTTTGATCTAAGTCTTGGGTGAAACGTACAGCGGTTTGAATCTTCTTTTGTGTTTTAACATGAAAGTCGATCACCGTCGCTTTTTTAGATTCAAGTGATAATTTATTAATTTTACCCCCTGACCAGAAAACTAAACCATCACTATCTGGAGTCCAAGCCATGGTAGGATAAACACCATGGATAGCCCACGTTTCCTGCATGTCACGGTCTAAACCATCATAAACTTTAGTTTCTTCACCACTTTTAAGATTGTATAAATATAAATTGGATTGGAAATCATCACGGCTAATAAACGCTAAATACTTACCATCAGGGGAAAGTGTAGGTCTTATTGCACCACCTTTACCTGATACAACGACTTTAATTTCACCCGTTTCAAGCTCAAGGCGCTTAATTTTGTAAATGCCCTTCTCAGAGTCTTTTGAATAATGAAAACTTTTACCCGGCGTAGCATCTTGTGAAAAATAGACATATTTACCGTCATGAGAAAATGCAGGTTCGCCTAAATCTTTTTGTTCATTTGGCCGTTTAGTTAACATAACGCCATTGCCACCCGACTTATGGTACATCCACACTTCACCTGCACCTAAGGAGCGAGTTCCAGTGTAGTGCTTACGGCCAACAATATAATTACCATCAGGTGACCATGCAGGGCTATTTAATAAACGAAACGTTTCGCTAGTGACTGCTTTGGCATCACTACCATCGACTTTCATTACCCATAAATTATCACCACCATCTTCATCAGAAGTAAAGGCAATGTATTTACCGTCCGGGCTAAAACGTGGTTGCATTTGCCAGGCAATATCTGTCATTAATGCTTTGGCTTCACCGCCAGACGCTGGCATGGTGTAAATGTCACCCAATAAATCAAAGACAATGGTTTTACCATCGGGACTTAAATCTACATTCATCCAAGTACCTGAACGAACATCTATGTTTGCTGTGGTAAATTGTCCTTGAGGATCGTTTACAGACCATTTCGTAGCCGTTTCTTTTACACTTGCTTCGCTAGTCTTTGCAGGTGATTTGTTAGGTGCCTGTGCAAAAGTTGTTGGCAAAGCCAACAAAACACTAAGAGCAACACCTGAGAGTAGAAGTTTTTTAGACAACATTTTTTTCGATGGCATAAATGGGTACCTTATACGTTTGTATCGGTTGAATTTACTATCTTTTTAATTATCCATACTTAATCACATACGCAAAATAAATGTAAGTGAGTTACGGTGGTTAGTTCTAATTTTAAGATATATTACCACAGCAAAAAAGCGCAATATTGTACGCCTTTACTTCCACGACTGATAATGGGATGAACAGAATAGTGAAATAGTGAAATAACGGTGACATAGCGTTTGCAGCTAGGATTTATAGACTAAAACGTGGCTTGCCAATAACCAACATCTAACCAACGGTCAAACTTTAAGCCGACTTCTTTAAAGTGCGCAACTTTTTCCATGCCGAATTTCTCATGTAAAGCGACACTGGCAGCATTGGGTAAGGTAATACCACCAATAACACTATGGATTCCCAACACTTTTAATTTATCAAATAAGGCTTGGTATAACTGACTGCCTAGCCCTTTTCCGCCATGCTCTGCTGATAAGTACACAGTGACTTCTACTGAAAATCGATAAGAGAAACGTTCACGCCACTTGGTTGCATAAGCGTAACCTGCGACTTCTCCGGTATCGTCCTCAACAACTAACCAAGGTAGTTCAGCGTTGAGTACTTTTGTGATCCTACTTAACATCTCTACTGGGGTTATTGTTTGCTCTTCAAAGGTAATAATAGTGTTGGTAATGTAATGATTATAAATATCACAAATAGCCTCTGCGTCTTTTTCTTGAACTGTACGTATCATATCCTTGCTATTCCTTAAACCTTGGTTTAGTCAACATTAATTACTGTAGTGGCGGATAACTGAAATTTTACCTTGTTCAATCTCGAACACTTCTAATACGCTATTATCAATAAGAATTTCTTGACCATTATCTGGATGTATACCTTTCGCCTTAGTGCGAAACTCAATCATAATAACATTGTGACCAAAAGACTTATTGGTCAATTTGGCTTGGTACTGAGTATGTATACCTAGGTAATAATTCATGCCTTTACGCAGCATAACTTTACCATCGGGGGCACGACTATCATCATTTGAATACGGTAAATGCTGATAACCAATATCATCGGTTAAAAAGGTCAAATAATGTTCTAAGTCTTGCTTTGTTGCCTGGGGCTTTTGAACATTAGTCCAAGCGGCGAAGTACTCGTTAGTAAATTTTTCATAGTCAAAACTCTGCTCTTTCGCGTTGACCATAATTGGAAATACAAACAACAAACCAAGTAAACTTGATAACCAAAACTTCATAAAAACGTCCTTTTTTTTGGGATAACATAAGTAATAGTGTTTTATAAACAATATCGTTTTAAAACACTATTTTTTTAAATGCAGAGCTAATCATTGCGCTTGTTTATTAATTTCTTGATTAATCGCTTTGATTTCGGCCTTACACTTTGCATTGTCTTTAGATGAACCTTGCGAACAAGGTATAGATGAACTGCCGCCTAAATCGCGTTGTACACTATAGTACACACAGGATGAAAGTAATAAGCTACTAACTAAGATACAAAAAATTTTCATAAGGACCCCTTTAATAAAGTCGTATTACTAAGTTAAACAAGGCTATCCATATCAAGGGAGCTAACTTTCCCGATTTATTACACTTTTATCACCTACATTAGCTTTAATGGGTAAGTTAGTCGAATAAGGTGTTTAGTAAGTTGATATACGGATACATAGTTTTTTTTATGACTATTATTGTTTAGAAAAAAGTAATAGTCAGAATACGTGTTAGCAGCATAGAAGGAAAGGAAATATACGTGTTTTAACTAGGGGGAACACACTATTAGCTAAAGAGTATGCGTAACAGGCCATCACTTATTAAGAGTTAACAATCATCTGTTTCTATTGTGATTACTGGATTTTTCGGAGCACTTTCAGGTTTAACTAGCGGGTTTTCGTAGCGAATATGGCATTTAATCTTAGATTTTTGATCATAATCAGTGATAAAGAAAATATAGATGTAGTTATTGAATGAGGATTTATCGGTGAAAAATGGCGCTGCATCACGATTACGGAAAGCCGTATTACGATCAACGGCATCTATGTCTAACCATGCTTTTACTTGTGCATTTTGAACAGGAAAACTATCTCTACCACGCACAGAGGGATAGCCGTTATATAAAGGTATATCTACTCCGGCAATTTGAATTAAACCTTTACCTGTTTGCTCGTTATCGATAATTGCGCGGGAATGAATGAGTTGCAAACCACTAGCCATTGCCCCACCAATAGATTCCAGTGTCGAGGCTCTTGAATCATGAGCCAAACTTATAAACTTTGGTGCAGCCGTAACAGCCAAGATGCCTAAAATTACCATAACAACCACTAACTCAATTAACGTGAAGCCATTGTCTCTATAACTTAATTGTGTCATTTATTTTGCTTACCCTATTAAAAATAATATTACTTAGCGTGATTTATTATAATGGTTATGGATAAAAACAATGTAACTGGTTGTTAATGTGGATTAAAAATTGTTACCAATGGTAATAAGTAGCCTGTTTTTGATACGGGTAATTACAAAAAAAATCAGTTTGCTTCATATTAAGAAACAAACTGATTTTTAGTTTTGTGCTGGGTGTGGTGTTCGTTACGTTTAACTAGATTTATCTAACGTCTGTAACGTCAACAATGAGTCTACAAACAATAAATGCCTTTTAAACGCTCAATTAATGGTAAATCACTTTCAGCAAGTTGACCTAACATCAACCAATCAACAAGTAATTTACTTAAATCAATTTCAGTACCTGAAAGCATTTGTTCCTGCATTAGCTGTACTTGTACTTTCATACGCTGAGCAGCTAGATCTGCTGGCGAATCACTTTTACCCAGTATTTCAATTTCTAGGGTTTTATCAAAGCGAGAACTCGCTTGAACTTGTTTCGTTAACTTAACATGTTCTTGGAAACGTTTTTGCCAAAAACTGGTCATATTATTGAAAACAGCTGATGTTTGTAATTCTGCCAACTCTTGCTTGTTTTGAGCGTGTAAGGACAATAACTCAAACAAGTTTGACCAACTCTGAGATTCCTTGACCTGGCTATTACTTTTTATCACTTGCTCAATATTTTTAATTATCCTTTCTAGACGATTTGCTACAGGCTTAATAACAGGTCTATGAGCAATAACGTCGTTAAGTAACGTTTGTGCTTGCTGCTCAATTGATTGCAAAACTTGCTTGTCATCTTTATTTGCTAAGCTATTAAGAGACTCTTCAATGATAACTACTTGATCAACAAAAACTTGTTGCTGAGTTGATAACGCCGCTTGTTGATCAGACTTAAACTGTTGTCTTTTAGAGAATAACGCATCATTAACTTCACGGAATTTTTGCCACAACTGATTTTCTTGATGGTTACCGGCAAAACCGATTTCACGCCATGTTTGTTGTAACTGTTTCGCCGATTCAATAGCAGCTAAAACATCTTCACTGGCAAGTAACGCTTCTGCTTTAGTGATCAACGCTTGTTTTTCTGTGCTGTTACTTAAATGGAAAACGCTAATGGCATTTTTAATCGGGGTAATAGCATTTTTAAATTTAAGCTGTAATTTTTTATATTGGTTACGATCTACTTCACCCGCGTTATTCCACTGCTGTTGTAAATTATTGAGTTGACCGTCCAGTTTTTTGAAATCTACCGTCTGTGCTTCTTGCGACTCATTAAGATTGACAACAAACTGTTCTGCTTTTTCTAATAATTTTTGACGTTGCTCTAGATGCTGTAAACGTATTTTATCTTGCTCAGCGTAGAATAAACGACACGGGGCAAACGCTTGTTCACAAAGTTGATTAAACTGCTCATTTAACTGCTTATCAACATCCTCATCTGCGTGACCTAAAGAATTCCAAGTATTACGGTATTCTTTAACTTTGGTCGCTTGCTCATTCGGGTTATCAAGTGGTGTTTCAACCAATGTTTGCATCGCTAACAGTAACTCTTGTTTACGTGGTGTGGCGATGTAGTGTTCCCAATCGCTTAGCTCGACCATTTTTTCGCTAACTTGGTCAAAGTCACGTTGTAATTGCTGTTGTTGCTGAGCAGACAACTGGTGAATGCTTTCTTTTACACCTTTAAACAAACCAAAACAAACTTTGAATTTACCGTTACTAAGTAAGCGTTTTATGTCTACTAGTCTTTTCTTATGTTGAAAAAACAGTTCTTTTTGCTGACTTTGTAGTGACTTTAATCCGCCCTGCCAGTTACTTACGATTTCTTTTTGAGCTTTAACAATGGATTCGGGTAAAATACCTGCTGTTTTCCGTTCAATGACGCGCCACGCTTTTAGCCAATCATTGTAGGTTTCTTGACGATCGTTCAATTCATCTAATGATTTTGGTAAGGTTAATTGTGAGATTTTCGAAATCAAATTGGTCGCTTCACTAACCGATTCAGCAATTTCTGGTATTTCACCTAAACGTGTAGTTAATTTCGTTACTTGGGTAATAAAGCCGTCTTGTTCAGCTTTATTAAGTACCGATGCTTTTATATCGGTGGTTAACTGACGTAACAACTCTTTAAATTGTTCTTCATCAACGTTATCACTTGAAAATACCGCCGTGGTAATACCTTGGCTGATCTGATTAAGCTGTTGAGTGAACTCTTTTTTGTCTTGCTGTTTATCATGAGCTAACTTATCGCTTATTATTTGCTGCTGATAGTTTTCTGCTTTGGCAATGAATAACTTTTCCAGTTGAGTCACTATGCTTTGATATTTATCATTAAACACCACTAGTTCTTCGGCAGTAAAAACATCAAATTCAGCTTCTAGGGCCTGCCAATCACTTATTAATAGTGTTTTACGTTTTTTGTAAACACCATAATCAGCAACATCTTTTAACGCTTGCAGTTTTGATAAGGTCAGTTGAATTTGCTTGGTTAATTTTTGTGGTTTTTCAATCGCGGCCTGTATTGCTGCGATTTTATCTTCAATTTGTTGCGTTAATAAGTCATTACATGCTTTTTTACTTAGCTTTTCTAATACTTTACTGTCATCAACTTGATTAAGTAAATACGTCTGAAAATCAGGGTTTTGTTTTTGGCTAAAGCTATGTGTTAATAAGTGCATTGTCGTTTTACGTGCACTTATTTGCTGGTAAAGCGCTATCATAATAGCGCTGTCTTGTTCATGAGCTAACCATGCTTCTAATAAAGCAGTAGACAACACAGGTGTTGTTGCTTGTTGGGCTAATAGCGTTTGCTTTTGTTCAGTACTGATCACTACATTGTGATCAGTTGCTAAAATATCATGCACTTGTTTGGCCGCAAATTGTTTTACTTTTACTTGGTTATTATCTTTACTTGCTTCAAGGTAACAATCAAAAGTGCCTACTTTGATAAGTGCAGCACGGCGCACTAAATCACTAATATCATGTTTGATAAGATCATTTAATATGGCGAATTGCTCACTGTTATCAGCAGATAATTCATCATTAATCGCGGTAATACGTACAGTCGCGTCTTTATGTTGCCAGTTAACTTTTGTTTTAAAAAATTTGGAGAAGATCATAGTTAATTTAATTCTTTCAGTTAGAGAATAACGAGAGGGATTTAAGTACAGACTTAAAGCTCATTGTTGCTGAAATAAGCGATGTCCGCTTGTGTTGGTTTAGTACAGCTTTTAAGTGGCTCTTCCGGCTTGTTACCAGAAAACTCGGCTTTTAACTGTCGTTTATTCTTTTCAACCACGCGACCGTCTGGGCCTATGGTAAGCATCTCATCATTGTCTAAGTGCCTAGCTTGATATGCCATACTTAATTGTAACGCTGTAGCGCGTTGAGGTTTATCAACAACAGTACCTTCAGGCCATTTTCCTGTTTCTGCAGCACACTTTAAGCGTAAGTACATGTCTTTTGACATGGCGTCTATGGTTTTAATTACATCCATTAGAATTCCGAGGTATAAGTAGTATTAAGTGTTAGTTGCTTTTTTCGAGTGTAAATATTGTACCAGAAAAAGCTAACTCGCTTTACGCTTGGTCAAGAGCAGCATGGCACGGATGATTATATACATGAAAAAACCGATAAAGGTACTGGCCATGGCTAGGTTATGTTGCCATGTACCCGGTGCGATATTATCTCTAAACATAAATAAAAACCCACCACAGAAGAACAACATGGCGATAAAAGAGAAATTCATTAGACGTTGGGTTTTATTAATAACACTAACACGGTTAAGGTTGGCAAGTTGATCGGAGTCGAGCTCTGATAAATCAAGGTTACAGTGATTACAGCTTTTTGCTTTATCAGAAATCTTTTTCTTACAACCCGGACAATTAATAACGGCCATTTAGTTACTCATCTAGTGATATATAAACGTTGAGACAAGTCCCCTACCTTATCTTTAATAGATAAAAGTAAGAGTACTTGCTTTAATTGCGCTTAGTATACCTGACCTATTTTGCTATTTCACTAGTGATAGTCTGTGAAAA
This sequence comes from Colwellia sp. 75C3, assembly GCF_002836255.1. GTDB lineage: Bacteria > Pseudomonadota > Gammaproteobacteria > Enterobacterales > Alteromonadaceae > Colwellia. The sequence continues at coordinate 51,864 of NZ_PJAU01000061.1, read as the reverse complement.
TAGCTAACTTATACAGTCGTTTGTTTTGTTGGCGTTTTAACAGAAAACAATACCGCATAAACAACAGGGATAACACCTAAGGTAAATACGGTAGAAAATAATAACCCACCTATAATTGCAATAGCCATTGGCTCCCAAAATGCACCACCACCTAGGTATAACGGAATTAAGCCAAAAATGGTTGTTGCTGTCGTTAATACAATCGGTCTAAGACGTTGCTGAGCAGCATTAATAATCGCTTGGCAAGGATCATTGTGCAGTGCTTGTTCTTCAATTTTAATTCGCTCTAACAAGACAATCGCATTATTAATAACAATACCAGCCAAAGAAATTATGCCTAACATGGTCATAAAGCCGATAAAAGATTGCCCTACTAATAAGCCTACTGTTACGCCAATAATACCTAATGGAATAGTGAGTAATATAATGAATGCTTTTCTCACCGAATTAAACTGCGCAATAAGTAATAACAGTATTATAAAACCAGCAATAGGTAATTTATCTCCTATTGATTTATTTGCCTTACCTGATGTTTCATACTCGCCACCCAACTCATAGGTGTAGGTAATTGGCCATACTTTTTGTTGTTCTTCAAGCCAAGGTATTAACTGCTTAAACGCTTCATTAGCCGTGATGGTATTGTCAATTTGACCACCAATAGTAATCGTTTTTAAGCGATCTCGTCGCAGGATTTTAGCTGATTCCCAAACAACTTTAATATCAGCAACTTGTGTTAGTGGTACTGAACTACCGCTGGACTGAGAATATACTGCCAGTGCTTGTAATTTCCCAATGTCTTGGCGATCGCCCGCTTGAGTACGCATAGTTATTGGAATAACAATATCCCCTTCCCTATACTGACTTAATTCGACCCCAGAAAGACCTGTTTGCAATGACATGGCAATATCTTTACTCGATACACCAGCGCGACGGGCGCGGCTTTGGTTTATATTGACCTGTAGTTTTTTAATTGGCATTCCCCAATTATCACTTATAGCTTTTACACCCTGTATTTCGCTCATACGCTTTTTAACTTGATCAACAATATTGAATAATTGCTCTGCGTCAGTGCCGTTTATACGTACTTCTATTGGGTTTTCAATCGGTGCACCATTTTCAATTTTACGTAGTTTAACTAATAAGTCAGGAAAATTAGCCAAGCTATAGCGTTCAAGTTTATCCATAGTTTGATCAACCAGTGTTTGATCGGTCACATTGATAATCATTAATGCATAGTTGCTACTGGTTGGTTTAGGATTGTGAGTAAGCAAGAACCGTGGACCACCGTTACCTAGGTAAGTAACCCAGTTAGTTACACCGGTTTCGTTTTCTGATGTTGTTTTTAGCTCATCACTAATATATTTTTCAATATCCTGGGTAATACGCTCTGTTGCGGCTAACGTGGTACCAATAGGCATTTCTAATTCCATTTTGAAAAATGCACGATCTGAAGGTGGGAAAAATAATTTAGGAATAAATGACAGTCCCCAAACCGCGGTAATAAATAATACCAAGGTTATTGCTAATGTTAGCCAGCGAAAATGCAGTAAGTTAATAAGTAATGCGCGGTAGCCAACAAACAATGGACTATCAAATAACGCCGTTGTCTTTTTCACTTTCATAAAATTTACACAAAGCATAGGAATAACCGTCATAGACAGTACCCAAGAGCATAATAAAGTGATGGTAACCACTTTAAAAAGTGATGCCGTGTATTCACCCGTGGCTGATTCAGCTAAAAATATAGGGAGGAATGCCGCAGCGGTAGTAAGTGATGACGTTAATAGTGGTATTTTTAATTCATTTGCTGAGTCGACAGCAGCATCAATCGCCTTTTTACCTTTCTCCATCGACACCATGATGCTTTCAGACATGACAATGCCGTTATCAACTAACATGCCTAAGGCAATAATCAGTGCTGCTAAAGATATTTGGTCAATACCTATATTAAACAGCGACATGACAAGTATCGCAAAAATCATACTGGCAGGAATTAAAACAGCAACAATAAGTCCTGTTCTAAAACCTAAACTAAGTAACATCACTAAAGTAACAATAATAACGGCTTGAATTAAGTTACTTGAGAAATCATTTACTTTTTTCTCCACATCAAAGGGAAGAAAAGACACTGCTTCAAACTCAACTCCAATAGGATAACTTTGATTTAACGTCGCAATAAGGTCATTGACTTGTTGGCCAAGTAAAATATTGTTGCCGCCTTGTCGCATTGCAACCGCGATTGATAACCCCTGCTCACCTGATAGGCTTACTTTGCTTTGCACTGGATCTAGATAACTACGTTTAATGGTAACCAAGTCACTTAAATAAAGTAGACGTTCACTCCCGGGAATTTGAATAATCGTTCTTTTAATTTCCTCAATACTTTCAAAATTACCACTTGGCTCAAGGGTAATTTCTTCATCGGCTAAAATGATACTGCCACCAGAAATAACAATATTCTGATTGGATAACTGCTCACTTAATTGACTTGGTGAAATACCCAAGTTGGCTAAATGTGCATTGTCATATTCAAGAAAAATATGCTCTTGTTGCTCGCCGAAAACCTGTACTTTTGCTGCTTCAGTCAATCTCAGCATGGCATCTTTTGCCTGATCAGCGATTTCTTTCATTTCACGGTAATCATAACCTTCCGCAGTTAAACCAATGACAATACCAAAAACATCACCGAATTCATCATTAACCACTGAAGTATAACTTTCTGCGGGTAACTGCACTTGAGCAGCTTCAATCTTACGGCGTAAGTTATCCCAAATAGGACGTAAATTACGGTAACTCTCTTTAACATTGACACTAATAATTGAAATACCCGTTCGTGACTCACTTTTAACAAAGTCTAGTTCTGGCAACTCTTGTATAACGCGCTCTAATTTATCAGTAATAAGCATTTCTACACGCTCAGGGCTAGCGCCTGGGAACTGGGTAATAACTTGTGCAGTACGAATGATAAAGCCAGGATCATAATCCTTGGGCATATTTTTATAAGCATTAAGACCAAAGAAGATAATCACTACCAACAACATAATCGTTGTACGATTGTTGTTAATTGCCATACGGGTAATATTCATAGAGTGTGCCTTTCTTTTTATTGTTGACTGAGGTCGGCGACTGAATTACTCGCTTTGATAAATTTTACTAAGGTACCTGAATAAATTTTACTCATGCCCGCAGTTACCACATGGTCACCTGAGTTTAATCCAGTAAAGACTTCAATACCTTGTGCAGTTATATTGCCAATAACGATTGGTTTTCTTGAGATTTTACCAACATCGGCTTTATGTTTGTTAACAACAAAAACATAGTTCCCCTGACCATCTTTTAATACTGTATGACTGGGTAGATAAAAGCTTGGATGTACTTGGTTTTCATTATAAGGAAGTGCAACTTGCGCACTCACTGACGCAGTCATTCCGGGTAAAATCACATAACCTTTTAATGCTTCCATGGTAAAAATGACTTCGTAGGTTTTACTGTGCTCATCAGCAAGGGTACTAACCTCACTAAATTGTAGCGGGAAACTTTGATTCTTAATTGAACTAAACGTAGCGCTGACAACGCCAGGGGTAGCGTTCTTTTTCAGATGTATCATGATGCTTTCAGGAATATTAACACTAAGCTGGATTTGACTTAAATCGTGTAATCTAACGATAGGCTCTTTAGCATTGATTTCTTGATGATTTTTACTATAGACTTTAGCAATAATGCCATCAAAAGAAGCCCTTAACGTACTATAACTTAGGTTATTATTCGCACTTGCTAGTTGAGCTTTAGCGGATTGGGCACTTGTTCTTATTTGGTCAAATTCAGAAGCTGAAATATAATTTGTTTTCACTAAATTATTAGCACGTGATAAGTCAGCCATCGCTTTGTCAAAGTGAGCCTGTGCTTCTGCTACGTATATTTGTAAGTCTGTATCATCAAGTTTAGTGATGACATCACCTTTGTTAACTTTATCGCCTTGTTTAACGAAAAACTCAGTTAATTCACCGGATATCTTAAAGGCTAAGTCGGCTCTATTAACTGCATCAACGACGGCAGTAAATTCTAACGCTTGGCTAACATCAACGGTTTCAACCATTAAAGTTCTTACTGGTCGTAGCTCAGGAGTTACGGTGATCTGCGTTGGCTTTTCACAAGCAGATAGAAAACTCATCGCGACAACGGCAACGGATAAAGGTTTTATAAGACGGTTAAGATTCATGACGAATAAATTTCCTGCTTTTAAAATTATTGTTTTGGGTGATTTTTATTAGCTCACCGTTTTTGGATAGTGTGAATTATCATAAAAGTTAATAAATAACTTATTGAACTGGGGTTTCACCATGTTTTTCTGCGCGGATATCAACTAAACGGTCGATAAATTTCTCAGCCCACAGATCAAGTAGCTCTTTTACTACTGTCATATTATCTTCGCCTGAGTTGGCAATAGTGGTATCGACATATTTAGTACTAATGGCTGCCAGTATTCTTTCTCTGCGAATACCTTTTAAAAATTCAATTTCGACTGAAACCTTAGTTGTCACATCGCTTTTATCAGTTATTTGTAAATAAGCAAAATTTCCCGCGTTAAGTACCATACGAAAAGGGATAAAATCATTAGGCATCAACTCTGGGTCCTCAAACTTAACCCCAGAAAATGCGCCTCGTATAGTTATAGTTTGGGGGCCTATAAGCTTAACTATTTTATAGCTATTGGCAATTAACCTATCTCTCATCTGCTGATGAAAATATTGTGACAGCTCGGCCAACTCTTCAGGACTAAATTTTGCTTCAGGTCCTGGTGTAACCCACATCTCAAAAGGGACTAAATTAATACGCTGTATATCTGCAATCATGTCGATAGTGAAGTTTTTACTGCGATAAACTTTGGTATAGTCCGGGTCATAAACATCCTCAAAACCCTCATAGTTCTTTAAAAAACCAGACGTTTGTTGATCGGTAATATTCATACAACCACTGAGAAAAAAAGTAGCCAAAATAAGACTAGTCACTGCATAAAATTTCTTTTGTACTTTAAATAACATAACGGACCTAGATAAATGAATTATTTGTCGCGCTATAATGCTAGAATTCCCTTAAGAAAACTGAACATTTTGTGCCATTTAATGTGCAAAATAGGACAATCTACTTAACGTAATTATTTTTTTGAGTTGATTGAATCTTTATTTAATGTTTTCAAATATATATATCCTATATAACCCGGTTCATTAAATGTACGCCCTTGTTGTGCGAACAGAAAATAAATTAAGGTAAACGCTCGATTAAACAATAGCTCGCTATTTCAAATTGAGAGCAACCTGCCTTGAAGTATTTTAGCCAGCATAAATTGTCAATAATTTACTGAGACAGACATACTTAATCCATAGAGAATTTATGAGCCAAACAACCCTTGCCACTATTCCTCGACTCATCGCCCAAGTACTGTCTATTTATGATGTAGAAGCCGAGCCTGTATTCTCAGCAGTAGACATTGATCTTAGCGGTGATGCTCAAAACCGAATTCCTATGGAAAAAATGGCACTCTTATGGAAATTAGCGGTAGAAGAAACCCAAAATAACGAACTTGGTTTAGTTGCTGCCTCACTATTTCAACCCGCTTATTTGAAAAGTATTGGCTTGGCTTGGCTTGCTAGTGCCAATTTAGAAGAGGGTTTAAAACGTTTTATTGCCAGTAGTCAATTAATCAATACCGCTATGCAAATTGAATTAACAGAGCGCGATGGCGATAACGGTGAAGAGGTATTAATACAATACCAACGTAAATTAGCACCCGACGATAGAGTTAAAACTCACCATTGTGCTATTGAATTAGGTATCGGTTTTTTCTTGAAAATGTTTCGATTAGCGGCTGGAAAAAATATTCCAGCCACCGGGGTATATTTTAGCTTTGACATTGCAAACGATAACAAAGCTTACGAAGAATACTTTCAGTGCCCTGTTTATGGCAATCAGTCAGTAAATGGCATTTCATTCTCCAAGGCATTACTTACTGAAACCCTGCCAACACATGATGAAGAATTAGTTGAAATGAACGAAATGGTCATCAACAAACATTTAGCATCGATGGATAATGGCGAGACGAGTAGTAAGGTCATTAAAATTATTAATGAATTATTGCCTTTAGGTTGTCCTACAGAAGAAACCATCGCGTACAAACTACATATGAGTAAACGAACGTTACAACGTAAATTGAGCGTAGAAAAGCAATCTTTTTTAACCTTGCTAACATCAGTTCGTCTCATGTTAGCAAAACAAAAGTTAGCCATTAAAAACATTTCAATTACTGATATAACCTATCAACTTGGTTATAGCTCACCTAGTACATTTGCCCGCGCTTTTAAGAAGCATACCCAGTTATCTCCCTTAGAATATCGAAGCCAACTAGTGAGTTAATCTGTCGAAATAACAATAGATAAGCTAACCATAGTTTCAAGACCTTACATTTTACCCAATAAAAAAGCCGTTCATAATGAACGGCTTTTTAGTTTACGTTAAGGTAACCAAGGTTAATTAACCTTCTTTACCTTTATTCTCTTCACTATTTACTTCATTGTTCACTTCAGGGTTTTCTTTAGCATAACGCTCTTCCCAGAAATCAGCATTTTCTATACCTAAAGTTTTAGGATCGAAGGTGAATTTTTTCACACCTGCTTTCTGTTGCGCTTCATAATCTTTAAGCGCTTTAATAGCTGGTTTAGACATAAAGAAGATAATGATAATACCGATGATGTTAAGCCATGCCATCATACCAACGCCAATATCGCCCATACCCCATGCTAAATCAGCCGCTTTAACCGTACCGTAAAAAGTAGCACTGATTAACATTATTTTTAACGCTAAGTTTAACGCTGGGATTTTTAAAGTACGACGGATGTAATAGACATTGTTTTCAGCAATAAAGTAGTAAGCCAAAATGGTAGTAAAGGCAAAGAAGAATAAAGCAATCGCGACAAAAGGTTTACCTACGCCACTAAAGACACTTTCAACAGCAAGTTGTGTATAAGCTGGGCTATTAGCAGCAACATCAGCAGCAACGTTTTGAATCAAGAATACTTCGCCAGCGCCATGCACGTTATATGCACCGGTAATTAAAATCATAAACGCGGTAGCAGAACAAACAAATAATGTATCTATGTACACTGAGAATGCTTGTACTAAACCTTGTTGCGCCGGATGTTCAACTTCTGCAGCAGCGGCAGCGTGTGGACCTGTACCTTGACCCGCTTCGTTTGAGTAAACACCACGTTTAACACCCCAACCAATAGCAGCACCAACACCTGCCATAGGGCTAAAGGCATCGTTGATAATCATCATAAATACTTCAGGTAATCTATCGATACTTAAACCAATAATAACCAATGAGACTAAAATGTAAGCAAGCGCCATAAAAGGAACAACGACTTGAGTAAAGTTTGCAATACGTTTAACACCACCAAAGATGATGAAACCTAACAACAATACAATACCGGTGGCGGTATACACTTTAACCATACTTAATGTACCAAGCGCAGTTTCAATAGTATCACCCTGGCCAAAGACCATAGTAATCGCTTCACCAATACCATTAGATTGCACCATAGGCAGCATTAAACCACAGGCTATAATCGTTGCGATGGCAAATATCCATGCATACCATTTTTGTCCCATGGCTTTTTCTATGTAATAAGCTGGACCACCACGGTAGAAACCATCGTCTTCTTCTTTATAAATTTGCGCGTTAGTTGATTCAATGTAAGCCGTAGCTGCACCAAAGAAGGCAACAACCCACATCCAAAATACTGCACCTGGACCACCAAAACCGATAGCCGTTGCAACACCCGCGATATTACCTGTACCGACACGACCAGATAATGAAACAGAAAGAGATTGGAATGATGATAAACCTTTCTCTGAACTTTTACCTGACAGTAGTAAACGCCACATTTCAGTAAAATGACGTACTTGCACACCACGTGTTAAGACAGTGAAAAATAAACCTGCGCCTAAACACAAATAAATAAGCGCTGGGCTCCAAATGATACCGTTGATCGTATTGACTAAATCTTGCACGGTTAACTCCTCTGATTGTTATTATTTTATTGAATAATGTTATTCATTATTTTTTATTCGATCTATTCTTATCTTTTACTGACTAAATATAATGGCTAGACTCCCAAGCCATTATATTTGCCTTAATAGCAAACGGATTAATGAATCACTTTATTAATTCGTTTGGTATTAGATAAAGAAAAGGCGAATTTCTCAGAAATTCGCCTATTACTTTAATCGTTTGTCACTTATTTACGTAAGTCATCTACCATATGGTAAACACCCGTTAAAAAGTCACGGCCTAGTAAGCTACTTCGCTCATCAGACCAACCTACACTGTAATCAGGTAGTAAGTCATTATCTTTAAATGGCATTTCAATAGTATAAGCTAAACACTTAAATTGATTACCAACCCAGTTAGTACCAACCGTAGGGTTAGCCTTACCTGGTTCATCTTTATCGTAGCCGCGTTCATCTTGGAACTCAGGCGTGATAGCGATCATGATTTCTTTAAACTTGTCTTCTAATGCTTTATGTTTAGCATCGTAATTAACAACACCTTCACAACCGGCAACAAAGTTCACGGGTAATGCTTCATCGCCGTGAACGTCAAGAAACATATCAACGCCAATAGCTAACATTTGTTCACGAACAAGGAAAACTTCCGGGCTACGTTCCATGGTTGGCTCTAACCATTCACGGTTTAAGTTAGCACCGCAAGCATTGGTACGTAGATGACCACGAACACTGCCATCAGGGTTCATATTAGGCACAACATAAAAAACCGTTTTGTTTAATAAAGCACGGGCAACGCCGTCATCTTCATCAAGTAAACGATCTAACATACCTTCGACAAACCATTCAGCCATCGATTCACCTGGATGTTGACGAGCAGTGATCCAAACTTTACGCTTGCCCTCACCCTCTTCACCAATTTTTAATAAGGTCATATCACGACCGTCAAGTGTTTGGCCTAAAACCTGAACCTGACAATCAAGGTGCATTTGTGCGTTATGAACTAAGTCTTGATGACGCTCATAGCTGTATGGTGCAAAGTAAGCAAAATAAACTGAATCGTATTCTGGCGTTAACGTGATAGTCAGTTTTTCACCATCATATTGTGTAGGAACACGGAACCAATGTTCACGATCATAAGAAGCAACCGCTTGGTAATCTTCCCAGCCTTCAAGGTAGGCAGCTTTACCTGCATTGTTTAAATGCATAACGTGCTCTTGACGCTCGCCATTGGCGTTTAAGTCAGTTTGCAGTTTAAAGTGAAACCATTGGTAAAAATCAGATTCGTTATCTTTCTTTATTTCTAGTTGAATATTGCTTGCATCAGTTGCATCAATAACGCGGATGTTACCGCTGTCAAAATTGTCAGTAATTTGCATAATAATTATTTCTTTGCTTGTTTGGCCTATCTACTTAGCATAGTGCCAATGAATAATTGAAGAATACAGTGTACACAAACAACTGGCAGATCACTATACAGATCGAACTAAAAGTTTTTTATAATGACCGTAAATAAAGGCCTAACTCTGAAGAATATCCCATAGATTTACCAATAATCACATTTTCTTCATTTAAAACGTAATAACTGGGATATCCGCTGATTTCAAAAGTTTGTTTAATCGCCTCATTACCTAAAGCAATAGGAAAGGTTAGCTGATGTTGGCTAGTAAATCTCATCACCTCTTCGCTGCTGGTAAAGTCCATGGCAACGGCAATAACATCAAGCTGTTCATTTTTTTGAAACAGCGCTTGTAAATTACCTATACTGGCATGACAGACCTGACACCAAGGCGCAAAGAAATACAAAATGGTTGTTTTACCTTGAGCATTTAATGAAATGGTTTCTCCCATTAAAGTAGGTACTTCATCGATAACAACAGCTTGCGTTGCTTTGGCTATCTCAGTCAACGGAGTATTAGTCGATAACATACTCGTCTCTCGTAAAAAAGAAAGCAGTTGAAACGCGACAAGAAATATAATGGCCTGAATAGAAAAGCTGCGTAGCAAGGGAAATTCCTAGAGTAAATAATAGTGTCTAACTAAGTAGACCCGACAAGGCTTGATTATATTTTGTAAAACTTCGCAATAAAAATATCACCGTATGTTACCCAGCCCTTATTGACACGTACCGTTAACAAAAGCGTTGAATCCTTTCCAGAATTCATCTAAGACTGGGTTTATCAATGCTACTCTACATCGGCTTATTATTTATTTCTCCATGACATTGCTTGTATGATGGCATTTTCTAGAATATCCCAGCTTAGTAAGCTTTCTTGGTAACGCCCTGCACTGCCTTCAAACTTAATGCCATAAGTATTAAGACGAAAAGCGAGTACGGCATAAAATGTATCTACGACACCGGCCGAATCATACATAAAGGGCAACTTAGCTTGGGAGAAAATAGCCTCCACTCTGCTAATCTCTAACATTATTTTTTCATCACTATTTAACGGTGTTGTTACTTTGTCCAAAGTAAAAGGACAATTATTACGTAGTTGAAAAAAGCCTGTATGTAGCTCTGCACATAAACTTCTTGCGACAGCTCTTTGCTCAGTATCTACTGGGTAAAGTTGTCCTTTTGAAATTTCATTAACGTATTCTGCAATAGCCAACGAGTCATGAATAACGCATGAATCGTTAATTAAGGCCGGTACCAAACCAGTAGGCGAGTATTTTAAAAGTTCAGTTTTATACCCTTCTTCTATTAAATCAATCACTTTTACGTTTATATCTATGCCCGTAATTTGAAAACACATCCAAGCTCTTAAAGACCATGTCGAATCCGTACCAACAACTAATTTCATGAATTTATTCCTTAATTTTGTCTGATGACACTGCCAGCAATGCGTATGTTATGCACCAAGTAAGTCAAGATGCTTAATCTTTTTGTAGCGTAGCGCCATAGAAAGACAATGTGAAAGTTCTTTTGTGGGTAACTTTTGATCAATGTCTAGGATAATAGCGCGATTACCGGAATAGTTGAAAGTGTCTCGATAAACTTCTTTAAAGGTTTCGATTAATGTCGTTTTACAATTAAAATAAAGCCAAACTTGCCCTGGATTTTTTACTTTGTAATCAAAGCGAATGGTACTGCCCATCGTAGCAATATAACTTGGCTCACCCCATTTTAACGTTTCTTCTAACTCATCAATGCCTTCTTGTTTTGCGACACTTAAAATTAAATCACGTATTTGATGTAATACCGTCGCTATGTCGGCTGGGTAGCTAGAAAATTTTTCTTTAACATCCGCATTCACGTTGATTACCTCTTTAATAGTCCATTTGAACGCCGAGTAATACCAATTCCGATAAGTTTCTGATCTTGTTGTACGAAGTAAAAATATTTCAGGGCAAGGCGCTTGATTGACCAATAGCTGGCTATTGGGATTGAAAGCAACGCCGTCATGGAGAATTTTAGCCAGTACAAGTGGTCAATAATTTAACGGAATTGGTATATTAATAGAGAGAATGACATAACTTCCAAGTAACTCTCAGAGAAAACTATCTAGCGGCTTTACTATGTGGAATAAACTGCACAGACTTTTAACCGATGTAAAAGTCGTTATCTTTTAATGTTAAACAATTTTCTAATAATGGTTGAAACGGTAAAAGAAACGCCGAAACCTACAACAAAGTAGAGAACTATCGCCATGCTAGCTAGGCTAGAATCATGAACCTGACCATTTTCAAGTAAACACTTTGCCGTAGCATAATCAAAAGAGCCTCCCTGATCTAAGCAATCATCAACGATTAAAAAGGTATGCAGAGACCAAATGGCAAATAAACTGGAAAAAACACCGATGAGTGTTGGAAATAACGTGCGCTTCATATACTTTTAAGACCTAATCTAGCAATGTAAAAGGCGGTAGAATAACAGATAAAACGCTGTGGTACCGCACAAGTGTGACAAGTTTCGCCTTTAAGGGGACTTAAGTACTTTTACAGATATACATCCGGTTGATGTAATTCCATAAAAGAAGCCGGAGAGCCTAAAACCTTAAAACCGAACTGCTGATAAAGTCCATGAGCATCACTAGTCGCTAGTGCCATACGTCGAATCCCTTGTAATTGAGGATGAGCTAGGATCTCTTGCATTAGCCACTTACTGATCCCTTTCCCCCTGTGCTCTTCCAGGACAAAAACGTCAGACAGATAGGCAAAAGTCGCCGAATCGGTGATCATACGTGCAAAAGCGATTTGATTGCCTGAATTGGTAAATACACCAAAGCATAACGAATGATTAATCGCTATTTCCATGGTCTTCAGTGGTATGTTCTTAGCCCAATAAGATTGAGATAAATAACCATGGATTGTGGACAAATCCATGTCTTCAATGTCTGAACTAATTTTATAACCTAAAATCAATGAAAACTCCTAGTCTAGTGATACCCTGCATTGAACTACAGAAACTCAACTTCATTGTTTACTCTTAAATGCCTTATTTACTTTCAAGACGAGTGACTCCCCAATACGCATTGCTTTTGCAGGTTAATACCCAGCCTTGGTCAATTAATGACTTTCTAATATATCTATTCATATAACCATGACCAAATAGGACTAGTTGTTCTTGCTTTTCTGCTATTTCAATCAACTTAACAGCCGCTAACTCTGCTCGATGCTTAGCTTGTTTAAACGTTTCAAATGAACCTTTATAGCCAAGCATCCACAAAATTCTTGATACAAAAACCCAATGCCAGGTTTTTAATTGCCATGGAAACTTATATTAATACCCGCTCCACTTGAAGATGCTAGTTTCAGGAAAGCTGAGCGAATCATAATCAAGGCACATTTTTTTGTTAAGGGTTGTTCCCTTAAAAACAAATGTAACGACGAGTATGGTTTGCTCAGTTTTCCCCGAAGGGCTGGTTTATAAACGCTTTATGCTATGTTATCGATCTCGACAAGGGAAAAACCATTCTCTTTAATCAATGCCTTGCCTAAAGGCGTTTATAATTCCAGCTGAATCCTACATGTTCAAGTGGAACGGGTATCTGTATTTCCATTTCTCGATAAAGTTTATCGACTTCTTCAGGATGCTTTCCTGAGTAGATATTAGCTGAGTGTATCGCCCTATTTAAATCACTTGATAGCGAATAAAAAGATTTATAGTGATCGTTTATAACCTTAGGACGACTATCAATTGAAACATTCGATGCATTGTATCGTCTGATCCATTTGGCATATTGTGCAGCACCAACCTTTGGGTTATTTGCTGATGCTGGCTTTCCATGTCTAATTAATATAATTTCCATTTAATACCTACGGCCACAGTAACGGCCTTGTTATTGTGTGTCACGTTGAAATCCTAAAACATGACAGTATTGTTGTAAGAGAGTTTGTTAATGATTATCCGCTAAGCGGGTACTTATATCCTATTGACTCTGTAAGCTTGATGTTTTTCAATGAAATCATAACCTAACTGAGTTGCTAAATTAAGTGATATTTCATTGGCCGCATCCCAATGTGGTACTTTTTTTAGCCTTAAGATTTCATTTACCAAATTGGCAGCGAGTAATTTTCCTAAGGAGTAACCTCGATATTTTGGTAAAATCATAATATTAATCTCAAAACCTCTATCGCAAACTAAAGCGGAAGAAGCGACAGCAATTATTTGCTCTTCTGCCATTACCGCATAACCTACCCCACGGTTTAAGAAGTCTGAATCAGAGGTGAAATTTTGAAAATGGTATTTGAAATTTGAATCGAGGTAAATTTTATTTGCTAAGTTTACATCGATCTTTTGTATCTTATGGATGCCAGCATTAGACCTTATTATTTCGTTAAGGTGTGCTGTAGAAATATTCTTATGATCTAACGAATATCTACTGTATTTTTCTAAGCTAAGCGCTAAATGCTCTTCTACCAGGCTAATCCACTTTATAGGGGTAGAAATAATGCTTGAACCACAAGTAATAGATGCAACAATTTTAGCTGCATTGGGATGTTGAGGATCTCCACCGAGAATATGAAAAGGTCCATTTTTAATTAAAAACACTGCCGGTGAATCGAGACAATCAGTGATGACATGACACATAGTACCTTCTAGTACACAATCAATAGTTAAGTCCCGCTTATCATGTAAATAAAATGCTTTCTTTAACGTTTCTCGATACTCAATTAAATTAAGACAATGCACTACGACTCCTCAAACGAAAAACCTTATGCATTTGATTCTATACTTTTTTTCAGTACCAACAAACAAAAAAAAACACTGAGTAATTACCCAGTGCTTTTTTGATCTTTCAACTCAAAAAGAGTTATCTATAGGAAGATAATCTATTTACCAAGTATACGTGTGTTAGCGTTAGCTGCCATGAAAGCAAATACCGCATAGGCTGCAACATTTTGTCGTAATTTAGCAGGGTCTATTTTATCTAACGTATCATCGGCTGTGTGATGGTAATCAAAATAGTCTGTACCATCTTGCGATAAAGCAAACGCTGGAATGTTAAACGGACGAAAGGGAATAAGATCAGGACCACTACGTGCTGCGTTTTTCTCAAGGTACTTAACATTCAATGATTCCATCATCGCTGAAATTTCAGCTACCAAAGGTAATGAACTGGCATGAACATTAGAGTCAAAGGCCCAAATTTTATCAGCACCAAAGTCAGACTCTGCTGCGGCAACAATATTTGATAAGCTATTTTCGTTTGCTTTAACATAAGCTTTAGCACCCCATAAACCAAACTCTTCTGCAGCGAATAATACTACGCGAATACTACGTTTTGGTTTACCGTAAGCGGTAGCTATTTTAGCCGCAGCCATTGTAAGAGCAACACCTGCGCCATCATCTAATGCACCCGTACCTAAATCCCATGAATCTAAATGTCCACCAATAAGTACGTGTTGCTCAGGAAATTCACTACCCGTAAATTCAGCAATTACATTGTAAGACGTGCCCTCACCCATTGATTTTGCTTGCACGTTAATATTAATAGTTACTGGTTTTCCTAAAGCAACTAAACGATGCAATTGATCTGCATCTGCATTGGAAATAGCCGTCGAAACTATCTTAGTGACACCTTCTTTATAGTGACTGCCACCGGTATGTGCAAAACGATGATAAGCAGTACTTACTGAGCGCATCACATAACCGACCGCACCTTTTTGTGCAGCAACAACAGCGCCACGGCTACGCGCCTGAACAGCGGGTCCGTAACCATTACCATCGCGATGTCGGTCCATACGATAGTTTATAAAAACTATTTTTCCTTTCGCTGAATTTTCAGGAGAGCTTTCTAATTCGGCTAAGTCATTAAACTCAATGATTTGTGCTTGTATACCTTCTTTAGGCGTACTTATACTATTTCCCAACGCTGTTATATGCATAGCTTGTGGTGCTGGGCTAATAATAGCGGCAGATTCAGAATAACGAATCCATTTTGGAAAAGTAGCAGGCTCGGTCCAAACTTTATCAAAACCCATGGCTTCGAATTGAGCTACGGCCCATGAAACTGCGGCTTTGTCTCCTGGAGTACCAGGCATTCTAGGCCCAACTTCCGTTGTTAATGATTCAACCAAATCCCAAGCTAAGTCGCTTTCGAGTGCCTGCTGTTTTATGCTTGCTACTTGTGTTAATTGTTTCGCTGAAAAGTTATCTGATTTCGCCTGTGCTTGTGATACATTTACGCTTAATACAGTAAAAAGCAGTATTGAAATCACGGAAGTAAAACGTTTATTCATAGAGCTAAGCCTACCTAAATTTGAGTTAATAGTTTTCATCTGGTTTCTATTTTAGATTTAACGTTTTTTCTTTTTCATGCTGACAACATCACGTGCTATAGCGAGTAACTCTGGAGATATATCTTCAGCACCACTTTTGATTAACTTGCTCACATCGCCTGATGAAAATAGTGAACCACGTTCCGATTTTACGCCTAATGATCTAACGTAATCCTTTGTTTTACCTGTACTAGCGGTATCTATATATTTAAAGATTATCTGTTCATTAAACCCCTGAGGCTCTTGCTTTAACGTATGAATTGTCTCGTTAAGTGTTTTGATTTCTGCTTCTAGTGTGGCAATTAAATCGGCAATATCTGTATATGGATTCATAAGGTTACTTGGCTCTTATAGGATTAGCTGACGATGCAAAAATGCATCCGGATTAAAGACTATTGTACAGTGAAATATACTGAGTAAATAGAATAGCATTACTCAGTTTGGCATTTATTCATATCGAAAATGTTGTGGATCAGGAAAGCAATGTGGACAGTACCGAATTTGATAATGAAATTCACCCAATGCAGACGATCATAGGAGAAGACATTACATCTTCTCTATTCGTTCTTCTATGCATTCATTAGAGCCCATCTCAAAGATTCGACAAACCCAAGGTCTATTATCATAAATAGAACACATTAGGGTATCTCGGTCTAATGCTGAGCACCAACCGTCGTCAAAGCGCAACATAGTTTCTTTACCATGTTGATCAACATAAACATGCCTATCAGGGACGCCGGTATCAGTCAGAAGCATCACTTCTAAACTACAACAACAGGCTTCACAGTTTGAACAGGTAATTTCGTTAACAGGTAAGTTTTTTACTTTAATAGACATAAATAACAACAAAAAATTTAATGGCCGCTAGCATACTCTATATAGCCAAATTTCACGAGGTCATCTAGCACTATTGCCGTATTAAATCGTTAAGTATTTATATTACCGTATAAGAAAAGGTTAACTTACAGTCAATATATTTGAGCATACGATTAACTATGGCAGGAACAGCGATGCTGCAAGTAGTTGCTTCAGTGTTGACTGAAACAAATATATCACATGCTTCAACCTCAACCCTTTGGCGCACGTAGTAATCATTGATGTCTTCAAGGTTTTGTTTTGTTAAGGGAACAGAAGCAATATAGCGATTACTTTCTGCCTCTTCTTTATGGGTAGCGCCTAAAATTTCTCGCACTAACGAATAGGCCTGAAACTTATCTAAGCTAAGGAATCGGAAGCTTATTTCAGCTTCAATAGTTGAATTGCTCAAGCTAGCCCCTATTCTTCTTCAAGTTCATTGAACTGCTCTAGCCAGTCGCTAAAAGAGTCGGAAACTTTATTAACCGTGCATAGACCATGATTATAAAACCATACGGGTGCATCTACTTGCTTATTTTCACAATCAGAAAGTTTGAAACAGAACATGTTGCCCTTACAATCAGAGGCAAATAATACGTGCCCTTTTGGCATACCACTCATTTCATATAACTTTGATAGTGAAAATACATCGTCTAAGCTTAAAAAATCTTGTACCTCAGAAATCCCGACATTTAAATCACAGATTTTGGTTAAAACGTTTGGGGTATGAACCAAGCCATAGGTAGAGATTAAATATTTATAGGAGTCTGGTAAAAAAGCATTGAATTTTTTTTCAAGTTCGACAATATCGTCGATATCTATCGGGGCCATGGCATCTTTAGTTCCCCAGTTCTTTACAAATAGATCAATACTCTTCACTTAAAAATACTCCAAAAAAGATAAGGCCCTTGGTTAAGGGCAAGATAATTTTTACTAAAATTGATGATGGAAAAAGTACAGTCACAGTACCTTATCCGTTTGAATGTTTTACTAACCGTATATTACGCCAAAAAAGCTTGTGCTAGCAATACCGAAAAAGAATAACCATGACAAATGCTTGCCACGCGAAAACAGCAATGAAACTACGCCGCTTATTGCAAAAACTACGGTAATAGTCAGCAAAATATCTGCACGAATATTCTCATTAGGCTGCGATAAAAAATATAATATTGCCGCAAAGCCCCACCAAGCTATAGTGGTTAGATGCCAAGCGAACCTAAGCACTCGCTTTGTAAACCAATCACTGCCGAGTAACTTAGGTAAATTATCACGCTTAAATAGACGTATCAGAATGTACTTTTCACCCAGATATGAATGAACAAAGCCAATAAAAAGTAATAAAAAAGCACCGATGAGTAACATGTTGATCTCCATTGTTTTTTCGAGGATATATACTCGTTACAATGCAAAGTGCGTGATTGCAGTGGGAATTAAAATCACTCTACAACCTGCATATTAAATAGTAACGGGTATAAGACTAACATCCATTTTAAAATATGAAACCTCTGATTTTATAAATTCAGTACCCTGACTTTCCATACCAAACTGTTTATAAAAACCAACAGCTGTTGCTCGTGCATCACACCAAAAAGATTCGGCACCGTTGTTCACCAGTTCATTCAAAATGTGGGTAATTAATTTTGACCCGATTCCACGTCCTTGAAACACCACTACTGTGGCAAATTTTCTTAGTCTAGCAACACGACCGTCCATATAAATAGAGGCAACACTGACTAATTCATCATTCAAATAAGCACCATAATGTTTTGCGGTTTCATCACCATCAACCTTACAAAACTGTAATGGCTTATTTGGCCACAATACCTCATGTCTTATGGGTAGCGCTTCATCCGAACTTATGCTTCTAATTTCCATCTCTTTCCCATTACGCATAACGTTCACTTGAGTAGGAATTGTTTGAAAAATACCTTACCCCTTATTTCCTCATATTCTTTTGCACTAAAATTACTTTTAAAAAGTAAATGCATTCGGTTAACGCTTGAAGTTTAACGAAGTGTTTGAGGTGAAATTGTGGCTGTTTATCTATATTAAATAATGCTTTTATATCAAAGTTCTTTGAGCATAAAGTACTTACAACCTGTCTTAGGATAATTTTCTTGAATCCATTGGGTTTTATAACCATGTTTTTCATAGAAAGGCATGGCTTGAAAATTAAGTGTATCTAAAAGGCACTTTGAACAACCTCTTTGTTTTGCAGCAAACTCAATTTCTTTTAAAATTTTACTACCAATATTTTGACCGCGGAGTTCGTCACTAACCCACAAGGTATTTATTAATAACCAGTCACCAAAAGTACGACCTGCTGCTCCTGCAACAACTTCCCCTTGTTCATTTTTAATTTGAACGGCCAAAGGTGTACGTTCACTGACTTCCCAATTGGCCCAGTTAAAGTCAGCTATTTTTTTATCTAGATAGTCGGTTAGTTCTTGATCTGGATTTTGTAAAACCTCAATATTCATTAATACTCCCATTATTTGTTGTTGCTACGTCTCATGACCTGTGTAAAAAAGTGATTGGCTAGCCGTTAAGCAACGAAACAAGCCAACTACTTTTGATAGACTTTACTTGTTATGACTACCATCGCAAATTGGCTGCTTTGACGATTGCTTGCAACCACAAAAGAAGACTTTTTTAGACTCTGTTGCTTTGTATATTAGCGGGGTAAAATCAGTTCCACTATGAGAACCATCACAAAGCGGTTGTTTTTTACTTTTACCGCAAGCGCACCAAAAGTAATTCTTTCCTGCTACTACATCCATAATATAGGGTGTATCTGACGCTCTTATCGCTTTATTCATAATACGCATCCTTACTTTGATAAAAATACAACGCCCTGTTCAGGGCAACAGTGTTAACTAAAATATATACCCTTTCGCCAAAAGTGACGAAAAACTTTTGTTTTAGTTTTAATGTTCATGTGAATATAACGTGTATTTAAGGGATAGATGATTTTTTGCTACTCCAATTAAAGCTTTGGCTAACTAGCGCTTTTCATCAAACCTTGGTTTATTTTATATTGCATATAGATGACATGAAAAATTGAGGTAATAAATGGGTTCAACCAAAGCTTGTCACCTTTACTAGAGCCTGCAATGATATTAATACGATTCCGAACCTTAATTATCCACGTTATATCGAAGGCAGAAGAGATAATATGAATGCCGATTAAATAATTTAAAATAACAGGATCATGCGGGTTAACTAAAGCATAAAGCAAGCTGGCTAATGAAATACTAAATAAGATAATAGTGGTCATCATGAAAAGTGTAGATATTTTTAAATTTGTATTTTTGTTTATTTGAGTTGATAAACGGTAAAGTTTATATATTAAATATGAACCTATCGTAAGTATACAAAGTGCTAAAGCCTTTACTACTGAATCAACCTCAAAGATTCCCACAAACTTATTTTTCATTTACGCTCCGAAAGTAAAAATTCTCTGACCCATTCATAGTTAATACCCGTCAAGGGTTACAAGATTAAAGTGCATGTAGTCAATGCTAAGTACCAAGGTTTATTTTCTTGCTGTATTTTTTATGCCACACCATACATATCAATAAGGCAATCAGGCCACTCAGGTAAGTTGCGAACAAAGGTATTAAAGTCGGTTGATATGCCTGTGTATAATCTTCTGGGTAGTATGAATTACCGGCTAAAATCCAAGCAGCAATAGCGCCTACAACTAACCAAGTGATTGAGGCTATTTGTTTATGGCTTGGTGCCGTTGCATATCCAGTGAGCACTACGAAAAAGGCAGCACTTGAACCAATAAATGGTTTTTTCCAAACACCCGCTAAATCAGCGAGTATTCCCGCCGTTATGGCAGAAACTAAAAAAGCAATAATGACTATTACAATCGAAACAGTAAATCCTCTAACTTCATTCATGTTCATTCCTATTGAAAACACTCTGTTACTTGATTATTTCCGACTACCTTCTGCAACAATCACAGGTAAATCCATACAACCATAATCTACACCGAACTGACTCAATACACAGGTTAATTGTCCTCGGTGATGAGCTTGATGATTGAATATATGCTGTGTTACATCAGCTACAACCCTAGTTATCGAAGTACCTTCGGTTGTTGTATAAGTAATAAATTTATCACAATCTGCATCGGTTAAATTGGCACAATATTGTATTATTAACTTATCAAGCTGTGCTCTTATCACTGCTATATCTAACAAGGTACTGAAGTAACTGTCTTGAGGTGACTGTGGTGTGGGGAATGCTGATAAATCATGTGGGGAAAGACTAGCTATTTCATTTAACGCTAATCGTCCGACTAAAATTAAATCGCCAAAAAGTAAGTGGTTCCAATAACTAATGATATTAGGAAAAAATGAATGTGTTTCTTTCTCAAGTATATTATTTGGAAGTTTTAGACAACTTTCCATTAATTGCACATTCATCCGTTGATTATACAGAGACATCATTCTGAAATTGTTAACCAAACTCAATCTATTCTCCTCAAGCCATATTGCTCGTTAGCCGTTAAGGTTATTGGTTAATAACCTCTTCTCTTTCTTTTTTGTATTCTTCATATGATTTTGTTTCATGCTTTATGCATTCGTCATATTCATGAGCGGGTAGTTTCCTACACTCATTATCATTATGTTTCGGCTGAATAGATTCATATAACTCTTTATTGCTACAACCAGAGAAGGAGATTAGCACTAAGGTAAATAATGCTACTTTTATAAAAACTATTAATTGAGAATTCATGTGTTTAGGTAAGTCCCTTTTTATGTTTTTTTTTAACCAGCTATTAATTATATTACTTGTCATTTTTATTGAAGTCACTTGTTTAATGTTTAATGTTTAAATCACAGTTATTCCTAACTTGATTTGCTGTAGATATATAAATTTCTCTAAAGTGATCATCGTATTTATCCAAGTAACTAGAAATAGAATCTAGTGGATCTGAATCTGGGTGATCAATGTGCCTTGTTATAATACGACTTAAACATAATTCCAACGGTTGGTCTAACAAAATAACGTAATCTATTTAAGGTAGACATAACATCGCGTTCTTTACCAAACGGCTCTTCAATAAAAATATAACTGCTGCTATTTTTTGAGAGTAATTGCTTCAATGAATTAACAAATTTCGGCGTTTTAAATAAGAGAAACATTTGCCCCACTTTTAAGCCAAGCTTTCATGTTCTCAGGATAGGTTTCTTTATCTGTATGATCATCAAAAAGTAAAAAGGGACAATTAAATTCTTTGGCTAATTGTTTCACTATAGTGGTTTTACCTGCACCAGATACGCCACTAATGGCGACTACTTTGGTGCTATTCATAAAATCCTAAGCTCAAAATTTAAGTTCATAAATACTCCTAAATATTATGCATTCTGATGATATGTTGGTTAGCAGCTAACGACTTGCTATGGGGAGGTTTGAGTTGACTAAATTTGTTGAGGAAGCAAATGCAGTCAACTGTTGTTTTGTCCTTACTGATTAACGTATTTTCTCTCGCCGATTGTTACTTATTCAGCTTCCGTTTCAGCTATAGGGTCAACGTCCTGCGACGGATTTTCCTCTACAGCTGATTTTTTCAAACGTTTCTCTTCCTTCTTTTTCTTTTTTGCTATTTCTTTCTGACGCTTTTCGAAACTGTAATTTTGCTTAGCCACTTGTACTCTCCTCTAGATAACTTCAAGATTGAAGCCTTTATAATACGGTATTTTACCATGGATTGCGCTCTTCATGACATCAACGGTACACATCTTGACGTAAGCACACCGATCAATACGTTATCGACCCCCTATTCAAACACATAAAGCCATATTAACCGGCTAAATATCGCGAGTTATACTGTTGAACAGAGGGTAACAGCCAACAGAATTTTATATTGGATAATTTTATGAGTAGTTAATCTCTTTGTTTCACAAGCTACTTTCATTACAAATCATTTTTAGAAGCTGTTATAGCCACATTAACCGAAGAAGCTGGTTAGACCGTTTTTTTAGTAACAGGCTTATACGCGCCATTTTCATGCCAAACAGAGATTCGTGCAAGATGAATGACCAGACACTGTGAACCAATATATAATGACCAATTTACATATTTTGCAGTGGGATAGAACCCTTCTCCGTTGTTCCCGTAGATCCAAAATTGGCCAATAACACCATCAGCTACGGCAGCTAAAACAAGGCCACCTGCGACAAACCACACATAAAACCTTAGGTAAGATTTACGCAGCGACACAAATAAAATAATGCCACTCATACCTACAAGTGTGATGAGAACGGCATAGATACCGGTCACAATGGTAACGTGCGCGCCTGTGCCTGTTAGGTGCATAGAAAAAAATGAAACAAGACCAACTAAGGCGGCTATTGCTAGCGAAGTAATGAGTGTTTTCGGTTTAAGTCCATTGGCCAGTGCAATTGAGCAAGCAACCACCAAAAATAAAGTATAACCGGGAGCAAAAAACAGTACTGAGTCAGCAAGGTAATCATGCTTTACAATACCGCCATATCGGTAGTACGTAAGCGGTAAATTAAAATTAACAACGTCACCACAGAGACACAAAGCCAAGGCAATAAGGGTTATCCAGGCTAATAATCGGTGTGATGATTCTGCAGAATGACGATAAACCCAGTTTTTTATGGCATAACAATTTACCATAAGCGCAATGAGAACTATCGATTCAATCAACAAAATAACTGAATGTTCTTCTCCTGTAATAGACCAAAAACCGTATAGACCACCAATAGATTCCATTGTGGCAACAAACCAAATGATCAGTGAAGTAACGAGGTATCTGTCTTTGAGCATCATATAAATAAACCGGTTGAAAGAATAAAATAATGACCTACAATCACACAAATAAAAGCACAAGCCAATGACTTAACACACTCGTTTTTTGATTAGTTTGTCCTGCTATAAAAACGCTCAAAACCCGCTTCGCTAAAACCACTCATTCTTTTATCACCGAGTAATATAACAGGTACCCCCTTCCCCCCTAACTTGTCATATTGCAGTTTAGCTGTTTTACTTTTTTCTATATTCATTTCAGTATAACGAATAGCGTTTTCTTTGAAGTATTGTTTCGCCTTTTTACAGTATCCGCACCAATTAGTTGTATATATGATGACTTGTCTACCAATATTAATGTTGGAACTTTCGTACGAAACACGCTTAATCGAATTTATTACATTGATATCAATTGCTTCGACGTCGAGGGCTTCAGGTTTTTTATCACCAAAGTGTACTTTCCCATTTTCATCTACCCACTTATATATTTCTTTCGCTTGAGTAAGCGGGATCAGGGTGAAAATTATTATTAATAATAGGGTTACATGTTTCATATGACTTATTCAGGATAGCTTTTAAAAGTATCTGCAGATTTACCTTCATCAAACCAGCAAGGTCGTTCATCCCAGAAAATATTGGCCGATGGTCTAATATCGGGATCACCTGAAATATAGCCAGCAGGAACAATCAAAAAGGCTCCGTCTCCACTAATATAGGGAACTTGCGAGCCACAATCAGTACAAAAGGCATTACTAAATCGGATGGCTTCAGGTAAATCAAATCGCTTAATTAAGTCTTTGCCAGAGTGCCACTCAATTTTATCTGGTGTAGTAAACATGAGAGAAGCAAAAGCAGAGCCTGTTTTCTTCTGACATCGGTCACAATAACATTGATAAAATTTCTTAAAGGGACCTTCGACAGTGCTAGATACCTTGCCACATAAACAACTTCCGCTAATTTTCTTATTCATAATTTACTTAATACTCCTGTATTTGAGCAATTCACTCACATGTATAATAAACGCTTAAGCAAGGTTGAACATATAACCAATCATTATTTAACCTCTTGTTATTAAAAGCTAACAAAT
The DNA here is from genome assembly GCF_002836255.1 of Colwellia sp. 75C3. Taxonomy (GTDB): domain Bacteria; phylum Pseudomonadota; class Gammaproteobacteria; order Enterobacterales; family Alteromonadaceae; genus Colwellia. The sequence goes on along the minus strand of NZ_PJAU01000061.1, from coordinate 27,347 downwards.
AACAACAGATCAGACTAACGTTGACTGCAATAAATCAACAGAATCCTTATACCCAACACGATCAAAATTAGTAGAGTGAAAATTCATAAAACCGTGCAAATAATCAACCTGTGTTATTTTAACATTTGGCTTGTTTTTAAGCTTTTCCATCAACTCAACAACATCGAAGTGAGCCTCACTTTTAGGGAATACTAACTTGATATTAAAACATGGCGCTATTTGGGTGAAATTTCTAATTTGTGAGCCATAAAAACAAACAGCATCTTTAATCATATTTTTTTCATTGCTTTCAGAGGCCTTCCAAATAGCAGAAGCGCCAACACTAAAACCAATGAGCGTTGTTTGACAGTCAATACCGGTTAAAACTTTTAATACTTCTGCAACGTAACTATCTAACCCTACCGAGGTAACAAAATAAGAATACGCCTCAGCTTCATTAGTAAAACCCATGTTTTTCCCTTGGTATGGGTCAATAACAATAGTGGCTCCCAGTTCATGCTTTAGTGTTAATAATGCTGGCGTAATACCAAAAACATCAGAAACGATAATTATGCTCATAACGTTATTTGCTCACTATGCCCAATTTAATGGGCTGTTATCATTTAGCCAAAAGCTGGGCTAGATAGCACAGTCAGTTTTATTTACCCCGCCGACCATTGTTATTAATAGAGTTAAGCTATTATTTTTTCTGTGCAATAAACGTTTTATTGACAATACGCCATTCATTTTCACGCTTATACATTACTAGGTAGTCAATGTAATGGGTTTTGGGTGTTTCAAAATTAAGTTTCACCATAGCCATTTTATCATCAACTATATCAACAGACAGAACCTTCGCTTCCCATATATCATTCGTTGCTTTTTTGAAGTATCCCGCAAACTCTTTTAGTGGCACAGTTCTAATGGTCTCTTTTCCAGTGTCTTTGTTAACAGTGATCATTTTTACATCACCAAACTCAAAATCAAAGGCTTTTGAAATAAGCTTTTGGTCTGCGTTTGCAACACCATTAAAATAATTGTAAGCCGTTTCAACTACTGCTTGGTATTCTTTACCTGTTACAGATTCTGCATGACTAACCGTTGAAAGGAAAAAGGAAAAGATCGCAACAGTTATAGAAAGTAGTTTTATTTTATTCATTTTTATCTCTCGAATATGTTTGAGTTTAATTGATAGGTAACCATGATATGGAAACACTATTTGATACACAAACAGTAAACTATTAAAGTTGTTACAATTTATGAGCGGTTAAGTATAAGACCCGTTTGTCGTACAGAAAAACATATAAAGTTTTAACAAGTAAACTAACACCTTATTTATTAAGTTATTGGCTGACAACTTCGCAAAAAGAAAAAAAAGCATTACAATGCTGTGATTTTAAATCGTAAGATAGGCTATTTCATTGAAACTCAGTAAAAGATTACAGCATATTGAGCAAATGGTAACATCAGATTATACCCACATATGGGACTGTTGCTGCGATCACGGTTTTCTGGGATCAAGCTTACTGTCTAAACAAGCAGCTCAAAATATACATTTTGTTGATATCGTACCTGATCTCATGTCACAGGTAGAAAGTAAATTACAGCGATTTTATCCAAATTCAGTATCAGCGTGGAAAACACACTGTATTGATGTCTCGACATTACCATTGCAACATTATGAGGGATCGCACCTAGTTATCATTGCTGGGGTTGGTGGGGATTTGATGAGGCAATTTATCAATGATATTCATCAGAGCCACCCTAACGTAAACATAGATTTTTTACTGTGCCCCGTAAACAACCAATTTGAATTACGCCAACAACTCATAACATTAGATTTTAGTTTACAGAAAGAAGTTTTAGTTGAGGATAATCGACGTTTCTATGAAATCATTTTGGTTTCATCGATAAGTAATAAAAATAGCCCCATCAGCGCTGTTGGTGATGACATTTGGCAATCAATTACAGCTAAACAAGCAAACGTAGTTAAACAATATTTAGAAAGAACACTCAATCACTATAACCGAGTTCAACAAGGCAGTGCTGCCAGTGTTGAGTATATAATTAATGCTTACCGCGATAAAGAATAACATATCGTTGAGTTTGGCTTAGAACACCTCATCTTTAGTTAGATTTTGGTGTCCGTTCAGTGGTGTAAAAGCATTTGTTCTTATTTAGCCGTTTATTAGAGACCTTGGTCGCCTAGAGCTAATTGTGCTGTGTGTCTTAATAAACTTATATCACCAATTTGCCCACGCCTAGGTACAACTTTTGCGTCTCAATTTTATTGATTAGTAAGCAATTTTTTAATCGGATGAATACGTTTTTATATGTTTCATGTTGCGTATTGAATCATTAAACTCCTCAAGTGATGAGTCAATTTTATAAACAGCAAGTGTTTTAAGGTTATATCCAGCTTCAAATGTTTTAGGGCTAGGAAACGAAAATTCCATTGTAAAAGCACCTTCTTTTTCTGAAATGTAAAAGTAGTTTAAATCATCAAAAGCGTAATTGGCATTATCAATAGTTAAACTGTTTGAAGTTAAATCAAATACAAATAAATTGGGATGTTTAATTACCTTATAAATACGATCAGCTAGCCAAATCAATAGAAACGGTATACCTGCTATAAGAAAAAATGCTTTCCCCCAGAGATGGTCAGGAATACTGTCTTTAAAAATCCAAAATGGAATACATAAGAAAAGACATAATAGAGGTTCACTTAATCCACGAATATAATAATGTTTTTTAAATTGATAACTACTCAACTATACCTTCTCCAATATTAATAATGCCTTTATCAATATTATGCTCCGCAGTCTACAATCTTGTTTGTTTCAATTTTGTTACCATTACTATCAATTTCTACTGCTTTAATTGTGTAGTTAGTAACGGTAATTTGCTTACCCGATTCATTTTCGTCATTAAATTTTGAACAAAAATCTGACGTTTCATTATCAAGCTGAGCAAATTTAGGCGTTTTTTCAGGAGAACACCCACTTAAAGTGAATGATAAAGCAATACTTAACGTACAGATTAATTCTAATTTCATTACATCCCTTTGTACTGCTAACGCTTTACTAAGCCTTTAAAATAGCTGGTTCTATCAGCGATATACCGAGCACAGCCAGCTGTTTATGTCCATTTAAGTAACTTAATAGTCGTATCGTTATGTGCTTGAGTTTGAGTTTGAGTTTGAGTTTGAATCATCTCCAGAAAAAAGACCAAACCAAAATGCAATTTCAAAAACGCCACCAATAATAATAAAACTCCAAAGACCCGTTGAATTACTATAAACATAACAAGTAATCGCGGCTGATATTAGAAAAAATAGTATTATTCCACGTATTGTATCATTCATAAAATTATATCCTTATATGATTAAAAAATTATCACTAAAACTACTAACTGCCAAACATCGTGGGAATTTGTCATGCGTTAACTTCTTGTTATATCACTTTTATCAGTTAACGCTGATTTAACCCAAGTTCTTTTTGTTTTACTTTAGTCAAACCAAGTGAAACTATACGATAAGATTCTGTAAGATAATATATTAAATCATCATCCTTCCCTTTTACACTATCAAATAACTGTATCCACTTCATACCCCGATTAGCAAAATATGGCGCTGGCTTGTACCCTTGAGATTCTTTTAAAAAACCATAATTTACATCTGATGTTTTAAAAACAAAAGCGGGTTTCTTATTTTCGCTCCAACCACCAACAGCAAAAACTTTTCCGCCAATTTTCCAAACGTGTGAATTACCCCATTGAACGATATATGTTGTTGCAGCCAATGAACCGCAAAACTTATTAAATTGATCGTAATCCATACCGCTTCCATGTGCCATATAAGGTTCTCTTTAATGCAACAACATATTGATTAAAGTCTTGATGAACAAAAACAGGCAGCCGTATTTTGTTCTGAATAAAGAGGATGTTATCTATTCTTTAGTTATTCGAAGTATCTCGTTTATTTTTTTACATCACTGCTTTCAAATATAGTGATAGTCTATGTGTTAATTAAAACAAGTCTGACACCCATGGCCAACGTTTATTTGTCTTGTTGAATGGTTCGTTATGTTTTAATTTCAAGAAGTCGCCATCCATTATTAATAGTTGCACGCCCTCATTGGTAATTTAACGATGAGAACTCAAGTCATCTGAGACAATATATGACATGCCTTCGCTCAGAATTAATTGAGTACCATCTTTGAGTTCATTTATAACCTCACCTTTAAGGCAATAAACAAATTAATAACATATAACGCCCAATAACGGGTATAAAATGCTTAGCCTAATTATGAAGCAAGCTATTACTTGTCCGTGAATGCCTTGTTAGCTCTTTATTTCTTGCAGGTGATTATATAAATGCATCAAATGTGCTTTTTCATATTCATTTTTAGTTAGTTCACCATAGGCAAAGTGTGGGGCTAGAGTTCCTTGATAATTATCAAATTCAATCAATGATTTTATCAAGCGATTTAGTGCTATTATTGAATCTAAACTTTTCGTAAGCGTTGGTGCGCTTGGAATTGGATCATGTAAACCATGAGTCATACTACCTTTAGATGAAAAAATTGAGAATGCTAATTTTCCAACTGTGCTTTTAAAAAAACTCGATTTATGTTCCGGAAATTGAGACATTGAAAACTCTATACTTTGTGCACAATGTGTAAATATTTGATGGGGATTCCATTCTCCCAAATTTTGAATGCTTTCATTAGATAGCGCATTCAGTTTATTTAACGCAAATTCGATCGTCAGGCTATCTTTGCTGCCCTCCTCAATGAACTGAAATGTTCCAACACCTATTCCTATAAAAGCAGCCCCACTCGCCAATGAAGCTTTAATAAACTGCCTACGTTTCATATTATTCCTTAAAGAGCTAACGCCACAATAAGTGGCTAAAGTGTGTTTCCACCAAAGTGGTACAAGATCAAAGCGGAACCAGTCAACTGAACTTTATCCTACTTTAACGGCTTGTTAAGCACGACAGACTTAAAATAAATCCAAGCCCGGTATAGCCGCTTTTTCAGGATACATGCAATGATACAAATATATTGCAAGCCCTGCGTCTCCTGTCCATAAGGTAAATCGACCTTGCCCATAATGCAAGCGCGCTTTCTGACATTGTTCAATAGAATGCATTGCGAATTTTTTTGCTCGCTCAAGCCATAATGACTCGCCCGTTTTTCGATATAAATACAAAAAGGCGTAACCGTTACCAGATGTCCCATGACAGATATTCGAACCTTTTACGAGAGGACCTGCTTGCCAAACCAGCTCCGCAGTTTTGTCTAACAACTCATCAAGCAGTTTAGATTCAGGTGAATCAATCGCCGGTGTTCTTGACATTGCGGTAACAATACCGGCTGCTCCATGACACCATTGAACAAGCAATTTATCAATGTCTGGTTTAGTACAGAGCGTCCAATTCGCTAAGTTGTCTTTTTGTTTTGCTGAAATATTTAACGTGGCAACCGTACGCTTAATTATTATTTCGGTGTAACTTTCGGGTAATAAATCAGCGCCTTGTAAAAGAATATTGGCATTGCCAGTTACACCATGACAAGCACCATAATAATGACGTTTAGGGCCAAATACTTGGCTTTGCCAAAGCCATTCGCCCGTATCGGTATCTTGTGTCCAGTTATCCATTAATGACGTTGCGCCTTTAACAAACAAGTCTTTCCAATGACTTTTTCCCGACTTGCGATAAAGGGCTAAGGCAGCATGCATCATTCCACTTTGCCCAGAAGTTATTTCATACAGAGGAAGATCGATAGTATCTTCCATACATCGCAGAACTAGCTTTGATAGCTTTTCATCATCAGGCTGCGCTAAAATTGCGGGCATGAGTATGCCTAGTTCACCTATTTGTAAGCCAGGCTCTACTGATACATCAGGTGTTTTCAAAAAAGACTGGTAAATATTTTCAATTAATCCTGACAAGTCATTTACTTTATATCCATATCCACTAAGTATTTGTAAAGCGTGAATTGTGCCTGCAGCTCCAGCGTATGCAGACCATTTAGGTCCAACTTTAGGGTAGCTTTCTGCATCAAGTGGATGCGTTGGCCAACAAGAATCAGGTAATAGTGAACGTTGAATATCATCGATAATTGTCGATATTTCTATTTGAACAACACTTTCATTCCATGAGGTTTTGGTTAGAGGTTCGTGACGATCCATATTAAATAACATTATGTATAAAACTTTTAATCCGATTGTGATTAACCATGCCTTAGTGGTAACGCCACGTTAAGCTGAAAATAATAGCTGGCAAAATGGGTCGCGTAGCAAACCGAGCTAACGGTTATTTGTCATGATTAATTAAAATATTATGTGCACTTACTCACTAGTGGAAGTAAATTTATGTTCACAAGAAACAACTGCCGCACAAAGGCCACTGAAAGCAAGTAAACCTATTGAAGAAATAACTCCCCAGAATAAAAATAGAATTGCTGGGCCTGTTGTACCTGGCGCAGATAGTGTTGCCTTTAGTCCGCTGCTCAACTCACCTGTTTTGGGTACATCATTTACAACACCAAGAATACCTATAAATAATGCTGCAAAGAATAATAAATAGCTAAAGAAGCCTAATACTCTCGCTGAAATTAATAGTGCTTTAAGATTTTTAGATTCAATTATCGAATATGGATAGAATTTCATTTTGTTCCCTCTTGTTTAATTTAACACCCAATCCTAGGTGCACATAACGCTTAATTAAGGGGCTAAAAATAGTTGGTTTAAAATAAAAACAACTGGTATTTTGCCCTTTAAAATAACTTGTTATATTTCATTACTTGAATAGATGCTTAGTATTGGAAATTTGTGTACTCCGAATGATACCGTAATAGACTGAGTTTCTTGCCCCTTAAAGTTTAATTTATACTGTAGTGGGCTTATACGACTGCCGTCCGCAAATAAAGCGATTAAGTGATCATGAGAAAATTCTCGATTGCCTGATGATAAATTAGTAAGCGTTACAACACTCCAGCGTTCACCAATTTCATTACTCATAAGTACATAGTTAATTATTTCGAAGTCACCTTTTTTAGGTTTAATATTAATATCGTTTGGAAAAGAAAGTTGAATACTCTTTGATATTGATCGGTCAACCGTCAAAACTTCAATGGCTTCTGCTTGAGTCAACCAAGGTATCAATATTAAAACTGGAAATAGATATTTAAACATGCAGATTACTCCTGAAATATAACGCCACGTTAAGCGGAAAATTATTGTTGGTTATACTATGAAAGGCACGAGCGCTGGCCAACTGTAATTGTTCTTTTGAACAGCTTGTTACATGCAATTAGTTATTACAAGCACAAGCTAGTTTTCCATTACTTTGATACCACTCTTGATAATTACCGCTAGAACAATTACGCCTAACATCAGGACAACTTGCGCCAACATAGCTAATTTCGGTATCAGTAGCTTTTTCAAACGCTGTTTCTGCAATGGCTCCTACGAGAGAAGAACAACCTGAAAGTAGGACAAGTATAAATGTAACGGCTAGATATTTCATGCGATTTCCTTTTGCATATAACGCCTCATTCAGAGGAAAATAATTGTTGGCTAAAATGTGGAGCTAAGCGAAACGCCACCAACTGTTGCGTGTTCCTTTGATTGCCTTGTTAGTTACGTTGACTTAAAAGAACAACAGAAGCAATAAGTTACCATGTTTATGTGATAAACGAAAGATTCACAAAGCATCTCCTAAATACATACTGAAATTGAGGTAAGAATAAAAGAACTGAATATTTGATGGCATTGCCAAATCAAAGATTAAATCTAATACAAAGGGTTAAGATACACACTGAACTAGCAAATAAATTTAGTAAATTCAGTGCGAACAACTAACGACCTGTTAGCAACTTATTAGGCTATGACATCCTCATAAGCTTTAGAAGCCATTACAGGAATAAATTCAGTGATTGAATAACATACAGCTCCACTTTTAACGAATGGGTCTGAGTTTAAAACTTGTTTAAGCTCTCGCTCACTTGCATGCTGTGAGATAAGTATCCCCCCAGTTCTAGGTACTTTTCTTCCACCAAACATCAGCTTGTTTGATTTATATTCTTGTTCAAGATAACTCTTATGCTTATCAGTTAGTTCTGGTGTAATTTTTGCCATGTCAGTAAAACTCATATCTACTAAATACATATAATTCTCGCTTTTTAAATAGATTAATATAATATCGCTACTTATTTCGTAGCGGACTATGCCGCTACTCTTTTAGTAGCGCAATACTTATGACAACACCATTACCGAAAAAATTAGTAAGAGGATCCAGTTCGGGTGTAGCAATCATGGCTGTATTCGATTTGTTAGGCCGAAAGTGGAACATGAGAATCATGTGGGAACTTAACTCAGACCCTCTAAGTTTTAGAGGGTTACAAGAACGATGTGACGGTATGTCTCCTTCTGTTTTAAACACTAGAATTAAGCAACTGACTGAAGCTGAATTAGTTTTTACAACATCAGAAGGCTATAAACTAACAACATTAGGATTGTCCTTAATGAACACACTTAACCCTTTGAGAGATTGGGCTGCAGATTGGGAAGAGAAAATTTCAAAATAGCCTACGCCTTGCTAAGCGGACAAATACAGCTAGGCTAAACTGCGCGAACCGTGAGCCAACTGTATTTACTCCGACTTATTTTTTAATATAACGCTTTATATAAACGCACGTTTTTTGACTTCATTTAGCGATATTTGTTAAACATGAAAACTTGCTCAACAACATTTGGACACAAAGGTTGAATACATGCTTTGTTTAAGGCTGTAAAAGCGCCTCATCATCACTACACTTTCACATTTAGGACAATTAATACGTTTGTCTGCATCTAAAATATGAGCTTCAAATCGTAATAAATGCTCAACTAGAACTTCTCCCCCGTATTTCATACTTTTCATCAAGCTTATCTAATTCAAGCTTATCAAAAAAGCACCTACACATTCTTCAGAAACGTCTACAGAAATTTTTCCAACCTTAACAGTTTTAGGTAAAATTCCTGTTATTGGGCACTTCATTAATTTTAAACTCCAAACAGATGATTATGTATTACGCCCTGTTAACAGGCAATAATATAGTTGGTTAGAATAAACGACGAATTAGCAAAAGCTAACTATATTTTGTCTTTGTTTAACAGCTTGTTATCTTTTTATCCTTATATAATGTCTAAGAATTCACTACAAAAACAGTGTTGACACTTTGTGAATATGGTGACATATTACGTCATATTGAAGCGTTTTGTGATTGGTGAATGATTTGAATTTAATGTCCATTGAAGATTTAGCGTTGTACTTGGGTGACTCCAAAAGAACCATATACAAATACATAGCAAGTGGGGATTGTCCGCCTTACATAAAGCTAAACTCAAAAAATATTAAATTCGACCGCGCTGATGTAGATCAGTGGTTAGAATCAAAAAAAGTTAACCCTAAACAACATAACAAGGAAGAATAAAATGACTACATTTGCAATTTGGGCATTAGTATTAGTGCTGATAAATATTGGTTTTTGGTTGGCACGTTTTCTAGCGCCTGTAAAAAAAATGGTCACCTTAAATGAAACTATTTTACAAGAACATCAAAGGTGCAAGTTGGAATTAGCAAAGGCAGCTGAAGAAATCAGCCTTATTAGAAAACACCTAGAAAATAGCGTTTAATCACAAAAACATAACGCCTCAATAAGAGGCTAAAATAGCGAGGCACGAGTAACAGTCAGCTTTTTTAATCCGATTTAATTGCCTTATTAGGGAGAAAATTTACTATGCTGAAACTTCCCTGTTTTTAGGAACCTTTTAACTTGCCTAATCACTTCGTCATTTCGCATAAGAAATGGGTGAGAAACTGGTAGAATTATGTGATCAGCCATCCCCTCTACCTTTGTGTTCTCGACTGACACTTTACCGTCATCAGGGTTTGGAAGCATTTGAGAAAGTATTGGATTAATAGTTGAACTGCCTGCGATTATTCCTACTGGATAGGTGACTGGCCCAAGCAAGTTTGGAATACTTGTTTTATCAGTTCCTAATTCCAAACCCGCGGGGCCATTAATAAATTCAAATCCTGGAACATTTTTAAGTTTATCAACAACCTCACTTCCTTTATTCGGAGGACCTAGCATTACCACTCTGCCTAAGAGTTCTAGTTTGTTATCGCTTAAATATTTACGTAACACAATTCCACCAAGAGAATGAGTCACAAAATTTATGATTACGTTAGGTTTACATTGCGCGACTGCATTAGGAAGGTAATCTTTGGCAATACTCTCAATATTAAACCGAGTTGATGGGTAGTCAAAATTCACGACGGTATACCCCGCTTCTTTAAGCTTTGTCTCCATTTTATTCATAGAGCTATCGGAACGAGCCATCCCATGAAGTAATACAACACACTCTTCAGACATAGAAAAAGTACTCCATAAGCACAAAGTAAAAATGAATAATCTTATTTTCATACGACATTCTCGATATTACGTCATAACGCCCAAATAATAGGCTAAGTAATAGTTGGCTAAAGTTGTTACCCAACTGTTACGTGTCCTTGTTAATTTTGTTGTTAGATTAACAATTGCATTCCCAAGCCAATAGAGCTAATTACAATACCACTTAATGCTAAATATTGCTGCGTTTCAACTTTGACTAGAATTGGTGATTGAATGTCTTTGAGTGCAGATTTTAAAGGCATAGAAAATATTTTAGGAATTAATCCAGTACTAAATAAAGTTATTGCTACGCCTGTTGAAATAGCTAAATTACTCAAGCCACTTTGAGAATTGAAAAAGTCATAACAGCCAGCGCCAAGAAACAAAATGCCACCACTAACTTTTCTTTAAACAGTAAATTATTCATCTAACTATCCTTGTTAACCTATCGCCGCAATAAACGTAAAATTAGTATTGTTTACACATGTTGATCAATTAGAATCGAGTTACCATCTGGATCTTTAATAGAAAAACTCGAAGGGCCTCTTTCACTATTGATAGATTGTTGAACTATATGAACACCTTGAGACTCAAACTCTTTTAATAGCTCTCTAATGTCAGTGAATGATTCTAGTGTTTTACGGTTTTGATCCCAGCCTGGATTGAAAGTCATTATATTCCCTTCAAACATTTCCTGAAATAACCCTACTTTATGATCACCGTTTTTTAGTACTAACCAATTTTGAGATTGATCTCCACCAACTATCTCGAAACCCAATTTTTGATAAAAGACTTTCGACTCTTCGATGTTACTAACCGATAAACTTACTGAAAATGCACCTAATTCCATTTTACACTCCATAGTTTGTTTACAACACTAACGCTTTCTAAGCGGCTAAAAATGGCTGACTATAATAGCGAGGAACGAGCACAATCAGCTGTTTTTTTGTCCGTTTAAGCAACTTGTTAGACAATTTTACCAAGGCGTTTGTTCTTAGAATAGTACCCGTACCAAACATACCAACCAAATAAAGTAAGTACAAATAAATGAGCGAGAGCTATAGCTAAACCTAAACTTAAATGAAATAAGGTTTGAAATATGAATGGAGAAGGTTTTTCGTTTGAATATTGAAATACCTTCCTAAGCATTAATACAAAATACTCAATGTTCGCTGGAAACCAACCAAATGCGGTAGAGGCATTTTGAAATCTGTAATCATGTACTGCCGCAGGCTTCATAAACCAACCACTGCTCTCACATATACCAACCAGTAACATCACTACGACCACGAGACTATCAACCCATGAAGGAGTAGAAAATGGAAGTTCATTTGAAAACAACAACCAAAGAGTTGCCAAAAACAGAATAGGAACTTTTGGCACGGAAGAACCATCAACTGTTAAGCCAATAGGCAATGTTACACCAAAAAATTCAAAATTCTCAGTTAAGGTATATTTTCGATTACCTAAGCCAAACTGTCTACTTGTTTCAAATTTCATACGCAATCCTTTGGTTGTGGCATTTCGCCTAATGTCCATATTAACGGGCTAAGTAATGGTTGGCTAAAATGTGAGGCGGAGCGGAACCAGCCAACAATAAATTTGTCCCGCTTGAACAACTTGTTATAAATGCCGAATTCATATACTAACTTCTTAACTGAGACGTAATAGAGTCTTTAACTGATTTTTCATAGTTACCAACTAAATCGAGACAAATATCTTTTGTACAATAGGAAACAAATTTAAATCTTTCTCCGTCCTTACTTTCAATAAATAATTCATAAAGTGTATATGATTTAAACTTAGTTTTATTCACATCAACTTTAGCTGAACCATCATCAAAATCGGCGACTATATCCATATCATTTAGACGAAAATCCATATAGTAACTACCATTTGTCGCATTCTTGCAAGAATAGCCAACCGAGAATTTTTCTGGTTCTGTTTTTAATCGTTGTAGTTTGACTTGAGCTTCACAGTCAATTGACAAAGTTAATTTATCTGGGAGTATATTAACAACAACGCCCTTTTCAGCCATTGCAGTGGATTGAAAAGTAATAAATAGTAATATTATGCTGAGAGTTTTCATCGAACCATCCTTGTATTTATAACGCCGCAATAAGCGGCAAATTGCAATTGGCTAAAATGTTTGAGGAACGAACAAAAAGCCAATTGTAAATTTTTATCTACCCCGAATACAACAACCCTAATTGTTTGGTAAACGTTGTGACATTAACCATGTATATATATTTTCATCAAAAGGATCGCTTAATTCCGAAAATCCGAACATACCCGTTAACTCTAATACTCTTTGATGGCTTGCATGGCCTCCATCATCAAACAAGGTTAATTTAGCATGCTGTTTAGGATCACATTTATTAAAAGATTTTATTGATTTTTTCGCATCATCAGCATCTACTGTTGTATCATCCGCACCATGAAAAGCCCAAACAGCAACTTCCTTAGCATTGCATATATTTGCTAGTGATTCAGGAAAAACAGTGCCCGCAAGGGGTAAAATGGCAGCGATTTTTGTAGGGTATTTAATTGCATACTCCCACGAAATATAACCTCCCGCACTAAAGCCGCCCATATAAATACGAGTAGGATCTACTTGATAGTTTTTAATGGCATAATCTACAAATGCATCAATGCTAGCGATATCAGATTTAAAAAATGAACGTTGAGGAGACAACACAATAAGAGGCGAGTTAGTATTCCAATGCCCTCTCATTGCTATTCTAGCAGGACCACCGCCCCACCAATTGGCAAGTTGAAAGAGAGACGTTTGTCTAGACAAATCCATTGAAGCAGCTTCGCCGCCTGCACCATGATGGTAAATAAATAGAGGATATTTTTTTGTTAAATCTTTACCGTACTGAGCAGGGATTTGCTCAATATAGCCTAAATGTGAACTTGTGCTTCCTACAGGGCGTAGCGAATATTTAATAGGTTTCTTACCCGTAATTCTAAGCATTCTGCTTATAGGCTCGGCTTGTCTACCTTGACTATCCTTGACTTCATATGTGATAAGGTAATCGCCGAGGTTATTCGTTTCAGGTAAACCTTTTATTTCCAGCTTATCTGACAGAGCTTTACCGTTATGATCAATGGCCGTAGCACCTTCTTCTGAATATTCATTAAATGAAGACACAACATTAATTTTATTACCATTTAAACGTATTCTTGGTTTAAGCGGCTCACTTTTGTAATTAGGTATTTCTGTTTCCCAATAACCTGAATCTGTATTACCTATTTCTTCGGATTTATCGTTCCAGTTCCTAATGACTAATTTTACAAATAATGGTTTATTTCTTACGGTAAGCACTCTATTTCCAATACGGCGACCCCGTTCATCTACTTCCCCAAAATCCCAAGAACCACGAGTAACTTTAAACTGTAAAACACTGCCGGCATCCTCTTCGACTGTTAATTGATATTTATTATCTTCGATTTTATTAAATTTATATTTATTACTGTTACCACCTGACCAATCGTCAAATGTTCCTGATAAATAAATACTCGAATTTACAGGTGTATTAAGTGGTGTTTCAAGTAAAAAAGTTACTTGGGTGCGACCATCATATTCTTTTCCATCATTAGATAAAGAACTTGGCTGTAGGGGTGGAAGATTGGATATTGGAGTACTTCTTGATGTATTACTTAGAGTAATAGAGTTATTACAAGCACCTAAACTAACAATAATTAATACGACAAAAATTAATGTTGATAAAAAAGAGATTCTTCCTGACATTTATAATTCATCCATGTGTGAAATCTACACCTAAATTGCCCAGGCATATAACGCCTAAATAACAGGCTAAGTAATGGTTAGTTAAAATACGCGACGCAGGAGCAAAATCAACAGTTTTTTGTCCTTTTTTAACAACTTGTTAGCCACCCAATACACCTAATATCCAAACATGGTAATTTGACAGCCTAACTTGATAAGCAGTAGTACCATACAAACCACCTTTAAAAGTAGATATATCGCCATACCCTAATTGCCAACTTGATAAACCGACAAGAAAAGCGACACCTGTGTTTTCAATACGTTGAATTGTCCTTAAACTTAGTCCTGATACATCCCCTAGCTGAGTTTGGCTCCAAGCTCTATTATTTCTTTGGGTTTTAATCACATTTATATTTATTTGCATTTCCATTGTTAAATTCCTCCTAATTAAAGTTGCCAATAATATGGAGAGAATTTACCTTTTTGTATACGTTAAGAGTGTGACATTCATATGCCAAGCCTATGACATGTCGGCATAACGCCGGAATAAGCGGCAAATTGCAGTAGGCTAAAATGGTTGAGGAACGAACAAAAAGCCAATTGTAATTTATCCGACTTGAAAACCCTTGTTATGTGTTTGACTCAGTATCTTCTGTACTAATTAAAACTAACCTAAACTCTCCGAAATTTTTGCCTAAAACCATTTTAAGAGGAATAACCGATATACCTAAACCAATTAAGAAGCCTATTGGTTGGACTATCATTTTAATTGTTTCAGTCGGAACGCCAATAATACCTAAAATTAAGCCAAGTATAAATCCAACAATTGCCCCTATAACTATTGCACCCAAAATTGCTAAAAGGTTACGCCAAAGAAATGACCACCAAATTCGTACAACTCTATCCCAAGTGATTTCCAATTCCATTTTTGTACTCCATACTTCGATTAATGATGAACACATAACGCCCTGTTAAGAGGCAAAATTTAGTTGGCTAAAATGTCGAGCGGAGCGAAAACAGCCAACTGTAAATTTTGATCTACCCCCGATAAAACGGACACATTTTATTTTACGCTGCCAGGGCTTCATATTCTATTGGAGAACAATAGTTTACCTGAATGCATCCTCGAAACATTGTAGTAATTGTTAATGTAACTTCCAAGTGTTCCACGCAGTTCTTTATCACTTTTAAACACATTACCTCGAATCACTTCTACCTTCATTGAATGGAAAAATGACTCCATATGCGCATTATCAGTACATTTACCCGCTCTGCTTAAGCTATGTGTAATACCGCTTCGTTTTAAAACCGCTTGATAAACATGGCCTCGATACTCAACACCTCTGTCGGTATGCAGCATTAAACCATCTTGGGGTTTTCGTTTCTTAACCGCATTTTTTAACGTTCACTTTGTGACTTCCATCGTCCTATTTTTATCTAAAATCCAACTAATAATACGCCGTGAATATAAATCCATTATGACCGACAAATAACGCCATTCACTTTCAAATACGTGACATCTGCCACCCACACTTTATCTTTAGCCAATGGCACTTCACCATCAGGCCTTAAGTTCGTACCTGTAGTAAGAAAGCGTTTATAAAATGCAGAGCGTGTAGTCACGCGCATCACTCTAGCAACCAGTCCAAGCGCTCGATACAACCGTTCTACACGCTTTTTTCCGATGTTGTATCCTTGCTTTTGTAAGGCCTTAAATATTCGTGGACTGCCATATCGTCCTTTATTTTCGGTGAATATTTGCTGAATTTTCTGTTTAAGTTCAACATCCTCTATCGTACGGGCACTGGGTTGTCGCTCACGCCAATCGTAATAGCCACTTTTAGATACATCAAAAAACTCCAGTAACCTAACAACTTTTATGTCGGGTCTTAGTTTTTTGATGAATCGATATCGGCTTGATGTTCCTCGGCAAGAAACCGTTGCCACTTTTTTAGGATATACAGCTCCTCCTTGAGTTGTTTATTTTCACGTTCAAGTTGTTGCTCTTTAGTGAGTACTTTTTTGGCTTTCGATTGCCCAGCTACTTTTTTACGTTTATCAGCCACAATTATTCCTTCGCGATATTCTTTTCGCCATCGTGACAGCATAAACGGGTGTATGTCGAGTTTTTCAGAGACAGTTTTGATTGTAACGCCGACAACAAAACTCAGTTGAACACCATTAACTTTGAACTCATTTGAATATTTCCAAGTTCGTCTTGGATTATTGTATTTGGGCATAGACACCTCATCTTTAGTTAGATTTTGGTGTCCGTTTTATCGGGGGAAGATGATTGTCCTGCTTTAACGACTTGATATATACCTGTTGATTGAATCTTTCTTTGATTTCTTCTTTTGTAAAAACTTTATCGAAATCAATTTCAACAAATAAATTTGGCATACCCTTATTGATATAAGAATATTCATTTTTGCCAAATAATACTCCTTTAATTTTATGGTCTACTATGACTTTAGATATAAGAGTGCCTTTTGACTTTTCTGAATCATATTCCATTGAGTTTGAGTGAATTTTTAATGATGCAATGAATGAATCATTGTTAACTTCGAGTATATTTAGAGAACTACGATATTTATTCATTTTTGAAGGATCTATATGAAGTCCATTATTCGTAACAACTGTAAATTGCCCGCTTGTTCTTCTGAAGTAACTAATGATTTTTTGATTAGTACTAGTTTCGAAATCAGTGTAAGAGGAAAAGCCACTACCACTTGGTTCTTTCAGGGTAAGTTGAACACGACCTTTATAATTTTTATCTTCAGCGAATGCTATATTGCTGATGCCCAAGGTTAAAATCATAATCAAAAATTTATTGTTCATCTGAACCCCTTTGGGCATATAACGCCCTGTTAAGGGGCAAAATTCAGTTGGCTAAAATAGGTGAACGGAGTGAACAAAAAGCCAACTGTATTTTGTCCTTCTTGAAATTCTTGTTATGTTTTTTAACCACTGATTAGTAGTATTTAGAACATATAACTGAAATTAAAAGAAACGCCTGTTGAAGTGATAACGGCCATATCCTGTAATGAAAGCTCAATGCCTAAACCGAAGCCATTATATGCTCTAAAATCAAAACCTGTAGCTATCAATGGCCCGATACCGTTATCAGTTACGTTAGCTTGATTAGCTCCGGAAAGCTCTAAATCATAATAATTTACGCCCAACTTCCCAAACACTGACCAACGATTATTTAGAGGGTGTGAACCTTTGATATTTAAAATGTAACTGGTGTAACTTAAAGTACGTAGTTCCGGACAGGTCACAATACACAACTCCGTTCCGTTACCAAATATTAACCCCGTATTTATCGACCAAGTTGAGTTATATTGATAACCATAGGTAAGCCTAACAATGGACTCAGTATCCAGTTCTTCCTCAAAGTTTTCTGGGTCAATTGAACCTAGGCCTAAATCAATTCCAAAGATATGATTCTTTCCGTTACTGCTAATATATTCTACAGCGAAACATGGACTGGTACTAATAAGTAATACTAGTGTGATAAATATTATTTTCATGTATCTTCCTTGATTGAAATTATTCTTCGTGTATTTCAAGTGACACAAACAAGAGGCCAATTTAAAAACATAACGCCTAATTAACAGGTAAAAAATTATTAGCTAAAATAAGTGAACGTAGTGAACAAAAAGCCAACTGTTTTTTGTCCTTGTTTAATTACTTATATGTAATTAGATAAGCCATACCATTACAGTCAATCTTGGTATGACAACTGGCAGTAGTTCTGTTAACCAAACAAGAATCAAAAACTAAAGCATTACCGCCTAACTTCTGAGTTTTTACTTTTAAGTCAGCAATTAAAGCTTCTTTACTAGGTTTATAGTCCCGTATATCTTTTTGGCAAAACCTTGCTTCTACATGACCCACTTGTGAAGCACCTAACTTCCATACTTCAGAGTTGGTATATCTTTTTACGACACTTTCTCTAATTTTATTTTCAGCATAAATGCCAGCATTAGAATTAAATGTAGCTGTTGAGCAGCCATTCAAAAGAAAACATATGATTAACACCAAAAATTTCATGCAAACTCCATTTACATATAACGCCTCATTAAGAGGAAATTTATAGTTGGCTAAAATGTTGAACGCAGTGAAAACAGCCAACTGTAAATTTTCCTGCTTTAATGCCTTGTTATATCTCGTTTTATAGAGCCACTTGATAGATGTCGACTTTAAAACCACGAAATACAGAAGATTTAATGAATTGAAAGCCTGTTCTGTTTACGACTTTAACAGAGCTAACATTATCCGATTCTATTAGCGCGTGTACCGATTTAAGCTTTAAGGAATTTTTAGCAAAATGTAATACACCAAATGCAGACTCAACAGCATAACCTTTACCTTGTTGGTCAGTGGCAAGACGATAATTGATATGTATAACATCATCAGTGTCCACTTTATGCTTATTAAGACCACACACACCAACAAACTCACTAGTTATAGAGTTATAAATTGCCCAATGCCCATAACCATTTAAGTCATATTGATTTTTGCAATTAGCTATATAATCATAAATCTGTTCTTCTGTATGAACACCTACTGTCGAATATTCCATTACTATAGGATCAGCTAACACTTTTGATAGGTTTATAGCATCCTCATTCGTAATTTGACGAATACTTAACCTCTCAGTTTCAACAATAGTCAACACAAACTCCTAGAGATATAACGCCGTTTTAAGCGGCAAATTGCAGTTGGCTAAAATAAGTGAGGCACGAACAAAAAGCCAACTGTAATTTGTCCGACTTGAAAACCCTTGTTAGGTTTTATCCCGCACTTTAATGAACTGCCGACTGAATAACGTACCAGTTTCCATTTTTTTTATATACGTCAAACTCGATCACAGCATCCCGCTTTTCATAAATACCTTTCCAAACGAGCCTGAAAATATCTAAACCATCGAAACTAAAATTTCTTAACGTACATAGAAACTCGTAGCCCGTATTCATGCCGTTCCTTTCATGCATACCCTTGATGTCATCTGAAAACCTCTCTCTCGAAAAGTTAACAAGGTACTTTTCTTCGTATCGCTTCGTATACAAGTCGAAGTTTTCCGTGTCATCTGCTTCCAGCATTTCTTTCAGATATTTTTCGGCGATTACCAGAACTTCAGAAGAATCCGTCATATTTCCATCCTTGTATTTAATTTCTTTTTTGCTTCGCCTACCACCACACTTTTTTAAAACCTAACGCCCATTTAAGGGGCTGATAATTGTTTGCTTAAATTGTGTAGCGAAGCGAAACCGAGCAAACTGTTAGCAGTCCCGCTTGAAATTCTTGTTAGATGCTATGTTACGTATGAAGCTAGCAACAGGCTTTTCAAAATATTTAAATGATACAAATGCTATTGAAACAGTTAAACCAAAAGATAATATTAATTTCAATTCAACGCTTAAATTGAGCTTGTTTACAAAAATAATAATTGGCATGTGTAGCAAATATAATGAATAAGATATTTTTCCTAAGAAGTCACCGAACCTATTAGCTAATAGTACATTGTTATCAGGAACCAAGAACACAATGCAAAAGAATACGGAACTCATTACAAGTAATACTTCATAGCTTAACCACATTCTATGCTTAGCGTCAGACGTAATAGACGTAAGCTCTGGATACATTGCAGGAATTAAAAGTAATACTAGAATAAACCAGTGCTTTCTAAGGTAGCTTGGTATCTTTATGGACTTAAAATGCATCCCAAAAATAACCCCAATAAAAAAGTAAGGTAGGCTTCGTAGTGTATTAAATAAGTTATATGGAATTCCGCTTAAGTCACCATTTATTCGGGGGAAGTTCATAAAAAACAGTAAGATCATTACAGCTATGATTGAAAAATAAATATAACCAGGCCTGCTCTTTGAGAAAGACCAAAATATAATAAATACGAAGTAAAACTGTATTTCTGGTGGAATTGACCAAAGTACACTTTCACCATATAAAAATAATAGATGACCTATTAGTGTATTGACATCAGGAATGCTGTAGAGAGTGTCATTGCCAGCTAAAGATAATATGTATGAGCTGAGTACAACAACGAAGAACAATGGAGCTACTCTTGCAGCTCTCGCTAGTAGGTAACGTTTGACATTAATTTTATTGAATTCTTGAGATAGATAAAGGTAAGACATTAAAAAGCCGCTTAATAAGAAGAACAGCATTACACCGTATGCTCCAGAGCCTCCACCTAACATACCATCAAGCCAATTTGTTATATCGCTAAAATGTGTAATAAAAACAATAAATGCTGCTAGTCCACGTAAGGCGTTTAATTTTCTAACTTCCAACAGAAACTCCAAACTTGAACATCGTATGCATCTAACGCCCTGTTAACAGGCAATAAAATAGTTGGTTAAAATAAGCGACGAAGGAGCAAAAACCAACTGTTTTTTGTCCTTGTTTAACAGCTTGTTATATACCGATCACTCTCAACTTTTTACCTTGCTTTTCTATTAAATAAGTTGAAATACCAAAAACAACAGCAATGGAAATGAATGCTGCTTCATTTGGTAGAAAGCCAAAGCTTAATGGAATTCTGGCAAGTGCCGCAGCAAGTACACCAACATAAGCGTACGACATGAAATAGTAATGATTAATTAGCCAATTTTTGTTTGGTTTTTTGGTTGCATAATAATAGCCCAAAAGCACCCAAACTAAATTCCATAATGCTAAAGGTTGAAAAAATGTAAATCCATATTTAGGCCATAGAGCAAATGCAGTAATATTTACTAACACCATACACGCAATAAATAATTTTCCTAACCTAGTGTGAAGCACGTCACCTTTCCTGCGGGCTAAAACTATAGCTCCACTTAGAGTGGCAGTGACAGCAAGAGTAACGTGAGTTATTGAGATGAAATCCATATCCTATCCTTAGGTATATAACGCCCCAATAAGAGGCTAAAAATGGTTGGCTAAAATAGTGAGGCACGAACGGCAGCCAACTTTTTTTAGTCCTGCTTGATTGGCTTGTTAGATTTTGACCTACATGGCAAACACTAAACGAAACCAAACATACAAACGGTTACGGGATGGAATGAGTAGGATTAAAAAATATCCCCACGACACGCCAAACCTTGAATTTTGAGCCACTCGCCAAACTAAATGTAGCGAATGCTTTGAAACTTATTATTACCGCTAAACTTTACTGAGCGATAACTAAAAAAATTCGTTGGCGAAAACTGATTAACCAAAAGCTGAAACAGAATTTACGCCGAATAACTTACCACAACAACGAACCGAAACAAGCGCCTTACCCATTTAATAAATACAAACGGTAATAAATATACGCGTTTGAATTCGTGGGGAAATATAACGCCCAAATAACAGGCTTAAAATTGTTTGTTAAAATTTTGAGGGACGAAAAACAACAAACTGTTTTAAGTCCTAGTTGATTTGCTTGTTAGGCTTATTCAGATTTATTAGCAATTTTTTGTAAATTCTCATTAATTTTAAATAAAACAATTAGTAACTCACACCAAATTCTTGAACCAATGGCCCCAAAAACAATAATTGCACAACCAGTTAGATTCCCATCTTCACCTTGTGTGTACCTTACGGCCAAAGCTGAAAATAAAGCTCCCAGAAGCATTAGCCAATACACGAATGTGATAATTTTAGGGGTTAGCATTGAATCGAAAAAAAACACTTCTTTCACAGGTAAATCCACTTATAAGTAACTCCAATATTGATATACGCGAGGCTAACGGAGTTTTAGGAAGCCTAACGCCCCAATAAGGGGCTAAGTAATAGTTGGCTAAAATGTGTAGCGAAGCGAAACGTAGCCAACTGTTGCGTGTCCCGCTTGATTGCCTTGTTAGTTGCTGCTTGTTAAAAGCACTAACTTTACAATAAGTTACCATGTTTACGGGATAGACGGAAGATACAAAAAACACATCCCCGCACTACACACCTAAACTTGATTTTGAGCCTTAAAAACTAAAGCTTCTTGATCTTAAAACATTGTGAGGCGAAAACTGGGTTGGGCAAAGAAGAAGTGAGTATTTGAAGGCACTTCCATTGCCAAACCAAAGATTGAACCAGACACGAAACTACGTGTTAAACACTAAACTAGCAAATTAATAATACTGATTTAGTGCGTGCAACTAACGCCTAATTAACAGGCAAAAAGTAGTTGGCTAAAATAGGTGAACGGAGTGAACAAAAAGCCAACTGTTTTTTGTCCTTGTTTAATTTCTTGTTAGGTGTATTTACCACCTAGAAACGTCCAAATCACTTGTAACCTGAATACCCAAACGCTCTAAATTGGCGACGACGCTTGAATACACTTGCTTAGATACACTCACTTGAAACTTGCCAAATAAATTTAAACCTGCGAGCTCGTATAATATATCTATCGCCTTGTACTCAAGACTCTTTTCGTCTTCATCTTCGCTAATCGACGAGCGATAATCAGCTTCCCATAAAGCTAAGTCATTTTTAGCTAAATATTTCGGCATATCTACCATAACTTTCAGCATTGACTGTTGGCTACTAGTACAGCCATCAAGCTGTGTTTCTAATTCTGTAGCTAGCTTTGAAACAACCAAACAGAGTGACATCCGTATACACCTAACGCCTTACTAAGCGGCGCGAAATTGTTGGCTAAAATGTGCGAGGAACGAGCGCTAGCCAACTGTTTAGCGTCCGTTTGAGTAACTTGTTATGTGTTTATACCACTTTGTTTTTATTGAAAAAGCTACTGAATAAATAAACTATACCATACCAAGAAATACAACCAACAACATATACAACTATTTCTCGAAAACTGTAAGAAGGGATAGCTCCGCTCCTTAAATCATCTATTGCGCCAATAAATAAACCAACTGAAATTAATGAACCGATGGCTAAACTTATGGAAGTATTGAGGAGCTTAGAAGATAAGGATGTAAAGCATGCTGAAAAGAAACCTAAATAAATGATTATATGAAGCTCAATATAGCGAATGAGTTCAAGTTCATGCTTTTCACCTGCAAAAGGATAAAGTGGTTGTGGCGGTGCTAGAAAATAACCTAATAGCGCACCTAGTAAAGTAGCTACGGGGATTAATAAAACTTTAAATTTACTCATAATTTGAAAAACACATAACGCCACGTTAAGCGGCAAAAAATTGTTGGCTAAAATTGTGAACGGAGTGAAACAGCCAACTGTTTTTTGTCCGTTTGAACGCCTTGTTAGAGTTACGATGCCACCATCGTTTCTTGACCACTTTCTGGATCAATACTCCACTCAAACTTTGTTACCTCATTGCTACCTACTTCTTGAAATATGCTGATAATTTCTTGTGAGGTTAGCCAATAAAGTTTTTTAGTTTTATCTGTGTCAGAAGTAAATAAAACACCATCAAAAATACCCATATCGTTTATAGATATTTGAAAAATATAACTATGAATAAGGCGACTAGCGATAAACCATAAATCTCGTTGTTCAGAATTTAAGACACTGAAATCATATTTTTCATCTAGTTTATGGTTATTAAGCAATGTAACGTATTTATCTTTGTTTGGATGTGACTTTAATACTATCTTCTTATTCTTTAGTTTATCTGTAATTTTTGATGCGTCGAGTAATTTTCTAATTGTATAGAAGCCTAAAAAAATATCCTGTTCTATTTGAACAAAGTGGCGTTCTGATAATTCACAAAGCTCTTCTAATTCTTCAAATTTTTTAGCACTCTCAATAAGTGGTAATTTCCAATATGAGCTTTCGACGATCACGATAATTCCCTAGTAACTCTAACGCTTTGCTAAGCGGAAAATAATGGTTGGCTATAATCGCGAAGCGATGGCCAACTGTTATTTTTCCGTTTAAGCAACTTGTTAGAGCTATAAATTGTGGGACAACCCACACTGACTTTCAGCTTCTTTTTTATTTTTAGACCCACTGACCATGAAGTCTAATTGTATGGTTGTTAAAACAGGTTTTCTATCAACGTTTTTATCCGTTGCTTCCCATTTCCAATTATTTAATGCAGCCGCTGCATATTTATCAAATACACCTTCAGGGTATGACTTTTTGACTTTATACCCACCAGACTTTCCATTAGTCTTAATACCTACAATTAGATCTACACAACCCGATAAACCTTTTCTAGCTGCGCTAATTGGGTATTTAGGCTCTTGTCTTTTTTCTACTACCCAATACTCCTTAATCAAGTCCTTCTTATCATCTAAGGTCAAATCTATATATTGTATTGGTTCTTCAACTGCCATTTCGGCTGTGTCATTCGAAACACATGCCACCAAAAAAACGCTAAAAATTGATAATGTAACTACTTTCCTCATTGCTAACTCCTTATAGCTCTAACGCCTCATTAAGAGGAAATTTATAGTTGGCTAAACTGTTGAACGCAGTGAAAAAAGCCAACTGTAAATTTTCCTGCTTTAATGCCTTGTTAGGTTTAATTACTCATTTGATTCATTATATTTGCGTTTTAAATACTTAATACTTGCATTTAACTCCTTAATTTCGGATTGAGAGGACTCAATAACATTGAGCATTTGTTTTACTCGTTTTGAAATTAAGAAGATGAAAACTGGAACCATGATCCATAGAATCACCAGTATGAAATAAAATAAAACACCGAATATACCAAAACTATTTAAAGCAACATCCATTTGTTAATTCTCCATTTAAACCTAACGCCTAAATAACAGGCAAAAAATTGTTGGCTAAAATTAGCGACGAAGGAGCAAAAGCCAACTGTTTTTTGTCCTTGTTGATTTTCTTGTTAGCTTTTACATACGCTATAGTCAAAACCTTCCATTTTTTTAGGCATTTCATCTACTTGAAAGTAGCCCCAGATAGAAAATAGTATAAGAAATACAGGAACAAATATATGGATGAATGATTTAATATTCGCTCGCCACCCTACAATGATTTTAGTAGGCTGAAGTACCTTTATGCCTTTAGGCGGAAATTGTCCATGCATAAAGCCCTTTATACCAAGTGGCAATGTGAACATACCGATAGAAATAGCACCAAATAAAGGTAAACATACAAGCATAGAGTTCCAGAGTACAGATATTCCAGAATAACCAAAAGGAGTATGACAATGAACAGTATCTACATACCATTCTAAAAATGGGAAAAACCATTTTATACCTACAATCACAACTAAAGCACTAGCTAAAATTAGTAATGCTTTTATTCTAATCTTTTCAGGCTTTGAATATTCTTCAGCGTATTTGATAGACTCTCTCCTTGAGTAAAAGCTAACGCCGTTTTAAGCGGCAAATTGCAGTTGGCTAAAATAAGTGAGGCACGAACAAAAAGCCAACTGTAATTTGTCCGACTTGAAAACCCTTGTTATATGCAATATCAGATACTTACACAAGTTGTAATTGGCTTGGTTCAAAAGTGCCTAGCCATTTATTTGTAGCATCTGGCAATACACATTCAACTTCGTATGCCCTATTATTCTCATGTTCCAAAAGCATAAGGATTGTACCTGTATCTCCTATTTCTGCTTCAGGAACATTTGGATTTAAAGCTATTACCTTTACAACATCGTATTCAGAATATGCCACTTGATTCTCTTTGCATATAACGCCCTCGTTAATGGGCAAAATATTGTTGGCTAAAATGTTGAGGTACGAAACACAGCCAACTGTATTTTGTCCTGATTAAACAGCTTGTTATGCGTATTTAACACTCAAGTCTGTGCAACTTAATTTATTACCATTTAAAGTTATAAAGTTTGTTATTGTGCCAGTTGCCTGGAAGCCAAACTTTTTTAATATATGCATTGATGCAGGATTATTTTCCAGAACCCTAGCTTTCAGCATGGTAATATTAAGTTTACTTTGTGCAATACTCACCAGTTGCGACAAACAATAACTTGCAGCACCCTTTGACGTAAAGTCTTCAGCTACTCTATAGCCGACAAATGCTTCATTTTTTGAAATATCTTTAAGGTTTGCTCGGGCAACTATAGTGTTATTTTGTACTAATACGCCGCTATACCCAGCACCGTTCTCCATTTGTTTAATTAAAGAGTCAATATGATCAGTTATACCTTGTTGTGAGTAGAACGATTTGTCTCTTGGTTCAATTAGTGAATCAAACCACTGCTTGTTTTTTAGTTCAAAATCTAAAAGCAGGTTAGCATGATACCGAGACAGTTTTACAAACTCCATATGAACCTTTTGATACGCATAACGCCCCATTAAGAGGCTTTTAATTGTTGGCTAAAATGTGAAGCGAAGCGGGACCTAGCCAACTGTTAAAAGTCCTGCTTGAATGGCTTGTTAGTTGCCAAACCACTCGATAGCTAGTATTTCATGTTTTTGAATAAAGTTATTTTTTAGTGCCATATAAAAATTAATATCATTACCGCTTTTGGAAACAGCCTCTTTTTTAATAAAGCTATACTCTGACGCAATAATTGGATGTGCAATTAGGTACTCTTTAAATGCTCTATGCCGAAGTAAGTGTAAATCACTGGTTTGAAAAGCATGAACATGATGACTACGTTGATTACCACCTTTTTGAAAGTAGCGTCTACCTGAAATGCCATTTTCACCTTTAACAATGTAACCAAGACCTACAATGTTTTTATTTGCTGAATCCAGTTCTGTAAGGCTTGTAACCTCAATTAAAATATCAATAACAGGTTTTGCCGATAAACCAACAACAGATGTACTACCAATATGTTCGATTTTTACAGCATTGCTTCCAATAGCTTTGGTTAGCATTACTTTTTCAGTTTCAAAAGTTTTACTCCAATTTGGATCGTAGTCAACAACCTCAATAATTCTATTGCTCAAATTGATCTCCATTGGCAACTAACGCCCCATTAAGAGGCTAAAAATGGTTGGCTAAAATAGTGAGGCACGAACGGCAGCCAACTTTTTTTAGTCCTTTTGAATGCCTTGTTATATGCCACGGTGGTTAAACCAACCGTTACATACTTTTATTGCGCCTGTTATAAATACGCCAAGCAGTGAATTTTTGCTACACACAACTGGCTGAACAACATTAATAGTTTTTCCACCTTTGAAAAAGGTAACAAGGGAAAAGCTTATTAGTGTTAAAAACAAACCTACTTTAGCGAAAAAATCTAATTATTTAACGTTCTTAAAGCTAAGTTTTAAAAAGCATATAACGCCCAAATAACAGGCTAAGTAATGGTTGGCTAAAATTGTGTAGCGAAGCGG
>NZ_PJAU01000028.1 GCF_002836255.1 Colwellia sp. 75C3 | reverse complement strand
GTATCATCACTTGCACCACCACTGATTAAGCCGGTGATGTTATCCATCAAGCTCAAGGTGAAGTTATCGACTAATGATCCACCCGTTAGTGTATTAAAATTAACAAAGTTAACTTCATAAACCGTGCCGTCATTAATCACACCTTGGTTGGTGGCATTGATTTCCCACGTATTGACCATGTTACTTGCAGTTAATTCGTTACTTCCTGTA
>NZ_PJAU01000027.1 GCF_002836255.1 Colwellia sp. 75C3 | reverse complement strand
TCAGGTAATGTAGATACAATAACTGGCGGAGATGGCGCAGGTGTTGATAGCCTGTCGGCTCGCACAGGTGTCATTAATACCTGGATTTTTACTGATACAAAATCATCTTTAATGCAAGATAATGACCCCGCTGCAGATGAACTCTATGTTGGTGATTTTTCAGGTATCGAATCTTACATTACGGGTAATATCAATGAATGGGCGGATGTTTCCGCCTTGAGCGGTGATATCGAGGTAAGTAGTTATTTAAA
>NZ_PJAU01000026.1 GCF_002836255.1 Colwellia sp. 75C3 | reverse complement strand
TGTTTGATAGTGAAACGCAACAGCGCCGATGGTAGTGTGACTTATGTCACAGAAAAGCCCATGTAAGAGCGTAGCGAAACATTATTAGACGTATAATTTGTGCTTAGGCACACGAGAAGCCCGTTACATTGGTGACGGGCTACTTGAGAAACACTATTTGTTAACTTAATCGCCTGATAAATGAGCGATTAATGTAAAAAATACTGTTTTATAAAATACATATTTACTTTATGAAAGTAAGTGTTGACAATAAAACTGAGAGGCGTATTATC
>NZ_PJAU01000025.1 GCF_002836255.1 Colwellia sp. 75C3 | reverse complement strand
GATAGCCACAGTTACAGTGTTGATGATACGCGTTTTGAAGTGGTTAATGGCGCACTGAAACTTAAAACTGGTGTGAGTCTTGATCATGAAAGTGCCGAGAGTATTACTATTACCGTGACGTCAACAGACAGCGGCGGTCTACCAACGACACAAGAATTTACCTTGAATGTCGGTGATGTTAACGAAGCGCCTACCGGCATTACTTTAACGAACTTGAGCGTAGACGAAAATGCAGTTGGTGCGGTAATTGGTACCTTAGCCACCACAGGCGATGT
>NZ_PJAU01000024.1 GCF_002836255.1 Colwellia sp. 75C3 | reverse complement strand
GCCCCGATAGCTCAGTTGGTAGAGCAGAGGATTGAAAATCCTCGTGTCCCTGGTTCAAATCCGGGTCGGGGCACCATTTTACAGAAGTGGTGCTCACTTATTATTTACTAATAATATTAAGCATTATTTCGGTGCCAAAAGTATTTAGGTTGTTTAAATTAAACTTAAATATTGCACACAGCTTTGTGTGCCGACTTAGCTCAGTTGGTAGAGCAACTGACTTGTAATCAGTA
Organism: Colwellia sp. 75C3; assembly: GCF_002836255.1. GTDB lineage: Bacteria > Pseudomonadota > Gammaproteobacteria > Enterobacterales > Alteromonadaceae > Colwellia. Next base: position 70 of record NZ_PJAU01000024.1, on the reverse strand, counting down.
GGTCGCCAGTTCGATTCCGGCAGTCGGCACCATTCATAACGAAGCCTCAGCATTTATGTTGAGGCTTTTT
>NZ_PJAU01000023.1 GCF_002836255.1 Colwellia sp. 75C3 | reverse complement strand
CGGAGATGGTACAGGTGTTGATAGCCTGTCGGCTCGCGCAGGTGTTATTAATACCTGGATCTTTACAGATGCACTATCTTCATTAACGCAAGACAATGACCCTGCAGCAGATGAACTCTATGTTGGTGATTTTTCAGGTATCGAAACTTACATTACGGGTAATACCAATGAATGGGCCGATGTTTCTGCGTTAAGTGGTGGTATCGAGGCAAGTAGTTATGTAAGTTTTGCCGGTATTATTGGTAATAACGTGACCAGTACTTTAATTGGCCAAGATGTTGATAGTACATGGACAGTCGCTAAAGTAAAAGATGCCAATA
>NZ_PJAU01000022.1 GCF_002836255.1 Colwellia sp. 75C3 | reverse complement strand
AATACGCCTCTCAGTTTTATTGTCAACACTTAACTTCATAAAGAAAATAAGTATTTTATAAAACAGTATTTTTTACATTAATCGCACATTTATCAGGCAATTAAGTTAACAAATAGTGTTTCTCAAGTAGCCCGTCACCAATGTAACGGGCTTCTCGTGTGCCACAGCACAAATTAGAAGTGGAGAATGTCCCGCTACGCTCTCACATGGGCTTTACTGCGACATAAGTCACACTACCATCGGCGCTGTTGCGGTTCACTATCAAACTAAATAGAAGTCTAGCAATGTCCTACTCTCACATGGGAACTCCCACACTACCATCGGCG
>NZ_PJAU01000021.1 GCF_002836255.1 Colwellia sp. 75C3 | reverse complement strand
TAAACATTCTTAACTTAGCTGTAGTTCATTACCTCGTTAAGACGGGGCGTATTAGACTGTTTTTCTTTTGCCCCGTCAACTCTTTTTTTACATTATTGTTAAGGTTTCATTTATTATTCGAAGAGAATAGGTGATGTTGACTGTTTGAGTGAAGTACTGACAAATTACAGACGAAACGAAACCTTAACATTGCTGTTAAGGTTTCGTTTCTTCTCCGAAGAGAATAAATGGTGCCGACTGCCGGAATCGAACTGCTGCGCTTTAATGAGTTACTGATTCAATCAGTAGTACAGTTGCTAAATTACAGGCAATAAAAAAGCCTCAACATAAATGCTGAGGCTTCGTTATA
>NZ_PJAU01000020.1 GCF_002836255.1 Colwellia sp. 75C3 | reverse complement strand
GTATGATAACAATTAGAAGAAACGATAGGTCTGTAGCTCAGCTGGTTAGAGCGCACCCCTGATAAGGGTGAGGTCGGCAGTTCAAGTCTGCCCAGACCTACCAATTACTTAAGGTGATTGGTAGATTCTTCTACAAAGAAAGAATAAAGGCCAAATTTAAACTAAGCTTATTAACTTATTTTAAATTTGGTTTTTTTTAACCACTTTTCAGCCGAATGTGTGCTGATTTGAAGTTCTTTAACAATCTGGAAAGCTGATATAAATATCGGTATTTATATGCTAAACACGGTGTCGCGCTGTTGTTTAGGTGATTATAAATACCAAGCTGTTAGTTCATTCTCTTATCGTGAATGAAGTG
>NZ_PJAU01000019.1 GCF_002836255.1 Colwellia sp. 75C3 | reverse complement strand
GCGCCTGCTATATAAGTACCATCATTGATACCTGAGCTATCTACATTATTGGCATCTTTTACTTGTGAAATTGTCCAAGAGCTATCAGCATTTTGACCAATTAAAGTACTGGAGGTGTTATTACCAATAATACCGGCAAAACTTAAGTAACTACTGACTTCTATATCTCCGCTTAACGCAGAAACATCAGCCCATTCATTAGCCTGACCTGTAAGGTAAGTTTCAATGCCCGAGAAATCCCCAATATAGGTTTCATCAGGAGTAGGATCTGTATTGTCCTGCTTTAATGAAAATGTTGCATCAGTAAAGCCCCATATGTTAACAACACCAGTACGAGCAGATAGGCTGTCAACACCTGCGCCATCTCCA
>NZ_PJAU01000060.1 GCF_002836255.1 Colwellia sp. 75C3 | reverse complement strand
ACTGTTGCTCCGAAGCAGGAGGCGTATAATACGCTCCCTAGTTTTGATGTCAACGTTTATTTCAAAGCATTTCGAGAAACATTTAAAACAACACGTTAACTTATGTTATCTACCAAATATTAGGTTAGATAACATATCAAAACAGTCCGTTGATGATTCATTTTGCGTGAACCCCTTGGAACTGGAGCGCATTATAGAGAGAGTTAGCTTTAGTACAAGTCTTTTTTACACTATTTTTCGTTTTTCTTTATGATTGTTTGTTTGTTAAACAAAACCAAGTTCAAATGAGTGAACTTGGTTAATAATAAAGCGTAAATGCACTTTACCTGTCTATTACATACAAAGACCACCGTCGATTTCTACCACGCGACCAGTGAAGAATTCATTTTCAAAGATGTATTTTGCCGTATGGGCAATTTCTTCTGCTTCACCTAAACGGCCAACAGGTTTCATTTTCTCTAACCGGTCACGCATTTCTGGTTTCATAGCATCTGTCATTGCAGTACGAATAACTCCAGGAGCAATAGCGCCAACACGTATACCATGACGACCAAGTTCCCTTGCCCATGTCGTTGTCATCGCGACAACGCCCGCTTTTGCAGCAGCATAGTTGGTTTGGCCCATATTACCGCCACGAGCAATTGAAGACATATTAATAATTACGCCTTCTTTGCGACCTTCAATCATATGAACAGCCGCTTCACGGCCACATAAGAATACACCTGTTAGATTTACATCAATAACTGATTGAAAGTTTTCTAAAGACATCTTTTTGCTAACAACGCCGTCTTTCGCTTTTACAAACATACCATCACGCAGGATTCCGGCATTATTAACTAAACCATCAATACCGTTAAAGTCTGCATTAATTTGTTGAAATGTTTCTTCAACCTCAGATTCTTTACTCACGTTAGCAAGGTAATAAGCTACTTTTATTCCTTCAGTACCAGCCGACTTAACTTGCTGAACGCTTTCTTTTAATTGTTCTTCATTTAAATCGATTAACGCTATATTAGCGCCTGATTGAGCAAAACTAATAGCCATAGTCAAACCTAGACCTTGACCACCACCAGTTATAACGATCGTTTTATCTTGTAATTTCATATTATTTACTTACTTTTATTAAATACATTAAGGGGTCAAAGCGAAATTATACCCGTTATTAATCAAGATGCATGTTTCAGAGTGCTTGAGCAATTTCAATTCAAGGCGCTGTGATGAAAAAATGGTTATTCCCTTATAAATCACAGCAACGATGAAGTGATGTTTCTCAAGCCCTTCTTCGATGGGTTTAAAATGACTTTATACTGCGTTAAATAATCAAACCATAGAATGACTATGCTTAAATCATTTGCCTTGCCTAAAGTTATTTTAATTCCCACTGAAATCCTGCACTTTGAATGGTAACGGGTATAGCTATGACTATCACCTGTTATATGTTTTACCGACTAATTAAGCTAATTTAGCGAGTGGATGTTCTGCTTTTGACCAAGTAGATTCGAAAAACCAATCAAGTACTTTAGCATCAATTAATTCAACTGATGGGTAATGCCATTGCGGACTATTATCTTTATCGATTAATAATGCTCTGACCCCTTCTAAAAACTCGCCGAAATGACCGCATTTAACTGCTAAGTTTAATTCCATACGAAAACAATCAGCTAATGTCATGCCTTTACCACGTTGTAATTGCGAGTAGGCTAATTGTGCGCTCAAAGCGCTACCGTTTTTCAATGACTTTTGTGCGCGGCTCAACCACTTATCTTCAGTCTCAACACTTACGATTGCCGTTACAATATCAGTCAACTCATTCTTTTCAACAAGCTGAGTTATTAATGTTTTATGCTCTCTTAAAGGTGAAACGGGTAATTTACTTGCTGAGCCTTGTTCGAACTCTTGTAATAGTTGCGAAGTCTTGTCGTGATTTAGTGGGACTGTTTCCCCCCAGTTAATCATCTTAAGTTGACTAATAAAGTTATCTTTGTGTTGTTGCTCAACAAAATAATCAGCAAGCTGACAAAACTTAGCATCTGCCGCATTGATAGAGGCACCGGTTAAGGCTAAGAATAAACCACAACCAGCAGGCATTTTATTTAGAAAGTAGCTGCCACCAACATCAGGGAATAAACCAATACTAATTTCCGGCATCGCTATCCGTGAGTTTTCAGTGACTACACGATGACTTGCTCCAACGAGCATACCTAATCCACCGCCCATGACAATGCCGTTTCCCCAGACAATGAAAGGTTTATTAAAGGTGTGAATTAAAAAATCTAATTGGTATTCTTGAGTAAAGTAATCTTCAATTTCTGGTGCGAATTTATTATCTACACTTAAAGTATCAACTGAAAATTTTGTATTGGAGCTTTTCAGGGTATTGGTTTTCATGGCATTGTAGAGGTGCACTATATCGCCACCTGCGCAAAAGGCTTTTTCACCTTCGCCCTGCAAAAATACAGCAGCAATGTTTTGCTGCTCTTGCCATGTAATCAATTTAGGATAAAGCAGCGCGATCATATCGCCACTTAATGCATTAAGTGATTTTGGTGAGTTGAGGGTAATGACCCCAATTTTTTTACCGTTATCACAATCAACTTCTTGAAAAAGAACTACGTCTGTCATAATTTTTCCTTTCTGAATTCTGGCTTAGTTTTAACATAACAAAACTATTTATTTTGCCAAACAGGCTTACGCTTATCTAGAAAAGCTTGTACGCCTTCTTTTTGGTCAAGTGAGTTAAATAACTCAACAAAAGCCAGACGCTCTTGTGGTAAAGCTCGAGCAGTCGGCATGACACGATTTTTTTGTATTAGCTGTTTACAAGCTGCCACAGCAACGGGACTTTGTTTAGATACCTTTTCAGCCAAAGCAATCGCTGCATTCTTTCCTTCACCTTGCGCAACTACTTCTTCAACTAAACTTATTGATAGAGCTTTTTCTGCATTAATTCGCTCACCACATAAAATCATACGTTTAGTCCAACCTTCGCCAACAAGTATCGCAAGATTTTGTGTGCCACCAGCACAAGGTAGTAAACCAACACTTGCTTCGGGTAAAGCCATAACCGCATGCTCTTCTGCAATACGAATATCACAGGCTAAGGCAACTTCTAAACCTCCGCCCATAGCGTAGCCATTAATAGCAGAAATAGAAACACCACGAAATGTTGATAACGTTTCAAATGCCTGACCAAAAATGTCACTCATATCTTCAGCTACTTGTTTATCGCCATCAGCAAAAACATTAAGATCTGCTCCAGCAGAGAAGAATTTAGCTCCATCTCCGGTTAAGACTAAAGCGTAAATATTTTTATCTTCATTTAAGGCTAAAACTAAATCACGTAAATCGGCTAAACTTTGTGCAGTCCACGTATGTGCTGGAGGATTATTAAAAGTAACAACGGCGGTATGAGCAATCACTTCTACTCGTAAAAACTGTGATGAATAATCAGACATTTTCTTTCCTTGCTAAGTATTTGATACTAATATTTTTTATTATGTGTTTTTTAGCTTTATATTATCGGCTGTTAACTATGTAACGGATGCATAGTGTTTTGTGTACAGCTTTAATATATTTTTCATGAAAAGTGTATCCCATACAATTGTTGAGTGAGATACATCAGAGCCTTTTAGGTTTTTCCTAAAGTAATTGCCCTGCCCCTTCCGTTAATAATCGTCGAGCGATAATAACGCGCATTATTTCATTAGTGCCTTCAAGAATTTGATGAACACGTACATCTCTAAAGTGACGTTCCAGTGGATACTCTTTCACGTACCCATAACCACCATGTATTTGTAGAGCTGCATCACAAACTTGAAAACCGATATCGGTAGCAAAACGTTTTGCCATAGCGCAATATGCCGTTTTTTCTGCATCGTTTTGGTCTAACTTATAAGCCGCTAATCGCACTAACTGTCTTGCTGCTACCAATTCAGTGGCCATATCAGCGAGTTTAAATTGTAAACCTTGAAAGGCCGCAATTGGCTTACCAAACTGTTCTCGGTCTTGCATATATGTCATCGCCGTATTTAACGCTTGTTGTGCAGTACCTATTGAACAGGTAGCAATGTTAATACGACCGCCATCGAGCCCTTTCATCGCTAAGGTGAAACCGTCACCTTCATTAGCGAGTAAATTCTCTCGTGGAATTTTGACATTATCAAAAGTAATTTGCTTTGTTGGCTGTGCATTCCAGCCCATTTTCTCTTCGGCTTTACCATAAATTACCCCGGGTGCATCCGCAGGAATAACAACAGCTGAAATCCCTTTAGCGCCAGCTCCACCTGTCCGGACCATAACGACTAATACATCAGTTTCGCCCGCACCTGAGATAAACATTTTTGAACCATTAATAATATAATGTTCGCCTTCAACTTTAGCACTTGTACGTAGTGATGCTGCATCAGATCCAGCACCAGGTTCGGTTAAACAATAAGAGGCAAGCTTTTCACCCGTTACTAACTCAGGACACCAAGCATCTTTTATTGTTGTTGTGCCCCAAGTCGCAATCATCCATGTGGCCATATTATGAATGGTCATCATGGCCGTAGTTGTAGTACACCCCATGGAGAGCTGCTCAAATATTATTGATGAATCTAATCGACTCAAGCCTAAACCACCAGCATCTTCTGGCGCATATAAACCACAAAAGCCAAGTTCTCCTGCTTTAGTTATCACATCTTTTGGAAAGGTATGTTCTATATCCCACTTAGCCGCATTGGGTAATAACTCGCTATCGCTAAATTGTTTAGCAGTTTCAGCAAACATTTGTTGGTCTTCGGTTAAATCAAAATTCATCAGTAATTCCTTGGGTATTTTTTATAGTATTTCTAGTGCTATTGCTGTAGCTTCGCCGCCACCAATACAAAGAGAAGCAACACCTTTAGATAGGCCTTGGTTTTTCAATGCATGGATTAATGTCACCATAATACGTGCGCCACTTGCGCCTAAAGGATGACCTAATGCACATGCACCACCATGAATATTTACTTTGTTGATATCTAACGACATATTTTTAACCGCCAACATAGTTACCATGGCAAAAGCTTCGTTGATTTCAAATAAATCAACATCTGCTGTTTTCCAATTTGCTTTGGCTAATACTTTTGTCATTGCCCCTACTGGAGCTACGGTAAATTCTGCCGGTGCTTGTGCATGTGTAGCATGCGCTACAATTTTACAAAGTGGTGATAAACCACGTTTTTGTGCTTCAGATAACTTCATCATTACTAAGGCTGCTGCCCCATCTGATATAGAGCTAGAATTTGCCGCTGTAATGGTGCCACCTTTTTTAAAAGCTGCACGCAGTGAAGGTATTTTGTCTGGGCGCGCATTACCTGGTTGTTCGTCGGTATCAATAATCGTTTCTTTACGTCTATTAACTACGGTAACAGCGGTAATTTCATTTTTGAAAGCGCCTGAGTCAATTGCTTGGTTTGCACGACTTAGTGAGCGGATAGCAAATTCATCCATCGCTTCGCGAGTAAAATCAGCTTCATCAGCAGTTTCTTGAGCAAAACAGCCCATAGAAACACCGTCATACGCATTTTCTAAACCGTCGAGCATCATATGATCGATGACTTCGCCATGGCCCATACGTAGACCTGTTCTAACTTTCGGTAATATATAGGGTGCATTACTCATGCTTTCCATACCGCCAGCAATAGCTACCTCAATAGAGCCAGCAAGTAATGAGTCATGTGCTTGCATCGCAGCTTTCATACCTGAACCACAGACTTTATTGATTGTGGTGCAGACAGTAGATAAGGATAAATCAGCAGCGATTGCGGCTTGTCTGGCGGGTGCTTGTTTTACGCCAGCAGGTAAAACACAGCCCATAATGACTTCGTCAACTTGATCATTGGCTAAATTTGCTTGTGCTATTGCGCCTTTAATTGCGCTAGCACCTAATTCAGGAGCCGTTACCGGTGACAAACAACCGCCAAACCCACCCATAGGTGTTCTTACGGCTGAAACAATAACAATAGGATCTAATGATGACATGGAGCTCTCCAGCTTATAAATGATAATAAATTTGAATAATTACAATGTAATTGAATAAGTTAATCTCTTTTGATAAAGCCTAACTTAATAGTGCCTTTACGCCAACGTAACCCAAGTGAGTAAGATCATTAATAACAAAGCAAACTGTAAGACCTTTCTTACAGGGTGAATTTATTATTTTTATCATCGAACAAAAGCAACCTTTACGTTAACGTAAACTTCCTATAAGATAAATCAATAAGCAAATTTATTCAAGATGATATATCCGAGTAAAAAAATGACATCAAAAATTAGCCCAACTAAATACTCTATTAGCGACTTATCAAAAGAATTTGATATTACCACGCGCAGCATACGTTTCTATGAAGACCAAGGATTAGTCTCTCCTGCCCGTAAGGGACAAACGAGAATTTATAACCAAAGAGATAAAGTTCGACTAAAGTTAATTTTGCGCGGTAAACGCTTAGGTTTTTCATTAGCTGAAACAGGCCGTTTATTTGAACTGTACGACGTAGATAAAACAAGTGCTAAGCAGTTAAATAGCATCATGGAACTTATCCATAATAAAAAACGCGATTTAACGCAGCAACTAGAAGATATTAATGCCGTGCTAATTGAATTGAATGACTTAGAAGATAATTGTCAAGAAACACTTAGAACACTAGAAACCAAATAATCCCCTATATAAGCAACGGTAAAGGAACCATTATGATTTCACAATACAGATCACTTAACTTTAACTTAGGCGAAACCGTCGATATGATCCGCGAACAGGTAAATGCCTTTTCTCGAGATGAAATAGCCCCACGTGCAGCGCAAATTGACATTGATAATGAATTTCCAAAAGATTTATGGCGTAAGTTTGGTGACATGGGTTTATTAGGCATGACCGTTGATGAGCAGTACGGTGGTTCAGAACTTGGTTATTTAGAACATATTGTTGCTATGCAAGAAATTAGTAGAGCTTCTGCTTCTGTAGGTTTGAGTTATGGCGCTATGTCGAACTTATGTTTAAACCAGTTAAGTAAAAATGGTTCTCATGAGCAAAAGCTCAAGTACTTACCAAAACTTTGTACCGGTGAACATGTTGGTGCACTTGCTATGAGTGAGCCAAATGCAGGTAGTGATGTAGTAAGCATGAAACTTCGCGCTGATAAAAAAGGTGATAAGTACATCCTTAACGGTAATAAAATGTGGATCACCAATGGTCCAGATGCTGATGTTTTTGTTATTTATGCTAAAACAGATACCAGCGCAGGTTCAAAAGGTATTACAGCCTTTATTGTTGAACGTGATTACCCTGGTTTTTCTCGCCATCAGAAATTAGATAAATTAGGTATGCGTGGTTCAAATACCTGTGAATTAGTTTTTCAAGATTGTGAAGTTCCAGCAGAAAACATTTTAGGCACTGAAGGCAAAGGCGTTCGCGTATTAATGTCAGGTTTAGACTACGAACGCGTAGTTTTATCTGGCGGTTCTTTAGGCATCATGGATGCTTGTATGGATTTAGTCGTACCTTATATTCATGACAGAAAGCAATTTGGTCAATCTATTGGTGAGTTCCAATTAGTACAAGGTAAAGTTGCTGACATGTACACACAAATGAATGCAGCCAAATCTTATGCTTACATGGTAGCTCAGGCTTGTGATCGTGGTGAAACTACACGTAAAGATTCAGCAGCGGTAATTTTATATGCTGCAGAATTAGCGACAAAAATGGCACTTGATACTATTCAATTACTTGGCGGTAATGGTTATATCAACGAATTTCCAGCGGGACGTTTATTACGCGATGCTAAATTATACGAGATTGGTGCTGGTACTTCCGAGATCCGTAGAATGTTGATAGGCCGTGAATTATTTAACGAATCTAAGTAGCGAGCCATCTTGTCGTTGTATGGTGCAATAAGATCGTCAAGAGTACTCATTGACTAGCGTCAACTCCGTGCTATTTCCTTCTTATTGCACCATATAACTTAAAGCTGAATCACTACATTTATTATTTGAATAAAAGACATTGAACGAAAAACACAGAGTTAGAATTGAACCAGTAATTGTTTAGTTTGCAGCGACTTGATTCAAGTACAAGGCAAAAAAGCGGAGTTGACGTTAGTCAATGAGCATTTTTCAACGCCGTAATTGAATAAACTCGCAATAAAATAAACGATGACTAACAAATAAAAGGCACTACCGTGGCAAAACTAATATCAAAAATAAATGTACGCAGCCAAGACTTTTTGGATAATGCTGCCCATATGCAAGTTCAAATTGATGACTTGCGTGACAAGCTTTGTGAAGTGAAATTGGGTGGTGGCGAGCGAAGTCGTCAACGTCATTTAGACCGCGGTAAATTATTACCACGTGACAGAGTTAATGCCCTACTAGATACTGGCTCAGCTTTTCTCGAATTTTCACAGTTAGCAGCTTATAAAGTCTATGATGATCACGTACCTTGCGCTGGCATTATTACTGGTATTGGTCGAGTTTCAGGGCAAGAGTGTGTCATTGTTACTAATGATGCAACGGTAAAAGGTGGTACTTACTATCCACTAACAGTAAAAAAACACCTTAGGGCTCAGGCAATAGCACAAGAAAATAACTTACCTTGTATCTACCTTGTTGATTCAGGTGGCGCTAATTTACCTAACCAAGATGATGTTTTCCCTGATAAAGAGCATTTTGGTCGTATTTTCTTCAACCAAGCTAATATGTCTGCTAATAACATTCCTCAAATAGCCGTAGTGATGGGCTCTTGTACTGCTGGTGGTGCTTACGTTCCCGCAATGGCTGATGAGTCAATCATTGTTAAAGAGCAAGGCACTATATTTTTAGCTGGTCCTCCCCTAGTAAAAGCTGCAACAGGTGAAGTAGTTAGCGCTGAAGACTTAGGTGGCGCCGATGTACATTGTCGTACTTCAGGTGTTACCGACCATTATGCACAAAATGATCATCATGCGCTTGAGATCGCACGTTCTGCGGTGAAGAATTTAAACCGAGTAAAACCGGTAACGATAGATTTCCAGCAAGTTGTTGAGCCAGAATACCCGAGTGAAGACATTTACGGCATTATTCCTAAAGATACCCGTCAACCTTACGACATTCGTGAAGTTATTGCCCGCATAGTTGATGGTAGTAATTTTGATGAATTTAAAGCTCTTTATGGTAATACCTTAGTTTGCGGCTTTGCGAAAATATTTGGCTATCCTGTTGGTATCGTCGCTAATAATGGGGTGTTATTTGGTGAGTCAGCGGAAAAAGGGGCTCATTTCATTCAGCTCTGCGCACAACGTAAGATACCGCTGGTGTTTTTGCAAAACATTACTGGCTTTATGGTGGGTAAACAATATGAGTCAGGTGGTATCGCTAAGCATGGCGCTAAAATGGTAACCGCCGTTGCCACCGCACAAGTCCCTAAATTTACAATATTAATTGGCGGCAGCTTTGGCGCCGGTAATTATGGCATGTGTGGCCGAGCTTATGATCCGCGTTTCTTATTTATGTGGCCAAATGCCAGAATATCAGTCATGGGTGGAGAGCAAGCAGCTGGCGTTATGGCGCAAGTTACCCGTGATAAAAAAGAGAAGTTAGGTGAAAGCTGGAGTGATGAAGAAGAGCAAGCATTCAAAAAACCTATTATTGAAGATTATGAACACCAAGGTCACCCTTATTATGCCTCTGCGCGTTTATGGGATGACGGTATTATAGATCCCGCTGACACTCGCCAAGTTTTAGGCCTAGCGATATCTGCGTCATTAAATAAAACCATTGAAGACACTAAATTTGGTATTTTTAGAATGTAACGTGCCCTGTCTTAGTTAACAGCTCAGGTTGATCATAGAGATAAAAAGTCCTGGTACTATTTATCCCTAGTTACTAAAAATGCTAAACGTAAAGGAAAAAGTATGTCGATTGATACATCAACTTCAATTTCACCTTCAGAAAAAGTGCTTTATACAATAAGCGATAATGGCGTAGCTACCGTTACTTTTGATAATGCTGATAAACATAACGCTTTCGATGACGTTATCATCAAAACCTTAACTGATATTTTCAATGATATTGCCAAGCGTCACGATATTAAAGTCATGGTATTAGCAGCTAATGGAAAAAGTTTTAGCGCCGGTGCAGATTTAGGCTGGATGAAACGTATGGCGGGTTATTCTTATGAAGATAACCTCAAAGACGCTAATGCCTTGGCACAAATGCTCAAAGCCTTAAATTTTCTGCCACAAGCAACCATTGCTAAAATTCAAGGTGCTGCTTTTGGCGGTGCTGTTGGCTTAGCTAGCTGCTGCGATATAGTTATCGCCAGCAATAAAGCTAGCTTTTGCTTGAGCGAAGTTAAATTAGGACTTATTCCTGCAACGATTAGCCCTTATGTCGTTAATGCCATCGGCTTAAAAGCTTCAAGACGTTATTTTCAAACGGCTGAACGTTTCTTTAGCGATAAAGCTATGCAACTAGGTTTAGTTGATGAAGTTGTCGAGGCTGATGAATTAACGGCAGCGGTAGATAAGATGATTACCACCCTGCTTAGTAATAGCCCGGAAGCAATGAGGCAAGCTAAACAACTTGCTTTTGATGTGGCTTATCAAGACATCAATGAACAACTACTTAACGATACCAGTGCACGTATTGCCAGTATTCGAGTATCGAATGAAGGTCAAGAAGGCCTCAGCGCTTTTTTTGAGAAACGTAGCCCAAGTTGGCAAATAAATGCCAATACATTGCCAATAAAAGCCAAGAGCGAAGGATAAATAAATGTTTAGTAAAATATTAATTGCTAACCGTGGTGAAATTGCTTGCCGCATAATAAAAACAGCCAAAAAAATGGGCATCTTAACGGTTGCTGTCTATTCTGACGCTGATAAAGATGCCTTGCATGTTCATATGGCTGACGAAGCTATTTATCTTGGTGCTTCACCTTCTCGTGAAAGTTATCTAGTTGGGGAGAAAGTAATTGCTGCTGCCAAGAAAACTGGCGCACAAGCTATTCATCCTGGTTATGGTTTTTTATCAGAAAATGCTGCTTTTTGCCGTGCTTGTCAACAAGAAGGTATTACCTTTATTGGCCCTCCTGTTGAAGCCATTGAAGCGATGGGCTCAAAGTCCGCTGCCAAAAACATTATGGAAAAAGCCAATGTACCCTTAGTTCCTGGTTATCATGGTGATGATCAGTCTCGTGATATCATCAAGAAAGCCTCTGACGACATGGGCTATCCGGTACTATTAAAAGCGACAGCTGGTGGCGGTGGTAAAGGTATGCGCCAAGTTTGGAGCGAAGCTGAATTCGATGAAGGCTTAGCTGCAGCGAAACGTGAAGCGATGTCATCATTTGGTGATGACACTATGTTGGTTGAAAAGTATTTAACACAGCCTCGTCACGTTGAAATTCAGGTATTTTGTGACAATCATCAAAATGCTGTGTATTTATTTGAACGTGATTGCTCAGTACAACGCCGCCATCAAAAAGTGATTGAAGAAGCTCCTGCCTTTAGCATGAGTGAATTTCTGCGCAGTAAAATGGGTGAGTCTGCAATAAAATCGGCACAAGCCATTGGCTATCAAGGTGCTGGCACGGTTGAGTTTTTACTTGATGTTGACGGATCATTTTACTTCATGGAAATGAACACCCGCTTGCAAGTAGAGCACCCTGTAACCGAAATGATTTCAGGACAAGATCTGGTCGAGTGGCAATTACGTGTTGCCGCAGGTGAAAAACTGCCTAAATCACAGCAAGAATTAACAATCAATGGCCATGCGTTTGAAGCAAGAATATATGCTGAAGACCCAAGTAATGATTTTTTACCTTCTACTGGGCAATTAAATTTATTAAAAACGCCATTAGAAAGTAAGCATGTGCGTATCGATACCGGCGTTCGTCAAGGTGATGAAGTCAGTGTTTTTTATGATCCAATGATCGCAAAACTTATTGTTTGGGATGAAAGCAGAGAAAAAGCCCTACAGCGATTAGCTAAAGCCCTACGTGAATATCGCATAGATGGTGTTACTACCAATATCGAGTTTTTATACAACTTAGCGACTACCGATGCTTTTATCAATGCAGATATAGATACCGGTTTCATTGAAAAGAATCACGATGCTATATTTCATCAAACTGATGAAAAGCAAAATGAAGAGTTATTAACTAAGCAATTACCTATTGCTGCATTATATCTAGTGCTTTCGTTAGAAAAGAAAACCAAAGAGTTAGCGGCACTGAGTAATGACCCGCACTCACCTTGGCATATGACTAACGCTTGGCGATTAAATGAAGCACATAATCACGCGCTAACCTTGGCTTATAATGACATTGAATACGCCATTAACATTGAGCAAAAACGCCAAGCTAGCGCTAGCTATTATATAATCACCATTACCAGTCAATGTGGAAAAACACACACTGTTGATTGCCAGGGTGAAATAGCAGGTGAAAAGATTACCGTTACTATTGATGGCCATCGTAGCCAAAGCATTGTTGCACATAGCGATAACAGCATAAGCCTTTATCAAGAGCACGGCGTATTTAACTTTAGTCAAGTACACCCTGATCATGGACAAAATAATGATGATGATAACCATGGCGGTTTAACTGCTCCAATGAATGGTACCGTTGTTAGTGTACTGGTAACGTCAGGTGAGCAAGTTAAAAAAGATCAGCCATTAGTCATTATGGAAGCAATGAAAATGGAACATACCATTAAAGCGCCAAGTGATGGTGAAGTGAATGAAGTATTCTTCAGTGCTGGCGATATGGTTGATGGTGGCGCTGAGTTATTAGCTTTTTCAGCACACTCTCTAAAAGAAAGTACTGAGGATAAATAATGGCTAATCAACATATACCTTTAGCTGAGCAATTATCACAAAACCTCCCAAGTAAAGTGAAAATTGTTGAAGTGGGTCCAAGAGACGGTTTACAAAATGAAGCTCTCATTAATGGAAAGGCTATCAGTGCTGCAGATAAAGTAGCGTTAATTGAACAATTAGCTGATGCTGGTGTGAGTTATATTGAGAGCGGCAGTTTTGTTTCACCTAAATGGGTGCCACAGATGGCAACTTCGACAGAAGTATTTGAAACAATAAAGCGCAATAACAATGTCACTTACGCCGCGCTAACCCCAAATATGAAAGGTTATGAAGCCGCTGTTGCGGTTAATGCCGATGAAGTTGCTATCTTTGCTTCAGCTTCTGAAAGTTTCAGCCAAAAGAACATCAATTGCTCTATTGAAGAAAGCATAGAGCGATTTTCTCCGATTATAGCGGATGCTAAAAAACGTAACATTAAAGTTCGTGGTTATGTTTCTTGTGTTGTCGGCTGTCCCTATGAAGGTGATATTGATCCCGAGCAAGTAGCACTGGTTGCTGAAAAATTACTCGCTATGGGTTGTTATGAAATATCCCTTGGCGACACCATTGGTGTTGGTACAGCTGCTAGCGTAACTAAGATGTTACAGGCTGTCAGCGCCCGTGTACCAAGCGCTCAACTAGCTGTTCACTTTCATGATACCTACGGGCAGGCGTTAACCAACATTTACGCCGCGCTACAATTTGGCATTTCAGTTATCGATAGTGCTATTGCAGGCTTAGGCGGCTGTCCTTATGCTAAGGGCGCATCAGGCAACGTAGCCACAGAAGATGTTGTTTTCCTGCTTAATGGTTTAGGTATTACAACAAATATAGATTTCGATAAATTACTACAAGCCGGTTGGTTTATTAGCAAGAAGTTAGGCAAACCGCCAATCTCTAAAGTATCAACCGCTTACCTTGCACAACAGCAATGATAAATAATCGACAACTTTACATATAGATATAAACGTAGGAGATGAAAATGGCAGGATTTGACAAAGTAGTATCAAGCTATGAAGAAGCCATGGCTGGACTTACCGATGACATGACAATAATTGCTGGTGGCTTTGGCTTATGCGGTATTCCAGAAAACTTAATTAGCGAGATAAAGCGTAAAGGCACCAATGGTTTAACACTAGTTTCGAATAACTGTGGCGTTGATGACTTTGGTTTAGGCGTATTATTACCTAACCGTCAAATTAAAAA
Source organism: Colwellia sp. 75C3 (assembly GCF_002836255.1). GTDB lineage: Bacteria > Pseudomonadota > Gammaproteobacteria > Enterobacterales > Alteromonadaceae > Colwellia. The sequence goes on along the minus strand of NZ_PJAU01000060.1, from coordinate 353,352 downwards.
AATAGTCGCGTCTTATGTCGGCGAAAATGCTGAATTTGAACGTCAAATGATGGCTGGTGAGTTAGAGGTTGAACTAACACCACAAGGAACACTGGCAGAAAAAATGCGTGCTGGCGGTGCTGGTATTCCAGCGTTCTTTACTGCAACAGGAGTTGGTACACCAGTAGCTGAAGGTAAGGAAGAACGAACATTCAATGGTCGAGATTATATTTTAGAAGAAGCTATTATTGGTGATTTTGCCATAGTCAAAGCTTGGAAGGCCGATAGATATGGCAATTTAGTCTTTAGAAAAACAGCGCGTAATTTCAATCCTTTAGCAGCGACGGCAGGTAAAATTACCGTTGTTGAAGTTGAAGAAATAGTTGAAGTGGGTGAGTTAGACCCCGATCACATTCATACGCCAGGCATTTATGTTAACCGCGTTATTCAGGGGACTTTCGAGAAGCGCATTGAACAACGCACGACCCGCCCAACAGATCAACAAGAAGCAAAGGGAGAATAATATGGCTTTATCGAGAGAACAAATCGCCCAACGTGTTGCCCAAGAGCTTAAAGATGGTTATTACGTAAATCTAGGCATAGGTATTCCTACCCTCGTTGCAAACTACGTCCCGAAAGACATAGAAGTGATGTTGCAATCAGAAAATGGTTTACTTGGTATGGGCCAGTTTCCAACAGAGGATGAAATTGACGCCGACCTAATCAATGCCGGCAAGCAAACCGTTACCATGGCAAATGGTGCTTCTATTTTTGACTCTGCAGAGTCTTTTGCCATGATACGTGGCGGTCATGTAGATTTAACGGTACTAGGCGCTTTTGAAGTAGACGTTAATGGCAACATTGCTTCATATATGATTCCTGGTAAATTAATCAAGGGCATGGGCGGCGCAATGGATTTAGTCGCCGGTGCTGATAACATTATTGTCACCATGACACATGCCTCTAAACATGGCGTATCAAAGTTACTAAGTAACTGTTCTTTGCCATTAACGGGTAAAGGTTGCATCAAAAAAGTGCTAACTGACTTAGCTTTTATTGAAATTAAAGAAGGCAAGTTTCATTTGCTCGAACGCGCACCTGGCGTCTCAGTAGAAGAAATAATTAAGTTAACTGAAGGTGAACTGGTTGTAACTGGTGATGTACCAGAAATGAAATTGTAGTTCTGTACAATTTTGTAACCAAGTAATTCATCTACCTTATCTTGCTAATAGTGATAAAGTTAGTCACTATTTACTGAGTAAATCGTTATAAAAGTAATAGTAATCAAACTATTACTTTTATTCCACCCCCGTAAAATAAAGAATAAATCTCATAAAGACGCCTCTTTTACCTTCATTATTAGGCACTACCCCGCCATTAAACTTGCACTTTGGTAACAATTACGTGATACTTACTATTGACAAAGAAAAGGCAAAACACGCGAAAACGTGTGACGCAAAACCACCGGTCTAAGGATTTAGCTAATTTATTTAACTTAATCTATGACAGCGGAGTAACCTAGTTAACAGGTACATCCCGTGGTTTTTTCTTTTATTAACTCAATTATTAAGGTTTATAAAATGAAAAAATTATTAATAGCTTCAACCATCACTGTTTTAACATTAACGTCTGCTGTAACGACACCAAAGGCACAAGCTGCTGACATTGCGACAAGTATATGTGAGTACGTGGCAACCGATGACAAGAAACGCATGCGTTCATTTTTAAAAACGAATAAATTAAAAATTCGTCGTATCTTCAACGGTATTCAGTGTAATGGGAAAAACTTATTAGAGTTTGCATCGACTTCTGGCTCAGTAAAAACAGGTTCTTTGATGATTTCAAAATTACCAAAGAAAGTTGTTTCAGCTAATCTAGTATTCCTTCAAACTGGATCGCAACCATTGATAGACGCTGCCAACGCTCGCGTTAGCAGTTAAGATTATTTTTGAGTAGACGTTAATACCTTTTAGAAATAAAAATGGATGAGTAAAAGCAATACTATTTAATAATTCTATGTCATTTTAAAAAGCCTGCTTCTGCTGGCTTTTTTTTTGTCTAAAATACAGTATACCCGTTCCACCTGAAGATGCAGGATTCAGCTGGAATTATAAACGTCTTTAGGCAAGGCATTGATTGAAGAGAATGGTTGTTCCCTTGTCGAAATCAATAACGTAGCATAAAGCGTTTATAAACCAGCCCTTGGGTAAAGCTAAGCAAAACATACTCGTCGTTACATTTGCTTTTAAGGGAACAACCATTAACAACAATTGTGCCTCGATTATGATTCGCTTAAGTTTCCTGAAACGAACATCTTCAAGTGGTACGGGTATATATCTCCCATAATAAACCTAGTAATTCCTAGCGAAGTAAATAAAAAGCACTTACACTTAACTCATTGAGTTGATTAAAAAATGATATTGTTCAAACCATTATAAATATAATAATAACTATATATGACACTAAAACGAAATTACCTTAATAGTAAAAATGCGCTTGTGCTTACCGGTGGTGGTGCTAGGGCAGCTTATCAAGTTGGCGTTTTGTCAGCCATAGCAAAGTTTATCCCTCGAAATCATGGTATTCCGTTTCCAATTCTTTCAGGTACTTCTGCTGGAGCTATTAATACCACGTCGTTAGCATGTTATGCATCATGTTTTCATTTAGGGGTTAAAAAACTAGAATGGGCTTGGAAGAATTTCAATATATCGAGTATCTATCATAGTGATCCAATTAATGTATTTAGTCATATAAGCCAAGGCATGTTGGCCAGCTTTCAAGCTGACTATGCGAATAAAAACCCACGTAGTTTACTCAATAATGCACCTCTTAGATCGCTACTCAATCAGATACTCGACTTTAACCGTATTGATAATAATATAGCACGTGGCTACTTATCAGCAGTAGCCATTACAGCATCAAGTTATAGTAATGGCGATTCGATTAGTTTCTATCAGTCTGGTAGTAATGATCGACCTTGGTCACGTATAAAAAGGCGTGGTGAATTGTGTCAGTTAAACACTGAGCACTTGATGGCTTCAGCGGCAATTCCCATGGTTTTTCCTTCCGTTAAAATTAAAAACCAGCACTTCGGTGATGGCTCTGTACATCAGTTATCCCCTTTAAGTCCTGCGATTCATTTAGGGGCAAAGAAGATATTCGTCATTGGTGTAGATCAACCAAAAGAGCCTATACATGTAAGAGAAAACAATCCACACCCACCAAGCTCAGCAACTATTGCAGGTCATCTACTGGATTCCATTTTTGCTGATACCATGCACAGTGATCTAGAGCGAATGGCGCGAATTAATGAAACCCTTAAATTAATATCTGCTCAAAATAGAAAAGAAAATGAAGGACTACAACACATAGAGAGCTTTGTAATTAACCCTAGTCATGATTTTAATGCCATAGCTGCACAATATTACTATGACTTACCTTTGTCTATTCGTTTACTTTTACGCAGTGTTGGCATAGGCAATGACTCTGAATCAAGTATCGTAAGTTATTTGTTATTTGAAAAGAATTTTTGTGGTGAACTGATAAAGTTAGGCTTTGCTGATGCAATGGAAAAAGAGCAAGAAATTAGAGCCTTCCTTGAAATTTAATCATCCCAAGTTATGTTTTCAGACTAAAGCCTCGTTATTTTATCAGAAGTTCTACCAATTACATTAAGTTGTTGATCTTGTTGTGCATAGGAATAAAATCAAGCCAAACCGCTCAAATGGGTATTAGATACCTTCCTGAAGATAGCGTTCTACCCGTTCAACTCTTCTTGGTTTGCCTCTAACAACTAAGGTATCTTGATTTTGTAATAGGGTATCTAAATCTGGTGACTCTGTTTCAACATCATCGCGATGTAAGGCGACAATATGAACACGGCGCGACTCTAACGTTAATGAGGCCAGTGTTTTACCACAGGCAAAAGAATTGTTGTTAATAAGAATAGCATGAGCGAATTCAATTCGGTCAATTGCTTCAGGACTCATATCAGTTTGCTCACCCTGGAAAAATCCATGTAAGTGGTTATAATGATTTTTCCGCTCTTTTTGCACTCGTCGCATAATTCGGGAAAATGGTACGCCAGATAACGACAAAACTTGTGATACTAACATCAAACTGCCTTCCAAACTTTCCGGTACAACTTCATTAGCTCCCGCTTCTTGAAGCGCATTAAGTTGGTCATCATTGCGAGTTCTTACTAAAATAGGTACATCTTCATTCATTGTTCTTACTTTTTGAATCACTTCAACTGATTGTTTGTCATCTCCAAAGGCAATGACAACCAATTTAGCTTTGGATAGATGCGCAGCGTTAAGCACTTCCGTTTGACGTGATGAACCAAAGAGTACGTTCTCCCCTGCTTCTCTTGCTTTTTGTGTACGAAGTGGATCAACATCAATAGCGACAAAATCAATGTCGTCTTGCTTTAAAAAGCGACTGACTGTTTGACCCACTCGGCCAAAGCCGCAAATTATCACATGCTTTTCTAGGGTATTATTTTCTGGTAATTGAGATAAATCTAGAGTGTCTGGTGTTTTTTCTTGACTCAAAAACAGTGCCCAAGACCTGGCGTTATTCATCATGTAAGGCGTAATTGCCATACTGATGACACCTGCACCCAGTAACATGGAAGCTACATCAAGTGGTAATACTTGAGTCTGACTTGCGAGTGCAATTAATACAAAACCAAATTCGCCCATTTGCGCCAACATAAGGCCTGAGGCCCAAGCATCTTTACTCGATTCGCCCGCTTTAACGGCAAGGCTTTTAATAACTAGGACTTTTATTGCCATAAAACAAATCATCAAGCCCAATAAACTAAACGGTGATGTAACGAGTAAACCGACATCAAGTTTCATACCGACAGTGATGAAGAATAGGCCTAATAAAATATCGCGATATGGCCTGATATCGGCTTCGAGTTGATGTTTATATTCACTTTCACTTAACATCATACCCGCAAGAAAAGCACCTAATGCCATAGATAAGCCGAACCATTGAGTGAAAGCCGCAGCTAATAAAGTTACCAATAACGTGGTTAATACAAAGAGTTCATCGGTACGTACTTGCGCAATAATGTTAAATATTTTTGGTAACAACCATTTACCCACTAATAATAATAATGCGACAACGACAACACCTTTTACCATGGCAAGCATCAACGCCCAGACCATTGAGGTTTGACTATCAAGTGCCAACATAGGAATAATAATTAATAGAGGAACAACGGCCACATCTTGGAAAAGTAAAATCGCGACAGATAGCTGCCCTGACTTTCGCTTCATAGCGCCACTTTCACTTAATTGTCTTATAACTATTGCCGTTGAAGAGAGCGTTAATATACTACCGACAACAAATGCGGCCGGTACACTTAACCCGAAGAATACGCCTGCAATCATAAAGACAAGCAATGAGATAGCTACTTGTAGACTACCTACCGAGATAACTAAGTGTCGCATAGCCATTAGCCGTGGCAATGAAAACTCAAGCCCGAGGGTAAAAAGTAAAAAGACAATACCGAGCTCTGCAAAGTGATCATAATCGACTTGATCATGAGCGATATTTAAACCATGTTGACCAACGATCACCCCTGCCACTAAATAAGCGAGTATTGCTGGTAATTTAATTCGACGAAACAGCCATACCACAAAAACGGCACAAGTTAATATCGCAAGAATTTCAAAGTATCCGCTCACACAATTTCCTTTTTGACGTTATTTTACTGTTTTTTACTTTGCTAATATTAGTAGCTAGCAATGATTCCCTCAAAAAGAAGGGGTTTGCCGAGCGGCAACTTATTGCCGCTAAAGTAATGACTCTAGCCATATAAATACAGACCTTAACCTTAGTTTACCTAGCCTTAAAGTATTTTTGCAACAAAAAAAACTATATTTCAATCAGTTAACATATTTCAGTGAATTAACGCATAGGCCACTGCGTAATAATAAATAAAGCGCAACATATCTGGTACATTTATTGCTTTAATCTAAATAGCTAAAAATAGTGTCAAAATATGCTCTAGGAGCAGTCTTAATTTATCAATTGACGCTATAAGATAAAGTTAATGAGGTTGTAGTATGCAAACACTAAACGTACTTGATAATAGATTTTCACCATTCAATACCTATAGTACATTAAGCACTGATGCGCTTGTTGCTGAAACTTTTACCAATACTGTTTTTGATAAACGTCAGGTATTAGCACTGATGACCAAGCTACAAACCACACTAGATATAGATGAGCTAATACATATTTTTTCAGTCGAAGCTACCCGGTATATTGATTTTTCAGGTCTGTACTTTAAAAGTCATAAGCTGAATAAAGTACTTCGTGGTAGTAGAAAGGCTAAAAAAGAGCGTCGTTTTGAGTTAAAAATAGCTGATGATTTTATTGGTACACTCAGCTATGGCATCAATAGCCCTATTAGCTTAACTAACTTTAAAGTGTTAGAGCAACTTCACCAGTGTTTATTACACCCGCTTAAAAATGCCATTGCTTATCATGCTGCCATGGAACTTGCTATGCAAGATGCGTTAACTGGGTTAGGTAATCGCCGATATTTTGACGAACAATTAAAACGAGCAATGCATAATGCAAATCGCCATCATAGTGTGGTTGGCTTAGTTTTAGGTGATTTAGATAAATTCAAAATAATTAATGATACTCATGGTCACCTTACTGGCGATTTAGTTTTACAAGAATTCGCTAATGTTTTACGCCAGTGTATCCGTGACTCCGATGGTTTATTTAGATTTGGCGGCGATGAGTTTGCTATTATCGTCGAAAATGCTAACGATACGGCTTTAACCATTATAGAAAACAGAATAAATCTGGCATTAACGAGTAATGTACTGTTAAACAAATACCAACTAGGCTGTAGTATTGGTTCAACCTTTATGAATAGAGCTGATAATGAAATTAGCTTTTTTGAGCGAGCAGATGAAACGCTTTATCGTAGAAAGATGCAATCAGCTACTCGTTTAAGTGTGGTATAACCTCTATGAACATCTAACAATCACTAAATCATCACTGATTGTTAGCAACAAGTTCCTTAAAGGCTACTTTGCGTTCACTTGGGCTAGCATTAACCAATAACCGACAAAACCGGACTGCCTGGGCAAATGATTTCTCATCAATATCACCATTACCCAGGTGTTGTAAAACAGCGATAACATAATGTTCATCTAATAGAAATATCTTTGCATAGTGATTAATAGCATCGGATAAAGAGGGATATAAGACACCATCAAAAGTAAAGCTATCTGCTTGTATTTCCTCAAGGTCAATTTCTTCAAGTTCAATGCCATTAGCCACTAGAGGCCAAGCCAAGTAGCTTACTCTCGTTTTTGCCACTTGGTACATAAACCAGGCACTTCGAGCAAAACCAGCAAAGTTCCCTTGCTCAAATTCACTTGTTGCCAACTCATGTTCTGTCCAGTTAACTCCAATAGCGAGGTCTTTAGCATAACGCTGTATCAACTGTCGTTTTACATTAGCCTTGACGGCCAAAATTGTACTTTCTTCCGCTTTATTAGCTAATTTTTGGCACTCACGGCAAGTAGGAACAGAGATCACAGGGTGTGAAGATGTGAGTGATAAGTGCTTATCACTCACATCAGAAAAGGCAGAACTATAGGAGGGGAAAATAAAAACAACCTGGCTAGGCTCACCACAAAACCAGCAACAATGCCTTTTATCAAAAGGTGTTTCCGTTATGATTATAGGTCTTATCACTGGTTTTTGATCTTACTATTAGTGAGCATTACAGGCAAAACTTAACGTTTCTTCTGAATCTTACTGTTGTATTTAGTAGTTGTTCTATCAGTTTTGTTTTTACCAATAGCTCTGATTTTAACGTCTTTTTTAGCTAAGTTTTGGTTCTTTTCTTGCGTTGCACGATATCTATTCTTACTCTCGCGCTTAACCGCTGCTTCTTGGTATTCGCTAGCTTCTAAGCGATTAAACTCATAACCAGGAGCGACAATTCGTTCAAACTTACGTTCAATTAATTGCTCAATGTTTTCTAAAAAGCGTTCGTCTTTAGGACTTACTAAAGAAATTGCGGTACCTGACTTACCTGCTCTACCTGTACGACCAACACGGTGGACATAATCTTCAGGTAAAAATGGTAAGTGAAAGTTCACAACATAAGCAAGATCTGGTATATCTAAACCACGAGCGGCTACGTCAGTAGCAACTAATACACGTACTTTGCCTTCAGTAAACTGTTCTAACGCTTTGTTTCTTGCGCCTTGAGTTTTATCACCGTGACATAATGCCGCTTTTATTCCATCAAGCTTTAATTCTTTTGCTAAGGTATTTGCACTTTCTTTGGTACCTGCAAATACAAGTACTTGCTTCCAGTTATTAACACCAATAATTTCTGAAAGTAATTCTCGTTTACGCTCTTCAGTAACCCAATAAACGGCTTGTTTAATTTTACCAGAAGTCGTGTTTTCTTTAGAAACACTGATGGTTTTTGGAGATTTTAATAATTGATTTGCTAACGATTTGACACGGTCTGAAAAAGTTGCAGAAAACATCAAAGTTTGATGCTTATGCTTAACCGCTAACAATAGTTTTTCAATATCATTTAAAAAGCCCATATCTAACATGCGATCGGCTTCATCAAGCACAAGAAATTTCACTTGTGATAAGTCAACATTGTGCAACGCTAAATGCTCTAACAAACGACCTGGTGTCGCCACTAAAACATCAAGACCTTGTTTTAACATTTTAGTTTGTGATGGCATTTTACCACCACCATAAACAACACCACTTTTGATTGGTAGATATTGACTAAACTGTTTGATATTCGCAGCAACTTGATTGGCAAGTTCGCGGGTAGGTGTCAATATCAACGCACGTATAGCTTGACCTGAAGCACTTTTTACATTTCCAGATTCTTCATCTGTAGAATTAGCAGAGCTATTAGCAGCATGATTAGCTTTAGCAATGGCATCTAAAATAGGCAAACTAAAGGCAGCGGTTTTACCTGTGCCTGTTTGCGCACTTGCTAAAAGATCAGTACCTTGGCGAATAACAGGAATTGCTTCTTGTTGAATAGGGGTTAAATTCTTATAACCACACTCTTTAACCGCTTTTAATAAATCCGCTGATAAGCCAATTGCATCAACACTCATATGTCACCTAAACCCTAAATAAACTCGTAAAATACTGAAATAGCATAATTGGGGCGGATTATAATACAAATTGTTGTTAAAAGCAGAACTTGTCTTGAATAATTATCGTGAGATTTAATTAATTTATAGATAGTGTCTTGGCATAGGAAAACACCGTACTGATTTAGAAAGGTTTTAGCCCGTCTGGAGCATTGTTTAGAGTGTTAGCATATTACTTGCCATTGTTGCTCAGAAGAGAAACAAGGCAAGTATTGGTCGAACTGTAACTGATGCTAATGATTAGTAATTGGCGCTGCAACACCCGCAGCGACATAAGGAATAACGCGTTCGATAACCCCTGCTATGTCTAACTTATTGTTAAAGTCATTTTCAGCAATGTCAATTAAGGCTTCACTTGATGACATAGTAAAAACAATAGTGCCCATAGTGAAATGTAAGCGCCAGAACATTTCTTCAGTACTTAATTCAGGATACGCAATTTTTACGGCTTTAGTGAAATTAGTGAATACGTTGGGATATTGTGTTGTTAAAAACCAGCGTAAGAAACCCTGACTGTCGGCATAACCACGTCCAAGCAACTGTAAAAAAGTACTGGTACCATTTTCTTTAAACTCATTAAGGTTTAACAATGGCGCTATAAAAGCAGAGAAAACATCATGTAGACTTGGCTTTAATTCAGCTTCACAAACTAAAGATAGAGCGGATTCCAATTGAGGTGAAAGTTCATCCATATAGCGAGACATAACCGCTTTAATCAACTCTTTTTTGGATCCAAAGTGATAATTTACTGCCGCTAAATTGACATTAGCTTGACTAGTAATTTCTCTTAAGGACGTACCATTAAAGCCTTTATCGGCAAAAAGTACATCGGCGGCATCTAATATTTTATTTTTAGTACTCATACTCTCTTCTACTACTTGCTGTTTTGATAATTTAATATATAAACTAAACGACTATTTTAAACACCCGTTTAAAATAGCGTATTTTTTGTAAATAGGTCAAGCTTTTAAAAGCGACTCATCAGATTAATTCGGAATCTAGGGACTGTTGACCTTTCGAGATTATTTTTGCAGCCGTTTGTTGGGTGTTTATACAAGGCAGAGTCTTTGTAATGTGGTTGTTCCACATAAAAAGGCGATAACGCCGTAAAAACGCTCAACAAACGCTGTCCGAAGGATTCGGCTAAAATACTATACTCTTTTTTGAGTAGTGTTTGCTTAGAGTGACTAGGCTTCACACTACCCGCCGCGAGTAAAAATTTTTGCTTGCTTTAAGACAGACGAACAAAATTTAACCGAGTTAGGTCAACAGACCCTAGTATATCATGGACACTATTACAAATCGTTACGGTATCTATACAGTAAAATACAGGCAGAGCATTTATTATAATCTCAGTTTCAAGCAAGCAGTGAATTTAATAACTCTCTGTCTCAATTGACTCCCTATATACCATTGTTTTTGTTTATTATTGTTTTTATATCTCAACACTGTTTCATGTTGTAGTTTGCTCATTCTTTTGAATGAGCTTTTTTTTGCTTAAAATTCGAGCTCTCCTTCCTCTAAGTAACTATTTCCACTATAAACTTTGTATCAATCACACAATTTTATATACTAGCCCCACCTAATAATCATTATAAAAATGAAACAGATGAAAAAAACATTCAAGTTTACAGGCCTTGCTATAGTTATTGCCGCTTCTTTAACCGCGTGCAGTCAAGATTCAAGTCAACAGGCATCAGTAGAAAAAGCAACGTCCATCAATGCACAAGCACCATTAACCGCAGCAGATGCACAAAAATTCTTAGATAATGTTGCCAAAGAAATGGTGAAATTGAACCTAGAGGGTTCTCGTGCCGCCTGGATTTACGCCAACTTTATAACTGAAGACACCGCTTCATTAGCCGCTGAAGCCGATCAAAAATCAACTGAGGCTGGTGTTAGATACGCCATGAAAGCCGCGACGTTTGATAAAGTAGACGTTAACGTGACACAAAGACGTCAATTAAACATATTAAAACAAAGCTTGGTTATGCCCGCTCCACAAGATTCAGAGAAATCAGCTGAACTTGCCAACATTGGCGCTAAACTTGGTAGTCTTTACGGTAAAGGTAGCTATACCACCAAAGCCGGTAAAAAATTAAGCTTAGGCGATATGACTGCGACAATGGCCAATTCTCGTGATTACGATGAATTACTAGAAATGTGGTCTGGATGGCGCGAAATTAGCCCTGAAATGAAACCACTTTATACTCGTCAAGCTGAACTTGCTAATGAAGGCGCTAAAGGACTTGGTTATAAAGATTTAGGCGCAATGTGGCGTTCAAATTATGATATGCCTGCCGATGATTTTGCTAAAGAGCTTGATCGTTTATGGGGACAAGTAAAACCTTTATATGATGACTTACATTGTTATGTGAGAACTGAGTTAGGTGAAACTTACGGTACAGATAAAGTGGCGCAAGACAAACCTATCCCAGCACATTTATTAGGTAATATGTGGGCACAGTCATGGGGTAATATCTATGATTTAGTCGCTCCTGAAGATGCCGATCCAGGTTATAGCGTAACTAAGCAATTAGCTGCACATAACTACGATGAAAAACAGATGGTGAGAGGCGCTGAAAAGTTTTTCACTTCATTAGGCTTTGACGCTTTACCTGAAACTTTTTATGAACGTTCATTATTCACTAAACCTGCCGATAGAGACGTAGTTTGTCACGCCAGTGCATGGGATCTTGATGCAAAAGACGATATTCGTATTAAGATGTGCATCCAGAAAACAGGTGAAGAATTTAATGTTATTCACCATGAGTTAGGGCACAACTTCTATCAACGTGCTTATAAAGATCAACCAGTATACTTCCAAAACAGTGCTAATGACGGTTTCCATGAAGCCATTGGCGATACCATTGCTTTATCTGTTACGCCTAAATACTTAAAAGAAATAGGCCTAATTGACACCATTCCTGATGAGTCAAAAGATATTGGCTTATTAATGAAGCAAGCGCTTGATAAAATTGCTTTCATTCCTTTTGGTTTGATGGTTGATCAATGGCGTTGGAAAGTTTACTCAGGTGAAATCACTCCTGAAAACTACAACACTTCATGGTGGGAATTACGTGAGAAGTACCAAGGTGTTGCTGCCCCAATCGATCGCGATGCTACTGCATTTGATCCCGGAGCTAAATACCACGTACCTGGTGGCGTTCCTTATAGCCGCTATTTCTTAGCACACATTCAACAATTTGAATTCCATCGTGCGTTATGTGAAATTTCAGGCAATACTGATCCAATACACCGTTGTTCAATATACAACTCTAAAGAAGCAGGTGCTGCACTTAACACCATGCTAGAAATGGGCTCTAGCCAACCATGGCAACAAGCTTATAAAGTGGTAACAGGTAATGAGCAAATGGACGCTAGTGCAATCTTAGATTACTTTGCACCATTGCACGTTTGGTTGAAGAATAAAAACCAAGGCAAACAATGTGGCTTTTAATGGTTAAAAAACACATAAATTAATATAGGCCATTAACTTCAATTAAGTTAATGACCTATAAACAAAAAGCCCCGTTATCTTCAAGTATTAACCAATGTTAGTACCTGAAGATAACGGGGCTTTTTTAATACTATAATTAAATACTAGAAAATAAGTAACTTAACTCTGTATTATTCACTAGCTCATATGAACTAACATATGGCTTGGTTTCTCTAGGAATGATTTCCATAAGTTACAAAAACGCGCGATAGTGCCGCCATCTATAACTCTATGATCACCAGACCAGCTTACTTGCATAATACTGCGTGCTACAACATCACCTTGCTCATTAAAGCGTGGTAATTTTTGCAACTTGCCCAATGCAACAATAGCCACTTCTGGTTTATTGATAATAGGTGTCGCTACAGTTCCACCAATAGCACCAATATTAGAAATGGTAATAGTGCCACCTTTTAGATCTTCACTGGCAACACGTCCACTACGAGCATCATTTGTTAAACGCATAATGTCGTTCGCTAAATCTAATATTGACTTAGTTTGTACCTGCTTAATATTAGGTACAAGCAAGCCCACTTTAGAATCAACCGCCATACCAATATTATGGTCATTAAAGTAAGTCAGCTCAGTACAATCATCATTTACTTTGGTATTAACCAATGGATATTCTTTAATCGCTAATGACATAGCTTTCATAAAGAAAGGCATCATAGTTAACTTGATATCTTGTTTAGCGTAAACTTCTTTTAATTCGCCACGTAAAGCGATAAGTTCAGTTAAATCTATTTCTTCACAATAAGTAAAGTGCGGAATAGTACTAACACTATTTTGCATCGCGGTTGCCATAATCTTCTTAATACCGCGAATCGGCTCTACACTTGTACTACCAATAACAGCACCACCGGCAACAACAGTAGATACAACACTTGCACCATTTTGGCTATAAGCAACCACATCATCTTTATAGACACGACCTTTTTTACCACTACCGGCAACTTGATGAATATTAATATCAAGTTCACGTGCTACACGTCTAACTGCAGGACTTGCTAATGCTTTACCATTGTCAGTTTTAGTATTGCTAACAACGGCTTCACCGTTGACTGATGATGGAGCAACTGCTGGACTCGTAACTGACTGTGCAACGACTTCTTTATTTGCATGTTCCGCTGTTACGCTATCAGCTTGTCCGCTGACTTCAGCATTAGCCTCTAGTTCAGCTCCGGCTGTATTATCAGCACTGCTATCACCTTCTGGTGTCATAGAAAAAAGTGGTGAATGTACTTTGGCAATATCACCTTGTTTATAATAAAGCTTTTCTACTACGCCTGAATACATTGAAGGGATTTGCACTAACGCTTTATCCGTCATCACATCAGCAATAGGCTGATCTTCAACAATCACTTCACCTTCTTTAACTAACCATTCGACGAGTTCACACTCAACGATACCTTCACCAATATCAGGTAATATAAAATCAATACTCATGTTCTGTTTCCTGCTAATAGAGATTTATACCAATCTCATCAATTTTGTGGTCATTTCTACTGGTTAAAACAACTAATTACTGCGTTATTTATTTAATAATTAGAACAACTAGTTATTAGAATAAATGCCTTGTATTATGTCGTTTTTTCTACGTATAAAGTAAACCACCTAATTAATGAAACTGGTATTATCGTTAAAAGTTAACGGTCTTTTTAATGGCTTCATACACTTTTAGATGATCGCTAACATACTCTTTTTCTAATGCTAATGGGTATGGCGTATCTAAACCACAAACTCGCGCAATGGGCGATTCAAGGTGTAAGAAACATTCGCTTTGAATAGTTGCCGCAATTTCACTGGCAAAACCTGCCGTTAATGGCGCTTCTTGGCTAATAAGCAAACGACCTGTTTTCATGACCGAGTTGGTAATCGTTTCTATATCCCAGGGTAAAATAGTACGTAAATCGACGACTTCGCAAGATATACCCTCGTTACTCGCCATTTGTGCGGCTTTTTCAATGATTTCCATCTGTGCGCCCCAAGCGAGTAAAGTAATATCTGTACCCGTTTGTACCACTTCTGCTTTACCTAATGGTAATTGATAATCTTCTTCTGGCACTTCGCCAACCGATGCACGATACAAACGCTTCGGCTCAAAAAATATCACCGGATTATCGTCACGAATAGAAGCAAGTAATAAACCTTTCGCCTGATATGGATTACGTGGAATAACAACTTTTAAGCCTGGTGTATGAGCAAAATAAGCTTCTGGCGATTGGCTATGATACAAACCACCCGCAATACCGCCACCGTATGGACTACGTATTGTCAGTTTACCGACATTGAATTCATTACCGGTACGGTAACGAAATTTAGCGGCTTCATTGACGATTTGGTCAAAGGCAGGAAAGATGTAATCTGCAAATTGAATTTCAGCAATAGCAACAGTACCTTGAGCAGCTAAACCATTAGCAAAACCAATAATGCCCTGCTCTACTAACGGGCTATTAAAACAACGCGCTTTACCATATTTTTCTTGGAGACCACTGGTCGCGCGAAATACACCACCAAAATGACCAACATCTTCACCAAAACATACCGTGCGCTCATTTTCAGCCATGGCAATATCTAGTGCGCTATTAATAGCGTGTAATAAGTTAACTTGCGCCATGATTAAAATTTCCCTGCTGTGAACGGATATGCTTCTGGATATTTTTTGACGTGAACTTTCACTTCATCTAATTGAGCTTGTAATTGCGCTGAAGGCACATCATAAACGTCGGTTATCATGGTATCTATATGCGGTTTATCTATTTTCTCAGCAACTTTTACTGCTGCTAGTACTTCTTCTCGATACTTTTCGAACAGCGCTGTTTCTTGCTCTTCATCCCACCAGTTTTGTTTAAGCATCCAATTTTTCATACGTAAAATAGGATCATGGCTTTGCCACTTTGCTTCTTCTTCCTTGGTACGATAACCCGATGGATCATCTGAAGTAGAATGTGCGCCAAGACGATAAGACATCGCTTCAATTAACACGGGTTTACTTTCTTTTACCGCATAAGCACGCGCAATTTGAGTTGCTTTAAGTACAGCAAGAATGTCATTACCGTCAATACGAATTGTTTTCATGCCATAACCAACACCGCGAGAAGCAATGCCGTTACCTTTAAACTGTTCATCTGAAGGAGTAGAAATTGCGTAACCATTATTTCGACAGAAAAAGATGACTGGCGCCTCTTGCACTGCTGCCATATTTAAACCCGCATGAAAATCACCTTCTGATGCTGCGCCTTCACCAAAGTAACAAAGGGTAACCGCATCAAGTCCTTGCAGTTTTTGCCCATAAGCATAACCTGCCGCTTGAGGGATTTGCGTAGCAAGCGTAGAAGATACTGTCATACAGTTCAATGCTTTAGAGCCATAATGTATTGGCATTTGACGGCCTTTACCTAAATCTTCAGCATTACTGAAAAGCTGATTCATAAAGTTTTCAAGGCTAAAGCCACGATACATTAATGCACCTTGCTCACGATACTGCATCATAATCATATCTTGCGGCTGTAATGCCGCAGCACCACCAACACTAGTAGCTTCTTCACCTAAAGCCGTCATATAGAAACTCAAACGGCCTTGGCGTTGTGATGCCACCATGCGTTCATCTAATACGCGATGAAAGGCAAGTGTCTGATATATTTTAGTCGCTGACGCTTGATCTATATCTGGTAAATCAGCATTAGGATAAGTAGTACCGTCTTGGTCTAAAATTCTCAGTTCAGGGATTTCAACACTGGTGCCGTCGATAAAAGTAGGCTGATGCACTACTGGTCCATCATTATAAAGTTCTGTGCTCATAATGTTCTCTTCTTGTTCCCCTACACGTAAATATTACGGTCAGAGTCTGCGAAAATGTATAGCTAGGATTAATTGTTTTTTTTAGTATAGCTAATTTATACCTGCCTCTAAGTAAGAAGTAGGTACGACGTAATAACCTATTCAAACTTTACCTTTACGTCAACTGACATTCAATAAAGAAAGACAATGAATTGCCATGCAAGTCAGAAGAAATGAGCAATATTGTTTACAGTGGGTTATGTTCAAGCAAATAGGGGGGATTTTGAAGAGAAGAAGGGTTATCACACGATTTAGCGATAACCCTTAAATAGCAATAACTTACAAGCCAGCAGCTTTAAATGAAGCACTTACAATAGCTTGTGCTTCACTGATAATGATTTGTAGATGGTTATCATCAATAAAACTTTCAGCATAAATTTTATATATATCTTCAGTGCCAGATGGACGAGCAGCAAACCAACCGTTATCGGTCACCACTTTTATGCCACCTATTGCCGCGTTATTACCTGGCGCGTGTGAAAGCACTTGAGTGATGTTATCACCGGCAAGAGTTTGGGCTTTAACATCATCACTTGATAGCGCTGTTAGTACTTGTTTTTGTTCAAATGAAGCAACAGCCTCAACTCGACCATAACAAGGTTCACCTAACGTTTTAGTTAGTTCAAGGTAATACTGATAAGGGTCTTTACCGGTAACAGCAAGAATTTCTGCCGCTAATAACGCTAAGATAAAACCGTCTTTGTCCGTAGTCCAAGTACTGCCATCACGAGAAAGAAAAGACGCACCCGCACTTTCTTCTCCGCCAAAGGCATAACTCGCATCAGCTAAACCATCAACAAACCACTTAAAACCAACAGGAACTTCTGAAAGCGGGCGTGAAAGCTGTTTGGCAACGCGGTCAATTAATGAGCTAGAGACCAAGGTTTTTCCTATCTTACAGCTCGTTGGCCAATCTCTATGAGTCATTAAATAGTGAATGGCTACGGCGAGATAATGGTTAGGATTCATTAAACCACCACTTGGCGTAACAATACCATGTCGGTCAAAATCAGGATCATTACCAACACTTACATCGAAATCATCTTTCATGGCGATTAATCCTGCCATGGCGTATTTTGACGAACAATCCATGCGAATTTTGCCATCTTTATCTAACGGCATAAAAGCAAAACTGCTATCAACGACTTCATTAACGATAGTCATATTCAGCTGATATTTCTTGGCTATAACCGGCCAGTAGGCGATACCTGAACCGCCCAATGGATCTACACCAATAGTGACACCGGCCTTGGCTATTGCTGCCATATCAATTACTTGATCAAGCTGGTCAACATAATGACTAATAAAGTCTTCTTGTTTAAGCAAGGATGATTGTAATGCTTCGGGATAAGCTAGTTGTTTAACATCCACTAAGCCTGCGGTAATTATTTCATTAGCACGCTGCTCAATTTTTTTGGTAATTCCGCCTTCAGCAGGTCCGCCATGAGGTGGGTTATATTTAATACCACCGTCACTGGGTGGATTGTGCGACGGTGTAATTACAATACCATCGGCAAGGTTTTCGGAATTTGATTTGTTATGACTAATGATTAAACGAGATATCACTGGTGTAGGTGTAAAGCCCTTTCCTGATAAGGCGTCACTTTGTATTACCACATTAACGCCGTTCGCAATAAGCACCGAAATAGCATTAGCAAAAGCAGGCTCAGATAACGCATGCGTATCTTTACCTAAGAAAAGAGGACCATTGATAGCATTTTGTTGGCGATATTCAGCAATAGCTTGGCAAATAGCAATAATGTGTTGTTCATTGAAGCTGCGCTTAGTTGCACTACCTCGGTGACCCGAAGTACCAAAGCTGACTTGCTCTGCTGCTAAACTTACATCTGGCGTTTGCAAAAAATAGTCACTAACAAGCTGACCAATATTAATTCTATCTTCAGGACGAACAGGTTTACCGGCAAAAGGGTGGATACTCATATCATCTTCTTAATTATTATCAGTCTTAGTCAACGTTACTTTACTAAAGTAACTCTCGAATCTTTTCAACATCACTGTCGCTGTAACCTAATGATATAGAAGCTTTGGTTAACATCATTTTTTTACGTGTGGTGTTAGAGTTAGTAATAACCCAAAAAGGACTTTCTGGTATTTGGCGAGGTTTGGTACTGCTACCACTTTCTGCTAATTTACTTTCACTATTAGCAAAATATAATCGATCACGACCACTTATTTCAGTCACCACAGAGAACTGCTCTGGGTGCGCACGGTATAATGCAGCGAGAATTAATAAAAATCGACCGACAGCGCCACGCTGCATTGCCAATTCTTCTTTATTAATAAAATTAAAGACTGTTTCATGACTAACAGCTATAACTTTAACAGCTGCGATACTTTCAGACTTTTTAGTTTCAGTAACCTGTGCTTTCTCTGCTGACTTTTCAGTCTCAGGCAGCGTCATTACTTCAGGCACAGCTGAAGGTTCGTTAACGGCAACGGTTTCAAGCTTGGCTTCTACACCGAAATTTAGCAAACGACGTAAAATGGCAGAAGCACTTTCACCAATAAACTGAGTATTGGTGGCAATATAATGATAAAGCTCTTCATCTATTTCGATGTTTTTCATTGTTACCCTTAACTTAAATAATTCGCGAAAGATTATATAGTGAAAATCCAATCTGTTGAACTCATTTATTTGCAAATAGTTGCTAAAAATATGACAATATTACTAATGATAGCCAAATAAAATCCAATAACGTAATGACAAATCAAGCTAAAATACTTAACTATAAACAGATTGGCACTGGCCAGCACCTAGTGCTGATACATGGTCTATTTGGTAGTTTAGAAAACCTTAATATGGTGGCAAAGCCACTATCCCAAGACTATTGTGTAACCAGTGTCGATGTTAGAAATCATGGTGATTCATTCCATGGGAATACAATGGATTACACTGAGTTAGCCCAAGACATTATCAATTTATTAGATTATTTAGAAATTGATACCTGTATATTACTTGGTCATTCAATGGGCGGAAAAATAGCGATACAAGTCGCTTTAGCGCAACCCGAACGTATTACTAAGCTACTGGTAGCTGATATTGCCCCCGTTAGTTACCCTGCACATCATTTAAAAATTATTGAAGGCTTACAAGCTATCGATTTATCGCAAGTTTTCAAACGAAAAGATGCTGATAAACAACTAACGCCATTTGTAGAGAACATCGGTGTTAGACAGTTTTTATTACGTAATTTAGCGTTAGATTCACAAGGTAAGTTTGCTTTTAAATGTAGTATTAACAATATTGCATTATGTTATCCCCAAATAATGAAGGCTAATAAAATCCCCGAGAATAAATCAGCTTACCTAGGGCAGACGTTATTTATCAAGGGGGGTAGTTCAGATTATATTCTGCCTGAATATAAAGAAGCTATCACTGCACTTTTACCTAATAGTAAAGCAAAAATAATTCAAGGCGCTGGACACTGGCTCCATGCTGAAAAGACTATTGCTTTCAATAAAATTGTCGTCGACTTTATCAAATCTTAGCGATATAGCATTGTTTTAGTAAAGAGATTACTAGTCGATTTCTACTATCTTTGATAAAGATCAAAATACTTAACACCAGCAAACGTTATTATTTTTCCCTAAATAGCCGAAATGCTAATGGTCTGGCGTGAAGGATATGCTATAATGCGGCCAATTTTTTGGCCTTAGTGTTATTTGGCCTTAGTGTATAAGAAACAATCAACCACTATGCTAGCAGAACATTTAGAGCTTATTGAGGCAATTGGCCTTAATTTATTTTTCCTTTTTATCTTTGGCTTCATCGGTCTTTCTATTTATGATGTGATGAATAAAAATGACGTGCCACTAATGGGTAAAGTTGTTGTATATTTTGTTCTATTTTTAGGCTGTGCAGGCTTTATTGCTAAAGGTATTATCCAGTTTGTCTGGGAAAGTCAGGGTGTTGGTTAACTCATGGCAAAAGAAATAACTGACTTAACCACTATCGACTTATTTAGCGATGAAAAGCGTCCTGGGCGTCCAAAAACGAACCCTAATTCGCGTAGTGTACAGATAAAAATCAACAAACGTAATCAAGTAAAACGTGATAAAAATAATGGCTTAAAACGCGTAGAGTTTAAAGTGCATCACAGTTTATTTGAACAATTAGAACAGTTAGCTGAAACTCAACAAATGAGTCGAAGCGAATTAATAGAGTCGCTGTTAATAGAATCATTAGCAGCGCACATTAAGTAATATTCTTTTTAAGAAAGCACAATAAGGTAGCATTTCATGGCAATCGTAGGTTTATTCTTCGGCAGTGATACAGGTAACACTGAAGCAATTGGTAAAATGATCCAGAAAAAATTGGGTAAGCAAATGGTTGATGTAAAAGACATTGCCAAAAGCACTAAAGAGGAAATCGCTGAGTTCGATTTACTTATTTTAGGTATTCCTACCTGGTATTACGGTGAAAACCAATGTGATTGGGATGATTTTTTACCTGATTTGGAAGCAATAGACTTTACTGATAAATTAGTCGCTATTTATGGCTTAGGCGATCAAGAAGATTATTCTGAATACTTTTGTGACGCTATGGAGCCATTGCGCGACATCGTTGAGAGTAAAGGTGCAATCGTTGTTGGTAACTGGTCAACCGAAAGTTATGAATTTGAAGCATCAAAAGCGCTTGTTGATGAAAATACGTTTATTGGCTTATGTATTGATGAAGACAGACAAAGTGAGCTAACTGAAGAGCGTGTAGATAAATGGCTTGTGCAATTAAATGACGAAATGTGTTTAGCAGAATTCGCTTAATAACCATATTTTAATAAAGGTTATCATAGAAAGAGTCCATTATTTGGGCTTTTTTTTTATCTTTTTCCACCAAAGCGAACATATTAGTCAAAGAATAAAACTAAAGCTTTTCTCTTCCTCGATAACCCCCTATAATTTTGCTATTAAATTACTTAATCACTTTAGAGACTTAATATGGCTGAACAAAACGAAGAGCTAAAAAGAGCTGGATTAAAAATCACCCTGCCTAGAATAAAGATCCTTTGCATTCTTCAACAGCCAAATAATCAACATATCAGTGCAGAAGATGTTTATAAATTATTGTTAGAACAAAATGAAGAAATTGGCTTAGCAACGGTATACCGAGTATTAAACCAGTTTGATGATGCAGGTATTGTTACCCGTCACCATTTTGAAGGCGGTAAATCAGTATTTGAATTAGCCCATAAGGCTCACCACGACCATTTGGTTTGTCTAAAATGCGGTAAAGTTGTCGAGTTTGAAGACAATGTTATTGAACAAAGACAAAGTGATATTGCTGTAGCTCATAAAATTAAGCTAACCAACCACAGCTTGTATCTTTACGGTGAATGTGAAGATGAAATCGCCTGTGAATCATTTAGAAAAAAGAATCAATAAAGACCTTTGAATTGGCCTCCTTTTAGGCTTTATTCTTTTGGCTTTATCCCTTTTCTTTATAAAAAATAAAAACGCTGTGATAGCAATATCACAGCGTTTTTTAATGCCTTAACTTTAACATCCAAGTTTTAATGTGTAATTAAACTTAAAAGCTTATCTGATATTGCTTATGCTTTTTTCAAGTAAGCTGATACCAAGACTATACGAGTGCCATTAACTTTGCCTTCAATATGCTCAGGATTATCAGTAAGGGTAATACCACGCACCATAGTACCCTGCTTAGCGGTAAAGTTTGCCCCTTTAACTTTTAAATCTTTAATCAAGGTAACATTATCGCCATCTTGTAATTCTGCACCATTACTATCGCGTGTTGGTCCGTCCCTGCGTTCTGCAGCTAAACCTTGCTCTGCCCACGTTTTAACTTCGTCTTCTAAATAAATCATATCTAGCGCATCTTGAGCCCAACTCTCAGCAGAAAGCTTGTGTAACATACGGTACGACATAACTTGAACCGCTGGCTCTTGATTCCACATACTGTCATTTAGACAACGCCAGTGATTCACATCTAACTCACTTTGACCTTCTATTTGCGATAAACAATTCTGACAAAGATAAATAGCCTGCTGGGCACTTAAATCACTTGTTGGTGGTACAGGATAAACTACCAAGGTTTCTGTACTGGTACAAAGTTCACAGCTATTATTACTGCGGTTTTTTAATGCTTGTTCTGTAGGCATAGTTTTTCCAAAGGTGAGCGTTGTTTTAATGGCGTAATTATACGCGCATCATCTTATATTTCTATGAAAAAACACGCTTTAACTGTTAATTCTCTTGGTTTATCGAATAGCTCTAGACAATAGCTATTCTTCAATGATAAAACTCCCTCATAATTAAAAAGCTACCGAGAAACAGGCTAAACAATGATCACCGAAAATATACCTAATGCATCTTTTTTTCAAAAAGTAAAATCGTCTAGTTTAGTGAGCCAAATCATTGTCGCTATTATCCTAGCCAGCTTATTAGCTACCATATCACCTGAATCAGCGAAAACCTTTGGCATGCTGGGCAATCTGTTTGTAAGCGCACTAAAAGCCGTTGCACCTATTCTAGTACTGGTTTTAGTTACCTCTGCCATCGCTAACCAAAAAATCGACAGCAGCGCTGAGTTAAAACCCATCGTTAGCTTATATTTTATAGGTACACTAAGTGCGGCTTTTATTGCCGTATTGTTAAGTTTCGCTTTTCCGACTGAACTTACCTTAGATCTTGCCGGTGCTACTGCTAACCCGCCACAAAAATTAACCGAAGTATTAGCTACCCTCGCCTTTAAAGTTGTTGAGAATCCAGTGACGGCTGTAGCAAGTGGTAACTTTATTGCCGTGCTAGCTTGGGGCTTAGGTTTAGGCTTTTCATTAAAGCATGCGAATGCATCAAGTAAGTTGATGGTACATGATTTAAGCGAAGCTATTTCGAGTGTCGTACGTGTGGTAATACGTTTTGCACCACTAGGTATCTTCGGTTTGGTGGCAAACACAGTAGCCACAACCGGTTTTACCGCTTTAGGTGAATATAGTCATTTGGTTGCAGTACTACTTAGCGCAATGCTAATTATTGCTTTAATAGTTAACCCAATAATTGTTTTTATCATCACAAAGAAAAATCCATATCCTTTAGTATTCACTTGTCTTAGAGAGTCAGGTATTACTGCATTTTTCACCCGTAGCTCCGCTGCAAATATTCCCGTGAATATGGCTTTGTGTAAAAAATTAGATTTACATGAAGACACCTACTCTGTATCCATCCCACTAGGTGCGACTATCAACATGGCGGGTGCGGCAATTACCATTACCGTATTAACCTTAGCTGCAGCTAATAGTTTGGATATTGAAGTAAGCTTTGCAACCGCTATTTTATTATCAGTGGTTGCCTCTATTTCAGCTTGTGGTGCTTCTGGTGTCGCGGGTGGCTCACTATTACTTATTCCATTAGCCTGTAGCTTATTCGGTATTGATAATGATGTTGCTATGCAGGTTGTTGCTATTGGATTTATTATTGGTGTTGTTCAAGATTCCGCTGAAACAGCTTTGAATAGTTCAACTGACGTGGTGTTTTCAGCTGCAGCATCACACCATATAACAAAAGCTTAGAGTTATTGTATAGACCGTGACTTAACCCCTTAAGTCATACTAAAATACTCCTTAAACTCTATAAATAATTAACAAAAAAGGCAGCGAATACAATGTGTATTCGCTGCCTTTTTATTTGAATCTAGCTTTGGTGAAACTCTTTTCTTTAACTTTTATTATCTAAAGCAGTCTACTCACCAGTGCTGCTAATCAGTATCACTGATTAAGTGACTTTGGCTTATATGCAAGCCTAGCCCAGTATCATTTACCATGAAAGATTTACAAATGAAGTGACCTATCGCAGCAACAAGTTCATTATCGTAATACAAAAAAGCAATACGTTTACGTTGCCATGGGGCTACATTCAGCTCTTGCAAAACCTTCTTCAAACTACGGGAGTGCTGCCTAAAATCAGGTAAACACTTCGGATTGTTATGGCCAAACTGCACACTGACTTTCTGCCCTACCGTCGGTAGACACACTAGTGATTTAGCATGCTCTTGAGCTAACTGAGTTGCAAAGGTTAACTTACCTAACTCATCAGGTAACTCCACTACCGTAGCACCTTCGGATAAGTCGATTTCTCTGTGCCAGTCACTAATATCTTTATAGTCAGGTGTTATAAATAGCTGATCTTTAAAACGGCGAAAAACACACTGTCCTACTTTAATTTGAGGGGTTTTATCTTCACTTGCCTGCAGCTGCTGTCTTACTTGCTTAACCTGCTCAGTACTGGGCATAAGGTAATCTTGCTGCGCCAAGAAGAAACGAATGACATTATTAAATCGGGCAGGAGAAAGATCTTTTAAAGCCTGACTATATAAACTTGTCTTAGTCGCTTGGCAGGTAATTAAATCTTCATGTGCAAGTTCATCTAATAGCTCTTGTCCAGCTAAGCAATGGTTAGCGCTGCGATTGATAGTATTGTTAATACTTGGCCAGCGATCGCGTAAAAGTGGCATTATTTGCTGTCTGATAAAGTTACGATCAAAACACGTATCAAGGTTTGACTCATCTTCAACCCAGCTAAGCTGATTATCTTTTGCATAAGCTTCGATTACTTGGCGAGAAACACTCAATAAGGGGCGTACTAACAAATGCTGACCAAGCTGAGTTTGTACTGACATTGCTGATAGCCCTTTTAAACCAGCACCACGCTTAAGTGCTAATAAAAAGGTTTCGCTTTGGTCGTCACTATGATGCCCAGTTAGCACTAAAGACTTGTTACCTTTTAATGTTTTTAAGGCATAGTATCGGGCGTCACGCGCCAATGCTTCGAGTGATTGTTGTGCTTTTACCTGTACATTAACGCACTTAATGATCAGTTCAACTGACAGCTTAGCGCATTCTTTTTTAGAAAATTCTTGCCAGTCTTCGGCATTTTTACTCAAACCATGGTTAACATGGCAAACAGTAATTTTATTACTGATAAGTTGATTTTTCTTTAATTGCGTTAAAGCGTGTAAGAGCACCTGCGAGTCGATACCACCACTGTAGGCAACAATTAACTCAATATTTCCGTGTAATTCGAAAATAGGCTTGAGGGTATTAAGAAGAGTTGAAGTGAGTTTATTCATAAAAAAATCGTCGACAACTGTAAGTTGCCGACGGTATATTTGACACTTGTTTTACGGTACTGGTTAACAGTAACCAAATGACATTAATCTTTCGTAACGCTGTTCGATAAGCTCGTCTTTACTCAAGCCTTCAAGATCAGCAAGATCTTTTTTCAGTGCTTGCTTAAGTTGCGCAGCCATAATATCTACGTCACGATGTGCGCCGCCTAATGGCTCTTCAACTATACTATTAATCAAATCTAACTCTTTGATGCGCTCAGCTGTAATGCCCATTGCTGCTGCTGCTGTTGGCGCTTTCTCGGCAGTTTTCCATAAAATAGAAGCACAACCTTCAGGTGAGATTACTGAATAAGTTGCATATTGCAGCATATTCACTCTATCACCAACACCAATAGCTAACGCGCCACCTGATCCGCCTTCACCAATAACAGTACAAACGATTGGAACAGTTAAACGTGCCATAACTTTTAAGTTACGAGCAATCGCTTCACTTTGTCCACGTTCTTCTGCACCAACACCTGGGTAAGCACCTGGAGTATCGATAAAAGTAATGATTGGCATATTAAAACGTTCAGCCATTTCCATTAAACGTAGTGCTTTTCGGTAACCTTCAGGACGAGGCATACCAAAGTTACGTTTAACTTTTTCGGCTGTTGAACGGCCTTTTTGATGACCAATAATCATAACAGCTTTGCCATCTAGACGAGCTGTTCCGCCAACAATAGCACTATCATCAGCATAAGCACGATCACCCGCTAACTCATCAAATTCAGTAAAAACACGCGGTATATAATCTAATGTATACGGGCGTTGTGGGTGACGAGCCACTCGAGCAGTTTGCCAAGGGTCTAAGTTAGAAAAAATCTTCTTAGTTTGCTCTTTGTTTTTTTCACGTAATTGCAAAATTTGATCTTCAATATCAAGATCAAGCTCCTGGCCGTTATTTACTAATTGTAGCTCTTCTATTTTTGCATCAAGTTCAGCTATAGGCTGCTCGAAATCTAAAAAGTTTAATGACATGTTTATTTTTACCTAATAAATCTAGTTAATTTTTTAAAATCGTTTTCACTAGTTAACCAAAATACCTTGGGTTAAAGACCTTAAGCAATTCTTTCAATAAAGAACCTTACCCAATATCTTAAGCTAACTAGTTGTTATTTAAATTCCATGGCGACACGTTCTTCACCAAGCAATATTTTCAATTCGTACAGTAATACATCGGCTGGCGTAACTCGCCATTGCACGCCCAACTCAAGCATAGCTTGGGCTTCTTCGCGCTGATAAAAAACTCTCACTGGACAGGTCCCTTCTTTAAAAGGTGTTAATACCTGAGAAAACTGTTCGATAAAATCATCTGATATTAAACTATTATCGACTTGAATATCGATAGAGCTAAGATAATTTTCTCGCGCGTCAGTGATTGTCATTATATCCCGAGCGGTCATTGTATTACCACCAGAATAATCATCAAAGCTGACCTGTCCGCTACAAACCAAAATAGCATCATTTACCAGTAACTCAGCAAAGCGATCATAGTCGTCTGGAAAGAGGCGAATATCCATTCGTGCACTCTTATCATCTAGGGTCACTAATGCCCAGCGACGCCCGCGTTTATTGACTAATACGCGTACCCCAATCACTAAACCAACAGCCACAGCTTGTCTATCTCTACCCGTTGGTTGCATAACAACTAAGCGGCTGGAAGAATATTTTTTTATTTCACTTAGATAACGATTAATTGGATGACCGGTTAAATAAAGTCCTAGGGTCTCTTTTTCTCCATCTAACCACTTCTCTTCAGGCCAAGGTCTTACTTCTTTAAACGTTTGTCTGGAATCGGTCTGCTCGTCATTGATTAAGCCAAATAAATCATTTTGCCCTAAGGACTCAGCTTTTGCATGTTGCTCAGCGGCTTTAATTGCTTCAGGTAACGTTGCAAAGAGAACAGCTCGATTAGCACCCTGCTCTTTTGCTGTCCCTTGAACATACTTAGGACCTAGGCTATCCATAGCTCCTGATTTAATTAATTTTTCTAAGACACGCTTATTGGTCTTTTTAAGATCAAGGCGTGCACAAAAATCAAATAAGTCGATAAAAGGGCCATCTGTTTGTCGGGCACTAATAATAGCTTCAATCGGACCTTCACCAACGCCTTTAACAGCGCCGATACCATAAACAATTTGGTTATCTTCATTTACGGTAAATTTATATTGTCCGGCATTCACATCAGGTGGCAATAAATCTATGTCCATATTGCCACATTCATCAACTAAGGTGACAATTTTTTCCGTGTTATCCATATCTGCGGACATTACCGCCGCCATAAATGGCGCAGGAAAATGTGTCTTCATCCATAACGTTTGATAAGACACTAATGCATAAGCAGCAGAATGCGATTTGTTGAAACCATAACCCGCGAATTTTTCAACCAAATCGAATATCTTCATGGCTAGCTCGCCATCAACACCTCGATCTTTCGCGCCTTGTTCAAAACCAGCTCGCTGCTTAGCCATTTCTTCAGGTTTTTTCTTACCCATAGCACGGCGAAGCATATCTGCACCACCGAGCGAATAACCAGCAAGTACCTGGGCAATTTGCATAACTTGTTCTTGATACAAGATAATGCCGTAAGTTGGTTCGAGAACCGGTTGTAAATCTTCATGTTGCCATGTGGCATCAGGATAACTAACTTCTTCACGGCCATGCTTACGTTCAATAAAGTTATCAACCATGCCTGATTGCAGTGGCCCTGGTCTAAATAAAGCTACCAGTGCGATAATATCTTCAAAGCAATCGGGTTTTAATTTATCAATTAAAGATTTCATACCACTAGATTCAAGCTGAAACACTGCAGTGGTTTTCGAGGCAAGTAATAGCTTAAAGCTTGCTTTATCTTCAAGATCAATCTTAGTGATATCAATTGGCTCTTTGCCGGCTTTAAGCAATTTAACATCGGCCATTTCTATGGCCCATTGTAAAATAGTTAATGTTCTTAGTCCGAGGAAATCGAACTTAACTAAGCCTGCATCTTCAACATCATTTTTATCAAACTGGGTAACCGGATTTTTACCTTCATCATCACAATAAAGTGGTGCGAAATCAGTAATAGTGGTGGGAGATATAACAACACCACCCGCATGTTTACCCGCATTACGCGTTGTGCCTTCAAGAATACGGCACATATCAATGAGATCTTTTACTTCAGTATCTTGTGCGTATATCTCAGGTAACTTTGGCTCTTCTTCAAACGCTTTCGCTAAGGTCATACCTGGCGTTGGCGGGATCAGTTTTGAAATTCTGTCAACAAAACCATAAGGATGGCCAAGAACACGACCAACATCACGGATAACAGCTTTTGCCGCCATAGTACCAAAAGTAATGATTTGCGAAACTGCATCACGGCCATATAACTCAGCCACGTGATCGATTACTTCATCACGTCTGTCCATACAGAAATCGATATCGAAATCTGGCATAGAGACACGTTCAGGATTTAAGAAGCGCTCAAAAAGTAAATCATATTCAAGTGGATCAAGATCGGTAATATCAAGCGCATAAGCAACAAGAGATCCGGCACCAGACCCTCGGCCTGGACCCACGGGAATGTTGTTATCTTTACTCCACTGGATAAACTCCATAACAATCAAGAAATAACCGGGAAACCCCATGTTATTTACTACTTCTAACTCAATTTTTAAGCGTTCATCATACGGCGCTCTTATTTGGGCAAAGTCATCCGCTTGGCGGTCGAATAATTGATCAAGACGTTTTTCTAAACCTTTTTCAGAAACCTTAATGAAAAAATCATTTATCTCCAAACCTTCCGTCGGAAAATCTGGTAATACGTATTCACCTAGCGTAACGGTGACATTACAGCGTTTAGCGATTTCGACACTATTGGCTAGGGCTTCAGGGATGTCACTAAATAGCTCGCACATCTCCTCTTCACTACGTAAATATTGCTCAGGACTATAGCGCTTAGGACGACGTTTATCGTCTAAGGTAAAACCGTCATGAATAGCAACACGGATCTCATGGGCATCGAAGTTATCCGGTTCAAGAAACATCACTTCATTGGTGGCAACTACTGGCAAATTTTCTTGTTCGGCTAGTGCTACGGCAAGGTGGATATAGTTTTCTTCATCGTCACGACCCGTTCTGACTAATTCAAGAAAGAAACACCTGTCAAAATGTTGTTGATAAAAACTGACCATTTCGGCAACAAGTTCTGTATTACCTTTTAATAAGGCTTTTCCTATGTCACCTTCACGACCACCCGAAAGTATAATCAAACCTTCTTTATACTCAATCAACCAAGATTTATCGATAACGGCTTTGTTTTGCACATGTCCGCGCATATAGGCTTTTGAGATCAGTTCCGTTATATTTTTATAACCAGCATTATTCGTGGTAAGTACAACTATACGTGACAGTTCATCCTCTAACTCATCACTTTTAACCCAAAAATCACAGCCAATAATAGGTTTGATACCTGCGCCATGGGCAGCATGATAATATTTCACAAGACCGCACAAGTTAGTTTGATCTGTTAAGGCAAGTGCAGGCATATTGAGCTCTACAGCTCGAGCAATTATTGGCTTAACTTTCTTTAAGCCATCACACATTGAATAATCACTGTGTACCCGTAAATGGACAAATTTAGGCGGCACAAAAATGCTAGGTTCTTCTATGAGTATTTCTTCGCTGGGGGTTTCAGTCATGCTAATACTCATATTTCAGTGTTGCGCTTAATCGTAACCATGCTTTTAATCATATTCTTAATCATGGTAAGTACCTAATACTCTCGCGACAGGTTTAAAACTTTGTCTATAGCAATCAAGGACACCAAGTTCAATTATTTTCTCTAAATGCAGTTTGGTTGGGTAACCTTTATGCTTAGCAAAACCATATTCAGGGTGAAGTTTATCTAGGGCGATCATTTCATTATCACGGGCTACTTTAGCAATAATAGAAGCAGCACTTATTTCAGCAACTCGCGCATCACCTTTAACCACTGCTTGGCTAGCTATTTTATTATTTTGTTGCTCGGTAGCACTGACATTAGCTAAAAATGTAGGACAACGATTACCATCAACTAGTACAAAATCGGGTTCAACGTTCAGACCGGCAACAGCGCGCTGCATTGCCAGCATAGTAGCGTGTAAAATATTTAAGGTATCAATTTCTTGCGGGTTGGCGCGCCCTAATGACCAAGAAATTGCCTTTTCCTTTATTTCAATGGATAGTAAGTTACGCTTCTTTTCGGACAGTTTTTTTGAATCCATCAATCCTTCGATAGGATTATCGGGATCTAAAATTACCGCAGCTGTAACGACATCGCCAACCAAAGGGCCACGACCTACTTCATCAACTCCCGCAATACAATATGCTACAGGGTATTCAAAATCAGGAAAAGTTTGTTTGTTCGCCATATTATTTACTCGTCATAATTTGCTAGAAATAGGTTTTTCTATTTTATTTCTTATTTACTTACTAAAGAGTTACTCGATAAAACATCAAGTACGGCTTTAGCTGCTTGTTTACTCGCGTCGCACTTTAGTTGCTGATGGATTTTAGTATAACTTTCATTCAAATCACTTTGGTCCTGATATAAACGTTCTTTAATCAAGGGAACAATATTCTTAGCGCAAACATCTTTTTGCAAGAGTTCAGGGACTAAAGTTTTATCTGCTAATAAATTAGGTAAAGAGAACCACTTCAATTTAACTAACCAGCGAGCTAATAAAAAGGTAACCGGGCTAAACTTATAACAGATAACCATTGGTCGCTTAATCAAAGCAGCTTCTAAGGTTACAGTACCCGAAGCAGTTAATAGACAATCACTAGCGGCCATTACTTCTTGAGTTTGATTAAGCACAACCTCTACCGCTAAATCTGGAGCAAATTCAGCTTTAAGGGCATTAAACTGCTCGACGCGCTGTTCACTGATCATAGGCGCGACAAAAAGTAGTTCACTATCTTGGGCTTGTAACTGCTTCGCACTCTCGAAGAAGTCTTCTAGTAAACGTGATAACTCACCACCTCGACTACCCGGCATAAGCGCCAATATTTTTTTATCTTGCGCTAAACCAAGCTGATTCCTTGCTAAACACTTATCACTTTGCATCGGAATGTCATCCGCAAGTGGATGACCAACAAAAGTACAAGGAACATCGTGCTTATCATAAAAAGCTTTTTCAAAGGGCAATAATGCTAAAACCATATCTGTTGCTTTAGCAATCTTGAAAATTCGTTTCTCACGCCAAGCCCAAACTGACGGGCTAACATAATGCACTGTTTTAATGCCTTGCCCTTTAAGTTTTAATTCAAGACCGATATTAAAATCAGGCGCATCGATACCAATAAACACATCGGGTTTATTGGCAGTAAAAAAATTAGTTAGCGTTTTACGGACATGTAATAAACGGCGGATACGACCAAGAACTTCTACCAAGCCCATGACAGATAATTCATCCATAGCAAAAAGGCTTTCAAAACCTAACGCTTCCATCTTAGGACCGCCGATGCCTATAAATTTTGCATCGGGGTGTGCTAAACGTAATGAAGTAATCAGGCCTGCGCCGAGGGTATCACCGGAATGTTCACCCACAACAATCGCAAAGACAGGGAGTGGTTGATGGTTTGAATTCTGAGCAGTCATAGGCGTTAAAGGTACTTAAAGTTAGTAGTGCCTAGCCTAATGGTATCCATATAAACGGTACTAGTCATAACGGCACTGGTATTAAAGGTACTAGTCTTAAAGGCACTAGTTTAACGTATTAGGTTTAACGAATGATGCCGCGATTAGATTCTTTGATTGAATCACAAAATGCTTGTAATTCTGGGGATTGGGCCGGCATTTCACTGATAGCAAGCAATGCTTCATCAACGGAAAGTCCCTGACGGTATACTACTTTATAAGCGCGTTTTATGCTCAAAATAGTTTCTTTATCAAAACCACGACGTTTTAAGCCTTCACTATTTAAGCCAAAAGGTTTTGCCGGTTGGCCAGAAGCCATTACATAGGCTGGAACATCTTTAAGTATTAAGGCATTACCAGCAATAAAACTGTGCGCGCCAATATGACAAAATTGATGAACACCTACCATGCCACCAATAATGGCATGGTCACCGACATGCACATGACCAGCGATAGAAGCATTATTGGCAAATATACAATGACTACCAACGATACAATCGTGGGCAACATGGGTATACGCCATAAATAAATTATTACTGCCAATTTGGGTAAGACTATTATCTTGAATCGTGCCACGGTGAATAGTACAAGATTCACGGAAAGTATTATTGTCACCAATAATTAATTCTGTCGGTTCACCTGCATACTTGAGATCCTGACAGTCTTCACCAATACTGGCGAATTGAAAGATACGATTACCTTTACCAATACGGGTCGGCCCATTAATAACGACATGGGATTTAATTTCACAGTTATCACCAATAACAACATTACTAGCGATATAAGTCCATGGACCTATGGAAACATTTTCGCCAATAACGGCACCTGGTTCAATAATAGCTTGGGGATGAATCATAAGGTAGATCCTCTACTGGGTAAGTGAGCCTTTATGCTAAAGGATAGCTAATATAAGGAGATTATAAAGCGCGACGAGCACACATCAGATCAGCGCTACAAACAACTTTTCCATCAACTCTAGCTTCACCATAGAATTTCCACATACCACGACGTTCTTTAATAAACTCAACGTGTAAATGCATGGTATCGCCTGGTAATACCGGCTTTTTAAATTTAGCTTTATCAATTGAGGCAAATAGATACATTTCGTTATCTTCACGCCCTTCTGTGCTTTTAAAGCCAAGAATTCCAGTCGCTTGTGCTAATGCTTCTAAAATCAATACACCAGGAAAAATGGCTAACTCAGGAAAGTGACCAGTAAAAACAGGTTCGTTAATGGTTACATTTTTAATTGCATGTAACGTTTTACCTGGTTCATGATCAAGTACTTTATCTACTAATAACATCGGGTATCTGTGGGGTATCAACGTTTTGATTTCGTTAAGATCGATTGGTTTTTTTACAGTGTCCAAATGGGTATTCCTTGTTAGCTAGCACGGTTAGTTAATAAATTAACTAACCGCTACTATATTTGCGTCAGCTGTGTCTTAAGTGACAAAAAGACTTTGCAGTATTTTACGCATTGGCGGGGTTAATAGCTAGCTATTCGGAAGTAATTTTTCTAACTCTTTCACCCGCTTAGTCAGACTATCCAGTCGTCTAACTCGCGCATTAGTTTTATTCCATTCTTTATTTGGTGCAGCTGGCATACCAGATGAATAAACACCTGCTTCGGTAATATCTTTGGTCACCATAGCCATACCGGTAAAAATGCAGTTATCGGCAATATTGATATGGCCATTAACGCCAACCAAGCCCGCGATAGTACAGTTTTTTCCCATGACAGTACTACCTGCGATAACACTACAGGCTGCCATGGCTGTGTTTTCACCAACAATAACATTATGAGCAATTTGAATTTGGTTATCCAAAATTGCGCCATCTCGTATCTCGGTATTATCCAAAGCACCTCGGTCGATGGTAGTACTGGCACCTATTTCAACATGGTTACCAATAATGACACTACCTAATTGCGGGATTTTATGCCACTTATACGGTCCTTTGACTGGCGCATAACCGAAGCCATCTGAACCAATAACAGTGTTCGCTTGAATTAAACAGTGATGACCAATTTCTACTTTGTGGTAAATAGTTATATTTGCCCAAAGAGTGGTAGCCTCACCAATTTTAACACCGTGGCCAATAAAACAGCCTGCACCAATACTGACGTTGTCAGCTAATTGCACACCTGATTCAATAACAGCATTAGCGCCAACACTGACATTTTCTCCGATAGTAACATCATCGGCAATCACGGCACTTTGATGAATTCCACACGCAACCTTTGGTGTGCTATCTAATAAATTAGCTAATATGGCATAACCCATATAAGGGTTGTCCATAACAAGTGCACTCACAGGGCAAGCTTCCACTGAGTCTTGAGACACGATAACGGCACTCGCCTTAGTAGAGCCAAGTTGTTGCTGATATTTACTATTGGCTAGAAAAGCTATTTGACCAGCAGCGGCATTAGCTAACGTTGCTAAGCCGCTTATTGAAGTAAAGCCTTCTGTTGACTCATCCAGCTCTGCTGGCACTATCAATTTAGCATTTAACTTGATAGCTATTTCAGCTAACGTGTAAGTCATATTAGTGCCTCTTACTGTGATGAGTACATATATCTATGTTGATGATATTGATGAGTAATAAGCTTATTTAAGCTTGCTTACATGCTCTACCACAATATCAGTAATGCTAGCAGCTGGCTTTGAATAAACAACAGCTTGTTGAGAAAGCACAAAGTCATAGTCTTGTTTAACAGCAATGTTATCTACTGCTTGACGAACTAAGGCAATAATCTTATTGGTTTCTTCATTTTGACGTTGAGTGGCTTTCTGTTGTAATGCCTTACCTTTTACTTGGTATTCTTGGAATAAAGACTTAACTTTAACGTCTAATTCTTCTTTTTCTTTCGTGCTCATTAACGCACCATCACGCTTGATTTTTTCTTGGTAGTATTTAATGTCTTTTTCTAGTTGTGTGATGATAGTTTTTTCATCTTTAAACTCAGCTTCTAAACTTTGCATTAGCGCAGCTGTTTGCGGTATTTTACCCATAATTTCTTGAAAGTTTACTACTGCAATTTTTTGATCCGCAGCCATAACTGAACTTGCTAATAACATACCCGATGCAGCGACGCCCATAACCATAGTTTTAATAACTTTATTCAATGTTGTTCCCCTTTATTTATTATTTGATTCTTTCAATATTTACAGACAGATAATTCTGTAAGTTAATATTGAAAGTTTGATTCATTTAACGCAGCTAAAATCTGCGTTATTAAAATGTTTTACCAATGTTAAAGCTAAAGAATGAAGTATCATCCCCTTCTTCTTCCCTAAGCGATTTAGCAAAACTAAAAATCATTGGTCCCATTGGTGAGAGCCATTGAATTGAAATACCTGCTGAGCTACGAAAACGACCTGGATCAGAATAGTCATCAATCTTTTCATATTCGTTAGGATCTAAGCTTGAATAGCTCTCTAAATCAAACTCTGTATCCCAAACACTACCAGCATCCCAAAAAATACTAGTTCGGACACTATTAGCATAACTTTCATCTAAAAATGGTGTTGGTACGATCAACTCGATACCGGCAAGTGCCATGGCATTACCACCAACAGAACTCTGACTAACACCTATAGAGTCATTATCAGGCCCTAAACAACAACCACCGCCAGGTAGTGTCTGCGGTCGACGGTAAATAGCATTCGGACCTACAGTATTATTTTCAAAACCACGTAAGGTATCAGCACCACCGGCACTAAAGTTTTCCCAGAACGGCAATAACTGATCGTTGCCATCAACTGTTCCATAACCATTGGCGTAACCTAACTGTAAGCGAGTTAAAACAGACCACTTCTGACTACGGGTTAATGGGAAATAGAACTTAGCATCATAGTTTAACTTAAAGTACTGTAAATCAGACTTTGGTGAAGTCATTTTAGCATTAAGCCTTTGCTGAGAGCCTGCCGTAGGGAAAGTTCCTCGGTTCAAAGTACTACGTGATAAACCGGCATTCAAATCAAGTGTTCTAAAAGCTAGCTGACCATCAGGATCGTTAGGATCCGCATAGATATCATAAAAGTTTTGAATCTGATCGTAAGCTTGTAATTGTGATATTTGGTTATACTTCCAACCAACACCAAAGTTCAAACGTAGATATTCGTTTACTGGGAAGCCCCAGTTAAGACCTAGGCCAAAGGTTTTATTATTATATTCAACCATGTTGGCATTACCAGCATCATACTCACTGTAATAAACCTGCCCACCTAACGAAACAGCGTCGACGGTAAAGTAAGGGTCAGTATAAGAAATAGTGGCATTTTTTTGATAATAATTCTTCGATACATTAAAGCCAAGTTGATTACCTGTACCTAAAAAGTTATTTTGCTGGACACCCGCATTAATGCTTAGTTTAGTTTGCGAGCCATAACCTATACCGGCATTAAATGAACCTGATGGCTGTTCTTTAACAGTAAAGTCGATATCGACTAAATCATCTTCACCTTCTATCTGTTTAGTTTCAAACTCAACAGTTTCCATATAAGGTAAGCGCATTAACCAAGACTTTGATGACTCGACTACACCGTTTGATAACCAAGCGCCTTCCATTTGGCGCATTTCACGTCGTAATACATTATCAGCAGTGACATGATTACCAGTAAAGTTGATGCGGTTAACATACACACGTTTACCTGGGTCAATCGATATAGACAATTTAACCGTATGGTTTTCATCATCTACTTCAGGAATGGTTGTCACTTTAGGGTAAGCATAACCATAACGACCAAGAAATTTACTAATAACTTCTTCGGTATAAGTCACCTCAGCACCGTTATATAGTTCGTCGGCTTGCAATGGATTAATCGCACGAATAGTATTTTCAAAACCAGCCATATCGCCAACAAAATCAACTTCACTGATCTTGTAAGTTTCACCTTCACTAACGTTAAGCGCAATATATACCGCTTCTTTATTAGGCGTCATTGATACTTGAGTGGAGTCTACTTTAAAGCGTAAATAGCCTCGATTAAGATAATAACTATTAATCGTTTCCATATCACCTTGTAGGGTTTGCTTCTGGTATCTATCTTGCGCCATAAAGTTCCACCATGGCGAGTCATAAGTGAGCTCAATTTTATCCATGATTTCAGCATCAGAAAACACCTCGTTGCCGACGATGTTAATCTGCTTAATCGCTGCAGAGTCGCCCTCGACAAAAGTGAATTCTAAGTTAACTCTATTTCTCGGCAAGTGCGTGATTTTAGCGGTAACTTTTGCATTGTACTTACCAACACTGTGATAGAAATTTTCTAATCCCATCTCTATACCGGAGATAACGGTACGGTCAAGGGTCTCACCAACACGTATGTTACTACCATCTAGACTTTCTGTTAACTGTTCGTCTTTTAGATCGCTATTACCATCAAAAAGTATTTCACTAATAGTCTCGCGCTCTTTAACACGATAAACCAAACGGTTACCGTCACGGTAAACGCGAATATCGTTAAAATGGCCCGATTGATACAAAGCCTTTATTGATTGTGAAATTCTAAAGTCATTGAGGTTATCACCGACATTGAAAGAAAGATGAGTTAATGCCACTCCTAAAGCAACACGCTGGAGACCTTTAACTTCGATATCTTCAACTTGAAAGCTTGATGCTGCTTGAGCATTAGGGATTGATGTTCCAAGCGCTCCTACTAATAGGAGGGCAAAGGCAATTTTTTTCATGATCATATATTATAAACTTCGTTATTTTTTTTATAAAAACTGTTAGCTACACAATTAACATGTTGCATGTGACTCTAACACTCGACTGAATATATTAAATAATTCAAAGCCAATAATATTAAAGCGTTAAGACCTAAACCTAGCCTCTTCGACTTTCCGTTTCCTTCCTTTGAAATTTCTTATGCGTTTTAGCAATAAAGAATACCTACTTCCTTCAACTTGTTTAACCCAAAACTCTACTAAAATCGTTGAATAACCCAATCGCCATTAACATCAATAGAGCTAAGGCTCCAAACTTAAAACCGGCTTCTTGAACTTTCACTGGCACTTCTTTACCTGTGAAAAGCTCTATAAGATAATAGAGTAAGTGTCCGCCATCAAGTACTGGAAGCGGTAAAAGGTTAATTATTCCTAAATTAATACTAATTAGTGCTAAAAAGCCTAAAAAGTAAACAAAACCATGACCTGCACTATTGCCTGCACCTTGCGCAATGCCAATAGGTCCACTCAAATTCTTTACTGATACATCGCCAGTAATCAATTTTCCTATCATACTAAAGGTTAAACTAGTCAAGTTCCATGTTCGTTGAGCACTTTCCTTTATTGCCTCGATAGGCCCATAACTTAACTCAATCAAAAACTCTTCTGGCCAAGCATCCGCTTTAGGCGCCACACCAATATAGCCAACAATACTTCCAGCACGTTCGACACTATTAGGTGTCACAGGCAAAGTTATCGTTTTATTATTACGACTTAGGGTAATTAACACCTCTTGCCCGGGATAGTGCTTTATTTCTTTAGCAAAAGTTAACCAGTCATGGGTTTCAACACTGCCCACTGACATAAGTTTATCACCCACAAGCAATCCGGCAAGTGCTGCTGGGCTTTCATCACCAATGGCGGCTAACTCATTATGAACTTTAGGTCGAAAAGGCGTGATACCTAAACTCGTTAAAGCTGATGTTTTATCTGGTGAAAACTGCCATTGCCTTGTATCCAATATAAAGGTTGAGACATACTGACTACCACTTTTTTTCGTTTTAACTTCAATCTCTTCATTGCCAATCTGTCCGATTAGCGCAAGGTTAACTTCTTGCCAATTGCGGGTAGCATTGCCTGCTACACTTACAATCTCAGTGTCATTTATTAACTTAGCTTGGGCAGCTATTGAACTAGGTACAATATTGCCTATCAAGGGTTTTACACTCGGCACACCAATTAAAAACATTAGATACAAAGCAAATAAAGCAAAAACAAAGTTAGCCATTGGCCCTGCCGCAACAATTGCTATACGCTGGTATACGGTTTTACTGTTAAATGTCTTATCTTTATCTTCTGGTTGAACATCGTCAGTACGTTCATCTAACATTTTGACATAACCACCTAAAGGTATCATTGCCAAAACATATTCAGTGCCATCTTTACCTGTTTTTCGCCACAGTGCTCGGCCAAAACCAACGGAGAAACGTTCAACTTTTACGCCGTTTTTTCTAGCTACCCAGAAATGGCCATATTCATGTACTGTCACTAGGATACCCAAAGCAACCACAAAAGATGCTAGGTTCCACAAAAAATCCATCATGCTATTTGATACCCTTTTGCATTACCGATTTTGTAGGCATAAAATCAACCAATAATGTTTGTGCGAATAAACGTACTTGTTTATCGAGGGCCATCACCTCATTAATATTATCTACCCTTTGTGAGACAAATTTTTTCACAGAAGTTTCATTTATTTTGAAAATATCGGTAAACTTTATTTTTTCGTCTAAAAAAGCAGCTACTGCTACTTCATTAGCCGCATTAAGCGCAGTACAAGCAGCTTGACCTTGTTTACAAGCATCAATAGCCAGTTTCAGGTTAGGATATCTTACAAAATCAACTTCTTTAAATTCAAACGACGGAGTATTAAAAAAGTCTAAATCTGGAACACCCGATTCAATACGGTTTGGAAAACTTAAAGCGTGGGCAATGGGGGTTCGCATATCCGGGTTACCCATTTGAGCGATTACAGAGCCATCTTTATATTGCACCATTGAATGTATGGTACTTTGAGGATGCAGCACTACTTGAATATCCGCAGCATCTACATTAAAAAGCCATTTTGCTTCAATAAACTCTAAACCTTTATTCATCATGGTAGCCGAATCGACTGATATTTTTCGACCCATATCCCAGTTTGGATGGGCACAAGCCTCAGCAGGAGTTACCGACTCAAGAGTTTCAATAGCCCTCGTTCTAAAAGGCCCTCCCGATCCAGTTAACAAAATTTTATTGATGCCGTTATCAATGAGTTGGCATTCACCCATTTCATCTTGTTGATGGGATGGCAAGCATTGGAAAATTGCATTGTGCTCACTGTCTATTGGTAACAGTTTTGCACCTGAAGCTTTGACAGCAGCCATGAATATGGCGCCTGATGTCACTAAAGCTTCTTTATTAGCTAAAAGGACACGCTTACCCGCATTAACCGCTGCAAGGGTAGGCAATAAGCCCGATGCTCCAACAATAGCGGCCATTACCGTATCAGTCGTTTGACATTGTGCAATGTCAATTAACGCTTGTTCACCCGATAACACGGTAATATCACTAACATTAGCGTCGCTAAGTTTTTGAGACAACAAAGTGGCATGTTCGCTAGAAACTAATACCACTTGTTGTGGTTTAAATTCAATACATTGAGCAAACATCACTTCAACGCTAGCATTTGCCGCTAAACTGATTATCTGAAATTTATCAGGATGAAGTCGTACCACATCCAGAGTACTACAACCAATAGATCC
This sequence comes from Colwellia sp. 75C3, assembly GCF_002836255.1. Taxonomy (GTDB): domain Bacteria; phylum Pseudomonadota; class Gammaproteobacteria; order Enterobacterales; family Alteromonadaceae; genus Colwellia. Next base: position 312,566 of record NZ_PJAU01000060.1, on the reverse strand, counting down.
TGTTGAACCTAAAATACAAAGCTGACGTTTAGACACGCATCTACCCCAATTAATTTATCAAAATGCTAGTGATTCAAAATCTAATTAAGCAAGTAATATGTAACAAAGAGCAAACACAGGTGCAGTTGCCGTAAGACTATCTATTCTATCTAAAATACCACCATGACCAGGTAATATTGTACCGCTATCTTTTACACCCGCTTGTCGCTTAAACATACTCTCGGTCAAATCACCTAAAACAGAAATAGAAGTAATTAACAGAGTGACTAACAGTGCAGTTATAAAATCATCGTTTGACCATTCTAATGAAACACCTACAACGATGGTTAATATAGCAGCACATACCACGCCACCAAGAAAACCTTCTACCGTTTTACCCGGGCTAACATTGGGCATCAGTTTAGTTTTACCCATTGATTTACCGACAAAATAAGCACCTACATCGGCACTCCACACCAGCATAAACAAGTACATCAATAACTGCGCGCCTTGAAACTCATCTATCATGTAACTATTGGTACGTAATACCATAAACGCAAGCCAAGTAGGTACTAGGGTTAACCAGCCAAAGATGGCAATAATAAATTTATTACTCGCCCAAAAAGTGTTCGACTTCGGGTAAAAAAACATTAATAAAGCAGCGAACATCCACCAAACAACACTTAACCACAGCAGAGAAGTTATTTCATATTGTACGCCAGAGATCACGAACCATGTTTCATCTACCGGTAATAGATACCATAAGAGCCCTATTAATGCTGTGGTAACTACAGCATAACTTAAACGTTGAATGGTATCGATTAAGCCCATAAAACGGGCCCATTCCCATGCACCTATGGCGATAATTGCCATTAAAAGCCCTGCAAAATAGTTAATGGGCAAATAGAAAATTGCTGAGACTGCTGCTGGTGCTAATATTAAAGCCGTTATAATTCGTTGTTTTAACAAGGGCTACCCTTTTATTTTTAGTAGATAGTTGTAATGGACTAATGGTTAGTCAGGCAAGCTCTGAGTAATTGACTTGGCTTGCTGTTCTTAATTATATTTTTTGTTAACGCTATTTTGTCTATCGTCTTACGATGTTTGTTCGTTTCTTGCTTGTTCACCCGTCTTGCCAAAACGACGCTCTCGCTGATCAAAGCAGTTTATCGCTTCTTGAAATTTTATTTCATTGAAGTCTGGCCATAACGTATCAGTGAAAAAAAGTTCAGCATAGGCAGCTTGCCATAAAAGAAAATTACTAATTCGACAATCACCACCGGTACGGATAAGTAGATCTAAGGTGGGCAGGTCTGCTAGACAAGTTTGTTCATTGAGTGACTCTTCATTAATATCATCAAGAGATATAATGCCTTGATTGACATCACTGGCTAGTTTTTTAGCTGCTTGAGCTATATCCCAACGACCACCGTAGTTTGCCGCAATAGATAAAACTAAACCGGTATTATCGGCGGTGAGCTGCTCTGATTTAGCAATGTTTTTTTGTAACTTATCAGAAAAACGGCTTAAATCACCTACTACTTGAAAGCGAATATTATGCTTATGTAAACGTTTAACTTCTTTAGTTAATACATACATAAACAAATCCATTAGCACACCTACTTCTTTTGCCGGGCGTTGCCAATTCTCACTACTAAAAGCAAAGAGTGTTAATGCTTTAACATTCGATTTACGTGCACTAGCCACAACTGCTCGCACTGATTCAACACCCGCTTTATGCCCTGCAACTCGTCCCTTGCCTTGTAACTGTGCCCAGCGACCATTACCATCCATGATGATAGCAATATGTTGAGGAATATTTTTATTATCAGCCTGTTCAGCTAAAACTTCGTTGTTATTCACTTAACAATTTTCCATTTATTATCTAAGTCACTCTTAATAAAAAACGCCAGTTGGCTAAATAGCAGCAACATGGCGTTATGTTATTAGATGAACTTATATTTCCATTAATTCCGCTTCTTTCTTCACAAGCACTTCATCCACTTGTTTGACAAAAGCATCTGTGATCTTTTGAATTGAATCTTCAGCTTGATGATGGTCATCTTCGCTGATTTCTTTTTCTTTTAATAGACTTTTAAAGTCCGAGTTTGCGTCGCGACGAATATTACGGATAGCCACTTTTCCGCCTTCAGCTTCACCACGAACAACTTTAACCAAATCTTTACGACGCTCTTCAGTAAGCGGTGGTAATGGGATGCGTATTAACGTGCCATTCGATTGTGGGTTTAAGCCTAAATCAGATTTCATAATGGCTTTTTCAACCGCTGAAATCATTCCTTTATCAAAAACCGTAATCGAAAGATTACGTGCATCTGGCACTGATACATTGCCTACTTGGTTTAATGGGGTATCCATGCCGTAATATTCAACAACAATATTATCTAATAATGATGCATGTGCACGGCCAGTTCTTATTTTAGTCAAACTAGTTTTTAAAGCATCGATACTCTTGCCCATACGGTCTTGAGCATCTTCAATTATTTCATCTATCACGATAATTTCCCTAAATATTAATAAGTTAATTTAAGCCTGGACTTTATATCTCGTGGCTTACTCACTCTAATTTTGACTTAAGTTTCAATACGTTTTTTGTGTGAAATCACGGTACCTTCACTACCGCCCATGATGACAGACTTCAACGCACCCGCTTTATTCATATTAAATACGCGAATAGGCATATTATGATCACGGGCTAAAGTAAAGGCAGCTAAGTCCATCACTTTTAATTCTTTGTCGAGTACTTCATCATAACTTAATTCACTATAAAGCTCTGCTTCTGGGTTTGTCACTGGATCTGCCGAGTAAATCCCATCAACTTTTGTCGCTTTAAATACAGCATCTGCTTCTATTTCTATGCCGCGTAAACATGCAGCTGAATCTGTAGTGAAAAATGGATTACCTGTACCAGCAGAAAAAATAACTACACGGCCAGATTTTAATAAACTGATGGCATTTGCCCAGTTGTAACGCTCACATACACCGGCTAAATCAATAGCTGACATCAAACGTGTATTTACAAAGGCACGATGTAGCGCGTCACGCATTGCTAAACCATTCATTACGGTAGCTAACATGCCCATTTGATCGCCAACAACACGGTTCATACCAGCTTCAGCTAGACCCGCACCGCGAAATAAATTACCACCGCCGATAACTAGACCCACCTGGATACCCATTTCTACCAGCTCTTTGATTTCTTGAGCCATGCGGTCAAGTACTTTAGGATCAATTCCAAAACCCTCGTCACCCATTAGCGCTTCACCACTGAGTTTTAATAGAATTCGTCGATAAGCAGGTTTAGGATTGGTTGTCATAGGGAAAAGTTCCTGTCGCGGTTAAAGTAATAAAATTTAAGCAAAAAAAATAGCCGAGGTCAAAAGACCGCGGCTATTTTAATACGTTTAGCTCACACACGATAGTCTAAACTGAAAAAACTCACTTTTTATTACGTAAAGAGCAAATTTTTGGTATAAAAAAACGTCTACCAAGGTAGACGTTTTTGAGTAATTCAATTCATTTGATTATGTTAGTAATAAAACTAAGCCATCAAATAAAATAAATTAAGCTTTAGCAGCAGCAATTTGTGCTTCTACTTCAGCTGCGAAATCTTCTTCTTTCTTCTCGATACCTTCACCAACTTCTAAACGTACGAAGTTAGAAACAGTGATACCTTTCTCAGTAAGAATAACACCAACAGTTTTCTTAGGTTCCATGATGAAAGCTTGACCAGTTAAAGAAACTTCACCTGTAAACTTCTTCATGCGGCCTGTAACCATCTTCTCAGCGATTTCTTGAGGCTTGCCTTCGTTCATCGCCATTTCGATTTGAATGCGTTTTTCATTAGCAACAACATCAGCTGGAACGTCATCAGGAGTTAAGAACTCAGGCTTGCTTGCAGCAACATGCATAGCAATGTGCTTAAGTGATTCTGCATCACCTTCACCAGCAACAACAACACCGATAGTAGCGCCATGGCTATAAGATGCTAAATTAGCACCTTTAACGTATTCTACGCGACGAATATTGATGTTTTCACCAATTTTAGTCACAAGCGTAATACGCTTTTCTTCGAATTGTGCTTGAAGATCTGCGATTGTTACTTTAGAAGCAAGGGCTGCATCAGCAACTTCGTTAGCAAAACCTAAGAAGTTATCATCTTTTGCTACGAAATCTGTTTGACAGTTAACTTCAACTAAAGCGGCAAGACCATCAGTAGTTTTAATTAAAATTGCACCTTCAGCAGCGATGTTACCAGCTTTCTTAGCCGCTTTAGCTTGACCGTTCTTACGCATATTTTCAATCGCAAGTTCCATGTCGCCTTCAGCTTCTACTAAAGCATTTTTACAATCCATCATGCCCGCAGCTGTGCGTTCACGAAGTTCTTTAACCATTGCAGCAGTAATTGCCATGAGTTAATTCCTCAGTTTTCTGTTATCCCCAGATTTGAATTATCACTAAATCAATTTTGGGCATAAGTATTAAATAAGTTGCCACAAAAGCGTACTTTTGTGGCAATAGAAAATAAACGTATTGCTAACCGAGATTACTCAGCTTCAACAAAACCGTCTTTTTCAGCTTGTACTACGATGTTTTGCTCACGGCCACTAAGCACAGAGTTAGCAACAGCATCACAGTATAAAGTGACGGCACGAATTGCATCATCGTTACCTGGAATGATGTAATCAACACCATCAGGGTTTGAGTTAGTATCAACAACAGAAATTACTGGGATACCAAGGTTGTTTGCTTCTTTAATAGCAATGTGCTCGTGATCAGCATCAACGATAAATAAAACATCAGGTAAACCACCCATGTTTTTGATACCACCTAAACTTTTATCAAGCTTTTCCATTTCACGAGTACGCATTAACGCTTCTTTCTTAGTTAACGCTTCGAAAGTACCGTCACTGCTTTGAGCTTCTAAATCTTTTAGACGTTTAATTGATTGACGAACTGTTTTCCAGTTAGTCAACATGCCACCTAACCAGCGGTGGTTAACGTAGAATTGGTCAGACTTAATAGCAGCATCTTTGATTGCATCACTTGCAGCACGTTTAGTACCAACAAATAACACTTTACCTTTTTTCGATGAAACATTGTTTACGAAAGCAAGTGCTTCATTGAACATTGGAACTGTTTGTTCAAGGTTAATGATATGAACTTTATCGCGAGCACCAAAAATGAATTGCTTCATTTTAGGATTCCAGTAACGTGTTTTGTGACCGAAATGAACACCGGCTTTAAGCATATCGCGCATTGAAACGTTTGACATTTTTCTTTCCTTTATGGGGTTAAGCGTTCATACACCCAATATACACGACTCTTTTGTTTTGACTTTATAGTCTAAACTGAGCACCCCGGTATACCTTTAATAGATGTATGTGAGTTTATAATAATGACTTATAAGCCAAAAAACTTAATAAAGTTTTTCATTCAAATAGTCGATTTAAATTGTCACTAAACCAAGCCAAGCCTATTTTTATCGTATAAAACAACAATAATAAAGGCTAACTAAAAATTCAGCGCCGCACTTTATACCATAAAGGCGATTTTTTAGCTAGACAAAAATGATTTATCACCAAAAGACGATTTATAGTGGGATATTAAAGCAAGGCGAGTTAAAATCAGCAGATATTAATATATACATATCGTTTTTAATCTAAATCACCAATTTTTATAGGGTAAGTAATGACAGCAGAATTATTTTTCATTTATGACAGTCACTGTCCTTGGAGTTATGCAACAACTCCTTTAGTGAATGCGGTAAACAAATCATTACCAGAAGTAGCAATTAATTTATGGCATTGCGCCTATTTTTCTGACGCTGATGATAATAATGTAATAACTAAGCAACAAATTGCCCAAGTTAAAGATCTATCTTCGGTTAATTTTTCTCCTGAGTACATGGGTAAAGTCTCTCATGGAAAAGATTCTACCTTATGTGCCAACCTGATGACTTGGGCTGCTGAAAAAACGCCTCAACAAGCATTAGCTTTATTAAATGCTTTACAAACTGAGCATTTTTCAAAAGGCAATGAGCTCAGTGAACAAGCACATTTAAATGACATCGTAGATGAATTCAAGTTATCAGTACCCGCAAAGATCTTTAACAAAACGAAATTATCGAGTGATGCTGCGGCGCAGGTGCATGAAATTTATGCCCTACAGGAAATAATAGGAACTCAGGCTATTCCCGCGTTATTATTGGCAATAGATGATGATCTTATTCTACTTAATCACAATTTATACCTAGAAGAACCTGATGCCATAATTGATGCGATAAAATTAGAGTTAAATAAATACGCTTAACTTGGTATCTTAATACCCGTTACCATTCAAAGTGCAGGGTTTCAGTGGGAGTTAAAATGACTTTAGGCAAGGCAAATGATTTAAGCATAGTCATTCTATGGTTTGATTATTTAACGCGGTATAAAGTTATTTTAAACCCATCAAAGAAGCGCTTGAGCAACATAATTTCATCGTTGCTGTGATTTATAAGGAAATAACCCTTATTTCATCACAGCGCCTTGAAGTGAAATTGCTCAAGCACTCTGAAATATGCATCTTGATTGGTAGCGGGTATATACCAAGCTCATTATTCCATAATTACGCCATAAGCACTCCAACAGTATGGCGTTACAAATACTCAATAGCATAGTGGTCGTCAATCACGCCACTAGCGAAAACTTAAAGAGATAGACAACGATGGCCATCACGATAAAAAGCCAAGAAGAAATAGAAAAAATGCGCATTGCCGGCAAGCTAGCCGCTGAGGTATTAGAAATGATAGCACCTCATGTAAAAGCAGGCATAACCACTGATGCCCTTAATACGTTATGCGCAGAATATACGGATAAAGTGCAAGAGGCTATATCAGCGCCACTAAATTACCATCACTTTCCTAAGTCTATTTGTACTTCAGTCAATCACGTTGTTTGTCACGGTATCCCTGATGACACAACGTTAGCTGATGGTGATATTATTAATCTTGATATTACCGTAATAAAAGACGGTTATCATGGTGATACCAGCAAAATGTTTCTAATAGGAGATGTCTCAGCTGAAGATAATCGCCTTTGTCGTATCACTCAAGAGTCGCTTTATTTAGCGCTTAAAAAAGTTAAGCCTGGTGCTACTTTTGGTGAAATTGGCGCAACTATTCAAAAGTTCGTCAAAAAATCAGGTCGTTACTCTATAGTGAAAGATTATTGTGGTCATGGTATAGGTCAAGAGTTTCATGAAGAACCACAGATTATGCACTATAAAAACAATGACAAAACCAAAATGGAAGTTGGCATGTGTTTTACCATTGAACCTATGGTTAACTTAGGTCGTTCTGGTACGCTGTTAGATAAGACCGACAACTGGACTGTTTATACTGCCGATGGCAAAAGATCAGCGCAATGGGAACACACCATTGTTGTCACTAAAACGGGTTGTGAAATTTTGACATTACGTGAAGAAGAAACAATTACCCGCATATTACATAATTAATATTTAAACTGCTGCCATTCAAAGTCTGGATTTCAGTGGGAACTGTTCAAATGCTCTGAAAAATATATCTTAAATGGTAACGGGTATACTCCTGTTACCATTCAAAATGCTGAAACCATGCACTTAATCGGTATCGGGTATAAAACATTAACACCTAAAGATTAATCGCTATAGATAAAAGGTAAACTCTTGACTAATAACCCAGTACATATAGTTCCTCCCGAATTTATTAATAAATTAGCTGTTAGTGCTGACTTTTTATCTACCCATGATATTTGCCAATTAAGTCTGTCCTTTAATACTTGGTTAAAAGATGTTTTTATTGATAATGATATAAGTGACTTATTATCATCGCGCGCTATTTTTGTTGATGCCATTTTAAAAAAATTGTGGTGTCAGCACCACCTTGATGAGTATCAAATTAGCTTAGTTGCTGTTGGTGGTTATGGTCGAGCTGAATTACACCCTCAATCTGACGTTGATATTTTATTATTAACACAAGAAGAAGTTAATCTAGAATTAGAAGAAAAAATATCCAGCTTTATTACTCAACTTTGGGATATAAAACTTGATATTGGCCATAGTGTTCGCTCTATTAAAGAATGCTTAAAACAAGCGGTAAAAGAAGTAACTGTTGCCACCAATTTAATGGAAATGCGACAAATAGCGGGTAGTGAAACACTTACCCAGCAATTAATGCCGTTATTAAATGAAGAGGTTTTTTGGACCTCAGAAAAATTCTTTATCGCAAAATGTAAAGAGCAGGATGCCAGACATCAACAATACCGTGGTGCTGCCTATACCCTTGAACCGAATTTAAAAGCAAATCCGGGTGGTTTACGTGATATTCAAACGATTTCTTGGGTCGCCAAGCGTCATTTTTCAGCAGACTCACTTGAAGAACTAGTTGAACATAACTACCTCTACCCTAATGAATTTTTTGAGCTGTTAGAGTCACAAGATTACCTATGGCGCATGCGCTTTGCATTACATTTTGTGGCCGGTAGAAGTGAAAATCGGCTTTTATTTGATTACCAAGCAGATGTAGCGAAAATGATGGGCTTTGGTGATGAGGGTAAAGCTCCAGTAGAGCGTATGATGAAGCGTTTCTTCCGTATTATTGCTCGTGTGACTGAATTGAATACCATGCTACTACAGCATTTCGAACAAGCGATTATCAAAAAACCTGAACAGAGTAATATCAGTATTATCAATCAGGATTTTGAGTTGGTTGATACCTTAATTAACACCCGAAACGACCGTATTTTTATGCGCCCTGTCAAAATGATTGAAATGTTTTTAATCATAGCTCAAGAGCCGGGTATTAAAGGTATACATTCACATACCATGCGATTAATGCGTAATGCGCGCAGACGACTCATTTCAGGCTTGATCGATTATGCTGAATGTCGCCGTATGTTTATGGCTATTATTCGTCATCCACGAGGCTTAGGTTTAGCGTTAACATTAATGCACAGGCACAGTATTCTCAGTTCATATTTACCGCTTTGGCGTAATATTGCCGGCCAAATGCAATTTGACCTTTTCCATGCCTACTCAGTAGATGAACACAGCTACCGAGTGATTAAAAATTTACATCAGTTTAGTCAAAAAGAGCATAATCATAAGTTTCCACTGTGTAGTAAAATAGTACAAAAAATTCGTAAACCTGAAGTGCTTTATCTTGGTGGATTCTTTCATGATATCGGCAAAGGCCGTGGTGGCGATCATGCTAAATTAGGTGCGGTAGATGCCTTAAATTTTTGCTTGTCCCATCAAATGAGCAAACATGACAGTAATATGGTGGCTTGGCTTGTTGAGCATCATTTATTAATGTCGGTGACTGCTCAGCGCCGTGATATTAATGATGAAAATGTCATTCAAACATTCGGGGAAATTGTAAGAGATGAAGCGCATTTAAATTATCTTTATTGTTTAACCGTAGCCGATATGCGCGGTACCAATGAAAGCTTGTGGAATAATTGGAAAGCAAACTTACTTGAAGAACTCTATTTTAATACGTTAAGTGCTTTTCGTCATGGTTTAGAGAAACCGGTTGAGACTCGTTCTAAGATTCGAGAGAATCAACAACAAGCATTAGCCATATTAAGCGAACAGAATATTAATGAGCAAAGTATTAAAGCGTTGTGGGATGAGTTCAGAGTTGATTACTTTTTACGTTACTCCCCTGAGCAAATAGCTAGACAATGTCAAAACATTCTCGAACACGACAGAGAAAAGCCTTTAGTGCTTATCAGCTCAGTTCCCTATAGAGGCGGCACAGAAGTATTTATTTTCACTAAAGAAAAAAATAATACCTTTGCTAACAGCGTTGCCTTTTTGGTGACAAAGAAATTATCAATACATGATGCAAAAATAATTTCTACCAAAACAGGTTATACCGTAAATACCTTTGTCGTACTCGACAGTCGTAATAAACCGTTAAGAGAACGTTTCTATACCAAAGAGATGAGTCAAGACCTCGTTGATAGACTAGGGAAAGTTAATATCTGTGAGTTACCTGAGCCCAAGGTAGCAAGGCACATGAAAAAATTTAAAGTACCACTACGTGTTAACTTTATTAAAATACATTCAAAAAATAGAACCATGATTGAAATAATAGCCTTGGATAGACCGGGCTTATTATCAAATATTGCCCAAGTATTTCAACAAGCACAGATTAATATTCACTCCGCAAAAATCACCACATTTGGTGAGAAGGCGGATGATGTATTTACTATCTCTAGTGCCGAAAATAATGAGTTAACGGTTCAAGAGCAAGAAGCTTTAGCACTGCGTTTAAAAGAAGAAATTGATTAATACCAATTACACTAATAAATTTATCAACTTAGAGTTGTATTAGCGAGCTTATAACAAGCCAAATTACTTAAACATAGTTATCCTATATTTCTTTAATTTCGTGCTGTTATTAGTTTGCTAATAAACTCCCAAAGGGCGAGTTTAAAAGGCTTACATGCGGCGTTATTAATTTCAACAAGGGAATAACCATTCTCTTCAATCAATGCCTTGCCTCTAAGCCTTTTAATTATCGCTAAGTGGTCAATTAATTAATGTACTTGGTATAAGAACAACCGGATTTTTTATCGATCCGGTTGGAATAACTAAAATATTGTCCTTATAACACAAATAAAATTTCAAATAGGAAAGCCTAATGACAGATTTAAAAAACTTAGCTAGCGTAATTGAACAAGCTTTTGAAGACAGAGCAAGCATTACACCAGCAACCGTATCAAGTGAAATAAAAAACGCAGTGCTTGATGCTTTAGCCGCATTAAATAATGGCAGCGCACGTGTTGCTGAAAAAGTAGATGGTAACTGGCATGTAAACCAATGGCTTAAAAAAGCGGTATTACTCTCTTTTCGAATATGGGATAACCAAGTAATTGATGGTGCAGAAAGTACCTTCTTTGACAAAGTACCGATGAAATATGAAGGTTACACACAAGCAATGTTTGAAGCAGACGGCGTTCGCGTTGTGCCAGGCGCAAGTGTACGTACCGGTAGCTTTATCGGTAAAAATGTTGTGGTAATGCCGAGCTTTGTTAATATTGGTGCTTTTGTCGATGAAGGCTGTATGGTTGATGCATGGGCAACTGTTGGGTCTTGTGCACAAATAGGTAAGAACGTGCATTTATCTGGCGGTGTTGGTATTGGTGGGGTATTAGAGCCTTTACAAGCCGGACCAACTATTATTGAAGATAACTGCTTTATTGGTGCGCGCTCTGAAATTGTTGAAGGCGTTGTGGTAGAAGAAGGTGCGGTGATTTCTATGGGCGTTTACATCGGCCAAAGTACGCGTATTTTTGACCGTGAAACAGGTGAAGTACATTACGGTCGTGTACCAGCTGGCTCTGTTGTAGTTCCTGGTAATTTACCGTCAGCTTGTGGTACATACAGTTTATATGCTGCTATTATCGTAAAGAAGGTAGATGCCAAAACTCTTGCTAAAGTGGGTATTAATGAGCTACTTCGCTCAGTATCTGAAGAATAGTTATCCCCGTTTTGTTAAATCGTTAAACGTTTGACACTAACTAAGACTAATGAAGCTTGCTTTTGATTTATTGTGAACAATATCTCCCTTGCGAGCTTTTTTATGCTTGTAATAAATCTTATTAAAACCCCCTCTAAATATGATGATAAATTGATTATTCATGATACTCATTAAAAGGCTGAGGCTTGGTATAACTCTGTGATCGTTTAGTGTTATAATTTACTTTTTTACAGCCCTAAAGGGCTTATAAAGCTCTCTTTAACAGTAAAAGTTTGCTATTAAGGCATATAACATGACTCAAGATGAAATGAAAAAAGCAGCCGCTATCAAAGCATTAGAATTCATTGAAAATGACACCATAGTCGGCGTTGGTACAGGTTCAACGGTAAACTTTTTTATTGATGCGCTTGCCTCATTAAAAGGAAAGATAACGGGTGCTGTTTCAAGCTCGGAAGAGTCAACTAAACGTTTAAAAGCACACGGAATTGATGTCTTTGATTTAAACAGTGTTGATATCTTAGATGTATATATTGATGGTGCTGATGAAATCACTCGCCATATGGCAATGATCAAAGGTGGTGGCGCAGCATTAACCCGAGAAAAAATCGTTGCGGCTGTAGCCAAAAAATTTATTTGTATTGCTGATGATTCAAAACAAGTCAAAGTTTTAGGCAACTTCCCCTTACCTGTTGAAGTAATTCCTATGGCGCGTAGTTATGTCGCTCGTGAATTAGTTAAACTAGGTGGTGACCCCGTTTACCGTCAGGGTGTGATCACAGACAACGGTAACGTTATTCTTGATGTACATAACTTTGAAATTATAGATCCAAAACTACTTGAAGCACAGATTAATGCCATCGTTGGTGTTGTCACCAATGGTTTGTTTGCATTACGTGGTGCTGACATATTGGTACTGGGTAGCACCGAAGGTATTCAAGTTATACAATAATTCACTATTTTTGACTATTCCTGATTATTTCTGATTGTTTTAAGCAAAAACGAGGTTTTTAGGAATATTTATTCCACAATGTGCTTAATAAATCCTTTAGAGTTTATGCACTATATGATATGTTAAACCTCTCTTTGGATATCTAGCCATCCAAATGAAATCTATCTACCCGTTTAACTTTGAATAAGTGAAGCCAATTTATGACCGTTACCAGCAAAAACTCATTAGCAAAAGACAAGATTAAAATTTTATTACTTGAAGGCTTACACCCAAGCTCTCTTGAAGAATTAAAGTTAAAAGGCTATTCAAATATTGAATCGCTTAAAACCTCGTTATCCGAGAGTGAGTTAATTGAAAAAATCGCAGATGTTCATTTTATTGGCATTCGCTCTCGTACTCAGTTAACTGATAAAGTGCTAAGTCATGCGAACAAATTGGTGGCTATTGGCTGTTTCTGTATTGGCACTAACCAAGTAGATTTAAAAGCGGCTCAAACACGAGGCGTACCAGTTTTTAATGCTCCTTTTTCAAATACTCGGTCAGTTGCTGAATTAGTCCTTGGTGAAGCATTATTATTGTTACGTGGTATCCCAGAAAAAAGTGCAAAAGCTCATCGTGGCGAATGGTTTAAATCTGCTGTTGGCTCAGTAGAAGCGCGTGGAAAGGTACTCGGCATAATTGGTTACGGCCATATCGGCATGCAACTAGGTATTTTGGCAGAAACCTTAGGTATGAGAGTACGTTTTTATGATGTAGAAACTAAACTACCTTTAGGTAATGCAAGCCAAGCACCATCGCTAGAAGCTTTACTTAGTGAAGCGGATGTTGTGAGCTTACATGTTCCAGAAACTATTCAAACTCAAAATATGATTGCACAAGCTCAATTTTCAGCAATGAAAGACGGCGCAATTTTTATTAATGCTTCTCGTGGTACTGTGGTTGATATTGATGCCTTAGCACAAGCGTTAGACAGTAAAAAAATAGCAGGGGCTGCTATAGATGTATTCCCTGTTGAGCCAAAGAGTAATAATGATGAGTTCTTCTCACCGTTACGTGGCTTTGATAATGTAATTCTAACACCACATATTGGTGGCAGTACCAAAGAAGCACAAGCAAATATCGGCCTAGAAGTAGCAACTAAGCTCGCTAAATATTCAGATAATGGCTCAAGTCTATCGGCGGTTAACTTCCCTGAAGTATCTTTACCTGAGCACTCTATTCCAGGTCAAACAGGTACCAGTCGTTTGTTACATATACATCATAACCAACCGGGTGTTTTGACTAAAATTAACCAAGCATTTGCTGAGCACAATATAAATATTGCAGCACAATACCTACAAACTGATGACAAAATTGGTTATGTTGTTATTGATATTGACTCACAAGATAGCGATTTAGCACTAAAAGAGTTAAAACAAATTGATGGCACTATTCGCGCTAGAATATTGCATTAATTTGGTAATAGCTGAATAATTAAAATTGACAGCTTAAAAGAAAGCCTACTTATAAATTTATAAGCAGGCTTTTTTTATATGAAAAATTGCCTGATAATCTATCTAAATATCTTTGTTATAAAACTCTGATAGTTTTCAATGGCATTAACATTACCCTTGTTACGCTGACAGACACCTTTTTGATATTGAAAATTAAAAACATCAAACCATAAATCGAGTACATGGGCATTAGTGGTTTCACCATGCATATCTAACACTCTAGCTGCAACCTCTGCGGTTGAAAATTGATGTTCAAGCTCTGTTTTTCGTACGGTATAACGAGAATCCTGACCGACTGGCGATAATTGACTATTGTTCTCACTTTGACAATTTCCACTGACCGCTTGAATAGCCGTTTTCACATCAAATGACACCATCGGAAAACGATCTAAATACGGACTTTTACGGAACATTTTCTTTGCTTCACGCCAACTACCATCAAGCATAATAAATAATGGCCTTTTACCTTCAGGGCAAATAACACTATTGGTAAAGACTTTACGTTCATCATCTGCATACTCTTGTGGAAAAACAACCAGAGGAAACCACTTTTCATCATTAATCACTGCTAATAAACCAGGATTCTCTTGTGTTCTTGACCATAGGAAAGCAAAAGTATCAGGAATTAAATCGGCAATGAGTTTACCTGTGTTACTAGGTTTTAATACTTCCGTATCATACATTAATAACAAAAAGCCAGCAGTCGTCTTAACGTCCTCTTTAATGGGGGATATTTCACAAATACAAAATTGCTTAGCAAGCTGACAGAGTGGACAGCGAATGACCCGTTGCCCTCGTGACTTGTAGGTGGTTGTACTTAGGCTTTTACGGTATAGATGGAGTTGATGGACAGCGTGCATGTTTCACTAAATATAAAAATAAAAAAAGACCCCGTAATTATAACATTACGGGGTCTTAGTGTTGAGCTATATTAGCGCTTTAATTATCGCGTTCATTAAGCCTATTAGTATTTAAGCTATTACTTGGTTGTCGTTTGATTTTCTTCACCATGACCTTGTGTAACAGTAAAAACATTAGTGTTTGCAAGCGGTTTAATTTCTGCTTTAAGTTGCTCTTCAATTTCGTCAACCATAGCTATGCTTAAACAGATAGCTTCTGCCTTCTTTTCTATGACGGCTGATCTCGCTGTCATCTCATGTTCGATATTTTCACCAAAATTTTCCATACGTGTTTCGAAACTTTCTTCATTATCACCTGTAGTCATCATCTGTTGCCCCATGGCAATTAAGATGCTGCCCATGGAGTTTAGCACTGCTTTTTCAACAGCCGTCTCAATGCGTTTATCAAAATCCTTTCCAAGTAACTCTTCACTTTCAAAACCATCAATTCCAACAGAGATACCATTTTCAATAGATAACTTAGCTACAACTTCTTCACGAATCAAGGTTAATTCTTTAGTTAAATCCGCAGCAACGTTATTACCTTTACCTAATAAACCATTGAAAGCGAGGTTTACACCATCAACAGCCAAATCAACGCCTTCTATAGCAACATTTCTAACTTGAGGTACTAAGTGACGAATTTTTTCATCATATTTTTGTACAAGCACTTGTTGAGCGGCGGAAAGCTCAATATTTTGGTTATCAACAAACAGTTTTTTACCTTCAACAATTTTATATAAGCTTCTTTGCTTGTCGTTATTTTCACCTTGAGCTTCTACAAACTCAATCGAACTAGCATTAATAGTGAAACCTGCCGATAAATCAACATTACATGATTCATAAGCGTAGGCAGCAGATGATGCTAGGGATACCGTAAGTGCGCTAGCGATTAAAGAGTTATGAAAATAAGTCATGATTCTATCCTTTTGAAATTAAAGTTAACCGGAATTAATATCCGTTATTCTAGTTTATTGATAACTATTATCTATATTGTCTTACAAACATAGTGCCAAGTTTATTTTCATATAAATATCAGATAGATGGATGTAAATCAATATTAGGGGATTAATAAAGTGTAAGATAATTAGTCAAATTGACTAGTTCTTAGTTTAAAAATAATTTTAAATGTTTTGCATTTCAATTAAGCGAGACTGACAGCGTTCAAACTCAAATGCAAGTTGTTGCCCTTGGTACAGTTCAAATATATCGACTTGGGCGCTAACAATTAACTTAACGTTTTGATCGTAGAATTCATCAACTAGCGCAATAAACCTTCTCGCTTCATCATCAAGTTGCTGTAACTCTCCCATTAATACACCGCTTCGTTGATAACTGTCCTCAACCCCTGAAAAAACAGCAGGAACTAATTCACCAGAAAACTTAGGCACGTTAGCAATTAATACAATATCAAAATTTTTCGCAAGCACCATATAGTCACGTTGACTTCGAGGTCCTGAACATAGAGCAAAAAAATCAAAGAAAATAACCTTGTCACTTTGCGCTATATAATTAATCGGCCGATGGTTTATATCCAGCTCACCACAGACTAAAGGAGTACTATCAGTCAAGCTTTGAAAGCGCTCGATTAATATTGATTCACCTTGATTTTCTAATAAAAAGTAATTTGAATAATGGCTATTTCCTACAAGTTTACTACGTCGATGATCAATGTCACCATCAATAGATACAACCTGACAATGTTGATTTATTAAGGCAATGGTTGGTAAAAAGCGTTCTCTTTGTAAACCGTTACGATAAAGTTGCTCGGGTTTGCAGTTCGAGGTTGCTACCAGGGTTACACCTTGAGAGAAAAGCGCTGTAAACAAACCTGAAAGCAACATAGCATCACCAATATCACTGACAAAAAACTCATCAAAGCAGAGTAAATCGATATCTTTAGCCCATGCTTTAGCAATACTGGTTAGTGGCTCAGATTGTCCTGTTAGCAGGGCTAATTGTTGATGGATACTTTCCATAAAATGATGAAAGTGGATGCGTCTTTTATTGTCTATGGCTAAGTGTTGATAAAAAAGATCCATTAGCATGGTTTTACCACGTCCTACTCTGCCGTGAAAATATAATCCAACGACAGTTTTTTTCATCTTCTTAGGTAGTTGCTGTTGAGCTATCAACTCTTCAGATAAAAGAATTAAAGCCTCAACGGCATCTGTTTGAGCGGCATCAAAATCGAGCTGCTTATTGGCAAGCAGCTCTTGGTAGGCATGTTTCATTTAGCTTAGTTTATTTAGCTTTTTCATATCAGGATTACGTACTAGTTAGTTAAATGGCGAGCGTTAAAAGTACGGCCTTTCATTTTCCCTTTCGATATTTTTTTCAACGCTAGGTTTAAAGCAGCTTTAGTAACAGCTACATAGGCTTTGTTATCAAGTACTTTAATTTTACCAACTTGTGAGCCTTGCACACCGTTATCTCCAGTCAGTGCACCTAAAATATCTCCAGCTCTAACTTTTTGCTTTTTACCAGCATCAATTTGAATGGTTGCCATTTTAGCTTGTGGGCGTTCATTAGCTAATACGGCCAATGATGGTAATGGCTCAGGCGTAATAACAGCTTCAAGGTAATCTTCAAGTAGACCAACTTTATAACTTTCTTTATCGCTATACAGTGAGTAGGCTAAACCTGTGCTGCCTGCTCGCCCTGTTCGGCCGATTCTGTGCACGTGAACTTCACTATCGCGAGCGATATGATAATTAATAACTAAGTCTAAGCTATCTATATCTAAACCACGTGCAGCAACGTCAGTAGCAACAAGAATTGAAGCACTTTTATTGGCAAAACGTAATAATGTTTGGTCTCTGTCGCGTTGTTCTAAATCGCCGTGTAAAGCTAACACGCTAAAACCATCAAAGTGTAAGGCATCAGCAACTTGTTGGGTTTCTTTTTTGGTATTACAAAAGATGGCCGTCGACTCAACTTGCTTATCTAGTAATAATAAACGTAACGCATCAAGGCGGTCGTCATCATTACTCACTTTGAAGAACTTTTGACTGATAGTTGATTGATCTTCACTAGAAGCTATTTTAACCATCACAGGATCTGTCATGATGCTTTCGCTAATAGACTTAATTTGGTCAGGAAAAGTAGCACTAAAAAGTAACGTTTGGCGATCAAGAGGAGTACGTCTAACAATATTATCAAGTGCGGCTTGAAAGCCCATTTCCAACATACGGTCAGCTTCATCAAGCACTAATAAGTCTAAATTCTCTAATTGTAGAGTGCCTTTTATAACATGCTCTTCAAGACGTCCAGGGGTACCAACAATAACATGTGCGCCATGCTCTAATGAGCCAATTTGTGGACCAAATGGTGTACCACCACAAAGCGTCAATATTTTAATATTATGAATACCTCGAGCGAGTTTTCTCAACTCTTGCGCTACTTGGTCAGCCAGTTCGCGGGTTGGACAAATAACCATAGATTGAATGCGAAATTTTTTAACTTCTAGTTTATTAAGTAATGCTAAACCAAAAGCAGCAGTTTTACCTGAGCCGGTTTTAGCTTCGCCAATAACATCTTTTCCCTTAAGTAATTCAGGTAAGGTTTTAGCTTGAATAGGTGTCATTTTCTCATAGCCAAGCGACGATAAGTTTTTAACTAAATCCTGTTTTAAGCTCAACGAAGAAAAAGCTAACGATGAAGTAGTTGTATTAGTACTCAAAATATACGCCTCTGGTTTAAAGCGGCTTAGTCAAAAACTAAGCCAAAAAATAAGAAAGCTATCAATACAAAGATAAGAAAACTTTCATGAGATAGATAATGCGCGCATAATAACAGTAATTTTTGTACAACCCCAGTATATTCAACCTATGACAACAGTTTCAAAACAGTTATTAGTAGAGCAATGGCAAACTTTGCATAACAATCATGAGAATTATGAAAGTTATGCCTTAATAATCAAACTTGTGGCGGTCGCTATCACTTTGTTTGCCTTAGCATTTTCAGTCACGAGTATTGTTACACTATTATTAGCAACGCTCTGGTTACAAGAAGGTATTTGGAAAACCTATCAGCAGAGAACAGTAAATGCGATAATAGAGATAGAGGGTAAATTAGACCTTAATGAAGCAGAGCAAACAGACGAGTCAATGAAACCCTACTTAGTCTATAAGCAATTTCAAACAAACCGTCCCGCTGTAAAGGCGCTTATTGCAGAATATATTAGTAATTCGTTAAAGCCAACGGTGGTATACCCGTATGTGCCTTTGATGTTTTTGGTCTTTATTTTTTAGAGCCATGCACTTAGTAGCAAGTACTTAATACCAGATAGTCAAAATAATTTTAGTTTAGATGTTGAGATAAAAAAATGAATAGAAAAAAGAAGATGAACGATATTTTGAAAAAGAAAGTTAAAAAAGCTAACTTAAAGCTACAAACGAGTAACAAACCTAAATATGTATCTAAAGCAGAAAGAGCAAAAATTGCTGAAGAAGCAGAGAATACGCAAGAGCAAGAGTAACTCTTAAGTTACATGTCATAGTTGCAGGTATATGTTACCGATAAATTAATAAAAAAGGGCACTCAATGAGTGCCCTTTTTCTGTTCTATAAGCTAGTAAAACTTATGTTACGTCTGATTCACCTTTAATCTTTTCTCGCATACGCTGGATTAAGAGGTAGAAGTAAGGCACAAGCAAAGTACCAAACAGTGTTGCTGCAATCATACCTGCTAGCACCGTGATGCCAAGAGAAACACGACTTCCCGCACCTGCTCCAGTTGCAAAAACAAGCGGTAACACACCTAATATAAACGAAAATGCTGTCATCAATACCGCACGAAATCGCATTTTAGCGGCATTCAGTGCTGCATCCATTATCGTTTCTCCTGCAGCCCTTTGCTCCATTGCAAATTCAACAATCAAAATGGCAGTTTTAGTGGAGAGACCAATTAGTAGCACTAAGCCCACTTGCGCATAAATATTATTAGCCATACCAACGGTGTACAGCGCTAACATCGCGCCAAACAAGGCTAAAGGTACCGCCGCAATGACCGAAAATGGAATAGTCCAACTTTCATACTGTGCAACAAGAAACAAATATACGAAAAGAATTGCTAAGCCAAACAAAATCGGTGCTAAGTTACCCGCTTCTAATTCTTGTTTAGACTGTCCTGACCACTCATAAATATACCCTTGAGGTAATGTACTTGCTAACTCTTCCATTACAGCAATAGATTCTCCTGAAGAATACCCAGGAGAAGCATTACCTGTAATGCTAGCACTACGGTATAAATTAAAGTGACTTATCGTCGTTGGTCCAAGAATTGGCTTAAGCGTTGCCAATGTAGTTAATGGCACCATCTCATCATCTTTATTTCGAACGAAATAGTAACGAAGATCTGTTGGGTCCTTTCTATATTTGCTTTCTGCCTGAATCGTCACACGGTAAGTACGACCAAATTGACTGAAATCATTAATATATAGAGAGCCTAACTGTGCTTGTAAAGTAGAGAAGATATCCGACAAAGCGACACCTTGTGCTTTAGCCTTATTACGATCTACCTCTAAAAAGTACTGCGGTACATTCGCTCGATAAGTACTAAATACACGTGATAATTCAGGTCGCTGATTAGCTTCATAAATAAGGCCGTTCATAACCTGTGCTAACTCAGCTGGGTCGCGTCCTTCACTATCTTGTAATTTAAAATCGAAACCTGAGCTATTGCCTAAACCAGGGATAGGAGGCGGATTAAATACCATTATTTGTGCATCTGGCATCGTCCATAACTGACCCATTAAACGAGGAATCACTTGTTTTAAACCCAGCTCTGGTGAAGTACGTTCTTCCCAATCCTTAAGAAGAATAATAGCAAGACCATTATTTGAGCCCGCACCACCAAGCAATGAAAAGCCTGATACAGTGATAATGTCATCAACAGCCGCATCATTTAAAATGATAGGAGTGATCTTATCCAAAACAGCTTGCGCACGGTTACTTGAAGCGGCATCAGGTAACTGAACATCAACAAATAGGTAACCTTGATCTTCCGCAGGTAAAAATGCCGTTGGAACAGCCGTTGTTAACCAACCTGCAGCAATAAAAATCAAACCAACGAAAAGTCCGACTCGGGTAAGTCGCTTAAGCATAAAGCCAACAGTACTAGTATAGCCGCCGGTAACCTTAATAATAAGACGTTCAAATGGCAACAACCACTTAATTGGTTTCATTTTCTCTGCACTTAACAATACAGTACATAACGCAGGACTTAATGTTAACGCATTTAATGAAGAAATTAGTACCGCAAAAGAAATAGTAACAGAGAATTGTTTGTACAATTCACCGGTAATACCAGGCATAAAAGCAACAGGAACAAATACGGCAAGTAGTACCAAAGTAGTCGCAATAATAGGGCCTGAAACTTGCTCCATTGCTTTAGTTACCGCTTCTTTAATCGGTAGTTGTTCTTCTTTTAATATACGTTCAACATTTTCAATAACGATAATTGCATCATCAACAACAATACCAATGGCGAGAACCAAACCAAATAAGGTAACTGTGTTAATTGAATATCCCATCAAGACCATAAAAGCAAAAGTTCCCACAAGTGATACGGGAATAGCTAGGGTTGGAATAATAGTCGCGCGCCAATTTTGCAGGAATAGAAAGACAACTAAGATTACTAAGACAATGGCTTGAAATAAAGTAATCATTACTTCTTCAATTGAGCGATCAATAAATTCAGTAGTATCGTAAGGAATTACGTACTCTAAACCATCAGGAAAACGCTGAGAAAGTTTTTCCATTTCAGCTTTGACCAAAGAAGCAACTTCTGTAGCGTTAGCGTCAGGTAATTGATAAATAACCAGGAAGGCCGTTTCTTTACCATTCAACCTTGCTTGTGTTGAATAATCTTCAGCACCAAGTTCTAAACGAGCAATATCATTTAAACGAATAAAGTTACCATTACGTTGAGATCTAATGATAGTTTGACCGAATTCTTCCGGGGTTTGTAACCGACCTTTTGCTTGAATAGAGTACTCAAATTGCTGGTTAGGTAACGTTGGGCTTGCACCTAATTTACCCGCAGCAACAATCATATTTTGCTCTTGTAATGCCTGCTGCACTTCAGTAACAGTAATACTAAGTGATGCCATACGTTCAGGGTTTAGCCATGCGCGCATGCTATAGGTCATTTCACCCATAACTTCTGCTGAAGCGACACCTTTGATACGCCCTAAAGGTTCAGTTAAATAGTTAGTAGCATAGTTACTTAAAAACAGCTGATTGATACTTTCCTGTTCAGAGAATAAGTTAATACCTAATAACATAGAGCTTGATTTTTTCTTAACCGAAACACCTTGGCGAGTTACTTCTGAGGGTAATGAACTCGTTGCTAGTGCTACCCTATTTTGCACATTAACTTGTGCAATATCGCCATCGGTACCAACTTTGAAAAATACAGTTATAACAGCACTACCATTGTTGGAAGCAGAAGATTCAATATACATCATATCTTCTACACCATTGATTT
Source organism: Colwellia sp. 75C3 (assembly GCF_002836255.1). Taxonomy (GTDB): domain Bacteria; phylum Pseudomonadota; class Gammaproteobacteria; order Enterobacterales; family Alteromonadaceae; genus Colwellia. The sequence continues at coordinate 290,228 of NZ_PJAU01000060.1, read as the reverse complement.
GTTCTTCAATGGGTCTGATAACCGACTCTTCTACAACTTGAGCACTCGCTCCTGGGTAGACAGCTGAAATTTGAACCTGAGGAGGCGTGATTTCAGGATACATGTTTACAGGTAATACGCTCATGGCAATTAAGCCAGCCAGTGTAATAACAATAGATATTACAAACGCAAATTTAGGCCGATTGATAAAAGTTTTACTGATCATAAAATCGTCCTTGTTTAGTTATCAGTGGTAGCACTAGGGCTAATATTTGGTTCATTTACTTTTGAAGAGTCAACGGATTTATTATCAAGATCAGATATTGTTCCAATAATAGGGTCAACATGTTTATCAACACCTCTAACTTCAACACCAGAACGGACTTTTTGTAAGCCTTCAACAATAACCTTCTCACCAATAGCAACGCCTTTTTCAGCAACCCACATTGCATTTATTCTTCGGCCAAGTACAACGTGGCGTTGTTTCACCTTGTTATTTTCATCAACAATCAACACAAATTTTCCTTGCTGACTTTCTTGAACAGCGGCTTGAGGAATCAAAGCCATTTCTTCTTTATTTTGGCTTTCTACAATTAAGGTGACAAAAAGACCAGGTAAAATAATATGATTAGGATTAGGGAAGACAGTTCTTAACTCTACAGTACCCATACCTTCTGCAATTTTGGTATCAGCAAAGTCTAACTTTCCTTTTTCAGGGTATTCAGAATTATTTGGTAGGCGTAATGAAAGATCAACCTCTGCATCATTAGCTGTTCTTGCACCTTGATGACTTTGTAAATAGGAAATATAAAAACTTTCTTCTACTTGGAAACTAACAAAAATAGGATTACTTATAATAAGCGTAGCTAAAGAGTTACTTGTTGGACCAACAAGATTGCCAACATTGTAATTCACTTTACCAATACGCCCCGTAAACGGTGCCGTAATAGTGGTATAACTTAAGTCGAGTTCAGCTTTTTCAAGAGCAGCTTCTGCAGACTTCACTGCTGATTTAGCTTGTGACTCTTCCGTAGTTAACCGATCAAAGTCAGATTGAGAAATATATCCATCATCAATCAGATCATTAGCTCGCTTTAAATTACGCTTCGCATTTTCTTCCCCTGATACTCGAGAGCTTAAGTCAGCTTTTGCAGCTGATAAAGCAGCCTCGTATGCAGCAGGCTCGATTCTCAATAATACTTGGCCCTTTTCGACATTACTGCCTTCTTTAAAGTGACGTTCAATTAACTCACCTTCGACACGAGCTCGTAAATCAGCCTCTTTATAGGCTTCGGTACGCGCGACAAACTCACGATAACCGCCGATAGGCTGTGAAGTTATTGAGTACACAGAAACAGCTGGTGCAGGCGCTTTAACTTTAACCTCTTCCTTACTACAAGCTGAAAGTGTGAGAGATAAAAGGCCAAATAATACAAGTTTATTGGTTGTTAAGTTAGATCTACTCGATTGTCTTAAAAAGTGCTTGAGCATCAAATTATTCCTTGTGAGGTTAATGCTTTTATTATTAATTACAGCGATTATTACACACAGAGTTTTCAATGCAGTAATTATTTGTACTAAATAGATAAAAGGACAAATTTTGCAAAAAAAAAAGCTGTGAACAAAGTTCAACAGCTTTTTTATATTTACACCTTTTAAATTTAAGCTAAGTTCATCTCTTGAACTTTCTCATGGGCTATTTCAGGTGTAGTAGCATCTGGTTTTTCATGCAAGTTGGCTTTTAATTGGCCCTTTCTATGTTTCAATGCAGCATCTAACTTTTTAGCTGCACTAGCAATGGCGGGATACATAACTTCATTAGTACCTGTGGCAGAAATACGGCCACCTTCATAATTTGTAGTTAATTCAACTTGATGCTTATGGTGTTCTTTAGAAATAATTACATCTAAGGCGATCAGTGTTGGAAAATGGCTAGCTATTTTAGAGAATTTTTCTTCGATATGCTCTTTGATTGAATCATTTACTTCTACGTGATGACCAGAAAGATTTATTTTCATAGGTATTCCTTTTTTACTATTACTTGAAGACTAATTTACCTAAGTGACATTTTATCTAAATAACAATGTGTCACTTAATAATAGACCTGAGGGCAAGTTTTGCTAAAACAAGTCGGCGTGAAAAATATTTATAAAATACTCGCAACGACCTATTAAGAAGCGTCACCTATCACCTAGCATTAAAAATAGCGCAAAACTTGAGAAATTACTATTGATCTAAAGTAAGAAAATGAAGAAAAAGGTAATTAATAACTAATTACAAATATTCTTTTTATGAAAGAAGCGAAACGGCACTAATCAGGAAGTAAACAGAAGCTAATACTAAAAAATTAGGTGCATTATAATAAGGGCAAATAAACCGGCTAATACATCATCAAACATGATACCAAAGCCACCTGTTAATTTTTTATCTGCTATTGATATTGGCCAAGGTTTGGCTATATCAAAAATACGAAAGAGAATAAAGCCTACTAATACACTCTGCCAAGTCACGGGGACCATGAACATAGTTATAAAAAACCCAGCAAACTCATCCCAAACAATGGCACCGTGATCATGTACACCCACATCACTAGCCGCTTTGCCACAAATATAAATACCAGAAATACAAACAAGTAAAACGAGTAATGCATAAACTAACGGTGTCAGGCCACTCATCAATAAGAATAAAGGTACTGCAGCAAGTGTACCAAAGGTACCTGGAGCTTTAGGCGCTAAACCGCTACCAAAACCTACCGCTAAAAATTGAATCGGATTAGCAAGGTTAAAGTTAACTTGTGTATTTTTTTCCGACATATAAATCAATGCTTAATGGTGAGTGATAATAAAGGGTAAAGTAGCTACTCGGTAAAGTGCTCAAAACCTGCAGTGTTTATTGGAATAGGCTTATTGTTTAATGTTGTTGATATAGTCTGAGACGCATTTAATTGCCCTATACACGTTACCGGTGTACCAGCATGAGACATAGCAGTTTCCATACCTACTTTGTTATCTTCGGACACCGTAAATAATAATTCATAGTCATCACCACCCGATAATGCCAAGGTAATAGCATCGTCTGCAAGTAAACTATCACGCATTATTGTCGAGAGTGGTAAAGCATCAAGCACTACATTAGCACCAACATTCGAGGCTTGACATATATGCCCCAAATCAGAAATTAAACCATCAGAGAGATCAATTGCAGCAGAAGCATACTCACGGAGTGTTTGTCCCGCTAATACTCTTGGCTTTGGATAATCAAGCTTATTTCTAATAGTTTCAATGAACTGAGGTTCAAGATCAACTCTACCAGTGATTTGCTGCAAAGCTAAAGCGGCATCACCAAGTTCACCTGTGACATAAAGCCAATCACCCGACTTAGCTCCTGAACGAGATAAATAACTGCCTTCAGGTGTCAATCCTTGAGCAGTAATAGTTATGCTCAATGGGCCTTGCGTGGTATCTCCGCCAATAAGTTCTACATTATAAAACTCACATAATTCAAAGACACCTTCACAAAATTCGATTAACCAAGGTTCATCTATATCTGGTAACGTTAATGCTAAAGACATCCAACTTGGCTTAGCACCCATTGCTGCAATATCAGATAAATTAACTGCAACAGCCTTATGGCCTATGGCTCTGGGGCTAGTATCAAATGGAAAGTGTACTCCAGCAACTAATGTATCTGTTGTTACCACTATATTTTGATTCACAATCGGTGCTAAAACAGCACAGTCATCCCCAATACCAAGCACAACGTCTTTGCGTTTGACTTTCTGCTTAGTAAAGAAATGCTTAATTAACTCGAATTCTTTCATGCTAATCCTTTAGTAACTAATATAGAAATATTAGTTGGTTACTCTTCAGGGCGAATTAACTTGACAGTTTTGTCTAAAACACCGTTAACAAATTTATGGCTATCATCTGCTGCAAATAATTTAGCTAACTCGATAGCCTCATTAATCACTACACGATAAGGCACATCTGCACAGTCTTTTAATTCAAATACTGCGACACGTAAAATTGCCTTTTCTACTTGATCAATATCATCAAGTGGACGATCTACATAAGGAGAGATTACTGCATCTATTTCACTAACATTGGCAGTTACACCACGTAATAATAATTGAAAGTATTCAATATCAAAGCGACGTTTGCTGTTCTCTGCAATAAAATTTACTTCTATCTCTTTTACTGGGTTTTGACTTACTTGCCATGAATAAGTAGCTTGTACAGCTAGTTCACGGGCTTTTCTTCTAGGTGAAGGTTTCACAATATACTTCCATTTTTCTTAAGTTTAGGAATAAAGTTCAGAAAATTAAATTTTAGCTAGAACATTAACCATTTCTAATGCGCCAAGAGCTGCTTCAGCGCCCTTGTTACCGGCTTTAGTACCAGCACGCTCAATTGCTTGTTCGATTGAGTCAGTAGTAATAACACCAAATGAAACAGGAATTTCAGCGTCTAAACATACTTGTGCTAGACCTTTATTACATTCACCTGCAACAAAATCAAAGTGCGGAGTGCCACCACGTATGACAGCGCCGATAGCGATAATGGCATCGGACTCGCCTTTTGCTGCAATTTTTTTAGCAGCTAAAGGTAGTTCATATGCACCTGGTACTCGAACGATAGTAATATCTTCGTCATTAACATTACCATGACGTTTAAGAGCATCAACTGCACCCTCTAGTAAACTTTCAACGATAAAGTGATTAAATCGTGACACAACAATGGCAAATTTCTTACCTTTTGCTTCAAACGAACCTTCAATAATATTCATTTAATTATTCCAATATGGTGTATATACAAAATTGCCGCAATTCTAACAAATAGTTATCGGCATAGGTACTCGTTTATTCTAAAATCAGTCTATATCTTCAAATTCGTCGAGAAATGCATCTATTTCCGCTTCTTCCGCTTCGTTGATAACGATTGGAGGATTGCCATCATATAGTTTATATTTCATATTTTGAAAGTATGCATTTTTGATGAATTCATAGGCATCCTCAGATTCAAAAACTAACTGCTCCTGATCTCGAACGGCTGCCCTTCCCTCTAGGGCTAATATACTTAACCGTGCGATGTTAGGCCAAAAATCAATGACAACCATAGGCCAATAGAGTCCATCAACGTAATCACCGACTTCTTCTCGGACCGAACTTGGTCCCAAACCAGGAATGACAATATAGGGTCCATCGCCAATACCGTAGGAACCTAATACTTCACCAAACTCTTCTTGTTCACCTGACCAATCAAAATCACTGGCAGGATCATAAAAGCCAAATAAGCCAATAGTCGAGTTTAGGACGAATCGGCCAGTACTTTTTGCCGCATCAGTAAACTTTAGCTGCAGCACATTATTAATAATACTCGCAGGCTCATTTAAGTTTAAAGCCATATTATATAGCCCTGTACGCAAAAATGGTGGAGTATAAGTTGTGTAAACCTCGGATGTGGGCTTAGCAATATATTTGTCTACATAATCCCAAGTAAAAGTCCAAAATGGCCTATTGATAACCTCAAAGGGATCTCTTGGGTCTCCCACATTGTGTGATTCAGCTGTTTCTGCTTGAGTTACTTCTTCCGGAGTTGTTGAACATCCAGAAAGAGTAAGAATTAAAATAACTAGTAGAATTCGAAAGTATAGTGTTATGGCTGAGCTCACAGGGCCTAATTCCTTGCCGTTACATAAAGATGTATTAAAAAACGACGGCAGTTTAACATAAAATGAATAGTTGCGTGAATAACGTTTTAACGCAGTTTCAAATATTCATACGATACTTGATAAGGGAGTAGCCATTATCTGCGTAACGGGCTTTGACCTGATTTTCTAGCTTTGTAAAGAAACAGCATCTTCAGGTGTCATGGGGATATTTTCATTGAGTAAAAACTGGTGATAATTCTTTACTGGGCACGCACGCGTTGTTGATAGACCGACAATAACATTTCAACTTCTGCTCGAGGTAATTCACATTCATCCATAATCTCTTCAATATCAGCACCTTTTTCCGCTAACTTAAAAGCTCGATTATAAAATTTATCTTGTCCTTGGCTTTCTTGCCATTGTGTAAATACTTTCTGTTGTTCGATAGCTTGTTGCTGTAAATTTTTAATGCGGTGTTCTAATTGCTGTGATATCTGAGTATTTTCAGCGGTTTGTTTGTCTCGACTTTCCGCTAAAACATCAAACTCTTGCTGCAATTTATTATTTAAAGCTTGTAACTCATTAACTAATAAAGATTGGCCTTGGACTTCCATATTCAGAATTATCATTTTATTTTTAAGCTTATTAAGATAAACAAATAAAACGGTACTTGTGAATAAGACAAGAAATAGCGCTAGCACTGCAATAATAGGGACGGCTAATAATGACATTATAAGTTTTGCCTTCAAGAAAAACTAAACGGACAATTGCATTGCGCTATAATTATAAATAAAAAAGTCTGTAAAAACAGACTTTATTCTGGCAATTAATTGCAGAGCGACGTAATGATAAATTTAGAACTGTTTAAGTTCGTCCCACTCATCATCAGACAGTAACTTATCTAAGTCGACTAAAATAAGTAATTCGCCATCGCGATTAGATACACCTTGGATAAACTGAGCACTCTCTTCATTGCCAACGTTTGGCGCTACATCGATTTCTGAAGACTTTAAATAGACAACCTCAGCAACACTATCAACAAGAATACCAATAACTTGCTTTTCTGACTCTATAACGACCACACGGGTATTATCAGTAATGTCGCACGGATCTAAACCAAATCGAGAGCGAGTATCTATAACAGTTACTACATTGCCACGTAAATTAAGAATACCAAGTACATAAAGCGGTGCACCAGGAACTGGAGCTATTTCACTGTAGCGTAAAACCTCTTGCACCTGCATAACATTAATACCATAAGTTTCATTTTCTAGTTTAAAGGTTACCCACTGCAGTACCTCATCATTAGCTTCAACTTTATCACTTGCACTTCGTCTTATATTAGACATATTATTCGCCTCTCAAATTACTGACTTTTATACTGCCTATATCTAGACAGGGATAATTTACTGTTCTTGATAGATATTGCTACCTTTATCAAGCAATTGAATTAAAGCATTTACATCAAGTAAAGCACACATTTTATCTTTGACTAATCCGGCTAACCACGGGCGTTTATTAGTTGAGTCTAGCCATTTCACTTCATCTTGAGACAATACTACAGTATCTACAAGATGTTCAGCCATCAATCCCCAAGGACTATCATTTAACATGATAATATATTGATAGTTTAGCGAATTTTTTAAAGTTTCGTCACATTTTTCTGGCATAACCCATAATGCCGTATCTACAGCATTAATTTTTTCATCACGATAAAGCATAACGCCTTTAAACCAATCGGGTTTTCCCACTAAGCTTGTCATTTTATCTACTTTATGAATTCCGCCTAGTTCTATTAAAGGTACTGCTATTGTTAAACCTGCAACTTCAAAAAACATGGCTTGGAAGTCACCTTGGCGATAACTTTTGTCTTTTGCATCAGAAAGTTGAGAACGACTTTTTTCAGTTGAAATAGGCAGTAAATCAATATCGGCTACATTCGCTTTAATGGTTTTTTTACTGACAAGTTCTTCTTTAGGCTCACTAACTGTTTTTAATAGTTTTTCTAAAGACTTATTGTCTTTATGCGCTATTGGTTTACTAAACGTTTGTTTCTCAATACGCTGTTGTGGTAACTCTTCCACAACGTCTGGATCGGTTAATAGCTCTGATAAATAGGTTTTCATCACCTTTTTACTAGCGGTTAACGATTTACTCATTTAGCGTTCAACCTCATTATTCTTCATGCTCTGTTTGATTAAAAAACTCAAAAGACTTTTATAAGCTAATGTACCTCGAGAATTAGCGGCATAATCTGAAGGCACTTTTTGAGCAGAACTAGCATTTCTCAAATTGGTATCAACGGGGATTACTCCCGGCCATATCTTATTAGTATAGACTTCTTGCAGCTTTTTAAAGGCCAAAATAGAGGCTTTAGTTCTTTTATCAAACATAGTTGGCACTATAGTGTATTTAAAGGGAGTATCTTGCTCTCCTTGCATTATCTCCATTGTTTTAATCATACGGTCTAGTCCCTTAAGCGCAAGGAACTCTGTTTGAACTGGGATAACTATACTATCTGCTGCTGCTAACGCATTTACCATTAATACGCCTAGTACCGGTGGACAATCGATCAAAATATAATCGTAGCTATCTGCTACTTTTTGTACTGCTTTCTTCAGCACCAAGCCCATACCACCTTTAGTCCCCAAAGATCGGTCTAGTGTTGCCAGCCCCATCGTTGCGGGTAATATATCAATATTTGGGTACTGAGTTGGACATAAGGTTTGTAAAATTTGCTCTCTTGATGATACTTGGGTAAATAATTCATAAACACTAAGGTCTAAATCTTCTGACTCAATGCCAAAATAATAACTAAGTGATGCATGAGGGTCTGTATCAACGAGTAAGACTCTATAGCCCTGCTCCGCAAGTATACCTGCAAGCGCAATAGTTGTTGTGGTTTTACCAACACCACCTTTTTGGTTTGCTACGGTCCACACTATCAAGGTTACTACTCACTTACTTTTATTGAATTTATCAGTCACCTGATTGGTTGTTTTATTCTATACCATCACTTTTGTTTTTATCTTTGGTGATACTGGTATCAGATGGGGATACATTCTCATCTCGAGTTGTAATACGAATACCACCATTGTCTAATCGAATTACCTTGATATTACTTGACTCATTAATACTTTTTTCATTGGCTGAGGCAGGCTGAGTAATCGATTCTACATTTTTCAAGTCTATCGTTGGTGTTATAAGTAAATTAGTCTTTTCTAATCCATATTTAGAAATAGCGACGACAACTTTTCTATTTTTTGCTCGACCCTGCTTTGTTAAATTATTTGCGCTTGGATAATATTGACCATAACCTTCAATAGCCATTCGCGCGGGATTTAAACCTAACGTCTCCAATACTCTCAATATAGCAGTAGCTCTAAAAACAGAGAGTTCCCAATTAGAGGAATAAATTTCATTATTTATGGCTTGGTTATCGGTATAACCTCGTACGCGAATAAAGTTACTAGCCTTGCCAATAACATCATAAATGGCTGATAAAATGGCCTCTGCTGATAATGTTGCTGAAGATGAACCACTGGGAAACAACAAACCACTATTTAATTCTATTTCTAACCAATCACCATCTATTTGTAATTGCGCAAAACCAGATTCTACCAAATCATGTAAAGCTGTATGTAACTCTTCTTCTAATGAACTTAAGTTGTTACCTACTTGCTCATCAGAAATATTAGACAGATTTTTTTCATTATCAACAAGTTCCGGTCCGGCAACGTCTAAAATACCATTGCCATATAATTTTTTATTCGTTTTACTGGTATTAACCATTAAAACACTATCGCCATGGCCTCGATTTTTAGTTTCATCATCATCGCCTTGAAATACACGACCAAAAGATTCTGTAATACTTTCGAAAGGCTTTTCGTTCACCATTGCCATTGCATATAACACAACAAATAAGGCAAACATCAACGTCATATAATCAGCATAAGAGACTAACCAACGATGAACATTATCCTGTTCTATCGTGTGCCTTCTCGTACGCTGACGATTCATTGTTCTAACCTAAATGCAGATAATTTATTTTCAATGGCATGAGGATTTTCACCGTGGGCAATTGACACTAACCCTTCACAAACCATTTCACGATACATTGTTTGCTGATGAATAATAGCGCGTATTTTATTTGCTACGGGTAAATAAAGTAAGTTAGCAAAACCTACACCATAAATGGTGGCAATAAAGGCAGTTGCAATACCTTGCCCTAATAAAGCGGGCTCTGTTAAATTGCTCATAGCATGAATCAGACCAAGCACGGCCCCTAGTATACCAACCGTTGGGCTATAACCGCCCATTGCTTCATAAACATTCGCAGATCGTAAGTTATGCTCACGATAGATATCTAAATCTAACTCTAATGCAACCCGAAAATTATCAAGTTCAATACCATCTACCAATAAATTAAGACCTTTTTGAGTATAACTATCTTCAATTTCTAACGCTGTATCCTCTAATGCGAGATAGCCTGATTCTCTCGCCTTCGTAGCCCATGTGACGATTTCATTAATTCCCCGATCCATATCATATTTGGGTGGAAAGAAAACCCATTTAAGTAATGATAGTGCATGAGTAAATTGCATCATTGACGATTGCAGCATAACGGCGCCTAAAGTACCGCCAAAGACAATAATAAAAGCAGGCAATTCGAATAAGGCAGATAAGTGGCCGCCATCAAGCGTAAACCCGATATAAATGGCAAGAATGGCAACAAATAGTCCCGCAAGACTCAACTTATCCACAACCAACTTCCTTAATCATAGAAGCAGCTATCGCGTCCAATGGAAGTGATAAATCAGATAGTCCAGCCTTATCTATTGCTTGAGGCATACCATAAACAACGCATGATTCTTCATCCTGCGACCAAATTGTTGCACCATTAGCTTTTAACATTCTAGAGCCTTCCTTTCCATCAGAGCCCATGCCTGTCAATATCACGCCAAGGACTTTACCTGCAAATGTTTTTGCAGCTGAGCCGAAGCTAATATCAACACTAGGTTTGAAGGTGATTTTAGGAGAATCATCATCTAAAATTTTAATTTTTGCTGATTGTGCACTGCCCGAAATAATCATTTGACGTCCACCAGGTGCTAGATACGCATGTCCAGGTTTCAGCACATCACCATTTCCTGCTTCTTTCACTGTTATTTTACACAAGGTATTTAGTCTACTAGCAAAGGCAGCAGTAAAGGCTGCAGGCATATGCTGAACAATTATAATTGGTAAAGGAAAGTTATGGTCAAGTTGAACCAGTATTTTTTGTAATGCTACCGGACCACCAGTTGAAGTACCAATAGCCATAAGTTTATATTCTTTACCTGAACTGCGGGTAAGCGATTTTTTTTCTTTAGCTATATGATTAGCCGGTCTAATATAACTACTAGTCAGCCTTTCCTTAGGTATTAGTGGACTAGGTGTTCTAGACCGAGCAATAGGTTTTGCTTTTAGGCTGCCCGGTTTCCGAGCTATTTCAACCACTCGTTGGCGCAGTAGACTACCAGCCTCATCACTACTCTTTGCAATTTCACTAAATTTTTTAGGTAAAAAATCTATTGCTCCAGCTTCAAGTGCTTCCAAGGTTGCTTTAGCACCTTGATGCGTTAATGATGAAAACATCAATATTGCCGTAGGAGATTTCGCCATAATCTGTTTTACAGCGTCAATACCATTTAGCACTGGCATTTCAATATCCATAGTGATTACATCAGGTTTAAGTAATATTGCCTTCTCAACCGCTTCCTGACCATTCACTGCTACGTCAATTACGTTTAATTTAGCATCTTTATTAAGGATGTCAGTGACTCGGCGTCTAAAAAAGCTCGAATCATCAACAACAAGTACCTTGTAGGCCATTTAACTTCTCTGATAACGTTTTAAATTAGCGCTGTATAAGTACACTCAGGTATACACAAAAGTGTACTACTTTTGTATATATCTAACTGCGTAATTTTTTATTGACGGGTGATTTCTTAGCGTAAAATTTCAACAAATTCGCTATATCTAAAATTAGCGCAATACCACCATCACTGGTAATCGTAGCACCTGCCATGCCAGGTGTTCCATGAAGTAATCTATCCAGTGGCTTTATCACAACTTCTTCTTGACCTATTAAGCTATCAACAACAAATCCAACTTGTTGATTACCGAGCTGCACAATGACTACATGACCTTTATCACGAGACTTTTTAACAAAATCGCGTATTAACCACTGATCTAAATAAAACAACGGTATAGCTTTTTCACGTACGATAATGGTCAACTGTCCATCGACACTGTTTGTGTTCGATAAATCCAGATGAAATATTTCATTAACCGATGCTAATGGTAAAGCAAATGTTTGCTTGCCAACAACAACCATTAATGTTGGAAGTATTGCTAAGGTTAATGGAACTTTAATTTCAAGTATGGTACCGACACCTAACTCAGAATCAATATTTACCGTACCATTAAGCTGAGTGATTTTGGTTTTAACAACATCCATACCAACGCCACGGCCTGAAACTTCTGAAATTTCAGTTTTTGTTGAAAAACCTGGAGCAAAAATAAGACTAAATGCTTCTTTATCTGGCATACGTGCTGCCGCTTCGGCATCAAGTACCCCACGTTCTATGGCAATATTCTTTAATTTTTCAGCATCCATACCTGCGCCATCATCTTTAATGGTCAATAGTATATGGTCGCCTTCTTGGGAGGCTGAAAGAAGTACAGTACCTTCTCTTGGTTTACCCAGAGCTTCTCGAACATCAGGGGCTTCTACACCATGATCGACAGAATTTCTAACTAAATGCACAAGAGGGTCAGCAAGTGCCTCTACCAAGTTTTTATCTAAATCAGTCTCTTCGCCTTCTAAAATCAATGCAATTTCTTTATTCAAGCTACGCGCCAAATCGCGAACAACTCGAGGAAAACGACCAAAAACTTTTTTAATTGGCTGCATTCGCGTTTGCATTACAGCGCCTTGCAGATCGGTAGTTACTGCATCTAAATTAGTAACAGCCTTATTCAGGTCTTCATCATCTGAAACTAGGCCTAAACTAGTTAAGCGGTTTCTCACTAGTACTAGCTCACCGACCATATTCATTATTTGATCAAGTCGCTTAGTATCAACACGAACCGTTGTTTCACCTTGAGCTGCCGGTGTAGGGCTAGCTTTCTTAGGAGTAGCTTTCACTGGTGCTTCTTGCTGTTTTTTCTGAACAGGCTTTTGGGGTACTGGTTTTGGTACTGCAGCGCTGGCTTGTACTGGTTTTACAGGAGTGGGTGGTGGAGTAATACTTTCATTAGGCAAAGCGTTTTCTACCGACTTAGGTGCATTACCTTTACCATGAAGTTCATCCAACAGTTTTTCAAATTCAAGGTCATCAATATCGTCGCTCGAACTACTCAGAGCGGCACTTGCTCCTTCTGGGGCGTCAGCTGAAAAAGCTCCTTGTCCGTGCAACTCATCTAATAATGATTCAAATTCATCATCTGAAATCTCATCACTTGAACCATCCATGCTAGGAGCACTAGAAGGCGCGGGTGCAACAGACACAGATTCACTAACACTAGGGGTCGTTGGTACGCTTCCCGAACCATGCAATTCATCTAATAGTCGCTCAAACTCATCTTCACTCATTTCATCACTTGAGCTTGATTCCGCTTTACTTTCAACGGGTTGAGCTATATCTTCAACAACGGCTACAGCTTCCACAGGTTTTACTGAGTCTGGTTTACTAAGGCGCTCAAGTTCTGCGAGTAAATTAGCGTCGGCAGGAACAAGGGGTTCTTTATTTTGTACCAACACAAACATATCATTGACTGTATCTAGTGCTGATAAAATTGTATCCATAAGTTCCGCATTAACGGAGCGCTTTCCTGTACGTAATAAGTCGAATATATTTTCAGCGCCATGGCATACATCGACTAAGTGACCTAGGGCTAAAAAGCCTGCGCCACCTTTCACTGTATGAAAACCACGGAAAATAGAATTTAATAATTCAGCATTATCTACGTCATTTTCGAGCTCGACTAACTCCTCTGAAAGCGACTCTAAGATTTCACCCGCTTCAACTAAAAAGTCCTGTAAAATTTCTTCATCTGCTTCAAAAGACATGCAGTAACTCTCCCATTAAAAACCTAAACTTGATAAAAGATCGTCAACATCATCTTGATCTTCTACTACATCATCTCTGTTTGCTGCATTTACAATTGGCCCTTCAACAAGGTTCTCACCTACTTTAGGACTAGTTTGCTCCTGCGCTCTTTCTGCAGATATACCAAAAGCTGTCAACATATTTATTAAACTGTCTTCAACTTCTCTTACTAAATCAATAACTTTTCGAATGACTTGACCGGTTAAATCCTGAAAATCTTGCGCCATTAAAACATCTGTCATTAATCTATGAATATTATGCGTTTCTTTACCTGTGTTTTTTAATAAGGTATCGATATCAAGGCATAATGATTTAAACTCTGTTAAGTCTAATTCATTATTCATCAACTTAGTCCACGAAGGATTCACGGCAGCCACTTGCCCAGCAATAGTATCAACTACAGGAAAAATTGCCTCAACAGCATCCATGGTTTTATTTGCAGCTTCTTCTGTTCTGGTAATAACATAATTCAATCGCTCTTTAGCATCGGGGATATCTGCCGTTGCTAAATCATTCAACCTAGAATCTAGTTGAAAATTTGTCAATGAGTCATGAAGTTGGCGAGTTAATTTACCAATTTCTGCAAAAAGCTCTGAATTGATTGGATTTTGAATCTCAGCAATAACCGCGTCCGCTGCGGCTTGTTGGCCAGCTTCTAAAAACACAACCAAAGATTTTGCTTGCTCTAATGAGATCTGCCCCGTCATAGCTGTACTCATGCAAAGTCCTTAATAGAATATTTATCAATACCTTAACTTAGCTAACAAGTATTATGTTAGCTAAGGCCTTCACATTAAGCTAAGCGTTCAAAAATCTTATCTAACTTAGTTTTTAATGTTGCGGCTGTAAATGGTTTAACAATATAGCCATTAACACCTGCTTGGGCAGCCATAACGATTTGCTCTTTTTTAGCTTCAGCTGTAATAAGCAAAACAGGAATATGTGATAAACTTGCATCAGCTCGTATTGCTTTGAGTAAATCTATACCTTGCATACCAGGCATGTTCCAATCAGTTACAACAAAATCAAAATCCCCACCTTGAAGCATTGGTAAAGCAGTACTGCCATCATCAGCTTCTGAAATGTTGGTGAAACCTAAATCGCGCAACAAATTTTTCACTATACGTCTCATCGTTGAAAAATCATCAACAACAAGTACTTTCATATTTTTATCCAAGGCACCCTCCGGCGAAACATTCAAAATAAATTAGTTTTTCTTTGTGTTATTTTTTACCTAACATGGTATTTACTTTTTCAAAAATTAACTAACATCAACATATTATCAGTTTAGTCTAGCTAACTTTGCCAAGATTGCATACGTCCTTTAAGACGATGCATTGCTTGACTATGAATTTGACTTACTCTCGACTCACTAACGTCAAGTACTTGACCTATTTCTCTTAAATTCAATTCTTCATCATAATATAAAGACAGTACAAGAGCTTCACGCTCGGGTAAAGACTTAATACATACGGCTAAGCCTTTTTTAAAAGCATTATGCTCAATACTTTGATATGGATCATCCCCAAGACTATCATCACAGAGTTTTATAGCATCTTCATTAACACCGAGATCTTCAATACCGAGTATTTTCCCCGTACTGACCTCACTTAATATATGATGGTAGTCATTTAATGAAATATCAAGTTTTTCAGCGACTTCTATATCAGAAACATCTCGGCCAAATTGCGCTTCGAGATTTTTTATCGCTTCACTTATCATTCGGCTGTTTTTATGAACAGATCGTGGGGTCCAATCACCCCGGCGCATTTCATCTAACATAGCGCCACGAATTCGAATACCAGCAAAAGTTTCAAAGCTAGCACCCTTAGTATTATCAAAATTATTTGCAGCTTCAAATAAACCAATCATTCCTGATTGTATTAGGTCATCAACTTGAACGCTTGCTGGCAGCCTTGCTAAAAGGTGATAAGCAATACGCTTAACTAAAACAGTCTGTTGTTCAAGTAAAACAGTTTTATCTATTTGATTATTGTAGCTATTCGCTTTTACCACGTATTATTGCTCTCACTAAGTAATGCTTAATTAATCAGTTAATTAGCAAGTAACTGCTCAATAAAGAATTCTAGATGTCCTGAAGCTTGTTTAGGTATTGGCCATTGGCTAACTTTAGTTGCTAAGTCAATATAAGCCAAAGAAGCTGGGGACTGCGGGTAAGCCTCTACTATAACTTTCTGTTTACGTACTGATTTCCTAACATTCTCATCAAATGGAATGACTGCAACCAATTCAATGGCTACATCTAAAAACCTATCAGTCACTTTAGTTAACTTAGCAAAAAGCTGTTGTCCTTCTCTAGGACTACGGACCATATTGGCGACAACTTTAAATTTAAACACACCATGGTCACGGCTTAGTAACTTCATTAATGCATAACAATCCGTAATTGATGTTGGCTCATCACATACGACTAACATGACATCCTGTGCCGCGCGGGTAAAGCTTAATACCATATCCGAAATGCCGGCAGCTGTATCAACGATCAATACATCAAACTGGGTACGCATTTCACTAAAAGCTCGAATAAGACCAGCATGCTCTGACGGGGTCAAATCAACCATTGACTGTGAACCTGATGTAGCTGGAATAATTTTAATGCCAGCGGGCCCTTCGATAATAATATCATCAAGCTCACATTCACCAGATAACACATGAGATAAGTTACGTTTTACTCTTAATCCAAGCATTACATCAACATTAGCAAGACCTAAATCGGCATCAAGTACCAGTACTCGTTTGCCTTGTTGCCCTAAAGCAATAGCGGTATTTAGCGAGGTATTAGTTTTACCAACACCACCTTTACCGCCAGAAACGGCTACCACTTTAACTTGCTGTAAATTTTGCATTTTTCTTAAGCCACTCGCTTGATCTATCATTTAATTATTACTTCTAATTATATCTGTTTAGCTATTAGCTAGAGTCTTAGACAGTTACTGCGGGTGCAACAGGCATCGGCCGCAATACACTGACATTATTTTTTACTGACTTAGTTGCCATCTTATCTGCAAGAGTAACTAATTTCTCAGCATTTGCAACTTTAATATCTTCTGGAACTCTTTGCCCATCAGTAAGATAACCTATTGGCAAGCCATTTAGAATCGAAGTTGTAATTATTTCACCAATACTGATACTTTCATCAAGTTTAGTATAAATACACCCCGACAATGGTACTTTTTTAAAGCGATCAACATTTTCTTGCATGACACCTTGTTGAGCATTAGCCGCAAGCACCAAGTAACTTCGAATTCTCACTCGGGCATTTGAAACTAAAGCCGTTAACTGTTCAGCTAAACGAATGTCACGTTGTCCCATGCCAGCAGTATCAATTAATATTAATTTTTTCTTCGAATACTGTTGTAATAGAGTATCTAACGCTTGACTATCTTTAGCAAGACTCACTTGACAGCCAATAATTTTTCCATAGGTTGCTAATTGCTCAAAGCCGGCTATCCGAAAGGTATCTGTAGAAATAAGTGCTACTTGTTCGCTACCATGTACTTGCGAAAACCCTGCAGCAAGCTTAGCAATAGTCGTTGTTTTACCTACACCAGTAGGACCAACTAAAGCCACTACACCGCCACGATTTATTATATCATTTTGTGTAGTATTTATTTGTTGAGCAATAAGTTGTGTTGCTTGTTGCCAAGCTTGCTTTCCATCGGATTGTTCAGGAACATAACCCGCTATTTGATCCGCTATTTGTTCATTTAATCCTAAAGCTAGTAAACGGTTTACCAATACAGCTCGCTGAGGGTCTTTTTGAGCCATATCTTGCCACATCAAACCTGAAACTTGATGCTCTAACAGTGAACGAATAGATGCCATTTCTTGCTGCATTTTCGCAAAGTCTTGTGAAGATACCTGTGCATCATCATTTACACCAATAGCTAGAGGGCTTGAAGATGACATGTTTTTGGATATATTTGCAGTGATTTGATCACTACCGTATTGCTCATCACCTGACATTGGTGCTTGTTGTAATGCGTTAGCAACATTATCAGGGGTTGAATGGGTCAGACGGTCAGTAAAATTCTTTAACTGTTGCTCAATACTCGCATCGCCAAAGTTAGTAGGCGCTTGTTGCGGCTCGTCTTGTTGCACCTGACGATTTAGTAATGCAGAGAGACTATCCGCTGGAGCATGTTCATTTATTATTTCACTTGCTGTTGGTGATGAAACCGTATTTTGTATTGCGGTTTGTTGACCAATACTAACAACATCATTGCTTACTTCTCTTGAACTCGAGGAATTTATCTTCAGCTTGCTTTCTTCTGCTTTATCTTCTGTCGTATTTTTTGGAAACTTTGCAGGCGGTACGGCTTGGTTGTAATCAACAGCAGCCATTAACTCCACTCCTTCAGGAATCTTTTTATTGGACATAATAACCGCATCAACGCCAAGTTCTTCTTTAATCTGTGCTAATGCTGTACGCATATCTTTGGCAACAAAACGTCTAATTTTCATATCCAGCCTCTATTATCACTTTAAGTTACAACCATGCACCGTATACTTTAAATAAAATGTTATTGCCCAATAGCACTAACTATTTTGATTTGTTTATCATCAGGTATTTCTTGATAAGAAATAACACGTAAGCTCGGAATCGTGTATTTAACAAACTTAGCCAATACATGTCTTAATATACCTGATGTTAATAATATTGGTGTATCACCAGCCATTTCTTGCTGGTTAGCTCCTTCAGTTAATGATTGTTGTAAGCGCTCTGCTAAACCTGGTTCAATACCAGCACCATCATCACCTGCCATCTGCATTGATTGATGCAACATCTGTTCCAACTCTGGAGCCAAAGTTATGACAGGTACTTCTTGTGCGCCACCAACAAGATCTTGAACGATAAATTTTCTTAAGCTAATTCGAACTGCAGCGGTGAGTACTTCAGCATCTTGGCTTTTTGGTCCATACTCGACAAGAGTTTGTACAATTGAGCGCATATCACGTACAGCAACGCCCTCATTCATTAAGCTTTGTAATACTTTCACAACTGTACCCAAAGTTAAGGTATCAGGAACAAAACCTTCAACGAGCTTAGGATAGTTTTTAGCAAGTAAGTCTAACAGGTTTTGAACTTCCTCATGCCCCAATAGCTGGGCAGCATTGTTTGTTAATATTTGACTTAAATGAGTCGCTAATACAGTTGCAGAATCAACCACGGTATAACCCAAAGTTTGCGCTTGCTCACGTTGATTTTGGTTGATCCAAGTTGCATCAAGCCCGAACGCAGGGTCTTTAGTTGCTACTCCATCAAGTGAACCAAAGACTTGTCCGGGGTTAATTGCAAGCTCTTGATCATGTCTAATTTGTGCCGTACCGACAACAACACCCATTAAAGATATTTGATAACTGTTCGGATCTAAATCCAAATTATCTCGAATATGCACTGCGGGTACTAGAAAACCAAATTCTTGTGAAAGCTTTTTACGTACACCTTTAATTCGGCTCAGTAACTCTCCACCTTGCGCTTTGTCCACCAAAGGGATTAAACGATAGCCAATTTCTAAACCGATAACATCAACATGATTAACATCATCCCAATCCAGTTCTTTTACTTCATCTTCTTTTTGTTGATGCTGAACTTGTTCATCTTGTGCTAACTTGTCAAGTTCAACTTTTTGGTTTACTTTATTTCTAGCACCAAAAAATGCGGCTGCTGCAATGATCGCTGAAAATAATAAAAAGACAAAATGTGGCATACCTGGAATTACGCCCATCACAAACATTACACCGGCAGCAACGTAGAGAGACTTTTCTTGGCCAAGTTGACTACTTACTTGCTCACCCATATCTTGCGATGTATTTTGACGGGTTACAACGATTGCTGTACCAATGGATAATAATAAACCAGGTATCTGTGCTACCAGGCCATCACCAATAGTAAGTAAAGTATATATCTCAACAGCACGAGAAAAAGATAAATCATGCTGTACCATACCTATTATTAAGCCACCAACAATATTAATGAACAAAATGAGAATACCAGCAATGGCATCACCTTTAACAAACTTACTAGCACCGTCCATAGAACCATAAAAATCAGCTTCACTGGTTACCTCTGTTCTTCGCTCTTTAGCTTGTTCTTGTGTAATAAAACCCGCATTCAAATCAGCATCAATTGCCATTTGTTTACCAGGCATTGCATCTAAGGTAAAACGCGCAGTTACTTCAGCGATTCGTCCAGCACCTTTAGTTACCACAACAAAGTTAATAATGATCAATATAAGAAAAACTACTAAGCCAACCGCATAGTTGCCACCGATAACAACCGATCCAAATGCTTCAATGACCTTACCAGCCGCTTCAGGGCCTTCGTGACCTTCTAATAACACCACACGAGTGCTAGCCACATTCAGCGCTAGTCTTAAGATAGTCGCCACAAGTAAAACTGCAGGGAAAGATCCAAAATCAAGAGGTTTCAAGGTATAGACTGTTATAAGTAATACAACGAGGGAGAGCGCGATGTTAAAAGAGAATAAAATATCTAATAACCAAGCAGGCATGGGTAAAATAATCATACCTAAAGCTGCCATCACCAATATAGGTGTGCCTAAGCCCGAAAGGTGACGTAATTTTGATTTATCAAACTGATTAAAATAAGCGGCTAATTGCATTACTACTTCATGATGTTTTTTTGACAGTTACAATAGAATTAGCAATTTTCATACCAAAGGGAGTGGTAGTAGGTAATTGCGATGAAAGGTAAATATTTCAATAATTTTACAGAATAGCTTTCTGTCACCCAATTTCTAATATCTAAACTCATCAGGTATAGGAAGTTCTTTAGCAACGGGGGTTGGTTTTTTAGCATTGCCTTTTTTATGCTCATTCAATTGAAAAATAAAAGCGAGTACCTGGGCAACCGCAGCAAATAACTCTTCAGGAATATCATCACCAACTTCTGCTGTATAATAAAGTGATCGGGCTAATGCTGGTGATTGAATTATTTCAATTTGATGCTCTTTTGCAATGGTACGGATATGTAGAGCCATTTCATCAACCCCTTTTGCTGATAATACGGGAGCACCACCTACCGCAGCATCGTATTTGAGAGCAATTGAGAAGTGTGTTGGGTTAGTGATCACTACATCAGATTCAGGTACATCCTGCATCATTCGTCGTTGCGACATCTCATATTGGGTCCGACGAATACGACCCTTTATTTCTGGACTACCCTCAGTCCCCTTATGCTCATCTTTAATTTCTTGTTTCGTCATTTTTAACTGACGATTGTGATTCCATACTTGATAGGGCGCATCAATTACAACAATGATACCTATTGATAAAGCAAGTACCAAAAACATCCACTGTAACATGGTAAGCGCATGTTCAAAGTTATTGGGAATAGTTTCTCGGCTTAAACCAAGAATTTCCTCAAACAAACCACTCAGCAGTAAAAAAGCCACAATAAAAACAACAAAAAACTTTAAAATAGACTTAATCAGTTCAACTGCAGCTTGTACACCAAACATACGTTTAAAACCTGCTGCTGGGGATAGTTTACTTGCTTTAGGTGCCATGGCTTCCCAAGAAAAGCTCATACCACCCAGCAGTATATTACCAACAAATGCCGCGAGCATAACAATAAAAAAAATCCACAACAATGGCGGAACAATTTGATAAACGCCATCACTTATCACTTTAAATAATGCATTTATATCCATTGCTTCTTCACGACTTAAGCTAAACATATGACTCATCATGCCTGCCATTGATGTAGCTAAAGCTTTTCCCATCAATAACATCGCACAAGCACTTCCCACTAAAACAAAAAAAGTACCTAAATCTTTAGAGCGAGCAATTTGACCTTTTTTTCGAGCATCAGTAATCTTTTTAGCCGTGGGCTCTTCACTTTTTTCACCACTATCAGAATCAGCCATTTACGTCGCCTTACAATCAATAAGGTAACAACTAAAATCAAGAGCACGCTGCCACTGCAACTCAAAGTGAGTAAAGAAGTTCCCAAAGGTTAGCCACATAATAAGTAAACCTGCCATCATGGTGATAGGGAAACCAATGGCAAAAATATTAAGTTGCGGAGCTGCTCTTGTCATAATGCCAAAAGAGAAATTGATCAATAACATAGCTGTTATTGGTGCTAAAGCAAGTGATAATGCGGTTGCAAACATCCATCCGCCCCATTCAACTACTTCGCGATACTTGATGCTAGATAGATGTTCTGTTGGGATGGGTAAAGTATCGAAACTAGCAACGATAAATTGCAAATAGGCGAGATGACCATCCATCACCCAAAATAATAACGAAGATAAAATAAGAAAAAATTGACCAATAGCAGGAACATTCATACCACTGGCGGGGTCAACTAAAGACGCGAAACCAAGGCCTGATTGCATAGCAATAATTTGACCTGCTAGGGTAAAAGTATTAACGACCATGATAGTTACAAAACCAAGCATGATGCCAATAATCATCTGCTGACCCAATAGAATAGCAGTATTAAATGACACCAAACTATCTACACTAGCCGATGGAATTGCTGGCATCACAGCAATGGTAATACTGACGCATAAAAACAGTTTGACTCGACCGGGAATAGTCTTCGAGCTGAAACCTATCATTGTCATAATCAAGGCCGAAATACGACTAAATGGCAAGATAAAATCTGCCATATATTGATTAATAATAGACTCTGTAAATTCCATTAAGCCTCTCTAAAAGTAAGGATGCCTAACCACATAACTAAACAATCACACTGGGAATACTGGAAATTAGCCGGATGGTATAGTCCATAACTTTCTGTACTAACCAATGCCCCCCAATAATTAGGGCAAGTAAGGTAACAATTAGTCTTGGTAAAAAGCTTAAGGTTTGTTCGTTAATGGATGTGGCGGCCTGAAAAACAGCAACCATTAGGCCAACAGCTAGACTTGGCAGGATAATGGCGCACACTAAAAGGATCACAAGTAATAATGCATCACCTAACATATCTACATAAATTTCAGGACCCATAAGCTGCTCTCTTTTACTTATCTAACATTCTTAACAATATAAAATTACAATTTAAAAACTAGCCACTTAAAATATAGACTAGGTTCCTAATCCATAACTGGTTGCGATCGTACCAATAACTAAGTTCCAACCATCAACTAAAACAAATAGCATTAATTTAAAAGGCAAAGATACAATCATAGGTGAAAGCATCATCATACCCATCGCCATTAAAATACTGGCTACAACTAAATCAATAATCAAAAAGGGAATGAATAGTATAAAGCCAATCTGAAAAGCTGTTTTTAATTCACTAATAATAAAAGCGGGTATAATTACCGTCATGGGTAAATCGGTTGGTTTATCAACGGCATCAATACCGGCCATTGCAGCTAGAGTATCTAAATCTTTAATTCGTGTTTGTTCTAACATGAAGGCACGTAATGGCACTTTACCAAGGTTAATCGCTTCAGTTGATGTTAACTCCTCCGATAAATAAGGCTGAATGGCACTTTTATCTATTTGATTATAAACCGGTGTCATGATAAACAGGGTCATAAAGAGGGTTAAACCGATAATTACTTGATTTGATGGTGTTTGCTGAAGACCAAAGGCTTGGCGTAAAATCGCCATTACCACCACAATACGAGTAAACGATGTCATCATAATAACCGCCGCCGGTATAAAACTCAGCGCAGTCATAAAAATCAAAATTTGTAAGTTTACCGAATACTCTTGTGAGCCATCAGGGTTAGTCGTCAATGTTAATGCCGATAGTGATAAATCCTCAGCAAATGCACCGAAGCTCATGCTGAGCAAACATAAAATTATGATGGTGAATAACGAAATTCTTTTCATGGTTTGTTGGTATTCCCTAAAAAACAACCTGATCAAAGTCGTTGTGATAACATTTATTATATACCGCTTTACTTGATTATGATTCTCTCAGGTTTCCTGAAACGAGCATATTCAAGTGGAACGGGCATAGGTACTGAGCCTATTCAATACTAAGACTTTTTAGCCAAAAGGAAAGACCACAGTCCTTTTGGTAACTCAGTAGCCTTTAACGTTTGAGTTGCTAACGGCTCGGCTAAACGCTCAATTAAGGTAACTTGTTGAGCGGTAACCCCTAAGAGCAACTGCTGGTCTCCGGCTTGAATAACAACTACACGTTCTTTCGCCCCTAACGATAAACTGGTCACAACCTTTAATTGACTAACGCCTTGTTGAGTCAGGTTAAAACGTTTAAGCACTAAAGCACAAATAATTATTAACGCGAGTACCATTAACAATGATAAGACCATGCTGCCAGCATCCATATTTGCCATTACATGCTTACCAACTTGTGGGGTATTGTTAACAAACGCCTGCGGCACAGAAGCTTGATGATTTATACCTAACAATTTTGGATCATGCTCAGCTGATCCTTGAAGAGTTTCTCCTTCCACTGCCGAGTCTTGCTGTTTGATAGACTCTTCAATAACAGAATTTTTTACTCGTTCATTTCCGGAGTCACTTTCTTGTGCTAAAACCATTAAAGACATTAAACAACAACTAAGAGCCAGTAATATACGTATTGTTCTTATTATCATATTGCGTTTATGTCTCTATTTACTTAATGCTTAAGAAATTATGTCTACTAATGAATGTTTGTTAAGTTGTTTTATTTTAACTTTTTAATACGTTCAACTTGGCTAACCACATCAGTTAAGCGAATACCAAATTTATCGTTAACAACAACTACTTCACCGTGGGCAATTAAAGTACCATTAACTAATACATCAAGTGACTCACCAGCGACTCGGTCTAATTCAACTACAGAGCCTTGGTTTAACTGTAATAAATTTCTGATGCTGATATTACTTCGGCCTACTTCCATCGAAATAGTAACTGGAATATCTAAAATAGCATCAAGCTTTCGCTTTTCTTCACCTGTAATAGGGGCATCATCTGGGGTTAACTCTTCTAGTTCAACCGTTTCAGCATTTTCTCTTGCTTCCGCTTGTTCATCTAGTGCTTCATCCCACATACTTAGATCTTCGTCTTTATCGTCACTCATACCACTGGCCTCAATTTATAATTTATTCAAATAGGTTAACTTATATAACTATTACTGCTTATAAGTCATCTTCTAGCAGGTGAAGTTCTGCATCGCTATCGAGGCGTTTACCACCTTTAGTTAAGATAGTTAATTCAGATTTAGCTGATTCAGGTCGCTTAATTTTCGATTCTATCTTCAATGCTATGTTATCTCGACTTCGGCCTAATTTAGCTCTAAAGGACGGTAAGTCTTCAATTAGCACGGTAATATGCTCTGGCATTTCTATCGGTATAATATCTCCTGCCTGTAACTCCATCACTTGGCTTAAGGTGATATCAACCTCAATAAACTTAGTATTTATGGTTACAGGTACATCCATAATTTCATCACGTAGCGCTTTGGACCAACGCATATCAGTATCTTCTTTATCACTTTGCACACCCGCATCAAGCAATTCACGAATAGGCTCAAGCATAGAGTAAGGTAATGCTATGTGGAAATCACCGCCGCCGCCGTCTAATTCAATATGAAAAGAACTAATAACAACGACTTCAGTTGGACTAACAATGTTTGCCATTGATGGGTTAACTTCTGAATCTAAATATTCAAAGGAAACATCCATCACCGGAGACCAAGCTTCTTTGTAATCTTCAAAAATAAGCTTTAATAGCATTTGAATAATTCGGCGTTCTGTCGGGGTAAATTCACGGCCTTCTATCTTGGCGTGGTAACGACCATCACCACCAAAAAAGTTATCTACCAAAATAAAAACTAAACGTGCTTCCATGGTAATAAGTGCTGTGCCCTTTAATGGGCGAAAACGTACCATATTCAAGCTAGTAGGTACAAACAAGGTATGTATGTACTCACCAAACTTTATCATTTGGATACCATTGATAGAGACTTCAGCAGTCCGACGCATCATGTTAAATAAGCTAATGCGCATATGACGAGCAAAGCGTTCATTAACCATCTCCAACGTTGGCATGCGGCCACGTACAATACGATCTTGTGAAGAAAAGTCATAGTCAGAAGTGCCATCTCGTGATTGGACGACATCCTCAACTACATCTTCTTCTTCAACATCATCAACACCATGTAATAGCGCATCAATTTCGTCTTGGGATAATAAATCACTCACTCAATAATCTCTTCTTATTTACTTTGCTTAATGTTAACTAGCGTTCAAGGTACTTTAGTCAATAAACTTAGCTAACTATTGCATGACAAAACCGGTAAAAAGTACTTTTTCAACCGTTTTATCACCTTCAACATCTGTCATCATTTTCTGAACTGCTGCTAATGATTGCTGTTTTAAAGAGGTTTTCCCTGCACTTGTTGCTAAATCATCCGCATTGGCTTGCGAGAATATGCCGAGCAAGGTGCTTTCTATCAATGGAATATGCATTTTAGCGTTTTCTTCATTATCGCCACCGCGGACAAGTAACTGTACACGTATTTCGACAAAACGATCGCGAGCTGCACCAGGTACATTAAAACGGAATGGTCTTGGCATCGGCACATAAAGTGCGCTGCCTAGCTTAGCGCCAGAATCAGCTTTAGCTTTAGCTGCTGCGTCACCATTACTACTATCTAATGCTGCATCAAGCTGTACTTGATTAGTATCACCACCAGCCATAAAGAAAAAATAAGCTCCTCCACCACCGCCGAGTAAAACAACCACAGCAATAATGATAATTATCATTTTTTTCTTCTTGCCGCTTTTATCTAACTCTAACTCACCTTCTTTGCCATTTTCTTTTTCGTCTGCCATGAGAGTCCTTAAAATTTACCACTATAAATAGTGATAATAATGAGTGAATAATTAATGACAAATTAATGACATAGTATTTATTGATAGACTATATCCTTGAATAGTCATTGAGCCAATGTGTTTTCATCAACTTAACTTCATTTTAAGTGATTAAGCGTAGTAATCTACGCTGGTTGCAGAAGAATCGAACAATTCTGCCGATAAAATGTGCTCTACATTATGCTCATCTTTTTGCGGTGCGTTTGTTAAGATATCGCTATTACCATTATTTTTAGGTAAGTTTTGCTCATCACTGTTTTTCTGTTGATTTTGCTGCTCAACATTAGCGTCACCTACATCAACACCTTGCTCCGACAACATATCTCTTAATTTGTGCATATTTTGTTCTAGTGCATCTTTTGCTTGCTGATTTTGTACAACAAAGTTAACTGAAGCTTGCTCGCCTTGTAAGTTAACGCGCACTTGCATATTACCAAACTCAGGTGGATCCAGCGTTATATCAAATTGCTGCAGTTTTTGGTTAATAGTCATCATGACTTTATCTTTCACTGCGTCAGCAAAGTCTTTTCTAAAAATGGAGATGGTTTCTTGTTGAAGTTGAATATTATTTTTCTGTATTTGTACGGTATCACTAACAACATTATGATTGAGTACTTCTGATACTTGATGATCAAGATAAGCATCGTTATTTTGTTTTGTTTGCGTTGCTTGCACTGTTTGAGCCTGTAGGTCTGACACAGATCGCGTCGCAATATTATCTATCATTTTACTCGGTATTTTTACGCCTTGATCCTTCAACTGTTCTTCAGGAAAAAGCATCGGGTCAATATATTCCTCACTAACCTCTTCAATAGCTTGCTGCTCACTAGTCACTGCTTGTACTTTTTGTTGCGTCTGAACTTGCTGTAATGCTTGTAATTGAGCACTTGTCAGCACAGGTTGTTTTTCTTGAGCCACCATAGGTCGTAACTGAGGGATATTTTCAACTACTGTTTGTGGGTTTAGCTCTGCTTTCAATTTATCTGTATTAGCTTTACTTAATTCCAATTTCCCTGCATCACTATCACTCGGATTCACACTTTTATATTCTGGCGAAAAATCGGTTATCTTTGTTGAAGAAACAACAGCTTCCCCAGTTACTTTAGTGGCTAATTCTGCATCTACTTGGCCTTGTGGTTTAACAAGTGATCTGGCTTTTTCATCACTGTGCATCACCTCACCTTTAGCAACTGACTCTTTAGCCACTGATTCTTTAGTAACTGACTCTTTAGCCAAACGAGACATGCCCTCTACAATAGGTTTTCTCTTGTCAACAGGCTCAACAGGCTCAACAGGTAATTGATACAAACCAGAGTCGGCTTTTTCTGTCAGTTGGCTTTTACTCGCTAGTGATACGCCGGAGGCAACATCTGTTATTTTATTATTATTCAATTGCGCATTAACTAACTGAGCATTCATTAACTGCTGGCTAGTGATACTTTCACTTTTTATAGCACCCTGCTGTGATTGTAATGACAGCAAGTAATCTTTTAATAGTTGATCATTTGGCTGCGTTGCTGAAGCATTGCCATTTTTTATCTGTGTACGAACCAGTACTTCCTCTTTAGAAAAAGCTTTTAACTTATGCTCACCTGTCAAAACGGGGTCACTTTCCGCCGAAGCCACAGCAGCGTTAACTACCTCAACTTTGCCATCTTTATTCTTAACTTCAGCATCAATAACTTTACTATTGCCGTCTTTTACCTGCCCGGATTTAGCACTAACGGTGTCCTTACCTATTTCTGTTTTCGCTGCAGGAGCAGAAGCTAAGGTGTGATCACTATTATACAGTAATGCAATAAACTGCTCAGATTCAGTTAAAGACTCATTATTCATTGAGGTTTCTTTATCTGTATCATTACCTTCTTTAGGAATTTCATCTACTGGAGTTTCTTTACCGGTATGAGCAGCATTAAGTGATTTATCAGAGTCACTCTTTTGACTATTATTAGTCTCATGCTCCTCAGTTTTGCCGTTGCCGCTAATAGCTTTACCATCGATTGCCGTCGGTGCTTGCTCTGCTGCGGATTCTTCACGGCTACTGGTTTTACTATCTTCTGGAAGATGTTGCTCAACTAAACTAGAAAAATCAGTATCTTTGTTGCTATCAGCTGAAGCATTTGATGATTCTTTAGTTTTTAAATCAGTATCTTGCGATAAAAAAACAGGTAAAACATTCACTGACTGCATAATAACCCCAATAGCTCAAATTAATTTATATGGTTTAATTAGAAAAAAAACACCCGTGTTTGTTCGGACAATACGGCTTACAATTCTCAGATATTCTTTCTCTCTAAGGAAAGTAGAGCAAAAATCATTCCACTTCATCACGACAATCCGATAGATGACTTACTTTTAATGGCTTGCTAGCGAATGGGTCGGCGAATATATTGCTGCGTTGCTATTTCATCAAACATTTTTTGTTCAGACTTATCTGCCGCCACGGCTATTATTTTTAAACGTTTATCACGTAATAACTCAACCGCTTTAACTTTTTGTCTTTGCTTAAACCACAGGCTCTTACTCTGTTCTACTAGTGCTTTTGCTTGTCGCATCGCTAATTCAACTTGTTTAGAAGCGGTATCAAGCTTGCCGATAAAAGCATGGTAATGACTGTATGTCGCACTATCTAAACCATGCTCAGCTTTCTGACTTAAACGTTTCATGTATTCTAAACGATAGTCAGCAACGCCTTGTAGCCGGGTAATGTTTTGTTGATATTCATTTTCAGCAATCTTTAATTGATCGGCGCAACGTTGCTCGTTATCAAGTTCATACTTTAAAATGGTATCAAGTTGCTTCATTGCCATAGTTAGGTACTCTTTAGTTCAATGATAATAAGTTTATATTTATAAGTTTATTGCCGCGATTACCAGTCGTTAATTACTGATTATTGTGAGCATGCGCTGCAGCAATAATTTCTTTCATTTGAGCAATGCTTTGATCATAAGGAATAACTTCACTAATTTTCTGCTGTAAAAAGAAGTTAATTACCGGTAGCACGTTTATAGCCTGATCAATGCGAGGATCATTACCTTTGGTATACGCACCTATCGCAATAAGATCTTTATTTTGCTGATAAAGGGCATACATTTGCTTTAATTGTTTTGCTAATTCCTGGTGGTCC
This sequence comes from Colwellia sp. 75C3, assembly GCF_002836255.1. Classification (GTDB taxonomy): domain Bacteria; phylum Pseudomonadota; class Gammaproteobacteria; order Enterobacterales; family Alteromonadaceae; genus Colwellia. The sequence continues at coordinate 260,481 of NZ_PJAU01000060.1, read as the reverse complement.
TCACTGGTTACCATTGGCATTACCCGAGAGATTGAACCTTCAATATTTACCGCCGGATAATGTCCCGCATCGGCTAACTCTCTAGATAAAACAACATGGCCATCTAAAATAGCACGAGCGGCGTCAGCAACAGGGTCTTGTAAATCATCGCCTTCGGTTAATACCGTATAAAAAGCAGTAATTGATCCCTGCCCCTCACCACCATTGCCGGCACGTTCAACTAACTGAGGTAATTTAGAAAAAACAGATGGTGGATATCCCTTGGTTGCTGGCGGCTCCCCAACAGCTAAAGCAATTTCACGCTGCGCTTGCGCATAACGTGTTAATGAATCAAGTAATAACAAAACATTTAAGCCTTGATCACGAAAATATTCACTAATTTGTACTGCGGTTTCACAGCCTTTAAGACGCATTAAGGGTGAATTATCTGCAGGTGCGGCGACAACAACTGCGCGTTTAAGCCCTTCTTCACCTAAAATTTCTTCGATAAATTCTTTTACTTCTCGTCCACGCTCACCAACCAAGCCTACCACGACAACATCTGCTGTTGTGCCGCGGGTCATCATGCCCATCAGTACACTTTTACCAACTCCCGATCCTGCAAAAAGCCCCATACGCTGACCTTTTCCCACGCTGATAAAGCTATTGATAGAACGAACGCCAACATCAAGTACTTCAGTGATGGCTCGTCGTGATAAGGGGTTAATGGGTTTACTGTCATGATGATAATCATCATCAGACTTGATAGGCCCTTTGCCATCAAGGGGTTTACCTACACCATTAATAACACGGCCAAGTAAGTCCATTGATAAAGGTACTTTCGCTTTACTCGATATAGGTAATACTCGTGCGCCGGGCATGACACCCCGAAGACTTTCTTCTGGCATGAGATAGGTTATGTCTTGAGCAAAACCAACAACTTCTGCTAATAAATCGCCATGCGCAGTTTCAACGAGACATTGACTACCGACATGTGCTTTAACGCCAACAGCTTCAAGTGTTAAGCCCACGACACGAACTAACCGGCCAGCGACAGGCGCTTTGAAATCATGAATGAATTGTTGATTTTTTTTAAGGCGCTCGGTTAAGCGCACGCTATCAACCATAGTTTTAATTTACCTTAAAATAAAAAGTGCGATATTAAAAATTTAAGAAGCAACTATCTTATTAGTTCTGATGTAAAGCTTCCTGCAAGAATGGTTCCAGCACTTGCTTTAATCGAGCCTTCATCTGTAAATCAATATTTGAGGTGCTGTTTTCTATTTGACAGCTGCCTTGGGATACTTGTGGAGCCGGTAATAAACGCCAGCCCTGCTGAGTAATGTGTTCAGCGCCAAATTGAGCTTCTACCAGCTTAATATCATTTGGGTTCAAGTATATTTGCGTCTGCGCGTCGCTACTAGGTAAGCTTTTGATACCTGTAGCAATCGCCGCCATTAAAATGTCGGGATTAGTTTTTGCTTCGTGTAACACGACCGCTTCAGTCAATTGTAAAACTAAATTAAGTAATTGCTCTTCAACATTTTTTTCCACGCTAGCAAGCGGCAGATGTAATTGTTCAATTAAACTTTGCCATTTAGTACTTTGTTGATCAATATGCTCTTTACCTTGCGCTAAACCTTGTTCAGTACCGTCTTCAATACCTTTTGCTTTACCTTCTTCTAAACCTTTAGCTTTACCTTCTTCATAACCTTTAGCAAAACCTTCTTCTTTGCCTTGACCAAAACCTTCATCACTTGCCGCTTGACGAATTTCTTCAATATCTTGCGCAGTTAACGGCTCAGGCTCTATTTCTTCAGGCTCTGGCGGCTCGTAAACCCAGTTGTTTTTTTTACCTAAAGCGTTGGTTTTTTCGTTATCTTGAACACTCGGTTTATTTTGCACATTAGGCAAAGACCAAACATCTGTCGCGTCTTCTTGCGACGCTTTTATAATACGAATAGGTGATTTACTCATGAAAATACCTTTTATAACTACTTTTATGCAAAACGGATTAAGTTATGGTTATAAGAACTCATCGCCGCCACCGCCGCCACCAAGCATAATTTCGCCGGCGTCAGATAATCGTCGGGCAACAGATAAAATTTCTTTTTGTGCCGCTTCAACTTCACTAATACGTACAGGTCCCATTGCCTCTAAATCATCAGCCATCATTTCTGCAGCACGTTTTGACATGTTACTCATTATTTTGTCTTTTAATGCCTCATCGGTACCTTTAATTGCTTTCATCAAGGCCTCTTGCTGCACTTCACGTAAAATGGCCTGCATGCCTCGGTCATCAACATCGGCAAGGTTTTCAAAGACAAACATTAAGTCTTGAATTTGTTGACTCATTTCTTCATCATTTTCACGAATTGAATCCATCAACATACCTTCAACATTAGACTCGAGATAGTTCATAATATCTGCAGCCGCTTTTAAACCACCCATTTTTGCAGCTTGCGCGCCAGCTTGACCAGCAAACTGTTTCTCCATTATCTCATTCAACTCTTGCAATGCTGCAGGTTGAACTTCTTCTAAATTGGCAATACGCATCATTAAGTCTAAGCGCACTTTATCGGTAAACTGCCCCATAATCTCTGCAGATTGTTCAGGTTCAAGATACGAAAGTACAATCGTTTGGATTTGAGGATGTTCATTACGAATGATATTTGCTACTTGCTTAGAATCCATCCATTTCAACGAATCTAAACCTTTAGCACCACCACCCATCACTATTTGGTCAATTAAGTTACCGGCTTTATCTTCACCCAATGCTGCGGTTAACGCTTTACGAACAAACTCTTCGCTTTGGAAACCAATGGTGGAGAAATTTTGTATTTCATGAATAAATAACTTATGAACAGCAGTAATTTTTTCTTGGGTAAAGTCCTGCATCGCCGCCATCACTGTGCCCACTTGTTGCACTTGCTTTGGTTCAAGATGTTTTAAAATTTGTGCGGCATCTTCTTCAGATAAGCTAAGCAGTAATATTGCTGCTTTTTCGGAGCCTTCTAATTTATCTACATCAAAGCCTGCTGGAGCTGCGGCTAATTCGCCGACTTCTTTTTCATCACTCATCTTCGTTCAACCAACTTTTCACTACTTGCGATGATAATTCTGGTTCATTGGCAACTAATGCACGAACCGCTTTTAATACATCTTCATCTCGATGAAGATCAGGTAATTGTAAACTGCCATCTGCTGCAAAGCCGACTGCCCCAGCATCAAAGTCAGACGTCAGCATGTCCATAGTTTCATCACCTAAATCGATATGACCATCAAGTGATTTATCACCATAATCATCTGGCGATTGATCTGGGTAGATTAAACGTTTTAACATAGGTCGCACAACAGCTAAGATAAGAACAATAATAACCAAAGCACCCAATACCAATTTAAGTACTTTAACAAACCAAGGCTGTTGCCAAATAGGTAATTCTACTACTACGCCAAAATCTGGACGATTAAAGGGAATAGTCACCACTTCTAAAACATCACCTCGCTGTAAATCAAAACCAATACTACCTTGCAACAGACGACGGATACTAGCAGTTTCACCTGCAGAGCGTGGCACTAAACTTGCCGCTGGAGTGTTTGTAGCTCCATCAACAGGTGCCGTCGCAATGCCTGCCACATAATCAAGTGCTACTGATACGCTAACACGCCTAATAACGCCCGCCTGTTGTTTAGTATGGCTAATGGCTTCATCAAGTTCATAGTTTTTAGTCGACTCTGAATGTTTTCTGCTTGGCATGCTTTTCTTTTGCCCGCCACCAGCATTTTCAGGAATAACGGATTCAATGGGTGGTTGGTTTGTTAGTGCACCTGGGATCCCCCCTAATGCGCCGCCAATATTACTGGTTTCAACGCTCATTTCGCTACGTAGCGCTGGTAGGTCTGAATTATAACGACGCTGAGTTTCTTCAACATTGGTAAAATCCATGGTGATATCAACTTGCGCGGTATAGTTACCTAAACCGACAACGGGGATAAGAATACTGTCAATTTTCTCCATGTATTCTTGTTCACGTTTTTGTTCAATCTCAAATTCTTTTCTTGATCTAGAAGAGATAGAATCCTGTGAACCAGAATTGAGCAAGCGACCATTTTGATCTGTTACGGTGACACGATTTGGGCTTAAACCTTGTACTGCCGAGGCAATAATATCAACAACGGCATCAACTTCTTCTTCCGAAAGAATTTTACCACGCTGCATAGTCAATACAGCCGTCGCTGAAGGATTTTTTTCTCGACGAGCAAATATATTTTCACGTGGAATAGCCAGTAATATTTTAGCTCTACCTATGCTTTTTAACTGTTCTATTGTTTTAGCTATTTGTTGTTCTCTACCGTATTGTAATCTTTCTCTCTCAAGGCGCTGACTAACACCAAAACCCATATCTTTCATTAAGATATCTTCACCTTGAGAAGGTTCATCTGTTAAGCCTTCTCTAGCCAGTAATAACTTTACATTTTGATATTCATCCGTAGGCACCGAAATGGTATTATTTGCTTGACGGTACTCCACTTGATTGGCATCAAGGAAGTCCATGGTAGTAATTAATTGTTTAGTGGGGAGTTTTGATAGGAAGCGGTATTCAGGCTCATTCGCTAGAATAATAACAAATACAGCAATAGCTAAACAAATTGTCAAAGCAACAACGATGGTAATTTGTCGTAAAATATCGACATTACCTAATGAGGCAGCAAAACCTGATTTTTGCTCTCCTATACCCGCGCCATCAGCTTCACTGGCGATCATATCGCCACTACTATCGGCTGTAACCATTGCGTTTGTATCAGACACTTCACTTCTCCGCTGTACTGTTTTTTGAAACAAGGTATTTTATTAACGAATAATACTTGTAATACTGTTTTACATACTTAGATTTAACTGTGAATAAATCGTTTATAACAAGACGCTTGATTGATGAATATATACAACAGCTTGCCTATTCCGCTCTTACCTTAACTAAAAAGCAACGACGTTATAAATAATTTAGGCCAGTTAAATTAGACTGGCATGCTCATTATTTCTTTATATGCTTCAACAAATTTGTTTCTGATTTGAACTGTTGCATCCAATGCAACACCTGATTTAGAGGAAGCAATCATTACTTCAGCAAGCGTGACGTTGCTATCACCCATTTCAAAAGCTCTTTTCTTGTCGCCAGACTCTTGCTGTAATTCATTGACGCCCTTAAGTGCATTGGTAAGCATATCGCCAAAGTTACTCGTAGATTCATTGATTTTACCAACGCTATTACTTGCAGTACCGTTTATACCAATGGCATCAACATCAATTGCTGGTGGTTTATTACCCATGGCTTGTAACGACATACTTTGCATTTGGCTATATAGAGAATTACTTTTGATATCCATAGGGCACTCACTTTTGTCAATTTTTTAACTTTAAACAAGATATAACAGTGAGGTTGCAAACATAGTGCCAAAATAGAATTTTTAAACGGTGTAATGATTAGAGAGGTATATATGAGGTGTTTTTGCTGGCCAGCTAAGTTGACCATGATAAATAATGAATATTATAAGGGAAGTGAAACTTCCCAAGTTGTGGTTAATAATAACCTGGGAAGCACTGCTTTATAGTTAACCTGAACTCTGGATAAGCAGCACTTGCTCAATATTCCCCTTTATCCGATTCTCAGCGTTAAAACGTCGATAAATAACCAGTTATTCATAAACGTTTTGCCTTGATAATTGAATAAATTGAAACATTGATGGAATATATCACTACTTAATTTTGTAAAGCGTGCCATAAATAATTTAAGCTGTTGTTTTACTTGAATATAAAGCACTCATTACCCAGGGTTCATGTTAGTTAATTAGGCTGGAATTTCAATACCTGAATCACGCATTTTTGCAATTTTATAGCGCAATGTGCGCGGGCTTATTCCTAAGCGTTCTGCTACGTCCTTTCTACTGCCATGACAAGCTTGCAAGGTATCTAGAATAATTTGATGCTCTTGCAGTTTAAGCTCACTACCAAGTTTATCTTCACTACTCGTAACCGGGTCTGACTCGACCACCAGTGCAGTATCAAAGTTTTCAATCAGTAAGTCGCCTGCATCAATAAGCTGATTAGTATGTAAAATCATTGCTCTTTGAATAACATTATCTAGTTCACGAACATTACCAGGCCAATGATAAGCATTAAGCTTACTACGCGCTGCCCCCGAAAACTCAGGTATACTTTCGCCATTTTTTTGACAATGACGGGAAACTAAGTGCTCAGCTAAAACAAAGATATCATCAACTCGCTGAGCTAGCGGTAACCAAGTAAGTGGAAAGACATTCAGGCGATAATAAAGATCTTCTCGAAATATGCCATCATTTACCGCTGCCTTTAAATCTCGGTTACTGGTTGCAATAACACGCACATCTAAGCTGATAGTTTTTCTTCCGCCTAAACGTTCTACTTCACGCTCTTGCAATACTCGCAAAATTTTCGCTTGTAAATTCAAGTCCATTTCGGTTATTTCATCAAGTAAAATAGTACCACCCTGTGCTTGTTCAAACTTTCCTGGGCAAGCTTGAATTGCGCCAGTAAAAGCACCTTTCTCATAACCAAATAACGTCGCTTCAAGCATATTTTCTGGTATTGCCGCACAATTAATAGCGATAAAAGGCTGAGTACTGCGTTTCGAATGGTTGTGCACGTACTGTGCTAAAACTTCTTTACCTGAGCCACTGGGACCAAGGATCATTACAGACGCATCGGTACTGGCGACTTTTTTAGCTAAGACAAGTAACTCCAATGAGCGTTGATCTGCAACAATGGGATCATTTTTATTTACTATTTCTGGTGGAATATATTGGCTGACCATATTAAGCAAAACTTGTGGAGCGAAAGGCTTAGCAATATAGTTACAAGCACCATCTTTCATCGCTTGTACCGCATCATCTATAGTGCCGTAAGCAGTCATCAATAATACCGGTAAGTTAGCATACTGACTTTTAATACTTTTTAGTAAAGATAAACCACTCATGCCCCCCATTTGCACGTCACTGATGACAATATCCACCTGATGGTTTTTTAAGGCCAACAAGGCTGCTTCACCAGAATCAGCTTCAACGCAGCGGTAATCGGCTAAAGAAAGTGTGTCCACCAACGCTTCGCGTAAACCGGCATCATCTTCAACTACTAGAATTTTATGTTCAGTCATGAGTCTCTCCCACAGAACAACTGGTCATCACGTTACCTTGTTCTAACAAAGGTAACTTAATAACAAAATGTGCGCCTGCATTGGTTTCGTTCAGTAAACTAACTTCACCTTGATGCGCGCCCACTACTGATTTAACAACAGCCAAACCAAGACCTGTTCCTTTACTGCTTGAGGTATAAAAAGGCTGAAAAACTTTATCGATTATTTTCGTATCAATACCAGGTCCATTATCTTTAAAACTTAAATAAATATGATTGGCTTGACGATAAACTTGAATATTTATCTGCGGCTCTATGACCTTATGAGTACTTATTGCTTGTAAGGAGTTATGTAATAAGTTTTGAATAGCCCCTGTTAAAGCACTTTTATTGCCTAGAATATAAAGCTCATCTTCAGGTAATTGTACTTTTACCTGAGTATTCGCTTTATCGAGCAACGCATCCATTGAACTAACGGTAGTATTAATGAGTTCCCCTACATCGATAGAAGCAACCACTTGTTCTTTGCCACTTTTAGAAAATAACAGCATATCGTTCACTTGCTGCTCTAAATCATGTAAGCGGTCATTTAGTTTTCCTTGAAACTTCAACCGTGAAGTTTCTGCAAGTTTATTTGATGATAAATTTTCGCTATATAAAATAGCGGCAGATAAAGGCGTACGAATTTGATGGGCCAGCGTTGACACCATTTTTCCTAACGAAGAAAGGCGCTGCATTTGTGCTAACTTATCTTGCAGTAAACGAGTTTCAGTTAAATCAGTTATCATGATCAACTGACCAGGCTGAGAGCCTAAACTGGTGATTTCTAATTTTACTCGGCGGCCATCTTTAAGTGATATTTCATGCCAATCATCTTCACGTGGATTAAACGATCGCGCGATAACATTAAACCAAGGTTGGCCAAGAATGGGCTCATCAAGTAAGTTTCTAGCGACTTGATTTATTTTCACCACAATACCATTACCATCAAGCATAACTAAGCCTGTTGGCATGACTTCTATTAGCTGGTCTGCTAATAAATTATAACTAGGTGTCTGTTTTTCTGATGTTGAGTTATGAAAAGGGTGAGTACTCTCGATTGAGCGTGGTGAAAAGCTATGCTTGGTGCTTTGAGTTACTTGTGCCCTCAATGCCGCTAATTCACCAGGAAACGCTTCATGCTCAAGTAAAGAAGGCTTACTTACCCCAAGCACATTCATTGAATGAAACGCGGCATTAGCGCTTGCATCCCTTGCTAAAGGCATAATACTAGGAATTACTGCAGAGGTTGCTTGTGCCATAACTTGTGCCATACATAGGTACTCGAAAAAACTATCTAGTACTTACAAAGCATTTACCATGCCATTATTTTTACCTTAGAATTCAATAGATTAAGCATTAAAAACATTAACCCCTGTTAATATTTACTGTCAATCTATTGACCTTAACGAATAATATTAACCAGATTACTCAGTAGGCTTATGCAGATCATACTTACGCATTTTTTCAACTAAAGTAGTTCGTCGCATACCCAATGTTTCTGCCGCTCTAGCAACCACAAAATCATGCTTACTTAATGATTGTTTAATCAAAGACACTTCAAGATCTGCTAAATGTTCCTTCAAGTTTAAACCGTCATTAGGTAGTAGAGTCGCATTGGTAAAGTTTTGCGTGTCATTAACATCACCTTCAGCGGTTAATTCATCTTGCTCATTATCATCGTCACTTTCGTCATCGTCATAATCAAAGCCAGAGAAAAGTTCATTGATAACATCTTGCTCTTGTAACTCTTCAGGATACTCTGGATTATAAGCTTGTACGTCTATATGCTGATATTTATAAGGAAGTTCTGCAACATCAACAATTTGATCACCGTACATAATTAACATACGTTCAATTAAGTTTGATAATTCTCGAACATTACCTGCCCAAGGGTGTTCCATCAATGACTCAATTGCTTTTTCAGTAAAACGTACCGTTTTATCTTGCTCGAGTTCAAAACGCTTAAGTAGTTCTTTTAATAACAGTGGGATATCTTCTTTGCGCTCACGTAACGCAGGAGTCTCTATGGGGAAAACATTCAAACGATAGAATAAATCTTCTCTAAAGCTGCCCTCTTTGATCATTTCTTCTAAATCTTGATGAGTAGCAGCAACAATACGAACATCGGCTTTAATGCTTTTACTACCGCCTACCCTTTCAAAAGTACGCTCTTGTAGAACACGTAACAGTTTTACTTGCATAGGTTGTGGCATATCCCCTATTTCATCTAAAAATAGCGTACCACCTTCAGCTAATTCAAAACGCCCCTTCCGGGTAGAAATAGCCCCCGTGAAAGCACCCTTTTCATGGCCGAACAATTCACTTTCAAGTAACTCAGCAGGAATAGCACCACAATTAATAGGGACGAACGCTCCTTTGGCCCGCTCAGATAAGTCATGAATATTTCGTGCAACCACCTCTTTACCTGTGCCAGATTCACCGAGTACAAGCACACTCGCCGGTGTTTTTGCTACTTGTTCAATTAAAAATCGTACTTGCGCCATCGGTTCACTACTACCAACCAACGAACGAAATAACGCACTGGAGCTAAGTTTACTACCACTACGCGGTAATTTATTATGATATTGATGACAGTGGTGAATTAGCTCTGTGAGTTGCGCATAATTGAGCGGAGCAGAAAGTGTACCGATAACATTAACGTAAACGGCTAATAATTTGGCATCAACTACATCATGAAGAATAAATGGCACACTCGGATTAGCTTTAATTAAAGCCGCGCAATCATGACTCACATTACCCGTTAATATTACCGTAAGAATGTGGCTATTATCCACCAAACGTTCGATCGCTTGCTCTTGCACGCAATGGATAAAATGTTCGCCAACAAATGAAAGTACTGTACTCAGTTGCTGGCTTCTACCTGCGTCGTTATCCACGACTAATATTTGTTTATGACCGGTTACTACAGATGTAACTACTGGATTATCACTCATATTTACTCTTCACGGTTAATGCTAACGTGCTATTTTTAATATTGTTTTATAGCGCTATAAGCAATTTTAGCCGTTAATTTATTTTAAGCAACAAAAACTTGACGCATAAGCGCCATTTATTTGTCAGACATCACAATTTACCTTAAAATCAATTTGTTTGTTTTTTATTCAAATATGATTAAAGAACGACAGTTTTTTGCCGATAAAAAGCCAATACACATAAATGACTGAATAAGAGATTTACGTGAACAGCATAAACACCAACATAACAAGCATATTTTTACAGCGTCAGCAGACAGACAATTCGAACAAATTGTCTGTCTCTTTCGCTCGCTTGTCATCTGGTATGCGCATTAACTCTGCGGCTGATGATGCAGCTGGCTTACAAATATCAAATAGACTTACTTCACAAGTTAATGGTTTAGGCGTTGCTCAACGTAATGCTAATGATGGAGTATCACTTGCTCAAACCACTGAAGGTGCATTAGAAGAAGTCACCAATATTTTATTTAGAATGCGAGACCTTTCACTACAAGCCAGTAATGGTGTGTTATCAACTGATGATAAAGCGGCACTCAATAAAGAAAGTGAACAGTTAAAACAAGAATTAGATCGAATAAATGATACGACAACATTTGGCGGTAATAATGTCTTCGATCAAACCAGTCGTGTGGGTTTAGGGGGCGCGAACGAAGCTGAAAGAAATATTCTTGGTGTATTACAAAGCGGCGTTTTGGCTGAATCAGAAAACATTCTACAAAGTGTACTTGGTTTGTCTGGCGATGGCGCAAAAATGAAAATCGACCTTGAAAATGTCGATGGTGCTGGCGGAAAACTTGCATCCGTTTCATTCCTCGGTCCCGGAAACGGCACTGAATTAGTAATGACCATTGATTTAGATGATTTTTCCACGCTAGATGCTGATAAAGTAAAACAATTAAAGTCCACATTACTGCATGAAATGACACATGCCGTAATGGCTAACCAAATGGACCTAAATACTGTACCTATATGGTTTTCTGAGGGTACAGCCGAAGCAATTAGTGGTGCTGATGATAGGGTTGCAGCAGACGTTGCCAGTTTTGGTTTAACCGCTTTAAGAAATCAAACAGACTCCATTTTTCTCGCAATACCTGGCACTGCCCCCACAACAGGTATTCAAGTCGCGGGGGTTTATTCTGGCGGCTATATCGCTATGCGTTTTATAGAGAGCCAAGTGGGTGAAGCGGGTATTAAAGATATTATGGCAAGTTTATCCGCGGGTAATACCTTTGATAATGCACTTGCTGCACAAGGTACATTTGCTGACCTGGCTACTTTACGAACAGCCTTAACGGCAGGAACAAATTTTGAAGACTTTGTTACTGCTAATATAGATACGAGTAATGCTGACAATGGCGCTTTTGGTGGTTTAGATGCCTCTGGCGGACCAAGCAGAGAAGAAACTATTGTGGGCGCAAGTAGCGCAAAAACCACTTCAAATTTTGATAGTTATTTTGTCAATGGTGATGATAACTCAACCCAGACTGATTTTGCTCCTGGTACGAATTGGGACCCTACCAGTTTTAATGAAGTCGCCTTAGAAGATTATAGCTCCGCAGTCACTATCAGCGGAAAAACAACTTCTTTCCAGATTGGCGCTGATGCAAATCAGACATTGAATGTAAAAGTAGCCGGTTTTTCTAGTGATAATATTGGTTTAAATGGCGTAGACTTAGTTGCTGATTCACAATTCTCAACGGGGCTTATCGATACCGCCTTACAGTTTGTTGATAATCAAAGAACACACCTTGGTGCATTTATTAATAGACTTGAACACACTATGAGTAACCTCGCTAATATTCAAGAAAATGTCACGGCAAGCCGTTCTAGAATTCAAGATACTGATTACGCCAAAGAAACGGCAAATTTAACATCACAACAGATTAAACAACAAGCTACAACAGCAATGATGAGTCAAGCCAAAGCTATTCCTGAATTAATGCTAAAGCTTTTAGGATAAAAATTCGCTTTATCCCCCTTATATCCCCATTAAATTGTTTCTTTTTAAATAATCAAATGAGTGTCAAAAAATAATTGGCACAATTTATGAATACTATAACCAAAGACATCTAATTTAATTGGAAAGTATAATGCTAATATTAAACGGTAGTGCTGAATATATGTTAACAACTGGCGAGCAAACTAAAGGTAATCGACACGGTTTTAATATGTTTGTAAAAAGTGATGATTTAAATACTCAACTGGCTGATATAGAAAAATACCTTGTTGATAGAGGCTGGGATAATATTGAAATTACTGATAATGGCCTTATTGAAAATATTGAAGGTATAAATCACACAGTGTTAATTGAAGCATTTAAAAAAGCACAAAACGAAGGGCTTTCTGTTGTTGTTAATAACAATGCCATGGAAAGTAATTAGATTCTATAATTAATATAAGCGCATTAACCGTCATCAAAAAGCAAAACGTAACCTGCTTAAAATGACAAAATGATGCTTTTAATATATAACACATAATAAGTGTTATGATTTTTTGGAGTAAGTAATGGCTCATTTATCATTAAAAAAATATCAACAAACCACGGTTAGTAACGCTGGGGAGGCTTCCCCTTACCAGTTAGTTGCATTGTTATTTCAAAAGTTATTAGATAATATCGCCACAGCTAAAGGTGCTATATCTCAAAAAAACTATGCGAAAAAAGGCGAACAGATATCAAATGCTATTGCTATTGTAGGTGTTTTAGAGGGCTCTTTAGATCATGAGAAAGGCGGCGAAATTTCAGGTAACCTATCAGCATTATACAATTTTTGTTCTGAAAAATTATTTGAAGCCAACACAAATAATGATATAGAATTGCTAAATGATGTAGCGCAAATTATTATTCCTATTAAATCAGGCTGGGACTCAATTCCACCAGCAGAGCAAGGAAAGGTAAGTTTTTAGTGCCAAGTAAGGTAAAAAATAGCCTAGAAGCTATAATAAAAATGTCGCGGCAGCTACTGTCGCAACTTGATATTCAGATTGAACAATCAGAAAGTACTGACGGTGAATATCTAACAGATAACAAACAGACTCTAGTTGCTAATGTCTCGATGGGCATGGTTCAAAGCCAACTTACTAATGAACAGCTGTTAGGTTTAGTTAATGAGCGTCAATCTTTTATCGCTACATTATTTGAAGAACACACACAAGACCAGCTTACCGCACAATTAGCACTTATCAATGAGATGGTATTACTTGATGAACAACTCACTTTAAAATCAAAAAGTCATAAGCAATCGTTAGCCACAAAAGTGCTCAAGTTAAAGAAAAGTCAAAAAGTAAGTAACCTCTATAAGAAATATTAAATTAGCTATTAAATTAGCTATTAAATTAGCTATTAAATTAGCTATTAAATGATATATTGAACTTACAGGTCTAAGTAAGCACGAATAATCAACCATCAAAAAATAATCTATACTTAAGGTAGTATTAGATAGAGATTGCGTTGAGGTTATTATGTCTGTAATGAACCCGCTAACAGCAAGTAGTGATATAGCGCGTGCTGTTACTAAAATTAGTACTTCCCAGCCCCAAAAATCGCCAATAAAACCTACGTTAGGTAGCTTTGCTGATGATGTATTAAAAATTTCAACGCTAGGCTTAGATAAACAACAAAAAGAAATACAAATTGATGCTTCAAATAAAATTGAAGATGTTGCCAATGAAGTTATTAGAATAAGCTCATCTATTGGCCGAGCAAAAGCTATTGGAAACCTTACTTATACTCAAGCGATTAACCTTTACAATAAAATATCTCATTTACGTTAAAAAAAAGCAATAAAGCTAATTTATTCAAAAAGTTAAAACGCCCTTAAATAAGACATACCTCCCTAACTCTAAATAAAATATATTTCCTTACGCTTCATTCAGCACTCTTTCAAAATTTAATTCAAAGCGTTAGTTAGCGTGGAACATAGAACACCTTTGTTATATATCAACTAAAACACTAAAAAACATAAGAATTTCTAAACTCAACCATGCTAAATTATAGGGTGCATATGTTAAAAAATATGCCGGACTGTTTTCATCCTTTATTAACCTTGAACTGAACCTTTATATCCCATTTAAAATTAAGTTGGTATATTATATGCTTAGTATAAAAAGTATAAAAAGTATAAAAATGATTGATTAACTCTCTATAAATTAATAGAAATTTACTTAAAATAACGGTTAAGTTAAAGTGGAGTAGGTAATTAGAATCATACGATTGTATATTTATCAAAAGTGACCCCGTAATAATCTGGGATAATATCCTCCTGAAAATCGATAAGATGGCTTAGTAAATTAGATTTACAATTCAAAAGCTAGTAACCTAAATATAAAATAACCCAAAAGGTATCTAAAGTAATGTTCAACAATAAAAACATTCTCATCACTGGTGGAACGGGTTCTTTTGGGAAAAAGTACGTCAAAACACTATTGAAAGATTACACACCAAATAAAATTATCATTTATTCACGCGATGAACTTAAACAATTTGAAATGCAACAAGACTTTAATCAAAGCTGTATGCGTTATTTTATTGGAGATGTTAGAGACAGAGAGCGTTTAACTCAAGCCATGAATGGTGTCAATTTTGTTATTCATGCTGCTGCATTAAAACAAGTACCCGCCGCTGAATACAATCCAATGGAGTGTATTAAAACAAATATAAATGGCGCCGAAAACGTAATCTCTGCAGCTCTTGCAAATAACGTAGAAAAAGTAATTGCCCTTTCAACTGATAAAGCCGCCAACCCTGTTAATTTATATGGCGCAACAAAACTAGTTTCAGATAAACTTTTTGTTGCTGCTAATAATATTTCAGGCGGCCATAACACTACTTTTTCAGTGGTGCGTTATGGCAATGTTGTTGGTTCACGTGGTTCGGTAGTGCCCTTTTTTGAAAAATTAATTAATGAGGGTGCAAATGAAATCCCAGTTACCCATAATGAAATGACACGTTTTTGGATCAACTTACAAGATGGGGTTGATTTTGTCTTAAAAAACTTTGAACGTATGTTAGGTGGTGAAATTTTTGTTCCTAAAATCCCTTCTATGAGAATCATAGACTTGGCTAAAGCAATGGCGCCTAATTTACCAATAAAGAATATTGGTATCAGACCCGGTGAAAAATTACATGAGATTATGTGCCCCGCCGATGATTCTTACCATACCTATGAATACGATGATCATTTTGTTATCGCACCAAGTATTAAGTTTTCTAGTAGAAGTAATGATTTCACAGTAAATGCTTTAGAAGAACGAGGCCAGCTTGTAGATTCAGGTTTTGAGTATAACTCAAAAAATAACCCTGAATTTCTTTCTCAAGAAGACCTTTTAGACTTTAATAAACTGGCTGAGCTATAAGTTAAATGATCCCTTACGGCAAACAAGATATAAATCAGGCAGACATAGACGCTGTCGTCGATGTTTTAACATCAGAGCGTTTAACACAAGGACCTGTAGTGCCTGAGTTTGAAAAAAAAACATTAACTCATTGTCAATCACGTTTTGCAATCGCATCAAATAGTGCAACATCGGCACTACATATAGCTTGCTTATCTTTGGGGATCACAAAAGGGGATATTGTTTGGACCTCTCCAATTTCATTTGTAGCATCAGCAAACTGCGCCCTCTACTGTAACGCTGATATTGACTTTGTTGATATTGATCCCGTAACTGGAAATATGTCGGTATCCGCATTAGCTTTAAAACTTAAAAAAGCTAAAAAAAATAATGCACTACCTTCTGCAATTATCCCTGTACATTTAGCAGGTCAAGCTTGTGATATGGAGGTAATATACCTGCTCGCTCAAGAATTTGGCTTTAAGATTATAGAAGATGCATCACATGCCATTGGCGGATATTACCAAGATTCTCCGGTAGGCTCATGTAAATTTTCAGATATTACTGTTTTTAGTTTCCATCCTGTCAAAATCATTACCTCTGCAGAGGGAGGAATGGCACTAACGAACGATAAAAAATTGGCAAAAAAAATGCGATCTTACCGAAGTCATGGCATAGTTAATTCTGAGGAAGACTTTAAAAAAGAAACTCATGGTCCTTGGTATTATGAACAGCAATCGTTGGGTTTTAATTATCGAATGACTGAATTACAAGCAGCTTTAGGGGTAAGTCAATTAAATCGACTATCAACTTTTGTCGAAAAACGCCATCAATTAGCCCAAATATATGATCAAGCATTCAAAGCTGAAAATTTATCTTCTTTACATCAAAGTAGCGATAGCGTTTCCTCATATCACTTATATATTCTGTTATTGCCCACTTCCAAAAGTGATCTTCAACGCAAACTGTTTGAGTATTTACGCGCTAAAGAGATTTTTGTACAGATTCACTATATCCCGATTCATCTTCAGCCCTATTACACTAAATTAGGTTTTAATGTCGGCGACTTCCCAAATGCTGAAGCTTATTACAAACGAGCAATATCGCTGCCATTACACCCAAATCTACAACCAAAAGAACAGACCTATATAATAAATAACGTAATTGAATTTTTATATGAAAATACATAAGTTAAAAACATAATTACTAGGCTAAATATGAAAAATGTAATTATTAGAGCCGACTCATCAAGCCGCATTGGCGTAGGCCATATCATGCGTTGCTTAACCCTTGCCCATAAACTCGTCCAGGCAAACTATAATGTTTCATTTTTATGCAAAGAACATAAGGGAAATATTAACCAAGAAATTATTACGCAAGGCTTTAATGTAATCTGTTTATCCCCACCCAATAAATTGGCTGATAAAATTGATGACACTCGATGGCTAGGTGTTACACAAGACAAAGATGCTGTTGAGTGTATTAATAAGCTAGAATATATGGAGTATGAACTGCTCATTGTCGACCATTATAGTCTGGATAAAATTTGGCATTTACAATTATCACCCTATGCACATAAATTAATCGTTATAGATGACTTAGCCAATCGCCAATATCACTGTGACGCACTTATCGATCCAACAATCTCTCGCCAAAAAAGTGACTACTACAACTTGGTACCCAAACATTGCCAATTACTTCTTGGAAAAAGCTATATGTTACTCCGTGAGGAATTCAGCCTAGCTAGAGAGCAAGCAATTAAAAAACGACAAAATACCATCAAACCAAGCCATGTGCTAATTACCCTTGGAGGCACAGATCCAGATAATATCACGCAGACATTACTAGCCTGGTTAATTGAAATAGAAAAAGTGCTTACAGAACTATCCATTACTGTAGTTATTTCAGAACAATCAAGGTATAAAGAATCAATTGAAGCCTTAATTAAAGGTCACGATTGGATTAACTTATCGATCAAACCTAAATCAATGGCGGCCTTAATGATTTTAGCTGATATTGCAATAGGCACTTCGGGAGGAACGGCTTGGGAGCGATGCTGCTTAGGGATACCAACAATTAACATAATCAGTGCTCAAAACCAGCAAGTAAACTCAGTAGCGCTAAACCAAGTTAATGCGATTATTAACTTAGGTTGGTATGAATCTATCACCAAGACAATGTTAGCCGACGCCATATTATTATTAATTAACTCACCAAAAAATTATCAAGCATTAGTTAAGAATAGTTTGCTATGTTGTGATGGCAAAGGAGCTAAATTAGCAGCAAAAAGGATTATTCGTTTAGGTAACACACATGAAAACTAAACTAAGCATCAAGCTTAAAAAAGCCTCAATAGCTGATTGTAAAACTATTTTTCAGTGGCAAAGTGATCCTGAAATAAGAAAATATTCAAGAAATATAGAACCTGTAAATTGGCTTGAACACGTCACTTGGTTTACATCAACTTTATCAACAAACAGTACAAAGCATTTATATATTATCGAACAGGCAAAAAGCACCATCGGCTTGCTACGCTTTGACCAAGTTAATCGTTCAGATTATCCCTCCATTAATATAGAAAAAGGGTTAACTCATGAAAAATCCAGAGCCATCAGTTGGGAGATTTCAATAATTATTGCTCCTGCTCATCAAGGAAAAAGCATGGCTTGTTTAGCCCTCAACCATATACCTAACCATTATAAAAAACATGATATATTTGCCGAAGTGCACCAAAAGAATCAAGCATCTCAAAAAACATTTATCAACGCAGGATTTAGCCGCCTTTCGAACACCCTATTTGCCTTAAAGACAACGAGTTTACCACTTGAATAACTACCTTGTAGCGACTATTCATCCATGGAATATTGAGCAATACAATCAATACTCTACCACTATCGAAGGTAACTGGAAATTAATAACAGAACCCTCAACACTAACTCCTGAGCTAGTTAAAGCATTCAACCCCGATTTCATATTCTTTCCACATTGGAGCTGGAAGGTGTCAAAAGAAATTTATCAACATTATCCTTGCGTGTGTTTCCATATGACTGATTTACCTTTTGGTCAGGGGGGGTAGTCCATTGCAAAACTTGATCATTCGAGGGATTACACAAACGAAAATATCTGCGCTGAAAATGTGTGAAACGTTTGATGCCGGACCTACTTTTACTAAAGAGTCATTATCACTTCATGGCAATGCTGAAGATATTTTTAAACGTACCGCAAGCGTAATCGCTAAGATCATAAAAACGATATGTATAGAGCGTCCCTCCCCTCAACCGCAAAGAGGAGAAGTTACATTATTTGAGAGACGAACACCTGAGCAGAGTAAAATCCCTAACAATTTAACCCCGCAGCAACTTTATGATTTTATCAGAATGCTTGATGCGCCAAGTTACCCAAAGGCATTTTATCAAAACGGTAATATGCGGTTGGAGTTTTCCGGCGCCCAACTTATAAATAACGAAGTCACTGCTAATGTTAACTTTACAACAGTTTCTTCTCCGACACCTTCATCATGGGTAAATGACACCCAAATGGGCCCTAAAAATGGTTAAATATTTTTCTCAAGAGATTACGATTAATGAGCATAAAATAGGTGAAGGTCACCCTCCTTATATTATCGCTGAGTTGTCAGCAAATCATAATGGCTCTATAGATAAAGCACTTGCGATCATAGATATGGCAAAAGAAATGGGCGCTGATGCAATAAAAATTCAAACTTATACTGCTGATACCATGACCATTAATTGTGATAATAAATACTTTCAAATCGAAGGTGGCTTATGGGATGGTTATAACCTTCACAAACTTTACCAGTGGGCGCAAACGCCCTTTGAGTGGCATAAAACAATATTTGAACACGCAAAAAAAATAGGCATCACGCTTTTTAGTAGCCCCTTTGATGAAACTGCCGTTGATCTACTTGAGTCATTAAACTGCCCTGCTTATAAAATTGCTTCATTTGAAGCAACTGACTTATTACTCATTGAAAAAGTCGCCCAAACAGGCAAGCCGTTGATCATTTCTACCGGAATGGCAAACGAACAAGAAATTGACGAAATTGTTCACACAGTAAAAACGGCTGGAGTAAAAGAGCTGATTCTTTTACATTGTATAAGCTCTTATCCAGCCCCTGTGGAGCAAAGTAACTTAACTACCATTCCTGATATAAAAAAGCGATGGGAAGTATTATCTGGCTTATCAGATCACACATTAGGTACATCGGTTGCAATAACCTCTGTCGCCTTAGGCGCTAGTGTTATTGAAAAACATGTCACCCTAAGCCGTAATGATAAAGGGCCTGATGCAGAATTTTCACTTGAACCTCAAGAATTACAACAACTCGTCATTGATAGTAGAAATGCTTGGCTATCACTCGGCACAGCTGGCTATGAAAAAAAACCTTCAGAAGAAGCTAATTTGAAGTTTCGCCGCTCGCTATTCTTTGTCGATAATATAAAAAAAGGGACTGTCATTAGTGAACAACATATTCGCAGAATTAGACCAGGTTTTGGTTTAGCACCTAAATATTATCCTGATGTGCTAGGTAAAACCGTCACTCAAGATATTGAAAGAGGCACACCTGTCACTTGGGAGGTATTAGCATGACTGAAATAATACAAAAAACAAAAAATAGAGTACTAGTAATTGTCGCCCATGCCGATAATGAAACTATTGGCTGTGGTGGCACGTTACTCAAACACCGCGATGCTGGTGATGAAATACAGATAAATTTATGACCGATGCCGTAGGAGCCAGAAGTACTTCCTTAAAGCCTAATGATGTGACTAGCACAAAAGTTACTAAGGAAATCGAGCATCGTTTACAATGTCAAAAAGCGGTAAGTAATATTTTGAAAGTGAGTCAATATTATAATTATGACTTCCCTGACAATAGAATGGATCAAGTTGCATTAATTGATGTTGCGTAAAAAATAGAAAATATTCTAAAAGTTTACCAACCTACGATTATTTATACGCATCATGGCGGTGATTTAAATGTAGATCATCGTATAGTACATCAGGCAACCATAACTGCCTGCAGACCGCAACCCAACTCATCAATCAACACAATATTAACATTTGAAGTGAATTCGAGTAGCGAGTGGAGTTCAACAAGTATCGGTGATCATTTTTCGCCTAATTATTTTGTCGATATCAGCCAATATCAAGAAGAAAAACAACAGTTACTTCATCATTATCAGAGTGAGATGAAGCATTTCCCACACAGTCGTTCAACGGAAGCGATAAGATATTTAAACAATACAAGAGGCAGTCATGTAGGTACTGAAAGTGCTGAGGCATTTATGTTAATTAGAAAGTTAGCATAAAGATATTAATCAAATATCAAGTTCAATATACTTATCAAATAAGGGCTGCACAATAGAGTTACCTAGCATTACTACTTCATTATAACCTCACGGTATTTTAATAAGTACCAGAGTATATGCTCTTTTAAAAGGTTAAATTAAACGGTAATCAGTTTATTATTTTTTTCTCTTTAAGTAGCAAGTATTTTATTTCAGCCTCTTGCCAGTCATCTTCCGTATCAATGTCTTGAGTAAGGTAATTTGGAATTACGATAGGCGCTGTTTTTTCTAAAAACATGTCATAGCGATTAACAAAAGCTTCAGCTTTGCCCCAATATATTTGCCCTGCATCAAAATATGTTTCGGTTAGATCTTGAGTACGAGTTGCCAAATGCTCTGGCTGTATCATTTGTAACTGCTCGACTTCATTTTTTTTTGTAATAGCTAACGCCCTATTAAGAGGAAAAGGTGAAGGAGTAACGGTTACCGCAAAGTCTATATTCTCGTTATTAACGATAAGTCGATTACCTCGTTTTATAGACTCAATACTAGCGAATGGTGCTGTCGCATAAATACAGCAAACATACGAGACGTTATAACCTAATTCATTAATGGCGTGTGCAACCACTTCATTGGTACCAGTAAAGTCATCAGCAATATTATTTGGTCTTATAAATGGTACTTCAGCGCCATAATTTTGCGCAGTTTTAGCTATTTCTTCATCATCAGTAGAGACTATCACTTTATCAAAACACCTAGATTTAATCGCTGTTTCAATGGAGTAGGCGATAATAGGCTTACCTAAAAACAGTTTGATATTTTTCTTTAAAATACGCTTGCTGCCGCCTCGGGCAGGAATAATCGCGATCTTCATATAAACGCCCTTATAGGTTAGTTAGCTTTATTTCTTACAGGAATTCCTTGAAGAGCCATCTCTTCTCGACAGTCATCAGGAGTAAAACTGGTAAAATGAAAAAGACTTGCGGCCGCAACAGCAGAAGCTCCAGCTTGAATCGCTTCTGCACAATTTTTTGGTGAAGAAACACCGCCGGCAATAATGACAGGAATAGATACCATGTCAGAAATCAAAGTTGCTAACGATAAATCTACTCCCGTTTGCTTTCCGTCAAGGTCAACACTGTTAATTAACAATTCCCCTGCGCCATTTTGTTCAACACTCTGGCAAAATTCAAATAAATCCAAGGGTAATGAACACCGCTTGCCGTGGGAGTAAACTTTATAAACGTCATTTTCTTTTATTACATCTATCGAAACAACTAAGCATTGTTTACCAAACTCTGCTGCTGCAGATTGGAGGAATTTTATATCTTCAACAACAATAGAGTTAATCGCAACTTTGTCAGCTCCCATTTTTAACACTTGTTCAATATCACTCAGTGTTTTTATACCTCCACCAACTGTTAGCGGCATGAATAGCTCAGAAGCAATATCCATCACGGTAAATTTATCGATTGATCGCTCATCCTTAGATGCATCAATATCAAGTAGAATGAGTTCATCAATATTACGAGTATTATAGGTTCTAGCAACAGTGATAGGGCTACCTAAATTCCTTCTTTCATTAAAGTTAATAGTTTTAAGTACAGAAAAACCATCAATTAACACAAGGGGAATTACTCTATGTCTCAACATAATGTTATAAATCGCTTAAGAATTCCAAGCCCATCTTTTTGACTCTTTTCTGGATGAAACTGCACACCGTAAATATTGTTTTTTTGAACGGCAGCAACAATGTTTTTTCCATAATGGGTAGTAGCAATGACATATTTATCATCAGTGAGCACTTCAAAACAATGAACAAAATAAACACAAGATTCTGTCGTTATATCAGCCAATAAAGGGGAAGTTTTTACCATTAAGTCATTCCAGCCAACATGCGGTAACGGTAAGTTTTTTATTTTATGTTTTAAATCGACAACACTTCCAGGAAGTAAAGATAATCCCCTAGAAGCCCCCCCTTCTTCACCATATTCAAATAATAGTTGCATACCTAAACAAATCCCCAATAACGGTTTGTTCTTGCTTATATGCTCATGAATAGCGATATCAAATCCATTGTCTTTTATTCGTTGGGCTGCTGCGCTAAAGTTCCCTACTCCGGGTAAAATAACACCTGTAGCTCCCTTAAGTTCTTCAGGTGTTGTAGCAACGTAATATTGAACATTCAATACATTAAGCACATTGGTAATACTTTTAATATTGCCCATCTTGTTGTCTATAATGGCTATTTTCATACAATTAGCTCGGAATGTATTTTCGAGATAAATTAAAATCCGAATCTTTCAGCAACTTGCCTGTAGTTTCATCAAGACAGAATAAAGCTTTATTCGTGAAACTATCCAAATTTTTATGAAAAGTATCCTCGTCAATATCAAGGTAATCTAAAAAGTCTTGGATATATTTAGTCGGCATTTTGCCTTCAGTAGTCACTTCATATTCTTTTAACGCTTCTTCACGGCTCATCCTGCCAGCACGTATTTCAATACAAAGCTGGTCAGTGGCACGACCATAACCAAACTTTAAATATTTCATGTAATCGTGCAAACCGCCAATCCATTTACAATCTAAGTTTTCAATATCATTATATGCGCCATCTATGGGGCCATCTGGGTTCCGCTTCCACCCTCTAGCTTCCACAATATCGACATTTCTTTTGCTATCCCAAGGTTCAAAATATCCTAAAAACAAGCCTGTTACACCGACATGATTGATTTCTTCATCTGAAGGGTAAATGTGCGTTTTAATATCTGACAAATTGATGCCTTCATGAACAACATCAGAAATACGATGGCCTAGCATTTGAAATTGCTCTAACCAATTTTTATCAAGAAAGTTATTTTCTGATTGAAGTGCAGGACCACCATATTCAAATTGAGAGTTTTCACCCCAAATGATTAACGGTATATTGTAATTAACAGCCATTCTCACTGGCGCAGTAAAAATACCAATATGTTCTGGCCAACAAGAATCACCCAACTTGAAAAAGCCTAAACGCACCATTTCTTTATATGATTTTCTATTAGGAATAACAGAAATAATGTCAAAACCTTGTTCACTTAAAAACTCTAGGTTTTCTCTACCGACATCGGTAAGTTCACAAGGGGAATGATTTACACACAGCGGTGACATGTTGTATTTTTCTTTCATCACGATAGCTTGATAGCAACTATCTTTCCCGCCGCTAACCGGAATAATACAGTCATAATCGCCATTGCTAGATCTGTATTTAGAGAGAGTGTCTTCAAATGACTTTTTTCGAGCTTGCCAATCAATATCTTTTTTTTGATTAACACTTAGACACGCATTACATATACCATCAACATTAAACACTTGTTCAGGTCTCGTTGACGGCATAATGCATTTTTTACAGTATTTCATAGTAGCTGACCTTGCTCATACGGTGACTTTCCGCTTACATAAAGCGGTTAACGCCTTAAAATAACTTGAAGTTTATAACCTAACAGGTTTTCATGGATTGATTTTTCATCGATTATACCGTGAACAGATGACTGATTTTTTGTATCACCCATGTACGGATCATCATAATTTAAATAGTTATTCATCACGCTAATTTCTGAAATAACCGTTTTCATACTTGCAATTTCCAGCCCACACTTGTTCGCTATTTTTTTAATAGTTTCAATACCGTACAGGTTAACATGTTCTATTCCGTCATACATATTGCATTTAGCTCCTAGCATTTTTGCGGCCAATGCATCTGAACTTGGTATTTGTAAAAAGATCAGGCCATTTATAGATAGAATACTTTTAATTGTGTTTAAGCAGACTTCCCCATCTTTAATATGTTCAAATACATCCCACATACAGACAATGTCTATTTCTTGCTTAAAATCAATGTTTTCTAAAGAATCATTGTACGTTTCATGACCTTTTTGTTCGGCTAGGCGAAACTCAGATTCGTTAAGCTCTATTCCAATCGTTTTCAGCCCTCTTTTAGCAGCAAGATCAAGAAATGCGCCGGAGGAGCAACCGATATCTAAAATAGAGGTAAGCAACTGTGCCTTACTAAGCACTGAATCTAAGCCCTGATTGTAAATAGTTGAATAAAAATCATCTTCATCTGTTTCAACTATTTCTGACTGCACACTATGATTCGATTGATAAAACTTAGTTAACTCTTCATCGATAAATACAGGGTTTAGATACACCATGTTACAAGAAGAGCACTTTACATAAGTCCCTCCTTCTTTGTTAAACATGAAAGCGGGTGTGTTATTAGTGCACACTGGGCAGGACCTTTCTTCTGTAAATTTAGTAGAAAATAACCCCGTTGATTTGTCAATATAATGTTCGTGTCGACTAATGCTTGCATCCCACATTTTTGCACGAATAGCATGCAGTTCTTTGACTGACTTTTTCATATTGGCTCACATATTTCGAAGAATAAATAGTTATTTATGCTTATTTTCAACAAGTAAGTTCCGTACTTGTCTCACTTGAGGTGTTTGGAAGAACTTACCCGCTTTAGAGTACTCATCAAACAAATAAAACCCTGAACTCATTGAGATATAATCTTTTATCCCTTCAAGTCGATCAAAGTAACGTGTTTCGGACTGACCAACGAACCAATATTTTCCATCAAAATCAATACCCCTAATAAAACCAGAGAAAGTACCCAGTTTTTTCTTATCACCTCGGTACAAATGACTATTCATAGAATCAACAAAAGTTAAGTCATTATTGATAAAGCAAACACTATGTGGCATCCATTTATCATGGATAATAACTGTACGCTCGCCTGATTCGATGTCTATTTCCATGATGCCGCCATCATACACACCTTTAGGGAAGTTACCTGAATGAGAAAACATAGATACGTATAAATAACCGTCTTTTTCAACCAAATCATTCATGTGGTGTTGTTCGCACTTCAACCTATCGTATTTATCCGAAAGTTTTATATCTTTAATAAATTCATAAGTTTGCAAGTTATATACAGATATTTTGTCTACCCCTGATTTACCCACATATACTTCGTTACGTTTTAAACTTACTGCTAAGCCGTGTGAGCGAGAATCAGCCTCAAAAGCAAATACATGTTCTATTTCGAATGATTTACTTACTTTAAGAACGCCTTTCATTTCATCTAAAATAAGATAATAGTTATCCAAATCAACTATTTGATGAAATGTCCCATCAAGAAGTTTTACTACATTATTATCTTCTGTGGTGTATCGATATAGGCCACCGCCTACATTGGCTTTTTTATCTAGTTCTGAGTAAATTTGGTGATCTGATGAGCATAAAAGCACAGAGGCTTTATGGTTATGTATGTCACCAATAACCCTTAAATTATTTAATGCAGGACTACAGCAAAAATCTTTACCTGCCACAAGGCCATAACGCTCTAACTGAGGAATAATACTTTCATAGGCCCCGCTGGTTATAACAACATAAACAGAACCTTTATCTTTTAACAATATTTCAGGATCATTGACTACAACACTGGTGTAATCATTATTTACCCAAATAGTTGACCCTATTCTCATCGGACTGTTATCAACGATATAACTTAGCTCTGGAGACGATTTTTCATATGTCTTAGTAAACCAACTTTCAGCGACACCAAAAAAAACGACTTTTTTTCCTTTGATTTCTGTATTAAACGTATTCCAGTTTAACCAAATACTCGGCATGTTAACTCCCCTTAATGGGAATAAGTGTAAAAAGTAAATAAATACTAAATGTTCAAATAAAGTATCCGAGATAAAAATATAACATGTGATAAAACTCTATTTGCTTTATCACGTGGAAAACTATCTAGTTAAAATAATATTTTCCCTATAAACTACGCTTTCGAAGGTTTATTATATGCATGCAAAAGCTCACTATATCTTTGTTTTATATGTTTTCTAAAAGCAGATAAACAATAATTAATAAACTTATTCCTCTCATTTAAATCATCATAGTAATAGGTATTGGTCATGATATAGGCTTGAAAATATCTAAATGTGCCTTGAATAATCCAATAAGTAACCTGATATTCCTTTCTGCTCTTAAGTTTCATTAATAGTGCATTTTGCAAATGAAAAGCTTGTGATAACTCTTCTCTAGATTGCATTTCTTTATTCGTGAATTTCATCAGCTGATCTAAAATCAATTTAACTTCAGCAAAAGAATTTGAAATAGATTTATCCAGTTTCTTTCTAGTGAACTGTTTATTTTCAAACGCTTCTGTTAATAAAACATCTAAACATTCTACTTTATCTGTAAAAGATTTGAATACGGGTAAATCTGAAACACTCTTAGGCTCAGTAAAACGAATAAATGCACCATTAGAACAATTATAAACCTTAGTATCGAGTTGATTATATTTTTCTACCTGCTCTTGTAGCGCTAATTCAACATTTCCTCTTGATGAATCAAATATGTCAGTAGTGTATACAAAATCAGTAAAGTTGCCTTTAACTTTTTTATCTTTATTAATACCTCTTTCTACCCTCTCTTTAGCAAAATAATCCTCATCATAATAGATGCTATCTTTAGAGTGGTGATGACTTTCACACAAATAACCAAAATCGGTTCCTGCTAAGTAAATATTTTTAAAACCAAGAGATAATAACGTTACTAGCGCAGTGTTTGATACAGTAGGATTACAGTACTCAGGCGCAACATGGCGTTCTAGTTTATCAGCCTTTTGAATAAGTTGGCCACCGCCATCAAAGCGTTTAGTTAATAACAAAGGGGTTTTAAACTTATTTAGTACCTGGGTAGCAACAGTATTTAACGCTATGACTTGTATATCACTTAATTGAATATTACTGTTTTTTTGTTGCTTTTCTATGACTTCAAGGTAAGGCATAGTACGAAGTGTTCTTTCCATCTCAAAATGAATATCTGGCTTAATGTCATTTTTTAACAGAGCTTTAAGCGATGTACCAGCACTAACTATAATAAGCCTATCTTGATTTTTTTTTAAATATTCAATAGATTCATCTAAAGATGGTCCATTACCAGCAATAAACACAGGTTTTGTCGATATCTTATTTTCAAAAATTTCTTTATTCTTACAAATTTCAAACCCTGCTTGAATATTACTTAGCGTATGGGTGATACCTATAATTTCATCCTCCATGAACCCCCAGCCTGACGACCAACGATAGCCAATATCTTTAAAAAGCTGAAGGAGCTCATCACTAGTATCACTTATGTAATGACGATAAAAAAACAAACGACTTAAATTAAAGTGACCTTGTTGGTGCAACATCTCAGAAACCGAATTTATCATACCAGAAGCACTTCCACCTATTCGAACAGAGAACCTCCCTCCAAGGGCTTGGCAGCTTTCAATTATTGGCTTTAGTTCAATGCAATGTAACATCGCATAAAAAATATCTTTAGATGGTTCACATAACAAAAAATTGATGATTTTTTTTTGTTCAAATAACGCTTCAATTTGATAACCTAACCCTGAGCCGACCATGCAGAGCATATCCAATTGCGGTTCTTCAATTGGTTTATTGTTATTGCCAGCCTCTGCTTCTCTTTTTGTCCTTATTTCTTTTAACAACCGAGCATGTTCAAAACAGATATCTTTATCTTCTTGATGCCCTAGATTAAAAGTAAACATTGTTGGATTTTCAACAAACAATTTGACCTGTTGTTGAGAGAATTTTTTAGCTTCGGTGGAGTAAACATACTCACCATTGTTGGCTAAGTTAATATGACCTTGCTCATCAAAAACCACACCAGAGCTTTCTGGAGAGTAATCTTTAAAGGTATCATATATATTAGGGATATAGACTTTTAGTGCATCTAAGTTGGCTAGCAATGTTGCCTGTAATAGCATAATTTGAAGAGAATTATCTTGCGTCGTAGTATTTTGAGTATTCAATGGATTATCCTAAATAAGCAGCAAATAATATAATGTTATTTATATCAATCTAAACATAACACGAAGCAAAAATCACGCCAGAACTAAAGGTAAAAAACATATATTATTTTATTTATTTAGATTTTCTAACAACGCCTGGCATATTATCTAACTGGGACATTAAATAGGAGCTGGTTGAGTTCATTTGGGAGACCATCAAATCCATAGCATTATATTGCGCGAATAACCTTGCCTCTAACGAAGCCATTTTTTCCTTAAAACTTTCAAGATCGCTACTTAATCTGTCTATTTGGTTATTCTTTCCATCAATACGCTGCTGAATTACACCATCACTATCAGTATAAAATCCAACAAACGTATTCATGTCATTTACAAAGCCATTATCATCGTTAGCACCGAGAAAAAAGGTTTGGATAGAGTCAGGTGATTCTTCAAGTAAATCATCAAGCGTACTTTTCTCAAAACTTAGCTTTCCATCTCGCTCTGTACGTACACCTAACTGAGATAAAGTGAGAGTATTGCCATTACCTGCATCAAATTCTTTATTAAATTGACCTCTAAGTTTTGCCATTACACCGCGAAGCATGGAGTCACCCGCTAAAACACCCGCACCATCTTCACCTGATTTACCTAATTGTTGACTTAAGTCTACCAAAGCATTAAAGCTAGTAATGAATGTATTGATTCCCGAAGCAACATTATTGTTGTTTTCAGCGATGGATATTTTACTAATATCATCATCAACACCATGCATTTTATTAACGGTAATATCGATACCGTCAATAACACCTTTAAACTCATTAGTACTACTGGTCGCTGAAATAGTGCCATCAATCATAATTGAGGCATCTTCCGCTTTACCTGTTTCAACCATGTTTTCAACATTAGTACTTGCGGTCATATTAGCAGTAGTAAATTGAGAAATACCCAAGCCATCTACATTATTTGTATCGTCATCTGTAGCAGTAACCGTAATTGCGTGTGCTGCACCTGACTCTATACTACTAAAGACTAAATGATCACTAGTACCGTCATTAACAATACTTGCTTTTATAGAGTCGTTAATACTATTACTATTAATAGTTTCCATAATGTCAGACAAGGTATCTGTTGCGGCAATACTCACAGTAAAGTCATTATCATCAGAGTTAAATGTTAACGTTCCTGATCCCACTGTCTCTGATGAAGTAAAACCATTAGTTGATCTAAGCTTATTAGTAGCGTCAGAAGCTAAGCGAGATAAACCAGATGCGTCACCATTATTTAAATCGATGTCATCCACATTAACAGTAATGGCATTAGCAAGGCCGGTTTCTTTACTGTTTAGTACTAAATGCTGCCCAGAAGCATCGGTAATAATAGTTGCTGCTACAGAGTCGTTATCAGCACTATCATTAATGGCATCACGAATTTCACTCAAGGTTGCAGTAGCTGAAACACTGATATCAAAATTATTAGTACCAGACTCAATCGTTAATGTACCTTCGCCTACGGCTTCAGTATCAGCTATAGCACCAGACATTAATTTATGAGCACTGGCTAAGGCTGTAACTTCAATAGAGTAATTACCAATTTCTGCTGCTTTATCTGAGCTAAGACCTATGAAATCATCACGACCAGTGGCGGTTCGTTGTTGGTATTGTTCAATATCCCCTAAGGTTTCAAAAGATTCGGTTACTGCTTCTAATGCAGATTTTAAAGCTCCAACAGCCGAAATATCGGTAGTAAAAGCGCCTTGTTGACGATTGACTCGAGACTCATAAGGAATTTTTTCAGCATTAACGATAGCTTCAACAATCTCACTAACTTGTAAGCCAGAACCAATACCTGTAAATGAAATACTTGCCATGAGAGTCTCCTTAACCTATAACGTTGATAATATTCTTAATTAAATCTAACTTATCTAAACTTTAGCATCAACAAAACCACCAACCATATCTGATAATTTAGACACTAAGGTTAACACTTCTTCTGAGGGGTATTGTTTAAGTAAATCGCCCGTGTCTCTATCTGTTACTTTAATAACGTCGCGGCCAGAATCTTCATCCACTGAAAACTCGATATTTCGATTTAAATCACCAACAAAATCCTGCAATTGTTGAGCCACTTTCTCTAACTGTTTAGTCGTTAGGGGTTGATTATTGGTAACTTCTTCCGCTGATTTTTGGATAGCGCCTATTTTATCTTGTTTACTTGTAATTAAAGCCTCAGTGACAACTTTCTGCTCACTTTTATCCACAGTAATATTACTTGTAATTGTATCACCAGCACGTTTATATTCAGACGCTAAGCCTAAGTCAGTACCATTTTGGATAACACTCATGGCATGCTCCTTGTTTAAATTCCACCACGTACTTTTACACTGAAGTAAGCTGTACTATTATCAGTATAAATTATCGTGGCCTGTTTATCAAAACACAAAAAGGAAGGAGTATAGGCTCCTTCCTTTTTCGTCATTTAGGTTGAACCTGAACCTACACTATATTAACCGATTAGGCTTAATGCAGCTTGAGGTAACTGGTTAGATTGAGCCAAAATTGACGTACCTGCTTGTTGTAATATTTGGTTCTTAGTCATTTGCGCGGTTTCAGAAGCAAAGTCAGTATCTTGAATACGACTTCGTGAAGAAGATACATTTTCAGATATATTGGCTAAATTACTAACGGTATGACTAAAGCGGTTTTGAACCGCACCTAAATCTGCACGTTGTGAATCAATTTGCGCCAGTGCGGCATCGATAGTTTTCAACGCTGACTGTGCACCTGATGAATCAGACCCAGAAATATCAACTGACTCAATAGAGGTTAGTGCACTTGAACCACCCGTAGAAGCTACAGTACCACCAAGTATTTCATCTACATTTGTTCCCGAAATACCTATTTTATTGGATGAAGATAAGTCAAGTTGAGATGATATACTTAAAGATCCCGTTGTACTAGCTACGGCTTGACCACCAACTGTAAAGGCACTTGTATCACCTGCACCTGTTACATCAATCCCATCAATATCTGTCGCATTAAACGTAATAGTGCTTGTACCATCGAATACGGCATCGTAACCTTTAGCTTGCATATCTTCCGCTAAACGTCCCATATCACCACCGTAGGTTGCTAAGTCAAATTGATCAACAATGGCACCTCCTTTTTCCATTTCAAGTACACTTGTACTTGAAGATGTAACACCTGTAATCGTCGTACTTAATTTTGCTTCAGCGACCACACCGTTACCTAAATCGTTAATCTGGTCAGCAATAGCTGCTGCACCAGCATTCGCTGCAACAGTCAAACTGTCACCATTAATATTTAAGGTATCACCCGTAATGTTTAAGTTAGTCGCCAAAGCAACCGTTTCAACATCACCTAAAGCTGCAGTTGTTGAAGTGCCTGCACCTGTAATTTCATGTGCCCCGATTGCATCAGCAGACATGTCGCCTAAAGTAACATTAATTGTTTCATTCGCATTGGCACCTACTTGGAACTGTTTAGTACCAAAATCACCATCAAGTAAACTAGTCGCGCCGAATTTAGTGGTTTCAGCAATACGTGTTAACTCTTGCTGTAATGCACCTACTTCTTTTTGTAAGGCTGCACGGTCATCTGCAGAGTTTGACCCGTTAGATGATTGCAATGACAAATCACGCATACGTTGTAAGATATTTGATGATTCTTGCATCGCGCCTTCAGCCGTTTGCGCCATTGAAATACCATCGTTAGCGTTTCGTTGAGCTACACCTAAACCATTTATTTGTGATGTAAGTCTGTTTGCAATTTGCAAACCTGCGGCATCATCTTTGGCACTATTAATACGCATACCTGATGACAAGCGCTGCATTGAAGTTTGTAAACCTTCACTTGATTTACTTAAGTTACGTTGAGCATTAAGTGATGAAGTATTCGTTATTACTGATAAAGCCATGATAAACTCCTGATTACAAAATGTAATTATTTAGTTAGTTGTATTAACCAGAAGCCGTTAATTAAGCGATAAGGTTATCGGTAAAGATACCAATAAATTTATCAAAGCAGCTCCATTCTAATCACCTTAACGGCAGGGTAAAAATTAACTTTAATGTTTTTTGTAAAAAACATTAAAGCTAGAGCCTAACATATCAATTTTACGCTCAAAAAATAACAATACTACATATAGTTCAATAAGTTACATTAAATTAAAATGTAACTCTATTAACTACTAAAAAAGGCTAAACATTAACTGCTTAGCCTTAAAATAGGTATTTTTCTCTAATTTATTAACTTATTTCTCTTAGCCGCCTAATAAACTAATAGCAGCTTGAGGAATCTGATTAGCTTGTGACAAAATACTTGTACCTGCTTGTTGTAATATTTGATTCTTAGTCATTACAGCTGTTTCTTTTGCAAAATCAGTATCTTGAATTCGGCTACGAGACGATGAAACGTTTTCTTGTACATTTGCTAAATTACTAATGGTGTGCGTAAAACGGTTTTGTACCGCCCCTAAACCTGCTCGACTTGAGTCAATCTGTGCCAATGCGGCATCAATTACTTCAATTGCTGATTGAGAGTTAGCAGCTGTGGCACCTGAAATATCGATTGATTCAACTGAGTTTAACGCACTTCCCCCTCCTGATGCGGCAATATTACTACCCCCAAAGCCTTGACCTAGTATTTCATTTACTGTTGTCCCTGAAATACCAATTTTTTCAGCGGAAGTTAATTGCAATTCTGCTGAGTGGGATAAAGGACCAGCTCCTGAAGTGAGTAATCCACCTACAGGTCCCATCTGAACAGTACCTGCTGGGGAAAGTGTAACTTCAAACCCATCAATATCTTTTGCTACAACATCTATGCCACCAGCTCCCGAGTTTAAGTTTTTATCGAAAACGGCATTATAACCCGCAGATTGTAGCTCTTCAGCTAACCGCTCCATATCTCCACCGAAAGAACTTAGTGAAAAAGTATCTTCGATGACTCCCTCTTTATAAATATTAAAAGTACCAGCGTCTGAGGCAGACAAACCTTGAATACGCGTAGATAATACAGCCTCAGCACTCACTCCCGTAGAAACACTATTTATATTTTTTGCAATAGTCGAGGCTCCATCACTATTAGCATAAGTAACTGAAGTACCATTAATACTCCAAGTATCTCCTGTCGTCCCCATATTGGTAGCTAAAGTAACTTGCTCAACATCACCAATACTCGTTGAAGAAGCTGCAGTTCCCCCACCCTGAATTTGATGAGCACCAATAGCATCTGCTGCCATGTTACCTAAACTAACATTAATAGTTTCATTTGCATTAGCACCTACTTGAAACTGCTTAGTACCAAAGCTACCATCAAGTAAACTGGTCGCGCCAAACTTTGTGGTTTCAGATATACGTGTTAATTCTTGTTGGAGAGCTCCCATCTCTTTTTGTAATGCTGAGCGATCTTCCGCTGAATTTGAGCCATTAGCTGATTGTAGTGATAGATCACGCATACGTTGTAGGATATTTGAAGACTCTTGCATGGCACCTTCAGCGGTTTGTGCCATTGATATACCATCATTGGCATTTCGTTGAGCTACTGCTAAGCCATTAATTTGCGAAGTTAACCTGTTCGCTATTTGCATGCCTGCAGCATCATCTTTAGCACTATTTATTCGCATACCTGAAGATAAACGCTGCATGGAGGTTGCTAAACCTTCACCTGATTTGGTTAGATTTCGTTGCGCATTAAGCGATGATGCATTGGTAATAACTGATAAAGCCATAATAATCTCCTAATTTACATATCTAGAAGCTTATTTAAACGTAAAGCCTCCTCTTATATTTATATACAATCAAAAAACAAGCCAACATTACAATAACAAACAAAAACAACAACTTATAACGTCAATATACTTTGCATTACATTGATTGTTTTTTAGTCAAACTTTTGACATAGAGTCACGTATGGATTAATAAGAGGCTTAAATCATCAAACTCGTAGCATAAAAAAGGAAGCCATTAGGCTTCCTATTTATCAACTTATTCTATTATCAAAAAGTGATCATAGTTTAATAAGTATTTTAACTACTTTTCTAACCTAACAAACTAATTGCCGCTTGAGGTATTTGATTTGCTTGTGACAGGATTGACGTTCCCGCTTGTTGCAATATCTGGTTTTTAGTCATATTTGCCGTTTCAGAGGCAAAATCGGTATCTTGAATCCGACTTCGTGAAGAAGATACATTTTCAGATATATTGGCTAAATTACTGATAGTATGACTAAAGCGGTTTTGGACTGCACCCAATCCGGCTCTTGATGAGTCTATTTGAGCTAAAGCCGCATCAATAGTTTTCAACGCTGACTGTGCTCCTGCTGAATCAGCTCCTGAAATATCAATAGCTTCAACGGATGTTAATGCACTTGCACCACCAGTAGAAGCGACAGTTCCCCCTAGTATTTCATCAACATTTGTACCCGAAATACCTATTTTATTGGATGAAGATAAGTCAAGTTGAGATGACATACTTAAAGAGCCCGTTGTACTAGCTACGGCTTGACCACCAACTGTAAAGGCACTTGTATCACCTGCACCTGTTACGTCAATACCATCAATATCTGTCGCATTAAACGAAATACTGCTTGTACCATCGAATACGGCATCGTAACCTTTAGCTTGCATATCTTCCGCTAAACGTCCCATATCACCACCGTAGGTTGCTAAGTCAAATTGATCAACAATAACACCTCCTTTTTCCATTTCAAGTACACTTGTACTTGAAGATGTAATACCTGCAATCGTCGTACTTAATTTTGCTTCAGCGACCACACCGTTACCTAACTCATTAATTTGGTCAGCAATAGCTGCTGCACCAACATTCGCTGAAACAGTCAAACTGTCACCATTAATATTTAAGGTATCACCAGTAATGTTTAAGTTAGTCGCCAAAGCAACCGTTTCAACATCACCTAAAGCAGCAGTTGTTGAAGAACCTGCACCCATAATTTCATGAGCACCAATAGCATCTGCTGACATATTACCTAAAGTAACATTAATCGTTTCGTTAGCATTGGCACCAATTTGAAACTGTTTAGTACCAAAACTACCATCAAGTAAACTAGTCGCACCAAACTTAGTGGTTTCAGCAATACGTGTTAACTCTTGCTGTAATGCACCTACTTCTTTTTGAAGAGCAGCTCTATCTTCGGCGCCATTAGACCCGTTGGCTGACTGCAATGATAAATCACGCATACGCTGTAAGATATTTGAAGATTCTTGCATCGCGCCTTCAGCTGTTTGCGCCATTGAAATACCGTCATTAGCATTACGTTGTGCTACGCCTAAACCATTTATTTGTGAGGTTAAACGGTTAGCTATTTGCATACCCGCGGCATCATCTTTCGCGCTGTTAATTCGCATACCGGATGACAAACGTTGCATTGAAGTGGCTAAGCCTTCACCAGACTTAGTTAAATTACGCTGTGCGTTTAATGACGAGGTATTTGTTACTACTGATAAAGCCATGATAAAACTCCTAATGTATTGATATTATTTATTAGAAGCTTGTTCAGCAAGCCTCTTTACTTTATTGATAAAAAATTACTGGGTTAATGTATACACCGACAGTTACTTCGCGTTACTTTACATTTTTTTATGTTACTAACCGTTATCAAAGCATAAATAATGCCACTTTAGTAAATAGCCATTAAATATTTAAATATAATTGAATAGTGTTAAGCCCTGTACTTTACTGAACGCTTGTTGTGAGGCTTGTAGCGCTATTTTTGCTTGCTCAAACTCTGAGATGGCTTTGGCAAAATCTAAATCTTCAATTTTACCTTTGTTAGAACTTACCGCTAACTCAGTGTCTAGGTGTCTATTTGTTTGATTATCAAGGACTTGCAATCGAATACCTGAATCTACTCGCCTTGAAGTAATATGACTCATAGTCGAATTAATTTGCGTAAGAAGGGTGTTGTAATCAACCTGATGTTGCTCATGATTAACCGATACCGTGCCTTGTTCCATCCAAGCGATAGCACTGTTTACCGTTTCAAAAATACTTATTTCTTCTTGTTCGCTGATTACAAAACTTTCACCCGGCAATGGGTTGCCGCTTAAAGTAACATCAACCCCCTCAAAGGAAATTGTTTGCCCTGCCACATAAGGTACAGGGGCTGCTGGAAATACCGGAAATACTACCGTAAGCGTGCTATCGGTAACCGTTAAATCATTAGTTATTGGGTCTGTAGCAAAAGTAAAAGGCCCTGAACTGACGTTGTAGGCGTTTCTATCGGTTACATTGGCACTTTCCACCGCTACACCTGAGGTATTAACTGGGATAATAGAGGGATAATTGACGCTAAAATCACCAATAGCATTGGCAACATTTAAAAAAGCGGCGTCACCTGTTTGGTTAGTGGCAATTTTAATGTTTTTAGCTACTTGTATTTCATTTACCCCGGTATCACCACTGTAAGCAACAGAGCCGTCAGTTTGTTGACTAAAAGGCTGTAACTCTGTTTGATAACCAGAAAAAATGTAATCACCATTTTCATTTTGTGTGTTGCCAATATCAAGTAATTGATCAAAACTATTCCTGATTTGATCAGCTAAAGTTTGTAGATCTTCACTGGACATACGCCCGTTATTGGCAAGTAACATGTCCTGTTTAATCTTATCTAAAATCATTTCTGCATCTGCAAAAACAACCTCTTGCAGATTATTGTGACTTTCTGCTCGATCAATATTACGTTTATATTTTTCGATATTAGCTAAATCATTTTTATAGCCAGCTAAGGTGCCAAAAGATACCGCATCATCTTTAGCTGTTAGTACTCGTTTGCCACTGGTTAGATAAGCCATTCGTTCATTTACATCAGCACTTTTGCTGCTCATTTGTTGAGAGCTTTGTAAGTAAAATTGAGCTGTTGATACGCGCATAATAAATTCCTTATCTCACCGCTGCTAAGATGGTGTCAAAAAGAGTATTGGCGGTTGAGATTATTTGCGAAGCCGCCTGATAAGCTTGTTGATATTTCAATAAATTCGCAGCTTCTTCATCCAAATTAACGCCTGATGTCGATTGATTGCGATTATAAGCTTGGGTAAATAAGGCCTGTGCTGTGTCGGCGGTTAAATCAGCATTACTTGCTTTTGAACCAACCACTGATGTTGATACCGCAAGGCTTTTATTAAAGGTCTCTTTTCCGCCGTTGGTCACACCAACTTCTTGTGTCTTTGCCATAACAACAGCGTTACTGCTATTACCAACGCCGAAGGCATCGCCAATGGTAAAAGTTTCACGGGCATTAGTACCTGTGCCAACAAGATCACCTTTTATCTCAATTTGAAAGTCAGGGGTGCCCGCGGGGATATCGACTGAAACACTACCACCTGCAGGATAAGTTCCCGTAGCAAGCGATGGAGCTGGTGGTGGTGTCGTCGTATTATATACACGGTAACTAAAGGTACCAGGAGCACTCTCATAAACATCAACCGTAACATCATAACCTCTAGCGGCAACGGGGTTAATTACATTGGAAATTTCTACCTGACCATCGCTAATATTATTAGTTGAGGGTGTCACGGCCGCAGCCGAACTCGCCGCAATCGCATTACCGTCAGATAATGTTCTTTGCATCAACGCAGCACTATTTTTAGTTGGTATGACAGTAAAGGTATCACCTGAAGCTGGTGCTACACCTGTTTCAACAAAATTAAAGCCTAAAGTTGAATCAAAAACACCGCCACCTAGTGCAACTAACGTTATTGGCACTGCTGACGGGTTGGTGAGGTTAGTCATTTGATAATCTGTACCATCAAAACGTACTTCAAATTCATCGGTAGTTAGCTTTGATACATCAGTAATAGCAACTTGTGCCTGTGTATTAACGCTATTACCTGAATGTGCTAACACCCTGCCTTGTTGTAATTGGGTAGTATTAATATCGGTAAAAATATTAACACCTTGTTGTTGATTAAGATCTAATCCGTTGGCCTGACTATCATTTAAGGTGGATGATATTGCCATAGCTAAGCGGTCAATTTCATATCGTGTTTGTGTTAAGTGTTCATCTCTAAATTCGAAATTAGCCGCCAATGAACCGCCTAAAGTAGAAGAATTTAACGCAACACTACTATTGTTACTTACCAGGCTAAGTTGTGTTTTTTGTGCATCAGGGTCTCCAGAGCTTACTTGTAATGTCATTGGTGTAATACCCGCAACTAGCGTGGTACCTTGTCCAATCATAACCGTCATAAGGTTGTTATCATCTGTTATTGTGGTTACTCGAGTAAACTTACTCAACTCACCAATCAGTTGGTCGCGCTTATCAAGTAGGTCATTAGGTTGCCCTCCTTGAGATGGGCTCTGTGAATGCATGATATTTTTGTTAAGGTTAGCAATCTCATGGGATATTTCGGAAATTCTATTGGCAACTTGACCTATCTCTCCATTAACGGCCTTTGTCATGTTGTCAAAGTTGCTTGTTAACTCATTAAAGTCATTACTTAGAATACTAGCTTGGTTAAGTACTATGCTGCGCAAACCAGAATCATTTGGGTTATCTGCGATACCATTAAGTGCTTGATAAAAATTATCTAAAGAGCCAACAACGGCATTTCCTGAAGTGCTCATGACTTGATCAAGTTGCGTTAAACGTGCTTGTAATGAATCTGCGTTGCCTAAGTTACTTTGATTAAGTAATTGTTCTTTATGGGAGAACTGGTCATACAAACGGGTGATATCTTGAATGTAGGTGCCTGTACCAATATAGTTTGAACCGCTCACCTGGCCCATAGAAGCATTTTGATCCGCACGTTGGCGGTTATAACCATCAGTATTGACGTTGGCAATATTATGACCCGTTGTCGCCAGTTGCTGTTGAGCAGCTAATAAGCCACTCACACCTGTTTGGTACAAACTCACTGACATAATATTGTCTCCGATATCAAAGCATACGGGTAAGCAATCAACTGTTGTTCGGCGGTATGCTTACTATAAATAATGTTTCTGAAAGGTTGCAGCGATAAAGACTATATTTTCGCTTTGAGGCGTAACCCTTCCCTAATGTACTCAGATAACTGACTAAAATAATTTACTGAGCTGGTTTACTTAGCCGATTTTCTTGGCTATTTATTTAGCTAAAAGGTTCGTAACAGTTTTCAACGTGCCTAAGATTTTGTCAGCATATTGAGGATCTGTTGCGTAACCTGCTTTCTGTAAACCTTGCAGGAAGTGTTCCACATTGCCTGTATCTTGCAATGCTTCTTGGTAGCGTTCGCTAGTAGAAAGGAAATTAATGTAATCATCGACACTGTCACTCAACGATTCATACATTCTAAAGGGCTCTGACTTCTTAATCATTGCGCCTTGTTCAAACTCTAAAGTGTCTTTAGTAATTTTGTCGCCAGCCCAACGAGAGTCAGCTTTTATATTAAATAAGTTATTAGAACTGTCGCCATCTTGGTCTTTGATTATTTTTTGTCCCCAACCTGTTTCAAGTGCGGCTTGGGCAATAACTACTTCAAAAGGTACACCTAATTGCTTTTGTACTTTTTGTGCTGGTTCAATTAAAGCAGTAACAAAGTCTTTCGGTTCATTAAAGCTCTTTTCTAATAAAGGTGCTGAAATATTGACGCTTTGTGAATGGGTATTCGTATTACTGATTCTTTTCTCGATATCTCTGCTTATTTCTTTATTAGATAAATGACTCGCTGCGCTATTAAAAGCATTGTTATTACTTATATTAGCTTGATAGTTTCCGGAAAATGGAATATCGATATCTGGCTTTATTTGATTTTTATCCGCCAGCATTTTTTCTATTAAAGAGTTATGCTGACTGTCTCTATTGGCTTTACTACCTTTATCATCGGTCGAATTAACACTATCTTTTACCGTCAAATTACCATCGTTACGCAACACTGAACTTGGTTTAAAATTACCGTTATCACCGCCAAGTTGCCTAACGATTAAATCGGTTAATCCAAGAGAGCCATTAGAAGATAGCTCAACGGCCATTTGTTGGTCATGCATGTCACGATAGAATTTGGTTGATTGAGAATTGAATGGGCTGTCAGATTCAAGTACTTCTTGCGCTTTACGCATACTCGACAGTAGCATCTTCATAAAAATAGCTTCAAACTGTTGAGCCGCTTCTTGTAAAGCTTCCTGTTTGGCTTCGCCATCTCCTGCACGCGATTGCTGACGAATATCATTTAAGCCATTTAGATCAAGGGCATTACGCGCTTGATCGAAATTTTGTTTTAGACTTGAATTGATATCCATAATTGTACTTACCTAAAATAGAATGAATGACTGTTTATTAAAAAGTTAACTTTGTCTTTTGTTGTTCTTTTATTATTTTTGTGGCGTGAACAACACTTACTTGTTTCACTATTAACTGTTTAGCTTTAAGTTGTATGACTAAATTTAAAGGAAATAGCACGGAGTTGACGTTAGTCAATGAGTACTTTTGACGCCTAAATTGAGCCCTACAGCGACAAGATAAACTGTTAAACTAGATAATGACTAACTCACCACGTATTGCTCCAGCTTGATCTAATGCTTCTAAAATAGCCATAACATCACCCGGTCCAGCGCCTACTTCATTGATTGCTCGCACTAGGGTTTCAAGTGTTACCCCTGGTTTGAATACAAACATACGCGCATCTGCGTTACTAATATTGATTGCTGATTGATTGGTTGTGACTGTTTCACCTTCAGCAAAAGCATTAGGTTGTGAGACATCGAGAACTTCATTAATAGTTACTGTGATACCACCGTGGGTAATAGCGGCGGCAAGTAGTGTAACTTCTGATCCTATGACAATAGTACCGGTCCGTGAATTAACAATAATCTTTGCCGCTGGGGAGGCCGGTTCAAACTCAAGGTTCTCCAGTACAGATAAAAAGCTAACTCGATCGCTAATATCACGCGGCGCTCTCACGCGTACTGAAGTTGCATCAAGTGCTTTAGCTGAGCCTTCAATAAGTTCATTAATGGTATCAGACAAACGTTTCGCGGTAGTAAAATCAGAATGACGTAAATTAAAAGTAATATGATCACCTGTTGAAAACGGTGACTTAACTTCGCGTTCAACAATAGCACCATTAGATATACGGCCAACCGTTGGAATATTCACTAATACTTGCGAGCCATCTAGGCCTTGAGCACCTAAACCACTGACGATTAATGATCCTTGCGCTACCGCATAAGCATTACCGTCAATGCCCATTAAAATAGTTTGTACTAAAGTGCCGCCTCGTAAACTTTGTGCACTGCCCATGCTAGAAACGGTGATATCAATGGTTTGCCCTGGTTTAGTAAAAGCGCCTAATTCTGCATGCACAGCCACCGCAGCAACGTTCTTAATTTTAGGTTTTAAATTCTCTGGCATAGTGATACCAAAGTTACTTAACATTGTTTTAAAGCTTTGCTCGGTAAATGGGCTTTGCTCACCCGTACCAGGTAAACCTACAACTAAGCCATAGCCAATTAATTGGTTCGATCGCACACCAGCAACATCAGCTAAATCTTTAATGCGTTGAGCATTAACTGATGATGAAGCCAATAAAGAGAGAAAGATAAATGTGTTTATGACAGCTTTCATATTTTGGTACCTTAAAACAACACCTTAAAACAATGCCTTTAAATAAGGCATTAATATAAGACCTTAATCAAAGATCTTAAAACAACAAAGAATAACTTTCTTTACTATGTACGTTGACTAAAATGGCCACCAAGTGCTGCTGAAAAACTTAACCAACCAACCTTGTTCATTGGAATCAGCAAAGCTCCCTGTACCTGAATATTGAATACGCGCGTTAGCAACTTTGTTAGATACAATTGTGTTATTTGAATTAATGTCTTTTGAACGAATAACACCTGTTAAACGAATATATTCATCACCGTTGTTTAACGTTAGCCACTTTTCACCGCGGATCATTAAATTACCATTAGGCAGAACTCTCAGTACGTGTACTGAGATATTGCCACTTAAGCTATTACCTTGATCCGCTTTTGAGTCGCCTTTAAAGCTTGAGTCTTGGCTAATACCAAACTGTAATGACTCGCCATTAATCGTTACGGGCACGCCACCTAAACCGGTTACTGCATCTAAGTTATTTGAATTCTCTTTTTTCAATTCTGTTTTAGCATTTTTCTTCGCTTGGGTTTTCTCACTCAGAATAACGGAGATAATATCGCCAACACGGTGCGCCTTAGAATCCGAATAAATATTATTTACATAATGCGGTTTAAACAATGAACCCGATGGCACAATTCGCTCTTCTTCTTCTTCAGGCATTATCGGCGCAAAATCAGGGTCGTTTGGTAGTGCTTTACTTAATTCGATGGTATTACTACATGCAGTAGTAACAGCAATAAGTAAGCTCATGGTAAGTAACTTAACAATACGAAGCTTAGCACCGCTTAATTTAAGTCGATTTAACCTATATATACTTTCCATTACTGCCTCACTTAATTTTTTAAACTTTTATTTAAACTGATTTTAAAAATTATGATAATTTATTAAAGTTGCTGATTAATATAACTGAGCATCTCATCAACCGCTGAAATTACCTTCGAATTCATTTCATAAACTCGCTGACTTTCAATTAAATTCACTAGTTCTTCTGTGGTATTTACATTAGATGTTTCTAACGCGCCTTGAACTAACATTCCATAACCTTCAAGACCTGGAACGCCTTCCTGTGGAGCCCCACTTACTGCAGTTTCTGTATATAAATTTTGCCCTATCGGCTGAAGACCCGTTGGGTTAACAAAGTTCATTAAGTTAATTTGACCGACAACGGCAGGATCAGCCTGTCCTTGCAGTGTCACTGAGACTTCACCATCTTGTGAAACAATAATACTTAAAGCATCTTCAGGAATAGTTACTTGTGGCTGAATCATATAGCCAGCACCAGGGGTGACCATGTTACCTTCATCATCCATGGTAAACTGACCATTACGGCTATATGCTGAACTACCGTCAGGCATTAAAATCTCAAAAAAACCTTCGCCTTGAATCATTAAATCAAGAGCGTTATCGGTGGTAAGCATGTCACCTTGCGTATGAATTTTTTGTGTTGCTACTACCTTAGTACCCGCGCCTAACATTAAACCTGATGGCGCTTCTGTATCTTGCGCAGTTCGTCCACCTGGCTGATTAATGTTTTGATAAAGTAAATCTTCAAAAACAGCTCTGCTTTTTTTAAAACCAATGGTACTAGCGTTTGCTAAATTATTAGAAATTACCGCAATATCTTTATTTTGCGCATCTAAGCCAGTTTTACTAATCCATAATGCTGCATTCATACATCACCTCTGATTGGGTGGCAGATATTTGCCTTA
Organism: Colwellia sp. 75C3; assembly: GCF_002836255.1. Lineage (GTDB taxonomy): Bacteria > Pseudomonadota > Gammaproteobacteria > Enterobacterales > Alteromonadaceae > Colwellia. Next base: position 216,477 of record NZ_PJAU01000060.1, on the reverse strand, counting down.
TAAAAGACAAATAGTGCCTGAAATTTTTTAATGCCTAGAAAGCTCGTAATAGTGAAGCTGCGCTCGTATCAATTTCTTCGGCTGTTTTCATCATTTTTAATTGCATTTCAAACTGACGCTGTAAAGCAATCATTTCTGTCATTTCATTGATAGGGTTAACATTACTTGACTCGAGTGCGCCGCCAAGCACATTGACATTCACATTCGCAATGAATTGCCCGCCGTTTTTAGGGCGAAACAAACCATCTGTGCCTTTTTCAACAAGACGTGTATCTGGGTTAACCAGCTTGATACGACCCACTTCTTCCTGCACGCTATTGGGTGCACCTTCAGGTCGTACCATTATGGTACCATCGCGACTTATTTGAATATTCGTAACAGGCAGCGGTAATGTAATGGGCCCATCTTCACCGATAACGAGTTCACCATCATTCGTTTCTAATGCGCCTGTTTCAGTTAAACGAAGGTGACCTCCTCGTGTATATGCTTCTTGACCATCTTCGGCTTGTACAGCAAAAAAACCATCACCTTCAACAGCAATATCTAATGAACGACCTGTTTGGAGAATAGAGCCAGAGTCAAAATTTTGGCTGGCACGCTCTGTCATAGAAAAAACACGCGAAGGTTGCCCTTCACCAAATGCTTGCATACTACGTGCTTGTGCCAAATCGGCTTTAAAGCCTGTCGTTTTAGCATTCGCCAGATTGTTGGCATTAATTGATAAGGCTTGCATGTTTTGTTTAGCGCCACTCATGGCGATATAAAGCAACTTATCCATAATGATTTTCCAAAAAATAAAAGGTTATACTGGATAAATGCAAATAGAGTGCCAGCTATCATAAAAACATTATACTAATGGAAGGTGAAGTGAGTTTTTAAGCGATATATAGCAATAAAAAAGCTGCTTGTTAAGTAGGGGATACTTAGCATTAGCAGCTTTAACTGTAGAATGAACGCTAGCTTTAATGTACTAGCGAGTTGTGACTTAGTTACTAAATAGCCTATCTAATTTGTAATATCGTTTGGTTCAACTGGTTATCAACTTCTAATGCTCTTGAGTTAGCCTGGAAGTTACGTTGTGCTGAAATCAAATCGATTAACTCTGTTGTTAAGTTAACATTAGACTGCTCTAACGCTGAAGAATTAATAGTACCAAATGTACCGGACCCCCCTTCACCAGCAAGTGCCTCACCGGAAACAATGCTTTCTTTCCAGTTAGTGCCACCTATTTGAGTTAAGCCTTGTTCATTAGCAAAATTCACCATGGCAATACGTGCTAATGGCTCAGAAGTACCATTACTATAGGTCGCTTTCACTAAACCGTCATTACCAATATCGATACCGGTTAAACGACCTACCGCTAAACCATTTTGCTTTAAAGCGGTTACTTCAAAGTTCGAAGCAAACTGCGTTGGTTCATTTGGATTTGGTCCATTGATATCCAAGTTAAAGTCAATAATAAGCTGTTGTGCAGGATCGGCACCATTACTTAAAATACCAGCACCGAGCTGTTCTGTTTGAATCACTGCTGGGCTTTGAGCAATAAAATCACCACTTGGATTAAAAGCCAAAACAGCCCCTCTTGCACCAGCGCCAGTAGGTTGAGGATAGGCAGGAATTGGAGGTACTGCAAGAGGATCAGCCGGTGGATTTTGAACTGCAGAAGCAGCAACATTAACCATTTGGTCATCTACTGCGGTAAACATATTCCACGAATTAGCGGCTGTTTTAACAAAGTAATAAGTCATTATATGATCATCACCCAAAGAGTCAAAAATAGTCACTGAAGTCGAGTTATTAAAGGTTAATGGATCTGCAGGGTCAAAGATAGGGTTTGCGGGTGGTACATCTCCTGCTGGTAAGTTCATGCGAATATCGACTTCACTCGAAGGCGTTGGCGCCCCCGATGATGTAGGTATACGAACCGGAGTTGCTGTACTTAAACTAACGGAAGATGATGTCCCATCAGGATTAACTGGGAAGCCTAATAAATGTCCTCCCCCTGAGTTAACCACAAAATTATCTGCATTTAACTTAAACTGACCAGCGCGAGTATAAGAGGTTTCCAATGACCCTAGTTCAGGGACAGTGGCAAAAAAACCGTTGCCTGTTATTGCTAAATCTAGTGAATTGTTAGTAAATTGGATGCTACCTTGTGAGAACTGCTGAGCAACATCGGAGGTTAACACCCCGTCACCTACTTTAGTTTTCCCTGCTGATAACAGTGATGCTGCGTAAACGTCAACAAACTCTGCACGCGACTCTTTAAAACCGACAGTATTGACGTTGGCAATATTATTTGATGTTACATCTAGATCTTTTTGTGCCGCGTTTAATCCGCTTAGCGCTATATTAAATGACATATGTTAATCCTCTTAAAATTTGTTACTTTACTCAACACCTGTACTGCTAAATGTCTATGATTGCTCGGTCAGGTAAAGGCTATAATTTACGTTTGATTACTTTTACTCTAAAATTAACCTTCCGATACTTCAACTACCTCTGCGAGTGCCATAGAACTACCACCATTAAGATTTAGTACTATATTCCCTCCAGCACCTGCTAACGTAACACTATCAACTTTACGATAAGTCATCGCTTCCAATTCAGCAGCTTGCCCCTCGACTAAACCAACAATGCGGAAGCGATAAGCACCTTCAGGAGCAGGTTCGCCTTTCGCTGTTTGACCATCCCAAGTGAAACTAGAGCCACCGGCTGGAACCTTACCCACAGGTACGGTTTGAATAACTTCACCAGCAACATTCTCAACATAAATATTAACATTGCTTGAGGGTTTATCTGATACCAGCTTACCTTTAACCGCTTCACCCTCCGCCATACCAAAAACGTTGTCTTCAACGAGAACACTTCTTCCAACAAGGGAAGAGGCTTGTAGCGCTTGGCTAGATGTCATTGACCCGGCAAAACTATCAAAAGAATCATTCAATTTCTGCACACCATCAGTGGTAGAGAAAGCAGTCATTTGTGAAATCATTTCATTGTTATCAACAGGCTTTGTTGGATCCTGGTTAGCTAATTCTTTAGTTAATAGAGCAAAGAAGTCAGCTTGGGTAAGCATCCCTTTATCTTGCTCAGCAACTTTAAATTCTTCTTTTTGCCAACGAATAGCCTCTAACGGGTTCGTACCTTTAACTGTTTCCATTATGCACTCCTACGTTTAGCAATAAGGTCAATAACATATCAATGTCACTCATTATCTTTGTCCTAACTGTAATGTTTTATTCAGCATATTTTTAGCTGATTCGGCCAATTGCACATTGGTTTGATATGATCGTGATGCTGAGATCACTGCATTTGTGACATAGTTCATTTCTTCACCTATGAAATTAATCATTATCTTTGTCCTAGCTGCAATGTTTTATTCAACATGTTTTTGGCTGATTCGGCTAATTGCACATTGGTTTGATATGAACGTGACGCTGAGATCATGTTAGTCATTTCTTCTATGACATTGACGTTCGGCTTGTAAATATAACCGTCTTTATCTGCCATAGGGTGCGCTGGAGCGTATTCAACATTTAATGGCTTATCACTTTCAACAATGCCTAAAACATTGACGCCAACCCCACTACCATCGCTTGCTCCCTGTCCGGCGGCAGCTTGTTGCATGGCAGCGGCAAAAACAGGATGCCTAGCACGGTAAGTTTTATCGGCACTACTACTAACACTATCAGCATTGGCAATATTACTCGCGGTAGTATTTAGGCGAACTGATTGTGCGCTCATACCACTACCGGTGATATCAAATACGTTAAAAAGACTCATAATTATTGACCTCCGCTGATAACTTTCTTCATGGCTTTAATTTTACCATCAAGAAATTGAATACTTGCTTGGTATTGCATTGAGTTTTTTAGAAACAAGTTTCGTTCTACTTGTACGTCAACCGTATTACCGTCACCCGTATCAGGCTGATTAGGCACACGAAAATCGACAGAATTATTCAACTCTGTTCGTACATCAAAGTGCTTATCATTAGTGCGTGACATGCCCATTTGCTGTTTAGATGCGGCTTGCGCAAATGCTTGCTTAAAGTCTAGTCCTTTAGCTTTGTAGCCTGGAGTATCTGCATTGGCAATATTACTAGCAATAACTTCTGAACGTTGAGCGCGAATAAGCATGCCCTGCGTATGCAGTTGAAAGCCTTTATCAAAACCTATAGCCATAATAGCCTCACAATGATGTACGTGTAGCTAAAGGTATACAATATTTATGCCAATTAATAAATCAACAGTGGAGAGGAGTAAAATGCAGGAAGGGATTGGAAATGACATAGCTAACAGCAAGTAAAAATGGCTCTTAGCTATAAATAGTGATTTTTATTTTTTCTGGTAAACGATACCAGGGTTACAGCGTAGCATAGAAAAATCTTGGTTTATTCCTGATAAAGACTCTGAAGCACCTAAGAATAAGTAACCGTCGCTATTCAACACGCCATGAATTTGACTAATTATTTGCGCCTTAATCTCCGGGGAGAAGTAAATTAAGACATTACGGCAAAAGACAATATCGAACCGTCCCATTAAACTATAACTATTGAGTAGATTTAGCGGTCTAAAACTGACCATTTTTTTTACTTCATCTTTTATCTTCAACATACCATTGTCACCTGCTTCAAAAAAACGTTTCTTACGCTCTGCAGATAACCCTCTCGCCAATGCTAAATTATCATAATGACCATATTTACAGTGCTCTAGCATAGTGGATGATATATCAGTTCCAATGACTTGTACTCCACGCGGGAAAGCGCCTGGATTTTTTTGTTGATATTCTAATACTGACATAGCGATAGAGTATGGCTCTTGACCAGAAGAACTGGCCGCGGACCAAATTTTAACAGGGGTTTTACGATTGGCAAAGTCAGGTAATAGCTTACTTTGAAGTAATTTAAAAGGGTAGTCATCACGAAACCATAACGTTTCATTTGTGGTCATGGCATCAATTACGGCGGCACGCATTTGCCGCTCGACAGGAGCGAGCGTACGATTAACTAATTCACTTAATGAACTAAGTTCAAACTTAGCCATCAATGGAGCTAATCGGCTTTTAACTAAATATTGCTTTTTGTCACCGAGTACTATGCCACATTGCTGCTCTAAGAATGTTCTAAATTGATTGTAGCTTTTTTCATCAAGTTCTCTTGCTGACACTATAACTTCCTATTTATTTAATATTTTCCAAACCCTCCTTAAAGTGGAGGTCGCCATTAACTCAGGTAACGGCTATTCAAATAGAGGAAGCGTTAATCTTCTATTTTTAACCATTTTTTCACAGCTGTTGCTAGTTCATCTGGATGAAACTTCGGAATAAAGTCTTCTGCTCCAACTTTTTCAACCATGGCATTATTAAATACCCCACTCAATGATGTGTGTAAGATAATAGGCATTTTTGCCATACGTGGATTACCTTTTACTTCTGCAGTTAAGGTATAACCATCCATTTCTGGCATTTCGATATCAGAGATCATCAACGCCACTTTTTCAGTAATACTATTTTCACAAGTCGCTTCAATAGCTGTTAACTGATCTAGAGCATCACGACCATTTTTAGCTAAAACCATATTAATACCTAACGGCTCAAGTGCTCTTCTTACTTGATTTCTTGCAACAGTTGAGTCATCTGCAATCATCACTAGCTTATCGCCTAAGCTTTCACCAACAGAGGCATCAATGATGTCTTCACTTACTTCAGTTGAGACTGGATTAATTTCATTTAAAATTTTCTCAACATCTAATATTGATACCATTTGACCATCTATTTCAGTCACCGCTGTTAAGTAACTAGATTTGCCAGCTCCTTCCGGTGGCGGCATAACATCAGCCCAACTTAACGTTACTATGCGCTCAACACCGGCAACGAGAAATCCTTGCACAGTGCGGTTGTACTCAGCAATAATAATAAAACTTTCTGCTGTTTGTTCAATTGCTGGTCCGCCTGTTGATTTGCTTAAATCAATAACGGATATAGTTTGTCCCCGAATATGTGCAACCCCTTTTATAAAGGCATCTTGTTTAGGTAATATAGTTAAACGCGGACATGGCATCACTTCACGTACTTTAAAAACATTAATACCAAATCGTTGCCGACCATTAAGTTTAAAAAGTAACAATTCTAACCTGTTTTCACCAACAAGTTGCGTACGCTGATTTACTGAATCGAGTATGCCTGCCATATGAGCCTCATATAAGACCGTACCATTTATTATGTTTAACCAAATAAACACATAAGGCACAATTCTTGAATTGTATTTAAATTATTGAGTTGATAATCACACTAAGCGTCTGAAACTTGACGCATGATTTAACCTTATTTCACACTACTGACTTAGGTTAAGCATAGACGATTATTTGCATTTACTTAAAGATAGATAACAAAATATATGCGCTATACCAAACTTTTTTTAATATTTTCATTCTTATTGCTCATTAAGCAAACAATTGCTGTTGCAACTGAGCTAGATGGTGCTTTTATTGAGCATTTTGCCAAAGCTTATTTAGCAGAGCGTTTTCCTTCAACTGAAGAAGAAAGGGTGCGTATTTCAGTTGCACACTTAGACCCTAGAATTGTTATTAAACCCTGTAAAATTCCTTTAACTGCAAATATACCTGAAAAAAATAGAGCGATAAACGTAAATATTAAGATTAGTTGTGATGAATCAATACCATGGAAAGTATATTTATCGGCAAAAGTTGAAATAACTAAAGCTGTTTTAATTGCTACAAGCACAATTAGTAAAGGAGACAAGCTTGACGAAAGTAATATTGAGTTAGCCTATATGCCTATTAATAGAATTAGGGGTGATAAGCTAACTGATATAAATATTGTTTTTGGCGCTAAAGCGAAAAAGCGAATTGCCAAAGGTAAAGCAATCAGTAAAAAAAGTTTCTGCTTAATATGCAAAGGTGATGTCGTGACGATCATTGCATCATCAGATAATTTTAGTATTAAAACCCGGGGAGTTGCTTTAAGTTCCGGTAATATCAACGAACAAATAAGAGTCAAAAACACTCGTTCAAAGAAAGTGATTACTCCTCGCGTCAAAACTATTAACCAAGTGGTAATTAATCTATAATATCTGTGTAATACCAAGTACATTAATTGCTATAAATAAACTACTGTTTACAAAACGTTACTTACAAAGTAATCACAGGCAAAGTTAGCCATAGTATTTTTTTTACTTTATTATCCTTTTTAGCTAAAGTTATCTCAGTAGTGGCCGATAACAAGTTACTAGAACTCTTTTTAAATATCATTTCATTGTTAAAGGATGAAATCATGGCTATAAATATCAACAACTTGAATTCAAGCAATCAAGTTCAACAAACACAGCAACAGCAAGTAAAGCAGCAAACAACTCAAACTGCCTCAACTAATGCGCAAGTGAAAAATACAGGGCAAGATTCTGTGTCGATTACCCCGCAAGCAAAGCAGCTTAACGAATTGCAAAAAAAAGCGGCTGATGCGCCAGTGATTAACCAACAGAAAGTTGATGAACTGAAAAAAGCTATCATATCTGGTGAGTATAAAGTTAATCCAGAAAAATTAGCTGCTAGCATTGCTAACTTTGAATTCAACCTTGATTAACGATAGACTGTAAAGCAAATCATTTATAGTTAAATCAAAGGTCAACCTTATGTTATCAAACTCAATGTCTCAGGGGTTAACACCCACCGAATTGGTAGCAAAACAACATCAGCAATTAACGTTGTTAGTGCAAATTATTGCTAATGAAAAGCAAATACTACAGCAGCATGATCCACAAGAGCTGCTTACTATTAGCCAAGAAAAGAACACCTTATTATTAGAAATCCAGCAGCTTGATCAAGAAATAGGTCAAAACCAAGCTTTTGCTCAAGACAAAGCAGCAGGAAAGTTAACTCAAGAACTTGCCGAGATAACCGAGTTATTGAACCATTGCCAACAACAAAATCGAGTAAATGGCCAAATTATCCAGCAGTCTCAACTTGCGGTAGAACGCATGAAAACGAGCCTATTAGAAAATCATAATAAGAACGCAATTACTTATGATAAGAAGGGTAAAAAAAGTGCAGGACTCTCTAGTTTAGGATTAAAAGCCTAACGTTACTAAAGTAACTTATTACAAAAAGGGCATTAATCTTTATGATTAACGCCCTTTTTAGTGTTAGTAATAGTAAATAGGTTAACAGCCCAAATAAAGCCTACTTGTCTCCAAGCTATCTAGAAGTGTGTTACTTCTTTGATTTCTTTTCTATTCTGGTTCGCTTGATATATATTATAAACATCTTCGAAGTTCAGCTGTAATTCCGTCGTATATACATCACCTATTGGGTAGCTTTTTATTACCTTGGCACCTCGAATAATCCCTTGAACTGAAGCCTTTAATTGCTGTTCTTCAATTAATAAATCCGCCATGGTTACCTTACCAGCAATTTGCTGACCATATACTTGTTCAGCAAGTTCCGCATAAGCGGCAATTTTAGACGCTTTAATTGCCATCAGCATCCGTTGGGTTTCATGGGTTGATTTTTGCATACTAATAGGAGCAAAACCTGTTGCATAAAGTACAGGATAAACCTCAGGTTTTACAGTTTGCCACTGTACGTGTTTATCGTAAACAAGAGAGCATGCACTGGTCAATAAAAGTGTACTCAAAATAAGGATTGAGCGAGTTAATGAGTTACTCATATGTATTCCTTTGATAGTAATGATTATGTAGTCAATTATCTGGCGTCCAGATAACTCCTACCTGACTCGAGTTAACCATAGTATTTAAATTAATGAAAAAATTAAATTTTAATTATTCTTTTTATCATGTTATTCCCTGTATAAAGTAGCCTTACATGTATAACTATAGCGATACTTTATTAAGTTCAATAGTCAGAATAATGCACATTCTAAGCCAAGAATTCTGACTAGGTAAATCAATTATAAGATGAAGGGCATGAAATATGCATAATCAGTGTTAGTTGATAAAAAGAGCGCTACTCCCGATATAAATCAAGTAAACGGGTTAACGCTAAATAGGAATATGAAAAACTATGCACACGTTCATAAAACACTTAATTATTCTCAGCTTATGCTGCAGTTTTTCTGCTAGTAGTCAATGGTACGAGACTCAGGGGCATGCTCGCACCAATGATATAAATATTGAGCTTGCCCGTACTAAAGCGGTTGAGAATGCCCTAAAAAAAGCCTTACTTGTATCAGGTGCTAGTGTTTCGAGTGTTCAACAAGTCGTTAATGGTTTATTGACGCAAGATCAAATCAATATCAGAGCAAGTGGCAGTGTCAACTCTATCGAACTAGTTGATGAGGTACACAGTGACAATCTTATCACAGTGACAATTCGCGCAGATATATTCCCACAAGATAAAAAATGTTTTGCGATAAACTTTAAAAAATCACTATTAATTACCCGCAGTAACTTGCTACAAAGAGAACAGGCTAGCATAGGTGAAATGTACTCAATTGATAAAGCGGTTATGGGTAAACTTGCTAAACAACTTAACCAGCAAAGTTCATTTACCAAAGCGAGTAGTATACTCAATAATAAAACTGAATTTTCTCGTCTTAATAATAGCTTAGCAAGTGATGAAATTGCTCAATTAACGCAATCCTTGAGTGAAACTACAGATAGCCAATATATAATGTTTAGTGAAATAACTAATCTTTCATTCGATCAACAAGCCACAAATGGTTGGATGTTTTGGCAACAAGGTGTTTACCCAAGAAATTTTTCCATGACTTTATATTTATATAACGGCTTAAATGGTGAACTAGTTTGGCATCAAGGTTATCAAGATACCGCTCCATGGACGTTTAACAAACGCATGAAAGTTGACGTAAATGGTAATGTTTTTTGGCAAAGTGAATATGGAATGATGATTGAAAATATTATCGATAACGTTATTAAAGATATCGATGAAAATATTATGTGTGAACCAAGCAGAGGTAAAATAATTCAAGTACAAGGCAACCAAATTACCATTAACTTAGGTAGAGATCATGGCTTGAAAATAGGTGATGAATTTAGCTTGTTACATTTAACGCATTTTACTAACAATTCAGGAAAGTCATACGCTGGTTTTAACGTAAGTCCTTATAAAGTGAGAGTAACTAAGCTAACGAGACAAACAGCAACAGCTATAACACCGGATGGTAGCTTATTCGGAAATATTCAGATAGATGATTTAGCGGTACGTTATGAAAACTAATTATCTATAAAAAATGTTAGAATAAAACAATAAAAAGGCCTACTAAGTATCACTTAGTAGGCCTTTTATAAGTCATACCAAACGGTATTAAATACGATTAAAGAAACATTATTGCAGCAGATATCGCAGTAACTTGTGCCTTGATACAGTTTTCATCATCGACTAACGGGCTGTCTGGGTAAACCTCTGTCGTAGTAACGTATGGCGCATCAGTTAACCCCATACATAAACCTAGTTCTCTTCCTGCGTAATTTATAACGCCAAGTTGCTCAATATCAACACCGATCAATTTATCATTACTATCAGCCGGCGCTATGTGAGTTACTTTTGCTACCGCTTGATTAATTGCAAATTGAAAGTCTGCTTCAGGCTTAGTTGAATCACCCACTAGATAAAAACCATCAGGGATATTCCAGCTTTTTTGTTCGATAGCATCACGGGCAGCAAGCGCAGGTCTAAATTCACTATTATCTGTATCAGTAGTTTCATGTAAATCAATATGCATAGCAATATCGACATCTAGTTCGGCAATGAAAGACATTAGTGCGGCAGATTCTTGTGCTGGACTATCAGGATAAAACGAACGATTTGGATCAACCGCATCGTTATTCCAACGATTAATTGTTTCATAACCCCAAGGGCTAACACATGGCACTACAATGATATTAAATTGTTCACAAAAGTCATTAGCACTCGTTTCTAAAAAACGAATTGCACCTTGAACGCCACTGGTTTCATAACCATGTACACCGCCAGTCACTAACACTGTTTTATTATTGGTTTGCCAATTTTTACTTTGCATGGCATACAAAGGATAACGGCTTTCATCAAGTGATAAACTTCCGTATTGAATCATATCAAATGAAGAGGTTAATAATTCAAGCTTTGCTAATACTTCGTCTTGATAAGAGCGCTTAATGTTTTGTTTCGCACACCATAACGTTTTCTCTGTATCTGCCCATGCTTGGCCTTTTTTGCCAATAGAATAAACTGAATCGCTCATGATTTAACCTCATTATTCAAATAGCTAATAACTCGCTATTAATTTGTATTTAAGTTCTTTAAAACGCTGATTTCGAGCATAAAAATACCCGAATAGTCGGGCATTTTATTGGTGCAGGTATAAGTAAAAATTTATTACTTAGAGTCAGCTCGACCCATAAACTTGCGTTCTTCTGTATTTACTTTAACTTTATCGCCCGTTGAAATATGCTCAGGTACTTGAATAGTTAATCCAGTAGAAAGCAATGCAGGTTTAGTACGAGCACTTGCTGAGGCACCTTTAATCGAAGGGTCTGTTTCTGTAATCAGTAATTCAACACTGGCAGGAAGGGCTATTCCTACAGGTGCATCGTCAACTATGATGACAGATATTCCTTGAGTCTCTTCATCGATAAAAAGAATTTCATCAGCAATAGCTTCTTTATCTAAGTTATACGGCGTGTAATCTTCATTATCCATAAAGACATATTGATCACCATCGATATAAGAAAACATTGATGGACGACGGCTTAAGTCGGCAAAATTCAACATATCTTCAGCTTTAAAAGTTTCATCCACTTTACCGCCAGTAACTACATCGTATAAACGCATTCTATATAAACTTCCGCCTGCACGACCTTGTGGTACTGAACGGGTAATATCTCTAACAATTAACACTTTACCGTTGTGCTCTATTGCAGCATTTTTCTTTATATCGCTTGCCTTTGGCATAAGATGACTTCCTCTGAATTTATTGTTAATAATAGTGTTTTAAACGCAATGCAGGGAAAATAGCATGAACCCAAAGATATGCAAATAATTTATCGAATGAAACGTGTTTTTTTCGTCAATATAACAGTCAAAGTAAAATAAAAATGATAACTTTCATAGCGGCGATCATTTAAAAGCAAAAAAGACAAATATATAAACTATATTTGTCTTTTCAATCTATTGAGCTTTTGTGCTGTTTACCCGCTAATTAATAACTAATATTGAAGTAATTAGTCAATAGGTAAACGCTAGAACAACTACTCGTAAGAACGCTCAAGCCAAGCGATTTGTAACTTTAAGTCTTCAATTTCATGGTTTGCATCGGCTAATTGTTCTAACGCTGACTTCTGATCATCATTACAGTTATCTACACTAGCATCAGTATGTTTTGACATATTACGTCTTTCCTCATGGGCCATGTTAGCCTCCAAAAAATTGTTACCGCACCTGTATTATTACACAATAACTTTCATATGTAAGCTTTTGCCATGAAATTCGCCTAAAAACTTATAACGAAACTGTAAAGAAAAATGAAATATTAAGCGCATAAACTCTATCGAAACTGTTCGTTCATGGGACTTAACCCTTAGGGTAAGCTACTTTAAAAGCATCAACACTTCGGCAAATATAATTAGCCAAACTATACTTTATACTCGCTCCACTTGAAGATGTAGGATTCAGCTGGAATTATAAACGCCTTTAGGCAAGGCGTTGATTGAAGGGAATGGTTGTTCCCTTGTCGAAATCAATAACGTAGCATAAAGCGTTTATAAACCAGCCATAGAGGGAAACCTGAGCAAATCATATTCGACGTTACATTTTTTTTAAGGCCATAACCATTAACAAAAAATGTGCCTTGATTATGAACAGCTCAGACTTCCTGGAACGAGCATATTCAAGTGGAACGGGTATATACAACGTGTAGGAGTTGATTATGTTAATAGCGTACTCTACAAAAAATGTATTCACTATTTTTGTCTCTTTTGTCCTCACATCTGCGATGTTGTCCGTACACGCAGGGCAATTAAATATCCAACTAGAAAATGACGGGATCTTTGCCAACGATGGAAACTATACCAATGGATTCTCATTAGCTTGGGAAAGTAAACCTCTGACTATTCATCAGCTTGAGCTATCCGTTAGTATGCCAACACTCTCTCAATGGCAACACCATCTTAAATTACCAATAACTAAAACGCATAGTGCTTGGGGCTTAAAGGTATCTCAACGCATGTGGACACCAAATGATATTGGAGTACTAGCGTCTCAAAGTGATGATAGGCCTTATGCTGGCCAACTCGAAATAGAAAGTCACACAGTAGATTACGGACCAGTGTTTTCACAGAAAACCTGGCTGACACTTGGTATCACAGGTCCTAAATCTCAGGCTGAATACATACAAAAAAAAATGCATGCTTTAATTGGCTCAACCTCACCTTTAGGCTGGCAATACCAAGTACAAGATCAAATTACTTTACAGCTTGCCTATGAGGTTGACGGGCTAATATTTCGTTCAAGTCAAACACGAAAAAAGCTATCCACTAGTAAACAGTGGGAAGTAAGTAGTTATAGCCATATAGCCTTAGGAAATTTTAATAGTGAAGCATCATTGGGATTATTATTCAGATGGGGAACACAGTTAAATAATACCTTTGGACGGTTAAGTAGTCACTTTGGCCATATTGGCAATACCATCCAAGTAACTAAAACCAGTAACTTTACTGTTTATTCAAGACTACAGTTAGGTTATCGATTTAACGACTTAACTATCGAAGGGAAACTTCCTTATGAATCTCACGTTACTATTCAACATAATCAAGCCAAAGCTGCTATAGGCATAAACTGGACTATTGATGATTACGCTATTATCTGGAGCTTAAATAGCTACAGCCGCGCATATAGCAGCGATAATAAATCCTGGCACAGTTATGGATCTTTAACATTAAGTTACGCTATCTAAACTTCCGCTCACAAATGCTTGAGCGTTTTACTATCTCAGTATCAAAGTTATTAATACAACCTTTAGTATCGCTATATTTGCAAAATAGTCTTCATAACAAAAGTAAAACTGCCGCTTTATAATAATTTTTACTGCTTTATTTTACAGGGTTGTTTAAGGTATCAAACTATAGGCTCCATAACCCCGCTTAGGATACATATGTACGATCCCCTCATTGATGATTCACTTGCTGGTAATTCGCCCTACCCTAATAGCTATTGGGCCGATGTAGCAGGTACTGCCCCTGAAGATGATGGTCAGTTAAATAAAGATATTACTGTTGATGTGGCTATTATAGGCGCTGGGTATACTGGCTTATCAACCGCGCTGCACTTAGCGCGTGAGCACGGTATCAAAGCGACGGTATTAGAAGCTAATCGTACCGCCTGGGGAGCAAGTGGTCGTAACGCTGGCTTTATTTTGAAGTCATCCGGACGAAAATCCTATGCCAGCATGCAATCTCAATGGGGTGAAGAAGTCATGCGCGGCATTTACAATGAAATGTGTGCCGGTGTAGAGACAGTTAAAGATTTTATTAGCGAGGGCATTAATTGCGATCCGCAAGACAATGGTTATATTCGCGTGGCGCACAAACCTGGCATGTTAAAAAGCTTACTTGCGACAGCTACGCTGCAAAAACAGATGTTTGGTTATGATGTTCAAGAATTAACGCGTGAGCAGTTACACCAAGATTATATGGCAGATCACAATGCTTATGGCGCCATCCGGTATCAAGATGGTTTTGGTATTAACCCATTAAAACTTGCTTGGGGTTATCAAAAGCTTGCTCGAGAAGCAGGTGTCACTATTCATTGTGATAGCCCAGTAGACAACTGGCATCAAGAGTCTTCGTCAAAACCTGGCCAACAAAGTAAAACCACACAAATATTGCATACACCAAATGGTATTGTAAAAGCTAAAAAGGTCGTGATTGCGACGAATGGTTACTCTGCCAAAAACTTTCATCCCTTAATCAAGAGCAAGAGCTTACCGGTATTATCACAAATTATTGTCACTCAGCCATTAACACAAGAGCAAATAGCCGCCTGTAATTTTTTAACCAGTAATGTCATCATGGATACTCGCGCGTTAAAATACTACTATCGAAAGTTACCTGACAATCGTATTTTATTTGGCGGTCGTGGGGCTATAACGGGAAAAAATGCAACGGATCCCTACTATGCCAACCGTTTACTCGCTGTGTTGAAAACAAACTTCCCTGCTCTAAGCTCGTTGCGTTACGATTATGCTTGGTCGGGGTGGTTATGTATGTCATTAGACGACATGCCTCATGTCTATCAAAATGAACAACAAAGTGTTTTTTATGCGATGGGTTATTGCGGTAGCGGCGTATCGTTTTCTGTGCAAGCAGGTAAACGCTTGGCAGAAAAGGTTGCCGGTGTCACTGTGCCCAACTTACCCATTTACCAAACCCCGTTAGTAACATTTCCCTTTGCTCCGTTAAGGCGTGTTGGTCAATGGGGCTACTTTCAGTATGGTAAAGTAAAAGACCGCTGGTTATAACATTTTATTAAAATTGAGCCCCTCTACTTTAATACTTTGTACTCCAATTTAGCTAAACCACCTGAAAATACAGCATCCATGGTTTTGCTATAACCAAGACGAATAAATGGGAGATATAAAGGCTTGTTTCATTAAATTAATTGTATACAATATACCTGTAATTATTTATTGAGCGTTATGCTGTATCAGCGGCGCTCAGTAACTACCTCACCATGTTAAGTGCTTTAAAGGAAAATTATATGACCATTGGTATTGGCGGCTCAACAGCCGAAATAGAATTAAACAAATTATCTGATATGACAACTGATGTTGCCCCTATTACATTAGCTGAATATCAACAGCGTATTGTTAAAGCACAGCAGTTAATGCGTGAGCAAAACATTAGCGCCTTATATCTTAATGCTGGCACTAACTTAACGTATTTTACCGGCACCGCTTGGTATTCATCTGAACGATTAGTCGGTGCTATTTTACCAGCAGAAGGTGAGTTAGTTTATGTCGCACCTTGGTTCGAAGTAAGTACGCTATCTGGCTTTATGCAAATAAAGTCTGAAGTGGCTAGTTGGCACGAACATGAATCTCCATACCAGCTTGTTATTGATGTACTTAAAAAAATTAATTGTGCACAAGGCACTATTGCCGTAGATGAATCTACCGCCTTTTTCGTCGTTGACGGTATGATTAATGCGGCAAAAGATCAAAATATCTCTTTAGCATTTACTAGTAGCAAAGGTATTACTGCTGGCTGTAGAATGATCAAAACAGCGAGCGAAATTGCTTTATTACAACGTGCTAAAGACATGACGATGGTAGTACATCGTGCTGTTGCCAAAATCCTAACGGTAGGTATCACAACGTCACAAGTCACTGACTTTATCAATAAAGCACATATGAAATTGGGTGCCCCTAAAGGTTCATCTTTTTGTATTGTTTTATTTGGCCAAGACACCGCCTATCCTCATGGTGTAAAAGAGCCTAAAACCCTCGAAGCTAACGACATGGTGTTAATCGATACTGGTTGTTTAGTTCAAGGTTATAACTCAGATATTACCCGCAGTTATGTCTTTGGTGAAGCAACTCAAAAACAACGTGATGTATGGTTACATGAAAGAACAGCGCAAATACATGGCTTCGAGGCTGCACAAGTATCTTCTCCATGTGAAGCGGTAGATGTTGCTGCGCGCAACTACCTTGAAACGCAAGGCTATGGTCCTGACTATCAAGTTCCTGGCCTTCCGCATCGTACTGGTCATGGTGTTGGTTTAGACATTCATGAATGGCCCTATTTAGTTAGAGGCGATAAAACACCATTAGCCGCTGGCATGTGTTTCTCAAATGAACCCATGTTATGTCTTTATGGTGAGTTTGGTGTGCGTTTAGAAGATCATTTTTACATTACGGCGTCAGGACCAAAATGGTTTAGTGAGCCAGCACATTCAATTGATGACCCTTTCGGTTATGAAGCGTAATTTGTTTTAAAGCAACTTACGGCGTGTCATAATAAGAATAAAAAGAAAGAGAACACGTTGAATAATACTAAAAAGCCATTAATTACAGTGCTAAGCTGTACTTTTGCTTTGGTTGCCTACCTCATTGCCGATTCAGTTATGGCAAGTGAGGCCCCAATGCTAAAAAAGTGTAAAGTAACTAGTGACGCACAACTCGTGAGTGAAGAAGAAGTACTTAAAAACGTTCCGCATTGTAACAAGTGAAAATAACGCCATAACACTTCTACTTTTAGTATAATGTAATCGCTAAGCTTGGAGCTTTATTCCCTGCTTAGCGACTACATAAAAAAGGAGAGCCCGATCCTCTTTTCAATCCCCATAGCGCCCAACGTAGCAGAACATTCAATCACCAATTAACGCCATAGCTCAGCTTGACTGACACTTTCAAAAATTGATATTTATTCATTGGTATGAAGTTTTGAGTGTTAGCCCCCTTCTAAAATAATTATTAGAAAAGAGCTTTTGCCCCATTAGAAATGACATTACCCCAGAAAAAACAAGTCTGTCATTTCAACCGGTATAGTGAGAAGCAATATTAGGTATGGCCATCATCGATGATGGCCAAAGCATTACGGCACACAGGTGTGCCTCATTTTTTATGATTTAATGATGCTGAGGATAAGCAAGAACCCAATCAGAGTACTCAACACCTTTTCTATCAAATTTATATTTAACAGAATGAAAACCGCAACCTTTTACCAGGCCATTAAAGTCAAATGGTTGTTTTACTCCTGCTGTAGATTCCATGAATGCAGCATCGCTTGGTATAATAACATTCGCATGTTCAGCAGAAATCACGAATGCAGCTTCAGCCAATATTAGATCATTATTATGAAGCTTGATAACCTCAGCATTGCCTAAACTGTTACCGTCCAAATCTCTAAACTCAAACTCTTCGGGATGATTAATCTCAATAACATCACCGCCATTAAGTTGATACTCAATTAACATGTTTACCATTTCACGTTTCCTTGTTTTATTTATTTTTCGGTGTCTTAGAAGGCTGTGCTTACTCATAAATGAGTAAGCACCTTTATTAGATACTACGTTAAAAATAACAAACTATTATTGATATGAACACAGCTAAAGACAAAAATTTGGAAGAAAAAAAGGCGCTACCTCTAATTAAGGTAACGCCTTTTTCATCTAAATATTTTATCAACACACGAAAGTAATTATCGCGTTTAAAAATAACGTAAACGCAAATATGTTATAGCGACTCAGCTAACTTTTCTACCACACAGTGTGCTGCCACTAAATCACTTATCGCTGTGCCTACCGACTTAAATAGTGTTATTTCTTCTGCTGATTGACGAAGCAATGAAGGCGTTTTACACATATCAGCCAACTCACCAACAATATCGTCTTTATTAAAGGCACCTTCAGCAATAGGAATTAGTAATTCACCCGCTTCATTTAAGGTATTTGTTAAACTGTCAACAAATACTCTCGCACGTGTTACCGTTGTTGTATCGCACTCACGTGCATCTTTCATGTGATTACCTAAGCAATCAATATGAGTACCGACGTTAACAAGATTACCATCAAATAACGGCGTTTTAGCACCCGTTGCACAGCAAATAATATCTGCATTCGCTATTTCAGTATCAACATCAATACTGGCTATAAATGTTACTGTTGGATATAAAGCAGTATAAGACGCAATCAATTCAGCTACTTTGGCGGCATTACGTCCCCAAAGAGTCACCTTTTTGATATTTCGCACAGTTAAATGCGCTTTCACTAAGTAATTAGCTAAGTTGCCGGTACCAAATAACATTAAGTGCTGGCTGTCTTCTCTAGAAAGTAATTCACTCGCTAGTGCTGAAATTGCCGCTGTTCGCCAATAAGTAACGCTTGTACCGTCAACTAAAGCTAGCGGCTCACCTGTCTTACGGGTGAACAACATTATTTTAGAAAATAAACCGGGTAAATCGTGTTTAGCCGCATTGTCAGGAAAGTAAGTAAATGCTTTATTACCAATCACTTCTTCATTCCATGAGGGTAATAATGCAAATGCATCATGATTACCATTTTGTTCAGGCGCAAGAGAGTGAACCTGACGTTGTGGCATACTAAAAGGACGACTAAAGCTATGCTTTAATAATGGAATTAACTCTTCAAAATTAAGATTCTGGTGAACTTGTTCGGCACTAATAATTTTCATGATAATCTCATTTTCTGTTGATACAGTTTATTAAATAAAGAGTTAGGGTAGTTATTAACTACCCTACAAGTTGAATCGGCTTTAGATAGAACCCTAAAGCTCAATCAAACCTTTAGGCGATTTAGTGATAATTTTTAAACCATCATCAGTTAACACCACATCATCTTCAATTCGCACACCACCCCAGCCAGGAATATAAATCCCCGGTTCGATGGTAAACACACAACCTTTCTCAATCGCAGTATGACAGTCAGGTCCAATAAAAGGTTGTTCATGTAAAACTAACCCGACACCATGCCCTAAACCTTCACCGGCATATTGTTTATATTCACTGTTTAGCAATATATTGGCTGATTGCTGATACAAATGACTGCCAAGTACGCCTTCAGACACTTCATCAATGGCTGCTTGTTGTGCTGATTGCACCAACTTATAAACATGTTTTTGCTCTGCACTTGCCTGACCAAAAACAAAGGTACGTGTCATATCAGAGCGATAACCATTAACCACAGCACCAAAATCAATTAAGATAATATCACCAAGTTTTAACTGCTTATCTGACGGGATACCATGAGGTAAAGCACTGCGTTCACCAAATAATAAAATGGTAGCAAAAGAGACTTCTTCTGAGCCAAGCTTTGCCATTTGGTGATCAAGTTCAATCGCCAATTCACGCTCGGTAACACCCGCTTTAACTGAGTTAAGCATTATCGCTAATGCAGCATCGGCTATTTGGGCTGCTTGCTCCATTGACGAAATTTCACTTGCCGACTTAATAAAACGTAGTGCTTCTACAGCGCCACTTAGCGGCTCTATTTGACTAAGCTTAGTTAATTGGCTGATCTGCTGATGAACCTGTTGCCATTGCATCACACTAATATGTTCGCTCTCAAAGCCAAGGCTTTGACAGTCATCTTGAAATAACAGGTCTTCTATTAACGAAGCTAAACTTTGGTTAGCTCTATCGCGGCAGATAACCTTAAAATGACTCGCTTGTGATTTAGCTTGTTCAAAATAACGGTAATCGGTAAGTAGATAATTACCTTTGCTGGTCAATAAAATTGTCGCCGCATGACCCGTAAATGTGGAAAGGTAGCTGATATTTATATCACTGAAAATCAGCATAGCACTGTGTGGTTTGTTTAGTACTTTATCTCGTAATGTAGCTAAGTTCATAATAATCCTTGGAAATTCTATCTAACTTTGAATCTAATAATAAATTTAATCGCTTGTTAACTTAATTTATTTTAAGTTATCTTAATAAAAAACCATCTTTCAATGGGTCATCGCTATTAATAAGCCACTGAGCTTTGCCACAAACAAAAGCATCACCCGTCACTTCTGGAATAACGGCATCAAATCCGGAAAAACTGAGCGTTTCAAGTGCACGAACACTGAATGGACTCGCTAAAATACTTTCTATGATAATCGCTTCATTAAGGGCTACTTGTTGGTTAGCATGATGCAAGGCAATGCGGCCACTAACACCGCTGCCAGTTGGGCTTCGATCCAACTCACCGTCAGCAAAAATGCAGACATTACGTGAATGAACATCTTGATTTGGCGAATCATCAATAAAAATAACGCCATATAAAAAACTTAAACCTGGGGTCGTAGGATGGATAATAGTCAATGCTGGTACTGAGGAATTCATGATGGCTTGTTTAATTTTACGGCCATAATCAATCAATTTTTCTTGTTGCGCTGCCACTAATGACAAACCAAGTGATGATGCTTGTACATAAGCATAAAAAGCCCCGCCGTAAGCAATATCAAATTGAACGGTGCCGATGCCATCCACCTGAATTTGTTGTTCTTTAGCATAAACAAATGAAGGTACGCATTGAAAACTCACTTTATTTACCACATCGTTATCACTGTAGGCCAATGCACGAATTTGACCACAAGGTACATCGATAACAACCTGAGTAACATCACCTGTTCTAGCAACTACGCCTGACTCTACCGCCGTTTTTGTTAGGGCTATTACCGCGTGTCCACACATAGTGCTATAGCCTTCGTTATGGATAAAAACAGCACCAAAGTGGCTATCTTCTCGCTCAGCATCGGTAATAATAGCGCCATACATGTCAGCATGACCGCGTGGTTCAAACATTAGTGCTCGGCGCAGATCATCGTGATTTTCATGGCAATAGTCTGCTTTAGCTAAAATAGTATTACCTTCAAGGACAGGAAATCCGCTGGTAATAATACGTAATGGCTCGCCACCGGTATGGCACTCAAGTGAGTTAATCGTTATAAAACTTTCTTGCTCAGTTTTGGGTTGCCATTGTTCAAATTTTTCTGCTGCTTTTTCAATATTGATTGTCATAATTTTTACTCTTTCATTTACAGTTTATTCGTCCTACTTTTACTCGAGGCAGTTATCCTTACGAGAACAACAGCCCCTTCAGCGCTATTCCCTAAGCTACCGATATTGACTCATTAGCTGATTTCTCAGTTAATTCATTGACTAATTGTTCTGTTGACGGTTCTTTTTGCGCTAACTGCTGTTTTTGTATGTCACCGACAAAATGCTTATTAAACAAATAAAAGGCGATACAGGTAACAAAGCCTAAGCAGGCGATAATGGCCCACATCAATTCAGGACGTGATAATTCGGTTGCAAAGTAGCCGTATAACCAACCAGAAAGTAAGCCGGCAAATAAGTTACCTAATGCCATAGAAACAAAGTAGTAACCCATAAACATGGCCGCTTTATCTTTAGGCGCAAAGCTGGCAACGTACTCTTGACTTTTCGGCGCTGAAACCATCTCACCCACAGCAAAAACAATTACTGCGCAACTGACGAATAAGCCACCAAAAATAATGCCGTGGGCAAAACCTTGCACTAACATAGAAACAGATAAAATAGCGGTACCGACGATCAACGCAGGTAAGGCTTTAAACTTGTCGACAAAATGGCTGATACTTATTTGAAAGATAATTATCATTAAAAAATCAATGCTTAAAATAGTCGCTGGATTCATTTGACGATACTGTGAGGCCCACTGTTGTGCCCATTGCTGAGCAACATCAGGGGAGAGTGCTTGTACCATAGCTGCTGATTGGCCTACTTGATTTAGTTGGCTTAACTGGCCAAAACTGCTAATAATTTCTTGCTGAGGTAGACGTATATCTAAAGCTGATAGCGTTCGGGTGATCTCTTCAATGGCAATTTGGCTTTGAGCAATATCCACTTGTCTATAATTGGCTGCCAAGCGTGTTATTTCACTCGTTAGTGTATCGATATTGACCGACGTTAAGACATCATGTAACCAAGGGCTTAACGTATGTAGCATGCTCACTAGGTCTGAACTATCAACAAAATCTCGAATATAAACAGGTAAGGTAACGAAAATTTGCATATAGACAGTCCAAAAGCCTGTCAAAATAAGTAAATAAACCATAAAAGGTTTATTGCCAATGCGCATTTTTTGTAAATACCATGGCAAGCTTTCTACCGCTGGTCGCTCTTTATTAGCTGAATTGTTGATGTTGTACTTAGCAACAATTAAATCCCAAAAAATAGCACCTATTACCAATACAACAACACTTAAAAGCGTAACCTGTTCATTAATAAAACCGGCATAAAAGCCAACTAATAACACCAATAATGGCGCAACTAATAAGGCTAAACGGAAGTTACCAAGCACTTGCTGCATTTCATGGAAAACTTGAGTCAGTGTTTTGTTTTTAGCATGACGCTCAGGCTCTTTATATAAAAATAACGCTGGAATAAAGTTTACCGAAATCCAAATACACGCGAAGATAAATACCCATTCCCAGCCATAATGCTTTTGGATAATAGGCGCTAATAGTGGTCCTAAAAAGCCACCAATATTAACCATCATATAAAAAATACCAAAGCCTAAACCTCGGTTAGTATCATCAGTTGTACGGCTAATGGTTGCTGTGACCACAGGTTTGAAAATTCCGGCTCCGAGAGCGATCAGCATGAAGATACTCATGAAGCTGCCTAAATCTTTGGCATAACCCAAGAAATAATAACTAGGCGCCATCAAGGTGAATGACAGCAAGAACATTTTTCGATAACCAAACCGATCGGCAAGCGCACCAGAAACCACAGGAAAAAGATAAAGGAAGAAAGGTACCACGCCCATAATCAAGCCACGCTCGGTATTACCTAAACCCAAGCCCCCTTGACTACTCGGTGTCATAATATAACTCGCAAGTAACGTGTACATGCCATACCAGGCAAGTCGTTCGAAAATCTCCATGGTATTGGCTACATAAAAGGCTTGCTGAAAAGGACTTCGTTTGGTTAGGCTCACTATCTTATCCACCGATGTTGTTTTTATTATTGGTTATTGAACATTCACAACGTTGTGCAACACTGAACATTGCCTATATCAACGAGGCTAATGTTGAAAGTAGTATTAAAAGTAAAAGTAAAAAAAAACCAAGCACATTATCTGCACTTGGCTTTAAACTTATCTCTAGTTAATCTTTTAACAAGGTCGGTAATAACTCTGCCGGCATATTTTGATAACAGATAGGACGTCTAAAGCGGGTAATCGCTTCACTACCCACTGACGTTGTTCTGATGTTAGTTGATGCTGGGAATGGACCACCGTGGTTCATTGAAGCACATACTTCAACACCGGTTGGCATCTGATTATAAATCAAGCGGCCTACTTTATGGGCAAGAATTTGACTTAGCGCTTTCGACTCAGCTAAATCACTATCCAAGCCATGAATGCTTGCTGTTAAATTACCTTTAAGTAACATAACAAACTGCATCATTTCAGCCATATCAGCACAACGAACAACTAAAGCGCTAAAACCAAACACTTCTTCTTGAAGCAATGGTGTTTTAGCGAAAGTAGCAAGGTCTGTGGCAAATAAAGAAGCTGAACATTCTTGCTCATTTCCCTTCAAACCAGTTGCTAGTAAGCTAACACCGCTCAGTGTTTTACGTTCTGCAACAGCTGCATTATAACCAGCACACATGGCAGGTGTTAACATTACACCAGCAGCTTGTTGTGCTAAAGATTCACTTGCTGAGTTGATAAAGGTTTTATAGTTAGCGCTGTCTTCATCGCCTACTACAACCCAAACGCCAGGACTGGTACAAAATTGTCCTTGTCCCATCATTAATGAAGCAACTAAGCCTTGCGCTATTTCAGCACCATCTTCAGTTACTTTATTAGGCATAATGAATTGCGGGTTAATGCTACCAAGCTCGCCATAAAATGGAATAGGCTCAGGGCGTTGATGAATTTGCGCTTGCAAAATCATACCTACACGTTCAGAGCCAGTAAAACCAACCGCTTTCACTAATGGGTGAGTAACAATTTGAGTTGCTATCGCGTAGTTTTTACCTTGGATAAGTGAAAACACACCACTATCTAATTCACAAAGGTTAATCGCGTTTAATATCGCTCTTGCTACTAATTCAGCCGTAGCTGGATGTGCTGCGTGTGCTTTCATCACAACAGGACAACCTGCTGCTAAAGCTGATGCAGTATCACCACCAGCGGTAGAGAAGGCAAGAGGAAAGTTACTTGCAGCAAAAACACCAACCACACCTAAAGGTAAATAACCTAAACGAGTATCAGGCTTTGGTAAGGGTTGACGATCATTGTTTGCTTGTTCAACAATGCCTTGATACTCGCCAGCTTCTAATAAATCAGCAAATAAACCCAATTGGCCAATCGTTCTGCCACGCTCGCCTTGAATACGCATTGCGGGTAAACCTGTTTCACCACATGCTGTTTCAACAAGCTCATCACCTAGGGCAAGTATTTCAGCACCAATAGCGCGTAAAAAAGTAGCGCGTTTTGTTGCACTTAACTGGCTATAAGAGGTGAAAGCGTCATTGGCACGAGTGATTGCAGTGTTTACTTCAAGTTCAGTCGCATCAGCAAACTCAATATCAATAGCAAGATGTGTTTTGGCATTAAATGCTTTAAAACCACCTTCAGTATTGCCTGACCATTCGCCTGCAATTAAATTTTTTCCTGTTATTGTCATGTCTTACTCACTTATGTTGCTTAGTGCCTTTATTGAATAAACGCACAGGGATTAATCTTTATTTAAACAATGCCTTAATTGAGACTTATCTCAATTAAGGCATTGTTAACTATTTGTTTGCTGTTAATACCGTATAACTTATATTAGTTATATTAGTTATTCGACTGCTTTACTTAACACTAAAACCAAAGGCATAAGGGTCATCATCATCAATAGTGATGCAATTTTTTGCAAAAACTTTTGCCCAACCTTGAATACTTGGCATAATGGCCATGATGGTTTTACCATGAGCATTGAGCTCAACCACGCCTTCAATCTTGCCGGTAAATTGGCTACCTATATAACTTTCATGGACAAAAGTATCGCCTAAGCCTAATTCACCTTTAGCAAATAACTGGGCCATTCTCGCACTAGTACCAGTACCACAAGGAGAGCGATCAATCGCTTTATCGCCATAAAATACTGCATTGGCTGCATCTGAACCTTTCGTTTGCGGCTTGCCTGTCCACAAAACATGGCTGACACCATTAACGCTGGCATCTTCTGGGTGAACACAGTCAAGCATTTTGCTGGCTACTTCACGAACAATTGGGCTCCACTTTAATATTTCTGCAGCACTCCATTGATCGATACCAGGGAAATGTTCTTGCGGTTCAACAATGACATAAAAGTTACCGCCGTAAGAAACATCGACAGTTAACTGGCCTAAGTCTGGAATATCTAAGGTGATATCTCGGTGTGCTAAATATGCGGCAACATTAAATATTTTAACATTAGATACTTTGCCGTCATTTTCTACATACTCAATAATAACTTGCCCTGCAGGCACATCTATAATGAGTTTACCCGGTGTTTTAGGGGTAATAAGACCACCTTCTAATCCAGCGGTAATGGTACCTATAGTGCCATGGCCACACATAGGTAAGCAGCCTGAGGTTTCAATAAATAGAATCGATGCGTCGGCATTATCACTACAAGGTGGATATAAGAACGCGCCAGACATCATGTCGTGCCCACGCGGTTCAAACATTAGACCTTGACGGATCCAGTCAAAACGTTCAAGAAAATCTAAGCGCTTCTCACTCATGGTTTTACCGACTAGGTTTGGATGACCACTAGTCACTAACCGAACAGGATTACCGCAGGTGTGTGCGTCAATGCAAAAGAATGTACCTTTAACCATATTGTCCCCAAGCTTTGTTTTTTTTATGCTTTGTTTTAACCGACTAAAGGAAGCATAAGAATAACTTCCTATGCTTCTTCGTTAATCGTAAAGAAAGCGATTAATCTCAGTTGTATTAATCTAGGTTAAATTTGCTTAAATCAATACGATTAGCAACTGCCTCATTATAGATACGTTCAACGTTTACCCGTTCTTCGCCAATTAATGGTATACGAGGTGCGCGAGTTAACTCACTACCACGACCAGCAAGTTGTTCACATAATTTAATACTACAATTGATTTTATGAGAACTATTACTAGTTAAATTTAAGTATATTGTATACAATCCATATTGAATGGCAAGTATAATTTATTTTACTTTATCGCTGACAGAAATTACTAACAATAATAACGACTTAGACCTCTAATCATTACAAGGTGTAAATTAATGAATACAGATAAAAACGAACTAAAAGGTAATAGCCAGCCAACTGTCGCTGTAATTGGCGCTGGAATTATTGGGATAAATTGTGCGTTAGAATTACAAAGTTTGGGTTATCAAGTCACCTTAGTTGATAAAGGTGACATAGGTCAGGGGTGCTCCAAAGGTAACGCCGGACATTTTGCCACCGAGCAAGTATTTCCACTGGCTGAGTCTTCATTATTATGGCAAATGCCAAAGCTTTTACTCGACCCACTTGGGCCTGTGTCTTTATCTGCCAAACACTTTATTAAAGCAATCCCTTGGTTCATGCAGTTTTTTAATAATATGCGACCAAGTTTACGTGACAAAAATACAGTGGCGATAAAGGCATTAAATAAAAATGCCATCAGTCACTACTGTGCGCTATTAAAAGAGGCAAATATAGAGCACCTCATTACTTTACAAGGTTCGTTGCTTGTTTTTGAAACGAGTGATTACAATAAAGTTGATGCCATGTATCAGCATTATAAAAATGAAGGAGTTGCAGTAAAACTATTAGATAGAGCAGAAACACTTAAGCTTGAGCCAAGCTTAAACGACAATATTAATTATTCATTATTTTTTACCGATGTAGCTCATACTATTGACCCATTAGCGTTGAGTGTTGCCCTAAGCGAATTTGCCAAAAGTAAAGGCATGACTTTTCAGCAAAGTGCCGTTACTGAAATAACTCAAGCAGAGACTGGCGTTACCGTGCTGACAGATCTGGGTAGTTTAACCGTTGATCATTGTGTCGTTGCTTGTGGTGCTTGGTCAAAAAAATTGTTAAAAGGCTTAAGCTATCATTTACCTATTGAGGCTGAACGCGGTTACAGCTTGAGTTTACCTATTTCAGATCAAGCAGAGCCAATGTTAAATCGCCCAGTAGCTTCAGCTGAGCGTCGCTTTATCATAACTCCAATGGATAATACTTTAAGACTAGCGGGAACCGTAGAGTATGCTGGACTTAATGCACCTGCAAACTATAAGCGCGCCGAGATGTTAAAAAATAATGCCGCCTTTATCTTAAAGACGCTTCCTGAACAGAAATCGGAGCAAGAAGCTTGGATGGGTTGTCGCCCGTCATTACCTGACTCTTTACCTGTTATTTGCCAAGCGCCAAATCACGATAAAATATTTTTTGCTCTTGGCCATCAGCACTTAGGTCTAACCCAAGGAGCTATTACCGGCAAACTAATTGGTCAATTAGTCACGAAGAAAAAGACAGAAATTGACGTTAGTCCTTTTTGTATTAGTCGCTTTAACTAACATTAACTTAAGCCCTTTTAGGGCGTAACCCAGTAAACCTCCTGCTTTGCCGAAAGTAGTTTAACTGACATGACTTACTTGGTATAATGTATACAATATGATTTTAAACAAGAGAAATATGATGCAAACAAATAGTACAGATTGGCGATATACGGTTATGCCGGCCGTGTTTACATGGCTAAAAGAGTCAGAATCCGGTGCCCTTGAAATTGACTTTGATACAACAAATAAACAGGCCGCAGCTGTTTTAAAAGCTCAAGGAAAGGGCGGAAGCAGAATGGGCGGACTTGTTGCTTCTGGAACTCTGGGTGAGAATAGCTACCTGAGCACCGAACAGCGTCTTTCTTTACTTAAATCACTTTCTGAGGTTGCTAAAGAATACAATGTCCCGTTGATCAGTGGAGCTGCAGCAGAAACTAAAGAAGAGCTTGCCAAAATCATTGAAGGACTCGCAACGGTTGGCGTGGATACAGTCATGGTCATGCCGCCAAAAACTAAGACGGTTCCTTCTGATGAAGAAATGTATGCGTACTATGAGCTTGCTGCAATAGCTGCAAAAGAGGCAGGCGTAACAATTATGCCTTATAACAACCCTGATGCAGCAGGATATCATGCAATTTCAACAGATATTCTTAGAAGACTTTCTGCTCTACCTGAAGTAACTGCTCTTAAAATATCGACTACAGATGTTTCAACTATTGAAACGCTAATGTTAGAGAATAAAGATTTAAAAATCTTGGCTGGTGTTGACACTGTAACTGTACACGCAGGACTTGCTGGAGCATGCGGTGGCATTACAGGTGTAGGTACTATCTTCCCAAAAGCTAGTGTTACTATGCAGGAGCATGTTTTAAAAGGTGAATGGGCTGAGGCAAACAAAATTTCTCAGGCTATGAATTCCATATCATATCTTGATGCTCAGCCGCTGCTTATGGAATATCTTAAGTTTGCTATGGGAATTCATCATAATGATGCTGCTGGAGGGCTTCGTACCTTGGGTAAGAAATTAACTCAACTGCAAATTGATGATGTCCACGCAAGATATATTCTAGCAAAAGAAAGACTTGAAGTTCTGGATTTATTAGACTAATCCTTTCAAATCTTCAGACACAAAAAGCTCCGTTTTTACGGGGCTTTTTTGTGTCCGTCTCGGATTGGCACTTAGCTTTTTAAATCCCAAGGTAGCAGTGATTCTGGCGTTTCTGTGAAAACGTAGCAAGAAAACTTAACTTTTGATCATTGTGTGATCGCTTGTGGTGCTTGGTCAAAAACATTCGAAATGCATGGTATCAGCGACTCAAACAAAAATGGCCGTGTGATAATAAATCACACGACCATTTTTTATCCACTCTTATTCGTTTCAGATTAGCCCCAATCAAGCAAACGCTGTTGCCCTTCAATTTTTAAAATCTCAGTGATATCTTGGGACATCTCAATAACACCTTTATAGTTATCTTCTTTATCTCTAATAGCAAAATAACGAATATGAATTTTTTTATCTTTAAAGTTAATCCAAAACTCAGCGGTATCTTGAATGCCCTTCTTAAACTCTTCAAGAATTTGTAAAACAGGATCTACCGATTTAGGCGGATGACAGAATTTAACTTCTCGACCAATAATACCGGCCGAACGAGGGAAAACGCGATTTTCACCACGGTTATAAAACACAACGATGTCATTTTCATCAACATAGGTTAAATCAACCGGCATAAACTGCAGCATTAAATTAAGCTGCTCGGCAGACATGTAGCCTTCATTCATACGTATTCGGTCATCAGTTGAAAAAGGTAAGCGACGTTTACGTCTATCTTCACCTGGATGTACATATTCTTCTTCCGCTTTTTCTTCTGGGTACGGCACTGGCTCTTGAGATAACATCCAACCAATTTCAACATCACCTTCTCGCATCTCTTTCCAATCATCTTCACTAAGTAACTCGATCGCATTAGGAAACAATCTATGCTCCTCAACTTCCATCAAATGAAACAACTCACCAGCAATACGTTTCACAATACGTGAGACTTTATTTAATTTTTTAGCTTCAATACAAGCACGTACCTCACGGAATAAATCACGGATTTCATCATGAAAAGCCCACATGCCTTGACTAGGTCCAGTCCACCCCTGTTTTTCAAGGTAAGGGAAAAGTTGATTTTCTTTACGAGAGAAGCGCTTTTCAACTTCAGCGAGTTGATTAAACAGATTAAAAAACAGCTCAAAATCTTGCTGTGCATCTGAGGCAGTAAGTTGTGACAACAAGGACTGGATTAAATGGTTTTCTTCAAAGTAAACTTTTACCGGATGCCCATCAGGTAGTTCGGTAACATATTGCGGCCAAGAATTCATGAGTGACTCTACTAAAAAATAAAGCGTTATTTTGACAAACTCTCATGAAAGGGATTTAGGTATAGATCATTAATTTGGCTTTTAATGACATTAAATTGAGCAAATTGATTAAATTGTAATTTTAGCGTCCGTTCACACAATTCTAATTTTTAATCAAACTGTTTATTATTAGAACAACTGTGATCATAAACTCGTTATCACGATAGAGTTTGTAGAAACAGTTATTGTGTTAAGTATTATTTTCTTAGCGTGGGAGAGAGCTATAAACCGACAACACTGCGGAAGTTAACGTTATCCTGTATTGGTACCTTTAAGCCTGAGTGGTCTACTGCATGGTGTTGTTTTTCTTCAGTACTGAGCGATATTGTTTACCTTAAACGGAAAGTTAATGGCGCTAAGCGGAAGCTAGTAACTTGTTGTTCCTAACATCCGATCTAAGCTCATACCTGCCGTTTGAATTCTACTTATGAACGCTAATTTTGCCACTTTAGGGGAATATATTTTGGTGTTAAGCGGTATTGTTCCTTCGTAGATAAATTATTCTACCGTAATGATTCAAAATTTATTTAAATAACGTCAGTATTGAAACCAGACATTATAAGTATACAAAACTTGATCTGCATTAGCTTTCATCTAACTTCCCCTGAACTATACAAATAATACACGTGTCATTGACTATAATTTAATCATCTATTTTTTACTCTTGTATTGAGAAAACATCATGAAACACTTTATAAGAATAGTTATTTTATTGGTTATTTTTTTAGGACTCTCATTTCAAAGTCAGGCAGTTACTAGCTTTGCGAAGAAGTATGATATGCCTTGTTCCTCATGCCACACAGCCTTTCCTCAGTTAAATCAGTTTGGCAGGAACTTTAAAGAAGCAGGTTATAGAATTGATGGTATTAAAAATGACTTTATACTGTCACCACGGTTTAGTCTCGATAAAAGTATGCCAATATCGGCAGTTTTAGTTGCTAGACCATATGACAAAAAAGAATCTGGCGATAAGAAAGTCAGAGCGATACATGAAGTAGAGCTAATCTTTGCCGCTAATATTACCAACGACTGGAGTATCTTTTTTGAATTGGAAGCTGAAGACGAAACAAATTTTGAACCAGTAATACCTTTGGCGGTATTAACCTATAACTACTCAAAAGCCATAAATTTACAATTTAGTTATGGTGATATGTTTTTTTCAGATCCTTATGGTTTTCTAGGTGATCATTTTCGAATGACTAGGGGCCATGTCAAAGTGATTGATGAAGCATTTGGTGGTGCAGATAATGGTGGTAAATTAAGAAGCGCAAGACAAAATGTATCTACTTATGGTCGTGTTTTTGAACGTCTTTTTTATTCTGTCGCCCTAAGTGGTGGTTCTGATGATACTGAAGGTGAGGATGCCAATATATGGTCTGGTCGTTTGGCATTTGATGTGACCGATCAACTGATGATTGGGGGGCTTATTGTAGATGGTACTGAAGCGGAGAGTAATCGCGGTTTCTCTAGAATAGGAATTGATGCACAGTTTGATTATGAGCAACTACGTATTCAAGGTGCTTTTATCAATGCAACTGATGATGATATAGATATGAGTGAACAAGATAATATTGCTTACTCGATACAAGCAATGTATCGCTTGGTTACTTCAAATAATGATCAATGGGTTCCTTTGATCCGGTTGGATAACTTTGAGAAAAATGATGGTAATGATGGTAATGATGAATATACCGAACTTACCGCTAATTTAAGTTGGTACTTTAGCGAAAATTCAAAGGTCTATTTGGAATACTGGAAGCAGTTAGATGTTCCAACTACTAAGGATGAGGATTCAAGACTTACTTTACAAGCAGTCGTTGTTTTTTGAAAAATGTTTATTTATATTAATGGTAGCCAGAGCTTAAATTATAGCTACCATTAGTTTCAATAAGATTAGTTAAATAATAAAACGTTCAGCATAATCGCTTTACTTCATTTCTTTTTATGTGTAAAGAATTAGGGGAAAAGTAACTTAATTTAAGCTGATGATAATTGTTAGCTGATGCCTTTGGTTATGTGGTTGTAGGGAGTCCAATGCTTCTTTTAACGATATGAGCAGTCTAACAAACAATCACTGTTTTTTACTTACGCTTCGTAGAAAAAGTTAGTGTCAATTTTTTATGGGGTAGATAAATGAGCTTGAATCGGACGTAAGGATTAACGAGTTGCGAACTTTCGCTAGAGCATACAAATATAGCATTAACTGTTTCATGATGAATGACCGCTGTGGTGGCTAATCGGACTATTGGTTGTGATAAATACGAGCAAAAATCAAGTCCTATTTGTCGCAGGAGTGACCACTTACCTTACTTTCCAACTTAATTTGAGGCCCATATCAGCTAAAACCTACCAATCAAGCTTTACCTTACTAACCTATTAGCTAAGTAACACTAGCCTAAAAACAAATAACCAACAAAACCGAACCAGCTCAAACCTAATAAAAACCAAGGTAGTTTATTGGTAGCTTTAACTTCTGCTGACTCATCTAAACAGCCCAATTCTTCAGCGGCTTTTTGCTTTTGCTTTACTTGTTGCTTACGGTCTTTATCTCGCTCACGTGATTTTTTACTTTGCTGTTTTTTATACTCAGCGATGCCCTTTTCGATTCCTTGAGCAATTAACTTAGTTTGATCTTTCGTTTGCCCTTTCTTCTGGGTGCCTTTGGCTACTTTAGCCGCTTGATCTTGCGTTTCGAGTGATACTTTATTATTCATAGATAAAATCTCTTTTTAGTTTACTTGGTCAGTTAAAAAGTGCCACTGAAGTTCAGGCCGTAATGGCCGCTATTCGCCGTAGGAGAAATAGTAATGCCTGAGTATGGCTCAGTGAAATAGATACCTGAAAGAATACCTATAGCAGCCCCCGCTAAAACATCTTCTACATAATGCTTATTACTTTTAACTCGACTATAACCAACAAAGGTAGCACCAATATAAGCTGGAATGCCCCACTGCCAACCGTAACGTTGTTGAATAAATGTTGCTGAGGCAAAACTATCTGCGGTATGACCTGACGGAAATGAGTCATCACCTGAGTCATCGGGTCTGTCTTTATCTACGGCAAACTTTAACCCTTCAACAGCTACCCGTGAAACGACTCCTGACTTAATTAACTGCCAGCTCCCTTGATAGTTATCTTCTATTATTAAGCTTGCACCGAATGCCGTTGCTGGTAACAGCAAGTGCATAATATCACCTGACTTTTCTAGGTTAGACTTTGCTGACACCGAGCCAACAAACAGCATTAAAAATACACACGAAAATGTCTTCACCAAATTTACTCATAAAATAACAAATCTTGGTCGCCTTTATACCTAGCAAACTCAATAATTGCAAAGTTGATTTGACGTCACTAATAGAACGTTGGCTAATGATAATATGTGCATTCATTATCCCCCACTACATGCTTGTAAAGTTGCAGTGACAATAAGTTCATCGAGTAAAGCCTACCGTTAAGCGTATCCTAGTTGACATTTTTTTAACATACTAGAGAATAACGGGGTCTAAAGTGGTTCTGTTAGCCATATATATTGGCGAGCAATAAATAAATGGTAAAGCTGAGCATAATCTAAGTTGATAAAACAACAATAAAAGCACTTAGTTTAATGCCGCTACGCACCTGTATTATTAATTTAAACCACTAGTTATATCTAATTCAATTAAAAAGAGATCTATTTCATGAAAAAATCTTTGATAGCCATTGCCTTAGCAGCCACATTTATTGGTGGTTGTGGCATGTTTACTGCCAGTGATGACAGTAATAATAAAAATATTGTCGCCAGTAAAGCCGAACTAGGCAGCTTTGGTGTTGATTTAAGCGCCCGCAATGAAGTTGTTAAACCTGGTGATGATTTCTTTATGTATGCTAGTGGGACTTGGTATGACCATTATGTAATGCCTGCAGATAAAACCCGTTATGGTGCGTTTACTGGTTTAGCTGAGCGAAGTGAAACACAAGTAAAAGAAATTATTGATGATATTACTAGTCGTACTAACCTTAACGCCGACGAGCAATTAGTTGCTGATTTTTATCAAGCGTATATGGATACTGAAACTATTAATAAATTGGGCATTAGCCCAATACAGTCAACGTTAGATCAAATTAGTGCGGTAAAAAATACGCAAGACTTAACCAAGATATTTGGTGAAGCATGGTTAACAGGCACAGAGTCTCCTCTTGGTGGCTATATGTGGTTTAACCGTTTAGACCCAAATCAATATGAAATGTCTGTGGGTGCTGGTGGTTTAGGACTGCCTGATCGTTCTTATTACTTAGAAGAAAGTGAACGTTTTGAAAAAACCCGTAATGCTTATGTAGCGCACATCGCTACTATGCTAGCTTTTGCCGGTATAGAAAATGGCCAAAAACGTGCTGAACAAATTTTAGCGCTAGAAACAAAAATAGCTCAAGGACATTGGCCGCGTGAGAAAAAACGTAACCGTGACTTAACCTTAAACCAAGTAAAACGTGCTGATTTAGCCAAGCAATATCCTGACTTTGATTGGGATACTTATTTTGCTCAATCAGGTTATAAAGTACCACAACTTAATATTTCTCAGCCTGAGCCAATAAAGGCCATGATCGCATTGGTTAACGCTGAGTCTTTATCTGTTTGGCAAGATTACCTAACCTTCCATACTATTAGTGGCAATGCCGGTTTATTATCTGAAGATATTTATGCCGCTAACTTTGCTTTTTATGGCAAAGAATTAAACGGTCAACAAGAGCCTCGTCCACGTTGGAAGCGTGCTATTGGTGAAATGTCTGATACTGAATCTTTAGGCTTTGCGATTGGTAAAGTGTATGTAGCGCGTTTCTTCCCTGAAAGCTCTAAATTACAAATGGCGCAATTAGTTGAAAATTTACGTACTGCACTTGGTCAACGTATCGACGGACTTGATTGGATGGGCGAAGAAACTAAAGTTAACGCACACGCTAAGCTTGCCGCATTTAATCCTAAAATTGGTTACCCTGATGTATGGCAGGAATTTGAAGGTGTAACAATTTCTAAAAATGACTTAGTTGGTAACATCAAACACCTTCGTCAATTTTTCAACGCTGATAGTGTTGCCAAAGAATTAAAGAAAACCGACCGCAATCGTTGGGGCATGACGCCACAACGCGTAAATGCTTACTACAACAGTTCATTTAATGAGATTGTATTCCCTGCAGCAATTTTACAACCGCCATTTTTCGATCCAAATGCTGACGCTGCCGTGAACTACGGCGCTATTGGCGCAGTCATTGGTCATGAAATGGGTCACGGTTTTGATGATCAAGGTTCAAAGTCAGATGCTAATGGTATTCAACGTAATTGGTGGACTGATGAAGACCGTGATGCCTTTGATGCTAAAGCGGATCAACTAGTCGCACAATACAATAAGTATGAGCCTATTACTGATAACTTTGTAAATGGTCGTAACAGTCTTGGCGAAAACATTGGTGATGTTGGCGGTTTATCAATGGCCTACCATGCTTATAGATTAAGCTTAAATGGCAAAGAAGCACCTGTTATTAACGGTGTTACCGGTGACCAACGTTTCTTCCTAGCTTGGGCACAAGTATGGAAAGAAAAACGCACTGAAAAAAGCATGTTAAACCAACTACGTGGTGGCACACATGCACCAGGCCGTTTTCGTGCTCAAGCACCGCGTAACCACGATGCATGGTACAAAGCGTTTGACGTAAAACCTGGTGATGCCTTGTATTTACCTGAAGATGAACGTGTTCGTATTTGGTAGTAAGCGTTAAACTGAGAGTACCGTTTAACGGATAAAGCACTCTAAAAAAAGGCCAGTCAGATTATCTGACTGGCCTTTTTTATTGGACAACTGTTTTCTAATTTATTATGTATATGTATATGTATTATTTACTCATTAAACAACCAATTATAAGAATTAGTTAAACTTAAAGCGCGATACTAAGTCATTTAAGTGAGCAGCTTTATCTCTTAACTCACTACAAGCAATTGAGGTTTGCTGAACTATATCGCTGTTAGCACGTGAGATATCAGCAACGGCTGTAACGTGAGGGTTAATTTCACCAACAACATTCGATTGCTCTCCTGTCGCTGTGGCAATTTGTAAGTTCATATCATTCATAATACTGATACTCTCCGAGATACTTTCTAAATGCTTACCCGAGTGACCCGCCTCTGTTTGACTGGTTGTACTTAAGTTTGTGCTTTGTGAAATAGCGGCAACTACCTCTTCTGTTTTAGCTTGCAGCTTTTCAATAATATTTTTAATTTCTTCGGTAGAGTCATGGCTACGTGACGCTAAAGTTCTTACTTCATCAGCAACCACGGCAAAACCTCGCCCTTGCTCCCCTGCGCGGGCAGCTTCAATAGCGGCATTAAGCGCCAATAAGTTGGTTTGCTCTGAAACACTACGTATTACTTCAACAACAGTATCAATAGAGCGGGCATCTTCAGCTAATTGAGCGATCATAGTACTGGTAGAGACTAACTGCTCACTCATATCGGAAACACTAGCTATGGTCTGTACAACAGAATCATTACCTTGCTGTACTGTTGCATCTGCGGCCTGTGCAGTTTCTGCCGCATTGTTAGCGCTACCAGCAATTTCTTCTGCCGTCATTCCCATTTCATGCATTGCTGTGGCTATTTGCTCAACTCTACTTACTTGTTCATTAATCTCTGATTCCATTGACTTGGCTTGCGAGTCTATTTGCTCAATCGCAGTTGAGAGTTCATTGCCCGTATTAGAAACTTGTTGCAATAATTCGCTTAAATGGCTGACAAATTGGTTATAACCTCTTGCCATGGTACCCGCTTCATCTTGACGTGAATCATCTAAACGACGCGTTAAATCGCCACCGCCTTTGCCAATTTCAGCCAACATATCAGCAAGCTGGCCAAAAGGTGCAATTAAACGAGAAATAAGCCAAGTACTGACAAACGCAAAAATTACCGCAATAATAAGTCCCATCATTACTAATGCCCATGTCGCTTGAGTTAGTCCACCAAGCACTTCTTCTTTAGGTACCTCGGCAACCACATACCAACCAATACTATCTAAGTAACGACTAGCAATAAGGGTTTTAGTACCGTTTAATGTAAACTCAGTTGAGCTAAATTGTGCTTTCGCCAAAAGCTGTTGGCTATTACTAACGCCAAGATCAATTAAACTTTTCCCTATTTGTTGAGTATCTGGATGTAGTTTTATTTTTCCCTGCTGATCAACTAAAAACACTTTCCCTGTTTGGGCAATACGATACTGACTTATCGTCTTAGCCATGTTCTGTAGTGATAAACCAACCCCTACTACAGCGCTAGGTTTACCGGAAACGTTCATTAAATAGTTAATAAACAACGTTGGTATATTGGTTTCTTCATCAACATCTAAACTCAACTCATACGCTTTACCACTATTCATAAAGTCATAAAACCACTGATCTTTATTTTCTTGTCGCGACAAGGTTTTAAAAAGCCCGCCTTGAGTAAAGTAACTTCCTGTTTTCGCTGAGACTAAAAAGGCGCTAATGGTATTAAATTCATTTTGGATGTTTTGCAAATTAGCTATCAGCTGTGGTCGCTCACCAGCCTGCTCGCCATCACTAATAAAATGTTGAGCATAAAGATTACTCGACATAGTTTGCGATACGGTAATCGGTAACAACAAATGTGCATCTAAGTTATTGGCTACTTCACCAAGGGCCGCGGGTAATTCTCTTTCAATAGCGGCTTCTAAAATAATGGACCGACTTGAATTAAGAGCAAAACCACTCACAATCACTATAGATAACACGACGGCGGTCAAGGTAGTAAGTACAACTTTACGGCGAATAGTTAAATTCAACATAGATAAATATCTTCCTTTGAAGTAAAAATAGAACAGCATCAGGGGTTAGAACAAGGTACAACATCAGCCTTGGAATTTACAATAACTTATAAAAATTTGACTATATATAATTTATAGCTATTTTAACTTATTTAATCAAAGATCTAAGCCAGATAACTATAATCCTGATAACATCATAATTTTAAAAATATTCATTAGCACCACCTGTTGGTTTCACATAGTGAAAAATCTGTACTAATTAAAGAAAGCCATAGCAGCAACGAAGCCCTCTCAGTAATAAACATAAAAAAAGACCAAGTTAATTAAAACTTGGTCTTTTCATTATTTATCAAAACATCATTCATCAATATATTATTAAGAAATCACCTGTTAATTTTATAGTAACTTAATAGCTTGAATCGATTATTTCACAAATTTTTAGGTATTTTAGTTCGTCGTTTTTGTTTTATATTTTTCAAACCAGGCAAGACTGTGTTCGATTTTAGTGATCATTCTTGATGGTTTACCGGCAATACCATGAGGCGAACCTGGCACTTTAACTAATACAGTGTCTACTCTTCTTAATTTAAGCGCTTGATAAAACTGCTCGGTTTGCGCCATTGGCGTGCGTAAATCTTCTTCGCCGGTTATCAACATAGTAGGCGTGGTGACATTACCGACTAATGACATAGGCGAACGTTTCCAATAATGTTCTACGTGTTCCCAAGGCATACCAGGAAATTGCGTCGGTATTTGCCCTAAACCACTATCTGCTGTTAGCACCTTGCTTAACCAGTTAATAACGGGTTTAACAACAACTGCTGCAGAAAAGCGATCAGTTAAACCAATAGCGTAGGCTGTCGCAATACCACCAGCAGATCCGCCGGCAATAAATAAGTTTTTATCATCAATAAATCCTAACTCCAGCATCGCATCTACACCAGAGTTGTGATCGGAAAAATCTTCTTTAGAGCTGTATTTATACTTTAATAACAGCGCAAAACGCTCACCATAAGAACTACTACCGCGATGGTTATCATAAAAGACTACATATCCCTGTGCCGCAAAGCGTTGTAATTCTGCAGAAAAACTCGGACCATAAGCTAAATGAGGACCGCCGTGTATTTCTAAAATAAGAGGATATTTTTTCTTAGGATCAAAGTTTGGTGGGGTAATGTACCAACCTTGAATAGGCTCACCATCAAATGAAGACTTATAATTAACCTCATGTACTTTACCTAACGATTTATGAGCCAATAAATCTTCATTTAACTGAGTTAATTTATTTAGCTTTTTACGGGTATTAATTACCGCAACATCAGCAGGACGAGAAGTAGTACCTTGAGTAAAGGCCATATAACCTTTGTTTGAAGCAGTGAAACTACCACTAATATAAGGACGACCAATACTTGTACCTGAAAGTGTATCAGTTAAGTCTTTAACTCGACCTTTAGTACTTATCGTAGCAAGTTTACGTTTACCAAAATCATCGTAGCTGATTGCTAATAGTGAACTTGATAACCATTGAGGGTCTTTAATTGAACGGTCAAAATCACTGGCAATGGCAGTCACTTTTTTAGTTTTCCAATCCATAATATTTAATTTAGCATTACGGTAAGGGTTCAATGCATTAGAAGTCGATAAAAAGGCGAGTTTTTTACCATCTTCTGAAAATACAGGATTAAACTCTTTACCAGGCGTTGAAGTTAGCTGTTTAATATCACTACTATTTAACATCACTTGAAATAAGTCGCCTTCCAATGATTTATATTCCCAATCTTTTATACGGTTTGCTGAAAATACGATAGCATCACTTTTTTTATTCCAACTAAGCTGACCTTTATGGTGAAAGTCCCCTTGGGTGATCTGGCGTGGAGTGCCCCCTTCACTAGGTAAAACAAAAATATGTTTAAAACCTGGTTTAATTAAACCGCGACCATCTGCTTGATAGTAAGCTTGATCAATAACAACAACAGGTTTTGACCATTTAGCACCTTTCGGTTTTGCTGGCATCTTGGCAATAACCGTTCTCTTGTCGGCAACTAGTTGCGTAAACGCTAGCCACTTACCGTCAGGTGACCAAGTTAAACTTCCGACACTACCTTGTACCTGACTGATTAATGCAGTGCGGTTTTGTTCAAGATAATGTACATGAATTTGATAACTCCCTGTTAAGTTACTAACAAAGGCAATTTTTTCACCGTCAGCAGACCAACGCGGTTGCGAGTATTGTTTGTCATCCGAAAAAAGTGGCAACTGCTTTTTAGATTTAACATCAATCAACCACAGGTTTTTATTCTTTCCATCGGTCATGATGTCGTTAGAATTTCTGATATAAACTATTTTATCGCCATCAGGGGAAATTTGCGGATCGCTGGCATATTCCAGTGAGAAAATATCTTTAGCTTCAAAGAGACTATTAGCCGCTATGTCACTAGACAAAGAACTATTAGATGTAGAACTATCAGATATAGAACTGTTAGCCACTGTGATGAACGGTGTACTTAGTACACTAACAGCCAAAACTAATCGACTAGAAAATCGGGAAAAAAAGCGCATTGGTTTACTCCAAATAAAAATGAGTTTAACTATACCCGTTCCACTTGAAAATAGAGCGGGTATATCACTCACTTGGTGAATAATAACTGTTGCTTATTGTATACAAAACTAAAGTAGTTCACATGAGTTACTACTGAGTTCTACCTTGTTTCCCGGTATATTAGTCGCAATAATCGATTTTACCGCACATTTTGCATTAGAGGTTTAGAATATGGGATAATTTCTTTATGCTCAGTGTCTATGATAAATAACAATTCAAATGGAAATTAACATGTTTAAAAAGATAAAAATTTACGGCTCAATCCTCATATTATTAGTGATCGCTTTGTTGATATTTAAGAGTTTTTCAAAGAATGAAGTGGGTGACATATCGTTAGGGCTATTTACGCTAAAAGACATAAAAGTGTCCTCTTTAGATGACGATAAAATATCAGGTGTTACTTGCCACATAGCATCAATTGAAGCTAACTTAAGCCTATCTGATCCTAGTGACAGCTCTATATCTTGCCGCCAAACAGGTGATATAACCGCTGATATGCTAGCGACAATTGATAAGAGTAAATCCGGTGAAGTAGTATTTAAACAATCGAAAAGTATCTTTTTCAAGACAATGAAAGTTAGACGTATCTATGATGCTGACAATCAAACCCTACTCTACCTTTCTTATACCACTAAAGAAACGAATGGTAGTTACAAGCACAGCCTTTCAACCGTGCCTTTATGGGGAACAAAAGCTTATACAGAATCAAAGATTATCTTAAAAAATTAACTCCCGCCTTTAAAGTAGCTGTTTTGTTAGTAGCTACTTTAAAGTTACCTCCTATTTATTGAACATTGTTTTTTACATGCCAAGTAGTTAAATAATGAACCTGCTGTAAACGCCATCTTAGAAGTATCAAGTCGGAAAGAAGCGTACATGATACTTACTAAACAATGCCGGATGTATACAGCCCTTAACCATCAAATTTTAGACACTATCCCCAATAATACATCAAAGGAATAACGAGTCTGAACCATTTGCATAGGCGTCTATTTTTATAAAAAACAATTACAAATAACAAATGAGAAACAACAAATGAGAATAGATACCGTTGTTGTTAAATTATAAAAAGGTAAGGCTAATGATGTAAAAAGTAAATTTAATGGCAATAAAAGCAGGGTAACACTAAATTAAGAACATAATAAAAACAAATATGTAATTTTATTACATAAAAACTTTACATGTTAGTCAGGTTTAGTATAATAGCTCTACTTTCTTGGAAGGGTTAACTTAACCAGTCATTTGTAATGGTTATAAATGCACTCTCTTTGAAAACCATATTCCTAATCAATTGTAATTCCCTTGCACTGATTATTTTCAGCCACGTTTTTAACGTGGCTTTTTTTTGTCTGCGATTTGACTATCAAGGAAAACGTTTAGATAAAAGCTTTCGGTAAGGTCACACTAAATTGTGCTCCACTTAATTCCGACGAGTTTTCAATAATGAGTTCACCATGATGCCACTCAACAATGCGTTTGACGATGGCAAGGCCCATACCATAACCTTTTACTTTATTCTCAGTCCCCTCACCCCGAATAAAAGGTTTGATAATTTTTTCTCTTTGCTCTTTAGGAATGCCTGGTCCATCATCGCTAACCGTCACAATAATGTTATTCCCTTGTTCAGTAACGTTCACGTGAATTTTTCTCTGACAGTACTGATGAGCATTTTGTAATAAGTTACTCATCAAAATCATCAAATACGACAAATCACCATCAACAAATACGGAGTGTTTTGGCGAATCGAGTGTCACATGAATATCATCCTGACTTTTATTGTTAATACAGGTGGTAGTCAGTGCTAAAAAATCTACGGGCGCTTTATTTAAGGTAATTAAGGTTTGGTCTAAGCGAGCATAACTTAGTAAGCTTTCCACTAAATCAACCATTTCATCAACGTTATCACTAATGCGTTGCTCAAAACGTTTCCTCAAAACAGGATCATCTTCTTCTTGAATAGTATCAATGCCAAAACGGATCCTTGCCAGCGGGGTACGTAAGTCGTGAGAAACAGCACTACTTAACAGCTTTATATCAGTAACTAAATCATCAATACGTTGAGCCATGCGGTTAAACTCAAGCTCTAAATCACGGATATACGATATAGAGCCAACATCAATACGCTGATTCAAATTACCTTCGCCAAAAGATTTGGCCGTTTGACGTAAAGTCATTAGCCTTCTCATTAACGGATAAAGCCAAAGTAGCATTAGCAGCAATACGGCTAAATAAAAGAGACTGGTCAGCAAAATAGGTAATAACGAATTTTTTTGATTAGCCGCGACAGGCACGGTTGTTAATACTAATAGTTCGTCAGTACGTGAAAGATAAAAGTACATAGCAATGCTGTCATCAGTTTCAAGTAATAATGGTTGGCCAGCGGTAAGGTCAGTTAATAAAGCTTGTGGTAGGGGAAAGTTAATTAACGGCTTTAACTGTAGTGACAATGCGCCTTCACTCGGCCATTGTTCAATAAACTCTTGGCGATTATCAATGCCAGACAACGCTATTGATAAGTGAGTACCCACTTGCTCCAAAGTATCCATTACACTTCGCTGTCCATTTTCTTCTTGCCGTGATTTTCCTGATTTTTTATCAACAGCTTGATTCAGGTTTTGATCGAGATATTGATTATAAATACCATCAAACATCCAGCCTAAACCAATTGTTGCGATAAGTACTACCGCAACCAATGAAAGTGTCAAATTACGCATGGGTTAGCCTATTATCTTTAAAGCACAGGGTGAAACAAACGGCGAATAAGGAGCTACCAAACATCGTTGGCAAATAAGTAACCTTTACCCCAAATAGTTTTAATACGAAAAGGCTCTGAAGAGTCATCTTTTAATTTTTTGCGTAATCTTGAAATGCGTAAGTCAATTGAGCGATCAAAACCATCGTAATCAAAGCCACGAAAATGACTGACAAGTTCTTTTCGTGAGACTACCTGCCCTGCTTTTGTAGCAAGAAACCATAAAACGTCAAACTCATTAGAGGAGACTTTTATC
Organism: Colwellia sp. 75C3; assembly: GCF_002836255.1. GTDB lineage: Bacteria > Pseudomonadota > Gammaproteobacteria > Enterobacterales > Alteromonadaceae > Colwellia. Next base: position 172,625 of record NZ_PJAU01000060.1, on the reverse strand, counting down.
AGCTCGCCATCAAGGCTAACACTGCGGGCTTGCTCACTGATCACTAAGCCACTAAATTTTAGTACGCCTTTAGACTCAAGTTGTTCATCCGTTAACTGAGCTGTACTGGTATTATCTGCTGTTCGAGACTTATCTTCTCGTCGCAGTAAACCTCGAATACGGGCCAGTAAGACTCTTGCTCTAACAGGTTTAGTAATATAATCATCGGCGCCCATCTCAAGTCCAAGTACCTCATCAATTTCTTCATCACGGGCAGTGATCATAATGATAGGATTAGCAAAGGTGGCTCGAACAGTTTTGCAAACATCGAGTCCATCCATACCTGGCAGCATACCATCAAGTAAGACAATATCAGGATTAAGTGACTGAATAAGATCAACGGCTTCATCACCGCGATGGCAAGTAGTTACCTTAAAATCACGTCCTGTTAAATAATCTGCAATCCATTCAGCAAGATCAATATCATCTTCTACTAATAAAATATGCGCGCCCGCTTGTGCTGTCATTAACTACATTTCCTATTTTTATTATTTCTACTATTAAAATGTCATTAAAAGGCTTTGCTTAAAGGTACAGCTAAAAAATTCGCCATGACTTTCTTGGCTGACCTTTTTTCTTATGTACCCAAGCCATTTTTACCACCGCAGTTGCTACTGATAAGCTTTCATTTTGACGCCTTAATGAAAACTCTACATTAACCTTACTATCGAAAGATTTTTTCAATTCACCTGCAGTGCTATTTACCCAACAATTGAGCGCCTTATCATTGTCTGTCGTATATAGACAATAATTACCCGGCGTATCAACTTGCCAGCTTAACTCAACAGAAACATAACAAGCCTGACCTTGGCGCATAGCAACACACTGCTGTGGACTCACCATCATACTGGCTTGTATTTCTGTCGCATTTACCACTGAACTTATAGCCAGTAATAACATCAATGAACATGACGTTTTTATTTGTAAAAGCAGTCTTTGCAACTGCTTTTTAACTTTACTCTGTTGTTTAGTGTGCATAATCATGCTCCCCTAAAAAACAAATGTTAATAGCAGGCCGCCTCTAACACCGTCTTCAACGGTATCTTGACGTGCAGCAATACTACGGTCTGACAGTGCATTATAGCTAATATAGCTACCGATAACCCAGTCTGTCGTTAAAGGATATTCAACACCAACTTCAGCTGAATAACTGATACCTGCTGATGTTGATAAATCATCTTCCACCCAGGTTTGTATGCCATAAGGCGTAACTTCTTTAGAGCGATACTGCATCCCTAAGTTAGTATAGAAATTGGTATTTCTATACTGCAAGTTATAGCTATATGAAATTGAGGCTTCGATACCATCACTACCTTCACCATTACGACTAACAGGAGAATAAATCATTTGCAGCTGACTGTTTTCATAAAAACCAGTCATTCTAAGACCTGCACGTTCATCTTCATTACGTGTTTGAATGCCCTCTAAGCCTTCAATGCCTCGTGTACTGTATTGATAAAACATATCAAATGAATAATCTTCACTATTGTAGAAGTTCACACCCCAAGCAGGCATAGAATACATACCTTGAATTCGTCGAGTACTTATACCTGGCGATTCCATAAACAATCCAAGCAGTTGCACTCGGTAACTCATGACCACGTCAAACTCTGATTCGGTATCAACATTCGCTGCAAAAGCATAATCGTCGCCCGCACTGCTTACAGCGCTGACATCAACATAAAATCCATCACGGCGATTGTCAAAAAAGCGATGGATTTTCTCAAATTTTTCGCATTTTTCATCTTCCTCGTCACAGCTGTACGATTGATGCTCTTCCCCTTCGCAATCACCAATACAAAAAGAGTAATCGTCATCACCGTTTGATTCAGACTCTTGCTTACCCTCTGAGCCTCCATCAGTATTTTTACTGTCTACGGTAATATCTGTTTCAGCAATATCATCTTTTTTGATTTTTTCATCAGTATTATTAGCTGCTTCAACACTTTTACTCGTGCCTTGTTCTGTAGTTGATGCTGGTATTGTTGACTCATTGGCTTTCTTTTCAACTTCGCTATCTGCGATTGCAGTAAAAGAAGTCAAAATAACACTGGTGGCAACTAGGCTAACTACGGCTGTTTTTGTTAAATGTTTCATATATTCCCTGTGAACGTCTGTTTTTGTTAACACTAATACTAACGAAGCCTTATCAAAATAGACGTATCACAAATTAAGCTGATGTATCAATTTGTATCATACTTTAACGCAATAATAACATTGCTTTACACATATACCCAAACAACTTGAAGATGCGTTTTTTAAGGACGCTTGAGCGATTCATAATCAAGGCGCCTCATTTTATTAAGAGTTATTCAGGATAATGTGCTCCTGCATTATCTAATAAGCTACATCCATGTGGCGTCCTTAAAAAAGGAGGCAACAAAGAATATGCTTTGCTCATACGTCCCCGTAGGGCTGGTTTAGAAATGCTTTTTGCGGCGTTATTGATTTCGACAATAGAATAACTATTTTCTTCAATCAATGCCTTGCCTAAAAACATTTCTAATTCCAACTGAAACCTGCATCTTCAGGTAGTTTGGGTATAGAGGAATGGGGGCAAGTGTAACTAAAGGCATATTAACGTTAATAACATACCTTTGTAGTTAACTCATCCGCTTACTGTAAACATCATCGTCTCAGACCGGACGCTAGTATTAATGCTACTTATTAGACAATGCAGGAGCATATTAAATAGCATACCCGATAAAAGTGGGCTATACCTTTGCGTTAGTAAAACGGGTAAAAATAATACTAACAGGTAATTACTTATAAATTAGATAGTTACACTGTAATAAAACCGTAACAAAAGTGTCGTAATATCTAAATATAACTGTAACACACCTGTAATAAAGGCAGGTACTTAATGGAGTTTACAATGGATAGTTTGAGCATAAAATGGAAGTTGAGTTTATTAGCGATATTGGCGGGCATAGGTTTTGTAATATTGATGTTTTATAACTATTCAGCCACTTCAACGCTAATGGAGTTCAATAATATTGCTAAGAAAACAGTTCAGCTTGAAGCTGAAATGTTAATGTTGAGGCGCCACGAAAAAGATTTTATCGCTAGAAAAGATCTTAAATACCTTGATAAATATCAGCAAACATTCAAGGGAGTTACCCAAACGCTTGACCAGATAGAGCAGCAGTTATTATCGGTAGACATCATTAATCAACAAACAACTGAGCTTCGAAAACTATTAAAATCTTACCAAAACACGTTTTATCTACTCGTCAAACAACAGACAAAAGTAGGCCTACATGCTAAAGATGGCTTGTACGGATCTTTAAGAAATGAAGTACACCAGATAGAAAATTTATTGACCAAGCGTGAAAGTTTAGCCGAATCAAGTTATGAGTTACACAGTTTAATGCGGACTATGCTTATGCTACGCCGACATGAAAAGGACTTCATGCTAAGGCGCGATTTAAAATATGTCGATAAGTTTACTAAACGCTTAACGGTAATGCGTAATAAAATAACGGATAGTGAGATTATTGGAAGTTTCAAGTCAAAAACTAAACAAGCCTTAGATAACTACCAACGCCAGTTTTTACAACTTGTGAAAGGTGAACAGAAGTTTGGCCTAACCAGTGCTCAAGGGCTGCTTGGCGAAATGAGAAATAATATTCATCAGAGTGAAACGCTTTTAAAATCATTTAATCAATTCGCGCAAGAAAATATCGACCAACATATAACAAAGAAAGCATGGATAGATATCCTTGTCGGTTTCAGTTTAATTATATCCATTATGTTGGCATTAATTACCATCGCCAATGGTATTTCACGGCGTATCACTAACTTGTCAAAAATAATGACGTTAGTTGCCAGTTCAAAAGATCTGAGTTTACGCGCCAATATTTCTGGAAGTGATGAAATATGTGAGATGGCGACTATTTATAATGAAATGATGGCAGAATTTGAAGCATTGATGTCTGAAGTAAAAGCTTCATCGCTAGAGCTAGCCGAGGTATCTAAAGATTTAAAAGCATCAAGTTTACAAACCAGTACAGGCGTTAGCCGTCAGTTAAGTGATAGCGAGCAGGTTGTATCTGCCTTAACTCAAGTTAGTGACTCTGTTACAGAAGTTGCTTTTAATGCATCTGAAGCCGCTCAAGCTTCCCTTGCTGCCGAAAAAGCATCAAATAGTGGCCATCGATTGATTAAAGAGAATCGAAATAGTTTTGAAAAGCTTGTGATTGATATTGAAGCATCGGCGACAATTATTCAGAATTTAAACAAAGAAAGTAACAATATTGAGGCAATGCTTAACGATATTCGCAGTATCGCTGACCAGACAAATTTACTCGCCCTTAATGCGGCGATAGAAGCCGCTAGAGCCGGTGAACAAGGCAGAGGTTTTGCTGTTGTCGCTGATGAAGTGAGAACTCTTGCTCAACGTTCAGCTGCATCTACACAAGAAATAGAACATGTTATTACTCGCCTACAATCACTCGCTGCAGATGCAGTATCAGCGATGAGTTTAGGAAAAAATCAAGCTGAAAACAGTGTTGTAGATACTCAAAATGTAGAGTTAGCGTTAATTGACATAAAAAATCACAGCGAAGAAGTAAGTAATATGAACCGCCAAATAGCGACTGCTGCAGAACAACAAGCCGCTGTTGTGCAAGAGATTAACCGTAATCTAATGTCGATTACTGAGGTAGTAGAAGAAACCTCTAGTCTTACAGGAACAATCTCAGTCACTAGTGAACAGCTAAATAATTTGTCTGAACAACTTGGGCTGCGGGTAATAAAATTCAAGACACAGTAATACCAATTGCATTATGTTTTTGCTCTTGATGTGCATTGGGAAAATAAATCAGGGCAAGGCGCTCGATTGAGCAATAGCTGGCTATTGGGATTGAGAGCTACGTAGACGTGGAGTATTTTAACCAGCGCAAGTGGGCAATCACTTAATGTAATTGGTATAAAGTAATTTAAGTTTATTCTGTCAGTCTTAGGTGTTAAATAACGAGGGAAACAGGTATCGAGGCGTAATATTGAAGTTTATTGATCTAACCTTTCCATAGATAGGGTTAGATCAAAAAACATTCATAACGATTGTTGCAGTAACACAAAATCGGTTACAAGCTAAATCGTTAATAAGAATACTGCTCAAAATTTGCAATATCTCTTCGTAAACGGCGTTGATCTTTTATCGCTTCAATCTCACGCCATTTACGTTTTTTCTGTTTTGATTGACCCTTTCTATCGGGTCTTGTTAGCTCGTCGTCTTCGTCGTCTAACACATCCGCTTCCTGCCAATATTCGTTATTCATATTACTCTCCTATCACCCACTTATCACTAATGTTAAATAGCAATTTAAGGGAGTTAGGTGAAAGTAATATGAAACAAAGATGACAATTTTATGAAAGCAAAGCTAATTATAGCGCAGGACATCTCAAAATATTATTGAGATTTAATTTTCAAACCTTTTAAAAATGCAGATAAAACTTCATCAGAACAATTTTTATAATGCTTATTACTTACATTTCTAAAGAGTGCGCTTAACTCATGCTTATCTAAACTAAGTTCGGCTAATTCAAGAATAGAAATCACTTCTTCAGCTTTTAAAGACAAAGCGATTTTTACTTTATTAAAAATCATGTTATTCGTTAATTCTTGCTCATTTTCACGAGCAGGTCCTTCACTTGGTCCACGTTTCGCAGTGATTAAACCATTTAAAAAGCTAGAAAATTGCACATCTTCTATCGCTTGATATGCACTATCATCTTTTTCTTTAAAGAAGTTAGCTAACTGGTCTGTACTAATTTCACATTGGCTTAAAGCAAAAGTAGATATAATTTTTTCATCAGTTAAGTCAAAGATAGTACGGATGCGGCGAAGTATGTCGTTATTAATCATGTAAGAGCCTAAAAGTTGTTTTGCTTTAGCAGTGATATATATAGCTGCTTGAAAAGTGTTTAAAAAATATCCCGCTATTATAACTGACTCTGCCGCCCTTGGCGTGTTTTGATTCAATAAATGGCTATCTATCGCGTTAAAGCCCAAATTTACTGGCATATAGCCAAATAAATCGTTAATAACTCAAAGCATAAATTGTAATTTTTTCTAGTCAGTATAAAATATTCAAGATTTTAATCATTGTTAATAAAGGAAATTCAATGAGCACAATAGATAGCTCTATCACACAACTCGAAACTCTCACTATGAAGGCTTATGAACTTGGGCTTGCTTATGCACCTAAGTTGATTTTATCAATTCTTACTTTACTGATTGGTTTATGGATCATTAGTGGCATTAGTAAGTTGGTACAAGCGTCAATGGAACGTTCTAAAGTTGACCCAACCTTAATCCCTTTCATGGGTAGCTTGGTCTCTTGGTTACTTAAAGTACTTTTATTTATCTCTGTTGCTTCAATGATAGGCGTTGCTACTACGTCATTTATTGCTGTACTTGGTGCAGCCGGTTTAGCTATTGGCTTAGCATTGCAAGGTAGCTTAGCCAACTTTGCTGGTGGCGTATTAATAATGATATTCAAGCCATATAAAGTGGGTGATTTAATTGAATCTCAAGGTCACCTAGGGGTGGTTAAAGAAGTACAAATATTTAATACTATTTTGCTTTCACCGCAATCTAAACGCATTATTATTCCTAATGGTTCAACGTCTAATGGCTCTGTTGTTAACTATACCGTTGAAGGTAAAATACGTGTTGATTTAACCGTTGGCGTTTCTTATGACGCAGACATTGATAAAACTAAAGCAGTATTAATGGAAGTTTTGGTTAATAATGACAAAGTTATGCAAGATCCGGCTCCATTTATTGGCCTTTCAGAAATGGCCGATAGCTCGGTTAACTTTGCCGTTCGCCCACATTGTTTACCTGAGCACTATTGGGATGTTTACTTTGGTGTGAATGAAGCCGTGAAGAAAGCTCTTGATAAAAATGCGATTGCTATTCCATTCCCGCAGCGCGATGTACATTTAATTCAATCTTAATTAACCTTGTGGCTATCTTAGGTTGGTCATAAGTAGATAATTTAGTGAAATAAAAACCGCGTTAATGGCAATCATTAACGCGGTTTTATTTTAATTATCTTTTGTTAACAGTAATACCGTATTGTTTACCTTAACAGTATCTATTTAGTCGGCCATGGGCTTCTCGGTAAATTCCCCTTAGATTCAGTACCTCTAGAAGCATTACTCTTACGTTGATTATTACTTGGCTTCTTTCTACTCAAAGTACTATTGCCAGGTTGAGTACTTTTTGATTCAGCGTATTTAGTGACATAATTTAACTTGGACAGAGGTACTGTCTTTTTCACTGGGAACTCTGCAAATTCTTTTCGTTCAATAATGTGGCCTAAACGACTTTCAATAGCACAAAGTTCTCTGAAGTTATCCTTAGAAACTAAAGAAATAGCCTCACCCGATGCGCCAGCTCGGCCAGTACGACCAATTCGATGAATGTAGTCATCTACTTGCGCAGGTAAATCATAATTAATAACACGGGAAAGTTCACCAATATCAATACCACGGGCAGCAATAGCAGTGGCGACTAGGAATTTTATTTTTCCTGATTTAAAGTCGTTAAGTATTTGTTCACGAATATCTTGCGCTCTACCACTGTGAATACTTTCGGCGGTAATGCCACGTTTTTCTAACTGACTGACCAATTTGGCCGCGCCTTGTTTAGTTTCAATAAAAATAAGCGCTTGTTGCCAATCGTGCGTGGTAATTAAATGGCTTAACAAGGCTGATTTATTACTTTTATCAACACTAACTAACCATTGCGCTATTTTAGGTTTAGAGTCTTTATCAGCGCCAATAGAAATTTCAACAGGTTGATGAATGGTTCTTTTCGCTAAACCACGAACCTCATCAGACATGGTGGCAGAAAAGAGTAAATTTTGACGTTGTTCAGGTAAGCGCTCAATTATTTTATTAATATCGTCAATGAAGCCCATATCAAGCATTCTATCGGCTTCATCAAGCACCAACATATCAAGCTCATCAAAATGCAAGACTCTTTGGTGTGTCATATCGAGCAAGCGACCCGGTGTAGCCACCAGAATATCTACCCCCCAAATCAATCGCTGTTTTTGTTCCTGTGCATCAACACCGCCATACATTGCCATAGAGCTAATATCTAAATACTTAGCATACGCACTAATACTTGCTTCAACTTGAACAGCAAGTTCACGGGTAGGAACAATAATAAGAGCGCGAATGCGTTTACCTCGTAACTTCTTATCGGTATCTTTGTAACGGCTAGTTAGTTGCTCTAATAATGGCAAAACAAAACTTGCCGTTTTACCTGTACCTGTTTGTGCCGCGGCAATAATATCTTTGCCCGATAAAACCAAAGGTATCGCTTTTTGTTGAATAGCCGTCGGCTTTGTATAACCTAAGTCTGCAATGGCATTGAGTATTGGGGTCGATAATTTAAGTGTTGAAAAGGACATAGTATGTCTCAGCCATATTGATAATCGAACTGCTGTTCATTAGCCATATGTTACAAAGTGGCTAAGGGGCAATTGATAAGAAGAATAATGGGTGGAGTATAACAGTTATCTAGATCACGTAGAAGTAAGAAGCGTCTCCTATGTAAAAGCTTATATACTCGATTAGATAGGACAAGTGAAGTTTAACCACGCTTTGCTTTGCTCGCCATATTTAGCCAGCCATTTATCTATGGCTGGCTGTGCAGTTTTTTGTTCAACACTGTATAAGTATGACGCATAGGAGATCATCTCAGTGGTAAAGTTAACTTCTGTCATTAACTGATAAACACACGGCCATTTGTGCTTTACTCCTGGCCAAGCAGCTTTTTTAATTAAGGTAACCTTTGGGTTACCACAGTCGTAAAGCATTTCTTTATTTACTCCCCAAGCGGGGTCTTGTTCACATGCTTTGTCATAATCAGGAAATTCGACAAAATTACCTTTAATACGTACATCAACCCAGTTAGGACTCCAATGTAATAACACTATCGGTTGTTTATTTTTCTCAGCTTGACTAAGTTTTTGCCAAAGTTGCTCTGCATCATCCAAACGTTCAATGGCAAAGTCCATGCCCAGTGACCTTATCATCGCGGCATCACGATAATTCCATGGTCCGGTATAATAAACGCCTTTAGAGCCATGATTCCCGTCACTAAAAATAGCAGTGCATTTTTTCAGCGCTTGCCAGCTAGGTAAGTCTGGACAAAGTTCCTCAACATACTCTGGATACCACCAATCTTCTCTACCAAAGGCGCTATGTAAACCAAGATCTTCTATATAGCCCTTATTAACGGCCTTGATAAAATCGCCATCATCATACGTTTGCCAAATCTCAACTTGAATATGAACAAATCCTTTTCTCATTGCCCCGAGTTGATTGATAGAACTAAGAGGTAAATACTCAACCAGATAACCAAGCTGTTCTATTTTAGCGCCAACAATTTTTGATAATAATCGTTGACTGGGCCAATCATTTAAAGGCAAGACAATAGCTTGCTCTTCAACAGCCATGGCCCTTAATGAAACAAGAATAAGTAAAAATAATAGTGATACACGCACTGACAGTTACCCTAGGATATTTACAACGTCTTAAGTATAGGCTATGTGCGTGATTGAGCTGAGCTTTACCTAACACGCATCAATAAATTAGCTTAACGTTGCTTTACCCACAGTGACTTTACCGGTTCCAGGATAATAACGCATTTGCCAGTTTTCTTGGCCTTTAGCTGGATTATCTGAAATATAATTGAAGTAGCAATGCGTATTAGGGTCAACAACGATGCCATTAGAATACCAATAAATTATATCGTTACCTCCGCCAAAGGAAGCGTCGGCATGTGGGGCTATAGTAAAGTCTTCATCGAGTAAACCTTTCCATAACTCAGCACAAAAACCTCCTGTAAGCTTTTGTCCATCATCACCATAAAGCGTGGTATCTTGCCCGAGTGGAAAACCTGTAATAGTGGAGTCTATATCTCCAGCTCCAAAACAAGCTAAATCCTTAACATGACCTTGTACTGAACCAGCTATCCAGCAGTTATGATATAAATTCACCGCACTTTCAAACGAGGCGAAGGTAGATTTGGCAATGCTATCATGGGCATCTTGCGTTAAATTAATAAATCGAGGCAATGCTGTTACGGCCAGAATTCCTAGAATTACCATGACGGTGACTAATTCAATTAACGTAAAACCTTTAGCTCTCATATCTATACCCTTTATGCTTAACATTAAAACGCACGCATCATACACGGCATACAATATAAGGTATATTAAAAGTAAGAGCGTAAATTAGAAAGTTGTTAGAGAGAGTATGTATTGATGCAGCAGTTCAATAGTAAAAGATATTTATTCAGATTATGTGATGTAGTTAAAACAAGTGAACACTACTGTTTAATGTCCTAAAACATTTCCCTCTTTAGCTTCTATCAAAGACGTTACTCATAAAAGAACGTAACGTTATCAAATAGAACAGAAGAAAAAAGCAGATAAATCCAATAAAAAAAGCATAACCCAAACGGACTATGCTCTTTATGACTAACCTAATGTTCAAAGTAACTAATTAGCGATTCATTGAATCATAAATCTTACTATTGACTACTTCTGACAAAATTATTTTATAGAGGGATTATTATTTTAGTGACTCTATTTCAGCAAGTGCTTGGGTAAACTCACTCAATTCCATTTCGACATGGACATCATCACCTTGCCAGTTAATACCAACAATAACACCGTCTTCATTAAGGTCTTCAACCCAAAATTCAAACCAATCGGCTAGTGATATTTCACAAGGAACGTAATCACTCCACTCTTCAATACAATGTTGTTGAGCTAATGCTGAGTTTGACCATAAAGGCATCACATCAGTGTTTTCGAAGCTAGGTGAGTCAAGAACAACCCAATCTTCACTTTCTTTGTCTTGCAGTGCCCAAATAACTTGTGCCGGTTTAGTTTCTACCAAAAAGTCTTTAAGGATATTGTTATCGCTCATGAGGTCATTTCTTCTATTAAATTATATGAGCCGATTATAGCGAAGTTAACGACGAAGGTCATGTTATACCCGTTACCATTCAAAGTGCAGGATTTAGGCAAGGTAAATGATTTAAGCACTCTGAAACATGCATATTTATTGGGAATGGGGATTATCCCATTTCAATAGGCTTATTACAGAGAAAACGACACTAAAACAATTAAAGGCTATTTATTTTCTCGCTTAGTCGATAGTATTATCGGCTTTTTCACACTGAGACTCATCTATGCTTTTTAGACTTTTCTGCTTTTTATTAATGCTATTTTTAACTCCCTTTTCCTCTGCGAATAATGTGACTCAGTTTAAGCAAAAATTTTCAGCTCAAGTAAAACAGCAGCTCAAGCACTACAGTATTCCCGGCGGCGCTTATGTCATTGTGCAAAATAAAAATATTATTGCTATGGAAAACTTTGGTCATACGGATAAAGCTAAATCTCATAACGTTGATAACAATACGGTATTTCGCTTAGCCTCAGTTTCTAAAACATTTGCTGCCACAATAACTACCATGCTAGCGCAAGATCAGGAATTAAACTTATCTGATCCTATTACCAAATACGTCCCCCACTTCTCTTTAGCTACAGAAGGTGCAGCACAAAAAATTCAACTAAAACACCTATTAAGTCATTCCAGTGGGTTGATGCCAAATGCTTATGATAATCTGTTGCATGAAAATTGGGCGATGAAAAAAATAATTGGTCGCTTTGACAAAATCACACCTATTTGCCAACCCGAAAAGTGCTACGGCTACCAAAATATAGCCTATGGATTATTACAGCCCGCTATCGAAGCAAGCCAGAGCAAAAGTTATGCGACGTTATTACAAGACCGTGTATTTACTCCCCTCAACATGACACATGCTTCTGTTGGTATTGATGCTTATAAAGAGCAAGAAAATACCGCAAAACCGCATATTCTCAGAAAACGAATCAAAACAGGAAAAAAAGATCCACAAGGTCGAGATATTAAAAAGTACATATGGCGTACTGTAAAGGTGGAGCCTGACTTTTATAAAGTGGCAACTGCTGCAGGGGTTAATGCCAGTATCAACGACTTGGCCAAATGGTTGATTGCTAATTTAGGATACAAACCACAGGTGCTATCCCCTTCGCTATTAACTGAATTAACAACACCGAGGATCAAAACACAAAAAGATTTACGTCGACGTTTTTGGCGTGAGCACTTAACCGATGCTCATTACGGTTATGGCTGGAGAATTTACCAGTTTAATGGTCATCCCATCATTTACCACTCAGGCTGGGTTGCCGGATTTCGTGCTGATATAGGCTATTCACCCGAATTAGATATTGGTTTTGCCATCGTTATTAACGCCGAATCTAATGCTATCAGTAAAATATCAAGCCAGTTTTGGTTACAAGCGAGTAGGATATTTGACAAAAAACCAAGAAGAAAAAACTTGAGAGAAGACCTAAAATAAATGCAGCCCCCCCCCCTATTTTAGATGGTGTTCGTACCTTGATAGCACTGACTGTAACGTCATTTTCGACGTCCAGAACCATACGTAACCATCAGAACGTTAAGCTCTAAATAGTCACCTTATTGTGATTAAGCATTATTTAATTGATGAAACTCAGCTTTAATTGCTGCTTTATTACCCATCATAGTGATTGTTTTTCTACTAGGTCAAGCTAGTTCTGCATTATTGAGTAGCCGCCCAATATGCTGTTTAGCAAATTGGTTTAGATTACTTTTATAAATAGCTAACATGGCGCTAAAAACATCCACATTCCATTTATCTTGGAATTAGCTTGCGATACTCCCTAATATTTCTTTAGGATGATGAATTAATAGACATTGTGTTTGTATTTCATGACATTAGCACTAAATCCAATGATTTTTAAACTGTTATTTTTTACTTAAAGTGGTTCGTTTTAAGAGAGCTAACCTATCCCACTATCTTAGTGATATGAGCTAGCGTTTGTTGGTAGTCATTATATTCAATGGGAATTTGATGACATACTCCATCAACTTCAAGTACTAAGGAAGGGAAACCTTGCTGGCTTAATTGTTGTGCTAAAAGCACTTGCCTTGTTAACTCTTTATCTGTATCCGCAGCATTAATGTCAGTAATAAAGGTCTCTAAATCTAAACCAAGTGATTTTTGTTGACTCAGCTCTTCTGCAAGACCAATTAGCACTGTAATGTCAGAGGGATTTAAAGCACGTAGATAATATGCCCGCTGAATCGCGTCAATCATAGGTTGTTGGCAAGCTTGCCTATGTGCTGCGATGGCTGCCCTACAGGCATTATATGTTGAGCGCCGTGGCGTATTATCACACCAAAAGTCATAATTAAACCGTGTACCTAACTTCTGCTCAATGGTTCGCCAATGATTTTGAATCATCTTCTGTTGGGCAATTGGCATGGGGTCATCAGAATCAGGTGCTAAACCACCAGCGACATATTCGACAACGACCGAAGCCGACAGTTTTTTCTGTAACTCATCCCACATAGGACGATAGCCCCAACACCAGCTGCACATAGGGTCGTGAAGATAATATAAGATTGTATTCATATGGCCTCTTTTACATTACTTTTTAAGCTATTTTTGATTTAAAAATACAAATTAAGCCAAACAAACTTAACGTACAAGCGCTAATGATTAGAATTATGGCAGATCGCCGTGAACCTGGGGGATTTTATTCACTCAGCTGAAGCCAATCTATAGAGGCCTTAACTCACCGACACCACTTTATATTGTATACCGACATCACATATTATTAATGGGATCTCTACTTTTGACATCCTAGCGATGTAAGTCATTTATTTTTAATAATAATAAATAACTGCTTCTGTAATAAACAATTACATTTATTTTGAAATATTTTTGTTTTTACAAAAAAAAAACAACTATACGAAACTAGTCGTACTTTACTTTTTAAAAATACCAACTATGAGCTATAACAATTTTAAGCTTAAGCCCGTACAGCACTGCCCCAGACAATCTACAGTAAACCTCGTAGAACACTCTTATTTGTAACAACAACGTAAAAAAATTAAAAAAAACACACTTATTCACCTATTGTAATGAAAAATCAGCTGTTCTATAAGTAATCGTCTTAGTTTTTTATGCACTTAAATAAACTATCTCGATAAATAAAATAATAAACATAAAACACATAACTATAAAAACAATTAAAAATATTAGGAAGGTAATAACATGTCTAATACATTTCGTACAAGTACCCTAGCATTTGCTGTGAGTATGGCTTTAGGTACAGTATCTGCCCATGCTGCTGAAGCTGATAAAACTAAAGTAGAAAATGTCGAAAAAATTGTTGTTGTTGGCTCGCGTGGTGCACCACGTTCTGTAAATGATTCTCCTGTACCCATTGATTTAATCGGTGCCGAAGAGTTAAAGCGCGGCGGTAATACCAACATGCTTGAGCTATTAAAAGGCACTGTGCCCTCTTTTAACGTTCACGAAAATCCTATTTCAGATGCTGCTAGTTTAGTTAAGCCTGCCAATTTACGTGGTTTATCATCAGACAGTACCTTGATATTAGTCAACGGTAAACGTCGCCATAAAGCATCAGTTATTGCCATGTTAGGTGGCGGCATTAACGATGGCGCACAAGGCTCTGATATTTCAGTTATCCCTAGCTCTGCTTTAAAGCAAGTTGAAATATTACGTGACGGCGCCGCTGCACAGTATGGCTCTGATGCTATCGCTGGTGTAATGAACTTTGTATTAAGAGATGATGCAGAAGGTGGCTCTTTAACCGCTCGTTATGGATCTTATTACGAGGGCGATGGCGATACCATGGAAGTCTCAGGCAATGTGGGTATGCCACTAACCAAAGACGGTTTTGTTAATCTGAGTTTCCAATATAAAAATTCTGATGCCACCAGTCGAAGTGTACAACGTCCTGATGCCGGTCTTTTTTATGACTTAGGTGTTGAAAATGTTCCTGGAAATGGTAGTCCTGCTCAAATTTGGGGCTCTCCTGAAGTCAATGATGACATCACTGTTTTTGCTAATTTAGGATTAGACCTAGGTAACGATAACGAAGCTTATATGTTTGGTAACTTCTCTGAGCGTGATGTGCGTGGTGGTTTCTATTACCGTAATCCGAATACTCGTGGTGGTGTATACGGCGGTAACATTAGAACAGCAGATATAGGTGATGGGAATGGTTCTATTAGACAGTACAGACCTCTAACACCGACTGGTCATACCTTTATTGATCCTGATGATGAACGCACCCCACAGCAGATGATTTGGGATGATGATGCGACTCCAACAATTCTTGTTGGTGACACCAGCGCAAATGCCGACCCATTTAGCTGTCCTGAAGTGCCTATTGTTAACGACCTACCTGTTGGACTTGATACTTTACCTGCTAATTGTTTTGCACATAACCAAAACATGCCTGGAGGTTTTACGCCTAATTTTGGTGGTAATATAGTTGATACCTCAATCACGATGGGTACTCGTGGCGAACTTGATAATGGTGTTATGTATGATGTAAGTGGTTCTGTTGGTTTCAATGAATCAAGTTATGTTATTTATAACACTATCAATGCTTCATTAGGTGCAGAGTCCCCCCGTGACTTTAATCCAGGTAAACATACTCAATTGGAAAAAACATTTAACCTAGATTTCAGTAAAGACTTTGATGTTGATATGTTTGATAACTTAATGGTTGCCGGTGGTTATGAGTGGCATGCTGAATCTTTTGAAGTAACTGCGGGTAATGTCGAATCCTATGAAGCAGGTCCATTAACAGACCAAGGTTTTGGTATTGGTTCAAATGGTTTCCCTGGCTTTAAACCTTCCTCTGCCGGTGTTTTCTCTCGTCAAAACTATGCATTATATGTTGATGTTGAAGCTCAAGTCACAGAAGAGCTTTTAATCGGCACTGCTGTTCGTTATGAAGACTATAGTAGTTTTGGTAGTACGACTAACTACAAAATAACCGGTCAATATAACATCACAGATGATTTTTCTTTACGTGGTTCAATAAGTACAGGTTTCCGTGCACCAACCGTTGGCCAAGCTAACTACTCTAATGTACAAACAGAACTAAAAGAAGGTAAGTTAGTCGATACTGCTTTACTACCGGCAACTAACCCTATTGCGGTTCAATTAGGTGCTCAAGAACTCACACCTGAAGAATCATTCAGTCATACTTTGGGCGCTGTGTGGACTATTGGTGACGTGTTTATTACCCTTGATTATTATAATATTGTTGTTGAAGATCGTGTTTCTAAGTCAGATAGTTATACGTTAACAGATACTGATAGAGACGCATTAAAAGCTGCTGGTGTGGTCAATGTAGATTCAATTAATGGCGTAAGCTTCTTTACTAATGACTTTGATACCACAACATCGGGTATTGACCTTATCAGTAACTACGCTACTGACCTATTTGATGGTGATACAACCTTTAGCTTGGCATACAACTATAATAAAACGGAAGTTGATCGTTACAGTGATGTAACCGGTGATTTTAAAGTATCTCGTTTAGAAAACGACTTACCAAACCATCGTGCAACAGCTACATGGTCACAATCATGGGATCAAGTAAGCTTCTTACTCCGTGGTAACTATTACGGTGAATATCAAGCTGTTCACGTTGATTATGATGCAACGGCTATTACGGGTGATGCTGCAATAACCCTTGATGCTGAAGTAAGCTATTTTATCAACGATACTTTTACAGTATCGCTTGGTGCACAAAACTTACTTGACCAACAAGCAACAAAAATTAATATTCCTGGAGACGATATTCCAGATAATAATTGGGGCGGTAAGTACTATGAAACATCTCCATTTGGTTTCAATGGTGGTTTCTACTACGTAAAAGCATCTTATAACTTCTAAGAGCCTTTAATTATAAGAAACTTGTTGTACTAAAACGCAAAAAATAAAGCCGTAATAAAGATATTTTATTACGGCTTTTTTTTTGTTATTAAACCATTGAATTAATTAATAATAACAAACGGATTAATGTAAACTATAACGGATAGTTACTACATGATGTCGCAATCAATTTTGTTCATTTGTAGTTAACTATAAATTAAGTAAAAACTATGCTCATGATTACTCAATTTGTGTTACCCAAATACTTGAATATGAGGCCTCAACTAACTCTCTTTGAACCACACTATGATCAAAAGAAACAGAGAACGCTCCCGGTGTTTTTAATTCAAACATAGACATATAGCTACTAATTTGTGTTGTAAAGTCAAACTGATATAGTGATTGTTCTTTTATATAATAAAGTTTTTGACCAACTATTTGCCACTTTTTCCATGCTGTTATTTTATACTCGGGTAATAATACTTTTTCTATGTTGGTTTCTAAGTCAAGTTGAAATATTCCAGGTGAGTTATATTTAGTAATATATGCACTACGCTTATTTTCTCCAAATTGAATACTATAACCTCCTTGAGTCGTTAATTGAGTTACACTTTTTGTAGGTAAATTCATTCCCCAAATCTGCCATTGACCACCTTTATTTGAACTAAAGGCAATATTACCCTCATCAATAAATGAGACATAATGTACGCTATTCTCTTGTGATAATAACAATTGCCACTTCTGTTTATTAATATCATACAAATATAACTTTTGGTTGACTCCAGCCATTAAAAAATCATCACTTGCCGACCAATCAAAATTAGAAAAAGTACTGATTTCACCTGGAAATTTAGCATTGTAAGCACGTTGACCTTCCAATTTAATTATGATTTCAGCTTCACCGCTATCGGTAGATAGATATGAAACACTTTTTGATAAATTAGAAAACTTCATTTCATAATTTATGAAGCTAGAGTTGGTCACAGCCTGCTTGGTATTCACTTGTTCTGTTAACAAAGGGTACTGATAAATGTTCGCAGTGACTTTACCTTTATCAAAAATAATTTTCTTTGTTAAAGCGTGAGCTCGTGCATAGCCGTAATTAGTATTAACGCCGAGTATTGATGTTTTTTGTGTTAATAAGTCATATTGTTTTAGTTGATCACCATCAGTAAGTAACAACTGACTATCACTCAACCAAGAAACATGAGAGTTAGCTGAAAATGTCGGACCAATAACGATTTTGTTATCTGAACCGTTTAACGCAATAAACTTTAATATTGCTTGGTTTTTGTCCCTATACTCCAATACAGCTAATTGGTTACCTGAAGGTGATAAAGCTAATGTAAAATCACCATGGTCCGCTGTAACATCAGAAAAAGTAAGTTGCTTGAATGCCTTGGTATCAAGTTGATAAGAATAAATATTAAATACACTGGTAATACTCCGCCTGTAATTAAAAAACAAAGTATTAGATTCAACATGAAAACTTAAATTGGTCATCGCTCTATCAGCACAATTAAAAACACTTTCTATAACTTTATTTAATAGAGAAACTTTAACAATTTCACAATTCCTTTCCTCCAGATTGTTGAATCTTGATGCCAATACATAGGCATCGTCTGCATAAATGACATAGGTATAATAAGTATCATCGTTTGTTAACCGTTCTGCTTTTTTTCCTTCTTTTTGTAGCCAAACTTGTACCCTATCATTAGCCTTTTCCTTATGCAGAAATACTAAATCCTGACCCGATGCGGATAAGTCACCTTTAAAAGAAGTGCCCTTCAACGTAGTTAACGGTTTTTCAATCGCCAAAGTAAGTGACAACATCGGGACTGTGTTTCTCCAAATAAATAGATATAAGAGGACAATCGTAAATAACAAAATAGGGATTATAATTACAACATTAAGTGTTTTTTTGTTACTTTTTTTTGAAGCTACCGAAAAATCAAGTGTGCATAACTCCTTAGCTTTAACCTCATTGATTTCAGGCTTTTCACTAACTAACTTTTCGTTTGGCAAATAACGTTCTTCATCAATTAACATTATTTGAGCATCAAACAAATAACCTACTTTACTTACTGTAATAATAATTTTCGGGTCAGTAACATCCTCTTCAATAACCTTTCGTAATTCACCTATCGCACGGTTAATCGCAGCATAACCAACCACTCGGTTCTGCCAGACATATTTAATCAACTCTTCTCGAGTAATAGCTTGTTTTGAGCGTTTACAAAAATAGAGCAACAGTTGGAAAACTCGAGGCTCTAACTTATACCTCACGTTGCTCTTACTTAATGAACTTAATTTAGTGTCAAGACTAAAGCCATTAAAAACATATTCCATATACAACTAACATCCTGATTTAAAATAAAATTAACAAATGATTACCATTTCATTATCATTTCTATATTGCCATTTACCCCATATTTTCTCAAGCTAGCTCTACATTTACTTTCTTGGTTAATTTAATGAAAAGCACTAAAAAAAATCACATACAACTCACTAATGACTTACTAAAAATAGCGTTAACGAGCTTATTTATGACCTCTTTATTATCTGCATGTGGAGATGGAGGTGGCTCATCAGAAGAAAAAACATCAGTATCTAAAGAAGTGATAGTAGAAGTACCGAAATGTTTAGGTAGTAAAATAGATGATAAAACGAGTTGCTTAGAAATAAGTAATCGCAAAGCAATACTCTATAAAGATAATAAAGAAACTAAAGATGGAATCGCCTTATTTTTGCATGGTTCACCTGGCTCCGCCAATAAAGTAATGGGAATATTCGATGCAAAAATGATAGCAACTCAACACAACCTAGTAGCAGTTAGTCCTGAGGGAATAGTTAGTGGTTGGGGTTGGTTGAGTGTAAACAATTCGGCTTCCAATGAGAACAGTGATGTAGAGTATCTAACCGAGTTGATAACAAAAGTAAGAAGCGAAGGAAATATTAACACTGACAAGTTATATATATTTGGCTACTCCGCCGGTGGTTTTATGGCTTATAGACTAGCTTGTGCAATGCCAGAGAAAATAACCTCCATAGTTTCATTAGCAGGACAATTTAGAGGAAACCTTGACGCATGCGAAACTAGCACCCCACTAGCCATTCATCACTTCCATAGCACTTCTGATGATGCTGTGCCTTATAATGGTCGCTCATTGGACAGCATAAAGTCTGTTGACGATACTATTGAACTATGGCGTATTAATAATGGCTGTGACATAGACGAAAACAGCCAAGAGCACGTTGGGGTTACAGCAAACAGTAGCAAAACAATAACGTTAACTTATAATAACTGCCTTGCTTCTGTAACCTTATCTAAAATGTCTTTTGTGCCTCACGAAGCTGAGTATATTAGTCAGAACTTGTATCAAATATATAAATACATCTTTGATACTAAGTAATAGTTATGATTAGGTAGGCTACTGAAAGGTAGTTCCTGCCTTATTTTTATTACTGAAATTGATATCATTTTCAATTGGACACTTTAGCCATATTTTAAAAGATCTTATCTCCCTATACTAGCGCCCACTTATTACTATTTACATGGGTTCTTTGCATGCTAAAAATATTTTTAAATACTACTTTATCAATTTCCTTATTACTCTCTAGTTCACTAGCTAACGCATCATTGATCACCAATGGTAGCTTTGAAGAATTACTATTTGCTGACAACTCGCTATCAAAAGGTAATGTTCATAAAACTAATTTACAAAACTTTGGAAATAAAAATAGTGCTTGGGATGTTTTTTACACTTTACCTGGTTGGATAACGACGGCTGGTAATGGTATCGAGTTGCAAAAGAATATAGTTACGGATTCTGCAGATGGTCAACAACATGTTGAACTTGATTCTCACCCTCGTGGTTCATCAAATGCCGTAATGACACAATCACTAGATTCACTCATCATTGGTGCAGAGTATTTATTAGAGTTTTCTTACAAGCCTCGTACCAATCAGCTGAACGATAATGGTATTAATGTATTTTGGTATGATGCCGCCACAGATTTCAATCTAAATATGAATGCTGACTTAGCTGTTGATGGTAGAAGCAAAAAGCATCCAAGCTGGGCAACACAATCAATTGTTTTAACCGCACAGTCTGAAACAATGGATTTAAGTTTTGGCGCCTTTGGTAAACAAAATTCATTAGGTGGTTTACTTGATAATGTCTCATTAGTACAAGTTAGTGATGGCCCTGTGACTGATATTCCTGAGCCTTCAATTTTCGCACTCTCCTTATTTGGTTTTGCTGCCTTAATTCGCCGCCAACAGAAAATAAAAATAAAATCGAATGCTGCTTTATTGATTGATAGTAAATAAAACCCAATTAAACTTTCTCGGTCAGCCCCCCTCTTGTATAAGAGTGACTGAGAAGGTTTCCCCAATTAATACCAATTTGATTAAATTAACAACTAACCTCGACAAACTATCCCTCTATATAATAATTCCCAATCCATTTATTACCTGTGAATTGATCTACCAATAAACTAATTATCAATAAAGAAAATAGCCTGTATATCACTGAAGCCGTCAAGATTTAACAGTTCAGCTTTTTGCTGCAATTCACTATGTTCTGTTCGCCCTGTTGCTAAAGCGTATAAGCAAGACAACATAAACAACACTAATTCATCTTGTTTACTTCCCTTTGTTTCCAGCTTACTTACTTTATCTAAGTGATTGAGTTGCCTAATTACACTGGCATCGATATGCCATAAAGATAACATTAAGCTTGAAGCCGTATAGACACTCATATTCATTGACTCATGAAGATGATGATTAAGTGAATGTAAATCATCAATACCTCGCAAAGAATGCAGCATAAGTTCATGTTTAACTGCATTTTTATGACACAGCAATAATACGCCTAACAACCCGAACACCAAGACTTGTTCAATTAGGTCATTATCAAATTTAATATCGATACCTGCCGACTTACGCATCAATTGGAAAAACTTTGGCGCAGTTAAGAATGCATTAGTACATTGATTAATAACGTTTTGATTAACATATTCTGCTAGCGCATCTTTAACAGAATAGATAACGGCTAAGTTAACTACCGTATTAATACCTAAACTTCGACTAATAGCTTCTTGGGTATTTTTTGGTGTTTTACCGTAAATAGCTTTACTAGCAAGCCCCATCAAACGTCCTGTGAAAATAGCATCTTTCTCAACAATTTTTAGAACCCGTTGCAGATCAAAGCTGTCTTGGTCTTTCTCCCCTATTAACTGTTGGCAACTATCCGGTAGAGGCGGCATATTTTTCGCTATTACACTTAAGTTCTGTTGATTGTTTTTATCATTACCTACTAATGATAATTCACGAAATTGAGAAGGTGTGATGCCAAATTTATGTCGAAAAGCACGCTCGAAAGTCGCACGCTCTGAATAGCCTAGCTTCACAACTAAGGTATCAATACTTATATGCTGAGTAAGTAAATCGTGAACGCACAACTCATTCAAATACTTTTGTTGAATAAGTTTAAAAGTGGTTTCTTCTTGGCTGAGTTTACGTCGAAAAGAAGTCATACTCATAGCTAATTCGGCGGCGCATTGCTCAATAGTTAGCGTTGCTGGCACAGTACTTTTTGTTAGCAGTGAGTTGACCGCCTCAGTTAATAATAATAATTTTTTATTCATGTCATTAGGGGCGTTTATTTATTGAAGATAGGCTAACACGACTCAGTAAGTAGAGTGATATACATTGAGCAAAGGATTTGAGTGAAAATGTATAACTCTCTTCATTTACAATGATATCTATAAAAGAGAGTTATCGGTAATAGGATAACTTACCACCAAAGGTAATAAAATCCCCAGAGTGGTAAAAACACAAAAATAAAACCCGTCATATATTCAGCTAATGCGTGATACTGCGGGTTGTGAGACCTTTTATCTGCTTTTCTAACACCAACAAAAATACAGCAAAGCAGCATAAAAGAGGCAAACAATTTAAGAATAATCATTAACAGTCCTCTCTTTAAACTTATGCTGAATATAATACCAAAAAATCAATTAAATTTTCCTAATTGCGCGTTGAGCATTATCGTAGTTTTTTCGAGTTAAGCGCAGCAACGCTGTTCGAATTACGCCTCTGGTTAATTCTTCTTTAGTCTTGGCTACTTTCATACCCAGAGCTTGCATAATACGGCGCATAAAGCGCATAACCCAGTAACTAATGTTATCAGCTAAATCGATGCCCTTAGAAAGTATGTAAGCGAGTTTATCTGCTAATGTAGCCACTCCCATAACAGCTCCCTGCAGGGCAGCTACAACACTAATACCTATTTTCTTAAGTACATAGATTAATGCAGACTCTGCCCATCGTAAAAAGGTAGACGAATCGGCACTGGTATATCTTTTAGAATTTAACCACTGTTCAATAGCCCACTCTACATCATAAGGTTCATCAGGCACGTTATTTAACGCACTCCAGCTTTTACTTCTTACTGAGTCAGCGTATTTACCCATTTTATGAGCCGCACCACTAAATACTAACTCTGATGATGAGAGAAAGTGTCCACTTGAATTATAAGGTGCTTGCATAAACGGAAATAACGCCACCATAGGTACGGGATCTGTTTTATGATAAACGCGGTGGATATTTTCAATTTTAAGATTATCCGTCGTACTTTTAGCAAAAAAGTAAGTACCCACTCTTGGTGCGCCAAAAGTATAAAGCTTGACACTTTTCCCCGCTTTTTTCTTAAGCCAATCGGCAGCTAATGAGGCTACAGCGCCACCTAAACTATGGCCGATACAATGAACGGTTCCGGTGACTTTATTTTTTGCTAGAAACGAGCGGATTTGAGGTAACATACTGGTAAAAGTACTATTAAAACCAACATGGACCATATGACCAGTACTTGAGCTAGTTAGGCCAATATTACCATCGGTAACAAAATCAGCTTTATTGTTAGCCGTTGTAGTGCCACGAAAGATTAGAAATAAATCGTTTTCATAACCTTTACCACCCATAGCACATACGCCAAATCCATCTTGAGCCGAAAGTAAAACTTTTCCACCCACTGTTGCATTTAGTGTCATTTTAGCCCCATTCCCTGACGAGAATATTTTATTAGCTAAAAATGCTTTATAAGTGATTGAGTCTCCACTATTTACTGCATAAACTTTATCCGCTACGCTCGCAGCTAATTCTGGGCTGAGTTCATTACTCATGTTTAATCCTTTAAATTTAATTTGATGATAAAACCTTTAATTGACTAAGGCATTCCTTTCCATTTACAACGTGAAAAAATTCCAACTCGTGAAATATCGACTAACGCTTCATCATGAGCCATATCACAAACTAGCTCTTCTAATGGTGCTTTCGTATCAGAATATATTTCAGCACTTCTTTTAGAGCTATGATAAAAAAAATTATCATCATCGACAGATTTTACATATAAAGTTATAGTGCCAACAAACTCAGTTAATTTTCCTATCGCAAGAATTTCTTCATATACGGGGATAGTGAAGTACCCTTCTCCATCTGTAAAAAATTCGTCAACTGTACCTTCATCATTACCGCTCCAACTTAAGCGTCTAATAATTTTAGTGTTAACCAGTGGTTGTCCATCTTTTACTAATATTCCTTCTAGAGGTGAAGAAACAACGTACTTCTCAGTATTTTTCTTTCCAAATAACCCCAACATGGTTGATTCCTTGTTTGATACTTCGTTTACATTTTCTTCAGCTATTTTATCCTGTGAACTACTTTCACCAGAACAACCCAACAGTATAATTAGACTCAATAAACTTATTAGTAATTTCATTAATTATTGTCACTTGTTTTACTTAAATAAAATATAAAGGTTTTACAAGATATTTACAATTTATTATTACTTAACGAACATTTCTGAACGTTGAAAGTAGAAGAAACTCGTTGGGCCTGCAACGTTAAACGACATGATTAGATCATACGCTAAGCAATATGGACTTGGTGTATATTGACTAATTAGTTAAATGATTAATGGTAGGAAATACAGAGAGAAATTTAAGCACCTGAATTAGTGCTTAAATTTTGAGTGAAATAGTTTAAGTCGCTAGGGGTTTTAGTGTTGTTTGGTGATCGCGATTTTGCACACTTCTTAATTGATAAAAAGAACCAATAAATAAAAATACATAACCAAATAACTCTAAACCTTCCTGAATAATAGTTTTATAAATATGATGATAATCATCATTCATTACTTCTTTCCAAAGTGTACCTGAACCAAATAATCGACTAAAAATCATGACAATAACTAAACCCACTAAAATATTAAAATAGGCGTTAGTTTGACTAAAGGAACGAACTGAGCTGATAAAATAAGTGCTGTGTTTTATGCTATAAATTATCACTGAGCTTGCTAACAAGATCGTTGGGTAAAACCAAAACCCATGTACTATCATATCGAAATAATAATCTAGTTCGCGCAAAAACATACAACCAAAAAATCCAGCGACTAAAATAAATAATGTTCGTGATTCTTCTACTTTAGTTGCTGACCAAATAAAAATAGCTGCACTCGCTAACAATAGCAGTTGCTGGAATAGTTCAGTGAGTGAACGCTCAGATAGGTTATTCTCTAAGAAAAAATAATCTATATTAATGGTGGTAATAACACCTGCTGATAACAATGAAATTATAATAAAAGGTAATACTAATTCTTTGAATAATAAATACAAAACAAACTCCGTTTACGATAAATAGATAGGAAATGTAAGAAACGTTATTTAGATAAAGCGGCTAATTCTAGCGTAACAAGATCTATACCCTGCTTAGCTATTTTCTTATTCAACTCGGCTTGTTTAGTGCTTAATAGTGAAATGCCTTCAATCGTAATATCAAACGCCTTCCATTGTTTTGTTTTTTTATTTTGTCTCATTTGAAAAACGATATTAATCGTAGGTGCCCCTTGCTCAATAATTTGAGTTTTTATACCGATGATTCTTTTGCCTTTGGTTGGCTTTTCTGGTTCAAAAATAACTTGTTGGTTCTTATACTTAGATAAAGCAATAGAGTAAGTCCTCACTAAGTAATGACGCATTGCTTTAACAAATTCTGCACGTTGATCTTTCGATATTTTCTTCAAGTGTTTACCTAAAATACGGTAAGAAGCATAGCGATAATCTATTGATGGCATTAACTCTTCTTCAACAATTTCTCGCATTAAATGTGGAAATTTAGCAATGGCTTGCTGATTAGCCGATATACGTGAAAATAAATGGGTGCCTGCTGTTTTTAATACCACATAAGGTGAGGTACTTTCTGAATTAAGTACTGAGGACGAGACCGGTGTAGTAGCCGTTGTCGAAACAGATGATGCTGCCAATACTTCGGCAGGAAGAATTGAAATTAAAATAAAAGCTAAAAGGCTTTGTGCTAATAATGCTCGCATGAAAAATAAATCCTTAAATATAAAAATAGGTACTACCATGATTCAGTAAAGCATACCGACCGAGCGGTATGCTTGTATGGCGAGATAATAGCACCGACCGAGCGGTTTGTTAAAGATATTTAAAGAACAAAAAAGTTTACGAAAGTGTAAATTGGAATAAGAACTTAGCTAGGATGCTGCTAAGCGTTTTAAAGTTGATATAAGTCGTTAAATAATAGGGATAAAATCATATCCCATTACTTATTTATTTTTTCAACGCTCTAATATAAAGGCATAACTCAGCAATAACTTGCTGAAACAATACTTTATTACGTGAACTTTTACTTAAACTGGTAGCGCCATTTAAAGTAGCAACAATAAAGTAGCCCACTTGGCTACCGGCTAAATCGGTACGTAAGTCGTCGCTAACTCTCTCAAAAGCATCGGTAATTAACTGATTCAACTGCTCTTGCATTGACAATATACGTAAACGAAAGCCTTCATCAACATTGGCCATTTCTTCACAGAGATTATTAAGCGGGCAGCCACAAACAACTTCACTGCAAGACATGTCTTCAGTCATTGCTGTTAAAAAATCACACAATCCTTCAATGGGATCATCGACATCCAGCGGTGTATGCCATACATTCAAAAACATCGGCGTATAAATTTCTTCAAATACTGCGTAACCCAGCTCGATTTTACTGCTGAAGTGATGGTACAACGCACCTTTTGATATTTCGCAGCGATTGAGAATAACCGATAAGCTAGTCGCTTTAAAACCATGCTGATGAATTTCATCGGCTGCCACGGTTAAAATATTTTGGCGGGTTTGCTCTGCATCTCTCATAATTACTACTCATTTATTTACTGAACGGTTTTAATCAACTAAATAATAACCAACCGATCGGTATGTTGCAAGTGTACTTATGTAATCATTTGACTGACCTATGTAATGCATGACAGGGCTCAATGCGAGCCCTGTTAAAATTAAAAATGTGAAAGACACTCCACACTGACTAGTACTTTAAGATAATTATAGAGGAATATCTCTCCTCCACTATCTAGTCATTGTTACTTCTTCTTTATTAGATATTTTTTGATACCAAAACGATGCTAGTAAAATAAATACGCCAATGCCCATAAATAGCATCACTTTTTGCCAGAGCAATGCGTTTGCCGCATCAATCATGGCAAGTTTGACTATGCCTAATAAAATCAGCCCAAAGCTATATTTCACTGTTGCCGTACGCCTATCCTTTAAGAATAAAATCATAGCGCCATGAACAGCTAATAGAGGTGCCATTAATAAATCTAAGCGGTACATTTCAAGTGAATACAATAGACTTACATAGGTCATTACGGCGATAGAGTGTAAGAATAAATCACCATTAAGTTTGAACATTTTATCGAGTCTAGACACCTTAAACCTGTACTGTTTTTGATATAAGGTTGCAGCTAAAAAGATAATAGGCACCAATGCATAACTTGCCCTATCTAGAGTGAGGATCCAGGCAGTAACCAATAGCAGTAAATTAACGACGGTGATGAAGCTTTCATTTCTTTTTAAGTGTTTAGATAGGCTCATTACATTAAAGGCCAAAGACCAATAAAGTGCCGCACTAACTACCCCATATAAAAGACTATCAGTTTGATCAGCAATAAAGATGGGGATCGCAAAACCAAACGTTAATATGGCCCAACTACAAACAAATTGATAAATATGGGCAGGTTCTTTGCGATTTAATGCATAGGCCGTTGCGTAATAAGCACTAAAACCAAGCAATGCAATAACACTATTAATTAATGATAATTGTTCAATGGCTAGTACCAAACATACACTTGCCAATCCAGTTAATGCTTTAGCTTCCGTAATAAGTAACTTATGATTTATTTTACGCGCTAACATCAACGCCAATAAGGGGGAAAGCCATAACAGCATAAGTGACTCTTCATCAAAACGGCGAATCACCGAGCCTACCCAGCAAATAGGAATGATCATATAGAACAGGATCCGCACCGATTCGGCATACTTTTTCATAACACTGTCTTGCTGATATTTTCTATAAAAAGCAGACCATAACCAAAGCTGCGAGAAAGCAGAGATTAACGCTATCTTTGCAAAGAGTGGTAAATGGGTAAATCGATAACTATCAACAATCATTACCCCTTGATATACATAAAGTAACGGCACAATAATTAATACCGCGGCAAAAATTTCCATCCCTTTGTGCTGACAATTTTTAGCTCTAAATAAGATAGCTAACTGTATGAGGATAACCATGGCACCAGCCCAGTTTCCTAACCATATAGAGGCACTGGCAATAACCAATACAGTAAGCCAAATCACTTCAACTAATTGCAGCAGAGGTTTTATTTTAGTTTTAGTTAGATCGTCAAAGGTTTCACTGTTATTAATGAGTCGTTGCCATTTAGCGATAATTGCCACAATCATCAATGACAATACCCAACCATCAATTGATTTTAAAGCGGGTAAAGGGAAGTACATCATTAAGGCTGACAATGAGTATAACAGTGCTATAGACGTTAAAATTTGACCTTGGTGAATAGATGTCGAAAATTTATATCGACGACCAATTGACAGTAATAATAGTCCCTCTACTGCCCAAGCTATTCCCCAATATGCATCACTAATAGTACTGACAATAGCCAATATTGCCCATGAAGCTGAAAGTAAAATGAAGAAATGGGTGAGCTCACGTTTTACCTTATAAAAGAATACACTGGCCGTTATAGCAACTAAGGTATTAAAACCAAAAGTAACGCTTATTTGCGTGCTAAATAATTCGGTTGCTTGCAAGAATAATAAGACGATAGCGCCAACAAGGGCAGCAAGAAAAATTAAACTCTTTTTAGTGGCTGAATTTTCTTTATACAAAGCCATACAAACGTAAGTAAAAAAGAGTAGATAAAATATGTTAACTAGCCAAGCTGACAAGATAATATTTTCAAAGCCTACTATCCATTCAAGCGACAACAGGGTAAACGCAAGGCTCAAATGTGCAAGCCAAGCGCCAACATGCCGGTATGATAAAACCAAACTGCTACAAACAACAAAAGCTAACGAGAGCAGATAATAAATTGGCTCAATACTAATCACATTAGAAAGCGCTGGCATCGTGGCTATACCTATGATGCCTAATGCGGCAACAACCTTGGTGTCTAACCATAGAGCAAGTACATGACAAACTAAGGCGATCACTAAATATAAGCTCAGCACAGCTAGATTAGGTATAAGCGCATAAACACTACCCGAAAAATACACTGTGCTGTAAGACAACAATATACCTAAGGTGACAATAGCAGTAGCAAACTCGCCATAGCGGGTTTTAATTTTGAGACCTATACCTAATCCCATCACCAAAATGGCCGCAAAGCACATTAACAGTGATTTAGATCCCGCGCCTAATTGGTCAATAAGCAGTTGCATTAAATAGCCAAAACCAGCCAGGGTTAAACCTATACCAACCATGGTAAGGGTGAATATGCCTAACATGCCTTTAGCTTTATAAGACTGATATGCTTGGGTGACGGGAGTGAACCATTCAAAAATCGAAGTGAATAAAGCTTGGAATAAAACGGTGACAAATGAGGGTACCGCAAAACTTGATGGTGCCCTTTCCTTACCTGATGAGAATTTTTCACCGGTAACATTTGTTTTAGACGTTTCCGTTTTATGGAAAGTTGGATTAGCTACAGCATCTTGAACTGAAGCTAACTGCACAGTACTATCCGGCACAAATTCTGCGCTATGCTCATCAATTTTAGTTACCGTTTGCTGTTGTTGTATCGCTTGTATATCGTCATGCGCAAGCAAGTCATTCAAACGGTTTTCAACAACGCCAACTCGTTGGCTAAATTGAAGCTTAATAAGCGCTAATTCGGATCTTAGCGCTTTAACGTCTTCATTCATTATTACTTCCTGTAATTTATGCGTCGGATTTTAAATTTTTATTACCTGCTAAGATAATGCTATAAGCAATTGACTACAATAATTAACTTATCTTTTCATACACTTTTCATGTGACTATTGAATATTACTTTAATAGTCCCTATTAGTATTATTTACGTACTTATGAGTAGCAATAGATAACAAGTATATTGATAAGAGCGTTCAACTTATTTTTTTGGCATATTTAATGCTTTGTTAATCGATAATAAAACATCATTTTTTAAAAGCTATTATATTAACGCAGTAAGTTTATTATCTTTTAGCAAAGAGTAATCTCAAGGATAAGCATGAAAGCAACCCTAAACAACTGTAAATCAATTAAAAAATTCGTGCGACTAGCAAGTGTTACTTTTGTTGCTTTAGCTATCTATGGCTGTTCATCTACCGAAGAAGAGATAGATAAAGAACAGGCAATAATACAAGAACTGCCACAATTAATGCTTAATGAAATAGCCAGTATGGCTGAACTAGATGCTGCACCTCTAGGAGAGAATCTACATTCAGATGAACTGACCGAGAATATAGATCCAAGTAATAATATAGAAGAAGACAAAACAACCGACACACTAAACAATCAGCAATCGACATCCCCGAAAAAACACCATAATGATAAAGTATTATCTAGATCTTCAAGTCATTATTTTCCTAAAATAGGACTTCATATCGCTATGTTTGAAGACATTAATAGCGTTGCTTTGGGTTGGCAGTACCTACAAAGTATATTGCCTGCAGATCTTATCAATAAGACGCCATTAATCGCGAGGGTTATTTATGAAGATACCGAATATTACAGCTTGCGTATTGGCCCTTTTAAATCAGCCAATTCAGCTAAAATAATATGTCTTAATTTACAGCAGCAGCAACATTATTGTTCAGTGGTTGAATATAAAGGCTTGTCATTTAATTAAAATATACGCTTAACTACACTTAACTCAGCTAGAACATCACTGCTCTAGAATAAAAGCAAAAAAAATGACCATGTATTTAATACAAAGTCATTTTAAAAGTGAAACGATATTAACACTAACTAACTAAATAACTAACTAAATAACTAACTAAATAACTTCAATTACAAAAGACGGGATAAAAGTAGAAGCGGTAGAGATTACTTTCTTCGTTTTTAGCTCCATTATTCGGGCATTAATAGTGAAGCCTCTTTCACTTTCAATGATAACACCAGATAATACATAGGATATTTCACCCGCAAACTCTATTTCATCACGATCTCGGCTAAAAACAAAATCACCTGTTGGCGTAATATTAACACCTCCCATAAGGTGCACATCCATCACCTGAATGTCGTACTCTTGCATATTGCCAATCAAGCTTTCGCTGACTAAATTACCTAATTTACTAGTTTTTTGCAGTGTCTCATCAAACTTAACAAAAGACGTCACCAAAATAGGTTGATTAAGCTGTATATTGCGCAAATTACGAAACAAGTCATGAGCAAGCCTATCGGTATAATCGTTGATCCTTTGGTGCGTATGAAAACTATAAACCTCATCTGCTAAGGTTAAACCAATCATACTTTCTGCAGGGTCATCTTCTTCAGGTACCGACGAACAAGCCGTTATTGCTATCGATAATAAACCCACAGCAGTTAACTGGCTTAAGGTTTTCAGTCGAAACGTTTCATAATTCGGCATAATAAGATCCAATTTAAATTTATTAAAGTGATATTTTACCATTAAGAAAATATCACTTAGCCATAATGTAATGACTCGTGAAAAATACCGCACAAAGTGCGCCAGAATACCTAATCTATCTGTACAGTAAAAATTAAGCATGGTACAACCAAGCGACTTCAGTCTACTTATTAACGTATACCATCAACGTATGTCATTGACGAATAAACAAAAAATCAATTAGAATAAGCCTTTAACGGTACTGTAGTCTTTTTAGGTGCTACAGGCTCTTGTACTTCTTTCTTTTCTTTATCTTTATCTTCTAGCATCACTGCATCAACTACATTGTAGGGGACAAATATTTGCGCTGAACTTACCATGGCTCTACTTTCGAGTAAAATTACCTTAGCGTTAACAAAATAACCACCTTGATGCTTAGTGAGTGTACCCGTAATAATATGACTAGCATCTGCTGCTGGAGATAACTCAAGGTGATCTTCACTTTGATAAAATAAATCGCCTGTTTCTGTCATACGAATAAAGCCACTCGCTTTAAGATCGATCACTGAAAAACCAGTACGATGCACTTCATGACTTATTGCTTCAGTCATTTGTCGGCCAAAGTGACTGGTTTTATTTAGGTTTGAGTCAAGCAAAGCTAAATTAGTCACAACAAAAATATCGTTGTTGTTCGGAAAATCAATGTTGGCAAATAGGTCTTGTGTTAACCACTTAGCATAATGATTAACATTTTTAATGAGTTCATCACCGTGATACCTGTTGCTATCACTTAATTGAGAAGCTCCTTTAACCGAAAAATTTACCTGATTAGGTACATTAATATTTTCATCTGGTAACTCAGCACAGCCAGCAAATAAAACACATAAAGAGAGGGCTTTATATTTCATAATTTTCTCACAACTGTCCACGATAGATTTTACCTTTTTTCAAGTAAACATTGTTTAGTTCAGGTAAATATTCATTTGAAATAAAGGTACGAGCGCTACTAACCACTCTATGTGAGTCAACATCAATGACCTCAACATTCACCTCTACTCCACCTTTAATTTCTAGCATAGTACCTGCTAGTACATAACTCACTTCAATATTTTGAGATAACTCATCTAACTTTCTTGTTAAATAATATGAGGCGTTTGCTGACATTGAAATAGCTTGTGCTGATTTGTGCTCAACAACTTGGCCACCCCGCTGTATTAATTCTGTTTTTAAACTGCTCGAAATTTGATGTCCAAGCAGTGAATTCGATCTTTGTTCGTTTTTTATGCTTAACGTGTCCATCCACACCAGCGTAGTAAATGCTACCGGTTTTTGTTGATAATTAAACTGCCCTACTTGTGTTAATTGCTCAATCAAGTAAAACAATTTATCGTCAAAGTGTTCGTTAGCTTGCAAGGATGCATCTGGTTGCACAGTTACAACTTTTTCACTAAGTGATCCACACCCCATCAGAGCGGTAGATAACACTAATAAACATACGGAGGATAATTTCATGTTGAACCTTCATTACTTATTTATTTGAATAGGCTAGTTACGGTTAAAAGCTGAGTATCAAACCTATATATCAAAAATGCACATTAACGCTGTATCAAAAACTGTATATCAATACTCTTTGCGTAAAAGTCTTTACGTAATAGTCTCTGCATAATTAATGCCAAATAAAAATTATGGCCAGTAACTACTTGCACGTTTACTGGAAATGCTTTTCGGGAATAATGCTGCATATAACTTATGTGTCGGCTGAGACAAATCATAATAAACGTGTTTAATCACTTTATTTTGAAATGCAAATTTTCGTTTGAATGTATGCCCCACGGTTTGTACATAAAGTGCTTGAGGTAATAGCTTGTTTTGAACACGCGTTATAGGTATTACTTGAATTCTTGATTGATATTTAGCTTCTACTTTTGGGGGATATGAATGTGCATAACTTACTGAGCTCACGCATACTGAACTCACACTTAGTAAAGTAATTATTAAAATCTTAAATTTTAAAAGGGACTTAATCACGTTCATCACCTGTCTAGTTAATCATTGTGAAAGCTCGCGGTACTCGTAAGTCAATTATTTGACTGGACTGGTAACTACTTTCATTTAACTAGGATGTTGCACAACTGATGCCAACTTAATAAATACGCTAACCGACTGAATTAGTTCAAAATATAACGAAGGAAGTGTTTGATAATTAATCTACCAGGTGATTAAAAGGTACCCGATAGATTAACCGTCAATAAAAATAAGACTAACAATAAGTTGAGTACTTAACCAAATATGGGCTGAAAAGAGTCAGCTTGTTGAATTTTACTAAGCCTTACTGACAAGTCATCTTGCAACGCATCAAAGAGAAAATTCCCCATGCTAATACGCTTTACCCCAAGTAATTTTAACGTCTCAAAATCAGGTAAAGCTGGCAAACACATAACATTAACTGGCAATATTGTACTGTTCACGACTTTTTCAATCGCTTCAGTTTCGACAATACAAGGGACAAACAAACCGTCAGCGCCGGCTGCTTGATATAACTTGGCGCGCTTTTGCGTTTCTTGCAACGCTTCTTCTACGCCAAGTAAAAAGGTATCAGTTCTAACATTAATAAAAACTGTGATGTTATCTTTTACTAATTGAGTGGTAAGCGCCGAAAGGTAGCCTGCAAAGCTATTTTCGTTCATTAATACCCGCTCTTCATTGGTTTTATTTACTTTGCTGTCTTCGATGTTTATTCCAACAACGCCGACTTGTGCTAACCCTTTAATATACCCAGCGGTTATTTGTGCATCATCACTAAAACCGGCTTCAATATCAACAGTTAAAGGTAGATCACTACAAGCTGTAATACGTTTAACTATAAAGAGTAGTTCTTCAAATGGCATGTGCTCACCATCGGCATAACCAAGCATTCTTGCAATAGCAGCACTAGATGTGCCAATAGCCATAAAGCCTAATTGCTCTGCTGTTTTTGCACTGGCGACATCCCACACATTACAAAGTAATAATGTTGTGGTTTGTTGATGTAATAGAGGAAATGGTACAGGTTTCATGATGTAATCTCTGTTAGTTTTAGCGACAGTTGTTAGCTCTTGTATTATTAAGTGTGCTGTTTTCAGATATTAAAAACCAACGATTAGAATCGACTACAACTATAAGCTATGCTTATAATATAAATATCTTGGGTTTTATTATTACATTATGATTAAAAGAGCATTAAAAAATATTAATTTATTGCATAGTTTTGAGTGTGCCGCTCGGCATCAAAGTTATAGTAAAGCAGCGGCAGAATTGTGTATTTCACAGGCGGCAGTTAGTCAGCAAATGCGGCAATTAGAAGAGAACCTAGCAACTCAGTTATTTTTGCGCAAAAGTAAAAGTATGTTGTTAACCCAACAAGGGAAAGCACTATTGTCAGGGACTCAACAGGCTTTTAAGTTGTTAGAGAAAAGTATTAATGAAATTACAGTTGAAGAAATAGCGGGCAGCTTAACCATTAGTTCTACTCAGGCTTTTACTACTTTATGGCTGATGCCAAAACTGAGTGATTTTTCAGCACAATACCCCAATATAAATATTCGTGTTATGTCTTCTGCTCAGTTTGAGGATCTCAAAGAGCAACACATTGACCTCGCTATTCGTTTTGGTCCACGCGTTAAAGAAAATACTGATTCATCGCTTAACTGTGAATATTTTGGCGAAGATCCCGTCTATCCCGTTTGTTCCGAAGCACTGACTAAAAAAATGGACTTTAAAGAACCTAAAGACCTACTCAAAACGTGGTTGGTGAGTTTAGAAAATCCCGGCTGTTACGATTGGCCTTCTTGGTTTGAACATACTAATACCCAAGGTTACCAAGAGCATCAGCAGTGGACTGAGGTACATAGCACTGACATGGCATTAAACGCGGTATTAAATGATCACGGTTTTACTTTAGCTGCCCGCTATTTAATTATTGAACAACTTAAATCGGGCCAACTGGTTATGCCAATTAATATACCGCACCCCAATGTAGTAAAACGTTATTTTGTTTATGATGAGAATTCACCAAAGATAGCGCGTTTAAACGTGTTTACCAATTGGTTAAAACAAGAGATGAATGCGACTAATTAACTTACTGCAGCTTTAACAGAGACAAATGAGAAAACGCTCATTTGTCTTCCATCTCATTATTCTCTTACCGTTAAATTAGCTCTCTGCCATTTCAGTTAAATAGCCTTTTACGTAATTTCTTAACTTTCGAGATTTGGCTTTTTGGCTCACCTGAGTTAATAATTCGGTGTGTTTTTCTTGTTTAGAGCGCGCTAAGACTTTACAGAAAAAGGCGTACTGTTGTACTTCATCACTCGATAACTTATTACGTTGATAATTAGCATTTATTTGCTCGACAATTTCAGCTAGTGCATACTCATTAAAGTACTCAATATCTATTAAGTTGCGGGCTAATTTAGTTTTAAATTCAATATTACCGGTTTTTAATTCCTCAAGCCAAGTTCTGCGTATTTTCTCATTTTTAAGCAAATGATCCATCGCACGTTTATGAATATTCATCGCTATATTTTTACGTAAATATAATCGCCATTTATTAGAATATTTAGTACTAGCTTTACAGCGACTTGAGCTTTTACTTTCACAGCCCACTTTTTTATATGACAACTGCTTAAATGATATTTGAGCGTTATCATGCTTAATTTCAAGCACCAACTCATACCCCTTATAGTCATTTAACCAAGCCGTTACCATCGTTGCAGACTTTTCTTTTACTTCCCAGCCCCGTTGCTTAAGTGACTCTAAAATTACGGCTTCAGCATCAGTGACATAAGTTTTATTAATTTTAATAGGTTCATCAAACCATGAACGTTCTGTTGCAAATGCGTTACTACTAAAAAATACAAAAATCGACAGTAATAAAGTTTTATAATATTTCATTTTAAATTCCTTAGTGGCTTAATGTATTAATAATGGCGCTACGTAAATCTTTCATGTGGCCATAATATTTGCGGCTTTCATTTTTGTAGCAAATACCATCCACATTATTTTTGCATTGATAATCGTCATACGCATCGAGATATTTAAGTTGAATATATTGTTCATCAAATTCAACTTTGGTATAAATTACTGCTTCAGAATGGTCCCAACGAAGTACTAGAAAATTATCACCGTCATCTTCCAATATCCATTTGACACTTTTACTGGTGAGTGCCGCACTGAGAATAGCAAAACGAACCTCTTCTTGGCTGGATTTATGTTTTATAACGTCATGGGCTGACTTGATGTATTTATCTTTAGTCTTTTTCTGTGATTGGTCTATGTTAAGTGGTGATATTTCAGCTTGAGTCGATAACGATAGTCCGATTAAAGCTATGATAAAAAGGTTAACCATTTTCATGTACTATTCATCCCTAAGTGTATTAATTCCGTTAAATATTGCCGTTAGTTTAATTAACAATAAGACGAAAAATGAGGCCGGATAGTAACCATTTTGAACCTATCGGGTCAAGCTAGATTGCACATAAAAATAATAGACTTAGCCGTATTATTTAAAGTAAACCTCCACGTATTCCTCTTATAAAGCTCCTGCCATTTTCGTTAAATCAATTTTTAATTCAACTATTTACATCACAATGACAGCAAAGAATATTTGCTGGATATTAAACCGTCAAGGTACTGAGTAGATTTTGAACGTTATAACGTTTATATTACTACTCACTAACTGGTACGATGAGATAGATTTTATCATTCAAACCAATGTAACTGAATTCCTTAATTCAAATCAAAAAGTGATTGTAAATGAATATATTATTTAAAAAAGCTTGGGTTTTTCGCCTTATCATGAATATCTGGCCGCCATTATTTTTTGCTGGTATTCGTATCAAACATATATCAACTGATTTTAAAGTAGCTCGCGTTGAATTAACATTACGACCATGGAATAAGAATGCGGTTGGTAGCCATTTTGGTGGTTCTTTATTCGCAATGACCGACCCTTTTTGTATGTTGATGATCCTTGCACAGTTAGGTGATAACTATGTGGTATGGGATAAAGCAGCTGACATTGATTTTATAAAACCGGGCAAGGGTAAGGTCTGTGCAGAATTTTCCATTAACCAAAACCTAATTGACGAGATTATTGCTAATACAGCAAATGGTGAAAAGTACTTACCTCAAATCCCTGTATATGTAAAAGACGAACAAGGTGATGTTGTCGCTAAACTGAACCGTACGCTTTATATTCGTAAAAAGAAGCCAAAAGTCATTGTAAAATAATCGAACTAATACACTCGAAATAATACACTCGAACTAAGACAATAAAAGTGAGTTCCATCTAAATAACATACTACTCTAGCAGTTCTTATGTCCAAAAAAATCCAGCATAACAATGCTGGATTTACATAAAAGCATAAATAGCCTGTCTACAAAGATTCACACTATTTTTATTATATCAAATGACTTATTTAACCCTTTCTTTCGATTTATGCTGAGGTCGACTATGCACTGAGGTTTTCTTTACTGATTGCCTCTGGCTTGAAACTTTATGCTTACTTGGTTGATGGACCTTTGTTCTCTTTGCTGTAGAGTCAACTGATCTTGAGCTAGGTTTTTGAGCCTTATAAACACTCTTCCCGGTATTATTACTGTTCTTACTGACACTGCTATAACTTTTGTCTTTCTTAAAACTTCTATTATCCGCATATTTTTTACTGTTAGTTTTACTAACCTTATGTCCAGCCTGTTTACTGTATGGCTTACTTTGCTGATGTGACTTCACCTTTAGCTTCTTATTAAAGTCTTTATGTCGATTAACTTGCTGGGTACTTTTATATGGCTTCACCTTATAACTACTACCAGAAACAATTTTATTATTACGACGTACATTTTTATTGTTCTGTACACTGTTCCCGTAATATTTTTGTTTTACTCGTCCGTGACTGTAAGCAACACCGCGTCTATGTTTTGGTTGATGACTCCACCGTTTTGCTTGATGGCTCGTCACAATCTTTTTTCTAGGATGGTAACCCGCGTAATTACCCTGGTGATTAGAACGATTATAGTGATTAACGACCACATGACGGTTATGCCAGTTAAACGTACTAAAGTAAAAGCGACTACTTATGTGCACGCCATGTCCCCAATAAAAAGGACTATGATGAGCTGCATAATACGGCGGACTATGCCAATAAACAGGTGGGTAATGTGCCCAATACCAGCGTCCATATACTAAGCGAGTATCGTAATAAGGAACGTAAATAATTTCTGGTTGTGCCGGTTCAATAATGATTATCCTCTGTTCTTTTATCACCTTCACATTATCTATATTTGCCAAACTACCTGCTTCATCGGCTTGCTGTCTTAATGCTTGAATACTGGCAAGTACTCTTTCTTCGTCTTGTAAAAAAGCATCACCGAGTTTCTGCATCCAAGTAAGATCTTCACTTAATTTTTCCATAACCCGAGGAAATGCTAACAGTGCTTTTATACTGGCATCCCAGTCTTTTTTCTCTGCCTTTTTTTCAACTTGTGATGCGGTTAATTTAGCGTGTTTATTTAGCCAACGTTCAGCTTCAATGACTTCTATTGGGTAGGTAGACGCAATTAATATATGAGTCAATAAGGTGTCGGGATAAAGAGCAATTGGCGCTAAGGTTTGAGCAAGCTCTGCCTCAGATAAGACAATCTCTTGTTCTTCTTCTGCTAATGAAGCGGAAAAAGCGGTAGAGGTAAAAAGGGTCAAGGATAAAAAGAGTATTCCGAGTATCGAAAGATATTTTAAACCTGTGGAGTGGAAGTTCATAAGCTCACCTTTAATTCATAACTAATCTTATGAACTAGAATACCGCAGTGAAGCTGAACAAAAGCTGAACATAAGCTAAACAAAGACGAGAGCGCGAAGAGGATTCACATGGCTAACAGTTAAGCGTTATTAAGACTGGTAAAACGTAAGGTAAATTTTGCCCCTCCTAAGTTTTCAGAGTTAGTTATGTGCAATTCTCCTTGATAACTCTCAACCAAATCTCGAACAATCGCTAAACCAACGCCGTGTCCTACTTCGTAGGTATCTGCACGAACGCCGCGCTGGAGTATTTGTGCTATTTGTTGTTCTTTAATGCCGACACCGTCATCCTCTACACACATAACTAACGCGTCATCTTGTTGGCTAACGGTTAAACGAATAGTGTTATTCGCCGCTTTATAAGCGTTATCAAGTAAGTTACCTAAGAGTTCGAGTAAATCCGCTTCATCACCTTTGAAAGTTAATTTTCCGGTGAAGTTTAACTCTACTATTTTTTGCTCGCTATGATAGATTTTAGCTAAGGTGTTTAACAATTTATCGACTATCGGTTTAACCTCAATACCTAATAACCAAGAGGAATGTCCAGCGCTTTGCGCACGCTTTAGCTGGTGATCAATGGTTGAGTTTATACGGGTTATTTGCTCTTGATTAACCGAAGAAATATCCCTTTGCGCTTGCAGTACTGCCAGTGGTGTTTTTAAACTATGTGCAAGATCTGATAACGCATTGCGGTAACGTTGCCTTTGTTTTTGTTCAGTGGCTAATAATTGATTTAATTGTGTAGTGAGTTGCGCTAATTCTTTTGGATACAAGCTGGTTAACTTTTCTGCTCTACCCTGCTCTATCGCTTTTACTTCCTGCTCTAAAGTAGAGAGTGGTTTTAAAGTCCACATCAGCCAGACAAGTTGCAGCAATAATATAATGACCATTAAAATGGCTAAACCAAACCAAAGTTGCTGCTTGAAGTCACTAATAAGTTGTAAGAATGTTTTTTTGTCTCTAATGATATGTACTGTGAGTGGAAAGTTAAAATCATCCTCGGTAAAACTTACCGCATAGCTATAAATAAAGTGGGATGAACCATTCATTTCAATAGTAGAAAATGAATTTTCTCCCGTTGCCAATACGATGACTTCCCTCGGTAATTTTTCCTCAGATATATTAATCGTCAGTAATGATTGAGAACTCCATAAAATAGCATCGCCAAACGTTTGCTGTGTTGCTGTTTTAGTTTGATGGCTAACAGCACCTGAAATAAATGCATATAAACCTGAATCACTGACATTAAATTGATTTTCAATTAAGACTTCAGGCATCACTAGCTCAGCTTGTTCTACTTCTGCAACCGCTAAAATAGAATAACTATAAGCACTTAGCTCATTTTCAATACTGCGTTTCATGTGCTTTTCAAATGAATTCATGATAATAAAAGCAATGGTTGGCAATATAATAACCACCATCGCCAGTAAGCTCACTATCAAGCGAACTTTAAGTGAGTTTAAGAAAGTATTGAAAAAGGATTTTATAAAGATAAACAAGATTAAACCTAATCAGAGAAGTTAAACTAAGTGAATTTAAGTAAACGATAGCCTTGGCCACGCTTAGTTTCAATGAAGTTATGTTTACTATCAGGGTCTAGTTTTTTACGTAAACGCCTAATGAATACTTCAATCACATTTGAGTCTAAATCGAAGTCTTGATCATAAATATGTTCGGTTAACGTCGTTTTAGAAACCACTTCACCCACGTGTAGCATTAAATACTTAAACACTTTAAATTCATGTGCGCTTAAACTAACGCTTATCTGCTCTACTAGCACATCAGAGGTATTAGTATCTAAACTAAAGGGACCATTATTTATTGTCGAAGAGGCTTTACCTGCACTGCGTCTGATTAACGCATTTAAGCGTGAAGTGAGTTCCTCAACATGAAAAGGTTTAGTTAAATAATCATCTGCGCCTGCGTCTAAGCCAGCTACTTTATCTTGCCAGCGATCACGGGCAGTTAGAATTAAAATGGGAAAATCACGACCTTTTTCTCTGAGAGTTTTAACAACCGTAGTACCGTCAATCTTTGGTAAGCCAAGATCAATAACGGCGATATCATAATCGTATTCAGTACCTTGAAATAAGGCGACTTCACCATCAGAAGCAACATCAACAGAAAAGTTTTGTAAGAGTAATTGTTGTTGAAGTTCTTGTTGTAAGGCTTGGTCATCTTCAACTAAAAGTAAACGCATCGATATTTCCTTTTTCGTTAGTGCTTTTCTATTTTACCGGTTTTGGCATTAACCTTTTTCGATACCACTTGTCCGTTAGGTTTAACAATTTTTACTTTATAGCCGGTCTTATTTTTTTGCTTATTTACTTTTAGTACTTTACCGCCATATTGTTTTTGTACAATTTTTGCCGCCTGCTTAGAACTCGTAACTTTTTTATTAGCTTGCGTATTTGCCGCCACAGCAGCAGTTGTACTAAAAGTACCTACACAAATTAATAGCGTTAATAACAAAACTCGTAACATCATCTCAATACCTAATGCAGATAAATCTATATATACCCATGATACATCAAAATTCTTGCCGCAAATAAACTAAGTTTCAATAAAGGATACTAAAGACTAACTGAACAGGGGCTGAACAAATTCACTTGGCATGATTAATCTGTTCAGCTTGAGTTCAGCTAACTTACGGTTTAATGGCATTAAGTTACGACATAAGG
The DNA here is from genome assembly GCF_002836255.1 of Colwellia sp. 75C3. Classification (GTDB taxonomy): domain Bacteria; phylum Pseudomonadota; class Gammaproteobacteria; order Enterobacterales; family Alteromonadaceae; genus Colwellia. Next base: position 130,271 of record NZ_PJAU01000060.1, on the reverse strand, counting down.
ATTTAATGATGAACAATTTTATCAAACACTTTTCTTCACGATTAACATTACAAAATACATCCATAAGTTTAGTAAAAGTAACATCAAGGTTTTCACCGATAGTAATGACTACCTTACAATTAACCCTCATGTTAACTGTCATGATGATTGCACTACCCAGTTTGGCTGTACAAGCTGACAATGCCAGTGAGATAGCTAACGGAACCAACCCTAAGGTTATTCAAAGTTACTCTAGCGGACAAATAGTAAATTCATCCGATAAGACATCACAAGAAGATGTATTAAAGCATATAAAGCAAAGGGTAATACTTGGCGACAGTGACCAAAAACTAAATAAAGTATTAAATGGCACTCGCGATGATGTAATTAGCAAAAAATACCAACAAGTACGTAAAATAACAAAGAGAACGGCTAGAAATATAACGACAATACCAAGCCTCAGTAATACCAGTAGGAGTTTTAGCGATGGCACTTTTGCGATTTATGAAGGTTACTCACAGTTAATTGAAGACATAGACGAGGACGGTTATTATCAGACGTTTAGCGTGACCTTTGATGCCGATTTAATTACCGGTTACGCTCATGATGAAGCGGTAGTTTATGCTGAATTATATTTAAGTGAAAATGGTGGGCCTTGGGTGCATTATTACAGTACAGACAATTTTGTTATCCATGGTGAGAGTTCAGATGATGAATTTGAAGTGTATAGCACTTTAGAACAAGGCTTTAGTGCTAATCAGTACGATATCCTTATTGACCTTTACGAAGACGGTTATCCCGATATTATTGCTTCTTATAGCAGTGATGACAGCAACAGTTTATATGGCCTGCCTTTAGAGAGTAGTGATTATGACGTTGAATATGTAGAGTATTATGAAGAAGTGCATACTCACGGAGGCAGTAGTTCAGTCATTTTATTAATACTGGTGGGAATTATGATATTTTCTCGTCGAAATAAACATCATAAAAATACATGTTATCAGTATTAATAAAGCTATATCACTGAATGTAATGTTTTTATAAATTGATAACGAGCTCAAATAAAACAGTATAAAAAATAATCGTTTTTTTTATACACATAGTCCTATACTCAAGAATGTAGGGAAACTATTTTCAGAGCTACAGTCCCTTTAATTTGACTGTAGCTACAACAAAGGGACACATTGAGTTAGAGGTAGCTCAAAACCAAACTAACATTTAATCCTGTCAAACATGCATACATATTAACACTCGTTTTAAATATGTATAAATTAGACCTTACGGACAATGTCTTGTTGATAAATTAATCTTATTTTCGATAAGGGGTGTAGAACATGTTCCAAAAGATGAAGCTTAATATGCAGCTCAATTTTTCTTTCGGTATTATTCTAATAATATTACTTATTACTTCTTTAGTAGCCTATCAAGGACTGTCTAAAACTTACGATGGTTTTGTTGATTATCGAGGGCTAGCCAAAGATACAAACTTAGCTGGTAGAGTTCAAGCCAATATGCTCACCATGCGTTTATCCGTATTGAGTTTCTTAAATACACGTAAAAAATCATCTATTGAACAATTTGACCAAAGACAAGAAAAAATGGACGTATTCCTCCAACAAGCAAAGGTTGAAATTAAAGATCCTAAAAGAGCGCAACTGGTGACAGAAGTAACTTCTGAAGTTGCTATATATATCAAAGGCTTCTCAGATGTTGTCGATTTATTTGCTGATAGAAATTCGATTGTATCAGCAAAGTTAGACCCCGCTGGTTTAGCTATGCGTAAAGCAACTACAGATATAATAACGTCCGCCTATAAAGACACTGACCCTGATGCAGCCTATTATGCGTCGCGTGTGCAAGAACATTTATTATTAGGTCGCCTGTATGTAACTAAATTTTTAGTGACCAATGCAGAGGCTGATTCATCAAGAGCCCTTAACGAGCTAACAAATAAAATGGCAGCAGAGCTCGATGAACTAGATAGACAAATAGAGAACCCAACAAGACGTATGTTACTTAATAAGGTTAAAGAAAATCACCAACAATATGTCGATGCATTCAACAAGGTTATTAAAATTATTAAGGCAAGAAATGAGCTTATTAATAACACTTTGAACAAAGTTGGCCCTTCCGTAGCGAATAAAATTGAACAAGTTAAATTATCAGTAAAAAAAGATCAGGATACTTTAGGTCCTAAAGTGCAAAATGATGCCAACAATGCCGAAGGTTTAGTGGCGATTATTTCCATCGGCGCACTTATTTTTGGTATATCTATTGCTATATTTATGGCTAAGATAATTCGCCAACCAATTGGCGGTGAACCAAGTGAAATAGCAGAAATAACCAATAAAATTGCTGCAGGAGATTTAAGTCAAAATCTTGAGATAAAAGATAATGATAGCGGTATTTATCGATCAGTGGCTGAAATGTCACAACGATTACGCGATCTTATTTGCTCGATGATGGAAACAAGTGGAACACTGATAACTTCAGCCAATAATAGTGCTGAAATAGCTGAGAAAAATAATAACATCGTGCTTGAGCAAAAGCAGATGACAGATATGGTAGTAGTTGCTATTGAAGAAATGTCAAACAGCATACAAGAAGTAGTAAGGCATGCCGCTGATTCTGCAGGTAAATCAGAAGTTGGTCTTAAAGAGGCGGATAAAGGTAAAATTGCAGTAGAAGCAACCGTCGCATCAGTGAATGATTTAGCAGAAAATTTAGCTGATTCAATGGTAATAATAACAGACCTCGAAAAACAGAGTAACGAAATAGGCTCTGTGATAGAAGTTATTCAGAGCATTTCAGAGCAAACCAACCTACTAGCATTAAATGCTGCTATTGAGGCTGCAAGAGCTGGAGACCAAGGAAGAGGTTTTGCTGTGGTTGCTGATGAGGTGAGAACACTTGCTCAACGAACTCAAGACTCTACTGCTGAAATTCACAAAATGATTAATAACCTGCAAGATGGCACAGCAAAAACAGTTGCCGCAATGCAGCAAAGTACCTTAAAAGCCAATGATACGGTTGAACAATCTAAAGCAACTGATACTGCACTTTCTGCCATTGATAAAATTATTAATGAAATATCTTCAATGAATATGCAAGTTGCCGCCGCTGTTGAAGAACAATCAAGTGTTGCTGCTGAAATTACTAATAACATGTCGGCAATCAAGGATAAACTTGATGAAACAGCACATGCAACTCAACAAGCAAGATCAGCAAGTATTGAAGTTAATGATATGGCAAGTCAATTAAATTTAATGGCTGGAAAATTTACCGTGTAAGAGATGATTAACTCAAACCCTGAATGCATTTCAAGGCTTTTCAATATAATCATTGAAAAGCCTTTTATTTAAATAAAAATTATTAATATTATATATGAATATTTTGAGTCATCACTTAATGTTGGATTCATTATATTAGGCAATAAATAGCAATAATAAATAGCGTGTTAAATTACCTAACCAATATGTTCGAATTAAGTGAACATTTACTTTCTAGCCACCAAATGAACCGTGCTAGTTGATCGTTCCAAAAATGCACCTTCACTGTAAGCAAAGTAATAAAGCCATAATCGTTTGAACGTTTCGTCGTAACCTAGTGCAGAAAGTGTTGACCATGACGCTAGAAAGTTAACTCGCCAGTGCGCTAATGTTTTCGCGTAATCAAGACCAATATCATCAAGAGATTCAACAACCAGTTCACTGTGATCAGTAATATGTTGAGTAAGTACATTTACTGAAGGTAAAAAACCACCTGGGAAAATATAACGCTGAATAAAATCGACATTACGTTTGTAATAATTAAAACGCTGATCAGCTATAGTGATTGATTGAATAAGTAATTTTCCGCCGACTTTTAAACGGTCATTACACTGCTTAAAAAAGCTGGGTAAGTAATCATAGCCAACTGCTTCTATCATCTCTATAGAAACAACTTTATCAAAGCTACCGGTTAAATCCCGATAATCCTCTTTAAGTAAAGTGATTTTGTCATCTAACCCTAGCTCTTCTACACGCGTTTGAGCATAGGCATATTGTGCATCAGAAATAGTGGTGGTGGTAACATGACAGCCATAATGCTGTGCAGCGTAAATAGCTAATCCACCCCAACCTGTACCAATTTCGAGTAAATGGTCATCAGCATTAAGTGATAACCGTTGGCATATTGTTGCTAGTTTATGCTGTTGAGCCTCATTTAACGATGCACTTTCGTTTAGATAAATGGCTGATGAGTACATCATGTCAGGATCTAAAAATCGCGTATATAATTCATTTCCTAAATCATAATGCGCCAATATATTGCGCTTTGAACCTGACTGGGTGTTTCTATTTTGCCAGTGGCTGACCGTGTTTTTTAGCTTACTCAACCATGATTTATTAGCTTCAAGACTATCAGTTTGTTGCTGTGCTTTAGCAAAAACACGAATAACATTGGTTAAATCAGGGCTAGTCCATTTTCCTTCAATGAAAGCCTCTGCTGCGCCAATACTGCCTCCTTTAACAAAGTCTCTATATACACTGGTATCGTGAATGTGTATTTTTCCCTTAATAGCTTTATCATCAATGTGTTCAGGAAAATACGAATGAACTGAGCCCTCAACAACTTCTAATTGACCATAGGTAAGCTTTGAAAAAACATTCAGAACTAGAGTACGGCATCGCTTGTCTAACCAATTAGCCTCTTTTAATACTCGTACTTCTTCAACACGTTCCATTCTATTCCCCTACTCATTATTTCTTTAAGATAAGCTATTAGTCAGCTTTTTGATAACCAATAAAAGGTACACGTTTAACGAATAACTTAAGCGCTTGCCAGTATATGCTTAACACAACCTGCACGGTCATAACGGGTAACTGACACCAAATTCGCAGTAAACTCGTTTTAGTAAAAGGTTTTTTCCGCATTACTAGACTCGCATCAAATAGTTTATTCACTGTGCCACTTTGTTCATCAATACTTTTGTTTTCAATTTTAACCAGTAACTTATCGTCTATAGAACAAGGCGGTGTGACCTGCCAATAATATGTCATCGCTAAGTCCATAAACGGCGAAACTTGAAACATCTTTTTAGTCGTTTTATCATCTATTTCATTTAACAAATTGATTAAGTAATAATGGCGTTCATTCCAAGGTGTATTGCTCACTTCTGCCAGCATTTGTGTACATTTACCATTGCTGTCGTAGCAAAAATAAAAATTAGCGGGACTAAAATAAATACCGAAACACCTAACTTGTACCAACATCACAATTCTTTTTATATCTGCATGACCGGCTAATTGGTGCACTTTATTCTTTATACGCTCACGTAAAGGAGAAGGATCACTTGCTCGACTATTTTTTGAGTTTTCTTTTAAGTAATCTTTTTCCACAAAACGTAATGGTCGATACCAAGAAAACCCAAAAACACCCAGGCTTCCTTGAGATTTTTCGACATCATCAATATCAAGCGCCAGCATAAATAAACGATAGTCAAAACTGTGCTTTTTAGGGCTAAAGCGTCGATGTATCACATTACCGAGGTAAATATGACTATGACTAAATGAATTAGGCATGTTCATCATCTATCGCTAAATAACAGTCAAAGCGTTTAGCCACTTCAACAGCACTTCTTACACCATCCTCATGGAAACCACTGTGCCAATAAGCGCCAGCAAAATGTGTATGATTAAGGCCGCAAATTAAATGTCTTTGTTGTTGAGCTTTAATCGAGGCTGAGGAAAAAACAGGATGGTGATAGGTGAACTCTCTTAATATCTCATTGGGGTCAATGTCATCTTTTTGATTTAAGGTTACGCAAAAGGTATGTTTGCTTTGAATGCCCTGTAATATATTCATGTTGTAAGTAACGCTAGCCGCCTTATTACGGTCATGGCTTAACTGATAGTTCCAACTTGCCCAAGCTTTTTTCCGTTTAGGTAATAATTTCTTATCGGTATGCAATACAACGGTGTTCGCACTATAAGGCATCGCTGACAACACCATTTTTTCATTCTCGTTTGCATCATCTAATAAGGCGAGTGCTTGGTCTGAATGACAAGCGATGACGACTTCATCAAAAGTTTGGCTAGCTGCATTTTTAAAGTGTAAATGTACTTTGTCATCACTTCGCGTAATGCCGGTAATGTTGGCGTTAACGTGAATATCGTCCTTGAAAGGTGCGCACAATGGCGTTAAGTAACTACGAGACCCTTGTGGAATGACATACCATTGTGGTCTGTCAGCAATATTTAATAAGCCATGATTATGAAAAAACTTTACAAAAAATGTAAATTCAACCTCTTCCATTTGCGCTAATGAGCTCGACCAAATTGCCGCGCCCATAGGTAGAATATAATGCTCTGCAAAAAACTCACTAAAGTTATGCTGCGTTAAAAAATCACCTAACGTTAAACCATCAATATATTGTTCTTGTTCAAAAATACTTTTGCACAATTTATTGAAGCGTAAGATTTCTTTAACTAACAACCAAAATGTCGGTTTGAAAATGTTTCGTCGTTGGGCAAATAATGTATCCAAGTTATGACCATTATATTCCAACCCTGTTTGGCAATTGTGTACCGAAAAACTCATTTCAGTTGGTGTTTTCCCTATACCAATTTCATCAAGTAAAGCTAAGAAGTTAGGATAAGTTTTATCATTAAAGACAATAAACCCGGTGTCTATGGCAAATTTTACGCCTTCTTTTTCTATATCAACCGTCGCCGTATGCCCACCAATACAGTCATTTTTTTCAAATACAGTAACCTTGTGCTTTTTGGATAATAAATAGGCGGCGGTTAAGCCGGAAATACCTGAGCCAATAATTGCAAAGTGCTTCATAGGCTTTCCTTATTGGTGTTATGTTTTCTGGTAATAAGTGACTGCCATAAAGATGAAGGTAAAAAGGCAAAAATCTTCATCATAAGTGTCAGCCTTTTAGGAAAATGTAGGTATTTTTGATGCTTATTAATCCCGGTAATAATTCGAGTTGCGGCTTGTTCGCTGGTTAATAAAAAAGGCATGGTAAAGTTATTCTTATCGGTTAAAGGCGTACTAACAAAACCTGGGTGTACCAAGGTAACGTCAATGCCATGCTCCACTAAATCAAGCCGTAAGCTATTGGCTAAGTAATCCATGCCAGCCTTTGATGCGCCGTAAGCTTCACTGCGTGGAAAAGGCAAAATAGTGGCACTTGAACTGACAAAAACAACTTGCCCACCTTTTTTCACTTTCGGTAAAAAGTATTGTAGTAAGGCGCCTAAGGAGGAAAGATTGGTGTCGATAATATTGGCAAATAACTCACCATCGAAGTTTTTAGCATCATCAATATAGCGACAATCACCGGCATTTAGAATCAGTAGATCTAGCGCTTCAATCTCTTCAGCTGCAGATGCTATTTGTACTGGCTGAGTAATATCAAAGTTACATGTTTTAAAAGCGCGTGAGGCTATATCCGCAAGTTTGTCTTCGTTACGGCCACAAGCAATCACGTTAGCACCTTGAGTAACGTACTGTTCAAATAGCGCTAAACCAATACCTGATGTGGCACCGGTAATTAAAACCGTTTGAGTGCTCATTAGTTCGCTGCCTTAACTTTTATCCACTTAGTCAGCTTACCTAATATTGGCAATTGTTCATAAAGCATCGCGCCTAAATCAAGGTAATCTCGATGATATATCACTTTATCGTCCACTCCCTTAATATGTGAGGTGCCAAGAACGGTTACCGGTTGCCCCTTATTTAACTTGGGGTGTTGATAAGTCATCGACCAATAGAGTGATGCTTGCGAGTCTTGCCACATCACATCATCAATAACAAACTCACAGGAAGATAAGTTCTGATAAAGACTGGTGAAATACTGATATAAATCGTCAAAACCTTCTACGTGATGCATAGGGTCAATAAATGTCACTTTGTCATGGTAAACTGCTGACAATAATTTTAGACTATCTTTTGATAACTTTTGATAAACAATAACAAAATTATTGAGCCATAAAGGTGAGCCTTGCATGCTCTGTTCTAACGTATTAAGTGCGGTATTACTTTTCATTTTTATCACCTTGAAACGGCTGTTTTAGCATTCTAATGAGCGCGTAAGTACTCTTTATAATTACGAAGTTAAACTTTATAAAAAGCTAATGCTTTTAACCTTGCTTCTTTATGGTCCACAATTGCAGGCCAATAAATATTGAGTTTATTATCCGCAATAAACTGATGAGGAAAATGAATTTCCTTATCCGAAAGACTTTCAAGCTCTGGTATATACTTACGTATGAACTTGCCTTTAGGATCAAAACGTTCGCTTTGTCTTATTGGATTAAATATTCGAAAATAAGGTTGGGCATCACACCCCGTACTAGCGGCCCACTGCCAGCCGCCATTATTAGAGGCTAAATCGCCATCAATTAGGTGCTGCATAAAATATTTCTCACCTAAGCGCCAATCAATTAATAAGTGTTTGGTAAGAAAACTGGCGACCACCATCCGCAGTCGATTATGCATCCAACCTGTTTGATTAAGTTGTCTCATCGCCGCATCGACTAGAGGGTAGCCAGTTTTCCCCTGACACCATGCATTAAATAAGGTGATATCGTTATGCCACTGCACGCCTTGGTAGTTTTCTTTATAACATTGATGTTTACATAAGCGTGGCTCATGAAAAATCAGGTTTCGATAAAACTCACGCCAAATAATCTCATTCAACCATGAAAACTCCTCACTGTCGGATGCCAGTAGAAGATCGGGGTACTTGTTAAGTAATAATCGAAGTACATAACGAGGGCTTATAACGCCAGCAGCTAAATAAGGCGAAATACCTGATGTACCTTTAACTGACGGAATATCTCTATTGTGTTTATAAGTACTAATTTTTTCTTGATAAAAGCTTGGCAGTATTTGTTGTTCAAAAAAAGTAGCTAATGGCCAGGTACTTGAAAGGCTTTCCTGACTATCACACTCTTTATTTGTGTCACTAGCGTGAGAAGGTACAGCTAACCTTACTGAGCTATTTAATACTTTGCCTAAATACTCAAAACCAGCTTGCTGAACATAGGTTAACCAAGCACGTTTGAACGGGGTAAAAACCTTATACATAATACCTGATTGATTAAGGACTTTACCCTTAGGCACAATTACGTCAGCTTCAAGTAAGGTTAATGCAGTACCACTAGCCTTTAACTCCAAATATAGGGCTTTGTCGCGTTGCTGTTCATTAAACTCGACCTCACTACTAGCGACCACTTCAGTAATATTATGTTGCTGACAATAATCCCTTAAATATTCTTTTTGCTGGCTAAAGTCATCGGCATTAATTAATTCGAGTTCAATGTTGAGCAGTGCTAGCTCTTTAACCAATGCATAAGCATGACGTTTAACGAAATCTATTTTTATCGGTGACCAATCATGTTGTTGCCATTTTTTTTCACTGACAAAAAAAATGGCTTTACGCGGCTTTTCTGAGTCAGATTGACTCAGAAAGTAGTGTAAAGCCGGATTATCATGTGTTCGAAGGTCATTACGAAACCAAAGTAGCAAGGGTGATCCTTATATACTGTGAAAGCATTATTAGAGATTAGGCGAAATATAAAATTAAAATAGACTGTAATAAAAAACCAGCTTATATAACTAATCTGTAGCCTAAAAAATCAGCTAGGCTACAGATTAAGAATTTACTTTTAGAATCTATTTAAAAATAAATTCTAAGTAATTAATAAGCGTATCTTAATCTTAAAACATCTGGGTACGGAGACAAATATGCTTGCTGGGTTAAGTAATCTTTCGGGTGATTCAATAAATAATGTTTAATCAACGTTAAGGGGGCCATTAACGGGATAAGACCTTCACGATAAGCATCAATTTGTTCACATAACTCTTGTCTTTCATTGGCTTGTAAGTGCTTTGAAAAATACCCTTGAATATGTGCCAAAGTATTGGCATGCTTTTTACGTGTCGCAATAATTTTCAGTGCTGTCATTAACCCCAATATATATTGTGATGCTTGCTCTTCAAGGGCTAAGTCTGCTCTGGCTAATAATTGCCCTAACTCTTTATAAGCGATTAAATCATGACTCATTACAGTATATTTGTAATGGCTATGAAAGGTCGTTAGCTTGTGTTTAGTTAGTCCTGATTCAACGACCAATTGCCAGTGTTTATAAGCAAATACTCTAGCAACAAAGTTTTCACGAATTAACGGATCATTTAAACGACCATTTTCTTCACAAGGTAATAATGGATTAGCGTCCATAATCTCCTTAGCAAAAGCTCCTATGCCATGTGAAGGTAAAGCGTTACCTTCAGGGCTATAAATCTTTACTCTCTCCATGCCACAGCTAGGACTTTTAGCGCAAAAGATGTAACCCGTTAATGATTTAGTCATGCTCGCTACTTTCTTGCCATAAGCCTTTAATGCCTCAGTTACATCACCACTGCCATCTTTTTGAGAAACATGAATCATATCACCACGCTTTATTTGACGAATAGTGGGTCTAGGAATAGGTAAACCTACCGCAACTTCAGGGCAAAATGATTTATAGGTAACATGTGCCGAAAATTCTTTAATGCAAAAATGAGACGGTTTATTACTGGCATCAAAACGAACTTTTTCACCTATTAAACAAGCGCTAATACCAATTTCTATCTCTTTTTTATCAACTGAATAAATCATGTGTTTTTCCTTCTATATTCTGATGGTTAACTTGATGGATTTAGTAAGTTAATAAATAAAAGAACCTATCGGATTAAGTAATTTATTTATGCCTTTAGTAAAGTGTAGTGGAGCACTAGCAACGGTGTAACAAAGACAACCATTGGTAGAAACAGGGTTATGCTGATGAGAGCCATCTAACATGATAAAATCCCCCTTTACATACTCTCCGCTTTCATCATGAAATGAACCGGCTAATAGCACAGTAAGTTCAAAGCCTTTATGGGTATGTTCCGGTACGCCTCCACCAGGCTGTATATGTAATAAACTGGTATGGATTTCGTTTTCATTAAGCTGAATACGTGTTCGCGTTAACTTGCCAATATGAGCATGCTTACCTAGTTCCATACTATTTAATGCTGTCGGGATAATATAAGTTTCATCATTAAAGCTAATGTTTTTTTCTATTGTAGGCACGACAACATCTATATCAGAAGAGTCAACAATAGCATTTATCATGTGGTCAAAATCTATGGCTGCGATACTTTCTAATGCATCATTATCATCGACAATGAATCGGTCTAAAAACTCTTCTTCAAAACTATTTTCAGCCACTTGTTCAGTAAATTGGGCAATCGTTTTCTGACATTCAACACACATATCCGCGTGTATAGCGATACCAGCAGATAGAGATGCAGGTAAGTCTCCATTAACAAATGCTTGAATGAGTTCAAATTTAGGGTGATTGTTAATCATGTTTTTCTCCTAACTGTACTTTGAGTTTACCTAGGGCTAGACGTAATCGAGATTTAACAGTGCCCAGCGGTAAATTAAGATGAACAGCTAATTGCTCTTGTGACATTTCCCTGAGATAAAAACCTTTCACAACGTCTTGTTGAGCTTGCGGTAGATTTTCTATGACACTGAGTAAATTTTTATCAGCTAGATGATCATCAAAACCTTCAGTCTCACAGCTCATACTTTCAGCTACAGGCCAAATATCATCGCTCAGGTTATCTTCTTTGTTGCCTTGAATTTTTCTTAGCATATCGAAAGTAACATTACGCATTACCGTATAAACCCAAGTGGTAGCCGCGCCCTTATCCTTATTGAATAAGTGTGCTTTTCGCCAAACATTACTCATAGTGTCTTGCACTACTTCATTGGCTTGCGCTTCATTAGGGAACTTACCACGCGCAATACGTAGAATTTTTGGTGCAAAAAACTGGAACAAGTGAGTGAAAGCTTGTTTGTCTCTACTATGCGCAACTGAATCAAGCCATTGACAAAGTTGTGGGTGATTTATTTTATCTGACATATGAGTAGATTTAGCACTTGTCTCTTTGCTTAGCAAGTTAGTCTGCATTGCTTCATCTCACTATTTATTTAAACATGTTAGGTTATACGTTCAAATAAATGTCAGGATCACTTTAAATAGAAGATATTCGTAAGTTATTTAAAAAATATTTAAATACTTTCTAAAATCTAGCTAAAGATAATTGATTCAACAAACAATTTCGCCTTTTGAAAGTTATGGTTAACAACGAAGTCATTTTTTACCCCTAACTCAATTGGCAGTATTTCTAACCACCTTGCTAAAACCCAATGGCTATCATTGAAAAGTTTTTCGGGATATAGAGCGTTAAGCGCTTCATTCTGTGCAAAGATACTTTCAAGCGATGTTGATAGCTCACTCGTTGCTTTATCTGTACTCATATCTGACCAATGCTTTATATAGCTAACATCACCAAAATGTAAATTATCATTGTCTTGCTCTACGCTATTAATAACGACCAACGACTTACATTTAACGTCAATTTCTAAAATACCATCGTCGCCTTGATCAAAATTAATGATGTCGACCCAACTACCCCACTGCATATTTTCGCCCTTATCATCGGCATTAATACTGGTATCATTTAACCAAATAACAAAGCCTTGATTCGATGAGGCAATACTCATCATCTTTAAATATCGAGGTTCAAATATTCGTAACTTGGTGACACCCTCTGGTAATAAGAATACCGGCAAGGGGAATATGGGTAAGGTCACAGTTGTTTCGTTCATAGCAGTATCACTTTCTGGTTTATATCTATCCATACGTTAATGAATAAAAATGTTAATTTATACAACTGTCAGAGTAAAAACAGAGCAAAAAATTTACTCCTAACAACAGTGTATTTATATCGAGTTGCCATTTGGGCAGGTTTGTACTTGTGTTTGTTTATCAAAAAACAATGTCACTTCCGCAACGTTAATACCTAACTTACTCATTGAGGTTTTATTCATTACCCGATGTTCGTCTAGTTGATACATCCAATCATCCATAAAGACTTGATAAGTTTCATCTTCGACAACTAATGATAATTGGTATTGAAACTGAAAAGCAAAGCCCTGATGTTTACCAAGGGCTGTTCCTACCACATCTTCCGCTTGCCCTTGGTAGCTACCATCGACTTTTTTTGATAATTGCCAGTTTCGATAACTGACTTCACCATCATTAAAGTAGAATGTTTCGGCAAGCACGCCATCATTGCCCTGCCAACTGCCCACTATTTCAACACAAAAGCGTCGACTTACTTTATTAGAGTAATCTTGAACCATACCCCAACCGATAACCTGACCATCAAAGTAATTCTTAATATCAAAAGGGGTTTCAGTCTCTTGATAATCGTTTAAAGCTGTAGAACAACTAGAGATACACACACTAACCATTGCTATAAGTATAAAATGCTTAAGTTTATTCATCTTTGATACCTCCTAATAATTCATGGCGAAGGCTTGGTTCACTGGTATTTTCAGATAACCAAATAGCCAAAAACATTTGCCCAAATTTGGCATCATTAATAACGCCAACATATTGCTGATTAAAATAGAAAACACTGCGTCCTTGGTGAATAAGCAAAGTTAAACTATCGCCATCGGTAATATTTGGCCAAATAGCTTTTAGTTCCGGCAAATAATCTTGGTATTTTTCTGGCGTTATGCCTAGGTGTTGCCATTGCTCAATGGTTCTTTCAATAAGGTCATCACTCGAAATATCAGCCAAATAATTGATATCCAGCAGTAAGTTATCTTTTTCTATTTCAATGGGATATTTTCCTGATGTTGTCAGTAACTGACTTTTATAGAGATCCCAAAACAAAAAAGAAAAGGTCGTTTCACCAATCGATACAAACTTTCGTGTATCCAGAGTGCTTTTAAAATTGTTGGGTAACGTCATTGCATCAGTCATACTTTTTGCAAAGGCCGCATTTTGTGACAAACAAATTGTTATCAAGCAAAAACACGAAAAATGTGCAGAGAATAAATAATAAGGAATTCTAAACATGGCTCACCTCTACGTTGACTAATTTATCTTTTAAAGCGAAAAATAAAACAAATAACCATGCCCAGATAAAACTCAATATTAAGTATGTTATTAGCGGTGACAAACTAAAATCAACCACTTCAAATTTGTAACCTGCCATATAACTTAATGGTGCGAATAATGCTCCAACCAGTAGTTGTAAGACTTTAGATTTAGCTAAAAATTGTAAACTATGACAAATAGTTGCCCCAAAACAAGCCCATAACACCATCAACCAAAACGGAATGTGATTACTGTTAGCAAAAATAAAAACAGTGGAATATTGAAATAGTGAGTCGATAAAGATGCCAATGACGGTTATCGACAGTATTAACCATAATTCACTCGGTACTTTTGCTATAAAATATAAGTGAGCACTAAGCAATAACAGGCTAAAGGGAATAAAAGTATTGCCCCAATAAACCAAGCCAAACCAGGCAAGGTTAAAAACAACTAGGTTAAACATCATTAAATTATTCAAATAGCATCCAAAATATATATCAATAGCCTCTTTAAATTAACGTACGTTTGAAATGCTAATTTAGATTAATGTATTTAATATTTATTTAATGATTTGGATTAGATTAGCAACGAAAAGTGATTTTATTCCCCATTAACGATAGATATAACGGATCCTGTTATGCCTCACTAAATTTCAGGCATAAAAAAACCACCTCAAAAGGTGGTTAATTATTAATGCCTAGTTGTACTGACAACCTTTAGACATTGTGTAAGGGGAATAAATTTCACCTTACTTAATGTATTTCTCTTTGACCTTATAAACGGCGTCACGAGTTACATCTTGCTTACTTGCTATTTGAATGACAGAAACTCCATCAAGTAATGATTCAAGAATAGTGACTGTACGTTTGTTTTTTTCATCAGCTAGAAATAGCTCCAGTGCTTTATTCAAAATTATTTTCCTCTATACCAATTACACTAAGAAATTAATCAACTTAGAGTTATATTAGCGAGCTTAAAACAATCAGAATTACTTAAACATAGTCATTCTATATTTCTTTAATTTTGAGCAGTTATTAGTTTGCTAATAAACTCCCAAAGGGCGAGCTTAAAAGGCTTACATGCTGCGTTATTGATTTTGAGAAGGACGCTGCATGGATACAGCTTATTAGAGGATGCAGGAGCACATCCTCCTGAATAACCATTCGCTTCAATCAATGCCTTGCCTCTAAGCCTTTTAATTCTCGCTAAGTGGTCAATTAATTAATGTACTTGGTATTACTTTGATTAAATGAGTGGCAACCTGATGCGAATAACCCCTTTGCATCTGTGAATACGATAGTCGCTACTACTAATGCTACTTTTTATTTTCTCTAATTATTTCTAACTAAATTAATTACTGCAATGGCTGGTTAAGCAACCTTGCGAGACTTCTTAAAAACTATATTGACGATCTTGTTGTTTGGCTGTGTTGGCTCTAACAAAGTATCAAAAGTAGTCGTTACTTGCTCTTGTTGAACCTGGTTTTTTGGCTGTTCTGGTTCAACCAAAGTATCACCAGAAGTAGTGCTTTTCTCTTCTTGAATCTTGTTGTATATTTCTTCACGATGAACTGAAACATGCTTAGGTGCATCAATACCAATGCGAACTTGATTGCCTTGTATAGCTAGCACTGTTACTTTGACATCATCATTGATGATCAATACTTCACTTATTCTTCTTGTTAGAATTAACATTGTTGTTCCTTGATTATTGATGAAAGGCTAACATTACAATGAGCCTCATACAATTTTGATTTAACTTTTCGGTGATTATACATCACGGTGTATAAATAAAATATACAAACAATGTGCTTATACTGTTCTAAAGTGTACAAATCTATAAATAGATTAATGCGTTAACATAAAATCAACAATCCATCAAAGCTAGCCGGTAGTTATTAGTTCACTCAACTTTTTGGTGCTGATGTACAAGCAGCCTTTTCGCCTCCTACAATTAAACGATAAAGTGTTGGCGCACAAAATCATCTGAAAGTGCGAGTAAGCTTTACCTTAATCATTTGACTTAAAAACATTCACAAACGGATTTCATCAAAAATGAAAGATCTTACCCAAGGCTCAATTCCTAAACATTTGATCTCGATGGCCTTGCCTATGATGATAGGCATGCTGATTCAAACACTGTATTTCATTGTTGATTTGTATTTTGTTGGTAAGTTAGGCCCCGCTGCACTCGCCGGACTGAGCTTAGCGGGTAATGCGATGTTTTTAATCTTCGCTCTTACGCAAATACTTAATGTTAGTACTGCTGCGCTCATATCTCATGCCGTAGGCGCGAAAGATCAACAAGACGCTAACCTCACCTTCAACCAATCGATGATGTTATCTACTGTACTTGGCGTCATTGTTTGTATCATTGGTTATATCGGAGCAGAATTTTACCTCAACCTAATATCACAAGACCCTGAAACTGTGACCATGGGCTTAGCTTACCTACACTGGTTCATTCCCTGTATGGCGTTGCAATTTATGATGGTTTCTATCAGCTCTGCGCTACGTGGAACAGGTATTGTCAAACCGACTATGGTTATTCAAACGCTGTCTATTTTACTCAATATTATTCTGTCACCTATTTTGATTGCTGGTTGGGGCTCTGGTTATGCCATGGGTATTGCCGGTGCTGGTTTTGCTAGTTCAATATCGGTTGTCTTTGCAGTAATGCTGTTATGTTATTACTTTATTACAACAAAGAGATACGTAAGCATTGATTTTTCTCTATGGCATGCTGATATACCGTGCATTAAAAAATTGCTCGCTATTGGCTTACCTATAAACCATAAGGCTATCTTTTACATCAAATAACAATAAAACCTACCTAATGGTGAATTGGTCTACCAATCAACCACAAGACTGTCTTTACATACCCCCTACAACCCACTTAAATAGGCAGTAAAGGCCGTAAAATAAAATAACGAACACATTGATATAATATTTTATTTAAGCAGCTTACACGCCCATACGTTAACCACAGGCAGTAATTTAAGTTTACAACCGATTAGCGACTAATCGAACAGTACTAAAATACCAGTTATTGTTTGCTATCACTTATTGAGGCCGATACTATCCGTTTCATTAAGCCAACCGCAGTTACAAAAGTAACAAGGCAGCGGAGTTAGGTAATAAAACCTAGCGACTTACTAAAACCACTATTAAGAGGTCACTTAGCGTAAGTTCACTAACTAATGATAATCATTAGGGTGTACTTATACTGGTGGCTTTTTTCGTTTCTGCCCACCAATCACCCACAATTATTATTAGTTCACACAACTTTGTGAGTACTTTTAAACATGAACAATCTACAATTATTACGCTCTAAAGCAACTGCTGAAAAACTTGGTATCAGTAAAGCGACCCTATACAAACGCATTCAAGCAGGATTGATACCAGCAGGTGTTAAGATAGCACTACAGACTACCGTATGGTCAAGCGTTGAACTTGATGCAGTTATCCACGCTATTATGGCTGGAAAGTCTGACGATGAAATGAAAGCGATCGTTAAACTGTTAGTTGCTGAAAGAGGTGCTAGTTAATGGCTGACTTTCCTATTATCAAAATCAAGAACCCTAAAGAATCTATATTGTTTGGTGTGGGTATTAACGACTCTACATCCCAGGTTAAACCAACAGTTAACGGTGTACCTTACGTTTGCCCTGCTTATAGAACCTGGCACGATATGCTAGCTCTTTGCTATAGCACTAAACATAAACACAAAGGTTTTATTGTTTGCCCTGAGTGGCAACGGTTTAGCGTGTTTAAAGTATGGTTTGATTTGAATTACATTAAGAACCATGCACTAACGGCTAGATTAGTATTACCTAATAACAGGGTTTACTGTCCTGAGTTCTGCTTATTCGTGCCTACGCCTATAGCAAGTATAGTTAAGGTTACCCCGAATAAATCAGGGTTACCTGCTGGCGTTAAGATTAATAAAAAGCGGTTTGCGGCTGCTTATTCTGCTAATCGTATACAAATACATTTAGGTACGTTTGATACTGAAATAGAGGCGTATAGGGCTTTCTGTAAAGCTAAATCAGAACAGGTAATAGCTGTTGCTGATGGTTTAGAGGAAACAACACTAAAGCGCGGTTTGTATCGAGTCGCTAAAGCAATTAAACACGGTGGTTATTATGCTTAATAGCTCAGTGACTAGAATTAGTAAGGCTACTACCGATAAGCCAGGCACACGTACCGATAGCAGCCAATCAAACACAAGGTATTATAACAAGTTAGAGCAATACATTGCCATGCTATTACTTGCTGGTTCTCCTGGGTTATGCCCTATCCAAACAGGTAAGGATTTAGTATCAAATGATATTAATACTTTCGCCAATGAACTTAGCAAACATGCAGCTATGACCATAGGCACAAAGCACGCTCTAAAAGGTGTTTATCCTGTTATTGATGCAATAGCATATCTAAACCGTTTAAGGGCAATGAGAGGGGCAGAACGTGCGCCCGTTGACCTAATTGTACAAGTATTAAAAGGATGGTTTATCAGTGAGTATCATTAAACCAAAACTACTACAGCACCAAGTTACAACCGATAGCCAATATATAGAGCTTTACCAGGAGTTTACGCGCTTAACTGGTAAGGCTTACCCCGTTAACCGTGATGGTGTTTTTCTATCTAAAGGTATGGAGGCAGAACAATACAACCGTAATTTATTACTGGATTATGAATTATATGCTAATGAGTTTAACAAAGCTTTGAACGCTGTCGAGGACCCAACAATAGAAACGGAATGGTTGAGAGGTTATCACCTGAAAGCGTTGGTATTAGGTCGTAAACAGCTTTCACAGTATGGGCAAGGACACCACAATTAATAAGTCATTTAGGCGAAAGCACCACATAAAACCTATTAAATTACCTGGAATAGTTATGACAGCAATAATTACAGACCCTAGAGAGTTACTGCAACTAGAACAAGCCGAAAGAAGAAAGAAAATCACCGCTATTAACGCAGAGTACGCAAGCAAAGAAACCCAACTAATACAGGAGATTACAGAGAAACTACTTGAAGAGGACCCAGAACGAATATTTTATAAACTAATGCAACAAAACTGCATAGAAATATTTGACCTGTTGCTGTGTGGCGTTGATGCTAATACAGCTTTAAATATAGTGGCTATTGTTGCCACCACTGGAAAAGATAATCATGTTGCGGCTGACTGGCTAGAAAAGGTTAAACATAGTGGACGAAAACTTCAAGAAAATCATAATTTTGCTTACAGTAGAATGCATATTTTTGGGGGTCCCATTGCTATAGCTAAAATCGAGGCAATGAAAAGGGATAATATTTATTCTGTGGCAGATGTTGCAGAGGCCACAACACTAAACAAGGCGGTTAATATTGTGGCTAAACAAGTGACAGCACACGACAGAATATTGAACCTAGAGGACCGTGTAAAACGCTTAGAAATACAATCAACAGTATCAACTGTGCGCCAGGATATAACAGACGATCGATTAACGGCACTAGAAAACAAAGACATTTCAACCTGGCAAGAAAAAGCTATTGCATTAAAACGTGATGGTAAAAATAACACGCAGATAGCTAAAGCTGTTGATAGGTCCAGGGGTGTGGTGTCTGGGTTTATGAATTCGCCTAGCGCCAAGAAAGCATTAGCAACAAAATAGTGATAGAGAAAAACCCTCTATTGTTTTAATAGAGGGAATTGCCCTTTTACCTTACACTTTTTACCTTACACCCTACGCTTACACTATTAATTTAGTCTAGCAGGGACCCGACAAGCAGCAGCTTGCTGCGCTGGCTTGTTGGGACAGCGACTATATAACAAGATCGAACCATAACAATTAACAATAGTTCCAGGTGTTATATTTATGGCTCAATTCCTTTAGTTTAATTACTTATACAGCAACGGCAGCACACCACTAGCGCGGTGCTGCATGTTGCCACAATACCGAGGTATAGAATATTGATTAGCTCTAAAGAAGTAGTAAAAGAGTATAACAAGGGCCTATCTATAGAAGAGATAGCAGCACAGTATCACCTTAACCCTGATAGCGTACACATGGCCCTACAGGTACACGGCTGCACAGTAGCACCAACAGAGGCAGAACAAGCGATAGCTAATGCCAGGGATAGTAGGACCAGTACCACAACACAGCGCGCTATAGCCTGGATGAATCACAAGGGCTATGACCAGGACACCACCACCTTAATACTATTGGCTCAGGTCATAGAGCTATTGAATAGTAAGGCTAACTATCGTGATGTTATGGCATTAGGTATCGAGGGTATGAAGTCTATTAAGCAGGTAGCAGACTTTAAGAAAGCTTTGAGTTTGTTCGAGGATGTATCAGTATGATTAGGTATACGTAATTGATAGGTATCTATTCATATATGTAGAGGCCCTATGCGTTAATGTAGGGCGTATAAATGATGCTCCTATGTATGGTATGACTAACATTAATTAGGGGTATACCCTTGCCCCCTAGGGGGTATAGCTGGGGTAAATCGAATCATTATTGTTAACACACCGCATCTGAATTTTACATGGGGCAAGTTTTTAGAACTCTACCCCCCATGAATAACTATTCATATAATGGGCTTTTAAATGTTTCAAAGTTTGATTTATACAAAATTTAGTATCAGCGTGTTAACAATACCAAAGGTTTTTACCTTCAGCATACCCCCTGGACAAAACTGTCTTACCCCTGGACATTGATGTCTTTATCATCAACGGGGGGAATGAATATATAATTTATAAAACGTGTAAAATTTAGGGACGGCTGGGTCACCATAGCAAGTGGTTTTACCTCAGGCATACCCCCTTGATTACATTGCTAGTACCATAGGTGCTGACTTGGTGCGTTAAAGACCCTAAACGAGCCATTCTAGGTAGGTAAACCATTCGAGATATATCATCATCCCAGTTCAGGTTTAAAGGGCAGCCTGTACTAGTGGTACGCTCCATTGATTATGGAGAATATAAAAAAAAGCTTTGAGGTTAACGCGCACAAAATCGTGTATCAGTGGGTTAACCATCGGAGGGGCTTACTGTGATTTATTCTAGTGGTATCCTATTTAGGCTTTATCACAATAGACCCGTTAGCCTCACATTCTACAAGAACAACATTTGTATAATAATCTTCTACATTCTTCACCAGGGACTTTTTAAAGCTTGCTGCTTGTCCGTTGTATGATTCGGTATCCAAAAGCATTTTAGTATTTAAAAAGTTAAGTATGATGTTTTTACGGTTCTCTGTTGTTACATCAGACTTCAAGTGTTCATCTATTATTAATGGGTCATAGTGATAAGCGAAAGCGACCGCCCCTGCGTACTTGCCAAGGAATTCACAATCAATACTTTCTTGTGCCTGTGCTGCTGTCGTTAAGGTAAGCGCTATTGCTGCAGATATTAATACTTTTTTCACTGGTTCATAATCCTGATTATTAAGTTATATTTATGTAGTACGGGTTTAGTGTTCGTTTTTTAGTTGCCTAACTGTACGGATAAGTTTTGTTACTTGGTCCTCAAGGTCACTTACTTTACTTTGCAACTCGCTTACCTTGCTTTCATTTTCCCAGATAGCCATGTATAACGTGCTTGTATCATAATCATTACCATCATAATCATGGGCTAGCGCTGTAAAGCTTACCGCTGCCAGGGCTAATAGTATTATTTTCTTCATGGTTCAATTCCTGGTTTAGTGGTTGTTTGCTAGTATGAATACTGCTAATTCTTCTACAGTATTAAAAGATACATACCAGGACCCATCATTTCTTTTTGCTGGTATGTTGGCGGTATGGTTTAGGCACTCTGCGCGCATATCATTAATGTTTATTAAGCGCATAAAAAATAAATTATCTTGCTTACATACTGCGTAATCAGAAATCCATTTAGCGTTACCCATAACCACACCAGGTAACTTAGGGGTAAACCCTGTTACATCATGGTTGTTAAATAGCTGCCCCTCTAAATCTATATTGCATTTACTAAATGCAAATACCGCACCGTGTAGTGCTGCGTTTAATTCTGCGCTTAAATTATTCATGGTTCATTTTCCTGGGTAGTTTGATGAAGGGCTACTTTCATAGACCTGGATAAATTGTTTATAGGCCCCTGGCTTTCATGGACTGTTTGAACTGCTGGAACTCAATAAAACTTTCAAGATAAGGGTCCTCAATAGGTCCTATTACCTCGTGAACCACTTCAGCAAGTGCAGTTGTCGCGGCTTCAGTTTCTACGGCTTCAGGCTCGATTACAGGCTCTGCAGCTATACCGATAATCACCTTCTTTTCTTTTTTCTTTTCTACCTTATGACTTGTGTAACCTGCTGCTAATTCCTTTTCTGCGTGGTCGTGGAATTTCTTATATCTAGCTCTAGTATTTTTTATTACATGGGAACCGTAATCACGGCCCTGTTCTTTTAAATCATCAGTTAATGCTTTTACACTTGGGAAGTATTGAGGATGATTTTTCTTGATAATAATATCAATTCGATTCCACACTTCACGACCTACACAACCAGCTTTAGGTTTTGGTATTCCGTTTCTCTTTTCTTGTTTTTTAGTTGTCACTTGTTGCGCCCTTACTTTTTGTTATTTATTATTCTGTTCTGCTTTCAGTTCAGCCATACGAGACTTGAACCATTCATCTTTACGCGCTTGCTCTGTATCGCTTACCCTTTGGGCCTTACCTGCTTTAAAGTTGTCACCTGTACGTTGACGTTTACCCCCTCTGCTATTGCCCCGTATTTCATCCCTTTCAACCTTGTCAGCGTATGCCTGGAAAGCTTCAACAATAGCTTTGCCACCATCATTCCTATATCCCGTTTTAGGTGCTGGTTTAATTGCGCTCTGGTGACAATGATAATGATTGATGCGCGTATCCGTATGACAGTTGAAAGCATCAAGCGAACCGCTTGTAGCGTAAGCATTTGATGTACATAGAGCCAATGAGCTTAGAGCGAGTATTTTTATTAACTGGTTCATGATTTACCTTTTAACTTTTCTGCGTGTAGTTCTCGTTTAAGCTGTCGATCTTCTGCCGCTCTTATATTCTTTTCTGACTCTATGCGGCTATCCTTTGCACCATCATTAATGCCGCTATAGCTACGGCCCTGAGTCATAGACGACCATTGATAGCCATACTGATAATCGTTATTCATTGTTTTAATTCCTTACCAGGTTAATGTCTTTTTGCTTGCTTTTAGGTCGGTTCGATACATCATGTTTAAGTTGAAATAACTACACATATCAAGAACACCATCACAGTAGGTATCAATTACCTGGTCTAGTATCTTTCGATCTTCAGCAAACATAAGCTTTTTAAATGAGGATAAGTTTTGATTTTCCATCATGCGTAACATTGAGGGCTGACACATATCAACCGCACCATTACAGTAATCCTCCTTAACTTGATAACGAATGTAAGCCGCTACTTCTTTACGTTGTACTAAGCTGTTATCAAAGTCTAACGGGTGTATAAACTGGACTGCTTGTGCTGTCATACATAGAGCCAATGAGCTAATAGCAATAAGTGATACTGACTTAATCATGATAAGTGTTCCTGTTAATTTTAGTGGTTCAAAATGCTATTGAGTTGCGTAATCATTGTGTTTCTAGCTTTCAGGTAACTGGGCCGTGTATGCATTAAATTGTCATGTACACTTATTAAATGCTCTGCATTTGCTGCAGCATGTGCCTTTCTTTTGGCAATGGACGTACTGTTTCTAGGTCGTGAGATACCTTTTAAATTATTCATGCTGCTATTCCTGGCTTAGTTAATTGCTGGTTAAATGTTTCTATTACTTTAATCAATGGCTCTAAATCACCTGGGGATATTGTTTCAGTAAATCCTTGTGGCATATCCTGCTTAGATAAATGGCTAGTCTTAAACTGGCCCTTGATTATATTTTCAAGGTTTAAGGCATCGCGGCCTAGGTCGTACCTATGGGTAAATATAATTCTATGTTTAAATATTGACGAAAATCGAATGCTCTTAATTCTTGTTACTGGGTCGAATGCTATACCGAACTTATACCCCTGAACCTCACTATTTAAGGTTATTTCTTGAATGTATATATATCCTGGTTCGTTCGGGTTAAAGCCATATTTAGCGCATTTAGCGCAGCCTCTACCCACCTTATAAGAGCCAGGTATAATTAAATATTCATGTTCTTTTTCGCACCTAATTTTTACCTTTACCGTATCGCCTTTATATTCGCTTAACTGGATTTCCCCACGACTGATAACCATATTTTTAAAATCAATTCCTGCTTTGATAGGGCAATTACCAGCGCACACCCTGCACCCCCTACCTAGCTTGATTTTATCTGGGGTAATATCGAATTCATGCCCCTTATCACACATAACATTCATGCGAGTTTTAGCGTTTACGTACTGACTTAAAGGGGTGTATCCCTTAGCGTTTAGGGTTTTTAGTGTGCTTTCTTTTGCTGAAATAGGGGAACATTTAGAGCAGGTAGCGCAGCCAGTTACAGCTTGTATATAGGTCCCTGGTGTACTTTGGAATACGTGACCCTTATCACACTTTAATTTTACTTTTGCTTTACTACTCACATAATCAGATAACTGAACATGATTTCTTAATAGTACAAGTGCAGTAAATGAGGCTTTAGCTATTTTAGGGCTTTGCATTGTGCAGTCTGGGCAACCGTGACCCTGTTTAAAAGTGTATGGTGCAACGCTGTAGCCGTGGCCCTTGTCGCATTGCAAGTTAACCTTTACCGAGTCCCCTTTATAAATAGAGGTTAATTTATACCCTCTTTCTATAAGTGATAATTCAAAGTTTCTTTTAGCTATCAATACCCTTTTAACATTCCCGTTAGCTGCAGATAGCAACGCTTGAAACTCTGTTTCACTTAGCTGGTGTACAGTGTTCACGCTTCAGCAGTCCAGCAAGCGCTAGCGCATAAACCATTAGCTATAACGTGTTCTACTCCATCAAGTTCACTTTCAACCTGATAGGCCCCTCTGTATATCGCGACACCTTCAAGTGATTCTGATTCATGCGCGCAATATCCCAATAGGTAGTTAGAGCTAAAGCCTAATGAACCAGTAAAACCGAGCGTTTCAGCGCAGCTAGTGGTATTGTGAACCTCTTCAGCTAATGAGGCTATAACGCTGCTAGTGATGCTCTGCAGCACGTTATTAACTATCAATTGCGCTTCATGCCTCAAACATGCCCATGATGAATCTAGGCCGCTAAAATCTAAATCATCTAAACCATACAAAACAGAATCATGATTCGTGAGGTCTGTATTATCCATAACTGATAATGCTTCACTGTTGTAGTCAATGGAATAATCAAAGTCATGGGGATAACTGCCGCTTATCAGTTCCATAATTTCATCCTGGTTCAATGAACAATCAATCCTTATTTTTGAACTTAGAATATTTTCGATAACGTGGTTACACAAAGAATCGTTAAGACCGTTTAACGTGATGTTGCTCATTATTTTTTACCTTACTATCTGTGTGGTTTTTAATTCCTGGATTGTATAGTGAATACTTGTAGTAACTGTAAGTAAGTGTTGAGAAACCGTAACCCATACGTAACGAATTACTATTTATTGATTTAATCGACCTTTTTGTACAAACATACAAAAACAGGGCGATAATTAACCATATGAATAACTACCCACAAATAGGGCTTAAAACTGCATAGGTGCTGCATAAGTCAGTGAATATACTATGCATATCAAGTTATTCGTTAAGTGGACATAGTGAGGGGTCATTTTAAAGGGCTGTAGCACTATGTCCGATACTGACAAGTATTGGACACGTAGTAACAGAAGTGTAACAGCGGATATTGGTGTATTATTTAATCAGTTGTGAACTTTTACTGATAACAACATATTCAGTTATATTTTAGCTGCAGGACTTTACGCCATAAGGGCGAAAAGTTTTCGACCTTACCAGGAGGTTAAGTTGCGAAACTTTCGCAACCGACTAATAAAACAGGTTGAGACTAGAACACCTGGGAAAATACAGCAATACCTTAATAATGGATTCGACAGAGCCACACAGAACCATTAAAACAATCCTTTGATATAGTTAACAGCCTTAACAATTAAGCAAACTCTATTTGCTTGTTTGGCTGGTCCCATTGAATCTATTGGGCTGTAGAGGTGGAAAATAGCCCAGGTGTTAGGGCTATGGTGTATCGAGGCTAATATTATTGGCTCACTGTTTACAGTTCATCAATGACAGGTAACTGCTCATGTACGTGTGAACCAATAAAATCAGACATACCTGTTTTAACTTCTTTCATATAACCACCATCAATACTGTGCTGTATAGTTCCTGTTGAATAGGTTTTACTTAACTTACCCTTAATACAATCAACCGATCGAGACTGCCCGTTGATTAAGTTAACCTCTATTGTAAAACAGGAATATCCATCATTTTTAGTTACGGTGATATGTGAAATTGATTTACGTATCATCTGCTTTAACTCGACCCTAGCTGCAATATCTGATTGGTTCGGTATATCTTTAATGTTGTCCCATTGTTCAGATAATGAGTTAGTATCAATTTCCGCTATTGCGTTAGCTTCGATCAATGCTGCATCTAATTCTTTTACCTGTTGCTCCAATGTCGCCATTGATTTAGCTAGGGACACAGTAAGCGCTACTTCTAATGCAATAGTATTAAACTCAGCTATCTTGTTTTTCTTAGTTAATATATCTAATTCAATAGTAGCTATTTGCTGTGAGTTATCAATTCTATTTGCTTGCTTACCAATTTCATCAGCACAAATATTAACTATAGCTTTGTCGATGTAATCCGCTCGAACAGTCCAACCTGTACAACCGTTAGTTGCTTGTTTTTTACGTGCGTGTCTACAGAAATAACTAACTACAGATTTTGTATTGATAGCCGAACCAGCAGCACCGCCACAACAAGCACAATCAAAAATACTCATTCCTGTTAACAATGATACTCTGTTGCTTTCTGTTGCTGGTATTGCGCGTGATTCGCGTATCTTAACAAGCTGGTACGCTGCAACATCTGATAATAACCGAGGGTAATACCCTTTTAATGTATGGGTCACATCATCCATTATTAATACTCTATCACCTGTTAATGACCCTTGTACGTGCAATTTTCGTATTAAATCAATACGCCAGGTAGCCGTATTTTTAGCATCGTACTTACTATCTATAATAGCTTTTACTTTCATAGGTGATAAACCATCAATTAAAAGTGCTGCTATTTCCTGGGCAATTGGAAAGTAATAACTATCAGGTTTTACCGTTCCATCTGATGTATTGATAAACCAAGGATGCGAGCCAACCGATTTAACAGCAAAGGCGAAACCATCAGGGCTGCGCTTTCCGCTTTGATGCTCGTTTATTATCTTCATAGCGTTACCTTTAGTTCGTGTAGACTTTTTAACGCTTTCCTCGTTTGCTACTGCAAAGGCTATTAAACTCATCATTAAATCAGCCATTAAACTATCTGAATCGTTAACGTATAGACGATTATCAATAGTGGTGTGAATACCTACCCCTTTAGATATGATATTTAATAATAGACTGACTGCACTAGTTAAATGCTGGCGCGATAATCTATCTAAGGAAAACATAACAATGATTGAACCAGGTTCAATATCACCAGAACTAATTAACGCTATCAATCGGCCTAATTCGTTTTCTAAATGGGACCCTTTAAAAGCTGACTTACCAACATCACTAAAAGTACGTGAATCAATTTCTAGCTGATACTTATCCGATAGTTGATTCATTACTTCAATGTCTTGCTGTTGCGCTAGTCCTGTACCGCTTGTTTGCTTGGTTGTACTAATGCGCGAATAGTTTATTAATGTTGGTTTGCTCATGGTTTAATAGCTCTGTGTGGACCAGTATGGGCAGGAATATACTACAATCAATAAAGCTTATCTAGTGGCCCATTGGCTTGCCTGCCGGTGGAGAGTTCTTTTTGATGTTTATTTATATGGCCGCTATTTATTGGTTAATTCAACCTTTTGGCGCTGATGCCCAAGCTGCTTTTGGTCTTGGATCGCGGGTAATGCAAGCGCTATTTTTACCCGCTATGGCTATTGCTTTTGCCGCACCTGCGATTGCAGGGCAAAACTTTGGCGCACAAAATTACCAAAGAGTGCGAGAAACCTTTACTTGGACTGCCATTATGACCTGCTCATTAATGGCTGTTATCACTTTAGTTTGCTTAACCCAAGCGGAATTAATGCTGAAAGGTTTTTCTGATGATAAAGAAGTGATCTTGATTAGCGTGATCTTTTTGCAAATGATTTGTTGGAACTTTGTACCCGCTGGTTTGGTTTTTACCTGTTCAGGAATGTTTCAATCGCTGGGTAATACCATGCCCGCTTTACTCAGTACCGCTACCCGTTTAATCACTTTTATATTGCCTGCTCTTTGGTTATCAAAACAAAGTGACTTTCAAATAGAACAGCTTTGGTATGTCTCTGTCGCTACAGTTTGTATTCAAGCATTGGTCAGTTTCTGCTTTCTTAGGCGTGAGTTTAAAAAGCGTTTACCCAGTAATGACTTGCCTAAATACAGTAATGGCAACCTTGAGGAAAATAACCTTAACAACAACTTATAGACAGAAAACGATTTATTAACACTCAAAACAACCATAATACAGACATTGTGGTTACTAATAAAACTGAAGCCCGTGCACACTTATCCCTTCAAAGTAACACAACAATCTTCCGCCATCCTCCGCTAAGAAACCGTAAGAATTAATAAAGCCCTTTACAAAATAGTACAGTCGAACTATTATAATAACACAGTCGTACTATTTTATTGGGTGGACATTAATATGGATTTAATTTTGGATATAACATTGGACTTAACTATAGATATAACTGTGGGCATAAATAATGAAATTTAGTTACTTTAACAAAAGTGGTTCGCGGTTTGGATTGACGTCAATCGCACGAGGAATCACCTCGACATTAAGCACATTAGCGCCGAAATTTAGTGCGTTGCTCGGCGAGACAATATTAATGAAACCTTATAGCCGACGTGAATATTATTTTGAGCATATCAAACCAGACAAAGAGCTAAACCTGCAAACATCAATGGGCATAGCCCATGTTAATTTATTCGGTTCAGGCGATAGGGTTGTTATCGCCAGCCATGGTTGGGGCGATAACAGCAACAGCTTCGATCAAATGATCCTTAGCTTAACCCGACAAGGTTATACCGTTGCGGCAATAGATCATATCGGTCATGGAAGGTCCTCTGGCAATAGTTCAAATTTACTCAGCTTTATCGAGACGCTTGAGTTACTCATTGAACAGTTTAATGAGGAACGTATCGAGGTTGACGCAATTATTGGTCATTCGATGGGCGCTATCGCTGCGCTAAACCTGCCCAATTATTTACTAGAAAGTAAGAAGGTAATATTAATCTCCTCTCCGATTAAGTTTTTTGAATTAATGTTTGAAAAAGTAGAGCAAGCGGGGATTTCAAGAAAATTACTCACCCGAGTATTAGAAAGTATTAGTCATCAACACGGCAAAAAATGGCAGCAATTAACCACTGAGAATAATCGCGATAAATTAGCCTTAGATTTAACGTTTATTCATGACCGTCAAGATAGATATGCCCCATTCGACGATGTGACACAGTACTTACAACAAGAAAAAAACACCTTAATTGAAACACAAGGACTTGGTCACAGAAGAATTTTAAGCGATACTAACGTCATTAAGAACATAACACAGGTTTTATCTGCTTAATGAGTAAAGGCTATCGAAATGAATAAAGGCGAACGCACTCGTTTAGAAATACTTAAACAAAGCATAATACACAGTAGTCAGTATGGCCTTGCCGATATAACTATTGGCACGGTTTCTAAGTTATGCAATTTATCAAGAACGGGGGTAATTTCTCACTTTGATAATAAAGAAGATATGCAAATAGCCATACTAGAATATGGTGAGGAATTATTTAGAACACGAGTGATCAAAAAAGCGTGGCGAGAAGATCCCTTAGATCACGTCATTGCTTTACTCGAAAACTGGGCCGATTGGACCAGTGAAATGTTTATAGAACATCAAGTAAGTTGCCCTTTTATCAAGGCTGTAGTCGAGTTTCAAAACAGACCATCATCAAAAGTTAGAACGTATACCATTGATCAACAAAACAGATTGATCAGCTACCTCACCCATAGAATTGTACGTTGTGTTGAACAAAATAAATTAACGGCAGACGTTGAAAGTATCGCCATTGCTTACGAACTTTACAGTCTCTATTTAGGACATGCTATTACGCAGCACACAGTGCCAATCAACGCCGCGAATACCTTATTTAAAAACAGTGTTGCTAGGCTATTGAAGCAATACCAAGTTATTAGTGATTAAGTTAACTCTACTTAAATGTTAAAACGAAAGTCAAAATAGTTTAGCGCCCATAACTAAACACCAACAAAAAATTGTCATATTTCCCCGAACTTAAACGAAAAAAAGTTAAGGTGCGATTAACAGCCTTAACTTTTTTAGTACTTATTTTACTTTATGAAGCTTTACTTAAAAAACGTACTTAAAGATGCTTCATCAAAGAAAATCTTAAGCCTATGCGCTTTTTTGAGCCTGCATTTGGCTATCAAGGTACTCATCTAAAGAGCCTTGGAAATCAATTAATTTTTTATCTTTAATATCAATAATTCGCGTTGCTAGTGATGAAACAAACTCACGGTCATGACTAACAAAAATTAACGTGCCTTCGAAGTCTTTCAACGCATTATTTAATGCATCAATCGCTTCGATATCCATGTGGTTAGTCGGCTCATCCATGATTAATACATTGATATCAGCCATCATTAACATACCAAATAACAAGCGGTTCTTTTCACCACCTGAACAGTTACGTGCTTTTTTATTCGCATCGTCGTCAGTAAATAACATACGACCTAACATGCCACGAACACTTAAATCGTTGTGACAAGGTCTACGCCATTGTGACATCCATTCCATCAGTGTTAATTCATTATCAAAGAATGAACCACTATCTTGCGGGCAATAACCTACAGAAGCATTTTCAGACCATTTAACAACACCTTCAATGTGCTCTAATTCGCTCATTAAACAACGTAACAAGGTAGTTTTACCCACGCCGTTTTCGCCGATAATAGCTAATTTAGCACCAGCTTCTAGTAATAAGTCGCCATTTTTAAACAATACTTCGCCATCAAAACCATGACTTAGGTTTTCAAGTTCTAACGCTTGACGATGCATTTTTTTGCCTGGAGCAAAAGCAATCTTCGGAGTAATACGACTAGATGATTTAACATCATCAAGTTTAATTTTATCCATTTTCTTAGCACGAGAACTTGCTTGTTTCGCTTTTGAAGCGTTAGCACCAAAACGGTTAACAAAGTCTTGTAGTTCCGCGATTTCAGCAACTTTTTTATCATTACCCGCTAATAACTGTTCACGTAATAAACCAGACTGCGCTAAGAAGAACTCATAGTTACCTGGGTAAACACGTAATTCACCGTAATCAATATCTGCCATATGTGTACATACAGAGTTAAGGAAATGTCTATCATGGGAAATGATAATCATGGTGCATTTACGTTTGTTCAATTCACCTTCTAACCAACTGATGGTATGAATATCCAAGTTGTTGGTAGGCTCATCGAGTAACAAAATGTCTGGGTTAGCAAACAAAGCTTGTGCAAGTAGAACACGTAGTTTCCAACCTGGCGCAACTTGCTGCATTGAACCGTAGTGAAAAGATTCTTCAATACCAGCTTCTAATAATATTTCGCCCGCACGACTTTCTGCGGTGTAACCGTCCATTTCTGCAAATTGGCTTTCTAAGTCACCAACACGCATACCATCGGCTTCACTCATCTCTGCTTGTGCGTAAATAGCATCTCTTTCTTGCTTTACTTTCCACAAAGGCATATCGCCCATGATCACAGTATCAATTACATTGTGTGTTTCAAAAGCAAACTGATCTTGGCCCAAAGTGCTTACTTTGTTGCCTGTACTTACTGATACATTGCCAGAGCTTGGCACTAAATCACCACTAAGTATCTTCATAAATGTTGACTTGCCACAGCCATTTGCACCAATCAAACCATAGCGGTGACCGTTGCCAAATTTAGCCGAAATGTTTTCAAATAACGGCTCTGCGCCAAATTGCATTGTGATATTACTTGTTGTGATGATAAGCCTATACTCCGAGCTAAAATTGTTTCATGGATATTTCAAGGCGCGTAGTATATCTGATTTGCTGGTTTAATGATAATGATAATTAGATTAGTTGTATAAATAATAAACTACTCAGTAATATCAGATTTCACGTGATTGGCTCGATATTTTATTGTGAGACATAGGGTTATCGTATACAGACATGTTTAGCCCACTCAGTTCGCTAAGCAGAAGTCTCAACGTTGCTTCCGCTAAGACCTGCTCTAAGCTCACTGAGGACATTAGCTTTCCCATAAAGTTCTAGGTGTACTTTTACCTGGGTTAAGCGCATAAGTCTGTCAATATTTAGGAAACTTGTTACAATACTATTTTTGATTTTAAGTAGACTATGAATAAAAGTAATGATCCACTACACGGCGTGAAACTTGAACAGATTCTAACCGAACTGGAGAAGAAAATTGGTTGGGATAAGATGGGTGAGTTACTTAACATTCGTTGTTTCACCAATAAACCGCGCCTTAAATCAAGTTTGAAATTTCTGCGTACAACCCCTTGGGCACGTAGTAGAGTTGAAATTTTATACCTAAAAACATTTTGTAGTAAGCACAAAGAAACGGGGAAATTAATCAGGGGGATACTCGCCCAGAATACAGCCGTAGCAGAAAAAACTTCCACTAAGCCCGCTGCTTTTGTGTGGCCAACATCGAAAAAAAAATAGACTTATGCCACACTGAAGACATTAATATTTGAAAATTTTTGTATGTTTTGATCTACAACGGGCATGGCTTAACAATCAAATTCCTCTAGCGGTTTCCCGATAGCTGACCTTCCCCATAGATAAAAACGTTAAGCTTTTGATGATGGCTTTTTACCAATAAGTCGTCCAGCCTCTATGTGAACTAAGCTGCCGTTGGTATTCCACATCTTAATGCTAACTAATACCACTTTGCTGCCCTAAGGTTTTAGTGCCATACCGACAGTTTTAGGACAGTAAGCGGTCATAACATAAGACCCTAATCAATATATCTAGCAGTCACGATGAGCACAAAACGGCCAGTCGCAATGTTAAGTACATAATAACTGACACTACTATTTTTTGATGGTTAGAAAATATTCCTAATTATTTTGATTGTGCCTTTTTATTCTCTAAGTCAGCAACCCCCTTCAATGCAGATGCAAATTTCGGATCACGTTTAAGTGCATTATGGTAATGTTCAATTGCTTTATCAATATTACCTGACTCCTGATAAGCTAGAGCTAGACTATCCCAAGTGTTAGCTGAGTCAGGGTACAGGTCGGTATTCATCGTTAGTATCTTGATGGCGTAAACACTATTATCTTTCATTGAACTTAATCCAGTATTGTTGAGATACCCCTCTGACACAGAAGCTTCGCTAGGACTTTCTGTCAATAGCTTTTCATATACTGTTAGTGCATCAGCATAGATACCTTTCTCAAGAATATCAGCTGCCAGATGGACATTTTTATCCAATCGAATGTGCGGCCTGTATGTACCATCACCAAGTACAAAATTTAACTGTAAAGCGTCATCATTATTAGTAAAGATTATTGGTGTAGTACGTTCTCTGCGCATGAACAAACCATCGCCAGTGTAGAGCAACTCATTCGCCTTCTCACCGGCATACCTCATAAATAATTTGCCCTGCTGATGTGTAATTGAAATTGAAGATGATGCGTTATAGCGGTAGCGACCTGTGTATTTACTAATTAACTCTTCAGGGATAGCTAATATTTCATTAACAGCATATCCATCCCAACTATAAGTATGTGCAACAGCGTTCACTACCTCATTTATAAATGCAGGGTGGTTGGAGTTAATCATCACCACAACACCGTCTCCATTATTCATGTGAGATGTTAGTTGTGAAGAAAATCCCTCATCCCAACCGCCATGGGAAAAATAACTTGAGCCTCCACGTTTACTAATACCCCATCCAAGTCCATAACCTGCATCAACAGGAGTCGCCATAGTTTCTGCCATACTTTTGCTTATAAGCTGACTTTCACCATTCAATGCTTTTTGCATTTCAATAGTAAATAAGGCTAAATCATTAGCAGTAGTCCACAAACCCGCAGCTGCCATTTCAGGATAGATATGACGCTTTCCTGGAACTGCCACACCATCAGGTAACACACCAGCCGCAGCATGTTTAAGTAAATTGGGTGGTAGCGGTTGATTATATGTACTTTGCATCATCCTTAACGGTTTTATTAGCATTTCATTTAACAAGTCATCAAATTGCTTACCAGTGACATCACTCATCATAAGCTGAGCAATAGTGTAACCACCTCCTGAATAGCGAAAACCTTCGCCAGGTAATTTATCCACTCGAACAGGCGATGAATTAGCAGGTCCAGAACCCTCAAGCACCTGCAACACAGTAGGCACTTTCTTTCCTTCTGCATAGCCACCAAATCCATGAACACTTACACCGCCTGTATGGCTTAATAAATGCCTCAATGTTACCTTGGCTTGTGCTGTGAATTTGTTATTAGGAAGTTTCCAACTCTTTAGAAATGAGTTTACATCAGCATCAAGAGAAAGTTTACCTGCCTCAACTAACTGTAAAGCACCAAAAGCTGCAAAAGGTTTGGAAACAGAACCCGCCTGAAATAGAGTCTTATTATTAGCGATTTTACCTGTTTCCCGATCTGCTAATCCATAAGTTTTAAACCAAACAACCTTGTGATCTTGAATAACTGCTATGCCCACTCCTGGCACACCATAATTTTTCATGCGTTCATGCAATGTCCAAGGCTTATCTCCTTTGAATACATTGGCAGGTAACAAGCCGTTCTCTACTGCTTTAATCTGCTTGCCTAGTTGGTCTGCCCAGATGGAAGGGGTAATTAAAGATAAAAATAATACTAAGATACGAAAATGATTCATTTGATACCTACTATAAAAGATTGTTAAGAATGAATTAGCAAAAGCAATACACTAATTTTGTTATTATTTTCTATGGGACACAATTTAGTTCTATTGAGAATATATATCAAATATGGACAGGCTCATTATGTCTCTTAATCGGACTTAGTTACTAAAAGCGTTTTCTTTGTTGCTGTATACCGCCCCATCCAAAAGACTATAAATAACGTTCAGAAGTTATAAGGGAATCATTAATTATAACGACCGTTTTATGTCTGGGAGCTGCTGTTAGTGGAGCAAGCTCTTACGTCAGCAATGCGCACAAAGTGATCATTAATAATGAGATGATGAACGACCGCTTTGGTGGCGAAGCGGACTATCTGTTGTTATAGATCTAAGCCGAAATTAGGACCGCTTAGGTGGCAAGTGTGCATATTGCACAATACTGATAGAGAACCTAAAAGAATAATTGCCCTTTAGTAGCAAAAATAAGTATTTATATTTTCCTATAAACTAGCATGACTTATAGCCGCTAAGGTACTTTGTTCATCTAACAGGGTTTCTTCCTTAAGCCAGGAGATAAATACATCTAGACGTGATTTTTTCGCCGAATTAGGATCAAAAACAAAGTATCGTTTGAAGGAAATAGGATGTTTGATATTAAACGGAATAACCAACTGTCCTGTAATCACATATTGAGAGAAAAGCGCTTGTGATGCTAAAGTAAAACCATGACCACTCAGTACTGCACTTAACGCCAAATCTCCAGTGCTAACCTCTGTCCATTTTTTATGACATCGATAGTTTTCAACACCCGCTGCCTTAAACCACGTAGGCCAGTCAATACTACCTTGATTTTCTAAGCTAACTAACCAGCACTTCAAAACATCTTGCGGCTCTTTAAAGTTATATTCTTTCATCAATTGTGGTGAGCAGGCCGGATAAACATGATCTTCAGCAATAAATTCATAAGTCATCTCATCACTGGTATCTACTTCTTTATTGGTAATAAAGCGAATAGCTAAATCGATATGACCTTGGCGCAGATCTTCAATACCATTTGAAGAAACAACTTTTATTTTGATTTCAGGATGTTTAATTGAAAACTTATACAACCTAGGCATAAGCCATAAAGAAGTAAACGCTTGAGTGGAGGTGATGGTTAAGGCACCAGCAACCTCTTCTGTTTGAATACTATTAAAGCCTTTTAACAGTGTATTAAACGCGGTATGAGTTGCCATATAAAGCTTTTCACCACTTTCGGTTAATTCCATCTTCCTACCGTTACGGGTAAACAATCTGCTACCCATAGCCGCTTCTAACTGCCTCATTTGTTGGCTGACGGCGGCTTGTGTAACAAATAATTCTTCTGCTGCTTTACTGTAACTTTGATGGCGAGCTGCACTTTCAAAGCTACGTAAATTATTTAGCTGTTTTAATCGCTTATCCACTTTAACTCTCCTTTAATCAAATAAAACCACAAGGTGCATAAGCTGAACTTATGGGGCGGTTAAATTCTTATTGTTGGTTCATTTAGGCTTTTATCGCCACAATACCTTCAAGCAACATAATGAGGTAATTTAAAATGAACACACCAACAGCTAAAAACACTAACACAGAACTAACAAAAGTACTTAAATCAGAAAACTGCTGTGAAAATATAACTAACTCTCTCAGTACTTTCAACCGAATGCTTGTTAACACTTCAAATAAGCTAGGGTTATCGAAAGCCATTTATTATAAATAGTAGTAATATCAAGCCACAGAAAATTTTTCTTCTAACAAAAAGAAAAAACACAGGACAATACCCATGAAAAAAATCAGCTATCTAACGTCTCTATTACTCTCTTGTACCTTGTTAATACCTTTAACAGGCTTTGCTGGAGTTAGTGACGTTGCCACCAAAGCTGCACAATATGCAGAATCAACATACCAAAAAGAAATGATCGAAAGCTTACGTCAATTAATGACGTTTAATACCGTAGCAATCGAAGGTGTAAACTCTCCTGATAATCCAGCTCACCAACAATTTAAAACTGAGCTGGCCAAACAAGCAAAAACGTTAGGTTTAGACTACACCGATTATGGTTATGTGGTAATTATTGGCTTAGGTGATAGCAAACAACGTGTCGGCATGATCACACATGGAGATATTCAACCTTTTAATGCAAGTAAATGGGCACAATCCCCGTTAACGCTAGATCAAATCTCTGAGCCGGGGAAACTTATCGGTAGAGGTACTGAAGATGATAAAGGGCCAATAAGTAATGCTCTATATGCAATGAAATCAATCAAAGATTTAAAAATAAAGCTAAATAAGCGTATTGAATTATATGTTTACATGGCTGAAGAGTCAGATTGGGAGCCA
Organism: Colwellia sp. 75C3; assembly: GCF_002836255.1. Classification (GTDB taxonomy): domain Bacteria; phylum Pseudomonadota; class Gammaproteobacteria; order Enterobacterales; family Alteromonadaceae; genus Colwellia. The sequence goes on along the minus strand of NZ_PJAU01000060.1, from coordinate 92,885 downwards.
TTGCGTCAACATATCAAGCATCACTCTCTACCACAGGTCAACATCACCCTTGATTCTGAATACCCTGTGGTAACGGCAGAAAAAGGTTATGGCACCATAAGCATGACTTTCCCTAAAACAAACGAGACATCAAGCAAAGCTTATATTAGTGAATTTACCGGTGGTTTTTTTGGTAGTCAAATTCCAGAAGACGCTCATGCAAATATTGAGAATGCGAATGAAAAACTGCTCAATAAAATAAAGCAAAGAGCTAAGTCTCACGTAGGTATGAGTTATAGTTACCAATGGCAAGCTGAACGTCTAAGCATTAGCGCACTGGGTAAATCTGCTCATTCTTCTAAACCTGAATACGGTGTAAATGCTATTACTCACTTAGCAGATCTATTAGCAGTAAATCATTGGCCAAAGAATACTAGCGGCGCTTTAGTTAATTTTCTAAATGATCACCTTGGTTTAGGTTTATATGGTAAGAAGTTTGGTGATATAGCTTATAGCGATGATTTTATGGGACCAATGTCGGTTCAACCTACCGTACTTAAAACAACAGACAAAGGTATGCAGTTAAATATCAATATCCGCCGACCGAGCGGTAAAACAACCAAGCAACTAGAAGATGAAATAAACTCAACGCTAGTACAATGGCAACAACAAAACCAAGTAAAATTAGTAGACGTTAGTAATGAAATCAATGAACCATTTGTGCAAAAAAGTGCGCCGCAAATAGAGACTTTACTCGACGTATTCTCATTTTATACCAACATAGTTGATGCAAAACCTATCTCTATTGGTGGCGGTACTAATTCAAGACTTTTCCCTAATGCAGTCAGTTTTGGTCCTTCAATGCCAGGAACTCAATATACAGGGCATTCAGAGCATGAATTTATTACCAAGGAACAGTTTGTATTAAATCTGAAAATGTACACTGCGGTACTGATTGAGTTAGCAAAATAATCCCTCTTAAAAATCTTAAAATATAACAGAATAAGCAACAAGCTTAGTCTGTTACCCCCACTTTAGACTGAGTAATTATGCGATAAATAACTCACGCTCAACTCAGTCTAAAACAGATGTATGCTAAATCACTTACAAAACCTCGATAAAAAAAATTACACCCTGATTAAGTTTTCCGTGCTATTTTAGCGTGAAATTAAATCCATACCTGTATTTAAGTAAATAACGAAAGCCGATAGCTTGTTAAAAATCAATGTCACAAATGATGTTAACTGCCTCTACTAAAAGAAATTAAGGGCTGCTTTGGTTAAGATGTTTAACTTACCTTGGAAAAATAATGATAAAAAAATCGCTTTACACGATAGTCCTCATTGGCTTTTTAATCGTGTTAATACTTACTCTGACTGCAACTCATCAGCTTTATAGCAGCAAGGTAGTTACCTTAGACAGTATGCTTAAAGAAATTTCGGGTATTGAAGTCGACAAGGCGGGTAATTTTTGGGGCATTAATGATGGCGGCAATTCAGCGCAATTACATCAAATAAAAAGAGATGGAACGGTTAGCAAATCAATCACTATTACCAATGCAAAAAATCTCGACTGGGAGGATATGACTCAAGACGACTTTGGCCATTTTTTCATTGGTGATTTTGGTAACAATGACAATAAACGTAAGTGGTTAACCATTTATAAAATTGAAAACCCGATAGATATTAAAGGCACTGAAACGGAAGCTGAAATAATTAAATTCACTTTTCCTGAGCAGTTGAACTTCCCGCCAAAAGCCTCTGAAAAAAACTTTGATTTAGAAGCCTTTGTTTTTTACAAAAAAAACTTATACCTGTTTTCGAAAAACCGGACCGAGCCTTTTGATGGTGATACCAACTTATATAGAATTGGCGATCATGCTGATAATTATCAAGCCGATTTTATTAGTAACTTTAATACCTGTACCACCCATGAAAAACTTTGCTGGATAACGTCTGCGGCGTTAAGCCCAGATAGAAGTAAATTAGTATTATTAGACTCTGAACGATTATGGCTATTTGAAAATTGGCAAGGCGATGACTTTTTCTCAGGCGATGCTTATAAAATTGATTTAGGCATAGTCACCCAAAAAGAAGCGGTGACATTTTTTGACGAGAACACCATCATATTTACCGATGAAGAGTTTAATGGCATCGGTCGAAACTCTTATATGATTAAACTCGACCAAGTCACTAAAGAAATAGTAACAAAGCAACCAATAGATTCCAGTTCATAAAAGTTACTATCCTTTTTTATCCACTAATGAAGTAGAGTGTATATACTCGTTACCAGTCAAGATGTATGTTTCAGAGCGCTTGAGCACTTTCAATTCAAGGCGCTGTGATGAAATAATGGCTATTCCTTATAAATTACAGTAACGATGAAGTGATATTGCTCAAGTACTTCTTCGATGGGTTTAAAATGACTTTATACCGCGTTAAAGAATCAAACCATAGAATGACTATGCTTAAATCATTTTCCTTGCCTAAAGTCATTTTAATTCCCACTGAAATCCTACACTTTGAAAGGTAACGAGTATATGTATCCTTTAAGCTATATCGAACCCGTATTTCGTCCACCGAGTGAATGGAAAAGCTTAATATTACAAGTCACTAATGGCTGTTCATGGAACAAGTGCACCTTCTGCGACATGTACACCAGCGAAGATAAAAAGTTCAAGCCAAAGAAAATTGACTTGATAGAAGAAGAGATTATCAAAATAGCCAAATCAGGCATTACCACAAGACGAGTATTTCTTGCTGACGGTGATGCCATGATGTTGCCGTTTAAGCGCTTAAAAGAAATTCTTGAACTGATAAAATTGCACTTACCTCAAGTAGGTAGAGTATCTAGCTATTGCCTACCACGTAACCTGGGCAACAAAACAGTAGAACAGTTAGCTGAGTTGAAGTCATTGGGCCTCAAGTTAATGTATATTGGCTGTGAAAGTGGCGATGATGAAGTGCTCGCGCTCATTGAAAAAGGCGAGACTTACCAAAGCTCATTAATCGCGCTGAATAAAATTAAAGCATCTGGAATGAAAAGTTCTGTGATGATTCTAAATGGCTTAGGTGGCCCTGAATTATCACGTCAACATGCCATCAATTCCGCTAAATTGATGAATGAAGCTCAACCTAACTTTTTATCGACCCTAGTGGTTTCTTTCCCGTTAGGTGAAATTCGCTTTGCAGAAAAATTTAGCCAAGGAAAATTAAAGCCTTTTCGCCAATTAACACAACAAGAGTTATTTAGTGAAATGGAGATATTGTTATCTGAACTTAATTTAGAACGCACTATTTTCCGCTCGGATCATGCCTCAAACTACCTAGTACTCAAAGGTGTGTTAGGTGATGATAAAGAAGCACTATTGGCTCAAGTAAGACAAGCATTACAACAACCAAGTGATGCTAATTTAAGACAGGAATGGCAAAGAGGTCTTTAAGGCTTTTCTTATATTTTGTAAATAATTAATTATGCCACCAGTGATAATTATTAATAGGCTCTGGTTGTTATGGGTGTTCCTACCTTTCATCTAGTGACATTCATACAAGTTATTATGCATAATAAAATAACGTTCAAATAAAAATGCAGTTATGGTTGCTAACCTTACTGTATTTATTCCTTTATTATTTAAAAAAGACTAACACCCCTACTTTCTTCAGGCTCCCATACACCGGTCCCTGTTTGAGCTAGTATACTTAAATTTTGGCAAAATATTTTTTTTCCTACATAATTCGATGGTTGTGGCCGACTAATTAAGTACCCCTGAATGTAAGCTACACCTAAAGATTTAAGTAAGTCTAACTGATCTATTTGTTCAATTCCTTCAGCAACAACTTTTAGTTCTAGTTGTTCAGCCATACTAACAATAGAGCACAATATTTTTTTATATTTTATGTCTTTCATTGCTTTAGAGATAAATAACTGATCGATCTTAAGTATGTCGATTGGTAAGTCTGCTAAAAGGGATAGCGAGCTAAATCCGGTGCCAAAATCATCAATTGCGATCATGATACCTTCAGCTCTTAGTTTTTCTAACTCCACAACAATATCTTTAGACGCTTCTATAAAACAGGACTCTGTGATTTCAATCATTAGTGAACTTGCCGGTAAACCTGTTTTACTTAGGCTGCTCATAACCCATGAGTATAAAGATCGATGCTTTAATTGGACACCAGAGACATTGACGGAGATTCTAGATTTTTTCATACCCGCGTTATACCAAGAAGCCATTTGACGACATGCTTCATCCAATACCCAGTCGCCTAATTCGAGTATAAGATTGGAATCTTCAGCAATAGGTATAAACTCAGACGGCGTTATATAACCTTCTGAGGAATGATGCCATCGCGCCAATGCTTCAAAGTAACTAATGGTATAACCATCAACGTGAATTATTGGCTGATAATTTAACGAGAAATTATTTGAATCAATCGCTAATCGAATTTCTTCTAATAAATAATGATATCGTCGCATTTTACTGCCCATTTCTGGCGTGTATATACGATAAACACCTCTACCTTGGGCCTTTGCACGATACATTGCTACATCAGCCATTTGCAATAAAGCGTTAGGTGTAGCAGCACTATCAGGGTAAATAGCAATACCAATACTTGCACTTATTTTAATGTTTTTATTACCTAATATGAAATCTCGTTCGAGTTCTTGAAGAACATTACTGGCAATTCGAATAGCTTCTTCTGATGATGTAAGCTCTTGGACGAAAATGGAAAATTCATCGCCACCTAAACGTGCAAGATTATATTCCAGATCTAATGATGTCTCTTTAAATTCCAATCCCTGACTTCGTATGACAGAACGAAGCCTTTCTGATACCTGAATAAGCACTTCGTCGCCAAAAGAATGACCAAAAGAGTCGTTTACTCGCTTAAATCCATCCAAGTCGACAAACAAAAGTCCACTCTTACGTCCTGTTTTTGTTGATATTTCAATCTCCCGGCTAATATGATCCATATAGGCATGGCGATCTAATAACTTTGTTAGTTTGTCACAAATATCTTCTTCTTCTCTATGTGCTTTGTGGTTTGCCGTTTGTTTTTTTAAATGATCTAGCGCCGTTTCTAAATAGATAAGTTCACCTTCATTGTTCATTTCTTGATGGTTATCATCAAAAGACTTCAATAAAGCATCTACTTTTTGGCAAGCGGGTTTCAACTTACTGCTATATTTCTTAATATTGATCAATGTGGTGCACGTTATTGATGTCAATAGAACAACAAATAAGGCTGCAATAGGCGCGACTAGGTCAACTAAAGTATTAATAAATAGTGTTCGTAATGGAATTATAACGGTGTGTTCTGATCTATGACTATTCGCAACAACGAGCGTTTCTTTATGCAAATACACATCATGAAAAAATAATATTGTGCTTATTACTTTTAAATATATTGGAGGCTCAGTTAAGGCTGATAGGCTCACATCAACTGTAATTTTATTCGCTTTGAAAAGTGATGATTCATTTTTCAAAAGAGAAGCTACAAACAACATATAACTCACAAGAATAAAAATAATACTATTAAGAAAAAATATCTTTCGTATTTTAATTGAATGATTGCTCATAATAACCTTAATAGTAGAGATAAATTAACAGAGAAAATAATTTGCTTAAGTCGTTCTCGCTTTGGCATAGTCTGATTTTGGCAATAATAAATATTCGATGTGTTAACTAAATATTTCAATCTAAATGTTATTTTATTTACTCTCATTTAATTCAACCTTTGGATGTTGGCATGTATTTTTGGGGAGTATTTTTATCAATTATGTATTCAGAAGTTAGCTAACATTATTCTGAATACATAATTAATAATAATGTTAGCTAACTTCTGTAAAGCATGAGTTAATTCCCGCAATTTTGTCGATATCTTCTGCTTGAACTAAAATAGCTTTTAGACTTTTTGTTGTTGCTGTTTCGTATGGGATAACACAAAAGCCAGCTTTATCATTAAAGGAAATAATTTGGACTAAATGACCATTATTAAGATAGACGGTAGAACCTATAGGATATAAACCTAGCATTTCGACGAATTTTAGTGTCAATCGAGCATCCAACTTTGTGTTTATATTACGCACTAAAGTGTTGACTGCTTCGATCGGTGAAATAGCTTTTCTATAAATACGATCTCGCGTTAACGCTTCATACATACAGGTGATATTAAGCATTCGTGCGTAGACACTGATATCACGGCCGCTTAAACCGTCGGGATAGCCAGAGCCATCAACATTTTCGTGATGAGACTTTATAATTTTGATAGTAAGATTAGAGAATATCTTTTCATGTGCAAGGATTTCAATCCCTACATTGGTATGATTTGTAATGAATTTCCTCTCATCTTTATTGAGAAAAGCTGATTTGAAAAGTTCTTCTGGTGCAGAGATCATGCCTATATCATGTAATATAGCCGCGGTACCAATTTCGAGCAATACAGTTTTTTTAACGCCAATATGTTTAGCGAAAGCTAGGTAGAAAATAAAGACATTCATTGATTTTTCAGACAAAGAATCATCTTTTTCTTTAAGCTTTACTAGATAGAGGTACGTTGTCGTATCATTAAAGACATCACGACTTAGTGTATTTATTGAAGATATTAATAACTTTGTATCTACCTTAACGCCTTGCTTGAGTTGGCTAAAAAATTTAATAAGGAGTTTTTTAGTTTGCTTTACTTTTATCCCTGCAGATTGTATCGATTCAGTTGGGGTTGGTTGTATTGGTGAAAGTAATTTCGTTTTACATTTATCATTGTCGATAAACACAAATAGACACTCTGCTCTGAGACGCTTCAGCTGTGTTTCATTATTGATCAGAAATGAATGACGAAAAAATGAGGTGGACAGCCAATCACGGTCTAATTTTGAAACGTGCATTCCTATGGCTAAATTGTATACGCTAGTCTTAATCATGATAATTCCATTAATTGAGACTTGCCCAGCATTAAAGCTAGAATATTCCTTTGGGCAAGCCATATCACTAACTACGATAGGTTTAAATATCGTAGTTACTATAAAATAAGGCTACCATCCCATTGGTATATTTATTATTTCTTTGCATTTTTGTAATAAAATTACGTTAGTTACAGTCTAGTAACAAATGCATTTGCGGATAGTACTACACTAAATATGAAAGGGCAATTTAAGGAAATGGAAATTATACTCTCAGAGCTCAATTTAGAACCCACGATTTTTCGCTCTGATCATGCCTCAAACTAACGAGTGCTCAAAGGCGTGTTAGGTATTGATAAAGCAATACTTTTTAGTTGCCATGAAACCGTTGAGTTTGATAAATGTTAGCATTCACTTGCTGGCTATTGCCATGTAAAATCTGATTGTTAGCTATATCAAAATGCTCAATATAGGTATAGGTTAATGTTGTAACGTCCGTATAGTGTTCCGAGTAACGGTGTTACTTAGCTTGCCCGTCTCGCTCAAAAAAAATCGAATCAACCATCAACTATACGGGTTTAAGCTAAAGTACATTTATTAGCTAATTGCTGAGTAAATATATCTTTCAGTAAAGTCAACTCATTGCTTCTAACATAATTAGGTCTAATGACTAAAGCGATAGTCCTATGTGGCCCTGGTTCATTTAAGTGAATAGCCCTAAGCTCTGATTCGTTAGAGGTTAATTGATCTAATGCCATTTGTGGCACTATCGTGGTGCCTAGCTTACCGGCGACCATTTGAATTAAGGTATGTAAACTTGCTGAATCAAAATCAGAATCCTGCTTTTTATTCTGCAGGCTACATGCAGCTAAAGCATGCTCTTTTAAACAATGTCCTTCTTTTAACAACATTAATTTATCAATTTCTAATTCTTCACTGGTAATTTCCTGTACCTTTTTTGGGCACTCATCTTTATGACATACCCAATAAAAATCTTCTTGCCAAAAATCAAAACTCATTAACCCCTCTATAGGATAGGGTAATGCAAGTATCGCCGCATCAATCTCTCCACTGCGTACCTTTTCGACCAACGCATGCGATTGCTCTTCAATTATTTTCAACTTAAAACTAGGATATTGCTTTCTTACTTCAGGCAATACTTTAGGTAAAAGGTAAGGGCCAACTGTCGGGATAACACCTAGCGTCATCGGATTAGTAAAGGCTTGTTTATTGCTTTGCGCTATCTGTAAAAGCTCATCTAACTCCAATTTCACCCGTTTAGCTTTATCAAGTATTAATTGACCGTTATGAGTAACAAATACCTGTTTATTATTACGCTCAAAGACAGTTGTCCCTAGCTGTTTTTCAAACTCGGTGATTGCCGTACTTAATGCAGATTGAGAGACATTGCATGCCTCTGCCGCTCTTTTAAAGTGTAACGTTTTTTCAATAGCTAAGGCATAGTGCAGTTGTTTTAATGAGATCATAATTTAATGATAGATTTTATTGAACATATTCTTAATATTAATAAAAAATATCGAATTAGTCATTACCAAAAAATAGAACGTTATCTTCACATTAATCAATTATTCAACTGCCGCTCTTTTTTCTATGCTTTACATGAGTTTTTTATAACTAAATTATTATCAAGTAAGGAATATACAATGTTGAAGAGAACACTCCCGATTGCAGCGGCAATATCAGTTGCTCTATCCTCAGTGGTAATGCCTGCAAAAGCGTTCACTGCTACTGAAGCAAAAACAAATCAGTTCTGGTGGCCAGAAAAATTAAGTTTGAGCCCACTTCGTCAACATGGTGCAGAATCTAACCCATATGGCGAAAAATTTAATTATGCCAAAGAGTTTGCTAGCCTTGATTTAGCCATGCTTAAAAAAGATATCCAAACCACCCTGACTGATTCAAAAACTTGGTGGCCAGCTGACTGGGGACATTATGGTCCTTTGATGATACGCATGGCTTGGCATAGCGCTGGAGTTTATCGTGTTCATGACGGACGTGGCGGCGCATCTGGCGGTCAGCAACGTTTCGCCCCGCTTAATAGTTGGCCAGACAATGTAAATTTAGATAAAGCACGCCGATTACTGTGGCCTGTTAAGCAAAAGTACGGTCGTAAAATTTCTTGGGCTGATTTAATGGTACTTTCAGGTAATGTAGCACTGGAATCTATGGGCTTTAAAACGTTTGGTTTTGCTGGTGGTAGAACTGACGATTGGGAACCCGATCTAGTTTACTGGGGACCCGAAGAAAAAATGCTTACTGACAAACGAAGAAGTAAAAAAGATGGATTGAAAGGACCCCTTGCCGCAGTAGAAATGGGCTTAATTTATGTTAACCCTGAAGGGCCACATGGAAAACCTGAACCACTATTAGCCGCTGCCGATCTTCGTTTATCGTTTGGCCGTATGGCGATGAATGACGAAGAAATAGTCGCATTAAGTGCTGGTGGTCATACCTTTGGTAAAGCACATGGTGCGAAAAAGCCTCAAAACTGTATTGGCGCTGAGCCGGCTAGTGCCCCTGTTGAGCAACAAGGTTTAGGCTGGAAAAACAAATGTGGTACCGGCGTTGGTGCAGATGCATCAGGTAGTGGTTTAGAAGGCGCTTGGACAGTTACTCCAACACAGTGGTCAACAAATTATCTAGATAATTTAATGAACTTTAATTGGGTAAAAACCAAAAGTCCAACGGGTGCGACACAATGGATACCTGACGATAAAGCGGCGGCCCATTTAGTGCCTGATGCACATATTCCCAATAAACGTCATGCTCCTATTATGTTTACTACGGATTTAGCATTAAAAGAAGACCCTCAATTCCGTAAAATTGTTGAACGATTTAGAGCAAATCCAAGTGAATTTGAAACAGCTTTTGCTAAAGCTTGGTTTAAGTTAACTCACCGTGATATGGGACCTCGTGCAAGATACCTAGGCGCAGATGTTCCTAGTGAAGTGCTGACATGGCAAGATCCTATTCCGGCAATTAGCTATAAACTGATCACCAACAAAGATATCAGTAAACTCAAAAAGCAAATAACTGATTCTGACTTAACCACGGCTGAATTAGTCAAAACAGCTTGGGCAGCAGCCTCGAGTCATCGAGTGACGGATATGCGCGGTGGTGCAAATGGCGCTCGTATTAACCTAGCTCCACAAAACAGTTGGGCGGTAAATAATCCCAAAGCGCTAAATAAAGTGTTAACTAAACTTGAAGCTATTCAGGTGAAATTTAATAAAAAGTACTCTAACGGTAAAGTATCGTTAGCTGACTTAATCGTTTTAGGTGGTGCAACCGCAATCGAAAGTGCGGCAAAAAAAGCAGGTATTAACGTTGAAGTACCTTTTGCTGCTGGTCGTGCTGATGCAACACAAGCACAAACCAGTGTTAAGTCATTCAATTATTTAAAGCCGAATGCTGATGGATTCCGTAACTACTTCAGTGAAGACAGTTATATGTCTCCAGCAGAAATGTTGGTCGATAAAGCGAACTCTCTTGGTTTAAATGTCCCTGAAATGACGGTTCTTGTTGGTGGTATGCGAGCTCTTGATGCCAACTATGATGGCTCATCTTATGGTGTTTTTACTAACCAGCCCGGTGTGTTAACAAATGACTTTTTTGTCAATTTATTAGATATGTCGACTGTATGGACTAAAGATGAGTCTAACGCCGGAGTCTATCTAGGTCATGATCGCGCTTCAGGTAAGGAAAAGTGGCAAGCAACACCTGTTGATTTGATTTTTGGCTCTAGCTCTGAATTAAGAGCCATTGCAGAAGTTTATGCCTCTGATGATGCCGATAAAAAGTTCGTTAATGACTTTATCAACGCATGGGTTAAAGTTATGCAATTAGACCGCTTTGACTTGAAATAACTTAGCGCTAGTTTAGCTCAAGTAACTAATGCCCTACACTAGGGTATTAGTTACTTTATTCGCTGCAGTATTCATTTGACTCAGTTTGCCCAGCTATTTATCTTTGCTCATAACATTCGTCGTACACCACCAATGCACTGTTCTTTTTAAAATGCAAAAGCATTAATTATCAATAACCTACTAAAAGTTAGATGCTATTTCCTTCACAAACTAATGATAGATAGATAAACCTAATTCTTCTGCGACACTTGCCACAAGATTCATACCAACCACTGAATTACCAAAACTATTTAACGGCGGGCTCCAAGTACAAATAACCCCATAACCTGGCACAACAGCAATAACACCACCACCGACACCACTTTTGGCGGGTAAACCGACAGAAAAGGCAAATTCTCCTGATTGATCATACATACCACTGGTCGATAATATCGCATTCACTCTGTGTGCATCTCGTGCGGTGCAGATGGTCTTTTGCGTTATCGGGTCGACGCCTTTGTTCGCTAAGAATAGTAAACTTTTCGCTAATTGTTGGCAGCTCATTGCGATTGAACATTGAGTAAAATAGTGACTTAATACTTCTGGAATTTCAGCTTCAATATTACCAAAACTTTTCATCAAATAAGCTAATGCTGCATTACCATTGCCATGGGTAAGTTCTGATTGATAAACGTCATTGTCGACGCGGATATTATCATTACCAGCGAGCTTTCTAACAAAAGTTATAAAGGCCAGTTTACTTGCTGAAAAGTGACTTGTTAATACATCTGATACTAATATCGCGCCAGCATTTATAACCGGATTTCGTGGGATACCCTTCTCCCATTCTAGCTGAATGATAGAGTTGAAAGGTTGACCTGATGGCTCCATTCTTACTCGCTGCCATAGCGAATCTCCGATTCGATTCATCGCCATAACCAAGCCAAAAACTTTGGAAATACTCTGGATGGAAAAAGAGCGTTGATATTCACCTGCACCAACAACTTTACCATCAATGGTTGCCACGGATATGCCGACTAAATCAGGCTTCACATTGGCCAGCGCAGGAATATAATCCGCCACTTTGCCTTGAGTATAATTATCCTGCTGAATAAGTAGTAATGCTTGCAGTTTATCTTGTAGATCAACAATATCTTTTTTCATCTAATCATTTACTATTTTACGGTTTAAGATCTGCCTATTATGCACAATATAAATGACAGGTATAGTTAGACTTATCAAAATGAGTCCTTTGAAGTGAAAAGATTTCACCACAAGGTTAATTTATTAATCACTTAACCAAAATTAAAGCCCCTTTTCTCACGACACATCAATCAATCTAAGAAAATAAGGTCAATTAAGGTAAATAAAATTAAAACGAATCGATTACTGATATAAATCAAAAGATGTAACGCTATGCTGTGTTCTACTTCATAACACTATTTTGGTAACTTATTTTGTCTTTCAATTGAGACAACCCCATGTGAATTATGATGAATAAAACGACAAAGATTATATTACTAGTATTAGCTACCTTCTTTTTATTGCTCGGTATAATGAGTTCTCAGCACTCAAAACCCTATGCTGAATTAACCGATATTAAAACCATTCAAGGCACTATATCTCAACTGCATTGTCCGCCAAAAGGTGCTGCATCATTAAGCCTTACTGACTCTGATTTAACGTACAATTTATCAATAAAATTTAGAACAGATTATTGTGATGAAAAAAAATCACCTGTGCTGTTAGGTAAAGAAGTCACCATGCAATCGGTGCAAGTCAATGGCGATTTTTATCAAGTTTATCAACTTGAAAATACAGGTCGGCTAATGTTAAGTCCTAGTGATGTCGAAGCAGATCAATCAAGCGCTACATTAGGTTTGTTTTTCTTAGCGTTTTTATTAACTGCCTTAGTCGCTTATAAAAGCCGCCCCATTAATAAGTGATCACCTTCCGTTAAATGATTAATCAGTTAAGCTGGTTAACAAACGCCAAAGTCGCGTTGCAGTCTACTGGCATCGCGATTTACTTTTCACATGTTAACTTCTCCCTACCTCCAGCAAGAAATATCGTGCGTGATACTCGGTATATTATTTTCTGAACCTGTTTATTTTACTCCACTTTTTTTCTGATCTGCTAAGATTAATTAACAGGTAATAAACAGTGGTTCTTATTGAAATGCCAACATATTTCCCCAAAGATTTCCTAGCAATAATTACGCTTGCGCTTGTCTATATTATTTCTGCCAAGATAGGTTTACTACTTGCTTTTGAACAAGAGAGTATCAGCGCGGTATGGCCACCTTCTGGTATTGCCCTAGCAGCAATACTTTTTGGCGGTTTGCGCTTGTGGCCAGGCGTTTTCATCGGCGCTTTTTTGGTTAATTTGTATCTTGCTCTCTCCTTTTCAGTGAGTTTAAGCATCGCGGTAGGCAGTACCCTTGAAGCGCTTATCGCTGGTTATTTTATTTTACGATTTGCCAGTGCCAACCCTTTCACCACAACCGCCCAAACCGTTATATTTATACTCGCATTTTTTGGTTCAACGCTAATGAGTGCTTCTATTGGTATAGGCAGCCTATTAGTCGCTGACCTAATTAACCAGCAACAATTTTTATTGTTATGGAAGACTTGGTGGGTGGGAGATTTTGTCGGGGGATTGATCGTCACGCCATTTATATTAACCTGGTTTCGTTTACCTAAAGAGGATTTCACTAAAAATCAATCATTTGAAGCTATTATTGTTTTAATAGTTACCCTATGTATTGTTAGTATCGTATTTGGACCATGGCAGGTATTATCCCTGTCGAAAGAGGTGATGATTTTTTTGTTATTACCCATTATCGCTTGGTCTTCTCTACGTTTTCATCATCATGGTGTGACTTTGATTGTACTGCTTATTTCAACTGCCGCTATCGTTGGCACAACAAATGGTTTTGGCCCGTTTATTCTAGCAAATGAAAATGAGTCACTTTTTCTTCTTCAGGCCTATATGGGAGCGGCCATGTTTACCGCTTTATTGTTAATGGCTTCTCAGGAAGAGAGGCTACAGGCTCATCGAAGCGTGCGTGTAAGTCAAAGAAATTTAGAAGAAACCGTCACAGCTCGCACCCAAGAATTAAACATAACGAATGTGCTACTTGCTAATGAAATGCATCAGCAAAACCATATCACCGATTCTTTAAAAGAACTTTTACATAATATTGATAACTCCTCAGACCAAGACTTTTATATTAACTGCGCTAGAACGTTAACACAGACCTACAAAACACAATTTTCCTTTATTGGTCTATTTTCCGATAAAACCAATACAAAAATAAAAACCATCGCGGTATGGGTAAAAGGAAGAGAGATTGAGAATTTCACTTACGATCTTAAGGGCTCTCCCTGTGCCAATGTCTTAGAACACTCGATGGAGTTCATTTGCGATAATGCCGCAAACCTTTATCCTGAAGATGAATTACTTATCTCAATGGGAATAGAAAGTTACTTCGGTTCACCCTTAAAAACAGTTACCGGCAAAGTTATTGGTATATTAGCGGTGATGGATACCAAGCCATTAACTATCGATACCTCCTTAAAGTCAGTCTTGGGTTTATTTTCAAATAAAGTTGCCCAAGAGCTACAAAGAAGAGTCATTACCAAAGAACTAGAGTTGGCTGAAAGTGTTTTTAATGAAAGCCTAGAAGCGATTATTATATGTGATGTAGAGACAAATATTATTCGGATAAACCCTGAATTTACCGAAATAACAGGTTATAACTCAACTGAAGCGATTGGCAATACCATCAAGTTCTTAAGATCAGGAGAACAATCGGAAGATTTTTATACGCGTTTATGGGACTGTGTTAAAGATAAAGGTTATTGGAAGGGCGAAATCACCAATAAGGCTAAAAATGGTGAGCTATTAATTTGTTGGCAAATCATTAAAGCCGTTAAAGATGATGCTGGTAATATTGAACAATACATTAGTATTTTTAGTGATATCACCGATAAAAAAAGAGCCGAAGAGCAAATATATAACCTGGCACATCTCGATCTTATTACCCAATTACCTAATAGGCTGTCTTTTCAAAAGAAGTTAAATGATTCCATTGTTATTGCTGATAATGCCATGCAGAAGCTAGCCGTGATGTTTATCGATCTAGACCACTTTAAACTGATTAATGATACGTCAGGTCACCCTGCAGGCGATGAGTTATTAAAACAGGTAGCATTAAGGCTTCAAAATATTATCGGTACTAACAATGTAATATCTCGATTTGGCGGAGATGAATTTACCGTATTACTTCCCTATATAAAATCGGCTGGAGAAGTGGCGGAAGTCGCTAATAATATTCTTAATTCTTTACTATTACCTTTTTCAATATTGGGTAATGAATTTACTATCGGTGCCAGTATTGGCATTGGAATTTACCCTGACGATGGTAAGGACGCTTCAACCTTACTTAGCTGTGCGGATAATGCCATGTACAGTGCCAAAGAAGGTGGTAGAGCGAGTTGTCATTTTTATACTCAACAGATGAAAATTGATACGAATGAAAGAGTGATGATGGAAAGAGAACTTAGAGATGCCCTAAAAAACGAGGAGTTTCTATTGCATTATCAACCTCAAATTGATATTCGAAGTAATAAAGTTATTGGTACTGAAGCATTGGTAAGATGGCAACATCCTATTAAAGGTTTAATCCCTCCAGACAAATTCATTCCCGTTGCTGAAGCTACAGGATTAATTGTTCCTATTGGTCAATGGGTTATCGAAGAAGCATGTCGACAACTTCATCGCTGGCGAATGGATGGATTTGAAGATTTAACCATGGCTATTAACCTCTCAGCGAGACAATTCTTTCAAAAAGAATTACTCGAAATCATCGAAAATTCCATGGAAGTGTCCGATATTCCCACGTCAAAATTAGAATTTGAAATTACCGAAAGTATGATGATGTTGAATATTAAAGACACCATTGACACACTTAATAAAATCAAAGGCATCGGCGTACAATTATCTATAGATGATTTTGGTACGGGATATTCGTCGTTATCTTATTTAAAAAAATTTCCACTGAATAAGATAAAAATTGATAAATCATTTATCGATGGAATAACTGATAACACTGACGATTTGGCTATTGTTAAAGCAATTATTGGCATCGCACACTCCCTTAACTTAACCGTCATTGCTGAGGGTGTAGAAACAATGGAGCAATATAAAATACTTACGAAATATCACTGTAATGAAATTCAAGGCTATTACTTTAGTAAGCCTTTAGCTAGCTTAGCAGCAGGTGATTTTCTAATAGAAAATAAAAGTGTACTCGTTAATTTAGCTCATTAATTTAGACCCTGTGACAAAATCTAAACAGCCTTAACTATGAGAGGTAAGGTAATGCTAAACATGATGCCCTGCCCCTTTTTGGTTTTACATTGAATATTACCCTGCATAAGCTGAACCACTAGGTTATATACAATACTAAGCCCAATGCCCAAGTTTTTATTTCCCATATTAGTGGTATAAAAAGGTTCAAAAACATCGTTCACCATAGTTGCATCAATTCCCTTGCCGTTGTCTTGATAAATAATTTCGATATGACCATTTATTTTAACAATTTCAATATCTATTTCAGGGGCTAAGGTATCCTCGAAAGCATGGTCAATAGAGTTAGTAATTAATTGGTCAAAAACCTTATTCAAGGCTTCAGGAAATCCTAATATCAATACTTTGCTTCCTGATATATTTATTACTGGTTTACTTTTTTTAAGCGCCATCAAAATTAAATCAGCCTGCTTAGATATATGGTCGAATATTTCAAACTCTTGTTGTGACTCTGCCTCTAAGTTATCTGAAATCATTTTAAATTGACTTATTAACCCCGCGACTTTATTCATTGAATTTGAAGAAAGTTCACAGCCTTTATTTAAATCAGTAAGTAACGAGTCTATTGCTGACTTCTTAATGCCTCCTGCCGAAATTAATTTCTCAAAACATTCAACTTTTTCATGAATATGAGACACACCTGTGACAGCAATTCCTAAAGGGGTATTGACTTGATGAGCCATTCTAGAAACTAACGTTGTTAAGGCCGACATTTTTCCAGCCTTCACTAATTTTTCTTGAGTCTCCTTTAACTCAGTTAACGTTAAATACAAATTGGTATTTGATTTTGCGATAACTTTTTTACTTCGTTGTACTGTCCATAAAAAAATAGTCAAGATAATGACAAGACAAAAACCAAAAGTCATAATGATCTTGGCTTTTTGTCGATCACTATTTACTTGTAAATCTTTAATTTTTGCATTATTTTCTAGTTCTAATATATTGAGATCTTTAGAAATGGCTTTAGAAGTATTGAGGTAATTCGCTAGTTTAGTGCTTGTTTTACGCGAAACGACTTGCTCTGATGCTTGCTCATAAAGTAAGGATGCTTGATAAGCATTTTGATAATCATTCTTCATTGCGTATATATTTCTTTGAAGGCGGTAAGCTTCAGATAAATTTGTATTATTGTTTTGTCTTTTAGATCCCTCTATTACCGCACCGATTTTATCTTCGGCTAATAGAATTTGGTTACTTTCAATGTAAGTTTTCGCTAAAGCCAATTGACTGACCAATACCCCTTTAACAAAACCCGCTCGCTCTCTTATTTCAATTGCCTTATTGAAAGCAACCTCGGCTTGCTGATATTGTTTTTGTCCATAATAGAGTAGACCTAAATTTTGATAAGAATAGGAAGAGTGAAATGTCAGATTATGTTCAAGCCTTATCTCCAATGATCTATCTAACAACTCAAAGGATTTTGTATATTTTTTTAAGCCTAAGTAAGCCTCACCTAAATTGTTGTAGTTTGTCGCTAAAATAATAAAATCATTTTGCGTCAATGCAAATGCTAAAGAGGATTCTAAATAGGAAGTCGCTTGTTTAAAAAAACCTAACTTAATGAAGATATACCCTATATTTCCTTCACTGGTTGCTTGGAAACTTCTAAATTCGTCAATACTTTTAACGACGTCATAGGCATCTAAATGAGAGCCAAGAGAATCTTCAATGCTATCCATATGCCAAAAAACAATCGCTTTAGTGTTGTAGTAATGCCATAAAAAAACCTTATTGCTCTCACCGTCAGCTATTTCCTTAATTCTTTCAATGTTATCAAGCGCTAGCTTATGATGGTTTAAATAAGTATTGGCTACCACTTCATGTTTAATCAACATCACTTTTTGCGCAGTCGTTAATTGTGCATTATTTTTTCTGATTTTCTCGATTGAAATAAGTGCCTCTTCAGGATTTGAGACAACTAAAGCTTCTATTACGGCTAACTTATCTACAGACGCAACCGTATTGTTAGCCCAAATAAATGAAGTAAATAAGAAAAGTGAGATGATTAACAATGACTGATTAATCCGCAGCATTAAACAATAAACCACTAAAGACAGGAATAGAATTTAATTATAGTTGTTAATTGGCCGAAAGATGGCCTAATCGTGAGTTTGACACCAAATGGTAAATTATTAGTATAATGGGCAGCAGAGCAGACTACGTTAAAAATGTAGTCACTGATAGAAGGAATGGATGCTCTACCTTTAAATCACTACACCAATGCTTTCATTTCTTTTGACGTATACAAATATGCGCCATTTCGACCATGCTCTTTGGTGTAATACAAAGCGCCATCAGCTGACTTGATACAAGTATCCCATTTGCTCAGCAGCAATGTTCTATCGGGAATATGACAAATCCCCATCGACACTGTGATACTCAATGGGCCTGCGCTTGTTATAAAAACGTGGCTGCGAATTAGTTCAGTTAATCGTAATAGGGCATGTTGTAATTGCGTTTCAGTTTCATGACTAATAAGCGCAAGAAACTCTTCTCCACCCCATCGCACAACGATATCTTGTTCTCGCATAGACTGAGTTAATCGTTTAGCTATTTCAACAAGGACCTCATCACCAACATCATGGCCATAACTATCATTTACCTTTTTAAAGTAATCAATATCAATAATCACCAAGCTACACTTACCTGACTTTTTAGCTTCTTCAAAACGCTGCTCTTCTAGGTACCTGCGATTATATAAATTGGTCAGGTGGTCATTATAAGATTTATCATAAAGCTTTTGATTAGAGGTATTTAAAAAACTATTTGAACGTCTCAATTTAGTCACGTGTAACACTAAATAGAGGGTAATAATAATACCTAGAATAGTGGCAATAATAGCGAAAAGTAATGACGTATTCTTCTTAACAATTAACTCTTGCTGAAGCGTATTTTCAGTAGTGAGAAAGTGGATTTCTTGTTCTTTTACCTGGCTTTTAAATTGATGTTCAAGTACCAAGATATCTTCATTTTTTCCGTGGCATTTCTTTTCATTTCAAAAGTATGATACTTTTCAAAGCAGTAAAGAGACTGCTGATAATTCCCCAGATGTTGATACGACTGATACAAATTTTGGTATATATTAACTTTACACCTTTCCTTTATGTAGTTTTCCTTTGAAGTTTGCTTAGCAGGCTAAGTTGTTAGATCACCGCTAACTTTAATCAATTAACGGTAATCTAATTATTATGCTATTTCAGCGTAATGGCTTAGGGTCTGTTGATCTTTCGAGATTACTTTTACAGCAGTTTGTTTGAGATGTAGGCAAGGCAGAGCACATGAAGTGTAGCTAGCTACATGAATGTGCGATAACGCTGTATACATTTCAAACAAACGCTGCCCTTTGGGTTCATTTAAAACGGCTTTACTCATTGTTGCTCGTTTTTTAGATAGAATAACTATGTTACAAAACTCGCGCCGCGATTAAAACCGTTTTAAATTGAATAAATTTTAACCCTGAAAGGTCAACAGACCCAAGTTAAAATTGATAGATAAATGTTAACTCTGCTTCTATTTCAGAATCAGCGCCAACTTTAATTAATGGGCTATCGCTTATATCAGAAGTGTACACTTCATAATGAACGCCAAACGCTACTGACATATTTTCTCTAATAAGGTAAGTACCATTAGCACTTAACCCGTAAGACTTTAAACCACCATCAATAGCATATTCACTATACCCGGAGTCAATTGATTGTTGCTTTGATACGCCAAACTCTGATGTTAAGTGTTGACTATTACCAAAACTTATATCAGCGCCCACTTCAAAAACAAAATTCGCTTGTTCAATGATTCGGTAATGTGCAGATAAAAAGCCTACATAACCTTTATCGGTATCTCCGCCAGCATAACCTTGACCAACTAATGAAATAGTTAATTTATCCACTGGTTGCCATGAAATGCCTCCACCAATCTCTATTTGATCATCTATTTCACCCATTCCATCTAATATTCCTTCTTCAGATGACTCTTCATCACGGCCGTCTTCTAAGTTGATCCAACCCGTATAAAACAAGGTTTCACTGCCCTGATAAATAAAGCGGTTATTAAAAATGTTAGTTTGAAATTCCCAATTATCTTTGCTAAAAGCAATTTCTACATACGGAGTTAGCTCCATTTCAGTTTCATCAGAGCCGTGGTAAAGCGCTTCATATTCCAAACCAATACCTGCAGCATATCTCCAGCCTTCTTTGTTATTAAATGCCGCAGAAGGTCCAACAAGCTCTTGGGGTAAAGAGCCAATATCATTTGTCGCTGATACTACTTTTTCATCAGCAAAGCTTGATACTGATACGGTTGCTAACACTAGGGGTATAAATAGTTTTTTCATAAGATTCTTATTGCTCAATAAAGTTGAACACATCTTACCGATTCAATTGTCAATGATATGTCAATGCCTGTTTTATAGTCAGTGACAATGGATTCAATACATGTCCTAACTAATTTCGTTGTGTTTCAATCCGTTTAAAACTATCATTTATTTAGTTGAACCTTTGCTTTCCACCTTTACAAATTTATTGGAGTTTTATGAAATTTGTTTTATGGTTAGGGATCTTGATAAATGGACTTAGCTTTTCCTGTTTAGCCGAAAAATATCACATAGGTATGGAAGTTTTCCCGCCATTTGTTAACGCACAAGGAAATGGCTTAACCATAGATATGTTACACGACATTGAAGATATTTCTGATCTTGAATTTGAAATTGAGTTAATGACGTATGCACGTGCAAAATATCAATTAAAAAACCATCAGATTGACATTATTGGTCATACACCTAAAAACTTAGAAACCCCTGAATTTTATAAATATGCGCAAGAGCTTGATTGGCTCATAGATACAACCTCAGACATTTTTGCATTTGATCGCCAATATTTTGATTTAAGTAACCTTAACAAAGATCGAATAGGTACAACGTTAGGTAATGCTGATTTCTTTGCAAAAAAAATGAATATTACACGAGACAAGTTTATTGAAACGGCGACTATGGGTCAGTTAATCGATATGTTCGTGAAAGGTAGAATTGATGTTTTAGTGTTTGAGCGTATTTCAGTTATGTCCTTGTTACAAGAACAGAAAGTAACAGGTGTTTATTATCAATCTATAGGTAAAGTACCCGCAAGCCTTGGCGTAGCTAGAAATTCATCCGGAAATAAGTTAAAACATAAACTTGATGTTCTCATAAAACAACTGCCACTTGATGAGATTTTCTCTGGCTATTTCAAATACACTAAATTACCAAGTACAGGTGAAGTGCCCATCGTTATGTAGTGTTTATTATCAGACTTAGTGGGTCGTTACGTTTACTAGGTTTCATCCGCAATTAATCTTTAAGACTATTACCCATCACTCGATATCTGCTAACATCAGACACCCTCTGAGAAGTTAAAATACTTTCAGTAAACTTAAATAAAACATAAGAAATTTGATATGAATAATAAGAAAAAAATCATTGCGAGCTTATTTGTAATACTAGCACTTTCTGCTTGTAGTGGTGGAGATGAGGCAATTAAAAAGGCAAATGAATTTATTACTCAACAAGCCGTAGATAAAACAGATACCGCTTGGAAAACCAAGTTAAGCCAGCCACCATTACTTACCTTTACTCCAGGTAAAGATTATTTTTGGGAGCTGCAAACAAGTCAGGGCAACCTCACGATAAAGCTGTTAACCGATTCTGCACCTATGCATGTTTCTAGCACCGTTTATTTAACTAAATTAGGTTTCTATGATGACTTGATTTTTCATCGTGTTATTCCCGGTTTTATGGCGCAAGGTGGTGATCCTACAGGAACGGGTGCTGGTAACCCGGGTTATAAATATGATGGCGAATTTATGGATAATTTTGATGGTGAATTAGGTCATAACGCAGCTGGCACGTTAAGTATGGCAAATGCTGGCCCCGGTACTGATGGTAGTCAATTTTTCTTAACCTTTAAACCGACGCCTTTTTTGGATGGTAAACATACTGTTTTTGGTCAAGTGGTTACTGATTTAGAAGATAGCTTAACTAAAATTGAAGCGTTAGGCAGTCGAAGTGGTCGAACGAAAGAAGCGATTAAAATTATTAAAGCGACAATTCGCATAGCTGACAGCAAATAAACAATTAAACTTAGCTTAGACTGCGTAATGCTCACATAAAAAAGGAGATACAGTTATGTATCTCCTTTTTTATTTTCTTTAAATTTAATTACATTAACTGTGATTTAAAAGCATCTTTATAACGTCTTGATAAATTTAATACCTTGCCATTATCGAGCTTAACTTCGCTATCGCCACTACTTAAAGGCGTGATTGATTCAATGTTATTTAAATTAATCGCATGGGAGCGATGAATACGACAAAAACCTTGTTCTTCTATTTGAGAAATTAATTGCGTCAGCGTTGAACGGGTTGGATATATTCGCTCTTTAATATGTAAATTTACATAATTCCCTGACGATTCAAGCCATTCAATTTCTTCTACTTTGACAATGAATTCTTTGCCTAGTTTTTTTACCAGTAAACGATCAAACCGTTGGGTAATACTCTCTTCTTCACCTACAGCAATGGGGTTAGCTTCACCTTGAAGGCGGCTAACAATAAAACCATAACCTTTGATGAATAGTAAAATAAAGATGAAACTCCATAAGTCTTTACGAAACTCATAAAAAAACTCAATCCAGATATCGCCAAAATTATAATCAAGCGCCTGCGACCAATAAACAAGCTTTCGTATCGCCACCATAATGACAACATGTGCCAGTGAAAAGAGGAGTGAACTAAACAAGTAAATAGCGACAAAGATTTTTATTTTAGCCCAATCAAAGGCATGGTTTTTTAATAACCATACACACGCAGGTATCAAAACCATGGTTGCCATTGCACTGCTAAATTCCCACACGAAAGGTTCCCATAATTGAAAACCTGGCTCACCCGAACGATTAGCTTCCATGATCACCGAGGTAGCCAAGATGACACTATTAATTAATAAATAGCAAAATATGGCGACGACTTCGTAGCGAAATTTATATTTTTGATAATGTTGTAATTTATTCATGTTTATAAAATAGCACAACAGCAATTAAAGCAAAACATTTCATCCCTCTCAGCCACCGCTTATCCCTATACATTGTTTATTAAGCCTTTTTGACTTTTTATAAATAACTACCCTGTCATCATTCACCTAAATCATTTATCTATAAAGGTGAACAAATGGCTGTTCAATCTATCAAGTTATTAGCAAAATATTTTATTCCTGCATCAAAAGACATGCCCGAACGCCGTTACGATCTCGACTGGTTACGTATTCTTGTTTTTGGCTTACTGATTTTTTATCACATTGGTATGTTATATGTGGAAAATTGGGGCTTTCATTTCAAAAGTGCTTATCAATCCCAAACCCTTGAGAATTTCATGCTCATTATTGAACCTTGGCGCATGGCATCGTTATGGATTATTTCGGGCATTGCTATTCGATTTATTCTCGTTAAAGTGTCCTTAATACGGTATGCCTTTGTGCGAAGTTTACGCTTGCTGTTGCCATTATTATTTGGTGTTTTGGTCATTGTTCCACCGCAACTTTATGTTGAAATGACAACGAGTAGCGCACTAGATTTGTCATATTGGCAATTTTACTTAGCATTATTTACCGATAACAGTGCACTATTTGAAAAGTATCAGGCCGGTATTTGGCCACATTTAGATGTAAATCATTTATGGTATTTACGTTCTTTATGGCAATATTCGTTAGCATTAATCATACTTTTACCTTTACTCAATTCATCTTATGTAACAACCGCAAGTGACTGGCTTTTTAAGCAACATATAAGCGTAATGGTTTTAGTACTCAGCTTACCTATCATTTTTATTCAATTAAATTGGCCATTAGAGACTAGCCGTTATCCGTTAGGTTTCACCTTTTTGATCTATGGTTATTTAATTGGCTGGCATGCAAGCTTCTGGCAACAATTAAAAGTGAATATAAAAGCCTTATGTCTCACTTTTATAATGTCACTGATACTGTTTATCACTTTCTATAATACCGTCTGGCTATCAATGGACGATTCTACTCCTGCTTGGCTAATTACAGTTGGTATGATTATTTACAGTTTCGTTCGTGTTTTAGGGGTATTAATGGTATTGGCACTCGCTTATAAATACTTAAATAAAAAATCATCTTTATTGGGGTATTTTAACGACGCGGTTTACCCTTTTTATATTGTGCATCAAACGATTATTATTGTACTTGCCTATAACTTAGCACCACTTTCTTTAGGGCCTGTTATCGAACCTATAAGCGTTATTGTACTCACCATTTTATTATGTTTTATTTGCTTTGAAGTTATTCGCCGTGTCGATATTTTAAAGCCATTATTTGGGGTGAAAATTAAGAAAGATTACAGTAATAGCTTGAGAAAAATTGGCTACGCTTTGGGTAGCTTACTCATTATCCCTATCGGTTTAGAGGTTATGATTTAGCGGTTATGTTTTAAAAGTGATGAACATGACTTGTCGTTCTGCTTAGTATCTACATGGCGCCCATAAACAAAGGGATCATAATGATGTTATACCAATTCCGATAAGTTTCTGATCTTGTTGTACGAAGTAAAAATATTTCAGGGCAAGGCGCTTGATTGAGCAATAGCTGGCTATTGGGATTGAAAGCAACGCCGTCATGGAGAATTTTAGCCAGTACAAGTGGTCAATAATTTAACGGAATTGGTATTATGTCCCTTTTATTCTATGAACCCCCTAAAATGTTTACAATTCAAACAGAACATCACTGCGGATTATATATTTAATGCCGTCAGTAATAGGCACTGAGCTGTGTATGCAATGTAAAGGATGCATACCATGAGGGAAACATAAAATACCGCCTGCAGGAGTTCGAATATCAACATTTTTGACGTTATCATTGCGCATTGCCGGTTGAGTAGCATCATCAGCATTAACTAAGAAGCGCGTTTCTCCCCCTTTAAAATCTTCACTTAAGAAGATTAAAAACGTCATTTGGCTATAACGATCAGGGTAAGCATTAGCAACCAACTCATTGTTGATAACACGACTACCTGGCCAAGAGCCATCAGAGTGAGGTTTGAAATAATCTTCAGCCTTATAACGATAGAAGCGAAAACGTGCATTGATACCCAAGGCTTTACTGCCGCCAAAAATAGCTTGTCGATCATCCATTAAATGGGCAATACGTTGCCAAATAATGCCATCGGTTTGTTCATCAACTATCCAGGTTAAGCTATCGTTATGACGAACACTACGTGGCAGCGAAACAGCGGCATCGGGTAAAAACTCCAACTGTTCACTAATACTAATTAACTTTTCGCACTCTTCTTTACTTAATACATTGAGTAACTGAAAGGCACCGGGTACTTGCGCTAATTCGTGTCGTTCAATACTGCTTACATCAAATTGTTCGCTCAAACTTGCTGGGTTTACTTTACGATTACCCCATGCAGGCAAAGCTGGATGCTCTGCGCCAGGCTCTAATGCAGCGACAAAAAAGTCAGTTGTTTTATCTATTTTTGTGTTCATATTTTTCTCTATTCTTTACTTATTAATGACTTATCAATGACGCATCAATTACTCGTGTAAGTTAGCCGCTCTACTGATTAGTAGAACTTAGGTAGATACCTTATTTACTGATAACTCTCACCTGAGAAAACTGGCGATGACCCGCAGCTGTTCCATGAAAACCGAAACCACTTTGCTTAGCGCCGACCCAAGGGCCAAGGCCACCAGCACCTTGGTTGATTGCCACCATGCCCGCTTCCATTTGCTCAGCAACAGCTTTTGCGCCAGCGCCACCAAATACCACAGCACCTAAACCGTATGGACTAGCATTAGCACGTTCAACCGCTTCAGATAGTTCCATAAAGCGACTAATAGCGACTACAGGACCAAAGGTTTCATCTTGCTCTAACAGCATATCGGGAGTGATACCGGTCACAACCGTAGGTTGTATATAAGGCAACGCATATTGATGCTTTCCTAATAAAAATGTCGCACCTTTCGTTTGAGCATCTTCAAGTTGAGACAACACCTTAGCATGCTGTTTTGGATTAACAATTGGACCAATATTGACATTTTTTTGATCCCAAGGACCCGCTTGATAACGACGAGCTAACGCAACCACTTTTTGCTCAAACTCATCCGCTACACGTTCATCAACATAAATACGCTCGGTAGAAGTACACATTTGACCGGTGTTTTCAAAAGAGCTCGCGA
This sequence comes from Colwellia sp. 75C3, assembly GCF_002836255.1. Classification (GTDB taxonomy): domain Bacteria; phylum Pseudomonadota; class Gammaproteobacteria; order Enterobacterales; family Alteromonadaceae; genus Colwellia. The sequence goes on along the minus strand of NZ_PJAU01000060.1, from coordinate 66,549 downwards.
CTGAAAACTGAACGGCTTCATCAATATCAGCACCTGCCATAACGATGAGCGGATCATTACCGCCTAACTCCATCACTAAACGTTTAAGTCCTGAGGCGGCACTTGCCATGATGTGTTTGCCAGCAGCGAGAGACCCCGTGAAAGCGACCATATTGATGTCGGCATTAACCAAGGACTTACCGGTATCTGCATCACCATGCGTTATTTGTAATACATTTTCAGGCAGCACCTGATTTAATGTTTTAACAAAAAGATCGGCAACCAAGGGCGTTTCTTCCGAGGGTTTTAACACTACACTGTTACCCGCAACTAATGCTGGTAATAACAAATTATTCGCCATCGCCAAGGGATAATTCCAAGGTGAGATAACCGCAACTACGCCTAATGGTCGATATTGCATCTCCCCATTGCGTCCCATCGATTCACTCTGTAGTGCTTGTGCTATTTCCTGAGTAAAGTAATCCGCATTCTGGACAGTGCCACCGACTTCGTAACTCGCTCTTCGATAATCTTTACCCATTTCTTTACTGATCAATAATGCTAGTTGATCTTCTACCGAAGTAAGGCGCTCGTACGCCTGCACTACTTTCTGTTGGCGTTGTGCAAGAGACAATGCCGCCCACGATTTTTGTGCTTTTTTTGCACTAAGAATTACAGCGGGCATATCTGCTGGTTCTGTAATAGGAACATCACCCAATGGTGTTCTGTTAATAGGATCATAAGAGGTAAGTAATGGCATAAAAGGTTTTCCTAAAATTGCGCTAACGTTCATATGAATGTTAACTGTTAACGTCAATGCATATTGATTGGTAACGACTATGTGCAGTATTATGCTAGAGTGGTTTATTAAAGCAACCAGTATACTTTTAGTAACCACTCTATTTAAAAGAAACATATAATGAAAATTGCAATAAAAACAGCGAATAATGTAAAAGAAATAAATTCAGAAAACTGTCAGCAACCTTGCCTTATTGAGCGCGGCATGCGTGTTTTAGGCGGAAAATGGAAAGCGTCTATTCTCTGGCATCTAAAAGATGGCCCTGTCCGTTTTAATGAATTATCTCGCATGTTAGGTGGCGCCAGTAAGAAAATGGTCGATCAGCGCCTTAAAGAATTGGAAGCGCAAGGTTTAGTCACCCGTGAAGTGATTTGCGATCGTCCTATTGCCGTCGCCTATGAAATCACCGACTTTGGCCGAACTGCCTTAGATATTTTAGAGAAACTCAAAGATTGGACTGAAGATAACGGTCTTTAAACACGCTTGTGATGAAAAGGGAATCACTACTCCCTCCCTTTCAATCCTGCCCCTCCTAAATTCCCTAATGTAAAAACACTTTATTTCAATGAAAACGATGATTAATGACTATTATCAAGGTAAAATTTAAAGATGGCATTACTCTTTTATGCTTTTCTCTTTTCAGCTTTAATTTTAGTCAAGGAATACTCATTCATGCACTCTTCAGATAATATTGTTAAACAAAGTCATACATTTTTTAGCGTTAAAAAATTAATTATGCTCTGCTCATTTCTCCCTATTATTGCTAACGCCGCCGTTGCGAATCCGATCATTGCCGACCAAGACTTTGCCCAATGTAAGGTTAATTTAGTGGAACGCGCTGAAAAATCGGGGTTTTCTTCTTATATCACTGAAACGGTTATTGGTGAACTTTCCCCGATAAAGCGCGTAATTGCGTTAGATAAAAAACAACCTGAATTCACCCAGACTTTTGAGCAATATATTAAAGCGAGAGTTAGCGATTATCATGTCCGAGTAGGTAAGAAAAAATTAATAAAAAATAAAAAACTGTTTGATACCTTAGAAGAAAAATATGGCGTGCCACGTCAATACTTAGTGTCTTTTTGGGGATTAGAAACCGTTTTTGGTAAACACAAAGGTAAAATGTCGGTACTTAACTCTTTAGCGACTTTAGCTTGTGATGAACGCCGTAGTGAGTTTTTCACCCTAGAATTATTAAACTTGTTCACTTTAATAGAAACAAGACAGGTTTCTGTTGAACAGCTACAGGGCTCATGGGCTGGTGCCATGGGGCATATGCAATTTATGCCAACAGCATTCTTAAAGTATGCGATTGATGGTGATAATGATGGCAAAGTAGATATTTGGAAAAGTGAGGTTGATGCCTTAACAACAGCAGCTAATTACCTAAATAAAATCGATTGGCAAGCTAAAGAACGCTGGGGCAGAGAAGTAAAGTTACCCGAAAACTTCGCCTTTGAGAAGGTTGTTTTTGACCAATATTATCCACTTAATTATTTTAAGGAACTAGGGGTTAAAAAAACGAATAACCAATCATTATCGTCTTATGATATTCAAGCAGAACTTTATTTACCGTCAGGCCATAAAGGCCCTGCTTTCTTACTCTACCCTAACTTTAATGTGATTATGACCTGGAACCTGTCGAAAAGTTATGCGTTATCAGTCGGCCTATTAGCCAATAAGTTAGTTGGCGCTAAAGGCCTTGAGTTTTTACAACAAGAACAAACTAAAGTAACACCTTATAGTGTTGTACAAATGAAAAACCTACAAAGCCAACTTAACGCATTAGGATTTGAAACAGGCGAGCCTGATGGTATTTGGGGGCCTAAAAGTAGAGATGCCATTCGCTCATTTCAACTACAGCATCAACTTATTGCCGATGGATACCCAAATAAAGAAGTTTTTTCAACTATTACCTTAGTGCTGAGTGAGGCCAAGTTTATTAAGCAAAGCAGCAATCAAGAGAGTTGACTGTTGCTTAGCTGAAAACCTTTAGTTGGCTAATTTATGCCTGACCTTATTTCCTTTTTGTTCTTGTTCTATTTGTTTTTTTAACCTGTTTCTTTTTCTTGTCTTGTATAGGCGCTTTTGAAAACTCTTTATGGAAAGGTTGTTCTGTAACCACCGGAATGACTTGCCCTATGCTATTTTCAATATTAATTAATTGCCTTATATCATTTTCTACAGCAAATGAAATGGCCATACCACTTTTCCCGGCACGAGCTGTTCGTCCTATGCGGTGTATGTAGTTTCTTGGATCTTCAGGAAGGTTATAGTTTATGACTAACGTAATATTATCAACATCAATTCCACGAGCTGCAACATCAGTTGCCACTAAGACTCTTAGACTAGAATCTTTAAAGTTTTGTAACGCTTCCTCCCTAACAGCCTGTGTTTTACCACTGTGAAGGCTAGCGGCAGTTATTGATGCTTTTTCTAGTGCCTTAACAATGATGTCAGCGCCATACTTTGTTTTACAAAAGATAAGGACTTTTTCATATTCAGGCTTTTCCAATATATTAAATAGCAAAGGTACTTTATTCGATTTATCAAGGTGGTAAACGCTTTGATTAACCAAGTCGATAGTAACCGTTTCAGCAGTAATTTGAATTTTTGTTGGATTCGTTAATATCGCTTCTGCAAGTACTTCTATTTCAGCGGGCATAGTAGCTGAAAACAATAGTGTTTGTCGGCTCTTTGGCAGTTTAGATATGATGCTTTGAACATCATTAAAGAATCCCATATCAAGCATTGTATCGGCTTCATCTAACACAAATACTTCTAACGCCTTAAAATTAATATCTCCCGTTTCAATTAAATCCAATAACCTTCCAGGGGTGGCCACTAAAATATCAAGTCCAAGCGCGATAGAATCAACTTGAGCTTGTCTTCCTACACCACCATAAACAACCTTAGTTTTAAGCCCTACACCATCAGAGTAGTCATCAATGTTTTGCATTATTTGAGAGGCAAGCTCTCTCGTGGGCGTCAGTATGAGCGAACGCGTGCTCTTAGCTTTGATATCAATTTTATTTCGTCCAAAATTATTGATAATAGGTAATGAAAAGGCCGCTGTTTTTCCTGTCCCTGTTTGCGCTATACCAAGAAGATCATTGCCATTAATAAGCGCTGGGATACATTCTTTTTGGATCGGTGTAGGCTGTTTATAGCCTTTCAGAGTAAGACGGTCAATAATTGACTCTAAAAGTGAAAATTCTTTAAATTCTGACATGCTGGCTCGGTATTCTTTAATCAATAGCCTAGTATTCTAACAGAATGCTTAAACATATTTAAGACGTATTCGGAATGACTGTTTTTTAAAGGGGTGAGATAATGACCAAATAGATGTATTGACTGTAAGCCTATAGAGCAAAGATTGTAGATTCGATATACCTTCGACCTGAGGTCAACTTTCGTATTAAAGTGACCACTTGGTACGGTAATGTCACTGCTTAAATACGACCGTTCAGATCGTTTTAATTCCTATAAAAACAGGCCTTGTTGAGGGGGCACGCACATTTATATATTAACGGCATTAAAATACAGCGATTGTATGAATTAGATATTCACCTACCAGCTAAAACTTTAAAGACTGGGTAAATACAGTATCTGTAACATTGAATAACCATGGTCATATGTATTGGACTATTCATAAAAAGAAAGTTGTTTCAACACTATATATTGATAGTAGTTTACCTGAAGAAATTAAACATAAACTTGAAAGCTTTCCCATTAATCATAAAACCTGACTGTTAAACCATCATTAACACTATCTCACTTTGTGCCCCATTGCGAGATAGAGAAATCTATAAGTTCAGGTAACTCATTGCCCTTTTTTATATGCTGAGTATGTTTACTTTTACAAATTAAATAAATTAAGGCCAAATGCTCGTTTGACATTATTTAAAACTTGATTTGATTCTTCTTGAGATTTTTGGCTACCAATTCGAAGAATATCTATCAATTGAGCTTTATCTGATATGAATATTTCCCTACGCTCTCTCAATGGTTTTAATAAATCTTGTAAGCACTCCTCTAGAATTCTTTTGGTTGTTCCATCACCTAGCCCACCTTTTTGATATCTAGCCTTCAAATCATTGATATAAGATGGATCAGAGTGAAATGCATCTAAGTAAGTAAAAACAACATTACCACTAATTTGACCTGGGTCTTCTACGTTTAAATGTTTAGGGTCGGTATACATAGATTTTACTGCTTTCGAGATGTCTTTTTCACTAGAACTTAAAAGAATACAGTTACCCATAGATTTAGACATTTTACTTTTACCATCAGAACTCGGCAAACGAGGTACTTTACTTAATAATGGGCGACACTCCACTAGGATATCATCCTGTGCGATATGATTTAATTTTCTAACGATCTCATTTGTCTGTTCAATCATTGGTAATTGATCATCACCAACAGGAATTAAAGTTCCTTTGAACGCAGTAATATCAGCGGCTTGGCTAATCGGGTATGTCAAAAATCCTGTTGGGATCGAACTACCGAATGATTTGCTTGCTATTTCATTTTTTACAGTTGGATTTCTCTGTAATCTAGCGACAGAAACTAAATTTGAGTAATACATTGTTAATTCAGACAGCGCAGGAATGGCCGACTGTAAACAAATAGTTGTTTTTGATGGATCAATGCCGACAGCCAAATAATCAGCGACTACATTTAAAATATTGGAAGATACTTTATGCGGATTGTGACCGTTATCAGTTAAGCCTTGTAAATCAGCGACCAAAATGGTTTGCTCATGCTCATGTTGCAATTTTACTCGCTGCTGAAGCGATCCAACAAAATGCCCGAGATGAAGTTGACCTGTTGCTCTATCGCCAGTTAATACTTTTTCTTTTTTAGTGTTGTGTATTGGGTTTTTCATAATATGACTCTTGATTAATATTGCTATCGGAGACATAAATTATGATATTCATAAACGGTCTTCCGACAGCTTTGAATAGGTATGATTCATCGCCGCTCTATAAAATAGAACGCCACCATGAAATTGAAATGAAGTTGAATGTAGTGTTTGTTTGCATATTTTAAGACTATCACTCAAAAAAAATAAATTCAATATAATTTAAAAGAGCATCGGTTCCATTAATTTTGAGTCAAAGAGATCATTTTCCTAAACCGCTTTGTGCTCCTTTACGCCATAGGGATGTCAAATTATTATCTACTGTATGATCATAAAACTGACCGTTTTTTTATGCTACTAAAACAAGTTAAGTATTCAAATTTAATTTGTCATTACGGTCAACTATCGTATCTGAGTGATCATTAGATGGAGTGGTTTTAACAGTTAAATTAGGTCTTTTTTGTGACAGTAGTTATCCCTCAGATTAAGCCAACGAGCCTGCTTTAGCGAAACTGTCATAATCTCAAAATTGATGTTTAAGATCGTTTGGTGGTCCGCTCAATGTAATTATTAATTATCAAACGGCTAACGTTTAGACAAAGGCGCATTAGCTAAATCTTGCGTGTATTTTGCTTCTTTTTCTAATGCTTCTAAATCTTTAATAATCAGCTGATTTCTCTTTTTATCAATGATGTCTTCTTTTTTCCAGTGCTGTAATTGTTTATTAATAACTTGTCTCACTGAACCCGTCATCCGCGCCAAAGTTTCATCGTTTAAACCATTCACTAAATGATGCTGATGCTCTTCTTCTTTAGTGCCGGTATAAAACTTAATTTTATTAATATGTTCTAAAATAATGCGGCTTAACCGTGTAGTCACATCGTGTAAAATTAGGCTGCTTGCCTGTTGTTCTTTTTCACGCATTTTTTGGGCTATGTAAGGCATGAATTGTTGGTTAAACTCTGGGTATGTCCACAACCAATGTCGCATAGTTGACAGTTGAACTGATAGTAATTTTACCCTTGTTAAGGGCGAAATTATAACCTCGTGCGGTTGATCATCTAATAACACCATCAAATCGAAACAATCGCCAGCGTAAAGCATATCTAATGTGGTTTCTCTGCCCGTATCAGGATTACTTTGTTTAATTTCTAAATTGCCTTCTATCACGACAAAAAAGCGTTTGGTTAATATCTCTGAATTAATGTAATCGCCTTGGTGCCATTCATTAAGCTGAAACTCTTGTTGGAAGTCTTCAATTAATTTCACTGGTAAATCGGCAAAAATATTAGCTTGCTTTACTAACACAGGACTTAATACTGGATTGGCTTTTTGAGGTAAATCAGTAACATTTTTATGCATAAATAAAATGATGATGGCCGTAACGTAAACGCGTATTTTAATTCTACCCCGTTGTGACTATTTAGCAAAAACTAATGTTAGTTTTTAATCACTTCACTTTAACCACTCCATTAATCTACTGATTTTGTTTAATTTCAATAATTAAAAGAGTAAATAATAAAAACTTATGCCGAGTGTCATAATTATGACAGTAGCATTTCCTGCCATTACGTATCATAGCCTTATTAAATATTTCATTAGATTCTTCATTAAATTTTTAATTAAGGAAAGGGTAATTATTATGACTAAGATTATTGGTATTGATTTAGGAACAACAAACTCATGTGTAGCGGTTATGGAAGGTGGCGTTGCAAAAATCATTGAAAATTCTGAAGGTAGCCGTACAACACCATCCATTGTTGCGTATGCAAACAATGAAACTTTAGCGGGTCAACCAGCAAAAAGACAATCAGTGACAAACGCGAGCAATACATTATTTGCTATTAAACGATTGATTGGTCGTAAGTTTGACGATAAAGAGGTGCAAAAAGATATTAAGTTAGCGCCATATAAAATTGTAAAAGCAGACAATGGCGATGCATGGGTTGAAGTTAATGGTAAAGCATTGTCCCCACAAGAAGTATCAGCGCAACTTTTACGTAAATTGAAAAAAGATGCTGAAGACTATTTAGGTGAAACGGTGACCGAAGCAGTTATTACCGTACCAGCCTATTTTAACGACTCACAGCGTCAAGCTACTAAAGATGCTGGTAAAATTGCAGGGCTTAATGTTAAGCGTATTATTAATGAACCCACCGCCGCAGCACTGGCGTATGGCGTTGATAAAAATAATAAAGCCGATCAAAAAGTCGTGGTTTACGATTTAGGTGGCGGTACCTTTGATGTTTCCATTATTGAAATATCCAATGTAGACGACGAAAAGCAATTCGAAGTATTAGCCACCAATGGTGATACCTTTTTAGGAGGGGAAGATTTTGATTTACGCCTAATTAATTACCTTGCGGATGAGTTCAAGAAAGAAAGTGGTATTGATGTTCACCAAGACCCATTAGCTTTACAACGCATTAAAGAAGCAGCTGAAAAAGCTAAGATAGAGTTGTCATCTGCACTTCAAACAGAAGTAAACTTACCCTACGTTACCGCTGATGCCAGTGGTCCTAAACACTTAAATGTAAAAGTTACTCGAGCGAAATTAGAGTCATTAGTTGATGATTTAGTAAAAAGTACCATAGCCCCTTGTGAACAAGCATTAAAAGATGCTGGTTTAAGTAAAGCGGATATTTGCGAGGTAATTTTGGTGGGTGGTCAAACACGTATGCCAAAAGTGCAAGAAGCCGTTAAAACTTTCTTTGCTAAAGAGCCACGTAAAGATGTAAACCCCGATGAAGCTGTTGCCATGGGTGCAGCAATTCAAGCAGGAGTATTGTCAGGGTCAGTGAATGATGTGTTATTACTTGATGTAACGCCATTATCCTTAGGTATTGAAACCTTAGGTGGTGTAATGACTAAGCTCATTGAGAAAAATACCACCATACCGACACGTGCGTCTGAAACCTTCTCAACGGCTGAAGATAATCAAGCCGCAGTAACCGTGCATGTATTGCAGGGGCAACGTGAAATGGCGTCAAATAATAAATCATTGGGGCAATTTAACTTAACGGATATTAACCCTGGTCCACGTGGTTCGGTACAAGTTGAAGTCACCTTTGATATTGATGCTAATGGTATTTTAAATGTGTCAGCGAAAGACAAAGCATCAGGCAAGGAGCAAAGCATTAAAATCACTGCATCAAGTGGTTTAACAGAAGATGAAATTAATCGCATGGTGAATGATGCTGAACTACACGCGGATGAAGACAAACAAAAGCGTGAGTTAGTTGAGCAATGTAACCAAGCAGATCAATTAATTCATACGGTACAAACGTCAATGACCAGTTTAAGCGATGATCAGAAAACTGAGCTAAATACATTAATTGAGCAGTTAAAAATGGTTGTTAATGGCAGTGATAAAGCAGCCATTGAAATGCGACAAAATGCTTTGCAAGAAGCTTACAGTAAAATTATGCAGGCTGAGCAATCACAAACTCATGGTGAACAACATCAAGCAGGTCAGCAGCAAGGCAAGGCTGCTAATGATGGAGCTAACAACGAAGATGTCATTGATGCTGAATTTGAGGAGGTAAGTAACGGTTAATCATAAATAATTTCTGAGCAGTTAGTTGATATTTTTATTAACGAAGCTGCTCTTTTCTTCTAAAGAAAAAAATTAAAATAAAGCCCCTACTATTTATTATTAGGGGTTTTTATTGATCTTATGGTTTGTGACTAAACATGATGATTGGGATGAATACCCTAAATGGTTATTTGACTGTAAAGAACTATCACCGATTATATTGGTACCGATAACTGCTTGTTCACCATAAAATGAGAGGCAAGATAAGTGATTTTCCTTGCCTAATGACCACTGTTAATTCTAAAACAGACATAACTATTGCCTAGATCAAAAATCGCGTTTATTATTCTCATACTTCTTGATATAACTATAATAACATCGATTTTTTAGTGAGTTAACTATCGTACTAATAAAATATACCCTGCTGACATTCTTGCTACTGTGGTGCGCAATAGCCATTGCTGTACCGACTTCAGACTGGAAACAAGTCATTCGCGATACCCCTTACACTTTTAGCAAAGGGGCGTCCCATAATTTAGCCGAGTTACGCAGCTGGGTATTACTGTCGAATGGTTATTGCGAGTCCCCTGATCGGCATGTGTTTTTTGATCAACGAGGTCGATTCTTAACCTGGATGGATAATGAAGATACGGGTATAGAAACACAGGAAAAGTTAAATAGAATTCGTTTGCAATTACACAGGAATAATAAGGTTAATCGATGGATTGAAGGTAGTGTTTCTACCGTAGGTTACCCTTTTGCTTTGAGTTGTGATCAACCATGGGTCGACATTCGAGGAGCTATTGCTCGAGTAAAAGGCACCGCGCCGGAATCGAAAGTCTGGGGTACTTGGGACGGAGTTAAGGCTGGCACAGAGTCAAATCCTATTAGTTTGGAGGCATTGGTCAAGTTAATGTATCAACACCGCAGTTCGAAACTAGCTGAGCCAATAGATACATTGTCATTGAGATTATTTATCGGCCAGTTAATTATTGAAAGCGGAGCCAAAAAAAATGTTCGTTCAAGTCAAAATGCTTTGGGTATGCTGCAGTTAAAGCCCGAGGTTCTTAATGACTGTGGTATTGAAAAGCGCTTCTATCAACATCGTATGGCGCAGGTAGATTGTGCTGTACGTTTATATGTAATGATTAAAAGAAATCTTCAACCGGTATTTTTATCGGTATTTGGGCATCTTGATAAGAAAAAACAACAAGCACTTTTCGATATACTCTTAGTTCAGTCTTACCACTCAGGCATTGGCGCGATGACAAAATTACTGACGGACATCGATATGGGAAAAGCTGCCAGATACTTTGCTGAACACGAGCAAGAGTTCTCTGCTGAAGATATTGCTACGGGTATGATATTTCATAACTTGGGTCGCCAACCTTGGGGTTGGGAGTCACTCTATTATGTACTGGATATTATGATAGTGTCTAAATCCATATCCGCGCACAAAAAATAATTCAAGGCTGATAAACATTAAGCGCCATAACAACCCAAGCTAGCTTAGTGGTAGGTGATTGCTGATTGCTAAGCTAAAACATTATTCGAAGTTACATTGAACAGAGAGTCTATTCCCAAGTATCAATAACTTCTCTAGCAGCTCTCATCGCCTCAATTGCCGCGGGAAAGCCACAATAAACGCTAGCATGCAGAATCACTGCTCTTATCTCTTCTTTAGTTACACCGTTACGTAATGCACCACGAATATGGCCTTTCAATTCATTAGGCGCTTTTAAGGCTATCAACATAGAAATAGTCACTAAACTTCGCGTATCTTTGGGTAAATCATCTCGACTCCACGTACTTCCCCAGGCATTTTCCATCACTAAATCCTGCAATGGTTGATCAAATTCATTGGCGTTAGTTAACGCGCGGTCAACAAATTCATCACTCATTACTTCTCGACGAACTTTCTCTCCATTTAGATAACTCTCATTCTGCTTTTTTGTGGTCATGCTTATCGCCAATATAATCAAGATGCTTTAATATTAAAAAAAATGGTGAGCAATAAACAGAACAAACAATGAATTGCTAATATAAGCAACGGTGATATTTGGTCGTGAATAAAAGAAAGCTGTTACAAAAAAACTCCTTATTCATCTATGTCAGCTTTGTGATCTAATTACAGATCAAATATACTGCCGCATCTCCTTTATTCCTTAGTATGAAAGTATCGTGTCAACTCAAACAAAAGCTAAACGCCCTAACAATACCTTTTTAGAACTCATTTATAACATTGCCATTCCGTCGATTATTTTAATGAAATTATCGGGGGACGAATATTTAGGCTCTATGTACGCGCTAATTGTCGCCTTATTATTTCCTATCGGTTATGGCTTGTATGACTTTATTAAAAACAAGTCGGTCAACTTTATTTCCTTACTTGGATTTTTAAGTACTTTTTTAACCGGCGGCATTGGTTTATTTGAGTTGGATGTAGAATGGCTGGCAATTAAAGAAGCAGCAATTCCATTAGCTATAGGGTTAGTGGTACTAATATCTGGTTTCTGGGGTAAACCCTTAATAGCCAAGATTTTGTTAAATCCGCTTATATTTAATTTAGATTTAATCTATGAAACCTTATTTAACAAAGGTAAAACAGATGAGTTTAAAGCTAAGATTCAACGGGCAAATCACCTTTTATCGGTAACCTTTATTTTTTCTGCAACGATGAATTATCTATTAGCTAAGTGGATTGTAGTTAGCCCAGCAGGTACAACACAGTTTAATGAACAGCTTGGTGAAATGACGCTATTGAGCTATCCCGTCATTGCCATACCTTCAACGATAATGTTGATGGCTATCATGTTTTATGTGGTCAAAAGTGTGATGAAGTTAACGAATTTAAAACTAGAACAAGTATTAAACGCTGAAAAATAACAGGCAAATGACCACTGATATTTGCTAATACATCAGCACATTCATTACTGATTTTAAATTTGATAACTTTACTAAACGATGAGGTATAATTAACCTTCATCGTTTAGTAGAGCTATCATCATCAACCATCCTGACAATAAAGATAAAACAGAAATAAATCAAACCTCCTCATCTGTACCAAATGTAGTTGTCGAAAATTTACAGCTTAAAATTGCTACCTTCAATCTGTTTAACTATCTTGAACCACCTAATGCTTATTATGAGTTTGAGCGCATTTATAGTGCTGAGCAATGGCAGAAGAAACAAAATTGGATTAGCGATTACTTACGCGAATATCAGCCTGACATTATCGGGTTTCAAGAAGTGTTTAGTCCTGAGTCATTAAAAGAATTAGTGACTGCGCAAGGTTATCATTATTTTGAAGTGGTTGATCAGCCAGAGATAATTGATGATTTTATTTATAAACGCCCTGTTGTTGCCATCGCCTCTCGTTACCCTATTGTTGATACTCAAGCGGTAAAACCAAACATTGAACTAGCTGTAACACTAGGTTTATCCGAAGATTTTTCTTTTAGCCGAAAAATACTAAGAGCGACCATTGATATACCTCACATGGGTCACTGTGATTGTTATGTTGTGCACTTTAAATCTAAACGTTCCATGATTGAACTTGATGAGAAAAATAATAATTGGTCGCCAGAAAAAACGATCATTGAAAGTCTAAAAGCAAATGTGGCAGGTGGTTGGGGCTCAACGATTAAACGTGGCAGTGAAGCAACGTTATTAATGATTGATATGATTGAACGACGTGAGACTACTGGCCATCCGATGGTACTCATGGGTGATTTTAATAATACCTTAGCTGATGGTGTATTAAGTCATTTACTAACAAACACTTTACGTTTTGTTTCCGGTATTGACCGTGATGCTTATCTTGCTAAGTACTGTTTAAATGACTCTTGGGATTTATTTCAAGCAGCACGCTCTAATGAAGGTAATGGCGTGACTGAAAATTATGACGTTGATGAAGCTGATACAGCTAATCTAGAAGCAATCCAAAAAATAGCACAGACTCGTACCCCAACCCATTATTTTGGCGCGGGTAGCTCGGTGCTCGATTACATTTTATTGTCATGTGAGTTTGATGCCAGTTATCACGATAGCCTCTATCAAGTCAGCGCTTATGATACTTATGACCGCCATTTAATTAACCCTATTTTTGACCGTGATGGTGAAAGTACCGATCATGGCATTGTATTAGTGACCTTCACATTAAGATCATAATGATGAGCAGCAGCTGATCGTTTATTTGAGCTGATGAACTCAATAACTACTGTTGGGTTTTCTATTTTGATCTGCGCGGGTTATTAGCCCAACTGGGAAAGAAGACCCCACTAAACTATTTGTCTTCTGTCTCACTTAAAGAATCGACAAAAGATTGTAGTCCTTCTTGAACTAACGCATAGGTTTTATCAATAGTAGAAGTGACCTCTCCTTCTAATACTTTTAAACCTCCAAGAATATCCTTAGCTTCACCAAAACCTTGATCTATACCGCCACTAATAATTTTAACAAAAGCAGTTAACGATTCCTCTTCACCCATTTCCGGGTGCTGTTCTCGAAAAGACCCCAGAAACTGTGTACTAAAAGAAACAATACGCTCGGCCGTCGCTTCAGGACTGAAATCAACCCCCGACTCATAAGCATCTTCAACACTGCTTTCAACTCCTCCTGCTTTTAGCGCTTCGTTTATCCCTTGCAAGGCAGTTTTTAACAGTAACGACAGTGGCTGGTCGCCAACTGTATTATTGAATTTCAGCGAAGACTCTATAATGGCAGCATTAAGTTGTTTTTTATTACTGACATAAATAGACTCTTGTACCTCTCCCGTTTTTTTCTCGTGGGCAAGCTCCGATACTTGCTGTCCCATGGGACCGTTCTCTTTTTTATCCGGCGCTTGAGCGTATGCTCTAACATTTTGGTTAAATGTAGCATTCGGTGTAATTGGTGAGCTCATAATATCTACCTCTGTTTATCAAAGCGTATATAAAAAGTATCGGCACTGTGAAGTATAACTTAAGTTTCTGGGTGTATATATTTTAACCAGGCAAGTTTTGTCTTAGCCAATAGAATAAACAGGCTGTATCTCAGGGCATATTTCAAACAAAAAAAAGAGCCGTTAAGCTCTTTTTTATTTATTCATAGGTTGTTTATGCCTTAGCACTGACATCTTTTACCGTTAAGTCTTGCATTGCAATTGCCGTAATCAAACTACTTACTCTAGGCAATAAACCTCGAATTGATTGGTTTTCAGCATGCATTGTTTCAACTAACTTAGTGCAGCTATCAACTAATGCATCACTGTAGGCAAAGCCTATCAAAGCTACAATCTTAACCATAGCTAATTCATCAAGCATCTTAGTGCTTTCGTCTTGCTGATCGTAGACGATATTCACCAATTCAATAGTACTGACGAATTTTTCCATTCTAGGATTAAGCCTGACTAACGATTTAGCTCTTTTGCTCACGGTTTTATCAATAAGCTCTTTGCTAGCCGTTAAAGGATTCGGAATTTTTTTACGTATAACAGGTGATTTCTTTTTAATAACCTTACGTTCTATCGAATCTGAGTAACTAAACTCTCCATCGACAAACTGAGATATATTGGTCACGCTCAACCTTTCAGACATAATCGCAGCAGATTTGGCTGTTTTACGAGTAAAATCTCGATAATCTTCAGCAAAACCATGGGTGGATATACATTGGGCTAAATCCAATATTAATGCATTAGCCTTACCCTTTGATGCGCGTAAACAACGGCCGATAATTTGCAAATACAATCTTAATATTTTGGTAGGTCGCGCTAAAACAACACAATCCGTTGTCGGGTCATCAAATCCTATGGTAAGCATAGACATATTGATGATTAACCTAACTTCGTTCGATTTATATCTACGGATACTTTCATCATTAGCATCGCCTGCTCTCTGAGAGTGAACAATTTCATGTTCAACACCGAGTAAACCAAAAGCCTCAGATAGCGACTCTACATGTTTAATGGAGTTAGCAAACAGCATAACTTTACGACCATGAGAAAGTGCATCATCAATGGTTTGCTGCGCAACTAAAGAGCAATGTTCCAGTAATATACAATCTAAACCAGAGACACTAAAGTCACCTCGGTACATTTTAACCGTACTATAATCTATCTCTTGAGATAGGCTAGGCACTTTGTAAACGGGCTTAGCTAATTCACCCAATTCAATCAGATCTTTAGTCGTGGTCTCTTCAATCAACTTCATCGACTTATCAATATAGACGCCAAGTCTGTCAATAGGTGTGGCAGTAAGGCCGATAATCATGTCTGGAGATAGCTCTTCACGCATAGCTATATAAACGCCACCCATGCAGCCTACATGATATTCATCTCGAAGTAGTACATCACACTTTATATTTAGGTGCTTTCTTCTAGCAAATGACTGCTCCATAATAAGAGTCACATCACCGCCAGCTATATACTTATAGCCTGATTTAACAACACTAACAGTCAAACCATTAACCGTAAGCGTATTTAATAATTGCGGGATCAACGCAGCATTACGTAGACTTACTACGATATTCTTTTCGGGCATTGCTTGGCACAATTTGAGTATACAGATACTCTTACCACCACCTGTAGGCAGTGCGATAATGGTGTTTTCACCTGCGCCAATCGCCTTATTTACGCTGTTTGTCTGATAATCTTTTTCTAATATCTGCATGCCATACCACTCGGGCTTGTTTCTAGTCTTGGTCTTGTTAAACCACTGAGTTCTACATCTACGTGTTTACTACGCAAGTCCTTTACAATAAGACTTATATTTGGTGCAACACAAGTCCCATAGAAAAGGGGGCACCATTATATACTGAAATGACTGCAATATGCAGAATTCAACGATTCATTTTTTAAAAAATAAATTAGCACTGTATTTTAATGCTTTTTGAGGGGCTAACGTAGCGGCGAACATAGCTTAATAAAACAGCAGGATTCACCCCCACGCCAACATATTCAAATTTAACAAGTGGCCTTTAACTTAAGAGTTAACTATTGGCATATTGTTAATTCTTATATTGCAGAGCAACCTTTCAGCATCAATGCAGTATTAACACCTGTTTTTACGTTGCCAAAATAGCTAGCAGTTTTTGAACTATCTAAGTTGCTACTATCAATACCTATCATGCCAGTAATTTGTTCTAATGCTGGAAATGAGTTTTTGTCTTGGTCATAAGCGTCAAAAGCCGTTGCTATTTTCTCGCAAGTAAACATGTTCGCCATGCCATCTGCCGCAGCATTTTTTATCGCATTACTTGTCTGACAACCAACTAAAAATACTGTCGTTAGTGCAATAATACTCGTACTAATTTTTTTAATCATTTTATGACTCCACGATAGGTAATAAGGTAATTTCAACACGACGGTTAATTTCACGACCTTCAGTTGTCTTGTTGTCTGCTACAGGTTGTGCTTCACCAAAACCAACTACTTCAAGACGTTCATTCATAATTTTTTGTCCACGAAGATATTGAGCGACAGAGCTTGCACGGTTTTCAGATAACTTTTGGTTGTGCTGAGCTGAACCACTAGAATCTGTATGACCCGAAACGACAACTAATGTTTTGTTAAATTCTTCAATAACTAGAGCAACAGAATTCAAAACACTGGTAAAGTTGCTATTGATGTCAGCGCTGTTCGTTGCAAAAGTAATATTACCCGGCATGATCAAGTTAATTTTGTCACCGTCGCGTTGAATACTTACACCACTATCACGTAGCTGCTTGCGCAATTTCGCTTCTTGAGAATCCATATAAAAACCAATACCACCACCGATAGCTGCACCACCTGCTCCTGCGGCCAAAATACGTTTGTTACGTGTATTACTGTCTTCATCTTTATTTTTGATATAGGCAACAACAGCCGCTAGGCTAGCACCCGTTGCAGCGCCGATAGCCGTTTTGCTTGTTTTACTGTCACCTGTGTAAGGGTCAAATGTTGAACAAGCTTGTAATAATAAAAGGGCTGAAGCGGTAGTGATAATTTTTTTCATTGGAGATCCTGTATTAGCCTTATAACAACTTCTGAGAAGCGAGGGCTATTAATAAATTATTTTATGAGGTTATTGCAGCGAATACTTTCTAATATGAATTAAAGACACAAAAAAACCCGATGAGTAGTCGGGTTTAAAGATGGTGCTAAAACGCACAAATCTAAGCTTGGTGAATTTTATACTTAATAGGTATTACATTCAAGTTTACCCCAATGATAACTCAACTACATTGTTGTAATATTTATAATTTGAGCATTACCTTTCTGCAAACCTCGTTAATAAGAAGTTTACTTTTAATAAACTTAGTTTCAAATAACTAAGTCAACTTAACCGTAAGAATTATTGCTTTATTTTTATAAAACGTCTGGAATTTGTTACGAAACCTTTCACCATGAAGGTAGACATTGCTTCTTACCTTTATGCTCGTTAATCTATTAACTAATCCTTATTATAAAAAATATAAAAAAATAAATATGATGCCATTATTTTTCCAAAAAACATTACTGGTCGGCTGCTTGTTAGGTTTGATTTCGCCTATTGAGTTGTCAGCTCAAGATCACGAGTTAGGCACGTTACCCCCACCAAGAACACTCACAGAGTCTCAAGCAAAGGTTGCCTCGAAAAACTACCAAAAATATTGCTCACTATGCCATGGCGAAGACCGACAAGGTCATAAAAATGATCACGCCCCTTCCCTGCGTAGTAAAAGCTTGTTCGAATCAGGTGTTCCTCACGCTATTTTAAGACCGATGTCTTATGGTAGAAAAGGTACCGCGATGGGCGGTTACCTAGATGAAGTCGGTGGCCCTATGACACTAGATGAAACATGGGATTTAACTTACTGGTTATTTGAACAAGCCGGTGTTGAACGATTAAAACTATCAACTAACCCTGTTCATGGCGATATTAAACGCGGTGAACAAGTTTATTTAGATAATTGTACCAGCTGTCATGGCGTGAAGGGGGAAGGAGTAACGGCTCCTGCGCTAGGTAATCAGTCTGCACTTGCTCACAACACCGATGAATTTATTCGTCACGCAATACAAAATGGCCGACAAGATACACCAATGCAACCATTTAAAGATAAATTATCAGCGCAAGACATCAATAATATTACCGCTTTTTTACGCAGTAAAGCACTGGGTTGGAAAGAAGAAAGAACCATACTTAAAGCGCTGCCAACACCAGAGCAATACGTTATCAACAAAAATGGTAATGATCCAAACTTTACCTTACAAGATGGAATGTACGTCTCATCAAAAGATCTAAACACCGCGTTATTGGCAAAGAATAAAATGGTACTGCTAGACACACGTGTTCCTTCAGTTTGGCAAACCGCACATATTGAAGGTTCAATTCCCTTCCCATATTATGCTGACCTTGATGAAACCGTAGAGGGCATTCCAAAAGATGTTCAAATTATTGCCTATTGTTCTTGCCCTCGTGCAGCAGCCGATTACACCATAAAAAAATTAAGAGACCGTGGTTACACCCGTACCGCTGTTTTATGGGAAGGCGTTTTTGGTTGGATGAATTTAGGTTATCCGGTAATGCGTGGTGATATTGAAAATATTGCCGACTAAGCAACAACAATAACGATAACGATAATAACGGACATTTTCAGCCATATAGATTTATCCAAAAGGGAGCGTACGCTCCCTTTTTTTACAATAAATATCAAATACATAGTAATCCACTGAAAGTTTCCGCCGTTACCTTATAAAAATAAAACACCAAAGCCCGTAACCATTTTTTATAACAGTTCCTTGATCCAGATCAACTTCTACTGCAAATAGTTAATCAATAGATATAAAGCGAGTGAATATCAATGTTTCCTAGCTAAATATGCGATAAAGTAACGCTATTGATACAATATTTAACAATTAGAGCTTACTTATGAGTATGCATAATTCACAGCAAAGTTTAATGCCTGACCCGGTTTCTTTTGGAAATGTCTATATAATGACGCATTCCATTTTCTCAGATGTCATTAAAATAGGCTGTACACCTGCTGATATTGTCGAATATACCAAATCACTTTCAGCGAAAAGTCCCGGCCAGTATGAGTTGTTTTTTTCGTTGCCCTGCGATAATCCATGTCAGATCACAAAACAGCTAAGAAAGCATTTTGACGCTAAACAATACATTAATGAGTTTTATGAAGTTTCTCCAGAAGCAGCAAGAAATGCCTTAAAAAGAGAAGTCATGAAAATACCTGTTTTAAGTATCCATTAAACAATTACCCTAACGACTCGAATAATTAATGCTGGTGGCTTGATTACGATTTCTCCCAAAAGGTCGTTATCCGCCACTTATCTCAAGCTTTCCTTTTGTCTCCCTTTATCCCCTCTTAGCTAACACTGACCGTTAAATTTTTGTAGTCAGCGCTTAACTGCTGATAACGATTGAACTAATAAGCCGTTAGCCTTAACATTCCCCCATAGGTTCTCTGTCTATTTAAAAAATAGCCACTTGAACACTCATTACTTAACGTAATCAAGGGGTCTTTTGTGTCATCATCTTTTATCAGTAAACTGCCCAACGTAGAAACCAGTATTTTCACTGAAATGTCGATAATGGCTAATCAGCATCAAGCCATTAATTTATCTCAAGGCTTTCCAGAATTTGATACCCCTGCTTTTTTAAAAGATAAAATTAATCAAGCCATCAGTGAAGGCAAAAATCAATATTCCCCCTCAAACGGTTTACCTGACTTATTAACTGAAATTGCCAACATGATACATAGACAGTATCAAACGCATTTAGCCGATGAACAGAGGCTTGATGGGCTAAACAACGTTACTATTACCTCAGGCGCTACCGAAGCATTATGGGTCGCAATACAAACCCTGGTGCGCCAAGACGATGAAGTTATTATTTTTGACCCAGCCTACGACTCTTATGAGCCTGCCGTTGAACTTGCTGGGGGCATTTGTCGCCATATCGCACTTGATGCGCCAAGTTATGCAATAAACTGGGCTGCGGTAGAGCAAACCATTAATGCCAAAACACGCGCGATTATTATCAACAGCCCACACAACCCGACAGGCTCAATACTGAGTCAGTCGGATTTGAGTTCGCTACAAGCTTTGGTTGAGAAATATAATTTATATGTCATCAGCGACGAAGTTTACGAACATATGACTTTTGATGGTTTACGCCATGAGAGTGTTTTGCGTTACCCTGACTTATTTAAACGTGCCTTTGTCGTTTCTAGTTTTGGTAAAACCTTTCATTGTACTGGCTGGAAAATGGGTTATTGCGCCGCACCCGGTGCGCTTATGGCTGAATTTAGAAAAATTCATCAATACGTTACCTTTTGCTCATTTACGCCGGCACAAATAGCCATTGCGCAAATGTTAAAAGAACAACCAGCCCATATCACCGCGTTAGCAAGTTTCTATCAGCAAAAAAGAGACGTACTTATTAACGCACTGAAAGACTCTCGTTTTACGCTATTACCTTCACAAGGTACTTATTTCTTATTACTGGATTATTCAGCAATATCAACACTTAATGACCGTGAGTTTTGTCAATGGCTAACCAAGGAAATAGGCGTTGCCGCCATTCCACTCAGTCCATTATATCCAGCAGAGCAACGAGAGGCTTATCATCGAGACAACAAAGTCATCCGACTTTGTTTTGCTAAAAATGACGATACCTTACTTAAAGCAGCGGAAATATTATGTCAACTTTAACCATAGCAGCCGTGCAATACGATATTCAGTGGTTGGATCAACAAGCCAATTTTAATCATTTAGAACAACTCATTGAAGATCACTTTACTGACAATGCAGCTGCCGACTTATTATTGCTACCCGAAACATTTTCGACTGGCTTTTGTATTAACAGCAGTGACGTGCAAGAACCTGAAGATGGCGGCCTTGCTTTAGCCTGGCTAAAGAAAATAGCGAAACAATATAACTGCGTCGTTGCTGGCAGTGTTTTAGTCAGCCAAAACGATAAAAAGGCAAATCGCTTTTATTGGGTATTTGCTGATGGCACCGTTGAACAGTACGACAAACGTCATTTATTTCGTTTGGGTAAAGAGCAAGACTATGTTGAACAAGGCCAAAACAGAAAAGTAATCACTATTAACGGTATCAAAATCCTGCCATTGGTTTGTTATGACTTACGCTTTCCTGTTTGGTCAAGAAATCGCCAAGATTATGATTTGATGGTCAATGTCGCTAATTGGCCTGCGGTACGACGTAATGTTTGGGATACGTTGCTAAAAGCACGGGCAATGGAGAATCAAAGCTTTGTTGTTGGCGTTAATCGCATAGGAGAAGATGGGAGAAAAACCCCTCATTCTGGTGGCACAACTATCATTGATTTTACCGGTGAAACTATTGTTTCTGCCGCTGATAATCAACAGCAGATAATTACCACGCAACTCGATTTTAGCAAGCTTGAGCAATTCAAACACGACTTCCCTGCCTTTTTAGATGCTGATGAGTTTGAGTTACCACTGCCCTAAAAAATTGGGGCACATAATACCAGACCTTAGATTAAACAATACTGCTAGGGCTTCCTATGTAAAGTCACAGGTAGGATATAGGGAAAGACACGTTAAGCCCAAAAATGGACAGAAATGGACAAAAAAAGGCCTCGTATAATGAGGCCTTTTTGATCAAGTAACTAAATAAAGTTAATTATTATTCAATTGTTTAAGTTATTCATTAAAGAATTGAATAAAGGGAAATAATTATCTTACAACCTTTTTAAGTTCATTGGTAAAACATTGCTCAGTGCGACAAATACTCTTGTCTTTTAAAGCTTGCTGGTAATCTTTATCACCTTGATGGGCAGTACCAAAGCTTCGCACAATAATAGGTTGAGTTTTATCTATTACTGAAGAGAAAAATACTTTCATATCGCTATGGCTTAACTTTTCAACTTCAGCAACAATTGTTTCTTTGCTATTAAAATCAAACATCTTGTCATTAATTTCTGACCAGTAATGTCGTGTGCGCTCATTTAAGTTTTTATCTTTGGCTTGTAAATCTTTAATCAGCCCTTGTTTGTATCCATCAAATTTTTCAGCGGTCATCTCATTTAATGTTACTTTAAAATCAGTCATGAACTGGTCTATACGACGTTTTAATTCAACAGGACCGGCTTTAGGCGACTGAACTAAAAAAGATAAACCCGGTAAATTTTGTAACTTGGTATTTCGTCCACTGACTATATAGCCAAGTTGCTGATCGGTACGTAGAGACTTAAAGAAAGGAGCGCTAATCATGCTACCAAATAAACCATATTTAGCGCGATTAGCAAATGAATCATCATTACTAATGTAGCTTTCAACGATGGTTGAATCGTTATGGTCTACCACTAACTCTTGAATCAATTCATGACTAGTGTTGTTTAACTTAACAACTTTATTAGCGCGCTCTTTAGCAGTAGAGTTTGCCATATTAAGCGCATGAAGCGTTTTGCCCAATTGAACAGACTCTGCTTTGAGCATATTACCGTGTACCAATACTTCCACTTCAATTGCCTTATGGAAATTATTAATATATTGCGCTAGCTGTTTTGGTGTTACCGTTGAAAGTGCGCTGGCTAATGCTTTAGCTGAATAGCTTTTAGTATACTGCATTTGTCTTAACGCTGAACGTGCTTGGCTGTAAGGGCGATCAAATTTAGCATTACTCCATTGTCGTACTAAGCGCTCTTTGTGTAAATTAAAAGCGGCTTCATCAATGGTCAAATGTCGAATACGTTTATTAATAGTACTTAGCAACATGGCTTGTTTTTCATCATAGCCACTTACGCCAAAACCCATTCCTGCACTAGTAGACCAAACGTTATAATATAATTCAGCTTCTTTAGCTGGATAACCAAACTCATTTAAACTGTCTTTTAATAACGCACTGTAAAGATAGTTTTGAGCACGAGATAAAACATCTTTTCCTGCTTGGTCAGAATATATCTGTACGTTGACAGAGGCTTTAGGCACTTTAAACTCAGTGTCTTGCTTGTGCCACAAGGTAAAGCCTGACTTTTCAAAAACAACCACGGGGTTATTGGCATCAGACTCTATTTTTTTCATTGTTAGGTTAGTCGCAATAAACGGGTTAGCTGTTGGCAACGAAAAAGCAGCAACCGTTTTAGGTGATTGATAACGACTGATGTCTTCTGCACTGATTTTAGTCATTGAATAAGGCGTATTATATTCAGGCTGAACTTTATCCGTGGTTAAACCTTTAGCAACTAATACTAAGCGCATATTCTGGGGTGTTAACTGCGCCAAATACTCAGTAACTAATTGATGAGAATAGTTACTATACAAATACCCTTCATTTAAAATATTTTTTGGTGAAAAGTACTGTAACTGGCGCGAAAGATTACTCGCTGTATCTGCTGCACCCTGCTTTTCTAAAAAATCAAAGCTATTTTTTGAAATAGCTGCTTGCTCTTTAAAGTATTCTTGGTTGTATTGCCCATTTGATAACAGTGCTAAATAAGAAAATACCGCTTCAGTAACTTGTTTATAATCAGCTAGACCTTTAGCTGTCAGTGTCATACTTATGCTAACGCGATCATAATCATCAGGACCATAAGCGCCTGTACCTAAAGATTCTATTAATCCTTGGTTTTTTAGATGGCTATATAAGCTGCCTTTACCTTCTTGACCCAGTAAAGACGAGATAATACTCAAAGGCTTTTCTTTAAAATACTGAGTTGACTTGGTAACAGCAAATGCCAAGGTTAACTTTCGGGTATCTTTCATTGGTTCGATGTTGATTTTTACGCCTAACTGCTCAGCTAAATAAGGCTTAACCTTTGCCGGAGTAGATTTTGAACCGTTATTTGGAATAGCTGAAAACTTTTCACGTGCCCATTTCTCTAAGGTATCTAAGTCTTCACGACCCACTAATGAAAGTGACATACGACTAGCGCTATAGTTTTCTTTATAAAGTGCGGTTAAATCATCAATAAGTAAATCATTTTCGCGATCCGCTAAGGTATCTAAATTACCTACCGAAAATTGACTTGATGGATGTGCAGGGTTGCGGGTATCTTTTAATACTTCTCTAATGCGGCGAGCATCATCTTTAATTTTCATGCTGTATTCAGAATGAACCGCATTTTTCTCACGCTCAACGTATTGCTTATCTAAACTAGGTGAGATAAAAAATTGCGCAAAGCGGTCAGTGGCTTCTTCTAAAGAATTTTGATTTACTTGAAAATAATAATTGGTATGCTCTTGCCCTGTTCCAGCGTTTGATCTACCACCATTCGCTTTTAAATAATCATTGTATTCGCCTACTTTAGGGTATTTATCCGTACCTAGGAATAGCATATGTTCTAAGAAATGAGCAAGACCTTCGCGATCTTTAGGATCAGCCATATGACCTATATGTACGTCCATTGATGCAGCAGATTTATCAGCACTACTATCAGAAACTAGTATTACCTTTAGGCCATTATCGAGCTCTACATAACGGTATAAACGTTGATCATTTTGACTTTTAACCACCGTTTGGTTGGCTAATATCGTGTTAGCTAATACTGATTGAGTGTTAGCAGTAGACTCGGTAGTATTGCAACCACTAAGTGTACTAACACCTAATGCTGCGGCAACTAAAGTTGCGATTAAAGTAACATTGTTCTTTCTCATTTTTATCCTTGTAGTACTGACTTGAAGATCATGATTAATCAATAGTTTATAGTAATATACACATTACAATTGCGTTAGTGAACGTATTAAAGCCACAACATGTAACATAATATGAACTCAATTATTGCCCAGATATAAATGTAGCCAAAATAGCGAATATAAGCGCCATTTTTTGTATGCCCTATTCCTGTTTAGCTCGATTTTAACTACCAACTAGACGCAGGAGTTACGCTGAATAAGCACTCAGGTACACCTATAAAAGTAATTGTCAGATATGGGGGGTAAGTTTGCTGTCTTTCGATGAGTTTATTAGGGGAATTTAATAAACCCATCGACAATGTGCTGTTACTATTGTTTAACTTTTAGTTTAGCTGTTTGTTTACTTTTCATGTTTAGTGAGACGATAAATCAAAATGGCCGTTTTTTCGATATTTTTATCTAACGTGGTTAAATCAGCAACTTCATTTTTAGTATGTGCGCCAGAGCCCATCAAACCTAAACCATCAAGTGACATATCAACATGTTCCGCTGCAAATGAAATATCGGCTGCCCCTGCTTTTCGTGGATTAGCAGCTTTTACCTCGTTATATCCTAAATCTTGGCTGACTTGGCTATATAACGCCAATAAGTCTAAGTTACCTTGAGTGAGTGCCATCGGTGGATAACCCACTTCAAAGATCAGCTCTGCTTTAGTATGATTTAAGTTATTTTTAACAATGTTCTGCATAGTTTGTTTAGCACTTTTTAACTGCTTATTTGAAAGCGCTCTTAAATCACCTTTTACTTTAGTTTTTTGGGCTATAACATTACTTTTACCAAATGCTGATCCTGATGATTTAGCGACATCAAAATCTATACTAGTACCGCCGACTATCATGCCCGGATTAAAAGTTAGGTTTTCTTCTTGCTCTAACTCGGCTCTAAACGCCTCTAAAATACGTGCTGTTTCATAAATTGCACCATAACCAACTTCTTCATTAAATATTTGAGACGAATGTGCTGGTTTGCCTTCAACATTTAAAGTCCAACCGGTATAACCTCTACGCGCTGCCATACCTGTATTTATATTGTTATCACCATTTTCATAACCCAGCGCAATATCAGCCCAAATAGCGCCATCAACAATGACTTTTTTTGATAACGATAAAGGACGACCACTGCTCTCTTCATCGCCAGTTAACAGCACTTTAATACTGACATTATCGAGCAAGTTAAGTTTTTTTAATACCCGCATAGCAGAAATGATAATGGTATTACCACCTTTCATATCAGCAACACCAGGACCTGCAGCTTCTGATTCATTCAGCATTTTAAACGTTTGAAAATCATCGTTTTTGGCAAATACCGTATCGAGATGACCAATCATTAAAATTTTAACCGCGTTTGGGTTACTGCTTTGATGCGTCGCCAAAATATGACCTGCGCGATTAAAAGCACTACCATCAAGCCATTGCACATCAAAACCTATTGCTGAAAGCTGTTGCTTCGCCAATAAACCAACTTGCTTTACACCTTCAAGGTTCATTGAACCACTATTGATATTTACTGATTTTTCAATGTCTTTAAGTGATTGCGGCAAACCTAATGCCACTTGTTTAACGATGGCCTGCTCGTTGATATCTAGTGCTGTTTTTGCATAGACCATCGTAGCTAATGAAGATGTTAATGAAGCGGCTAATAAAACGAATAGGGTGGTGTTGATTATTTTAAACATCGGTATCTGACATTAATTTAAAGAGCATTTAATATCTATTAAAAGTAATTTTATTGCAAATCAATTAATTACCCCCTGCTAAACCTCCGAGTATCAATTGATAAACTAAATGGCATGGTGGTTACAATTTACTAGGTCAACCAAAATAATAACGCCCTTTTAGCGATCTCGATCCAAATAAAAACAATATTGGCGCAAATGGCATACTAATAGTCACTCAGTGCAAAGTCACACTCACAACAACCCTGTATCATTTACTTACTAACTGAAGCTCCTCAGTGACACTTAACAACAAGGTTAACAAGCATGAACACTAAAGACATTTCCCAAGCAGCATTATTTAAAGACGTTAACTTAGATAAAAAAGAAAGTAAAAATAGAAGTAAAATTATGATCCAGTATTATAAAGAACTAGGCGGAAACTTAAAGGGTAAAAGTAGCTTTACCCGACGATAAGAGGCTAAGTTTTTCTGTCTCCTAGTCACTTCTTGCTAGGACCATCGATAAAATCATTCTAAATTCTTAAGTATGCGATTTTCTCCTTTAATTTCGTTAGCATTAGCTTAATAAGCAGTAAGTGAAATGAATATGAAATAGTGTGCCCTAAGCTGAAATATTAGAGTCAGCATTTTATGTTCGTTTAACTAAGAGGCCACTATTATCATTGCGCCATTAATAAAATAATTCAGTAATAAATATCAATAGTACCGACCTATTTCTTCAACCCTTTTCTATTCTTCCTTTTTAACTGTTAAACGATATCTAATGAGACAATAGAGTAAAAGCTCACTTTTTAATCATCAATGCCCAATATTCGAGACTAATTGCCTAGGTTTGCCTGGCCTTTGCTGTTAGCTACACATGCTGCGTTGAGATAAAATATGTACAACTTAAATGATATAGCGCTTTTTTAGTAAGTGATCAAAAGGAATAATAATGGGCAATACATCAGAAGCATCGCATGAGAAAAAAGATGATCCTCAACAACATGGCGATGGGCTAAGTAACGATGAAGTTAGTTACCAGCAAAAACATAAGCCGAGTTCGGAATTTAATAGCCGAGAAGAATATTTAGAGCACGAATTGCAAATAATGGCGCCCAAACGTTGGCGACCTAATTTACCTTTTCGAGATTATCGATTTGAGTTTGAAGATACTATCCCAGCAATGGCAGCGACTATTGGTAAGGTGGTTATGGTCGGCGCAATAGCAGCAACCTTTGCCGCCTCTCTTGGACTTGATAAAGGCTTTATATTAGAAAATGTCCGCTATGAATTACTGATTGTTTCTTTCTTTATCATTCTTTTTTCAGGTTTTATATTACCTTCAGCGAACCTAGCAGGTACTCATGGTCCTTTAATTCCACTTATTCCTATTGTCGTTGCCGCCGGCGGTCATCCTATGGCACTTGGACTACTCATTGGTGCATTGGGTTTGATTTTAGCCATTAGTAAAGGCGGAAGTATGCTGGCTAACCTGACCAGTAAAGGCGTTTGCGGTGGTTTATTACTCTACCTTGGCTTTGTCGGTACCATTTCACAAGTTGATAAACTATTCACTTGGGCAAATGACATTGGCATGGCACACATTGCCTTTGTCGTTATTTTTTGTACGATAATATTATATGCATTGCTTGAACATTGGGGGAAACGTTGGTTAGCCGTGCCGCTAAGTTGTTTACTCGGCGGAACACTTGCCTTTGCGATGGGTGCGCCTTTTGAATTTCAAACTGGCCCAGGTTTACCTAACATGAATCCTATGTATTGGTGGGGCGAGAATACTGGTTGGATGCTTGGTTTACCTACCTTAGAAAGTTTTGTGGTGGTACTGCCTTTTGCTATTTTAGCGGTAGCAATGTGGTCGCCTGACTTTTTAGGGCATCAAGTATTTCAAAAAATTAATTACCCTGAACGCACTGAAAAAGTACAAATGAACATTGACGATACCATGACAAGTGCGTCTATTCGCCAAACCTTTGGCTCCCTGTTAGGCGGGGCAAACTTCACCTCGTCTTGGGGCACCTATATAGTGCCAGCAGCTATCGCTAAAAGACCTATTCCTGCAGGTGCTCTACTTACGGCGCTGTTTTGTATCATAGCTGCGCTATGGGGTTATCCTATGGATTTGGCAATATGGCAACCTGTGCTTTGTGTGGCATTAGTGGTGGGGGTATTTATCCCGTTGCTTGAAGCTGGCATGGAAATGACCCGTGAAGGTAAAACAACACAGTCAGCGGCTATTGTGGTTTTTTCTTCTGCACTGGTTAACCCAGCGTTTGGTTGGGCGTTAACTATGCTGCTAGACAACCTTGGTTTAGTTGGCTGTAAAGAGCGTAGTTCAAAATTAAGTAAGATGAGTCGTTGGGTTATACCAAGCATTATGTTTGTTGTGTTAACCGGCGTAATGGCATCGGTTGGTATGTTACCGGGTATTCCGGCATTAATACCAAATTTAGGATAAGAACAAATAAGGGCGCTAAATGCGCCCTTATTTGTCAAAACATTGATAATAACTTTTCAACAAATTAGTTTTTAATAAATTAGTTTTTAATAAATTATACCAATTCCGATAAGTTTCTGATCTTGTTGTACGAAGTGAAAATATTTCAGGACAAGGCGCTTGATTGAGCAATAGCTGGCTATTGGGGTTGAAAGCAACGCCGTCATGGAGAATTTTAGCCAGTACAAGTGGTCAATAATTTAACGGAATTGGTATTAGTAACCGAACATATCTCTTTGTAAATCTGTATCAACAGGATCACTACCCAACCAAATTGATAATAATGCTTGGCGAAAGGCCTCATTATTAATGCTAATTAAAGGCTTATTATTTTTTAATACGTGAACACCTAAACCAGGTTCGCTGATAAAAGTAAATTGATCCTGTTTTTTTATTGGTGAGTCAAAAACAGAAATAAACTCAATAATATGCGCATCAATTTCTTTGCTTTTGCCATCTGTTGCAAGCTCAAAGCCCTGCTCAATTGAATCAAGCATTCTTTGAGAAGTAATAAGACCGGAAACTATATTAAGTCTTATGGCGTTAATATTAGGATGATGAATCACTTTATAACTATCCGTTGCGCTTAGTTTACTACTATCTATATATTCCTCGCTAAACAAACTAGCAACGTAGAGATCTATGAAAAACTTGCTACGAATACCTGCACCTCGAGCTAAAAGGGTTTTATCCTCAAAAGGGATAGACTCAGCAATTTCAACATCACTAACAGTTTTGGCGCTGACATTAACCGTGAAGCTCAAGATAAGAATAGCAACGGTAGTTATCAATAATTTCATCATATTTCCTCGTAGGTTACCCTTAATAAACTTCACATTCGCAGCTTTGATACTTAATGATAACTACGACATAACAATGAGTAAGGGATTTAAGAGCTTAAGCATAAGAGATAGAGGTTAACAGTCTTAATGAAAAAACGATGTAATACATTTCAACTAAAGAGTTCAATAGTGTAATTAAATTAATAACTTGCAGCAGCTTTAGTGCTCTTTTTTTAACGAGTGATTAACGCTATGGTTGAAGTAGAAGTTATCGGGCTAAGATTACAATGGGACTACACAAAAAGAGAGATGAGCACTGCCCTTTTCAATTTCTAGCGCTCACACTCAATGAAAATATAAATAAGCAATGCTGGGTTTACAGTGAATATCTGCGTTATTTATTAACCAAAGTTGTCCATCAAAAGCGATAACCTTCGATTTCATTGCGATTACGTCGAAATTTCGTTCGAAATGCAAGATTACATTTCATCTAGCAGCGTTGAGGAATTCCTTCTGGGTATCGTTACCACAGTGACAAATCAATTAAATTTACTCTATCCAATGCTTATTGCTTCGAGTTATTACTGCCCCCTCATTACCATTAAAAGCAATATAAGCTAATGCTTTTATTGGTAAATCATAGTCAAGACATGTCATATTCTGCTTAGCTAACTTCATCTATGCTTGCTTCAACTATGTAACATATAGTTACTCATTACACTTGAATGTATACAATATACCTATATAGTAACGACCATCTTTTAACACATCATTTTCAGGTTAAGCATGAACTTAAAACCAACGTTGTTATCACTGGTTGTTGCCAGCGCGATTTTATCTGGCTGTAATAGCACAGCTGAAACATCATCAACTCTTTCTAAAGCAACTTATGCAGAGCTAGCTATACCGCAAGGCTCATTAATTCCCGTCTCAAAGACAATTCCACATCCGTCTGAAATGAACGTTGATGTTACTGCCAGTGGACGCGTGACAACGCTAAATAGTATTGAAGTCGTTAAGGTGGGTAAAAATATCCCTTATACCTACAGTTCTGGTAGGGTCAATAATACCCCTGGTTTTGACTGGTACGTAAGTAAACATTTCGCCCTGAAAAGTAATAGACCTGAAGATCAGGTTGTCTTGTATATGGAGCTATTAGAAAGCTCATTTCCGCATTACATCGAACTTTTTGGTATGACACCGCCAGATTTAGAAAATAAACGCATGGCTGCCGTATACGGTTCAAGTAAAAAAGAAACTAAAATATTCGTTACCGACGATAATTTAACGCGAGGTATCAGCGCGGGTGGCGAAGCTATGTTCTACAACCTTGTTGGTTATAGTTTCCCTAGTGCTCGCGAGCAACATCAACGATATATAGTGGTTCATGAGCAAGGGCATGTCTTTCAAATGTCGTTAATGGATTACCCTGGTTGGTTGCCAACTTGGTTTACCGAAGGTACCGCAGATGCTTTGGCTCATCATTATTACGATCCTGAGAAAAAACAATTAAAAGTCATGGTGTTTGATCGCGCATCGCCTATGGATTATATACGCCTAGGTTTAAAACAATATGAAGCGTTAAATAGTCCGAAGATTGAGGATATGACCAATAACCCGCAACTCTATCGTGGGGTGAATTTTCTCATTGTTCACTTTATGTTGGACGATCCTGACAGGTCTCATAAATTTAAAGCATACCGCGATGAAATGGCCACCATGCGTCAATCTGATTATGGTGATGGCAAAGCATTGTCACAGCAATTGATGATGGATATTTTTGGCGATTGGAACAAAGTTGAAACAGAGTTTGCTGAGTTTGTTGCCAGTATTGATAAAACCTTTAATCCAGCTGCTGGACCTTGGGAGCAAGACGGTAATAAGTTATGGGTACGGGTATTAAATAATAGTTATGAACATGGTGCTCCTCGCATGGATGTCCTTTTAAAACCGGGACAACAGCCATTTTATAACGCATTTAAATTTGACCAACCCTTAGCTGAAATGTCGTCTTTGGTTACTAAACCTGCCCGTGGTGTAGAAAATCCGACGTTATCACTCGCGATTGACTACTTACCTGATCACTTACACCGTGGTCATGCCGGCATTGGCTTAGGTTTGAAAGTTACTGAAGAAAACCAAAAACGATTAAAAGTTGATAAAAAAGTTGGCGCTTTTGATCAAAAATCATATAAACCACAAGAAGATGAACTCCTGCAAATTAAAGTCGTTAAAGGTAATACCCTTGTTGTTAATGCGCTGTCTTTGGGCGGAGAAGATATCAGTTACGCTATTCCTGTAGCAATGATTGCTGACTTAGAGTCACAGAAACAACCTAAGTTAGGCTTGTCGGTAACCATTAATGATGACCATTTATTTATGGTGCTTAAATCGGAAAACAGCCAATATGAAGAGAGATTCTCAATATCAACTTCCGTAAAAGAAAAACTACTTGATAGAAATATGGCAATACTGGCTGAAAATGCAGAACATAGACTAACCGCATTTTTTGACGAAGGCAGAGACCTTAATCCTGTGCCAAGAGACTTAACAGCAAACCTTGAAGTTAATCCATGGGCAAACCCTGCAGATCGCGCTATTAGTCGTTTATTTAGAGCAATGTGGCGCTTAGGTGACAAGGTGCCTAATGAATTAACTGCCATGTATGAATTTATGGTGGCAGCAACGCCAAAAGATCGTGTAACGCAATTAGCCTCGTTAGATAAACTGAATAATGCTAGCGCAAGTTTAGTTGCTGCTATTGTTAATTCAGGTGCGAGTAAAGATAAAATTAACCATGCATTAAAAGAGCTTTCAGGTTTACACTTTCGCTTAGAATGGCGACAAGAGAAGGCAAATGGTGAACAAGTAATTTCAGCCGTATTGCGTAATCAAGGTGCTTCCGTTGCGAATGCAAAAATCACAGTTACTCAACAAGGAAATAAAGCATTAAGTAAAGAACTTGTGTTAGCAAGTGGCGATAAAACAATGCAAGACTTAGTGACTACAGCGACGACTCGAGCAAGTAAACAAGTGATAAATGCCAAAGCCATTGTTGAGTGGCAAGGGCAGTTTATTGAGTTAACTGAGCAACAAGGTGCACGAGTATACCCTTGGTCGTCAATGGCTATTGTGAAAGAGGCAAAAGTTACTGATAACCAAGTATCAATTACCAGTGAATTTAGAGGACCACATGCGGGCACAACTAAAGGTAAAATAATGGTACAAGCCTACCCTTCAGATATCTATGAAAGCTCATATTTTGAAGAAGAAGTTACCATGGCGCCATACGAGATCCGTCAGTTTACTAACAAGTTCACGCTAAAATCAGGGGCAGTAGCTAAACCTAGTGCGATTGATGTTACCTTTGAATTGGTGATTGATGGTGAGCCAGTGTTGATCAATGAAAGATCTGAGGTTAAATAAAAAGCGTATAGCCTCAGAATTTGCTAGCTCCTCTCTTATATCAAAAGAGAGGAGCTAGTTAACAATAATACTAAGATAGTGGAGTATCAACTTTCCCATTACAAGGAAATATGACTGTAAACTTACTGCCGCAACCTTGCTCAGATTGACAGGATATTTGACCCAATAGTTTTTGCGTAACCAAGTTATAAACTATGTGCAGACCAAGTCCCGTACCACCTTTGTTCCTCTTAGTAGTAAAAAAAGGTTCAAATATTTTTTCCCTGTCCTGCTCGTTCATACCTCTGCCGTTATCATTTATGGTCAACTCAATTAAATCTACTTTCTGTGTTGCCATAATGGTGATTATGCCACCTTGTTCTTCCTCAAATGCGTGGAAAAATGCATTAATAACCAAGTTGGTGATGATCTGAGCTAAGGCACCTGGATAGATGTCACAAATAATATCAGTGTTAATATCGACGATAACATCTACATTGTGATATTTATAATTAGGCATGATTGAATCAACCACAGCCTGTACATTTTCTTTGAGCATAACACTACGCATTTCGTCATGAGTTTTATCCACGGCAACTAACTTAAAGCTTTTTACTAAACCAGCTACTCGCATAAGATGAGTAAAAATCAAGCCACAACTTTGTTGAAAAACCTTCAAATATGCGTCCAATTGATCTTTAGATAAACGATTATTATCAATACATTCGCCCAAATGCTGTATTTCCTCCTGCAAACTAGTAATGGCTGTTATTCCTATGCCTACTGGTGTATTAATTTCATGCGCAACCCCCGCAACTAATGCCCCTAATGATGCCATTTTTTCCGACTCGACAAGTTTTTCTTTCGCGCTTTCCATCATTTCAAGTGATTCTGTTAATTGTATATTTTGCTTCAGGACTTTTTCAGTCTGTAGGTCAACCTCTTGCTTTAACATCACTATAAATTGCTGATTAACTTTATTTTTCAATCGAAAGTTAAGGACTAATACGATTAATAAAGCAATAAAGCTTGTTAACGCGACTATGGTCATAAAATGATGGGTCTGTACCGTAAGTTGAACCTTTTGGCTTGTTCGCTCCTCTTGCAGTCGATAAAACTCATTAATGTGTGACATTATTTCTGATTTAGCCATTAAGTAATCTTCACCATAAAGAAAAGCAAGCGCCGACTCCCTCTTAGTAGAAAGGGAATAACTTGTTTGATCTAGCAGCGCACTTTTTATTTTATTAAAGGCTATAAATTCCAAATCGGTAAGCTTATCAGATGCTTTTTGTGATATTTTTAATTGCTCAAATTCTTGCTGAGTAAATCCAGCCTGTGACATTAACTTTTGTAAGGGAAGTTGGTCACCATCACTGAAAGGCGCTTGTCCCTTCGCAGGCATTAGCATATCCCAATAAACACGATGATAATTTTTAGGTCGCGGCAGAGTGCCATTTCGAATGGCAAGTATCTGGGTAAAGAAATTCAAATATTTCTGTTCACCAGTGACCGCATAGGCGCGTGCCATCAGTGTTAGTTGATCTGAACTTAATCTAAGTTGCTCAGTGAGCAAGTAAGAAGAATAACGATTTTCACTCGCTTTTTGTAACGCTTGCATAGAATGATAAGAAATAAATGAAAATGTAGCGGCGAGTAGAGCCAATATCAAGGCTAGATAATTTAGCTTAGAACTCCAATTTAGTGCTTCGCTTTGCCGTTCACTGTGCCGTTTAGACATAACCTGCTACCTCATTGTCATGGCTATTTATTTACTTGCGATAACACTGTGCAATGTGATGCATAAAGAGTTCAATAATATTGACATCATCTCTGCTTTTTTCAAGATATTCGATTTCATCCAATACAATAAGATAATTAGTAGACTTGTTAGCAATATAGCCAAAAAATTGATTATTCTTCTCGAAAAATCCACTTTTATGTTCCGTTAACAGAGGCTCAAAAAGTTGAATATCAACAATATCACCGAGCTTACAACCTTTTTGATTTACATAGTTGCCTGATGCGTAAATGATCAACGCCTGCTCAGGATGCTGATTAGTATAACTGGCGCAAAGATAGCTTCGAGAGCAAGTCATTAAATCCATCAGTAAGTTAATAATACCGTTGCTGTATGCCTCTACGGGTCTTAGATGATAGCTTTGGCTATCACTACGCACTATTTCAGTGAGTTTATTGCAAGTAGTCTCAATAGTAACAATATCGTTATATGCCCTTAGACATGAATGCATTAAGGTATTTAATTTTCGATTTGTTAATTCAGTTTTTTCCTTGTAGTCATTAATGTCATATTCCACCATAACTAGCTCTTCGGGTGCATCACCTGGTTGGCCTGTGCGTAATACAATACGCACTCGATGATCTCTTTTAACACGCCTTATCCAATTTGCTACTTTTAATCCAGCGTCACTACTTTCCATGACTACATCAAGTAATATTACGGCAATATCATCACGTTTATCTAAGAATTCAATCGCTTCTTGACCAGAATAAACACTCAATATATTCAAACCAACACCGTTAAACAGGTAGTTGCGTAATGCCAATTTTGTAACATCGTGCATACCCGGTTCATCATCGACGATAAGTAAATTGTATTTTTCTGGCTCAGACTTGTTGCTCTTATCGGGATCAGTATCGATATCTTCGGTAAATAAGAAATTGTCGTCACTATTAGCTGTTGGGATAACCACGCTTTTATTCCTATAAGATAGTGTTAAATGGCAACGGAGCACACTTTCTTCCGTTCGGCTGAAGAGCCTCTATAGGTAAGCATAGATTAAATTTATAAATATATGTATTCAAAATAAAATATGCGGATTGTCTCATCAGTACCTTTACTGAAATAGCCTCGAGAACACTTTTATGAATTGAAAAATACGCTTGTTTTCCACGTCCAGGATTACAAAAGGCATCACTTAGCTGTCGCGCGTTTAGCCCCCTTATCTTTTGAGTGTCGGTGTCACCGCGAAAAATTATTTAAATTTCCTCTGTCCTCTTATCTCTTATCTTTCACAAAAATCATTACAATAAATTATCATAACCATTAACTAAGATAATTTTACATGATTAATAACTATCCCTATAATTGCCTCATTGAAACGCACAACGAACAACGAACAATTAATCTAACTTTTTTGGAGCATATTATGAAAATGAATCACGTAGGTCTTATGGTTGGCAACATGGATAAAGCTGTTGAGTTTTATACCAAAGCACTTGGCCTTAAAATTGTAATGAATAACACTAAAGTCATTGAAGAGCGTGAAACCGCGATAGGAAAAATGTGTATCGCTGTATTTGGCGAAGGTTTCAAAGGTTTTAATATCGCTCATTTATTAACAACTGATGGTATTGGCATAGAACTTTTTGAAATGAAAGAACGCCAAGAGCGTCATGATGTTGATTTTACTCGATTAGGCATTTTCCATTTTTGTCTACAAACTGATGATTTTGAAGCTGCTATCGCAAGAACTGAAGAGTTTGGCGGTAAAGTAAGAATGGACATAATGCGCTACCATCCAGAAGATGACAGCAAGCAAGCCAAAATGGTTTATTTAGAAGACCCTTTTGGTAACTTATTTGAACTTTACTCGCATAGCTATGAAGAGACTTACGCTTCTGACTACGAGTAAGTTCTACATTTAATCATAAGCGGTAAAGTAAACTGATTATATAACTTCCCCAAAGAAATTATGACAAAAAAGGCGAAGCAGAAATGGTTCGCCTTCTTACTTTTAGCTTTGTTTGAAAATGTTAATATTACACTGTATCAACAAGTGCCAGATCTACTTGAAAAAACACTGGAATGAGTGGAGACAATCCCCCCTCCATTTGATTATTTGATTACTTGATTAAGTGATTAAATAACTAGTCCTGACAACGTGCATCCACAAGTGTGATTTGTGAAATAAGCACGCTATTGGGCGCAACTCCTGATGAACCTCTGCTGCCATACGCTAAATGGGGCGGTATATACAGCTCCCAGGTTTCACCAACCTTCATCATAGGCACACCTTCACGCCAGCCTTTAACCATTTTAGCTAGCTGAAACTTATCGGGGCCACCACGTTGATAACTACTGTCGATAATTTGTTTTGATTTAGCTGACACCATTTGATAGTGCACGGTTACTTTATAATCAGGATCAGGTTTACAACCAGCACTTTGCTCTAAAATTTTGTACTGCAATCCTGAGTCAGTGACGACAACGCCCTCTCGTTTAAGGTTCTTGGAAAACCAGTGAGCATTGATTTGTTCTGGGCTATACATGCCCCCAGAGTTATTTGAACTGGCGCAACCAAACATCAAGGTACAAGCAACACTGACAAGAAAAGTGCGTATTAACATCTTTTTACTCTGTTATAACGAATAGAGAACTGATTTTATAGCTAAGTTATATCAAAGTCATGACATTAAAATAATGACTTTGAAGTAGCCAATTAATCTTATGCAACACACAGTTGTTGTAATGGGGTAACCATGTCTCATTTATTTACCGTATTTTTTGTTATTCAGACTCTGCAAGTAGAAACAATAAACCTAATAACCAAGGAGCTTATTAGGTTTAGCATAAAGCCTGTATGACCTTTAATTCAATGTATTTAATTCAATTGTTTAAGTTGATTTGCAAGACTTAGTAAGTCAATGCCTTTACCGATATCGAACTGCATAAAGGCTAAAACACTGTGCATTACAATGAGAATACGTTGATAAGCTTGTGGTTTTTGTTTTAGTTCATTGTTTGCTGCATCAAAGCCGTGCGAATCGTATGTTATTAACAGTTCGATAGCATGCTCTTCAGGTGTACGTTCTCTGCTTTTAGGTTCATAACCAATTTCAGCCACTACTTTTTCAGCCAGTGTCCAGACAGACCAAGGATTTTGACCAGTGATTAATTTTCCATCTTGAGTCACTTTCTCTAAATAGGTTGTACCTGCCTGAAACTTGGCGCCTTGTTCAATCAATTTATCTTGCAGTAAAAAGGGGAAGATTTCTTTCGCGTCAGCAATTAAAAATAGTTCTTCTTCGTTAGTAAATCCGCTGACCTTCTTGTTCGACAGTAACATTTCACCATTGTCTAACTCAACATTAACAAGCGCTGCAGGACCATGACAGACGGCACTCACTACTTTATTGTTTTGATAAAGTGTTTTAGCAATGTTTTGCACATGATCATTATCAGGGAAATCAAACATAGTCCCTTTGCCACCGACAAAATACACCGCTTCATAATCGTCAGGGTTTACGTCTGCTAGAGCAATAGTTTTGGCCACTTTTTGCTGCATAGTATCATCATTTAAAAAGGCATAATCATACGCTCCCATATCCTCTCCATCGATCACTACTGGCGGTTTACCTCCTTTTGGACTCGCGATATCCACCGTAAAGCCATTCGCAGTAAACACCCAGTAAGCACGAGCTAGTTCGGTATGCTCATAACCAGTATCTTTGTCTTCACCCATTTTATCTACGCTAGTCACCACGGCTAAAATTTTCCCACGGTACGCTGGAATATTTTCGGTGATGTAAGGTAAGTCACTTATCTGCGTGTTTTTTATCGCCACAAAGTGGGCTTTTTCGGGTAATAAACTTTTAACCCAAGATTTAGCGCCATACCCTAAACCAGTCAATAGGATAGCGAAGGTTATTAAGGTAATTATTATTTTCTTAAGCATGTGCGTTGTTCCTTTTAATGTCATTAACGCTAGCTTATAAAACAGTAGGTGAAACAAATGTGAAATGGTTCAGCCTTCATGAAAAGACTAAAATTTATGATGAGTGGCTTGATAAGTTATTAATATAATAATGAATGCTGCTATAGTTAAAGTGAGATTAACAAATAATTTAAACTCTAAGGAATAGGTTGTAGTGAATAAAACTAAAAAAAATAAAACAATCAATACAGATCAAGTGCTTATTACTTTATGTGAATCGGTTTGTGAAGTACTAACTAAAGCCAGTGGTAATAATATTACCTATTCAGCCATGGTACAGAAAATAACGAAAACATGCCTAAGACCGGATGTTTCTAGTTTTGTACTCTTTGATGGGGGATTTAATGGCATCGTTGTAACTAATTTTACCGCCGACGCCGCCTTAGAAATTTATCAAGATTATATGCGTAATATGGGCATGCCTGAGTCAGAAATTTCAAATAGTCATATGTCTGACGATGTAGCGAATGTCTTGGGTGAGTTAATGAACCAACTGGTTGGTGATTTTACCTTTAAAGTAAGAGAACAATTACAAACAACTATTACCCAAAGCCAGCCAAAAATGTTGTCAATCAACAAGTTAGTCCAAATTTCTGTTGATACCAGTATGGACCGGCCACAAATGCGAAGAGTTACCTTTACCACGGCAACCAACAAAATATTTTATCTAGAGTTTGCAATGGAGAAAACTGAATTTATTCAGTTACATGATTTTGAAGCAGCCAAAACGATTGACCCTGATGAAATATTAGCACAATCAGCTAAAGAGAAGGCTGAAGCTGCTAAAGCGCCAGATCCTGTAGAGCCAGAAGATGACGCTGATGATGATTTTATGGCATCACTGGGTTTATAAGTAAAAGAATTTAGTACTAAAATACTTCAGGGTGCACTGCTATTGACGCAATTTATCAATAGAATTCACCCTAGTGTTTTCCATTCAATATCCCTTTCCATGAAAAATAAAATAATGTCACTTTAGTTAGTCATTCATCGCGACTACTGACCAATATAGTAAATTTATCTGAGTTAAATTAATTCAATTAGAGTAGCTGTGCTAGGGAGGGTAAAGTTAATGTATTATCTCCTTAAAATTGAGTAATTCCTCCAGAAATAAATAAGCCGACTAAAGTAAACTTTAGTCGGCTTTTAAAATTATTTACATACTTAATAACTAATTATTAATAGTTAACAAGTATCAATTAAAAGTTGTAAGTCATACCAGCGTAATAACTACGGCCAACAATTCCCCAGCCGATTCGTGTACCCCAGTTAGTTAACCAATGATCAAGACCATCTTCATCTGTTACATTATTAACACCTAAATACACATTAGCGGCTTCAGAAATATCATAACTTACGTTCAAGTCATGGATAATTGAATCATCAACGCTTTGATCATCATAAACTTCATCGGATATATCTAACCATCTTTTACCACCTTGCTTGAATTTAGTTGTCCAAGAAACACTTAAATCATCTAAGTTATAAGTAGTGCTAAAATTAGCTTGCCATTTAGGATTACCTAGTTCACCTAAAGGATCATCCGTTACTGAAGTACCTTCAATATCATTAAATTCAGTATAAGAAGTTTCTAGTTGACGCGATGCGTTTAAGCTAAATGACCAGTTTTCGTACATATATATTGATGCGATATCTACACCACGGCGACGTGCGGCATCGGCATTAAAGCTAACGGCATTGACAACATTTATATTGCCGTTAGCATCTCGCTGAACTTTATCACAGAAAGTATTGTCGATGGAGCCCGGCTCTAAATCCGTACAGTTTGATAATATAGTGCTCGCGCCTTGACTAACGATCATATCTTCAATTTTAATATCATAATAATCAAAAGATATTGTCAAATTGTCAATGAAACTAGGCGTTAATACTAAACCAACAGTTAATGTTTCAGCTTCTTCCTCTTTAAGATCAGCATTACCACCACTTGCTGTTTTACCTTTAGCGCCACTAACGTTTGAGCTCCAATTCTCTTCTGTTATGCCTAAGGCAGCACAATTATCTTTACGACGACCATCAGCAGGACCCGCATCGATTTCATATTGATCACAAGGATCTGTCATATCGGTAAAACCAGAAGTAGCACCAGCAAACATTTCTGTTAATTGTGGCGCACGAACTGCTGTTGAATAGGTAGTACGTAAACGGATAGAATCATTTACTGCCCAATTAACACCTAATTTTGCGCTATCAAAAGAGGCTGACTCAGTTGAGTAGTTAGCTTTACGATAAGCCGCTTCTATATCTAGTTGTTTAGCAAAAGCTAGATCACTTAGTGCAGGTACTAAAAATTCAGCGTAAATTTCTTGTATCGTTCTACTTGCATCCATACCTGACATGTCTGAACTTAGCTTACCTGTTGACCAAACCTCTGATGGTTTAAAATTTAAACTTTCATAACGAACTTCAACACCGGTACTCATTTGTACAGCACCTGCTGGTAATTCAAATAAGTCACCACCAACGTTGGCAGAAAAAGCATGATTAACAACATCTGTAGTAGATAGGTGATCGGTTAAAATATAGTCTGTAACGGCTTTCGAAGGGCGTTCAAAAGGATTATATTCAGGGCAATTACCCGCATCAACACAATCACCTATTAGAAGAGAAGAAGATTTATCAAATCTGTCTATGCGCATACTGTTTATACTTAAAAGTTCAGCTTTAGTAGTGCCACTTGTGGCATAAGCATCCCACGTCCAATCATTTGCAAAAGAGCCTGAAAGTGTAAGGCTTGCAGAGATATATTCGCGGTCACTTTTTTGTCCACGTGTACCAGCTTCATAAAAGGTGTTCGGTAATTGGAACCACTCATCATCAGGTGACATAACATCGCGTATTGCATCGGGTACTGTTATACCATTTCCTTCAAATTGGCTTAAGCTATACCAACTTTCCCAAGAACCAACGAAGGCAGGATCGATTGAACTTGTCGCTTGTGTTTTTGAATACATAACATCGGCTGAAAGAGTTACCGAATCAAAATCATAATTCAAATTAGCATAGGCATTTAATCTGTCATAAGGATCTTCAATTGAACCATAATTATTTTGGTCGAAACCACTGCCATCTGTTGCTAACCAACCTTCCGCAACTGCACTTGCAGGGGTTCTAAGGGTAGCAATGCCATTTTCATATTGATACCAATCTGACGTACCCTCTGCAGCATTCCAGTAACCAAACATATTAGTATCAGCAGCAAAAGAAGGGGACGTTAGACCTGACATGCTAATATTGTCATAAATACCATCGTCTGGACCAGTATTTGCTGGGTTAGTAACAGCACGCATTGAGTTTTGTGAGCCTGGGCGATCCTTAGCCATTATTGCGGCGTCTTTAAAATAATCAACCGACATCGTAATGTGACCGCGTTCGTCATTAAAAGAGAAGCCGTTAATTAGCGTAATGCTGTGGTTTTCACCACCACCATGTTGTGTACCACCCACTTGCGCACGAACAGTGGTGCCTTCAAAGTCTTTTTTAATAATAAAGTTCACTACACCGGCTACCGCATCAGAGCCATAAACAGCAGATGCGCCACCCGTTAGTATTTCTACCCGTTCAACAAGTTCAGAAGGAATCATGCCTATATCGGCATACAACATTTGGCCATCATCAGCGATAGGCGTAGGACGTTTACCGTTAATTAAGACAAGCGTTCTGTTTGCACCTAAGTTACGTAAATCTACCGCGTTGATACCTGAGTTACCAAAAGAGTAATTACCAGACGTTGAATC
This sequence comes from Colwellia sp. 75C3, assembly GCF_002836255.1. Taxonomy (GTDB): domain Bacteria; phylum Pseudomonadota; class Gammaproteobacteria; order Enterobacterales; family Alteromonadaceae; genus Colwellia. Next base: position 23,879 of record NZ_PJAU01000060.1, on the reverse strand, counting down.
GAAACCATCGCCAAATTGAGGCATAGTTGACAAAATGTCATTGAGGTTACCTGCACCAGAGAGTTTAATATCCGCTGCAGAAACAACAACCGTTGAGCTAGGGGCCTCAAATGAAGCACGGGTTAAACGAGAGCCCGTAACAGAAATACGCTCTACTTCCTCTTCAACTTGTTGCGTCTCTTCAGCTGCAATTACAGCTGAAGAAGTTATTGCCAGTATTGAACTAATACTTAGGGCTAAGATAGATTTTTTATAAGAATTACTTTTAAACATTGAGCCTTTCACGTTGTATCTCCTTGAATAACAATTGTTTTTAATTTGTTTTTTTATTGTTTTAAATGATTTTTTATATATTTGTTTTAAATTCCATCGTAAAACAGCGTACAATATATTGTATACCGACATACATGTAAATAGTTAAAGTAGGTAAAACAAACAGTTAGCACTTAACGAATAATTACTTTTAGATAACTATTCAACCACCCCAAATATTTTCAAACGTTTTTTCACTAAGTAATGGACAATGCCACCCGAGTATCAAAGGAGCTATGCAGCATAAAAATGCTAAAATAAAAGTACTTAAACAGCATCATGCTTCCAATATTAATTTACTTAAACAACATAAATATTAAAAATTAAAAGTTCTAAAACGAAAACTTAACTTCAATAAAAATTTACCTATTTCCTTCATATTTATGACTCGCACTAATGACAGATTGTTTATTACGTCTTCCGTTTAATAAACACCCCTCTAATGAAGTAATATCAACCTCACTAATTTGTTGCTCCTTTCTACTGGTTATAACAAGCAACAACGGCGTTATTTATTTAATAAATAACGCCGTATGGATACCGATTATTAGACAATGCAGACGGTACAGGAAGTACCTTATTAGCTTATGCTGGTGCAATTATCATGAGTATGAAATGGGTAACCTAATAAATGAAACAGCTATGAACTGCCCCTCCCGTTATGATTGCCACTAAAATGGAGCTGAATTCAAGGAGCAAGTCAGCTTTAACAAACGCTGAAATGAATTTAAGGGTTAAGTATTAATGACATATGTTCGATGAATGAATGTTACATCGGATTTAGGGTTACGTTAGATATTGCAGCCTTGGAGATTCCAAGGGCTTAGCTTAGTTACAGTGCGTTTAGCCCCTTTTTATTTTGGGTGTCGTCGCCACCGAGATAAATCATTTAAAGTGTACCTGACCCCACTTATTCCTAGTGAATTTTATCTGAGCTCAATCTGCCTGATACATTTGGGGATTATTTGATTGATGATTTTTTATCATTTCCTTAAATAATACCCAAGCCCGACTTTAAATTGTCACATCTTCGTCACAAGACTGTAAATATTCACTTCCATACTCTTTTTGCCATTTGGTACCACTGTTATTAAACAATGATACAAAAAATTTTATGTCAAAATAATTAGGAAGAGCAATGTCAACAACAGTACGTAACACTAAAAAGTATAACAAAGCTAAACTGTCATTATTATCTCTGTCTGTTTTACTTGCGTTAACCGCATGTGATGGTGACGATGGTATTCCTGGAGCTGATGGAACTGACGGGACTGATGGCGCAGATGCGCCAATTATTGTTGTACCAGCAACACCCGTGTTAACACGTTTAGCGACTGTGCCTGCAGGTGCTGAAGTAACTGGCGCCTTTTTAACTGATGAAGGTGATTTATTTTTCAATGTACAACACCCATCAGATGCTAACGTTGAAACAGATAAAGTAAATGACAAAGCTTTTAATAAAGGCACTGTGGGCGTTTTGCGCGGTGTAAACTTTAATAACCTGCCAAAAAATGTGGTGAGTTCACCCGTACCGACAAGTGACTTTGAACGTCAAACCGTTGTATCAGCCTTAGGTGAATATCAAATTTTAGGTCAAACCAATGATATTTTTGCTGACCTTGGTGATAAAGGCTTAGCGAAAGGACTCGGTGTTCATTACGGTATAGTTACCGATGAAAAAATAATTGAGAATAATGCACCAGACTTTAATGGATTTATTACTACTGGTGAGGGTGAAGGTTACTTATTCACTAACTGGGAATCTTACCCTGGTGGCATGAGCCGCATGAAAATTGAAAAAGATGACTTTGGTAGCTGGTCAGTTAAAGAAGCAATGATGATTGATTTTGACAAGGTGGGTGGTACTGCAGCAAACTGTTTTGGTTCAGTATCTCCGTGGGGAACACCGCTAACATCAGAAGAGTGGATTGTTAATACCACAGTAGATTCAACCACATCACCAAGTTGGAATGATCCTTCAAATACTAATACTGACAATATTGAAGCGTTAACTGCACCAGACTTCCCTAACCCTTATCGTTATGGTTACATCGCTGAAATAACCGATCCAACAAGTGCTGAGCCCGTTGTAGTTAAACATTACACTATTGGTCGTTATGAACATGAAAACTCCACGGTAATGCCTGACAGAAAAACAGTTTATGCTTCACAAGATGATACCGGTGGTGTTTTATTTAAATTTATTGCCGATACACCTGAAGATTTAAGTTCAGGCATACTTTATGGCGCTAAATTAAAGCAAGATAAAGCGAGTTCAGAACCCGCTACAACGGGCTTTGATGTGACTTGGGTTGAAGTGGCTAGAGGTGATAACACCACCATTGAAGCATGGATTGCTGAATATGACGGTATAGATGAAGACGATTATGATACTGGCCGCTCTAGTTACATGACGCTTGAAGATGTACAAGCTTGGGCAAATGGCGATGCAACTTACCCGAGTGTTGAAAATGGTGGTAGCACAGTAACTGCGGGTCAACCAATGGATGACCGTGCAGCATTTTTAGAATCACGCCAAGCAGCTAAAATGAAAGGCGCTACCGCTGAATGGCGCAAGCTTGAAGGCATTAGTATCAATCATGACCGTGCTTTAGAAGCTGTTGGCAAAGAAGAAGCCGTTGCTGATGAAGACGTAATGCAAGCTTTCATGTATTACGGCATTGCTGATATCGATAAAACCATGATTGACGGTGAAGGTGATATTCAATTATCAGCACGTGTTAAAGATTGTGGTGGTGTGTACCGCTCTAAACTTGAAGAAAATTATAATATCAGCCGAATAGATCCGGTGGTTATGGGCGGCACTTACCGTTCGAGCCTAACTGGCGCTGAGCGTTGTGATGTTAATCAACTATCTCAACCAGACAATGTCATTGTGATGAAAGATGGCCGCATCATTATTGGTGAAGATGGTTTCCAAGAAAACAATACGTTATGGATGTATGACCCTAAATCTAAGTAATTGGGGCTTGAAACTTAACTTATACTAACAAAAAAGTAATCGAAGCAAGATCTTGTCTCGGTTACTTTTTTTGTTTCAGGGCCTTGCCTTTAAAGCCAGCCTTTAAAACTAAAAATAACGACTTCAAGACTAACTCATGATGACTTTACTAAACTCACAAAATACATACAAAAGCGCTTTATCTTCAATATCGGTGATAGCGTTAACCTTAGTTATTACCGCCTGTAACGACGACAGTTCTATCTCAAAAAATATATCTCAACATGAAATAGTAAACCTTGACGAGCCAACAGCGAAACAATTTCCTTATCAAGAGGGTCATGATATTCCTGCGATGGCTTACATTGAACATGGTGAAGTATATAACCATGAAACCGTTATTCCGCCGCAATGTTACACAAAAACCGATGGCGTTAATAACCCGTGTTATGCCTGTCACCAAACCAATACTGATGACAAAGATCGTACTAATAAGATGAATGATGGTTCGCTGCAAGGTGAATATCAATTTTCAGACTTGGGCGTAACAAATCATTGGAAAAACTTATTTGTCGATAGAAGGCCACTAATAAAGAATATTTCTGACGAACAAATACAACATTGGGTCAAACAAGATAATTACACAGATTTTATCGTAAACCAGCAAGGAGATAAAAAATGGCGTGGTGAATACACCCCCATTAAAGATCTCGCCTACCCAGAGCGAGCGTTTAACAAACAAGGGTTAGCAAAAGACGGTAGCCATTGGGTCGCCTTTAATTACAAACCATTTCCAAGTACTTTCTGGCCAACCAACGGCTCTACTTCCGATGCGATGATTCGATTACCTAAGGCCTTTAGAGAGCACAACGGGCAGTATTCTCAAGATGTATATTTTGCCAACTTAGCCTTAGTAGAAATGGCAATGAAAGAAACACAACACACGACATTACCACCTATTTCTGAAAAAAATATCGGCATAGATTTAAATGCTGATAATGTTTTGGCTAACCGTATTGATAGTATCAACAGACAAAATAATTACGTAGGTGATGCCCGTAATATCAAATTAGCCCATACGCTTTATCCGCAAGATACTGAATTTCTTCATACAGTACGTTACCTTGGTGTTAACGATGACGGCACAATTTATAATGCTCCTCGTATGAAAGAAGTGCGTTACATGAAAAAGCATCGTTTTAAAACAGTACAAAGTTTAGCGTCAGAATACTACTTAGAACAAAAAGAGAAAAACTCAGAAAACCTGCCACAAGTTAAGCAACTGGGTGATAAAGGTATTAACACAGGTTTTGGTTGGACGGTGAATGGTTATATTGAAAATGAGCAAGGTGAGTTACGTCATCAGTACGACCAAGAACTCGCCTTTTGCAGTGGTTGTCATAAAACTATTGGCAGTACATTAGACCAAACGTTCTCTTTTCCGCGAAAAGTTGACGGGGTTAAAGGTTGGGGTTACCAAAACTTGGCAAGTCAACATGACGCGCCAAACAGAGGCGAAACTAAAGGTGAGTTTTTAACGTATTTTGAACGTGTCGGTGGTGGAGATGAGTTTCGTCAAAACACCGAAATGCTAAGTCGTTGGTTTACTGAAGATGGCACTGTTAACGTTGAGAAGGTGCAAGCGGTTAACAATATTTATGAGTTAATTATGCCATCGGCTAAACGAGCGCTGCAGTTAAATAAAGCCTATTTCACTATTGTGAAAGAGCAGAGTTATTTATTTGGCCGTGATGCAATGCTAAGCAAAGCCACTAATGTATTAGAAACGATAGATGAAGATATTCAGCCTTTATCAGCAGAGCACAGATATCAATGGGATTTACGTCTTGATTGGCAGAAACAAATGTCATCACCAGTTGATCGCGTAAGTAAAAAATCAGCTGTTGTTGAAGGTGAATAATACCAATCCCATTAAGTTTGTGATCTTATTGTGCATAGGAAAAATAAATTAGGGCAAGGCGCTCGATTGAACAAAAGTGGTAACACCACTAAAAGGAAAGCGCCTGATAAGCACCCTAGTAAAGAAGCTTTACTAGCAAGCATATTATGTTACTCACTTTCGTTACGACTATTATGGGTTATAAAACTCAGCGTTTAATCAATGCGATAGTGAGTGCCTGCTTCGTTTAATGCTCGATAAAAATCTTCAATATCGCAGGCTTCTTCCAACTGACAGATCACGCGATATTTTTCGATTGCTGGCTGATAACCTTGCAAAGCGGCTTGAAATAACCAATGAGCTGCATTTTGTACATCACGACTTCCTTCAAGGTCAGTGAAAGTTAAGTAGAGTTCAGCCAAGTTGGTTTGCCCAGGTGCATACCCTAACGCTGCTGATTGTTTCAATAATGCAAACGCTTGCTCAAACCTATCATCAATATAACTTGCTTTAAGAAAAGCCACGCCTTTGGTATTTTCTCGCTTTCCGGGAATATAGTGCCATTTTTCTTTCAACACGATAGCATTCGTCACAGCATTACCATCAATCATATAAACCGCTCTATTTCGACCGATCGCAGTAAACTCTGGCCGCACTACTCGATAGATAAAACCTTGTTCAAACAAGCTATCTAATTCCGCATAAGAAAAATTCTGCCGTTGGTTTTCGAAATAACTAACATTGGTACTTTGTCCAAAACTTACACCATCGCTCAGAGAATTCTTTAATGGGTAAAAATAATTACCGTAAGTAAGCGATACAATACCACCGGTAATATCTACAATTTTAGCAACACGATATTTGTGGTGTGGACGTCGATCTCCTGCAGTGTTTCGATAGTCTAAATAATAAAAATCGTTAACTTTAGGTGCATCGATATAGACTTGGCTCTGACGGTGTTTTTCTTGTTCTTCCGAAAAGTAATAACTCAGTAGCAGGATGATTATAATGCTGCCAGTAAAAGTACTGAGCAAACGTAGCTTATTGAAAAAGGCCAAACTGAAATCAGAAAAAATTCGTTTTCGATCCGAGGTGTTATTAGTAACCTCTGCAAGATTTTGACATTGTAAACATTGTACTCGGGTATCACGCTTTACCGGAAAAATAGGTAAATATTCAAAAAAATAAAAACTATAAGTAATCACTGAATTGACACGATGTTGTTGATTACCGCAACAAGGGCAAACTAATTTGTCCGTTATGCCTAAACTCACTGTCGACTCACGATAATCCATCATCAAAACCCATTGTTCGTTTATATTGTTAGTATACTTTTTTATAGCGGCTATTTTTATAACATTCGCTTATAAAACAGACAAGTACTTTCTACTAATGGTTTCGTAGTATAGCGTAGAGTGACGTACACGATGTACCGCCTTACGTCGCTCTGTTCTACTTGAATCAATAAGGCCCTTAACCTTAGAATTCAAAGGTGATACCGCTAAAGAACAAACGTTCACGACCAGCTAACTTACCTTCGTTACGGCTGACCAAATACTCTTTATCAAACAAGTTTTCTACGCTCGCAAACAAGGTCACCTCAGTGTTTGGAATATAATAGTTAACGGTTGCATTCCAAATAGTGTAACTAGGGATTATGCCCTCAGTGCCTTTTCCGTTTTCAATGCGAGTATTTTCATCATCAACAAATTGCTCACTGACATGCTGTACACCAATACGTAAGTCGATACCGTTGACATGCTCATAGCCTAAATCAAGGTTCAGTAAATTCTTCGGTGCATACTGCATACGATTACCATCGTTATCAGGGTCCGTTGCTTTTATATATTCCGCAGTCCATAAGTGGGTGTATGCGCCAGATACATAAATATTATTATCCCAGCTATAGATATCGCCAAAATTTATCCGACTGGCTAATTCAAACCCTTGTTGTTCGCTTTTGCCACTGTTATCAAACGTTGAACGATTATCTACGATAGTATTTTCGATATCGTTATGAAATAAAGCGCCTGACATCGTAATACCTTTGAAGTAATTACTTCGCATGCCTAATTCGAACAAGGTACTTTCTTCTGGTACAGGACGAGCACCCGAAGTACCAAATTCACGATCAGCACGTGAAGGTGATATACCTTTATGAACTCCAATATAAATGGTGGTACTCTTTATTCCATTCCATGCAACACCAAGGCTTGGTAAAAACTCAATGTAACTATCTGAAACACGATCATCAGAGAAATCATCGCTGTCACTTGTACGAACATCTTCCACGCGAAAACCTGCGGTTACTGACCAATGATCAATATAAGTGGTGTTCTGCGCATAATAAGACAATGCATACGCCTCAAGACTCGTGCCTTCACGATCTTCACCTTCAAGTAAGGCTAACTGGTAATCTAAACGTTGGGCTGTATTCGTCGCGTAAACCTCTTGGCGATGTGCTTTTTCCTGGTGATAACGAAGACCAAAGATGGCATCATTTTCCAATTCAAATAAACGATAGCCAACATCGCCACGACTTTCTGCTCCCCAAGTATAATACTGACGAGGTGCATGACGGCCACCACAAACATTGATATCAGCATTAGCAATGTCGGATATTGTTACATTGCCATCGCCATTAACATCACCCACCGCATCGCAATTACGCAACCGTGATTCCCAAACACCATCAACCTCTCGGCCACTATTGCTACCACGTAAACCGTTACGAAAAGTATCGGTGTAATACGCTTGAGATTGCAGAGTGAAGTTATCATTAACGTCAAATTTATGCGTTAACTGCACAACATCACGATCTTGTTCCCATTTATCTAATGCTACCGTTGGATGAGTATAGGGATCACGTGCATATTCATCTCGGGTTAAGTAGTTTTCAGTTTGATTACGACGATCACGTGTATGAACTAATTTAAGGCCTACTGTTTGGTGATCAGTAATAGCTAATTCACCTTTAAAGCGATAATCAATAACGTCATATTCACCGTCATTAAAAATACCGTCGCCTTTGCTTTGTGAGAAATCAAACATGAAACCGCCGGTTTCATCACCAAAACCAACATTACCATGTAAGCCATGGAAACCCTGATTGCCAAGAAGTGCGGTTACACTGCCTTCAACTTCACCATTACGTGGAGCAGTCTTAGTGACAAAATTCACAGCTCCGCCCAATGTTTGTGGACCAAACAAAATTTGTCCACCTCCTTTAATCAGCTCTACACGACTGACAGAGGTTAAAGGGGTAGCATAATGGTTAACGGGATCTGTGTAGGGGGCTAATTGAAGTGGCATACCATCTTCCATCACCATCGCTTTAGCACTTCGGCGTGGATTTTGTCCACGAATACCAATGTTTAAATCAAAACTCATGCCGCCATCAGGCACAACCATTACACCAGGCAGGGTTCTTAATTGTTCATTGATGGATAACGGTCGACGAGACTTCAGATATTCTTCATCAATAATATCAAATGAGCCCGCAACAGCGTCAAGTCTGTCAGGTAAAATACCGGTGACCGTCAGCTTCTCTATTTCGATAGGCGCTTTATTTTCAGCGTGTGTGGTATATGGAATAAGTAATAACGATGAGAGTATAACCGTATTGATTATCGAGGGTTTCAGAGTCATTTTGATTACTCTCCTGTAATATCAATAATGATAGGATGCTATCCATCGCTAAGGAAGCCTTATGTAGGAAAAACGTCTTATTTCTAGTAAAAAATGTTTTAATGGCTAACTTTAGGCTGTTTTTTATACATTTCAACACTGTTAGTTGTCCTCTAAGGTCAAGAACGATCAAGGGGGCGAACTACAGCGCCCTACTCCGCTTCCCTTCTCAATCCCCAGAGCGCCCACTCAGTGAAAAATAAGTCATCAATTTTGTGCTTGCAGTCAATAGCTGCCGCGATGTCAGGAATAAAGTCGGCCATGAAAATCGGCAACCCTAGACGTAGTGTCTCGGGTCGAGATTTACTTCTGCTAGTGATTGGATTGCTGATATGGGAATTGAAGGGTTTGGCACGGCTGATTAGCTAACTATTGTCATCCTAGTAGTGCCTTAACCGAGGATCCATCTTTTTCTCTAGATTTCCCACAAGTAACTTAGGGAAGCACAGTTAAAAATGATAATGCGCTTGAGCAGAGATAATATTAACGTCTGCATCAAGATCTGCAGCCGTTACTTTTAAAACCAAAGTCCAATCCGTTAGCTTGTACTTAGCACCAACACCTAAGTAAATACTGGTATCTATTCCATCTTGTAATGACTCTTCGTCTGAAGAGTTGTGTGCTATATTTTGCTGCTCGTCAATAGCTATATCTACTGACATAACGCCTAATTCTGCAAAGAGGTTTATGTTTTCAATAATAGGGTAACTACCGATAACACTTAGCGTAAGGCCATTACCTTTCATGCCTAACGCTTTATGGTCACCGAGGGTAAATAAAGATATTTCAGCGCTTAAGTGTTGCGAGTACTCATAGCCACCAATCACGGTAGCGCCCATTTCTTGGCTGGAGGCTCCGCTATCTTCAGTTGCAATACTTGATAAACCAAAACCAGCATAAAACCCTGAATCTACTTCGCTTGCTTGGCTTGTCGTTGTTAATAGCAGACTGCTAGATATAATTAATCCACATTGTATAATTGTTTTTTTCAGGTTTTTGAAGTGAAGCTGCGTGGGTTTTAGATAAAAATTTTTAATATGTGAATTCATTATGTTATAGAGCCTAGCGTTAACTTTTTAATTACAAAAATATAAAAAACACTATGGCATAGACGAAAATCATTATCAATTGAGATATTGCTACTACTTTCATGGCTAGCTTTTATATCAATTTTGCTAAGATCTAATGAAAAACGTTAGTAATTACACCTGTTTTATTTTTATAACGCTTAATATAAATGAGTCTTAGAGCTAAGTTAAAGCAACTCTCACGTTCTTAATAGGGTAATTATTCTTATCTCTACACTAATAATGAATTGCCCTTGCCAAGCCTATTTTATTTTTCCTAATGTACTCTTAGAAATCATGTAAAGTTTACCTGACCTCATTTATCATGATTGGTTGCAATATACTCAATAGCTGGAGCGTTGTTTTTCGGCTCGGCGTCACGGTGAAGACCTCTTTAATTTATTTGCTGCCTAAACTGAAACTGCAATTGAGCCTAAATAAAGTGCCACTCAACGATAATCAATTGGAACCCCACAAATACTCTTTAATATCTGATTGAATTATAACCGCAAGGAAATGGAAAACATGCTGCATAAACTGTCCAAAAATTTTGTATCAGGCATTGTTTTATCAACTATCGCTCTATCATTAACAGCTACGCAAGCCACAGCGTCTGAAGTCATCTCGATAAACGCGACCAACAAAGCTCCGCTATTCGATGGTCGTTGTGACAAAGAAGAATGGCAACCAGCAGTAAAATTCGAACTGCCAGCACAAATTTCCGTTTATCTAATGCATGATAACGACTCGTTATACGTATGTGCTAAAGGCAAAGCCGAAGATTACACTGTCATTGATATCTATGTAGAGAACGCCAAAACGGGTTATCTCCATAACCTTCATGCCTCTGCTCAATTGGGAGAACGGATATTCAAGGGTAAAGAATGGAGTGAATCTGACCGTTGGAACCTAAATGATTGGAGTGGGTTTTGGGTACCTTATGCGGGCAGAGTAGAATCAGAAGATGGCTTAAAACCCAAATTTTTGAAAGGTAGTCATAGGGAAATGCAAATTCTCCGGAAGAAATTTTCCAGCGACACTTGGAATATTATGATTAATGTAAGCGGTGTTTATCAGGATGACAGCTCTACTTCTTTCTCTTATCCTGATAAAGCAGTAGATACAGATAAATCTACTTGGGCTACGTTTTCTTTTGCTAAGCAGTCTTTTTCTAAGTAACAGCTGCGAATGTAAAACATAAAAAATTTATCGAACTTATGGAATTTATTAGCATGGCTAAGTAGTTAATTCAGGTCATCATTGTAAACGTCATCTTCGAAGTCACTGACCGAAGATCCATTGCTCTTTATAGACTGCCCCCTGATTAAGGCATTACGGGGGATGACGATCCTGAGCCATGTGCATAGGCATGCTAATTAAACGGTAATGAAGCATCAATTCAGCAACAAAAACCATCAAATAATTATTTAAAAAGGGACTCATTAAATGAAATTACTAACGCGTAGAGGTTTATTAAAAGGCTTTATTACCATCGCCGGTTTATCGGTCTATTCACGTAATGCTATGTCCGAAGTATTGACTCCACGGACAACTGAAGGGCCTTTTTATCCAAGCCCATCAATGCGCTTTAGTGATGTAGATAACGATCTCATTAAAGTCTCAGGAGCGGTAAAAGAGGCTGGCGGTGAAATTATACAGCTCAAAGGTAAAGTCATTTCTAAGCAAGGTAAACCATTGGCTGGGCACCGAATAGAGATTTGGCAATGCGATGTTAATGGCAAGTATTTACACTCCGGTGATGGACGAAGTGTTGTCTACGATAATGGCTTTCAAGGATTCGGCCATGATATAACTGACAAAAATGGTAACTACCGCTTTAAAACCATCAAACCAACGATATACCCGGGTCGTGCTCCTCATATTCACGTAAAAGTACTTAATGCAGAGCGCGAGCTATTAACCACACAGTTTTATATTGCGGGTGATACAAATAACAGTGCTGATGGTCTTTATCGCAGGATGTCGCCTGAACAAGCGCAAGCCGTGTCCATGGTTTTTACCCAGAACAACAATCTACTTGAGACGAATATCGATGTGGTTATCTGAATAAAGACCGTTACACAGCAAATGTAGCGTAAGGTAAAGCAGGTAGTTGGATAGTCAAAAGCTTAAAAGATCAGGGTAGTAATTAGAAAAATAGCTTGGGCACGATTATAATTTGAAATTTAGCTCTACCTGTTGAGTACATGCGATTATAATGGCGACTTTTTAAATACGAGTAGTATCAGATGTCTAAAATATTTATTATTGGCTTGCCTAGAACGGGCACTACCAGTATTAGTGTTGCACTATTAGAACTAGGCTTAGCTGTAGCTCATACCGCGTTTACCAAGCGTACGTTTGAAGTAGCTGATGCGATATCTGATTCCCCCTGTTTTAGCGATTATCAACAGTTAGATGGTTTATTTCCCAAAGCTAAATTTATCTACTTAACAAGGGACATGGATAAATGGCTCCCTTCAATTACCATGTTACTTGAAAAGATGGCGCCTCATTTAGAACCGAAAACGGGGCGATTCAATCCCATTTTAAAACGAAGTTTTCATGATACCTTCTCTGTCGAATTACCTTTAAACCATCATGAATTAAGCGATTGCTATCAGCGTCATCAGCAAAGGGTTTATTCGTATTTTGAAGGGAGAGATAACTTATTGACAATAGATATAAGTGAGCAAGGTAGTTTACTGAAAATGAAACAGTTTTTAGAAATGGAAGAGCAAGGAAGTATAGATTTCCCTAAACTTAATGTCGGTCGCAATGTAGCTAACTGGAAAGACTATAAACACCCGAATAAAATTAGCTCTAACTTAGCTGGCGTAGATCATAGAAAATACTTTGATTTTTATTACGCGGCTAACAAGTAAGACGCTGCTATATCGCAGCGACATAGGGTTCCAAAGGGCCTTTGGCGTGGAACGCCCTTTAGGTATCATCGTCGCCACAGCGACAAATTATTTCAAGTGTACTTGACCCCATTTATTATGGGTGGCCTGATAAATTATGGATACTAGGCTAAACACATAAACCAGAAAAAATAATAATGTATTTATTAAAAATCTCATTCATATATGGCAACTAATGCTACAAAACAGTCATTAGCTATAACCGAGTAAAATCGATTTAGATTAGTTCTGTATCGATAACGCCCGCATAAAATTCGGAGCATGTTCGACAATTTTTTTGCGTCATCTGTTTTTTTCCTGATTAATTTGCTTGTATGGCATACCTATTTAGATGTTTTTTCATATATTGCGATAACATCCTTATTGTCTGATTTTACTGCTTGAATAAAAGCAGTTCTTCCAAGTGCATCTCTATAGTCAGGGTCAGCCCCATGGAACAATAGTTGCTCAGTTACTTTTGAGTTATTTAACTCCGCGGCTAAAAGTAAGGGTGACTTTTTAAGAACACCTAGGACAATATTAACCTCTGCACCATGTCGCACAAGTTCATCTATTATTTCCGGATTCGTGTTTTGGTATGCAGCAGCGCTTAATGCTGTCCCGTTAAAAGTTATATCACGCTCATTTACGTCTACCCCACGGCTAAGAAGTGTAGAGATTATTTTGGGGTTGTTTGTTACAGACGCAGCCCACATAAGTACAGGGCCGTTCTTGTTATTAGGTTGGAGTGCCTCTTCTGGAATTTGATATACATCATCTACAGTTGCAGATTTCCAAAATTTTTCCGTACTATATTCTTGATGTGGGTTGTTTATCTTTACGTATACAAAGAGTGCTACTGCCGCAACAAGGATAAAAATTAATTTCGGGTTTATCGAGTTCATGCCTAAGTTCCCTATAGGTGTTGTATGACTAACAGTTTATTATGTTTACGTATCAGGAATACACACATCATAAAAAACATTCGATTTACATTAATATCCCATATTTTCAAACTAGTAATGCTAAACCACATGTGTTTTAAGGCGTGTTACTATGACGTATTAGTAACACGCCTCAAAAAACTATACAGACTTCCATATAAAAGGGTATTACATCGTTTACGCTAATATCTCATTCATTAGAAAATATATGGCAATATTTTTAGCAGTAATGTCAGCAATGCGCATCAAGAAGTCCTTAGCGTTATATTATTTTTCACTGTTCATTTATAACTATCTAAGGCTAACTTTTACCACATAACAATCGTTATATGAAGGTCAAAATCAGGCCTCCTACCGTTCACTTATGATACGAAGAGCAGACGTTTCATTACCTAGCTTTAATAACCATAACGGAAGTGAGTATTATTTAAGTTTAACTTCCCCTGTAAGACTTAAAAGAAGCCATTATAGTTTAGATTTACAAAGCGATAATGCACTTGATAATTCAAACCAAATAGCGTTAAATAGCCGATTTTCATAGATTGCCTCTTTATAAAACCATATAGCATAGCAGTAACGATTTTTGAATACTTGGCTGGCTATTGGTTACCTCGTCACTGTATTACTTAGCCGCATAAAAATAAGGAAATTATCTTCTGTAGCTACAACTTACTTCAATTGCTACATTTTGTTACAGATGATGGATCTTGTTACGTCAACTTCCTTTGTACCAAGAGATAATGTAATAGATTTCAATAAAGCAGATAAAAAACAATGAATAATTTAAAAATAAAAAAATCACTTATCTCATGCTTGCCTTTAGCTGTAATAATCTTTGCTGGAGCTAGTTTTTCTAGTGCCAGTGTTGCCAACGATATTACCCAAATTATAAGAAGTGACAACGAACAAGCCAGTAATACAGAAAATTATTTCGAACTAGGACTAGAGTATGTTGTGGGCAGTAGCCCATCTTTTGGTTATGAAAGTAACTGGAAAGGGACTGGCCTGATTATTAATTTCAGCTATAACTGGAATGATCTATTTGTCGAAAACTATAGTGAAAGTGGCCATGGTACCATCTTGGGTTATAACGCCTTTAATAATGATAATTGGTCACTCGATTTAACGGTTACTACTAATTGGTTTCAAAGTAACTATGAAAATACCGGCCGCTATCCTGGTCTTAATAACCTAGATTCTAGTGAGCCGTTAACGGTTGGTGGACGACTAACCGGTTATTTGGGCAATAATGTCGTGCAATTTGCAATCAATCAAGATGCAACAGGCGATCATAATGGAACAACACTCTCGGCATTGATAGGACGAAATTGGCAAGTTAGAAATTGGAATTTTCACGGTATTGTTGGCGTTGAATATGCTTCAGCCAAACTGAATAACTATTATGTTGGCGTATCAGAAACTAGAGCGGCATCAACTCGTTTCGATTTCATTGAGGGAGGAGCCAATGCTTATGAAGCTGGCGACAGTGTAAGTTTTAGTACAGAACTAGGAGTAACTTATCCTATTACACAAGACTGGGTCTTCAGAGCAACCGGCCGCGTTGTCACTATAGCAGATGAAATTACCGACAGTCCTTATTACGTGACCAAAGACTCAGTGGCGACATCATTTCGTACCAGTCTTAGTTATGTGTTTTAGGAGGAATAATAAAGTGACCATTATTCAACAAAATAAAAAAACACGAGTAGAAATAAACCTAATTACTCGCATAGTCATATCTATTTTATTACTTATCGTTTGCTGGTTTATACCCGTATCGGCAAAAGCTGAGGCGACAAAAAGTAATACAGTGCCAATTAACTCCAGTCAATTGGCACAACTAAAAGTAACACCTAAACCTTGTGTTGCACTGCGTAAAGGGCAAAAATGTTATCTTGAAGTCACTTTTAGCTGGCAGCATCCAAAAGTTAACAATTATTGTCTGGTTAATACCACTATTAGCAAAACAATTAGGTGCTGGAAACAGCAGGCTAAAGGTGAGTTCAGTTTTGATTTTCAATCGAAACTAAGTAATGACTTTGCTTTACGTAACCAAGAATCCACAACAGATATAGCTATAGCTACGATACCAGTCGCTTGGGTATATAAATCATCCAAACGTGCAAAATCAACTTGGAGACTCTTTTGATGGAAATCATTTTGAGGAACCTTATTTTGAGAGAAGAATTTTGACCGACACCACCTTAATCCAATCAATGGCTGGCAAACATATTATGTTAGTGGAGGATGATATGTCGCTAGCCGAATGGTTTGGCGATTATCTCGGCGAACAGGGTTACTTGGTAACGCTAGCTACCAGAGGGGACGACGCCATTGAGTTGATTGAATCTGATCAACCAGATCTAGTGATATTAGATATCATGTTACCAGTCAAAGATGGTTTTGAAGTATGTCAGGCTATTCGACCATTTTATCATGGACCTATTTTAATGATGACGGCTCGTGATCATGAAACTGATGAAGTGTTAGGGCTGGAGTTAGGTGCTGATGATTATGTGGTAAAACCGGTCAAACCAAGGGTATTATTATCACGAATCAAGGCACTTTTTCGCCGCTCATTGCCGCAGGAAGTTTCGCCAGTATTGGTACCCGTCATAGAGGATATAGACCCGAAAAAAATAATTCTTGGTCAACTCTCTATTGATGCAAATTCGCGTACGACTATGTTAGCAGGCACTAAAGTGGCTATTTCATCAAATGAATTTGATGTGCTTTGGCAACTTGCTCGGGCTGCTGATAATCTGGTTAGTAGAAAAGAACTGGTGATCCAAAGAAGAGGCATTGACTATGATGGCTTTGATCGTTCTATCGATATTCTTGTTTCACGAATTCGAAAAAAGCTTGGCGATGACGCCAGCAATCCGTATCGAATTAAAACCGTCTGGGGTAAAGGGTATTTATTTGTTAAAGATGCTTGGGAGTAATTTATGCTTAGGAATATACAATGCCCAAATTAACCCTATCGCTGTTGTTGGTCATATTAGTTGCAGTGATAGGTATCGGCGGAGCACTGGACAATTTTTTTAACCAATATCAAACACAGCTAAACAAAGAGTCTGATGAATTATCAGCCTATCGTCAATTGGGTAAATCTTTAGCTGCAACCCTTGATAAGCAAAAACAACCTCAACAATTCATCGACAACTGGCAGCAAGAAAGTAAGCTGTCGGTTACCTTAGTTCATCTTGATGATTTCTTTTTACCTGACTCCTTAAAAGATGCCTTTTATGACGGAGAGCCACTGGTATTTGAAACAGACAATGATATATCAATTCACTTCATTGTTCCTTCACAGAACCAAGTATTGATCTTTATTATTCCTCCTGTTGTAAAAGAAAGTCAAAATAGCGCATTGCAGCTTCTGTTAACGGGCGTATTTTATCTGGGTATTTTAATGGTGGTGCTTATTTGGCTCTATCCATTGATTAAACAATTGAGAAAATTGAGACAAACCACCAAAGCTTTTGGCGAAGGACAGTTTCAACAACGAATTAATGTTAATTCAACGTCTTATATCGCCAGTATTGAAAATGAATTTAACCATATGGCCGAGCAGATAGAAACGCTGATCAGTGATAATAAGCTGTTAAGTGATGCCGTTGCCCACGATTTACGCACGCCCTTAGCGAGGTTACGCTTTGGTATTGAGATGCTGCAAGAGACAGAAAAGCCAGAAATGAGAGATAAGTACCAACGCCACCTCAGTCGTGATATTGATGAAATGGAAAAATTAGTTAATGTATTGCTTAATTATGCGCGGATAGAACAATCGATGATGGCGGTTAAGCAACAAAGTATCAACTTGAATGAACTAATCAGTCAATGCGTTGGTGCGTTAACTGATAGCAATAAAATCATTAATTGGCACCCACATGACGATGCAATAGTTAACGGTGATGCGAATTACTTAAGCATGCTTATCAATAACTTGCTTGGTAATGCCCAGCAATATGCCGATAATGAAATTACGATGACAGTTGCAAAAAGTGGCTCAAAGCTGCAATTTATTATTAGTGATGATGGTCCTGGCATAGCAAAGGAAAAACGCAGTGAATTGTTGAAACCATTTATTCGTGGTGAGCAGTCTCATGAAAACCCTGGTTACGGTATGGGCTTAGCGATTGTTGCAAGGATAGCCAAGTTACATGATGCTACGCTGATTATTACCGATTCAACTGAGCTGGGCGGTGCCGAATTCTGTTTGACTTTCAACGGATAAATAAACTGTAATAAAACCTAATTATTACAACAGCATCTTGTTCTTTTTAAGCCGTACGGGGCTTTTTTACACTTAATTTTTTACTCAAAATACCCTATTCCCCTACTAGGCCACCGTTATCTTCATTGGTATTTATTACTCTATACACTTTGTTACAGGTGATGGAACTTGTTACGTATTTCAACTACGACATTGCTTATAGTTTATTTCTTAAAACCACTAAAGGAATAAACATGCACCCGTTCAACAACCTAAAATCGACACTATCTTGTACTGCAATTATTTTACTTTTAACTGCTTGTGGCAGTGAATCAGGATCTAATCCAGCACCTGAAAAATCCGTCGTTGTAGCGTTAGATTATCAACAATTAATTGAAAGTAAAATTTCTGAAAACGTTCCGGGCATTATCCTACTGGTAAATACACCCGAACGGCAGTTTATTGGTAGCGCAGGGGTTTCAGATCGCGACAATCAAACGCCGATGCAAACTACCGACGTTTTTTCTATTCAGAGTGCGGGTAAAGTGATTACTGCGCTACTTGCCGCACAATTGCACGATGAAGCTTTGTTGAATTTAGACGATACCCTTGATACCTGGTTACCGCTAGAATTGTTAGATCAAATTCAATACAGTGAGCAAATAACATTGCGACAATTACTTAATCATACCAGTGGTATTGTTGACTACAATAAAAACGAGATGCTTTTACAAGATGTACTGGCTAGCCCAGAAGTTCAACGAGGAAATGTTGATTTAGTACATTATGCACTTAATAAAACGGCCGATGCGTTACCAGGTGTAGATTTTCATTACTCTAGTACTAATTATGCCTTGGCAGGCATGATTTTAGATAGTGTATTAGGATACCATAATGCAATTGAAATACGGGCTAGAATAATAGACCCGTTATCGTTAAATTCTACGTTTTCACTAGGATATGAAAATCATATGGGTGAAATAATTCCGGGTTATAGATGGTATCAAGGTCAATATGTTAATACTGCGCCAATTATATCCAATATTTTCTCTTCTGCTACCCCGGTGGCCTCAACGGTAACTGATTTAGCCTTTTTTTATAAAAGCCTAATCACAGATACTGATTTTGTTAGTGACAATATCCGTGAGTTAATGTGGGGGGCAGCTAGTTTAGTCCCCGTAAAAGCAAACAACGACGCTGGCCTGGGTATTCATAAAGAAAATGTTAATGGCACAATTTTGTATGGTCATGATGGCAGCGGAGAAGGTTACATAACTCAGAATATTTATATAGAAGAAACAGATACCAGCATAGTGTACTTTCTTAACTGTGGCCTTAGTGATGAGTGTGTTACTGCTTTTTATGCTATAGGAGATGCTATTCTAACCGAGCTTAAAATCAACTAGATTCACATAAATTATTGTAAGTTAATTAACAGCGTTATTAACTTACAATAAACATTACTGACTGAGTTTCATAACATCAAAGCAACGGTGACTTTTTATTAGTGACTTTATATACTTTGAAATATTAAGCTATTTTACCAACATATCGGCTCATTATTTTACGTAGAGTAGTCGATAAGTTAAGTATATAAATTTACCTTCATTCGACTCCTACTTAAAGGTATATGAATTAACATTATGGAAAAATAATGAAAATCATCAGTTGCTTGGCCTGTATATTACTTTTATCGTCATGTGTCTACTATGGCGTTCAGCATAACTTTTAAATTGGTATAGATAATAAGAAGTTATTATGGGTGGCCTGATAAGTAAGTAGAACAAACGCTGAAATGAATGAGAGTATTCACGTATATTCATCATGACGCTGCATGGATGCAACTTATTAGAGAATGCAGGGTGCACATTATCCTGAGCATTTTGTCCTGATGCACGTTCAGTGCTGATACGTCGATAACACTTGATAGAATTGAAGGATACGTTTGTTAGCAGCGCCATGGGGTTCCAAGGGGCTTTTGGCGTGTAACTCCTCTTGGGTGTCGTCGCCAACGCAAAAAATCATTTAAAGTGTACCTGACCCATTTATTAACAAAGTGTGGGTGTCCCGATCTTTTTGATCTTTTTTAAAAACGAAACTAATTTATGTATTGAAACCGAGCCTATAACAGATTTTGTTACAGAATCTATCCCATTTTTTGCTCAATTAATTGTAGTAGCTGCGAATTTAACATAGCTAACTCGGCTTCCATGCTCTTAGTCCTTTCTTCATCACCGCTTCTGCGCTCTTGAGCTATTTCTGCGACTAATTCGGCGATTTTTTCTTGCAACTCAGCAATTTTTTCATCTACCGTCTTTTTTTCTTCACCATTAGCCCCGCTAACTTCGTCTTGCCCTGCCATTTTTCTCATTGCTGCTTGATTTTTATCATTAGTACTTTTTTCACGCGCTTCTTCTGAAATGGTGACTTGATCCGTTTTTAAGTGCTCTGAGGAGGATGTATTTATTTCAGCGGAAACCTTCATAGGTGCCTGCTCTGCAATTGAAATTTTTTCCTGATATGCTGGCGCAATAGAAGATTGCAGTTGCTCTGTACGTAATTCCATTTCTCTTCTATCCCTAATGAGATTATTTACTATTTATCAGTATCGGCATAAAACTAAAGAACTTAAATATTATCAAAAAGTTTAACATTACTTAGCGTCGCAGTGGTGACCACACCCAAAGTGGCGGTCTTCGCCAACAGGGGAATATACGTCCTGCATTGTCTAATAAGTTACCTCGATGTAACGTCATGGCTCAACTTGACTGACACCTTACAAAATTGAGATTTATTCACTGAGATGGAATTTGGAGTATTTGGTACGGCTGATAATTTAATTATTGTCATCCTCGTGGTGACTTAATCGAGGATCCAGCTCTTGGTAACATGGATTCCGTATCAGACACTTACGGAATGACGAACCTTAAAAATAGATCAACTCCCCTATCAACAAACACTCAGTCTGCTTGAACAAACGCTGAAATGAATGAAAGTGTTCCCTATGTTCATCATGACGCGGCATGGATGCAGCCTACTTATTTCTTCTGGGTGTCATCACAATCACGACAAATCATTTAAAGTGTACTTGACCCTATTTATTATGGGTGGCCTGATAAATTGTTTTCTTTTTATATCGTATTGTCAAATTAAGTTTATTCTTATCAAATGCACTGTAGATTGAAAATATGCCACATTTAAGAATACACTCAAACACCTAACATCATTTACCGTTAAAACAATAAACAAAGAGAATAAGTTATATGACAGCTTTAAATCTTAAAATAGAAAAACTCTGTGATGAACTACGTGAGACGGCCAGTAAGCGCGATGGCGGTGCTTGGACTACTGGCTCCTGTGTGGTTGGTCGTGATATGGCATCAGGGCTTGAACAGGCGAAAAACATCATTGATGCGTATAATTTCACAACTAAAAAAACTGAGGCAGTGCATTGTCAAGAGTTGGCAGCTTTAATCAAAACCGGCGCAAATGAATATCCCTATCATGACAGCGAAGGCTATGCTGCCGGTACTATGGTGCAATTAGCCTATGATATTAAAAATATTGGTGGCAATGATACAAACTAAGTCAATTGGGTTAGTTGTGTCCCAAATATGCTAGTGTAGATTTTAGCGAATTTACTTGCCTGAATTCGATAACTTGACAGTACTAGGGCAACTAACTGATATACTTTATTTATGTATCATATTACAAGGATCAATTATGACAAAAAAAATTTTACCATCAATGGTTATTGCAATATTTACGGTGTTCACTCTCTGTTCGACTGCTTATGCAGCTTCGAGTGTTGAAAATTCTTCTGCCGATAGATTATCAGACTATAAAAGAAGTGAGGCCCTACTGACTACTATGATTTTACATTATGAAAAAGTAGAAGATATGAGTTTGGGATGTAAGGCCGATTGTGAATATAACAAGCATAGCGACATTTTAACTTTTATTGGTTCTATAACGCTTTCTTGTAAAATTGGACAACAAACTTATCAATGGCATAATGATAATAAGGAAGTGCAAGAGTTCATGAAGACTTATGGTGATCTTGACGATCTAGAAGATCCAGAGTTTGTAAATGAAGATACATCGTTTGGTGAGATCATTGGGTTTATGAATAATTTAAATAAAGTCTCAGAACAAATGGATGACCTTAAGTATGTTCTAGAGAGAAAAATCTCAGCCAAATCTAAACAAGCTACATCTTGTGATCAACTATTTAAAGAGTCTAAGTACTATAAGAAAAAATACTATGCTGCTAGATATAACAAGAAGACAGACCAGAAAAAAATGAAAAAGAACGTTGATGAAGATATAAAGTATCAATGTAAACAACTTGATGAGCTTCAAGATTGTTTAAGTAGTATGTTTGTAGATTTAATGTCAGTAAATACGGGGACAAGAAACCTTAAAGAGTCAACAGAATCGAGACATAATCCATATAAAAATATCGACTTCAAACCTACTAAAAATGCATTACTTCTAACGTCAAATAGTGCTCATGCAACTAGAAATGAAGTGAGACAACTAAATGAAGAACAATTTCGAAATTGCGCATCCACGGCACTACAAATTGATAAGAATAAAGTCGTTTTGAAAAAAGCTAAACCTGGATATGATCGACATATAATATTGAAAAGGGATATTGCGTCATTAGATTATACTATTGATGATGTAGGGGGGATGTTAAGCGAATCTAATGTGAACAGTTCAAGTTCAAAATTGAAAATTGAAAAATATAACAAGATGGTCACAGACCGTAATAAAGCTCTAGATAGACGGAGACGATTATTTGATGAATATAATAAAATATTAGTAGTAGTCCGCGAATACAAAATGGCGGATTTGATGCTAAATGGTTATAAAGATCCATATAAACAAGATTGTACAGGGACGTTCAGTACTGAACAGTCAATCATTCAAAAATATTGCATAGATAAAGAGACAGGTGAAGGTATCGTTTATGGCGGCTCTCCATTTTGTACTCTTTGGAAATCATAATATTAACTATGCCCCCCATGATAAGTTCAGGCCACATATTGAAAGGAAGAGCAGTGTTGGGGAATACTATGAAGTAGGAACGATATACCAACCACAAGAATCTTTATTGGTATTAATGACAAGCGATTTAATTACTTTAAATGATGAGCTAAAAAAAACGTATTAACTATGCCACCCATTGCTATTAACTATGCCACCCATGATAAGTTCAGGCAATAACGGCGCACTGATACTTGTATTATTTGTTGTATCCTCATCGAATAAAAAGGTATTTTTCGAATCCCCTCCCTATCTACCAACAACTTACGGGAAATATGGGTAAAATCATCGAATTTCAAATGCACTTACCCCGTAACACGAAAGTGACTTAACCTGATTTTTATACTAATTAAGATTAATAAGTTAGGTTATGCGCTATTTAAGCAGGCATGCGCATTGGCTATACCATGAGCTCGCTGCAAGCCCACATGTTCACTAAATTTACATAAGTGTTCAGCTGTGCCAACTGCGCCAGTAAAGATACCTTCAAAATCTGTGGTGAGTTTTAACCAACTTTCATCGCTAATGTGCAACCTTGCTAAGATGCTTTTTGCTTTAGCGCTAATAGCGCCACGTTTATCCTCACGGAGGATCCGTCCTGTTTCATCAACGAGGGTTAAATAGTCTTTTAAGCTAAAGCTGATACCTACTTTTTTGTTTTGATCGGCTTTGTGTTGACGTTCATTGCCGGTAAAAGCTAATAACAATTGTGGCTGTGTCCCTTTTATCGCGGCCTTGATACGTAATTGAATACTAGTGAAATCTGACTGCTCTGGTGTATCAGCAATCCTTGCTCGCACAGGGTTTAAATCAACATAAGCCATGCAAGATAA
>NZ_PJAU01000018.1 GCF_002836255.1 Colwellia sp. 75C3 | reverse complement strand
TGACACACTTAAGTTTATTGGTTTTACGACGCTAACCGGTGGTACTCAAGCCGATGATTTTATTCTATCTTTGATGGATGATATTACGGGCTTAATTAGTGGTGGTTTAGGTGATGATACTTTAACTCTTAACACGACTAATCAATCGGTTGTTATTGGCACCGACATTTCAAGTATTGAAACAGTTACTGGTACAGGTACTAACACATTAACTGCAAGCAACATGGTCAATACGTGGGCAATCAATGCCACTAACCAAGGTGTGATTAATGACGGCACGATTGATGAAGTTAACTTTGTTAACTTCAATACACTAACGGGTGGTGCATTAGTCGATAGCTTCACCTTGAGCTTGATGGATAACATCACCGGCTTAATCAGTGGTGGTGCAAGTGATGATAC
>NZ_PJAU01000017.1 GCF_002836255.1 Colwellia sp. 75C3 | reverse complement strand
AAAGCATAAAAGCCCGTTACTTTCGTAACGGGATTTTCGTGTGTCGCAGCACAAATTAGAAGTGGTGAATGTCAACTATCACATGGGCTTTACTAACATCAGTCACACTACCATCGGTGCAATTGCGTTTCACTTCTGAAGCACTGTGACAAAGAAGACGAATATAATCAGGTGGGTCCTCAATAGGTAGGCGGCTTATTTTGCAAAGAAAGTATTCGCGCTTTTACTAAATACCTACCAGACATAAAAAAGCCCGTTACTTTCGTAACGGGCTTCTCGTGTGCCTAAGCACAAATTAGAAGTCAAGCAATGTTCTATTCTCACATGGACTTAACTAACATGAGTCACACTACCATCGGTGCAACTTAATCAAATCTAAGAAAGCAAAAAACCCGTAGCGTTAGCTACGGGTTTCTTT
>NZ_PJAU01000016.1 GCF_002836255.1 Colwellia sp. 75C3 | reverse complement strand
AACGTAGCCAACTGTTACGTGTCCTTGTTGATTTTCTTGTTATGTTTTGACTTGCGCCAAACCTTGTTCTGTTAGCTTATAAACAGAGTTGTAATACTCATTAAAGCCTATGTAAGAAACTAATTTTGAAGCACAAGATTTACAGTCTATAAAGTTAATACAAGTCCAGCCACCTTCATGAGATTTACCAGTTGGACTTAAACTAAATTTAAGGTCGATCTCTTTACGTGCGTCAGAATCAAGATTTTCTTTCCAATCCCAAGTCGCATGTAACATAACCTCAAATGGAATTACATTTTTAGTACGGCAAATTGGACACTTAAATTTATATGGTGCACCTTTGTCTCCATCGTAAAAAGGCTTTCGATTTACTTGTGGAGTTATAAATAGTTCAGAAATTTCCATATCACTCTACAAAAAACATAACGCCC
>NZ_PJAU01000015.1 GCF_002836255.1 Colwellia sp. 75C3 | reverse complement strand
GTTGCATTGATTGCCCAAGTGTTCGTGATATTACTTGCGGTTAATGCATTACTGCCTGTACCGGTAACCATTTCAATGCTTGAAATATCAGTACCGATAACCACTGATTGATTCGCGGTGTTAAGCGTTAAGGTATCATCGCTTCCACCACCACTGATTAAGCCGGTGATGTTATCCATCAAGCTCAAGGTGAAGTTATCGACTAATGCACCACCCGTTATGTTATTAAAATTAACAAAGTTAACTTCATCAACCGTGCCGTCATTAATCACACCTTGGTTGGTTGCATTGATTGCCCAAGTGTTCGTGATATTACTTCCAGTTAATTCGTTACTGCCTGTACCGGTAACCGTTTCAATGCTTGAAATGTCGGTGCCAATAACAACCGATTGATTAGCCGTGTTAAGCGTTAAGGTATCATCACTTCCACCACCACTGATTAACCCGGTGATGTTATCCATT
>NZ_PJAU01000014.1 GCF_002836255.1 Colwellia sp. 75C3 | reverse complement strand
CACCGGCAGTAATGCATTAACCGCAAGTAATATCACGAACACTTGGGCAATCAATGCAACCAACCAAGGTGTGATTAATGACGGCACGATTGATGAAGTTAACTTTGTTAACTTCAATATACTAACGGGTGGAGCATTAGTCGATAGCTTCACCTTGAGCTTGATGGATAATATCACCGGCTTAATCAGTGGTGGTGCAAGTGATGATACCTTAACCCTTGACACAGCTAATCAGTCAGTGGTTATCGGTACTGATATTTCAAGCATTGAAACGGTTACCGGTACAGGCAGTAACGAATTAACTGCAAGTAACATGGTCAATACCTGGGTAATCAATGCAACCAACCAAGGTGTGATTAATGACGGCACGGTTGATGCGGTTAACTTTGTTAACTTCAATACCCTAACAGGTGGCTCATTAGTCGATAATTTCACCTTGACCTTGATGGATAACATCACTGGGTTAATT
>NZ_PJAU01000013.1 GCF_002836255.1 Colwellia sp. 75C3 | reverse complement strand
GCCGTCATCAACATCGCCTGTGGTCGCTAAAGTCCCAATTACCGCACCAACTGCATTTTCGTCTACATTCTGATTAGTTAAAGTAATACCCGTTGGTGCTTCGTTGACGTCACCGACATTCAAGGTAAATTCTTGTGTCGTTGGTAGACCACCGCTGTCTGTTGAGGTGACGGTGATCGTAATGCTCTCAGCACTTTCATGATCAAGACTAACACCGGCTTTAAGTTTCAGTGCGCCATTAACCACTTCAAAGCGCGTATCATCAACACTGTAACTGTGGCTATCGCCGTCATCAACATCGCCTGTGGTGGCTAAGGTACCAATTACCGCACCAACTGCATTTTCGTCTACATTCTGATTAGTTAAAGTAATACCCGTTGGTGCTTCGTTAACATCACCGACATTCAGAGTAAATTCTTGTGTCGTTGGTAGACCACCGCTGTCTGTTGAGGTGACGGTGATCGTAATGGTTTCGGCACTTTCATGATCTAAGCTTTCAA
>NZ_PJAU01000012.1 GCF_002836255.1 Colwellia sp. 75C3 | reverse complement strand
AATAACCTACACTTAATTTATCATTGTTAAGTGCGGTTATTCTTATGCCTAAACCTCGTTCACAGCAAATTAGTTTACTCGACACTCCTTATTATCACATTTGCAGTCGCACGGTACGAAAGGCGTTTTTGTGTGGGGTAGATAAAGAAACAGGTGTCAGCTTTGAACATAGACGTGCATGGATTGAAAAGCGTATTTTTCAATTAGCTCGAGTGTTTGCTATTGATATTTGCGCCCATGCGGTGATGCATAATCACTTACACTTGGTGCTGTATGTTGACAGTGAACAAGTAAAGAATTGGTCTACTGATGAAGTACTTAAGCGTTGGCATCAGTTGTTCAAAGGCACCTATCTCACCCGACAATATCATAACAAACAACCCCTTGATAAGTTTCAATTAGCCATGGTTGAAAGCTCAGCAGATATTTATAAAAAACGACTAACCGATATCAGTTGGTTTATGCGTTCACTGAATGAGCCAATAGCGCGACAAGCCAACAAAGAAGATAAG
>NZ_PJAU01000011.1 GCF_002836255.1 Colwellia sp. 75C3 | reverse complement strand
TGGCTTAATCAGTGGTGGTGCAGGGCTCGATAGCTTAACGCTTAGCACTGCAAATCAAGCGGTTGTTATCGGTGCTGACATTTCAGCTATTGAAACGGTTACCGGTACAGGCAGTAATGCATTAACCGCAAGTAACATGGTCAATACGTGGGTAATCAATGCAACCAACCAAGGCGTAATTAACGACAGTACGGTGAATGAAGTTAACTTTGTTAACTTTAATGAGCTAACTGGTGGCACAGCGAATGATGACTTTATTATTGGTGCTTCAGGTAATGTAGATACCCTTATTGGGGGAGATGGAACAGGTGTTGATAGCCTGTCGGCTCGTACAGGTGTTATTAATACCTGGATTTTTACTGATACAAAATCATCCTTAATGCAAGACAATGATCCTGCAGCAGATGAACTCTATGTCGGTGATTTTTCAGGTATCGAAACTTACATTACGGGTAATACCAATGAATGGGCCGATGTTTCTGCGTTAAGTGGTGATATCGAGGCAAGTAGTTATGTAAG
>NZ_PJAU01000010.1 GCF_002836255.1 Colwellia sp. 75C3 | reverse complement strand
AGGTCTAGATACCTTGACACTCGATACCGCTGGCCAAACGGTTACTATCGGCGACAATATTTCAGGCATTGAAACGGTTACCGGTACAGGCAGCAATACCTTAATCGCGAGTGATATTGATAATACTTGGTCAATAAACGCTAAAGACCAAGGTGTAATTAATTTCGGTTCATCGAATGAAGTTAACTTTGTTAACTTTGACAAGCTTACTGGTGGTAGCGAGGTAGATGATTTTACCTTGGCATTGATGGATAACATCACAGGCTTAATCAGTGGTGGTGCAGGCCTTGATACCTTAAAACTTACCACAGCTAGCCAGTCGGTTGTTATCGGTACAGACATTTCAGCTATTGAAACCGTTACCGGAACAGGCAGTAACGAATTTACCGCAAGTAATATCGCCAATACGTGGTCAATAACAGCTACCAACCAAGGTGTGATTAATGACGGCACGGTTGATGAAGTTAACTTTGTTAATTTTAATAACCTAACGGGCGGAACAGGAAATGATGATTTTGTTATTGGCGCT
>NZ_PJAU01000009.1 GCF_002836255.1 Colwellia sp. 75C3 | reverse complement strand
ATCTTTAAGTTTCAGTGCACCATTAACCACTTCAAAACGCGTATCATCAACGCTGTAACTGTGGCTATCGCCGTCATCAACATCGCCTGTGGTGGCTAAGGTACCAATGATGGCACCCGCTGCATTTTCGTCTACATTCTGATTAGTTAAAGTAATACCGGTTGGTGCTTCGTTGACATCACCGACATTCAAGGTAAATTCTTGTGTCGTTGGTAGACCACCGCTGTCTGTTGAGGTGACGGTGATCGTAATGCTCTCGGCACTTTCATGATCAAGACTAACACCGGCTTTAAGTTTCAGTGCACCATTAAGCACTTCAAAACGTGTATCATCAACGCTGTAACTGTGGCTATCACCGTCATCGACATCGCCTGTGGTCGCTAAGGTGCCAATGATGGCACCCGCTTCATTTTCGTCTACGTTCAGATCCGTTAAGGTAATACCGGTTGGTGCTTCGTTGACATCACCGACATTCAGAGTAAATTCTTGTGTCGTTGGTAGACCATCGCTGTCTGTTGAGGTGACGGTGATCGTAATGGTTTCGGCACTTTCATGATCTAAGCTTTCAG
>NZ_PJAU01000031.1 GCF_002836255.1 Colwellia sp. 75C3 | reverse complement strand
GAGAAAGTTATTATGGGTGGCCTGATAAGTTTGGTGAAATAAGCTTCTCGTTTGATTAAGTCTCTATTTTCCAGCCCCTTCAAAGCTAACAAAACATCAAAGCACTCTTTGGCCGTATTGGTTAAACTGTCATAGCCATCATCGCAATTTTTTAGAGCTACGCTTGTATATTCATTTAATTCACATAGATCCCTAATCGCGAAAATTTCGTCTGTCTCATTATTTAAAAACTTCAGAGAAGAAAAACCGTTAAATAGTAATTTCAACAAGTTCTGCTCAATACCCGCTCTCTTTTCCCCTTCAAGTTTCAGTTTTTCAGATTTATTTATCATATGTAGCTGTTTCATTTAATAATTTCTTTAATTAGTACTAGAGTACGGCATAGACTATTTGAGGTAAATTGAAATATCGAAACGATCAGAGTTAAGTGGAATGAATAATGTATCAACGTTTTTCTATCAAACAATATTACTATTAACTTAACCAATAAATTGAAGCTAAACCAAGACAGCTTACTGGCTTGAATTTTGGAACCAACAAAAACTCCCTAGAGGTTTTAGATTCAAAGTTACAAGATGAGTCACTTTTGATTAACAACTAAAAGCGATTGAATGGCACCTCATCACAATTAGGTAATTCGCTTTATTGCTCTAAATCCGAATCACTTCACTAAATTATGTTTTCGCTAAGCGCTAATAGTGGCCATGATGGGATTCAAATAAGGTCGAATGAGAATAGCTATCATGGGTCACCGACCCCTTAAATCTTTCTGAAAAAGATGAAGATACACTACAGAAAACCAACAGTTTAAAAGTAATAGCTATGAAATAATGTCTTTATGCTACTTTTTTAAATTCAATCTCAAATTTTAGTTTTGCCTGTTTATAATCGTCAATAAAGTGCCTAACATTCCAGATAATATTACTTTCGCCTCGCTTTTCTCCTATACCACTAAAAAATATAAAAATACTATGCAAGCATGACATTAAGCCACAATATTGATTACTAAGTTCTTCACATTCAAAAGGAGATAAACCTAATTCAGTTCCTTTTAAATAAATATCATTTACCTCATCAAATTTATCTTTGAAGTTATCATATAATTCATTAAAACCAATTTTTTTATCATCATAATTTTTCAATGTTTTTTCGGAAAAATCAAACAAAGGCAGAGATTGATTTGAGAATTTGGTGATAGTTTCAATAAACCCTCCCTTTGTCATGGTATTTTCAGAGTTAAATTTTGATACTGCTAAGTATGAATCATTCCATACAATACGAACATTAGAGCCTATATTTTCTCCATTGTTAGAATAAGGTAAATAATCATTATCTAATGCTTCAGAAAACCATTCTGTTTGGCATATATGATTGCAATTTCTTTCATCTTCAGCGGATGGGTAAACATATAACCATACAATCTGAGCTGGTTGATCTCGCCAGAGTGTTTTAGTTATATTACTTCTGTGATATTCACAATTTGCTATTTCTGGTGTTACTTTTTTTATTACATGGATTATTTCTAGCTGAGTATGTTCTTTATTTAAAATTATACTTGCAGAATATCTTTTCGCTCCTCTTATGCTTTTATCTGAAGTGGAGCTAATGGTGTAATTGTCATACGAAGGCATCTTATTTACTAGTCTTTTCAAGTCGGTAACCATACCACTATTAATTCTTTGAGCTTTTGGAACAATTATTTTCCATTGTTTTTGAGTATATTTAACATTTTGAGGAATTACTGTTTGCCAATAACACACTTCATTATCGATATCACATAAAATAATTAGCACAGAGAGGGAGTGCTCAAGCCAATATGATAAATGCTCTAATTTCCCTCGATAAATAAAAGCATCATCTTTTTCTTCTTTGAAATAGGATGCTCCAGATTTTATTTGAAGAGCAATGAGCTTTCCTGATGCGTTTTCATCTTCAACAGCTTCAATTTGAGCATCGATACCACAATCAACTATTGCTTGCTCCCTAAAAATACAGCCAATACGCTCGAATTGTGCTCCAACCGTATAAATACCAATTCTTTCACTATTTGAGCTTGAGGGGTATTTCATAAAATTAGCCTATTAACTGTTTATTTAAATTTCAGTGTTTGTGATTTTAATCTAAATAATATGATTATTCATTTGTTCTAGGAAATAATTTTATCAGTTAAACTTTCAAAATAATTAGAGCTAGAACGTATTTCATCACCCCAACCTATGTGTGTTTTTCGCCACCTATTGAAACTGGGGGGTGTGGTTATCGTTAATAAAGTTTGTGACTCGAACCACTGAATTTTGAAATTTATTTCAAATATAATTATGAATTAAATATGTAACTAGGCTCTTATTTTGACATTCAAGTCACAATAAAATTTTTCATAAAGATTGTGACTTGATCCATATGCCTACTTAGCAATATGTGGGTCTTTATAAATAATGAGAAACGCGTCACTTTGTGAGAAAATATAACAAACATTTACAATGATTACGCAAATTTTTTAGATTATCAATCAGCAAATGAAGTTGACTTCTAAGGATCTCTTTTACCACCAAAGTGGTCATTAGGTAATGAACGCCAAACAAGGCTTCGGATTAGATTTTGTATCGATAACGCCTTGCTCCCAGCCTTATATTGTGGATGGCGTTTTTGTGTAAAATTGATATTAGCGACTTACACAGAAACGACCGGAGTAGCATGAATCCTTGTGGAGAGATTTGTTAGATTTTGGTCAATAACAAACTACGCTTCTAATTTTTCTTTTATAGTTTTGTTCTCTATATAATTAGACAGCATATTGAACTTCTCATAACCATATTCTTTGCGGTTCTTACGCCCTTCCTCGGTATCATAATATCCCATTAGCGAAGTTATATAATCATGAGTCCGGCCTTCGAAAACATAATACCTTCTGTAGCTAAGTATATTAAAAATCTCCTCATCATTTTCATCATAACTATAAAAAAGGTCCAAATTAGATTTTGCATTCATCATCGTATTAAACGATGGCTGTTCCATAATTTTACTGGATGCATAACCAATTGCAATTTCCACCTCTCTATTAAAATCCACATGATATTTCTTCTTTATGTTCTCTTCCTGAATTATTTCATATTCAATTTCTTCGATAGTTTTTTCATCAGGTGAGCCTTTTTGCTTTTCATAAGCATCATTTATTCGTTTTTGATCAACTCCGAGAGAGGACAAGATCATTTCCCGCTCTTTATAGTGTCTTCTATCGGGCCTAAATACGTAGTCTTCTTCTTTATCTACACGCTGATGATAACTCTCATAAATTGGCTGCCCATCATACTGATCACTTAAAATCACATACCACTGAAAAGTCGAGAAAAGCTCAATATAGCAAACTAACAAGTTGGGGTTTGCGACTGCTGTAAATAAAATTAAAGTATGGGATGGATAGTATCTAATGTCTTTCTTATCTCTTTCTATAATCTCATCAAAAACACCTTTTGGATAAAATTGTATGAGACTAACATTATCTCTTATCTTCCCTAAATCAGAATCAAGGACCAGATTAAGAGTTGATCTATCAAGACCTAACTTAGAAGAAAATCCTATCGCAATCTTCGCGAAGCCTTTTTTAAATGCTTCATTATCCAACTCAAGGGGGAAAATTATAAGCCCTGTTACATCATCACAAGTGATGATCTCTGGCTTACAGTCACTACCATATTTTTCATCAACTTCCTTTTTAACCCTTTTTAAATAATTTTCTAACTGTTTTCCTCCGGCATAAACAATAACTTTCGATTGGTCAGAGCTATACTTGTGAATTGGTTTAACTGGAGCAACCTTGGATGCTTTCCAAAAAACCTCAATGCCACTTAGGTCATTTCCATACTTATCTCTATTGCTAAAAATAACTCCTTTTACAGCCCCTTTCTTGTTATTTCCTCTATCTTTTTTTATGCCGAGGCGAGTGCCGATACTGTCAAACATCTTATTGAAAGGTGCATCAATTACATTACCCAAACCTTCACCGCATGATCGACACAGAATACTATTATCTGTGAGCGCCCCGCCAATTGCCTGTTGAATAATGTGCTCGTTATGTTTAAGAACATCAGATTCGTTAAATAATTTTCCACACAAGTAGCATTTATCCATTTTTGTCCTGCTTAATAGCTTGTTCGGCTTTTTCCAGCTCCAACTTTGGTTTTACAATGTCTGTGTACATTTTAATTGCAGACATACCATCAACTGATATACCTACCATATTTTCTAATGGGCAATCCGGAGCACCTATTGCAACAGGTATGTATTTAAACTGAGTCCCATTGAATTTTACATTACCAGTTTTAAAAGTTTCTAAAACTTTCTCCAATACAGGATTAACTTTAGAAATCATGTTGGAAGAGTTTAATCCTTGAGCTTGAAGATATAGGCGTACTTCTGGGGAGATAATGTCTTCAACTTTTGCTTTATCAGCTTCTAATACTTCAGATATAATTAACTCAGGAATGTACTGTGACTCGTCAGAGTCTCGCTCTTGTTGCTTAATAGTTAAATCTATAATCCCAAAAGGAGGGGCAACTACCCAAGCATGACCAGCAGAAAAATCACCTTGATCCATTGACCAAAAGAAACGGTCGCCAATTCCTGATTGCTTAGGAAATGATACAGTAAGTGATCCTTTTACAATGTAATTCCAGAAGCCTTCTTTTTCCAGAATACGAGATAAAACCATAGATAGGTCTACACACGCACCTTGTCTTCCATCGCGTAACAACTCTTTATGCAGCTCTTCAACAATTAAAGGTATCACTTTTCTAGCCTCATCCAAATATTCATCACTATAGTTTCTTTCTTGGACAAAACGGGCATAGTTATTCAGATATTCAGGATTACCTTGCTCTACTCTCAAAAATCTCGGCTCGTCATAGAACCCTGGCTTAGAAGTATCAATGTTGTTTTTTTTGAAATCAGCAATTATTTTTTTTATTGAACTATGAAAATGTGCCATAACTATCCTTAAATACTAACGCCCATTTAAGGGCCTGATAATTGTTTGCTTAATTGTGTATCAAAGCGACACCGAGCAAACTGTTAGCAGTCCCGCTTTAAATTATTGTTAGACAAATATACTCAGATGCTCACTAACTAATCCACCGTTTTGATCACCAATTAAGATAGATTTTATATACTGCGTATCAATTGGACTTATACATGAAGCTTCAAGGTAAGGCATATAGTTTCGAGTCATTCCTGCTTTCTCCCATTTAACTAGAGTATCTTCAGCCGAAAGAAAACAACTATGCAATTTTGATGTATCTATTTCAAACCATACTGTTTTAGAAAATTTAACCTGACAAGGAACCCAGCGATACAATAATTCACTGGAATGCGATTCAGGTAAACGAAAATCAAATAAACTAATGCCTCCAATGGATTTAACGAAGGGATAATCAGTTTCAGAATTTCCTCCCCACTTATCTTCTGTACTTATATTCGGATTGGATAAGATGCTTCCACTTTTGATGATTTTGACTGCATTATCAAAGCTTGTGGAATGCCATACTTTTCCTTTCAATTTATGCGGAATTCTTTTCGGCATACGAATGCTCCTCTAGAGATTTTCCTAACAGCTTATTATGTAGACGTATCAATAATCCCCACCTACTCGATTCCTTTATAATCTATCGTAAAAACCTTTAATTTCAAACTCTTATTTTTTATCCTTTGTTTTTTGTAGTTACTTTTAACAACTATTGAAGATTAGAGATAATTCTCTGTAATCTGATGAAAAAACATTAGAAATAATATGGCAAATATACTTGAAGCTAAAGTCAGCAAGACACATTGCGGCCATTAGCATTTAACCTGCAATATTGATTTGGATTAGGTCTTGTTTCGATAACGCCTCATTAATATGCACAAAAGAGGCGTTATATAAACACCTCTGTATATGGATATCTGACAACACTGTCAATCGGCTCCGGTATCATCTGTAAAATCACCATACCCACCACAACCATCATTATCATCTGGGTAGAATTCATCGAAATCTATTGTACCAGAGCGTTTAGGC
This sequence comes from Colwellia sp. 75C3, assembly GCF_002836255.1. Taxonomy (GTDB): domain Bacteria; phylum Pseudomonadota; class Gammaproteobacteria; order Enterobacterales; family Alteromonadaceae; genus Colwellia. Next base: position 432,754 of record NZ_PJAU01000031.1, on the reverse strand, counting down.
TTACTAACTCTTATTGGCTTATCATCATTAGCTAATGAAGAAAATATTGCCGCCAATAACTCTACTTTGTCTTTACGCTTGAATAGTGTAGGTACTCCAAAAGGTTTTCTTGGCTTAGCTGGCTCATCAAACAATGCTTCAAATGACTTATTGGCACTTTCACCATACAACTTAGCATTGATGGATTCAGGAGAATCACCAAACCTAATAGCCAATGGTGGCCTACTATTAACTAACGCTTTAGGTGTGACCACTACAGCTTCCTCTAGCCGCCTTGGCAATTCTCTACCGCATAAGAAGCACCTACCGCCTTCCACATGCCTGAAGTGAGCTAAGTACTTAGTGCCATCACATCTACTGCATCATTCCTAATTAGTACCATATAAGGTTTTTTGCATGTTGAGCCAAGCAAATAAACAGTTCAATGATATTAATGTTATTTAATGTATCACCCATCCAGATTGCTTAGTAAAAATCGACCGTAAGGTAATACAAATTTTGCAACAGAACCAATCGACCATAAGATGTTTAAGACGGGTTGTTTTCATCTGGATTTATAAAATTTTAGAGAGGGGATGTACGTGGACGGGATCATAGTATCGTGCCTGCATATAGATGAGCACTACTTATTATTCATAGTGGTAATTTCCCTCGCCCCTTGTCTGAAACTTTAAATACTTTGCAACAACAAGGTAATAATAAATCTATTGGTTTATAGTTAAAAAATAAAAAGGCGAACCATTTCTGATTCGCCTTTCAATATTATTTAGTTAGAGTTTCCAACTAGGTTAGCGGTTTCTAACTAGATCTGATCGGTTTCCAACTTCAACAGTCGTGATCAATTGAAAAAATTAGTCAATATAGCTTTCAATTGGAGGACATGAACAAATCAAATTACGATCCCCGTATACATCATCAATACGGTTAACTGTTGGCCAGAATTTGTTAGCTGCTGCTGCTGGTACTGGGAATACTGCTTCTTGAACCGTGTAACCACGATCCCAAACATCAGTAATATCAGCGAGTGTATGCGGAGCATTCTGTAGTGGGTTATCGTTTAATGCCCACTCACCAGATTCAACTTTACGTACTTCATCACGAATACAGGTCATTGCTTCAATGAAACGGTCAAGCTCAACTTTAGATTCTGATTCCGTTGGTTCAATCATGAACGTGCCCGCTACTGGGAACGACATCGTTGGTGCATGGAAACCGTAATCGATTAAACGCTTTGCTATATCAACTTCAGTAATACCAGAGGTTGCTTTAAGTGGACGTAAATCGATAATACATTCGTGCGCAACACGGCCATTTTTACCTGTATATAATAACGGGTAACTTTGGCTTAGTTTAGTTGCCATGTAGTTAGCGTTAGTGATTGCATATTTACTTGCATCAGTAACACCTTTTTTACCTAAAAGCGCAACGTAAAGGTAAGAGATACATAAAATACCGGCACTACCGTAAGGTGCTGCTGATACTGCGCCATTACCTTTCGTTTCTTCATCTACGTTGATGATTGCGTGATCAGGTAAGAATGGTGATAAATGCGCTTTAACGCCGATAGGACCCATACCTGGACCGCCACCACCGTGTGGAATAGCAAACGTTTTGTGCAAGTTAAGGTGAGAAACATCAGCGCCGATATGGCCTGGTGATGTTAAGCCAACTTGTGCATTCATGTTCGCGCCATCAAGGTAAACCTGACCGCCATTGTTATGAATGATGTTGCAAATTTCTGCAATCGTTGTTTCATATACACCGTGCGTAGACGGGTAAGTGATCATGATACAAGCAAGGTTGTCTGCTAACTCTTCAGCTTTCGCTGTTAAGTCGGCCATGTCAACGTTACCTTCTTTATCACAATCTACTACAACTACTTTAAAACCAACCATTTGCGCCGTAGCAGGGTTAGTTCCGTGTGCTGAAGATGGGATTAAACAAATGTTACGATGTGAATCACCACGGCTTTCGTGATACTTGCTGATTGCGATTAAGCCAGCGTATTCACCTTGAGCACCAGAGTTAGGCTGCATAGACATTTTGTCGTAGCCTGTTAATTCAACTAACCAATCGGCTAGTTCATCAATCATTTTCTTGTAACCTAGCGCTTGGTTAACTGGCGCAAAAGGATGCATGTTAGCAAATTCAGGCCATGATACTGGGATCATCTGCGCTGTTGCATTTAACTTCATCGTACAAGAGCCAAGAGAGATCATTGAGTGGTTCAATGCTAAATCTTTGTTCTCAAGTTTTTTGATATAACGAAGCATTTCTGTTTCGCTGTGGTACGAGTTAAATACTGGGTGAGTTAAAATTGCAGACTCACGTACTAAAGACGCTGGAATTGAAGAATGACCTAATGCAATCACAACATCATCTAATTCAGCTACGTTAAGACCGTGACCTTCACCTAATAAGATATCGAAAAGCCCAGCTACGTTTTCACGTGTAGTGGTTTCATCTAGTGAGATAGAGATTTGACCAGCAACGTCAGTGCGGAAGTTAACACCAGCAGTTAATGCACGTGCTACCACTTCATCTTTGTTAGTTAACTTGAATGTAAGCGTGTCGAAGTAGTGAGCATGCTTGGCAATTAAGCCTTTGCTTGCTGTACCTAAACATAAAATGTCAGTTAAACGGTGAATACGGTTAGCAATAGTTTTTAAACCTTGAGGACCGTGATAAACCGCGTAGAACGCTGCCATGTTGGCTAGTAATACTTGCGCTGTACAAATGTTTGAGTTGGCTTTTTCACGACGTATATGTTGCTCACGTGTTTGCATAGCCATGCGTAGTGCGTTGTTATCACGTGTGTCTTTTGAAACACCGATAATACGACCAGGTAATGAACGTTTGTATTTGTCAGACGTTGTAAAGAATGCAGCGTGTGGACCGCCGTATCCCATTGGTACGCCAAAACGCTGCGTTGAACCAATAACAGCATCTGCGCCTAATTCACCAGGAGACTTCAATAAAACTAAGCTCATGATGTCGGCAGCTACCGCTACAATGCCTTTTTTCTCTTGAATTTTAGCAATTAAGTCGCTGATATCAGTTACTTCACCGCTAGCGCCAGGGTATTGGATAAGGGCGCCGAAAATATCGTGATCAGCCGCTTCAGCAGCTGGTGCAACGATAATGTCAAAACCAAACATTTGTGCACGTTGCTTAACAACGTCAATTGTTTGTGGGTAAACATCATCACCGATAAAGAATAAGTTTGATTTTTTGTTTTTAGAAACACGTTTGGCTAATGCCATTGCTTCTGCAGCTGCAGTAGATTCATCTAATAATGATGCTGAAGCTAGGTCTAAACCAGTAAGGTCTATACACATTTGTTGGAAGTTTAATAATGATTCTAAACGACCTTGAGCAATTTCTGGTTGATACGGCGTATACGCTGTATACCAACCTGGATTTTCTAACACGTTACGTAAAATAACGTTTGGCGTTAAGGTACCGTAGTAACCTAAACCAATGTAAGTGTCGTTCACTTTATTTAAGCTAGCAACGGCTTTTAAATCAGCCAATGCTTGAACTTCTGTTTTACTCTCTTGGATGTTTGGCAAATCAGCTAAACGAATATCACTTGGTACGATTTCATCGATTAATGCATCAACAGATTCAACGCCTAAGTCTTTCAACATAGCTTGAGTTTGTGATTCGCTTGGGCCAATGTGGCGACGAATGAAGTCTTCAGTTTGCTCTAACTCAGCTAATGAGTTAACAATTACATTTGAGGTCATAACAGTTTCACTTAAATAAAATTTACATATTGAAAATATAAGAAAGCCTCATGTTCATAAAGAACAAAGAGGCTTAATATTTAGTACTAATAGTTTAGCTAAGATAATCAGTCTTTAGGCAAAGCCGTCAAGTTACTTGTTGCTGGAGCTTAGTAAGCCCTTAGCTACAATAAAGAGCTAAGTGACAAAACAAGTAACGCCGACAATGCCTACTAAAGTTGATTAACGACGCTAAAAATTTTTTCGTAAACAGTCAGCTGTTAGGCAAGGCGCTGAAGTTATGAGTTTTCTGAGCTTAGTACACTAAGCGATGAAAACGAATAACAAAGGCAACGCAGCATAAATGCTGAATGTGACCGAAAAAGAAAATTAGTCTTCGTCGATAGATGAAGCATAACCTTCAGCATCAAGTAAGTTTTCTAATTCACTTGCATCATCAAGTTTAACTTTAAATAACCAACCGCCACCAAAAGCGTCAGAGTTAACTAACTCAGGAGCGTCTTCAAGTTCTTCGTTGATTTCAACAACAGTACCTGAAACAGGTGCGTAAATGTCTGAAGCTGCTTTAACTGATTCTGCAACAGCAACATCATCGCCAGTGCTGATTGAATCATCAACGTCTGGTAATTCAACAAATACCATGTCACCTAAAAGGCCTTGTGCGTGTTCAGTAATACCAACAGTAACGATACCGTCTACTGCTACGCTAACCCACTCGTGAGAAGTGGCATATTTTAATTCTGTAGGGATGTTGCTCATTTTTATTTTTCCTATTTAAATTTTTAATTTAAGTAATTTTTATCGCACAAAACCACTAGATAATAGTATAAATCCTATGTAATTGGAATTACAGCGAAGCCGTCTAGTTGTGAGCCCTTGAGCTTAGTAAGCTAAGTGACAGGGCGAATAACGACGACAATAAAGCTGTAATTTCAAGTACGACGGATTAAAAAACTTTTTTGCCGTTACGAACAAAGCTTGGCTTGGTTACAGTAACTTTAACTAATTTTTTACGCATTTCAACTTCAACAACGTCACCTACTTTTACGCTACGTGGTACACGTGCTAAAGCAACTGAATGACCTAATGTTGGAGAGAAAGTACCTGAAGTGATTTCTCCGTTACCAAATTCAGTAACAACAACTTGATGTGAACGAAGCACACCTTTTTCTTCAAGCACTAAACCAACTAGCTTAGGCTGATCGCCCGCTGCTTTTTGTGCTGTTAATACGTCACGACCGATAAAATCACGGTCTGTAGGTTCCCAGCTAATTGTCCACGCCATGTTAGCCGCGATTGGAGAAACTGTTTCGTCCATATCTAAACCGTAAAGGTTCATGCCGGCTTCTAAACGTAAAGTATCACGCGCGCCTAAACCACAAGGAGCTACACCAGCATCTAATAGTTTTTGCCAAAAATCTTCTGCTGCGCTTTCAGGAACGATAATTTCGTAGCCATTTTCACCTGTGTAACCCGTAGTAGCGATAAATAAATCGCCAACTTGTACACCAAAAAATGGCTTCATGCCTTCAACAGCAGCACTTTCTTCTGGAGAAAGTAACGTAGCTACTTTAGCTATCGCTTCTGGACCTTGAACAGCAATCATGCCGTATTCAGGACGTTCAGTAATTGTTAGGTCAAAACCTACCGCTTGCTTATTCATCCATGCAAGATCTTTAACACGGGTCGCTGAGTTAACCACTAAACGGTAGTTAGTGTCTGAGAAGAAGTAAATGATTAAATCATCAATCACGCCGCCTTCTTCATTTAACATACCTGTGTATAACGCTTTACCAGCGGTAGTTAATTTTGCAACATCGTTGATTACTAAACGACGTAAGAAATCTTTTGCGTCAGTGCCTTGCACATCAACAATGGTCATGTGTGAAACATCAAACATGCCGGCATCGGTTCTTACTGCATGGTGCTCTTCGATTTGAGAGCCATAGTTAATAGGCATTTCCCAGCCATAAAAATCAACCATTTTTGCGCCTGAAGCTAAATGCTTTGCATGTAGTACTGTTTTGTTAGACATGTGTTTCACCTGAGAATTGACAAAGTTGACTAATTATAACTGTCAGCTACCGTTGATTCAACAGCAAAAACTACATTTAAAAAATATAAACCCGAGTTTAATGTAAAAACAGAATTAAATTTTAAAAACGTCCAAGTAATGAAATTAATGTCATTATTGTTTGGATGATCGAGGTACAGAACAAATAAAAGCCAATAATTTTATTGGCTTTTATTTGTTGATACATATACCAATCGGACTAATTAACTGCTCACTTAGCGAGAATTAAAAGGCATAGAGGCAAGGCATTGATTGAAGAGAATGGTTATTCCCTTGTCAAAATCAATAACGCCGCATGTAAGCCTTTTAAACTCGCCCTTTGGGAGCTCAGTAGCAAACTGATAACATCACAAAATGAATGAAATATAGAATAACTATGTTTAACTCATTTTACTTGTTCTCTGCTCGCTACTGTAGTTCTAAGTTGGACAGTTAATTAATCCGTTTGGTATTACTATATCAGTTGTTTATACGGGGAGGTTAGTCGCGTTAAAGAGTATCTTTTTGGTAAGCAAGCTCAGGCAGATCGGCCTTGATACCTAGCGCTTGAGCAATCAGACGGTTTTTAGCGGGGGCAAAATTGTTAATTAGATTCATGCCCATGCCACGCAGTAATTTTATCGGTGACTGTTGCGGAGCAAAAGCTTGTTTAATGCCAGCCATGGCCGCTATCATTTCAGTGGATTCACTTTTACGCCAGCGCGAGAATGCTTTCAGATCTGAGCTATTAACGAATTCAGTGTGACTTTCATCATGTTCACTAAGCTTTGCTGTTAACGTTTGTGCTAAAGCGGCGGCATCAAGCAAACCTAAGTTAACGCCCTGCCCGGCAAGTGGATGAATGGTATGCGCTGCATCGCCGATGAGTACTACGCGGTCTTTGACAAAGTCTTGTGCTAATCGCATAGTGAGTGGATAAGTAAAGCGCTCACTTTTCAGGGTAATATCACCTAATTTACCATCACTGGCTGCCGTTAATTCTTTGGCAAAGTCAGTTGCATCAAGATTTACTAGACGCTTGGCATCTTCCGGTGAGGTTGAATACACGATAGAACAGAGATCGCCTGTTCCCTCTTCTTTTGTATGTTTTAACGGTAAGAAGGCTAATGGTCCGGTCGGTAAAAAAACCTGCCAAGCGGTATTTTTGTGGCCTTGAGGGCATGCGACTGTCGCAACAATGGCGTGATGATCGTAATCTTTAAAGATCATCGCCATGTTCATTTGTTTGCGTACCCATGAATTAGCGCCATCTGCGCCAACAACGAGTTTAGCGATAATAGGTTGTGTTGGTGTGCTGCTCGATGAGTCTTCAGAAGAAGTATCATGTGCAAAGGAAGCAAACACTTCACTTTCGCCTTGGCTAATACTGGCTAACTTATTGTCGTTAAAAAAGTGAATGCCTTCATCAAGTTCAGCTTGCTGCCATAAGGCGTGGCGAATAACTTTATTTTCAATGATCCAACCAAGATTATCTTCCGGAGGGAAACTGGCACTGTCTTGGGCAGAGAAATCAAGTTTGCCAAGCCCTGCTTTATCCCACACATGCATGTGCTGATAATCTTGTGCACGGCCATTTTCAATAGCAGACCAAACGCCTAAATTTGCAAAGATGTTTTTGCTGGCCACATTAATAGCGCTGACTCTAACGTCAATGTTGTCATCTAGATCAGTCACGGCAGTAGTATCTACCAAGGCTATTTTTAGCTGGCTACTTTTACGTAAAGCTAATGCTAGCGTTAAACCCACCATGCCTGCACCAACGATTAACACATCAAATTTTTGCATTTTCTTCTCTTGTTAAATTCTTATAAGGCACTATTGGATCTCACTTTATTAATAATGAGAATGACCTAGGTAACGATAAAAGTAAAAGCCATATGGATCCTCGATTAAGTAACCACGAGGATGACGCCTATTTATAGTCGACCATCTGTCACTGTGATAACTAACATCATCATGCTCGACGTAAAAAAATAAAGTCATATGGATCTCATAGGAGTGACCACGAGGATGACGCCTATCTCAGTCGAACATCTATCATTGCGATAACTAACATCATCATGCTCGACGTTAAAAAATAAAGCCATATGGATCCTCGCTTAATTGATCATAGGAGTAACCAAGAGGATGACGCCTATCTCAGTCGAACATCTATCATTGCGATAACTAACATCATCATGCTCGACGCTATTAAAATACTAACACTTGCAGCCGTCATCCTCGAAGTCTCTGATCGAGGATCCAGTGCTTTCTCTATTTCTTGTCACATCACTGTAGCTAAACGTATAGCCCTATACCTAATAACCAGACCTAATAACCCATAGTCTTTTTAACTAAGGCATTTTTAAGTGGCGTTATAACATTAAGTGCCTGTAAGCCAATATTTCGACCTATCACCAACGGCGGTAAGTCATTAGCAAACAATGTCACCAATGAATCAGTTAATTGAATAACTTGTTGCTGGTCTTTAGCTCTATTGACTTGATAAGCATGTAATAAAGCAAAGTTACCAATATCTTGATCTGCTGCCAAAGCGTCTTTAACTAAGTCAGCCATCACCGAAACATCACGCAGACCTAAGTTAAAACCTTGCCCTGCAATGGGGTGAATGGTGTGTGAAGCATTACCTACCAACGCCATACGATGAAAGGTTTGTCGTTCGGCTTGTAGTAAAACTAACGGATAAGTATCGCGTTTACCCACATGGATGATGGCACCAAGGTAACTGCCAAAGGCGCGTTCTAGCGCTTCTTTAAAAGCATCATCGCTTAAGTGCTTAATTTCTTCAGCTTGAGAAGGTGTCATTGTCCATACTAGCGAGCAACGTGATTCACTATCAACAGCATTCATGGAGTTATTTAACGAAACCTTGCCTTGCTTAATCGGCTTTAACGGCAACATGGCAATAGGGCCAAATTCGGTAAAACGTTCAAAGGCTTTATGGTGATGTGCTTTGCTGGTGGTGACATTGGCAATTAAAGCAATTTGCTGGTAATCATCACAAGTGACCTCGATATTAGCGAGTTTTCTTACTGGTGATTGAACACCATCACAGCCAAGTAATAACTTTGCTGATAAAACTTTACCTGACTTAAGCGTCACACAGACCTGCGCCTTATTTGTGGCAACTTCGTCTTGCTCTTGCCAAGTTATGTCTTCTATTGAATCAGGACTAAACCAGTGAATATTCTGCTTTGTGCTGTTGTTAGCAGTACTTGTATTTTGACTTAACGCCTTTAATTGCGCCTTACCAATAAGTGCCATATCGATAACATAACCTAACGCATTAACGCCATGTTCGTTGGCTGTTAATCTTGCTTTACCAAAGTGACCACGATCAGAAATATCAATAGTCGTAATTGCACTGGCATCATCTTTTAGATATTGCCAAACGCCCTGCTTAGCGAGATATTTAGCGCTACCATGAGATAGCGCCAAAACACGCGCATCAAATAAGGCATTTTCAGTTGCAGGGCTTGTTTGATTAAAAGGTAGGGCTTCAACAATGGCAATGGATAATAAGCTTCCATCGTTTTTGGTTAATTTACTTAAGCTTAACGCCATTAAGCTACCAGATAAGCCGCCGCCTGAGATAATGACATCAAAATGTTGCTTATGTGTTTGCGTAAATTTTTCCATAGCGTTCATCTTAGTATTTTTATTTTTGTGTTAACTTCAGTTGAGTTTACGCAACTGAAGTTAACCTTGTATTGATTTAGTTATGCTTTGTGCGTTTCTTTCATTAACTCTTCAATATCTTCAATCGTTTGTGGCGAGTTAACGCTAAAGTTTTCAAAACCAGTTTCGGTTACGGCAATGTTATCTTCAATACGTACACCAATACCGCGCCATTTTTCTTCAACGCTTAAATCGCTGAGCGGAATATAAATACCTGGCTCGATAGTCATTACCATGCCTTGTTCAAATGCACGAAGCTGCTCTCTATCGGTATTGATATGATAATCACCGACATCATGTACATCTAAACCTAACCAATGACCAAGGCCATGAATAAAGTATTCTTTTATTTTTTTATCGCTAATCAGTTCGGTTAAATCACCTTGTAAGATACCTAAATCAACTAAACCTTGTGTTAAAAATGCATTGGTTAATACATTTAACTTGGCAAAACACATACCAGGTTTAATGGCATTAATGGCGAGGTTTTTGGCATCAAGCACTAATTGATAAATAGCTTTTTGTTCTGGGGTGTATTTTCCATTTACAGGGAAGGTACGGGTAATATCAGCGGCATAACCGGCTAATTCTGCCCCTGCATCAATGAGTAATAATTCATTGTCTTTTAAAACATCGCTATTAGCGGTGTAATGAAGAATATTAGCGTTATCACCACCCGCAACAATAGATGCGTAGGCTGGATGTCTAGCACCATGTCGCGCAAATTCATGCAGAATGTCTGCTTCGACTTGATATTCAAACTTACCGACAAAACAGTTTTGCATAGCACGCTGATGGGCGAGTCCTGAAATGTGGTTAGCTTGGCGCATCAAAGCCAATTCATTTTCTGATTTAATTAAACGTAGTTCAGCGACAATAGGGTCTGAATCGTTTAGTTGCTGTGGTGCATTAGCACCTTGACGAATACTGCTTTTGACTTGCTTTAACCAAGTAAAAACTTGCGCAGCAAAAGTATGATCATCAAAACCAAAAAACACTTGGCTTTTACCGTTAAGGTAATCAGACAGTAAGTTGTCAATGTCAGCCACTTCAAAGCTTTTATCTACGCCATAATCTTGTACGGCTTTAAGTTGACCTACACGGCGACCTTGCCAGATTTCATGTAAGGGATCTTTAGGTAATGAAAATAAAATAGACTCGGTATTACCCTGCTCACTTTTGAGTAAAACTAACAATGCATCGGGTTCATTAAAACCCGTTAAGTAGAAGAAGTTCTTATTCTGACAAAACGCATATTCAGTATCGTTACTGCGAGTCAATTCACTGGCCGCAGGAAATAAAGCAATACTGTTATTCGGCATTTTCGCCATTAATGCTGCGCGGTGTTTGCCATAATCACTTAAGGGAATCTGGCTTATAGCTGATTCACTTAATTGTGCGTTGTTATAAGGTGAAGTATTCAAAGGTGTTTTGTTAAAGGGTATGGAGGTCATAGTATTATTCGCGCCTATTTATTGTTGTTTTTGACTCTATTAACAATAACGGCTAAGCCTGCTGATTAGCCGTTATTCGTTAAAAGTAAGGTTAGTGAATAATCTTTTTGTCTGCGCTGTTACTTTCACGGTTAGGTGGTGTTGCTAGTTCACTAAAGCACAATAAAGCGGAAATTCGAACATACTCACTAATTTCAAAGTACGCTTGCTCGGTATCTTCGTCTTCTTCCATTTCGTCAGATAAGTTAGCAATTTCACTAAAATCGGTAAGCACTTCTTTAACTTCTTCAGAAACAATCGGGCTATCTTTGTGTTCTAAACCAAAACCTAAATTAAAACCTTGTACCCAGACACTTAATGCATGACCACGTTCAGCCATGCTGTCATCGTCATCAGGTAGTAAAAGAGTAAAGCTATAACTGTCATCTAATATGCTGGCCCACAATTCACTGTACACTTGCTTGAGTGCTTTTTTAACTGCCGTTGGAAAACCATCATTCTCATTGAATAAGTCATGAAGCATAGCTATATAGCCTTGGTTTTCAAATTCAAAACCTGCACAAACTAACCCGGTTAATACACCATGAATTTCACTCGCATGGCATTTTACGTCTTCGCTAGTCAAAATGGCTTGCAAGGAGGCAAAGTCCATTACGTTATTTTGGGTATCGATATTTGAGCTTGATTCAGTCATGATTTACTTTCTATGTTTGCTGGAAGTTATGATAAGTATGGTATCACTGCCGAAAATGCCAGAAAAGGAAATAATACCAATTCCAATAAGTTTCTTCCCACTCAGCGAGACTTAAAAGGCTTAGAAGCAAGGCGTTGATTGAAGATAATGGTTATTCAGGAGAATAAGCTCAGGATAATTGCTCCTGCATTATCTAATAAGGAACTTCCTGTACCGTCTGCATTCTCTAATAGGCTGCATCCATGCAGCGTCCTTGTCAAAATCAACAACACAGGCTGTAAGCTTTTTAAACTCGCCCTTGGGGAGTTTTCCAGCGATTAGGTAACTGCACATAATTTCTTTCATATAGAATAACTATATACAAAAAATTCTATTTGTTCTCAAACCGCTGGCAAGCTCTGAGTGTGAACTAACTTAATGGACTTGGTATAACAAAAAATGCCCATAAATTGTGCTATTTACTTGCATAGATGGCTCAGCATCGCTATGATGAAAAATAATAGACTAAAAATATTTTTATTTGGTCTATATTATTAATAATACTTGGAATTTTTTGTAAATGTCACAACGTACCGTAGAAATCAACATTGTTGATCGCAAGCTTAAAATCGCTTGTCCCATAGGCCAAGAAACCGCCTTATTATCTGCGGCGCAAGAATTAAGTGATCGTTTAACTAAAGCCGGTGCGAGCAAGGCCATTAGCAGTCCAGAGCAAACCTTATTAATGACCGCTTTAAATTTGGCTAATGATTTGTTGAAAACTCAGCAGCAATTAAAAATTGAGCAACAAGGTAATCAACAGAAAATCACGTTGCTGCAATCAACCATAGAACAAGCCATTTCCCATACTAAGCAAAAAATAGCTTAAGCATTAGTCGCTTACCTTATCCCTACATCGCTAGACTTATTTTCACCTTCGTTTATCTTAGCCACAGTTAAAGCTTAAAAATAAAACATAACGAATAATTACTCGTCACTCAGCCAAATATTATAAAAAAAAGCTTAGTTGATGATATATTTTTCGCTATACTGAGTTTGTCTTCTGGGGTGTTTGTATGTGAACTGTGTCCCTGAGCCGATAAGTTTTACCTAAGGAAGTTGATTATTAACTTTTGCGCAAGCCCGGCTCGTATCGGGAAGCCTACGGTTAGCATGATATTTCCGCCCTGAACACACGGTGTTCAGGACTCTGTGAACTGCGGCATCTTGGAAGCGTCTTTTCCCTATTTTAAAATTCCCTCTAATAATCATCAAATATCAGCGATATTTCCGCGCGTCTCTAGAAAATCACACTGTATTCAAAACTATGTGAACTGCGGCATCTTGGAAGCGTCTTTTCCCTATTTTAAAATTCCCTCTAATAATCATCAAATATCAGCGATATTTCCGCGCGTCTCTGCTCTTACCTTAATTAAAGTACACACGGTATTCAAAACTATGTGAAACTGCGGCATCTTGGAAGCGTCTTTCCCCTTGTTAAAATACTCCCCATTAGAAAAATAAAATATCAGCGATATTTCCGCGCACCACTGTGTTCTAGCCTAGTAAACTGCGCGACTACAACCTGTAATACCTAACATGCTTAAAATTATTATTCCGTAATAAATAAAGCCCTACGACCTAAAATACGCCTATCTATTGGTCAATGTAGCTCATGTTTCTTATACTAATATCATGAGTTAGTTATCACCTATCTAGGAAGGATAAATTTTGTATTATCACAAGCATGATGAGTTGATAGAAAGTTGGAACAAAACGCTTGCCGTGGTAGCTAAGCTGGCCTCTGTACCTGTAGCATTGGTTATGAAAATGGAACAAGATAATCTTAGTGTTTTTAGCAAAAACGAAAATAGTCAAAATCCCTACCAAATTGGTGACTCTGAGCACTTAAATGGCTCGGGGCTTTACTGTGAAGAGGTAATAAAATCACAAAAAACACTAAATATACCCAATGCCCTTGCTGACGAGAACTGGAATAAAAATCCTGATTTAGAACTTAATATGATCGCCTATCTTGGGCTACCGATAGTTGATGATGAAGAGACTCCCTTTGGTACTGTCTGTATTTTAGATAATAAGGAACATGTCTTTTCAGAAACAACCATTGAACTACTGGAAACGATAAAGCAAAGTTTTGAAGTTCAATTAAAACTATTACATCAACAGCATCTTGCAGAAGAAAAGCAACAACTTGAAGAGCTATCCATATTAATCCGTGGGCTTTCTCATGAAATGAATACACCATTAGGTATAGGAATCACGACAGTTGGCATCATAGAGTCCAGTATTGAAGCTATCCAAAAAAAATTAGACTGTAAGTCGCTCAATCAAACAACACTCATAAATAGCCTTAATACAATTAAGCAAAGTGTAAAGTTACTTACCAACAGCTTTAACAATGCAGCTGAAAAAGTCAGTACCTTACAAAGTTTATTAATAAGTGATAACGCAAAGTCAGCTAAAAAAATAGAGCTGTACCCATTAGTAAACAGCATTTTTGATAGCTATAAAAAGATGCTAAATACCCATAATATAAAATACAAAATCAAACAACAGCATAACGAACATACTGATGCTTTTATCGTGCCTGAATTACTCCAGCAAGTGTTACTTATACTTTGTAAAAACTCACTCGAACATGGCTTAGCTGAAACAAAGGATCCAGAAATACGAATTGAGCTAATAAATTACAGTAATGTCATAAAGTTGCACTACAAAGATAATGGTAAAGGAATTGATAGCGCTGAATATAATAAAATATTCAGCCCTTTTTATACAACCAGCCGCGCTATAGGCAGTAGTGGCGTTGGTTTAAGTATTGCTAAACGAATCATAACTCAACAGTTACACGGAGAAATATCTATCGTGAACTCATCTGGCGGTGTGCACTTCATTTTAAGCTTACCCAAAGCAACAACTTCTGCAGTTAAAAATTAAGTCATATTGACTCTCCGTGCTACCACTTAGTTTTGAGATTGAGTTCTTGTTTTAGCTATTTTCATTAACTACAACTACGCTTATTTATAGTCACGATTAAACTCCAACTTAATTTTTAGCACCTATAAATCAGGCAATTACTTTGTTTATAAGCTCATTAAAAACTAAACTCATCATTTTTTATTTTTTGCTGATTCTATTTGTGGCTTTTATAAAGGTAATGTCCCTTCACTACATTCAACTCCCACAATTATACGCACTAGAAGCCTCATCAGATGAAAAAGATATTAGCCGTATAAAAATGGCTTTTACCTCAAAAAGTAAAGAGTATGGGGTTATAAATTATGATAATGCCGTCTGGGATGAGACTTATCACTTTATAAATAATAAGAACACTGAATTTACTGAGAGTAACTTTGTTATTGATACCTATAAAAGCTTAGGCATTAATGGTATTAATATTTATGATAAACAAGCAAAAACAGTGTGGCACCAAGCATGGGATATTAATAACTGGAGTCCATTAACATTTCCACCTTTTGATAACCCCTCGTCATTTGTTAAGAAAAATATTTTAATTTCAGATGCTTTAATTAGTAAAAACAATAATAAGCCCGTTTCTCAAGTAGGGTTTACCTTTTTAAATGAAAAAATTATACTTTTTGCTGCGACCAGTATTTTTAAATCAAATTTAACGGGAAGTGCTAATGGCACTATGCTATTTTGGCGTTTTTTTGATGAGCAAGTGCTCACTGATTTACAGCAAAGAGCAGGCATCGATTTTACCGTAGAGCTTATTCAGCCAAACCTTAAAAGCATGGTAAAACTCACTTCAAAAAATGTCTTTATAAAAAACTCTTACCGCACTAAAAAAGGTGAAATATATGACGTTATTCCGCTTATAACAGGCAACGGCGGCATTAAATTTACTTATAAAGCGCCCATAAGACAGTTTTCAACAAGTTGGTTAAATCAATCGACCATTACCAGTTCAATGCTTTTTTTATTAACACTCTTTATGTTATTCATATTCTTTCATTACTTTATAATTCGTCCCATATTACGAGCAGATAAAAGGGTTACCGCGATAGTTAAAAACAATGACCATTCAATTCGATTTTATAGCAAAAGAAAAGATGAACTGGGCACATTATTTAATTTAATCGACAGACTTTTAGACAGTGTGGAATCGAAAGAGCAGCAACTAACATCTCATAATATACGTCTACAACATATCAGCCAAACAGACAGTTTAACCAAAATCCCTAACCGAAGGGCTTTTGATACTCATATGAAAAAATCACTCAATACCAGTAACTTAGGGTTAAATATTTCAATGATGATCTGTGATGTCGATTATTTCAAAAAATATAATGATAGTTATGGTCATGCTAAGGGAGATGAAGCCCTCTATTTAATTGCGCAAACATTGCGGAAAAACTTACATGAGGAGACGGATTTTGTTGCACGTTACGGTGGCGAAGAATTTGTTGTGGTATTAAAAAACACAAATAAAGATAATGCTCAAGCTGTTGCTAATAATTTAATCAAAATAATAGCTGATTTAAAAATACCACATAGAGAGTCTGATATTAATGACTCGGTCACTATCAGCATTGGTATCCATAGCTTTATTCTCGATGGACAGCAGCAATATATGCCATTTTTTGAGCTTGCCGATGAAGCGCTCTATCAAGCTAAAGAGCAAGGACGAAATAGAGCTATTACCAAAGGCTAATCTTACTTCGCTATTAGTTATTAATTCAGGTATCAACAGAACTAAGCCTATTTTTCTTAAGCTAACTTATGATATTCATGTCATTGATAATTTCTTGAATCGGTTTTTTATAATAAGTAGCAATCAACAGTAACCGTTGTAACTCAATATTAACCAACTGAACTTGACTACGGCATATTTTTGCAACGTTTTGAGTTATCAATTGATAGTTAGCCTCATCTATAACTTGCTGTTTGCTTTCAATTTCGATTAAGGCAAACAAAGCACTTAACTCGTGAGTGGCTAATATTGATAAATTTTTATTGGAATATAAATAGACTTCAACTGGGGTGAAGTTTTGGCTATCACGTTGACATAGCGCATTACATAACGATTCATTACGTTCAAATAACATCATAGATCGTAAATAATTAAATGGTGGTTCTACATTCGTTACCCGTGATTGATCGCCAGCTAATAAATAATGTAATACGTTTCGTTGTCGGTCATTCGTTTTATTAAAGTTACCCTCTAACTGCAATACAGGAGTAAAGAAATTTAATAAATCACTGCTTTTAAATTCCGAAATAAGGGCGAGTGGTAAGCCTTTTTTATCTATCCATTTTGTTGCTATTTGTTGATAAAAGCCAAATTTAATAATACTTTTTTGCCCTTGTAGGTATAGAAAAGCCAACTGCGCTATGTTCTCAGGCTCGCTAGAAATTGAAAAATGTTGAAGCAAAGCGTCAAAGTCATTTGACGTCAATAAATCAATCATTGTCTGCATGTGTTGCTTCATTTTTCCCTTATTCCTTATTTATTCATAGTTAAGCATTCGGCTTAATCTGATTCGCTCAGGCTTCCTGAAACGAGTATATTCAAGTAGAGCGTTATAATATTTTAACTTCAACAAAGTCTGGTCTAGGTAGGCTATCCAATACGCTATAAAGATAAATAACGACTGACGTTAACGCTGCAGTAATGAGGAATAACCAAGTTCCGCCAAGTTGGTCGAGAATAATACCACCGCCTAATGGTGCTATAGCATAGCCAAACTCATAAAACGAAGCAGCACCAAAGTACGCGCCGCGAAGATGCTCAGGTGCTAAACGG
This sequence comes from Colwellia sp. 75C3, assembly GCF_002836255.1. GTDB lineage: Bacteria > Pseudomonadota > Gammaproteobacteria > Enterobacterales > Alteromonadaceae > Colwellia. The sequence continues at coordinate 415,338 of NZ_PJAU01000031.1, read as the reverse complement.
TCAATGTGAACATTCATGGTAGGGAAAAGAATCGTTTCAGCTAAGCTCATCACTACAATCGCTCCTATCCATCCCCAAAAAAGTGTTAACGGATTAAGCGCTAACCAAATTTGTGAACACATCAACAATACTAGCCCTACTTGTATTCGGCTAATTAATGATAAGTTTGCCATTAACTTTAATAATAGAAATTGTGTTGAGATTATGACGAGTGCATTGGTAAAAATCATCGATGAAATAAGTTGGAGAAGATCAGGTACTTCAGCACGCGTTAAGTATTGTATAAGCGAGCTATCCATTTGGGCATAAATGAACATGCATAAAATATTAGCCAGAATAAGACACTGTAATAACTTATCTGCAACTAACACCTTAATAATTTGATTAACCCCACCACCTTTCGTTGTAACCTTCTCTTGAGGTTTAGGCTGAGGCTTAGATTGAGCTTGTGAACCGGTTTCTACTGAGGCTGTAGTAATATCCACATCCATCATCTCAGTAGATATTTGTTGGGCTTTAACCACCTTCTCTTTATCAAGTTTGTTATGTTGATTAAAACCCCACCATAAAAGCACTAATAAAAAGGCAAACGCCCCTGCGGTAATATAAAAACTTGATTGCTCTCCTGTCAGTCCCATCCAAAGTCCTAACATAGGACCAACAGCACAACCAACATTAACAACAAAGTATAATGACTGCATGGCAAGCTCACGGGTGCCTTTATCTTTAATGATATCGCCGATTAATGCCGAGGTTAGTGGTCGCCATAAAGCAGTAGCAATAGAACATAACGTTATCACTAAGGCATAACCAGCTATAGAGTTTACCTGTGCTAATAACGAAAAAGAAATGATATATAAAATGCCACTGGCGTACATTAATTGATGACGACCAATGCGATCTGATAGCGCGCTACCAACAAAACTCACTAAAACAGAAATAACGGCAGCACTTGAGAGAATAAGTCCTACATGAGTGGCAGATAAAGCAAATTTTTCATAAAGAATGACCGCCAGAAATGGCCATACCATGTAATAACTGCCACGCGTAATAAATGAACCAAAGAGCAAAATCCACATTAGTTGTGGGAATTGTTTAAAACGTTTTGATGAGACTATATTTGACATATATTTCCTTTCTCCGCTGTCACGTTAGAAATAAGCTAAAGTAAACAGAGACAATACCTTGTGAATAAAAACTTTTAAAACACACTTTGTAAGTAAAAAACTTTACATAATTAATTATATTGCTTTTAGGCTGATAAAAGCAATACAATTTGCCAAGAACAACCTATTTTAATGTAGCAGAGCAACGATCATTACTAATCAAGAAAACAAGCAAAAGAATAAAGCAGAATTTAAGTCGGTAATCGCTGATAACTCAGCCCCAATTGGGGTCTTTGACTCTGGCGTAGGTGGGCTCTCTATTGCAAAGTGCATTGCCCAACAGCTACCCCATGAAAATATCATTTATATTGCTGATAGCCTCCATTCGCCTTATGGTGAAAAGTCTGTTGCTTTTATTATTGAACGAGTGAATTTTATTGCAAAACAACTCATTGCTAAAGGCGTTAAAGCTATAGTAATCGCTTGTAATACCGCCACAGTTAATGCCATTGAACAACTTAGAGCACAAGTTAACATCCCAATCATTGGTGTAGAACCCGCAATCAAGCCTGCCGCGAAACAAAGCATTAGTAAAAAAGTAGCGATATTAGCAACACAAGCAACCAGTGAAAATCAACGCTTTAAAGACTTAATTGATTTACATCATAATGGCGCACAAGTACTCATTCAACCTTGTCCTGGTTTGGTCGAATTTATTGAACAAGGCAAACAAAACAGCCAAGCATGTAATGCCTTGCTAAGACAATATATCGTTCCTTTAATTGATGAAGGCATTGATACCTTAGTACTTGGTTGTACCCACTATCCTTTTGTTCAACAACAAATCAGCATTATTGCTGGTCAACAAGTAAACATTATAGAAACAGCAGCCCCAGTAACGGTGCAGTTAACCAAGATATTACTTGAACAAAAGCTAGATGCGAGCAAAGAGCAACAAGGGCAAAGTCAATTTTTCAGTTCGCTTGAGACCAAAGAGCAAGAAAAAATCTTTAGCCAATTATGGCAAGAGCCACTTATTTTACATGCGTTAGCGCCATAATTAATTTCCTCGGTTGTAGTAGATACCGGTTAAATCCTCCAAAAACTTTACGCTAGTTCAATAAAAATCAAAATAATTAGAGACGTTTAGCCGTCTAGGCGTAAAAAAGCTAGAAAGTTGTTTTCAACAGGTGTAGAATCGCACCATTATTTTGTATAACTCAAATTTTTCTGAGGATTTATGTCTAGACACTTTTTTACTTCCGAGTCTGTTTCTGAAGGTCATCCTGATAAAATTGCCGATCAAATTTCTGATGCGGTTTTAGATGCTATTATCGCTAAAGATAAAAATGCCCGTGTTGCTTGTGAAACGATGGTAAAAACTGGTGTTGCAATCATTTCTGGTGAAGTTTCAACTACCGCTTGGGTTGATTTAGAAAAACTTACCCGTAATGTGATAAGTGAAATAGGCTATACCTCATCAGATGTTGGTTTTGATGGCGAAACTTGTGGCATCATGAATTTGATTGGCCAACAATCACCTGAAATAGCGCAAGGCGTAGATCGCAGTAACCCTGAAGAACAAGGTGCTGGTGATCAAGGTTTAATGTTTGGTTATGCAACCAACGAAACCCCTACGTTAATGCCTGCACCACTATACTATTCACACCGTTTAGTTGAGCGCCAAGCACAAGCACGTAAATCTGGTATTTTACCATGGTTACGTCCTGATGCTAAATCGCAGGTGACCTTTATCTATGAAGATAACAAGCCAGTAGCGATTGATACGGTTGTACTTTCTACTCAGCACAATCCTGAAATCAAACAAGAAGACTTGGTTAGTGCGGTAATGGAAAACATTATCAAGCATGTATTACCTGCAGAATTGTTAACTGAAGATACTAAGTATCATATCAACCCAACTGGCCGTTTTGTTATCGGTGGTCCGGTAGGTGATTGTGGTTTAACAGGTCGTAAGATTATTGTTGATACTTATGGCGGCATGGCTCGTCACGGTGGTGGTGCTTTCTCTGGTAAAGATCCATCTAAAGTTGACCGTAGTGCCGCTTATGCTGGTCGTTATGTTGCTAAAAACATTGTTGCTGCCGGTTTAGCTGACCGTTGTGAAATTCAAATTTCCTATGCAATTGGTGTTGCTGAGCCGACATCAATCTCAATTGATACATTTGGTACTGGAAAGATTTCTGAAGAGAAACTAGTTGAAATCGTACGTGAAAACTTTGACTTACGTCCATACGGTATCACTAAAATGTTAGACCTATTACACCCTATGTATCAGCAAACTGCTGCATATGGTCACTTTGGTCGTGAACCATTTGAAATGACTGTTGGTGATGATACGTTTACAGCCTTCAGCTGGGAAAAAACAGATAAAGCAGATGATTTACGTAAAGCTGCCGGTATTTAAACGCCAAGATTAGCTTAAGAAAGTAATTACTTAAAGCCGCTATTTTTGTTTAAATAATAGCGGTTTTTTTATGTCTATAATTTGAGCCTAAGGTAATGCTGAGTTTATGGACTTGTTGTGCACACGAAAAATAATTCAGGAGTAGACGCTTGATTGACCAATAACGGGTTATTGGAATTGAGAGCAACGTCGCCTTGAAATATTTTAACCCGCACAACTGAGTAATAATGTAATGGAATTGCTCTTAGCATTGTTTTTTAGTGTCGATGCCCCTATGTTGTTACTACTTACCCTTATTTATTTTTCCGCATAATGTCCAATCCTAGAATTTATCAAGCAAGTATTTTTACTTTACATGAATCCGTGAAATTATCTGACGATGCTTTCGGTCACTTGATTAGAGTATTACGTTTAAAAGAAGGTGATGAAGTCGTTCTTTTTAATGGTGAAGAAGCGTTTCAATATCAGGCTAAACTAATCGATGTGAGTAAAAAACAAGCTTACGCTGAAATATTAACTAAAGAAGCTGTTGATAACGAGTCGCCTCTCAATATTCATTTAGGTCAAGGTATATCTCGTGGCGATAGAATGGATTTCACCTTACAAAAATCCGTTGAGCTTGGCGTTAATACTATCACGCCATTATTTACGGAACGTTGTGGGGTAAAGCTAAATGCCGAGCGTCTTGAGAAGAAGCTTCAACAATGGCAAAAAATAGTCATTAGTGCCTGTGAGCAGAGTGGCCGTGCAAGCGTACCCGTTGTTGCAGAGCCGATGCTCTTAGCTGATTGGTTAAAACAGGAAACTAGCGCTTTAAAAATTAATTTACACCCAAAAGCTCAGCATTCCATTATGAGTTTACCAATGGAAAATACTCGTGTTAGATTATTAGTTGGGCCGGAAGGTGGTTTAACTGATGACGAAATTTCTAAAGCAAACGACGCCGATTTTCAAGATGTGTTATTAGGGCCAAGAGTATTGCGTACAGAAACAGCCGCATTAACGGCAATTACCGCATTGCAATGTCGCTTTGGTGATTTACAGTAAATTTATTACTGTTTATCTCAACTAAATCGTAAAAATTAATAACAGCTAATTATAAGATAAACACAAGATAACTAGACATTAAATGAAATTACGCCTTTCAACAACAGCGTTAAGAATCAACATTGAACAGGATTAAAAATGACTACAAATAAAGTAATAAAGCTCGGCATAGTAATGGATCCTATTTCACAAGTTAAAGTAGCAAAAGATTCATCAATGGCGATGATGCTAGAAGCTCAGAAGCGTGGCTATGAACTTTACTACATGGAAATGAAGGATTTATATCTTGAACAAGGTGAATGTCACGCGACAACACACAAGGTTAAAGTCTTTGATGATAGTGAGCACTGGTATGAATTGTCTGATCCACAAGATATAGCGGTAAGTGAATTAGATGCGGTATTGATGCGTAAAGATCCTCCTTTTGATACTGAGTTTATTTACGCAACCTACATGTTAGAACGTGCTGAAGAAGCAGGCACACTCATTGTAAATAAGCCGTCAAGTTTACGTGATTGTAATGAAAAGCTCTTTACTGCATGGTTTAGCGAATTCACCCCTAAAACTTTGGTGACTCGTAGCAGTGACAAAATTCGTGAATTTCACAAAAAGCAGCAAGACGTTATTATTAAGCCTCTTGATGGCATGGGTGGCGCTTCAATATTCCGCATAAAAGCTGATGACGCGAATGTTGGCGTAATTATAGAAACCTTAACGAACAATGGCGAACAATATGCCATGGTACAAGAGTTTATGCCTGAGATTGCTGATGGTGATAAGCGTATCCTCATTGTTAATGGCGAGCCTATGCCTTATTGTTTAGCGCGTATACCTGCTCAAGGTGAAACTCGTGGTAATTTAGCTGCTGGTGGACGTGGTGTTGCTCGCCCGTTAAGTGTCAGTGATAAAGCGATTGCTGATGCTATTGCTCCTGAATTGAAAAAGCGTGGTCTATACTTTGTAGGTCTTGATGTGATTGGTGATAAAGTAACTGAAATCAATGTAACGAGTCCTACCTGTATTCGTGAAATTGAAGCAGCTTATCCAATAAACATTAGCGGCAAGTTGATGGATGCTATTGAAGATAACATCAAAAAATAATAGTTGGAATTGCATGGCAAAATTACAAAAATCAGAACTAAAACAAGAATCCAAATCAAAGTTAACAAGCGAGCTTAACATTGGAGATTCACTGTCGATGAATAGTTTAGAGAACCAATTTTTGATTGCCATGCCTTCTCTTGGTGATCCCTATTTTAATAAAACGGTCACCTATATTTGTGAACACAATGAAGACGGTGCTATGGGTTTAATCATCAATTTGCCCGTTAACATCACCTTGTCTGACTTGCTTAAGCAAATAGACCCCGAAGAAGATGAAAAATCTGACAACGGGAGTGAGACTTCAAACAGTGGCTTAACGGAAAAAAGTAAGAGCATTGGCTTAGCTGATAATTCTCTCACTGATATTACCAATAGCTTAGAACAGTTAGTACTCACCGGTGGTCCTATTGCTCAACAGCGAGGCTTTGTTTTACATAGTTCACAAACAGGCTGGAGTAGTTCGTTAGTATTGAATAAAGAGTTAATGATCACTACTTCAAAAGATATCCTAATGGCATTAGGCACTGAAAAAGCACCTGAACAATTTATGGTTACCCTAGGTTACGCTGGCTGGGGCCCAGGTCAGCTTGAGCAAGAGCTGCAAGCCAATTCATGGCTTACCACGCCTGCAGACAGTGATATTCTTTTTAATACACCAATAGAACTACGCTGGAAAAAAGCGACAGAGAAGTTAGGTATTGATCTAGCCCATTTATCTTCAGATATTGGCCATGCTTAACTACTGCCCTTTTCATCTCTACTAGCTAAAATACTATCTTAAATGTAGTGGTCATAAATACCACTACATTGATTACACTCCAAGGAAAAAGATGTCGACTAAAACTAAATCACCTATTGGCCAACGTACCGTTATAGGCTTCGATTTTGGTAAAAAATATATTGGCGTTGCTGTAGGTCAAGAAATGACAGGTAGTGCGACACCACTTGGCTCGGTAAAAGCGACCGACGGTATCCCCCATTGGGACAATTTAGCTAAATACCTAAAAGAATGGCAACCTGATTTTATTGTCGTTGGTTTACCACTCAATATGGACGGTAGTGAGCAACAACTTACCCTAGATGCCAAGAAATTCGGTAACCGAATTAATGGTCGTTTTGGTATAACAGTAGAATTTCAAGATGAACGACTCACTACTGCAGATGCCAAAGAGCAGTTATTTGCTCGCGGTGGTTATAAGAACTTAAAAAAAGATAATATAGATGCGGAATCAGCAAGGTTGATTATTGAAAGCTTTTTTGAGCAACAGTATAACTAAAACTATTTAAAATCCCAGCTGATTTTTGAGGTACCATGAGTATAATCTCTATCATAATGCCACTTATCTTAGTGGCATTATTAGGTTTTTTTTGTGCAAAAAGCCAATGGCTTAATCGCGCTCAAATCGATGCGTTAAGTAAATTTACTTTTTATCTTAGTATTCCCGCTTTTTTATTTTATCAAATGGCGCAGGCTAATTTCACTGAGCAAATTAGTCCCGCGTTATTTGCGGCTTTTTACTTACCGGTATTATGCTGTTATTGCATAGCATGGTTGAGCCATTATTTTCTCATCGAGAGAAAAAAAACTTCATCAACGGCTGGCTCAGCAGTTTTTTCTTTAGGTGCAAGCTATTCCAATACAGTAATTATTGGCTTACCTATCTTATTAACCTTATTTGGTGAACAAGTCCTTGGCATAATATTCTTAATTATTACTTTTCATAGTGTCCTGTTATTTACCTTAACAAGTGCCATATCAAGCTTTAGTGCCAATGAAGAAAATTCTTTTAACGGTAAAGAAATTATCAAGCAGAACGTTAAAAATCCATTAGTTGTTAGTATTTCAACAGGTTTAGTCGTTAACTTACTAGGGATTGAATTACCCTCGATATTAGCTGATGGCTTAATGTTAATGGGTAAACCAGCGATCACCTTAGCGTTATTCATCTTAGGCGCTTCACTTGCTTATTATCACGTACGCGATAAGCTTTTTGCCATTGGCATAGCCAGCTTAACCAAGTTAGTTTTATTGCCGGCTTTAGTGTTACTAACAAGCCAAGTATTGTTCCAGCTGTCACCACTTAGCGTAACTGTGCTCGTTATATTGAGTGCTTGTCCAACAGGAGTGAATGCATACTTAATTGCTAAAACACATCAGCAAGAACAACAAACTGTTGCTGGAACTGTTGTGATGACAACATTGTTAAGCATGATCACTATCCCTCTGTGGTTATTCTTATTTGTATAAAGAAGCATATACTCAGCCTTGCCTACCTAGCAAATGAACGAACGACAGTGAAAGTAATATCAAAAACTTAACTGCCCTTGAGTTCACTTTCTGATAATAAATTGACTTTTAACTCATTGAGATTACACTAAAAACTAGTTTGTATTTCAATGAGATAAATAATCATGTCTGCCAAGTTTATCGTTCCTTGTTCTAATCTATTTATACTATTCTTCATACTAATTTCCCTTAGCGCTTGTGATAACAATAAGCCAGGCCTTGCCCTCGGTACATTAGAGCGAGAACGCATTGCTCATACAGCAACGGTTAGCGAAGTAATCACCGCTTTACCTGTCAGTGCGGGTAGTCAAGTAAGTAAAGGCACTATACTGGTAAAGCTAGATGACACCATTCAAAAAGCGCAGGTTGCTAAAGCACAAGCTCAAATGCAACAGGCAAAAGCTAATTTAGAGAAAGTGCATAATGGCGCCCGTGTAGAAGAAGTGGCTGCTGCTTCAGCGCAAGTAGCTGGCGAGAAAGCGGCGTTAGTAAAAAGTGTAGCTAATTATCAACGCGCTAAAATACTCATTAAAAAAGAGCTAGCAAGTCAAGCAACGCTTGATAATGCCCTTGCTTCACGTGATGAAAATACTGCAAAATTACATAGCGCTCAAGAAAAGCTATTGCAACTTATTAATGGCGCCCGTATTGAAGACCTTCAGATTGCCGAAGCTATTTTAGCAACCACCATTGCAGTGGTTGATAGCGAAAATAAAAAACTTAAAGACTTAACCATTACCGCTAAACGTGATGGTTTATTAGATAACTTACCGTGGAACTTAGGCGAACGTGTCACATTAGGTAGCCCAGTAGCGATTGTTTTAGCTGGAAAGGCGCCCTTTGCTCGTGTTTATGTACCTGAGCCCTATCGCGTAAAAATAAAAGTGGCTGATAAATTAGTGGTGCAAGTTGATGGCTTGACAGAACCCATTATTGGAACTGTGCGTTGGATATCTTCCGAGCCCGCTTTTACCCCTTATTTCGCCCTGAACCAAGCAGAACGCGCTAATCTTATGTATTTGGCTGAAATACAATTACCCGATAGTGCAGCAGAACTTCCTATGGGTGTTCCTGCACAAGTGCAAATGCCATGAGTACCGATTTTCATAGTACTGAGCATGATGAGTTTGCCATTAATGCTGAAAAACTTTGTAAAAATTTTGGGGCATTAACAGCAGTATCATCATTAGATTTAAAAGTTGAAAAACAAACTATCTATGGCTTTTTAGGTCCCAATGGCTCAGGTAAAACTACAGCAATTAGATTACTTACTGGTTTGTTAAAACCGACCAGTGGCCAAGTCAATGTGTTAGGTTGTCATTTACCCCAAGAGGCCAATAAACTTAGGTTGAAAATTGGTTATATGACGCAAAAATTCTCACTGTATGATGACCTTACGGTTAAAGAAAACTTACAGTTTATCAGTAGGATTTACGGTTTAACGGCTAACGAGCAGAAGTCTCGTTTGAGTGAATTATTAAGTACTCATCAGCTAACCCAACAAAGTCAGCAACTTGCTGGCAGCATGAGTGGCGGTCAAAAACAGCGTTTAGCACTTGCCGCTGCTGTAATACACAAACCTAAGTTACTCTTTTTAGATGAGCCTACCTCAGCAGTAGATCCTCAGAACCGTAGAGAATTTTGGGAACAGTTATTTGATCTTTGCGATCAAGGCACTACTATTTTAGTGTCAACACATTATATGGATGAAGCAGAGCGTTGTCATAAGCTCGCCATTTTAGAAAATGGTATCAAAAGAGCCGATGACTCACCCCAAGCCCTAATGAATAATATGACAACACAAGTGGTGGAAATTTCCGCTAATAATTTACGCCATATCAAAGATAATTTGATCAAACTTCCACAGGTAATTTCTGCTGCTCAGTTAGGCACGCACTTACGCGTTTTAGTGAATAAAAATGAGAGCCAACCTATAGCATTATTGCAACAGCAGCCTTGTCTAAAACCTAGCGATAAATTGGCCATTGTTAGGCCGAGTTTAGAAGATGTATTTGTCAGTTGTACGGGTCAGGGAGTTGCGTAATAATGAAAACATCCTTATTGAGAATTCAAGCGATTGTAATAAAGGAGTTATTGCAGCTTAGCCGCGATAAAATGACCTTTGGTATGGTCATCATGATCCCACTGGTACAATTACTATTATTCGCCTTTGCGATTAATACCAATGTGCGAGATATTCCCGTGGGTGTGGTCGATCACAGTCAAACATCACTCAGTCGAGTATTACAACAAACCGTTTCGGCAACCGGTATTGTCAGCTTCACTCACAGCTATCACTCGGTACAATCAGCACAAAAAGCTATCGACAATAGCGAAGTACGCGCGGTATTGATTATTCCGCAAGATGTTAGTCAACGTTTGGTTCGCCATCCTAGTGTCGGCTTTGGTTTACCGCCATCGAGTAAACAAGAAACAAGTCGCCCCATAGCGCAATGGTTAGTTGATGGCTCAGATACGGTCATAGCCGGTGCAATTAAAGGTTTGCGTAATATGCCGTTAGCTGAGCTATTAGACAAACCAGCCAACCGCAGTACCCCTACGTTTGAAGTCACCCTACTTTATAATCCAGAACAGCGTAGTGTGGTGAATATAGTACCCGGCCTCGTTGCGGTAATACTTACCATGACCATGATAATGTTTACTTCTGCCGCCATTGTAAGAGAGCAAGAGCGCGGTAATATGGAGATGCTTATTACCACGCCACTGGCCTCAATAGAATTGATGATTGGTAAGATATTCCCTTATATTTTTATTGGCGTTATTCAAGTCAGTATTATTTTAGGGCTAGGTTATTGGCTCTTTAATGTGCCGTTTAATGGTGGGTTAGCCCAACTAGCTCTGGCTACCCTACTCTTCATTTGCGCCAGCTTAGTACTTGGTTTAGTCATATCCACTATCGCAAAAAGCCAATTACAATCAATGCAAATGACTGTCTTTATTTTACTGCCCTCAATATTATTATCTGGTTTTATGTTTCCCTATGAAGGGATGCCATTACCCGCGCAATATATTGCTGAAGCATTACCTGCTACGCACTTCATCCGCTTGATTAGAGGTGTAGTATTACGTGATGTTGCTGTCGTTGAGATGAGCTTTGATATGCTTTGGTTGATAGCTTTTACTTGTTTTGGTTTACTTGTTGCCGCATTACGTTTTAAGAAGACCCTTGATTAGCCCTATGCAAACAGAGGTAAAAAATACAGAAGCTTTGATGTTAGGTGGTTAATCAAGGCTTATTGGCTCCGACCATGATCATTGCTCGTTTTGGGGTAAACACCTTGCCCTCATTATCTACAAACTTAAAAGGTATTGAGATACTATTAAGGCCTACGTTTTTAACAATTGAAAAGTGCAGATGAGGTCCGGTAGAAAATCCTGATGAACCTGAGCGAGCTAATCGATCACCAAGGGCTACTTTATCACCCTCTTTGACTAATGCTGTCTCCATTAAGATGTGTGCGTATGACGCAAAAGTACCATCATCATGCAGTACTTGAATGACATTTGCTTTATCAAGGAAATACCGAGTAGTACCACTCATATGGTAATCATCCTTAACAAAAATAACCGTACCAGCTCGAACAGCTGTTAAGTAAGTACCTACATCCATGGCGATATCAACAGCATATTTACTATACTCCCCCGTATGAGAAAACTCGCCATTAAAACCTTGGGTAATTCTATGGCCTTTTGGTGAACCGAAAGGGGCATGGTATTGGTAGCTATCAGCAACGCTTTTGGGATCACCTAATGCCCAGTTATAATTTATCTTAGGTGCTTTGTTTTTGCTTTCAAGTAAAGCGATTTTTCCTCGTGCTGGAATGACTTTGCTAATAAGTTTTTGACTAAATGGCGAGGTAAAGCCGACTTCAATAGGTGCATAAAAAGCACTTTTAGCATAGAGAGTGTAACCTTCCTCACTCTTTACATTATAAAGTTTAATTTTAGAGGTTGGTTTTTTCGGGCTAGTATATTTTAACGTTGAAAAGTCTTGTGCTTTTTCTGGCGGCTTATCGCTAAACACCCAGTGACCATTGGCATCTTTATATTTATACATCTGCCCTGCATGGGTATTAGTGATGCAGGTAACCAGTAATAATAGCCACAACCCTTTCATTATAAATCTTCCTTGTATTATTTAACAACGCGCTAAAAATTAATCATAGCAGGCTGTCACATCCTAATAAAGCTATGTTATTATTTCAATATTACGTCGATTAACGACGCTAATTACACAGTAAAGTTTTATATTATAAGCACTAAGATACAAAGCATTAAGATACAAAAGGGACTTTATGAAAATCTTAAGATTATTAGCAGTATTTGTACTGGTTACAAGCAGTATTTTATCATTTACCTCAATCGCTGAGATTTATACTTGGACAGATAAAGACGGTAAGGTGCACTTTAGTGATAAGCCAATTCATGATGAAAAAGTTACCAAGGTAAAACTGAAAGTAAATAATAATATTGCTAAAACTGTCACCCAAGATAGTCAATGGCAACAAGACTATAATAAAGCTAAACAAGCTAAGGCTGAAAAAACTCAAAAAGAGGCTAAACAATCCCGTAAAAGTAAGGGTTATTGCGATAATATAAAACGTCAACTCGCAATAATTAACCGCGGTGGCCGTATATATTTCATGTCACCCGAAGGCGAACGTACATTCCAAAATGATGAACAGCTTAAAGCAGAAAAGAAAAAATATACTAAGGCTTATAAAAAGACCTGCCGTTAACGTTTTGCCAACTATTTTAGCTCTGAGTATTAGCTAAAATAGATCAAAGAGTGAGAGAGGTAGTCATGTCAAGAGAGTTACCTGTTATCAATATTAAAGCGCAGAGTAATCACCATGCGCTCTTTTTAATGCTGACCGCATTTATAATTGCTTTTACCACGTTTGTTTTTAGTCAAGGCTATTGGCGACAATTTCAGTTGGTGATCATCTTTATTTACCTGTGTGCATTAGTGATATTTATAACGGGTTTAGCTAAGTATCTCGAACCTCAATACAGTTTATGTCTTAGTCCTAAGAGTATTAAATATCAGCATAGATATGGTCAATGGAAAATAGAGTGGCCAGAAATACAACGAATATCATTGATAAATGAAACCTTTGGCTTTACCAAAATACAGCTGCCATATATCGGCATTCGTTTAATACAGTTATCGTCACTCGCTCATCAGATTTCACCACGTTTGGCTAATCGTCTTATCCATGAACAAAAACCTTTATTAGCGTTTGCCATTAAGATGGATTTTCTAACCATTGAACAAAGTATTCTTAATTTTGAGCCTTTTATTTTACCTTCGGGTGAAGTATTGAAAGGACCATTAGCGGCCTTTCTTCATCACTGTACTGTGTTACATAAGGCATTGGGTTATCACTTGTTTCTACCTGAAACAGCCATTGATCGTGAACTTAATGAATTTTGTACTTTATTGACACAATGTATGAAGTCTTCTACTGAATACAAGTGAGCTATATCTTTGAAAAAATTTAAAATAGATTTAAAAGACCTTTTAAATCACCGCGAAGCCCTCCCCCAAAAAGTAATAAAACTAAGCTAGCGTTTTAGGCATTTTTTCTACAAGTAAATCAATGAAACAACGGACTTTAGGCGATAAATGTTTTCGGCTTGGATAAATAGCATAAACATCAATAGTAGGCGCGAGGTAATCACTGAGTAATATAGCTAACGTTTTATCTTTCAGTGCTGTTTCCATAACAAATTCGGGTAATCGGCAAACACCATGACCTGCAAGCACCATGGCTAATTCCATACTTGCGCTATTGCATAATAACTTTGCCTTCACTTCAACTTGACTATCAGTTCCATTTTTATGGCTATAACTCCATTTAGTGCTTTGCTTTAAGTTACTATAACAAATGCACTGGTGCGACTTGAGTTGCTCTGGTGATTTCGGCACGCCAAAACGTTTTAAATAGTCATGAGATGCTACCGTGTAACCATTGCAGCTGTATATTTTACGGCAAACCAAGCTTGACTCAGCCAGTTGCTCTGTTGCTCGAATGACTAAATCAAAGCCATCTTGAACCAAGTCGACCTGTCTATCATTTAAATCCAATACTAAGTTAACGTCGGGGTACTGGTGCATAAACTCGGATACTACATCTTGTAAGTGACTTTCAGCAAACGAAGTAGGACAGCTCACTTTAAGCACACCTTTCGGCTCTATATGACTTTGAGTTAACAGTGCTATTGCATCATGCGCATCGAGCACTAATTGTTGGCATTGCTCAAAATAGGCTTGTCCTTCCGGGGTCAAGCTAATAGAACGTGTGGTGCGATTTAACAAACGTACGCCAACACGAGCTTCAAGTTTATTCACTGTTTTACTGATGTAAGAGTTTGAATGGCCAGTGGCTATCGCTGCACCTGAAAAACTGCCACACTCAACGACTTGGGTAAAAACTACCATACCATCGAAAAGGTTACTCTCTTTACTTGAAATAAGGTCATTATGAGTCATATGGAAAAAGTCATTATCATTTAAGGGTATTAATTACATTTGATTATAGTTATATAATACTTACATCAAATGACTAAGCCAAAGTATTTAGTCATTAATTAAACATTTTAGATACCTAACTAGGTATAAATAAGGATGCATTATCATGAAATTATTAGCCTTTGCAGCCAGCAGCAGCTCAAAATCAATCAACAAAAACTTGGCGACTTACGCTGCCTCATTAGTATCTGGCGCGACTGTAGAAATATTAGATATTAACGATTATGAAATGCCTTTATTTAGTCAAGATAAAGAAGAAGTATTAGGTCAGCCTGATGCTGCCAAAGCTTTTTACGCTAAGTTGGGTCAAGCTGATGCTATTATTATTTCTTTTGCTGAGCACAACGGTTCATATACGGCTGCTTATAAAAACTTATTTGATTGGACTTCTCGCATCGATCAAAAATTATTTCAGAATAAACCAATGGTCTTACTGGCTACATCACCAGGACCCGGTGGTGCCAATACAGTATTAACCGCAGCAACTGGCTCTGCACCTTATTTTGCTGGTGATGTAAAAGCGAGCCTGTCGGTTCCTAGTTTTTATGATAATTTTGATAATGAAAAACAAGAGATTAGTAACCTAGCCATACTTGATCAGTTAAAATCTGCTATTGCTCAGCTAGGCTAGGTGGTCAGATCAACTAAGTTACTCTAGCCAATAAAGTAACTTAGTTAACATCATCAAATTCTCGGGTGATTGGGTGATAATTCCATAAGATATACCACCCCGATAGATTCCAGTTATGAGCTATAACATTTTACCTTGACGATATTGCACTTAGCCCTTGAATACTAGGGCAAGTTAGCATAAGTTTAGCTACATTATGTTTGCACAAGACTCGATGATTACCCTATGACACCAGTTACCTATTTCCCGCACAAAAATAATGAAATGTTTGTTGAAGATATTGCGATTAGCACTATTGCCAAACAGGTTAAAACCCCTTTTTATTGCTATTCAAGTACTGCCATTGAAACAAGCTTTCAAGATTATCAAAACGCTTTTAGCGATCAAGATACTTTGATTTGTTATGCGGTAAAAGCCAATAGCAACCAAGCGGTGCTTGCCACTTTAGCCAAATTAGGCTCAGGTGCTGACGTCGTCTCAATGGGCGAAATTCGCCGTGCAATAACAGCAGGTATTCCAGCCGATAAAATCGTTTATTCTGGTGTTGCTAAAACACAGGAAGAAATTGAGTATGCATTATCGTTAGGTATTTTTCAGTTCAATGTTGAGTCTGAGCCAGAACTAGAGTTGATATCAAAAGTAGCGACGTCACTTAATACTACTGCCGCGATTTCTTTTCGTATTAACCCTAATGTTTGTGCACAAACCCATGAAAAAATTTCCACGGGTAAAGCAGAAAATAAATTTGGCGTACCCATTTCAAAAGCCCGATTAGCCTATAAACAAGCTGCATCGTTACCCGGTATAAAAGTACAAGGTGTTGATGTACATATTGGTTCGCAATTAACAAATTTAGCTCCTTTTGAAGAAGCCTACCAACATATTGCACAGCTCGTTGTTGAGTTAAGAGCTGATGGCCATGACATTAGTGTGATTGATGTTGGTGGTGGTCTAGGTATTACTTATTTAGATGAAATCATCCCGAGTAAAAAGACCTATGCAGATATGGTTAAAGCGCAACTTGGCCACCTAAATTGTAAAATAATTATTGAGCCCGGCCGTTCGTTATTAGGCAATGCCGGTATTCTTGTCTCCAGTGTCGTTTTTGTCAAAACAGGAGAAGAGCGTCAGTTTTTATTACTTGATGCCGGAATGAACGATTTAATCAGACCAAGTATGTACGATGCATTCCATCAAATTATTGCGGTGAATCAAGAGAGTAACGCACTAAAAACCTATGATGTCGTTGGTCCCGTTTGTGAAACAGGCGATACCTTTGCCAAAGCAAGACAAGTACATCAATCTGACGCCGGTGATTTAATTGCGATTATGAGTAGCGGTGCTTATGGCGCTGTTATGTCATCTAGCTACAATACTCGTATGTTAGCCCCTGAAGTCATGGTAAAAGGTAATGAGTTTGCCGTGGTAAGAAAGCGCCCAAGTTATGAAGATATTATAAAACAAGATATTACGCCAAGCTGGTTGTAATAGTTATTGGCGCCTATTTATTATTAAATAGTCGCCAACACACTGATTAAAACTTTGTGCTTTTCGTAAAAGTTAAACATTGATGCGTGAATATGAAAGACTACTTTTTGTTGCAAGCGCTCGCCTCATCCGAACACCAGCTACCTTCCAAAGGTAGCTGGTGTTCGGATATATATTGCTCAACAACAACAACAACAACAACAACAACAACAACAACAACAACAACAACAACACACTTCGAGTACCCTGCTTTACTTGTGAATAGTTATATTTTTAAATCTCAGTTTTGTATATCTCATTGAATTTTATTCTTAATTAAACAGTTAGTTCTATTTTGTTGTGTGCTCAAAAACACCATTCCAATCTTTTGCAGGTGGCGTTTTCTGATAACCAGCAATTCGACTTAAATAGATATCATAAATTTTCTTGGTTGATACCGATTTTAATTGTTCAAATAAATTTTTTGCTGCCTGCCAATTTTGTTGATGATATTCGACAATGGCTTTGTTATAACAGGCTAGTTCCTTCTGCCCAAGACTTGAAAGCTCCCCTTTTTTACACAGTGGCTCAAAAATTATAATGGGGTTGTTTTTACCTTTTACTAAGACTCGATCTAATTCACGATAGACAAAAGCTGTTGCCAACGATGCAGTGGTATCGCTAACGATGATATCAACACCATAATTCTTTGTCAGACCCTCAAGCCTTGCACCAATGTTAACGTTATTTCCCATGACGGTGTAAGCCATTCTAAATTCAGAGCCCATGTTCCCTACATGCATCTCTCCTGAACTGATACCAACACCAACTTTAATTTTTGGCCAATTTTTTTTATCAAACTCGGGTTGAATTAATTTTATCGCTTCAATCAAATCAAAACTAGCACGAACTGCATGATTGGCGTGCTGTTTATCGGTAAGTGGTGCTCCCCAAAAGGCCATGACACAATCTCCCATATATTTGTCTATTGTACCTCTATTTTCATGGACCACTTTTGTTATTGGTGTCAAAAACTCATTCATTAATTGCGTTAAATCCCCTGGTGTCATCGTCTCAGAAATCGTTGTAAACCCCCTCACATCTGAAAATAAAACAGACATCTCTTTACTGTCACCAGTTAAACTTAATTCCTGAGAATTGGAATCCATTTCTTTTACCAATTCCGATGGAATGTATTGCTCAAAAAATAGATTCATACGCCGTTTCTGACGAGATTCTACAAAAAAATCATACGCGGTATGAACGAATGATTGAATAGAAACCAATAATATAGAGTTTGCCAGAGGTATAACAAAGTTAAATTTATGCCACAGTAAGAAACCAAAGCCTAATACACTAGCGATAGCAACAGGGAAGATTATTGCTGCACCCACGGCTCCTAGCCTTGAATAGGCCATATGCAATATTATTGTTATCAATAATAGAAAAACTGCTTCTATAGAATTCATATAGGAGGGTTTTAATTTAAAACGTTCATCCAAAATTCCTGAGATAATACTGGCATGAATTTCAACGCCTATATAAGTATCGCCTACCGGAGTTGAGCGAAGATCCATCA
Organism: Colwellia sp. 75C3; assembly: GCF_002836255.1. GTDB lineage: Bacteria > Pseudomonadota > Gammaproteobacteria > Enterobacterales > Alteromonadaceae > Colwellia. The sequence continues at coordinate 397,133 of NZ_PJAU01000031.1, read as the reverse complement.
TTCCTGTCGCCGAAGTACCTAAGAGTAAAATTTTATCTTTCAACATTTCTAAAGGAGTATCTCCCTTTAACACATCAATAACTGATACATAGGGGAAGCTATACATACCACCACGGTATGGAACATAAACAGCAAACTGGCCATCTACTGGAATTTTTTTATCTGCTACTTTTAGGTATTCGAGCGTCAGTGAGTTTAGTTTCTCTGCATTATTTTCAAACAAAAATTCAATATTATCTACGCCTAGGCTTACCATCGCAGTTCTCAGTGCCAAGGATGGATAAGCGTCGCCATTATATTCATATAAAAGAGGTACTTTGCGTAAACTGCTACTTTCTCTTGGGTAATTAAAAAAACCGCCATAAAAGGTTGCTTGACTCATATATTCATAATTACCAACAAAACCACCCGCTCGATAAAAATCAATATCAAGCGACTCCAATGATTTGGCCGTTACCAACGGCTCTGAAATAAAGCCTTTGGTTAAGTAATCAATATCGTCTCCACGGTAATTCTCAAAGGTATAGCCAATAACCACATTCCTTGCCACAAGACTTTCAGCAAATCTTGAATCCCCATCAAGCTCATCACCTTTCGTCTGTAAAAACGCTGCGACATCCTGTTTTTGAAATAATTCATTGTTGGAAAGAAGACTTAATAATTCCTTCGCACTAGTATCTTCTGCTTCAGGAAAAACGGAGTCAAAACCAATAACCTTAATTTGATAATCGGTATTCAGTTTATCAACTAATTCAGCCATTAAGGTACGACGCCATGGCCACTGACCAAGAGCAGAAATACTCTTTTCATCAATATCAAGTATGACTATCCTGTCATCAACTGTGTTCAATAAATCACTGCGTAGACGAAAGTCATAGAGTTGATTTTCCATGTTCTCAAGGTAGCGTGTTGGTAAAACACCCACTAAAAATAGGAAGAAAAATAGGAATAATATGCTCGATATTATTATTCGTATCTGTTTGTGTGATAAATTTTTCATTTTTTTCTTATTTTAACAATTGGCAATAACGTTTCATAAAAACAATTAATAACTATCGATAAGCAACTGAAAAAAATGTAAATATTAATTTTAGCAACCTACATAGTTGATAACAGTCGTTGCAGGTAATTCTCTAAACAGATCATCAATTTGAGGAGAACAATGTCCAAAACTCATATTATCTGTCTGAATGAACTGTAAATTAATCAAACCATCAGTCCCTGGCCCAGGGTTTTCAATTACGCCAAACAGTGGAATTAAATCGGTTATAGCAGCATTATCACTCAGATTTAACGTTCCGGATAACCAGGTTAACGCTGATAAACTTGAAATATCTGAAAGACTATTAAAACTCAACTCAAGATTAGCTAAAGACGTCAAACTTGAAAGATCGGCAATAGCTGCAGTCGCTGAAATACTATTATTATCAAGGTAAAGAGTTGCCAGTGTCGTAGGTAATGTTGAACTGGGAATGGTCGTAATCAGGTTATTGGATAATGTTAATATCTCGAGTGATGAAAAATTTGAAACCGCTGTAATAGTGGTTATGCTATTTGCACTTAAATCAAGTGAAGTCAGTGAGCTTAAACCTGAGAGAAAGGTAATATCTGACATACCAAGCAAATGTAAATTGAGCACAGTTAACGAAGTCATGGATGATAAAACAGATAAATCAGCCACCGCAACGTCAGCATTAGATAGTGAAAGGCTAGTAAGCGAACTAAGTGAAGACAATGATGATATATCAAGACCTGTATTCCAAGCAGATATATCATCCAACGTTAGCGTTGTTAATAATGGCAATGATGAGAGGAAAAAAAGATCATCAAAATAATTTTTTGTAAAATTTAGCGTTAATAAATTAGGTAATTGATTCATTCCGGTGTAATCAGCAGATACCCAATAGCTATCACAATTGAGAGATACAAATTCATGAACATAGATATAGCCATTTGCGGCTGCATTATCACTAACACAACCAGATAAAGTAGAATCAATAAAGACTGAAGTGGGTGCTAATAAATCGGCAACCAATACAGGGGTTACCGTCATATTATGTGCTGTTGTAGTTTGGCCACCATCATTATCAGTTACTGTCAGCGTGAAACTCAATGTAGTAGTCGCTGTTGTAATAGGCGAGTTAAATGATGCTGTCTGGCTATTAGCGTTTGTCCAGGAGCTTGTAACATCTATGCCGGAGGTTTGTGCCCACTGATACCCTGATATGGTACCATCTACGTCTGAGGCTGTAGCCGTTAGCGATACCGGTAAATCAACTCCTACATTTTGGTCCGCTGGCATATTAATGCTAGGAAGATCATTCACTGATATCACTGTAATGCTTATGGTCGCTGCAGTTGAAACCGTACTATTATTATCAGTTACCGTGAAGGTGAAGCTATCACTGCCGAAGTAATTGTTATTGGGAGTATAATTGAGGTTAGGAGCTGTCCCTGTTAGCGAGCCGTTGGAAACTGCCCCTGGTGAATAACTGATGACAGTTCCATCAATATCTATTCCAGCTAAAGTAATCGATAACGGAATATCCTCATCAGTTGATAATGTTTGCGGTGTAGCCGTTGGTTGGTCATTTACAGGTGTCACCGTTATTGTAAAGTTTTCAGTTGATGCAACAACACCATCTTCACCACCATCAACAACGGCTAAGGTTACTATACCTGAAGTTAAAACACCTTCAAGCGCTGTCCATGTTACTACACCGCTAGTTGATACAAGCATTCCTGCTGGAGCCCCTGTCAGGCTCCAGCTCAATTGCGTTCCATCATTAGCATCATCTATATCGCTTACCGTTGCACTATAGGTATAGAGTATATCCTCTGTTGCCGTTGTTCCTGCAATACTTGTGATATTTGGCGGATCATTTACTGCTGTTACGTTAATGCTAATTGTTGTTGCTAGTGAAGTTCCACCATCATTATCCGTTACCGTAAAGCTGAAACTATCACTGCCGAAATAATTATTATTGGGAGTATAAGTGAGATTAGGGGCTGTGCCTGTTAGAGAGCCGTTGGCAACTGCGCCCGCTGAATAACTACTAATCGTTCCATCAATATCTGCTCCAGCCAAAATGATCAATAACGGTATATCTTCAGCGGTGGATACTGTTTGTCCTGTTACTGTAGGAAGGTCATTCACTGGGCTTACCGTAATACTTACTATTGCAGGGGCTGAATCTATATCACCATCATTTATTGTATAGCTAAAACTATCAGCCACAGTTTCTGAACCATCATGAGTATAAGTAACCGTGCCATTATTATTGTTCACCAGGCTACCATTGGTAACAGTACTGAGGATGGTTATTATTAAACTGGAATTTGGCGTTTCTACATCAGTATCATTACTACGAATAGACATAGTAACACTCGCTCCTTCTGCCACTGTAGCAGTATCAGGGTTTGCAATGGGGGCATTATTAGCAATAATATTTATTGATACATCATCTGTACTCGTAAGACCAATATCGTCGGTTGCAGATAACTGAAATACCAATATTTCATCGGTACTAATATTCGGAGCAGTAAATGAAGGTATTAAACTATTGGCATTTAATAAGCTAACCCTTGTACCTGAAACCTGTGTCCAGCCAAAATTTACAATAATACCGTCAATATCAATGGTCGTGCCTGATAATGAGACTAAAGTCTGTTCATTAACTGTTTGATCATTACCTGCAGCAATTAAAGGCGCATTGGTGACAATAACATTGATTGCAACAGTATCCGTTGTTGAATCCCCAAAATCATCAGTAACTGTTAGGGTGAAAATAGCAATTTCGCTGTCAGTAATATCAGGGGTTGTGAAAGACGGATTTAAAATTGTAGTATTACTGAGTGTTACGTTTGTCCCCTGAGTTTGTGTCCAGAGAATAGAACGAATACTGCCATCAGTATCGGTTGCAGATCCTGATAAATTAACTAAATTTTGTTCATATATCGATTGGTCACCTCCAGCATTAGCTATTGGTTTTTGATTTGCAATGATGTTGATTGATACTGAATCAATCGCAGACTGACCAAAATCATCTGTCACCGTTAAAGTAAAGTTCAGGGTTTCATTGGTATCAATATCAGGTGCTGTAAATGATGGATTCAGGCTATTAAAATCATCAAATACAACAGTAGTTCCCTGCTGCTGATTCCATTCTATAACAGTAACTCTTCCGTCTGAGTCAGTTGCCGTAGCCGATAAACTAACTTGGTCCTGCTCCAAAATAGTTTGCTCAACTCCTGCATTCACATCAGGTATGACATTGGTTGGTACTTCCAGTAAATCATAATCAACGTCAGGAATACTGGTTGTTTGAAAATTGGTGAAATTATTGTTTTTGAAGCGAGTAATTGCAGCGTCTAGGTCAAGCCCCGATGGTAATACTCCTCCAGCAACAGATATGGCTACACCATTGATTGTTCCATCGATATTTCCATCACTGAAATCTGCAATAACTGCCTGCATAATTTCATAAGTTGGTAATGATAATCCCAAAGATACCGCTACTTGATTATCAATATTAGCAAGCCCTCCTGCAAGTAACGCATATTGCCTGGCCGTTTCAGGTACTGTCTGGTCTGGGTTTACTGGATCTGCGGGTATTATACTAAGGGGGTCAAATCCGAGTCCTGCTGTAAAGGTATCAATATTAATCAAATAAGCGGCATAAAAATCACTTCCAAATTCACGTAATGATTTGTCATAAATTGACTGAGAAATCATAGTCAATGCAATAGAATTATAGCTTGGGGGTAGAACAGTTGATAAGCCTTCTTCTGATGAAAATGTAATCTTACGTTTTTGATTAATATCAGGATTCTGATCCGTTTCATCGATAAAATCACCGCCACGGCTTTGCAGTAATAGATATCCTCGGACAGCGGGTAAGTCAAGATTGAATAATCCATTCACATCAGTTATTGCTGATGAAATTACTGACGTGTAATCAACAGTACCATCAACAGCAATGTTATAAGCATTAATAGTTGCCCCTACTAGCACTCCTTTAGTGACGCCGCCAGATACGTTGACTTTCACTACTTGTGCTGGGGGGATTTTTGTCACACCAACTGATGTTTCATCTTCACCTCCTCCGCACGCTGAGAGTATTAATATGCTTAGAGCGCAGCTAAAAATTTTCAAGTATGTTAATCGTTTATTCATAATCTTAATTCCTGCATGATACAGTCATATTAAATCTATGGATTTCTAGGTATCTATGGAACATTCTCCGCTGTAGAGTTACCAAAGATTAATGTCCCTGTGACAAGTTCACTTGGGGTCGTTATGTCGTTTTGTAATACATAAACTAACCCCGCTCCTGCAGGCAGATTATTGCTGCCAACCTTGCTACTAAATAAGCCAGAAAAACTACCTGTCCCTCTTAATGTAGAGCCAATATTTACGTTATCATAAGTTCCTGAAAACAAATGACTTCCATCAGCTATTGTTCCTGAACCAGAAGCATTCCAAACACTTCCATTGATACCTATACTAAGAGAATTTGCGACAGTTTGATTGGTAAAATCAACAGAGAACGAAGCTGTACCAAGTATACCTACATCACCTAAATTATTAGTTGGGTCGGTATTTCCAGCTAATGAATATACTGCTGAGCCTGAGATTGGTAACGCTTGATCAGTTTGAAAATTATCAAATTGCCAATGAAATGATGAGTTATTTAGATCAATTTTAGAAACAGTGCCGCCTATAGCTTCTGCCAGCATAAAGTTATTGCTCCAACGTCCCCAAGATAATCCTGAATGTGAATCATATCCAACACTAATTTGTTGTGCCTCTCCAAGACTAAAGAGCATGTTATTATTGGTTTCAGGTGAAAGTGCATAAAATTGAGTTAAACCATAATCTGCAGTGTTCAAACTGTCAGATGGAGTAACCGTTGCCGTTGATAAGCCCTCTCCATTACTAAAAAGTCCTGCAAAGGCGATTGAATTAATATCGGTAAAATCATACACCTTATTATCGATTCTAATCGGGTTACCATTTTGATCATACCCATCAGTTGAAACAACTGCTTCGTCCGCTCCTACTATCGAAATAATAAAATCGTTACTCGTCTGAGGAAATCCGGTGAAGGGTAGGATACCAATGGGAATGTCTTCAATATTAATACCCGAAAAAGGGCCTGCTAATGCCGGGTCAACTAATGTCGGGTCAACCAATGTCGGGTCAACCAATGTCGGGTCAACCAATGTCGGGTCAACCAATGTCGGGTCAACCAATGTCGGGTCAACCAATGTTGGCTCAACCAATGTAGGGTCAACCAATGTAGGGTCAACCAATGTTGGCTCAACCAATGTTGGCTCAACCAATGTTGGCTCAACCAATGTTGGCTCAACCGATGTTGGCTCAACCAATGTTGGCTCAACCAATGTTGGCTCAACCGATGTTGGCTCAACTGATGTTGGGTCAGCTGATTTTGGTTCAGTTGATGTTGGGTCAGCTGATTTTGGTTCAGTTGATGTTGGGTCGACTGATTTTGGTTCATTTGATGTTAGGTCGTTAGACGTTTCTCCAGAAGCGTTACTTTCATTATCAGTTTCATCTACATCGACCAGTTTATCATCTTCAATAACATCAGGATCTCCTAAGGTACGTTTGTTATCCGATAATAGAAATAAGATGGGATCAGCTGAATTAGAGACGAGGTTTATAGGTGGCATAATAATTCTAATAGGTGCTTCATTAGCAGAGGCTACATAGGCGTACTGGTTTTTTTCCAGTACCAATATACCGACAGCATTTGTGATAACGATAGAACCACTCGATACTGCAAAATATACTCCCGCAGGCATATTACCAGCCCCATCTAAACCTACACAGGTTGTAGTACAAATAAGAACACTGTAATCAGTCCCTCTGATACCTATCGTGGCAATGGGAGTTTTAACAAGATATTTAGATTTATCGGGCCCTGCTCCAATGGCACCACTAATCGTTCTAAAGCCACCTTTTAATAGGCTCATGGTCATCGATGATTTATCACTACTGCCCACAACATTTTGAACAGTATTTTTATTAAATTTATATTCTTCTAGCGATAATTCAGAAAGAGGTTTTAGCGTAACTTTTGCACCATCTATCATCAGAAGGTTTGCTCGAGCATCACTTCCTGTAGTGACAATATCTTTTTCAAATAGCAGAGAACCTCTTTTTAACGGAACCATACGCTCACGTTGAGCATTCACCTCACCTTTAGCAACCAATACTTTACCAATTTCAGCTGAAACATTGTTAACTCCTAAGACAGACAGAAATAAAATTATGCAAAATCGTTTTAAGTTCATTCCTTAATCTCCTTTAGAATTGGTAGTTAACGCCAAATTCAATAGCTGATTTTTTGTAGCTATACAATTCGAAAGCATCGTTTGAATTATTATCAATCCAAATAACTTTCCCCCAATAACTTAAATTTTCATTAATTAACCAAGTAGAAGTCCAATCAGCAGATGACTGTTTATCGATTCGATAATGACCAAAAAAACTTCCCTCATAATCAGTTTCTGCATACTGAAGTCCCAATCTTGAAATAACTTGAGACGTTAACTGATTAACAATAGCTAATTGAAACGCTAGTTTTTTATTAGCATAAGGTGATGATTCTATGTCCATTTTGTCCTCTACCGCGAACAGAGTTAGACGGAGCTGCCAACTTGATTCGAAGTTGGCCATATATCCTGCAGATAATAAATACTGAGTCATATCTCTTAACTCAAGAACTTTTTCATGACTATATTTAGAAATCTTAACTGACATCTCATAAGAAGAAGTTGAGTTTGCATCTAACTTATAATAGCTGTTGATAAAAGAACCTTCGCGGTCAAGATTTTCAGTTTGATAATCAATACTTGAGGTAGCTAAGCTAGGTTCAATATTAAACGCTTCACCTTTAACCCGTGATCTTAGAATACCTATATCTAGCTGAGTAATATTATTATCATTTGACCATTCTAATCCCGTTTGTAATATTTCGACATTCATGTCGACAAACTCTGCTGATGGATTACCTCTTAAATAAACCGCACCTTTAGATTTCCAACGCCAATCAGGTGCAATCGGCTTACTGTATGAATCAGATAATAATAACGTGTAGTAAGAAGAGGCTGTTTCTATATTTTTATCCGCAAGGGTGATGCCATTAATATCCCTGATACCGGTAGCATTATTTGCATTTGTATCATAACCAATTGAAAAAGAAGCTGTTGGTAAGTGAATAGTTTGATATAGATTATCTTTACTAGTTATTGCTCGAAGGTAAGTTGTAATAGCATTTTTGATGTTTTTTGGGGGAGACAATTCAAGGACTCGGTTAAAAATTCTTTTTGATTCTGAATATTCCTTGCTATGAAAATAAGCTCTTGCAAGTTCAAACATTGCACCGGCAAAATGTGGATTTGTTAAAATCGCACTTTCCAGTGCAAATATTGCTTCACTATATTGTTCTAACTCAAGATATGCAGTACCTAAATAATAATCGAAATTAGCATCACCTGCATAATCATAGGAATACGGACTTAATTGAGTGACTATATTTTCATAGTTATTTTCAATAACAGATGCTTTTGCTAGCTTTAAAAGGGAGGATAGACTAGGACGGTTTTCTGCATATACAGGTGTTGTAGTTATCACAAAATAACAGATAAATAAAAACAATTTGATAACTCTCAAATACATATAAAATCCTATTTTTCATAATTGAAAAAGTGACCCAATGTATTCGATAATTTAACCAATTATCTATACGTTATATTAATGCTTCTCACCTCTAACGTCTACACGAGGTATAAACAATAATATTATTGATTTTAAGTAGTGTTTAAAGTGTAATATATAAATTGAAATTCACAATGTTAATCGCTTTTTTATGACAACAATTAATATTAGCCAAAAAATATTCTTCGAACAAAGCAGCGAAACTGTAGTGGAAAATTTAGCACCAACTCGCTTCCTCCGTTGGCTGCCTTATATGTTCTTCAATATTTGCTAGCAACACCCGATAACCAACATTGCCATAAAGCACCTGCCGACCATTATCAATGATGTAAGATGGGCTGCCTTTCAAAGACAACGCTTTTGCTTGTTGGTAGTCTGCCATTAACGAGGCCATTGCGCTTCCGTCAAACATCGCTTTATTAATACGTTCACCATCAATACCCGCGGCCTCAAGCAACGAGAATAGTAAGCTTAGTTGGGCGATATCTTGTCCATCAATATAAAAGGCTTGTCGTATTAACAAGGCTATTTCTATGCTTTTATCTTTGCCATAACTCAGCTCAACAGCCTTTAGCACTAAATGGGCGTTAGCTGAAGTATTAGGTCGCACTTTATACCAAATATCTGGATTTATCGATGCATCAGGATAAGGCGCAGCAGAATCTATTACATGTTTTGCAAAACCCGCATAACCGCCACGTTCAGCCCACTGATTGGGTATTTTATTACAGGCATCGCCAAAAACATCAAGATAATGATAGCGTAACTCAATTTTACCTGACAATTTATTATTAAGTTCATCGATACGTCGTTGTGCTATCCATGCCCAAACACATAAAATATCACTGTAATAATCGATAACAACGGGAGCGGCCATGCTTTTTTCCTCTTTCTTAGGTACTGAACTTTTATGGGAAATTTAACTGTTAGCTATTAGCTATTAGCAGCAAGCATTGCAAATATCATCCAAACTTGACGTGATCACTGAAACATTCAGGTAACCAACGCGTTTTAATTGCTCCGCAGAAAAAATAGCACGTGCACCCGTTGCACAGTGTAAAAAAATAGGTTGTTTTTCATTGGGATACATTTTTAACATCTTCATTTCAAGTAAACCACGAGGGATATTTATTGTACCCTCAGCGGATTTCTCAGCATATTCACTGGGCTCTCGCACATCAATTATCACACCATTTTCTTGCTTGGCTAATACTACCGCTTCTGCTGCCGAAATAATGGTTAATGATTCTCTAGCTTGCGCGATTACATCAGGTATTGTTTTTAACATGCCCATTCCTCAATAGATAAATTAGGCTAACTTCGCCTAGTCATTACAGACGCTATTATTATCTTTAAAAGTCAATACTTAAGCGCTGCCCTTTAGTCCAATTTTTTTCAAAATAACCATCATCAAACACCATTTAGTGAAAGATGACTGTATTAAATTAACAGCAATAAAAACAGTAAACCATAACCAATGTTGAGAATAATTAACCGCTAAAAATAGTGATAGTAAAATCATAGTACCAGCAACTAACCTCAGAGCTTCGTTAATAGTCATTCCGCTTTACTCCTAATTATGTTTTTAAAATAATTTACTTTTAACAGCATCTATTTTCAATGCTATTTATTTAAATAACCATTCATTAGCATTTGCTAATAAATCTATATTAGCCTTTACTAATTTAGAAAACAAGTATAAAGTAAAATACATTAAGCCGTGCTAAAGACTTTGGATAAAATCATGAATACTGAACAACAGAAACTATTAGAAAATGCCACAGAAGTGGCCGCAATGTTGAAGCAATTATCCAACCCTTACCGCTTAATGATCTTGTGCTGCTTAAGTGATAATGAACTGACTGTTGGCGATTTAAATCAACGCATTGATCTTTCACAATCTGCACTTTCACAACACCTAGCCAAATTAAGGGAGAGTAATATTGTCACTACAAGACGTGAGTCTCAGACAATATTTTATCGTATTGCTAACCCCAAAATAGAAGAGTTACTGCGTGTATTACATGAGAAGTTCTGTAGCAATGAGCCAAGTATTAAAGTTTAACAAGTGCATTAATTATGACCATTAAAAAGACTTTTACCACCACGTTACTAAGTAGAGTACTTAACAGTAAAGTTCCGCTATTTATTTTGATCTTATCAATACTCGCTGGTTTGATGGCGCTTAACTTTACGCCACGTGAAGAAGAGCCACAAATTGTTGTCCCCATGATCGATGTTATCGTCGATGTCCCAGGGGTAAACGCCAAACAAGTCGAACGCTTAGTTACCACCCCACTTGAGAAACTATTAGCGCAAGTAAAAGGCGTAGAACACGTTTATTCTGTCAGTAATAGCAATCAATCCGTGGTCACTTTGAGATTTACTGTCGGTGAAAATCGCGAACGAGCACTGTTAAATACCTATAACAAATTACATGCTAATACCGAGAAAATTCCTGCCATTGTTAGTAATTGGCGGGTTAAACCTATTGAAGTAGATGATGTCGCTATTGTCATGTTAGCGTTATATAGCACCGATAGCAGTCAGGTAGATGATTTCGCCTTAAGACGACTTGCACAAGAAGTATCTACCTTTTTACAAGCTATCGAAAACACCAGTGAGGTTAACATTGTTGGTGGTCGCGCCCGCCAAATACAAGTAAATATCAATCCAGAACAAATGACAGCACGAAAAGTTACTGTTGATGATATTTTTAATGCTATTAAGGTGTCAAATGTATTAGAAAGCCACGGCAACATTACCTTATCGGATCAATCCATAACGCTTGAAAGTGGTGATACCTACCGGGATATTGAAGCCCTAAAGCAAACCCCTATCAGTGTTATTAATGGCAGCGTTATTTTACTCAAAGATATCGCTGAAGTAGTTGATGGTCCCGCAGAGCAAACCAGTTATACCTGGCTCGACTATGCTAACAATCGCGCTAAAAATCATGCTAACAATTCGGTTAGTGGTGCCCGTAATGATCTCCCTATGGTAACCATTAGTATTGCTAAGCAACAGGGTAGTAATGCTGTCACTGTTGCTAATGCTGTCCATGAGAAAATAGCACAATTACAATCGGCTATTTTTCCTGCTAATGTCGAAGTACAAGTATTACGTGACTATGGCGCAACCGCTAACGAAAAAGTAAATGATTTAACCACTAGCTTAGCCTTTGCTGTTTTTACGGTAGTGGTTTTTATTGGCGTCTTTTTAGGTTGGCGATCTGCGTTAGTGGTTGGTTTAGCGGTACCTATTTGTTACGGCATCACCTTATCGCTAGATTTAATTTTTGGCTACACCATTAATCGCGTTACCTTGTTTGCGCTCATTTTATCATTAGGTTTATTGGTGGATGACCCTATTACTGGCGTCGATAATATTGAACGGTATTTGGCAAAAATTAAAGGGAAAGCGAATACTAAAAATATGCATGACGCCATTGTATCCGCCATCAATGAAATACGTGTACCTTTATTAATGTCTACACTCACCATTGTACTTGCCTTTATTCCCCTGGCATTTATAACCGGCATGATGGGACCTTATATGGCCCCCATGGCCTTTAATGTTCCGCTAAGTGTTATCAGTTCAACCTTGGTCGCTTTTCTAGTTACCCCTTGGTTAGCTGGAAAACTTATTAAAGCAAAGCCTACTCCAACCAGTTCTTCTCAAGAAGTAAACCAGCAAGGTTTTCAACGCTTTTACCGTAAAATATTAACGCCACTGCTAGATAGCCGTGCAAAAGGTAAAGCAGTACTCGCTTTGGTATTAGTGTTATTTGTACTTGCCTCTTTATTACCTGTTATGCGTTGGGTGCCGCTGAAATTATTACCTTTTGATAATAAAAATGAAGTACAGGTCATTATTGATATGCCTGAAAGTGCTACCCTCGAGCAAACTGCTGCCATGGCCAAAAAAGTTTCAGTTATCTTACAAAGGATCCCTGAAGTGACCACCATTGCCAGTTATGTTGGCTTGCCCTCCCCCATAGACTTTAACGGCATGGTTAGGCAGTATTATCAACGTCATGCTCCTTATCTAGCTGACTTGCGAGTACTATTGCTTGATAAAAGCCAACGCCAGCATCAATCGCATGCCATTGTATTAAGAATGCGAGAGCACTTAGCACCGCTCAATAATCTATTAGCAAAAAACAGCGATATAAAAATTCGTGTGTTAGAAGTACCGCCGGGCCCGCCAGTATTGAGTACACTCGTTGCAGAAATATACGGTAGTGAATTCACTCAGTATGCCAGTTTACAGCAAGCAGCAGGCTTAGTAGAACAGCGCCTCAGGTTAGAGCCATTTGTGGTCGAAGTCGACTCTACTGTCGGTGGTGAGCAAACACAGTTACGCTTTGTTAGTGATAAAACCAAAGCAGCACTTTCTGGCATATCAACTGTAAGTATTAATCACACCATTGGCGTGGCAACAAAGGGACAAATTGCTGGTTATTTACACCTTGATAATGAAGCATCACCCTTAGCCATTAATATCAAATTGCCCCTTGAACAACGCCAATCATTGAGTGATTTAAAACGTCTATCCTTAAGGGGGCAAGCAGGCATAATTCAAACCAGTACCCCACAAGGTATTGATATGGCACCACAACCTTTAGTTTCTCTAGGTGAGCTTGGTGAATTTATTAAAAACACCCGTGATAAACCTATATTCCATAAAGACTTAAGACCTGTGGTTTATGTCACCGCTGATATTTCTGGTAGAACGCCTGCTGAAGTTATAGCAGACATCAATAGCGACTTAGTTCCGCACCAAACGGATACCAATAGTGATAATATTGAGCATACCGCTCAAAGGGACTGGCAAGACCGAAGCTTCCTAACTAATGGTGGCGGATCTTCTTGGCAATTACCCAAAGATATTGAGCTTTCATTTAGCGGTGAGGGTGAGTGGCGCATAACAATCAGAGTATTTCGTGATATGGGGCTAGCTTTTGCGTTCGCGTTAACAGCAATATTTATTGTTCTGAGGATTCAAACAGGCTCAGCTGCTTTATCAGGCATTATAATGTCAGCCATCCCATTAACGGTTATTGGTATTATGCCGGGTTTCTTTTTATTAAATCAATTTGGTGAGCGCCAAATTGCCGGAGCTCCTGATCCTATTTTATTCACCGCCACAGCGATGATAGGCATGATCGCCCTAGCCGGCATAGTGGTTAGAAACTCACTCATTTTAATTGAGTTTATTAGCCAAGCTCAACAACAAGGTGCTTCAATAAAAGAATCGTTAATTCAAGCAGGCGCAGTGCGAATGAGACCAGTATTACTTACAGCAGGTACAACACTATTGGGTAATTTAATTATCACCTTAGACCCGGTCTTTAGCGGGCTCGCCATAGCGATTATATTTGGCATTATCTCTTCAACAGTATTTACACTGCTGGTCGTTCCTATCGTTTATTCCTTAGTTTTTGATGGTAATAGAAATACCGACAACCAAGTAAAACATCAATTAGACGGTTCATTAGACTATTTATTAGAAAAGAAGGCTTAATCATGAGTACACCGCAAATTCAACAAGAGAACACAGCTAAAAAAGTCATTGTTCCTATATTAGCGCTTATTGTACTACTCATCATGGTGGCGTGGTTAGCGGGATCTTTTAACAACAAAGTCTCCCCTGGTTTTGAGACCCCTCCGACGGCATTGGTTAATTCAGCTAGCTATAGAGTAAAGAGTAGCACAGAGGCAATCTTTGAAGGTGTTGCCGCCAGTATTACCGCAAAACAAACCACGGTTATCTCTTCAAGATTACTGGCACGTATTGATAAAATCAACGTACGAGCAGGTGATATTGTTAAAAAAGGTGACATATTAATTACCTTAGAAAACGAAGGATTATCATCCAAAGTGATTGAAGCCCAAGAACAAGTCAATGCTGTGTTCGCTAAACACACCGAGGCACGACAAAACTTTAAACGGGCTAACGAATTATTCAATAAGAAAATTGCTTCTCAGTTTAATTTAGACAAAAGTAAGGCTAACTATCATAGTATCAAAGCCGAGTTAACCGCCGCGAAACAAAACTTAGCTCAAGCGCAAACAACATTAAGTTATGCAACACTACGTGCGCCAATTAATGGCAAGATTGTTGACCGCTTTGCTGAGCCCGGCAATACAGCACAAGCAGGTAGTAAATTATTATCGTTATACAACCCTCTTTCTTTACGTGTTGAAGCACAAGTACGAGAACAACTTGCACTTACGCTCACTCAAGGACAAAGTATCACGGTAGAACTACCAACGATAAAGGAAAAATCAGTTGGTCTAGTGGAAGAAATAGTACCTGCTGCTAACACCGGTTCACGTAGTTTTTTAATTAAAGTGAGCTTACCCTACCAAGAAAGTTTATTACCTGGCATGTATGCACGATTATTAATTCCTGCTGGTCATGCACAAAAACTTTACGTACCTAAAGACAGTGTTGCTCACGTTGGTCAACTCGACTTTGTGCACGTACTTGTTAATGGCCAAAGTCAAAGGCGCTTTGTACGCTTAGGTGGATTGAATGAGCAAGGTTTTGTTTCAATTATTTCTGGTTTAGTTAACGGAGAGATTGTTATCACAACTAACTAATAAGGGTTATTATTGCTGTTAGTCAGCATCAACAATGGCTATTATTCTTATTTTTATTTTTCATAAAAAAGATTCTGAATTTATCGTCTTAAATAGCTGAAATACGCCGATAAAGTAAAACATCATTCAATTTCTTTCATTTACATCGAGTTTACAAGTTGGCTATATAGCTAAAATTTGATAGGATCGCGGAAAATTTAATACATCAACATTTTAATCGATTAATAATCATTTTTTAAGGATGAACATGAAATCTAAAATAGCTATTGCTGCACTGCTTTTATTACCTCTTTCAGGTCAATATGCCATGGCTGAAGAAGCTGTCGCTGGAGAGTCAACGTTTACTACCTCTGCTGAGCTAGGCATGTTGTATAAAACAGGTAACTCTAAAAGCGGCGACATCAAAGCTGGCTTAAACATTAAGCATGAAAAAGACCAGTGGTTAAATTTACTTGCATTTAACGCTATAGCTAAAAAAACTGAAGTTGAAAATGCTGACGGCGAAGACGTTTATGAAAGTACTGATAATAAATGGGATATCTTAGGTCAAACTAACTATTCACTTCATGAAAATGGTAAAAACTATCTTTACGGTAACGCTTTTTATCAGCAAGATAAATTCAGCAGCTTCTCTTACCAAACATCGTTCTCTGCTGGTTGGGGTCGTCACTGGTGGGAAACTGAAACAAGTTCATTTTTTGCTGATATCGGACCGGGTGTAAAATACGATGTAACCCGTGCCGTGGCAGCAACAGATACAGATGCTGCAATTATTGAAAGCAGCGAAACTGCGGTAATAGTTCAAGCACAAGCTTTATACACTAAACAGATCAATGATTTTGTTGAATTTAAACAATATTTTGTTGCTAAGCAAGCACTTGAGTCTGATAAAAACAGTGTTTATAAGTCAGAAACTTCATTGACTACTAAGTTAATTGACTCATTACAGTTTAAATTCACTTTCCGTGTTGATTACGATACTGAAGTAGAAGAAGGCTTTGAGAAAACTAACACTGAAACGTCAGTGACATTAGTTTATAGCTTCTAAACTGTTCACTATGTAACAAGTAGCACCTTCAATGGACGTTACTTGTTGATGATTAAAAGGCTGTTACTTCACTTCGAAGACAGTCTTTTTTTGTGTCTAAATTAAAATGTATTTATTATACCATTTGGATTAATTATAGTTACTGAATACAATGAAAATAAGGTTTCAAGTACAAAAGGCTGATTAGGCAATAGTGAATATTCTGCTAAAAACAAAAAACCAGCCTTAATGGCTGGTTTTTATTAGTCAATTAGGAAACCTAATTAGAACGAGTTACTATTAAAACTGGTTAGAAGTATTGTTAGCGCCGCCTGCTTTAAGCGCATTTTCACCAGCAAAGTATTCTTTGTGATCATCACCCATATCAGAGCCTGACATGTTTTGATGTTTAACACAGGCGATACCTTGACGAATTTCTTTACGTTGAACACCTTCAACATAACCAAGCATACCAGCATCACCGAAGTACTCTTTAGCCAAGTTATCAACAGACAATGCCGTTGTATGATAAGTAGGAAGCGTGATTAGGTGATGGAAAATACCGGCTTCACGTGAAGTATCAGATTGGAAAGTACGTATTTTTTCATCAGCTCTTGCAGATAATTCAGAAGCGTCATAATCAGCATTCATTAAATCAGCACGAACATAAGAAGATACGTCTTCACCAGCAGCAACCATTGCATCATATGCTTGTTGACGGAAGTTAAGCGTCCAGTTAAATGAAGGACTGTTGTTGTAAACAAGCTTAGCATTCGGGATTTCTTTACGCACTTCGTTCATCATTGCCGTGATATCAGCAACGCTTGGTGTAGCCGTTTCAATCCACAGAAGATCAGCGCCGGCTTTAATTGCTTCGATGCTATCAAATACACAACGTTCTTCACCAGTACCTTGACGGAATTGGTATAAACCTGAAGGTAAACGCTTAGGACGAACAAGTTTGCCGTCACGGTTGAAACATACATCGCCTTCAGCCATTTGTGACACATCAATTTCTTCAACATCTAAGAAAGAGTTATAAATATCACCTTGATCGCCGGGCTCTTTAACAACTGCTATTTCTTTAGTAAGACCAGCACCTTCAGAGTCAGTACGTGAAACGATAATACCGTTATCGATACCTAGTTCTAGGAAAGCATGACGTAATGCACGAATCTTAGAATGGAAGTCAGCGTGAGGAACCGTTACTTTACCGTCTTGATGTCCACATTGCTTTTCATCAGCTACTTGGTTTTCAATTTGAAGAGCACAAGCACCGGCTTCAATCATTTGCTTAGCCATTAAGTAAGTCGCTTCAGCATTACCAAAACCAGCATCGATATCAGCAATAATTGGTACAACGTGAGTAACGTGGTTATCAATTTTATCTTGGATAGCAGCTTTGTTGCTTGGTGCCGCAGCATCTAATTCGCGGAAAAGACCGCCTAGTTCACGTGCATCAGCTTGACGTAGGAAAGTGTAAAGCTCTGCAACCAAAGAAGCTACTGATGTTTTTTCGTGCATAGATTGATCAGGAAGAGGACCAAACTCGCTTCGAAGTGCAGCAACCATCCAACCAGAAAGGTATAAGTAACGACGATCTGTTTTGCCATCAAAATGCTTCTTAATAGAAATCATTTTCTGTTGGCCAACAAAACCGTGCCAGCAACCTAGAGATTGAGTGTACTGTGAACTATCAGCATCATAAGCGTCCATATCTCTACGCATAATGTCTGCCGTATACTGAGCAATCTCTAAACCAGTTTTGAATTTGTTCTGTGCACGCATACGTGCAACTGATTCTGGGTTTATAGCATCCCAAGAACTTCCTGCATTTGCTTTAATCGCTTGAACTGCTTCTATTGCACTTTGATAGTTAGACATAACATTCTCCAAAAGTCTTGCTGTAGATTAATTAGTAGTTATTACTAGGTATTAGTTTTGGTTATTTAACTTTCGACTTAGAGACATTAAATCAGAGGTTGAACCTCAAGATGACTATAAGAAAGTAAGCTTTCATACCGGACTACAAAAACAATACCCCATCACATAGGTATTTTTGAAATATATAATCTCTATTACCACCATTCACACTATGAATACAAATACCCATTTATTGCCATAACTAGCTGCTTTATATTGCTCAAAAGATAAAATTTCATTGAATTAGCCTTTCATTTAGCTTATATCTATCTCACTTATATTTATTTACAGAGCCATTAATGACATGAATATTTCTAAAATTGATTTGAACTTGCTTATTTATTTAGACGTATTGTTGCGAGAGAAGAATGTTACCCGGGCAGCAAGCCAACTTAACATTACGCAACCAGCAATGAGTAATGGCTTAAAACGACTTAGAACTTTATTTAACGACCCTATTTTAGTACGTACTTCTGACGGTATGGTTCCAACAGAACGTGCTCGTGGTTTGGCACCTAGCATTCGTAAGATATTGCTTGAATTAGAAGAAGCATTACAAGGTGAAGAAGAGTTTAACGAGTTAAAGAGCCAACGTGTTTTTAGAATAATGGCGAGTGATTATGCCGCATCTACTTTAATTCCGACTCTATTAAAGGCCTTAAATGAAGTTGCACCCAATATTACCCTTGATATAATGACACCGAGTGATGTGACCTTCCATGATGTTGAGGCGGGTAAAATTGATATGGCGATAAATCGCTTTGATGAATTACCACAATCTTTTCACCAAAAAGCTATTTGGCGTGACTCTTTCTCATGCTTATTAAGTGCTGATAGCCCATTAGTAAGTAAATTTAATTTAAATGCTTATTTAGGTGCTAAACATGTCTGGGTTTCAAAAACAGGCTTTGGTGTGGGTGTCGGCATGGATCCTAAAGATGTTCAGAAACTAGGTTGGGTTGATGAAGCGCTTGCCCGCTTAGGTAAAAAACGTGACATAAAGGTTTTTACCCGTAATTATCATGTCGCTATGCAACTAGCTTATGAAGATAACTTAATTGCGACCCTACCGACAAAGGCTGCGCAGTTACACAAGAATGATAGTAATTACACTATTGTAAAGCCACCTTTTGATATCCCTGATATTGAATTAAAAATGATCTGGAGCCCTTTGCTTCATCATGATGCCAGCCACATATGGTTTCGACAACTCGTTATTGCTGCGGCACTAAAATGTCAGGAGAATATTTAATCTACTATGAATAATGTGCTTTATACCATTTTTGTCATCAGTATAAGTTTGCTGCTAGGTAAGCTCGCTAATTATTTATTAGCGGCTTTGCCAGCCAGTTTATACGGCATGATAATTTACGCGCTTTTTTTACAACTCAATTGGTTTAGTATCGAAAAGGTAACCAAAACTAATCAGTGGTTTATTAAACATATGGGTGTATGCTTAGTGCCTGCTGGCATGGGGATTATCAATCATTTTGAACTCATTCAACAACATGGTCTTGCGCTAGTGGTCATTATTTTTAGTACCACGTTTATTTTACTCACGGTTATTGGCTACTTGAGTGAGCGTTTTTTAATAACACCGGATAATCACCAAACAAACACAACGGCAGATTCAAAATAATGCTGACGACTTTCATCACTAACAGCCCTATATTGGCCAGTATAGTTATCACCTTAATCACCATAGCAACGTATCAATTCGCGGCCGCTTGCCAACAAAAATGGCAATATATATGGTTAAACCCTATGCTATTCACTATTAGCATTTTGGTGCCTTTTTTGCTATTAACTGAGATTAACTATCAGCAATATAGCGATAAAACTCAAATACTTAATCTTCTACTCGAGCCAGCTCTTGTTGCCCTGGGTTTACCACTTTACCAGCAATTGAAGCAAATACGCTTTTATTGGCGAGAAATGACCGCGATTTTAGTCTTAGGTATTACGGTGGTTATTATCGTAAGCTTTATGCTTGCTATGTGGTTGATAAAAGCCCCTGAAATAGCGATAGCCTTGTCATTAAAATCAGTCACAACGCCCATAGGTATCACCTTAACGGAACAATTATTTGGTGATAGCTCCATCACAGCTTTTGCAATATTAATTGCTGGCTTATTTGGTGCTTTACTCGGTCCTCAATGGCTTAGTTTCATTGGGGTTAATTCAGCTAAAGCTCAGGGTTTAGCTATTGGTAGTGCTAGCCATGTTATTGGCACAGCGGTACTAGTACGTAAGAGTGCGGAACATGGTGCATACAGCTCTGTAGCATTGATTTTATCCGCTGTTCTCACCGCACTTATCAGCCCTTGGTTAATACCTTTACTGCAGAAGTTATTTTACTAAAACAGCTCAATTTAATGAAACACCCTGTATTATTCACAAGGTGAATGATGTTTATCATAAAGTACAATAATATGAATTACTGTACTTCATCTGCATCAGACAACTTACTTAACCCTTATTTTACAGCGACTTGACGACTTACCTTTATCTATAATCTCACCCTACTTTCTTTTCTACCCCTAAAGCACTATTGCCAGCAGTGATAATAAGCCATAGGATTATCACTAATAGTTATTTCTACGCCTTTTTTGGCTACACTGTCATTGAAATGACGCTAGAAATAGAAACTTTTATATAGATATTCTTGAACGTTCAATACCAAATTTTGAATATAAGGTGAAGTAATAATGTCAGCGACAGTAACGATAGAGAACTTAACAGTAAGCCAGTGCCTTTTTGATTTTATTGAATATGAAGCATTGCCTGGTACGTCGATTAGTTCAGCGCATTTTTGGCAACAATTTTCCAGTATAATTAATGATCTTAGTCCCGAGAACAAGCAGCTTTTATTAAAACGTGATGCCTTACAAGCTAGCATTGATACTTATCACCAAGACAACAAGCCGCTTGAATTCTCTCACTATAAAAAATTCTTAGCGGACATTAATTACCTTGTACCGCAAGTAGATGATTTTAATATCAACACCTGCAATGTTGATAATGAATTAGCATTGATGGCTGGTCCACAACTTGTTGTACCGATAATGAATGCCCGTTTTGCCTTAAATGCTGTAAATGCTCGCTGGGGAAGTTTATACGATGCACTTTATGGTACTGATGTAATAAGTCATGATAATGGTGCACAGCCAAGCAAAACATATAATCCGATACGTGGCAAAAAGGTTATCGCGTTTGCCAAAGATTATTTAGACCAAGTCATTCCACTTGTTAACGGTAATCATAGCCAAGCCGTTAGCTATCACTTAACCGAACAACAATTGATGGTAGGTTTAGCTGACGGTCAACAAAGCCCCTTAAAAGATCCATCGGCATTTATCGGTTTTACTGGCAGCATAAACAAACCTGAGTCAATGATGTTTATTCATCACGGCTTACACCTCAATTTATTGTTCAATGATGATAGCGCTATTGGTAAAGAAGATGCTGCGAACCTGAGCGATATAATACTTGAATCAGCGTTAACCACTATTATGGATTGTGAAGATTCAGTAGCTGCAGTTGACGGCGAAGATAAAGTATTAGCTTACAGAAATTGGCTAGGGCTTATGACGGGCAAGTTATCTGCTACCCTCAATAAAAATGGTCAAACGATAACCCGCACCATGAACAAAGATTTAAGTGTTCAGACGCTTACTGGCGATAACGTTACCCTTAAAGGCCGTAGTTTGATGTTTGTCCGCAATGTCGGTCATTTAATGACAAACAATGCCATTATCGATAATCAAGGTAACGAAGTACCTGAAGGCATACTTGATGCAATGATCACCAGTTTAGTTGCCTTGCATGATTTGAAAGGTAATAGCGAATATAGCAATAGCAGTGAAGGTTCTATTTACATTGTTAAGCCTAAAATGCATGGCCCTGAAGAAGTGGATTTTGCTAATACCTTATTTTCTCGTGTAGAAACGGCATTATCATTACCTCAAAATACCGTGAAAATGGGTATAATGGATGAAGAAAGACGCACCAGTGTCAATTTGAAAAACTGTATTTTCGCTGCTAAAGATCGCGTAGTCTTTATCAATACCGGCTTTTTAGACAGAACTGGTGATGAAATTCATACTTCAATGATGGCAGGACCAATGGCCCGAAAAGCTGATATAAAGCTAACACCTTGGATTGCCGCCTATGAAGATAACAACGTTGATGTAGGGCTTGCTTGTGGGTTTAGCCAAAAAGCACAAATTGGTAAAGGTATGTGGCCAATTCCTGATCAAATGTCGAACATGTTAGCAACCAAAATAAACCATGTTGAAGCGGGGGCTAATACAGCTTGGGTACCGTCACCGACTGCGGCGACACTTCATGCTTTGCATTATCATCGAGTTAATGTATTTGATTTACAAAAGCAACTTACCCAGCGTAAGTCAGCTAACATAGATGATATTTTAACCATTCCACTAGCAGAACATACTAATTGGACTGAACAAGAAGTTAGTGATGAGTTAGACAATAACTGCCAAGGAATTTTAGGTTATGTAGTTCGCTGGATAGATGATGGCGTAGGCTGCTCTAAAGTACCTGATATAAATAATGTAGGTTTGATGGAAGATAGAGCCACTTTACGTATTTCTAGCCAGCATATTGCTAATTGGCTTACTCATAACATTTGTACAACAGCGCAAGTGCAAGCCAGTTTAGAGAAAATGGCGAGTATTGTTGATAAACAAAACGCTAGTGATAGTAGCTATCAAGCGATGAGTAATGACTTTAACAATAACATAGCTTTTAAAGCCGCTGCAGCGTTAATATTTTCAGGTGTAGAACAGCCTAATGGCTATACAGAGCCTTTATTACATCAATATCGCTTAGAAAAAAAGTGTCAGCTCAGCTAACCTCTAACGATATTACAACTCATTACTTCAAACTTAATGTTGAAAGCTGAATGTTTAAAACTGGATATTTAAAATAAGCAAAACTGCCATTATGGAAATATCCCGTAATGGCAGTTTTTCTTTATCGCCTATGTAAGTCACAGGAAAGAATGGAAGTAGCTTGCACGAGTAAATTGTTACTCATTTAAATCATTTGAAATACTTATTCAGCTGAACTGTTCTAATAATAAAGGTACTTATGTTGAATTACTGTCACTTTCTCTTTGAAATGTTCAGTTAAAAGCTATAAGCCATCTGCCGTGTGAAAGGTGCAGCTTATCTCAATTGGCTAGCATAATGATTAAACAACTCTTAAAGTAACATTTGTAACAATTAAGTAATGTTAAATTTTTAAAACAATACACTTAAAATACTGGCATAGCTAAAAGGATAGAAGCAATGAAATCAATTAAAGTACTATTAAGCAGTTGTGTTATCACATACATAACATTGATCTCTATTTCTACAGCTAATGCCAATCCTACCGTTAAAGTTCAACATTTAAATGTGACTAATACGCTAACAAATAAGTTTAATAGTTACGATATAATAAGCACTGCAAGTGAAATACAAAATAATTTATCAGTCAACTATCGAAATAGTCTATCTACCGGTTTGTTTATGTCTAATCCTGCCCTATTTAATAAAAAAAGCGCAGAGATAACAACAGATATAGTCAATAAATCTAACGACTTTTTCATTAGTGCTATGATATTTAATGACAAATTACATCAACTTATTTCATATTTCACTATTCCTAGCAATGAAAGTATGACTAAATCGCCTCTATCAACCACAGAGAGTACGGTAATAAAGCAGAAATGTAATAGTAAGTTAAATTTTAGCTAGTCTTCTCTTATTTCAACGTGGGAATGTCATCAGAATAGGAATACCCTATTCTCCTGAAACTATTGTCACTTTGACTACTTGCCTTTTTGATACGTTGATCATTTCCCCAATATTTTCCCTGCGCCCATCTTAAAGCTGCTTTTTGATAAAAATCAAAACTAAGAATATTCTCAGAGCGTATTTTACGTTACTCTGCTCTATACTTTTTTGTTAGCTTGTTTACCTATGAAAACATTTAAAAAACTACTCTTCGGCTTTCTACTCATTAGCTTGTTAGTTATAGCAACAGCATCAACTTGGCTTTACAGTAAAGTCGATAGCGCCCTCCCCATACTCGATGGAAAAAAAACAGTTTTTGGTCTAAAAAAATCTGCCATTATTGAGCGCGATGAGCAAGGTATTGCCACAATTAAGGCTCAAAACAGAAATGACATTGCCGTAGCTTTGGGTTTTGTTCATGCGCAAGAACGGTTCTTTCAAATGGATTTACTAAGGCGTAATTCTGCAGGTGAGTTAGCAAGCTTATTTGGTCCTTTAGCCCTCGATTATGATAAATCAATTCGTAGACATCGCTTCCGAGACAGAGCTAAAGTAATAGTTGCTCAACTACCTAAAAAACAACACGAATTAATTAAAGCCTATACTCGAGGTGTCAACCAAGGACTCAAATATCTAAATTCATCACCTTTTGAGTACCTGCTTTTGCAACAGGAGCCGGTTCAATGGAGTGAAGAAGACTCAATTCTAACAATTTTTAGCATGTACATAGATCTTCAATACCATGATGGACGGCGTGAGCGCACATTAGGTTTAATGAAAGCCGTTTTATCCGGTGACGTTTACGCATTTTTAGATCCAAAGGGTAGTATATGGGATGCAGCTATAGATAATAGTCATTACCCTCAAGCGCCTATGCCTTTAAATGCTTGGCCCTCAGCTTCTAGTTTTAACGCAATCCCTAAAGACAATAGGTACATCAAAGCGACCGCATTAGCTGATAGTAATGAAAATAAGTATCAAGGTGATCATTTGCCTGGCTCTAATAGTTGGGCTGTATCAGGGGCTTTAAGTACTACAGGTAGTGCGATAATAGCTAATGATATGCACCTTGGTATTCGTGTACCTAATACTTGGTTCCGCGCTTCTTTTGAATATCCACAGTCCCAAACGGATAATTCAAAAGCAGTAGGTTCAAACACAGTTATAGAACAAATTAAAGTGACGGGTGCCACCTTACCTGGTACACCGAATATGGTAATTGGTAGTAATGGTAATATAGCCTGGGGCTTTACCAACAGCTATGGTGATTATAGTGATGTCATTTTATTAACCACAAATGCTGATAACAGCCAATATCTAACGCCTTCTGGTTTTCAAGATTTTATCCTTCATAAACAAGTAATCGCGATAAAAGATCAAAAAGCACAAGAAATAACCGTAACAGATACCATTTGGGGCCCAGTTATTGGTAAAAATCATCAAGGACAATTACTTGCCTATCGCTGGGTTGCACATGATAAAGAGGCTATTAATTTCACAGCTACTGAGTTAGAACAAGCAAAGACAGTAGAACGTGCTTTCGATATTGCCGCACGTACCGGTATTCCGTCTCAAAACATGCTGATAGCGGATAACAACGGCGATATTGGTTGGACAATTATGGGACCAATCCCCAACAAAAAAGGCAATATTGGCGAAACGCCACAATCATGGGATTCAGGAGAGAATAGCTGGCAAGGTTATTTAACGCCTGAACAATACCCTCAGATAAAAAACCCAGAAAACCAAAGATTATGGACAGCAAACTCTCGCGTTGTTGGTGGCGATATGGTTGAAAAGCTTGGTAATGGTGGTTACGCACTTGGTGCTCGCTCACAACAAATTAGAAATAATTTACTGATTCAAGAAAAATTTGATGAACAAGCTCTGCTTAAAATTGGCTTAGATGACGAGGCGGTATTTTTACAACGTTGGCAGCAGTTTATTCTTGAGACAGTATTGACCAAGAAAGTACTCGCACAAGAGGAAAATTTTGTGCAGGTAAAAAATCTTTTAGAAAACACCGATGAATTAAGAGCAAGTGTCGACTCTGTTGCTTATCGCTTAGTGCGTAATTTTAGAATCAATCTAAGAGACAACGTTTTTTTCGAATTAAAAAGCAGTTTACATAATATTGATAAAGCATTTAACTTCAAGGCTATTCGCCACCAAATAGAAGTCCCTTTGTGGCAATTAATTAATGAGCAACCAGAAAACTATATGATGCTAGGTGAGAACAGCTGGCAGGATGTGTTCACGAAAGCACTAGAGTTAACGGTGGCAGATATGTCTATTAATCAACCTTTAACTGCGGCTACTTGGGGCCAACAAAATAGCTCAGCAATAAAACATCCATTAAGTAGTGCACTGCCCTTGCTAGACCATTGGTTGGATATGCCAACTAAAGCATTAGCCGGTGATAGTTATATGCCCAGAGTACAAGGAAACGCCTTTGGTGCTTCAGAAAGAATGGTGGTATCACCGGGTTACGAAGAAAATGGTATCTTTCATATGCCAACTAGCCAAGCTGGTCACCCGTGGAGTCCATATTATGGCATGGGACATAGTGACTGGGAACATGGTGTGCCTTCTCCATTTTTACCCGGTAAAACGTACTATAAGCTGACATTACTTAGCTATTAAATGATTCCCTGTGTAACTTAATCTTAATAAAATAAGAATTTAACAAACTTAACCAAGATAGATGACGAGATAATATGACAACTTTAATTATTTGCTTATTTTTAGCACTGCTTTTACCACTACTTGCAAAAGGCCCTGTCGCTTATGCCATGGCTAAACTTGGAGGGTATAATAACAACCACCCAAGGGAGCAACAAAGCAAGTTAACTGGATTTGGTGCACGTGCTTTAGCCGCGCATCAAAATGCTTTTGAATCAGTCATTCTTTTTGCCCCAGCGGTAATTTTAGCGGTGGCAACTGGCAACACCCAACAAAAAATAGTCATATTGGCTGTTGTTCATATTATTGCAAGAGTGTTATATAACATTTTCTATTTGTTGAATATCGGCCTATTAAGATCGATAGTATGGGCTATTGCGACCTTCTGTAGTTTCACTATCGTATTTCAATGCATTCCTTAACGTGCATTCATTAACAAAAAACGTCTAAAGAAACAGTTGACACTATTTAGCTAAGCTAGCTAGAGTAACTACTCAAAGTATGAAATCAATTAACGATAAAAAGGTAAACAAGTGAGCGAAAAGTTAGATTTAAATGAAATACGCCAAGAAATAACGCTTTTAGATCAAGATTTATTAGCTTCATTTGCTAAACGCCGTGCGTTAACACTTAAAGTGGCGAAGAGTAAAGTACAGCAAATTCGCCCTATTCGAGATCAACAACGCGAACAAGAGTTGTTAATACGCTTAATTAAACATGGTAAAAGCTTAGGGTTAGATGCTCACTATGTCACCAGTATTTTTCAAACAATTATTGAAGACTCGGTATTAAATCAGCAAGCTTACTTACAGAGCTTAGCAAACCCTGATATTCAAGTGCCAACTGTTAGTGTCGCATTCTTAGGTGATAAGGGTTCATATAGCTATCTCGCCAGTCATCGATATTTTTCACGACGTGCAGAGAAGATCATTGAATCTGGCTGTCAAAGTTTTTCCGATATATTACAGCAAGTAGAATCGGGTAAAGTTGATTACGGCATGCTGCCTATCGAAAATACAAGCTCTGGTAGTATTAACGAAGTTTATGACCTACTTCAACATACTAATCTATCAATCGTTGGTGAAATTACTCAACCGATAGAACATTGTCTGCTAACTTCGGTAAACACCACTTTAGATAAAATAAAAACGATTTATGCTCACGGTCAGCCTTTTGCGCAATGTAGTAATTTCTTAGATAAGCAAAATGGTATTCGAATTGAGTATTGCGATAGTACCGCTGACGCAATGGCAAAAGTGGCTGAATTACAAGACGATACTATCGCCGTAATAGGAAGCGAAGAAGGTGGTCAGCTTTATCAGTTACATGCCCTAGAACAATCTATTGCGAATCAAACTGAAAACCATTCGCGCTTTATTTTAGTTGCTCGTAAAGCCGTTGACGTCGCCGAACAAATACCAGCTAAAACAGCTATTATTTTGTCTACCGGACAAAAGGCGGGTGCCTTAGTTGAATGCTTGTTAGTTCTTAAAGATAAAGGAATTAACATGTGCAAGCTTGAGTCGCGTCCTATTCAAGGGCGACCTTGGGAAGAAATGTTTTATATTGATGTAGAAGCGAATTTAAAGAGTTTCGCCCTACAGGAAGCAATTAACGATATCACACCACACACTAATTTCATTAAGGTATTAGGCTGCTACCCTATTGAACACATCAGCCCTACTAGTGTTCCGAGCAGCGAAATTTAAAAAACGTGCAACTAGTGCTTTATGCCATTGCCTATAAAGGCATATAGCACTAGCGAGTCTTTCAGGAAAGTGTTATAAATATTAGATTAGTTGTATTAATCGGTCAAATATCATGCAGAATTATCTATTCAACATTAATAGCTCTAAAAGTGTTTGTTTACCCAAATTACAGTATCAAAAGTTATCCCCTACTCATCCCTCGAAACAAGGACATGGATTCTCCTTAATAGAGTTATTGGTGACTATCGCCATCGCGGGTCTTATAATTGCTATTTCACTACCTAACTTAGGTAGTTTCATTGCTCAAGTGCGCGTAGATAATGAGGTTTCAGAACTTCAGCGATTATTGCTGACAACCCGAAATGCTGCAATTAACTCGGGGGAAGATGCCACTCTTTGCCCGCTCCCTCTTGTCCCTACTGTCCCAGCTAGCTGCAAAGTGAGTAATGATTGGACAGGAAACATTGGCATTATATCTGTCGATGGGGTAATAAAAGAGAGAGAACCTATTCAAGCTGGTGATAAGCTTGACTTCACATTTAATAGTGTGACTTACAACTCTAGCGGGCAGTTAAATACTAATATCGGTGAGTTACGGCTATTTAGCTACTGCCCCAAAGATTTTGCCGATTTTTCTCGCGGTGTTGCGTTATCCTTATCAGGTCGAGCCTATTTAAGTTCTGAAGTTAATGGTGTAGAGAAAGATAGGCAAGGTAATGTTATTTCATGTAATTAGCGTATTTATAATTGATTAATTATTTATTAAAAAAGCGATATTCCCTAGGGAGTATCGCTTTTTTATAAACAAAACATCTCTTTAACGAGGGGTCATCCTATCTAGCGACCGAGCCTTGATACTTGTAAATTTCTCCTTATCCAATACACACTCAAAAGCTCGATATACTTTTATTTTGTCAGGAGACTTCTGAGTTGATACTTTCTTCCCAACGATACTATTAGTTAACAGAGATAATTTTTCAGGTTTAATACGATGAAATATAATAGTCTCGTTACCGCCGACTAGAACAACATGGCATTTAGCTGTTACTTTTTTACCTTTATCAATGTTTTTTTTATCCCCCCCCTCATTTGACAATGCCGCATGAGCAGAAAAAACAGACAACGTAAGTACACAACAGATTGATATAATAAAATTATTCATATTATCCTTCCCAACAGGCAATTGGTAACTTTTTACCTGTATCAGTTATTGTAATGTTCAAACACCCTGCATCTTGAGTTGCTTGTGTTCCTTGTGCCGTTGCCGTTAACGTAAAAGTACTGTTCACAACCGCTGATGAAATTTTATAATACCCGCTTGGCGTTTCCCACTCTGTAGCACTACCAACACCGAGCTCACTGACATTCGCCGTATAGGCTCGACTATCAACAAATAACTGCTCTTGTAAATTCGCCAAGCGAACCAGCTCTCTAGGTGCTTCTGCTCGATTAGAACGCACCACAAAATCACTATAAGAAGGGTAAGCAACAGCGGCTAAAATCCCCATAATAGCAACAGTTATCATTAATTCTATAAGGGTGAACCCTCTCGTAACATTCCATTTGCTCACACTTATACTTTTACCACTATTTAACATAAGTCTAATCCTCCGTAATATATAGGTAAGTTCTTAGCGTTTGCAATGTAAACCCTACAGGTACAATTTTACGACCCACGATGATATTACCAACAGATTCTTCAATGCCCGTTACGGAGTTAATCTGCTTAGTAACAATCAGAGTAGGGGCTCCCAAAAATTGTTCACTTATAAACGCAATTGTATCTTCTCTATTTTTTGGATCTTCATCTTTCCAATTATACTTACTAATTCCTAAAGACAAATCAACAGCATATAACCAACCCTGTCCACTTGGCAATTCACATGCCTCAGAATCTACAATTAAAGACGGTGGTGTGAATGTTGTAAAGTAAACAACATTATTAATGACTAAGGCTGTAGATGTGCTTTTTTCACCTAATTGTTCTAATTTTATCTTCCAACCAGACGCCAAACTAACCTCTAACAATAATTCCTCTTTTGCCTTAGTTTGTGTATCGGTTAAATTCAAGCTTGAAAATTCAGCAAAAGGGTTGTTAGTGTAATCCGCTAAATCCCCTATTCTAATAACCGTTGGAATAGCTGGCACACTACTTTCAGTGAATTGAAGAGTCCTTATATTACTATCTTTAATCATAAAGAACGTATCCTTATTAGTATCAATTCCCATAGGATTTGACCTATCTCCACTGCCTATCAATACGGCATCATAAGGGACATCTTGTTTGACGATAATGGCTTTATCATCCGAATCTTTTTTACCAGAATCAATGGTTTCGGTTATATAAGCTCTAACTACTGAAGGTTCGCTAAAAAAACGTCTATCATCAATAATATTTGCATCTTCACCAGGACCGAATTCTGCTAACTTAAATACAGAAAATTTAGTTCCATCATCTCCTGGCATATCAATACGCCAGACATTGCCACCTGTATCGCCTGCATATAATCGATCAGTTAACCCATCACCATCACTGTCTAGCGTAGCAATACTTGATGGAATACTATCGGTCCCAGCGAAAACAGTGTCTCCAGTAGGGCCTAAATCCCATAATAATGCCCCTGTTAGAGCATCAACCATAAAAATAGCTTTACCCTGACTATCAGCTCCGTTAATACCACCAATAGAATGAGAGTCCTTAGCTGGATCATAGCCCCCACCAAAAATCAATGATGGTTTAGCCGTATCCCCATCCAGGTTCAATTTTGAATATATTATTTTTGGCTGAGACCACGTTTGTCCTAGCTCTTGAAATGGGCTACCAGTTTCCCCTCCCTTAATAGTCCACATAACAAAGGGTTCCGTAGGTATTGTAACATCCATTGCATAATAAGAATTACCACCTCTACGATAACCAAAGAAAAGCCATACTTTATCATCGCCATTCACAACACCATCCCCATCGTGGTCAACAATATGTGAAGTAATAAGGCCATCGATACCGTAAACTTTATCGTCTGAGGTTAGATTAGAGCGTAATGAGTTAATATTAGAGAGGAACTCTTTAGGCATAAATGCCCAAGTTTCTGCTATAGTGTCGTCATTATCTTTAAACATGTGTAGTACACCGTGATTAGTACCTACGACAATATAAATATTATCATCACCATAATTGATAACAACTGGCTTAGAATGTAAAGGGTCACCAAAAACATCAGGTCGAATATCATCGGTATTTTCATCCTCATTATCATCATCAGAGTCCAACCCGTTTATCCAGTTAAGGTTTCCTTCTATAGCAGCCTGATCATCTGCTACATCTAGCGCTGCAGCTAAATCACTTTGTGAAGGATACACAGTACTAGTACTTGCGATAGCATAAGTTAATGCAACCATTTTATTACCAGAACCGACGGGATTAGCAGGGCCTATGTCACTTTTAATCTCTCTAGCAGCTTTTGTTCTAAGCATTTCAGCAACGCCGCCTTTGGACACAGTATCTCCATCAACACTGCTTGACCAGTAACTTTGTACCTCATCTGAAAAGTGCCCTGTTGATTGGTCTATTGCTGGAAGTTCATTAGCTCCTTCTTGAACGCCATCAATCACTTTATATTTTTTGATATTACCTTGCCATCTAGGACCTCTACTTGGCTGAAACATAGCATAGTACACAGAATCTAATGTTTCAGTTCTATCAAAGTTATTTGAGGCTACAGAGGCCGAAGTCAAGCTATCATTACTAGGTTCTATATTGCTAAGAAAATTAGTAAATGCCTTAATTAACGAAGAAGAATCATTGGCATAGACATATTGCCCTCCCCCTAAGTCAGCGGTTTCAGTAAGTAGAGGAGCGGCATCTCTTTCTGCATCTTCACCAAAGCCGATAGTGTGTATTTCAGCTATTTGCTTTCCATCAAGACTAAGATTCAAGTCATTTGTATTCATCCAGCCAGCGAGTGCAGCTAAATAACTGTATTGCCCGTCGAATGCAGCATCAGCTGTACCAACCGTAAAGGCATCTGCTATTGAAATACTATCTTGACCTGTTACTACGGGGAGTTCAAAAATATCATCAACAGCTTCCATGTCATAACTCGGCGCACCATCAGTTATAATTACCACGTATACTTTGTCTGAACATGCTGAAAATGGGCTTTGATATACTTCACTTACTTCTACGCCTACACTTGAATCTCTAATGGGTAGAGCACCTCCACTTTCTTTACCATAAAGAACTGTCTTACCACCAAGGTATCGAGATGCCTCATACAAAGTTTCGCACAATGGTGTCCAAGTATCTCCATTCAAACCATCAATTAAAGCTAATATGTCAGCTTTAGCGTCTACGGTTGTTTCTTGAATACCATGAACAACACGACCGCCATTTAAATTGTTATCAGCACCATTAACTTTTCTTGAATTGGGATTAAACACCATTAAACCAAAATCTACATTGGGGGTTGTGTTAATTATGGTGGTCACACTTTCTTTCGCAACATCTAACCGCGTCTTGTTCACAGTGGGTATACCACCATCACCAGGGGTTTCCTCTACATCGGCTTGGAGCCATCGGAGGTAATTATCCGTATAAAGTGTAATAGCTTGGCCTGCCCATGAAACGTCAGAAGGATCGCCATAGTATACGGGAGTCTGTTTATTACCCTCCCCATTTACAGGGTAACCCGAAGGAAGACTTTCTCCTGCTTTAGTGGTACCTGCATTGGTTTTACCTGCATCTATATCAGTGTTCAGCACATCAGCTTCACAATCTATGATGTTTATATTCGCACCATTATTGTCAGGAATATCTTGCCAACTACCATGGTGTCCTGAAAATGTATACTCTTTTATATGTCCGGTATAGATCCCTTCTGTTTCAAGTATACCTCGCGCTACCTCACAACTATTGATGGATTCAAGAAATCGGCGCACTTTAACATTATTACTAGCAACAGTATCAACTATGGGTATACTCGCACCATCAATCCCGCCTTTAGAAAAGTAGATGAATTTATCAGATAAAGCGTTTAGACTTCCAACAGCTGGATATGGATTTTCAGGATCATTAACATATCCTGCCTTATATTCCGCGGTGTGATCACTCATACTACCGGAGTTATCAAATATAATGAGTACTTTAGGCCTAGTTTTACTTTGTTGAGCGGTCTCACCAATATAGAGCTCGATATCTTCACTAAAACTACTCGTAGAAACCAGTAATAAAAAAACCGTAACACAACTGGTAAGTAGATTGATAACGACTTTAACGGCCCTATTTCTATCCTTTGATAAATTCATTTTAACTCTCCAAATCCGGTATGCGCTACAATGTTAATGGCTAAATTTAAAAACAATCTCATTAGATTGCTCCTTTACTTCAATAGTTGCTGTGCTATGCCTGAGTCAGCTGAGATGTTACTATTGCCTGTTCGTCCATAGGTACGGTTAGTATTCACTCTTAAGATATTACAACTGAATACCTCTGTAGATGACGCTAACTTAAGGTGGGGACAAGCAATATCAATATTAAATTGATTGTTTGCGACATTGACCGTCGCCGTTGAGCTTGTTGTTGTTCCTGATAGTAAGTCGGCCGAAGCGATTGGAAAATTATCACCTGATATAGGTTTAGCAAATCTATTGGTTTTCCCTGGAGCTACTTGATTAAAAATAACTTCATCAATAGCGCTAACAACTTCTTGAAGTGCTACAACTTTTTCTTCACTCGCCCCAGACATTTTCATATCTGTTGTACTATTTTGCATTAGCGCCGCAGCTACAGCAGTTAATGCGACTAAAAAAACAAGAGACACAACGAGAACTACGCCGTTTTGATTCGCTATATTGGGTGAATTTTTCATGTTTACCTCACTTGTCATTTTGCTTACGTTACTCATTACCACGATTCAACACTATTATTGTACAAAGTGATTGTAGAACTAAAAAGTAAACGGCGGTAATTATCATTTGGCTTAAAGGGTAAGTCATTCCCCAGTTGGTAAGAATTAGTATTAGTATACTTATTGTCAGGTCTGATTCCGCGAGCTAACACAAAAACCTTAACAGCTAATACTCTAGTGCCGCCAGTATTATCCCATAAATCTTGGGTCATATTAGTAGCAGAAATAAAGGTATCAACAATGCCATAACCTGGCTGAGTTGGATCAGTATCGGTATCTACGCCATACATAAAGCGGATTCTTTCAATTCCATCAATTATAGGCGAAAAGCTCATCTTAAAATTAGCCAAGCGCCCTTGCATTAAAACAGGCACATAACCATTTCCATCTGACTCTTCCCTGACATAATAAACATGATGCTGATATTGCCATAACCTTGAGTTATCAATTTCAGGAACAGCTGCATCAGCTCGAAACACGGCGCCGGAGGCTAAATTTGATGTTAAGTAATAATTCCCAGCGCTTACAGCAGCAACGGGATTAGAAATAACTCTTTTCAATTGAATAACATCTGAGCCAGTCATAATCCGAGTGTTATCAGCCATAGTCAAACAGGTTAGTGGCTTGAGTGATCCGGCAACAATCGTTTTCCCCCATAGCGTTCGAAAAGGACCTACCGCTTGAGGGAATGTTGCGTTATTCACCCCTTCCCCTACACAGTCGCCTCCCGGTTGAGCAGGAGTAGCAATTAAATTACTCTGGCTAAAGGTTCCGGAAAGGTCTCCCCAAAAATTTTGCCTTAGTAAGTCGTCAGTCAAAACACTAACGGCAAATCGACCGTTCTCTTGTAATTCACCATAACTCGAAGTTTCAGCTGTAGTAGAACGCATGCCAACAAAAACACTCATAACACCAGCAAAAATAACTAAACCAATAGATAATGAGACCATTAGTTCAACTAGAGTAAACCCTTTTGAAGTATGACGTACACGCCCTACCATTAAATCATTCATATTTAGCCTACTACCCTAAAGTTTTATATAATGAACGCTTGAACTACAACTTGGCGACTTTTTCCACTTGCAGCAGCTAAAGCACCGCAACTTCCATTTTTAGTGCTGTCTTTTATTTTCTGCCTTCCTTGCCAGCTAACAACAACTGTATAGGCGTTTTTAACGATATTACCAGCTACATCCACACCTGCTATAATACAGCCCCTGCCACCGATTAAACCTCCTACATTGACAGTGCCTGCAGTAACATTACCGCCCATAAGTGCCAATTCCCACTCATACCGGTCGTTCTTAATCATATCCACAATGCTGGCATCATCTATATATTTTCCTTCGCCATAATCGCTTTTTATATATTCCCTTAGTGCTAAATCTGGGTTTACCGATGGTGTTTGTGTACGCATTCTAGCAATGATATCTTGTGCCAAACTTGAAGCTAAAGAACGCTGCATGGCATCAAAACTGCCCTGTTTCGCAGTAATTTGCATTGCAACAGCACCTAAAATACCCGTTACCATTATGACCAAAGCGATAAGAACCTCAAGAAAGGTCATGCCACGTTGAGTACTTTTCAAACTAGCTACTATTGAATAATTATTCATATTTACTCCATAAGGGAAATGAATCAATTTTATAGAAAAATAAAGGGGATAAAACGGTAACATTGGATAAGTGTAGAGAAAAATTCACTGAGGGAGCATAACTGTAAGACTGTAAAAATCGATTAAGATTATCGGAGAGAAAACCAAGGAGGCTTGGATTCAATTTAGATTGTAGTCGCATAATTTACTACCCTACCATTTCCATGGTTATAACACAGCCGTACTGATATTCAAAAATCAGCACAACCTATTAAGAGTAGCATCCTAACACTTCACCATTATTTTTTTAATGTTTACAGCGACTACTCACGGCTCTAATCTAACCAATAATTAGCCAATGCATAAAACGCATGGTTAACAATAAGATATAGACTAATAATACAAATCAACCGACAACCGTACATTAACACCATGCCCACAAGCTTTGCAACAAGGTATTAACATAACGAATTATTTAACTTTCTGCTGGTAGATTAAGACTAGCGCAATTCAATGGGTACTGCAAACACTATGCTCTCTTCTTTTCCAGGATGCTCTATAACTTGATGACCACCATGTGTTTTTAGTGCTTCAACAACTTGTTTTATTAGTATTGCAGGCGCTGATGCACCTGCGGTTACTCCCACTTTATTAACGTCTATCAACCAGTCTGTTTCAATATTATCTGCTGTATCAATTAAGTAAGAGGTGACGCCCATTTTACTTGCCAGCTCTTTAAGTCGATTAGAGTTCGAACTGTTTTTTGCGCCAACGACCAACATAAGATCAACTTTATCTGCTATTTCTCGAACTGCATCTTGGCGATTTTGAGTCGCATAGCAAATATCATCTTTACGTGGCCCTTCAATTAATGGGAATTTAGCTTGCAGAGCTGATATTACATCCATAGTATCATCTACAGATAAAGTGGTTTG
This sequence comes from Colwellia sp. 75C3, assembly GCF_002836255.1. GTDB lineage: Bacteria > Pseudomonadota > Gammaproteobacteria > Enterobacterales > Alteromonadaceae > Colwellia. Next base: position 360,202 of record NZ_PJAU01000031.1, on the reverse strand, counting down.
GCTACAGAAATACAGTTTTTCTGGGTTTTTAACCACTAAATTCGCAACATCATCAGGAGATTCAACTAAGTAAATACCTGCAGAGTCACTGCTATATTGTCCCATAGTCCCTTCAACTTCTGGATGCCCTGCATGTCCGATAAGAATACATTCAATATCCTTACGGCTAACACGAGAAACTTCCATGTGAACTTTTGTTACCAACGGACAAGTGGCGTCAAATACTTTTAATTCTCTAGATTTTGCTTCTTGTCTTACCGCTTTCGATACACCATGAGCACTGAAAATAACGGTATTATCATCAGGTACTTCATCAAGCTCATCAACAAAAATAGCGCCACGTTCTTTTAGGCCATCTACAACAAATTTATTATGCACAACTTCATGACGAACATAGATAGGAGCGCCAAATAAATCTAAAGCGCGCTCAACAATACTTATGGCTCTATCAACACCCGCACAAAAACCACGAGGGTTAGCTAAAATAATTTCCATACTTTTCCTTCAAAATAAGCGACAACAACGACTCACTGATACCAATTAATTTAATTAATGGTTCAACTTCACTTCAACATAAGCAATGATAATAAATTATCAAAAACAAGGCACTTGAGCAATAGCTAGCTATTGGGTTAGAAAGTAACAATGTTATTGAATAATTTGAGCTCTTTTAAAGATCACTGAGTAGTTTTATTGGGATTACATTATATCAATGAAACTCATTAATTATATATATTTTAACTGATGATGTTTTATTGACACAACTGAAGATGAATTAAATGATAAGGAGAATGGAAGTAATAATGAGGAAAGGTGAAATGAATAGGGCTAGCTTGATTCAAGCTTGCCCTATTAAATGATAGTAATGGAGTATCCGAATTATAAACCTAATTTCTTAAATTCTTTCGCAACTACTTCACTTGGTAGTGGTATGTAGCCATCTTTCTCAACAATTTCTTGTCCTGATTTAGAAAGAATCATTTTCAAAAATTCTGCCTCCATTGGAGGAAGGGCCTTATTTGGATGCTTGTTAACATAAACATATAAATAACGTGATAGTGGATACTTACCTGAAATAGCATTTTCCATATTCGCTTCAATAAAGGTAGTTCCTTTTTTAGCTAAGGGTAAAGCACGTACGCCAGAAGTTCGGTAACCTATACCTGAATATCCTATGCCATTAAGTGAAGCAGAAACAGATTGTACTACTGATGCTGAACCAGGTTGTTCATTAACACTGTTTTTAAAATCACCTTTACATAACGCTTTCTTTTTAAAGTAACCGTAGGTGCCAGATACTGAATTTCGACCGTAAAGTTGTACATCTTTTCCTGTCCAAACACCGTCTAAACCAAGGTCACCCCAACGGTCAATATCTTTATCCGCGCCACATTTTCGATTATTAGAAAAAACAGCATCAACTTGTGCAATTGTTAAGCCTTCTAATGGGTTATCTTTATGAACAAAAACAGCTAAAGCATCAATTGCTACTCTTACTCGGGTAGGTTTATAACCGTAACGTTTTTGAAATGCTTCAATTTCGCGCATTTTCATTTTTCGGCTCATTGGGCCAAGGTTTGCGGTTGCTTCCGTTAATGCTGGTGGCGCAGTAGATGATCCCGCAGCTTGAATTTGTATATTCACATTTGGGTAAGTGCGCTTAAAGTCTTCAGCCCAGAATGTCATCATATTTGCTAAGGTATCAGAGCCTACTGAAGAGACATTACCTGAAATACCACTAACTTTTTTATACTCGGGTAACTTTTCATCAAGCGCTGCTGCTGAAAAACAAATTAGACTTGATAAACTTATAATACTTATAACTTTCTTTAAACTCATGGTTATCTCCGGTAAGAGTTTGAACTATTTAATTGTTCACACTATACGAAGTGAACATGACAATTATATGGATGTTTTATGACAGAATTATGACGAGCAATAAGAAGATAATATCAACAAGCTAATTAAGGGGAGATGAACTCGATGAGAATGTGATTAAAATACGCTTAATTGAGTAAGAAGATGATATTACGATTGGCAATAATGTCATTCTGGATATTTTAAATAATCATAGAGTTAATCTAATGTATATCATCTATTAATTATTCTTAAGTAACAGATAGAGTGCTTGAGTCAAAACAGATTGAGAATTCACTTCCCTGCCCCCAATGGCTGTTAATTACTAATTCAGCTTGATGGTGATGTAAAACATGTTTCACTATTGCTAACCCTAAACCCGAACCACCAGTATCTCTCGAACGAGATCTATCTATACGATAAAAGCGCTCAGTCAAACGATTAAGATGCTCTGGTTTAATACCATCACCATTATCTTTGACTGAAAAAATAGCTTTATTATCTATTAACAGCCAACTCACCTCAATACAGCCTTTAGGTGGAGTATAAGCAATAGCATTAGATAGAAGGTTGGCACAAGCACTCTTCAATTCAGTTTCAGAGCCTAAAACACAAATATCCGTAGAAATATTCAGGCTAATTTGGTGCTGTTTATCCTGGTTAAGCCAAGTGACTTCATCAACTAATGTTCGAATTAATTGTGCCATATTGATGCATTGCTTCTCATCACCACTATTATTTTCTACTTTAGCTAAATTAAGTAATTGTTCAACTAAACGATCCATACGAGAGACTTGCCCTTCAATAGTCTGAAAAGCTTTTTGCCAAATAGGTTCAAATGTTTCCTGGGAAGCTTGAATCATTTCAACATATCCGCGAACAACGGTTAAAGGTGTTTTTAACTCATGTGAGACATTGGCAACAAAATCACGCCGCATATCCTCTAAACGCTGGAGGTTAGATATATCTCTTGCTAGAAGTAATACATGTTCGCTGCCATAAGCCATAAGGCGTATTTCAAGTTGTACATCAGAATGAAAGGGAGAGATTAACAAACAAGGGTACTCAAAATTCTCGTTTGCTAAATAATCTGAAAATTCAGGTGCTCTCAGTAAGTTATCTATCCGTAAACCAAAGTCATCCGGCCAACGAACCCCCAGAAGGCGTTGGGCTTTTTTATTACCCCACTCAATGGTCAGTTCCTCAGATAACATTAATGCCGCATCAGGCAGTGCTTCTGCGCCATCACGAAAACGGCGTATTTTTTCGTTTAATTGCTTTTGCTTATTACGCTGCTGTTTAACTTGCCTATATAAACCATCATATAAATACCCCCACACCCCTTTTGCTTGTGGAGGAGATAAAGCTTTCGACTGCCAAAGCCAATTGATCAGTTTAAATAAATGATGATAATGCCAAACCAATAAAAATATGCTGGTGGCAAGCATGGCTAGCAAAACATAATCAAATAACCAGCCAACAAAAGCACTGGTGACTAATAAGCCCATTAAGCGATAAATAATATTTATAAAAGATAAACGGAAGTGCATACTTGTCTAATTAATTTCCAACAGAGAAAAAGCTACAGTGAACTGACTTTTTTTAATTTACTTGAAAAGCGATAACCGGCCCCACGGACAGTTTGCACAAAGTCTTCATGTCCTTCACCTGAAATGGCTTTACGTAAGCGTCTGATATGAACATCAACAGTGCGGTCTTCAACGTAAATATTGGTGCCCCAAACATTATCTAATAACTGTTCACGTGAATATACTCGTTCCGTATGGGTCATGAAAAAGTGCAATAAACGAAACTCCGTTGGTCCTAAATCTAAGCTATTACCGTTAATAGCAACACGATGGGCAACAGGGTCAAGCTTTAAGCCATGAAAATCAACTTCTTCTTCAAGAGATGTTGGAGAAACACGGCGAATAACAGCTTTTATGCGTGCAATAAGCTCTTTAGGTGAAAAAGGCTTAGTTACATAGTCATCAACTCCGGCTTCAAAACCTTTTACTTTATCATCCTCATCACTTCTTGCTGTCAGCATAATAATGGGGATATTACGTGTGTATTCATTTTGTTTTAGCTTTTTCGCGAGCGCAACGCCAGTGCCACCAGGTAACATCCAATCTAGTAATATTAAATCAGGATAAGGATCATGAATTTTTGCTAATGCTTGGTCAATGTCACTGGCTTCAATAGCATTAAAACCATTTTGATCTAATACAAAGCTAATCATCTCCCTGATAGGGGTCTCATCCTCAACAACTAAAATTTTTCGACTCATGTATACATCCTAATAATATGACTAGCTGATTGAATCTATTGTTTGCAAAGCAAACATTAACAAAAGATTACACTTGATAAGTTATTGTGCAGAAGTTAAGTGACAGTTTTATGACAAAAGTGAAAATATCAATAAAGCTTATCGTTTTACCAAGCATAAATATATAAAAAAGCCATTAACCCACAGTAAGTTAACGGCTTTGTTTGAATTAAAAATTAAATATAAAGGTAATATTTAGAATTTTTGTTCCATTCCAATAGCAAAATATTTCCCTGCATCAGAGAACTTATAGAAATTACCATCATTCCCTTTAACGATATTCCCTTCTCTATCAGTATACCAAGCATACACCTTAGTCTTTTTACCTAATTTATAATCAGCACCGATACTAATGGCATCAGCCCCAGCAAATTCTTGATATTCAACTTTAGTAAGCACTTTACCTATTTTATAAGATAGATTAGCAGCATAACCTGTTTCAGATTTCCCCGTAGTAACAACTTCAGTATCAACGAACATAGCCCCCAAGCGTAAATCACCAATTTGATACATACCTGTTACACGTGTATTAGCTAAGGGCTCGGTTGTAGAAATAGAGTCTCCTCCTCCGTCAACCCCCTTAAATTTAACTGGCATATTTTCATCATGAGCAACTGATAAGAAAAAATCGGTTTTTTTCAAGTTTAAATCACCAAAAAAAACACCTACTGAATATGGATCATCGGCTTCATGATCATCAGAAATAATATAACTGGTTAATACTTGGAAATGTTTAAAAACAGGAGATTTATAAGTTATAGAATCGGCCACTCTATTTTCCCCTATGAAAAGATGTTTCAAATCACCTTCATAATCATTAAACAAATCAAACTTACCTTGAGATACTTTCAAAGTAGTGTCTGATCGACCAACAGTAAGCTCTCCAAAGTTACCTTTGACACCAACCCATTGATTACGAGCCGTTAGCGTATCTTTACTATCATCATTAACATTGACTTGCCATTCCAGTTTATAAATAGCAGTTAAGCCATTATCTAAATAATATTTACCTTTTACACCAACCCGAGAAGCATTACTTTTTAGCTCATTAAATGATTCACCTTTTTCTTCAGTGGCTTGTAATGAAATATTCAACTTTCCGTAAAAGTCAATAACCTCTTTATTTTCCTGCTTTTTGCTAATTGCGTCATCGGCAGCAAATGTAGGTAATGTTAATAAAGAACAAACAGCCATTGTAATACAGCTTTTAATCAGTTTCATGGGTATTCCTAATAAGTAAATTTTAAATTATCTGTAAGGGCATTAATAGATAGTACTTTACAATATGAAGATTACACTTTTGTTACAACTGTAAAGTTAAATTCATAAAAAACACCTATAACTGTCATGGTATCTATTTATATAAAATAATGTTTCAATTGAATTAAACAAGAAATTATTATAATTTTAGACTATATAATTTATTTTCGCGCACTTTATAAAAGATTCACTAGAATTAACTGTAAGTTCCTAAAATCACCTAAAAGACACCTAAAAGATAACTGATATGAAAATAACCAGCATATCGCGTAAGCTATTAACAAGAGTCCTCTCTGTTTATTTTATTTTAACGGTCAGTGTTACTGGCATTCAAATTATTGCTGAATATTTTAATACCAAAAGTCATATCAATAGTGAACTTCTCACCTTACAAAAAACAATTAGTGGTAGCTTAACGCGTGCTGTTTGGGAACTAAACACTCAACAAGCTGTTGATATTTCTGAAGGTTTAATAGCTATCCCTATGATACAAGGGATAACCGTAACAGATGAAGCCAATAATGTTATTACTCAACTTGGTGAAGTACTTACCGTTACTAACCTAGCTGCGCAAGAGAACTATAATGAACATCAGAGTATTAGCTCGTTAAGCGATGGGCTATTCGGCCACTCTTTTCCGCTGATATTTGAGTTTTCAGGACGAACTACAACCGTTGGAACCGTTACCTTACTCTCGAGTAATGATGTTATTTTTAGCCGCATCGAAGTAGGAATTTATTTTCTCATCGGCAACGCTATTGTCAAAACCGCTTTTCTGGTGTTCTTATTCTCATTGGCTTTTACAAAATTATTAACTGATCCGCTAAAAGACTTAACTAACCAAATGAAACAACTTGATCTCCATGATCCTGAAGCATCTAAATTTCATAGTATGAACGATGAAAGAAATGAACTTGATGTTTTAGAGGATGCTTACAATAATCTTATTGATGAACTAGTTGAATTTAAAGACAAACTTTCTTTATCGCAACGAGAAACTAATTTGGCAAATGACAAATTAGATGAACAAAATTTATTACTTGAGCAGGAAGTAGCAAGAAAAACCTCTACGTTAAGTAGAACGTTATTAAAAATGGAAGTTCAACAAAAAGAAATGCTAGCACAGCAGCACCAACTAGAAGGCGAGAATAACCGCCGCCGTAAAACTGAAAGTACACTGATGACCACAAATAAAGATTTAAAAAGCTCAATAATCGACCTAAGTAAAGCACGAGACAGGTTATTAGAAGCAGAGAAAATGTCATCTTTAGGACAACTCAGTGCTGAGGTTTCTCATGAAATAAATACCCCTATTGGCATTAGTATTACTTCAGCTAGCTATTTAGCTGATATTACTACTAAATTACAACAAGACATCAGCGCACAAAAATTGTCAAAGCGCACCATTGACAGTTTTATAGGTAATGCACAACAAAGTATCGAATTGCTATCCAGTAACTTACAAAGAGCTGCAGAGTTAATTACCAGCTTTAAGCAAGTTGCTGTTGATCAAACCAATGATAAAGTGAGATTAATCAATATTGCTAAATATCTTGATGAGATCATCCAGTCAATTCATCCTAAATTAAAGAAAACCAATCACTGTGTTAAAATAAGTTGCGATCCACATATTGAAATTTACACACACCCTGGTGCTATTGCTCAAATCATTATTAATTTAATTATCAATTCTATTATCCATGGTTTTAATAATATTAACCGCGGGATGATCAATATAGATGTGAGTATCGATCAACAAAGACTAGTTATACTGTATAAAGATAATGGTGTCGGTGTTACAGAAGAGCAGCTTGAGCAATTGTTTGACCCTTTTTATACCACTCAGCTAGATAAGGGTGGCACTGGTTTAGGCACTCATATAATTAAAAATTTAGTCATTGATACTCTTAACGGCTCAATTGACGCCTACTCAGAATCAGGTGAAGGCTTAAGCTATCGCATGACGTTACCTGACATGAGGTATAGCTAAAAGCTGCTGTCTTAACATTAGAATTCAGGTATGATAATCGCCGAAACACTCTCTTATCAGCCTAGGATTTACTTATGTGGTTTAAAAACCTTTACTTTTTTGCCTTTACTCGCCCATTTGAATGGTCTGAAGAAGACTTAGAAAAACATTTATCTGAGCACCTCTTTACCCCTCTAGGCTCTACAGAAGTTGCTCACTTTGGTTGGATTAACGCATTAGGTAAACATGGTGATACCAGTGTACATAGTGCAAACGGTAACTTTCTAGTTTGTGCGCGCAAAGAAGAAAAAATGCTTCCTGCCTCCGTTATTAAAGATATGGTTGAAGAAAAAGTCAACTTACTTGAACTAGAGCAAGGCCGTGGTGCTACGAAAAAAGAAAAAGAACAGTTCAAAGAAGATATAACGTTTGAATTACTACCTCGTGCTTTTTCTCGTATAACAGATACCCATGCTTACATAAGCCCTGTTAATAATATCATCGTTATCAATTCAAGCTCACGTGGTAAAGCAGAAGATTTATTAGCGTTATTGCGTAAAGTACTTGGCACCTTACCGGTTACCAGTTTCGAACCTGACATTTGTGCTGATGAAACCATGACTGACTGGCTAAACGAGAAAAGTTTAGGTGGTAAGTTTACTTTAGGTATGGAAGCTGAGTTTAATGCTTTAGGTGATGATGGTGCGGTTGTTCGTGTTAAAAACCAAGACCTGTTGAGTGAAGAGATTAAATCACATTTAGATGCTGATAAATACGTTGTAAAAGTAGCGTTAGAATGGGATGAATCGTTATCCTTTATTTTATGTGATGACTTAGCGATAAAACGAGTAAAGTTTTTTGATGTTATTCACGAACAAAATGATGATATCGATAGTGATGATGTAGTGGCTAAACTTGATGCAGATTTTGCACTAATGTCTGGAGAGTTAAATCGTTTCATTATCGATCTATTGGCTGAGTTTTCGATGAAGACGACTGACCTTTTAGAAAAAGATTAAACAATACCCGTTACCATTCAAAGTGCAGGATTTCAGTGGGAATTAAATTCACTTTAGGTAAGGCAAATAATTTAAGCATAGTCATTCTATGGTTTGATTATTTAACGCCGTATAAAGTCATTTAAAACCCATCGAAGAAGCGCTTGAGCAAAATCACTTCATCGTTGCTGTGATTTATAATGGCGCTACATGGATGTAGCTTATTAGAGAATGCAGGAGCATATTCTCCTGAATAACCATTATTTCATCACAGCGCCTTGAATTGAAATTGCTCAAGCACTCTGAAACTTGCATATTGATTGGTAACGGGTATATATATTTTAGCATTAAATAAAAATGGCAACTCAAGGTTGCCATTTTTATTATTATTTAATTTAAAAGTAACTTTAGTTATAATTAAATAAACATAGCCTTTACACCATCGCACATTTCTTTAAATTCATCACCTTCCATATAATCAACAGAAGGTAAAATTCCTTTCTTAGTATAATTTTTTAATAATGCCTCTTTGGTAGATTCATTTTTAAAGACATTATGATAAATAGCTCCTGCTCTTATAAAATCCAAATAATGAACTTCAGTTGGTAAAATAGTTAAATCGCTCCAACTTTCAGCTAATAAAGTAAAGTCCTCAGAAAACCCCCAACTGCGGGTAATTGCTCCCCCCACTCGTCCAGATAATTTAATAATTGCTTGCTGTAAAAAAGTAGGGTTAGCAAAAACATCAGGATGATTTTCTGCCTCAGTCAAAATAGGTAAAACACCAATATTATGTATTAATGCCGCTAATGTAATGGTGTCTAACGATAGTGAGGTACGCTTATTCTCTTTTAAATATAAATCCATCAAGCTAATCGCCACTGATGCGATATCAATAGTTTTTACCCAAGCCTTATTCATATACATAGTAACAACGTCATTATGCGAAACAAATACTTGCTCTATAGCCATTGCCGTTGCAATACTTTTAATTTGATTTAAGCCAATACGGGTTACCGCTTGCGGAACAGTTTCAACTTTAATACTACGTCCCAAGATCGCATTGTTAGCAACTTTGAGCATACCTAAAGATAAGGCTGGATCTTGCGCAATAATATCACTCATTTGATTTAAATTAATATCAGGATCATCCGCAGCACTTCTAACTTTTAATGCTACCTCCGGTAATGTGGGTAATACGAGAGTGTCTTGTTTTATCTTTTCAGTCAAAATTGTATACAGGGCATTTTCAGTTGCCATAAATCCACCTTTATTTTTATTGTGCTTACCATTAAAAGTAGCACATTTTTCTAAAAGTAATGCTTTTTATCAATGTTTTTCAAGCTAATAGCTGGGTTATCTACATTTTACCTATAACCTATTACACACATCTATCGACATTAGCTAAATAAATGTTGATCCACATCACCTTTAGCTTAATTCGAAATAGTCGCAGCAATGGCTATTGAGTATAATTTGCCGCTAATTTTTTTCGTTTTTATTCCATTTTAACTTTGAGTACCTCATGATAAAACCTGAACTTCTTTCTCCTGCCGGTAGTTTGAAAAATATGCGATATGCTTTTGCTTACGGTGCAGATGCTGTTTATGCTGGCCAACCTCGTTATTCTTTGCGGGTCAGAAACAATGAGTTTAGTTTAGAGAATATTCAAATAGGCATAAATGAAGCACATCAACTAGGCAAAAAATTCTATCTGGTTAACAACATAGCACCACATAACGGCAAGCTAAAAACCTTTCTGAAAGATATTGCACCTGTTATTGCCATGAAGCCAGATGCATTAATCATGTCAGACCCTGGCCTTATTATGCTGGCTAGAGAAAACTTTCCTGATATGCCTATTCACTTGTCAGTACAAGCAAATGCAGTCAATTGGGCAACGGTGAAGTTTTGGCAGCAACAGGGAATAGAACGTGTAATATTGTCGAGAGAACTATCCCTTGATGAAATTGAAGATATCAGATTTCATTGCCCTGAAATGGAACTAGAAGTATTTGTCCATGGCGCTCTTTGCATGGCCTACTCTGGTCGCTGTTTACTTTCAGGCTATATCAATAAAAGAGATCCCAATCAAGGAACCTGCACGAACTCCTGCCGTTGGAAGTATGATACTCATGAAGCCAAAGAAACAGAAACAGGTGATATTGTTGCTGTTAAACCGGAGTCCGTTGAAATATATATGCCAGAACAAGATATTATCGTCCCCTCACAGAAACCTATCGATGATGTCATTTTACTGCAAGAGCAAGGCCGCCCTGGTGAATATATGCCAGCATTTGAAGATGAGCATGGCACTTACATCATGAACTCAAAAGATCTACGCGCTGTAGAGCACGTTGAGCGCTTGGTTAAAATTGGTGTACACTCACTTAAAATTGAGGGACGAACTAAGTCATTTTATTATTGTGCAAGAACAGCGCAAGTTTATGGTCAAGCTATTAATGATGCCATGGCAGACAGAACATTCAATCAAAGTCTAAATACTGACTTAGAACATCTAGCACACCGTGGTTATACCGAAGGATTTTTACAACGTCATCGCCACAGTGATACGCAAAACTATGATTATGGCTATTCAAAAAGTGATACTCAACAATTTGTCGGGGAAGTGCTTGGCCGTAATGAAGAAACGGGTTTTATTGAAATTGACGTTAAAAACAAGTTCCTTACTGGTGATCTGCTTGAATTAATGACGCCCACTGGCAATCAAACATTTACCCTAAGTAATATGATTAACAGTAAAAATGGTGAGAGCATTAATGATGCAAAAGGATCAGGTCACTTTGTAGCAATTGAACTTGATACAGAATTAGATTTATCTTTTGGCATTATCATGCGCTATTTGGATGAAGGCGGTACAACTCGTCATCCATTTGCACAAAACCAAAAAGATTAATCGCTTGCCGATGATAAAAGGTCACAAGTGATATGGCATTAAAGATATTAGACTCATGTATTAATTGCGATATGTGTGATCCTGAATGCCCCAATGGTGCAATTACCCTTGGTGAAGAGATTTATGAGATTGATGTGGATAAATGTACTGAATGTATCGGTCATTATGACAAACCAACCTGCGTCAGTGTCTGCCCTATAGATTGCGTGAAACCCGATACAGATAATGTTGAAAATGAAGAGGTATTACTGGCAAAGTTTATAAGATTACATGGCTAGTCAGTGATGACATTTACAAGTATTCGCTTTGGAATGCTTGATTAGCGTACGACCGGTAATAAAAGATTATCACCGGTCGTTACTCCAACGTTTAACGCGTTGGTAATTTAATATCTTTCAAAAACTCATCAACTTCATGGTTATTCTTTAATAACATAGCTCGCGTAACAATATCTTTAGTCAAATGAGGTGCAAAACGCTCTATAAAGTCATACATATAGGCACGTAAAAAACTACCTCGTCTGAAGCCAATTTTAGTTGTACTGGCTTTAAATAGGTGACTTGCATCAATCACAACAAGGTCACTATCAATACGTTGATCAATTGCCATTGAAGCAATGACTCCAACGCCTACACCCAAACGAACATAAGTTTTTATGACGTCAGCATCTGTTGCTGTGAAAGCAATTTTAGGTTTTGCACCAGCGGCATCAAAAGCGGCATCAAGCTCTGAACGACCTGTAAAGCCAAAAACATAAGTAACAAGTGAATATTTTGCAATATCATTTATCGTTAGGTTTTGCTTTTTAGCTAATGGATGATCTGGACGAACAATAATACTGCGATTCCAGTGATAACAAGGAAGCATTACCAAATCGTTATACAAGTGTAATGACTCTGTAGCTATAGCGAAGTCTGCATCACCTTTAGCGGCCGCATCACTTATTTGTGCAGGTGTGCCCTGAGACATATGTAATGATACTTTACTATATCGTTTAATAAAGCCTTTAATAACATCAGGTAAGGCATAACGCGCTTGAGTGTGCGTGGTAGCAATACGCAATTTACCTTCATCTGGCTGAGTATGCTCTCGAGCAACAGCTTTAATACCTTCAACTTTTGAAAGAATTTGTGTCGCAATATCTATAACATCTTGACCAGCTTCTGTTACGTGTGTGAGGTGTTTACCACTACGACCAAAAATTTGAATACCTAACTCATCTTCTAGCATTCTTACCTGTTTAGAAATGCCGGGTTGTGAGGTAAATAAGCTATCTGCTGTCGCAGAAACATTTAAGTTATTGTTTAAGACTTCAACGATATAACGCAGTTGCTGTAATTTCATATAAATACTCAAGTAGCATTAAAAAATGCGAGATTTGTAATGTGCTTATGCCAAAATAATATACTTAATCGGACATTTATACCATAATAATTTTTTACTTTTTGTAAATAAAATCCCCCACTTCGCTCATATTTCATAAAGATTATTTTTTACTTAGTTATACTATATTAACAAACAGCTTTTTTTACACATTTTTCAGCTAAATCTACAACTAGTACTATGCTAAACAAAGCATTTTTTGTAGACTGCTTAGTAGTTTATTTATTCAAGAGAATCTTAAATGGTTGCTATTATTGTTGGCTTAATTATTGCCTTAATCATTATTGTTGTTGTGGTAACTTCCATTCAACAACATAAAGAAAAATTAGAAGCCGAAAAGCGCATTAAAGTATCGAAGCAAAAAGCGATTATTGATGAAAGTGAGGAGCTAATACTAAATTTAGCTAACCTGCCTAGCAACCCAAATATTATCAAAATATTAAACCGCCGTAGTTTAAATGCAGCTAAAACAATGCAAGAACTTATGCCTGTTGTAAAAGGTATTAAAAAAAGAGTACAGGAATTATCATCACGATTAAAAGCTTCGGAAGATCTGGCTGATAATCAAAGCGCTGCAGAAGAAAGCTTTACCTTGCCAGATAACGAGCAACAACTCGTTGCTATCCTACAATGTATTAAAAAATTACGTGCAGTGCTTAAGTCAGAACAAAGTAAAGGTGCTTTAGACGCACAGACCTTCTCTGCAGAAGATCAACGCTTAGCTGTCATGCAATTAAAAATCAATATTGAAAGCTTAGTTAAACGCGGTACTATGGCTTTTAATAAAGAAATGCTTGGCTCTGCTAGACAGTACTTTGAAAAAGCTTTGCAAAGTTTAGCCAGCACCACAGTAAAAAATGATTATGTAACAACTAGGCAAGCTGATGTTGCACAACAATTAGAAGATATCACTGATGCTTTAAAGCATACCAATGCCAAAGATGCCGCGAAAAAAGCAAAAAGTGAAGAGAATGAACTCGATTTATTATTTCAACCAAAGAAGAAGTGGTAGTTTATTACTTGCCCTCAAATCACATGAAGATGTTTGTTTCAGCTGATATACACAACTTCATGTGTCTTGGATATATATCGAATCATCCCAAACTTACCTAAACCATTCAAAACGATTAATGCTGTGGAAATAATTAACTCGATTAACCTCCCCTCATTTTTACGCCGAACAATGAAATCTTACGCTCTAAAGCTGTATATTAGGCAACAAGGCTGCCAGCTGAGTCGTATAGGCCGCTCTAGAAATTGGCAATTGCAAGCAACACCAAAACAATTACAATCCATAGTAACGTTTATAGAAAATGATAATGAAGTCAGCTGGCTATGGCTGTCAAAACGCCTTAAGAAAGAATACCAACACTTAAGTCATGAAAGTCTAGTAACACTAGCAAGTCGCCTTAATCCTCTGACTATCGCTGCATTGATGGCACAAACGGATTGTACATTAGCACAAGCACGAAAAGTATTAGATGAGTTAGAGGGAATAGATTAGCCTTATCTGTGCAGTTTATTGAGCACAAAAAAATAGGTACCAACGGTACCTATTTTTTTCAGCGCTGAGTTAGCTTATTCAGCAGACTTATCATCTGTCTTTTTTGGTTTTTTCTTTGTTGCTGTTTTCTTTACCGCTGGTTTTTTAGCTGCTTTCTTTTTCGGCTTAGGGATATCTTCTACCCACTTGCCCTCAATATATTTAGCAGTCCAACCAGTTGCTTTAGGCTTACCTTCCTCAGTAGCAATCTCTGTCATTACGTACTGCTCTTTCGTTTTACGGCTGTAACGTACTACCGACAAATTCCCTTCGTTATCTTTTGCTGGTGCATCAGCTAAGTAATAGAATTTTTCTGATATACGGTCTCTAAAACGTTGTAGCTCAGCAACCTTAGGTGCTCGTGTTTCACGAGAACGTGGAAAAGTGTGTGCCGCTAAAAAGATACCCGCTGCGCCATCACGTAGAACAAAGTGTGCTTCAGATTTTTCACACTCAAGTTCAGGCAGTTGCACAGGGTCTTCTTTTGGCGGCGCGGCTTCACCACTCGCTAATAACTTACGGGTATTTTTACATTCTTCATTAGTACAATCAAAATACTTGCCAAAACGGCCAGACTTCAATTCCATTGGCTCTTCACAACGGTCACAATCTAAAATAGGTCCATCATAACCTTTAATTTTAAACTCGCCCTTTTCAACTTCAATGCCATCACATACGGGGTTATTACCACAGACATGTAATTTTCGCGTTTCGTCAATAAGGTAGCTGTCCATTGCGGTGCCACATTTATCACAACGACGCATAGCCATAAGCGCTTCAGTTTCAGCATCTTCAGCTAAAACACTTTCAGCTTCTTCACCCGCCGTTAAGTTCATCGTTTTTGTACAACGTTCTTTTGGTGGTAGCGCATAACCAGAGCAACCTAAGAACACACCAGTTTGAGCCGTTCGAATGCCCATTTTACGATTACAGGTAGGACAATCTATATCAGTTAATACCGGTTCATTGGTTTGCATACCACCATCTTCAGATGGTTGGTCAGCTTTTGATAATTGTTTGGTAAAGTTTTTATAAAACTCATCTAAGACACCTTTCCAATCAGCAGTACCACCTGCTATTTCATCAAGCTCTTGTTCCATATTCGAGGTGAATTCATAGCTCATTAATTTTTCAAAGCTACCAGATAAACTGTTAGTAACAATTTCACCCATTTTTTCAGCGTAAAAACGTTTTTTGTCTAACCGAACATAACCGCGATCTTGAATCGTTGAAATAATTGACGCATACGTTGAAGGTCTACCGATAGAGCGTTTTTCTAACTCTTTTACCAATGATGCTTCACCGAAACGTGCTGGCGGCTTAGTAAAGTGCTGGGTGGGTTCAATATTATCTAACGTTAATACTTCGCCAACTTGCAAGTCAGGTAAATGTGTATCATCGCCTTTACTCAGCTGTGGATGAACAATTGTCCAACCATCAAACTGCATCACTCGGCCTTTAGCTTTTAAATCAAAGCTAGCAGCACTAATAGTTAATGTGCTGACTGTATAACGAGCAGCGGTCATTTGACAGGCAACAAACTGACGCCAAATTAGTTCATAAAGTCTCTTAGCATCGGGTTCAATACCCTCAAGAAATGCCGCTTCAAGTTTAACGTTTGATGGGCGTATTGCCTCATGCGCCTCTTGAGCACCGGCTTTAGAGCCATAAACTTTTGCATTTTCAGGTAAATAGTTTTCGCCAAAGCTATCAGCAATGTAATTGCGACACATTTCTACCGCATCTTTACTTAGATTGGTTGAATCAGTACGCATATAAGTTATATGACCCGCTTCATACAAACGCTGAGCTAAGCCCATAGTACGTTTAACGCCGTAGCCTAATTTAGTACTAGCTGCTTGCTGTAATGTAGAGGTAATGAACGGTGCAGACGGTGTACTTTTTGATGGCTTATCTTCACGTTTACTCACAGCATAATCTGCTGGTTTCAAAATCGCTAAAGCCGCATTCGTCTGTTTTTCATTAGTCGGCTTAAATGGTTTTCCATTTTCATGGGTAACATCAAGCGCGAGTACTTCACCTGTTGATGCGTGAGTATCCGCAGCAATTTCCCAAAACTCTTTTGGGTCAAATGCTTTGATTTCACGCTCTTTTTCAACAACTAATTTTACTGCAACAGATTGAACACGTCCTGCAGATAAACCACGGGCTACTTTTTTCCACAATAATGGGCTGACCATAAAGCCAACGACACGATCGAGAAAACGTCTTGCTTGCTGAGCATTAACACCCGGCATACTTAATTCACCTGGCGTAGAGAACGCTTGTTGAATTGACGTTTCAGTTATTTCATTAAAAACTACACGACGGAATTTTTCATCGTCTCCACCAATAATTTCTTTTAAATGCCAGGCAATCGCTTCTCCCTCGCGATCCAAATCGGTTGCGAGATAGATGATGTCGGCTTTCTCTGCTAACTTTTGAAGTTCTGCAACAACTTTTTCTTTACCTGGTAGTATTTGATAATTGGCTGCCCAATTTTTATCGGGGTCAATGCCCATACGATTAACCAACGCTTGTTTATCACGCTTGGCTTTGTATTTAGCTTTTGCTGCCGGTTCCATTTTACGTACTTCAGCCGGAGACTTAGCCGCAACTTTTTTACCGGTGCTACTATGGGGAAGATCACGTACGTGACCAACACTCGACTTTACAATAAAGTCATTACCTAGATATTTATTAATTGTTTTCGCTTTGGCTGGCGACTCGACAATAACTAGTGATTTTGCCATAAAAATTTATAATCCTTCGATAAAGACAAATTATTTTTGTCTTTTTATTCAAACGCTAATTTAGTCAACAAAGTGCGAGCGTACTTGTTATGACCTTGCTAGCGATAAAAAAAATATTTTATTTAAAATTATTTTTTGCATAACTATTTATAGGTATATCTATAAATATGCAAACTGACAAGTAATAATTTTACTTCTCAGTGAATGCTATTCACCCTGTTACTGGTTTTAGCTATAATAGGCATAATTGATATCACTGTGCGCTTAGTCACATTTTGCCTACATTTAGCGGCAATCATAATCGACTTTACGATAAAACATAAGAGCATAATGTTAAAAAACTTTAAATAATGAAAGTATGGGGCTCACATTCCTCAATCGATCACCCCTATAAATAATCTAATAGAGAGCTCAAATGACACCAATAACATCAACATTTTATAACAAACTCAGCAATTGCCTGTGTCCTCCTGGCAATGGCGTATTTACTGTAAATACCGCTAAAGAGCGTAAGGAGCAATTACATAAAACAATTTTCGGACAAGCCATCGGAGTTGAAGATTTATGGAAAACATCATTAAATCAACTACCAGAGGCATCTAAAGCGGTTATTTTAGGTATAGCGTCAGATTGTGGCGGTGGAATTTTACGTGGCGCGAATTGGGGACCATTATTTTTACGCGCGACTTTATTAGAGCAGTATCCGGAGTTAACCGCTTTTGATTTAGGTGATGTACGTGTTATCCCACACTTATTATCTGATAAATATTTAAATGAAGCGACGATAGCTAACTGTAAAAAAGCTTTATACCAAGATGAACATAGTGATTATCCTATTAGTCCATTAAGTATTACTGAAGACGTTTTACATGACTTCTACGCTGAATTCCCTGAAAAAGGTATTTTTGGCATTGGTGGCGATCATAGTGTCAGTTACCCGTTAACTAAAGCCTACTTACAAGCTAAAAAGCAACAAGGTAAACGCGCGGCAATAATACATTTTGATGCACATACCGATTTATTAGTAGAACGCTTGGGTATTGATTTATGTTTTGGCTCTTGGTGTACCCACATTTTAGATGACCTACATGAAAAGCATCACCTAATTCAAGTAGGCATTCGCTCTAGCGGTAGACCACAAAGTCATTGGGAGGATACCTTTGGTGTTAGACAACATTGGGCAAAAGATATTAAAGCCCATGGTATCAGTCAAACAGTAGATAACATTCTTAGCCAATTAGAAGGTGGAAATATTGATGAACTTTATGTCAGTTTTGATATAGACGCTATTGATGATAGTTTTGCCTGTGCTACAGGTACTCCTGAGCCGGATGGATTAATGCCCGATGATGCCATGGACATATTACGTGCCTTAGCGGCTAAGTACCCAATTACGGGTGCTGACATGATGGAGATAGCCCCTTTTACTGATAGTTGTGGTCAAGGTGTCGCAGGACAAGAAAAGACCTTAAAAGTAGGGGCTGATATTTCAGCGTTTTTACTTAAAGAAATGGCCAAGTAGTTTAATCTTTAGTTACTTGATTATTATTAATCATCCTGTATAGATACTTATTTAGTTCAGAAATTATCAGATATAAAAAAGGCTCCTAAGGAGCCTTTTTTTTGCATTTAATAGTAAAGATTAACTGGTTGTTATACTAATGATAGCAACCGTATACGAGGTAGCTACACCTAAAGGCGTTGTTACAGTAACCACAAGTGGTCCACTGATATTTTTGTCTTTAACACCTTCAACTGTTACAGAAAAACTACTACCACCATTAAAGCTTGTACTAGGCCATGTGTATGAACTTATCCCCTTGACAGATCCAACAGCAGCATCAAAACTAACTATTGTTCCTGCAGGCATAGGTTGATTATGGAAATCAGCAATAGTGACTGACGCTGCAGCAGTACCATCTTGAACTATGTTAATACTTGCACCATCGGTAGGATAATTAGTAACAAACCTTGGATTACTTCCAGACATTACCAATACTAAAGAGCCTCTAACATTAATTGACTTTTTAGTAGAGCAATTATCTGCATCACCACATAATGACCCGTTGTATTGGTTATCTTCTAAATCAAAATCGCTACTTGAGTTAAAGTCATCGAATTTCTCTTGTTGACCACCTACTTCACCACCGGCTCTTTCACCATCAGCAGCGGAAGGATCAGGGTTATAAATACCATCTTCATTATAATCAACAAAAGATTCGGTTAAATCATAAGGAGTACCATTAACATCAAGTCCTGCATTGCCATTATTTCCTAAAAATGCATCTTTCTCACTATTGTCATAAAGACCATTACCATTAAAGTCTGGGAATGATTCTTCACCAATAGCCGTTGCTGAAATAGTCGCTCTGCCACCATATTTTTGCGCCATAAAGTTGGAAGTTTGTGGTGAAGCACTATTAATTCTAGAAGCAAACGTTGTACCATCAGCAAGTCCCAATTCAGCGACTGTCGAGCTGCTTCCTGCCCCATTAGTTATTTTCATATCGAGACGAGTCGGTGATTCAAGCAATAAATAACTATTTCCTGCATAGATAAACTCTGAAGCAACTACAGATGAATTTATAAGATCCAAATTAACTTTGTCCACAATAGCGCTGGGACTATCGAAAATTGTACTTAAAGTCACAGTATCCGTACCAGCACTAGTTTCAACGGTGAATTCAATATCGTTACTACTAAAATCTTTACCTGCATAGATAATTTTCAGTACACTGGTTCCTACAAAAAAAGTAGCCTCACCATCACTAATACCTAATTCAGCAGACGTTGTACTACTGGCACCTTGATCAGCGAGTAAAATACCGATGTCTGTAGGTGTTGTTAGCTTAAGATAACTTTTACCATTTTCAGAAAACTCAGACGCAACGACAGAAGTATTTATTAAAGCTGCATTAACAGCTGAGACGATAGCTGACGTAGTACTGTAATTTTCGTCTAAGGTTACCGTATCGACCATAACTTCTGGGACGGCAACCGTCCCTTCATCGGTTGTGACAGTAAACTCGATATCATTTCCCAAAGAAAAGTCCTTACCATCACGAATACTATTAATACGATTTAATCCTAAAACTTGAGTAGCATCATTATAATAAGTAGTACCGTTAGCTATACCTAAAACATCCAGCGTAGTAACTGATCCAATAGAGGTATCTGCAATAGTGATATCTAAACCATCAGTTGAGATCAATTCAAACACATTTTCAAAACCAGATACGGCTTTAACACCTGAATTAACAAGTAAAGCATTGATTGAAGCGAGTAAATCAGCTTTAGATTCGAAATTTGTACTTAACGAAATATTATTATCAACTCCATCCGTCGTTGTTATCGAAAAGGTAATTTCTTTATCTCTAAAATCAAAACCTTTACTGATATCAGCAACACTTTTAATCAATGTAGGGCCATCATTAACTTCGCCTAATTCTTGCCCTTCTGGTCGAACATTTTGACTAGTCCAAATAACAGAACATACTCCTTTAGTGGTAACACAAGAATCTTCTATTGCCCCACCTTCAGTAGTAAAGGCAACAGCCGTACCATCAGGCGCAGGGTTATTAAATGCATCTGCTAACCTTGCCGTTATGGTGACTTCTGTACCATCTACATTCCAAGCTTCTGGATTAAATACATCGGCAGACAAACTAAAACTATCTTGGTCTGGGATGCCCGTTGAAATAACTAGAAGATTAGATTGTGTGAATATTGCTGTACCTACAGGGAATTCAAACTCAGCTCTAACTCGAACACTAGCATGCACTGTGCCTGAATTAACTACGGTTTGAACCAAACCATTACTATCAGTTTCTGCTGATGACGGACTCAAAACAATGCCGCCAACTTCAGTATTCAATGAAAAGTTAACAGTCTCATTAGCTACAACATTGCCATTGGTATCTCTCACTCTAAATACTACTGTCGAACTTTCAGTACCACCAACACCTTTTAAGCTAATAAGTTCGGGTGTTGCCGAAACAAATTCAATGCTACCAGAGTCTGCTGAGTTGATTGTTACTGTCCCTGTAGCAGATAAAACCGTTCCTCCTGCATTTGCTGTTGCAGTAACAAGATCATCTCCTTCACAACCTTGTGATAAATAAGTACTTTGAGCAACACCTGCGATGGTTGCTACTGGGGAGTCAATAATTGCGGTAGGTGTCGATAGGCCACTACAACCTGATGAGAAGGTAACTTCCACTGTTTCAGTAGTAAATAAAGTAGCTGGGGTTGTTGATATATCCCAAATGCTAACAGATAAACCTGCTGTAGCACCTGCTGATATTGAGGTAGCGGGAACATCTATCATGCCATTAGGTACACCCGCAACAAGAGCAGAGCCTATACCTAACGATGAAGCTCCAATTGAGAAAACTAAATCCTCTGATTCACCTGTTGCTAATTCTGCAGTCACAGTACCTGCACCAAGAGAATTACCAGCTAAAAGATCAACTACGGCAATATAACCACTTCCTGTTGTAGCGATTGCTGTTGAAATAGGAATACTACCGATGTCGGTGTTAAAAGTAACAATTACAGCTTTATTTACCCCTGTAACTGTTGCTGTAATTTTACCAGAAGATATACTACTTATTTGCTCAACCACATCACCATTAGTATCAGTTAACACCAAACTAATATTAACGCCTGTGCCAACACTATCACCTAGTGTAAAGAAACCTTGAGTAACCACATCACCCGCATTTGATCTAGCAGTTAAAACACCTGCACCTTCGACGGTACCTGCAGAGAGTGTGATCGTTGCATCACCAGTACTATTAGTAA
Source organism: Colwellia sp. 75C3 (assembly GCF_002836255.1). Lineage (GTDB taxonomy): Bacteria > Pseudomonadota > Gammaproteobacteria > Enterobacterales > Alteromonadaceae > Colwellia. Next base: position 338,390 of record NZ_PJAU01000031.1, on the reverse strand, counting down.
GTACTGTGCCTATAATAGGATCAAGAACACCTAACGTGGAGGTAAAGGTCACCACTTCATTTGCTAAATCAGTGCCATCCGCTTGTTCAAAATGAATACTGATAGTTGCTGGGTTTGCATTAGAAATAGACGTACTGTTGGTAAAACTAGTAATAGTTAAAGTATCACCACCCAGCTCAGAACCATCACCTTCAGTAAAGAAGCCTTGAGTAACCACATCTCCAGCATTCGAACTAGCAGTCAAAACACCTGCACCTTCGACTGTACCAGCAGAGAGTGTAATCGTTGCATCACCTGTACTGTTAGTAAGTACTGTACCTGTCTTAGGATCAAGCACACCTAACGTGGAGGTAAAGGTGATCACTTCATTTGATAAATCAGTGCCATCAGCTTGTTCAAAATGAATACTGATAGTTGCTGGGTTTGCATTAGAAATAGATGTACTATTAGTAAAACTAGTGATAGTTAAGGTATCACCACCCAGCTCAGAGCCATCACCTTCAGAAAAGAAACCTTGAGTAACCACATCACCGTCATTCGAGCTAGCAGTTAAAATACCCGCACCTTCAACTGTACCTGCAGAAAGTGTAATCCTTGCATCACCTGTGCTATTGGTGAGTGCTGTTCCCGTAGCAGGATCAAACACACCTAAAGTTGAGGTAAAACTAATCACCTTATTATTTAAGTCTGTGCCATCAGATTCTTCGAAATGAATTGTTACTATCGCAGGAGTCGCATTGGAGATTGAAGTATTATTAGTAAAACTTGAGATAGTTAGTACATTACCCGATACTACTGAACCGTCTCCGTCTCCGTCTCCGTCACTATCAAAGCTAATATTATCAGTCGCACCATCGTAGCTGGCGATAACATTAACAGAGCCTTTTACGTCTGTTACTTTTACATCGATACTGGCAAGACCATTGGCATCTGTTGTTGCAGTACCAGCTATAGGATCTAGTTTGGCAGAGCCTTCAACTGCTAAGGCAAAGGTTACCGTTTTATTGACTACGGCACTTCCATTATCAAGTACAGTAGCAATAACAGTTACATTATTTGCGGCTGATAAATCACCATCGGATTTTATCACTGTTAAAGTGACACCCTCTGGGCTTCCACCATCATTACCACCGGTTAGATCACCACCATCTCCACCACCACATGCTACAAGTGTCATCATAGACATCAATAACATGGTAAAACTAAAACGTCGAATTAGCTGCATAAAGGGATCCCAAATTTCATTTTTTAAATATACTTAATAACTCATATTAACTGATAAATAACAAAAAGGTACTGCTTATTAAAAAAAAATTACAAACACTTACCAAGTTCAGCTGTTTTTACTTATAACTACTCTAACAAACTCAAAATAAAGTAGTTTTTAATCTAGGCAATTATTGCTAACCTTAACGCTGAACTTGGATGTGTAATATATGTATAATAATTACAACTTAACTTACCACTTAGCTGAAGTAACATAGACCTATGACAATTGATAAAACAACGTCCCCTACGCCAAATAAAACCAGTTTAACCAGCCGTATTGTTATCGGTATGGTTGCCGGTATTTTATTAGGTACATTTTTTCAGTGGCTGATGCCTAATGGCTCAGACAAAGTTATCAACCTCTATTTATTTGAGCTTTCTTTAAAAGGCTTCTTTGTAGATGGCATATTAGAAGTCATAGGCCAAGTTTTTATGGCCAGCTTACGTATGTTGGTTGTACCCTTAGTTTTTGTATCTCTAGTTTGCGGAGTCTGTTCATTAAAAGACACTAGCAAGCTTGGCCGTATCGGTGGCAAAGCTGTCGCTTTATACCTTGCTACTACAGCCATCGCGATTAGCTTCGCCATATTTATTGCTTTGATTATTGCTCCTGGTGAAGGGGTAAACATGGTCGCTAACAGTAGTTTTTCTGGTAGAGAGGCACCTTCTTTAGCACAAGTCATTATTCAAATGTTCCCAACGAATCCTTTTGAATCATTCGCTCAAGGAAATATGCTACAAGTAATCGTTTTTGCATTACTCTTTGGTATTGCTATTGCGCTTTCAGGGAAAGCTGGTGAGCGTATTGCTTCATTCTTCGAAGACCTAAGTGAAGTTATCATGCGTTTGGTAACTATTTTAATGAATATTGCTCCTTATGGCGTATTTGCATTATTGGCAACGTTATTTACCACAGTTTCACTAACTACCTTCGGTAATTTAATTGAATATTTCTTAGTGGTATTCTTTGTTCTTATTATTCATGCGTTAGTTACTTACCCTGTTATTTTAAAATTACTTACTGGTTTAAACCCATTAATCTTTTTAAAGAAAATGCGCGATGCTACTATTTTTGCTTTCTCTACAGCGAGCTCCAATGCCACCATCCCTGTCACTCTAGAAACAGCAACGAAAAAAATGGGTGTTAAAAACTCTATTGCTTCATTTACTGTACCACTAGGTGCCACTATTAATATGGATGGCACAGCAATTATGCAAGGTGTTGCGACTGTATTTATAGCCCAGGTATTTACTCAAGATTTAACGCTAGCCGACTACTTAACCGTTGTTCTAACCGCTACCCTCGCCTCTATAGGTACCGCAGGTGTTCCTGGTGTTGGCTTAATTATGCTAGCAATGGTACTAGAGCAAGTAGGTTTACCTGTTGAAGGTATTGCACTTATTATTGGTGTTGATAGATTACTAGATATGACACGTACCGCTGTTAATGTTACCGGTGATAGTATGGTGAGTATTGTAGTTGCCAAGAGTGAAGATCAATTTGACAATGAAATGTATCTAGATCCACAAGCGGGTCATAACATTGAAGAGATCGACTTTAAACACCTAAAAGACAATTAGGCCCAACAGAACAGTTAACGATTTCTGAACAAAAAAAAGCCTTGCGGAGTAAACTCAGCAAGGCTTTTTCAATGTGTCTATTATGTGTATTAACTCGGTTAGTGGTATTAACTAACCAACTATTACCCCGGGAAAATACTATTACGTTGTAATAACTTTCCTAAAAAGCTTTCCGCTGATAGAGAAGCGGCTTTAGAGAACTTTTCAGCCAAGCCTTTTTTCACTTCATACTTAATAGCAACGACTTTATGGCTTTTACTCTTACCTTGTAAGTAATCATCACTGGTTTGAATGCTATCTACTAGACCTAGCTCCAAGGCGGTTGTACCAAACCAATGTTCACCCGTTGCTACTTTTACCATATCTAAAGTCGGTCTACGTTCACTTACAAAGTTTTTAAATAAGACGTGCGTTTCTTCTAATTCTTCGATGAACTTTTCTTTACCCTTTTCGGTATTCTCACCGAACATAGTTACTGTGCGTTTAAATTCACCTGCAGTAAATTGTTCAAAATCAATATCATGCTTTTTCAATAACTTATTAAAGTTCGGTACTTGAGCAATCACACCAATAGAGCCTAAAATGGCAAAAGGTGCTGATATAATATTGTTTGCTACACAAGCCATCATATAACCACCACTAGCAGCGACTTTATCTACTGATACTGTTAGAGGAATATTATGCTGACGAATACGGTCAAGTTGTGACGAAGCTAAACCATAACCATGCACCATACCACCGCCACTCTCTAAGCGAACAAAAACTTCATCTTCAGGTTTCGCTACTGAAAGTATCGCTGTAACTTCTTCACGTAAAGAGCTGACTTCTTTAGCATCAATACTACCGTTAAAATCAACCACGAAAACATGCGCTTTGTTAGGCTCTTTTGCGCTTTCATCACCTGATTTAGCCAATTTTGCATTTGCCTTGTCGGCTTTAGCTTTTAGTTTTTCTTGTTTTTTGTCGGCTTTTTCTTTTTCTTTAAATTCTTCTTTACTCAATAACGCATGAATAATATCTTCTTCAGTCTCGATAAACTGTTCCGATAAGTCGGTGATATCAAGCTCACCTTTTTTGTGATGTTGTTTAGTAGCAGCACCTGCAATGGCAATAATAATGGCAATAACAGCCAAAACAAAAGTAATAGCTTTCGCTAAAAACAAACCGTATTCGTATAAAAATTCCAAGGTAACTCCTGAGGATATATTGGTAAATATAGGGATAAAATAATTGCCGTAATTCTACACTATTTTTATGTCTTGAAAACCATTGATAAAATAGTGTAAAAAACAGGCAAAAAAAAGCCCTCAAAAGAGGGCTTTTTTAAAACAGGTTTATAATGAAACGTTATTGAACAATAGCTTCATCTGTTACTGAAATCTGATGCCCCATACTCAAAATAAAGCTAACTAACTGACTTTGCATTTGTTGCGTCGCTCTTGCTGTCATTTCTGCATCTGGAGCTACTCCTGGAATAGCCATAGGTGTTAACACTGAACCATGGTGACCAAAAAGATAACGAACAGCGCCAGACACAGGTATTTCCGCGTCATATGTTGTGGTTGAAATGCTAGGTAGATTTAACAAAGCAATAGCCGGCTCTGTACCACCCATCGGTGTGTTTGGTGTCGTATTAATTACCACTTGGTCTGGCAAATTGTCACTGCCATTACCAATCACTTCCGTTAACATTATAGGTGTACTAGTCGCCGCTAAATCAGTTACATAGCTAATAGGATCACCTGAGTCTGTAACCGTTTGTGCCGCAAAAGTAAACTGAGCAAAAACCCCATTCAGCTCGGCTTGCTCTTCGATAGATAGACTATCGTAAAATGCTTCATAAGTTGCTGTTAATTGGTCTTGAGTAAAACCATTTGGAAATGTCATATCAACAAAGGCTTTGAAGTCATCTGAGCTTTTATAGACAAGATTAGACTTAACCAAACTACCAAAAGCAGGTGATTCCATACCAAAGTTAGCTAACATTAAGCCAGGTACAGATAGCGAAGCAGTATTTATCTTAAATAGTCCATCAACTTGCGGGGCTAATTCAGTGTTAGCCATAGCATTAATGCTTATGCCCATTATGCCACCTAAAGAGATACCAAAATAATGCACATTGCTTTGATCTAACATTAAATCAAGCGGGTCACCATTAACATCAGCCGCCCCCATAAAATTCAATCCAAAACGTAAACCTAAAGTATCAGCTATGGTTTGGCGAAAGTTATCTCGAGCGGTTAATAAGCTAGCTAAGTTAATGTAATGGAGCGTAGTGTCGCTACCATTAATATCATCATTGCCATCGCCATCTAAGTCAAAACCACGAGAACCATGTAATGGTGCGTCTATAGCCACCGTAGCAATACCATAAATAGATAACGCGCCTGTTACTGATAACATTTGCTCTTTATAACCAGATAATCCATGTTGTAGAATAACAATAGGCCAGCCGGCATCGGGTTTAACTAAAGGAGGTAACGGATTCGCCATGCCAGCACGAACTGCGTTAGCTATAGCTAAGTTTGGCGTGGTCATTTGTATGTCTATAGGCATCATAGCCCGTGGTGCTGGCACAGGGTTAAATTTAGTGATATTACGCTCGGTATCAATACCTAAATCACGCAGACCTGGAGCAGGTAATCCTTGCGCTTGTGATATAGCCATACAAGTAGCGTCATTACTATCAGGTACTGGTTCCACTGGAATGGCAGCAGGGTTCGTCGCGGCAAGTCCGGCTAACATAGCGCCTGAGTCACATAACGCTTTCCACCAATCATTTGTTGGGGCAAGCGGGTTTTCAGCACTAGGTATTGCTAAGTAATAAGGAAGCGTTATAGAACCTGTCATATAATTAGCAGCGCTATATACAGGGATGAGTTGATCTGGAATTTTCCCCGTTAATATATCAGCAGCAGACATTCCTGTATCTGTAATTGCTATAGTTGGCATTTGGCCTCTTGCTAAATTGGCGGCCATTAACCCTTTAATAGCATTCAGAGAGTCTGTAGTAGATTGAGTGGTCATCGCCATAGTATAAATAAGGCTATCACTATCAGCACCGGCGGCAACAATAGCACTTTCGTAACTGTTAATTACGCCTTGGAGCATTAACTGACTTTCAGTAGCTAATGGCTTAGTCGTTATATCTTGTCGAACAAGATCATAGGTAATGGAAGCAGCTATCGCTTTACCATCACTATCTTGGATATTATTAGTTAAAGCAACAATGTAAGTTGTTTTACCTTCGAGAGGCTTGAGTGGAGCAATAACAATACCTTTGCTAGAAGCTTGTGCAACAAAATCAACCCCAAAAGTTAATTCATTAACCACTTTACAAGCTGCGCCGCGAGGTACAGCTTCACAACCTATATCTTGACCCATTAGTGTTTCAAAAATACGTACTGAAGCCGGATTCATTACTGATACAGCATCTAGTGTTGTATCTTGTGGTAAATCGACATTAAGAACAAAAGGATTACTAACCGACCAACCGTCAAGTGCACTCATTGCAACAGCTGGGTCACTCCCATCATTTGGATCTTCCATTGGTAGTGCAAGCGTACCATCTTGTGTTCCTGAAAATAATAAGTCATTAGGGATAGATAAACGTGGTGTAGCTGCACCGGGATCAAAAACGACTCGTGCAAGGGAGGTAACAGCAGTACCATTATCTGCGACTTCTTTTTTTACATCTTCGATAGTTTCGCTATCACAAGCACTTAAACCAAGTGCGCTAATAATCGCAAGACTGAGAGCTAGCTTTTTCATGTTAAATTCCCCAATGCCGTAATATTTATTATGTGTTTTTTATGTTATTTTTATTTTATCAGTCAAACCAAAATTCAAACTATTGTTTGAATAACTAGTATGACCAGTTAAAGTTACCCCAAGATGTCACAAGGTTCCAGTGATTTTTTACTTTTTTGTTCTATTTAGTAACCAAAATAAACTTTTTGCTCGTCAATGAAAATACCAACGCGTAGAATAGCCAAGTAATTTCCTCACTCACAGCAATAAGATCCCAAGATGTATAATTATTCAATAAAAGATGCTTGTTTAACCAACAAAACTATTCTAGTAACGGGCGCTGGTGCTGGTATTGGCCGCACTGCCGCTTTAACTTATGCGCAACTTGGTGCTACCGTCATTCTATTAGGTAAAACGGTAAGTAAACTTGAAGCTGTGTATGATGAAATTGTTGCTTTAGGCAAAGCAGAGCCCGCGATTATCCCCCTTGATTTAAAAGGTGCGACTAAACAAAACTATATTGATATGTCTTCGACAATTGTCAGTCAATTCGGAAAACTTGATGGTGTATTACTTAATGCCTCTATTTTAGGCGAACTAACACCGTTCACTCAAATGCATGAGCAAGTATTTAATGATGTAATGAAAGTCAACGTAACCGCACAATGTTTATTAGCTCAAACATTAATACCGACGTTATTATTAGCACCTAATGCTTCCTTAATATTTACTTCGTCAGGTGTTGGTAGCCAAGGTAGAGCTTACTGGGGCCAATATAGCATCTCTAAATTTGCCACAGAAGGCATGATGCAGGTTATTGCAGATGAATATGAAGAATCAAATTTACGTACTAACGCGATTAATCCTGGCGCTACCAATACCAATATGCGTTCGTGTGCCTTCCCTGCTGAAGATAAAGACGAACTTGCTACACCAGAAGATATCATGCCTCTATATGTCTATTTAATGTCTGATGATAGCCTAGAAGTAAATGGTCAAACCTTAAAAGCTCAATAGAAGCCAATTTGATACACCTGAATAACCAACAAAAAAGGCAAGCTATTACAGCTTGCCTTTTTTATTGCTTGATATGAATTCATTACGGAATTCATATCGGCTTTACTATTAACGTCCTAGCGAAGTTCTCTTCTTAATATTTTACCGACATTCGTTTTAGGTAGTTCTTTTCTAAACTCAACTAATTTTGGTACTTTATAGTTAGTTAAATTTTCACGGCAATGTTTGATAAGTGTTTCTTCATCTAAATCATCCGATTTTTTCACCACAAATATTTTGACTATCTCACCTGAAACTTCGTGAGGTATACCAATAGCTGCAGATTCTAAGACCCCTTCATGCATGGCAAGTACTTCTTCAATTTCATTTGGGTAAACATTAAAGCCAGAAACAATAATCATGTCTTTTTTACGATCAACAATAGTGAAAAAACCTCTATCATCCATCATGGCAATATCACCCGTAGCAAACCAGCCATCTTTTAATACTTCAGCAGTAGCTTCTTCACATTTGTAATAACCTGTCATGACTTGAGGGCCTTTAACACACATTTCGCCTGACTCACCAATATCCGCTTCACTACCATCTTCACGCATGATTTTAACATCAGTTGAAGCGGCAGGAAGACCTATACTGCCGTCATAGGCTTCAAGATTGTAAGGGCTTATCGTTACTAAAGGTGCACATTCAGTTAAGCCATAGCCTTCTAACAAACGGGTACCTGTAACGGCTTGCCAGCGTTCAGCTACTGGTCGTTGCACTGCCATTCCGCCGCCAAGCGACATTTTAAGAGTACTAAAGTTAAGGTCACTAAAACCAGGGGTATTCAATAAGCCGTTAAATAAAGTATTTACGCCCGTAATCGCGGTAAACGGATACTTTGATAATTCTTTAACAAAGTTAGGCATATCTCTTGGGTTGGTAATCAATAAATTGGTACCGCCCATAGTAAAGAATGTTAGGCAATTCGCCGTCAAAGCAAAGATATGATAAAGCGGTAAAGCAGTTACCACTAACTCTTGGCCTTCTTCTAACATTGGGAAAATGGCCGCTTTAGCTTGTTGTAAATTGGCTACCATATTTCGGTGAGTTAACATTGCGCCTTTAGATAAGCCCGTTGTTCCACCGGTATATTGTAAAAAGGCCAGATCATCACCGCACAACTCTACCGGCGATAATGTAAGTCCTAAACCGCGTGATAAAGTAGTATTAAAACGTACCGCATGAGGGAGATTGAAAGCGGGTACCATTTTTTTCACGTATTTAACAACACAGTTTACTACCGTACCTTTGACTAAGCCCAAGCGATCACCTAGTGATGTCATGATGACATGTTTCACTGCGGTTTTATCCACCACTTTTTCAAGGGTTTGTGCAAAGTTCTCTATAATCAGCATTGCTTTAGCGTCAGAGTCTTTTAATTGATGCTCAAGTTCACGGGCCGTGTATAAAGGATTTACGTTTACAACAGTAAGTCCTGCTAATAAAGCGCCAAATAAAGCGATAGGATACTGTAAGCAGTTAGGTACCATAATGGCAAATTTATCGCCTCGCTCTAAACCTAAATCTTGTTGTAAGTATGCTGCAAAAGCGGTTGCTTGAATTGACAGCTCTTCATAGGTAATTGAAGCGCCCATATTAATGAAAGCAGTTTTATCACTATACTTTGTAGAATATTTTGTGAACATAGCCACAATGGATGGATATTTATCCGCATCTATTTCAAACGGTACATCACTAGGGTAACTTTTCTCTAACCAAATTTTTTCCACAACGACTTTCCTCAATAGGTAATTATGTTGCTATTTATTTTAATAATCATTTTATTTGCAGCAACTCATATTTCAATAATACAGTTTTATCAAATTTTCTAGTAATACGCCACAAATTTAAACGCTTGTTTGAATTTTACTGATAAAATGGCTAATTAAAGATGATAATTCCTTCGTTTGTTCCATATGAACATGGTGACCACCTACTAACTTGGACGTTGATAGGTTATCAACACCGGAAGAAAAATGTTCCAATCCTGTTGTAACCATTTTCATGCCTTTATCGCCAAATATCAATTGTAAGGGGCATTTAATATCACCAAACAATTGTTGTGCTTGCGCTAGACTTAATCGATAAGGTGAAACCGTACGTAAACGCGGATCTGAACGCCAACGATATAAAATACTAGCTTGGTTACGATTTATTGTGTCATCGGTCTTAATTTCAACTTCTATCAATGATCTTTGGACGATTAACTTAGCATGTTCCGGATTTAAATCAGACACATTTAATCGTGCTTTAATGGCAGTTTCTTCAGTAAAAGAACGGCTAGACTTAACTGACTTTACTCGGCTCAATATGCCTTTTCGTAGCTGATGAGTTGTTTGCTCTGCTGGCGCACAAATAAAGCCAAACGAGTCAATTAACGTCAAGGACTTTACTTTTTCAGGAAAAGCAGCAGCAAATGCACTCGCAATCATTGCGCCCATTGAATGAGCCACGATATCAATTTTTTTCCAATTATTCAGTTCAAATAGCGCGACTAAATCACTCACATAATCAAAAAAATGATAATGAGCACCAACACTACGATGATCTGAATGACCATGACCTGGCCAATCTAGTGCGATAATACGTCTATTGGAAAATGAGTTACTTTCTTGCGCTATTTGCTGTATTAAAGGTAAAAAGCTCGCGGCATTATCCAAGTAGCCATGTAAGCATAACACTGGTTGATGACGTTTATTCCCACAACCGATTGCGGCAAGTGTTAAATCACCTAACTGATAGCTAAGCTCATCAATTTCATTGTTATCTGCCATAGAGTTATACCTCTGAAAATTCACAGCTGAAACCACACTTTAAGATTAGAACTTTAAAACGGCACCTTTAAGTTAATATTTTGCTTTAAGCATGGGACTTTTTATTGGTTTTAATTAAGGAATACAGGGCTGCAATCGCTAACACGCACCATAATAATACCCAAACTAATTCAGGAACCATGGTCATTGAAGCTAAGGCGGCACCATCGCCTAAATCACGACCATCAAATAAGTACGTTGGACTAAATAAACTATTTAACAAAATACTTAAACCAAAAAACTTTAACAATAACTGTAGATAATATAATCGACGCATTTTTACAGTGAATACAAACATCACCGCTAAGCTCCCGATAATAATCATAGTAAGTAAATCTCTTGCCCATAAGACGATTGAAGCAAGCAGTAAAACGATCATCACGCCAGAAAAAATTTGTGCGGTACGTTGATGACTATTCGCCAGTTTGAACAGTAGCCAACCCCAAACAGTTGCTCCAGCATAACCAAAGAAGGTAATAAAGAAGCTTAAGCCACCTTGAGTAGTACATAGCCCTGCACCTGTAGCAAACAACTGGATATTGATGATTTCACCACCCGTAAGCAATGCAGCAATACCATGACTTATTTCATGAAAGTATGTTTCCAACCAATTCAGCGGGATAGAGACGATAGGAATTTGTCTGATGACAATCGCAGCCACCAAGAGGAAATATAATTGATATTTTTTCCAAAAGCTGGATTTAGTATTTTGTCGGCTACTCGTCATAATGTACTACCATAATATGCTGCTATAGTTTTATTCCAGAATTAACTGATCACAATTTACTGACCAAAATAGTTTTTATTTACCTGGAAGCTTTTTCCAAGAAACTGTATCTCTAACATATACCGGCTGAGCATCTTCGGCTGATACGCCCTGCCCTTGCTCTAATTTTACTTTACCAATACTCAACATAGCTTCTGCTGTCGGGAATAACACATATGGGCTGCCTTCATTGATTTTCAATGATAACAACTGTTCACCTAATTTTTCAGAGTACGCATCCCAACCTGTGCCAACAGCATAGAAAGAGGCAATAGCTACTGATGAAAGATGTTCTGTTAGCTTCTCTGGTGGTGTAACCGCTTCAGCTTGTTGTGCTTGCATAATATTATTTTCATCAAGGACAAAATAGCCATTATAAACTTCAGACATACGGGCATCTATTGCAGCAATAACTTCTTTCTGACCATGTTTTATATATGCCAATTGTGCCATAGCCTGTAAGCTAGAAACACCTACAACGGGTAAGTTAGCCGAAAAGGCTAGGCCTTGCGCCACACCAACACCAATACGAACACCAGTAAAACTACCTGGTCCTTGACCAAAAACAAGACCATCAAGTTCGGCTAGTTTTATTCCAGCCTCATTAAGCACTGCATCTATCATGGGTAGTAGATGTAAACTATGCGACTGTGGGCAAAGCTCATATCGAGAAAAGGTTTTACCGTTTACTTGTAGTGCAACAGAACATGCTTCCGTTGAAGCATCAAGAGCCAAATAATTCACTATATTTACTTACCTATATAAGTTGGTTGATATTTTAAGATTATCTTTTAAAAATAATAAAATAATTAAATTAATATTTATCCGAATTAAATGCTATCTTGCTCCCGGCGCGAGGACTGATGCATAGTTTTTCTATGTACCATTTATCGAAGTAAAGCTTCGCAACAAAGAGCAAGAAGTAATTAAGCGGATAACTTAAAGGATGTCGACTAAGTCTATAACGAATGTAACTGTTTGACCTGCAAGTGGGTGATTAAAATCGATAGTAACAGAGTCACCATTAATTTCTTTAATCATGCCTGGTAACTCACCACCGGGTTGAGAAAAAGTAATAATATTACCTATTTCTGCTGGTACTTCAGCAGAAAATTTATCAAGACCCATATAATGAATATTGTCTGGATTAGTCTCACCAAAAGAATCTTTTGCTTCAAGGGTAAATTCTCTTGAATCGCCTTTATTCATGCCAATTAATTCAGCTTCAAAAGCAGGAGAAATACTGTTATCACCCATAATGATTTTTGCTGGTTTATTATTTACTTTAGTACTATCAGCAGCAGAGCCATCACTTAACTTCATAGTTATATGAACAAGAATGCTTGAGTCACTTTGGATCTGTGTGTGCGTTGAATCGGTCATTATTACATCTCTACCTTATTTGTTTTATTCTTCTTTTCGTCTTTTTCGTTATCACTTTCTTTATTCGTGAAGGATTCAAAAATCATTAAAGCAGCACCAATAAAAATAGCAGAATCAGCAATATTAAACGCAGCAAAATGATAGCCAGCCCAATGAAAATCGAGAAAATCGATAACATAACCAAATAAGGCTCTATCGATTAAGTTACCTACCGCGCCACTTAAAATGAAAGCAAAAGCAATACTTAATAAGCGCTGTTGTTTAGGGGTTTTTGCCATCCAAACGAGAAAAACAATACTGGCGATACTGGCAATAGCAGTAAAGAACCAACGCTGCCAACCACCTTGATCAGCTAAAAAGCTAAAGGCTGCTCCGGGATTGTGAACGTATGTTAGGTTAAAAAAAGGTAACACTGACAAAGTTTCACGATAGTCAAACGTTCCGGCAACCCAATGCTTAGTTACTTGGTCAATGATCAAACAAAGTAGTGTTAACCACAACCAGCGTAAACCTGTTTCATTAAATAATTTTTTCACTTATGACAATTCCCATTCCACAATAAAAGAATACCAATTTCATTAAGTTTATTCGCACTCAGCGAGAGTTAAAAGGCTTTTATACAAGGCATTGATTGCAGAGAATAGTTATTCTATTGTTCAAATCAATAACGCAGGATAGATGCCTTTTAAACTCGCCCTTGGGAGCTTCTTCATAAAATGATAACGGCACAAGTATGTTTGATTTAGCTTGCTAGACCATCACAAACTCTATTTGTTCTAATTTCATGAAGACAGCTCTGAGCTGCAAGAAAATCAATGCAATTGGTATAGGCTACTAGGCAGTTAACTGCGTAGTAGCTTAGATAGTTTAACTTTAGAGAACTTAACTGAATTTACTTAAGTTAACTTAAGCAAATTGTCTCGTTTCACCAGCGCCATCAATATTAGTGATACAACGACCACATAACGTTGGGTGTGCTTCACTTTCGCCAATGTCAGTAGTGACATGCCAACAACGCTCACATTTAATACCTTCGGCTGGAGCAACAGTTAACCATAAACCTTCAACCTCAGTTTCAAGGGCATTTTCTGGTGCCGATGTTACGGTTTCAATAGTCGCTTTAGAGGTGATTAAAACAAAACGAAGCTCATCACCCAATTTAGCTAATTTAGCGGCTAGGTCAGCAGTTGCAAACAAAGTAACTTGTGCTTCTAGTGCTTTACCAACAGACTTATCTTTTCTTGCTTGCTCTAACGCGCGGTTAACTTCACCACGAACAGTCAATAATTCAGTCCAGTATTCATTACCAAGCTCTTCTGCTGAATCACTAACTTCAGCCTGTTTAGTGAGGCCATCGAACCAAACACCAGTAAAGACAAACTCATCGCGCTCACCGCTTACAGGTAAAGGTAGTGCTTCCCAAATCTCTTGTGCTGTAAACGACAAGATTGGTGCCATCCATGCAGTCATTGCTTCAGCAATTAAGTACATAGCTGTTTGACATGAACGACGTGCATTTGAATCGCTCTTAGCTGTGTATTGTCTGTCTTTGATAATATCAAGATAGAAACCGCCAAGCTCGTTAGTACAAAAGTTCATTAACTTATGTACAACTACATGAAATTCATATTCATCATACGCGTTAATAATGTCTTCTTGTAAACGAGCTGCTTTATCGATAACCCAGCGATCAAGCGCAACCATATCTTCAACAGCAACCATGTGGTTAGCTGGTTCAAAACCAGTTAAGTTAGATAATAAGAAACGTGACGTATTACGAATACGACGGTAAGCATCGGCTTGACGTTTGAATATTTCATCACCCGCTGTTATTTCTTGCGTGTAATTTACTGAAGCAGTCCACAAACGTAAAATATCAGCGCCTAAGTTGTTAGTAATTTCTTTTGGCGTAATAACATTACCTAACGACTTAGACATTTTGTGACCTTTAGCGTCAACCACAAAACCGTGAGTAAGTACTTGCTTATATGGCGCTGCACCATTCATAGCTACTGATGAAATCATTGATGACATAAACCAACCACGATGTTGATCAGAGCCTTCAAGATATAAATCTGCAATACCGTCAAATTCGTCACGCGCTTTGATAACTGATTCATGGGTAGTACCTGAATCAAACCATACATCTAAGGTATCAGGTACTTTAATATATTCGTTAGCGTCATCACCGATTAACTCGCTTGGCTCTAAATCAAACCAAGCTTGAATACCTGATTTTTCAACAAGAAGAGCAACTTCTTCAATAAGCTCAATGCTACGCGGATGCAATGCACCCGAATCTTGATGAATGAACAATGCCATAGGCACGCCCCACGTGCGTTGACGTGAAATACACCAATCTGGACGACCTTCAACCATAGATTCTATACGACGTTGACCCCAATCAGGGATCCACTGTGTTTTTTCGATTTCGTTTAATGAATCTTGACGTAAACCTTTTTTGTCCATGCTGATAAACCACTGCGGCGTAGCACGGAAAATTAGTGGTGTTTTATGTCTCCAACAATGCGGGTACGAATGATCTAATGCATGATGATGTACTAAAGCACCGTTTTCTTTTAACAACTCAACCACACTAGCATTGGCTTTAAATACATGTTGGCCAGCAAGTAATGGCGTATCTTCAAGATATACACCGTTAGCGCCAACAGGGTTAGCCACTTCTAAGTCATATAGTTTACCAACAACAAAATCTTCTACACCGTGACCTGGCGCAGTATGTACACAACCTGTACCTGAATCAGTAGTAACATGCTCACCTAAAACAACAGGAACCGTGAAGTCATAAAACGGATGTTGACATTGTACTAGCTCTAGCTCGCTACCTTTACAGAAACCTAATGCATGGTA
Organism: Colwellia sp. 75C3; assembly: GCF_002836255.1. Lineage (GTDB taxonomy): Bacteria > Pseudomonadota > Gammaproteobacteria > Enterobacterales > Alteromonadaceae > Colwellia. The sequence continues at coordinate 322,898 of NZ_PJAU01000031.1, read as the reverse complement.
TTTATCAAAGCCGAAACGATCCATACAGGTAGTAACTAAATCAGAAGCAATGATTAAACGTTGCTTTTCACCTGCCTGTTCACATTGAACTAAAGTATATTCAACCTCAGCATTCACTGCTATTGCACGGTTAGCTGGAAGTGTCCAAGGTGTTGTTGTCCAAATCACAGCGCCGATTTCACCTTCGCCTTTATGGCCTTCTGGGTGAGAGAATTTATCTGCTACTGATTCGTCGCTAATAACAAATTTCACATCGATAGCGGGTGATTGTTTATCTTTATATTCAACTTCAGCTTCTGCCAAAGATGAACCACAATCAGTACACCAATGCACAGGTTTAAAACCTTGATGTAAGTGACCATTTTCAGCAATTTTACCTAATGAACGGATAATATTGGCTTCTGTACCAAAATCCATGGTTAAGTATGGCTTTTCCCAATCAGCGAAAATACCTAAACGTTTAAAATCTTCACGTTGACCATTAACTTGCTTAGCGGCGTACTCACGACATTTTTGACGGAAATCGCTAGCGCTGATCTTATGACCTGGTTTGCCGACTTTTTTCTCAACCATTAATTCAATCGGTAAACCGTGACAATCCCAACCCGGTACAAACGGTGAGTTGAAATCAGATAAGTTTTTTGATTTAACAATAATATCTTTTAAGATTTTATTAACCGCGTGACCTAAGTGAATATTACCATTGGCATAAGGAGGGCCATCATGCAGAATAAATGACTTTTTACCTTTTTTGGCTTCACGAATTTTGCCATAAAGATCTTTAGCAGCCCAATCTTTGAGCATGTTAGGTTCACGGTTAGCCATATTACCTTTCATAGCGAAAGAAGTGGCAGGTAAGTTCAAGGTCTGTTTGTAATCACTCATGTAAATCATTATCCGTTTATGTTGGCTGATAAATTTAACAAAACGCTATAAATATCAACCCGATTTATAACTGTTTATTTGATTAGTTTATTTTTCTTTAACTCAAGTAAAGTGCAAATAAAGCCTTTCGTTTAAAGCCTTATGCTAATACTTTTTTTGCTTGTTCACTGTCTTGATGAATTTGCGCGGTTAGCGCTTCAAGGCTGTCAAACTTAATCACTGGGCGTAGTTTTTTCTTCACTATCACCTCAATACATTGTCCATACAGGTTTTCATCAAAATCAAAAATATGTACTTCTAGCTGTTGTCTAACACCATTAATCGTCGGTCTAGCGCCAATGTTTGCAACACCTTTAAATTCACCACTATTAGTTTTTACCATGACAGCAAAAACACCACTAAGCGGTGAAACTCGTCTTTTAAGTAAGACATTAGCGGTTGGAAAGCCCAATTGGCGTCCACGTTTATCACCATGAAATACCCGACCAATAATCGAATATTCTCTGCCTAACATCTGTTTAACCGACACTAAGTCGTCTTGTTCTAATGCTTGACGAATAGCTGTTGAACTAATTCGGCAATCTGCCATTTTGTAACTGGTGGTATCTGAAACGTCGAAGCCGTATTTTTCTCCAGCCTGGCATAACATGGAGAAGTTACCGGTACGATTCTTACCAAAATGAAAGTCATCTCCGACAATAAGATGCTTTATTCCTAATTTTTTCACCAATAAATTTTCTATAAAATGCTGCGCACTTTGATTAGCAAATTTAGCGGTAAAATTTACACAGATAAGTCGTTGTACGCCAAGTTTGGCTAATAAATTATATTTATCACGTAACCTGCATAATCGAGCTGGTGCAGTTTCTGGCGAAAAAAGCTCTTGTGGTTGTGGTTCAAAAACCAATACCGCAGCCACACAATTTAATGTTTTGGCTTTACTTACTAAAGCTTTAATCACTTGTTGATGCCCTAAATGCACACCATCAAAATTACCAATAGTTAATACACAACCATGATCTTGTAATCGAATATTATGTACACCACGAACTAACTGCATTAGCTATTATTCTACCTTTATCTATCACGCTAAATGGCTCAAATAAGCCACCGACGAATCTCAATGATGACATTCGTTTAAAATAAATCGACAAATTATATAACAGCGCGCGCTAATAATCAGTAGCTCAAACACTTTTTTTACGCTTATTTTTCGTCTTTTAACACTTTAAAATCACTAAAACGTATGCCTAACAAAATAATCATCACAAGGTAACTGACAACACCTAAGATAATACAAATAGTCAGTTGTTGTACTTGGTCAAGAAAACTCATCGCTAACCACACATCAAAGTCACTGGATAATTGGTAAACTACCAGTGCCATAACACATGCGCTGAGCACTAATTTACCAATAAAAATGAGTGTTTTAGTCGACAGTTCATAAACACCTTTAGCTTTCAATCCACGGTATAACAACCAAGCATTGAGCGTAGCTGAAAGTGTCGTGGCGATGGCGAGACCGACATACCCGAAAAATGGTGCCAGCATTAAGTTAAAGGCCATGTTGGCAACCATCGCTTTAATACCAATTTTTACCGGTGTTTTGGTGTCCTGACGAGCGTAATACCCAGGAGCTAAAATTTTAATAAACATAAAACTTAGCAAGCCTGACAAATAGGCAAATAATGCCATAGATACTTGGGTAACATCGTGTTGACTAAATTCACCTCGCATAAACAACACCATGATAATAGGCTGCGCTAGTACCATCAGTCCCGCTAATGCTGGCCAACCAAAGAGACAAATAACCCGAATCCCCCAATCTAGGGTCGCGCTAAACTCCGCAGGATTATTTTTGCTATGAAGCTTTGCCAGACTAGGCAACACCACTGTCGCAATACCAATACCAAATAAACCTAACGGGAACTCAAGTAACCTGTCCGCATAATAAAGCCAACTGATAGAACCAGTGATTAAGAAGCTCGCAATTAACGTATCAAGTAATAAATTAATTTGCGTGACTGATACGCCAAATAAAGCAGGCACAATCAATTTTCGTATTTTGGTAACACCTTCACTACGCCAAGCCCATTTAGGTTTAACGAGCATACCCGCTTTATACAGAAAAGGAATTTGAAAGAGGAATTGGATTAAACCACCTAAGAACACCCCCCAAGCCAATGCATGAGCAGGACTTTCGGTATAAGGCGCCCCATAAATAGCCATGCTGATAATAGCAATATTAAGCAGTACCGGCGTAAAAGCAGCAACGGCAAAACGACCCATTGTATTAAGAATCGCACCTGAAAGTGCAGCAAAGCTGATAAACCATAAATATGGGAAAGTGATACTCAGCAAGTTATTTGCCAAGGTAAATTTTTCTCCACCAGGAGCATCATTAAACCAATCGACAAACCAACCAAAACCAAAAAGCATGACAAACAACGGCGACGCTAACATACCAAATAGTGTTACACCGGTGATAATGACACCTAAGGTGCCTGACACTTGTGCGATTAATAAACGCGTTTGTTCGTGGTTATTTTGTTCAGCGGACTTTTCACCTGATTTTTTATTTAGGTTTTCACCTTTGTGCTCACCTTGCTGTTCATCCTTGACCTGATATTCACTTAAAACTGGCACAAATGCTTGAGCAAATGCCCCTTCAGCGAAAAGTCTTCGGAAAAAGTTAGGGATTTTATTGGCAAATAAAAATACATCCGCCATCACACCTGTTCCCATCACATTGGCAATGACAACATCGCGTACTAAACCTAATACGCGAGAGATTAAGGTCATAACACTTACAATCAGCCCTGATTTAATTAACTTTTTACTCAAAAAAACATCTCCAAACCAAGTTCATACCAAGTTTTTTTTGGTTGTATTTTGGTTGTATAAACAGCGTTACATGGATACAGAAGTAACGTAAAAATAAGACAAAAATAAATAATGTGTATTATGTGATGATTTTAGCCATTTAAACAATGTATACTTACCGCTGTTCACAACATGTTTAGTTCTATCTGCTAAGTTTTTAGCCAGAAACAACAACCATATTCTTTTTAATTGCTTTCTTATCGCTAAGAATACAATTAAACAATTAAAACATTTGACAATGAGCTAAAAAAAAGGCATATTTCGTCGCCTTAAATTTAAGCTTATAATCAATCTTTTAGGAGATCACCTTGGCTAACTCAAAGCAAGCTAAGAAGCGCGCAGTACAATCTGAAAAGCGCCGTCAACATAACGCAAGTCGTCGTTCAATGATGCGTACTTTACTTAAAAAAGTACTAGCAGCAATTGAAGCTGGTGACAAAGAAGTAGCAACGAAAGAATTCGCTGCTGCTACACCAACTTTAGACCGTTACGCAAGTAAAGGTCTTATTCATAAAAACAAAGCAGCTCGTAGTAAGAGTCGTTTAAATGCAAAGATCAAAGCACTTTAATTTTTGCTTTTAATTGTATTGTTTTATGAAATGATCTTCATGTAGTTAATCTATATGAATCATTTAAAAACCGACTTAGGTCGGTTTTTTTATATCTGAAATTCACCGTTTATGGCTATTTAAGTATTTCTCTTAGATTAAATAGTCAGTTTTACAGTCGGAATGGCATAAAAGCCCCTTTCACTATTGCACTCACCTCCATTTTTGTTAGTCTCTAATCAACTTATTTATAGAGACCTCCTATGAAAGCACTAAAACTAACAAAAATAGCCGCCGTAGTATTACTAGCCTGCACCACTTTAACCGCATGTAATAATACCGACGAACAAAGCAGCGCCCAGAACAGTGCTAAAAAGGCACAAAGTGATATTAAAACAACTCAACCTGAATTACTTCAAGGTTTTGAAAGTCGTTTAAATATATACAAAGAAGTAACCCTTACCGCTGATTTAAGTCACTTATCTGTTAATCAAAAGAAAATGTTAGCCTTACTTATTGATGCTTCTAAAATAATGGATGACTTATTTTGGCAACAAGCCTATTCACAAGATAAAAAGAGTTTTCTAGCGAGTATTAAAGATGAGAACGTAAGAAACTTTGCTGAAGCTAACTATGGCCCATGGGATCGTCTTGATGGTGATAAAGTATTTTTAAGCCAAGCGACTACAAAAGCACATGGCGCTGAGTTTTACCCTGCTGATATGACTAAAGCTGAATTCGAGCAAAGTGAACTTACCGATAAAATGGGTCTTTACTCTGTTGTTAGACGTGATGATGAGGGTAAATTGACGAGCGTTTCTTACTCTGAAATTTATCATGATAAAATGAATCGCGCTGCTGCAATTCTTGATGAAGCAGCAAAATTTGCCGACGATAAAGAATTTTCTAATTATTTAACTATGCGTGCTCAAGCTTTACGTACTGATGAATATCAGGCATCAGATTTCGCTTGGATGGACATGAAGAATAATCCTATCGATGTGGTTATTGGACCAATTGAGAACTATGAAGATCAACTTTATGGTTACCGTGCTGCTTTTGAGTCGTATGTTTTAATTAAAGACTTAGCATGGAGTGAAAAACTGGCTAAATACGCTCAGTTTTTACCTGAACTACAAAAGGGCCTACCGGTACCAAAAAAATATAAAGCTGAAGTTCCAGGCTCAGATGCTGACCTAAATGCGTATGACGTTATTTATTATGCCGGTCACTCAAATGCTGGTAGTAAAACTATCGCCATTAACTTACCCAATGATGAAGAAGTGCAACTTAAAAAAGGCACCAGACGATTACAATTGAAAAATGCCATGCGTGCCAAGTTTGATGCCATCATGTTACCTATCGCTGATACGCTTATCGTGCCTGAACAGCGTAAAAACGTAACGTTCACTGGTTTCTTCGCTAATACTATGTTTCATGAAGTTGCTCATGGCCTAGGCATTAAAAACACCCTTAACGGTCAAGGTCCAGTTCGCCAAGCATTAAAAGAGCATGCCTCTGCATTAGAAGAAGGCAAAGCTGACATTCTTGGTTTATACATGATTCGCCAATTACTTGATAAAGGCGCAATCACTGACGGTACATTAGAAGATTATTACACCACCTTTATGGCAGGAATTTTCCGCTCAATTCGTTTTGGCGCAAGTTCAGCCCACGGTAAAGCGAATATGGTTCGTTTTAATTACTTCCAAGAAAACGGTGCCTTCACCCGTAATGAGCAAGGTTTATACAGCATTAATGTTGATAAGATGACCGCCGCTATAGATTCTTTATCACAACTGATCTTAACGTTACAAGGTAACGGTGACTATAAAGGTGTTGATAGCTTAGTGAAAGAGAGTGGCGTTATTGGTGAAACACTTGCCGCCGATTTAGCTCGCTTAGAAGCCGCTAGCATCCCGGTAGATATTGTCTTTAAACAAGGTAAGAAAGTATTAGGCCTTTAATTGCTTAACGTTGTGGTGTAATACCCATTAAAAAGGCGCTTATCGAATTATTCGATAAGCGCCTTTTTATTAACTTAACAAAAGTATTAAGAAAAAGAAGTTAGCCATTAAATAAGACTAACTTCTTTAAACATATCACTTAGAAAGAGAAGTCATCTGCATCAAGTGCCATCATTGATTCACCACCATTTTCAACACAAGCGGCATGGCCTTTGGCACGTGGTAATATACGTTCAAAGTAAAAGCGGGCTGTTTTAATTTTTGCTTGATAAAAGGCTTCTTCATCGGTGCCCTGAGCAAGTTTATCTTGTGCAACCTTCGCCATTTTTGCCCAGAAGTAAGCCAAAGTTAAATAACCTGAGTACATCAAATAATCAACCGATGCAGCACCAATCTCGTCTGGATTTTTCATTGCCTTTTCGCCAACTTTTTCTGTCATTTTCTGCCAATCACCGCCAAAGCTCATGATAGGTTGAATAAACTCTTGCATGGCATCGTCATCAGCATTTTCTAGACAGAACTTGGTTACTTCACTACCAAAGGCTTTAAGGATTTTTCCTTTAGACCCTAATATCTTTCTAGCTAACAAATCTAACGCTTGAATACCGGTAGTGCCTTCATAGAGACAACTAATTTTAGTATCGCGCATGAGTTGTTCCATGCCCCACTCTTTTATAAATCCGTGACCACCAAAGACCTGTACACCATGACTAGTACACTCTAAACCTAATTCAGTAAGGAAAGCTTTAGCAATAGGTGTTAATAAAGCGAGTTTTGTTTCAGCTGCTGCTTTTTCTTCTTCACAAGTACTAACATGGCCGATATCAACTAACTGAGCCAAATAAGCAATCAGTGCTCTACCACCTTCCGCAATAGATTTCTGTGTTAACAACATACGACGAACATCTGGATGAACGATGATGGCATCTGCTGGACCATTAGGGTTCTTCACGCCTGATAAAGAGCGCATCTGAAGTCTATCTTTCGCGTAAGCTAATGCGCCTTGAAATGATGCCTCTGCAGCCGCAACACCTTCAGTGGCTACACCTAAACGAGCAACGTTCATAAAGGTAAACATGCAATTTAAGCCACGATTCACTTCACCAATTAAATAACCTTTAGCGCCATCAAAGTTGATCACACAGGTTGCATTAGCATTGATGCCCATCTTGTGTTCAATAGAGCCACACGAAACCGCATTACGATCGCTAATAGCCCCCTCGTCTGTAATATTAAACTTAGGCACAATAAATAGTGAGATGCCTTTACTGCCTTCTGGAGAGCCAGGGATCCTTGCGATAACAATATGAACAATATTGTCAGATAAATCATGCTCACCGGCAGAAATAAATATTTTAGTACCACTTAACGAGTAACTACCATCATCGTTTAATTCAGCTTTTGTGCGCAACATGCCTAAATCAGTCCCGCAATGAGGTTCTGTTAAACACATTGTTCCCGTCCAAGACCCTTCAACTAACTTAGGCATAAACTGATTTTTTTGCTTTTCATTACCATGTGCTTCAATGGTCGCTAATGCGCCATGACTCAAACCTGGGTACATAGCAAAACTATGGTTCGCACTAGAGAAAAGTTCGGTAATGGCTGTATTTAATGAGTGTGGTAAACCTTGACCACCAAAATTTACATCTTGCGCTAGTGTTGGCCAACCACCTTCAACATATTGTTGATAAGCTTCTTTAAAACCATCCGGCGTTGTCACCTCACCATCTTTCCAAGTACAACCTTGTTCATCACCACTTTGGTTAATCGGGGCAATAACTTGCTCAGTAAACTTTGCCGCTTCGCTAATAATGGCATCAACCATATCTAGGCTAGCATCTTCATAACCTAACTTTTGATAATGGTTATCGCAATTAAGTAGCTCTTGCATAACAAACTTAATGTCTCTGATCGGGGCTTTGTACTCTGGCATGACTTTCTCCAATGGTTAACTTTTTGGCTTAACAAAAGCCAACTGGTCTGAGGTCAGACCTTTTCAAACAGTTGTTTGATTAAATCATGTTATTGACACTTTTTAAATAGCAGAAGTAAAAAAAGGAACATATCTCGTTCCTTTCTTGTCTTAAGTTATTTGAAATAGCGCGAATATATCCTCATTTTCATTCATAAAACATTATTTTATACATTTGAATATACCCATTACTATTCAAAATGCTGGATTTCAAATGACGTTAAATAAAATAAATACTTTAAGCATAGTCGTTATTATTTAACACGGGATAGGCTCTTTTAAAAACGATCGGAGAAGTAGATCTTACAGGGGGGTAATAACAAAAAAGCTTAGTGACGTTAATCACTAAGCTTTTTGGTGTCTAATTTTTCTTTCAAAAATTAAACTTAATAATCACGCAAGATAATTATTAATCTTCTTGAGTGCTATTTTCAGACGCTGTTCTATAGCTATTATTTTGAGATTCTAAGTAAGCAAAAACCGTAGTGAATGCTTCTTCTTGGTATTGCTTGAGACCGGTATCACGAAAGTCTATATCTATTTGGCTTCTTGATAATTCTTTCTTAATAAAACTACCAGCTAAAATTTCAACGTCTAATGCATCAATCAGTTGAATAGCGGCTTCGATTTTAAAACCAATTGGACCACCAGAAAACTTACCTTTTAAAGCGCGACCTTTAATTTGTACATGAGTCACTTGGTAATCTTCCATAAGCTTTGCAAAAGCAAATTGAAATTTCTTCACTTCTTCTGCATCGCCAGCATTATCAAGGCTAATTTTTTGTACGCGAGTATGAGGAATATCATACAAGTTGTTTTCTTTTGACACGATACAAATAATCGCATCATTACTTTTAATTTCTACGCCACAAGCTCTCATGGAAAAACCTCATTAATCTAATTGCCAATATTATATACTCATTATCATTCAAACTATACAAAGAAGTAATTAGAACTACCCATAATGAAGATGAACTTTATGGAAGTTAACTAAGCTTACAGGTATCATTTATTATAATTACGATAATTGAGTAAATTTAATGAAAAAAGTGTGTGTGATCACCGGTGGTAGCTCTGGTATTGGCTTAAGCATTGTAAAACTCTTCGTTGAAAATAATTACCAAGTATTTAATTTAGATTTATCTCCGTCAACGATGGGTGATGACTTCAAAAGTGAGTACCGCCAATGTGATGTGACAGATGTGAGCAAAGTTACCGAAATAATTAATGCTATCGCTGATGAACACAGCATAGATGTTTTAATATCAAATGCGGGCATTCATTTTTCGGCCAATATTGAAAATACCAGTGAAGCAGATTTAGATAAAGTTTTTAACATTAATGTTAAAGGTGCCTATGCCGCTATTAAAGCGGTATTACCCTCAATGAAAGCTAACAAAAATGGCGCAATTCTTTTGATGGCCTCTGACCAAGCATTAATTGCCAAACATAACTCGTTTGCTTATAACTTGAGTAAAAGTGCCCTTGCCTCTATCGCTAAAACAACAGCGCTTGATTACGCATCTTTTAATATTCGTGCCAATGCTGTCTGCCCTGGTACTATTGAAACGCCACTGTACCACCAAGCAATTAATAACTATTGTCAGAAGTCAGGTGCTGATATAAATGAAGTGCATCAAGATGAAGCTAAGCTACAGCCTCTACAACGCTTAGGTCAGCCTGAAGAAGTAGCTGAGTTGGTACTGTTTTTAGCTTCCGATAAAGCCAAGTTTATCACCGGTAGTTTACAAGTGATTGATGGCGGTTATACCGCGCAATAAGCTTTATTTATCAATTTATACATTAAGTTAAATATTGATTAAACCCTTAATATATTCAAAAACAATACACTATGACCATTAATATCATTGACCCCCACCTGCATTTATTTAGCCACTCACGTGGGGATTATCATTGGTTGAAAAGTGAAAACCCACCATTTTGGCCAGATAAGTACCTACTTCAGCAAGACTTTTCTATTGAGGATTTAAATAACGCCTTAGTAAATGAAGAAATTAAGCTGTCTGGCTTTGTTCATATTGAAGCGGGATTTGATAATGCTCAGCCTTGGCGTGAACTCGAGTATATTGAAAGTTTACCTTGTCAAAAAAATAGAACTATCGCCAGCATAGATTTATTAGTTTCACCTGAACACTTCCAAAAATCATTGCAACAATTACAGCAATATCAGAGTTTAATAGGCGTACGCCATATCCTTGATGAACAAGCTTATGCTATTTTATCGAATCATAACGTACAGGAAAACTTCGCCAAGCTTAATGAAATAAGCGATTTTATTTTTGAACTGCAGTTACCATTGGCTGATGAAAGTGCGATTAAAGTAATGCCGCTATTATTGCAAACTATCGATAAGAATAAGCAACTGCGTTTTATCATCAATCATGCTGGTTTCCCACCTAAAATAGCGTCTAAAGAGTTTAATGTGGATGCTTGGGATTTATGGAAAAAGCAACTAACTGAACTTGCTAAATACCCGAATGTGTTTATTAAATGCTCCGGTTGGGAGATGCAAGATCGACAATATGAAATGTCTTGGTTTAGTGATGTTACTCGCTTTTGCCTCAACAAATTTTCAATTAAACGAGTGATGTTAGCCAGTAATTTCCCGCTGTGTTTACTCGGTAATAGGCTAGATAATGAAGAAGGTAACAATAGTTACGCCAGTTATTGGCAGGATATTCTGAAATCTACAGTCATAAAACAATGTAGTAAAAATGAAAAAAACGCATTGTTATATAACAATGCGCTTCGTATTTATCAACTTGATAACATTGAAAGTTAGCCGATTAAACGGCCTACTTAACTGTCTATCTAATTATCTACTTAATAGTAACGTGCGGTGATTTTTTCACTATCGCATCATTAAGTTCAATACCTATACCCGGTACTTCTGTCACTTGGAAAAAGCCATCAACAGGCTGCGGATCTTGTAAGCACAACTCACGGTTCCAATCTTTAATCGCATAAGTATGATGCTCATGAATTAAGAAGTTTGGAATAGCTGTTTCTAAGTGCAATGATGCAGCTGTTGCAACAGGGCCGCCACAAACGTGTGCTTGTATACGAATATCGTAAACATCAGCATAATCACAAACTTTTTTCGATTCAGTAAAACCGCCACATAAACCGACATCAGGTTGTAATACATCAATACTTTGATCTTCAAAGTAAGGTCTTACATCCCAACGATGATACAAACGTTCACCACCGGCAATCGGTACATTAACGTTATCAGACACTTTTTTATGTACGGCCGGATTTAAATAGTTAACCGGCTCTTCGTACATCATACAACCCACTTCTTCGACAATTCTGCCCATTTGTATTGCTGAAGCTGCGCCCATTAATGAATGAGATTCAAAAATAATGTCGACATCTTCACCGACGGCATCACGAATAGCGCGTAGTCTATTACCAAATAAACGCATTTGTGGTTTAGTAAATAACTTGGTGCGATCAAAAGAAGAACTGCCATCACCGTTATAAACGATTGGATCAACCTTTACGGCATCATAACCTTGTGCAACAGCTTTTAAAGCAGCTTCTGCATACTGCTCAGGCTCAATAAGCTTTTTAATTTCAGTGTCCCAATCAAACTGAAGTTGACTCGCATAAGTGCGCAATTTATCGTTTACCTTACCACCAAGTAGCTGGTAAACAGGTACACCTAAAGCCTTACCTTTAATGTCCCATAGCGCCGTATCAATGGCGCTCATTGCTGAATATAAAACAGGTCCGCCGCCTAAGCCCCAAAAGCTCTCACGTAACATGCGCGACCATAAAAGCTCAGTGTTAAAAGGATTAAAGCCAATAAGTACTGCTTCACTGATCTCTTTAATCATGGCTGCTGCAGCGCTATGCCCCCAGTCATAAGCTAAGCCTGCTTCACCAACACCACTAATACCTTCATCCGTGTGTATACGCACAAAAATAGGGTTCCAACCAATGCGCTTAGGGCAATGGATATCAAAAACTTCAACGTGAGTAATCTTCATATTTTTCTCGACTAAGTTAATTCTTTTATTTAGTTAACTTCTATCTAGTTAACTCTCATTTTTAAATTTTTTAATAAACTTTATAATTATGTTCAAAAGGAGTAGTCATCTTTCTTGACGATGTATCGTTCAAGTTAAAGGAAAATGCACGGAGTTGACGCTAGTCAATGAGTACCTTTGACGCCTAAATTGAGCGATACAGCAAAAAGAAGGTGACTACTGAGCAAAAGTGGGGTCATTACGATAAACTCTTCTGAGCATGGCTGGCCATGCTTTTTGACCGCCCGTTTCGCCAGAATGCACAATATTAGCTTGCGCCTTAATGCCATCAATAATACTTTGCGGGGCATAAATAGGTTTCATGCCTGTCGCCATTACTTGAAGCTGTATTTCACAAGCACGTGTTAAATCATACATATGCATAAAGGCATCACCAATGGTTTTGCCCATGGTTAAAGCACCATGATTGCGTAATAACATAAAGTTTTTATCACCTAAATCATGTTGCAATCTACGCTTTTCATCATCATTAACCGCTAGACCTTCATAATCATGGTAACTCATAGACGCTAAGGCAAACATTGAATATTGACTTAAAGGCAATAGCCCCTCTTCTACACTAGCAACGGCAATAGTTTCATTAGTGTGTATATGCAATGCACAAATGTCATCGTGGCGTACTTGATGTACTGCACTATGAATAGTAAAGCCTGCTGGGTTTATTTCAAACGGACAATCTTTGTCGATAATATTACCGTCAATATCAATTTTAACTAAATTTGAGGCGGTTATTTCTTCAAAAGCTAAACCGAAAGCATTTATCAAAATATGTTCAGTACCCGGGATGCAGACAGAAATATGAGTATGAATAAGATCATCCCAACCGTGCATTTGTAATAACCGGTAACAAGCCGCCAAATCTACCCGTAATTGCCATTCTTGGGCTGATACTTTATTTTTTAAATCGAGTTTAGGCAGTGGCTGCATTACAAGAGCTCTCTATGTGTAAGAATAGTTGGTTATCGCTAGATTTTACCTGATGATGAATAGGCAATAAAGCCGTTTAAAACATTGCTTTGATAATAGCAGCGATTAATAATATAAATACCAATATTGGTAATATTTTACCGTACTTACCTTGCTGTTCATCGGTCATGGATTTACCAAACTTCTCCCCCAAAGTAACCATCAGAAATACCGCTAAAAAAACACAAGCCAAAATAATTATTAATGTCATTTTTTTTCTCTTTTTATTAGTTTTTTATACCCTGTTTTAGCAAAATCGATTACCATAGCAAACAGTGCAACTTACCATCAAATATAGCAATGCAACAAACCGATAATTTCTACCAAAAACGTCGTTTTATCATAAAATTAGGCAAAGCTTTACATAAGCTAGGCTCTACCGCATATCGTTTAGAAGATAACCTATTATCTATTGCAAGTTTCCTCGATATTCGCGCTTCATTTATCATCACGCCTACCGCATTAACTTTTATCTTATCTGATGATGAAGATGATCAGCAATATAATCATTTAGTCCGTGTTAGTCCTGGTGATATCGACCTTGGTTCTTTAGCACGTATTGATGAGCTTGTTGATGAGCTAATCAACGGTCAGCGTACACTAAGTGAAGCGATTGATCGTTTAGCCGAAGTAAAAAATAAACCAGCACCTTACGGTACTATGTTATCTTTTTTAGCGTACGGAGCATCAAGCGGCGCTTTTGCTATGTTAATGCATACTAGCTGGCACGATGTTTTTTGGTCGACTATTTTAGGTTGGGTTACCTTTGCTTTTGTACTTTGGGCTGAGCGCTCACGACGCATGTCTGATTTACTCGAACCAATGGCAGCTCTTGTGGCATCACTATTAGCTTCGGCCATATCAATAATTGATCCTAGCATAAATATCCCTATGGTAATTCTGTCAAGCATCATTGTATTTATACCGGGGCTATCTTTAACCGTGGGTTTATCTGAACTTGCGGCACGGCATTTAATGTCTGGTACTGCGCGCATCATGGACAGTATAATGATGTTATTTAAGCTGTATTTTGGTGCTGTATTAGGTATGGCTCTGGGTAATTTGATATGGGGAACTTCAGTATTCATTCCTCCTGACACTATGCCAGTGTGGACTTCATGGCTTGCGGTAACAACACTTTCTGCCAGTCTAGTTATTCTCTTTAAAGTAAGATTAAAAGACGCTCCTTGGGGTATGATTTCTGGTTATATTGCCTTTGGTGTTAGCATTTGGGCAAGTAATTATTTAGGCGTAGCGTTAGGCGCATTTGTTGGCGCTTTTGCACTAGGCTTATACAGTAATTTATTTTCTCGAATGATGAACCTGCCTTCTAGCATTGTAAGAATCCTCGGCTTAGTCGTACTTGTACCTGGATCCAAAGTTTATATTGGCTTAAATAGTGCGGTCTCTGGACAGAATATGTTGAACGTACCTGATTTAGGTTCCCAAACATTCTTAATATTTATGTCACTGGTTGCTGGTATTATTTTCTCCAATGCAGTATTGCCTCATGGAAAAACCTTATAATTAATATTTGCATCATCACATTAAGCGTCTGTAACACCTAGTCAAACATTTGTTAACTAGGTGTTAAACCAATAAAAGCAAGACCTTGCGTAATAACCTTCCTAAATATTAATTTCTGATGATATTTCTAAATAAAACAAATATGTAAACAGATGTTTCATTCGCTAGAAATCCTTAAAAATACCCAGTAGAATCGAGCAATCGTGCGTATTTAGCATGTTCAAAGTATAAAAAATTAAAAAATTAAAATTCTCATTATATCTTTGATTACTCAAAACATTCTATGACATATAGACAAGGAATTTTCATGAAAGCAATTATTACCAGTGCAATATGTTCATCATTATTGCTAATGACTGGCTGTACTACCCAAGCTGATACCAGCAATAACGTACCATTTACTACACAAAAAACCGCACTAGCTTCTGGTATAGAAAAAGCCAACATTGACAACACTATCCGTCCACAAGACAATTTTTATCGTTATGTAAATGGCAATTGGTTGAAGAACCATACCATTCCAGGTGATAAAACGGCTATCGGTTCATTCTATGATCTTCGAGATAAAGCTGATGATGATGTTAAAGCCATCATTGAAGAACTGGCTGTCGCTAAAAACCTAACTAAAGGTAGCGATGAACAAAAAGTAGCTGACATCTTTCGCTCGTACATGGACACAGAAAAACGCAACAGTTTAGGTGTTAAGCCAATCCAACCTATTTTTGATGCAATTAACAATCTTAATAATAAATCAGAATTAGCAAGCTTTTTTGGTGAATATCAAGCGGTGGGTGTTGGCAGTCCTTTAGCTTTTTACATTAGCGTTAATGCTAAAGATTCTAGCAGTTATGCAACGCACATCTGGCAAAGTGGCTTGGGCTTACCTGATAAAGACTACTACTTTAATGAAACTGAGCGTTTTACTGCTTTACGTGCTGGTTATATCGCTCATATTGAAAAAATGTTCAATTTAGCCGGTATTGCTGATGGTAAAAAAGCAGCTAAAACTATCATGGCATTAGAAACAAAATTAGCTAAGTTTCACTGGACGCAAGTTCAAAGTCGAGACAGTGAAAAACGTTACAACAAGTATGCAGTTAATAAACTCAATGAATTAACTGATGCTTTTGATTGGTCAGCTTACCTTGCTGCTCAAGGAGTTGCTTCTCAAAAAGATATTATTATTAACCAACCAGATTTTGTTGCTGGTTTCGGTGAAATATTTGCTGAAACATCACTAGAAGATTGGAAAACGTATTTAAACTTCCATAGTTTAAGTAACTTTTCTAGCTACTTAACTACTGATATAGATAATGAGAACTTTGATTTTTATTCAAAACAATTAAGTGGCCGACAAGAGCAACGTCCACAATGGAAACGTGGTGTAGGTGTTGTTAACGGTAATTTAGGAGAAGTCATTGGTAAAGTGTATGTTAATCGTCACTTTACTCCACAAGCTAAGGCGCGCATGAGTGAATTAGTTGAAAACTTACGTTCATCTTATGGTAATAGCATTGATGATCTTGAGTGGATGTCTACAGATACCAAAAAAGCAGCACATGTTAAGTTAGCCGCTTTTACACCTAAAATTGGTTACCCTGATAGATGGGAAGATTACTCTGCACTAAGTATTGATGGTAATGATTTAGTCGGTAATATTCTGCGTTCTTCACGTTTATCTCATGATAAAGAAGTTGCTAAACTTGGTGGTCCAATTAAAAATTGGGAATGGGGCATGACACCACAAACGGTTAATGCTTATTATAATCCAACGGTAAACGAAATTGTTTTCCCTGCCGCTATATTACAAGCACCGTTTTTTAATATGAAAGCTGATGATGCCGTTAACTACGGTGGCATTGGTGCAGTAATTGGCCATGAGATGGGCCACGGCTTTGATGATCAAGGTAGTAAGTATGATGCTGAAGGTAACTTACGTAATTGGTGGACTGAGCAAGATTTAGCAGAATTTTCTAACCGTACTAAAGCGTTAGTTGAGCAATATGATGAATATCACGTTTTTGACGACTTAGCTGTAAATGGTAAGTTGACACTCGGTGAAAATATCGGTGATTTATCAGGGGTAACTATCGCTTATAGAGCCTATAAAACGTCATTAAATGGTGAAGAAGCACCGGTTCTGGATGGCTTAACTGGCGATCAACGTTTCTTTATGGGTTATGCTCAAATCTGGCGTGCGAAAATTGTTGAGAAATCTGCACGTAATCGTGTAGCTACAGACCCACATTCACCTGCAGAGTTCCGTGCTCTTGGTTCACTTTCTAACATGAATGAGTTTTATCAAGCATTTGATGTTAAAGAAGGCGATGCAATGTATATAGCACCAGAAAAACGCGTTAAAATTTGGTAATTAGTTTGCCTATATAACAATAAAAAAGGAGCTTAGGCTCCTTTTTTATTGAGCGAAATAAGTTGCTATAATAGTAAATGATTATTCAGATAATAATGCCTCAAATTGACCATTACTTTTCATTAATCTTAATAACGCTGACAGCTTATCAGCCAATTCTGGGTGTTTATACTTATTAATATAAACATGTAATGCTATTTCAACTAAAGGGGGCTGATGAACCATAACTTCATGATCATATTTTAAACGAGCTAGGAAAGTGTTTGCTGTATTTCTACTTGTAATCGTAATATCAGCACGACCAGCATGAATAAGTGCTACCGCTTGATCAAATGTATTAACTAAAATAACACCTTTAAATTTATCTTGATGAGTCTCAATAAATTTTGTCCCTCTTTCATAAGCAACAATATACTTATTCATACTTTGCCAACCATTAACCTTAATACCTGCTTTTCCAATCACGGATTGATCAATAACAAAAAGTGGTTCATCAACTCGCTGCAAATTCATAAATGTTGTTAAATCTAGATTACTGATACGAAATAGATCACCATCAAGTACACCATGATTAGCCCAAATTAAGCTGCGTTTGTTCGGGAGAACCTTTATTGAAAGGTCATAGCCAAATTGAAGAAACGCATAAGTTAAAATGCGATGAGCTTTTTGATATAAAGGTGTTACAGTCGCATTAGTAGTACCTAATGTTATGGTTTTATTCGCAGCAGATTTTGCACTTAATGAATAAAAAAGTACGGCACTGATAATAAATAGATTACAAAAGAAAGAATGCAAAATAATAGACCTAAAACTTTACCGTCCTCTGCCACACTTACATTATAAGTATGCAACAATAGTTAAACTTAATTAGACTTAGTTAAAGTACAAATATACTTCAACTAAGTTTAGCAGTAAAAGTCACTCAAACCTGTCAACACCCCGAGTTGTTGAAAGATAAAAATTAAGATATAGCACTTATTAACAGCTATTTCATTACCATAAATAAGACTAATAATACTCAATAATCTTATAAAAAACTCTTCAAGATGATCAACAAAATACCTAAATAGACTAAGTCATTAATTTTACTACTAAACAATCTTATTGATAATTATTATCATTACGGTTATTATAAGCATCACTGTTTATACGTTGTTTTTCAAGTTGAGTGCTGTTTTTATGTTCATTTGTATTTGTCATGGTGTTACCGATACACAAATAGAATCCGCTATAGATAATGGCGCAGAAACGATGAAACAATTGACTCAAGAGCTTAAAGTAGGCTCACAATGCGGTAAATGTTGTCAATGCACTAAACGAGTATTAAACAAAAAATTAATGCAAATTGCTGAAGCACAGCCACAAGTTGCTTAACTACTGGTTAACTACCGGTTAGCGAATTTAACCGTTAACAGACTAACTTTTAACTGCACTTCACACATTACTTAGGATGCTAAAGGTTAGCTCATCATTGATTGCAAATAGTTTTCTATACCTGCATGGTCAATAATATATTGTTGAGATTCAATCCAGTCTATTTGTTCTTCTACATTTTCTAGTAAATCCTCAGCTAAATCCCTGCTGATATAATCTTGTAGCTTTTCACTCTCCACAATAAGAGTTTGTAAAGCCTTTTGAGAGACGTACTCTAAATC
Source organism: Colwellia sp. 75C3 (assembly GCF_002836255.1). GTDB lineage: Bacteria > Pseudomonadota > Gammaproteobacteria > Enterobacterales > Alteromonadaceae > Colwellia. The sequence goes on along the minus strand of NZ_PJAU01000031.1, from coordinate 304,045 downwards.
CATATTCGCTTGTAACATCTCTGCCGCATGTTCACCGATATGTAAACGTCCCAAATCTTGTAAGTTTGGCAAGCCTTCTAAAAACAATATCCGCTCAATAAGGTCATCCGCTTGCTTCATTTTATCAATGGATAATTTATAATCAGCTTTATTGAGTTTCTCCAGGCCCCAGTTTTTGTACATACGAGCATGCAAAAAATATTGATTAATCGCTATCAACTCAATAGCTAAAGTACTATTTAACAGTGCAATAATATTTTTATTACCTTTCATGACAACCCCCTACCCTGGTAAATGCTGACCCATATGAGATTGGATATAATTTTGCAGACCTATTTTGTCGATAAGCCCTAGTTGTTTTTCAAGCCAATAAACGTGATCTTCTTCGGTATCTTCAAGTAGTTTTTCTAACATCTCTCTACTTTGAAAGTCTCCTTCACTTTCACACAAAGTAATAGAAGCTTTTAATGCCGTAACAACTTCCATTTCAAGGATTAGATCATTAGTCAACATACTAGGAACATCACTGCCAATAAGTAGATCTCGTCGATCAGCTAAATTAGGTATCCCCTCAAGAAATAAAATTCGTTTTATTAACGCATCTGCATGGGTAATTTCTTCTTGCATCTCATGATCGAGTTGGTCAAAAAGTTTATCTAGTCCCCAGTCCTGATACATTCGAGAATGAATAAAGTATTGATCAATGGCTGCTAATTCGTTGTGCAACAAGCCGTTAAGACTGGCTATAACTTTTGGGCTACCCTTCATATTAACCTCTATCTAAGTTGTTAAAATACTGAAAATCAGTTGCCTTAAAGCGTAGTAGATGGATAAGAATTTATCGAATTAATACAGTGAATTGATGTTACTAACTATTTATATTTAAAGTGAAAATTATAATCTCTGTTGCTACCTCAAAATACCACAATTCAATTTCAATAACGCATAACAAATAGCCATCTAAACATCTAAAATTTGCTAATGATTATGAATCACTATAGAATCCGCTTCTCAAAGGTTTTATTGTGTTAACGAAGATGGTTAAAATCCATCACTGTGCCCGCAACTGTGAATGAACTGATATTTATTTTTACATAAAGTATTATTTCAAAGTCAGATAGCTAACCAAAAAAACTATACTTACTTCCGTGCGGGAAAACACGAGTCTAAATATGTCTACACTTCTTAATATCTCTGGTCTTAGCTGGAGAGTTCCAAATAAAGCTATTTTGCATAACATTAATTTTAATGTCAGCAAAGGTGAAGTGATCGGTATTATTGGGCCAAATGGCGCAGGTAAAACAAGCCTGTTACGTTGCTTAACTAATCAAGCCAATATTCTTGCCAGTAAAAATATAAGTGGTAGCGTTCAGCTAAAAAACCGTGCGATAACACAGTACAGTGCTAAAGAAATTGCCCAACATTTTGCGCTTGTTATGCAAAAAAATGAAACCATCTTTGCCCTATCGGTACAAGATGTTATGAAAATGGGCTTATTACCGCACAAAACGCTTTTCTCATTAGACAGTGATCATGATAAAGCTCAGATAACATTAGCATTAAGCAAGGTTGGTTTGAGTCACGCTGCGAATAGTCACTTTAATCTTCTCTCTGGTGGCGAACAGCAACGCGTATTAATTGCTAGAGCACTAGTACAAGCAAGCCAAATTTTAATTCTTGATGAACCAACCAATCACCTTGATGTTTATTACCAACATCAAGTATTGCAGTTGGTAAACAAACTCAATATCACCGTAATCATGACCGTTCATGATCTGAATTTAGCCAGCTTATATTGTCAGCGTTTATTACTGTTAAACCAAGGTGAATTAATTTGTGATGGTTCCCCTAAAGAAGTATTAGCTCCCAAGCAATTAAGTCAGGTCTTTGGCTTACCTTGCCAACAGAGTATTGATGCCATAACAGGTGCGACACAAGTATCGTTCTACCTTAATAATACTGATACTCAAGATAACTATTTTTTGGAGTCTCTCGGTGAATAAAGTCTCAATAACCTTATTCGTATTGGCGATATTAGTTATTTTATCTGCTCTTGCTGCTATAACATTTGGCCCCGCTGACATTGATTCAGCCCAATTGCTGAATTGCTTAGTTGGCACTTGCCAAAATCAAATAGCGAATGTTGTTATCTGGCAAGTACGTATTCCAAGGGTGCTTGTTGCACTAGTAGCCGGCATGGGTTTAGCTATTGCCGGTGCGATATTGCAAAATACCACACGAAATCCTCTTGCTGATCCTTACCTTTTTGGTATTGTTTCAGGTGCTGGCTTAGGGGCAACAATCGCCAATATTTCCTTGGCTGATAACCTAACTATTGCGCTACCACTCGCTGCATTTCTCGGTGCATTGTTTTCCGTCGTCATTGTCGTTTTTATCGCTAAAGTACTTAGAAGTATGGAGCAACTACTACTCGCTGGTGTAGCGGTATCCTTTATGCTCGCCTCAATAACTCAGTTCATTTTATATTTTGGCGAACCTTTTGCTACCAACCGCGTTATCTTTTGGTTAATGGGCAGTTTAGCCCGCGTTGAAATGAGTAACTTCTATGTCATTGCCAGTATTTTATTAATCGCAATGATCACCGTATTCGCACTGCATAGACAAATTGACGCGCTATTATTGGGTGATGAAAGTGCGGCTAGCTTAGGTGTTGATGTCGATAAACTACGTTTACTCATGTTAGGAATTTGTGCTGCGCTTACCGCAACCATAGTCGCTTATTGTGGCGGAATTGGCTTTGTTGGTTTGATGATCCCTCACATTGTTAGACAGCTCATTGGTGTAACAACACTTAAATTAATCATCGGCAGTGCATTAATAGGCGCAATATTTCTTATTTGGGTAGATGTAATTGCTCGCTCTTCACTGCCTCATGCAGAAATACCTATTGGTATTATAACGTCAGCACTCGGTAGTATATTTTTCTTATTTATTATGTATCGCTCTCGTGCAATAACTTAATAAAGATTCAATAAATTCAAACAGCAGAGATCCCACTATGACTGATGAAAAAATGACTGGTAACACGACTGAGAAGCACAAGCAAAGAATGCAAAAGTTAAAAGAGAAAGTTGATTCTCGCATTGATAGTGCTACTGATGAACGCGGTTTACTGATTGTTATCACGGGCAACGGTAAAGGTAAAAGCACGTCTGGTTTTGGCACAGTTGCCCGCGCGGTAGGTCATGGCCTTAATGCTGCTGTAGCGCAATTTATCAAAGGCACTTGGGCTTGTGGTGAACGCAACTTACTTGAAAATGCGGGGGTGAAATTTAGTGTCATGGGCACAGGTTTTACTTGGAATACTCAAGACAAAGAAAAAGACATTGCTGCTGCAAAACAAGTATGGCTTAAGTGTAAAGAATTACTCAGCGACCCGAGCCTTGACTTAGTTTTATTAGATGAGATGACCTACATGTTGTCATATAAGTATCTCGATTTAGATGACGTTATTGAAACATTAAATAATCGTCCTAAACATCAACATGTCATTATTACTGGCCGTGCATGTCATCGCGCTATTATTGAACTTGCTGATACTGTCAGCGAAGTACAATCAATCAAACATGCTTTTGATAACGGTATTAAGGCGCAAAAAGGTATTGATTGGTAAGGTTCGCCTCATTAATAAAAGAATGAAAACGGGCCATTATTTGGCTAGATTTTCACTCAAGAAAGCGACATACATTTCATATAACCAAATAGAAAGCGCACATAACTATACCATGAAATATACAATAAAATTAACTGCCCTACTTTGTACTTTACTTGTCATTTCAAGCGCTGCTTTTGCTGTGCCTTTTAAAGAAACGGGTTATGAATTAACAAAAGATAAAAGCAAACCAACCATTATCGCGTTAGCCCCACACATTGTCGAAATGCTTTATAATATTGGCGCCGGCGAACAAATAATTGGTACCACAGCTTTTGCAGACTATCCTGAAGAAGCAAAAAAAATACCCCGGATAGGTAATTATGTACGCTTACAGCTAGAGCGTGTTATTGAGCTTCAGCCAGACTTAATAATCGCGTGGAAAAGTGGTAATCCAAGTGATGATTTAGCGAGATTAGAACAACTAGGTTTCAAGGTTATTTACTCTCAACCTCACACGTTTTTAGATATCGCCAACGAAGTACGACGCTTTGCTAAAATTACCGGTCACACTGCACAAGGCGAACAAGTTGCGAAAAAATTTGAACACGAATTAGCGATAATAAAAAACACCTACAAAAATAAGACTGAAATCACTGGCTTTTACGAGCTTTGGTCACGCCCTTTAACAACCGTAGCTAAAGGCAGTTGGCCTCAGCAGTTTTTAAATATATGCAGAGTCAAAAACCCGTTTCAACAGGTAATCACACCATACCCGCAAATTAGTATTGAGCAAGTACTACCAGCCTCAGTACAACTCATTATTCAGCCGCTATCGGTAAATCAAAAAGATCGGGAAGCTTTTAATTGGCAAGATTGGCCAATAATACCAGCTGTTGCCAATAAACAGATAATTCAACCTGATGCTGATGCCATGCATCGAATGTCAATACGTAGCTTAACGGAATTAAAAAATTTGTGTGCAACCATCGATCAAACAAGGACGATTTTGCAACAAAAACATAGCTAGTCTAAACGCTAGTCACTAAGAAATATTTTAGGTGCCTAATAGCTTTATTTCTGAGTTATCAACTGATCTCAATCATAGCTAAAGGTGAAACGGGAAATTGGTAAAACCAATACTGCCCCCGCAACGGTGTGAGCTATCAATTGTTGATAATTCAAGTCCGGAGACCGGCCTAAAATTTAATTTATCATTGTAAGCACGGTGGGTGCCTATAACTGAGGAAAACATGAAAAAAACAATAATAGCACTAAGTATTAGCAGCCTACTTTACTCATCACTTTCTTTTGCAGAGCCAACTAACACTGCAATGATTAATAAAGCTGATGAAAACATTGTCATTACTGCTAACCGCAGCATTCAGAACAAATTTGATACCTTAGCTGCAGTGAATATCTTCACTAGAGAAAAAATAGAGCAAATCCAACCATTGTCTATCAGTGACTTACTGGGTCGTGTTGCTGGTATTTCAATTAGTACACAAGGTACTTCTGCTCATAAGTCTTCATCATTTGTACGTGGTACTAATTCAAATCACATATTAGTGTTAGTGAATGGCGTTCGCGTAGGCTCTGCCACACTTGGCGTAAAGAGCATTGCTGACATACCTGTTCAATTGGTTGAACGTGTGGAAGTAATTAAAGGACCTAGAGCTGCCTTATGGGGTTCAGATGCCGTTGGTGGCGTAATCCAAATTTTTACCCGTGACTTAAGTGCAGGTGAAGGCCAAGCAGGAATAAAGTTAGGCAATAATAGTTTATATCAAGGTTATGGTGCTTTAGGCTTTGGCAATGAAGAACACAGTTATACATTAAGTGCTACGGCGGAAAAATCTGATGGTTTTGATGTGATTGTACCTGATGGCAGCAGTATCTATACGGTTGACCAAACTGATAATGATGGTTATGACCGTCAATCTGTAGGGCTTGCTGGAACAAGTCAATTTACCAAACAATATGCGCTTGAATTAAACACCCAATATGACAAAGGCAACACAGAAATTGATGCTGACACTCAATACAGTGGTGATGAAAGCAATTACGAAAACTATCATTTTTTATTAAGAAATCATCTTCAGTTAGAACAGCTATATTTGCAATTGGGTTTAAGTACTTCTCAAGACAGTAATGAAGATAACTACAGTGATTTCAATGATCAAAATGGCTTTAATAATCCAAATAGTTTATTCACCACAACGCGTGATCAAGTAACAGCTTTAGCTCAGCTTCCTTTTGCTGACTCTTCAGAAGTCACTGCGGGTATAGAGTGGTATACGGAAAGCATTGATAGTAATAACGCATACGATGAAACTAAACGTGATGCTAACGCTATTTTTGTTACAGGTCGTCATGATATTGAGCAGATAAAGTTAGAAGCGTCAGTACGTTACGATAAAGTGGGTGATATAAATGGTGAAACTACTTACCAATTAGCAGCTGGCTACCAAGTGAGTGAACAGTTACTGTTCTCTTTAAGCCACGGTACTGCTTTTAAAGCACCTAGCTTTAATGATTTGTATTATCCTTGGTCAGGAAACTCTGACTTAGTTTCAGAAACCGCTGATAGCTCAGAGTTTTTAACTCGCTATCAAAATGATAGCTTTTCTGCGGAATTATCTATCTATCAAACAGATATTGATAACTTGATAGAATGGGCTCCTGTGGATATTTCTGATCCATACAGCCCTTGGCAGCCTAAAAATATTGCCCAAGCTAAAATATTAGGTGCTGAAGCAACTTTTACAGCAGACATTTACAACACCAATAACACGTTAACATTGAGTCATGTTGATGCTGAAGATAAAACAACAGCACAACAGTTAGCTCGTCGACCAAATTTCACAGCTAATTATAATCTTATCTACTCATTTGGAGAGATCGATTTTACTTTCGATACTAATTATCAAGGTAGTAGTTACGATAATGCCAATGCAGTAGATAAAACGTTAAAAGCTTATACATTGTTTGATGTAGGTGTAAATTATCGCTTAAATAGCCAAATAAATGTATTCGCTAAAGTGACAAACCTAACTGATAAAAATTATAACACTGCAAGTGAATACCCTGGAGCTGAGCGTGGTTATAGCATAACGTTAGATTATAAATTTTAATTCTGATACTGAATAAGCTTTATAATTTGAGAACAAAAAAAGCCTGCAATTGCAGGCTTTTTAATAGTATAAATTAGTTAATTAAAATTTAAGCGCAAGTTCTGCAGCGGTCATATTCCTAACAAAGTCATTATTGACATCCAAAGCACTATCACCTTGATAATGTTTAATATAATCTTGATAGTCATTATTCATATTACTTTTTATTAAGCGTACATTGGTGCTTTCTATATTAGTATCAAGATTAATAATATCTTCATAACCCGTTAATGGCGCACTTATCGCTAATACACCTTTATCTGCTCCATAAAATGTCCACTTTGCAGGCATTAATAGCTTTGTATCGGGATCATAAGCGGTAAAGGTAAAGTTGATGATGGCCATAGGATACCCTGCAACTGCGCTATAGTCGTAGCTACCATCAGCGTTAATTTCATCAAAGTATGGTTCGTTAAAAGCAGGTTGATACTCACTAGCCATTATAGACAAAGATTCTTCTGCACTCGGTGAAATGATTTGATGATGATTTTTAATCACAGAACTACGAAAAATAGAGTCACTTGGTACAAAAGTAACGCTGGCATGAGATTGATAATAGGCTTCACTGACATATGGATGAGTATCAAAAATAAGTAAGCTTTGCTCATCTTTAGCGACTTCTACAGAAAAGTGTTCCGTTCCTTGAATTATCTGATTAGTGCTAGTCTCTTGATAAGGGGGGGTTAATTGAAATTCATCTGCAAATTCTAATGCTGATAATAACCAAAGACCTTCATCATTGACCGTAAACTCATCAATAAATCCAGCAACCCCTATCGATTTTTCATTTATATCTCTACCAGATATAGAAAATGAACTTAATGGCCAAACTCCATCCAAGGTTTTACAAGCTCTAACCCCTTCAAATAATGTAGTGCCACTATCTATAATGCTAGAGCTAGCGAAATCCAAAGAACTCGTCACCGATGTTTGAGCCGCAAAGGAGCGATGCGTTAATTTCAGGTCTTGCTTCACACACTCACAAGTTATTTCATTAAGATCATCAAGTTTATTATCAAACTGTGCCTGATAATGCGATGGGGTTGCACTATTGGCTTGATAATAGCTTACTACATTTAAGCCTTCAGCTTCAGTACCCTGCTGGTCTTTGGCCACTAGAGTATAATTAATAAACTCACTTTCAGTGACGAAAGTTATTAATCCATTTACATCAGCCTGATAGGTATCAAGGGTTTGCCATGTGTCATCTTGAAGTAATAGTTCAACATCAGTAAAAGCACTGGCTACACCACAATCGTTAGTCAATTGTGCTGTTAATGAAAAAGTATATTCTACTGGCTCTACTGGTATATCTGGTGTATCTGATGAACTACTACCACAACCTTGAAGAAACAGGGTAAGCAATAGAGGGGGGATTAGGTATTTGTTCAAGGGAAGTTCCTCAAGTCGTTATTCAAAATAACGGATAAATGAAATGATATAACTGCCATGACTTCAGCGTAATAAACTGAAAGATAATATGACCCTGACAGAGCGTGTTCCGTAGAATTATACCTACTTTAAACCTCAATTAGTTAACTTTTGTTATGACTATTTCCTTACTAATCACAACAAGAATAACTAAACAAATACAATCACAATAGTTATTTTTGACAGTCACTTACCTTATAACTAGCCACCTTGTTTTATTCAATTTCATTCTCTACGCTAATTTATAAGAGAAATTTTTATCTTGATTTTACCGTAAATTTTCATCAAACAACTTTCCATGACCCATAGGAACAATAATGCTTGTCGATTTAGTACAAGGTTATTATTTTGCTAGGCCTATGGATGCTAAAAAATTAGTGCATTGGTTACAAGTCGACTTAGCCAAAATACGGCATGACTTGCATGAGAAGCAGACCCATGAAAGTGATAATTAGCGTCGCTTAGTAAAATATAGGGTTCATCGAATTAGCCTGATACTAACTTAAAGTTGATAAATCAAAACGACAGATGCACATTTATCAAGCAGTTTGAATATTGCCGTGTATCCTAGACAGTTGCTTTTTTAAGGTATTTAAATCAAAAGGTTTAACCATAAATCCTGTTACTTTACAGGCAATAAGATTCATTATTTTAGCTTTATCATCTTCACTAGATACCATTAATACAGGTAAATTACAGAGTTTTTTATCCCCCCTCACTTTACTCAACAATTGTTCGCCATTTAAATTAGGCATATGTAAATCTGTAATGAGTAAGTCATAATCATTTAGTCGCAACATTTTCAATGCTTGTATCCCACAATTTGCTTCATCTGGATTGTTATACCCTAAACTGGTAAGCATGTGCATCATCACCTGACGCATTGATGGCATGTCATCAACTACTAATATCTTCATCTTAATAAATCCTTTTGATTAAAAGTCTGCTTTCAAATAAAAGCTTAAATAAAATATTAAGTAAAAATTATAGCTGTCCGTAATTACTTTTCCACTACCTCATTAATTTCCCCCCTAATAACAATTTATGACTAAACATCAAAAAGACTAACAAACCAATCTTTTTTGTAAAGTAAGCTTGACTTTAAAGCTAGCAAGACTATAGTAAAGTCAAACTTACTTTACATTTAATCAAAGAGATTTTACTTATGTCTAAACAAGAACATGATAAAAATAACTATCAAATAAAAAATAGTGCCAATACGGTGAAATTAAGAAACTGGACCATTGCTTGGGTAGTCACCATGGCTATAGCCGCTTTTGCACCAAAATTCATTTGGGATTTCAATACAAGTTTAACTATTATTGCGTTAGTTGTTAATTTAGGTATTGGTTTTCGCATGTTAATTGCCAACCGAGCGTATTTGCGTGGTCTAGATGAAATGCAGCAAAAAATACTGCTTGAAGCAATGGCTTTAGCACTAGGGATCGGCTTAGTAGTTGGTTTAAGCTATGAGTTACTAGAAGATATAAAGTTGATAACTTTTCAACCAGAAATTGCTCATTTGGTTATCTTAATGGGTATCACTTATCTGATAGCAGTCATCTCTGGCCATAGGAAATACCAATGAAAAATCGCTTGAAAGTATTACGTGCTGAACGTGACTGGACACAAGCACAACTTGCTAGCGCTCTTGAAGTATCAAGACAGACTATTAATGCCATTGAAAAAGGTAAGTTTGATCCAAGCTTACCTTTGGCATTTAAAGCAGCAAGGTTATTTAACTTATCCATTGAAGATATTTTTCATGATGAAGTTGAAACAGTCTAAAGTGTAGATGCTAAATACTTGTCGCGTTAATCATTGTTAACGCGACTCCTCCCCCTATATTAATTCCTGTATTTATTATTACTGTTAGTTCAGCTGGCTTGATAAACGTCACGAAAGTCCCCATCTATAGCACAATAAATATTAATCATTATCTTATTAACTGTCCTATTATGCGTCTACTCAAATCAACAATTAATGCTGATATCAGCATTCTTTCAGCCAAAAGTTTTACTCGAAAAGCCACTAGAGCGATAGTGCTTAACGGTGAAAATATCTTGCTTCTTTATACCAAGCGTTATCACGACTATAGTTTACCCGGTGGTGGCATTGATGAAGGCGAAAGCAATATCGATGGATTAATTAGAGAGCTAAAAGAAGAAACCGGCGCTCATAATGTAAAAAACATTGAAGAATTTGGTCTTTATGAAGAGTATCGACCATGGCATAAAAGTGGTTTTGATATTATGCATATGCAATCTTATTGCTACACCTGCACAATTGATGATGAATTACTTGAGCCGGAACTTGAAGCCCATGAATTGAATAATGGCATGCACCCTGTTTGGATGAATATACATCAGGCCATTGCTCACAATGAAGAAACCATAGCTAAAAGTGACAAAAAAGGCCTTTCGATAGAGCGAGAGACCTTTTTACTCAAACTTATTGTCAGTGAATTACTGACCGAATCTCTGCAGTGTTAATTTCCGCCAAATAAAACATCTTGTGGCTCATCGACCCATAAAGGATGTTTTGCCATTACTTTAGTAAAGACGGGGCTCTGCAAATAACCATTTAACCATTGCCTTACCATTGGATAAGGTGATTGTAAGTACCACTGCCGCTCTATTCGTGCAAATTGTCGAATAAAGGGAATTAACGCAATATCGGCTAGACTTTCTTTATTCGACATTAGAAAGCTGTGTGCTGTTAAACGTTGTTCTAATTGTTGAATATATAACTGACAAACTTCACGGCACTCAACAACATTATCTTCTTGATAACGTTTGGCACATTTATAGGCTTCTAAACACGTTTTAAAATCACTGTCGAATTCATTAATGAGCATAAGCATGTCTGATAATGCGCTCTCGTTTTGACAATCTAGCAGATCATTAGGGTCCGTTTCTTGTAAAGCCCACAACATAACCTCTAAACTTTCTTCGATTACCGTACCATTGGCTAGCACTATTACCGGTACTGTCCCTTTCGGTGAAACGGCTATCATTTCTGCGGGTTTATTACTTAATACCAGATCGCGAAGTAATACTGTCTGTTTAGCTTTAAAAATAGCAAGTCGGGCACGCATGGCATAAGGGCAATTTCTTAACGAATAAAGAATGGGTAACGTACTCGTACCATTCGTTTTTTTATTACTTTTTTCATGAAAAGTGTCATTCATTGATAGGGTATTCCACTGCTGTAATGCTTTATGATAGTAAGTATCACAATAAATAAGCGACTTAAACGGTATTCATTGGCTCATTATACGAGTAAAATCCCCCCTTTAAAATTTAACCGCCGTTTAATTGGCTAAAGTTGTATAAATGAGTCCTAAAATTGAATTATTAGCCCCCGGTGGTGATATCGACGCGATAAAAGCAGCAATTATTGCTGGCGCAGATGCGGTGTACTGCGGTTTAGATACTTTTAATGCACGAAATCGTGCTGCTAATATTTCTTTTGATGAACTCGTCGGTATTATTCGACTAGCACATGAGTATGAATGCCAAATATTCTTAACGCTAAACATCATTATTCTAGAACGCGAATTTAAAACGCTGGCTAAATTATTAAGTAAATTAGCCAACACCACACTTGATGGTGTCATAGTGCAAGATTTGGGCATGCTCTATATCCTTAAGAAGCACTTCCCTACCCTTGATATTCATGCGTCGACACAATTAACAACCCATAACATTGGCCAAATTCCCTTTTTGAAAAAGCTCGGTGCCTCGCGTGTTAACTTATCGCGTGAATTAGATTTAAAAGAAATCACCGCGATTACTGCCGTATCACAGGAAGAAAACGTGCTTACCGAAGTATTTGTGCACGGTTCGTTATGTGTCGCCTTTTCTGGTTTATGTTATTCAACCTCAGCCAGTGTCGGTAATTCAGGTAATAGAGGTCGTTGCAGCCAAGCGTGTCGCGAAGAATATAAACCTACCGAATCAGGTAATAAATTCCCATTAAATATTAAAGACAACTCGGCATTTTTTGATTTACCTGCCCTCATAGAGGCTGGCGTTCACTCATTTAAAGTTGAAGGTCGTATCAAAGGTGCAAGTTATGTTCACACAGTTATTGATAGCTTCCGTAAACAAATAGATGGATTTGTAGAAACCGGTGAATTACTTGAAGATGGCGAACGCTTGTACAAGGTTTTCAACCGCGATTTTTCTAATGCTTTTTTACGTGGCGATTTAAACCAATCAATGTTTATTGAAAACCCACGTGATAATTCTAAATATCACGCTATTGATAAAAGTAATGCTATTTCTGTGGTCCAAATTCAAGACGTTGAACAAAGCTTAAATGACGAAAAAGAAGAAATTCACGCAGATGTATTTGATAAAATAAAACACCTAAGTATTGATAAACGTGATCTCTCGTTAGTATTCTCAGGTGAAGTCGGCGAGCCATTAACCGTTACTATCAAAATTAACGAAACAGATAATCAAAAAATAAGCCAAGGCTTTTCCAATAAAGCGCCGCAAGAGCAAATACATGTTATGCATTCTGAACGTGCACTTATCGCTAGTGAAAAAAACTGCATTGATCATAGTGCTATAGAAAAGCGTTTTAAAAGCTTCAATAACGCAGAATTTAACTTAAGCGAGCTATCTACTGACGATATGCCAGAAAGTGTCACCATTGCTTTTAAAGAGCTTACTACGCTTAAAAATAAAATAGCCGCACTACTCAATGACGGTAAAACTGTATTAGCAGAAGTAGAATTACCTAAATTAATACGTCACGATAAAAAAGACGATACGGCAAAATTATCGCTATTAATATGTGATGAAAGCGATATTAACCTTGGTGATGTAACCGATGCCGATATTTACTTTAAGTTACCTGATGCTTATAAGCGTGGCTGCACTAAATACGTTAGCTTTTTCAAAGAAAACCCACGCCTTATTCCATGGTTCCCTTCGGTACTAATTGGTAAAGACTATGATGTTGCAGTAAATATTTTAGAACAAGTAAAACCTAAATTAATCGTCACCAATAATACCGGTATAGCCAATAGAGCATTTGAATTAGGCATAGAGTGGATTGCAGGGCCGTTCTTAAATACGACTAACTCTTATGCGTTATTAGCGATGAAAGAATCCTTTAACTGTAGCGGTGCGTTTATTTCAAATGAAATAAACCGTCAACAAATGAAAACTATCGCCCGTCCTGAAAACTTTAAGATGCTTTACAGCGTTTACCACCCTATTTTATTAATGACTAGCAGGCAGTGTTTCTTCCAACAAAGTGTTGGTTGTGAAAAGCCGCGCATTGATAATGGCTGTATGCTGTCATGCGATAAGTCGACCAGTATCACTAATCTTAAAGGGATTTCTTTTGCTATTGATAAGCAAAAAGCAGGTTACCCAAGTATTTATAATAAAGATCAGTTTTTAAATACCGAAATCATAAAAGACTTAACGCAGTTATTTGATGGCTTTATGATTGATTTAACAAACATAGGTGCTGGTGATAAAGAATCGCCTGATAAAGCTCTTCTCATTAAGCAATTTGAACAGTTGCTTAACAATGAAAATAGCGCATCAGTTGGCTACTCAAACGAACTATCGAGCGAGCAATCAGACGCACAAGATAAACTTAACTCACTAGTGCCAGACTCAACCAATGTGCAATACCATAACGGTCTGTAAAGTCGAAAAACATTAAAAATTAGCTTCCTTGGTTATTTAGCTTATGCTTCATTTAGTGAAGTATAAGCTATTATAAAGCAGTGCTTTGGGGGAACCTGAGCTAAAATACTCGTTGTTACATTTGTTTATAGATGTTTGTTCATAAACAGTTACCTTTTCATCTGTTTCTGCATTGCAAAGCATAGGACGATATAAAAAACCTATAAAGTGACGTTTCAGCCTTAGTCAGTGGTATTTCTTTTATTAGTCTCGTTTAAATTCAACATAACTAACATTATCAAGGGATGTAGTAATTAACTTAATTGCTTCATCAATAGCTACTGGCTTACTAAAGTAATAACCTTGACCAATGTGACATCCATGCCGCTTTAACCACGCTAATTGCTCTTTGGTTTCAATACCTTCAGCGGTTACTGTTTTACCAATATTGATGAGTAAATCAATTAAGGATGCCAGTAATTTCTGACTGGTTTCATCCTGCAATAATTCACTTACAAAACTCCTATCAATTTTAATATTATCAGCTGGCAAGCGCCTTAAATAATTCAGCGAAGAATAACCGACACCAAAGTCATCCATTGAAACTTTTATGCCAATATATTGTAGTTCTTTAATTCGAATAATGGCCTCATCAATATTACTAATTAAAGTATCTTCGACTATTTCTATGTATATATTTTGTGGGCTAACTTTATAAGTATTTAAGAAGCGTGCAATTTTTTCTACTACTCTAGATGACATAAAAGTATCTGCACTTAAGTTAATAGCAAAAACTAATGGCCTTGCACTTAATTCACATAATTGCTGACAGCGCTTAATCCCCTCCTCCAAAACCCACTCTTCGAGTACTGGCATATATTCAGTATCTTTTAATATCGGTAAAAAACTATCAGGCATCAGCAAACCTCGCTCATCGTGATGCCAACGAATTAAACACTCAAAACCAAATAAATTATTGTCTTTAATGGAATAAAAAGGTTGAAAATGAAGTTGCAGTTCTTTTTTAATGAGTGCTTTAGGAAAGTCATTCAACAGATTAAACTGATTTAAAATAATGCTTTCCATCTCAGTTTTAAAAAATGAAAAACGTTGAATTTTAGAACCTTTAGCTGTGTACATGGCGATATCAGCTTTTTTAATAATATCTGTAATTGAATCTTTAGGGTTGTTAACCGTCGTAATACCTATGCTCAATTGTATATTGATCATTTTATTGTCGATATTAGCTGGCTCTTCAAAGCTCTTTAATATCAATTTTACTATTTTCAAGATGTTTTCTTGGCTATTAAGGTTATCTAATAATACGGTAAATTCATCACCACCAAGCCGTGCAACAAGGTCGCTTTTTCTAATACTATTTTGCAAACGCTGTGCCACAGTTGTTAATACTTTGTCGCCAACATCGTGACCTAAGGTGTCATTAATATGCTTAAATCGATCTAAATCAATAAAAAATATAGCAATGAAAGAGCCATCCTTTTTCAGCTTACTCACTTTTTGTTGTAGCGCTGCTAAAAAATTATCTCGGTTGGCAATTCCCGTTGTACTATCAAACATTGCTATTTTTTTTAACTCATTTTCTCGGTCATTTACCACATTATTTAACTGATTTAATCGCACAGCCAAGTCATTAGAGCACTCTTCTAAAACATCAATTTCATCCCAAAAAATGTTGTCATGTTCCCCTGATGAAAATGCCTTAATATGCTTACTTTTCGCTAGAGTCGGTAAGTACTCTTCTAACTTTTTAATTCGAGCAATAGGCTTCCATAAAACAATTAAAATAACAAAGAACATGATAAAAATGGTGATAATAGAAAACAAAATAAATGTTTGATTGAACCTTTTGTCCAAAGACAGTGTTTGGCTAACATCATTAAAAATAACAAAAAAACTTCTACCATTCTTAACAAAAGGTATCGGAAAAAGACTAATAAAATAGTGTGCACTTTCAAGTTCACTAATCACTCCTTTTTTTAAGAGATCTCCTACTGACATTTCCTTATTGACCATCTTCAATATCTGATAGTAATACTTATTTGCTTCTATTTTTAACATTTGGAACTGAGTATCAAGCCAAAACAATTGATTCAGCTCATCTCTTGGTTGGTCTTCTATATCAACGGGAGTAATCATGACTGCTTTTAAATTTAAAAGCTGTTGGAACTGAGTAATAGGATTAAGTAAGCTGGTACTAATAATTAAAGTAGCATCACCTGTATTAAATTCTAAAGGAATAAGAATATTGAGCAAACAGCTATTATTACAGGCGATATAGTGCTCAGGAAGGCCTGACTGGCTACTTGATTGTATATATTGCTTAACATCACTAAGTTCGACCTGCCCATATTCAAAAGCTCTTAGATTACTTTGGTAATAAAGAGCAGCCCCCGTTGATCCCCAATCTATAGAAAGGTTAGGCCATTCTTGTTTAAAATAATCAACTAAAACTTGTTCTGAATTATCTTGCACACTAACAAGTTTATAAATGGCATCCTCAATTGTTTGTACATGAAGGTCAATGGCATTTTTCAGGTATACCTCTGACACCTGTCTGAAGTTAATTTTTTCCTGAATGAGTCGTTCATCAAGCTCTTGCTTTGCCAAGTAAGCATATGACAGTATAACTATCGATTGGAATAAAAATAAAATAAATAATACCTTCCATATTAAACTTATATTCTTATGTGCAAGCTGCTTGTGCTTCATAATCTCCCCTAAAAACTATAAGAAACTTGTAAAGACCACAACTGCCAATATTTTTCATCGTTATCGCTGTGATCTAATTTAATCGTAGGTGAAATGGCCGCTGTACCTTCAAAAAAATGGCCTTCAAAATTAATTTGCCATCTAGATGATAATTTCCACTTTACCCCAGTGCTAAAGTCAAAGCTGTAACGACTAAAATCAGGCATACCTGTGTCTTGCTGGTATTGAGAGCCGTCCTTGTCATCAATATCGGTAAAGTACTTACCATAACGTAACATTAAGGTTAAATCCTCATTAAGGAAATAGCGCCACTGCGCGTAAAAACCAACATTAACTAAACTGTCTGTTGTTATTTCGGGAAAGACTGGTTGTTGAATAAACGATGGTAAATAAGGTATAAATAATTCAAAACCTTTAATTTCTGTATCTTGATAAATAAACTCAAAGGTTAGATCCCACAGCGCTGAAAAATATTGATGAGAAAAAATATAGCGATCAAATTTTATATCCCCTGCTTCCATTGCGATAGGATCATTAATGTCAAAAAGAGGTTTTGCAAAAGCTTGGGGGTTTTCATAACCCAATGAAACAGACCAATTACCAGCAACAGACTCCCAAGTGGAATGTATCTGGGTATTATTTTTTGTACTTATCTCACCGCCAAGCTCTTTGCCTAGAATACTTTCACTTAAATCACTTGATACTGGATAACGTCCATAAGCCAATGTCCAATTAAGTCGACCAAGATCAAATACCTGGTTTCCATACAGAGAAAGTCCATCATAAGATGTTGTCGTATCGCGTAAGGTGTCTTGATAGACCGACTGAGGTAAGAATATTGAGGGTCTCGCACTGGGAATATCTCGAGTAGAATTAAAAACACCAAGATCACTTTTTATTCGTCCCAAACGAAAACCAATATTGTAATTTTGTTGGTTAATAAATTGATAGTCCGCCATCAAAAAATCTATTCTAGAACTTTCTATTTTTCCCCAGTTTCGATATAAGGCCTGACCCGAGAGCCTTATTTGGTCGTTAAAAAGATAGTTTGCTTGCAAAGCTAATGTAGTCATATTAAATGAGGTATTATCTTCTGCATCAAAGAATTGATTATCTGAAGTATAAGAAATACCTTGGGAGACAAAGCCGGCAAAAGACAAATCATTTTTCCCGTTTGCAAAAGCCAAGCAAGGTAGTATTGAGAGTATTATCCACTTATTATTCATCAAAAAACGCAACATAGCGGACACCTTTCATTATTATTTTATTTTCAATATAACCAATTGCCCCTGGGGTATTAGCTACAGCTTTTGCTATATCGTTCTCGGTAAAAACTTCAATAGGTTTTGCCGCAAAACCACTAAAAAACAGTTTTTGCCAACGACGATTAAATTGGTAAGGGTAAAGACCAAGAGTCTGTTTAACGAATAATTGATGGGTTTTATGTTTTGAAGGTAACTTATAAAGCTTAATTAAGTGGCCATTAGGCCAATGAGATTGCTGCCCTAGGTAAATTGATTTAATTTGCTGGTAAGATATTTTTGATAAATTAACAGATTCATTGACTATTATTTCAATTGCATAACTTTGCTTAATAAGAGAAATGTAGACTAAAAGAGCAATTAATTGTAGGATATAATGTTTTAGATTCATATTTCACCCCATACCCTTTTCAAGTAAAACCATATCTAGTATTGTCGCTAATTCGTATAATTCAAGATAAACAACAAAAAAAGTAATCAAGCCTGCCGATCCTCCTTACTATTTCAATTATAAAAAATCACCGGGCAATAAAAAAGGGTAATAAAAAAGGGTAATAACATTACTGCTATTACCCTTTTTATTGATTTTTGATAGTTTAGTTAGTGATTCTCTGAAACCATATTTACAGTGTACTTAGGGATATCTACAACTAAGTCTTCATCACCAACAATAGATTGGCAACTAAGACGTGATTCAGGCTCTAGTCCCCAAGCTTTATCAAGCATGTCTTCTTCAAGTTCATCACCTTCTTCGATAGAGTCAAAACCTTCACGAATAATAACGTGACAGGTAGTACACGCACATACTTTTTCACAAGCATGTTCAATACCGATGTCATTTCTTAAAGCAACGTTTAATACGCTCTCGCCTTTTTCGGCTTCAACTACTGCGCCATCAGGGCATAGCTCTGCATTGGGTAAAAATATAATTTTTGGCATTTTAATTATTCTCTGCTTGCAAGGCTTTCGCCTAACTTAAATATTATTTGAGTGCGCTTTAAACATTGTTTAAAGCATATTCTAACGAAACGCTAAATTTTATCAACAGCCTGACCCGCAAGTGCTTGGCTAATTGAACTGTCCATACGTCGTTCTGCAAATACATCTGTACCTGCGCTTAACTTATCAAGTCCATTCTCTATCGCTTTTATATCCAAACCCATGCTTACTTTAGCAAGTGACTTTATCAAACTTTCTATCACTGCTACTTCGTCACTATTAAGTAAATGGCTATCAGCAACTAAAGCCGCTTGAACTGACTCTATAACGCGTGAAGCTTCAACTTGTTGCTCTTTCAACATACGGGCTTGCATATCTTCGGCAGCATTACTCATTGAGTCTTTGATCATCTGACTAATTTGATTGTCATCAAGACCAAATGAAGGTTTAACTTCAATACTCGATTCAACACCTGAAGACTTTTCCATCGCTGAGACAGAGAGTAAACCATCGGCATCAACCTTAAAGGTTACTCTAATATGTGCTGCACCAGCTGTCATTGCCGGAATACCACGTAATTCGAAACGGGCTAACGAACGACAACCTTCAACTAATTCACGCTCACCTTGTAATACATGAACAGCCATTGCCGTTTGACCATCTTTAAAAGTGGTAAACTCTTGTGCTTTAGCAACCGGTATTGTGGTGTTTCGTGGAATGACTTTCTCTACTAAACCGCCCATGGTTTCTAAACCAAGCGATAACGGAGTCACATCAAGTAATAACATATCACTATCAGGTTTATTACCCACTAAAATATCCGCTTGAATAGCAGCGCCAATAGCGACCACTTTATCAGGATCAATTGACGTTAACGGTGTTTTCTGAAAATGTTTTTCAACTTCGCTACGTACCAATGGCACGCGCGTTGAACCACCAACCATCACAACTTCGATGACTTCATCAATAGTAATATCAGCATCTTTAAGTGTGCGACGACAAGCACGTAATGTTTTATTAACTAATGAGCCAATAAGTTCATTCAATTGTGCTTTGGTTAAACTTGTTTTGAAGTCACTATTGTCATCAAGAGAAATAGTAATATCAACTTGTTCATTAGTTGTTAGCTGTTCTTTAGCAAAACAAGCTTGCTGCATCAATTGACGTTCTAACGAAGGTGATAAAGGTCTTATTAATCCCGCTTGTTCAACAAGATAATCAACCAATACAACATCAAAGTCATCACCACCAAGTGCAGAATCACCACCCGTAGCTAATACTTCAAAAACACCTTTATTTAAACGTAAAATAGAGATATCAAAGGTACCACCGCCTAAGTCGTAGACAGCAATAACACCTTCTTGTCCTGAATCTAACCCGTAAGCTACCGCGGCCGCTGTCGGTTCATTTAACAGACGTAGTACGCTAACACCCGCTAATTTCGCTGCATCTTTTGTACTTTGTCTTTGAGCATCATCAAAGTGAGCTGGCACGGTAATTACAACACCTGTGAGCTCTCCACCTAAAGCAGCTTGTGCTCGAAGCTTTAACGTTTTTAATATTTCTGCTGAGACTTGAACTGGGTTAACAGCGCCTTGCCTTGTTTTGATTTCAGGATGATTTTCATCACCACAAAACTCATAAGGTAAAGAAGGATATTTACCTTGAATGTCTTTCAATGAACGACCTATCAAACGTTTAGCAGACGTAATGGTATTTTGAGCATCTTCAATGCTAAGTGCCTGCGCTGTTTGACCAACTAAAATATTGTCTGCTTGATAGCTAACAATAGATGGCAATATATCACGGCCTTCATCATCGCTTAAGGTACTTGCGTTACCGCTTTGTACACTAGCTATTAAGGAATTAGTGGTACCAAGATCAATGCCTGCAGCTAATCTGTGTTCATGAGGAACGGTACTTTGACCGGGTTCTGCAATTTGTAATAAAGCCATGATGTTATTTCAATGATTTAGTTTAAGGTTAAATTCAAGTTTAGTTTTTTTTTCTTAGTTTAATCAAAAGTGTTTAACGTTGAAGTGTTTGCTAGTCACACTAGTCATCCAATAAACTGTCTTCAAGACGGTCCACTTCAACATTTAACTTTTGATAAAACTTTAATTTACGTAAATTATCGCACGCTGCACTATTTGATGCTGCATTATTTTCACTGAGCTGCGTTCTCATTATTTGAGAAAGCGCTAAGTATTCTGTCGACAAAACACTTTGTACTTCCAGTAATGCTGCATCAACGTCACCAGAGTGTCTAACGTCTTCAAGCATTTCTCGCAATTCCATTTGACGCATTAAAAAACTGGTATCTTGGAAAGAATGCTGTTCGTTCGGCATTTCTACACCACGTTGCACAAGAATATATTGGGCACGTTGTAATGGATTTTTCAGTGTTTGATAAGCGTCGTTAATATGCGCAGATTTTTGTACAGCAATTCGCTGCTCTTGCTCAGATGCATGGGCAAACTTGTCAGGATGCACAGTCTTTTGCAAGGTTTGATAATTTGATGAAAGTTGTTGTAAATCGACATCAAAGGAAACTTCAATGTTGAATAATTGAAAGTAATTCACTGCTTATACCTAGAGGAAATGGTCTAAAAGCTTTCTATAGTAAGCTAAAATTTAATAATGTTTAAAACTCGAAGGAACTCGGTTCAAGTACAAGGCGAAAGCGCGGAGTTGACGTTAGTCAATGAGCACTTTCAACGCCGTAATTGAATCAAGTTGCAAAGAGTTTACACATTATACGTTGAACGACTCACCACACCCACACTCACCTTTGGCGTTGGGATTGGTGAATTTAAAGCCTTCGTTCAAACCTTCTTTAGTAAAGTCGAGTTCAATACCATCAAGGTAAACTAAGCTTTTTTCGTCGATGATGATATTAACATCTTTAATGTTAAACAATTGATCATCTTCATTTAAATCATCAACAAATTCGAGCACATAGGCTAAACCTGAACAACCGGTGGTTTTAATACCTAAACGAAGTCCAAGTCCTTTGCCACGGTTTTTCATGAACGATTGAACGCGTTCAGCTGCAGCAGGAGTCATGGTAACAGCCATTGCTATCTCCGTTATTTACTTTGCTTGGATTTATAATCTTCAATCGCTGCTTTAATAGCATCTTCTGCTAAAATAGAGCAATGAATTTTTACTGGTGGTAACGCTAATTCTTCAGCAATAGCAGTATTTTTAATTTTACCGGCTTCTTCAATTGATTTACCTTTAACCCACTCAGTAACTAATGAGCTTGAAGCAATCGCAGAACCACAACCGTAAGTTTTGAATTTTGCATCTTCAATGATGCCGTCATCAGAAATTTTAAGTTGTAACTTCATTACGTCGCCACACGCTGGTGCGCCAACCATACCAGTTGCTACTGATGGATCGTTTTTATCCATTGAACCTACGTTACGTGGGTTTTCATAATGATCTAGTACTTTTTCGCTGTAAGCCATGTGACTCTCCTAGCATGTGCTAAATAATTCCTAGGAACTATTTAACACCAAATGTTATTTAAAATAATGAATTGTTTACTAAGTTATATTATAGGTATTAGCCTAGAAATAACTTAGTGAGCAGCCCATTCAATTGAATCTAAATCGATACCATCTTTGAACATTTCCCAAAGCGGTGACATGTCACGTAAATGACCAATTGCACCTTTAATAAGGTCAATTGCATAATCAATTTCTTCTGTCGTAGTAAAACGACCAAAGCTAAAACGAATTGAGCTATGTGCCATTTCATCATTTAGACCTAAAGCGCGAAGTACATAAGACGGCTCTAAACTTGCTGATGTACATGCACTACCAGACGATACAGCTAAATCTTTCAATGCCATGATGAGTGACTCACCTTCAACAAAGTTGAAACTAACATTTAAATTACCAGGGTAGCGTTTATCAGCATCACCGTTAATAAATACTTGTTCCATGCTATTTACGCCAGCCCATAAACGATCACGCATTGCAGTAACGTGTGCTTGGTCTTGTGCCATTTCGTCTTTAGCTAGTCGACAAGCTTCACCCATACCGACTATTTGATGTGTCGCTAAAGTGCCAGAACGCATACCACGCTCATGTCCGCCACCGTGTGTTTGTGCTTCTAAACGAATACGCGGCTTACGGCTTACATATAATGCGCCAATGCCTTTTGGTCCATACATTTTATGTGCTGAAATTGACATTAAATCAACTTTCAATGCTTGCATGTCGATGTTAATTTTACCGGCACTTTGTGCAGCATCAACATGGAAGATAATTTTACGTGCACGACACATTTCGCCAATTTCGCTGATGTCTTGAATAACACCAATTTCATTGTTTACATGCATGATACTCACTAAAATAGTGTCATCACGCATAGCGTCATTCAGTTTATTTAAATCAATTAAACCATTTTCTTCTGGATCAAGGTACGTTACTTCAAAACCTTGACGTTCTAATTCACGACAGGTATCTAAAACTGCTTTATGTTCAGTTTTACAAGTAATGATGTGCTTACCTTTCTTATTATAGAAATTAGCAGCACCTTTAATAGCAAGGTTGTTTGATTCAGTAGCACCAGACGTGAAAACAATTTCACGTGGGTCAGCATTAATTAACTCAGCAATTTGATTACGAGCGATATCAACCGCTTCTTCAGCTTGCCAGCCAAATTTATGTGAACGAGATGCAGGGTTACCAAAATGACCATCGTTGGTCATATACTGCATCATTTTTTCTGCTACACGTTTGTCTACTGGTGTAGTAGCTGAGTAATCAAAATATATAGGAAGCTTCATTCGCTAACACTCTCCGATGGTAAATCTTTAATACGACTCGACTAGTTATTACCAGTCGTTCATTACATTTTTAGTGGTTATTAATGTTTCTAAGGCTATGCTTTTGTGAGCATTGATATGTAATTCATCTTGGCGCTTAGAAACTTCTTGCACATCACCCTTCGCGACTAATTCGGATAAGGTAATGTTTTTCAAAAATTCTTCAATTCGTTGGCTTAAGCCTTCCCATAAGGAATGCGTTAAACATTGTTCTCCACCCTGACAATTTCCTTTACCCGAGCATTTAGTTGCATCAACACTTTCATTCACCGCATAAATAACATCTGCAACGGCAATTTGTGCTGAGCATCTGCCCAAGCGATAACCGCCACCAGGACCGCGAACACTCGTCACTAGACCTTCTTTACGTAAACGAGAAAAAAGCTGCTCTAAATACGACAAAGAGATGCCTTGGCGTTCTGAAATATCAGCTAGAGATACAGGTCCAGAGACCGCATGAATAGTAACATCTAACATAGCAGTAACTGCGTAACGACCTTTAGAGGTAAGTTTCATAATCTGTTCTCAAAACACTCTGTTGGTGTACTCAAAATATCAATTTAGTAGGATGACTAAATCAAAACCATTTGACAAAAAAGCATGAAAAAAATGGCTTATATTGCAAATGCTGCGCAATTTTACATAACCCTACAAATTAGTCAAGTAAATACCCTAGCAGTTTACTCGGGTATTATACACCAAGAGAAGTTTTGCGAAAAGTAATAGTTGAGTGTTTTACTCAACTATTATTTTTAATGACGAGATAGACTACAGATAGCGTACTAAAAAGGGAATAACGAGGTTAAATTTCAGGATCAAAGCTGGCCACTTTATTTTCACGTCGTTCCGCAGCGGCCTTTTCATCTTCGACAAACTCACCCACTCTTAACTCAGGTAGGTTTTTATCACAGATATTACCACCTAAAGTATTTATTTCTTTGCAGAGCGCACTGACCCGATCATCCATTAGATGCACATGATCGAGTAAGCGACCAATCGCCTTAGCGACAGGATCCGGGTTGTCGTGAGAAACGGCATAAGCATCAAAGCCATATTTTTTAGCCGCTTCTTCTCGCTGTTGACCTTCATCTTTACTGTGCTTATCCGGAACAATGCGTCCTGGAATACCTACTGCGGTAGCATTTGCAGGTAAATCTTTAACAACAACAGAGTTAGAGCCAACTTTACCGCCCTTACCTATCGTTATTGGTCCAAGCACTTGTGCGCCAGCACCGATAACAACATTATCTTCTAGAGTCGGATGACGTTTACCCGCTTTCCAACTTGTTCCACCTAAGGTTACACCGTGATAAAGCGTTACGTCATTGCCTACTTCAGCAGTTTCACCGATGACAATGCCCATACCATGGTCAATAAAAACGCGACGGCCTAATTTTGCACCGGGATGGATCTCAATGCCCGTTAACCAGCGAGAGAAGGTTGATATTACCCGCGCTAAAAGTTTCCAATTAGCGCACCATAATCTATGACTTAATCGGTGAATCCAAATTGCATGTAAGCCCGGGTAATTGAGAATAACTTCAAAACTGGTACGAGCGGCTGGATCTCTATCAAAGACACTATTGATATCTTCTTTGATACGGCTAAACATAAACTATTCCTTCTCTTTCTTTTAAGTGGCTGTTACGACTTCTCTTTACTAGACCTTTCCATCGAGGCAAAAATCCCACGCATCATCTTAATTTCTTTAACATCAGGTCTGGCACGATTAAATAAACGTCTTAGTTTAGTCATCACTAAACCAGGGTGGTTTTCGACAATAAAACCGGTCGCTTTAAGTGATTTTTCAAAGTGCTCATAAAAACGTTCCGATTCTTCTATAACAGGATAGAGTTCATCATCTTCATTTTTAGGTTTGGCAATTGAATTACCATTCCCTGTACTACGCTCTTGATAATTTTGATCATGCGCTAATAAATAACTAGTACGGACTTCATAACTTAATGTTTGTACAGCCATCGCTAAATTTAACGAACTGTAATCTGGATTTGCCGGTATCTGCACATGAAAATGACAAAGTTGTAATTCTTCATTCGTTAAGCCGCTATTTTCGCGGCCAAAGACTAATGCGACAGGATACTCTTGTGCTTCAGCAATCATTTTTTCACCACAACCTCTAGGCTCTAACATAGGCCAAGGTAATGTACGTGAACGGGCACTTGTACCAACAACTAAACCACAATCTTCAATTGCTTCGGCGAGAGTACTAACCACTTTAGCATTAGCTAAAACGTCGGTTGCACCTGCAGCCATCGCTTGAGCTTGACCATTAGGCATTTCAATAGGGTCGACTAATATAAGCTGACTTAATCCCATTGTTTTCATTGCGCGTGCTGCACTACCGATATTTCGACAGTCGGAAGTATTAACTAAAACAATTTTAACGCGGTCTAATAGTGAACCTGTAGTACTTTGCTGAGAATCTGACATTGTTTACTCTTCTTGTTTGCTTATTCGTGCTTATTAACAGCGAGAACAATTTATTGCCCGCTCGTTATTAACAGCCCATCTAGATGGCCAATATTCTAACATAGAAGAGTACTGCTGTAGCTAACAAAAAGCACGCATATTAGCGCTATTTATCTATGGCAATTTGATATTTAATAGTTTTTTTCACTCTAAAGAAACGTAATTAAACAAATAGTTCAATTATTAAACGTTACTTTAATAATTCTGTCGCTAAGTGCGTTTATATTTGCTATAATTTGCGCGCTCAATTTTCCAAGACAATGTTTGCTTGGAAATGAATCGTTCTTTTAAAAATTATTTACAAATAGGTACTCTATTATGCATCCCATGCTAAATATTGCCGTGCGCGCAGCGCGTACAGCAGGTAAAGTTATCGTTCGCTCTATGGAGCAACTTGATAAAGTTGAAATTGAATCAAAAGGCACTAACGATTTCGTCACCAGTGTTGATATTAGCTCTGAAGAAGCCATTATTGAGACTATTCGTAAATCATACCCAGATCACACCATTATTGGTGAAGAGTCTGGTGTTTTAAAAGGCAGTGATGACGATTATCAATGGATTATCGATCCGTTAGATGGCACAACCAACTTCATCAAAGGTATTCCACACTTTGCGGTTTCAATTGCTTTAAAAGTTAAAGGCAAATTAGACCAAGCTGTTGTATTTGATCCAATTCGTGGAGAATTATTCTCAGCGAGTCGTGGTAAAGGTGCACAATTAAACGGTTTCAGAATCCGTGTTAATAAAAACAAAGAGATTTCAGGCACTATCTTAGCGACTGGATTCCCTATTAAGCACAAACAACATAGCCTTGCTTACATGGCAATGTTCTCAGCATTATTCCAAAAATCATCTGATATACGTCGTGCCGGTTCAACTGCACTTGACCTTGCTTATGTAGCAGCGGGCCGTGTTGATGGTTTCTTTGAAATTGGTACTAAACCATTTAATACTGCTGCAGGTGAATTATTAGTGATTGAAGCAGGTGGTTTAGTTACTGACTTTACTGGCGGTCATAATCATTCAAATTCAGGCAATATTGTTGCAGCAAACACACGTATATTAAAAGATGTTTTAAAAGAAATTCGCCCACATTTAGGTGATGCTCTTAGCAAGTAATTTTGCATTTATACTCCGTAACAATCAAGATGCATATCTTAGAGCACTTTGAATGAGAACGGGTATACATTAAACGCTATACTTAAAGGCGCCACGTTATCTTTTTAAATAAAGAGAACGTGGCGCCTTTTTTGCTTTAGGTTAGCTAAGTAGTCAATAGAAGAATCGATTAAGAGAGCCCATGGAAAATACTAATACTTATACGAACACAACAAAACAAGCCTTTATTGCTGGAGAGGTTGCCCTCGTTGGCTCAGGACCTGGAGATCCAGACTTACTCACATTGCAGGCCTATCGGTTTATTAAGCAAGCTGAAGTTGTCATTTATGATAGGTTAGTTAGTGCAGAAATCATGTCGCTACTACCGAGTACTTGCCAACAGATATATGTAGGAAAAAAACAAGCAGATCATAGAGTTCCGCAAGATGGCATTAATCAGTTATTGGTTGATAATGCTTTATTGGGTAAAAAAGTTGTTCGCTTAAAAGGCGGTGATCCTTTTGTTTTTGGACGCGGATCTGAAGAAGCTCAATTTTTATTGAGTCATGGCGTCGCTTGCCACATCGTTCCTGGCATGACAGCGGCATCGGCATGTACTAGTTATGCTGGCATTCCATTGACCCACCGAAAAGTAGCAAGAAGCTGCACATTTATAACCGGTCATGTGCAAGATGATGGTGCATTAGACCTTCCGTGGCAGGCATTAAATGATAAAGAACAGACCATTGTTTTTTACATGGGCATAAAAAGTTTGCCAATAATCACCGCTCAGCTCATAGAAGCGGGCCGTGATATCAATACACCGGCGGCGTTGATTCGAAAAGGTACTCACAAAGACCAACAAGTGATAAAGGGAACGTTAGCTAATTTAACCAAGTTAGTCGCTTTACATAAGATAACACCACCAAGTTTAATTGTTATTGGTGATGTGGTGGGCATATTTCCTAGTGAACAACTGACTAACTTAGGTTACTTAACACCTTAATATTTTAATTAATCCAAGGTGTTGGTTGTCAAAATTTAGTATAAAAAAAGCCTTATGAAGAATATTAGCTATTCGTCATAAGGCTTTTTAGTTACATAATTCTGAGAATGAATTAAGTACTGAATTAACTGTGCTGGTTATTTTGTAGGGCGTATTGCTCTACGAGGTTTAGGACTAGTACCATCGTATTCAGGTTTTTTACGTCTAGAAGAATCATTGCCCGGCTTTGCTTTATTTCCACTGGTATTGTTACCATTAGCATTACGACCTGAACGTTGACCATCTTTGTGCTCAACTCTGCCCTTACCTGCCGATTGAGACTTACCTGACTTTGGTGGCTTACCTTGTCTTAACGGTTTGATAGCACGGGATTCGCCTAACTCATTTGCAGGTATAAACGTCTCAATAACTTTTCGTTCGATGTGCTGCTGAATAACATGCTCAATGCCCCACAATAAATCTAACTCATCGGCACACACTAAAGACAATGCTTGTCCGGTATTACCTGCACGGGCTGTTCTACCAATACGGTGAACATAATCCTCAGGAACATTCGGTAAATCAAAGTTAACCACTTGTGGTAATAAATCAATATCAATACCACGGGCAGCAATATCAGTTGCTACTAATATCTTCACTGAGCCATCTTTAAAGGCAGCAAGGGCTTTTGTACGTGCGCCTTGGCTTTTATTACCATGAATAGCCGCCGCAGTTAGGCCTTCAGCTTCAAGGTGCTTAGTAAGCTTGTTTGCACCATGTTTGGTTTTTGTGAAAACCAATACTTGTTGCCAGTCATTTTCTTTTATTAAATGCGTTAATACAGCAGGTTTACGTTTTTTATCAACCGCAGTTAACCATTGAGTCACTTTTTCTGCGGTGCTATTTTCTGCATCAACTGAAATTTCTAATGGATTATTTACCATGCCTTTAGCTAAGGCGCGAATATCAGGTGAAAATGTTGCCGAGAAAAGTAAATTTTGACGCTCTTTTGGCAAAGCTGTCATCAATTTTTTAATATCACGAATAAAGCCCATATCTAACATACGGTCAGCTTCATCAAGAATGAATACTTCTAGTTGGCTAAACTTAACAGCTCTTTGATTGTATAAATCTAATAGACGTCCTGGCGTTGCTACTAGTACATCAACACCTTGGCGAAGACGCGCCATTTGTGGATTAATTTTAACACCACCAAATACAACGGTTGAGTGTAAGTTTAAGTACTTACCATATTCTTCAATATTTACACTTATTTGCGCAGCTAACTCACGAGTAGGCGTCAATATTAGCGCTCTTACGTTGTTAGATGAAACCTTGTTACCATTACTGCTAGAAAGGCGCTGTAATAATGGCAAAGTAAATCCTGCCGTTTTACCAGTACCCGTTTGTGCTGCAGCCATGACATCACGTCCAGAAAGAACCGCTGGGATCGCTTGTGCTTGGATAGGTGAAGGCGTGTCGTATCCCTTGTCACGCACTGCTTTTAGTAATGCTTCAGATAAACCTAAATCAGTAAAATTGGTTGGGGTATCGCTCATAAGTATCTCTTTAAAAAGTATTAGGGTCTGTTGACCTTTAATGTTCAAAATCTTGTTCGAATTAAATGCTGTTGATTAAGGCGCTAGGAATGTAGTCTAGTTATACGATGTAAACTCTTCACCGCGAATAGCAATAAGTGCTTTAACACTCTAATTAGGCACTTCTACTTCGTAATCGTATAAAAGAGTCACGACGAAATTTCTGCTCAGCCTTGAATAAAAAGCAAATAAACGGCTGCAAAATGTAGCAGCAAAGTTAAACAGCCCCTAATCAAATACTGACAGCGTTATTAAGAATGTTGGCAGCATGAAAGGGCGTGCAGCATACAGCAAGGATCATTCCAAGTCTATTATTCTGTATGATTTACACTTGTCGCGTTAAGTGTAGTGCCTTTTTATCGATAAAATAAAACGCATTAAATAAAAAAGCCGAGTAACTTTCGTTACTCGGCTTTTTAGCTAGATCTTTAACTGATGAAACTTAAGGCATCATAGCTTCTTGATCTGCACCTTCTTTTTCAATCACTTCAGGTATCAAGTCTTCTCTTGAAATACCTAAACCTAATGCCACTAAGCTAGCCACATAAATTGAAGAGTAAGTACCTACAAATACACCAAATAATAATGCGGTAGCAAAACCATGTATCAGTGCGCCACCTTGAAAGAACAAGGCTGCTAATACTAATAAGGTAGTAATTGAAGTTATAAAGGTTCGGCTTAGTGTTTGCGTCAAAGAGATATTAATGACTTCTTCTGATTCACTGTTGCGTATTTTTCTAAAATTCTCACGAATACGATCTGAAACAACAATAGTATCGTTGAGTGAATAACCAATAACCGCTAGAATCGCAGCGAGTACAGTTAAATCGAACTCTAGTTGTAAAACAGAAAACAAACCAAGTGTTAACAACACATCATGGAATAACGCTACGACAGAGCCAACAGCAAAGCGCCATTCAAATCGAAAAGCAACGTATATCAAAATACAGATAAGTGCTGTTAGCATAGCTAAACCACCCTGCTCTGCTAATTCATCACCAACGCTTGCACCAACAAACTCAATGCGGCGCATATCAACTTTTTGACCTGAGCCACTTTCTAATATGGCTAAGACTTCATTACCAAGCATTTCAGCTTTAACGTCTTCACGTAAGCCTAAACGAATAACAACATCACGACTACTACCATAAAGTTGAACTTTAGCATCATCAAAGCCATTAGTTTTCATCACGCCACGAATTTTTTCTAAATCAGCCGCTTCTTGAAAACCCACTTCAATTAAGGTACCGCCAGTAAAGTCTAAACCAAAGTTTAACTTGTTGGTTGCTAACGATATAACTGAAGCAATCATGAGTAACGCACTAAACACCATGGCTATCTTGCGATAGCTCATAAAGTTGACAGTGTCTTTTAATTGTAAAATTTGCATAAATTTAAATTCCTGTCCTTATTATATAGGAAGTTTATCAAGGCGTTTTCCGCCCCAAATAGCGTTAACTACAGCACGCGTACCAACAACAGAGGTAAACATTGAAGTAATGATACCGATAGATAATGTTATGGCAAAACCTTTTACTGGACCAGTACCAATGGCAAACAGAATCAATGCGGCAATTAACGTGGTGATATTCGCATCAATGATCGTTGAAAATGCTGCATCATAACCCTGGTGAATTGCTTGTTGAATCGTTTTACCTTCACGTATTTCTTCACGGATACGTTCAAAAATAAGTACGTTAGCATCAACAGCCATACCAACCGTTAACACGATACCAGCCATGCCAGGTAAAGTAAGCGTAGCACCCGGTATTAATGACATAATACCGACAATTAGTACTAAGTTAGCGCCTAATGCAAGGTTAGCAACTACGCCAAAGGCACGGTAATAAATCATCATAAAGATAAACACTAAACCAAAGCCCATCAAAATAGCTTCGAAGCCAAGTCTTACGTTTTCAGCACCTAAAGTAGGACCTACCGTTCGCTCTTCGACAATAGCAATAGGTGCCACTAAAGCACCTGCACGTAATAATAAGGCAAGGTTATGCGCTTCCGCTGGGCTACCTGCTCCGGTAATACGGAAAGACTTACCTAGACGTGATTGAATCGTTGCAATTGAGATGATTTCTTGATGTTTTTCAAAGATTAAATTACCTTCAGCATCTTTTTTGTCAGTGGTTTTGTATTCAATGAATACTGTTGCCATAGGCTTACCAATATTACTTTTGGTGCCACTTGACATTTTAGAGCCACCAGCACTATCAAGTGAAATATTAACTTGTGGTCGTGAGTACTCATCAAAGCCTGATTTAGCATCGGTAATATGATCACCGGTTAACATAACACGCTTTTTCAATAAGCTTGGCTTACCGTCTTTATCTCTTAATAAGATAGAGTTTGCAGGCACGCGACCATTTAATGCATTTGATAAATCACCTTCGGTATCAACTAATCGAAATTCAATAGTTGCCGTTGCACTAAGAATTTCTTTCGCTGTAGCAGTATCTTGAACACCTGGTAATTCGATAACAATATGTTTTTTACCTTGGCGTTGAACAAGCGGCTCTGCAACGCCTAACTCGTTAACTCGATTACGAATAATAGTGATATTCTGTTCTAAGGCATATTCACGTATTACTTTAATCTTTTGCTTAGTCATTTTTGCTGTTAGCATCAGCTTATCGTCATCTGTGGTTAGCAGTAAATCACGATAGCGCTTTTTCAATAATGATTGCGCGGCTTCTAAGTCTTCAATTTTACGGAAAACTACATTAACAGCATCATTACTTTCTTTAACACTGCGGTAGCGAATTTTTTCATTGCGTAAATCACCACGAAAATCACTTACCATACCTGTTTTAGCTTTATTAATGGCTTCTTTCATGTTTACTTCTATCAAGAAGCTAACACCACCACTTAAATCTAAGCCTTTCTTCATTGGCGTACCACCAATGGCTGCTAACCATTCAGGTGTATTAGGTGTTAAGTTTAGGGCAACAGAAAACTG
Source organism: Colwellia sp. 75C3 (assembly GCF_002836255.1). Classification (GTDB taxonomy): domain Bacteria; phylum Pseudomonadota; class Gammaproteobacteria; order Enterobacterales; family Alteromonadaceae; genus Colwellia. The sequence goes on along the minus strand of NZ_PJAU01000031.1, from coordinate 271,261 downwards.
CTTACCTAAATTATCATCTAGTACATCACGGGCTTTCAGTTGATCTTCAGTATTACTAAAACGCGTTAAGACTTGACCATTTTCTAATGCAATACTGTCAAAGGTCAGCTTGTTTTTTTCTAGTTGTGCTCTGATTCTATCAAGGGTAGCGGTATCAGCTTCAACGCCGCGTAAACCTGAGACTTGAACAGCAGGTGATTCACCGTATAGGTTTGGTGTGGCATAGAGTGCACCAAAAGCGACAACCATTGCCACCATGAGTGTTTTCCATAAGGGGTATTTGTTTAACACAATATGTCCTTTTTAGAGGGCTGTTGTATTGCCGCTCTATTTTTATAATTACGGCGTTGAATGTGCTCGTTGACATGGGTCAACTCCGCGCTTTCGCCTTGTACTTATTTCAATAGACCACAAATCAGAGATCTACTAACTTTAATTATACTCTTTATAGAGTTTATCTTTACCATAGTACTTAAGCTCGCAATCAGTTAATACACTAGCAAAAAGGGAACACGGAGTTGACGAATGTCAATGAGTATTCCCGATGCCGCTAGCGTGTTAAATGGCAATGAGGTTATGTGCTACAGAGATTTCATTGTACCTTTAGGAAGCACCGCGTTTATCGCGCCTTTCTGTACTGTCACTTCAGTACCTTCGCTAATGCTAACAACAATAAAGTCTTTTTCATCAGAAACTTTAACGATTTTGCCAACAATGCCGCCTTGCGTTAAGACTTCATCGCCTTTAGCTAGTGAAGACATTAAACCTTTATGTTCTTTTACACGTTTCGCTTGTGGACGATAAATCATGAAAAAGAATACTAAACCAAAAACGGCTAGCATTATGATCATTTCCATTCCGCCGCCGGCTGCTGCTGGTGCGTCTGCTGCGTGTGCTGTACTGATAAATAAACTCATATTTGTCTCTACTTCTTATTATTGATTAGCTAATTAGTTAGTAACTTATCACTTTATTGCCATTAAGTTTGATTTAGGTGTCAAAGGTACTCATTGACTAACGTCAACTCTGTGCCTTTTCTTATAAATCAAACCGAATAGCTTCAAATTGACAAGCTACTGGATTTTTAAAACTCTTCTAAATATTTTAAGGTAAATTGACCTTAAACTTGCTTACTACCTTCAGCTAATGCTGGTACTGGTAAACCACGTAAAGCGTAAAACTCTTCTACATAGGCGTCTAACTTACCTTGCTCAATCGCATCACGCAAACCCTGCATCACTTTTTGGTAAAAATGAAGGTTATGTAAGGTATTTAATTGTGAACCCAGAATTTCTTTACACTTATCTAAATGATGTAAATAAGCACGAGAGTAATTCTTACAGGTATAACAATCACAAGTATCATCAAGCGGTGCTACATCTGTTTTATGGGCAGCATTTCTGATCTTAATAACACCCGTATTGACAAATAAATGACCATTACGAGCATTACGTGTCGGCATTACACAATCAAACATGTCAATACCACGACGAACGCCTTCAACTAAGTCTTCAGGTTTACCTACTCCCATCAGATATCGGGGCTTATTTTTAGGTATCAAGGGCGCGGTATGATCTAATATTCGAACCATATCTTCTTTAGGCTCACCTACTGATAATCCACCAATCGCATAACCATCAAACTCAATCGCTTTTAAGCCGGCAACGGATACTTCACGTAAGTCTTCATACATTCCGCCTTGCACTATACCAAACAATGCATTCGGGCTATCGCCGTGAGCATCTTTTGAACGCTGTGCCCAACGAAGAGAAAGTTCCATTGAGTCTTTTGATTCTTTATGACTTGCTGGGTATGGCGTACATTCATCAAAAATCATGACGATATCTGAATTTAAACTACGCTGTACTTCCATTGAACGCTCTGGCGTAAGCATGATTTTTTCACCATTAACCGGTGAGCTAAAACGTACACCTTCTTCGGTGATTTTACTCATCTTTCCTAAACTGAATACTTGAAAGCCACCAGAATCAGTTAAAATAGGTCCACTCCAATTCATAAAATCATGCAAGCCGCCATGCTGCTCAATAATATCGGTACCCGGACGTAACATTAAGTGAAAGGTATTACCCAAAATAATATGAGCACCGGTAGCCGCAACCTCTTCAGCTTTCATGCCTTTAACCGTACCGTAAGTACCTACGGGCATAAATGCAGGAGTTTCAACCACACCACGATCAAACGTTAATCGACCACGACGGGCTTTACCGTCAGTAGTGATTAGCTCATATTTCATTTTATTTTTTACTACTTCTGTCATAAATTCTCTCTTTCACCCACTAGCAAAACAGGCTGGCGGTGTTTGGTTTAAAATAAGGTTTTACTTAGGTAACGTTACTTAGTTAGCTATTGCTCAGCTCTTGTTTAGTTAGAAACATCGCATCGCCATAACTAAAAAATCGGTATTCTTTGCTTATCGCATGTTGATAAGCAGACATAATATGGTCATAACCTGAAAAGGCACTCACTAACATCAATAAGGTCGACTCTGATAAGTGAAAATTAGTCACTAAGGCATCGATTACTCTAAATTCACAACCAGGAGTAATGAAGATATCAGTATCACCATAAAAGGCACTTAACGCTTCGCCTTTTTCTTGTGAGGCTTTAGCTGCACTTTCGAGTGAACGAACTGATGTTGTGCCAACGGCGACGACTCGACCGCCTGCTGCTTTGGTTTTTGATATTTGCGCAACAACTTCATCTGATACTTCAACATATTCAGCATGCATAATATGATCGGCAATCTCGTCAACCTTAACCGGTTGAAAAGTCCCTGCGCCAACATGCAAAGTAACAAATGCCAGCTCAACGCCTTTGGCTTTTATCTGTTCTAATAAAGCTTCATCAAAGTGTAAACCTGCCGTTGGCGCGGCAACTGCGCCAGGCTTTTCATTGTAAACTGTTTGATAGCGTTCTTTATCGCTGTCTTCATCAGGTCTATCTATATAAGGTGGTAGTGGCATATGCCCTATATCATCTAAAATATCTAAAACTGATTGGTCACCATGAAACTTTAACTCAAAAAGTGCACCGTGGCGCGCAACCATTGTTGCTTTAACTTTAACGTCACTACCTTCATTCCCAAGGTATAGCTCATTGCCAACTTTAGGCGATTTACTGGCACGAATATGAGCAAAGGCAGTATTTTGGTCGATAATACGCTCAACCAATACCTCAATTTTACCACCACTGGCTTTTTGACCAAACATCCTTGCTGGAATTACGCGGGTATTGTTGAAAACGAGTAAATCACCTGAATTCAATTGCGCAACGATATCGGTAAAAACACCGTCGGTTATTGCGCCAGAATTACCATTTAAGGCCATTAAACGACTAGAAGTGCGCTCTGCTTTTGGATAACGAGCAATAAGAGCTTCGGGTAAATCGAAGGAAAAGTCTGAAACACGCATGATATTGGCTATTTTTCTGGCTTAAAAAAGGCGTAATTTTAGAGCTGCACGCCCTTGATAGCAAGTTAATTCGCCACTTTTAAAGCGTAAGCTTGAAGAAGAGAGAACAAAGTTGTGTTGAAACAACATTATTGCCAGTGATAACCAGTATTTATGATAATTATCTCTGCTATAAGGCTTTTAGTGTATGTTGGGTGATAAACACTACTTATATCCTCCCCTTTTTAAAACGACTAAAGAGTTGATGCCTTATGAAAAATGAACTTGCGCTTACTATAGCCTCCACTATTATTAACGGCTTTGAACACCATGTTGCACTTTTCACTGAGATTACTCAATCAGCCCGAGAGCGATTTCAACAATGCCAATGGAATGAAATTCATCGTTCGGCCAGAGCCAGAACTACTTTTTATGATGATCGTGTAACTGAAACTTTCAACCATATAAAAGAAAACTTCGATATTAGCTCACTTGATAACGCGTTGTGGCAGCAAGTTAAAGCTGTTTACTCCGATTTATTAACCAATCATATGCAACCTGAATTGGCTGAAACCTTTTATAACTCGGTTTTTTGTCATTTATTTGAACGTAAGTATTATCATAATGATTATATTTTTGTGGAAAGTACCGCGCACCGACTTGATGATAAAGCAGCACCAGAAATTTATACCTCTTATAAGCCGGAAGTATTGGGCTTAAAACAAACCATCTGTGACATTATGAACAATCATAGAACGGTTATTCCTTTTGAAAACCTCGACCGTGATGTTGATGCACTTATCAATACCTTTCGCCGTAAAGCACATAAAACTCGCGTAAAACTAGAAGATTTACAGTTTGATATTTTAAACTTTACTTTTTACCGTAACAAAGGTGCCTATTTAATTGGTCGGGTTTTATCTCCTGCAGGAGAAACTCCATTTATTGTCGCGGTACTTAATAACGAAAAAGGCGGTTTATACTTAGATGCACTATTAACTACCAGCGAAAGTATGGCGGTGGTATTTGGTTTTGCCCGCGCTTACTTTTTTGTAGATTGTCAGCATCCTTATGCCTTAGTTAATTTCCTACAAGGGCTTATGCCTCATAAAACTAAAGCTGATTTATATTCGGCAATTGGCTTTCATAAACAAGGTAAAACACAATTCTATCGAGATTTCCTTAACCACCTAGAGAGCAGTGATGACCAATTTGAATTAGCTGCCGGTATCAAAGGTATGGTGATGTCGGTATTTACCCTGCCCTCATACCCCTATGTTTTTAAGATTATTAAAGATAAGTTCTCACCCAGTAAAAACATGACTAAAAAAGATGTCAAAGGCAAGTATCGTTTAGTTAAGCTACATGACAGAGTCGGTCGCATGGCGGATACCATGGAGTATTCCGAAGTCGCTTTCCCCAAAAAACGTTTTAACGATGAACTGTTAGCTGAATTACAAAAAGTAGCTTCATCAATTATTCGTTATGAGGGAGAGGGAGAAGACGAGCTTCTTATTATTGAGCATGTCTATATAGAGCGTCGTATGGTGCCACTTAATCTATATCTAATAGATGCCCTTAAAAACAAAGCCCAAGAAAAAATAGACAATGCCATGTTTGGTTATGGTGAAGCGATTAAACAACTTATCTCCGCAGATATATTTCCAGGTGATATGTTACTCAAAAACTTTGGTGTTACTCGCCATGGACGGGTGATTTTTTATGATTACGATGAAATAACCTATATGAATGAGGTCAACTTTCGGGAGAAGCCTAAGGCGGTTACTGAAGAACAACTATACGCTGCTGAACCTTGGTATACAGTATTACCTGGAGATATGTTCCCAGAAGAAATAGCGACCTTTGCATTGGCAAATCCCAGTTATTTAAAAGCATTTAAAATACACCATGACGATTTGTTAACAGCAAAATATTGGCAACAATGCCAAAAAGATGTCGCCAATGGTATTTATAAAGATGTTTTTCCTTATCCAGAGAAATACCGTTTTTGTCATCAAGGGCTACCCGGTAAGTAACAAAATTGAATTTTAAAACAAAATTCAGAATTAACCTAGCAACAAACTGCTTACTTAACTGCCAGTTTGTTGTTAAATCAGGCAAACAGTCAATTTTTAGTAAATAAATCGTATTAGAGCTTTACCTTTTAGCTCGCATCAGTATAATTCGTTTCAGCTGCAGGGGTGTAGTTCCAATTGGTAGAACAGCGGTCTCCAAAACCGATGGTTGGGAGTTCGAGTCTCTCCACCCCTGCCATTTTTTCTCCTGTGTTATATCTATATCTCCCTGATAAATCATCTAGTAAATTTAAAAGTCAAACTACTAGCCATGACCAAAATAACTTATTAAATAATACTTAGCGCAACATTAATTTATCTGCTTTTAGTCAGCAACTAATTCTGTCATTATATTTAACCTTACGTTGTACTAGCAAATGAGCCATCACTGATGAGCATTAACCAACATCAATTTGAGCAACTCACTGAAATGGGCATCAGCCTTTGGCAGCGCCGTACTTCTCAGTCTGTAAATGCCGCAACCCAAACTCAACCCAACAGCTATCTTGATATCGATTTAAATGAGTTAGCAAAGCAACAACTATTCAATGACATTTTATTAGCAACGGGTTTAAGTATCGGTGAAATTAGTCACCAAGATGACCACTTAAACTTAGGGCTATTTAACTGGTATTTCACCTCAGTATCATCTAAGAATGAAATACAATGGCTTGAGCAGCAGCTTATTACGCCTACTATCGCCGAAATATCAAAGTCGCCTGCGCTTAAAAAGCAATTATGGCAATTACTGACTAAAAAAACACAAGAGTAAGTAAATACAATGAGTAATGCAGCAAAAAATAGCACAAAATACTTTACTGAAATAGCACAAGCCGATGTAGATAAGTTAATGCCCATTGAACTTGCTTGTCATTCACATCCTTGGAGTGAAAAAACTTTTTCAAGCTGTATTGGTGGCCGTTATTTTGGCGATTTTTTTCAAGTAACTGAAAAAGATCTCTCAGCCGAGCATGCTATAGGTTTTTATATTGGTGAATATGTTATTGGTGAAGCAACACTGATGGATATTTGTGTAGTACCAACAGAGCAAGGTAAGGGATACGGTAAAGCATTGCTTAACCAGTTTTTAGCCCAAGCTAAAAAACTGGGTACCACTAAAGTGTTTTTAGAAGTGCGCGCTAAAAATATAGCAGCTCAAATGCTTTATATGAATGCTGGTTTTATCGAAATTGATCGTCGTACAGGTTACTACCCGAGCAGTTCAGGCTTTGGTTATGAAGATGCTATTGTTATGTCATTGAAATGCTAATAAAAAACGTCAATAGACTGATAATCACCCCCTAAGTAAATACCAAACTAGCCATCCATTAACAAACAACAACATTTTCACACGCAAAGTGGCTAGTTAATCTCTCTGTTTTAGTTAATATACTCAACAAGATACTTACTAAGATTCCTAACAAGGTTTTTAACAAGTGATGATGAGAACAGTATGTTTACTAAAATAATTCCCACTACAGATAGCCAACTCTCGAATGAAGGTGTAGCAAACCTTGTTGTAAGTGATGCATTGAGAAAAATCAGCCAACTTACGGGACTTAGCGAACATCAAGCTTTTGCATTATTATCTAGCCAAGTGAATCCAGCAAGCAATGATAATAAAGTGGTAAAATTCACCCCGCGACCTACCCCCTTATTGGACCAAAATGAATCTCAATTTATTTCAAACTTATTCATCTAATTGCTCAAAGTAAGCTAATTAAACTTTAGAAAACTATCTCTTTAGCAACATATTTTTCGTCAATTTCATGTCGGCTTATCTAAAGTTACAGTAAAGTAAACAGACCTCTCCTGCCATTATTTTTAAGTTCCATTAATTCCCCTTTTAGCGATATAAAAAGTTAGTTTTTATAAACGCTGCTTTTTACAAATTTTTTCTATTTTAATGTTATAATGCGCGCAATTTTTTAATTATGATGAAAAGCCCTGTACTAAGGTTAATACTAAGCCAAGTACTCAAGGAGCTTCTCCACTATTTACTTAACAGGTAATTTGCATGTCTGTACAGCAACAGCAAGTCGATTTACGTCGCACCTTTGCCATTATTTCTCACCCCGATGCGGGTAAAACCACCATCACCGAAAAAGTGCTTTTGTTTGGCCAAGCCTTACAAAGAGCCGGTACGGTAAAAGGTAAAAAATCAGGTCAACACGCAAAATCTGACTGGATGGAAATGGAAAAAGAGCGTGGTATATCAATTACTACCTCGGTAATGCAATTTCCTTACAATGACTGTTTAGTAAACTTACTTGATACTCCTGGTCATGAAGATTTCTCAGAAGATACTTACCGTACACTGACCGCCGTTGATTCATGTTTAATGGTAATTGACGTTGCCAAAGGTGTTGAAGCACGTACCGTTAAGTTAATGGAAGTTACTCGTCTTCGCGATACGCCAATCATTACCTTCATGAACAAAATGGATCGCGATGTACGTGACCCAATGGAAGTTATGGATGAAGTTGAAGACGTATTAAAAATTAAATGTGCTGCTATTACTTGGCCAATAGGCATGGGTAAAGAATTTAAAGGCATTTACCATATTCTTGATGACGAAATCACCTTGTATCAATCAGGCCTAGGCCACATGATTCAAGAAAAGCGCGTTATTAAAGGTCTTAATAATCCTGAACTTGATAAAATAATTGGTAACTATGCTGATGATTTACGTGAAGAATTAGAGCTTGTTTCCGGCGCTTCTCATGATTTTAATTTAGAAGAATTCTTAAATGGTGAATTAACGCCAGTATTCTTTGGTACTGCACTAGGTAACTTTGGTGTTGACCACATGCTTGATGGTTTGACTAAATGGGCACCGAAGCCATTACCTCGCAAAACAGATTTACGCGAAGTAACTGCGACAGAAGAAAAGTTCTCAGGTTTTATATTTAAAATTCAAGCCAATATGGATCCAAAACATCGTGACCGTATCGCCTTTATGCGTATTTGCTCTGGCAAATATGAAAAAGGTATGAAAATGAAACAAGTACGTATTGGTAAAGATGTCAAAATCGCCGATGCGGTAACCTTTATGGCTGGCGATCGATCAAACGTTGAGGAAGCCTTTGCCGGTGATATTATTGGTTTGCACAACCACGGTAGTATTCAGATAGGTGATACGTTTACCTCGGGTGAAATGATGAAGTTTAGTGGTATTCCTAACTTCGCACCTGAAATGTTCCGTCGTATTCGTCTTCGTGATCCGTTAAAAGCTAAACAATTACAGAAAGGTCTGATTCAGTTATCTGAAGAAGGTGCTGTACAAGTATTTAGACCATTCATTAACAACGATATGATTGTTGGTGCTGTAGGTGTATTGCAGTTTGAAGTTGTTGTGCAACGTTTGAAAACTGAATATAAAGTTGATGCTATATACGAAGCCATTAGTGTTGCTACTGCACGCTGGTGTACTTGTGATGATGAGCGCACTTTAGAGCAATTTAAAAAGAAATCGGGTGATTACCTAGCATATGATGGTGGTAATAACTTAACGTACATCGCACCGACGATGGTTAATTTATCGCTAGCACAAGAAAGAAACCCAGATATACAGTTTCACTCGACCCGTGAACACTAACCTTTTGGTGTCGTATATAACGTTCTAGCGGCGTTGCTTAAACATTTTGATGCAGTCACTTAGTGTACTAAGCTCTTTTATAAAAATGATTAAGCGCCTTGCTATAACGCTATCTACTTAACCAAACATGAGTAAGTTGATATTATTTTTGATGATTTATTTCGTAAAACATCGGACATAAACAATAATAAATTTCACTAACTGCGTAATAGCTTCTTTATCGCAGTTAGTTGGTTCAAGGGAAAAGAAATCGCGCGGAGTTGACGCATGTCAATGAGCACGATTGATGAATGCCTTGAGCCAAATAACAATGATAAAGAGTCTATTACATGAATATTAAAGAAATTTTAAGTAAAAAAGTCAGTGCAGCTATGGTTGCTGCGGGCTTACCGATAGGTACTAACCCTGCCCTTAGTTTGTCTAATCGTCCGAATTTTGGTGATTATCAAGCCAATGGTGTTATGGGCGCAGCAAAAAAGCTAAAAACTAACCCACGTGAGTTAGCAACCAAGGTTGTTGCCGAGTTAGATCTAGCCGGTATCGCTAGTAAAATTGAACTCGCTGGTCCTGGTTTTATCAATATTCATTTAGATGAAAACTGGTTAGCTGAGCAACTTAACAAAGTTGCAAAAGATGACAACATCGGCGTAGCACAACGCGGTGCTACTCCTGGTGATGAGCCACAAACAGTAGTGGTTGATTATTCAGCGCCTAACCTTGCTAAAGAAATGCATGTTGGTCACTTACGTTCAACTATCATTGGTGACGCTGTTGTACGCGCACTAGAGTTTCGTGGTGACAAAGTTATTCGTCAAAATCACATGGGTGATTGGGGCACGCAATTTGGTATGTTAATCGCACATTTAAGCGATAAACTTGCTAGTGATGAAGTGGCTGAAACTGCCCTTGCCGATTTAGAGAACTTTTACCGTGAAGCCAAAGTACGCTTTGACAACGAAGAAGGTTTTGCCGATAGAGCCCGTGCTGATGTAGTTAAGCTGCAAAGTGGTGATGAAGGCTGTGCTAAGTTATGGCAACAATTTATTGATATTTCAATCACCCACAGTGAAGAAATTTACGCTAAATTAAATGTGTCATTAAAGCGCTCTGATATTATGGGCGAAAGTGCTTATAATGATGACTTATCAACAGTAGTTGATGAACTGATGGCGACAAAGATTGCTGAAGAGAGTCAAGGCGCTAAAGTTGTTTTCATTAATGAAATGGCTAACAAAGATGGTGAAGCGCCAGTATTCATCGTACAAAAGTCGGGTGGCGGTTTCTTATATGCTACTACCGATTTATCTGCATGTCGCTACCGTAGCGGTAAGCTAGCTGCTAATCGCATCATTATTTTTACTGATGCTCGTCAAGCATTACACTTTAAACAAGTTGAAATTGTTTCACGTAAAGCTGGCTTCTTACCTGACAATGTCGGTTACCAGCATTGTCCATTTGGTATGATGATGGGTGATGATGGCAAGCCATTTAAAACCCGTACTGGCGGTACTATCAAGTTAGCAGAATTACTTGATGAATCTATCGTTCGTGCTGCAGCATTAATCAAAGAGAAAAACCCAGAGATCACCGATGCTGATTTAGCTGAAATATCAAAGAAAGTAGGTATTGGCGCAGTTAAGTTTGCCGATTTATCGAAAAACCGTACCAGTGATTATATTTTCAACTGGAAAACTATGCTCAGCTTTGAAGGTGCTACCGCTCCTTATTTACAATACGCTTACTCACGTATTCAAAGTATCTTTTCTAAAGCAGAGAGTAAGGCTGGCACAATAAAGAATGATGCTGTTATCAGCATCATCGAACCACAAGAAAAAGCGTTAGCATTAAAATTATTACAACTTGAAGATGTCGTTGATGCAGTAATTAGCGAATGTACGCCTAACTTGTTATGTAACTACCTTTATGAATTAGCCAGCCTTTACATGAGTTTTTATGAAGCCTGCCCTATTCTTAAAGAAGGTATTAACGATGAAATTAAAGCGTCACGTTTAGCCTTATGTAAAGTTGTTGCAGATACATTAAAACAAGGTTTAGATATATTAGGCATTGAAGTAATGGACAGAATGTAATTTATATCTATTAATAAAAGCTTAGTCCTAATTAGTCATAAATTTAAATGAGAAGCTAACCTAGAATCTCAACGTCATTCCCGAAGTTACTGATCGGACGTGGCATGGATGCTACTTATTAGATAATGCAGGAGCATATTATCCTGAATCCAGAACTAAAACTGGATGCTCGATTAAGACATCACGAGCATGACGACTGAAAGGTTTAGTATTCAAGAATAGAGGTTATCTTCTCAATAGTTAGAGCTCAATATTCAAAGCTCAATAATATAGAGTAAACAACCAAAGGAGGCAATGATGCAGTTTACCGATAGTCATTGTCACCTTGATGATAAAGCCTTTAAAGAGTATTTACCGGCTTTGCTAACTCAATGCGCTGAGCTCGACATAAAGCGTATCATTGTTCCTTCCATTGCTCCTGATAACTTTACTCAAGTACTTAGCCTAGCCAAACGTCACCATGATAATCCTATAAAGATTTATCCTTGCTTAGGTATTCATCCCTGGTTTTTAAAAGGGCTGGATGACTCTCACCTAGACCAACTCTCCAAGATTGTAGTTGCATCACGAAATAATATTATTGCCATAGGCGAAATAGGCCTTGATGGCGCTATTGCCAAAAATGCTGAGAATCATGGGCAAACACCAGAAGATAATTGGCATCATCAAAAGCACTTTTTTGATTTTCAACTCAACCTAGCTAAAGAACAAAACTTACCGGTAATAGTTCATCACAGGCAATCACACGATAAGATAATGCCTTTTTTAAAGCGATATAAGTTAAATAGAGCTGGCATAATTCACGGTTTCTCAGGTAGTTACCAACAAGCTATTGGTTATATAGATTTAGGCTTTAAACTCGGTGTTGGTAGCACTATCACTTATTCTCGCGCTAAAAAAACCATCAACGCCATCAAACGCCTACCGTTAGAGTGTTTAGTATTGGAAACTGACGCACCGTCAATGCCAATTAGTCGAGAAGTAATGGGGCAAGAAGTTCTAACTGTTAATCTAGATAATGAGCAAGTAGAAAATGGGCTTACGGTTAACTCACCAGCTAATTTAGCAGTAAATTCACCCGTAAATATTATCAAAATTTTTGAAGTATTAGCGACAATACGCCCTGAAAAACCTGACGATATAGCGATTCAGCTTGAGCGTAATGTAGATCAGCTATTCTTTAGTTAGATAGGGGATTAAACTCTTTCGACCTTTGCATCTAAACGATAACCTCGTCGACTAAATCGATTTAAGCCACGGGTAAGTAGAAAGCCAATAACACCCGCTAATAAAAGCATTAAACGCTGTAAAGACTGCTGTTCTTCGTCTGCTTTAGCTAAAATATCAGTTAAATAAGACTGTTCTATAGTGAATCGTAGGTAGCCGTGAAGTTTATAGCTATTTGAGTCTGTATGTCTAATTTCTTCAACAAAAGGCGTTAAGGTCTCTGTTAAGTTACGCTGGTGTGGAGAAACACCGTAAAGGTCTTTAATACTCTTAGCTTTAAGGCCAGTAACCTTATTACCCTGCTTATCTTTTTCTACCGAAACACTCGATATTAACAGCAAACCTGATGCATCATATAAATGCGCTTGCCTAACAAAATTAACTTTTGTCAGGCCATCTAAATAACGCTGTAAAAATGCATTTTGATCTATTTTGCTTTGGTGAGATTGCTCAAGAATAACTGCAACACCTGCAATGGCCTGTTGAATTTGCTGCTTAGCAATATAGTTAAAGTGTTCGGTTAAATTATCGTTATTTCTCCCGCCGGTAGATTGTAAGATACTCATCAGTACTATGATAAGCAAAATTGCACTAGCTAATTGCAGGATTTTATTATAAATTGACGATAATTTAGGGTATAAAGACTGTTCGGCTTGCTTCATAAGAACACTGATGACTACTGTAGCGCATTAATAGTGTCACTATAGTTAGATTATTAACTGATGTGAAGTTTATTATTTTTATCATATAGCTAAGCGACTTGAAGATTTAATATTCATGTGGCCTGGATATCTACTAATACCCTAGAGAGTTAACGTGTCTTTTATCGCCAATATATTACCCCTATCCCTTGAACAGTATTTAGCCCAAAACTTAAAAGATGAACAATTCCCTGTCGCTTTTACCCTATCTGAGCAAGAGCTTACTTTAGCTGACCGCCCCCTATCGAATCCTGCAACAGGTGAGCAGGTAGAGTTGGTCGTATTTCAACAACTGCCTCTTAATCAACTATTAGCATTACAAACTCAAGCTCAGCTTAAAATCACCGCACTGACCACAATTAATCACCGAAACAATCAAACAAGTTGTCGCTTTCATGTTAACTGCGCTGACTTTATTCCAGCACGTAAAGCTCTCGCCGATTTTGCTTTGGCTAATAACATTGAGGCAGCATTATTAACGCAAGTTCCTACCTTGAGTGAACCCGGTTTATTAGTGATGGATATGGATTCAACCACAATAGAAATAGAGTGTATTGATGAAATAGCTAAGCTAGCTGGTGTTGGTGAAGAAGTCGCTGAAGTAACAGAGCGCGCTATGTTAGGTGAACTTGATTTTGCCCAAAGCTTACATCAACGTGTGGCAACGTTAGCTGACTCTCCTGACACCATATTGAGTGATGTAGCAAAAAACATCCCATTAATGGCTGGATTAAAGCCACTTATCACAGAGCTTAAAAAGCATAACTGGCGCATTGCTATTGCTTCAGGCGGCTTTACTTATTTTGCTGATCATCTAAAAGAAACGCTAAACCTAGATGCTGCGTTTGCCAACACGCTTGAAATTATTGATGGCAAACTTACCGGTAAGGTATTAGGTAGTGTGGTTGATGCGCAAGTTAAAGCGGACTCTTTAGCTATCTTAAGTAAAGAATACCAAATACCGAAAAATCAAACCGTTGCTATGGGTGATGGTGCTAATGATTTAGTCATGATGGCTGCGGCTAGTTTTGGCGTTGCTTTTCATGCTAAGCCTATTGTATTAGCGCAAGCTGACAGTAGCATCAACGTGCAAGGGTTAGACTGCCTGTTACACTGGTTAGCGTAACCTTTATCCACAGTTACAACGTCTAAGTGTTTTAAAGCCTAAACGAATAGTTAAATCTACTATCAGTTTAGGCTTTTTCAATAGTATTTATAATCTCGCTTAATATCAGCTAACGTTACTTGTCAGTGCATGTCTTAATAACGTTTCTTGTGTGACATCAATTAACTGAACTACCCCGGCGACACTATATATATCTTGCTCAAGTTGTTTACCTCGATGTATTGCATAAGAGCCAATATAAGCCAGTTCAGGATTTAAATGTGCCATATCTGCTTCATCAGTTCGTGATAGTTTTAATTGTAAACTATAAAAATCACCTTGTTTCAAAGACTTTTTAATAAAAAAGCTCCTCATCTGTGGCGTATTTAATTCACTTGCTTGTTTTATTGTTATCGATTTTTCTATGTCGGTAATACTTGGGTTGATAGCAATATAGATGAGTTCACTGACTGCGGTATCACTTGCCACTAACTTTTTCATATGTTGGTCGAGTAAGTTTCTAACCTGTAAATTACCTAACAAAGGGTATAGGTTGTAATAACCATGGCGATCACTTAATCGCAACATCGCAGATAGTAAATTTTTATGGCTTTGATAGCCATGCTGTCCAGCAACTAAATTCTCAACCTTATAACGACTACCACTTGATTGCACCATAGCACTAGGGATTTCCATATTCACAGCATATAAAGTTCTTAGTGCTCCTGATAAACCCGGTGTTAACATGGCATATTCATCGGGGGTTAATTTATCTTTGTTCTTATCAATTAACAATTTAAAAAATGATCTACCTATGTGTTGATGCTCTTTAACGGACACACGTAAATTCACCACTTTTTTATCTTTACTGATCCTCATAATCCTATAAGGTAATTGCTTTAGATCGAAAGCTGAGGTTATTTTCTGTAATTTTGGAAAAGTTAAATGCACGATATCGCCCTTAGATAGCGTAGCCGGATTTTCTAAGTCAATTTTTAGACCAGAAACAGAAAAGTCAGCCGACTGTCCTGACCAATTTAACGCTTCGCACTCAATGATTGCCGGGGTCTGATATTTAAAGCGCACTTCTTGACGTTGGTGGCCATAACCTAAGGTTATCTCATCCACTATATTTTCATTATCTTCATATTTGTGACCAAAGCTTTTAAGTCGTTCAAGATCAATACCTGAATAACCTAATGCTTGATAATCAGCCAGTTCACTGGTACTGGTAACATCCGTTGCCGTTATTGTACAAGGTATATGGACAACGATATCATTCACTTCATCTGTTAATGGTGGATTCAAATGATTTTGTTGCTTAGTCATCGCGGTAGATAGAGTAAAAGGCGAATATGCTTGTGTTGGATCGACGGAATGAGATTGTAACGCTGTTATAGCAAAGCTACTTTTACTGGCAGCAAAAGCTAAAAATTGCATAAAAAAAGTATTGTCGTTTTTCAGTTGCCCTTCATCTACTGTATAGAAAAACTTATGGCCTTTATGTTGATGAATAAAACTAAAGACTAATAAACTCTTACCTTGTTGCTTTAATACTTCGAGTCGTTGAAGTCGATCATCGTTGATAAGGTAATGCAAAGCTGATCGTTTTTTCTCATCTCGCCAATATTGGTAAAGTTTTTGATTATTTTTGGTGGTTAGCGCATATCGAGGAGACGCTTTATTCAGATCACCATTGGCACTGTGCATAAAGATAACTAATTCATTTAATTTAACTAATGCGTACTGCTCAAAGCTTCTCGCCTGTAATGCCACTAAGCTATTATCTAAATTTATTTTGTAACGACGTTTATTTCCTTGGATATAACCAAATAAGAATCGCTGAAAACCATCATTTTCAGGAGTGTCTATCCGCTGACAACCTATAATCTGAGTACCTGAATCACGTAATACATTTTGAACTTCAAAAGAAAATGAGCTATTTTTTCCAAATTGAAACTCTTGTTCTAATCCCGTAAATGCAATATTTAATTGATCACCTTTGAATAATGAAATTTCATTGAGCAGTTTGAATTTTATGCCCATAACACTCAGGTCAATACTTGTGGTCACCAATTCTTGCTTATTTAAGATGGTTAATGTGATCGGAATAGCAAAGTTCATTCGCTCTTCAACGCGGTTAGGATAGTTTTCTAACAGGTGTAACTTGGCTGGATATTGGAGTTTTTCTGTGCCAGCTTTTTTATTGTTATTTTCAACTATGCTAGGAGTACTCTGTTCATTTTGATAAATATTACGAAAGCTATTTTTCGCATCTTTGACTGCTTCGTACACACCAAAAGTATAACCGCCATAGATTGCGATGTTTTCATTGAAAGCAGCAATAGCGACGTCATCCAAAAAATGGCTTTGACCTTGAAAGTCAAATAATTGACATTCACCATTAACTAAACCACGTAAATCGATGGCACGCATACAAGCGCTCGCCAATCGCTTCAGTTCCATTTTCAATAAAAATTTTTCAGTTTTATTAAGGTGCTCAGTTACCGCACTATAATTAGCTTCAAAACTTTTCTTGTTAACCTCACCACGTAAATTGTTAATGATTTTCTGGTGTTTACTGAAATCTTTATTCATAGTTTTATTATTAATTTCTGGTTTACCCTATGTTTTAACAACTAAAGATGACGTTGTTACTAAATTAAGGGATTGAGTACTATTTTTAGTTTAGACAAAAAAATCAAAAGCATTATAATCTAACCGACTTTATCATTAAAAACCAAGCAATTTATGTGCCTATCAATGATGGTGCACAATCAAAAGCATTTTATTTGTCTGAATGCGCTTTATTGATAGCGCTATAGTTAAGCTTTCACATAGTTTAATTAATATAACATTGTTCGATGACGGTCTCTTATTACAGTCATATTATCGTTTAAAGGGTGGTAAAATCTAGATGGCAAAAGTAGCAAAAATAGAATTTGTATGTACTGATTGCGGTATGAATCACACCCGATGGCAAGGACAATGCCGTTGTGGTGCATGGAATACCTTGGTAGAAATGAAAATACCTAAGCTAGGCAGTAAAAGTGCAGTTACTCGTTCAGGCACTACTGGCGGTTATGCCGGCTTAACTGGTGGCGGATCTAAAAAGATTAATGAAATACAAACCACTGACGCAGAAAAGCAGCTTACTGGCATAGGTGAATTAGACCGCGTGCTTTGTGGAGGCGTAACAACTGGCTCTGTAAATATTATCTCTGGTGATCCGGGTGCAGGAAAAACTACGCTACTTTCAGATCTTGTCGCTCGCATGTCACAAACAACCGCATCATTATATTGTACCGCGGAAGAGTCATTGTCCCAGTTCAAAAATCGAGTACAACGTTTAAAGTTAGACTACAACGAAGACAACCTATATTTACTCTCAGAAACCAGCGTAGAGTCAATAATTAATGAACTAGATACACATAAGATAAAGTTTGCTGTCATTGATTCTATACAAGCGGTTGTTACCGACAATGCCAATGGTAGCCCTGGCTCACCTTCACAAGTAAAAAGTGCCGCCCAAGCGTTAACGCAATATTGTAAACAAAACGACGTTACTATGTTTCTTATTGCCCATGTGAATAAAAACAATGAAATAGCTGGTCCACAAACTCTTGTTCATATCGTTGATGCACTTTTACATATTGATACCAATGATGGTCAAATTCGTACCCTTAGAGCAAACAAAAACCGTTTTGGGGATATTGACACTGTCGGTATTTTTAAAATGTGTGAACGCGGTATGCTCAGTGTCGATAACCCCAGTGAGATATTTTTATCCGGATCGAGTACCGAATCGCCGGGCTCAACCATTACCTGTATCCGTAAAGGCAATCGAAACCTGTTGTTAGAAATTCAATGTTTAACCACTGAAACAGAAGCAGAGTTTCCACAACGCGTTTGTGTGGGTTTAAACATGAACAGAATTAAAATGTTAACGGGGATCTTGCGTAAACATACCAAAACTAAGATATATCACGATACCTTTTTTAATATTGTTGGTGGTCTAAGAATTGATGAGACTGAAACCTGTATCGATTTAGCTCTGGTATCAGCATTATTAAGCAGCCTGAACGACTTTGTTATCCCTCGAAACACCTGCATTATGGGTGAATTAAGTCTAAACGGAGATGTTAGACCAATAGACAGCGGCGTACCTCGCGTTAAAGAAGCTGCGCAACATGGTTTCACCGAAATATATATTCCTTATCGAAATTATCATAAATCAATGGAAGGTTTAGGCGCTAATATCAAGGCAGTTAAAACCATCCATGAACTTATTGAGCTATTAAAATAGCGACTATATAAGCTTTCCATTTGAAAATATTAGATTAAGCGGGGAACTGAGTGGGGATAAGTCAAATAACGTGCAATTTAACTGACATAAACTGCACGTTACAATATAAAACATTTGTCATCAAAACTTGCACTCGTGTTAAGTTTTAAAGACAATACCTGTCATAAAATTGGCATGGACGTCATAGGCTCAACGTACAAACTCACCTATTTACATACTATTAAAACAACTTAATAAGATAACTTTCCTATGAAATTTACTGTTAAAAAAGCACTTATTGCACTTGCTTGCTCATTAGCCTTACCGCTAAATGCAAACGCTAATGCAATTGATGAAAATATCAAAACGCCCGCCGTTACGATGAACGCAGAGCAATTAACCATTGAGCGCATTTATAGTTCACCTTCTCTTAATGGCCAAACACCCAAATCTTTAAAATTCTCACCTGACGGAACACGGGTAACTTACCTACAAGGTAAAAGCGATGACTTACACCGTTACGATTTATGGGAATACAACTTAGCCAGTAAAGAAAATAAGCTGCTGGTTGATTCACAATCACTGTTTAGTGGTCCAGAAAGTTTATCTGATGAAGAGAAAGCTCGCCGTGAACGCCAAAGAATCTATGGTGTTGGCATCATGGAATACCAGTTTTCACAAGATGGCAGCGCATTATTATTCCCGCTTAACGGGGATATTTACTATTACCATTTAGCGACTAAAACGGCTAAACGCTTAACCGAAACAGCCGGTTTTGAAACCGATGTGAAATTTTCACCTAAAGGTAATTTTGTTTCCTATATTCGTGAACAAAACATATACGTGTTAACTATTGTTTCAGGTGAAGAGCGTCAGTTAACCATTGATGGTGCTGGCACGATTAAAAACGGCATGAGTGAATTTGTAGCTCAAGAAGAAATGGCTCGCATGACCGGTTATTGGTGGTCACCCGATGAAAAGCACATTGCTTTTTTACGTGTTGATGAAACCCCGGTAAAAGTTGTTATTCGTAACGAGATATATGCTGAAAAAATTGAACTCATCGAACAGCGCTACCCGGCAACAGGTACTAATAATGTTCATATTCAATTAGCCGTTACAGATATTAAAGGCAAAAAGATTCGCTTCGTAAATATGGGCGATGACCAAGATATCTATTTACCTCGAGTAAAATGGTTAGCTGATAGTAAGAAATTATCCTATCAATGGCAGAGTCGTGATCAAAAAACCTTAGTATTAAAAACCTATGACCTAAAAAAGCGTCGCCAAAAGACTTTATTAACAGAAACATCTACTCATTGGCTTAACCTACATAAAGATTTAACCTTTTTAAGTGATAATAAAACCTTTATCTGGGCTTCTGAGCGTGACGGATACAAACACCTTTACCATTACAACTTAAACGGTGAGTTAATATCACAATTGACTAAAGGCGAATGGGTAGTTGATTCATTAACACGTGTTGATGAAAAAAATGGCTGGGTTTACTTCACCGGTCGTGCTGATACTCCGCTTGAACGTCATTTATATAAAGTACCTCTAAGTGGTAAATCACCTGAAAATGTCCAGCGAATTACTAAGCGTAATGGCTTTCACAGCATCAACTTCAGCGCTACTAGTGAAAGTTACATCGACAGTTTCTCAAACACTAAAACCCCTAAACAGGTAAGTTTACATCTTGCTAATGGTGAACATATTACTTGGCTAGCTGAAAATAAAGTCACTGCAGCTCACCCTGTCGCACCATATTATGATGATTTAGTTATGCCTGAGTTTGGTTCATTAAAGTCTGATGACGGGCAAGCGGATTTGTACTACAAACTTTATAAACCTAAAAATATGCAACCGGGCAAAAAGTATCCAGTGATTGTTAGAGTTTATGGTGGCCCTCACGCACAGCTTGTTACTAACTCATGGAAAGGTGCAGATATAACGCAATACATGCTACAGCAAGGTTATATTGTTTATCAGCTTGATAATCGCGGCTCTAACTACCGTGGTACAGCCTTTGAATTTCCAATCTATGAGAAATTGGGTCAAGTTGAAGTTACCGATCAAATTACCGGTGTAAAATATCTACATACGCTGCCTTATGTTGATAAAGAACGTATTGGTGTCTTTGGTCATTCGTATGGCGGTTATATGGCATTAATGACGATGTTCAAAGCCGGTGATTATTTCAAAGCGGGGGTTAGTGGCGCGCCAGTTACTGATTGGATGCTCTACGATACCCATTATACTGAACGTTATCTAAATCACCCTAAAGTAAATGCAGCAGGTTACCAACAAAGTAGTGTATTTCCTTATGTTTCGGGCTTAAGCGGTCCAATGATGGTTTATCATGGAATGGCTGATGACAACGTATTGTTTACCAATACCACTAAGTTAATTAAAGCCTTGCAGGACGAAGGCAAGTTATTTGAATTAATGACCTACCCTGGCAGTAAACATAGTATGCGCGGTAAAAAAGTTAAGGTGCACTTAAATACTACGATCATGGACTTCTTTGATAGACACTTTAAATAACGTCTTTAGCTCGTGTTAGCTATTAAGCATTAACCCGTAGTTATCAAGAGTGACAAAAACGGCAAGTAACAGAAGTTACTTGCCGTTTTTTTATTTTTATCGCTAATAAAACGAAAGTACAAATTAATTATTTTCATCGTTAATTGATCGCCGGGCATGTTATTTTTTTCTCTTTTTCGACTTGCATTTTTCATGCCCAAAAATGACTAAAACAGGCAAAAACTCTGGTTACATTTAATTGCATTTTTCTAGCATTTTCCTATTGCATTTTTATGACTGAAGGAGGAATATGAAGGTGAAGACAAAGATGAAGATAACGAAAGAGGTAAGACTATGAAGATTAAAATTTCTGGACACCACGTTGAAATAACTGAAGGTATCAAGCAATCTATCGAGAATAAGTTTGCGAAAATCTCTAAGCATTATCCGTCAATCATGACGTTAAACTCGACCATTACCGTCGAGCCGCATCTACAAAAACTTGAAGTAACAACATTGTACGAAGGAGAGAAAGTTACCGTAAACGCTTCTGACAAGCAGCTGTATGTGGCCATCGCCAAAGTTGCTAAGAAACTACAAGTTGCCCTTGCTCGTCGCAAAGGTGTGTTATCAGCCAAATTTAACAATAAGTTTGTTGTTCCACAAACAGACTTATTTCACTCTGCTTAACTTAGAGATAAACTAAGACATAAGCCAACAAGGTTAGTGAAGTGCTTATAGTGTCGCAAGACATTATAAGCAAAACTTAACTAGATAAAGCTCAAATAAATATCAACCAGAAAACTATTAGCTAGCAAGCTATTGGTAGGTAAAAAAAAGGCTGCACTCTGATTAAATCATAGTGCAGCCTTTTTTATTGGTATCAAATTATAGAGCTAAAATAGGTACTGAAGTCACCAATTATAACGACTGAATAAGTTCAGTAGTTATAATTCGACTGAGCTTATTCTAATCAACTCATTTGATCTGATTCATCTTACTCTGGTTCGTAATCTAAGTTTGCAGATAACCAGCGCTCTGCTTGTTCAACCGTCATACCTTTACGGGCGGCATAATCGAGTACCTGATCTTTAGCCAGTTTTGCTACCGCAAAGTACTTTGATTCTGGATGAGAGAAATACCAACCACTTACTGCAGCACCTGGCCACATCGCATAACTTGAGGTGAGGTCCATATCAATGTTTTCTTTAACATTAAGTAACTCCCACAACAATCCTTTTTCAGTATGCTCAGGACAAGCAGGGTAACCTGGCGCAGGTCGAATACCTTGATAACTTTCGCGAATTAATGCGTCATTATTAAGATCTTCATCAGGCGCAAAACCCCAATATTCTTTACGTACTTTCTCATGCAAATATTCAGCACTCGCTTCCGCTAATCGATCAGCGACCGCTTTGAGTAATATTGAATTATAGGCATCGTGATCAGCATCAAAAACCTTCACTAAATCTTCAACACCAAAACCTGCTGACACCGCAAAGGCACCAACATAATCTTCAATGCCTGAGTCTTCTGGTGCTATATAATCAGATAAACAGCGGTTAAACTGCCCTGCTGGCTTTTTACTTTGTTGACGTAGTTGATGAAGTCTCATTAATTTTTCGCTGCGACTTTCATCAGTGTATAGCTGTATATCATCTTGGTTACTGTTTGCTGGAAACAAACCAAATACCGCTCTAGCAGATATTTTTTTATTGTTGATAACGTCATCAAGCATGGCGTTAGCATCATTAAACAGACTCGTTGCTTCAACACCAATCACTTCATGTTTTAAAATTAGCGGATACTTGCCCGACATCTGCCAAGTCATGAAAAATGGTGTCCAATCAATATATTTTCTAACTTCGTTCAAATCGATATTATCAAGTACCGTAACACCCAGTTTGTTGGGTTTTTTAGGCGTATAATCTTCAAAATTAATTTTGGTGGCATTAGCACGCGCAGCTTCAAGACTAATTAAACTTGAACGTGGGCCTTTTTTGTAATGGCGAACACGTACACGTTCATACTCTTCCTGGGTACTAGCAAAAAATCCTGCTTTATGTTCACTTGATAACAAGTTACTCACTACAGATACAGCGCGAGAAGCATTCGATACATAAACTACCGGTTCATCATATTGCGGTTCAATTTTAACGGCCGTATGTGCCTTTGATGTAGTTGCACCACCAATTAATAAAGGCAGTTTCAAGCCTGTTCGTTTCATTTCTTTAGCGACATAAACCATTTCATCAAGTGATGGCGTGATCAGACCTGATAAACCAATAATATCAACATTTTCTTCTTTGGCTACGCGCAAAATATCATCACAAGAAACCATCACGCCAAGATCAATAATTTCATAGTTATTACATTGCAGTACTACGCCTACAATATTTTTACCGATATCGTGTACATCACCTTTAACCGTGGCGAGCAATACCTTACCGTTGGTGCTAATTTCAGTTTTCCCCTCTTCGATATAAGGGTTTAAGTAAGCTACCGCTTGCTTCATTACCCGCGCTGATTTTACTACTTGCGGTAAAAACATTTCGCCTGCACCAAATAAATCACCGACGGTGTTCATACCATCCATCAATGGCCCTTCAATAACATCTAAAGGACGGTCGGCAGCCAAACGTGCTTCTTCGGTATCCTCGATAATGAATTCATTAATACCTTTAACTAACGCATGAGATAAACGCGCATTAATCGGCAACTCTCGCCAAGTTAAATCAGTTTTTGAAACTTGTCCGCCAGCTTTACCATGGTACTCTTGAGCAATATCAAGCAAACGTTCTGTAGCATCATCATCCTTATTTTGAATAACATCTTCTACCGCTTGTTTCAGCTTCTCAGGTAAGTCTGAATAAATGGCTAGCTGACCGGCATTAACAATGCCCATGTCCATACCATTTTTAATGGCGTAGTATAAAAATACCGCATGAATCGCTTCACGTACGGGATTGTTTCCCCTAAATGAGAAGGATACATTTGATACGCCACCGGAGATCATCGCATACGGTAAGTTTTTCTTAATATCATCTACCGCTTCGATAAAATCGACCGCGTAGTTATTGTGCTCTTCAATACCCGTAGCAACGGCAAAAATATTCGGGTCGAAAATAATATCTTCAGGCGGGTAACCAATTTCATCAACAAGCATGTGATAAGCACGATGACAAATTTCATATTTACGCTTACGCGTATCAGCTTGCCCTTCTTCATCAAACGCCATAACAATAACAGCAGCGCCGTAACGACGAAGTAATTCAGCTTGGTGACGGAAGTTTTCTTCGCCTTCTTTAAGGCTGATAGAGTTAACAATACCTTTGCCCTGAATACACTTAAGGCCAGCTTCAATGATGTCCCACTTAGAGGAGTCAATCATGATTGGCACTTTAGCAATATCAGGTTCGCCAGCAATTAGATTTAAAAAACGCACCATAGCGGTTTTTGAGTCCAACATGCCTTCATCCATGTTGATATCAATAATCTGCGCGCCATTCTCTACTTGTTGTAAGGCTACAGAAATAGCTTTGTCGTAATCTTCTTCGACAATCAAGCGCTTAAACATAGCAGAGCCAGTAACGTTAGTACGTTCTCCAACGTTAACAAACAAACTATCTTTATTAATAGTTAATGCTTCTAAACCCGATAAGCGACAGGCAACTTCACGTTTTTCAACTTTACGTGGTTTGATATTTGCAACCGAATCAGCCATGCCTCTGATATGATCAGGCGTGGTACCACAACAACCACCAATAATGTTTAAAAATCCTGACGAAGCCCACTCTTCTACGTGGGTGTTCATATCTTCTACAGTAAAATCATATTCGCCGAAAGCATTGGGTAAACCGGCATTAGGATGAGCAGAAACGGCAACATCACAAATACGGCTTAACTCTGCAACATATTGACGTAATTCAACTGGGCCTAACGCACAATTAAGGCCAAATGAAACCGGCTTAGCATGACGAAGTGAGTTATAGAATGCTTCGGTAGTTTGTCCTGATAAAGTACGACCTGAGGCATCGGTAATAGTACCTGAAATCATCACAGGTAAACGTTCACCTAATTGGTCAAATACAGTTTCTACTGCAAAGATAGCGGCTTTAGCATTTAAGGTATCGAAAATAGTTTCGATTAAAATAATATCACTACCGCCTTCAATCAAGGCTAACGTTGATTCAATGTAAGCATCTTTTAGCTCATCAAAAGTAACGTTACGATATGCTGGGTCGTTTACATCAGGAGAAATGGAACAAGTACGGTTAGTTGGCCCTAAAACGCCGGCAACAAAACGCGGGCGGTCTGGATTTTTCTTGGTATATTCATCGGCAGCTTCACGCGCTATTTGCGCGGCAACACGGTTAATTTCAGCGCTATACTCTTGCATGTCGTAATCAGCCATGGCAATCGTAGTCGCATTAAAGGTGTTGGTTTCAAGGATATCTGCGCCAGCTTCAAGGTACTCAAGGTGAATCGCTTTAATGATTTCAGGCTGAGTAAGCACTAACATATCGTTATTGCCTTTAACATCAGTATGCCAATCAGCAAAGCGCTCAGCTCTAAAATCTTGCTCTTCAAACTTATATGCTTGGATCATAGTGCCCATAGCACCATCAAGAATGAGAATGTTTTTAGCTAGTTGCTGTTCGAATAAGGCAAAAGATGGGTGTTTTTTCATTTTAAATCCAAGAATAACGTTTTAAAGAATAAGGTGATTTTCAGTACTTAACGTACTATTTCATTAGTGTAGAGTTAATATGATCTGCATCTAATTGGTACGGCGTTATTTGATAAACATAATAATTTAACCAGTTAGTAAAGAGCAAGCTACCATGACTGCGCCATGAGCTTACCGGTTTATTATTAACGCTGTTATCTTGATAATAGTTGATTGGCACCCTGGTATCTGCATCTTTTTTACAATCTCGAAGATACTCTTCATGTAAGGTGGCAGTGTCATACTCTGGATGGCCAGTAAGGTATACTTGTCGCTTGTTTTTACTTGCCACTAAATAAACTCCCGCATCTGGAGATTGCGCTAAGATATTTAGCTCATCAACACCTTGATAATCGGCTTGATTTATATAGCCATAACGGGAATGTGGTACATTAAAATTTTCATCAAAACCACGTGTTAACGCTTCTTTACTATCTAGTGGGTAGTGTTGATAAACACCGGAGAGTTTTTTCTGGCGTAAATGACGGTTTAAACCATAGTGGTGATATAAAGCCGCATGCGCAGCCCAACAAGAAAACATCGTTGAGGTGACATTTTTATCTGCCCAGTCAAACACTTCGCATATCTTGTCCCAATAACTAACATCTTGGTAATCAAGTAAGGCTAGTGGCGCACCTGTAATAATAAGGCCGTCATATTGCTTGTGTTTGATATCATCAAATAAACAATAAAAACTATCTAAGTGCTCTTTCGGTGTGTTCTTAGAAACGTTTTTATGGATACGGACAAATTCGACATTAATTTGTAATGGCGTATTCGATAACATTCGTAAAATTTGAACTTCTGTTTCAATTTTATTAGGCATTAAATTCAAAATAGCCACTTGCATCGGGCGAATTTCTTGATTTGCCGCACGGTGCTCAGACATAACAAAAATATTTTCATTATCTAAAACGGAAAGAGCGGGTAATTGACCGGGAATTTTAATGGGCATAACGCTACCTAACAAAAAAAGCACTTAATAATTGAGAGTTACAATATTACTTAGATTGCTAGGCATGTCAACTTCTAAACGTATAGACGTCTAAACTGTTTTATTTCAACTTAGGTGTTTATCGAACTAATAGCCATATACAACAGCGCTTAATCAGCTAACTTTAGAAAACAATAAAACATAAGGTATTATCCCTTGAAACACTTTAAATTTCATAAGCGCCTTCAATAGCCGCGAAAATATAATTATTCCAACAATGTTAATTTCACATTATTGTATTAGGTATTTAACCCACAACATTCAAGTATGATTACGGTCATTAAACTTTAAATTTTGAAGTGGTTTCTTGTAATTGTGCTGAGTTAGTATCAAAGCAACTTGCCCTATCTATTCAATTGAAGATTGGGTTGCGCCAAAACTACCATGCATTTGTTCAATATTATTCACTACCACTTCAGCAACACTTGATTGCTCTTCTGTTGCTGTTGCAATTTGGCTATTCATTGAACTAACATGACCAATTTGATCTTTAATTTTAGTTAATGATTTATCGACCTCTAACGATATTTGTTCGTTACTTTGTGCTTTATCACTCGCTAACGCCATAGTCGTTACCGATTTATCTGCTGCAGATATTAGCTTATCTAATAAGCCTCTAATTTCAGTCGTGGACAAGGCCGTTCTAGAAGCTAAGTTTCTAACTTCATCAGCAACAACTGTGAAACCTCTGCCTTGCTCTCCTCCCTAGCGGTTTCTATTGCGGTATTTAAGGCAAGCAAGTTTGTTTGCTCTGCAATACCATTAATCACATCAGGAATTTGATTCATATTTTGCGAGTCTTTAGCTAACTGATCAACAACATTAGAAGCATTATTAATTTCTCCGGCTAACTCCTTTG
This sequence comes from Colwellia sp. 75C3, assembly GCF_002836255.1. GTDB lineage: Bacteria > Pseudomonadota > Gammaproteobacteria > Enterobacterales > Alteromonadaceae > Colwellia. The sequence goes on along the minus strand of NZ_PJAU01000031.1, from coordinate 243,662 downwards.
ATACCGATAAAGATCTCTGCACATTTTTCATGCCTAAATTAACCTCAGACTCCCCCTCATCTGCGGCTGTTGCAGCTTCCGCAGCAGATTTAGCAATATCAGTAACACTGTACTGCATTTCAATCATAGACTGCTTAGTTACCTCGGCAACATCGGCTTGCTCTTGTACATTTTCATTAACATCGCGTACCTTTTCAGTTAATTGCTCTGCACTTCGAGTTAATGGTGGTACCGTATCTATAACTTCTTTTACAATACTCCTTAAAAATTGCGTAAAGGCATTAAAGTTTTTTGCAACACTACCCAGTTCATCTTGACTGACAACATTAATTTGGTTAGTTAAGTAGAAAGTCGTAATAAATTCAAGGAAGTAAATAAAAAAGAAGAGTAATAGCTAGATGGGTCAATGGATAAATGATCGGTATAAAAAAAGCACCAAAAATTTATAAAATTTTGGTGCTTTAGTAATTTACTCTTTAGTTTATTTTAGGTAACGCCCTATCAACGATAGACCTGAATATAATAAAGCTTAGTCTTTAAAGTTATTATATTGGAAAGATTGTTCTAACTCGGCAGTTTTTAATAAACGCATTACCGCTTGTAAATCATCTCGTTTCTTACCGGTTACCCTTACTTGCTCACCTTGAATAGCCGCTTGTACTTTTAGTTTTTCAGCTTTAATAAGTTTAACGACTTTCTTAGCAACATCTTGTTCAATACCTTCTTTAAACGTTACTTGCTGGCTCCAGTTTCTACCGGTAGCACTCGCATCGCCAACGTTCATGGCTTTAGCATCAACGTTACGCTTAGCTAATTGGCTTCTTAACATGTCGGACATTTGCTTTAATTGAAAGTCACTTTCAGCTTTTAAAACTACATTAGGTTTTTTCCATTCAAAACTAGCTTCAACACCACGGAAGTCGAAACGTGTAATAATTTCACGATTTGCATTGTCGACGGCATTTTTAACTTCTTCAAAATCAGTTTCAGATACAATATCCATTGATGGCATAATTTATTTCTCTTCTATAGGTTTAGCTGTAGGTTGAATTAATTCATTACTCGCTATTATACCCCCACGTTTAATCCAAGCAACTAAAGTACTAACTAAAGCAGATAACTCTGCTGACCAGTATATCTACCAGGCCTTATCAATAAGAAATGCTCAGTAAATCATGCTAATATCAAGTCACTTCATTTTAATTGCAGAATATTTGTGAAAGCTCGTCAACATTATTACTTTTTTACTACCGTGATTGTCGTATCTATATTACTGCTTTTTGCTCATGAATTTTTACCCGATGCATTACGAAAACGTATATTTCAATTTCCAGAAATTGATACCATAGGACACTTAACTAGCTTTTTCATTTTAACCTGGGTTAGTCACTCGGTTATAAAATTGTCACTTCCCTTTTGTATACCTTTACTTATTTTTTATGGGGCATTAACTGAAATTGGCCAATCATTTTTAGGTTATAGAAGTGGTGAACTAGGTGATTTTATCGCTGATGTTGTTGGCATTAGCTTATTCGTATTGGCAAAATGGCTATATATCACTCTTTTTCGTAAAAATGATTAAGAACCTCTAACTATCAATCACTAATTAAATACATAGCATGGTAAATAATAGACTTATGACAAAAAGGTTAGATAATATTGTTGTCGTTGGGCAAGGAGCAATGGGCTTACTTTGGTACCATCATTTATCTCAAGATAATATTTCATCTAGTACTTCAGCTAACGTTAATATAAATAACAACGTTACTTTACTTGCCTCAAAACAAGACTTACTTAGTCCAAACGAGCTAAAAACTACCCGTTATCAATTTACCCCCTATCAACAAGATCACGCTAAAAATCATGCTCTAATTTATAGTGCCCAAGTAGATATAACATCAGCTGATATTATTCTGTTGTGCCTAAAGTCGTTTCATATCGCCAGTGCAATAAAAAAGATAGCTAAGGATATTCCCCCTCATTGCATAGTGATTCTAGCTCATAACGGCATAGGTACCTTTGAAGCGGTTGCCAAGCTACTACCAAATACACAAGTTATACTTGCCATGTTAACTACCCACGGTAGTTTACGAAATGCACCATTAACGATAACGCACACAGGGTTAGGCCAAACAGATATTGGACTACTTTCGGGTGAACTGAGTAATCCCCAAAAAGAACAACTCACCAGTCAATTGAATTTAGCCCTCCCGCATGTATGCTTTCATCAAGATATAAAGAAAAAACAGTGGTTAAAATTAGCAATAAACTGTGTGATAAACCCAATAACTGCTATTAACAATATTGATAATGGTGAGGTAAATGACAAGAAGTTTAGCAAGCAGGTAAATTTAGTATTAACTGAAATCATCGAACTTAGCCAAGCTGAAAATATAGGTTTAACATATACTGACTTACAAGCGATGGTGTATAAAGTAGCATTAGCAACGGAGAAGAACTGCTCTTCAATGCGAAGTGATATTTTGGCGGGTAGATCTACAGAGGTTGATTATATTAACGGTTATATTCACCGTTTAGGTAAGAAAAATAATATTGCCACACCCGAAAATACTCGACTGTGGCAACAGGTATTGAACCTTAAGCGCTAAAGAATAACGCTTAGCCTTAAGCTAATCTTAAGGACGATATACTTTTACATTTTTGAAACCATTATCAAGTAAATACAATGCTTGTAGTTTACTCATCACACCATGATCACAATAAAGTAAGTAATCTTTCGACATATCTAAGTCGCCGAATTGCGTAGAAAGCTTATAGAATGGAATATGCTTAACTTCGACATTTTCTAGCTCTAATGGATTGTTTTCTTCTTCCTCGGGGCTACGGATATCAACAATTACCGCATTCTCAGGAATGTTTTCAACAAGATCTACCGCACGAATTTCTTCTTCAGTCTCTTTACCAATATCGCGAATATCATAGACACGAGTCTCGCTAACAACTTTGTCTAAAACATCAAAATTGAAGTTACCTTCCTCTTCTACAACTTTAGAAAGTACGGCTTTGACTGTTGGTTTTTTCGAAATAACACCACAATACTCAGGAATAGTTTTAGAAAACTCTTCTGTTCCTATTTTACGAGCGATATCAATAATATCTTGCTTATCGTAAGCCCCTAATGGGCGTAGAATTAGCGTATCAGTAACACGATTGATAACGTTTAAGTTAGTTAAGGTTTGACTTGAAACCTGACCTAAACTTTCACCGGTAACCAGTGCTTGAATGTTTCCTCGGTCTGCTATTTTGGTTGCTGCACGAATCATCATTCGTTTTAACACAACACCCATATGGCTATTTTCAACATTATCTAATATCTCAGCAACAACAGGCTCGAAATCAACGGCAAAGAATTTAACTTTATGTGAGGCGCCAAATTTGTTCCACAAGAAATAACTTATTTGCTTAACACCCACTTCATGAGCTGAGCCACCTAAGTTAAAGAAACAATAGTGAGTACGAGAACCTTTTTTGATCATTTGGTAACTTGAAACACCAGAATCAAAACCACCGGACATAAGCGATAAGACATCTTCTTGGGTCGCAATGGGGAAGCCGCCTAAACCGATATGACGTTGGGTAACAATAAATAAGTCTTTATTTTTTATTTCAAGACGTATCGTAACATCAGGATTTTTTAATTTTACTTTGGCGCTTTCTACCGCTTGATTTAAGCCGCCACCAACATACTGCTCAACTTTTAATGAATTAAAGTCATGAGTACCAGTACGTTTAGCGCGTACGCAAAAAGTTTTATTTTCAATTGTATCAGCGTGAACAGCCAATGTTTTTTCATAAATATCATGAACATCGACAAAATCAGTTTGTTGTACTTCTAAAAAGAGAGGGATACCAGGAATGCATTTAAGGGCCTCTACTAAACGTTCACGGTTTTCAGGTGAATTGTCTTTGGTGTTAACTTCAACATTATCCCAGTTCATACGTGTAGTGACTTGCTCGTCAACACGACGTAAAACATTCTTAATGTTCGTCTCTAATATCTTAGTGAAACGTTTACGGACAGGGCGAGATTTGATAGTAATCTCAGATTGAAGCTTTACGATAAATTTCATCGGTTATAACCTAAAAAAGACAAAAAAATAATGGCGCGGATTGTACACTATTTGTCTGCCGTTTTTAAGCTTTTACTACGCGGTTGTAAAATTATCGCAAAAGTATTGTTTTCTATTCTTTTGTAATACCAATTCGCTCAGTTTCTTTTGCCTTACCTTGGCTTTTCCTTGAATAACTGCAATTTCAACACGACGGTTATGACATCATATAGTGCATTAGTATTAGATAACCAAAGTATTGCCTACTAATCTTTTGTAATACCAATTCGCTCAGTTTATTTTGCCTTACCTTGGCTTTTCCTTGAACAACTGCAATTTCAACACGACGATTGCGACGACGGTTATGACATCATATAGTGCATTAGTATTAGATAACCAAAGTATTGCCTACTAATCTTTTGTAATACCAATTCGCTCAGTTTCTTTTGCCTTACCTTGGTTAATCGCAATTTCAACACGACGATTACGACGACGGTTTAGCGCATTCGTATTTGGTACTAAAGGTCGAGTATCCGCATGACCGGCAACCACTAAACGAGTAGGGTCAAAGTTAGGTACTTTAATTAGCTGATGCGCTATTGCGACAGCACGTTTACTCGATAAATCCCAGTTAGAAGTAAACAATTCAGAATCAACACCACGATTATCAGTATTACCTGAGACCATTATTTCACCCGGCACGGTATTTAATAACTCACCAATCTCACGCATTACCGGCCAAAACTTAGGCTGTAAAAATGCTGAGCCTGATGGGAAAGAGCCATTTTCTCTTATGCGAATGATGACTTGTTGACCTAAAGACTCTAGCTCTATCGCACCATCTTGAATTTGTTGTTCAAGTTGTTCAGCAATTTTTTTCACTAAATCATTTACTTGCTCTTGTGCAGCTTGCTCTATATCTTCTTTCACTTTCTCTATTGCCTGTTGTGAAAGTGCATCTTCAGTATTTTGAGATTGACCGCCACGCTCAGTGCCACGCTGTTCTTGACGACCACCTGCAGATGTTTCATCACCCGCTTGAAACTCAAGCATTTGCTGAGTCATTTCCATGGTTTGTTGCTGAATTACTTCAATAGGTGTTGGCTCTGGCTTTCCTGGGCGGAATTCTTGAGCAATAATACTGGTACCTTTAGGGATATCTTTTACTTCAATTTTATTTTGCACACCAAATGCAAACTTCATTGAGCCGGCAATTTGCTTAAATTTCAAAACATCCATTTCAGAAAAAGATAATAGCAAAACGAAAAAACACATTAGCAGCGACATAAGATCGGCGAAAGTTCCCATCCAAGCAGGTAGTCCTGGTGGTGGACACTTACATTTTTGTTCAGACATACTTACCTCTCAACACAAGCACTTCGATCATAAACTCTTTTGACATAAGCCTACTCCCGCTATTCTTCTGTGGTGTCGATTTTTCGCTTACCTTCAGCTAAGTAATTTCTTAATAAGCCTTCGATAACACGGGGGTTTTGACCGTCTTGAATACCTAGCACTGCATCAAGCACTAACTCTTGGTTCATTTTTTCTTCAGCCATACGGAGTTTCAACTTTGAAGCGATTGGAATAGCAATCACATTGGCAAGAAAGGCACCGTAAAGTGTGGTAAGTAACGCTACTGCCATTGCTGGACCGATGGATTTTGGGTCATCCATATTAGATAACATAGCGACTAGCCCTATTAGCGTACCGATCATCCCCATTGCAGGGGCAACATCGGCAAGGGCCATCATCATATTCGAACCTGTCTCATGACGCTCTGTAGTTAAGTTAATATCTTTTTGCAAAGTAGCTCTTACTACATCAGCATCATGTCCATCAACCAACATATCAACGCCTTTTTGCATGAAAGGGTTAGTTATTTCTGCTTCTTCTAAGGCTAAAAATCCGCCTTTACGCGCAGCATCTGCCATATCAACAGCTTTTTCAATTAACTCTTCTGGCTTTTCAAGCTTAAACATAAAAGCTTTGCCAATAATTTTTCCGATACCAAAAAACTGACTTAAACCATAATTAGATAATACGATAAATATAGAACCACCAAAAACAATAATAACTGACTGGGTATCAGCAAACATCATAATGTCGCCTGACAATACCATCGCCATAACCAATAAACCGATGGCACCTAAAATACCAATTATCGTAGCTAAATCCACAAAACTCTCCTAAACAACTTACTAATAGCGCTTTAATACAATCGAATGAAAATCACGCACTTTTTTATTCGGGATGCTATAAGACCGTACTTCAATAAAAGAATAGTACATTATGTGAAAACTATTCGCTAATAACTCGCGAATTATTCACTAATAATAAAATCCCTATATAAGTTTATTATCGCCCGTAGTGTCAATAACTTAACACTAATGATAAAATATTTTCAGAACAATATTAGAACTTGGTTAATTGACCCGCGCAGTAAGCTAAGGTAAATTTGCCAAATTAAATTCACTGCTGAGTAGTTAGAGCAAAAATCATGGCTAAAAAGAAATTAGAAAACCTCTCTTTTGAAGAATCATTAAATGAACTTGATACAATAGTACAAAGTTTAGAGCAAGGTGACTTGAGCTTAGAAGAATCGATGGCTCTTTTTGAACGCGGTTTGAACCTTAGTCAATTAAGTCAGGTGAAATTACAAGCTGCTGAGCAAAAAGTACAAATATTGCTAGATAAAAATGGCACTGCTCAACTAACTGATTTTGATAGTAGTGCAGGCAATAGTTAATGACCATTCTGACTTCCTATGAGCATTATCAGCAACGTATTAATACCTTTTTAGCTACTAAGCTTGAAGAATTGACTATCAATGACCCTAAGTTGCTCGAAGCCATGCGTTATGGACTGCTTATCGGTGGTAAACGAATGCGCCCTTACTTAGCCTATATTACCGGTGAAGCAGTATCAGCTGATCTAAATGATATTGATGCAGTGGCTGGGGCACTTGAATGTATTCATGCGTACTCGCTTTTACATGATGATTTACCTGCAATGGATGACGATGATTTAAGGCGTGGCCAACCTACTTGTCATAAAGCTTATGATGAAGCGACAGCGATATTAGCCGGCGATGCCTTGCAAACTTTAGCTTTTGATATTTTAGCTAATCATTCTTTTTCTGCGAATCAAAGCGCATCTAAAACACCTATTCAAGTAAGTTTAATTCAACAATTAGTTAATGCTTCTGGTTATCAGGGCATGTGTGGCGGGCAAGCGCTTGATTTAGCTGCTACAGGTAAAGGTATTTCACTATGTGAACTGGAAGTTCTACATTCACTTAAAACAGGCGCTTTGTTAAAAGCTTCAGTATTAATGCCTGCCATGTGTAGTGAAAATGTCACCGAAGAACATAAGAAAACATTAAGCGAATACGCACAATTTATTGGCCTAGCGTACCAAGTACAAGACGATATCATTGACTTAACGTCAACCGAAGAAGAGCTTGGTAAACCTGTCGGATCTGATCTAGCTGCTAACAAAAGTACCTATCCTGCACTGCTCGGTTTACAAGGTGCACAAGACAAAGCTGAAAACTTATTACAACAAGCGCTTCAAGCTTTGACTAGATTACCTTACAATACCCAATCATTAGCAGATTTTGCTACCTTTATTGTTAAGCGCAGCCACTAAATATTAAACTGATTGATATCTAAGTACATGCTAAAAAACATTAAATAAAATTATTATTACCAATAGACAAACTATGACTACAAACCTTGCAGACTACCCACTACTTTCTCAAATTAATCTTCCTGAAGATTTGCGTAATATGCCGCAGGAACAGCTGCCACGTATTAGTAATGAATTACGTAGTTACTTACTTAACTCAGTGAGTAAAAGCAGTGGACACTTTGCATCAGGCCTTGGCACTATTGAGCTTACCGTTGCTTTACATTACGTGTACAACACCCCCTTTGACCACTTGATTTGGGATGTTGGTCATCAGGCTTACCCCCATAAAATTTTAACCGGCAGACGTGATCAGCTACACACTATAAGACAAAAAGGTGGTTTACACCCTTTCCCTTGGCGTGAAGAGAGTGAGTACGATACGTTAAGTGTTGGTCATTCAAGCACTTCAATTTCCGCCGCATTAGGTTTAGCTGTAGCTGCTGAAAAAGAAGATAAAAACCGTAAAACGGTAGCCGTTATTGGTGATGGTGCGATGACTGCAGGTATGGCTTTTGAAGCATTGAATCACGCAGGTGATATCAAAAAGGATATGTTAGTCATCTTAAATGATAATGACATGTCTATTTCCAAAAATGTTGGCGCATTAAATAATCATTTAGCAAAATTGCTTTCTGGCAGTATATTTACTGGTTTTAGAGAAGGTAGTAAAAAATTATTAGGCAATATCCCGCCAATAAAAGAACTCGCTAGCCGCGCTGAAGAGCACTTAAAAGGCATGGTTGTACCAAGTACCTTTTTTGAAGAGTTAGGCTTTAATTATATTGGCCCTATTGATGGCCACGATGTTGATAGCTTAGTCACCACAATTAAAAACATGCGTAACCTCAAAGGACCGCAATTTTTACACGTGGTTACCACTAAAGGTAAGGGATATCATGCTGCAGAGCAAGACCCTATAAAATACCACGCAGTGCCTAAGTTTAATCCTGAAGAAACCAACTTACCTCAGTCAAAGCCAAGTTTGCCGACTTATTCAAAAATCTTTGGCGATTGGTTATGTAAAACAGCTGAAGTTGATAAAAAGTTAGTTGCAGTTACTCCTGCTATGGCTGAGGGCTCTGGTATGGTTGAGTTCAGCCAACGTTTTCCAGACCAATACTTTGACGTAGCAATTGCAGAACAACATGCGGTAACTTACGCTGCAGGCCTTGCTATTGGCGGTCAAAAGCCGGTAATAGCCATTTACTCTAGTTTTTTACAACGTGGTTATGACCAATTTATTCACGACGTAGCTATTCAAAACTTACCTGTTATGTTCGCAGTTGATCGTGCTGGTATAGTGGGTGCTGATGGTGCTACGCATCAAGGTGTATTTGATTTAAGCTTTTTACGTTGTATTCCTAATACCGTTATTATGGCACCGTCAAATGAACGTGAATGTCAGTTAATGTTGAACACAGGCTTTAAATTAAATGGCCCAAGTGTTGTCCGTTACCCTCGAGGTAATGGCATAGGTGAAACACTACCTAGCGTCGATGAGACTATAGAAATAGGCAAAGGGCTAAAAGTACTAGAAGGAAATGAGCAGCAAGGCAAAAAAATAGCAATTTTAAGCTTTGGCACTATGTTAGGTGAAGCTAAAAAAGCCGCTTTAGAATTAGGTGCTACGTTGGTAGATATGCGCTTTGTGAAGCCTCTTGATGAATCACTTATTGATGAGCTAAATGCTACTCATGACTGCCTGGTAACGATTGAAGATAACGCCATCGCTGGTGGTGCTGGCTCAGGTGTAAACGAGTATCTACTTGCTCAAGGTAAACCAGTTACCATACTAAATATTGGTGTTAAAGATCATTTTGTTAAACATGGTACTCAAGAAGAAGTGCATCATGAATTAGGTCTAGACGCTGAAGGTATTGTCACTAAAATACAAAACTTTATTAGCTAGCCCTATAAAAAATCATAAAGACTAAGCAATAAAAAAGGATAATGAAGTTAATTCATTATCCTTTTTTATTATCTGTTACAACTACTCTACTTACTGCAAGTAAGATAGTTAATAAACATCGAATTATAAGTTTGTTACATCTATTCTATTTTTTAAGTTATCTTCAAGAGCAGATTTTTTCTCACGCTCTTGACGCTTTTCACACGGATTATCGCAGTTACATTCTTTATCAATGCCAACGCTTGCTAAACCACCGCAACTACCCGCGAGGGTTCTGTTCTGGAAAATATATCCTACAGCCATAGCAGTACCTACGAGAAGGAAAAAACCAAAGGTAATAAAGAAAATCATCATAATGTTTGCTCTCAACTTACTTATTTAACTAGAAACAGCCAATGCTCGGGACAAGAACATTGCACTAAATATCTACACGACACTATTACTTTAAGTATTGTCTGAATTTTACCGTAAATTGCTCATCAAAGCCATTTTCGGTCTTAGAAATAAACAAAGCTGCGAGATTATTTTTAACCGCAAAAGCCATTCCTTTTTCCATACCCATAACCATCAAAGTGGTCGACAAGCCATCAGCCGTCATAGATGATGGGTGAATCACTGTAACGGATACTAACTTATGATTGATTGGCTTACCTGTAGCGGGGTCAATAATATGAGAAAAACGCTGACCATCAGCTTCAAAATAAATTCGATAATCACCTGAGGTCGCAACTGCATTATCTCTAGGGATAATCACTTCTTGCACGCTGCGTTCATTAGTCAAAGGCTTTTCAACAGCAATAGCCCATAATTCACCCGTACTTTTAAAGCCCTTTAAACGTAACTCTCCTCCTATTTCGACTAAATAGTTAGTTATGCCATTCTTTTCAATTAACTCTGCAACAACGTCGACACCATAGCCTTTAGCTGTAGTGGATAAGTCGATATATAAGTCTGGTATTTTTTTAGAAAGCAGATTGCCTTCTAGTACTAAGTGTTGCAAACCTACACGTTTTTTAGTCGCCGCTAATAACTCATCACTAGGGACTTTATCAGGACGCTGTTCAGGACCAAATCCCCATAAGTTTACTAATGGCCCAACGGTAACATCAAGCTTACCTTCACTTAACTGACCAAGGCGAATTGACTCTTTAAGTACGCGAGCAAAACCAGGTGAAACTTCAATAGATTCGGTTGAGGTAGATTGATTGAACGTCGATATTTCTGAAGTTTTAATATAAGTCGACATCTCTTGGTTAACTTGCTTTAACACCGCATCAATTTTATCTTGCAAGTTAAGCGCTTCAACCTGCTCTTTACTGCCAACAACTTTAATATTATAGGTCGTGCCCATCGTGCGACCTTGTAATAATATTTCTTCTTTGTCAGTATTATTACTTGGGAAGCAAGCAGACAGTGCCAACACCAAAGTCACTAACAACGCTAGTTTCATTTTGTTCATAAGTGGTTCCAAATTATTATTTATGTGAGCCTATTTAAAAAATAGGCTCACATAAATAATAAAAACTATACATGACAATTAAAGTAAAACTGGATCTTCGACAAGATACTTCGAAGATGACGGTTTGGGGGGAGCGAGTTAAATCAAATGTATCAATGTCACACCTAAGTAACTGTTGGATAATACATAAAGAATAAAGACGACCGAAGTCGTCTTTATTTCAAATGCACATTCGATACATTATTGTTTAAATTTTAACGCTGAATATTACCTTTAGTTCAAGAAGGCTGCGCAGTGTTGACGCTAGTCAATGAGCACAGCCGACGACGAAATTAAGGTAAAAGGCAAATTAAAATAAACAATTAGCCACCGAAGTCATCTAGCATTATATTTTCGTCTTCTACACCAAGATCTTTAAGCATACCGATAACTGCTTGGTTCATCATTGGAGGACCACACATGTAGTATTCACAATCTTCAGGTGCTTCATGGTCTTTCAAGTATTCTTGGAAAAGAACATTATGAATGAAACCAGTTAAACCATCCCAATTGTCTTCAGGTTGTGGATCAGATAAAGCAACATGCCATTGGAAGTTATCATTATCAGCCGCTAAGCCGTTATAATCATCTTCATAGAACATTTCACGCTTAGAACGTGCACCATACCAGAAGCTCATCTTACGTTTAGAGTTCAAACGCTTAAGTTGATCAAAGATATGTGAACGCATTGGCGCCATACCAGCACCACCACCAATAAATACCATTTCATTATCAGTTTCTTTAGCGAAGAATTCACCAAATGGACCAGAAATAGTTACTTTATCGCCAGCTTTAAGACTGAAAATAAATGATGACATTTTACCCGCTGGTAAATGCAAACGTCCAGGAGGAGGCGTAGCAATACGTACGTTAAGCATAATAATGCCAGCTTCTTCTGGGTAGTTAGCCATTGAGTAAGCACGTAATGTATCTGTGTCTACTTTTGACTCTACGTCGAAGAAACCAAAATGTTTCCAATCGCCACGGTACTGTTCATCAATATCAAAATCACTGTATTTAACATGATGAGCTGGTGCTTCAATTTGAATATAACCACCCGCTTTAAACGGTACTGATTCACCATTTGGAATTTGTAGTTTCAGTTCTTTAATGAAAGTTGCTTTGTTATCGTTAGAGATAACTTCACATTCCCATTGTTGAACACCAAAGATTTCATCTTCAACTACAATGTCCATGTCCTGCTTAACAGCAACTTGACACGCTAAACGACAGCCAGTTTTAGCTTCACGTTTATTGATGTGACCTTCTTCCGTAGGAAGAATATCGCCACCACCTGAATGCACATCAACACGACATTGGCCACAAGTACCACCGCCGCCACATGCTGAAGGAATAAAAATCCCTTGATCAGCTAATGCACCTAATAATTTGCCACCCGCAGCAGTTTTCACTGCCTTTGCCGGATCGCCATTTATGCTAATCGTTACTTCACCACTTGATACTAATTTAGATTTAGCAAATAAAATCACTAATACTAAAAGAATAACGATTGTAGTAAACATCGATACGCCGAGAATTATTTCCATCGACTTTTTCCTTAAACTTCTCTAAGGGTGTAATACGACTTAATCCGTACTACACCGACCAAACTTATAGGGAAATACCACCGAAAGATAAGAAGCCAAAAGCCATCAAACCTGCAGTAATAAATGTAATTCCTAAACCTTTCAAACCATCTGGTACGTCAGAGTATTTCATCTTTTCGCGCAAACCTGCTAATAAAACAATAGCAAGTGCCCAACCGATACCAGAGCCAATTCCGTAAACAACACTTTCACCAAATGTTAGGTTTTTCGCTACCATGAAAGACACGGCACCAAAAATTGCACAGTTTACAGTAATCAACGGTAAGAAAATCCCTAATGCTTGATAAAGCGCAGGGAAGTATTTGTCTAGAACCATTTCCAAGATTTGAACTAAGGCTGCGATTACACCGATAAAGGTAATAAAAGACAGGAAGCTTAAGTCAATCGATTCATTTGGATCGGTAATACCTAATACAGCATCAAGCGCACCTGGTGCTAATATTGCTTGGTATATAACTTGGTTCATTGGAACAGCTAAACCAAGTACAACAACAACGGCAACACCTAAACCAATAGCCGTATCAACTTTTTTCGATACAGCTAGGAAAGTACACATACCTAGGAAAAACATTAAAGCGATGTTTTCAATAAAAATAGCTTTAACTAATAATGAAATATAATGTTCCATGCTATTAATCCTTCTCTACTTGTTCTGGTTTCCATTGGCGAATAGCCCAAATGATTAAACCAATAACGAAGAATGAACTAAATGGTAATACTAATAAACCATTCGCTTGATACCAACCATCGTTTTGAACTAATGGTAAAATTTCAATACCGAATAAAGTACCAAAACCAAGTAACTCGCGGAAAAAGGCAACTAACATTAAGATAGCGCCGTAACCTAATCCGTTACCGATACCATCTAAAAAGCTTACTACAGGCTTTTCTTTCATAGCAAAAGCTTCAGCACGCCCCATAACAATACAGTTAGTAATGATTAGACCTACAAACACGGCTAATTCTTTAGATAACTGATAAGAGAACGCTTTTAATACTTGGTCAACAACAATTACTAAAGACGCAATAATCGCCATCTGCACGATAATACGTACACTTGATGGGATATGGTTACGAATAATTGAAATAAACAAGTTAGAAAATGCTGTTACGAATATAACCGCTAAGCTCATTACTAACGCATTAGCCATAGAACTTGTTACAGCAAGTGCTGAACAAATACCCAGTACTTGTAATGCAATCGGGTTATTATCTACAATAGGACCCGTTAATACTTTTTTAGCATCTGAAGACATTATTTAACCCCTTCTGCACGATATTTAGTAATAAAGGTCTTATAACCTTCTTTACCAAACCAAAACTGTAATGTGTGAGTAACGCCGTTACTTGTCAACGTTGCACCAGATAACGCATCCACACCGTGAATATCATTAGCTTTAGCGCCACCTTTAACAAGCTTAGCTTTTACTTCACCAGCATCGTTATATATTTTCTTACCTGGCCATAAAGCTTTCCATTTAGGGTTAAGTACTTCAGCACCTAACCCAGGAGTTTCTTTATGATCAGAATAAATAACACTTTTCACTGTGTTTAAGTCAGACTCTAAGCCAACATAACCATACATCAAGTCCCATAAACCAGAACCAACGATTGGTAAAACAACAGTGTCAATTACACCTGTTTCGTCTTTAACCAAGTATACAACGGCCGTATTAGAACGACGGTTGATACCGGCTAAATCGCTTTCAGGTTTAATTGATAATGCTTTATCACGTGAATTACGACGTTCATCAAAGTTGATTACATCACCTTCAATAAATTCGCCTGAATCAAGATCAATCATACGTGCAACAACAAATTCGTTATAAGTTTTAACAACGTCTTTGCCGGCTTTTTCTAAAAGACCAGAAGCCTCAAGAATTTTAGTTTGTTGATCAAGTAATTTGTTTGCTTTTTGTAATGGCTTTAACTGCACTGCAGAAAAAGATACTAACAACGCACAAACAACACAAACAGCTAGTACAAAGCCAACCGTTCCACCGAATGTTTCTTTCTTACTAGACATTACGTGCAAGCCTCCGTTTTATGTTGCCTTTAACTACGAAGTAGTCAAACAATGGCGCAAACAAGTTAGCAAATAAGATAGCTAACATCATGCCTTCAGGAAAAGCAGGGTTTACTACACGTACTAATACAACCATGATACCAACTAAGGCACCAAACCAGTATTTACCTGTGTTAGTAAATGATGCAGAAACAGGGTCTGTTGCCATAAACATCATACCAAAGGCAAAACCACCAATAACTAAGTGCCAATGCCAAGGCATAGCAAATAAATGGTTAGTATCACTGCCGATTACGTTAAATAATAATGATGTTGCAACCATGCCGCCAAATACACCTAAAACGATGCGCCATGAAGCAATACCTTTATAAAGGATATATGCGCCACCAAGTAGAATAGCAAACGTAGAAACTTCACCAACAGAACCAGGAATGAAACCCCAGAAAGCGTTCCACCAGTCAGCATTCATTGAATAATCAACAAGTCCTTGGCCTGCAGAGCTAAGCATAGTTGCGCCAGAGAAGCCGTCAGCAGCAACCCAAACAGCATCACCAGAAATTTGAGCTGGATAAGCAAAGAATAAAAACGCACGACCCGCTAATGCTGGGTTTAAGAAGTTTTTACCTGTACCACCAAAGATTTCTTTAGCAATCACGATACCAAAAGTAATACCAATGGCAACTTGCCATAAAGGAATACTAGCCGGTAGGATAAGTGCGAATAAGATAGAGGAAACGAAGAAACCTTCATTCACTTCATGCTTACGAACAGCAGCAAACAATACTTCCCAAAAACCACCAACAATAAAGGTAACGGCATATATAGGTAGGAAGAACATAGCACCATAGAAAACCATATCAAACA
Organism: Colwellia sp. 75C3; assembly: GCF_002836255.1. Lineage (GTDB taxonomy): Bacteria > Pseudomonadota > Gammaproteobacteria > Enterobacterales > Alteromonadaceae > Colwellia. Next base: position 227,995 of record NZ_PJAU01000031.1, on the reverse strand, counting down.
AGCCTGAGCTAGCCGTTAATGAGCCTCCTAATAAGCTGAACAAATCAACTTGCCAAGACTGTGGTAAAGCATAACCAGCGGCTAAAGCATCTACAGCTTGATAACCAATGTTATACATACCAAAAAACATGGCTGGGAAAACAGCAAGCCATACAGTGATCATGATACGTTTTAAATCGATGCTATCACGAAGATGCGTTTTACCTTTATTCACATAACCTGGCGTGAATAAACCGGTAGCAACAGCTTCATAAAGTGCAAACCACTTCTCATGTTTGCCGCCTTTTTCAAAATGCGGTTCAATATCTTCAATAAACTTTTTCAAGCCCATGACTAACCTTCCTTTTCGATTGTGGTTAGGCAATCACGAAGAATTACACCGTAATCTGTTTTGCCTGGGCAAACAAATGTACACAGTGCTAAATCTTCTTCGTCTAGCTCTAAGGCACCTAGTTGTTGCGCGCCGTCGGTATCACCAGAACAAATATCGCGTAAAAATAAGGTAGGTAAAATATCTAAAGGCATAACACGTTCAAAGTTACCAATTGGCACCATGGCACGTGAACTACCGTTAGTTGTCGTAGTCATATTAAATAACTTACTCGGGAAAAAGTGCGACATATAAGCACGAGTTACAGAGAATTTATTAGGACCTGGGTACATGTAACCAATAAATTCTTTTTCACGACCTTCAAGAACTAATGATATTTGTACGTTATAACGACCTAAGTAACCATGAACAGCGGTAGCAGTTGAACCCATTAATAATGAGCCAGAAACAACACGTAATTCACCATCAATCGTTTCGCCTGCTGATAACTCAGCAGTACTTGCACCTAATACCGTACGTATTAAACGTGGGTTAGTAGCCGCAGGGCCAGCAAGTGAAATAACACGGTTATTATCAAGCTCACCAGTTACGAATAACTTAGCAAAGGCGATAACATCTTGATAACCAACATGCCAAACAAATCTTTCGGCACTTGCTGATTTTAAGAAGTGGATATGCGTTCCTACAAGTCCTGCAGGATGCTTACCAGCAAATTCTGTAACTGTAGCATTGCTATCTACAGGGATATTAGCCCCTGGCGCTTTGCTAACAAATACTTCACCAGTAGTTAAACGAGATAAAATGGTTAAACCATTTTTAAACGCTTCACTTTGCTCATTAATAATAATTTCTGGATTGGCAGCTAATGGATTAGTATCCATTGCGCTAACAAAAATCGCAGCAGGTGCACTATCAATGGCAGGAACTTTGCTGAATGGGCGGGTTCTAAATGCCGTCCATAAACCTGAATCGACTAAGTTCTTAACAACGTTTTCACGTGTTATAGAAGCTAATTCAGTTGCTGGATAAGCAGTAAACGTTTCTTGATCGTAGCCATCAACATCGATAACAACAGATTGTAAAACACGTTTTTCACCACGGTTAATTTCTTTAACAACACCGGCAGCTTGAGCTGTGAATTTAACGCCAGGATTTTTTTTATCTTCAAAAATCGCTTGACCTTTTTTTACACGTTCACCCACTTTAACAAACATGGTTGGACGCATACCCACAAACTCTTCACCGAGTGTTGCAACGGTTTTGATGGACGGACCATCATGGATTACCTGCTGGGGAGCACCTTGTACAGGAACATCCAAGCCTTTCTTTATTGTAATCATAAACACTTGCACTACTTTTGATGGGAGTATAAAAATCAGTTCGTTACTTTATCTAATGAATATCAACTGCGTTAACTCATGTAAACATGAAGTAAAAGCATAAATATCAATTAGATAAAAGTTAAGTCACCTATTTCAGTGTATTTCAGTGAAGAATTAATTTTAGTGTTGCCACTAACTAAAAAGACCCACTGGCTCTAAGTTAAAATTTTCTGGCGCGATAGTACCATAAAATGACCTTTTTATTCTACGGGCATTCGATATTTTTCATTACAATTTAGTCTATAAATGTATCTTTTGCGTAGCTTTTGCTGATAATTTAGTCATGCTAACAGAATCCTACTTCCATCATCAGTTCGTAAATTGAGAATTTCACTTGATTGTATTGTGCTTTGAACTGGTATTATTTAAGGTAAATAATAATTACCCCCCTGTTTTAGGTCATTAATAATATGATATTTAACCATATATATTATGGACTTAACATTGGGCACCGAGTTCCTCTGTTGGCATACACCCCCTGTATGAATGGCTTTAATTAGTAAGAACTACCTCGCCGGCTTAAATTTTAGGCATAAAAAAACAGCAATATTACATTGCTGTTTTTTTGTTTAAGGTAAAATTAGCTAGTTTACTGTAAATAAAATGAAACTTAGCTCACTGCCTTATATTCTCAGTTAGGCTTGAAAAATAGCCTCTATTGATAAGTTTTGTTGAGATAAAATATCTCGTAAACGTTTTAATGCTTCAACTTGAATTTGACGAACACGTTCGCGTGTCAATCCAATTTCACTACCTACATTCTCTAACGTTGCTGCTTCATAACCAAGTAAACCAAAACGTCTTGCCAACACTTCTCTTTGCTTGCTATTCAGCTCATTCAACCAATGTATAATATTATTACTCATATCTTCTGATTGTAAATCACTTTCAGGACCGGTATTTTTTTCATCGGCAATGACATCCAATAAAGCTTTATCTGAGTCGCCTGCAAAAGGGGTATCTACGGAAGCAATACGTTCATTTAATCTCAACATCTTATTAACGTCAGCGACAGGTCTATCTAAGTGCTGTGCTATATCTTCTGAGGTAGGCTCGTGATCGAGTTTTTGAATAAGTTCACGCGAAGCGCGTAAATAAATATTAAGTTCTTTAACAACATGTATGGGTAATCGAATAGTACGGGTTTGATTCATTATTGCCCGTTCAATAGTCTGTCTTATCCACCAAGTAGCATATGTTGAGAAGCGAAATCCTCGTTCAGGATCGAATTTTTCAACCGCTCTAATTAAACCTAAGTTACCTTCTTCAATTAAATCTAGTAGAGGTAGGCCTCGATTATTATAACGTCTGGCGATTTTGACAACTAAACGTAGATTACTTTCGATCATACGCTTTCGTGATGGCTCATCCCCTTTAAGGGCTAAGCGTGAGAAATATACTTCTTCTTCAGCGGTTAATAACGGTGAAAAACCGATTTCGCTTAAATAAATCTGTGTAGCGTCTAAATTTGACGGTACATCTTCCTTTGATTCAACAGTATCTTTTTCTTCTTTTAATTTTACCATGCTATTCTCCCAAATTTGCAAAGCTTATTTTTAGTATTTAAATATTCACGATAACTCCGATTGTTTTAGTCTTTATCTTAAGGTTTATTATTTATTGCTATTATTTTATAGCATTACTTTTTTGGTAAATATTTTAAAGGATTAACTGATTTCCCTCGAAAGCGTATTTCAAAGTGAAGCATAACTTTGTTGGCTTCAGTGTCTCCCATAGTGGAAATAATATCGCCTCTGCTAATTTGCTGCTGCTCTTTAACAAGAATGCGATCATTGTGAGCATAAGCACTGAGGTAATCATCGTTATGTTTTATAATAATGAGCTTACCGTAGCCCCGAAGAGCACTACCTGCATATACCACTTTACCTTTTGCCGTAGACCTAATTTTAGTGCCACGACGGCCAGTTATATCAATTCCTTTATTACCTTGTGCGCGGTTCGAAAAATACTCAACAACTTTGCCTTTAACTGGCCATTGCCATTGACTAATTTTTTGTGAAAATTTGTCAGATGACTTTTCCAATTCTAATGTGCTGTTTTGGTATGATTTTTGTGCGCTTACATTTTCACCATACGCCTGCTTTTTAGTAGATGCAAGTGTATTCTTTTGACTATTTTTGTTGCTCACGGTAGAGCTTTTAGTCGAATTTTTATGCGATACCTTGTCCTTACTTGCTTTCGTCGATTTTTGAACCTTCGCTACAACTAAAATTAATTTTTGTCCGGGGTAAATTCGATAAGGTGAGGCGATACTATTCAGCTTAGCTATTTTCCTAACATCGGAATTCGAACGCCAAGCAATTGAATAGAGAGTTTCCCCTTTCTTAACAGTATATTGAGAAGATTTAATAGTATCTCTATTTCGCTCCCCCAATACGGTGACACTGTTGATATTTGACACAGGAGCAGGGGTATTCCGACTACTACAAGAAAAAAGAGTCATAGCGAATATAAAGAAGACAAGTGTATATTTAGCGGTACAAAAAAAACTCATGACAATTCCCCAGGAGGAGGAATCATGGCTTTTTCCATACTGACGAAACAACTAGTTATGCACATAAACCGAATAAAAAACCAACCTAGCGTAAGGCGAAATAAGCTATAATGATGGCGACAACAATACCCCATCCTAAAACATCAACCCACTGACGAATTTTTTTCTCCATTGGACTGCCACCCCATTTAATAAGCCCTGCAACCAAGAAAAAACGTAGCCCTCGACCTATCGCTGAAGCGATAAAAAAGGGTAAAAAAGCCATATGTAAAAAGCCTGCACTTACCGTAAATAACTTATAAGGTATTGGCGAAAACCCGGCAATAAAAACCACCCATACACCCCACTCATTAAACCAACCAATGGCAGTATTAAATCGCTCTTGATAACCAAAATCGGTAATAAGTGGTTGAATCCAAGGTTCAAACATTAAATAGCCAAGCCAATAACCAACGGCTCCCCCTAAAATAGAAGCAATAGTGGTTAAACTAGCAAAATACCATGCCTTTTCTGGTTTTGCTAATACCATAGGAGCAAGTAGGACGTCAGGTGGGATAGGAAAAAAGATAGACTCGGCAAAGGTAAGTGCAGCTAAAAAACGTGGCGCAAATTGATGTTCCGCCCAACGTAAAGTCCACAGGTAAAGACTAGAAAAAATTTTCACTACAATAAATCTCCGGATATTAAAGGTACAAAGCGCACGGCTTCTACTTGTTGTTCGTTAAAAACATCACCCTGACGAGTAATAATCTTTAAAATTTGTGTTTGTTCTCCAACGGGGATAATTAAACGCCCGCCGTCGGCTAGTTGCTCTAATAAGGCAGGAGGAACACTTGATGGAGCGGCGGTCACTATAATGGCTTCAAATGGCCCTTTACTTTGCCACCCTAGCCAACCATCGCCATGTTTCATAGACACATTGTGTAATTCCATAGCACGTAAACAACGTTTCGCTTGCCATTGTAATGCTTTGATTCGCTCAACTGAAAAAACTTTATCAGTTAACTGCGCTAAAATAGAGGTTTGATAACCCGAGCCTGTGCCTATTTCCAATATATTTTTGGGGCGACCATTAGCTAATAATAACTCAGACATCTTGGCAACAATATATGGCTGAGAAATTGTTTGACCTTGTCCAATAGGCAAGGCGGTGTTGTCATAGGCTTTATGTGCCAATATTTCAGGCACAAATATATGTCGAGGTGAATGAGCGATTGCCTGTAATACGGCAGTGTTAGCTATTCCTTCATTTTGTAACTTTTGCGCTAGCAATTCGCCACTGCGCTTTGATTTTCCGCCTATGCGACTAGACATCATAAGAATCCATCCAATTTAATCTGATAAGTTGAGCTCTGACAGCCAACTTTTAATATTTTCTATACTACGGTGCGCCGTCATATCAACGGTTAATGGTGTTACCGACGCATAGCCATTAGCAACCGCATGGAAGTCAGTCCCCTCTCCCCCATCAAGTTCTTGTCCTAACAAGCCATACCAATAAATATCACGCTGCCATGGGTCTTGCATTTTTTGCATACTTTCAGCTTTGTGACGGTGACCCAACCGCGTTACCTTTATCCCTTTAAGTTCAGCTAGGGGAATATCGGGTACATTAATATTTAAAATCTGATCCGCGGGTAATGGATGAGTACGTAGGCGTTGGATTATTTTTGCGGTTACAATAGCTGCCGTTTGATAATGTTGCTCATTTTTACCCGCTAAAGATACCGCAATAGCAGGCATGCCCATATGGCGACCTTCAGTTGCCGCTGCTACGGTGCCGGAATACAAGGTATCATCACCTAAATTAGCGCCTTTATTGATGCCTGCAACAACTAAGTCACAATCCGTAAAGAGCTGACTAATCCCTAGGTGTACTGAATCTGTCGGTGTACCATTAACAGAGACAAAACCATTATCCAATTGTTCTGCGCGTAATGGGTTAAGTAATGTTAAAGAGTTACTAGCACCGCTACAATTTCGATCAGGAGCAACTACGTTTACCGAAAAATGCTTAGCGAGTTCATCAAAAAGTACTTTAATCCCTAATGCGTGTACACCATCATCATTGCTCAATAATATTTTCATTTGACTCGTCAAGCTTTGCTCATCCATGATTTATGCCGATTCCTGCTCATCCGGGGTTGCAGTTATTTCTCTTTTATCAACACGCGTTGTCATGTCCTGATAATTCAATAACTCACGTAAAACTGTCGTGGCGTAGCTACCTGGCGGTAAAAAGAAACTAATCTTTACTGCGTTCTTTCCTTCTTGTACTGAGCCTTCTGTTGCTGTCAATAATTCAAGGTCGGTATCGCTAACCGTTAAACGAATGCGACGTCGCTCTTGTTTTAAACCAAAGCGTGGTAGACCTTCGCAAAACGCTTGATTTTTTTCAGCTATTGCTTGCTCTAATGCCAAGGGTTCATTGCTAGTCATTAATTCACCAGCTCCCCACATAGGTGCTGTTATATCAACATCTTTATCAATAAGACGCTGTTCAATGGTGCTATCTACTTCATCAAGATGAAACACCGATTGTGTACCCGCCAGCATTAACACATCGCCAACAGCAACTTCATCAAAACGTTGCTGCTCAATACGTTCATTAAGCACACTGTTAAAAATATGAGAGCGGGCTGCCGATAAGTAGATGCCACGTTTTTTCTTATCTTTTACTTTTTGACCTGAAAATAAAGATAAAGCACGTTCAATGTTGCCACCGCCAATACCAAAACGTTGCTCGCCAAAATAATTAGGCACACCTTGTTCAACAATTTTTTGCCAGCGTTCTGTAAACGCCTTAATTGCAGTTACTTCACGTAAGATAAGTTCGAAGCGGTTACCTGATAATGCACCTGTACGTAATTTTTTATTGTGTCGTTTGTATGACAGTATTTCTACGCCTTCAATATTCAAGTCACCTAAGTCATATTCTTGCTTACCTGGAACATGCACACCAAACCACTGTTCCGTAACCGCGAAGCGATCTTTTAAGCCAGCATAAGAGACAAGTTGTTCTTTCACGTTGAAATATTTAGCCAGCTCTCGAGCAACAAATAAAGTATTAGCGCCTGTTTTTCGAATATGAACAAATAAATGTTCACCTTCACCGCAGGGTAAAAAGGGGAGTACTTCAATAACGTTAAAATCACTGATTTGGCTACGTAATAAACCAGAGGATTCAGGTTTTCCGTGCAAGTAAGCTTGTTTTGTTGGCATGTTATTAATCTTCTTTTATTTCGGTAATGGGCTAGCTATAAAGGCAAATAGGGGTAATAAAGCCCACTAAATATTTTGAATCTCTTCAATAGAAGACAAAGGTTGCTCTATCGCTGTTAATAAAACGACAGCATGTACTGCTACCCCTTCTTTTCGTCCGGTATATCCTAGTTTTTCTGTGGTGGTGGCTTTAACATTGACTTGATCAATCGTTGTTTTTAAGTCTTCACTTAAACAAGTACGCATAGCTAATAAGTGAGGAGCCATTTTGGGTGCTTGTGCTACCACGGTAATATCTGCATTGCCTAGTTGAAAACCTTTATCTGTCATTAACGACACCACATGACGCAATAAAATTCGACTAGAAATATTTTCATATTGGCCATCGGTATCAGGGAAATGATTGCCAATATCAGCTAAACATAACGCACCTAAAATAGCGTCACAAAGCGCATGAATAGCGACATCTCCATCTGAGTGAGCAATAAACCCCTGTTCAAACGGTATATCTACTCCACCGAGCACTAAAGGGCCTTCGCCACCAAATTTATGTACATCAAAACCATGACCTATACGCATTTTGTTGTCCTAGCTGTTTGCTTGCTTATTTAAATAAAATTCAGCCAATGCTAAATCATTCGGATGAGTTATTTTTATATTTTCACTACTTGCTGATACTAATAAACTAGGCAAGTTAGCATATTCAATGGCTGAAGCTTCATCGGTTATCTTTAAACCATTTACCAGCGCCTGTTCTATGGCAAGGGTAAGCTCATCCGTTTTATATAACTGTGGTGTTAGCGCATGCCATAACTGCTCTCGTTCAACCGTGCACTCGATAGTACTATTCTCGCCTTTGACATTCCCTGGAGCGTTACCTTTAGCATTATCATTAGAAAACACACCACGTTTCATGGTATCTCGAACAGGTGTCGCTAATATTCCGCCATGATCATTCGCTAAACATTGATAAATCAACTTATCGATATCGTCATGACTGACACAAGGTCGCGCCGCATCATGTACTAGTACCCATGGGTACTTTTTGTCATCGACCGCTTTTAAACCATTGAGTACTGAGTTAACACGCTCAATGCCTCCATTTACACGAATGATGTCTTTATGATGCGCTAATTTAGATTCAGCAAAGTATTGATCATCACTTCCTAAAGCAATAATAACTTGGTTGATTAAAGGATGACTTAACAGCCTTGTCACTGTATGCGATAAAATGGTTTCATTATTGATACAGAGGTATTGTTTGGGACAATTTGCTTGCATACGTTTCCCCACACCTGCGGCGGGGACAATAGCAATAAATTTTTGTGCTGACTCCATTAAGAAGTTACCTTGCTTTTCATCTAATTATTTATATTACGTGTATTGCTTTCTTTAGGGATAAGACGGAAAAATGTTTCATTGTCTTTTATCATACCTAACTCATTTCGAGCACGTTCTTCAATCGCCTCAAGTCCTAATTTCAAATCATCAGTGTCAGCAAAAAGTAACTTGTTTCTTTGCTGTAATTTTTCATTGGCACTTTGCTGGCGAACAACATTCTCTTTCAGAACGAGATAATCAGGCACACTATTTTTACCAAACCAAAGTCGGTATTGAAGTAATATTAATAGAATCAGCAAAATTGCAGTGAATACGCGCATGACAACCTAAGTAATAAATAAAGAATGCAAAGTGCAGAATAAAACGAGATTATGAGCGTTATTATACCTATCTATCGGCAGAGTTATATAGCTAACGGTTTTTTGAAGTTTTTCCAATTAATAGAGCAAGATAGTAACAACTCTCTCAGCGTTGGAATAATAGGGATTTGCTTACTGTTACCTTGCCAGCGATGACCAGTACAAGCTGAAGTCATTATTTTTTTATTGGGTTGAAGCAGACGTTTATTTACTCGCTGACCATTATTCATTAAGTCGTCTGCTGTTAACGAAAACCAACCGCCAACATTAGTTCTTATCTTTTGCTTATCAAGATCGATACGGTCAATGCAATCAATAATAATGTGATCAACTAACAACACGGGAACAACAAGACCAACATAGATGTCTTCTTGTAAATACCAGTTGATTGTATTGGCCCATTCTTGGTTTGTTTCTAGACAAGTTTCTTGACCCGTTTCTTTATGAGACCAAGGCATATTTTTACTTTGCTTGGCTGACCAACTAGCATTATGCGTATCCAACAGCAATGGTGATTGCCCAAGTTCGATGACGCGTATCATAGCGTGTGCGGTAAGGGTTATGTAGTAAGATAAACTTTCTAATCTAGCCTGTACAGCCTGCGTATTTGCAAAATTCCCTTTGGCAATAATACTCACTTCGCGCTGATAAAGGCCATTGCAAAGTTCTGCAAAATCGCCTGTTTCAGTGTGTATTTGCCAAAGGTTAGATTGCGACATTTTATACCAACTCCATTAAATTATTGCTCACTTGTGCTGGTTAAAATAATCCATATCTGCGTTGCTCTCAATCCCAATAGCAAGCTATTGCTCAATCGAGCGCCTTGCCCTGATTTATTATCCCTATGCACAACAAGATCAAAAACTTATTGTAATTGGTATTACATAAGCCCTACTTTAAACGTATTCCAATAACAAACAACAGGCTGAATATCCGGCACCAAAAGAGCACAAGACACTTTTATCTCCCGACACTAAGCCCTGTTTATTTTTGTGTAAAGCGATAATACAACCTGCTGAACTCGTATTTGCATATTCATCTAATATAATAGGTGCTTCATCGCTATCTGGCTCTCTTCCAAGTACTTTTTTAGCAATAAAATTATTCATGTTGATATTAGCTTGATGTAAATATAATCGCTTAATATCATCAGCACCCAGTTCCATTTTTGCCATTTCACTGGTAATCAATTGAGAGACCATAGGCAATACTTCTTTAAAGACTTTTCGCCCCTGCTGGATAAAGAACTTATCAATATCATCAGCATTATCGGGGCTACAGTTATTCATATAACCAATATTACTGCGAATATTATTTGAGAAACTGGTCATTGGTTGTTCACTGATTATTTTAAAAACATGCTCAGCATTGGCTGTACTTTCATCTTCAATGATAGAAGCCGTTGCTACATCGCCAAAAATAAAATGACTGTCTCTATCTCGGTAATTAATTTGTGGTGATAATATTTCAGGGTTAATCACCAATACTGTTTTTGCTGTGCCACTTCTAATAGCATTAGCGGCATTAATGATGCCAAAAGTCGCCGCAGAGCAAGCAACTAACATGTCAAAACCCCAACCGCCACAACCAAGGGCATGTTGTATTTCAATCGCCATCGCAGGATAAGAACGCTGTGTATAAGCACAAGCAACAATAACAAGATCAATATCCGCAGGGGTTTTATTAGCCGCTAACATCGCTTCTTTAGCAGCAGCGACGCCTATTTCTGCCTGCATAGAGAGTTCGTCGTTACCACGTTCTACATAGCGTGGTGACATAATATCAACATTTAGGATGCTATCTTTATCCATGACATAGCGACTTTTAATACCAGAGGCTTTTTCAATAAAACTACTATCTGAAGGAGATAACGCAGTTACCTCGCCATCTTGAATAGCCTGACTATTGGTCAGGTTGAATTTCTCTACGTATTGGTTAAAACAATGTACTAACTCATCATTGGAGATGCTCTGCGTTGGAGTGTACAAGCCAGTTCCACTAATCACTACGGACATAATAGGTCTCTTAAAATAAGGGGTAAATGTCATTGTATCTAGGTGACAACGACGTATTCAAAACAAGTATACTGGTATGACCATGCTATTACCACAACCGCAGATAATAGCGTAAACCTCTCAAAAGTATTACTCTACTTGCCTGTTTATAATAGTAATACTACACCACAATATAATGATTTCAATTTTATTTACTTGGAAGTATCCATTGCTCCAAGGCACTATTTATCGTAATAAATGTCTATCTCTCGGTATTCCAACTGAACAAATAGGCGCCTAATACTAAAAAGATAGTACTCATCAACAATAAAACATTAACATGAAAGCTAATATCACCCAGTGTTGCCCCCTCGGTAATAACCGCTCTTGCGCCAGCAACTAAATGGGTTAAAGGCATAAAGTTTGCCAATAATTTTAAACCTTCAGGGGCACCTTCCAAACTAAACCAAACACCTGAAAGCATCATCATAGGCCAAGAAGTTAAATTCAATAGACCGCCAATAAGCTCTTCGCTTTTACTACGACTTGCCACGAGTAGTCCTAGGCTAATTAAACAAAAAGCCCCTAATGCGCCAATAATGAATAGATCGAGGTAACTTCCCAGCATAAAAAAATCGAAAAACAGATTACAGCCACCATAAACGACCGTTGACATAAACATCACAATAAACAGCCGTGATAATAATTGCGCAGAAATAAATTCGAATGAAGATAATGGTGTTGCTTTCAAACGTTTTAACACTGAATTTTTTCGATATCTCACGATGACATAACCAACGCCAAATAGGCAACTGAACATCATATTCATACCCAATATGCCCGGTAATACCCAATCAACATAACGGATGCTTTTGCCGCTGCTTTGTAAACGCGTAAAAACTGGTTGTTGGCCAAGCTGTTGACCGAGAAATATTTTTTCAACGAGATAACTTTTTGGTGACTCTTCATTCACCCAATAGCGTTGAGCACTATAATCAACCAATAAATCAAGGCTGTGCCGGCTAATTTTTTCTTTAGCGATAGCAAGATCACTATAATCAATAAAATCAATAAAACGTAATTGCCTAAGTGTTATTTGTGCCGCACTTTCCTTTTGTCCTTGCTCAACAAGTAAACCAATTTTATAGGCTGGACGCCCGTCTCCCGAAAAGATAAACGAAAAACCGACTAATAATAAAACGGGAAAAATCAAATTCCAGCCAAGTGCGGATCTATCACGAAAAAATTCAATATTTCTAGCTTTAAACACGGCAAAAAAACGTTTGAAATTCATATTTCTTCCTAAAATGTAAAGTACAACTACAGCTATGCCTGTAATGAATGGCCTGTTAGCTTCATAAATAAATCATCAAGGTTAGCTGACTTAACATGTAAGCCTTCAAGAGAAACATTATGCCTCATCAATAGGGTCAAGGTTTTCTCTACGTTTTTACTGGCTATTTCAATGCGATCAGCTAATTTATTCCAACCATGCTCTTTTATCAGCTCCTTCGACACCTGCGCCAGTGGTAAGTAGATAAAAACATCTTCAAAATGTTTTGTTAATAGTTGGTGAGGTGTACCGGCTTCAATTATCTTCCCTTGATCCATAATGACAATATCATCACAAAGCTGCTCCGCTTCATCCATATAATGAGTCGTTAAAATAACCGTTTTATTTTGTGCTTTAATATTTTTAATAAGTTGCCAGAAATTTCGGCGGGCATGAGGGTCTAAACCTGTTGTTGGCTCATCAAGGAAGATGATTTTAGGATCATTTATCAAGGCTAAAGCAAGCAGCAACCGTTGTCTTTGCCCGCCCGAAAGCAAGCGGTTATCACGGTCTAAAAACTCATTTAAATCACATAGCTCGATTAATTGTGCTTGAGGTAACGTATTTTGATAAAAAGAAGCAAATAAGTTGAGCGTTTCTTTAACCGTTAAATAATCTTGTAAGGCGGTATGCTGAAACTGAATACCTATTTGCTGGGATATCTGACTATCTACCTGCTGCCCTTGATAAAGCACATGACCTGATGTCGGGCTTATAATACCTTCCATAATTTCAATGGTAGTCGTTTTCCCTGCGCCATTAGGCCCGAGTAATCCAAAACAATGGCCTTGCTGTACTGCAAAGCTCACATTATCAACTGCGCAGAGATCTTTATAATTTTTGCAAAGTGACTGTACGCTTACAGCTGCGTTCATATACTCGTCCTTTATTATTCGATACCGATATTTAGTGTACTGATTAATGAGCATGAGTAATACAAAATAACATTCACTCTCATTTCTTTATCACAAGCCACAAACGGTAATAATTATCATTTGCATTTATAGGGTTCTTTGTTTATGCTTAATAAAAACATGGGGGAGGAGATATGACAACTATAACTGTCAGCAATGTCGACAAAGTACAGGTAGAAATATCAGGGAATTTACTAACGCATTTGCTCAATTCAGGCTTACTACATTGTGGTGACTGTAAGTGTTTAAATGCAAATGCTAAAACAGTTATTTGGCATACCTTATTAGCGAGTAGTACAAGCAGCGATGACCTTAACGGAGAAGAAATATTATGTGCCTAGCCGTATCAAATGAATTTGTTTATATGGAAAATTGGCTTGTTATGCTACTTAGCACTTACAACAATAATCCCAGTACAGGTTTAGCCCATACTATCAATTTTTATGTAGACAAGTTACTGCGTCATGATGACATAAACTTTTATGGTAATAAGCGCTGCGAATATCTTGCTATGCAACGATATTGGCGATGGCAGGGAGCAAATAAGCGAGATAATTGATTTAGTCTTACTTCTACTAATGATTCGCAGAGTTAACATTAGCGATATTAAGCCGAAAATTTATATAATCTTTCATCTGTTGGTTTAGCATTTTTTTACCGGTTAACCCAAATTGCTGACAAACAGTGTCACTGTCATGCTTTTGAATCAATCTTGAAATAAGCACTAAGCTGGCTTGCATAACATTACTAGAGGTATGTTTATTTTCATTCAACAAGTCATGTTTGAGCCATAAATACAGGCTATAACAGCAACTACTATATAAACGTTCTCCCTGTGAAAATGCTTGAACATTAGATATGTCCAACGCAGACAAAGCGCTTAAATTTTCTTTAGTATTTTGCCTTAATAACAAAAACACCAGCTCAGTTGAGAGTGTTTTATATTCATCTAACAGTAAATAATCAAAGCTTTGATAAAAATTTCGTTGGAACTCTTGCTGCTTGTGCTTATTTTTGACATTTCCCCCTTTAATTAGCCCTTTTATTAGTAAAGCAGAGTGCTCGCCACTTGCCTTATCTTTAGTAAAACCAATGCGAGCGATAGAGAAATCGGCATTAAGCCAGAAAGAAAGTAGTTCAGGGTTAACGCCAAAACTAGCGCCGATAAAATCAGCACCCTGCTCTATTGCTAATAACTCAATATAATTAAGGAATTTTGAACCAATACCTTGTTGCTGAATCTGTGGGTGTACCGCAATACGCATAATGCGTACATAATGAAAGCTAAATGCTTGTTCAAAACCACAATGACTGAATAATGACTGTGGTAAGAAGTGATTACGTAAACGACGTTTGGAGTTTTTTACCGCTCGAATATCCTCATCATTTACCCCATTCCCCTTACCTTCACTCATTAATAAAGCAACAGCAAGTAGCTCTGCATTATTCTTTTCTGAGGAAAAAAGACAGGCCAATTGTACCTGTGGGTTATCTAACAGTAGCTGTAAATCGCTCGGTTTTGTTTGATAATGTGCGGTAACCAAAATAGCGAAAACTTGCTGTAATAAAACCTCATTAACAACCAATTCTTCAGCGGTGATAACTTTAAATACTTGTTGATCTGGAGTCTCTTGATTATTGATAGAACTAACATCAAACTTTATCTTCGACTGGGATGTTATTGTCGTGGTTAAGGTAGGCAATTCTGCATTTAATAAACAGCTATTAAAAACCAATTGTTCAAGAGGATCATTTTCTCGCCAACGGATTGGCTGATTTAAATGTAAATTCACCCATTGTGGGCACAACCTATCAAGCGTTTTTTGAAATTTTAAGGTAAATCCTCGCCCTGCTCCTTCATAACCATGTACAGTACTGGAAAAAACCATCCTGTGATAACTACTCAGTAATTGTTCAAGCAGATAAACAGGAATAGCCGCAGCCTCATCAACCAAAACAAGATTAACTTTTATTTGTGATCTTATTAATTGATCAACAGGAATAAAGGCTAATTTAGCCTTGCCAAAGGAAATATTGTGACCTTGTTGAACAGCCCCAACTAAACGTTGACCTAATTGCTGATAAAAGACTGACAAAGCTTGCGTATCTGGAGCGGTAATAATGATGCTAAATTCATCATGTTCATGTGTTTTCATTAGTTCAGCGCAAGCAATAGCCAATGCTGATGACTTACCTCGACCGCGATCAGCCGTTAACACTAAAGGTCTTTTTCTGTGGCCTGAAAGTACTTTAGCAATAGCGTTAACCGCTAAGTACTGCTCTTGGGTAATACAACCTAAAGGGTAAGTTAAACATGCCTTTGTACTTTCTTCCACTGCTGAATCAGCACTCTGTGGTAACAGCATAGCTGTCGATTCAGCTATGATTTTATGAGTGGATACTTCTGTTATCAATGAATAAAACCGTTTAAAAAACAGGCTCTCAACTGATTTGTTAACTAACGCGGGTATGACTAAAAATAATATACCACCAGCTTTTAGGGTTCCCGATAATGCAGCAAAAGCATCAATGGTAAACTGACTATCGACAAAAATAATGACATCACTTTCGCTACCTAATTTATCTCTATAGCGCTTTTTTTGAACATTAGCGGTAAGTAATTCACTGTCACCATAGATTAGACATGTCGAATTACTTGAAGATAACTCAAGCTCCTGATTACCATTAGTTTTCAAAGAAGAAAAGACTGATTCAATAGATTCCAATAATGATAGCGCCCATGATTCACGGCCAGATAAAACAACCAGGCGTCGTTCATTTTTTAACAGTGCCTGCCTTGCATAATCATTAAACCAAGGTAAGAAATCTTGTACTTGCATCATCTTTTTTTAAGATCCCAAAATCAATAGAGGTGAATAAAATTAAAGTTATCAAGTATTTTAAAGCAAAAAATATAAATTACATGTATATATTTTAAACTATTCACTTATATATTGCTTTAGAGCATAAATGAACTAGGGTTAATCTGAACAACTTGATCTAGATCAACCTATCTGACCTAGCAAGCGATTAAAATCAATCATAAATTAGCCATAAATCAGCTTACTTTAATCATAAAATTTCGAGAGCATTATGAATCAAGCAATATCTCCTGAACAACAAAAAAAGCATGAGCGAAATACTTTTATTTTTCTAGCTGTTTTTTTAGCTCCCATTTTATCAGTAATTATCGTTGCTGGTTTTGGTTTTGCCGTATGGTTCAGTCAACTAGCTTTCTTAGGCCCACCTGGCACTTAATATTTTGCAAACTAAAAACACTAAAACAACGGAACGTTTAGCTGATCCTTCAAGAAGACGTTTTTTTCGCGGTCGAGTTAAAACCAAGCAAGAGTTACGTTTACCTTGGGTAATTAATGAGGCGGTATTTACCTCTGGCTGCACCCAATGCCAAGACTGCATAAGTAGCTGTGAAAGTAATATTATTGTTAAAGATGAAGATGGTTTTCCAAAAATAGATTTCAACTTAGGTGAATGCACCTTCTGTAATAAGTGTATAGAGGTTTGCGAGCAACCACTTTTCTCAGGTGTTTTTACTGAAAATAATAGTATTGAAAGTAATAGTACTGAAGAAAATACGTTAAACAATAAGGAAAAAGCTTGGCCGGTAACTTTAGAGATTAGTGATAAGTGTTTAGCCAAAAATAATATTTATTGTCAAAGCTGTCGTGATGAATGTGAAACCAGTGTAATTAAATTTAATTACCTTAATTCAAGCATTCCCCAGCCCAGCTTAAATGACCTTGATTGTAATCAATGCGGAGCATGCATCAAAAGTTGTCCACAAGATGCCATAGCATTTACATTCGAACCAAACGTAAGCTAACTTAATAAAGAATCAATATGACCAAAAACACTGACAGTACAACATGTGAATATCACGTAGCTAGCTTTGTAGCTTACCCGATATTGGCGCAGTTGGATGAAGTAAAAAAAGCTATTACAAACATTGAGGGTGCAGAAATTCATGTTACCAGTGAAGAAGGTAAAATTGTTTTCACTATGGAAGGTAATAGTTATAGAGATATTGGCACAAAAATGGACATCATAAGAGTTCACAAAGGCATTATAAATTTATCTCCGGTTTATCATCAAATCCTGGATGAGACTGATAATGAAAAAAACGAAGATCAATATAAAGAATTATAAAGCAATTAAAATAAATACGCTTAAATAAAGAATAAATAAAACATAACCATATTTTAAATATCGAATCAAAATAAGCAAGAGGAAGGTGACACGATGACAATTAATCGCCGAGAATTTATTAAAGCCAATGCTATTGCAGCAGCGGCCGCAGTTGCTGGGGTATCTGTACCTGCAGTAGCATCAAATTTAATTACCAGTTCTGATATTACTAAACTAAAGTGGGATAAAGCTCCCTGTCGTTTTTGTGGTACGGGTTGTAGTGTTAATGTTGGCGTCATGGATGGCAAAGTTGTTGCTACCCATGGAGATATCAAATCTCCAGTAAACAAAGGCCTGAATTGTGTAAAAGGTTACTTCCTTTCTAAAATCATGTACGGCAAAGATCGCTTAACCACACCGCTTCTTCGTATGACCAATGGTAAATACGATAAAGAAGGTGAGTTTGCTCCTGTCTCTTGGGATCAAGCCTTCAATGTGATGGCTGAAAAAGCTAAAGACGCATTGAAAAAAGATGGCCCTGAAGCACTTGGTATGTTCGGCTCAGGTCAATGGACAGTACAAGAAGGTTATGCTGCAGTAAAATTGATGAAAGCAGGCTTTCGTACTAACAACATTGACCCTAATGCTCGTCACTGTATGGCCTCTGCTGTTGGTGGTTTTATGCGTACCTTTGGCATCGACGAACCTATGGGTTGTTACGATGATTTAGAAGCTGCTGATGCGTTTGTATTATGGGGCTCAAACATGGCCGAAATGCATCCGATTTTATGGACGCGTTTAACAGACCGACGTTTAAGCGCCCCCCATGTAAAAGTGGCGGTATTATCAACGTTTGAACATCGAAGCTTTGATTTAGCCGATAACGGCATGATTTTCACGCCACAAACAGATTTAGCGATTTTAAATTACATCGCTAACTACATTATTCAAACAGGCAGAGTTAATAAAGATTTTGTCAGTAAGCACACTAACTTTAGATTAGGTGAAACGGATATTGGTTATGGTCTACGCCCTGAACATCCGTTAGAACAAGCCGCTAAAAACAATGGTAAAACAGCCGGTAGTTCAACACCGATTGATTTTGATGAATATGCAAAATTTGTTAGCACCTATACTGTCGAATCTGTCTCTAAACTATCAGGTGTACCAGAGCATAAATTAGAAGCGTTAGCTGAGCTATACGCTGATCCAAAAATTAAAGTTACCTCTTTTTGGACTATGGGCTTTAACCAGCATACGCGTGGTGTTTGGGCAAACAACCTTGTTTATAACATCCATTTATTAACAGGTAAAATATCAACACCAGGTAACAGCCCGTTCTCGTTAACCGGTCAACCTTCTGCTTGTGGTACGGCACGTGAAGTAGGTACTTTCTCACATCGTTTACCCGCAGACATGGTAGTTAAGAACCCTAAGCATAGAGCTATTGCTGAGAAGATTTGGGACCTACCTGAAGGTACTGTTCCGCCAAAACCGGGTTACCATGCAGCATTACAAAACCGCATGTTAAAGGATGGGAAATTAAACTTTTATTGGGTGCAATGTAATAATAACATGCAAGCTGCAGCCAATATTAATGAAGAAGGTTACCCTGGTTACCGTAATCCTAAAAACTTTATTGTCGTGTCTGACCCATACCCAACGGTTACCGCACAAGCCGCTGACTTAATCTTACCTACTGCTATGTGGGTAGAGAAAGAAGGGGTTTATGGTAATGCCGAACGTCGTACTCAATCTTGGTATCAAATGGTTGAAGCTCCAGAAGGCGCTAAATCAGATTTATGGCAGTTAGTTGAATTCTCAAAACGCTTTAAGGTTGAAGATGTATGGCCAGAAGAGCTAATAGCCAAAAAACCAGAGGTACGCGGTAAAACGTTATTTGACGTACTCTACAAAGACTCATCAGTTGGAAAATTCTCCCTTGATGAAGTTCCTGAAGATCGCTTAAATGATGATGCTCGTGATTTTGGTTTTTATATTCAAAAAGGATTATTTGAAGAATATGCAACCTTTGGTCGTGGACATGCTCATGATTTAGCTCCTTACGACAGATACCATAAAGAACGCGGATTACGCTGGCCTGTAGTTAATGGTAAAGAAACTAAGTGGCGCTTTAAAGAAGGCTCCGATCCTTATGTTAAGCCAGGTAGTGGCTGGGATTTTTATGGTAAAAAAGATGGCCGTGCCATAATTTTTGCCCTGCCATATGAACCAGCAGCAGAATCACCTGATGAAGAGTATGACTTATGGTTATCAACAGGTCGTGTTTTAGAACATTGGCATTCAGGCTCTATGACTCAACGTGTTCCTGAGTTATATAAAGCCATGCCAGATGCTTTAGTTTATATGCATCCAGATGATGCTAAAAAACGTGGTATGCGTCGAGGTGATTTAGTGAAACTTATTTCACGTCGCGGTGAAGTACAAACGCGCGTAGAAACAAGAGGCCGAAATAAGCCACCAATTGGCTTAGTATTTATGCCTTGGTTTGATGCTAGTCGTTTAGTAAACAAAGTCACTTTAGATGCTACTGATCCGCTATCAAAACAGACGGATTTTAAAAAGTGTGCAATCAAAATTGTTAAAGTTTAGGAGTCTGAAATGAAAAAATTTAACCTAGCAGTAATTGCCAGTTTATTGGTACTAACAGTATCACCAATTATGTACTCTCTAAACGCTAATGCTGCTGATAAAGAAACGGTTAATACTGTTGCTACATTAAGGGATCATACGCCTATTAATGTTCAAAAGGAGCCAAACGCAATTCCTAAAGTGATTAACAAGGATATCAAGCAAGGCCGTAATTACCCGATGCAGCCGCCTGTTATCCCTCATACGACTCGTAGTTATGAGGTGAATAAAAACAATAACAAGTGTATGTCTTGTCATTCACGTCATCGTACAGAGAAATCACAGGCACCTATGGTGAGTGTTACCCATTTCATGGACAGAGATGGTAACTTCTTAGCTGAAGTATCGCCTCGTCGTTACTTTTGTAACCAGTGTCATGTTACACAACTAGATGCAGAGCCTTTGGTCGAAAACACTTTCACTGATATGCACAGCTTAATGAAAGCAAAAGCTAAATCAAAAGAGCATTAGGAGTTAGTATGAAGAATATCCTTATAATAGGCTGGAAAACCCTAAGTAAACCTAGTGGTTATTATAGTCTTGGTGCATTAGTTATCGGTGGTTTTATTGCCGGTATCATCTTCTGGGGTGGTTTTAACACCGCTCTTGAAGTGACAAACACTGAAGCGTTTTGTATTTCATGTCATGAAATGGAAAACAATGTCTATGAAGAGATGAAAACGACTATTCACTTTTCTAACCGCTCTGGTGTGCGTGCAACGTGTCCTGATTGTCATGTTCCACACGCATGGACTGATAAAATAGCGCGTAAAATGCAAGCTTCCAAAGAAGTTTGGGGCATGATTTTTGGCACTATAGATACACGTGAGAAGTTTTTAGCTCACCGTAGAGGTTTAGCAGAAAACGAATGGCGCAGGCTTAAAGCCAATGACTCTTTAGAGTGTCGTAACTGTCATAACTTCGATTACATGGACTTTACCGAGCAAAGTGAACGTGCTTCTTATCAGCATTCAACGGCACTTGCTGACGGTGAAAAAACCTGTATCGATTGCCATAAAGGTATTGCACATCAACTGCCTGATATGAAAGGTGTTGAAGGTTGGTAACCCCCTTTTACAACATTATCTAAATAATATTAACCAGAACCAGTGCTTGTCACTGGTTTTTTATTGCCTGTTATTAAGTAACCTGCACTCTGGATAAGCAGCACTTGCTCAACATCCCCTTTTATCCCATTCTCAGCGTTAAAACGTCGATATATAGCCTGCTATTCATAAACGTTTTGCCTTGATAATGGCATAAAATGAAACATTGATAGAGTCTATAGTTACTTCAAACTTGGTGTCGTTTTTGTTTAACGCCTTAGCACTCATTATCCAGAGTTCAGGTTAAGCATTAACTTCATGGATAAACTTTAAAAATCAGATGATACAGCTTTTATACTTTTATCGATTAAATGTAAATCTATATTCAACCAGTTATTAAGCAACTTGTAGCAATACGTAATATTTTTGATTTTTTTTGTAAAGAGGCATTGAAAATAGCAAAATTCTTACCTATGTTAATCAATATACTTTGTAATATTTTATTAATTAGTAGTAAAAAGGTAAAACCTATGGTCAGCGATATAGACGATAACTTCCTCGATGGAGCAAGTGGAAATAGCACAGATGAAACGAATGAAAGCAATCCTCCAAAAGGTGAATCTTTGGCAGAAAAACAGATCCAAGAGCAAGCCCAAAAAAACCTGTTAGCGCGGAAGCGTATTGATGAGCTAAAAGAAAAAAAATATCTTAAAGATTTACTCGATGATAGTGAAGATTGGTAAGTCGAAACGAATTATGATTCATCTTACTATTACCTTGATATAACTTTGCAATAACGACATTTAAGCATAGAATATCTATCCATTATTAATTCTCATAAACTTTTAAATATTATGACGTTATTTGAAAAGCTTCGCTGCCTATTTACCTTTGGTCAAGGGGTAGCTTTACCTCTTCCTGAATTATCTGCTGACACAACCCCAGATCAATTATTTGAGCAATGGTTTAATGATGCTAAAAAATCTGGAATATTACTGCCTGAAGCAATGTCTGTGAGTAGTTGTAATGCTGATGGGCAACCTAGTTCTCGTATGGTATTGCTTAAAGACTATGATGAAAAAGGTTTTGTTTTCTTTACCAATTACGCTAGTCGTAAAAGCCATGAGCTTGATGAAAACAATAAAGTAGCCTTATTGTTTCACTGGAATGTATTACAACGACAAGTCCGTATTGAAGGTACTGTAGAGAAAGTATCGATACAAGAATCTGCCGATTATTTTCATAGCCGAGATAGGGGTAGTCAAGTTGGCGCTTGGGCATCAAAACAAAGCCAAAAACTTACACATAATGATGAACTCAAAGAGCGTATGAGCCATTATCAAGAAAAATTCTCAGAAGGTGAAGTGCCACATCCCGAATTTTGGGGTGGATGGCGTATTAAGCCGCATGCCATTGAATTTTGGCAAGGACGATCAAATCGTTTACACGATAGAATATGTTTTGAAAAACAAAACGAACAGTGGACACAGCATAAGTTACATCCATAAATGAAGTTCACCGTAAACATAGTCGCTCTACTTTTATGTCTATCACTTAACGCTTATGCACAAGATATACATATTGGCTTAGAGCCATTTCCACCTATTGTTAACGAAAATGGTCAAGGTTATGCTGTTGATATGTTCAAAGCAATTGAGAAGATATCAGATCTAAAATTTCACTTTCACATAATGAACTACGCTAGGGCGAAAAAAGAGTTAAAAAAACAAAGTTTAGATATGATCGGCTTAACGCCCCAAGGCTTTGAGACAAAGAGTTTTTATCAATATGCTGAGGACATTGATTGGTCTGTCGTTGCCAAAGTAGACTTATTTGCACTAGATAAAAAGTATTTCAATACACAATTACTACCAAAACAAAGTATTGGCACTTTACGAGGTAACGCAGATTTTTTTTCTGAAGTACTTAATATACCCAGAGATAAATTTATTGAAGTAAGTAGCCTAACCCAGTTAACTCAAATGTTACAACGTAAGCGCTTAAACGTTATAACATTTGAACGAGCATCAACAATGTCAACCATTGAAAAGCTGGGGATTACCGGTGTTTATTACCAGAAAGTCGCTGAAATACCTGCTAGCTTTGCCGTCTATAAAAATGATAATGGTAAAAAATTAAAAAGTAGAATAGATACACTTTTAACTAAAATAAAAAGTAAAAACTACTTTGGTTCTTACTTTCATTATCAAAAACTAACTGATACTGGATTAATAGTTCCTTAAAAAATAAAGGCTACAACGCTATTTTTTCGGCGCTAGAATGACTTTTGGCTTAACACAACTAGGTCGATTACTGCTTTTATAAAGTGTCATTGAACTCGGTAAGTGTTTGGTCAGTTGCTTAATACGCGTTTGGTTCGATGGATGAGTTGACATAAACTCTGCCGGTGCTGCTTGACTAGAGCCTTCACTTAGCTTCGCCATATTTTGCCATAGTTTAATACTTGCACTCGGTTCAAAGCCAGAACGTGCCATAAGATCTTGACCAACAATATCAGCTTCACTCTCATGAGAGCGGCCATAAGGCATTATTACACCGTATTGTAAGCCTAAACCTAATCCAGCCATCCACAAACCTTTGTTTTCTACATCAGTTAATCCCACGGCTGCAGTTGCAGCAGCCATGCCCATATTCTGTAGCTTATTTGCAGATAAACGTTCATTTGAATGATGCTCAATCACATGACCAACCTCGTGACCAATAATTGCGCCTAATTGATCTTGGTTTTCAGTCACGTTTAAAATGCCCGTATAAACACCTATTTTTCCACCGGGTAAAGCAAAGGCATTCACTTGCGATGAATCAAACACGATCACTTCCCAGTCACCTTGATGAACTGATTTATCGACATTTTTGGTAATGGATTTCGCAACACACTGTACAAAGTCATTAGTCGCTTTATCTGTACTAATTGGTGTATTCTTTTTCATGTCTTCAAATGAAGCTGCGCCCATTTTATCGAGCTCAGACTCAGAAAATAACATCACTTGTTTGCGACCAGTGCTTGAACTTGTACAGGCGGTAAGCGCTATTAACGCGCTAAGCATAATGAGGGGGAGTTTCATGGCTAACTTATATAATCCTTAAATAGTAAGTAACCGTATTTTATGACGGCCGGACTTAATATACTAGTCAGAATTATTCTTTAGTCGTTTTTCACTTTCTTTAACTTATGTTTATGCCTCTTCATTCAATAACCTTGAGCATAAAAAAAACCGAGCAGTGCTCGGCTTTTAAAGACTAACAGTACATAAGTTAAATGCTAACCACCAACTAAGGCCAATAAGATACCCGCGGCTACGGCTGAACCAAGCACACCAGCCACGTTAGGTCCCATTGCATGCATCAACAAGAAGTTATGTGGATTTGCTTCTAAACCGACCTTATTGGCAACACGTGCAGCCATAGGTACTGCTGAAACACCTGCAGCGCCAATTAGTGGGTTAATAGGATCCTTAGAGAGCTTGTTCATGGTTTTCGCCATCAATACACCTGAAGCAGTACCAATTGAAAACGCTACCGCGCCTAAGGCCAAAATACCGAGTGTTTCTACATTTAAAAAAGCTTCTGCACTCAGTTTTGAGCCGACACCCAATCCTAAGAAAATAGTGGTGATATTAATTAACTCATTTTGTGCGGTAGTACTTAAGCGATCGACAACACCCGACTCTCGCATTAAGTTACCTAGACAAAACATACCTACTAACGGCGTTGCTGAAGGTAAAAAGAAAATTGTCATCATTAAAACACCCAGTGGGAAAATTATTTTCTCAATTTTAGTTACTGGACGTAACTGCTTCATTTCGATTTTACGCTCTTCTTCAGTGGTTAATGCTCGCATGATAGGCGGTTGAATAATCGGTACCAATGCCATATACGAATAGGCTGCAACAGCAATAGCACCCAACAATTCAGGGGCTAACTTTGAGGCAAGGAAAATAGCCGTAGGACCATCAGCGCCGCCAATAATAGCAATCGCTGAAGCATCTTTAAGGGTAAATTCAATACCTGGCACATAATTTAAAGCAATAGCACCAAATAAGGTCGCAAAAATGCCAAACTGAGCCGCTGCACCTAAAAGCAATGTTTTCGGGTTAGCGATAAGGGCACCAAAGTCTGTCATGGCACCAACACCCATAAAGATAATGAGTGGGAAAATTCCCGTATCAATACCCGCATAGTAGATGTAATGTAACAAACCACCTGCTTCTGAAAAGCCTGCAACAGGGATATTAGTTAAAATAGCACCAAAGCCCATAGGTAATAATAACAAGGGTTCAAAGTTTCGAGCAATGGCGAGATAAAGCAAACCACAACCAACTAACATCATCACTACTTGGCCTAACTCAAAATTAGCTAAACCGGTTGAAAGCCATAATTTTGTTAATGAATCCATGTGACCTCCTATGAAAAACTAAGTAATGCATCACCAACGGCAACTGAGTCACCCTCTCTGGTGAATAAAGAGACTATTTCGCCTGCTGAAACTGCACGAATTTCAGTTTCCATTTTCATTGCTTCCATAATGATAACTACATCACCCGCTTCGACATAATCACCTTCATGAACCAATACTTTGAAGATGTTACCTGCAAGTGGTGCATTTAATGTTTCTTCTGCAGTGATAGATGCTGATTGTTTCATTGCATCATCCCCAGCAGGATGGGTTATCGCATCGATAGAGCCTCCAGGAGCAACAATGACATCATAAACCTTGCCATCAACACTCACGGCGTAGTTTTCTGTTGTAGTTACCGCATTTGACTCTGTGGAAGCTTTAGCCTTTGCACTCGCTTTAGTCGGAATAGGTTCGAAAGCCGCTGGGTTATTGCGGTTTTCAAGAAACTTCAACCCTATTTGCGGGAACAATGCATAAGTTAATACGTCATCAATACTTTCATCCGCTAAGTTGATATTTTTCTCTTTCGCTAAAACTTGTAGTTCATCTGATAGCTTATCTACTTCAGGATCTAATAAGTCAGCCGGACGACAGGTAATAACTTCTTTCCCGTCTAACACTCGTAATTGCAGTTCCGCATCAACAGGAGCGGCAGTAGCGCCATATTCACCTTTTAATACACCCGCAGTTTCTTTTGTTATAGATTTATAACGTTCACCGGTTAATATATTAAGAACCGCTTGAGTTCCTACAATTTGCGACGTCGGTGTTACTAGAGGAATATATCCTAAATCTTTGCGAACTTTAGGGATCTCAGTTAAAACATCATCAAATCGATCAGATGCACCTTGCTCTTTCAGCTGATTTTCCATATTCGTTAACATGCCACCAGGTACTTGTGCAGTTAAGATACGGGCATCAACGCCTTTTAAACTACCTTCGAATTCAGAATATTTTTGTCTAACATCACGGAAATAAGCGGCAACCTCAGCCATTTTTTCAACATTAAGACCTGAAGCACGTGGAGTCCCTTCAACAATAGCAGCAATCGTTTCAGTTGGTGAGTGACCATAAGTCATACTCATCGAAGAAATGGACGTATCGATTACATCAATACCGCTATCAATTGCTTTCATTTGAGTAGCAAGGCTCAAACCCGTTGTTGCATGACAATGTAAAGCGATAGGTAATGAGACAGTTTCTTTTAAGCGACTAATTAATTCAGCACCATCGTAAGGCTTTAATAACCCGGACATATCTTTAATACAAAGAGAATGAGCGCCCATATCTTCAAGTTGCTTGGCCATGGTTAACCAACCGTCAAGGGTATGCACTGGGCTTTCGGTATAACTTAACGTACCTTGAGCATGCGCTCCAACTCTAACAGCGGCTTTAATAGATGTTTGCAGGTTTCTAACATCATTCATGGCATCGAAAATTCTAAAAACATCAATACCATTGATATGAGCACGTTCAACAAATTTTTCTACAACATCATCAGCGTAATGACGATATCCTAGAATGTTTTGACCACGGAATAACATTTGCTGCTTGGTTTTAGGCATCGCTTTTTTAAGCGCTCGAATTCGTTCCCATGGATCTTCACCTAAGTAACGAATACATGAATCAAACGTTGCACCACCCCAAGATTCAATTGACCAATAACCAACATCATCCAGCGTCGCTGCGATTGGCAACATATCAGCTAAACGTAACCTAGTGGCTAAAATTGATTGATGGCCGTCTCTTAAGACAACTTCGGTGATACCTAATGGCTTACTCATGTTAACGCCCTTTTATCTAAATTTTTAATTACAATGATGTAGAAGAGTTTCAATTTTGGTCAAGCTTATTTATCTTGCCCATGTTGCGATCGATAACGTTTTACCGCTCCGCTAATTGCAGCAACAACTGCTGGTGAGATATCACCGCTGGTTGTACTCTTACTCTTTTTATTTGGTCGAGAATGTGGCACGACAATAGGATCTGGAAATTTTATCGCCAGTCTTGCCAGTACAGTATTAATAAAAATAATTAATACGCCTAAAAATGCAAACACAAATACCATTCCCGCCAACATCAGTGTTCCAGCTTCTATAAATTGCTGCTGCATATTGTCCATCTTTCATTCTCGTTCACAAAACATTACAATTAGAATAATCACTCCAATACCTACATTGCAAATAATTTTAAGCTGTTTCAGAAAAATAATTGAGCGTCAACCCCAAAACAAACGAATATTCACCGCAATAGACGATATATACAGGTAATTTTGCATACTTTAAATATTGTATACAATATCAAAAGCATGAATAACGGGTATTACAATTAGATAAATAGCGATATTATACAATATACAAGTCATTCTTTTAAATTCAGCATCACCGTATATTTATACGAAGACATGGGTAGTTACACATATAACCAAGACAAAAGTAGTATTAAATAATCGATAAAATCAGTTGAAAAAGTTCATTTTGAAGGTCGATATTTAAATATCAATAGCATATATCTTGCTTATGAATTGATGGTAGAAGTATCTATGTGGATTCCTGCTCAGAAGCCATAAAATTCGATTAGCAATGCCTTTCTGTGAAGGATGGCTCATTTGTTGATGTCACTACTAGATTCGAATAGTTAGGCTAATAGAAGTCCTCAGAAGTAACTAATATCGTTATCATAAAGATGAATAAACGATCTTTGCATCAAGTGTATTTGTCTACTCAGGTTTTTAAACGAAAAAATCCCCATCTAAAAAGATGAGGCTTACGCTTTTTTATTTAGGATAATGTTAACGCTGGAATATTCCAACCTGCGACCGAAAGGGATTCAGTTTCGTAGCCAGCTTTCTATCGCGGTAAATCTATCCAGATGATCTACGCTAAGCCCCAACAAAATGAGGTTGGCTTTTAGGTTATTTCAGGCATATAAAAACCTAGCATAAGCTAGGTTTTAATATATCTACTATGTAGAAATGTGGTGGGCGTGGCAGACATCTAGCTACAAGAGAAACCTTCGACCGAAAAGGATTCAGTTTCGTAGCCAGCTTTCTATCGCGGTAAATCTATCCAGATGTTCTACGCTAAACCCCAACAAAATGAGGTTGGCTTTTAGGTTATTTCAGGCATAAAAAAACCTAGCATAAGCTAGGTTTTAATATATCTACTAAGTAGAAATGTGGTGGGCGTGGCAGGAGTCGAACCTGCGACCGCCTGGTTCGTAGCCAGGTACTCTATCCAGCTGAGCTACACGCCCAAGGTATAAAATTTTATCCAGCTTTAACAATAGCTGCCTTCATTATTTAATCACTTGAAGAAAGTGGTGGGCGTGGCAGGAGTCGAACCTGCGACCGCCTGGTTCGTAGCCAGGTACTCTATCCAGCTGAGCTACACGCCCTCAATAAAGTTATTTTTTATATCGTTACTTAATCGATAATACGAACGTCGCTCGTAGCCATCAAAATATACAATCTATCCTGATGTTCTACACGCCCTCATGAACTATTTTTTATATCTTAGTCTAAAGATAGCGAACTTGCGTTCTACACAACCATTATCCCTCATAAGAAGAAAATGGCGGAGAGCGAGAGATTCGAACTCTCGAACGGATTTAAAGCCGTTACTCCCTTAGCAGGGGAGCGCCTTCGGCCACTCGGCCAGCTCTCCATTAGTTGCAAATAATAAGGTTTTCTAAAAAATATCTTTATTAAACCTTAAAAAAGCTGTCCTTCATTATTTTACCACTTGAAGAAAGTGGTGGGCGTGGCAGGAGTCGAACCTGCGACCGCCTGGTTCGTAGCCAGGTACTCTATCCAGCTGAGCTACACGCCCTCTTCTAAGTTATTTTTTATATCGTTACTAATCGATAACGAACTAAGCCCGTAGTCTTAAAATGTCTTTATCCAGCCTTAACAAACTGCCCTTCATTATTTTATCACTTGAAGTAAGTGCGAACAAAGAAAGATTTGTGTTTGCTACTATTAATGACTCAGTAACTATCACTATCTCTATTCTAAAGATTGACACCGTGATTTAAATCAAGAAATGTCAGTCTCTACCCTTTGAACGAAAAAAGCCCCACCTACAAAGGTGGGGCTTTAAATGTGGTGGGCGTGGCAGGAGTCGAACCTGCGACCGCCTGGTTCGTAGCCAGGTACTCTATCCAGCTGAGCTACACGCCCAAAGTATAAAATTTTATCCAGCTTTAACAATAGCTGCCTTCATTATTTAATCACTTGAAGAAAGTGGTGGGCGTGGCAGGAGTCGAACCTGCGACCGCCTGGTTCGTAGCCAGGTACTCTATCCAGCTGAGCTACACGCCCTCATGAACTATTTTTTATATCTTAGTCTAAAGATAGCGAACTTGCGTTCTACACAACCATTATTCTTTATAAGAAAAAATGGCGGAGAGCGAGAGATTCGAACTCTCGAACGGATTTAAAGCCGTTACTCCCTTAGCAGGGGAGCGCCTTCGGCCACTCGGCCAGCTCTCCATT
This sequence comes from Colwellia sp. 75C3, assembly GCF_002836255.1. GTDB lineage: Bacteria > Pseudomonadota > Gammaproteobacteria > Enterobacterales > Alteromonadaceae > Colwellia. Next base: position 197,845 of record NZ_PJAU01000031.1, on the reverse strand, counting down.
TTCTTTTACTTCTTTATTGTTGAGAAATAATGCGCATAAAAAAACACGTTATATAAGAACACTTAATCCGGTTGCAAACCAGACATTCCCTTAACAGGCGAGTATCTTCGACCAATTGGCCGCCTCTTCAATGGGTGCGAATAATAAGGGATTCTAAAAATAAGTCAAACAATATTTAGTATTTATTTACTATAACTTTCTATTTGCTGACAATTCAGTCAAATATGTTGTTTTTTAATCATTAACTCAACGTGGAGCATAAAAAAACACCGCCTGGGCGGTGTTTCTTAGCCGTTATATAAAGCGTTAAATAACACTTTGTATAACGCTATTGTCCAAAGACTCTACTAATCAACTTAATGATAAGTAATTTATAGGACGTTATTGCCTGAAACTTCAGTATCGCCCTTTTCGGCTTGAATGCGCATGTAAATTTCTTCACGGTGCACTGAGATTTCTTTTGGCGCATTAACACCTATTCTTACCTGATTTCCTTTAACGCCTAAAACAGTCACGGTAACTTCGTCACCAATCATTAAAGTTTCACCGACGCGTCGTGTTAATATAAGCATATTTGCTTCCTTATCCTTTAAAGTGAGATCACTAAATAAATATATATAAGCTAGTAATATATTCGAATAGCTACTTTTTAATCCATTCACTATAACTAATAGTCAATTTTCTATAAAAAGTCATTATTCATTAAAAACACCATATCCGATGATCGTTTTTAATGAAGCTTCGATAATAAGCAACAAAAAGTATTGTTACACTATTAATCTGTCCTATTTTAGCAAGATTTCCATATCCTTTAATAGTTTTATAGCTTATTTTTACTGCGAAATCTGTGTTCAAGTGCAGTGTTTCGTAACTTTTCGTCATTAGTAACAAAATAGTAACATTCGATAGTTAAAATTATAATTTTATAACATGCGTAAAAATCAAAAAAGGAAGCAAATGCTTCCTTTTTTATTATGGGTAATGTTATTCGTTATAGACTAATCACTACTTTATAGCATCTAAGCTAATTTTTCTGTTAACCATGCAGAGACACTTTCAAGTGCTAAGGTTATATTCTCAGGCTGTGTACCACCCGCTTGTGCCATATCAGGACGACCGCCACCTTTACCACCCACTTGCTGAGCCACCATATTAACTAATTCGCCTGCTTTAACACGGCCAACCAAGTCTTTGGTGACACCGGCAATTAAGCCAACTTTAGGACCATTAGCCGTCGCCAGCATAATAACGCCTGATTGCATTTTATTTTTAAGTTCATCAACCATGCCGCGAAGTGCTTTACTTTCTACACCACCTAAATCAGCAATGAGTACCTTGACGCCATTAATTTCAATAGTGTTATTAACTAAATCAGATCCGGCTTGCGCTGCTAGCTCCTGCTTTAGTTGGCTAACTTCTTTTTCTAGCTGCTTAAATCTACTAACAAGTTGCTCAACTTTACTACTCACATTAGTTACATCACTTTTAACCAGCGCTGCAATACTCGTTAAAGAGGCTGTCTGTTGATTAATAAAATCAAGTGCTCCTGTACCCGTAACCGCTTCAATACGACGAACGCCAGCAGCAGTGCCTGATTCAGAAACAATTTTTAATAAACCGATATCACCCGTTCTATTAACATGCACACCGCCACACAGCTCTATTGAAAAGTCACCTAAGGTTACTACACGCACTTCATCATCGTATTTCTCACCAAAGAGAGCCATAGCACCTTTTTCTTTAGCTTCTTCAATATACATAGATTCAGTTTGTTTTGAGTGGTTACGACGAATTTCATCATTAACCATTTGCTCAACCGTATGTAATTCTTGAGCGGTAACACCTTCAAAATGAGAGAAATCAAAGCGCAATTTATCACTATCACATAATGAACCTTTCTGAGTAACATGATCACCCAATACTTTACGTAAAGCGGCATGTAACAAATGGGTAGCAGTATGGTTTTTAACAATAGCGGCTCTGCGTTCAACATTAATTTCGGCTTTTACTCGACGATTTAAGCCAACATCAGTACGCGCGGTACCTCTATGAGCAAAAGCATTACCTAACTTAATTGTATCTGTTACTTCAAATACTCCGCCATCAAGGTGAAGTAAGCCACTATCACCTACTTGACCGCCTGATTCAGCGTAAAATGGCGTATGATCTAATATCACAATGCCCTGTTCACCTGAATTTAGTTGACTAACAGGGTCTTGATCTTGGCTGTTAAATAGCTCAACGACAGTCGCAGAATATGAGTCATTATCGTAGCCTTTAAAGGCTGTATTTTGGTCAGATTTCAGTTGTTGATTATAATCAGTGCCAAATTGACTTGCTTGCTGGGCACGCTCTCGCTGTTGCTTCATCGCAACATCAAAACCATCTTTATCAATTTTCAAGTTACGCTCTCGGGCAATATCTGCCGTTAAGTCGGCAGGAAAACCGTAGGTATCATACAGCTTAAAGACGTCATCACCTTTAATGATATCGCCAGATAAGTTAGCTAAAATATCTTCTAATAAGATCATGCCACGATCAAGAGTTCGACCAAACTGCTCTTCTTCAATACGTAGTAGTTTTTCAATAATTGCTTGTTGCTGAGCTAACTCTGGGTAGGCTTCTCCCATTTGAGCAATTAATGAGGCAACAAGTTTATGGAAGAAATGTCCTGTCGCTTCTAGCTTATGACCATGACGAATAGCACGACGAATAATGCGGCGAAGTACATAACCTCGGCCTTCATTTGACGGTACAACCCCATCAACAATTAAAAAGCTACATGAGCGAATATGATCACTAATAACACGTAGTGATTTATGCTCAAGATCACTGCAATCAAGTAATGCTGCAGTATCTTTAATTAGTGCTTGGAAAATATCAATTTCATAGTTGCTATGCACATTTTGCATAATTGCAGAAATACGCTCTAAGCCCATGCCAGTATCAATTGATGGGTTAGGTAATGGCTCCATGCGGCCGTCACTTTGACGGTTGAACTGCATAAATACTATGTTCCATATCTCTATAAAACGGTCACCGTCTTCATCAGGGGAGCCTGGAGGTCCGCCGAAGATGTCTTCCCCGTGATCATAGAATATTTCAGAACAAGGTCCACAAGGCCCAGTATCACCCATTGACCAGAAGTTATCTGATTCATATTTTTTATTCGCTGACTTATCACCAATACGAATTATTTTATCTTCAGGTACACCAATCTCATCTCTCCAGTAAGAGAAAGCTTCTTCATCGGTGGCATATACTGTGACTAATAACTTTTCTTTTGCTAGCCCTAATTCGCCAGTTAAAAACTCCCAAGCATAGCTAATCGCTTCATTTTTAAAATAATCTCCAAAACTAAAGTTACCCATCATTTCGAAAAATGTGTGATGACGTGCAGTGTAGCCAACATTTTCTAAATCGTTATGTTTACCGCCGGCTCGTACACAACGTTGTGCAGAGGTGGCTCGTGTATAACTACGTTTTTCAGCACCTAAAAAAACATCTTTAAAAGGAACCATGCCGGCATTGGTAAATAATAACGTTGCATCATTACCAGGAACCAGTGAGCTACTTTTAACTATTTGATGTTGTTTGGTGGCATAAAAATCTAAAAATGCCTGACGGACTTCTGCGGTGCTTTTAATCATGGGATACTCTACAAATCGATTTAGGTCTATTTTAATTAGGGTCTACGTTCATTATGGCTTTAGCTTTATACCGAAAATTTATCACGGGAATAACCACGGTATTATAATAAACGAATTATCTTAGCTTGTTCTTTTTATGCTGCTTATTATACGCAAGCTCAGCTTGAAGATACCAATCAATTTCACAACTTTCACGCTATTATTGGATAAATGTTGGACATAAACCCATTTGCTCAACTTCATTACCAATGTATAGCCATGCATGACCACGTAATATTAGTTCAGTTAAGTTTCTGATCTTCTTGTTTGAAAGAATAGTTAATCAAGATAAGGCGCTCGATTGAGCAATAGCAGGCTATTGGGAATGAAATAAACGAAGTCTAATTTATACTAAAGTAGGAGATACTTTAATGGAATTACTAGAAATACTACAGTGAAAACGACATCTGTTGGCTTTCTCCTGGATTATCAGCAAACCCTAACGTTAATCCGACCAAACGTATGCCACGCTGATTTGACCTGCTATATGCCTTTGACAGTAAACTTGTAAAAAGTGCCTGCTGACATTCATTACTTTGTGTCTCAACCGTAGTTTGATTAAAGTCAGCAAATTTTAGCTTTACCCCTTGCTTAATAATCTCCCTATTACTGTGGGGTGCAAGTCGAGTAAGCAGTTTTTGATATAATGATTCTATAACGAGTTCACATTCATCTTGCGATGATAAATCTTGTGCTAACGTTGTTTCAATGGCGAGTGACTTGCGTTGCCGACTAACCTCTAACGCTCTATTATCGACACCGTGGGATTTTAAGTACAAGCTATTGGCAAATTTACCGACGATATTTTGTAGTGTTCTAATATCACTTTGACGCACATCTGCACAGGTTACATAACCATGTCTGTTGAGTTTTTCAAATGTTTTTGGACCAATACCAGGGATTTTTTTCAATGAAAGTTGCTCGACAAAACCGGCTACTTTATCAGGGGTAATAACACACTGGCCATTAGGCTTATTTTCGTCACTAGCAATTTTAGCCAAAAATTTATTTGGTGCAATGCCGGCCGATGCGGTCAGTTTTAACTCATTAAAAATATCAGCTCTAATTTTTTCAGCAATAAGGGTAGCACTGCCCTGACACATAGTTGCATCGGTGACATCAAGATAAGCCTCGTCTAACGATAACGGTTCAATGAGATCGGTATAACGAGAAAATATTTCTCTGATATGTTTCGAGGTTTCTTTATATACATCCATGCGGCCATGAACAATTTTAAGATGTGGGCAAAGTTGTTTTGCTTTAATGGCTGGCATCGCTGCACGGACACCAAATTGACGAGCTTGATAGTTACTCGTACATAAGACACTGCGTGGGCCATCGCCCCCAACAGCCAAGGGAATATTTTGATACTCAGGAAAATCTCGCATTTCAACAGCAGCATATTTACTTTTTAAGAAACGGAAATTGAACACTAACTAATATATTAATGAGTGAATTACAGCCAAGAGCCTTTATTTATAACAAAACATAAATTTTATTTAACTCTAAACACCTTATTTTTAGTGTTCAATTTTTGGTGTTCAATTTTCAAAAGGTAAAAATGTGCTAAATTTGTATCAGTATAAAATAATTGCGGATATTTAGTGTTCAATTTTGATATTGATATAACTTGCTGCTTTCTAGCTTTTCTACAATGATAACTCAAATTGCTGACTTTTAGCTTCGATGTCACTAAGGCCAATATGAACGCCTAAAAGTCTAACCTTTTTACCGTCACCACGTTTCACTACTTCTGTTAACAGATCTAAAAACATCCCCTCATCAAAGTTAGTATAAGCAAAATCTTTAGTCGTTTGATGGAAATCATTGAATTTAACTTTTACCCCTAACTTACTTATTTTTCGCTCATGCAGATACTTTTCAGATCGTCTTTTTAATTCAGGTATTAGTTTATCGGTTAAAATACTACGAAGAATATCTAAGTCATCAATATCTTCAGGAAATGTTCTCTCAACACCAACTGATTTTCTAACTCGTGTTGTTTCAACATCTCTATCATCTATACCTTGGCAACGTTGATAAAGCACCTGTCCAAATTTACCAAAGTTATTATTAATAACTGACTGGTCAACGGCTTGAATATCTCGACCATACTCCAATCCTAATAGCTTTAGTTTTTCAAAAGTAACCTTACCTACACCTGAGATCTTATTTAAAGGTAATTCGGCAATGAAGCTATAAACTTCAGAAGGTGTGATAACAAATTGACCATTAGGTTTATTATAGTCTGAAGCAACTTTAGCAAGAAATTTCAGAGCAGAGATTCCAGCAGAAGCAGTTAAACCAGTCTCTCTATGAATTGTTTCTCGAATATCTTGTGCTATTAAAGTGGCTGAACCTTTAAATAATTTGCAATCTGTAACATCAAGGTAAGCTTCATCTAATGAAAGGGGTTCAATAATACTAGTATAACGCGAAAATATTTCACGGATATGAATACTGACTTCTTTATATGCATCCATTCTAGATGGTACTAGAACCAAGTTTGGACATTTTCTCATTGCCACACTAGTTGGCATAGCTGATCGAACACCGAATTCTCTAGCAATATAATTACAAGTAGAAAGTACACCTCGCCTTTTAGAGCTTCCCCCCACAGCCACAGGGAGATTTACCAATTCAGGTCTATCTCTAATTTCAACAGACACAAAGAAGGCATCCATATCAATATGTATGATTTTGCGATCTTTCAAATTAACCTACTTCAAGTATACGCATTATTGCTAAAACCACACGAACGCTACTGTATATAATAACAGTATACTACATTAAAGTTTATTTTCAACTAGAGGAAGATATAGCATACAGCCCAATTTATTGGTTATTTAGCATTGGGTAATCCGCATTGGTTATATTTCAAAAGAGTTAGAAAGTTATTATGAATTAACTCTTTTTCAGTGAACTCAACCATTCTTCAGTAGTTATATCTAAGCGCTTCAATACTTTTTTAATCAACAATGAAGGTATTTTTTGATCTTGTTTATGTCTTCCTAATGTATATATTTTGGAACCATTTCGCCATATTTTCATTTCACTGCCTTTACCATTATCAACTTTGCAATCGAATGTTTTTTGCATGAAAGTGAAAAACGATGACATCATCATAGATGGAACATTAATGCGCTGTGCATCTGAGCATTGATTTTCTTTAACAGAATCACTGATACTTAGTGCTTGATAATACTTAGTAGTAAAGTCAGCTACTTCATATGCATAGTCGTTAACGTACTCCGTTGGTTCTATTTTCTTTACTTCAGGCTTACGAATAGCAAATAAGGATACTAATTTGTCATGAAATTCTTTTAGAACAAAATTACCTATTTTTTGCAACGCTTCAGATTCAACATCTAATTTTGCCCAACATCTAAACTCATTTGTTACAGACCATGAAAAACGAAAGGTTGATGTAATAAGGTTTGCAGCTTCATCATCAATCTTGCCAAGAACAAAGCTTGGGAATCCATAATCCATCACCAGGAATATTGCTAATTGGTCATTCAATACAATTTTATTTTTATCAGGCGACCAACTTTTTATATATAGTGGAATTAACTCATAAATATCAAATAATAAATCTTCGTTACTTATAACAGATTTAGTCTCCATACATACCAAGTCAGAGGCTAACCCCTCGATGATATCCTCCGCGATTACGTAGTCCTGAACGTTATAAAGCTTAATTTGTTCATCTAAGAAGTGAGCTTCTAACGGGGTTTGACACATTTTCTTATGATCTATAGAGATACCATAATCAAGATTAATATCATTTGAAGCCTGTATGCTATCGCTGACAAACTGACTTAAATAGGATTGAACTAATAAATCAAAGCTTTGTTGAAATAGAAAGTCCAAGCGACAACCTTCTTTCCATGTAAATTTGTCTAATGGCGATGTTACATTCTTAAACAAGAAACCCTGAGCCTCATAAGCAGACTTCCTTCTTTTTTTATGCGCCAAAGCTTTCCCTAAGATAGAAAAGGCTCTGAACAACCTACCTTGAAAGTCACTAAGTTCGGGTTGGTTGAACCACTCAAAACCATCATCAGGGAATCGGCACCCTGCTATGTATTTATTATGAAGTTCAATTGCTTCTTCAAAAAAGCCTACAACAAGTGAATAGTTATCTTTTAAAGCCATTCTAAAATTAGCAGGAAAAAACACTCTTTGTTCAAATTTAGATACGACATAAGATGTATCATTGGTATCCGTTAAAAATTTCTTTAACGAATTTGGTACACCTACCTTTGACTCAAGTGATTCATTAACGGACTCTCGGTAATCTTTTACTAAATCTTTTTTTAGTGTTTTTGAAAAGATTGGACGACTATTATTCACGTATATTAATTCCTTTTAATTAGTGGCTAGATTCTATTATTTTTATTTAAACTTGTTTTGGCTTCTTTAATAAAATTTTCGTTTTGAGATGTTCTTTTGACTATCTCACTAACTAGTTCTGGTGAAAATATGTGCTTATTGGCTATAGACTGGTAAAAGTGGTATTCATTGTTACCGTCTTTCCATTTCAGCTTATGTAAACAAGCTTGAAAACAGTTAGAGTTAAAGGTCGGTTTACCTGTATTTTTATCTCTACTTACTAAACACCTGCTTAACTTATTGGTGTCAAATTTATCAAATAACTCTTTTTTAATTTCTTTAATCGCATTAGCTTGAGTTAATGGGTGCGAGTCTTCTGGGTTGACGGTTTTATTGATAATTAGAGCATTTTTCAAATTTTGCAAATCATCTGTTTTACCACTGGCATTAGCAATGATGGTTTTTCCATCCTTTGCATAAACAAGCGATACATTTATTGGTATCGCAAATTCTATATCATTTGAGTCTGCAATCTCTTTTTCAACGTTTGCAGCCAACTCCAAAATTTCATTAGCTGCACTTCCATAAAAAGTTTTAAGAACCGATGCGGGTGGCAGCTTAAAGTCACCAACGAGTGATAACATTCCACTATGTTGAGAATGAAACAATGGTGTATCAGTGAACTCTTCAAATTTTGCTGAATAATTCAATACACCAGATTGAAAAATACGAGAAGCCAAACCCTGTAATTCAGGCATTAGTAAGTGAACAGCCTTATCTCGCCAATCAGCAATAGTTTCAATGTTTTTTCTTACTTTATCATTAGCTTTAAGTAGTTTATCTAAAGAAACTCTCAAAGAAATTGTCTCTCTAATCCCTTTTTTTGTCGCTGTCCTGTATATACTTTCTTCGCCATCTCTTTCTATAAGCATAGCTTTTAATAATTGCTCCCAAGAGGTTGAAAACAACATAACAAAGCCATCAAGTTTATTTTCTAATGACGGTCTATTATAAAGTTCAAGTGCCAACATCATATTATCACGAGATTTTTTCAACAGAGCCTTAGCAAGGTTAGACTTACATTTGTGTCCTAGTTCTTGATAATGCTTACTTTGAGATAGTCTTTTCTTAAATTCAACAAAGGTAATATCTAGCGTATTGATCGCTTCATATTTATCATCTGCAACTTTTATTACGAACTGAGTAATCTGGCCTTTACCAAAGTAGGTTTTAAAGGTATCAGGTTTCCAATCGGTAGCTTTAATCACCTCTGCCTTATTAAAAGTTTTTACTTGTTTTTGTTTAAGTATTAAAAAATCAAAAAACCTTTGTTGCGCTGTACCTTTACCCACAGAAAATATCCTTATCTTAAGTTTTACTTACATCCAATCAAAATAAATACTTAGTTATCGCATTCAATGTCTATAGATGAATACCTTGTTATGTTTTGACCATCATATAATTAAGCAATACTACTTATTAACCGTAGTATCAGTATTTCCCAAACCCTTCATCAATACATCAAACATCAGTTCAGCAAAGCCTTTAGCTACTGCTTCGTTCGATAACACTTTCATAGCCATGTTTTCATGTACGCCCATGCTTTGTATTACTGCATCATTAATTGATTCAGGGAATGCACCTAACATGGCTTGTTCTTTGGTGTTGTTGCGAAGTTGATCCATTACGGTTTCATTTTCCGCAACCTTGCCAGCAATGGTATTGGCATAATTGATCATATCGCCTTCAGTTAATCCATCTTCAACAAACAGATCATTCATTCGGCTGATTATTTCATTTAATAATTCAGTTTGAGCATCCTTGGGGGTTGCTCCACTGCTTTCTTTAGTTGGTGCTAAATATGATGCAGGTTCTTCACCTACTTTATGACCTAGCTGTAAGTTGGCTTCACGTTGTTCGTGTAAACGATAATGTGTCATTGCCACATCAGATAAATCAATATCATCCTCTAGTACATCAAAACGTAATAATGGATGTAAGTGTTTAGCGAAAATACTGAGTTTTTCTAAATCGAAATCATCAAAATCAACAATTTGAGAACTGAATTCGTAATAACGGCAAAATGATATTAAATCTTTTTTAAATACTTCAATAATGTCTCGTGCTTCTTTAGCATTTTTAACACTATTTTCAGCAAATTTAATTTTCTTATCATTGTTTTCCGCTTTGGCTTTTTCAAGTTCAGCTCTAGAAATATCCATTACATGCGTAGCTTCTTTATAACGAACAGAAAAACGCTCAACCGCTGGTTTACAAATATTGGCTAACTTTTCTTGTTTAGTACGTTTGTTGTTATAAGCTTCTACAAAGTTTTCAACTTCAGACCATTGATAGATGCCAACGGCATTAAGCTTATCCATTATTTCAAACACAAGATTAGGGTCTGACACGCCAGCTAACTCAGCCGTTTGAAAATATACTTTGAATTCTTCTAATACTTCTTCAGGTTCGTTAACAAAATCGAGAACAAAGGTTTTATCTTTTCCTTTGTAAGTACGGTTTAATCTTGAAAGTGTTTGAATACATTCAACACCTTTTAATGGCTTATCAACATACATTGCAATCAACTTTGGTTGGTCAAAACCTGTTTGAAATTTATTTGCCGCCAACATTATTTGATAATCAGTAGTATCAAAGGCTTTACGCATGTCTCTACCACGTAAGTTAGGGTTCATACTTTTTTCAGTAAATGCGGAATCAGGAAAATCAGGGTCATTCACTTCACCAGAAAAAGCCACCATTGCATTTACATTGTCATAGCCTTTATTAGCAACGTATTTTTCAAACGCCAGCTTGTACCTTACTGCTTCTAATCGGCTTGATGTCACCACCATAGCTTTAGCTTCACCACCAAGTAAGTGTTTCACCTTACTATTGAAGTGCTCAATAATGGTTTCAACTTTCTGAGCAATATTATGTGGGTGTAATCGTACCCATTTAGCCATTTTAGAAGCCGCTTTTTTACTATCAACTTCGTGGTCACTATCAGGGTTTTGATGCGCTAATTGGTAAGCTACGCGATAACTAGTGTAGTTTTGTAATACATCTAATATGAAACCTTCTTCAATGGCTTGGCGCATTGAATACACATGAAAGGCTTCTGGCTTATTTTCATCACTTGCTGGTGATTCTGGATCTGGGCAACGACCGAATAACTCTAGTGTTTTACCCTTTGGTGTTGCAGTAAAAGCAAAGTAACTAATGTTTTTAGAGCCTTTTCTGGCTTCTAAACTCAGTCTTAATATATCTTCACTATCTAACTCTTCATCATCGCCTAGTTGTTCAGACATCAATACTTCACGTAATTTACGTGCTGTTGTACCTGTTTGGCTTGAATGCGCTTCATCTGCAATAACAGCAAAGCTTCTACCAGCTAAGGTTGAATCTTTACGAATAGCTTCTAATACATGTGGAAATGTTTGAATAGTAACTATGATAATTGAGGTACTAGCTTTTAATTCACCCGCTAACTGCCTTGATTTACTACCTTGTGCTTCTTCACGGTTAACACGAGCTATCATGCCTTCGTTATGGTCGAACTGATAAATTGTGTCTTGTAACTGACTATCAAGTACTGTTCTATCAGTAATAACAATCACTGAATCAAATACTTTATCACCAACATTTTTCTTTAATTCTTTATGGTTTGAGTAGTAATGCAATGATGCTAATTGATGAGATAACCAAGCAATCGAATTTGATTTACCTGAACCTGCACTATGTTGAATTAAATATTTTTCGCCAGTACCTTCTTTTTCTACAGTATTTAATAATGTCGATACCGCAGACCATTGATGATAACGTGGAAATATCAGCGTTTCTTTTTTAACAATGGCACCATCAAGTTGTTCTTTTTCTTCAACTTGCAGATGAATATAACGACCTAAAATAAGTAATAAGTTATCTTTTTTAAATATTTCATTCCATAAATAGGCTGTTGGATATCCGATATCAGATACATCATTTCCTTCACCACCTTCGCTTGTGCCTTGGTCAAAAGGTAAGAAAAACGTGCTGTTACCTGCTAAGCGAGTAGTCATAGCTACTTTATATTGGCTAACAGCAAAATGGACTAATGCACCCCGTTTAAAGGTTAATAAAGGCTCAGGCTTTTTAGTTTTAGGATCTTTTGGTTGGCGATCCTTCATGTATTGAATTTTGGCATTATCTAATGCTTGTTTAAATTCAGACTTTAATTCTAAAGTAACAACAGGAAGACCATTAACAAACAAAGTTAAATCTATTCTACCTTCATAGTTATTAGGCGAATAAACCAGCTCTGGAACAACACGTAGTATATTTTGATTATAACGTTCTATAGCTTCAGGATTTAAGCCATGATCAGGCTTAAATGTACATAAACTAAATTTAGCACCACGGTCTTTTATTAAATTGCGTAGTACCCAAAGAGTACCTTTGTTACTGGCTGATAAATCTCGAACCACCGCCTTTAATAATGCATCTTCAGGGGCGGTTGGGTTTCTAGTAGAGGGGGGATGTATACCTAACTGCTTTTTCCATTGCTCTGGTTGAGTAGTTTGAACAAAGTTAATTAAATCTTCAGGGTATAATGCCAGTTCATTATTATATTTTTTAGATTCACCCAACAACCACCCATGTGATTGCATTTGGTCTAAAATGTCATTTTGAAACACTACTTCTTGGGCTTTAGTAGACATACAAACTTCCTTTTTCAATGACTTCTAAATCATAATCTAAATTTTTTATTATCTTTTTTAAAAGAGCTTTATCTGTCCTATCAGCTTTTTCACCAAATATAATTTGCTTAACTTTTACATCAATAAAGTTGCCTTTGCCAGCAAAAGCCCGATACTCTTCTTCATATTCCCAAAACTCATTTTTATAACAAAGAACTCGTTTTGCTCTCTCTATATCAAAACCAAATGATCTCTTAGATAATTCTACTTCTAGGGAATGTGGCTGTAATATATGCGATGGACCTTTGTAATTAACTTCTCTACAATCAGTTTTTTCTTTTAATTCAACGGCAATGGCGATTCCTCTTGCGCCTTTTGAATAATGTGCCCACATAAGTGGGTTATCGGAATTTGAGCTTAATGAACAAAACTTTATTTTTTTATAATTATCTTCCAAAGCTTTCAAAGACTCTTGTGGTACACCATTATCGTGTGTATATACGCCTTCCATTGGATCATTCATTTCATCATAAGTGGTAGCGTATAATCGTTGGTTTACTAATATGTCTAGCACAAATTTGAAATCATCTAACGTCCTGTATTTGTATAAAATCATCAGTAATCCTAGCTCTTATTTAGTAACACGCTTAAAGTTGTAATGAAGAAAATCAAATATGGTGCAAAAATATCTAATGATTCGCTATACCTTACCTGAGCGTCAAACCATTGATTTAAAACAAGCCATAAGGCTTTTATTGAAGCGAAAAACATTGAGAATTTAAACAAGTAGACTTTTTTATTTTGCATATGACCGTGGCGGCTAAATAAATCATATTGGAATTGAGCATTAATAAACCAATTAGCGTGAAACTTTACCTTTAGTGATAGACAATCATCATCGTGTCTAAAACTCTCATCGTTATAACCAGCATACTGTGGAGCAATATCAACTAAATAGCCTGTTTCACCATCTGAGTGTTCGCAAACTGAATAAAAATATTCTTGCTTGAGTAAACGGGATGTCCAATCATCGTATATCGCCTTATGGTATTTAGCAGCGTTTGAATAATATCGAATAACTAGAAATGCTATAGATAACAACAAAAGATCAATAATACCTTCTGAATTTGTGAAAGTTAGTTTGAATAAGAACGTATTGGCTTCAGCTATTTTTGCTCCAGAAAAAGTTAAAGCCAATAATACTAATGAGACAAACATTAAATATTTTCTGCTTTTGGCTAACCCTGCATCAGCTTCAATTTTTTGGCTTAATTCACTCGCATCTATCATTATTGTTCCTGCCAGTTTCTTACATCTATTTTGCCAGTCACCGCAGCAGAAATAAGGGCTGTTTTACGTTCTTTTAGCAAAGAAATACCTATCAGAGACTTTTGTTTCATTAAATCAAATTTTGCTAATTGTTTTTCTAGATATATAGAAATCTCTTTTTGTTCTTCAATACATGGAACTGCTATGTTACGACAATGGATATTATTTCTATCTAGGCTACCTACAGCACTTCCTGCTGCAAGGCTTTTCAAATCCATAGAGAGCAAAAAATAATAAATATATTTTACATCTGAGTTGTTATAACTTTTTAAATAAAGTGAAGTGTTATGCGCCCAAAAATTTTCATTTATAAAGTTAACTTCTCCAACACTTCCACTACGTCCAACAGTTATACATGGTGCATACGTGGTAAATTCAGCATGGTGACCAATCACACCGTTTGATCCATATACAGGGTATTTCCCTTTTTTAAATTGAGATGAAGCTAAATCATGTCCCCTTTGTAGGGTAAAGCAATGCTTTAGCTGCTTAACAACCCAATTTTCTGGGACTTCGCCCAACCATTCAACGCCTGATTTTTTCATTTGAGCATTAGGGTTGAGGCCACGGGTGACGGCATGAGAGATAACGGCTTGGCGTTTTTCTTTTAATAGCTCAATTAACTTTTTTTGTTTGGCAATTAAAGTGTCAATTTTTTCAGTTTCATTGTCGAGAAAATGAACTATTTTATTTTGTTCTTCAATCTTAGGAATACCTATTTTTATTCCACCAACAGTTTCAGTATTTAAATTTAATTGTGTACCAAATTTACCTAACCCTTTATATGCTTCACCTGCTGCAAAGATATAATAAATAAATTTTGAGTTCTCTTTAAGTTCAGGAAAATAAACAAATCCATCGTGGATACATGCTTTGATTTTATTTATACACGGCTTACCAACAGTTCCTGCAACGCTTAAAAATAATTCGTTTGGTTCCAACTTGACACTTAAACTAGCACCAAGGGCAGATAATTGTTGAGTAGAATTTTCTAAATAGGTATCAGAAGCTGAAACATCTGCAATTCTTACCCACGCATATTCACCATTCTCATCAAAGTATTTAGGATCTTCAATTGGTCGTGGCGATGCCCCTCGTTTGATTTGAGTCAAGCGATTAATCTTTAAAGCTCGCCAGTGTTTAGGGACACTACCTAACCATACTTCATCAGTGGTCTTATATTCAGGATAAGATTGGTAACGTCCTGGCATTATGAATGTACCTCTTGCAGTAACTTCATAATATCGGCAGATACCGCATCTAAATCAGCATCAATTGCTTCTAATGCTCTTGGTGGTTGATATACATAAAAGTGACGGTTAAAGGGTATTTCATAACCAACAATACCGACTTCACCGTCTTTATCATCAGTTCTGCTTTCATCAATCCATGCATCAGCTACATGCGTTAATACTTCACGTCTAAAGTAGTCATGTACTGATTGTGTTAATGGAACATTTTCATTATCACGTAAATCAGGGTTGGCTTCAAAGCTAACTATTTCCCCCTTGTATTCAAACCTCCCTAGAACAGGGTTAATCTTCTGCCCTGAAAGTACTTTTTTAATCTTCGGCTCTGCCTCTTGATTGGTCCAACTGACAGTTTTAACAATAATGTTGATATCGCCTTCAGGAAGTTTTATTGCTAATGATTTAGCTGCTTTTTTTAGTTCAAGGATAAAAGCATTGATGTCGTCAAACTGCTTATCTCCAACTACTGCTCGTATCGCTAATGCACGCGAGTATAAACTGAATGACTTTTCCCACACTTTAGGATCTAACAGTTTATCTACTTGCTTAGTGGTTAAATCTGGGTGGTTTATCCGAATTTTTTTCCTGATAGTTGCTTCATTTTCAACTAAACCGTCAATACTACTATCTTTATCATTATAAGAGAGGAAGCCAGCTATAGTAAGCATGCCGCTCAAAGTATGCTTCAGTATTGCTAAAGTCTCATCAGTCATTTTGGCCGACAGTCGCAGAGGACGCTCTACCGTGATACGCCTGTAACCAAAATCTTGATAATCCAATATTTTACTAAAATCATTTTCAGCAAATTGACCGTAAGTTCTAACTATTGTTTCAATACTTTCTTCGGTAAGTTCTTTTCGTTTACTACCTAAAGACTTACGCATGGCTTGGTAGAATACATTTTCAACTTTTTCTGTTGATTCTCCACCACCACTGCGACCTCTACCGCCAGTTTTTGCTCGTGTGGTTGCAGCGTTTATTAGCTGTACTTTACTTTTTCGTTGTTGGGGTTTGTTGTTTGACAACACCCACACATAGGTAGCAATACCCGTGTTATAAAACATATCTGTAGGCAAAGCGATAATGGCTTCAAGTAAATCATTTTCAAGAACGTAACGCCTGATCTCACTTTCACCTGAACCTGCACCACCAGTAAATAAAGGCGAGCCATTTAAGATAATACCAATACGTGAACCGCTTTCTTTTGAATTAGGCGTAAGAGGACGCATCTTGCTAATAAGATGCATTAAGAATAATAATGAACCGTCTGACACTCTTGGTAAACCAGCACCAAAACGACCTTCAAAGCCTTTTTCTTTATTTTCGTCATTAATTTTCTTTTGTACTTTTTTCCAATCCACACCAAAGGGTGGGTTAGAAAGCATGTAATCAAATTTTTCGGCTGGTAGCTGATCATCAGATAAAGTATTACCCAATTTAATGTTATCGACCTTTTGCCCTTTAATGAGCATATCGGCTTTACAGATAGCGTATGACTCAGGATTTAATTCTTGACCGAATGCCGATAATGCGGCTTTGTCATTAAGTTCATGCACGTATTCCATGCCTGATGATAAAAATCCACCAGTACCAGCGGTAGGATCGTAAATACTGCGTACTAATCCTGATTGAGTAAGTAAGTCATCATCATTACAAAATACTAATGAGGTGGTTAAACGGACAATATCGCGTGGGGTAAAGTGCTCCCCTGCGGTTTCATTAGAGCTTTCAGCAAAACGTCTGATTAATTCTTCAAACACTAAGCCCATATTATGGTTATCAACTACTTCAGGGTGAAGGTCAGTTGTAGCAAATCGTTTAGCTACTTTATAAAGTAAGTCGGCTTCTTCTAATTTGTCGATGGTATTGAAGAAATCAAAATGTTCAAATATTTCACGGGCGTTAGGACTAAATGATTGTACATAACTTTCAAGATTTTGCGCTACGCCTGTTTCACCTAGCTTGTTTAAATCCATTTTGCTGGTGTTATAAAAACTTAACTTGGCAGCATGGGTAAGTAATTTGTCTTGCGCTTCAATTGGTTTGTCTTTAACTGTTTCATACATTGCCAATACATTAGGCTTTGTAGCCTCTAAAACACATTCTAAGCGCCTTAATAGCGTAAAAGGTAAGATAATGCGCCCGTATTGGCTTTGTTTAAAATCACCGCGAAGAAGATCAGCAACTGACCATAAAAAGGCTGCTGTAGAGGAGAAGTTATCTGACATTGTATATCCATTTTAATTTGCAAAGCTAGTTGTCTCATGACAACTAGTAATTACAGCAAATTTATCACAATAAACAGAAACTTGCTTGTTACAACATTAAAGTTTAGTGCTTTTTTGTAATGCATTAAGTAAACAGAACCTTTTAGTTATTCACTTATTTATTTGTCCCTCCGCCAGCCGCCAGTATTATTTACTAAGGGAGTCCATTAATGGACTTAATCTTCTTTCTTTAAAATCAGATCTCTATGTTGATTTTAATGTTTTAAGCGAATTTCTTTCTACAGCAGTAAGTTCTTTGCATGCATCATACATTAGAATCAACATCATCATTGTCATAAAACTCGATAGTCAAACTGAGGATTATGAGAATGTCCGCAATGTAATTAATGGTTGTATCACGTTTAACAGTATGTGATTCATTAAAATCAACATCTATGAGCTGTATATTAATGATTTTATTTAAAATTGACTCATAATGCGTGATTGTTGATCTAATAGATTTTTTGCTAAAGTCCCAAAAAGGGGTGATTAGTTGGTCTTTAAAATAAGGTTGTAAACGAACATCTTCCAGTTTTATTATTTGATCTATTTTGAAATTCAGTTCGTTGATTATTTGAGTTCTATTTTTTACATCAATGCTCATATTTATCTCACTATACTTTTTCAGCAGATATTGCTGTTGTTATTAATTTTTGATTGTATTCTTCAACAATTCTAAAAATGTTATTCATTACTTCTTTAAGAACAGCTTTATATTTCTGTTTAAAGTAATCATCTAGTAGGTTAAGTAAGAATTCATCGTAGTTATGAATAATTTCAGCAAGGTTTGCTTCTGATAAATTATCGCTCTTAGGTAATGTGACAATAACTTTTGAAATATGGTGTTTGTAATCACAGCTAATGGCATCGGCAAGTTTCTGTAGCTGATAATTTAGTTGCTCTAAAACAATATGACTTCTTTCTGAAATGAGCTGCTGATTTTGGATGCTATTAACCATTTACATATCTCAAACACTAATCTTATATGTATTTATAGCAGCTTGTATATCGAATGCAATAGGGAGTTGATTTAGTTGATTTTACCAACTAAATCAACAAGTAGAAAATAAGATCTGAATCAATGACTTAGGTAAAACCTTATGAATTAAATTATTTTAAATTAAATTTATAACATCTATATTTATATCTGTAATGAGTTCCTCAATATCAACAAAACCCTCAAAACCTGCCTCATTTTTTTCAACTTTAAAACATATTTTGCCTTCAATTCTATAAAGCGCACGTTTGTGAGTGTTGATTTCATCAATGATCTCGGAAACTTCAAGAGATTGACGTACGGATTTTTTATGTTCTTGCCTTAAATCCAATTCTTTTTTAACTGCCATCAACGGAAATAATATACTTTGCATAGCGTGGAAGTCCGTTTTTGTTCCATGAGCTTTCATTATATCTGTAACTCCCTTTACCATCTTGGAAGTCTTTTCTGGGGTCATTTTTGGATACTTTTTCTTTAATTTCATGAGGGTTATCATTTGATATTAGGTAATTAAAAATGGGATGCCACCATCAGCTAAGTTTGGTGGATTGGGTGGCGTGTTATTATATCCAATAATTCTTATTTTCTTCAGAACGCTCAGCATCAATATCAGCCCTCCAAATATCGGAGTAAGTTAATGGTAAAGTGGTACGAAATGATGCGTTAGCTGGCTCTCCTCTTGTTTGAAATAAATTGTTTTTCAAACAAGTCATGAAGGATAGCTCTACAACCGTTTAGCTCTGAAGCTGATTCGATCATTTCACCACCGCTTTCAAAGTTATGTTCATATACCATGAAAAAATCAGCACTCAAAGGTTCAACAGCAATGAACCCTTTAGTGTTGTCAATTTTAATCATATTCATAATACTGTCAGAATCTAAATTCAAAATTCACCTTCCTGTTTATTATTACTATTGATTTTTACTGTTATTATTAGCTTTTACTGAATGCAGATTGTCAAAACCATTTTCTGCTGTCTTAATTTTTGTATGTAACTCTTCGATTGTATTGTTAAGTTGATGAATATGTAGCTTTTGCTCTGAAGATTTCCCCTCTTCTGTTCCTAATTTAATCTTTGTTTCTGTCAGGTTATTATTGATTTCATCAACTTTGGTATTGGCTTTATTGATATTCTCATTAGACTGATTAAGTTGGCTAACTAGCTCTGTATTTTGGGCTTTTAGAGTGGCGGTACTTTTTTCTGCATTTAAAATTGCTTTCTGCAATGCATTAACTTGCTGCTCAAGCGTTATATTTGCTTTATTTAAAACACCAACATTAATATTGGCTTCTGATTTTTCATCTATTGTCTTTAATAAAGACGCTTCTAATTCAGCTATCCGTTTATTAGTTGCTTCTTCATTGCGTTTGAGTTCATCATTATTTGCTTCTAGTTTGACTATTTTGTTGCTCGACTTTAATGATTCACTTTTTAATTCTGCAATTTCTTCTTTTTGATCTTCAATAGTATCGTCACATTTATCAATCGCTGTGCTGGCTTCATTTTCAGTGCGTTCAGCTTTCGCTATACTTTTTTTCATATCTGAAAGCGTTTCTGCGACACGCTTATCAGCTATTTTTGTCGCAATTGCATTACATTTAATGATTGTATCTTCGATATGTTTAGCGACATCAGCGGTAATTATATTCACAGAATCTTGAATTTCTGGCGGTAATCGTATGTTTAAATCTTCTTCTTTTTCAACGATATTTGTTGATTGTGTAGCATCAGTCCAGATTTTAAACATTCGTCTGGATTTTCCACCACCAACTTCTTCTCTTAAAGAAAATGCTGAAATTGGAATTTCCCCCCGTTCTTCTAATCTTCTGCCAGCGGCAATTATTGCTTCATCTGAATATATTGTACGTGCCATGTATTACTCCTTAGTCAACCAATTTAACCTAACTAACCTAGCTAACCTAACCAACCTAACCAAACATAGTTGATTTAATAACTTATTCCATTTTATTTGATGTCTCCCCATCATTAATACAATAGAAAGTTTTAAGGTTTCGCTTAGAACCAAGCAGAATGACGGTCTAAAACAAGCCTAACTTCTGCTTATCTTTAAGTGGCATTTTCTTTGCTACATCATCATAAAACTCACTTAATTTCTTATTTTTCAGTTCGTCATAATTTTGCTGCAAGCTTTGAGCTTTTTTTACTACCGTTTCTTTGTCGTTGGCACGTAGGCCGACTTTCTTGACTCGCTCCACCTTTCTTTTTTCTAAGTCATCATTTACTGAGTCTAAGTAAGCCTTAAGCTCCTTAGCATAAGAACCATGAGTAAATAATCCAGTCCTAGCCATCTCAACGGCACTTGCTACTTCTACTTGCGTAATCTGGTAGTTACCTTTCTTACGGTAATCGTTAACCTTGCCATGCTTTTTTATATAGCTGAGTTTTTCAAGGTTTAATTCTTTGATTTTATGAAAAACTTTCAATGAACTATTGCTATTACTGATCCAGTTAGGGAAGTCTTCTTTTCGGGATAAAGTGGTTTCTTCGTTCAAAATTTCGAGCAAATTCATACTACTTATACCTCTAGCTTATCAGCCATATCTATAGCCACTTGCATCTCTTCAATATATTTTTCATTTCTGGAGGTATTACTATTTTTATCTAGTTGCTTTAACGTTTTAATCGTTTCCTTTACGATACGTTGGCTTTCCATCTTAAATATCATTGGTAGAGGTTGCTTTAGCGTTGTTACGTGGTTTGAAACGTTCAAAATAATAAATGCTACATGTTCTTGCTCAACAAGATGATTTGTACAACCTATACAGAACTCAATCCCCGCATTTTCTCTTTGTGGAATACCGTCCACAGCACAGTTAGCTCTTTTCTGGTTGCGGTTTTTCAACATGCAGTATCCCCAAGGATTCGCTTTAATATCCGCAATTTCAAGATGAGCAAATTCTTTCAAGGTGGCACCAATTTCATCAGGACTTATCGCCTTTGTTTGCTTTAATACTCTTCGTAAAAAAACGTCCATTTTCCCAGCGAACTCGCGATTTTCATCATGTTTCATGGACTCCAAATGGGAACTAAGTATTGAACTTACAACCCTTCTTTTTGCAACTTCTTCTGATGTTTGCATATGCTTCTCGCGTAAATACCTGCGATAGAATTGCTCTCCGAAGTGTTTAAAGTTGGTACGTATCAACCAACCAACATCCCCAGAATATCTTCTGTAAACACATTCTGCCCACATATGACGAAAGGCATGAGGAGTAGGATATGCACAACCCGATTTTATAGTATTGATAACATCGTTAACGCTACCTCTATCTAACTTCTGATCTAACGAGATAGAGGCCATGTATTCTTTTTGCTCATGTGACAATCTATCAACCCAGATATTATAATAATCCATAGTCATGGTTTTATTAACATAACTATTTATTAAACTAGCTCCTTGTTTCTTTACATTAAACTCAAAAACACCTGATGACATTAATATCTTTAAATCGTTTTTAACCTTATTTCGCACTTCCAATAATTGCTGAGTTTTAGCTGATGGTTTATAAAGTTCGCTTAAATGAATTAACCTTTCTTTTTCATATTCTGAAAGCACACTTTTAGAGCAACTTTCTTTTAATAACCCCATCTCATCTAAATCTTTAAACGGGGTATAGCAATCAACAAACTGTTTCCATCCAAAAAGGCATGCTATATTTGCTTTTGATGCAATATTGAAAATATTACTCATATTCCCTTCGGATTTATAAAGCATTGGTTGTTCATCATTAGAACAATGAAGTTCCTGAATCATCCTTAATAAAATATAACTTGTTAAAGTTATTTCTCGATGTATCTTGGTTTCACCACCAGTTTTTGGTACTTTCCACTTAATATTAAAGCGGATTGGATAACGGGATTGATCAACAACATCATCATTGCGGAATAAATGTATCGCCGAATTTGGGAATGTGTATTCTGATTCTCGCCAACCAAGCAAGGCCATAATCTGCGTAAATCCGTACCTTCCAACCGCTGTAGAGTACTTGCTTATTTTTGATATATTGGGGTCAGGAGCAACTACAGGAGTATTTTTGACTATAAGGTTCGTTAATGCATCTTTCTCAGCTAAAAATTTCTTCAGTGTAACTTGTGGATTTCCAGATTTATACCCAAGTGTTGAAGTGTAATCTTCTATTATTTCAGCTTGTGTAATGTCAGAGTTAGACAGTTCGATTGCCAATAGTGACTTGATAAATAACTTATTATCATCACAACTGTTAATTCCAAGTTTTTCAATCATAATTTCAAGTGAGGATTCGTTGAATATTGCAAACTTCCTCAACGCTTCCTTATAGAACATCTCATAAAGTTTTTTTACTTTTGGTTTTATTTCTTTATATGCATTTTTATTATTAAGAACTGAACTTGGCAATACCCCCTCGTGATTTCCCATTAACGCGAACCGTATTAATGTTAAATTAATCTTTGATTCTACTCTACCACACAGTACATCTGTTGTTCTTTTCTCTACCTGTGCAACGGCATAAGCTGAGTAATATGCATCATTAAAGCTATCATTTAAATAATTAATATAGTGCTTACCTATATCAAGAGATAAAAAATTAAATGACCCCCCTTCTTTGTAATCTGCGTAAGACATGTCAGCAACTGACATGGTTACTTTATTAAGTTCTCTATATGTTATTTTCTTTGTAAAACCTGATATTAGTGGTTTTAAAGCCAATTTCCTGCAACATTGATTGATTTTTTTTGGGCTGAAGGTGTAAAACACACCAACGCCTCTAATACCAAGCCGCTTACTAATTCCTACCTCTCCAGAAGAATGTGTCATTACAACTTCTAAGAAATCGGTGAAAAAGTCCATTGTAATACTTTCTATATTGCTCTTAGTTAAGTAAGCGAACATGATGAGTAAAACTTCAAATACTTGCCTCTTTAATTTAATGCTTTCAATTTTTTCAACCGATTCACACCAGATTATCCAAGCGAGTTTAGATGTTGTAATTTCGAACTGATCGCCATCAACGGTGATGGTATATTTCTTTTCAGCACAATACCCTTCCATGTCAAACCATTCAAACCTAAGTTCTATTCGGTACTCATCTTTTAAAACCAACACATCAGAAAATCCTTCACCACTCTCTGGTGACATGCTAATAATGTGATCTTTTATTTGACAATAAAGTGACGTTTTGTTGAAAGACTTTTGATTTATTAAACTTATAATACTCATGATTTCACACTCTTATCTGTGAGACAAAAAGCTCTGGTAACATCGGTTTATACTGTTTATATGTCGCATATCCTTTGCTTTTTATTTGCTTTGAGATTAAATTATTTAAAACGTACTCTTTCCACTCTGCTTCAACTAAAACGTTCATTTCTAAAAAATCAGGGTTGTGTTGGGCTAACATCTTATATTTTTTTCTAGCTTCATTTATATAATGTAGAAAATTAACCACTGTCTCTACACTGTCAATAACAATAATAGAGTCACCTTGTTCATCATCAGAACCATCAAAGTATTCAACCTTATTAAACGGTTGTATATCCCCAGTTGTTTCCGATACTAGTTTAGTTCTGAGCTGCCTTTCGGTCACACTTCCATGAATTTGCTCAATATTAGGTTTAAACGCCACGTTTTCTATATCTTCCATCACAAACCTCATTAATCGTCCTGACATATTCATATACTCTTCATTTTCTTCAGAAAAATAAACGTCATGCTCTGTTTTACTAGTGTGTGAGTTATGATTATTTATAAGACCAACTCTAAATTTTAAACTGCCAGCATGAACGGCAGCAGTTTTAATCATGGAGCCTGTAAACCAATTAGAAGGAAAGTGGTGTTTATTTTTTATATCAGGATTTTGTTTTTTTTGCTCCCTGTCGAATTGTTGCTTCGAGCATGTAGCATTGCTAAGCAAGCATTGAACCAAATCCAGAAACACAGTTGATACAGCTTGTTGTCTCAATCTTTTTTTAATAAGTTCGTTGCAAAGAGGTTCAGAAAAAAGCGATAGCACTCTAGCAATAAAACCAACATGATTTGCCATTGCACTATCAACATCCTTTGATTTCAATGACATTAATGAATTAGCATTCCCTTTATTCTGTATAAAGTACAATAGGGCTTTTCCAACACTTAAAGTTGTATCTAGCGTATCTGTCGTTTTGAAATCCTGAGACCTCGACTTATAATAATCACAACTTATGTGTGTTATACGCTTAGAAGAACCATGAAAAATATAGTCTTGATATGTTAATTGTCTCACATCACTAGCTTGCACTGCTTGAGCACAATTCAACCAATAAAAGCATAATTCCTCCGCTTTCGATACGGGGATAGATGTTTGTTTACCACTGGCGAATTTATCAATTTGACTAAAAAAATCTTCATCAAAAATGGCCGCTGTTCTAAAGTTATGTTTAACTTTCTTTTTCTCGGTCGGCTTAGTGGAGAAATTATCATTATTTCGTAATGAATTGGAAACAATAGATCTTCGATCTTTCGGACAAAAATCAGATATTAAAATTTCAAGTGTTTGTTTATTTATACTTAAATCACCACGAGTGGCTATATACAAAATTTCCCTTTGCTTTTTATACTCAACAGATGTCTGATCAACATCTATAAATTTTGATTTTAATAAGTTGAGATTGAAATGATTTTGTTGTAACGCTTTAGCTATATCTAAACTAAAATCTTGAATAATAAGCATTAATTCTGAAATGGTATGACTGAATGACTTCATTAGCAGTCTAGTTGAACTGATACGTTGATAAACATCCAATTTACCAGCCTTTGCCATTTCCTCCCTTAGCCATCTAATTTGCGAAAACCATTTTGTAAGTGGATACTGCTTATTTTCTAAAGGGTTAAGCTTTGTAGATTTATCTATCTTTTTCAATATCTCAATTTTTTTAGGTGTTATGAATTTAACACTACAAGCCTCCCTTACAATTGATATCAGACTGTAAGCTCCCCTCCCACTAAACCCCTCATCTACCAGGTAAGTTTCAAAATTTTTAATTATTTTAAAGTCATTTCCATTTGTTTCATGTTGATTAATAAAAGCGGTGACATTGGGAAATTGGTCTATAATGCTTTTAACTTTTGATTCGGCATAATCGTTGGGATGATGTATTACCTCATGAAAAACCAAACATAAAGAACCAAACACAAGCTGTGCCAGTTCATGCTTATTTGTACATTCATAAATTACATCTTTAGCCTTATATGGTTTTCCAATCACTATTCGTTTGGGTAATATCTTAATAGAGCTTATTTTTGAATTTATGTTATTGGCTCTCTTCACTGACCCTGAGTATGCCGATTGAATTTGTTTTAATTCCTCTTCGGCTTGAACCTTTTTATTACTCACTTTATCTTCATCCATCATCCATCACACCCTCCTAACTTTCAACATCCAACATAAAATCAACACTGCGTATATATCGCATTGTAATTACTTGAGCATGTGTTTTTTTGTTGATTTTATGCCCCATAAGTCTTGCCATTTCAGTTATTACCGCATGGCCTTCATTAATAGAGTGGTGTGGGATTTCACCGCATAGCTCATAGAATTTTTCTGTAGCAAAGCTATGCCGTAAATGGTGATATGAGTTTTCGTTATTCAAAAAAATCTCCGATGCTGCATCACCTTCAAGTAGACGCTCTCTAACTTCTCTGAATATGCGTGTTGCTGTGCTTTGCGATATTGTGCTTCCAGAAGTACTTGCTCCATAGTTAGCAAACAATGAATTAGAATCGGATTCAGGGCGTTCTGTTAGATAATACTCATGACAATTTTCTAGTAATGCACGAGGAATGTAAATTGTTCTCGAAGGGGAACCTTGATTGGATCTTCTTTTAGTTATGGTCAATAAATATTCGAAAGAATTTTTATCTAAATCCTTTTTCAACTCATCGAACAAAGATAAAAAACCTTTCTGCGGTTTTCTACCATATGTGAAATCCCTTAAAAATAAACCTGTATTTTCTATTGAACGAAGACCACATTCATAGCCGAATCTTAATAGCAATTCATCTCTCTGTGTTCTACACTCAAGATTCATTATTGTACGTGTACTTTTCTGAACATACTGATATGTCCGTTTTCTTTTAACGTTTTTCGTTGCCACCTTCCTTAACTTCGGGTAAATATATATTTTTCTAACATTTGTAACCCCTGCCGCTGCTAGATAATTATAATATGCACTAAGTGTAACTCTAGCCTTATCAACTACTTTAATGCCTTTTTGAGACTCTTCTATCAAGTAATCATTAATGTATTCATTTATAAGTTCGGATGGTGCATGGGTATGCATATGAACATTTGGCAAGTCGGGGGCTAGAAAGGATTGATGCTCTAAATACTGAAGGAAGTGTAAAATTTCATCTTCATACTGATTGATTGTTGCCTCTCCAATTTCAGAGTCAACAAGTTGGTGCTCTACCTCATTAGTATCCTCATCAACAACTTTTTTAGCCAGAGATATAATTCCGAGCTTATTCATTGAAATTGAAAAAAAAGTAGGGAATAGCAGAGGCGTACCATCTGAATCAACGAAGCTAACAAATCTTTCTACTTGAATGTGACTCATGTAGTTATTGTTATGAATAAATTTTTCCATGTTAGTGATCACTCCCTTAATCAAATTCAGACTAAGTGTAGCACCAACCATATCAATGTAAAATTTTTATCAACGCTATATTCATTAAGGGTGATTGTTCAATATTACCCTCCTATTACCACCTCTTAAAAAAAGCAGTCCATATCAATGTGAATTATTTTTTTCTGATTACCCATAGCCAACCCACCACCAATACTGTACGTAAAAACAGTATACTATTTTTATGTGGCTTAGCAAGTGCGTTTATGAATTGACTAATGCAAACTTTGTATCTAACTTGCCACCTAATTATGGTCAGGCGCACCTAATGTTGGCTCTAAGATGTTAAACAAGGCATTAATATGGTCATCACGGTCGTTTAGCGCGGCAATATAATGGTAGGTTTCACCACCTGCCTTTAAAAACACTTCACTATTTTCGTGAATTAACTCTTCAAGTGTTTCTAAACAATCGGCACTAAAGGCTGGGCTCATAATAGCAACGTGTTTTATGCCTTGCTCAGGAAGTTTTTCAAGCGTTACATCCGTGTAAGGTTTAAGCCATTCAGCTTTACCAAAACGTGATTGAAAAGTCATGATAATTTCATCATCAATAAAGCCTAAATCACTTTCCAACAATAACTTTTTAAGTAATACCGTTGTTTCATGGCAAAAGTCATAATAAGGATCACCCCACTGACGAAATAACTCTGGCATACCATGATATGACAGTACTAAGCGCTCTGGTTTACCATGACTTGCCACATGCTCTTGTACAGTATCAGCTAATGCTTGAATATAGAGTGGATTGTTATGATAGGTATTTAAGAAGTGTATCGATGGTATATAACGCCACTTTTGTAATTCTTTACTTACCGCATCGAAAGTTGACGCTGTGGTTGGCCCTGCGTACTGAGGATATAAAGGTAATACCACAATTTTATCAACACCTTGTTGCTGAAACTTTTGCATTACACTTGCCACTGATGGATTGCCATAACGCATAGCAAAATCGACAACGACATTATCACCATATTGAGATTTGACTTTTGCCGCCAGTTTTACTTTTTGTGCAGCGGTTATGCTTAATAAGGGAGCACCATCATCTTGCCAAACAGTTTGGTATAACTTGGCTGACTTTGCCGGTCGGATTCGTAAAATAATACCGTGTAAAATAATAAGCCAAATGAGACGCGGGATTTCTACTACACGCCTATCAGATAAAAACTCTCGTAAATAGCGACGTACAGCACTGGTTGTAGGTTCATCAGGGGAACCTAAATTAGTTATTAATACTGCTGTTGATGGACTTTTCTTATCATCAACCGTGTTATCTTTAACAGTATTAACGCTATCTTTTTTACGTGCACTAAAACGAGATTTCATTTGTCTTTTCTTCTTATTAAACTTAACGGGCAACGTTAATACGTTGCCCGAGTAAGAAAGATCAACTTAACTAGTTAAAACAGTTATTCAACTAAAGTATTTACGATCAGTTCAAGTGTTTCACTGCTATTAACATCAACACCTAAAGATTCCGCTTTATAGTCACCTGATTTAATACCAACACCACCTTGCATTGACACAATGGCATATACGTGTGCTTTCTCTACACTACCTAAGTTATTCGCCGGGCTCATCGCTTGACTATTGTTTAGCACAATAACAGTAGGTAAATCACTGGCTTTCAGCTTAACTGCAGCAAGCGGCATACGTTGACCATTAGTAGGTACTGCATAGATAAATACTACGCGATCTTCACCCTGTGCCAGTTGCTTGGCAATATCATCAGATAAGCGAACACTCACTTTTAATTGTGGTCCAACAACCGCTGGTGTTTTGTCTGCTGAGTTAGTTGCTGACTGACTTACCGAATTAGTTGCTGAGTTACCTGCTGTGCTTGTTGCTGGCTGACCTAACGACTGACCCAGTCGATTATTCGCTTCGGCTACTGCTTCTTTAAGGGCAGTAATATTCACACCTTGATTATTTACATCAATTACACGCTGCCAATGAGTTATCGCTAGCTGGTAATTTTCACTAATAAAATTATGCATACCTAATAAAATATTGGTTGATGCATCATTAATATCAAGCGCTAATGATTTATCAATATATTCTTGTACTTGGGCACTAATTTTCTGATCATTCTTATAATAAAGCGCTTGTGCAATAGCACCTAAAACATCAGCATGCTCGCCTTCAATTTTGATCACTTGAGTAAATGCAGCAACCGCTTCATCAAAACCGCCAACAGCAACATAGGTTTGCCCTAAATTATACCAAGCCTCACTATCTTCAGGGTTTGATTCAATATGTTTTTGCAGTTTTTCAATATGTGCTATTGCTTCATTTTCACGCTGCTTTAGCATTTTCTCTTGTGACATAGCTTCTTGCTGACCATGCCCTGTAGGTAATTGGGTAATGAGTTTATAGCTACCTTGCTTATCATAAAGCGCGACAGAGAAAATGATAATAAAGGCACTTAATCCTAGTGGCCAAAAAGGAGAATAAGACCTTACATTAGTGGCTACTTTTACCTCTTTTGACGTGCTTTCTATATCTTGCAATAAAGTATTATCAAGTTCAGCCAATAGGTATTGATAATTTTCTTCATCAATACCACCTTCGCCGTAATCTTTTTCTATCTCTTTTTTATGTTCATGATACAAACGAACGTTGGTTTCATCACGCAAACTACTATCGACAAGAACCGCTTGTGACTTCTGTTTGAAGAAAGGTCGCCATACCATCAATAATAATAAAATTAAAAATATAAGGCTTATTACTAAAAATTCCATAATGTTATCTACTACTTCTTTTAATTTATTGAGCGGTTACTTATCTTTGGTTAGACTGTTGAGCTTATCTTGTTGCGCTTTCGATAAAACCAAGTCTTCTTTAGGCACTGGTTTTCGGCGAACAATGACAATAACGATAATAATGCCGAACAAAATAAGCACTGCTGGACCAAACCATAATACGTAAGTTAATTGCGATACTCTTGGGCGATATAAAACAAACTCGCCATAACGGTCGACCATAAAATTAACAATTTCAATATCGGCTTTACCTTGTTGCAATAACTCGTAAAGCTCTCGACGTAAATCAGCGGCAATGGGTGAGTTAGAATCAGCTAAGTTTTGGTTTTGACACTTAGGACATCGTAATTCTTTACTTAGCGCTTGAAAGCGAATTTTAGTCACTTCATCCTGAAACTCGTAAGTATCCACTGGACTGGCACTTACCTGATTACTACTTAACGCAAACACCAACGCGAGTATAAGTATGCTGATTATACGCATGTTATTTCCCCTGCTTTTTTTCTTCAATTAGCTGAGCAATTAATGGCTCAAATTCACGTCGCCATACGCGTGTATCGATGGCTCCAGCAAAACGTTTACGAATAATACCATGATGATCAATAACAAATGTTTCTGGCGCGCCATAAACACCTAAATCTAGACCTAAAGTGCCTTCGTCATCAAAGATAGAAAATACATAGGGATCTTCATAGTGTTGTAGCCATTGCTGCGCTGCAACACGCTCATCTTTATAATTCAAACCATACAGTTTAACTTGAGCATCTTTAGCGACATCAACGAGGTACGGGTGTTCATACTTACACGTAGGACACCAAGTAGCCCAAACATTAATTAACACGATATCACCGAGTAAATCAGCCTTAGTGACAACTTTATCGCTATTATTTAATGTTTGTAGTTCAAAAGCAGGCATAGTTTTACCAACCAATGCTGATGGCATATCTTGTGGGTTAAGTGATAACCCACGATATAATACAACACCTAGGGCGATAACTAATATCAATGGCAAAAAGCGAATTAGCTTACCCATTATTACGCCTCCGAGGCTTTTGAATGAGTGGTGGCTGTGCCAATAACTACATCTTTCATCGTATCAGTAGCAACAGGCGAGCTTGCCACTACCGGTTTTTTACGACGATAACGTTTATCAAGCATAGACAGAAGACCACCTAGCCCCATAAATATTGCACCTAACCAAATCCAACGAACAAATGGCTTATAATGCACACGTATTGCCCAAGCACCATCTGGTAATGGGTCACCTAAAGCGACATAGACGTCACGGAACAATCCAGGATCAATACCTGCTTCAGTCATTCCCATAGTTTGTACGCGATAAGTGCGGCGTTCTGGCTTCAATAAAGAAACAAAGTCACTTTCGCCTGAGCCATTTACTTTATAGATATTAATTTGTCCCTGCTCGGCACTATAATTTGGCCCTTCGACATGTTTAATGCCTTTGAACTCAATTTCATAACCTGAAACAGTCACTCTTTCATTCAGCGCCATTTTCACATTAGTTTCACTTTCATACATTGAAACAATGGTCACGCCAACAATAGTGATAGCGATACCTGCATGAGCCGTTGCCATGCCGATGTGACTAGTGGTTAATTTACCTACTGTTTGAAAGTGGTTTTTAATTTCTTTAACTACCACTAAGAAAACCCAAGTCGCTAAGGTGATACCCATGGCAACTAAAATATTAAACTCGCCACCGTAAACCACTGGAAATAATAAACCAAACGCGATACTAAATACTGATGAACTTAACAGTCTTTTACGTAATTCACCTTGCTTGGCTTTTTTCCAACGAATTAACGGACCTATTCCCATGATAATAAATAGAATACTCATGATAGGAACAAAAACGGCATTAAAATACGGAGGACCTACTGATATTTTCCCGTAACCTAACGCATCAACTAATAAAGGATATAAGGTACCTAAAAGTACGGTTACCGTCGCAACAACCAATATGACATTACACAGTAATAACGCTGTTTCACGTGAGTAAAAGGCGAAGCGAGAGAAGCTCGCCACTGTATTTGCTCTAAATGCGTATAACGTTAAAGAGCCGCCCATAGCAATGGCTAAAATCACGAGTATAAAAATACCGCGAGAAGGATCAGCTGCAAAAGAGTGAACTGAAGTAATCACTCCTGAGCGTACTAAGAATGTGCCTAATAAACTGAGGCCAAAAGCAAATATTGCCAGTAATATAGTCCAGTTTCTAAAAGTACCACGTTTTTCTGTTACGGCTAAAGAGTGGATCAGCGCGGTACCAATAAGCCATGGCATAAATGATGCATTTTCAACAGGATCCCAGAACCACCAACCACCCCAGCCAAGTTCATAATAAGCCCACCAGCTACCTAGCGCGATACCTACAGTTAAGAACATCCAAGCGCCTACGGTCCAAGGACGAGACCAACGAGCCCATGCGGCATCCATTTTCCCGGCCATTAACGCGGCGACAGCAAAAGCAAAGGCAACAGCAAAACCAACATAACCAAGATATAACAATGGCGGATGAATAATTAAACCAACATCTTGTAATAATGGATTTAAATCACGACCTTCCATTGGCACATTCGGCCATAAGCGTTCAAATGGGTTAGAAGTTAAAAGGGTGAAAGCGATAAATCCGATAGCAATCATACCCATAACAGCTAACACACGTGCAATAAACTCTTCTTCAATGTCTTGTGAAAAACGCGCAACAGCGGCTGTCCATGCTGTTAATGAGAACACCCACAATAATAAGGAGCCTTCATGACCGCCCCATACCGCGCTTATTTTAAAATAATACGGCAAATGCGTATTAGAATGACTGGCGATATACTTAATAGAGAAATCATCAACGACAAAACTGTACGCAAGGATGATAATACTGATACCGGTGAAAAAAAACATACCGTAAGCAAGTGGTCTAGCATAGGTCATGAGTTTCTTTAAAGAACTCTGCTCTGGACTATGAACACCTATTAAGGGAATCAAACTTAAGCAAATAGCAAATGCTAAAGCAATAATAAGGGCTAAGTGACCGAGCTCAGGTATAAGCTCAGGCATTTGTGTCGCTACCAGTTCTGGTATCATTGGGTTCTCCGCTCTACTTCAAAAAACAATTAACCTTTAGTGATTGTTATCAATACTAATGAGGTTAAAAATTATCGCGTCATACTAACATTTTATGAGGTTGAATATTAATGTAAATTAACTGCTCAAGTTGTTTCATAATGTTACAAGTTTCTTGGGCTATGTTAATCTTGGCTGTGTTAATATTGGCTATGGTATTATATCACCCAAAGTGATTATACGATCCATATCAAGAATTACTCGACAAACATACGCTAGAATCCACTCTACTAGCTTGATATACCCGTACCAATCAAAGTGCAGGATTTCAGTGGGAATTTAAAGAGTTTTAGGCAAGGGAATAATTTAAGCATAGTCATTCTATGGTTTCATTATTTAACGCAGTATAAAGCCCTTTAAAACCCATCGAAGAAGCGTTTGAGCCACATCACTTCGTCGTTGCTGTGATTTATAATGGAACAACCATTATTTCATCACAGCGCCTTGAAATGAAGTGGCTCAAACACTCTGAAACCTGCATCTTGAATGATAATGGGTATATAATAAACTTTTAAATAACGTTGATAAAGAATAAGTGAATCCATTGTCCAAAAAAACCTCAACTCCCTTGATAAGTGCAGTAAATCTAACCTGCATTCGAGAAGAACGCTTATTATTTGACGAACTATCAGTGGAAATTTATCCCGGTGACATAGTGCAAGTTGAAGGTCCGAACGGCTCAGGAAAAACCAGCTTATTACGTATTTTATCAGGACTATCGCAACCTTATGATGGTCAAATATTATATAAGAACGAGATAATTAGCCTCTGTCGAGAAGAGTTTCATCAAAACTTGTTGTATTTCGGCCATTTATCTGGCGTAAAAGGTGAAATGACGGCAGAAGAAAATCTTGATTTTAATTTAGCGTTACACGGTAATAAAACACAAGAAAGCTTAGCTTATTTAGCCAAGGTAAATCTTTCTGGTTTTGAAGACAGTTTAGCGTCCCATTTAAGTGCCGGCCAGCATAGACGTATTGCCTTAGCCCGTTTATACCAAAGTAATGCGCCTATTTGGATTTTAGATGAGCCTTTTACTGCCATAGATAAACAAGGCGTTGCCGGTTTAGAACAGCTATTTTCTGCTCATGCACAACGAGGTGGTTGTGTTATTTTAACCACACATCAAGATTTAATCAGTATTAAGCCCGCACAAGTCAAAAAAATCACCTTAGATTATAGTTACCTATGATAGTGTTTTTGACTCATATGCATACATTTTATAGCGCTTAGAGAAAGTAACCTAATGACCTTAAAAGCACAGTCAACTCAAGAGACTGAAAACTTAACCGCTATGAACGGCAATTCCGTGATAGACAATACCGTGTTAGAAAATGCTGCACCGTCATCACAGCCGTTATCTTATCGCCGTGCCTTTATGTTGGTATTAAAACGCGATTTGACCATTGCTATGCGACATAAAGATGACATTGTTAATCCATTATTATTTTTTGTTATCGTAGTAACCCTTTTCCCTTTAGGTATTGGTCCTGAAGCACAAACGTTAAGTCGTATTGCGCCAGGAATTATTTGGGTAGCCGCCCTACTCGCCACGTTATTATCATTAGATCGCTTATTTAAATCCGATCATCTCGATGGTTCACTAGAGCAAATGTTACTTAGTCCTCACCCTATTTTTGTCTTAGTATTAGCCAAAATATTTGCTCATTGGTTAATAACGGGTTTGCCGCTTATCTTAATAGCACCACTGTTAGCGGTGTTATTGCATTTAGATGAAAACAGCTATACCGCCTTATTACTTACCTTATTATTGGGTACGCCAGTACTTAGCTTACTTGGTGCCGTGGGCGTTGCGCTTACCGTAGGCATCAAAAAAGGTGGCGTATTACTTAGCTTACTTGTTTTACCGCTTTATATTCCGGTATTAATTTTTGCCACCAGCGCGATAGATACTGCCGCGCTTGGTTTACCTTACAGCGGCCAACTTGCTATAATCGCCGCATTATTCTTTGGATCTTTAACGCTAGCTCCTTTTGCTGTTGGCGCTGCCCTAAAAGTGAGTACCAACTGATGTGGAAATGGTTACACCCTTATGCAAACCCAGAAGTGTCTTATCACTTTACCAATAAATTATTACCTTGGTTAAGTGCCCTAGCGGCAATATTTTTAAGTATTGGTTTAGTCTGGGCATTATTATTTGCCCCTGCTGATTATCAGCAAGGTCACAGTTTTCGTATTTTCTATATCCATGTACCTGCCGCTTCGTTATCCATGGGGATTTATGTTTCCATGGCAATAGCCGCATTTAGCAGTTTAGTATGGCAATTAAAGCTTGCTGATGCATCTGCTGCTGCGATGGCGCCTGTTGGCGCAGCGTTTACTGCCATAGCATTAATCACTGGTGCTGCTTGGGGTAAACCAATGTGGGGGACGTGGTGGATTTGGGATGCACGTTTAACATCTGAGCTTATCTTATTATTTTTGTATCTCGGGGTCATCGCCTTACATAACGCCTTTGAAGATAAAAATTTAGCAGGAAAAGCGGCTGGAATACTTACCCTAGTAGGTGTGATAAACATCCCAATTATTAAATACTCTGTAGAGTGGTGGAACACCCTTCATCAAGGCTCAACGGTAAGTAAATTGGGAAAACCATCCATGTCACTTGACATGTTGTGGCCATTTATTTTTTGTTTTATTGGTTTTTCATTATTAGTCGGGGTGATTATATGTCTACGTTTTCGTAATGAAATTCTAGCGCGCAACAGCATTCGTCCTTGGGTGCGCGAACTAGTACAACAAAACACAGTTAAATAACACTAAGTAACATAAAACAACACTAAAATTAGTGCGTAATTGGAGAGCATTTAATGCAATTTAATAGTTTCAGCGATTTCATCAATATGGGTGGTTATGGCTTTTATGTCTGGCTTTCTTTTGGTGCAGCAGCTTTGATACTTACCCTGTTATTGATCAGTTCTAAAGCGGGTCATCAGCAGATTATCACACAAATTTCAAAGCGTAAGCAACGAGAAGACAAACTTCGACAAGCTAAAGAGCTACGCAAAAAACAAAATGAAGTATTAAACGAGGTAACTGAATAATGAATCCACGCCGTAAAAAACGTCTTGCAATTGTTGGCTCTATCCTAATTGGCATAGGAGTTGTAGCAGGACTTGTTTTATATGCCTTAAGTCAAAACATTGATTTATTTTTTACCCCGTCAGAGATCACCCAAGGTAAAAAAGAGACGGGTTTAATGCCAAGTCTTGGTCAACGTATTCGTATCGGTGGTTTAGTGGTTCCTGGCTCCGTAAGTCGCGATCCTGAAAGCCTTAAAGTATCATTTAAGCTTAGCGATATGACCATGCCTATCATTTTCAAAGATAGTGACCCTATGGTTACTGTGTATTACGAAGGAATTTTACCGGATCTATTTCGTGAAGGACAAGGTATTGTCGCTAATGGTACTTTGACTGAGCATCCGCCAACGGGTTTAAGCATTGAAGCGAGTGAAGTCCTTGCCAAGCATGATGAAAACTATATGCCTGCGGAGCTCGCTGAAGCTGCTGGTCAGAAACATGACAAAGCTACTTACAGTGAAAAACAACTAGAAAGTAAAAAGACTAATAGCTATTAAACTCATAACAATCGGATTAATAAATTAGTCTGATTGCTATTTAACAGACACAAAAAAGGTGACATTAAAGTCACCTTTTTTATGTTCGTTTTTAGCCATTTTATTTAGCTATAACCTTATTAATGCCAGTACTCTTCAACAAGTTTGTCACCTACACTGTTGATGATATCAATATCACCATCACACACCGCAACGATAGTTTTTCCACGTTTAAAGTCATGTGGAATGATCATATCGCCATAGGCATTTAAGTTAAAACTTTCTGTTTTCCTATACATCGCTAATTCATCATCACAGCAATAGATAACCGTAACTTTCCTTTTAGCTTCACCCATAATTAAATCCTTTTAAGTGCTTTTAAGTGCTTTTATACAAAGTTTATTATTAACTCTAAACTTAGCTTAAGATGGCTTCCTAACCCCACAATAGTGGTTTGACCTTAAGCAATGTTCTTATATTAGTACGATTGTTCCACTAGGTCAACACCTGGTACAACCAGTACGTCATGTTTTAAACATCAATTAACAATATAATATAACTTTCTCGTCTATCGGGTAAGCTGTTGAATTAAAGATATAAAAAAACCTCGGCTTAGCCATTGTATAACAAGGCTAAACCGAGGTTTGTTTATTGAGCGTTTAAAGCGCGGCTTTTACTCGCAGTGCTAAACGTCTTTAACTAGAGTTAACATATCTTAACTTAGTCTATTTCCAAGATTTCATTTTACAGCCTTTAACAGCGTAGAATAAAATAAATAAATAACAAGGTAACATCACGACATAACCACCTTGAAGATCTACTGCCTGTCCGCTAGTGCCACTGACTAAGCTCCAGAATAATGGACCAAAGGCGCCACCTGAAATACCCATAACTAAAAGAGCAGAGCCAACACTGGTTAGTTTACCTACGCCTGAAAGCGCTAATGGGAAAACAGCAGGCCATACAATCGCGTTAGCAAGCCCTAAGAAAGCAATCAATATCAGAGTATCAGGTAACTGAGCACCACCCAAAATAAACGATAACGAGTTAGCGATAGCGAAAGAGTTATTATCTCCGAAGATAACACCAAAGCTTAGTGCCAAACCTAAAACCGCTGAGACCATCAATGCTTTTTGTTGTGAGATAAAGCGTGGAATAAGCGCGATACCTAGAATGTAACCAAGCACCATACAACCCATAGTATATGAAGTCATGACACTGTAGTTTTCAACACCTAGTGCAAGGGCGAAAGCACCAATAGTATCACCAGCGATAACTTCTACTGCTACATATAGAAATAATGCTACAACACCCAATGCTAAGTTGGGGTGAGAAAGTGCTTCTTTTAATTGACCTTTATGTCCGGCTTCCCCTTCCTCTTCTTCACTAGCTAGTTCAGGCAAAGGAGATTTTTTCACGGCATAACCAAGAATACCAATAAATAAAGCCATACCTAGGTAAGGTAGAATTAATTTATCAGCCATTGCATCAATTTGAATTTGGCTTAACTCAGTACCTACAGTGCCACTAAAGCCACTTAAGATTAAGGCAGTAAATACGATTGGTGCAACAACACCAGCACCTTTATTTAAGATACCCATAATTGAAATACGTGCAGCTGCTGACTCTTCAGGGCCAATACGTACCACATACGGGTTAACAGCTGTTTGTAGCAAGGTTTGACCTGCGCCCATCACTAACTGAGCCAGTAAGAATAATGGAAATATCTGGGTTTTAGCTGCTGGAATGAAAAGTAAACCAGCAATCATCATAGTACCCATACCCATTGCCATA
This sequence comes from Colwellia sp. 75C3, assembly GCF_002836255.1. Lineage (GTDB taxonomy): Bacteria > Pseudomonadota > Gammaproteobacteria > Enterobacterales > Alteromonadaceae > Colwellia. The sequence continues at coordinate 159,360 of NZ_PJAU01000031.1, read as the reverse complement.
CCATTTTTGTAGCCTACTTTACGAATAATCGCTGCAGAAGGTAAGGCAGTAAAGGTAACCGCAATATAAAAAGAAAATAATATCAACGATGCTTGAAAGGGAGTTAATTGCAGTATTTGTTGCAAGTACGGCATTAAGGAGCCGTTTAACCAGGTAGCAAAACCTAGGATAAAAAATAGCCCGGCGACGATTATCATCGGCACGGCATTACTCTGTTTTTTCTCTTCTGCTAAAGACATTTCCATAATTTCCTCGTTAACTTGCATTATTGTTATAATTATTGCGTAAATTTATTGGGGTGTGATTAAACTTTTTCACCTGCAATCCAGGTCTCTTTTACTGATAAATCATCATTTAACACGACCATATCAGCTTGCTTTCCTTGAGTCAGTTCACCACGAATTACTGCTTGATTTTGATATAAGTATTCTGCTGGGTATAAACTTGCCATACGAATTGCTTCGCCTAACTCAATGCCTAATCCTTGATGAGTATTTTTTACTGCACTAGCCATATCTAATGAAGAGCCAGCTAGCTCACCTGTTGTCGAGGTAAGTTTGCCGTTATCAACATAAACGGTTCGATCGTATAAAGCGAATTGGGTTTGATCTGTACCCACTGGTGGCATTGCATCAGTGACTAAAAATATTTTACCTTGCGGCTTAGCTTGAATCGCTAATTTACAACTAGCGTAATCAACATGGAAGCCATCAACAATTAAACCGCAACTTGTATTGTTATTTAAAAGCGCCGCACCAACAACACCAGGCTCACGCCCTTGTAATGGTGACATAGCATTGAACAGATGAGTAAAACCACTAGCTCCTGCATCAATAGCCTGCTGAGCCGTTTGATAATCGGCATTGGTATGGCCTAAGCAAACTTTAATGCCCAATTCAACCATACGTGTAATATCTTCGGCATTAACAGTCTCAGGGGCTAGTGTAACAATAACTTGGCCAATGTCTTTTCGTGTAAGCACCTGCCATTCATCATCTGAAAGAGCACGGATATAGTCGGCACAATGGGTGCCTTTCTTCGCAACTGATAAATGAGGGCCTTCAAAGTGTATACCGACAATACCAGGAACACCTTCTGACAATGCTTGAGCAATAGCATCTGCAGCTTGCTGCATTATTTCAAATTTATCAGTAATTAATGTCGGCATCATCGCTGTAGTGCCAAATTTAGCATGAGCAGACATGATTGTTTTTAAGTTATCAACCGAAGGTGAGTCATTGAACAATGCCCCACCGCCGCCATTAACTTGTAAATCGATATAACCAGGAACAACTAAGCCAGTAGCAATAATATCGACCTTGCTTGTGTCTTGGTCAATATCGGTAATTTTACCGTCAACTATGGTCAACACTTGATCTTCAAGGAAAGCTTGACCGTCAAAAAGTCGTTGAGCATGAAAGCGTATTTGTGTCATTAGTTGTCCTAGAATATCAAGTTCAATGGGAAAGCTAGATTATACCGCTATTACGCAGATTGCTGTACAGACTGCTTAGCCTGTTGCTGTCTTGCGAAAAGAACAGAGCCGACTTCTGGCGCATGTATTGGCTCTTCAAGGGTTTCCTTGATGTTATCTGCTAACCAAGATTTTAATCTTGGTGTTAAGCCACCAAGCATAGAAATACGTGGTGGATTTTTTGTCGTTAAAGTACGCGCGATACTATTAATGTACTCAGCACCTTCAGCAACAATAGCCAAGGCAACTTGATCACCCTGCTCTGCAGCATCAAACACTAGGTTTGCCTGCTGTGCATAGAATGTTGCCTTTTGACTCGCCACGGCTTCAACTAAATCGGTATCATCGTTGCAGTTAAGCTTCTGTAAAAGCACAGCTGACATTAATGTTGGTTGAACTAAACCATCAAGCGATAATAGAACCTGCTTAACACCTTGTAAGCCAAACCAAGCGCCACTACCTTTATCACCATGAGGAAAACCATGAGCACCAACAATACTGTGTTTCTCTTCAACACAAGCAAAGCCACATGAGCCAGTACCACTGATAATAACAGCACCATCGCCACCATCATGAGCACCTAGACAAGCGATTAATAAATCGGTAGCTAAATAAATTGTTTTAAAAGGATGTTGCCAATCAGCCATTTTATCAAACAGTACCGGTATATTAACACCTGCAAGGCCTACGCCAGCGACTAATTCACTTAGTTCTATGTGAGTTAAGCCAGCATCTTCAAGGGCTAATTTCGCCGACTCAGTAATAGAGTTTGTCGCTTGCTCAAAACCATGTAACGGATTGCCTGGACCTGAAATGCCTGTACCAAGTATTTCATTATCTTTATTCATAATAATGGCTTTACATTTACTACCACCGCCATCAATACCTAAAAATAATTCATTGTTTTTGTCACTACTTGTCAGCATACCAACCCCATGTTAACTGCATATACGATTAATTTTTGTTTTTTCATCTTAGCTAGAAATGACAGCGTTGTCATTTCTTTTCTTGAATAAAAATACAGCTTTATTGATTAATGTTACTAAATGTAACTTAACTGACTGATAATAATGAAAAATATCAGTCAGTTGTTTTAGTAATTATTTTACTTGGATTACTTTACCTGAGTAATACGACTTGCTCTCAAGCCATTAGTACTACGACTTCTAATACTTATCTCACCTGAAACTGCAATAGGCTCTTGATAATTAAGCCAGTTTCCGCCGTTTACTTGATACTCTATCGTTAAGCCCGGGAAGGCGATATTAGCGTGTAATTTACCAGCTTTGATAATCGCCCCAACTGTAGGTAAACGGTAATCAATTTGTGCTAAATCAAGTTTAGCAAATTCTTTGTGACCTAAGGTATTTGCAAATAACTGCCATTGGTTATCACGCATAGCCTTTAATTCAGCAGTAAACGTATTACTTTGCGATGAATATTTTGCGCCTTTATAATTATAAGGTACGGCCCAATCAGCTTGATGCCATGCACGCTCTGCAAGTGCTAATAAGCGTGGAAATACTTTGTGCTCAACCATATCATCGGTACGAACGTTTTCGCTCCACAACTGCCCCTGGATGCCTAAGAACTTTTGGCCTGGCGCTAATGGTGTTTTAGTGTCATCAGCTACATAAGCGTTATCTTGCCTATCTAACCAAAACTCAGCATGAACAGGCAAGTTATCCGGCATAAACTGGAAGACTTTTTCAGTATTGGTATGGCGTGATGCCCAGTAGTAGCCATGTTCTTTTGGATCCGCTTCATGAGGAAAATCAAAATACAATACATCAGGGCTAGAAATAACAACTTGCCAATCTCTGTTTGCTAACTGATGAACTTTATCGTGACCACCCCAAAAGAGAGCATCCCAAGCATTAGCTTGAACGATAGCAGGCATATTCTCTTTACGAGTATGCTCCATACCATCACTCCAACCAGCCGTTTCAATATCAAGCTCTGATAAAATACCAGCAACACGCTCAATGAAATAAGCACCAAGCTCACTCATTTTCGTCACACCTTTGTCATTATCTGCAACAAAGGCTTTACAAGCTGGAGATTCTAACCAAGCACCTGCCGTTTCATCTGCGCCAATATGATAACGAGTAAGCGGTTGGCCTGCATCAGCATGAATTTTCTTAACTTGTGTCATCACTTCAATAACAAAATCATAAGAAGACTCTAAACAGGCATTGATGGTGTTATCACCATAAAACTGCACTGAGGAATAATTAGTTTTATCATCAAAATCTTCTAACAAGAATTGCTTAGCTTTTGCTTCATCTTCTAACGCCATGAATTTTTTATAACGAGCAGTCATTGCTTTTATTGACGATCGTGAATGACCTGGCATATCAAGTGATGGGATCACTTGAATATGACGCGCGGTAGCGGCTTGTAAAATTTCTTGGTAATCACTTACGCTGTAATAGCCACTTACCGATGAGTTTTCATCAGCACCTGCGCCTAACTGCGGCATTAAACAATTGTCTTCTGTTATATCAAAGCAGCGTTTTGCACCAATATCGGTTAATTCTGGCAAGCTTGGAATTTCTAAACGCCAACCTTCATCATCTCCCAGGTGTAAATGTAATTTATTTAATTTGTATGCTGCCATTTGATCAAGCAGTTTTAAAATAAAGTCCTTCGAATGAAAATTACGGGCAACATCAACTAACATTCCTCGAAAGGCGAAGTGAGGTTCATCATCAACCGCTAACATGGGTAGTCGAGACTCCCCGACAGTTACTAAGCTTGCTAATGATTGTAAACCATTGAATACGCCATTACCGTCAACACCTACGATGGTAATTTCTTTGTCTGTTACCGCTAAACTATAACTACCAATTATTTTATCGTTATTACTTACAATACTTAAACGCAAAGGTAGCCCTTTAGCGCTCTGTTTCACACCTAGTTCAGCTAAACGTGAAATAGCGGCATCGACCTCTGTGTGTTTAACATTGCCTAATGAAACAGCAATACCATGACTAATATCAACAAAGCCGGCGTTTGCATCGATGCTAACAGAAGTAGGTGTTGGGATAATGGCTTGAATAACAGCTAACTTATCTTCAACAAGCACGGCATTACGCTGATAAAGTTTTTCACTGGTTAGCCATTGAGTTTTATCTGCTGCACTACGTTTAAACTGAGTATTAGTATCAGTAAACGTTTCAACGTGTGGCAAGACTTCTAAACCCGATTCTTTATCGATATATGGTTTGGTACTTTCAATGACTCGTGCTTCTAAACCGGGTGCACTAACAATATAGTTAGGCATAACATCTGATTCAGCTAATGACCAAAACATAGCGCGGAAGTTTAACGTTTTTTGTTCACCTGGAGCAAAACCAGAAAAAGTATCCTTTAAACTAATTAGATGTAAATCGCCATTGAGGTGTTTTACGCTAAAATCATCGCTTTCAAAAGATTGTATAGGCGCAATTTGACTAAAGTGAATAGTCCAGTCTTTTGCTGCAATAGCTTGTTTAGCGGTAAAAGTTAACTCCACTTCAAAACAGGCGCCATCAGCAACTTTACCGTCGCACTTATCAGTAGGAATATTAGTAACGACGCGATAGTTAACCACTAAGTTTTCAGCAATTTTATTTATGTCACTTTGCGTAACTGAATATATTGCTTGCAGGTTAATCTTCTCGCCAGTATCAACGGCTGGTTTAGGGGCTTTGTCACAACCGAGTAATGATAAGCTAGCGGCAATGGTAAGCGCCAACATTTTTTTATTCATCTTCTTAATGTACATGTTAAAGGACCTTATACAGCTTTATATGATAAAGACTGTTCTGCTTTAAAAATTTATATTAGCTTAACTATCCTTAATTTTGACAGCGCTGTCAAAATTAAACACACAAAACATCAATCTGGTAACAAGATCGCACACATTTAGTTGTCAGTGTGCATTCAATTCAATTTAACTGGATATTTATACGGTAACTTAATAGATACATATAAAGTTTTATGGCTTAAAGTGGAAAATAATGATTAACAGCTGAGTATTAATCATTACTTATTATTTGATTAAATTTTTTGTAATCCATATTGATAAATTTTATCAATAAGCTCACGATGCTTTGGAAGTTTATTTAATGCTAAATCAGAATGGTTACTAATATCCGCAAAGACCTTACTTGCTAGCTCATCTTGGCTTAGTCGATGCTGAAAATGAGTTAGATTGGTGTCAAAGTCCATCCCGTACAAAATATATTGATAATTTTCTAAATTAAAAACGCCAAATTTATTGGAAAAATCATAGGGACTTGGTGGCTGATACTTCCATCGTTCCAATCGCTCTTGTAGAGAATCAGGGATACTATCATTTGCTCGGTTATCTAACCAAAACTGACTGTCATCACGTTTAGATAGACAATAGTGTGCTTTTACAAAATCGATGACATTATCCCAACTAAGGGCAACCCGTTCATTAAATTGTTTCGCAATAAGTGGCATATCGAGTTTACTGCTCGGGAACTGCTCGGCTAGCATTTTAGCTGTTGCATCAAAGACTAATAAACCCGTGGCTTCAAGGGGCTCGACAAAGCCTTGAGACAAGCCTAATGCGACACAGTTTTTATGCCAGAACTTTTCCCTATAGCCTATCTTCATTGGAATTAGACGACTATCAACACCGTCAGATATAGGACCAATATACGCCCTTAGATCTTGTTCCGCTTGTTCATGTGAGGTATGACTCGAAGAATAAACATGCCCAATACCACGTCGCTCTTTCAGCCCTATATCCCAAACCCAGCCAGAAGTGAGTGCTGTAGAAATTGTATGTGATGCAATTGGGGCATCTGCTTGTTCATAAGGAACTTGAATAGCAACGGCATGATCAACAAAGAGTGTGCCGCTTTTATCTTTAAAAGGAACCTTGAGTTTCTCACCTAATAATAAAGACTTAAAACCAGTACAATCAACAAAAAAGTCTCCCTGAATATTCTCTCCATTAGCGATAACCAAAGAACTAATCTCACCATTTTCATGCTGTAAAACACTTACAACATCGGCTTGAATATGTGTAACACCTAACTTCTTAACTGCATTCTTAGCAAGTAGTGCTGAAAACTTATTGGCATCTAAATGATAACCATAAGAGGTGGCACCTTGAAACTCAGGTGTGGTAATCATTTTAGGTGCTAAACCAGCATCACAAATTTTTCCTTGAATGGATAATGCATCAACATAACTTATACCTGAGCCTTTCATATTTTTCAGCCAGTAAGCCGTTAAATCTAACTCACTAGTTTTAGGATAATCAAAGATATGATGGTAATAGGCAGGTTTACCCGCAACAGGGTTAGTGGTCCAATCTACAAATTTAATCCCCTGTTTAAAAGTGGCATCACATTCGAGAATAAATTCAGTCTCACTAATTCCTAGATGCTGTAAAGATTGACGCATCATGGGCACAGTACCCTCCCCTACACCAATGGTAGGTATATTAGCTGATTCAACTAAGGTTATTTCGATGCTATTGACTGAATTGGTAATCAAGTTTTTTGCTAAATGATTCGCTGCTAGCCAGCCAGCTGTACCGCCACCAACGATAACAATTTTTTGAATTACATTTGTTTGCGACATGAAAATTACTCCACTGAAAGGTTAAAGCTTCTGGGGCTTATGCAGGTTTTTCAAATAATCTCGATAAGGCATAACAATATTACTTACGTGGGTAACTCGATTGTCAAATTCATGAAACATCTTGTTATTTTCATCTTTATCCACAGCGAGATTTAGTTGTGGATAGTGTTTCATACCATATAAAACTGAGCGATAATTACTATCAGAAAACATCGTAGTATAACCTCCCCCAATATCCATAAACTCACAAACCTTGTGCTGCCAAGTAGCAAGTTTCTGCTTTAATCCATCACAATATTGAACGGTTTCACCTACCTCACGCCAAAATTCAGTGTCATCCCTATCGGTTAAACAGTAATGTAACACGATGAAGTGTTTCAGATCTTGGTAGGTACTATTCATTATTTTATTATAAGAATCACGCACAGCTTGTGCTGTATTTGTCCCGGTCAAATGAGTTCCTAATAAGCGAGCACTCGTATTAACAAGGTGTAACCCTGTTGACTCTAATGGCTCAATAAACCCTCCGGATAAACCAAGAGCAAGACAGTTACCGACCCAGAATTCTTTCAAACAGCCTATGTTCATATCAAGATGTACAGTCCGTAGTACTTCTTTTTCACGTCCATTACCTTCGTTAAGGTAATTAAGCAACTCTGTTTCTGCTTCGTCTTTGCTTAAACGATTTCCATCATAAACATACCCGGTACCTCGACGGTTCATTAAGTCTATCTGCCAAGCCCAGCCATTACTTAAAGCGGTAGCCTCTGTATAAGGTTTAGGCTCTTGATCGTCACTGTAAGCAAGTTGTACTGCAACCGCTTTATTACAAGGCAGTGCATCTTCAAAAGACTGCCAGTTGTCTTTTCTCTCTTTAACTGAGTTGATTAATAAGCCTTTGAACCCAGTACAATCTATAAATAAATCTGCGGTAAAGCTGCCTTTACTTGTGCGAACGCGTACAATGTTTTCACCTTCAACTTCAACATCATCGACCACAGCTTTTACGTGAGTAATACCGGCAGCAACACCTTTTTTAGCCATAAACGCGGCCATTTTAATCGCATCTAGATGGTAACCGTAAGGCACAACACCTTCATAAGGTCGAGAATTAGCATGCTTTGGTGACAACTTGTCTTTAATCAAATGTGGCGATATCGAGGTGGCCTCATCAAAACGTTGCTTGTTATAACCTTTACTTAGAAACCAAGCTGATGATATATCTATGCTTCGCGCAATATTTTGTTGGTCAAAGGAGTGAAAATACTCATGCGTGGAACCATCTTCATTAGGCTTCATCCAGTTACGAAACATAATGCCTGTTTTCAATGTGCCATTAGTCGCTTGCAGTAGCTCTTTTTCATCTAATCCCATAGCAGCAAAGTAACTTCGGATGCTATGCACTGTTGCTTCACCAACACCAACAGTGGGGATTTCAGGACTTTCAATCAAAGTGATTGCAACAGTAGCTTGGCTATGATTATAAAGTTTATTTAAATATAAAGCTGTCATCCAACCAGATGAGCCACCGCCAACAATTGCAATAGATTTAACTTGTTCTGAGACCATACGTCCTCCCACTACCTATAATGTTATTTACACTTCGCTTTTTAACCTAGCTAAACGACTTAACTGATGCAAAGAGCTTAAGTGATTATAAATAGGCGCTAAGTAACCTCTTTGACGAAGGATTAGAAAGTCCTCATCAGGTAAAGCTTTTAATGCTTTCTCATCAACTAAATACACACCATTAATCGAAATATTTTCATCATTTAATTTCATCGTTAAATTTTGCTCACTTAGCAATGACTTTTCGACCAACAAGTCCATAAAAGCTTTGGTAGTTTGACTATTTTCATAATAATGGCCCAAAGCGCTTTTACGCTTCTCCATATATTGTGTTTCATTACCTTTATCATCAAAAAGTGCATCCCCTTCTTCATTTGAAACAAGGTGACTGTCTTCCTTAATGACAACCTGAAGCTGACTCTCATCATTTTGGCTTGGCAATAAAGCAAATGGGTGATGCGTAATCAAAGCAGGAAGGTAGTTCGCTAACCATTTATCTTCACTGTAAAAGAGGTTTTCATTAACGGTTAAGCCGAGTAAAGCAACAGATTGAAGCTCACCTGTTTGACCATTCTTAACAAATACAATTGGCATTTCAGCACTTGCACGTGAAAACTCATGAATAATAAGCGGTACTACTTGCTGACTTTTAGCATGCTGATAGTTAGCACTAGATTTAATTTTTATTTTACTATGGCTAGCATAATTTACGGCTTGGATTGCAGAAGTCATTTAAATATCCTTGAGGTTGTTTTTTATAATTAGTTATATGAGATTATGCTGATATTTTCCAGCCTTTTTCGAATAGATCTCTCTTAAATTTTGAGCAAAAAAAAAGGGGAGTATTACTCCCCTTTTTTAAACACTATTTATAATAACTATAAGCTTAGAATCTGAAGCTTACACCCGCATTGATACGAGTAGCCATTTCATAAGAAAATAATGGGAAGCCTTGAGCAAAACCATTTGAATCATCAAACTGGTTATTACCTGTCTGTTCCGAACCAGAGCCTGTTAAATTAACAACGTCAAGTTTAAAGTCAACATTATCATTCATATGGTAAACAGCGCCAAGGTCTAAAGTACCAAATGAATCATGTAAACGGTTGCCATAAGAACCTTCTTCACGAAGCATGTACTCAGAACGGTAGTTATAAGATATACGTACAGAGAAGTCTTCATTTTCATAGAAACCTGAAGCATTCATTACATGGTCTGAACTATCACTCAAATAAGGGTTATTATCACTGAAAGTATCTGTATCAGTGCTAGTATCCGTATAAGTGTAGTTAGCCATTAAACCAAAACCGTTATCAAAGTCTTGTTGGTATTGTAATTCAAGACCAAATACTTCACCTTCTTTAGAGTTTTGTTTCTCTTGTACTGTCCAACCAGCCGCATCTTCTTCAGGGCGAAGGTCACCAGGAAAAGGACCACCAGGTAAGTTAGCTGTAGTTGATTGATACTCTGTAATACTAACAAAGTTAGCAACATCCTTCATAAACACTGTTGCGCCTAATAATGAACTTTCATTGAAGTACCATTCAACACCAATTTCAAATTGGTCAGCCATGAAAGGGTCTAAGTCTACGTTACCAACAACCCAGAATTGGTTGTTATCTAAGTTATCATTAGCACCTAAAACATTAGGGTTAACATACATATCGTTATACTGAGGACGAGCCATTGTACGAGCAGCTGCTGCACGGATAATAACATCATCAGTAAGGTTATATGCTAAGTTAGCACTTGGTAATATTTCAGCATAATCACCATCAGTGCTATTTTTAACGCCATTTTGGTAATAAGTAGAGGTAGCATCAGTCATAACATAACGTACACCAAAATTACCACGGAAGCCGCTATCGGTATTATAGTTTGCCATTAAATAAAGCGCTGTATTGGTTTCGTCAAGTTCTCTATAAGAACCTAGGTCTTCAGTTTTGCCTGTGATGCTAGCTTTTGCAATATCTTTAAAAGCATCAATATCAAAATCAGATATTTGATAATTTCCGTCACCTACATTAATAGTACCTGTTCTTAGACCTGACGTAGAAAGCATATTATCAAAACCAGCATCTTGGTCAAACTCAAAACGACGAGAAGTAGTATTGTGATCACCGTAACGGAAACCAGTTTTAATACTTGTTATAAAGTCACCATCAAGTTCATATTCAAAATCAGCTTGTAAGTATGTTTCTTCATCTGTTTTAGGCGTAGCATTAAAGTTAGAGCCTGTCCCCATAGCGAATGAGCCGGGATCATACTCAGCCATTGATTGACCAGCAATGCCATTAGGAATATCCCAAGTTTGCTGACCACCAGTAAAATCGTATGTACCACCATTAACTGGCGTACCACCATTACCATCTTCAAGTACCATTTCAAAATCAGTACCACCCGTAGATGTAGTACTACCAAATTGTACTTCTAATGTGAATGAATCACCTTCATACGTGGTTTGTAAATCAATTAAGTCTGAATTCATCGTAGCTTCACGAGGACGAGCCTGATAAAAACCAGTATATAAAGGACCTGCCGCTGGTACGCCATTACCATCCGAATTTACTGTACCGCGATCAATCCACTGAGTAGTTTCACCTCTACCAGTGTCACATTGTGCACCACCCCAACCACAATCACCTTGAGTCATCCATAAGGCGTAGTTAGTGTTGTCTGCTTCCATTTTCATATCCATCGCATTCAATACGAAAGATAAATTATCTGTAGGTGCATATTCTAAAGCGACAGTTAGCGCTTGACGTTTACGTTCTTGTTCAAATGCAACAGGACCCGCGCCCCACTGCCAAAAAGCTTCATTACCTTGACGCTGTAATTCACGTTCTTGCATTACACCAGAAACCATTACACCAAAGTTTTCATCTTCATTTTTCCAGCTATACATAGCAGAAATTTGAGGATCAACTGACTCTGAATCATCTGAGTATTGCGCTTCAACAGAAGCATAAGCGCTGTTAGCGTCTAATTCTAGAGGCGTACGTGTATTAACAACAACCGTACCACCAACACCACCTTCGATAAGATCAGCTTGTGATGTTTTATAAACTTCTAAATCACCTACGATTTCTGAAGGAAGTAATTCATAGTTGAAACTACGTTTTGCAGGTTCAAGTACAAACCAGCCAGTAGATGCAACGTTTTGACCATTTAAAGTTGTTTTAGTAAATTCTGCACCAGCACCACGAATTGATACTGAAGAGCCTTCACCGAATTGACGTTGAATAGTAACACCAGGAATACGTGCTAAAGAATCAGCAACGTTTTTATCTGGAAATTTACCAATATCTTCTGAGCTAATTACATCAACAACGCCATCAGCAAATCGTTTAGCATTTACGTTAGCTTTTAAGCTACCTCGAATACCAGTTACTTGAATGACTTCTACGTCGTCTTTATTAACTGCCGCTTCTTCAGCAGCAATAGCTTGTGATGATACACCAGCTAAGATCATAGCAATTGAACTAGCTAATACGCCTTTTTTAAATGTTTTAGTTGACATCGACTTTCCCTTACACACGTTTTGTTTTTAGAATGTTATTATTTTAGCTTCGTTAGAATATTATTTTTTTAGCTTAAAATAATTTATTTAGTTTACGACAGCGCTGTCAATATTTAATGACAACGCTGTCATAAGACTTGATAAACCATACCGTGTATTATTACGTTTGACCAGAATAAATTAACCAAAAAACACGAAATGATTACAAAAAATAACAAGACCACTGAATTTAAAGGGTTTATTGTTTATATTTATTTGTTACTAAACTGTTAACTAACTAAATAGTTATCACTTTTTGTATAAAAAGAAGACACGAAATACTGATTTATGAATTTTTATACCATTTTTTGGAATAATAAATCATTTCAATAGAGAGGGGATGTTTGATAATTATTATGCTGTGTTATTTGATCTACAGATAAAAAAAAGCTAAGGCCATATTAATAGCATTAGCTTTTAGTAATTTTGTTTGTTCTAGCTAAGCTTTATAGCCCTTAGCGGTACTATTGTGGATTAACTAGTTGAAACTGATTGAAATGTTATTTTGCTAATTGGTAAAACTTAAGCAAACTTGACGTTGAACAATCATGCTGCTCAGAAATATTATCAGTTTGTAGTTCATTTTGTATCTCAGCGGCAAGACCTTTACCAAGCTCAACCCCCCATTGATCAAAAGAACATATCTGTAAGATAATACCTTGAACAAATATCTTATGTTCATAAGCCGCAATTAAACTACCTAAATTTCTAGGGTTAATACACTTCAATAAAATGGTATTAGTGGGTCTATTACCTTTATGTACTTTATGTGGCGCAACTTTATCGATGTAATCTGCATCGCGACCTTTGGCTTTTAAATCTGCACGTACCTGATCTTCATTAACACCAACCATCAGTGCTTGTGTTTGCGCAAAGAAGTTAGCCATCAAAGTTTCATGATGCCCTTTCACTGGTGTAACACTTTTAACTGAGCCGATAAAGTCAGCAGGCACTACATTGTTACTTTGATGCAGGTATTGGTAAAAGGCATGTTGACCATTAATACCTAACTCGCCCCAAATAGAAGGTACGGTAGCATAATCAATTTCATCGCCATCCCAACTAACCGACTTACCATTACTTTCCATTTCAGCTTGTTGTAAATATGCCGTTAGCATATGTAATGTCTGATCGTAAGGTAAAATAGCTTGTGATTGTGATCCAAGGAAAGTGGTATTCCAAACACTAATCAATGCAAGAATGGCTGGGAAATTCTCTTTTAACGGAGCGCTGATAAAGTGCTGATCCATGTCATGTGCACCGCTAAGTAACTCTTCAAACTTATCGAAGCCTAGATCAAGCGCTACCGCAAGACCAATTGCTGACCATAAAGAAAAACGACCACCAACCCAATCCCACATATCAAAAATATTTTGTTCTTCGATACCGAAGCTCATAGCATTTTCTTTATTGGCTGTTACGGCAACAAAGTGTTTCGCAACTGAGTTCTCATTAAAAGAAGCACTCGTTAGCCAATTAATAGCGGTACGCGCATTCGTCATAGTTTCTGTGGTAGTAAAGGTTTTACTTGAAACAATAAACAGTACTTTTTCAGGCTCTAATGGGCGCAGTACATCAGCAATTTGCGCGCCATCAACGTTAGATACGTAATGAACATTAACGCTGCCGTCGCTATAGTGTTTTAAAGCTTCCGTGACCATTTGAGGACCAAGATTTGAACCACCGACACCAATGTTAACTATATCGGTAATACGTTTGCCTGAGTAGCCTAACCAATGTCCTTGGCGTACTTTATTAACAAAAACTTCCATTTCAGCGAGCTGATTTTGAACATGGTCAGTGACATTTTCACCATCAATAATAAGTGGCTCATCACTTTGACGACGCAAAGCGGTATGCAATACTGCGCGGTCTTCTGTTTTGTTAATTTTCTCACCAGCAAACATTTTAGCTCGCCAATCACAAACCTTTGTCTCTTCAGCCAAGGCTAATAATGCATCTAATGTTTCGCTGTCTATTAGGTTTTTAGAGTAATCGAGCAGCATGTTTGGCAATTCTATCGAGAACTTATTGAAACGCTCATCGTCTTGCGCAAACAAATCATTCATGTGTTGCGATTTTTTATCTTGGGCAAGTTGCTGAAGCTTTTTCCAGCTAGCTAGTGTTTGACGCGATGACATACTAATTCCTATAAGGTGGTTTAGACACAATTATCGACTTCATCACGATAGTTAAGTTGAGTATTTGCTCGATTTAACCATTATGACCTGTGAAAATTTCATGGTACCCTATAAAAAAATGACAGCGCTGTCAATTGTTAATACCTTAAATAATACTGTAAATGCCAGTAGATTACTACAGAACAGCCGTGTAATAATAACAAGACTCCTGGTTCAACCAGTGATATATAATAATAAGCACAAGGTTACCTGCAGATGAAAGCGACTATAAATGACGTAGCAAAACAAGCTGGCGTATCAATAAAAACTGTTTCACGTGTTATTAACAATGAAACTTCAGTACGTCAATTAACAAGAGAAAAAGTACAACTCGCGGTAGATGAACTAAATTATCAACCTAACTTATCAGCACGTAACTTAGCTGGTGCAAAATCATTCTCTGTTGCTTATATTTACGATAACCCAAACGCTTATTACATCATTGATATGCAAGAAGGGATATTATCAGCCTGTAAAAAGCAAGGTTTTGAGTTATTGATCCACCCTTGTGATGCAAAAAATGAAAACATTACTGAAGAGGTGGTAAACATGGTTAAGCATGCACGTATTGCTGGCTTAATTTTAACCCCACCTTTATCTGAAATGCCTGAATTTGTGAAATCGTTAGTCGACCTCGATGTTAAGGTGGTGCGAATTATGTCTGGTGACGTTGCTCCTGATGAGCTTAGTCCCTGTGTTATGGTCAACGATAGAGAAGCTGCGCAAACTATTACTCAGCATCTTATTGACTTAGGGCATAAAGATATTGCTTTTATTGCCGGTGATGCAAAACATATGTCGACTATTGAACGCTATAAAGGTTATAGAAAAGCATTGAAGGCAAGTAACATTGACTTTAATAAGTCGCTCATTATAGAGGGGGATTACTCTTTTGATTCAGGGGTCAGTGGTGCAAAACAGTTGATGTCTACAGAGGGTAATAATACTCGCCCTACCGCCATTTTCTCTTGTAACGATGAGATCGCAGCTGGGGCATTATTTGCAGCACGATTAATGAATATATCGATACCAGAACAACTATCTATTGTCGGTTTTGAAAACAGCCCTTTCTCTCGACAAACTTGGCCAAAGCTGACGACTGCAGATCAACCCAATGGTCAAATAGCTGAAGATGCGGCAAATTTACTATTAAGCCAAGTTCGCAAGCAAAAAAATCAAGTGACCATTAGCCAATATGTACCAAAACTTATTGTGAGAGACTCAAGTGCGCAGTGTAATTAGTTGCTGAGGAATAAAACGTTAGGTTAACAGGAAGCTTAAAATTCTGTCTATAGCAGTGAGTTCTCACTGCTTCAGTTTCATGTATATGAAGCTAAATCATACCAATTCTACTAATCTTACATCAGTGAAGAGATTTAAACTGGCTGATAGCAACTTATAAAGAAAGTTGAATTTAGTAGGGCTTTCACCTTCAAATATTACTTAATATTAAAAGAATCGTCTATCTTTTTCATTTTAGCTAAATGGTTTAAGTGCGCTTTTCTTGCCGCAAAGACAAAGATAGTGACAACTAAAGTGATTGAGAGAGCTAGTACGGTAGGTTCTTGTGATAGTGTTCTGCTAAGCCATTCCATGGTTTACTTTCCTTAGTATTTAAGATATTAATAATTTCAAATATCAGCTAGTGTATCTTATCACCAGCAAGCCAGTTTAAAAAACTGGCTAGTTATGTTGCACATTTTAAAATATTTTGTACAAGTGTTCAAGCCTTAGAGTATTTTCCTAACCCTTAACGCTATTCTTCAAAGTACGTACCCCAACCATCATAGTCAACGCCACATTTTTTTGCCAGTTCAAACATAGCTTGAGTTTCTTTTTTGATCAAGTCCACATCCAACATTTGTTCTGTTGCAATATCAAAAGCAAAAACTTTATCGCCATTTTCTAATTCAGCTTCTTCTGGCTCTTCAATCTCAAAACCAAGTTTAAATGCTGCAATAGCCGCTTTTTCTAATACATCAAAATCACTGCTGGCAAAGTGATGCTCTATGGTGTGATAAACTTCTTCATTAGTGCCATCACCAAGCAACTCAGCAATTAACATCTCGGTATGGGCAAACCATTCTTGTAATTCTTCATCAATCATCTTTATTACCTATTTATATGTTATTTGTTATGATAAGCCGCTGCTTCAACTGATAATTTTTCTATTTTATCAGACATTAATCCATGGACTTCATTTACTACTGAGCGTAAGTTTTCGCGGCTTGAATCATTAAGCTGAATCGGGTCTAGAAATTCGATAATAATTTTACCATTATCCCAACGGTTTAAGTTGATAGTACCAACTTGGTTACTGGCACAAATAGGTACAATCGGTACATTTGCTTGAATAGCTGTTCGAAAAGCACCTGTTTTTAATGGTAACAGACCTTTACCTCGGCTACGGGTACCTTCTGGAAACATCCAGATAGAAAGTTTATCTTTCTTTATTTTATCTGCCGTTAATTCAATGGTATTCATTGCTTTACTAGTGTTTTTACGATCAATCAGAATATTGCCTGATAACCAATACATTTGTCCGAAAAACGGGATCCACTTTAAGCTTTTTTTCCCGACACTCACCGTACCAGGTAATACAGCATTAGCATGAGTGAAAAGATCATAGCTGTTCTGATGATTTGCCATATAGACAACAGGACCAATATCTTTAACCGATTCAGGAATTCTCACCTCTACATCAATACCAAGAAGTTTAGGGACTTTCCCTAGAAATCTCGCTGTGTGATAAACATTATTACGGTGAAAAGGACGCAATATTGAATAAAAAACAGAAATGGTGCAAATGATGACCAGCGCCAAGGTCATTAAAAAAACGCGTATTACAGCTAGCAAAGAAAGCTCCAGCATTGGTAGCTAAAAAAAGATTATGGGCGAGTATACAGAAAAACAAATAATAAGGTAAAGCTATTATCTATTTATCATAATAAAAGGGCGTGCATGATAAAATCATGCACTGAGAGCCTAATATTTTAGACTGTTTCGCGTACAATAACTGTATTTAGCAATGGAGCTAGGCGGTAGTATTGCTAAACATATAACCTTGGCCCCAAACTGTTTCTATCTGGTTATGCTTCATACCTGCTACAGTCAGTTTCTCACGTAATTGAGACATTCTTACATCAAGTGTTCGTTCCACACCATTATATACCCGTTTTAGTAGGGTGTTATAAAGCTGGTCTCGAGACAAAATCTTTCCTTGATGTTCAATGAGTGACTTCAGTAAATTAAATTCGAAGGTGGTTAGTTTCACCATATCACCATTAATAAAGCACTTTTGTGATTTAGGTTGTAAACAAACCTCCCCCACCGTCAAGCTAGCTAATTCAACTTGATTTACTTTATTGTTTTGACGACGAAACAACGCCTTAACTCGCATCATTAAGATTCGACTATCGATAGGTTTAACTACATAGTCATCGGCTCCTAGCTTAAATGCATCCATATGTTCTTGTTCACTATCCGAATTTGATACGATAACAAGTAGACCATCAAATAAGGCGCGAACATCACGTATAATTAAAAGCTGTGCGCTATCAGCAAAGCCGATATCTAACACAATCATATTTGGTCGGTTGTCTACTAAGTAACTATTCAATTCCTGAGTTAGGACTTCACCTGTGCTTATTTTTGTAGTTTGGTACTCTGATTTATCACCATTAATAAAAAAGGCTTTACTGAGGTAATGATCATTCTCAATCAACAGTAATTTTTGCTGTAATTGATTATCATTGTTAGTTTCAAGTGGTTGTGTATTTTCAACAAGCTCAATACTTGATGCCATGACAGTCTCCTTAAAATTAAACGACTTTTATAATTTTATCTAATGATTAAATTATAAAAGTAAAGTCGTGAAGAGACTGTAATAGCTTGTAATGGAACTGTAACACCTTGCAACAGGCCGGGATTATTAAAAGATTAATGATTGTTATTGAAAAATAAAAAATCATGCGGCTTAATACTTACCGCCACTTGTTGCTTTAATGATAGCGCGATATCGCTGTATAAACTCAGCTTATCAAATGCCATAGACTTATCCGTAGCGGCGTCATCGAGACTACTAAGGTAATAGTGATAACCTTGCTCGGTTACACTAATATATTCAACTTGTGCATTGGCTTTAGCATTCGTATTTTCGTCATCTAAAATATTAAGTAACAAATTAGCGGGCTTGACCAGTAAATACACTAAGCTGTCTTTCTTATCACTTCGATTATCTATATCAAGCTTGCCTAACAAGCTCTGCGCACCTGCTGCATTGACTTGGCAAGGAAGCCAACTGCCAAGCTGTAAAAAATCAGCTACTTGATAACTATTAGGTTGTTGGCAAATAATACTAGGCGCATCAAATTGTAATAACCTACCTTGTGCCATCACTGCCATTTTATCAGCAAAGGTGAATACTTCATCTTTGTTATGAGTTACAAAAATAGCCGTCGTCTTAAACTGCTTTAACAACTGCCTGATTTCTACCATCAATTCATTTCTAAGGCGGGCATCAATATTTGAAAAAGGTTCATCAAGTAATAGTAATTTAGGCTTCGGTGCTAACGCTCTCGCAATAGCTACACGTTGCTGCTGGCCACCAGAAAGCTGATGAATATAACTGTCGCTGTGATCGGTTAGCTTTAATATAATGAGTAACTGCTCAATTTGTTCAAGTTGCTCTATTTTGCTTAGTTTACTTATGCCAAAAGCAATATTCTCTTTTACTGTTAAATGAGGGAATAACGCATAGTCTTGGAAAATCATACCGACTTGACGTTGCTCTGCCGGTACACAATGCTCGCCATCACTCAGTCCATTACTACTGAGTAAATGACCATCAACAACTATCTTTCCTTTCGTTGGTTTACTAAAACCAGCGATAGCATTAAGCAAGGTTGTTTTACCGCAACCACTAGCGCCAACGAGCCCTAAAATATCGCCTTCATTAAGACTTAAATCCAAGGCAGATAAAATCACTTTATCTTGCAGTACTACAGAAAGTTTTTGGATAGTTAGCTGAGCATTAGACTCGGCAGGTAAATCGGTGGCTGACTGGGTAGTTAACAACGTGGTCATGCTTTTTCCTTACTCTTATTCAGTAGCACTATAGGCAATAAGCCGAACAATACAATGAGGATAGCGCCCAAGGCACCTTGCTCTAACATTTCATCAGAAATCAACTGATAAATTTGGCTACTTAACGTTTCAAAATTAAAGGGGCGCAATAGTAATACTGCGGGTAATTCTTTCATTGCTTCAACAAAAACTAATAACCATGCCACCAGTATTGCTGGTGTTAAAATAGGTAGATGTACCTTGGCTAAACTCCCCTTCAGGTTTACGCCTAACGTTGCCGGAGCATAATCTAGTGATTGGGGTATTTGTTTTATGCCACTAGCAATGGTGCCGTTAGCTATCGCTGAAAAACGTACTACCAGCGCAAATACAATAGCAAACAGCGAACCTGATAAAATTAGCCCTGGCGCGCTAAACCCTAAAAATTCAGCAACCCCGTTGATCCAATGATCGAGTGGACCTAAAGTTGACAACATAGCCATAGCTAGCACAGTTCCGGGTACCGCATAACCAAAGCCAGATATCAATTGTGGGATTTTACGATATTTATCATTGTGTAAACGCTGATATAAACCTAATGATAAAGCAATAACTACCGCAATTGTCGCCGCAAATACTGACACCTTTAATGAATTGACACCGGTAGACAATAAAACAGATAACTGTGCAACATCACTGTATTGAACCGCCATAATAATCAACAAGGTTAACGGTAATAAAAAACCTAAAATGACCAGTGCCCAGCAAAAAATACTGGCAATAAATTGTTGGCTAACAGACAACTGAATAAGTTCTCTATTTAAGTTAGGTCTAGCGCTCTGATGACGTAACCCTGCCCTGCTTCGTTGCTCTGCTAACACCACAAACAACACTAATAACATCAAAATACTGGCTAAGGCATTAGCCGCACCAAGATCGCCATAACCAAGCCAAGTATCATAAATTGCTGTGGTTAAGGTATTAACAGAAAAATATTGTACGGTAGCAAAATCTGCTAAGGTTTCCATCAAGACAAGACTCGCCGAAACAGCGATAGCAGGTCTTGCTAATGGTAGAGCAACTTTAAAGAAACTTTGTTTTGCGGTTAAGCCGAGTAATCGACTCGCGCGAATTAAATTTTGATCTTGTTGTTCAAAAGCGCCACGCGTTAGCATATAAATATAGGGAAATAACACCAGTGCCAGCATTAAAGCAGCACCGGGTAAGGTACGAATATCAAAAAACCAATAATCATTTGGCGATTGCCAATCAAACCAGCCTCTCAAAGCACGCTGAACTGGGCCAGCATAATCAAATAAATCAGTATATAAGTAAGCAACTAAATAGGCAGGCATAGCTAAGGGTAAGAGTAACAACCAACGCAACTGTTGCTTAAAAACAATGTTGGTTTGTGTGATGATGGCGGCACTAAAGACGCCAAAAAACAACGCCAATAACACCACCCAAAAGGCAAGTAATAAAGTATTTTCAAGATAACTCGGTAGCACTGTTTGCCATAAATGGACAAACAGCTGCGTTGAAGCACTAACGCCACCGACTAGCATAACCAACACAGGCACTATCAATACCAGTGCAATTAAATAGCTAGATAACTTCCATGATCTGCTGTTATACAGTGCTATCACAAATCAAACTGTGCTTGATCTAATAGCTTCAATGCTGTTTTACGGTTTTTAGCAATATCTTCTAACGGTAAAGCATCTGCTTTATAACTTCCCCAAGAAGCAACGAGCTTAGATACTGCAACGCCCTCTCGAACAGGGTATTCCATATTTGTTTGTGCGTATAACGCTTGCGCAGGCTTAGAGACTAAAAATTCCATTAACGCTTGAGCATTTTTTGCGTTAGGGGCATATTTAGCCATAGCAACGCCTGAGATATTAATATGGGCACCGCGATTTTTTTGGTTAGGAAAATTAATATACACTTCATCAGCCCAAGTCTTTTGCTTTTCATCTTTTAGCATTTTGCCAAAGTAGTAGCTATTACCTAAAGAAATATCACACAGTTTTTGATGAATCGCTTGTACTTGGCCACGATCACTACCCTGAGGTTTGCGCGCTAAATTATTCTTAACTTTTTTCAACCAATCTAATGTGTATGTCTCGCCATGCTCACTGATCATAGAAGCAACTAAAGCAACATTGTATGGGTGTTTACCACTGCGCGTACAAATACGGCCTTTATATTTTTCATCCGCTAGATCTTCATAATTTAAATCCAGTTTCCCTAAACGTTTCGCTGAATAAATATTACGAACCCGCGTAGTTAAAGCAAACCAAGTATTGTCTTGTGCTTGGTATTGTTTAGGAATTGAATTACTTAATATTGAAGAGTTAACTGGTTGTACTAAATCCTTATCGCGTAATTCAATCAAGCGACTTATATCTGTGGTGAGTAAGATATCCGCAGGACTATATTTACCTTCACGCGCTAAACGTTCAGCCATCCCCTTTTTAGCGAAAACCACATTAACTTTAATACCGGTGTTTTCGGTGAATTGGCTAAATAAAGGTTCAACAAGGAAAGGTTGTCGGTATGAATAAACGTTCACTTCCTCACTAGCATTAGCGATAAAACTTGTTGTAAAAAAGATAGCAACAAACAAGGTGATAAACAGTTTTTTAAACATAAGTCGTGTCTCAATAAAATACAGTGAGCGGATTGTACAAGGACAGCAAAGGCTGTCAAGGTTTTTGAGAATAACTCTCATTAAGAAATATTTTAGATCATTATCTTTTAACTTAACCCCACAGCACCACTTAACAGCAACCAACAAGCAAAAAACAACTTCAACTTAGTGGCCGATAAATGCGTGACAACGGTTTTAGCGAATAGCCCGCCCAATACAGCCCCTGGACCTGCAAATAAAACAACTTGCCAATAAACATCACTATTAACTTGTGCGATTGCCGTCCACACTGTGATGGCGGAAACGATTACCGCTGCGGCTACCGCCATACTAATGTCAAAATGGCGTAACAATAAATATATAACTAAGAGCTCGCCAACACCAACACTTAACCACGCAGTAACGGCACCACCAAATAAACCTATAAGCACCATAGCTATATAATCAACATAATATAGCTGACTACGCTCACGATGAGGTTGTAATAAATAGATAGTTAAGATGATGAAAAACCCTAACAGCAATGAAAACCAACTAAAACTAAGAGGTAAAGCAGCAGGAGAATTAACCTGATAAATAAACACCGCATTAAGACCTATTATCGAAGCAATAGTCGTCACACAAATAATGCGTTTAAAGCCTTGCCATAAACGTAACTCTGTTTTTTCAGTTTTATAATGATGCCACCATGTGACAGCACCCGCAGTCATACCAAAGCATTGAATAGCAAAACTTGTAGCAATGGATTGTTGTTCAGTAAAGTTAAGCTGAGTAAACATGGGAATAAATACCACGCCACCGCCAGCTCCGGTTGAGTTGGCAAAAATAGCACCTATAGTCCCTAAGAAGGTGAATAAACGATAATCGGCTAATTCAGCTAAAGCATAGCTCGAGCTCAAAAGTAAGCCGGTCCATAATACTAAAAACAGCACTATAAACTTAGGGTTTGATAAGCGCATAAATGATTCTTTAGACATAGGTACTTAACTTCAACTTAGCTATTTCAACTTATCTACTTCAATTTAACTGAGTTACTCTAAGCAATAATGGGGTTTTTACTCATAATAAAAGCGCTAGCTTCATCAGGTAAACATGCTTTAGATATATAACTTTTACTGGCAATATCTTTACCGGTAACGCTTTTACCCAAGCTAAAGGAAATAACAAAACCTAAATTGGTTTCAGTGACTAGCGTCACATCAGGCCACAAAATTCGACTGTTTATATGAAATGATTCAGTCAATATACCCTGTTCATCAATAGTCAGTTTTACTTCACTGTTGGAGGCTTTACTAAGCATCTGCCTAATCACCCACCAAGGCTTATGATAATAAACACTAATTGATTCAAGTATCCCTAAAGCAATAACGAACCAAGCAGCATAAGGGTTTACTGGCGTAGCAAACAAAATTATCAAACCAAATACAGTTAAAACATTAGCTTTGAAGTATGTTTTTTTATCGTGAGTCAAAGTGCTAGATTGCGTATAGCATTCAGTGTAATGAGCTTTATCTAAAATAAAGCGGGCAGAAAAAGTGTTAGATTGTGTCATTAAAATTATTGGCGCTTTAGGCATTGAACTAAAAAATTATCACTAGTTTATCAGAAGAGTTAATGAAACGAGAAACTAATTGAAATAGCTCTTTGCTTTTATCACTAGTAGCAGGTGAAGTCGATTTATTGGTTATATCGGATCATAGTGAGACACATATTAAGATGGTCTATAAAGCTGCAAACTTGTTGGAAGTCTTCTTTAGGTATTTTTTCATTACCTGTCAATCGCTGTATACATATCAAACCTATCGCTTTACGCCCTATTTTCACCGGAATAAAAGCTACCGTGCCACCATCAATGAGATCACTAATCTCTTCAGTGATTAAATGACACCAACGCACATCTTGCTGATCATTAATCAGAACAGAGGTGTCCGAGTTAAGCACCCTGCCAATTACATTATCAACCTGCTTAATATCAATATTGATTTTTTTGTCATCGTCTCGTGCATTTTTATCAACGACTAACCGTGACTTAACCCTTGCTCTATCATCAACTAGCATTAAAAATGAGCTGCGATCAAACGTGAATATATTAGCTATATCTTCCAATGCTAACTGAAAATATTCATTAAAATCTTTGCTATGTTGCATCAGTTTAGTGAGCTTCATAAAACTTTTTAGTAAAGATTTATCTCTATTTTCAGACTCTGGCGTGTCCACAGGTTCGATCTCAACGGAAAAATCTTTGCTGGTAGGTAAACTATTAATACGCTCAGTTAATATTTCTGCACTGTATGATGAAAGCAATTCATCTGCTTGCTCTCGCGTATGATCGATTCTTACCATGAGTTGCCTAACCGTAATATTCATGATTTTGGCAATGTCTGCTAATAAACGACGATAGTCTAATTCGCTTCCCTCTGGCTTTGCAATAATACTGCTGAGCCTATCAGCAAAGTAGATTATTTTCACTTCGTTGGTGCGCGTAGTCGGTTGGTCCAGCGCTTTGATTAATAGATCACTCAATCCCCAATTTCCCGCAAGACCTTTACTTAATTCATTAAAGCTTATACCCATTTCTTGCTGACAGTATTGATTAAAATCTTTTGTCGATTTCGCCTCATAACTTGCCAATTTTTTAGCGACATCACCACCCGCGCTCCAAAAAGCGGTTTCACCTATCCGGTACAACATAGCAGCAAGGTAAAGTTCTTCTTGCATTTCATCGCTATAATTAGGCACCATCATTTTAGCTAACATACCGGCATAAAATGAATTAGCCATAAGTTGAGTTAAATGCTCATAAACATTCAAATCAAGATTCTTCGACGCTAATAAGCTAGAGACTAACTTTGACGTTAAGCAAATATTTTTAACCGTTTGAGTACCTAGAACTACCGTAGCACGTGAGACTGTGGTGACTTTATTAACACTAAGATGCTGGATATTATTAGCGACTTTAAGCAAGCATGAAGACAGCCCTTGGTCATGTAAAATGGCTTCACTTAACTTGGCTAACGATGACTTATCATCATTAGAAAAGGTATCTAGCATTCTAGCGGTAGAAGTAATAGCAGGTAATTCACTATTAGCGATAAGGTCAATCCATTGCTCTGTAGTTCGTAACCCTTTATTGCTCATGACAATTTCTCAATGATTATCTTTAGTAAAGCATGGATATTATAATGCACCCAATTAGTAAATATGTCTAAATCTTTAACAAAAGAACTCTTTTGTATGTACCCATGATAGCTCAAAAATTCAGCCTCCAGAGTACTTTAGCTATTTCGACGCTATAATGTAGTGATATTAATACCAACTGAAATATAGCACTCTGATTTTGAAAAGGGTTATAGGAATTATAGATAACTATTAACAAATAGCATTAACAATTGACAGCGCTGTCATTTTTTAATAATGTAACCTAATAGTTACCATGCTAAAAGTTCCTCGCTTTAAATACAGTGATGCTTTATTAATTCAATTTTCTAAGGAAAAAACATGCAAGTTATTATTTTTGATGATGCACAACAAGTTGCACAAAGTGCAGCAGAATGGGTTGCAGAGTTAATCAATAAAAAATCAAACCCTGTTTTAGGTTTAGCTACAGGCAGTACGCCTATTAGTCTTTATCAAGAATTGGTTAATAAGCACAAAGCTGGCGAACTTAGTTTTAGTAACACGACAAGTTTCAATTTAGATGAATACTTAGGCATTGATGAAACAAATGAACAGAGTTACCGTCATTTTATGAATGTAAACTTGTTCAATCATGTTGATATTGATAAATCTAAGACCTTTGTACCAACATGTAACAATGGTGAAAACCCAAGAGAACAAGGCTTAGCTTACGAAGATAAAATTTCTCAAGCTGGCGGTGTCGATTTACAAATTTTAGGTATTGGTGCAAATGGCCATATTGGTTTTAATGAACCAACGTCAAGCTTATCATCACGTACTCGCATTAAAACACTGACTCAACAAACCATTGATGATAACAGTCGTATGTTTGCTGCTGATGAATTTCAACCAACGTTAGCCATGACAATGGGTATTGCTACCATCCTTGATGCGAGATATGTATTACTGATGGCTACGGGTAAGAATAAAGCCAAAGCAGTAAAAGATATGGTAACAGGTGCATTATCTGCAGCTTGTCCAGCATCTGCGTTACAGTTGCATGAAAATGCGATTATCTTACTTGATAAAGAAGCGGCAAGTGAATTAGAAGATCAAGACTATTATATCTGGGCAAATAAGCAAAACCTCAAGATAAACCGAGAGTTTGGCTTGTACCATAACTACTAACATCATTACGAATAAAGTTAAGTAGGCTAACTTACCTAACTTTATTTTTCGTAAGAAAGAAAAAAGGCTCACGTTAATTAATTGATTAACGTGAGCCTTTTATTTAGTTGCTATAAACAACTCATAAACAGTTTTATTTTGCTGCCTGTAATAACTCAGGTAAAAAGTTTTCACTTTCCTGTGCTAACAAACATTGCTGTTGCAAAATATCTTGTAGAATTTCTTTAGTGGTTAATGGGTTTGCTAACACAACTCTAAAGACAATAACTTTTTCCCCGCCATATCGACTCACTTCAATACGAGTACGCGAGACAAAAGAACGACCATCTTCACGTTGACGCTTTTGAATAAACTTAGTCAATTTACCAATCAACAAATTCACCGACTTATTCGCTTCATTATCATTACGCGCTAACAAGGCTTGTACTGTCTTAGGTGCATAACGATACGTTAATAGGCACAATTCAGGGCGCGTTATTAACTCAAAATCATCATGTTGGTTAATTAATTCGGCAAAGTATTCTGCTTTTTCAATTGCCTGATTAATTAGCATCTCATAACCAGGTCGGCTAATAATATGCAAACTAGCATAAACTAGCATCGCCATGCCTGGGCGAGAGCCTTCTAACGTATGACTACCTAAATCTTTCGAGCCTTTACGTAATATGTATTCCGCATGGTGCTCAATCGCACTCACAGAAGCAGGATCTTTAAAAATCACTAAACCTGCGCCCATAGGCACATACATCTGTTTATGCGCATCAATAGTCACTGAGTCGGCTTGTTCGATACCTTTAAGCAAAGGACGGTATTTATTCGATAACAATGTTGCACCACCCCAGGCGGCATCAACATGAAAATGACATTGATGTTGCTGAGCGATCTCAGCCATTTTATCAAGTGGATCAATATTACCGGTTTCTGTAGTACCGGCAACGCCAACAATAGCCAGCACTTTGACATTTTCTGCAGCAAGTTGCTGGCATTTTTCCGCCAGCTTTTGACAATCTATTTTATTATGCTCATCGGTAGGAATAGCAATAACATTCTCTTGGCCTATACCAAGAATATCAGCCGATTTTTTCAGTGAATAATGACCACGGTCAGATACTAAAATAGCTAAGTCTTGATAGCCATAATGTTTCATCGCACGGTGTAAACCTTCTCGCGATACACCTCTAAAATCACCATCAGCTTTAAGTAGTTTATTTCGGGCTACCCATAACGCGCTAATATTCGCGACAGTACCACCTGAACAAAAAGCACCAAGGGAGTGTTCTGCGCTATGCATCCAATTTTGGTAAAAGTCATCATCCTGTTGATAGACCAAATTGTGCATCATGCCTAAAACTTGACGTTCTAGAGGCGTGAAAGCTTTTGAGGTTTCAACTTTAACTAAGTTTTGATTTAAACCCACCATCAACTTAGACAGAGGTAAAATAAAGGATGGTAACGCTGAGGTCATATGACCAATAAAGCTAGGACTTGAAGTATGTACCGATTGCGCAACTAACTTATCAAGCAAGTGATGCATATGATCTGAAACAAATTCAGGCTGCTCTGGAATATGAGGATTAATAAAATCTTGCTCAATATCCGTTAACGCATTTTTACTGGCAACAATATGGTTGTTTAGAAAACCAACCAAATTTTGTGACATCTCTTGCTCAAGGCGGCCCAATGTAGAATCAGGTGCCTCAGCGACAGTAAAAATTCGATGTAAAGACTCTTGCGTCGCATCAGCAATGCGCTTAGTTGCTCTCATAGTTATTCACTTAACTTTCACTATAGTCACTTGCTTGGCCAACTCCTGTTGTGCACATAGACAAGTTATATAATTATGGGCTATTAGTAGCTTAAACGAAAAAAGGCACTTTAATAAAAAACACTACAAAAGTCTCCTAATTTCGTCAACAATCCTATCAATACTCACTATCGCTTTAGCGTTAACTGCCAACAAATCTGGCCACTTGCTTGGTATTTCGCTTCAAAAGGCGTTAAAGCTAACGAGGGTTCAGTAACAGGCAAAGAGTCAATATCACCTTGTAAATCAACAAACTTAGCGGCTTGTTGAAACTCTGCTAAATAAATACGCCAGTTGCTACGTAAAATAAGTTGCTGACCAATACTCGTCATTTGTGGAAAAACCGCACTACCATGCCAACGGCGTTGTAAATGCTTAGATTTAGGCCAAGGGTTGGGATATAAAATATAGTGCTTTGATACCGCCCAATTGGCTGCTTTAACTAAACGATAAAAGTCATTTAAATCGGCACGTACTAAATGATAATTCTCAGCGGTAAAACCATCATCAGCATCAAAACCTTCAACATTACGATTAATTCGATGATCAGATTTATCTACCCCAATCACTAACGCTTGTGGATTTTGCTTGGCTAAAATACGGGTACTTTGCCCTACGCCACAACAGGCATCTAATATTATCTCACCTTCAGGATTTGCCACTAAAAAGGCTTTCACCAACGCATCCATTTGCGCAAAGGCTTCTTCTGTATGCTTTTGATAAGGCTTTTGTGAAGCATGAGTCAGGTGTCTGTTTACCACTTCATCAAGCTTTTCATGGATATCTTCTTGATTACTAATAATCGCTTTAGAATCACCCAATGCTGTTTCACTATCTAATGTATTCATTTTCTCTACCGTATTAGCTGCGCAGTTAACTTTTGTATTGGCGGTCATATTAGCTTCTTAGCCCTATGCCTTTAGAAATAAGTACCATCGCAACGGTAAATAACGTCACAATAAAGAAAATAATGACAGAAAAAGCAGTCACTAGGCTCACATCAGATATACCTAAAAATCCGTATCTAAACGCATTAACCATATAAACAATAGGATTTACTTGAGAAACGCCCTGCCAAAATTCAGGTAATAAACTAATCGAATAAAACACACCACCCAGGTAAGTCAACGGCGTTAAAATAAAAGTCGGTATAATTGAAATATCATCAAAACTATTAGCAAAAATAGCATTAATTAAACCACCTAAAGCAAACGTTGCAGAGGTTAACGTAACCGTAGCGATAATCACCCAAATGTTATGTAGTTGAATATCAACAAATAACAATGAAACTAACGTTACAATCAAACCAACTAAAATACCACGACACATGCCGCCGCCAACATAACCCGCGACAATAACCCAATTAGGTACTGGCGCTACTAACATCTCTTCAACATTTCGCTGCCACTTGGCGCTAAAAAATGATGAAGCCACATTAGAATATGAGTTCGTAATAACACTCATCATAATAAGGCCTGGCACAATAAACGACATATAATCAAAGCCGCCCATTTCACCAATACGTGAGCCAATTAATGAACCAAAAATAACAAAATACAAGCTAATAGTTATAGCAGGTGGTACTAAAGTTTGTACCCAAATACGGGTAAAACGTTGGACTTCTTTCGTTAAAATACTTTTTAACGCAATAGAGTTATTCATTTAGTTTGCTCCCACAACAGCACTTTGCTGCTTTGCTTTAGTAGTGCTCGATTTTTTATTGATCAAACTAACAAACAAAGCCTCTAAGCGATTACTTTTATTACGCATACTCAGCACTTCAATATTGGCAGCATTCAATTGTTCAAAAATTTGATTAAGGTTTTGCGACTTATTTAAATCGACTTCCAAAGTATGATCATCAATAACACGATAAGCGATTGATTGTGATTGCTCGGCAAATTGCGTTAATGAAGTTAGCGTTAGATTCGCTTGCAGGTCAAAAATAAAAGTTTCAACATCAAGTTGCGCTAATAATTTTTTCATACTGGTATCTTCAACAATTTCACCACCATCAATAATGGCAATATTGCGACACAGCATTTCAGCTTCTTCTAAATAGTGCGTGGTAAGAATAATGGTAATACCTTCTTCGTTTAACGCTTTTAGAAAGTCCCACATTGAGCGCCGTAGTTCAATATCAACACCCGCGGTTGGTTCATCTAAAATCAGCATTTTTGGCTCATGCATTAAAGCACGTGCAATCATTAAACGACGCTTCATACCACCTGAGAGCGTACGAGCGGGTTCATCACGCTTGTCCCATAATTCTAACTGCTTTAAGTATTTTTCTGCGCGCTGTATAGCGACAGGCTTACTTACGCCGTAATAGCCCGCTTGATTGACTAAAATATTAACCAATGGTTCAAACTGACTAAAGTTAAATTCTTGTGGCACTAAGCCAATAAAGCTTTTAGCTTTTTCTAAATCAGTATCAATGTCATAACCAAAGACTTTAACTTTACCACCGGTTTTATTTACCAGTGAAGTAATTACGCCAATAGAAGTAGATTTACCCGCGCCATTAGGGCCAAGCAAAGCAAAAAAATCGCCCTGTTCCACGGTTAAATCAATGCCTTTCAACGCTTGAAATCCGCCTTTATAGGTTTTTTCCAGTGCGCTAATCTCTAGTGCGTATGTCATGTATGCTGCCAATCAAAATGAGGATGGAGTATAAATATGGAGCCTAAGAACTGATTTTCAATAGCTCCTATGTGATATTTATTCGGTAATTGCTTTCTTTCTAACTAAGCCAGTTATGCAACCCTTGTAAAGCTACTACCTAAACGGTTATTTCAACAGTAAAATGTGTTCATTCATCGTCTTTCGCTTGAAGGTATATTGTATACCACATATAGTAACGTCCTGTTTGAGCAGCTAACGCTGCCAACGATCTTTGCCCGCAACATAGCGTACTTACTCTGCGCTAACGTTATCGGAAACTACGCTTAAGGAACATTATGCGACAAAAACACTTAACCTCTTCAATAGCTAAGCTTTCAGCCAAAATACTGCTTACTTCGGCTGTTGCCCTATCGCTTTTCTCTTGTCAAAGTACCACCACCAAAGACAGTGAGTTAACAACTGAAAAGACTGACTCGCAACTAACCCTTAAAGCTATTTATCAAGATAAAGCCTTTAAATCAGAAAAAGTTGGTCAAATTCGCTGGCTTAAAGATGGCAGCGGCTACCTTGCCATAGAAGCGCCCCAAGGCAGTGATAAAAAAGAAATCCCTGACAACAAGAGTAAAGACAAAGAAATCGTACAATATGACTCTGAAACATTAACTCGCAAAGTGTTAGTCACCACAAAACAATTAACACCTACCGGTGCAGACGAAGCGCTGAGCATAGACGACTACATTTTTTCAGATGATCGCAGCAAGTTATTAATTTATACCAATAGCAAAAAAGTATGGCGTTCAAACAGCCGTGGGGATTATTGGTTATTTGACTTTGCCAATAACACACTTAGCCAATTGGGCGGAAAAGGTGTTGCCGATAGCCAACTCATGTTTGCCAAATTCTCACCTGATGCAAACAAAGTGGCTTTTGTATTAAACAATAATATCTTTGTGCAAAACCTTGAAAGTATGAACATTACTCAACTTACCAATAGTGCAGGCAATGGCATTATTAATGGTTTGTTTGATTGGGTTTATGAAGAAGAGTTTATGATCAAAGACGGCTTTCGTTGGAGCCCAGATGGTAAAAAAATCGCTTACTGGCAACTAGACACCAGTGGCAGTAAAGATTTCATCATGATCAACAATACCGATGAGTTATACCCTACCCTCACTAAATTCCCTTATCCTAAAGTTGGCGAAGACAATGCCTTAGCTAAAGTAGGAATCGTTGATTTAACCAGTAAAAAAACGACTTGGACTAAACTGCCTAACAATTCACGTAACATGTACATTCCACGTATGAACTGGTCAGGCAACAGCCAAGAGATACTAGTACAGCATGTTAACCGTAAACAAGACACTAACCACTTATACCTAGCCAATGCGAATAACGGCAGCGTTAAGTTAGTCATGACAGAAAAAGAAGAACACTTTATAGATTTTGTTGACGATGCCCGATGGTTAGACAAAGGCAATAGCTTTATTTGGACCAGTGAACGTAGCGGCTGGCGCCACCTTTACCGCATATCACGTGACGGTAAAACGGTAACTAATTTAACAGACGGTGATTTTGATATTACTGAAATAAAAGCCGTTGATGAAAAATCTGGCTGGTTATATTTTATTGCCTCACCAAAAAACGTTGCACAACGTTATTTATACCGCAGTAAGTTAGACGGCAGCTTAAGTAATCAACGTGTTACGCCAGCAGAGTTTGCTGGTTTTAATCAATATCAAATGGCAGAAAATGGCAGTTGGGCAATTCACAGCCACTCAAGCTTTGCTAAACCTACCAGTAAATATTTAGTCAGCATTCCCGTTACTAACGAAAGTCCATCTGATAACAGTGTGCACCTGAAAAAACATACCTTAATGACTAATGACAAGTTAAACGCTAAGTTAGCTGAACTTGATATTGCGCAAACTGAATTCTTCCAAGTTGAAGCGCAAGACGGCTTAGTACTTGACGGTTACATTACCCGCCCGGCGAACTTTGACGCCAGCAAAAGCTATCCAATAATATTCTATGTTTACGGTGAAGCGTGGGGACAAACAGTACAAGACAAATGGCGCGGTGATAAATTTTTATGGGACCAAATGTTAACGCAGCAAGGTTTTATTGTTGCCTCAGTTGATAACCGTGGAACTCGTGCACCTAAAGGACAAGCATGGCGTAAATCAATTTATGGCGGTGTTGGTATCTTATCTTCACGTGATCAAAGTGATGCCTTAAAAGCCATGGCAAAACGTTGGTCATATATCGACAGTGACCGCGTAGGTATTTGGGGACATTCTGGTGGCGGCTCTATGACACTTAACATGTTATTTAGATACCCAGATCAATATCATGTCGGTATTTCATCAGCGCCAGTCGCTGACCAATTACTTTACGATACTATCTACCAAGAGCGTTATTCTGGTCTGTTAGAAGATCACGCCGAAGGTTATAAAGAAGGTTCACCGATTACTCACGCAGCAAACTTACAAGGCAAGTTATTACTGGTTCATGGCACTGGTGATGACAACGTGCATTACCAAGGCAGCGAGCGTTTAATCAATAAACTCGTTGAAGCCAACAAACAGTTTGAGTTTATGTCTTACCCTAATCGAAGCCATAGTTTAAAAGAAGGTGAAGGCACAACACTGCATTATAAAACTATGAAGACTGAGTTTTTCAAAGTGAATTTATTGGATTAGTAAGCTTACGTGCGAATAATTAAAGTTACAAAAAGGGCAACTAGTTTAAGCTAGTTGTCCTTTTAATTATTAAAGACATCCCCCTAATGAAACGAGGATTCATACTACGAATTTCAACGACGGGGCTTTAAGATGACTAATTAATACTTTTGTTTAATAAGCACAATCTGCGCATTCATGACGTACATTAAACTGACACTTGTCATAGGGTGATACTCAAATTCATTGCTATATCGGTATTTGTCTAACAAATTATGATTAATATTTATAAAACCTAATCCTTACAACCGTTCTTATCACAGGTGATTTTTTGCTGTGAATCGCCCCAATGGTCATTGTTCTTTTTGGTATCTACACCGCAACCTGTAGTGCCATCCTTCTTTTCATGATGTACCACGCCGGTAGGAATATGTTTAACAGCCATGTGCTTCTCCTTGGTAATTTGAATAAATTTATCCACTATCTATTTACACTAATAGTTATTAACAAAAAATTGAGGTCTTTGACCTATGAAAGTAATACTCATGCATCACGGCCGTTTGCTAGGTCAACTTAAAATGGGATTGGTTTTGACTTACTCACGTTCACCACTGCATCATAATTAGCAACTCCTGAATACCGAGAAGCAGCAGCAGCTACGTCTTGCTTTACTTCAGCAATAATCCGCTCTTCTGTTGCCGATTCCTTATAACAGGTAAACCATGTTGTGGTTACTTTGGCTAGCTTCATCCAACCACTGTCTCTGATGTGGGCGTAGAATTTTTCTCGTTCTGTGGTAGTGGTCTTTTCATCTAGGTCTAGCGATAACATTGCGTGCATTGTTTTTACTCCCTTACCTACAACATATAAATGCTTGTAGGGTGCAAGTTTTCTTATTAATGGTTATTGAATTTTTTGGCGTAATTTTTATTAACAATGCGAGCTATAAAACTATTCAACCCTTGGCCATTATTTGCTATCGCTGCATTTCGTTAATGTTTACAGCGCCACTACTTGTCACTGTATAAAGATAAAAACTGTTATGACTAAACTGAACAGTAATTCCAGTATTTCCTAGGCATAAAAAATCACATTGGAATTTAGGCTTAAACTCTTAAAGCTTTCATCCAATATCACTCTGTAGATTGGCCTTACAATTAAGTTGTTCTAACAACTTATCAAGCAACGTGTTTATTACTTTATCGACTAACAACACGAGTATTATTAAAACCGTTCTTACCTGAACCACCAGAATTATCATCGGGATAATCAACACAAAGAGGATAAGATGAGCATTTAAAGAATTGTATTTTTTCGAGCGCTATTTCTTGAATTTTTAGTGCTGGTACAGTTTGAGAAAATGCTTGGTCATTAGGTACTATTTCCGCAGAAACACCGCAAAATGAAATAAAGAAGCTAACTAAAATGATTTTTTTCAACATTATAAAAACAACCTAATAATACTATTTTAAAATAGGCCTTTAATATTGAATTTAAACAGGAAAATAACTTTATGGATTTGTTATTTAATGTTTATGCTTTTATTATTTCAATCATATTTACTGTTTTGGTCGTGTTTTTCTTGCGCTTATGATTGGACGAATACACAATGTCGATGAACTTTGTTTATTGACTGGCTAAAGGTTGTACAGTGACAAATACTGACTTTATTTTACTTGGAAAAAATATCCTTTTCTCCCCAGAGAAGAACACTTTAACTTCTAAAAGCGATCGTTCCCTATGCGTGCAATTAGAAAACCTTGAAGCAAAAGTTTTACTAAAATTGTATCAAGCTCAAGGTGAAACGTTATCAAAAGAAATGTTATTTGAGTGTTGGCCAATTGATATAACCACTTCCGATAATTCGTTAACGCGGATAATTTCTAACTTACGAAAAAAATCTAAAATTATAGAGCCTACTCTTTCATCCCTTATCGTTAATATTTCGAAAAAAGGTTATCACTTAAGTAACCTTGATTCTGTTAAGGAAATAGCAACACCGGTAATAACAAGCATTGAAAAAGAGCAACTCAATACTAAGTTTTTTTCTTTACGATTAGTGCTTTCCATTGGTTTAGTAGGCTCAGTAATATTGTTGTGCTTTATATTAGTGTTGTTATTTAGTGCTAAAAGCATTTCAGAGTTAGATGAAAAAACTAAAACCAAAATCCCTCATTATAAAATAGCCTATGAGTCGAAAACCATGAAGTATGAGCTGTCCCCGAATGAAAACGGCGATACCATATTATTTTCAGCACAAGCGTTAGATTCTCCTCATTGGCTATTAGGCATTCACTCTATTGCGGATAGCACCACGCAATACATTAAGCGACAAGGAACTGCGCTAACCTCCCCTATTTGGCTTACCGACAATACGGTTGCCTTTAAAAATGTTAAAGATGGTCAGTGCTGGATTGAAAAAATAGCGTTAACGGCTTTGTTAGCAGATGGCATTGGCGAAACAATGACCAATTGCAGTATTAATTCACCCACCTTTTCTATGATCTATAACGGTAATAATGGCCTACTTGTAACCGAGTCTTTTAAAGAATCTATCCCGGCAAATTTACGCCTTATTAATATTGAAAATGGTGAACAAACAGAGGTTAAGACTGCCGAAAAAGGCGGAGCGGGTATTTATAAGGTTGTTACTAATAAAGACAATACCTTAGTGGCACTATTGAGTAATAATGACTGGTTTGCTACGCATATTTCTATCTATGAAAATAACAACTTTAACGAGGAACTATGGTCTACCACGGTTGAATTACCCTTGTACTCCGTTGCCTTATTTACTTCAAAAATAAAATATAAAGATAATTATGGTGGCATAACAACCGTTCATTTTAATGATAATGGTGAGCCAATTGATACGGTTAAAATGCCAATAATACAGCCATTTAAAGCTGTTACTCGCTTTAACAATGGCATTATATTTAATGAAGGCGAGTTTTATTCTCAAAATTTAGTCATGCATGGATTACATTCCGATATCTCAACTGAAATCACCACCGAAAAAGGTATAAAGAATAACATTCCCTATCAATTTGATAATGAACATCTTTGGTATGCTTCAAATAGAACAGGCATTAGCCAAATTTGGTCATATAACCAAAACACTCAGCAGCACCAGCAAATTAGTGACTTCAAAGGCAGTTTATCTATAAAAAGCATGTCGGCAGATAAAGACGCTAATATAGCGGCCATTTCCACTCAAAAAGGCATATTAATCTTTAACTTAGATAGCCAATACCGATTTGGTGAGTTCATCGTACACGTTGAAGGTTCTCATCCCACGTTGACAGCTAACAAGCTGGTTTTTACAGGTAAAACAACCGACAGTTACAACTTATTCAGTTATCAGCTAAGCTCTGGGGATATTACGCAATTAACCACGCATGGTGGCTATAATCCGTTGATAAACGGTGACGAATTGTTTTTTGAAAATTACCACAAGTTCGGTATTTGGACGTTATCAGCTACAGGAAGTGAAACCTTGTTAATACCACTTTCTTTCGAGCTATCAAATTGGTTCTATTTTGATGATACCTTCTACTTATACGATCCTAGCAACAAGCTTTATACATTCAACACTGTAAATAATCAGTTGGCTGAAAGTGAGTTAAATTCAGGTTGTAATCGAGTGGCATATTTAATTGAAGAGCAGTGTATAAAGGTTCAAAACGAGAAGTTTGCCAACCAAATGGTCATATTAGATGAGTAAGTTTAAATGCGTAGTAATTTAGTTGAGTAATAGCTGGCTACTACGGTTAAGGATAAATCGTTATTCAATATTTAGGTCCTGTGCACATGTTACCAGGTAAGTTAATAACATAAGGTTATTTCAGATTGTTATTCGGCAGATGATAATGCTTATGGGAAAAGTAAATAGACGTGGATTGTTAGATTGAAAGGATTAAAGGTTAGGGTAGAGACACTACCCCACACCCATTACACTGCTTGTTCTTGGTTCAGAAGACATAACATCTTAATGAAATTCTCAGCTTCTTTTAAGCTACCAAAACGGCCGATAACATCTTCAATAGGATCGATAACTTCAAAAGAAGTTCTCATGATGTTATTACCTGCATTCAATAAGTCGACTTGAACTAAATTAAAACCAGATTCTATCATTAGTATTGTTCTCTTTTTCATTAAAAACTCCGGTTGAAAAATTGGGAAGAAATCACTTTCCATCCCCCTTTAACTTCCTTTTGAACTGCTCTTCAAACTAGCGTTAACTACTTTGAAAGGTGCTACTAGCTA
Organism: Colwellia sp. 75C3; assembly: GCF_002836255.1. Lineage (GTDB taxonomy): Bacteria > Pseudomonadota > Gammaproteobacteria > Enterobacterales > Alteromonadaceae > Colwellia. Next base: position 121,576 of record NZ_PJAU01000031.1, on the reverse strand, counting down.
AGAATAAACGAATTAACGCCATCGCTATACCCTAGAGCAAAAGCTTGATGAATACTTTTATAGTGACCATCCGCGCTTGCATGTGAGTCACCTAAGCTTTCAATATCCAAACTAATAAATTTTTGTAACAGAGCGCCTTGTTGGTATCCAGAGTTATATGCGCATTGGCAACACTTACGTACGCCTTTAACATGCATTTGATGCTCAGCTAAGTTGGTAAGTATGCTTTCGTCAACTTGCCTTACGTGAACTTGATTACATGGCGTTGCAGTTTTCATATTTATTACCCTTAACCCACGCGTTCCAGCTTTAATTCCTGGCTGTGAAATAGCATCAGCTTCTCGGTTTAAGTCATGATTAAAGTCTAGTGATAACATCGCATGCATTATGATTGTCTTCCTCGCCCTAAAAATATGATTATTTGAAGGCGATTTTTGATTTTTTAGCCTCAGACAACTATTTCATAATTAATGACGAATAGACATTACACGACATTACAAAAATAATGTCATTAGAAAAATATGGCGTAACAAATGGATTTTTTTCGGTTAATTGTGCAATAAAAATGACACGCTATTACGAAAAAAAATTTTAAGTAATTTTTAACCGGTATATTGACAAAAACACACATATAGACTAATCGATTGTTAAACAATAACTTATTGAGCAGGAAAACATTGAAAAACAAGATGAATAGAAGTATTAACTACCTTGTAATTGGCTGTCATGGATTAAGGAGCACCTAACCTATAAATTTACATCCAGATTTCAAGGGAACACATCCCTCACTTAATAAATAATTTAAACTAAACACTTACGTTACAAAACAGGAAACGTCATGAACAAATATATTAAAGTATTATCACTATTGTTGGCTTTAACGAGCAGTGTTTATTTACCTAGCGCTTTTGCAGCTACCACGACAAGCTCGACTGACATGCTAATCACTATTGCAGAGACTAACCCTGACCTTATTGAACGATTAGATGACATCGCCATAACGAATCCAGAACTACTTAATCAATTACTAACAATGGCTGATGGAGATGCAGAGCAGTTGGAAAGGTTATTAAATTTAGCTGAGAGCAATTATTATATATTTTCGAAATTGGCCAGCATTAAAAGTGTTGAAACAACACAAGAAGTAAAAGTAGAAGAAGAGCAAGTTTCACCGTATGGTCAAATGTCAACTTTTGGAGCTATTGATGTTGGTGACGTAATTCAAAATTAATTAGAACAGCGTTGTGAATTATTATTTTCTTCCATTAAACGCATAAACTCTTTATTTGAGCATAAATTATCAAACCAAGGAAGGTTAAACCAAACGACACCAATATTATCCTTCAATGCTGTTTTTACATGATGAGTCGCCGAAGATTTCTCATTCAATAAGCTGTAAACGATAGCTGAACTATAAGAAACCTCGCCATTTTCAGGCGCCAATGATTGCGCTTTACTTAATGCTGCTATAGCCAAATTCGCCTGATTTAACTGCCCATAAGCTTGTGCTAAATATGTTAAATATTTAACTTCATCCTTACCAGCTAAAATAGCTACTACTTCTTGGTAGTGAGAAATAGCCTTATCTTCATTACCTAAAATCATTTCAATATCAGCTAAATTTAATAGTTTAATTGGATGTTTCGGGCTTTGCTTGAAAGCTTTCAGGGCAAATTCGAGCGACTTCTGGTATTGCTTATTCAAGCCATAGGCCATGCTTAAATTAGTTAGATCGCTGCCATTATTTATGCTAGCTACTATTTTTTCATACGCAGTAATCGCTAATTCGAGTTTACCTTGCAATAACCAAACATTAGCTTGTAATCTATGCGCTGTATAATGATTAGGGATAATATTAAGAATTGTAGCTAATGTTTTATTTGCTTCCTTTATGGAGCCCATCTGCCAATAAGTTAGAGCTAGGTTATATAGTAATCGAGTACTTTGACGTAGCTTCAATGCACTCTGATAAGCATCAGCTGCTTTTTCATATTGACCATTTATAAAATGATAATAAGCATTTAACTCAGTATCAGTTGAAGTATCGGCGCCCCGATTCTTAGCTTCAATGATCTGTAATTTCGCTAAATCCATTTCGCCTAAATAACATGCTAACCAAAATTTATCTATTGCATGATAAACACTATATCTATACTCAGGCGGGGATTTTTGCAGTACCAATTCAAGTCGTTTGAGATGACTTTTATCGCGAGTATCTATATATAAATTTGAAGCAGTTTCACGAAATAAACCATAAGCAGCATATAGATAAGGGGAACGTGCTAACAAGGATTCTAACTGGTCCAAACTTTCAGTACTAGAATTCCCGTGGCCTTTAATTTCGCTATAAAGCTCAATGTAGTCACGATAATCATCTTCATTAATAGGGCGTTGAACTAAACCTGATTGATTTATTTCTGACTGCTCAGGAAATAGCGAAGCAAACTGCGTTTGGCTAGTACTAAAAATCCCATTAAACTTATCAATTGGTGCTAACCAGTTTTTCTCAGATTTTACCTTTAACATATCACTGTTATTTGGGTTAGCAACCAAACGTGAAAAACTCACTTTACAACGGCTATTGTCACATTCCAGCTCAGTTGAAATAATATCTGAAGCACCAACCGCTTGTTTAAGTTTTTTGAGATCATCAGGATATGCTTTAGTAATAGCATTTACTTCTCGTTGCGAGATTAAATACATATTTTTGGTATTTATTACTGCTTGGCGTAAAGCATCTTCTACCGCTGACGTAACTAAATCTTGTTGCATAGGTGCCATTAATGAGCTGTCAGACAATGTCGGCTTTAAAATAACAACTTGCTTGGTTTCCACTTCATTCGTTTTATCAAACCAATAAAGTAAGATCAGCATGAGACACGCTATAGTCATGCTAGTAATGGCTATATTATTCTGTCTAAACCAGGGTACTGGTCGGCTTTCAGGTGTATGAATAACTTGAGTATGTAATATAGGCTGTGTATACAAAGCAGTATCACCACCGCCTATGCCAGCAGCGCCAGAAGATAAAGGCAATTCACTCAAAGGTAATGTTGCTTGCTCACTGATCTCTGCTTGCATTAGTGCTGTTCTAATATGCTTTAATCTATTTTCTATGCCGCTAGCGGTTAATGTTCTTTGCTCAAGTTGTTGAATTAACATTTCCATGAGCAAGTCAGTTAATGCACTCGGTGCATTTAACATTAAGTTTTTGGCATGTTCTGGTGTGCTTTCACATATTCTATTAGCAATATCTGTCGCTGAGCCTCGACCAAAAGGATGGCTACCCACCATTAATTGATAAGCAACTATGCCGAAGGAGAATATATCGCTACGATAATCTAAAGCCTTCCTTTGTATTTGCTCTGGTGACATATAAAGCAAACTACCGTATTGAATACCTTCTGCATTATCAGCCTGTTCATTACCTTCAAGCGTATTAGTAATGTTTTCATTACTTGCTATCAAAGCGATGCCAAAATCAGTGATTTTTAGCTGGCCTTGATCATTCACTAATATATTATTCGGTTTTAAATCACAGTGAATCACATCATTTTTATGCGCTGCGGCTAACCCAGCAGAAAGTTGCTGCAATAAATCAAGCTTTTGAACCAGGGTACAGTAAGTTTCCTGTTGAAACTGAGTTAATGTTTTACTATTGAAGTACTCCATGACCAAGGAGATATGATCACCTTCATCATGGACATTATAAATTTGTATAATATTAGAATGGTTCACACGCGCTAATAAACGTGCTTCTTGCAGGGCATGATTAACCGTATCGCCATTAGGCTGATAAGTTAATTCTTTAATAGCTACTTGTCGTTGTAATTGGTTATCTTGGGCTAGGTAAACTTTACCCATACCACCTTCACCCAATAATCTTTCACGACTGTAATGAGGTAACTGGTTATCCATGCAATACCGTAAGTGATACTTTATCTTGTCCGCGATTAACGATCAGTTCATTACCTTTATAAATACGATAAAAAACGCCGGCAAAACGTATTTTTTTGCCTTTACGTTCAATCAATTCGTCACCATCACACGCACCATCGAGCATATCTCTAAATTGCTGTTTCGCACGGCAAACATGGGTATTAAACAAGGTAATATCACAACCTAACTCTTTAGTGAGTGTTTCAGGTAGGCGCCAGCCTTGGTTATCGGCATCGATACCTTCTTTAGCATCTTCATCACGATGCCTGGCCAAACTCAACGTTAAATAATGATGTGCTTTAGTCGCTAAGGATAATTGTTCATCATCAGTCGTTACTGTCAATTCGGTGTTTTCTTCATCTAGACTTAAATTGAAACGATACTTTATTTGATCAACCGATAACTTAGCTTTCGCCATTAATACGGTATTTTCAGTTAATGGGGTTAATTTAAGCTGCCATTTTTGATTATTGAAAAATAACAAATCTGAATTTGTCACAGGATAGGCGCTGCCGTCGGTATCAATAAGGAATTCTTTATACCATTGATCTTTGCTCGGCACATAAAACAAAGCTATTTCAGGTTGGTCTTCTGAGGGCAGTAAATTACCATCAGATAATACAATGGGTGTTTCAGTTACTTGCTCACCATCTTGGCCAATAGGCAGTAACATATTTTGCGGAGGGCTTAAATCTTTTATAGAAAAACCGTGGCTTTCACCAGAAGCAAAAAATATATTATCACCCACTTTAAGTTTATGCGGGCTATCTTTGATTAACTTCTGACTATTAACCCAAGTACCATTATTACTAAGATCACGAATAAGCCATTGGTTATTCGACCATTCAACAACAGCATGAATTCGAGATACTTCCTGAGCATTAATAACAGTATCAACATTGGTCGGTGAACGACCAAAACAATGACACGCATTTAAATAACGTAATGCTTCGTTTTTAATATTTAGATTTAAAATAGCAGCCATATGATTATCATTAATACGTTAAGTTATTATAAAAATGCAAAAAAAGCATAATAAATATGATTGTATATAAATACAAGAGAGTCTTCTAGTGGAGATGATAAGTTATCTTCTCGTTTTCTAACCATAACATAAAGAGATAACTACTCAGCTTATTACGATAAATACAAACTATTACCTTTCGACTCGTACTTTAATAGATCATCATTAGGTGAAAAATCGTGATAAAATCTCAACCAAAATAAATTAAGCTATTTAATTTCAACAACCTATCAAAAAAAATTGAGTTCAATAGCGAAAAAAAAAGTAATAATCACAAAAAGTGAATATTCACTTTTTAAAAACTACAGAGCAACTAATCGCTGTAGTAGAAGAACAAGGACCCAGTATATACATCTAAAGTTATAAAGCGATAACAATAAGTTACAAAACCAATAAAAATGATTATCAACAAGATTGAACGATTAGTAATACTGAATACTTTTTTTTGGTTTATTTATTAAACAAAACCATGAGATTAGCCATGGAAGAGTTTTTTACACTGCGACTTTATCACTAAAATTTTAAATATAAACACTTATACATCATATTAATTCATTTATTTCAAACGCTTTACCGATACAACTAGCCTCTCTAGGGTGTTAATAAAATCAGCTAACAGCCCGTTTTTATTAATAATAACTAGTGTAGTAACGTTTAATTTTTTCTAAGTTTAAAACACTCGTTTACATTTTGATTAATTATCATACGCCAAGCTAACAAAATTGCTGCCTACATCAATATTTCTCAATACTTTGATGCTACAATTACACCATCTCAGTAGTAACTTTATATTGACTTTATTATGGCTAAAAAAGAGCTCACCATACGAGAAAAAACCATCTTCGATGGTATTTTCACCAAATACTTCTTAAAATTTATTTTCACACTGTGGTTTAAAATCGCTGGTTGGAAACTTTGTAAAATAGCGCCTGAAGGTGCTGGTGTTGCAATTGCTGCGCCTCATACCTCAAACTGGGATTTTGTTTACGCTCTCGGTGCTGCAATTTTACAAGATGTTAAAATTTACTTTTCCGTAAAAGACAGCTTATGTCGTGTGCCCCTATTAGGTACGTGGATGATGTATCTTGGTGCTATACCTATCAATCGTTCTGCAAAAGGTGTTGGCCAAGTAGAGCAAATCAAAGCTTTTATTAATAGCCAAAAATTAAATAGAGTGTTTTTCTTATTCACCCCTGAAGGCACTCGTGGCTTAGTACCTAAATGGAAAACGGGCTTTTATCATGTAGCCCAAGGCTGTGAGTTACCTATATTTTTAGCTAAAGTAGATTACTTAAGCAAAGAAGCGGGGGTTTTTCACACATTCTCTTTAACTGAAAATAAAGAAAGTGATATAAAAGCGATTCAAGCTTCTTATGAAAGTGTTCAAGGTAAATTTCCATTAGATCAATTCCCTGCTTACACGGGTCAGATGCCAAAAATATCTGAAGTAGAAGCTAAGGTAATCAAGGCTATGTATTCATTTAAAGGCGTAGCCACTAAGGTTGATATATCTGCTAAGGCAAAATTAGGTGAGTTATCAACGACTATGCTGGATTATTTAGTTGATAAAGGTTTGTTAGAGAAAAGCCTAAGTAAGACTAAAAATGGTGAGCCAGGCTATCAATTGACTTTTGCAGGTCGTGGCTGCTTTTTACATTTATCACCCAGCGCTTAACTATACCAAGTACATTAATGAATATGACTATGTAGTTAACTCAGGCCATCATTGTAAACGTCATCTTCGAAGTCACTGGTCGAAACGGAGCATGGATGCTTCTTATTAGACAATGCAGGACGCATATTGTCCTGAGCCATTCTTTTTTATAGACTGGATCCCCGATTAAGACACCACGGGGATGACGTTCCTATACCGTTTACATAAGCATGTTAATTAATATGGTTATGTAATCAGCCCCTTATTAACTTATTGGTTTTACAAAGACTACGCTGCTCAGTGCTGGCACAGTAAAGCCCTTTGCTGTTACTTTACTTTGCTTAACTACCTCATCAGCTCCCTGCTTCTGTATTGGGTGTAATTGATAGCCTTGAGTTCTGTTAACGTTAAAGCTTTCTTTCACCTTGTATTTAAACGTCTGTGTTTTATCACTGGTATTAAAGATAACCATCAAGCTTTGATAGTTGTCATCAACTGCCTCGCCAGCATTGTCATCAATAAACATAACTAACAAGCCTGTTTGTTGTTCTGAGCTTTTATCAGCACCTTGCTTTGTACCCTGCGTTAAAATATCAGCGTTAAGAAAACTCACTTTATCGATAATGCTCTGCTCGCTGGTTAACCTAAATAACGGGCTACTCATGCGTATTGCTAACAGGTCGATAAAAATATCACTGCTTCGCTGGATTTGTTCCGCATTAACCTGATCACGACCTTGGTGACCGCTAAGTACTTGTTTTATTAACGGCCAGTTGGCTTGATCTTTTTCTGCCGGTGGCAGCCCAACATTATAGAAGTTATCTTGCTTAGAAAAATCAACACGATTGAACCAATCACCGTAATCATAACTGTCGCGAAGAAATGACTTAGAGCGCATAAACTCTGAGCCCATATGAATAAAAGGAATACCTTGAGCAAATAAGGCAAAAGACAAGCTTTGACTATGCATTCTCACTCTATCTTCTGTTGAAACATCAAACGGTAAACGGTATTGACTGTTATCCCAAAGCGTTTGATTGTCATGCTTAGACACATAGTTGATGGTATCCGCAGGATCTAACGCATAACCTGTTGGTTGGTCACCATAAGGAATGTCTTTACCTAATACTTCTTTGCCATCGATGTTTTTTAAAGGGAAGTTAATTAAGTTACCCGCTAAACCAATACGCAATTGGTCCATACGCAGCATATAATCTGCATAAAGCTCTGCTTGATTATCATTAGCCTGTTCACCATTAGGTAAAGTGCTATTAGGAAAGGTTAATAGACCATTGCCAACGCCCTGAGAATCTCGGGTATTGTTACCTCCACCACGAACCGCATCACGTAATCTATCTGAAAAAGTGCCTATTTCGCTGCCACCTAACTCTAACTGGCTGGCTTGAACAAATTGGCTATTACTTGCTACTTCACCAAAATTCCAACCTTCGCCGTAAAAGTAAGTATCGCTGTCTACTCTGCGCACGGCTTCTCTTGCCGCTAACATGGCTTCTTTTGGTTGATGGCCCATTAAATCAAAGCGAAAACCGTCTATTTTATAATCGCGCGCCCAAACCACTAACGAGTCTGTCATCAGTTTTGCCATCATTACACGCTCTGTCGCGGTATTATCACAACAAGTAGATTGTTCAATTGCACCGGTAATAGGGTCTAATCGATGATAATAAGTAGGCACTATTTTATCTAATACGGCATTAGTCTCTACCCCTGCTTGGTGAGTATGGTTATAAACTACATCCATAATCACCCTAAAGCCCATACCATGCAGGCTTTGCACCATTTCTCTAAATTCTACTAAGCGTGAAACACCTTTAGCATCAACGGCGTAACTTCCTTCAGGCACAGTGTAATGAAAAGGGTCATATCCCCAGTTGTAGTTATCAACTTCACGTAACTCACTGACTAACTGCTGTGCTTGCTCTCCAGCAACCGAATAGCTCTGTAATAATGACTTTATTGACTGTTTTTCATCGTAAGGTTGCTGACAGATGCTGGTATTTGGTGTAATGGCACAAACTTTAGCCAAATTATCATCTATATCAATGTGTTTACTGTCATCTTCATTAACCGTGGCGATATCAAAAGTAGGTAATAAATGAATGTTATTTAATCCCGCAACTTGCAGCGCTTTTAAGTGTTTCATGCCATCAGAGTTTATCTCGCTGAAGGCTTTATATTTCCCTTTAAATTTAGCATTACTAAGTTGCTTATCATTGGCACTAAAATCACGAATATGTGTTTCATAAAAAACATTATCTTCAACATTTTTCACGGTAGGTATTTGCTGAGTAAGCCAGTTTGGTGGCTGAGTAACTGCATCATTCAAATCAACTACCTGTGAGTACTCACTATTAACAGATAAACTTAAAGAATAGGGGTCAGTAACTGATAAAGATTCGATTTTTTTAGATACTGGGTGATAAACGTTTACCTGATACTTATAATAAGCGTAACTCGCTTGGTTATCTGACAGTACTTGCCATACACCTGTATTGGTATCTTCTACCATATCAAGATTACCCGCTGAAATGGCCTGTAAATTATCATCATAAAGCTGCACAGAAACAGCTTGTGCTGTCGGCGCCCATAATTTAAAGCTAACACCTTGCTCAATAATAGTTGCGCCGAGATCCGTTACTTCATCAGCATCATTAACGCCCTGAGTATAAAGCGCATCTATTACACCACCCGTTTGTACATAAGCAACTTCTTTGGCTTGCTCATGCACTGTAAGCGTTCGATCAATAGCAATCACCATGAGTTGTTGTTTTAACCAACGTTTACTTTGAGCTGGCGTTAATTGCACTTTAAAAGCTTGGAAGTCAGCTAAGTGGGGGAACTTTTTTGCCTGTTCTTCAGGAAAACTAACCGGCGATAAATCAATAGCATGAAAACCATCTGATTTTTTACTAAGTAGTTGATATTGATATTTGTTAACCGATTTTGGCAATACCAATAACTGGGTGGTTAGCCAATGCGCCGAAGTATCACTGTGTAAATTAGCGAGTTCAGTCGCTTTAAAGTCACTTGCCTTAATAACATTAGCCTTCGCTTCGACAGTGTTAACTTCGACATTAGCGCCCTGTGGTTCTAACTGAGAAGACTGAGTAGATTGGCTTTCACTACAAGCACTAACTAACAAAGAGGTTGTGAGTGCAATATAAACTGCATGTTTAGGACTTGCGATAGAACAAGGAAAAGAAGGCATTTTCATAATAAATAAGTCGTTAAAATTGTTATGGATATTAATTTACTCGTTCAGTGATTAGATAAATACCTGTTTCCCTCCATTACATACGTATTCAAGATTTATACCCGCTCCACTTGAAAATGCTCGTTTCAGGAAACCTGAGCAACTTATGATCAAAGCCTATTTTTTATTAATGCTTGTTTCGTTAAAAATAGCGGTAAACATAATAGGTATTACAAGTTTCATTATTCCATTAATCTAGTCCCTCCCCCTCCTTCCTAAAAGCATTATGTTAATTAAAACTGCCTCCCCCCTTAATTAGACATCAAAACATTCCAGTTATTGTTATTAGTTTCTTTTTCAACTTAATGACTTGTTTATTTTTAAAACAACCTTTGCATACGTATTCAATGAACATAAAGGTCATAGCTAACCTTTGAATACGTATGCAACCCCTATTCATCTGTAATTTGCCCCTTTATATTAAAGTTGTTTACAAATAATAACGAATGAATACGTACGACCACATAACTAAACATATAAAACACAAACATATAATTATTAGGCTAAATGGAAGTTAGCTTATAAAATTAATCATGGATGGCTAGGGGAGAATATTCAATGCTACATTTTAAACCAAGCAAAATGACATTAGCACTACTTTCAAGTGGCTTAATGGCACTAAGTACACAAGCTTTTGCCGCAGAAGAAATTAACGCAGATAAAAAAGCTGAAACAGGAATTGAAGTTATTCAAGTAACAGGTATTCGCGGAAGTTTAATTAAGTCAATTAATACGAAACGTTTTTCTTCGGAAGTTGTTGAATCTATTTCTGCAGAAGATATTGGTAAATTACCCGATTCATCTATCGCTGAATCAATTGCACGTTTACCTGGTGTCGCTGCGCAACGTGTCAATGGTCGTGCCAGTGTTATTACTATTCGTGGTTTAGGTGAAGATTTTAACTCAACTACATTTAATGGTCGCGAACAAGTATCTATCGGTGATAACCGTGGTGTTGAATTCGATTTATACCCATCAGAAATTATCAATGAAGTTGTTGTGTATAAAACACCCGACTCAGCACTAACTACACAAGGTATTGGTGGTACGGTTGATATGCGTTCTGTACGTCCCTTAGATCAAGATAAACGTACTATTTCTTTTAATTATCGTGCTGAAAAAAATGGCATGGACGCTGTTAACCCTGAAATGGATAATACAGGTCATCGTGCTGCTTTTGGTTACATCGATCAGTTTGCTGATGACACTATCGGTGTTGCAATTGCTTATTCAACTACGGCTTCTCCAAGCCAAGAAGAACGTTGGAATGCATGGGGTTATGATGAAGCAGGTCCCGATGGCGAATTACGCTTAAATGGTGCAAAACCTTATGTTCGTTCATCTGAACTAAAGCGTGACAGTCTTATGGGTGTACTTGAATTTGCACCAACAGATGACTTACATATTACCGCTGATGCTTTATATATAGATTTTGAAGAAAATTCTGTTTTACGTGGTATCGAGCTACCGTTAAACGCTTCGCGTGGCGGCTATACCAATAATGAAGTGCAAGGTAATGTTGTTACTTCGGGTTCAATCGCTGATGTTAAAACGCTTATGCGTAATGATGTAGACTTCCGTACTGCTGAAATGTTTGCCACTGGTATTAACCTAGAATACATCATTAACGATCGCTGGTCAGTTGAAGCTGATATCAGTTATTCGCAAGTAGAACGTGAAAGTTGGGGTCTAGAAAGTTATGCCGCAACTGGCCGTGGCGATAACCAAGGCGCTGGTGATAATATTTCATACCAATTAAAACCTGGCGGTTCGGGTGCAATATTTACGCCTTCATTAGATTACTCAGATCGTTCGTTATTCGAACTAGGTGCTGCACGCAGCTGGGGTAACGATATTGTTGGTTCTGATGGACAAGATGGCTTTATTAACTTACCAAGTGTTGAAGATGAGTTATTATCATTGAAATTAGCGGCTGCAGTTGATATTGACACGGATTACTTTGACTCAATTCAATTTGGTATTCACTACAACGAACGTGAAAAATCAAAAGTTGATAGAGGGCAGTACTTACGATTAAAAGATTACCCTAATACAACCGCTGTTCCCGCTGAATTTGATTTAGGCAATGTCGACCTTGGTTTTATTGGTATGGGCGAAATGATAGCTTATGACTCACTTGGTTTTTATAATGCCGGCGGTTATGATTCATTTGAACAAGGTGATACAGCAACAGATCGTTGGTCAAATACTTGGACAGTGAACGAAGAGGTTCTAACGTTATTCGCTAAAGCTAACATTAGTGCTGAAATTGGCGGTATGGGCGTAACGGGTAACTTAGGTCTACAAGTCGTTAATATTGATCAAAGCTCAGATGGTTATGGTGCTTTACTCGAAGATGGTTTATCAATTGTATCTGAACTATCTGATGGTACTGATTACACTGAAGTATTACCTGCAATCAACTTAAACTTTGCGTTAACTGAAGATCAAGTTTTACGTGTTGGCGCAGCCCGTACCATGGCGAAATCTCGTATGGATCGCATGAAGATTAGTGGTGCCTTAACCTGGGAAGAATCAGCAAACATACCTGCCAATGCTACTGATCCAACAAAATCTCCTTGGGGAGGTGATTCAGGTAATGCTGCACTTAAACCAATTATCGCAACACAGTTTGACCTTTCATATGAATATTACTTCAGCCCTGAAGGTTATTTAGCCGCAGCATATTTCTATAAAGACATTGCAGATTGGCAGTTAAATGTTCAAACAGTTAAAGACTTTACTGGCGTTCAAGTACCTGGTGGTTCAACACCGGTAACTAACTCAGGTACCGTGAGCTCTTGGCAGAATCAAACAGATGCAACGGTTAGTGGTGTTGAACTAACAGCAACTATTCCATTTAATGCCTTTTCAGATGTGTTAGAAGGTTTTGGTACGGTTGTTAGTGCTACTTTCCTTGATTCAGAACTAAAAGACCAAGAAGGTATTAATACCCCAATCCCTGGTTTATCTGAAGAAGTATACAGCTGGACTACTTATTACGAGCGTGCAGGTTTCCAAATTCGCGCGAGTATGAGATATCGTGCTGAACATCTAGGTGAAGTTGCAGGTTTATCTCAAACACGCCAAGAAGTGAATGTTGCAGAAGAAACATTATGGGATGCGCAAATTGGTTATGACTTTGGTGAGGGTGGTTTCACTAGCTTAGAAGGTCTGACTATTACACTACAAGGTCAGAACTTAACAGACGAGCCTTTCCAAACTTACACTGGTGATGATAAAATCGCAGTACGAGATCATCAGTCTTATGGCCGTAATTTCTTACTTGGTTTTGCTTATCAATTCTAATGAATAAGCCATAAAGCAATATAAACCTAAACACCTTAGTAATTCTTTTACTAAGGTGTTTTTATTTATATTACTGATACTTATAATGTTAAAGTAAATTGTCAATTATTGAGTAGGGTATTGAGATGCAACCAAAGTCTATAGTTATTGTTGGTGGTGGTACTGCTGGTTGGATGGCGGCTAATTTAATGGCCAAAAAGTGGCGCAATAGTAATATTGACATCACCTTAGTAGAATCACCTGATATAGGCATTATAGGTGTTGGTGAAGGTTCAACGCCGCAACTTAAAGCATTTTTTGATAAAATGGATATTGCTGAACATGAGTGGATGCCTCAATGTAATGCCACTTACAAACTTGGCATCAACTTTAAAAATTGGTCAACAAAAAAGGGATTTGAACAATACTTTCACCCTTTTGATAGCGCCTTAGACTTGCATACCCGTAAGAAATTTATTCTTAATTGCTACGGTAGACGACTCGGTGATGATGTAAAAACACTACCGAACGATTTCTTTATTGCCGCTTACTTAGCAAAACAAAACCTTGGCCCACATGCAAATAGTAACTTTCCCTTTCCTGTGAATTATGGCTACCATTTCGACTCTCATTTATTAGGGAAATTTCTGTGTGATAAAGCCATTGAATTAGGCGTAGAACATATATCGGGTAATGTAACTGATGTCGCTTTACATCTTAATGGTGATATAGAGAAGCTGTCAGTAGATTCCGTAGGTTGGTTATCCGCTGACTTTTTTATTGATAGTACTGGTTTTAGGTCATTGCTATTACAGAACACACTAAAAGTACCTTTTGTTAATTTTAAAGAAAATTTATTTAACAATTCTGCCGTAATTATTCCCTCACCAAGTTCCAATAAACGGCCACCTCAAACCACATCTACAGCGTTAAAAAATGGCTGGGCATGGGATATCCCATTAACCAACAGAACGGGTAATGGTTATGTATATAGCAGTGATTTTTGTAGTAGTGAAGAAGCAGAGATCGAGTTACGAGAAAAACTAAATTTACTGGATAGTGATGTAGAAGCACGTCATCTCAAAATGAAGGTTGGCAGAGTTGAGCAACACTGGGCTAAAAATTGTTTAGCTGTTGGCTTGTCACAAGGATTTATTGAGCCACTTGAAGCAACAGCTTTACATTTAGTACAAGAAACTATTGAGCACTTCATTAGTGCATGGGACAAAGGCAATTTTACCAATACCCATGCAGCAGCCTTTAATAAAAATATTAATCAACGCTTTGACGGAATACGTGATTATATTGTTTGCCATTATAAATTGAATTCCCGAACAGACAGTGAGTATTGGCAGCAAAATGCCCGAAATACGAAAACATCGGGTTCGTTAGCTGAAATTATCAATGTTTGGTTAAATAGAGAAGATTTAGCACAGTATTGGGAGCAATCAACGCAAGCTAAATCCTACAGTGTTGTGTCTTGGCACTGTATCCTTTCTGGTTACGGTATTTTTCCTGAACTTAATCAAAAAATAAATACACAAGCAATGTCGGTCAATATGGATGAAGTTCATCAGTTCTTATCTCAATGTAGTCGTAACTTCCCAGACCATACACAGCAATTAAATAACTTACTTAAATAAACGGTTTAAGTGACTGCACGTTTTTCGCAAGACACTATTAACGCTCGAAATCGGTGACAGAACATTATATGAGTTTTTAGGACACGTTATGAACAAAAATAAAATTGAAAATATTGTCATTGTTGGTGGTGGTACCGCCGGCTGGATGACCGCTTCGTTATTAGCTAAAGTACTCGGCAAAACAGTGAACATCACGTTAATTGAATCAGATAAAATTGGTATTGTTGGCGTGGGTGAAGCCACTATCCCACCGATAGTTAGTTTTAATAAAGCGATAGGGGTTGATGAAACTGAATTTATTAAAGCCACCCAAGGCACCATTAAACTTGGTATCGAGTTTAATAACTGGTATCAAGACGGCGATAGTTACATGCACGCTTTTGGTAACATAGGTAAGAATTTTCCTTTCTGCGATTTTCATCACTTCTGGTTAAGACACCAACAGAATACCAATAATTCATCGGGCAGTTCATCGGGCAGTACGCCAAGTTACTGGGATTATTCATTGAATTACCAAGCGGCACGTTACAATAAATTCTCACCACTTAGATCGATCCCAAATACCAACCTACCCGGTCTTACTCACGCCTATCATTTTGATGCAGGTCTCTACGCAAAATTTTTACATAAACATGCAGTTGGCCTAGGCACTAAGCGTATTGAAGGTAAAATTGTGCAAGTACAGCAAAACCATGATTCAGGTTTTATTGAAAGCGTATTATTAGAAAATGGCACGGCTGTTACTGGTGATTTATTCATCGATTGCAGCGGGCTTGCCGCATTATTAACCGAAAAAACACTCAGCACTGGTTATGAAGACTACTCCCATTGGCTGCCTTGTGATCGCGCAATTGCAGTCCCCTGTGAAAAAGTTGAACCTATTGAACCTTATACACGCTCTACTGCACATAAAGTTGGCTGGCAATGGCGTATTCCACTGCAACATAGAACAGGCAATGGCTTAGTGTATTCAAGTAAACACATGAGTGACGAAGAAGCCAAAGAATTACTACTCAATAACCTTGATGGAAAACCACTGGCAGAGCCTAGAGTTATCTCATTTAAAACAGGACGTCGCCTAAAGCAATGGCATAAAAATGTCATTGCTATTGGTTTATCCAGTGGCTTTTTTGAACCTCTGGAATCAACGAATATACACTTGGTTCAAACAGCTGCACTACGGCTATTAGATTTCTTCCCACATAATGGTATTAATATCGAAGAAGTTGAGGAATTCAATCGCCAATCTAAGGTTGAGTTAGAAGGTATTCGTGATTTTATTATCTTGCATTACAAGCTTAATAACAGAGGCGACAGTGAGTTTTGGCGTGCTTGTCAGCGTATGGAAATACCGGAGTCATTACTGAATAAAATTGAATTATTCAAAAAAACAGGCAAAGTATTTTGTAAACCTGACGATTTATTTACCGAAATTGCCTGGCAGCAAGTAATGATAGGCCAAGGTAATATTCCTGAAGATCATCACCCTTTAGTAGATACCTTATCCAAAGAGCAGCTAATCGATTTAATGGCAAGTTTAACAACACTTATCAATCGTACGGTTGATAAACTACCCAGCCATGATGAGTTTTTACAGTTGCTAAAGTAGGTTCTAGCTTTAGATCTCCCTCCAGATACTTAATGAAATGAGCGTAATTTATTTTACGCTCTTATCCCATAAACATAGCTACATTCAGGCAAGGTATACTGTTCATCTACTGGTTTTAGTTCAATAACTTCTATCTTACCAACCACATCTGACTCTATACTTTTCTGTACTTCATAATAGAAACGCCACGCTTTATTCAACGAGATCAACTCAATATATGGGTAACTTGTGATCTGCCACTTGCCTTTTAGTTGCTCATTTTCATTGTAAGTATTATTTGAGTATAAGAATTGATAAGTTGCATCACTATTTAACCTAAGTTTTATCGAACTTTGACATTTTTTACTTACATATTCATTGGCAAGGTCTTGCGTTGTGACTCGATCATTTTTCACCACCCCATCAGGCAGTAAAAGCAAACCAACGCTATTTTGTGCGTAATAGTGATTACCAGAAAAAAGAGGCTTTACACTAGAAACAACCCAACCCGATTTATCAAGTGAGTCGATTAAAGCATTTATACTATTCTCACCTTCTACAAAGGGAGAATAGAGTAATGTCGATTGCTCAATATCGTCAGGAAAAACAAGCGTATTAGCGATAACATCAAAGCCTAACGCCTCTAAATCCTGCGTGACTCCTTGAGTTTCTTCTGCTGATAAATAACGCGTATAAAGATGAACTTTTGTTGATGAACATGCCAAAATAAAAAAGCACATTAGTACAACACATATAATCTTCATTTTTTACAATCCTTAATATTCAAAAAATAACCGCAGATAAAATAACAATTGACAGTGATGATTACAAGTGTAATCTATAGGTATTGATTACATATGTAATAGTTTATTTTTCTGGAAGTAATATGACTGAAATAAGTAATGCCGAATTTGAAGTATTAGAGGCTCTCTGGCAAAACTTTCCTGCTAGTGCTAACGATATAATTGCCAAACTTAATGAAAGCACCGATGGTGCTGATGATAAAAATCAAGACAAGCAATGGCATGATAAAACCGTAAAAACATTACTCAACCGTTTAGTAAAAAAACAGGCGCTAAGCTTTGAAAAGCAACAACGCCATTACTTATACACTCCCTTATTAGAACGTGAAGCCTATACCTTAAAGGAGAGTAAAAGTTTAATCGAGCGTATGTTTAGCGGAAAAGTAGCCCCTTTAGTCGCGGGGTTTGCCAAGCAAAATGACCTTAATAAAGACGATATAAATGCACTGAAATCATTAATTTCTGACTGGGAGAAAAATAATGATTAGCGCGTTAGTGAATTCATTACTGCCATTAACTATTTTATTATCAATAATGTTAGTTATTCGCCGACCGTTAAGAAAAAGTATTGATGCCAATACTGTTTATAACTTATGGCTCATTATCCCTTTGAGTTTAATGCTTTATTTTATTCCCTTACCTTGGCAGCATTTAAGTGAATTAAGCATAAATGAACTAACCACTGTTGAGTCACAAAATAGTTTAATGCAACGCTTCTTAGTTTCACCAAGCCAAAGCATTACTCAAGAATTATCATTAGATAACCTACTAGGTTTCTGGCTAAGTAGTACTTGGATACTAGGGTTTACCTTACTTATTAGCTACTGGAGTTTAACGCAATATAACTACCGTAAAGCGTTAAAACTGGAAGTTCTAATTGATAGTAAATATCAGCAACAATTAGTCGAAAGTAATGCACATAAATTAATGATTGCACGAAGTAGCCATATACATAGCCCGATACTCATTGGGTTATTCCAACAGATTTTAGTTATTCCTGAGGACTTTGAAACACTTTATACCCCTGAGCAGCAACAGCTGATCATCAGTCATGAAGTTTGTCATTTTTCTCAGCACCATATGTGGACGAACCAACTAGCGCTTTTGCTCTTAGCGCTATTTTGGTTCAATCCGCTAGCTTGGCGTGCTTATGCGGCATTTCGTCAAGATCAAGAGCATTCCTGTGACCAAGTTGTTTTGGCGCGAAAACAAACCCAATCCAGGATCCAATACTGTAAAGCACTGGTATTAGCGGCGGAAACATCGCCACCCAACGCTTTTACTTTACTTAGTTTCAAGCAAAACGGAGAACAACATTTTATGTTTAATCGAATAGAACAAATAAAGCAGATGTCAAAAGGCTTATCGGCAAAAAACACCATGGCTAAAGTAGCTAAAATAGGCTTAGTTACCTTGGTATCAAGTTCATTATTGGTTGGCGTAAGTTACGCTGGTAGCCAAGTGATGCAAGATAAAAAGGCTGAGGTTCATAAAGAAGAAAAAGTTCATGCTTACCCAACCCAGAGAATAGAACCTAAGTATCCTATTGCAGCAGCTGAAGCAGGTACCGAAGGTTCCGTGGTATTAAAATTTGATGTTGAAGCCGACGGCACAGTTAGCCATGTTGAAGTTGTTAATGCTAAACCCGCTTATGTTTTTGATAAAAGTGCTGTTAGAGCGTTAAAACAGTGGCGTTATAAAGAAACAGGTAAGGTATCTAAAAACTTATTAGTACAATTAGACTATCTAATGGGCCCATCATCAAAAAAATTAGAATCATTGATTGAGCGTATCGAGGTAAGTCGTTAAGTTTAAGCTAAAACATCTAAATCAATGAATAAATACTATTAAATTCAATAAAGTAAGTTATTAAAAGCTAACTTATTTAACCTGTAAGGCTTCCCCTGCTTTACAGGTTTTTTATTGTCTCTTTTCGACAGGATCCCGCCTTACCTAAACAAACAGATATACAATATACCGAACTTACTTCATAGTAAGCTTATCTAATACCACTTGCCGGTAACGTATAAAAATCGGACGTTTTATTGCTCCGATTGGTATAACACCAAGCTCAACTAAGAAGAATAAGAAGAAGTACAATGTCATTATTTAGAAATACATCGTTTGCATTAATACTTGTGACCTTAATACTATATCCACTGCTTGCCTCAGCAACGACGAGTAATACCAGTAATGTCATTGACAGAGCAGGTACGCCAAAACAGCATAAAGAATATGATAAATACCAAAACCAACGCTTTAACCCACTGTTTGATTTAGGCGCTTGGCACGGCTTCTTATTACCTGAGAAACAAAACACCTACGCCGCCTTCACTGGCCCGATGATTATTGCTCAAGAATACAGCTTATTTATTGCTGAAAAATTAGAGCAATTAACAATTACTGATTTAGCCAACAAACAGGTTTTAGACTTATCACTGGCGAAAATTAGCCGCATTTCAAAACCAGGTGAACTACAGCAAACGTTTAGCTTTGAAAAATTTACCCTTGAGTTAAACTTGCACTTTGTCAGCAGCAGAACAGCTATGATTGAAACAAAATTTATCAACCACAGTAATGACAAGCTTGCTTTTGCACTCACCTGGCAAGGTGAATTACTAGAAAAATGGGATGATAAAAAAACAGTAAAACAAGCCCTACCTCAGTGGCATAGAAGTTTAACTGCAAATACTAACGGTATTATATTTCATTTTAGTGAAGTACGTAATACCTGGAATATCCTCACCAGCAAGAGTGCCCAATATCAAATTAGCCGATCACTTCCAGCTAAAACAACGATTAATCAACAGCAACATAACTACCAAAGCACGGCGACTATCAGTATTGCTAAAAATGATAGTACCAGCATTTATAGCACGCAGAGTTACTTTCATAACCAGGCCGAAGCAGATGCCGAGCAAGATTTTATCCAAAAAGCCTTAGTAAAACCTCAAGTAAAAATATTGGCAACCAAGCGCCGCTGGCAACAGTATTTAGATAAAGGTATGGCAGTTGGAAAGCGTAGCCCCGCACAAAATAAAGTTGCTATCAAAGCCATTGAAACACTTAATGGTAATTGGCGCAGTCCTGCGGGAAGATTAACCCATGATGGTGTTACGCCTTCAGTTACAGCTCGATGGTTTAATGGTGTTTGGGCTTGGGATAGTTGGAAACATGCTTATGCCATGGCGCACTTTAATGCTGATATCGCCAAAGAAAATATCCGCGCTATGTTTGCTTATCAAATTCAAGCTAATGATGCCATCAGACCACAAGATGAAGGCATGGTTGTTGATGCAATATTTTATAATCAAGATGAAGCTCGTGGTGGTGATGGTGGTAACTGGAACGAACGAAACACTAAACCACCGTTAGCAAGTTGGGCTGTGTGGGAGATATATAAAGCCACGCAAGATGTTAGCTTCATCGAAGAGATGTTACCTAAACTACAGCGTTATCATCAGTGGTGGTATCGTAACAGAGATCATAACCAAAACGGTTTGGTTGAGTATGGCGCAACTAAACATAGATACCATAATGATGTCGAAGGCAATATAAGCTTTAAAGTACGTTACTTACCTAAACCTGTCAGCGCTAAGCCTAGCAACGCCTCTATTGATCTGAAAACCTGCAAAAGCGCAGATGAAGATTGGTATATCTGCTCAGGTATTTCGTTATATCAAAACATCATCGCCAGTAGTGATTATGACGATATAGATATTGGTGCTCAACACGGTACTGCTTGGGAATCAGGCATGGATAATGCGGCAAGGTTTGGCTTTATCAATGCTGAGCAGTTGAGCGATTTTGCTGATAAACACTATCAAGGTGACTTAAGTAAAGCGCGTAAAGACTGGCAAGTGATGTTCTACCAAAATACTAATAACGCCGGTGATTTGTTGGGCTTTTCAATCAATCAAGAATCAGTAGAGCTTAATACTTATCTGGCTCATGAAAAAACATTACTAGCCAACATGGCAGAGCTACTTCAACAAAAACAGATAGCGGCAAGTTACCGACAAGCAGCAAAGGACTTATCAAAACGTATTAATCAGTGCTTTTTCGATGAAGAGAGTGGTTTTTTCTATGACCGAAGTTTTACCCTTTCTACGCTAAAAAGTAATATTAAAGGCGTTCAAGAAAGTGAGCAAGTTGATAAAAAGGGCTGCATCGGAACCTTGTTAACAGCACGTGGCAGAGGACCAGAAGGTTGGAGTCCATTATGGGCAAACATTGCCGACGCGGATAAAGCCGAGCGTGTCAAAAACGTTATGTTAAAAAGTAACGAATTTAATACTACTATACCGCTTGGAACAGCTGCTTTAACTAATCCTGCTTATGATGCTGACATTTATTGGCGTGGCCGAGTTTGGCTTGACCAAGTCTATTTTGGCTTAATCGCCCTTGATAATTATGGTTATCATCAAGAAGCTAAAGCCTTAGCAGAGAAGTTATTTAATAATGCCGAAGGTTTAAGTGAAAATGGTGCAATTAGAGAAAACTACAACCCTGAAACAGGTGCAGTACAAGGCGCAACTAACTTTAGTTGGAGCGCAGCGCACTTACTGATGTTATATAGAGAGTTTTTAGCTGAGCCATAAGAGTAAATAGAAAACCTGCTAATAAGTTATTTGCAGCTTTTTTTAAACATGCCTATGCACAGGCCTCTGGGGTGTCATCCCCGTGGTATCTTAATCGGGGATCCAGTCTCTAAAAATAAATGGATCTTCGAAGATGACGTTTACAATGATGGCCTGAGTTAACTACATAGTCATGTTTTTAAATGA
The DNA here is from genome assembly GCF_002836255.1 of Colwellia sp. 75C3. Taxonomy (GTDB): domain Bacteria; phylum Pseudomonadota; class Gammaproteobacteria; order Enterobacterales; family Alteromonadaceae; genus Colwellia. Next base: position 99,576 of record NZ_PJAU01000031.1, on the reverse strand, counting down.
AGATCAGATAACTCTAAATCTATGCTGTTAGTGTCACTTTGCCTACCGCTTTGCCAGAAGCAAGGTGATCGTGCGCTTTTGCTACTTCCCAGATTGAGAAATTACTTTCATCAATAATAGGCGTGATTTTTCCTGCATCTACCAAGGTAGCAATTTCAGTCAAAATACGACCATGTGATGCATGGTTAATGCCATGGCATAATGGAATAAGCATTAAAATACTGTGGAATGACAGACTTTTAAGCGCAATTTGTAATGGATCAGCAATAGGTAAAATAGTCGCTACATGGCCATTAAACTTAACTGCTTCAAATGATTTTTCAATGTTATCACCGGCAACTGTATCAAAGACTTTGTCAAAACCAACACCATTGGTGTAAGCCTGCACGTAATCTGCAACTGACTCAGTTTTATAGTCAACTAAGTTATCTGCACCTAGCGTTTTTGCAAGCTCTGCATTAGCTGGTGAATATGTTGAAGTTACCTTAGCACCCAATACTTTTGCTAACTGAACCGCAATATGACCAACACCACCGGTAGCGCCATGAATAAGGACATTATCACCGGCTTGCACATTCATTTTTTCAACAAGTGCTTCATACGAAGTGATGGCCACTAATGGCAATGCCGCGGCTTGTTTCATCGTTAACGTTTTAGGCTTATTCGCCATTAATCGCGCATCAACCAACATAAACTCAGCTAATGCTCCATCAACTCCGTTAATGCCACCCGCCATACCGTAAACTTCGTCTCCGACATTAAAATCAGTAACACCTGCACCAACTTCAGTAACAATACCTGCAACATCACCGTGTAATATTTCAGGTAAATTCGCTGACCAAGGTAGTTCAATGGAACGCAGCATAGTATCAATTGGATTAACACTGCTTGCCTTCACTTCGACTACCATATGGCCTGCTTTAGCTACTGGTTTTGCTTTTTCTGCAAGTTGGAAAACATCAGTAGTACCAATTTCTTTAATGATCATTGCTTTCATAGGAGTTTCTCTTTATTTGTATAAATAGCGCTATATGTCGCTGTAAATTAGTTTATGTTTATTTAGCTACGAGTTTGCTTGCTCGTTTCAATGTGGCTATTCTACTCATTGCTAATTGAGCAAACCATAACCTAACTGGCAAATCACATTTGCTTTTTAGACAACGCAAAGTTAAAGTGATCACACTATCAATAATCCTAAGATCCATGATGAGTTCACTGAATCGGTTACTGTATTTCAACAGTGTGGTCGAAACTGGTAGTATTTCTGCAACCAGTAGGATTTTTGATGTACAACCCTCTTCTATTTCAAGACAACTCGCCGTACTTGAACAAGAACTTGGCGTACGTCTGCTAAATAAAACCACTCGAAATACTGGCTTAACAGAAGCTGGCCTCAAGTATTATGAATACTCTCAACGTATTGTCTCTGAGTTTGATGAAGCTAAAAGAGTCGTTAATGACTTGCAAGAAGCCCCCAAAGGTAAGCTTAATATAAGTATGACCGTGGGCTTTGGCGAAAGTGTGATACTGCCATTGATGCCGAAGTTTATATCCCTGTACCCAAATATTGATATAGAACTAGAATTAACCGAGCGAGTTGTTGATCTGGTCGAAGAAAATATCGATGTAGCCATTCGCAGTGGGCGTTTACCTGACTCATCCATGATAGCAAGGCAACTCGCGTTAAATAACTTTTTATTATGCGCAAGTCCTCATTATCTAACTATCAATGGAACTCCAGACTGTCCTGAAGCGTTAAAAGATCATCAATGTATCCGATACAACTATGCTCGCTGGAAAGATTGGTTTTTAATGGCTGAAGAAAGAACAAAACTTTCCCTCAACAAGGCTATTTCGGTTAACTCGGTTAATGGTCAAAAACAGCTAGTCTTAAATGATGCAGGCTTAGCGTTAATCCCTCTATGGGCAATTAAAAATGAGCTAGCCGATGGCAGCTTAATTCAAGTTATGCCTGATTATACTTTTAGCCCTTATGAAGAATTAAGTGCCACTTACGCTATTTATTTGAAGCGAGAGATGCTCTCCCCAAAAACACGGGTTTTCTTAGACTTTTTAGTAGAGAATATCGTCGATGTTGAAAAATAACGTATCCTATTTGAGAGTTTAGCTTTGATAATTCCCGACATTTTTTTGTTTATTATTCTTGCCTTTATGATGGTCTTTGTTGCCAGTTCTATCGTATACAGTACGATAAAACTAGGTATTACACCGATGCCAAGTTCAAATAAAGCCTACCTTGCTATGATGCAGTTAGTTGATGAAACCGGCAGCGGTACCATCATTGACTTAGGCAGTGGCTGGGGCAACTTCGTAATACGTATTGCCAAGAAATATCCGCAAAGGAAAATCGTGGGATACGAACTATCCTATCTGCCATGGCTAACATCGTCCTTACTCAAAAAAGTATTAGGATTAAAAAACCTAACGTTACACCGACAAAACTTTTATAAAGCAGACTTATCTAAAGCATCGGTCTTAGTGTGTTATTTATTTCCCGAGGCGATGGGGAAAATCGATGAAAAATTACGCTTAGAGCAAGCTGACATTAACTTTCTTATCAGCAATAATTTTGCCCTACCCTCATGGCAACCGAGCAAAACCATACGACTCGATGATTTTTACAAGTCTCCTGTTTACCTCTACAAAATTGGTAAGGATGAAGCTAAGCTTTGAGGTATCATGTGTGTAAATTATAACAGCCTTTAGCTAGTGAGAAATATTCTATTGAATGCCGACATAAACATTAACTTCGTTAACCATATAGACAAAATATGCGCTAATACTTGGCAGAATTTAAATAGCTCTCCTTGCCCTTTCCTTCAGTATGATTTTTTTAATACCCTTGAAAAAAGTCAATCGGTCAGCGCTAAACAAGGCTGGCAAGCTCATCATTTAGTGGCAACCACTAACAATGAAGTGACGGCTGTCATGCCGATGTATTTGAAAAGTCACTCTTGGGGCGAATATGTTTTTGATTGGGATTGGGCTGATGCCTATAAACGTAATGGCATAGAGTATTATCCTAAATTAGTGGCTACCATTCCCTTTACCCCGGTTAGTAGTGATAAATTGCTTTCTTCAGCGCTGAAAATGAATGAGCTTTTTGAGCCATTAATTGCACATTGCCAACAACAGAATATTAATAGCTGGCATATTTTGTATTGCGATGAAATAAAGACCGCTTTACCGGAAGATGTTTATCAGCGTAATACGGTACAGTTTCATTGGTTTAATCATGATTATGAAACATTCGAAGATTTTCTAAATACCTTCAACTCGCGTAAAAGAAAAAATACTCGCAAAGAAAGACTCTCTATCATTCAACAAAACATTAACGTTCGTCAGTTGAAAAATAACGAAATTAGCCAACAAGACCTTGAGTTTTTTTATTTAACCTATCAACTAACCTATTTAAAACGAGGTCATCAACCACACTTAAGTTATGAGTTTTTTAAACAAATACTAGCCAGTGAGACCGATAATATTTTATTGATTATTGCCAGTGATGAACAAGAAGATATTGCTTGTGCACTATTCTTTTACGATGAAGCTCAATTATATGGTCGATATTGGGGCTGTACTAAACCTCATAATAATTTACATTTTGAGCTTTGTTATTATCGTGGTATCGAATTTTGTATTCAAAATAAACTCAAAAGCTTTAACCCTGGTACCCAAGGTGAACACAAAATACAACGAGGCTTCGAGCCGGTATTAACGCACTCTTACCACTGGATAAAACATCCCGCTTTTAGAGAGGCCATTAAAGACTTTTGTCAACAAGAGCAAAAGCATATGCTAACGTATCAACAGCAATGTCGACAGATGTTACCTTTTAAGACAGTACCTTTAAAAAACGTACCTTAAGATAGTGATTAAGAATAAATATGATGAATAAACCTTTTTCCCAAGCATGTGAAAATAATAAACAAGCGATTTTAAATATTTTAACCAAAGTATTTTCAAACACTAAACATGTGTTAGAAATTGGCTCTGGAACAGGACAACATGCAGTTTTCTTTGGCCAACACCTACCTCACCTAACTTGGCAAACCAGTGATTTGCCAGTAAACCATCAAGGTATTAACGGTTGGTTAGATGAAACTGTTTTAGCGAATGTGCAAAGACCTATTACTATTGATTTACATAAAACTTGGCCGGTGCCTAACAATAACCTAGCCGTTGATGGGCTCTATACCGCCAATACTCTACATATAATCAGTTGGCCGTTAGTAGTTAAGTTTTTTGAAGCTATTGCTCAAAACTTAACGGCAGAAGCTAACGTTTGTATATATGGCCCTTTTAATTATCAGGGAAAGTTCACCAGCGAAAGCAATGCCAACTTTGATATTTGGCTCAAAGATAGAGACATAAATAGCGGTATTAGGGATATAGAAGCGATATTATTATTGGCGAATTCTACGGGACTTAATTTAATTGACGATAATGAAATGCCAGCTAATAATCGATTATTAGTTTTTTCAAAAATATAAAATTCCCACCAACATAACCTGTGATGATAGCGATAAATTATTTTAATATGCATAGAAAATTTCGCTATCGTTAAACTGTAATGTTCTGATGAATATTTTCCGTATTAAGTCTAAGAAAAAGCACTGCCTTCCCTTCCATTATTTTTACTGAACGACCACTTACTCGGCTTTAATTAATAAGTTGTACTATGCTCTAATATAAGAAAATATACTTATTAGAGACTGACTTGATAGATAAAAAAAATAGATATATCAACACCAGCGAAATGACTTGTTTATGAAAAAATATTTTCTTTTGATATTATTCAGCCTGTCTATTTGTCTCATGGTTCAAGCCAAAGACTATACGCCCAACGATGTGTATGCCGAGGCATTATTACTTGAGAAAAATATAAAACAATGGCACCTAAAAGAAGGAAAATTGAATCCTTGGGTAACCATCGCAGTTGAAAATCACTATAAGCCTAGGCATGTTTTTCAAAAGGCGGTGGTAATCATTGAAAAGATAAACCGATATCGTGTCAATGTCCTTAAAATAGGGGCTATTCCGGTAAATTATCCTGGCGGTCGAGAGATCACCCCAAATGAAGTCTATAACCAAGTTTACTTTGCACGCCAAGAATTGTTAGCAATGTTGAATAATATCAACATCGTTATCGAAGATACGTCGATAAAACAAAAAGTAACAGGTAAAGCCCCTAACGATGTTTATGCAAAACTTGAAGAGATCTCTTTAGCATTAGATGGATCTCTTGGCTTACGCGGTATTTCCCCTTCGGATGTTTATGTTGCCAGCCAACAAATTGTTTCACTAGCCCGGTTTTTAAGAGTTAGCCAAAATTTACCCGTAATATCTCCTATAGCAAAACGCACTAAAAATAAGCACCCCAACCACACTTTAGCCGCAGTAAAAGCGTTAACAGTGAGAATAAATGCCATTGATAAAAGTTTGTCTATGGATCCGGTCAGAGTTATAGATGTCCCTAAAAGAGTGATCAGCCCGAGTGATGTCTACAGTGCCATGGGCATAGTCTTTGCTGAACTACAACGTATTCAATATCATTTAGGTCTTGAACGGTATTTTCCACAGGAACTAACAAAAACGGCTATAACCTCTGATGACATAATATTTAATATTAATTACGCGCAAGATTTATTACCTCCTTTTTTAGATAAGCGTAAATTACAACAATATGATGTCAGTTTACTGATAAAAACGCCAAATGATGTTTATTCGTTAACTCATCATATTTTAAAAGAATTATTTAAATTTTGTCGCTTAAAAGGCATAAGAATACCCCCTTTCATTATACCCAAAGTAAAAAACCTACAACCTCGACATGTATTTACCCAAGGCTTAGAAACGTTAGAAATGATTGTTCTACTGCGTGAAAATCAGGGATTAGGACTATCAGCAGCACAAAACTACCCTGAAAAGGAAATTACGCCACAAGAAGTTTTTGATCTATCATTACGTGTCGATGAATACTTAAATATGGTTTTCACAGAGTCTGGAATGGTGACTGGCACTTGGATAATAAAGGATGAAATTGAATATTTTTTCGATAAAAAACCAAGTGATGCTTATATCAATATGTGGAAAATCGCCTCAACATTGAAAGCTATTTTAAGCAACCAAGGTTTTGATGAAAATCATCTTTTTCAAAAAGTAGATTACCTCGTAAATAAAATAGACAAACTAAATAGTCACTTTGCTGCAGCATCAGCGGTAGATAAAAAACAAGCCGTAAAAAAAATCGTTCCTGTGAATAAACAATATAAAAACACTAAAACAATTGGTAATAAAGACGTTTTACAGAAAGCATTTTACCTTAAAAAATTAATAGCACAGATAAATACTCAACAGGGCCTATCTACTAACGCTAGTGTTTCATTACCAAAGGTAAGCAATGTAAAAATCGCTGATATTTACAGCGTGTTTTGGCAGCTTGATTTGGGAATATCTGAGATGGGACTGTTTTGGGGGATCGATACACAGGCGGTAAAATCGGTAAAAGTTAATAATAAACAACTTATTGATGTCTACCGAAAACTTCTTACACTTGAGGAAAATTTACTGATGTTATCTCGTTACTCTATCCAGGTTAATTCGAGGAATAATGGATGAAATTTTCATTAGCGATTAAATTTGCCGCCTTCGCTTTTTTAGTTGCCGGCGTCAGCATATTGTTTACTTCTGTACTAACTTATAACGACGCGGCTTCCTTAATGAAAGATCACAGTTTACAGCGTTTAGCAAAAGATCTGGATCGACAAATAAGTTCATTTGATCAAAAAATTACTCAAATGAAAAACGATGTAGCAACCATCGCCAGATCGGAGTCTATTACCGGCTATTATCGTGCTGAAGATAAAGACGGTTATGATGAGTTGAGCAACATGACCAGCAATTTATTGAAAGAACGTTTAACGCTAGAGCTAATGGGATTAATGCGCCAGCGACCTGAATACATTCAAGTGAGATTTATTGGTAAAAGTAATAACGGTAAAGAAATTGTTCGTATTGATAAGAGAAATGATGAGCAACAAATCATTGAAGAAAGTGATCTACAAAAAAAGGGGGCAAGCAGTTATGTCGTAAATACATTATTACTTAAGGAAAATGAGCAGTATTTATCACCGATTGAGCTTAATAGAGAATATGGCAACATAACATTTCCATTGCAACCCGTCGTACGTGTGGCTTCACCGATTTATTTTGAAGGTGAAGTTTTAGGGTTAATGATCATTAATGCTGACTTTAACATTCTGTCTAAATTATTTCGTAATCCTCCAGACAATGTGAAATATTTTATCGCTGATAACCAAGGTGATTATTTATTACATGCAAATAAAGACCGAGAATTCTCATTCGCGTTAGGCAAAGAAGCTGGGTTGCTAAAGGATTATCAATCACTAGACCTATTACAACAGAGTACCGAAAGAGTAAAAATATCGGTATTAGAGCAGCAATCCAGTAATATTATTACCTTTCACCATCAAATTGATCCACTAAATGTAGAAAATATACTGGTTATTGGTAGCCTTGTATCTCATGAACTTATTGAAAAGGATTCAGCGAGTTTTGGCCAGCGTATGTTTACCCGGGTATTTATTAGTGTTTTATTACTCAGTATCGTTATGGCGTGGTTGTCTCATCGCCTATTGGCTCCAATAAAACATCTAACCCATACGGCCAATGAAATTGTAAAAGGCAATAAAAATATAGTATTAACTAATAATGGCGGCAGTGACGAAATAGCTGTTCTTACACGTTCTTTTAACACTATGTACTCACACCTAGATGAGTCAAAAAACGAATTAAAAATATTTGCGGAGAACTTAGAAAATCAAGTAGAAGATCGTACTGCTGAATTAGAAATAGCCTTAGAAGAAGCTAAAGAAAGTGCCAAAATAAAAAATGAGTTTTTAGCCACCATGAGTCATGAAATTCGTACACCGATGAACGGTGTATTAGGCATGTTAGGGCTTTTATTAAACACTCAATTAAATGAAGAGCAACATAGCCGAGCAAAACTGGCACAAAGTAGTGCCGAGTCTTTATTAACCTTAATCAATGACATATTAGATTTCACTAAAATTGATGCGGGTAAAATGGAATTGGAGCTAATCGACTTTAACCTCAATAGCATGTTAGGTGAGTTTTCTGAGGCGATGGCTTTTCAAGCACAAAACAAATCTTTATAGTTAATTTTAGATGTTTCAACGATTGATGAATCACTCGTTATTGGAGACCCCGGTAGATTAAGACAAATATTGACCAATCTTGTCGGTAATGCGATTAAGTTTACTGAGCACGGTGAAGTAATAATTCGAGCGGAGTTATTTTCTAAAAATGAGACCACGTGGAAATTTCATTGTTCGATCATTGATACCGGTATAGGTATTTCAGCAGATAAGCAAAAACAACTCTTTGAAGCATTTACCCAAGTTGATGCTTCAACTACCAGAGAATATGGCGGCACAGGGCTTGGGTTGGCCATTGCGAAGAAGTTTTGTAGTTTAATGCATGGCAATATATCGGTGAGTAGTGACAAAGGCAAAGGCAGTACTTTTACCGTCGTTGTAGAATTTAAAAAATCACCTAAATCTCAATTAGTAATACCTTCCATAGATATTAACAAGCTCCATTTATTAGTTGTCGATGATAATAAAACTAATCGTGATGTGTTAACCGGACAGTTAACGCATTGGGGAGCAAGTGTTACCGAAGCAGATAGTGGTCAAAATGCGTTAAACCTATGTGAACAACAAATATTAGACCCAAGTAAACCTTTTTTTGATGTCGCTTTTTTAGATATGCAAATGCCTAACATGGACGGAGAACAATTAGCTGTATTGTTAAAAAAAGACAAACGATTCAATAAAATTAAATTAGTGATGATGACCTCAATGGTTTCCAGAGGGGATGCGCAATATTTCGCTGATTTGGGTTTTAGTGCCTACTTCCCAAAACCTGCGACAACGTCCGATTTGTTTAATGCACTGCAAGTGGTTGCTGAGAATGGTCAAGTTTTACAACAGGCGCAACCGTTAGTTATGCACCATTACTTACAGGGACTGAAAACGGAAGATCAAAAAAATGATATTCAAGAAATAACCTGGCCTGAAAATACCCATATATTATTGGTTGAAGATAATAGAATAAACCAAGAAGTGGCAAAAGGTGTTCTTAAGAATTTTAACTTAATTATTGACGTTGCTGCCAATGGCTTAGAGTCACTTTCCGCTTTACAACTTTCCTCGAAAAAACGACCTTATAATTTAATTATTATGGACTGCCAAATGCCCGAAATGGATGGTTATGAAGCCACTCGCCAAATCCGAGACGGCGCTGCCGGTGAGCGGTATAAAAATATTCCTATTGTCGCGATGACGGCAAACGCAATGCAAGGTGATAAAGAGAAATGCATTGAGGCAGGTATGAATGATTATCTAACCAAACCCATTGATCCAAAGAAGATATATGTTTTTTTAAAGAAGTGGCTAGCAACCCCATAAATTATAACGCTATAGCTATTTCCTCGTGTGGAAGTAATTTTATCGACAAAAAAAGCGACATCAATATGAATTGAGGTCGCTTTTTTATTTCGACTTACCTTATACCAATTCCGTTAAATTATTGACCACTTGTACTGGCTAAAATTCTCCATGACGGCGTTGCTTTCAATCCCAATAGCCAGCTATTGGTCAATCAAGCGCCTTGCCCTGAAATATTTTTACTTCGTACAACAAGATCAGAAACTTATCGGAATTGGTATTAGAACAACTAAACTGAAAACCACTTAACCGATGAAGTAAGTTAAGGTTTAATAGCTATTTCAATTGATAAATAGCAAAACTCAGTGGCGCTATTTCATCAGCTTTTCCAGCGTTCACTGAACGATAAAGTAACTTACTATCTGCCTTTTCTGATAATACATTGAGGCGTTGAGAATCAATCGCTGTATTGAATACAATCAATAGGTTTTGCGCTTTAGTTTTACTTGTCGCTTTCATTTGACGCGTGATGGCGAAAATACCAGCTTTATCTTGTGCATAAACAAGCGCCTGCTCACCAAAGCGTAATGCTGGGTATTGCTGATATAACTGCGCATACTTAGCAAAGCTTTGATAAAAAAGATGATTAGTATCAAAATTATCATCGGCTGTAGTCTTACTTGTTGCCAGTAAATCATCATCATTATAACTAGCAACAAAAGAAGGCATCATATCTTGGCGTGAAGCTTGATCACCACCGTCACCAACAAACCCTTGTTCATCACCATAATAAATAACCGGTACACCACGACTAAAGAACATCATGGCGTGTGCAAGCAAGTTACGTTGAATTTGTGCTTGTTCATCGTAGTTATGAGGACTTTGTTTAAGTGCATAAGCAAAGCGACCCATGTCATGATTACCGGTAAAGTTAACTAATTGATTAGCATTGGTGTTACTAATATATTTATGTTCAGTTTGATAAAAATGGTCTTTCGCGAATAATTGGGCCAATACATTTGTACCCTGCTGTTCAACCAAAGCTTTTGTCATCGCACCTTGAAAAGCAAAATCTAATACGGAAGGAATTTTAGCTTCAGTAGTAAAGCGACTCAATAATTCAGGTTCAAAACTATAAACCTCACCAAACATGAAAAAGTTATCAATGCCCAGTGTTTTAGCATGACTTATCAAAGCGGGTGAGAATTGTTGCCAAAATTCTATGTTGACATGTTTTACCGTATCAATACGAAAACCATCAGGCTTAAACTCATTAATGATATCTTTATATATATCGATCATGCCATTAACAACACTGGCTTTTTGGGTATATAAATCATCAAGGCCAGCAAAGTCACCACGTACTGAGCTTTCACCTCGCCAAAATGAATCACCTTGGTTGTGATATTCAGATAGTTCATTAAGCCATGCTGGGTATTTTAATGTTTCCTCACCTTTAGGGATTAAGGGGCTGTAATGCTTGCCTTTAGCAAGTTGTGCCATTGAAATAAAGGGACAATCATTACCTTCACTTACATCTACAATCCAGCCTAAGCCGTCTTCACCGTGACATTCTTTGTACTTAATTACATCAGCGGTATGATTAGTAATAATATCAAAAAATACTTTTATATTACGTTTATGTGCTTGGTCGATAAAGTTTTTTAGCTCAGCGTTACTGCCAAGATGAGGATCAATTTCAGTGAAATCTAAAATCCAATAACCATGATAACCAGAGGTACCTGCTTGCATAGCGCGATTACGTAATACTGGCGTTAACCAAATAGCACTTACGCCCATATTATCAAGATAAGCTAATTTGTCAGTAAGACCCGCTAAGTCACCACCGTGATACATACCTTTATGGCTTTTATCAAAACCTCCACGAGACACAGCACGCTTTTTATCATTCGCAGCCGCGCCTAAATCATTGCTAGTATCACCATTGTAAAAACGGTCTGGTAAAACAAAATAAAAGACTTCGTCTTGAAAATCACGTTGTTGATAAGGTGCTAACGTGGCCGCTTTAGCTGTTAACTTAGCTTCGCTTGCTTGGCTTAACTGCGATGTTACACAGGCTAAACCTATTGCTGCTAGTACCGAACATTTACTAATAAAATTCATAAAGTTTCTCTTATTGTGTTTACCGTATTAACTTACTGACATACCTGAGTAAGGAACTGACTAAGCAAGCGATTAAAGCTTGCTATAAAAACAACCAAAAGGCGGTAACATTAAGATACCATCAGTAATTGTTCCGCTTACTAGCTTATGATCAGATAACACAGTTAGGCTATCACTTGCTTTAGTCAGTGAAGATAAAGCCATTGTTTGGCTTTGTTCACTAAAGTTAAAGCATACTAATAACTGCTCACCTTCGTATTGACGAACAAAGGCTAATATCGGCTCATCAGTATCAATAAAGTTGATGTCACCGTAACGTAAAGCAGGTTGCTCTTTACGCCAATGATTAAAGTGACGATAGCTATTTAAGACTGAATCCATCACTTCATCTTGTACATCTACTGATTTATCAAAGTGCTCGTTCGCTACGGGTAACCAAGGTTTACCTTCACTAAAGCCAGCATTAACTAAGTCATGCTGCCAAGGATGTGGCGTTCTGCAACCATCTCGGCCTTTAAATTGTGGCCAAAAAGTGATGCCATAAGGGTCTTGAATATCTTCAAAAGCAATATCAGCTTCAGTTAAACCTAACTCTTCACCTTGATAGCTGCAAACACTACCACGTAATGACGAAATCATTGCGTAGAGCATCTTAGCAAAATCGTTACTATTAAAACCGCCCCACCTTGTAACAACACGCTCTACATCGTGGTTTGAAATAGACCAACATGGCCAGCCATCTAAAACACGTGATTCAAGGTTTTGCACCACTTGTTTAATATAACTCGCACTAAAATTATCGGTCAATAAATCAAAGCTGTAACCCATGTGCAAACGATGTTCGCCTTGGGTATATTCCGCCATGGTTTTTAGTGAGTCTTCTGAAGATATTTCACCTAAAGCAACCGTACCTGGGTACTGGTTCAGTAGCGTTCGAATATCTTCCATAAAACCTAAGTTTTCATCTTGGGTGTTATTGTAATAATGATACTGGTAAGCGTATGGATTTTTCTCATCAAAACCGATGCTTGTTCTTAACTCTTTAGCCTTCGCAGGGTTATCACGTAATTGCGCATCATGATAACAAAAGTTAATCGCATCAAGACGGAAACCATCAACACCGCGTTCAAGCCAAAATTCAATATTGTCTAATACCGCTTGGCGCACATCAGGATTATGGAAGTTTAAATCTGGCTGACTCGTCAGAAAGTTATGTAGGTAATATTGTTGACGTCTTGGCTCCCAAGTCCACCCTGTGCCACCAAATATAGATAACCAGTTGTTGGGTGCTGTGCCATCTGCTTTAGCATCACTCCATACATACCAATCGGCTTTATCGTTAGTTTGATCTTCACGTGAATCAATAAACCACTGATGTTGATCAGAAGTATGACTAAGCACCTGATCAATCATAATTTTAATACCAAGCGCATGAGCTTTTATGACAAGTTCATCAAAGTCAGCTAGCGTACCAAAAATAGGATCAATTTCACGATAGTCACTAATGTCATAGCCAAAATCTTTCATTGGGGATTTGAAAAAAGGCGAGATCCAAATAGCATCAACACCTAAACTAGCAATATAATCTAACTTGCTAATAATTCCTGGCAAATCACCAATGCCATCCTGATTAGCATCATAGAAGCTACGTGGATAAATTTGATAAATTACCGCGCCACGCCACCACATTTGTTCATTCATTTGAAAACCCCAACACTGATACTTGCTTGTTTGGCGACAGTTATTATCAACTGTCGTTACTCAAGCATTTAATAATTCTTTCAAATAAGAATACGCAAATAAAAACTTAGCTGAAAGGCTTTGCATACGTATGTATAACAAATCCCCTAAATTACATACGTATGTAATACTTATGCAATGAGAAGTGCCCCTTGCATACGTATTCAAGATGTCGCGTACCTTAGACTAAGGGTATTATCAAAAGCACTCTCGTATTTCCCTCAACCTTAAGGGTATTATTTTGCGTTTATTCACCTATAAATACTTCAGCGTTAACTTATTAACTTGTCTATTAACAAGCTTGCTAGCTTGCTTAGCCATATCAACTTCATCATTGGCAAGTAATGGCAATTACCTAAATCATAAGTTAGAGGGAAATAGTGTTGTTATCACAACAAATTTATCGACCGTCACCTTAAATGCTTATGGTGAAGGCGCAATAGCAACCCACTATCAAAGTTTGAAAAAACAACTACCGGCCAGTCACCTGCCTTCTTTCGCTATAAAGGAACAAGCGTTGAGCCGTCACTTTGTTATTAAAGAAGATAAAAATCAGCTGACCTTAACCTTGAATAAACTCATTGCTGTTATTAACAAAGCACCCTTTTCTATTAGTTATTACCAAAAAAGTGAGAACCAGAAAGATAAAGACCAAAAGAACAAGTTACTCATCGCCGAGCAGCAAGGATTTTTTAGCGGAACAGTAAGTGAAGCAATTGAAATACCACCGGTAGAAGGTAGTAGCACAGCAACCAAAATCACCAAAGAATTACCGGTTCAAGGCTTCCGCTTTCATCTAGACGACACCGAGAAAATGCTTGGTGGTGGTGAACGGGTATTAGGCATGGATAGACGCGGCCATAGCTTCCCATTATATAATCGAGCGCATTACGGCTATACCACGCAATCAGAACAAATGAATTTCTCGATACCAGCGGTTATGTCGAGTAACAAATACATTGTGCTATTTGATAACTCTGCCAAGGGTTATATGGATATAGCTAAAAAAGAAAAGAACATTCTAGAATTTTCTGCTGTCGCAGGTCGTATGTCTTACATCATTTTTTCTGCCGACACTTACCCTCAACTACTTAATAATTATGTTGATGTTACCGGTAAACAACCTTTACCACCCCGCTGGTCTTTAGGTAATTATGCGTCACGTTTTGGTTATCGAACAGAAGTAGAAGTTAGAGCAACCGTGGATAAGTTTATCGATTTAGACTTTCCTCTTGATGCACTTATCTTAGATTTATATTGGTTTGGTAAAGATATTAAAGGTCATATGGGGAATTTAGCTTGGGATAAAAAGGCCTTCCCTGAGCCTGAAAAAATGATCAGTGATATTAAAGATAAAGGCGTGAACACCATTTTAATCACGGAGCCTTTTATACTGAGCACATCAAGTAAGTGGAAAGATGCTGTTGATAATCAAGCATTAGCTACCGATGAACACGGTAAAGCGAAACAATTTGATTTCTATTTTGGTAATACTGGCTTAGTGGATGTCTTTAATGACAAAGGTCAGCAGTGGTTTAATGATATTTATCAGAAGCTTTATCAGCAAGGTGTGACTGGCTGGTGGGGTGACTTAGGAGAGCCAGAAGTTCATCCTAGCGATACATTGCATACGCTAAGTGATGGCAGTGTAGTTAATGCCGATGCCATTCATAATGTTTATGGCCATCAATGGGCAAAAATGGTGTTTGATAATCAAGTTAATATGAGCCCTGATCAACGACCATTTATTTTAATGCGTTCTGGTTTTGCGGGTTCACAGCGCTATGGCATGATCCCTTGGACAGGTGACGTGAGTCGTTCTTGGGGTGGTTTAAAGCCGCAAGTTGAGTTGAGCTTACAAATGAGTTTATTAGGCATGGCTTATACTCACTCTGATTTAGGCGGCTTTGCTGGTGGCGAACAATTTGATCAAGAGATGTATATTCGTTGGTTACAATATGGCATATTCCAGCCAATTTACCGTCCACACGGCCAAGATAACATAGCACCAGAAGCTGTATTTCATGACAAACGTACCCAAGATATTTTAAGAGAGTACATAAAGTTAAGATATAAGTTGCTGCCATACAATTACACCCTAGCCTATCAAAACAGTACTACAGGTATGCCATTAATGCGTCCGCTATTCTTTGAGGATGATACAAATTCATTACTTATTGATAACGCCAGCAGTTACCTATGGGGTGATGCTTTTCTAGTAACCCCTGTGGTATCCCCTAATGTCACTTCTGTCGAAGTAAACTTACCTGCAGGTGTTTGGTTTGATTACTTCACTAGTGATAAAAAAACAGCTAAAAAATATAAAGGCAATCAAACAATTAACTTGCCAACCCGTTTAGAAACTCTGCCAGTGCTGGTACGCGCAGGTGCGTTTATTCCCATGATTGATGATATTCAATCGACACAAGATTATGACGCCAGCAAATTAACCTTACATTATTATGCAGATAAATCAGTGCCAACTGCTAACTATGAAATGTATGAAGATGATGGCAAAACCTATCAAGCTATCGAAAAAGGTTTATTTGAATTACTTCAGTTTTCAGCTAAACAGCAAGAAGATTTAAGCATAAGCCTTAAACGCACAGGTAAAGGTTATAAAAGCATGCCAACGACACGTGTAATGACGTTAGTTATTCATAATATTGAGCAAGCGCCAAAGAAAGTAAGCCTGAACAATAAACTAATAAAAGATGCTATTTGGCAGAATACTGACAACACTTTAACAGTCACTTTTACTTGGCAGCATCAACCTTTAACTCTAACGATACAATAAGTCATGAATACAAATTTACCTTCGACAGAAAAAAGAATAATCAACCTCATCGCTGATATTGGTGGTACCAATATTCGTTTAGCGCAAGCAACAGCTATTACTGATAATAGTGATATTACTAAAAACGGTGGTAACAGCGATACCGATGGTATTAATATCACTGATATTGAAACCTATCAATGCAAAAAATTTGCAAGCCTAGCCGAAGTGGTTGCCCATTATATTGAAATTAAAAGTATTGATAATCTAGTCATTAACGCGTGTTTTGCGATTGCCTGCCCGGTAGATAATGACTTAATTAGTATGACTAATTTACCTTGGCAGTTTTCCCAAAAAGAACTTAAACAAGCATTAAAACTTAATACCTTAAGTTTCATTAATGATTACACCGCCATCGCCATGGCTATTCCGCTTTTATCCGATAATCAAAAAGTAAAAATAGGTGGCGGTAAAAGCGTTGCTGGTAAACCCATTTCGGTATGCGGCCCAGGCACAGGTTTAGGGGTAGCCAACTTAGTACCAATAACCGTTGCCGGTAATAAGCAATGGCACTGTATTAGTGGTGAAGGGGGGCATATTGATTTCGCCCCGATTAATGAAACCGAACAACAGGTGATGAACTTCATCCATGGTTTAAGAAAACGTGTTTCATACGAGCAATTATTGTCTGGTTATGGATTAGAACAAGTTTATCAGGCCTTATTATTTATTAATGAAGGCAAAGAAATCACCACGGTTAACGATAAGCTTACCGCTAAAGATATCACTACTAAAGCCCTTGACGGTACCTGCAGTATCTGTGAGCAAACACTGACACTCTTTTGTAATGTACTCGGCAGTTTTGCCGGAAATTTAGCCTTAATAATGAATAGCCAAGGCGGTGTTTATATTGCCGGCGGCATAGTGCCGCGCTTTATTGATTACTTAAAATCAAGTGACTTTAGAGCACGCTTTGAAACCAAAGGTCGCTTATCCTCTATTACCGAGCAAGCACCCACTTACGTGATAACAGAAGAGCAACCGGGATTACTTGGCGCCGCCGCTTTTGTACTGCAAAAGTAACCAAAGGATATTAAGGGTAATTAAACGTTACTGAATACGTATGTAACATCTAGTGGTTATTCGTTAAAATGGGTATATTAAAATTCTTGTTTTAACTTTTGTTGGTCAATTTCCCTTCAAAGATATTTCAACACACGCTTGTTTAATGCCTTATTTGGTATTGCACATTATTATTAAGCTTTCCTAAAATAATAATGTGCTTTTTTTTAAAGGCAAACAAGGTAATACATAACAATAAGAGTGCATTGAGATGAGCAATCCAAGCGACATAAGTAAGCCAGCAAAAAATAGTCAGCACAAACCCCGTTTGAGTTTTTGGCAAATTTGGAATGTAAGTTTTGGTTTTCTCGGGGTACAGTTTGGCTTTGCCTTACAAAATGCCAATGCGAGTCGGATACTTTCTGACTTAGGCGCAGACCTTCATTCTTTATCATTATTTTGGTTAGTTGCCCCTATCATGGGCTTGATTATCCAACCTATCGTTGGCGCGGCTTCAGATAAAACGTGGAACCGCTTAGGTCGTCGTAATCCTTATATTTTAGCCGGCGGTATTGCCGCTGCCATTGGTATGTTATTAATGCCAAACTCTGCAACCTTAGCGAGTTTTATCACGCCACTATTTTTTGGCGCTATGATGCTAGCGTTAATGGATGCCTCTTTTAACTTAGCTTTTCAGCCATTCCGTGCCTTAGTTTCTGACATGGTGCCATCAGAGCAGCGTAACGTCGGTTACTCTATCCAGTCATTTTTAATTAATATTGGTGCTGTCTTTGGCTCGATTTTACCGTTCGTATTAACGAATGTCATTGGGCTAGAAAACACTGCGAGTACTGCAGGTCAAGTTGCCCCCTCGGTGATTTGGGCTTTCTATATTGGCGCAACGGTTATGCTCGGCTCAGTATTATGGACAGTATTACGTACCAAGGAATATGAGCCAGGTACTAATGGCTTAGCTGAACTAGAAGAACAAAAAGTAGAACAATCTCTTAATGAAAAGTTAGTCGAATTTTTCTCGCTAGTAAAAACCATGCCAAAAACGATGAAACAACTTGCGCTAGTGCAGTTCTTCTCTTGGTTTGCATTATTTATTATGTGGGTATACACCATGCCTGCCATTGCACAACATATCTGGGGTATTGATGCAAAATGGTTTGACCCAACTTATTTAGAGTCTGTCGGCACCATCCCTGCACATATTGCTCAAGCTAAAGGCACTGCCGGTGATTGGGTGGGTATTATCTTTGCTGCTTATTCATTATTTGCCGCAATAGCTTCCATTTTCATGGCGAAAGTAGCCAATAAAATTGGCCGTAAATTAACCTACTCACTTTCTTTACTTGCTGGCGGTATCGGTTATTTAAGTATCATGCTGGTACATAACCCAGAGTTAACGCTTGTTAATCTAGGCATAACGCAGATTTCAGTACCTCAAGGTGCGGTATCATTATTCTTACCTATGATTGGCGTTGGTATAGCTTGGGCAGCAATATTAGCAATGCCTTACGCTATTTTGGCTGGGTCATTACCGGTTAAGCAAACAGGCGTTTATATGGGAATATTTAACTTTACCATTGCTGCTCCACAGATAGTTTCTGGTATTTTTGCCGGTTGGATTTTAACGGCTGTATTCGATAATCAAGCTATCTATATTATTATGTTGGCGGGTATTTCAATGTTGCTTGGTGCTATTTCGGTTTACTTTGTTAAAGAAGATGCTGAACAAGCAATTGTGACGGAGTAAGTTAACCTCGCTTCTTAACTTAACTTAAAGCTTAATTTACGTCACTTCTAATGTTAAGTAATTAATGTTGGAAGTGACGACGTTTATCGCTTCATTCGTCACCTTCTCTAATCAAGAAATAATATTTAACTATTTTCTTATCGTTTGATTATAGTCTAGCTTCCACAAGACTTACGAATCACCAATTCAGGTGGGATCAAGGTCGTTTTCGCTTCTTCACCACTTATCATCGTCAATAAAGTAGCCACTAATAACTCGCCGGCTAATTGGGTATCTTGTTTTACCGTGGTTAGCGGTGGAAAGGTAAAACTGGCAATAGCGATATCATCAAAACCTACCAGCGCAACTTGTGTTGGTATTTCAATATTATGTTCTTGTAATGCACGCATGGCACCAATAGCAATAAGATCACAAGCGGCACAAATAGCATCGAAAGGCTCACCACTTGAGATTAATTGACTTGCAGCCTGATAACCCGCTTCTTCGGTGTACAGCGCATTAAACTGCAATAGTGGATTAACTACTATGCCATTCGCTTTTAACGACTGACAGTGGCCTTTATAACGTTCAAAAAACTCTGGCGCATGCGTAGAGGCACTACCTAAAAAGGCAAGCTTAGTACGCCCTTTTTCGATAAGGTGCTCGGTCATTTCTTTGCCGCCTTGGTAGTTATCACAACCTACCGATATGAGAGGTAAGTTTTTAACTTCAGCGCCCCAGCGAACAAAGTGCGTACCTTGGTCTAGCAATTTAACTAATTTCTCTTCGTAGTCAACATAGTCGCCATAACCCAATAAAATCAAACCATCGGCTTTATTACTATCCTCAAAATCAGCATGCCAGTCATCACTTGCTTGTTGAAAAGACACTAACAAGTCATAGCCTTTTTGCGAACAAGCCCGAGTGATACTGCCCAACATCGACAAGAAAAAAGGGTTTATTGCTGAATCATCATTGGTTGGATCTTCAAATAACAACAAAGCAATAGTATCACTTTGCTGTGAGCGTAAATTACTGGCGTTTTTATCAACCTTGTAATTTAACTCTTTAGCAATAGCTTGAATTTTTTCTCGGGTAGCCTCATTAACTAATGGGCTATTTCGCAAAGCTCTTGAGACTGTAGATTGAGAAACACCAGCCCTATAAGCAATATCAAATGACGTTGACTTTTCTTTCACGCGACCAACTTAAAAAGTAAAATAACAAGGTTAAAATTGAGTATTGAATATACCTGAGCAGGTGACTTAAGTATAGCCAGCAGTAATTTAAACTGAATTAACCAACTGACAAATTTGTGATTTATTTATTTCATCTACCAAATGCATTTTAATAGACAATAAAAAACCCAGTAAACAGTAAAGCTGTTTGCTGGGTTTATTTAATAAATAATTTACTAATAATTAGTGATATTCGCTTAAAGTTACCTTTAAGTAATTCTATCGTTATCGAAGCTAAAAATAACGCCTAAAATATAGAACCTACTTCCAGATTATAAGAGCCAATGCTCGCATCCTCTGAATGGCTCATATTAATCCATGCTTGCTTATAGCTAGCTCTGAAAAAAAGGCTATTATCTAACTCGTAACGAAAACCTACCGCTACATTATAAGAAAAGCGTTCATCGTTATAAGTATTTTGATAACCATCACACACATATCCCCACCAAGGATCATACCAACAGAATGAGTTAGGTGGTCCATCGGCGATATTACTATCCACAAAACTCCAACCAACACCGGCTTGAACATATGGCGTAAATTGGGAAGCAAAAACACTATAAACCACATTAAATTGACTTTCTAACACGTCCATTTTGTGATTTATTTGATAAGTACTACCGTCATCAGCATCAACTAAAGTAGCGGCATAACTAGGCGTCGTTGATGAAAAATCAAAGTTAACTAAAATATGTGGGTTCACATTATAACCAAGGGTAAAACCCCAGCCATAATCACTTTTCATTGCAATATTAGACTCATCCTCTCCACCAATATTGGTGGACTGAGTATTCAATACTTTAAAGCTCGCTTCCCACTTATCACTGCGCTTAGTGTAGTTTGCACTAGCATTAGTACTAAGCATGCTAGTTAGTAGGCCAACAGCACAACTAACTATCATTACTTTTGACATTAACACTTTGTTAATAAACATCTCTATTCCTTTAGCTGATTTTATTATTTAGCTTATAATGCTTTTGTTGCACGAGAAACATATTCGCCAGAACGTGTATCAATACGAACTTTTTCACCTATTTGAACAAATAAAGGTACACGAACAACAGCGCCTGTCGCTAATGTTGCCGGCTTGCCACCAGTACCAGCGGTATCACCTTTTAAGCCTGGATCTGTTTCTGTGATATCAATATCAACAAAGTTTCCCGGCGTTACCGTAATAGGCGTACCATTCCATAAAGTAATAGTACAAATATCACCTTCAACTAACCACTTAACAGTCTCGCCTAAGGCTTTTTCTTCTGCGCCGATTTGCTCAAAAGTCTCGTTGTTCATAAAGTGCCAGAACTCGCCATCAGCGTATAAATAAGCTAATTCAACTTCCATTACGTCAGCACCTTCAACAGACTCACCTGATTTAAAGGTTTTTTCTAAGACTTTACCTGAAACAAGTTTACGTATTTTAACGCGGCTAAAGGCTTGGCCTTTACCTGGCTTAACCAATTCATTCTCAAGAATATTACAAGGTTCGCCATCAAGCATGATTTTAAGTCCAGCTTTGAACTGGTTGGTACTGAAATTAGCCATAGTAAGAGTGCTCTTTTATTGATTACTTAGTTATTTATTTGATCTTCGCTAACCTTTAACCGTTATAATGGTCGAAGTAGCTAGCAAGAGATGTTCAATTGAAATTAGAATTGCCGCAGATAATAACCCAAATTGATCATGATTTGCATCTTTGTGATGAAAAATCATGGCAAAAAGATTTACGTGACGTTGTGACCGAACCAGAACAACTCTTAACACGACTTAATATTGACCCTACGGAATATTTACAGCATTTCAAGGCCCGTCAATTATTTCCCGTTCGCGTGCCACTTTCATTTATTAAACGTATGAAAAAAGGCGATTTTGACGATCCTTTGCTTAAGCAAGTAATGCCACTCTCGAGTGAGTTTTTACTCACTGAGGGGTATTCTGCCGATCCATTAAACGAGCATGATACCGTTGCTGAAGGTTTGCTGCATAAATACAAAAACCGCGTACTGATGATTGTTAAATCGGCGTGTGCGGTTAATTGTCGTTATTGTTTTCGCCGTCATTTTCCTTATCAAGATAACAGTCCGAATAAACAGCGCTGGCAAAGTGCTCTTGATTATATTGCGGCTCATGATGAAATAAGTGAGGTTATTTTTAGTGGTGGCGATCCGTTAATGGCCAGCGACGATCACTTGGCATGGTTAATTGAGCAGATAGAGAAAATTCCCCATGTATCGCGCTTGCGTATTCATAGCCGTTTACCCGTGGTGATACCTAACAGGATCACAAATAAACTGGTCAAACTTTTAAAAAATTCGCGTTTAAAAGCTACTATGGTATTACATATCAATCATCCTAATGAAATTAATGATGAGTTAATTGAAGCGCTTGAACCGCTTCGAGCAGCACGTATACCACTGTTTAATCAAAGTGTGCTATTGCGTGGCATAAATGATGATGCTGAGGTATTAATTAACTTGAGTGAGTCACTATTTGATGCGGGTATTCAACCCTACTACTTACACCTTTTCGATGCGGTTCAAGGCGCAGCGCATTTCGACGTTAAAGAGACAGATGCGGTAGCTATTTTTAAAGACATGTTAGCGAGCTTGCCGG
Organism: Colwellia sp. 75C3; assembly: GCF_002836255.1. Taxonomy (GTDB): domain Bacteria; phylum Pseudomonadota; class Gammaproteobacteria; order Enterobacterales; family Alteromonadaceae; genus Colwellia. The sequence goes on along the minus strand of NZ_PJAU01000031.1, from coordinate 76,770 downwards.
GATTTTTAATGCCTAAATTGGTACGAGAAATTGCCGGACAAGCTAACAAAACGCCAATCAATCTGGCATAATTACCAAAAACAAATCCTATAACTGTGCCCAATAACTGTGCCCTATAACTAATAGTAAGAAGTATTATGACTAAAGCTATCGAACAACAACTAATTGAAAATATATCAATAATTTTAAAAAAAGCATTAACGGCTGATGCAACTTTAGCTGATTTACGTGAAAAGAAAAAAGCCAGTTTCAAAGCAGTTTTCACTGCTGATTCAGCATTTTCAAGTTCAGCTGATACTTTTCAGCCATACGTTGAAGAAGTTGCCGATGACCTGTTGAAATGGCAAGAAAATAACGACCAAGCGCTGCTGATTACGTTAGTTAAAAAGATAGAACAACTTTTCACTGTATTAGCTAACTTTGAACAAAGTTATAATTAATAACATGACTCAATAAAGTTAATAAATAACTCAGTTAACGCTGCTCTATTTAGCGTTAACTATTCAACAACTCTCTCTGACATGACTTGCACTTTACAGTTGTGTTCGCTCAACAGCGCTAAAATATTCAGATTGAGTTGGTTGATTTCATCTAAATACACATCAAAATCTGTCGTTTTAACATAAGCTAAAATATCCAATTCTAAGCCATAGATGGTATAAGCTTTAAAGTGTGTTCTAAGTGGCGCTTCACCCAGGTTATCAGTAGTACTCAACATAGACCTAATCGCGAGAAGTAGCGCATCCAGGTTTTCTTTAGGTGTATTGGGCGCTAAAAATATCTTAGGTCTAAAAGCAATTTTTTCACGTTCTGAATAGTTTTCGATATTCATATCAATAAATTTCGCATTAGCCACATAAATAACACTTCGGTCTAAAGTACGAATGCGCGTTGCTCGCAACCCTATCTCTTCTACCACGCCAAAACTATTACCAAAACGACAAAAGTTACCAATTTTAATGGGGGCAGATGTGTATAACGTGATAGCACCAATAATATTTTCTACCGTTTTCTGAGCAGCCAAAGCAATAGCTAAACCACCAATACCTAAACCAGCTAACAAAGTTGAGGCATTAAAACCAATATTTTCTAACCAGTTTAACGAGGCAATACTAAATATAATTATCTTTATTACAGTGCCAGCAGGTCTCAGCAAGTATATTGCTAAAGGTTTATCTTGAGCGATAAATTTTTCTGAAAAAAATGTTTTCATTAGATCAATAAAGCGAAAACATACCCAGCACCAAGCAATAATAAGTAGAGTACTTCCTTCAGTTACCGCTTTAACTGCAATGGTTATATTAGCTTCATCATGAAAGTTTCGAGCCAGAACCACGGCAAGTAAGAGTGCAACGGGCTCTTTAATAAATTTTAAACTGTCATTTGAGACTTTTGTGTAAATTCGGTTTATCGCAAAAGCAGCCAACCAAGTGAAGACTTTCGCGATGAAATAATAAATGAGCATCATTAAAGTGAAATATATCCACTGCCATAACATGACACCAAATAAATCTACCGCTGGTAATTTTTTAGCTAATAATTCACCTAAGGGGGAATATGAATAACGTTTAAATAAACGGGGGATTTTCTCAACCGTAGCATTGGATATTTTCCAGATTTTAACTTTATCTTCCGCTCGTGGAATACGCTGTAATAAAAGTTCTAGATTATTACCTTGGTAATCAACCTGCCCAATGAGATCTCTATACGAGGGAAGATTGTCATTTTTACGTCCTTCCTTTAAGGTACTGATACTATTTAGATCAATCCAAAGAGTACGATTGAGTACTACCCCTAATTGCCGAGCTAGCTCTTCTTTACCAACACTCAGTGTTTTTTCTGAAAGATTACGGTAATCTAAATAATTAGTGGCTAAGGCTAAATCACCTAAACGCATGGCACGTAAATATCCGGCAATGGTGCTGCGAGGTTGGCCTCGTTCATAATCATCCAGCGGGACATTATACTCATCAGAGTAATCAGACGGTTCAACACTGTGCTGCGATTTTTCCTTGCTATCGAGCATATCTTTAATCGAAACTTCATTGCCGCTGTTAGCTGACGTTGCGCTAAACGCACTTGGGCTGATAAGAATCAAAGAGAGGATAATAATTAAGGCAACAGAGAAACGAGTAAATAAAATAGAGTATGGAGCTAGCGTCATTGCGCATTTTCCTTGCTATAACGTAAAGTAACTTAGCAAAGATAGTAGCTTAAATTCGAACGGGAAAATACAAATTTTGGGCATAAAAAAAGTCACCTCAGTGACTTTTATACATTTTTAACGAGTGACCTTACTTACTAATGATCATCTCTTTAAAGGTTTTTGCAAACCAATCATCGAGCATTTTTTTCTCATAGCCTAACGGCTTATTACGATACTTTAAGCTGTTACTCGACATAAAGCTCAAATCTTTGACCACTACATCATCTGATTGAATTACCGTGCCATCAGCAGCAAGTAACTGGTACGAAAAATTCATTCGAGGTGAATATATATTTTTGATAATTCGAGTACGATGAATACCTGCAGCATTTGTATCGCCCGCTAGGTCAACATCAGTCACATCAATTTTTAATATTTGATCTGCTGGTAATGTAGCTGCAAGTTTAGCAAAGTGTTTTTCAAAATTATTAAACGTTCGCTCTCTAAATTGCTTACGTCCGTTGTTACCTTCATCGATATCTCGGTAACTTTTATAATCAGTCCAAGTCACTTCACTGCTTGCTGCAAAGGCACTAGGTGTCAGCAATAACGTTGAGACGAATAGTGTCACTATATAAATAGATTGCTTCATTTGTAATTCCTCTTATTAAATACCTAACATTAGTAAAACAAATTAAGACAGTGTCAACAGTATCAATTTGATACTTTCCTGTATTAATTTGTAGTATAAAATTGCTTCATAACACGACTAACTATTGATGCCGTACGTTGCACTCTTTGCGCTTCATTATTATCTTCATGAGCAAAGCCTTGTGCGGCGCCACGCCAAACTCTTTTTCCTGTGCTCGCATCTTCAATGTAAATTAAGAAGCTACCTTTTTTCAACGCATCATTACTCGGCAGCCCAGGAGTAATACCAAATTCTTCATTAATCTTTGTATCGGATACATCACTCGCTAAGGCAATACCAAAACCAACATGAAAAGCCGCGCTTTTCGTTTCCTCTGTATTTTTAAATCCGTGACTATTTAGATCAGCAACAATGGCGTCAGCATAAAGCTTATATACTGCTTGAGTTTGTTCAGCCTTTAATGATGTTTCTTTTACATATTTAGGCGCCAAGGAAAACTGGCTACCTTGTGAATAAGAGATCGGAATATCACGAACGCTTGATATGGCTAATTGGTTTTTATTCATGTGCGGCTCTTGTGGTACGGTCACACAAGCACTAACAATTAAGCTGCTAAAAAGAGCCAAAGCTAAACTAATATTTTTCTTCATTATTCAATCCTAGAAAGGTGTATTAACGCTTTAATACTGACCTAATTATGCAATTAAGTATATAAATACATTCAATTAAAACTGCAACAGTATGTAATGTAAATACACGTACTTAATTAGCGCTACATCTCGCTAAAATCCTATCGCATCAACTCTTTTCTAGTTGAAACAAAACGTTTTTTTAATATATAGCCTGTCAAAAAGTAATGATAATCGTCATAAAAATGTAACCTTCACTGATTAAACTTACTAAAAATATTTTTAACCTTGGAGATAGCCTAAATGGAAATTATTTTTTCAGGCTCATGGCAAGCAAACAACCAACCTCTTATGACAAAACTGGCTCAATTAGCCCGTATTGCACAAAACGAGTTTGATATTGAAATATCGACGGAAAAAATGCTGCTAGAAGAAGATTACCGTCTATTGGTGATAAGTGAATTAACGCTACTTGCACACCAAGATATTAGCCAGATTACTTCATGGTTAACCGCCATAGATGAGCGCCCATCAAAGCGTATTGAAGCGGAAGTAATAACGTCGAACAAGCGCCCGTTAAAAGTATTGTTAACGTTAACTTTACTGATAGTCGCAGCAAGTATTTTTTGGTATAGCAACACACTGCAATCGTTCAATTCGCCTTCACAGGCACAAGTAACTAATGCAACTATAGATACCAGCATAAATAATACAGTTAAAAGTTCAACGGCTAGAAATCCCCTGCAACCGTTACCATCAGCAAACACTACAATAAAAACGATAGTTAAATCTGAAAGTGAAACAGTATTTCGCTTGCATGGCTCTAATACTATTGGCGAGAAACTAGCACCTTTATTGCTAGAAGGTTTCTTGAAAAAGCAAAACATTAACAACTTCACTTGGACACGTAATACCCCATTAGAACGAGTATTACACTACAGCGTTGCTGATAAAAATTATGCTATTGAATTAAAATCACATGGCTCTAGTACAGCATTTTCTGCACTAAAAAATAAGACCGCCGATATAGGCATGTCTTCACGCAGAATAAAAGCCAGTGAAGTTAAGCAATTAAGTAATACTTCTGGCCATTTAAATAAACTCGGTAACGAGCATATTATTGGTTTAGATGGTTTGGCCGTTATTGTTAACCAGAATAATTCGGTTAAACAACTCTCAAGTAAGACCCTGGCTAAAATATTCTCAGGTGAAATCAACAACTGGTCCCAGATTGGCGGTGCTTCATTGCCTATAGAACTGTATGCCAGAGACCAACATTCTGGCACTTGGGATACCTTTAAAAACCTAGTATTGAAAAAACATGGTAAAAAATTGTCTCAACAAGCTAAGCGATTTGAATCAAGCTCTGAGTTATCTACCCTAGTATCACAGAATGAAGCGGCAATTGGCTTTATTGGCTTAAACTATGTGTCGCATAATAAAGCCATCGCTATTTCTGCCAGTAAAGGTACAAGTGCTATTTTCCCAACCCGCTTTACCGTAGGAACAGAAGATTACGCGCTATCAAGACGACTATACTTTTATACACCAACTTCTGCCTCGAACTTGGTAAAAGACTTTGCACAATATGCGCTTTCAACGCAAGGACAGCAGGTGGTTTCACAAGCAGGCCTCATTTCGCAGAATATAAAATTAGAGCAGGTTTATCCTTTAGCTGACGCGCCAAAAAAATATCAGCACTATGCCAGTACTGCTAAACGCCTTTCACTTAACTTTAGATTTGACTATGCAACCAAAGATCTTGATAACAAAGGTAAACGCGATTTGTTGCGTTTGGTAGATTTTATGGAAGATCACCAAAGCCGTAGAATTGTACTGATGGGTTTCTCAGACAGTATTGGCGCACAGCTAAAAAATAGTAGCTTGTCTTATAAGCGAGCAAAGTCAGTTGAGCTAGCACTGACCTCTCGAGGAATACCAGTATTGGCCGTTGAAGGTATGGGCGAAGCATTACCCATAGCAAATAACAATACTGATGATGGTCGAAAGCGTAATCGCCGTGTAGAAGTTTGGATGCTTTAATATTTCTGCAATATTAAAGGGCTATTATTCGAACATCAGCTTTATTAAGGGAGATAAATTATGTTTAACCTATTATCGAATCAAAAAAAATTACTAAAACTTGTTAGCAATTACACGGAACAAGAGTTTGGAATAGTTTGTACCAACTTAAAGCTGATGATTGAATTACTCAGCATCAGTACCAGCGACTTATTAGCCAATCGACGAACTTATGGTCTTTTATTACCTTCCGCCGATGCAGGAAGCAAAAAACTGAGTAGTGAAAAACCTTCGATTAAGATAAATGCCCAGTTATTACTTGAGCAAAATAATCTGATTAGTGCCATCAACTCTCTATGCTTAACTGAAGCCATCATGGTGCGAAACAACTTTACCAATTGTTTAGAGCTTCTCAATGAGAAAAATGATGGAGATAAAAAGACTAAGGACGTCGAACAAAAAACAGTAATAAAAACGACTCCAGAAAAAAGCACTGAAAGGGTTGTTATAGTTAACGAAAAAAGTAATGTATCTCCTATTCGTTTAACTGAAATTAAACAACGCTTGGCACAGGCCGTTCAAGTATCAGCAGCGAAGCAAGATAGCATTAAGAATCACCTTAATAATTTGTTAGATAAGCCGACTGCAACTCTATCAAAAATTTCCTCTAAACAGGCTTAAGTCCTAACCTAGCGAAAAATTAACGCTGGAGAGAACAGAGCCTAACCAAAGTGATACTTTCTATTTATAGCCTGAAGCGCTGTTAGTAACAGCGCTCTTTTATCCGTAGAATCATTTGACAATTTAAGGCGCTTTATAGTGGCGTTTAGTATTTCTTAAACAAGCGATTAAACCGACAACATCCATGTAAATAACCTTATTGGATAAAAGCTGGCAGGATATTTTCTGCCATCACCTGCATGGTATTATTTTCTCTAGCATGAGCGGTAAATACAACAGTTAAGTCAAGCGCTTCAAATGTTATAATATATTGTTCACCACCACCCCAAGCAAATTTTGCATGATAACTTTTCCCTTTGACTATTAACTCTGTTTGATACCAAAAGTAACCATATGAAAAGCTCTCAGATATCCAGTCTTCCGTAGGTTTTGTTATGTTGCTGGTCGCCTTAGATAAAAAGGCAGCTGAAATAAGTTGCTCGCCCTGCCATTTTCCTTTGTTTAAAACCAAAGTTCCCAACTTGAGCATATCGCGAGAAGTAAAATGAGAAGTACTTTCTGGTATAAGTAAGCCATTAACATCCTCCTTCCAGCCGTAATCAGTGATGTTCATTTTTGCTAGCACTTCATTCTTGATAAAATCTTTGGCCGATCCAGGAACAACGCTATTAAGGACTTGCATGGTAATACGTGGATCTGCATCTTGATATTTAAACGTTTGCGACTCGGGTGAAATAGCGTCACTGTGTTGTAAAAACTGCTGACTGACATTAGACCCTTTGGTTTTAGTGCTACTATCCATGATTATTTTTTGTTTTTCAGCACTGACTCGAATGCCTGAACGCATAGACATTACTTGATGAAGGGTGATATTTTCCGCCCCAGCAGCAATTTTTTCAAGATCAACACCTTTAATAAAACTGACCACCGGTTTGTTTAAATCCGCCATAGTCAGATACCCCAACTGAATTGCTCGCCCAACGGCTATCGATAAGTAAGACTTGGTTACCGAGGATTGGAAGTGAGGAAGATTGATACGACCTCTGCCGTAATACGACTCAAAGATAAGTTTATTTTTATGAGAAATAAGCACACTGTCGAATTTTCCATTGTTATTATCTGAAATTTCCTGCGCCATATTAATAATGATGGCTTTATTACCGCCATCAACATCTAACTCACCGACAGCAATATCATCTTTTCTATCGGCAGGACTTGAATCAATAAAGTCATTTTTTAGCAACGCCATATCCCAAAATGTTAACTTGGCATCGGCGACTGAAACCTCTGCACCAGCGCTATGCTTATCTTCTACATTTGCAACAGCAATGTTGCTAAAACTGATTACTAGAAACGTAATTATTAAATTTTTAAGTTTTAAATTGATGACCATTAGACATCCTCTCAATTAAAATTAATTATATTTGCAGGAATTTGTCCTGCATTTGAAATTAGTTATTACCCGTATTTTATTTAGTTCTAAGGGTCTCAATAATCTGTGCATCCACCCAATAGATGTCTATATTACCTTCACCAAAGTTTCTATTAAAAAGTATGTACTTACCGTCAGGAGTAACACTCGCATAGAAATCCGCTTTATCAGAATTAACCTTGTCACCCATATTGATGGCTGGTCCCCATGAACCATCTTTTTGCTTGAAACTAATATAAAGATCCGTATCACCATAGCCGCCTTCTCGCTCACTATCCCAAATTAGATAACTTTCGTCTGGCGCGATAAAGGGATGAGCTGTCCATTTTCCAGTGTTGACCACAGGGCCCATCTCTTTCGGGACTTGGCGTATGCCATCCTTGAGCGTAGAGATGCGGATTTTGTCATTGCTTTTATAGTCATCAAACACATAGGTTCCCTTGGCTGATGCTGACAGGCGCATAATGCCCCAGTCTTTTCGGTCAAACATCGGCCCAAGACTTTTGCGTTCGGACCAACCGTCACCCACACGATCTTTATAACCTTTAGCCATATGCATGCGCTTGCCGTCAGGTGAGAAGGTAACTTCACCTGTGCGCGGAAATTCAATATACTTCTGCCAGATATTGTTTTGCAGGCGAAAGCCGGTAACGGTGGCCTTTTTTCGGTTTGACGTGAAGTAAAATTCCTTCATGCCAGGGGGAAATACACCTTCAAGTTGCCAGCCATCTTTAGAGATAATGCCCGGTGCAAAGGGTTCTGCTACTAAGCCAGGTGGATTTTGTCCCATATAGGGGCCTTTCAAAATGGGAAAGTCATCCTGACTATAGCTAATGCTACTCATCATCAAAGTAGAGGCGAGGAAAATTATTGCAGGTAAAGTCTTTTTCATAGTGTGTGCCTTATTTAACGTTAGTTTGATGCTGTTATAAATTTCTATTGTAGGGTTATGACTTAGGTCTAAGGTTTTCTATAACCTGTGTATCGACCCAAAATATGTCGGTGTTACCATCACCCACGTTTCTGTTGAAGAATATGTACTTACCATCAGGTGTGACGTTGGCACCGAAGTCCTCTTTATCGGAATTGACCTTGTCACCCATATTGATTGCAGCTCCCCATGCTCCATTTTTTTGTCGGTAACTAATATAAAGATCATTGCCCCCATAACCCTCTTCCCTTTCGCTATCCCAAATTAGGTAGCTGTCGTCTGGCGCGATAAAGGGATGGGCATTCCACTTTCCTGTGTTTATCGCTTTGCTAAGAGGCTTCGGAGCTTCACGTTTGCCATCGACTCGTTGAGAATAACGAAGAACACCATTACCGTCTTTAGTCGCTTCGTCAAAAACATAAGTGCCTTTTGCAGAAGCCGACAATCGCATAATATGCCAATCTTTCCTGTCAAACATAGGCCCAAGGCTTTTGCGTTCTGACCAACCATCATCAATGCGGTCTTTATACCCTTTTGCCATATGCATGCGCTTACCATCAGGCGAAAAAGCGATTTGACCTCTTCGTGGAAATTCAATGTACTTCTTCCAGCTATTGTTTTGCTGACGAAAACCGATAACCGTATTTTTTTTTCGGTTTGTTGTGAAGTAAAACTCTTTCATGCCGGGTGCAAACATGCCGCCAATCTGCCAGCCTTCTTTGGAGATGATGCCAGGTGCAAAAGGCTCTGCTACCATGCCTGGTGGTTTTTGTCCCATATAGGGGCCTTTCAAGATTGAAAAATCATCCTGACTATAACTTTTGCTTCCCATAGTTAGAATTGAAAGTAAAAGAGTGATAAAAATATAACTACGTTTCATTATTTATTTCTTATTTAAAGTTAAAGTTAAAGTTAATTTTGATATACCGTTAATGGCTTACTGTTTTGTTCTAAGTGTTTCAATAATCTGTGCATCCACCCAGTGAATACCTGAATTACTTTTACTTATAGGACTGTTAAAGAAAAAATATTTTCCGTCTGGCGTTACGTAACCTCCTCTTTCTGCACCGCTTGTATTTATTTTATTTCCCATATTAATAGCAGTACCCCATGAACCGTCTTGCTGACGAAAACTGATATACAAGTCAGACTTACCATATCCGTCGACTCTTTCACTATCCCAGATTAAATACGACTCATCTGGTGAAATGAAAGGGTGAGCAGTCCATTTTCCAGTGTTAATATGCTTACCGAGCAGTTTGGGTTCTTCACGTTTTCCGTCCTTGAGTCTTGATATACGAATTACATCGTTGCTTCTTGCATCGTCAAAAACATAGGTGCCCTTAGCGGATGCTGATAGACGCATAATTCCCCAATCTACCCGATCGAACATGGGTCCCAAACTTTTTACCTCTGACCAGCCTGCTTTGGTTCGATCCATATAATTTTTGCCCAAATGCATTGTTTTACCATCTGGACTAAGAATGGGGCGGCCCACTCTGGGGCCCACGATAGACTCGTGCCATCGATTGTTTTCGGATTTAAAGACAACTAACGACCATTTTCCGTCTTTACTTCTTCTGGTAAAATAAAATTCTTTCATATCAGGTGTGAAGAAAGCGTTACCGTCACGATGTTCTATTGAAAGTACACTGGGGGCAAAAGCTTTGGGCGTTAATCCTGGTGGTTTTTGGCCTAGGTAAGGGCCTTCAAGAACTGGAAATTTATCTTGGCTATGGCTTTTGCTACTCATCGCTAACACAGAAAGCAGCAGAGCAATAAAAAGTGCAATACGGTTCATTATTTATTCTCCTCTTTTGACAAGTTTGATAACCATTTCACACTACGGACGCCCAGCATAGGAAATGAGTCGCTGTGGCCAGATGATTCAATCACTACATGTTTTATGGATGATAACCCTTCATATTTTTTAGCTTTTAGCTTGGTAACAAAATCTTCAATATGAGGACTCAATCTTTCCTCCAATTCGCCATATGAGATAAAAAGGTTAATCGCCGACGTTTTGCTTTTTAATGCTGGATTTTCCAAAGAAAAAAGTAAGGGGATATCTCGCCAAAGCGATGGACTGCCGAGAATGTAATTTTTAAAAGTATCTGGTTGTGCCATTAAGATATAAGCGCCAAACCTGCCTCCTGAGGAAAAACCAAAATAAGTACGATTGTCAGGGTCAGTTCGGTAATTTTTTTCTATCGTCTTAATCACATCATTTCGAATAAAAGTCAGATGATTACTAGCCTGCCCGAGTTGATATTTGGCCTGAATTTCTGGGTTGCTTGACTTACTTATTGAATAATCTCTACTTCGACTTATGTGCTCTCCTTTTTCTTTTAATAGTGCTTCATTGATATCCTTCTGCCAGGAAATGCCAACCAAAATAGCGTCTTCCATCATAAATTCAGTGGCACCGGATAATAATTCGATTTGCCAGAGTGCATCAGTGAGATAAATGACAGGATAGATTTTATCTTTGTTCTTTGAATATCCCTCAGGTAACTTAATATAAAGCTCATACTGTCTATCGGCCTGCGTATCTTTAATCGGTAATACTTGTATTCTCGATAAGGTGAAATCACTTGTTTCGTTCGCCTGAACTGATAGGAAAGGCAATAAAGTTAGACAAACTAAAATTAAAATATTTTTCATAGTCATTAAATATCTCACTGGTAAACGCTAAACCGCATGTAGGCATTTCTTGAACATCAAGAATGTTTTGACTGTATATCAATAAAAGCCAAAATACCTGACGTACTACTGATTTTTAGCTGATTTCAAACTGACTTTTGATTATCCTTTAATTATCAGTCCGTTATAAAGTTAGCTTTAGTTGCCTTCCGCATTTATGCTAAGATGATTTTCTTGTTTATACTCAATTTCGAGTAACAACTTTCATTCTAGTAAGAGGTTTTATGGCGGTAAAGTATTGGGTAGGTGATTTTTTTGTCGATTTATCTAGGAATCAAGTCACACAAAAACAGCAGTCACAAACAATTGCCCCTAAAGCTTTAGCGGTTTTAACCTACCTTGCTGAAAATCAGGGGAAAGTTGTTAGTTACGATGAATTGTTTACTAAAGTGTGGCCTGACACTGTTGTAACGCCTAATACATTACAAAGAAGCATCGCCCAACTGAGAAAAGTATTGGGTGAAGACAGTCAATACCAGTCTTATATTAAGACCCATACCAAACAAGGGTATAGTTTGGAATGCGAGGTGCGCTGGCAGGATAAAATCGATGCCCAATTACTCTTTGAACAAGAACTTTTATTAAAAAGCGATAAGATAGAGCCTAAAATAACGCAAGACAATAGCTTTCCGCATATCCCTATTGAAAGTCCCCATATTGAAAGCAGCCGTAGTGAAAGCTCTGGTATTGAAAGTACCAGTATTAGAGACAGTGATGCTGAAAATAAACCTCAATCAGCTTTAAGCTGGCTCACTCTCATCGCCAGTATTATCTTGGCGATTATTAGTACTATATACTTTATACAGCCACAACCTTTTAAACTGTCCGTTGGCGAATTACGTTCGGTCACGGCAACTGACAATAAAGAATTTGGCGGTATCTATTCGCCTGACGGTGAATACATTGTTTTCCTCCGCTATTCAGAAAAACTCTGTGTTGATAGTAATCTCTGGGCAAAACACACTAAAACTCAAAAAGAAATCCAATTGACCAAAAACATGGCACGCTATGGTACGCCTAGCTTTTCTAAAGATGGCAAAAAACTGGTCTTTATTAAAACGGAAAATTGCAGCCAACCAGTCACTCAGAAACAGTGTTATAAACTAATGACCTTGGATTTTGAGCAAGCACTTAAGACCGCTCAATCTCCAAATTTATTAATGGCGTGTAAAAACTCAAGAATACGTAAGCCTACCTGGCTAAATAATAATAACGTCGCTTTATTGCAAAAAATATCAAATCGTTGGAAGTTAGCCAGCTACTCGATAGTGGACAACAAAAGTACGGTGATATACTCACTCGAAGATGGCAATTTAATTGACTATGACTATTCAGTCAAAGACGACCTTATCGCATTGACCAGTATCCACAATGATGGCCTGAACTATATTGAAACACTCAAACCAAATGGCGAGATCATATCTAGTCACCTGATTGAATATCCACCCGAAATAGCTAAATTCAGATTTCTTTATCCAAACTTTACACCGATGAATGAACAACTTATTTTCAGCACGGGTCGACAACTCTTTGGTCTATCTTACCAAGGTAAAATTACCAATATTAGTTTGCCCCTTGATGCACCAATGGGCTCACCAATATTTCACCCTGATGGTAAAAGAATGCTTGTGATTAAGGGAAATTGGGATAGTGACATTGCTACGATTTCCCTATCACGAATAACAAAGACGCAAGCGGACCAATTTATCACAAGAGAAGATGAGAATTACTCGATCATCGCACGCTCCAATATTGCAGAATACGATGCACAATATCAGCCCAATGGGGACTTAATCGCTTTTAAATCGGACCGTTCAGGTGAGGATCAACTTTGGATAACCGATGGCAATAGTCCACTGCAGCTCACACATTTTTTGATAGATAGTCGTATTGATGGTCATGATTGGGCCGTTGATGGTAAGAGTATTCTAGTCAATGCTAATAATGTACTCACTCAAGTGGCCCTAGCTTCAACACAAAATTCCAAGCAAGATTCAACTGAAGAGTCCTTTCCATTCGACCATAGTATTGAACAACTTTTCCATTGGAACAGTGAAGATAATACCGCCTTGATAACTGCACGTATTAAAGGAATATTAACCTTTGGTGAGTTCAACCTTAATAATTCTGAATTTAGGGTAATCACAGATAAAAAAGTAAACTGGGCGCTCAAAAGTGAAGATGGTCGATTAATTTACACTGATCAAATGGATAGGTTTTGGCAGCCCGGTCCCGCTGAAGACCAACTGATTGAATCACTAGAACATCAAGGAAGCGACCAACGCTTCATAACAAAAAACAATGTGCTTTATGGTATTAATGAGCAATTTCAATTGTGGTCTTACGACCTTAACGGGAACACCTTTAAAATTCTCGGTAACACACCGATTAACGTTGATTATTTAACTGATACTAATCAGGTTGATATTCTACTTAGCATTCGTATTAGCGCTAAAAAAGAAGTGGCTGAGCTATATTTAAAAGATTAAAAGTTAGCGATTATTCATCATAGGGGCTTGTCTAAAGGTTATAACCTTTAGACAAGCCCGCCTCAGTTGTGATTAGACCTATTAACTGTGAAGCATTTAAATTACGCGGACAAAAAGCACCTACTCCCTTAACTGACCTTTTAAGAATTCTACCACCCTTTTATGACGCATTTTTACGGCTGATATCTTTAAATTACAAATATCTGCAATTTCCTGAAATTCCAACTCGGTACGATAACGTAACAACATAATGTTACGGTCCGAAAAAGATAAATTGACCATTAATGCTGATAGCGCCGTAGCTAAATCTTGGTGAGTACTTTCAGCCCCGATTATATTTTCTAAATATTCATCATTATTTTCTAGAGTATCCCAACGACGGTCTCTTATTTTATTAATACATTCGTTATGCGCAATTTTAAACAGCCACGCTTTAAAAGACACTGCCCACTTAAAGTTTTTCAAGTGGGTGAGTATCTTTATAATAGTTTCCTGTACAACATCTTCAGCATCAGATTGATTATTAAGTAATTTTGCACAATACCCTTTTAAAGTCGGTAGGTATGGTGTAATCAATTGCTGAAAAAGACGCGTATCATAAGGTAGGTTGGCTTGCACTAACGCAACAAGCTGCCTTTCATCAAGCGTAGTCAAACGAAAAAGTCCGAGTTATTGCTTAGTAACTTTGTTAGCTAATAAAAAGGTATTAGGAACAGTAGTTATCGACTCACCTTCACCCATTACTTTGCTGGCTACGCTACCAATAGACGCTAAGATTCCTTTGATATCTTTTACTTCAATGTTGTCGCCTACTTGGTACATTTCTCGTAAATACACCCCCGCGACAATTTCTTGTGCCATTGATTTAGTACCAATACCTAAAGAAATAGCGGCTGCTAAGCCAACACTAGCAATAATTACAGTCATGATGTTATTCAGCAGAGAAACATCAATATCAAGTTGCGTTATTGATAATGAAACAGTGATAACGATAATAATGCCCCGACACACTTCAGCAACAGAGCGGCCATAATCTATACCCGTATTTTTAGCGGCTATTTTTACGCCATTGAAAACAATTTGAGCAACAAAGAAGCCAGATAATAATACCGCGAGTGAAGCAAGTAATTTAGGTAAGAACAGTACTAAGGTATCAATTAACCCTGAAAGCACCGTTAAGCCAACAATATCAAGAGCAGCTAATAAGAATATTAATAGAAAGAATGTTGAAACAATACTCGCTACTACTTGGCTACCCGTAACGCTCACTTCCATTTTTTTCAATAAAGCGTCTAAACCAAGCTTATCTAAAAAAGTATTAAAGCCGATTCTAATTAACAGTTTATTTAAAAACCTTTTAACCATGGATGAAACTAACCAACCAACAAGTAAGAATATAGTAGCGACAATTAAATCGGGCAAAAAAGTTACAACCTTATGCCAAATACTCATAAAGCCAGAATAAGCTTTTTCGGTGATGTTTTCAGTATCCATTATTTGCTCCTATTATTGGTTGTATTGGTCGCTGTATTAGTACTTATTTTCGGTGCTTTCGCCGCCATCTGTTTAAATATTGGCTTTAATATCTTCATAAATATGCTAATAAAAACTACCCAAAGAGAAGCCATACCGAGTGCCAGAAGGTCTTTGCTACCTTGCCTGTTATTGCCGGTTGCTGTTGCACGTTTAAATAGGTCATCGTCTGAAGTACTAAAGGCTAATTCAGGTTCGCTTTTAAGCTCTGCTGCTATATTTTTTTCTATATCGTTCATCTAATTCTCCAGCAATAATTTTACCGCTTCACTTCTTAACGACTGAATCGTTAATAAGTCACATTAAATCGGTATAAATTTCATTCTTATTTTTATATATACATTTTTAGCTGTTTTAAATCGGGTGCATTCTACCTCAATAAATTTACTTTTTTTCGGGTTTGAGCGTTAATTGTAAAAAAAACATTAAAATATTGTGACTTTTACGTTCCTTATTCGTTATAGAGCCAGAAATTAAATAAAATCACACAAAACTCAATAAGGATTTATCCATGAAAACATTTAACATTACCCTGCTAGCTGCATTAATTAGCTCTCCATTAGCAGCAGAAGGCATTGATAAAACATGGGAACTAGGCGTGTTTGGCGAGTACATAAAGTCGGCCACAGCAAAAGAAGACATGATCGACTGGCAACAAATTGAAGCTGGTAGAGGTCTAGGTATTGATTTGCAAAAAATCATTAATGAACAATGGAATGCTCGCATAGAATTAGCAAAAACTCGTTACGACATTAACAACGGCAATGATACCGATTATGGTACACGCTTCGGCCTTGACGCGATTTATAAGATTGAAGATACCGGTATTTACGCTTTCGCTGGGGTAAAACGTTTTAATAATGCGCAATCTTACAATGCTGTAAATATAGGTGCTGGTTATAACTACGATTTAAATGAACGAATTTCTCTTTACAGTGAAGCCGTTATTTATCGTGATGTTGATAATGGCTATACCGACCAAGGATTTAAAATTGGTTTGAAATACGCTTTTGGTGACGTGAAAAAATCCCCCGTAGTGAAGCAAGCGGTATATCAAGAAGTTACAGCAATACCTGTCGTTGCAAAAGTGATCATTGTTGATACGGATAATGACGGTATTAGCGATAAACAAGATAACTGTAAGAATACGCCAGCTAATGTAAAAGTTGATTCAACTGGCTGTCCACTCTTTTTAGAAAAAGCAGTAGATATTAATTTGAACGTAGCATTTGAAACAAATAGTGCGCAGATTAAAACAGAAAAAATGAATGATATTCAACGTTTAGCTGATTTCATGAAGCAATATAGTAATACAAGTGTTGTTATTGAAGGACATAGCTCTGCTGTTGGTAGTGCAAAATACAACTTAATACTTTCACAAAAACGCGCTGATGCGGTTAAAAGTCTATTAATTAATAAGTTTAATATTGAGTCAAACCGTTTATCTGCAAAAGGTTTTGGTGAAACACAATTAATCTCTCAGGGTAATACCCCTGCCGATCATGACGCAAATCGTAGAGTACTTGCAAAAATTGAAGCTACCGTTAAAAAAATGATGATAAAAAGCTAAAAATACTTTTATCGTTGGGCTAAGGTGACGAAGATATTATCGTCAGCCTAGCCCTATTTATTTCATCCGATACAAAGCGGTTATAAGTTACCTTTGTATAGAGGAATACCATGAAAAAAATCAATTTATTAACGCGTAAATTTATTCACCAAAATATAAAAGTAAATACCACGGTTTGTTCTTATCCCATACGTACAGTAACGTCTCCGCTTACTATTTCAAAATCAAAAGATATTACGAATAAAGATAGATTAATGAAAGTAAGCTTTGATGATATAAACAAATAACATGCCTTATGCACAGGATAAATGATTAGTATAGGCGCTGTAAACGAGCCATAGTCTTTTCTATGCGAGTCAAATGCCGACGATTTAGACAAACATGATAAAGCGATACAAAGCAAAAAGCTCACCGAAGTGAGCTTTAAAGCTATAAGCAAATAAAATGCTTTATGCGCAGAGTAAATTGTTTAATTCAAGGTACTTTATAGTGACGTTTAGTGTTATTAAATCAACTATAAAACAACGAAGAAATCCTCCAGAGAAATCAACTAAGTTAAATCCTGGAAAGCAAAAAGCTCACCGAAGTGAGCTTTAAAGCTATAAGCAAATAAAATGCTTTATGCACAGAGTAAATTGTTTAATTCAAGGCACTTTATAGTGACGTTTAGTGTTTCTTAAACGAACTATAAAGTAACGAAGAAGTTAGCAATTTAAACAAGCATAATTACATCATGCCGCCCATGTTAACTACAGACCATACAGGCAATGGCGCGAAAAATTCTGAAGATTAAATACCCCTTATTATACCCCTACCCTCTCTTTTTAACCTTTCGCCCTAAATCAATAAGTTTTTTTGTTCATTGAATTGATATCCTAACGCTTTATAACCTTTTTCCCGTTTCTTCCACATACGCTGTAATGTCGGGAAATCATCAATAAAATCGTAAACTTGAATAACAGTTTTACTACTCCATTCTCGCTGAATTCGTCCAGCGTATTGCGCTAAAATCCCTTTCCAAGCTATCGGTAGTGTTATAAATAAAGTATCTAAATGCGGTAGATCAAAACCTTCACCAACGTATTTTCCTGTAGCTAAGATAACAACAGCTTCATCATAGCTTGGTTTACTGGATAAGAAAGCTATTCGTTCCTGCCTTTGCTTTGTTGAAATACCTCCATGTAGTTCAACAACTTTTATACCCTTATCAGTCATCATTTTAGCAAGTAATTCAATATGCTCTTTTCTTTCGGTAAGCACCATGACTGATCTGTCATTATTCACGGACTGCTTGATGCCGTTAACAATCATTTCATTTCTAGCTTGGTCACAAACTAAATGTTTATAAACTTGAGATATATGTGGTTTAGTTTCAGGAATTAACCATTCTGGAGGGAAACAAGTATTAGTTTTAACTACCTTTACATGTTGTTCAAAGCTACTGGTAGTTGCTGCGGCTTTATAAACCACAGAGCCGATTTGAAAGTGCATTAATTTTTCTAAGCCATCTTGGCGTTTAGGTGTTGCTGTAAACCCGTGAATATATTTAGCATGCACTGACTTTATCAAACACTCGTAGTTTGATGCAGGCAAGTGGTGGCATTCATCTATTAATATTTGCCCATATTTTTCAATGGCAGGTTTAATGTCTATTCCATTACGGCTTACTAAACTTTGATAAGTAGCAACATCAACTTCATAGGTTAGATTATCTTTACCGCCTAATAATGAACCTACCTCAACATTCACCAAGAATACTTTTATCCGTTCAAGCCATTGTTCCGCTAATTGGCGATTATGAACCAAAATTAAGGTATTCACCTTCCTTTTTGCGATAAGAGCTAACCCTGTAACTGTTTTACCAAAACCCGTCGATGCCACAAAAACGCCATTGGTTTGTGCAAATAAAGCATCAACAGCTTTTTTCTGCTGGCTTTTAAGTTTACCAGTGAACTTGATTCTTTCTAATTGGCTACCTGCAAATCGTTTATCGCTGTATTCAATTTCTATTGTTTGGCCTGATATGATGCGAGTAGCTTCGGCTAAGCAACCTCTTGGTAAGATTAAATAACCATTTTCTATATGCGCGGCGCATATATATCGACTTGTACCAATCGTTGATAAACGTAAGGCTTGTCGTTTGTAAAACTCTGGATTAGAAAATACTGCACAATGCTTTAGTTTAGAGGTCAGTTTTCCGGGTAAATTAGCGATAGGAACATATAACTGATCAGCTAGCGTTAATGTGATCTTCTTCGGACAATCATTGATCTTAATGCTGTCATCATCGTTAAGTTTCCTCCATGGCTCATTCTTTGCGATGTCATCTGGCGCTCTTTCAATATAAGAGTTTAACTGATTAAGCGTTGATTGAAGCTGAGATTTAGTTACCTTTCGAGTAGCTGCCAATATTGACCACTGATCATTATAAGGAATACCTTCATTGTTAATGAAAACACTATTGTTATTTTTTCTTGGCTCTAGCTGTAGTGGTAAAGCAATCAGGTTACCAAAGCCACCCTCTGGCATAATATCTTGGCAAGGGAATAGTCTATCGAAGCAATCAAACGATAGTAACGGATAGAGTTCCATTGTTTTACGAAGTAAACCATTACCTAATCGCCGAGCATCACTAGCAGCTACAGCTTCCGAGAAAAAGATCCATATATGGCCACCGTTGCCACTTCTTGAACGTTCTAATAGATAGGGAATATTTAATGATTCGCAAGTCGTTGCAAACGCCGTTGTAGCCTCAAACCAGTCCTCTTTATCAAAATCTGCTGCAAGTAAATACGTTGAATTATCACTTAATAGAGGATATATGCCGATGGTTTTAAACCCTTTCAAATGTCCATAAACGGCTTGGTGATCTGGTACTTTAAAGTTCTGATTTTTACATTCAGTACAGCTGATTTTTGGTTTGTTGCAAATCTTTGGCTGCCATTCATTCCAACAAGCAGGTGAATAACCACTTCTACCGTTTTTTGATTCCCATCTAAATGGGTAAACATCGTTACGACCTTTAAAATATGAAAGAAAAAGGTCAATTTTAGATTCAGGAGAGGCGTGTAGATTGAAATTTTGGGTTAATTCAGCTTCATGTTGCGTTATTAACGCTTGGCGATCATTAAGCAAAGCAAGCCGCTCTTCATTTAATAATTGAAGACGATCATCTATTTTGGCAAGTTTATTAATATAGCTTTCAGGCATGATTATAATATTACCAAAATACGATTAGAAATGTTTTGAGAGATCCATGCGTTGATGAAGAATACGAGCAACATCAATACCGTTATCACTGACTTGATAAAATACAATGTGTTTTTCTACAGGAAAGCTTCTAGCACCATTATAAATATCATTTCTTTCTCTACCGAAGTCAGGGTATTGAGCTAGTTTCAATAATGCCGCATCTATGGTTTGAGCATAAATTTTTGCCTGTGTACTTCCCCAAGATTCAATAGTTGTTGAAATTATTTTGAATAAATCCTCTTCGGCTAAAGGAGATAACCTATAGTTCGACATTGGTATTCTTACTTGTAGACTTACTATCTACTGCAAGGGAGGCTTGTTCAAAGATATCCATTACGCTGTGCTTTGATGATTCGCCAGCAGCTAACTGTTTAAAACCTTTAGCTACTTCTTCTCGTAATATTTCAAGTTGCTTGCTTTTAGCTACGTCTTTTTCAAATAACATTCTTAATCCATCACGGATCACTTCACTTGCTGAGGTATATAAGCCATCAGATACCTTTTCGGTAATTCTTCGTTCAAATTCTTTACCTAAAGTAATATTCATAATTAACACTCCAATCATCTCGTAAACATATTATGCGCATTATATGCACATAATTCAAGCTTGATTGAAAGGTTAAAACCAAAGCTAGCATCAGCTCATTTATATAAAATACAGTAAAAAATAAATTTATCGGGGGAAATCAAACAAATTAATACCCCACCTTATCCCCCTGAAATTGCAGTTATATGCAACCGAATGCAATAACATGCAAGCCCCTAAAAACGAAAAAAGCCCGAAAACCAAGGTTTTCGAGCTAATTTGCAACACTATGCAATATAGTGCAATAGATCTGGGCGTTACATCATGCCGCCCATGCCACCCATACCACCGCCCATGCCGCCCATATCAGGCATAGCAGAAGATGCATCGATTGGAGCATCAGTAACCATAGCTTCAGTCGTTAACATTAACCCTGCAACAGACGCTGCAAATTGTAGTGCTGAACGAGTCACTTTAGTTGGGTCTAAAATACCCATTTCTAACATATCACCGTATGTACTGTTACCAGCATTGTAACCGTAGTTACCCGTGCCGTTACGTACTTCGTTTAATACTACTGATGGCTCATCACCACAGTTAGCTACGATTTGACGAAGTGGTGCTTCCATTGCACGGATTGCAACGTTAATACCGTGTGTTTGATCTTCGTTAATGCCTTCAAGATCTTTGATTGCAAGTGCTGCACGAACTAGAGCAACACCACCACCAGCAACAACGCCTTCTTCAACGGCTGCGCGTGTAGCATGTAATGCATCTTCAACGCGGAATTTTTTCTCTTTCATTTCAATTTCAGTAGCAGCACCAATTTTGATAACGGCAACGCCGCCAGCAAGTTTAGCTAAACGCTCTTGAAGTTTTTCTTTATCGTAATCTGAAGACGAATCTTCAATTTGACCGCGAATTTGTGAAACACGTGCTTGAATATCAGCTTCAACGCCAATACCATCAATGATGATAGTTGTGTCTTTAGAAATAACAACACGTTTTGCTTGGCCTAAATCTTCTAATGTTACTTTTTCAAGTTCCATACCGATTTCTTCAGAAATCACAGTACCCGCAGTTAATGTAGCAACATCTTGTAGCATCGCTTTACGTCTGTCGCCAAAACCTGGTGCTTTAACAGCAGCAACTTTAACGATACCGCGCATGTTGTTAACAACTAAAGTAGCAAGCGCTTCGCCTTCAACATCTTCAGCAATAATCAATAATGGCTTACCTGCTTTAGCAACACCTTCAAGTGTTGTTAATAATTCACGAATATTTGATACTTTTTTATCAACAAGAAGAATGAAAGGGTTTTCTAATTCAACCGTGCCATTTTCTTGCTTGTTGATGAAATATGGTGATAAGTAACCACGGTCAAACTGCATACCTTCAACAACATCAAGTTCGTCAGTTAACGCTTGGCCTTCTTCAACAGTAATAACACCTTCAGTGCCTACTTTGTCCATTGCTGTTGCAATGATTTGACCAACAGTTTCATCTGAGTTTGCAGAAATAGTACCTACTTGCTCAATCGCTTTGTTATCAGTAACAGGCGTAGAAGAATCTTGTAATGCAGCTACTGCAGCAATTACCGCTTTATCAATACCACGTTTAAGATCCATTGGGTTCATACCCGCAGCAATCGATTTCAAACCTTCGTTAACAATAGCTTGTGCTAGCACTGTAGCAGTAGTTGTACCGTCACCCGCTTCATCATTGGCTTTAGAAGCAACTTCTTTCACCATTTGTGCGCCCATGTTTTCAAACTTGTCTTCAAGTTCGATTTCTTTGGCAACAGTAACACCATCTTTAGTGATTGTTGGACCACCAAAAGATTTATCAATCACTACATTACGGCCTTTTGGACCTAATGTTACTTTTACTGCGTCTGCTAATACATTTACACCACGTAGCATTTTTGCACGTGCGTCATTTCCAAATAATACGTCTTTTGCAGCCATGTTATTTATTCCTATAATTTTGTTTATTGCACTGTTTTTAACAAACAATGCTAAGTCTATTAATTTATTAAGGCTTTACTTTAAGCTCATCGGCTCAAGAGCAAAGAAAAAGCGCGGAGCTTACGTTAGTAAGTGAGCACTTTTGATGTCGCTATTGTGTTGTATTAGCGACAAGTTAAGTTCTTAATTATTCGACGATTGCTAAAATGTCGCTTTCTGAAAGAATTAACACTTCTTCGCCATCAATTTTTTCAGCTTTAACGCCGTAACCTTCACTGAAGATAACTTGATCGCCAACTTTTACGTCTAGTGCGCGTACTTCACCGTTTTCTAAAATACGGCCATTACCTACAGCAATAACTTCAGCGCGAGTAGATTTTTCAGCAGCACTACCCATTAGTACAATACCGCCAGCAGATTTTGACTCAGCTTCTTTACGTTTAACAATGACACGATCATGTAGTGGACGAATGCTCATTAATTCTCTCCAGAGATTACTTGTTTAATTAGTTATTTAGTAAGTTTTCTAGCCTGAGCTAGTGCTTGTTGCTAATAGAAATGGGGATAAAAAAAGCCGACACAAGGTCAGCTTTAAAATAAATTTGTTCTCGTAAGCTGTAAATACCAATAGGACTAGTCCTTACGCTTGAACTCACCTTCTAAGGTATCACCTTGGTGATGTGAAATAGGTTCATTTGATGAAGCTCTTGATGAAGTAAAGGGGTCATTGCTATTTTCATGCTGATAGACATTGCCCGCTGCCCCCTGATGAAAAGAGGCACCTGCACCAAGTTGATTAACTTTGATGTGCTTTTGTACTTGAGCAGCAATTGCTGCACGTACGCTCGGCACGAGTAACAACAAACCAAAAATATCAGTGACAAAGCCGGGTGTTACTAATAAAACACCTGCGACTAATAACATTAAACCCGTTACTATTTCACCTGAGGGCATCTCACCCTGGGCCATTTTAGTTTGTACCGACTGTAAAGTTGCTAAGCCTTGTTGACGTACATATTTAGCACCTAACCAAGCACTTAGAATAACAATAGCGATTGTTGGCCAAACACCTAATAAGGCGCCTACTTGCATAATCACCGTTATTTCGATGATAGGGATAATAATAAAAAGTACAAATAATAGTTGAAACATAATAATTCCTTATTTTTCTATGAAACTTATATTGGGCTAAACAGGTCTTTTTCAAGGCCTAGTGATAGGCATACATATTAGCCCTAAGTTTTCCTTAACACTCAAGGTATACTATCAACAAGAACAGAACGATAAGGTAACAAAATTGTATCAATTAGTACTGACAACCTGCCCAGATGAAATTGTAGCTAAAAGTATTGCACAACATTTGGTGACAGAAAATCTTGCCGCCTGCGTTAATATTGTTCCTAATATTACCTCAGTATACTGTTGGCAAGGCGAATTACATTGCGACAATGAAGTACAATTACTGATAAAAACCGATGAAAAAAAATTTGGAATGTTAAACGACCGAATTAATCAATTACACCCGTATGACGTGGTGGAAGTTATTGCCTTGAATATCCAGCAAGGTGATAAGCATTATTTAAACTGGATCACTAATTCTTTGAAGTAGGCTTAATGAAAAATTTACTATCCCTATGCTTAATGATGTTAGCAGCTTTTACTTTTCATCCCGCTGCGGCACAAGAAAAGCAATCGATTTTTGATGTCTCTAATACCAGCTTATTCAGCAATGATGATGAGTTTTTAAAGGTTGATCAAGCATTCAACTTTAATTTTCATCAGAAAGATAACCAATTAGAAGTGAGCTTCGACATTGCTCCTGGCTATTACCTTTATCGCCACCAATTCAAATTTAAAGGTAAAAACATCAACTTTACTCCGGTTTTATTACCTGAAGGTATAGACCATGAAGATGAGTTTTTTGGTGTTCAAAAAATATTTACTGAGCAACTAACATTCACCATAGACCTTGAACAAGTTTCAAGTGATGCCTCTATCAAGGTTACCTACCAGGGTTGTGCCGAAAAAGGTCTATGTTATCCACCAACAAGTAAAATCATTGAGTTAAATAAATTAATTACCAGTGAAAGTACTGCCAATAACTCATCATCAAACTTTACTGTAAGTAAAGACCTACAGTCGAGCCAAGATGGGGCGCCAAAAAGTGAGCAGCATCAATTATCTGACATGCTCAAGCAAGATAGTCTGCTATTAACGCTAATAGCCTTTTTTGTTGGTGGTTTATTACTGTCATTCACCCCCTGTGTTTTCCCTATGTACCCTATTTTAACGGGTATTATTGTCGGACAAGGCAAAGCATTAACCACAAAGAAAGCATTCACCTTATCTTTTATTTACGTACAAGGTATGGCGATTACCTACACATTATTAGGCGTAGTTGTCGCTTTAGCCGGAGCAAAGTTTCAAGCGTTGTTTCAACATCCTGTTGTACTGATTAGTTTAAGTGTCTTATTTATCTTTCTAGCGCTATCTATGTTTGGTGTTTTTAATTTAGCCTTACCCGCTAGTTGGCAAAACAAATTAAATAACATCAGTAACAAACAAAAAGGTGGTTCAATTACCGGTGTACTAATGATGGGAGTTATCTCAGGATTAGTCGCTTCACCCTGCACTACCGCGCCATTAACCGGTGCTTTATTATATATTTCTCAAACCGGTGATGTAGTACTTGGTGCCTCTGCTTTATACGCATTAAGTTTAGGTATGGGTTTACCTTTACTAGTACTGGGCAGCTCTGGTGGCAAGTTATTACCTAAAGCCGGTGCATGGATGAATATTATCAAAAATATCTTCGGCTTATTGTTGTTAGCGGTACCAATATTTTTACTTGAACGCTTTATTCCTGAAGTTGCTAGCCAAGCATTATGGGCATTATTGATATTAGCCAGTGCTAGTTATTTCTATGTAGCTAATCAAAATCATGCTGCAGCGAAAAACCCGCAACAAGCAAAAGGTTTTGGCTACGGTTTACGTTTTCTGATTATATTTTTAATGCTGTTTTTCGGCGCTAATCTTGCCTACCAGCTGATATTTCCAAGCAAGGCTGTTGCTACCAATGATGTTCAACATGCGAGTTTTAAACAAGTCACTTCTTTAGCGCAACTCCAAAATGAGGTAACTAATGCCAATATGCAGGGTAAAACTGTGATGGTAGATTTGTACGCAGATTGGTGTATTGCTTGTAAGGAGTTTGAAAAATATACTTTTGTAGATGCTCAAGTACAAAAGGCATTAGCTAATAGTGTGTGGTTGCAAATTGATATGACAGATTTTGATTCAACAGATAATGCCGAACTTGTTCAGCATTATACCATTCTGGGATTACCTTCTATTTTGTTTTTTGATTTACAAGGTAATGAATTAACCAAGCAACGTACCACTGGTTTCATGAAAGCCAGTGAGTTTACTACTCACGTACAGTCGATATTTAAATAACCTGAACTCTTTTTAATAAATAGAGTGTAGTCAGCCTACTTTAGGCTGGCTACACGTTAGGCTGACTTATTTTCTGAAATGTCATCAGTAACAACTTTGGGTACTTTCCAGTAACCTCCTGTAGTGTGTTTATCTAACGAAGATAATAATTCTTTTTCAGGGATTGGTTTAGAATAATAATACCCTTGGATAATATCGCAATCATTTTCAGTTAAACTACGTAGCTGTGCTTGAGTTTCAACACCTTCAGCAACCACCATCAAACCTAAATTTTTCACCATGGCAATGGTGGAAGTGATTATTTGAAAATCAGAATGGTTTTCTAGCATACCAAAGATAAAGCTTTTATCTATTTTAATCACATCAACTGGCATTTTCTTTAAGTAAGCTAACGAAGAATAGCCCGTACCAAAGTCATCAATAGCAAAACTAAAGCCAATTGCTTTTAAAGTTCGCATCATGCCAATGGTATGGTCCATGTCTTTAACTAACGTTTGCTCTGTTAATTCCAACTCAAAACTTTGCGCGGTTAATGAAAACTCTACTAATAAATCTTTTAAGAATGCGGGTAAATTAGCGTCCATAAACTGTCCCGCAGATAAATTAATCGCAATCCGTACGTCCTCTAAACCATATTTTTTAAGTTCTACTACTAACTCAAAGCATCGACGAATAATCCAATAGCCTAATTCAATCATATGCTGCGAGTTTTCTAAAATAGGAATAAAGTCTTCCGGTGAAATCATACCGCGGTCTGGATGTTGCCAACGTAATAGTGCTTCAAAACCATATATTTTTTTTGTTTTAGCACATATTTGCGGCTGTAAACTTAAGCTAAACTGTTGCTTAGCTAGCGCTTGCCTTACTTCACCTTCAAGCATGACGCGATGAGCAACACGCTGAAACATTTCTTGATGATAGATATGATATTGGCCACCACCATTATCTTTAGCCTCATACATGGCAATATCGGCATGGCTGATCAAGTCATCTGATTTTTCGGTAGCTGATTCAGTGTAAGCAATGCCTATACTTGTTGATACGTAGAAAATATTTGAACCGAGCTTTATTGCATCCTTAAATTGGAGTAACACCTTCTCGGCAACCTCAATGGCTTCTTCAATGCCTTTAAGGTGACTTAATACAATAACGAACTCATCACCACCAAAACGGCAGGCTAAATCAATTTCACCGACACTAACGCGAACACGATCTGCAGCTTGAATAAGTAGTTTATCGCCAATATTGTGTCCATTACTGTCGTTAACTTTTTTAAAATCATCTAAATCGAGAAAAAGTACTGCAACACCACTTTTATGACGCGCAATATTACCCAGTGATTTACGTAACTGGTAATTGAGCATGTTTCTGTTAGGTAAACCCGTTAATAAATCATACATGGCTATATTTTCTAACTCTTTGGTCTTTTGTTCGACCACCAAGTTAAGTTGTTCTAATTCAAAGCTGAGCTCTTGTGATGAATTAGCTAATACATCTAATTCATCAGCAAACAGTCTTGGTCTTTTTAAATCGACTTGTCGGAACTGACCAAATTTCTTTTGTGCTAATAAAGGTAAAGCACTAGATAGCAGTAATAACCGCTTAGTAAAAGGACTAGAAATAAAATAAACAAAGGCTGCTAATAGGATAAATATGAGACTTAACGAGAGAATAAAGCGTTTTTGATAAGCATCATTTTTTGCTTTGTAAGCTGTTACATCGTCAATTAACGCTAAATAAAAATCTTGCTTGGCTTGCTTTGATAAGGTTAATAAATTAATTAAATAACTACTATCATCTGAATTTAGGTACAACCCCTGTTCTAACGCTTGATTGAGCGCTGAGTATGATTTGTCGATAACCAACAAGGACTCAGCCAACCCCATATTCGATGCCGAAATAACTTTAGCTGGGGTGGATTTTAGTGCTGATTTATCTTTTACTGGAATACGAATGACGGCAACATCTCTGTTTAATGTTGTTTTTAGTGCAAACAGCATATCAACCAGTGAAGTACTCATGGTCACAACCACCATATCTCCTTGCTTATTAAGCAAAGGCAAACTTAATAATAATTGGCAGCTTTGCGGACAATATATTCGGTGCTCTGGTTCTTGTAATCTAAAGACTTGTGCAATGTTATCTTGCACAACTTGAGGAAAGTCATTAGTTGCGAATAATATATTTTCTTTATCATCCACTAACCAAATATCCTCTACATTAAGGTGTAACTGTAAAGCATCGTATTGCTTTTCAAGTTGAACCGCTAAAGTGGAAAAGTCATCTTGTTGAGATAATTGTATTAAGTCAGTGAATGACTCTAACCAAACAGTTAGTTTGTTACGTAAAATACTATTGTGTAAATCTACTTGTACTTGCCCTTGAGCAATATTATTTTGTTGGAATTCTTCATAATCGGCCTGTAAACGCCAATAGGATAACGAGGAAAAACCTACCGATAAAAAGAGTAAGGTGGTGACAATTAACGTCAAAAGCTTGGTTGGTACACTAACAAATTTTTTATTCATTCTTACTACTACTTTTAAAACCAATACATCAACTGGATAGCCCACATTTCCCAGTCTTCGGAGTCATTAATTAGGCTATTCGGCACCACAACAGGGGTAAGTCTTCCTGCGCCATTTACCCAGTGATATTCCATGCGAGCGCTAAAGTTACTGGTAATATCGTAATTCAGTCCTAAAGTAACATCTTTATGGAAGCCAAAGTAATAAGGAACTAAGCCACCGGTACTTTGTTCTAGCTTCTGACCATTTTTATCATCTTTATCTAAATAAAAATCTTCATATCGTGCGAGGATGGTTAAATCAGAGGTCAATTTATAACGTACTTGCCCATAATAACCTTGGCCGGTACTTTCTTTATAGACATCAGGTCCGTAAAAGCCATCAATAACAAAACGTTGTTGATATACTTCACCGCTAAACTCCCAGTGCTCACCTTCATACAGTACATTGATAGTATAAAACTGAAAACTAAAATCTGAGTTAACAAAAAAATCAAACTCTGCATTTTCTTGGTAACTAAAATCTGAATCGAGTAAGGAAAAACCAAAACGCCAAGGTGAAAAAGCGGGCTGCCAGTAAAAGCTTCCATGGGTTTCGTAATCTTGCTTGGCCACCCCCATGGCAATTCCGCCTAAAAGAATATCTGTTTGTTCATCCGAAACAGGTGATCTTCCATAACTTAAAGTAAAATCAAAGTTACCAAAGTCATCATTACTGTGGCTAATTTTTATCGCCGCACCATCACTGCCTACTGCAATATCACGAAAACCATCAAAATAAACAGATTGTGGTAAAATGATGCTTGGTCGCGCAAAAGGAACAACTCTTGAACTAGAGTAAAGCCAGTGATTATTTTTAAAACGTCCTAAATAAACGTTAGCTTGCCAAGATTCACTATTGTAAGCAGACCAATCAAGTAGCGCGTAATCGACTCGAAAGCCTTTTTCATATCGATTACCGCCATCTAAATAAACCACTTGGCCTGCAAGACGAAATTGATCTGATAATTGATAAGAAGCATTAAGGCCAATTTCAGTTAATTCTGTAGACAGCTCACCATCATCATTAACAAAGTCACTGCCATTAACATCAATTACCCCTTGCGAGATAAAACCATGTAATTGAAAATCTTGCGAGTTTGAATAGGTTTTATTTTCTTCAGACTTTATAGCTCCTGCGTAGCAAGCAGTAAATATTACCGCGAACATTACTGTTCGGGAAATAAACCGTTTTAAACAATAAAAATTATTAACACTGCTAGATATTTCTACTGCAGCATTAGTCTTTAATTTTAACAACATTGACTACTCCTTTACTGCTAACCTGCTGATTATCTTCCATATCAGCGACATCTATATTTCTATGACTTATAGTAATTTCACTTTGCTTTATCTTTATTAATGTTTTGTCATCTATATAACCAATAGCGCCGGGTGTTTTGATAATCGCTTGAATGAGTTCTTGTTCAGAGGCAACAATGGTAGGTGCTACGCCCAAACCGGAGTAAGTTAGTTTGTGCCAGATACGGTTAAGTTGATAAGGAAATATCTGTAATTTTTCTTTAGCAAATCGCTTATGCAGTTTGTGCTGACTAGGTAAAACAAACACACTAATGGCACTATTATCGCTCCAGCGTAATTGACGCATTGTATAAATACGTCGTAACTGCGACTTAGTTAAGTTACTTTCAACAACTTGTGGGTGAGTTACTACCTCAATAGCTGAAACTTGTGAAGTCACAAGGCACGCAAGCATGAGCATAATAACGAGGAAATAGTGTTTAATAAGGAAGCCCTATAATAACGCTGAATAAATACAAAAATTCTTTTTAAAATCAATACAGTAATACCAATAACTCAATAATAATAGCCCAAATAACAAAAAAATCAAACATTTACCTTACCCAAAAGAGGTATGACCAGTACTTTGCTGCTATATTCTTCGAAAACACGGGTATTATCGTCAATAACAAAAAAAACATTAAAAATTAACTTTTTTTGTTCACAGTGACTCAATTTTATGTAATTATTAGCGCCAATTATTATTTAATAGTGTTTTAGCAGAAGATGACCGCAAAGTTTACAGTTTTAGTGTTAAATGGACCAAACTTAAATATGCTGGGTAAACGTGAGCCTACCATTTATGGTAAGCAAAGTTTATCAGACATTATAGCTGAGCTGAGCCAACAAGCTGGTGAAAAGCAAATAACGCTGCAACATCTTCAGACTAATGCTGAACATGAATTAATCGATGCGATTCATCAAGGCTACCAACAGGTTAATTTTATCATCATCAACCCTGCTGCTTTCACACATACCAGTGTCGCACTTAGAGATGCTTTACTTTCCGTTGCTATACCTTTTATAGAGGTGCATTTATCAAATGTGCATGCTCGTGAAGCTTTCAGAAAACATTCTTATTTATCTGATATCGCTATAGGTGTTATTTCCGGTTTTGGTGCGCAAGGTTATAGCTTTGCCCTTGATGCTGCTCACAGCTATTTAAATAAAGCGCAAGAAGATTAATAAGAACAAATAACAAACCGTATATGTTAGTGACCAATCATTAACCTATATTTATAAATATTATTTTTAGTAACCCAAATTAAGGTGTCCCAATGGATATTCGTAAAATCAAAAAACTTATCGAACTGGTTGAAGAGTCAGGTATCAATGAATTAGAGATCTCTGAAGGTGAAGAATCAGTACGAATCAGCCGTGGCGCTGTAGTAATGCAACAAGCTCCTATGATGCAAGCAGCTCCTGCCGCAGCACCTCTAGCAGCGCCAGTAGCCGCTCCTGCTGAAGCCGTTGCACCTGTAATTACTGGTCATATCGTTCGTTCTCCTATGGTTGGTACTTACTATGCATCTGCTTCACCTGATTCTCCAGCATTTGCTGAAGTTGGTAAGCATGTAAATGCTGGTGATACACTATGTATTGTTGAAGCAATGAAAATGATGAACCAAATTGAAGCTGATAAGTCTGGCGTTATCAAAGAAGTATTAGCACAAAATGAAGACGCTATTGAATTTGACCAACCTTTATTCATCATTGAATAAGCCCACTTATCTAAAATAAAAGATTTCAAAAATAAGGGTTATTCCATGTTAGATAAAGTTGTTATCGCCAACCGTGGCGAAATTGCCTTAAGAATACTACGCGCTTGTAAAGAGTTAGGTATTAAAACAGTAGCTGTACATTCAACTGCTGATAAAAACCTTAAACACGTATTATTAGCTGATGAAACCATCTGTATTGGTAAAGCACCAGCACCGGATAGTTACCTAAATATTCCGGCAATAATTACTGCGGCTGAAGTGACTAATGCTGTCGCTATTCATCCTGGCTACGGTTTTCTTGCTGAGAATGCAGATTTTGCTGAGCAAGTTGAAAACTCTGGTTTTGCCTTTATCGGTCCAAAAGCAGAAAGCATCCGTATCATGGGTGATAAAGTTCAAGCGATAAAAGCAATGAAAATTGCTGGTGTGCCTTGTGTACCTGGTTCTGATGGACCATTAAATGACGATGATGCTGCAAACAAAGCCCATGCTAAACGAATTGGTTACCCAATTATCGTTAAAGCAGCTGGTGGTGGCGGTGGTCGTGGTATGCGTGTTGTACGCAACGAAGAAGACTTAATAGAGTCTATTGCCTTAACCAAAAAAGAAGCCGGCACTATTTTCAAGAATGATATGGTTTACATGGAAAAATTCCTTGAAAACCCACGTCATGTTGAAATTCAAATAATGGCTGATGGTAAAGGTGCTGCAATTCACTTAGGTGAACGTGATTGTTCAATGCAACGTCGTCATCAAAAAGTAGTTGAAGAAGCTCCTGCACCAGGTATTACACCTGAAATGCGCGCCAAAATTGGTGAGCGTTGTTGTAAAGCTTGTATTGATATTAACTACCGTGGCGCTGGTACTTTTGAATTCTTGTATGAAAATGGTGAATTCTACTTCATTGAAATGAATACACGTATTCAGGTTGAGCATCCAGTAACTGAAATGATCACTGGTGTTGATTTGATCAAAGAGCAACTTCGTGTTGCTGCTGGTCAACCATTATCTTATACCCAAGATGATATCAAGGTTTCAGGTCACTCTATTGAATGTCGTATCAATGCTGAAGATCCTCGTACCTTTATTCCTTCACCGGGTAAAATTACGCGTTTCCACCCACCAGGTGGTTTAGGTGTTCGTTGGGATTCTCATATTTATGCTGATTACTCTGTTCCACCACATTATGACTCTATGATTGGGAAACTAATTACTTGGGGTGATAACCGTGATGTAGCTATTGCGCGTATGCGTAACGCTTTATCAGAGCTAGTGATTGATGGCATCAAAACTAACATAACTTTGCATCAAGATATTTTAAGTGATCAAGGTTTTGTTAATGGCGGCGCTAACATTCATTATTTAGAGCACAAGTTAGCTGAACTTGACTAATACCAATTAAAATAATGAATCGACCAACTTAGAGTTACGTAGCGAGCTTAGAACAAACAAAATGAGTTAAACATAGTTATTCTATATTTATTTCATTTTGTGAGGTTATCAGTTTGCTACGAAACTCCCGAAGGGCGAGTTTAAAAGGCTTACATGCGGTGTTATTGATTTTGACAAGGGAATAACCATTCTCTTCAATCAATGCCTTGCCTCTAAGCCTTTTAATTCTCGCTAAGTGGTGCATTCATTAATTCAATTGGTATAATAAATACTCTACTCGGTAATAAACAAAAGCTCTGCAAATGCAGGGCTTTTTTGTTATTATAACCTCAACAAATTCAGTTAAATCCCCACCTATTTTGAGTTAAAAAAGTCATGTCAAATCCCCATAAAAAACCAATAGCCCCTGCAGATGATGATTGTTGCGGTGGTGGCGCCTGTAACCCTTGTGTTTGGGATCATTATTACGCTGAATTACAAAAGTGGCGTATAGCTGAAGCTAAAATTAGAGAGCTACAACAAGCTGAAGAAGAAAAAAACTCTAAATAATATCCCCGATAAATAGTTGCCTTTCATATATTTTATTGTCAAAATAAAAACGTTTTTAACCAAGCATAACTATAAATTTTAAGGATAAATCACATGAAAGCGATGAAAAAAGCGTTTACCATTAGTGCATTAGTGGCTGCGTTAGCTATTACAGGATGTAACTCAACTAGTTCACCTTCAAGTGCTGCAGAAGATGCTATGACCAACAAAGCAGGTATTATCGAGGGTGCTAAAGTATATGCTCTGGTTAATTTACATGCTGATGCCGCGAACAATCGGTTACATGCAATGAATTATCAGTTACCTAAACTCATGCCTATTTGTAGTGAGTTCGTCATTGACGATATTGAAACCAAAATTATTGAGATGTCACATAAAGGCATGAAGTATACTTATTTATGGGACAAATATACCAAAAATGCAGGGCAATCACTTAATGCTAACTTTGCCTTATTTTTTGGGAAATCGTGTGATGAAGCTAAAGCAAAAGTGAGTACTCTCAGCGACATAGATCAAAAAGGTATCAAACGTGGCAAACCTATTTTAGGAATGAGCAAAGAAGCTGTTCTACTTGCTATGGGTCGCCCGCCAATTCATGCGACCCCAGATTTAGAAGGTGATCTTTGGACATATTGGGTAAATCGCTGGGCTAGAAACGTTCTTGAATTTGATGAAGCAGGAAAGCTCAAGCATATTGAGAAATAGTTAAATAAACGTTCTACTTTAGTTTTCTGTTTCAATAAATGGAGAGCTAGAAATAAAAAAGCCAGTAAGATTTTAATCTTACTGGCTTTTTGCTATATATCATAACAGTGAATACGGCTTACAATCACACCTTGGCAATACGTTTCGCAAAGATATTTGCCTTATTAAAACCAATACTTGAGTTCCTAGCCAATCTACTAAACATCAAGTAACACCACGGCACTAGATACAAGCTAGTGACTGTTGAGAACGTTAAACCACCAATAATAGCTACAGCTAAAGGTGCATAAGAAGGTCCATCTCCGCCTATTTGTGTTGAGCCTAACGCCAGTGGCACCATACCCAATACTGTCGTTGCCACTGTCATCAATACTGGACGAAGTCGCGTTATACAAATATCTGCAATCACCGCTTCTAGTTCTTCAATCTTTGGCGACATCTGGTTTATTTGATCAATGAGTACAATACCGTTGTTGACCACGATCCCCATTAATATCAAAATCCCAATCATACCCATCACCGACATACTGCTACCCGTGAGAAGGAAAAACCAAAAAACACCAACAATAGAGTAAAGAATAGAACTAATAATAGCCGCAGGTAATAATAGCGATTCAAATAAAGCCGCCATAACAATATATATCATTGCTAAAGCCAACAACATATTCACTAGCATAATATTTTGCTCTTGCTGCTGACGATTAAAACCACGCCCTAATTTCCATGTGTAACCTGCAGGTAAGTTCAAGGTCTCCATTGCTTGCTCAATACGCTCTTTTGCTTGCTCCATAGTTATATCATTCATGTTTGCCCCTATGGTCAATGCTGTTTGTCGTTCTTCACGATAAATTGCAGCGAGCCTTGGCTGAACATGGAATTTTGCAACACTTTCTAAGCTAATATTTTGGCCATCAATTTCAGTAATGGGTAATTTTTTCAATTGATCTAAAGAGTACTTCAATTTTTCATCATAGAGTAAGCGAATATTTACTTCACCATTAGGATCATGACGGAAACTACGCAGTTCAAGCCCTCTTAATGCTGTGCCTACTATTTGTGCCACTTGGCGAGAATCAAGTCCCAGTTGATTCGCTTTAAATCTATCGATCACCACAACCATCTCTTTTTGATGTTGCGAGATATCGCTTTTTACATCGGTTAACCCCTCTACGTGAGAAAGTACCGGGACAATTTGATCTGATAACGTCATTAACATTTCTGTTGAAGCGCCCAATAAGGTGACACTAACACCGCCCGCTTTTGCACTTTGCCAACCAAAATCTGGTTTAGCTTCAGCAAATACCGGTAACTCTTTTCTAATACGCTCTTTTAAATCACTCATTGAGATATCGCGACTTTCTTTGAGCAACAAAGTAGAAGAGGCGCGCTCACCACTGTAGTAGCTATAGACCGATTCAATATAAAACTCTTCTTTATGTTTATATAAGTAGTCTTCCATCCGGTTGACCATGGCTTCTACATGCTCAACGGGAAACTGGCCTTCAACGTGATAACGCATAAACAATCGTGTACCGTCTTGATTATCATTATTATCAGAGGTGATAACTCCCATAGGAATCGCCGAACTTGCTAGAATTAACAAAGCAACAAAACCAGTAATTTTAGGATGAGCTAATACCCATGAAAGGCTTTTTTTATAGCGCATCTTGCTCTTTTTATCTGCTGTCTTAGCCGATTTTTTAGTGGTTTTAGCTGCAAGGCTCGCCAATGGCATTTTCGATAAACATAACGGTAGTAAGGTTTTGGCAATTAATAATGATGCCGCCAATGAAATACAAATGGCAATAGCGACATGCTCCAAGAAAACAGTCAACTGTACTTTTTCGCCAATGATGTTGGGTAAGAACACTATCATAGTAGTTAGCGTCCCCGTCATTACCGCTAACGACACTTTATCAACGCCGTTCAATATATTTCTTATTTTTTCTTGTTTGGTACTTGCTGGATTATTACGGTGCTCTGCAGCTATTGACTCGGTAATCACTACCGAATTATCAACCAACATGCCTACCGCTAATAATAGCCCCATCATCGATAGGATATTAAGTGAGTAACCTAAAAAGTACATAACCGCTAAGGTGATACAAATTGAAAAGGGTACTGAAGCTACCACTAAAATCGTTGCTGTGGTGTTTCGAAGAAACAGAAATAGCACAATAAAAGATAAAACGGCACCAATGCCACCGGCCATTAATAAGTCAGATAAAGAGTCAGTCACCCCTTTCGCCTGATCTTCCATCATAAAGATATTGATACCACTAAACTGAGCACTTTCTGATATTTCATCAACGGCTGTAACAACTCGGCCAGCAACATCAACAAGATTAGCACTAGACTCTTTAAAGATATTTACACCAATAGCGTAACTTCTATCTAAATGTCGACCGTCAATTCTCTCAGGTTGCTCAAAAAGAACCTCAGCGATATCGCCAAGGTAAACATTATCTTTAACCATCAGCGCTCTAATATCATTTAACTCAGTAAACTCTCCCTTAGGGCTAATACGAATAGTATTGGTGGCTGACTTTAAAGAGCCAGCATTAATAGTAAAGTTATGTGCTTGCAGTATTTGGGTTAATTGCAGGATATCAACATTATGACTCGCCACGCGCTCGCTTAGTAAACGTATAGAAATTTGTCGTTGATCCACACCATAAAGCTCAACTTTTGAAACCCCTTGCATGCGCTCAAGTGGTTTTTTCAAATAATTATTTAGTAACTGAAAGCTATTTTGTAATTCGCGTTCACTGGAAATACGTAGTGTTAAAATAGGCATATCCGCGGTTGAAAACTGGTAAACAAACACGCGTTGTAAATCTTCAGGTAATAAATGACGAACCGCATCGATTTTTTCCCGCGCTTCTATCGCTTTCCCCGTTAAACTACTTTCCCATTCAACTTCAATACCTATTTCTGCGCCATGCTCTGTAGAGGTAGAACTGAGTCGCTGTATTCCCCCCATCGTTGCTAGCGCTTCTTCAAGTGGTTTTGTTACTAACCGCTCTACTTCTGCTGGTGTTGATGCTTGATATGGCGCACTTATCATCATTTCTGGAATGTCGATACCTGGCCATTTTTCAAGTGGCAGTAACTGACTTGCCGCCACCCCCATCATCAACATAGTTAGACATAACATTAAGGTGGTTACTGGTTTTTTAATTGCCAGCTTAGTTAAATTCAACTTATTATCAGACATTTTGAGGCTCCGGTAATGGGCTTATTCCAGAATTTTTATTAACACTATTACCTTTAACACCGGAACCTTTAACATCAGAACCTTCAACATCTTCACCGTTTAACGAGGCAAACTTTTTATGGTCAAACAACTGGTAAAGTACTGGTAATATAATTAACGTTAATAACGTTGAGCAAAGTAAACCACTGATAACGGTTATTGCCATCGGCGTTCTTAGTTCAGCCCCTTCTCCCATGCCTAAAGCCATTGGTAGTAAACCAAGCGCTGTGGTTAGTGTCGTCATTATAATAGGACGTAATCTAGATTTAGCAGCCTGCTTTATAGAACTATCCTTATCCAAACCTTGTTCACGTAATTGGTTAATTCTGTCTAATAAAACAATGGCATTATTCACCACAATACCCGCTAACATAATCAAACCTATGAAGACGATAACACTGATATTACTGCCAAATAAATATAGGCCATAAATAGAGCCAACAGCTGCTAACGGCACACTAAACAAGATTAATAATGGCTGTAATAATGATTCAAACTGAGAAGCCATGACCAAGTAAACTAAAAAGACTGCAAGCGTTAATGCCATTAACATGGAATCAAATGACTGCTGCATTTCTTCACTTTGTCCGCCAAAAGTGGGTATTACGGTTAAAGGCAGTTTTAATTGCTTTATTAACTCTTTCGCATTAGCCAACGCGCTATTTTGATCACCCATGGCTATATTTGCGCTAATAACGGCAACACGCTGTTGGTTAATACGATTAATTTGAGCAGGCCCTACTGTTTCAACAATATTACTGATACTTTCGAGTGTAATAGGGAAATCATTACTTGGGTTAACAACCAACTCCCTTAAATCATCAATTGAGTTACGGTGCTTTTCATCACTACGTACTAATATATCTATTTTACGGTCAAGTAAGGTATATTTACTGGCGATATTCCCTCCTATTTTAACCGCTACAAGTCTTGCTATATCAGGTGCATTCAAACCTAACTGAGCTATTTTTTGCTGATTAAAATGTATCGCTAATTCTGGTTGCCCTTTGCGTTGGCTATTAGCAACATCAACAAACTGCTCATCTTGATTCATTAATGTTGTTAAACGCTTACTGTAAGTTGATAGTAAGTTTAGGTCGTAACTTGCTAATTCGATGCTGATTGGTTTACTAAAAGTAAATAACTCAGGATGATTTAACTGTGTGGTTGCGCCAACAATTTTTTGGCTGTACTGGCGAATATCTGCCATTACTTGCTTTTCATCTTGGCTATCATGCAACATTATTTGCAACCTAGCTTGATGTTCACCACCTTTATCAGCACTACTTGTCATCAAGCTACCTCGCCCGGTTAACGAGTAGGTACTCTTAATACGATCATCTTGTTGCAACTGTTGCGCTATTTTATTAATAGCTTTATCGGTTACTGCTAGTGGCGTACCTGGAGCAAGTTCAAGCTCAAGATAAAACTCTCCTTGTGCTAACGGCGGTAATAATTCTACACCTATCTTAGGTAAGATGAAAAACGCAGAGCCTGCAAACACTAAGCTGAAAAATAACGTAATAACACCATGTTTCAAGGCTAACGATAATGACTTTGAGTATAGAGATGCTAGTTTTTCAAAAATAAAATTAAAGCCTGCGGTGAGTGGTTTCATAACAAATGATGCGACTTTACTCACTCCGTGAAAACTTAATAACACAATGCGCGTAATGAGCATGGGTAACCAAATAAAGATAACTTTCAGTGGTAATACTAAAATAAAGGTTATTTTTTTATACCATACAAGTTCTTTAAAGCTGGTTTTATCTTGGATACTATCTTCCGTCGTTTCCTCGACGGTTTTAGCAGCCTGTCTTGAAGCAAGCATTGGTATTAATGTTAACGCGACAACTAATGAAGCAATTAAAGCAAAGGCGACTGTCATGGCTTGATCAGCAAAGAGCTGTCCGGCAACGCCTTCAACAAAAATTAAGGGAACAAAAACTGCCAGCGTAGTCAGTGTTGAGGCTATTATTGCCCCGCTCACTTCTTTAGTACCCTTTCTAGCGGCTTCAACAACACTCAGCCCTTGTTCTTTATAACGCGCGATGTTTTCAAGTACCACAATGGCATTATCGACCAGTAATCCCGTTGCTAATGCAATTCCGCCAAGGGACATAATATTAAGGCTGATTCCGTTACCATACATCATGTTAAAAGTAGCGATAACCGACACGGGTATTGATAGTGAAATAATAAGCGTAGGGGTAATAGATCGTAAGAAAAGGTACAGGATAAACATAGCTAACAAGCCGCCAATTATCGCAGCTGATTTAACTTCACTAATAGCATTAGTAATAAATGTAGATTGGTCGTATACCACGGTTAATTGATAACGATCGCCCAATAATTTGTTAATGGCGTCTAATTTATTATTTATTAATTTAGCCACTTGCACCGTATTAGCATCACCTTCTTTATATATAGCTAATTCAACGGCTTCAGCGGCGTTAATACGCGTTACATCGGTGCGTTCTTTGTAGCCATCAACAATAGTAGCGATATCATTTAGCGTGATGATTTGCTCATTTTCACGATAAACGACCAACTGACCAATTTGATTGATATTGGTAAATTGATTTAACGTACGCACTAAATATTGGGTATTGCCTTCAATTAACTTACCCGCTGAAATATTGATATTTTCTGCATTAATTCTATTAATAATTTCTTGGCTACTTAAATTAAGCTGTGCCAATTTGTGCTGGTCAATAACCACTTGATATTCTTGTTCTAAACCACCGCCTAATTTTACCGATGCGACGCCTAGCAGTGATTCTAATTGGCGTTTAACATCATATTCTGCAAAGGTTCGTAGTTGGGTTAATCCCGCGACTGAATTATCTGATGTTTGTAAACCCAAGCGAATAATAGGGTCTAAAGACGGATTAAATTTTAAAATCAGCGGTTTTTGAACATCTAGCGGTAAACGAATAAGATCGAGTTTCTCCCTGACTTCTAAGCTGGTGATATCCATGGCAACATCCCATTCAAACTCAAGTAATACGTCTGACTGGCCCGCTTTAGATACCGAACTTATTTTTCTTAAGCCTTTAACTACACCAACAGCTTCCTCAATAGGTTTAGTCAGTAGTTGTTCAATTTCAGCAGGAGCTGCCCCAGTATAGTTAGTTCGTACCGTTAAAGTTGGATAGGACAATTCAGGTAATAGATTAACCGCAAGACGAGATAAACCGACCAAACCAAAAAGCATAACAGCAAAAGTAAACATCCATACGGTAACCGGACGTTTTATTGCCACATCAACAATACTCATGATAAAGCTCCAATAGTATTCACACTACTTATTAATAATGCGGTAAAAATTAAAAATATAGTGGTTATTGGATATTTAGAAACCACAAAGAACAAGGATTCAATCAAGATATTCATACTAACTCTCTATTTAG
Source organism: Colwellia sp. 75C3 (assembly GCF_002836255.1). Taxonomy (GTDB): domain Bacteria; phylum Pseudomonadota; class Gammaproteobacteria; order Enterobacterales; family Alteromonadaceae; genus Colwellia. The sequence continues at coordinate 35,877 of NZ_PJAU01000031.1, read as the reverse complement.
TGGCTTTTGCTATGGCAGTATCTATCTCAGATAACTTTTCATCATTGAGATTTTCACTACCAGGAACATCTTCATCACTAACGTTGGCATTTAATATTTCAACTAAGGCATTTTCTTTCAGGTTGTGCTGACCATTGATTACCACTCTATCACCTTCATTGAACTCACCACTTATCTCTGTAAGTTGCTCTTGAACGAAACCTTTGTTGATCAATACTTCTACCGCTTTATTATCTTTGACCAAGTAAATTTTACTTTGGTTATCAAGGGTAATGATTGCATCTGTTGGAATGGTCAAGGTGTCTTTGTGAGTATCAAAAGTCAGCGCTATTTGCGCAAACATACCTGGTTTTAACTGCATTTTTTCATTAGTTAACGATAAAATCACTTTGAAGGTACCACTGCGACTGTCTATTACAGGGGAGATTGAGCGTACTTGAGCAAGAAACTGCTTACCTTGACGAGCACTAAATTGTAATAAAGCCTGTTGTCCTAATTCAACATAACTCAGCTTATGCTCTGGTAAATAAACAACAGCTTGTAAACTTGATTGGTCAACGATATGAAATAATTTTTGATAACCCTGGGTGAAATGACCAGTTTTAATAAAACGTTGAGAAATATAACCAGAAATTGGCGCTACAATTTGGCTATCTTTTAAGTCTAGAGCCGCTAATTCTTTTGCTGCAATTGCTGCTCGATGTTGATACTTCAACTTATCTGATGCTTGTGCGCTCACTAATTGCTTTTCAGCCATTAAAGATAATCGCTTTAACTCCTGATCAAGACCCGCTAGTTCGGCTTCTGCTTTATCGAGTGCTAATTGATAACGTCTGGCATCAACTTTAGCAAGCACCTGCCCTTTCTCTACATAATCCCCTTCTTCAACCGTTAGCTCTTCAATAATGCCGGTAACACGCGTGATAATTTCAGCTTCGTTACGAGACTCTAATGTTGCCGTGGTGTGAAAATTTGATGAAATATCTTTACGTTCAATACTCGCAACCATCACAGGGATAGCAAATTCAGCAATTTCCTTATCCTCCTCCTTCGCTTGAGGCTCTGAGCACGCAGTTAAAAAGGTAGCTGCAATCAGTGCAGAAGAAAGTAGTAATGTTTTAGAAAAAGTAAACATGGGGTATTTCCGTATTTTTTAATAATGCATTAACAATAGCACAGGCTATGCCAGTAACTCATTTCACTTATGTAACAACAAGTTACATAAGATCACACAATCCAGTATCGTAAAATGTGGTTAAATTGACTAACGAATTAACTTTTTCGTTAATTATTGTTGTCAAATTAACTATTTAGCTATCATTTAAATTGATATATATAGATAGCTTCATTTATTAATAAATATTGAACGGAGTTACTTATACCCAATGGTATTAGGAAATGTCCTTGAATGAGGATCTATGCAAAATGGCATTAAAAGTCTTTAAGGAGTAACTGTACAAATAACAACATTTACCCAACAATTCGCAACAACCTAACATCTCAACTTTGGTTATTATCTAATCACTAGCTAAATAGTGAGGCACATAATATGTTAGATACGCTAAGACAAAATAATGACTTTACAGCTGTTGCCACTTTCATGGGTGATAGCAGACAGAAAAACTATAATAGAGACGCCATGTGGGACAAACTTAATTTGAGCCAACAATATGCCGTATGCAGCCTAGGACAGTTTGGTTATTTACTTACTTATGTGCGATCAGCTGGGGATAATACCGTGGCAATACTTAAACAAGATGACACTATTGCCACGATAAACCAAGCAGGTATCATCAATGTAAAGCCAACGGTAACCTGTCGTCAGTAATAGCTCCTAAATATCATCAAAGCACTAAACAGTATAAAGCCGAGCCGCAGCTCGCCTTTTGATTAATAGCTTTAGTCTATTACAAAAAAACCCAGCAACTAGGCTGGGTTTTTTATTATTTACTTCACTAACAAATATCCCTAGAAAGGAATATCATCATCAAAATCAATTGATGGTTCTTGTGGGTTCACTTTAGGTGCTTGCTGCTGTTGCTGGTAACCACCTTGTTGTGCTGGTGCTTGCTGTTGTGGGGCAAAGCCACCTTGTTGTGCTGGTGCTTGCTGTTGTGGAGCAAAACCACCTTGTTGTGCTGGTGCTTGCTGTTGTGGAGCAAAGCCACCTTGTTGTGCTGGTGCTTGCTGCTGTGGAGCAAAACCACCTTGTTGCTGCTGTGGAGCTTGCTGTTGGAAACCACCACCTTGCTGCTGTCCTTGATTAGCGAAACCACCGCCCTGCCCTTGAGACGATTTACCATCTAACATTTGCATTACGCCGTTAAAGCCTTGCACTACGATGTCTGTCGAGTATTGATCTTGACCTTGTTGGTTGGTCCACTTTTTCGTTTGCAAAGAGCCTTCAATATATACTTTTGAACCCTTTTTCAAGTATTCACCAGCAATTTCAGCAAGCTTGCCAAACATAACAACACGGTGCCATTCTGTTTTTTCTTTTTGCTCACCACTTTGCTTGTCTTTCCATGAGTCTGACGTTGCGACAGTAAGGTTTGCTACTGCGCCGCCATTTGGCATAAAACGTACCTCAGGATCTTTGCCTAAGTTACCTAATATGATTACTTTATTTACACCCGCCATGAAAATATCCTATTAATTGAGCTATTAAGACGTACGTTGCTTCTTTATCTATTTAAATAGAAAGAAAGTGAGTCTTTGAAATTTAGTTTAAGGGGGTAATTCTATAGTGAGCGGCGATCAAATTCGAGTGATTTTTTGTTAAAAGTGCATTTATTTTATTTTAATCTCTTTTAGAAATATCTTAATAAATAGCATGGTAAAAACAGTGCGAAAACACGGCAATGATATTGGCTACTAATTAATTGTTATCGCAGAAGATTAGTATAATAGCGCTAATATTCGATCAGAAAAAATGACAGACAACTGGTTAAGCTGTCTTTAACTCAATAAGGTGTCCGGTTAGCTGTGCACGAATTTCATCAGATATTTTTTTAGAGCATTGCGCTTGATAATCAAAATTCACCATGGCTGCCTTACCCGATACACATTTATCACCGTGTTGCCAAAGTTCTTGATAAACATCAAACGAGGCGCCACCAATTCGGCTAATGTATGTTCGGATTTCTATTTCTTCACCATAAAAGAGTTGAGCATGATAAGACACTTCAATTTTAGCAATTATAAGTTGCCATTTTTTCGGATCTAAATCCGGGGTGAAAAATTTAAAGATAGGTGTTCGACCACCTTCAAACCAAACAGGTGCTTTGGTGTTATTAATATGACCTAAAGCATCGGTATCACTAAAGAGTGGCATCATTTTTTCACTGAACATAATTAACCTTTCAACTGATTTTTTCCCTACTGTAACTCATTTAACCTAAGTTCATATTACTTTTTAATATAAGATATAGTACCTTAGGCATATCAAAAAATATTAGAGATAAATCAATGAATAAACCTTTATCCTTACTTGGCTATTTTTTTACTTACATAGCCATAACATTAGTCCTCAATATCACCACAGTCACTCCCGCTTTAGCATCTGGTGATGCCAAGGCTCCAGAACGAAAAGTCGGTAAAGGACCTTATAAACGTCTGATCCTTCGAGGCGGTATTGTTATTACTGGTGAAGGTGCTCCTGCGCGGGGTCCTATGGATATTGTCATTGAAAATGATCGTATCGTAAAAATTGTCAACGTTGGCAATCCTGGGGTACCTATTTCTCAAACACGTCGTCCTATAGCGCGCCCTGGTGATGAAGAAATTAACATTGAAGGTCAATATGTTCTGCCTGGCTTTATTGATATGCATGGCCATATTGGTGGTAGCGCCGATAATATTCCTGCCGAATATGTTTTCAAATTATGGCTAGCTCACGGTATTACCACAGTACGAGAGCCCGGAAGCTTTAATGGTATTGATTGGGTAATGGAACATGTGAAACGCAGCGAAAAAAATAGCATTGCCGCACCGCGCATCATCCCCTACTTTGGTTTTGGCTTAGGGTTAGATGAAAATATAACAACAGCAAAGCAAACTAAAAAATGGGTAAAATCAATTGCTAAAAAAGGCGCGAAAGGCATTAAGTTTTTTGGCGCAACACCAGAGATAATGACAGCTGCTCTTAACGAAGCTGAAAAGCAGGGTCTAGGCAGCATGATGCATCATGCTCAACTTGATGTAACAAATATGAACGTGCTCGATTCAGCTCGCTTAGGCCTGACTACGATGGAGCATTGGTATGGTTTGCCTGAAGCATTGTTTGAACATCAGCATATTCAAAATTACTCACCTGAGTATAACTATAATAATGAGCAAGATAGATTCGCTGAAGCCGGCAGGTTATGGCAACAAGCAGCAAAACCCAACAGTGAAAAATGGTTGAGTGTTCGCGATGAATTACTCAGTTTAGATTTCACTTTAAATCCAACCTTTACCATTTACGAAGCAAATCGCGATTTAATGCGTGATATGAATGCCGATTGGCATAAAGAATATACCTTGCCAACTTTATGGGATTTTTTCCAACCTAACCGTAATGCTCATGGCTCGTATTGGTTCGATTGGACCACTGATGATGAAATTGCTTGGAAGAAAAATTACCAACAATGGATGGGGTTTGTAAATGATTATAAAAATCACGGTGGTCGAGTAACCGTTGGTTCGGATTCAGGTTATATATTCAAAATTTATGGTTTTAGTTATATTAGGGAATTAGAACTGCTAAGAGAAGCAGGTTTTAATGCTCTTGAGGTTATTCAATCAGCAACGATTAATGGCGCTGAAGCATTAGGAATGGAGGATGAAATTGGCTCTATCCGTGTAGGTAAAAAAGCTGACTTAGTGATAGTGGGTGAAAACCCATTACGTAACCTTAAAGTGCTTTATGGAACAGGTCATTTTCGTTTAGATGAAAACAATAAACCTATCCGCGCAGGTGGCGTTAATTACACAGTAAAAGACGGTATAGTTTACGATGCCAAGTTACTATTAGAACAAGTAAAAGTAATGGTTGAAGATGCTAAGCTCAAAAAAGTAGAGAGTGCTAAAAAAGTAAAACACTAAATAAAAAGTGTAGAACTGATCCGTTAACGCTATAGTTAAATGAGTGATATATATACCACTTACCATTCAAAGTGCAGGATTTCAGTGGGAATTAAAATGTCTGTAGACAAGGAGAATAATTAAAGCATAGTCACTCTATGGTTTGATTATTTAATGCAGTATAAAGTCATTTTAAACCCATCGAAGAAGTGCTTGAGCAACATCACTTCATCGATGCTGTGATTTATAATGGAATAACCATTATTTCATCACAGCGCCTTGAATTGAAATAGCTCAAGCACTCTGAAACATGCATCTTGATTGATAACGGGTATAAAGTATTAATCATTTAACATTTAACTCAGGTACGCGATGCAGTTTTTATTAAAAGCCAATATAAAAATAAAAAAATGTAATATTAGCTCGCCAATCCCCAGAACAAAACGGTCACTGACTTGGCGAAATAGTATTACACCAAGACTACTCTCATGGTTAGTCGTTGGCATGCTATTACCTACATCCTTTGACGCTATTTCTGCCTCAGAACTAGCGCTAAAGAACGAAAAACCTATCAGTACTTCACATGATGATTTAATCACTAAACAGGCTTTTGATGACGCAGATAAAGCACTATCTGACCAACAAATACTGTGTGACACTAGCCAACCCAAGATAACGTTCAAACCACAAACCATTTTTGATGCAAACGAAGAAGGATTTACTTTTTTACATCGCTGGGCCAATGCTATTCACATTGATACCAAAATAGTAACCTTAGAAAATGAGGCCACTTTTTTTATTAATAAATGCACAAAAACCTTTGCTGATATGGCTGAACTTGAACGACATTTACGTAGTCGTAAATTTCTAAGGGATGCTGAGGTTAGCGCTGATGAATATGTAGAGAACATTACCATTACCACTTGGGATAATTGGTCACTTATGCCTACCGTTAGCTTTGGCCGTAAAGGAGGTATGAACACTTACAGCTTTGGTATTAAAGAACGTAATTTACTGGGATTAGGCATAGATACTGAAATTGAATCATACCGAAATACCCAACGTTCCGGTTACAAGCTACTAGCCACTATTCCTCTTTTTCAAAAACAAAACACCTCAGTTAAAATGAGCTTTGCCGATAATGATGATGGCCAGCAACGTAGTTTATTTCTGCATAAAATTTTTGCTGGTTTTCATACCAAAACAGCCTACCACCTAGGTTTTAGTGAAGAGTCACGTAACGATACTCTTTTTCAAAACGGTCAAGACCAAAGTGTATTTGGCCATGATATCAGCTTTAAAGAAGGTAGCTATGCTTGGCTTAACTTTAATGATGACAGTAGATTATTAAGGTATCGTTTAGGCATAACACAGGATAAGAACACTTTTTCTGAACTTTCTAGTGAACAAAGCAGCGATTTATCTAGTTCTCCACTCACGGATGTTCATCCCGAAGATAGAGATTTACTTTATCCATGGATTGCTTTCGAATATATAGAAAAGGACTTTAGAAAACTAACAAACGTACATTTAATTACCCAGATAGAAGATTTTAACCATGGCTGGCAACTTAGTTCTAGCCTTGGTATAGGTAATGGTAATAAAGAGAACTCGGCCTGGACAGTTTGGAGAATGCGAGTAAAAAAAGGCTTTAACTTACATGATAATGCCTTGTTATTACTTGATCTAGCGCTGGCCAATGATATTTATCAACAAAGAGATAGTCGTTTATTAGTAAAGATTAGTGGGGAGTATTTTTATCAATTAAATAAGAGCTGGGGCTTTTATTTAAGTAATAACAATGTTGCCAGTACAAATCAATATCTTGATCAGCCAGTAACTATGGGTGGAAATACCGGTTTACGAGGCTTTCCATTACAGTATCAACACGGAAAAAATAGCATTAAGGTCACATCTGAAATCAGGTATTATCCACAAATCAATCTTTTCAAACTCTTTGATTTAGCCGGTGTGGCTTTTGTAGATGCGGGTCGTACTTATGGTGAGTCAACGGTTAAAAATATAGAGGAGGGTTGGTTAGGATCTGCTGGACTTGGCTTGAGATTACACTCTCCTCATTCTGGCGGTAATCATCCTATTATTCATATCGACTTTGCTTTTCCGCAAAGTGAAAACCCTGATATTAATCGCTTTGAAATAAGAGTGCAGGCAAAGAAATCGTTCTAATCGACTTAATATTCCCCCGATTAAATAACACTTGCTTTAACGACAACCCCTTTAAAAATAAAGGGGTTTCGTTATAACAGACAACATTTACAAGAACCGTTTTAATACTCTGTCAATTTGGGCAACACGTATTTTTTTCAATAACTTCTGTGGCTTCTCAGGGTAATCATCTACTGATTCAATATCAGAATAATGCGTGACTTTAGTGGTGTTAACTAAAATACCTACGAGTTCATCATCCGTTTTCTGCAAAAAGTGTTTGTTAGTGTCATCAATTAATAGGCCATTTTCTAAATCCAATGCCCAAGCTCGCGGATTTAAATTACTGCCGGTGATCAAGTGATAACGATCATCAACTCTTAAACCTTTAAGGTGAAAACTATTGTCTTTATCTTTCCACAAGTGAATATTCAATAAGCCTTGATCGATAAAATTTTGATAACGTTTTACAAAACGCTTAAGTAACATTTCATAAACGTAAGGAATAATGCCAATAGTGCTAAAGTCTTCATCGTTACCAATAAAGAAATCATTAGCGGTTTTATCACCAACAACTACGGTTGTTTTAACACCACGTTTTAATGCCTTAATAACATCTCTAGCAAGCGGATGCGGTAGATTAAAATAAGGCGTAAATAGCACCATATTATGTTCGGCTTTTTGTACTAAATGACGAGTCGTTTGGTTAAGCTGGTTTTTACGTCGCCCAAAGCCAACTAACGGCGTAATAAATGCTTTATCACTTATGATCTTAGACTGACTGAGACCTTGTTGCTGAGCAACGCTATAATGAGATTTTTTTAACTTAAGCTTTAATGCGACTAACGTTTTCTTTTGCTCGTTTGCATCAGGTGTCCACTCTTGATTAAGTAGTGGCGCGAGGCCTGAATCGATAAAAGTGTCAGTTAAATAATGACAAAAACTATCGGCTAATGTCGCACTATTGATAGTACAGTAACGATCTAAACGATAACGTTCACCTTGGTGTAAGTAAATATCATTAATACTTGCACCCGTATAGAAAAGCTTTTCATCGAAGACCATGCCTTTAAGATGCAAAACACCAAAGACTTCTTTACGTTTTACTGCAGCGCCATATATGTTGATTGTTTGCGGATAATCTTGTGCTAACTTTAAGTACAAAGCACGGTTACCTAAGCTCGCCTTTTCACCGATTAAACCGCGTTGACCGCGATTAAAGTCGACAAAAACATTAATCTCTATCTCTGGAAAGTTTGCTTTAGCTTGATATAACGCATGGAGGATTTCTCTACCTGCGTCATCATCTTGTAGATACAAGGCAGTAATGAATATACGCTTTCGCGCACCTTCAATTAATAACAACAACTGCTGCTTATACTCTTTAGGCGTGGTGAAAAATTCAACATCACTGCCATCGACAATTATTTCTTGCACTGTGCTCTATCTAAAAAAAATCAATTCGGGACAGTATATCAATAGTTAACCAAAGAAATATAGGGTTTTTCTTCGGTTAACTACCCTAAACACCATCGATAAGGGGTAATTATATACCCAAGCCACATGAAGAAGCTGGTTTCAGCTGGAATTAGAAACGCCTTTAGGCAAGGCATTGATTGAAAAGAATAGTTATTCTATTGTCGAAATCAATAACGTAGCATAAAACGTTTCTAAACCAGCCTTATGGGACCCTGAGCAGTTTATGCGCATCGTAGCCTCCTTTTTGAAGGGAGTACCCTTAATAAAAAGAAGCGATTTGATTATAAATCGCTCAGTGGTACTGAAACACGTAGATTCAAGTAGCTTGGGTATCGTTAAATTTGCACTGCTAATTCAGCTGCTTGGCGTATTGCGCGTTTAGCATCGAGTTCAGACGCAACATTAGCACCACCAATAAGGTGTACAGGTACACCGCCATCAATGAGTGCTTGCTGTAAGTCTCTATTCGATTCTTGCCCAGCGCAGATGATAATATTGTCAACTTCAAGTAATTGCTCTTTACCATCAACTTCAATCACCAAACCTTTTTCGGTAATGGCTTTGTAGCTCGCGCCTGCGACCATATTAACGCCTTGTTTAACTAAATTAGCTCTATGCACCCAACCAGATGTTTTACCTAAACCTTTACCTACCTTGGTGGTTTTACGCTGTATCAGCGTGATCTTCCTTTCTGGATGATGCTTAGGTACATCTTGTTTATCTAGTAAGGCACCATTGTTCTGATAATTTTTATCAACCCCCCAGTTTTTAAGCCATGCCTCTGGGTCATTAGTTAATGACTTTTCTGATAAATAAGTTGCTACATCAAAACCAATACCACCCGCGCCTATGATGGCAACATTATTGCCGACTTCGATTTTATCTCGTAGCACTTGTAAATAAGTAAGCACTTTCTTACTCGCGAAGCCTTCTTCTAGCCCTTCAATACCTAATTTTCTTGGTTTAATACCGGTAGCAAGTATGACTTCATCAAAGCCAGCCTCAAGTAGCTTTTCTGCACTTTGTTCACTATTAAGATGTACTTTAATACCGTGCAAACTTAACTGTTTGTTAAAGTAACGTAAAGTTTCAAAAAACTCTTCTTTACCAGGCACTTGTTTCGCTACATTGAACTGACCACCTATCTCGCTAATTTTATCAAATAGCTCAACATGATGTCCTCGCTCTGCAGCATAAACACTAAATGCTAAACCCGCAGGTCCTGCACCGATCACCGCTAATTTTTTAACTTTTTTAGCTTTTTCTAAAACAAGTTCTGTTTCATAACATGCCATCGGGTTAACTAGGCATGAAGCGCGTTTTTGTGCAAAAACGTGATCTAAACAGGCTTGGTTACAACCAATACAGGTGTTGATTTCGTCGGCTTTATTACTCGCCGCTTTATTAACAAACTCGGCATCCGCAAGGAAAGGTCTCGCCATTGACACCATATCAGCTTGTCCTGTCGCTAAGACTTGCTCGGCAACTTCAGGCGTATTAATTCGATTGGTCGTGATAAGTGGAATAGACACTTCTTTTTTCATTTTTTCAGTAACCCAAGTAAATGCCGCTCGGGGTACTGACGTTACAATGGTGGGCACACGTGCTTCATGCCAACCAATACCTGTGTTAATTAATGTGGCTCCTGCTTGCTCTACCGCTTTTGCCATGGTGACAACTTCTTCCCAACTATTACCACCTTCAACCAAATCCAACATAGATAAACGAAAGATAATAATAAAATTTTCGCCCACTTTTGCGCGTACCGCTTTGATCGTTTCAATCGCTAGGCGCATTCTATTTTCAATGCTACCACCCCACTCATCACTACGTTTATTGGTTCTGACACAAGCAAACTGGTTAATTAAATAGCCTTCAGAGCCCATTATTTCTACGCCATCATAACCAGCTTCAGCTGCCAATTTTGCTGAATAAGCATAATCTTTAATGGTTGATTTAATTTGCCTAACCGACATAGCTTTAGGCATAAAAGGAGAAATAGGTGATTTAACTTTACTTGGAGCGACCCCAAAAGGGTGATACGCGTATCGACCGGTATGTAATAGCTGCAAACAAATTTTGGTTGGGTATTGATGAACGGCGTCTGTTACTTGTTTATGTTTTTTTGTTTGCCAAAAATGACTTAACTCGCTGCCAAAAGGCGCAATTCTACCGCGTAAATTAGGACTTACACCACCGGTAACAATTAAGCCAACTCCGCCTTTTGCCCTTGCTTGATAGAATGCAGCTAATTTAGCAAAACCACCTCGCTCTTCTTCAAGGCCAGTGTGCATGGATCCCATAAGGACACGATTAGCTAATTGGGTAAAGCCAAGATCTAATGGTGCTAGTAAATGTGGATAGGCAGTTGTTGTCATAATTATGCTCTGCTATTGGTCGTACCAGTTGGAGTAGATTCATTAATTTACTGGCATTTCGTCAAAAACACAAGTTATGATAAAATAGCTTCGTTAAAATCAGATTGAAATTAGCTTAAAAGTAAGCAGATATTAACTCAACTACCTAGTTACCTACGGCTAACTAGCAACATTTATAATAACGATAGAATATAATTTAATGCCTAATAAAAAACAGTTAATTGATCTTGTTGTCATAGAGCTTTCGAAAGAACATCAACAAGCGATTGACGCTGCAAACGACGCGCATGCCGCTGCGGTTGACGATCAAAGTGTTGCTGAAACACAATATGATACGCTAGCGATAGAAGCGAGCTATTTAGCCGAGGGGCAATCTAAGCGAGTGATTGAGTTTCAGCATGCCATTGATGCTTATAAAGCACTCAATTTAGTTGAATTCAATAATGATAGTTATATTGCTTTAGGTGCTTTAGTCCAATTATCCGCTGATTTGGAAGCTAATCACTGGTTCTTTATTGGCCCTGCCGCAGGTGGATTTCGCTGTCAGCTAGATAAAGTAAATATCACGGTAATAACACCTCAATCCCCCATGGGAACGGCATTAATTGGCAAACAACAAGATGATGATATAGAAATAATGCTTGGTTCCAATAAGCTAACAGATTACATTGCTGCACTTAAATAAGCTAAATAGACTTAACTTAGCTCATATTAAATTACGCTAAGTTAGGCTAAGTTACGTCGCTTAACTCGACTCTATCTTAAAGCCAATTTTCAAAGTAACTTGGTAATGACCAACAGCGCCATTAACTATATGGCCTCTCGTTTCTGTGACCTCGAACCAATCCATATTTTTGATGGTTTTATGACACTCCGCCAAGGCATTCTCTATAGCTTCTTCAATACTGGTTTTAGATGAACCAACCATTTCAATTTTTTTGTAAGTATGATGTTCTGACATAATAGTGACACGCTAAAATAAAGAATAAAGTAAACTTTAGTTTAGCGTGCTTTTGTCAGTTTGCTGAGTGAGTAAATAACTAAATTTATCCATCAGTGAGGAAAAGTAAGCAGTCGGTAATCTCTAATTTTGTAATAAAGCTTTAACAGCGAGTAAATCAACCTGTTTAACATCAACCTTTAAATAAGCGACCGCTTCGGTATGCACGAGTGTTGCTTCAATAACGCCTGGCATATTAATTAATTGTTCCGCCATTTTACCCGCTTCTTCTTCGCAAGTAATATTAGTGGCAAAACTAAAGCTCTTAGATTTCTTTAATGGCTGCATTCCAAAACTTATCACTAACCAAATAACAGTTACTACTGCCATCACTAAGAAAATAGTTTGCTCACCGTACTGACTGGCAATATAACCACCAACAATACCACCAACAAAAGCGCCTAAAAATTGGCTACTCGAATAAACTCCCATCGCACTACCTTTAACGCCAGCAGGTGCTATACGCGATAAAATCGATGGCATAGTGGCTTCTAAATAGTTAAAGGCAGTAAAAAATATGACAATAGATAAGACTAAGCTCCAAAAACCTGTAGGTAAAAGCCAAAGTAAAAATAAAGCTAAAGACAATAAGGCTATTGCAGCGCTAAACATTGGGTTTTCTTTTTGTTTCTTAATGGCAAAAATCATAAAAGGAACCATTAAAAAGAAAGAACCAAGTAAGGCAGGCAAGTATATTTGCCAATGGTCTTCGAGTGCTAAACCACTAGCAACAAACTGTTTAGGTAAGGTGATAAAACAGGCAGTTAACGCCATATGTAAAATGAAAACGCCCCAGTTTAAACGTGATAACTGTGGATGACGAATTAAACGAGTAATTTGCTCAGGCAAAGCGACATTATCGCCACGAGGGGCTTTATTTACCGAGTTTGGCACCATGAATTGAATCATAGCCATCGCAAAAATAGTCAATAATCCCGTAAACCAAAATAAACCACTTAAGCCAAAGGCATCAGCGACTATTGGTCCTAAAATCATGGCAAAAGTGAATGATAAACCGATAAACATACCTATGGTTGCCATCACTTTAGGTCGCTGTTCTTCACGGCTTAAGTCCGCCGCCAACGCGAGTACGGCACTAGCAATAGCGCCCATGCCTTGAATTGCACGACCCAGCACTACACCATAAATAGTGTCGGACATTGCCGCGACAATGCTACCAATTAGAAACACCACTAATCCAGCAAGAATGACTGGTTTTCGGCCAAACTTATCAGACAAAATCCCCATAGGTATTTGCAACAAAGCTTGAGTTAGCCCATAAGCACCAATAGCTAAGCCCAACCACATAGGGCTATAACCCGTAAGTTGTTCACCATAAATGGCGAACACGGGTAATATCATGAATAAGCCTAACATGCGTACGCCAAATACACTTGCTAAGGAAAATGCGGCTTTTTTCTCAATACGGTTTAAACCTGAAAGACTCATACGTTGCTGAAACCTAAAGTAAATGGAGAAGCGGTAAAAATTGCCGATAGTTTACCATGCTAAGAAGCACAACAAAATCCCCACAATGAAAACAAGGTGTTAAGCTGGTCGTCATGCTAATTTTTTTGGTTCGTCTGCTTAACGACATATTACCGTTTGTTACCTTTTTTACAGTGCTAATGAGGTACTGTAAAAATAAACAGTTTAATTTGATATTCTGCCTTAGATTAGTTTTTATACTGTAAATTATATGACATAATCGTCGGTTCTATTTTATCGCTATTTGAGTTAAAAACGCATGAAGAATATTGAAGTCAGAGGGGCTCGCACGCACAACCTCAAAGACATTAGTTTAACAATACCTCGAGATAAACTCGTGGTAATTACCGGCCTTTCTGGCTCAGGAAAATCTTCTCTTGCCTTTGATACACTCTACGCTGAAGGACAACGTCGTTATGTAGAGTCTCTTTCAGCGTATGCTCGTCAATTTTTATCGTTAATGGAAAAGCCAGATGTAGATCATATCGAAGGTTTATCACCCGCCATTTCCATTGAGCAAAAATCAACGTCTCATAACCCCCGCTCAACCGTTGGTACAATTACTGAAATATACGATTACTTGCGTTTACTTTATGCGCGAGTTGGTGAGCCTCGTTGTCCTGAACATGGTCAAGCACTGGCAGCACAAACTGTTTCGCAAATGGTTGATAAAGTTTTAGCGCTTGAAGAAGGTACTAAAGTAATGCTGCTTGCGCCCATTGTGCAAGACCGTAAAGGTGAGCATGTAAAATTACTTGATAACTTAGCTGCTCAAGGTTTTATTCGTGCGCGCATAGATGGTGAAGTCTGTGACTTATCCGATCCTCCAACGCTAGAATTACAGAAAAAACACACTATTGAAGTTGTCGTTGATCGCATAAAAGTACGTAAAGACATTCAATTACGCCTGTCAGAGTCTTTTGAGACGACCCTAGCCTTAACTTCAGGCACGGCTAAAGTCGCTTTTATGGACGAGCCCGACCGAGAAGAGTTAATTTTTTCAGCCAACTTCGCTTGTTCACTCTGTGGTTACAGTATGCAAGAGCTAGAGCCTCGTTTATTCTCTTTTAATAACCCAGCAGGCGCTTGTCAAACGTGTGATGGCTTAGGCATTGAACAATATTTCGATAGCACTCGGGTGATTGCCAACGGCGAATTAAGTCTTGCTAATGGTGCCGTACGTGGTTGGGATAAGCGTAATTTTTATTACTTTCAAATGCTGCAAGCCCTTGCCTTACATTTCAAATTTGACGTTGATAAACCTTTTAATAAATTATCCGCTGAAGCGCAAAAAACCGTACTTTTTGGCAGTGGCAAACAAGAAATTGAATTTAAATATATGAACGACCGTGGTGATGTTGTGGTGCGTAAGCATCCCTTTGAAGGCATCATCAATAATATGCAACGCCGCTATAAAGAAACCGAATCAAACTCTGTACGTGAAGAGCTAGGAAAATATCTTAATTCACAACATTGCCCTGATTGTAATGGTAGTCGATTACGCTTAGAGGCTCGTAATGTCTTTATCGACGATACACCACTTACTGTCGTGGCTGATTTATCTATTAGTGATGCGCTCAACTTCTTCCAAGGTTTAACACTTACCGGTCAAAGAGGCCAAGTTGCCGAAAAAATATTAAAAGAAGTAAACGAACGTTTAGGCTTTTTAGTGAACGTTGGTCTTAATTACCTCAACTTATCCCGCGGTGCAAACACGCTATCTGGTGGTGAAGCACAGCGAATACGTCTGGCCAGCCAAATTGGCGCAGGTTTAGTGGGCGTGATGTATGTATTAGATGAGCCATCAATTGGCCTGCATCAACGTGATAATGAACGTTTACTTGGCACCTTATTACACCTTCGTGACTTAGGTAATACCGTTATAGTCGTTGAGCATGATGAAGATGCTATTCGCGCGGCAGATTTTGTTATTGATATTGGACCCGGTGCCGGTGTACATGGTGGTGAAATTATCGCCCAAGGTACCGTAGATGACATACTCAATTGTAAAGAGTCTTTAACGGGTAAATATCTTTCTGGCGTAGAGCGTATTGAAATACCTAAGAAACGTCATGCTTTTGATAAAAAGAGTGTTGTTAAGCTCAAAGGCGCTACCGGCAATAATTTAAAAAATGTTGATTTAGTCATTCCAACGGGTTTAATGACCTGTGTTACTGGTGTTTCTGGCTCAGGTAAATCAACCCTTATTAACGATACCTTATATAAATTAGCCCATATTGAACTCAATGGCGCAACAATTGATGAGCCCGCGCCTCATAAATCAATTACCGGTTTAGAGCTTTTAGATAAAGTTATCGAAATTGATCAAAGCCCGATTGGTAGAACGCCACGTTCTAACCCAGCAACCTACACAGGTATATTTACCGCGATACGTGACATGTTTGCCGCTACACAAGAGTCTCGCTCTCGTGGTTATAAATCAGGTCGCTTTAGCTTTAATGTTAAAGGTGGTCGCTGTGAAGCCTGTCAAGGTGACGGCATGATCAAGGTTGAGATGCACTTTTTACCTGATGTTTATGTACCTTGTGATGTGTGCAAAAGTAAGCGATATAACCGTGAAACGTTAGAAGTTTTATATAAAGGTAAAAATATCCATCAAGTTTTGGATATGACCATTGAAGATGCGTTTGATTTTTTCAAAGCCATACCTGCGATAAACCGTAAGCTACAAACCTTAATGGATGTTGGGTTAACTTATATCAAGTTAGGTCAATCTGCCGTGACTCTCTCTGGCGGTGAAGCGCAACGCGTTAAGCTTTCAAAAGAGTTATCAAAAAGAGATACCGGCAAAACCTTATATATTTTAGATGAGCCAACTACTGGACTGCATTTTCACGATATTAAACAATTGCTCAATGTTATTCATCGATTACGTGACCATGGTAATACCATCGTTGTGATTGAACATAACTTAGATGTTGTTAAAACAGCCGATTGGGTTATCGATTTAGGTCCAGAAGGCGGTGCAGGTGGTGGTGAAATATTAGTGACTGGTACACCTGAACAAGTTGCCAAACATAAAACCTCACATACAGCGAGATTTTTAAAACCTTTGTTAGCGTCTAAATAAAGCAATTGCTTTAACTTTATTAATAGTAACCATAACAACAGTTAAGCATAACAACAGTTAAGCATAACGCAAAATACATTGCGTTATATTTTGCTTCTTCCTTTTATTTAATAGGTTTTTTATGCACATCAATAATAGCGAACGACTCAAGTTTAGATTAATGGACAGCGATGATGCTCAAGTTTTGTGGGCATTAGATCAAGACCCCGAAGTAATGAAGTTTCTTAATGGCGGCACCCCCACCAGTATGGAGATAGTTAACAGTACGTTTATTCCACGCATGGAAAAGTATCGAGATAGCGATAAAGGCTGGGGAATTTGGCAAGTATCAGACAAAGTAACCAATGACTACTTAGGTTGGGTATTAATCCGGCCGATGGCATTTTTTACTGATACACCCAACTTTACAGATTTAGAATTAGGCTGGCGTTTTTTCCAAAGTACTTGGGGAAAAGGTTATGCCACCGAAGCTGCCATAGCAATTAAAGAGGCTGTCACCGCTCACTCTGATGTCACCCATGTTTCAGCTCTTGCTGTGGCAGATAACTTGGCTTCAGTTGGCGTAATGAAAAAAATGGGCATGAGTTTTGTTAGAGCATATTTACATAAAGACCCAATCGGTGACTTTGATGCGGTGCATTATCAAATGCCGGTGACAAAGCGCTAAGCCGAAAGCCGATTAATCAATCGGTATTTCGATTAAGAAAACCTTCCTTACATCGGGTTAATAACCTGCCCCCAATAGCACTGAAAACATTAGCTTTTCAGTGCTATAAACAATCTCATTGTCGACAGTTATACCTTCCATTTCTTTTTTGACAGTTATTCCTCAGCTATATTAAAAATATTTTCAGCTCAAAAAATCAATAATTAAAAACAACAAATAACAATAAAAACAATAAAAACAAAGAGATATTTAAGTTCACCAGGACCTCCCTCCCAAGCAAAAGCTCAAATATTAGGCTAAGGTCTAATAGGTTAATTTTGTCGACAGTTTTACTGTATGTGTATCAGCATTATTTAAAAGGCCAATATAATGAAACACACTGCACAGCAAACATTAGCTATAAACTCACCGGAAACATACTGGCAAGAGCAGGCAGAGCTTGTTGCATGGTATAAAAAACCTCAAACAATATTGTCGACAAATAATGACTCTTGGCATGAATGGTTTGCTGATGGTGAACTAAACTCTTGTTATCTTGCGCTGGATTATCATGTTGAACAAGGCCGAGGGGCTCAAACTGCGCTGATATATGATTCCCCTGTTACCGGAAAAAAACAAAAGTTTAGTTATAGTGAGCTCACCAGTTTAGTGGCAAAGTTTGCTGATGTACTGCGAGCACAAGATGTTAATAAAGGAGATAGGGTATTAATTTATATGCCAATGATCCCACAAGCGGCTATAGCTATGTTGGCATGTGCTCGATTAGGTGCAATTCATTCGGTTGTTTTTGGCGGCTTTGCTGCTAATGAACTTGCCGTACGTATCAATGACGCTGAGCCAAAAGTGATTGTAGCCGCCAGCTGCGGTATTGAAATAGCAAAAGTTATTCCCTATAAGCCACTTATTGATGAAGCCATCGAAATCGCTGTTCATCAACCTAAAAACTGTATTATTTTTCAAAGAGAAGAAGTTCAAGCATCGCTTATGCAGAACAGAGATCTTGACTGGCAAGAACAGATTGATGTAGCGGTAGAAATTCCACCTGTGCCTGTTAAAAGTACCGATCCCCTCTATATTTTGTATACCTCTGGTACCACGGGAAAACCCAAAGGAGTGGTTAGAGATAATGGTGGTCATGCTGTTGCCATGCTTTATAGCATGAAAAATATCTATGGCATGCAACCAGGAGATACCTTTTGGGCCGCCTCAGATGTAGGTTGGGTTGTTGGTCATTCATATATTATTTATGGCACGTTAATGGCGGGTTGCACGACAATAATGTATGAAGGAAAACCGATTAGAACGCCTGACGCTGGCGCTTTTTGGCGTGTCTGTGCTGAGTATAAAGTAAATGCTTTATTTACCGCTCCGACCGCTTTTCGTGCGATCGGAAAAGAAGATCCACATGGCGACTTTTTAAAAGACTACGATCTTTCTTCATTAAAACGTTTATACCTGGCAGGCGAACGCTTAGATCCAGCAACCTATCATTGGCTGAAAGAAAAAACACAGTTACCGGTAATCGATCATTGGTGGCAAACCGAAACAGGCTGGGCAATTGCCAGTACACCATTAGATGACGGTTGTGGCAATATGATACCCACAAAAGCGGGCTCTGCAGGATTTCCTGTCGCGGGTTTCAATGTTGAAATTCTTAATGCAAGCGGTCAACAAGTGCCTGCAGGAAAGCAAGGCAGTGTCGCTATTAAATTGCCACTTCCTCCCGGCTGTTTAGCGACTATTTATCGCGACCCTGAGCGCTTAACATCGGGATATTTGTCAACTTATCCTGGTTATTATATGTCCGGAGATGGTGGCTATATTGATGAAGAGGGCTACCTCTTTATCATGGGTCGCATTGATGATGTTATCAATGTTGCAGGTCATCGTTTATCAACCGGTGAAATGGAAGAGGTTTTATCGGCTCATCCTGCGGTAGCAGAGTGCGCTGTTGTCGGTATTAATGATTCATTAAAAGGACAAGTTCCTCTAGGGTTGGTAGTGATAAAAAATGGTGTTAATACCAGTGACGAAGATCTAATTAGTGAATTAAAGCAAAGTATCCGCAATGATATTGGCGCAATAGCGTCATTGAAAAAATTACTTATTATTGATCGATTGCCAAAAACTCGTTCAGGTAAGATTTTACGGAAAACTCTTAGACAAATGATTGACGGACAAGAGATTGAAATACCGTCAACCATAGAAGATAGCCAAGTAATAACTGAGCTGTCATCAACTCTACTTAATATAAACAAAGCATAAGCTTTTATATAATAATCTTTATCAACACAAGGAAGTGTTGATAGCGCAATATTTTGCAGATAATCAAATAATAGTTTGAATAACTTGACTTTTTTTTAGGCTATTTCCAACTTTGTATCCTATATTCATTGGTGCTAATAAGAATATCAAACAGATAATTTATTGTACAACGTAGAGCCGCTATAAATTAATCCAATTGATATAAACATCATGGAGATAATGGATGCAAACGAAAAACACTACCGCCAAAACAACAAAAACAGTAAAGCCAACAGTCAAGAAAGATCAAAGCAACGCTAAAACGAAAGCAGCTATTGCTAGCTCATCGGGTATAACTCCAAGTGATGATTTTGATATCATAGTAAAAACAGATAAAAGTGCTAATAGGTCTTCAGATCCAACACACCTCTATTTTACTGAAAAAGACTTGTCTCGTATTTTAACTAATTTAGATACCTTACGTGATGAAGTATACCCTGTCCCTTCAGAACAAGAAGGGCAAGAAAAAAAACCACAACCTTTCCCATCAGTTTGCCTTATTGGCCTAGGGCGATGTGGATCTAATATAGCGCTAGATGTTGCCTCATTAGTTCACAGTGCCCGCAATTATTATTTAAACGAATTTCATAATGAGATGAAAAAAGCCAAAGAACGTGAAGGCAGTTCGTTAAAATGGATAAAACGCAGCTTAAAACTACAAAATAAAAAATCGAACAAGCCGGTTTTTTTAATTGAGCCATTAGTCATGCTGGGCGACTTAGATAAAGATATTGAAGGGCGGATTCGGTATTCGTCACAAAGCTATGATAAAGATTTTCTTGATGATTATAGTAAACTAAAAATAATGGATTTATCCGAGGTTCACGCCGGTGGTGCTGGTAATGCGCCTATTTTAGGACAATATCTTGCTAAAATGATCCTCAATAAAGAAACAGAACATTTCAGTAATACTGATTGGCAATTCATCCATTCTTACCTGATTGATTCATGTGGCATTAAAGCCAACCAATCGCGATTATATTTTTATATATTTAGTGCTGGCGGAGGTACTGGCTCTGGAATGGCGTCAGAGTTTGGTTTAGCTCAGCAATACTCTTACATGAGCAAAACCTTTGAGATTCGGTCAGAAAAAGAAATAGCCACTCACGGGCAAAATTTTGTCTTTGAGCCTATCTTTACCAGCGGAATTTGTATTCTACCAAATATAAACGACCCAAGTATTGAAGTTTCTGAAGCACTGCATATCAACGCCGGCCGTTTATTATGTAAGTATTTGGCTGAAGAGTGGGACTTTTCGTACAATCTAGATAATGAGAAAGATCATGTCGACGGAGATGCGCCTTATCGGATCAGGCCATGGAATGCCATGATGCTAATATCAAATGACATTATGCGTTATGCAGAGCAAAGTGATACCAACGGTGGCATTAAATATATTGATGTCAATACTATGGAAAAACATGCCAACCAATATATTAGCCAACAAATTTTTAATATATTAACAGCACAAGCTGTCACTACAGATTACGATGATAACTACTTTCGTCGTGCTGGTATCGATATAGGGGAAACTATTCGTTTAGATGCTAATGATTTATTCATGAGCTTAGCGGGTCCTGTTGCTATCGCTTATGCCGAATCAGTAGTAGCCGACTCCCCACCAGCAAACCATGATCAAAAGCAACCTAGTTTTAATGGTGAAAAAGTTGTATTAGATGTTGACGATTTATTTTTCAGGTCAATTGATTTACCGCACTTTAATGACGCCACACAAGCTATTGAAGGGGTTAGTTTATTACCCATAGAGTCAGAAGAATACAAACTAGCCCTAGAGAAATATAAAAGCTCAGGTTTTGATGCCAAACATTTGAAAGAACTTCATTTTTTCAAAAATTGTTCATCAATTGTTTCTATTATTTCTCTTCCTAAAGACTATAAATTGTCTTATATGGACTTGAATAAGCTAAAAATGCATCTGAACAATTTATTCCCCAATACCACGTTAAAGCGCTACGCTTTAGTTATTGGTGCCTCAGCTAATTTATCGTTAACGACCTTAATTGCCAAAAGCCCATGTTTAAGTGATGACTTTTTAACACTCATTGTTTCTTACATTAAACGTTGTTTTGCTAAAGAGGAGTATCGCTTCGATGATTCTTTAGATGTAGCCATTATCGACTTTATTAAAGCGCCGGTATTTGATGAATCAAAATTGGAGGAAATGTTAATTGAACATGAAAACCCGGCAAAAATACTCGATACCAATTGGTATGCGATCAAACCTATGTATGAAAAGAAGTATCGAGAATTAGTCCGTGATGATAAGAAATTTACTTCCATTAACGATATACGATTAACCATCGATAGTGTGAAAAAATCAATCCATTACCTGAGAGAAATATATCGTCATCGAATAAGTAAAACCAAGGTTATCTCACTCAATAAAAAGTCTACTAAGCCGAGTGTTTTATAGTGTTTGTTCTAAATAACGTCGAGAAAACCCCGTGATTCTAGCGAAATAAAGTCGCGGGGTAGTTCAAAAACTAAAGACTACAGACCTTATTTAGTCTTTGGTTTTATGGCTGTTATAAGGCCAAACATCTTTTAGATCTTCCTGCTTCACATCATCCTGTTTACTAGAAGATGTTTGTTCAGGCGTATTCTGTTTAGGCTTGGAATCACTTTCTTTATCTGCATTATTTAATGAGGCCGATAGCTCTTCAAGATCACTCATGTTTGCAGTCGTCTGTTTAGGCTGAGCTGTATTGACAGCCGTTTTACTCGAACTTTCAACGGCTTTGTTAATTTCGGCCATTTCAACGTCCGTTAATTCTCGCCATTGTCCTGGTGCTAAATTGCCTAACCCAACTTTCATAATACGTGAGCGTTTTAATTTTAAAACCTCATAATCAAGATATTCACACATACGGCGAATTTGACGATTAAGACCTTGAGTAAGGATAATGGAAAACTCAAAACGGCTTTTAACTTGTACGATACAAGGTTTGGTAATGGTGCCTAAGATAGGTACGCCACGAGACATTCTCTCGATGAAACGTTCACTTATAGGTTTATCAACGGTGACAATATATTCTTTATCGTGAGCATTTTCAGCGCGTAGAATTTTATTAACAATATCGCCATCACTGGTGAGAAATATCAAACCTTCTGACGGTTTGTCTAAACGACCGATAGGGAAAATACGTTTATTGTGGCCAATAGCATCAATAATATTACCGCGCACATGTTTTTCAGTGGTACAGGTAATACCAATAGGTTTATTATAAGCGATGTAAATGCGATCCGACTTGTCATCTCTAGTTGGCGATATTTCATACCCGTCTACTTTAACTACATCTCCCGCTAACACCTTAGTACCAAGCTCGGGCACTCGCTCATTGATGGTTACACGCTCATCTTCTATCATTTTATCGGCACTACGGCGCGAACAAAAACCAGAATCACTAATGTATTTATTTAAACGTTTTGGGGGCGTTGGAGTGGTCAATTTAATCTCTGCTCATTTTATTTAGTACATTCACGTTACTCGGTATTATACTTAAAACTAACACTAATGTATTAATCATATTTAACTCCCTATGTTAATTTTTGCTCACCGAGGCGCTAGCGGCGTTGCACCAGAAAACACGCTACGATCTATTCGTACAGCTTTAGATGCTGAAGTAGATGGTATTGAAATAGATATTCATGAAGTTGACGGTAAACTATTTGTTATTCATGACCGATGGTTGCACAGAACGACATCCGGTCAAGGGCAAATTTTTAACTATGATTATCAGTATTTACGTAGTTTAGACGCGGGTGATGGTGAAGTTATTCCGACCTTAGACGAAGTCTTAGCGCTAGTAGCCGGAAAATGCACCATCAATATTGAATTAAAAGCAGTGAAAAATTTAACGCTATTATTTTCCTGTATTGATGACGCTATCAATACAACGGCATTATTGAGTAATGATATTTTATTTTCATCATTTAATCATAGGTTATTACATGCCATTCACCAACAGCGAAGTGATTTTGCTATAGGCGCTCTTACGGCATGTTACCCATTAGAATACGCAAAGTTTGCTGAACAACTCAATGCTTATTCTGTGCATCTCCATGTCGACTTTATTAGTGAGCACTTTGTCGCTGATGCCCATAAACGAGGTTTAAAAGTATTTGTCTATACGGTCGATGAATTAGAAGATATCAATGCAATGAAACAATTAGGTGTCGATGGTATATTTTCTAATTACCCAACAAAAGCTAAAAGCCATATTGCCCATTTAAATGGTAATGGCAATTAAATTAAATTAAATTAATTCATCGTGTATTTTAAAAGTGACAATAATCATGCTTAAACTAACTTAGTTATGGAACTAAGTTAGTAAGAAGTACTACATTGCAATACTTCTTACATCAACTTTACGCACTCTCATTCATTAACACTTGTTGTCCATTTTGAATCAAACGGCTCAAGGGATTTACACCAAATTGATAACAAAGCTCTGCTGGTTGTTCGATATTCCATAAGGCAATATCTGCATCATAACCAACAGCCAACTGCCCTTTGCTCTCGCTTAATCCTAGCGCCTTTGCGCCATAACAAGTAATACCAGCCAAAGCTTCAGAAGGTGTTAATCTAAACAAAGTACAGGCCATATTTAACATTAGGTGAATATTATGAATAGGAGATGTACCTGGATTTGCATCAGTAGCAACGGCCATAGGTACTTGATGTTTACGCAGTAGCTCTATTGGTGGTAACTGAGTTTCACGTAAAAAGTAAAAAGCACCGGGTAATAATACCGCGGTCATACCCGATTTTTTCATCGCTTTAATGCCAGCTTCATCGAGGAACTCAATATGATCAGAAGACAAAGCATCATAATTTGCAGCGAGCTCTGAAGCGCCTAAGTTAGACAATTGCTCCGCATGCACTTTAATAGGTAAGTTATGAGCTTTTGCCGCATCAAAAACACGTTTGGTTTGCTCAAGACTAAAACCAATGCCTTCACAAAATACGTCAACAGCATCAGCTAAGTTCTCACTAACTACTTGTGGCAACATTTCATCGCAGACAATATCAAGGTAAGCCTCGGCATTATCTTTATACTCAGTCGGTAACGCATGTGCGCCTAGAAAAGTACGTTTGATAGTTACAGGCAATTCTTCAGCAAGAAGCCCTGCTACTTTTAACATTTTAATCTCGTTAAGAGTGTCTAAACCATAACCAGATTTTATCTCAACCGTGGTAACACCTTGTTGATGCAAAGCAGTTAAACGCGGTAAAGCGCTGGCAAGTAACTCTTGCTCACTCGCCTTTCGCGTCGCAGAAACCGTTGAGACAATACCACCGCCGGCATTTGCTATTTCTTGGTAGCTTTTACCTTGTAAGCGCATTTCAAATTCGTTGGCACGGTTACCGCCATACACTAAATGTGTATGACAATCGATTAAACCTGGTGTTAACCATTGGCCTTTACCATCAATAATATCAACTACACTGCTATCAACGTCAGGCAAATCACTTACTTTACCTAACCAAGCGATTTTTCCTTCACTAATTGCTAAGGCACCTTTGATAATTTCACCATAGCTATTAGCGCCATCAGTCATAGTTGCCAGGTTTACATTGGTATAAAGGGTTTGCCAGTGCTTAGAAAGTGTCATATCGCTACCTAATAGAGAAAGTGATGAATAATGTAAAAGCAAAAATAATCCGCTAACCTCAGATAAAAAAGGAAATGACAGGTAAGTTCACTATAATAGAAAAATTTTACCTTTAAACTTGACAAACCGCAACTTGTATATACAACCCTTGCCTTTTCATCAAAGATGTGCGACCGTATAAATAAGTTCAAACTAATGCAAACACCATCATGACTGCCAATTCTCCTCTCCATTCTAGTACTAGTGCTAAGAATAGTTCAGCAAAGGTAACTAAGCCTGCGAAGTATACTATTATCAAACAATACATTTGTGAAAATATTGAATCAGGTGAATGGCCGCAAAATGCCAAGGTACCTTCTGAAAATGAACTAACGCTAAAATTTGATGTTAGTCGTATGACAGCTAGGCGAGCCTTACAAGATTTAACCGAACAAGGAATATTAGTACGCTCGCAAGGTGCAGGTACTTTTGTTGCAACGTTTAAATCTCAGTCTTCATTACTAGAGATCCGCAATATTAGTGATGAAATTAGTGGGCGTGGTCATCAGCATAAAGCTAAGCAATTATTACTAAAATCTATTGCCGTTACAGAAGAAATAGCTATTTTACTTAACTTAAAAAATAACGAAGCGGTTTCTTACTCTGAGATATTACATTATGAAAATGATGAACCAATTCAGTTAGAACATCGTTATGTCAATGTCAGCTTAGTACCTGAATACTTGTTACAAGACTTTACTGAAATCACCCCGCATGAATATCTTTCATCTGTTGCGCCGTTAACGGAAGCAACTCATGAAATAGAAGCGATTTTAGCAAGTAGTGATATTTGTCAGCAGTTAGACATACCGTCAAGTACGCCTTGTTTACAAGTTAAACGCCGTACTTGGTCTAAACAAGGTGTAGTGAGTTTCGCTATTTTAACATCGCCCGGTGATAAATACCGTTTAGGCAGCCACCTTAAATTTTAAATCTGCCAAAATTGAAACGTTAAGGTCATCGCTGATCTGTTTTATCTTTAGCAGGTAGATTCAAAGCTGAATAGACTTCTACATTCAATAAGAAGCTGCATCCATGCAGCGTCCTTATCAAAATCAATGAGTATCATTGCTATCAAAGCTATTCCTATCTATAAGGAATAGCTCCCAAGCCTAGTATTTTACAGCGATAAGTTATTTAAAATATCGTCATCAACTAGATTAGCCAACGTTACTTTAAGCTTAGGCGTTCTTGCCATTTCACGTTTTATAGCAAAATTAGCTTCTGAATTTCGTGCCCAACTACGTCTTGCAATACCATTGTTAACATCAAACAACAGCATAGATTTTAGTTTACGCTCAGCATCATCAGTACCATCAAGTAACATACCAAAACCACCGTTGACCACTTCACCCCAGCCTACGCCGCCGCCATTATGGATAGAAACCCAAGTAGCGCCACGGAAACTATCACCGATGACATTATGAATAGCCATATCTGCAGTAAAGCGACTACCATCATAAATATTGGACGTTTCGCGATACGGCGAATCGGTGCCACTTACATCATGGTGATCACGGCCTAATACTACCGGACCAATTTCACCATTGTTGATAGCGTCATTAAAGGCTTTAGCAATTTCCATGCGGCCTTGAGCATCAGCATAAAGAATACGTGCTTGTGAACCAACAACTAACTTGTTTTGCTTAGCATCTTCAATCCAAGTGATGTTATCTTGCATTTGCTGCTGAATTTCTTCAGGTGACTCTTGCATAATCTTTCTAAGAACACTTGCTGCGATGGCATCAGTTTTATCTAAATCTTCAGGTTTTCCAGAAGCACATACCCAACGAAATGGTCCAAAACCATAGTCAAAACACATTGGACCTAAGATATCTTGAACGTATGATGGATATTTAAAGTCAATGCCATTTTCAGCCATAACATCGCCACCAGCGCGTGATGCTTCAAGTAAGAAAGCATTACCGTAATCGAAGAAATAAGTACCTTTAGCGGTATGCTTATTTACTGCATCGGCATGACGTCTAAGTGTTTCTTGTACTTTAACTTTAAACGCTTCAGGCTCTTCTCGAATTAATCGATTCGATTCTTCATAGCTAATATCTACCGGGTAATAACCGCCTGACCAAGGGTTATGTAATGATGTTTGGTCTGAGCCTAAATGGATAAATATTTCTTTTTCATAAAAGCTTTCCCATACATCAACGATATTACCTATGTAGGCAATTGATACTACTTCCTCGGCAGCTTGCGCTTCTTTCACGCGTGCAACCAATTCATCCATGTTATCAATTAACTCGTCAACCCAACCTTGCTGATGACGTTTAGTTGCGGCATTTGCATTCACTTCGGCACAAACAGTAATACAATTAGCAATATTACCTGCTTTAGGTTGCGCACCACTCATGCCACCTAAGCCGGCTGTTAGGAATATTTTTCCCTTAGACGTTTCGCCTTTGTTCAATACTTTACGGAACGCATTCATCACCGTAATGGTGGTGCCATGAACAATGCCTTGCGGACCAATGTACATGAAAGAACCCGCTGTCATTTGCCCGTATTGTGTTACACCTAAGGCATTAAACTTTTCCCAATCATCTGGCTGAGAGTAATTAGGAATCATCATGCCATTGGTTACAACAACACGAGGCGCTTCTGTAGAAGACGGAAATAGTCCCATTGGGTGACCTGAGTAAAGATGCAAAGTTTGATCACTTTCCATTTCACTCAAATATTTCATCGACAACAAGTATTGTGCCCAGTTTTGAAAAACTGCACCATTGCCACCATAAGTAATTAACTCTTCAGGATGTTGTGCAACAGCAGGATCTAGGTTGTTTTCAACCATTAGCATGATTGCCGCTGCCTGAGTACATTTAGCAGGATAATCGCTAATCGAGCGTGCTTTCAAGGTATAACTTGGCTTGAATCTATACATATAGATACGACCAAAATCTTTTAATTCTTGAGCAAACTCTGCAGCTAATTCTTGATGCCATTCTTTAGGAAAGTAACGTAGCGCATTTCTTACCGCTAATTGCTTTTCGTCAGCAGATAATATGTCTTTACGCTTAGGAGCACGATTCGCATCTTCAGGGTAAGCTTTTGCCGGTGGCAATTCACTTGGTATGCCTTGCTGGATCTCTTGTTGAAAAAGCGTTAGGTCTTGAAAATTCATAACTGTTGTCATAGCAATGGCCCTTTATTAATGGTTTAAGCTAACGGTAAATGCTTGCGACTTAACTAATTTTATCATGGCATCGATGTCAGGTTTTAATAGTCTATCTTCTTCAAGTTTAGCTACCTTCGCTCTGATCACAGCATGGTTTAGTTCAATGATATCTGAGCATTTATTAGGGCGTCTAAATTCGATAGCCTGTGCCGCATACATTAACTCGATAGCAAATATCTTCTCTAAGTTACCTAAGATTTGATTTAATTGTCTGCCAGAAATACTACCCATAGATACATGATCTTCCTGACCCATTGAGGTAGGAACACTATCCGCTGATGGTGGGAAACAAAGCGATTTGTTTTCTGTTACCAATGCAGCTGTTGTGTATTGTGGGATCATCATACCTGAGTTTAAGCCACCTGCAGAGGTCAATAATCTCGGTAAACCGTGTAATCCTTCTAATAACAGGTAACAACGACGATCTGAAATATTACCCAATTCTGATGCAGCAATCGAAGCATAGTCGAGAACCATCGCTAATGGTTGGCCATGGAAGTTACCACCTGAAATCGCTTCTTCACTACTGATAACAATTGGGTTATCCGTAACAGAGTTCATTTCAACTTCCACTAACTCTTCTAAATGATAAAACGCATTACGTGATGCGCCATGTACTTGTGGAATACAGCGTAATGAATAAGGGTCTTGAACACGTTCACATTCTTCATGATCAGCCATGTTTTGTGAATCTTTAAAGAAACTTCTCATGCGTCCCGCAACGACAAGGTTTCCCTTAAATGCGCGCACTTGATGTAACTCTTCTCTAAATGGAGACTCGCTGCCTTGCATGCCTTCGATAGTCATAGCACCGGTGACATCAGCAAGGTCTAATAAATAACGCATTTTAGTTAGCGCTGTGATGGCATGTGATAAAATAAATTGTGTGCCGTTAATTAACGCCAAACCTTCTTTAGCGTGCAGGTCCATAATCTCTAAACCATTTTCGCTAAGTAGTGGTGCTGCAGGAACTATTTTATCAGCTTGCCCCTCTTCACTTTGCCAAAACTCACCTTCACCCAATAATGGTAAGAATAAGTGAGAAAGTGGTGCTAAATCACCCGATGCGCCTACTGAGCCTTGCTCTGGTACAACAGGAATCAAATCAAGTTTGATAAACGCTAACATACGTTCTACAACGTCAAGGCGAATACCTGAAAAACCTTGGCTTAGCGCATGTACCTTAGTAATTAACATCAGCTTAGAAATTGCTTTTTCGATTGGCTCACCAACACCTACGGCATGGGTGATAAGCAGATTTTTTTGTAATAGATTAGTATCTTCAGGTGAGATTTGTGTATCACATAATGGGCCAAAGCCTGTGTTGATACCATATACAGCTTTATCTGAAGCAGCCATTTTCTCTACGCGTTGGCGGCTTGTATTGATTTTATCTATCGCTTCTTGGCAAAGCTCAGCTTTGATACTGCCATCAGCAATACCATTTACAATATCAAGATTTAGGCGATCAATACCGTATTTAAATGTCATCTTAATGCTCCTAATTGTTTATATGTTTTGTTTAGCAACGTTGCTAATAATACCTTTATTTTATCTTGCTCTAATTGTTTTATAAATACATAATAATCGTAATTCATTCCGGCTTTATCAAACTAACATTAAAAGGATAAAAAGCGTGCAGGTTCATGACGTCGATTTACGTTTACTCAGAATATTCGTCGCTATTGTTGAATGTGGCGGTTTGTCCGCGGCTGAGTCCCGGTTAAATATAGGACGCTCTACCATAAGTTCCCATTTATCGGACTTAGAAGTTCGTTTGGGCATTAAATTATGCAAACGCGGCAGGAGTGGTTTTGAAATAACAGAGCCTGGGCGCGTGACTTATCAAGCATCGCTAGAGTTACTACAACAATGTGAAGCATTTACTACTACGGTAGCGAGTTCTAAAAATGTGCTATCTGGGCGTGTTACTATTGCAACGATTGATACTATGGTCAGCGATCCGCGCTGTGGTGTTGCTCGTACTATTCGCGCCTTAAAAGCACAAAGTGACAACATTCAGTTTGATATAAATGTATGTGAAGCGCGAGAAGTGGAAACATCGGTTGTTAATGGTCGATCTTTAGTGGGGATAGGTGTAAGTAGACACCATTTACGTGGACTAGATTACTTTCCTTTACGTAATGAAAATAACTACTTGTATTGTGGTGTAGGACACCCTTTATTTGATTGTAAACCTTCTGAACTCAATAAACTATTGAAAGATGCTGAAGTTATCAGTAGTAATTATATGCGCGATAAAGAAAGTAGAAATGATGGTTTAAACTATCAAAATAGTGCTATTGCCTATCACGATGAAGGGATAGCGCATTTAATATTATCTGGCGAATTCATCGGTTACTTACCTGATCATTATGCCAATTTTTGGGTTGATAAAGGGCTGTTTAAAGCAATTTTACCTGAAAAGTATTCATACCAAATCCCCGTAGTGTTAATCTCTTCAAAAAATAACATCATCTCCCCTTTGGCAAACGCACTGATAGAAGAGATTAAGCGCTGTCATTCTTTTTAAAAATTATTCTATATTTAGCTAAGAACTTAATATAAAAGGTTATAAATAGAAAAGGGCAACAAATGTTGCCCTTTCTAACTATTTTTCTCTATTGTTTAAAACGCAGCTTTAATATCTTCTGCTGTTTTTAATCGTCGAATTTCGTCAAATAATGCATCAGCTTCTTGATAATGATTTTTTAAATATTTCAGCCACTGCTTGATACGATTACAGTAATACTTGTTATTATCGCCGTGAGTGTCAAATTCTGTATAGGCAGATAATATAGCCAGTACTTCTAACCACGGCATAATATCGCTTTCTTGTTTAATGACTTGCCCTAGGTTCGGTATAGTCAGAGCGCCACGACCCACCATAAGATCTTTACAGCCAGAAGCTTCACGACACTTAATTGCATCTTCTAAATTCCAAATTTCGCCATTAGCGATAACGGGAATATTAATGGCATTTTTAATTTTAGCAATCCACTGCCAATGTGCCGGTGGTTTGTAACCTTCTACTTTAGTACGGGCATGTACGGTCAGTTCATTGGCACCTGCCGCCTCAACCGCTTGGGCATTTTCTATGGCGAGCGTTTTGTCTTCATAACCCAAACGAATTTTAGCACTGACAATGGTATCGCTAGGAACAGCTTCTCTAACTGCTTTTATGATTTGATAAAGGTTTTCGGGATCTTTTAATAAAATTGAGCCACCGCGACTTTTATTAACCGTTTTAGAGGGGCAACCAAAGTTTAAATCGATGCCACTTGAACCGAGTTCAATCACTTTAGCTGCATTTTCAGCCATATACTCAGGATATTGTCCCAATAACTGCACACGAACAGGTGTACCCGCTTTAGTACAGCTACCGTAAATATCAGCATCAATTAACTCGGGGCAGTAACGATGAAAAACACGCTCTGGCAGCACTTGGTCAACCACACGAATAAATTCAGTGACACAAAGGTCATAACTACCTACTTGCGTAAGTAAGTCTCGCATTCTGTAATCCAACACGCCTTCCATAGGCGCAAGTACAACTCGCATTAGTATGAAGAATCCTTGGTAGAGTTCAGTGCTTCTGCGGTTTTATTTATCCGAAATCGAGTACTGATATTAATAAGTAAAAAATAGAAAGCTAATGTTAAAGAGGCAACCGTTAGATGAATAAATAACGTGAATGGCTGTAAATTTTCTTGCCAGAAAAAGATTGGTCCTACATACGTCACATAACAAAGATCCAAAATAGTGACATGACCCCATACAACAAGAAACAGTAGTTTAGCTTGATGACGAATTATAAATTTTGTTGGGAATAAGTTCAAAAGTTGGCTCTTTAATAAATATCAGCGCTAGTATATCAAAAGCATCAACATCCAGTGTAATAATGATTTTTATATGAGAAAACATTTCTATATAGTTAACTCAGAGGCTTGTTGTAAATGCTATTTTCGAAGATTCATTGTTTTTACAAACTGGAACCCCGATTAATACGCCACGGGGATGACGCCCCAAAAGTTATATACGTAGTCACGTAAGAAAATTATAACTTAAACATCAGAAAAGCAATTACTCCCCTTGCTCTAGCCATTGGAGTAAATCATCATAAACGAATGAATAATTTAATTCGGCTCGTGTTTTTATAGCTGAGACTATTTTTGGCGCATTCTCAGATGCCAAGTTAGTCTCTTCAAAAGTAGGTGTTGGTAATTGTAAGGCACTCGCTGCCGTTTGATAATATTGCTTCTTACTTACCTGTGTTGAGCTAACACCATTAAAAATTCCGCCACGGATATCACTTTCTAATAATGCTTGAATTAAGCCAACAGCGTCTTGTTGGTGAATTAAGTTAACAATGGCTAAAGGGCTTTTTAGCATACGACCATTTAACAAAAACTTACCTGGATGACGATTAGGCCCAACTAAACCTGATAATCTCAGTACATAAGCCTTTCTATTAGCAACACTATCATCAGACTCATTAGTGCTATTTTCATTAAAAATACTGTCATTAAAACTTAGTACTGCTTGCTCTGCATCATTTAATACTGATACTTTATCAGCAGAGAAATCCAATTCAATATGTTCATCAACTTGCCCTGACAAACCGTTATATATTGCACTGCTGCTTAGTAAAATAATCTGTTCAACGCAGTTACCTACTTTCGCTGATTCAACAAGCTGTTTTACTTTGTCAGCGTAGTCAACGCGACCTTGCCTAAATTGGGGAGTAATGGCGATGACTAAACATTGCTGCTTAAAAATGGGATGGCTATTTAATAGCGCTTGCTCTGTCGGTAAGCATAATACCTCAGCATTAATGTCTTGGCTTTTTAGTAATGCTGCATTCTCAATATTACTGCGGGTCGCGAGTACTGCTACGCCTTGTTTTTTTAGCTGGTTCGCTAATGCGCTACCCAACCATCCACAACCAACGATGCCTACAGAGGTGATTCCTTCATTCTTTACTACTTTAATAGTCATTGCTTACTCATTTTCATTCATTTTATATTAGTGATATTACTTACTTGGCTCAAAAGACTTTATTTGCTTAACAAGCGCTTTAGCTATGCCATTAGGCATAGGGATTGATAGGTTGTATTGAGATATCTTCCAACCTTGATTCGTTTTTATCAAAACCCCTGAACCACGGCAAGTACCATAAGTTTCACTCAATAATAATTCATCAAAAAAGGCTACCTGCCCTTGTTTAACTAAACTGATATTTCGCTCAGTTGGGATATAGAGCCAGCCGGTACCTTTTAAAAAATATGGGTCAACAAACGCTTTAAATTCTTCTTTACTCCAACGTTCGCTAGCATCAGTACCAAGAAAAATGGCATCTTGGCTCATTAAGTTAAAATAAGGCTCGGCTTGTGCATCTGCTGCCGCCTGATGAAAGCTATTTAAGACTTCAGCGATATTTTTCTCATCATTCGCAGCAAGTGCGGTAAAGCTACATAACTGTACCATTAGTCCAAAAACTATGATGGCGACTAACAAGTAATACTTTTTCATACGTTCTCACTTTTAACGTTTTGACTTATATTAGCGCTGATACTTACGCTTAGCTTAGTGCTTAACAGGATACTTACCTTAGGATTTCGGAGCTAACACCGCATAACTTCCGCTAAAGGTCGCGGCAATTGTATCACCACAGTAAAGATGAGCAGTTAACTTAATACGCGCATTTTTACCCAAGGTTAATCGTGTAAAGTCACCTGATACTGACTCAGCTTTAACTTTTGCATAACCAAGCCCTGTTATCGATTTATGATATTCGATATTCGCGTTAGCTAAGACAATGTCGCCTTTAAGTTGTAAATGCTGTAGCTGTAAATACACCCAGCCCCAACCAGATAAAGTCGCCAATGTGTAAATACTGCCAGCAAACATAGTGTTATGCAGGTTTTTATTAAAGCCACCATCGCAATGCGTAATAAGCTCATTACCATCAAAGTAACTAATTTTAATGTTCATCGCTTTGCTGAGCGGAATAGTATCATGCCAAATATCTTGTAGTGCCACTGATGATTTTTGTTGATGATTATCACAAGGGACTAACGCTTTACTCATAGAGAAATGTTCAATTTCGTCAAACAATCGATGTGAAAAGCTATGCAAGGTATAACCAAGGCGCTGATAAAAAGCGACTGCATTTTCTCGAGCGTTCAAGGTTAAATTTGTAATGCCTAACTTTTGTGCTTGCAGCTCCAAATCTTTCATCATTTGCAGTCCAAGACCTTGCCCTTGTGCTTCTTCACTGACTGCCATAAAACGTATTTGGCCGGTAAACTGGTCAGATTTTTCTAGTCGCCCAACAGCGAGTACTTTATTATTTTCATCGATAATTATACGATGAAAACTTTCCGGCTCTAGACTATCACGTTCACTACCTAAGGCTTGTCCCCACGGCTGACGTAAGACTTGCCAACGTAATTGGTAATATTGCTCAAACTCTAAAGCGGTTTTTGGTGACCTGCAGACTTTCATTGGCTATCCTTACGCTTATTCAATATTATTAATAATAAATTTAGGAATTGGCTTATGCAGTTAGCGAAACATTTAGCCCAAGGGCGGTTAGTGTATTTAAGCCAACAACAAGATGCAATAACAGTAAGTGAAAATGACTATTATCGTTGGATGGCATTTAGCGACGTAGTGCAAAGTGTTATGCACAAACGTAAACCTTGGCAATTAACGTTGCCGCATCAAATTGCCCTGCTAATGCCACTACTGCTTTTTAGACCAACACGCATCATTGAATTAGGCTTAGGCGGCGGAAACCTCACCCGATTTTTACAGCATTTATCACCCGATATCATGTTAACGACCATTGATCACAGTCAAGAGGTTATCGACAGTTTTACTCAATACTTCAATCCAGAACAAGTTGATATGGATTTAATCTGTGCTGATGGCATGACATGGTTAGCACAACAGGATGCTAGCGATATTGATTGGATTATTTGTGATGTCTATCAGTCTCAGGAACTAGGTTTTGATTGCATCGTAAATCAGCTTGAGGTGTTAACAAGCAAGTTAGATTCACATGCCTGTTTGTCAATTAATTTACCTGATATCAGTGATCACGACATTAATTTGTGTTTGACGATATTACAGCAGTTACAACCAGATCATCATATTACTTATTTTAATATTCCTAACTATCTTAATATTGTTATTCATCTAACGCCTCAACATTGGCAACTGCATCGATTAATAAAGCGAAATAAGCAGAGTTATCTCTCTCCGATTACTTTGCATCGCTGGCGAAAGTTTTGGCCTCATGGCTTACAACTTAATTAATCTGATAACTATTAATTAAAAAGACAGCACAGTAAATAATTTTACTGC
>NZ_PJAU01000008.1 GCF_002836255.1 Colwellia sp. 75C3 | reverse complement strand
CCCTTAGGGATGCCACTTTTATTATTAATATATAAAAGGAGCATTTTCTCGAAAGAGAAGCTAAGTTACTTAAACTTATAAAAAATTAAGTATGTTCTAATTTAGCGGTTAGCTAAATATTGTGTCCCTATCGTCTAGAGGCCTAGGACACCGCCCTTTCACGGCGGTAACAGGGGTTCGAATCCCCTTAGGGATGCCACTTCTATTTTCTTTGTAAAAAGAAATATACAGAAGGAGCATTTTCTCGAAAGAGAAGCTAAGTTACTTAAACTTATAAAAAATTAAGTATGTTCTAATTTAGCAATTAGCTAAATATTGTGTCCCTATCGTCTAGAGGCCTAGGACACCGCCCTTTCACGGCGGTAACAGGGGTTCGAATCCCCTTAGGGATGCCACTTTTATTTTTCTTTGTAAAAAGAAATATATAAAAGGAGCATTTTCTCGAAAGAGAAGCTAAGTTACTTAAACTTATAAAAAATTAAGTATGTTCTAATTTAGCGATTAGCTAAATATTGTGTCCCTATCGTCTAGAGGCCTAGGACACCGCCCTTTCACGGCGGTAACAGGGGTTCGAATC
>NZ_PJAU01000007.1 GCF_002836255.1 Colwellia sp. 75C3 | reverse complement strand
CGCGGATAAAAGGCATCAAGTTCGCAGAGTCTGCTTTTTCAATTCGTTGAACGCGAATTCTACCGAAGCCCTTTGGTTGGAGTATTTCTACGGCAATAACAACCAACGCCTTAGTTGTATTACTCTTACAACTCTTGCCAGATTTATGATTACCACGCTCTGTTAAAGCTAGATAAGTTTCATCAACTTCAACTTCCCCTTTCAGAAATTCACGAGATGGACGTACCATTGCTCGGCGTAATCTGTGCAGCATCGTCCAAGCAGTTTCGTAACTTCCAAGCCCCAAAACTCGCTGCAATCCGAGCGCACTCACCCCGTTCTTTTGGTTGGTGATATACCAAATTGCAGCAAACCAGACTCGTATATCAGTGCGTGTTTTGTCAAAAATTGTTCCAGCCGTAACTGTTGACTGGTGTTTACAGGTGGGGCACACCCATCTACCTCGACTTGATTGAGTAATATTTCCAAAAACACGACATTTTGGGCAAATAAATCCAGTGGGCCACCTCAACCCTGCCAAGTAAGTGCGACAAGCTTCTTCGGAATGAAACCAATCAAGATATTGGCTCCAAGTTATCGGGTAGTCTTTGCCAGCGACAGGCATTTTTTT
>NZ_PJAU01000006.1 GCF_002836255.1 Colwellia sp. 75C3 | reverse complement strand
CTGTCTGCTATGTAAGTACCATCATTGATACCTGAACTATCTATATCATTAGCATCTTTTACTTGAGAAATTGTCCAAGTGCTATCAGCATTCTGACCAATTAAAGTACTGGAGGTGTTATTACCAATAACACCGGCAAAACTTAAATAACTGCTGACCTCAATATCTCCGCTTAACGATGAAACATCGGCCCATTCATTAGCTTGCCCCGTAATGTAAGTTTCAATGCCCGAGAAATCACCGACATATAATTCATCAGGTATGGGGGCTGTATTGTCCTGCTCCAAGGAAGATGTCGCATCAGTAAAGATCCAAGTGTTAATAACACCAGTACGTGCAGATAGGCTATCAACACCTGCACCATCTCCGCCAATAAGTGTATCTACATTACCCAGAGCACTAAAAAAGAAGTCATCATTCCCTGTGCCACCCGTAAGGTTATTAAAATTAACAAAGTTAACTTCATCAGCCGTGCCATCATTAATCACACCTTGGTTGGTGGCATTGATTGCCCAACTGTTCGTGATATTACTTGCGGTTAATTCGTTACTGCCTGTACCGCTAACCGTTTCAATGCTTGAAATATCAGTACCGATAACAACCGACTGATTAGCTGTGTCAAGGGTTAAG
>NZ_PJAU01000005.1 GCF_002836255.1 Colwellia sp. 75C3 | reverse complement strand
AATATAGAATAACTAAGTTTAAGTAATTTTGCTTGTTCTAAGCTCGCTAATACAACTCTAAGCTGATCAATTTATTAGTGTAATTGGTATTAATTAGCCGATAAATTCTTACAAGATAAACAGCTAAAATATTAAAATGGTTGTTTTTCATAGGATGGTAGGTCTTTAGGTAGCTTGAACCATGCTTGTTTTTCACTGGTCCAGATATGCATACTGGGTTGAATGACTCGAGTATCTTCTAAAGTACTGGGTTTTAACTTTATTTTATCAGGATAACTCGGGTTAAAATGGTAGATTCGATTGCCACAACCTGGGCAGAACTTTGCCCCATTGGTGTTGCCGTTATCAGCTAAGCGGCTCCAGTCAGACATTTTCCCAGAAAACTCTATATCGGTAACGTTAACAACTGCAGTAATACTAAAAGCACTTGTTGATAATTTTTGACACTGACGGCAATGACAAGCTGCAACCATAAGTGGCGCAGCGAATAATTGATAGGTCACTTGCCCGCACTGACAAGACCCTTTGATTGGATAGTTAATTTCGCTCACGTTACTTCCTTATTGTATTTCAATATGACATGTATCAGTCAAGGAGAGGTAATACTATAAAGTGAAAAGCAAACGCTGCCAACGTGAAAATATAAACTAAGCACTAAAACTTACGAGTAAATAAAAAGCAAAAAAAAACCCACGCAATATTTACATATTGCGTGGGTTTTCTCGTATAGTTCACTGTTCTTTGTATTATTTTATTAAATATTAGCAAAGAAAGTGGCATCCCTAAGGGGATTCGAACCCCTGTTACCGCCGTGAAAGGGCGGTGTCCTAGGCCTCTAGACGATAGGGACACTGATTGATTTAACTAATACAAGTAAATCATTTCAAACTATCTAGCAGATCACTCTGCTGATTTAATTTCATCAACGTCAATAATAGTCGACTATTGAAAAACTAAAACTCTAATTTCTTATTTAAAAACAGTAATAAGATAACTGCATGCTCCTCTCATCAATTCTTTATAAGAAGAAAGATAAAAGTGGCATCCCTAAGGG
>NZ_PJAU01000003.1 GCF_002836255.1 Colwellia sp. 75C3 | reverse complement strand
AGTGAATAGCGGCGCGGACTTACCTGATTTCACACTCTCTGCAAGTGATGGCAAACAAGCTAGCCCAGCTACGGTTGATGTTAATCCGGGTAATACCTTGGATGTTAATGATGCCGCGACGATCACGCTTGAATCAACGACCCCTAATTTCACTGAAGAAAATGCGGTAGCAACGGATGTTGTGGCAACCTTCAGTACCAAGGATGAAGACGGTGATACGGTCACGGTGACGTTATCCGACACGGTCAATTATGTGCTTGATGGCAATACAGTTGTATTAACACAAGTTGGTGCTGATCTTGTAAACAGCGGCGCTGATTTACCTGATTTCACTTTGTCAGCGACGGATGGTCTTCAAGATACTCCAGCTACGGTTGATGTTAATCCAGGCAATACTCTGGATGTTAATGATGCCGCGACAATAACGCTTGAATCGACGACCCCTAATTTCTCTGAAGAAAATGCGGTAGCAACGGATGTTGTAGCAACCTTCAGTACCAAGGATGAAGACGGTGATTTGGTCACAGTGACGTTATCCGACACGGTCAATTATGTGCTTGATGGCAACACGGTTGTATTAACCCAAGCGGGTGCAGATCTTGTAAACAGCGGCGCTGATTTACCAGACTTTATCTTGTCAGCAACGGATGGCAAACAAACTAGCCCAGCTACGGTTGATGTTAATCCGGGTAATACCATCGATGTTAACGATGTTGAAACTTTAACTATTAGTAATGGTATTGCGACCGAAGATAGCACTATAGAGGGAGATATACTCGGCAGTTATATCCTGACTGATGAAGCAGGTGAGGCTGCTTTAACTGTAGATTTCACGCAAGGCACGAATACTAATAACTACTACATACTTGATGGTACGGATATAAAGTTAACGGCGGCAGGAGAAATTTATTTAGATTCCGGTAATATTTTGCCTAATATTAGTTTAACGACCAGTGATGGCGTATCGGCGACAAATGCAGTAACCACAATTTTGGTGAACGACGTTGAAACTTTAACCATCAGCAATGGTGTAGCGATAGAGGATACAACCGACGAAGGCACAGTGTTAGGATCTTATACGCTTATTGATGATGAAGGTGACTTGACGGTAAATTTCACACCAGGTAGTAATACCAACAATTACTACGAACTTGATGGTACTGATGTCAAATTAACAGCGGCAGGTGAAATTTATTTAGATGCTGGCAATGTACTTCCTAATATTAGCTTAACAACAAGTGATGGTGTAAGCGCAACAAATACGGTAACAACCACGTTAGTCAATGATGCGCCGATGGTTGATACCATAATTGCAGATCAAACGTTGAACGAAGACTTTACGCCTTATACGATTGATTTAAATGACGCTTTTAACGATGTCGACAGTAGCTTAGTGTTTAGCGTCACAGGTAACAGCAACATTATTGTGTCAATCAGTGATGGTATTGCGACCATCACGCCAACTACAGATTGGTACGGCAATGAAGTATTAACCTTCACCGCCACCGATCCAGATAATGAAAGTGTCAGCCAAAGCGTTAATTTTGATGTAGCAGCGGTGGTTGATATTAATGATGACGGCACGGTTGATGTCGCTGAAGGCAGTGCCCAGACGTTTAACGTGCTGAGCAACGATAATTTTGAAGGTAGCGCGGTGGTTACTGCAACGTCAACACCTGAACATGGCGCCGTATCGATTGGTGCTAATGGGTTAATAACATACACAGCCACGGGCGATTACAACGGTGAAGATAGCTTTACCTACACCGTCACGGCGGGTGGTGTCACTGAAACGGCGATCGTCACTATGAATGTGACCGCAGTCAATGATGCACCTACGGGCATTACTTTAACTAATCTGAACGTAGACGAAAATGCAGTCGGTGCGGTTATTGGCACTTTAGCGGCCACAGGCGATGTTGATGACGGCGATAGCCACAGTTACAGTGTTGATGATACGCGTTTTGAAGTGGTTAATGGCGCACTGAAACTTAAAGCGGGTGTTAGTCTTGACCATGAAAGTGCCGACAGTGTTACTGTCACCGTCACCTCAACAGACAGCGGTGGTCTTACTACTGATAAAGCTTTCATCCTGAATGTCGGTGATGTTAACGAAGCACCAATGGGTATTACTTTAACTAATCAGAATGTAGACGAAAATGCAGTTGGTGCGGTAATTGGTACCTTAGCCACCACAGGCGATGT
>NZ_PJAU01000002.1 GCF_002836255.1 Colwellia sp. 75C3 | reverse complement strand
AACGTGAATATGAGAAAGTTATTATGGGTGGCCTGATAAGTTACCTTTACATGAAAACATAACTTCACCCAGTTCGAATAACTGATTTTCATCATATTCAACAAGACTGATACGAGCTGAGTGATTGACTAAATCTTTGGCATAAGAATTACTTAACGCATGTGTAA
The DNA here is from genome assembly GCF_002836255.1 of Colwellia sp. 75C3. Lineage (GTDB taxonomy): Bacteria > Pseudomonadota > Gammaproteobacteria > Enterobacterales > Alteromonadaceae > Colwellia. The sequence goes on along the minus strand of NZ_PJAU01000002.1, from coordinate 2,169 downwards.
ACGTTTTGTCCGTCAAATTCTTAATTGCTACCTGAAAGCTAACAACACGAGTAGTATTGCTTATTGTCTGTAAGCTGTGGTTCATCACCCAAAATTCGAAGTTATTTATCGTGGTGAGTTTTTTTGCTCCCGTAGGGCTGTTCTTTAAGCCTTTTAGTTTTACATCAAAAAACTGAGCTTGATCTTTTATTTCTGTAAAACCTGATACGCTAATACTACATTTTAATGGTATTGTTGAGGCTTTAGTATTTCCAATAAATTAAAGATGATAATTATTGTTATCAGTACTTTGTACATTCCAAAACCTTAGTTGTTAATAGTGACCAAACTATAATAAGTCAAAACGCTCGTTATAAGCTAAGAACAGCTGTTCTTGTTTGGTGGTAACCATATCAACAGTAGGTGTTATCCCTTGTAAATATTGCTCTTCAAACCAATCCAATAACGCTATACGTATCTGATACCCTTCCTCTATACAAAGATATGGATTATTAACCATAATTTTTGCTGCCCCTAGGCTAGCGCCTGAATAAAATGAACACTCACTGTATCCTTGTTCATCTAGCCAGCTCATGATTTGCCAGTTATAAATCAGTAAACTAATAACAAAGATGGGAAAACTCAAAATTATAAAAAACATTCCTCTTTTCGTGTTATGAGCCGTAAAGCTGGGAAGAATTTGGCATGTAATCCCCCATATCAGCACACCTAATGCTGGCATCATTAGCACAAGAGGAATGACTAAAACCCTTACTTTTAACAACACTGAATCTTCATATACGCGATTAAGCATGCCAACTTCATCATAAAGTGTATAAAAATATCCAACGATACAAAGTGTTAATAGAGAAATATAAAACACACCTTGTTTGATTGTAATTACTCTATTTATTTGGGTATTAATATTTGTCACTAAAATCTGCTTCCAAAATATGGGATACCAAATAAACGATACATAAAACCAACAGGATCTGCATCGTAACTTCTTTCAATACGTTTCGTTTCATATTTAATTTTAAGCAACTTCTCTTTTACCCCTTGCTCTACTTCTCGTAAGCCATCAGAAACACGTTTTGCTAGTGCATCAGAATCCATAAGAACAGAGGTCAGCACTGTTAAGACTGTCCCTACAATCACCACTGCCATTATTGGCCCTACAGCTACCATTGCTGCGGCACCTCCAACATAAGTTGCAACAGCCCCCCAAGCAATACCTGAAGCAACCGCTGCAACTCCTATATCAACCGTCAACCCTCCGACAAAATCATGCCAAGTGGCTTTGTCGTTTAATAGTTGTTCAAATGAATGAAAAGTTGCTGAAATAATCACGGTCATTATAAAACCTCCTTTAATAGTGCTCGCAACACCTAATTTACCAATACCAAATGATACAACCTTTGGATTACTTGCTAAATACTTTGTACCTTTAAGTTGTGTACGTAAACCAGCATAACCTTTAAAAATAACATTAGGTTTACCGTTGTACATTTTAATTTGATATTTAGAGAAGGTATTTCCACCACGCTTCATTTCTAATGCAACAGCACCTAAAAGTACCATATCCTTACCTAATGGTATTAAACTAGAACCTGTTTTAACAGCTGACTTATATTGTTCCCATTCTTTAGAGATTATTTGTTTTTTTGTCAGTATAGTATCAACCCATGCAATAGTTTCCGTTTGGCTTTTTCCATTAATCTTCTGAACATTAAACATAAACCCCATAAATTCATTAGAATTCATTTGAACAAAAGTATGCTGATTATTTTTAAGTACAGATTGAATTTGTAGTTGACGTTGCTGCTGAGAGGTAGTGCGATTAGTATATGTTGACATAATCATTCCTTTGATTAGCTTTAAATAAATATATTACATTTATATTAAGATAATCAAAAGATTGACGCAACATTTAATGTTTATCACTACTGTTTCAACTATTTACTCTTATTTATTTCAGCTGCATGGGCTTAGCGGCATCAATATTAACTATGCTACCCATGATAAGTTCAGGCAATAACGGCACACTGATACTTGTATTATTTGTTGAATTCTCATCGAATAAAAAGGTATTTTTCGAATCCTCCCCTATCTACTAAAAATACTTACTATGCCAGCCATGAATACTCATGGAATTATTCACAAGTTAATATGGGTGGCCTGATAAGTGTG
>NZ_PJAU01000001.1 GCF_002836255.1 Colwellia sp. 75C3 | reverse complement strand
GTAAGCGTCTAGCAAAGAGCATCTAAACAATAAGTCGTGATCAAGTTAAGTTACTTCAAATAATTATTTGGAGTACCTTATGAAAATAACGCGAAGCCATGAGCAATGGCGAACTATCCTAACTGAACAACAAGCTAGCGGCCTAACCATCATTGATTATTGCCGTGAACATCAATTAGCAACCTCCAGTTTTTATGTGTTTCGTAAAAAACTGGGTATCACCTCAAACAGCTTTGTTCGTACTCAAGTCACTCAACAAGTTGAGGTGATTACGCCGCAACCACTCATTGAATTGACATTAGGTAAGGCGACATTAAGGCTCCCTTCAAGTACCAGTGCCACCTACTTAGGCCAAGTATTACGAGCGTTGGTTTAATGAAAATGTTTGGTGAAGTACCTGAAGTCTTTTTACACCGAGATGTTGTAGATTTTCGTAAATCGATAAATGGCTTGGTTGGCATTGTCGAAGATGAACTTGAACATGATGCTTATACTGGAGCATTGTTCGTCTTTTGCAACAAAGCCAGAGACAAGCTTAAAATTCTCTATTGGGATAAAACAGGCTTTGCGCTGTGGTATAAGCGGCTGGAAAAACAGAAATTCAAATGGCCTAGTAAAGTTTCAAACCAAGTGTTTGAATTAACGGAACAACAATTGGCTTGGTTACTCTCGGGTTATGATGTTGTAGGTCATGCTCCATTGCACTATGAATCGGTGATTTGATGGGATCACATTGACTATCAAAAGGTAGTCAATGATCGTGTACGCAAGCCCTTGTTTTATTTGAGGCGCAAAGCTGATAGGCAATGTAAATATTGCTAAACTGTGTCCATGAAAATAGATGCTAACTCATTGCCCGATGACCCCGAACAACTCAAGAAAATGTTACTTGAGTTGCAACAAGCATTAGCAGAAAAAGATAAAGAGTTAGCGAAACAACATGAAATTATTCATGGCCTGCTCGAGCGCTATGAAATCGCTAGACGTAAACAATTTGGTAAAAGCTCAGAGCAAAATCCTGGCGGAGGTGAAACCTTCAATGAAGCCGAAGAAACCTTAGATGAAGCGGATAAAACGCTCTTAGCCGAGGTTGGTAGTAAGAAAACACCAACCATTAAAAACAAGCCAAAACGAAAACCGCTTCCCAAAGACTTGCCACGTAAAGTCGTGACAATAGATTTACCTGTTGATGAGCAAGTCTGTGATTGCTGTCAAAGCAGCTTATATAAAATCGGTGAGTCTCGCAGTGAAAAGCTTGAGTTTGTACCTGCGCACATTAAGGTTATTGAAACCGTTCGTCCCAAGTACGCCTGTAAACAGTGTGAGAAAACAGGTATCTCCAATCACATTAAAACTGCACCAATGCCCTCAACGCCAATCCCCAAAGGCATTGCCACGGCAAGTTTACTCAGCCAGCTTATTACCGCTAAATACCAATATGGCTTACCACTTTATCGACAAGAAAGTATGTTTAACGACTATGGCATAAGCTTAAGTCGTCAAACGATGTCAGACTGGTTAATTCGTTGCAGTGAATTACTGATGCCTCTCTATGATTTATTCAAAAGCCAATTGCTTGCGCAAGCTGTAATTCACGCAGACGAAACCCCGTTAAAGGTTATTCGAGAAGAAAAGACTACAAGCTATATGTGGGTGTATTGCTGTGGTGAGGATAAGTTGAATAACAATAAAACAAAAAACATCGTCCTGTATGATTATCACAACAGCCGAGCAGCGCAATGCCCCATCATGTTTCTTGATGGTTATAGCAATTACTTACAAGTTGATGGTTATGCTGCGTACGGCAAAACGAATGCTATCTTAGCCGGCTGTATGGCGCATGCGCGTCGTAAATTCATTGACGCAAAAACCGCGCAAGGTAAAAACAAAACAGGTAAAGCGGATGTGCTATTGAGCTTGATAGGTAAGCTCTACGGAATTGAATCCAATATCAAAACGAAAACTAGCGATGAAAAACACCAAGTACGGCAAGACAAGTCAAAACCAATACTTGATAAGATAAACACATGGGTAGCGAACAATAGAGAAAAAATACCGCCGAAAAGTAAACTAGGTGAAGCCTTAACCTATTGGCATAACCAAGCCAGCAAACTCGAAACCTATCTTAAAGATGGTCGTATCAACATAGATAACAATCGTGCTGAACGAGCAGTAAAGCCGTTTGTAATAGGCAGAAAAAACTGGCTGTTCTCAAATACATCGCGCGGAGCCAATGCTAGTGCGATCCTCTACAGCTTTGTAGAAACTGCAAAAGCAAATGGTTTGCTAGTCGATAGCTATTTGCAAACTTGCTTAAATGAACTCGCTAAAAAGCCAGAGAGCCTAGAGCACCTGCTGCCTTGGAATATCAAGCAAGGCTAGACGCCTTTCCCTAGACGCTTAC
>NZ_PJAU01000046.1 GCF_002836255.1 Colwellia sp. 75C3 | reverse complement strand
TCACTTCATAGTCGCAAAACTACTTGGGTGTTGTATGGTTAAGCCTCACGGGTAATTAGTATCAGTTAGCTCAATGCCTCGCAGCACTTACACACCTGACCTATCAACGTTGTAGTCTCCAACGACCCTTTAGGGGACTTAAAGTCCCAGTGAGAACTCATCTCAAAGCCTGCTTCCCGCTTAGATGCTTTCAGCGGTTATCAGTTCCGAACGTAGCTACCGGGCAATGCCATTGGCATGACAACCCGAACACCAGTGGTTCGTCCACTCCGGTCCTCTCGTACTAGGAGCAGCCCTCTTCAATTCTCAAACGCCCACGGCAGATAGGGACCGAACTGTCTCACGACGTTCTAAACCCAGCTCGCGTACCACTTTAAATGGCGAACAGCCATACCCTTGGGACCGACTTCAGCCCCAGGATGTGATGAGCCGACATCGAGGTGCCAAACACCGCCGTCGATATGAACTCTTGGGCGGTATCAGCCTGTTATCCCCGGAGTACCTTTTATCCGTTGAGCGATGGCCCTTCCATACAGAACCACCGGATCACTATGACCTACTTTCGTACCTGCTCGACGTGTCTGTCTCGCAGTTAAGCTGGCTTATGCCATTGCACTAACCGTACGATGTCCGACCGTACTTAGCCAACCTTCGTGCTCCTCCGTTACTCTTTGGGAGGAGACCGCCCCAGTCAAACTACCCACCAGACAGTGTCCCCAAGCCCGATAAGGGCCCTAGGTTAGAACATCACGCATACAAGGGTGGTATTTCAAGATTGGCTCCACCACATCTAGCGACATGGTTTCAAAGCCTCCCACCTATCCTACACATGTAGGAGCAATGTTCACTGTCAAGCTATAGTAAAGGTTCACGGGGTCTTTCCGTCTAGCCGCGGGTATACGGCATCTTAACCGCAAATTCAATTTCACTGAGTCTCGGGTGGAGACAGTGTGGCCATGATTACGCCATTCGTGCAGGTCGGAACTTACCCGACAAGGAATTTCGCTACCTTAGGACCGTTATAGTTACGGCCGCCGTTTACCGGGGCTTCGATCATCAGCTTCGTCCGAGGACTAACCGAATCAATTAACCTTCCGGCACCGGGCAGGCGTCACACCGTATACGTCATCTTTCGATTTTGCACAGTGCTGTGTTTTTAATAAACAGTTCCAGCCACCTGGTTACTTCGACTACTCTTAGCTTACTCCGCAAGGGATTCACCGTGAGCAGCGTACCTTCTCCCGAAGTTACGGTACTATTTTGCCTAGTTCCTTCACCCGAGTTCTCTCAAGCGCCTTAGTATTCTCTACCTAACCACCTGTGTCGGTTTGGGGTACGGTTCCTATATATCTGAAGCTTAGAAGCTTTTCCTGGAAGCATGGCATCAACAACTTCAACTCCGTAGAGTCTCGTCTCGTATCTCAGTGTTGAATGAAGTCCCGGATTTACCTAAGACAACCACCTACATACTTTCACACGGACTACCAACGCCGTGCTTGTTTAGCCTACTCCGTCCCTCCTTCGCAATATATAGAAGTACAGAAATATTAATCTGTTTCCCATCGACTACGCGTTTCCGCCTCGCCTTAGGGGCCGACTTACCCTGCCCTGATTAACATGGGACAGGAAACCTTGGTCTTTCGGCGGGGGAGTTTTTCACTCCCCTTATCGTTACTCATGTCAGCATTCGCACTTCTGATACCTCCAGCAAACTTCTCAATTCACCTTCAACGGCTTACAGAACGCTCCCCTACCACTCATAATAAATTATGAATCCGCAGCTTCGGTGACTAGTTTAGCCCCGTTACATCTTCCGCGCAGACCGACTCGACTAGTGAGCTATTACGCTTTCTTTAAAGGATGGCTGCTTCTAAGCCAACCTCCTAGCTGTCTATGCCTTTCCACATCGTTTCCCACTTAACTAGTACTTTGGGACCTTAGCTGGCGGTCTGGGTTGTTTCCCTCTTCACAACGGACGTTAGCACCCGCAGTGTGTCTCCCGCATATCACTCATTGGTATTCGGAGTTTGCAAAGGGTTGGTAAGTCGGGATGACCCCCTAGCCTTAACAGTGCTCTACCCCCAATGGTGTTCGTGCGAGGCTCTACCTAAATAGATTTCGGGGAGAACCAGCTATCTCCCGGCTTGATTAGCCTTTCACTCCGACCCACAAGTCATCACCGCATTTTTCAACATACGTGTGTTCGGTCCTCCAGTTGATGTTACTCAACCTTCAACCTGCCCATGGGTAGATCGCCGGGTTTCGGGTCTATACCCTGCAACTAAACGCGCAGTTAACACTCGCTTTCGCTACGGCTCCCCTAATCGGTTAACCTTGCTACAGAATATAAGTCGCTGACCCATTATACAAAAGGTACGCAGTCACCCGACTAAATCGGGCTCCCACTGCTTGTACGTATGCGGTTTCAGGTTCTATTTCACTCCCCTCACAGGGGTTCTTTTCGCCTTTCCCTCACGGTACTGGTTCACTATCGGTCAGTTAGTAGTATTTAGCCTTGGAGGATGGTCCCCCCATATTCAGACAAAGTTTCACGTGCTCCGTCCTACTCGATTTCACTTAAAGGTTGCTTTAGTATACGGGACTATCACCCTGTATCGTTCTACTTTCCAGCAGATTCTACTAGCGCCCAATAAGCTTAAGGGCTGATTCGCGTTCGCTCGCCGCTACTAACGAAATCTCGGTTGATTTCTTTTCCTCGGGGTACTTAGATGTTTCAGTTCTCCCGGTTCGCTTCGTTAAGCTATGTATTCACTTAACGATACCTACCTTATGGTAAGTGGGTTTCCCCATTCGGACATCTTTGGCTATAACGGTTTTTATCACCTCACCAAAGCTTTTCGCAGATTAACACGTCCTTCATCGCCTCTAACTGCCAAGGCATCCACCACATACGCTTAGTCACTTAACCATACAACCCTAAGTAGTCTCGAAAGAGAACAAAGAATGTTCGGAGACTAATCCGAACTAATTGTAAAGTCTGACATTTTCACGTACTCAGTATATCCGAAGATATACGATGAGTTACTTGATAAGACATC
>NZ_PJAU01000045.1 GCF_002836255.1 Colwellia sp. 75C3 | reverse complement strand
TGTGCTTTGGCACACGAGAAGCCCGTTACAAGCGTAACGGGCTTTTTGATGAAGTTTTTATTTATTAAATTACTTATAAAAATTATAAGTAACGTAATAAATAAAAGTTTTTTGTTTAGCGACAATAGCGCTGTGGCCCCACCTGATCCCATTCCGAACTCAGAAGTGAAACGCAGTTGCGCCGATGGTAGTGTGGGAGTTCCCATGTGAGAGTAGGACATTGCTAGACTCCTAATTCCATCAACATTGTTGGTGAAATGGCCCCGTGGAGGGGTTCCCGAGTGGCCAAAGGGATCAGACTGTAAATCTGACGGCTCAGCCTTCGGTGGTTCGAATCCACCTCCCTCCACCATATTCTCTTAGAGAAAATTAAATACCAGCAACTTGCTGGTATTTTTTTTGCATTTTTTTCAGTCTTTCCAGTTCATTCATAGTTAAATCTAGTTTAGTCACCTCAAGTAACAAATTCTTCGCTTTATGCAGGTCTGTGTTCGGTTGTCTATTCTTGTCATATGAAACGAGTAAAACTTGGATCAGATTTAGTTTGATACCAACATGCTTGGGAAATGTTGTCGAAGCATCTTGTAATTTTACAATGGCCTCACGATATTTCTTTTGAGCATATAAAACTAGACCCATTTCAATATCTGCTTGAGCTTTATCTTTTAGATTAGTTTTTGAATCTTTATTATTTATTTCTAATGCAGTTTTATCAGTTTCTTCGCGGGTAACAAGCAACTGTGTGGCAAGATTGTTTTTATTTAGTTTTTTTAATGTTTTTGATATATCAATCAATTTATCCTGGGCAATATTTCCTTGTTCTATTGCGAGTAACTTTTCTCCTTTAAGTATTTCATCATTGGCTAAGTCTCGTTCCTTGGTAATTTTAAATAAACATGCTCCAAGTAAGTGCGACTGAACTTTAATATCACTCTCTTTAAAATCTCGTGTCATTTGCTTTAAAAAGGAGAATGCCTTGATGTTTACTTTTTTTGCATCGACTAGCGACAGAGAAGGCGCATGCTCGATCAATGCTTGTACATATTTTATTGTATTATCAGCACAGTGATGAATTGAATTATGTGCAAGCTTATAATTACTTTCGTAAGCGGCTGTTGCTTTATCAAAGTGCTCATTATGAATGCAAAGATTCGCATATTTCTTTAATCGTGTTAAAGAGCGAGGGGATAATAGCAACGCCTGTTCTAATATTTCCTCAGCTAATATTTTATGAAATTGCTCTTCATAAGTTACTGAAAGCCAATCATAACTAGATAAATATAGCGGATAGTTTCTAATCAATTGTTTAAATAGTTTTTCCGCTTGATGCAATTTATTTTCATGCAAAGCTACTTTTCCTAAACCTATTGTTGCCCATTGGCAATTAGCCGAATTTTGGTACTCTAAGTAAATAGTTTTGGCTTCATCATATCGTTGTAATTCGAAATATTGTCTTGAAATAATGCCCAAACATTCTGTTTTATATGGCGTATTGATTGATAAGGCATGCTTACAACGATTAATTACAAGTTCTGAGTTATTATCGTCGAGCGCTTGATAAATTCGAGCCATAGCCTTTTTTTTATGCAAACAAGACTTTAAGCGTTTATCTAATTCATTTAACGAATAGGGTTTACATAAGTAGTGATCAGGCTTGTGCTCAAGAGCAGCTAGTACCATGGATTGAGATATTTCTGCAGTGATTAAGATAACAATACAGTGACGATTAATGTATCCATTGACTCTTAGCTCTTCGAGAAGCTGTTGGCCATTCTTTTGATTTTCACCAAGATCATAACCTAATAAAATAATATCATAGACTTTTTGTTGGCAAATTGATGCGACATCTTGTGCATAATGTGTACTATCAACTTGCCTGGTGGTTAAGCGCATAACAAATTGCTTAAGAATATCTTGTGATGGCTTGATATTATCAACAATTAAGAAACGCATATTTTGATAGTTGGATTTTGTCATAACATCCTTAATGTCATATACGACTTCTGGTATAATTAACTTACTTAAACAAACACTGGCTAAACGAATGACCTTTTCTTCTTTTTCTTTGGATTCAGCATTGCTAAAAGCAATAACCGAATCTGCTTATGATGAACCAACAGAAATACAAAAGCAAAGTATCCCTCTAATTCTAGCTAAACATGATGTTATGGCAAGAGCGCAAACCGGTACGGGAAAAACGGCAGCATTTGCATTACCAATATTGCAACAACTTGTCTCAGTACAACCCTGCAAGCAGGAGTTGAAGGCATTAGTTTTAACGCCTACCCGAGAACTTGCTCAACAAGTATATAAAAGCTTTTGCCATTACGGTCAATTTACCACGTTAAATATGGGCATTTCTTATGGTGGTGTTAGTACAAAGGCACAGATTAAAGAATTAAAAGCAGGTGTTGATATCCTAATTGCAACGCCAGGCAGGTTGTTGGATCTTCTACGAACTGAATCTGTAAGCCTAGCTAATATAGAAACGCTAGTATTTGATGAAGCTGATCGTATGTTAGATATGGGCTTTAAAGAAGAAATAGACCAAATTACTCAATATCTACCAAAAGTTAAGCAAACGTTGCTTTTCTCTGCAACGTTCGCGGATGATATTTACAAGATGAGTAAAAATATTTTAGTTGACCCTAAAATTGTAGAGATTGATGAAACAAATAAAGCTGCGGATGATGTAGAGCAAATCATTTATGGTGTTGATGCTGATCGAAAGAGAGAACTTACTTCTTTTTTAATCGGCTCAAGAAATTGGAAGCAAGTTTTAGTTTTTACTCGGACAAAACAGTGTGCTGATGAATTAGCTAAAGAAATGAGTAAAGATGGCGTCAAGTCATTAGCTATACATGGCGATAAATCTCAAGGTGCTCGTGAAAAAGCATTGCATGAATTTAAAGAAGGAAAGGTTCGTGCATTAATTGCAACGGATGTTGCTGCGCGTGGTATTGATATAAAAGGTCTATCACACGTTATTAATTATGAGCTTCCCTACAATGCAGAAGATTACATTCACCGTATAGGGCGAACAGCCAGAGCAGGAAACTCAGGTTTAGCTGTGTCTTTAGTGAGTCCAGGAGAAGAATGGTTACTAACAGCGATAGAAGAATTACTTGATATCCAGCTATTACAGCAATGGTTACCAGGTTATGAACTAGATTTAACGAAAAGTGCTGGTTTAAACAAAAAGCCTATAAATAAAAAAAATGCACGTAAGGACGCACTGTCCGCAGGTGATAAATCTAAAAAGCACAGACCAAATACTAGAAATAGAAGGCGATAGCACAAACAAAGAATGGCAGGGTGGTTCCTTTGTGAGCTACTTTGTTATGCTTAGTAGTCGAATAGCGGCATTTATAATCGAACAAACACAAAGGCTACATTAGTACTTGTACTAAAGCTAACTCTCTCTATAATGCGCTCCAGTTCCAAGGGGTTCACGTAAAATGAATCATCAACGGACTGTTTTGATATGTTATCTAACCGATTAAATGGTAAATAACATAAGTTAATGTGTTGTTTTAAATGTTTCTCGAAATACTTTTAAATAAACGTTGACATCAAAACTAGGAAGCGTATTATG
>NZ_PJAU01000059.1 GCF_002836255.1 Colwellia sp. 75C3 | reverse complement strand
TAAAGTATTTCGAGAAACATTTAAAACAACACGTTAACTTATGTTATCTACCAAATATTAGGTTAGATAACATATCAAAACAGTCCGTTGATGATTCATTTTGCGTGAACCCCTTGGAACTGGAGCGCATTGTAAAGAGTTTCTTGCTTTGGTCAATACCTTTTCAACTTAAAACCATACTTATTCAACTGTTCGTTCACTTAAAAGGCAAGGCGGTCGTTTAAACAACTATTCTAGTCGGTATTATTAATAATTGTTCTTTAATATGAGATTAATTGCATAAATTTTGCACTTGATAGTTGCACATTATAAAAAGCTGCGTAACATACGAATTGCTATTTACATATATTCAAGCAGTTAAATTAGTTTATTAAAATAATAATTAGGTATCTTTATATGAAGTCTCCAACGTTACAAACAGTCATCATGGCTGTTGTTTTTACCATCATCGCTTATATTGTCGTAACCTTTACTGAATCGGCTAGTTCTGTCCTTGTCGCCAGTTTGGTCTTTGTTAGTGCATTTCTCGCACCTTTACTTGCTGGGAATCCATCAGCTAGTACACGTTCATCTTCAGCCAGCGAAACCAGTGCTTCAGATGAAGATGTTAGAACCCTCTATGTAGGTAACTTACCTTATAGAGCAAATGAAACTTCAGTTCGAGAGCTTTTCTCTGAACATGGTTCGGTACACTCTGTTCGTTTAATGAAAGATAAACATACAGGGAAACGTCGAGGTTTCGGTTTTGTTGAGATGGCAGCTGATGATTTAGATAAAGCTATCGCTGCATTGAATGATACAGAATTTCAACAGCGTACATTAAAAGTAAGAGAAGCAAAAGATCGCCCTGAGCGAACTGAAGATAGTAATCTAGACGAGTAAAGCTATAAATTCTAAAACAAAGGCCGCTATCTAATAGCGGCCTTTTTTATTTCTTTAAATCTAATTACCGTTAGATATTACAATGAGGAAACTTAATTATTAAAAACGGTTAAAACTTCTCGGTAGAATAAGAAGTAATAGGAACTTGAGAAATTCCGATGTTTTTTGTTCTCTAGTGTTAATAGCTGTTCTGCATTCTTTTACAAGAAATCAAAACTGTATAAAATATCTTACTGGTTCTAATCTCTTTGAAAGTTATTACTGAATATCATGAACAATAATATTCCAAGCACTTACCATTACACTAAATTTATCTCTTCCAGTTGTTCTGCTTTATCTACATTTAAAGTATAACTAGCTATTCTTTGTTTATTTACTAATTAGCGGATTAAGAACTAGACAAAAGCTAAGTGGGTAGTAAAATTCGCGCTGTTATTCCTATCTCTATTTATTAATACAAGGCATTTTTATGTTTAGTCACATTCATCCCGATAATTACGATGCGCAATTATCAAAGAAACAACAAAATATGGCTAAGTTATTTAGTGATTTTGACCTACCCCTTGCGGATTTATATCCGTCGGTCCCTTTAAATTACCGCCAAAGAGCAGAGTTTAGAATTTGGCATGACGGTGATGATCTTTATTACATAATGTTTGATAGTAAGACTAAGCAAAAATTTAGAGTCGATGACTTCCCTGTAGCGAGTGAAATAATCAACAAAGCAATGAAAGCTTTACTCATTGCAATTAAAGATCATCGTGAATTGCGTTTTAAACTTTTTCAAGTCGACTTCCTATCTACATTAAGTGGTGAGTTGTTGATAAGCATGTTGTACCACAAACCTTTGGAAGAGAATTGGCAAATTGAAGCTGAAAAGCTAAAAGTTCAACTATCAACAATAGTTCCGGTAGATATAATTGGTCGAGCAAAGAAGCAGAAAATTATAGTCAATAAAGATTATGTGATGGAATCTTTGCAAGTGGGCAACAAGACATACATTTATCAGCAAGTTGAAAATAGTTTTACTCAACCCAATGCTGGTGTTAATGAGCAAATGCTTTTATGGGCTCAACAAGCAACAGTAGATGCTGGCGGTGATCTGATTGAGCTCTACTGTGGTAATGGTAACTTTAGTATTGCACTTGCTGAAAACTTTGATCGCGTACTCGGTACAGAGATATCTAAAACTTCCGTTCGCTCCGCACAAATTAACATAAGTGAAAATGGTATTGATAATATTGATATTGTGCGTATGTCGAGTGAAGAATTTAGCCAAGCCATGAATGGCGAACGAAAGTTCAGGCGATTAGAAGATTTCGATTTAACGGCATATAACTACGATACCGTATTAGTAGATCCACCTCGTGCTGGGTTGGATATAGACAGTGTTGAGTTAGTTAGACGCTTTAATAAAATTATTTATATTTCGTGTAACCCTGAGACTCTAAAAGAAAATTTAGCGTTACTAGTAGAAACGCATAAAATTGATAATTTTGCGCTCTTTGATCAATTCCCTTACACCGACCATGTGGAAACCGGTGTCATACTAACAAGAAAATAAACTACCGAGATTTTCTAGATGCTTTGCGACGATTGCTAAGTTCAAGAGCACCACGAGCAATAAAGCGTAATTGCTGAATTGTTTGTTGGACTAGTTGATCACGCTCTACTTTATCTTCTATATCAAGCGCATCAGAGCCAGCACTAAAAACAATCGTTACTGCTGCATTAGCTTGCATATAAGCAACGTCAGCTTCAAGTTGATTCGCTTTTTGCAGATAGTCGCAAAGCTCCATAGTAAAATAACGGATCTCTCGAATAACTGCAGCGCGGAAAGCTGCAGACGTTCCCGAACGCTCACGTAGTAGCAGTCTAAAAATATTACCGTTACTTTCAATTAACTCCATAAAGGTCTGTACTGATATTTGAATAACAGAGCCCCCTTTGGCTATACGCTGTCTTGCTTGGCGCATTAACTGCCTAAGTGTTAAACCTGCTTCATCAACTAAAGTTAAACCTAATTCATCCATATCAGAAAAATGGCGATAAAAAGATGTCGGCGCTAACCCTGCTTCTTTAGCAACCTCACGTAAACTTAAATTAGAGAAACTACGCTCAGCACTGAGTTGATTTAAAGCAGCGTTAATTATCTGACGACGGGTCTTTTCTTTTTGCTGTGCTCTTACACCACTCATCTAAAGGGCTCTTTATCAGATAAAATTCAGTATTATTGTCATAATACTGAATTAGCTCAATATTGTCAGTTTTAGTTCTGATAAAATACTGCTATATTTTTTATATTAAATAACATGAGGACTTACTGTTGGCTAAATCAAAAACAACTAAAAGCGTAGAAACGAGTTTTGATTATGACGTTATTATCATAGGCACAGGTCCAGGTGGAGAAGGTGCGGCAATGAACCTTGCCAAGCGCCAAAAGAAAGTTGCCATTATTGAACGTTACCATCAAGTTGGTGGCGGGTGTACTCATTGGGGTACCATTCCATCAAAAGCATTACGTCAATCAGTAAGTCGTTTAATTGAATACAACTCTAATCCATTGTTTAATCAAAACGATCAGGTAAAGCAACTTACCTTTCAAGATATCTTAAGCCATGCCTCGGCGGTAATTCGGAAACAAGTCAATTTGCGGAGTGGCTTTTATAACCGTAACCGTGTTGAACATATTCAAGGCGAGGCTTCTTTTGTTGATGCCAATACTATCCGCATAATACATCCTGATGGTTCAGTAGATAAAATTACTGCTAAACAAATAGTTATTGCTACAGGATCTCGGCCTTACCGACCAGATGATATTGATTTTAATCACTCTCGCGTTTATGACTCCGATAGTATATTAACTCTTAAGCACGCTCCTAGGCATGTCATCATTTACGGTGCGGGTGTTATTGGTAGCGAATACGCTTCTATATTTAGAGGCCTTGGGGTAAAAGTTGACTTAATTAATACACGAGAACGTTTATTATCTTTCTTAGATGCAGAAATGTCTGACTCACTGAGCTATCACTTATGGAATAGCGGTGTTGTTATAAGACACGGTGAAGAGATTGAACGCGTTGAAGCCAATGACGATGCTGTTATTGTACATTTAAAGTCAGGTAAGAAAATGCGTGCCGACTGTTTGCTCTTTGCCAACGGTCGTACTGGTAATACCGCAGATTTGAACCTTGCTGCTGCAGGTATAAAGGCAGATGGCCGTGGTCAGTTAAAAGTAAATGATTGCTACCAAACAGAAGTAGACAATATTTTTGCAGTTGGTGATGTTATTGGTTACCCAAGCTTGGCTAGTGCAGCTTTTGATCAAGGTCGAATTGCCGCTTTAGCCATGGTTGATAGCAGTAGCAAAGCTAAGTTAATTGTTGATATACCTACCGGTATATACACTATTCCTGAAATTAGCTCTGTTGGTAAAACTGAGCAAGAGCTGACAGAGGCTAAGATCCCTTATGAAGTCGGTCGAGCGCAATTTAAGCATCTTGCACGAGCACAAATTTCTAATAACTTGGTTGGCTCTTTAAAGATTCTCTTTCATCGCGAGACGAAAGAAATTTTAGGTATTCATTGTTTTGGTGAAAATGCAGCTGAAATTATTCATATCGGTCAAGCGATCATGCAACAAAAGAACGGGGGCAATACTATCGAGTATTTTGTGGAAACAACGTTCAATTACCCGACTATGGCCGAAGCATTCCGTGTAGCTGCCTTAAACGGTTTAAATCGTTTATTTTAATAATAACTTAAACGTTCATTAGCTAGAGTAATTGTGAAAACTTATTACTCTAGCAATATCTCTTATTTGAGGAATAATACACAATGATAAAGTTGAGTCTATTTATAATTAGTGCGTTACTGCTACAACCTTGTTTAGCGAATGATAATTTTACCCTTTACCTTGTGCGACATGCAGAGAAACAAATGAAGAGTAAAAACCCAGCATTAACACAATGTGGTAAGAAAAGAGCTCAGCAGTTAGCAACCTTACTAAGCACTGCAAATATAGAGTCTATTTATAGTACGAGTTATCAAAGGACGATGTCGACAGCGGCACCTTTATCTAAGAAGCAAAAAATTGCCATCAAGAATTACAACCCTAAACAGCTCGAACAGTTTTCTTTGCATTTAAAGCAGCGCAAAGAAAATGCGCTAATTGTTGGTCATAGTAATACTACACCGCAACTTACTCAATTATTAAGCGATGTAGATGTTACTGAATTGGGTGAAAAAGAGTTCCAAACTTTGTATCAAATTACTTTTGTTGAAGGTGTTAGCCAGTTAACCTTATTAAAACAGCCACTCAATTGTAAATAACCTTAGTACTCAGCCCCTTTATTACTTTTTTCAGCCGTACCTAATTTAATCAATTCAACGGTGGCAATTTTAAATGGCTGTCCCCATTGTTGAATTGTCATCATGTCTTTAATGAACTGACCTTTTACTTTAAGTACAGTACCAGGTAATTGATATTGTTTAGCAAGGTTCATTGGTAGCAGTTTATCTCCGGCCTTAGTAGTCAAACCATAGAAGCCTCCTTCAAAGTCATAATACTTTACGGTAACTTCTTGCCAAGCTTGCTTTTGTTCATTTGTCACTTGGCTATCTCCTGCTTTTTGTTTCTCTTGTACTTGATGTTGTTCATTATTCGCTTGCGAACAGCCGGTTAAAGCCAGTGAAAGCATACCACTAAGTATTAAAGATAATGTTAAGGTTTTTGTCATAATAATTGTCCAATAAAAAAGGCCAGGTAATTTTCATACCATGACCTTTATTTGTATTGTTGTCAAAGTAATCAAAGGCTAATAGATGTTAAGTGAATATCACCCACTCATAAGTTAGCCAAGAATCACTAAGCCATGTAATTTTCTGGCATTTCTAACGCAGCAACACCAGAATCTACCGCTGCTTGTGCAACAGCTGTAGCAACAGCAGCACACAAACGAGGATCCATAGGCTTAGGGATAATGTAGTCTTTACCAAAGGTAAGGGCTTTCTCACCGCTTGCTTTAAGTACTTCTGCCGGCACCGGTTCTTTTGCAAGTGCTCTAATAGCATGTACTGCTGCGATCTTCATTGCATCGTTAATGGTACGAGCACGTACATCTAATGCACCACGGAAAATAAACGGGAAACATAAAACATTATTCACTTGATTAGGGTAATCAGAACGCCCCGTAGCCATAATTAAGTCATCACGAGCAGCAAGCGCAAGCTCAGGCTTAATTTCAGGATCTGGATTCGAGCAAGCAAAAATAATAGGCTTAGCTGCCATCGCTTTTACTTGCTTTTGCGATAGAAGATCTGGACCTGAAACGCCAACAAAAACATCAGCGCCTTCAATAGCATCATCTAATGTTCTTTTATCAGTATTGTTAGCAAATAGCTTCTTATATTCATTAAGGTCATCACGACGTGTATGTACCACGCCTTTAGTATCGAGCATGTAAATTTTTTCTCGCTGTGCTCCACACTTAATCAATAATTCCATACAAGCTATCGCTGCAGCACCTGCACCTAGACATACTATGTTAGCTTGTTTGATATCTTTACCCTGAATATCTAAAGCATTCATCATGCCAGCAGCAGTCACTATGGCAGTGCCATGTTGATCATCATGAAAAACAGGAATTTTGCAACGTTCAATCAAAGCTTTTTCGATAGCAAAACATTCAGGCGCTTTAATATCTTCTAGATTAATGCCACCAAAACTATCAGCAATGTTCGCTACAGTATTAACAAACTCTTCAACCGTTTTATGCTTTACTTCGATATCGAAAGAATCAATATTGGCGAAGCGTTTGAATAATAACGACTTGCCTTCCATAACAGGTTTTGAAGCCATTGGACCTAAATTACCTAAGCCTAATACTGCAGTACCGTTGGTGATTACCGCTACCGTGTTTCCTTTAGCGGTATATTTATAAACGTCGTCTGGATTCTTTGCGATCTCTCGACAAGGCTCAGCAACACCTGGGCTGTAGGCGAGTGACAAGTCATAACTTGTTTCAGCTGATGTTGTCAATGCAACACTAATCTTACCCGGTGTAGGTAGGGAGTGGTAATCTAAAGCTTGCTGGCGTAGATCTGTCATGAGAATTCCTAATGCGTTATTAATAGTGTTAGTTTTGTTGTTAATGAAAGTATAGCCATGTTTGTTTTTTATTATTATAGTGATTATTAACACGAGTTTTACTTACTTATATGGTATTTCATAGTGATAGAGCAATACAACCCTGTTTTACTATATAACCGCTATGTAAGCTGTAACTAATGAGACTATAACATACGATAAAAACATATCAATTTGATAAATATTGGTTATATTCAATTAACTATTCAAGTAGAAACACCACGTAGGTAAGAGGAAACAGCCTTAAGCGCCTTTAAAACATATTAACTAACGCAAAGCCTTACATGTAGGGTTATGAAAGTAGAAATGAATTAATCTAGACATCCGATCACTTAAAATCTACAACAAAATAATTAAAAATTTTCCAAAAAAAAGTCCAGCACTTGGCTGGACTTTATTATTCAATAATTACCCTACCTTTTCTATATTAGATAAAGGTAGGTAAAGTAGCCCTAAAGGAAAGGGTTTACTTTAATAATCGTTTCAACACGATCTGGACCGGTAGAGATAATGTCTACTGGTATCCCGGTAATTTCTTCAATACGCTTGATATAAGCAAGTGCGTTCTTAGGTAAAGCATCAACTGATGTAGCTCCAACAGTAACTTCACTCCAACCCGGCAGCTCTTCATATACTGGTGTGATTTTTTCATAACCTTCAGCAGCCGTAGGCGGTACAGTGATAATATCACCTGCTTGAGTTTTGTAACCAGTACAGATCTTTAATGTTTCCAAGCCATCAAGTACATCAAGCTTAGTTAAACAGAAACCTGTTACACTATTTACTTGAATTGCACGATGCATTGCAACCGCATCAAACCAACCACAACGACGCTCACGCCCTGTAGTTGCGCCAAACTCGTGACCTACAGTACCTAAGTGATTACCAACTTCATCATCCAATTCCGTTGGGAAAGGACCTGAACCAACACGTGTAGTGTAAGCTTTGGTAATACCTAAGATGTAATCTAAATGACGAGGGCCAACACCACAACCGGTAGCAACACCACCAGCAGTAGTATTTGAAGAAGTTACGTAAGGGTAAGTTCCATGGTCAATATCAAGTAAAGTACCTTGAGCACCTTCAAACATGATTGACTCACCTTTTTTACGGGCTTGATCCAATATTTCAGAAATATCAGCAGTCATCTTTTTGATGGTATCAGCGATAGCTAATGCATCAGCTAAAATTTCTTCATAACTCACTGGCTCAACTTTATAGTAGTTAACCAATGAGAAATTATGGTATTCAACAATTTCTTTGAGTTTAGCAGCAAATGTTTCTGCACAGAATAAATCGCCGACACGTAAACCACGTCGTGCAACTTTATCTTCATATGCTGGACCAATACCACGACCTGTAGTACCAATTGCTTTATTACCGCGCGCAACTTCACGTGCTGCATCTAAGGCATTATGATAAGGCAGGATTAGTGGACATGCATCACTAATAAGTAAACGTTCGCGTACTGGAACGCCCTTGGCTTCTAACATGGTAATTTCTGTCATTAAAGCTTTAGGACATAACACTACACCGTTACCAATTAGACATTTTACATTATCACGTAATACGCCAGATGGAATAAGATGTAGAACGGTTTTTTCACCGTCGATCACTAAAGTATGGCCAGCATTGTGACCGCCTTGATAACGAACTACATATTTAGCTTTATCGGTTAGTAAGTCTACGATCTTACCTTTACCTTCGTCACCCCATTGAGTGCCGAGAACAACTACATTTTTGCCCATGTTTTACTATTTCATAAGAAAATTAGGCGGGGATTTTACCAAATAATTAAATATAGTCCAAGTTAAAAAAGCAGCTTTTTAAGCTGCTTTTAAAATAACTAAGTAAGTTAACAAGTTAGCAGCAAAATCATTCATAGCCCCAAGGAGTAACTGGTGCACTAATTGGCTTTGTTAAATCAAAATCAACTCGAAATTCTCTACCTTGACGGATCAAACGGTAGGTAAATTTTTCTGGGTAGATATACATTTGCCACGTATTACCAACTGACTGTGGTATACCTTGATCAACAAAAAGCTCTTTAGAGTATTGATCTGCTGGGAAAGATTGCATCTCTGCCCAACCTGCATCATTAGTATGACCACCATACATGGTTGATTCATCGTTGTTGCCATCTTTTGTACGATGATCATGTTTCAGTGACAAACCTGAGCCTGTTTTAGTGATAATCCAAGTACGTGATGCGTCATCACCTACATGGAAAGGCACTTGTAATTCACTGTCTGTACATCTACGTACATGCATAATTAATTTTTTATTAGCAAAGCTTCCCCCTTCAGCATTATCAACGGTTACTTTGCCTTCATATGACTTACCACAGTGCTTACTTATATTATTAAAGAAATCATCCTGAGTCTTTATTGAAACTAATGGTGCTGGTGCTGCCATTAATGTTGCGGCCATTGGCAATGATGCGATCACAGCGATTACGTATTTTCTTATTGTCATGTTTTTACCTTTTTTAGATTTAAGTTTCCGCAATATTAGTACTTCCACTTGATTGGCTAGATTTTAGTGTTTATCTCTGTGAATATAACAGAAATAAACATAAATATATGTTTCATAGTGTTCACTTGATAATGACTTTAATCAGTTATATACCCTTATTATTTAGGCATAAAAAAGCCAGCAAATATGCTGGCTTTTATTAATAATCAATATATCAATGATTACTATTTTTTAGCTGCACTACCGTCTTTTAAAAAACGGAAGAATTCGCTATCCGGCTTAACAACCATGATATCGTTTTTACTGCTAAAACTTTTTTCATACGCTTCTAAACTACGGTAGAAACTATAAAACTCTGCATCTTTAGTATAAGCATCAGAATACACTTTTGCTGCCAGAGCATCGCCTTCACCACGTACTGTGAAAGAGTTCTTTTGTGCTTCAGCTAACATTACTGTCACTTTTGCATCAATAGTAGCGCGGATAATCTCAGCTTGCTCTTGACCTTGTGATCTATGCTCTTTAGCTACAGCCGTACGTTCAGCACGCATACGCTCATAAATAGACTGACTTATCTCAGTAGGTAAGTTAATCGCTTTAATACGGACATCAACGACTTCTATACCAAGATCTTCACGACTACTCGCAGCACTTTCTAGCGCTTTACTCATTATCGCGTCACGATCACCTGAAACAATCTCTTTAATGGTGCGATTACCAAATTCAGTACGCAGACCATTATTAACTTTTTGTTTTAATAATTGACGAGCGTTATCTACAGAGCCGGCAGTACGCAGGTAATAAGTAGAGAAATCAACAATGCGCCATTTTACAAACGAATCGACCATTAAATCTTTTTTCTCTGAAGTAACAAATCGATCGGCTGGTTCATCTAATGTTTGAATACGTGCATCTAATTTACGTACTGTCTCAATAAATGGAATTTTGAAATGTAAACCTGGTTCAAATACCATCATTTCATCAGTCGCACTATCACGCTTAATTTTTGAGAATTGAAATACGATGCCACGTTGGCCTTCGTAAATAACAAAAACTGACGATACCGCTAAAATGAGAAGTAACGATAATATAGCAATGGAAAAATTCTTCATTTCTTAGTTACTCCCATTACTAAATCTATCAGAGCGATCTGATGATGAAGTAGGTGATGTATTTACATTAGGCTCATTTACTGGTGCATAGTTAGATTTACTACTACGATTGCTCGTATTTTGTTGCTGAATTATTTTATCTAAAGGTAAATACATCATATTATTACCCCCTTCAACATCAATCATAACTTTACTAGTATTGCCATATACTTTTTCCATGGTAGCAATGTATAAACGTTCACGTGTTACTTTTGGAGCTGCTTGATACTCAGGTAAAATTTTCTCAAAACGAGCTACTTCACCTTGCGCGTCTAAGACGATTCGACTTTTATAAGCAATTGCCTCTTGTTCCATACGCTTAGCACGACCACGAGCACGTGGCTCTATGCCTCGAGCATACGCTTCCGCTTCACGTAAAAAACGTACTTCATCTTCTTGTGCTGAAATCGCATCATCAAAAGCATCTTTCACTTCATTTGGTGGACGAGCATCTTTAAAGTTAACATCGACAATAATTAACCCTAAGTTATAAGGAGCGATGATTTTATCTAACTCTTCCCAAACCGACTGACGAATAGACTCACGACCGCTAGTTAAGATATCATCCATATCAGCATGTCCGACAACATAACGAAGTGCACTATCAAGTGATTGATTTAAACTATCATCTGCATCGGTAACACTAAAAACGTAATTACGAGCATCAACTACGCGATACTGAATTTCCATTTCAACACGCACAACATTTTCATCTTTGGTTAACATAAAACCTGATGAAGGCATATTACGCGTACTTTGCATATCAACTGGGATAATGCGATCTATAAAGGTCCATTTCCAGTTAATACCTGGTTCAACAGTACCTGAATATTCTCCAAACTTTAGTACTATGCCCTGTTCAGCTTCTTTAATAGTGTAAAAACCACTAAAGGCATAAACCACAGACGCAACAACAAGAAGGATAGATAGTCCAATATTAGAAAAGCTTTTACCTGATCCAGAACCACCTTTAGTGGTTTTACCACCAAAGATACCGGTAACTTTTTTACCAAGATCATTTAGAAGTTCATCTAGATCTGGTGGCCCTTGATTCTTGCCACCTTTGTTTTTCCAGGGGTCTTTTTCATTATTCCCCGGTTCGTTCCAAGCCATATTGTTCTCCACTAAAGTTGGCGAAAATAAAATTAACGCCCTTACAATTAAAATTCATTTAATGTTTAATCCAATAGGACTAATTCATTGATCCATTTTCTATAATATAATCAGCTAACTCACTGTACTTATTTGCAATTAACCTTTCCCATTCTCGCGATGGCATATTAACTTCAAGGTGACAGTGACCTTGTTCATCAAAAACCTCGCTGGTAACGCAATTTAACTTATACAACTCACCACGTAATTTCCCAGCATTTGGCGGGATACTCAAATGGTGATTTACCACTTGTATATCTAGCCGTTCGGCTAGTGCAGTAAATAATAATTCAGTACCTATATTTGCTTGTGCAGATAGCCATACACGAATTGGCATCCCTTGATCGTCTCTATCTATTCGCGGTTCAATATCATCTAAGTTATCAATTTTATTACAGATAATTAACTGAGGTACGTCATTTGCTTCAATCTCTTTAAGTACGTGTTCTACTTGTTCGATATTTTCGCTACGCCTGTCATCTGAAATATCAACCACATGCAATAACAATTCAGCTTCGCGAGTTTCAGTTAGCGTCGCTTTAAACGCAGCAACCAAATCATGCGGTAAGTGACGAATAAATCCTACCGTATCAGCTAAAATAACACGACCGACTCCGAATAAATCAATTTTTCTTAACGTTGGGTCTAACGTCGCAAAAAGCTGATCCGCGGCATACACTTCCGCTTGTGTTAAGGTATTAAACAGTGTTGATTTACCCGCATTGGTGTAACCCACTAAAGATAAAGTCGGCAACTCTGCTCGAGTTCTCGCTCTTCGTCCCTGCTGTCTTTGTACTTCAACTTTACTTAAACGCTTACGAATATTAACCATACGGTCACGTAATAAACGTCTATCGGTTTCAAGCTGTGTTTCACCAGGCCCTCTAAGGCCGATGCCACCTTTTTGTCTTTCTAAGTGAGTCCAACCTCGAATTAAACGACTACTCATATGACGTAATTGTGCTAATTCAACTTGTAACTTACCTTCATGAGTTCTAGCACGTTGCGCAAAGATATCGAGAATTAAGGTGGTGCGATCAACTACACGACATTCACATAATGCTTCAATATTCTTTTCTTGTGATGGCGTTAAACTATGATTAAACAGAACGACATTAGCACCAACAAGATGAACAGCATCACGAATTTCTTCTGCTTTCCCTGAGCCGACAAAAAATCGAGGGTGAGGAGAACTTCGTTTACCAGTGACAACGGTTAATGCTTGAACACCGGCAGAAGACACTAACATTTTAAATTCGTTAAGGTCTTCTCTACTGCTTTCATCTGGAAAGTCTAAATGAACAAGTACAGCTTGTTCACCCGCTTGATAACGTTCAAACAATAGCGTTAAATCCCAGTACTATAATCAATAGTACTCAAAGAAAGATAAAAAGCTTTAATCATCCGAAGATTGATCGTCCGAGTTAGGTACAGGTGCGGTATTAACAGCACGTGAAGGTACAACAGTAGATATTGCGTGCTTATATACCATCTGACTAACCGTATTTTTAAGGAGAATAACAAACTGGTCGAACGATTCTACTTGTCCTTGTAACTTAATACCGTTAACTAAATATATTGCAACTGGAATGCGATCACGACGTAACGCATTTAAAAATGGGTCTTGTAAAGACTGACCTTTTGCCATTATATGGTCCCTTTTATTATTATTAAACGTTACTGGTTCACTTTAAACTCAGTAACAAAGTATCTGAAAATTTACTATGAAAACAACACAACAAAACGTTGTATTAAATAGCTAACGAATTAATTATACATCAATTTTAAACTATTGCTTTATATTTGCTTGACCTTTAATTCTTTGCGTCAAGCAGTGATAATACTTGGGCTAAATTGGTTTTATCATCTGTTGTCAGCCAATGTAAATCAGGCCAATTCCTTAACCAAGTTAGCTGTCTTTTCGCTAATTGTCTCGTGGCACAAACACCACGAAAAATCATTTCATCGTGGTCAAATTCACCGTCAAGGTATTGCCACATTTGTCTGTAGCCAACACAGCGAATAGATGGTAAGTCTTGGTGTAAGTAATTACGTGATTTTAATTTAATCACTTCTTGCTCAAAACCCAATGCTATCATTTGCTCAAAGCGCATTTCTATTCGCTCATGCAGAGTACTGCGCTCTTTGGGAGCTATAGCTAATTGTAGAACATTGCCGGCGAGCTTAGCACCTTTTATTTGGGTCAATTGTGTCAAAGTGTTACCCGTCAACCTGTGCACTTCTAAGGCTCGAGTAATACGCTGAGGATCATTTGGGTGTATTCGCTCTGCTGAAACAGGATCTATCACAGCTAGCTGATCATGCATATTTTGCCAGCCTTGTGCTAATGCTTCACTCTCAATTGCTTTCCGTATTTCAGCATTTGCTGTTGGTAAAGGTGAAATACCTTCAATTAAGCTTTTAAAGTACATCATAGTACCGCCGACCAACAATGGAATGCGGTTATTACTTCGGATTTCAGCAATTTGGGCTAAAGCATCATGGCAAAAGTCTGCTGCTGAATAACTTTCACTAGCATCGCGTAAATTGATAAGTCTATGAGGGTATTGAGCCAACTCCGCTGCTGTAGGTTTGGCTGTACCAATATCCATATCACGATAAATAAGCGCAGAGTCAACACTGACTATATCGCAAGGTAATGCCTCTTGCAGTGCCATCGCCAAAGCGGTTTTACCCGAAGCGGTTGGCCCCATTAAACAAATAACAGGTGGCTGACTTGATTCTGTGATGCTTTGAACTGACACGAATACTTAACTCTTATTTAGGATGACTAAAGTAACTTCTTAATATGTGATGTAAGGTCAAGAGGGAGAGAATTCAAGAGTAATTGCTGACTAAGTTGTTCATTAAACAATTTTTTTGACAGTTTTAACAAAATATCAGCCTGTGTTTCATCATATTGAGCTAAAACCATCGCTAAACCGATACTATAATGAATATCCGTTTCACAAAGCGACTCGCCACTTTTTAGACTTAAGCTTTTGATAAGTTCATCAAGCATGGTTATAAACGCGTTGCTTACATCTTGCTCACGCAATAACGCCGGAAATTGCCTAATTTGTATTTTATTCTTACTCTGTTCAACAAACACGATACCGGCTTTAGCGAGTAACTCTTGCTCTGCTACTGCGATTTGTTGTTGCTCTTCAGACAGACTTAACATTACCGGCAATAACAGTGGTTGGCTGACCAAGCGTTCTGTTGAGCCCTCTGATAAGTGATCTTTATTTTTCCAGCTCTGCTCAACAAGTTTACCGTAGGTATTTTTCGCTAATTTAAAGAGTGATAAAACTCTGACACCGCTTTCCGCTGCATAAAGAGCATATCCTGGCTGGTAAACGCTTAAAAGAAAGCTTGGGGTAGCGGAGCTCTGCAGCGCTATAACTTCATGCTCTTGTGTAAGAACCTGCGCTGAGTCACTAGAAATCACTTCAGTATGCGGAGTCATTAAAGCTTGATAGTTACTTGCTGCAACTAGCGGAACCTCATTCGACTGTGTTTTTTGACCATTACCACCATAACCTGACTGACGACGACTCGCATCACTAACATGTTGCAAAGGCCTCACATAATCAGCTCGTGGGTAATTCACTGTTGAAGGGCTGACATTTCCTGAATTGGTTACAGAATGGTTTGCTTGCCCCCCACTTACTGCGGAATAAGATTGTTCAGGTACTAGGGTAAGATCACTCTCAGCTGTATTAAATAGCTCTTCCCCTGCTAATGCTGACGTCAACGCTTTATGACAAACTGAATAGATAAAATCATGCACATAACGACTTTGATGAAAACGCACTTCATGTTTTGATGGATGAACATTTACATCCACCTCTCTATGGTCAAGCTGTAAAAAAAGTACAAAGGCTGGATAGGTATCTGGTGGTAGTAAATCGGCATATGCTTGACGAATAGCATGATTAATTAACTTATCACGCATCATCCTGCCATTTACATAGCTATAACAGAGATCATTTTGACTACGTGAGAAACTTGGTTTAGCTAACCAACCCGACAGCGTCATATTGTCATGCGGGCAATCTACTTCAACGGCATGTTCAATAAATTTAGCACCACAAATCATCGCAACACGTTTAGTACATTGCGCATGAGTACTCGCCATACGATACTGTCGAACATTGTTACCGTTATGAGTAAGGGTAAAACTTACTTCAAAATGAGCAAGCGCAATCCGTCGTACTACTTCATCAATATGATTAAATTCGGTTTTTTCGGTACGTAAGAACTTTCGTCGAGCCGGTGTATTGAAAAATAAATCGAGTACTTCAATACTTGTGCCATCGGGATGAGCTGCCGGTTTTATGTTCACTGACATATCCCGACCTTCGGCTATAGCCTGCCAAGCTGTTGCTTGGTCTTTTGGTTTAGATGTTAACGTTAATCGGGAAACCGAGCTAATACTAGCTAATGCTTCACCACGAAAACCTAAGCTATCAATAGCTTCTAAGTCACTCAAATTTTTAATTTTGCTGGTTGCATGACGGCTTAATGCCAAGGTTAATTCATCTTTAACTATGCCATGACCATTATCAGTGATTTTTATCTTTTTGATGCCACCTTTATCAACATCAATATGAATTGATGTTGCACCCGCATCTATACTATTTTCAATCAGTTCTTTAATAACAGATGCAGGGCGTTCGACCACTTCACCTGCAGCAATTTGGTTAGCCAAACGTGCAGGCAATATAGCTATAGTCATAGGAACTTATCCGGTACGGGGAATTTTTAAGGTTTGACCAATTCGTAAAGAATTAGATTTAAGATTGTTTATGGACTTTAGCTTAGTCATAGACGTATTGTAACGTTTTGCCAGCACAGAGAGTGACTCCCCACTACGTACCTTATGTTTCTTATATCCAACCGAAGCAAAATAAGACCCAGTTAAAGGGTGAGCTAAGAAATGGCTTTTAATGCCCTGATGAATGGCATTGGCTAAACGTTGCTGATGCTTAGACCAAGTTAAATTCTTCTCTTCTCTGTGGTTTGAAATAAAACCAGTTTCCACTAAAATTGACGGGATATCTGATGATTTTAACACAGCAAAATTACCATTTTGTGGCGTCTTTTTATGCATTTTGGTTATTTTTTTCATTTCTTTGATTACGTTATTCGCAACACCAAAACTGACAGCAAGAGAATGTTCTTTACTCATATCGGCTAAGGCTAGTGCTAAATGGCTATCTGAAGTATTTTTAATTACACCGCCGCCGCCACCAAGAAGTTCTGACTTTTTCTCTCTATTAACTAACCATCTGGACAACTCAGATTCTGCTCTACGTTTCGTAACAACCCATACTGAAGCCCCACTGGGCACAGGTGTACTAAAAGCATCTGCATGAACTGAGACAAAGAAATCAACATTTTTTTCTCGAGCCAAACTAGTACGGCGATTCAAATCAACATGGTAATCACCCGTACGTATCATGACGGCTTTCATACCTTTTTCTTTATTAATCAACTTTTGTAATTTTTTTGCTATCGCTAAGGTGACGCGCTTTTCATAAGTGCCTTTGCCACCTATTGAGCCTGGATCTTCCCCGCCATGACCGGCATCTATGCCAATGATGATATCACCAGTACTTTGTTTAGGTTTAGAGGTACGTTCTTTACTGCTGGCTTTATCGTAAAGATCGATCACCAAACGGTGACCATATTGCCCCGCGGGTGCTAGCGGAAAAACGGTAAGTTGATAAGACTTGGATAATTCTAACACCAAGCGGGTTTTACCCTTTTTCACGCTTGAACGAAAAAGCTTTACCCGTGGGTCGTTATCGGCAAGGTTTTTTAATGCTACGGCATTGGTTGTATTGGAAAAATCAATGACCAATCGATTTGGTTTACTAAGGGTAAAGTATTTATAATCTGGCTTTTCTTTAACATCAAAAACGATTCGCGTATTTTCTGGCGCTGGCCAAACACGAATACCATCAATGCTATTAGCAGCAAAGGTACTTATCGAAAATAAACTTGATAAAACAATAACACATAGCAAACTTAGCGCACGTAGCTTTGCTAACGTGAGGAGAATTCTCCAATACATCTAACTACCCCAATTTTTTATAACTTTATAATTTGTGCAAGTTCTGTCATCACTTGTTCGCCATGAACAGATTCTGCTTGCAGCTCGATGATTCTTTGTTCATCTTGGTAAGCTATATTAATGATTAAATCTGCTTTAGCCAATAGGCCCGTGCCTTTTTCTGGCCATTCAATAAAGCAGCAACAGTCACTATTAAAATAATCTCTAATGCCCATATATTCTAATTCTTCGGCGTCAGCAAGACGATATAAATCAAAATGAAATATTCGCCACTCAGCTAATTCATACGGTTCAACCAAAGTATACGTAGGGCTTTTTACATTACCTACATGTCCCATTCCTCTAACAAACCCTCGAGTAAGTGTTGTTTTACCTGCACCTAAATCACCATTAAGATACACCACTAATGTTTGCTGAACTGGTGCGTTTTTAAGTACTTCTGCCAAGCCTGAACCAATAGCAATAGTGGCTGCTTCATCAGGTAAAAAATATTCTAATTGCTTCATTTTAATTTTATATACTTCTTTCGACTACGTTACGATGTTAATGACTGAGCATCCTCAGCAACTAATGCATGGTATATACTCACTATCAAGTCACATTGACCATTCTTATTGGCTATAATATCAGCTGTAGCGCCATGAATATATGCTGGCAAGCATGTTGCCTAATAAATATAATCCTTTACTATATCAAAGCGCACATAATGCCACTTATTCCATCACCGAAACCTGCCAATTTATTAACAATAATTTAATACCCATTGAACTAAGTAAGTGTTCATTTTGAAATGGTATAACTATAAAAGTACGATTATTGCAATGTTAGTTCATTACAATAGAAATCTGCATCTGTGAAAATATTAACATGCTTTGACTTCGCGTAACATTCACACCAATTCTAAGGTTCCAATAGCACTATACTCCGATGCCACAGCGAGCTTTTATGATAAACTTACCGGTATGTGATGGTATAGACCCATCAAATATTCAACAAACACCCCTGAGCTGACTATATTTTTATGACAATGTCCCTTATCAACTATCAAGAATTGGCAGAAAAAATTAAATGCTGGGGAAAAGAATTAGGTTTTTCTGATTTAGGCATCAGTGATATAGACTTATCAGCTCATGAAAGTGTGTTAGATAAATGGTTAGCGAATAAC
The DNA here is from genome assembly GCF_002836255.1 of Colwellia sp. 75C3. Classification (GTDB taxonomy): domain Bacteria; phylum Pseudomonadota; class Gammaproteobacteria; order Enterobacterales; family Alteromonadaceae; genus Colwellia. The sequence continues at coordinate 470,828 of NZ_PJAU01000059.1, read as the reverse complement.
TACCACGGCAATATGGATTACATGGCACGCCATGGATTAATGCGTGCTCGACCTGCAGAATTAGTACCCGGTACTATTCGAGTCATTAGCGTACGTTTAGATTACCTGCCACAAAATGCTCAATTTTCTAGTATCCTAAAAGATAAAAACAAAGCGTATATCAGCCGATATGCGCTTGGCCGTGATTATCATAAATTAATGCGTAAACGCTTACAGCAATTAGGAAAAAAAATAGCAGAACATTGCAGTGATTTTAATTGTCGGCCCTTTGTTGATTCAGCACCGGTAATGGAAAGACCGTTAGCAGAAAAAGCGGGACTAGGTTGGGCAGGTAAGCATACTTTATTGATCAATAAAGAAGCGGGTTCTTGGTTTTTTCTGGGTGAGCTATTTGTTGATATTCCTCTACCCGTTAGTAGTAATGAATATAGTGCTAATGCGATCAAAGTTATTGAAACACAAACTAAGGTTAACGACTGCGGCACTTGTGTAGCCTGCATTAAAATCTGTCCCACTAAGGCGATAGTTGAACCGTATACTGTTGATGCCCGGCGTTGCATTTCTTATTTCACTATTGAATCACCCGATGCTATACCTGAAGAGTTACGGCCTTTAATGGGTAATCGTATTTATGGTTGTGATGATTGTCAATTAATTTGTCCTTGGAATAAGTACGCTAAACTCAGTCTTGTTGATGATTTTCAAGCGAGAAATAACCTTGATGATATTAGCTTACTAGAATTGTTTGCTTGGTCAGAAGATTATTTTCTCAATACTTTACAAGGCTCTCCGATAAGACGTATTGGTTTTCAAAGTTGGCTACGTAATATTGCCGTGGCATTAGGTAATGCCCCCTATAGCGATAATATTGTCACAGCATTAACCGAAAAACTATCTGAAGCAAGTGAGCTTGTTATTGAGCATGTTAACTGGGCACTCGCGCAGCAGAACAACAAAAAAATGCTCACCGAGCAAGTTGCAGCAGAGCAAGCGAAAAATCATCGGTTAACTCTACGCTTGATCCGTTCCGTTGAGAAAGGCCTTACTCGAGATGCCTAACCTATACCTATTTAAAGTGCTTAAAGTAAAAGTATCAAATAACTTTTACTGCATTTAGTATATCAATATCAGCTCTCGCTTCATCTAACTCATGTTGAAGGCTCAATAGTTTTTTTATCGCATCGTTTTTTTCTGCGATAACTTTTTTTTCTCTTTCTTTACTATCCACCAATTGTTGCTTAGTTTTTGTCAAAGCAGCCATAATATTTGCAATATCAGAATTTTGAGCAAATTTTTGATCGTCTCGATCATTAACAAAATCATCATCCGCTGAGTTTAATAGCTCTCTAGATTTAAAACTAAAATAATTAATCATCAAACGACCAAGAAAAACGATGCAAGTTAACAGGAAAACAACAAGGTATTGGTTTTCTTCAAGGGATGTCAAAGAGGTTGTTAGTTTCGTTAAAAAATCGCCTTGAGCATTGATAAAATAACTAAATAGCTGATTGTGCCAAAAAAACCAAGTAAAGATATAAATAACAATAAAACTAGGTGCGGGGTTTTGATTCTCGGTGAAAGCGAGTATTGATTTGAGTGTTTTCTTATTAATCACGAAAAGTCCTTTATTACATTCGATTATAGAATCAATTGACAAAATTTATAGTAGAGAAAAGCTATTGAAGTAGGTCTTAGTTACACATTACTAGCCATTGGGTTTATTCTTGTTATGCTCTCGTCTTTGTTGACATAAGCTAGCTATTTTCAGTTTTTCTTCAGTAGAGTAACTTCGCCAAGCGACTATTTCATCAATGTGACGAAAACAGCCCAGACAAAGATCATCACCATCTAAACAACAATTACGTACACAGGGACTTTCTGTTAACTTTACTTGGTTATTGCGATTATAATTACTCAAGGTACTCCTTATACTACGCTATGCTATCTGCATGTTGGTTAATTTCTTGTACCGCTTTTTTGGTTTTACTCAATAAACTAATTTGTACTTTTTCACTATTATTTAACCCTTGAGTAGCTAGCAACGTTTGCCAGTACTGGCATAGTTGTATTAAGTCATCTGCTGCAAGTATCTTACTGTTAATCAATAACGCTTGGATAGCCGCATTCGCTTTTGTAGTATCATCACTGCCAAATGCATGACTTAATTTTTCCACCAAGCATATATTCTCAGTGGTATACTCCTCGAGCATAAAAATAGCTAATTCGGCAGAACCTTGATGTTTTATATAACGCTCAAAGTTAAAACTTCCTGGTGAATAAACGGCTAATGCTTCCCCATGAATACTCTCTTTACTTGCATTAGACTTTACTACTTTTTCAGAGGGTACGCTGACACTGTTTTGCTCTTTTAGCCATGGTTGCATTGCGATTATTAATTCACTTACAGCACCCTGAGCATTTAACTCTTCTACAATCCAGTCAGAATAAGCATTTGATTTCGTAGTAATAGCTGTTAAGCCTACCAAGCTAAATACTGCTCGAACTACGCCCTTTTTATCAGAGGGTTTATCCCCCTCATCAATCATAAAAGAACAGAAAGGCTGGCAGTCTATTTCTGTAATCAACACGGAGAAGCGACCACTTTTCCAATTTTTATCTAACATACGTTCGCAGTTGACAAAGGTAACTTGTAAGCCCATACCTTGCAATAATTGTTGTAAACGTTGATATTGTTCAGGTGATTTTACTGCAAGTAATACCTCTATTGGCATAGCTAAGTACTTAGCGGCTAATTTGACACAGACATTTTCAATTTCAGTTAAATACCCAGGAAATGACTGCATTGGATAGCTTTTTTCTTGCTGATTACGAGTAACCGCTAAAGGTAAAGTAAAACTAAAATCGTAACCTTTATCGGTCAATTTAGCACTAACATCACCGCCATGCTGATATTGTAATAAAGTAATAAAATAATCGCCAAGCTCACTTTTCTCGGCACTCTCATCATTAAAACCTTGCAGTGCTTGTGGCAGTTGTACTATTTTTTCTTTGCCTCCTACGTGGCCACTAAAACATATTTTTTGTTGACCATCATTTTTATCAACCAAGTGTAAGTTTAGCGCTAATTGCCCACCTGTCTGCTGCGATAATAGTAGCCTGATATACACCCCAAACATTTCAGAAAATAATTCTGTATCTAGGTTTACTTCCGTAAGGATTTTTTCATCAATACTCACCAACACGGTATTTTTACAGGTGAATAGTCTATTGCGTAAATTAAGTAAAATAGCCTGTATTTGGCTAACAAGATTTACATCACTTAATGTCAGTACGGCATCATTACTTTGCAAGTATCGATAACAACTCGCTTGCCTTAGTTTTCTCACCAAATTACGACCTTGAAGGTGGGCATGATACAAATAATTATCTTCTGTATTAGCACCATTTTCATCACAGATATTGGCCGTTGTAACCGCACTACGTCCTAATAAGACTAACTGCTTTATAGCGGCTAAATGAAGCTCTTTGCAACGTTCCTGTTCAAGTAATAATTGTGATTTATATTTTTCCATAGCATTAAACTCGAGCAACTCCACTTCAAGTTTTAATTTTTCTTGATTCGAGTTACCTTTAACTATTTGTTTTTCAATGTTTTCATTGTCATCCTTAAGCGCAAGGTACTCTAATTCACTATAACTGCTACTCTTAAGTTCTTGTATTTTATTAGCTATCTGTTCGGACTCATGACTATAAAAATCAGCTTGTTCAAGGTGTAAAAAACTAGCCTTATTCTTCGCTAGTAGAGGCACCTGTTCACCATCTAAAACACGGTCAATAAAGCGAGTAGCTGACTGACTAGCCGACTTGAGTCGAGCTCTAATTAACCAAAGTAACCCTGTTACGAAGCTTAATGCTAAAGCAAAAATAATAAATATCCATAGGGGTAATTGGATTACGGATAAGGCTCGTTCATTAGTGGCTATATTGTCATTAATTAAAGGATTTTCCGCTTGATTACTGCCGGATGTAGAGTCAAGAATACTATGTAATTGTTGTTGTTGAACAACAAGCTGTTGTTGGTAATCATCCATCAAAGTTAAGTGAGCTTGCCACTTAACTAATAAGCCACGTTTTAATATAAGGTCTTCAAAACGAATAAAGTCTCTGACAATATCGGCTATAGCCAGACTTTCATTCTGTAAATGAGCCAGTTGTTTAGCATAATCGGCACTAAACATTGAATTTATTTGATCATCTAGCTGTTCGAAAGTAGTAAGTGGCGTTTGCAAACTTAAGCGCTTTAGCATGACCACTATATTGGTGGTTTTTCTTTCTACTTTAGATAATAGTTCGACTTGACTAGGACTTCTTTGTGAATTATTTAATTGAATTTTTATAGCATCAAGTAAGGTATCAAGTTGAATTAATGCTCTATTTTTCAACAGATCATTTCTTGTTTGGCTTGACTCAATACGAGTAATTAAATTGGTAGCAAGATTATTAGTAGTAAACCACTGCTGATAAATGTTTTTATGCTCTGATTTTAGTAACGATAACTTTTTACTTTGTAATGAGAGTGTATGTTGTAAGGTAATCAATTCAGAGGCATTGCCATTTTTCAAAATGCCATCAATGAGCTTATTGGTATTAATCAAATAAGTTTGCTGAATAAACTGCGTTTGCAGCGGTACTAGATGGTCAGTTATTAGCGCTTGAGAAGAGGTAGATTGCTGAGAAAAAATCAGTAATGCTGAAGATAATGCAACAACAACAACCAAGAATATAGCAATAAGATATACAGTAAAGTATTGATAAAATGGTGCTGCTGTACTCTCGATTTCAATAGCTTGCTTAGCAAGTAAATTGTTACCGTTTTCACCCGATTTATTTGTGCTCATATCTTATCTACATAGTCCAATTCCCTTGAACCATATTTTATACCATATCGCCTCTCAAGGCATTAAGGATCGCGCTTTACTTAGTTCTTTTTTTACTTACCCATGCCCATTCCATCTGGCATTCTATAGGTGCTTGCCCTGATTCATCCTCTATCGTTACAGGTACGAAAATACTGCCTTTTTCTTCTTGAGAAATGAGTGCAATCTGCTCATCTGATAACCGAGAAACCGCAGTTAATCCACCTTGCATACGTCGTTGATAATTTACCTGCATAGACTTAAGAAGAGGTAGCTTTGAATCAGGAACATTCATACCAAAAACTATACCTGTGGCAGACTCAGCTAACACGGCTGCGGCAATTGCATGGATACCACCAATGTGATTTTGCACTGCCTTTTTATTCGCTAAGCATAACTTTGTTTTTTGGGGAGTAATTTCCTTAATTACAATACCTGTGGTGCCAGCAAATTTGACTTTACTGGAAAATAGTTTCGTTAATAAAAATGATCGTATGAACCTTGGTGTTTTGTTAACTTTGCTAATGATGGTACTGAATTTATTGGCCATTGAATTATCTTCTTTAATTTAAATTTTAAAATCATGTAATTCATTATGCATACTAACTGGTCGGATCACTAGAGTTTATTAACTCAGCTAATTCTTCTATTGAGTCTTCGCTGAATACTTTTATGCCATGCTGACGTAAAATCTGAGTGGTTAAGCCTTCACCGGTAATCTTTTTTTGAGAAAAAGTTCCATCATAAATAGTATTACTACCGCATGAGGGGCTTGATTCTTTTAATAGCGCAAACTGAATATTTTGCCGCTGACATAAATGTAATGCCTGCTTAGCTCCGTTAGTAAACTGCTGAGTGACATCAACAAATTCAATGGTAATAACTTTGTTTGTTATTTGGTTTATTTCTGCCGGCGGCCTTGGGACAGGTAAGCCCGAGATAACTTCAGGACATATAGAAAATAACCGTCCCTGCTTTTGCCATTGTTGCAATAACTTACTCTCAAGCGTTTGTACTATGCCATTATAACGGACACGCTTACCTAAAAAGCAGGCACTGACTAAAATGTTATCAATCGGTTTGTCGTTGAGGTTCATTTTTTTGTTATTGCCAAGTGAAGAGTCGCTAACTCTTGTGTACTTGCACTATCTTGCCCTTCAATCCAACATGATTGACTATAATAATCGAAATTCAAGACAAAATAACCATCATGCCAATTAAAGCGAATGTTCTCTCGATCAGCGCCAATGATTTTGTCCTGTATTACAATAGGTTCAATGGATAAAAATAGTAGGACAATTAATTCATTAATATCTTCTTGATACCAGTCGATTTTAAATTTCACGTTCAAGTGATCGGCATGATACGTCAACGATTCAAGACTTTGTAAGGTTGGTAAAGCGCTCATAATGTTCAGTTTTATTTTCTGGTAGAATATAGTTAATTATACGACTAAAGCTTGATGTTAATCAGAAGTTTTGATAAAAAAATCAACGACAAGTTACAATAATTTTCATATACTCGAAACAGATAATTTATCTTTGTAACTCAACTATCATGCTTGCATTTTATCTGGTTACAAAACCTTTAAATCAAAGAGAGTGAAACTATGAATAAACTTATACTTGCTGTTGCAACAGCAACGGTTATGATGGCATCTCCTGTGTTTGCTGGCGATGCAGCCGCAGGTAAAACAAAGTCAGCAATGTGTGCAGCTTGTCATGGTGCCGCTGGTATTTCTGCTATACCTATGTACCCTAACTTAGCAGGTCAAAAAGAAGCTTACCTTGCTAAGCAACTTAAAGATTTTATATCTGGCAACCGTAAAGATCCTGTAATGTCAGCGATGGCTGCAGGTCTTTCTGAAGCTGACGTGGCTAATTTAGCGACTTATTACGCTAAGATTAAGTAAGCTTTCGATTTTTGAGTCCTGTAAATAGCCCCTGTTTAACTAAGTTAAATAGGGGCTTTTTTGTAGGTGATGATGATAACAAATAGTTATACCAATTCCGTTAAATTATTGACCACTTGTACTGGCTAAAATTCTCCATGACGGCGTTGCTTTCAATCCCAATAGCCAGCTATTGGTCAATCAAGCGCCTTGCCCTGAAATATTTTTACTTCGTACAACAAGATCAGAAACTTATCGGAATTGGTATTAATGTCATTCCCGAAATGTCTTATGGGAATCAAACAGCTGGATCTTCGATCAGATACCTCGAAGATGACGATAAGTTGTAAATCGCTGAGTTCCCTACATCGCCATGTTAATTTTAATCATTGCCTCAGCCATTCATTATTACTAAGTCGATTAATAACATACTCCACAATATCTACTCAGATTTAACTTCATATATTTCAGGCATAAAAAAACCTCCATTTGGAGGTTTTTATTTTAAAACTTAATTGATAGTTAAATCATTGAAGTTTTAAGTCATAAGCAATATTAAGCTTTACGACGTGCTGCGCCAGCTAAACCCATAAGAGCTAAACCGAAAAGAGCGATTGAAGTAGGCTCTGGTACTTTATTAAAGAATTGACCATTAGATTGCGTAGTATACAAATCCAAAGCTCCTCTAATCGCTGATTTAGTCATAACAATATCAGATACGTCAAATAACGGGTCGTTGTTGTAATCTAATTCAGCAGCGGCTGAACCACCAGTAACACTTAACTCCATTGTAGTAAAAACATCACCACCTAACTTACCATAGCTATCAATATCAAATGATGCCCAAAGATCGCCATCAGTTGCTTCAATAACCTGAGTATACGCAGTATTTGAAGCAGCAGTTCCGTTACTAAAGTTACCAATTTCTAGGGCATTGTTACCAAGGATGTCAACATAAGGAGTGTTATGATCCTTATCCATATATACGTTTAAAAAAGCATTAGTTGTATCGTAAACTACGCCAGCAGAAGATACAGATTCCACAACAAGTCCACCAAATGAGAATGTTAATTCACAAAAGTTACAGACAGTAGGGTTAAAAGTATAACCTACTCCACGAGATTCAAAGAAACCATTAAACTCACCAACACCTACTAATTCAGTACCAACTGCAGCTAGAACAGTGTTACCTGTTGTAGTATTTGTAAACCACTCTTGAAAAGTAAATCCTGCCGCAACGCCATTATTACGTTCAGTTTCATCCCATGAAATGCCACCAGCAGTGATTTCATCAGCAGAAACAGTTGTACTTGCTAAAGCAATGACAGAAGCCGCTATTATTGTTTTAAAGTTATTCATTATATCCTTTACCCTTATGTGTAGTTATATCATTCCTGATTTCATGCTTATTAACATTTAATCATCTTGGCCAACAAGCTATCTTAACCCTTGTAAAGCATTAAGTGTGCCAACATCAATAAATCGTTACAATACAGAAACTTAACTAGGGCTCGGTATTTCGTATTTTTAATCTGTAAAATTTACTGACACAAGATTACAAATATATAGTTACTGCTTTTTTTCATTTTCTCTTCGCTTAACAAGCGCCATAGCTTCAGCTATTTTTTCCTTTACCTCTGTACTAACAGACCCCCTGTTCAACGCATTTTCAAGCGCTAATATGCCTTTAGTAAACTCATCATTAGCAATTAATATCACACCGTATGATTCTTGTATCGCTAAACTATCACCTTGCAATTTTTTCGCTTTCTCAATATTTTTTAGTGCTGCCTTGACTTGCCCTGCTTTGTATTGAAACCAGGCAAGATTATTAAATATTAACGCTTTACCTGGAGAAGATTTAGATAACGATAGATACTGAATTATTTTTTTAGTGTGATCTTTCTCACTATACAAACTAACCAAAAGTAAACGTACTTGCTCATTTTCGGGGTGCTTTTCAATGAACTTCTCTAGTAGTTTTTCAGCTTCATTAGCTTGCCCTGACAGTTTAAGTGCACGAGCAAGACTTATCAGGTTAATCTGATCAGCCTTTAGCTCATAAGCTGAAGAAAAGGCATCAACAGCTTCTTGATATTTTTTTTCATACAGCGCTATTTCACCTGTTACCATGTCTAATAGATGATGCGAAACTTGTTTGTTTTTTAATTTGGCTAACATCTCTTTGGCCTGAATAACATTATTATTTTTGGCTTCAAGATAAGTAAGTAGAACAGAAATTCTGTCGCTCTCTTTATAGTAACTATATGCCTTACGTGCTTGCACTAATGCCTGAGGGTATTTTTTTAGACTACTTAATGTACCTATATAGCGTACATTGAGCAGTAAACTCTGAGGTTCGATTATCAGTCCCTGAGAATAAGCTATGTTCGATTTCATAACGTCTTGTTTTTGTAAATAACTATCTCCTAGTACCATATAATAAGATGAGGTTAACTTTACCTCTGTTGATATTTGTTCTAACACAATTATAGATTCAGCGATTTTATTATTTATCCGCAAACTTTGCGCAAGTGCAATAGTCAATTTTAAGCTATCTTGGTATTCATGAGCCGATAAAAGCTCAATCACGTCTTTTACCATTTTTTCATTATTAGCAAGCGATATAAGATTTTTTAACGTACCTAAGTGAACATTAGAAATAGCAAGTACTCGCTTATAAAATGCTAACGCTGCTTGGTGCTGATTATTCTTTTGTTTCAATAAGCCCAAATTGAACAAACTAGCAATATTCTCTGGTTTTAATAACAAAACTTGCTCAAAATTTTGCGCAGCTTTCGCTTGGTCATTATGTTTAACGTAAATAATACCTTGCAATAATAAACCTAAGTATTTGCTTTCAAGCGCTGATTTAAGTTCGTCTGCTATTTGCTGGGCTTTAGTATTTTCGTCCTGTTTCAAATACTCGATAGCTAATGCTAACTCATTGTCTACTCGTTGTTCGTTTTGTTGAATTACCTCTGCTTCTGTTGATGGAATTTTACTATTTCTCGGTAATTGTTTAGATTTATCTATTAATGCTAAAGCACTATCTAGCTCGCCAATACTTATTAAATTGGCGGTGGTCGCTGCGAGCAAGTTCACATCATCAGGCGTTAACTCTTGTAGCTCAGATAGGCTTTCTGCCGTCTCAGCATAATAACCAAGCTTAAGTTTAGCAACGTTTAATATTTTTTTTACCGGATGAGTATTTGGCAAATATTTATCGATTGCTCTCAGGTGGGTATAGGCTTGTTCAATATCATTTAAATGATATGAACTAACACCTGAAATAAGTCTCACAATAACCGCGTCTTCATCCTGATGTATCGCCTTATTGGCATAATTTCTTGCTTCACTATAATTTTTATTCTGATATTCAAGCTGTGCTTTAAATTGTAAAGCTAAGGGGGAGTCTTTGAACAGTTTCAGTAAAGAATCTGTGATTACAGTCGCTTGTTCGTATTTACCTGCTTTGATCTGGCTATCGGCTAAGAAGAAGCGAATGTTATGATCAAGCGGATAACTAGCTAAATACTGTGTAAATGAACCAATAGCTTGTTCATAATCAGTTAGCGCAAAATGTAAGTAACCTTGTAACAAAGATGCTTCGGAAAATGTACCCTGCTCTGTTAACAAGTTATTTATGATCGGCAATCCTTGTGCAAAATCTCTCTCAATATAAATAAGATAAACCTGCGAAAGTTTACTGTAAGCACTCTCAGGTAAAATGGCGGCAGCTTGGGAAAAATAATCTTGGGCTTTAGCTACTTGACCATTAGCAAGCATAGCCATGCCGGCATAACTTAAAACGGTAAGATAGTCATTATCGTTTAGCTCCTCACTTAACTTAACTAATTGCTCAACTTCTTCGAACTTATCTAGCCGAGTTTTTACCTGTGCTAACAGTGTTGCTGCTTGTGCATAGCTGATTCCAAGCTCTACCGCTCTATCTAATTCTTTTTCAGCACTAATATAGTTACCTTGATTAAGGTATGTCTGACCTAACCCTAGACGCGCTTCAGCACTTTGTGGTGCTAAACGCACGGCATTTTTATAATCTATAATGGCGTTAGAAAATTTTCCTTGCTGGCTATATAGATTAGCGCTGGCAATTAATTGCTCTGCTGTTTTTTGTTCGCTACAAGCACTTAAGCTCAGTGCTAGCGTTATTGCAGATGTTATAATTATTTTATTCATGAGAAGTCCTTTAATGAAATTTTGAGCTATTCACCTGAAACTAAGGTAAATTGTTGTCGCTAGGTTGACGAATGTTTTTAGCAAAATAAACAAAGCGACTGCTCTCACAGTCGCTTTTGGTATATCTAAATGTCTTTATAATTGTGCTTGTAACTCGGCCTTTTTCTTAGATTGTTCATCTGTTTTTGGGGACGTTTGCTTTAATAGTTCCTTTGCTTCATTTACTCGGCTGTTAACAATGAGTGCTTCAATATAATTAAGTTCAATATCAACATCTTTCCCTTTCGATAAATCAAACGCTTTAGCGGCATACTTTAACGCCCCTCGATTATCACCTGATTTAAGTAATACTTTACCGTAAGTATCAGCAACATTAGGGATTTTAGGTGCTAAGGAATAAGCTTCTTTTGCGTGTATCAAGGCTTTATCTATTTTTTCTTGCTCTAAATACAACCAAGCCAAATTATTATGAGCAATAACATTTTTTGGTTGTTTTTTAACAACATCATCATAAACCGTTATCGCTTTATTGTTGTCATTTTCTAAATAAATTCCCGCTAGCATCGTTTTAATCCGGTTTTCATTTGGATCAATAGTTAAATGATGCTCTAGTACTTTAGCGGCTTTAGTCGCTTCTTCATTACCTATATAAGCACCCGCCAAATACACTGCATTTTGACTACTCGGATAAACTTGATATAACTTAGTTAATTTAGGTATGGCTTGAGTAAATTTTTCTTCTAATAATAAAATTCTTCCAAGTAGCCCTTCTTTTAAGGCTGTATTAATATTGGTAACGGCTAATGTTTTATACAGATTTTTAGCGGGAGTAATTTGTTTACTGTTAAGTAATAACTGCATTTTCACCAACTGTAATACCAAATTATCTTGATGATAATCTAAACCTCGTTTTACTACATTCAACGCACGTTCATTATTACCTGTATTAGCATGTAGGTCTGCTAACAGCACCACTGGTTCTATATGGTATGGACTTGCTTTTAACCACTGCTCTAACGTCGATTGAATTTTTTTACCGTCATTTTGTTTTTTATAGTTATACACCATTAATTGCCAGTAACGTTTTGGCAATTTTGGGGTTTGCGTGAAGTTAACAAGTAAACTTTCTGCTTCTTTATATTGCTCTAAACTCACCATAGCTTCAGCAACCAATATCGCTTTTTTGATATCAGTTTTATCTGTTTTATAGGCCGCCTGCAGCTTTCCTAACGCCATTTCATTACGGTAAACACCAAAGTAATGTCTTAGTACTTTATTATTATTGGGTGCCCGTGTAATTAAGTAATCGATACGTTGCTGACTTAATGCTGTGTTTTTTTGCTGGCGAGCTAACCTTAGTTGCTCCATTAATGCAAAAAGATTGTCTGGCTCTAATGCTAAGCTCTGTTTTAATGAATCTTCAGCTGCGGTATATTTTTTCTCTTTAATAGCAATACTTGCCATCAAGCTATAACCGCCAGACTTTTCGGGGTACTTTTGTTGCCATTTATTCGCTATTTCTCGTGCTTTTTCAATATCGTTGTTTTGGATCGCAGCATAAGCTAACGCCAATTCGGCTTCGATAAATTTAGGATCGAGTTTAACTGCATCTTGTAAGTCCTGAATGCCAGAAGGATCATTCATCATTAACTTTAAAATACCTTTTCTAGCATTATCCCCTGCATTATTTGAGCTAGCGTCTTCATTCATCTCAAGTAATTTCTTTGCTTCAGCTGTTGCCCCAAGCTCTAATAACTTATAACTTAATGAAGATAAAAATTGGCCATCATCAGCTTGGCTCCCTTCAAAATCACCAATAGTCGCACTTATCTCATCAATTAACCCCAACTCAAGTTGAGTGACAGCCAACATACGTCTAGCTTGATGGTCTTTAGGCAAGTATTTAACGACTGAAGTTAAATGACGATGGCTCTGCTGCCAATTTTTCAAATAAAAGGCACTCGCACCAGCGACTAGTTTTAAATTAAACTGATTAAAATTCGCTGATAAGGCCATTTCAGCATGCTCACTGGCTTTATCAAAATCTTTGGCATTAAAAGCAACCATGGCTTTAATGTAATGTGCAAAAGGTTGGCTATCTATTTGGGCTAATATAGCATCAGCATACTTTTCAGCTTCTTCATCTTGCCCTGACTTAAGTAATGCATCAGCTAACAGTAATTGCACAATGCCGGAGCGAGGTTGTAGGTTTAAATATTCTTGGAAACTAAGTGCTGCTTGCTGATAATCTTTAGTTACCATCGATACTTGCCCTTGTAGCATTAGCGCATCTACTTGCTTGGCATCGATGGTTAAAATCCGTGAAATTAATGTTTTAACTTCATCATATTTATTTTCTGATAACTGAAAGTACGCCGAAGCAAGCATGCTATAAAGACTTTGCTGAGCAATCGACTGTGCCAACTCAACACTTTGTAGTGCCAATTCAGGTTGTTCACTACGTAACGCTGCGAGTGTTTGATAGGCTAAATATTGGCTATGCTCTTCAGCAGCAAGTTTCTTGGCTGCTGTACTTAATGCCAACAAATCAACATCACTATCCGTTAATATGTATGCTCGAGCAAGTAAAGGCAGTACTTTGTTTACCGCATAATTATACTGATGAGCTCGCTCAAGTTCTTTTACTGCCGCGGCACCATCTCCTAAATTTAAATAGATCTGACCTAACAGAAAACGAACCTCTCCATTTTTGCTATCGGCTCTAATAGCATTTTTTAATTCTATAATACTTTCATTGACTTTATTTTGGCTCAGATAGCTTTTTGCATTTGTCAGATGAGATTCAACAGAGACTTGCTCACTACAGGCAGTCAATGCCAGAGCGATACTTAAATAGAGAGAAGCTTTTACGAATTTCATGCAGAATTTCCTTTGCTGTTATTATTAAGTGAATACCTAAAGGTATTGCATTTGTAAACTAGTTATACCTATTGGCTTAAAACTAACAAAAAACCAAGCCTATTAACAGTAAAGCTAATCGGCTTATTTATACCTGTCTATTAAGTAAGAGACTCGCTACGTTTAAATGACCATAACATTCATAGTTTGTTACTAAAATGAGAACGTCAGCCTAATTATCGATATCGTTAATAGTCTATTTGCAATCACAATGCCAGCTAGGTACAAATGGGGCATGGTAATTACTTCAACGCCACTGTTCTTAATGTGAATGAGGATTGCATCGGCTGGTTATTAATGACAACCAGCTATGTTTACCTGATATTCCCACTTTCTTTATCGACCAAAATAGCTTCAATATCACATAGCAATACTGAATATTGGTTCTTGCCTTTCATTGGTTTGCTATAAATAATGAAAAATTATTTAGTCGTTCTAACAGAGTTTGAAGTACGAAAGTTTTTCTCTATCAACCATAAAAGAAGACAACTCAGCCAGTTACTCTGTAAGTAACAAAGCTAATACTTGCGCTGTTTTTTCCTGCATTAATGTCACATCAGCTTTAGATTCAACATTTAAGCGAACTACAGGTTCTGTATTACTGCTACGTAAGTTAAAGCGCCAATTACCAAATTCCATGCTAATACCGTCTGTTTTATCAATCACTTGTGCTTGTTCTTGATAAAAAGAGAAAACCCGGGCAATGGCTGCTTTAGGGTCGGCAATAGTATTATTAATTTCACCTGAAGATGGGTAAGCCGCTATACGCTCTTTCACTAAACTAGAGAGTGGCTGTTTACGTAAACAAACAAGCTCTGCTATTAACAACCAAGGGATCATGCCGCTATCGCAATAAAAGAAATCACGGAAATAATGATGAGCACTCATTTCACCGCCATAAATAGCATCTTCACTACGCATACGTTCTTTAATAAACGCGTGACCAGTTTTACTTTGAATGGCTTGACCACCTGCTTTCTCGGCAATATCAATAGTATTCCAAGTTAGCCGTGGATCATGAATAATTTTTGCTTCAGCTTTACTGCCTTCAATTTTATTTAAAAAGTTTTCAGCTAATAAGCCAACAATATAATAGCCTTCAATAAACTCTCCGTTCTCATCGAATAAGAAACAACGATCAAAGTCGCCATCCCAGGCAATGCCCATATCAGCACCGTGTTTAATGACTGCATCACGGGTTGCGGCACGATTTTCGATAAGTAATGGGTTTGGAATACCGTTAGGAAAACTACCATCGGGCTCATGATGTACTTTAATAAATTCAACCGGAACATTTAAAGCATTAAAGGCACTTTCGATAGCATCAAGCGCTGGACCTGCGGTACCATTGCCAGCATTCACCACTAACTTTAACGGAGTGATGTTTTTATCATCTATATACGTTAATAAGTGCTCAGTATAAGGCTTAGTAATATCAACTGTTGTTAACGTACCTACCGTTTCAACATCGACAAAATCATTTTTCTCAGCAAGTGCTTGAATATCAAAAAGACCTGTATCACCACTAATAGGTTTTGAATTTTCACGTACCAACTTCATACCATTGTAATCAATAGGATTATGGCTTGCAGTAACAACAATGCCACCATCACATTGTAAGTGACTGGTCGCAAAGTAAATGTGTTCTGTGCCTGCTAAACCTAAATCAATAACGTTAGTGCCACCAGCCATTAAACCTTCAGCTAACGCTTTTTTTAACTCTGCACTGGTTAAACGAATATCCCCCCCCACTACCACGGTTTTTGCTTGGGTATGTTGAGCAAAGGCGCGACCGACGCGATAAGCGACATCAGTATTTAATTGTTCGCCTAATTTTCCGCGGATATCATAAGCTTTGAAACAGGTGATTTTCGAGGGGCCTGACGTTAAGGCGACTTTAGCAGCTGACATGGAATATTCTCGTCCTTGGTATTGTATGAATAATGGGTTGTTAACTTATATTAACTTGATGCTATTTTTTCTTCTAGCTCAGCTAGTTTAGCTTCAAGTTCAGTTATTTTAGAACGTGTTTTGATCAATACTTGTGTTTGCACATCAAATTCTTCGCGTGTCACCACATCTAGCTGCGATAATTTACTTTGCAAAACAGATTTAGCTTTATCTTCAAAATCACTGGCCATATTTTTCAGGCTAGGTGGAATAGAATCTGTTACTTGCTTGGCAATTTCTTCAATTTTTTTGGCATTAATCATCATAATTTCTCATCGATTTGCATTTGATATCATTGTAACTGTTTTGCACATGACTAAAAACAGGTAAAATCTACCACACGAAAGTTTATTCGAATATAACAGCGAAAAAGTAATGAAACTAAATCCTGGACAAAATGAAGCGGTAAAATTTGTGACTGGTCCATGCCTAGTATTGGCAGGCGCCGGCTCAGGTAAAACAGGTGTTATTTGTCAAAAAATAGCTTACCTCATTCAAAAATGTGATTACAAAGCACGTAATATTGCCGCGGTAACCTTTACCAATAAAGCGGCACGTGAAATGAAAGAGCGTATTCAAAAAATGCTTGGCCGTGAACTTACCCGTGGTTTAACGGTTTCAACCTTTCACTCGTTAGGTCTTGATATTGTCCGTCGTGAAATTAAAACCTTAGGTTATAAACCTGGCTTTACCTTATTTGATGACCAAGACTCCCTCGCATTACTGAAAGAATTAACCATTGATGAACTTGATGGTGATAAAGATTTACTAAGTAGACTACAAAGTAAAATATCCAATTGGAAAAATGACTTATTCTTGCCTGATGATGCCATCAAAGCAGCCAATGATGCTGATAGCAGTGAGTATGCAGAATTTTATCAGCGCTATCATAAACATATGAAAGCCTATAACGCCTTAGACTTTGATGATCTTATTCTTATCCCTACGCTGTTAATGAAAAACTATCCTGAAGTACGTGAACGTTGGCAGAACAAAATTCGTTATTTATTAGTGGATGAGTACCAAGATACTAATGCTAGCCAGTACGAATTAGTAAAAAATATTGCCGGCGATCGCGGTCGCTTAACCGTCGTAGGCGATGATGATCAGTCTATTTATTCATGGCGTGGCGCTAAACCAGAGAATTTAATACTGCTTGGTAAAGACTTTCCCGATCTCAAATTGATTAAACTTGAGCAGAATTATCGCTCTAGTGGTCGTATATTAAAATGTGCCAATGTACTGATCGCCAATAACCCCCATGTTTATGACAAAGCGTTATTTAGTGAACTTGCCTACGGCGTAGAGTTAAGAGTGATACAAGCAAAAAATGAAGAGAATGAAATTGAGCGTGTTATTGGCGAGTTGATTGGTCATCGCTTTATGAACCGCAGCCAATATAAAGATTACGCTGTTCTATATCGTGGTAATCATCAATCTCGTTTGCTTGAAAAAGCCCTGATGCAAAACCGTATACCTTATAAAATCAGTGGTGGTACTTCATTTTTCTCACGTCCTGAAATAAAAGATGTGATGGCCTATTTACGTGTACTCGTTAACCCTGATGATGATAATGCTTTCTTGCGTATTGTTAATGTACCTAAGCGTGAATTAGGCCCTGCTACCTTAGAAAAATTAGGCACTTACGCTAACATGCGCCAAATTAGTATGTTTGCTGCTAGTTTTGAACTTGGCTTAGAACAAACCTTAACAGGTCGCAGCCTAATGAAGATGCAAGCATTCACCCAATGGGTCGTTGATATTGGTGATCAGGCTGAACGCGGTGATACCGCTGCAGTATTACGTTCTATGATCCGACAAATTAATTACGAAGACTACCTATACGATACCTCGATGAGCGCTAAAGCGGCCGAGATGCGTATGAAAAATGTTACCGAGCTCTTCAGCTGGGTTACCCAAATGCTTGAAGGTGGTGATGACGAAGAGCCGATGACCTTGCCGCAAATTGTTACACGCTTAACTTTGCGCGATATGATGGAGCGCAATGAAGAGGAAGACAGTAACGATCAAGTTCAGTTGATGACACTGCACGCTTCTAAAGGGCTAGAATTTCCTTATGTATTCTTAATTGGTATGGAAGAAGGTTTATTACCTCACCAAACCAGTATTGATGAAGGCAGTGTTGAAGAAGAGCGTCGCCTTGCTTATGTTGGTATTACTCGTGCTCAGCGTGAGTTAATATTCACTTACGCGAGAGAGCGCAGACAGTTTGGTGAATTGTCTCGTACTGAAGCGAGTCGATTCTTACATGAATTACCGCAAGATGATTTAAATTGGGAATTGGGTGCAGCAAAGAAAAAAACTGTTGAACATGTAGAGCAATCGAACTTACAAGGCATGGCAGGTTTACGTGCCCAACTAGCTAAAGCTAAAGAAGCTAAAAAATAATGTCATTTTTAAACTAAAAGCATTTACCCTTTGGTAAATGCTTTTAGTTACTATCTATCTCAGTTTTTAATATATTGGCAATGCAGCGTCAACATTTGCTGTATAGTTTGGATACTTATCTTGGGTATTCGTCTTGGGTACTCGCACTAATTAATTTACTTGCTCTTGCTGTAAATTCTTTAATATCTGACAATCACCTACCTTATCATTTGGACACGACGTAGCTAAGGCATGCAGTGTCTGCTCTAACAAGGTCAATTCAGCAATCGTTTTTCTTACTTTATCCAACTGTTGTTCAATCAAGGCATCAACTTCCTGACAAGATGACTTTTGATCTACTTGCACGGCTATCAGTGTCTTAATTTGATCTAATGGTATTTTTAACTCTCGACAACGCCTAATAAACACCAAGCGCTCAATATCACTCGTGCGATATTCTCGATAACCATTATCCTTTCGATGAGCCGTGGGCAATAAGCCAATATCTTCATAATAACGTATGGTCTTACTGGCAATTCCACTTTCTTTAGCTAATTGGCTTATTTTCATATTAACTTTCATGTGAGCCTTTATATCATTTTTATACATTTGTTCAAAACACTTGACCTTACCGTAACTGGAAGGTTTATCATGCTGCCATTATAACGATAACCATCTGCTACCGGTAGCTGGAAATATCAGTAATTTGTTACTCTCTAGCAAGTTAGTAATGTAAATAATTTTAGTGAATATTAGGAAAGATCATGCCTTTGTTTAATTATCGTATGTTATTACGTCGCTCTCCAGCCTGGAGAGTACCTCGTTTAACAAACCAACTAGTTATCTGTTTAACCGTATTACTACTAAGTCCAAATACCCTAGCGAAAGAGGTTAAACAGCTAAACACGCTGACTTTAGCCACTGCTATTAAACGAACGCTAGCTAAAAATCCCGCTTTAAAAGTGTTCTCACTACGTCAAGTTTCACTTGATGGCCAGCAACAAACTCAGGCTTTAGCGCCAGCTTATCAGTTAGCTTTTGAAGCAGAAAATTTTGCCGGTAGTGGTCAGTTAAAAGGTTTTGATGGTGCAGAGTTCACTGTGTCTTTATCGTCAGTCATTGAAATGGGCGACAAGCGTGCCGCACGTCGTGATATGGGTAGTCATAGAAGTGCGCAGTTATCCGCTGAACGTAAAATTACCGCCTTAAGTCTATTAGCTGAAGTAACACGTCGCTATATTGATGTACTTACCGCCCAAGCCAATTTGAGCTTAGCAAATGAAGCAACACAATTGGCGGAAGAGACTTTAGTTGCAGTTGAAAAACGTGCTAAAGCAGGCTCAACGCCAAAAGCCGAAATAAAACGTGCCTTGGCCGCCGTTGGTAATGCCCGCTTAGGCTTATCAGCAAAGCAGCAGAAATTTTCTTATTCTAAGCTTTCTTTAGCCTTATTATGGAATGAAAGTTTGGTCGATTTTAACAAGGTTGCTGGTGATTTATATTACTTCTCAGCCGATGTCGCTTTTGACCAACTCTATGCCAAAGTAAAACAAAATCCTGCACTACTCGCCTTTGCCAGTGAAGAGCGACTCAAAAACGCGCAATTACGTTTAGCAAAAAGTCAGTCAAGTGCCGATATACAATGGACTCTTGGGGTAAAACAATTACAAGATATAGGTGATACCGCATTGGTTGCAGGTTTTAGTATACCGCTGTTTAGCTCAACGAATAATAGCGGCGCTATTATTACCGCACAAGCTGAGCGAGATGAAGTACAAGCAAGAAAAATCACCGCATTACTTAATTTACATAGCCAATTACAACAAGCCTACTCCAGTAGAAAACAGGCAATTTATACCGCTAATAGTTTAAGAAATACCATTATTCCTCTACTTGAAGAAGCACTAGCAGAAACGCAAATTGCCTATCAGCGTGGTTTATATAGTTATCTTGATTATTTAAGCGCGAGACAAGAGTTACTGATTGCAAAGCGAGCGTTAATTAAATCGGCATCAGCCGCTTTGCGTTTTGGTGCTGACATAGAACAACTTATTGCCGAGCCCTTACCTGCTTCACAACATGCCTCATATGAAAATAATCGTTTTACCCAAGGATAATTTAATGAACAGTCCCTTTTTAGCTCAAAATATAAAGCACGGTATATTAATAAGTACCTTGATATTTATCCTGCCTTTCTCCTTAACGAGTAATGCGACTTCCCAAGTAGATAAACATTCAGACAGCCGTGTCGCAGTAAAAGAAAATAGCTCTATAGCTACCAACAAGGCCATCGAACATGGTGATGAAACTGAACATAAAGATGAGCACACTAACGATCATGGTGAGGAACACGGCGATGAACATAGCGAAGAAGGCCATATAGCTATTTCAGCCGAGATGATAAAAACCGTTGATATTACTTCGTTAACAGCAACATCTGGTGAAATAAAACAGCGTCTTACCTTATATGGAACATCAACAACTGAGCCAAGTGCAGTGAGTCAAGTCCGTGCACGTTTTCCCGGTATTATTACGCTACTTAGTGCAAATGTCGGCGATAAGGTAGAAAAAGGTCAGCTTATTGCTGAAATCGAATCAAATAATAGTTTAATGCGCTATAGCATCCACTCTGCTATTTCAGGGGTAATTACTCAACGTAATGCTAACCCAGGCGAGTTAGCCAATGAACAGGTATTACTTACTATTGAAGACCACCAAAAGTTATGGCTTGAATTACAAGTATTTGCGACACAACAATCAAAAATAGCGATAGGCCAATCAGTACGCATCAGTATGGAAAATCAAGTGACTGATTCAGTGATCAGCCAGATTTTACCTAGCCGAAATGATAGTCCTTTTAGTATCGCCAGAGTAGCCCTTGATAATAGTCAGAGTAAGTGGTCTATCGGTAGTTTACTGGTCGGGTCGGTTGTTATTAACAAGTTAGCAGTGCCTCTTATTATTGATAACAGCGCCATTCAAGTAATGGAAGGTAAACAAGTAATATTCGTTAAAAATGAACAAGGCTTTGAAGTACGCGTTATTAGTTTAGGCCTTAGCGATGGTCAATTTTCACAAGTATTGTCCGGGTTAAAGAAAAACGAGATCTATGCTGTGAAAAACAGTTATTTACTCAAAGCCGAACTGGAGAAATCTAGTGCTGAACATCACCACTAGGAAATAATTATGATTGAATCACTTTTACGTTTCTCAATTGCCAAACGCTGGCTAATAATCACCTTAACCCTAGTGGTAATGGGGCTAGGTTATTGGAGTTATCAGAAATTACCTATTGATGCCGTACCTGATATCACTAATGTACAGGTTCAGATCAATACCCGTGCGGATGGGTATTCTCCTTTAGAAACCGAACAACGCATTACCTACACGGTTGAAACAGCCTTAACGGGTTTGCCAAACTTATCGTACACCCGTTCATTGTCACGTTATGGTTTGTCACAAGTCACCGTTGTTTTTAATGAAGGTACTGATTTATATTTCGCCCGCAGCTTAATCAATGAGCGACTTAATGCCATAAAGGGCAAACTTCCTGCCGGTTTATCACCAGAAATGGGTCCCGTTTCAACGGGTCTGGGCGAAATATTCATGTATACCCTTGATGCCAATGCTGATGCAAGACAAGAGAATGGTAGTCAATATGATGCAACAGCCCTTAGGGAAATACAGGATTGGATCATAAAGCCGCAACTCGCCTTAGTAAAAGGTGTTACCGAAATAAACACTATAGGCGGTTTTGATAAGCAATATCACATCACTCCATCACCTAGAAAAATGCTTGAATATGGCATTTCTTTCACCGATATTCACACGGCATTAGCCGCTAATAACAGTAACCGTGGTGCTGGTTATATTGAAAGTAATGGTCAACAACTGACGGTTAGATCGCCAGGACAACTTAAGACCATTGCCGATATTGAGCAGGTGGTTATTAAAAACATCAACCATTCACCCATTAAAGTCAGCGATATTGCTGAAGTCGCCATTGGTAAGGCCTTACGTACCGGCGCAGCGACCCATTCAGGTAAAGAAACAGTGCTAGGTGCTGCCATGATGCTAGTGGGTGAAAATGCCCGAGAAGTATCACTCGCTGTGGCTGAAAAGCTTGCACAAGTACAAAGTTCTTTACCTCAAGGCATTAATGTCACCGCTGTTTATGATAGAACCACCTTAGTTGATAAAGCCATTGCTACCGTGCAAAAGAACCTCGTTGAAGGTGCTTTATTGGTGATAGTGGTGCTATTACTATTGTTAGGTAATGTTAGAGCGGCGTTAATTACCGCGGCAGTAATTCCGTTAACTATGCTCGCGACAATAACAGGCATGGTACAAGCAGGCGTATCAGCAAACTTAATGAGCTTAGGTGCATTAGATTTTGGTTTAATTGTCGATGGCGCAGTAATTATTGTGGAAAATGCCACCCGCCGCCTGGCAGAGTCACAACGTCAAAAAGGTGCTAGATTGGCATTAAAAGATCGACTGCATGTGGTTTTTCAAGCTACTAATGAAGTGATAAGACCCAGTTTATTTGGTGTGATCATTATTACCGTGGTGTATATCCCACTGTTTTCATTAACCGGTGTTGAAGGCAAAATGTTCCAGCCAATGGCAGCGACTGTCGTTATTGCTTTGTTATCCGCTTTAGTCTTTTCGGTGACTTTAGTACCTGCGGCTATTGCCTTGTTTATGACCGGCGATATTAGTGACAAAGAAAGTGCCGTGATAAAAGTCAGTAAATCAATTTATAAGCCGATGTTACTTCTCGCCATGAAGCTACGTTGGTTAGTGCTTTCATTGGCTACATTATTAGTCATATTGTGCGCTTGGTTAGCAACAACCTTAGGCTCAGAGTTTATCCCTCAACTTAACGAAGAAGATATTTTATTACAAGCAATTCGTATTCCAGGCACAGGGATAGAGCAAGCAGTTGAAATGCAGAAATTACTTGAACAAAGCGTTAACCAATTTCCACAAGTACTCAATGTATTCTCAAAAATAGGTACACCGGAGATTGCCAATGATCCTATGCCACCGAACGTGGCCGATACTTTTATTATGTTAAAACCACGTAATGAATGGCCAGACGCTAGCTTGAGCCATAGTGAATTAGCCGCTGACATTATGGCAAAAGTAGCAAAGCTACCCGGTAATAATTTTGAATTAACTCAACCCATTGAAATGCGCTTTAATGAGTTAATTTCTGGCGTAAGAGCCGATTTAGGTATTAAAGTCATCGGTGATGACCTGCAACAACTATTAACATCGGCCAATGCGATTCGAGAAGTGCTTGAGCAAGTTGAAGGTGCCAATGATATTCAAGTTGAGCAAGTCACTGGTTTACCCATGCTGTCAATTAAACCTAAAAGAGTCGCACTGGCTCGTTATGGTTTAACCGTCGCTGAGTTACAAGATACTGTTGCTACCGCTATCGGTGGAGAAAATGCAGGACTCATTTTTGAAGGTGACCGTCGCTTTAATATAGTGGTTCGATTACCCGAAACGATCAGGCGTGATGTTAATAAATTAGCTGAGCTGCCTATCGCCTTAACTTCAGGTGGTTATATCCCTTTATCTGAAGTTGCCACGCTTGATATTGCGCCAGCACCCAACCAAATAAGCAGAGAGAATGGCAAAAGGCGCATAGTAGTAACTGCTAATGTTCGTGGTAAAGATCTGGGTAGTTTTGTTAACGAAGTCAAAGCCAAAATAAATAGCGAAGTTGAGATACCTGCAGGATATTGGTTAGAATATGGCGGTACCTTTGAGCAACTGGAGTCTGCCAGTCAACGTTTAGCGATTGTATTACCACTGACACTAGCCTTAATTTTTGCACTACTCATCATGGCTTTTAGTTCAGTAAAAGATGCACTTATCATTTTTACTGGTATTCCGTTAGCACTCACTGGTGGTGTGATTTCATTGTGGTTACGCGATATGCCGCTTTCTATCTCTGCCGGAGTCGGTTTTATTGCTCTGTCTGGGGTGGCTGTATTAAATGGCTTAGTGATGTTGGCCTTTATTAGGCAGTTATGTAAAGAACGTACTGAGTTGCTTACTGCCATTATCGACGGAGCCATGATTAGGCTAAGACCGGTGTTGATGACAGCATTAGTCGCTGGTTTAGGTTTTGTGCCTATGGCACTCAACATAGGCACAGGCGCCGAAGTGCAGCGCCCGTTAGCAACGGTTGTAATTGGCGGTATTATCTCATCAACGCTACTGACGCTTTTAGTATTACCAATACTTTATCGACTTGTGCATGAGCGTAGCTTTAACAAGACTAAATAGCTTGAGAGTCATATAAACTAGAGTAAATCCGCAAGAGCATATTTAAGGTTACTGTGATTGAAATCAAACCCTTGTATGAGTAACTTTTGCGGATAAATATTTTGACTGATCAATAATAACTCAGCGCCTTGCCCCATCAATAGTTTAAGCATAAATTCTGGTACACTAAATAAAGTAGGGCGATTAAGTTGTTGCCCTAAAGCTTTGGTGAACGCGACATTGGTAGATGCCTGTGGCGAAGTGCAATTAATAGCCCCCTCAATGGTAGCTGTTAGCATGCAAAATTGAATAGCATGAATCATGTCCTCGATATGTATCCAAGACATATACTGCTGGCCATGACCAAGCTTACCACCTAATCCTAAATAAAATGGCCAGCGCATTTTTGCTAGTGCGCCACCATCATTTGCCAAGACAACACCAGTGCGTAATAACACAACCCGACAATGATCCTTAGCCTTTAAGGCAATATCTTCCCACTTTTTACATAATTCATGAGCAAAACCCGTATGTGTTACTTGCGCATCTTCATCAGTTAAATTTTTTCCTGTCTCACCATAATAACCGATAGCTGAACCACTAATTAAACAGCTAGGTTTAAATTTAGCACGCTCAATCATAGCAACAACTTGCTTAGTTATTTGCCATCGACTTTGACAAATTTTTTCTTTTTGCTGAACTGTCCAACGTTTATCAACAATAGGCTCACCGGCAAGATTGATGATCACCTCAAAGCAGTTTTGCTCTGGCAGTTGCTCGATAAATTCAACGCCTGCTGGTAAAAGCTTTTCTGCCTTTTGTCCATTACGCGTTAATACAGTGAATTGATACGGTTGCTGAAAAGCATTGATAAAATGTCTACCGATTAAACCGGTACCCCCTGTTATTAATATTCTCATGCTACCCCCACTACATTTAAGTCAGCTATCATTAATAAGCATTGTCGATCAATTAAAGTTTGTAAATGTACCTGAACAATTAATACAGCCTATGGTTAAATTACATACATACTTTTCAATAAGCTTATGCATTAATTTTTTACTACCTAATACCCTTAAAAAGTGTATTGTTGTTACTTAATATATAAATGTAATAGACTGAAATTATTACAAGTAATATCAACCTGTAAAGTAAAATCATCTACCGTGATCAACAAGAGAGATATATCATGATGCAATTTGGATTCAAAAATCTGTTACTTATTACCATAACAATATTGGTTGGATTGTCTGTCTCTTTAACAAGCTATTTTTCCTATGTTAAAGAGGAAAAGGCATTAACAGCTTTCATTATTAAAGAAAATAGTCAGTTCGTTCAACAACAAGCCAAACTTATTGAAAAGCAATTAAATGAAAAAGCATTAGGCTTAGCCAGAATAGCAAAACTTTATGATAACCAACGAGAAGAAGGCACTACAGAAGATTTTGTTAAACTCACAGAAACCATTGCTTTTGCTATGAACCTTAATAGCTCTGCTATTGGTTTTGAAAGCGGTGTTGGTTATTGGAACCAAACGAGTGAGGTGTGGCCTAATCACATATTTGAAGGTGATGTTAGAGATGAATCTTATTACAAGTTAGCTCGTAGGAGCTCAGGTACAGCAATAAGTGAGCCTTATTTCGATTCAATAGATTATTGGATCAGCATAGTTCATCAAATACAAAACGGTATCATTACTGTTGATATGAAATTGGCTTTCTTGAATCAATTAGTTAAAGATTCAGCAGAAATTCCGGGAGCCGTCGCATTAATATTTAATAAGGACACGACGGTATTAGCCTCGACCAGTAAAACAGTTGAAACTAAAAAGTTAGCAACTAGTTATCCTTGGTTTAAAAAGGCTGCGTTAGCTGCTGTTAGCCAAAAAAGCGGTATAACTCATTATCAATTTGATGGCATGGATAACTTACTTTTCTCACACCAAATTAAAGTCGCTGATAAATACTGGTACTATACGCTGGCTCTAGATACAGAAATTGCTTATGCGAGTCTTTCTACAGCAAAAACAAGCGCCATTGTTAGTACTTTTGCAGCAACCCTGATAAGCGTGGTATTGGTCTTTATTTTATTACAAATATTGTATCGCCCTATCCTCGTATTAAAAGAAACAATCACAGCGCTTTCTCAAGGTAATGGTGATTTAACACAGCGACTAAACGTAGATTCAAATGATGATTTAGGCCAAATTGCAGATGGCGTTAACCGCTTTATAGAAAGCTTGCAATCGATGATGTTAGAAATAAAAGAGGCTACCACTGCGCTAAACGGCAATGTCCATACGCTAAAAGATCAATCAGAGCATAATACAGCTATATTAGATGGACATGTTCAAGAAACAGAACAAGTGGTAACGGCTATTGAAGAAATGAACTCCACGGCTGGCTCTATGGCAAGCGATATAGCAAACGTAGCACTACTCACAGACAACGCAAATAATGCCGGTCGTGATTCTATGCACACTGTAACTCAAGCTCAAGAAACTATCTCTGAATTGGTCTCAGACGTTGATAACTCGGTAGAAAGTGTTAGTGAAATGAGTAACAAGACCGATGGTATTAACTCAATCTTGAGTGTTATTGGTGGCATTGCAGATCAAACAAACTTATTGGCACTTAATGCGGCTATTGAAGCAGCCCGAGCTGGTGAACAAGGCCGTGGTTTTGCGGTAGTTGCCGATGAAGTACGTAATCTTGCCAGCCGTACCAAGTCAAGTACTGACGAGATTGAAAGTGCACTAGCTAGCTTACTAAAAGGTAATCAAACGGTTGTTGACTCAATGAGTGTAACGAAAGAGCGTTGCCAAAAAGCGGCCACGGGGGCAGGTGAAGTATCAATAAGCTTGGATGAAATGACGGGCATTGTCTCGGAAATTAATAATTTAAGTACACAAGTTGCCGCGGCGGCCGAAGAACAAAGCAATGTCACACATGAGGTCAGTAAAAACATGGCAACCATTAGTGAAATTGTCGGTGAGCTGGATAAAAATGGCAAACAAGTGTTTGCAGAAATCAATAGTGTTGATGATATTAACCAACAGCTAACCGAAATTATAAGTCGATTTAAAGTGTAGCTGGATTAAATATTGCCCGTTAAAACCTGCGGTTTAATCCATAGATAAATAGTAAACATAAAAACCGCAGTACTTAGCAAGTATTGCGGTTTTTTTGAGATTAATGACCTGACGATTCGATTCAATCGCTGCCAATTTTTACGAATATTCTCCTTACCTTCGATAAATTTAAACATATAAGATAATATTATCAACGATATAGGATTAGTATCCATCGGCTGTATTAGCCCCCTAAACTTTATCCCTATTTACTATTTAAATCATTAGACTAAAACATCTTCAATGCACTATTTCACTCTCTTTTTAGCCATTTGTACTTTTTTTGTAAACTGTTACTATTGAACTAACTTGAATGTTTTTTAGGCCGTTCTGATGGATGAGTTTATGCAAGCCGCGATTGATGAAGCTAAAAAAGGCTTAGCTCAAGGTGGTATACCCATAGGATCCGTGTTGGTCCATAATGGAAAAATCATTGGTCGTGGTCACAATCGAAGGGTACAAACAGGAAGCCCCACTTTACATGGTGAAATGGACGCATTGGAAAATGCTGGTCGTCAACCTGCCAGTGTTTACCGCCAAAGTATTATCTATACTACGTTGTCGCCTTGCTCTATGTGCACCGGCGCTATTTTACTTTATGGTATTCCCAAGGTGGTGATTGGTGAAAACCAAAGTTTTATGGGTGAAGAGGCGCTACTTGAGTCCAAAGGTGTTGAGATTGAAATGATCGACTCCACAGAATGTAAACAAATGATGAATCACTTTATGGCGGAAAAACCCGAGCTATGGAATGAGGATATAGGCGAATGAGACTGTACGCCATACTTGTTAGCTCTTTACTCTCTGCCAGTGCTTTCGCTGCTGAAATTGTCAAAGTAGGCGTATACGATTTTCCTCCTTATGCTTTCATCACTGATAAAACGACCGGCATTTCCGTTCAAATGATAGCTGCGATGAATGCACTTCAACAGAAGTATGAATTTATAGCAGTACCCACAACAGCTAGACGTCGTTACAGTGATTTTGAAAAAGAAAAATTCGACATGATGATCTTTGAAAGCAAACACTGGGGTTGGGAAAAATACCCAGTCGCTGTCTCGAAAACTTTTGTAACAGGTGCTGAAGTTTATGTAACTCAAGCTAAACCAGGCAGAGGGCAGGAATTTTTTTCCGATTTTAAAAACAAAGCCATGGTCGGGGTTTTAGGCTATCACTATAAATTCGCCGGTTTTAATGCCGACCAGAAACATCTGGAAAATAATTTTAATATTTTACAGACTAACAGCCAAAAAAAGAGTCTTGAGTTAATCCTTAATAATCGTGGCGATATTGCAGTATTGTCAAAAGAGTATTTGAATTATCATCTTTCCCAGTCACCCGAAGATAAAAACAAACTACTGATCTCCAAAAAATTTGATCAAATCTATCAACATACCATTTTAGTTCGTCAAAATAGCAGCCCCTCGATCAGCTATATCAACAAACTACTTGAACAGATGCAAAAAAAGGGCACATTAGAACAGTTGTTGGAACAATATGGCCTCGAGGTCATGCATTAACTATCTATTATTCAAACGGTATTTTTCCCCATCAAATATTCCGATATAAACCATTAAATATAGTCACTTGTAATGATTAATCGATAAATTTTAAATACAAAAAAGCCCCAATACTAACCCAGCTTTGCGGCTTTACTATCGTTAGCAGAGAATAACTTTATTTTTTAACCCACTGCCCCGCAGTGTTTTGGATTAAATGTCCTGACTGAGTTTTAGCGATAGACTTTTTACCTGCTAACTTGGTGACTTGTTGCATAGTAATTTTATTTTTTCTCGCTAAGTTCAAGTAAATATCTTTACGCTTTTTGTTAACCATATCAACTAAGCTAGTGGTTTCACTACTGGCAACAACGACACCTAAGTAGCCATTAGCCATTTCACCAACAAGGCCTTGCTGTTTAGCTTGATCAAGAGATATTGCCCAAGCCGAAAATGCCAGAGTAGAGGCAACTAGCACTAGGCTAACTTTTTTTATTGAGTGCTTGATTGAGTTTTTTATTAATTTATTCATCATTACTCCTAAAATATATCACTATCGTCACTGAAAATATCATCGAGTTCTTTATCTACTTTAACTCGGATTTCATGATCAATTTTTAGATTCAAATTAATCGTAATCGGCTCTTTAGCACTCACTTCAATTTTGTGAGTACATGCCGTAAATAAAAATACAGCTAGCAAAGGTGCCAGTATTTTACCCATAGATGTTCCTTAGTGTTGTAAGCCTTTAAGAACTTTGCTCTCAAAGTGTTCGGTGATATTGAGTGATTCGAGTAAACCTAATAAATCATAGCTAAGATTTAAATTCAAATTTACCTCATTATCTAAATCAGGGTTTCTGCCTTTAATCGCTGTGACTAATAACATGTAACCATCATCACCCATTGATACTTTTGAAGAGAGGTGATGATAATGTAAGTTTTCTAAAGCATCAAATGCTAATTTTAATTCAGTACTGGTGCCTTTTAATTCTTCTACCGCGGGATTATTATAAACTTGGATAATGCCATCACCAACATTTTTTAAGCCCCCTTCTTTGATAAGAAAGTGCTCTCCGTCATAAAAGATAGGTAATTCACCAGAGACCTTTCCGGTAACGACAATACCCTGCTTTTTATCTAATTCGAGCAGTTTCTCTAAATCTATTTTAGTTAACTTAACATTTATCGGTAATGCTTTATTAAAAGGCCACTGAGCTTTTACTATGTCAAAACGCCCGCCTAATAAGTTACCCCACGTATTATGTACCAATAGCTTTAGGGTATTTTGTGAAAAATCGATAGCGGTTGTTGTTGATAAGTTATGAATGGGTGTAGCCGTTTCAATCTTGGCAATAGTCAGATTATTTGATGTTAACGTGCCATCACGTAGCGTCTTTATCTGACCACCTTTTACAGTGAAATTCTGTTGCCAATTAAGCTCTTGTAACCAAGTACCATCGACCTCCCCAGTAAGATCTTGCACCTTTATTGCTAATGACATTGAGTTAGCCATTAAGTCTTCACGGTTGTTTACTTGCCCAGATAAGCGATAGTCTATAGTGCCGTCAATGAGCTTCAACTCTACGGGGAGTTTTACTTGTAAGGCTAATAAATCGGTAAGTAAAACATCTTGTGCCGATATAACCACGCTCGGATTACGTAACTCTCCCGTTATTTGAGCGATCCCTATTGGTACGTTATCAGCCACAACTTTGGCAGCTATGGTTATATCATTAATGCCACCACTGACCTCTGCTGTTAACTCAAGATCATTTACTTGTATGATATTAGGGTAACTTAGCTTGCTTAGCTGATTACTAATCTCCAACTCAAAAGTCACATCATCGTTTTTATTAAGTACAACATTACCCTGCCAGTGACTGATTAACGATTTTATCCGGGGCCGTGCTTTGCTTATCGTTATATCTGTAGACTTAGCTGACGGTAAGCTCAGCTGCGCCAATTCAATTACCGTTCCTTGGCCAAGTGTTAACTGCCAAATTTCACTCTGCTGCTCAATTTCACCAACAACATTTAGTTTTACTTGCTGACTGCTATAAGGCTTTAATTGGGAAATATTTGCATATCCTGCTAGCGAAAATTTAGCTTTCTGCATATTAACGGTTATAGCTACATCATCAGAATAATTGAATGCTAAATCGTTGAACGACAATTGTATTGGTTCATTCAGATTACTACCAAAAATATCAATGCCATCACTGGTTATGGTTTCATTGGAAAAATCGACGTTTAGCGAACCTATAGGCTTGATAGTCAAAGTGTCGATGGCGTTATCTACGATGAGATTTATTAGCTGCTGGTCAATGCCTTGTGCTGTTAATAACTCAATCAATTTTACTGAATTAAAAGCTAGCTCTATGTTATTACTTTGGTTATTTTCTTGATTACTTCCCTGATGGTGCTCATTAGTAAAATCAAAGTGCAGGTGTTCGGCTGTTAAGTTTGTTTGCCAAGTGAATATTGTGTCTGACTTAACTGACTCTAGTGATGCAAAATTTTTCGATGCATCAAAAGAAAAGCCTGTGACTTGATTTTTCATACTGAGAATTTTATTCTGCCAGTTAAATTGGCTGGTAACGTTACCCGTAGCAAACCACGTTTCATCTATTAATAGCGAAGATAAACTAGGTGGAAAAGCTGTTTTATGATTAATAAGCAGTGATCTTAATCTAGTTAAATCAGTCTCCACATTGGCGCTTATATTCTGGCCTTTTTTAACGAGTTCAAAGGAAAATATAGGCTCTTGCTTTTGGTTGGCTAGGAAGAAGTTTAATTGTTGGGCATTCATTGAAAATCGCCCTTGGTAGGACTGATTTTGACTCTCTGAAAAAGGCTGGTAATTAAACGTTTTGATATCTATATCAACGGGAGGTGACAGTAATGCAAGATCATCAAATTGCTTTCTAATAAAGACTGGTAACTCGCTAAGTTTTACTGTGCTTTTTGCTGATATTGCACTTTCCGGAAATGACAAGTCAGCTTTTGCTCGTACATTAACCGCTGCAATGCTTATCGCTGAAATCGCTTCAGATAACTTATTAACTGCAATATTGTTTGCTTCAAATCGCCACACTATCAGGCTATCTATCAGTTCTATATCAGCATAAGGCGAGTCGATGCATAAATGCGAAATGACCAAATCCAAGTCAGAATTTAGAGTAAAGTCAATGCATGTTAAAACGGCATTATGCTGCGTCAGATAGTTATTTACTAACGATGTAACCACCGAGTTTCGAGCATAGAATACCGAACTAAGTGTGATAGCAATGACTAAGCATATAGCTAAGGTGAATTTGAACAACCGCAATATAATGCCTAACTTCAAAAGAGGAGTGATATGCATATTATACCAATTACCATGCAAATTTCAGTGGGAATTAATGGGAGGTGATAGTGTACTAAGAATACTTTGTTATTTTTCTTAAGCCATCCATAAGCCCTATTAAATGACTACCTAAAAGATAAGTTAATATACTGATTCACCTTATCGTTATTCAACCGCTGTGGCGATAGGCGATCAACTATTTCGAGTGCCTGATGTACTTTACTTAGTCCTATTTTGTCATCTAAAGCTAACTGTTCAAATGATTCATCATTGATTGTTTGCTTAAGTAAAGCTAATGAATTTTTAAGATTTGAGTTAAAATCAGTGTCGAGTTTCTGCTCTTCAACGTTATTCAATATTTTTTTTGCGGTAGTTAATGCTGCCGTTAACGCTATTATTGTCTCACTTTCAGCGGCAACATCATCATTTTCGGTATTTTCATCTTTATCATCTGCATTTAAACGTCCAATGAAATCATCAAGGAAGCTAGTTAACGTAGTGGTCGATGTTTTAGCATCCGATTCGCTACTTGTAGCATCAGCTTTAACATCAGTTAACGTTGCATAATCGCCCTTTGAAATCAGCCCAAATTGGTAAAGTTTTTCCTTCAACGCGCTAACATCATCAAATGTCAGCTGAGCACCACTAAAAAACTCACTGCTAATGGCATTGATTTTTTGAGCTCTGCTTGATAAATATATATTATTATCGACACTAGCGGGCTCTTCATTTTTAACATTACTTTCAGCATGCTTTTCAGCTATCGCTTGTATTTCAGCAGTATTTTGCTGACTTACCGTTGAATTATTAAAATTGGCGCTATATAGGCCTAGGTTATTGATCATTTAATAAACACCACAATATATTGACATCTTTTTTACAAGCAACTTACATACCAATATATTGACTATTTTAATGACACTAAGCTAGCTTTAATCGATGTTGGCCGTTGATACTTGAATACATCAATTGCTGTAATTAAAAACATCCAAAAATCACGAAAAAAAAGTCCTCTAAACCACTAAACTAACCAACGACAAAAACTGTTTAAAAATCATATCGATGCAACATAACAAAATCTTTCAACATATTGTAAATACTTACTTTTAGTTTATAGTTGATTACAATTGTAAATATGAATCTCAAAGGACTGTTGTGGAAGATACTAACTTAATGAAAAATCCATATCCACTCAATAAAGCTTGGCCTTTGTACCTTACCCTTTTCGCTAGTTATATAATTTTTGGCCACCTTTTATCGTCGATTTCATTTCATAGCCAAATAGTTCCAATCTGGTTACCTGCTGGTATAGCATTAGTGGGTTGTTATTTGTGGTGGTGGCGTTTTTTCCCTGCGGTATTTCTGGCAGCATTTATTTTTAACTTTTCAATCATTCCAAACTTTAACATCAACTTATTATTCTCGGTTACCGCGCTACAAAATGCCATTATTGCCACCGGAGCAGGACTGCAAGCCATGGCAGGAAGTGCATTGCTCAGGTACTGGTTAGGTAATCCTATCAGTCAATCGCAGAACAAAAAAACACTCTATTTTATTTTATTTGTTGGAATTTTAGTTAATTTAATCTCTTCAACGGTAGGTGTTAGCACTTTTACACTATTGAACCCTTATTATAGTGCTGAAGATTTTCAATTAAATTTAGTGTATTGGTGGTTAAGCGACTCATTAGGGGTACTGCTTTCGGTGCCTTTTCTGTTTAGTTTACTTAGCTTTCAGCAATTAAAAGCGGAGCAACGTAATGCTAGGCTGATTATTTTATATGCTGTGAGTGCTTTGTTAATTATTATCATTTTACTGACAAATTTTTTTACTGCTAGCTCAAACAGCAATGATGTTGAGTTGATAACAAAAGAATCAAACGTAATAGAAAATGGTATTTACCGTCAAATAAGTACTAGTATTGAACAACTAAGCTTATTAGCAACTTTTGTTCAGAATAATCCCGATGCCTCACGTGAGCAATTTCATGACTTTGTTAATAAGCTTACACAAAGCTCTAACACACTCAAAGCTATGTCATGGAATCCTCTAATTAATCAAACACAAAAGCAAAGCCATGAAACACAATTAGCGCAACATTATCAGAAGAAGGTCGCGATCAGAGGTAAGCCGTTATCAATTAACGACGATTTGGTTTATGTAAAATTGATTAGCCCAGAAGAAAGTAATGGTAAAGCAATAGGTTTTAACGTGTACTCTAACCCTTCACGGAAGAAGACCTTAGATAGCATCATGGCTAATTATCAACCACAAGCCACCCCTATTATTCAATTGGTGCAATCATTTGAAAAAGAGCCAGCCTTTTTATTGTTTTTTCCGGTATTTGAACAAAC
Organism: Colwellia sp. 75C3; assembly: GCF_002836255.1. Lineage (GTDB taxonomy): Bacteria > Pseudomonadota > Gammaproteobacteria > Enterobacterales > Alteromonadaceae > Colwellia. Next base: position 435,987 of record NZ_PJAU01000059.1, on the reverse strand, counting down.
CATTGACGCTAAAAAAACGACGGATAAAAAATTAATTGGTTTTGCCACGGGTGTATATCTAGCGGAAAAAATGATCCGTAATGCCATCAGTGATTCTCAAGAAAACTTATTTTATTATGAGGTGTTTGAACACAATAAAAAGCAGTGGTTCTTATCTAATGCCATTTCTCATAACGACACTCATGAGTCAACTTTAAAAGATTCAAATAGGCATTTTAGTCATGATTTTAATGTCGCTGGACAGAAATGGACCATTCATTTATTTGCTAACGAAAGTTATTTGACTCGCCAACAACATCAGAATTTTTTACGATTTTTCTTATTACTGGTCGTCATTGCCATTACGATAATCACGTCGCTTTTATTGATGAATAATAGGCAGTTACAGTTAAACAGCCTAGTTAGCCGACGCACTAAGTCTCTTAATGAGGCAATGGAAGAAGCTAATTATGCCAACAAAGCGAAAAGCCAATTTTTAGCGAATATGAGCCATGAAATAAGAACCCCGATGAATTCAGTGATTGGTTTTGCTCAATTGGCTAAAGTGTCCAGCAATATGGATGAAATTAAATCCTATCTGCAACATATTGATGTTTCATCAGACTTATTACTGCATATAGTAAATAACATTCTTGATATATCAAAAATTGAATCCGAAAAGTTACTTCTCACCAATGAAGCATTTGATATGCACTTGGTGTTACAGCGTATTTATAGTTTATTTGAAGCAGAGGCTAGCAATAAAGAACTCTCTTGGCGCTTGAAGGACAATCTCCCTACTGCCGTTAATTTTCTTGGCGACCAAACACGTATTGAACAAATATTAATGAATTTATGTGGTAATGCGATGAAGTTCACCCAAAGTGGTGGTGTTTCAATAACAGCAGACTTGGTTAAAGTTACAGATAATAAAGCGCATATCGCTATTAAGGTAAAAGATACCGGTATTGGAATTTCAAAGGACAAAATAGATAAGCTCTTTAACCCTTTCACACAAGCCGACACCTCAACTTCTCGTGATTTTGGTGGTACCGGTTTAGGGTTAACCATTGCAAAAAGACTTAGTCTATTAATGGCTGGAGACATCACTATAGAAAGTAAAGAAGGCGCTGGCACTAGCTTTATATTTACTTGTTGGTTACCACTCACCAGGACTAAGCCTAAAACTTCGGCTAGCCAAAGTGATTCATTTCGACAGATAGTAAACAACAATGAAAAAGAGGCACCAATTAAGACTTCTTCCGCAGACAAGTCAAACCTTGTTAGCCAGGATCTTTCAGACTTAAAGGTCTTAGTGGCTGAAGACAACCGTATTAATCAAAAGCTTATTCGTATTGTATTAACTAAGTTAGGCATTGATGCTGTTATTGTTGAGAATGGTCAATTGGCTATAGATCATTTACAAAAAGAACCGGTAGACGTCATTTTGATGGACTGTCAGATGCCAGTGTTAGATGGTTATCAAGCGACACAACAAATAAGGGCAATGTCTAAATATGCTGATTTACCTATTTTTGCCTTAACGGCTGATGTTGATACGCGCAGTAAAGACAAAGCACTGTCGGTAGGTTTTACTAAGCACCTTGCCAAACCCATTAATATTGAACAATTAACGAACTGCTTACTTGAAGTAACCAAATAAATACTCACTAAGTAATGATTAGCCGCTTAAATACTAAGTTTTAAGCGGCTTACTTTTTTCATTATTACTATCAACTTACCACCAAGCCTCTGCTAGGCATCTTGGCGAATAAGATAATCAAAAGCACCTAAGGCGGCATTGGCGCCACTGCCCATAGCAATGATTATTTGCTTAAACGGGCTATCAGTGACATCACCTGCCGCATACACACCAGCAACGGATGTTTCACCTTTACTGCCTACAATAATTTCACCACGATTAGTTAACTCGATATCACCTTGTAAAAACTCACTGTTCGGCATCAAACCTATTTGTACAAAAATACCGGCTAATGCTAATGCATGATTCTCACCACTGGCTCGGTCAATGTAGCTCAAACTAGTCACGCGTTTACCATCACCTAGTACTTCAGTTGTTTGGGCATTAGTAATAATAGTGACATTAGGTAATGAATTAGCTTTTCTCACTAAAACGTCATCAGCGCGCAGCGTATCAGCAAATTCTAAAACGGTTACGTGCTCAACAATACCCGCTAAATCAATGGCCGCTTCGATACCTGAATTACCACCGCCAATAACAGCTACCGGCTTGCCTTTAAATAACGGTCCATCACAATGAGGACAATAGGCAACACCTTTACCGCGATACTCTTGCTCACCTGGTACATTCATTTCACGCCAGCGCGCCCCTGTTGCTAACACTACCGATTTACTTTTCAGCATTGCTCCATTTTCGAGACTAACTTCAATTAAACCGGTTTTATCATTACGCTGCACTTTGCTGGCTTTATTGCTGTTCATGATATCAACATCATATTCACGAACATGCTCTTCTAAACTAGCAACCAGTTTGGGTCCTTGAGTGGCTTTGACCGAAATAAAATTCTCAATAGCCATGGTATCGCTAACTTGTCCGCCAAATCGGTCTGCGACCAAGCCAGTACTAATACCTTTTCGTGCCGCATAAATTGCTGCTGCTGCGCCAGCTGGCCCACCACCCACCACTAAAAAGTCATAAGTTTCTTTATTCTCTAATGCTTTACTTTGACGAGCGCCGGCATTTTTGTCGACTTTATTTAAAATATCCGTTAATGAAACACGGCCTTGGCTAAATGACTCTCCATTTAAATAAACACTCGGTACAGCCATGACATCACGATCAAAGACTTCCGTTTGAAATAACGAACCATCAATCATTGTGTGTTTTATATTTGGGTTAATGGCTGCCATCATATTTAACGCTTGCACCACATCAGGACAATTCTGGCAGCTTAGCGATATATAGGTTTCAAAGACAAAGTCACCTTGAAGGTTACGTACTTGTTCTATTTGCTCAGCATCAATTTTTAATGGATGTGAGCCACTGTGTAATAACGCCATCACTAACGAGGTAAATTCATGCCCCATTGGTAAGCCAGCAAAGCGCATTTCACTATTACTCGCCACACTACGCACCAACATGGATGGTACTCGCTCGGCCGATGCTTGCTCGGTGTTATTGCCATCGATGGCAGTGACTAGCGGTGATAACGCAGCAATTTGAGTGACTAATTGGTTAAGTTCTTTTGCCTTAGGACTTTCATCAGTAAAAGTGATTAGCTCGACTGGTGTTTTTAAGTTATCTAAATAACCTTTTAATTGTGCTTGTAAATTTGTGTCTAACATAATGACCTCTGCTGAAAATTGATGAGAACTGGAAAAGCTTTCATTCGGAAAGTAAAAAGGGAAAGGAACTGCTTTAAATAAGGATCACAACAACATTGTTAATTCACTGCTGTAATCCTAAGTTTGACTTTAGGCTTAAATTAAATGCCTCCTACTTGAGGCGCGAGGAATGAGCATAGGCTTATCTATGTGATTTCCGAGCAACAAAAAGTAGGTGGTAGTTAAATAAACCTAAGGAAAACTTAACTAATCTTAACTTAGATTTTTCCTACTAGATCTAGTGATGGAGCTAGGGTCTCTGCACCTGGCTGCCATGCTGCTGGACAAACTTCACCGTCGTGCTCTGCTACATATTGCGCTGCTTTAACTTTACGTAGTAACTCAGCTGCGCTTCGGCCTATACCTAAGTCATGTACTTCAGCAATCTTTACTTCACCCTCTGGGTTAATAACAAATGTGCCACGAAGTGCTAAACCAGCTTCTTCGATCATGACACCGAAGTTACGGGTAATTGCGCCAGTTGGGTCACCAATCATCGGGTATTTGATTTTGTTAATGGTATCTGAATTGTCGTGCCATGCTTTATGAGTAAAGTGGGTATCTGTTGATACTGAGTACACTTCAACACCCATTTTTTGTAATTCGTCATAATGATCTGCCATGTCACCTAATTCGGTAGGACAAACAAAAGTGAAATCAGCTGGGTAGAAGAAAACTACTGACCATTTATCAGCAAGATCTTTTTCGCTTAATTCAACAAATTCGCCGTTGTGAAAAGCAGTGGCGTTAAAAGGTAATAATTTAGTATTGATAATTGATTGGTTCATGATGAACTCCCGTTAAATGTTATTGGTAACTGTGTTTGAAACGTTAAAGCTGTTTCGTTGAAGACGGGATAATAATAGAGCCAGAGCTTAAATTAGTATAATCGATAGTAATTATAACCTTGATAGGTAAAAGCTATCACTAGATGATTCGGTAGGTGAAATGGTATAAAGATAGATTGATATTTTATGAACTCAAGCCACAAAAAAGATATTAGCTATTGCAGCTAATTGGGCAGATTGCATGATATTGTGTATCGCTATTGCCTTTGATAGCGCTGTAGTTCAAACCTTAGAGAAAACCTATAACCTGCTAGGGTTATTAGTTAATTCTATTGACCACTGACTAAACGTGCCTGCCATTTCAGTGTTAATTTTTTCAGAGTATTGTCCGCTTTCATACTCTGCAATGATGTTGACAACCTCTGTACAACAGCCGTCGAAGTTTTTAAACTGCACGCCAAGTAAAAATCGAATCTAAAGTCATGGATCACTGGATGCTTACGGTATTTGTTCATCTTACTAGGTGAGTCAATTTTATTGATCAGGATCTCGTCATTCAGTAAAACTAAGTCAATGCTGTCTTTCCTTACTTCGAGCATTTTTAACAACGCATTGTAGTTTTTCAGTACATATAAATTTTTATCCTTTTTAAAACCTTTCTTTAGCAAAAAGTGATGTGATGCGTAGTTTTCATTTACTGCGACTCTATACTTGAACGCATCATCGAAATGACTTAAAACAATGTTTTTTTCACGCAATGAATAAAAAGAAGTACTAGCACTGGTAATTTGACCCACCCATTGAAACTGAGACTCGCGAAAGGGCAGGCGTACCATAGAATAAATGCAAACATCCTTTGTTTCTAACGCCTGCTTGTAGGCGATTGACCAATCAATGACTGCAATGTTGTGACTAAAACTGGCTCTAGTAAAGATCTCCTTTACTATCTCAGTTGCCAGACCCGTTATTTCTTTGTTTTTTTGCACGATTTGAAAAGGAGGTAAATTCTCAGTAACAATAGTTATGTGCTGAGCACTGAGTATATGACTGAAAAAAGCTAAAGTAATAACAATACTCTTTATGTATGCCATTCATTTTCCTTAAATTTTAGTACTTTGTGCTCTTAGAGAGCAGATATTGTAAAAACAACACCGTCAGCAATAGCCGTAGAGCCTTTATAGTACAACCTTTATAACCTTGCAAAAATAAGTGCCTGTAAAGCATGAGACCTATTCCCACACTATAATTTTAGCTAGCGATCCGATAAAAAACGACCAATGATAATCGCTTTGTACTAACAATAAACATTCACGATAAATGCGTTACACCGGGGATAGAGTAGATTCAGTGCAACTAGCGCTGACTAACAGTATAATTAGCTCGCACTCAGATTTTACTTAAGGCCATGATTCATGTCGGTTACTAACCAAACCTGTTTAACAGAACTCGCAGAGCCAAGGAAAACTCACCAGCACTTTAAAATATTTAAGCCATATGGCTTTTTAAGTCAGTTTTTACCTGAAAAACGGAAGAAGAAACATCTGATAGGTGAGCTCTTTAACTTTCCCGATAAAACCATGGCAATAGGACGATTAGACCACGACTCCGAAGGTTTATTATTACTCACGACCGACGGTATGATTAGCTACAAAGTAAGAAGTAAAACGATAGAAAAAGAGTACTACGTGCAAGTTGATGGTGCCATCACTGCTGAAGCTATGTTATTACTACAAAATGGTGTTGAAATTACAGTTAATGGTTCGACTTATCTCACCCTGCCTTGCAAAGCTGTCAAACTAGAAAGTGAACCTCAACTTCCCACGCGTGGCCGTAAAATTAGAGATGCGAGACATGGTCCAACTAGCTGGGTTTCTATCACGCTCTGTGAAGGAAAAAATCGACAGATAAGAAAAATGACTGCAGCTGTGGGCTTCGCTACATTAAGGCTGGTAAGGGTTCGAATTGGCGACATTCATATCGATAGCATGATTGCCGGTGATGTTATAACACTCACTAACTTCGATACCACAATTAACCGCTAACGCCTCAAGTAATAAAACCCGAGAGCTCTCCTTCATTTTATAAGAGACGTTATATACCCGTTCCACTTGAAAATACATGATTCAGCTGGAATTAGAAAAACTTTTAGGCAAGGCATTGATTGAAGAAAATGGTAACTCCCTTCTCAAAATCAATAACGCAGCATAAAGCGTTTCTAAACCAACCCTTTGGGGGAAGGCTGAGCAAATCATATTCAGCGTTACATTTCTTTTTAAGGAAATAACCCTTAATAAAAAAATGTGCCTTGATTATGAATCGCTCAGACTTCCTGAAACGAGCATTTTCAAATGGAGCGGGTATATTGAACGCTAGCTTAGTTAATGACTACCTAAGCTACTAAAAGTAAGTCTAACTAATGATATCAGCCAGAGACTTTCTTACGCTTGCAACGATGGATCTAACACATTGCATGCGTGAGTAATTAGGTCTAATTACCAAAGAAATACCACGCACTGGCACAGGCGCTTGAAATTTCCCGTAATGAATCGTGTTACTGGCTAAATTTCCTTGCGCAGCAAGCGCGGGTAATAAGGTAATGCCCATGCCACTAGCCACCATATGACGTAGTGTTTCTAAGCTTGTCGCTTGAAAACTATTGTCTTCTTTAGCGCCAGCAGAGAAACAATAACCCATGGTTTGATCTTTAAGACAATGGCCGTCAGCTAATGTCAGAATTTTTTCACCGTGTAAGTCGGAGAGTGATAAATCTTTTTTATCGGCAAGTCGGTGACTTTTTGGTGTTGCCAGCATAAGTGGCTCATCAAACAATTGGTAGGATTCAAACTTATCCATGTCTTCAAGGTAAGGTAAAATTAATACGTCTAATTTTCCTTCATCCAATTGCTGCAACAATACTTTAGTTTGATTCTCATGCAGAAAGAAATTGATATTAGGTAGTGTGGTATTTAAATCTGCCATAATGTGGGGCAACAAATACGGTGCTAATGTCGGAATTAAACCTAGATGTAAGTCGCCGGCGAAAGGGTCAAGTAAGGCTTTAGCACAAGATTCAAACTGCCCTGCCGCTTGTAATACTTTACGCGCTTCTTTGACTAACTGATCACCAGCAGGTGTTAGCATAACATTGCGGCGATGACGTTCTACTAGCTGTAAACATAATTGTTCTTCCAGTTTCATCAACTGACCACTTAACGTCGGCTGACTAACAAAGCAAGATTGAGCTGCTTTACCAAAGTGTTTGTGTTTATCGATGGCGGTTAAATATTCTAAATCACGTAACTTAATCATAGTAATACCAATTCAAATAAGTTTTTTTTCACTCAGCGAGAATTAAAAGGCTTCGAGGCAAGGTATTGATTGAAGAGAATAATTATTCTATTGTCAAAATCAATAACGCAGCATATAAGTCTTTACCTTTTATTAGATACTCGCCCTTTGGGAGTTTGTCAGCAATTCGATAACCGCACATAATTTCCTTAATATAGAATGACTATATATAAAAAATTCTATTTGTTCTCAAACCGCTGACAAGCTCTGAGTGGGAACAAACTTACTTGATTTGGTATTTTAGCCTATCAATTAATAAGAAAAGAGAGCATTCAGCTATGATATTATGATCACGTTATGAAAGCGAGTTACGTTACTGTAAATACCAATACATGCGGGTTATGTTAACTTAGATAATGGCGACGAACTGTATTCCTAGTCAGCTATCAACCACACTGAAAGATTTTCAATTTGACGGTATTGTACAGCTGTCAAACGACTACCACTCTCATATTTACCTGCGAGATCACCATGATTAGTGCGTGATATATCAAAGTCTAATGAACAAGGTGCGGCATAATCAAAGTGCTCATCTTCAAGGGTAATCTCAAACGTTAAATTAGAAATTAACTTATTAAGAGGTAGCAGATACTCACCATCATCAGAGGTTAGCCACGTCTCATTTTCATTATCCCACTCTGTACTTAAATCATCTTCATAGGTTTTACAACGAAGATGACCATGGAAGCTAAGCTCATTGCCTGTCACTGCTGGTGACCACGTCACAGCAACATTATCATTTTCTCTAAATACAGTATGTTCACTCGGCGAATTTATCGTATATGGCTCAGGCATAATCACCGTTGAAGTGATTTGGCTGCCATCATGACGATCAAAGGTTAACGTATACGTTCCACCCTGCCCTTGATTGGCAATACTGGCGGTATAGTCTATTTCAACAATATTATTGTCTTTGGTCAGTTCAACTGAATTACCTAAATAGCTCACCGTCAGTTTATCGCCATTAACTAATTCTAATGGTTGGCCAAAGCTTTCGTTTTTATGAAGATTTACTTTGATGTAAGTAGACGAATTTCCTTTAGCTGTTAATTCAGCCAAGATATAGATATTCTCACTGGTGACATCATCAGAATCTTCACTCAGTAAGTCGCAACCTGATAAAAAAATACCCGCTATCAATAAGATAAAAGTCTGCCGAAAAAATCGAAGCAGACTAACAAAGGGATAATGCGCTGTTATAGCAAAATCGTTCTCTTTTTCGGTTTCCGTTAAAGACTCAAAATTACGCAACTTAATCATCCTTAAAACCTATTAATTAATACTTTATTGTGAAATTAAGAGAATAATTCCTAACTTCAAATCAAAAAACTAGCCAAACGCCAGCCAAATAGCAACAGCTACCATCAAACTACCAGCAATACGATTCATCCATTTAACATTATCGCCACGACTTAAAAATATCCGTAAGCTCTTACCACCAGCTGCGTACGCCATCATGCTAGTAAATTCGGTTACCATAATAACACTGAGTAATATTAGTAACTGAGGAGCAACGTCACGATCAACACTAATAAAAGGGGGAAGTAGAGAAATCATAAAAGCCCAGCCCTTTGGATTGGCAATGGCAGTGACAAAACCCTGAGTAAATAACGAACTACGGCTAACATCACTTAGCTTATTTTCACCTATCGCCATTTTACCTTTTGAGCGCCACATGTTTACACCAATGTAAGCTAAGTAAGCGCCACCGACCCATTTCAATACTTCAAATATATCAGGGTAATTCAGCATAATACTGGCAACACCAAGTACAGCAGCAATGGCAACAATGGCGACACCAATGAGCTCACCAATCATCATCCATAGTGTACGACGCACACCAATACTCATACCTAAGGTCATAGCCAGTGTCATGCACATGCCAGGCGTTATTGAGACAAAAAAGAATGTGGGAATAAAAACCGCAAGAATAGCTAAATCAGGCATTTAATTTACCGCTAAGTTTAAAATATGAAAATTCGCTGACACTGTAGCAAAAAATGATGTCATGCATTAGATAATAGCGATGAATAGGGATTATATAAGGATAGAAAGTAGTAAGTTTTACAGAGATTAGTACAGTTAAAAATCATTACTGTGAGGTGCGATCGCCCCTCGACAGTAATAATTAATGGTCGTTTAACGTAACATCGTAAACCAACCCATAACCATAGGTAGTAAAGGCATGGCAACAATTGCGACAAGAATCATTGCTAAATTAATGAATGAGCTAGTATCTTTAAAATCTTCTTCATGGTTTGACATGGTCTAGTTTCCTGTACAACAAATAAACAACTAAAATATGGCGCACATTTTAGCCGATATTAATGACTATGGACAGTTAAACTTGATCTAGATCAAAGAAGTGGGTAGGATTCTAGCGAGTGATTAAGGCGATAATAACAAATCTTATCGCCTTACCAATGCCTTACCGTAAATGTTCAGCAGAAATTGATCATACTTCATTTTGATGATCTACTGTTGATCGTTTGTGGATCAGCTAATCATCTTTAAAAATGCCGACATAGGTCATTTGGCCATTAGACTTACTCGCTCGGTACATACCTTTAGTATTGAAAGGTAAGCTAATATTGCCTTTAGTATCAATAATAATCACGCCACCTGTGCCGCCAATAGGCATAAGTACATCATGAATAACTTCTTTACCCGCTTGCTCAATAGTCTTTCCTTGATACTGCACTCTGGCACAAATATCAGCGGCTACGTTATAACGGATGAAGTATTCACCATGACCCGTCGCCGAAACAGCACACGAGTTATTATCAGCAAAAGTCCCTGCACCAATAACCGGAGAGTCACCAATACGACCAAAACGTTTATTTGTCATGCCGCCAGTAGAAGTACCTGCAGCGATATTGCCGAATTTATCAAGGGCTACAGCGCCAACAGTTCCCACTTTATACTCAGTATCGAGTGCAGAATGTGCCGCTTGGTAGTCTTTATTTTCTTGCTTCGCCTTTTTCATTTTGGCTTTAGCGCGCTGAAGCGATTTATATCTATGGTCAGTATCAAAAAGTTTGTTATCAACTAACTCAACCCCTTGGCTTTTGGCAAAGGTTTCTGCGCCGGCACCACTTAACATAACGTGCACAGATTCATCCATCACTAAGCGTGCTAAATTTATCGGGTTCTCAATATGCTTAACACCTGCAACGGCACCTGCTTGACGATTTTTTCCTTCCATAATAGAAGCATCCATCTCATGAGTTTCATCATGGGTATAAACCGCGCCTTTACCTGCATTGAAAAATGGCGAGTTTTCGAGGATATTTATTGCGGCAGTTAACGCATCAAGACTAGTGCCGCCTTTTTCTAGAATAGCGTAACCGGCTTCAACAGACTCGGTTAACTTAGCGCGATATGCTGCTTCTTTTTCAGGCGTAAAACGAGATTTTTCAATTGTACCTGCACCACCATGAATGGCGATAGCAAAAGGCAGGTCTTTTGCTTGGACAGAATTAGAATATGCCGTGTTAGCAAAGGCGGATAAAAGTAAACAAGTTAAGAGGGGTAGCGATTTTTTCATTATTGTTCTCGTTAATCTTAAACTAGAAATCTCAGACAGTTAATCTGCACGATAGTGAGTTGCTTTACAACTCACTATCGATAACTGCACTAATTTTCATGCTTAACAACAAAGAGAACATTGTTATATACTAAGACAAAGAAAAAGAACGAACTAAATCATGACAATACTTGCAATAACATAAGCCACCAGTGTTACCGCGCCACCAAACAATGCGTAAGGCATTTGGGTTTTTACATGTTCAAGTAAATCGCAACCCGATGCGATGGCCGAAACAGCGGTAGTATCAGAAATAGGTGAACAATGATCACCAAAGATACCACCTCCAAGAATGGCAGCAATCACCAATGAAGGCGGTAAACCTAATGCTTGAATTAATGGCACACCAATTGGAATTAAAATGGCGAACGTTCCCCATGAGGTTCCGGTACTAAATGAAATAACTGCACCAGCTAAAAACAACATAGGTACCACAAGGATTAGCGGGAGATAATCACCAACAATACCTGCAATAAAGTAACCTGTGCCTAGCTCTTTTAAACTTGCGCCAAGGGTCAGTGATAATAAGACTATCGTAACCAAAGGCAGTAATTCACCAATGCCTTTAAAACCTATTTCAACTAACTCTTTATGCTCAAAACGCTTAGAAAAACGCAGTAAAAAGTAACTCACGGCTAAGGCTAAACAGGTCGCATACAGCACCGACTTGCTACCGCTACCTTGGGTGATGTTTCCATTACCACTCCAGTACATAAAGAAAAACATACCAAAAATCATGCTTAATAAGGGCACCAACATAAAGCGGGCTTTAGTGGCGGGTACCATGGTTTCGTGCAGTATGGCTTGTGACAATGTTTCTTGTGGTACGGCTTGCGGTGAAACTGTTGAATGCTGTTCAGTTGAAGTTGTTTGTGTTGCACCATCCGTATTCAACGCTAACTCGGTCGCTTTCATCGGCCCGTGTACTCTATCGGTTACTACCGTATAAACCACCATAAGCAAAGCGATAATAGCGTAGAAGTTAAACGCAACAGAACCCCACAAAATAGACACCGAAGACTGTCCTAACTCATAGTTATTAAGCAATGCTAATACATACGCACCCCAACCATTTAGTAGCACTAATATACATACTGGCGCACTGGTACTGTCAATAATGTACGCTAAACGCGCACGACTCATTTTGAATTTATCGAATAAATCACGAGATAAAATGCCCGCAGTAAGTACACTCAAGTTTGATTCAATAAAGATAACCATGCCAGTAAACATGGTTAACGCACCGACTTGTCGTTTATTTTTAGCAATGCCTTTATTTACTAACTTTTCCACGGTGGCAGTAACACCACCAGAGTCTCTGACATAGGCCAACAAAGCCCCAATCAGCAAACTGAAAATCAAAATACGGGCATTACCGCCAGAACTGACGACAGTGATAATACGTTCAATAAAGCCAATAAAAGCATGAAATATAGCATTACTATGGTGTTGAGATGCCAATAACAACTCGGAGGTAAATACAGCGGAAAGTAAGGCCAGAATGACTTCTTTTTTCCAAATAACAATAATAATTGCCACCAAAGGAGGCAACACTGACAACCAATCCATAAAAGACCTTAAAGCATGAGTTTGATTTGAGACAGAGTGACTTGATTATACTAATGTAATTAAGCAAGTTTGTCGTAGAGGGAGCAGTGTGGCAAATACCTAGGGCAGATTCAATATATTTACGGAGTGAAAATGAAAAACCCGACAAAATATAAATTTGACGGGTTTGTATTTATTTATCAACGATAAATTTAGGCGCTATTTAATAGTAATCATCTTCTTTATTGTGCGCTTGTGGATCTTCAATTATATCGCTGATGTTAACTTCAAAATTATTATTATTATTACAATCAACCATATAAATAGTATGTGTTGAGCCATCAACCCAAGTAACAGTACCACTCCCTTTTTTACTGCCACATTTCATACCGATATGAATATCTTTAAATTCCATAAGCCCTCCTCGACACTAACTTCAATGGTGTACTGAGTTATACCAATCAAATTCACTAAGTGGTCTAATCGGTATTAGCGTTCTGTACAACCTATCAGTTCATTTATTGAACGTTCAGTGTTTAAGTATAGTGTTGAAGTGATGGATTGCCAGTAGATTACTATCGTGTTTTAAGCAAGAAGTCGCTGAAATTAGCCAACTGACTCTAATTTATGACAATAATGTTATAAAATTTATGGAAGGTAGGTACTACCCAAGGTGCAGCTTGCACTTGCGCCAGTTACCGCCGGCATATTACTCACTAAACTATGATCAAAAGCGTAAGCAAGCCAAGCAAAGGCCATCGCTTCAAGAATATCGCCATCAATATTCAAGGCTTGCATACTATTGATTTCAAACGCAGAGTTAGATGTATTCAAGCTAGTTTTAAGTGCTTCAACAAGGGCGCTATTATGTACACCACCACCACACAAGTAGACTTTACCTTGTGTAGTTAATGACTTAATTGCATCACAGATGCTTTGTGCGGTAAAAACCAATAGTGTTGCTTGGACGTCTACTGCGTTAAGCTCTTCATCAGTGATTGCACCGTGCTGTGAGTAACTATTTTCTGTAAAAAAAGTTAATTGCTGTTCAAGCCAATCAAGATGGAAGTACTCTCTTCCGGTACTTTTAGGTGCGGCGGCTTTGATATAATCATCTTGCATCAATTGTATCAGTAGCGCTTGATTAACTTTTCCCGTTGCTGCCCACGCACCACTTTTATCGAATTTTTCGTTACTGCTTGAATGATTTTTAGTAAACCAATCATCGAGTAAAGCATTGCCGGGGCCAGTATCAAAACCTAATACTGATTTGCTAGAGCCTTGTTCTGGCAAAAAAGTAATATTAGCAATACCACCGATATTAACTACAAAATTCGCATCGACTGAATGAGCAAAAAGCTGTTGATGGAAAATAGGGACTAAAGGCGCGCCTTGCCCTCCTAACGCCATATCTTTACGGCGAAACTGCCCAACTACGCGAATTCCAGTCACCGTAGCTAACGTTTGGCAGCAACCTATTTGTAAGGTAAATGGGTTATCAGCACTTGGACGGTGACGGATGGTTTGCCCATGGCTACCAATGGCAATAATATCTGCAGAGTTAAGGTTTTCTTGGCTAAGTAAGGCGTTAATTGCTTGAGCAAACAAATGCGCTAATTCAACATCTAGATGAAAAGCACGATCAATTTCATTATTACCTGGTTGATAAAGGGAGGTGATTTTCTCGGCAAGCACGCTACTATAACTTTGATAAAAACTGGCTACCAAACGAGGTTTTTCATTCTTACTGGTAAAGTCTACTAGCGCTAAATCAATACCATCAGCACTGGTGCCAGACATTAGGCCAATATAATATTTTCCTTGCATCATATTGTCTTTGTTAGTCATTAGGGGCGATATCATTTGCTTGTGTCGACAGTAATGCATTTTTAGCACCTGATAACGCTTCTAATCGCTTGGCTGCCAACAAAGTAAACTTCGCTTTGTATTTTTTTGCAATAGGCTTTGCGACCGGTAACTTCACTGTACGAGGGTTGCGATGTACGCCATGAAGTAAAAATTCATAATGTAAATGTGGCCCTGCCGCTAATCCCGTTGCACCTACGTAACCAATCACTTGTCCTTGTTTTACTCGTTGACCTTTTTTAACGGCTGCTCGCTTATAAAAATGCAGGTATTTAGTCACTATGCCATTACCATGCTGAATAAACACATAATAACCATTATATTTACTATAAGCAGCATGGGTTACCTTACCATTACCTGCAGCAACCACTGGCGTACCTTGTTTCGCCGCGTAATCTATACCATTATGTGATTGCACCCGTTTTGTCACTGGGTGTCGACGATTACGCTTAAAGCTAGAACTGATGTATTTAAAATTAACCGGAGCACGTAAAAAGGCTTTACGCATACTTCTGCCATCTGGGCTGTAATACTCACCATCCGTGAAACGAATGGCTTGGAACACTTCACCTTGGTTGGTAATTTCTGCCGCTAAAATATCACCTGTACCAATATATTCTCCTTCGACATATTTTTTCTCGAAAGTAACATGAAAACTATCTCCCTCGCGAATATCCAAGGCAAAATCAATATCCCAACCAAACATATTAGCGAAGTTAATTATCTGGCTATCATTTAACCCCGCACTTGCGCCAGCATTCCAAAAGCTAGACGTTATAGTGCCATAGCTAAAGCTTTCACGTATTTCAACCTCTTTACTTTCGCGGTGTGATTGATAACTATCGCCCACTAAATTAATAAATAAGGTATCAGTTTTAGAAAGAGGATATTCAAGCGCAGCTAATTGTTGCGTATCATTGCTGGCAATACGTAATTGGTCACCAACATTTAGTCTTTTTAATAATTGACTGTCTTTACCTTTGGCGGTACTCACCGCATAAGTAGTTTGGGCGGTAAAACCTAAGCGTTTTAAAATTAAGGCTAACGAGTCACCATTACGTACTTTAACCGTTTGCCAACTTAAGTTCGCCAGTTCTTCTTTCGTGTCTTGGATTTTAACTTTACGTTGTAATTTACCGCTAGTTAAACTGCCATCTTGCTGAGTACTTTGATTTTTAGCTAACGAAGGCAGTTGCTCGGTTGTGGTATTGTTAGTAACTTTAGGTGTACTGCGTTGCGGTAACGCACTTTGTCTCGGTATCGTCCCTGCTGGCATTATGTCTTCTGGCAAGGCCACTTGAATGCGTTTTCCGACTTGGATATCTTCAACATCGAGGTTTTCTTCACTCGAAGGAATGATTAATAAGAGCAATAAAAAACAACTACTGGCAATAATGATCCCGCGATGTTGCTTGGGTAAATTTTGGAATATTTCTAATGATTTTTTAAACAAAGTACGACTCGAAAATTTCATAGCGGGAAATAGTAAATAATATTTAATTCAGATAATTACCCGACTATATCAAAACTACAACATAAATACCGCTATAACTCATCGTAATATTTGATGAAATATGTAGTTACCTATTTAGGAAAAAATAAAAAATTAAACTAAGCTGAAATGAGATAGAAGAATATCTACAAAAGGTTTTAACTTATGAAAATTACGATTTCACAGCGGATCTATGCAGGTTTCAGTGTTGTTATCTTATTAATGCTCACAATTTCTACAACTATTTGGCTAAAGAGTAATGCCATTCAAAAGATTGTAGCCGAGGTACAAACGGATGATATTCCCGGTGTTATTCTTTACTTACAAGTACTTGATGAAGTCGGTGATATGCAATCTAACTTATTAGAATATTTAACAGGTGAGATTGATGAAGTAGAAAATTTTGATAGTAACTATCAAGAGTTCCAACAGTTTTATCAAAAATTAAAACCGCTAGAGTCAGCCAGTCAAAAAGACCGAGACAAAATGGCAAAAATTAAAACCATGGTTGATAGTTACGCAACGCGTGCACACAGAGATATATTCTCTCGCTACAACCCTGAAACCGAAAAGTGGGCCTTCGCCTTAATCAAAGATCTTGAAAGTAATAAAGGTATCGAACTTGAAAATTTACTTGATAAATTAAAACAAGAGGAGTTTGACGATGCCTTAAAGTCAACGGATTTAGCCGAGTCTTTACGTGATGATTTACCCGGCGTGCGACTTTATTTAGAGTTAATTGATGAAGCGGGTGACATGTTAGCCTCAGTCACTAGCTTTACCGCAGGTGATTTAAG
Organism: Colwellia sp. 75C3; assembly: GCF_002836255.1. Taxonomy (GTDB): domain Bacteria; phylum Pseudomonadota; class Gammaproteobacteria; order Enterobacterales; family Alteromonadaceae; genus Colwellia. The sequence continues at coordinate 419,217 of NZ_PJAU01000059.1, read as the reverse complement.
CAAGAAAACTGCTTTTGAAAAAGATAGTCAATCTTTTAGTGATTATTTTGAACAATTAAAACCCCTCGAACAAAAACCTCAAGAGGTAGCCAACTTACAAAAAATTGACCGCTTATATAACGATATAAAAGAAACCGCGGAGCTAATTTTCCAAAAGTTTGATCCTACCGGTAAAGCAGCGGCATTAAAAGCGGCAGATGATATGGAGCATGAATTATTTGACCTTGTAGAGGAGATTTTAGATGCATCTTCGGAAGAAGAGAAAGCTGATGCCTTTTCCGCCATCGATAAAACATTAGCCTCACTAAACGATCAACTATCTACCCTGATTATTATTTCAATTATTGCCGTTATTGCCGCTGGTTTTATTTCGTTCTATTTAACCAATAGCATTAACAGTCGCTTACACAACGTGCTTAATGTGGCCAAAAGCATAAGTGAAGGTGATCTTACTTCACCACCTTTAGTTGATAACAGTGGCGATGAAATAGGCGATTTGGCTATTGCAATGAATAACATGTCAAATTCCTTAAATGAGTTAATTCACGATATTAATAATGTTTCTAATTCAGTCGGTACGTCTGCTAATGAAATACTCAATGCCACATTAGAAATGACAAATAGTTGTAATGAACAAGCCCATAAAGCCAGTGTTATATCCGTGGCAACTGAAGAGATGACCGCAACGGTCAATGAAGTTGCCCATCAGAGTTCAACCGCCGCGACGAGTGCAAATGAGTCGGGCATGCAAGCTACAACCGGCGGTCAAGTAGTGACACAAACAGTACAAGGTATCAACTTGCTGTCTGAGGCAGTCAATGAAACGGCAAGCATGATCAATCAACTGGGGGAGCGGAGTACTGAAATAGGCAATGTCATTCAAGTAATCAACGGCATCGCAGAGCAAACAAACTTACTTGCCCTTAATGCTGCTATTGAAGCAGCTCGTGCGGGTGAGCAAGGCCGAGGCTTTGCCGTTGTTGCTGATGAAGTTAGAACACTAGCAGCAAGAACAACAGAGGCAACTCAAGAAGTCGCAAAATCGATTGGTGCTATTCAAACCGATACCTCGGCAGTCATTAACAGTATCAACCAAGGTATTGAGCAAGCAGAAAAAAGTGTGGAGTTAGCGAATAAAGCGGGTGAATCACTTGAAACTATTATGGCGGGTACAGAAAATATTGAAGCAATGATTACCTCAATCGCCGCAGCCTGTGAACAACAATCTGCAACCACATTAGAAATTTCTCGAGATGTTGTGGCGATAAGTACTTCATCGTCTGAAATTTTAGACGTTACCAACCAAACCTCCGAAAAAGCGTCTCGTATGAATGAACTGTCTGATGAAATGAAAAGTCTGGTTGAGCGCTTTAAATTACGTTCATAATCCAAGCGAAGTATCATGAAAGGCCTAGGTATATTCCCTAGGCCTTTTTTATTATTAAACAGAAAGTCGCGATTAACTTACCTAATACCAAATGGAAGTGGTCAATAAATGAGTCAGATTGCTCTAAGTTACTCCTTTAATAAGTCTGTTTATCATCAAGATCATCACTTCTTTACTAAAAAAGCCATTATAAGGTTTTATCCCACCTGCAAAGTGCAGTAGAATTCGACCATTAAATACACTTACCTAGTCAATATAGCTGCTCACTTATCGATACCGTGTTTGCCTTTTTCAGTGCAACCGCTCAGTAGTTATCATTTATTAACAGACTAAGTACATATAACCCCTCAGTGGAGTCCTAATGACCGATTTTAACCAAGCATTCGCAGAATTAAAGCGCGGAGCTGAAGAAATATTAGTAGAAGAAGAGTTACTCACAAAATTAAAAACGGGCAAACCACTTAAAATTAAAGCTGGTTTTGATCCCACAGCACCGGATTTACATCTTGGTCATACTGTTCTCATTAATAAACTGAGAACTTTCCAAGAGCTTGGTCACGAAGTTATTTTCTTAATTGGTGATTTCACCGGTATGATTGGTGACCCTACGGGTAAAAATGTTACCCGCAAAGCATTAACCAAAGAAGATGTTTTAGCTAATGCGGAAACTTATAAAGAGCAAGTATTTAAGATTCTTGACCCTGCTAAAACTACCGTAGCGTTTAACTCTACTTGGATGGATAAATTAGGCGCAGCTGGCATGTTACAACTTGCTTCTCGCCAAACAGTTGCGCGTATGATGGAACGTGATGACTTTAAAAAACGTTACGCTAATGGCCAAGCAATTGCTATTCATGAATTTATGTACCCACTAGTCCAAGGTTGGGATTCCGTCGCGCTTGAAGCTGATGTTGAACTAGGTGGTACCGATCAAAAATTCAATTTATTAATGGGTCGTGAATTACAAAAGTCTGAAGGCCAGCGTCCACAAACCGTATTAATGATGCCATTACTTGAAGGTTTAGACGGCGTGCAAAAGATGTCTAAATCATTAGGTAACTACATCGGTATCACTGACAGCCCTACAGAAATGTTTGGTAAAATAATGTCAATTTCAGATGTATTGATGTGGCGTTATTACGAATTATTGAGCTTCAAACCTCTTGCAGAAATTGAAAGCTATAAAACCGACATTGAAAACGGTAAAAATCCACGTGATGTAAAAATTGATTTAGCGAAAGAATTAATTACACGTTTCCATGATGAAGCAGCAGCACAAGCAGCGCACGAAGAGTTTATTAATCGTTTTCAAAAAGGTGCCTTACCTGATGATATGCCTGAATTAGAAATTACGGCTGAAGGTGGCGAAATAGCTATTGCTAACTTGTTAAAAGAAGCGGGCTTAGTGGCGAGTACTTCTGATGCCTTTAGAATGATAAAACAAGGCGCTGCAAAAATTGACGGCGAAAAAGTGACTGAACGTAGCTTAGTTATTAGCGCTGGCACCACGGCGGTTTATCAAGTAGGTAAACGTAAGTTTGCCCGTATTACCGTAAGTTAATAACACGGGTAGCATACTATAAAACTCATTAGCTAAATAAAAAACCAGTCCTAGTGACTGGTTTTTTATGTGAAGCGCTACTACATAGCAGCTAACTTTCAGTCACTATAGGTAAACTATTTAAAAACTCGTTCGTTTCAATAGAAAACCCGCACGTTTTCATCCACTCAATTGCCTCTACTCTTTCAACAAATACTCGTCGTTCATAAGCTCCTTCGCTTTGCGGAACAATATTCTCAAGTTGCATGTTTTTCCATGCCGATGGCGTATAAATATGGCAGTCTTTGATACAACCATTGTCTTGAAATCTCTGACAATGTTCAATTAAGTGCGATTCCATTTCAGGAACTCCTAATTCAAATTCATCAAAAAATGAAAAAATGGCCCACTGCGTGCCATTTAAATGCTTTGTTTTCTCTCGGAATTCTTGGCTATATTTAATAGCGGCTTCTTCATTCCAGCAACCACTAAACCACTGCAATACATAATTATCTTTTACTAAAATACGCCAATCACCATGTACTGAAAACATATAAATTTACCTATAGAACGCGCTGTTTTTGTACTTCAATCACCATTAAATGGTGTTTTTCAATTGAAGTAAAGTAATGATTTTATTTGCAGCCACTCGCCACGTAGCAATACTTATAGCCCTATTTTATATAAGGATTTAAGGGATTAATGCCACTTTACATTTATTTACATAGCTTGATCTACATCATAACGCCTTTAAAGCACAAGCGTACACTGTGACATATTGTCGCAGTTGGCTATTTTTTTGCCACTCTGCATGAACACAGAACTTTGGCGATTTCATGTTAGTAAGTAAATTTTATAACAGCTTAATGCGTTTCCCCCAATCAACAGTCTCTACACTGAGAATTGCGTTCATCCAGATGTTGGTACTATTTTTATGTGTCATCATGCCAGCACAAGCACTTTTTGTTAGCCCTCCGAAAGATCCTATGCCGTTAATTAAGGAGATATTTGCCGAGCAAACTAAAATCAGTGACAAACAAACAACTAAAGAAGGTGGTCCCTTAGTTTGGACCGTTTACAAACAAGGTGCTGAAGGCGAAGAAGTTTTAGGTTACGCTTTTGAAACCAATGATATAGCTAGAATCCCTGCCTATTCAGGCGAACCAGTAAATATGTTAGTGGCGATTGATGTTAAAGGCGTTTATTTAGGCGCAAAAGTATTAGAACATCATGAACCGATCATCTTAGCGGGCATTCCCGAAAGTAAGCTACATGCATTTACCGATCAATATGATGGTTTACATGTCAGTGATCGCCTAAAAGTGGGTGGTAACAAAACCGACAACGTTATTCATATCGACGGGCTTTCTGGCGCAACCGTTACCGTGATGGTGATGAATGTTGGCATTGTAAAATCAGCAACAAAGGTTGCTCGTGCGCTAGGTATTATTAGTGCTAGCCAAGAAGTTATTCAACCTATGGGTACCATTTATCCTGACGTTTTTATCCAATCTGATTGGACCACCCTTACCGGTGATGGCTCTATCCGTAAATTATATCTCAACAGAAAAACTGTTGATGAAGCCTTTGTTGGTACTGACGCAGAACACGTTGAGGAAGCAAGTAGCGAACAAAAACAAGAGTTGTTTGCCGAGATTTATTTTGCGCAATTAAACATCCCTACAGTAGGTCGTAATTTACTGGGCGATAGTGAATATGACTATATTATGTCTTCACTAAAGCAAGGGGAACACGCGGTTATGCTAATGGGTACTGGTTATTCATTTAAAGGTTCAGGTTATGTTCGTGGTGCTATTTTTGATCGTATTCAAATATTACAAAATGGTGATGCATTTGCTTTTAGAGATTTAGATCATAACCGCGTACCCGATATTTATATTGCAGGAGCACCGACATTCACTGAACGCTCAATATTTATTATCCGTGAACACCACCAATTCAATCCCGCTTCTGATTGGCAGTTAGAGTTATTAGTGCGTCGTCAAACGGGTCCGTTAGAAAGTATATTTACCAGTTTTAAAGCTGATTACCACACGTTAGATAAATACCTAGACCGCCCGCCAGTCATTATTCCTGAGCCTGAATTAACACTGGTGCAGCAAGTATGGCAAGAGAAAGAAGCTGAAGTTATTATTTTGATTATTTTACTAATCATCGTTGTTATGAGCTTATTTTTCCAAGATATTCTCGTTCGCCACCCAACGTTTATGCATAACTTCCGTCACTTATTCTTAATTATAACAGTCGTGTTTATTGGTTGGTCTTGGGGTGGACAACTTTCTGTTGTTAACGTATTTACCTTCTTACAAGCCTTTATGTCTGACTTTTCGTGGGACTTATTCTTACTTGATCCGGTGATATTTATTTTATGGGGCGCAGCAGCGGTCACCATGATTTTATGGGGCCGTGCCGTTTACTGTGGTTGGTTATGTCCATTCGGCGCATTACAAGAGCTGATGAATATCTTTGCTCGTTACATCAAAATACCGCAATTCGAATTGCCTTGGGCTGTGCATGAGCGTTTATGGGCCATTAAATATCTTATTTTATTAGCACTTTTTGGCTTATCAATGGAGTCATTGTCACTTGCCGAACAATTTGCCGAAGTAGAGCCCTTTAAAACAACATTCTTATTAAAATTTGATCGTGAATGGCCGTTTGTATTGTATGCCTCTGCGCTGCTCATTATTAATATTTTCAATCGTAAGTTCTTCTGTCGTTACTTGTGCCCGTTAGGCGCAGCGTTATCAACCAGTAACAGCATTCGTTTATTTAGCTGGTTACGTCGTCGCCCTGAATGTGGTCAACCTTGTAAAACCTGTGCTAAAGAATGTGAAATTCAAGCTATTGATCCTGATGGTGTTATCAATATGCGTGAGTGTCATTATTGCCTTGATTGCCAAGTGACTTACTTTAATGAAGAAAAATGTCCGCCATTAAAAAAATTAGCAAGAAAAAAAGCAAAATATAAAGAAACTGAAATAGAAGCAGTCAATGTTGGCTAAGCCAGAATGCTGCAAAAATAATGTTAACAAATTTAACTAAATTAAAAGCAACGTGGAGAATACCAATGAGTAAAGAAGAGTTAGGACTAGATAAGAACGCTAATGATGTTGCATTGGAAAGCGAAGAACGCCGTAAGTTTTTTAGCAAAAGTGCCCTAATTGGCGCAGGTGTTGTCGCAGCACCAATGACAGCGGCAATGTTTGCATCAACAGCTCAAGCCCAAGTAAAATCTGCGGCTAACAGCCCGGTTGTTCATCCTGGTGAACTAGATGAATATTACGGTTTCTGGTCAGGCGGTCATTCAGGCGAAGTTCGCATTATGGGTATTCCATCAATGCGTGAATTAATGCGCATACCGGTATTTAACATTGATTCTGCGACAGGTTGGGGCTTAACCAACGAAAGTAAACACATTAAGGGTGAAAGTGCCCATATACTTGCTGGTGATTCACATCACCCGCACATGAGTATGACCGACGGTAGCTACAATGGTAAATATGTATTTATCAATGATAAAGCTAACTCTCGTGTAGCGCGTATTCGTTGCGATATTATGAAGTGTGACAAGATGCTTACCGTGCCAAACGTACAAGCAGTACATGGTTTACGTGTACAAAAAGCACCTTATACTAAATATGTTGTTTGTAATGGTGAATTTGAAATTCCAATGAACAACGATGGTAAAGATGGCATGGAAGATGTCAGTACTTACCGTTCGCTATACAACGTAATTAATGCTGAAACAATGGAAATGGCTTTCCAAGTAATGGTAGACGGTAACTTAGATAATACCGATGCAGATTACGATGGTAAATATTTCGCATCTACCTGTTACAACTCGGAAATGGGCATGAACTTAGGTGAAATGATCACCTCAGAACGTGACCATGTTGTTATCTTTAGTTTAGCTGCTTGTGAAGCAGCATTAAAAGCCGGTAAATTCAAAACCTATAACGGTAATGATGTACCTGTATTAGATGGCCGTAAAGGTTCTGAATTAACGCGTTATATTCCTGTACCAAAATCTCCACATGGTTTGAATACTTCACCAAACGGTGAATACTTTGTGGCTAACGGTAAGTTATCCCCAACTGTTTCAATCATCTCAATTAAAAAATTAGATGATTTATTTGCTAATAAAATTAAACCACGTGACACCATTGTTGCTGAACCTGAGTTAGGTTTAGGTCCATTACATACTGCATTTGATAACAAAGGTAATGCGTACACTACCTTATTCCTTGATAGCCAAATTGCTAAATGGAATGTTCAAGACGCAATTGATGCGCACAACGGTAAAAAGGTTAACTATATTCGTCAAAAATTAGACGTTCATTACCAACCGGGTCATAACCATACGTCACAAGGCGAAACACGTGATGCAGATGGTAAATGGTTAATTGCGCTTTGTAAGTTCTCTAAAGATAGATTCTTACCTGTTGGCCCACTTAAGCCAGAAAATGATCAGCTAATTGATATTTCTGGTGATGAGATGAAACTAGTCCATGATGGTCCGGCATTCGCTGAACCGCACGACTGTATGATGGTTCACCGCAGTAAAATGAAGCCACTTAAGATATGGCCACGTAACGACCCATTCTTTGCGCCAACTCACGCGCAAGCAAAGAAAGACGGCGTTGATGTTTACACACAGAACAAAGTTATTCGTGATGGTAAAAAAGTACGCGTTTATATGACGTCTATTGCACCGACATACGGTATGAATGAATTTAAAGTGAAGTTAGGTGATGAAGTAACGGTAATCGTTACTAACCTTGACCAAGTGGAAGATGTAACTCATGGATTTTGTATGACTAACCACGGCGTACAAATGGAAGTGGGCCCTCAAGCGACTTCTTCTATCACCTTCATAGCCAACAAACCTGGCGTACAGTGGTATTACTGTAACTGGTTCTGCCATGCACTACATATGGAAATGCGCGGAAGAATGCTTGTTGAAGCGTAAGAAATAAATAAAGGGATGAACTAGATTCCCGTTATTTATATTTTTACTTAAGCTATATGCCAAAAGCCTGTGCTTTCTTTAATAAAGAATGCACGGGCTTTTTTATGCTTGAGCGGCACCCTACAATGGTGCTGGGAATATAGAGTTACGTCACTCCCAATGTCCATTTCGTCATTCCGATTATTACTTAAGCCGGAACCCAGTGTTAATAATAATCATGAACGTATAATTAATTGAGTAAAACAATAGATTCCCGACTAATAGACCTCGGGAATGACGATATATTGGGCTGTTATTAAAAATAGTGAGTGATAGAGGCAAATGATGACTCCTGATATATCACGTCATTCCGGTTGTTACTTAAGCCGGAATCCAGCTTATAAGTTTCATTCTGCACCTTATTGTTCAATCTTTTATTTGTTGAACGCAATTTGATTGTCTAAATAATGTTTCTGGAGATAACTTTGTATCTCTGCTCGATCTTTCTTTGAATACCATGGACCATTAATTTCATCGAACTTATCTTTGCTATAAGTAGTAAGTAAATGCTGGTTAATGTCTTTGATAACTTGTTTACCAAACTCTGTTTTTGAGCAGCTAAAATGTGCAATGACAAAAGGTGGTGCACCCGCAATATTAAATTGCTCCAACTTTTTCTCTTGAATTAACGATGGGGTCATATCAACAGGTAACGATAATAGATAATCTACTCGACCTGCATACAGCATAGATTCCAGCGCAAAAACACGATGAGTACCCCCTCGATAATAAATATTACTTTTCTTGAGTTGAGCAATTTCTCTATCTAAATAACTGCCAAATGAAACACCATCGGCTAAACCTATATGGTCATTGGGCTGGCTATCAAATAATGCTTTAATTGAATTGAGCTCACCTTGTTGATTGAACAGCGATGGCAACAAGGGAGTGTTTTGATTAAAGCGATATAGTTTGGGGGTGAGATAGAAGCTTTGAGGAAAAGAAAAATAGGAATACGTTTCTCTTTCTTTAAGTTTTGCGCGATTTGCAATACATGCATTAGAGGTTGTTTTCAGCACATGATTCATCCGCTTGATTGAACCCCGCTTCACTTCAATCTCATACTGGTCTAAGGAAAAAATAATCTGTTGTTCAACAGAAGTCGCGGCTGACTTACTTGGTGATTGTCGATCTAATAGATTAAGGTTTTCGGTTTTGTCTTCCACAAGCCAAATTATTTTTTCTTTGGCGGCAGTCTGAAACGAGCAACAAAGTATAAAAAGGCAAAAAAGTCTGTTTATCGATACATTCATTATTAAAATTTTATTACCTTATCATCAACTAAAACTAGGGGGAAAGCGGAGAAGCCTTTCAAACATCTTATGATGGATGTACAACCTTTGTCTATACATGCCTTTTATTTATACCCGCTCTACTTCAAGAGGCAAGTAATTAGCCACTCAACTCTTGATAGCGTTTCTTCCGATGATTTTACTCCGTAGCTGATCGCACTACCGTTGGAATCAGTTAATTATTTATGAAAATGTTACACAGTTAACGACAAGTTGTTTATTCGAGATCAATTGCTTTTCAACTAATAATGTTATGCTACTTTAAGTCACCCTTTTAAAGAATTATCGCTTTGCTTTTCTTAAAAAAACACTTTGTACTATTACTAGTAATAATTATTGTTTGCGCTCAACCATTAGCAGCACAAGAATACCGACTATCGACTAGTGATAACTTACAACAGACTTTAGATAACAGCCAAGATGGCGATGTTATTACCTTAACTGCTGGCAAGTATTTAGGTAACTTTGTTATTAACACCCGAGTCTCTCTTATTGGTGAGCAAGGCGCAGAGTTAGTAACAATTGATGCTCAAGGTAAAGGCCATGCGCTGAGATTAAAAAATTCTCATATCACCATAGCTAATCTTAATATTATTAATTGGGGTGATGACTTAACCGAGCAAAATTCAGGTATTTATTCACATGACAAAGTGAATAACAAAAAAGCCATAGGTTTAATCATTAAAAATAACACCTTGTCCGGTGATGGTTTTGGTATTTGGTTGAATCATGTCACTCAAGCTAAAATTATCAATAATAAAGTTAGAGGAAATATTAAACTTCGTTCCTCTGACAGAGGCAATGGCATACAAGTAGCCAATGTAACGCATAGTCATGTGTTTAATAATGAGACCTATGAAACACGTGACGGTATTTATGTTATTTCCAGCCAAGATAATGTCATTGAACAAAACACCATGCATCATTTACGCTATGGCGTGCATTATATGTATTCTTACGATAATACCGTAAAAAACAATACTGCTTATAATACTCGCGCTGGTTATGCGCTGATGAGCTCTCGTCGGCTAACCATTACCGGTAATAAAACGACTGATAGTGAAGATTACGGTTTTTTGCTGAACTTTATTACCGAATCAACCTTTAGCCATAACCACATTAAAAACGTGTGGACTAAGCCAGAAAACAAAGTGCTTGGCCGTGATGGTAAAGGCTTATTTGTTTATAACTCAGGCTACAACACGATAAAACATAATATTATTGATACCGCTGAAATAGGTATTCACCTTACAGCGGGCTCTGAAAACATAAAAATATTCGGTAATAGCTTTATCAATAACCCCACCCAAGTTAAGTATGTCTCCAACAAAAAACAACAGTGGAGCCAAGATGGCAAGGGTAATTACTGGAGCAATTATTTAGGCTGGGATATGGATAATGATGGCGTTGGTGATACCATTTTTGAGCCAAACGATGGTATAGACAAACTCGTTTGGCAATATCCAGAAATGAAAATGATTATGGACAGCCCTGCCATTCTAATTTTACGCTGGGTACAAAGGCAATTCCCGGTACTTAAACCACCGGGTGTTAAGGACAGTTTTCCGTTAATGACCGCGCCTAATTTACCAAATAATGAGCAAGCAGTGACATCAGTTGCCGCTTCTACAGCGACAACAAATCACGTGAAAAGTAACTCGACAACAAGCCCGTCTGCGCAGTCATCAACTAGCGCAAGCTTGAAGGAATAATTTATGACTACCCCACTAGTATCACTAACCAATGCCGGTAAAAGCTATCCGGAACTGGATGCGTTAAAGTCAGTGACTATGCACCTGAACCAAGGTGAGGTCATGGGTTTATTTGGCCATAATGGCGCAGGTAAAACCACCATGATGAAACTTATCTTAGGGGTTATTTCACCTAGTCGTGGCAAGGTTGAAGTAATGGGTATGGCGCCTGACTCAAAAGAAGCTTGGCACTGCCGTAGTAAAGTCGGTTACTTACCTGAGAATGTCAGCTTTTATGAGCAACTTACCGGTTTAGAAGTATTGACCTATTTTGCTAAACTAAAAGGTTTTGCTAGAGGAAACGCTAAAAAACATGCCATCGCCTTACTTGAGCAAGTGGGCATTACCCACGCAATGAAGCGACAAGTAAAAACGTATTCAAAAGGTATGCGTCAACGTTTAGGTTTAGCCCAAGCCTTTATCGGTGAGCCTAAATTATTATTACTTGATGAGCCAACGGTGGGTTTAGATCCTATGGCAACCCGAGATTTTTATAAAACCGTAGATCAACTAAAATCCAACGGCTCTAGCGTGATCTTGTGTTCACACGTTTTACCCGGTGTTGAGCAGCATATTGACCGCGCGATGATTTTATCAACAGGAGAGTTATTAGCTATGGGTACTTTAGCTGAGTTGCGCCAACAGGCAGCGTTACCTGTTGCTATCAAACCTTTTGGGCTTAATGGCTCAGTGGCTAATGACAGTAAACTTAATGGTTTTTTAACGGCCACCTGCCCCAATACTCTTTTGGTACCTGAACAAGAAAAAATCCAGGTATTAAAACAATTACTAAGCCACGAAGGTTTAGATGATTTACAGGTAGAAACCGCTAATTTAGAGCAAGTTTATCAGCACTTTCTCTCTTTACATGAAAATAAACATGAACCTTCAGTGCAAAAAAAGGGAGCGCAGGGCTAATGAGACAAATATTAACCGTTGCCAATAAAGAGTTTCATGATGGTTTAAGAAATCGTTGGTTGATTTCAATTACCCTAATCTTTGCCCTACTATCGCTGGGTCTAACTTACTTTGGCGCCGCAGCGTCTGGTGCTGTTGGCGTAGCTTCACTTTCAACAACGGTTGCCAGTTTAGCCAGTTTAGCTGTTTTTCTTATTCCTCTCATTGCCTTGCTACTTAGCTACGATAGCTTTGTTGGCGAACAAGAAAGTGGCACCTTGTTATTGTTATTGACCTACCCGTTAAGTAAAAGCCAATTATTACTGGGTAAGTTTATCGGACAAGGCAGTATTATTGCGCTAGCAACACTGCTTGGGTTTGGCTCTTCGGCGATATTACTGTATTTTCAACTTGGCGATATACAAATATTAACTAGCTTCTCGGTATTCATTTTCAGTGCAATTTTACTGGGCTTAAGCTTTACCGCTATTTCGTATTTAATCAGCTTGTCAGTCAGTGAAAAATCGAAAGCAGCAGGCTTTGCCTTAATCACATGGTTTTTATTTGCGCTAGCTTTTGATTTGGCGTTATTAGCCTTACTGGTTGGTGTTGAAAATGGTATTAGCCAAGCCGGTTTAACCCAGTTAATGATGCTTAACCCTGCGGATATTTTCCGTTTGGTAAACCTTTCTGGGCTAGATAGTAGTGATGTTAACGGCGCACTTGCTGTTGCCATTAACGCCAGCCTTTCACAAGCACAATTATTCACCGCTTTATTTGCGTGGGTTGCTTTACCCTTAACTATTGCCATCTTTATCTTTAAAAGGAAAACACTGTAATGTCTGGTATTTTTAAAAGCTTAGCTGTTGTTTTATCATTAATTTTTATCTCCGCATGTTCAGATAATTCAGCACAACAGGCCGTCATTCATAAAGCAGTGGCTATGGAAAGCAGCGATGAATGTCATTTATGTGGCATGCTCATCACCAATTTTGATGGCCCTAAAGGCGAAGTATTTAGAAAGGAACAAGGGGATAAAGTCTTTAAGTTTTGTTCTACTCGCGACATGTTTAGCTACTATCTCGATCCTGAAAATACCCGTAACGTCAGTCAAATTCTAGTGCATGATATGAGTAAAATGCCCTGGGGTAGTGACAGTATTGATGATAAATACTTTATTGATGCTAAAGTGGCTTGGTATGTTGTTGGCTCTGAAAAAACGGGCGCTATGGGAAAAACCTTGGCCAGTTTCAGTTTAGCCACTGATGCCAAAGCTTTTGCCGATGAGTTTGGCGGTAAAGTGCTTAACTTTAAAGACGTCAATCAAGATAGTCTTTGGTAAATTGTTAATACGTACCTATGAATGTATGATTACACTAGTTGAGCAGGTTAACTTTGCCCAACTAGTTATCTTAATCCACTACAGAGGATCCTGAAGGTTCACCTGACGTTAAAATTTTTCTACGCGGTAACCTTTCGCTTTTAATAACGCTAAAACACTTTCATCACCCGCTAAATGCGCGACGCCTACTAAAACAAACTCTTTATCGCTACTTTTACCATTGTTAGCAAACATGCGTTCGATATGGGGGATCCAATTTTTATTTCTATCGTTAAGTAATTGTTTAAGTGTTTTAGGATCTTCTTTCATCGGCATAATGGCTAACGTATTGAGTTGTTGCTCATCACCTGATCGCCAGGCTTTAAGTACCGCTAAAAACATCGTTTTAAAATCTTTCATCTGCTCAAGGTTTGACTTGATAAAACGCTCTTCATCACCAATGCCCATGCTAGCAATCATATTCAGTTGAAATGTCACACTTTCCAAATAGGCTATCGATTTATTATCTTGCTGCGCTTTTTTGCTGTAAAAAATATCAACGCCTTCTCCTGATAATTGCGCCTTTTGCGCTTCAAATTGCGCTAACATAGTCATCAAAAATCCCGGTTTAAAGTGCTCAAGCATGGTTAAGTTAACGCCTAAAGAAGCAATATAGTGGCTAAGATTTTTTTGCGTTTTCGCTGAGATAAAATCACTAATGGTTTGGCCATTACCATAAGCCATTTGTTGCATCATTTTCATTTGAAAATTAGTATCACTCGCGTCCGGTAATTTAGCTTCTAAAACGATACTATCGCTTTTGCTATAGGCTTCATCAAACTCTGTTGGTAGGGGGAATTCTGATGGCGGTAAAATATGTACGGTACCACCAATAAAAATATGATCATTGCCTTTACTCACTTTCCAAACGGATGATTGTGCTTGAGCGGTGAAAGAGATGAAATTAATGGCAATGAGTGCTGTAGCAATGAATAACTGCTTGCTGGTACTTTTAATCATTTAATATCCTTATTATTTTCTGTGAGAATAGTTCGATAACATTAGGGCTCTTTTATAACGCATTGCCAATGATCCTGTAAACTGCCTTTTTATATCTCAAAAAAACATTTAAAAGTCATGTCATCATATATCTACTGATTTTTTGTAGGTTTCTCTGTTCAAAGCTTAAGTCAGTTGTTAGGCTAACGTTTTACTTCTATCGTGTTAATAATCCTTTGTTGACTAACTTACTTACGGCTATAACATTGCCGATAAAATTATTGTTATTGTGTCTGTTTCTCTTGAATTTAACGGGTTGTAGTTCAAAGAAAAATCCAGTGATTTATCATAGTAGTTTTAATTTCCCCCAAGTAAAAACATACAGTTTTTACCAAAGCGACTCGACCTTTTTTGACAGTCAAAGTCTGAGTCATTCACAACGAAATCGTATTGAAATAGCGATAGAAAATAGCCTTAATGAACAGGGCTTTGTCTATACTGACATTGAAAATGCAGATGTTATTGTTACTTATCACATAGTTAAAAGAAATCATAAAGATTACCAAGCCTACAACAAAGCGGTATTATTTTGCTCCCACTGCCTAAAAGCTAATACGTGGCAACAAGACAATAATGATTGGGTTGTTTATCCGGGTGGTTTGATTATTGATTTAGTTGACCCTAAAAGAAACCGCTCTGTGTGGCGCAGTATATATCCTCTCAAATATGATCAAAAAGATAATAGTAAAATACAAAATGAAATAATAATAGAAGCTGTTGATATAATGCTGATGCAGTATCCTGGGAAATAAAACACACTCACAATCATATTTATTTATCCTGAGCTCTATTCAAGTTGCTTTTCGCGATTTATAATACGTAATTAATATAACATAAGAATTTTACTCACATATGAACTATCCAGATGACGAAACAGGCCAAGTATTAGCCGAAATGCACCAAGCAGGTATAGACTTGAGTCAATCACATGACGTGGTATTTTTTCATTTGTTTGAGAAAGAAAACCAAGCACAGGCAATGGTTGAACATATAAAAGAACACTTGCCAGAAATAACATGCAACTTACACCCAGATCAAACACCTAATGTTTGGGATGTTGATTGTACTGTTGTCATGACACCAACACATGAAGCAATTCTTGCACAAGAAGAAGTGTTTGAAAAAATCGTGACCCAACTCTCTGGTTACACCGATGGTTGGGGGATTGAAGCTTAATTATCGCTTCACAATAATACTCATGTTTAGCTTTTACCTAAAAAAATACTCCATGTATGTTTTCATAGCAGCCGAGTCTGTCGCACTTTCTTTGTGTAAGCGTCATGGGGTGATGTTCAACCGTTTTCGCAAGTTTTTTGTCATTAGAATTGTGAGAAGTGTTGGCGCACGTGTAAATCTTACCGGTACTATCGATGCCGATACTGATATTTTAATTGTTAATCATCAAAGTATGTTTGATATATTCTCACTTGAAGAAGCAGTAGGCTTAGATACTCGTTTTGTCGGAAGAACGGGTATTATGGATAAGTGGCCCGTTTCTCGTATTGTCGATAGAGTTGGCCATATTACCGTTGATCAAAAAGATCGCCGCGCTATTATTCAACTATTAAAAGACGTAAAAGTTTGCAAAGGTAAAAAAGTAGTTATCTTTCCTGAAGGGACTCGCTCACAGTCAGGACAGATTGAACCCTTTGAAGCCGGCGCCAAGTTATTAGTTGAAAAGCTAAAACTTAAAGCTCAGCCCGTTGTTATTAAAAATATATTAGATATTTATAACGAGTCAGATAAAACGGCTACTTCAGGCACCATTGAAATAGAAGCCTTACCCGCGATTACCATTACCGATGGTTGGTACGAGCAAACCCATCAACAAATGAATAAAACATTTAGCCAATAGCTTTTCAGCATTGGCTAATCAGCAAGTTAGCTGCTAATAAAGTGCATAAATAGCGCACTCATGCGTTTTACACTATCTTACATTGTTACTACAATTGCCAAACAGTATTATTGCACTCAACTATAGATAATGATCCTAGTTCAGACCCAAGCCACTTGAAGGTACTTGGGTTTATCAATTATTAATTTTTTGCAAAGGATGCCAATTATGAAATTACCTAGCTTAGTAGCCATTTCATTACTCTCACTTTCATTACTCAGTAGCTATGCAAGTGCCCAAGATCGCCCACATAGTGTTGGACTTGTTACTGGCGCTGCGAGTGGCGAATATAAAAACTCAAGCCAAGATGGTGATGGCTTTGCCCAAGCCTACCTTTTTTATAACTACCAAGTATTTGAAAATTTCTCTGTCGAATTAGCCTACAATTCAGCTGCAGAGCTCGATAGCTGGGAATGTAATGAAACAAGCGATGATAAATGGACTTGTGGTACCAACAATAAACCTATGTTCGGTTTACGTGCGGATGAAATGGAATTAGATGGCTTTGTTGTGGCTATTAAAGGCGAAGCACCTATTTCTAAGCGGAATAGTGTATATGCAAAATTAGGTGCTCAACATTACGATTATAAATTTACTCGCAATGATAATTTTGTTGAAGGAGAACATGGAACAGGTGTTTTCTTTGAAGCTGGATGGCAGTATCAATGGGATTGTGGCATCGGCATGAATGCTGGTCTACGATACCAAGACATGGGTGAATTAACACTAAAATCACCCAATGTTGGTATTAGCTACTCGTTTTAAACTCCCCTACTCCAAAGGTTTAAAACGTTAATAGAGACTATTATATTTTCTCTATACCCTTTTCTTTGCTGGGTTTTTCTTTACTGGGCTTTTCAACAATATGAAAAGCCGGTAAAGAAACATGCCAATAAATAGCCGCCAAACGTAAGATCAATGCTGCAGAGATAGAAGCAATCATAGCGTGGTTATCGCTCCAACCTAACCAATGTAATAGAATAAATAAACTGCCCCCTAACATTGCTGCCAGCGCATAAATTTCTTCACGTAAAATCATTGGTATTACGTTACACAATACATCTCGAATCATACCACCAGCCACACCCGTAATAGTGCCTAGCACAACAGCGACGGGGATTGGTGCTCCTAAGTAAAGTGCTTTTTGCGTACCTAAAACGGCAAATAAAGCTAAACCAAGTGCATCCGCGATAAGTAAAAAGCGTTTAGGAATTCTTTTAGGCTGTCTGATGAGCACAATAGTGAGCACCGCTGTCGCTAAAATTACATAGAGGTAATAAGGTTTTACTACCCAGAATACCGGCGTTTGTAAAATAACATCGCGAATAGTGCCTCCACCTACTGCTGTCACAGAAGCGAGTACTACCACCCCAAAAGGATCAAGCTGATAACGCCCAGCCATAAGCGCACCTGATAAGGCGAAAACAATAATACCAAAAATATCTAAATAAAATAAAAACTCATTCATGGAAAGTCCAGTCTACTAAATTGGTTAGTTGTAGCGCGATACCTGTTAAGCGATACCGATTAAGCATTAAAGGCTAACTGCCACCCTACGGCTAACAAAGCGAGTAACAATAAACTGCTATAAATGGCAAGATTCATTTTTTTCGTCGCTTTAATAATATCCCGTGGCTCTGGTTGCTTGCCAAGATCATTAAAGGCCAGTTTACGCAATTTTTCCTGTTGATACATAGCGACCCCACCTAATCTAACCGCCAGCGAAAAAGCAAAAATAGCCATAACAAAATCATTATTGAGTTTAAATAAATGCACTCTTGTTAATCGCCAAAATAATACACTGCCCTGCCCGACGGTACTCAGTAATATCAGTAATGCCATGAAACGGCTAGGCAACCATTGTATAAGCTGAATAAACAGCTGGCTATAAAAGCCAAAGTGCTTATATTGCGCTAACTTGGTATTCCAACAATAATGCATTTCTAACAGTAATCGGTAGCTTAGTGCTGCTAATGGACCAAAGCTAACAAAGAGAAAACTAACCACATAAATTTGCTGCACACTTCGAAGAAGCTGCATTTCAATAGCCGCTTTACTTAAGCCTACTTGTGATAACTGCTCTGTTTCTCTTAACAACAATGGCTTGAGTGTTTGCTTAGCAAGATAATTTTGTTTAGCAACCAACGCTTGAGCAATGCTTTTGTTAATTTGTCCTAGGTTCAGACTGCCTAGCGCTAAATAAAGTAATAGCCCTTGCCAGATATAATCAACCGCAACAAAGTCAGCGAATAACCATAAAATAATAGCTATTGGTATTAACGTGACTAACAGCGCTAATAAGCCCGCGATAGTTTGATGCGATGTACTATTTTTACTGTTATTCACTTTATTACCGAGCTGTAAGCAATAAAATTTAAAAAATCGTAACGGCTCATGAGCAATAAAGTGACTAACTAAGGACTTAATGAACAGCACTACCATGAGGATTAACACATGATAGGTAAAAGGCGTTAACTCGGTGAGTACTGTCATTGATTATCCCTTTTCATTTTTTGTTCTAAAGACTTAAGCAACGCTAAGTGTTTTGCCTTTAAGTTGCTCTAACATATTCAGTACCAGTTGCGATGAGTTAACCGCTGCTGTTTCTAAATACTCTTCAAACGTATGTGGTGATTCTTTACCAGCAATATCAGAAAGTGAACGAATAATAACAAACGGAGTTTTAAGCTGTAAGCAAGCTTGAGCTATAGCAGCGCCTTCCATTTCAACGGCAGCCATTGTTGGGAAGTTAGCACGGGCTTTAGCAACATCTTCTTCTTTTGTCATGAAGGTATCACCAGTGGTGATCAAACCTATTACCGCCTTGATACTAGGTGCGGTAATGTTCTTGCCAGCTGTTTGACTTAATTGTTCAATACCTTCTTTGGCAGCTGCAACTAAATCGCTATGTGGCATAAATGCCGCTGGATTAGCGGGTAATTGCCCTACTTCATAGCCAAATGCCGTAAGATCAACATCGTGATAACGAACTTCTGAACTCACTACAATATCGCCTACTTTTAATGCCGCATCAAAACCGCCAGCAGAGCCGGTATTGACAACGTAATCAACCTGAAAACGATCGATTAATATCGCTGTTGCCAGTGCAGCTGCAACTTTACCGATACCTGATTGAACAATAACAACATCACTGCCATCTAATTGCCCTTGATGAAAAGTGTAACCTGCATGTTCAGTGCTTTTAGCATCGGTTAATTTTGCTTTTAAAATGGCAACTTCTGGCTCCATTGCGCCAATAATTCCTGCTTTCATAATAATTCCTAACTGTGTTTAATTTAATTAAGCAGATGATAACTGCTCATTTCACTATGACAAGATCATAGCTTGTTTTATGCGTATTCTTGTAGACCGAAAAAAATAAGGTTATCGATAAATTGAATGCTGTCTACCGACAGGCTATTTGAGCTTGTTTGCTCTACCAATAATTTGGTTAACGTCTTACCATCACCACCCGTTAGGATAATGCGATCAACGTCATCTAATTGCTGTGCTTGTTCAATCGCTTGTTCAATCATACCCAGAGTAGCTGCCCAACAAGCGTTATTAACATTATCGCTCGTGTTAGTTCCAAAGGCTAAATTGGCCACGGTTTTACTTTCGGCATGTACTAAAGTGCTGTGGCTCAAAATACTGTTAAATAGCGCTTTAACGCCCGCTAATATCCAGCCACCTTGGTGCTGACCATTATTTTTTAGGAAATCCACCGTGGTCGCAGTGCCGGCATCTATAATTAAAACGTTTTCTTTTGGGTAAAGTCTTATCGTGGCCAATAATGCCAACCAACGATCAATGCCTAAGGTTGTTGGTTTTTGATAAGCGGAAATCAACGAATTTTTTTGTTGTTCACTATATACTTGTTTGAAACTGATTTTCTGCGCTACACACCAGTTATCAAGTTCATTGGCTAATGCCGATTTAGCCACATTGGCGATAATAATTCGGCTAGCTTGACTGAAGTTTCGCTCAAAATATGCAGCAGTAAAATCGTTATTATTTAGCTGTATGGTCGCTGATAATTTACCATCAATGAGTTGTACGTATTTTGTTCGGCTATTGCCAATATCTATTAATAAAATCATTCGTCCATCCTAAGACTTACTTCACCGCCATAAACGGGCTTAACTTGACCATCTACCTCTAACAGCAAAGCACCTTGGTTATTAACACCTCGACATATGCCGTGAGTTACTCGCTCACCAGTAATCAATTTTACTCGTTTATTTAAAAAGGCATCATGCGCATGCCACTCATCCAACATAGGCACTAAACCTTCTTGCTGGTGCTGATGCAGTCGTTGTCGTAAGCAACTGATTAATTGAGCACTGAGTGCGTTTCTATCAATTTTTACTTTACTGTGTGATTGTAAATCTGTCCATTTTTGTTCAATTAACTTACCTGCTTCTTCTGGCATATGCAGATTTAAACCAATGCCAATGACACAGTGGCTTGGCTCTAATGCCTGTCCTTCGAGATCAATTAAAATACCCGCAAGTTTTACCCCATCTAGGTAAATATCGTTCGGCCATTTCAGCTGAACTTGTATATCACTATGGGCTTTTACTGCATCACTTACTGCTAATGCGGTAACTAAACTTAAGCCCATGGCCGCGGATAAACCTTGCTCCAAGTACCAGTACATAGACAAGTAAATTTGCGAACCAAAAGGTGAAATCCACTGCCTACCACGACGTCCTCGGCCAGCGCTTTGATATTCTGCTAAACAAACTTGCCCTGGCGATACTTGATTGGGCAAGCGCCTCATTAAGTAGTCATTGGTCGAGTCAATTAAGCTATGCACTTCAACCAACGGCAAGTCGCTTTGCTTTTCAGTTTGTTTACTCGCTTCATTAACTAATAAACAGAGGATTTTGTCTTTCTCTAATAAGTACATTGGTTGCGCCAGCTTATAACCTTTGCCGGTGACACTGTAGATATCTAAGCCAATTTCAGTTAATGCTTTAATATGTTTAGCAATAGCAGTACGGCTTATACCTAGCTGCTCACCAAGCAATTGTCCTGAAACAAATTGGCCTGAAGCTAATGACTTAACTAAATGTTCTTTGAAGGCTTTAGTCATTGCAATTATCTCCAGTAACATTAGTCTTTTCGATGGGATTAGTATCCGTCAGCGATGAAAATGATCTTTCGCCTTGCTCCGTAACCATGCGTACTTCTGGCGTTAAAGACACTAAGAATTTCTCGAATACTTTTCGTTGGACATATTTAGCCAAACTAATAATATCAGCACCTAAATCACTACCATAATTAACTAGAACTAAGGCTTGTTGTTGATGAACGCCAACGTATTCATGGCGAAAGCCTTTTAATCCTGCTTGGTCTATTAGCCAACCAGCGGCCAGTTTTATCTCACCATTTTGCTGTGGATAATGTGGGATTTTAGGGTATTTCTGCTGTAACTGAGTAAAGTCTTCTTTATTAATAACAGGATTTTTAAAGAAGCTGCCAGCATTAGGTAACTGTTTAGGATCTGGCAACTTGCTACTACGTAATTTAATAACTTGGGTCATCACCTGCTTAGCAGTACTATCTTTTGCTAGCATGTCTAATCCCGCATAGGAAAGATTGGCGTGCCATGCTTTTGGGAAATTAAAAGTCACCTGAGTAATGAGACCTTTGTTATAGTGTTCTTGCTTAAAAATACTATCACGATAGGCAAAGTTACACGCTTTTTTTGTTAGCGAGTGCATGGTTTTACTGGCAAACTCATACCACTGTACTTCTTGACAATAGTCCGCAAATTCAACACCGTAAGCGCCAATATTTTGTACGGGTGCTGCGCCAATACTGCCAGGAATCAAGGCTAAATTTTCTAAGCCATAAATACCTTGTGCTAAACAAAAACACACGAGATCATGCCAATTTTCTGCTGCGCCCGCCGTGACGACAAAGTGATCATCTTGTTCATCAATTTCAATGCCGGTAAATTTCGGCTGGATGATAATTGGTGTTTGAGCTTCTACAAACAATGTATTACTACCATCACCTAGTATATAGAAACTTTCCGCTGATAAATCAGGTAACTGCTGTAATTCTGCCAGGGAGCTTGGGAAATAGATGCGTGAGCAACTTGCCTTAATATTAAAGCTGTTACTACTTTTTAGGGCGTAATTTTGGTTTGAGTGCATAGCCATGAGAATGAA
This sequence comes from Colwellia sp. 75C3, assembly GCF_002836255.1. GTDB lineage: Bacteria > Pseudomonadota > Gammaproteobacteria > Enterobacterales > Alteromonadaceae > Colwellia. The sequence goes on along the minus strand of NZ_PJAU01000059.1, from coordinate 396,862 downwards.
AAATAAAAGAATCATTATTGTACTGAAAAATCGGCTGAACACCAATTATTCACTACTATTAACGAAGATACAGCATCAAAAAATATCTTGGTGCAGCATCGCCGTTAATGGCTCATTTTATTTATTAGCTAGATTTAAGTTAAATACGCACTAAAACATCATTAAGGGCTAAGCGAGATTTTGGTAACTTGGCGTTAAAATCAGCTTCAGGGTGATGATAACCGATAGCTAATGCTACATCACATTGATAACCATCAAGCTCAACGCTAAATTCTTTATTCACTAGCTCAATATCAATACCTTCCATTGGTGTGGAATCAATTTTAAGTCTAGCGAGTATATGAAGAGTATTACCTAAAGCTAAGTAAGTTTGTGCTTTGGTCCAAGTACTGGTATCACCAGATTTACTGGTATTAAGCTCAGCAAAGAGGAAACCACCAAATGCTGCTTCACGTTTTTCTGGTGCAGTACGTTTATCGATAATACCTTTATCAACCACTTTGGCATAATCATCACGATTATATTTAGGGTTGTAAGAAAATAAAATAATCTGCGAGCTATCAAATATATGCGGTTGATTATAATGATGCATATTGGCGAATGTTTTGCTCATACGCGTTTTCGCTTCATCACTTTCTAGCACTATAAACTTCCATGGCTGTGAATTAATAGATGAAGCTGAAAGACGCATTGCTTCAAATAAAATATCCAGGTCTGCCGCAGGAATTTTTCGGGTAGCGTCGTACTTTTTTACTGTGTGACGACTGGTAAGATCTTCGATAATTGGGTGAGTCATGGCAAATCCATCTAAGTTATATATATAAAATAAGGTAAAGCTACATAACCACAACTCGGTTTATTACCAAAGAGATTAATATGTAGCTTTACCATTATATAGTTATTTATTCACATCAACCACAACACGGCCAGTGACATCGCCATTGAGTAACTTAGTCGCTATATCAATGGATTCCTCTAAGCTAATCACTTCAGCTATCGATTGCATTTCCTTTTCCGGTAAAATTTCCGATAATTTTTTCCATGCTGCCACTCTATCTGCTCTAGGGCGCATCACGCTATCAATACCTAATAAAGAAACGCCGCGTAAAATGAATGGAGCTACTGAAGCGGGTAAATCCATGCCTTGTGCTAGACCACACGCGGCAACTGCACCACCATATTGGATACTCGCACACACATTGGCCAAGGTATGGCTGCCTATCGAATCGACTGCGCCAGCCCATTTTTCTTTCATTAAGGGTTTACCGGGTTCTGATAATTCGGTTCTATCAATAATTTCAGTCGCGCCTAAATCAGTTAAATAGTCATGTTGATCACTGCTACCTGTTGAGGCCACAACCGTATAACCCATTAAGGAAAGCAGTTTTACCGCAAAACTACCCACACCACCGGTGGCACCGGTAACAAGAATTTTTCCGCTTTGTGGAGTAATACCATTTTTTTCTAATGCCAAAATACACAACATAGCGGTATAACCGGCAGTACCAATGGACATTGCCTGCAGTGGCGAAATGCTTTCAGGTAGAGGTATTAACCAATCACTATTTACTTTTGCTTTTTGTGATAAGCCGCCCATATGCTTTTCACCAACACCAAAGCCGTTTAGTAGCACTTTATCGCCTACTTTAAATTCATCACTTTCACTGTGTTCGACGATGCCACTAAAATCTATACCTGGGATCATCGGGAAACTTCTTATTACCGGGGCTTTACCAGTAATAGCTAACGCATCTTTATAATTCAACGTGCTATATAGGACATTCACTAAAACATTACCCTGAGCTAATTTTTCCTCAGGTAATTCAGCAATCGATGTTCTGTAACCGTTTTCATCTTTATCTATTAGTAAACACTTAAACATATGAACCTCCAATATAGACTGACCGTCTATTAATTAATAAATAAATATTATCTAGCGATTAACTTTAAAAAATGATTTATAAAAAGATCAACCGGTTGTGTAGATTGCACTAATTTGCAGCGACTTACCGCCCCTTCCCAACCAATCCAAAAGAACTCAGCGAGTGACTGACACTCTTGCTGTGTAACATCTGGGCAAAGCACATTGAGATGATCAGATATTTTACTTTGCCAACCCTGCATCACCATCACTAACTTCTCACGGTGACTGTCGGGTAATACGGCAATTTCTTGTTCTAGGTTGCCAACTAAGCAGCCACGATTAAAATTATATTTTTCGATACCCGCTTTTGCATCATCAACAAAATTCAGCAATCTTTGCTCCGGCATTAGCTGATCATTTTTCAAATGTGAATCAAGTTTACGGCAGAAATAACCATCGTAATGGGAAATTACCGCTAAACCAAAGACTTCTTTATTGGCAAAATAATAATAGAAAGAGCCCTTAGGTACCGATACTTTTTTTAAGATCTGATCTAAACCTGAAGAAGCAAAACCAAATTGAGTAAAGTGTTCAACACCGCTACTTATTAGTTCAGCTTTGGTTTGGGTGGTATCTCGGCCAGACTTTGCAGGTCTACCTCTACGTTTTATATCATTATCTATTTTCATAGCTCAATATTAGACCGATCGTCTATTTAATTGCAATAGCTAATTTGTATAGCGAATAAACAAGTTAAGCAACAGATAAAAACCACCTAGTCAAATATACTATTTAGTTAGTCAATTTGACTAAAAAGTTAAAATGGTCTAAAAAACAATATTTTCATTGAAAGATGACGGCAATAAATATTCTATATATATCAGTTAGTTAATTTATTTATTCACCTTGGCACAACACTTGTAATACTAAGTTCAAGCAGACGATGTTGAACACAGCATCAAAAACTAACCAGCAGTCACTAAAACAAGAAGGAATTTATTATGAGCATATTTAACATGACTAAACAGACTAACAGCAACATTAAAGATGTAAGCCTTGCGTTAGTACTTATCGGATCTTTAATAGGTGCATTAACTGTAAGTACCAGTGTTACTGCTGCACCTTTAGAGAGTGTTGAAAAAGCCGTAAGCAACTTTGTTGTTGCCCAAGGAGAGCAAATAATTAGTGAACTTAATACGCAATTGCAGCAATCAATTGATAAAGAAATCAAAACATTTACTGCCAATTTCTCACTTAATAATAAGACGACTTGGTTAGTAACAGAACCAAAAGTAAAAGAAACAAAGCTGTCACTAAACAAAACAAACATCAATTCATTACAACTAACATCAAACTAAGTAGGAAATAAATTATGGGATTATTCAGCCGTTTTACCGACATTGTTAATGCAAACTTAAACAGCATGTTAGACAAAGCCGAGCATCCAGAAAAAATGATTCGTTTGATCATTGGCGAAATGGAAGAAACATTAGTTGAAGTGCGTTCAACTGCTGCCAAAAATATTGCTGAACAAAAAACCTTAGCAAGAAAAGTTAAAGCTGCTCATGAAGGCGTAGCTCACTGGCATGACAAAGCAGAGCTTGCTTTAAGTAAAGGTCGCGAAGATCTCGCTAAATCAGCGTTAGCACAAAAACAGAAATGCCAAGCTGAATTAACGCAGCTCGATAATGAAAATGCGCAATTAACTGACTTGTTATCAGCAATCCAAGAAGATGCTCAGCGTTTACAAGATAAACTTAATGAAGCTAAACGTCGTCAAGAAGCATTACTGCTTCGTCAAGAGTCAGCTGAAGTTCGGTTAAAAGTGCGAGAAAAAGCCGTTATTCATAATATTGATGAAGCCATGGCGAAATTTGAACGTTATCAACAAAAAATTGACCGTTTAGAAGCGCAAGTTGAATCGTATGATTTAACAGAAAATAAAGATTTATCAGCGCAGATATCTGAGCTTGAACAAGACGACAGTGTTGAAGCTGAATTAGCCGAAATGAAGAAGAAAGTAGTTAACGGTTAATATATCGAAGTATGTTTTAGTAAGTCCCTCGTTTAACCGAGGGCAGCTATTTTAAAAGTACCGATGTAAAAGTAATTGTATAACCAAGGAGTTCCCATGAGATACGACAGAGAATATTCAACGATTAAAAATGTTCGTCAAACATTATGTAAAGACGTAGTAAATAAAAAATTGACCGGTGTATGTGCTGGTATTGCCAAACATTATGATTTTCCTCGCTGGGCTGTACGTATTGCCGCTATTGCCGCACTGATCATGTTACCTGTAGTCACTGGTGTAGCTTACGTAGTAGCAAGTATGTTGTTACCTAATAGCAAATATTATTAATTAATATATTGAGTAAAGTGAGGACATAATGAGTTTTTTTAAATCCTTAATCTTAGCAATTTTAGCAACCATTTTCTTAACCTATGTTTTTGGTGTTGGTATGTTAGAGCTAATGAACTTGAATGTGATGATGGATGGAGAAGTTATTGAGCCATTAAAAGCCATCGGTGTTTCGGCTTTAGTGGTTGTACTCTTAGTTGTCATTGCCTTAGCGATCGTATTAAGTGTTTTTGGTAGTTTAATTTTTCTTGGTTTACTGTTATTCGGTAGTATTGCCATGGTGGCGGTCGGTGTGTTTTGGCCAATTTTATTAATAGCCATGGTCATTTGGTTGTTTAGTCGAAATAAAAACACTAAGCAATATGCTTAGTGTTTAGCTCTTACTACAGGTTTGTAAAGATTAGCCACTTAGATTTAAATAATACTACTGGGCTTTACTTAAAAAACTTAGCAAGAATATCTTTACATGCTTGTGAATTAACTAGATGAGAAAACGCTTGGCTTTCATCACTAATAACCTGGCTTAATGCTAATTTGTTTCCTTGACGAATTAATCGTCGGCTAGTCATTACCGATTCAACAGGTAAATTAGCAATTGCTTGGGCAACAACTGCTGTCAAAGCTAATAGCTCATTTGGCTGACAGGTTTGATTAGTAATGCCATAACTTAATGCTTGCTCTGCATTAAAAGTATTACCTAACACCATTAATTCAAAGGCTTTATTGGGACCCACTTTTTGAGTTAATAACAAACTAGAGCCAGCTTCAGGGCATAAACCAAGTTGAGTAAAAGGCAGTTTAAATTTACTGTTATTGGCCGCAATCACCATATCACAATGTAATAATAGTGTGGTGCCAATACCAACCGCAACGCCAGCAACACCAGCAACAAGTGGTTTAGTAAACTCTGACAGTACTTTAACAAATTCAAGCGCTGCTAGTTCATCATTGACTGAACACTGGATAAAGTCATTTAGGTCATTACCCGCACAAAAGCAATTTTCGTTTCCTTGAATGACCACACAATGAATACTTTCAGTTTGTTCTGCATAAGAAAAATGCTGACAAAGTTGCTTATACATATCGTTAGTTAGCGCATTTTTTTTATCAATACGATTCAAGGTAATTGTGAAAACACCTTGTTTTTCTGTCGTTAAAATCAAGTTACTCATTTGCCACCAGTTTAGTTACATAGGTTTACGGATATAATGTATAGTCAAACCTTAATATTTGTTATCAGGGATGTATAGTTACAATGAAAAATATTCATTATGGTAAATGCTTTATCTTGTTTCTTTTGTTGTTCGGTATGGTAAAGAATGGCGATGCATCTAACGACATTACGGTTGCGGAAGGATACATCAAAGCAAGTATACCTGGCAGTGACATTACCGCCGCTTATATGACAATAAGTAATACCGCTAATAAAGCGATAACCTTACAAAAGATTACTAGCACAATATCTGATCGTATTGAAATTCACGAACACAGTATGACTGATGGTATGATGCGTATGCGTGAAGTTGGGGAAATCACCATCGACGCGAACAGTGAAGTGGTTCTTCAACCCTCGGGCTTGCACCTGATGATATTCTCATTAAAACAGCAAGTGACTGAAAAGGATGTAATCCCTTTAACCTTATATTTTTCAAATGAAACTAAAATTAATATTCAATTACCTGTTTATCGTTATTAATATACTCGCTCCACTTCAATATGTTATTTCAGAGCCAAAATAGGACATCAAGTCAAGGCGCGATACAAAGATAATGGTTATCCCTTATCAAGTATTGCAACGCAGAATTGATTTTCTAGTTTGACTCCCACAGGACAAGCCGATAAATGGTCATCTCCTGCGTTATTGATTTTGACAATAACGCTACATGGATGTAGCTTATTAGAGAATGCAGGAGCATATTCTCCTGAATAACTATTCTCTTTAATCAAGGCCTTGTAGCTAACCATTTCTCTACTTGCTGAAACCAACATCTTGTAGTAGAACGAGTATAAAAGTACAATATCAACAACCTCATCCTTGGAGTGGATATGAAAACAATGTTTTCTACAAAATTAATTGTCTGGATTTTTACCGGCATATTTTTTCTTTTATACGGCATTGGTGTTTATTGGAGTAGTGAGCCAGCATCCATCAATATTCACGCTGAAGTAACCCAAGCAGCTAAAGCTGAAAATGTCGCACCAGTCGTTGGTTACACCACCACAACAGCGTTAATAAAAGTTAGCGAAGCGTTATTGCATAAACCTGGCGGCTATTTATCAAATGACATTCTGCCACCTTCATTATTTTTAGATAATATGCCTGCTTGGGAGTTTGGTGTATTAGAAATGGTTCGTGATATGGCGTTGGTTATGCGTAAAGATTTTAGCCGATCACAATCACAATCATTAGTGAACAAGCACTTACAGGAAGCACAGCCTCGTTTTAATATCGATAGTAAAAACTGGGCAGTACCTAGTGCTGAGTCTGAATATAGTGAAGCAATTAAACAGCTTTATGCCTATCGTTCTGCTTTGGTAAGTACTAACGGCAATCAAAAAGCACAATTTTACGCCCGTGCTGATAATTTACGTGCTTATATAGAAGAAGTGCAAAAACGTTTAGGTAGTTACTCACATCGTTTAAGTATGAGTGTTGGTCGTGAGCAAGTTAACACTGACTTAGCGGGTGATAGAACTGCAGAGCAATCAAGCCAAGGTGTTTCTCATTTACAATTACAAACCGATTGGTGGAAAATTGATGATGTTTTCTATGAAGCCAGAGGTGCAACTTGGGCCTTACTGCAATTACTGAGAGCAATTGAAATAGATTTTAATAGTGTGTTAGAAAACAAGAATGCCAAAATCAGCTTACAACAAATTATTCGTGAGCTAGAAGCAAGCCAAGAATCCTTATGGAGCCCAATGATATTAAACGGCAGTGGCTTTGGTCTTGTTGCCAATCACTCATTGGTAATGGCTAACTATATCTCTCGCGCTAATGCAGCATTAATCGATTTAAATGAACTTTTAACCAAAGGATAACAACATGAAAAAAACTTTATTAGCTGCCAGCGTAGCAGCTTTAATGTGTGGCAGCGCTCAGGCCGATACTTTATTAGGTTTGTATATCGGTGGCCAAGTTTGGGCTAACGAAGCTAGTGGTAGCTTTGGTGAAGGCACTGATAACCAATCAGTTTTTGACTTTGATGATGAAAACCAAGGTAGCTTCTATGTTGCCCTTGAACACCCAATTCCATTAATTCCAAACATAAAAATCGCTTCAACAAGCCTTGATACGGTTGGTGGTACTCAAATCACAAGTAACTTCTCTTTCGGTGGTGAATCGTTTAGCGCTAATGAGACTTTAGATACCACACTTGATGCTAGCTTTGTTGATTACACTTTATATTATGAAGTATTTGATAATGACCTGCTAACCTTTGACTTTGGTTTAACCGCACGTGATCTAGATGCCCATATTAAAGTATCAGATACAAGTACAAGCAGTGATACCAATGTATCAGGTATCATCCCAATGGCTTATGTTTCAACGATTATTGGTCTACCTTTTACTGGTTTAAACGTATTTGCTGAAGCTAACTTCATTAGCTATGACGACCAAACTATTTATGACGCCCAAATTGGTGTGAGCTATGCGATATTAGATAACCTTGCAGTAGATTTTGACGTAACGTTAGGTTATCGCTCCGTGAAAATGGAAATAAATGACATAGATGACTTCTACAGTGATTTAACTTATGACGGTTTCTTTGCCGGTGCTGTTGTTCATTTCTAAGAAGTAATCCGTTCAAGAAAAAATATAATTAAGGTCGTGCATATGCAAATATCCACGGCCTTTTTACTTTTTTATAACTCAATTTATACCTACCATCTCCCATAACACTTACAAAGCAGGAACAGCGAGACCGGCAATAGTGTCAGATTTTTTTACGCTAAATTAGTACAAACTACCAACTTTAATGCAACACATTGTAAAATATCACTTTATATTTACGGCTCGATTTTTGCTTAACTGAACATCATAATGATTTAAAAGGATATTTCATGAAGTTTTGTTCAATCGTAGTTTTTGCCATTTCATTTTTTGTTTCTACTAATACCTCAGCCACTCTGCTGAAAGATGTTGGTGGTGTTGATAAATTTATTGCGAGTAAATTATTCGACAAAAACAGTAGCCAACAAAGCGAACTAGACTGGGTGATTGATATCCTAGACAATGAATCAATCACTTTTGATAAAAAGTACGAGGAAAGAGAATTTACATGGTCGTCTCTAACAGATGAAGATAATGTTTTTTTTATGGATTTAGGGGATAATACTCCAGCTTATTTTTTATTAAAAATTGGCCATGGAAATGGAAAAAAAGATAGCACAGATAGCAACATACAATCACACTTGTTATTTAAAAACAGTGGTTATTTATCATTTGCCGTTATCGACCTAAAATCAGCGGGTGTAATTGATAACTTTACTATTGGCCGCATCAGTCATGTAACTGAATTCAGCGCTAACCCAAGCCAGTCTCAAAGCACTCCTATTCCGGAACCTATGACAATATCGTTATTTGCTATCGCTTTGTTAGCTTTAACAAGACGTAACCGCCGCCTTTAATCGATTTACTGGTAAACAGAAAAAGCCGTAAGTATCATTGATACGTACGGCTTTTTTATTACTGATAAAATCTCTACACTGTACTATCAGTGCTAGTTTGTCACATGAGAAAAACGACCATAACGTTTATGTAAAATGCCCACCCGCTCTACATATACTTGGGTTTCTTTATAAGGCGGAATACCACCGTGCTTTTTAACAGCACCCTCGCCAGCATTATAGGCTGCAGAAACTAACTCATTATCACCTTTGTATTTTCTGAGTAAGCGCGCTAAATGTTTAACGCCACCTTTAATATTTTGCTCAGCACTTAACGAATTTTTCACACCTAATTCTTTGGCTGTAGCGGGCATTAATTGCATTAATCCTTGCGCACCTTGTTTAGATACGGCTTGAGCATTGAAGTGAGATTCCGCATGAATAACGGCCCGTACAAAAGCAGGGTCAACACCGTATTTTAGTGCTGCTTGGTTTATATCATTCTTATAAGGCTGTAGATACAGCTTTGCTTTACGCCAATTAATCAATGAGTCAACTTCGCAGGCATAACAATCAAACCGATAACGACTGAAATTAACATCCAATGGTTCAATATCAGAAAAGGAGGTAACCCCTGAAGTTGACTTATACGTGTAAATATTTGCTGTCTTTTTTTCTGAAGCGTGACTCAAACCAACAAACGTAGCCAAAATAAAGAGCAAACTAAAGCAGTAATATTGCACTTTATTCTTTGAAATTATCCTCATACAGTCCCTCTAAGACAGTGCACATAACATTAATTAAATTATTTCATAATCCTATATTCCATTTTGGAATAAAAAATCGCTATCTATTCCTTTTGATCTGACTGGAATTTGTCTATTCTTCACCCATCAATTAACATGGGTGAAATAGTTATGTTGCCAGAGCAGCGCTTATTAAATCAAAATACATCAAATTCAGCAAACAATAGTAGTGCCTTAGATGCTAGTCAACTAGCTTCACTACAGCAAAGCGTTGCTGATTACTCTTCACTGCAACTTGCTTGGGCAAGTGGTTATTTAGCGGCGAAAAGCGAACAAGGTCACCATGCCCAGCTAGCTCCGGTTGCAACACCGGTTGCTGCCAAAACGTTAACTATATTATATGCGTCGCAAACAGGTAATGCTAAAGGTGTTGCTAGCCAGCTTGAGAAAAGCGTAAAAGCAGCAGGCATTACTGTAGTTCTTAAAAACATTGCCGATTATAAAGCCAAGTCATTAAAAAATGAAAGTCATCTACTCATTGTAGCCAGTACTAATGGTGAAGGCGAAGCGCCTGATGACGCGATTGAGTTTCATGAGTTTTTACTCGGTAAAAAAGCCCCTAAATTACCTAACTTAAGTTACAGCGTATTAGCGCTAGGTGACAGCAGTTATGAGTTTTTCTGCCAAACAGGTAAAGACTTTGACGAACGTCTACAAGCATTAGGGGCAAAACAAGTTGCGCCACGCCTAGATTGCGATGTTGATTATGACAGCGAATGCGAAAGCTGGACCTTAAGTATTGTTGAATCACTTAAAGATGAATTAACTCAAGCTGATGCCGCTTTAACGCCAGTTAGTTATATAGGCGATTTACCAACAGCAGGCGCTACTAGTCAGTATTCAAAGCAAAATCCATTTGCTGCTGAATTCTCATTAAGTCAAAAAATCACTGGTCGTGATTCAGCAAAGGATGTTCGTCACATTGAAATAGATTTAGCTGAGTCTGGTTTAACTTACCAAGTAGGTGATGCATTAGGCGTTTGGTTTGAAAATGACGAAACACTTGTTGCTAAATTACTTACTGAACTTAACTTTTCTGGTGATGAAAAAATTACTTTAAAAGTGTCTGGTGAAGTACAAGAACTTTCATTACAAGAAGCGTTAATCAGTCAATTAGAGATTACCCAAACAGCGCCAGCATTTATTGAGTTTTGGGCACAACACTCTCAAAACGGTAAATTACTTGCCGTAGCAAAAGATAAAAATGCAGCGCGTGAGTTTGCTGGTGAACATCAAATTATTGATGTAGTGAACTTAGCTAAGGCTGACGTTGATGCACAAAGTTTTGTAAATGCATTACGTAAAATAACACCACGTTTATATTCAATTGCTTCTGCTCAATCTGAAGTAGAAGAAGAAGTTCACTTAACCGTTGGTGTAGTTAGCTATGATGCTAACGGCGATACTCGCACTGGCGGTGCTTCAGGTTTCTTAACACAGCGTTTAGAAGAAGGCCAAAAAGTACGTGTTTTTGTTGAACATAACGATAACTTCCGTTTACCACAATCAGACGATACGCCAGTGATCATGATTGGACCAGGTACGGGTGTTGCGCCATTTAGAGCATTCATGCAAGAACGTGAAGCACGCGAAGCAAGTGGTGATAACTGGATGTTCTTTGGTGATCAAACATTCACACAAGATTTCTTATACCAAGTTGAATGGCAAAACTATTTAAAATCAGGTTTGTTAACACGCATGGACGTAGCATTTTCTCGTGACCAAGCAGAAAAAATCTATGTACAAGATCGCTTAAAAGAACAAGCAAGTGAAGTTTTTTCTTGGTTAGAGCGTGGAGCTCACTTATATATTTGTGGTGATGCTAATCGCATGGCTAAAGATGTTCATCAAACATTGGTGGAAATCATTCAAGAGCACGGCAAATTAAGCGCCGAGCAAGCAGAAGACTATTTAAAGTCACTACGATCTAATAAGCGTTACCAGAAGGATGTTTACTAATGAGCAACAATTTCACAAAAGTTGAAAATCCAGTATTGGTTGTTGAAGGTAAACAGGCCGATAATGAGCGTTTAAAAGCGGAAAGTGATTACCTGCGCGGTACAATCAAAGAAGACCTGCAAGATAGAATGACAGGTGGCTTTACAAGCGATAATTTCCAGTTGATCCGTACTCATGGCATGTACCAACAAGATGACCGTGATATTCGTGCTGAGCGTCAAAAGCAAAAGCTTGAACCACTACATAACGTTATGCTTAGAGCACGTTTACCCGGTGGTATTATCAACCCAACACAATGGTTGGCTATTGATAAATTTGCCGATGATTATACCTCTTACGGTAGTATCCGCTTAACTACACGTCAAACTTTTCAGTTTCACGGTGTTTTAAAGCCAAATATCAAATTGATGCACCAAACACTTAACAGTGTTGGTTTAGATTCAATCGCCACTGCTGGTGATGTTAACCGTAACGTACTTTGTACTTCTAATCCGGTTGAATCTACATTACATCAAGAAGCTTACGAGTGGGCAACTAAGTTAAGTGAACATTTATTACCAAAAACTCGTGCTTATGCTGAAATTTGGTTAGATGAAGAAAAAGTTGAAACCACTGAAGCTGATGAAATTGAGCCTATTTTAGGTAGTAATTATTTACCACGTAAATTTAAAACGACCGTAGTTATTCCACCAAATAATGACATTGATGTTCACGCCAATGATTTGAACTTTGTTGCGATTAGCGAAGGTGGCAAGCTGATTGGTTTTAACGTACTTGTTGGTGGCGGTTTAGCCATGACTCATGGTGATAAAGGTACTTATCCTCGCTGTGCTGACGACTTTGGTTTTATTGCAAAAGAAGACACTTTAGCAATTGCTGCTGCTGTTGTAACAGTTCAGCGTGATTGGGGTAACCGTGTTAACCGTAAAAATGCTAAAACTAAATACACATTAGACCGAGTTGGTGTTGATACCTTTAAAGCTGAAGTTGAGAAACGTGCTGGTGTTGAATTCTCAGAGTCTCGTTCATATGAATTTACTCACCGTGGCGATAGCTTTGGTTGGGTTGAAGGTATTGATGGTAAACATCACCTTACATTATTCATTGAAAATGGCCGCATACTTGATTCAGAAAGAGCTGATTTTGATGGTAAAACATTAAAAACGGGTATGCGAGAAATCGCCAAAATTCATCAAGGTGATTTCCGCTTAACTGCAAACCAAAACTTAATTGTTGCTGGTGTTGCAGAAGCTGATAAAGCAGTTATTGAGCAACTGGCTCGTGACAATGGTTTATTAAATGATGGTGTTTCTAATCAGCGTAAAGCATCAATGGCTTGTGTGGCTTTCCCTACTTGTCCATTAGCAATGGCTGAAGCAGAACGTTATTTACCGACTTTAGTAGACGATGTTGAAGCAATTCTTGAAAAGAATAACTTAAAAGACGAAAGCATCATTTTACGCGTTACTGGCTGCCCAAATGGTTGTGGCCGTGCAATGCTTGCTGAAATTGGTTTAGTGGGTAAAGGTCCTGGTAAATACAATATGTATTTAGGCAGTGATTTAGCCGGCTCTCGTGTACCTAAGCTTTATAAAGAAAACGTTGATGAAGCAGGTGTATTAAGCGAAATTGATGCATTAAGTGCCCGTTGGTCTGCAGAACGTAATGATAATGAAGCCTTCGGTGATTTTGTTATTCGTGCTGGCATCGTAGAACAAGTTATTGTCAGCTTTAAGGACTTTCATCATGCCTAATTCAAGTGCAAGTGTCGCTGAGAAAGTGCTTACGAGCCCTTTTGAAGCAGCCTTTCCTAATCCTGCTTTAAGCGGATGGAATGAAACATTAGAAACTAAAGGTGCACTTGCTCGTACAGAATGGGCAATGGACCATTTACCTGGTAATTTTGTTTTATCATCAAGCTTTGGTATTCAATCAGCGGTAATGTTGCACTTACTTACCCAAGTAAATAGCAATATTCCGGTTTTAGTTACTGATACTGGCCATTTGTTCCCTGAGACTTATCGTTTCATTGAGCAGTTAACTGACCGTTTAGGTTTGAACTTACAAGTTTACCAAGCCAAAGAAAGCGCGGCATGGCAACTTGCTAAATATGGTGAAGAATGGGCGCAAAGTGATGATACTTTGAAAGCTTATAATCGCCGTAATAAAGTTGAACCGTTAGAACGTGGTTTGTCTGAGCTTGAAGCAAATACTTGGTTTTCTGGCGTGCGTCGTCAGCAATCAGAGCATCGCGAGAGCTTAGGTGTTGTGAGCACATTACGTGGTCGTTATAAAGTTCATCCTATTATTGATTGGACTAATAAAGATGTGTATGAGTACCTAACTAAGCACAACTTACCGTATCACCCTCTATGGGAAGAAGGTTATGTCTCAGTGGGTGATGTGCACAGTACTCGTCCACTAACACTTGGTATGACTGAAGAAGAAACACGCTTTGGTGCTGGTCAACGTGAATGTGGCTTGCATACTGATGGTGATGGTATTTAGTTACTTTGTTAATTTAATATCTCAGCAGTAAAATAAAAAGCTAAAAGAGAAAACTCTTTTAGCTTTTTTTGTGCCTGTTAACTGACGTATTCATCCAAAATAGGCACGAATAACAGCTAGTTTATCTTTCTGGTGATTAATTGATCGCTTGCAGCTTTGTTTCTCTGTTTGACGTCGTGGTGGCGACAACACCCAAGGGGCGGCGTACCTTGGAACCCCTTCGCCCCTACTCCGCAGAACATTCAGCCTTCAATTTCAACTAGCGTAAACCACGATTCCTGCCGATTTATCTTCCCTGAACAACGGCAGCCCTCGACGTCCTGTCTCGGGTCGAGGTCTACCTTTGCTAGTTGGTGGTTGAATTGCTGAGATGGGATTTGGAGGGTTTGGCAGCAGCAAAGTGTAATAACGAGAAAAAGCTTTTGAACTGTTAGATATGACCATAGATGAAACAAGCAACCAATCTACTTGAACAAACGCTGAAATGAATGAAAGTGTTCACGTATGTTCATCAGGGATGATGGCAAAAGCAATGTGGATATGATGGTCAATATGTATCTTATTAGACAATGCAGGAGCATATTGTTCTGATGTGCCTTCATTGCTGTGCGTCGAAGATATTGCACTGGATGGTGGATTACGATTAATGTAGCAGCACTGAGGGATTCCAAAGGGAGAAAAGTATGAGGGCTTCTTCTTGATGCTGTCGTGACTTTAAATTTACTCTAATCCCATTTATTATATAAATATTTAAAACACTCCCACGATGAATTAATATAATGTTTTCTAAGAAAGCTAAAAAAGGAAGTATGATGAAAATATTCATTATTATTTTACTAATGAATGTTATTAGTTGCAGTTCACAACCAAACAATAATTACCAAAAAAAAGTATTAGAGACTAAAACAAAGAGTAGTCATGCACAACGCTCAAAAAAAACGCTACCCATTGGCATTTGGGAAGGGATTAGCCGTTCAGGGGCTGAATTTAAAGTATTAAAAATAATGCCCGATAACCAGCACAGTCTCACCTCCTTCAATATTGCATCTGGTATGCAATTCCATGAAAGTGTTTCGTTTCAAAATGAAGACATAGAATGTGATGAATTTAACTGTCATATTTTTACTGTAACGGCTGATGAGAATTTACCATTAAAAATTTCTCTTACAAAGTTCATAGGTCAAGATTACTTGGTGACAGAAACCGTTAGGCTATCATCAGCAAGTATTTACAGCTCAAGTTATAAACTTAAAGCAACAAAATCTAAAACAACACCTGAACGATTTATTGCGCAAGAATCTAAAAAATTAAAAGCTATAGTTTTAAAACATAAAAAAGAGAGGTTTGGTTACTGGTCTGGAATATTAGAGCATTCAAATGAAGATGAATTAAATTTCGCTACATTGGTGTACCAACCAGAACAGATGGCTACCTTAACTGTTTATTCTCCTGGTTCATCTTATCCAATAACTATGACTTTTAACCCTGAGTGGTTACAACAAAGTAATGGTGAATTAAAAACAAAGCTGAAAGGTTTTCATTTTGCGAGTCAGATTACTTTAAGGTACCAAAGTAGAGATATGATAGACGGAGACTTTGAGCAACGCTTTGAACGTTATCCTGAACGTTTGTTAGGTCATGGTAATTTTAGACTATACCGTGTTAAACATTCCGAGGACTATAAACAACCCAAATGGTTAAAATCCTTACTAAAGAGTCAAAATAGTACTAAATAAATTCATAGAACGAAGAGCTAATTAGAGCTTAACTTCTTTATAGAGGTACAAAAGGTGTATGCACAACAAGCACGTATCTCGATTTTGTTTATTTACCTCTAAGCTCGTTCTATTGAGAAGCTCTGCACTTCACTGATATTTTTGATATCAAGCGCTAACATCACCAACCTATCAATTCCTAAAGCGACTCCTGAACACGGTGGTAATCCATGATTTAATGCTGCGATAAAGTTTCCATCAATAGCTTTAACTGGCAAACCTTGATTCTTTCTTTTGGCATTATCTTCTTCAAAACGTAACACCTGTTCATTAGCATCGGTTAATTCATTAAAACCATTAACCAATTCAATACCTTTGAAATAACATTCAAATCGTTGTGCAACCCGAGGATCGTCAATTGATCTTTGTGCCAATGATGCTTGCGCTATCGGAAAGTCATAAATAAATTGCGGTTGGTTGATACCAACGGTTGGTTCAATAATTTCAGTGAAAATAAATTGCAATAATAAGTCAGGATCGTTCATTTCAATTAGCCAATCAGCTGACTTCTCATGCTTATTTAATAGCTCGACAAGCTCCTCGAAAGTTGCGGTTAAAGGATCTACAGTAACTGTCTCAATAAATATATTCTGATAGGTACTAAATACCGCCTTATTACCACCTAAAACGACTTTAAGTAGTTCTGCCACCTCAGACATCAGAGCAAACTGGTCAAAGCCAATACGGTACCATTCAAGCATCGTAAACTCAGGATTGTGATGACTTCCTGACTCTTCGTGACGAAAGGCCTTTGCTATTTGATAAATACAACCATAGCCTGAGGCAAGTAGTCGCTTCATATGAAATTCTGGTGAGGTTTGTAAAAACAACTCTGTCGAATGATCCGCAGGGCTATCCGCTAAAAAATTATACTTGCAGGAGATGGCATCCAAATAGACATCTGTCACGGTACCTTGAGATAAGGCAGGTGTTTCCACCTCTATAACTTGACGCTCAGCAAAGAACTGTCTTATTTGTTGGAGTATCAGGGCTCTTTTTTGAGCATTTTGCCAAGTGAGTGTACTTTGCCAAGTCATGTTATTTCCTCGTTAATCAGCGCGAACAGGAGAATGTGCGTCCTGCATTCTCTAATAAGCAGGATCAAAAAAGGCCGCGTTAGCGACCTTCTTTATTCAATATTATTTCTAATATGGATTGATAAATTAATTTACTGCTAGATGAAGTGTTAGCAAAGCGGAAGCACGGAGTTGACGTGAGTCAATGAGTACTTCCAATGCCGCTAACACGAATTCTAGCGAAAATTAGTTATCAATTAAGCCATAATCTTAGAAACAACACCAGCACCAACAGTACGACCACCTTCACGGATAGCGAAGCGTAAACCTTCGTCCATCGCTACTGGGTTGATTAGCTCAACAACAAACTTAAGGTTGTCGCCAGGCATTACCATTTCAACACCTTCAGGAAGCTCTACAGCACCTGTGATATCTGTTGTACGGAAGTAAAACTGTGGACGGTATCCTTTGAAGAATGGAGTATGACGACCACCTTCATCTTTCGAAAGAACATAAACTTCAGATTCGAATTTAGTGTGTGGTAAAATTGAACCAGGAGCACATAGTACTTGACCACGTTCAACATCTTCACGCTTAAGACCACGTAGAAGAACACCACAGTTCTCGCCAGCACGACCTTCGTCAAGAAGCTTACGGAACATTTCAACACCAGTACAAGTTGATTTTTGTGTATCACGGATACCAACAACTTCTACTTCTTCACCAATTCTGATGATACCACGTTCAACACGACCAGTAACAACAGTACCACGACCTGAGATTGAGAATACATCTTCGATAGGCATGATGAATGCTCCGTCGATTGCACGCTCTGGCTCTGGAATGTAAGTATCTAATGCATCAGCAAGCTCAATGATTTTCGCTTCCCATGCTTCATTGCCTTGAAGAGCGCCTAAAGCTGAACCTTGAATTACTGGTAAATCATCACCAGGGAAATCATATTCAGAAAGAAGTTCACGAACTTCCATTTCTACTAGCTCTAACAATTCTTCATCATCAACAACATCACATTTGTTCATGAAAACGATAATGAAAGGAACACCAACTTGGCGAGACAATAAGATGTGCTCACGTGTTTGTGGCATAGGACCATCTGTAGCAGCAACTACTAAGATAGCGCCATCCATTTGTGCAGCACCAGTGATCATATTTTTGATATAATCGGCGTGACCAGGACAATCTACGTGTGCATAGTGACGTGCAGCTGTATCGTATTCGATGTGAGAAGTATTGATTGTAATACCACGTTCACGTTCTTCAGGAGCGTTATCGATTTGTGCGAAATCTTTAACTTCACCACCGTGAACTTTAGTTAATACTGCAGAGATAGCAGCAGTTAATGTTGTTTTACCGTGATCTACGTGACCGATAGTACCAACGTTAACATGTGGTTTTAGACGTTCAAATTTTTCTTTAGCCATTTTTCAATTACCTTAAAGTTTAGTAAACAATATAAATTAAAAGGCGCAGTCAAAATGACCTTGCCAGATGTAAAATAAAATATTCTTTTAATGGATGCTCTAACGAGTTTCCATAATTTTTTGTGCTACCATTTTCGGCGCTTCATTATACTGCTGAAACTCCATAGAGTAAGATGCACGGCCTTGAGTAGCACTACGCAAGTCGGTAGCATAACCGAACATTTCGGCTAATGGTACCAATGCATTTACAATTTTCAATCCGGCAGGACCTTCATCCATACCATCAATCATTCCGCGTCGACGATTTAAGTCACCTACAACATCACCCATATTGGCATCTGGTGTAGTAACTTCAACTTTCATCATCGGTTCTAAAATAACAGGGTTCGCTTCTAGCGCACCTTTTCTAAAGCCCATTGAAGCAGCTACTTTAAATGCTATCTCGTTAGAGTCAACATCATGGAAAGAGCCGTCATACAAGGTGACTTTAATATCTAATAATGGATAACCGGCTAAAACACCGCTGTCCATTTGATCTCTACAGCCTTTTTCTACTGCAGGTATAAATTCTTTTGGTACTGTACCGCCAACGATTTCGTTAAAGAACTCAAAACCAGCGCCTTCTTCATTTGGTTCCATTTTCAACCAAACATGGCCAAATTGACCTTTACCGCCTGATTGACGTATAAATTTACCTTCAACTTCAACCGTACCACGAATAGTTTCTCGGTAAGATACTTGCGGATTACCAACGTTACACTCAACACCAAATTCACGCTTCATACGTTCAACAAGGATATCTAAGTGTAGTTCACCCATACCCGAGATGATGGTCTGTCCAGTTTCGTCGTCAGTTGCCACTCTGAACGAAGGATCTTCTGCGGCAAGTTTACCTAAAGCAACACCCATTTTCTCTTGTGCTGCTAGCGTTCTTGGCTCTACCGCAACTGAAATTACCGGTTCAGGAAATTCCATTCGCTCTAGTGTGATAACATTTTTGATATCACATAAAGTATCACCCGTAGTGACATCTTTCAAACCAATTGCTGCGGCTATATCACCCGCGCGAACTTCTTTAATCTCTTGTCTGTCGTTGGCATGCATTTGTACAATGCGGCCAAAGCGCTCTTTTTTACCCTTTACTGGGTTGTAAACACTATCACCTGTTTGCACTACACCGGAATATACACGGAAGAATGTCAGGGTACCAACAAATGGGTCTGTTGCTATTTTGAAAGCAAGCGCTGCAAAAGGTTCATCATCATCAGCAGAGCGAGTACCTTCGGTTTCATCTTTATCATCATTAATACCAGTAATCGCGGCAACTTCTGTCGGCGAAGGTAGGTATTCAACAACGGCATCAAGCACTGCTTGTACACCCTTATTTTTAAAGGCACTACCACAACTACACAAGATAATTTCATTAGCCAGTGTACGTGCACGTAAACCTAGTTTAATCTCTTCTTCGGTTAAATCACCTTCTTCAAGGTACTTATCCATTAATTCTTCATTGGCTTCTGCCGCTTCTGAAATTAAATTTTCACGCCATTCTTCAGCCATCTCTTGCATATTTGCAGGAATCTCTTCATAGCTGAACGTCATGCCCTGATCACTTTCGTTCCAGTTAATGGCCTTCATTTTAATCAGGTCAACAACACCTTCAAACTCGTCTTCTGCACCGATAGCTAAATGAATAGGTACTGCATTTGCACCTAGACGAGTTTTAAGCTGCTCAACAACATACAAGAAGTCTGCGCCGGTTCTGTCCATTTTATTGACAAAAACGATGCGAGGCACTGCATATTTTTCCATTTGACGCCAAACTGTTTCAGTTTGCGGCTGAACACCTGACGAACCACATAGCACAAGTACAGCACCATCAAGAACACGTAAAGAACGTTCAACTTCAATAGTAAAATCAACGTGACCTGGCGTATCAATGATATTGATACGATGATCATCAAATTGACCTTCCATACCTTTCCAGAAACAAGTTGTTGCTGCTGAAGTTATGGTAATACCGCGTTCTTGCTCTTGTTCCATCCAGTCCATAGTGGCCGCGCCATCATGCACTTCACCAATTTTATGAGATAGACCTGTATAGAATAGTACGCGCTCTGTAGTCGTCGTCTTACCTGCATCAACATGCGCACAGATACCAATATTACGGTAGCGCTCTATAGGGGTGATACGGGCCAAGATGAAATCCTCTTACTATTGCTGGTCAATACAACAAACAATATATGTTAAATGTTATTAAGTAAGTATTTATTAGTGAGTTAGATTAAAACCCAAACACTTAATTAATAAGACTTTTATTAATTATCCGAACCGATAAAAGTACAAGTCCGTAAAAATGAGTATGGCTAGCAAGAGAAACTCTTGCTAGCCATGTATCTACCTTTGAGTAAAACCCAAAAGTAGATAATACAATCAGTCAATACTGCTAGTTTACCAGCGGTAGTGAGCGAATGCTTTGTTAGCGTCAGCCATACGGTGAACGTCTTCACGTTTCTTAACCGCTGAACCTTTGCTGTCAGACGCATCTAACATTTCGTTAGCTAGGCGCTGAGCCATTGATTTTTCACCACGTTTACGAGCTGCTTCAACTAACCAACGCATGGCTAGAGCATTACGACGCACTGGACGTACTTCAACTGGAACTTGATAAGTAGAACCACCAACACGACGAGATTTAACTTCGACAGATGGGCGGATGTTATCTAAAGCTTCTTCGAAAAGCTCTAACTGAGGCTTTTCAGATTTGTCAGCTAAAATATCTAATGCACCGTAAACAATTTTTTCGGCAGTAGATTTCTTACCATCAACCATAAGGATGTTGATGAATTTTGCTAAAAGTTCGTTATGGAACTTAGGATCTGGCAATATTTTACGTTGCCCAACGACGCGTCTTCTTGGCATCTTAATTCTCCGTAGTATTCAGGATAAATCCAAAATATATAAATTTTAAAAATTTCTTAATTTGGCCTTACTTAACGTTTTTATCTTTTATCTATCAAGTAGATAAAGGATGGAAACTTAAGATTTAGGTCGTTTAGCACCGTATTTAGAACGGCCTTGTCTTCTATCGCTTACACCAGAACAATCTAGTGCGCCACGAACAGTGTGATAACGCACACCTGGTAAATCTTTAACACGACCACCACGGATTAAAATCACGCTATGCTCTTGTAAGTTGTGACCTTCACCACCGATGTATGAAGTTACTTCGAAGCCGTTAGTTAAACGAACACGAGCTACTTTACGTAAAGCTGAGTTAGGTTTTTTTGGTGTAGTAGTATACACACGAGTACAAACGCCACGACGTTGTGGACAAGCTTGTAACGCTGGAACGTTACTTTTTGTTACTTGTCTAACACGTGGTTTGCGTACTAGTTGGTTAATAGTTGCCATTATAGCTCCTGATTAGTTGTTACCAAGGAAAGTAGCCTTGATAAATAATTGCGTAAACTTTAAATCAATGGGAAAAGTTTACCCGCTCGTAATATTTTTACCTTATTCTGACTCAATAAAAGCATGAATTTCATCACACCTTTTGCATTACGCACATTGAGTACAGAATACAAGGTCGCGAAATTCTATAGGTCAATCATTGAGCTGTCAAGGTTTAACTGCTTTAGGCCGAATGATCTTGCCTTAAAAGCAAAAAACCGCGCCCTTTACAAGGCACGGTTTTATAATAACGCTTTACTATAGGGAATAGCGGGCTATTCCCTATAACGGGTTACTAATTATTACCTGACAGTAAATCACCGTTTAAGGCATCCATAAGGGCCTTTTCTGCATCATCAGCTGATACAGTAGTGTCTACTTTTTCTTTCGCTTTAGCTTTCGCTTTAGCACGTTCTTGATGGTAAGAATAACCGGTACCTGCTGGTATTAAACGACCAACGATAACGTTTTCTTTCAAGCCACGAAGACCATCTTTCTTACCAGCTACTGCGGCTTCTGTAAGCACACGTGTAGTTTCTTGGAAAGAGGCTGCTGAGATGAATGATTCAGTTGCAAGAGATGCTTTAGTAATACCCATCA
Source organism: Colwellia sp. 75C3 (assembly GCF_002836255.1). Classification (GTDB taxonomy): domain Bacteria; phylum Pseudomonadota; class Gammaproteobacteria; order Enterobacterales; family Alteromonadaceae; genus Colwellia. The sequence continues at coordinate 374,466 of NZ_PJAU01000059.1, read as the reverse complement.
TCTGCATTTCATATTCAGCTGGTTGCTTACCTTCAGCTTCAAGTTCACGGTTTGAGATATTAACTCGCGCCACTTCAACTTGCTCGCCTTTAAGGAAGGTAGAATCACCTGCATCAAGAATTTCACACTTACGGATCATTTGACGTACGATAACTTCAATGTGCTTATCGTTAATCTTAACACCCTGTAGACGGTAAACTTCTTGTACTTCGTTAACAATGTAGTTAGCTACTGGAGCAACACCACGTAAACGCAAGATATCATGTGGAGATTCAGGACCATCGGCAATAACTTCACCTTTGATTACTGGCTCACCTTCATAGATATTCAATAAACGCGTTTTCGGGATCATCTCTTCGTAAACTTCACCGCTAGGCTGAGTAATCAATAAGCGTACTTTACCTTTGGTTTCTTTACCGAAAGCAACAACACCTGTTTTCTCTGCAAGAATCGCAGGAAGTTTAGGTTTACGCGCTTCAAATAAATCAGCTACACGTGGAAGACCACCGGTAATATCACGAGTCTTTGAACTTGCTTGTGGTATACGAGCTAGTGCATCACCAACGCCAACATCCGCGCCATCTTCAAGATTAACAATCGCATTACCTGGTAAGTAATAAAGTGCTGGTATTTCAGTACCAGCAATCATTACTTCATTGCCTTTCGCATCTACAAGTTTCAATGCTGGACGCATTTCTTTACCGGTAGTATTACGTTGTGCAGCATCAGTAATAACGATACTTGATAAACCTGTTAACTCATCAGTTTGGCGAACCATAGTTATGCCATCTGCAAGATCAACGAATTGAACCTTACCAGCAACTTCTGTGATAATAGGGTGAGTATGCGGGTCCCAATTAGCGATAGTATCGCCAGAGGTAACTGCTTGACCGTCATTTTTAGAAAGTACAGAACCGTAAGGTACTTTATAACGTTCTTTCTCACGACCCATTTCATCAATGATAGTTAACTCTGATGAACGTGACGTAATTACAAGATGCTTCTCTGAATTTGTTACAAACTTAGCGTTTTGTAATTTCAAAGTACCTGTATTTTTAACTTGTACGCTGTTTTCAGCAGTAGCACGAGATGCAGCACCACCGATATGGAACGTACGCATTGTAAGCTGTGTACCAGGTTCACCGATTGATTGTGCAGCAACTACACCAATAGCTTCACCTTGGTTGATCATATGACCACGGGCCAAATCACGACCGTAACAGTTAGCACAAATACCAAAGTCAGTTTTACAGGTAATGATTGAGCGTACTTTAATTTGATCAACTGAATTTTCTTCAATTACATCACAAAGTGCTTCATCAATCAGTGTATTACGTGGAAGAAGTACTGTTTCTGTGCCTGGGATAAGTACATCATCACAAACAACACGGCCAAGAACTCGTTCACGTAAAGGTTCAACAACATCACCACCTTCAATCAATGGTGTCATTAGTAAACCGTCATGTGTACCACAGTCATGGTTTGTTACCACTAAATCTTGTGCAACATCAACTAAACGACGCGTTAAGTAACCCGAGTTAGCTGTTTTAAGTGCTGTATCGGCAAGACCTTTACGCGCACCATGAGTTGAGATGAAGTATTGTAATACAGTCAGACCTTCACGGAAGTTAGCTTTGATTGGTGTTTCGATGATTGAACCATCTGGTTTAGCCATCAAACCACGCATACCAGCTAATTGACGAATCTGTGCAGCACTACCACGAGCACCTGAATCAGCCATCATAAAGATAGAGTTAAAAGAGTCTTGCTCTTCTAATACACCATCTTTGTTCATAACCATTTCTTTCGATAAGTTATCCATCATTGCTTTCGAAACTTTTTCGTTCGCAGACGACCAAATATCGATTACTTTGTTGTATTTTTCACCGGCAGTTACTAGGCCTTGCTCAAACTGTGCTTGAATTTCAGCTACTTCAGCTTCTGATTCTTCTACAATCGTGTACTTAGCTTCTGGAATAACCATATCATCAATACCAACAGAACAACCTGCAATCATTGCATAATGGAAGCCTGTGTACATGATTTGGTCAGCAAAGATAACCGTTTCTTTCAAACCTAAATTACGGTAAGAATGGTTAATCAATTTAGAAATTGGCTTTTTACCAAGTGGTTTGTCAATTAAGTCATAAGGTAAGCCCTTAGGACATACTTGCCACATAATTGCGCGACCAACGGTAGTATCACGTAATTTAGTTACTGGTTCCCATTCACCGTCAGCATTTTTAACGTGCTCAGTAATACGAACCTTAATGCGAGCATGAAGTTCAGCTACACCAGTACGGTAAGCCTTTTCTACTTCTTTCTCGTCAGTGAAGTACATGCCTTCACCTAAACCATTGATACGGAATCTTGTTAGGTAATATAAACCTAATACAACATCCTGTGATGGTACGATGATTGGTTCACCGTTAGCTGGTGCTAGTACGTTATTCGTTGACATCATCAACGTACGTGCTTCCATTTGTGCTTCGATTGTCAACGGTACGTGTACCGCCATTTGGTCACCATCGAAATCGGCATTGTATGCCGCACAAACTAGTGGATGAAGGTGAATTGCTTTACCTTCAATCAACACAGGTTCAAAAGCTTGGATACCCAATCTATGAAGTGTTGGTGCACGGTTAAGCATTACTGGATGTTCACGGATTACTTCATCAAGTACATCCCAAACTTCAGCGCCTTCACGTTCAACTAATTTCTTAGCCGCTTTAATTGTAGTAGCTAAACCACGACGCTCTAAAAGACCGTAGATAAATGGTTTGAATAACTCAAGTGCCATTTTCTTAGGTAAACCACACTGATGTAGTTTAAGCGTTGGACCAACCGTGATTACAGAACGACCAGAATAATCAACTCGCTTACCTAGTAAATTCTGACGGAAACGACCTTGCTTACCTTTAATCATATCGGCAAGAGATTTAAGAGGACGTTTGTTAGAACCAGTAATAGCGCGACCACGACGACCGTTATCTAAAAGTGCATCAACAGATTCTTGTAACATACGTTTTTCGTTACGTACGATAATATCTGGAGCAACTAAGTCTAGAAGACGTTTTAGACGGTTGTTACGGTTAATAACACGACGGTATAGATCGTTAAGATCTGAAGTCGCGAAACGACCACCATCTAGTGGTACTAATGGACGTAAATCTGGCGGTAAAATTGGTAGAACATTCATAATCATCCACTCAGGCTTGTTGCCTGAAGCAGCGAATGCTTCCATTAATTTTAAACGCTTAGTGATTTTTTTACGTTTAGTTTCACTACCGATTTCTGGTAATTCTTCACGCATTTGCGCTACTTCACCATCAAGATCGATTTGTTGTAGTAAAGCTAATACAGCTTCAGCACCCATTAGGGCGTCGAATTCATCACCGTGCTCTTCTAACGCGTCAAGATATTCTTCTTCCGTTAGAATTTGGCTTTTTTCTAATGTTGTTAAACCAGGTTCAGTTACAACATATGATTCAAAATAAAGCACTCGCTCGATATCACGTAACGTCATATCAAGTAATAAACCAATACGTGATGGTAATGATTTTAAGAACCAAATGTGAGCCACTGGACTTGCTAATTCGATATGACCCATACGGTCACGACGAACTTTAGTCAATGTAACTTCAACGCCACATTTTTCACAGATAACACCACGATGCTTTAAGCGCTTGTATTTGCCACAAAGACATTCATAGTCTTTTACTGGACCAAAAATACGTGCACAGAATAAACCGTCACGTTCTGGCTTAAAAGTACGGTAGTTAATGGTTTCTGGCTTTTTAACTTCACCAAATGACCAAGAACGCATCAAATCTGGTGATGCTAAGCCGATGCGAATACCATCGAAATCTTCGGTTTGATTCTGTTGCTTAAGAAACTTAAGTAAATCTTTCACACACTTCTCCTGTCGGAGTTAAACTTTGAGAAGAAGGCAAAATCATTTGCCTTCTTCGCTGACCGGCTTATCCATCAGGATAAGCTCAGCTGACTTATGGCTTAATACCTAGTCTTTGTCCAACTCGATGTTAATACCTAACGAGCGGATTTCTTTCAACAATACGTTGAATGACTCAGGAATGCCCGGTTCCATGCGATGATCACCATCAACTAAGTTTTTATACATCTTAGTACGACCGTTAACATCATCAGACTTAACTGTAAGCATTTCTTGTAGGGTATAAGCAGCACCGTATGCTTCTAATGCCCAAACTTCCATCTCACCGAAACGCTGACCACCGAACTGAGCTTTACCACCTAGTGGTTGCTGAGTTACTAGTGAGTAAGAACCAGTTGAACGAGCATGCATCTTGTCATCAACTAAATGGTTCAGTTTTAACATATACATATAACCAACAGTAACAGGACGCTCAAACTCACGACCGGTACGGCCATCTGTAAGTACGAACTGACCACTTTGTGGCATATCTGCAAGTGTAAATAGCTCTTTGATTTCTTTCTCTGCAGCGCCATCAAATGCTGGTGTAGCAATTGGTAAACCGGCACGTAAATTACCCGCTAAGCGCATAACTTCGTCATCAGAGAAACTAGCAACATCAACGACTTGACGAGACTCACCTACATTGTAAACATCTTGAATGAAGTTACGTAGTTTATGAATTTCTTGTTGTGCTTCTAGCATACGGTTGATCTTTTCACCGATACCGCGACACGCCATACCTAAGTGAGTTTCTAAGATCTGACCAATGTTCATACGTGACGGAACACCTAACGGGTTCAATACGATATCAACTGGTACACCGTGCTCATCGTATGGCATATCTTCAACAGGTACTACGTTTGAAATAACACCCTTGTTACCATGACGACCAGCCATTTTATCACCTGGCTGTATGTGACGTTTAACGGCTAAGTAAACCTTAACAATCTTTAATACGCCTGGTTGTAAGTCATCACCTTGAGTGATCTTACGACGTTTAACTTCAAACTTCTTATCAAAGTCTTGCTTGATATTGTCAAATTGCTCAGCAATTTGCTCAAGTTCAGCTTGTTGACCTTCATCAGATAAGTTTTGTGTTAACCACTTGTCACGAGACATAGACATTAAGTCAGACTCATTAAGACCAGTAGATAACAACAATTTCTTAGTACGTGCGTAAATACCATCTTCTAAAATGCTTAATTCATCGCCAAGATCTTTCTTAACTTCTTTAAGTTGCATTTGTTCAATTTCTACAGCACGAGCATCTTTTTCAACACCGTCGCGTGTAAATATTTGAACATCGATGATAGTACCTTTAACAGAGTTAGGTACACGTAATGAACTATCTTTAACGTCAGCAGCTTTCTCACCGAAAATTGCTCGTAGTAGTTTTTCTTCTGGTGTAAGTTGTGTTTCACCTTTAGGTGTGACTTTACCAACTAAGATATCTCCACCATTTACTTCAGCACCAATATAAACAACACCAGCTTCATCTAATTTAGATAATGCTGATTCACCTACGTTTGGAATATCTGCAGTAATTTCTTCACTACCCAATTTAGTATCACGTGCAATACACGTTAACTCTTGGATATGAATAGTAGTAAATCTATCTTCAATAGCAACACGTTCAGATAACAACATTGAATCTTCGAAGTTGTAACCATTCCACGGCATAAATGCGATACGCATGTTTTGACCTAAAGCCAACTCACCCATATCTGTTGAAGGACCATCGGCTAATACATCACCACGTACAACAGGTTCACCCATACGACACACTGGACGTTGGTTGATACAAGTATTTTGGTTAGAACGCGTGTATTTAGTTAAGTTATAAATATCAATACCGGCTTCACCAGCATGCATTTCATTTTCGTTAACTTTTACAACAATGCGTGATGCATCAACATAGCTTACTACGCCGCCACGTTTGGCAACTGCAGTAACACCTGAATCAACAGCTACTACTTTTTCCATACCCGTACCAACAAGCGGTTTATCAACTCGTAAAGTAGGTACAGCTTGACGTTGCATGTTAGAACCCATCAAGGCTCTGTTAGCATCATCGTGTTCAAGGAATGGAATAAGTGACGCCGCAACAGAAATAATTTGTTGTGGAGAAACATCCATATATTGAACTTCAGCAGAAGATTTCAACGTAAATTCATTTCTGTGACGACAGTTAACTAACTCTTCAGTTAACATATTTTTATCATCACTTTGAGCATTTGCCTGAGCGATAACAAAGTTACCCTCTTCAATTGCTGAAAGATAATCGATGTCATCAGTAACCAAACCGTCAATAACTTTGCGGTAAGGTGTTTCTAAGAAACCGTAATCATTGGTACGTGCGTAACATGAAAGCGAGTTGATCAAACCAATGTTTGGACCCTCTGGCGTTTCGATTGGACAAACACGACCGTAATGCGTTGGATGTACATCTCGTACTTCAAAACCAGCACGTTCACGTGTCAAACCACCCGGCCCTAAGGCTGAGATACGACGTTTATGTGTTACTTCTGATAACGGGTTGTTCTGATCCATAAACTGTGACAATTGTGATGAGCCAAAGAACTCTTTCACTGCCGCAGAAATTGGCTTAGCGTTGATTAGATCTTGTGGCATGATTGCATCTAAGTCACCAAGACTTAAACGTTCACGTACCGCACGTTCAACACGAACAAGACCAACACGGAATTGGTTTTCAGCCATTTCGCCAACAGAGCGAATACGACGGTTACCTAAGTGATCGATATCATCAACTTCGCCTTTACCGTCACGAATGCCGATTAAGGTTTTCATTACTGAAATAATGTCTTCTTTAGACAAGATACCAGTACCAACATCATCTGCGTTGCCAACACGACGGTTGAACTTCATACGACCTACTTTAGATAAGTCGTAACGCTCTGATGCGAAGAATAAGTTGTTAAACAACGTTTCTGCCGCATCTTTTGTTGGTGGCTCGCCTGGACGCATCATGCGGTATACTTCAACTAACGCTTCTAACTTGTTAGTTGAACCATCTACACGAAGAGTGTCAGACATGTATGAACCAACATCGAATTCGTTCATGTATAAAGTAGATAATACTTTATGGCCCGCTTGGCTAAGCTCGGCTAATAATTCTAACGTGATTTCGGCATTTGCTTCAGCAATTACTTCACCCGTAGATTTGTCGATGTAAGCTTTTGATAAAACACGACCAACAATGTACTCTGCTGGTACGTCTAGTTTCTCAATTTTAGCTTTAGATAAAGCGCGAATATGACGTGCCGTAATACGACGACCAGATTCAACTAATACTTCACCTTTTTTGATAGAAATATCAAAAATAGCTGTTTCACCACGAAGACGTTCAGGGATAAGATCCATGACTAACTTATCACCTTTAATGGTGTATTCAGTTGTGTCATAGAACATCGCCAGAATTTCTTCAGTAGAATATTCTAGTGCGCGTAAAATGATTGACGCTGGTAATTTACGGCGTCTATCTATACGTACAAATAAGTTATCTTTTGGATCAAATTCAAAGTCTAACCATGAACCGCGGTAAGGAATAACGCGTGCGTTATATAATACTTTACCCGATGAGTGAGTTTTACCTTTATCGTGATCAAAGAATACACCAGGTGAACGGTGTAATTGTGAAACGATAACACGCTCAGTACCATTGATTACGAAAGTACCGTTATCTGTCATCAACGGGATTTCGCCCATGTACACTTCTTGCTCTTTGATATCTTTAACAGTACCTGCTGCGGCTTCTTTATCGTAAACCACTAAGCGTAATTTTACGCGTAATGGTGCAGAATAAGTCACACCACGAATTTGACATTCTTTAACGTCAAATAATGGTTCACCTAAACGATAGCTAACATATTGTAATTCTGAGCTACCTGAATAAGCTTTAATCGGGAAAATAGAACGAAAAGCAGCCTCTAGACCGGTTTCACCTGTTGCGTCAATATCAATAAACTTGCGGAAAGAATCGAGTTGAATGGACAACAAGAATGGATATTCCATTACTTGTGCACTTTTACCAAAGTCCTTTCTAATTCGCTTTTTCTCAAAGTATGAGTAAGCCATGGGGTTCCTCAGCTTGCTGGTTATGGCCAAATCTGCCTACTGAGCAAAGCTCAGTTAGACAGGTTATGCTGTAATATTTACGTCTAAATATTACTAGATTATTTTCTAATAATTAGAAAATTACCTAAACGCTTAATAATGCTTTGTTAAGAAATAAAAACATTTATTTCTTAACAACAAAAGCGCAAAAAGGCCGGTGACGTTTAAATCACCAGCCATGCCTTTTCAGGCAAATAATCTGTTTAAAAACAGATTATTTGATCTCAACAGAAGCACCAGCTTCTTCAAGAAGTGTCTTAAGCGCTTCAGCTTCAGCTTTATCTACAGCTTCTTTGATTGCTTTAGGAGCAGATTCAACTAAATCTTTAGCTTCTTTAAGGCCTAAACCTGTAGCGCCACGAACTGCTTTGATTACTGCAACTTTCTTCTCACCGAAGCTAGTCATAACAACGTCAAATTCAGTTTGTTCTTCAGCAGCTTCAGCTGGACCAGCTGCAGCAACTGCTGCAGAAGCAGATACGCCAAATTTTTCTTCCATTGCTTCGATTAAAGCAACAACGTCCATTACTGACATTTCAGCAACTGCGTTTAAGATATCGTCTTTAGAAATAGACATTTTAAATTTCCTGTTTTTTAATAAACAGCCTTATATAAAGATATAATATGCTGTTTTGAATAACTATAATTACAAAAAGTGCTTTTATTGCGTTTACCTGGGTAAACAAAAAATAAATTAAGCTGCTTCTTGTTCTTTCTGATCGCGTATAGCAGCAAACGTGCGGGCTAATTTGCCTGCAGATGCTTCTTTCATAACGCTCATCAAACGTGAAATCGCTTCGTCGTAAGTAGGTAGCTTCGCTAACATATTTACGTCTACTGCGTTACCTTCAAATGCAGCTGCTTTTAATTCAAATTTTTCGTTAGCTTTAGCGAAATCTGTGAATAAACGTGCAGCAGCACCTGGGTGATCACTTGAAAAAGCAATTAATGAAGGTCCTTTGAATACGTCAGCAACGCATTCAAATTCAGTACCTTCTACTGCACGACGTGCTAATGTGTTACGGACAACTTTCATCCATACGCCATTTTCACGTGCTTGCTTACGCAATACAGTAATTGCTTCAACTGTAACACCACGGGCATCCGCGATTACAACTGAGTGAGCGCCATTAGCAGCTTCTTGAACTTCAGCAACAATTGCTTTTTTGTCATCAAGATTGATAGCCATTGGCTTTAACTCCTGGTTCAGACCGGTAAAAAGTACCGGCATTTACAATCCTTAGCTACTAATTACTTACTAGCTAAGCCATAACGGCGAGGACCAGAAAAATCTAGGAAATATCTGGGTAATCACCATCTACGTAGGATAAATTAAGCAATTATATCAGAAGACATAACTGCACCTACGGTCTTGGACGGGGGTTGTGTATTTATCAGACTTCACTCAATTTTACTCGAATGAATAGGTCTAAAAACAGCACAACTCCTACCAAAATTTAAGGGGCGAAATTATAGATTATAATTTTGCCCTTGTAAAGATTCAATACACAAAACTTTACTCAACAATATTTACAGGTAATAAATTACCAGTAATATTAAGCTTGAGTTAGCGTTGCTTGGTTGACGACAACGCCGGCACCCATAGTTGTAGAAAGAGAAACTTTCTTCAAGTATTGACCTTTAGCATTTGCTGGTTTTGCTTTTTTAAGCGCTTCTAGCAAAGACTCTAAGTTTTCTTGCAAGTGTGCAGGTTCGAAATCAGCCTTACCAATAGTAGTATGGATGATACCGTTCTTGTCGTTGCGGTAACGGATCTGACCAGACTTAGCGTTTTTAACAGCGCCAGCTACGTCAGGAGTTACTGTACCAACTTTAGGGTTAGGCATTAAACCACGAGGGCCTAAGATTTGACCTAGTTGACCAACAACACGCATTGCATCTGGAGAAGCAATAACAACGTCGAAGTTCATTTCGCCAGCTTTTACAAGCGCAGCTAAATCTTCCATACCAACGATGTCAGCACCAGCTGCTTTAGCTTTCTCTGCGTTTTCGCCTTGCGTAAATACTGCAACACGTACTTCACGACCAGTACCGTTTGGTAATACCGTAGCACCACGAACGTTTTGATCTGATTTACGTGCATCAATACCAAGATTTACAGCAACATCTACGCTTTCACGGAAGTTAGCTGTAGCAAATTCTTTTAATAAAGAAACTGCTTCATTGATATCATATTCTTTTGTTACGTCTACTTTTTCACGGATAAGACGAGCGCGTTTTGATAATTTAGCCATTGATTAGTCCTCTACCACTAAACCCATTGAACGAGCAGAGCCCGCAATGGTACGCACTGCAGCTTCAAGAGAACCAGCAGTTAAATCAGGTTCTTTTGTCTTAACAATTTCTTCAAGTTGAGCTGTAGTAACAGTGCCAACTTTTTCAGTGTTAGGACGGCCAGAGCCGCTTTTTATGCCAGCTGCTTTTTTCAATAAGAAAGAAGCAGGTGGAGTTTTTGTTTCGAAAGTAAACGAACGGTCACTATATACAGTAATTACTACTGGAACCGGAGCGCCTTTTTCTAAAGAATCTGTTTTCGCGTTGAACGCTTTACAGAATTCCATGATGTTAACACCATGTTGACCTAATGCAGGACCAACTGGTGGTGACGGGTTAGCTGCACCAGCAGCTACTTGTAGCTTGATTAAAGCTTGGACTTTCTTAGCCATTTTAAAATACCTTGTGTTTGGGTAATTAACGCAAATCATTTAACGCCAAGGTGGAATTCACCACTTATCGCAAACTTTTTGCTTCCCTGTTTACAAAATTCACTTTAAAAACAGTTGTTTTCACAACCTATTAGAGCTTATTTCGTGCGCGCTAAAAATAAGCGGCAGCGGATTATATATTAACCAGCCAATTCATTACAAGATCTTTATTCTATTGAGGGAATTTAAAGCAGAAGCCCGATAATATTTGATGCTAGCTATGAGCAATACTATCGGACTATTTGATTACGCACTTTGTGAGAATTAATCCGTTTGATATAAGAACCGCTAATCGCAGCTTAAATTTTATCTGTCACTTTACCCAATTGATTGTTTTCTTCAGCTCATTGGGGATAACTAACTTGTGTTTTGCTAATTCTGTTTTGCTGAAGATAAAGCGACCTTTTTTGGCTACTTGTGGCCGTATATTTATAACCTTTTTACCGGCAATGATTTGATTAAGTATTTGTGCTGCAGAATACCCTTGCTGGTAACCTTCTATCACTAAACCACCAATGGCTTTATTTTCACCGATAGAAAAATCCCAAAAACCAAAAACTGGTACTAAACTATGTGCACTTGTCCACTCTATCACTTGGCTTGCACTGACGATGTTACCTTGCTCATCAAGCATAGTCTGATACAAGCCAAGAATAATAAAATCAATTTCATTATTCTTGGCTTTCCTAACCTTCTGTTGCCATAGTGAATATTGAGTGATCTGATCAACTTCTATAGATATTCCCCCAAGCTTCATGACATTGCTTGTTTTAAATTCCATACTGACTGCCGCACTTGAGGATGGACTAGCGTCAAATAACACCAACACTTTATCAACATGTTCAAATAATTTATTCAGGTATATGATTGAACGTTTGAGTAAGGGCCTTTCTAGTACCCCGGTAATATTGTTCGCTTGATATAGCTCATAATTCCGCGGGTTATTGTTAATACCTAAATACACTACAGGTGTATTGGTATGCTTTAACCTAGGTCCTAAATATTTCAGTGCATTGTCATCACCTAACACTACAATGTCAGGCTTGATCGATAAATATTTCTGCCATGCATGATCGGCCATTTGTGCATGTTTATCTTTTGGTAGGCGTTTAGTATCCATTTGAAAATAGCTGAAGTTATGGGTTCCCGATAGATTCTCCGTAATGCCTTTCTTATATTCAATATCCCACTGAAAATTTTCGTGATAGCTTTCAATGATAAAAATGTTTTCACCGTTCGCAACAAAAGGCATCATCACAGTAAATAGAATATGCATAGACAATAACGCCCATTGGTTTTATACATACCCACCTCTTTCTGGTTACACTTATATACATAATAGTAGCAGTTTTTCTCTTGAATCTAGCGGGACAACCCATATTTTATACTTTGGTTTTATCAACATTGGTGATCACATTGTCGTCTATTAGTAAGCAGGACTCTCCATTACAAAAATTCATTGAAAGTAAGGTATTTCAAAACTTTCTTATTTTTCTTATTCTTTTTAATGCAGTGACTCTTGGCTTGGAAACTACTCAGTTTGGTAAAGCCAACGCCGATACTCTTCATATAATCGACATCACAATTTTGGTGTTTTTCTCTATAGAACTACTTTTAAAATTAGTCGTTTATCAGAAAGATTTTTTCCGCTCAGGCTGGAATTGGTTCGACTTCATCATTGTTGCCATTTCTTGGGTACCAACAAGCGGTGCTTTATCAGTATTACGAGCTTTTAGAATACTACGGGTATTACGATTACTTTCTGTGGTGCCGCAAATGCGTCGTGTAATTGGCGCACTGGGCCATTCACTGCCCGGCATGGCTTCAGTAGTAGGTGTATTAAGTATTATATTTTATGTCTCAGCAGTACTTACCACTAAAATATTTGGCAGTCATAGCGACGCTAATATGCAAGAATGGTTTGGTAGCATTGGTGCCTCGGCTTATACTTTATTTCAGGTAATGACATTAGAAAGTTGGTCCATGGGCATAGTCCGTCCAACGATGGAGTTATTTCCACTCTCTTGGATTTTCTTTCTCCCATTTATTATCATTACTAGCTTCGCAGTGCTTAATTTATTTATTGGTATCATCGTTGATGCAATGCAAGTGATGCATGAAGAAGAAGGTAAGCCTAAGCAAGTCATAGCGACTAAAGAAGATATGCTAATACTTGAAGCAAAAATAGATAAGCTTAATCAGTTACTACAGAGTAAAGCTGATGATACTCAATAATTTTATGAATGAACTGTTCACTTACTGATGAGATTACTCTCATCTGCCAAGTATTAGCATATGGTCACAATTAACCAATAGTTGATGTTAAAATTATAACTTTAACATCACGGTAAAAAGCACGACATTTACCCCGTTTTATATCATTTCATTAAGATAATACTGCTTGTTAAAATTGCACTTATCTCAGCTTGTAGTAGTAAAATTCCGCTTCAAAGTAACACGTATAACTCCATTATCAGCAGCGGCGATTCGGAGTGGATAAAATACTTACCAAGTGAGCATGTTATACGGTTTTGGTGTTAATAACCCACCTCATGCTATAAGTGCAGGGACTATGTTAAACGGGGATATTTCAAACGGTATATCAGCGCAACATAAGTCCAGAGGGACGCAATATCACTTGAGCTCAAGGACCTGACGAAAACAATAACCGCTGAGTTGATCAATGGCTATAAAATTCCAACGGGTATTTATTAGCCATGACAGCAATGTCTGAATAATTTCCCTCCACGGTCTAAGCCTTATAATTTAGTCCGTCACTTTTTTTAACGAAACCATAAGGATAAAGATCCCCCTATTAAAGGGGCGAAGGCGCCTTAATACTTTTTCTAAATTGTTTGGGCGTATTGCCTTTTATCATGAGAAAGCGTCTGTTGAAGTTAGAGATATTATTAAAGCCACACTGATCACTAATAACCGAAATTAAAGCATTAGTATGTATTAACAACTTACAGGCTTTACCAATACGTGATTGTAATATTTTCCTATCATTTTACTCTGCTTTGAAAACAAAGATCCGCTAATCACAATGAATATAGAACGACAGAAACAAAAAACGCCTGCACAAGGCAAGCGTTTTATATCAAATGAATAGTGGTGGCTAATTAGCTACCCTTTTCAACTTGACCAAATTCTAAATCAACTGGCGTTGAACGACCGAAGATAAGTACTGATACCTTGATACGGTTTTTCTCGTAATCAAGCTCTTCAACCACACCACTAAAGTCAACAAACGGTCCGTCAATAACACGGATAACTTCACCTGGCTCAAATAATGTCTTAGGCTTAGGCTTATCTGTTTCTTCAAGACGCTGTAAAATACGATCCGCTTCTTTTTGGGTAATTGGTGCAGGACGATCACTCGTACCACCAATAAAACCAAGAACACGCGGTACGCTTTTCACTAAATGCCAAGCATCAACATCCATTTCCATTTGCACTAAAACGTACCCAGGAAAGAACTTACGTGAACTTTTACGCTTTTGACCAGCGCGCATTTCTATTACTTCTTCAGTAGGAACTAAAATCTCACCAAACTTATCTTCTAAGCCGTGAATTCCAATATGCTCAAGTAATGTTTTTTGAACGCGACCTTCATAACCTGAAAATGCTTGTACTACGTACCAACGCAATTTCGGATTTAAATTTACTTTCTTTTCTTCGCCTTCAGGAGAGATACTTTCTTCTGACATATTTTCTTCAGACATAACTAAACCTGCATACCTGTAACTAAACCAACTAACCAGAAAAGAACGGAGTCTAATCCCCAAAGTAGTAATGACATCAATAAAGTCACTACTAACACAATACCTGTTGTTTGTACGGCTTCTTGACGTGTTGGCCAAACAACTTTACGTACTTCAGTACGCGCTTCTTTTGCAAATATAGCGGCATTACGACCTTTTTCAGTTTGTAATGCGATTAAACCAGCAACACCAACCATTACTACAACTGCAACGGCTCTAATTAATACTGATTCTTCACCGTAAACGTAATTACCCGCAACAGCACCAGCTAAAAGTAAGAATATAACTCCCCACTTTACTGTATCGAAAGAACTGCTTGGTTGCTCTTCTGTACTTGCATTCATAATTCTATTCCGTATTTATATACTTTCTAATAACACGACTTGTGTATAACAAGCCGCTACAACATACGTAAATTTACCTATGTTTACTCAAAATGGCAGGGGTGGAGAGACTCGAACTCCCAACCATCGGTTTTGGAGACCGCTGTTCTACCAATTGGAACTACACCCCTACAGGTTGCATATAAAGCAACAGTTACACTCATCAGGTGAATCTTAGTTTTTAGGGAAATAAGAGATACTCGAGAAGTGAGGCGTTATTATACTCAGCCCAGTGTTTTACTCAAGAAGTATTTGTGATATTGCGCAAGATTAGCTACTTATTGTTATACATAGCAAGTAATAAAGATAAAGCGGTTAATATAAAAACAGTTGATGCCGGTTCAGGTAGCTTCGGAATAACCAATAAAGCACAGTTACCTCACAAGTCACTCCGACTTTCACTTACTTAGCACCATCATTGTTAAATTTCAGACACAAAAAAGGCCGCGTTAGCGACCTTCTTTATTCAGTATTATTTCTAATATGAATTTGTGTTTTAACCGATGATTTAGTAAATAACTAAATCGATGTTAAAGACAAATTAAGACATAATTTTAGAAACAACACCAGCACCAACAGTACGACCACCTTCACGGATAGCGAAGCGTAAACCTTCATCCATCGCTACTGGGTTGATTAGCTCAACAACAAACTTAAGGTTGTCGCCAGGCATTACCATTTCAACACCTTCAGGAAGCTCTACAGCACCTGTGATATCTGTTGTACGGAAGTAAAACTGTGGACGGTATCCTTTGAAGAATGGAGTATGACGACCACCTTCATCTTTCGAAAGAACATAAACTTCAGATTCGAATTTAGTGTGTGGTAAAATTGAACCAGGAGCACATAGTACTTGACCACGTTCAACATCTTCACGCTTAAGACCACGTAGAAGAACACCACAGTTCTCGCCAGCACGACCTTCGTCAAGAAGCTTACGGAACATTTCAACACCAGTACAAGTTGATTTTTGTGTATCACGGATACCAACAACTTCTACTTCTTCACCAATTCTGATGATACCACGTTCAACACGACCAGTAACAACAGTACCACGACCTGAGATTGAGAATACATCTTCGATAGGCATGATGAATGCTCCGTCGATTGCACGCTCTGGCTCTGGAATGTAAGTATCTAATGCATCAGCAAGCTCAATGATTTTCGCTTCCCATGCTTCATTGCCTTGAAGAGCGCCTAAAGCTGAACCTTGAATTACTGGTAAATCATCACCAGGGAAATCATATTCAGAAAGAAGTTCACGAACTTCCATTTCTACTAGCTCTAACAATTCTTCATCATCAACAACATCACATTTGTTCATGAAAACGATAATGAAAGGAACACCAACTTGGCGAGACAATAAGATGTGCTCACGTGTTTGTGGCATAGGACCATCTGTAGCAGCAACTACTAAGATAGCGCCATCCATTTGTGCAGCACCAGTGATCATATTTTTGATATAATCGGCGTGACCAGGACAATCTACGTGTGCATAGTGACGTGCAGCTGTATCGTATTCGATGTGAGAAGTATTGATTGTAATACCACGTTCACGTTCTTCAGGAGCGTTATCGATTTGTGCGAAATCTTTAACTTCACCACCGTGAACTTTAGTTAATACCGCAGAGATAGCGGCTGTTAAAGTAGTTTTACCGTGATCAACGTGTCCAATAGTACCAACATTTACATGTGGTTTATTACGTTCAAATTTTTCTTTAGCCATTGTAAGATACCTCTGGGTATAGTAATTATTTACTGTTTAAGTTTGATATTTAATTTGAGATAGGATAGATAATCTAGGAATGGTGCTGATAGGCAGATTCGAACTGCCGACCTCACCCTTACCAAGGGTGCGCTCTACCAACTGAGCCATATCAGCATTCATATACAAAGATTGGAGCGGGCGGCGAGAATCGAACTCGCAGCTTTAGCTTGGAAGGCTAAGGTATTACCACTATACGACGCCCGCGTTTTCTATCAGATATCTCTTTTTTTGATTTATGCTTATTTCACAATAAGTATTAATCGAAAGATGGTGGAGGGAGGTGGATTCGAACCACCGAAGGCTGAGCCGTCAGATTTACAGTCTGATCCCTTTGGCCACTCGGGAACCCCTCCACTTAAGCCTATACCTTTTCCAAGGTACCTTATAAAAGCTATGCTTAAATAAGTATTAATGGTGCCGACTGCCGGAATCGAACTGGCGACCTACTGATTACAAGTCAGTTGCTCTACCAACTGAGCTAAGTCGGCACTACATTAAGTGGTGCGAATTCTAGTGTAATGTTTTGCCCCTTGCAATAGCTAAATTCAAATATTTTGCACTTTTTTCATCTTTATTGTTTGTTTGATGGTTTTTTATTCAAGGGATGGTTGTTTTTACGGCTCAGCTGCATATTACTCTTACCTAAAGTAAAAAATCCGACATTAAACAATGTCGGATTTTTAATTTCATTCTGTTATTTCAGGATTAAGGCATGCGACGTTAGCTCATTTATTCTATTTTTCTTTGAATACTAGTGTTATTGCCTAGTGAGATAACGATGTTGCTGGCATGCCGCCTAATTGCCCTGCTGACATTTGTGGCATTATAGGTGTTTGTTGCTCAACTTGCGCTCTAGCTGCCGCGGCAGTCATTGCGCCAACTGATTTATTTCTTGCTCTGACCATAGGGGCTGGAATGATCCGCCCTTTCACTTTCGGTTGAGGAGCAAAGTTAGCCGCTGATTTACCTAAGAGACGAGTATGAATACAAGATCTAATTTCTTCTAAGGTGTAATTGGCTTTTACTTTAATACGAAGATGAGGAATTGAAGCAGCTTCCAAGCTACCACTAACAAACCAATCTTTCTTAATTTTATAACCTCGGCCCTGTGTATCAACTAAATCAATGGCGCCAAGTAACTTCATGCTACTACGATCGCAAATGACAAAATCCAGATATTTGGTTTCAGCACTTTTTGCAGCGGTTTGACTTGCACGACTTGATACACCATTACGTATAGTAACCACATCACTTAGTCTGACACGATTTAACACACGATATTTTGCACCTAGTGCTTGTTCAACAAGATTTTGAAAGTTTTTTTCTGCGGGAGTAAAAATGGCCTTCTTACTATCAAAAGGAAAAGGAAAGCTATTATCGTTTAAACGACTTGCTAACACGGCAACAATTACCACTAAGGTGATCAATGTAAATAATATCAGTTCCATATACTTCTCCGACGATTCAAATTCTTGACGCTTTCTCTATCTCAGAGAATAAACGTACTAGTTAACTTGAATTAAGCAGAATGTGTGCCAATGATCGTTATTATGAGGATATTTGTGGAGCGGGGGTTTATTGGCTTTACTTATGTTGAGTTGAGATTAACCGTAATGCGGATTTAAGATATAGGTACAGCATCTTAATACTGCACCCATATTATTTACTTATATATAGTATAACTATTTAAGCCGGGTATTTTTCTTCTAACGCTTTATACAATTGCTGTTGAAAGTCATCTGCACCGGTATCTAAAGTAGTGACAAGTTTTGCTAACACTTCGTTATCTTCTTCACCGTGCCATTCTTTAATATAACTACCTTCTTTATAGCCATGATCTTGACGGAAAAAGTTTAGTGTGTTTTTGCCAACATATTGTCTGAATAGTTCATCCAGATCCATATTCATTAACGACATACAATCTGCTAACGCTTTAGCATCAAAAGCTTTGCCTGTAACAGCTGCAGACGCTAAATTTTCTAGCGCTATTTTAAAGTCGCTTTCTGCTGTACCTTGGTGTAATTCTTTAGCAAGTACACTGGCGATTGAGTCAGCGCTATCACCTGACATTAAACGTAAACTCAAACCAAAATGAAAAATATCAACCAGTTCTAATTGTACTTGAGCGATGTCAATCTCTTGATGTTTCCACCACTTCCAACCGTGATGATCTAACATCTCTGCACATTCAACCCAAATTGCACGATACCACTCATAACCATTGTCACGCCATGTATCGCTAACACGACTGTTCATCGCATCTTGCATGATTAGCATTTGGCTAATTTGTTTTTCGGCTATAGAGAGTGCGGTTGATAGTTTTTCGCTCATGTTTTTCTCAAATAATAATGTTAGAACCGTTATTTTGCCGTAGCTGATAGCTTGTGACAAGTAATAGCTGTTTGTTTTGCTTAAAGAGCAAGTTTATGGGTATATTAGTGGGATAAAAATAGTTTTATTTTTAGTTCGTTTATCCTAACAAAATAATCAAACGAATAGAATCAGGGACGGTTACATGAAAAATTTGGATAATAACTTATTACTCACCTCCGTCATCAACCTAATTGATGACTTAATTTTTTACAAAGATAAAAATTTTAAATATATTGGCTGTAATACTGCCTTCCTAAATTTTATTGATAAAACCTATGATGAACTCATTGGTCTAGATGATTATGAAATTTTTAGTCATGATACGGCCAACCTATTCAGACAAAACGACAAACTCATGCTCGCTGAAGGTGACGTCAGAACTAACGAAGAGTGGGTAACCTATCCTGATAACAATGAGGTCTATCTTTTAACTAAAAAAATACCTTTCGTTTATGATGGCACTAACACCGGTATTTTAGGTATCAGTCGGGATATCACCTCATTAGAAAAAGCCAATCAAAAATTACAGGAACAAACGTTACTCGATGAACTAACACGAGTAAAAAATAGAAAAGCCTATAATCTTAAAATCAAATCCTTACTTGCTGTTTTTAATCGCTACCAAACGCCCTTCTCTATTATCAGCATAGATATTGATGACTTTAAAAAAATCAATGACAGTTTTGGCCATGATGTTGGCGATACTGTATTGCGTAATTTTGGTGCATTACTCGAAAATAATATTAGAGAAACAGATCATCTATTTAGAATTGGTGGGGAAGAGTTTGTCATTTTATCGGAATCAAAAACTAAAGTTGATGCGATTAAGTTGGCTGAAAAATTAAGATTGACCGTTGCAAGTAAGACATTAGTTGCAGATATTAATATCACCATTAGTTTAGGGATTTGTGAAGTAACCCAAGGCGATTGCCCCAACTCTCTTGCTAAACGAGTTGATACTTTGCTTTATGAGGCAAAAACACATGGAAAAAATATTGTGACTTATCATTCATTAATACAAGCATAACATGTCCTTTTTATAATCAAGCCTGCTCTTAATGCTCTCTACTTTAACTAAACAACTTTTTCCTCACCATAGCGCGATAAGCTTTCGGTGTTAAACTCAAATCCTTTTTAAAAAGGCGCGTTAAGTGTCCTTGGTCTTGATAACCCACCTGATCAGCTATTTCTTGAATGGTTAAGTTACTTGATGCCAGTAACTCCTTTGCGGTCTCTATTCTTAACTGTTGCCAATATTGCGTTGCCCTAACACCCGTCGCGGCTTTGAATCGACGAGTAAAGGAACGTTGACTCATCCCAAATTGCTTAGCAATCTCAGTTAGTGTTAATTCCGTATTTAAATGCGTGCGTAACCAAAACTGGATTTCAGCAATCAATTCATCAGCATGCCTATCGCCCGCACCTTCTAAATAACGCTGTTCTTCATAAGGCTTACGAATTTCATGGGAAAAATTTCGCTCTACATTTTGTGCTGCTGCTTTACCATAATGCTGGGCTATAAGATGAACAATAATATCGGCCAAGGCATTCAAACTAGCAGCGCAATATATACGCTCAGATTGGGTAATAAAAAAATCGGGTTTTAAATCAACTTTAGGATAATCTCTTTTGAATTGTTCGACGTAATGCCAATGCGTTGTCGCTGAATGGTTATCTAACAAACCCGACTCTGCTAAAAAGCATACTCCGGTACCAACACCTATTAAGGTACTGCCCTGCTGCCAGCAATGTTTTAGCCAAGCGACTAGTTTTTGATGACTTTTAAGCACCGGTCGAGGATTACGCCACAAACTCGGGACAATAATGATATCAGGGAGTATCGAGCTAACAGATGATTCACTATCAAGGGTGATATCAGCAACCATAGTAATGCCTGCTCGAGATTTTATACTGTCCGAAGATTCACTCAGAAATTGCGTGTTCAGCCTCAATACTGATTTATCATAACGCCTAGCAAATGCCTCTCCCGCGAGTAACATTTCTACCGGTAAGGTAACACCTGTAGCCAAAACGTGAGGATAAATCAGTAAGTTCACCGTTAGCTTATCGACTGAATTATATTTTTTTATTAACTTATTTGGCATCACTTCCTCTTTACGCGTCACTTTTGGCCATTATTACACATCATAAGGCCATTTTAGCTTATTATTATTTTAAGGAGTCATTAGAATAGATAGCATCTGATGCATTATTACCATTTTGCAGCTATTCAAATTCTTTAAGTGGATTATTACATGACACGTTTACCTTTAATAATTGGCATGGGCGGTATTAATGCTTCAGGTCGTACTTCGTTTCATCAAGGCTTCCGCCGTATAGTTATCGACAAATTAAATGCACAAGCACGCCAAGAAACTTTTGTTGGCCTAGCCAGCTTAATGAAACTAGTCAGCAGTCAAGATGGCTCTTTAGTTGATGTTGAAGGTAATACTGTTCTAGCTACTGAGATAGAAGCTAAATTTGGTCAACAAATTCTTGCTGGGACATTAATTCGTAAAATTGAAAAGAATCATTTTGATCCTGATGCGACTCACTGGCATCAAAAAATGAATATCAGCCCTACCGATAAACATATTACCTTTGAATTACGTGCTAAGGAATTACCTCAGCCAGTACCCAATTCATGGATTGTTACCGACTTAGGCGACAAAAGAGTTTCTGTTGAAATCCCAGAGCAATTAACCATTACTCATGACTCGTATCGTGACAACCCTATTAAAGCAGCGGGACAGTTTCCAACAGGATTTGATCCTGCCGATCTCTACAGTAGTCGAAACCATCCTCGCGGCTTACAAGCAACAATATTTGCTGCAACCGATGCTATTCACTCAACCGGATTAGCGTGGGATGCAATTTTAGCTAAAATTAGTCCTGATGAAGTCGGTACCTATTCAGCTTCCATTGCGGGACAGATGCATGACGAAGGTTTTGGTGGCTTAATTAAGAGCCGCTTAGCTGGTTCTCGTGTTAGTACTAAGCAATTAGCACTGGGCTTAAATACTATGTCGACCGATTTTATCAATGCTTATGTTACCGGCAATGTCGGTACAACGTTTACTAGCTCGGGTGCTTGTGCAACATTTTTGTATAACCTACGCGCAGCGGTACATGACATAGAAGCTGGCCGTACTCGTGTCGCTATTGTTGGCAGTAGTGAAGCAGCAATCACACCAGAAATGATTGAAGGCTTTGGCAACATGAGTGCACTAGCCAATGAAGAAGGCTTAAAGAGACTTGATGGTACTGATACTGCTGATCATCGCCGAACCAGTCGTCCTTTTGGTGAGAATTGTGGGTTTACCATGGGCGAAGGCGCACAGTTTATCGTCTTGATGGATGATGCACTTGCCTTAGAAATGGGCGCAAAAATACTTGGCTCTGTTGCCGATGTATTTATTAATGCTGATGGTTATAAAAAATCAATTACCGCGCCAGGCCCAGGTAACTATATTACCATGGCTAAATCTGTCGCTTTAGCTGAACAAGTATTAGGTAAAGAAGCACTGCAAGAACGTAGTTTTATTTTGGCGCATGGTTCAAGTACCCCTCAAAATCGCGTTACTGAGTCATTAATTTATCACAAAGTAGCTGAGTGTTTTGATATCAAAAACTGGCCTGTAGCTGCACCTAAAGCTTATGTGGGTCATACATTAGGTCCCGCAAGTGGCGATCAAATGGCGATGGCATTAGGCATTTTCAGCGATAATATTATGCCAGGTATTACCACCATTGATGAAGTTGCGACAGATGTTCATAACGAACACCTAAACATTGCTACTGAACATTGGCATTGTCCTGATATGGATATTGCTTTTATCAATTCAAAAGGCTTTGGTGGCAATAACGCAACAGCTACCGTGTTTTCTCCAAAAGTCACGTTAACTATGATGGCAAAACGTTATGGCACTGAAGCAATGGAAACGTATCAGCAAAAATTAGTTTCAGTAGAGCAAGCGCAGCAGGTTTATCGTGATAACGCTAACAAGGGTCAATTTGATTTGATTTACAAGTTTGGTGAAGGTCTTATTAATGAGGCTGATATTGAGTTAACCAGTGATAGCTTAACTTTCGCTGAATTCAAAAATAGTATTGCGCTACCGAGTAAAAACCCTTTCGATGATATGGTCTAACCACATCGAGTAAGTTGTGAGCTTGCCAATTCGGTGAGCTCTCATCTTATTTACCCCTTCATTAATTTTAAATGCACAATCAAATCACTTCTCCTCACGCTATAACTTCCTCAAACAAAGATAAGGCAATAGATGACTCGACTACGCATAATCCTAATTACGTTTCTATCACTACTAGCCTTTGCCGCTAATTCACTGATAACTCGCTTTGCTTTACAAGAAACATCTATTGATGAAGCGAGCTTTATTATGTTGAGAGTCGTATCTGGGGCATTATTTTTGTGGTTATATTTAAGCTGTAAGAAAAATAACAGGGCATACAAGGCTGGAACATGGTTAGCCGCTTTTTCCTTGTTTATATATGCCGTTAGTTTTACTTACGGTTACGGATTGATTGCGGCTGGAACGGGCGCTTTATTACTCTTCGGCTCGGTACAAATCACTATGACCATTGCAGGTTATCGTGAAGGTGAACGACTTAATGTGATACAAATAACGGGCTTCGTTCTTGCGCTTATTGGACTAGTAATATTAATGCTACCTGGCATAAGTTCGCCTTCTATTATGGGAGCATTGTTAATGTGTATATCGGGGGTTGCTTGGAGTATTTATACCTTACAAGGAAGAGGTGCTAGTAGCCCAGCCGCAAGCACAGCTGGAAACTTCATAAAAGCGGCACCCATGGCAATACTGCTATGGGTAATAATTTATCTATCAACAAACAACATCATCAATTTAGCAAGCGACGGTGTTATCTATGCACTGTTGTCAGGTATTTTCACCTCAGGCATTGGTTACATTATTTGGTATAGTGTCTTACCTGAACTAAAAGCGACTCAAGCCGCGATTGTACAATTAAGCGTCCCCTTATTAGTCACTTTATCGGGTGCTCTACTGCTTAATGAAACTATTACCCTGCGTGTCGTATTCGCTTCAGCTGCTATATTATTAGGCACAGTATTGGTGCTAACTTTCAAGAAAAACAAACAAAAACCTATCAAACTGTAGCCTATTACAGAAAGAAAGTGGCACTGATAAATAGCAACACAGTTAATTCACCCTCATTATTGCACTGCTTTTCCTACGATTACTAAAAATCACCGAGTAATCATTATATTTTTGTACGTTCAAAAAACAATCAGAAAAACATAGCAAGTATATTCCACGCTAATGTCGCTGTATTTAATTTCGAAAACATAACTCAACCCGTACTATATCCAAAAAAGTTATAAGCTAAGAGTATTATATTCTAAGAGTTCTGTATGCTTTAAATATTTTTCACTCTCCCTACGCCAGCATATGCTACTGCTGTCTTTCTACTAATAGAAAGTAACTTTCTTGACTCACTCTTATGTTATTTATATTACTATTAAAGTAATTAATTGTAGATAATATACAATATAACGTATATAAATGTAATTGTACTACTGTGTTGTTAGCTTGAGAAACACCACTACTGACAAGTGAAAAGTACAAGGGAGCTAGTCAGGTAAGGGAATAAATAAAACCAAAAAATTATAAAAAATATTATAAAAATAAAACAAAAAACAATACAGGTATAACAAAATGATTAAATCAAATTTCAAGGCACGTAGATCACTAGCTGCAATTGCTGTTGGTACCGCATTAATGCTATCTGCCCCTAGCGTAATGGCAGCTGATGCTTTTAACGGCTCAGTAAAAGGTGTTGTAACTAACACTGATAATCAAGTAACCCAAGGGGCGGTGATTACTCTCGTCCATAAAGGTAAAGGCATTACTCGTACCATTAAGACCAATGAAAAGGGTGAGTATTCTTTAAGAAAACTTCCTATTGGTGAATACGAGATGACTATCGTAAAAGATGGTTATAACACTATTGAAAAGCACGACTTAACGGTAACTGTTGGTGGTGCTATTACCTTTAACGGCATGATGCTTTCAAGTTCAAATACTGATGCAGATGTAGAGCGCATTTCAGTAGTTGGTTCAAGAATCAGTCGTGTTAATTTAGAATCATCAACGGGCGGACTTATCATTACCGCTGGCGAATTAGACAAAATGCCGGTTGAGTCTGGCTTTGAAGCCATGGCTTTATTAGCACCGGGTACTACCAGCAACTCTGAATTTGGCGGCGCTAGTATTGGTGGTTCTTCTTCTGCAGAAAATGGTTACTACCTAAACGGTATTAATATTACTTCTATCAAAACAGGTATTGGTTCAATCTCGATGCCGTGGGAAGCTATTGCGCAAACAGAAATAAAAACTGGCGGTATTGATCCAGAATTTGGTGGTGCATTAGGTGGTATTGTAAACGCGATATCTAAATCAGGTTCAAATGAATTTGAATTTGGTGGTTATGCACGTGTAGACCCAGAAGCAACTCGCTCACATCATAACAACCTTTACAAAAACGACGGTAGTATGGACGTCAATACCGCCCAAGATGAATCAACGTTTACTCGTTTTAATATCTGGGCAAGTGGTGCATTAATTGAAGACAGTTTATTCTTCTACGCTTTGTATGAGCCACAAAAAAAGGATTATAAAGCGGCTAAAACCACAACTTTAGATAACGGTGAAACAACCTCTGATCGCTATTTTGGTAAGTTAGATTGGTACATCAATGATAATCACTCTGTTGAATTCACTGCTATAGGTTTTGACGAAAAAGGTAGTGGTGAAAGTTTCGAAAATGATCCTATGACTCAAACCGTTGGCAAGTCGAAAGGTGCATATGCATCTAGTACCGGTGGTGATGTTTACGGTTTAAAATATACTGGTCTATTAAACGATGATATGTCGATTGAATTGGTTGCTGGTCGTACTACCGATGAAACAAACAATGTTGTTGTTAACACCGATCCATTAGTATGGTCAAAATTAACTGATACATGGCATAAACTTTCATCAGAGACAGCAAATAATGTCACCGAAAGTGAGTTTGTTCGTGATCAAGTTCGTTTAGATTTTAACTGGACACTTGAAGATCATGACATAAAAATGGGTGTTGATTATACCAATATTGATGTCGATTTTACGGAATGGCCAAACGGTGTTCCTGGTCGTGAAGGCTGGTGGGAGGCTAGGAAAGCAACAGGAGCTGGCCATGATGGTTTACCTGAAGGCACACCATATGTTGATCAACGTATTCGTACTGATTATACAGATTCTGACGTAACATCAACTGCATTTTATATCCAAGATGTTTGGACTGTAACCGACCAGTTAGTGTTAAATGTTGGTGTACGTTATTCTAATGTATCTAACACTATTTCTGATGGTAGAAAATACGTTGATGTAAAAGGACAAATCGCCCCTCGCGCCCAAGTAAACTATGACTTATTTGGCGATGGTGGAACCAAGTTGTTTGCTACTTACGGTCGTTACTTCCAACCAGTATCAGCTAATATGAACATCACTCAAGGTGGTAGCCGTAACGATCATCATGAATACTACAATGTTGGTCAAGTGGATGCCAATGGCGAAGTTGTTTTACTTGCTGACGGTTCACCATCTACAGGTGACAATATAGGTTCATATACTGTTCCTGCATATCAAGAACCGGACCTAATCGTAGCATCTAACTTAGAATCTATGTACACAGATGAAATTACTTTTGGTTTTGAGCAAGAGTTAATGGACGGTGATATGGTACTTGGCATGCGTGCTATCTACCGTGACCTAGGTCGCTCTATCGAAGATACTGATTATGGTCAACCTATTGCTGCCTATTTTGAAAAAAATGGCATTGTCTCTGACGTTACTCCAGGTTATGTATTAGCTAACCCAGGTCAAGACTTTGAAATGCAGTTTGATATGGATGGCGACGGTGTAAAAGAAACATTAAGTATCCCTAAAAGTGAACTTCAATTACCAGAGGCTGAACGCCAATATGGCGCTTTAGAAACAACATTAGGCGGCATTGCCGGTGATAGTTTCCACTATAATGCATCTTATACATGGTCACATGGTTGGGGTAACACTGAAGGTTTAGTTAGAACCGATAATGGTCAGGCCGATCCAGGTTGGACTACCTCTTATGATTATGCTGATTTAATGGATCATTCAAATGGTAACTTACCAAATGATCGTCGTCATGCCTTTAAGTTTAATGGTTACTACGAAATTACTGAAGCACTAACACTTGGTTTTAATGCACGCATCGTTTCTGGTGCTCCAATGAGTAAGTTTAGCATGCATCCTGATGGTGTAGATAGCTGTGCTGCTGGTAATGTATGGGCTAGTTGGTGTGGTTCTCAATGGTATGGTGATGCATCTTTCTATGATGAAGACGGAACTCCTGTACCTCGTGGTACAGCAGGTACTACAGACTGGACTAAAGAGCTTGATTTAAGTCTATCTTATAACGTTGAAGTTGGTGGCGGTGATTTATTGCTAAAAGCAACAGCTTATAATGTACTTAACTCTGATGACCAACTTTCTGTTGAAGAAGTTGCCGGAGCGGACTGGGGTAATACTACAGGTCGTGTAGGCGCTCGTTACATGAGCTTTGAAGCAAGTTACCGTTTCTAAAATTAACTAATTATACAGAATTTATAGTTAGTTAACGAAAGTAAACGATTCAAAACCAGTTTAACTGCACTCAATAATTGAGTAATAGTTAAACTGGTTTTTTTATATCAAACTTTACCTCAAATCAAAACAAAGCTGTACATAAAGACAGTGCGCATTCTATAATCAAAGACATCAAAACTTAGCATGCTGTTTAAATACTATTGAAACTCTATATTGCCGAAAAACCCAGTTTAGGTCGCGCTATTGCAGCTGCATTACCTAAGCCACAAAAAAACCATAAAACCCATATAGAACTTGCTAATGGTGATGTGGTCAGTTGGTGTATCGGCCATATTCTAGCGCAAGCAGACCCTGAAGATTATGACGCTGAATTAAAAAAATGGCGCATGGAAAGTCTGCCAATAGTCCCTGAGCAATGGCAATTAAAACCAATCCCTCGTACCCGCGCACAATTGACAGTATTGAGAAAACTAGTAAAACAGGCTGATGAAATTATTCACGCCGGCGATCCTGACCGAGAAGGACAGTTACTTGTTGATGAAGTGATTGATTACTTTAAATTATCGAAAACCAAAAAAGCTAATATTCAACGATTGCTGATTAGTGATTTAAACTTACCTGCCGTTAAACGAGCACTTAACTCACTAAAACCCAATAGTGACTTTATGCCATTATCTATTTCTGCCCTAGCTCGTTCGCGCGCTGATTGGCTTTATGGTATTAACCTCACCCGCGCTTATACATTGCAAGGACAAAAAACCGGTTATCACTCGGTATTATCAGTTGGCCGCGTACAAACACCGTTATTAGGTTTAGTCGTTAGGCGCGAGCAGGAAATTTCACAATTTGTCAGTAAACCCTTTTTCCAAGTACAGGCTCATATTGCGCTAAGCTCAAATGAAGCTATCGCTTTTACGGCAAAATGGCAGCCAAGTGAAAGCTGTCAGCCTTATTGTGATGAAGAAGGTCGCGTGGTGGTAAAAGCGTTAGCGGCAAATGTCGTTAACCGTATAGATAACCAACCTGCCACTATCAGTAATATTGAAAGTACTGAAAAACAGCAAGCAGCCCCTTTACCGTTTAATTTGTCACAACTACAAATCAGTGCTGCTAAGCAATTTTCGATGAATGCCAAACTCGTGCTTGATGTTTGTCAGGCATTATATGAAAGGCATAAGCTGATTACTTACCCACGTTCAGATTGTCGCTATTTACCTAAAGAGCAACTCAAACAAGCAAAAGGCATTGTTAATACACTCGCGCAATCATCGCTACCTTGTAATAAGCCAGCACAAGAGGCGAACACCGCTTTGGTGAGTAAAGCCTGGAACGATAAAAAAATCACTGCTCATCATGCGATTATTCCTACCGAGAAATCACCTGAGAACATCAACTTAAATACCTTTGAAAAGAATATTTATTTACTGATTGTGCGCCAGTATTTAGTACAGTTTTATCCTGCTTATATATACCAACAAACCAAAGTACATTTACTTATTGCCGGCGGACATTTTCTCACTCAAGCAAAAATGGAGAAACAGCTAGGCTGGCAAGTACTTTTCCCTAAAAGCAAAAAAGCACAAACCTCAGATAATTTAAAGCAAGGATATGATCAAGAGCAAACATTGCCGGCTTTAACAAAAGGACAGATAGTACATTGCAAACAAGGCGAATTGGTAGAAAAACACACCTCGCCGCCACAGTCTTTTACCGATGCTACCTTGCTCGGTGCCATGACAGGGATCTCTCGTTATGTCAGTGATCCAGCCATCAAAAAAGTACTGAAAGAAACCGATGGTTTAGGTACCGATGCGACTCGCGCCGGCATTATTGATTTACTCTTTAAACGTGACTTTTTAAAACGCCAAGGCAAAGCAATAACCGCAACAGAGGTGGGTGTTGCGTTAATCAACGCTTTACCCGAAATGGCCACCCTGCCCGATATGACAGCGCAATGGGAAGCTACGCTCACCGCAATCAGTGAGAAAAATGCTAGTTACTTGCACTTTATGCAACCGTTAACAAATATCGTCACCGAGATGGTATACGGTGCTAGCCAACAATCATTTTCAGGGTTACCTAAAGTCGCTTTTAAGCCGAAACGCGGCAAAAAAACATTTCAAAAGAAACCAGCTAAAAAGGCAAGCTAACACTTGCTTTTACCTCGGCTATTTACCAATTGGCAGACTAAAGAAAGATGCTCTGCCTAACCAATAAACAGCCAAAGCTCATCCATATATAGTTCTATCTTATCCTGACTAAACAACCTAAAAGACTTTAAGTTAAAGTATTGTAATAAATAGATATTAATAAATTAAAAAGGGATTTTTGATGTTGATAAATATTTTTTATCTAGTGAAAATATTACACTTTTATATCTAGATGATTTATTGTTATTACATTCATAGCCAGACTGTTTCGATAATAATTGTTTTACCAAAATAGCCGAGACAACTTACCTGCCTTTATAAAAATGAAAATTAAATATGCATGAACATATGATTATCTTAGTTATTGCGATATTGGTGCTGTTATATGGTTATATATCCCAAGGGCTAAGTCGATTGAATATATCTGGTCCAATGGTCTTTGCAGGTTTAGGTTTATTAATTTCGCCATTGGGTTTAGATATTGGCCAAGTAGATATTCATGCTGATTTTGTCACCATAATTGTTGAGATTGCGCTGATCTTAGTGCTGTTTAGCGATGCAGCGCTGCTTTCTTTAAAGTCACTGCGCCATTCATGGCAATTACCCGCTCGTTTATTATTAATAGGTTTACCGCTGACCATTATTGCCGGTACCTTCATCGCACAAATGATATTTCCGAATGAACCAACAATAAATATGCTATTACTCGCGCTATTACTTACGCCAACTGATGCGGCATTAGGTAAGGCTGTAGTCTCAGATGAACAAATACCTAAAGATATTCGTTCCACTATTAACGTAGAAAGTGGCCTTAATGATGGTATTGTTTTCCCACTAGTGATCACTGTTGTTGCGATGATTTTAAGTGGATTAACTGAAACCAGTGGTGGTGATTATCAATGGTTAGAGGGGGTATTTATCCAAATCAGCGTTGGCGCTTTAGTCGGCGCTATAATTGGTTATTTGGGCACTAAGTTATCCCAATTCAGTGTCAGTAAAAACTGGATGGTTGCTAGCTATCAAAATCTCGTGCCTATTGCTTTAGCTCTCTTGGCCTTTTATTTAGCTGAGACCTTTCTTGGTAACGGCTTTATCGCCGCTTTCTTTGCTGGTTTACTCGCCGGTAATACTTGCGAACAAACACGTGAACATATTGAAAATTTTGCAGAGAGTGAAGGCGAGTTATTAGTCCTTATCAGCTTCTTCCTGTTTGGTTTAGCTTTTGTGCCTAACATTATTGAATATGTTACTGTTGACGTTTGTATCTACGCATTTTTGAGCTTAACCGTATTACGTATAATTCCGGTAATCATTTGTCTGATTGGCGCTAGACTCACCACAGCTAAACTGGATTTTTCCACCATGATTTTTATTGGCTGGTTTGGGCCTCGTGGCATTGCCTCTATTCTCTACATACTTATTGTTGCTCATGAAATGGGGTCAGATAAAGGTTTAGAAACCGTTTACGCCACCGTGATGGTAACCGTGTTAATGAGTATTTTTTCTCACGGTATCAGTGCTCAACCACTCGCCAACTGGTATAGTAAATACCACAAAGATAACTAAAAAACACAGCACGAGACCCTCTATGATTATTCTGCAAAGCGCCATGGAAAAAAGTAACTTATTTAAAGTTGATGAATTTGGCGTTAAAAACTATAACTACGGCATATTGGCTGTAGTCTCTTTTGCCTTATTTGCATTCATTAATATCGGTTTAGGTTACATCACCTTTGTAGCAGAAACTGCCGTAGTCGGTTCTCCGGTAAAAAATTATGCGGATGCTTTTTGGCTTATGCTAATGTCTTCAACCACCATCGGCTTTGGTGATGTTTACCCTATTACATTAGCTGGACGTATCGCAGTTTTTGTTATGTTTATTCTTGGTGTTGGTATATTAGGTGGTGTTGGTGCTATTTTTGCTAATAAGATTTTTGGCTTTGCTGATACTAATATCAAAAATCGAGAACTAAGAAAGCAAAATGAAGAGATTTTACAACAAAATAACAAAATATATCAAAAATTAACAGTATTAGAAGAGAAGTTAGAATCGTTTGAAAAAAAGGCCAAATAGCTTATTTTTAAAGGCTTGTTAGGTGAGGTATGACCATCTAAACGCTTGCCTATAGCCGCTATAAAAATAACAAATTAGATTTTACTATCTTCCTTACTCTATCTAATGTATAACAGCCCCATGAAAATTCCAAAACGTATATTGCCTCTCGTAGAAGAAGGCTTAATTGATGAAGTGCTCAACCAATTGATGAGCGGAAAAGAAGCTACTGTGTATCGTGTTCGTTGTGGTGATGAAATTCGCTGCGCGAAAGTATATAAAGAAGCGACTCAACGTAGCTTTAAAAAAGCATCCCAGTACACCGAAGGTCGAAAGGGCCGTAGTAGTCGACGTGCTAGAGCAATGGAAAAAGGCTCTAAGTACGGTAAGAGTCAACAAGAGACCGCTTGGCAAAATGCTGAAGTGGACGCCTTGTATACCCTTGCTGAAAACGATGTACGTGTGCCACAGCCTTATGGTTGCTTCGATGGTGTATTACTCATGGAGCTAATTACCGATGAACAAGGTGATGTCGCGCCACGTCTTAATGATGTTGTCATGCCTGCCGATCAAGCCTTAGAAGATCATGCCTTAATGATGATTTATATCATGCGCATGCTTTGTGCAGGCATAGTACATGGTGATCTATCTGAGTTTAATGTTTTAGTTGATGCTTATGGTCCCGTTGTTATTGATTTACCCCAAGCGGTGGATGCCTCGGCTAATAACAATGCTAAATCGATGTTACTGCGTGATGTCAACAATATCACTAGCTATTATGCACAATTTGCCCCAAATTTAGCCTTAACAAAATTTGGTGAAGAAATGTGGGCATTATATGAAGCGGGTGAATTAAGCAATACTACTAAATTAACTGGGCAATTTGCTGAAGATACACAAAGTGCGGATGTTGAAACGGTATTAGCCGAAATTCAAGCCGCCTTTGAGCAAGAGCAAGATCGACTTGCTTACCTTAAAGAAGCTGCAGAGCAAGACTAACCCAGCTTATAATCGTGATAGCTTTATTCGTTAAGCTATCACCTTCTTTTGCCCTCAAGTTCCACATAAAACTTATCAATCAACACTCAAAGACCTAATTTCATTATGTTTTTAGTTATAGTGCAACTCATTAATAGACTTATTCAATAAAACTTAAATCGAGATTTGAGAGCTGACTTTTCACCAAGTAAAGCGTATACCTTATGAGATACGCTACACTATTAACTAGGTCGCTCATTTATCCGTAAAGTTATTATGAAATACTTTTACTGCTGTTTGTTTATTCTCACACTTTTATCTAACATTGCCATGGCCGAAACGGGCAAGTTGAATGTTGCTGTATTTATTGAACCACCCTATGTTGATTTAGTCGCAAAAAAATTAGTCGGTGAGAATATTGACATAATTAATCTATTAACTAAATCTATTGGCTTAGAACCCGCTTTTATTCAATGCCCATTCGTACGTTGTTTAGCAATGACTAAAAGTGGCCAGGCAGATATGCTATTAGGTTTAAGTAAATCAATAGATAGAGAAAAAGATCTTATTTTCCTTAACCCTCCTCATTTTAAACAGAAAAAGCCTTTACGATTTTTCACATTAAAAGAAAAAAAACAAACTATACAACACTTTAGCGATCTAAATTCATTACTGGTTGGCACATTACGGGGCGCCGCTTATTTTCCACTATTTGATGAAAACCAAACAATAAAAAAAGTAGAACTCACGTCAAGAGAGCAACTGGTTAGCATGTTACTCAAAGGTCGAATTGATACTTTTTTAGAGAGAGAAGAAACGGTATTACCTTTGTTATCAACAACCGAATATCAAAATAAATTTACCATGGCTGATTACCAATATAATAAGACTATCAATAGTTATATTGTTCTTTCCAGACACTCAAAGGCTAGACGTTACGCCAATGAATTATCACAAGTATTAGCGAAGATAGTATCTGACGGCACGATTAAAAGAATTAGAATGAAAAACCGAGAACGATATCAAACAGACACTAACACGAAGTGATTTTTCAGAAGGGTTGTCGCTAGCGTCAGCTTCAGGGTTTTTTTAATAAATACTTTATGAATGAATAAATTATAAAAAAGGCACATTAACCTAAGTTAATGTGCCTTTTTCGTTTCACTTTTCAGTGATTATTTTTGAGTATACTTGTCTAACCATTTGAATACTTCTGCGTACCAAACCACTAAATTGTCAGGTTTACGAATGTGGTGATCTTCATCTGGGAACATCACTAAACGGCTATCAATACCTTTACGCTGTAAGGTAGTAAATGCACCTAAGCTTTGCGCGTAGGGCACACGATAATCTAATTCACCTTGAATCACTAACATAGGCGTTTGCCAATTATTAACATAAGCAGACGGGTTAAATTTAGAGTAATCAGGGCTTACCTTGCCTTTAGCATTGCCACTTTCTTTACCCCATGAAGGACCACCCATATCATATTCAGGGAACCATAGTTCTTCAGTAGATTGATAAAAGCTTGGCATGTCGTATAAACCAGCGTGATTGATCAAACATTTAAAACCAGTAGGCCAGTTTCCAGCAATCCAATTCATCATGTAACCACCGTAAGACGCACCTAATGCACACGCATTATCGCCATCTAACCAAGGTTGGTCTTTTACGATAAAGTCTAAACCTTTTTGTAAATCTTCTAATGGCTTACCACCCCAATCTCGACTGATTGAATGGGTAAATTCTTGTCCGTAACCAGTAGAACCATGGAAATCGACCATAACAACACCATAACCCTGTGCTGCCCATAATTGAGCATTCCAGCGGTAATGGAACATGTTACCAAAACTACCTTGTGGGCCACCATGTACTAAAAATGCGATTGGATATTTTTTTCCTTCTTCAAAGTTAGCTGGCTTTAACCAGTAACCGTGCACAGTTTCATCATTCCAACCTTTAAAGTTAAATTGTTGATAATCAGCAAACTTTACTGTGCCAAGCTTATCTTTATTGATATCAGTTAATTGGACTAAATCATCACCATGGTTATCAATTGAAAAAACATCTTTCGGTGAATTTAACGTATGGCGGGTAAAGTAAACTTTATTACCATGACTTGAGATATCACCCGTGCTACCGATATTATAAATTCTTCGTACTTCATCAAATTCAGGGGTAATAGAGAAAATACTTTTTTGGCCAACATCTTGTGCTACAACATAGACAGATTTGTTATCCGGTGAAAAAGCCAAGCTACTGATTGAACGATCCCAATCACTGGCAACTGCACGGGTTTTTCCTGTTCTGTTATCACGTAACTGTAAAGTAAACTTATCAGCTTCATAACCAGGTGTTTTCATTGCTCTATAAGCAAGAAAGCGACCGTTAGATGAATAAACAGGACTCGTATCCCATGCGGTATTCTTTTCAGTAATATTAGTTAGTCTATAAGCAATAACTTCATCTGCTTTTACTTTAGGTAAAGCGACTTCGAAGATATCAAAATTAGTTGTCCAAGCATGATCTTTAGCTTGGTCTTTACTTGATGAGTCTTTTGCTGAAAAGGCTAAAGATATAGCCTCAGGGTGAATACTTACTTGGCTAATACCAGCAAAATCACTTTGCCAGTTTGGCATAATATCTTGAGCATGCGTAAGCTGACCGTCTTGATTTACATGACCAACAAATAAATGCTCTTTATATTCTGTAGTCCAGGTATCCCAATGACGAACCATCAACTGGTCATAGGCACGGATATTATATTTCTTCTCTTTATCGGCTTTCTTTGCTTCAACAGTACAAGCTAACGTTGCACAATTAGGCTTAACAGTAAAAGACAAAGCAAATACTTGACCATTTTTAGATAATTTAAAGCCGTTAACCCCTACCGGAAAATCAGATATTTGCTTCGCTGTTGTTGCGAGTAAACCTTGCTGCCAAATCTGACTACTACCACTACGTGATGAGAGGAAATAAACAGATTTCCCATCATCTGCCCAAACAACATTACTTTCAGATTTTTCATGGCTAGTCAGTTGAGTGATGTCACCTGTTTTAATATTTTGTCTATATAAGTGATTGTCTGTTGAGCTACTGCCTTTTTTCAACCCATAAACAAGTACATCACCTTGAGGAGACAAAGCGACATCGTGTAATTGGTTCAATTGGTTTAGCTTTTCAACAGTAAACACTTCGCTAGTGCTTTGCGCATTAGCGGCTACTGATGCTGCAAGAGATATTGCGGCAAAGGTTAATAGTTTTTTCATCATCGTTCTTATGTAAAACAGCTAGATTGTGAGTGCAGCAAGAATATACAATCTGCAAGTTATAAGCAATATGGCTGAGATAGTTGATATGTCTAACCTTGTAAACTAAAGCACCCGTTTTTATAAAAACAATACCAGCTGAGACCTCAACAACAATATTAGTGATAATGTTGTGCCATAGTGAACTTTATCATAGGGGAAACTTAATACTGCAATAGCCAATGGCAGCTATACTTAAAACGTTTCCCTCACGAAACCAACTATTTTCATATTTGGAGTTAAAATGTTCACAGAAAATCCTGTTGATTTCATCGAAAAATCTTCTATTGGCATTCATGCAGTATCCCCTGATGGAGTTATTAAATATGCCAATCAATTTGAATTGGACATTCTAGGATATAGCAAGGGTGAGTATATTGGTCACCATGTATCCGAATTTCAGATAGATAAAGATTGCCTAAATGCGATGATGACAAGACTGAAAAGGTTTGAAAAACTTTTAAATTATCCTGCCAAAGTAAATGGAAAAAATCAAATAAAGTATATTATTTACAACTCAAGTGTATATGAATCAGAAGGGGTATTTATACATACACGCTGTTTTGGTAATGAAGTGTCAAAAGAGATTTATGATGTTTTTTATGACGAATATAAAAGACGAGCTTAGAAGTAATAGTGTGGAATTAAGTAAGCTGAATGTATTCTCAAAACAGTCTTCTGCATGCTGGTTTTAGTTTCGACACTAAATCAGTAAAATAGTACGGTGACTCTATAACTAATCAATCTGTTAATTAGTTATAGCAAACATTATGCCTAGTAATTCCAATAAAAAACGCCAATTTGAATATCAAACTGGCGTTTTTTATAAAATATATTTACTACTAAATGTAGCTTTTATTTAGAGGATTGTTTCGCTTTTTTATCATTTTTTTCTTGGCGACGTTCTTCAATGATGTTTTGAATATCACCACCTATGTGGCTCTCACCACGTTCTTCAGCTAACGTAATTTGGCGTTGACGTTCGGCATAGCGATTACGTTGTTCGTCGGTAACTTTGTCATGACAACGATGACAGCTTACGCCTTTAACGTAATGTTCACTTTCTTTTTCCGCTTCGGTTAACGGGAAACGACAAGCAAAACATTGATCGTATTGGCCTTGTTCTAATTCATGATTAACCGCAACGCGACCATCAAAAACAAAACACTCACCTTCCCACATTGTTTCTGTACTTGGTATTTCTTCAAGGTACTTTAAGATGCCACCTTCAAGATGATAAACCTCTTCAAAACCTTGTTCTTTAAGGTATGCGGTAGATTTTTCACAACGAATACCGCCAGTACAATACATAGCAACTTTCTTATGCTTGTTTTTATCTAGGTTCTTTTCAACGTAAGCAGGGAATTCACGAAATGTTTCTGTATTCGGGTTAATAGCATTTTTAAAGGTGCCTATTTCAATTTCGTAATCATTACGTGTATCAACCAATAACACTTCAGGATCAGAAATTAAGGCATTCCAATCTTTTGGCTTCACATAAGTACCAACCACTTGGTTAGGATCAATACCTTCAATCCCCATAGTGACGATTTCTTTTTTCAATTTCACTTTAGTACGGTGAAATGGATTTTCTTCGCTGTAAGATTCTTTATGAGAAATGTTATCTAAACCTGGCTGTTCACCTAGAAAAGCCATTACCGTATCAATACCTGCTTGTGGGCCAGCGATAGTACCGTTGATACCTTCTGCCGCTAATAATAAGGTGCCTTTAACATCAACACTGACCATTTTATTTGATAGTGGCTCACGTAAAGCTTCAAACGTCTCTAAACGAACGAACTTATATAATGCACAAATGGTAATAGCGTTAGTTGATGATTTTTTTGAGGTGATTTTTGCTGCTACTTTTGCTGTAGCAGATGCTGATGAATTATTTTCTGATGAACTCATGGTCTCTCCATTGAACTAGCTGGAACGTAAATCCAGTGCTTTAGATTAAATTTTTAAAATCGATTACTTAAAGTTAATGACTTAAAGTTAATTACTTCAAATCGATTATTAAAATGAATAATAAACGTAATTTATTGCTTCCCGAATAACGTATCTAATAACTAACGGGTAACTACCGAATAACTTCCGAGTAGCACAGCTAAGTCACGTTTTTAGGGAGGCATATTTTAGCAGAATTAATTGGTAATGAACATAGCTCACTAATCGAGCGAACTATGAGGCAGGCTTATGGAACATGTTTGTTACTTTTTTTAGCGATTAGAAAGCCTAACGGTTAGCCCATTAAACTCAAACCTAAAATATCAAGGTCGATGTCGGTAGAGGGGTTCTTTAATATTGATAAAGAAGATTATACTATTAAGTTATCGGAACACACTTTCCATCAATTAAAGACGACTAGTTATTATGGAAGAGGGGCTCAGTTAAATGCAATTAAACAGTATACTAATCCACGGTGATAAAATAGTCATTGAATTGAGGGAGTAGCGGATGAATATGGATTTAATTAAGGCCATTTTTTATGCTGGCTTACCTGTTCAGATATTCACGTTTATAATGGTGTATTATGCCTATCATAAAGGCTATCTTACCTCTAATGTAAATATTCGAGATGCTTTCAAAGATAAAAAGAATCCCAATAAAAAACTATCAAAAGCAAACAGAAAAAGTTTACTCTTTTTACATTCTAAATGGGTTACTTTTGGAGGCGGATTTTATGGCCTACTTGCACTATTAACCTTTGTTTATATCGAATTAGAACAAACGGTTCAGTTTTTAATTCATGCGACAGGTTGGCAATCATTTGCTAATTTACTCACCTTTCATGCCATTCTCGGTATGATCATTGAATCTTTTATGAATATGATCCAATCATTGTTATGGTTTAGTTTTTGGCCTGATGTATTTGATATGGAGAACATTGTCGTTTGGTTCATTGCTGCCTATATCGGTTATCGCTTTGGTGCTAATTTAGCGCAACGTTATATTCTACATCTAGAAAAGTGCCAAGATGAACGTCTCAAACACTAAAGTTAGTCATGAATAGGTAAAACGATACAAGCTAGTGCACCTTGGCTTTCAGCTCTATTTGTTAAGGCCAAGCTACCACCATGATTAACTATAATTTGTCGGCTAAAGACTAGCCCTATGCCACAACCATCGTCTTTAGTGGTATAGAATGGCACAAAAATATTATCGGCATTATTTATACCTGTTCCTTGATCATTTATATTGATCTCTACAATGTCACCTTTTTGCTGCCAATCAATGGTAATTTGCCCAGTGCTATTTTCCAACATAGCTTGATGAGCATTTTTAATTAAGTTTACCAATACTTGTTGTAGCTGTTTTTCATCGGCGTAAATAACTAACGACTGACCTGATAAGGTAATATTGTAATCATCAAAAAGTAATAACATCGACTTTAACAGGTTAGCCAAATCGAACAGGGATTTCTCTGGCTTAGGCAGACTACTAAATTCTTGATAGCGTAATAAAAATTCATTAAGTGATTGTGCGCGTTCAGCAATAACCGCTAACCCTTCTTCTAAGTCATCAAAAAGATCATGCTCTTCAAGTGCGTTACCCTGCGTAGTTATTGAATTTTTATGATTAGTAATCAAACGTATTAAGGTATCACTAAGCGAAGCAATGGGCGTTAATGAATTATTTATTTCATGGCTCAATACACGTAATAATTTTTGCCAAGCTTGTCTCTCTTCTTCATGTAATAATTTTTGAATATCAGTGATGAACACTAACTTGTGTCTGTCACCCTGCTCAAAATACTCATCGGTGTGAATAAAGACTTTTTTCTTATGCGCTTTTATTTCAAACTCAGTAACTTGACGACTTTCGTTCGTTAATACATCTTGTAAACCTATAGTGCTAATAGGCCAGCCTGCTACTTCATCGAATCGACAAGAAAACAGTTTTTCTGCGGCAGGATTCATTAAGATGATATTGCTGCTTTTATTAACAGCGACAATCGCAACATCTATTTGTTTAATCACGATATCTAATAATACTTGTCGCTCTTTACTGATCAGTTCTTGTTCTGCTAACTTTGAGGACAAACCATTAAAGACATGATTAAATTCTCTCAACGCCCCTTCCCCTTCGAAGTGGTTTGCTCTAATGCTATGGTCACCGGCTTGCATTGCCGTGATGAGATTGGTTGAGGTTCTTAATTGAAAGGCGACTTTTTGGCGAATTAAAAAAGCACCATAGAGAATGCTAACTAACAGTAAAAACATCAGCATAATTTTTAAAAATATTGATAACTCATGGGTATATAAGGCATAAGATAAAAAGACCATAGGTAATAGCCCTATAAATAAGGCTATACGTAAGAGTTGCTGTTCAAACGAGGTTGTCGCTGACGCTTTGTTATTTTTTTTCATTCGTGCTGAAACCACCCACAGTTTACAGTTTATGTTTTTCTATGCGACGATAGTAAGAACTTCGACTTAACCCTAATGATTCCGCCGTTTCATGACTGTTATTATTATAACGAGCCAATCTGTCGACGATGATTTGCCTTTCTATCACCTCTAAAGTGTCATTTTTGCTATCCACACCAGGGCAATCTAGTCCATTGTCATTTAAAGCCAATAATTGAAGTTCAAGCCCAAGGTCGGCTAATGTGATGATTTGATCCTGACTCAGAAATATCGCGCGCTCCATCATATGACTTA
This sequence comes from Colwellia sp. 75C3, assembly GCF_002836255.1. Taxonomy (GTDB): domain Bacteria; phylum Pseudomonadota; class Gammaproteobacteria; order Enterobacterales; family Alteromonadaceae; genus Colwellia. The sequence continues at coordinate 333,538 of NZ_PJAU01000059.1, read as the reverse complement.
ATTCACGAATATTTCCTGGCCATTGATACTGAGTTAACCCTGCGATGGCCTCATCAGAAATTTCATGACTTTCCATGCCATACTTCAGTGCATATTGTGATAAAAATTGCTGGGCTAAGGGCAGTATATCGGCAATACGCTCTCGCAATGGTGGGATAGTAATTTCGACAGTATTAATACGGTAAAGTAAATCTTGTCTAAATGAGCCTTGTTTTATTAACTCGGCTAATGAAGCATTGGTTGCCGAGACTAAACGCACATCTACCTGTTGAGTTTTAACACTGCCAACTTTCTCAAATTGTTTTTCTTCTAACACCCTGAGTAATTTAGCTTGTTGAGATAAAGGAATATTGGCAACTTCATCTAAAAAAATGGTGCCACCTTCTGCCAATTCAAAACGACCAATGCGCGACTCTTTAGCATCGGTAAAAGCACCTTTTACATGGCCAAACATTTCACTTTCAAACAAGCTGTCAGTTATTGCACCCATATTGACAGAAATTAAGCTCTGTTCATTTCTCGAAGAGCATTGATGTAAATAACCGGCAAACATGCTTTTACCGGTACCATTTTCACCGGTAAATAGGATATTCATATCACTTTTAGCCAACTTAGCTAGTTGTACTAATAACTGTTTCATCACGGTTGATATCGCTACAATATTTTGGCAATCAGTACTGCTTTGGGATTTAAGTAAAGCATTCTCTTGTGCTAACTTTTGCCCTGTACGGGCGATTTGATGGATATGTACCTGCGCCTGCAAAATACTTAATAGGCGATCATTAGTCCATGGCTTTTGCACAAAATCGGCGGCACCTTCTTTCATAACGTTCACCGCAAGATCAACACTGCTATAGCCTGTCATCACCACAATCGGCATATGTTCATCAAGGGCTTTCATTTTCGAAATGAGTGTTAAACCTTCTTTACCTGAGGTTGTGTCATGCTGGTAATTTAAATCGATTAACGCCACTGAAAAGCTACGCCTCGCTAACACGGTTAATAACTCAGCGGGTGAGCTTACTGCAACGACTTGATAGTTTTGCGATTTCAATAACAGTTTTAAAGTTGTAAGAATACGCGGATCATCATCAGCAATCAGTATTGAGGGAGTCATTGATGAGGAAGTTGAAGCAGTAGCTGGCGTCATGTTATCCATTTCTTTTGCGTGAGGTAAAAAGGGTTAAGCGGTATCAGGTAATACTTGACGACTTTATCAAAGTATCAGCTGATTTACCGCTAAAAGTACATTTTACTATGCACTAATCATGATGTAACGCATCGCTCGGCTCCATCAGCACAACTTTGCGTGTTGGTACATACGTGGCGACAATCACCATAATAACGATTAATAAGGGGATACCCAACAAACCAATAAGGTAACTGCCTTGGTTAATTACCATAGTATCTGTCATTTGATTAACCACCCACAGTGACAAGGTAATACCTATGCTCAAACCAATAACGAGTTGCCAAAGTGCCTTTCTCATAAATAATTGCATGATTTTACTATCGCTAGCACCAAGCGCTCTACGTACACCTATTTCTTGGGTACGTTGGCTAACACTATTAGCCGCCACTGCATAGATACCACTCGCAGCTAGAAACACTGCGATAACACCACATAATAAGAACACTTTGGAAATAGCTGACACTAGTATCATTGGTTGCGAGATTAACTCATCGTAACTTTGAATGTGATATACGGTCGCATTATTATTGACCTGATTAATCGCTTGCTGCAGTGATTTCTCAGCAAGCACTTGTGAACCAGAATAATGAATGGCCATATTAATCCAGCTAAAACCCACATTATCTAACATAAAGTATGAACTGTATTGCTCACTTGAAGTGCGCATGGCTGAACCATGAAATGTATCAGACACCACCCCTACGATTGTCTGCCAGCCGCCTTCTCTATCAACATTTCTCATGGCACGACGAACACGTTGACCAATGGCATCACCATCTGGAAAGAAGTCATTGGCGATTGATTCATTAATAATAATGGTATCAATTTCCTCGCTGATGTCGTCAAGGCTAAAATCTCTACCCTGTATAACAGTCATGCCTAAAGCATTCCAAGCACCACGAGAAGCCACCTCATTATTTGAAAAGGGATTTTCATTGTAAACAGCAGCTGCGCGGCCTTCTATTTCAAAGAAACTTGCCCCTTCGCCAGTTCCAGGCAGGCTACTCATAAAGGCAACAGCTTCAATATTAGGCATCTGTTCCAAGACATCTTGTAGATCATAATAAAATGCTGTTCTTTTAAGGGTGTCTGCTAATTCAAACTCAGTGTCTGAGCGAATTGGATAACTGCTTTCAGGTAACTCTAAGGTCGCAGTGATTCTATTCTTCGTATCAACACCATAATCAGCTTGCCCTGCAGAATAGCTAGTCGACAATAATATGGTTGCAATGACAAGTACCACACAAGAAAGAAAAATTTCACTAATCACTAATATTTGACTAGCTCTCGCTGCTTTTTTACCTTGTGAGCCACGTGTACCGTCTCTTAACACACCGTTAAAGTCGCATGATAATGCGCGCCAAGCTGGTATAAACCCTGTAATAACAATCATCGCGACAACAGATAAAACCAATAAAATGATAGCGTCAGTATCTAAACTCACCTGCCACCAAAATGGCTTCTCCTGATTTACCATAAACATCTGGTCAAAGACGGTATTACTCAGCTCTAAGCCCCAACCAGCAAACAGTACAGCTAAGAATCCGCCCACACTGCAAATGAAAATACTTTCGAGTAACATCTGTAATATTAATCGATGACGAGGTACACCCAAAGCGATGCGAATGGCTACTTCTTTAAAGCGTTCATTCACTCGGGCAAGCAATAGATTACCAACATTAATACAAGCGAGTAATAAAATGAGTACCACCACGACCCCCATGGTAATAAAGATGGAGTAAAACTGGGTGATACTCGCCTTTTTATATGGAACAGCTCTTAAGTAGCCCTCAAAATCATCAAGTCGCCAGCGCATGTTATCCGGCAAACTTTTTACCACTGTTTTATTAAGTAAAGCCAGCTCTTGAGAGAAAACATCAAACGACACATCTGTTTTCAATCGTGCATAGGAAAAAAGCCAACTACGCGAGCGGTCCGTCGGTGTTAGATATTTTTGAGCTATAGGAATCCAAATTTGTGCTGTCATGGGAAAAGCAAAACCTTGTGGCATTACACCAACAACACGGGTAGCAACGGCATCAACTAAAATACTTGTGTTTACAATATCTTTATCCGCTAAAAAGTATTGCTGCCAAACATCATACCCAAGTACGATAACAGGCTCTGCTCCTTCAAAGTGGTCTTCTGCGATAAGAGCACGGCCCATAATTGGTTTTACGCCTGAAAATTCAAAAACGTTCCATTCTATTTGAACCGCATTATACTTACGCGTAGCGGCGTTATTTTGTGGTTTACCTATAAGCGCTGTATCGTTTTCATAAATACCAAACTCATCAATTGAATCCAGTTCATTTCTTATCGTTAAGAAATCATAAGCATCAACCCCTCTTCTTGATAAATGACTCGGATCGAACTCTGCCTCAATGGAAATAACAGCTGAGTCTTTATTTAGTAATAATGGCTTAAAGACCAAACTGCTCAATAAAGAATATGTATATAAAGTCAATCCCAAACCAATGGCAACAATAAAAATGGTAAGCGCAGTAAAAGCTGGTTTTTTATGTAGCAGCCTAGCTGCATATTTTATATCAAGAGTAATAGACACCTGAAAATCCTCGTTCGAAGTTATAGAGTAACAACAAAAATGCTAAGAAATAGCGACATTACACAGCAATGGCTGTAGGTGCTTGTGTAAGTTGATCAGCAACTATCTTGCCATCAAATACCTCTATCATACGTTCAGCTCTCGCTGCTGATCGTGGATCATGGGTAACCATACAGATAGTTGCGCCTTCTTGATGTAATTGGTCAAGTAATGCCATCACTATTTGAGCATTTTTTGAGTCTAAGTTCCCCGTTGGCTCATCGGCGAGAATGATTGCTGGCTTAGCAGATATAGCACGCGCTACCGCCACACGTTGTTGTTGACCACCTGAAAGCTGCGAGGGGAAATGATGAGCTCGATGTAACATATCCACTTTGTCTAAGGCTGCATTCACCATAGCAGCACGCTGCGTTGCATCAAAGTCACTACGATAAGTCAGTGGTAATTCAATATTTTCGGCGACCGTTAAATCACTGATTAAATTAAACGCTTGAAAGATAAAACCAATTTCTTTATTTCTAATCGCTGAGCGTTCATCGCGATTTAAATCAGAGACATTGTGCCCAGCTAAGGTATAGCTACCACTGCTAGAAGTATCTAATAAGCCTAATAATGACAACAAGGTAGATTTACCACAGCCTGAAGGACCGGAGATTGACAGATACTCACCTTTATTAATGCTGAGGTTTATATTATTGATAGCATGCGTTTCTACATCATCAGTAAAAAACACCTTGGTGATATCTTTAAGCGATACTAAAGCTTGTGTTGAATTTTCTGTATTATTATTGTTCATCACGTCATCCTAATTTACGTTAATGGATTGTTGTTTTTCCCAAGCTGAAACATCGGAAATAATAATATTATTTCCTAGCGCCAAGCCGGATGTTACTTGTATATATTGTGTTGATGTTTGACCGAAGTGAATGCTCACTTTATCGGCTTGATTACCGTCTTCTGTTAGTACATAGGCAAAAGATTCACTATGCTCATTGGCAAACATAGGTCGTTTCACAAAGAGGGTATTTTCAATATTGGCAATGGCGATAACACCATTAACCGTGAGGTCTGGACGGGCATCTTTTGGCATATTCCCGATGAGTTCAATATCAACTTGTACTGAGCCATTATTAACAATGGGATCTATACGTTGAACAATGCCTTTAATCTTACTATTGCGGGTATCAACAACAACTGATTGGCCAAGTGCTACATCTTTAATTTGTTTTTCAGGGACTCTCAGTTCTGCAATGAACTCACCACTTCGCGCCAATCTTGCAAGATTACTGCCCACCAATACTCGTTGCCCTAACTCCATTGGCATGGCTTGCACAATACTGTCCATGGTGGCATGTACCTTTAACGACTCCACTTGCTGCTGCGCTCTTTGATAAATTTTATGCATCCGATTAAGTCTGGCTTGATAAGCTTTTGCTTGCGCCGTTAAGCTTTCTTTCTTTTTATTCAGACGTTTTATTTCTAACTGCCAACGTTCCTTGTATTGCGCTACATCTATTTTGACTTCTTCATGAGCAATATGTGAAACGGCAACAGTGCCTTTATCAAGCAGCGTTTTTTGAGCGTTATACGTTAAAAGGGCACGCTCATGATTAAGCTTCTCATTAATCACCGCGGCTTCTTGATCTAACAATTCTGATGCAAGCGAAGCATTTTGTGCATTAGTTTCGGCTACCATTTCTTCTAGTTGCCATTTGGTTTCTTCTAATTGCTGAACTAACTGTGGGTTAGATAATTCTAGTAACAAATCGCCCTTTGTTACTTTAGCGCCAGCCTTTATCAAAATGCGTTCAACACGTCCTTCAACATTAGTTGCTACCCAGCGAACATCTTTAGGTACTAATACACCAACGCCACGAACACTTATGTTAAATTGACCACGCTGTACTTCAGCAAGCAGTAATTCAAATTTATCAACATGATATGTCGATGAGTTACCTGATAGATTAATGATCAATACCAAGGAAACGACGCTGATTGCTGCAATATAAAACCATTTTTTAATCTTAATTTTGTTCTTCTGCTTTGAGCGAACAATATCCATAAATAAGCCAATTAGTAAATCATAGGCTGATTAGAGCAATCGTTATACCAATAATTAAATAACTCTGTAATACATGGAGTTAGTTAAAAATCAGTTACATGTAGGTAGTTTTCGTCTCGATATCGAGACGAGTTTATTTGAAAGGAATTTCGATTTCGAGATTGGCTTTGATGGTATTAAGAAAATATTTAGCTGCTGATGCTATTTGAAATGGTGGGTTTTGCTAATTAATCAACCAAAAGCGCTACTGTAAATTGACATCGGTAATGCTCTCTTCAGACTTTTTTGATAACTGTACTTGTTACAAGTTCAATAAATTAGCATGGTTACTGTGACTATAGGTGAGTACTAGCGACTGAAAAATAGTGAAACTTAACAACAAGAAAAATTCACATGGGATCTGATCATACCACTATAACTATTTCTTCTACCAACCATAAGCAATGTGAATAGTGCTTATTTAAGCAAATGATTAGTAGTACATAGAAAATCAGGTAAAATAGGGGCAAAAATTTGTCCCAGCTAATCGCAATATTATTAGCATCTTATAATTGCCTGAGAGAGTATCAAATGAGTTTATATTTAGAATACATCAAAGAAATTGAAAGTCGTAAAAATGATCTAGCATTGGCTCCTTTGCCAATTGATGGCGCTGAGTTATTATCTGAAATTATTGCTCAAATTAAAGATTCAGGAAACGAGTACAGAGCAGATTCCCTAAACTTTTTCATTTACAACACCTTACCGGGTACTACTAGTGCTGCCGGTGTTAAAGCTGCATTCCTAAAAGAAATTATCTTAGGTGAGTCAGTTGTTGCTGAAATTACACCTACGTTTGCTTTTGAATTGTTATCTCATATGAAAGGCGGCCCTTCAATTGTAGTGCTTCTTGATTTAGCATTATCTGATGACGCATCAGTAGCAAAACCAGCGGCAGAAGTATTAAAAACTCAAGTATTCTTATACGACGCAGATACAGCACGTCTTGAAGTCGCGTTTAAAGCAGGTAATGCACTTGCAAAAGAAATTTTAGAAAGCTACGCACAAGCGGAATTCTTCACCAAATTACCAAACGTAGAAGAAAAAGTTGAAGTAGTGACTTATATTGCTGGTGAAGGTGATATCTCAACTGACTTACTTTCTCCTGGCCATCAAGCGCATTCTCGTGCCGATCGTGAATTACACGGTAAGTGTATGAGCACTCCAGAAGCTCAAGCAGAAATACTTGCATTACAAGTTAAGCATCCTAATGCAAAAGTGATGTTAATTGCTGAAAAAGGCACTATGGGTGTTGGTTCATCTCGTATGTCGGGCGTTAACAACGTTGCACTATTGGCCGGTAAAAAAGCAAGCCCATACGTACCATTCATTAACATTGCACCGGTAGTTGCTGGTACTAATGGCATTTCGCCAATCTTCTTAACTACCGTTGATGTAACTGGTGGTATTGGTCTTGACCTTAAAAACTGGGTTAAGAAAATAGATGCTAGCGGCAACACAGTTGCTGATGCAAATGGTGATGCAGTTTTAGAAGAAGCTTACTCAGTAGCAACTGGTACTGTGTTAACTATTGATACCAAAGCGAAGAAATTATACAACGGTGACAAAGAGCTTGCGGATATATCTTCAGCCTTTACGCCACAGAAAGTAGAATTCATGAAAGCTGGTGGTTCTTACGCGGTAACATTTGGTAAAAAATTACAAACGTTCGCAGCTGAAACACTTGGCGTAGCAACACCACCTGTATACGCAACGTCAAAAGAAATTTCACATGAAGGTCAAGGTTTAACGGCCGTTGAAAAAATATTTAATAACAACGCTGTTGGTGTAACATCTGAAACACCATTACATGCTGGTTCAGATGTTCGTGTAAAAGTGAATATTGTTGGCTCTCAAGACACGACAGGTCCTATGACATGTCAAGAACTTGAAGCAATGGCAGCATCTACTATTTCTCCATTGGTTGATGGTGCATATCAGTCTGGTTGTCATACAGCGTCAGTTTGGGATAGCAAAGCTAAAGCTAACATTCCTAAACTAATGAGTTTCATGAATAAATTCGGCCTTATCACTGCACGTGATCCTAAAGGCGAATATCATGCAATGACTGATGTTATTCATAAAGTATTAAATGATATTACTGTAGACGATCGCGCAATCATCATTGGTGGTGACTCGCATACTCGTATGTCTAAAGGTGTAGCCTTTGGTGCTGACTCGGGTACAGTTGCAATTGCGCTAGCCACAGGTGAATCGGCTATGCCAATCCCTGAGTCTGTAAAAGTTACTTTTAAAGGTAATATGCAAGGCCACATGGATTTCCGTGACGTAGTTCACGCGACTCAAGCACAAATGCTTAAGCAATTTGGTGGTGAAAACGTATTCCAAGGACGTATCATTGAAGTGCATATCGGCACGTTATTAGCTGACCAAGCATTTACCTTTACAGATTGGTCTGCAGAGATGAAAGCTAAAGCGTCTATCTGTATTTCTGAAGATGAAACATTAATTAAATCACTTGAGCTTGCTAAGAGCCGTATCCAAATCATGATCAACAAGGGTATGGAAAACGAAGCGAAAACACTTAACGGTTTAATCGCATTAGCTGACAAACGCATCGAAGGCATTAAATCAGGTGAAACTCCTGCATTAGCACCAGATGATAACGCTACCTACTACGCAGAAGTCGTGATTGATTTAGATGTTATCGACCAGCCAATGATTGCTGATCCAGATGTTAACAACGCAGACGCTTCTAAACGTTACACGCATGATGTTATTCGCCCTGTTTCATTCTACGCTGATAAATCAGTTGATTTAGGTTTTGTTGGTTCTTGTATGGTTCACAAAGGCGATATGCAAATCATCGCTCAAATGTTCCGTAATATGGAAGAACAAGGTAATAAAATAGAATTTAAAGCACCATTAGTTGTTGCGCCACCAACGTATAACATTGTTGATGAGCTTAAAGCTGAAGGCGATTGGGATATTTTACAGAAGTATTCAGGTTTTGAATTTGATGATGCTGTGCCTAAAAACGCTGCACGTACTAAGTATGAAAACATCATGTACTTAGAACGCCCAGGCTGTAACTTATGTATGGGTAACCAAGAAAAAGCGGAACCAGGCGACACGGTTATTGCCACATCTACACGCTTATTCCAAGGTCGTGTTGTTGCAGATACTGCAGAGAAGAAAGGTGAATCACTTCTTGGCTCTACACCGTTAGTTGTACTTTCAACTATGCTGGGTCGTTTCCCAACAATCGAAGAGTACAAGTCTGCTGTAGAAGGTATCGATTTAACTCGATTTTCTCCGCCTACACATGCAATGACTACTAAGTACACTGCACCAGCAGTACCGATTAAAGTTGTATAAATCTTTGTTAGTGAGTTAATAAGCTGAATTAGCTCTATTAACTAAATAGCATAAAGCAGAATAAAAAAGGGTTACTTAACTTTTGTTAAGTAACCCTTTTTCTTTTTACAACTCGCGAAGTTAGTCCTTCCCCGCACGAGTATTCACAACGTTATTTTTTCATTGCACACTCAAGCCTAGCGGTTAGGTTTGGCATAATAAAATTAGGTGAGGCACGCGGATAATCAAAACTCTCGACACCCGTAATTAACTCTAATTTGTAACCATAACTACCGCAAATTAAGTAACCTCGACGTAATAAAAAAGCCGACAAACGTTCAAAGCTAACCTTATTGTTGGGAATAACTTCTAGTAGGTAATGATTTTCATCAAATTCAGTTTTTTTAAACTGTAGCTGGTGATCAAAATCCCACTCGGTTTTCGCCTGACCTAAAACACCTTTACTGGGTGCTGCACAAGCGACTAGCAAGCAAAAACATAGTGTTGTTATGCTATTTTGTAATACCGATTTAGCTGTTGTACTTATCACAGCGATTATCCTTATAACTGTTTTTATCAGCTTATAAAAAATATTTAAATAAATACTAAGCTAAAGTAATGAGAGTAGAGTAATTAGGTACCTAGCGGATGCTCAATAAGTTTAAAACTAGTTTTTGGCTCACCATAAACATAAATACTGCAATTTTCCCAACTAGCTGGCAACTTCCAAGTATTATCTTCTTCAATGGTATAAACATGACGTTTGTTGACACAGCGAACATCTAAAGTATGTAAAGAGCCGTCAACGTTTGTTAATGAAAATTCATTTCTCACTAAATCAGCAGTCCAAAAGTCATTGCCTTTGATGTCTGCAAGTCTTATCAAATCTCCATCACTAGCTACAGCCGCATCAACCTTTGCCATAATTTTATCAAGCTTGCCTAGGTGTGGCTTAGCTGAGTCCAATTTAATCAGCCGATTATAGGTATTATGCGCGGCTCTGAATTCATTAAACTCAACTTGTAAAATAAACATCTGGTATAAGATTGATAACTCTTGTTTTTCATCGTCCTGGCGAACAAAACTTTTCGCTATTCGAGATAAATGAAACAACTGCTTTTCTTTATTACCTTTAGCTTTTTCATATTCCGCTGCCAACATATGCATATAATTATGCTCAGATAAGTGCATTGATTTACGCTTCATCATTAAAGCTAACTGCGTATCAACTTCTTTATAGTCTTGTTCTTCCAGTGCTTTTTTAGCTTTTTTATATTTAATGATAAACCTTCTAGAAACACCTACCGTTCCTTCAGAAGCTGATTCACCCATCTTAAAATCCATACGCACCGTATTAACACATTGCTGAATTGCCTTGCCATTCTCAAAGGCTGGCTTGTATCGCCATTTTTTTGCCGCTTTGATAGCCTCTTTGGCAAAATCGTTACTACCTGAGGTATCTTTTACCAATACGTTACTAACATCACCTTCTTTATCAATTACAAAGCTGAGCTCTGCCCAACCTTCTCGGCCACTTCTCGCTGCATTTATTGGGTATTTAGGCGCAATACGTACAATTGGCTCGGGACTAACGATGGTAGAAAGGTGTTTAGATAATTCCACCGCATTGCTCGGTGAAGCTAACGCACAAGCTAGTGCTAGCGTAGCGAGTGAGGCTACTTTTGATAGGGAGTAACGCATATAACAAAGTCCTTTTAAGTTTTAGAAATGAAACTCTAGATATTAACACTTATGTAACAGTTTTTGCATACTAGCATTTTCTCGCAACTGTAAACATAAAAAACCAATGACGGGGTAAATAGCTGGCTTTTATGTCGCTCAATAGTTTGTATCCTTAAACATATATTTTTCTCTGCTTTCTCATTAGGTAAGTCAATGATTAGACAATCAAAGCTTCCTACTGCTAAGGAAATTGATTTATCCAACGTTAAGTGAAGATAAAAAACGACGTCGACCGAACAAATGAAAAAAAATAGTGACTCATGGTCAAGAACGGGTATTATAATCAGTCAAAATAAATTAAGATTTTTGTACTTTTATATCAAAATGTTTCACAATACTAACTTGATAACGTTGTAATTATTAACTATTGGTTAAAGCTGCTTTAATACAACGTAATAAAAGCTAGAGAAATAGCAATATCTTACTTTAGCGTAGGTCAGTGCGAATAGGCTTTCATTAATCCAATAGTGAACTATTGGTGGCAAACTAAATAATAATAAGAAGAATAATAGTATGCAAACGTATCAATTTTTTTCCTGCCGATACTTATTCAGTAGTTTTTTAACTAAAGAGAATAGTAAAATTGACAGTAAAGTTAAGACTACCAACTACAAAAACACCTTACTATTTATCCGCACTATAACCTTCACAGGACTGAGCGTACTGGCTATATTTAGTACCACGGCAAACGCTGTATCAATAACCGCAGATATGAGCCCTGAAGTGATCACTGAATATAATAAACAGTTAGCTCTTCAAGATTGGCCAGCGATGCACACTAAGCTAGCCCTGATGGATAATCCTTACTCAAAACTTCACAAAGTCATCAGAAAAAAACTTAAAAAAGAAGCGCCTGAAGGTAAAAGACGACGCTTAATGACAAAAGAAGAAAGCATGCTAACGGCGAAAAAGAAGCGCTTTGATTATTGCCAAGCATCAGTCAGCTTTTTTGTCGATTTCTCAGAAAGAGCACAGACGTTATCCACAGTAGAACAAAACCCACTTTCTGAAGATGCACTGATGAAAGGCAATGGCGTTGAGTACCCCTTTACTAAAGAGCAAACCAATAGTGCCAACTTTAGACCTACGCAAATAGCGCTCACACTAGGCTGGAAGTACAAAGGTAAAGGTAAACAATATGCAGAGGCATTTCTGGCAAGCTGTTTAGCTATTCCGGTTAGCTTGTATTATAAAGAAGATAAATAAATGGTGAGGATGCACTCAGGTTGTTGTTATTGAAACAGCCTCCTTATTGGATATTTAGCTTTGTTTAACATGGTTAATTGCACAAATTTTGTTGCTGGGTCAAAACAACCAGTTACTCAAAAAACTGCTTTAAATAATCACTCCACTATTAACAACTACGCAATTACGTCCTTTCGATTTTGCTTTATATAATGCTTTATCTGCGCGGTCTATTGCTGTGTCGAGTCTAATGCTGCTATTGACGTTATAAATACCAATGCTTATCGTACATTGCACGCTTTCACCTTCATATTGAAAAACCAGCTGTTCAATGAACTTACGCAGAGACTCAGCAGTAACTAAAGCCTCTTCATTCATAACATCATTGAGGTAAAGTAAAAATTCCTCTCCGCCCCAACGAGCTAGAATATCATTAGCCCTTATATGAGACTTTAACTCTTGAGCTACGCCCTGTAATACAACATCACCTAGTGTATGACCATAGGTATCGTTGACTGCTTTGAAATGATCGATATCCATTATTAAAAAAGCACCTTGAATGCCTTCCTCTTGCTTAGATTTAGGATTCATCCTCTTAAAAAAAGCATGGCGATTAAATAGCCCTGTTAAATGATCAGTTTCAGCCTTTAGCTCCAACTTTTGTATGAAGCTGCGATGTAAAACAATCCAATTATGAATACCTACACATAACAAAACAAACCCAATTGTTTGAATATAGTCATCAATGTTTGTGATTCCTACAGTACTATTAATAAAGAATTCTTCTAATATATCCATAAAAGCGTATATATAATAAAAGGCTGAGCCTGAAAGCATTAGCCAGTAAACATCTGGGTAGGGTCTTAGTTGTCGGATATAATACATAACAGCAAGACAAGCAAGCAGCATAGTAAACTCAGCGATAAACTCAACTGTATCTGTTGGCCATGAACCATTACCAAGATATATATTATAAAGAAACATAACTATTGAGAGTAAGACGATGGAATGTTGGGCTATATATTTCATACAGTACCTTCTACCAATGACGATTCAACGCGGATACCGTGTTGTGAAATAAGTCAGTTATGAACAAATTGTAGGCTTGAAAACAATATGCTTTAAGCATAGCAATCAATTTCAATAACAATCGGTTATTACGAAAATTTAGCAGAAATAAATACGATATACAGCTCATTCTTAACACAAAAAAGCCAGTTACTTTATGCAAGTAACTGGCTTTTCATCATCATTTTTCATTAGCTTTACGCTAAGCTAAACAAGTTTATTTTTTTCTTTTTACTGCTTTAGCGTTAGGTAAATCAGTGATAGAACCTTCAAAGATTTCTGCCGCTAAGCCAATTGACTCGTTTAACGTTGGGTGAGCATGGATAGTTAAACCAATATCTTCTGCGTCAGCGCCCATTTCAATAGCTAAACAAATTTCACCAAGCATTTCACCGGCATTGATACCAACAATAGCACCACCAAGTATACGGCCTGATTCTTTTTCGAAGATTAACTTAGTTTTACCTTCAGTACGTGCAGAAGCGATAGCACGACCAGAAGCAGCCCAAGGGAAGTTAGCAATTTCGATGTTTAAACCTTGCTCTTTCGCTTCAGATTCAGTTACACCAACCCAAGCCATTTCTGGATCTGTGTAAGCGATTGAAGGGATACAACGTGGTTCGAATGTATGCTTCTTACCTGAAATCACTTCAGCAGCACAATGTGCTTCATGAACGGCTTTATGCGCAAGCATAGGTTGACCAACAACATCGCCGATAGCGAAGATGTGTGGCACGTTAGTACGAAGTTCGTTCGTTACATTGATGAAACCACGTTCATCAACATTTACGCCTGCTTTATCAGCAGCAACTAAGTGACCGTTTGGCTTACGACCAACAGCAACTAAAATCTTGTCGTAACGTACTTGTTCAGCTGGTGCTTTTTTACCTTCAAAAGTAACGTATAAACCGTCATCTTTTGCTTCAACAGCAACAACTTTAGTAGACAACATAATGTTGAATTTTTTCTTGTTGTAGTTGTTATAAACTTTAACAATATCTTTATCAGCTGCTGGTACTAATTGATCAGCAAACTCAACAACAGATACTTTAGAGCCTAATGCAGCGTAAACAGTACCCATTTCTAGACCGATAATGCCGCCACCAAGTACTAACATCTCGCCAGGAACATCTTTAAGTTCTAATGCGCCAGTTGAGTCAATAACACGTGGGTCATCGTTAGGAATAAATGGTAAGTCAATTACTGAAGAACCAGCTGCGATAATAGCGTTATCAAAAGTAACAGTCGTTTTCACGCCGTCATTACCTTCAACTTCAATAGTCTTATCTGAAGTGAATTTACCGTAACCGTAAACTGTCGTTACTTTACGTGCTTTAGACATGCCGCCTAAACCGCCAGTAAGTTGAGCTACTACGCTTTCTTTCCAGCCACGAATTTTATCTAAATCGATTTCTGGCTTACCAAAAGTAACACCGTGTGAAGCCATAGCAGCCGCATCGTCAATTACTTTAGCAACGTGAAGTAATGCTTTTGATGGGATACAACCCACGTTCAAACAAACGCCACCTAATGTTTCACGGCTTTCAACTAATACTACGTCTAAACCTAAATCTGCTGCACGAAATGCTGCAGAATAGCCGCCAGGGCCTGAACCTAATACTACTACTTGAGTTTTGATATCGTTACTCATAAATTCCTCATTAAAAACTGTTGTTCTGTGTAAGTATTTTTATGGGCGAAATTCTACTCTTATGTGTTGAATTTCGCCAACTTTAATTAGTCAATATCGACTAAAGTACCAATTTACGAATGTCAGACATTACGCCAGCTAAATGCACAGTGAAACGTGCTGCTAACGCACCATCAATAACACGATGATCATATGACATAGATAACGGAAGCATTAGCTTAGGTTCAAAGTCTTTACCATTCCATTTAGGTTTCATTTCTGATTTAGAAACGCCTAAAATAGCCACTTCTGGTGCATTAACGATAGGCGTAAATGCCGTACCACCAATACCACCAAGGCTCGAAATAGTGAAACAACCACCTTGCATGTCTTGGGCTTTTAATTTGCCATCACGTGCTTTCATGCTGATTTCAAGTAATTCACGAGATAACTGATGAATACCCTTTTGGTCAACATCACGTACTACCGGAACAACCAAACCATTTGGTGTATCAACGGCAACACCAATGTGAATGTATTTCTTAAGAATTAAGCTTTCTCCGTCTTCACTCAAGCTTGAGTTAAACGTTGGGAAGGCACGTAATGCATCAGCCGCCGCTTTTAAGATAAAGACAAGTGGCGTGATTTTAAAACCAAGCTTTTGCTTTTCACAAACAACATTTTGTTCTTTACGGAACGCTTCAACGTTAGTGATATCAGCTTCATCAAATTGCGTAACATGTGGAATAGTTACCCAGTTACGATGTAAGAATGGTCCAGAAATTTTCTGAATACGTGTTAATGCTTTTGTTTCAATCTCACCAAATTTAGAGAAATCAATCGTCTTAGCACTAACAACTTGTAAACCGCCTTCACCGCTGGCAACAGAACTACCTGCATTCGCTTTCGGGCGAGATAATTCATACTTAACAAATGATTGTACATCTTCTTTTAAGATGCGGCCTTTACGACCAGTGCCTTTAACTACCGTTAAATCAACACCAAATTCACGTGCCAGACGACGGATTGAAGGTGACGTATAAATAGTCCCTTTATTCACGTTACCCGCTTGTGGATGATGTGGTACTGGTGAAGCTGTAGGTGCTGTTGTTGCAGCAACAGTAGGTGCAGCTACAGGAGCAACTTGTGCTACTGGCGCGGCGGCAACGGGTGCAGACGCAACATCACCAGCAGTTTCAAGCTTGATTACCAATGAACCTTGCTTAACTTTATCGCCAGTACTAACAAATACTTCTATAACAGTACCTGCGTGCGTAGAAGGAACATCCATGGTCGCTTTATCAGTTTCAAGGGTGATTAAGCCATCTTCTGCTTCAATGACATCACCAACACTAACTAATACTTCAATCGCTTCAACTTCGCCGTCTTCACCAATATCTGGTATTGCGATGTCAATAATCTCAGAGGCAGTCGCAACTGGAGCAACCGCTACAGGCGCAGCTTCAACAACTGGGGCTGCTGGAGCAGGAGCTTCAACAACAGCTGCAACTGGTGCTGTTTCTGGAGCAGGGGCTACTGAAGCGCTCTCCATTTCGGCAATAACATCGCCTTCTTTAATTTTATCGCCAACACTCACAGTTAAGCTAACAAGCTTACCGGCAAATGGCGCGGGAATATCCATAGAAGCTTTATCAGTTTCTACGGTAATAATACCCTCATCAGCTTCAAGCGTGTCGCCAACAGCAAAACAGATTTCGATAATTTCAACTTCATCGCCACCAACATCAGGGACTAGGATTTTTTCAATAGACATAATCGTTTCCTTTTCTCTAGTCGCTAATTAAGCGTAAAGTGGGTTAAGTTTTTCAGTATCAATATCAAAGCGTTTAATTGCTTCTGTTACTACTGAACGTTTAACTTCACCACGATTTGCTAATTCAAATAATGCCGCAACAACAATGTAAGCTGCATTTACTTCGAAGTGAGTACGCAAGTTTGCGCGGCTATCACTACGACCAAAACCATCAGTACCTAAACAACGGTATTCAGTATCTATGTAAGCACGTACTTGATCTGAGTAGTTTTTAATGTAATCAGTTGCTGCAATTGCAGGTCCTGCATCTTTAGTAATAATTTTTGCAATATAAGGTACACGCTGCTCACTTTCTGGGTGAAGCATGTTCCAACGAGTTACGTCTTGACCGTCACGGCCTAGTTCGTTAAATGAAGTTACTGAGTAAACATCACTTGAGATGTTGAAATCATTAGCAAGGATTTGTGCCGCTTCACGTACTTTCTCTAAGATAGTACCTGAACCTAATAACTGAACATTTGCAGTCGCTTTACCTTTAGCTGGTGCAGCTTGTTCAAGTTGATAAATACCTTTAATAATTTCGTCTTCAACCGTTTTGCTTTCTGGCATTGCCGGATGTTGATAGTTTTCATTCATTAAGGTTAAGTAGAAGAAGATGTTTTCATTTTCTTCATACATGCGACGTAAACCTTCACGCACGATAACAGCAATTTCATAACCGTAAGTTGGATCATAAGTCACACAGTTAGGAATTAAACCTGCCTGTACATGTGAGTGACCATCTTGATGCTGAAGACCTTCGCCGTTAAGTGTTGTTCTACCTGCAGTAGCACCTAATAAGAAACCACGTGCTTGGCTATCGCCAGCTGCCCATGCTAAATCACCAACGCGTTGGAAACCAAACATTGAGTAGTAAATGTAGAACGGAATAGTTACCGCGTTACACGTTGAATAAGAAGTACCTGCAGCAACCCAAGATGCCATAGCACCTAATTCGTTAATGCCTTCTTGTAAAACTTGGCCTTTTTTGTCTTCACGGTAATAAGCAACTTGGTCAGCATCTTGTGGCACATACTTTTGACCTTCACTTGCATAAATACCGACTTGGCGGAATAAACCTTCCATACCAAAAGTACGTGCTTCATCCGGAATGATTGGTACGATGCGCTTACCTATTTTCTTATCTTTTAATAAGCTGTTAAGTACACGTACAAAAGTCATTGTAGATGATACTTGACGATCACCAGAACCTTTTAAAATAGGATCAAAGATTTTAAGTGCTGGGATTTCAAGTTGTTCTTCTGCTTGAACACGACGTGCAGGTAATGAACCACCTAGCGCTTCGCGACGGGCTTTCATGTACTTGAATTCTTCACTGTCTTCAGGAAATTTGTAGAAAGGTAAATCAGCAATTTCATCATCGCTTACCGGAATATTGAAACGATCACGGTAATGTTTGATTGACTCAACGTCCATTTTCTTAACGTTATGTGCAATGTTTAATGCTTCACCTGAAGCGCCTAAACCGAAACCTTTAACTGTTTTAGCTAAGATTACTGTTGGACGACCTTTAGTGTTTTTCGCTTTTTCATAAGCAGCATAAACTTTAACTGGATCATGACCACCACGGTTTAAACGCCAGATATCTGCATCTGACATGTTAGCAACCATAGCTTTAGTTTCAGGGTACTTGTTAAAGAAGTTTTCGCGCGTGTACTTACCGCCTTTCGCTTTACAGTTTTGGTATTCGCCATCTACTGTTTCGTTCATTAACTGTAGTAATTTACCTGAAGTATCACGGGCAATAAGTGAATCCCAGTAAGAACCCCAAATAACTTTCACTACTTCCCAGCCTGCGCCACGGAATGTACCTTCAAGTTCTTGGATAATTTTACCGTTACCACGTACAGGACCATCTAAACGCTGTAAGTTACAGTTAACGATAAACGTTAAGTTATCTAAACCTTCACGCGACGCTAAACCGATAGCACCTAATGATTCTGGCTCATCAGTTTCACCATCACCTAGGAAACAGTAAACACGTTGGCCTGAACAATCTTTAATGCCACGGTCCGTTAAGTATTTTAAGAAACGTGCAGTATAGATAGCTTGTAATGGACCTAAGCCCATAGAAACTGTTGGGAACTGCCAGAAATCTTTCATCAAATGAGGATGCGGGTACGAAGATAAACCTTTGCCATCACACTCTTGACGGAAGTTATTCATTTGCTCTTCAGTTAAACGACCTTCCATGAAGGCACGAGAATAAATACCTGGAGAAATATGACCTTGAGCAAAAATGAAATCTCCGCCATCAGTTTCAGATGCCGCTTTAAAGAAGTGGTTAAAACCTACATCGTATAAAGTAGATGAAGACGCGAAGCTACCAATATGGCCGCCAAGTTCTAAATCTTTTTTAGAGGCACGTAATACTAATACTAACGCGTTCCAACGAATTGCAGCACGGATACGTGATTCAATCGTTTGGTCAGCAGGCATATGAGGCTCTTGGCCTGGTGGAATCGTATTTACATATGCTGTAGTCGCGTTAAACGGTAAATGAGTACCACCACGACGCGCACGTTCAATTAACGTTTCTAATAATTGATGGGCACGTTCTGGGCCTTCATTTTCTAATACTGACTCTAATGACTCTAACCACTCTTGAGTTTCTGCTGAATCAATATCGATATTTGGTAGATCTGACATATTGTTTAGTCTCCAATACTTTCTTATTTAATAAAAAGTTTAATAAAATGTATAAAATTAAAGGTGTTAACTATTCTTTGTTTAATCTGCTAATTTCTTTTTCTACTCGGTGCGCTTTGCGCATAATTCTTTTACATGCGTCGCATCGACCGTTCCATGCGGCTGTTTTCTTGTGTACGTATCTTTAAAAAGCAATAATATTTCTTCGATGAAAGCTAAGTGTCTATGGCTTGCACCCCATGCCTTTTGAGGCTCACCACTGACTTATCTACATTCTGCGCATTGAGCGCTCCATGCGGCTGTTTTCTTGTGTCGATTTCAGTAATATTTCTTCGATGAAAGCTAAATGTCTATGGCTTGCTCCCCAAGCTTTCTGGGGTTCACCACTGATAATGGCATTGAGCAAACGCTTTCTATAATCGGTAATCTTGCTAAAGATATCAGGACGCTTCGCCAAAACAGTTAAATTTTGTGCAATGTTATCCGCCAATAATGGCGACATACTACGAGCAAGCTGTAATATCACCGCATTATGTGATGCTGCACAAATGGCTAAATGAAATTGAACAACCGCTTCCGCTTCTCCACGAAAGTCATCTTCGCCTTTTTCTAGCTGGCTATTACCAATTTCATTATGCTTTGCTTGAATTTGTTCAAAATCTGCTGGCGTACCGCGCATAGCAGCATAATAAGATGCCATACCTTCAATACCGTGACGAAACTCTAATAAATCAAATTGTGACTCATTATTGTTCGACATTAATTCAAACAATGGATCGGAAAAACCACTGAGTAAATTGTCACTAACAAAGGTGCCACCACCTTGCTTACGTGTAACCAAACCTTTGGCTTCTAACTTCTGTATCGCTTCACGTAATGACGGTCTTGAGACTTCAAATTGCAACGCAAGTTCACGCTCAGGTAATAATTTCTCACCGGGCTGTAAACTTCCTTCAATTATCATCGACTCCAGCTGAGCTAAAATAATATCAGCTAACTTCTGTGGCTTTACTCGCCCAGTGCGTTGGGATGCTTTCATTGATTTATTTGCCGTTACGTTTGCATTCATAAAAGTAATTTAGCAAGCTATTTCCATGGTAATAAAGAGACAAATGAGCGATTCATACACTCGATTGAATCTTGGTAAATTGGTAAGACCAATCATTTTCAAGGCAATAAAATAGCAAATATGGCTACTTTTGACAAGTAAATTTAGTTGATGGTTAGTATTTAAGCAAGGTTTATATGCGCTAAATCAAGATAATTCTGTCTTTTTTTAACGCATTAGGTGAGGTTGACCGATTGGTCTGACCATTCATTTTAATTAGGTTTTGTTAAGTAAGGAAACCCGACAATGTCAATATTGAGATAACAGCAAGCACAAGTAGCACATTACGTTTTGCTAGTCTTACCAGTAAACAAGGCTCTGCTGTACAATCGTTTTCGTTTACCATGATATCTTCAGATTTTTCTGCCACATCAATCAATACTTGATGGGTTGGCTTTTCGCTATCAAATAAACTTTCTAACCAAACAGGCACGGCTTTGGAAAAGTGACCAACAAACATATAGCCAAAAGAAGCGATACGAACAGGCAACCAATCTATCCAAAAAAGCACATCGTGATGGTTTTGACAGCCACTCATAATATTAGGAGCGACACTCGCTTCATGCTGCCCCTCCTGCTCCTCTTCACTATCATTTGCCGACGTTGTCTGAGCTTCTGCCTGTTTCTCAGCAGCGCTGGCCATACATTGTGCTTTTTTATGCTCAATAACTGTCGTCAATAAACGATAAAATACCGCGCCCGCTGCACCAAACACAGTGAAATACAGCATGATAGCGATGTAATAACGATAATTTAACCAAATAAGTGCTTGGCCAAAGCCCATATTCGGCAGGTTCTTATCTGTTAATAATTGCTGATGATGCATTTCGGTGGTCGTTTCTTCCCCCCGAAAAGCCGAGAGAAGATAGCTTTTATAACTATTTCTGGTGGTAGTACAACCAAAACAAATGATGAGTATCACCGTAGAAAGTAGTAATTGCAGTACTGGGTTATCAATAATATCAAGCAGCAGATATGTCGCAATGACGGGTACTATAATAAACACGGCACTAGCAATCGTACCTTGCTTAGCGGTAAAATTTTTACTAAAAAAATGTAAATAGTGTTGATAATAAAAATTGAATCGCCACATTTCTGCAGATAACGTTCTGTCTGCTGCTAGGGCAATTAATAAACTTAGTAAACTCATGTTAGGTGATATTCCTTGTCGCTTGTTCAGTCAAACACTGATAAAAGTATGGCCAGTCAAATACAGGCCCAGGATCGGTTTTTCTAACCGGGGCAATATCACAATGACCAACAACATTGCCTATGATAATAGCAGGAAATTGATTTTGCAAACAAAGCGTTAACGCAATTAATTGTTGGTATTGTTCTGCCGTATAAGGGATGTCATCTGTGCCCTCTAATTCAATACCAATGGAATAATCATTACAGCGTTCTCGCTGATTAAATGATGAAACCCCTGCATGCCAAGCTTTATCGTCGAAGGATACATACTGGATTACGCTACCATCACGGCGGACTAGACAGTGGGCTGAAACCTTAACACCTCTTAAATCATTAAAACTTGGATGCGCGTTACAATCTAGCTGACCAAGAAACAAGTCGCTAATGTAATGACCACCAAACTGCCCTGCTGGTAGTGAAATATTATGGACCACTAATAAATTAATTTCTTCACCTAATTCACGTGGAGCAAAGTACGGTGACGGTAAGTGTTGCGCTTGTGTTAGCCAGCCAGAAGAAATAGAAAACATACGTTTCTCATTTTATAGTGTGGATAGGTGCCGTAATTTTGGCATATAAGGTTACACTTTGTACTTTCTTGCTTACTTGATAAAACATACAATAGTACTCCCTTTAATCAAAGACTGCTTAGTATGACTGAAGTTGACCCAACAAACAAAATGGCAAAAACATTCGTCTGGATAGCCTGGATAATTGGCTTAGCATTATTAATGTTTGTATTTCAGGATGTACTTGATGAGCAGTACAATCCTAATAGCCGCCCTGAAAGGCGTTTAACTGATAGTGGCCAAGCAGAGGTGATTTTAGATCAAAACCGGCAAGGTCATTATGTTGCCCGCGGTACCATCAATGAAACCCCGGTGACTTTTTTACTTGATACTGGAGCAACTCAAGTATCAATTCCCGCGCATATTGCTGAGCAATTAGGTTTAGTTGCTCAGGGAAGTTACCGAGTTCAAACTGCCAATGGTAGTGTTACTGTTTATAAAACTGACATTGCGCAATTGAGCTTAGGTAATATTTTCTTGTATAATGTCGCGGCTCATATTAATCCCGCAATGAAAACAGATGAAATTCTTTTAGGCATGAGTGCACTAAAACAAGTCGATTTTTATCAAACGGGTAAACAACTAATCTTACGGGATCCCCTGTAACAGGAAGAAAGCAATGCTTAATGCACAATTAGAAAAATTACAGCAAGATATTAGCAAAACTATCTCTTGGGCCCTTTGCGAAGATTTAGGTGTCGTTGATAATGAAACACCTCAAGCCAGTCAAGATATTACTGCCATGCTCATTCCTGAAAATGAACAAGCGGTTGCCACGGTAATTACCCGTGAAGATTGTATAGTTTGTGGTGTTGCTTGGGTAAATGAAGTATTCAAACAACTTGATGCTTCTTTAAATAGCACGGCTGAACAGGCAACTAGCTCTTTACCTACAAGAATGTCATCTACCAAAATAACCTGGTTTGTTAATGATGGTGAATCTGTTGCGGCCAATAGTACTCTTTTTGAACTTGAAGGTGATGCCCGTACTTTGTTAACGGGTGAGCGTGTAGCGCTAAACTTTTTACAAACATTATCAGGCACCGCCACTCTAACCAGCCATTATGTAAAAGAGCTAGCTGGCAGTAACACTAAACTGCTTGATACACGTAAAACCTTACCTGGATTACGTAGCGCACAAAAATATGCCGTGCTTTGTGGCGGTGGTGTAAATCATAGAATTGGCTTATTTGATGCTTTTTTAATAAAAGAAAATCATATCGCTGCTTGTGGTGGTATTAGCCAAGCAGTGGCCACGGCTAAAAGCAATCATAGTGATAAGACTATTGAAGTAGAAGTAGAATCACTCAACGAGCTTGAACAAGCACTGAACGCTGGTGCCGATATTATCATGCTGGATAATTTCAGCCCGGCGATGATAGAGCAAGCAGTAACAGCTACTCGCGGCAAAGCAAAATTAGAAGTATCGGGTAATATGACCATTGAGATTTTGCAAGAATACGCCAAAGCAGGAGTTGATTACATCTCAAGTGGTGCATTAACCAAACACGTTCATGCTGTTGATTTATCAATGCGCTTTAAATAACGCAGCCTTAAGAACAATAAAAAGCGGTAAAGCATAGATGCTTTACCGCTTTTTTTATGAATACGATAACCTATATCCCGCAACATGAAGATACAGAATTCAGCAAATTAGAGAGCAGCTATGCTAAGTTCCCATTATTCCCCATACCATAGCAACAATAGCCGTTACCCCTATCATCAGAATATATAAAATACCGATGATACTAAACTTTACAAACGTAAAAAATTTACCTTGTTTGTAGACTCTTTTTTGCATTAAAAATAAGTAAATAGGGATCCAGACTAATAACCCTCCAGCGACCACACCTGAGAAACTAGCAATAGTAGGACTCGTTTCTGCAAGATAGTCTTCTAAAAGATCTAACATTTCAAACAACAGTACAGTGATAAAAATAAAACTATGACTATGCAAAGCAACCGTTAAATGCTCCATGTACAGTCTTTTAGAAAAGATAAACATCACTTTCAGTAATACCGCAAAGAGTGGTAATAAGATAAACATCAATTGCGGCAGCTTACCAATCACTTGCTCCATTAAGGGACCTGTATCAGAATTAAACGCTTTTTCACCTTTTTCTTTTAGCTCTTCGGTAAACTCATTTAGCTTTTTATTTTGTTCTTTTGATAAAAACTCAAAAGATAGGCTGCCATCTTCATTATTAGCGATAGTGAGCTCTTCAGAGATTATCCCGCCACTGATCAATTTCAATCGTTTTTCTATTAGGCTTTCAAATCGCTCTTGTTTTTTTGATGACAAGCCTTCATCAGCCTTATCAAACTCTAACTCAACCATCTCACGAGTAATCTTAATGAGTTGTTTATTCTGCCCTGATGTATATTCGCGATTTAAGTCAGCGAAATAATTGCTAAACTTCGCTAGCTCTTCATTGAGACGAGTTATTTCATCTAGCGTTTGGGTACTTTCTAAAGAGGATTCTTGCAAGCTATTCTGCTTAGTTTTAAGCTGCTTAATATGCGCTTTAACTTGAGTGACAACCTCTTGGTTACCATTAATATCTATAGAGTTAGCGTCATCAGAAGCAATAAAAAACTTTAAGGTGATGAAGAAAACAATACTAATAAATAAATATAATCGTAAAGGCGGCACATAGTGCACTCTCCTGCCGGCAAAATATTCATTAGTGAGAAAAGCGGGTCGTGTAATTAATGGCCAAATCGTTCTACTAGCACGAGAATCAAAACTGAAAATATCATCAAGCAAATGCATGATAACTAACCAGAAATATTTTAATGTCGAATCTGAAGATTGGCCACAACTCGCGCAAAAAGGACCATTGAGTTCTTGATGGCAATTTTCACAACTTTTACTTTCTTTCTTACTTTCTGAAATAGCAGGATTAACCACATCAGTCGCTGTTTCTGTCTCGATTAACTCAGTAGTTGTCATAATAATACCAATCTGTATAAGAAAGTGCTCACTTAGCGAGAATTTAAAGGCTTATAGGCAAGGCATTGATTGCAGATAATGGTTATTCAGGAGAATATGCTCCTGCATTCTCTAATAAGCTACATCCGTGTAGCGCCCTTATCAAAATCAATAACGCAGTATATAAGCCTTTAAAACTCGCCCTTTGGGAGCTCATGAACACCATGATAACTTCACAAAACATGCTTGATGTAGAATAACTATAACTACGCATATTTTGATTGTTCTAATGTCGTTCATGCTGTTCTAAGTGATCACTTCTTTATACTGAATGGTATAAATACACAATAAAATAGCTATAAACAGTAAAATCATACCATCATGTCTACATGAAGTTACAATCTAAATACAAAAGTTAACTCAACTTAACTTTATGGGGTGCTGTCAACGCTTTATTCTGGTAGATTGACTGATAAGATAATTGATCAAATCAATATATTTCAACTAACTGAATTAATATTAGTCAACTATGCTTAAGCATAATTACCCAATATATATTGTAATAATAAAGCCAAAATCAGGAGAATTATAATGGCGTTTGAAGTTAAATTTGAATTAACCGAATCAGACTTAGAGTATTTTCGCGATGTTATGCACAAGGCGCAAACAGGTGCAAAGCAACTTAGCGAGCAAGAAATTTTAGCTAATGCTAAAAAAGTCAGTGTAAATATTAAAGATAACGTACCCGAATTTGTACGTGAGCGTATTCAAAAATTAGAAACTTTTGTTGCTATGATTGAAGATAATGAATGGCAAATCCCAAGTGAAGAGCGCTCCGAAGTATTAAGTGCTTTAGCTTACTTTAGTGACCCTGAAGATTTAGTACCAGATCATATTCCAGTCTTAGGCTTTTTAGATGATGCCATTATGATCGAGCTTGTTGCAGAAGACTTTAAAGATGACTTTGAAGCTTTTGAAGAGTTTTGTGCTTATCGTACTCGTGAAGAAGGCCGTAGTGGAGACACTACCATCACTCGCGAAGAGTGGTTAGAATCAAAACGTCATGAATTGCATAGCCGCATGAAAAGTCGTCGCTCATCTAGAAGCCGTCGCTCATCATTCCGTCGAGTTTTTTAAGACAAAATATTTATAAAGCGATAACCCGTTAATCCTTAAAATGACAAAGTATTACCTTTGTCATTTTTTTTCACCTATCTTTAATCTAAACTCCAAATAAAATTCATCTAAAGATCGCTAGGTCTACCTACATCGCCTTGACTATAATCACAGACCCCTTGCGCAAATATTGTGCGTAAAGACGGTAACTGCTCAGCAAGTTCTATATCCCCGTACATACCTTGTTTAATCGCCTGTTCAAACGGAATTTTATAACATTTGAAAATACTGCCTTGCCAGGGACCTTCGGCTTGTATACGACTATTTGAAAAGATGGCATAATGTTTTGCACATGCCCCTCGTTTTATCCTTTTATCGCCAGAGCTAGCATCACTCCAATTTCCCTGCCAAACCCCCTTACCTTGTGCCAGCACTTCCCCCTTATTATCAAAGCACGTATCTTGTATTTGTGCTGGCTTACTTTGCCCTGCAGTTAACTCAGGAAATTGTTGACGTTTCAGCAACCATAAATCCATTACATCAAAAGCTTGATCTGTTGGGTCAAAGTCTCGTTTTGCCACCCAAATAACCTGATTATCAAAATGACCGTTAGCCTGTTGCAACCGTAATCGGGTACTAAAAGATGCTGACATATGATGCATATCGAGTTTTTCTTCCAAGTAATGACGAACATCGATAATAGGCAAATCAAGTTTGCCAATAAATACCTGCCCACCTCGATAAGCCAGTTCTATTGATTCAAGTGAAGCGCTTCGCCTAGGCGCCATTTGGTTATCAATGACTTGCGTTATATTGTCACTTCCCCACAAAGAGACCCAAAATGGCATTTTACGTCCAAACGGAATAATAATTTTTTCAGCTGTCATTTGGTGCTGCTCTTTCCAACTGCCAATATTTTTATTGATATGAACAAACTCAGCGAGTGTGATCTGCTTTTGCTTTAACGCGTGCAAACCATATTGAACACCGTCATTATCCCAAGTACTTTCTACTAGCCCATGCTTATCACGGCTGAATAACCACGCCATATCTTCCCAATAGTTCCAATTGGTCTTATCAACCACATCCTCACTATAAAAATGTCGCAAGAAGCCTTGTCTAGGATTATGAATAAAGGTCGATAAACCAAAGTAGCCATTAATACATTCACTATTTCCTTCTGGGA
Organism: Colwellia sp. 75C3; assembly: GCF_002836255.1. GTDB lineage: Bacteria > Pseudomonadota > Gammaproteobacteria > Enterobacterales > Alteromonadaceae > Colwellia. The sequence continues at coordinate 306,150 of NZ_PJAU01000059.1, read as the reverse complement.
AACTAGGTACCATGCCTGCCATTAGTTGTGCAACCGGTTGTAAGAACGCTATTTTTTGTGGAAAATCTTGCAAAGTGTTCATGCCCTCGAGTAATTGTCGCTGGTCCCATTGCTGCCAGCGGCTATTATCTTTGGCTCGAAAGGTAAAATAATTATTAAATAAATCACAATCTAAAGTATAAATTGTTTGGCTGATCATATCGGGGTAAGAGTATTGAGGAATTAAGCCATCAAGAATGCCCGTGCTATTTTGGCCAATAAGGTATTGCGCTAAACCACCACCTGAGCCGCCTATGCCAACCGTATATATTGGCTCACCAAATAAACGAACAAAGTTCAGCTTTACCCTACGTGCAGTATCTTCTGCTAGTAACATATTATAAGTATAACTAGTGCGATTTCCGCTCGAGCTTATAATAGCGTAGCCTTTCTGAACTTCAATTAAACGTCGGGTTATCGTACGAACTGCTTTTTGCCTTCCTTGCCTAAAACCTATACCTGAGCCGCCATTAAATTGATAGATAAGCTTCTTATTCCACAAAGAGCTCTCAGTACGTGTACCTAGTTCTTCAGGCGTGATTGCCATGGCTATCGTGTAAATGAAACGATTAATACTGCCTTGTTCCGCACGAAACAATTGTAAAGGGGCTTTGGCGTCTCTTAAAGTCGATAATTGGGAGAACTTATCAGCAGCGAGCTTCGACAACTTTTCATCCTGATTAAGATAATAAAACTGCAAATGACTTTTAAATAAGCAGTCTTTTGAATAACCAATAACTTTGCTACGCAGTGCTAAATTTTCATATACAGGTACACCAAAGCCCTCTTGGTTATCGACCAAAGGCTGGCCAATGTGTGAGTCTATGGTCATACAATAAAATGGGTATTGTTTCGGACCTGAATATAGCGAATTACTTGGCCCAACATCGCCTAACTTGATAGGAAAGTGAAAGACTTCTTTGGGACGCCCAACTTGGCTAATATGCGGAGAGATTGGTAGTAAATAATTATCTTCGGCGGTAGCCAATCGCTTAACTTGCCGGAACTTATAGGGTTGCTCAGAAGGATATAACCATACAAGTACGGCAAATAGAGCGAGTGTAGATAATATTAATTTTTTCTTTTGCATAATAACACCACCGAAAAAATGCTCTCCACATATATAAAAAGTATAGTGGAAATCATTTTAGCCGGTAGAAGATATTACGCTGATAAAGTGACTGCTTATTTCAATTTAGCAACGAAGGTTTTTCTAAACTTAGCAAGTTTAGGTGAAACAACAGCTTGGCAATATTGATTTTCTGGATTATTGTTAAAATAATTCATATGATAATCTTCACCACAATGAAAAGTCACCGCTGGACTCACTTGGGTAACGATAGGATCATCAAACAACTGCTCTTGACTCATTTCTTTAATTATTTGTTCTGCTATTTCGTGTTGCTCGGCATCATGAGTAAAAATTTCAGAGCGATACTGTGTACCTACATCATTGCCTTGGCGGTTTAACTGCGTGGGATTGTGTAAGGTGAAAAATATCTCTAAAATTTCTCTAAAACTAATCACCTGACTATCAAACGCTAATTGCACGACTTCAGCATGGCCAGTATTGCCAGTACACACTGCGTTATAGGTTGGCGCTTCACTTTGCCCGCCCATATAACCCGGTTTTGCCGTAATAATGCCCTTAACCATATTAAGCGCACTTTCGATACACCAAAAGCAACCTCCACCTAGAGTTGCAGTTTGTAGTGCTTTGTCGTTGAGTTGTTCAGTCATTTATCGTGCAGCCTTATTCAATGCTTCTTTAATGATTTATCTCAGTCTTTTCTATTAATAAATAAGCTAAGATGTCTTTGTTAATTTTGTGAATATTCACATTATACCCCTATCTAGACCATAATATATGCCAAAATATTTCAAAAGAACGAGTAAAATCCAGGTAATAATTGCACTGCGCAGTACTGCAATTATCATTCAATTACTGTTAATTATGTTTGTTAATTTAGGCTTAGCGTACCAACTCCCCTGGACGCCACTGGTCAGTGTTATTAGTTTAGAGATACTATTTACCTTAAGCAGTTATATTTATTATCGTCATAATCATTTAAGTGAAAAAAAAGCCAGCCAAAAAGCAATACTGGTACAAATATGCGCGGACATAATCTTTCTCTCGTTACTGCTATTTTTCAGTGGTGGCGCTACTAATGCCTTTGTTTCTTTATTGCTCATTCCTATTGCCATAGCAGCAGTTACCCTAACACCTTTATTACTGGCGATAGTCGCCTCCCTCGCTATTTCATCTTACAGTATTTTATTATGGTCATTACCCATGAGTGTGATGCACGGTAATATGCAAGGTCACTTTATTGGTATGGGTATCAACTTTTTATTTTCAGCATTGGTAGTTGCCATTGTTGTGGGTAAAATGGCACGTAGCATTAATCAGCAGGAACTGGCCATTGCCAATTATCGTGAGAACTTATTAAAACAAGAACAAGTGACTTCATTAGGTGTTGCTTCCGCTCAGGTGACTCATCAGTTGGCGACCCCCATAGCAACGGTACAACTACTGGCTGATGAATTAAGTGAGGATTTACCTGATAACGAAATTGTTGCGGATATGCAAAGTCAGCTTACTCGCTGCAGAGACAGCTTATCTGAATTTCGTGCTATGGTTTTTGAGATAAAAGAACAGGTGATTAAGGAGATTAATTGCCAAGATTTATTTGATGAAATAACGGTTAACGTACGATTCAATAATCCCGAAATAAACTTACAATTGCAAAATAATACCGGCTGTAACTTAACCGAAGCAGTTACCATTAAAGCTGATGCCAGCTTATTACCCGCTATCATCAATTTAATTAATAATGCAATAAGAGCAAGCAAAGCCAATAATAGCAAAACCCTCAGTCTAACTAGCCAAGTTATTGAAGGTAACTGGCAATTTACTATTCGTGATTATGGTAAAGGTTTTACCTTGAAAAAACTCAATGAATTAGGCGTTAAACCGGTTAATAGTGAACAAGGTTTTGGCATGGCTGTTTTTTTAAGTCATGCTAGTTTAGAGCGCCTTGGTGGTAAATTAGCCTTAACAAATCATCAAGATGGCGGCGCACTTGTCACCTTAAGTATGCCTATTTCATCTCAGCAAAGTAAAACCGTTAACCATAAGGAAATTAGTTATGCCTAACACAGCAATGGCACCAGCCTCGTCGAAATTATTAATCGTTGAAGATGATATTATTTTTGCCAATACCCTTAACCGACGCTTGACTAAATATGGCTTTGATTGTGTACAAGTAGATAATAATAATGATGCCTTACTTGCCTGCCATCGGCACACACCCGATTATATTTTACTCGATATGAAGTTAGCAGAAGAAAACACCTTATCGATCATCACACCACTGCGTAAACTGCGCCCACAAAGCCGGATTATATTACTTACCGGCTTTGCCAGTATTGCGACCGCAGTTGACGCGATAAAGCTTGGTGCTGATGATTATTTATCTAAACCTGTCGATAGTCAAACACTACTCGCAACACTCAAAGGCAGTAAAGCCGAAACCATCGAAGTAGATAAAACCAGCGAACAAACCTTATCTGCCGAGCAGGTTGAATGGCAACATATTCAACAGGTATTAAAGGCTAATCAGGGTAATATTTCAGCTACCGCTCGACAGCTTGCAATGCACAGAAGAACGCTACAACGTAAATTACAAAAGCACCCTCAATCTGCCTAAAAACACCCACTTAAAAATAACTTAAAACGAACGTAATCAGCTTTTAATAGTTATAGGCTAGGTGTTGATGAAATCTAACCACCATTTCTTCTTTAGTTGGCTCAATTTCAAGCTCTACCGCCATCAATTGCATTGCTTGTTCAATTTGGTTTAAAAAACGACCAAAACCATGTTCACTGTTATTTTCTGGGGTGGCGACAAAAATTAGCTGTACGCTATCTGTTAATTCACCTGCACTCCATTTACTAACCATACCGCATGGACTTTGTTCAGGGTTGTAACCTAACATTTGCAACTCACCTACTCGAGAAACAATCTCATGAATACTGTATCGAACAATGGGTACTAAACCATTGGCAATCAGCGCACCATTGTTTAAATTATAGCGTTTTGCTGCCATGGTGAATACATCCGTTAGGTAAGTATACAATGGGTTATAAGTGTCTTTTGAGTGACTATCTATTTCTACCTGTTTCAATAATTCATTGCTGATATTTAACGTAACAACCGCATAATTCATTGCACTATGATAAGCCGGTACAATCACGTCTTGGCTAGCATAACGTTTTTTAATTTCACGTAATTTATGTGTTTGGCTAGTGGTACAGCCCTTATTCTTAGCAAACAAATCGTAAGTAAGGTGCTGGTGATCTCTCAAACGTACATCGCTTTTATCTAACTTAATTGTTTGACAAAATTTTTCGACAAGTTGACTTACTTTACTATGAAAACAGGCCGCATTAACGCGGATCTCATTACCGGTAGCCAAAAAGAGTAAACAGATTTTTTTCGCTCGTTTACTGCCATCAAAAAAAGACTTTTTAAGGTGGTGACTTTCCGGATTGTAATAAAAGAGAATTTGTTGATTGGTTTGCCATTGGTGCATTTCTTGGCTGTATCTGACTCTAGCCAATTTATCATTAGCAATAAACTGACAATTCTCTAACTCAAATTCATCTGTTAATTTAAAGAATATATCTGCTAGCTGCTGGTAAAAATCATAAAATGGCTGCGGTTTTAAGTCGCTATATTTTCCTGAAAACTGCTGAAATAGCTCATCGGTCAAACTAAATTCGGCCAAAATATATTGATTATCACGAACATTACCAGGTAAGTAAGCCTTGTGAGCGGCACTTCGTTTTCTAATAATTGACATATTCATCCCTAAATTTATTAACGCGATTAACACTGAGTTGTTAACCTTTTAAGATAGGAGCAGTATAATGAGCACTAATGAAGATTTTGTGACGTAAATATGTCACTAATATGACAAGCACGGACTTAATTTGTTAAACGATCAACAAGCACTTATTGAAGCAATTAATCAAACCATGCCTTTTGGTAAATATGCAGGAAGAAAACTATTACAGCTGCCTGAACCTTATTTGGTATGGTTTCACAGCAAAGGTTTTCCCGAAGGCAAATTAGGACAACAGTTAGCCTTAATGTATGAGGTAAAACTAAATGGTTTAGAAGGTATGCTACAACCTTTATTGCAGAGTTAATTACTGAGTTCTCAACTAACGTTTGTAATTAACATTTCCCCCGCAGTGGCACGTTCTTTCTTTAGAACTAATTTGTCTATAAAACCAGCATAGTTATTACCTCTAGCAATAACATTTTACGTTAATTTAATGCTAACAAGTTGTTTTGCCAAAAAAAACTTTTACGGTTAAAATTTGTCCACAGGTTATCCTTTTTCCGGAATATTATATCCTCTTTAAAATTACATTTTTTCCCTTGCATCACCTCAATAAATCCTCTTAAATGACTCGTCGATTGATGAAATTTCATACCATAAAAATTAATGTAAAATTCGAGAATCGACCACTCTGTAGTATTAAGTAATAAGATGATCTAAGTTAAACGAGTGATTCTAATTTTGTTTATTAATTGATTTATAAGACAATTACGAGGTGTTTATGAGGTGGAGTAAATGAAAAGACAAAAAAGAGATAAATTGGGTAGAGCGCATTCTAATGGATATCAAGCTGGCCTTGGTGGTAAAACTAAGGAACAGTGCCCTTATCAAAATACTGATGCTAAGTCAGAGTGGTTGGGCGGTTGGCGAGAGGCCATCGGTGATAGAAATTTAGGACTATTTAGATAGCAATTATCAAGCTGTTTTAACCCCCGAACTTGAACATTCGGGGATAAATACCATTAACAAGCTAACCTAATAAATTAAGCGTCATATAAAAAATTAACGATTAATTAAATGACTCTAGAAAAGCGTTGCTGGTTGATATGCTTCTTCATATAAGCATCAAAGCTCATACAAATAATACGGATCAATAAACGAGCTGATTGACCTACTTTAATATAATTTTCTGTGTTTTCTAATAAACCATCATCAATAAACGTCGTTAACAACGGTAAATCTTCAGCAAAATAGTCATCAAAATTAATGCTAAATTTTGTATTAATCATTTGTTTGTCTAGATACAAATTACACATCAATTCCTGAATAACTTCACCACGTAAGATGTCATCTTCAGATAAACTTACGCCTTTTATTTGTGCATGCTGCTTTTCTGTTATCGCTTGGTAATACTCTTTTAAATCTTTTATATTTTGGCTAAAGCTATTACCAATAGAGCTAATTGATGATACGCCTAGTCCCAATAAATCACAGCCGCCTTTAGTGGTGTAACCTTGGAAGTTACGATGTAAAGTACCATCACTTTGCGCTATCGCTAACTCATCATTAGGTTTCGCAAAATGATCCATACCAATAAAGTCGTAACCAAAGTTACAAAGCGTTTCTACCGCTAATTTCATTAAAGCGAATTTTTCTTCGGTATTAGGTAACCATTCATCGCGCAATTTTCGTTGTGCAGCAAAACGGCTTGGTATATGCGCGTAGCTAAATAGAGAGATACGGTCAACATCCCACTCATGTGCTTTTACTAACGTTTTAGTAAAGTTCTCAAGTGTTTGATGAGGTAAACCATAAATCAAATCAATATTAATAGACTTAAAACCAACCGCTTTCGCATGCTGAATAAAGTCACCAATGAATTCTGTAGACTGGACACGGTTAATAGCCTGTTGTACTTTCAAATCAAGGTCTTGAACACCTAAGCTCAAACGATTGAAACCGAGTGAATATAAATGCTCAGCCAAGTCCATCTCAATTTCACGAGGGTCTATTTCAATGCTCATTTCCAATTCATCAGAAAAATTAAATTTCTCTTTTAATAAAGAAACAAGTTTTGTGATTTGTGGGTGCGTTAAAAAGCTTGGTGTACCACCACCCCAATGTAATTGCTTAACGGTGTATTCTTCAAATAATGGTGCTTGTAGAGCAATTTCTTGTGCTAAATATTCAAGGTAAGTATCTGCTTTGTCACGATGGCGAGTAACGACTTTATTACAACCACAGTAATAACAAAGCGTGTGACAAAATGGGATATGCACGTAAAGTGACAATTCGCGGTTTTGCGAGTTTTCTATCGCTTGAATAAAATCATCATGTTTAAAATCATCATGAAATTCTAACGCTGTTGGATAAGACGTATATCTTGGTCCGCTGGTGTTATATTTATTTAATAGCTTATTATCGAAAAATTGACTTACTTTCATGTTTTCGTACCGTTTTATTTAGTGAACGAAAACATTATAGTCTTTTGCAATTTGAGGGTATTGATCAAGCGCAATAACAGAGTCGATTAACGCTGTTATTGGATTATATACCCGTTACTATTCAAGATGCATGTTTCAGAGCACTTTGAATGGTAATGGGTATAAGTTTAAGCAGGGGTAGTAAGGCTACTAAGTTGCTCTGTAGTAAACTGATAAAGCTCACCTAAGTCAGTAACAATCTCATCATGCATTTTATTTAACGCCGTCATGCGTTGATAATCTTCACGCATACGTTCTTTTTTGCTTAGCGTTTTACGTCCATCTAGAATGGCAAGATCTTTAATCGCATCGTATAAGCCAAAAATACCCGGAAATTTCGCAGGTAATTCCGTCAACGTTTTCAATGAAGACAACAATACCGATAGGCGCCAGCAGCCTTCATCAAATTCACATTGCTCTTGCTGCATAGCGCGTGTAATTAATAACACGCTATCGAAGATTTTTTTGTCGTGCTTATTTAATGCTTGTTGCTGGGCTATCTGAGCTTTTTCCTGTTGATCTTTTTGCTGTGCTACTTGCTTTAAAAGCTTGCCGGCATAAAATGCTAGCGCCAGTACAATAATACCGCCAAACAACAAAGCATAAAGCCAAAAATCACTCATTGAAATTACTCTTTATCTTCAAAATCTGAAAAGTCATGACCATCTAACTTATCCCATAAGTCATCTTCGCTGCCACTGTCTTTTGATTCATCACTCTCATCAGATTCGTCTTCGTCATCAAGACCTAATTCAGCTGATAATGCTTGATGACGATCCATCATGTCATTGTAGTAGTTAACTTCTTCTTCAGTTAAAGCGATATCGTCTTCTTGCTTCGCTAAAATTGTTTGCAACGCTTCATCTTGCTCAATTGCATCTAATTCTTGCTCTGGCGTTAATGCTGCTGGAGAAATTTCTTGTTTTTCAGATAACTCAACGTCAGTATTTTCAACGAAACGGACACCGGCAATAGGCGCTGATTTCAGGCTCTTTTGTTTCGCTTTAACTTGTTTTGCTTTTTCTGCTTTATCTTTTTCAGCTTTAGTAATTAATTTACCTAAAACGATAGGTGTTTTATTACCAAGACGCGGATCTTTATTAGCGTTTTTCTGATTATTCTCAGTTTGATCTGGCTGGGCTTCTTTTTGACGATTTCCCGCCACTTTACCCGTTGTTTTACGGGAGCGCTTCTCAACTTTTTCTAATTCTTGCTTACTTAACTTAGGCTTAGCTGTCGGTGCTCCACCTGGTTTTCTAGATTTTTTTGAACGAGACATAGTTACAATTACTTTTTTACTAATTAATGGCGGCTATTTTACGTTATTAATAGGTGAAAAACCTTAAAAAGCAGAAAAAAGACACAAAAAAAGCGCCTATAGACGCTTTTTCCAAACTTGTTAGCTTAAAGTCGAATTTCAATATTTGGATGAGTATTGATTTCTCCACCTTTAGAGATCACTGCGATATTCTCATTACAGGTTAATACTGCTATATGAGTATCATGGAAATCTCTAATAAAATTAAGTTCATAACCAAATTGCGTTAAGCTACTCGCCGCAAATTTCTGTGCCAACGTTAGCTCTTCCCATAAATCATCGTAGTTCCCCTGAGTTGGCATTCGCCGTTCCAGCAGATCTTCTCTTAGCATTGCTATAGCCATAATTTTAACTTCCCCATCCAATTATGATTTGGTTTAAATATTTATTGTTTTTATTATTAATATTATTTTGAACAAAACTTAACCTACTTTGCATGTAACATCAATAGGGATTACACTAACCTCTTCGAATTAAGCAGTGTTTAGCCAAATAGTCTTTGATAAGTAAGGTAAAAAATGTCACGTGTATTGGATGAATTATCAGCGTTATTGAAATTAGAAGTTATTGAACAAGGTATCTACCGAGGCCAAAGCCAAGATTTAGGTTATAAAGCGCTTTTTGGCGGCCAAGTTATGGGACAAGCTCTTTCCGCTGCTCAAGAGACAATAGCAGCTAATCGCTTTGTTCATTCATTGCATTCTTATTTTTTACGACCCGGTGATGCCAGCTTACCCGTTGTTTATGAAGTGGAAGTGATTCGTGATGGCTCTAGTTTCAGTACTCGCAGAGTGCAAGCAGTACAAAAAGGCAAAGCTATTTTCTACATGACGGCATCTTTTCAACATGCCGAAGCAGGTTTTGATCATCAAGACACCATGCCTGATGTCGCTTCTCCAGAAGATCTACCATCATTTACTGATTATATAAAAGCTAACCAACAGTATATACCTGAGCCATTGCGTGAGAAATTTTTAGCCGAAATGCCAATTGATATACGACCGGTGCAACAATATAACTGGTTAAAGCCGGCACCAACCAATTCCGCTAGCCAAATGTGGATTAAAGCCAACGGTGATTTACCTGACGATCTGGGCATACACACCTATATGTTAGCTTATACGTCGGATTTCCATTTTTTACCGACCGCATTATTACCTCATGGCGCCAGTCATTGGCAACCAAACTTTCAAATTGCCACTATAGATCACGCCATGTGGTTTCATCGTCCATTCCGCTTCGATGATTGGTTGCTTTATTGTATGGACAGTCCATCTGCAAGTAATGGTCGAGGGTTAGTTAGAGGACAAATATATGATCGACAAGGTCAATTAGTCGCTTCAACCATGCAAGAAGGCGTGATTAGACAAAGATAAGTTGGGTATTAGTAATATGGCTACAAATTGTTAGCCATATTTTTATAGTAGCTAATGAAGGCTATCTAGATCGATTTCTCTTTTCCAATGCTTTACGCTTTTCTACCGCTAGCGAGGTAACACGCGCTTTTAATACCGGCTCTAAACCTAACATAAAGTATATCTCAGCCATTAAGAATAATGGCCCAATGAGAAACTGGCTTAAATCATCGACAAAAGCAGGTTTAGCTTTTTCATAATAATGACCAATAAACTGAATAATCCAGCCAATGATAAATATTCCTACCGCGATATACATCACGCCAGCTGTGTCACTAAATAATTGTGCGGCAAACAAATTAACTAAGATATAAGCCAGCATGCCCAACGCTAATAAGCGATGCAAAGCGATATAATAAATCGCTATGACGGCAAAAATGATCATGGCTAAAGTGAAATGCAGCATAAATGGCGTACTAAATATGTCATCCATCATTATTTCAAAAGCAATAGTACTCAACATCAGCGTTACCGCAAATACGATTAAAGGCACGCCAATAAAATGGGTATTAATATTTTTTTGATTTAAGTGCACACTTTTATATCGTGCTAATTGTTCTTCAATTGACTTCATTTTAATACTCTTTGTTATGAATGTTGTTGCCAATCGTGGCCGCTTGGATGTTGAAAAACACGTAAATCAAACTGTGGCGCAATAGCAAAAAGATGATCAAATATATCCGCTTGAATAGCCTCATAAGCTAACCAATCAGTAGTATTGGCAAAGCAGTATATTTCAAGTGGTAAACCGGTCTGAGTGGCTGTTAGTTGCCTAACCATACAGGTTAAATCATCACGAATTAGCGGGTTTTGTTTTAGGTACTTAGTTATATAAGCACGAAACGTACCTATATTAGTCAGTTGTCGGCTATTCATCGATTTAAATGTTTGAGCTGCTTCATCGCTGCTTTCATCTTGATCGTTTATCGCGAGCTGTTGTTTTTTCTCACTGAGGTAATCTTGTAATAAGTGCGCGTTAGTGAGCTGGTTTATTTTTTCAGCACTGTAAAAGTCAATACTGGCAATATCAATAATAATTGTCCGTTTAATACGTCGCGCACCCGTATGGTACATATTGCGCCAGTTTTTGAAAGAATCACTAATCAGTGCATAAGTGGGCACCGTAGTAATAGTTTTATCAAAATTCTCAATTTTTACCGTACTTAACCCTATTTCTAGCACATCACCATCAGCACCATATTTAGGTAACTCAACCCAATCGCCAGCAACGACCATCCTATTCGCTGAAATTTGAATACTAGCGACCAAGCCTTTAATGGTATCTTGAAAAACCAACAATAAAACCGCGGTCAAGGCACCTAAACCACTTAATAGATAAACAGGTGAACGATTAATAATAAGCGAAACGATGACAATACCAGCCACTAAATACAATGCTAATTTAAAGATTTGAATAATAGCGTTTAAGGGTAAAAATCGTTGTTGGGCACTTTCGTGATATATGCTTCTACTCACGTTAAGTAAGGCGCTGATGCAACGTGAAATTTGAAAGGTAAGCAGTACCTTACTTACTAGAATAAGTAGAGTACTTGAGATACTACTGGTTTCTAACATAAGGGGTGTTAAAAAGAGTATTAAAACAAAGGGTAATAACAAGGTCATTCGACTGAGCACGCTATGCTCCATCAACGCATCATCCCAGGTGTTTTTGCTATTAATAATAAGCTTGTTCATCAAGTTTAACAGTTGATGTTTAGCTAGGTAATAACTTAGGCTGGCAATCAAAAAGATTAAACTTACACCAATTGCAATAGCGCTACTAGCTATATATTGCGATTTAAGACCTTGTTCGCTTAACCAAATACTGATCAGTTCATTCATATAGTTCTCCTGTCATCTTATCGGCAAGCGAGTTAACTTAGTAACTTCCAATGTTAACGATTATTTCTCATTTGGAATAGTATGTTGCAATCTCATTTTTTCAAGTCGGGCATCTTTATCATGCCAAAATTGGGTTAACCATTTTTGAAAAGCAACTCTATCATTACGATCTAAAAAATCGATATGACCCAGTTCACTGGCAATATCGAAGGTTTGAATATCAATGTGTACCCTTTCCACTTGCCCATAAACAAAATCACTAAAGTTTGGGATACCGTCCGGATAATAAATAGTCACATCAACAATTTTAGTTAAATGCTCACCCATGGCATCCAACACAAAAGAAATTCCACCTGATTTAGGCTTCAACATATGTTGGAAAGGAGAATCTTGTTGGTCATGCTTTTTTTGCGTAAAACGTGTGCCTTCAATAAAATTCATCACACTAACGGGCTTGTGCTTAAACTTAGCACAGGCATTTCGGGTTGTTTCTAAATCTTTGCCACGTAAGTGAGGGTTTTTCTTCAAAAAAGCTTGGCTGTATCGCTTCATAAAAGGAAAATCGAGTGCCCACCAAGCCAAGCCCAGCAGCGGTACATAAATCAGTTCTTTTTTTAGGAAGAATTTTAAAAACGGAATATTTCCATGTAAAGCTCGTTGTAATACCACTATATCAACCCAGCTTTGGTGATTTGCTAACACTAAATACCAGTCGTTAATTTTAAGCGCTTCTAATCCGGTCACCACAATAGTGGTTTTGGTGAATATTTTTTGAATCAGGCTATTGGTAGCCACCCAATTACTTGCCATCAAATCAAGTAAGTAACTAAAGATCTTTTTAGAGAAGTTTAATGGAATTAAAGCTTTAAATAGAGAAAACACTAAAATAGGCATCAGCCAAAATAGTGTATTAAGGATATAAAGGGAGAAGGATAAAAAACCGATCAATTTGGCAGGTAAAAAATTTAACATATCTTGCTAATAACTAATAATAGATAAGTAATACGGATAACGTTATTTAATCATGATTTAGCTAATAATTATATTTTTTTATTGCCTGCTCACTGAGCATCCCTTTTCATAATCACATTATCAATAGAAATTTAAAATGGACAAAAAGCGATCACTTTTTTTTTATACCAAAGTAATTGAAGCTTTTTGGCTAATCTAGTCATGTAAAAAGCATCGTTCGTCGCAGATACTTTCTAAAAGGGCTAAAAACATACGTTTCATATTGTGTCATAGTGAATAAAAATGTAATCAATTGAGTTTTTACTCAGTTTACTGCATACTGAAGACAGCTTAACAAAGGAGATAAAATGAATTTTAATAGAGCTGTGATCAAAGTTGGTAGTGCCTTAGTAGCGCCTACTAGCGATGGTTGTAGCGGCCAATACATATTAGCAATCGCACAATTTATCACCACATGCCAACAGCAAGGCAAAGAGATAATCTTAGTTTCCTCTGGTGGTGTCGCAGCTGGCCGAACGGTCATTCAGCATGGCTCACCAAAGCTATCAATATCCACTAAAAAAGCCATGTCTAGCGTAGGTCAGATGCAAATGATGGCTAACTGGCAACGTTTTTTTGATGTCCCTTGTAGCCAAATACTCATCACCCAAAATGATTTAGCTGATAGAGAACGTTTTATCAGCATTCAAGAAACGATTAAAATTCAGTTAGCCAATGGCGTGCTACCTATCGTTAATGAGAATGACACCGTCACCACCAAAGAACTCTCCATCGGTGATAATGACAACCTTGCCGCGTTAGTTGCCCAAGCCTGTGAGGCAGACAGTTTATTCATATTAAGTGATATTGATGGTGTATTCACCAAAGACCCAAATATCAATGATGATGCCGTATTAATCCCTAATATTGATAAGATCACTGATGAAATATATGCCATGGCTGGCACAAGTCGTAATCCTCTAGCCATGGGAGGTATGAAAACCAAAATAGAAGCCGCTGAAAAAGCCGTTGAACATGGGATAAATACCTATATTGTCAACGGTACTAAAAGTGAGGTTTTTAGCTCTCTTATCGCACAAGTGAACCCCGGTACACGTTTTGCTGCAGATAAAAATATTATTACCGCTAAAAAGCACTGGTTAAAACACACATTAAAAAGCCGAGGTAAAATAAAACTCGATCCAGGCGCCGTTAATGCTGTTGTTAATAAAGGCGCGTCTCTATTACCCGCAGGTATAAAATCGGTAACAAAAAGGTTTGAAGCTGGCGATGCTATCGATCTTATCGATGCTCAAAACAATACAGTGATCGGCAAAGGCATTACCTTATATAGTCACTATGATTTGAAAAGAATTATGGGCAAACACAGTAATGATATTATCGCTATTTTAGGCCATGATTATGGTGAAGTTGTCGTACATCGCGATGATATGGTTATTTTCTAATTTAGCGTATAGCAACTTAAAAATTTTTCGATAAGAGTAACAAAATGACCAATTTTAATATCGCCACGATGGCAAAAAAAGCTAAAGCAGCCAGCAGAGTGGCAGCACAACTGAACAGTACTGAAAAAAACACCCTGTTAAATGCTATCGCCACTGCGGTTGAAGATAACAGCGACATGATCATTGAAGAAAACAATAAAGATATAACTGCGGGCCGTGAGAAAGGTTTATCGCAAGCCATGTTAGATAGATTAGTACTAAACGATAAAGGCATTAAAGAAATTAGTGCCGCTATTCGTGAAATTGTCGCCTTAGCGGATCCTATTGGCGATATTGATAAATTATCATTACGTCCAAATGGCATTCAAGTCGGTAAAATGCGTATTCCTCTTGGTGTAATTGCCATGATTTACGAAGCTCGACCTAATGTTACCGCTGAAGCCGCTGCCTTATGTATTAAATCAGGCAATGCAGTCATTCTACGTGGTGGCTCTGAAGCTATTTACTCTAACTTAGCAATCGCGCAATGTTTGCATCAAGTATTAACCACACATAATGTTGATGAAAATATTGTCAGCGTAGTACCTGATACGAGTCGCAGCGTTATTGAAGACTTACTACAACAGAGTGATACTATCGATTTAGTTATTCCACGTGGTGGTGAAGGTTTAATCCGTTATGTCAGTGAAAACAGTCGTATTCCGGTTATTCAACACTACAAGGGTGTTTGTCACTTATACATAGATAAGTACGCTGATTTAGATAAAGCTGTCGATATTTTGGTTAATGGTAAAACCCAAAAACCTAGTGCTTGTAATGCCTTTGAGACAGTTTTAGTGCACGGCGATATTAGCGCTAGTTTCTTACCTTTAGCAGCTAAAGCACTTAATGATGCTGCACAAGTGAAAATACATGCCTGTAAAGACAGTATTGGTTATTTTGCCAACGCTGAATTAGCAACCGAAGCAGATTACCAAGCTGAGTACTTAGCGCAGGAAATTGCAGTAAAGGTAGTGAATAGTTTTAACAAAGCTATTAGTCATATCAATGAATTTACTTCTGATCATACTGAAGTCATTATCAGCCAAGATATTTCACGCAGCCAACAATTTGTCCGCCAAATAAACTCTTCGGTTGTAATGGTTAATGCATCGTCACGTTTTTCAGATGGTAACCAATTAGGTTTAGGCTCAGAAATAGGTATCTCAACCAGTAAATTACATGCTTACGGGCCGATGGGCCTAGAGGCTTTAACGACAGAGAAATTTGTTGTTTTTGGTGATGGTCAAGTTCGACTGTAAAATAAGCACTGAATAAACGAAGCCTAAAATCTGGGCTTCGTTTTATACAAACTTATTAGTGAGTACGTCGAGACATAGTTTTTTGTTTTACAATGCGCAATGCTAAACGCGCTTCCCAATCCCCACTATGTTGCGCCTGACAAGCCTGTTCACTATCAAAATGAACACATTGTTTGATATTTTTAGCAACTACGCCCACTTTTACTAATTGTTTTTGAATACTCAAGCGCAAAACTTCATCTTGTTGTTGCGCTTTCATCGCGGTAACTTCTTCATTGGTGCTAAATACACAGGTAATGACTAAGCTAGCAGGAAAATTAGTATAATTCGCTCTATGGGTTAACCAAACAAAACCAGCAACCTCATGCAAAGATGATTCACAGGCAATGGTCAACGCTTTACAGACGTTATTATCAATTTTTTGATTCGTTTTACTTAATTTCATCATTAGCTCTCAACACAATTTTCGCTATTTTAACTGCCTAGAAAAGCGAACACAACCAAGTGACGTAAGCTATATCTTCAGCTCGGCTTAAATTCAAAACTTAACGCTGAAGATCAACCATTTACAAATTAATTATCCCTAGGCCTTGAGATTATCTTAGTTACTGAGTATGCTACGCGGCCTTTTTCTAGTAGGCATTCTCTTAGGTATTAATGATGATAGGTTTCGATTACGGTACATCCAACTGTGGTGTTGCCACCATGCGCAATGGTCAGCCACACATTATTCCTTTATTGGGTGATGAGTCATATATTGCCTCAAATCTATATGCACCAAGCCGTGATGTTATTACTAACTGGCTGTCTCAACAGTTACCGGCCACACAACAGGCGACGTTTCTCACTGATCGTAAAAATCAGTTGCAAAAAGGTCAATCGGCTCTGCGTGAGTTAAAGTTTGATGGCATATCAAGTGATTTACTCTTTGGTAAAACCGCATTAGAGCAATACCTTGAGGATCCCGAAGAAGGTTATTACATCAAATCACCTAAATCATTTCTTGGCGCGGGCGGTTTAGCACCAGCACAAATTCAATTTTTTGAAGATATTGTCGCTTGTATGATGAGTAATGTGAAAAGCCTTACTGAGCAAGCATTACAAAAAGAAGTCACTCAAACAGTAATTGGACGTCCGATTAATTTCCAAGGGTTGCACGGTGAAGAAAGTAACCGACAAGCCATAGCCGTATTAACTAATGCAGCAAAACGTGTTGGTTTTAAAGATGTTGAATTTCAATATGAGCCTGTCGCGGCTGGTTTTGAATTTGAATCATCATTAACTAAAGAAACACGCGTATTAGTGGTAGATATTGGTGGAGGTACTAGTGATTGTTCAATGTTACTCATGAGCCCGAATTTCACCGATAACGATAATCGTAACGATCATCTACTCGCTCATGCGGGTCTACGCGTTGCAGGTAATGACTTTGATATTCAATTGGCCTTACAAGGCATCATGCCAAGTTTAGGTATGAATAGTTTATTAAAGACAGGTAAACCGATGCCAACGAGTAGCTTTTATCAAGCACTCGCGATTAATAACATTAATGAACAAACAGAATTTTACAGTGCTAAAAATAGACGTGATTTACTTCAGTTATCACGTGATGCCAAAGAAACAGCAATAATTGAACGCTTAGTGGCTGTACACGATCACAAACTTAGCTATCAATTAGTCAATGCCGCTGAGCAAGCAAAAATTGCTCTCTCAGAGCAAAATGAGCAAACAATCGACCTAACAGATATTAGCGATGATCTTTATGCAGACGTTACCAAAGAGACATTACGCACTGCTAATAAGCGCACCCTAGAAAGTATTGCCGATATAATGAAATCTGCTGTAGAGCAAGCTCAGTGTCAACCAGAAGTGATTTTTGTCACCGGTGGTACAGCAAAATCACCTGTATTGAGTGAGTTTTTACAACAGCAAATGCCAAACATCCCTATCGTTGTGGGTGATCATTTTGGCAGCGTAACTTCAGGTTTAGCGCGTTGGGCTGAGAAGATATATAAATAGACATATAAGTCTTTATTTAAGCTGCGAAATTCTCCTCGCAGCTTAAATAATTTAGGCTATAATAATATTCATTATTAGCCAATAACTGCAATGTGATTCATGGTTCTAAGTAACATCCGCCAACTATTAATCACCATGGCATTAATCAGTAACTTTAGCTTTGCTACTGAAATAGATCTGGTTCGTTATGTCGAGTCAAAGAAATACCCCGACCTTAAACAAAGCTATTTTGTTGACTTATTAACACTGGCACTTGAGGTCAGTAAATCCCGTTATGGCGACTACAAATTACAGCCCGTCAATATTGAAATGGCTCAAGCTAGAACATCGATGATGTTGCAACGTGAAGAGTATATTGATTTAACTTGGCGAATGACCTCCCAAACATTAGAAAATAAACTTCAGGCCATTTATTTTCCTATATTAAAGGGACTAATGGGCTATCGAATCTTTATTATTCCTAAAAATAAACAACACCTTTTTAATAAAAAGACATCGTTAGCTGATCTAAAAAAAATAGATCTTGGTCAAGGACATAATTGGGCCGATAGTGATATTTTGTTGGCCAACAACTTTCAAGTTGTTAAAGGCAATGATGTTTCTTTAATTAAAATGTTAAAAAAAGGACGATTCAGTTATTTTCCACGAGCGCTACATGAACCTTGGTTAGAAATTTCTGATGACGAAGGCCTTACCGTTGAAAAATATTTAATGCTGCAATACCCTGCCCCGACATTCTTTTTTGTTAATAAACATAATGAACGATTACAACAACGTTTATCTTTTGGCTTGGCGCTGTTACTTGAATCAGGTCAATTTGAACAATTTTTTCTGAATCATAGAATCACTTCAGGTATTTTATCTAAAGCTAACGTCAATAATCGCACCTCATTTCCCCTACGTAACCCTTTATTATCTGATAAAACCAAAGCACTGTTAACCGATGAACGCCTGTGGATTAAGCTAAAATAAAGCAAAAAAACGACGCTAGTGCGTCGTTTTATTTGGGACTTCTGATATCTCAGCGTTACAATTTATTTAAGTGCTGAGACCTTAACTAACATAGTAGTACCCGTTATTCCGACAATTTCACACTGACTCTTCTCACTAATGGCTGCCCCATTAGCTTCATCAGCTAAACGTGCTTGCCAATCGATACCTGAATAACGAATGGTACCGCTAGTTGCATTAATTTCAGAGCTGGCAGGTACTTGCAAACCTATCATATCGCTAGAATCATCCGTTTTATCTTTTGAATTCTGCAATGACTTTAATGGTTTCCATAAAATAGCAGCAACAACCGCAGTTAAAAGGCCAACCGTTAATATTTCACCTTGCCAACCATCAACAAAACCAACACTCACTAAAATACCCGTAGTCAAACTAGCAATAGCAAAAAAGAGTAACGGACCACTTAAACCCATAATACTCAATTCAACTACAAAGCTAATACCTGCAATTAGATACCATAAATGAGAAGGGTTTTCTAAAAAATATTCCATAGAACCTCTTTGGTAAAAGAAAGATAGACCTAGTTTATTTGACTTTACACCCAAATATATAGGTCTACAATAAGTACTAGTTAGACAACTTCAAACTACTTGAAACAGCAATCGCTTGCGCAACTGTATTAGCAATGTTTTCACCTGTTTTGCCATCTGTTAGTACTACTGTACTTTCGTTCGCAATAGCTTGATGCGCTGTAATTGCATCTTGTGCTAGTGTTAGCATTACCGCCGCATGACCTTGTTCAGTATTTGCCGCATTACCTACCACTTCTAAGGCATTAGCGTCTGCATCTGCAACTAAGCGTATCGCTTCCGCTTTACCTGTTGCTTCAAGTATTTGTGACTCTTTTGATGCCTCTGCTGCAAGTACTTGCTCAGCTTTTGCTGCTTCAGCATCTAAAACTCTCGCTTGTTTCTGACCTTCAGCTTCTGTGATCGCTGCGACTTTAACCCCTTCGGCGGTTAATATCACTGAACGTTTTTCACGCTCTGCGGTCATTTGTTTTTCCATATCTTCGCGGATAGTCTGTGGTGGCGTAATATCTTTTATTTCATAACGAGTAACCATTACACCCCAAGGTGCTGTGGCTTCTGTCATTGAGTTTAAGATTTGTGCATTAATGGCATCACGGTTTTGAAAACAATCATCTAACTCCATTGAGCCAATAGCATTACGCATACTCGTCATAGCAAGTTGTACTACCGACATTTTATAATCGGTGATGTTATTGGTCGCTGCTGAAGCATCAGTGACTTTCATAAACAAAATACCGTCAATATCTAAAGTAATGTTATCTTTAGTTATTGCAGGTTGTGAAATAATCTCTAATGACTGTTCTTTTAAATTACGATCAGCAGCAACTGATTGCACGTAAGGGATGATAAAATTTAAACCCGCAGAAAGCGTTTTGCTGTACTTACCTAAGGTATAAATAACATAACCTCGGTTTTGTGGGACAAAATAAATGCCCTTTTTTAGCGTGTATAAAATAACAATAGTAATCCATACAACAGGACTAGTAAGAATACCTTCAACAAAATTTTCCATAAATATTTTTTCCTTGTTTATTTGAATTTAAGTTCGAAGTGAAATCTAAATTCAATTGAGAATTATTTTTAATAATACGTTAATAGACTGTTATGAGCAAAGCAAGCTATTTAACCCTAACTGTTGCTTGTAGCACGCCAAGAACTTCCTATTTAAACAAACACTCACTGTCGCACTAGGGCATGAATAAAGTCGACTCTGTTTCACTTTATCAGTAAGCAAAACATCTGCTGGTTGCACTCAGATTTAATTTAAGCCAACATAGCCGCTCATTTATAATAATTTCCCTCTAACTAAGCTGTAACTGTTCTTTTATGCGATTTACTTTTAATGATATTGAGCTCAACTTAACTGCTGGCGTGTTGATCAAAGATGGTCAAACAATTAGTATCAGGGCAAAAACGTTATTAGTCTTAAAATACTTAATCGCTCATCAAACTAAAATAGTTACTAAACAGGAAGTATTAGACTCTGTCTGGCACGATGTCGTTGTACAAGAACAAGTATTGGTACAATCGATAAAAGAGATTCGTGATTTACTTGGCAGCCATGTCATTAAAACTTATCCACGCCAAGGCTATCAATGGACGGCTGAGCTCAGTGAAATCACCAATAAAAGTAGTTTTTTAGGAAAATCCGTCAATACAACCTATCTAGTACTAATTGCTGCATTGACCTTTGTCACCTTCATCGGCTTACTTATTTATCACTCTTCCCAAAGTAATCACCAAAACCCGACAAAAGAACGCTTCACTGTTGCTTTATTACCAGTCATTAATGATATGCCTGATGATATTCACGACTGGGTTCCTTTACAAGGTATGGACTATATAAGGGAAAGCTTAACAAAAAACACGCCATTACAACTGATTGCTAGCACACAGTTGCTTCAGTCAATTCAATTATCTAAACAAGAAAAATTACAAAATTCAATAAATCCCGACCCTAACGAGTTAAGAGCGCTTGCTCAAACGTTAAACGTCGATTTATTGGTACAAACTACACTTCGAGGTTATCCGCAAGATTTCCAGCTAGATTATAGTTTCTACCTTGCTCAGCGAGTTGAACAAGGGGTTATCTTAGCCGCTAGTATTCCGGACGCCCTAGAGCAATTAGTGCAAAAAATAACACTACGTTTTGCTCCACACGCCACACAAACGTCCCTGCCATATATTAGCGACTTTAGTAATGAAGCTTTTGCTCGTGGTATAGCACTTTATTTACAAAGAGATTATGTACAAGCAACTACCTTTTTCTCTTCTGCGCTGCAAAGCAATAATGACCTATTAGCCGCTCGTCGATTTTTAGCCGCCAGCTATATTAACAGTGGTGATACCGAGCAAGGCATTATCTTAATGAAAGAAAACATAGCGCAAGCGCGTCAAAAGAAAATGCACAGAGAAGAGATTCGTAGTCATTTGATGATAGGGGTATTACTTATTCATCAATATGAAAAAGACTCACTAACTCACCATGATTTATCTAAAGCTGAACGTTATATCTTATTAACCAAAAAACTGGCAGAGCACTATCATGATGCACTATTTATTGCTTATGCCCATGAAGAGTTAGCTAAAATAAAGCGCCTACAACATCAATATCTCGAAGCAATTCCTTTATTAGAAACAGCTATGCAATACCATAAAGATTTTGAAGGTAGTTACGGGCAAACACGCGCACTTATAGAGTTAGCGCTAATAGCCTATGCACAAGATAAAATCGAACTGGGTCGCACTTATTTTACCCAAGCAACCACTATCGCCAATAAAGATGGTGTGGCAACGAATAAAGTGGCTATTTTGTTAGCGCAAGCTCAAGTTGCCCTAAACGCCGAAAAAACAGTTCAAGCTCAAGCTCAAGCTTATGCAGCTCAAGCTAAGAGCATTGCAATAAAAGCTAAAAATAACGTGTTAATCGCGAAGGTAAGCGCTTGGCAGGATGATAACAAAACCTACCAAGTCAATTAAGCTGATTGCTGACCGATTCATTCGATAAAAGTGAATATTAGTTAACGGCTAAAATTTTATCCATAACCCAACTAGTATGTAGCGCAGAAGAGCCATTTGATGGGTGTTGTTGCCCATTTATAAGTTGCTGATAGATATTTCCAACATGATATAATTGAATGTTTTTAGGGTTTTCAATGGTAAATATTTCGCGACTATTACCTTGAGTTAACACTATGGGTACTTCATCGAATACGGAGAAATTTAACTCCCCTTCACTACCCACTATGGTCACGCTATCTTGCCTTGCTGCACCACCAAAGTTCCAACTGCCGATACCGGTAACACCACTTTCATGTTGCCAACAGGCAGTAACCGCATCAAAGGCAGAGTATAGGCCCTGCTGATTTGTCGCTATGCCGCTGACTTGCTGAAAGTCCCCCAGTAGAAAAGAAAATAAATCTAAACCGTGGCTAGCTAAGTCGTCGAAATAACCTCCTGCGGCAATACTTTTATCTGTACGCCAATTATATTGCCCCGATAAATCAATCGTATTGGCCGGCTTACTTAACTGCCAGCTAATATGCCGTACTTGCCCGATAGCTTTGCTTTCTAGTAAATTTTTCACCTTATTAAATCGCGGTAAAGAGCGGCGATAATAAGCGACAAACAGTGGTACATTCGCTTTTTTAAAAGCCTGCTCAATCGCTAGGCTTTCTTGATAACTCGATGCTAAAGGCTTTTCAATGCAACAAGGTTTACCTGCTTCAGCCACCATTAAAGCATAATGTTTATGACTATCCGGTGGAGTAGCAATATAGATGGCATCAATATTGGTATCATTAATAATATCAGCCGCATTATCACTAAATTTAGCGACGTTATGTCGTTGGGCATAACTTCTAGCAAGCTTTAGATCTCGGCGCATTACTGCTGTTAATTCAAAACCTGCTGTTTTTTGATAGGCAGGCCCGCTCTTGACTTCAGTTACCGCGCCACAGCCAATAATGCCCCAACGAATTACCTTATCTGTATCTGTCATAACTTATCCATTACAGTTGTTTATTCATATCCTAAAAGGATGAAATCATGATGAAGCTAACAGCTCAATCATGATTTTTTTTTATATCTTTATGAACCTATTACAAACCGCAATAGCTATCTAACTCAGGTTGCCAATGTGGCACATTATCTTGTTGTTTAACATTACTTTTACGTAATCTTGCGACTTCGTTTACCACTTCTTTATGGGACAAATTCTGATCGGCATTAAAATACACCCAATCAATCTCTTGATGATATTGACGCATCTCAGTGCTTTCTACTATTTGCTCTGGTATAAACCATAAATTGAAATTAACCGACATAGCTACTTCTGGATACACATCACTGCCGTGTTGTGAAAATAAATGCCCGTTTATATAATATTTCACCTCATTATCAAACACCTGTAATACTACGGTATTCCAGCCTTGCAGGCTTTTTACATAAGTATCAAAAGCATTCACTTTTGTCCAAGGCTCAAGTTGGAAAGTTTCCCAAGAAGTTGAAAATAATACATTCTCTTTTTCGCCCCAACCACCGTTGGCCAGGTATTCAAAATCCATTTCGCTGTAATTTTTATCCATTGGCGCTTCTAGTGGACTGATAGTGTAGAAGGTTTCGACAATGCCATCACCGTCAGGACCAAAGTCAGGTTGATCATTAAAAAATAAACGAGCGGCATAGGTACCTTCTAGGTACTTACGCTGATGACAAATTTGCGTGTGGCGAGTATTTTCTGGGCTGCCATCAGTTTTTGAGGTTAAGCGCATCACGGTATTATTGGCATTACTTTGATCAGGGTGAAAGCTAATACCTGCTGACCACCACGTCGCATTTTTTATACCGGGATGGCCTACCTGCGTTCTAGGTACCCAGCCATTATTTTGTGCGTCAGTGAGGGTTTTATAGCTAAAATCATCAAACATAATTTTACTATTATTAGCGAGTTCAGGGTTTGCTTGAATAACTGAACTAGTCATTAAAGAGATAGCGCCAATAAATAAACTGGCTTTTGTAGTAAAGAACTTCATTATTATTTTATTCCTGTCAGGATAACGGTTGTTGTAGTAAGTAGTTATTGTTCTGACCACCAATGGAACACCTAACCGCTGTACTTACTAATTAAATAATATTAAAGATGAATTACTCTCATATTAAATTTTATTAAATCAATAATTACAACAAGTTAAAATAACACTTGTACACCTAAGTAGAAGAACATGACTTCTCAAGTTATTCTATTTGAGTAAAGACAATGCCTAAAGCACCAGTAGAAACTGATGCTCATGAGTTGTTACTAACAATATTTGTAATTTAAGTAGGTGCTACTTGTTTCTATTAAATTCAGTGTTAATCGGTAAATCTAATTTTTTAGCAACCTCACCCCATGAAACATATTTAAAGTTGGTACTTTCTCTTTTTTTACCTGATGTGGAAGATGAGTTTTTTACTGTTTTATTGTCGCCATCTTGCATAACTAATACACCCTGACTAAATCCTTTACCTAAGTCTGCGTTAACCACCATCATGCCATCCGTTTCTTTTACGCCATCAATGTTACCGCCGTTTACGGTAAAAGAGTTGATATATTGATGTGGTGCTTCGCGATTAAATAAAGCGATGGTGTTATTACCTTGGCTTGAAGCTAACAAATAACCTTGACCATTACCGCCATCATAAAGTGTTAACCCTTCAGCATCTGCGGTGAGATGCTTGCTACCAAAGCTCTTGTCTTGTTCATTATTTAACTGACAAATATATTCTTGCTCAGTTTTATCCCAAGTGCGTGTATAGGGTATGCCGTATTCTTTAACCTTAGCAATTAACTGCCAATGTTTGATGTTGTTCGGTTCACTGAGTTTTACTTTCCAAATGCCAACATCTTCCTGAGCTAGAAATAGTGAGTCGTTTTTGGCGTCAGCCACGATACCTTCTAAGTGAGGGCGCTCATTATTATCATCTGAACACGGGGTCCAGCTGATCTTGTCGGGTAAAGTAAATTGTTTAGGAAAATCTATATTGGCAATGTTTTTATAACTTATCGTGCCGTCGCCGTTATCAAATATTTCTAATTGTGCAACGCGCGTTTCACTATTTTGACTAACAAAGGCCATTGCTTTATCCGTTTTTACTGTTGCTAAGCCGTAAGCGGTGCGACCTTCGTTAATGTCTTGTTGGTTTTTGGCAAATATTAACGGTGCAGCTGCTGAGGTGACGTTTTGCAATAGACTGACTGCATTCGGGTTAATGACATAAATGGTCATTTTATCTAGACCGCGATCTGACACCACGACCACATCCTCTTTGTTACCGTTGAAATCAAAATTATAAATGATATCGGCATTATTGGTTCGGCCCGCTTTATTATCACACTTTACCGTAGAGTCACTGCAACTCGGCGCTAATGCTGACGGGATAAACTGTAACAGCTCTCCTTGTAAGTTATAAACATCAATGCCCCCCTTTTTTAATGTAGTAACCACTAGGCTTTTGCTTTTGTCAGTTGGATTTACCCAGATGGCTGGGTCGTCAACATCAGTGAAGTTCCCTTTGGCATCTTTGTAGTGAGGTCTCGTTTCTACTGAGGCAGTCACTGTCTCGATCTTATTCACTTTACTTGCTGTATTGTCTTCAACGCTATAAGCAATACTACACGTTGATGTTAGGGCTAAGGTTAATGCAATCTGAATTAAATTTCTTTTTCTCATTGTAGTCGCTGTCATTTTTGTCTCTCCAATTATTAACTGGGCATTAGTTTATCGAACAGACAATAACGAGAAGGTTAATTAAAGATTAACTTTTGTTAATAATTGATGCTCAGATATTTCAGCCGCTGAATAATCATGCTCAGTGGCCGCATTCTTACCTTTATTTCTCATATTGGCGTTCCGTTCAATTTCACCCAGCCAAAATTTGGACAGAACAATGTAACTAATCGTATTCACATGTACATGTGATGTTAATAAAAGCTTATAAAAACAACAACCTTATCAATAAATCATTATGTCAAAAATCTGTCTTAAGTTAGTCATAAAAGCGTCATAAATCTTAGTTAAAGTGGCGCCATTAATACGAAGTGACTGTCTATTTAGATATATTTCCATAAAATTTAACCGAGATCAATCATTGTGAAAAACATCAAAAGCAAGAGTAAGACATACTATTTATCGAGCTTATATAGTTGTATTTCTATCGCGATATTATCAACGATTAGTACACCACTATTAGCGCAAGATACGCAAAACAGTGCAGAAAAAGACGTTGAAAAAATTGTTGTTACAGGATCTCCTGTCTTTCGTAACAGAACAGAGTCTGTATCTCCGCAGCTAGAATACGGCGGCTTGTTTTTTGAACAGTTTGAACCAACATCAGTGGGCGATATGTTAAAACGTACTCCCGGTGTTTCATTTAGTAGTGATGTTGGTGAATATGATGCTCCACAAATGCGCGGTTTGGGTGAAGGTTATACCCAAGTATTAATCAACGGTAAAAAAGTTCCAGGTAGTAGTTCAGATAGAGCTATTTTCGTTGACCGTATTCCCGCTGAAATGGTTGACCGTATCCAAATAATACGTAGCCCAAGTGCCGACCAAGATAGCCAAGGTGTTGGTGGCACTATTAATATCATCCTAAAAGATGGCGCCAGTTTTGATGGCGGTACTGTAAAAATCGGTGGTTTAAGCGCTGATGACGGTACCACTAAAGGTAATGCTTCATTTGGTTATGGCGGCAATACCAATGATATGTCTTGGACACTGTCCGCAATCTTCCAACAACGTTATGTCAATAAAACTAAAACTGAACAGGTTTTTGCCGCTGATGGCGATTTGGAAAATGGTTTTGTTCCCGGGGATCTTAAAAAAGATGAGCTAGAAGAAGATATCAGAGATAGTGAAGATATCTCATTAAGTGCCGGCATATCATATGATTTGGATGATACTTCAGTGCTTGATCTCCAAATTAACTACTTAAATACAGATCGCAGCGAATTACAGACCGAAGATATGTATGACGTGGATGATGATGAATACGAATATGCTCGTGACGATGTTTTCATTGATGAAGAGTCTATCAATCTCTCAGCTATTTATAGTAAAGATTTAGCAAACGATAATAATTTCGAATTATCGGCTAGTTATTCTGACGCAACCGATGTAGAAAATATAACGAAATTTGAACGTGATGATCCTGAAAACATTTGGGAGTATGACGCGAGAGAACTCGAAGATACCAAAGACACTGAGATTATATTCGCGGGCTTTTATGAGCATATATTTGAAAATGAATTAACCTTTAAATCTGGCATGGATTTATCGATGAAAGACCGTGATGAATCCATCATCGAATATAACGTCGATAGCGAAACTGGCATCATTGAAGACATCGATTTAGACCAAACTTATGACGTACAAGAAGATCGCATTGATGGTTACTTCTTAGGTAAAAAAGAAATATTCACCGATAGCTTTTTAGAGCTTGGTTTACGCGTCGAACATACTGCGCGTACCATCAATGCTGAAGGCATTGCTTATGATGCTAGCTCTACTCATGTTAATCCCTCACTGCATTTTTCATCTAAGTTGAATGAAGATAGCACCTTTAGAATGAGTTTAGCGCAAACGGTAAAACGACCTAACTTCAAGCAACTTGCGCCAATTACAGAGCACGATGCACCTGAAGATGGCGATACTAAGCAAGGTAACCCATTTTTAGAAGATGAAGTCTCAATGGGTATCGATGTAGGGTATGAGTATACCTTCGCAGGTAGTGGAATCATTGGCTTTAATGCCTTTTACCGTGATATTACCGACGTTATCGAAGAAGCGGGTGTGGGTGAATCTGAAGCGGGTGGCACGCTTTATTCCTACAATAACGCTGGTAATGGTAGTACTTGGGGTTTAGAAATGGATCTTAGTGCCCCTTTAGGTGATGACACCGGATTCTTTGCTAACCTGACCTTACTCGATTCAAAAATTGACGACCAATTTACCGGAGTCGAAAGAAACTTTAGAGACCAACCAGACTATATTTATAACTTTGGTATAACGCATAACATTCCTCAATTGGATGCTAGTTTTGGCTTTAGTTATCAAAAACAAGGTGACAGTTTATCTGTTGATTTTAACAGAGAAGTAGAACTTAGTTATGACGCGAACCTTGAGGTATTTATTGAAAAAAGATTTGCTGATGGTTACGTATTACGCTTAAGTGGCACTAACTTATTAGATGCCCATAAAGTTGAAAAATTTACCAAATATGATGGTGATAGCACACAAGAAGTAATCGACAACCATACTCGAGGCAATGTTGATGAATTTGAACATGAAGATGAAAGCTCTGGCAGAATGATTACCTTAACGTTACGTAAATCATTTTAATAACAGCGTTCTCATTATATTGAAGGAAAGTTTCTCTTTCCTTCAATTTTTCCCGTAATAAAAGATTAAATATAGGTACAACAATGAATAACAACACCATGCTACAAGTTAAACCACGAGTTAAGAATGCAGCTAAATTGAGTCTCTGGTTAACGCTACCATTACTCGCCAGCGTTACATTAGCCGGTTGTATCAATTCAGAAAGCAAACCGGAAGCTGCCTCCCCGCAGGCAGCTCAGCAACAAAATATCGATTTTGGTTTTATTGCGTTTGGCGACAGCGGTTACCACACCGATTACCTGAAGAAGAAACAATTCACGCCCGCTAGAAAAGACTTACAAGAGTTCGTTGCGTTCGAAAAAAATGACTGGTTTGAAGATGGCCGTGTTATGAGTGAATTTACCCCGCCACCGAGTGAATATATATCAGAGGTAGGCAGCATGATTGAAACAAGTGGCATGTACCCTGTAGCTAAAGCTATGACGGATTACTGCCATGGGGCCTCTTGTGAATTTTCAGTAATGCTTGGTGATAATATTTACCCTGATGGCGCAACAATGGGCATTGATGGTAAAGATGACAGCACACGTTTTGATGATATATTTACCAAACCTTTTGGTAACTTGGGTGAAGGTAATCCAGATTACCGCATCTATACCGCGCTAGGTAACCATGATTGGAATACCTCAAGAGCAGGAGCAATGGCACAAGTAGACTTTATGGAAAATACTAAACCATTTTATATGGATGGTATTTTTTATAGCGTAAAACCAGCTGCCGGAAATGGTGATGTTGAGATCTTTGTTATCGATACTGAAGTGATGCTTGGTGGTACGACCGTAATGGAAGCAGAACTAAACCCAGATGGTAGCGAAATGAAAGTTGATGAAATTGATCAACCTGATGCTTGGACTAAGCCGATTAACCATGCAGAAAAAAACATGGCAAAGTGGTTAGAGCAAGGGCTTAAAAACTCTACAGCTAAGTGGAAGCTTGTTATTGGTCATCACCCAATTTGGTCAACGGGAGGCACTAAATTTGAGCAAGCACGTTCATTGAGAAAACTAATATTACCTTCATTGTGTAAATATGCTGATGTTTACTTTGCTGGTCATGAACATTCTTTAGAGTTACATGAAGATAGTTGTGATGCTGTTTTTGGTGAGAACCATAATGCGCCACCACTTTTACAAGTTATTTCTGGTGCAGCAGCAAAGCAGCGTGGCGTTCACAGCAAGTTTAAAGCTTATCAAGACAAGACATATAAAGATAATACCGCACTCTATGCTAAAGGTATGATTTGGGGCTTCTCCCATATACAACTAACTGATGACAATGCTGAAATCACTATGCATACCACGCCAAACAGTGGTACTGGTGAGGTAAAATTAGATTACAGCTATCAATACCAAAGACGTTCATCAATAGTTAACGCTTTAAATGAAGTGAAATAAAGCTAACTAACTAACTAACTAACTAAGCGTTTCCCCAATAAAGAAGTTATTAGCTATTTTGCTAATAACTTCTTTATTGATCATTATTAGTAAAAGTAAGCGCTAAGCTCCCTCCGCCATTCATTAACAATAATTAATGTTCTGCACATCTTGGCTTTATTAAGGACAAAGTAAACTGATACTATTCTTATTAGAGGACAATATTATGAAACGTTTAAATTTACTTACTTCACTTTCTTCACTTAAATCAGTTGCCTTAGTTACTTTACTCACCGTCGGTACCATATCAGCGAGCTGGGCGGGTTCTAACAAACAAGAATTAGCGATAACCAAATCGATTATTGAAAAATCAGGTATAACCGCTCAACACACTATCAAACAAGTGCAGCAAGATTATAATGGCATTATTTATAGTTATGAGCTTGACGATGAAGAAGGCGTTTATTATCACGAAGTAAAATTAATTGATATTGAAGCCGATAAAAAAATTAAGCTGACTATTTCAATTCAAGATGGCTCAATTGTTAATGAAGAAAAAAGCCGTCTATTCTCATGGTTTTCTGAAGATGATCGTATTGTCACGGCAAAAAAATTGGCAAAAATGGATTACTCTATGCTTAATGCTATTGACGCCATTAATCTTGATTTGTCCTCACTGCTTACCGAAATCGAAGTTGAAGACAAGCAAGGCATTCTATTTTTTGAGCTAGAGACAATTAGCGCAAAAGGTAAAAAAGACTGGCTTGTTGATATAAATAACAACCAACTAATACCCGTATTTAAAAAATAGTGAACACTGATGAAATTACTTGTTATTGAAGATGATGCGACAACATTAGCCTACATAAAAAAGGGCTTTGTCGAACAAGGGCATATTGTTGATACTGCAGAAAATGGGCCTGACGGCTTATTCTTTGCCACAAGTAATAGTTATGATCTAGTAGTGCTTGATCGTATGTTACCAAAAATGGATGGTTTAGCATTATTAGCCGCCATGCGTGCTGCCACTATTAAGACGCCCGTTATCATTTTAAGTGCTTTAGGTCATGTCGATGAGCGAATTAAAGGCTTAAAAGCGGGCGGCGATGACTATTTAGCTAAACCTTTTTCTTTTCAAGAACTTTATATCCGAGCAAGCATACTCGTTGAAAGGTATAGCGCATCCCCCCAAGACAATGGCCCAGCCACAGAGTTATCAATTGATGACTTAGTGATGGACCTAGTTGGACATAAAGTACTTAGAGCCGGTAAAGAGCTCACCATTCAACCGAAAGAATTTCAATTATTACGTTACCTGTTAGAACACCAAGACCAGGTGATATCCAGAACGTTATTGTTTGAGTCGGTTTGGGATTATCATTTTGACCCGAAAACTAATGTAATCGATGTGCACGTAGCAAAATTAAGAAAGAAATTAGAAGAAAACGGCCAAGCACCACTTATTCATACGGTACGAGGAGCTGGGTATGTGGTCAGAACGCTTTAAGGTTTTTACTCGAACCTCTATATGGCGGTTTACCTTAATATTTACTTTGATTGTGTTACTTATCTGTACCAGTATTTTGGCGCTTGTTTATCAATTCACGGTCGGTGAACAGAAACGCCAAATAGCTCAACAAGTCACCATTACTGCACAAGGTTTTGCTGATCTTTCTGAGAGCTCAAGTATGACGGCCAAAGACTTTAAAACGGCCATACAGCAGCGTATAAAAAGAAGTAATGCTGTGGTCTTAGTACTGTCGCATGATGCTCAAGTTATCGGTAACTTAAACAGCTTGCCACAAGAGTTACCTGAATTTCCTACCTTACGCCATTTCCCCATCGCGGTTGTTGACCATTTAGGTGATACCACCGTTGAAATACTTTTAGGCACCAATCTACAAACTCGCTTTGGCGATTTATCCATTGGATTGTTTGACAATAATTATCAAGTACTTGAAAAGAACTTCATCACAGCAAGTATTGTTGCGTTAATACTCGCCTTAGTGCTTACACTTATCTCGGGGTTTTTGTTAAACCGACGAGTACTGTCTAGAGTGAAACAAATAGCTGAGCTTACAGCGCATGTAAAAGCAGGCCGGTTGAAATCAAGATTACCTATTAGCACTAAGCAAGATGAATTTGACATGATTGCTGAGCAAATTAATCAAATGTTAGATGAGATTGATGATTTGATTGGCTCAGTTTCACAGGTAACAGATAACATCGCCCATGATCTTAGAACGCCATTATCTCGCATTCGTATATCAGTTGAAGATAGTATCGATAACGATAGTGCTATTTATCAAAGTGATCAATGGAAAGAAAATTTGCTCGATGAAATTGATAATGTCATTCATACCTTCAATGCCATGTTGGAATTATCAAGATTAGAGAAAGGTGTCCAAAATAAACCTAGTAGTAGCGTTAATATCAGTACGCTCTGTCAGGATGTGTTTGAGTTAGCAGAGCCTTTGGCTGAAGATAAAAACCAGCGTTTTACTTTCGTTGATAATACTCACCAAAATGAACTGGGCAAGCCCATTTTTGCCGATGCCAATTTACTCTTTAGAGCAGTATATAATATTGTCGAGAATGCGATTAAGTATACTCAAATACAAGGCGTTATTAGCTTAGCGGTAAACTATAGTGAGATTGGCGTTGATATTTCTGTCATCGATAACGGCCCGGGTATTCCCGAAGCACAACATGAGGCGGTTTTTAAACGTTTATATCGTTTAGATGCAAGCCGACAGGAAGGTGGCTTTGGCTTAGGTCTTTCTATTGTAAAAGCTATCGCTGAACTTCATAGTGGTAAGCTGCTGTTAACATCGTTATCACCAGGATTAAGCATTCGTCTTTCGTTACCACAAAATCTGTAAAGGGGTAAAAAACCAATGACATACAATCTTCATGAATGTCATTGGTATTATTACTTATAACTCAACAGTAAAGCCGAACAGCATACGCTAGTTGTATTAGCTTATATAAGTACAACAGTAATCAATGATAGTTTTGGCTTTAACATCAAAAGAGCTATCGGCGTCAACGTGGAATGATTGACCACCAACGATTGTTTGCCATTCTGTAGAGCCCGCAAGTAAAATTTCACATTCACCCGCTGTAATTTCCATTAATTCTTTTTCCTTGGTACCAAAGGTGTAATCACCTGCTTGCATAATACCAAGTGTTTTGAAGGAGCCATCGTTAAATGTAATAGTACGGCTAGTTACCTTGCCATCAAAATATACATTGGCTGCTCTGTTAATAGTTACTTCTTTAAAATCAGACATTGAGTCTTCCTTGTTAAAATTTCATAAGGGTTAAAATAGAGAGAAAGTTCTGGCAATAAAAAACGGCATTGAATTAGACTCGAATGCCGTTTAATTAACTATCTCTACTTCAAGAGATGAGTACTAAGTTGCGCTAGCAATCTTTTTCATGTCAGTCATATAACCACGAAGTTCTTTACCAATCACTTCAACACCATGGCTGCGAATTGCTTCATTAACTTCAATTAAACGCGCGTTATCAACGTTATTTGAACTTTCTTTAAAACCTTCGCCTAACTGTTCTAACGATAAGTTAGCCGTGTAATCTGCAAGTAGTGGCACAGCAGCGTGAGTAAATAAGTAGTTACCGTACTCTGCAGTATCAGAAATTACTACATTCATTTCGTAAAGCTTGTTACGTGCAATACAGTTAGCAATTAATGGCGTTTCATGAAGTGACTCATAATAAGCAGACTCTTCAATGATGCCTGCAGCAACCATAGCTTCAAAGGCTAATTCAACACCTGCTTTAATCATAGCAACAACAAAGATGCCTTTATCGTAATATTCTTGTTCTGTAATTTCAGTTTCGCAATCAGCTGCTAATTCAAATGATGTTTCAGCTGTTTCTGCGCGCCATGTTAATAAGTTAATATCATCATTTGCCCAATCAGCCATCATAGTTTCAGAGAAGCGACCTTCAATGATGTCATCCATATGTTTTTCAAATAATGGACGTAAAATCACTTTCAATTCTTCAGACATATCAAACGCTTTAATTTTCGCTGGGTTTGATAAACGGTCCATCATGTTAGTGATGCCGCCATGCTTAAGACCTTCAGTAGTTGTCTCTAAGCCGTATTGTAATAATTTACGTGCGTAAGCAGCGTCCATACCTTGAGCGATTAATTGCTTATGACCCAAAACAGCAGCCGTTTGCAACATGCCACAAAGAATCGTTTGCTCACCCATTAAGTCAGACTTAACTTCAGCGATGAAAGAAGACTGTAAAACACCCGCTCTATCACCACCTGTTGCACTAGCGTAAGCTTTAGCAATGGCTAAACCATTACCTTGTGGATCATTTTCTGGGTGAACCGCGATTAGTGTTGGAACACCAAAACCACGTTTGTATTCTTCACGTACTTCAGTACCTGGACACTTAGGTGCAACCATAACAACTGTAATATCAGGACGAACTTGCATACCTTCTTCAACGATATTGAAACCATGTGAGTAAGAAAGCGTAGCGCCTTGCTTCATCAATGGCATTACCGCTGTAACAGCTGAAGTATGTTGCTTATCAGGCGTTAAGTTTAAAACTAAATCAGCTTGAGGAATTAATTCAGCATAGTTACCAACAGTAAAACCATTTTCTGTAGCCCACTGCCATGATTGACGCTTCTCGCTAATTGCGCCGTCACGTAACGCATAAGAAATATTTAAACCAGAATCACGCATGTTCAAACCTTGGTTTAAACCTTGCGCACCACAACCAACGATAACAATGTTCCAATCTTTAATGAAGTTACAGCCATCGCTGAACTCTTCACGTTTCATAAAACGACATTGACCTAATTGGCCTAATTTTTCACGTAAACTTAAAGTATTAAAATAGTTGCTCATGGACTTTCCTATAATTTCTGGAGTATTAGTTGAGTCAGCTTGCTGACTGTTCTTTTTAACAATGCTTTTTTCAATGTAAACACCATACCCTAGATATTACGTTGCAAAAAGTGATATATTCGCACTGTAACGTTGCGTTTTTTGCAATCACGATATTAATCTACCAGCGCGATTAAAATCCCGCCTACGGAAAAAGTTATGGATCAAAAAGCACTGTCGATGTTTTCCCACTTGAGCCAAAGTTTACATTTTGGCAAAACGGCGCAAGCACATCACATCAGTCCGTCAACACTGAGTAGAGCCATTCAACGACTCGAAGATGAAGTGGGTAGTGAGTTATTACATCGTGATAATCGAACGGTGGTGCTTACCGACGTGGGTAAAAAATTTAAAGCCTACGCCGAACAGCAACTTGAACAATGGCATAATTTCAAACTATCACTTGATGAAACACAGGCCGAATTAACCGGAAAGCTCCACGTTTACTGCTCAGTTACTGCTGCATACAGTCACTTACCGCCTTTGTTGGAAAGGTTTCGTGTGCTCCATCCTTTAGTCGAAATTATGCTGACCACAGGTGATGCCGCCGATGCCCTTGAGCAAGTGCAAAATAAATCTGTTGATTTTGCCATTGCAGCAGCGCCAGAGCATCTACCCCGCAGTGTCTATTTTCATCACCTTGATACTATTTCACTATCGGTGATCGCGCCGACAATGACCTGCAAGGTTCAGCAGCAGTTAAACCAAAAGGTGTTAAGTTGGTCTGAAATCCCCATAATATTGCCTGAGCATGGTGCTGCTCGAAAACGATTTGAGCTTTGGTATCGTAAAAAACAGCAAGGAAAACCTAATATCTACGCCACGGTTTCTGGTCACGAAGCCTTGGTAAGTATGGTGGCTTTAGGTTGTGGGGTTGGCATAGTGCCGCAAGTGGTGGTAGATAATAGTCCCGTGAAAGACAGGGTTAGCAACCTCGAAAACATTGGTGATATTGAACCGTTCGAGTTGGGTGTCTGCTGTTTGAATCAATCAAAAGCACAACCGCTGATTAAAGCTTTTTTTTCGTCAATTGGTTAATTTTACTGTTCCTCAGACCGAAACCGCACTCATTAAATGACGTAACAACCGATCCATAGCTCGGTAAGATAAAGCCTCCACCAAATGTTTATGGCAAATATTTGGTGTGTTTTCCATATCAGCAAGCGTGCGTGCAATTTTCAGAATCTTGTGATGTGCCCGAGTTGACAGACCTAATTTTTCCACTGCAACTTCTAAAAACTCATTTTCATCAGAACTTAACACACAAAAACTTTTCAATTCACTACTGCTGATATGCGCATTGGCTTTGCCCTGCCTTTGTAATTGAATAATCCGACAAGCTTGCACTCGTTGTTGTACTTGTGCGCTTGATTCGTTTTTTTGACTACTCTGCGCCCAAGTACCTCTAGGCAAGCGTGCCACTTCAACTTGAATATCAATCCGGTCCAGAAAGGGTCCTGATAAACGATTCAAATAACGCAATACTTGCTCTGGCGTACTACGTTGGTCATTGTAAAAGCCTGTTGGACTGGGATTCATCGCAGCAATCAATTGAAAACGTGCCGGAAAGCATTGCTTGTGCAACGCTCGAGATATAGTCACTTCACCCGATTCCATTGGCTCACGTAATACGTCTAAGACCTTGCGCTCAAACTCAGGTAATTCATCTAAAAATAACACGCCGTTGTGCGCTAGCGTGATTTCGCCTGGCTTTGGTTGACTACCTCCGCCCACCAAAGCCGCTGATGAAGCCGTATGGTGCGGTGCTCGAAAAGGTCGAGTAAACCACGATTTACGGGTAATACCTTGATGACTAATTGATTGAATGGCGGCAACTTGCAGCGCTTCTTCCTCTGTCATTGGCGGTAAAATTCCGGCTAAACGGCTAGCTAACATGGTTTTACCCGTACCTGGTGGGCCGATGAATAATAAATTATGACCGCCACTAGCAGCAATTTCCAACGCACGCTTGGCCAAGGGTTGCCCCATCACATCGCTCATATCCAAGGTTTTATCTTGCTCGGTTGATTCTTCTGCCATGATTTGTTCAGTAACAAACGGTAAAACCTGTTGTCCGGCGAAATGAGGAAACAGTTGTGTTAAATGACTGATAGCGTGAATTTTCGCTTGTTTAACCCAACTGGCCTGTTCGATGTTTTGGGTGGGGATGATCAAGGTCCGCTTACTTTGACTACTTGCCATGGCAACAGGTATTTCGCCAACAATTGCTCTTAGCTCTCCGGATAATGCTAGTTCTCCAGCAAATTCATATTGCGATAAATCAACAGGAGGGAGTTGTTCAGAGGCGGCCAGAATACCCACTGCAATAGGTAAATCAAACCGTCCTCCCTCCTTAGGTAAATCCGCAGGTGCCAAATTGACAGTAATGCGTTTAGCCGGAAATTCATAACCACAATTGATTATTGCGCTACGCACCCTATCTTTTGATTCTTTTACTGAAGCTTCTGGTAAGCCAACGATGTTGAATGCAGGTAAACCATTAGCAAGGTGAACTTCGACGGTAACTAACGGTGAATCAAGCCCAACCCGAGCACGACTAAATATGCATGAAAGCGACATAAAAATTCCATTTTTTTAAGTTCCTTGTTTCCAGTGTAGTTCAAATTTTATTAGCTGCGGTTATTACCTAATATTGCTTATTAGACAAAAAAACTATAATAAAATAACTTGCACATGGGATTAGAGCTATGGTACTAATTTAATAAGGAAGCGGGACTAGCAATAAATAAACAATAAGCAGTCAACGCACAACAAAACAAGCTAAGAGATAAAATGCATAAATTGAACTCAATTATTATAAACCTTCTCGTCGTGGTGATTATTAAATCATCTCGAGGGTTTTGTTGAGCTAAAGAAAAAGCATTCAAACAAATACAAACCCTCGCTTCGCAAGAACCGAGGGTTTTCTTTTTAGCCATTTTTATTAATTTTTTATTAGCTTTTCTAATAAAGGTAAAAATGCTGAAGAAATAGACATTAACAAGATAACAATTGGAATCATCATGACCAAGAGTAAAACGCTAACAGGCGGCGCATTATTATTTGAAGTGCTACAAGAACACGGCGTACAACACGTTTTTGGCTACCCGGGTGGCGCAATAATGCCGATTTATGACGCTTTATATGACAGTGACGTAAAACACTATCTATGCCGTCACGAGCAAGGAGCAGCATTTTCTGCTGTTGGTTATGCGCGTGCCGCTGGCACCGTTGGTGTTTGTTTAGCGACCTCAGGACCTGGGGCAACAAACTTGATCACAGGTCTTGCCGATGCGTTAGCAGATTCAATACCTGTTGTGGCAATTACCGGGCAAGTTCCTACTGCTGCAATGGGTAGTGATGCTTTCCAAGAAATTGATATTTTTGGTTTATCACTTGCTTGTACTAAGCACTCTTTCCAAGTAACTGATATTAATGAACTTGAAAAAGTATTACATCAAGCCTTTGAAATTGCTTTAGAAGGTCGTCATGGTCCTGTACTTGTTGATATTCCAAAAGACATACAGTTAGCGGAAGTTACTCAACGCTTAGATAAACTGTCTCACTTAAAAAATAAAGTACAATTACCTCTTGCGGATATCAGTAAAGCGCTTGATTTACTGACCCATGCTAAACAACCTATTTTGTATGTTGGTGGTGGTGTTGGTATGGCGAATGCCGTAGAAGAAGTACGTGATTTTGCTGAAAAAACAGGCATGCCTAGTGTTTCAACATTGAAAGGCCTCGGTGCAATTAATCCGGACAATAAAAACTACCTTGGTATGTTAGGTATGCACGGCACAAAAACAGCCAATATTGCTGTTCAGGAATGTGATTTATTAGTCGTTGTTGGCGCTCGTTTTGATGACCGAGTGACTGGCAAGCTAGATGAATTTGCGCCGAATGCTAAAGTGATTCATTTTGATATTGATACCGCTGAAATTAACAAACGTCGTGAAGCTGACGCCGCTATTTTAGGCGATTTAAAGGGCAACTTACCTTTATTAACAACTGATTTAGACATCGAAAATTGGCAACAAAGATTACAACAAATGAACACGGACTTTGCGTGGCGATATGATCACCCAGGCGAGAACATTTTTGCTCCCGCGGTATTAAAAACGGTGAGTGATTTGATGCCAAGCAATACTTGTATCACGACAGATGTTGGTCAACATCAAATGTGGGCTGCGCAACATATGAGTTTTGATGATCCAAGTAACTTCTTAACTAGTGGCGGCATGGGCACTATGGGCTTTGGTCTACCAGCAGCGATTGGTGCACAAATTTCACGTCCACATGATACTGTTATTGCCGTATCAGGTGATGGCTCAATTATGATGAATGTACAAGAATTAGCGACCATTAAACGTTACCAAATTCCGGTAAAAGTTGTACTTATTGATAACGCTAAACTCGGTATGGTTCGCCAATGGCAAGACCTGTTTTTTGATGGTCGATTAAGCGAAACTGATTTGTCAGATAATCCTGATTTTGTCATGTTAGCAACAGCATTTGATATTAAAGCAAAACTAATCACTAAAAAGAGTGAAGTCGACGCTGCCGTTAAAGAGATGTTAGACCATGATGGCCCTTACTTATTACAAGTAAAAATAGATTCAACTGAAAATGTTTGGCCGTTAGTTCCGCCAAACACAGCAAACGATAAAATGATGGAGGGTGTTTAAGATGAATCCTGTAACGCTAAATAAGTATCAATTAATTATTATGGCTGATGATAAACAAGTGGTGCTAGAGCGAATCTTACAAGTCACTCGTTATCGCGGTTTTCTAATCAACGGAATGAATGCCGAGGTTAATACTGGTAATAATGTTGCCACAATCACTATGTCTGTCAGTAGTGAGCGCCCTATTTCTTTGCTTGTTGATCAAATCAACAAATTGATCGACATCAAGGGTGTCAAAGTAGACAATAGTGAAGTGCAAATAAAGCAATACAGCGCTTAAACAACAAGTAATATTATTTACCCATAATAAAATAAAAATTCGCTCCGTGCTAATTTACATGACTCTGACATCATCGTCGGGGTTTGTGAATTACCCAAGAGCAACAAAAATTAGGAAAAGAAAATGGCTAAAGTAAACGCAGATTATATTTGGTTCAATGGTGAAATCATGCCGTGGCAAAATGCTACAGTTC
Organism: Colwellia sp. 75C3; assembly: GCF_002836255.1. Taxonomy (GTDB): domain Bacteria; phylum Pseudomonadota; class Gammaproteobacteria; order Enterobacterales; family Alteromonadaceae; genus Colwellia. The sequence goes on along the minus strand of NZ_PJAU01000059.1, from coordinate 266,010 downwards.
ACGTAATGAGCCATGCTCTTCATTACGGTTCATCAGTTTTTGAAGGCATTCGTGCTTATGAAACACATAAAGGCACGTGTATTTTTCGTTTAGAAGAACACATCAAGCGTTTATTTGATTCAGCAAAAATTTACCGTATGAATATTCCATACACGCAAGCAGAAGTTGTGCAAGCCTGTAAAGATGCTGTCGTAAAAAACGATTTAAAATCAGCATATCTTCGCCCATTAGCCTTTTTAGGTGATATTGGTATGGGTCTTCGTCCACCTATTGATGCTAAAGCTGACCTTATGATTGCCGCTTTTAGCTGGGAAGCATACTTAGGCGCTGACGCTGTTGAGAACGGTGTTGAAGTAGGCGTTTCTAGTTGGAACCGTTTAGCACCAAATACAATGCCTACTGCAGCAAAAGCAGGTGGTAACTATTTGTCTTCACAACTTATCTCTACTGAAGCTGCTCGCCATGGTTATGCCGAAGGTGTAGCGCTAGATGTAAATAACATGGTAAGTGAAGGCGCGGGTCAAAACTTATTTTTAGTACGTAATGGTGTCATATATACACCACCAGGAACTGCCTCTATTTTACAAGGCTTAACACGTGATGCCGTATTCTACTTGGCTAAGCAGTTAGGCTATGAAGTACGTGAAGAGTCTATTGCACGTGAAGCTTTATACCTTTGCGATGAATTCTTTATGTGTGGAACAGCTACTGAAGTTGTACCTGTTAAATCAGTAGATGGTTTACCTGTAGGTACTGGTTCTCGTGGACCAATCACTAAAGCACTTCAAGAAGCCTTTTTTGGTATTTTTGATGGTACTACTGAAGTGCCAGAAAGCTGGTTAGAACCAGTAGAATAAAACACCTTTTGACTCTAGTTCCTCGTTAGGAGTACTCACCTATGTTCATAGGCTCCGTGCTCCTGCCTTGATCTAGAGTCAAAATTCAATTTTCTTTATAGAAAATTATTTTTAAAGTTCATTTACGCGATAAAAGTTAGTGAATTTTCAAAATAAGCCTTTCTCAAACTCACCAATTGGAATGTAAACATCATGCCTAAATTAAGATCTGCAACTTCTACTCAAGGCCGTAATATGGCTGGTGCTCGTGCACTTTGGCGTGCTACAGGCATGACAGATGGCGATTTTGGAAAACCAATTATTGCGGTAGTGAACTCTTTCACACAATTTGTACCTGGTCATGTGCATTTAAAAGACATGGGCCAATTAGTTGCTGGTGCAATTGAAGAAGCTGGCGGTGTTGCTAAAGAATTCAATACTATCGCTGTTGATGACGGTATCGCCATGGGTCATTCAGGGATGCTGTATAGCTTACCTTCTCGTGATTTAATTGCCGACTCTGTTGAATACATGGTAAATGCCCATTGTGCTGATGCCATGGTTTGTATTTCAAACTGTGACAAAATCACTCCTGGCATGATGATGGCGGCAATGCGCTTAAACATCCCAGTGATTTTTGTTTCTGGTGGTCCAATGGAAGCCGGTAAAACGAAATTGAGTGATCAAATCATTAAGCTTGATTTAGTTGATGCCATGATTAAAGGTGCAGATCCAACAGTAAGTGATGAAGATAGCGATAAGATTGAACGTTCTGCCTGTCCAACCTGTGGTTCATGTTCTGGTATGTTCACTGCCAACTCAATGAACTGTTTAGCTGAAGCATTAGGTCTTGCCTTACCGGGTAACGGTTCTATGTTGGCCACTCATGCTGATAGAGAACAATTATTCTTAAAGGCGGGTAAAGAAATCGTTAAATTGACTAAACGTTATTACCAAGATAACGATGAGTCTGCACTGCCACGTAATATTGCCTGTAAAGAAGCATTACACAATGCTATGTGTTTAGATATTGCTATGGGTGGTTCAACCAACACTATTTTGCATTTACTGGCAACGGCACAAGAAGCTGAAATTGATTACACCATGAAAGACATGGATGAATTATCTCGTCGCGTACCACAGTTATGTAAAGTTGCGCCATCAACACCTGAGTACCACATGGAAGATGTGCATCGCGCTGGTGGTGTTATTAGTATTTTAGGTGAATTAGATCGTGCTGGTTTATTACATACTGATGTGCCGAATGTTTTAGGTACCACGTTAGCAGATGTTATCGCTAAATATGACATTACCTTAACAGATGATGAAGATGTTAAAAAATTCTACCGTGCTGGCCCAGCAGGTATTCGTACAGTTAAAGCCTTTAGCCAAGATTGTCGTTGGGATACCTTAGACGATGACCGTGCCAATGGTTGTATTCGTAGTCTTGAAAACGCATTCTCATTAGAAGGTGGCTTAGCAGTACTTTCAGGTAATATTGCACCTGATGGCTGTGTTGTTAAAACGGCGGGTGTAGAGGACGATAACTTAGTATTCACAGGCCCTGCACACATATTTGAAAGCCAAGACGAAGCAGTTGCTGCCATTCTTGACAAAAAAGTTGTTGCTGGTGAAGTCGTCGTTATTCGTTACGAAGGTCCTAAAGGCGGTCCAGGCATGCAAGAAATGCTTTATCCAACGACTTACTTAAAGTCTATGGGTCTAGGTAAAGCCTGTGCGTTATTAACCGACGGTCGTTTCTCTGGCGGTACTTCAGGATTATCTATTGGTCACGTATCACCAGAAGCAGCTGACGGCGGCACAATCGCCTTAGTTGAACAAGGCGATATCATTCACATTGATATTCCTACTCGTGAGATTACTTTACAAGTCTCTGAAGAAGTCCTTGAAGAACGTCGTGCTGCGATGGAAGCTAAAGGTAAAAAGGCTTGGAAACCTGCTGATCGTGTTCGTCCAATTAGCTATGCACTTAAAAACTACGCTATGTTGGCAACGAGTGCTGATAAAGGCGCTGTACGTAACCGTGCCTTACTTGATGGTTTAGTTGACTAATAAAGTAAAAGAGTTGAACGCACTTTTGTCGCGTTCAACTTAAAGAATGTTAAAAAAAACATGCAAATAGCTCAATCTAATTCCTAGGTAAATCTAATGACAGAAACTCTCAAACAAGCCTCAGCACAAACACCATTAGATTACTTACGCCGTATTCTACTCGCGCCTATTTATGACCTAGCGGTTGAAACTGAACTGACGACCTTGAACAAATTATCTTCTCGGTTAAATAACCAAATTTATTTAAAACGTGAAGATCAGCAGCCCGTGCATTCTTTTAAATTACGTGGCGCTTATAACAAACTCAATAGTTTAACTGAAGCTCAGTGCATTCATGGTGTTATCGCTGCCTCAGCAGGAAACCATGCGCAAGGTTTGGCATTAGCGGCGAGTAAACTAGGTATCAAAGCAACAATAGTGATGCCAAAAACCACACCAGACATCAAAGTAGATAATGTCAGACGTTTTGGTGGTGAAGTACGTTTAGTTGGTAATAGTTTCAATGAAGCACAAGCAGCTTCAGTTGAATATGCCAAAGAAGAAAACAAAACCCTTATTCACCCGTTTGATGATATTGAAGTCATTATTGGCCAAGGTACTGTCGCAAAAGAACTTTTACAACAATTACCCCATGCCGATGTTGTTTTTATTCCTGTTGGCGGCGGCGGTTTACTCGCGGGTATGTCAGTTTATTTAAAACAACTGAGCCCTAGTACTAAAATTATCGGTGTCGAAGCTGAAGATTCAGCCTGCTTAAAAGCGGCACTTGAGGCGGGGAAACCTGTCGATTTAGCGCAAGTAGGTTTGTTTGCCGATGGCGTTGCGGTTAAACGTATTGGAGAAAATACTTTCGGTTTGATTCAACAGTTTTGCGATGAGGTGATCACCGTAACAACTGATGAAATTTGTGCATCCATTAAAGATATTTTCGAAGAAACGCGTGTTATTGCTGAGCCTGCTGGCGCATTATCATTAGCCGGTTTACAAAAGTACACCCAAACTAGCAAAGGTAATGAGTCATTAGCAGCGGTACTTTCAGGCGCAAACATGAACTTTCATACTTTGCGTTATGTATCAGAACGCTGTGAATTAGGTGAAAAGAAAGAAGCAATATTAGCGGTTACTATTCCAGAAGAAAAAGGCAGCTTTAAACGTTTTTGCCAATCCATAGGTAACCGTGCCATTACCGAGTTTAACTATCGATTCTCTGGTAAGCCGAGTGCTGAAATTTTTGTCGGTGTTCGCCTTGGTGGCAGTGTGCAAGAACGTCAACAGTTACTGCAAGGACTAGTAAGCGCAAACTATCAAGTGAGAGATTTCACCGATAATGAACTTGCAAAGCTGCATGTTCGCTACATGATCGGCGGTAAAAGTCCTAATTCAGCAAATAAGAATGATGAACGATTATTTAGTTTCGAATTTCCTGAGCACCCTGGCGCATTAGAAAAGTTCTTAGATGCAATGGGAGAGCATTGGAATATCACCTTATTTCATTACCGTAACCATGGCGCAGCATTTGGTCAGGTACTTGCTGGTTTCGATCTGGATAAAAGTCAGCAAAACGACTTCTTCCAACACCTTAATGATCTTGGTTATCAGTGGCAAGAAGAAACCGAAAATCTCGCTTATCAAACCTTTTTGAATTAAATAGCCGACTATCGAAAGTTTGATAGCTGGACTTAACTTGGGTTCAGGTTACTTAACTCAAGATAGATTCCCAGACAATAGCTAGTGTATTGCCTGGGAATTAAATGCAGCACTTAGTCGATATAATAACTAATACAGCACTTTAAGCTCACGGTTCAAGGTATTTAATTAGACCAATGGATACGGACGATTTTCCACTCACCCTGTTGCTTTTCTAGCACTATAGTTTCCATACTTTGGTAATTCTGCTCTTTGCCTTTGTATGTTCCGGTAGTTTGACTACGAGACATAGAGACCGCGCTGTTACCCATCACTTTTACATTATGCTCTAACGTTTTATTATTTACCGCGGCAAGATATTTCATATCCGACAACATATGATGGCTGGCATATTCATCAGCGGAGCGCTCTACGCCGCCGCCTTCAAATATTTGTACCTCATCGGCTAGTAACTGACGAGCAGTGACTTTATCACTTGTTTTGAGTGCATGATGAAAACGCTTAACGACCTTAGCCGCCATAGAGTCGACACCGGTAAATAGACTCGAGTTGACCTCTGCCTTTTTCGCATCTTCATGGGCATACGTTGTTGGTACAAGGGCTGAAAATAGTACGGTAATACATAATAATTTAAAGTTCTTCATTCGATTATCTCTCGTTTGTAATTTTTTGATTGTTGGTTGTTGGTTGTTGGTTGTTGGTTTAATGCTCAGGTCCCACGACAGTAGTAAGCCAAGTTGTTATCAATAAAATCAACAAGGCTAAAACCATCTCCCACTGAATAGAGCGAGCTAGGGCTTTTTTACCCTGGTCGTTTGTTAGTAACTTAGCCACCAAGTTTAATTTATGATTCGCAGCAATAAGTAATATGCCAATGACTAAAATAAGTTTTAATAAAAAACTTTGCCCATAAGAGCTTAAAAATAAACCTTCTATCGAACCAATAAGCTGGTAAGCCACTATTAAGCCACAAAGTATTAATAGCGAAACGATATAGCTAGCATAATAGCCAAACTGCTGCATAACAGTATGTAAAACAGGTGCAGATAAAAACCCACATGCTTTCCAGAGTGGCCAAAGTGAACCTAACCACCAGAAAACCAGCAACACATGTAAATTAAGCAACAATTGGCTAGTCAAATTCATCTCTGCGGTATGTCCAATAACACTGAACGAACGCACAAGCAGTAAGGTACTTAAGACAAAAGTAACTAAAAATAAGCGCCGATATTGCCCAATTGCCATTACCTTAGTCACTGAAATTAATACCAATATAAAACCAGCAAGGCGATATAAAAGTGCATCACCAGCATTAGATTGCCACAATAATGAGTTATAAAAAGGGTCAAAAAGACCTGCTACACCTGACTCGGCAAAAGCACCGACTTGTATAAAAAAATTCAACAGTGTGCCGACAACGCCAATAAATAACATCAGCTGACAGTGCTGGCGTAAATTGAATTGGTAAGCTCTTTTAATAACTAGCCAATAGATGAAAACACCACCAATAGAGCCAGATATACCAATGTATATCATCATTTTACTGAGAATAATTGCGATGTCCCAAGGTGATATTTCCATCTTAGAAACTCCTAATGACTATGCTGTTCATGTTTCATTGCTTTTGACTGAGCAGCTCCGTGAACCATAAAAGTAAACTTACCTTTCATTTTATGAGCATCTTTTCCCATAATGGTCCAGTTAACTTGGTAGTTGCTACTAGGTAACGTGGGTAAAGCTAAGCTATAACTAGCTGATGCTGTTGCCGAAGGTTTAAATTCAATAGGGATAAGAGTGCCGTTTTTATCGCCAAGGGTAAGTTTTACTAAACGTACCTCTTTAGTAAATGCTAACTGTAATACTGTTGGACTTGCCATTAACATAGCACCATCTTTTGGTAATGAGGTTTTTAAGCCAGCGTGGGCTAATACCGATGACGAAATAGTTAATAAAGTAACCGTAAGTAATATTAAAATTTTATTCATGTGTGTTCCTAGGTGTTGCTTAATAGATTAAAGATACTGCCAAAACGTGCAGTTTATAGGTGATTTTAGTACTAATATTGATTTAAAGAGCAGCAAGCATTACGACAAGGCTGTTAACAAGTTTGCTTGCCAACAGATATGAAGAGACTTAGCAGTCAAGGTGACTGATACAAGCTAGCACGCAGTAAATGCACCAAATTTTGGACACATTTATGCTCTATTTAGCTAAATATCGGTGGTCGGTATAGGGAAGTTAAATATTGACTAAGCATTAAGCTGGTAACGGACTGTATCTTCAAGGAAGAAGGTAGATTAGGCTCTGTTTGTGAAATTGTGGACAATACGGCTAATGTGGAACAACCACCAATAAAACAAGCACAGTCATTTTCGCAACAATCCATAATAGGATTATCACCACCACTCGCCATTTGATGGGCACTGTGATCCATCATAGCCATATCATGAGGTTGCTCCTGCATACTCTCGGCATTCATACTCATCATCTGATAAGGCATAAGGGTAGACGCCATGACTTGACCGATAAAGGTCAAACACAGTAGCAACACCATTAAGGCTTTAGTGATAGAAGGGAACATGCAAGCTCACGAAAAATAAGAATCGTCTTTATGTTACACATAAAATGACACCATTCAATAAACTTTTTCTGCTATAAGTTAATTGAAGGGTGATAAATATTAATTTATTAAAGCTCAAATATAGTTAAAGCTAATCAAAATAGCAGGTAAACTGTTCTTATATCGCACTAAAAAATACTCCTTAATTAATCGACATTACTCAGCAGGAATAGCCGAATCAATTTTCTTCAACGAGCGTAAAAACAAGCCTAAACCACCCATTGACAACACTAAGATGACAATTAAATCAAATGATGTCATTGTTCTCATGCTAAAACGAATCGAAGAAATCACCCCGAAAATTAAACCAGTAATAGAACCTAGTGCGAGTACCCAGCCAATAGGATTCTTACTGTTATAAAAAATCAGACCTACACCAAACATAAACGGGATCATCACCATACCGCTAGTGACGCTATAACTGCCACCCATAGCAGAAAAACCATAAAGTCGCATGCCCATACCAAAACTAGAACTAACTGTAATGGCATTAAGTAGTAAATAAAAACCACCGCACATCATAATTAATCCAATGAAAAATTGTCCTAAACCACCTGACGTACCACCTGCTCCACGCATAAAATCAACCTTTATAATTTGTTAGTGCTCATTTCGTTGATCTCTACTTTACCTCAGCTAAAATATAAATGATAAAGATACAAACTACATAATGTACCTGATTCTTTATTGACTAAGCCAAGCTCTTGCAGCATAGAGTGAGGAGAGGGGTTCGATTACTTATAAAAATTCTATCAGAGATAAATAGTTAATAAATCCCATAGCGAGCTAAAATTGCTTTGAACTCGCCACTTTGCTTTATATCACGTAAACAAATATCGATTTTATTCAGAAAATCTTTAGGGTTTTTAATGTTCTTTGAACGTTTCGATACGGTGATGTAATAAGCTTTGTTCTTAATGTTATAGTCTAATACTTTTATTTTATCGGCAACACCTAACTTTTTAGCTTGCCAGTGAAATGTTATTTTTGAATCTGCCATAATTTCAAATCTTGGAGTCTTAGCAAGTAATTGTGAAAACATTGCTTTTAAAGAGTAACCGGTAACAACTTCGCCGATTTCATCTTTATCATTAATAATTTTTTTTAGTTCCGGTGTATAACTTAACCCCGCCAAATGTCCGATAACATAAGGCTCTAAATCGGCTAGCTTATCTATTTTAATATCACTATTTCTTCTAACCATAAATCCATATTCTGAATTGAATAACGCTTCTTTCCCGTAATAAAGGATCTCTTTTCGTTTTTCTTTATAAGAATAAACGGTGATATCAACTTCCCCCACCTCCATAAAATGATGGGTTCTCTTAATAGGAAGTTCATGGTATTCAACTTGATACCCTCCCCGTTGTACGCATAAATTGATGATATCTTTCCCCAAGCCTGCTCCCTCTTGCTCGGCATTAATCATGAAATAAGGTGGCCATTGAATATCATTAATAATAATTTTTTGATTTGCATTTGCTATAAGACAAGGAAAATAACATAAAAATATTTTTATAAATTTCATTACCTTTCCCCCTAAAATATATAATAAATGCTATCTACTGTTTTTAGCAGAAGATTTTTGATTAATCAAAGTTTAGGAAATTCCCCTACAGTTTGGATAAACTAAAATTTTTAAATCTCTAATATAGCCCTGAGATATGAATGAATTTAATAGAGTTACTATTATTGCTATCTTCTTTTTAATAATGCTAAAATTAAAATACTTCCTATTATGTAATTATCAACTAAGACCAAGTTTGTAATTAGCTAATAGTACCTAACTCATAATTTAAGTGTTGCTTGTGCCTACTTTTATAAATAAAACAATGATGGTGTTATTGCTTTGTTTGATCTTTATTGGTCAATCAATGGCATCTATATCTATGTTTTATAATATGACTGCTATGCAATCTATGGCAGGAATGTCATCGATGAAAGGTATGCATCATATGATGGAAGAAGCTGACGGCTCAGCCCATGACATGAGTACTATGTCTACTGAAGATTGCTGTGCACAAGAGTGTGACTGCTCAACAAGCGGCTGTTCAACCGTTTCGGCATTCTCAACCAGCATGACTTATCCCCCAGCTTTTGCCATCGAAAATAAGATAACGTCCCCTAATTCATTAACCGCTAGTCAAACACTCACATCCCTATATAGACCCCCTATACTTAGCTGAACTCAGCCTCTTTGCGTCTAAATTTTGCCGTTTTACTCTTATCATAGATAATTTGAAACATTCGACGCAGCAAAAACCATCTAGTTACTTGTTAATTTAAAAAGAATAAATTTCTAGTGACTTAGTTAACAAAATATTTATTTCCGTACAATTTCCCTTAGGAGGGAGTTATGTTTTCATTTTCTTTTCCTGTCAAAATTACTATCGCGATGACTCTATTCACAAGCTTATTATTACTTAGCGCCTGTACCGAACAGAGTAAGCTAGAAGCCTCTGTTACAGCAGAAAAAAAACCTCATATTTCACCTATAAAACAAGAAAAGCCGCTTCAACAAGCCAGTACAGTATTACCATTGCTAGCCATTTATAAAAGCCCAACCTGTAGTTGTTGTGAGAAGTGGATTGCACATATTGACCAACATGGCTTTAGTTCGAAAGCATACAATCAAACTGATTTGTCAGCGTTTAAGAGCAATAAAGGCATAGCCCCACAATATCGCTCTTGTCATACCGCGGTATCAAAAGATGGTTATGTTTTTGAAGGCCATGTACCTGCAAAATTTATTCATCAATTTTTAGCAAACCCACCAAAAAATTCAATCGGCTTGTCTGTGCCAGCTATGCCAATTGGTACTCCAGGTATGGAAGTAGGTGACAAATTTATGCCATACCAAATCATTTTGCTAAAATCTGATGGTAGTTATGACATTTACGCCAAGCTGAATAACTATCAGGAGCAATTCTAATGATCACCAACAAACTAAGTCAGATTAAGAAAAGTTCAGTTGCCAGTGTCATAACATTGAGTTTACTTTTAGCCTTTAGCCAAACGAGTCCAGCGGCTAACAATGAACGTATTTGGTCCTTTAATAGCGCAGTAAAAACAGCCCAAAAAAATGATCCTTGGCTAACAGGAAATAAACATCAGCAACAAGCCGTTGAAGCATTAAGTCATGCCGCAGCCACTATGCCAGATCCTAAAATGTCCGTTGGCCTGGCCAATTTACCCACCGATGGTTTTGATTTTTCTCAAGAAGGTATGACCCAATTAAAGGTAGGCATTACCCAAATGTTTCCACGTGGCGATACGCTTGCCATTAAAAATCAACAATTACGCATTGAAAGTGAAGCTTATCCATTTCAGCGCGCCGATAGGAAAGCTAAAGTCGCCGTTACTGTCGGTAGTTTATGGCTTGATGCCTACAGAGTTCAGCAAAGTATTGCTCTTATTGAACAAAATCGCTCCTTGTTCGAACAATTAGCCGATGTTGCTCAAGCCAGTTATTCTTCCGCTTTAGGAAAGACCCGCCAACAAGATATCGTCCGTGCACAACTTGAGTTAACTCGCCTTGATGATAGATTAGATATATTAGCGCAACAGCAAAATGCCTATTTAGGCATGCTATCACAATGGCTATCGACGGTTTTTACCGTCGATAGTGAGCAAGATGCCATCAGCGCTATCAGTCAATTACACAACATGCAATTGGCAAAAGAATTGCCACAACTTGATTTATTCAATAATAAACTGGTCTATAGCAAAACTTGGTTGTCCGTTGAGGTATTAGCTAAGCACTTTGCTAATCATCCCGCTGTATTTGCCATAGATAAAAAAATATCTGCGACTAAAACAGGTATTAACTTAGCCGAGCAACAATACCAACCCGAATGGGGAGTAAATGCCAGTTATGGTTACCGTGATGATGATCCTATGGGCAACAGTCGCGCAGACTTATTCTCTGTCGGAGTGACCTTCGATTTACCGTTATTTACTGCAAACCGTCAAGATATGGCAGTAAAGTCCGCCATTTCAAAAACGGAAGCGATTAAAACCGAAAAAATACTGTTATTACGTCAACTACTCGGAGCCTATTCAAGTGCTAAAGGCCGTTTATTGCGCTTAGAAGAGCGAAAGTCACTCTACAAAACGCGATTATTACCACAAGTTCATGACCAAGCAGAAGCGTCATTAACGGCTTACACCAATGACGATGGTGATTTTGCTGAAGTTGTGCGTTCACGCATTGCCGTGCTCAATGCGCAAATTGACGATTTAGTCATTCAGGTAGCAGAGCAAAAGATCATCTTGGAATTAAATTACTTATTTGTTGGCTCGTTAAGTACCGCCAATAGCACAGCTGGAGAAAAATAATGACAGCAACGAAATCTTCAACACTTAAAGCCAGCCTAATTGGCTTAATCACTGGTTCAGCCCTTACCTTTCTGGCTTACTCCATTTTAATGCCAACAGATGGCACAAAAAATACAAACAATAACGCTAGCAGTGAAAAGCAGCCACTCTATTGGGTTGCCCCTATGGATGCTAACTATCGTCGTGATAAACCCGGAAAGTCCCCTATGGGTATGGATTTAGTAGCCTATTATGGTGGTGATGGTGCAGGGCCTGATGAGGGGGCTGGTACTATTCGTATTTCAGCGAATGTTATTAATAATCTTGGTGTTCGAACCGTTAAGGCCGAAGTTAAAACACTGCATACCCAAATAAATACCGTCGGTTATGTGACCTATGATGAGGATAGATTAGTCCATATTCATCCTAGAGTAGAAGGTTGGATTGAAAAGCTCTATGTAAAAGCTATTGGCGATCCCGTTAAAAAAGGCCAGCCGTTATACAATATTTATTCACCTGAACTCGTCAATGCGCAAGAAGAATATTTACTTGCCCTAGACAGAAAGAATAGTCGTTTAATAACTGCCGCAGAAAACCGCTTGGTGGCACTGCAATTACCTAAATCAATCATTCGTAACCTTAAAAAAACGCGTCAAGTGCAACAAAACATTGCCTTTTTTGCACCACAAAATGGCGTTGTTGAAAACCTAAATATTCGTGAAGGATTTTTTGTTAAACCCGGTTCAACCTTAATGTCTATCGGTGACTTATCACAAGTTTGGGTGGTCGCTGAAGTATTCGAACGCCAAGCAAATCAGGTGGTACAAGGTACAGCGGTAACCATGAGTCTAGATTATTTACCCGGTAAAACCTGGCAAGGAAAAATAGATTATGTTTACCCGATATTAGATCCGACAACCCGTACGGTAAAAGTAAGGTTACGCTTTAACAATGAAAATGGTGAATTTAAACCGAACATGTTTGCCCAAATCATCATTCATACCAGCAGTGATGAAAAAACCCTGCTCATTCCCAAAGAGGCACTAATTCGCACCGGTAATCAAGACCGCGTGGTCTTAGCCTTAGGTGAAGGAAACTTTAAATCTGTCGCCGTGAGTGTTGGTCGTTTTGATAGTGAGAATGTCGAGATATTATCTGGCTTAAGCGCCGGTGAAAAAATCGTTAGTTCGGCACAATTTTTACTCGACTCTGAATCGAGCAAAACCTCAGATTTCAAACGTATGAGCCATGATCCAATACCTAGTACCGTCTGGGTCGATGCTAGTATAGTTAGCCTAATGGCAGATCACAAAATGCTAACCTTAGCCCATGATGCCATTCCTGCATGGGACTGGCCAGAAATGACGATGGACTTTACTGCCTTAGACTCAGTGGATTTTTCCCAACTAACAGCAGAGATGATTATCCGTGTTGAAATTGAAAAAGTCAGCGACAGTGATTACCGCATTATCAATATTGAGAAAAATGGTGAAAAGCCGGTCAGCAATGCCACAGTAAACGGCACCGTAACATCGGTGATGACCGATCACCGCATGGTCACTATCGACCGCGAAGCCATTGAAAAATGGGGCCGTGAACCTGCCACTGTTGACTTCATGGTCGCAGAAAGTGTTGATATGTCACTTTTTACAGTCGATGCTTATTTAATGTTTACCTTCGAAATTCAAGGTGGCGAGTTCATCATTGTTAGTGCTATGGCAATGAAGGGAGAGATGTAATGATTGCTGCCATTATTCGGTGGTCAATAGGCAACCGCTTCTTCGTTATTCTCGCCACCATGATACTCGTGGGTGTCGGTTTATATTCAGTCAAAAATACCCCGGTTGATGCCCTGCCGGATCTATCTGATGTACAAGTGATTATTAAAACGAGTTACCCAGGACAAGCACCTCAGGTGGTTGAAGATCAAGTAACTTATCCATTAACCACTGCTATGTTATCGGTACCTGGCGCAGTGACCGTACGTGGTTATTCCTTTTTTGGCGACTCTTATGTTTATGTTATTTTCGACGAAGATACCGACCTTTATTGGGCTCGTTCGCGAGTTTTAGAGTATTTAAGTCAAGTAGCCCCAAACTTACCAAGTGATGCTAAACCACAATTAGGCCCTGATGCTACGGGTGTCGGTTGGGTATATCTCTATGCCTTGGTTGATAAAACTGGTCAACATGATCTAAGTCAACTGCGTAGTTTGCAAGATTGGTTTTTAAAGTTTGAACTACAAACCGTAAAAGGGGTGTCTGAAGTTACCGCACTCGGCGGCATGGTTAAGCAATATCAAGTACAAATTGATCCCGATAAATTACGCGCCTTTGGCATTCCTTTATCGTTGATTCAAACAGCAATAAAACAAGGTAACCAAGAAATTGGTGCTTCGGTGGTGGAAATGGCCGAAGCCGAGTATATGGTACGGGCCACCGGTTACATCAAGAGTGTTGAAGACCTTGAAAACATCCCGCTCGGCGTCAATGAAAATGGCACACCTTTATTATTAAAAGATGTCGCTGAAATTGGCACTGGTCCACAAATGCGCCGTGGCATTGCTGAGCTTAATGGTGAAGGTGAAGCCGTCGGCGGTATTGTGGTGATGCGCTTTGGTGAAAATGCCCAAGAAGTCATTAAAGGCGTGAAAGCAAAACTTGAACAGTTGAAAAAAGGTCTGCCTGATGGTGTAGAGATTGTCACTGTTTATGACCGATCATCGCTTATTGAGCGCGCAGTAAAAAATCTCGCGATGAAACTGTTAGAAGAGTTTGCGGTTGTTGCCTTAGTCTGTGTTATTTTTCTGTTCCATTTACGCTCGTCTTTAGTGGTGATCATTAGCATACCGGTCGGTATTTTAACGGCCTTTATCGTTATGCATGCTCAAGGTTTAAACGCTAACATCATGTCGCTCGGTGGTATTGCTATTGCCATTGGCGCTATGGTGGATGGCGCCATTGTTATGATTGAAAATATGCACAAACATATGGAACGATTACCTCAAGATAAACCGCTGAGTAATGAAAATCGCTGGCAAATTGTCACTGATGCCGCCTGTGAAGTGGGGCCAGCCCTGTTTTTTAGTTTACTGATTATCACCGTTAGTTTCGTACCGGTATTTACCCTTGAAGCACAAGAAGGTCGGATGTTTTCGCCACTGGCTTACACCAAAACTTATGCCATGGCGGCCTCAGCAGCTTTAGCTATTACTTTAGTGCCCGTTCTTATGGGTTACTTTATTCGTGGTAAGGTTTTAGCTGAACATAAAAATCCGGTAAATAAGTTTTTAACGGCGTTATATATGCCGGCGCTAAAAACCGTATTGAATTTCCCCAAAACAACCTTAGCTGCGGCTGTAGTGGTACTTATCATAGGTTTATATCCGTTAGATAAAATAGGCAGTGAGTTTATACCACCACTTGATGAAGGCGATTTAATGTATATGCCGACAACCTATCCGGGTATTTCTATTGGCCAAGCAAGGCAGTTATTGCAGCAAACCGATAAGCTAATTAAAACGGTACCTGAAGTTAAAACGGTATTTGGTAAAGTGGGTCGTGCAGAAACGGCAACCGATCCTGCCCCATTAACCATGATAGAAACCTTCATTCAGTTAAAGCCAAAAAGTGAATGGCGCGAAGGCGTTACTACCGCTAGCTTGAAAAAAGAACTTGATGACTTAGTGAAATTACCAGGGGTCACCAATGCTTGGGTTATGCCAATAAAAACACGTATCGATATGTTAGCAACCGGTATTAAAACGCCGGTAGGTATCAAAATAGCAGGACCTAAACTTGAGGTTATTCAAGAAATAGGACAGCAATTAGAAACTATCTTAGCTGACGTACCAGGTACTGCCTCTGTCTATTCTGAACGTGTCGCAGGTGGTCGCTATATTAAAGTGGACATTCAACGTGGTAAGGCAGCTCGTTATGGCTTAAATATTAGTGATATCCAGCAAGTTGTGGCTACTGCCATTGGTGGTATGAATGTGACTAATACAGTAGAAGGGTTAGAGCGATATCCTGTGAGTTTACGTTATCCTCAGGATTATCGTAATTCGCCAGAGCAGCTTTCATTACTTCCTATTGTCACGCCAAATGGTCAACGTATCTCTTTAGGAGATGTTGCCAATATATTTATTGAAGATGGGCCACCAGGTATTAAATCTGAAAATGCGCGCTTAAATGGTTGGGCTTTTATTGATATTGAAGGTGTCGATGTTGGTACTTATGTTGATAATGCACAAAAAGTAGTAGATGAACAATTGAAGTTACCTGCGGGCTATTCTATTGCATGGGCAGGTCAGTATGAATATATGCAACGTGCAAAAGCTAAACTCACTTATGTTGTACCGTTAACCTTAGCTATCATCATCATATTATTGTATTTAAGCTTTAAAAATGTAGTTGAAGTAGCAATAATTTTAGGTACGTTGCCATTAGCTATGGTAGGTAGTATTTGGCTAATGTATTTACAAGGCTTTAACTTCTCTGTTGCGGTAGGTGTTGGTTTTATTGCTCTTGCAGGGGTCGCTGTTGAAATTGGCGTAATTATGCTGGTGTATTTAAATCAAGCCTACTACGCTTTGTTGAAACAAAATACTAAACAAGGAAAAGCTACAAGTAAAGCCGACCTATTGGAGGCTGTGCTTCATGGTGCAGGATTAAGAGTAAGGCCTATTATGATGACCGGAGGAACTGTGATTGTTGGTTTATTACCAATATTATATGGTACTGGCACGGGTTCAGAAGTCATGAGCCGTATTGCTGCGCCTATGGTGGGTGGTATGGCAAGTGCTATGTTATTAACCTTACTGGTATTGCCTGCGCTCTATTATTTGTGGCGATCTACTGGCCTACCAAAAACTAATAATACCTAGCTCCAGCAGAATGAAGGTAACGGGGTTATACCCGTTATCATTCAAACTGTGGATTGCAGCAGGTCATTAACCATTCTCTTTTGTTTTGTTTTGTTTTGACCGCAATGAAATAGCGAATAATCCCTTATCATGCGTTTCGTAATAAGTACCTTAATGACTTTAAGAGCTATCTTGTAAGGCTCCCTTGATTTATTATTTGCAGTTAAGTTATGTGAAACTTCGATTTAAAGGATATAAATGCACTTTTTCAAAACACTATTACTTGCTGGTCTTGCTAGTTTATTGCTTCTATTTACCGTACCGGCCAATGCAGCTAGCACTCAAACGCCATTAGATAAACACCAATGGAGTTATGATACTGACCCCTATGGTAGTGAAGCCATTATTAACGAAAAACTGATCAGGCATGGCGGTATTTGGATCAAATTCAAACGTGTACCTCGTGTTGATGAAAAGCGTAATTCATGGATTGAACTTATTCATAAACTTCCTACAGCTTCATTAGCAGGTAACCAGAAAATACGCTTAACTTACCAATGTGATATTCCCTTGATTATTAAGTTATCACAGCTCGAATATGGCAAAAATGGCGATCAGAGTTATGCCCATTACCAAATAAAATTACCGGCAACAAACCAATGGTCGACAAAAGAAGTTGATTTGAAAGACTTCTATCGACCAGAATGGACACCTGCCAGTTCAAAAGACCTAGGCTTATTACCTGAGCATATTAACGCTATTTATTTAACACCAAGCATGACAGATAAAGACGGTGGCGAAGCTATTCTACAAGTACGTTCTATTGAATTTTCATCTTAACAATGGCCTAGAGTATTAGCTTAAAGTCCGAAGTAAAACACTCGACCTAATATTTTTAAATATAACGAAATTGCCAAGTTCAATGCTTCATAAGCAAGATAATGGGCAATTTTTCATGTTCAAAAAAGCCCTCATTAACTCAGGTTAAGCTAAGTTAATGAGGGCTCGTTATTATCTAAACCTAATGCTGTGCAGCATAAACCTCAACGGCTTTCCAAACACGCATCACATTACCTGAAAGAATCTTGGCAATATCTTGCTCGCTGTAACCACGCTTCAACAAGCCTTCAATCAAATTTGGGTAAGAAGACACATCTTTTAAGTTACTTGGCAGGCTATCACCAACACCGTCATAATCAGAGCCTATACCTACATAATCAATACCCACTAATTTAACAACATGGTCATAATGATCCAGCACATCCGATAAACTTGCGTACGGGTATGCGTTTTTGATTTTATATTCTTCTTTAAATGCTGTAATTTCAGCACTGCCTTTTTCAAGCTTGTTTGCTTCAGTGAAAACTTTAATTGCTGCTTTGCGTACTTTACCGTATTCAATGGCTTCTTGATTGATAAAGCTCGAGCCAAAGTTTATTTGAATAACGCCGCCATTTTTCGCTAACGTTTTTATCATCTCATCACTCATATTACGCTCAAAACCTGGGGTAAAGTGTCGAGCAGAAGAATGCGAAGCAATAACAGGTACTTTACTGATTGCCATCACATCATTAAAGGCATCATCAGAGATGTGAGAAACATCAACCATTACACCAATATTATTCATTTCTGCTACTAAGGTTTTACCAAAATCTGTTAAACCACCTGCAGGACGGGCTTCGTCATATGAAGAGTCTGAAATATGATTAGCTTTTGAGTGAGTCAGAGTAATATAGCGAATACCGCGATCATAAAAATGTTTAAGGTTAGCTAAATCACCTTCAATTGGGCTACCGTTTTCCATGCCCATTGGCAGTGAAATGATGCCCTTTGCAAAGTTTTCTTCTACTTCAGCCGTTGAATAAGCTAACTCAAACTTTTCTGGTGCTTCATTAGCAATGTTCTCAACCATCGAGATCAGTTTATCGGCAAGCGCTTTACTGCCACCTGTTTTTTCAAGTGATGCCGGGATATATATCGACATAAAAGGTGCATCTAAACCACCAGCAACAGCTCTTGGGAAATCAAAGTCACCATGTGCCGTATGCTCTGCAACATTTTCAAATTCATTTTCTAAGCGGTATGGGACATCGATATGGCCATCAGTAATAATATACTTTTTCGCTATTTCTTGGGCTAATTGTGCTTGATCAACCACAGCAACTTCTGCTGCTTCTTTTGTTTCAGTGGTCTTTACCGCACTTTGAACACCCGCATTAGGATCTTGGCAGGCACTTACTGCCACACCTAAAGATAAAACAATCGCGACCATTAAAGGCGAGCGTTTGAATTGGTTTGTTTTACTTATTTGAGAGCTTATGCCGGTGCTTATGTGTTTCATTATTATTATCTTATTCGCATTTAAAAAATCACTTTGCCAATGCTCAGCACTAATGTCAAAGCATAAGAGATTAAATAAAGACAAAAGCGGCTTTCTATAAGGTGAATGGATTATTAGCCACGCTAAGCTAAGATATTAAAGGCGAATAGCAACTAGCAGTACCTCATCCAACTGGATTCAATAGATTACTATCAATCTAAAAAATGAAGAAAGTTAAAATAATTTGATTTTATTTTTTCTTTTATTACTGCTAAAGACTATTGTTAACAATAGTTAAACTTGTTCTATCTAATGGCTAATTAGATAAGAATAACAAATTAATATAATCAACAAAAAGGAAATAACATGATGATACCTCTAGTGCGTAATATGGGTTTATTACTTATCTTATCGATGCTTTACTTAACCACTAGCTGTACTGAAGAAGTATCTGGCGCGTCAGAGGCAGAGGTCACCATTGCATTTTTTGATGCGATATATAATCAAAAAAATATAAATACAGCCCTTTCACTCAGCTCTGTAAGTTTTAAAAAAGACATTATAAAATATAAAACGCTTAATAATTTTGCGCGACGCGGACTTAACTTATCATTCGACTCCGTGACCATAGACACTCAAAGATTAGCCACGACAGTAATTGATGCGGCTAATATCCAAGTAACTATGACCGTTTTATTAACAGGTAAACGCAATGAGAGAATTTATAAAGAAGTTAGGAAAATACAATTAGTAAAAAAAGAAAACACTTGGTTAGTCAATAAATTATTAAAGATCTAACCAATAGTAGATGCTCACTAAAATCAATTTAAAATCAGCAAAAAACTTTATTTCTTTAAGCCGACAATGGTGTATTCGCCACTTACGTTGAGCTTCACAGTAATCGGTTTATCTGAAGTGTTTTTCCAATACCAGCCATGAATACCAGTAAATGGCGTAGTAAAACTACCTTTCATTTCAATAGACGTAGCAATGGCATAACTTTCATAATATCCGGTAGTATCACCTTCAGGCTCACCATGTAAGTCAAAAAAAAGTACTGTGCCATCTGTTTGCCATTGGTATTCCATTTTTTTAAACTGAGTCATTGCGAATTTATATTCAACACCACGCCCTGCTGGCACAACAACCTCAATAATATCCGCTGATTTTTGGCTATCAGTACTGTTCTCCGTCTGTTTAGTTTTAATTTCCGAAGTAGCCACCGGATTGGCTAAAGCCGTTAAACCCAATTTAGCGCCAATACCTGTTGGGTCGATATTATATTCTGCTGGTAATATAAAACTAATAAGTACTAAACCAGCAATCACTGCGGCGATAATCGTTGATTTGAACAAGGCTTTGTTTGATAAGGTATGTTGCATAAATATATCTCTTTTTTCTTATTGTTAGTAATAGCTAGCTAGTGAAATAACCGGTTAACTGAAACCCTATCAGCATAAAACCTGCGCTCATTAATAAGGTATTACTTACCGTTGAAAATTGTTTAAATGAATGATGTTTACGCCAAAAGCTAATCAGCAATAATATAAACATTAGCGCGGTAAATTGCCCCAGTTCTACCCCTATATTAAAAGCAATTAAGTTAGTCAATAATCCATCTTGAGGTAGTTGAAACTCTTGTAGTTTTGTCGCTAAACCAAAGCCATGGAATAAGCCAAAAATTAGTACTGCCATTTTCGCATTTGGGCTAAAACCTAAGGTACGCTGAAAGCCGCCTAAGTTGTCAAAACCTTTATACACCACAGAAAAACCAATAATAGCATCAATAATATAGGCATTTACTTGTACATCACCGAGCACACCAAAGAGTAACGTTAAGCTGTGTCCCACGGTAAACATGCTGACATAAAGTAATATGTCTTTGCTCTTGTATAAAAAGAAAATAACACCCGCTAAAAACAGCAAGTGATCGTACCCGGTCACCATATGTTTAGCGCCAATGTACATAAAAGGAAAAAATTGAACCCCAGTATTGTTTTGTAAAAATAGACGGGTGCTTTCATCTACGCCATGGGCGATGGCAGCAAAGGAAAATAAGCCCATCAAGCTAATTGCCGTAAGAATTAAGGCAAAGCGACTACTTCGAGAAAACATTAACAACTCCGCTGATTTCAGCCTGTATCGAGTGATTAGCATGATTGTTGTATCGTCGATAAAACAAACAAGATAAGAATTGAGTACATCATGCCAGTTAAATAGATCCTGACAAGCCTTAGCGTGAATATTTTGAGAATGCTGCTGGCAAGATATTTACACAATTTGCTCTGACGCTTTGAAAATATCCAGTAAGTTAATTAATTGATCACTTGGTATAATACCAATTACACTAATTGATTGCCCATCTTCAAATGGTCTAAATCTACAATTTCTATGTTGCGTTCAATCCCAATAGCCAGCTATTGCTCAATCACGCGCCTTGAACTTGAAAATTTATCCTCATTGAATTTTGATCACTAAGTTAATGTAAATGGTATAACTAATCAGTTAAGATAAATATGAAACAATCATTCAGGTACTTAAGTAAACGATGCGTTATAGCTTTAAACATTTTGAATTTGACAGCGAAAGTCTAGTCTTAGTAGAAAATGGTCAGTCATTAGCCATTCGACACAACGAAGCCAAATTACTTGCCCTACTTGTTGAGCAAGCTGACAAAGTGCTAAGTAAAGACGATATCCTATCGCAAGTTTGGCAAGGTAAAGTCGTTTCTGAGCAAGCGGTATTTCAAAACATTAGTCATTTAAGAAGTTTATTTGGTAACGATGCCATTAAAACGTTTCCTAAGCGTGGTTATCAGTGGCTATTAGCTACTGAAATCATATTACCCGTATCTGAGCTCTCTGAACAAAATCCACCAGCTAATAACGCTGTTGTTCCATCAAAGACCTCACCGATAATTTCTTCAAGTACTTCACCGACTTCTTTATCAAACGCTTCACAAAGTACTTTACCTAGTCCTGCACAGACTACAGTGAGGAATTATTGGTCATACGCTCTAATTGCTAGCGTAATCCTCTTCATCATTACTGTTGTCACATTTCAAAGTCCCTTTACTCCAGAAAGTCGAAGTCCATTAAAAAGAATTGCCTACATTCCAATTTCGACCATGCAAGGTAATGAAAACGTTACCCTAGATGATAATGAGTATTTTGATTTTACCGAGCTAGCTAATATCACCACGGAAGACTTTCACAATACAATAGAACTGAAATATCGTAGTTTGGCGTCAACGCATCCACTCATATTAACGGCAACAATTCGTCAACATGATCAACAAAGTTATGTGGATTTTCTGGTAAAAGGCCCTTTTTCTGATTGGCAAGGACAGCTATCCGGCGCTTCAACGGATGAAGTAATGCAAAAGCTACAAATGCATTTACAGCAAAATGTTATTTATGACTTACTCAATACTGCGCAAACACCTGAGCTGAAACAAGCTAACTTATCTATCGCCCATCAACAATCCCCCGATGACCTTATTATTTTAGGGGCGTTAATCAAGACCTATATTCAAATGGATGAATTGGAAAAAGCCATGGTCATGGCAGATAAATTAGCGAATGTCGCAGAAGCTTTCGGAAATTGGCAACAACTGGGTAATGCATTGCTTTTTCAAAGTGAAATTCTAACCCGTAAAGAGTTATATGAATTAAGCTCGCATAAACTGACTTCAGCCATTAAGTACTTTGAGCAGATAGACGATTTAAAACGCCAAGCTGATGCGTGGTTTGCTCACTCATGGTTGGATCATCAAGAAGATGATTATCCCGCCATTAAAGTGAATTTACTTAAATCTGCACAATTATCTCTTGATGCTAACGACATACCACGAGAGTTAGACGCATTAACCTACTTATCAGTCCTTGCGCATAAACATCATCAAGAAGTCGATAGATACCTGTACTTACAACAAGCTGAAAGTAAGATGAAAAGCTATCAACTGCCTATTTACCACTTTGCTAAAATCCCCTTTCATTACGCTATTTTTGCTAAAACAGCTTCAGATAAAGAGCCTCATTGGAAGCAGGTACTGGAATATACACAGTTAACACCCGATCATTGGGTTGCTCAATCTAGTCGACAACAATTATTGCGCCATTATCTTAAACAAGACCGGCTGCTAGAGGCGGAAGCCTTGATTACTACTGATGCTACGGATAATGCACAGAATTCTTATCTTAAAACCTTGCTAGCACAAGCGAATGCAAACACAGAGCTTTTCAATCACCATGCACAGCGTACTTTTGAACAAGCAAGGCTTGCTGGAGATAAACTGCTAAGTTTAGATATAGCCTTATTACTCTGTAGCGATCCAACCGCACAAGTTAACTACGACTTCTACTCGCAATACATTCAGGACAATGCCAACAAATACTGGTTACAAGATAATAAAGAAAAGCTGTTAGCTGTTAATTTTTAATCTTTGTTTTGTAAGAGCCATTTGAGCTCTAGCACCATTATAAAAAGCCGCACTTACTATTGCAGATCCAACCTTGCAGTGTATAAGTCCTGCCTATTTCTATTTCTAATAAATACTAAACGGATTAATTTCACATGATGAAATTAGCATCCTAAAGAGTTTGCTGATAAATATTCCTTTACAAACTGAAATCCCTCTCCTAAATATATTCGCTTAACACATTGTTTTACAATAAGTTCATCACTAAATACTACCCCTTACGTCCCGTAATTAAAAAAGAATAAAGCTGTATTTAGTGCCTTTACTCAAATATAAAGTGAACAAATAAATCAAAGCTGACACTTGTGTCAACTAATGATTCTGCTATAGTCAATCCATACGAATATTCGAATCGACACTAAAAATCAAAATTAAAGCGGAAAGAATAATGGTAGCAAATACAATAAAATTCCTGTTAAACAACGAGCTAGTAAACATTGAAAACTTAGATCCTAATACGACGGTTTTACAATATTTACGTGAAGAGAAATTTAAGTCTGGTACAAAAGAGGGCTGTGCTTCCGGTGACTGTGGTGCTTGTACTGTAGTACTCGCTGAACTAGATCCTGAAAAGGCAGGTCAACTTACTTATAAATCAATTAACTCCTGTATTACCTTTGTCGGTAATTTACATGGCAAGCAATTGATTACCGTTGAAGACTTAAAAGATGGCGCTAAATTGCACCATGCTCAGCAAACGATTGTTGATAACCACGGTTCACAATGTGGCTTCTGTACACCAGGTTTTGTAATGTCATCATTTGCTTTACATAAGCAAAATAACAAACCAAATCGTGCTGAAGTACTAGAAGCATTAGCAGGGAATTTATGTCGTTGTACGGGTTACCGTTCAATAATTGAAGCGGCAATGACTTCTAGCGAAGGTAATCAAGACGATTCTTTTGCTAAGCATTACCAACAAACGTTAGTGACACTTACTGAGCTAGAGAAATTACCAACCCCTACATTAAATGGCAATGGTAATACTTATATCGCTCCGCAGAACCTTGATGAACTAGCTACTGAGTTAACTAACGAACCAAAATCAACGTTAGTGGCTGGTGGTACCGATTTAGCCCTTTCAGTTACTCAAAATTTAGCCGTTGTCAAAAAGTTAGTGTATGTTGGTAACGTTGCTGAATTAACCACTATTGAAGAAACTGAGTCTGAAATAGTTATTGGCTCTGCATTACCCTACAGTGATTTTATCGATACTTTACACCACTACTACCCAGATCTTGGTGACATGATTGAGCGTATTGGTGCGAAACAAGTTCGTAATACCGGTACTTTAGGCGGAAACGTAGGTAACGCTTCACCTATCGGCGATATGCCTCCTGCATTAATCGCACTAGGCGCAACGATGACGCTGCACCTTAAAGGCACAGAGCGTACTATCTTAGTTGAAGAGTTTTTCCTTGATTACAAGAAAACGGTTCTGCAAACATCTGAATTCATCAAATCTATTACAATTCCTAAGCCCATTGCTGGTCAAACACTTAAGCTTTACAAGATCTCTAAGCGCTTAGATGATGATATTTCTGCGGTATTAGCTGCGTTCTTCATTGAGCAAGATGGACAAAAAATTACTAATGTTCGTTTAGCTTTTGGTGGCATGGCGGGTATTCCTAAACGTGGTTCAGCTGCAGAAGCTGCATTGTTAGGAAAAGACTTTACCAAAGAATCAGTCGCACAAGCGAAAGCAGCCTTAACCGCTGATTTCCAACCTATGACTGATGTACGTGCTTCTGATAAGTACCGTATGACCGTAGCTCAAAACCTTATCGAAAAATGTTATTTAGAGCTTCAAAGTATCCAAACAAGAGAAGTTATTGAAACACGAGTGGTGAATTACTAATGCGTAGTCTTATCGATGTAAAAAAAGCCGTTACTAACAAAGTACAATCAAACACAGATAAAACTGTTGTTAACGGACAAAAAAATATTGGTCTAGGTGGCGTAGGTCGCTCTAAAAAACATGAAAGTGCTGACAAGCAAGTCGCTGGTGAAGCAATTTATGTTGATGACCGTCCAGCACTTCGTGGCGAATTACATGCAGCGGTTGGTCAATCAACCATGGCGCACGCTAACATCATTTCAATGGACTTATCTGCCGTTAAAGCGGCAGAAGGTGTGGTAAAAGTAATTACCGTTGAAGATGTACCCGGTCATACTGATATCGGTCCGGTATTTCCAGGTGACCCGGTATTAGCTATTGGTAAAGTAGAATTTGTTGGTCAACCGCTTTTCGCCGTTGCTGCAACAAGTTTCGACCTTGCGCGTAAAGCCGTTAAATTGGCAAAAGTTGAGTATGAAGAACTTGAAGCAGTACTTACCGTAAAAGACGCTTTAGCCAAAAAAAGCTTTGTTCGTCCGCCACATACCTTAAAACGTGGCGATTCTGAATCTGCTATTGCGGCGGCTGAGCATCAATTATCAGGTGAAATCAGCGTTGGTGGTCAAGAGCATATGTATCTTGAAGGCCAAGTTTCAACAGCTGAGCCTACTGAAGATGGTGGCATGAACATTTACACCTCTTCACAACATCCAAGTGAAGTACAAAAGCTAGTCGCTGAAGTACTTGATATTCCACTAAACAAAGTTTTAGTTGATATGCGCCGTATGGGTGGTGGTTTCGGTGGTAAAGAAACACAAGCAGCGCCTTGGGCATGTATTGCCGCTTTACTTGCTAATGAAACAAAACGTCCTGTTAAATTTAAGTTAGCGCGTTTAGACGATATGGTCATGACAGGTAAACGTCACCCTTTTGAAAACAACTACACCGTTGGTTTTGACAAAAATGGTCAGATCAAAGGCATTAACATCGAAGTAAATGGTAACTGTGGTTACTCACCAGATTTATCTGATGCAATTGTTGATAGAGCGATGTTCCACTCAGATAATGCTTACTACTTAGATCAATCAACGATTACTGGTAATCGTTGCAAACTAAACACGGTTTCTCATACCGCTTACCGTGGTTTTGGTGGTCCTCAAGGTATGATGACTATCGAATTGATCATGGATGAAATTGCCCGCCATCTCGGTAAAGATCCATTAGATATTCGCAAAATTAACTTATACGGGAAAGAAGAACGTAACGTTACTCACTATGATCAAACCGTTGAACATAACAACTTAAGCGAGATCATTGAATCGTTAGAAGAAAGTTCAGATTACCAAGCCCGTCGTAAAGCCATTACTGAATATAATGCTAATAGCAGCATACTGAAAAAAGGTATTGCCTTAACACCGGTTAAATTTGGTATTTCTTTTACTGTTCAGCATTTAAACCAAGCGGGTGCACTCGTTCATATTTACACTGATGGCACAATTCACTTAAGCCATGGTGGTAGTGAAATGGGGCAAGGTTTGAATACTAAAGTAGCGCAAATTGTTGCTGAAGAATTCCAAGTTGATGTTGATACGGTTGCTTGTTCTGCTGCTCGTACTGATAAAGTGCCAAATTCATCGCCTACCGCTGCCTCTTCAGGTACTGACTTAAATGGTAAAGCGGCTGAAGCGGCGGCTAAAACCATCAAACAACGTTTAATTGACTTTGCTTGTGAGAAATATGACGTTGAAGCTGGACAAGTTCAATTTGAAAACAACAATGTGATTGTAGGCACAGAAACGTTTAGCTTTGCTGAGTTCTCTCAAATTGCTTACATGAATCGTGTTTCGTTATCTTCTACCGGTTTCTACAAAACACCTAAGATTCACTATGATCGCGCTAGTGGTAAAGGACGTCCGTTCTTCTACTTCGCCACCGGTGCTTGTGTTTCTGAAGTCATCATAGATACCTTAACAGGTGAGTACAAAACACTGCGTACTGATATTTTACAAGATGTTGGAGCTTCAATTAACCCAGCGATTGATATCGGCCAAATCGAAGGGGCTTTCGTTCAGGGCATGGGTTGGTTAACCACTGAAGAACTCGTATGGAATGAACAAGGTCGTTTACTTTCAAACAACCCTGCAACCTACAAGATCCCAGCGATTAACGATGCACCTGAAGACTTTCGCGTAGCGCTAGTACCTAATGCTCCCAATCCAGAGCGTACTATCTACAACTCAAAAGCAGTAGGTGAGCCACCGTTTATGTTAGGTATGGCTGTTTGGTCGGCATTAAAAGATGCTGTTGCCAGTGTTAATGATTACAAAACTAGCCCTAAACTTGATACGCCAGCAACACCAGAACGTGTGTTATTTGCTGTTGAAGCTGTTAAATCTACTGCTGCGAAATAAATAGGAATATCATCATGAAAATGAATTGGACCGGTGCAGTACACCAACTAAACAAACAAGGTAAAGCCTAT
Organism: Colwellia sp. 75C3; assembly: GCF_002836255.1. Taxonomy (GTDB): domain Bacteria; phylum Pseudomonadota; class Gammaproteobacteria; order Enterobacterales; family Alteromonadaceae; genus Colwellia. Next base: position 238,534 of record NZ_PJAU01000059.1, on the reverse strand, counting down.
GTTGTTGCGACAATTGTTGGTGTAACCGGTTCAACGCCGCGTAATAGTGGCACCAAAATGGTGATAACCAATGAAGATATTTTTGACACCATAGGTGGCGGTCATCTTGAACATAAGGTGATTAAACATGCTCATCAGTTGTTAACTTCCGGTGAAGCTTGTCAGCAACTAGAACATTTTCAGTTAGGCGCACAATTAGGTCAATGTTGTGGTGGTGATGCCAGCGTATTATTTGAATGTTTTGCCGCTAGTGGTGCCAATATCATCTTATTTGGCGCAGGACATGTGGGTAAAGCATTGATACCAATTTTAGCCGGTTTACCTTGTAGCATTACTTGGGTAGATAACCGCGCTGAGCAATTTCCTGATGATATCGAAAATTACTCCAATGTTACCGCTGTTATTAGTGATAATCCCGCTGAAGAAGTGGCAACTATGCCAGCTAACAGCTACTACATTGTGATGACGCACAACCATCAACTCGATTTTGAAATTAGCCATAATATTTTAAAACGTGCTGATTTTGCTTATTCAGGCTTAATTGCTTCGGATACCAAATGGCGTCGTTTTCAACAGCGCTTTCAACATCGCGATATAGAAAAAAGCTTAGTAGATAAGATGAACTGCCCGATTGGTTTAGCCCAAGTTCAAGGCAAGTTACCAATGGAAGTAGCGGTGTCAGTTGCCGGTGAAATAATTCAGCTTTATCAAGCCAAGTTGGCTGAAAAAACAGTAGCTAATCCAACGGTTAATAAACAAAAAAATGCCAAGCCACAGAGTTCAAAAAAAGGCATCGCTTGGCAAGAATTGAAAAGCTTAATGACAGAAGAAATAGTCAGTTAGCAAACCAAATAAACAAAGATATGCTCGCACATATTTACTGACCTGAACTCGGTTTAAGAGAGTTATCGCTTTTAAGTAGGGTCAGGATATAAAGCTCAATGAGGATAAATTTTCAAGAACAAGGCGCTTGATTGACTAATAGCTGGCTATTGGGATTGAAAGCAACGAAGTTATTGGATATTTAGACCATTGTAAAATGCATTTAAACGTTCAGGTTCATTAAATTAAAGGAGTTAGCAAGGTGTCCCATTTTGCTCTACAAAGTACACAAGTAGTCATTGCAGGAAAAATGATCGCGGCTTGCGTCGAAATCAAAGACCAGCTGATTCATGCTATTCACCCTTATGGCCAAGCACTCAACTGCGAAGTTAAAGACTTTGGTGAACAAGTTATTATGCCTGGCTTGGTCGATTCTCACGTTCATATCAATGAACCTGGTCGTACTGAATGGGAAGGTTTTAATACCGCTACTCAAGCTGCTGCGGCAGGTGGTATCACCGCCTTAGTAGATATGCCGTTAAACTGTATTCCAGTCACAACGACCAAAGCCGCCTTTCAAGAAAAGTTAGACTCTGTTGACGATAAACTTTGGGTAGATTGTGGTTTTTGGGGCGGTGTTATCCCTGATAATATTGATGAACTTGATGGCTTACTTTCTGCTGGTGTTCTAGGTGTTAAATCTTTTTTGATTGATTCAGGTATCGAAGAGTTCCCACCTGTTGAAGCCAAAGATATGCGCGCAGCTATGCCTATTTTAGCCAAATATGATGTACCTTATTTGATTCATGCTGAATTAGACTGTGGTCATTTTGATGATGTTGAAATTACTAAAGAATACGACTCTTTCTTAGAATCACGCCCTAAAAGCTGGGAAAACAATGCTATCTCGTTAATGGTTGATATGGCACGTGAATCAAAAGAAGCTGGTGATAATTGTAAAGTGCATATCGTGCATTTATCTTCTGACGAAGCGTTAAGTACTATTGCGCAAGCAAAATCAGAAGGTTTACGTTTTACCGCTGAAACTTGTCCTCATTACTTAACCATTGCTTCTGAAAATATTCCAGATGGCAAAACATTATTCAAATGTTGTCCGCCAATTCGTGAAAACAAAAATCGTGAACACTTATGGCAAGCCGTTACCGATGGCCGCTTAGATTTTATCGTTTCTGATCACTCTCCTTGTACTCCAGAATTAAAACATATTGATACCGGCGATATTGAAAAAGCATGGGGCGGTATTTCAGCACTGCAATTTGGTCTCTCTTTAATTTGGACTGAAGCCAAAGACCGTGGTTTTACCTTGGTAGATTTAGCACGTTTAATGTCACTAGAAACTGCTAAATTTGCTGGTTTAGATGGAATTAAAGGTGCTATCAAAGTCGGTAACCATGCAGATTTTTGTGTTTTTGATCCCGCGATTGAATACACCATTACCAGCGAAATGATCAAACATAAGCACAACATTACCCCTTATGCAGGTCGCAAAGTATTTGGTCAAGTGAATCATACCTTTGTGCGTGGCTTTCATGTTTATCAGCAAGATGAATTCATTAATTCGCCAATAGGTAGACCGTTATTGAAAGGTCAGCTGTAAACGTCATCTTCGAAGTCTCTGATCGAAGATCCATTGCTTTTTAGAGACTGGATCCCCGATTAGGACACCACGGGGATGACGATCCTGAACAATGTGCATAGGCATGTAAAAATACTGAATCAAAATAATAAAATTAACATTCACGCAATGTATCAGAGTCGACAAAGGCTTGCCTGACAATGCAGTAACTGGAGAAAAGAAATGATTGAAGATTGGTTAGCACAAAACAAATTGTCGGCAGAAGAAGCGGTATTAGAGCAAAAATTAAAAACGCATTATGTAGATTTAGCCAGCGAAAAAGTGGGTGGTGAAACACTGTCATGTAGTGATGATTTCTTCGCAGAAATGGAAAACTTATTAAAAGTAGGCCGTGGTATTTTTATCGAAGAGAAATTTACTGAACGTGGTAAATGGATGGACGGTTGGGAATCACGCAGAAGTTATGGTCGTAATAATGGTCGTGATTCTGATTGGTGTATTATCCGTTTAGGCATCAGTGGTGTTATTCGCGCTTTTGATATCGACACCAATTATTTCCGTGGCAACGCGCCAGAAAAAGTTTCCGTAGAAGCTTGTGTTAGTGAAGTACAACCTAATGCAGATACAGTTTGGCAGACAATTTTTGAAGCGACTGATGTTAAAGCGCATAGCCAAAACCTTTTTACTCTCGATCCTGAAGAAAAGCTAAATGATACAGCATGGACTCATGTACGTTTAACTATGTTCCCTGATGGTGGTATTGCGCGTTTTCGTGTTTATGGTGAAGCAGATGTAAACTGGAATGACTTTGTTGACGGCGAATTAATTGATTTAGCTTCCATTAAAAATGGCGCAAAAGCTTTATTAGTAAGCGACATGTTCTTCAGCGATAAAAATAACCTAATCATGCCTGGCCGTGGCGCCAACATGGGCGATGGTTGGGAAACTAAACGTCGTCGTGATCCAGGTCCAGATTGGTCAATTGTTAAACTTGCCGCTACGGGTAGTGTTAATAAAGTCATCATAGATACCTGTCACTTTAAAGGTAACTTCCCTGATACCTTTATGCTTGAAGGTTGTATCAGTGATAGCGATGATTTCACTGAAAATGCGCCAAGCGTTACTTGGACTCCGATTATTCCAAGTACTAAGTTGTATGCGCATCGTGAACATTTATTTACTAAAGAAATCATCACAGAAAAAGATCAACCGTTTACTCATGTACGTTTAAATATCTTCCCTGATGGTGGTATTTCTCGTATGCGTGTTTTTGGTAACCGTCAAGGTTAGTTAACGTGAACTCGGGTTAAGCTATTGCGGCCATTATTACGCAAAAACGCTGTGAATATGTCCCTATAAACTCAGCTTATTCATCCATGAATAAGATGTTTTTCTCCATAAGGCAGCTTCACAGCTTTAACCCGCATACCGAGTTAACACGAATAAGTAGTAAAGAATAAAGGATACTAGAATGAGATTAGAAGATTTAAACCAATTACCAGCAAGCGACGCTAACCACACATTTATGCAGTGTTGTACTTCAAGCACTTGGGTAAAAAACATGGTAGCAGCGCGTCCATTTGCTGATACGACGGCAATAAAAAAAGCCGCTGATGATGCATGGTTAGGTTTAACGGAACAAGATTATTTTGAAGCGTTTGAAGGCCATCCAAAAATTGGTGATGTGAGTAGCTTACGTGCTAAGTATGCCAATACCAAAGAGTTAGCTGGCAACGAGCAAGGTTTAGTTAAAGAAGCCAACGACGATGTACTTGAAGTACTTTCTCAAGGTAATACTGACTACGAAGCAAAATTTGGCTTTATCTTTATTGTTTGTGCGACAGGTAAAAGTGCTAAACAAATGTCTGATTTATTACAAGCACGTTTACCCAATAACAAAAAACAAGAGCTTGTTAATGCTGCTGAAGAGCAACGAAAAATATTTCAACTACGTATTACTAAAGCCTTCGAAAACACATTAGCTGAAGGCTAATCCGAAAAGTACTTTTAAGGAACGAATATGAGTCAAATTACTACCCATATACTTGATACAACACGTGGTTTACCCGCGCAAAATGTACCGATTACCTTGTTTGCTCAAGACGGTGAAGGTTGGAAAGAAGTAAATGGTGGTGTCACTAATGGTGATGGTCGTTTACCGGGTTTATTAGCTGATAATGAAAAATTACCCGCTGGTGTTTACCGTATGCATTTTGCCACCGCTAGTTATTTTCAAGCCAATAACGAAACCGGCTTTTATCCCTACGTCGATATCGTTTTTGAAATTGACGCCAGCGGCACGCATTACCATATTCCATTATTACTAACCGCCTATGGATACTCTACTTACCGCGGTAGCTAAGCCTACCTAAGTAAGGTTTAGCAATATAATTTATAAACAATAGTTTCTAGCCAGTAGAAAAATATTAACAGTTAACAGAGAAGATAAGATGACCAGTAAAATCATTAATGTTGTACCCCAAGAGCTAACGGCAGAGAATTTCTCCGCTTATGGGGATGTAATTTCAGTGTCCGAAAGTGCTGAACATTTCGCCATTAATGATGGCCATACTATGCGTTATCATAATCTTGCTGATGTCGACGTTGCTGAGCAACAGGGTAAAACCTTGCTTAATATTTTTCGTTCCACCCCGCTGGCTTTTCCTTTGCCGGTCGAAATGATGGAACGCCATCCTTTGGGCAGCCAAGCATTTATTCCTATGGGCAAGCAGCCTTATGTGGTGGTTGTTGCCCCCGCAGGTGAACTTGATATCTCAGCCATCAAAGTGTTTTTAGCAAGCGGTGAGCAAGGCGTTAATTACCATAAAGGTACTTGGCATCACTTTTGTTTAGCGCTAAATGAAGTCAGTGACTTTCTCGTAGTCGATCGCGGCGGAGAAGGTGATAACTGCGATGTAGAAAAACTCGACGGCTCAATGGTCATCAATTTAAAAAGCTAGTCTAAGCAAGTAACGAAACAAAATTCAGTGCAACTTAAGAAGCAACACTCGAAGTAATGCACCAAGCAACAAAATAAGTAAAGGTTAAGTAATATGTCGAACAACATTGTAAATACATCTTCAAAAAGTGAAGTAATGAGTAAACCAACAAATACCGGCCGCAAAGCATATCGTGGTGAAGTACTGCACTTTTTAGCCGATCCTGCCAAAGTCGCTGAAGAAGAGAGTTACCAGTACTTTGAAGATGGACTTTTAGTTATCAATAATGGCTTAGTCGAAGCCGTAGGTTTTGCTAGTGATTTATTAGCAACGTTATCTGCCGATGTTACCGTGATTCAATATGACAATGGCCTAATCATGCCAGGATTTATTGATACGCACGTGCATTATGCACAATCTGAAATGGTCGCTTCATACGGCGAACAGTTACTCGAGTGGCTTGAAAATTATACCTTCCCTGAAGAAAAGCAATTTGCTGATATTGAGCACGGTAAACGTGTCGCTGAATTTTTCTTAACACAGTTATTAGATGCTGGAACAACGACTGCACTTGTATTTGGTACGGTTCATAAAGAATCTGTTGATGCCTTTTTCACTATCGCGCAACAGAAAAAATTACGCATGATTTGCGGTAAAGTTCTAATGAATCAAAACTGCCCTGATGACCTGCAAGATACCACAGAATCTGGCTACACAGACAGTAAAGCATTAATTGAAAAATGGCATAACACAGATCGTTTGCTTTACGCTGTTACTCCACGTTTCGCTCCGACTTGTTCAACAGAGCAGCTAAATAAAGCCGGTGAGTTATTAAAAGAGTATCCAGATGTTTACTTACATACGCATTTATCAGAGAACAAAGATGAAATAGCGTGGGTAAGTGAGCTATTCCCAGACAGTAAAGGCTATCTTGATGTTTACGACAAAAGCAGTTTATTAGGCCGTCGTAGTGTTTTCGCTCACGGCGTGCATTTGCACGACCATGAATGCCAGCGTTTAAGTGAAACTGATTCAGCTATTGCTTTTTGTCCCACTTCAAACCTATTTTTAGGCAGTGGTTGTTTTAACTTAAAACAAGCTGAAGAGTTTGATGTCAATGTGGGTTTAGGTACTGACATAGGTGCAGGTAGCAGCTTTTCAATGTTAACAACATTAAACGAAGGTTATAAAACTCAGCAATTACGTGGCGATAAATTAAGCCCGTACAAATCATTGTATTTAGCCACGCTCGGTGGCGCAGTTGCTTTAGATTTAGAAGGTACTATTGGTAACTTCGCTCAAGGCGCAGAAGCTGATTTTATTGTACTGGATTATCAAGCAACACCGTTAATGGATGTACGCATCAAACGTTGTAAAACCTTAACCGAAAAACTCTTTGTCTTGAGCATGTTGGGTGATGATAGACACGTTAAAGCTACTCACATAATGGGCGAAAAAGTTTAATTAACAAATTATTTAATAGCTGAAATCTGCGAATACTGCATCAGAAGTACTCACAAACTTCAGTCATCAACTAAATCATTAGTGGTAGATAAATTAAATTATAACAGACGGTTGCCTAGCTGGGTCTAAGGCAACATCGCTTAAGAGAAATAATTATTTAACAACGTAATTAATTAAAATTACGTTCCTATGCACAAGGCTCAGGGACGTCATCCCCGTGGTGTATTCATCGGGGATCCAGTTTATAAAAAGTAATGGATCTTCGATCAGAGACTTCGAAGATGACGTTTCAGCAAGCCCCTGAGTTAACTAGTTAATCATAAAATTATAAAATTATAAAATTATAAAACGCTACTACGAGTAAGCGTACAAAAGGAAAGACTATGGACCCGTATATTACTGAGTGGTTAAATTTAATCATTCGTTTCGCACATTTAATCGTTGGTATCGCGTGGATCGGTGCCTCATTTTATTTTGTTTGGTTAGACAACCATCTTGAAAAACCACCTGTATGGAAAGAAGAAAAAGGCATTTCAGGTGACCTTTGGGCTATTCACGGCGGTGGTTTTTACGAAGTAGCAAAATACAAACTAGCACCACCAACAATACCAACAACCTTGCATTGGTTTAAGTGGGAAGCATATACCACGTGGATCACAGGTTTCTTATTATTATCGCTAATGTTTTATGTCGGTGCTGAGTCTTACTTAATTGACCCACGCGTGAAAGATTTAACCCAATGGCAGGCAATTGGCTTAGGTCTAGGCTCTATTATTATTGGTGTTGGTAGTTATGAGTTATTAGTGAGAACCAAACTTAAAGATCACGGCTTAGTCTTAGCGCTTATTTTATTCGTTATTGCTACGGCTTTATCTTACGGTTTAACGCAAGTATTTAGTGCGCGTGGTGCCTACATGCATATGGGTGCTATTTTAGGCACTATCATGGCTGGTAACGTGTTTTTTGGCATCATGCCATCACAACGTGCCTTAGTAAAAGCAGTAGAAGAAGGTGCTAAGCCTGACTCTAAATATGGTCTTAACGCTAAATTACGTTCAACACACAATACCTATATCACCTTACCCGTGTTATTCATTATGATTTCGAATCATTACCCAATTACCTATAACCACAGTGCGAACTGGTTAGTATTAATGGTAATTATTTTGATCACCGCTGCCGTTCGTCAGTATTTTGTCTTACGTCATTTTGGCAAACAAAAACCTATGGTCTTAGTAGGCTCTATTATCGCCACTATTGTGCTTGCTTATGCTATTGCTCCTAAGAAAATTGAGTTGTCAGTTGAGCAAAAGCAACAAGTTGTCAGCCATATGCAAGTTCAAAAAATTATTGAAGACCGTTGTGCTGCATGTCATTCAGAAACACCTACTGATGATATGTTTAAAACTCCTCAAGCAGGCGTTATTTTCACAGATATTGCTTCTATTAAACAATGGGCGCCACGAATTCAAGCGCGTGTTATTGACAGTAAAGACATGCCATTCATGAACAAAACCAAAATGACCGATGAAGAACGTCTAACCTTGTCAATTTGGGTAAACCAAATCAAGTAAGTTTGTTCCCACTCAGAGCTTGTCAGCGGTTTGAGAACAAATAGACTTTTTTTATGTATAGTCATTCTATATTAAGAAAATTCTGTGCCGTTATCGAATTGCTGACAAACTCCCAAAGGGCGAGTTTAAAAGGCTTCCATGCTGCGTTACTGATTTTGACAATAGAATAACTATTATCTGCAATCAAAGCCTTGCCTCTAAGCCTTTTAAGTCTCGCTGAATGTGAAAAAATTTATTTGACTTGGTTTCAAACAAAGAAAAAGGATAAAAAATGAAGCAAAAAACAATCAAGCACGGTTATAAGGTTGCAGGCTGTTTAGTTAATTTAGTCAATCACGATGTATTACCTGGTCTTAATATTACTGCCGATCACTTCTGGGATTCTGTTGCTGAGGTTTTAACTGAGTTTACTCCACGCAATCAGCAGTTATTAACAACCAGAGCTAATTTACAGGCACAAATTGATGTATGGCACAGTGATGCAGCAAATCAACCTTTTGACCAACAACGCTATCAATTGTTTTTAAAAGAAATAGGTTATCTGGTAGAAGAAAAAGCAGATTTTACTATCTCCACTAAAAATGTTGATGATGAGGTTGCCCTGGTAGCAGGCCCTCAACTGGTTGTTCCTTTAATGAATGCAAGGTTTGCCCTTAATGCCGCAAACGCACGATGGGGCAGTTTATATGATGCATTATATGGTACTGACGTTATCGGTGATGATAACGGCGCCCAACAAACGAAAGCGTTCAACCCTGTTCGTGGACGTAGAGTGCAAGCATACGCGCGCCGATTTTTAGACGATACTTTACCGTTAACATCAGGTAGTCATATTGATGCGGTGCAGTATCATATTATTAATAAAAACTTCACCGTTACCTTATTCTCTGGCGAACAAGTTCAGCTAAAAGATGCAGCACAATTTGTCGGTTACAACGGCTCTACCGATGCTCCTACAGCGCTACTTTGCCGTCATAATGGTTTGCACATCGAAATCCAAATAGATAAAGATAACATTGTTGGTAAAACCGATGCCGCCTTTGTTAAAGATGTCGTATTAGAGTCTGCCTTAAGCACTATTCAAGATTGTGAAGACTCTATTGCTGCGGTTGATGCGAGTGATAAAACCGCTGTTTACCGTAACTGGTTAGGTTTAATGAAAGGTGACCTTGCTGAGATCATTCAAAAAGGTGACAAAACGATAACTCGTACTTTAAATCACGACCGTGATTATTTATCACCGAGCCAAACGCCTTTTTCATTATCAGGAAGAAGCCTGCAGTTTATCCGTAATGTCGGCTTATTGATGACTACCGATGCTATCGTCACCGAAAATGATGAAAATGTACCTGAAGGTATTGTCGATGGACTTATCACCACCTTAATTTCATTACATGATTTAAAAGGTAGCTCTAAATTTAAGAACTCCAAAAAAGGCAGCATTTACATTGTAAAACCTAAAATGCACGGCCCTGAAGAAGTTACTTTTAGTCATGACTTATTTAGCGCTATCGAGCGTAATTTAGGACTAGCTGAAAATACCATTAAAATGGGTATTATGGATGAAGAACGTCGTACCTCAGCCAACTTAAAAGAATGTATTCGCGCGGCACAAACCCGTGTTGCCTTCATCAATACCGGTTTTTTAGATCGTACTGGCGATGAAATGCATACCAGCATGCTTGCTGGTGCTATGGCACAAAAAGAATTGATGAAAGATGAGCCATGGATTAAGGCTTATGAATTGCGTAATGTCAGAATTGGTTTGCAAGCCGGTCTGCAAGGTAAAGCGCAAATCGGTAAGGGCATGTGGGCCATACCTGACCAAATGTCAGCCATGGTAAAAAACAAAATAGCCCATCCGCAATCAGGTGCAAACTGTGCTTGGGTACCCTCACCTACAGCAGCGACTTTACATGTAATGCATTATCACAAAGTAAATGTGAAAGCCGTGCAAAACGCTATGCAAGCTGAGTTTTCTTTACCTGGCACAATCGATGATTTAACTGATTTATTGACTATTCCTTTATTGAAAAACCAAGCTGACTTGTCAACTGCGGCCATTCAAAAAGAATTAGACAATAACATTCAAGGCTTATTGGGTTATGTGGTGCGTTGGGTTAACCAAGGTATTGGCTGCTCTAAAGTACCTGATATCGATAATGTTGCCCGCATGGAAGATAGAGCCACCTTAAGAATATCTAGTCAGCATATCTGTAACTGGCTGCATCATGGTGTGATCAGTGAAAGCCAAGTGAATGAGTCATTAGAACGTATGGCGCCTATTGTTGATCAGCAAAATGCCAATGATACCAGTTACATAGCAATGTCGACTGATTTAGAGAATAGCATTGCCTTTAAAACGGCAGCTGAACTCATCTTTACAGGTAAAGAACAGCCCAGCGGTTATACTGAACCGTTATTGCATAAACGCCGTATTGACGTAAAAGCTGCGCATTAATACATAACCTGGGATTACCTATTAAGTAATCACGGGAAAGGCGACTTGCCCTATCAAAGCAAGATGACTTAGCCGCTAAGTTATCTTGCTTTTTTTAAGTGAATTTTACTAACATCACGCTACTGCTATTACTCCCACCTATTACGGGAGAGTAGTAAAAAGTTATATAGGAACTACTTAAAAGGTCGGAAATACCGCTCTTTTTTTATGGTCACTTTGTGCGCATTTCGGACGTTAGCCTTATATTTTCTAATGAATATTTTTTAGGAGTGTTACTGAGCGGGCTTAGTAATACCCTATCTTTTATTAAATAATTGGTTGCAGTGGTTTCTAATACTTTGAATTTGTGGGGCATTGCTGTAAATTAAATTTTAATTATGGAACGGGCATTACTGAGCCAGATCCATAATAAGCTGTTATGTGATTCGGCTAGTTTGTCGCGAATAAATTCAAATTAATGGAATATCTAGAAATGAATAAATTAAGTAAAGAATATTTAACTGAATGTAAAACTGCTCTTGATGCAGAGCAGACTCATAGTTTATCAATTACCGATAACTGGGCGCATGTTAATAGAGAGCTTGTCCATCAAGATTGGGACGTCTTATACAAAAAATTAGCCGATTACGCTGATGAGACCGCCGCTGATAATGCACACGTTCAAACGTTAATGAAAGAGCATTTTGAAATCGCTTGCCGCTTTTATACTCCATCTAAAGAAGCATATATAGGTATGGGGATCTTTTATAAAGAAAATGAAGATATGAAAAAGTTTCATAATTCATATCACCCCGAAATGGTTGATTACTTAGGTGATGCAATTGTTCATTACGCGGATAATAATTTATAAATCACATGACAAGCCAATCAAGCAGGACTAAAAACAGTTTGCTGTTTTCGTTCCTCAACATTTTAGCAAACAATTTTTAGCCCCTTATTGGCGCGTTAGGTAAATATCAGGTCATGGATGATAACTCACTAGAACAACGGATTCTCCGAAAGGCTGATCACTTAAGCAAGCGCCTTGATTCGATTAAAGTGCATAAAAAAGTTATTGCTGTTGAAAAGTTACTTGTTATAAGCCCTATCTGGGCACCAATATTATTTGCCTTCATTTGTAGGTCAATTTTTGGCGGTGGAACCTTCCTAACTATATCTGTAGGAGTAGTTATATTCATCAGTTATGTTATTGGCTCCTTTGCATTATTTCGTATCTCTGATACCAGTAAAAGCCGAGAGCGCAATATAGTTTTATTACTTTCGTATACAGCCATTACAGTTATAGTTTCTTTTTTCTCAGGGTTAATGGCGATAGGTATTATGGGAGTAAAAGTTTTATACTAAATTTACCTAATGACCGCTTTGTGGCAAAAACTGAAACTGGTTAACCGAGTTTTCACTGTGATACTTTATTACTCCCCTACACCTTATGGTTAAAAGCAAACACTCACCATTATCCGCTTAGTATTACTTGTCATATTTTTGATTTATCGCAATTATTGATTCCATTTACCAGAAAGCTATAGCTGTAGGCGAAAACTTGTTATACAGTTCTTTTTCTCCACTATAAATGAAGTTATGAGGTATCTGTGCAGGTAAAGAAAGAATCAGTCGGACAAATTCGCCAAAAGAATGTGGCGCTTATTTTAACTGCGGCTAAAACAGAATTTGTAACCCACGGTTTTAAAGGCGCATCCATTAAGCGTATTGCCGAACGAGCAAGTATCCCAAGAGCGAATATTCATTATTATTTCAATGATAAAACCGATCTGTATCAGCAGTTACTCAGCGAAATTATTGTCAGTTGGAACACTAGCTTTGATACCTTAAGTATTGATGATGATCCTAAAACAATTTTGACTGCGTATATTCATGAAAAAATCATGCATGCCAAACATGATCCTGATGGCTCTAAGATTTTTGCCAGTGAAGTTATTCATGGTGCGCCTATTCTTAAAGACTATTTGCATACCGAATTTAAGCAGTGGTTAGATAAAAAAATTACTGTCATCGAAACCTGGATTGAACAGGGCCAAATAGACGCAATAAACCCACATCATTTGTTATTCCTTATTTGGAGTTCAACCCAGCATTATGCTGACTTTAATGTGCAGGTATTGGCTGGTTTTGGTAAAGAAGCAATGAACGATGATGATTTTGATGATGTCATAACATCACTGACCAAAATTATCTTAAAAGGCTGCGGTTTAGCTTAAGCTAGTCCAGCTGTACTTATCTGACAAAGCTAATGTAGTCGATATTAATTAATAGTTGAGTTGATATTTTTCCAATAACTCCTGGTAATAGGCAGAGGCTTTTAATTGTTGGATGAGTTCTCCAATCGTTTGTTTTATTTCTTTAGAGTCTTCTCTGGCCTTTGTTAACGCCATATATACTGGTGTGATTGCTATTTGGGGCTTTATCGCTTTAATCTGAGCACTCACATTCTCTTTGGAAATAATTCGATTAAAAATAAGCGGATTGGCGATAGCTATATCAATTCGTCTACTGAGCAATAGCTTCAATAAGACTTCTTCCGTTAATGCGGGTAATTTAGTTAGATAACTTGCCCGATCGAACAATTCTCCATATGAGTACTCTCTTGTAGTACCGATAGAATATGCCGTCAATTGCTGTAATTGGCCAGTAAACTCAAGGTTACTATCCTTTAAAGTAAACAATTGATTAACTTCATTAGCATAAGAAGGCTCTATGAAATGATAACTCTGCTCACGTTTTGACGTTTTAAATAAAGTGAGTATAAGATCAATTTGACCTTGCTCAACCAGATGAAGCGCCCTAGGCCAAGGTCGTGCTATAAAGTCAAAAGCATATTTTGAATTAGCTTCAACGTAATCAAGAATATCAATAGTGAGACCCTTAATTTCTTCATTTTCTTCATAGTTAAATGGAAAGTAACCTATCTCTTCAATAGCTACTGTTAGAATAACTTTGCCCTTTTTTGCTTGAGAATCATCCGACTGTAAGCTGGTATGCGCTAAGACAGAGAAGGAAAAAAGGTAAAGTAAAAATAGGATTTTTATAAAAGTCATAATTAGCAGTATAACTATTTCTTTTCATTTATCTAGGTTCTAAGACGGTTAATGTTTTAGTTTACACTCGGCTGCACTTTAACCGAGGAAGTATTGAAAAAATACAGCCATTCATAAAGACTAAAAATCCATTTTCTAAACGTTAATCGCTACCGAAAAATACATCAGCTGTCGAAAATATCAGTTACGTGGTAATTCAACGTCTGAAAAGGTCCGTATTGGCTTATCAAGAAAGTCCTTTCACTTCCACATTGTGAAAAGTTAAGTGGTAAAATCGTACATAAAAAGCGCTTTATATTTCACTATGCAAAAAAAAAGACCACCAAAAGGTGATCTTTTTTCATTTATGGAGCGCTTTAATCAGCGTTATTTTACTCTTATTGGTTCAAAGCATCCTTTAATGCGGTTAAACATAAGGCCACATTTTCACTTTTAGCGGCATGTCCCATCAAACCAATGCGCCATGCTTTACCAGCAAAAGCACCTAAACCCGCACCAATTTCAAGGTTGTAGTGATCTAGTAAATAATCTCTTACTTTCGCATCATCAGCACCGTCAGGGATGTAAATTGCATTCAACTGAGGTAAGCGCTCTTCTTCCGGTACGATAAACTCAATACCTAACTCTTTCAGTCCCTTAGCTAAGACTTCGTGCTGTTCTCTATGACGTGCCCAGCTATTTTCTAGACCTTCATCATGTAACATAAACAAGGCTTCATGTAGCGCATATAATGAGTTTACCGGTGCAGTATGGTGATAACTACGCTTACCTTTACCTGACCAATAACCCATGACTAACGTTTGATCTAAGAACCAGCTTTGTATTTGAGTTTTACGGTTTTGAACTACCTCTACAGCCCTAGGGCTGAAAGAGATTGGTGATATGCCTGGTACACAAGACATACATTTCTGCGTACCTGAATAAATGGCGTCAATGCCCCATTCATCCACTTTAAGCTCAATACCACCTAATGATGTCACGGCATCAACAATCGTCAAACAATCATGCTCTTGCGCCATTTTACAAAGGGCTTTAGCATCTGACACAGCACCTGTTGACGTTTCTGCATGAACAAAGGCTAAAAACTTAGCATCGGGATGGTCATGTAACGCGGCTTTTACCTTGTGTGTTTCAACAGCACGACCCCATGGAGAGTCAACCACAATGGCCTCTGCGCCTATTCTGGTAACGTTTTGAATCATACGGTCACCAAAAACACCATTGCGACAAACAATGACTTTATCACCCGCTTCTACTAAGTTTACAAAACAGGCTTCCATACCTGCTGAACCCGGTGCTGATAAAGCAATGGTGAATTCATTTTTTGTTTGAAATGCATATTGCAGCAAAGTTTTCACTTCATCCATCATATTGATAAATAAAGGGTCTAAATGACCTATAGTAGGTCTAGCCAATGCAGAGAGAACTCGTGCACTAACGTCCGAAGGGCCAGGGCCCATTAAAATTCTTTGTGGTGGATTAAATGATTTAAATGTCATAATTGCTTTACCTTCTATTTTAGTTTTAATTTTTAGTTGTGTTTATAAAACAACCTGATGTATCTTAGTAAACCGTAACCTGACACAGGTGTCAAGTTACGGAAAATAGTGAAAACATGAACATATTTAAAAAATTAAAACTAAAATAATTAAAATTAAATAACATTAAGAGAGACACTATGAAAATTTCAGCATCACTTACCGCACTTGCATTAGCCGCTGCGTTAAATGCCCCAATGGCATCAGCAGAAATCTGGAGTAATACCGAAGTTCAACTACAAGCAGGTGGTGAATTTGAAAGTGCAGGTGCTCCAGGAACATCAACAGGTACAATTACTACTTTCCAACATGCTGGTGGTTGGGAATACGGCGATAACTTCTTCTTCGTCGACCATTCACAATATTCTGGAAAGAATGGCTTAAATGATTCCGCTGAATTTTACGGTGAATGGTATTCAAACTTTAGCTTAGGTGCGCTGACAGGTAATGATTTATCTTTTGGTCCGGTGAAAGACATTGGCTTAGTTGCTGGCTTTAACTACGCGCCAGAAGTAGACAGCTCTTGGGTATTACCCGGTGTACGCTTAGCCTTAGATTTACCCGGTTTTGCTTTTGCACAATTTGATATTACTGCATTTATCCATGCAAGCGGTGCTGATTCATCTTTAGCGGGTAACTTCGGTGCTCCTTTCTCAATTATTGATGAAGACAGCAGTTTCATGGTCGATTTTGCTTGGGCTTTACCTTTTAAATTAGGTTCTACTAGTTGGAGTTTTGAAGGCCACGCAGAGTATATTGACGGTCGTACTCAAGTTAATAACTTCGGCACTACCGAACTAGAATCTTGGATTCTAATTCAACCACAAGTTCGCCTAGATGTTGGTGAATTGATTGGCACGCCATCTAACCGTTTATTCGCGGGTATTGAGTACCAATACTGGAAAAATAAGCTAGGTGCTAAAGGTGTTGATGATAATACCGTGCAATTTTTAGCAGTATGGCGTTTTTAAGCACCTTATAAGTTATCGTGCCTATGCATATGGTTCAGGGACGTCATCCTCGTGGTGTCTTTGCCTACATAGATGTAGGTACTTAGCTTTGGTCTGGAACCACAAACCTGAATCGAGGATCCAGTCACTAAAAAGTGATGGATCTTCGATCAGATACTTCGAAGATGACGGTTACAGCAATCTCATGGTGTGATTGGCAGATTTTTCATTGCGCGTTTTTTTGACTGTCCATCTACAAAAAACGCCTTTAAACACAGTAGTAGGTTTCGAAGTAATCGACGGTATTTTGCATTCATCAACCCTGCATTTAACCGATTAATCATAAGCTTATTACCTTAAAGTCAACGATGTGATTTTATAAACAACAACTTTTTGGTATTCAACATGCTACCCCAACCGGCACGTTGAGTACTGCCCCTTAATTTATATATTTTTAATCTTATAACACTAAAAAATAGGTCTACTCATGTCTGATTTTAAACAAGCAGCACTGGATTATCACGCCTTGCCAACACCAGGCAAGATTGCCATTGCCATCACCACAGCCGCCGAAACAAGTGCCGATTTATCGCTAGCCTATAGTCCAGGTGTCGCCGAGCCTTGTCGAGAAATAGCCAAAAACCCTGACGATGTTTACAAGTACACAGGCAAAGGCAATACCGTTGCCGTTATCTCAAATGGTACTGCAGTATTAGGATTAGGTAATTTAGGCCCAATGGCCTCCAAGCCAGTGATGGAAGGTAAAGCTTTATTGTTTAAGCGTTTTGCCGACATTAACTCTTTCGATATAGAAGTAACCCATAAAACAACCGAAGAATTTATCAATACGGTTGCCTGTATTGCCGATAGCTTTGGTGGTATTAACTTAGAAGATATCAAAGCCCCTGAATGTTTTGTTATTGAAAAAGCCCTTAATGAGCGTTGTAAAATACCGATATTTCATGATGACCAGCACGGTACTGCCATCGTAACGGCGGCAGCCATGATTAACGCCTTAGAAATTCAAAATAAGAAAATTGAACAAGCTAATATTGTTTGTTTAGGTGCGGGTGCCGCGGCGATTGCCTGTATGGAACTTTTGATCCAATGTGGCGCAATGCGTGAAAAAATCTACATGCTCGATACTAAAGGCGTTATTCATACCCGTCGTAGTGACTTGTCTGAATATAAAACACGATTTGCCAATAACACCGACAAAAGAACCCTAGACGATGTCATTGAAGGGGCTGATGTTTTTCTGGGTGTTTCTGGCCCTAACTTACTTAATACCGAACAGTTAAAGAAAATGGCAGACAACCCTGTGGTGTTTGCTTGTTCTAACCCAGATCCTGAAATAAAACCTGAGTTAGCGCATAGTGTAAGAAGTGATTTAATTATGGCGACAGGTCGTTCTGATTACCCTAACCAAGTAAACAATGTTTTATGTTTCCCATTTATTTTCCGCGGCGCTTTAGATGTGCGAGCGCGTAAAATTAACAACGAGATGAAAATAGCAGCGGTGCATGCTATTAGAGAGCTTGCCAAACAAGACGTGCCAGAAAGCGTTTTACAGGCAAGCGGCGAAAAGCAATTATCTTTTGGTAAAGGTTACATTATTCCTCGACCTATGGATCCGAGGTTGTGTAAAAATGTTGCCCTAGCAGTGGCTAAGGCCGCTGTAGATTCAGGTGTTGCTGCGTTACCTTTACCTGATAACTATATGAATGATGCTTAACTAACTTGCTTAGATATAGTTAGATTTAATCTATTTTATTTGCCCACAAAGCCGCTATTAATAGCGGCTTTTTTATTGCTATTTTTTATAGCTAGACATGAATATACTAAAAACACATACAATAACGAATCATTCGTATTTAAAGTAATTAAAGTAATTAAAGTAATTAAAGTATATTACAATCACCCAAAACGTCACTTCAAAACCAGCAAAATTCTTTCTGCTAAATTTGATTAAACATATTATAGATAAGCACGACGCTTATCTTTTTTCGTACTCAAGGAAGTTTCATACCCAGCACTTATCAGTACTGGCTCAAGGTAAATAGATGAATATAAGAAAAACCTTTTTTTGGCTACATTTGATCCTAGGTTGTAGCGCCGCTATTTTTATTTTTTTAATGTCTATCACTGGTGTTGCATTAACCTATGAACGTCAGATGATTAAAGCGGCCGAGCGTGCTGATTACCCTGCTGCGCCAACAAGTTCGACACCCATTTTACCAATGTCAGAACTCTTGATTATTGCCAAAGGTTATCCTACGAAAAAGATCGCTGAAATTGTGATAGAAAATCAAGATAATGCACCGATTATAGTCAAAGATGGTAGAAAGAAAGTCGCTTATCTTAATCCCTATACTGGGGCTGAATTAGCAGTACCGGGTCAAAATACTAAAACTTTTTTCAGTAAATTACGTGCTTTTCATCGTTGGTTAACATTTGACGGGAAATTTAGTGAAACGGGTCGATGGGTCAATGGCATAGCAAATATTATTTTTCTTGTGCTAATTCTTTCAGGGCTTTATTTATGGCTACCTAAACGATTTAAGTCGAGAGCATTTAAACAAAGATTAACCTTATCGGGTAATTACCCCAACAAAAGTGCTAGAAATTACCAATGGCATAACGTGTTTGGTGTTTATATGGCACCCGTGCTTTTTGTCTTGGTGGTTACCGCGCTATTCTTTTCGTTTAAATGGCCCGGTAATACCCTTAAAAACCTAGTATCAACGGAGTCATTGTCTCTCGAAAAACCTGTGCAGGTTTCAGCTCAGCAGACCTTATTACAACTTCCTATTGAACAGCAATTATTAAGGATCAAAGCGCTTTACCCACAGTGGCAAACCATTCAATTTTCATTAGACAATTTATTAGACTCCTCACTAGACGATTTATTAGAGAATATCCCGACCAATAACAAAGTATATCAAGTCGATCAGGGCAATGGTGGCGAGCCACAAAAGCGGCTTAAAGTACTGCTAAATAAAACAACGGGTGATTTGGTACAGGAACAAAAATTTGAGCAACTATCCACTTATAGTAAATTACGCAGCTATATTAGGTTTCTGCATACGGGAGAGTTTTTTGGACCCTTTGGACAAACTATTGCGGGCTTAGCATCACTATTAGCATGTTTGTTAGTTTACACCGGGGCCATGCTTTCGTGGAGACGTTGGCGGAATAGTCGAAAAATAAAAGTCAGTGCGCCGGTATACGTGACTTAAAATAGAGACAATAAAGTTGATGAGTGTAACGTGCTATCACTCATCAACTTTTATTTTAAACGAATGCCTAGACTCTGATTTTCAGCATTTGAAAGAGCAAAGCAATTCAGTTAAATCTTAGTCTCGTTTATATAAAGACTCTATCGTGCTTGTTTCGATAGTGTTGGCATTAATCATATAGCCTGCTAACGCGCCTGAAGCTCCTTCTGGCAATTCAAGCTTATCAACTGATAGTGCATGCACGGTAAAGCGATAATGATGAATACCATGGCCTGCTGGAGGACAAGCACCACCAAAACCTTGGCTTCCATAATCATTCGTTATTTGCATGCTACCTTCAGGGGCTAAAGCTTTTTTTGTGCTACCTGCACCGGCAGCAACTTCTGTCACTGTGCTAGGAATATTCACGATTTGCCAATGCCACCAACCACTACCTGTCGGCGCGTCAGGATCATAAGCGGTAATAGCGAAACTTTTAGTCCCTTCAGGCGCACCAGACCATTTCAGCTGTGGTGATAAATCACTTCCACTACAACCAAAGCCAGTAAATTCTTGCGCTTTAGACATGAACTCTCCGTTGGTAATATCCTGACTAGACAACTTAAGCGACTCGGCGAAAACGGTTGATGAAAGACTTAAGGTGAGTAAAGCAACGGCTGTGAACGACTTAAACATAATCATGTTCCTTATTTAACGTAATGGGCATTGATGGTTGAATATCGGTTATTTCAATAGGGAATATTTTATCGATCGCCCGCAATATTTATAGTCTCAATCCCGTCAAGTTTTCGCCCTAATCCGTCACTTTAGTTTTACGTAAAGCTGAAGGTGTCAGACCAAATCGCCCTTTAAAGCGGCTGGTAAAACGAGATTGTGACTGATAACCACATTGCTCTGCGATATACACAATTGAATGACTAGTCGTTTGTAACAAGTGCAAACCAAGTCCTAATTTCACCTGATCTTTTATTTCTTGAATCGTCGTACCTTCTGCGAATAACTTGCGCCTGAGGGTCGATTCGCTCATAGCGACTTTTTGGCAAATAGTGGCGAGTGCTACATCTACTGAAGGTTGTTCACTTAAAATGACATGTATTTTTTGCCCTAGCTTATGAGGCACAGCCATCGATAAAATGTCTTTATATCCCAAGTGATAAAGCAATTGTAAAATTTCTTTTCGGCGTAATGACCACATGGCTTGCGGCGAGAATAACGACCACTCAACAAATTGCTGCAGGCACTTCTCTAGGGCAATGGATATTTCCCCAAGACTAAAAGATTGTTCACTGAGGGTATTCGGACCTATGCCGATAAAGTCCTCATATTCAAACTCAATCAATAACGCAAAGTATTCTTTTTCTTTCGGAATATTACGCATATTTATCGCAGGGTTATCCGATAAAAAGATGAAGTCACCCGCTCGACAAATTATCTCCCCCTGCTTACCTAATTTTTTATCTCCATCAAGGACTGCGATAAATAACGGTTTCACTATCGGTACATTTAATAAATGCTGCTATTTTATCGAGGAGTAAACCGCAAAAGGTAACGTGTGGTCTTCAGTGTTGATAGCCTTAATGGCATTAATAAGATTATTCATGGTTATTGGTATAGGTGTAGTCATTTTTATAAAACCAATTAAGTGCTACGCACTGCCGTAACTGTCACTTCAATTAGCACATCACCTTCAAGGTTCACTCCAAGGCATGCACGTTGTGGCCAATGTTGAGGATTATCGCCTAACCAGTTTTGCCATACAGTATCCATCAAGGGTTTATCTGTCATCTTAGCGATGTATACCCGCTCCATTTGAAAATGCTCGTTTCAAGAAGTTTGAGCGACTCATAAACAAGGCGCATTTTTTTATTAAGGGTTATTCCCTTAAAAAGAAATGTAACGCTGAGTATGATTTGCTCAGACTTCCCCAAAGGGCAGGTTTAGAAACGCTTTATGCTGCGTTATTGATTTTGAGAAGGGGCTTACCATTCTCTTCAATCAATGCCTTGCCTTGCCTAAAGACGTTTCTAATTCCAGCTGAATCATGCATTTTCAAGTGGAACGGGTATAAACTTGTGCAGAAACAATTCGGCTTTTATCTGAGCTTAACTCCGTCAAATTCGCCTCAATTGTCGCCAAAGTAAGTAATGTTTGTTGTTCAATACCCACCGAGGTATCTGCTGATGTCGCTACCGTCCACACTAAGTATTTATAGGCTGATAATTTACTACGACCATCATAAATACCAGATTTTCTCTCGATCATAGGAATGCCTTTTTAATATTGACGTGAAGTATTTTAGCTAGCACTAGTGAGCAATAATTTAATGATATGGGTATTATACAAACCTGCACATACCATGACCCGTAGAATCACTAGGTCTTTGAATATAGCCATAACGAGCATAAAAACTTTCTCTTCCGGCTGCTGATAACAAACCTATGGTTGAGCCTTTTTGTGCGGTATAGCGTAAATAACCTTCTATTGTATCCATTAGCACAGTGCCGAGACCTTGGCTTTGATAACTTGGATCAACAATGACATCCTGAATATAGAAGTACATCGCACCATCCCCCACCACACGCCCCATACCAATAAGTTGTCCGTCATAGTAAATAATAACGTGAAACAAGCTGCTATTTAAGCTCTTTTCAGCGAGGTTAGCAGCAAGATCACCCCAACCTATTTTACGACGTAAGAGTAAAAAGTCTTGGACAGTTGGGGTTTCTAATTTTAAGCAATATTTCTCTGCTAACACTTTCATCTCCATTTGTTCTAACTATTGTAAATAAACACCACAGATAAAAATTTTAGACTGCAACTGAGATGAATTTTTCGTTTTAATAACTACCCATAATTATTGCCCAAGTTTATTGGCTATCGAGTTAGTCGGTATATTTTTGTATCAGTGTATAAATTTCATCTACATCAATAGGTTTACCTAAACAGTGATCAAACCCTGCCTGCTTATATTTATCAATATCGCGTGTCATAACATTTGCGGTTAAAGCAATAACCGGAATATTGGGATGGGAATTTTTAATAATTTCACACGCCTGAACACCGTCCATATTTGGCATTTGAATATCCATAAAAATCAAATCAGGTAATAACTTACCCACCTCATCGATTGCCTCTATACCGTCATTAGCAATACGAATGGTTGCTTTGGTAGGGCGAAGCACTGCACTAAAAATCTTTTGATTTATCTTATTATCCTCTGCCAGCAGAATATTCAGCTTCTCTGCTTGTGGCGCTTGTACTTGCGTCAATGCCAACGCGTCATGTCTTGCCGGCTCAGTTTTATTTAATGGTAAGACGACACTAAAAGTAGAACCTACCTGCTCTTCACTGATGACTGTTATTTCTCCCCCCATTAGGTTTGTTAATTGTTTAGCAATAGGTAAACCTAGACCTGTACCGCCATAATTCCTAGTGGTTGTCGCATCAGCTTGTTCAAAACGGTTAAATAATTTATTAATTTGAGCTTCAGAAATACCTATACCCGTGTCTCTCACCTCAAATAGCAATGCCTCATTTTGCTCACTAAGGGTAATGTTCACCTCACCCTTAAGGGTAAATTTAATTGCATTAGAAATTAAATTTAAAATAATTTGCCTCAATCTTACCGGATCAGCCAACCAATGGGCGTGCATGCCTTTTTTTATGGTAAAGATTAAGCCAATTTTTTTTTGTTCAGCTGACAAGGAAAGTTCAGCAATTATAGATTTGAATAACCCCTCGATGTTGGTCGGTAGTGACTCTAAACTAATGTTATTGGATTCTATTTTAGATAAATCTAAAATATCATTAATAATTGCAAGTAGATTTTTTGAAGAGGTGATACCCATTTCAACCATTTCTTTTGAAGACTCAGACAAGTTATCTCGTTTCAATATTTGCAATGAACCTAATACACCATTCATGGGTGTACGAATCTCATGACTCATATTAGCTAAAAAATCACTTTTAGCTTGGTTGTCGTCTTCGGCAGCCTGCTTCGCTTGTCGTAATACTTGTTCGTCAATTTTCTGTTGGGTAAGGTCAATATGCGTGCCGACAAAACGCAGAACTTCGTGTGATTCTGGGTCACGAGCGGCATAAGCTCGCGATAGAATAGGTACCCAATGTCCCTTTTTGTGGCGCATCCGAAATTCAATGCGATATCCATTTTGACTACCCTTAGAGCAGGCTTCAACCAATTTCAACGTCCGCTCAACGTCATCTGGATGACAGAGTTCGCTCCAAGTTTCTACATTGCCTTTTTTTTCTTTCGGTTCGTATCCCAACATACCTAACCAACGCTCGGAGAAATAAACGTCTCCCGTTTGGTAGTTCCAATCCCAAATCCCATCATTACTGCCCTGGATAGCGAATTGATATCGTTCTTCACTTTGTTTTATTTTTCTTTCTGAAATGGCCAGTTTTTTTAATGGATTGATCAGTAATGAACGAATTAACAAAGCTAATAACACAAAAGAAAACAAGGTAGTCACAGCCAGCGTGCTACCTATTTGCCAAACATACTGCTCTTTTTCCTCCTGTAATTTACTTGTGGAGGTATAAAATTTTAATTCCATTGCGGTATTAGCAACAGGGTATGTTGATACTAAAGAATAATTATTTAAGGGCGTTGTTTGAAAAAACAAATCACTTTTATTAACAAAACTGACCGCATAATTATTATCTTTAGTTAACTCGGCTAAAAGTTTTTCAATGGAATGACTGACGATATCAAAGCTAATGATACCTTCTACACCATTATTATATTTCACCGGCATGGCGATACTAAAATAATGCTGTTCCGCGTCTTTAATGATGGTTAAAACAAGCGGTGCTTTATGGTCAATTATCTTTTCAATTGTGTTTTCAATGAACGGTGGACGTGAAAGTTTTACCGTAGGTTTAGGGTAAATTAATTCACCAGTAAAATCGGTAATATAAATTTTTTCTTTAGAACCCAAAATCTTTCGATCATTAAGTAAATCGGTCAAGTTTGCCGAGGCCAGTTCAACCCCCATAACACTTGAAGTGACAATAGGCGATTCACCTAATTCAGCAAGCAGCTTGACGCGATTCTCAAGAAATTGCTGAAGATTATCAAAAGTGGACTGAGCCTGCAGCTTAGTGTGACTTTCTTGAAGTTGTGTTAAAGAAGAAACGGCACGCTCTGACACAAAGTTAATATTTATTAACAGTGAAAACAAGAATCCCAGCAACAACACTAAATAGGTAAGACCCGCTTTGCTTTTAAGTTTTTTTAAAAAGTTCATAACGCTTAATTAGCCGTTACGTTAATTTGATTATGCTCACCAAAAGTTGCCATACAGAAGTTTTCAAGCCTTAACGCTTCGTGCGCATCTTGGTGTTGTTCACTCCACTTAGAAAACGGCTTGTCATATTCTTTAATAAGCCCTTGAACGGGTTGTTGCAAAGACTCCAAGGCTTGTTGGAATAAAAAACGATCCTGCTTCATATTACCGGTCAATTCTATTTGTTGTAATGCCGAAATAGCTAATCGTCCAAGATCGTAAGCGTGTATAAACCCTGCTGGCGCTTTAACCTTTTCTGGCGAAGTAAACTCTTCAGGAAATAGCTTTTTTGCTCTTGCCATGACTGAACGTTGAAATAAAGATTGCTTCGATGAAGCAAGGGAATAACAACTCTGAATAAAATGAAAAGATACGTCTTGTTTAATCTTTTCATTGAATATCATATCTACATCACCTCCCGTGGCTCCCCAGTGACTGATGATAGGCAACCTTTTCTCTTTTTCCATCGCCGCCATAGCATTTACAAACTGATGAGTTTCATTGAAATTACCCACAAAAAAGACGCAATCATAACCTGCTGAAATTATATTTCTAACCATTATACGCGCTGAATTTTCTTTAATATTCCAACCGAATAAGCTTAAACCAAAAGGTACTTTATCTTGCAAATATGACGACATTGTTTTCTTATTCGATTTGCCCCAAGCGGTATCTTCTAATAACAAATGAGGGTTTTTACAGGAGAGGTTCTGGAGTGCGAATTCACTAATGCGAATACCTGCTTTAGTATCATCAACAGATAAGCGAAATACCCAGTTATCCGCGCTTGGATAGCGCGTGATTGGGCCACCTGCCGCCCAAGGTACTAAAAGAGGAATTTGATTTTCATTAATAAAGGTACGATTTTTTATATACGGAGGAGAGTGCAAACCACCAAGAATAAACAATGCTTTTTCATCTTTAAGAAAATCTTTCATGCTTAGCAAACTACGTTTAATATTACCTCGATGATTTTTCTCTTTGAGCTCTAAACTAAAGCCTTGTATTTCATTGTCAACTTCATCAAATGCGGTAAGCAATCCCATTTTCATTGCATTAGCCGATAACTGATTTAATGAGTAATCGGCATCATGATAAATAACCAACTTTTTATTTGTATCTGCTAAAGCAGTATATGACGCTAAAAATAAGCAAAATAAAACAAATCGAGTTAGCATATAAAAGGTTCGTAAGTGGTTAATATATTGATACTAAATTTAGCCTAACTTGGTCTACTTAGCTATCACCAATATCCGCTAACTAGATAGCTTTTGTGATTTTTACGTAAATAAACCACTGACCCAATCAAAAGTTAATACTGTGGTGAATATTTTTAGTACAATAACCCCGATAAATACAAGGATTACGCCTGCTTTTATTTTTCTACTTTTTAGGTTATTCCAATACAATAACTTAGATTTTAACTCATTTTTCACTTCATCTATCGATTCTTTCATCAAACGTTCTCAACAAGATTATGAGCCAAATTCTTAGCTAAGTTTTCTGGCGAACCCCAACTATAAAGGAACTCTTTTACTTTATTATCACAAGGGGTATGCCAATAAGCAGTCTTAATATTTTTGCCCCCTTTAGCTTGATAAAAGTCTATCGCATTACTGTTGCACGCTAAAACCTCAAGATATAAATCATGGTCACTATAGTTTTCAATAGACCAAGATGCTGCGGCAACTAATAAACGAGAACCAGTACCTTGGCCTTTACTACCAACCTTTACATGAAGATTATCAATGATAGTGCCAAACTTAGGGTGGTTAGCACCTAAGACACAAACAAATCCGCAAAAGGTACCCTCGACCTCAGCAACTAACACCAATTGATTACTCGGTGGCTTTGTTAATCGCGTTGTCCACACGGCTTCTCTTTCAGCAAAAACCTTATCAAGCAGATAATCAGCAGAAAGTACTGAATGATAATTATCACGCCAGCTTTGTGCATGTAATCCGGCAATGCTTGCAAGGTCATCTAAGTTCGCTTCTCTAATAACTACCATTTGATTATTCTTCCACTATCTAAAACATACATAAAAGCACTATACGCTCGCCGAAAAAGAGAACAAGCCGAAAAAGTAACTATTTGTGTATTTGGCTGAGTACATGGAAGTTTCGTTACCTAGTAGCTATTTAATCAAATTATCGTTTACTAATTTACTACCATGCTCAGGATCAGGTCTAAACAGCTCCTTTGATATCCGTTATTGTGATTTAATTTGTTTTTTTTCTTCGACGGTTAACGCTTGATACCAACGAGGATAGGACCAGCCATAACCCCACCGAAAAGTTGTAGGCAACAAAGGGGTTCCGCCGACACGAACACCGGCAAGCATTAGCGCGGCTATTTCCGGCTGTCCGACTTTAGCCACACATTGTTGAAGCTCTTTATCAGCGGTTACGCGCTCATCATAAGTGCCTCCTTGCCAATAGGTGTAGTCGTGAGCAGTACAGCAACTTAACCATAATTTTTGTTGGGTAAAAGTTCCATCGGGGAAGGAACTACAGCCATCAGAGGTAAAAGGCTTGATTTCTTCAGCATTAATCGTGGCTGAAAATAGTAATAGGGAAAAGGTAAGTATAAAACGCATCATTTTTTGACACTTTACAGCGATGGATTGATTTACCAATTTAACGTGAACAACACTGAGTTAACAGTATAAATACCATTTACCTGTGTTATTTTGTCCAAACAAAAAAATGGCTGTTCACAAGAATAAACAGCCATTAGGACTTTTTAATTTTTAATTAGCGTATATGATAAATGCCCTAACACTAAGCCTTATAAATTGAAGTAGGTTGCTAGACCTTTAGCTTCAGCTAATTCAGCAGCAACCGAAGCAACCGCTAAATCTTGTAAACCAACGCCAGTACCATCAAACAAGGTGATTTCTTCAGCCGATGTACGTCCCGGTTTAGACCCGTTAATCACATCACCAATTGGCGTGATATCAGACGCTTTGATCAAACCAGTAGCAACCGCGTGTTGTGCTTCACCAATAGTAATAGATTGAGCAATCTCATCGGTAAATACAGTAGCAGTCGCTAATAAATCGGCATCAACTTCTTGTTTACCTTTAGTATCAGTCCCCATACAAGCGATGTGAGTACCAGGCTTGATCCAATCTTTTTCTATTAATGATTCAAAAGCAGAAGTAATGGTAATAATGACATCCGCTTGAGCACCTAACTCTTCGCGAGTGACTGACTCAAATGGCAAACCTAATTCTTTAGCTACCGCAGCAAGGTTAGGAAGCATGTCCGGGTGAAAGTTCCACGCGACAACTTTTTCAAAATCACGTTGCTCAACTGCAGCACGTAATTGGAAAGTAGACTGGTGACCTGCACCAACCATACCTAATACTTTTGCATCTTTACGCGCTAAATGCGCGATAGAAACAGCAGAAGAGGCAGCAGTACGTACCGCGGTTAAATAGTTGCCACCAACCAGTGATTTTAGCTTACCGGTATCGGGATCAAATAAAATAACAGTAGACTGATGGTTAGTTAATCCCTGTGCCATGTTATCTGGCCAGTAACCGCCAGATTTTAAACCTAACACCATGCCGTCACGGTCAAAACCTGATTTAAAACCATAAAGTGCACCCGCATGACCAATATCTTCACGAATTACTGGGAAGTTGTATGCGGTATTTTTAGCCATGGCGGAAAATACATTTTCTACCGCGGTAAAGGCATCTGCACGACCAATGACTTCTTGGCAAATTTCTTCAGAAACAACGGATACGCCCTTTTTTTCTGGTAAAGAGCTTGTTGGTGAACTATTTGTTGTTGTACTGCTTTGTGAATTACTCATAATTATTATCCTAGGAAAGTGGTAAACCCAATAAATTTGCTAAACCCTCAACGAATGCCGAGGGTATGGGTTGCAATAAAGCTGCTATTAAAAAGCTTTACCACGTGCAGACACTGGCCATAACGTTTCAACCTTGCCATTACGTACACCAACATAGTAATCATGTACGTTACACGTTGGATCACAATGACCTGGCACTAGTTTAAGTTTTTCATTAATTTTTAATGCGCCACTAGCATCTGAAATAACACCATGCTCATCAGAACACTTAATGTATTCAACATCGTCACGACCAAAGATGTACGGTAAACCACTATCTACTGATTGCGCCTTAAGACCTGCATCACAAATAGCTTTGTCTGCTTTGGTATGGCTCATAACAGACGTTAAGATGAATAATGAATTTTCGAATTCTGAGATTCTCTTGCCATTTTCATCATGAATACGTTGGTAATCCGCATCCATAAATGCGTAAGAACCACACTGTAATTCATTGAAAACGCCTGAGTTGCCTTCAAAGTAGTATGAACCCGTACCACCACCGCCAACGATGTCACACTCAAGCCCTTCAGCTTTAAGCATGTCAACCGTGCGCGCAACCATGCCAATTGCAATGTCGATTTTTTCTTTACGCTCTTGGAAACTTTCTAAATGCTGCATAGCTCCTTGATATGCTTGAATGCCTGAGAAGGTTAAACCCGGTGTAGCTGCAATCGCTTTAGCGATATCAACAACAGGTTGACCTTCGCTTACACCACAACGGCCTGCGCCACAGTCAATTTCAACTAAACATTCAATCTGCGTGTCATGCTTATTAACAGCAGCCGCTAATTCAGCAACGTTTTCCAAATCATCAACACAAACAATAGTACGGGCGCCCAACTTAGGTAGGCGTGCTAAACGATCAAGTTTGGCTGGATCACGTACTTGGTTTGACACTAAAACGTCTTTAATACCACCGCGAGCAAAAACTTCTGCTTCTGATACTTTTTGACAACAAACACCACAGCTATCACCCAACTTTTCTTGTAAAAGTGCTATATCTACCGATTTATGCATTTTTCCATGAACACGATGGCGAACGCCCATCTCTTTTGCGTAGCCACCCATTTTAATAATGTTGCGCTCTAACGCGTCTAAATCGACTATCAAACAAGGTGTTTGAATATCAGCTTCGTCCATACCTGGAAGTGCTGGAACGTCATAACCTACTTCTAAATCGTTTACTTTTGTCATTTTATTCTCCAAGATTTTAATTATTTGTATTGAGTTAACTTAAATTTTTACCAATTAGGTTTATTTATTCATCCACGGCAATTTGTCTAAATCGACATTTCCGCCAGTCAAAATGACGCCGATACGTTTGCCTTTAAACACCTCAGGATTTTTTAAAATAATGGCTAGTGTTACTGCACTACTTGGCTCGACAACTATTTTCATGCGGATCCAAATAAGCTTCATTGCCGCAACAATTTCCTCTTCGGTTGCCGTTAAAATATCGGTGACATGGTTTTTAACAAAATGCCAAGTTAAGTCTTTTAGAGGGACTTTCAGACCATCAGCAACCGTATCCGGTGCATCATCAGCAATGATATAACCGGCTTTGAAAGAACGTGCCGCATCGTCAGCGTTAAGTGGCTCTGCCGCATAAATTTTTATATCTGGAGCAATGGTTGATAAGGTCAGGCAAGTACCTGAAATCATGCCGCCACCGCCAATAGGCGCAACCACGGTATCTAAGCCTTGCACCTGACTAACCAACTCTTTTGAACACGTTGCTTGCCCTGCAATAACACGTGGGTCGTTGTATGGATGAACAAAGTCAGCTCCTGACTGTGCAACAACATCAGCAAATACCGCTTCGCGAGAACTGGTAGAAGGTTCACATTCGACAATGATGCCGCCATAACCAATTACGGCATCTTTCTTCGCTTGTGGTGCAGTACGTGGCATTACTACGGTAACGGGAATTCCACGTCGTCCAGCAGCGTAAGAGAGTGATAAGGCATGGTTACCTGATGAATGGGTGGCAACACCAATTTTTGCTTCTGCATCGGTTAAACCA
The DNA here is from genome assembly GCF_002836255.1 of Colwellia sp. 75C3. Lineage (GTDB taxonomy): Bacteria > Pseudomonadota > Gammaproteobacteria > Enterobacterales > Alteromonadaceae > Colwellia. Next base: position 207,698 of record NZ_PJAU01000059.1, on the reverse strand, counting down.
AAAACAGCATTACAGGCACCGCGTACTTTAAAAGCCGCTGCCTTTTGCAAGTTTTCACATTTAAAAAACAACTCCGCCCCAGTTAATTCATTTAGGAAACGTGAGGTTAATACCGGCGTTTCATGAATAAAGGGTTTAATACGTTCATGGGCAACGAGTACATCTTCGTAGCTTGGAATTATCATGGTCGGTTTGGTTGAACTGCTCATATGTTCCTCTTAATATCTTTTGCGGTATTAGCCGTAATATTGGTCGTAGTATTAGCCATGAAATTAGTCACGGCTTTGTTCGTATTTCTTTATATGAGTCTCAATGTGACTCCTAACTTGTAAAATATTGGGTTATTACGCTTCAATTTCACCTTATGGAAAACCGTCGAGGCAGGCAAATAAGAGGGATTTCACCATATGAAATCCTCACTTTTTATCACGATATGAAATGATGTAGTCAACTGATAAGTAAAGAATTAAGAAGAGATGAATGGCAAGAGAAGTTATGGATTCCACGATATGAAATGAGCAGCGGTCAATTAATAATGGTTTTTATCGGTTTTAGCTTTATATTTAATAAAAGTTGACACAAGAGTCAAGAAAAGAGATGTTATACCAACTAAGCCTGTAAGATAAGCGGTAATATTATGACTAGAGTTAAACCAGAATCTCGCATACAAGTGATCGATAGAGCAGCGACATTACTCGATGCTATATCACGCTATACCATGCCAGTAACATTAAAAGCCCTTAGTGCAGATACTAGTTTGGCGCCATCTACTGCTTTTCGAATTTTACATTCACTCATCGATAATCATTTTGTTGATCGGGATAATTCTGGCAAGTACCAGTTAAGCGGTCGACTCATTAGGCTCAGTAATTATCAATATCAAAACGTCGATTTTCGTAAAGTCGCTATTCCTTATATGGAAAAGTTGCGTGATAAATTTGGTGAAACCATTAACCTTACAGCGCGTGAAGGCGACGTGGTTATTTACGTAGAAAAAGCCATTCCCAATAGAATGATGCATGTTCAACAAATTATTGGTAGCCGTGCACCGCTGCACGTCACTGGTGTGGGAAAAATGATGTTGGGCATGGAAGGCCATGACGGTATTGAAGGGTATGCGCAACGCACCAACTTGCCAACTTATACACGTAAGACATTTTCAGAGATAGAAAGCTTAGAGCGTGAATGTATGCGCTGTGTCGAACAAGGTTTTGCCTATGACAACGAAGAAGCCGAAATAGGCGTCGGTTGTATTGGCGTGCTGTTATACGACAGATATGGTGAGGTTGTCGCCGGTTTATCGGTATCAGCTCCTATTGCTCGACGTAAAGATGAGTGGATTAAAGATTTAGTCAAAGCGGGCAAGTCAATCTCCATTGAGCTTGGTTATGTTAAAAACCAACAACCACTCAAAGAAGCCAGTTAAATAATTAGTGATGCAAAATTTAACAGCCGAGAGCTTAGTCAACCCTCATTGTGCTGTACCAGTTTTAAAATTAAAGAGTAGAAACTATGTTGACCATAAATAGACTAAACCAAACGGAAGCAAAAACGATAATTGATGGGGCGGTGAACAAAGCAAAGACACTTGGCGTGCCCATGTGTATTGCCGTTGTCGATGAATCAGGTAACTTAATTGCCTTTGAACGTATGGACGGAGGCAAAGTTCATAGTATTACCATTTCGCAAGATAAAGCATTTACTGCCGCATCGGCGCGTAAAGGTACTCATGAATTTAATAAAGCCTGTATTCCAGGCCATAAAAATAACTTATTTGGTATTCATACCGCTTTAGGTGGACGTATGTGTATTGTTGGCGGAGGTTTACCCATTACTTTTAATGGTAATGTTGTTGGTGGCATTGGTGTTAGTTCAGGCTCACCAGAGCAAGATTTAGGCTGTGCACAAGCAGGTGTTGATAGCTTTAGTAACGTCTATGGCTAACTGAGCAGGCGAAAGTGAATATTACCCTCTGAGGGGTATGTCTTAGTTTAATTCTCTTTCGCCAATCATAATACCTTTCATAATTAATGATGAGCTTATGTTGATGACTACCGAAATTAGCCATTCCTGATAAACATAGCTTTGGTTTACCACTGATATCCCCTATATTGATTTCAACAACATAATTTGCGAACATATCAAAAACACATCAGAAGCTATTTGTCCGCATAACCTCTAAAAGTTAAATTACACGCAGTTAGTTGGCTTTTGAGTAAAAATCTAGTTCATCCCTTAATAATATTAGCGTTAAGTGCATTGTTAACTATAGTTATAATCGAGCAATAAAATGTGAACAGTTTCTTAAAATTGAGTAATTAATCCCAATTTTTCTACGTGATATAATTTATTAATTCCTCAGGAACTTTTATCTTGCAATGACTAAACACTTATCAAAAAACAAGAAATTTCAGATGTTCAGCTTTGTCATTGCCTTTCTTATTTTAGGTGTATTGATCAGCTTATCTTTAAAAGGCTTTGAACAGTCCATCAATAATAGCGTTCTGCAATCAGCCTCTCAAAATGCAAAAATTATCGCTTCAATTATTCGTGAGTTTCGACAAGCTTATACTGTAGATGTTGTTCAAAAAGTTCAAGCATACGGTATAAAAGTGAGCCATGAATACCACTCAAAACCAGACACCATCCCTTTACCTGCAAGTGCTAGCTTAGAGTTAGGGAAAAAAATTAATATTAAAGATTTAGGAGTAGTGGTTGATTTAGTGAGCCCATACCCCTTTCCTTGGCGAGATAGGTCATTAACCGCTTTTGAAAATAGAGCTTGGCAAGCATTACAAAATAATTCTCTTGATGATTTTTCGGAAGTAAGTGACGACGGATTATTTAAATACGCAGTAGCAGAGCGTATGGTAGTTGCCTGTGTCAAATGCCATAACACCTACCCAGATTCACCTAAAACTGATTGGAAGCTAAATGATTTACGTGGTGTTTTAGTGGTTAAAATTATGCTTGATCCAATAAAAAAAGCTGCTGAAAGTAATATTCAAACGATTAAATACACCCAATTATTAACACTCTGTTTAATTGTGATTTCTATCTTAATTTTGATTGTTTTTCTTCTTGAAAATCGAGAAAAATTACTTTTAGCCGTTGAAGAACGTACTGAAAAGTTAAATCAAGAAACTAAAAAAGCGGTTACCGCAAGTGAGATAAAAAGTAACTTTTTGGCCACTATGAGTCATGAAATCCGTACACCAATGAATGGCATTATTGGCATGCTAACGGTAATCTCGCCTGAAAATTTAAATACTGAACAGAAATCGCAACTTGAGACGGCTTCATTAAGTGCGCAAAATTTATTGCATATTATTAATGGTATTCTCGATTTTTCAAAATTAGAAGCTAATAAAATGATATTAGAACTATCCACATTCAACATCGTTAATTTAGTTCATAGTGTTACCCATTTAATGAGCGTAGAGGCGAAGAACAAAAATATTATTTTAACCACAAATTGTACCGATGTTGCTTTTGAAATCATAAAATCCGATGAAGGTAAGTTAAGACAAATATTATATAATTTAGTGAGTAATGCGATTAAATTTACTTTACATGGCAGGGTATCAATCACCGCTAAAGTGAGTATCGACGATAATCAAGCCGCGACTCTTGAAATAAGTATTAAAGACACAGGGATAGGATTAGAGACTGAGCAGTTGCACCACCTTTTTGATCAATTCACGCAAGCAGATTCATCTACTACGCGTAAGTTTGGTGGCACTGGTTTAGGATTAAGTATAACAAAACAGCTTACCGAATTATTGGACGGTACATTAACCGTTGAAAGTGAATTAGCAAAAGGAACGTGCTTTAAAGTAACTTTACCTATCCAAACTGTAGTTAACGAACTGAACTTAAATGCAGACCTTCTCTCTATCGATGACATTAAAAATTTATCATTTCCTGATAACTTTAAAGTGCTTGTTGTTGAAGATAATCGTATTAACCAACGGGTAATGAAAAGTATTCTTAATAAATTTTCTATTGAACATGATATTGTCGGCAATGGTCAGCTAGCCATTGATACATTAAAAGCAACATCTGTTGACGATGTATATGCTGTCATTCTAATGGATTGTCAAATGCCTGTGATGGACGGTTTAACCGCGACTAAACTTATCAGGCAAGGAGAAGCAGGCGAACATCATCAATCAACTCATATCATTGCCGTTACGGCTGGTGTTATGGAAGGTGATGAACAAAAGTGCTTGGCTGTCGGCATGGATGATTACCTTGCAAAGCCGATAGATCATCTGATTTTAATTGAAAAATTATCAGGATTATTAAAAACGTAACGTTGCCCTATTCAAGGTGTTAATACGTTAAACATTTTGATTTTTATTGATCAAATAACTACCCTGATATCACGTCTGTGACAACTAAATATAGTTTTGTTTTACTATTGAAATAGCTTACTCTTTGACCTAATAACTTAATGAACAATCTGGAAATAAATCCGTGCAATTATCGTCATATAAAATCAAAACCATTATAGCTATTATTTTACTTATTATAATTGCTTCAGTTATCTACACTGTCACTCAAAAGCCAGCTGAACTTCCTAAAATGACAGTACAAGAGAAGAAAGCTAGATTTAAATCTTTAATTGTTCCTGCCGTTAACACTGTTTATGCCCAGCTGATGACTCGATATGAAGGTGTTAAAGCAACACTTGATGCTGGAGAAAGTAGTGCTGAAATTGAAGAGTTAAAGGTAGAATATAGAGCTACTTCAAACGACGAACTGCTCATGGCACTTAAGCCTCACCCTAAGAGCATCGCCATCGCACAAGCGGCAATGGAAAGCTCTTGGGCTACCTCTCGTTTTTTTAGAGTGGCTTATAATATTTTCGGTGTTTGGTCTTTTGACGAAGATGAACCTAGAGTTGCTGCTTTGAAGAAACGTGGTGACAAAACTATTTGGGTAAAAAAATACGACTCTATTGAAGATTCTGTCTTTGATTATTATCGCACTTTAGGGCGTAGTAGCGCTTTCGCTGAGTTTAGAAAAGCTAAAATGACAACAAACGACCCTTTTATCCTAGTAACCAAATTAGACCGTTACTCTGAAAAAGGTAGCCTTTATGGTGAAGAGCTTACTTCAATTATCAAGTTCAATAAATTTGATAGTTATGACGCCAATTAAATTAGCGTAACGTCTTAATTAACAAAGCCAACTTACATTCAGTAAGCTGGCTTTTTTTTGCTAAATATTTCAATAAGTCTAAATACTCACTTTAAGAACAAAACAATCGTAATTGGCGAATTGAAACTACACAACGACACGGTTTCTTTGATAGCAAATAGGACATCACTGCAAATATGTATTAAACTCAGTATTGTTAGTTACTTGAGGGTAATAATAGTTTGTGAATATTCACAATAACATTTAGCCATGAAGTTATGACAGAGTATTTAGGTCACATCTAACATAGTATAATTCTGAGGCTAAAAATGAAAAAGAGATATTACGTGACGGCCTTAATCTCATTAATACTACTTTCCAGCATGCTAAGTGCCACCCCACTCCTCCTTTCAAATAAAGTCGTAATACCCATAAATCAATGGTCAAGCCAACGCGTATTATCAAATGTTGTTGGTCAGTTAATTAAAGATCTAGGCATCCCCATAGAATACGTAAACATTAGTGCTGACCGTCAATGGGGAGCATTAAAAAGAGGCGTTGTTCATTTTCAGATAGAAGTATGGGAACCCTCAATGGGTCAAGAATTTAATAAGCTTGTCGCTAACGGTGACATTGTTGATTTAGGAACACACGAAGCTAAAGTGACAGAAGATTGGTGGTATCCAAAATATGTGGAAAATTCATGCCCCGAGTTACCGCAATGGCAAGCCTTAAAAAAATGCAGAACGCTTTTTAAGGGACGAACAACAAGTGACAAAGGTGTCTATTTTGGTGGACCTTGGAATTATGGTGATGCTGATATTATTCGGGCATTAGGGCTAAATTTTACCATTGAACGTTTAGCTGATGAATTAGCATTGTGGGAAACTCTTACTCATGCGATTGCAACAAAAAAGCCTATTATGCTACTGAATTGGAGCCCAAATTGGACGGATAATTATGTAGAAGGTAAGTTTGTCGATTTTCCTATTTATACTGAAGCATGTGAAAGGGATCCTGAATGGGGTCTCAATAAAAATTTAGTCAAGGACTGTGGCAACAACAGAGGAGGATGGTTAAAAAAAGCAGCCTCTCCGACGTTACAGGAAAAATTTCCTTGCGTGTATAACTTAATTAAAAGCATTAGCTTTACTAGTCAGATGATTGCCGATGCATCTTCTTTAGCCGTTATTGAAAAACTCTCTGATCAGGCTGCCGCGGTTAAATGGTCAAATATATATGCTAAAGATATCGATCATTGGCAATCACTCAAGTGCCCATTACCAAAATAAAATTTAATGACTACTGCATACTTTGTTTGGCTTCTTTGAAATTAAGTTTTGCATAAGCCAGCATTAAAATTCCACACGCAACGATAAGAGCGGTCAAATATAAGGCTTGATTATAAGTATTGAATTGTTTGATCAATGCCACACAATATAATGGCGCGATAATTTGGCCTATCCCGTAAGCCGATGTTATTGCGCCCATGATAAATACTGGATTTTTCTTTGAAAGCTGACCACCAAAATTCATAAACAAAGCAACTAAACCAATAAACGTCGCGCCAAAGAACAGCCCACTAATAAGATTCATAATAATATTGCTAGAAAAGGTAGGAATTAAAATACCAATAATCTGCAAGAGCATGGCGACTATCATAATATTAATACTGCCAAAACGATGTGCTAAACGCATCCATATTATACAAGACGGAATGCCGGCAATACCTACGGCTAACCAAACGTAACCGCCATAACCATCGAGTCCCTCTAACGAATTCACTATATCAGGCAAGAATGTTGCTTGAACTACCATACCAACACCTTCGGTAAAGTAGGCCAAAATTAGAATGATAACCATCGGAGAGAAAAGTGATTTATCAACATTGTGTTTAACAACCTCGTTGGTTGGTTGTTTATCAAATCGTAAGATATAAGCAGGATAACATGATAAAAAAGCCCCTATTATCGCTAAGATAAGCCAAGCATCTTTCCAGTCTCCGCCATAATAAAAGACAGCGCGCATTACAAGATCGGTAATAACAATTGAAAAGCCTAAACCGCTAAAGTGTATGCCCATTGCCTTCGTTTTATTGGTCGCCTTGAGTTTTAACATCACCACAGCCGATCCAACAACAAGTGCCATTGCAGCACCAAAGCCAGCAAATAATCGCGCAATAATCCACAACGTACTATTTTCAGTAATACCTAAGACAAAAGAAGAAGCGACACAAAGAAATAATCCGAACCTAAAATATTTTACCTTGGTATGAATATCTTTAATAAAAATAGAAAAAACAGAGCCGGTTAAATAACCGAGATAATTAATTGAAGCAAGTACGCCAGCAAAGGCGATACTGATTGAGTCTTCCAACATTGCAGGCAACAGAGAAGTGAAAACAAAACGAGCGACACCAACCCCGACAACAAGCGCTAATATACCTGCCAATAAAATTGCAGTATTACTGTCTCGATTAAATATCGTCATATTTCTCCCTAAAATAGCTTATTCGCAATAGTTGGCAGTTTACAACTAACTGGGCTAGAAAAGTAAATCACTAAAAATGATAAGTGATATATAAAACACAACGTGAAAAAAATACACTAGTTTGCTTTATCGATAAGAACGACAGATATTCAGTCACTTTACTAATAAATAAAATGAAAACTTTACCATAGCTTTACGTTACTTTACTTAGGGGTAGCTATCATAGGCACTTGTTTTTCTCTGCTCTAATGATTAATTAAATGATATTTTTTAAAAGCACTTTTTGTGTCTTGTTATTAAGTTTGTTCGTTATTACCGGCTGTAGTAGCAATGAAGTGAAAATTACCGAGGTGTTTCGTAGTGATATTAGAGCGGATAACGCTAAGTTATTTACCTTTTCTATCATTTTTGTCCGCAACGCTGAGCCAGAATTACCAAAAGGTCATGATGGAAATATCGATAACAAGCAGAAAAGATCTAAACAAGGTAAAGGTCGAGGCAAAAGAAATAACACTGACAATAACCCTAAAGTTCAGCGTTCAGATACAAAACAAAAACGACAAGATAAAATGGCCCGTGAATTAGAAAGCCGCTTGGCTGAAAAGCTTGAGGATAATAGCTATTGTCGTAAAGGATATTTTGAACTTGAGCGCAGTTTAAATAAAACTATTTATACGATACGTGGCGAGTGTAATGAGAGTGCTACGGCTGCTGACCGAAAGAACTTTCTCCCTTAACCTAATGATTTTTAGTGTTTAGATGAGTCAGTCGCTTAAATTTATTGTACGTAGAATATACGGAAACTATTGCAATCTGTTGATAGTGTTCTATATTAATCTAATGGATAAACAAGGACAATTTACATGGAAGAGAACAACCTTCATAGGTTAGAAAGATTAGCTGAAAAAGTAGTGAATGAAACAGCTACCCCAAAAGAGGTTGAAGAATATAAACTACTTCTTGATGAATGGAACTCTCTCGTAGAGCGTATCCAACATGCTCGTAATAATATATAAACTAAGATCAAACCTAGAAGTTATGAATTTACAGTCAAAATGAAACGGTGAACTGTAAATTCAATTTGTTAGTATTATTTTTTACTTGGCAAAGCATCTATCGACATTAGTATGTCTCGTACTATCGCTTGTCTTTTATATAAATCTTTCATACCTTCCGGGGTATCTATATTCAAAGCAAAAAATACGGGGCCTGTTGGCCACTCTACCCAACCTACCCACCAACCATGTTTACCTTGCCAGCCCGTTTTAGCACGTAAAATCCATTCTTTTTGTGCTTCAACCACCATGATGTCTTTCACTAATAATTGATGTTCTACTTTAAAAGGCAATTCATTTTTATAGAGCTGTTCCAGGAATTCAATTTGTTCGTGTGCTGAAATAGCAAGCTTGCCATCAATCCAATAGCTGCCATCCGCAGTCACTGGGTCGGCATTACCGTAAGCTATTTTCTTTAAGTAATTACCAGCCTTTTTCTCGCCAAGCTGCTCAGCAAAAATATCATACACCCACACCGCAGAATTACGCATGGCAGAGCGTAAATTTTGATCTTGGTTATGCGGTGAGTATCCTCTTTTCACGCCATCCCAAGGGAACACTTGAAACTCATCGTTAACCAAACCTGCATCAAGTGCAAAAAGGCTGTGTGGAATCTTGTAAGTTGAAGCGGGAGAATAACGTTGCTGCGCTCTATTTTGATTATAGACCCAAGTTTTCTCTTGTTGTGCACGTTTATCAAGTACAACAATGGTGCCCTTCGCATCATATTTTTTAAAATATTTAGCCCACTCGGCTCCCTGAGTTGGTACTGTTTGTGCCTGACTGAAAGTGCTAAAGACTATACTCGGTAGCATGATGGCCACTGCCATCGCAATAGATTTAATTATTGATAAGTAGTTCATAAGTCGCTTATCCTTATTTTAAGATAAATAGTGTTAATACCAATTGTACTTAACTGTAAATATTGAAGAAAACACTAATGTGTTACAAAATAATATTCGTTACGGTTAGCAAGATCATACATGTGAACTTGCTAACCAAATACCAAACGTTAGTTGGCACAATCCATAGACTTATGACACTTGCCTAGCACCCATTGCAGTCCTTGAATGGCCGCGGTTGGAAAGGCTGTTTGATGATTTGCTTGTGGAATAATAATGATCTTCGCCTTTAGCTTTATTTGCTGCCAAGACAGCATTTTCTGATAAAACAGCTCGGCATCATTTACCATCTCATAATTGCTTTCGAATTTTTTACTTTCCCGCTCACCAATGGCAATAAATACATTCGCATTAAGGTTCTCAATGTTACTCGAAACGGCACTCTCAAGGCGGAAGATAGCGTAATTATCAAACCAAAAAGATGGACTACCCAAGATATAGTTTTTAAATAATTTCGGTTTGGTTAATAAAACATAACTACCAAATAAACCACCAAGGGAGTTACCAATAAAGGTTCTATTGTGCTTATCTACTCGATAGTTTTTCGACATGTATTTAAAAACATGCTGTTCAATAAACTGCATATATTGTGCTGCACCACCGGTTTTCTTGCGCCAAGACTTACTCACGTTTGGGGTATAATCAAACACTCTGCTGCTATCTCCCTTTGAGCCTTTAGCGTAAGACATACCGACAATAATGGCTTGTGCCATTTTATTCGCATTCATCGGATAACGGGTGGCACCGGAGACAATTTGAAAGGCGTACCACGCATCCGTTAAATAGATTACCGGATATTTTTTGTCAGGGTTCTTGTCATAGCCTTTCGGCAACTTAATAAATAATGGGTAGGTTAATTTACTCATTGGGTCGGTAACTTCTACCACCAAACTTCTAGGAATTTTGAACGACTCTTGAGCAACTAACAATGATGAAAATAGAATACCTATCAGGATAAAAAGACATAATACCCAGGGTAAAAAACCTTGATAGAAAGCCCTATACTGCGGGTTAAAAGAGGCGTTAATGTCCGCTGATTTTGCCAAGTTCATTATTTAGCCCCTGCCAACGCCAACCAGTTTTTAACCGGTACAATCCATTCAGGTAAAGCTTGATAAAATGCTCCATGCTCTTTACCTGTGCTGATAGATATTTCTTTCATCGTGTTTATTTGGTCACTTTGGTCAACTAAAAACTGGCAAGAGCCATTTCCATCAGAGGTTTCGTAAATTGAATGAAAGTTGCCAACCACGGTAAATTCAGCATGACCTTTCATAAAGCTTGAACAAGCGGCGAGCAACACAATATTAACCGCCGATGAGTTAATATAACTAGACGCTAATATGGTTATTTCACCGCCGCGAGAAAAGCCCACTAAGCTAATATTTTCTGCTTTTACGCCTTTTTTGATAAGCAAGTCAACGTCACTGGCTAGCTTTTTGGCAAAGTCTCTAGGTTTAGTATCAAGTGCACGATGATAGGCAATTAAATTGTAGTGTTCACTTGTTAGCGCGGTTTTTACCTTAGGGAATTCATATACGCCCCACCGTGGGTGAGTAGGCGTCGGATTTTTTCCCTCAACGATGAGGCCATGCGAGTAAAAAACATATTTTTCATCGGCATTTATTTGTGTTGGAAAGTGTTCATATACATTACTGGCATAAGCATTTACCACTTGGCCTGATATGAATAATAAGCTTGTTACAATAGCTACTTTTAGTATTTTAACCATGGTATTCCCTACCTCTAATCGTTGAGTTGCCATAATATACGGATTTCTTGTAATAATGCTTTAATCACCGGTTCTTTTACTCTGCGTTTAGCGATAACAAAATGTAATGGTATGAAAAAATCGAGTGTAGAAATAATCTGCACTGCTTTACTTTTTTCAGCTACCCGCGCTTCATCTAAGGTAATAAAGCTCAAACCAAAATTACCTTTAACCAGCTCTAAACGCGTGCCGTCATCACTCGATTTTAATACTGATGAGATGTTGTTGCCGAGCTTATTTTTTAGCAAGTCATCAAAGGGGCAATACTCCCCCATCATGATCCAAGATTGTTTACTAAGGTCACTAGCCGTGAATATTTTACTGGCATCAAACGTTAGCGGGGCTACTGTCGTTATTTTTTGCTCTTGCACCGTTATAGCAATAAAATCATCGGGAATATCACCAAAAATATAACCACCGTCTAGTTGCTGGCTTCTAATGTCTTGGATAATTTGTCCACTTGATTGCTGATGAATGCTTAAACTAATACCGGGGCAATTCTCTTCTATATTAATCGCCAATTCAGCAAGTTTTATCTGCTCAACACTGAGGTTATTACCTAAGCTAAAGGTACCTATAATTTCATGCTGATTATCGGCAGCAAGATTCACTAAATCTACCGCACTATCTAAAGTAACTTGCGCTTTTTGTAGCAACAATTGACCTTTTTCAGTAAGCGACATCCCTTTACTTGACCGAATAAATAATGGCGTGGCAAGCTCTTCTTCAAGGCTTTTGATGTGTGCACTTATTGCGGGAGGTGTGGTGTATAAACGTTTAGCTGCTTTAGTTAAATTGCCTGTTTGGGCAACCGCAACAAATGATCTCAGATGATAAAATTCCACAGCGAGCTTCCTTACACTTTACTCTAAACAGATGGTGCTAATGATACCCACTAACGACGTTCTTTGCCCTTCAGATATACTGAACACGACCTTAAAAACCTATGAATTTAGTCAGTAATAAAATCACGATATAGTGAGCTTCTTAACAATAACCTAGGAGCATTTATGCTTAACGATAATAATACACTTTCTCAACCAATATCCCCTGAACAAAAAATAAATAACTTTTTTGCAGAAAAACTTAGCTGTGAAACCGATTGTTCCGATGTGTATGCCGACATTACCCAAGGCAGCACAAACTATATATTGTTAGATGTGCGCGCTAAAGAAGCCTTTGAAAAAAGTCACGCCATCACTGCAGTGAGCATGCCTCACAGTGAAATTAATGCAAAAACTTTTGCAAAATATACTAAAGACACTTTGTTTGTGGTGTATTGCTGGGGACCTGGTTGCAATGGCGCAGCTAAAGCAGCATTCAAAATATCAGCCTTAGGTTATGGCGTTAAAGAAATGCTTGGTGGTATTCATTACTGGGAAGATTTTGAACGGTATCCGGTAAATCGCCGAGTCAATGAAGCACAGTCATAACGAAGAGCATTATGGGTCAATGATTAGCTTTGCTCTTTGAATTACAATGAAGCAATATGAACCATTGCAACAAGGAGCGTTAACCAATGAATATCATAAAATCCTTAAAACCATGGACATTTATTTTTCTAGCATCAAGTTATATATTTTTTTTCTTCGGATCTATTTATGGCTTATTTGTTAGTGAACTGTCTGTTAAGTTTGGTGCCAACCCGCAATATCATTATGTACTGAGCGGCTGGCATAAAAACTCATTGTGCTTAAGTCTTTTATTGATACTCGCTGCTCTTGGTGTATATCCTATCTTACGGGGCTTATACTTAGCCCTCAGCAATAGCCATTAATAGAGACAACATGACCAAAAATTTAATTATTCGACCTGCTACCAGCACCGATCGCGAGTTCATTTTTGGACTGTCACCGCGTTTGGCTGAAGTAGCCGTTTTACCATGGCATAGCGATAAGGTGGTGCAAAAGATGCACGATGATTATTTTGCTGAAGTGTTCGCTAACGCCTCATCACTGCAAGCAACCTTTATTGCCGAACAAAACAATGTGCCCCTTGGCTTTATTCACACTCGCTCTCGTAAAGATGAGGTCTCGGGTGAAGCATGCGGTACCGTGCCCTTACTTGGTGTATCTCAAAAAGCGCAAGGTTTGGGTGTTGGCAAAGCATTAGTAGCCGCAGCTGAGCAATGGGCTAAAACACAAGGTTATCGCTTATTACACCTTGAGGTCTTTGCCAATAACGACAAAGCGCAGGGCTTTTACCAAAACCTAGGCTTTGAAACGGAAATACTTCATATGATTAAAGAAATTTAATCCTTAGTTAGTCTAATTACTAACAAAAAAGTACTCACCGGTCGATGCTGTCGCTTTTATTCAATCTTTAAATCTATTCAAGCTCTACTATACACATCATTGAAATAGAGAGATTTAACTCAACCAAGGTTAAATCTCTATAAAGGCCACTTTACGGTAGGTAATGAGCAATGATTAAAATTAAAACAATTGAAGCGCTAAGCGAATTAACTGCACTAAAAAGTGCATACTTTAACAGCTCGATTGTGCCACTTGATGGCATGTGGCACTTTGGTTTCGTCCCTATGGCTAAACACTTTGGCTTTTATGTCGATCAAAGCCTAGTTGGTTTTTGTTGCGTTAATGATGAGGGCTACTTGTTGGAATATTATGTTGAATCCAATTATCAAAAATTTTCTCAAGAATTATTTACCTTAATTTCCCAGCAAAACAGTTCAATAATCGGCGAAGTCAAAGGCGCATTTGTCAGTACTTCAGAGCCGAGTTATCTGGCTTTATGTTTGGATAATTCTACCACCTTTAAAGTTAATGCTTTGATGTACCAGCACAGACCTAAGTTGCTTGATGATAAAATTGAAAGTATTGATATGCAACTCGCTTGCGCTGAACAATTAAGTGAATTTGTCACTTTTTCCGTCACTAATATTGGCGCTCCCGAGCAATGGCTCACTCAATATTATGGTAATTTAATTACACGTAAAGAGCTCTTTGGTTACTGGCATGAAGGGCAATTATTAGCTGCAGGTGAATGTCGTTTGTTCGACCAATATCAAACAGAATACGCTGATTTAGGTATGATTGTCGCACAAACGGTACGTGGACAAGGTCTCGCCAAAAAAGTATTAACTTACCTAATCAACAAGGCAACTAACCAAGGGCTAAAAGCTATTTGTTCAACTGAGAGCTGTAATATTGCGGCTCAAAAAGCGATATCTCACGCTGGTTTCAGCTCTGCTCATCGTATAGTGCAGTTTGAGTTCAGCCAAGACTAGAAAAACTATACGTATAATACGGTTCGCATAACGTAGTTTGACCTAAACTTATTGAAACAAAAGTCTTTAAGGAGTCTGATGATACATTGGTTGAAAAGCCCTGATAACCCAGAGCTTGCTAAATATATTGATTGTTATTGGTTCCTTGAGAAGTCACCTAATGCTGAAGGTAATAATTACCCAAAGCTTAATCCTGATCCTGCAGCACATTTGATCGTAACCTTGCCCAAGCAAATTTTTCAATATAAGAGCGACAGTGATGTGACTCAAGTGCAAGGTAGCCATTGGTTATTCCCTTATGGGAACACCTATGAGTTAGACCACTCTAAGCCTGTTGCCTGTATCGGTATTAAATTCCATGTAGGCGCACTGTATTCATTACCACAGCTTAATGCCTTGCAAGGTAAAGCCATGCAAGCATTCGTTAATAGTACCTGTGCTATTAACGTTGAGGAGATGTTTGCCAGTGACGTTACGCTAAGCGTAAAAGCTCAATGTCGTGAGATTGAGTTACTGACGCTTGCTCGAAATAGCCCTGATGACTGTTGTGAAATGTTGGACAACTTATGCCGGCCATGGTTGTTAAAAAGCCATGAAGATAAGCATAGTGAGATAACGAGACGCATACTTCCTCTGCTATCCAATACAGTCATTAATGAATTAGGAAAGATCCTAAACTGCTCACAACGTACTTTAGAGCGTAGTTTTTTAAAAGTCACCGGCTTAACGCTTAAACAGTGTCAATCGATGAATAAGTTGGAAGCTATTTTAGAGTTTCTTTACCTGCGTGAGAAAAGCGAAATTGATTGGGTCGATATTGCCTATCAATTCGGCTTTAGTGACCAACCCCACCTGATCCGATATTTAAAAAAGCAGTTAGGGTTAACACCACAAGATTACGCGCGACAACGAGGTTTTACTATCGACGTATACGGTGGTGTCGACTCGCTATAATTCAATTTATCCCATGTACGGTCCTGTTTTTTATTTCCCCTAAGCAGGCCCCAACAACCTAAAAGCCCAAGATTCTACTTCGTTCGTTGCTAAGCGTTGCACCACTCTATCCATCCAACTGTCAGACAGTTTTGTTTGTTGCCTTAGTAAGGCCAGTTTTTCCTGA
This sequence comes from Colwellia sp. 75C3, assembly GCF_002836255.1. GTDB lineage: Bacteria > Pseudomonadota > Gammaproteobacteria > Enterobacterales > Alteromonadaceae > Colwellia. The sequence continues at coordinate 191,968 of NZ_PJAU01000059.1, read as the reverse complement.
TTGAGTGGGTCGCCAAAAAACATCTCACATACTGAGCTAATAGTTATCGCATTATCAACTCGGGCAATTAATTCTAATGGCTCATTCACACTCACCATGCCTGGCTGAATGACACGATATAACCAACCGCAGCGACTAATCTCCTGCATATCTACCGAAAAACTTTCAATACCCCAACGTTTATTGAGCTTAAAACAAGGAGAGCGAGGCTGACTCACCTCGATAATAGCTTCGCCCCACTGGTAGCGATCACCCAAGTAAACATTCTGTTCTGTCATGCCTATTGAACTTAGGTTTTCACCCATACCGGCAATTTTTCTATTAACCTTCTCCGCATACTTATCTCTATATTGTGCACCGTACTTTTCCTGCCAATAAGCATAATGTTCTATCGGGTATTGGTGTAATGCCCGTTCAAGACCACCATGATAAAGTTTATCAGCGCACTCATCACCCGCTAATCCTTTAAGAGATAAATACAGGGAGGTATTGACTGGCTGCTTATTTATAGCAGTTTCCATGCCATAGATTTCTGCTGTTTTTCCACAATAAACAGTCGTTAGGTAGTGCTTGGTTTCCATGTGCCAGTCCTTGGTAAATAGTTATAGTTATTAATAATGAGTTAATTAGTTTATGACTAATAATCTGGAGTTTAAGAAATATTCACGCCATATGAAAGCACTAATTTATCCATGAATTCAAACAATAAGTCATTCATAGGTAAACTACTGTTAGCGATTATACTATCCGGAACTTGTATATATTTATGATGACCGGTCGATTCGAATTCATCATTTATTTATGCGATTAAAAGAGCATTTAAACAAACGTCACAGCAATATAGTAATAGTGGTTTTAAATTAAGCTCTAGAATAAACGTTGTGTAGTTTATTCCTGAATATTGTGATGTTATGGGCAATGACATAGATTTTACACGAATAAACTATGCTCACTTTGGGCGCAAAGCGGAAGTTAACTTCGAAATATTTGCGATACATTTTCTAATGCATTGACTGTGTCATATTACTGAGAAGTCTCAGTAATAAACCAAAATCAATCTTTCTAAATCCTAACCAATTGATATTGTTTGAAATAACCTCTAATTCTATATTGGATATTACTGAGAAGTCTCAGTAATATCCAAAACCTAACAAAAATAAAATATTTTTAGTTTATAAGGTACTGAAAATATGGGATATTAATGCGAATAAAATTATAGTTATGGGACGGACATTACTGAGAAGTCTCCATAATAAGCTATTATGCCTTCCCAAAACCTGGAGTTAAATTGTGACCAATGAAGTAGTAACTAATGAAAATCCTGCATTAGCAATTGATGATTTAATAAAGCAATACGACCAATTTTTAAAAACCTCAGGGGTTCAGCCTATTTTAACTTCTGTTGCAGCAGCTAAGAGTCAAAATTATGAATCAGTCGTTACATATTTAGCAGACATAATGAACAGCATTTCATTTGCTAAGTTATTACCTAAATATGAAAATATACTTGAGATTGTTGCGGAGTTGATTGCAAGTTTAGATGAAGAGAGTTATTTCTCTCACTTGGACCTACCTGCTATTCCCGCATTAGGGCATGACAATGCAGCTAACTTAAAAGAGTTTATGAACTACATTGCTCAAGTTAAGGTTCTTATTCAGCCACTTATTGATGATGCTGTAGGCTCTAATAAAAACAACCAGCTTTTATCTGCAATTAATAATAAAAAGAAAATTCTTGATAAAGGTTTTTTCTATGAGTTTACTGATGGTGACTTAGACCGTATACAAGAACTAATAAATGAGCTGAGAAAAGAAATTACAGTTTCAGATCTTTTTGATGATAGTCATCGCCGTCGTCTACTTAGAAGATTAGAGGCAATGCAATCGGAGATGCATAAAAAAATGAGCGATGTAGATCGTATTTGGGGGCTTGTCGGTGACGCAGGAATCGTTATTGGTAAATTTGGTAAAGACTCAAAACCATTTGTTGATAGGATTAAAGAGTTATCACAAATTGCATGGAAAACCCAAGCTAGAGCGGAAGAATTACCATCAAGCAGCCAAAACCCATTACTAGGTAACGAAGAGGAATAACCTGTCAGGCATAACAAGTCGTTAAAGCAGGACAAATAACAGTTGGCTTTTGCTCCTGCGTCGCTTATTTTAGCCAACATATTATTTGCCTCTTAACGAGGCGTTATCAATGCAAAATCTAATCCAAATGTACTATTTCATATAAATGGCTAATGTCTCCTTTGTGGTAAAAGTGTGCATTAACTATAATTCTGTGGCAATGATTATAGATATTTTTCACGTTAGGTGATTTTAAGTGACCCACCTTTCAAGGCTAGTTGTTTTAAGGCTGAATAATAAAAAAACAAGCAAACCAAAAACCATAAATCTTTAATAAGAAAGTGCCCTGTGGTTGATAATATTGTCTCGCTTGATAATGAACCAGTGAAAGTCACTAGAAAGCTTTGCGTTACCACGAAAACCATGCCTGACATAACAACTGCCGGAGCTATCAGTTTTGGATAATACATCGCTAAAATTAAAGCTACCACGGCGATTAAATCATAAATCCCAATAATATTTGACGTTGCTTGCAGACTAAATAACTTATACAACCATCCCATAAATGGCGAGCTTTTTACCAAAGCTTCAATACCTTGTGCTTCAAGTAAGGTGAACTTCATACCGCCAATCCACAGCAAAACTACTAATACTGGAATGATGCTTATCCATGCAGACACCAAGGGAGAAAAGGTGCGTTTTATCAGTAGTATGCCTATCGATAATAAAGCGAAATACTTAATAACACCTTGGCCAGAGCCAATAACAGGAAAACCTCCCATGGATGCTATCCACATAGAATCACTTAACAGAGAGCCCAAAGGTACTATGCTGATTACGATCAGTAAGTAGCCTAACATTGGCCGTAAATTGCTTTTTGTTATAGATAAAAAAGCCAAAACTGCACAGCTAATAAAACTGAAAGCGGCAAGCAAATTGAATATTTTTGCTGGTAATAAATTTGAAATAAGATAAAAGTCAGTCGCTAAGGTTATATGCTTATGATGACCTAACAGCAAAATACTTAACCCTAAAAGTACTGTTGAAATACTAATTAAGTATAAAGAAAAGTTCATATGTAGCGATTTCATAAAAAGCCTAAGCGCATTAAAATTATAAGTGCCAATAAGACCTGATTAACTGACTTTTATTGCACACATCGAAATAAAAAATGTAAAGTTCCCGCTTTCATTCGAAACTATTCACTTACTTACTGCAATTGGTATTAATGGCTGATGTTCGATTCTTTACTGTTGTTTTTCTGATAAATGGGTAAGGTGATTTTCTATCGCTTCAATACAAACCTTAACACTTAAAGGTAGGTGTTTATCGTAAGGGTATAAGGCATAAATTTGATTAATTGGCAGTTCAAAAGCAGGAAAAACTTCAGATAAATCAGGCTTTATTCTATTAAATTGAAAGTCAGGAATCAAACCAATACCGGCGCCTTCTTTTATCAAGGCTAAACACGAATAAAATGAGTTGGCGCGACACTGAGCGGTTGCCTCATAGAGCATCTTACTATTGTCTTTACCCGAGAATTGATGGCTAATATGCTTGCCTTGCCATTTGTTCGCTATGTAAATAACGTTATCGACGGCCTCTTTTTGCAACATCTCGTGCTGACCACATAAAATATCCCTGAACTCTCCAATTCTACGCTGCTTAACATTACTCGCCTGAGAACGACCGACTCTAATCGCTAAATCTATATTCTCTGACATTAAATTTAGGTGAGAATCACCGCTAATTAACTCGGGTTCCAGTAACGGGTATTGCTTAAGCAACTTACCAATTGCAGGTGCGATAACCACATCCATCAGTGCATTAGGCGCGGTAATTTTTATAAAACCTTTAGGAACCTCTATTGATTCTTGCGCTAACTGCCAAGCACTATCGGTAATTTTATTAATTTCTTTGCAAGATTCATAAAAGCCTTTTCCTGCACTTGTCAGGACATGCGTTCGGGTACTTCGTTTAATCAATAAAACACCTAAGTCGAGTTCAAGTGCCTTAAGGTGTTGGCTAACCACTGACTTTGATAGCTGAAGTCTTTCTGCCGCTCGAGTTATCGAGCCTGCTTCGACAATATGTGCGAAAACTGACATGTGACGTAATTTTTTCATGTTCATTGTCCGTAAAAACAGAACTCTATTTCTTATTATCTTTGTTTTTACATTCAATAGAAAGTTTTATCATTTACCTAACAACGACATAAATATAAACAACCACCTAAAGAGAACACTTATGACTGATAAAGATATGCTCACGTTATGTAAACAAGGTATTAACGCTTGGCAGCAAGCATTCAATAACCAAGATGCTGCTGGTTGTGCTGCGCTATATTCTGAAGATTGTATTATGGAAGCAAAACCACTCGGCACATTTACCGGCCGAGCAGAAATTCTTGAGTGTTGGAAAAATATTATCGAACAAGGTTTTTCTGATGTAGCGTATTCAAATGTTAATTGGCAGCCTGCCCAAGACGGTGGATTTATACTAACGTCTAGTTGGGAAATGAACAAATCCTTTGGTGTAGTACACCGTGAGCATTGGGTAGTTGAACAAGATGGTAAAGCTCGCTTGCAAAGCGATTCATTTGAAATTCAGGGTGAAAGATAGTCTCATAACCTTTTGATAAAAAACCTCTCACACTGATAATTAGCAGTGTGGGAAGTTCATCTACGTTCTCATTATAAAAGCAATTAATCACCTGTTTCACCCAAGTTAAAAATAATCACCACTGGCCTTTACGGCAGTGCTTTTCCTCGCGCACAAAGCCATAATGCGTACCAATGTTCTCTGGTAAGGTTAATGTTATCCACTTCAGCACAGGCTTTAATGCGTTCAACATTGGTAGTACCGATAACGGGTTGGATATTCGCGGGGTGACGCTTTAACCAAGCTAATACTACCGCTTCTTTACTCACCTGATATTCAGCTGCCAATGTCGTAACCAATTCGGCTGTTTTTTGAATATGAAGTGGTGCTTGAGAAATATCACGTCCGGTAAATAACCCTTGGCTTAAGCAACCCCAGGATTGCAGTTGCACATTGTTTTGTCGGCAATATTCAATAGTACCTGCACCATAATTTACCGACGGCTCGCCAGAGTTTCCTGACGTTACGCCTTCTTCAAGCCAAGCCAAATGGCTTAAGCTCAGTTCAACTTGGTTAACAACTAACGGCTGTGATAATGCCGATGATAAAAATGACATTTGATGATGCTGCATATTAGAGACACCAAAATGTTTAACTTTTCCACTAGCCGCTAACGTATCAAAAGCTTGGGCAACTAACTCAGGCTCCATCAGGGGATCGGGACGATGCAGCATTAAAATATCTAATTGCTCTATGTTCAACCGAGACAGACTATTTTCAACGGAACTTAGAATCCACTCAGGTGAAAAATCATAACGCTGCGGTCCTAAGTTATCTTCAAATCGAATAGCGCACTTTGATTGAATAGAAATTAACGAGCGTAATTCGGGACGTGTTTTTAATACTTCACCAAAAACTTGTTCAGCTTTACCGAAAGTATAAATGTCTGCATGGTCAAACAAGGTAATATCAGACTCGATCGCAGCATCAACAACCTCATGTGCTTTTTTTATATCGATTGCACTAATAGGATTTTTATCCCAAGTCCCACCTAATCCCATACAACCAAAGACAACAGAGCTATTGTTTTCTAGTGAGCGAGATAACGGGTATTTATTACACTTCATTTAAATTCCTATGGAAAATGACGGGGAGAATAGTAGCGGTTCACCAGGCTTTATTCTTTTATATGTGCATTGTTCACTAAAACATTAGCAAATAAAATATGACAAAAAAATATTCATTGTTTAGTATAAAAAACAATTGTCGATAATTGATCTACTCTCATGATGAAAGAACATAAAAAACTTGAGCGTTTAATGCTTTTTAGTGAAGTCGCAGAACATTTAAGTTTTACCGCGGCAGCCGAAAAATTAAATATTTCTCGCGGACACCTTTCTACTCAAATTAAGCGTTTAGAGCAAGACATGGCGATGATTCTGCTGATTCGCTCAACAAGAAGTGTGCGATTAACACCTGAAGGTGAACGTGTGCTTACCGGTATGAATAAGATCCGTCATGATCTATTAGAGTTAGAAAGAAGCGCCGAACATGAAGGTAATAAAATAGAAGGTCGAATAAAGATTACCGCGCCAGCGGGATTTGCTGAGCGATTTTTATTTGATGTATTTTCAAAATTTAAGCAGCTACATCCTGCCATCGAGTTTTCAATTAATTGTAGTTATACCCGCTTTGATTTAAACAGAAGTGACTTTGATTTAGCGTTTAGAGCAACCAGTGAGCCTCCTCAAAACATGGTCGCTAAACATTTAATGTCTTATCAACATTGTTGCTGTGCCTCCCCTGAGTACTTTGCTAGAAAAGGGGTACCAAAAACTCCTAATGACTTAATAGATCATGAATGCCTAAAAGCACAAGAACAAACTACATGGCAGTTTCAACAAGTTGAGGTACCAACACATGGATGGTTATCAGTTAACGATAACAATATGTTAAAAGGACTCGCGTTAGCGGGTAAGGGGATTATTCGAGTACCTAAATATTTAGTAGACAATGAGATAAAGTCAGGAAAACTTAAGGCTATATTTGAAGAACAAATGCCACGTGGCTCAATGATTTATATGATACACCCGCAACGTATTCATCAATCAAAGCGAATATCAACTTTCTTAGAATTTACTCAACAGTACTTTGACAACTAAGACTTAGATAAGTAGTACTTATCTAAGTCTTACCGAGCTACATATCTATCGTTCTGATTAAAAAATACGTTGGCCAAATCTCACGTACTTGAGCTTCCCATTCCGGATCAGCTCTGCCACTGGGTAACTGTAAAAACCAATATTTTGCCCATGTGCGAACAACTTTACCTGATTTGCTTAACTTCAGCGGAGAGAATTTTCGTTGATAAGAATTACCATCATACTCAACAACAGCATTATTTCTAGCTCTTTTATGCAAAAAATCTAAGGCGATGGTAATGACCTCGACCTCTGATTGCGCCATTAATCCTTGTGCTTTTAAACAAGCGAGTATCTCAGCTTTCTTTATACTAACCTGCATATAGTCATCTATATGTGGGGTATAAACCATACCCGTTAAACCAAAAATAGCTCTGCGTTCTCTATCAGCTAGTGCTTTTAAAGGCATGAGTTGCTCATTAATATCATATAATTCACTGATAACATGAAGCTTGGGGATCGATTTAGACAATTGCTACGCTCTCATAAATATTCATTGGTTTATCATTATCTTGGTGGGAAAAGTGTGAAACCTATTATTGTGACAATTTTAACGATATTCATTGGCTATTGATTCAAAAAATGAAGCGTCACCATAGGAGTTTCTCGCTTGAACTAAGCTCAACTACATCCGTATTAGGAGATAAAACTAACATTAAATTGATAAAACAAAATATAGCTTATAGTAGCACTTTGCCTAATATAAAGCGGCCTAATTAGCACTTGCTTGGTGCCAAGAGGCTAGCAATTAGTCTTTTTTCTTTATGAAGTCTCAATGATAAATCATTAAAAATTAAGACAGGATCGATATTTAACTTAGATCACCTTAATAATGATCTATATTATGAATAGGTACTTGGTTATCTCAAGGATTAAAGATGTCTATCACTGAACTATCAAATAAAGCGCAATTATTAAAGGATGCAGAAAGACGAAGTCATCATTGGCTTGAAAATTCACCTGTTTGCACAAAAATTGTAGACCCTAATTTCAATCTTCAATACATGAGTGAATCGGGGGTTAAATCCTTGTGTATTTTTGATATTTTACCTTATTACGGGCAGCCTTATCCTCTTGATTTCTATCCTCAATCATTTCGTACTCAAATGATTGAGACGATAAAACATGCAAGGCATACTAAGGAAACAGTAACACAAGAGGCCGCGGTAGTAGACTTAAATGGAGATGAAGTGTGGTTCCACTCAACTATAGTGCCGGTTTACGATGAAAATCATCAATTAGAATACTATATGATTGTCTCCATCGATATTACAGACCGCAAGTCGGCCGAAATAAAACTTCATCAAATGAATAGTGAACTTGAATCACTGGTAGCAAAACGCACTAAAGCACTTGAAGAAGCAAATAAGCAATTAAAAATAAGCAGTGAAACAGATTTTTTAACTAAATTATCTAACCGTCTTTTTTATGAGCGACGCCTTTGTGAAAATATTTCAACCGCTAAACGTAATGACACATATCTGTCACTATTAATGATCGATATTGATAATTTTAAAATATATAACGATGAATATGGCCATGATAATGGAGATATTACCCTCTGTAGTGTTGCTCAATCTATTGCTGATTCTCTGCCCAGGGCTACCGATTTAGTTTCAAGGTTTGGCGGCGAAGAATTCGTGGTGTTATTGCCTGAAACCGATGCTACCGGTGCTTTTGCTATTGCCGAAAGAATTAGGAAAAATATTGAGGCATTAGCGATTAAGTACACTCAGTCTGACACCGGTGTTGTGACGGTAAGTATTGGAATAGAAGCATTAAAAGCAGGGACACTTAACAAAATAGATTTATTTAAGCATGCTGATATTGCCCTCTATACCGCTAAAGACAATGGTAGAAATTGTACTAAATTATTTTCATTAAAATAAATAACCCTCTATTTTAGAAGTTTATTTATTTACTATATGAATTCAACAACCTTAAATTTATACTTTTGGCTTTTCCGTTATCCACAACTTAATATTGCCCTTAACCACGACCACATTATTTTCATCATAAGCGGTGATGTTAACGAACATATCGCCAGGCTGCCAATCTTCTGCTTTCACCTCTGCTACGCATCGAATGTCACTACCTGCTTTTGCGGTGTAATCAACCGTCATTCCTTTTGGGATCCAACGTAAATGTTTGGGGACAGACGCCTCAGCCATTACCCCCATCGCCATTTCTAAACCATTACAAATAGCGATGACATGCACCGTTTTAATGTGATTAAAAACCTTCTTTCTTTTTTTGATAAGACAGGTGCAATGGTGAGGTACTAACGCTGAAATTTTAGGACTAATAGTCGCAAAATAAGGTGCTATACGGCTGACCATAATGGAAAATATTTTCTTTCCAAATGGGTAGTTTTCAAGTTTATGATATAACGATAGTGTTTTATTTGTCTGGTTCATAATGGGCTTAAGATTGAATGTTGAGCGAAGAACAACTTATCATTAGGTGACGTTATCCACAATCAAATGCCCGCTGTCTTGAGTATTCTTGCTGTGAATATCAATAAGTATCACGCTAAATACTTCGAAAAGTTCTCGACTACATAATTCTTAAAAGCAGTTAAGCGCATCGGTTTATGCTTATCTTGTACGTAAACTAAATAAAAGGGTGTCGACTCTACCTGCCATTTAGTAAATAGTGGCTCCAACAATCCCCGTTCGAGTTCTGTTTTACAATACAACTCTGGCACTCTAATAATGCCGTTACCCGATATCGCTGAAGAAATCATCACCCTGCCATTTTTACAGGTAAGATTACCTTCAACCATAACGTCTGTTTTTTTCTTTGTTTCACTATTAATAAAGCTCCAGCTTTTCAAACTGCCGGTAATACATCTATGTTTTATTAAGTCTTTCGGGTCATTTGGTTTACCGTGTTTGGCTAGATACTTGGGACTGACATAAGTATTTATTGTTATATCGGTAAGTTTTCTAGCGATAAGTGACGAATCTGCTAATTCACCCATACGAAAAACGAAATCAAACTCTCCTGAAACAAGATCGACTCGTCGACTAGAAAAGTCTAACTCAATATTAATATCTGGATGCTCAACCATAAAGTCACTAATCAACGGAGAAATTACCTCTTCCGCAATATAACCACCAACACAATTGATGCGAATTTTGCCCGATAACGAGTCTGCACTTTCGAGCACTCGATCAATAGCGTGAGAGATGCCATTGAGTGACAGTTTACAGCGCTGATAAAACGCTTCACCTTGTGGTGTTAAGTGTTGGGTGCGAGTTGTTCTTATCAACAAGCTAACGTCAAGACTAGATTCTAATTGAGCTAGTTGCTTGGAAATATGTGACCTTGAACATGCTAACTTTTCGCCCGCTTTAGTAAAGCTGCCTTGCTCAGCCAGCACAACAAACGTTTTGATATCAGAAAGACTTACTTTTTTTTTCATACGACCTCTTTGTCAACTAACAGTAAACAGATACAGCTGTTGATGCATATATATCACCAAATATTAAATAAGTAAAACGGATGAGGCATTAATGTGAAATGTTCAAAACAGATGGAAGCGCCTTGTTATAGGCTTTCTGAGCTAGTTTAACGTTCCGTAACCGACATACATATTGCAGCGACATTAGATTGTTAACTCTTAGTCATCAATGATGTAAGTTAAGTGGCATATATCATTAGCTAAGCTTTCTTTATTATTCACTCAACAGATTGGATTAACTAATGAGAAATATTATGAAAAGTTTAGTTGTTATTACTGGCGCGAGTTCAGGTATTGGCGAAGAATTAGCAAAACAAATGAATGCACAAGGTCACCCCTTATTATTGCTAGCGAGAAGAGTTGAAAGGCTTGAAGCGTTAGGGCTTTCAAATACCTTATGCATGAAGGTGGATGTTACAGATAAAGCTGCCTTCCAAAAAGCGGTAGACACAGCAACTGATAAATATGGTGCTGTTGATTTACTCGTTAATAATGCCGGCCTTATGTTACTTGGCCAAGTCGATGTTCAGAATGCAACTGAGTGGCAATCAATGTATGACGTGAATGTTGTAGGATTGTTAAATGGCATGCAAACCGTATTGTCATCAATGAAGCAACGTAATACTGGCACAATCATAAATATTAGTTCGGTAGCTGGCAGAAAAACCTTTGCTGATCATGCGGCGTATTGTGGAACTAAGTTTGCTGTGCATGCAATATCTGAGAACGTAAGAGAAGAAGTAGCCAATAACAACGTCAGAGTAATAACCATAGCTCCAGGTGCTGTTGAGACAGAATTATTATCACACACCACCTCGAGTGATATTGTTTCAGGCTATGAGTCTTGGAAAAAAGAGATGGGCGGGGTATTGGCGCCTATTGATGTATCAAACGCAATTTCATATGCATACAACCAACCTCAAAATGTTTGTATTCGTGAAATTGTTTTAGCACCAACAAAGCAACAACCTTAACTTTGTGTCAAAAGCATCGCTGATATAAGACTAAGTAATACTCATAAAAAAGCGACGGCACTATGTGCAAGTCGCTTTTTATTATTTGATGATACTTTTCATGCTTTTTTTCCATCTCTCCTTAATCTCCAAAAGTACACCGCGTTTTTCCAACACTTTCATGGCATTAATAAGATCATCTACGACTTTTTGTTCTGTATTCAAACTACAAGCTAAATGTAAATTCATCGTCAATTCTTTGAGCGGTAATACATTTTTATACTTAGCGGTGTCCTTCAAATTTTTTACTCTATTTTTGAGTAAATCATCATTAAGAACCACTAAATCAATATGTCGACTAGACAACTCTAGTAATTTTAATAACGCGTCATAATTATTAACCACATAAAGATTTTCGTTTTCTACAAAGCCTTTCGATACTAAAAATTGATGAGTGACATCATCGCGTATCACTGCAGCGTTATATTTTTTAGCTTCTTCTATAGTAGAAATAACTATTTGATTACTTTTAAGTGAATAAAAAGAAACCGTACTTGTAACAATATGCCCTATCCATTTAAACTTTGACTCACGTCGAGGAATTCGGGCGAGCGAATATATACAGGTATTCTTTTCATGCTTTGCCCTTCTAAAAGACAATGCCCATGGGTAGGCTGTTATGTCATATTCATACTGAGATTCTTTTAACGTTGCTTCAACTATTTCTGTTGAGAAGCCTTTGATAGAATCTTCGCTAACAATTTGATAAGGCGCTAAATGTTCTGTCAGGATATTGAGCCTAGCTGACAATACTTGCCCACTATAAAACACAAGGAATACGACCAAGCCTACGGCGAATGTTTCCTTTAGTTGCTTCATAAATACTATGCTACTTGCTCTATCGTATTTAAAACTATAGCTTACAAGCCTTAATAAAACCTTTAGGTGTGTCTTGTTACCAACCAAAAAAAGCGACTACTCTAGGAGTAAGTCGCTTTTTACGCGCTATAAAGACAGTGTTAACCGCTTACGCATTACATATTTAGGAGTAGCGTTTTCATACTATCTAATAGTAATACTAGGGTCTGTGTTTATATCACCGTCGGCATCAATCACAGCCACTTTACTGTCACATAGTAAGATCGCCATAGGATTTATATTACTGTCTCTAATATAGGCGAGATCATAGCCGAAATTATTTAAACTAGCTGATGCAAACTGCTGTGGAATTGTTAACTGATTCCATAGAGCCGATTTACTGGGTGATGAGTGTCTTCTATCTAAATTTGTATTATCCATAATAATATCCTTATATTAATTCCGTTTAGTCGGTGTGAATATAGGGGGTTTACTTGGATAAGTAAATGGATAAATACTAATCAGATGAAATAATCGACACTTTAGTTATATAGTTAACAATATCTAATATTTTCAATGACAAAATACATATTCGGATAATAAAAAAGCGACTACTCTAGGAGTAAATCGCTTTTATTTTAATCTTATTATTAACACTTATTAACCGACAATAACTGACCGGTCACCAATTCATTTTGAACAGCTTATTCTACTGTAACTGATTTCGCTAAGTTACGTGGCTGATCGACATCCGTACCTTTGATTATCGCTACATAATAAGAAAGTAACTGTAATGGTAGGGTGTAAACGATTGGTGCGATAATGTCATCACATACCGGCACTTCAATAACCTTCATCGTGTCATCGCTAACAAAATTGGTATTGCTGTCTGCAAAGACATACATTAAGCCGCCACGGGCACGTACTTCTTCAACGTTTGATTTTAATTTTTCAATTAAATCATTTTGTGGCGCGACAACAATAACAGGCATATCAGCATCAATAAGTGCTAAAGGACCATGTTTAAGTTCACCTGCAGCATAAGCTTCTGCATGAATATATGAAATTTCTTTCAGCTTAAGCGCACCTTCCATCGCGATTGGATACTGATCGCCACGACCTAAAAATAAGGCGTTTTGCTTGTCAGCAAAATCTATCGCTAATGCTTCAATTGAAGGCGCTAACGCAAGTACTTCTTCAAGTTTATTTGGTAATGTCATTAGTGATGTGGCAATGCTATTTTGTTGCTCTACCGACATTCCATGATGTTTACCTATGGCTAATGTCATCATTAATAAACCGACTAACTGAGTGGTAAATGCTTTAGTTGAAGCAACACCAATTTCAGCGCCCGCTTTCGTCATAAACGATAAATCAGATTCACGTACTAATGAAGAACCGGGTACGTTACAAATGCTCAAACTTGATTTGTAGCCAATTTCTTTAGCTAAGCGTAATGCCGCTAAAGTATCTGCTGTTTCACCCGATTGCGATAACGTCACAATCATAGAGTTTTTAGGTACAAATGATTTACGGTATCTAAACTCACTGGCTATTTCGATATTACAAGAAACACCGGCAAACGCTTCTAACCAGTAACGAGCAACCATACCTGAATGGTAACTCGTACCACAGGCGATAATTTGTACATGTTCAACATTCTTAAAAATGTCATCCGCACCCTGACCAAAAGTATCTATATTCAGTTCAGTACCCACTAAACGACCTTCTAAGGTATTACGCACAGATGTTGGCTGCTCGTACGTTTCTTTTAACATGTAGTGACGGTATTCACCTTTATCACCACTGTCGTGTGAAACGTTAGCATCTTTCGCTTCACGTTCTACAGGTTCGCCATTAGTATCGTAAATACTGACGTTAAAGCGACTGATTTGCGCGACATCACCTTCTTCAAGGTAAGAGAATTTACGCGTTACCGGTAGTAACGCCATAATATCTGAAGCAATGAAGTTTTCGCCTAAACCGTAACCAATAACTAATGGGCTACCAGAGCGAGCTACGATGATGTTGTCTTTATCACGACTATCCATTACTACGGTACCGTAAGCACCTTCAAGCTGCTTAACGGTTTTTTGTACTGCTGATAATAAGCTATCACTGGTTTTTAGTTCATGATGAACTAAGTGAGTAATTACTTCGGTATCCGTTTGCGATAGAAATTCATAACCTAAACCTTGTAGCTGACTACGTAAGGTTTGATGATTTTCTATAATGCCATTATGTACTACAGCGATAGTGCTATTAGAAATATGAGGGTGAGCATTCGCTTCGCTTGGAACACCATGCGTAGCCCAACGTGTGTGTGCTATGCCTGTACCGCCCGTTAAAGGTTTCAGCTCTAATGCTTGGGCAAGTTCTTGTACTTTACCTAAACGTTTTGTTGTGAGTAGTTCGTTATTATTATTGACCACTGCAACACCAGCAGAATCATAACCGCGATACTCTAATCGCTTTAAACCTTCTACTAAAATATCTGCTACATCACGTTGCGCTACTGCGCCGACTATTCCACACATAATATTGATTCCTTTTAATTTTTACGTATTTATGTCTTTTACGTAAAATTCTTTCATTGTTTTGAGCTTGATTAACGTCATTAACTCTATTAACTTAAATAAATAAGCTAAATCAGCTAAATTAACCTTTGGCGATAATTAATTTTACGCCTTGCTCAGTGAGCGCTGTTCGCATTTCGTCAGAGAGACCGTCATCGGTGATCACTGTATGAATTTGCTCCCAGGTTAGTTCTAAATTTGGGATTTTCTTTGTTATTTTGTCTGATTCAACCATTACGATAACTTCGCGAGCGACTTCTGCCATAACTCGGCTCAAGCCGATTAATTCATTAAAGGTAGTAGTACCACGCTTAATATCGATACCATCAGCACCAATAAAGAGTTGGTCAAAGTCGTACGATCGTAAAACTTGTTCGGCAACTTGTCCCTGAAAAGCTTCAGAGTTTGCGTCCCACGTTCCACCGGTCATCAATAATGTCGGTTCGTTTTCTAATGCGTGAATCTCGTTAGCAATGCTAAGTGCATTGGTCATTACCACTAGGCCTTTTTTATTGGCTAATTCACTGACTAAAGCAGAGGTGGTTTGACCGCTATCGATGATAATGCGGTTGTGATCACGAATAAGCATCGCTGCTTTTTTCGCAATAAGTAGTTTTTGTTGCGACAGTGGATCTGCTTTTGTTTCAGTAATTTCACTGGGCAAAGCAACCGCACCACCATAACGTCTTAGCAACAAACCGCTGTTTTCCAGTGCGGCAAGGTCTTTTCTGATGGTGACTTCTGAGGTATCAAATTGCTTGGCTAAGCTATCTACGCTGACTTCACCCTGGGCATTTAAGTCGGCAATTATATTATGACGACGTTGTTGAGTATTTCGTTTCGACATGGGATTTAATGGTTAACTTATTTGATTAATTTGTTTCGAATAGTTTCGAGTTGCGAAATTTAGTTTCGCTATTACGGGTATTATGTTTCATACCGAAAGATAATGCAATTCTTACTTAGATTTTCATGATAACTTATCCAACAAGTAATGCTCGAAATTTAGACATAAAAAAAGTGCTATAAAAATAGCACTTTTAGAAAATAACTTTACTTATCAGGTAATTAACTGTTTTTTACCGGTCGCTGCCAACCTGCAACATTACGTTGTTTACCGCGACCAAGCCCTAAACCGTTATCTTCTACTTGCTTAGTAATGACAGAGCCTGCTCCAATCGTCGCTGAGTTACCAATAGTTACTGGCGCTACCAATGAACTATTAGAGCCAATAAATGCATTATCACCAATTTCAGTGATTGATTTATTTACACCATCGTAATTACAAGTAATCGTTCCTGCACCAATATTTACTTTGCTGCCTATTTCGGCATTACCGAGATAACTTAAGTGACCAGCCTTACTGCCAGTACCAAAAGTGGTGTTTTTCATTTCAACAAAGTTACCGATATGCGAATTTTGTTTCATTACTGAGCCAGGACGAATACGGGCAAAAGGACCTACAGAGCAATCAGCTTCAATAATGGCATCTTCAATAATACTGTTAGGCTTTATTTCAACATTTTCGCCAATAGTACTATTGATAATAATACAGTTTGCGCCAATCAGTACGTTATCAGCCAGTGTTACTGACCCTTCAAAAATACAGTTAACATCAATGCTAACTTCAGTGCCTGTAGTTAAGTTACCACGAACATCGATGCGTGCCGGGTCACGTAAACTAGCGCCAGCAATCATTAGTTGTTCTGCAATGCGTGCTTGAAAAGCACGTTCTAGTGCTGCCAGTTGAACTCGATTATTAGCGCCTTCTACTTCCACTTCAGTTTCTGGGTGTGCAGTAGCAATAACTTTGCCTTCACCGTGAGCTGAAGCAATAATATCGGTTAGGTAGTATTCACCTTGGGCATTATCACTTGATAAATTGCTTAACCAACGTTTTAAATCGCCGCCATTAGCCAGTAAAATACCGGTATTAGCTTCGTTAATTTTTAGCTGCTCAGCACTGGCATCTTTTTGTTCAATAATACCAACGACTTGTTGCTCACCAGCAATGTCTTCACGAACGATACGACCGTAGCCCATTGGGTTAGCCAAGTTTACCGTTAATAACGCCATGCCATTTTCTGGTTTAGCGGCTAATAAGCTTTCTAAGGTAGATACTTTAGTTAATGGTACGTCACCGTATAATACGAGTACATTTTCATCATCTTTCAAAAAAGGTGAAGCTTGATCAACGGCGTGACCTGTTCCGAGTTGCTCTACTTGCTCAACAAATGTTAAGTCATCACCGGTGATACGTTGTTGTAATACTTCACCGCCAAAGCCATAAACCACATAGATATTGCTTGCGCCGAGTTGGCGAGCGCTATCGATAACATGCGCAACCATTGGCTTGTCGGCGATACTATGTAGTACTTTAGGTAAAGAAGAGCGCATACGGGTACCTTTACCCGCGGCAAGAATAACAACAGAAAGTGACATGATAAATCCATTCATTGAGCATTTTTAAGAGCGCGTATTGTAACCAAGTTTCTACTGACTATGCTAGTACGCTAGATTAATATAGTTACTCTTTATTTTTTTAGCTGACCGCAAGGTCGGTTATGACGGTAATATGATCTGTTTGGTACTGACTGATTAAGCTGGCTAATTCTGGCTTACAAGAGCCACATTTAGTACCGCACTGTAACTTTTCACCCAATTCATCAACACTGCTACAGCCTTGCCCTATCGCTTTATTAATGGTTTTTTCACCGATATTAAAACAACTACACACCTGTTTACCTTGATTGAATTCTTCACTTGAAATACCTAGTAAAAGTGATTGTATCGTGGCAAATGCTAACGTTTTTTCACTAAAAACGTGATCAAGCCATGACGTTTCAATTTCAGGCCAGCCAGTTGAAAAATAGGCTAAAAAGGCAAGTTTACCTGCTTGTAAACAAACAATAAAACACTGGCTACCTTGTTGGAAGGTTAACCATTCACCAGATAGACCACTCGTCTTTTGGCTCCACAATAGGGCATCATTCGTTGTTTGATGAAATGCCACTTGATAAACATCGCCATAGACGGCGGTACTTTTTACCCAAAAATCTGCGTTGAGATTAACGTCACCAGTAGTGTGTACGCTAACATATTGTTGATATATTTTTTTACTTAAGCCAACAGCGCCTTGCTTGCATTCAGCCTGTCCTGAAATGGGATCGACAATACCTTGATACAAAGCGCTAACGTTGCCATGTGAGGCATAACTTTTGTTCCAATGGATTGGCATAAAGCACTCACCAATGCGTTGTTGATTATCAACTTTCACATGAGAAATCGCCTGCCCTGTGCTTGCTGTAATGGTAAGCATATCGTTATCTTGCACGCCTAAGTCTTTGGCATCTTTAGGATGTAAATATAGATAGGGTTTATCTGTATGTGCGGAAAGCTTACTGGTTTTGCCGGTACGGGTCATAGTATGCCATTGGTCACGCATTCGACCACTGTTTAATACAAAAGGGAATTCTGCTGAAGTTTGTTGTATTGGTAATTGTGGTGTTACAGCAATAAACTGTGCTTTACCTGATGCGGTATTAAATTTTCCATCGGAAAAAACGCGAGCACAACCTTGAGGATGTTCTTTATTAACTGGCCAATGTACTGGTGCTAATTGATGATACTCTTTGGCCGATAATTGGCTTAAGCCACTTAAATCGAGTAAGCGCTCACCATTATTTTCAAATTGAGTTAATTGCGCATGCTCTTTAAAAACATCACTTACGTCATCGAAATCAAAGCCATCAAAGCCCATTTTGGTGGCAACATCTTGGATAATTTGCCAATCATGTTTAGCTTGTCCCGCAGGTGCAACTGCATTGCGTTGACGCGAGATACGTCGCTCTGAATTGGTGACCGTGCCATTTTTTTCTAACCATGGCGTTGCCGGTAATTTTACATCAGCAAAAGCCAACGTATCATTTTTCTCAACACAATCTGACACGACCACTAATTCACACTTCTTCAGCGCTGCAATTATTTTATCGCGATCAGGCAAACTTACTACGGGATTAGTTGCCATTATCCATACGGCTTTAATTTCACCCATCGCTATTTTATCAAACAACTCAATGGCTTTAGCACCTTGTTTTTTGGCTATGGTCGGTGATTGCCAAAAACGTTGTACTTTATCTTGATGTGCTGGGTTATCGATATCCATGTGAGCGGCAAGTTGATTGGCAAGTCCGCCAACTTCTCTCCCACCCATAGCATTGGGTTGTCCTGTAATTGAAAAAGGTCCACTACCCGCTTTGGCTATTTTACCACTAGCTAAATGACAATTAATAATACTTTGGCATTTATCAACACCAGAAGACGATTGATTAATACCCATAGAATAGAAGGTAACTGCGCTTTTACTCTGACAAAACAACTGATAAACAGCCGTGATTTCTTCAGCACTCACTTGACAATATTCAGCCACATTCGCGATTGACCACGTTGAAGTTTGTTTTAGGGTTTCTTCAAAACCATCGGTGAATCCGTCTATATAATCAGGATCTAAACCGCCATTTTCTGCCAAATAATTCAAAAGACCATTAAAAAAGGCACCGTCAGTACCCGGTTTTAATTGAATGAAATTATCAGCTAGCTCACAGGTTGCTGTTTTACGGGGGTCAATCACCACAACTTTCATCGCAGGATTAATTTTTTTCGCGCGCTCAATACGTTGATATAATACCGGATGCGTCCAAGCTGCGTTAGATCCCGTAATTAATAATAAGTCGGTTTGCTCAAGGTCTTCATAAGTACACGGAACAACATCTTCACCAAAAGCACGTTTGTATGCTGAAACTGCTGACGACATACAAAGTCGAGAGTTGGTATCTATGTTACCTGAGCCGATATAACCTTTCATCAGCTTGTTAGCAATGTAGTAATCTTCAGTTAATAACTGACCTGACACATAAAAAGCAACAGAGTCTTTGCCGTGCTTTTTAATGATGTCGTTAAATTGCTCAGCGACGTAATCGGTCGCTTTATCCCAACTCACTTGTTCGCCCGCTATTTCAGGCGCTAACAAACGACCTGTTAAATCTATGGTGTTCAGTAAGTTACTACCTTTAACACACAGTCTTCCGAAGTTTGCAGGGTGGTTAGCTGAACCTGTTAATGACGTTGCTTTGCCATCTGCTACGCCAATATCAACACCACAACCTACGCCACAATAGGCACAAGTACTTTGAATTAGTGACGGTTCACCGGTTTTAATAACAGATGAAGTAAGCGGTGATGTTGGTAATAAATCGCTCAAACTGAACTCCTAAAAACAATATATTCATACCCTTGCCACGTTAATTCGCATTAAGCGTCTCATGTGGGTTGGGTATATTTGATAACAAGCTAGTAAAAAAGCTGTACTTGCTCGTTTTCAATACGAATATCGTAAACTGCGATAGTCTTTTCTTCTTGTAAACAACGGCCTGTTTTTAACGAGTAATGTTGCTTATATAATGGTGAAGAAACTACTGGTTCATCGTCAATACAGCCAACAAGACCGCGATACAATACATTGGCTTCGCCAATAGGGTCATAGTTACCAACGGCAAATATTTTTTCTTCGCTGTTAGGGATGTGGAAAATAGCTACTTGCTCATCTTCACCCGCAGAGTTAGCGATTAAAGCACTGATACCTGAATCTTTTACTAGGTCCGTTGTACCGCAGATAGTTTTCCATGTTTTGTCAGTTGTTGCTTTGGTTGAAAGTGTCATTTTGTTGTGCTCCTCTTATGCTTCTTCGGCGACGATTTCTGTTGCATCAATGAATGTTACGTCAATTTTTTCTGCACCACGTGCAGGACGAATTTGCTCACGCTCAGTAACAAACTGGATATTGCTATCAGCCTTGTCTGAGTTAACGAAAGGTTGAAAACGTTTTAATGCTTCAGGATCTTCAAGAGTTGTTTTCCATTCACATTGATAAGTACCAACAATGGCTTTCATTTGCGTTTCTAGCACAGCATTAATACCTAAGCTGTCGTTCATGATAACGTCTTGTAAGTAAGCTAAACCGCCTTCTAGATTATCCATCCAAGTAGAGGTACGCTGTAATCTGTCACCCGTTTGTACGTAGAACATCAGAATTCGGTCAACATATTTTACTAAAGTGTCATCATCTAAATCCGTGGCAAATAAATCACCGTGACGTGGCTTCATACCACCATTGCCCCCGACAAAAAGGTTCCAACCATTTTCAGTTGCAATAATACCGATATCTTTACCCTGTGCTTCAGCACATTCACGAGTACAACCCGACACACCAAATTTAATCTTATGTGGGGCACGTAAACCTTTGTATCTGTGTTCTAAATCGATGGCCATGCTCATACTGTCTTGTACGCCGTAGCGACACCAAGTAGAGCCAACACAGGATTTAACAGTACGTAATGATTTACCGTAGGCGTGGCCTGTTTCAAAACCAGCATCAACTAACTCTTTCCAAATAGGCGGTAACTGTTCAACACGAGCTCCAAATAAATCAACACGAGCACCACCGGTAATTTTGGTATACAAGTTATATTTTTTAGCGACTTCACCGAGTACGATAAGTTTATCTGGCGTAATTTCACCACCGGCAATACGCGGTACCACTGAATAAGTACCATCTTTTTGCATGTTACCTAGGTAAGTATCATTAGTATCTTGCAGTGATAAATGAGGCTTTTTAAGAATGTAATCATTCCAAACTGAGGCAAGTACTGAACCAGCTAATGGTTTACAAATTTCACACCCTAAACCGCGACCATGACTTTCAAGTAGCTCATCAAAGGTTTTGATTTTTTCTACGCTAACAATGTCGAAGATTTCACTGCGTGAATAAGCAAAATGCTCACAAATATCTTTTTTAACTTCAACACCGCGTTTTTCAAACTCGTTATCGGCAACACTCTTAACCAACGCAGCGCAACCACCACAACCAGAGCCAGCTTTAGTACAGCTTTTCACCTCACCTACCGTTGTTGCGCCAGCATCAATAGAAGCAATAATGTCGCCTTTAGTGACGTTATGACATGAGCAAATTGTTGCAGTATCTGGTAAGGCATCAACACCTAACGTTGGTTTATCAGCCGCCATTGGCAGAATAAGACCTTCCGGGGATTCAGGTAATTCAATGGCATTAAGCATGTATTGCAATAAAGTATCGTATTCACTGGTATCACCAATAAGCACAGCACCGAGTAAGGCTTTTTTGTCGCTCGAAACTACAATTTTCTTATATACGCCTTCAGGTTGGTTTTCGTAGGTGTAGGTTAATGAACCTTCAGTTTTACCGTGTGCATCGCCAATAGAGCCAACTTCTACGCCCATTAGCTTTAACTTCGTGCTCATATCGGCACCGGTAAATTCACCTTCTTCACCACTAATGTGTTTGGCTGCTACTTTCGCCATGGCATAACCTGGGGCAACTAAACCAAAAATGAAGTTATTCCATAATGCACATTCACCAATAGCGTAAATGTTTTCGTCTGAGGTTTGACATTGGTTGTTAACAACAATACCGCCACGCTCACCCAAATCTAGGTCAAATTCTCGTGCAAGGTTGTCATACGGGCGAATACCCGCAGAGAATAAAATTAAATCTGTTTCTAATTCTGTGTCATCACTAAAGCATAATTTATAACGGCTAGTATTACCTTTTTCGATTACGCTAGTTGCTTTAGAGGTATGAACTTGCACACCTAAGTCTTCAATTTTTTGCCTTAATAAACGCCCACCGCCGCCATCGATTTGCACACCCATTAATTGTGGCGCAAATTCAACAACGTGTGTTTGTAGACCTAGTTGTTTGATAGCGTTTGCCGCTTCGAGACCTAATAAACCACCACCAATAACCACTCCAACTTTACTTACTTTAGCACTGGCGGCGATGTCTTCTAAATCGTCAATAGTACGATAAACTAAACAATGGTCTTGATCTTTACCTGGAATAGGTGGCACAAATGGATAAGAGCCCGTTGCTAAAACAAGCTTGTCGTAGTGATATGTTTCACCCTTTTCGGTAGTGACACATTTGGCCACTTTATCAATGGAAGTGACCTTGGCATTGGTCTTAAAGTTAACGCCTAATTCTTCATAGTGCTCAGGTGTAGTCATCGCTAAATCTTCAGCCGTTTTACCACCAAAATATTCAGACAAGTGAACTCTGTCGTAAGCTAAACGAGACTCTGCAGATAGCACAGTTATGTCGTAATCAGTATTTTTTGCCATTTCTTCCACAAAATGATGGCCAACCATGCCATTACCTACCACAACAACTTTAAACTTTTTCAATAACTGCTTATCTGTACTCATAAGGGCGTAATCCTACTCATAATGCGTGAATGAAATAAAACCAATGAGTAAATGACACACTCTTCATAAGGTTTTATTCAAGATGCTTTTAGTAGAGCAAGCTGAATGCCAATATTTTTTTAACATAAATAACAATGTGTTATGATAAATATCATTTTGAAAAGTTGTACAGTTGCACTAGAGTGAAGACTATTTAGCACTCAGACGGTGCAAATGTTCACAACATATAAATAACCAGAACACGGATCAATAAATGGCAATTTAGTCATTTAATCTTTAAATATCTTAATGGTGACTGGTTTTATATTATGAAGGCGATATTGTGTGGATGGTTATAGGTTTAGCGGAATGATACAGGGCCTTTGCCCTTTATCAGTCAAGATACCGGTTTCAGCGCTTTTCAGTAATGTGAGTTGAACAAAGCATCGCTATAACTTCGTTATAGCGATGCTTTGGTTAAATCGTTGTGCTTGATACAGTCCAGACTCCGTCCGATAATATTATTTCCTTAACTACGCTAAATTTTTTAAGAAATTCACTGGCGGGCATAGGTCTGCCCGTATAATAACCTTGCACATAATCACACTTTTCCCCCTGTAGATATTTCAGTTGGGCTTCAGTTTCAACGCCTTCGGCAAGTACATCTAACCCTAACGAGTGGCTCATTTGAATAATCGCGGTGGTAATAGATTTACTATCGTCGTCATTTTCTAGATCTGAAATAAAACTCCGATCTATTTTCACCTTTTGGATCGGAAAGCGCTTCAGATAACTCAGCGAAGAATAACCAGTACCAAAATCATCCATCGCTAACTGAAAGCCTGCATCGTGTAAGGCTTGCATAGTCTCTATGGCTTGATCGACATTATCCATCACCGCACCCTCTGTGATTTCAAGTTCGATAAAGTCAGCGCTAACATCATGCTGCTTTAAGATCATTAGCATATGTTGTAAAAAATCTTTGCGCCTAAATTGCACAGGTGAAATATTAACCGCTACCCTAATAGCTAAAATCCCTGCATTTACAAAACGTTTTATGTCACGACATGCCTGCGCTAAGACCCAATCACCCAACTCGTTGATCAGTCCACTCTGCTCAGCAACTGCAATAAATTTATCCGGAGGGATCATACCCTTCTCAGGGTGATGCCACCGAATCAGCGCTTCAGCTCCAACAAGAGTATTATGCTCGATAGTAAAGAGTGGTTGATAATAAAGTTCAAAGTGGCCTTCAGTTAAAGACTCAGCTAAATCAGTCAAAATCTCCTTGTTTTTTTGCAATTTAGCATTCATCTCACAGGTAAAAAAGCGGATTGTATTACGGCCATCATCCTTCGCTTGATACATGGCAATATCGGCATTGCGTAATAATTCCTCACTATTGGTCGCATCGTCGGGGTAAATAGTTATTCCGATGCTACTACCCATATTAATATTGTTTCCGTTCACTGCTATCGGTGTTTTTAATAACGTATTGAGTCGCTGAGCAAAGCTTACCGCGCCCTCGACTGTATTAACTTTATTGATAATGAAAGCAAATTCATCACCACCTAACCGTGCTACCGTATCAGTCTCCCGCCCTGTCCCAGAAATCCTCAATGACACTTGCCTTAGTAATTCATCACCTGCGTCATGACCCATGGTGTCATTAATGATCTTAAAGTTATCTAGGTCCATAAAGAATACGGCAAATTTATGTTGATGACGTTTAGATAGTGCTATCGCCTGATGCAATCGATCTTGAAATAAGAGTCTATTAGGCAAGCCAGTCAGTGGGTCATGCAGTGCTAGATGTTTTAATTGATGTTCTGCCAGCTTACGCTCATTTATCTGTAGTTTTAGATCTCTGTTGTTACTATCCAACGCCATTTTTGATTGGTTAATATGATAAGCCAACAAACCAAACTCATCCTGTCTGCGATCATCGAGCAATTCTCTGTCAACATCATCTCCTTCAGGCACTGGTTGTTGTAGTTGGTTGACCATTTGATAAATAGGCACGATTAAACTACGTCGACAATAAATAAAACCGAAAAATGCAGCGATAATCATGATGGCGATGAGTAATATTAAGATCAGGTTTGCCACTTTACTCGCGCTGTTTATCGCCACATGTTGCGGCGTGACCACAACAATCTTCCACAAGGTTTTTGGGATCATAAATATCGACACATTCACCGGTTCACCGAGTAAAAAATCTTGCTTACTAATCACTGAAATGCTCTTAATATTATGGTGATCAACCTGATCTCTAAGGAGTTGCATATTGGCGACAATTAACTCCGCGTCTTCAAGAGATATTTGTGTACTTTGCTTCGCAATATTATCAGCCAACAGTCTATGTTCATTTACAATAGACTGAATCAATGATTGATTTATCTTTGTTAAAATACCGGCTATAGGCTGGAAGAGATCAAGTTTTTCGGCTAGTTGATTTACCGTAATATACTCTTGGGTTAAATTATCATTATCCCGATTGGTTATTTTAGTTAATTGGTCATCGGGAAAAGACAAAAACTTATTATTACGGTCAACGGCATAAGCATAACCACCAAGTTTGGCACTACCCTTGCTCAATATGCTCTTGAGTTGTTGTAAACTGACATCCACCGTCGCATTGCCCGCGAATTTTTGCTGGTTGAACATTGCGACAGTACAAGTCACCATCGGTGCCAATGTATACGGATCCATATAAGACTTAGACCAGAGGCATTCTCCCTGTTGGCTATAACGACTTGGCACATACCACTCTTCAGAATGATAACCAGTACTCTCGATATCATTATATTGGTCGAAGTATTGCAATTTACCCAAGCTGTCTCTTCCCCAAAAGAAGCTTCTTCGCGCTACGCCAGGAGTGAATTGCTCAGGCTCAGGCCACACTCCTCCACCGGCAATAAAATCTTGGTTTTCTTGTATATCAAGCATTTGAGGAATGACGTTGAAGAATAGTTGAGGATCTTTAGGTAATGTTTCCCCTGCGGCAGCTAAATTTCGAGTTAGCGTTTCCGCGATACTAATACGCTGTGATATCTCTGACACAATGTGTGAACCGATTTCGTCGATCAGTTCCTTATTTTTTTTGACCAAATAATCTTTCGCGACGAGATCAATCACAATATAAATTGCCGCGATCATCACTAAAATTTGCATGCTTAAACCAAGAGAAAACTTAAACAAAATGGTATTTTTGGATTGTACTTTAGGTCGAATCGAAGACATCCTTTTCTCCTTGGCACTATACCTATGATTCTCTTAGAAACTCCCGCTAACCCTGATTTTTTTGGGTTACATGAGTATAGGTATATTAATAATAAAAGTTTAATTTCATCTTACATCTGAGACTAATGATTGTTTAAATATTAATCTATTCACTATATAAACGTAGTTTAATTAATTTTATTTCTCAAGCGTAGTCAGTATCATTAAGCGAATAATTACCCAGTACGCCATAAATAAATGATTAATTAATAGCTCGGTGGTTTACCACTTTGCAACACACCGCACTTGATAGCCTATTCACCATTAATAGTTAATCAAACAGTAATGCTGATAACCATAAGATAAAAAATAACACGGTGAGCTTTTGTGAAGGGACCTTAAATACGGAAAGTTATGTTTCATTTGACAGGTTAGCTAATATAACTACGGTCGAGTGCTGAAACCCATAATCCAACTAACTATAGAAATGAATCAGAACCATTATACCATTGAAAATTAAAGTTTTTTCTAGATTTCGTATTGTTCAGCACTAGCTCGGTACAGTATACACAACATATAAATAACCTAGACACGAGTCAATAAATGGCAATTGAGTCATTCACTCTTTAAATGCCTTAATGGTGACTGGTTTTGTATTATGAAAACGATATTATGTAGATAGTAATCGGTTTAGCTGAATGATGACTGAGACAAGGCCTATCCCCTTTATCCATCAAGATAGCGATTTCAGCGTTTGTTAGTAATGTTAGTTGAATATTTTTACGCTATAGCTTCCTTATAGCGGCGCTTTGGTTAAATTGTTGCAGTTGATAGCATCCACACTCCATCAGAGTGCTTATCTTGCTCAGAGACAGCAAATTTTTTGATAAACTCGCTGGCAGGCATAGGTCTTCCGCTATAATAACCTTGCACATAATCACACTTTTCTTTTTTAAGGTATTCCAGTTGGGCTGCCGTTTCGACGCCTTCAGCAAGTACATCTAATCCTAACGAATGACTCATCTGAATAATGGCGGTAGTAATAGATTTACTGTCCTCATCATTCTCAATATCTGAAATAAAACTCCGATCTATTTTTACTTTTTGGATCGGAAAGCGCTTCAGATAACTCAGTGAGGAATAACCGGTACCAAAATCGTCCATCGCCAACTGAAAACCTGCATCATGCAAGGCTTGCATAGTATTGATAGCTTGGTCGACATTATACATCACCGCGCCTTCTGTGATTTCAAGCTCGATACAGTCAGGGTTAACATTATACTGTTGTAAAATTAGTAGCATATGTTGTAAAAAATCTTTACGTCTAAATTGCACTGGAGAAATGTTAATCGCCACCCTAATCCCACTAATCCCCACATTTTCAAAGTTCTTTATTTCACGACATGCCTGCGCTAAGACCCAATCACCCAGCTCATTAATCAGCCCACTCTGCTCAGCAACCGAAATAAATTGGTCCGGTGGGATCATACCCTTATCTGGGTGGTGCCATCGAATCAATGCCTCAGTTCCAACCAAGCTATTATCGTCAATAGCAAAAAGCGGTTGGTAATAGAGTTCAAACTCATCTTGAGTTAAAGACTTAGTGAGATCCATGATAATCTCTTTGTTTTTTTGCAATTTAGCATTCATTTCACTAGTGAAAAAACGTACAGTATTACGGCCATCATCCTTAGCTTGATACATAGCGATATCGGCATTTCGAAGCAGCTCCTCACTATTATTGGCGTCATCAGGATAAATAGTTATCCCAATGCTACTACCCATATTAATAGCGTTGCCGTTTACTTCTATTGGTTTTTTCAATAGCTTATTAAGACGTTGAGCAAAACTTACTGCGTCTTCAACAGAGTCAACATTATTGATAATAAATGCAAATTCATCCCCGCCTAATCGCGCTACCGTATCGGTTTCTCGACCTGTATCCGAGAGTCGTAGTGCGACTTCTTTAAGTAGTTCATCGCCAGTTTCATGACCCATGGTGTCGTTAATAATCTTGAAATTATCTAAGTCCAGAAAGAAGACCGAAAACTTATGATTATATTGTTCAGACAGATCTATCGCTTGCTGCAACCGTTCTTGAAACATTAAGCGATTAGGCAAACCTGTCAGTGGGTCGTGCTGTGCCAAATGTTTTAATTGTTGTTCTGCTTGCTTACGTTCATTGATCTGTAATTGTAAATTATGGTTGTTATTATCTAGCGCCATTTTTGCTTGGTTAAAATGATAAGCCAACAAACCAAACTCATCCTTCCTGCGATCATCAAGCAATTCTGCCTTAGAATTATCACCTTCCGACAAGGGTTGCTGCAGTTGCTTTACCATTTGATACATAGGTATGATTAAACTACGTCGACAATAAATAAAACCAAAAAAAGCGGCGATAATTAGGATGGTGATAAGCAATATTAAGATCAAATTTGCCACCTTACTCGCGCTATTTATTGCTCTCTGTTGTGGCGTGACTACAACTATTTTCCATAGGGTTTTTGGAATGATAAATACCGATATGTTAACGGGTTCATCTAGTACGAAATCTTGCTTAGAAATCACCGAAATGCTATCAGCATTATGATATAAAGCTTGATCACGTAAGATCGACATATTAGCGACCAATAACTGCGCTTCTTCGGTCGATATTTGCTTACTTTGCTTAGCAATACTCGCTGACAGCTGCATATTTTCATCTGACAGAGCTTGAATAAATGATTTGTTTATCTCAGTTAATATACCGGAAATTGGCTGAAACAGAGGCTGTTTTTCAGCCAATTGATTTACTGTAATATACTCTTGAGTTAAATTATTATGGTCTCGATTAGTCGTTTTAGTTAACTGCTCATCAGGAAAAGATAAAAATTTATTATTACGATCAACAGCGTAGGCATAACCACCAAGCTTGGCGCTGCCCTTGCTTAATATACTATTGAGTTGTTGTAGACTGACATCAACCGTCGCATTACCCGAGAATTTTTTCTGGTTGAACATGGCTACGGTACAGGTCACCATCGGCGACAATGTGTACGGGTCCATATAAGACTTAGACCAGAGACATTCTCCTTGCTTGCTATAACGCCCTGGTACATACCATTCTTCATTATGATAACCCGCACTCTCGACATCATTATATTGATCGAAGTAATGTAAATTACCGACACTGTCTCGTCCCCAAAAAAAGCTACGTCGCGCTAGACCACGAGTGAACTGTTCAGGTTCAGGCCACACTCCGCCCCCAGCGATAAAGTCTTTATTTTCCTTTATATCAAGTAATTGAGGGATAACTTTGTAGAACAACTCAGGATCTTTAGGCAAGGTTTCCCCTGCGGCGGCCAAATTCCGGGTTAATGTTTCAGCAATACTAATACGCAGTGATATATCAGCGACGATACGTGAACCTGTCTCGTCAATTAATTCTTTATTTTTGCTAATCAAATAGTCTTTAGCAACGAGATCAACCACCATATAAGTTGCTGCGATCATCACTAAAAACAGCATACTCAAACCAAAAGAAAATTTAAATAAAATGGTATGTTTGGGTTTTACCCTTGGTCGAATAGAAGGCATGCCTTTTCCTAGGAACTAGATATATTAATATTCAAAAACTGAATCGCGTAGTAAAGTTTTGGATGATGGCAGCAAACATATATTAAATATTCATACTTATCAAAGTCGTAAGTATTATTAATCTCATAATTACACATCTACCCAACCAAAACATAAAATCAATAGATGATGCTATTTAGTCTTGCGCATATTCAATTGATTATCAATAGGTTGTAATGCTGTGTAATGTAGCATTCGAAATGAGGTTATAACGCGCTCTTCTCTCTACAGAATTAGCGCAGTTAACCATAAGATAAAGAAGGTCAACGTGGCACCTTGCCAAAATACTACCGGATTACGCTGTAATAGAGGCTGGCTTTTATATTCTTCTAATGCCGAGGCGGAGGGCTTGCTCAAATCTGCTTTTAATTCAGAATAAGCCTGAAAACGAAACTTAGGATCAGCTTGGGTTGCTTTTGATAACACCATATCAAGCCAAAAAGGTAAGTCGCTACGAAATTGTCGAATACTGCGATACTGCCATTGAGAGTAATTTTCTAAACGACTCTTTTCGTCATCAATCAAGTGATTTTGTGCACTCATATCAGCTCTTTGCATCGGTTTGTACGGTAGTTCTCCGCAAAGCATTTCATAAGCAATAACACCCAAAGAAAATAGATCACTTTGATGGTCTGCATGTAAAGTCAGTAGTGTTTCTGGCGCGATATAATTCAATGTACCTTGAGGTACGGTTTCGGATAACACATCATTATTTTCCGCCAGTGAGGCAATAAGTGCGGTGCCGTAATCAATAAGAAACACTTTACCGTAAGCATCAATCATAATATTGTCAGGCTTTAAGTCTCGATGAATAACCTCTAAGCGCTGAAACGAACGTAAGGCGATAATAATCTGCTCAATAATATCACGCACTTGTGCAAGCTTAGGTTTAGGATTATCAAACATCCATTGCCCTAAAGTTTGCCCATCAATATATTCGCAAATATGATAAAGAAAGCGACTATTGTCGCTGCCACGTTTTATTTTCATTACATGGCTATTACTAAGTCGCTCCCCTAGCCAAGCTTCACGTATGAAACCTTGTAAATAGCTACTATCATCAGCGAGGTTTGATGAAGGAACCTTAAGTACACAAGGCTCGGTTTCATCTGGGTGTTTAGCTAAATATAAATGCGAACGGATACTGGCATGAATAACTTTACAGATTTGGTAGTCATCAATTTTATTGCCAACCGCCAACGCGGGAGGTATAGCTTTATTTAGTAGTTCTCGCTCAATTTCAGCCAAAGCTCTGTTCGGCGTTGCGCCTATGTACACTAGCAAGCAGCTGACATTATCTTTACTACCATTCTCTATCGCAAGCTCAGTCAACAATTTCGCCATTTCTTCTAGCGCTTTTGTACTAGGTGACTGCGTTAATGTACCTAATTGTTTTTTGATCTGTTGAGCCGATAAATATTCATGCACACCATCGCAAGTTAACACAAAAATATCACCTGATTGAATGGCAACTTGTTGTACATCTACTTGCAAGCGATGGTCGGCACCCAGCGCTCGAGTTAATACACTGTGAGAAGGTCCCTGCTTTTGTTGATGGTCTTTGGTCAGTACTTCTATTTCACCTTGTCGATACTGGCTAATACGCGTATCACCGACATGAAAAATATAAGCGGTAGACGATTTGACGATCAGTGCTGAAAAGGTTGTTAACCATTGCAAGGTATAACCTGATACCGCGTCAGTTTGCGCATACAACCATTGGTTTAAGCTTGATAACACCTTACTCGCAGACTTTTGCGTTGACCATGTCTGTGGTGTGGCGTAATAGTCGTTAATAAATTGTGTAACTGATAATTGTGCCGCTTGTGCTGCTTTACTGGCACTCGATACACCGTCAGCAATAACAGCAACAACACCTTTAGTCGTTAGCTCGGCATCATTAGGCACTAGCGAGGCAAAAGCATCTTCATTCGTTGCTTTGATACCAGCACTACTATAACCACCCAATAATACCTGTAACTTGGCTGTTGTGACTTTAGCCGCTGTCGTTACCGGAGCTACAGGCTGACTTGCTGGTTGAGTATATGCGTTATTATCAGTTTTCATTTACTTCCTACAATAAGTACCTGCAATAAATTAATCCGCGTAGTTTTCTACCACGACCCTGCTGATAATGATCAGACTGGCCATGGTCGAAAGACTTAACCTAACTCACTTGAATTAATTCTACTGTGCCATCTTCACGAATCTCAGTCATGGAACCTTTTGGCTCTTTCATAAAGAGTAACGTGATAAAACCAACGACAGCCGTTGCTGCAATCACTAAGAAGAAATCTTGATAGCTCACCATAGATAATACGGTTAGATAAACCACCGCACCAACATTACCATAAGCACCAGTCATGCCCGCTATCTGTCCTGTTAATCGACGTTTAATTAACGGTACTGCAGCAAACACTGCCCCTTCGCCAGCCTGAACAAAGAACGAACATGCCATTGCCGTAACAACAGCCAAAACCAGTGGCCAAGTACTATCAATAAGTGACATAGCCAAATAACCTACCGCTAAACCAGCCGTTAAGATGAGTAAGGTTTTTTTACGGCCAAACTTATCACTTAACCAACCGCCGCCAGGTCGCGACATTAAATTCATAAAAGCATACAAAGATGCGAGTAAACCAGCATAAACCATATCTAAACTAAACGTTTCAGCAAAGAATAAAGGCAACATAGAAACAACCGCGAGTTCAGAGCCAAAGGTCGCAAAATATAAAATATTTAGTACCGCAACTTGTTTAAATTCATAACGGTGAATTTCAGGCACTTCTTCGCTAAATAAATGTCCGTTAATTTGGTAAGTTTTTCTTACTTCAACAATAAATAGTACAATTAAACCTACATAGGCACCAATGGCCATATTACTTGAAAGTAAACTAACGCCTTCAGGCGACAGCTTCCAAGTCAGTAACGCTAATGCGCCGTACATAGGTAGTTTCATTATTAACAGTAAATAAAAATCACTGACGCTGGTAACCTCCATCGCGCCTGTTTGTTTAGGCTTGAAGTAGGTTGCACCTTTAGGGGTATCGGTAACATTGGCATACCAAATAAAACTAAAAATTAAACTTAATAAACCAGTGAGGCCAACTGAATAACGCCATGCTTCTTCTACCCCGAAAGCATCGCCAATAAAAAGGGCTAACATAGGTAAAGACATTGCTGCAGCGGCAGAGCCAAAGTTACCCCAGCCACCATAAAGACCTTCCGCAGTCCCTAATTCATGAGCAGGAAACCACTCACTTACCATACGAATACCAATAACAAAACCAGCACCGATAAAACCCAGTAAAAATCGAGATATTGCTGCTTGCTCAAAATTTTGTGCTAAAGCAAACATAAAACACGGCAAACTACAGACAGCAAGTAACACAGCAAAGGTTAATCTAGGTCCATATTTATCGGTTAGCATGCCAATAATGACACGTGCCGGTATGGTCAAGGCGACATTTAAAATCAGTAATGTTTTAATTTCACTACTGCTCAGGCCTAAACTATCGGCAATAACGGCAAGTAATGGTGCATGGTTAAACCACACCATGAAGGTAATGAAAAATGCCATCCAACTTAAATGGAGTATTTTCATTTTCCCTGTAAATGACCACAACTTTATGCCAACTTGATTACTCATTATTTTACCCTATAAAATATATATAACTTTATAGAGCAAGCAAAATGCCAGTCATTAACACTATTTAATAACCTTTTCATATCAACAACTTACAGCGCCAACCCATAAGCATTTAATCGGACTTATGCACTATTTATGGGTCTCCGCACCTAGACAGTGCAGTAAGTTCAGAGGATAAATGAAAGTAAGTGAGCCCTTTTAGGGTAATGACTCACCTTGCTGTAACGTTTTTTGTAATAGCTAGTTTGAAGAGATGGCGATTATAAATTACGAGGTTAAACGCTAAGGTATTCTTCGCGGATAATTTTATTATCTTGCCACGTTTGAATATGCTTACCGGTAAATTCATTTAAGGTTTCATCAACACCAATCATTTTATAGTTAAAAACTAATTCACTGGTATTGCCACTTACTTGCTGTGAAATAAGCTGAATATCAAAAGATTCAATGGAAGCGACAAAGCCTTTTTGTAACTCATAGGCTTCGCGCATAGTACGAGCAAAGATGTCACCATTACTCAGCATGGTGACGTCATCATGATAATACTTTTCACATAACGCCAGCACTTGTCCTGCTTGGTTCATCTTTATAAAATCATCGACTAGATCTTGCATAAATTAATCCTTTAATTTGCTATATTTAAGCCTCCCTACGTAGGTTTCTTTTGCACTATAGCATATTAAACATCTGCTGCCGCCTTGCTAATGATGCCTACTTCAAGTGCCTCAAACCAATCTAAAAAGCGCTTAACATCGTCACCTTTAAAGATTCTACCGTGTTGTGGGCACATCATATCTATATCTAGTTTACGTACTCGTCTAACCCAATAATTTTTCGCTTCATTTGACGGCATCCAACGTTGGTGGAACATTTTCATTTTTGCAATATGCTCATCAAAATCTTCGACGAATAATGGTGCTTCAACACTTTCCAATGCCGCGCCAATATCACCTGACATCAATATTTTTGCCTCGGCATCATAGACATTGAAATTACCCGAAGAATGCAAATAATGCGCAGGAATAAAATCTAAGCTAACTTGATCTATTTTTAATGTACTACCCTCATCGGGTATGGCTGAATAGCTAATATTATGCATACCAAAATGCCTAATAAAGCTCTCCCATATCCAAGGGGAATGCAATGTTGCTGAGGGTAAGGCTTGGTCCCACAAACCAAGGGAAGATATGATGTCCGGGTCTTGATGTGATGCAAAAAGATGGGTTATTTTATCTGCGGGTAATTGTTTAATAACAGCCGCAAGCATTGATGAAAATAGCTCAATGCCGCCGGGGTCCATTAATAAAGCATTCTTATGGGTAATAACTATGTATTGGTTGGTATCAATAATTTCATTGGGTTTCTCATCGTCACGACCAAACATTAACCAAGTATGTGATTTATTCTCAAAAAGCTTATGCGTTTTCATCTATCGTCCTTGTGATATTATTTTTATAGGTTTGATTAGTATTCTTCTAAGGTAGAAACCATTTGTTGTGAATAATTAATATGCTCTTTAATTTTACTGGCAGCGCCTTCAACATTATTGGCAACATTAATCAGTGCATCTTGATATTCAATGCCTGCCTGTGAAGCTTCTACCCGAGATAATGTTGCTAAAATAACCGCGTTACGTAACTCATTACTCAGCATAATAAGTTCATCACTCAGACGATCTATTTGCCTTTTATAGCTTTTTTCAAGTTGCTGTTGTTTAGTTTGGCAGCGCAGATAGACCTCATCTAAGCTACCGATGAATTGAGAGTCTTTCGCTTTTATAAAAACAATATTAAAGTGTTCTATGGCAGAATCTGCACGGACTTTGTCGGCTGAGGTTTGACTTAATGTCGCCGCCAGCAGATTGATACTACGAGAAGATTTAATGGTGATTTCAGCCAAACGGTCAATAAAGTCCGTCAATGGCCGAAAACCAGCGGCTCGCTCACCAGCGCGTAATGCGACAGCTCGGGCGTTACTGGCCGTTAAGGAGAGTTGTTGGGCAATGCGAGTCGCTTGATCAAGCTTTGCAGCGATTTCTGCGACACAAACAAAGTAATTGTTTGAAAGTTCAGTCATTTGTATTGTTATCTTACCAACGGTCTATTAACTATAGACACTGATAACAAGGCATGTAGTTTGATTTATTGATCTAAATCAAACTTGTGACAGACAGTTTATTTCCTAAAGGATACGCTTAAAAATAATACGGGGGGTTACTTCACTGTTTGCGTGTAAAACTCACCAATGTATTGACCACCCTTAATTTTTGCAATTAAACGTAGTTTATAACTATCGCCTTTATTAGCCAACAAATCACCTAACGGTGTATTGCTACGCCAATAATAAGGACTTTTTTTCATCCCTAAAGGATATGGTGTCATCTTGTCACTTTTATCAACTAAAAAGAGTGTCGCACTATCTAAGGGAAAGGTTGAATTAACTTCAGTAATACCAGCCTCATCAGAAATATTTATTTTAAATTCACCCGAGATAAGTACGCAATTTTTATTGGCAATATCACAATGCCCTTCTGGTGCTAATTGAATTATTTTATTATCATCCGCTTTATTTTCTTCATACAGATCAGCGCCAATAAAGCCAAATATAGCGAGAAAAGGCGCAACCATAAAGGCCATTTTAGTGTGTTTATTCATAACAATTTCTTCTTCTTATTGAATATGATGAATCATCATATTTTGGAGCATTAAAAAAGACTGCTTGGTCAACTGAATACGGTTTTCCGATAGTTCAGTGATATCTTCAGGCTGAGTGAATGGAATATACTAATTCGACTCATTGATTAATCAAATGATACCAATTTGATTAAATTTCTTCCTAACTCAGAGCTTGCTCGATGTTCGGTAACAAGGAAAATTTGTTTCGGTTTAGTCATTCTAAATCAAATAAATTTAACGATGTTAGTGGGCATCGAGAAAGCTCCCAGAGGGCGATTTTAAAAGGCTTACATGCTGCGTTATTGATTTTGATAAGGGAAGAACCATTCTCTTCAATCAATGCCTTGCCTCTAAGCCTTTTAATTATCGCTGAGTGGGAAAGAACTTAATCAACTTGGTATTACTATATTTCATTTTCTAATAGTTAATAGAGCTTAACAAAAAAGGCCAGACGACGGTTTATATAAATTGTCATCTGGCCTTTATATTATCTGACGTAACGTAAGTCACGCCTAATCACTTAATATTCTAGTGATCGTGTGCTGCGCTAACATTTCCAGGAACACGCATGTTTTCTACCATTGCTTGGATATGAGCTGGCGCTGGACCTGTTACTTTAAGTACCGCGAAGGCTACTGCAAAGTTAACTAATGCACCGACTGAACCAAATGCGTTAGGAGAGATACCAAAGAACCAATCTTTACCCATGTCGCCTAGGAATGAAGTACCCGGGATAAACATAATTCCTTTGTGTTGGAACACGTATAACATAGTGATACCGATACCTGAACACATACCCGCAACCGCTGCCTTACCGCTCATTTTCTTAGAGAAAATACCCATCATTAATGCCGGGAAGATACTTGATGCTGCTAAACCAAAGGCTAGCGCAACAGTACCTGCGGCAAATCCAGGCGGATTCAGCCCTAAGTATCCTGAGACAATGATAGCGATGGTCATCACCACGCGACCGGCTAATAGCTCATTTTTCTCGGACATGTCTGGTGTTAAGATACCTTTCATTAAATCGTGCGAGATGGATGAGGATATTGCCAATAACAAACCGGCTGCTGTTGACAGTGCTGCGGCTAAACCACCGGCGGCGACAAGCGCAATCACCCAGTTAGGTAAGTTCGCAATAGCAGGGTTAGCTAGTACCATAATGTCACGGTCAACTTTAACCATTTCATTCGTTGCTGCATCAGCAGTGTACTGAATTTTACCGTCGCCATTTTTATCTTCATACTTTAACAGACCCGTTTTTTCCCAATCTTTAAACCATTGTGGACGCTCAGCGTACTCAAGGTTTTGACCAGCAGCAGGCTCAATAGTATTCATTAGATTTAAGCGAGCCATTGCACCAACTGCCGGAGCAACAGTGTAAAGAAGACCGATAAACACTAAAGCATAACCCGCTGAAGCACGTGCTGCTTGTACTGATGGCACAGTGAAGAAACGCATAATTACATGAGGAAGACCCGCAGTACCAATCATCAGAGACATGGTATAGGCGAACATATTCAATCCACCACCTAAGTTTGATGTGGTGTATTCTTTAAAGCCTAAATCAGTAACGACTAAGTCAAGTTTATCAAGCAAGTACATACCACTACCGTCAGCTAAGGTTGAACCTAAACCGAGTTGTGGAATTGGGTTACCGGTAAGTTGTAATGAAATAAATACCGCTGGAATAGTGTAAGCAAAAATCATTACAACATACTGAGCGATTTGCGTATAAGTAATACCTTTCATGCCGCCTAATACTGCGTATACCCAAACAACGAACATACCAATGTAAAGACCCAAAGCATAATCAACTTCTAAGAAGCGAGAGAAAGCAACACCCACACCTTTCATTTGGCCGATGATGTAAGTTAATGAGGCGATAATTAAACAAGCAACCGCAACAACACGTGCTGTTTTTGAATAATAACGATCGAAGATGAACTCAGGTACAGTGAACTTACCGTGTTTACGCATGTATGGCGCTAAAAGCAATGCCAATAATACATAACCACCAGTCCAACCCATTAAGAAGACTGAGCCGCCGTAACCCATGAAAGCAATCATACCAGCCATTGAAATGAATGACGCTGCACTCATCCAATCGGCACCGATTGCCATACCGTTTTGTAATGGGGTAATGCCGCCGCCCGCTACGTAAAAATCACTAGTTGAACCCGCACGAGCCCACCAAGCAATAGCAAAGTATAAAGCGAATGTGCCAAATACTGCGATGTAAGTATATAGTTTTAACTCATCCATCTCTTAGCTCTCCGCGTGATATTTTTTATCAAGCTTGTTCATTTTGGCACCATACCAAAAGATCAAACCTAAAAATGAATAAATTGAACCTTGCTGTGCAAACCAAAAACCAAGTTTGTACCCACCTAGACGAAATTCATTTAACGGCTCTACCAAAAGTAAACCTAAACCAAATGAAACAACGAACCAGATTGCAAGACAGATAAAGATCAAGCGCAGATTTTCCTGCCAGTATGCTTCTTTATTTTCTTCCACAATAGTCTCCTAGCGACATAGCGTTTTTTAGCGATTTATTTTTTTATTTCGCTTTATTACGCCTTTCTTAAAAAAGAGTTAGTAATAATTTATGAACATTGCAGTAAAAGTATGGATATAGATTTCTGTCAAAACTTACCGGAAAGGGCAATAGTGGCAAAAATCCATATTCAACTTTTAACTGTTAATTAATCTAACAAGCTTTGTTTTGGCGGGATATTAGCCTTTAGTCTAGATTGTAACAAAAGCTTACAGGCTAGGATAAACCTGAGTATTTAGTCTATTTAGGCTTTAATTAATGTTTCCGTTTATTGGCTAAATAAGTAAAAGAGATCAACTCCAGCCACTTATTCACTATTAAAGACCTCACACTTTAGTCTAGGTTTAAGCAATAACACTTGTCTAAAAGCACACAAGACTCTAAATTAGCTCTATTACTTATATACCCGTTACCATTCAAGATGCATGTTTCAGAGTGCTTGAGCAATTTCAATTCAAGGCGCTGTGATGAAATAAGGGTAATTCCCTTATAAATCACAGCAACGATGAAGTGATGTTACTCAAGCACTTCTTTGATGGGTTTAAAATCACTTTATACGGCGTTAAATAATCAAACCATAGAATGACTATGCTTAAATTATTTTCCTTGCCTAAAGAGATTTTAATTCCCACTGAAATCCTGCACTTTGAATGGTAGCGGGTATAGTTGATCACTACTGCCTATTAGCGGGATAAATCATGGATACCGAACTTTCAGAAATCAGCAGTTTTATTCATAGTATTCCGCCATTTGATAGCTTGCCCAAGCAGGTATTAGCGCACTTAGTTCGCGAATTAAGCATCAATTATGTAAGAAAAGATGATTCTTTGCCGCCAAAAGGCATTAACGAGCCAAGATTATACATCTTACGAAAAGGAGCAATCAGCTGCAGATCGGCTGATGGGGTTTTGGTCAGTCGACTCGGCGAAGGTGACTTGTGTGACGCCTTTTATCATAGTGATGCCAGTGCATTCGACAATAGTCAAATATCCATAGAAAATCAGCTTAACGTTCAGACTGATGAAGACTGCTTAATCTACAGTGTCGAGGCAAGTATCTTGCACGATATTAGTGGACGTTTTCCCAGCATAGGTGACTATTTCAGCCAAAATTCAGCACAACGACTAAAAACTAAGATGAGCCAGGTTAATGAAGAGGCTATTTTATCCTCTACCTTAATGAATACTTCAGTTAGTAACTTCTACCACACCCCAGTCGCCTCTATTGATGCTAAACAAACAATACAGCAGGCGGCAATACAAATGAATGAACAAGGCTATTCTTGTTTAGTGGTGATTGATGATAATAATCCGGTCGGCATTGTCACTGATAAAGATATTCGTCGCCGTTGCGTTGCTACGGGGTTAGCAACCAGTGAAGCCATTAGTGAAATTATGACACGCGACATGTGTAGCATTGATGTAAAAAGTAATGCCTATGATGCTTTAATGAAGATGACCGCTAAGCATATCCATCATCTTCCTGTCACCAAACATGACCAGCTTGTTGGCATGGTTACCGTTACGGACTTAATCAATAATGAAGGCCATAATGCC
Source organism: Colwellia sp. 75C3 (assembly GCF_002836255.1). GTDB lineage: Bacteria > Pseudomonadota > Gammaproteobacteria > Enterobacterales > Alteromonadaceae > Colwellia. The sequence goes on along the minus strand of NZ_PJAU01000059.1, from coordinate 151,683 downwards.
ATTAACTTATCGAGCATTATCCACAAAGCTAGCACGCTCTCCGAGCTCAAAGAAATCAGCCACTTTATACCTAAACTACAAATCCGATTAGCCAAATTAGGTAGCAGTGCCGATCATGTTGGTAAAAGCATTAGCGCCATTACCATGGCATTTACCAAACGTTTAATTGAAATGGCTGAATACAAATATGGTCAAGCCCCCGTGCCTTATGCATGGCTCGCTGCTGGCTCTCAAGCAAGACAAGAGCAACTAGCTCATTCTGATCAAGATAATGCCATTATTATCTGTAATTCTATGAAACCCTATGATGATGCTTGGTTTGAAAGTCTCGCCACTTTTGTCTGCGATGGTTTAGCTGAATGTGGTTTTATCTACTGTCCAGGGGATATTATGGCTACCAATCCTAAGTGGCGACAACCACAGAAAATGTGGCATAACTATTTTACTGATTGGGTAGAAACACCAAGTCCGAAAGCCTTATTAAATAGCAGTGTTTTTTTTGATTTAGAGACCATTTATGGTGATGTATCTTTACTCAATAACGTCAGAAAAAAACTACTGATTAAAACTCAAAATAGCACCCTATTTATCGCGCATTTATCTAAAAACGCCTTAAATTTACGTCCGCCATTAGGGTTTTTCCGTGACTTTGTTTTAAAGCAAAGTGGTAAACATCGAGCCACATTGGATTTAAAACATAATGGTATAGCACCGGTAGTCGATTTAGCACGAATCTATGCTCTAGCTGAAGGTATTAGTGCGGTAAATACCATAGAACGCATTCAACAAGCTGCTGGTACACCTTCATTAACGAAAGAATCTGCAGATAACTTAATTGATGCCTATGAGTTTTTAGGCATGCTTAGAGTTGAGCACCAAGCGAAAGAATTGATGCGCGGAGAAAGTCCTGATAATTATTTATCACCCAAAGAGATTTCTAAGTTAGAGCGAGAGCATCTTAAAGATGCCTTCAAGGTCATTAAAAGTCTACAAGACGCTAGACAGTCGAGCTACTAATGACCAGTACTACCTTAGCAAATTCATCAGTGTTCGGCTGGCTTATTGGTTATGAAGCCAAACGCAAAAAGTTGTTACAAAAGGCGCCTGCGGGTGTTTTGCGTGATTTTTTATCGGTACCCTTACCTGATATTGATACCCCTATCGATAAGGTAGAAATCTTAGCTGTCGATTTTGAAACAACCGGTCTTGACGCCAAACAAGATAAGTTATTGAGTGTTGGCTTTATCACTCTTAAAAAACAGCAAATGTCACTCAAAACAAGCTACCACCAAATTATCAAAACCAAAGCACAGCTTGAAGAAAGTAATGTCATTATTCATCACATTACTGACAGCCAAAAAGAGCAAGGACAAGCATTATCTACGGTAGTTGAAACGCTATTAAAAGCCTTAGCAGGTAAAGTAATGCTGGTACATTTTGCTCGCATTGAAAAACAGTTTCTGACTGAAGCTTGCCTTGAACTTTATGGCATGGCACCCACTTTTCCGATGATAGATACGCTGGCACTTGCTAAGCGCCGTTTAGATAAGCGTGATGTTGCCTACGACCCTTCTGAATTGCGCCTAACCAATTTACGCCGCAAGTTTGAACTGCCTGAACACCATGCCCATAATGCCCTAAACGATGCCATTGCTACCGCTGAATTATTTATGGCACAAATGAGCAAAGCCAATAAAAACGGCGAAACCACCTTAAAAGATGTGTTGTTATAATTAAGTCTTTTAGTGCGATATTTATGCATGCCATAGCAACAACGTGAATTCATCGGTGTTTCTTTGAATCAAAGGTTCTGCATCTCGTTTCGTTGTAACCTTAGCTTTATGCTATTAACAAACGTATAAAACGCGATGAAGCTAAAATCAACGTTAAATATTTTGGGAATAAAAAAAGCGACTAGGATAAACCGTAGTCGCTTCTCTAATGAATTATTCTTTCAATAATAGGAGCTAATTCATTCCATTATTCAAGTTTACTGTATTTTTAGTTTTCTTGAAAAACGAATACCAGCCAAACCAAGTGCAAACAAGCCGAAACTCATAGGCTCAGGAACAGGTGTAGGACCAGATGCAGAATCAGAAAATTGCAAATTGGCCATCAAAGTATATCCCATACCTGTACTACCATTTGTACAAAACTGTTTGTTGTCACCACACTGCATATAACCATTAGATGTAACTCTAGAGTCAAATGTCGCTGAGCCCTCTGCAACATTGTATTGATCCAAACCAGTGTCCGCAACAATACGATATTGTTCACCGCTTAAAAGAGTCAGGTTCGCAATATCAGAAAAACGAAACAGCCCATCAAGAGCATCAGAACTTTGCACACTCGCAGATGTCAATAAGCTACCGTCGCTTTCTAAATACAAACCTACTTGAATACCACCAATTGTTAAAAATCCATCTTGATCATGATCGTATGCGCCAAGTGCGGTAACAGTTAGATCTTGTGAGCCAACAGTAAAAATTTCACCATACGAAAGATTACCATAGGTATCACCAATGGGCGATGATACTGAATAAAGTGGTGTTGCATGAGCAGTTCCCATCAACATTGTACAAACAATTGCTAAAATAATTTTTTTCATTGTAATCCTTTCAATAAATAATAAACTAACCTTTCCACGCCCAAGCAAGTAACAAGCCAACAGGCTAATGCACTGTTTTAACTATAATTTATATAATGAAAATGTTTCATCTGTAAAATTTATTGACATAGCTTTATCATTAAAAAATGAACTTTAGTAACATTAGGCTTTATGCTAACAATGCCAACAATATTTCCGCTACTGGTTTTTCTCTTTATTGCACTAATGATGCAATTGTTACCGCTGAATTATTAATGGCACAAATGAGCAAAACCAATAAAGACGGTAAAACCACCTAAAAAGATGTATTGCTGTAACCACTCAACAATAGCTTCTATCTTCAGGTCACTCTTTAACCTAATTGACACCTTCGATCACAATTGACCATAAATCGATAAATAATTGACCTTATAGAGCTTTTTCTCTGCTCGTCTTGAGTTACAATCAAAGCATTATACCCATTCAAATAAGCTTCTTTCTACACTGCGAGACTTAATTGAATTGGTATTAATCAAGATAGCCAACAGCTCTAAAGGATGATCATGAATAACTTATTGAACGCAGAAAATACCGGAACACCACTAATAATCATTGAAAAAATCGCTTATCAAACTTGGCTTGAAAGCCAAGATAAACAAAGTAAAGCCTGGTTATCAAATACGCAATTTACCGGAAACGGTTTAGCCCTTATCCCAAATAGCCAAGGCGAAATTAACCAAGCTGTATTTGTCGTTGCTGATGCTAGCGATTTCTTTGCCTGTGGTGACTTAATTAAACAGTTACCCCAAGGTCAATACTTATTACACGCAGATGCTAAACATGTTGAAGCGATTAGCTTTGGTTGGTTAGTTGGTGCTTACCAATATGATAGATATATTAGTAACAAGTCAGCTAAAGTATTAGCCTCTTTAGCAATTAACAATGCTGATGCAGTAGAAAGTGCAATTAAATTTGCCGAAGCTACCGCCTTAACACGTGACTTAGTGAATACGCCCGCTGCCGATATGATGCCAGAAGATATTGCTAAGGCTGCGTTAGCCCTAGCAGAGCAATTTAATGGTGACGTTAAGCAAATCATTGGTGATGAACTGCTAGTTCATAATTATCCAACCATTCATGCTGTTGGTCGCGCCAGTGTTCATACGCCGCGTTTAGTTGACTTAACCTGGGGTGAGAGTAAAAACCCACAAGTCACTTTAGTAGGTAAAGGTGTTTGTTTTGACAGTGGTGGTTTAGATATGAAACCGGCTGCTGGCATGCGTAACATGAAAAAAGATATGGGCGGTGCTGCGCATGTTTTAGGTTTAGCGCAATTAATTATGGCGCATAACTTACCGATTAACTTACGTGTTTTAATTCCAGCAGTAGAAAACGCAGTCTCAAGTAATGCGCTTCGTCCTGGTGACGTAGTTACTACTCGTAAAGGCCTTACCGTTGAAATTCATAATACTGATGCTGAAGGTCGTTTAGTTTTATGTGATGCCTTGGCTGAAGCCGAAAATGATGAGCCAGCATTAATCATAGATTTCGCTACATTAACAGGTGCTATGCGCGTTGCCTTAGGTACTGAATTACCTGGTTTCTTCTCAACTAATGACCAAGTTGCCGCAGATATAACTACAGCAGGTCTTAGAAATAGTGATCCGGTATGGCGTATGCCGTTACATAAAGCTTATGATAACTTGTTCGACAGCACTATCGCCGATATGACCAATTGTCCTACCCAGCCATTTGGTGCCGCTATTTCTGCAGCGTTATACTTACAACGTTTTGTCGAAAAAACAGATTGGGTTCATTTTGATGTAATGGCCTTTAATGTGCGTCATTTATCAGGTCGCCCATTAGGTGGTGAAGCATTCGGTATTCGAGCAGTATTCGATTACTTAGCAGCTAGATTTAAGTAGTTAAGCATAACTAGACTCATGGAAGCCGTCGCTGCACAGTTACAATCAGGCCGCCCCCGTTTTATAGGAAATGGTGAAGCATTCGGTATTCGAGCAGTATTTGATTACTTAGCAGCTAGATTTAAGTAGTTAAGCATAACTAGACTCATGGAAGTCGTCGCTGCGCATTGACAATAATACGCTCAGCTAAAACCTAAAAAGGCTGCATATCTCTTCCAGATATATGCAGCCTTTTCTTTTGTACTAAATCTTATCTCTAATTTATTGGATCGGCTATCGCCTCAGGTAACACGTCTGCTTTGACGTCTTTAGCATCTAAGCGCTTAATCACCCAGCCATAAATGACCAGAGCGATTGCCGAAACAGTGGCGATACCTGCAAAAACATACCAAATATAATGCGCATTCGCAGAGGCGGCTTGCCAAGCCTCATGAGTGGCGAATTTTCTAGGATCAGGACAATAAGCACTTAATAAGTAACCTGACAAACCAAAACCAAGTAGTGAACTAAGAAAAGAGTGTAAATGAGAGAAACCAAGGTATAGACCTTCCTCACCTTTAGGTGCTTGTAATGAAAAGTACTCTAAAAAGCGTGGTGAAATAAAAGATTCAGCTAAGCCTTGAAAAACAATGCCCAGAATCATCATAAAAGCAATTGGATGCATCTGCATAAAGCCGAGGTCTATATTGCCTGAAATCATATTACCCGAGGCCATCAACAAAGCAGAAATTGGCATAATCAACATACCTGTCGTCATAGAAAATAATGCACTGCGGTTTCTCATCATTGATGTAACCAAGCTCACCGTTAATACCACAACTAGTGGATTAACATTGGCATACCATGAGGGCGACGCTCCCTCACCTGCCATACGAAGTACGTATTTAGGCATAGTCGCGTACAATTGATGTTGTACCATCCAAAAACCGGTAATAATTAAAATTAATGATACTAAGCGACCGTTAGATAATACTTTTAACAGCGCGGCCCATATTTCTGCAAGGCTCTTACTGTCTTCTTTCTCTTCCGTATTTTTAAAGAAAAAGAACACACTTAAAAAGGCTATCAACGTCATAGAGGCAGCAAAGTAGTTAAGGTTAATTAGCCCTAAATCACCCATAGATTCACGTAGTGGTTTAACAATCGTTTTACCTGAGAATGCACCAATATTGACCATCATATAAAAAATAGAAAAGCCCTTTGCTCGGTTTGCTGCCGTGGTCGATTTTGCCACAGTACCAGTGATCACTGCCTTGATGAATGAACCACCAATCATGATGACTACCATAATGGGGACAATTGCCCAGCGAATATCTCTCTCAAGTAATCCAGTAAAGACAACTTCGCGGCCATATTGCACCAGACCCTGCCCCTCTAATAACGCAGGAAAAACAGCTAAACCAGCATAACCAACGGTTAATAAACCAAACGCCAGCAGAAGAGAGCTACGGAAACCAATTTTATCCGCGAGTGCTCCGGTAAACGTTGGTAAAAAATAGAGACCTGCTGAGAACGAACCTGAGATCCATGCGGCTTCAATATCATCAAAACCTAAAATGCGCGAAAGGTATAAAGTAATCACTATAAACACACCATAATAGGCTGCTCGCTCAAGTAACTCTACGCCATTAGCTGTCCAAAAATCCTTTGGAAAACCTCGCCATAACTTCGCTTTTTTTTTCATATCGGGTGTTACATCAGTTGTCATAATAGCTCTTCTTATAATTATCATTTCGCCTAGCGGCTACATATTGTTACGATATTTTTATTGCCAAATTATGCTAATCGATAAAATGGGTAAAATACACTAGTACAATCTCTATTTAATCTCGATTCTCACTCTTTTTAACGAATTTAATACACTTTTCATTGGTTTGACGCTCAAAAAAACATAAACTCAGGTGTGAACAATTTTCGAATAGACCTCTAGGACTAGAAATGAAACTAAAAATAAACTCGTTAAAACAGGCCTTAGCGATCAGCTTAGGTTTGCTTACTTGTTCAGTCGCATCGGCTGAACAAACAAGCAAAGTCATTACTGCTGAAAACCTTGCTACCTTGCAATCAGTGAGCAGTGCACAAGTAAGCCCAAGTGGTGAGCACATTGCTTACACTCGTTCTGTACCTCGTGAAATTTATGTTGAAAAAGATGGTACTAACTGGGGTGAACTTTACCTGGTAAATGATAAAGGCGAAGAACGTCCTTATATTACCGGTAAAGTAAATGTTAGAAATATTCAGTGGGCTGCTGACGGTTCACTCATCTATTTCTTAGCAAAAATGAATGATGATAAATTCACTACACTTTATCAAATTCCAGCAAATGGCGGTCAAGCGCAAAAAACGGTTGTATTAAAAGACACTAGCATTAGCAACTACTCGCTTAACGCTGACAATACAAAAATTGCCATTTTAGCTAAAAAAGCTAAAGACAAGTCAGTAAAGAAATTGACTGGCTTAGGCTTTAAAGCTGAAGTTTTTGAAGAGCAACTGACTAATCAGTTGTTATACGTAACAGACCTTACTCAGTCTGATAAAGCAATAACACCTGAAGCATGGGACATCAAAGGTTATGTTTCTGATGTGCACTTTTCTCCTAACGGTGAAGATTTATTAGTAAAAACTCAACCGACTGCGTTAATTGATGACAAGTATATGAAGTCACAATGGCACATTGTTGATATTGCTGATAAAGCAGTTAAAACATCTTTTGCTACTGAAGGTAAATTAGGCGCAGCTGAGTTTTCATACGATGGTGAATATGTTGCCCTGCACGGCGCACAAGACAAGCATGACCCTGCAACAGGTCGTTTATATATTGCTAATGTTAGCTCAGGCAAAGTAAGTAATTGGTTACCAAATTTTAAAGGTCACGTCAGTGATTTTGAATGGTCTAACAAGCGTAATGAATTATTTTTCATCGCTAATGTTGGTACACAATCTGTCGTTGCCAAAATCAAGCCTGGTTCTAATAAATACAAAACGGTTGTGGCAGGTGGTAAATTCATCGCTGGTAACCTAAGTATTTCTAATTCAGACAAAACCGTTGTGGTAAAAGCAAACAGTGCACAACACCCTAACGAAGTATTCATGCTTCGCGGTAAGAAGCAAACGCGTTTAACTGACTCAAATGCATGGTTAAATGATGTAGCTTTAGCAAAACAAGAAAGTCTTACCATTAAAGCCCGTGACGGCGTTGAAATTGGTGGTGTTTTAGTTTATCCACTTGATTATAAAAAAGGTCAACGTTACCCATTAATCATGTCTGTTCATGGCGGTCCTGAAAGTCATGATAAAGATGGTTGGATAACGGCTTACTCTCGTCCTGGTCAATTAGCAGCAGCACAGGGTTATGCAGTATTTCACCCTAACTACCGCGGTAGCACAGGCAAAGGCGTAGATTATTCTAAGTTAGGTCAAAACGATTACGCTGGTAAAGAATTTGATGACTTGGTTGACCTTAAAAATCACCTAGTGAACATTGGTTTAGTTAATGAGAAAAAAGTAGGTATCACTGGTGGTTCGTACGGTGGTTATGCTTCAGCTTGGGGTGCAACGAAACTAACTAAACATTTTGCTGCTAGCGTTATGTTTGTTGGTATTTCTAACCAGTTATCAAAGTTTGGTACTACTGATATTTCGAACGAAATGAATTTAGTTCATGCGCGTTCATATCCATGGAATAAATGGCAATGGTACCTAGAACGTAGCCCTATTTATTGGGTTGAGCAGTCTGAAACACCATTATTAATTATGCACGGTAAAGCTGATCCTCGCGTACATCCTGCACAATCTATGGAAATGTACCGCTACATGAAGGTTCATGGAAAAACAGTTCGTTTAGTTTATTATCCAGGTGAAGGTCATGGTAATAAACGCGCTGCAGCCAAGTATGATTACAGCTTACGTTTGATGCGTTGGATGGATAACTATCTAAAACATGATAACAAGCCAATGCCTGCTCATGACTTACCTCATGCAGCTAACTTAACAGCACAAAAAGACGCTGATAAGAAATAAAAAGCAGTCGCTTTAGTTAAAGTACTTCCCAAAAAGGTCAGCTCTGCTGGCCTTTTTTATTGCCTTAAAAATAATACCAATTTGATTAAATTTCTTCCCAACTCAGAGCTGTACTCAATGTTCAATAACAAGGCGAATTTTTTTGATTTTAGTCATTCTAAACCAAATAAATTTAACGATGTTAGTGGGCGTTGAGTAAGCTTCCAAAGGGTGAGTTTAAAGGGTTTATATGCCGCGTTATTGATTTTAACAAGGACGCTGCACGGATGCAGCTAATTAGAGAATGCAGGAGCTTATTCTCCTGAATAACCATTCTCTTCAATCAATGCCTTGCCTCTAAACCCTTTAATTCTCGCTGAGTGGGAAAGAACTTAATCAACTTGGTATAAGATAAACATGTACTAAATCAATCTCCAGATTAATAACTTAAAGAATAACAAAACAACCATTGCAAATGGTAATGATTATCATTAGAATTCGCGTCATTATTTTATTGCACACTTGTTTTACTCTTATATTAATTAAGGTTTGAGTTATTTATGAAGTTTTCTCCACTCTTTTTAGCCGTCAGTGCGGTACTTTCCTCTACGGCAGTTTTTGCTAATACACCTGATAACTCGGCAAGTAGTACCCCAGACGGTTCACAAAGAAATAATCCAATGGAAGTCATTGAAGTTAAAGGCAGTTATTTCCATGGATATAAAGTTGATAATGCCAATGGTGCCATGCGTGGTGATATTTCATTATTAGAAACAGCACAATCGGTCACCGTTATTCCTGATACTGTGATTAACGAACAACTAGCCACTACCTTAGGTGAAGTACTGGTTAATGACGCCAGCTTAACTGCTGGTTCAAAGCAACGTAATCGCGAAGTATTTAATTTACGTGGTTTTGAATTAAGCTCATCCAATGGTTACTTACGTGATGGTCATCAGCATTGGTCTCATTACCAACAACCGATTGAAACACTAGAAAGCATTGAAGTAATAAAAGGCCCATCAAGCATACTATACGGTCAATCAGGCCCTGGTGGCTTAGTTAATATGGTAACCAAAAAGCCAACGGCTAACAGTATTTTTACCCTAGGCGTTGATTTTGACCAAGAGGGTTCATCTCGCTTAACATTAGATGCTGGTGGCGCACTTACTGATGATGAAGCTCTACGTTACCGCGCAAATTTAGTAAAACAAGATGTGACTTATCAACGAGAATATCAAAACGGCGAACAACGCGATCGTGAACGTTTCCTTGGTGCTCTTGTGGTTGATTACGATGTAAATGACAACTTACTCGTTCGCGTTCACTACGATAGAACTAATGACAAAGCCGGCTTAGATACCGGTGCTTGGCTTGATGATGAAGGTAAGGTTATTGGTGATGACAAAACGATTCGTGATATGTCATGGGCTTTTACCGACATTACAGTAGAAAATTACGGTGTTGATGTTAATTATATTTTAAGTGACTCATGGCAAGTAAAAGTTGGCTATAACGAGCAATCTTTTGAGAGACAACGTTTTGAATCATCTCCGAAGAAGCCTAGCGACTTTAATGAGGGTGATACCTACACCTCAAAACCCTATGATCGCTATGATGATTGGCAGTTTACCACCACTTTTATTGATTTTACTGGTGAATTTGAACTGGCCGGTGTTGATCATAACTTACTTGTTGGTGCTAACTATCTTGATTATTACTACGGTCAGCTGAAAGTAAATGGTGATTCCTTTGAATATTCGGCAGGTCAAGGTGAGCCTCCTCGCCCAGATATAAGCTATTCAAACGACGATAGCTTATACACCAGCGAATACGACTATTATGGTATTTACATCCAAGATTTGATTACTATTAACCAAGAATGGCAAGTAATGCTTGGCGGTCGTTATGATAAACAGAGTAAAGAAGGTGCAGACAATGAGTCACTACTGCCAAAAGCTGGCTTGCTTTACCATCCAAGTGATAGCACCACGTTCTATGCAAGTTATAGCGAAGGATTTGAACCGCAAAGTAGCGAAACTATTCATGATGAAGACGATTTGAACCACGGCATGGAAATCGATGCCATGACCTCTGAACAATTTGAATTAGGCGCAAAGTGGCAGCTATTAGATGACCGATTATTACTGACCACGGCCATATTTGATATTACTAAATCCGGCGTGCTAGTGACCGAGTACTATGAAGATGATAGCTACCAAACTTCACAAGTAGGGGAACAACGCCACAAAGGTTTTGAAATAGCTGCTCAAGGGGCTGTGACAGACAAGTTATTTGTCATGGCATCAGTAATGAATCTAGATGCTGTTTATGAAAATGATGAAGAGTACACAGGAAAAACACCCATTGATGCGCCAGAATGGTCTGCATCTATTTGGTCTCGTTATGAAGTAACCGAAAATTTTGCTATTAATGCAGGTGCTTTTTATGAAGGCGAACGCTTCGCAGATCAAGATAATACTATTGTAAAAAATGCCTATGCTCGTATTGATGTAGGTGCTACTTATAAAATAAACTTAGATAATACTGACATTAACTTACGCTTTAATGTGCAGAATTTATTTGATACCGACTACCTTGCTGGTGGCGGCACATCTAACGTAACCGTGGGTGATGGGAGAAGCTTCCGTCTTGCTATGCAGGTCGCTTTTTAACCTGCCTGATAATGTAAAAACATAAGAAATAGCCTAGTGGTTAAAGCACATATCAACTGCTTTCCTCTAGGCTTTTTTATCCCTTTTTATTCTGAAAACCTCAACTCACCTTAATAAGAATTAAGTAACTCAACACTAAAGTCTAATGCCTAGAGCATTGTTTTTAGTGTTAGCCTCGACATTAGTTATTTCTATACTTTCAAAATATTTGGCAAGGAAGTTAACAAGTATAAGGAACTTATTTAATCATACTTTACGGTGCTTCGTGCGCTAAGCTGTTAGTGAGAATAAAATGCATAAAAAACTCTTTCCGACCTTAGTATTACTATCGACTTTAATGAGCTTGACCGCTTATTTGAGCCATATTTATATTATTTCAGCACTCATTACTGCAGTCTGTATCTTTATTATTAGCTGCATTACCCTCGTAGTTTTGTCCAATATTATACTTAAACAAAGCCAAAAACTTGCTGAAACCTTAGCAGAGCAAACGCCTAGTAAAGTTGAATTGGGGGTGATTGGCGGTAAAATTGATAGTAAAGCAAGCGAACTTGCAATTAACTCTGCAGAAATCAGCTTTTTCTTAACACAGTTAAGTGGTGCAATAAACCAATCGAGTGATGATGTTGACCGCCTAGCAACTGCAGCAGAGCAAATGTCTGCCAACAGTAAGCAAATAAATGATAATGCCGTACTTGCTTCACAACAGGCCAGTAATGCTATGGCGGCAAGTACCGCGAGTTCAACTCAGCTAGGCGATAATATCAATATTGTTAATCAACTGAGCCAATCGGTAAATAATGCCGCAGATAAAATACAATCTCTTCAGCAGAAAGCACAGGCTATTCAAAGTATTACCGATGTTATTGATGGTATTTCATCACAGACCAATTTACTTGCGCTTAATGCTGCAATCGAAGCCGCGCGTGCGGGTGAGCAAGGTCGTGGCTTTGCCGTGGTCGCTGATGAAGTCAGAGCGCTCGCAGGGAAAACAGCCGATGCGACCGCACAAATAGGAGAAATGCTTAAGAAAACCAGTGACGAAACCAGTGAAACAACAAAAGTTATGTCACAAATTGTTGAACAAACGAATAGTGTAGTAACCACAATGACAGATTTGTCGCACGGTTTTGCTGAAATTGACCAACTGATGACTGACTCTTCTGCGGCTAGCGATCAGATCAGCCATGCACTAAAAGAGCAAGATTTTGCAGCGGAAGAAATTTCATCTTCGGTAGTCCGTTTACATGATTTTTTATTGAGTAAAAGTAGCGAGACTCAAGCCGCATCAGTGCAAGCACAATCTCTGTCTAATAGTACCGAATCCATTTTCGTCCATATCTCATCTTTTGAAAGTGACTCGCTCATTGCTAATATGTGCCAGCAATCACAGCTTGCTGCCAGCAAAGTAAGTCAATTATTTGAACAAAGTATCGAAAAAAATCTTATTACGCAGCAACAATTATTTAATTTTAATTACCAACAATTGGGCAGCAGTGAACCGAAAAAATTCACCACCTCTTTTGATAAATTTACCGATCAACACCTACCTAAAATTCAAGAGCCCTTGTTAATACAATTTTCAGAGATGATTTACGCAGGCGCTGTTGATATCAATGGTTACTTCCCTACCCATAATAAGTGCTTCTCTAAAGCGTTAACCGGTAATAATGCTGTTGATGTTATCAATAACCGAACTAAGCGACTATTTGATGACCCTACAGGCATTCGTTGTGGCAAGCACATTGACAAATTTTTACTGCAAACATACAAGCGTGATACCGGTGAAATTATGCATGATGTGTCCGCTCCCATATTTGTTCAAGGTAAGCATTGGGGTGGCTTCAGAATTGGCTTTAAAGCTAAATCAGTAGCCAAATAGGTCAGAACTAGCTAAAAATCGACTAAAGTCTACCCTGTTTTATTAGCAATGTAGACTTAGGTCTAATTCCTTTTGTTCACTTTACACTCTAACTTATTATTCAATAACAAAAAGTAACAACTACACTAATTAGAATTAAAATAATAAGAGGCATTTAAGACCTCATAAAAGATTAGAAAGTTGACACAAACACATAACAATAAATTAAGTAAAAACAAATGGGGAATACCATGTTCAATAATTCATTATTTAAAGTTAAAAAATTAGTACTCGCAACCACTTTATTAGCTGTTACGGGTGCCGCTAATGCCGGTTACACTATTAATTTAGATGACGGTGATAGCCTAACTTTTGGTGGTTACGTTAAAGTTGATGCGCGTTATATGAGTGGTAATATTGCCGCAAACAATTACTTCATCGGGTCTGCTACGAAAACAGCCAGTGACGTTTCCAACTTTGGTATCGCCGCCAACGAAACACGTTTTAACACTAAATACGTTCATGGTGACGTCACCGGTTTTATTGAAATTGATTTTTACGGTGAAGGTACATCAGGTGGCGGTAATGAAATTATTTCTAATTCATCAAAACCACGTTTACGCCATGCCTTTGTTAAGTACAAAAATGTATTAGTTGGTCAAACATGGACAACCTTCCAAAATACCAGTTCACTTGCTGAATCTGCTGACTTTGGCGGTCCGTTAGTAGCCTCAGCCTTCCTTCGCCAGGGCCAAGTTCGTTATACCAATGGCGGTTTACAACTTTCTATTGAAAATCCAGAAACCTATGGTGGTGTTCATGGAGATGACTCAATTCCAGACTTCATTGGTAAATACACCTTTAAAGGCGATTGGGGTAATGTTTCTGTTTCTGGTCTAGCACGTCAATTACAAACTGTTGATGGTTCTGAATCGGCTGTGGGTTTTGGTGTTGCAGGTCGTATTAATACTTTTGGTAAAGATGATTTTCGCTTCCAAGTACACGGCGGTCACACAGGTCGTTATGTCGGTGTTGCGGCAGCAACTGATGTAGCAGTAAATAGCAATGGTGCAGTAGACGTTGAAGAAACAACGTCAGTTATGGTTGCTTATCGCCATTTTTGGACTGAAAAACTCCGCAGTTCAGCATTCTTTGGCAATACCACTACAGATCTTACCGACAGAGATCGTTCTCATTTTGGTGTGAATTTATTCACTAACGTAACCAAGCAATTATCTTTTGGTATTGAAGTGGGTAACTTTGATATGGCTGAGCAAGACGCTGATTCTACTTACGTTCAATTCTCAACTAAATTTGTACTCTAGTTTTACTGCTTACACAGGAATAAAACAGAGGTAATTTAGTATCACAACTTGCGTTAGTTAACCTCTGTTGAGGTTATTTTATAGGGAAGCATTTGCTTCCCTTTTTTTATGCTAAAACATAAGTTTGTCAATTATCAGAAGGGGATTGATAAATAAATCTTTTTATAACTATAATGAAGTAATATTTTCTCATCACTGGTTAATAAAATGTCTCATGATATCGCTAAACGCAGCTTTCTCGCGGTACTGACTTTTATTGCCTTTATCGTACCCTTGATTCTTGTTGATGAAGTCTCTTTATTAACGAACTGGTTATTCATTTTTATTAGCTGGTCATTCATCCTTTTACTTTCTGCTTTACCCTCTGCCAATAAAGAAAATACCACAGTCCCTCCTGCTGATTCAGCGTCAAAGGAATAATCGTCTGTGATTTCATTTAGCCTATTAATTTCCATTTTAGCTCTTTATATTGTTTCACTTTTTTTAATCGCTCAGTGGGGGCAGTCCGAAAGTAAAAGTGCTAAGAAAATACGGAACTCAGCTAATACATACGCCTTGAGCTTGGCTGTATTTTGTACCTCATGGACATTTTTCGGCAATATCGCGGTATCAACTAAACAAGGGCTATTTCCCGTTGCCTTATATTTAGGAACTACCTTAACTTTTATTTTTATGACGCCATTATTAAAAAAAATGGTGCTGCTTAAAAACGAGTTTCACTCCACCAGTATTGCCGATTTTATCTCGGTTCGTTATAAAAGATCGCAAGGTCTAGCGGCATTAATTAGTTTACTCTGCTTAATTGGCATTGCCCCTTACTTAACCATCCAATTAAAATCGGTTATTGATGGCTTTAAAATACTGACCGCTAACTCTCAGCAAACACTGGCGTTTATCGATTACTTAGATGTGATCATTGTTTTAATGATGGCATTTTTCACCATTATTTTTGGTGTGCGTCACATTGACCCGACCGAAAAGCATCCCGGTATGATGGTAGCCCTTGCCGGTGAAAGTATTATAAAGTTAGTAGCGATGCTCGTTGGTACCCTATGGGTTTGTTATATAGTCAACCCAGGCGTATTTAGTATCTTCGAGCAAGTTGCTCATCAGGTACAACTGAATCCAAAAGTCCAAACTATATCGACCCAGCAATGGCTAAGTTTTATGCTGATAGGTTTTTTAGGCATCATGACTCTGCCAAGACAATTTCATGTTGGCATTGTTGAATGTAGCGATGCAAAATTTTTAGATCGGGCTAAATGGCTCTTTCCTCTTTATTTATTACTGATTAACTTATTCACCTTTCCTGTGGCATTATCCGCTTTACTATCACCAGAAACGCTCAAGTCAGCAAACTTATTATTACTGACCTTACCTTTAGCTGAACATGCACCACTTATTGCACTGATTACCTTTCTGGGCGGTTTTGCAGCCGCAACAGGCATGATAATGATTAGTGCGATGACATTATCAACCATGCTGACCAATCATATTCTAATGCCGGTAATCATGCGCACCCCTCAGCTTTCATCGCTAAAGCGTCAGATCTTACCTTTGCGTTGGTTAATGGTGTTTGCAGTACTCTTTTTAAGTCTTTTTTATTACCGTGCTATTGGTGACTCACAACTTATGGTAAGTATCGGCAGCATCAGTTTTGTCGCTACAGCACAGTTTGCGCCAGCATTAATAGGTGGATTAATTTGGCGTAGAGGCAACTTATCGGGTGCTTTCAGCGGGCTTACTCTCGGCGCCTGTTTGTGGTTTTACTGCTCTTTATTACCGTCTTTAATTCGTTCTGGTTGGCTAGATTGGTCAATATTGTCCCAAGACAGCGGTTTCTTTTATTGGTTTAATCCCGAACAACTTTTTGCTATTCAAGGCATTAACCCTCTAACTAATGCCCTAGTCTGGACTTTACTTGCCAATCTTATTTGTTATGTCGGCGTTTCTTTATTTACTAAGATGTCAGAAGAAGAGCAAAAAATATCGCATCAATTTGTCGATATTAAAAACATCTACTTTAAAGATAATTTTGCCGAAGGTACACCTGCTAATATCAATGTTTTCAGTAAAAAATATCAAATAAAGCATGTTTTCCAGCAATATTTACCTGAAACTTTAGCTGAATTGAAATTAAAGCAATCTTTAGAAAAGGCAGAAATACACAACCAAGAAAATATTAATATAGTGCAACTATCTTCATTAAAAAATGCTGCACTGAATAGCTTAGCGGGTGCTATTGGTATGGCTTCCGCTTATAAAGCTTTTAATAACATTAGCTTAATCAATGCAGCGGAAGAAGAACAACTTGCCAGCTATTTTTCTCACTTTTTTGCTCAGTTACAACTTTCTCCCAAAGAGCTGTTTGAACAAGTTAACTTTCATCAGCAAAAGCGTGAACTGCTAGAGAGTCATGCTAATCAGCAGCTCGAGACGATAGCCAAATTAGAAAGTGAGATCGTTCAACGCTTAAAAGCAGAGCAAATAGCGAACTCTCTGAACGAGGATTTAGAACAGCGAGTGACAGAAAGAACACAAGCATTAAGCCAAAGTAATGGTGAGCTTAATCAAACACTCGAAGAACTAAAATTCACACAAGTACAACTACTAGAAAACGAAAAAATGGCCTCACTCGGCGGGCTTGTCGCAGGAGTTGCCCATGAAGTTAATACACCTATTGGTATCGTGCTCACTTCAATCAGCTTTATGAAAGAAAGGTGTGTCAATATTGTGGACGCGATGAAGAATCAAACGTTAAGCGCCAAACAATTAACCAAGTTTACTGATGAACTCGACCTAGGTTTTGACCTCTCGCTCAGAAATATTAGCCGCGCGGTTGAGTTGATTGAAGGCTTTAAACTGATAGCCGTCGATAGTGTTGTTGATGATGCGCGTACGCTTAATGTGCACGATTATTTAGAAGACGTTATTAGATCATTACGCCCTAAAGCAAGGCAAGCGCAAGTGAGTATCAAGCTTACTTGTCCTAAAGAGCTATTAATTACTTCATATCCTGGCGCCATAGCACAAATAACAAATAACCTTGTTATCAATAGCTTAGTTCATGCCTTTGCTGAGGTTAGCGATAGCTCCGGTGAAATAACGATTGAAGTTAAGCGTTTGGCTCAAAGTATTGAATTGTACTATGGTGATAACGGTTGCAAGCTGAACGAAGAGACCAAAGCACAACTATTTGAACCTTTTTATACCACTAAAAGAGGTCAAGGTGGCTCAGGCTTAGGAGCACATATTGTCTACAATTTAGTTACCCAAAAATTGAAGGGCAACATAGAGCTAATAACAGACCAAGCTCAAGGTAAAACCTTTAAAATATCGATTCCCCATAGCATAAGTCCATAATGAGGAGTACTTCCTATAAAGTCATAATTCATTACGACTTTCTAACTGATTTTTTATTTAGCTTGTTAGTGGTTATAGCAAAAATTGAACTAAACTAACAAATACAGCTTAGTCATTTGAGAGATTATTTTATGGGTTTTTTACGGAAGTTTACCATACAGCAACGATTATCCATGCTGGTGTTATTAATCATTATTGGTCTTTCTGCACTCGATGTCATGAGCTTGTCTGAAGAATACAAATCAATGATGAAGCAAAAAAAACATACCACCAAAGAATTAATTGATAGTGCTTACGGCATTGTTGAACACCACTATGCTTTACATCAAGCTGGTGAAATCAGTGAAGATAAAGCAAAAGAACAAGCACTGAGTATTCTTGCCAGTATGCGTTACGACACAAATAACTATTTTTGGGTCAATGATTTTACTCCCAATATGGTCATGCACCCGGTAAAACCACAACTTAACGGAAAAAATGTAGCCGGTGTTAAAGATCCTGATGGTAAGGCCTTATTTGTTGATATGGTTAATGTTGCCAAAACTAAAGGTGAAGGTTTCGTTTATTACAAATGGGCTAAACCTGGTTTTGATGATCCTGTTGACAAAATTGGCTTTGTTAAAGGTTTTCCCCCTTGGCAGTGGATTGTAGGCTCAGGGGCTTACCTTGATGATATTGAAGCTACTTTTGCCTCGCAGCGTAATAGGGTTATTTTTGACAGCCTAGTGATCGCCTTGGTCATCATTGCGCTAAGTTATGTTATTGGTAAGAGTATTTTATTACCGACACGTTCTGCCGCTGAGTTAATGAAAGATATAGCGCAAGGCGAAGGTGATTTGACTAATTCCTTAGATGATAGCGGTCAAGATGAGATTTCTCGCTTATCTAAATATTTTAATGACTTTACTGCAAAAATGCGTCAATCACTACAAGATGTCGCCGATAACACCGCACAAGTTTTAGACCATGCAGAGGCGGTATCTGGGGCTAGTGATACTGTACAAACCCTCATTCAAAGCCAAAATGATATTACTGCGCAAGTAGCTACCGCGATGGAACAAATGACGTCACAAATCAGGGAAGTGAGTGACAATGCTAGCTCTGCTGAACAAGCAGCAAATGATGCAAGAACTAACACCTCTGATGGCAAAGAAATAATCTCTCATACCATTACTCAAATGCAATCGCTATCGAGCAATATTGATGATGTTAGCCAAGTAATTTCTAGCTTAGCGTCAGAGAGCGATAATATCGGCTCAGTATTGGATGTTATTAGAGGCATTGCTGAGCAAACCAATTTACTAGCGCTAAACGCCGCAATAGAAGCGGCACGTGCAGGCGAACAAGGACGTGGTTTTGCCGTGGTTGCTGATGAAGTTAGGACATTGGCTAACCGAACAGAGCAAAGTACCAACGAAATTCAAAAAATGATACAAAAGCTGCAATCAGGCGCACAAGACGCGGTTTCTGCAGTGAAAGTTAGTCAGGATATATCACTGAAAACGGTAGAACAGACAGCTAAAGCGGATGATTCTCTTTCTGAAATTGACCGTTTAATGGAAGTTATCTCAGATATGAATACGCAAATTGCACGTGCTACCGAACAACAAAGCCAAGCAGCTAATGAAGTTAATGGCAGTATTAATGACCTAGCTGGCATGACCGATGAATCGCTGGCAACCACTAGACAATTGAGTGAGACAAGCCAGCAATTAAAGGTAAGTAGTCATGGTATGTCTGAAGTAGTGGGTCGCTTTAAAATCTAAGACTAAAAAATGAATAACAGTAAATTTTAGCCATAAAAAAACCAGTAACATTTTTCATCAAAAGTGTTACTGGTTAAACCATCAAAAATTTTAAAGTCGAATCGAACTCCAAAGAATCCCAAAGTGGTACTTAGTGGTTATGTGTCCTGGAGCATAACCACTAAGTTCCGTGCTTTGCATATACCAAATCAAATATGTTTCTTCCCAACTCAGAGCTATGCTTGGAGAACTAGAGCAAATAAAATTTGTGCTGGCTTAGTCATTCTAAATCAAACAAATTTGTGCAGTTATTGTTTTCCAAGCAAGCTCCCTAGGGCGAGTTTAAAAGTTTTATTTACTGCGTTATTGATTTTGATAAGGGAATAACCATTATCTTCAAACAATGCCTTGCCTATAAAACTTTTAATTCTCGCTGAGTGAGAACAAACTTAATTGAATTGGTATTACCTATTTAGTGAGAGAGCATTCACTGCCTAAGCAACGAAACAAATGATAATCATTCTCATTACGATAGTCAACACTATTTCGAC
Source organism: Colwellia sp. 75C3 (assembly GCF_002836255.1). Lineage (GTDB taxonomy): Bacteria > Pseudomonadota > Gammaproteobacteria > Enterobacterales > Alteromonadaceae > Colwellia. The sequence goes on along the minus strand of NZ_PJAU01000059.1, from coordinate 131,652 downwards.
AATAAATTTAAAATAGTCTTATTTTATTTCTTCAACTTAGCAAAAGCATCGGCGAAAGCGTTACCCATTACGGCATTATCTACTTTCTTACCTTGCGATCTACCCTGCGAATTGTTTTGCTGTGCAGACGATTTTCCTTGATGACTTTTATTACTTGCGTGATTCTTCGCTTTACTACTCGGATTACTCGCACCTTGAGCTTGTGTAGGCTTTTTAGTTTGCTCCGTTGCTTGTTCATCCAGACGCATAGTCAAACTGATTCGCTTACGAGACGCATCAACTTCTAATACCTTCACCTTAACAATATCGCCAGCCTTAACAATTTCACGCGGATCACTAACAAACTTATCGGTTATTGATGAAATGTGTACTAAACCATCTTGATGCACACCAATATCAACAAAAGCACCGAAGTTAGCCACATTAGAGACAACACCTTCGAGTATCATGCCTAACGTTAAATCTGCCATGGTAGTAACACCTTCGGCAAAACTAGCGGTTTTAAACGCTGGTCTAGGATCACGATTCGGCTTAGCTAATTCTTTGATAATATCTTTGATGGTAACTTCACCAAACTCATTATTGGTTAGCTGATCAATATCGAGTGATTTTAATTGCTCATCATTATTAAGTATTTTGTTAACATCAAGCGCTAGTAGGTTAAGGATTTTTTCAACCACTGGGTAACTTTCAGGATGAAGTGCTGATTGATCTAACGGATTGTCACCATCGGTGATACGTAAGAAGCCAGCAGATTGCTCAAAAGCTTTAGGCCCTAAACGTGCTACTTTTTTCAACTGTTTTCTGTTGGTAAAGCGACCTTCGCTATCTCGATAAGCAACAATATTGCTAGCCATGGTTTTATTTAACCCTGAAACACGTGTTAATAACGCCGCTGAAGCACTGTTTAAGTCTACTCCAACCGCATTTACACAATCTTCAACAACATCATCAAGGGTTTTACTCAGTTGGCTTTGACTTACATCGTGCTGATATTGGCCAACGCCTATGGCTTTTGGATCAATTTTTACTAATTCTGCTAAGGGATCTTGTAGACGTCGAGCGATAGAAACTGCGCCACGAATTGACACATCTAAATCAGGAAATTCGTTAGCGGCAAATTCAGAAGCAGAATAAACAGATGCGCCAGCTTCACTGACAATCATCTTAGTAAGCTGTATTTTACTTTCTTCTGCTTTGAAAAACTGGATTACTTCTGCAATTAACTTATCACTTTCACGAGAACCGGTACCATTACCAATAGCCACTAATTCAACTTTATGCTGACGACAAATATTGACCAAAGTTCGTATCGATTTATCCCAATGATTTTGCGGAACGTGTGGGAAGATGGTAGCGGTATGTAATAACTTGCCTGTGCCATCAACAATGGCAATTTTACAACCCGTTCTTAAACCGGGATCTAAACCTAAAGTCACTTTTACGCCCGCAGGTGCTGCCATTAATAGATCTGCAAGGTTATTTGAAAACACGTCTATTGCTTGTGTTTCAGCTTGCTCACGTAAACTAGTAACAAGTTCATTGCTTAAACTAACATTGAGTTTGGCTTTCCAAGTTAACTGCACAAGTTTAGTTAAAAACTCTGCAGCCGGTTGTTTATTTCCGGTAGATAGGCAACGTAACGTTAAGTGCTCAATGATAATTCGCTCGGCACTATTAAAAGTAGCGATCTCTTGCCCTGGGTCAACGTCAATATTAAGTTTTAAGAAACCTTCATTCCTGCCGCGTAACATGGCAAGCATGCGATGAGACGGTACTGACTTTAGCTTTTCGCTGTGCTCAAAATAATCACGGAATTTTGCTCCTGCTTTCTCTTGTCCTTTAACAAGCTTACTGGTTAAATGCGCTTGTTTTAATAAATGTGCACGTAATTTAGCGAGTAAACTGGCATCTTCACTAAAACGTTCCGCTAAAATATAACAGGCACCTTCCAACACGGCGTTCACATCAGAAAAACCAGCAGCTTCATTGATAAAATATTTAGCCTCGGTTGTTGGAGAGAGTTGCCAGTTATTAAAGAGCTTATTCGCTAAAGGTGCTATACCCGCTTCACTGGCGATTTTGCCTTTAGTACGACGCTTTGGCTTATAGGGTAAATATAAATCTTCTAAGCGAGTTTTGTTATCTGCTTGAGTGATTAATTTCTCGAGTTCGACAGTAAGCTTATCTTGTTGCTTAATGCTCACTAAGATAACTTGTCGACGATCTTCTAACTCGCGTAAATAGCTTAAGCGCTGCGCTAAATGGCGGAGATGATTATCATCTAAACCTTGAGTGGCTTCTTTACGGTAGCGGGCAATAAATGGCACAGTGGCACCATCATCAAGTAAAGTAATAGCGGCATTTATTTGTACCGCGTTAACATTGAGTTCTTGAGCTATTTGCTCGGCAATAGTTAACATTGAAAGGCAATTCCAGCAGGATAATATGTTGGTTAGCATAATAACAGAAAACTGTTCTGACGAGAATTATACTGCAAAATTCAATACGAGAACTTTATTATGGTTCAATGCAATGCACTGTATTTCCACCTTCAGCTTTTGATTGATAAGCGGCTTGATCGGCTAAATCAAATAAAGATTTATAGTTAAAACTGCCCTGCTCTGTTGAACTCACACCAAAGCTTGCCGCCACTACCACTCCAACTCGACTCGTTTCTATAGCATGTATTTTACTACAAATTTCATCAGCTTTACTTATAGCTTGTGCTTGGGGACAATGCGGCAGCACCACTAAAAATTCATCACCACCTAAACGCACCGCAATGTCTTCCAAACGACAATTCTGTTGTAATACCTTTGAAATACTGACCAATACTTCATCACCTTGTTCATGACCGAAAGTATCATTAATGTATTTAAATTTATCGAGATCGATCATGAGAATACTTAATGGATACTTATGCCGTTTAGCTAAACTTAACGCTTTCTCAATAAAAGAATTAAGAAAATAACGGTTATATAAACCCGTTAACTGATCTGTCATGGCAAGCTTTTCTAATGCTTGTTGCTGACTGATTATTTTTAAGTGTAATTGCCTGGCAACAATGAGGTTTTTAGCTCGAACAGCCAACTCAGCTTGCAAAACGGGTTTAGTAATAAAATCATTAGAGCCTACTTTTAACACATTAATGCGTTCACTGGCTTTGGAGGTAGCTGACATAGCCAAAATAGGGATTAATTTTTTATCATCATCTCGAGCTCTAATCTCCTTTATCATTTCAATACCGTCTTTTTTTCCGGCTAAAATAATATCTAATAAAACTAAGTCGTAACAATTTTCTTCAAACAAAACTAATCCCTGCTCAGCAGAGCTGCTGTGCTCAAACGTTAAACCCATTTGTGTAAGAATATCCATCGTCATATTGGCAAGTGTTAGATGGTCTTCAAGGTATAATATATGTCCCGAAACCTTGCTAATAGTCAGGTCACCTTGGGTTAACTTAGTTAAAATGTCTTTTAGCTGGTTTAACTCATGTCGTTGACAAACATGGTTTATATCTGCCGTTTTCATTTGTAATAGTTTCGACGGATCTTGCTCGCCTGTCATGATAACAATGACGGTGTTAGCTAAATTTTTCTGGGATTTAATTTGACTCGCGAGTGTTGTTGCTAGCGTATCTGATAGATTCATCGCAATAATAATAAAATCTACTGGTTCTTTTGCTAACTCAATTAATGCTGCTTCACCTGTGGTAACTACTTCATGGCTGATGGAGAAACCATTAAGAAATTCATTCAACAATAATTGATACATTTTTGAGGGTTCTACAACCAATGCCTTCATTCATGCGCCTAACAATATGAGTAAACTATTTTACAGTATGGTAGGTGATCATTAGTTATACCAATGTGTTACTTATCTGCGGCTAAATAATCATATTTCTTACGTCGATATGGAGCAATTGGGGGATTAATAAAATTAACTGGATTAGTTACTACACATAATCAATTTTGTTTATAAACCATTCTTTATTTCCCGTTGGGGTTTGGACAAAAAACTCATCGTCGACTTCTTTTTTTATCATCGCTCGGGCCATAGGCGAGTCTATTGAAATAAAATCTTTGGTATTATAAATCTCATCAGGACCTACAATCTTAAAACTAATGATTTCACCCGCTTCGTTTTCAATTTCGACCGTGGCGCCAAAAAATACTTTGCCATCTTGCTGAGGAGAATAATCAATCACTTTAAGATCTTCTAAGCGTTTTCTTAAGTACCTCACTCTTCGGTCAATTTCTCTTAATACTCGTTTATTAAAGGTATAATCGCCATTTTCAGATCTATCGCCTAAGCTAGCAGCCCAGCTTACAATAGCAGTGATTTTTGGTCTTTTATCTCGCCATAGATAGTTAAGCTCTTCCTGTAGTTTTTTATATCCAGCACTAGTTATAAGATTACTTTTCAAGGTGTTCCTTAATGATGATAAATTATTTTATTGTTCGTTCAGCTCCAACCTGACAGGAAGTTTGATGGCTGACTAAGGTTTTAAATCGCATACTTTCAATTTAATTTAACGATCAAAGTTAGCAGTTGAAGTTAGTAATCAAATTGTACGCCTAGGCGAAGGTTTATACCGCGTCGCATCTCATCACCATCTAACGTGACAGTATCTATAGTAGTTGCCACATCAATATTGATGAACCTCATCACAGTCACCCCTGCATTGATATAGCCAAGTTGTGAACCCGCTAAATTTCGACTAAGGCCAATACGTGCACTTGGCAACCACCAACTATCGGCCGCATATCCAGCTGTTAAGGTGAACCATTGATAATCGTCACGCATAGAATCTTCAACAGGATTAGCGTCTAACTCGACGTTTAAACTCCAATGACGTTGGTCAGTAAAAATACCTGCCTCTAACTTCAACTGACGCTCCATAGTATAAGCACTATGTTGATTAAGTTGATTGAGTATTCTTACTGAAGTAAATGTTCCTTTATCAAAGTCAGGAAATTTATATGTGTGCTCAAATGTATTATTGACGGAAACACCCAACTGATAATGATCTGCCGCCCAAACAAGTCCTAAATCTACATCAAAACCATTTTGATAAATAAAATCAGTATTTTTTATATCGTCAAACAAAGCTTCGGTATCAGAAACTTCACCAATACGAGTACCAACATTGGTTAAACCAACCCGATAAAAGGTAGGTTTTATGCCCCAATATAAATCTCCAGCATCACTTTTTATTATATTGCGACTGTAAGATAAGGAAAACTGCGCTATTTTGGTTGCTTTGACCAGTAACAAACTGTCATTTTCGACAGACAATTTAATTTTTTTATTCGCAGGGTCATAAAATAGGGTCATGCCGCCAGATAGGTCGATCTCTTGTATCGGATCATTTTCGTTAAAATCAGGAATAGTTTTTAATTGTTCTTTTGCGTAGCCTGAATCAAGGTTAATTTCCTCAAAAAGACCCACGGCTTTTGAATTACCTTTGTACGCCATACCGAATAATAAAGTGCCGCCGAACAAATCTTCATTCAGAACAAAACTCGCTTCACTGGTTGCTTCTGCTTTACCATAACCTTCAGCTGCGATTAAAGCTAACAAACCTGTGGTTGTCACTGCTTTTTCTTTAATAATATCAAGGCGGTCTGCTAACTCTGGGTACTCGGCAAAGAGATCATCCCAAGTATAATTTCTGATAGGGTTTGTTGGCGTAGGTGGTAATTCAACCTCACTGCCGTCACTTGGTGGATTAAACAATACTGATAATTCGTCAATTTTGGCGAATAGTTCATCTAAGTCACCGTATTCAATGCCGGCTCCAATTTCAATTGACCCACCCGTCATCACATGAGGATCTTTTCGAGCGACAATTAATGCTGCTGCCGCAGGATTACCCGCATTTGATAGCGATTTTTGTGAATAATTGAGACTAGCACTACGCGGCTGAATATCAGCCCAAGCGAAATTACTTAATACTGAGGTGCTCAATATAGTAATAGTAGTAATTAACGCGTAGTTTTTTGCTGCTACTTGAACAGCCTGTTTTTTAACAAAATTTATCGAGAAAAGCGGCAAAATATCGACTCCCTTTAGCGATTAATTATAAATTATTGTATTCTTAGCAACCTATATCAACATGCCATCAACAACTGGCTACGTGTAATTATGTTGAATTACAAAGTCATAATAGCTATACACAACACCTCTTTGTTATTACATATTGTTTACTACTTGTTCTATTTCACTCGTCGACTTCTAATAGGGATCTGACAAACATCGAGCACAGGTGGTGGCTTTTTGTAGAAAAAATCACTTTCACGTGCGCGACGTTTTACTAGGCGCTCCGCAAACATCGTCGACTCCGTATTCTCAACTTCAATGTGAATTTGCTCAGCTTTTACTACATCACTCATTAATTCCATACTAACAATTTTAGTAAAATCACGATGATCAACAGCGTAATCTCCTTCTACAACTTCAGTACGTTGTATTGCTTGCACATGTTGCATACCGTAAACCACGCGGCCAAAGATGGTCATAATTCGGTCTAAATAACGTGGTGCTTGGCCAATAACAAAATAAAAGTGGCTTGAGGCCGTGTCTGCTTCATTATTTCTCGCCATTGCTATCGTGCCTGGACAATGCGTTAACCATGCTTTACTTGAGTTTTCGTTATTACTGGCTTGATAAGCAATCGCAAAACCGTCTTTAAACCCGGTTTGCTGTGCAAATAAGTCCTGCTGCTGTACCGGAGTATAGCTCCATTTACTATCTGTGTTCCATTCAGACTCCATTGCTAATAATGGTACTGATTTGTCTTTCTTACTGTCATCTTTTGGCCCCGCTTGCGCAACAAAACCGTCGATAACACGGTAGAATTTAGTGCTGTCGTAAAAACCCTTCTTTGTTAAGTCACTAAATTGCGCAACACTTTTTGGAGAAAATTGCGGCGCTAGCTCAATAACCACTTTGCCATGAGGTAGGGTTAATAATACCGTATTGTTTAGCGCTAACTTACGCCAAGCAGAGTCTGCTGAGTTATCCGCACCACAGGCGCTAATAAAAAATAACGTAGTTAACGTTAGGATACTTTTCAAAGAAGCTTTCATCGCTGAGTTATCTATTTATAAGGTAAGTAAATTAAATGCTATCATAGCCGCCTTTAAAATTTCTATTATTTATATCATTCTATCTGGGAGTATTCCGTGAACAAAAGCCTAATCACCAACCTCATTGCATTAGCTTGCACAATAGGGGGCTATGTTAGCGAGCAGCATATTCTTTTTACTTTAGGGTTATTTGCTTTATCTGGTGCGGTCACTAACTGGCTGGCTATCCATATGTTATTTGAAAAAGTGCCATTACTTTATGGTTCAGGCGTTATTCCTGCCCGTTTTGAAGAGTTTAAAGTCGCTATTCGTCAATTAATGATGGAGCAGTTTTTTACTGAAGATAATATCGACCGTTTTCTTTCTGATAGTTCAGGAAAAGCCAGTACCCTTAATTTAACTCCCATTATTGATAAAGTAGATCTTTCTCCAGCTTTTGACAGTTTAGTGTCTGTTATTGAAAACTCGTCCTTTGGTGGCATGCTTGCCATGGTTGGTGGTAGTGACGCTTTACAACCAATGAGAGAACCTTTTATTGAGAAGATGAAAATCTCGATACAAGATATCGCTCAGAGTGAGCAATTTAATACTTTATTGCGAGAAGAATTAGAGCAACCTGATATCATTTCCGGCATGCGGGATAAAGTCAGTGATATTATTGAAAAGCGTCTTAATGAATTAACACCACAATTAGTCAAAGAAATTGTGCAAAAAATGATACAAAAGCATCTCGGATGGCTCGTTGTTTGGGGTGGCATATTTGGCGGTATCATTGGCGTTGTTGCCGCAATTACCGATAATTTTTAAGAGTGCCTGAATACCCTCCATAGCTTAGTTATTTATCAAGTGCATAACCTTATACTTATAAAATAAAGAGCTAAAGCCGTACAAATTAATCTTACTTTTGTCACTATATGGCGTAAAAATCACTTTAATTACGCCATCTGCAAGGTTATGCTTGGTTAACTAAAAACTTAGAGAGTTTGCAGTCATAAGTGCGATAATGCCTTATTGACTTAACTCTCATCTAACATAAGGTAAACTTCTGTCATGTTTGGTCGTTTAAAGGCTTTGCCTGCTGATCCAATTCTTGGATTATTAGCTAAATATAGAAAAGATAACAACCCAAATAAAATTGATTTAGGTGTTGGCGTATTCAAAAACGAAGCAGGTCATACTGCTGTTTTAGATTGTGTAAAAAAAGCTGAACAACATCGTACCAATACCGAAGATAGTAAAGTTTACATTGGCCCAACGGGTTCACCTTTATTCAATGACGAAATGGCTAAGCTTATTTTTGGCGCTGAACATAAAGTTTTAAACGAAAACCGTGCTCGCACTATATCAACACCAGGCGGTACTGGCGCTTTACGCGTAGCGGCTGAATTTATCAAGTCCTGCAAAGCAGGCGCGACTATCTGGGTAAGTAACCCAACATGGGCAAACCATACCGGTTTATTTGCTGCAGCTGGCTTAACTGTTAAAACTTATCCTTATTACGACTATGAAAATAAAAGCTTAGATTTTGACGGCATGTTAAATGCGTTAAAAGAAGTTAGCAGTGATGATGTTGTGCTATTACATGCTTGTTGTCATAACCCAAGTGGTATGGATTTAAACAACGAACAATGGCAGCAAGTTGCAGAAGTAGCTAAAAGTGTTGGTTTCACACCATTGATTGATATGGCTTATCAAGGTTTTGGCTCTGGTTTAGACGAAGACGCTTACGGTTTACGTCTAATGGCTGAAACAGTTAAAGAGATGATTGTTTGTAGCTCATGTTCTAAAAACTTTGGTTTATACCGTGAACGTATTGGTGCTTGTACCATCATTGGTGAATCTAGTATTTCTGTTGATATTGCTAATTCTGTTTTACTTTATGTTGTGCGTGTTATTTACTCTATGCCGCCAGCACACGGTGCTGCTATTGTAGAAACAATTTTAAGTTCAGATGAACTTCGTACTGAATGGCATAGCGAATTGAAAGGAATGCGTGATCGCATTAATGGCAACCGTAAATTAATCGTTGATAAGCTTGCTGAAAATGGCGTAACACGCGACTTTAGCTTTATCAGTCGTCAAAGTGGTATGTTCTCTTTCTTAGGTATAACCCCTGAGCAAGTGCAGCAATTACAAGATGAATACAGCATTTATATGGTCGGTTCTAGCCGTATGAGTATTGCCGGTATTGCTAACAGTAATGTTGATTACTTAGCAAAATCTATTGCTAAGGTGCTTTAAGCCTTCATTATTAAGTAAAGAGCGCGAACAAGTTCCCGCCTACTGGCAACAACCGTAGGCGGGATTTTAATCGCGCAAATACGACAGTTAACATTGTTTATCGTCAGACAGGCTGAGCTTTTTTTATTCTAATAGAGTAAAATAAGGCTTAGCCTTTTTTATTGGCTGTAATACCAATTCAACTTATATGTGACTCAAGGAAAACCCTGTGATCGTTCCCGGTAATTTATTTATTCTTTCTGCACCAAGTGGTGCAGGGAAATCCAGCCTTATCAATGCATTGTTAAAGCAAGATAATCAAGCATCCTCTAGAGCTATGCAGGTATCTGTTTCTCATACTACCCGTGATGCCCGTCCTGGCGAAAATAATGGTGAACATTATCACTTTGTTAGTGTTACTGAGTTTAAAAAACAAATAGAAAAAAATGCCTTTTATGAATATGCCGAAGTATTTGGCAACTATTACGGCACTTCTGAAGCTGCCATAGACGAGCAGCTTGCTCGAGGTGTTGATGTATTCCTTGATATTGATTGGCAAGGCGCACAACAAGTTCGCATGAAAAAACCGAGTGTGACCACTATATTCATTAGCCCTCCTTCTAAAGAAGAATTAGAAAGTCGTCTAAGAGGTCGAGGTCAAGACAGTGAAGAAGTGATCGCCAGTCGCATGGAACAAGCGCAAGCTGAATGTTCTCACTATAATGAATTTGATTACGTTATAGTTAACGACAATTTCGACCAAGCTTTGCTTGATCTAACAATTGTGGTAAATAACCAGCGCCTTAAATGTCGCCAGCAAAGCATTGCTCAGCAAGAATTATTTAACAATTTATTAAATAATGAAGTAACTCAGTCTGCTGAATAAGTAATAAAAGAATAAATATCCTCTGTTGCGTGGCTATTACTTGCTTAATTAGTGAGTGCCCAGTAAACTACGCAGCTATTTTGTAAGTTGGTTTATTAGTTGGAGTGCCCAGATGGCTCGCGTAACTGTTGAAGATGCCGTAGAAAAAGTCGGTAATCGTTTTGATTTGGTGCTAGTTGCATCACGTCGTGCTCGTCAAATTGCAACTGGCGGTAAAGATCCATTGGTAGAAGTCGAAAACGACAAACCAACGGTAATCGCTTTGCGTGAAATCGAAGCAGGCTTAATTACTACAGACATTATGAACACTTCTGATCGTGCACAACAAATCCAGCAAGATACTGCTGAATTAGATGCTGTTGCAGCGATTGTTGGTGGTCAACAAGAAGATTTTAGCTAGAGTTAATTCTTTCTATTTATAGATTGATTAGTTTTAAGCCCTTAAAAACGCGTACCTCGTTCTGCTTTTGTCAGAAAATAGGTTACGCGTTTTTTTATGGTCTTTTTATTAGTTAGCTTTATTTTTCTCTTGTAAACAGAGCGTATTGCCGCGTATGCTGCTTATACTCATGATACTTCAAAATATACGTTTCAGGATTTTTGAGCAATTCATGATCAAGGCGAATTTTTTTATTAATGGTACTCCCTTAAAAAAAGATACAACGCTGAGCATTATTTGCTCAGAAATCCCTAGAAGGCGAGTTTATAAGGCATAAATACTGCGTTATTAATTTGGAGAAGGGAATAACCATTCTCTTCAATCAATGCCTTGCCTTTATGCCTTTTAATGCTCGCTGAACCGTACATTTCGAGGTAACATGAGTATTAACTAGGGTATATACTCGAATTACCCCCACTTTCCCCCTCAATTTGGAGTATTAGGTGTACCTATTTGAACCTTTAAAAGAACTTAGCTCTACTTACCTATCAAAAGTACAAATTGATTTGTTAAAGCACGCTTATATTGTTGCGCGTGATGCCCATGATGGCCAAATGCGTTCTAGTGGTGATCCTTATATAACTCATCCTGTTGCCGTAGCGATTAATTTAGCGCAAATGCATTTAGATCATGAAACTCTCATGGCAGCTTTATTACACGATGTTATTGAAGACACTGAAGTTACTAAAGATCAATTAGCTGAGCTTTTTGGTCACACTGTAGCTGAACTTGTTGAAGGCGTTAGTAAACTCGATAAGCTTAAGTTTGATAACAAAGAAGAGATGCAAGCGGAAAACTTCCGTAAAATGGTACTTGCCATGGTGCAAGATATCCGTGTCATTTTAATCAAACTTGCCGATCGTACTCATAATATGCGTACTCTTGGTTCTTTACGACCAGATAAACGTCGTCGTATTGCCAGAGAAACCTTAGAGATTTATGCACCAATAGCAAACCGCTTAGGTATTCATGATATAAAAAATGAATTAGAACGCTTAGGCTTTGAAGCGCTTTATCCTATGAGATCACGCGCTTTAAAATCAGCGGTAAAAAGTGCTCGCGGTAACCGTAAAGCTATTATTGATAACATTGAAAAAGAAATTGCTTCACGTCTACAAGAAAGCGGTATTGATGCGCAAATTATCGGTAGAGAAAAACACCTTTATTCTATTTACCGTAAAATGCTAAATAAAGAATTAATGTTCAATGAAGTGATGGATATTTATGCCTTCCGCGTCATTGTTACTGAAAAAATTGACAACTGTTATCGCGCTTTAGGTGCTATGCACAATTTATTCAAACCGATTGAGACACGTTTTAAAGATTACATCGCCATCCCTAAAACTAACGGTTATCAATCGCTGCATACCTCGTTAATTGGTCCTCACGGCATTCCAGTAGAAATTCAAATTCGTACCCAGGATATGGATCAAATGGCCGATAAGGGTGTTGCGGCTCATTGGTTATACAAACAAGACGGTAGCAACACGGGTACAACAGCGCAGATGAAAGCCCGTCGTTGGATGCAAAGTTTATTAGAGCTTCAACAAAGCGCTGGTAGCTCTTTTGAGTTTATTGAAAACGTTAAGTCTGATCTATTTCCTGAAGAAATTTATGTCTTTACCCCTGACGGTCGTATTATTGAGCTACCAATGGGCGCAACCGCAATCGATTTTGCTTATGCTGTGCACACCGATGTCGGTAACTCTTGTGTTGGCGTTAAGGTAGATCGCAAGCCTTACCCTATGAGTCAACCTATCGATTCAGGACAAACCATTGAAGTGATTACTTCAGCGGCAGCGAGACCGAATGCAACCTGGTTAAACTTTGTCGTAACCGCTAAAGCGCGTTTACAAATTAGAACTTACCTAAGAAGTTGTGAAAAAGATGAGTCCCATGCTTTAGGTATTCGTTTATTAAGTCACGCCCTGGGTAAAACCAAACTTGAAGATTTATCACAAGAAAAAATTGATGAAGTCGTTCAACAAAGTGGTAATGATACCTTTGAAGAGTTATTGACCAACATAGGTTTAGGTAATGCCCTGAGTATAGGTATCGCGAGACAACTTACTGATGGTTTTACCGAAGATAGCGACTTAATCACCACGGGTACTAAGACCAAAATGCCGATAAAAGGTACCGAAGGCATGTTAGTCAGCTACGGTAAATGTTGTCGTCCTATTCCTGGCGATGCTATTTTAGCTTACTTAAGCCCAGGTAAAGGTTTAATGGTGCATCAGCAAGGTTGTCGTAATATTAAAGGCCACGATCAAGGTAGCTTATTCCCAGTAAAATGGGACACGGATATCGATAAAGAGTTTATTGCTAAATTACGCGTAGAAATTGTTAATCACCAAGGTGCATTAGCGTTACTAACCAATGTAGTAGCAAGATGTGGCTCTAATGTTCACAACTTAAATTCCGGTGAAAAAGAAGCTGGTTTATACGTAATAGATATGGAAATAACCTGTCGAGACCGTATTCATTTAGCTGACATTATTCGTAAAATTAAAGTGATGATTGATGTTCAACGCGTCATTCGAAATAAATAAAGTAGGAGGGAATTTATTCCCGAGCTCTACAACGCGGTAACAAATTAAATCAAAGGAAATATTATGAAAAGCATTATCAGTACAGACAAAGCACCTAGCGCCATTGGTACATACAGCCAAGCAGTGAAAGTAAACAATACAGTTTATTTATCAGGCCAAATCCCATTGGTTGCTGAAACAATGACGGTAATTGAAGGTGGCTTTGCTGAGCAAGCAGAGCAAGTATTTAAAAACATCGTAGCAGTATGTGAAGCGGCTGGTGGCGAAATTAACGATATGGTTAAAGTGAATATTTTCTTAACTGATTTAAGCAACTTTGCTACGGTTAACGAAATTATGAGCCGCTACTTTAGTCAACCATACCCAGCAAGAGCTGCGGTACAGGTTTCTAGATTGCCGAAAGATGTGGCCATTGAAATTGACGGTATCATGGAACTTCCTAGCGTTAACTAAAATATGTGTCATGAAAAAAATTTATTCGGCATTGTCTACGCAGTTCGTTCAAGTCACTTATAGGCATAAGCTCCATGAACTCACTGCTTGACGGCTTTGCCTAAATATTATTCATTTAACATATTAAACTTTTACTTTTATAGAATTAACAAAAATGACTCCTGAAAGATTAGCACGCATTAATACCATGTTAGATAAACGCCAACCTGATTTAACGGTTTGCATGGAAGGCTTACACAAATCTCATAACTTAGCTGCCGTAGTACGTACTTGTGATGCTATTGGTATTAGTGATGTTCATGCGGTATGGAAGAGTGAAGAGGCGGAAGTACGTGGTGGAAGTGCCGCGGGTAGCCAAAATTGGATTGATGTCCATAATTACCATAAAACAGCCGATGCCATTGCTGCGTTAAAAGCACAGGGCATGCAGGTATTGGTTACTAACCTGTCTGATACTGCGGTTAACTTTACCGAAATTGATTACACTAAACCTACCGCCATTATTTTAGGCCAAGAGAAGTTTGGTACTTCAAAAGAAGCGCTTGAACTAGCTGATCACCATATTGTTATTCCTATGGTTGGCATGGTGCAATCATTAAATGTTTCTGTTGCTTGCTCAGTTGTTTTATACGAAGCACAACGCCAGCGTGAAGCTGCTGGAATGTATGATAAACCTCTTTTAAGCAATGAACGCCGTCAACGTACTTTATTTGAAGGTGGCCATCCTATCTTTGCCGATGCTTGTCAGCGTAAAGGTTTACCTTACCCTGAGATCGATGAAGAAGGTCAAATTGTCGCAGATGAAAAATGGTGGCAAAAGATGCAAATGAACAAAAAAGCTTGGCAACATATCGATGACTAGTTCTACCGATAATAAGTTTTAAGCCGAGCTGAGGTTAACTATGGCACTGGAAGCACTAAGCCGATTATCACAAGTCCCCCTAAGTACACTCAAAGGTGTCGGGCCTAGTTTATCGGAAAAACTAGAAAAAATTGGCTTGCTGTCAGTGCAAGACATGCTTTTTCATTTACCGCTGCGTTATGAAGATAAAACCCGTGTCACCACAGTACGTGATTTATTAGTCGGCACCTCCACCAATATTATTGGCGAAATTACCGATAGCCAGATAACACACGGTAAACGTCGCATGCTTGTGGTTACCCTGCATGATGGCACAGGGAGTATTCAACTGTGCTTTTTCAGCTTTTCCGCGAGTCAAAAAAATAGCCTAGCTATTGGTAAAACGATTCGTTGTTATGGCGAAGTAAAGCGTGGTCCACGTAGCTATCAAATCGTTCATCCTGAATATAAGTCCCTTGATGACGATAGAGAATTAACCTCCGCAGAAGAAACCCTAACGCCTGTTTATCCCAGTACTGATGGCCTCAGACAAATTTCGCTACGTAGCTTAACCGAACAAGCATTGCTTCGATTACAGCGAGGGCAAGTAGAAGAGTTATTACCCGCGAATATTTTTACTGAGCAATACTCCCTCAGTGAAGCCTTAACGATTATACATCGTCCGCCACCAGAGGTTTCTGTAGAGCAATTAGAGCAAGGTCATCACCCTGCTCAGCAACGATTAATCAAAGAAGAATTACTTGCTCATAATTTGAGTATGCTTAAGCTCAGACAAAGTAGTGATATTCATGATGCACTACCACTTGTTGGTGATGATAGAGTGAGTGAAAAATTCCTTAACGCATTACCTTTTACGCCAACCAATGCACAAACTCGCGTTGTTGCAGAAATAAAAGCGGACTTAGCCAAGACTCAACCCATGATGCGTTTAGTGCAAGGTGATGTAGGCTCAGGAAAAACCTTAGTAGCCGCCCTAGCCGCATTAACGGCTATTAGTGAGGGTTATCAAGTCGCATTAATGGCCCCTACTGAGATATTGGCAGAACAACACGCCATTAATTTTGCTAACTGGTTTACAGAGCTTGATATTAGCGTTGGTTGGTTAGCGGGGAAAACCAAAGTAAAAGCCAAAAGACTCGCCCTAGAACAGATAGCCAGTGGCGAAATGCAAATGGTTATTGGCACACACGCGCTGTTTCAAGCCGACGTTGTCTTTAAAAATATGGTCTTAGTGATCATTGATGAGCAGCACAAATTTGGTGTTCATCAACGGCTAACTTTACGTGAAAAGGGCGTGTTCGATAATAAATACCCTCATCAATTGATCATGACGGCAACACCTATTCCGCGTACCTTATCGATGACCGCTTATGCCGACTTAGATTCCTCAATTATTGATGAACTGCCACCGGGTCGTACGCCAATCAATACTGTCGCTTTACCTGACCTACGCCGTGGAGATGTTATTGAACGCATCCGCAAGGGCTGTGTTAATGACGGCAGGCAAGCGTATTGGGTGTGTACTTTAATTGAAGAATCTGAAGTACTACAATGCCAAGCGGCAGAAGACGCCGCTATTTTATTAAAAGAACAATTACCTGAATTAAATATCGGCTTAGTGCATGGGCGGATGAAGGCAGTTGAAAAACAAGCCGTGATGGATGCCTTTAAATCTGGCGATTTGCACTTACTGATTGCCACTACTGTGATTGAAGTGGGCGTTGATGTACCTAACGCTAGTTTGATGGTTATAGAGAACCCTGAGCGCTTAGGTTTAGCGCAACTTCACCAATTACGTGGCCGTGTTGGCCGTGGTTCTGTCGCCTCATTTTGCGTGTTATTGTATAAAGCGCCACTGTCAAAAACTGCCACCAAACGTTTAGCTGTATTACGAGAAAGTAATGATGGTTTTGTTATTGCTGAAAAGGATTTAGAGATTCGAGGACCTGGTGAGTTGCTTGGTACCAGACAAACCGGTTTAGCTGACCTTAAAATTGCTGATCTTTTACGTGATGGCTATTTAATTCCTGAGATAAAACAAAAGGCGTATTTATTATCACGTCAGCACCCTGAAAGTGCGCAAGCATTAATTCAGCGTTGGTTAGGCAATAAAGAACGTTACTCCAACGCTTAAAAACGGCATTTAATGAGAAAAATAAAGCAAGAACAAGCAATACCAAAAATAATAAAAGCAACGCAAAAAGCGTGCTACTAACAACAGAGTTTGCAACATCATGAAAATAACCCGACAACACTTTATCCTTTTAGGCCCTATTTTAGCCTTTAGCTTTTATTTTTTACTGAGCCAATTTGGCTTAGCGGATAAACCCGCCATCGCCGCAGCAATAACCCTGCTCACCGTTATATGGTGGGTTAGCGAAGCTATTCCTATTCCCGCAACCTCACTCGTTCCTTTTGCTTTACTACCCTTATTCGGTATTGTCGATCACAAAACAGTCGCCTCTTCATTAGGTAGTCATGTCATCTTATTATTGATGGGCGCCTTTATGCTCTCAACGGCATTAGTCAAAAGTGGTGCTCATGAACGCATGGCTGTTTACATGGTACGCCTTGTGGGTGTTTCAAGTGGTCGACGTTTAGTGTTTGGCTTTATGTTGGCAACCGCTATTTTAAGTATGTGGATTTCAAACACCGCATCGACTTTGATAATGCTGCCTATTGCCTTAGCTATTTTAAGCCATGTAAATAATAGAAAACTTAAAGTTGCCTTAATACTAGGCATTGCCTATTCAGCATCTGTCGGTGGTATTGGTACCCCAATTGGAACACCACCTAACGTCATCTTTATGGGAATTTACGAAGAAAGCACGGGTAGAGAATTTGGTTTTCTCGAGTGGATGAAAATTGGCGTACCGGTAGTACTTATTTCCATTCCATTAATGGCGCTGTGGCTAACACGCTCTGTTACCTTAGATGAAAAAATTCAATTACCGACTTTGCCAAAATGGCGCAGTGAAGAAAAACGTACGTTAATTATATTTGGCATAACGGCGCTTGCATGGATCACACGCGGCGCACCTTTTGGCGGTTGGAGTGAGTTGTTTAATACACCTATCGCGGGTGATAGTACCGTCGCACTGGCTGCGGTCGTAATCATGTTTATGACACCTAATGGCAAAGGCGGTCGAATTCTTGACTGGAATTCCGCTAAAGAAATCCCTTGGGGCATGTTATTACTTTTTGCCGGTGGTATCGCGCTAGCTAAAGGCTTCGCCGCATCGGGGCTAAGCAGTATGTTGGGCGAATGGTTATCATCACTGGCTAACCTACCTATGATCGCTATGGTATTAACGCTTTGCCTAGTAGTAACTTACTTAACTGAAATCACCAGTAATACCGCGACTGCAACGCTGTTAATGCCAATTCTCGCCGTTGTTGGTACTAGTATGGGCGTTGACCCTGCTATATTCATGATCCCCGCTGCTATGGCCGCCAGTTGCGCCTTTATGCTACCCGTAGCAACAGCGCCTAATGCAATTGCTTACGGTACTGGGGAAATAGAAATTAGAGATATGGTTCTAGAAGGCGCACTATTAAGCTTTGTAGTTTCCTGCGTTGTTGCGGCAGTCACTTTCCTCTTATTGTATTAACAAACAACAAGAGTATTGCCCATGAAATATTGACGATGAACAACTACACTTAAAGTTAGCGTTAGCACCCCTTAAGTGATGGAGTATTAGTTAATGTTGCTCAATTTTTCAGCCAAAAAAAATCAAAACTCTTCTACAGTTCCACCGAATACACTTACTAGTGCATTCGGTTTGGCTTTCAGTGCCATACAAGGCATTACTTTACTTATTTTTTTAGTTTCCTATTTCAGCTTGATGACAACAGCACAAGCTGAAGAGTCAAACGCTCACTTAAACGTGAGTTATTACTCCAATGAGAAACAACAGACTGTTCAAGGAATAAAAACGCCTAATGGTTATCGTTTTAATGAAGATTCTAACAAAGTCATTAACTTAGCAACATTAAACTGGCCGCCTTATATTAGTGAAGATGTCTGTAATAAAGGCTGGGTTTTTCAATTTACCGTCGCTATATTAGCCAGTAAAGGTTACCAAGTAAATATTCATTTTTACCCTTGGGCAAGGTCAGTTATGTTGGTAGAGCAGGGGAAAATGGACATACTCTTTCCCGAATACTTTATTGAAAGTTCAGCTCCCTCAGACGCAGTATTAGGCAAAAAACGTCGAGAACTATTAGCCCTTTCAAATAAATTTGCTGGTGGCGATTTATCCTTACTAAAACGCAAAGGTTACGCATTTGATTTACAAGCAGATTTAGGTAATTTAAAAGGTAAGATCATTGGTGTTGTTCGAGGTTATCAAAATACCCCTGAGTTTGATGCCATGATGGATGCAAAACAATTCGCCGTTGTTGAAGCGGTAGATGAATTGCAATTAGTAAAATTACTTGTCGCTAAAAGAGTCGATTTAATCATTGGTGACCCGAGTGTATTCACCTACAGCGTTAATTACTCCAACTTATCAAATCGTAACAAACAAGCACTGCTCAACAGCATTGAAAAAATTAAACCTGCTTTAAAATACAATCATTTATATTATGCGATCAGCAATAGCTATCCTCAACGTCATCAACTGCTTGATGATATAAATTTAGCGCTATTAGAGTTTCAACAAAGTGGTGAAACGAATAGATTTATCGACGTTGGCAGTGGCTGCACTTTAGACTTTTAATCCTCGTTAAGTGGTCAATAACTTAATATAATGGCTAATACAAATAAAAAGGCAGTTACCTAAGTAACTGCCTTTTTATTAATTCATCAAGCGATAACTACAGTAAATAACTTATAGTTTAATGCGCTTCATCCCAGTTATCACCAATACCTGATTCTGCAATTAATGGCACATTCAGTTCAACGGCATCATTCATCAAGGTTACTAATTTCGCTGTGGCTTCTTCAACGATATCTTGGTGAATCTCAAAAATCAGTTCATCGTGAACCTGCATAGTCATCTTGATACGGTCATCATTTTGCTCAAGTAACCATGCATCCACCGCTAACATCGCTTTTTTAATAATATCTGCAGAGGTACCTTGCATAGGTGCATTGATTGCAGCACGCTCGGCCGCTTTTTTACGCATACCGTTTTTGGCATTGATATCAGGTAGATATAATCGACGACCATATAAGGTTTCAACATAGCCCTGCTCGCTCGCTTGTTGACGAGTATCTTCCATATACATTAATACGCCTGGGTAACGTTGGAAATACTTATCCTGGTACTCTTGCGCTTGTTGACGACCAATATTGAGTTGCTTGGCTAAACCAAAGGCTGACATACCGTAAATTAAGCCAAAGTTAATGGCTTTAGCACTACGACGTTGCTCAGTAGTCACTTCATCAAGTGCAACGGAAAAAATTTCTGCTGCCGTCGCGCGATGGATATCTTTGCCTTCGCTAAAGGCGGTTACTAAGCCGCTATCGTTCGACAAATGTGCCATGATGCGTAATTCAATTTGTGAATAATCTATCGCGACTATTTTATGATCTTTAGGTGCAATAAAGGCTTGGCGAATTTTACGACCTTGCTCACTGCGAATTGGAATATTTTGTAAGTTTGGATCGGTCGAGGATAAACGTCCGGTAGCCGTCACTGCTTGATGATAAGAAGTGTGTAAACGCCCGGTTTTATCGCTAACCATTAACGGTAACTTGTCGGTATAAGTCGACTTCAGTTTGCTTAGTCCTCGATTCTCCAAAATAACCTTAGGTAATGGGTAATCAAGTGCTAATTCTTGTAATACTTCTTCTGCTGTTGAAGGTGCACCTTTTGGCGTCTTTTTGATGATCGGGATTTGTAATTCTTCAAACAGAATCTGCTGTAATTGCTTCGGAGATGCCAAGTTAAAGCTTTTACCTGCTAAATTATGTGCTTCAATTTCCAGTTCATCTAAACGCTGGCCTAGGGTAAAGCTTTGTTCCGCTAGGATATCACTATCAATTAATACACCGGTTTGCTCCATGCGGGCAAGCACAGGTAATAATGGCATCTCTATTTCATTGAAAACACTTAAGATCGAAGCCGTTTCTGCTAACGCGGGGAAAATAGCATGATGTAACCGCAAGGTGATATCGGCATCTTCCGCTGCATAGTGACCGGCTTTTTCAATGTCAATTTGGTTGAAAGTAAGTTGCTTAGCACCTTTACCAGCCACATCTTCAAAATGTACCGTTTGATAATCAAGATATTTCAGTGCTAATGCATCCATATTATGACGCGTAGCAACACTGTTATAACAATAAGACTCGATCATGGTATCAAAATCGATACCTTGCAAAGCAATATCATAATGATTTAATACATTAGCGTCATACTTAAGGTTCTGACCAATCTTTTTAATAGTTGTACTTTCTAGTAACGGTTTTAATTGCGCTAGAACCCACGCTTTATCAAGTTGCTCAGGTGCGCCCTCATAATCATGAGTCAATGGCACATAAGCCGCTTTACCCACTTCAATAGCAAAAGATACACCGACTATTTCAGCTTTCATATAACTAACACTGGTGGTTTCAGTATCAAAAGCAAAAGACTCACACGCTTGTAACTTCTTCAGCCACTCTTCAAAAAGCGCTTTGTCTAAAATAATATCGTATTGAGTCTCTTCAACGTCTACCGCTTTAATTTCAACGGCCTGTTCGCCTACCGAAGCGGTAGAGCCTGCTTTAGATTTTTTAGTCTTTTTAGCTGCGCCGCTAGTACTTGCGCCAACGTCGCTATCACCTTTAATTAAATCAGCTAACAAACGTTTTAATTCGAACTTTTCATAAAGCTCAGCTAATGCGTCTACGTCTGGTTCTTTAGCCGCTAATTCTCCAGCCGTTTGTTCTAATTCAACATCACATTTAATCGTAGCTAATTGATAAGATAATGGTAGTTGCTCTAATGCATCACGAAGATTTTCACCAATCTTGCCTTTTACTTTATCCGCATTGGCAATAACTTCCTGCATGGTGCCATGTTCTGCTAACCATTTAACGGCAGTTTTGGGACCACACTTAACAACGCCAGGAATGTTATCAACTTTATCGCCCATCAAGGCAAGATAGTCGATAATCTGATCCGGTCGAACACCAAATTTTTCACTAACGCCGGCAACATCCATTTCTACATCGGTCATGGTATTAATCAAACGAACATGCTGAGTAACAAGCTGCGCCATGTCTTTATCGCCGGTCGAAATAACGGTTTCAATACCAAGCTCATCAGCTTGTTTTGCCAAGGTACCAATAACATCATCGGCCTCAACACCAGGAATAACTAAAAGCGGTAAACCCATTGCGGTAATAATCTCATGTATTGGTGCAATTTGAGTACGTAAATCATCAGGCATAGGTGGACGATTGGCTTTGTATTCAGGAAACATGTCATTACGAAAGGTTTTACCTTTAGCATCAAAAATAGCGATGATATTGCCATTGGGGTAGTCTTTTTTTAAACTACGAAACATATTTAATACGCCGGTAATAGCTCCCGTAGGTTGGCCATCTGCGGTTGAAAGCGCTTGTAAGTAAGGCACATGATATGCCCTAAATAAATACGATGAACCATCGACCAATATTAAGGGGGATTGCGTGGTATTAGAGTCTTGAGAAGTTGCAGAAGTTGTCATAAGAAATACGCGAAGCGACTAAATTAAGCTAAAGATGGCTAAGCATGCCACAAAGCGTAAGTCGGCTCCACTTTATCAGTGTTCTTAATTGCTTGGATCATGGATCCTCTTGTGGATAACCTTGTGATCAAGTACGAAAAACAGCCAGGGATTTTCAAATAGAAAATCTGGCCTTATAAATATAGTGTGTTGGTTTCATTGATAAAAAGAAGTGGATCAAAGTCTTTTACTACACAATGTTTTTATTTTTATTATATGTGGATAATTTTATTATCACGTTATTTTATAGTTGTACAAAAAATCAACTGAGTAAAATATCGAGGTGAGAGATTATCAGAAATTGGCGCGATTACCAGTGTATTATTAAACTTTTTTTACAGATTATTTACACTTTTACATAACTAAAAAATATAAGCGAGTAAGGGCAATACCTGACAACAGATCCACCAGTGAAGATAATGTTCTTATTACTAAAAAATATAAGCAACATACCTTTATATCAATCGAGCCTTAGTGGTGAAGTCAGTTTGATTCTTTATTATGCGTTAAAGGTATACTTAAACACCTGCATGCTATGTATACATACAACGGAACTCTTCGTAGAATAATAATGTTACGGTTTTGCTACTACTTCCTGTTATGAACTCTGTAATAATATACAAAATGCCAAACAAGTTGTTTGTCATTAATATTCACCTGATCTGTCAATCGTTGTTTATTCGTATATTCAAAACAGAGTAGCTTAGCTACTCTGGTTTACCTTTATACCCGTTACCCATCAAAGAAGCGCTTGAGCAAAATCACTGCATCTTGAATGATAACAGCTATATACCTTCCTAGTGCTCAAACTTACTTTTAGAAAATAGTCTATAAAGTACCGGTAAGACAAACAATGTTAACAAGGTAGCGCTTACCAAGCCGCCAACAATAACAGTTGCCAATGGTTTTTGTATTTCAGCGCCTACACCTGTCGATATTAACATAGGTAACAGCCCTAATAATGATGTGAGCGCAGTCATCAATACTGGCCGTAAGCGGGCCAATGCACCCACGAAGATTGCATTGTTTAACTGACAGACTGTTGTTGCGCCTTTATTCAACGCTAGCTTTATTTCAGCATTAATACTTTCAACCATGACTACACCATTAAGTACGGCGACACCAAATAAAGTAATAAAACCTACAGAGCTGGGTACAGATAAGTATTGCCCCGATACATATAAAGCAACAATACCGCCAATAGTTGCTAAAGGGACATTAAGCAGAATAAGCAAAGCTTGCCCAACCGAGTTAAAAGCGAAGTAGAGTAATAAAGCAATCAACGCCAATGACAGCGGCACTACCAACATTAAACGTTGTTGTGCGCGTTGTTGTGATTCAAATTGCCCGCCAATTTGCACGCTATAACCACCGGGTAATTCTACTTGCTGCGCTATGACTTGTCGTATTTCTGCCACGACACTGCCCATATCACGGCCTTGTACATTCGCTTGTATAACCACACGCCTTTGTACATCATCACGACGTACTTGCGGTGGCCCTGATTCTACGGCTATTTCAGCAATATCCGCTAAACGTAACCAAGCACCGTTAGGCGCTAACAAACGCAATTCACTAATTGCTGCAACATCTTGCCTAAATGCACTAGCAAGACGAACATAAATATCATAACGTTCATTACCATTAATTATCTGTCCCGCTGCACGCCCACCAAGACCATCACTGACAACATTCATCACGTCAGCGACCGATAAGCCATAACGAGACAGTTGTCTGCGTTTAGGTTTGATAACCAGCTGTGCTTCACCAGAAATTTGTTCCATAGCAACATCTTTCGCGCCAGTAACTCCTTTTACAGCTTGCGCTATTTGTTGTCCTTTATCCGCCAATACCACTAAATCACTACCAAATAACTTTATCGCAAGTTGCGCTTTCACTCCTGAGAGTAATTCATCAACACGTGTCGCTATCGGTTGTGAAAAGTTAAAGAGTAAACCAGGAAATTGCTCAAGCTTTTCAGCCATTTTGTCTTGTAGATCATTTCGATTCCCTGCACTTTGCCATTCATTAACGGGTTTAAGGCCAAGATAAATTTCAATATTATTTACAGGCTCAGGATCGCCACCAATTTCAGGACGACCAACACGACTCAGTGCATAAGTCACCTCAGGAAATGTTAGTAATATTTTTTCTAGTATTGGGGCAACCGCTAGTGCTGTTGTTAAGCTTGCTGACGGAGCTAAAGTAACACGTAAGTTAATGGTGCCTTCTTCCAGTTCAGGAACAAATTCAGTGCCTAACTGCGGAACAAGGGCTATTGCTGACACCATTAAAACTAAGGCGAAGGTCACAATTGTTTTCTTCCAGATGAGCGCCTTCGTTAAACTATATTGATATAAAGCAGTAATGGGCTTTAATACAATGCTTTCTCTTACCTTAATTCCGCGCTTAAATAAGATACTCGCCAACGCTGGCACAATAATTATTGCTACAATCAACGCTGACAACATAGCTAACATGATACTAATTGCCATAGGCTGAAATAACTTAGCTTCAACACCTTCAAAGCTAAATAGCGGCATAAAGACAACAAGTATAATAGCGGTAGCAAAGAAGATGGGACGTACCACTGCTTGTGCCGCTAGGCTTATGGTACTTTGTATCTCCTCAGCCGATAACTTTTGTTTAGCTTTGTCTTGCGCAAGTGCTAGATGTTTGAAAATATTTTCAACCATCACCACCGCACCATCAACTAACATGCCAATAGCAACGGCTAAACCACCTAATGACATTAAGTTGGCCGATATGCCCAACCATGTCATCACCATAAGTGCTAAGCCAATAGCAATAGGAATAGAGATCAGCACTAAAAATGTTGCTGATAAATTCATTAAAAATAATGCCAATATTATAATTATCAATACAAAAGCAAAGAGTAGTGCATCGGTCACCGTGGTCACTGCTTTGGTAATTAACTCGGCTTGATCATAAAGCACAACAAACTTCACTCCTTCGGGTAAAGCCTGATTAATCATTGCTTCTCGAGCGTTAATACCATCAATTGTCGTCTTGGTATTTGCTCCCATACGCTTTAAGATAATGCCGGTAACCACTTCCCCTGCACTTTGAATATTACCGTCTGCATCACGGCTAGACATAGTCACCGCTCCTTGACGAATTTCACTTCCTAGACTTACCGTTGCCACATCACCTACGGTAACAACAACACCATCAATTGTTTTTAGTGGTACTTGCGCTATTTCTTCTAAGGAATTTTCTCCCGATGTTAACCAACCCATACCGCGAATAACAAGTTGCTCTTGCCCTCGGTTTAAATACCAACCACCCGCATTTTGGTTGTTGTTTTCTATAGCCTCTATCACTTGTTGCTGATTTAGCTGATAGGCTAATAGTTTATTAGGCTCAATATTGACTTGATATTGTTTCACTTCGCCGCCAAATGACAGTACTTCAGTTACCCCATCAATAGGCATTAACATCAGCTTAACTAGCCAGTCATTCAAACTACGCAGTGTCATGATGTCTATATCATAACCTTCTTCCGTAGTGAGTAAGTACTGATAAACTTGCCCTAACCCAGAGGTATTTGGACCTATTTCAGGTGCGCCAATACCTTGAGGGATCAGTTCTTTGGCAGCTTGTAAGCGCTCAAAAACTAACTGACGGGCGAAGTAAATATCAGTGCCTTCTTTAAAAACAACGGTTATCCCAGATAAGCCTGTTTTAGAAATAGAGCGTACTTGCTCAACATCAGGTAAGGCATACATTACCGCTTCTATCGGAAAGGTGATTAATTGCTCAACTTCTTCCGCGGCTAAACCTGGTGCTTCGGTATTAATAACAACCTGAACATTAGTCACGTCGGGAAAAGCATCTAAGTTTAGTTTAGGTAGTACCATGACACTGCTAATCATCAGGGTAAATAAGGCGATGACCACCAACAATTTATTGCCGATAGCCCATTCAATTAAACGATTTAACATGAAATTACTCCAGAAAATTAGTGGTTATGCGCATCAAAGCCGCTTTTTGCACTTTGTGATGCAATAAAAAACGCGCCGGTGATGGCAAAATAACTATTTTCCGCAACACCGCTTACTTCGCGCCAGCTTAACCACCGCTGTTCTTTTGGAGAAAAAACCCGATATATAGCACCTAGTTCAACCTCTTGTGCAATAAAGTTTGTCTGACCTTGCTGGTTTTGTTGATGTTCTTCTTCATGGTCATGCGCAACTTCAGCAGCAAGGCTTACGGATAAAATATCCTTATTTAACTCAGTATTCTCAGCGGTTTCATTATGATCATGTTGATGCTCTTTCGCTGAATCTTCTTTTTGCTTGGCTTTATTCTGATGTTGAGCATTTTCAACATGACTACTTATTTCATCTTGCTCATGAATAGCCTCTTCACTGTGCACTTCATCTTTATTGGTACTTTCTTGTTTGCTGTAGATGAGCCAATCACCGTCACTACCGCGTAATAAAGCACTTTCAGGTACAACCAGTATTGGCTCTTTAGTGATCACAGAGAAATAAACATCAACGAACAAACCTGGATGTAATTGATGATTAGTATTTTTCACTTTCAGACGTACAATTCGAGTACGAGTTTTAGGATCAATAGTATGGGCTTGTTGAATAACCTCAGCTTGGTAAGTGTTATCTTCACCCGCAGCAGTACCTGAGAGGATAACTTGGGCTTGAGTGCCTTTAGTTAACGGCATTCTATTATTGGCAGCAAGCCGAGCTTCAACCCAAAGCTCATGCTCATCAGTTAACACCATAATAGAATCTCCAGCACTAACTCTTTGACCCTGTTGAAAATCATCAGACAGTACTGAACCAGACCGCTCGGCTTTTAACGTGTATTCACCTAAAGCTGAGCTATTATCTGCAGCAATTAAGTCAATGGCTTTTTTTGATAAACCATACGCTTTTAATCGACTATAAGCGGCAATATAATCAGTTTCCGTAGCCAGTAGCTGGCTTTCACTAATAACATCTTTGCTTACTTTTTTAGCGCGTTGCCAATCTGCATATGAAATACGGTACAGCGCTTGAGCTTGTGCTACGTCCTCACTAAATAAGGTTACTAACGACTGTCCCTTCTCAACATGTTCGCCCAAAATAGCATGGCGACGAACAATGACTGACTCAACGCGAGGAGAAACGACATAACTGGTATAACCGTTTGCTTGCACCTCACCAGGAGCGTATAGACGCTTATCCATATACTTGGGGGTTAATTTGGCAACTCGGATGTCTGCCATTTTCATTTGCTCAGCGGTAAAACTGAGTAACTGAGCTTCGTCTTGGTGGGTATCACTCATATTGGATTGAGCTAGGCTCATTGGGGTAAAAATTACCGGCAAGAATACAGCAGCCAGCAAGCTGAATGATTTGGAAAAATTCATAAATATCTCGTTTAAGACCAAATGGATTAATGGACCAGTTGGTATAACTTATTAAAAAATTGGCGAAGTTAATCGCACACCGATTAAATAAGAACTAAACGATGGGAGGGCGTGAATCAGGGCTGACGGGTAAAGAGTTAAATAATACAGCTTTATTGATTACTTGCTTATCAGTCGTGATAGATAAGTGCACTTGTGAAGACAAATCTAAGTAGATCAAGTTACTGTGATGGCAATGATTAGAATGACAATCTGGATGATCAGCATCACTGTGTGTTGATTGACCATCAAGCGTTTGTGTCTGAAAAGCTATTAATTCGGCTTCACTATGGTGATCACTGTCTTGATGATTAACTTGAAAATCTTGGTAACTATGGGCAATATTTTGTTGATGTGAGCTTAGGTGGGAATTCTGTTGGCTACTCTGATGAGAATCTTGATGACTGTCATTAATTGCTGAGATCGCATTAACCGATTGCAAAGCAATCAAGGTAATAACAATGTAAAAGCAAAAAGTACGCACAAATAAACTCACAAAACAGTTAGAAGGAATGTCTAAAAAACAACGCAGTTTAACAAAACCGTATAAATATTGACACCAGTTTTACCATATACATTGTTATCACACATCTTCTTTATTTAGAAATCAAGAATGAGAACTATTGAGCTAGTTATATAAATTTGTTATCTTTGCTCGCATAATATCAAAAGGATTCGACATTAATGAAATACCCCACGCTATTTACCAGCCTATCTTTAAGTCTACTTTTATCCGCTTGCTCTTCTAACCCTGTTACTGTTTCCATGTCTACTACGCGATTTGATAATCCCGAGGTAAGCAGTGAACCTTTAAAAGTTAACTTGGCTGTCGGCCATGGCGGTAGAACAACTTTAGCAATTGAGGATAACCTTTCTCACTACGATGGCACTGAGGTTTATGGTTTCGCTAGTGGTAATATCACTGCAACTAAAGGTTTAGAAATATCTGTCCGCAACGATGAAGACTCTGCCACGCACATTGGTCTAAAATATCAATTTTATGGCGCCCATACTGAGCAATCAAGCAAAGGAAATATTTCACAAGCATTTACTTTAGGCTACGAGCGAAATACTACTGGTGAGCAATACTCAACTTATAACGACAACTGGAGTTGTGATGAGTTTTCTTGCGACAGCACAACTAACACGAGTGTTTGGGAGCATGATACCAATATTTATGATATTGCCTGGGTTGTAGGGTATAAGTTTGCTGCTAGAGATATTATTTATGGTGGTCCTTTCTATCAGTGGGGACAACTCAGTGGCTATAAAGCTTCTTCTAACGCCCCAACCGAAGAACTTAAAAGTAAGGGTTACATGGTGGGTGCAAATATAGCTATCGAGCACCGTTTTTCTTTTGGCATGGGCTTAGCCGGTGAGATTGTTTATTCCAATTTAGATTGGGGCAATTATAATCAATCGGATACCGCATTTAATTTTAAAATTGATTATCAGTTTTAATCGTTATTGAGTGCTAAAATGTGTTGAGCTACTTTAGGGTCTGTTGAGCTTTCGAGATTACTTTTACAGCAGTTTGTTTGAGATGTAGGCAAGGCAGAGCACATTTCAAACAAACCCTGCCCTTTGGGTTCATTTAAAACGGCTTTATTCATTGTTGCTCGTTTTTTACATAGAATAACGATGTTACAAAACTCGCGCCGCGATTAAAACCGTTTTAAATTGAATAAATTTTAACCCTGAAAGATCAACAGACCCTAGTCAGAAAATAAAATAAACTATTTAATCAACACTAACGAGTAATCTTATGAAAAAATTTATCCAAGTAACACTATTAGCTTTAGCGATGAGCCCTGCTCTATTGGTATCTGACTTAGCTAACGCCAGTAGTATGCCGCAATCAGCTTCTCCCGCAACTGCCAACGTTTACATTATTTCACCTGCCGATGGTGCAACAGTGCAAGGTACTTTTACAGTAACATTTGGTTTAAAAGACATGGGTGTTTCACCAGCAGGTATTGAGAAAAAAAATACCGGTCATCATCATTTATTAATTGATAAAGCTGCTCTTCCTGCGTTTGATATGCCTATGGGCGGTGATGTTAAACACTTTGGTGGTGGGCAAACTCAAACGACATTAACATTACCTAAAGGCCAGCATACTTTACAGCTTATTATGGGCGATCATCATCACATCCCTCATAAGCCTGCGGTTATATCTAAAAAGATAACGATTACTGTTAAGTAAGTTGAGTGGAAGTTAAGTATTAGACACTTAAGCTATCAGAGCTACTAACCTAGTGTTAGTAGCTCTGATATTTAACGTTTTATTTATTAACAGCTGAAGCCAGCAAACTTATAAGGTAACGAACTCTTCTGCTGAAGTAGGATGAATAGCAATAGTGTTATCAAAGTCAGCTTTAGTGGCGCCCATTTTCATCGCCACAGCAAAGCCTTGTAATAGTTCATCGCTGCCAAAACCGATACTGTGTAAACCCACCACTTTTTCTTCAGCGCCGGCACAAATCAACTTCATACGAGTAGGGTCACGATAATCATCAGTGATCGCTTGATATAACGCGGTAAATTGAGAGTTATAAACCGTAATGTTTTCTTCACCGTACTCAGCAATAGCCTCGTCTTGGGTTAAACCTACAGTACCTATAACCGGATGACTAAATACTACGGTGGCAATGCCAGAGTAATCTAAATGTTCATTCGGTTTATTATTAAATAAACGTTCACATAAGCGACGCCCTGCGGCTACTGCGACAGGTGTTAATTGTGCACGTCCGGTATTATCACCAACAGCATAAATACCATCAACATTAGTATTTTGAAATTTATCTGTAGGAATAAAACCACGTTCATCTAACGCGATCCCTGTTGACTCGATATTAATATTATCAGTCGCAGGTTCACGGCCTATTGCCCAAACTAAGGTGTTAACTGGACCAATAGTTTTACCATTAGTTAAATGCACCACTAAACGACCATCACTCAATTTTTCAATGCGTTCTGGTGTACTGTGGTTATGTAACGTTGGCCCGTGTTTTGCCATTTGCTCTACCAAGGTATCGCTTAACATGTCATCAAAACCACGTAATGGTTTTTCTTTACGTACTAACAAATGCGTTTCACTACCTAGCGCATAAAATACGCCAGCAAGTTCAACCGCTATATACCCAGCACCAACAACAGCAACACTGTTAGGCTGTTCAGTTAACGCGAAGAAACCATCAGAGTCGATACCATGTTCTGCCCCTTCAATATTAGGGAACGCGGGACGTCCACCGGTAGCAATAGTAATGTGGTCTGCCGTAATTAATTCCCCGTTTACTTCAACGGTATTTTTATCAACGAACTTAGCAAAACCATTAATAACAGTAACATCATTGGCATCAAAACCACGTTGATAGGCAGCATGAATTCTTTCTATATAAGCTTCGCGATTAGCCACTAACTTTGCCCAATCAAATTTAGGCTTGCCTTGAGTCAAGTGATCACCAAAACCGTAATCATTGGCATATTTTAAGGCATCAGATATCTGTCCGGCATACCACATCGCTTTTTTAGGTACACAACCAACATTTACACAGGTACCACCTATGTACTTAGCTTCAATAACGGCTGCTTTTTTACCTAATTTTGCTGCGCGGTTAGCTGAAGCTATACCGCCACTACCACCGCCAATGGCAAGATAGTCAAAATGTTGTGTCATGGTTTTACTCATTAGTTAACGTTAAATAGAATGTGGGCGCCAAAACGGCTTTATTCAAGTATTAGAACCATAATAGTTGAATAATCTTTCAGTCATTAACTCGAGGTAGAAATAATTTCTGTTTTATTTAATAACAGATTTTGCATAATTTCATCCGCGGATATTGGCTTACTGTATAAGTAACCCTGTATATAATGGCATTTTTTTGCCACTAGATAATGTAATTGCTCCGTCGTTTCTACCCCTTCAGCAATACAATGCATATTGAGCCTTTTGGCTAACACTAGCGTGGTATCAACAATAGCTTCATCTGCTTCGTTAATACCAATACCAGAGACAAAACTGCGATCTATTTTTATAATATCTAAAGGTAGTTTCTTTAAATAAGATAATGACGAAAAGCCAGTGCCAAAATCATCTAGCGCTAAAGTCAGTCCTAATGCAGACAACTGGCGCATAGTAGTTATAGCACTCTCAGGTTGTAAAATTAGCGCACTTTCGGTGACTTCAACACGCAATCTTTCTGCCGGTAATTGATACCGCGCCAATAGCTCACTAATAAATGAGACTATGTCTGCTTCAATAAAGTGTTGCACTGATAAATTTATCGACACATAAAAATCAGGTCTTATGGCGTGCCATTCTTTTAGATCTTTACAGGCCCGTTCAAGTGCAGACTCTGTCATAGTAATAATTAAATTAAGCTCTTCTGATAAAGGAATAAAGTCATTCGGTGGCACTAAGCCTGTAGACGTTTGCCAACGCATTAGCATTTCTACACCGACAGCCTTACCGGTATGCGCATCAATAATTGGCTGGTAGTGATTAATAAACTCATTATTTTTCACTGCTAATTTTAGCGCGGATTCCTTACTTAAGCGTGCGATTGCTTCAACGTTCATTTGTGCCGTATAAAACTTAAAGTTATTTTTACCTGCTTGTTTCGCATGATACATAGCAACGTCAGCATGACGTAATAACTCATCAGAGTTGTTACCATCATGTGGATATACCGAAATACCAATACTTGCGCCAACACTGACTAAGTTACCCGCTAAATCGACGGGTTTACCAATCGCTTCAATAACTTCATCGGCGATTCGGCTAAGCTGATTGTCATTAGAAAAGCTCTCCAGCAATACAACAAACTCATCGCCACCAATACGCGATACCGTATCATCTATCAGCAATACATCTTTTAAACGCCTAGCAACGTCTTGCAATAACAAATCACCGTTATCATGCCCAAGAGAATCATTCACTTGCTTAAACCGATCAAGATCAATAAAAAATAGCGCTATCGATTTAGTTTGACGATTGGATAAGTCTATTGCATGTTTAATACGTTCAAGTAATAACGTACGATTAGGTAACCCTGTTAAATGGTCATAGTTTGCTAATAATCTTAATTCATTTTCGGCACTTTTTTGTGCACTAATATCAGTAAGTACAAACAAATAATGTAAAGCATTACTCACTGAATTTCGGCCTACCGTCACGTTGATGATAACGTGGTATTCATCCTTATTAGCGGTCACAATCAACTCTTCACCACGCCAGTGCTCGCCTTCTTTAAGTGACAGCATCAATTTATGATAGAAGTTACGACGTTTTTGGCTAATACCTAATAATTTTGAGTTAAAATCAAACTCTTCTTCTGGCCAGTCAAAAACAGCACGCATTGATTGGTTTGCTGTGACTCTTGATATCTTTTCGTCAATGATAAACACCCAATCTTGTGTTTGCTGAAAAGCATCCCCGTAATACTGCGCACGCTCCTCATCAGCACGAGACTCGGTAATATTTGTATAAGAGCCTGTCACTCTGGTAGGTTTATTATCAGCATCAACAGCAACAATTTTCCCTAAATCTTTATACCAAAGCCATTGGTCATCCGATGTTCTCAAACGGTAAGTACAGGAAAAATTGTCCTCTAAGTTGGCGTTGTTAATAAATATTTGCCAACAGAGAATGAATTCATCATGGTCCTCAGGATGAATCAAGGCAACATGCTCTTCAAAACTATAAAATAGCGCTTCTTCTACGTAACCTAAATCGATAGCAATGCGTTTACCAAACATTAAATCTTCATCTGCCTGCCAATCCCAGACTTCACTATTACTGCCTGTTAAGGCTAACTGAAGACGATTTTCTCGATACTTTACTTGCTCATGAGCATCAAGCAACAACTGTTGCTGAGCTTTACGGTAACGAGACCAAGTTACCATAATGAGTAACAATACGATGGCATAAAAAATTAATGCTAAGGGAGAGCGCCAAGGAGCAAAGTTGACGTCAAATTTAATATGCACTGGCTCCGAGTATTCACCCGTATAAGGAGACTTCGCTTTAATAGATAGAGTATGTTTACCTGAGGCCAAACTAGGAAAGGTAATGTGCCCCTCTCTGGTGGCGGGATAATCAACGTTGCTTTGTCCAGTTAAATGATACTTATAAATGATGCTTTTTTCATTGCCATAAGAAAAAGTAGAAAAATCAATGCGAATGCCGACATCATCATAGTTGAGATTAATAACGGCATTATCTTCAAGAGCCAGTGGTAGATCTAAATTTCGGGATAACAATTCAACGGCGGTAATTTTGACTTGGACTTTGAATCTTTCGCTATTGTGTACTTTTTTTAGTGTTGATGGATCAAAGATACTTATGCCTTCCATTGACCCATACACAAAACGACCATCAGCTAACTTTGTATAAGCTCTACCGTTAAACTCAGTCGCTCCGAGGCCATTTTTTCGGGTAAAGTGACTGATATGTTGGCTATCAGAGTCCAGCATAAATAAACCATTATGACTAGAAAACCAGATATCTCCTGCATCATCGGCCATGACACCGTAAACATTATTATCGATAATAGAATTTGCTTTATGGTAAAAATACTTTTCTTTAAAGTCAGGTAACGTTAAACCAATTAATCCTTTACCAGTAAAACTCAACCACAAGACTTGATTATTATCTATTGCCCAATTATCTATAGAGGTATAATCCCCAATCGACACACCTGGCAACTTATAAAGCTGTAAAAATTCTCGTGTATTAGCATTAAATCCCCATAAACCATCATTACCTGTTAGTAAAAACCAATCGCTATTTGGTAGTTTACCTAAGAAAAACAACAATCTTTCAGGTGGAAATAGTGCTGTTATTTCACTTAAATGGTCGATTTCATTCGTGGTTATGTTTATTTTAAAAATGCCTTTTTCATTCGTTAACCAAATAAAATCCCCTTCCTTCAACAAATCGTACTGCTGTATTGCAAGTAATTGATTGATTTCATCATTAAAAGGTAACGCTATTATTTTTTCTAAATTTTTATCAAATAGGACCACGCCATCAGCAGTATAAAGTAAGAATTGTTCTGAGTTGAGTTCATAGATGCTGTTAATATAGCTTTTGGTATAAATACTCTTTGAATCATCATTCACTAAAAATGATTTCACCTGCTGAGTTGCGAGATCAACTCGATTCAAGCCATTTGAGGTAGCAACCCAAAGTAAATCATCATTGTGGTTATCAGGTAAAGCATGCCAAACTTCGTTATAACTCAAGCTAACCGGATTGTTTTTGTTATAACTATAATTTTTAATTAATTCTCTTTTGGGGTCCCATTGATAGGCACCAACGGTATTAGAGCCTAACCAAAAAACACCATGATGATCTTTAATAATTGCTGTTATATTGTTATTCGTTCTATTGTCAAAGTAATCACTAAAGCCAAACATAAACTCACTGTGATTATTAACTTTATTAACTGAATATAGGCCTTTATCTGATGCAATATAAAGCATTTCGCCATCAGACAATGTCTGCCATGCAGCCATATTTTCAATAAGCCTTTGATAGTTAGGTAATATGGATTCACCTGCAATATACCCCTTAATATCTGTTACGTTTATCGCAAAGAAACCATCGTAAGAGCCTAAATATAAGGTCTTATTAATATCAGCGTGGACAGTATATATTTTATTCAATTTATCAATATTAGACTGCCCGCTGGTTATATCAATTTGTATTTCAGGCAGTTTCTTCCAGTGATTAGCCTTAATGCTATAAGCAAAAATACCTACCTTAGAAGCTAGATAGATCACGCCATCATGTAATGACATTTTGAAGAGTGTAGAATCACCTGCTAACTCTGATTCTAGATCAATAACTTGCTTATATTCACTGGTAATTTGGTCATAAAAGCCAAGTGTTTTTGATGTTAACACCCACATTTTATTGTCTTCATCTTGCATGAGGTCTGTAATGAAATAATCAAAGCCTTCGGCAAGTTTTATTGGGATATGTTGGTATTTATCAGTTTTAGGGTTATAGCTATAAAGTTTTAGCCCATCAATATTTAACCAAATCAAGCCATTATTATCTTCAAGAATATTATATACAGTAACATTTTCAAAATTATTATCCGGCCCAGACAATTGCCTAACTTCATTACCGTCATAAATATTGATACCATTTTCAGTGGCTAGCCAAATGAAACCGGTTTTGTCTTGGATCATTGAAATAATGCTACCTTGTGACAAACCATCATCAACAGATAGGTGTTCTAAAGACAGATTTGTTACTGCGGCATAACTATTAGGCGTACCGATAGCGCCAAATAAAATAGTAAGTATAAGCAGAAAGGAAATAAATAATTTCTTAAGCATCATCACTCAACAACAGAATTAATTATAAAAAGACAAAGAGGTATAAAGTATAACTTATTTATATTTGTGCAAACAAACATCAACTTAAAATAACAGTTGTCATTAACAAGTTTACTCACTCAACACAATAAAATCACATTAACAGATGGTTAGGCAACATAAAAACAACTGTTTACATAAATTTATATCATAACTATTGTCTCAATTACCTTGAATAAAGCCTCCCTAGGTCTTACATCAGTAATAACATAAACTAATTTTTAAGCATTATGACCAATCCATTATTAGTATCGAGCGAACTACCTGCCTTTTCAAAAATAAAACCTGAACATGTAAAGCCTGCTGTTGAGCAAGCCATTAGTGATTGCAAAAAAATTATTGCGCAAGTACTCGCTAATACTACTGTCTTCACTTGGGACAACTTGGTATTGCCTATTGATGAAGTAGATGATGTGTTATCTAAGTTATGGTCACCGGTTTCCCATATGAACTCTGTGGTTAGTAGTGATGACTTGCGTGATGCTTATGAATCTTGTCTACCCCTTTTATCAGAATATGGCACCTTTGTTGGTCAACATGAAGGTTTATATCAAGCCTACCTTAGCGTTAAAAATAGTGAACAATTTGACCAGCTAGATATAGCGCAACAAAAAGTTATTACCAACGCACTGCGCGACTTTAAACTATCTGGCATTGCGTTAAGTGATGAAGATAAAAAACGTTACGGTGAAATAGCGACTCGCTTATCAGAACTCAGTTCAAGCTTTAGCAATAACGTGCTAGATGCCACCCATGCTTTTAGCATTACTATTGAAGATGAAAGTGAACTTACCGGTTTGCCTGAGAGTGCTTTAGCAGCGGCTAAAGAGCTTGCTACAGCAAAGGAAAAACAGGGCTTTATCTTTACCCTCGATATTCCAAGTTATTTACCAGTAATGATGTATTGTGACAATGCTAACTTACGTGAGCAGCTTTATACCGCCTTTGTTACCCGTGCCTCAGATCAAGGTCCTAACGCTAACGAATTTGATAACAGCGGTATTATGAACGAGTTACTCAGCTTGAGACACGAGCTCGCTAATTTACTTGATTTCGACAATTTCGCTCAACACTCATTAGCAACAAAAATGGCAAACACCACGAATGAAGTCATGGCGTTTCTTGAAAATTTAGCCATTAAGTCGCAACATCAAGGTAAAAAAGACTTTAAAGAACTTAGCGACTTTGCCGCCAGTGAATTCAAGCACTACAACTTACAAGCGTGGGATTTAGCTTATTACAGCGAAAAATTAAAACAAAGTCGTTACGCTATTTCAGATGAACAACTACGTCCTTACTTTCCCAAAGATAAGGTTGTCTCAGGTTTGTTTGAGGTAGTGCATAAGTTATTCGGCCTTTCTATCACACACCGAGCAGGCGTTGATGCTTGGCATGACGATGTTAACTTTTATGACATATTTGATAAAGCTGGTGAAAAACGTGGTAGTTTTTATCTAGATCTATATGCTCGTGAGAAAAAACGTGGCGGTGCTTGGATGGATGTCTGCGTTGGTCGTAGTCAACTGTCTGATGGATCTATTCAATACCCGGTAGCCTATTTAACCTGTAACTTTAACGGCCCTGTAGGCAATAATCCGGCATTATTTACCCATAATGAGGTAGTTACCTTATTTCATGAATTTGGTCATGGCATTCATCATATGTTAAGCCAAATCAATGCTAGCAGTGTTGCTTGTATTAATGGTGTTCCTTGGGATGCTGTAGAGCTTCCTAGCCAATTTTTAGAAAATTGGTGTTGGCAACCAGAGGCACTCGCTTTTATCTCTGGGCACTTTGAAAGTGGCGAGCCATTGCCTCAGGCAATGCTAGATAAAATGCTAGCTGCAAAAAATTTCCAATCGGCGATGCAAATGTTACGTCAGATCGAATTCAGCATCTTTGATTTCACTATGCATGAAAGCTTTGATCCAAAAGCTGTGAACAATGAAAAACACATTCAACAAGTATTAGACAATGTTAGAACTCAATACTCAGTAGTACAAGCACCTGAATTTAATCGCTTCCAGCATGGTTTTAGTCACATCTTTGGTGGTGGTTATTCTGCCGGTTATTATAGCTACAAGTGGGCTGAAGTATTATCCGCTGATGCATTTGGCTTATTTGAAGAGCAAGGTATTTTCAATGAGCAAACAGGACAGTCATTCTTACAAAATATTCTCGAAAAAGGTGGTAGCGAAGAGCCAAGTGAATTGTTCCAAAAATTCCGTGGCCGAGCACCTGAGATAGATGCCTTATTACGTCATTGTGGTATTGAAGCATAAGCAGTTCATTAATAGCGTCATCTTTGAAGTGTTTTGTCGAAGATCCATGCGTGATTGAAATCCCGCCTACGGCATTCATTCGTAGGCGGGAACTTGTTCGCGCTTACTGATCTTTGCAATGGCAGAAAAATACTCATTTTAATTAAGAAACTATGAAACACGAATCATTTAAATCACTATTTAAACGCGCTGCTGAGCGTAAAGGCGGCACAAAAGCACTTGAGCTGTTATTAGGTAAAAAAATACTGGGCAAAAAGCTACTTGATGATACAGCCGCACAACAAAGTGTCGCCGAATTAAGTGATGACCGTATTCTTGCTGCTTTTACCAAACAAATTTTCAAATCTGGCTTTGTCTGGCGTGTAGTCGAAAATAAATGGCCTGACTTTGAAGAGCACTTTTTTAATTTTAATATTGAAAAAATGTTGATGATGCCAGAAGAAATGTTAGAACGAAAAGCCGCTGACCCTAAAATAATTCGTAACTACAATAAAGTAAAAACGATAAAAGCCAATGCTCAAATGATATTCGAACAGCAAAATAATGACAGAAGCTTCGCACAATTCATCCATGATTGGCCAAGTGAAGATATTATTGGCTTATGGGCGCACCTAAAAAAACACGGCCAACGCTTAGGCGGTAATACCGGCCCATACGCGTTGAGATTATTAGGTAAGGATACTTTTATTTTAAGCAGTGATGTGGAAGCTTACTTAAGGGCACAGCAAGTCATTGATGGTGGTTTACAAAGTAAAAAAAGCTTAACAGCAATACAAGCACATTTTAATAAATTACAAAGTGAAAGTGGCTACAGCTTAACGCAACTTAGCCGGTTAATTGCTTTTTCTTGTGGGGATAATTATGTGCAGGTGGCTGAAGAGTGAATAAATAGTGAAATCGGTGCGCCTATAATTTATATGACGCACCAAGACTTTGACTAAGCTCGTCCGTATTTATCTTCAAAACGAACAATATCATCTTCACCTAAATAACTGCCCGATTGCACTTCAATCATCTCTAACGGTAGTTTACCTGGGTTTTCTAACGCATGAACAGCGCCAATAGGAATATAAGCTGATTGGTTTTCACTTAATAATACAGTGCTATCATCAATAGTCACTTTCGCTGTACCTGAAACAATAATCCAATGCTCTGCTCGATGATGATGCATTTGTACTGATAACTTAGCGCCGGGTTTAACGGTAATACGTTTTACTTGAAAACGTTCGCCTGAATCAACACTGTCGTACTTACCCCAAGGGCGATAAACTTCTCGATGAATAACGGCTTCAGATCGTTGCTCTTTCTTCAGTTGCTCAACAATTTTCTTAACTTCTTGTACTTTATCTTTATTGGCAACTAATACGGCATCTGGCGTATCAATAATCACTAAATTATCAACTCCAACAGTCGCTATTAGCCTATTTTGGCTATGAATATAGCTGTTAGTTGTTTGCTGAGCGATTACATCACCTTTTAAAACATTCTTGTCTTCATTTTGCTCACATACTTCCCACAAGGCAGAATAAGAGCCCACATCACTCCAACCGGCATCAAGCGGAATAACTACTGCAGAGTCAGTTTTCTCCATTACCGCATAATCAATTGACTCACTGGCGCAAGCTAAGAAGTCAGTCTTGTTTGGACGAAGAAAATCAAGATCTTGCTCAACCCCTTTCATAGCTTTCTGACAATTTTCTAAAATATCACTACGGTGTTTAGCCAGCTCTTCTAAATAGCGCGAGGCTTTAAATAAAAACATACCGCTATTCCACAGGTAATCACCTGAGGCTAAATATTCATCCGCTACGTCCTGTTTAGGCTTCTCAACAAATTGTGCAACATCAAAAGTACCTGAGCTTTGCTCATTGCCCTTTTTAATATAGCCATAACCAGTCTCGGCATGAGTGGGCACAATACCAAAGGTAACTAGCTGTCCTTGTTGTGCTGCAATACTAGCTTGCTCAACCGCTTGATGGAAAGCGGCTGTGTCTTGAATTACATGATCGGCTGCTAATACCAATAACAAAGCATCTTCATCTTTTTCTAAGGCATTAATTGCCGCTAGCGCAACTGCGGGCGCAGTATTTCGTCCTTCAGGCTCAAGCAATATGCTGCTTTGATCTTGAGATAATTGTCGGACTTGTTCTGCTACTAAAAAACGATGCTCTTCATTACAAATGAAAACAGGCTCACGACTGTTTTTAGGCAAGCGTAATAATGTATCTTGCAACATACTGGTATCGTTAACTAACGGTAAAAACTGCTTAGGAAAAAGTGCGCGAGAAAGTGGCCAAAGGCGTGTACCACTACCACCACACATTATTGTTGGGAAAATAGTTACTGAAGACATGTTAGTTGTTGTGCTCATATTTATTCCGTTGATGAGATTGAAGTTTCATAGAAAGTAATGCGGTTATAGTAAACGATACTAATGAAGAGTAAAATAGCATACACAGTGCTTTCTTCACGATATTTTATAAGTTATAAATGGGATAATGCATCATGATTGAAAGCGTATAGTAAAAAGCACTACTTCAAATACTTAGTAAATATTTGAATTGTTCTCATTTTAAATTTTTTCAACTGGCTTTCAAAACGCAAAATAAACTCATTTCGATAAAAGCATTTCATTTCCAATCTGGATTTTTCATTAGATAATGATTTTTTGTATCGTGCTTCGCCACCAAGAAAATCATAAGACTCAATCCCTAGTTCAGCATAATGTTTCATTGCTTCAGAGTGTAAAGTCAGCCCTATTTTAATTTTATTATCTGAACTTTTTTGCAAAGCAGACAAATAAAAATATACTTTGTTGTTATAAACAAAATTAACTAAATAACCCAGTTCGGCTTCATTTAACGTTAATACGGCAATTTGCACCATATTGTTGGTATTGTTAAGGGCCATTGATTGATGAAAGTCTTCAAATAGTGGATTTGAAAAACCACTACCTTCATTGGTCGCTTGCCATTTATCAATATGAATACTGGCAATTTTAGGGTATAACTCAACGAGTTTTTGAGGGCTTGAAAATACCTCAAAACTTAACTGTCCTTGGCTCTGTAATATTTTTTTACTTCTGGATATTTGCAGGCGGGTATTTTTAGAAAGAGTTTTATTTAAATAATCACCATTAATGCACGATAAGGAAGCTAGATAACCGTTAGTTTCAACAGCAGTTGTTGCTAAAAAATTTAATTTAGCAAAAGACTCTGTAAAAAAATCAAGTTTTTCACTGGCCGACAAACCTATAATGACTTCTTTTACCGATGGGTCAAAGTCAGCTACAGCCTTAACCATTTCTTCTCTAACAACTACAGAACAAGACTCATCTAGCAGAAAATCATTATACTCGACCCATATTTGATCTTGTTGCTGATCCCCTGTTCGATG
This sequence comes from Colwellia sp. 75C3, assembly GCF_002836255.1. GTDB lineage: Bacteria > Pseudomonadota > Gammaproteobacteria > Enterobacterales > Alteromonadaceae > Colwellia. The sequence goes on along the minus strand of NZ_PJAU01000059.1, from coordinate 89,945 downwards.
TAGCCACCATTGTTTTACTGTAAAGCAGCCAAAAATTTTTCTCGTTTTTTCAACAAAAAAGCCTAAACCTACAACTTGATCATCACGATATGCCTCTACAAGGAACAGTTTATCAGTCACTAAATCAAGCCAATTGCCTATCCAATGCCAAGATAAAAAAACACTACAATCAGAATCACTTTCTAATAAAAGCCATTTCTCACCAAGCTTTTCCTTTTGGGATAGCTCAAATGGTTTAACTGTTGTGACATATGTTTTTTTTATAGACATCAATACTCTGTTTGGTTAATTTTTTACTAAATTTTAAAACTTTTTTTACATTTGAATACAATTAATGCAGAATATCACACCATTGATAAATGTTATGAATGTTTAATTAAAAACTAATAATATATCGTTAAGTGCGGTAGTCATGATAGAAAAACAACTGATAATCTCCTTTCTTATTCCTACGTTTAATGAAAATGCAGTGAAATAATAGGTTATCCTATCTGACAGTTACAAATTTCACATCGCACACTATACTAGGACACTAAATTGACCAAGAATAAACACGTCTCTTTTATTATTCCCCACAAAGGGCGAGAAGAGATGCTTATACAAACAGTCAGCTCAATTCTCAACCAAAGTGGCGAACAAGCGACTTATGAAATTATCGTAGTGAGTCAAAATAAGTCCTCAAATGAGTTATCAAAGCTTGCTGAACAACACTCTAACGTTGTCATCTCTTTTCAGGAAGAGAGCTTGACAATTTCAGCGTTAAGAAATGTTGGTGCAGCCCAATCTACGGGTGAGTATCTTGCTTTTTTAGATGCTGACATTGAGTTATCTCAAAATTGGTTAAATGCCATGTTATCGACAATTGATGAGCAAGATAACTGTGTATTAGCTAGTGCCGCACAAATCAATAGCCCAACTGCGCCACCTTTAGAGAAAATAAGAACTGCATTGAGCAATGCAGATTTAGACTGCAATGTTAGTTTCTTACCTGGGCGAAATTTATTTTTATCTCGAGAAACATTTGAAAAGGTCAACGGATTTCCTGAACATCTAATAACTTGTGAAGATTATTATTTCACTGACCAAGTGAATCAACTTGGTAACCTTTATTACACATCTGCAGCAACTTATGTGCATTTAGGTGAAGACAAAAAATATAAAGAAATGTACAAAAAAGAAATTTGGCGAGGCCAGTCAAATTTACAATCAATTAGCGGACGTAATATTCCTTTAAGAGAAATTCCGAGTTTCATTATTCCTATTGCTCTGCCTATCCTATTAATTATTTTTATCAGCGCCTTATTTACTAGTAATATAGAAATAGCAATTCTAGCCCTATGTTCTTTCTTATTGCCGTTTGCACTATACAGTGTAAGGCTATATAAATTAGTGCGAAAAGAGACTAGCTTTTGGCGAGTACTTCAATTTTATGTCACCTACTTTCCAGCAAGAGTCATTGGTACATTAGCGGGTCTATTCAAATCATTTTCGAATTCAGGTGTAAAATAGATTTAAACCAGCCCAGGGATAACCACCTACTATTCCCAGAATTAAAGGTAGGGTTTGGCAAACGTGTTCTCAAAAACCCCTTTAGGTGAGCTTATAGTTTTTTATATAAATTAAAATTGCCTTAATAAAGGCTTTATTACTAAAGGTTTTACGCCCTATTTTACCTTTATATAAATCACGAAACATCTTTAACGTATAATTAGAATTGAGAAAGTGATTTAGTCTGTGAATTTCAGTTTTTGGGTGCTCAACTAACTCATCATAATTCATAGTTATGCTAGGGAAATCAGAATCACTCAAGTAGCGAATTATTCTATCCTGTGAATTTTTTTCAGATACTTTAAGCTTTGAGTAACTCACAATCTGTCTCTTGTTTATCAAAGAAACCCATAAAGAAATTGGCTGCCGTGAGACAACGATATATTTAATATCACAACCTTGGAGTAACTCTCCCCAAAAACCTATTGTTATCCATAGCCTAGGGTCTTTCCATATCCACTTGCCATGTTGTTGGCAATAATTAATAAACTCAACAAATTTTTTAGTGTCTACCTCGTTGTGGCTTTTTCGAATACGCACAAATAAGTCTGCGTCATACCATGATGATTCATTAAGTTCTATATTCAAAGTAGCAAGCAATTCATCATTCAATTCGACCAATCTTTCATTTTCATATGTTTCATAATGTCCTGATGCATTGGACTTAAAAACTGTTTTATCACCTAGCCAATAATCTTTTTGTGCAATAAACCCTGTCACTACCGAGCTACCACTTAGCCCTGTTGTTAAAACTATAATATTACTTGTTGGCATGCTTTTCCTTTTAATGTTCAGGGTGATTTTTATAAAATAATATGTACTTATTTATCAAGCGTCTTAATAACCTTGGCAGGATTACCTGCGACAATAGAATAATCGTCTACATCATTAATAACGACAGCACCAGCTGCGATCACGCAATGATCACCTACATTGGCCATAATAAGTGAACCATTACCAAGCCAAGAGCCACTGCCTATTGTTACTTTTTCGAATGAGCCACCTTGATCTTTAATAGGCTTTGATAAATCTGAAAAATTATGCTGTCCTTTGCCGCTCATAATATGAACACCACTACCAAGCAGGGTATCTTGGCCAATTATGCATTTACCAATATTACATTGTGGTCCAATATACACACCAGACTCAATTTGAGTATCACGTTGAGAAAATAAAACGAGAAAAGATATCACTGCATCGGGAGCACATGCTGTAAGTGTAAATCGATAAAATCCAGCTCTAAGGTACACACCAAGTTTACCTGGAATAAGGCATAAGAATTGACTAAAACCTGATAACAAGGCATCATCTTTCAAAACCATATTAAAAATAAAGTAAAGCAATGTTATTGGAGACATAGCAACAGCTGCAATAGTAAATATAATTTTCTTAATTAATATCTTCAAAATAACTTTCGCCTTAATCTATCAATTCATCGTTAATTAATCTGAATGTAGGTCGTACTTTAGTCCGAAAAATGTAATTTGTTAGCATAAATTCTAACCTACAACCGACCATTCAACACATCATCTAAGACTTGTAACTTACCTTGCCACGAATAATGTTCATGAATTAACGATAATGCATTTTTCTTAATTGTGGTACGAAACACTTGATCGTTTTCTAATTTTTCCACTGCACTTAAAAACCCAACTTCATTATTAGCAATGAGTATATGTTCATCTTGAACACAATCTATACCTTCAGCACCCATAGATGTTGAAATTACCGGTAAGCCGCATGCAAACGCTTGTAATACTTTATTTTGCACTCCACGAGCTAACCTAAACGGAGCAACAAAATAATCAGACTGATGGTAATAAGGCAATATATCATCCACAAAACCGGTAACTTCAATACCGGTAATATTTGTTAATTCATTAACCGCCGAAGATGGATTCATGCCGGCAATAATAAACCGCGCTTTTTTATATTTAGCCAAAATACTTGGCCAAACCGTTTCAATAAACCAAACCACAGCATCGACATTAGGTTTATAATCCATAACGCCGGTGAACAAAAATACAGGTGCTTCATTTTCAGGGGCGGCCTTTGCAGGAACAAAAGCTGTAGTATCCATACCGTTACCCATTGTTAGTACTTTTCCAGCGTTGCTACATCGTGAGTTGAATAAGTCAACTTCGGCATCAGCGATGAAAAAACTTGTATCAAAATCATGGGTTATTTGCTGTTCATATTTAGCTAAAACCCTAGCCTCTCGTTGATAAATCCATTTCATTGGCCAATTTGATGTTTGTGCATATTGTCGCCATTTATCAGAATCTAAATCCATAAAGTCCATTAACAAGAGTGGTTTCTTTTCCAAGTTTTGAATAGATTTACTTTTGTAGATATATTCCGCCATGGCAGAGCTGGTACAAATAACAACATCAAAACATTCTTGTTGTAATAAACAATCAAATTTATTTTGTAATTCGTTAACATAAAAGTTGGCGACACTTAATGCTTGCCCTTTTAATAGTCCTTTAAGTAATCTAATAGGTTTTACCGTTAATGCATGGTTCGTAATGTTCTCACAATATCTATCCGCTAACTCTTTAAAATAATTAACATCTTCACTTTGATCTAAAGGAGCACAGACACTTATTTTATGTTTCTGTTCCGCAAGGTGCTTTAATTGATTAAAGGTACGGATTTTTTCACCTTTATTTGGCGGAAAAGGGACGCGTTGAGCGAGAAAAAGAATATTCACGATTTTGATTACCTAGTTTTTCTTATGAATTATATATTTGTAATAAATGATATATTGTTTTTCATTAAAAAAGCAGGATAATTTTTCGTATTATTAAAATATATTATCCATTCCTTAGTCTCGTTTTTTGTCAATTAAGGTATATAATGTTTACTGAATCAAATTTGAATGAGCGCTTAGTTTATCGGATGAACCGCTCATATCATGTTGTATTGAAAATAGATTAATAAAGGGAATTTTTATTATGAATAAAGGCTTAAACATTAATATTTCTTACTGCTTATCTATCGTTCTTTGTTTCATTTTACTTGGCTGTGGTGCCTCCGAAAGTGAAAGTGATGATGTTATAGAAGTTACTGAGGTTCCAGTTGTCCCTGAGGTTCCAGTTGTCCCTGAGGTTCCAGTTGTCCCTGAGGTTCCAGTTGTCCCTGAGGTTCCAGTGAATGAATCTCCTCTAGTTAATGTTGGTTCAGATTTTGAAGATATTGGTGGAAGTACTGTAGTGCTTACTGCTGAAGTAAGTGATGCGGATGGGAAGATACTATCGACTTCTTGGAAGCAACTTGTAGGGAAAAGTGTAGAGCTAGATGATGCTCTTTCAGTTAATACAACTTTTATAGCTCCTGCATTATCGTTAGAAGAAGAAGCTCAAATATTGATTTTTGAATTAACAGTTACAGATAATTTAGACGCAGTAAATACTGATTCAATTTCCATTACTATAAATCCAAATCAATCTCCTTTAGTGAGTGTGGGTTCCGATTTTGAAGAGAATGAGGGGAGCACGGTAATACTTTCTGGAGAGGTAAGTGATACGGATGGGGAAATAGTATCAACTTCTTGGAAGCAACTCGAAGGTATAAATGTAGAGTTAAATGATGCTTTCTCGGCTCATACAACATTTATTGCGCCCATATTACCATTAGAAGAAAAAACTCAAGTTTTGGTTTTTGAATTAACGGTTACAGATAATTTAGACGCTGTAACTACGGACTCAATTTCAATTACTATAAATTCAACTAATGGCCTCCCCATTGCAAAAGCCGGTGAAGATCAAATACTAGCACCGAATTCAGAGGTAACCTTAGATTGCAGTCAAAGTTACGATCCTGAAGGAAGTGACCTAAATATTTTATGGGTACAAGTTTCTGGTAGCTCTATTACACTTGATGATAACTTTAGTTGTTTGACAACCTTTGATTTACCGAATACGGCAGAAGTTTTTGAGTTTGCTTTAACTGTTGAGAATGATAAAGGAAAAAGTAGTAGCGACACAGTAAGCATTACATCAACCCCTACTAAATTCTCATCATTAACCATAAATGATATTGAGTATCAAGGTGGTTTTAGGTTTTCAGGAGAGCTTTTTGGAGATTCAAATTACGCTAACCTAAGCTATTCACCTGGAGTTATCACATACAACCCAACAAATCATTCTCTTTTCATTGTAGGCCACAGTAGCGAACAGGCTATCGCGGAGTTTCTCATACCTGAAATTGTAAATAGCCGAAATATGGCTGACTTTAAAGTACAAGAAAATATACTTCAAGGTTTTGTTGATTTCCACGAAACAGGGCGTGTTGATACAGGTATTGACCAACGTTTCAGAATAACAGGGCTGGCTTTAATTGAAGGTAAACTAATTGCCAATTATATGGATTGGTATGATTCATCTGGATTGGAGACTGATACTACAGTAGTTTTTCAGGACGCTAATAATTTATCTACCAGTGAGATTGTTGGCCCTTTTCAATTTGAAGGCGCTATGCATGCTGCGGGTTGGATCACTCTTATCCCGCAGGAATGGCAGCAAAGTTTAGATGGCCGTTATGTTAGCGGGTTTTCCAGTGGCTCTATACTATCTAGATTATCGGTTGGCCCATCAGCATTTATTCTTGCAGACGAAAGTAGTTTATTAAATGCTAAATCTGGAATACTAATTGAAACTGAAGGGTTGCTCAATTTTAATTATCCTCAAGAAATTCTATATAACAAAGCTATCTATGGCGAAGGCCCTATCAGTCAAGATGATATTCTTTATAACAATGACTTAAATAATGACCTTTGGACGAGAACCTCTGGAGCATCATACGGCTTCATCGCTCCTGGTAGTAATACTTACGTTACACTAGGATATTCAGCGGGTCATGAATCAGGATTGGGTTATAAGGCTACCCAAGACGACGGCACTAAGTGTGGTGGCCCTTGCCCATTTGTTGCCGCTGATAAGTATAACTACATTTGGCTATGGCATGTCAGTGACTTACTTAAAGTAAAACAAGGCTTGATGGAACCCCACAATCTTCGTCCTTATGAATATGGCAAGCTTGATACGCCTTCAAATGCAGAGCTTAAAGGAGCAAGTTACGATGCTGAGAGTGGGCTGTTATATATTTCTTTAGAGAATGGTGATACTACAGAGAAGTTCGGACGCCCTCCCTTGTTTTATGTTTATAAAATAAATAGCTATTAACCGCGACTTGTAACTTGTCAAAATAGATAACTCTAGAAGCAAGGTAACAAGCACAAAATCCTAAAAAACTTATCATACCCAATTGACTTGGGTATGATTTTTATAAAGTATTTATATATATATCATGCATTGTTTGAGCTCTTTGCTCAAAGGAAAATTTAGATTTGGTAATATCAATCGCTTTTGCACCAAAGCTTTTTCTTATTTCAATTGAAGAAAGTAATTCTGCTAAATACGTTACCAATGCATCGGTAACATAATTACTGAAATCTAAAGGTAGGGTCGTTACATAACAACCTTTAAACATTTTAAGGCAATCATATTCAGATATATCTATCATATAACCAGTTTCACCTTGTACCATCATCTCAGGAATAGCCATATAGTTAGTTGCTATGACAGGTATACCATAAGCCATTGCTTCTAATACAGCAAAACCAAAAGCGTCACCATAAGTAGGTAATAGATAAATATCTGTATTGGGTAATAAATTATTGAGAAATGTATCTCTTAATACTCGACCCATAGTAATATTTTTATTGTTTTTTATTTTATTAAGGTACTTTTGTTTTAATTCTTCATCTCCTGTATGGAAGTCAATAACCTCGTCACAACATAAAGTAAGTTGAAGTGAAGGATATTCTTTTTGCATAACCTCAAAAGCATCTACAACATTAACGCCACCTTTAATAAAAAAGTTGCCATTAAAAAGTAAATTTATCGGTTCTTTTTTATATTGGATGAATTGTTCATCGACACTGCGGATAGCAGGATAAACAACGGTTGATTTTTCTAAAATAACCGAGTTAGTTACATTGCCATAACTCTTTATAGTTTTTTTCCCTGCCTCGCTCCAAAACAACAGTTTTTTAAAGTTATCTTGAGCAAAAAGGTATTCCATATATTTTGCACGAATAATTTTGGGAAGGGGTAAGCCCATAAATGAAAATGCGAGGGCTTCTTGATACATCGCCAAAGAATAGAACCACGGCTTTCTAGTATTTACAGGCGTTAATATAGCTTCAATAGCATCACAATCACCTTCATCGAAAGAACTCATAAATCCTTTAAGGGGACTATGCATAATAGGATGACCTTTATTGAGGTACTCTAAAAATTTGTAGTTTACGTTTTCGGGGGGATAATTAGCTTGCTCAACTGCCATACCATGTTGTTCAGTTAAGCCTATTAATAATCTTTTTTCTGATTGGTCCATGAATAAACCTCTTGCTTAATGTTCAGGGTAGATTGACGCCTATTACAGTAGTTTCTAGTAATATAAAATTCCTTGCATCATTTAGTTCCCTACAATTAATTTGTAGGATGGTGATAATCATTATAAAGCAAAAAAACATATCACTTATATCATGATTATTACTGTATTAATTTCATCAGATGGAATCATTCAATAATTTTGTTCTATGCTATATTAATCCTAAAATATATTTTAGTGTGAACCACTAAAAACCTTTTTAAATTCTTGTTGAAGTGGATGCTTAATCATAAATATAATCGATAACCAAGTAATTCCCATCAACAGTAAAAACACTAGCATTTGAATTAAAATGCTTGTCTCAATAAACAAATCTATTTTTGTAATTCCGGTGGCTATGACATAACACCCTACACAAAGAAGAATATTCTTGATTTGTGAACGGATAAATTTCAGCGTTGAGAATTTCATGTAAATAGAAAGTACTACATTTATTGTAATAAAATAAACAAAAGAGACTACTATCATGGCTTGTGCTATAGCATTAAGGCCGAAAGGAAAAACAAAAAATATAGTTAATGCTGTAATTATTGTAAATATTAAGTTGATAATGAATATGTGTTTTTCTTTATCCTCAGCAATTAAAAGTACAGACACGAGCGGATGAATATTATTAAAAAATGCCCAAAAACAAAGTGTAGCTACCAGACCCGCACTTTCTGTCCATTGATCGCCGAATATAAATAAAACCAATGGCTCACTAATAACTGATGCGATAACAAAAGCAGGAAGTAAAAGTCCATTGATAAGTGCCGTCGATTTTAAATAAGCGTCCTCAATGGGGGTTCCATCTTTCTTACTATTAGTGAAATATGGAAGTGCTACCTGCATAACCCCCATTGCTAAAGTAGTATGAATATAATTGATTAATCCTAACCCTCTAGAGTAATAGGCTACCATAGATGGCGTCCCCACTTTACCTATGATCAAATCCGGTGATATCATGTTCATTTTATTGCATAAGTTACTGAATGTTACATAAAAACCAAATTTAGCAATATTCTTCATCTCTTTAAACCTAGGAAGCCACTCCATTGAGGCAGGAGAATAAACACGAATCAGAAACGTTTGTATAATAGATTGAACTGCCATAGATATTGCGAGTGCATAATAACTAAAGCCCAAATAAACAAGTACTATGGTCATTATCAGATTGGATATTTGAGTAATAATGCCTATTCGAAATATCTTATCAAACTTTAGATCCCTAGTTAACAACGCAATACCATTTGCAGCGTATGGTGATACAAAAAATGGAACTGTTAATATTAACATTAACAGCCCTATGTCATCTTTTTCATAAAAGGCTTGGGCTGGGTATGCTGAAAAAGCGACTATAAGACCAAGTGTAACTGAAATTATTATATTGAGCCCTAAAGCAGATTTAATATCATTTTTGTTTAATTCTACTTTCTTAACAATGTAATTACCGACTCCGAATGTTTTCAAAGTATTTGCAATGATAACTATTGAACTGGCAATCGCAAATATACCCAATTCATCCGGAGTTAAAATCCTTGCAATAATAATAACAGCTATTAAATTTAGAAGACTGTCTAAATGAGTCGCGATTATTGAAAACTTTAAAGCTCTACGAACCTTTGTCATGATATTTCCATCAGTGTTGTTCTTTGTCTATTACAAAGCATAAGGCCTCGTTTCTTAAATATTAAAAATAGATTTAGCTTTTTCAGTGTGTACTTTCCAGTCTAAGGAATACTCTACATGTTTTCTAGCTTTAGCTCCTATCTCTTCACATTTTTCCGGATTCTGCAATAACTCCGTCAATTTAAGTGCTATCGGTTCAGGTTGTGTACAATCTATAATAAAGCCTGTTTTACCAATGACCATAGTTTCAGCTGTACCACCTGAATCACCAGCAATTACCGGTTTTTCACATGCTTGAGCTTCTACTAATACCATACCAAAACCTTCGATGTCTTGTTGATAAGTTCGATTGGGTAATGCAAAAACATCACATTGCTGGTAGGCTTGAATCATCTCCTCATCACTGATTTCCGACATGAAAAGAACATTATCTTCAAGCCCCAGTTTTTGAGTCAAAACTTCTAATTCTTGCTTTTCTGAACCGCCACCAATAATTGCATAGAGTACATCAGGAATAGATTTTTTGATCTCCGGTAATGCTCTTATTAGCATATCTTGACCTTTGCGCTTTTGAAGGCGACCAACGGTTAAAACAACTCGTTTACCTTTCCAGCCTAAAGACTCCTTAATATCATCATTTTGTTCGGCAGGAATGAAGCGATCTGTATCGCAGCCTGGATTTAATATTTCCGTTATGTCAGGATTTGCATCCCAATTATTCCGAATTAAATTAGCTGTATTTTGGCTATTACAAATTAATGTTGAAGCGTTAGACAAAACCTTTCGTACAATCCAAGATAGCTCGCGGCTAGTGGCTGCGGCTTCTACATCTTCCCCATGGATAAAACAAATGTAAGGGATATTGAACGTTTTTTTGAATAGATAGCCGATAAACCCCTCGGGTATACAACGTCCACAGTGAATTGTAGTTACATCATGTTGTTTAATGAGTTTTCTAATATTATTAAAGACACGCCCGTAAAACGTTATACCACTTAAACTTTTTATTCCCCAACTTGGCGATGTAAGGTTTACACGTGTAACATTTAAATCATGAGTTTTATCAAAAGCTTCATCAAACACGGCTTGGCCTGCAGCGATTATATATTCACTTCTCGATAACCGTGAATAAAGCTCCCAAAACCAGCGTCCACTACCGCCATTGGTGGGTGGGAATATCTCGCTTATTAATAAGGTTTTTTTTGTCATTTATTTATCTCTACTTAATATCAAGAAATTATATTTTTATGTATTTTTGAATAATTTTTACTCATAAAGCTTCGCTCAATAAAATAATAAAATGGAGCACAAAGTACTATAGTTAGAACGATTGTTAATATCCCATAGGCGATGTTACTGGGTTCTATAATCTGGCGAACAAACATTTCGGGTATTTGATAAAGTTTTGCGTGGAGAAGATATACTGAATAAGACATCGCGCCTAAAATCAAAAATAATTCGAGAAAGTATTTTGTTATCCTTCCCCGCTTTAATTGTACTAGTGCGTCTTCAAACGGGGCCACTATCCATAACATTAATACAAAGATAACTGCAAATGAAAAATTGGAAATAGTCAAATTAAAATCTATATAAGTTATCAAAGAAATCAGTATTATTATGTTCAATAATGATGAAATTATTAGGGTGTGTTTAGTTACTATCTTCTGAAAGTAAATGTTGCCTTTATGTAAATAAGCTAACGCAAGTCCACAAGCGAACATTTGCCAATAATGTATGAAAAGGCCACCGCTCAATTCGATGCCTAATACTTGGTTCAAAAAGCTTGCACCAGTAACTATTAATAGGATTTTTTTAAAATGTTTTTTGAAATGTAGGGCTAGGTATACTAATAAATAAAATTGAAATTCAATTGCTAATGACCAGTACACAGAGTTAATGGCATTGAATTGTTCTTGAACATTAGAACCATTTGAAAAAAAAACTTTGGTTAAGCTTACAAAATAAAGCCATTCGATAGAGCTCATTTTTGATAACAACGATATCGGCTGTATATATGTACCTGACTTAAACATAGCTATGAATTCTATTGCATAAGGCATTAATATTACAACTATAATCGAAGCCCAAAATGTTGGATATATTCGCAAAAATCTCTTTTTTAGAAAATCCTTTGGGGAAGCATTTTTAGATAAGGATGATTCAGCTGAATATGCTATAACGTACCCTGAAATAACAAAAAACATTGGCACACCCAAATGTCCATATTTAGCTAATTCATATAATAAAGGAGATGACTGCGCAAAAATTTGCTTTGAATGATAAAAAAACACCCATAAGGCGGCTAGGCCTCTGACAATATCCATGATTAAAATCATTAGTTAACTAGCATTTAATGAGTTCAAAAACATGGTAAGTTCTGATTCACATTCTTGTTCAAGTTTTTCAAACCAGTTATTATCGGCAAATTTTTTCCACTTATCTACACCTTGATTTTCTATAACTGATGCTGCTTGCTTTAGGTGCTTATAATCGATATTTAACTCTGTAAAAAGATCTTGTAAAATCTTATTTGGGTCTTGCATCAGCTGTTTAAGACTAATACTTTGATTCGATTCTTTTTTACCGTACAGGTAAGACAACTTCCAGAGATAATAGAAGCGTTGGTAAGGGTGCGTAGTTGTTCTCTGGTCTAAAAAAGGGAAATGTTTTGCTAAATCATCACACCATGAATTTAAGTAAAAACCGTCTATGTAGGTGGTTTCAATATTATCTTTGGTCATCAGTTTTTTGTCCGTTAGAAATGAATACCATTGATCTCTAGGGTGACGGTGCAGGTGAATAAACTTTGCATTAGGGAAATGCTGTTTTAACCAGGGTAAACGAAAATCAATACGGTTGAATTGTAAAACAGGACGGCCTTCTGCTTTATTAATTAACTCACAAATGTATGATTTCATATCAGGCGCCCATGTATTGGAATCCATGAACAAACCTTCTCTGATCCAGTCTTCTTGATAATATTGATCTAAGTGTTCCATACCATCATATTCACTAGAGTAATCATCTACTCCAATATGAGTTGAATCAACATGCTCGCCCCTAGACGTTTTGTCGAACCAGCGGCGTTCATTGAAAGGTTCGTAATATGATGTGCAACCATCAATGTTTCTAAATATATTCCATAGCAAGGTTGAACCACTTCGAAAACGACTAGTAATGAATACTATGTCATCACGCTCAGATGTTATTTGACTATTTGAAACACAATTTGTACTGTGATCATATGGATTATCCTCATTATGAAGAGTACCTAAGTCTTGTTTAGATAATTTGATAGAGTCGTGCACACTTTGTTGAATTTTTTCATTCTTTAGGAACTTTAAGAAAAGGTTCAATAATCTATTTTTAAATTTGTTAGTTAAACTCATATTAATAATCTAATTATCCTGATAAGACTTGGTTATATAAATAATGGTATTGTTTGTTCATATTCATTTCTGAAAAATGAGAATCAAATCTACTTTTTGATGCTTGACCAAATTGATTTTTGTTCACAGTAGATTCAAGAATATTTGTTATTCCTTGAGCAAACTTTTGAGCATTATCATTTGGCGTAACAAAACCATTTCCTCCATTTACCACAATTTCAGGATTCCCCCCCGCATCTGTAACTACACAAGGCTTACCTAACGACATAGCCTCTAAAAGTGTCATCGAGGTTCCTTCGCTAAAGGATGATAGCAAGTATATATCCATTAAAGCTAAGTAATTATGTGGCTTTGTTTGATAGCCAGTTAAAATTACATTTTGAGCTAAGTTTAGTTGTTTAATACAAGCTTCAATGTTTTCACGTTCTTCGCCGTCACCTACAATGATTAAGGTAGTATTTGGTTGTTGTTCAAGTACAAACGCAAAAGCTTTTAACATCATAATATGATTTTTTATCGGATCGAAACGAGCGATAGTACCGAGAATGTTATGGCTCTCAGCGATAGACAATTCTATTCTTAATTTATCTACGTCAGACTGAACAACGGTTAAAGGTGTTATCCCGTTATATACAACGTCAATTGATGTTTCGTTAATACTTTCACATTTAACAAGAGCTTGTTGCGTGGCTTTTGAAATTGCGGTTACCTGATCGGTAAATAAATTGAGGATTGGGTTAACTAATTTGCGTTTCCAGGAACTTGAGTCTGGATAAAACCGTCCATGTTCGGTGAAAATAACTCTTGTTTTAGTGAACGCTGCGGCGATTACACCGTATACCCATGGGGTATACTGATGACAATGAATAATATCTATATTATTCTTTTTTACGATACCGCGAATTTTTTTTATTAAATTTATGTCAAAGCCAGGCTGACGGTTGGATTCGAAGAATCGAATATTGTTTTTTTTAAGATCTTCAGCAAATGGACCTAAAGGAGATTCTATACAGAGAACGGTCATTGAAAATAAATTAGTGTCGCTGCCATCTATTATATTTTTAATAACCATTTCAGTGCCTCCGATACGCATGTCAAAGGTTATGTGCATTATATTATTTTTTTTCATTTTATTTATTTCCGCTGAATCAATACACACTGTTTCACGGAGTTATATTAATAATTATTTGAATTTATAACCAAATGGAGATGTATAGTCATTAACATGTTTACATGGTGTTAATGTTACTTTAAATTATGCAAATTAACACTAAATGTTTATAAGATAACTCATGATAAAAAAACAGTTTCACCCAATTGCAATAATTTGTAGCAGTGTATCTATTACCCTATTAGCTATGCTATTTGTACTGCCATCTAAAGTAGAAAATATCGTACTACACACCTTAACAAATTCAAGTACCAATATTACTGATAAACTTTTAGTCCAACAACAGGAAATAGCTAGCTTATTAACTGATATAAAAAGAAAAGATGCGGCGATTAATAATCAATTATCCTTAATTAACGGTTTGGTAAATGGTGTTCGTAACGAGCAGAGCTTGATGCAAGTTCAAAGCGGAGATGTTAGTTTGTCTACTCAACTATTTCCTGAATTGATGCAATCAAGCCAATGTAATGGCAAAAAGGGGATTGTTGAAAAGACAATCAAATTCGATTCACCATTTCTTTCAGTTCCTCATGTATTAGCATCTTTTCAAACGTTAGATTTTGCGAACGGGCCCGATCACCGATTAAAAGCAAGAGTAAGCAATATTACTACAAGTTCTTTTGTACTTAGCTTCCATACTTGGTGTGATACTCGACTTTCTCAAGCATCACTAAGTTGGTTGGCTATCGGTTTATAAGTTTATCCTATTCGGGACTCCTTGCCGTTTGTTGGTATTGAAGTTACTTCTTTGTTTATTAATTTTGTCAATACAATGGTAATGCCAAAATTGAGCCATATTAAATCGTTGAATGCTAGAGAATAAAGCGACCCGCCAATAAGGTATACAGTGATACTGCAAATAATGGCATTGCATAATTGTGTATAGAATATTGGGTTATCAAGATTTTTTTCATTTGCTTTAACTATTCTACGAAGTTTAAATAATCGAAGATAAGTAAAAACAAACAAAAGCCCCCATGTAAATATGCCTAAATAACCTGACTCAGCAAGTACCTGAAAATGACTACTATGTACATCTCTAGCACGGCGATACTTGCCATTTGAATCATCAAAAAAATCGTAATATTCTCGAAAACAACCAGGACCTACGCCTAATGGATAACTTTGAGTCATTTTAGTTGCTACTTTCCAAAAGTGAGGTCTAGATGCAGCAGAAGCATCCAACTCTTCTTTTTCCGCAAAGGCTGATTCTATACGCTGCTCATAGCCCTCTGGTAGTGGGATGATTGTAATAGTAATTGCTAATATAGGTATCATTAAGAAAGCTTTTTTAAACCATTTACCATTTAATACAAAAAGTAAGACTAATGCTAAAAATGTCGCTAATGCAGAACCTCTAGAAGACAAGGATATAATATTAAAAATAGTACCTATAATAAATAATAACATAACAATTGAAAATAATTTTGGATGAAGAATTATGTACTTTGGAAACAATCCTTTTGAATTACAATTTGAGCATTGCTGGTAGATGAAAATAAGAAAAAACAGTAAAATACCACTCCCCATTGCAAAAGCGTTACTACCTGAAAATATCCCTTCTAAATTCGATGCGCCGTAAGTAGAAGTACCACCAGCTAATATTGCTTGTATACCCGCTTTCCCAGAGTAAAACCCTAAGGATAGACCGACAATTGCTATTAAATATAATAAGTGTTGTTTATTTTCAATGACACTTGCGGAGAGTAGTACTGCGAACATTAGCAAAAACATGTATTGTAGTGGTTCTATTTTCTGAAATAAGTCACTACAGCCATTGATATTAGCGGAGAGTACCATTAACAGGTACCACGTAACCATAAGTATTGCTATACCGTCCTTAAGTGTAGGATATTTACCACGAAACATTGAAGGGATGAAAAACAGGATTGTGGCTATCATAGGAAACCTAAAACCAGTGATATCCATATAGACCCAGTCTTGTGGTCTAAAAATAGCAAACCACCAATAAGCTATCATCCCACCAAGACTATCGCGAAACGCTATAATTAGAAATAATAAAATAATGATTAGAACAACTACATCTCTCATACTTTAGCCAAATTCCTTTTCCCCTTTACCTTCCTATTTTTCTTCCTTAGTTTTTCTATGTATTTATCATTGAATTTATTAGCAAACGATCCGATTACATAGGAAATAACCAAAGAACCTAAAAATATAACTATATCGTTATTGAACTTTGGTAGTTGAATATTCGGCACTGTAAGCAACCAGAAAACGATGAGCGCAGCGGTCCAGTGGAATATATATATCGGATAGGAATAGTCTCCAATTTTTTTATCCAGCGTCATCCATTTTTTGTTTGTTTTAATGTTTTGTAATTGAAGAATTAGGCAAGCTGTTAATGCAATATTCAAAGTCTCAAAAATGAAACTCATTTTCCAACTAAAAGAGTCTGACCAAAATATTGGTAAAGAAAGGCTTAGTGCTAAATTAACAATAAATAATGGTAAGCTTACTTTTAATGGAATATATCTCTCCAGCAAAGAATATAGTGATTGCTTGTAGTGATAGATAAAAGCCCCCAGAGAGAAAGGGAGTGAAGCTGTTAATAGGCTACCATAGTCATAGGCAATAGCTTTAGTAGAATACATAATAAATACCATATAACTTATGCTAGAGATAAACCACACAAGTGTTACCTTTCTATTTTTAGATATTCCCAAACCAATCAATAGGTAAAAAAACAGCTCTATGGTTAGTGCCCATGTGGCTGGTAATACACGTGTCGGATATTCCATTAACCCAGGAAATATCATTAAAGTATTAATAAGGAATTCCTGCCAAGTTGTAGGGACTCTCAAGCTATGATGAAATTCTTGTGCAATGTCATTGCCAACAAAATAGATTATTATCAAGGTAACAAGCATTAATATCCAATAAATTGGATACAGCCTTAAAAGTCTGTTTGATGCGTAGTTTTTAAAGCCTAATAAAGTATAACCATATGTTTTTTGCATAATCATGGTCATTAAAAAACCACTCAATATGAAAAAAGAATATACAGCATAAGGTCCAATAGCTGGAACTTTTAGAATATGATAGGCAACAACATTGATAGCAAGAATTGTTCTTAATAAACCGAACATTGTTTAGTTCTGCTCCTTAATAATTAATGCAATATTGGCAAGGCCGGCCACTTCACATTTACTGAGAACTAAGCCATCAAGCTCAATGATTTCTCCAGCAACAAATTGATTTTTTTGTATATATTTGTAGTTGACTTGGTTTATTCCTATTTGTTCAATATATAATTCTGGGCATATATCTTCCGATTTTTGCCAAGTTTTTAAAGCCAAATTAAATAACTCGTGTGTTGAATTAGGATGCTTGTACCCTCCTAAACCAGCAAATAATGGTGCACTGATAGTTGTCACTGAAAATACAGACAATGCTTTTAATAGTTTTCTTTTGCTTTTATCCATTTTTTAAATGCTCTGCAAGTCTAATAGTCATTGCTACTATGGTTAGTGTTGGTGGAACATTACCACCGGTAGAAAATACGGAAGAACCAGAAATATATAGATTCTCTGTACCGAAAACTAGCTGGTTACTGTCAACTACCCCTGTTTCTGGCGTCGTACTCATGCGGGTGGTGCCCATATGATGATTACTAAATCCGAGCTGATCATTCCAGATTCTACTAGAGCGATTTTTAAGTAACTTTAATCGCCCTAATGACTGAGCGCCTATTTCTTGCGCTGCGATTTCTAAGGATGTCCATAATCTATTCTTATCTGAATCACTGACTTTGTAGTCAATAATTATTTTAGGTAGGCCAAGTGCATCTCGTTTTGTACCTAATTTTATGCGATTATCTTCACTTGGTGTTTGTTCCATCATCATGGGAATCTCAAACCCTCCTACCTCATTAGCGCCGTCAAACAAATGTGAATCAAATTTCTTACGTGCTATTGCTTCAAGAACCATATCCATATCAGAAACAATGTTATACAAGTGGGAACCTGTGTCTTCGGGTAATGTTAAATCAGATAAGGCTGCCCCTAATACATGAGAAGAAGATATGCCATCAGAAATTGTATATTCGCTAGCAGGCACCATTGGCATTCTTAGGTTTGTTGTTTTGTGTTGTCTTAACGACTCATTAGATAATGTTAGGAAGCCAAGAACATATTTCTGTTCGTACAGCGAAGCTTGATATAAATCAAAACTCTCTGGTTTATCGGTAAATAAATGGGCGGCTCTAGGTGTAGGATGTTCCATAAAGTAGCGGCCAACTTTGTCACCTTGATTCCCGAGCTTATTTTCATATTTTTCATTAAATGCTAACAGCATTCTAGCATTTTCGAGACCACCTAAACCGATTACAAAAGTATCTGCATGCAATGTAAAACTATTACCTTTGTTATTTAAAATGGCTATACTTCTAGCTTTTTTTGTTTGTTTATCATAATCAATATCAACGAGGTTACTATTTGTTAGTATCCTTATATTCTTTGCATCAACAATTGCTTGACCATGCTGTGCAAAAAAACGAACTGGAGGGTTGGAAGCTTTAGTTATTCTAGTTTCTAAAATTTTTGAGTTAGCTACTAAATCGATCTTATTTAATTTTTTTCTCCAGTAATTGGTTTGATAACCATCCGTTTCTACACCGCAATAAAGCTGTGCTTTTATATAGTGGACAGATAAGTCTGCGTAAGATATTGGCCAGCCGCTATTAGGGATCCATTCTCTATGCTCGAAGTCTATAGGGTCTAATGGTGAGGTATTATTTTGCCAGTGATTACTACTGCCCCCCAAAAATCGTAATCTTGCATAATGTGGATCGGGTAAGGGAGGTGGAAACCTTTCCGCCTGATACAAATCTTGGCTTTCTTGTTGATAATTTATGTCACCCGATTCAACAAGTATTATATCTTCGAAGTGATCTTTAAGTTCGTTTGCTAAAACAATGCCAGCTACTCCGCCACCAACAATACATATTTGGCACGCAAGTTTAGCTTTATCAGGGATTAAATTTCCATTTTCTATCATATTAGTAGTTTGCTATTTTATTAATAAATAAAGGTAATAACGCATAATTATGGCAACATTGGCATTACATTTGGGTAACGTCCTTCAAAGAGTTGCTTGCTAATTTAGGTCTAGTGAGAGATTTTATTGTTACATATATGTTATTTATTTTCAGTCGTTTTAATAGAATTACTATCATTCATATACTTATCCCACCACATTTGAAACATTAACATGCTCCAAAGTACGGTAGCATTGTCTTTCTTTTCTGTTTTGTGTTCATGCCACAGCTTTGCTATTTGCTCTTTCTTGAAAAAATTGCAAAGCCCATGCTCTCTATTTAATAATCGCTCTTCTGTTATTGATTTCAGTTCATTACGTAGCCAAGATGCCAGCGGTACTGAAAAACCCATTTTTTTTCGATATAAAATATCGTCAGGTAAATAGTCTTTAAAGGCTTCTTTGAGTAAATATTTTTTCTCAGGCTTGCTTTTATTGGTATTAAATTTCAACTCAGAAGGGATAGTACAAGCAAACTCTATTAATTTATGATCGAGAATGGGAGCACGAACTTCTAATGAGTTAGCCATACTCATGCGATCAACTTTGACTAAAATATCACCCGGTAAATAGGTTTTCATATCGGTATATAAAATACGCGATAAGTGATCTTTGCCATCACAATTATTATAAAAATCTATCGTTAATTTTGAAGGGTGATAATCGCCAAGTTCAATTTTAGTTTTATCATTTATCAGTGTTTGCCAAGTACTATCTTTGATAAATGAATTGGAGATATAAAATCCCATCCCCGGTTCAACACTTAAACTGGTTAATAAAGAACTAGCTCTTTGGCTGGCATTAATGTTTATTGAACGAGCTACATTTGCCAGAGTTGGGAAAATATTTGTTCTTATCCAAGGGGGGATTTTATTACGTAAGTTATTTTCCATATGATCGGCTGAATATTTTTCATATCCCGCAAAGACTTCATCACCACCATCGCCAGCAATAGCTACGGTCACTTTCTCTCGTGCAAGTTGTGAAACAAAATAAGTGGGCACCAATGATGGATCCGCAAATGGCTCATCAAAAAACGAAACAATATGCTCTAAACTTTCAGCTACGTCTTGATGTACGGTTAATTCGTGATGATTCGTGTTGTATTGATCTGCAACCATTTTTGCAAACTCGGTTTCATCAAATTTTTCATCGTCAAAACCAATTGAACAAGTGGTTATTGGTTTGGCATTATTCTCATCGGCTATTTTTGCCATGAGTGCAACCACTCCACTTGAGTCAACGCCACCACTTAAAAATGCACCTAAAGGTACGTCTGATACCATTCGTTGTTTGGTGCAACTACGTGCTAGCGCTTGTACATTTTCTTTTAATGCTTGCTCTGGCTCGCTAGATGTTTGAGCAAAAGATATATCCCAATACTGTTGTTTTTTTAAACCATTTTTATTTACTAATAAATAATGACCTGGTTCTAGCTTATGAATACCTTGAAAAATGGTTTTAGGATCAGGAATATATTGATAGGCAAAAAAGTCATGTACAGCGTCTAAGCGAATATCTTTAGGTATCGATGGCAGAGCCAACATAGCTTTTAGTTCTGAAGCAAATACAAGATCGTTATTAAAAAAACTGTAATATAATGGTTTTTTGCCTATTCTGTCACGAGCAACAAATAATTCTTGTTTGATATTGTCCCAGATAGCAAAAGCAAACATGCCATTGATTTTATCTAGTAGCTTATTAATGCCAATTGACTGATACAAGGCCAATATAACTTCAGTATCTGTATCAGTTTTAAATTCAACGCCCTCTTTTATAAGCTCTTCACGTAACTCTATGAAGTTATATATTTCACCGTTGAAGGAAATAACAACCTGTTCATCAGCAGATTTCATTGGCTGAATACCAGCATCTGATAAATCAATAATAGCTAAACGTCTATGACATAAACCAACATGATCAGTTAAATATTCACTGCCAGCATCTGGGCCTCTATGAAAAATACGTTCACCCATCGTTTTCAGCGTGTCAATTGAACCCTGTTGCTGATGAAATTGCGTAAAACCTGCTATGCCACACATGATGATTACTTCCTTATTAACCTGTATTAGTATTTCAAGCCATTTATACTGCTTGTTATAAGCTGATATAACGTCTTAATTTTGGACCGATAGTATTCGCTAGCGCTAGTGGTAATTTTTTCCAAATATTCTCCACTAAAGTCTTTAGTGAGCTAGTTGACTGCACAATGCCCTTCTGCGAATCAGATTGGACATTATCATCACGCCATTCCAATAGAACTGGTTGAGCTCCCCACTGCTGTTTAAATCGAAACGTACCTTCATTAAACGTTGAACGGCCAAAATCAAACTCGGTACATCCTTGCTCGGTAACAAATTTTAATAATGCCCAGTACAACATCATATTGGGAGATAAACGGTTATATTCTGCTCGGGTAGACGCCCATGGAATACAAGCTTTATCATTAGAAAAGAGCACGATTCCAGCACCTACCGGTACACTATCTAATTTAACAACCACGATAATACATTGGTCTTTATATTGCTCACAGATAGATTCAATCCATTTTTTACTGTGAACTGGTGAACCTAACCTGAGCATATTTTCACTAAATACTGCATAGAACTCATCAATAAACTGTTGATTTGTTCCTAGCTCATAGGTCAAACCATTTTTTTCTGCTTTACGTATTTGACTGCGCAATTTAGATTTAAAACCCGAAAACAACTCATCACTCGTTGCAGGTAGGGGTAAAAGCATACTCACTTTCCTTCCTTCAAACTGAGTGTTATCGCTAATTTCTGCACGTTCACGATATTCTATCGATTTAGCGTTTAACTGCCCTTTTAATTCAGTGCCTTTTAGCTCTAATGTAATTTGTACTTCATTATTATCCGCTAAACACCCACCCACATCACAAAAAGGAAGCGAACATAATGAGCTACCTTTAAGCGGAATATGAATATTCACCAAAGGTAAAACGCCAACGACTTTTGAATTCTGCATTGCAACAAAGTAATAAACTTTATGTGAATAAGCTGCCTCAATAGCCGCTAACCACGCAAAAAGATGATAAGGACTATGTCCTTTATGCTTTTGCACATATTGGTCCCACAATAAAGAATCAGAAGCACTAATTGTTGTAATGACTAACTGAGAATTTGTCACTATTGAATACCTTGATTCTGAGTTAATATTTCTTTCGCTTCACTAATAGTACAAAAGGTCACATTTGCATGTTCCTGTAAGTAACTGACAGTCTGTTTCATGTTTTTCAGTATCTGCTCTCGAGTAAAAGGATGATTGCTATAGGGTAAGTCTATTAAACTTGAACTATGCAGGTTCATATGAACAATAGGTGCTTTTCGTTTCAGTAATACTTTAATCAATGTTTGCATGTCAGTTGCTGATGCCAACTCTGGGCTTAAATATATTTTTCGTAAAAGTTTTAACTGCCACATAATTCCTGGTATTCGCAAGAAGGATAAAAATGGAGTACTAGATAATTTATGGATTTTGTCACATAAAGTAAACGGGGCATGGTTAAAGCCTGCAGAAACAGGTATCTCGAAAATAGACGATTGTGTAATTTGTGACTGAGCTTTTAATGGATTTGATAAATCAGGCCAATAGGGTTCAACTGGCGCACCGTCGCAGTTAAAATAACTATTACGGTAATATGGGTAAACGCTGGAGTCGACAGTAATACCATGTTTAATTAGCAACGCCATTACAGCTGAGTTTATTCCCCAACGCCCTGTTCGAAATGAACTAATATCTTTGCCAAATGATGCCCTCAATTTCCCTAATAAGTTAACCAATTTTTGCTCAACCAAATCTATAGGTAAATTTACAACATGAGACGAAAACTCATCATTTTCAGCCGTCATAGGTGGATTACACCAAGGGTGTAAATGAGCGCCGATTTCACATTGCCCAGCTTGATCAATAGATTTTAATATTTGTACACTTTGTGAGTTATTTATAACTGGATAGTCAACAAAGTAAGTGGGCCGAATCCCTACACTGTTACAGTCTTGTTGAAATCCTTGTATAGCCTGAATATTTTCAACTTGCACATTGTATTGCGGAAATTCAGTTTTCCAATCCCACTCTTCTTCCGTGTCTACCGACAATACAAACAAAACAGATGGCTTATTTTGCATTGTCATCTAATTTAACCTTTCACTAAATCTTGAAAAAGTGTCGTGTATTCACTAGCCATTCTTTTGCCTGAATAGTTAGCGTTTACAAACTCACAAGCTGCAAGAGATAATTGTTCTGCTTTATCTTGATTGAAAAGCAAATCTTCCCAATAACCTAACAACAGTTCTTTTTCACCAAAAGGCGCTAACAAGCCAGTTTTTTCATGCTCTATTAGCTGGTCAATCCCAGCAATATTATATGCTGCAACAGGAACCCCCATCGCTGTGGCTTCCATTAAACAACGAGGTATTCCTTCTAAAGTTGATGTCATTACAAATAAATCAAAACTTTGCAATAGTTCTAAACGATCATCTCTAAAGCCTAAGAATTCAATTCGACTTTTATGGGAAAGTGATTGTGTATATTCTTCAAGCTCAACTCGAGATTCGCCATCACCAAGTAAACTCAAGGTAATATTAGGGTACTTACCTGCCAGTGATTCAAAGATGTCGAGAATATCTTTAATATTCTTACGGCTAATCATCTGACCAACAAAGCCGATTCTTTTGTTATCTCCAACTGACTTTAAAGTATTTTCTTTTATTTTTTGCTCTTCAACTTCGGATAAATCGACACCGTTTTGTACATAAACCAAACGTTTTTCTTTCACTCCGAAGCCACGGACATCATTACAAAGGGCTTTAGAAAGCGGGGCAACAATATCTGCAAATCTAAATGACTGACAACCTAACCAAATAAATAACCTTAATTTATAATCAAGACCATTCTCAAACCCGTGGGGTGTAATTACAATTTTAATTCCTGCTTTCTTTGCAGCTAATAAACCTAAAATATCAGA
Organism: Colwellia sp. 75C3; assembly: GCF_002836255.1. Classification (GTDB taxonomy): domain Bacteria; phylum Pseudomonadota; class Gammaproteobacteria; order Enterobacterales; family Alteromonadaceae; genus Colwellia. The sequence continues at coordinate 65,725 of NZ_PJAU01000059.1, read as the reverse complement.
TTTATATCCATGAGTATGAATGATATCAATATCATTGCTTTTGATAACCTCTACCAGTCTATCAACTACTTTAAGGTCAAACCTATTACTCATAGGTAATTGAAAAACACTGCCATTAAGCTTATTGAATTCACCGACTATTTTTAACTCATCGTTGTTTGATTCAAGAGTAACGGCAAGGTGGCAATTGACTTCTTGCGGATTCAAATACTTTGCCAGTGCTAATACCCAACGCTCTGCACCATAAAAGCCTGTTGAACATATAAATTGTAATACATTAAGCTTTTTCATTGAGCTTTATTCCCTAATAATTTTGCAACCTTGACAGAGCGTAAACTCAGCCATTTCAATTCATTATTTATTGATAACCGTGATAGCTCTTTAAATAATAAAGCACAAATTTTCATTCCTTTATTTGTCTTAACAGGCTTGGTGTACTCTCTAATCCTTTCAAACTCATTTTGGCTAGCGCTATGTTGATAGAAGTTTGCAAAACCAATGTTTTGCATCAGTAATACCAAAATTCTCGTATAATCATTGTTAGTATCACTTTGCAGCATATCTATAATGTGCTGATAGAAATAATCGGCTTTGTTTAGGAACTTATCATTCTTAACTGATGAATAATAATTAGCCATATAAAAAATTCCAACTTTACGTAAATCTTGACCTGCCCATGTGGTATTTGGGAATTCTAATTTATCTACTTGTTCTAAATAAGGTAACTCATTGTTCAACATCCAATCCGCGTAATGAAGCATTGCATCTCGGGCGTAATAAAAGTCATCATCTAGTTGCTTTATTCGTTCTTTTACCAGCAAAAATCGGCCTACTGACTGTAAAAATACAGTGTAAAACCATGTGGCTTCTATATTACCAAAATCACGTAAACTAATATCATCGTTTGGATGGAAGGTATTAGATATTACCTTAAAAGATCTGGCTAAATAGTCTTCTTTTTGAGTGAGGTCAAAAGCATCTAATAAAGCAATGATATAATGCCCTGTGCCTCTGTCTAAAGGATACCGCCCTAATAGGTGATCTTTAACACCGTGATTACCACTTTGCTTGATCGCAAATAGTTTTGCTAGAAAACTATTTGAGCCTTCAAAACTAAAAGTAATCCAATCAGCTAGCTGTAATACAGCCTTTTTAGCCTTTTCATTACCCGTTAATAAGTAATGACTCTTTAAACCCGTTGTATAGCAATGCTGTACACCAGGACCTCCTCCTGAGCTATAGTCCTCATAAGCGGCTTGATGATTTTTTGAAAAAGTTCTATGTGTGCAAGTGGAAGCATCCAAGTAATGGTCAGTGTGCCAAAAAAGTCCACCGTTATACTCATCTTTGTCATCCACAGTATGATAAATATCAATATCAGCCACATGTTTGCTAAGGTCATTTGCCAACTCAAAATAGCTTGGATTTCCAGTAGCTAAGTATTGATAGACAAAGCCATAAATGGGGTCGTACTGGTTATTGTAATGGGAAACAAAGATATCATCTCCTGCATAACCCTTTGTTTCATGATCTGCATACAGATCACCAAAATTTCGCCAACCATATTCATCAACAGCTTCACGCTTTTCATAAAAGTTGCTGGGGCCATGAATGCCTTTTTCAATAATCGCGGACAATTCGTCCTGCTTGACACATGATTTAAAGAAATCAAACGCACCCGTTTTCTCAATATACTGCGGCTCTATGATTACAGTTAACGGTTTATCAAGCCAATTAAAATTTTGAGCCGTTGATTTAAAGTCAATCCATACCGAGTGTGATTTTTTCTCGCCGCCTTGTAATTCAAAATTACCTTCGGGAAATAATGCGACAGTTAATGAATCACTTTGCTTTGATATGGCTTTAGGAAAATTCTGCCAAAATTTTTCAATATAAACACTGGTTGTGTCTTCTGAGTTTTTAACACTAAAAGAAGGAGATATACGCATGCCTTCGTGTTCATCATTAGCAGAGTTAATAACAAAGCCATTTTTTTCAAACCCTATGTCCCCTGCGGCATCTTTATGCACAGGGCTATTCCAATTTACTCCACCACTAGAGAGTTGCTTGAGGAAGGCATTTTGGCCACACGGGATTGTTTTATTTGAAACATGATCATAAATATCAACGGAGCTATTACTATCCACAGGGATATTTACAGAGAGAGACTTAAAAAGAATAGAGCCCTCGTCACCTAAATCCCATAATGCTCCAGGGTGTTTTGCAGCTTGTGGGTTATGCAGCGTAAGCTCTACTTTTATATAACTTGTGTTGGCAAAAAATGTAAGTGTGGATTCAAATTTAAGTTCACTCTTTTCTTTATTTTTATCGACGAAACTACCATTGATAGTTAAATTTTTTCGATGAGTCGCCTCTTCAATAAGGCCAATACAAACATCATCTATAATAGCTTTGTATTCTTCATTTTTTGAATTAGTAAGTTGAATGGATAAAGGTTCACTTCCTTTTTTACCCAACTTAGAGCTAACGATAGATAGCAATTCACCTTCAGATGTATCTATGTAGAATGAATCTAAGCCAGTATTAACTTCAAGTTTCTTATTATTATCTAATACATTTATTTGGCTTTGCTGTGACGATATACCTTCATCAGAAAAATTATCAGTCAACGTAAGTAATAAGGTTTCATTGCTTGTAATATCAACAATAAAATCAATCATTGCCCATTTAACACTGCCATCATGCCAAAACGTTGAAGGTGATATTTGACATGATACAAGCTGATTATCCTGATATTGAATAGCCAGCTTAGTATCAGTAGATACAGTGCCCATAACAAAAGGAAAACCAATACTTACAGGTTGAGAGGTACGAGAAACACTATGACTCTCTACAAGAGAAAACGGGACAGATATCACTGTGCTCAATCCTTAATGTTATCTTGTATAAGGTTAACTTTATTTTTTATCATAGAGATAACAACTTCCATATCTTTATCACTTTCCATAGACAATGCGATAATAGCTGAGCTTTGTGTTTGACCTAACATTGCCATTAACGTTTGGTAAAGCTTCAGTTTTATCTTGTTTGTGAATACTTCACCTGAGAACTGATACCAATATAAAATATATCGATATTGACCTGACGGTGAGACAATTTTAATCTGTTGAATTTCTTTATCTTCATCAATACTAATTTGTCTATTTTGAATTAATGTCCAACGGTTTGCACTATACAATTTATTCATAGAAGAAATTAGCTCCCCTTCCCCACCTAAATAGCTAGCAATAAAAAGCTCTATGTTATCAAGGTTGTTAGCACCTTTAATAACTCCTTGCTGAATATTTGATGCTTTAGAAAAGTCAGGACGCCACTTTTGCAATGGTTTTTCTTTGACAACAAAGGGTAATGCTCTTAAATCCACTATTAATTCATCACCTGTTAACGTGGCTTTATTGTTAGTTACAGAAGACAACCAAAAGACTTGGCTTACAAATAACAAAACAAGAAGACTACATGCCATCACAGGACTATTCTTTACGCTAGTACTATCTACACTAATACTTTTTTCGTTAATATCTTCACTTGGTGTAGATTTTTGAGGGTTAGCTACTTCAGTTCTATCTCTTAATCTCTCACCAATCATTATCAATAAGAACAACACAAACGCGAAAAACACACCACCGTATATAAGATGATCGGCCCCCGCGGCATGTTCCATATCGGTTAGGTGCGCAATTAAGACTATACCGTACACTCTTAAAGCATTTGCAATAATTGGGACGATTAATGAGATGCAAATAAAGAATAATCTTTTAGGTAATCTGTTAAAAGATACATATGCGTATAAATTACCAAAAACGATTGATGTGATTAAAAAGCTAATTCCAGAACAAGCTTCAGCAACTAAAAAACGCCCTTCTGGGATGTCTAAATAAAGACCATTTCTATAAACAGGTATGCCTGTCATTTCTAATAAAGGAACGGCTAAATCAGTCGTGATTTCTTGCAGATAAGGTATCAACTGCTCACCGAAAGGAACAGAGAACAACATAAAATATAAAGGGAATGCGATGACTTTAGCTGCTTGATTACCAATAACAAACCAAATAAGTAATGGTAATGAGGCAAAAGTAGCTATGTGCATGAATAACCGAATATCACCAACAACAGCAAAAGTATATAAGAGTAACGTTCCCATTAAAGGCAGTAACAACCAATAATTAGCAACAAAAGTCTGTTGAGAAAGTTGGGCTCGTTTTTGATAAATAAGGAAAAAAGAAATAGGAATGACGAGAAAGCAGTGATTAAATATTTCAGAGATAGCCCAAATATTTACCGCTGTAACCAGTCCTTGGTAATAAGTATAAAACCAAGCAATAAAAATGGCTACAACTGGTGCAGCTTTAATTATCTGTTTAATCATGCTTATTTAATTCCTTTATTTAAATACACACTCTTCATTGTGTCCCATTGGTAGTCTTCTAACAAACGAACGACCTTGCCTTCCATGCGAGATAAATTTAAGTAATGACGAAGCTTAGACTTAACCGGCGCACCAGCGACACGAGGTTGCTCAGGGTCAATTTCCCATGGGTGGAAATAAAAGCTATAAGGTTGTTTTTCTGTACTCAAGTAATTATCAATACGTCTTTTAGACAGCCAATAAGGATAAAGGCGAAAGTAACCACCACCACCGATGCCAGTATTACGATCATTTTTTCTTACTGTTGGTACAGGTATTTCAATGATGCCTTCGTCTCTTTGGTATTTAAAACGTGGCCAATTAGGTACTCCGTATAAATCATGCTCAATTGGGTAAGTACTAGAGCTGTATTCAAAACCCAAATCAACTAGAGCCTGATACACCCAAGTATTACTATCATTAAAAGAGAAACTTGGCGCTCGATAGCCAATAATTTCTTGTCCGGAAACATCTTCAAGTACTTTTTTACTCTGACTAACATCCGCTATAAATTGCTCTGGCGTCATTTCAGTCGCACGTTGATGATCAAAACCATGACTTGCTAATTCATGTCCTTGGTCAACGATTGCTTTAATCATATTAGGACAACGTTCAGCGACCCAGCCCAAGGTGAAAAAGGTACATTTAGCCTGTTTCTGTTCAAACAGTTCTAATAATCGATAAGTATTTTTTTCAACTCTTAACTCAAGGTTTTTCCAATCAGTTTTATCAATCGCCTTTTCAAAGGCTGAAACATGAAAATAATCTTCAACATCTACCGTTAGCGCCTGTTTTTCAGGTATCGGGCTTACTTTATCTACAACTTGCATTTCAATTAACGCCCTTTACCAAATAACACAATTTCAACGGTTCGAATTAGTATCAATAAATCCAATAGAAAACTACGATGCTTAATATAATACAAATCATATTTTAGCTTTTCTAACGAATCAGCTTCCGTAGCCCCGTATGGGTATTTTAATTGTGCCCAACCGGTTAAACCCGGTTTAACATTATGACGTTCGTTATAATAAGGAAGGTTTTTGATAAGGCTTTGCACAAACTGAGGGCGTTCTGGTCTTGGACCAACAAAGCCCATATCACCATGTAATACATTCCAAATTTGTGGCAGTTCATCAATACGGTATTTACGCAAATACAGACCTATTTTTGTGACTCGACTGTCATTTTCACTCGCCATTTGAGCGCCGTGTTTTTCAGCATCTAAACGCATGCTACGAAATTTGATAATATTAAACGGTTCGCCATCTAAACCAACACGTTCTTGCTTGTAAAAAATTGGCGCATCAAAACCTTCAGTTATTTTCATAATCAACACAGTAATAAGCATTACAGGCCAAGTAATTAATAACAAAACAAATGCCATTACCGCATTAAAAATCCAATCGAGTGTATTGCGTAAATGATTATTAGAGGCAAACCCATTTGAATAGATTACCCAGCTTGGATAAATAAGATTAACGGCTATTTGTCCTGTTTCACGCTCAATAAAATCCAATATATCTATAATTTCTATACCACGGATTTTACATGCAAATAATTCATCTACGGGTAGATTATTTCTGCGTTCGTCATTAGCGACAACTATCTCGTCAATATTATGAGCTAAGGTGTACTCAACCAATGATTCATCAAGATTAATACGCGTTTCACGCTGAATTCCATCAGGTGCATCACCGTCCATAATAACAAAACCATGCACAGTGAAGTCTTGCCTATCGACATCGCGTCGCATACGCCTTTCTATAATGGATGCTCGTTTACCTGATCCTAACACCAGAATATTACGCTTACCAAAACCAAAGAAATCAATTTTAAAGGTAAAATAACGAAAAGAACTAATAAGAAAAACACTAAGGGATGAGGCTATAGCCAATAATTCTATTGGTAGAAGATAAGCACCATAAAAAGGGTTAATGAGGGTGGCAGCACAAAAGGCCACAGAAACACACATCAACATGCGACGGAATATGCCTCGAAAACTCTCTCTCAGTTTTGAGTTATACAATCCTAGCGCTAATGCACTTAACTGATTAAGTAGTGCAAAAATAACGGCATAGAGTAATAAAAAACTGTCAGGTATAACCTGAAAGTCAACAACTTGGTATATTCCGTTCAAGTGAACAGCTAACAACAAAGCACCAGCAAATAAAATTTGCTCTATGATGATTAAGGATTTAGTCCCTGCTGATAAATCACGAAATTTCGAACTAGACATAGCCGACTAGATTCCCTTTAATTGATAATTGCTAAATAGCAGCTATCCACCGACAAAAAAAACAGCGCTGATTCTAACAAAAAAAACACCAATGTTAACGTTTATTTTACACTTGTTAATTAACGTTGCCAAAAGAAGGTAAAATATCATACAATTAACCATTGTTTTTCAATTAAATTGTACGATATCCATTACTATTCAAAGTACACTCTGAAAGATGTATATTGATTGGTAATGAGTATAAATAAAAGGTGTAAATTATGGATAATCTCTTTACCAACAACTTAAAAGTTGGACTGTTATTGTTAGCAACTGTTCTTTCCGGTTGTAGTTCACACAATACATTGCCTAGTGCAACTTTACACCCCTCCAATACAGCCAATATAAATGCTTATAAATATTTAATAGGCTCAGGTGATGTGCTTAATATTTTTGTTTGGCGTAACCCTGAAGTTTCCGGTTCATTTGTAGTTCGTCCAGATGGCATGATTACCACCTCTTTAGTCGAAGATATCAAGGTCAGCGGTAAAACACCGACTGAATTAGCTCGCTCAATTGAAGAAATATTAGCAACTTACCTACGAGACCCTATTGTTACGGTCACAGTAGCAAATTTTGTCGGTCCATTTAGTGAACAAGTTCGTGTTATTGGTGAGGCGGCACAGCCACGAGCGATTAATTATACTCAACACATGACTTTACTCGATGTAATGATTCAAGTAGGTGGTTTAACTGAATTTGCTGATGGTAATGATGCGGTATTAATACGTATTGAAGAAGGACAACAAAAACAATATCAAGTTATGATAGATCAACTGCTTAAAGATGGCGAAATCAGTGCCAATGTTGATATGTTACCAGGCGACATTATTATCATTCCTGAGGCATGGTTTTAAAGTTTATCATCACACAATGGCATATAAACTTAGTGCACAATTTTAAAGGTAGTTAAAGGGTAGTAATGCAAGACATATTTGAAGAGATAATTGATTATCTAAAAGGAATTTGGTTAAAACGTCGTTATATCATCATAGCAACTTGGCTTATTTGCCCTATCGGTTGGTATTTCGTTGCTGCTATGCCTAATGTTTATAAATCAGAAGCACGGGTCTATGTTGATACCCAATCTTTATTACGCCCTTTATTAAAAGGTTTAACGGTTGAGACTAATCCGAATACCCAAATCCGTTTGATGATAAAAACATTATTAAGTCGTCCAAATTTAGAACGTATATCACGTATGACCGATTTAGATGTTCAGGCTAGTAATAGTGAAGAATATGAAGCTATAATCAAAAACCTAAAAGAAAATATCAAAATATCAGGTGTTGGTCGAGAAAACATTTATACCTTAAGTATAGAAGATAAAGATCCTGAAATGGCCAAAAACATTGTCCGTTCTGCGCTCAATGTCTTCATTGAAAATACCTTAGGTGAAACGCGAAGTGATTCAGATAGTGCACAAAAATTTATAAATACTCAAATTAAAGATTATGAAAATCGCCTGTCTAATGCTGAAGCTAGATTAACGAGTTTCAAACAAAAATACAGTGGTATTTTACCTGAACAATCCGGTGGTTATTATACAAAACTCAATGGTCATAAAGATAAGTTAAAATCGATTGAGTTAGATATTTTAGAAAACAAAACCCGTCTAGAATCTGCTAAAAAACAGCTAGCTCAATCTATTGTTGCCGATACAGGTAGCGATAATAAAATCAAAAGTGAAAGCTCAATACAGACTACTTATGATGACCGGATCAATGAATTAGAAGTTCAACTAGATACTTTGAAGTTACGTTATACCGATAAACATCCAGATGTCATTGAAATAAGCCGAAATTTAGAACATTTAAATAAATTACGCAGCGTTGAAATTGAGAAGTACCTTGCGCAAAATAGTGAAAATACGGGTAGCTTAAAACGTTTAAGTGCTAATCCGGTTATTCAAGAAGTACAAATACAAGTGAATCAATTGGAAAACCTAATTGCCTCACTCAATGTTAGAGCTGATGATTATCGCCAACGTATTATCGAACTTGAAAATAGAGTGCATACCTTACCTGAAATAGAAGCGGAATTAGTAGCACTAAACCGTGGTTATTCTATTACTAAAAAGAAGTATGAAGAGTTATTATCACGTAAAGAAACCGCACAGCTCGCTCAACAAGCTGATGAAACAACTGATAAGATTCAATTTCGCGTGATAGACCCTGCACGTAAAGCAACTAAACCATCAGGACCAAAACGTTTCATTTTATTTGGTGTTGTCCTTATTTTAGGTTTTGGTGTTGGCATTGGTTTATCACTCTTAATGAGTCAATTGAATCCTGTAGCAACATCTACCGCTCAGTTATCTAAAATCACCGGTGTACCTATTTTTGGTGTTATATCGGCTAATGAAAACCTAGGCTTACAGAAATGGCACCAAAAGAAAACCTTGATTTTTATAGGCTCTAACGTGTTATTACTCTGTTTATTAGTGTTATTTGTTAGTTATTTTTTATTTCCTGATCTTATTCAAGCTCCATTAAAAAGGATATTTTAGCCATGAGTACCATTGAAAAAGCCTTGGCTAAACAAAAGTTAGCTCAGCAAGAGAAATTAGCTAGTACCACTGAACATGAAGCCACTACTGAGAATAAGGTTGATGACACATCCAGCACCTCAACACCTTTAGCAACAGGGCACACAAGCAGTAATAATAAAGATAAAATAATATTAAATGGCGAGCGATTAAATGAACGAGGCTTTATTTATAGTTCAGATAGTGCTCACCATATTCAAGAAGAGTTTCGTCACATTAAACGAAAGTTACTTAACAATGCTTTTGGCTTAGCGTCAAAAACACTACATAACAGTAACTTGATTATGGTGACTAGCTCTCACCCTAATGAAGGTAAAACTTATGTGGCTATTAACTTAGCCTTAAGTATCGCTCTTGAACAAGATAAAACGGTACTGCTCATTGATGCTGATGTGCTAAGACCTAGTTTACATAGAGAATTAGAGTTCGATAGTAAAAAGGGCTTACTTGAATACCTACTTGCTGACGTCTCGTCTTTGTCTGATATAATTTACAGTACCAACATTGAAAACTTGAAGCTAGTTCCCGCGGGTAAACCGCATCATTTGACCAATGAATTATTGGCCAGTGAACGCATGGCGAACTTAGCTAAAGAACTAGCGGAACGCTACCCAGATAGAATAGTTATATTTGATTGTCCACCAATCATTGGTGTGACAGAAACGCCTGTTTTATCAGACCTTGTTGGCCAAGCACTTATTGTGGTTGAAGAGTCAAAAACTAAAACAGATGATGTAAAAACTGCGGTGAGTCAATTAAATAGCGATATTGCATTAGGCTTAGTAATGAATAAAACCATTAGATCAAAAAAGGATGTTTATGGTTATTATGGATATGGCTATGGCAGAAAAAACCAGTAAAGCTCAACTCAAATTACACGTTTTAGCGATAACTGGTTTGTTTTTATCAACCAGTGCTTTAGCGGGTGAATGGCAATTTGATCCCAGCTTAGGGCTTACCGAAACATTTACAAATAATATAGAACTGAGTCAACTAGACAAACAATCGAGTCTAGTGAGTCAGTTTATTATTGGTGCTGATGCTAGTTTTAGTTCTAAAAAATTACAGTTCAAAATAGCTGGCACAGATACGACAGCTTTCTATAGTCATGATAGAGAACTCGACGATCACTATCAGACTTTATTAGCCAATGCTTCATATTCTCTTTGGCAAGATAAGCTGCAAATTATTGCTAGCTCATCAATAACTAACGTTAGTAAAAGTGATTCAGGCAATAGTTTAGCTGATTTAATTACCGCTGATACCATTCAGCAACGAAACTATTCTACTGGTTTGCAATACAATACTGCTAACAGCGATTATGCGCTGTCGTCTTCTTACATGCTTAACTTAGTAGACACCGAAGATGACATAGGCGAAAGCCATGGTTATAGTGTGATGGTCAATACGACTAATGGTAATGCTGCACGTGCTGTTTTTTGGCAAATAAATGGCTCTTTTACTAATCAAGAAAATAATGGATTTATTAGTGAAAACTATCAATTTGAAACAAAAATTGGCGCCATAACACCTTATAAAGTGAATCCTTTTATTCGTTTATATAATGAAAAGGTCACGGGTACCGCCGCAGGAAGTAATCCTGATGCCATTCCGTCATGGGGACCCGGCTTACGTTACCAAGCAGCCAAACATTTTATTATTGATTTATCGTATAACTACGTAGACGATGAGACTCAAGCCAGTGATGATTATGTTGCTGCAGATATTGACTGGCAGCCGTCGGCAAGAACGTCTGTTAAGGCTGGGTATTCAAAGCGCTTTTTTGGTGATTCTTACGAGTTGGACTTTTCTCACCGTACTCGACGCCTAACGAATACTATTTCTTATCATGAGACTATCGAAACATTTGATCGTAATAGTTACCAGGAAGTCTCCGCGGGTGAAATATGGTGTCCTGAAAATGCCCCTGATATAAATGCGTGTTTACCCTTAGGTCAGCTGCCTGATGATAACAACGGCTTTGTCAGCATACCGTTAACATCGTTAGTTTTAGAAGAAAATAATGAATTTACTTTAAACAAGCGCTTAGCATGGCAATCTCAGTTAGCCTTCGCGCGAACTACCTTCACCCTGGATTTATCTAACCGTGACCGAGAGGTATTAAGTACTGGAGTCATAGATAATTACCTTGACGCACGTTTTAGTGTCAGTCGCCGTATGAGTGCGAGAAGTGATGTCACTGTTTATGTTAATTACAGAAAAAATGTTATTGATAAAGATAAAACTGATGGCCCTAGGCAAGAAGATACCTATAAAACACTATCGGCAACTTACAATAGAAGCCTAGCATCATCGCTCAATGCCTTTTTAACGTTGCAATACCTTGATAGACAATCAAATATTGAGCGTTACACTTATAACGAAGCCCGTGCTTCCATCAATTTAACAAAAGATTTTTAACATGTATGAAAGTTACTATGGTTTTAGTGAACGCCCTTTTCAGTTAAGTCCCGATCCACGCTTTTTCTTTGCTACCAGTCATCATCAACGTGCTTTATCTTATTTGCAATATGGTTTAGATCAAGGTGAAGGTTTTATTGTTATTACTGGACCTATTGGTACGGGTAAAACCACCATAGCGCGTAATTTATTAGCTAATATCGCTGATGAAAACATTGTCGCGGCGCAACTTGTTACCACCAAATTAACACCCGACGAATTACTTGAACTTATTGCTGCTGAATTTAACATCACGGTAACGGGTAATAGCAAAGCTGATTTATTACAAAGCATAGAACAATTTTTAATCGGTTTGAATAAGCAAGGTAAGCGCGCTTTATTACTGGTGGATGAAGCACAGAACCTACCTGCTGAAACAATAGAAGAGTTGCGTATGCTCTCTAATTTTCAGCTCGATAATAAACCACTGATCCAGAGCTTTCTCCTGGGCCAAGAAGAATTAAAAGCAATAATATCAGCACCTGACATGGAGCAATTTAGACAACGAATAATTGCCTCTGCACATCTAAAGCCACTGAATACTGAAGAAGTAAAAAACTATATTAATCACAGATTAGCGCAAGCAAATTGTACTAAAGAGGCTTTATTTTCAGATGAAGCCTGTCAGCTTATTTTTGAAAAAACACTCGGCGTCCCCAGAAAAATAAACATATTTGTTGATCGTTTATTGTTATTTGGTTTTTTAGAAGAATTAAGTGAAATTGATTGTAATGCCATCAATGAAGTCGCTAAAGAAATGTCTGTAGAGCTTACAGGATCATTGAGTACTAATGCTATTGAAGGCAGTAAAACTCATCAACCTTTAGTTATTAATTCAACTGAAAATGTTGAAAATATAAAGAATGTTTTACGTGAAGTTGAAGAGATATTAGAAAGTACAATTCAACAGAAAGTTAAAATGACCCGTTATATTGATAAGCTTTTAAAACAGAAAAATCGTGAGTTTGCTGAATTACAGAGTAAAGATACTGATAGTTACAGTGAATAACTATCAGCATTACAATTTTTAGTTCTAAACGTTAATTGCAATTTTATATTTTTCAATTAAAGAATAAAGCGTCGGTCTGGTAATACCCAATAATTCCGACGTCTTCGACATATTCCCGTCAGTCAATGCATAAGCTTTTTGAATGGCTAGAGTCTCAGCTTGTTCACGCACAGCACGTAAATTTAATGATAATTCATACTCTGCATTTTCTTTATCAAAGAAACCTAAATCAAAAGCGGTTACTTGATTACTGGTGCTCATAATCACTGATGATTTAACTTTATTCTGTAGCTCTCTGATGTTGCCTGGCCACTTATGGTGTCGTAGACCATATAATGCATCATCGGCAAATGACTTAGCATTACGTTTATACTCAGCAGCGTACTGCTGCAAAAAGAAATTAGCTAAAATAAGTACATCTTCATCACGGTCACGTAATGGTGGTATGTTTAACGTTATCTCTGTAATGCGATAAAAAAGATCTTCACGGAAAGACTTTTCTGCCACCATAACTTCCAGATTTTGGTTGGTTGCACATATAACACGCACATCAACCGGTATTTCTTTTCTTCCACCTAAGCGCTCTATTATTTTTTCTTGTAAGAAACGTAATAATTTTGCTTGTAAATGATAAGGCATATCACCTATTTCATCTAAAAATAGTGTGCCGCCTTGGGCACATTCTATTTTTCCTAAGGTGGTTTTGTGAGCGCCGGTAAAAGCGCCTTTTTCAAAGCCAAATAACTCACTCTCTAATAAGTTTTCCGGAATAGAGGCACAATTAATAGCAACAAAAGGTTTATCACTACGATCACTCACTTTATGAATAGCTTTAGCGGTAACTTCTTTACCGGTACCACTTTCACCCAGTAGTAGCGCTGTTATCTCTGTTGGTGCAATACGTTGAATCATGACACGCAATCTATCAATGTTTTCACTACTACCAATAATGCCAGTATCGCAGCCGACAATCGACTTCATACTACGATTATCTATCTCTATCGTGGCTAAACTAAAAGCACGAGAAACAATGACATTAATAACATCAGCATCAACCGGTTTTTGGTAAAAATCATAAGCGCCCATTTCAATCGCTTTTAACGCATTGGTTCGATCATCATTACCTGTTATAACAATGACTTTAGTATGAGGGGCAATCTCTAATATTTGCTTTAATGCAGCTAAACCTTCGCTAGCATTGGCCGCATCAGGCGGCAAACCTAAGTCTAAAGTAACCACTTTAGGTTCATGACGTCTTACTGCTGCAATAGCACTTTCACGGGTATCAGCTAATACGACTTCGTAATCAGCCAAGCTCCATTTCAATTGTTTTTGTACACCTATATCATCATCAACAATCAGTAACTTTTCCATAGCGATGCTATATCCTTTGTATTATTTTTGCTTATTAATTAATTTTATTTTTATAGTGCTTTATTCGGTATGACGATTGTAAAATGACTACCTTCATTTTCACTGCTCGTAACCTGCATAGTCCCGCCAGTGCCCTCAATGAACTGTTTTGCTTCGTAAACACCGATTCCCATACCCGCATTACCCTTGGTGGTATCAAAGGGCTTAAATAAGCGATTAGCAATAAAATCTGCTGACATGCCACAGCCATTATCAATAATAGCGATATGTAAATTATCTTGCTTAATTTCAGCAATTATCTTAACCCAGTCATTATCATTTGTCGCTTCTTGTGCATTTTGTAATAAATGATTTAACACTGAAGAAAATGTCTCTTCATCAATAACCATATTACTTTCAAGGGATAGCTGAGCACTCACTTGTGGCATTTGTACATTGCGCTGTTCAACAACAGCCATTATTAACGCTTGCACATCAGTACTTTTTTTATTCGACTCTACCACCTGCTTATTACGCAGCTGAGTTAGCACCTTATCGAGTCGCCCTGTTGCCGCTTCTATCGTTTCAAAAACATCATCAACAAAAGCAGGATTGTCTCTATGGCGTTTTGCATTACTACTAATTAATGATAACTGTGCTTGAATATTTTTTAAATCATGAACTAAAAAGGCTGACATGCGATTAAAAGCGTCAAATTGTTTAGATTCAGCCAAACTCTCATTGGCTTCATTGAGTGATAAATAATTACTTAATTGCTTAGAAATAGAAAACAGTAAATCTCTATCTTCCCAGTTGAGTAACCCTTGCTCTGCAGGCATCGCAAGTAAGAAAAAGCCGTAGACAGATTTATTCATGAAAATAGGAATGATGATATCAATATTTTTTTGTCCGCATAACTGAGCGTCTACTGACAAGCCAGGATAGCTATCCTCTACCATAGCGAACTCCCGAATATCAATAATCCAACCATGTAGCTGGCAAAATTCATCAACAGTGCCTAAGAAATTTAAGTCACTTTGTTCGAGGTTTAAGTTTTCTTGGTAAATAGATTGATACTGACCTGACGGCATTTTTTTAATTAAGGCGCCCTGCTCAATATTTAATGAAGAGCAAATTATGTGAGTCGCGGTATGGTAATAATCATCACTTTTACCAATTTCTAGTTGTTCAATAGATTTAAACCACTCAACACGATAATCATATTTATTCGCGAAAAAGTGTTTGGTGATAAAAACTTTAACTTCTCGACGTAACCTCTCCGTTATTAACAAGGCAGCTAAAACGCTGCCACCTAAAATAATAAACGCGACGCTGATAATATCGCCCCAAGCACCACCAAAATAATTAATTACATAACCAGCTATCGCTAATAGGAGTAGATATAACCCCGAAATGAGTAACATTGAACTGTAAAAGACCATTTCACGCGAAACAAAAACATCTACAGACCAGTCTTTAATGCGCCGAGTACTGATCAAAATTAATGGCATACCTATGGCAACAATAAAACCACGTGCATACCAATAAGAAAAATCTAATTGGTTAACCATAGCGGCTTGAGCAAAGAGTACAAAATCAAAAACAGTCGCCATACCCAATGCGATAACTAATGACCAAATGGCCCATTTAACTTTAACATCGGCATTTCGATATAATTGTTCGAGTAAAACCAACAACCATAAATTAAGTAATAAAAACAATGAAAACAATAACTTAACACTATCAGGAATAAATAGCGCAGCACCCCAACAAAGTACGGATAGACCACTCCATATTTGCAAGTATTGCTTAACTTTGGGATGGGTAACTAGCGCTTTAAGCGAAGTGATATTAGCTTGTGTACAAATGATTAATAGCGACCAAACAGCTAATTTAACCGTTTCTATTGCCATAACTATCAGCAACGAAAAGCCTTGTTTTGGCTGTAATGCAGCACTAAGAGAGGAAGAAAACATCAATAATGATGCTAATAATACTAAACCTCCAGCAAGGGTTTTATTACGTGCTGCTAAAAGTAATAAAATAAAAACTGCATAAGCACAGGCTGCTAAAAAATAACCTGAAGTGCCAATTACTTCCATTTCTATTTGTCCTGATAATTATGTTTATTGTACTAATTAATAGTGTAATTTATTGCCAAGTAAATATTCAGTAAAACGTGATTACATATTGATAACAATTTAAACCATTATATATTAAATCAATACTTTGTCTTCGCCTAATTAGCAGTTATAAAATGGTTTAATTTGAATTTTTAGACTCCTTTAGGAGTAAAGATCTCAGTTAAAATTGGTACTAACAAAAAACTTGAAAGGGCGGAAACACATAAACCTGAAATGAGTACTACACCTAGAGGCTGCCATAAGCTACCACCGTATAAGGTTAATGGAATTAAACCTCCTATAGTCGTTAACGTTGTTAACAGTATTGGCGTAAAACGTACAGCACTTGCCTTTAGAATTGCCGAACGTTTGTCTAAACCTAATTGCAGGTTAACATTGGTACTATCAATCAAAATAATGGCATTGTTTACCACAATACCAAACAAACTAATCAAACCGACAAAAGCCATCATAGAAAAAGATAAGCCGGTTAAATACAGCCCTATAATAGAGCCTGCCATTGCAAAAGGAATAGAGCTAAAAATAATCATGGGCTGCAAAATAGACTTGAACTGTAATACCAATACGGCAAATATCCCTATAGCCGTAATCAACATAACTTGTGTTAAGCCCGCAAAAGTCTTCTGTCGAGATTCTTCTTCACCACCTAAAGTAAAATGCATACCTTCAGGTAAATCATACTGCTGAAGATAATTAACCAATTTTTTAGTGATATCGCCAACTGAATAACCCGTTTCTACATCGGCTGATACTTTAGCCATGCGTAGCTTTTGGTAATGAAAAAAATCACTGCCACCCTTTTGTAATTCGATGGTAGCGAGTTGCTCAAGGGGAATTGAAACTCCTTGATTATTACTAATCTCAATGGCCGATAAACTATCAATACTGGGACTTTTTTGACGAATCATAATAGGATAATCTTCACCGTTAATATCATTAAATTGACCAATAGTAGTGCCTGATAAAAGAGTACTAATAGTTTTATCTAATCGCTCAATACTAACACCGCTCAATGCTGCTTGCTGGTAATTAATAGTAAGCGCTAACTCCGTATTTGCCATACCAATAGGGTTATCTATATTTACAACACCGGGTAACTGTCGTACTTTAGCCGCAAGGTCATTAGCAACCTTTTCTAAGTCATTTAGTGATTCACTTAACAGCCTAATTGCAATAACCTGATCGGTCACCGGACCCTGAGTAAACTCTTTAACGGTGATTTCTGCCTGCTGCCAATAACTAAAATCATCACGTAAACTTTTAACTAAATTAGTAACTTCATCAGAATGATATTCCCTTAAAACAAGCAATGCTTGGCCAAAACGGACAATACCGCGTTTGGGTACTTCATTATAATAAATACGTGGATTTGAATTACCCACGTTAAGCGCTACTTTATCAACTAAAGCATACTCTTTAACGTGCTGACGTACTTGCTGAAGCACTTTATCTGTATAGGCTAAAGATGAGTTTGCAGGTGTCGTGACATTAATTAGTAACATCGGTTTTTCTGCTTTCGGAAATAAACTTACACCGACTTGGCCAAATAAAGAGAACATAGCAACTAACATCAATAAGCTAATAACAATAACACTTACTTTATGGCGCATTAATACCTGTAAAGTATTGCTATAACTTTTTTCTGCAAATTTATTAGCGTAATGCTGAAGGGTGTAACTTTTAGCTGCTTTAGTTTTACTGCCTTTATCGATAACAACAAACAGCTTACTTGCTAAAAGTGGCGTTAACGTTAATGCCACTAATAAGGAAGCAAGTAGTACTAACACCACTGTTACCGGCATTGAGCGAATAAAATCACCGGTATTACTTTGAATCATTAGCATAGGTAAAAAGGCTAACATAGTGGTAATAGTGCCACTGGCAATTGCCCAAGCTACTTTACTAGTACCGATTGCTGCCGCCTGGTTTATATCTTTACCCAGCTTATTTTCTCGGTGAATACTCTCGGTTACCACAATGGCGTTATCAACTAGCAAACCTAAAGCAATGATTAAACCAACGATCGACATTTGCTGTAAACCATAACCACTAAAATCAAGCCAACCAATGGCCATCAAAAATGAAATGGGAATAGCTAGGATCACCACTAAGGCTTCTCTGAACCCTAAAAATAGTAAGGCCATCAAACCAACTATAACCAGCCCCTGCGTTAAATTATCAAAAAAACCATTAACACGTACGTTAACACTGTCAGCTTGCTGAAATAATTTTTCCAGCTTAATACCACGAGGTAAACTCTGTTTAAACAGCTCAATCTCTTGATTTATTTGCTCAGTTAAGACAAATATATTGGTTTTCTCACGCTGTTCTACCGTAATAAATATTGCCGGAATATCATCAAAGTATGCTAAATAACTTGGCTCTGCATCAGTAAAACTGACATTAGCGATATCTTTAACTTTTAAAATTCCATTAGCACTGATCATGCTGCTATCACTAATAATGGTATTTTCTATTTCATCTACTTGAGTGAAATTCCCACTGGTCTTAACATTAAAACGGCGTGTGCTGGCATCAACAAAACCAGGGGTGATATTTAATGCTCGCCCCTGAAGCACTTGTGTTATATCAGTCAGTGCGAGGCCATAATGTTTTAATAACGGTAGATTAATATCTATCGCTACAATTTGCCGCGGATATCCCCAAATACTGGCTTTACGAACACTAGCGATAGTTTCTAGTCTTTTTTCTAGTAACTTGGCATGCAATTCCATCGTTTTGTAGTCTGTCGGCTCAGACCATAAAGCCAACTGCATTATGGCAACACTGCTCGGCGTTGCTTTTAATACCAGCAACTCAGCAACGCCTACAGGTAAATTAGGCCTTACTGTGGATACCGCCTGTTTAACTTTATTAAAAGCAGCTTCAGCATCAGTACCATAAAGAAAATCTATGGTAATTCTAACCGCGCCATTATGGATTTTTGCTTCTATCTTTTTAATATTTTCAATATCAGCAATTTCTTGTTCAAGCGGATCAACCACTAAGGTTTCAATGTCACTGGGTGATGCGCCAGGGTAAACTACTTCAATTAAGGTGACCGGCAAGTCAAATTGAGGATCTTCTGAGCGAGGCATACTTAAATATGACACCACACCAATCAAAACTAACAACAAAAAAATAGTTAGAGTGAATTGGGCATTGTCTATCGCTAATCTAGGGAGTTTCATCTGCTATTTCCCTTTACTGAGTTTCATCTAGTTGCTTATTTTCTAAAGCAAGATGCTGCCAACCTCTTGTGACAATAGTTAAGGGTAGGGGACTTGGCTGAGCTGATAAGTAAATGTATTCATTTGAAAGCTGCTTAATCGAGAAGGCTTGTTGGCTATAACTTTCAGCTTCGGCTGAATCGGCATCTAGTACCATAATTAAAGCTCGACCTTGTCTATCGACACTATTGAGGGCCTCAAGCGGTAATCTATAGGCTAGAGTATCGGTAACTACATCCGTTAATACATAGACCAATTGTCCAACAGCCACTTGATTCACATTCAAATTATCTAATAATATTTCAATAGTAAACAAATGACTTTGTTCATCCGCAATCGCCGGTACTTTACTCACTGAGCCAGTAACTACCCCAAACTTAGCTAAATTAAGGTCAATTTTTTGCTGTAATTTAACTAGATTCAACTCTGCTGCAGTTAAGGCAACTCGAACCACTAAATTATTTTCTATCGCTGCTATTTTTAAGACATGTTGATTAGGGCTTTGTAATTCACCTAACTCGGAAAATCGAGTTAGCACGACACCATCAAACGGTGCTATCAGCTGAGACTTTGAAAGGTTATATTCTGCTATTTTATGACTAGCACGTGTTGTTTCAACCAAAGTTTTCGCATCATCTAATGCTTGTTGTGAACTTAGTTTCTTACTAATAAGCGTTTTAATACGCCTAATTTCACGCTTTGCTTGTAATAAACGCGCATAACTAGCGTTTTTTTCAGCAGTAAGCTCTTCACTGTCAATTTGTGCTAGTAACTGACCTTTAGTAAAGCTTTCACCTTCATCAACGCTAAGTTTTTCAAGATAACCACTACTTTTGAAGGACAAACTTAACGTTCGTTTGAAAGTTAACTTACCCGTACGGCTAATTTTTTTAACCATGGGTTCAGCTTTAATAGTTTTAGTTTCAAGTTGTTGCGCATAAATGGGCATAACTAATGACACACTGACGATGATCAAGCTTGAAAGTAACCCGACAAGAGATGGTTTCATTTTGATAATATAACCGAAAATTTAATAGAGTATTCATAACTTTAGGCAGTTTTCCCGCGAAAGTACATAAATAGGGCAAAGATAAGGTTTAAGCCGAATATATCCACCTTACTTATGAGATATTTTCGATAACTTAACTAGACAAGTATATTGATAAATTATAGTATCTGCCGCGTATCCATTGAGGTTATATTTTTAACAATATATAGCATCAATAAACCACCCGTAGCTCAGCTGGATAGAGCGCGCCCCTCCGGAGGGCGAGGTCACAGGTTCGACTCCTGTCGGGTGGACCATCTACTTACCTAAGATACTAATATCCTGTAATCATCATTATCCTCTACATATCTTTGAGCTTGTTTAATTGAGCCAAAATAATAGGTCAGCAATTTACTGCGTTTTTCACGTATAGAGATAGGGATTTCGAGTTGTTGAACAACTTCAAGCCAGGTTTTAACGAGTGTTAATGGTGGTAATTCTTGCATATTTCATCCTTGAAAATAATAACAACCTGTACTTTACGTTAAATAATAACTCAAATCAAAAACTAAAAACAATCCCCAAAACAGGCATAAAGATTCAGTGGCTGAATCCAAATTCAGAGCCAAAAGCATATTCAACATCAAACCATTAGTTTGGTATTGCAACGTATCGCCATGACTTATATAAACACCAATATCAGAATATAAACTCTCACTCCAGCTGGTTTCACTATTGATAGTCAAAACACTGAACGATCATTTATATTATAAAAAGCACTGGCACTTAGAGAGACAAAAGGGGGGCCAACTAAGTCAGAGCTGGGTAATTGTAGTTCTCGCCATATAAATACACTCTAACTTTCTGATAGGAGCTTCAGTGGCAAGTTCAGTGTAATATTCATCATTATCACTACTAACAGCATTATAGTGATACTCGATCACAACAATTACTCCTTCATTCCGCATATAGTCAGAGCCTGTAGAAAAACTCTATTGACTAAATTAGTGTGATTTTTCATAAATATAACGAGAGATAATAGGACTGATAAAATAAACTTTAACATAGGCTAATTTTTTAGATAATTTAGCCCGTTTAAATAAAATCAGAGTGAGCTTGGCTGTTTTACACTTGTAAAACAAAAAACCAGCGCTAGGCTGGTTTTAATATTACTTAATATCATCAACATATTAATTAATTTTGGCTAATATCTCTTCAAGTTTAGCTAAGTTATCGTAAGAGATAACAAGCTTACCTTTGCCTTTACTATTATGGTTAATAGCAACTTTAGCGCCGATTTTATCTGCTAAGCCTTGTTCCAACACGATAGTATCAATCGCTTTTTCAACTTTTTCTTTTTCAGCAACAGGGTTTTGAATATTTTTAATTAAACTCTCTGTTTCTCGTACCGTCAGCTCTTTCGTTGCTACGGTTTGCGCGGCTGAAGTTTGCTCCTCACCTTCCAAGGCTAATAAAGCACGGGCGTGACCCATTTCAATATCACCATTTTCTAGTAAGGTTTTAACTTCTTCATTTAATTTATTTAAACGTAATAAGTTACTTACCGTAGTACGAGATTTACCAATAGCAACAGCGACTTCTTGATGGGTTAACTCAAACTCCGTTAATAAACGCTCTAATGCCACCGCTTCTTCCATCGCATTAAGATCTTCACGTTGGATATTCTCAATCAGTGCAATAGCGACCGCTGACTCGTCAGGTACGTCTTTAACTAAACAAGGAACAATTTTAAGTTGTGCTAATTTAGCAGCACGCCATCGACGTTCACCGGCAATAATTTCATATTTATCATCTTCAACTAAACGCACAACAATCGGTTGAATAATACCTTGTGATTTAATAGATAATGACAACTCTTCAAGGCCGGCATCAGACATACCACGGCGTGGTTGATATTTACCTGGAATTAACTGTTCAATTGGTAGTTTTAGTAGCTCATTTTCTATCGTTTGTACGCTGTTGCTAGCTTCAGTGATATTCGCTTTTGTTTCTGCACCTGAAACCGCTGGTGATAATAGCGCATCAAGACCACGACCTAAGCGACTAGCGCCTTTACGTTTTGCTGTACTCATAATTTGTCCTTTACGCTAGCTGGCAACATTGGCCGTAGCTTGCTTGGCTTTTTTAGCCGAATCATTTTTACGTAATACTTCACCGGCAAGGGCTAAATAAGCTTTAGCACCCGTTGAAGATTTATCATAATACATCGCTGGAGTACCAAAACTTGGTGCTTCAGCTAAACGAACATTTCTTGGGATTACACTGCGATAAACTTTATCACCAAAATGTCGTTTCAATTGCTCAGATACATCATTAGCCAAGCGATTTCGAGGATCATACATAGTGCGAAGTATGCCTTCGATATGTAATTTATCATTCACTACTGACGTTAACTTAGTAATAGTATCCATAAGTGCTGTTAAGCCTTCTAATGCATAGTATTCACATTGCATTGGCACTAGGACGGAATCAGCCGCTGTCATGGCGTTAACAGTAAGCATATTCAAAGATGGTGGACAATCGATGATGATGAAGTCATAAAAGTCTTTAACAGGCGCTAACGCTCTTTTCAAGCGCTGTTCACGTGCATAGACTTCCATTAATTTTATTTCTGCTGCAGTAACGTCTGTATTAGCTGATATTAAATGATAAAGACCTGATGTTTCTTTAATAACAACATCTTCAACACTTTGCTCTTCAACTAATAATTCATAACAGGTCGCATGAACTTGGTATTTATCAACACCACTCGCCATGGTTGCATTGCCTTGCGGATCTAAATCAACTAATAAAACTTTGCGTTTTGTCGCTGCCAACGAGGCAGCCAAATTAACCGCGGTAGTGGTTTTACCCACACCACCTTTTTGGTTTGCAATTGCTATTATTTTTCCCACAAGCGCCTCTATTTTTATTTTATTTCTAGTGCGACTTTTTCAACACTATAACATGGCGTTCACCAACCAGTTCAGGCACGGTAATTTCATGACTCGCTACTAAAGTAATATTTTCAGGTAATTGTGAGATTTCATCCTGAGGATATCGCCCTTTCAGTGCAAAAAATTGTCCTTGTTCAGTGGTAATTAAATGCTGACACCAACTTACCATATCATTTAGGGAAGAGAAGGCACGACTTAATACACCATCAAAAGGCTGTTCACCTTGGTAATCTTCAACTCTCGCTTTCACGGGGGTAACATTAGCGAGTTTTAATTGAAAAACGACTTGTCTAAGGAAAGTGATTCGCTTACCTAAACTATCTAATAAGACAAAATTTCTTTCTGGATATAAAATAGCTAAAGGTATGCCAGGTAAACCAGGGCCAGTACCTACATCAATAAAGTTTTCACCTGTAAGTACTTCACCCACCATTAAGCTATCCATAATATGCTTAATTAGCATTTCACTAGGATCGCGAACAGACGTTAGGTTATAAGCTTTATTCCATTTGTTGAGTAACTCAACGTATTGAATAAGTAAATCTATTTGTTCTTCAGATACGACTAGCTGAGTTTTGCTAATCAGTGTCGATAATTGCTGTGTTAAGGTCATTTTTTTTAGACGAGCGGGTAATTAACGTTAAATTTAAAATTAATTACCAGCTAGCCCCTAGCTATTGCTTTTACGCTAATTTGCGTAAAAGACCGTGTTTTTTTAAGTAGACTAATAATAACGAAATTGCCGCTGGAGTAATACCAGAAATTCGCGAAGCTTTACCGATAGTTTCCGGACGAGCGTCTTTTAGCTTAGCAACAACTTCATTAGAAAGGCCTGAAATTTGCTGATAATCAAAATCGGCAGGGATCAAAGTATCTTCATTGCGTTTTTTCTTGGCTATTTCATCGAGCTGTCTGTCGATATAACCCGCGTACTTCGTTTGAATCTCAATTTGCTCAGAGGCTTGCTTATCTTTTATCGCTGGACCTAAACCTTCGATCTTCATTAGATCGGTATAGTTTACTTCTGGACGACGAATTAAGTCTTCTAAACTCGCTTCTTTACTCATTGGTGTTTTCAACAAAGCATTAATTTGATCTATTTTTGTATGATCCTTTTGTACCCAAGTAGATCGTAAGCGTTGACGTTCAAGTTCAACGTTTTCCATCTTCTCATTAAATCGCTGCCAGCGAGCATCATCAACTAAACCAATTTTACGACCTTCTTCTGTTAAGCGTATATCTGCGTTGTCTTCACGAAGCAATAAACGGTATTCAGCGCGAGAAGTAAACATGCGATAAGGTTCTTTAGTACCTAGCGTTGCTAGATCATCAATTAACACACCCATGTAGGCTTGATCACGACCTAGAGTAAATTCGTCACGTTCTTTAACTCTGTTGGCTGCGTTAGCACCAGCAATAAGACCTTGAGCACCGGCTTCCTCATAACCTGTAGTACCATTAATTTGACCCGCAAAATATAAATTCTGAACAAATTTGCTTTCTAAGCTCTGTTTTAAATCACGAGGATCGAAGTAATCATATTCAATGGCATAACCTGGACGGGTAATAAAAGCGTTTTCAAAACCTTTAATTGAACGGACTAAATTCATTTGCACATCAAAAGGTAAACTCGTTGAAATACCATTTGGGTATACTTCATGAGTAGTTAGTCCTTCAGGTTCAACAAATATTTGATGTGAATTTTTATCTGCAAAACGTGTGATCTTGTCTTCAATAGACGGACAGTATCTTGGACCTACGCCTTCAATTACACCGGTATACATTGGAGATCGATCTAATCCTTCACGAATGATCTGGTGGGTTTGTTCGTTAGTATGGGTGATATAACAAGATAGTTGTTCAGGATGATCCGCTTGTGATCCCATAAAAGAAAACACTGGGCTAGGTGTATCACCCGCTTGCTCTTCCATAACAGAAAAGTCTAATGATCTTGCGTCAAGTCTTGGTGGAGTACCCGTTTTTAAACGATCCATTCTAAATGGCATATCTTTCATCTTTGCAGCGAGATTTACGCTTGCAGGATCACCTGCTCGACCACCTTGGTAATTATTTAAACCAATGTGGATCAGTCCTGAAAGGAAAGTTCCTACCGTAAGAACTACAGTTTTAGCTTTAAATTTAAGACCCATTTGAGTCGATACACCAACTACGCGATCGTTTTCAAGGATCAAGTCATCGCATGGTTGTTGGAAAATAGTTAAATTTTCTTGGTTTTCCAGAAAGTTACGAACGTAGTTTCGATATAAAACACGATCTGCTTGAGCACGCGTTGCTCTAACCGCAGGGCCTTTGCTTGAATTTAAGGTTCTAAATTGAATAGCACTATGGTCAATGGCCGTTGCCATCAAACCGCCGAGTGCATCAATTTCTTTAACAAGATGCCCCTTGCCAATGCCGCCAATGGCAGGGTTGCAAGACATTTGGCCTAGCGTGTCAATGTTATGAGTTAACAACAAAGTTTTGCAGCCCATACGCGCAGCAGCAAGTGAGGCCTCGGTTCCCGCATGACCACCACCAACAACAATTACGTCATAAGACTCTTGATACCACATAAAATAACAATCCCGCTTGGTTAAAATTAGTTAAAGTTTTTATTTGAAAATGAATTGCAAAATTTGCAAGACTCAAAAATTAGGAAACGTATTTTAGCGCTTTTTTCTCTTCAGGGATACGATCAAATTCGTAAAAATGATCGGGGCTGATCCTTAATATATAAAAAGAGATCTTTAGAAAGATCTTGTTATTATTACTTATTAGGATCGTTATTTTCTGTGGGTAAGTGCTTTTTTCTTATATTTATTAATAACTAACGGCAATGATAACACTGTGATCAACCTTTGATCAACCAGCGAATAAGCTTTGATCAAAACAGCTAGTTATCCACAAGACGTTTAAAAACGATTTTAATCCACTGAATAATAATAGAAAATTAACGGGTTATTCAGTGTTTTATCCACAATGCTAATTAAATAGATCGAAAACTGTGTATAACTTATGGGTAAGTGATCACCTTAGATCGAAAGTAGATCTATATTTGAACTGATCCACTGCTGAACAAGATCTTCTGGATCTATATCTTCTGACATATCAAAGGTCTTAACCGCAGCTAACTCACTGCAACCCATTGAAATTAATAGTTTTGATATATCTGTAGCGGCTTTGCAAAAAGTATCATAGCTAGAATCTCCGATCCCTATGGTTAAAAAACTAACCGTGGATAGATCTTGTGCACAATGTCTTAGATCACTAACAAATTGCTTGATGTTGTCTGGGTAGTCACCAGCACCATGTGTTGAGGTACAAAGGATCCAAATAGGCTTTTTATCTTCAATCTGGTTAGGGAAAGTCTTATTGATGATGTTATTAAGATCCGGTTTTAAGTGAATATCAACCTTATGATCAAGCTTAATTAGGGTTTCTTCACACGCTTCTGCAACATATTCTGTACCACCAAGCATACTGCCAACAATGATTTGAATTGAGCTCATAGAGGGTCTCTTTAGTTTATAAGGGGGGATTTATAGTGCATATTTACCCTATTGTATTACTTAACAATGGATAAAAATAAGCTTTTCGATCAAATATAATAAGTATATTTACTTATTTTTTACTCTTTTCAGTGTTGAATTACTAACATTTACTGGCGTGGAATAGGGGACTGTAGACACTATAATGAGGATTCGTACGAAGGGTTATACCAAATGTAATAATTTATATTAGGTGATAACAACAGAGGTAAATGGCTTACCTCTGTTTATTTTAATGCTAACAGGTATGAATATTGGTTATTTACCAATACAGAATGAACTAAAGATCTTACCTAAAAGATCATCACTAGTGAACTCACCTGTTATTTGATCTAACTCTTGCTGACAAATACGTAATTCTTCTGCCAATATCTCGCCTGCTACATAAGACTCAAGTTGCTCTAAGCCGACAAGCAAATGCTGATGGGTATTCTCTAGTGCCACTAGGTGACGTCTTCTTGCCATAAAGCCACCTTCAGTACTACCTTGGTAACCCATAATCGTTTTTAAGTGCTCTTTAAGGTTATTAACGCCTTTACCTGTCTTTGCTGACAAGGTAATAATGGCGTGTTGTGTGCCATCAGTATCAGTAAACTCGGTAAAGCCTGTTTTGGCATCATTTACATCGGCTTTATTTCTGATAAGCGTCAGGCCAATATTTTCAGGTAGTTTGGCAAAAAACTCTGGGTAGTAATCTTTAATATCTTGCTCATCTTCTAAGATACTGTGATCTTCGCTGGCATCTACCATTAATAACACACGGTCAGCTTTATTGATTTCTTGCCAAGCGCGTTCAATGCCAATTTTTTCAACGACATCATCACTGTCTCGTAATCCCGCAGTATCAATTATATGTAGTGGCATGCCATCGATATGAATTTGCTCGGCGAGCACATCGCGGGTGGTACCGGCAATATCAGTAACTATGGCAGTTTGTTTACCACTCAATGCATTTAATAAGCTTGATTTACCCGCATTAGGGCGGCCTGCAATCACTACGCGCATTCCCTCACGAATAATGCTGCCTTGTTGTGCTTGTTTGCGAACATCTTCTACTTTGTTAATAATACTTTTTAAGTCATTAACTATTTTTTTATCAGCGAGAAAATCAATTTCTTCTTCTGGAAAATCAATTGCAGCTTCAACATACATGCGTAGATGAATAATACTTTCGACCATTTCGTTGACGAGTTTTGAGAAATCACCTTGTAAAGAGTGCAGGGCAGACCGAGCTGCTTGTTCTGAACTTGAGTTAATTAAATCAGCAATTGCTTCTGCTTGGGTTAAATCGAGTTTGTCATTTAAAAAAGCTTGTTCACTGAACTCACCAGGCTTTGCCATAATGACTTTGGGTAACGCGAGTATTGATTTAAGCAGCATATCTAAAATAACGGGACCACCGTGGCCCTGAAACTCAATAACATCTTCGCCAGTAAATGAATGAGGTGCTTTGAAATAGAGTGCGATACCTTGATCTAATACCTGTGCTTTATCAGCGGATGTACTATCTAAAAATGGCAGATATTCAGCTTTTCTTACTTCCGGGAGTTTACCTAAAATAGCGAGAGCAACATTTTTGGCTTCTGGGCCTGATACTCTAATAATACCAACGCCACCACGTCCAGGTGCTGTGGCTTGTGCGGCGATTGTCGTTTTGTAAGAAATTGAGGTCATGGCTAGGTAATTACTTTGAAATCTGAATGCCGACTATTTTACTGTATTTCCGAGTTAAATGCCTAAAAGTTACTCCCTAATAATAAAAAAGGCGATTACTGATAAAACAGTAATCGCCTTTGTATTTATTTTACTAAGTAAGCTATGTGCAGATTTTACGCTGCTGTTGCTTCTTTTTTCTTGGCTATGCCAGCAAAGATAACTTTCATTTGTGCAATTGATATTAAGTTACTTACTAACCAGTAAAGTACTAAACCAGATGGGAACCAAGCCATGAATATTGAGAATACTACAGGCATGTATTGCATAATCTTTTGCTGCATTGGATCTTGTATTGTCATCGGTTGCATTTTTTGCATGACATACATACTTGCACCCATAAGCACAGGTAATACAAAGTATGGGTCCATCGCTGATAAATCTTGAATCCAGAATACAAACGGAGCATGACGTAATTCAACACTTTCCAAGAATACCCAGTAAAGCGCTAAGAAAATAGGCATCTGAAGTATTAGTGGTAAACAGCCGCCTGCTGGGTTTACCTTTTCTTTACGATACATTTCCATGGTAGCTTGTGACATTTTTTGTCTGTCATCACCAAAGCGTTCTTTTAACTGAGCCATTTTAGGTGCTAAGTCACGCATTTTAGCCATTGAGGTATATTGCGCTTTAGTTAACGGGTACATACCACCTTTAACAATTAAGGTGATACAGATAATTGCAAGACCCCAGTTAATAACAAAACTTTGGATGGTAAGTAGTAACCAGAATAGTGGTTTACTAATCATCCATAAGAAACCGTAATCAATAGTTAAACCTAAGCCGTCAGAAATTTCATCTAGTGCATACTGATCTTTAGGGCCTACATAGAATATTGCAGACGTTGAACCTTGCTGACCTGCATCAATGATTACTGCTGGAGCTTTAAAGCCAATAACAGCTTCAAAATTATTACTAAAACTAGTATAAATTTGGTTACTGTCTTCAGCTTTTGGTACCCAAGCTGAAACGAAGTAATGTTCAAGCATCGCCACCCAACCACCAGCAGTCGCTTTAGTTAAGTTTTCTTCTTGAATATCGTCAAAATCATATTTTTCGTAACGATCTTCTGTTGTTGAGAATGCAGCGCCACGGTAAGTTGGTAGCATGCCTCCGCCAGTAGCTACAACAGTCGATTGCTTAAGTTGACCATACATTTGAATGGAAACACTGTTAGCCGTCTTGTTGTCTATTAAGTATTCAACATCAACAGCGTAGCTGTTTTTATTAAAGGTAAAACGTTTAGTCACTGTCATACCGCTAGCATCATGAAAAACCAAATCAATACTTAAATTGTCATTGGTTAATTCATAGTTGCTTTGTGCACTGGTATATATTGGACGACCTTTAATTGTACGGTCAATACCATTAGCACCGGTTAAACCACTTTGAGCAATATATTTTTGATTACCATTTTGTAAAAGGGTAAAAGGAATACCATTACCTTGCTCGGTATCGAATTTACGTAATTTAGCTTCAACTATGTCACCACCTTGACTATTAATTTTCAAGATGAATGCATCAGTGGTAACTGTGATTAATTTGGCAGAAGTCTGTTTTGATTTTACCGAACTTACTTGAGCATCTGAAGATTCAGGCACGAAGTCTGAGTTGGCATTTTCAGCTGACTGGTTTTGGCTAATACTTGTTTGCTCAGGAAGTACGGCATTTTCTTGTTGCCATTGACTAAACAGTAAGTAGGTAACAACCATAAGCGCAATAAAAAGTAGACTGCGTTGGGATTCCATAAAATTTACTTCTCTTCTTTGTTGGCAGGGGAATATTATCCCGAGCATAATTTAAATTTGATAAGTGCGAGGCATATTAATATAGGTACGCTTAATAACCTACTATCTTTTAGTCTAGGTCGGTTATTTAACCTCAGATCGGCGAATAAATCATTTTATAGTAACTTATTCGTAAAACTCATTGGTAATAGGCTAGCTATTGATATGAATAAAAACTATCAGGCTATAGATGTATATAAGTATATTTACTCGTATTTCAATGCCGAAATATTATCTTAATCTGATTTGAAGTTGTTTTTTATAGGGGGAACTGGATCTTCACCGCCCTCATTGAGTGGGTGACATCTTAATATACGTTTGCTAGCTAACCAGCCACCTTTTACTACACCAAAACGATTAATTGCTTCAGTTGCATAGGCAGAACAGCTTGGATAAAATCTACAATTAGAACCTAGTAACGGACTAATAAAGCGTTGATAGCCTTTTATACCTGTTATTACTAGTTTTTGTGGCGCTGAATTATTTTTCGCCATATCTTTTCTAATTCCTGATTTATCGTCTTGTTATCAAGTTGATCAATACCGGATTTTACCATAACGACTACATCGATAGCTGGTAAATTATCTTGATTTAAGCGGAAACTTTCTCTGACTTGTCTTTTAACACGATTACGTTGCACAGCCAGTTTTACTCGTTTTTTAGCAATAGCTAAGCCTAAACGGTTTTTGGCAACTGAGTTATGTTTATCAGATATGAGAGTATGAGGTTTAGTTGTTACTAATAAAGTAAAGTGGCGAGAGCCAAAGCGGATAGGTTTAGAAAAAACCGCTTGAAAATGACCGGGAGTCAACAAACGTGACTCCCGATTAAATTTGTAAGTAGCCATAGTCAGGCTACCTTATATCAAACATTGTAAACAAGGTTCGATACTATGCGCTAAGACGAGCACGGCCTTTCGCACGACGACGAGCTATAACAGCACGTCCGTTCTTAGTTGCCATACGAGCACGAAACCCGTGGTTACGCTTACGCTTTAATACGCTAGGTTGAAATGTTCTTTTCATTACGCTAATCCGTCGGTTGTTGTTGCCCTGGCAAAACAGCCTATTGAGCACACAGTCTAAAAAATGAGGCCGAATATTAAAGCTTACTGGATAAATTGTCAATGATTTATGTCAGCTATTTTCACAATGATCCTTACTTATTAAACGATGATCATTGTGATCTTTAGTCGCTTTAATAATGATATTCACAGTTTTACCACAATACAGTTTTATTTTATGAATAACTAATTCAGTTAAATGAAGGTTTAAAGTGAAAATACCTGATAAATAGCATACTTATTTTTGTTGATGTTCTTTGCTTTTATCTAATAATTACAATTAGTTATCTTTATGTGATCAAAAAACAATTATAATAGTGAAAAGTCAATATTGCACTTGTGGATAACTCAATAGATAATAGCCCTCAGAAAAATAATAACCTAGTTACTACTGGAGTTTTGGTTGGATCATTCACCTTGGCAAAGATGCCTATCTGTTCTACAAGAAGAATTGCCTGCTCAGCAATTTAGTATGTGGATCCGACCGTTACAATGCGTCATAAATGATAATGTTATGACCTTATATGCTCCGAATCGCTTTGTTCTAGATTGGGTTAGAGACAAATATGTTAATCGTATAAATGAACTTCTTACTATTAACGAACCAAGTAATCCATTATTACTCCGCTTTGATGTCGGTAGTAAACCGATAGTTAATAATAACGTTACTAATAATTTAACCACTCGCAGTAATGGTGGTAATGAGTCAATGTTTTCTAAAGCGACTTCTTCTCCTAAAGTTGCAGAGCCAGAAAGTAATATTCCCAAAAAAACCAATGTACGATTAAATTACACCTTCGAAAACTTTGTTGAAGGTAAATCTAATCAACTTGCTCGAGCAGCTGCTTCACAAGTTGCAGATAATCCAGGTACTGCTTATAACCCACTATTTATTTATGGTGGCACGGGTTTAGGTAAAACGCATTTATTGCATGCAGTTGGTAATGGAATTCTGCTCAACAAACCCAATGCTAAAATTGCTTACATGCACTCAGAGCGTTTTGTGCAAGATATGGTTCGAGCATTACAAAACAACGCTATGGAAAAATTTAAACAATATTACCGTAGTGTTGATGCTTTGCTTATTGATGATATTCAATTTTTTGCAGGTAAAGAACGAACTCAAGAAGAATTCTTTCATACGTTTAATGCTCTTCTTGAGGGAAATCAACAGGTTATATTGACTAGTGATCGATATCCTAAAGAAATCAATGGTGTTGATGATCGTTTGAAATCTCGATTTGGCTGGGGCTTAACTTTAGCCATTGAACCACCAGAGCTTGAAACGCGTGTGGCAATATTAAAACGTAAAGCAGAAGAAAGTCAGATTAATCTGGCTGATGAAGTTGCTTTCTTTATTGCGAAACGTCTTCGATCTAATGTTCGCGAGTTAGAAGGGGCTTTAAACCGTGTTATTGCTAATGCTAATTTTACCGGTCGTGCTATTACTATCGACTTTGTCCGAGAAGCATTACGTGATTTACTCGCCTTACAAGATAAATTAGTTACTATAGATAATATTCAACGAACGGTTGCTGAATATTATAAAATTAAAATAGCAGACCTGTTATCAAAACGACGAAATCGCTCTGTTGCTCGACCTCGCCAAATAGCCATGGCATTATCTAAAGAGTTAACGAACCATAGCTTGCCCGAAATTGGTGATGCATTTGGTGGTCGAGATCATACAACTGTTTTACATGCCTGCCGTAAAGTTAAGTCTTTACGTGAAGAAACGCATGATATTAAAGAAGATTATTCAAATTTAATTAGAACACTTTCGTCTTAATTTAAAAATAATAACACAAGCACTTAAGCAGGTACCAAAATGAAGTTTTCACTGAACAGGGAATTATTACTTAAACCATTATTACTGGTTTCTGGTGCAGTAGAACGTAAAAGTACTTTACCAATTTTGAGTAATATACTTTTTGAAGTAAGTGGTCATTCACTTACCTTGACAGCTACTGATTTAGAACTTGAAATGGTTGCTTATGCAGAAATTCAGAATCAAGGTGAAGACGGCAATATTACTATTCCCGCACGTAAGCTTTTAGATATATGTAAAAGCTTACCGGATAATTCTTTGATATCTTTTGAAGTTATTGATGAGTCTATTAAGTTATCTTCGGGCCGTAGTCGATATTCTCTTTCTACTTTACCCGCTGTTGATTTTCCAAATATTGAAGAATGGAAAGGTGATGTAGAATTTCAGTTATTAAAATCTGAATTTTTACGTTTAATTGAGAGCACTCATTTTTCGATGGCTAACCAAGATGTTCGTTATTATCTCAATGGTATGTCTATTGAAAGTGAAGGTAACGAAATCAGATCTGTTGCAACCGATGGTCATCGTCTGGCAATTTGTAAAATATCAAATGAATCGTTAGCATTACCAGCAAGACAAGTTATTGTTCCGCGTAAAGGTATACTGGAAATAATTAGACTACTTGCTCCTGTTGATGAATCAGTAAAGATATTTTTAGGCTCTAATCACATTCGCATTATTGATACTGAGTTTTCTTTTACCAGTAAATTAGTTGATGGTCGTTTTCCTGATTACCGACGAGTATTACCTCGAAATGGTGACAAGATTTTTGAAACTAATAAAGATGCACTTCGTCAGGTTTTATCACGTGCTTCTATTTTATCTAATGAAAAGTTTAAAGGCGTTCGCTTAAACTTCTCAGATACTAATTTGAAAATTACCGCCAATAATCCAGAGCAAGAACAAGCAGAGGAAGAAATTGAAATTAACTTTCCTTATGGCGATTTAGAAATTGGTTTTAACGTTAGTTATGTTCTTGATGTATTAAGTGCTATCAAAGATGAAAATGTTAAATTTACTTTAGCCGATGCAAACAGTAGTGTAGTCATTGAAGGTAGTAACAATGGCGAAGCGCTTTATGTTGTTATGCCGATGCGTTTATAGATTATAGTGAATAGGTACTTTTTTACAGATGAGTGTTGCTAGGCTTACTACGTATAATTTTAGAAACTTATCATCTGTTGCTATTGATTTACATCCCAAACTTAATTTTTTTGTTGGGGATAATGGCAGCGGAAAAAGTAGTTTACTTGAAGCTATATTTTTTCTTGGTCATGGTAAATCTTTTCGAACGAGTAAAGTAGAGCATCTTGCAAGTTACGACACTGATAATTTTGTTGTTAGTGTTAAAGATATAAACGATTTACAACTAGGCTTAAGCAAACATTTACAAACAGGTGTTACGCTTATTAAAATAAATGGTGAGCGTCATGCGCGTTTATCTGAGTTAGCTAAGAATATAGCAGTACAAATTGTCACTCCGGAAAGTTTTAAACTATTTTTTGGCGGACCGAAAGAGCGTCGTCGTTTTGTAGAGTTAGGTATGTTTCACGTGAAACATGATTCATCTAAGCAATGGCGTGAATTTAATAGAGTACTCAAACAACGTAATGCTTGTATAAGACACAATTTAGATAAAGCGACATTTGATTATTGGACCGCGCTGTTTTGCCAACTTTCAGAAGAAGTTGCTGAAGTTAGAAATCAATATATAACTAACTTAATTGCAGAGTTACCTTATTGGTTAGAAATGTTATTACCGAGTATTGCTGATAAAGTTACGGTTCAATATTTACAAGGTTGGCCACAGAAGAAGAAGTTAATTGATTCGTTAAATGATAGCTATGAAAGAGAACAAGCTTTTGGTTATAGCATTTATGGCGCGCATAAATTTGATGTGAAATTTCTCATTGCAAAGCAGGCATTAGAAAGTCAGCTTTCAAGAGGACAACAAAAGTTGTTTTTACTGGCGTTAACATTTGCACAAGCTAAATTAATTGCAAGAGTTAATCGAGTAAAACCAATTTTACTTATTGATGACATAGGTGCTGAATTAGATGCTAATTCTAGAGAGTCTTTGTCAACAGCGTTAAGTACTTTGGATTGCCAAGTAATTATTACGGCAATAGAAGAGGGTGTATTACAACCTTTTATTACTAACGACTCAGTTATTGATAAAGAGAGTAGTAAAAATAAATATCATATGTTTCACGTGAAACATGGTGGTATATTACCTGTGAATAATTCAGTTAAGATTGAGTAGGCAAAAACTATGACAGTAGAAAATGAATATAGCTCGGCCAGTATTAAAGTACTAAAAGGGCTTGATGCAGTACGAAAAAGACCTGGTATGTATATAGGTGACACGGATGATGGCACTGGTTTACATCATATGGTTTTCGAGGTTCTAGATAACTCAATCGATGAAGCATTAGCAGGACATTGCTCTGATATTATAGTGACTATCCATTTAGATGGCTCAGTGTCAGTACAAGATGATGGTCGTGGTATACCCACAGAAATTCATCCTGAAGAAGGCATT
Source organism: Colwellia sp. 75C3 (assembly GCF_002836255.1). Classification (GTDB taxonomy): domain Bacteria; phylum Pseudomonadota; class Gammaproteobacteria; order Enterobacterales; family Alteromonadaceae; genus Colwellia. Next base: position 29,851 of record NZ_PJAU01000059.1, on the reverse strand, counting down.
TCTGCAGCTGAAGTTATCATGACGGTTTTACATGCCGGTGGTAAGTTTGGTGGTGAAGATTCAGGTTATAAAGTATCTGGTGGTTTACACGGTGTTGGTATTTCAGTAGTAAATGCCTTAAGTGAAAAACTTAAATTGAACATTCGCCGTGATGGTAAATTGTTTGAACAGTTTTATCACATCGGTGTAGCTGAAGCGCCACTTGCTGAAGTTGGCGTTAGTGATAAAACAGGTACAGAGGTTCGATTCTGGCCAAGCACTGATACTTTCACAGATGTTTTATTTCATTATGAAATATTAGTAAAACGAATTCGTGAATTATCATTCTTGAACTCTGGCGTATCAATTAGATTAATTGATGAGCGTGAAGAAGGTAAAGAAGATCACTTCCAGTATGATGGCGGTATTCAGGCATTTGTTGATTATTTAAATACTAACAAAACTGCTGTAAATGAAGAAATATTCTATTTTGATCTAGAACGTGAAGATGGCATTGTTGTTGAAGTAGCAATGCAGTGGAATGATGGCTTCCAAGAGAATATCTATTGTTTCACTAATAACATTCCACAGCGTGATGGTGGTACTCATTTAAGTGGTTTTAGAACAGCATTAACACGAACGCTTAACTCTTATATGACTAAAGAGGGTTTAAACAAAACCAAAAAAGGTGGTGCTACTGAAACGAGTGCTACTGGTGATGATGCGCGTGAAGGTTTAACGGCGGTTATTTCGGTTAAAGTTCCTGATCCTAAATTCTCTTCACAAACAAAAGATAAATTGGTTTCATCAGAAGTGAAAACAGCTGTTGAACAAGCGATGGGCGAAAAACTAGGTGAATACCTATTAGAAAACCCTTCAATTGCACGTACCATTATCATGAAGATAGTTGATGCTGCAAGAGCGCGTGAAGCAGCTCGTAAAGCTCGTGAAATGACTCGCCGTAAAGGTGTTTTAGATATTGCAGGCTTACCTGGTAAGTTAGCAGATTGTCAGGAAAAAGATCCTGCATTATCTGAAATATATATTGTGGAAGGGGACTCTGCTGGTGGTTCAGCCAAGCAGGGACGTAATCGTAGAAACCAAGCTATATTACCGCTAAAAGGTAAAATTCTTAACGTTGAGAAAGCACGTTTTGATAAGATGATATCTTCTCAAGAAGTGGGCACGTTAATTACAGCGTTAGGTTGTGGTATTGGCCGTGATGAATATAATCCGGAAAAACTTCGTTATCACAGCATCATTATCATGACCGATGCCGATGTCGATGGATCACACATCCGTACGTTATTATTAACGTTCTTCTATCGTCAAATGCCAGAAATTATGGAACGTGGTCATATCTTTATCGCACAACCACCACTTTATAAAGTTAAAAAAGGTAAGCAAGAACGTTATATTAAAGATGATGATGGCTTAACAGAATACTTAACAACACTTGCACTTGACCATGCTGCTATTCATGTTAATGAAGATGCACCGGCAATTTCAGGTGCTGCTTTAGAGCAGTTAGTAAATCAATTCCGTAAAACGAAGGATGTTATTAAACGTTTATCTAGACAGATACCTGCGGATATCTTAGAGAAAATGATTTATAGCAGTACTATTACCGCCGAAGACTTTACTGATGAAGCTAAAGTCAATGCTTGGGCAAAGAATTTAATTACTCAACTTGAGAATCAAGACAGTAATGGTTCAATCTATAAAATTGAAGTAAAGCATAACCCAGAGCGTAATATTTACTTCCCTAACTTTATTGTAAGAAAGCACGGTATTGATAAAGAATATCATTGTAGTTATGAGTTCATACAATCAAAAGAATTTGCATCAATTATGGCATTGAACACCGCTATTAATGATTTGATGGAAGAAGGTGCTTACGTTAAGCGTGGTGATAAAGTTAATCCGGTAACTAACTTTGAAGAAGCCTTAGAGTGGTTAATGGCAGAATCGAAACGTGGTCAATACATACAACGTTACAAAGGGCTAGGTGAAATGAACCCTGAGCAGCTTTGGGAAACGACTATGGATCCTGATACACGACGTATGTTACAAGTAACGATTGAAGATGCTATTGCAGCGGATCAATTGTTCACTACGTTAATGGGCGATCATGTTGAACCACGTAGAAAGTTCATCGAAGATAATGCCTTAAAAGTTTCAAACCTTGATATATAGTAATTATTAGCTTCTAAATAAAATGCCCGGTCTTCATATCGGGCATTTTTGTAGGATAAATACTCTAATAAAGTTATAATTACAAAACGAATAATATGGCAAAGAATATGAAAACCCTTTGCTCAGTTAAACAATACAAAAGTGAATGTGAACACCATGACAACTTATAATAGTAAAACTTTCCAAGGATTAATCTTGCAACTGCAAGATTACTGGTCACGTCAAGGCTGTGTAATCGTACAGCCTCTTGATCTAGAAGTAGGGGCTGGAACATTCCATCCAATGACTTTTTTACGCTCTATTGGCCCTGAGCCGATTAGTAGCGCCTACGTGCAACCTTGCCGTCGTCCAACAGATGGTCGTTATGGTGAAAACCCAAATCGCTTACAGCACTATTATCAATTCCAAGTGATGCTGAAACCATCACCGAAGAATATTCAGGAGCTGTACCTCAACTCATTAAAAGAGTTAGGTGTAGATCCACTTGTTCATGATATTCGCTTTGTTGAAGATAACTGGGAGTCACCAACGTTAGGTGCTTGGGGTTTAGGCTGGGAAATCTGGTTAAACGGTATGGAAATATCTCAATTTACTTATTTCCAACAAGTTGGTGGTTTAGAATGTACGCCAGTTACCGGTGAAATTACATACGGACTAGAGCGCTTAGCAATGTATATCCAAAATGTGGATAGCATCTATGACTTAGTTTGGACTGATGGTCCATTAGGTACTGTTTATTATCGTGATATTTTCCATCAAAATGAAGTAGAGCAATCTACTTATAACTTTGAACACGCCGATGTTGATGCGTTATTTGTTCAGTTTGATCAATGTGAAAAAGATAGTCAAAAGCTGATTGAAGCTAATTTACCTCTACCAGCTTATGAGCAAGTAATAAAAGCATCACATGCTTTTAACTTACTTGATGCGCGTCATGCTATATCAGTAACTGAACGCCAGCGTTACATTCTACGAGTACGTGCTTTATCAAAAGGTGTTGCACAAGCTTATTACCAGAAACGTGAAGAGCTTGGTTTCCCGCTATGTAAAAATAACAACGCCAGCACTAATGAAACGTTAACTAAAGGAGATAAATAATGACTACGGAAACACTCCTTATTGAGCTTGGTACTGAAGAGTTACCTCCGAAATCTTTAAAAACATTAGCAACTGCTTTTTATGACAATATTAAAAGCCAGTTGGATGCTCATGGTTTAGCGTATAGCGATATTAAATGGTTCGCAACACCTCGTCGTTTAGCTGTTCAAGTATTTGATTTAGTAGATAAACAAGAAGACAAAACAGTAGAAAAGCGCGGGCCAGCAGTCAATGTTGCTTTTGATGCTGAAGGTAATGCTAGTAAAGCTGCACAAGGTTGGGCTCGATCGAACGGCATAGACGTTGATCAGGCTGAACGCTTAGTTACTGATAAAGGCGAGTGGTTGCTTCATCGCGCTACTGTCGCAGGTAAAGCGGTTACTGAACTTGTACCCGCCATGGTCACTACAGCCTTAAATAAATTACCCATTGCCAAACCAATGCGTTGGGGAGCTGAGCGTACTCAGTTCATTCGTCCAGTGCACACGTTAACTATGCTTTTTGGTAATGAAATAATTGCAGGAGAAGCACTTGGTGTAAGTTCAAGTAATCAAGTGCAAGGTCATCGCTTTCATCATGAAGGTTTAGTGACAATTGAACATGCTAATGATTACCAAGCTAACTTATTAAAAGCTTATGTAGAAGTAGACTTTAATGAAAGACAAAACAAGATTGTTGCTCAAATAAAACAAGTAGCGAATGACATTGATGCTGTTGCCTTGATTGATGAAGAATTACTTAACGAAGTTACTGCACTGGTTGAATGGCCAGTTACCTTAGTGGGCACATTTGATGAAGACTTTTTAAATGTTCCTGCAGAGCCGTTAATATACTCGATGAAAGATCATCAGAAGTATTTTCCTGTAACTGATAAAGCAGGTCAATTGGTTAATAAATTCATTTTTGTTGCCAATATAGAATCTAAAGATCCTAACGCCGTTATCTTTGGTAATGAAAAAGTAATCCGTCCACGTCTAGCTGATGCTGAGTTTTTCTTTAAAACAGATAAAAAGCAAAGCTTAGAATCAAGACTTGCTAGCCTTGAGTCAGTATTGTTCCAAAAGCAGTTAGGGACATTAAAAGCAAAATCTGAACGCATTGCCTCGTTATCTCAGTTCATCGCTGAACAATTAAATGAAAATGCACAAGATGCTTATCGTGCAGGTCTACTTAGCAAAACAGATTTAATGTCAGAAATGGTACTGGAATTTCCACAAGTGCAGGGCACTATGGGTAAGTACTATGCTTTGCATGATGGTGAAAATGAAAATATCGCGCAAGCATTGGAAGATCAGTATCGTCCACGTTTTTCCGGTGATTCGTTACCTGAAGCAAATATTGGTTGCGCCGTTGCTATAAGTGACAAGATTGATAGCCTAGTTGGAATCTTTGGTATTAATCAAGCACCTAAGGGCGATAAAGACCCATTTGCGCTACGAAGAGCTGCTATTGGTAGTATTCGTATCATCATAGAAAAGCAGCTTGATTTAGACCTTTCTACTTTGATTAATAAAAGCATAGAATTGTTTGGTGACAAGTTAGTTAACGAAAATACCGCCAGCGATGTACTTGAATTTATTATGGGTCGTTTCCGTGCATTCTATCAAGAGCAGGGCATTCGAGTTGATATCATCCAAGCGGTATTAGCTAAAAAACCAAGTGCACCACTTGATTTTGACAAACGCATTAAAGCAGTGACATTCTTTGGTGAGTTAGCTGAAGCGGCAACACTTGCTGCGGCAAATAAACGTGTAGGTAACATCTTAGCTAAATTTGATGGTGAACTTTATCAAGCGTTTAATGCTGACTTAGCAACAGAAGAAGCTGAACGTGATTTAGCTAACATCTACCAAGAGATAAAGTTGAAGGTTTCGCCATTAATGGTCGATAAAAACTATCAAGCAGCACTGTCTGAGTTGGCTCAGCTTAAAGCGCCGATAGATACTTTCTTTGATAATGTCATGGTGATGAGTGATGACGAAGCTATTAAAATTAATCGCCTAACGTTACTGAATGAAATAAGAAATAGCTTCTTTGCTATCGCGGATATTTCAGTACTTCAATAGTGGTATTTTGATCATTCTATAAGTACAAAAACCTAAAAAAGGTCATGGCAACATGGCCTTTTTTTATGTCTAAAATTAAGTGGTAAACAATAAAGAAATGGCATCAAAAACTTGAGCTAGATCAACAACAGCAATACTGATAGGCGTAAAGTGAATGTAGAGAATATAAAGACTGATTAATAAGGAACTGTTTATGCCAAGCAAAGAGATAACGACGTTATTGGAAAATAAGCAATCACAACTAACAAAGCGAATTTCTGCAATAGAAGCTGACTTCCATAAAGGTCGATCACAGGATTTTTCTGAACAAGCAACAGAAACAGAAAATGACGACGTACTTGATGAAATACATCACGAAGCGAAATTAGAATTAAGCTTAGTTAAGTCAGCACTCAAGCGGATTACCGACGGTTTATACGGGAATTGTACTGAGTGTGATGAACCGATTAATCCCGATAGATTATCGGCATTACCCTATACAACCACATGTATTAAGTGCGCACATTAATAATCAACACTACAAATTTAGATAATAACTTTTGGAGAAAAATATGACATTAGAAAAGCATGATTTACATCACGAATTTCCAGATTTAACCGATGAGATACATCACTTAAAAATGAATGATAACCACTTTTTGAAACGCTTTAATGAGTATCATGAAATTGATCACGAAGTTAATCGTATAGAGCAAGGTGTTGAGAACACCAGTGATGAATATTTGGATGGTAAAAAGAAGCTAAGACTCAAACTGAAAGATGAGCTTTTTGTTATGTTGAAAAAAGTACAAATACCGGCATAAATTTTATTGTAAAGTGAGTTGCTTAATCCCCAATACCTATTAGGCTTGGGGATTTTTTATAATGAATGGCTACTATAAACGATATATGTCTTGTAAAAATCGGTCAGATCTTGGTATGTAATAGTTATCATAATTAACAGAGAAGGCGATTGCTGTCGCTTTTCCACGTAATTCATTATGAGGAACAAAGCCATAAACACGAGAGTCAGCACTATGGCGTCGATTATCACCCAATACTAAATAATGACCTGCGGGAACAGTCACGGGGGAAAAATTACTGAGGCTATCACTTGCGGTATTATCAATATTTATATGGTGATGGATATCTCCTATTGTTTCTATTGAAGAGATCGTAGTACTGTTTTGGTTATTAGGACTTTTAGCTAATGCTTTATAAGAAAGCGTTTTACCGTTCACTTGAATAATTTCATTATTCATTGCTACTACATCACCGGGTAAACCAATCACACGTTTAATTAATCTAAGATCAGCAGCTTTAGATTCAAAAACAACAATCTCACCACGTTGTGGGGTATCAAGGGAGACCAATGTTACGCCGGTAAAAGGAAGACGTAAATCATAAGCCATCTTGTTAACGACAATCCGGTCACCTTCTTGAATGGTAGGTTGCATTGAGCCGGTAGGCACTGTGTACCAATCGGCAACAGCGCTTCGAAATACCGACATTAATAAGATAAAAATAATAAATTTTTTATTGCTCTGTAAAAAAGAAATGAGTTTGTTATTACTAGGTTTGGTCATAAGGTATTGCTCCATGGGTATTAGCGATTACTTGTTGCTAATAATCAGGCAATAAATTAAAGAAAAAGTTCCTGCTAGAAATACCTAGTTACAACTTGATAATAGAAAGCTTGAGCAACGGTTAGCTTTTTTTAATAACATATAAAAAAGGTAGGGTGTCTATTTGCTTTGCAATAAGTTCATGTTCCATAAATCGGCAAAAACTAGGAATGTCTCTAGCTGTCGATGGATCATCACATTTTATTAATAAAGTTTCACCGCTAGCCATTTTTCGGATATTCATACGGACCATCATTACAGGCTCAGGACAACGTAGGCCTATAGCATCGAGGGTATTATCAGTTTGTTGAAAAATAGTAGTAGGCATCACATGAACATTAAGAAGATTAATTTATAAATAATTATACCTTATTGGAGTATTTCAGCATAAGAAATAAAGCGAGAATAACGTTTAAAGAAATTGCTTCAGCTATACTCAAGTTATCCAAAGTTTAAGAATAATCTCTCCAGAAATTTAATTATCAATTCCCGAGGTGCCAGTGAAAAGTATACTTAAGGTTTTATTGTTGTCGGCCTGTATGCTTGCATCAATGAAGATGTCACAAGCAGATGATAATTTGCAGATATTGACAGATATTGGCCAGCAAAGAATATTCATAAAAGCTGAAAAGTTATTAGCACAAAGTTATTCTGAGCGATATAAAAGCTTGTATAACCAATTATATTATTACCCTCTACAGCCCTATTTAGACCAACGTCGTCTAATGGAAACTATGCAACTATCATCTGCCGGTGAAATAGCACTTTTTCTAGAGAAATATAAAAACTCACCATTAGACTGGCCACTTCGAAAGGCGTGGTTGAAGTATTTAGCTAAAAAAGGCAAAGGCTCTCTATTTTTGTCGTTTTATCAAAAAACGTCTAATACAGTGTTGAGTTGTCAAAAGTTAAACTTCTCATTAAAAGCAGGCTTTCCTAAAAGTGTCGTACTACCACAGGTGACTAAGCTTTGGTTGGTTGGTAAATCATTAGATAAAGTCTGTGACCCAATCATTAAGCAGTGGCAACTCGCTGGTTATAGAACGGATGAAATTGTCTTGCAACGTATAGCTTTAGCTGCAAATGGCGGAAAACATACGCTTATTCCTTATTTAACTAATTTATTGCCTAAAGAGCAGCAATATTTAGGGCGGTTATGGCACCAAGTAAGAAGAGATCCTGCAACAGTAACGAGACAAAATAAATTTATTAAAAAGTCAGTGCAAGAAAGTGAAATATATACTTATGGTATTAAACGCTTAGTCTGGCGCGACCCAGATAAAGCGTTAGCTAGTTACAAAAAGGCGCAACAAGTCTTTACTTTTTCGGCAACGCAAAATGAACAAATAACAGAAAAATTTGCAGTGGCTTTATCGAGTAAAAATCATGAGCAGGCAATGACATGGCTGGAAAGGTTAGATCCTAAAAATGTAGACCGCAGTATTATGCAGTGGCAGTTAACTGAAGTATTAAAACAACAGGATTGGCAAAGAGTGTTGCAAGAGTTAGCAACAATGCCGGCAAAATATAAAACAGAATTGCAGTGGCAGTATTGGTATGCAAGGGCATTGATTGCTACGGATGAACTCGAACGTGGACAAGATGTAATGAACGAATTAGCAAGTAAACGTCATTACTATGGTTTTTTAGCGGCAAGTTATTTAGATACACCGGTCAGTTTACAAAATAGTCCGTTAACGATCAGTAGTCAGGAAAAGAACAACATCTTGTTGTATCCCTCAGCGAAGAGGGCATTCGAATTCTATTATTTAGGCCGTTATATCGAAGCACGAAGAGAATGGCGTTTTTGGTTGAAACAACTTAATGATCGCGAAAAGCTTGTTGCTGCGAAACTAGCTAACGAAAATGGTTGGTTTGATCGAGCAATATTTACCTTGTCACAAGTTGGTTATCTTGATGATGTTGAATTACGATTTCCAAAAGCATTTGACAAAAAAATCAATCAACACGCAAAGAAACAAGCAATAAATCCAGCATGGGCTTTTGCTATAGCTAGACGTGAAAGTTCGTTTATGACTGATGCTCGTTCACCAGTAGGAGCTAAAGGACTAATGCAATTAATGCCGAAGACTGCAAAGCAATTAAAACGAGGTAGTGTTAGTCGAAAATATTTGTACAATGCGGAAAATAACATCAAATTAGGCACCAAGTATTTACGTAACTTACTTGATAAAAATAAGGGGAATCAGATTCTTGCTACTGCGTCATATAATGCGGGTCCTTATAGAGTAAAACGATGGCTAAAAAATAGCAGTGTCATGCCCGCTGATATTTGGATAGAAACCATACCCTTTAAAGAAACCCGTAATTACGTCAAAAGCGTTTTAGCTTATCAAGAGATTTACCAGCACAAACCTGGACAGGTGAGTGAGGTTTTTAATAACGTTATTAATATGAGTATTGGTGATTAATTAAATTTTAAGCTTTAAAGGTAACAGTCTCTTTCATTCGCAAAGTATTCTGCACAGATTTATCACATTTAAAGCAGGCCATTCATCAGTCAATAGCATGGTATATGCTATCATGAGTTAAATTTCTTGATAGCCGTCTTTCGGAGACATAATACATGACAACAATTAATGCCAAGTTGGCTAGCCAATACCCAGCTCATATTGCTCAGTTGCAACAGATGACTAAAGCCGTTCTTTCACGTGAAAACCTCGAAGGTTTAGTTATCCATTCTGGACAAGAAATTAAGATCTTTCTTGATGATAATAGTTATCCGTTTAAAGTTAATCCTCACTTTAAATATTGGCTACCACTCATTGATATTCCAAATTCTTGGTTGGTGCTTAATGGCGAAGATAAACCAACGCTAATTTATTATCAGCCAGTCGACTTTTGGCACAAGATAACACCATTAGCAGAAAGTTATTGGGGTGAGTTTTTTAACATTAAAGTGTTAACTAAGGCTAGCGAGGTTGATAAGTTATTACCTTATGATAAAAAGGGTTTTGCTTATATTGGTAGCCACATTGAAGTAGCAACAGCGCTAGGCTTTGAAGCTATTAATCCGGAACCATTACTTAATTACATCCACTATCATCGTGGTTATAAAAGTAAATATGAGCATGAGTGCCTTCGTCAATCGAATGTTTTGGCAGTTAAGGCGCATCAAGCGGCACGTAACGCTTTTTTACAAGGTGATAGTGAATATGATATCCAACAGGCTTATCTTAAGTCGATTGGTTATGGCACTAACGACACGCCATACGGTAACATTGTAGCCCTAAATAAAAATTGCTCAATTTTACATTACATGACGTTGGATAAAATAACGCCACAAGCGCATCAATCATTTCTTATTGATGCCGGAGCTAACTTTAACGGCTATTCAGCAGATATTACCCGTACTTACTCATATAAGAATGATAAGTTTGCGGAATTGATCGCTCGTATGGATAAGCTGATGCTTAATGCTGTAGCAGGATTAAAGCCTGGTGTGAGTTATGTTGATCTTCATATTGAAACACATAGAGCCATAGGCCAAGTATTACGTGACTTTAACTTTATCAATGTTGATGCTGATACAGCGGTTGAGTCAGGTATTATTTCTACCTTCTTCCCACATGGCTTAGGTCATCACTTAGGTTTACAGGTACATGATGTTGGTGGTTTTATGGCTGATGAGCGTGGCACTCATGTAAATACGCCAGCAGCACACCCATTCTTACGCACATCTCGTACTATTGAAGCAAACCAAGTATTTACCATTGAACCTGGTTTATATTTTATTGATTCATTACTTGCTGATTTAAAGTCATCGACTAATGCGGATCAAGTTAACTGGCAAAATGTTGATGAAATGCGTTGTTTTGGTGGTATTCGTATTGAAGATAATATTATTGTGCATCAATCACACAATGAGAATATGACCAGAGATTTAGGTCTTAGTTAGATAAGTAATAGTAATTGTGACCAAACCCTACGCTATCGCGGTTAATGATGTTGAAGATGAAACCATCATTAACCGCAGTCGTTTTATCTGCTATTTACGCCCCTGTGATGATATAGCACAAGCAAAAGCTATGTTAAAAGAACTGCAACAACTTCACCCGCAAGCGAGTCATCATTGCCATGCTTTTTTAACAAAATCGGCTGATGATAGTCAAGGTTATGGTTTTTCTGATGATGGAGAACCGACAGGAACTGCTGGAAAACCAATGTTAATAGCATTACAAGGCGGAGGCATTGGTCATGTTTGTGCTATCGTCGTACGGTATTTTGGTGGTACTAAATTAGGTACCGGTGGTTTACAAAGAGCATACGGTGGTAGTGTTCGCCAAGCATTAACCTTTTTACAGTCAAAAATTAAAATAGCTATGGTGCACAAAACCTTAGCATGTCAATATAGTCAAGTTGATGATGTTTTACATTTGCTTAGGCAAGTTGAAGGCCAAGTTATCACTCAGGACTATCAACAAACAGTCATTTTTAGACTCACTATTCCAATAGCGAAATTGGTATTCATGCAGGATAAGTTAAACACATTGTCATCAGGACAATTACAGTTAACCGCTATCAAACAAGAAACCGAACAATAAACCGAATAAGAAAAATTAAACGTGCAATATAAAAATATTATCCGAATTCTAGGTTTGTTGGTTGGGCTACTTAGTGTGACCATGCTGCCTCCTGCATTAATTTCATTAGTCTATCGCGATGGTGGTGGTTTACCTTTTATTCTCGCTTTTCTATGGTGTATCGGTACCGGGTTTTTAGCGTGGTATCCTAACCGTTATGAAAAGACTGATCTTAAAGCCAGGGAGGGCTTTTTGATTGTTGTACTTTTTTGGTTAGTATTAGCTAGCTTCTCTGCTATTCCTCTGATGTTATTAGAGACGCCAAATTTATCCACCACAGATGCTTTTTTTGAATCGTTTTCAGGATTAACTACCACTGGTGCCACTATTCTAAATCACATTGATGATTTACCTCATGCGGTCTTATGGTATCGCCAGCAATTACAGTGGCTTGGTGGTATGGGTATCATTGTGTTAGCGGTTGCGGTATTACCCATGCTTGGTATTGGTGGTATGCAGCTATATCGTGCTGAAACACCAGGCCCAGTTAAAGATTCGAAAATGACGCCTCGTATTGCCGATACCGCAAAACATTTGTGGTATATCTATTTAGGGTTAACTATCGCTTGTGCGCTCGCTTATTGGCTTGCGGGTATGTCTGGGTTTGATGCTATTTGTCATGCCTTTTCAACGATTGCCATTGGTGGATTTTCAACACATGATGCCAGCATGGGCTATTTCAATAGCCCCGCAATTAACTTAGTTTGTGTCACATTCTTATTGATTGCAGGGGTGAACTTTGCATTGCACTATGCTGCGGTACAAAGTAAATCACTAAAAAATTATTTCTTCGACCCTGAGTTCAAAGTTTTTATTGGTATTCAAATCGTACTGGTTTTGATTTGTTTTACCGTCTTATTAAGTACAGGTACTTATCAAGATGCAGACCAAGCATTAGATCAAGCACTATTTCAAGCTGTATCTATTAGTACAACGGCAGGTTTTACCACAACATCATTTGCGGATTGGCCAACGTTATTACCTATGCTGCTTATTTTTTCAAGTTTCATAGGTGGTTGTGCGGGTAGTACCGGTGGCGGAATGAAGGTAGTTAGGGTGGTATTACTCTATTTACAAGGCCTTCGAGAACTCAACAAGCTAGTACATCCCAGAGCTATATTTAGTATCAAATTAGGTCGAAAAGTTTTACCAGATCGTATTGTTGAAGCGGTATGGGGATTCTTCTCTGCATATGCTGCAGTGTTTGTTATTTGTATGTTATTACTACTTGCCGCAGGTATGGACGACATTACGGCATTCACCGCGGTTGCTGCTTGTATTAATAACCTTGGCCCTGGCTTAGGTGAGGTTGCTGCTAACTTTTCATCGATTAATGATATGAGTAAGTGGGTATTAATCATGGCAATGTTATTTGGTCGTTTAGAGATTTTTACGCTGTTAGTTTTGTTTACTCCAGCCTTCTGGCGTTCATGAGTTGTACAGACATATAATTAAATAGGTATGTACAACTTCATAAGTCCACCAATCTATCCAATGGTTAGGTGATCAATTGAATTGGTATAATTACCACTGGTAACTAAAGGCAAGCCAACCTTGAGTATCAGAACTCTCATTCTCGGGGTTAACTTGTGCAATACCATAATTAATCGCTAAATTAGTGACCCCAGTAAAACCAAAGTCGTTATTGATAGACCCTTTAACGCCGTAACTATCAATAATGTCTCGTTCAGCCATTTCATGTCGAGTATAAAACACTTCAACAATCCCTAATGGTATATAGGCTTGATAGGCTTGATAGTCATTACCTGTTTGACGATAAAAAGCCAACTCGGGCGCTAACTGCTTATTGAGATGCGCTTTGTCTTGAATGAGTGTAGAAGCGTAACCACCTAAGCTAAGTATATCGCCAGCATCTTCAGAACGTTGTGCCCAAAGATAGTTAAAACCTAAGCTAAAGCTTTTTATATGCGCACTGAGGTTTACTAGACCATTACTACCCGTGTAACTACCATCATTGCCATTACCACTAATGCCTGCATCGGCTTGATCATCTTGGGCACCAATTACTTGGGCGTTAATCATTTGCGAAATACCCCAGCTCTGTTGGTCATGAGACCAACTTTGTTCAATACCGAGGGAAAAAGACTGGCTAGAAAAATCAACATGTTGGCTGTTTTCAAATTGTGAAGCTTGCGCTTGTACAAATACATCGACAGAAAGTGTTTCTACGTTATATGGATAGCGAGCCTCAAATAACAGCCCTTTTTCAGTTGTTTTACCCAAAGATAATGCATCACTATCTTGTTGATCTATTTTTAAGTTGAATACGTAACTGTGTGCAAGTAATTTAACAGGCCATCCCTGCCAGCGAACAACCCCTGATGCACCAGAGATAATATTGCTGAAAACATCTTGGCTGAGGTTTACTTGCCAGTCAAAACGAGAAAGTACATCGCCAGACTTGTAACCGACTTCTAACATACTGCTACTGGCAGAATAATAGCTCTCTGCTAAGGTTATGGTACCCTGTTGTGGACCTATGCCATAGGTTGATTGTTCACCAATACTCTCATCAATATGGACAGTTGCTTTGGCTAGTTTTAACTTGTCAGCTAACTCAACGGTCATTGCCGAACTCGTTGTTGTATCGGTAATAAGTTGTTTATTAGCTTTGGTTAAATCTAATTGAAAAACATCTGAGCCCTCAGAATTAATCGCCAAGTGCAGTAGTTTATTATCCTTCTGAACCATAGGCCAGGTAACAACCTGTTCACCTAAGGTGATAGACGATAAATCTTCAGTCGTAAAATCATACTTATATATGCGTGTTGCACTGTCTAAGCCAGCGACAAAATACAATGCCTCTCCATCTTTAGACCATTCAGGAAAAGAAAGAAATTGGTAGTTTTCTGGGAGTGGAATAATTGTTTCTTGACCGTCACTTAGCTGACGAACTTTTAACTGCCATTTATTATTTAAAGTTGAGCTAACATAAGCAAAACTATCTGAAGGTTTACCATCAGAAGTAGGGCGAAGTCGTGGGAAATCGTAAACGTGCTCAAGGCTTTTTTGCGTTAATTCAGCAGTAATTTGTCCGATTGATGAAGGGGATAAGCTTACTTTTACTAATTGAGAATAACCAAATCGATTACGTTCAGCAATAATATATTGGCCATCATTACTGATATCAAAACGACGAATATTTGCGCTTTTAGTCAATTGCTTTACGGTATTTGTAGGCAAATGCCAAGAAAACAGATCTTGATGAAGGCTATTTACACTAGCTAAGGTCGCTGAACCATATATAAGGGTATCCTTATCAAGCCAGCGAGGGTTATTAATACCACGATTGTTTTTTTGATTTAATGTGTAGGCCACTTCTCTTTTAAAAACACTCGGCGCTTTATCTACAATATCTTGAGGATCTTCTTCCAATAACTCTTTGTTATCTTTAGTAAACTCTTCTGCCTTTTTTGTGTTTTCGCTAGTCTTATATACATTTAACTTAGTGATTTTTCCTTCATCAGTTCTTTGTGTTTCAACGATAGCAAGGTAATCGCCTTGTGGGCTTAAACTTGGACCACTAATATAATCAGATAAATCTAACCATAATGCTGAGCGATTATCCGCATTGCTATTTTTACCGAGTTTAACTTCATGTTTCATGGCATTGAAAGTGTATTCAGCAACGAAACGTTGATAAAGGTTTTTGGCAGTATCAGGGAAAACACCTTTAAAAGCCGCTTCAAAGTCTCGTTGTTCAACGGCAGACCAACGAGTCCAAACGGCATCCAGTGTATCTACGCCATAATTATCTTCTAACCACTTTAAATAACGCACACCAACAAGGTAAGCCATAGAGCCAGACATAAAATTGTCATTAGCAACACTGAGTTCTTTGTAAGATGGCATTGCGCCTTGTCGCGCAAACTTTTGAATAATGGCTTCAATTTGATTGTTGAATAAGCGACCTCGACCGGTTAATCTCGATTCGAGTAATGTTGCATACCCCTCACTAACCCATCGTTCACCATTTATCTGACTCGCATCAAAAACATCATACCAATTGGCAACATTATTTCGCCAATTACTTCGACTTTTTTGAGCTAGATGTACTAGATGCACATACTCATGTAGTACTAAAAGTTGCTGCCAACCCGTTGAACTTGAAATAACAGTATCTGATTGTGCTGGTGTTGCGAAAAGAGCCATATAAGGCTTATGGCTAAGTGGTACGGCAAAACCGTTTGCCGCGTTATATGGGTCAATAATAAAGGTATCTACTTTTTCTGTGAGCACTCGGCCTTGTTGATCTTTGATTAATTGACGGACAACTTCCATTTCTCGCGCACTGGATAAGGCCCATTGACGATATTCAGGGGTGAAATGCACACGGAAATTTTCAGTTTCAAACGTTTGCCAATCTTGAGTACTATCAGCAAGTTCTGCTTGAGTGGTAAAAGCTACACTCGAAAGCGCAAAAGTAATAGCGGTAAATACCTTTGATATTTTCATTAAAATCCTTTTAAATTATTATTTTTTATTATTTGAAACGAGAGTGATAACTCTCACTTTAAAGACTGTGTGACAGGAACGGGATTATTACAGCTAATCAATTGTAAGGTAAGTAATTAGCTGTAAGTAGTTATTTCAAAAGGACTAGAAGTAAATGGCGCTCACTTGGAACAGCTTTTCTATATCGCTAATATAGCGTTTATTCACTAAAAATAGAATAACGTGATCTTCTTCATGAATTAAGGTGTTTGAATGAGCGATTAAGACTTCACTACCTCGGACAACTGCACCGATAGTCGCACCCGGTGGTAGTTTAATGTTTTTGATTGAGCGACCAACAACTTTGGATGATTTCTCGTCACCCTTAGCAACAATTTCAATGGCTTCAGCTGCGCCGCCGCGTAGACTATAAACGTTATCGATAGCACCACGTCTAACGTGTGTTAATAATGCAGAGATAGTGGCTTGCTGTGGTGATATCGCAATATCAATAGTACTGCCTTGTACTAAATCAATGTAGGCATCTCGTTGGATAAGTACCATGGTTTTACGAACGCCAAGTTTTTTAGCGAGTAGTGACGACATGATATTAGCTTCGTCATCATTGGTAACCGCGATAAAAATATCAAATTGATCAATATTCTCTTCTGTGAGTAATTCTTGGTCGGAAGAGTCACCAGCGAAAACTAAGGTATCATTGAGCTCAGAAGTTAATTGTTCCGCACGTTTTGGTGAACGTTCAATGAGCTTTACTTGATGGTTTTTTTCTAAAATTCTTGCTAAACCAGCACCAATATTACCGCCACCGGCAATCATAATGCGCTTGTATGCGGCTTCTAATTTTTGTAATTCATTCATCACCGCACGAATATGAATACTCGCGGCGATGAAGAAAACTTCATCGTCAGCTTCAATTACGGTAGTACCAAGAGGACGAATAGGCTTACCATTTCGGTAAATTGCCGCAACGCGAGTATCAACATTAGGGATATGATCTCTTAATGTTGAAAGTGCGTGACCAACAAGTAAACCACCATAGTAAGCTTTTACTGCAACCAGACTCACTTTTCCGTGCGCAAATTCTAATACTTGCAGTGCACCAGGGTAATCAATTAGACGAGCAATATCTCGTGTTACTAATTCTTCAGGGGCAATAACATGATCTACAGGGATATGCTTTTTATGAAAAAGTTGCTCTGAATATTTTAATATTTGATTCGAGCGGATACGAGCAATCTTTTTCGGCGTATTAAATAGTGAAGAACATATTTGGCATGTGATCATATTGGTGGCATCGTCACTAGTCACCGCAATAACCATGTCAGCATCTTCAGCGCCAGCACTTTTTAATACATCGGGGTGACAACCTTGACCAGTAACGACTTGTAAATCCATTTTGTCTTGCAGTTCACGTAGCTTTTCACCATCTATGTCTACTACAGAAATATCGTTGTTTTCACCAACAAGGTTTTCAGCTAACGTACCGCCAACTTGTCCTGCACCCACTATGATTATTTTCATGTATTACTTTTCTGCTTTTGTTGTTTATATTATTTTAGTTTTAACAATTTGGCGTAATAAAAGCCGTCCATGTTTTCAGCATCAGGTAATAATTGCCAACCTATTGCATTTTCATCAGTATCAGGGTTATTACTGTTAATGGCAATTAATTGTACGTCTTGATTTTGCTCTATAAAGCGAGATATTTGCAGACTGTTTTCTTCAGGTAAAACACTACAGGTTGCATAAAGTAAGGTACCGCCTGGTTTGAGCATTGACCAAATGTTGTCAAGAATCTGCTGCTGCAATACGACTAACTTATCAATATCGTCGGCTTTACGTAACCATTTTATATCAGGATGACGGCGAATAACGCCAGTTCCAGAGCAGGGCGCATCAAGTAGTATACGGTCAAATTGTTCGCCAGACCACCACTCTTGGGTAGCTGCGTCTGCAGTAATTACTTCAGCGGTTAGATTTAAGCGATCTAAATTTTCATGAACGCGAGTAAGACGACCTTCTTCAATGTCTATTGCAGTCATTGAGGCAATATCAGGCGTTTTCTCAAGGATATGGCAGGTTTTACCACCGGGTGCTGCACAGCAATCTAGTACAACATCATTGGGTTGGCAATCGAGTAAACGTGCTGCTTGTTGTGCTGCACCATCTTGTACTGAAACCCAGCCGTCATCAAATCCGGGTAAATGAGCGACATCGAGTGGTTTAGCAAGTGCAATGGCCTGGGAGTGTGGTTCAATATTGGCAATTTCAATATCTGCCTCAATAAGTAGCGCCTGATATTGCTCACTAGTATGGTGTTGCTGATTGGTTCGCAACCACATTGGCGGCTTTTGCTGATTTGCATCGAGTATCGCTTGCCATTGATCAGGGTAAGCATGTTGTATTTTTTTAATAAACCAACCTGGATGATTGTATTTTATTGGGTCAGGTATCTTTTTATCTGTTTTGTTGTCTTGTTTACTTTCTGCTTCCAAAGTACGTAAAAAACCTCTAAGCACAGCATTAACCAACCCTTTCATATGGTCATTTTTTAACGTTTTTGTTGCTGCTACCGTTTCACTCACCGCTGCGTGGTCAGGTATACGCATATATCTTATTTGATAAACCCCCACTAAAAGCAAAAAATGAAAGACTCTCTGCTTTCCCTTTATAGGCTTTTGTACTAATTGACTGACATCGTTTTCTAATTCAGGGAGATAGCGAAGTACGCCATAGCAAATTTCTTGCAGCAAGCCCTTATCTTTACCTATCAGTTTATCTTGTTGTTTTGGTAGTTCGTCACTTAAGCTTCGCCCTTGATCTATAACGGCGTAACAACATTTTGCTGCAAGAGCTCTAATATTAATTATCATTTTTTATTAACCAAGCTTATTTATAGGACTGCCAACAACGAACCAATCGCTGCGACCATTAAGGATATCTTTCACGGCCAATGCTTTTTTTCCAGGAAGTTGAATAACTTCTAGGCGTAAGCAACCATCAGTTGTTGCTACATCGATACCTTCTTTGTCTGCTTTTATTATAGTGCCAGGAACTGCATTGCCTTGATATTCTTGAACGGATGCTTGCCAGACTCGTAATCTATGTTGCTTACCTTCCGATTCAGTCTCTGACTCAGTGAAGGTAAATTGAGATACCGGCCAAGGGATGTATGCTCTAACTTTGCGGTGCAGTTCGGTGGCACTAAGTTGCCAATTAAGTTCTGCTTCAGCTTTATCTAGTTTCTTGGCGTAAGTGGCTAATTCATTATCTTGAGCAATATTGTGATCACTGGCTTGATAATTAGGCAAAGCCATCAATGTGAGTGTTTCTACTAACGCTGTTGGGCCAAGGTTGGCGAGTTTTTCATAAAGGCTAGCACTAGTATCGGTAATCTCTATGTCACACTCGGTTTTTAATATCATGTCGCCAGTATCTAAACCTTTATCCATTTGCATGATAGTGACACCTGTTTTTTTATCACCCGCTTCAAGTGATCGCTGTATAGGTGCAGCACCACGCCACTTAGGTAAAATTGAACCGTGTACATTAATACAACCTAAACGTGGAGCACTTAAAACTACTTCAGGTAATAATAGGCCATAAGCAACGACAACCATGATATCCGCATTATATTGAGCTAATTGCTGTTGGTCTTCTTCACTCTTAAAATTAATAGGCTGCTCAACAATAATGTTGTGCTCTAGTGCGAGTAGCTTTGTTGCGCAAGCGGTTAGTCTTTTACCGCGACCTGCTGGTTTGTCTGGCGGGCAATAAACGGCAATAACATTATGTTTAGCGTGAATTAACGCGGCTAAATGTTGTGCTGCAAAGTCAGGAGTGCCTGCAAAGATGATATTTAATGGAGTAGCCAAAGGAATTCCTATTATTGTAAGTGAGTAAGTACTTACTGATTTTTTTCAAGTCTAGCTTCTTTTTCAAGCTTTTTTTGAATACGTTGACGCTTTAGCGGGGATAGGTAATCAACAAACAAAACACCGTTTAAGTGGTCAAGTTCATGTTGTATACAAATACTTTGCAATTCAGTGGCGTTTAATGTGAATTCTTTACCCTGTCGATCAAGTGCTTTTACCGTACATGCATCATGACGATCTACTTTGGCATAAGTGCCAGGAACAGATAAACAACCTTCTTCATTGATGGATGTTTCGTCACTAGTAGCTATAATTTCAGGGTTGATAAAGACTAAGGGCTGATCGTTATCTTCAGAAGTATCCATTACAACAATACGTTGATGAATATCGACTTGGGTAGCGGCCAGACCGACGCCTTTTTCTTCATACATAGTTGCCAACATATCGTCTATAATCATAGCCGTTGCATCAGTAATATCAGTAAGGGACTGCGCTTTTGTTCTTAAACGCGGATCGGGAAAACGTAATACAGTTAAAATAGTCATATTTTGTTAAAAGAATTAGCGATAATTCATCTAGAATGTTATGTTTTAATTATATACTCAAGTAACTGTAACTGAAACCTGCATTTTTAAGTCACTCGATATAACCAATATTTATAGTGCGTTACAGCAGTAAGCACGAAAAGGAATGAGCTCCATGCTTAAAAAAATAATACTCTCGCTATCTTTACTGTCTTGTCCATTGGTAGTACTTGCCGACCAGATAAAGCTTAATGATGATGCACCTAAAACACATACAGTAGTTAAAGGTGATACGTTATGGGATATTTCAGCGCTATTTCTTGATCAACCTTGGTTATGGCCTAAGTTATGGCGTTTAAATCCAGAAGTTAATAACCCGCACTTAATTTATCCAGGTGATATTTTAAAGCTTGTCTTTGATGAAAATGGTGAACCAATGCTTGTGGTAGAGCCAGTAAAACCAAGCTATAAATGGTCACCTAAGATTCGCCAAGAAAAGACTAAAGATTCTTCCATTACTTTATTACCACTAGAAGTGATTGCACCCTTTATTAGATATGACAATTTATTTACAGAAGATGAGTTAGAAGCATTGCCTTATATTATTGGTAGTGATGAAGGCTACAGAATGACAACGAATGACTTCAAAGTTTATGTTAATGCGGATTTAGAGCTTGCTCACAGTTACGCCATTTATGATAAAGGTGAAGAAATTTTTGATCCTGAAACAGGCGATTCTTTAGGTTTTTATGTCAATCTAGTTGGTACCGGACAGGTAATAAAGCGCGGTGATATCGAAGATGATGTACCTTCAACGATGAATGTTGGCTCTGTGAAAAGAGAGATTCATGCTGGACACTATGTAGTACCAGTTAATGAAGGACAATTGTTACCAGCTGTTTTTCCTATGAAAGCTGCTAATTCATCCCTACGTGGCGCTATTATTAAGGCAACTAGCAATGGCCGTGAATTTGCCAAGCTTGAAGTAGTTATGATTAACCGTGGTTTTGAGCATGACGTTACTGTCGGTGATGTTATGGCGATAAAGCGAACAAGTCCTGCCGTTGTTGATACCGGCAATGGTCCTGCCTATAGTATAGAAACGTCTCGTTGGAATAAGATAACGGGTAGTGATTATAAAATGCCAGAAGAGCAATTAGGTGAATTAATGGTTTTTAAAGTGTACCAAAAAGCAAGTATGGCACTTATTCTTAATACCCAGAAACCAGCAAGAATAAACGATTTGATTACTGCTCCAGAATAGCCAACTGTTGAGTGTTTTATTTTTCCTGCTTTATTAGAGAAAAAATAAAACCTATACCCGCTCCTACTGAGTCTTCAGGTGGAGCGGATACATGACTTGCTCTTAAGGAGAAGACAAGTAATGATTAATAACAGTAATAATATTGAACATTGGTTAGCTTTAAAGCTTGTTCCTCGGTTAGCCATCCACAAAAAAATAGCACTTGTTGAAACCTTTGGTTTAACAGCATTATTTTCGTTAGATAATAAGCCCTCTGTACTTAGCTCTGCTAATAATTTAAGTGTAAAACAACTTTACGCTTTTCATCAGCCTGACTGGCAAAAAATAGCGCAAATTATTCGAACAAGTGCAGCATGTAATAGTGTCATCATTTGTTTTGACGAACCTCGCTATCCACAATTACTCAAACAAATTTATGATCCACCTTTAGTAATATTTGTTCAGGGAAATACATTATTACTCAATGCCCCGCAATTAGCAGTGGTCGGTAGTCGTTCTGCTAGTGTAGGGGGAAGGGATACTGCATTTTCATTATGCCAACAATTGGTGCAGCTAAATTTTGTTATCACCAGTGGATTGGCTCTCGGTATTGATGCTGCAGCACATCGTGGTGCTCTTAGCCAACCTGCGGGTACCATCGCAGTTGTTGCTACTGGATTAGATCAAGTATATCCAGCTAGACATTTATGTCTGGCACAGCAAATAATTGCGTCAAGTGGCGCAATTATTAGTGAGTTTATTCCAGGCACACAAGCTAGAGCGGGGCACTTTCCAAAAAGAAATCGTCTTATTAGTGGCTTAAGCTTAGGTGTATTAGTGGTAGAGGCAGAGTTAAAAAGTGGTTCTTTGATTACAGCTCGCTGTGCACTCGATCAAAATAGAGACGTTTTCGCTATTCCTAGCTCTATTGAAAATAAACAAGCTAAAGGCTGTCACTGGTTAATTAAACAAGGCGCTAAACTTGTTGAACAATGTGCCGATATAATAGATGAGTTCGCTTTTGCAGATAAACCTAGTCTACACTTAAAGGGTGGTCAACAGGCTTTAGAGTCAGTTGAAAAGGGCACTCACAATGGAGAAAGTGAAATAAATCAAAAAGACTTGTGTAACGATGCATTGTTGGCTAGTGTGGGATTTGAGATTACTCCCGTAGATAAGGTAGTTTCACGGAGCGAACTTCCCGTAGAGGAAGTGTTAATTCGGTTAACAATGCTTGAGCTAAGTGGTCTGGTATCTGCGGTACCTGGTGGCTACATTAGAACGCAATAAAAGGGGCTAGTTATGTTCGATATCTTAATGTATCTTTTTGAAACGTACATCCAAAATGAAGCAGAAGCCATGGTGGATCATGAGCTGTTAACTGATGAGTTAACACGCGCAGGCTTTCATCAGGATGAAATATATAAAGCATTAAATTGGCTTGAAAAACTTACCGCGTTGCAAGACACAGATGCTTATCCTTATCTTACTCGCGTAGGCAGTAAGTCGGTACGTATTTATACCAGTGAAGAAATGCAGTTACTTGATACCCCAAGTCGTGGTTTTATTTTATTTTTAGAGCAAGTTAATGTGCTTGATTTTACCACGCGTGAAATGGTGATCGATAGAGTCATGGAACTTGATACCAAGTATTTCTCTATGGATGATTTGAAGTGGGTTATTTTGATGGTGTTATTTAATGTACCAGGTAAAGAGTCTGCGTACTCCCAGCTAGAAGACTTAATCTTTGAAGAACAAGAAGGTCCACTTCACTAACCAATTCCCCTCAAGCTGACTAAATTCACTATGCAGTGTATTTAGCCAGCAGTCACTGAGCGTATTGCTCAGGGACATTTTGTGGCATAATAGCGCTACACTTATTTTATGCGCAATTTCCACTAATGTCTGAATCAGATAAAGCTCTTTTTACTCATCACGAACATGCTTTAGAAAAAGAGTATCAAGTGTGTCCTGAATGCGGATCAGAATTGTCCATTAAACATGGTAAATCAGGAGCATTTTTAGGTTGTGTCAATTATCCTAACTGTCAATATACTCGGGCAGTGGTTGAACACGAACGTGTTGAAGATAAAACATTACCGGGAAGTGAATGTCCATTATGCTCTCATGTGTTAGCGGTTAAGCAAGGTCGCTACGGTATGTTTATTGGTTGTAGTAACTTCCCCCAATGCCATCATATTGAGCAAGAGGCGCAAGAGATCATACAAGATGTGGTGTGCCCAAGTTGTAAAAGAGGCTCACTGCAAGAAAAGACCAGTCGATTTGGTAAGAAGTTTTACTCTTGTGATGCTTACCCAAAGTGTAAGTTTGTCGTCAATCATGAGCCAATTGAAGGGCGCTGTGAAAAGTGTCAATTTCCTCTTTTATTAAAAAGAAATATGGCTGCCGGACTCAAATACCAGTGTGCAGATAAAAAGTGTTCTTATATGCAGAAATTGCTATAAATAGGCAGTAACTATAGATATAAAAAAGACGCCTTTACTATATACGTAATAGGCGTCTTTTTATTTTTAGCTTATCAACTAAAAAAGTTATTAGCTGTGCTTTTCTAAATAGCTTTTTGCGAAGCCATTAAGATCTGGGTAGGCTTGTTTACAAAGGATATCGGCTAAACACTGTAAACGCTCAGCAAGTTGTAACTCACTCTCACCACTAACATTTATGTGACCCATTTTACGACCGGCACGTTTACCTTTGTTATACCAATGAATAGTAGCACTCGGTATAGCAAGCACCTCATTAGGTACAGTATCTTCACCAATGATGTTAACCATTGCTGTAGGGCGAATCAGTGCAGTACTACCTAAAGGCAAATCACAGATTGCTCTTAAATGATTTTCAAACTGACAAGTGTCAGCTCCTTGTTGGGTCCAATGTCCTGAATTATGTACTCTTGGTGCAATTTCATTGACTAAGAGTTGATTTCCCACTTGGAAAAATTCAATTGCCATAACTCCAACATAATTGAGTTTATCTGTAAGCGCTTTAAACACCTTACTGGCTTGTTCCTGCAATTGTTCATCAACAGGAGCAGCAACAGATACACTCAAAATACCATTAGTATGATGATTTTCAGTTAAAGGATAAACCGCAACATCACCGTTTATACGACGAACACCAACCAGCGAGATTTCACGATCAAAAGGTACCATTTGCTCAGCAACAATACCTTGTTTAACAGTCGTTTTTGAGGCCGCAATAAAGTCAGCCATATCTTGCCAAATGGCATCTGAATCAGCAGCTGACTTTAATCGCCATTGCCCTTTCCCGTCATATCCTTCAAGTGCACTCTTAAAGATAATAGGTAATGATAAGTGTTCAATAGCTTTATCAAAATCTATTTTAGAGTTAACAAAATAGTGTTTGGCATTGGCAGCATTACAAGATTCAAGTAATGCTTTTTCTAATCTCCTATCACCACCAATTTTAATCGCGTTACTTGTTGGATTTAACTTCCCTGATTGCTCACACTCAGCAAGTATGTCATGGGCAACATGCTCAAATTCAGCTGTAATTACATCAGCATTTTTAATGCCTGTTTCTAAATCGCTACAAATATATTCAGGAGCAAGAGGTTGTACAACCTTATTACTTAATACATCGAGAGCTTTAACATCCAAGTTTAAAGGTGTGCCCGCTAATTCCATCATTCGAGCTAATTGACCTGCGCCAAGTATGAGAACTTTATTCATGAGAGGTTCTATTCTGCCGGGTTTGGGTTAGCAAGTATGGTTTCAGTCTGCTTTTGACGAAACTCTTCGATATTTTGTTGGATTTCAGCGTCATAAGTACCAATGATTTGTGCTGCAAGTAATCCAGCGTTAGCTGCACCGGCATTACCAATGGCTAATGTACCTACAGCGATACCTTTTGGCATTTGTACAATAGATAATAAAGAATCTTGGCCATTAAGAGCTTTAGATTGCACAGGAACACCTAAAACAGGTAAAGCAGTATAAGCAGCTGCCATTCCTGGTAAATGAGCTGCACCGCCAGCGCCTGCAATAATAACCTTAATACCTCTATCTTTTGCACTTTCAGCATATTCGGCAAGTAAGTGAGGCGTACGGTGTGCAGAAACGACTTTGGTTTCGTACTTTACACCTAAAGAATCAAGCATTTCTGCTGTGTGCTGCATTGTTGGCCAATCTGATTTTGATCCCATGATGATACCGACTGTCATGAATTTATGCCCTTTAAAATTATAGAATGTTCTTCGTATATGAAGAAAGTAAAAATAGAGCTGTAATTATAACCTTGTTTAGCTAAATACGGAATATAGAACTTTTCTATCGATAAATTAATCCTTCACTAGGCGTTTATGAACAGTGTTTGGTAATATTGTATGGAAGTGATTAATTAAGATAAGGGCGATCTGTGAGCGAAAAAAATGTAGTTGATGCTTTTAACAGTGGAGGCATAATTGCTTATCCAACGGAAGCGGTATTTGGGCTTGGCTGTGATCCTGATAATGAAGAATCACTTAAGCGCCTGTTGCAGTTAAAAGCAAGGTCTGCTGACAAGGGACTGATTTTACTCGCAGGAAACTACGCTCAGTTACTTCCATATATTGACGACAGTAAAATCCCGCAAGATATGCGTGCTAGCGTATTATCAAGATGGCCTGATGGCATCACTCAGCTAATATCTAAAAATAATACAATTTCACCGTTATTATCAGGACGCTTTGATACTATTGCTGTAAGAATTACCAGTCAACCCGATGTAGTTGCCTTGTGTAAGCAAACGAATAAACCAATAGTCTCAACCAGTGCTAATTTATCTGGACAAGAACCCGCCAAAACTTGGCAGACATTAGATCTCACCTTATCTAATCAAGTCGACTTTATACTTAAGGGAGTAACTCTAGGTCATACTTCACCATCAAAAATTATTGATGCGTTGACAGGTAAAGTAATCAGAAGTTAAATGATTTATTGATGTGTGAAAGTTAAGAGAATAACACTGCTAATCTATCCGCAACTCCAGTTAGATAATGTGATGTTTTCTTTGAATATCATAAGAATATGATCGAGATCAAAGTATCGATGAGCGTCCTAGATAGTGGTTAAAACGTTGCGCTAAATCAAACTTTATTAAATCAATATGACTATTATACCCATAATTATTTTAAGGATATAAAATCATGAAAAAAACGTTATTAACCATCGCTTTATTATCAATACTTCCTACTGCAGCTTTAGCTAATCAAGCAGGTGACATCTTAGTGAGAGGAGGTCTCACTATGGTTTCACCTGATACGGGTAAAACCCCAATTATTTTAGGTGGTAATGACTCCACTATGACGATGACTGTGGATGACAATACACAGTTAGGTTTAAATGTAGTGTATTTCTTTGATAGTAATTGGGCAATTGAACTGCTTGCAGCAACACCATTTACTCATGATGTGACAATCCAAGACCCGAATGCTGTTTTGGGTGTAGATGGAGTAAAATTGGCCGAAGTTAGTCACTTACCACCAACGCTAAGTGCTCTGTACTATTTTGATACAGGGACTTCTCTTAAGCCTTATATTGGTGTTGGCTTAAATTACACAATATTTTTTGATGAAGAATTCGAATCTGCTCCAACAGGTTTAGGTTTAAGCAACTTAGAGTTAGATGGTTCTTTTGGCTATTCAGTGCAAATTGGTGCTGACTATCATATTAATGAGAAATGGCATGTAAATGCCTCTATTCGTTATATAGATATCAATTCAGATGCCAGCTTTGATGTAGGTGGTGATAGTATTGGTACCGCAAGTATTGATGTCGACCCTATGGTATATTCCGTAATGCTTGGTTATAAATTCTAAGAATATTAAATAAGCACTTACAATAAAAAGCAGTAACTTATTCTAAAGGGTTACTGCTTTTTTGTTTTCATTAATTGTTGATTCAGTTAGGCTGTAGCCATACGCTAACTTATTTGCAATAACTATGACACAACAGACCCCAGATCAATATCGCGTTTTTGGAAACCCAATAGAGCATTCCCGTTCCCCAGATATTCATCATATATTTGCTAGTAAGAGCCAACAAAATATCAATTATCAAAAACAGTTAGTTGATATTGACGGCTTCTCCAATGCCGTTGCCGACTTTATCCATCAGGATGGCAAGGGCGCAAACGTCACAGTACCTTTTAAAGAGCAAGCATTGGCTTTAGCTGATGAACTCACCGACCGTGCGTCATTAGCTGGCGCTGTCAATACACTTACCTTTAAAGAAGGTAAGATTTTTGGTGATAATACTGATGGAGCAGGATTAGTTCAGGATTTAATTACTAACAACGTTTCTTTAAAAAACAGTCGGATTTTGCTATTGGGTGCAGGTGGAGCGGCAAGAGGGGTTTTATTACCTTTACTTGCACAAGGTCCTCATTCTATTGTTATTGCGAATCGAACGGTAAGTAAAGCTGATACATTATGTCAGCACTTTGCAGATAGTCGCCTAAGTGCTTTAGGTTACCAAGATCTCGAACAACTGAGTTTCGATGTAATTATAAATGCTACGTCAGCGAGTTTATCAGGCCATTTACCGCCAATATCAACTTCAATAATAAGTCAGAATGTGGTTTGTTATGACATGGTCTACGGTAAAGATGAAACTCCATTCCTTAAATGGGCAAAAGAACATGGGGCAATAAAAGTGATTGATGGCTTGGGTATGTTGGTAGGACAAGCAGCCGTTAGCTTTGAAGTTTGGCGAGGAGTGACTCCCGAAGTTCAGCCAGTAATTGCTAAATTAAGAGCTTCTTTAAAATAAAGAGAGAAATCAGTATGAATCAAGCAATTTTATTTAATGATGATTTAGCCTTTGATAAAGAGCAAGATGCTTGGTGCTTTACGGCATTATTATCAGCGCAAGTGATTACTATTTACTTCCATTCAATGCAGCTAAAGATGCTTGAAGAAATAGATACTTGTACTAAATTTGATCTAGAAGAAATAGTCGAACTCTGGCTCGAAAAAAATGAGCCAGAGGGAAGTAGTATTCATATACAAATGCGCTAATAAATATATTTACTAAGGTAGTTAATCATTTAAGTAATCATTTTTTAATTCAACATAATTTATTGCTGATTGTTTAAGAAAAGCTGCCTCACTTTCTTTTAAGGGTCTAACCTGTTTTACAGGGTTTCCTACATATAAATAACCGCTAACTAATGTTTTATTCGGAGGCACTAAACTGCCCGCACCAATAAAAACATCATTTTCAATGATGGCACCATCCATAATAATGGCGCCCATACCCACAAGTATACGGTTACCAAGCTGACAACCGTGCAACATGCACTTATGACCAATGGTAACATCATCACCAATTATTAAAGGATTGCCCTGTGGGTTACTTGGGCTTTTTCGAGTGACATGCAAAACACTACCATCTTGAATATTAGTTCGGCTACCAATGGTAATTGTATTTACGTCACCACGTGCTGCAACAAGAGGCCAAATACTGACATCTTCCGATAAAGTAATATCTCCAACAAGAACAGCTGAGCTATCAATGTAAATATTAGCACCAATGGAAGGATGAATGCCCTTATAAGGACGTATGTTAGTAATACTCATATAGCACCTATTGCAATACTGCAATCTAATTGAATGTTTATACCCAAACCATATGAAGACGCATGTTTTCGGTAAAGTAGTGATAAAAATAACATAGCTAGCTGATAAATGCAGTGCCAGGGATATTTAGTAATCAAAAAGTTTATAGAGATAAGGCTAAGTAATTGAAGTCAATTTAATAGATATGAGTAAGTAATGAACGTATTGAAGTAAACACACACAAGGCCTGTATGAAAGTTAAGCAAGTGGTTTTTAATTATGATTTTAACGAAAAAAGGGTTGACCTAATTATATAAATCTTTACAATGCGCTCCAGTTCCAAGGGGTTCACGCAAAATGAATCATCAATGAACTGTTTTGATATGTTATCTAGCTGTAATAACGGTAAATAACGTAAGTTAACATTAACTTTTAAATGTTTTTCGAAATACTTTAAAATAAACGTTGACATCAAAACTCGGAAGCGTATTATACGCATCCTGCTTCGGGGCAACAGCAACGAGCAACGCAAATTAAGTTCAGCTTATTTTGTTTCAGGTGAAGAGCGAATGCGACTCTCACCTACGTTCCATACGGAACGTTTTCT
>NZ_PJAU01000044.1 GCF_002836255.1 Colwellia sp. 75C3 | reverse complement strand
CGAACAGGAGAATATGCGTCAAGATAATTGCTCCTGCATTATCTTCATAAGTGGCATCCATGCCACGTCTGCATTCTCTAATAAGCTGCATCCATGCAGCGTAAGTTCCCGCCGACAGGGTGAGGGGACGTTGGTTGGGTGGTGTCAGACTCTCGCTGTCATTCCCGAAGTGTCTAATCGGGAATCCAGTTTTTTGGTTTTGTTGTGCCGGCTGATTCAGGAGAATGTGCGTTAGCCCAAAGCGTGAATGAATACTTAAGTGATGCGCAAATAAAATCTTGAGTGATACGCGAACAAGTTCCCGCTTACAGGGGGATAATAAAACCAACTAATGGGTGTCATTGTGTCTCTTTCTATGTTTTTTGAGCTATAATGGCTATCATAGTGTCTATTGTTTTTGGTGTTTTATGAGTAAGTTGTCTTTGTTGTCGGCTAATGATGTTCAGGCGTCACTTTGTGAGTGGCTTGTTGTTAAAAGAAAGACTGCGAAACTTTCTCGAGATCAACTTGCTAAAATCAGTACTGTACCTGCTTCTACTATTAAAAAATTCGAAGTGACTCAACAAATTTCTTTTCGACAGTTTATTTTACTGTGGCAGAGTTTGGATGAGTTAGATCGTTTAAATTCTCTCACTCAAACACAACTTTTCAGTAAAGCCCCTACCTCTATTGATGAGGTATTAGGTTAATGGATTATGGGCGCGTTAATAAG
This sequence comes from Colwellia sp. 75C3, assembly GCF_002836255.1. GTDB lineage: Bacteria > Pseudomonadota > Gammaproteobacteria > Enterobacterales > Alteromonadaceae > Colwellia. Next base: position 6,030 of record NZ_PJAU01000044.1, on the reverse strand, counting down.
TTATCTGTATTTCGTAAACTCGCAACTGGCGATAATGTCACTGTTGGCGTTTTAGCTCAAAATAGTCAAGGCATTTACTTTCAATACGATACAAGTTATTTAGAGCAATACCATAATCTATCTCCTTTTAATCTTAGTTTTGATTCAACATTGCAGCTAGCGCCAGTACAGCCACATAATCGATTACATGGTGCTTTCTCTGACTCACTCCCAGATGGTTGGGGTTTACTCTTAATGGATAGAGTCTTTAGGCAAGTTAATACTCTGCCTGCACAAATTACCGCTATGGATAGGCTGTCGTTTGTAGGTGAGGGAGCTATGGGAGCATTATCGTATTTACCGATTTCTGAACTACAAAAAAATAATGTTGAAGAACAGTTATCCATAGCACAATTAGGTTTACAAGCTCAGGCTATTTTTGATGGGCAAACGTCAGAGGTATTACAGGCTTTAATTCATGCTGGTAGCTCAGGGGGAGCAAGACCCAAAGCTCAGTTATATTTGAATGATAAGAATGATAAGAATGATTTTTGTAGTACAAGTGCTAGCGATGATACTGAAGCATTTTTAGTTAAGTTTACTTCTTCACAGCTTTCGCTTGGCCATGATGAAGGAGTATGTGAAGCTGCTTATTTAACTATGGCAAAACAAGCTGGGATTGATGTCCCTAAGTGGAGGCTATTAGATGCTCCCGCCGCCTCAGGTGCTCAGCAGTGGTTAGCTGTTAAACGCTTTGATGTAGTAAAAAATCAGCATGGCAATGAGGGTAGGTTACACTTACATAGTGCAAGTGGTTTGCTTGATGCTGATTACAGAATGCCAAGCTTAGATTATGAAGATTTAATTAAAGCTAGCGCTATCATTTGTCGTAGTCCTGCTGCAGGACAGGTAATGTTTCGCAGAATGGTATTTAATCTGTTTGCTTTGAATCAAGATGATCACAGTAAAAACTGGGCTTTTTTGCAGCCAGATAGTGGGCAGTGGCAATTAGCTCCATTTTATGATGTTACTTTCAGTCCTTCATCGCATAGTGAACACGCAACTGCTTTTTGTGGCTTTGGAAAGCAACCAAGTTTGAAAGTGATGCAAAAATTAGCAGGGCAAGCAAACTTTGCTAGCTGGGAGCAGGCGCAATTGGTAATCGATGAAGTCGTAGAGGCGGTACAGTCTTTTACTCGTATTGCTAATGAGTTAACAATAAACCCTGATGTTGCAAGGCTTATCAATAAACAGTTGGATAGTACTTATTTTGAAAATAAATTATTGTTACAAAAGAAATAATTATATAGATCAAAGTGATAGTGAATTAACGTAAGAAATGCGCGAATAAATTCTCGCTTTTTTGTGCGCGAGTATGTTTAAAGTGAAAATGAATTACTGACATAAGAGCTGGATCCCCGACAAGACATTTCGGGAATGATGTAAAGTAGACTGGCTTCTTAATTGATGGTCGTCATCTTCGAATTGTCTTGTCGAAGATCCAGTTGTTAATCTATTTGGATTCAGGAGAATGTGCGTCCTGAATTCTCTAATGAGGTACTTCCTGTACCGTCGGCCAAGAAAGCTCTTGAATGACGGTATGTTCAATGCACGAACTATTTCCCGCCTACTGGGTTGGAAATACCTTGGTTGAGTGGTGTCATACTCTCGTCGTCATTCTCGAAGTGTCTAATCGAGAATCCAGTTTTTTGGTTTTGTTGTGCCGCTGGATTCAGGAGAATGTGCGTAAGCCCAAAGTGAGAATGAAACCCTAAGTGATGCGCGAACAAGTTCCCGCCTACGGGAAGGCGACGTTGGTTGGGTGGTGTCACACTCTCGTCGTCATTCTCGAAGTGTCTAATCGAGAATCTAGTTTTTTGGTTTTGTTGTGCCGCTGGATTCAGGAGGATGTGCGTCAGCTCAAAGTGAGAATGAAACCCTAAGTGATACGCGAATAAATCCCCGCCTACAGGGAATACGTTGAGTGGTAATGATTAGTATGGAAGTTCATTGAATGATCTATGCTTAACAAAGGATGTTGGTAAAGCTAATTTAAAAGGATTTTAAAATGGACTTTAAAGCTAAAGTTATTCATCACGGTGCGGTTAATGGTGTCACTGGTTCGTGTCATCAATTAGTCATTAATGCTACGACTAGTGTTTTAATTGATTGCGGTTTGTTTCAAGGGGCTGAGGTCTCAGGTAAATCGGCTTCAACGGGGTTGGCTATCGACTTTGATGTTAGTCATATCACGGCACTTATTGTTACTCATTGTCATATTGATCATGTTGGGCGAATTCCTTATCTACTGGCTGCTGGTTTTACTGGGCCAATATTTTGTACTGAGGCGACAGCTAGTCTATTGCCTTTAGTGATTGAAGATGCACTTAAAGTGGGAGTTACTCGAGATAAGGGGTTAATTGCAGCGTGCCTTAAGTTACTTAAACAACAAAATAAACCAATTCCCTACAAGCAGTGGTTTGACTTACCCGTTAACGCTAGTGCTAATCTAAATATAAAACCTCAAACGAGTGATTCAAATCGTTCTGTTGACTTTCAACAAGCTAAAGCTAAGTTTCAACCAGCAGGGCATATTTTAGGATCTGCTTATGTAGAGATTGATCTAGTACTTCCTCAAAACATTATTTTAGAGAAGCCTTTAGACACGCCTTTAGTTAAGGGCTTGAGTAACTTGTCAGATAAAAAACCGGATAAGCCGTTAACTAATAAACATCGAGTGGTATTTTCGGGTGATTTAGGTGCGCCGTATGCACCATTATTACCTGCGCCCAAAAGTCCCTATCGCGCTGATACTTTAATTATCGAATCCACTTATGGTGATAAAAATCATCAAAGCAGAAAACTACGCAGACAAAACTTACAACGGGTGATTGAAAGGGCGGTTGCTGATAATGGTGTGGTACTTATTCCTGCATTCAGTATCGGCAGAACTCAAGAGTTGTTATATGAGTTGGAGCAAATTATATATCAGCAACATAAAACGCAGCATAAATCGCAGCAAAAAATGGCCTCGCAGTCGTCTGGTAAACACCTTAAAAATTCTCTAGGAGCTGATAAGTCAGTATGGCAAACCATTGAGGTGATTGTCGATTCTCCTATGGCAGCCAACTTTACTGAACAATATAAAAAATTTAAAGGCTTGTGGGATGCAGAAGCTAAACAAAAGGTGAGCAAAGGTCGACACCCACTTAATTTTAGTCAGTTGTATACTATTGGTGATCATAAACAGCATTTGTCTGTGATGAAGGCTTTAGCTAAACGTAATAAGCCCGCCATTGTTATTGCCGCAAGTGGCATGTGTGCCGGTGGTCGTATGATGAATTACTTAAAGCAATTTATTGGTGATAAAACTACTGACATTCTCTTTGTTGGTTATCAAGCTCAGGGGACGCCAGGTCGAGATATTCAGCAATTTGCTAACAAGTTCAATGGTTATGTGGAATTAGATGATAAACGTTATGATATTAATGCGGCAGTACATACCTTAAGTGGTTATTCAGCGCATGCCGACCAAGCGGGTTTAGTTAATTTCGTAAAACGTATGCATCATAAGCCAAGTCATATAAAAATTGTCCATGGAGATGAAGAGGCTAAGCAAGTCTTGCAAAGCTGTTACCAAACCATCTTACCAGATGCTTTCATCGAAATTGCAGAGTAAGTACTCAATTAAGTGTTGTTCTAACTTTGACCTGTAGGTAAAGTTAATTGTTACGTAAACGTACAAATGTGCATTTATTTGTAGTTTCAGATAAATGTATGCATTTTTAGTTTATAATGCATAATTCTGTTAGGGAAAAATGTATTTTAGTTTATAAGGAATTATTAAGTGTCTTTGATTCAGTCTGTTTTGAAATTGCCACGCACATATAAGCGCGCGATTTCATTGTTAATAGATTCAGTATTTTTATTGTGTGCTTTCTGGTTAGCATTGTTTATGCGTCTTGAAAGTTTCTCTCCTTTATTTGAGCAAAATTACTGGCTTGTTTTTGCCTGTGCATTACCACTCTGTTTACTTGCGTTTGTAAAACTTGGCCTTTATCGGGCTGTATTACGTTATATGAATATGCAAGCCGTTTGGGCTATTGCGCTCGGTAGTGTTGTTTCTGCGATGTTTATTATTGGTTTGTCTTTTACCTTGAACGCAGGCATTCCTCGTACTGTTCCTTTTATTTTTATGAGTTTATGTTTGATCTTTGTTGGCGGCTCGCGAATTTCCGTGAGAGCGGTCATTAGTCATCAACTTTGGCATAAAAAAGCCTCGGTATTAATTTATGGTGCCGGCTCTGCGGGACGCCAATTATCCAATGCCTTGTCGCAGGGGCCTGAATATCATGCGGTTGCTTTTGTTGATGATGACATTGCGTTGCACCGAAGCGTTATTCAAGGTATCCGTGTTTATTCACCCGATGAAATATCAACACTTGTTATAAATAAAAAAGTCGAGAAAATATTATTAGCTATGCCTAGTGCTTCGAGGGCTAGACGTAAAGAAGTGTTGAGTAAAATAGATTCTTTAGGCGTTGAAGTATTAACTATTCCTGGTATGGCCGATGTTGTTGATGGTAAGGCTAAACTTGAAGAGTTCAAAGATGTTGGTGTTGAAGATTTATTAGGTCGTGATCCAGTAGAGCCTAAACCTGAACTCATGAATGCAGATGTTGCGGGTAAAATTGTTATGGTAACGGGGGCTGGTGGTTCTATTGGCTCTGAATTATGCCGTCAAATTATTCTATTAAAACCAGCTAAGCTCGTTTTGTTTGAGTTATCAGAATTTGGTTTGTATACCATTGATAAAGAGCTCAATGAATATATATTAACGCACGGCTTAGCGGTTGAAGTGATGCCACTTTTAGGTTCAGTGCAAAATGTTAATCGTATTGAAACGGTAATGAAAAGTTTTGCGGTACAAACTGTTTACCATGCTGCAGCATACAAGCATGTGCCATTAGTTGAGCATAATGTCGTTGAAGGTGTTAGAAATAATGTTTTTGGTACTTATTATGCCGCCCGTGCTGCGATAAATGCCAATGTTGAGACATTTGTTTTAATCTCTACCGATAAAGCCGTTAGACCGACCAATATTATGGGTACAACTAAGCGTATGGCTGAGTTAGTGCTGCAGGCGTTATCGAAAACGCAAAAATCAACGCGTTTTTGTATGGTACGTTTTGGTAATGTTTTAGGTTCATCGGGTTCTGTTGTGCCTCTGTTTAGAAAGCAAATTAGAGCAGGCGGACCAGTAACGTTAACGCACCCAGATATCACACGATATTTTATGACCATTCCAGAAGCTTCTCAACTTGTTATTCAAGCTGGCGCTATGGGTAAAGGTGGCGATGTATTTGTACTTGATATGGGCGATTCAGTAAAAATTTATGATTTAGCACGAAAAATCATTCAACTGGGTGGTTTCTCTGTAAAAGAGGATCAAACACCAGAGGGTGATATTGAGATTAAATGTACAGGTTTAAGGCCGGGTGAGAAGCTTTATGAAGAGCTTTTGATTGGTGATAATGTTGCAGGCACAACTCATGAACGTATTATGAGCGCACAAGAAGCTATGCTTGATTGGTTTGAACTTGAGCCAATGCTAAATAGTCTTGATGAAGCATGTCATGCATTTGATCATGAATTAATTCGTGAAATATTATTTATAGCACCAACAGGGTTTAACCCGACGGATGGTATTTGTGATTTGGTGTGGCAACAAAAAGTGCAAGAGCCGGTAAAGACTGCCGAAGTTATTGAATTGAAAGTGGCTAATTAGTTAAGTTGTTCGCTGGTAAATTGATGTGAATGGATTCTGGATAATTGCTTAGTTGCATATCATCCGAGTCCATTTTTTATTTCTATCTGAATTCAGTTTTGTAGCGATTAAGAGACTAAGTGATATGGATCCCCGATCAGAAACTTCGGGGATGACGACTTCAGGGGTAGAAGATAAGTATTTAGGATAATTGCTTAGGTGTATATCATCCAGAGTCCATTTTTTATTTCTATCTGAATGCAGTTTTGTAGAGTCTAGGAGAT
>NZ_PJAU01000043.1 GCF_002836255.1 Colwellia sp. 75C3 | reverse complement strand
AGTCAATTGATGGAAGTGCGAATGTTCACACTGACGGCTCAACAGCTTATAACAAGCTCAAAGAAAAAGGATATGATCATCGGCGAACGGTTCATCTTGGTTCAGATATTCAGGCTCATGATTCCATGCCTGGCGTTCATCGAGTTGCAGCTCTTCTTCAGCGATGGCTGCTAGGGACTCACCATGGTGCTATACAGCCCAAACAACTCGATTATTACTTAGATGAATTTGTCTTTCGCTTTAATCGGCGAACTTCAAAGTCACGAGGGTTGCTATTTTATAGGTTGCTTCAACAGGCGGTGGTGACTCGTCCAGTTACGTACAAAAATGTCATAGATAATAGAGAAGAATAAGACAAAGCATTGCCTATGGAGCTAAAGGGATACCCCTTATGTATATACAGTCTGTTTTGAGGTTTTTATGTCTTCGCCTTTTTTAAAGCATATTACGGAGCAAATGCGCTTAAAGCGCTATGCAAAAAGAACGATAGAAAGCTATGTCTATTGGATTAAAGCGTTTATAAATTTTAATGGTCAGCGCCACCCAATAAAATGTCATGACGTAGAAGTAGAGCAATTCCTTTCACATTTAACAAACAAACTTAATGTCGCACCAAGAACCCAAGGTGTAGCATTAAATTCCTTAGTTTTTTTGTATAAAGGTATTCTGTTAAAGCCATTAACCCTAGAGCTTAATTTTAATAAGTCAAAGCAGGCGACTAAGTTACCGGTAGTATTAACCCAAGCAGAGGTGAGCGCGTTATTAGCTAAAATATCAAATAACCATAGTCTGCCTTGTCAATTAATGTACGGTAGCGGATTACGTTTAATGGAAGTTGTTCGCTTAAGAGTACAGGACATTGACTTTGCTTTTCATGCCATTCAAGTATGGCAAGGGAAGGGTGGTAAAAATAGGCGTGTTACTTTAGCGAAAGAGTTATGTGAGTCGCTAAAATTTCAAATAACGTTAGTGAATTATTATTATCAACAAGACCAACTTAATCCAAGTTATAAAGGTGTATGGCTGCCTTATGCGTTAGCGAGGAAAAATCCAAACGCGAGCAAAGATATTCTGTGGCATTACCTTTTCCCTTCTAGTCGTTTAAGTGAAGATCCCGAAACCGGCTTTACTCGTCGACATCATATCAATGAAACAACATTACGAAAATCCGTGAAGATGGCTGCATTAAACGCGGACATAGCAAAAAATGTCACGTGTCATACATTACGACACTCCTTTGCTACGCATTTATTGCAGCGGGGAGCTGATATCAACGGTGCAGGAGCAACTGGGGCATACTGACATTCGTACCACACAAATATATACCCATGTTATTGAACATGGCGCGAATGGTGTGCGAAGTCCGTTATCAGACATACTCTAAATAGTATTGTTTGGAATATAAATAAGTAGAATAAAAAATCCGCACAGTTACTACTATATAGTCAACGGTGTGCGGATTTTATTTATTGAAAAACGCTTAATGCAAAATATTTAACGATTTTCTTATTTAGAGGCTAGCTAGGTGCTAGTCATGTATTCGTTAGGCTTTCTTAGTTGTGATGTAGTCATTAACTAAGTCGGCTAAAACGTTAAGTGGTACAGGTCCATTTTTTAAGACAATATCGTGAAATTCACGAATATCAAACTTATCGCCTAACTGAACTTTAGCATGTTCACGTAATTCAATGATTTTGTTCATACCAATTTTGTAAGCTGTCGCTTGTGATGGCATGACCACGTGACGTTCCACCATTTTAACTGCGTCAGATAGCGCATTAGGCGTATTAGTGGCGTAGTATTCTATTCCTTGTTTACGTGTCCATTGTTTAGTGTGAATACCGGTATCAACGACTAAACGACATGCTCGCCATAATTCCATCGCTAAGCGGCCAAAGTCAGAATATGGGTCTTGGTATAAGCCAATCTCTTTTGGGATCATCTCTGAATAAAGACCCCAACCTTCGGTGTGGGCCGTATAGCCGCCAAACTTACGGAACATCGGAATGCCCGTTAATTCTTGTTTGATTGCTAACTGCATGTGATGACCAGGAATACCTTCATGATAGGCTAAAGCCGCCATTTGATAACTAGGCATAGCTTCCATGTCATAAAGGTTCGCATAATAAGTACCTGGGCGAGAGCCATCTGGAGCAGGGCTTTCATAAAAGGCTTTTCCGGCAGATTTCTCTCTGAATGCTTCAACAGCTTTAACTTTTAACTCTGCTTTTGGTTTGGTTAAAAATAAGCTATCTAAACGACCTTCCATATCATCGATAAGTGCTACGGCTTCATCTAAATAACGCTGTTTGCCTTCAGCATTCGCTGGGTAGTAAAACTGCTTGTCATTACGCATGAAGTCGAAAAAGTCGTTAAGGCTACCGTCAAAGCCAACTTTTTCTTGGATGATACGCATTTCACTATGGATACGAGATACTTCACTTAAGCCAAGTTGATGAATTTGCTCAGAAGTTAAATCAGTTGTGGTGGTGCGTTTTAAAGCATTATTGAAAAATGCTTTACCGTCAGGGAACTTCCAAGCACCATCGCGTGTGTCTGCTTTTTTCTCAAGTGCTGTTAAGTAAGTCACTAATTGTTCGTAACCTGGCTTTAAGCTGTTTATAAGTGCTGCTTTTACATCAGTAATTAAGACTGATTTTTCTGTATCTGAGATGCTAAGTTTATCGACCTTACGGCTGAAATCAGAAAAAATAGTACTGTTTGGAGCATCGTCAAATGGTGCGCCTACTAGAATGTTTTTTGAGTCTCTAAGTACATGAGGAAAAACAAATTTAGGAGCTATAATACCTTTTTCTTCGCGTAATTTAAGTTGCACAACGAGCTGCGCTAGTAATTTTTGAGCACCGTGAACACGGGCAATATAATCTTGTGCTTCTTTAACGTTACTGATTGAGTGTTGGTTAATTAAAAATGCAGGTATTTGTGAGTGTGTACCGTACATTTGGTTAACAGGGTAACTATGAAAACGCCACTTATAATCTGCAATATGATTTTCTAAGTTTTGAATGAATAAGCTATGGCTTATTTGAGTTTGTGCATCAAGGGTATTAACGTCAATACTTTGAATTCGTACTAAATCTTCTTTGGCAATGGCGAGTTCTTTTGCTGCGTTGTCTTCTGAAATATCATGCCATTTATCGTAATCTGTTTTAATCCCTAAATAAGTTTGTCTAACCGGGTTACGTTGAACCCCTTCTTTAAAAATAGTATCAAATAATGCATTGGCTTGCTCTGAGGCTGTTGTTGTATTAACAGTCGCTTCATTAGCGGGGGCGGTTGATTGTTTGTTATTTTGAGGTGTAGCTTTATCTTCTGAGCAAGCACTAAGCAAAGCCGCTGCGACAGCAACGACCAATAGGGATCTTTTAAATGTCATAATTTTCTCATCTGATTCACATTATCTCTAGTGTGCCTCAATGCACGTAGCTAATTCAATGAAAGCTCGACAGATTGTTATAAAATTACGACCAACAGGTTTTGTGAATCGGTAAAAAGAAGTAAACTGAGTTATATCATTTAATCCAAGCGACCATGGAAACCCAGTAAATGAAATTTACCGTTGGCTTTCGAAAAGTAAAACATGAAGACATAGACTTTTTGTTGGAGTTGCGCAGAAAAACAATGACTCAGCATTTGCTTGCGGCAGGTATTCGTATGACTGACGAGCAACACTTAGAACGAATCAAAGAACACTTTTATGAAAGTCATATTATTTTAGCTGATCGTAAACCTATCGGCTTAGTGAAAATGGGTGTTGTTGCGCTTAATAATACCCACAAAAGCTTACACATTAGGCAGATTCAAATTATGCCTAAATATCAGGGTAAAGGTATTGGCAGTAAGGTCATTACGGTGGTAAAAAAACGTGCATTACAGTTATGCTTACCGATCACGTTAAATGTGTTATTGAAAAATCCTGCTCGAGGTTTGTACTTGCGCCACGGGTTTCAAGTAGAGAAGAAAAGCCGCTTGGAATATCTATTACGTTGTCCGTTAGAAGTGATTGCCGCTTAGCGCATTCATTTGAACTTGCCAGCGACAATCATTATTTTCGTATTCAGTAATTACTAACTAAATGTGCTTAGTAAATAAGGCCGTTACGTTTTACTTTGTTCGGGTCAATACGTGATGGCGTAATAGAACCATCAACTAATGGTGTAGTCGCTATTGCGAGCATTTTTATTACTTGCAACATTGATGGTAAGTTCAAGCTATTAATGTCATCAGTTACTTGATGGTAATGTTGGTCTTTATCAAGCTGCGTACTACTGAAACTGTGAGCCGGTACACCCAATCTTGCTAACGTTGCGTTATCTGAACGATAGAATAAGTTTTGCTTAGGGTAAGGGTCAGCATAAACCTTAAGGTTTTGTGGTGCTAATGCTTGGTTTAGTTGTTCACCTAGATTTGAACGATCCATACCCGTCATCCAAACAGTGCCTTCACCAAACAGAGCGGGTTTACCGATCATTTCAATGTTAATCATGGCTGTTATGGCTGTTGGTTCTACATGAGTAGAAAAATGACGAGAGCCAAAACCACCAATTTCTTCGGCGCTAAAGGCAGTAAACATTAAGGTTCTTTCGTTATTATCCATTTTAGCAAAGTGATTCGCTAAGTTGATAATAGCTGAAACGCCTGACGCATCATCATCGGCACCATTGAAAATTTCACTGGTTTTTGCTGCTTTACTACTAGGTGTTGCATCAAGGCTAGGTTTAACACCTAAATGATCATAATGAGCTGAGTAAAGTACAATTTCGTTAGCTTTACTTTTACCCGGTAAAATACCTACCACATTACTTAAGATTGTGTCGGTAACCTTTGCGTTGCCTTTGACGCTAAACGTTTTCACTTTGCTAATGTCAGTTAATGCCATCACGATAACGCCACCATGTTCAGTGGCCTTTTTGTTAACGAGTTTAGTTAAGCCTTGATCAAAGTAACTTTGATAGCGTTTAAAGCTTTCTTCGTGACTTGGGTGAAGTAAAACTAAATGCTGACCGCCTTGGTTATTTAACTCACGCAGTGATTTACGCATATTGTCGTCTTCACTAATCATTACAATATTTACAGGGTGACTAGTGATTGATTGGTTGCTGTTCTGAGCACTATTGTTCCATGAAAAATCAGTTTTTGTTGTTGCCATCGATAACGATTCGTTTGGAATTTCTTGGCCATTTATTTCAACTGTAAGCGTATCAGGCGTGATTCGTTGTACCGAATAGTGTTGTTTAAACTTGGGAGCGCTCTGTGCTGGCGTAAGGCCTACTTCGTTAAAACGCTTAGCAATAAAGTCAGCAGCTTGGCGGATATCAAGGGTAAAGTTATCTCTACCTTTCAATTCGTCACTGGCTAAGTAGGTAACATCTTTAGTAATTTGCTCTAAAGTAATGGTGTTATCAATAGTCGCAACGGTATTTAGTTTAGCATCGTCAATTACGTTAGATTTTTCACTATCGAGGCCTAAGTCCACATTGCTACAACTTGTTAAAGACAAGCTGGCTAGGGCTATTAATGTTAGTGATGTTGCCAATGCGACGGGTTTTAATCGTTTGTTAGTTATTTTATTCGCTGTTTTAGTCATTTTTTGTCCTGAAGGGCAGGCCTCTTACTTGAGTTTTGTCGTTTCAATTAATAAAGTTTCGTCACCTGACGTTAACCATAATTGACCGTCTTGGATGCTGCACTGAAACTCCATATTTCGGGTAAGTAACTTAACTAATGCATCACAAGTGCTGGTGTCGAATTGTTCTATGGTTAGGCGCTCAAATTTATTGAGGTTTTGTTCAGCTTGAGACCACCAGGTATTTACGCTACTACCGTAACAATAAAGCTTTACAGCTTTGGCTTGGTTACAGGCTTTTTTGAGGCGTTTTTCATCTAACTGGCCAAGCTCAATCCACAGGTTTATTTCACTGCTGTAATTTATTTGCCAAATAGCGGCTTCACTTTCATCACTAACGCCTTTACCAAACTGTAGATCTTCGTGGGCATTAAGAATATAGGCAATTAAACGTACCATTAATCGCTGTGGTGTTTCTGATGGGTGTTGAGCAACGGTAAGTTGCAAGCTGTCGTAATAATTACGATCCATATCGGCTAGTTCGATATTGGCTTTGTATATAGTTGCTTTAAGGGCCATGTGGTCTTAGAGGTGATAAATAGTGGCGGTATCATAACAGCATGCCGCTAACTTGCAAAAGCTTGCAAAAATAAAGTAATCAGATTGATATATGTCGACTGTAAAGTAATAGTAAATGGATTATTTTATTGGTCACTTAGAACTACATTAGCGAGCTTGAAACAAGAAAAATTAGTTAAACATAGTTTTCCTATATTTAATTCGTTTTGTGATGTTCTTAGTTTGCCAATGAGTTCCCAAAGGACGAGTTTAAAAGGCTTACATACGGCGTTATTGATTTTGACAAGGGCGCGACATGGACGTAGCTTATTAGAGAATGCAGGAGCACATTCTCCTGAAAACCATTCGCTTCAATCAATGCCTTGTCTCTAAGTCTTTTAATTCTCGCTCAGTGATAAATAAATTAGTTCGATTGGTATAAGTAGTATTGATCAAATGAATAACTAGGATAATGGTAATTAATTCTACTTATGATGAGATTTAAAGCATGATAAAGTCTCTGAAATAATACGGATTATTTTATCCTTCATTCTGTAAGAGGCTTACATGACAATTCAATCTTTTTTTCCGCCACAGCGTACTTTGATGGGACCGGGTCCATCAGATGTTAGTCCTCGTGTTTTATCTGCTTTAGCTAGGCCGACCATAGGGCACCTAGACCCTTGTTTTGTTGCCATGATGGATGAAGTGAAAGAGTTACTACAATATGCTTTTCAAACTAAAAACAAATTTACTATGGCGGTTTCCGCTCCAGGCTCTGCAGGCATGGAAGCGTGTTTTGTTAATTTAATCACCCCAAGCGATACCGTGGTTGTTTGTGTTAACGGTGTCTTTGGTATGCGTATGATTGAAAATGTAAAACGTATTGGTGCCAAATTAGTGGCTGTTGAGGGGGAATGGGGTAGAGCAGTTGACCCTAAAACGTTGGAAGATGCACTTAAAGCAAACCCACAAGCGAACTTTGTTGCCTTTGTTCATGCGGAAACGTCCACCGGGGCGTTGTCAGATGCGAAAACTTTATGTGCTATCGCTAAGCAACATGACTGTTTAACTATTGTTGATGCAGTAACTTCACTGGGCGGCGTTGAGTTGCGTGTTGATGAATGGCAAATTGATGCGGTGTATTCAGGAAGCCAGAAATGTCTGTCTTGTGTACCTGGTTTATCACCGGTAAGTTTTAGTGATAAAGCGGCTGAAGTTATTCAAAATCGAGGCGTTGCGGTACAAAGTTGGTTCTTAGATCAAACGCTTGTTATGGGCTATTGGTCAGGAGAAGGTAAACGCAGCTATCATCATACCGCACCAGTTAACTCTTTATATGCCTTACATGAATCATTAGTCATGTTGCAAAATGAAGGCTTAGAAAATAGCTGGGCTCGACATAAAACCATGCATGATAAATTAAGTATCGGTTTACGTGATTTAGGATTAGATTTTATTGTGCCAGCAGATGAGCGGTTACCGCAGCTTAATGCCGTATATATCCCTGAAGGTATTGATGATGTAAAAGTTCGACAGTTTTTATTAAACGAATATAACTTAGAAATTGGCGCAGGTTTAGGTGCTTTCGCTGGAAAAGCATGGCGTATAGGGTTGATGGGTTATGCCGCGCGAAATGAAAATGTCACCCTGTGTTTAGCGGCATTGAAAGAAGCTTTGCAACAGTAGCAGCAACGGAAAACAGTGAAAATAAAGGTGTAATACCAAGTACATTAATTAATTGACCACTTAGCGAGAATTAAAAGGT
>NZ_PJAU01000042.1 GCF_002836255.1 Colwellia sp. 75C3 | reverse complement strand
CTATCGTGTATGGCTTATGTTGATTTAAATCCTGTACGAGCAAGGGTTGCTGATACACCAGAGCAGTCAGATTTCACTAGTATTCAATTACGTATCAAGGCCGCGATAAAAGGGACACAGCCACAATTGCTATTAGCTTTTACCGGCAATGAACGTCAACACAAAGCCAATCAACACAAAAAAGTAGGTATCAGCTTTAGCTTAAAAGACTATTTAACCCTCATTGATGAAACAGGACGGATTCTCCGTGAGGATAAACGTGGCGCTATTAGCGCTAAAGCAGAAAGTATCTTAGCAAGGCTGCACATCAGTGATGAAAGCTGGTTAAAACTCACCACTGATTTTGAAGGTATCTTTACTGGCGCTGTTGGTACAGCTGAGCATTTATGTGAATTTAGTGAACATGTGGGTTTGCAGCGAGCTCATGGTATAGCCAATGCGCATGCCTGCTTAAATAGCGCATAACCCAACTTATTAATCTTAATTTGTATAAACAAGTTGCTACTGTAGTGATGGGGGGAGTGTATTTGAAATCCGATTATTTTTACCATATTTTCCGTTAGTTTTAGTAGATGTATGGGGATTTGAAAAATACCTTTTTATTCGATGAGGATACAACAAATAATACAAGTATCAGTGCGCCGTTATTGCCTGAACTTAACATGGGTGGCATAGTTATATTGATCTAATATATTTATTGTTAAACAAAGCACCATTCGTTGGTGCTTTTTTATTACCTGCAATTTATTTCACACAATCTAATCGGTTGCTCAAACCACTCACTCGACAGTAACTTGTGCTTATCGGCCATATCCAATAAGCCAAGTTATGTTACAAAACTATTCACACAAAGCACCAGTCAATTGCATTATTCGACAACATTTAATTAGGCCGTTGTTAAAATAGGTTCATTATAAAGGTATTAAAATTAAACGTTCTGTCTTCTATTGATTATGATAAATAAGAGGCCGCATAGCGTGACTGCCTCCCACCTATCAACCTTCTACTTTAAAAAACCTCAACCTCTATTAAGTTATCATTTGAGTCACGATCAATCAGTTTGTTATAAGGATCGATTCCAGCAAATTTTGGCTTTTTATCAACAACAAATTCTAGCGTCGTTTGTCCTGAATTTAAACGGTGCTTTTTCAACATAATAACATCACTTTCTCCGTACCCACGGCTTGAAGGTTTTTTAACAAATAAGCCAATGTCTACTGAAAGATTAAATGGCACTTCGGTTTTATTGCCAATAGCATCTTCATAGTACTTAGTAACGTCAACATCTAACGTTACTTTGAAGCGCCCATCGGCTAATGTAGTTACTTCACTTTTACTGACTTTCATGTCAAAAAAGGTTATTTTTTCAAAGAGATCTTCGATTAAGGCATGGTGCTCTGCGCCAGCAGCTTCTTTTAAATAGCCGATAAAGTCGGTAGACAATGCATACGGCTTTGATTTAAACGCATGATTTTTTACTAATTGTTTAAGTGCTCGATTAACGGTTTGTTCACCAACATAATCTCGCAATGCATACATAACCAAAGCACCTTTTCGATAATGTATATAAGACTGATTTTCCACTTTGTAGAGGGGTAACTCACCTTCAGCATCTTTACTTCTGCCACGAAGATATTTGTCTAATTCAAATTTTAAAAATTTACGTAGTTGGTGTTTACCATATTTCTGTTCCATCACAAGTAACGCACTGTACTGCGCTAACGTTTCAACCAACATGGTGCCGCCTTGTGCATTAGCCGCCATTACTTGATGCGCCCACCATTGATGTGCCACCTCGTGCGCAGTAACATAATAAGGTAGATCTATTTGATAAGGATCTGTGGTATCAACGACAAAGCCAATAGCTTCAGAAAACGCAATAGTATTCGGATAAGCCGTAGCAGATGTTTTATAACCCGGAAACTCCAAAATTCGTAGTTGGCGATATTGATATGCGCCAAATGCTTCACTGAAATAGGCTAGGCTGTCTTTAGCACTGGTAATCATGCGGTCTACGTTATAGTCGTGCGCTTTATGATAATGCACTTCAATATCGATACCATTCCACGAATCGCGTTTAACTTCATAATCAGCTGATAAATAGCCATAATAATTCATAATTGGCTTATCCATTTTATAGTGATAGTAGCTACGCTTTCCTTGGTGCCATTCTTTTACTAAATAACCAGGGGCTATAGCTTGTTGACCTTCAATCGTTGAAACCGTCGTTTCAAAGTTAACAAAATCACTATCGTGGCTAACATAATTATTACCGTGGCTTTTGGTATCAGTTAACTTAGGCATACGGGGCAATGGTGCTAAACCATAATCACGGCGCTTATTCCGATCGCCAATCATCAAACCAGGATAGAAGCCAACACGTGGCGTGATTTGCCTATTACTTATATAGCTTCCGTTACGAACCAGGGTAATGTCTTGACGACTATTTTTAAAACCCTGCTGTTGTATCAAACCTTCAAACGTTAGCGTTCGCTCACTACCCGGTAACATAGGTTTGTGCAATTCAAAAATATAATAACCAAAACGCTTATCTACCGACTGCTGCTTGGCTCCTTCTAAAGCGACAGAGATAACCTTAGCTTTTACCGGAAAGACTAAATGAATGGTGGTAATTGTCTGAGTCGTTTTATTTTGCAATACTTGTGTTGAACCCACTTCAACTCGTCTTTTATATGGATAAATGTCAACATCCATTTTAACGTCAACAATACGAGGCATGGGTAAACTTTCGTATTGACGATATTTTCTTTCGTAATCAACTTTGAATTGTTCTATATCTGTCATCGTCCAGTAAGTATTTAAACTATTGGTGTTGTAAAAAATGTACGATCCTGAGCTGATGAAAAGAGTAAGTAGCGCCAAACTTGCTAACGTAAGCCCTTTACTCTTAAACGTGCGTAGTTGACGGCAGCGAAATTTAAATGACTGTACTAACCCTCTAGGCCAAAACAGGTAGGTTACTATCAACAGCATTCCCGCAATTGAGCCCCAATAAAGTCGTAACCACATGCCAGCAATCGCGAATCGACTATCACTGTTCATATCAGAAAGAGGCGCATACATATCGGGTAAACCGTA
Source organism: Colwellia sp. 75C3 (assembly GCF_002836255.1). Classification (GTDB taxonomy): domain Bacteria; phylum Pseudomonadota; class Gammaproteobacteria; order Enterobacterales; family Alteromonadaceae; genus Colwellia. The sequence goes on along the minus strand of NZ_PJAU01000042.1, from coordinate 4,968 downwards.
ACTAAGTAAAGCATGCTCAACACCTAGAATGTCTCGTGACATCGTTAATAAGAGCATGAACACCACGAATAACAGCATGCCTAACATACGATTACTCGCCAAAACCTGAAATAGGCAACTCAACACAGCTAAATAAACGTAAGCAATGGTGTAATAAATAAGCCCTCTGCCAATGTAGTTACCCAATTGAAAGTCGTCATAGCCACTTAATATTTGTAATGCTATAGCGATAACAATACCAAGTAATACAATGGCGTGCATTATTAAGGCAAGCGCCGCAATTTTGCTGACCGCAAACACCCAATTAGGGGTTGGCATAGCATCAATTATTTCATTGAATTTACAGCTTCTTTCACGCCATATTATTTCAGCACTGTAAAAGGCCAGCACAACCATTAATGCACCGGTTAGGGCTTGTTTAATTGAACTGAGTAAAATACGGGTTAATGGATAAGTATTAACATCATATGAAGTTTCCCGGCCTGTAAGCGCGAAAAACAACAAAAAGAAACTAAAGGTCATCAATATTATAAAAGGAGTACTCTTTAATACCGACAACATTTCAAATTTGGTTCTATAAGCCAGTTGTTTTAAATGGGTGGTAGCAGACCACTTAGGTGAAACATCAATGTTAAGGTCAACCGCTGCTTTTAATTTGGCTTCTTCCAATGCTTTAGCCGGGTTTTCTTTAGCTACCTTGGCAACTACGGTGAATGAAAAAAAGCGATAAGCTAAGGTAAATACACTCAATGCGATAGTAAGCCAAAGTAGTCGGTTAGCTAAAATAAGATCGCTAAACCCAAGCACATTGTTATTTCGCTCAGCTGCTGTCCAATATTGAGTTTCTTCACCAAATATATCTCCCATAAAGGGATCCCATAATCCAGAAATAGCCGATGAAACATCAACGCTGATAAAGAGAATAACCATTGCCAAGGCAACGAAATAGCAATAAAACATGCTTCTAAAAATTAAGGCAACAGCAAATATCAATGCCGACATGGCAAGTACCGAAGGCATCATGTAACCCCAAAAGGCAGTTAAGTAATGACTGGCAACGTTAGCTGTAAAAGTTTCTGGAACTGCCCATGGCCAAAAAGTACCGAGAAACATACCAATTGGCATAGTTGTTAAAATGAGCGTTAGTGCACTAAATCCCCCAATGAACCGGCCAAATATATAACCTTTTTTAGTGATAGGAGTAGAAAATATAATACCGTCAAAATGGCTTTCTCTGTCTTTTAGTACGGCTCCTCCGATATAGGTTGGAATAATAAAAGTTGTTAAAATACTCAGCATAATAATGAACTTGGCAATCATATAACCAGAGTTAATATAAACATTTCCTCCGCGTGCTGTGCCTTGAAATTCAATACCGTTGGCGGTAAATAAAAACGCTAAACCGAACAACAAGCAACTGATAATTAATGTTGGTAGTGAAAAGAACATATAACGAAATTCGTAACGTGCAATGCTAAATAGCATGATCATACTCCCTGATAAATGGCTAATGGCTAATGGCTAATGGCTAAGAAGTAGACATCTTCTAAATTGGCAATAGCTTCATCGAAGCCACTTGGCTTGGTTGCCAATTCAACACGGATCTCAACCTTGCCAGCGCATAAGTGGTTTGAAATAACGTTATAATTCTGCTGATACTGGGCCAGTTCAGTCTTATCGATAGTCTTCTTCCAAATTCGCCCTTTAAGCTGTTCAATGAGTTTTTTTGGTGTGCCTTGGCTGACTATTTTTCCATTCGCTAAAACAGCCATGTTGGGACAAAGATCCGCAACATCTTCAACAATATGAGTAGATAAAATTACCACTATGTCTTCACCAATATCCGCTAACAGGTTATGAAAACGATTGCGCTCTTCCGGGTCTAAGCCAGCGGTTGGCTCATCAACAATAATAAGCTGAGGCTTCCCCAGCAAAGCTTGTGCAATACCAAAACGCTGGCGCATACCACCAGAAAAAGTAGCTACATTTTTTTTGCGAACGTCGAAAAGGTTTGTTTGAACGAGTAAAGCTTCAACCGCTGTTTTACGTTCCTTTTTATTGGTGATGCCCTTTAATACCGCAAGGTGGTCGAGTAATTCATAAGCAGAACCTCGTGGATATACACCAAAATCTTGTGGTAAATAGCCCAACTTACGACGCAGTTTATCTGGCGCGCTCAGTACATCATCGTCGCCAAATGTAATATGACCCGAGGTAGGTTGCTGTAAGGTCGCTAAGGTACGCATTAATGAAGATTTACCGGCGCCATTTGGACCAAGTAAGCCAAACATGCCTTTAGGAATAGTTAAGTTGACGTTGTTTAATGCCTTTACGCCATTAGCATAAGTATGTGTTAAGTCTTTAATTGATAACATGTTATATCTCCTTTTTCAGACACGCCTATCCCGCCAAGTCCGGTTAGGGTTAGGATGCTGAAATATTTTTGTTGTAGGGGATTGCTTATAGCTAAGCGCTAGTGCTCAGCTATAAGTGCTTACGCTTATTACTTAGTATTGATAATTACTTTCAATATTACTATTGATACTACTTTTGATAGTTATTATTGGTAGTTAAGTAAGCACAAAGCAATCCGTTGAATTGTTGAACGAAATTATTCTCGTTAAATTGGCTTTAGCTCGGGGCTGGTTTTTCTGCGGCTAAGCTACTTTTAACCGTTAGCAAGTGTTGAATATACGTTTGTATCTCTGCCAAATCTGGGTGTTTTTTCATAAGAAAGGTAATGAAACTATTCAATTGAGTTAGCTCTGCAAGGGCGATAACTTTGTGTTGCACAAGATACTGCCTAATTTCGTCTACTTCTTTGCTTTCATTAATAAATTCTTGCTTTAACTTACTACTTTCAACAGCTGTCTTTGGAAGATCTAACAAACATCTCCTGTGCCCATTAACATAGAATTGCTGACAAAATTTTGTCGTCAGAACACTTCTTTCATTGGTAGTGATGCGCTGTTGATTAATTTCATTTTTTTCATGGATATACTGAGCTGCGGTGACATAAAACAAATTCGAATCACTGCTATTTAATAGTTCGTACCCAACTTCATTGCCTTGTAATTTAACGCGTAGCTTATGAGAAGAAATCAGCTTTATGTTTTGTGGTAATTCTATTAACACAGAAACATGCTGGCCGCGATTATAAGTTTGCTCAAACAATTCAAAGTAACGGTTCATCACCAAACGATTATCTTTAAGACTATATTGGTAATTGATCGCCTGAATATTATTATCTAACGCTGACTTGCCGCGTCCATTACTTGAATAAGTAACGGAAACCTTAACGGTATCACTCAACGCTTGCGTTGTTTTTAAATTAAACTTTACTTTTCTGGCTTGTGAGTTGTTGCTCTGTGCTTCTGTCAATGAAAGCATAAAGGTTTGGTCATTCACCAAATGGTTAGTAGTAACCGAAGTACTGTTCTCGTCAGTCATTTCACTGATTAAAAAAACCACACTGCTACTTATTACAACGACAGGAATAATAGCGACTCGCTTTAACACTTTACTCACTTTAATATATGGGGTTGATAAGTAATGTTCTCGGATAAAGATCACAGATAGTAATACCATCAGGTAAACAGTAGACGCGCTTAATATCCATTGCAGCCACCAGGGATATATCTGATCTTCATTAAATTCAACAATACCCACACTTAATGTAATTAGCAGTATTATAGACAGGAGTAATACAATGTTTTTGACGAGAAATATGTAAATACCTCGTTGAAAAATAAAACTATTACCGATTACATTGATCAATACACCTAAGAAGGTAAAAGGCAGAAAAATAATCCGTTGAAATTTCAAAAAGGGTCTTATTGATACTTCCGCGCCAGCAGCAATACGCTTGGCCGTTGCGCTTTTCCCTTGTGCGGCTAACGCACTATTACGGGTATTGTTTTTATCAAACGACAACCAAAATATTAGGTATAACAACACACCTAAGCCAAATGCAAAACTAAGACCAATAAAGCTTAAGCGCAGTATAAAATCAGGAATGCCGAATCGCATTGAAAGGCCTGCACAAACACCTGCAACAATATTATTTTGCTTATCTAAATAAAGTTTCGGCATGGTATTTACCTCTTCCCCTTCTTCTTCACTATCAATAAAGCCGATTTGTTTTATTATTGCTCTTAACTGCACTAGCGTGACTGCTCGATCTTTTCTCACCTCAAGCTCGAACAATAATTCGGCAACTCTTAATTCGATATCAATAAAAATTTCGTCACCACACTCTTCATCCGCCAATTGCAGTTTCAATTTTTCTAGATAGGTTTGTAAAACTTTAAAGCCCTGATCTTCTATCCAGAAGACTTGCTTAGCAATTTCTATACTGATCACTTTATTCACTTTTATTCCCTCTTCGAATTTGTTCTACAGAGCCATTAATATCCAACCAAGAAAGATCAAGTTCAGCTAACACTTCTCGTCCTTCGTCAGTTAACGAATAATATTTTCGAGGTGGCCCTGATTCCGACTCTACCCAGCGGTATTGTAGAATATCGGATTTCTGTAAACGGCTTAATAATGGGTATAGCGTGCCATCTGTTACCAGAAGGTTCGCTGCTTTTAGGCGGTCAATTAATTCTGCGGTATACACCTCATGATCAGCTAATAAGCTGATAATGCAGAATTCCAATATGCCGCGTCGCATTTGCGATATAGTATTTTTAGCTTTCATAACAGAAACTATATAGCATGCTACCTTGCGTTACAAGGTAGCATGCTATAAATAGTGATACATATAAATAAAATATGAATCTAAAATAACTAAAGAAGAATAATAACAATGACATACAAAATTTTAAGAAGTGTATGGAATTTTATAATAATAGTGAACACATGAAAAAACTTATCAGGCTATTTACGCCCATGCGGTGATGCATAATCACTTACACTTGGTGCTGCATGTTGATAACTTATCAGGCCACCCATAATAACTTCTCT
>NZ_PJAU01000041.1 GCF_002836255.1 Colwellia sp. 75C3 | reverse complement strand
TTAACGCTTAACACGGCTAATCAATCGGTTGTTATTGGCACCGACATTTCAAGTATTGAAACAGTTACCGGGACAGGCAGTAATGAATTAACTGCAAGTAATATCACGAACACTTGGGCAATCAATGCCACCAACCAAGGTGTGATTAATGACGGCACAGTTGATGAAGTTAACTTTGTTAACTTCAATTCACTTGCTGGTGGTACTGGCGACGACGACTTCACATTAAGCACACGTTCACAAATTAGCGGCACCATAGATGGTGGAGATCACACTACAGGTGATAGTTTCACTGTAACTAATGCCAACCAAACGATTAACTTATCCACCGATTTCACTAATATTGAAGAAGTTAATGCAACGAACGGTACTAACACACTTATCATTAATTCAGGTGACAACACTTGGACAATAGATAAAGAAAACGAAGGAAGCGTTGAAGGCATTAGATTTACTAAGTTTAGCTATCTCGAGGGCGGAAGTGGCAAAGATACTTTTAATGTAGTAGAAGGCGGTAAGGTCACAAGTATTAAGGCTAATGACGGTGATGATTTTATCTCGTTGTTCGATCTTGATAGTGCACTTATTATTGATGGTGGTGATCATGATGCATACGATACTTTACGGATCAACGTAGAACTAGATCTTACAAAAATTTCAGTGAGTAATATAGAGCTTATTGATGGTAATGGTAGTGACTTACAAGCTGGAAATGGTCAGACAAATATCTGGACAATAACAGGTGAAAACTCTGGTTTGCTTAATGGTATTTCTTTTACAGGCTTCATCAATTTACTGGGTGGTGATCAGGTAGATAATTTTACTATTGCAACTACAGATACAGGAGAGATATCGCTTGATGGTGGAGAAGGAACTAATACCTTAACGGGAAGTGCAGATGCTATAAGCGGTATTACTAGTAATTTTGAATGGGCTGTTACGGCTGCCAATGAAGGCTCTGTGTCTGGTTTTAATTTTACTAATATTAGTGAATTAACTGGCGGCTCTGCTAATGATACCTTTGTAGTATCCGCAGCGATTGACAGCATCGATTCAGGGGCAGGTGAGGACAATATCACAATAACTGCCGCAGTTGCCGATAATGACATTGAAACACTTATCTTGGGTGATGATAATGATCAACTCTTTATTGCTCGTCTAGATCAAGTTCAAAATACTATTCAAGGTAATGATGGCACTGATACTTTGAACCTAACTACTGCAAGTGAAACTTTATATCTGGGTGATATAAGCAGCTTTGAAAGTTATATAGGTACAGGTAACAACATCCTGCAAGCAACTAATACCGAAAATACTTGGGCCGTTACGAGCTCAAATACGGGTACGGTGAAGTTGGGTAGTGGTACTGAAAATAGCTTTAGTGGTTTTAGTGATTTAGTGGGGGGGTATAACAAAGATACATTCACTATTTCTGCCGCAATTAATAATATTACTGCTGGTGATGGTAATGATGACGTGACTATAACTGCTTTGGTTGCTGATGGTGAGATTACCTCTGTTGATTTAGGCGATGATGACGACACGTTGAAAATTGCCGATATGGCCAGTGTTGTTAATGTTATTCAAGGTGGTCGTGATAGCGATACCCTTGAATTAACAGGGTCAAATAAAACACTTAAACTTGCCGATATCAGTGGTTTTGAGACACTGGAAACGCTAAGTAGCAATAGTAATACCTTACAAGCAACTGATAGCGAAAATACTTGGTTTGTTAATGCTGATAATAAAGGCACGGTTAAACTAGACTCCGCTGACACGATAAAATTTGATGGCTTTACTGATTTAGTGGGTGGCTCGTTAAAAGATACCTTTACTGTTTCTGCAGCGATTAATAGCATCAGTTCAATGGCTGGTGAAGATGAAATTACTATTGGAAATGTTACTGCTGATAGTATTGCTAATATTGATGCCGGGGCCGATAACGATCGTATTGATGTTTATTCGGCAGATAGTGTTGGTAGTTTAATTATTGGTGGTGCAGGTACAGATACACTGGGTATTACCAATTCAGATCAAACGCTAACGCTAGATATTCTTGATGACACAATTGAAACCCTTGATGGCAATAATTTAAGTAATATTCTTGCAGGAAAAACAGACGGGGATAATATTTGGAATATCACGGGTGCAAGTTCCGGTAATATTGAAGGGGTTAACTTTATTAACTTTGCCACATTGCTCGGTGGTGATAAGACAGATAACTTTGTATTAGCGACTAACGACTATGGCAGTATGACACTTGATGGTGCTACTGGTGTTAATACCATTACCGGTAGTGATAATACCACTAGTTGGGATGTGTTAACGGATAATGCTGGTTATGTTTCAGGCTTTAGTTTTAAAAATATCAATAATTTGGTTGGTGGTACTGGCGTAGATTACGTTTATGTTCGCGCGGCAATGGATAGCATATCAACCGGAGCAGGAGCCGATGAAGTAACCCTTTATGATACGGTGGCAACTGACGGTATTACCTCACTTGATTTGGGCGCTAATGACGATACTTTGAAAATTGCCGATATCGCCAGTGTTATTGATGTTATTAAAGGGGGTGTTGATACAGATACCCTTGAATTAACGGGTACAAATGAAACATTAGTGCTTGCCGATATCAGCGGTTTTGAAAAGCTAGAGACTCTTAGTGCTAATACCAATTCGTTACAAGCAACTGATAGCGAAAATATTTGGTTTGTTAATACAGATAATGCCGGCACGGTTAAATTAGCTGATGCGGATGCTATTTCCTTTGATGGCTTTACCGATTTAATCGGCGGAGCTTTAAAAGATACCTTTACTGTCTCTGCTGCGATTAACAGCATCAGTTCAATGGCAGGTGAAGATGAGATCAGCATTGAAGAACTGGACCCTAGCAGTATTAGTAGTATCGATGCAGGGGCAGGTAATGACCGTATTGATGTTCATTCAGTGGATAGTGTTGCAACCTTAATTCGTGGTGGCGACGATACGGATACTCTCGGTATTACAAATAAGGATCAGGAGCTTACTCTAGCTATTCTTGATAGTTCTATTGAAACCCTCGATGGTAATAATTTAAATAATACTTTAGTTGGACAAAGCAGTAATACTTGGACTATCACGGGCGCAAACGCGGGTGAAATTAAAGGTGTTAATACGACCGAAACGATTAACTTTATTAACTTTGCCACATTACTTGGCGGTACAGGTACTGATAACTATGTATTAGCCACAACTGATGCCGGCAATATGTTATTTGATGGTGCTGGTGGTATTAATACAATAACGGGTAGTGATAATGCCACTACTTGGAATGTGTTAACGGCTAATAAAGGTAATGTCTCTGGCTTTACCTTTGAAGATATTAATAATTTAGTGGGCGGAACGGGTGTTGATAACATTAATGTTTCAGCGGCAATGGACAGCATTGCTACCGGTGCAGGCAATGATGAAGTAACCATTACAGCTTCAGTGGTAACTGGTGATATTAGCTCTCTTGATTTAGGCGCTAATGACGACACTTTAAGAATTGCTAACCTCGATAGTGTTACTAATGTCATTGAAGGTGGGGCTGATACTGATACCCTTGAACTTACGGGTACAACTGAAACGCTCAACCTTGCCGATATCAGTGGTTTTGAAATAGTGAACACCACAAGTACTAATAGTAATACTTTACACGCAAGTGATGGCGAAAATACTTGGGTTGTAAGTGCCGATAACGAAGGTACCGTGCAGTTAGGTGCTGCGGATGCCATAAGTTTTACCGGCTTTACTGATTTAGTTGGTGGTGCGTTGAATGATACCTTTACCGTGTCTGCCGCTATTAACAGTATAAGTTCTGGTGCAGGTGAAGATGAAATCACCATTGATAGCGCGGTTATCAATAATGCCATTGCCGATATTAATTTGGGTGGTGATGCCGATATTCTTTACATTGAAAACCTAGACAGTGTACAAAATATCATTGAAGCCGGTGATGGTACTGATGCGTTATATTTAACAGGTGACAGTAAAACATTAAAGCTTGCTGATATTAATGCTTTTGAAGCGCTGCACGGCTCAAGTAATAATACTCTACAGGGGAGAAACGAAGAAAACACTTGGCAGGTAACCACTGATAATGGTGGTAATATTAATGGTATTGTTTTTACCGGTTTTAATCAGCTAGTTGGCGGTACTGATAAAGATGCCTTCACGGTTTCTGCAGGTATTAGTACGATAAACTCAAGCGCAGGTGAAGATAACATTGTTGTCGATAGTAATGTTACGGTTAATGCAATTGCCAGCATAAATACCGGCGATGATAACGATAGTATTACCTTGCATGATATGAATAGCATCAGTGGTTTAGTTGACGGTGGCGGCGGTGATAACAATACCTTAACGTTTACCCAAGCTGGGCAAGTTGTTAATTTAGTGTCTGATGTTAATCATGTTAAATCGATTACAGGTGTTGATGGTACAAATACCTTAATTGCCAATGACGAGGCAAATACCTGGGTTGTTGATAACCTAAATAGCGGCCACTTAACTAACGTGAGTTACTCGGATGGCATCAACTTCGTTAACTTCAATCAATTAGACGGCGGTAGTGAAATTGATAATTTTACTGTTAATACCCTAGCCAATATCTCTGGTTATATTGATGGTAACGGCAATAATGATTCCTTGGTATTACAGAGCGCGGAACAGCAGGTTGTTTTAGGCAGTAACGTTAATAGCATTGAAAGTATTAGCGCATTAGTCGCTGGTAATAATCAGTTAACTGCTAGCGATACTGAAAATAGTTGGCTAATCACAGATCATAACCAAGGTACCATCACTGTTAATAATGCAAGTACGGTTAACTTTAGTGGTTTTGAAAATATAACGGGTGGCGCACAACGTGACAGCTTTACTTTTAGCTCTGTCGATAGTGATATTGATGGCGTTATCAGTGGTGGCAGTGGTACTGATAGTTTAGTTTTACAAGTGAATAAAGATTATGTCATTGAGTTAGGTGATAACGTTACCAGCAATTTAAACATCAATGAAATGGAAAATGTTGTAGCGAATACCAGTGCCATAAATACCCTAATCGCAGATGATGTAGATAACGTCTGGTTAATCGATAAAGTCCGCGGTGGTAACCTTTCTTACAGTAATTCAATCGTTGACTTTACCAATATTGATAACATCTATGGCGGTGCACAAAAAGACACTGTTACGGTAAGTACCGGTAATAGTGCTAACGGTATTTCGTTGATTGATATGGGAGACGGTAACGATAGCTTTATTGGTGTATCGGGTAAAGTTACTAATGTGGTTGGTGGTATTGGTAATGATAACTTTACGTTAACTAGCGTTAACATTGAGGAGCAGATGGATGGCGGCGAAGGCGTAGATTCTATTACTTACAATGAAGATGTTTCAGTGACCATTGGTGATGATATTATTGGCTTTGAAAGTCTTATTGCGGCAAACAAAAGCGGGGTCATTAATGGCCAAAGTGGCGCTGATTCATCTTGGACAGTGTCAGGGTTGAATACTGGCTTTGTTACTGATTCATCGACACAGCAAACAGCATTAGCATTTACGGGTTTCTCAACGATAAATGGTAGTGATGGTGTAGATAGCATATTCATTCAAGGAAATGGTGCTTTATCAGGTATTATTAATGGTAATGATGGTGCCGACACACTTAATGTTGACCTTGATGATACGCGAAATACCGTCAATAGCTTGGTTAGCTTTGATGGCGGTGATGGTAATGATATTGTTACTATAAACGGGGTTTCTGCACAATACAGTGAAAGTTATAATGCTAACGTTGAATATAACAGTGAACAGTTTGACCAACTCAGTTACAACCGTAACGATGAAGCGAGTGTTTCAATTTATTATCGTGATGTCGCCGTTGTTATTGACGATATTGCCACAACCAGCCTTACCTTAAATTCAGCTGTCGGTGATACGTTCTCTATTGAACAAGATCAATTTAGTGCCGGTTTAGGTTCCGTTGACGTTTTAATGAACTCTCAAAATAAAGGTGATATTACTGTTATAACAAACGATGGCTCAGTCATTTTTAAAGACAGTATAAAGGTTGTTGGTAACTTATCACTTACTGGAACGACAGTTTCACAGCTTAAAGGTAGTGTGCAAGCTGATTTACTTACCTTGAACAATATAACTTTACTTGGCACAGCGGATAAAGCGTTATCGGTAGATGTTGCTGAACTGGATGTTAATGTTCATTCGGGGGATATTTATCTTAACGAACTAAATGATATTAGTTTAGGTCAGATGAATGAGGTTACCGGAAACGTTTCAGTCACCTCTGCAACAGGTAATATTAGTTCTTCTGGTGCAATTACCTCATCGGGCAACTTTACTTTAGCGGCGGCAAAAGCGATAAACTTAACGGAGCAGAATGCCTTTACCGGCGGGTTGTCGTTAACTGCTAGCACAGACATTAATCTTGTTAATAATAGCGATACAAGCTTAACCTACCTTTCGGCTAACACTGTCGATATTAAGTCCATAGGTGATGTTATCTCTACGGGTGATTTTACTGTTGATAATGCCACTAATGATGCAACAGCTACTATTGAATCTTCGTCAGGAACTGTTAATTTAGCGGGGACAAACACGGTTGATAATTTATTCGTTATTGCCAACGGTGCAGTTGAAATTGCTAATCTACAGTCAGAAAATTTAACAGCCACGTCTACGAAAAATAGCATCTCGCTAAGTCAGTCAAGCCAGATTACCTCCGCGCAACTTCAAGCGAATAATGATATTACGGTTACCGATGTAAATATTGTAAACCTCAATGCTAATACAGCCGAGGGGGATATATTGCTATCAGGTAGCTCAAGTATTAATAATGGCATTTTAGTCGCAGCAAATAATATTGGCATTAGTGGTTTTCAGGCAGAAAGTCTAACGGCCACCTCCACTAACGGAGCGGTTTTATTTTCAGGAGCTAATACGGCTAATACCTTCATACTAAAGGCGGCTAATGATATTGATTTATCAGCATTAACGGCTGACACATTAACTGCAACCAGTACTAATGGTTCAATTATTAGTACTGAAGCATTAACTGTTGGTGTCGGTGTTGATGGTACTTCATTAATGCTTACCGCTACAAATGGTGATGTGAGTTTAGCCAATGCAAATAATGATTTTTCTCAAGTCGCTATTATTACTAATAATGCTGAAATAACTGATGTTAATTCAATTACTATTTTAGGTAGTGAAGTAACGGGCGCACTGAGCTTAACGGCCAATGGTGATGTATTGGTTGGTGATGTTACTGCTGGCGAGTCTATTTTTATAGAATCAATGGGTGGTGCCATTCAAAGTAAAGACTCTAACTTAACCGCTGTTGAAGTAATGCTTCGTGCCTTTTCAGGTATTGGTCTGGGTGATTTTGATCAAATAAACCAATATGGCGATGGTCTTGATACCGCGATTACCACAAATACCAGTGTAATTAGTGCCATCAATAAGGGTGAAAATGGCATTATTAATATTGCTAATAGCGAAACGGTTGCTGTTACAGACTTAAGAAATAATGGCGATATTATTTTTACTAATAACGGGGATATTAACCTTAAAGTTTCGGGGTTTGATGCCAATGGTAAAGCTACACAAGGAGCTATTGATGCACACTATAATGGTGATATTAGTGATTTAACTTATGCTGGTCGTATCAATATATTTAATAGTGGTGAAGGTAATATTTACACCGATAGACCTTATAATAGTTCCTATGCTGATATTACCGGGGAATCATTACTAGTGAACCAAATCTACTTTTTTGGTACCTATAGCCAGCCAATAAAGTTAAGGTTAAATAGCAGCTTAACGTTATATAATACGGGTGGTGGTGTTGATTATATATACCCTAAGCCGCTATATATCTTTACATCAGGTGATTTGTCAGATACCAGTAGTTTGGCGGTAATAACCAGTCGAAACCTATTATCTGTTGAGTCTTTAGATGAGATAGATCCAGCTATATTTTCTGATATTAAAAACTATAACGTTGATAGTTTATCGATATTGTTACCTAGAGATCAGCGTGATGGTGATGAATTTGCGGACTCGGAGTATGAAAATGAAAATGAAGATGCAGAGCAAACAGAAGAAGAAGAGTAATCGCTGAATTGTTGTCATTGGTGGCGCTGACAATGGCCATCTCTTGCTCAAGTAAATAAATAAGAATAAATATAAACAACCTGAGCTCAGGTTAAATAATTAATAAGGTTACAGTCGTGTCTAATGGAATATTGACAAAGTGTGCATTGTTCTGTGCATTTTCTTTTGTCGGAAGTTTTATTTTGCTTTCAGAAGTGAAAGCTGATTTTATAAAAATGCCAGAGATTGAGCAGCTTAGAGAAATAAAAGAAAAAACCTTACTCAAGGATATGAATATTCCAGCGGTACGAGACAGGCTTCCTGACCCCATGGCTGGACCTAGACTCGGTGTTGCTGAGTTTAGAATTCAAGGCTTAGTTGAGTTCCCTGAATTGGGTATAACCCGCGAAGCAATCGGGGAGTTGGTTGAGGGTATTCGATTTAATTTGATGGGAGAGGGCAAGTTACTGCAATCGGGTTATACCATTGATGAATTGGGTGAACTCTCAGACTTATTGGTTGATATTGAGGAAGAAACGATTGATCGCCACGTAAGCTCACTGGAAGTACAACAGCTGGTTTGGCTTATACGTGCCCAGCAAGGTAAACGTGGGGTAACAATAGGGCAAATTGAAGGTGTAGCGAGCAGTATTACTCAGTTTTACCGTGAGCGTGGTTTTATTCTCGCTAAGGCGTATATTCCTAAACAGCAAGTACGTGATGGCATTGTTAACTTAACGGTATTACTGGGTACTTTAGGTGAGGTTCAGGTTGAAAATAACACTATGTATGATAACGATACCTTAACAAAGGTATTTGAGGACTTTATTGATAAGCCAGTTACCAGTCAATCTATTGAGGAAAATTTATTTTTAATAAATAACTTTCCTGGTATTAGTGTTGATGGTTATTTTGAGCCAGGAAGACAAGTTGGTGATACGCGGTTAAAAGTGAATGTGCGAGATGAAGCACTTTTTAATTTCTCTACCCGTATTGATAATCATGGTACTGAAGATACAGGTCTACATCGTTTGTTTTTAGATGGCCAAGTAAATAACTTATTTGGCATAGCCGATTATTTTCATCTAAGTATTTTACAATCGGTATTCCCGTTTGGTACCAACTATGGGCAGGTTAGTTATGAAAGTAATTTTGTTAGTCCACGGGTAAGAGTGGGCTTTGATATTTCTGAAAACCAATTTGTTTCTGATCAATCATCAGTGGCTGAATTAGCTGAGTTAAGTGGCATAGTTAATGTTTACGGTGCTCATGCTCGTTATATTGCTCAACGAAGCCGTAAACGGAATAGTAGCTATGAATTGAGAGTAGATCGTATTAACTCAGATTTACATTTTGGCGATCCAGAAAAACCCTCTACCTTTCTAGATCAAACCCTTTCAAACATCTATTTATCTTATCACTTTGACTTGCTTGATGATAAAAGTAAGCTTTTACATGATGCGACCTTTACTTATAACCGAGGAAACTTTGAGTATGGTTTTAGCATAGGGCAAGAACAACACTTTGATGTGTATTCTGTCGATTATACCTTGCTGAGCTTTTTAAAAGTTCCTTTTACAGATAGCAGCTCAAGGCTTATTTTTAAAAATCATTTGCAATATTCAGGTACTACACTGTCAACAATTGCACGATATTCATTAACAGGGCCAACAAAAATACGTGGTTTTACGCAAAGTTACTTTACGGGTGATGATGCAGTGTTCTTAGGTGTTGATTGGATGTTTAATGCCCCAGATATGTTCGATTTTAATATAGCTAATGTAGACTTTACTAACGTATTTAAACCTTTTGTGTTTGTCGATTATGGCTTTGCTTACCGTTATTCTCTTCAAGAAGGGGAGCCTAATGCAACGGCAAATTTAGCGGATGTTGGCTTCGGTTTACAAATTGCGCATAACAGCGGTGCCAGTGGCACATTACAAATAGCCTTTCCGGTAATGAGTGAATTAAAAATTGTAGGTGAAGAGCCTGAATATGACTCCGCATTACTGACTTTTAACTTTCAATACAGCTTTTAAATCATATTAATAGCGAATGTATATGCGCCAAATAAGTAAAAGTTAATAAATGTACAGAAACCGCTGTTTTATGTTAAATTTTCATTGAATTTATGTTAAAAATATCTTATTTTAGGCACAGGAAATAGGATGAACACAGATATCTATTAGTGTTCTTTAACTTTTAAAATGGAAATTGAAATAAAATGGCAATATATCTTGAGTTTGAAGGAATCAAAGGGAACGTTACAGCAGAAGGTTTTGAGAACCACGTATTAGTTGATTCTGTAAGTTTCGGTGTTAGCCGTGGCCTTACAATGGAATCAGGTAAAATGGCAAACCGTGAAGTCGGTAAGCCTAACGTATCAGAAGTTTCTTTAACTAAAAAAGCAGACAACTCAGTTTCTGCATTATTTAAAGAAGCGGTTTCTGGTTCATCTGGTAAAAAAGTAACGCTTAAGTTTGTTCGCACTGGAAGCGACAAAGTTGAAGAGTTTATGCAATACGCTTTACAAGACTGTTTAGTAAGTAGTTATCACATTGCTGCTGACGGCGATGAAGAGCCTACTGAAAACTTAACACTTAGCTTCTCTAAGTGTGAAATTAATTACACTGATTACGATGGTAGTAACAAAAGTGGTAGCCCGCAGCGTGCTGGTTATGACTTAACATCAGCAAAAGCTTTATAATTTTGCACTGAATAATACAGCCTTTAGAGGCTGTATTTTTTTATACTTTTATAAAAATTATTCCAAAAAGAATAGAATAGCTTTGTTATATAATATTCTCATGGAGGGGAATTAGTACATGAGTGGATTTACTCAAGACGGCCGTTTTCTTTCAATTGCTACACCGTTAGCAAAAGATGAACTGCTGCTTACTTCGATTAATGGTATCGAAGCCATCTCGTCTCTTTTTCAATTTAGTTTAAATGTACTATCTCAAAATACTGATATTAAACCAGAAGACTTAATTCATAAATCGGTGACTTTTACTATTCACGATGATGAAAAAAGAGTTTTCAATGGTTTCGTTAGTCATTTCTCTTTTGGTGAAATTAAGAATAGCGGGTTAAGAGAATATCAACTTACGATTGTGCCATGGACGTGGTTTCTCAATCAGACGGAAAACCGTCGTATATTTCAAAATAAGAATACTAAAGATATTGTTAGCCAAGTTTTCTCTGACTTAGGTTATAACGATTTTGACTTTAAAGCTGAGGGTGGTAATCCTCGTGAGTATTGTGTGCAATATGGCGAAAGTGATTTAGCTTTTGTAATGCGATTATTAGCAGAGGAGGGTTATGCCAGCTTCTTTAGCCACGATAAGAAAAAACATACCTTAGTTATTGTTGACCAAATGAGTGCTTATGCCGAAACCGCGCAGAGTAAACTCACCTATTCCAAGGGGAATAGCCCAGATGCTGAAATTAACACATGGCAACATAATTATGAGCTGAAAAAAGGTGAGTGGATAGTTAATGACTATAACTTTAAAGAGCCGAATAAAAGTTTACTCGCACAAAGTACGTCAAAAAGTAAGTTAGAAAAAAATAGCCAATTCAAACATTATGGTTACCCAAGCCAATACGACTTTGCCCTAGGTAAAAAGCTTGCTGATGCAAGAATGGACGCTGAAGAAGCGGGTGCAAATACCATTAGTGGCGGCAGTAGTTGTAGTAGTTTCAGTGCAGGACAATTTTTTAATTTATTAAAACATGAAGCTAAATCTGAACAAGGTAAATTTTTACTGTTAAGTGTGCATCACCAAGCAAATGATGCAAGTTACTTTTCAAGTCAAGGTGGTGACCAGCAATACAGTAATTCATTCAACTGTATGCCACTGGAAAAAATGTATAGACCCCCTATGGTTTATACACGTCCTGTTATGTACGGACCGCAATCTGCCTTAGTGACAGGCCCTAAAGGCGAAGAAATATATATTGATGAATTTGGTCGCATAAAAGTACAGTTTATGTGGGACCGAGACGGTAAAAAAGACGAAAACAGTTCGTGTTTTATACGTGTGATGCAATCATTCGCGGGTAATGGCTGGGGATCGTCATTTATTCCTCGCATTGGTCATGAAGTAATTGTTAGCTTCTTAGATGGTGATCCTGATCGTCCTATTGTAACGGGTAGTGTTTATAACGGTAATAATAAGCCGCCGTTTGCTTCTAAAACGCAAAGTGGTATTAAAACGCATTCCAGTAAAAAAGGCGGCGCTGATAATTTTAATGAACTGAGCTTTGAAGATAAAAAAGATAGTGAAAAAGTTTATATTCAAGCGGAGAAAGATCTTGAAGGGTTAATTAAAAATAACCAACGTGTTGATATAGGTAACAATGACAACCTTACTGTTGGCAAAGACAGAATGGTGGTTGTTAAAAATAATGAATTTGTTACCGTTGATAATGATAAAACTACAACGATTAAAAATAATGAAAATACCATTGTTGAAAACGATAGTAGCTTAGTCGTTAAAAATAACCGCTTAGATGATGTGACTAAAAATAAAACCGTTAATGTCGGTAAAGACCATGATGAAAGTGTTGGTGGCAATATGGTCATCAATGTCGCTAAAGATTTACGCGAAACGATTAAAGGTGAATACGCAGAGAGTGTCACTAAAGGTTATGGTTTACAGGCAAAAGGTATTACTTTAGAGGCTGAAGACGAAATAACCATTAAAACGGGCTCAGCAAAAATCATAATGAAAAAGAATGGTGAAATAACCATTAGCGGTAAGGATATTACCTTTAAAGGCTCAGGTAAAATAACAGCGAAAGCATCGGGTAATGTTATTTTGAAAGGGAGTAAAGTTGTTGCCAACTAATCATCAACCTGACATCGATGTGTTTGGTTCAACGTCAGATGAAGAAAAGCTAACGCAGAGTATTGCACCGGGTGAAATTGTTTTAGGCACTATTGCAGCAATTAATGCGTTAGGTCAGCCAGAAGTTAATTTCTCACTTAACCCGAGCGAACAAGCACTAACTGCTATAACTACTCTGGCGTTGACACAGCAACAAATTAATCGACAAGTGGCGTTATTATTTAATCAAGGTGATTTATCGCAACCTATTGTTATTGGTCTAATTCATAGTCCGCTACAAGCCATGTTAGATAATTTTGAAGCGTCTCAAAAAAATACGTCACCTCAACTCGATGAAAAATCTGAATCAGTAGAGCTAGCAGCAAGCTTAAACATTGATAACGTAAATGTTGAAGGTAAAAAAGTAACCTTCGAAGCCGAAGATGAGATGGTATTTAAATGTGGTGAGTCAAGCATCACACTAACTAAAGCGGGTAAAGTAATGATCCGTGGGAAATACCTATTAAACCGCTCAACCGGAGTTAATCGTATTTTAGGCGGCTCAGTTCAAGTGAATTAATTCACTTAAGGTAATACTCGTATGCTTCAACTTAACAATAGCACCCCATTTTCCGCAGATATAGCAACTTTCCCAAATGAAAAAGGCATAGATTCCTTGTATGTCATCGTTAAAGCTACCTTTATCATGGGACAGCAGTGGAGTTTAGCCGATGAACAAACGCCTCCTCAGAAAGCTGATGAATATTGGGGGGAGCCAGGCTTATCTAGTATTAAGGCGTTGTCTGATTTTCACATTGGTAAAAATTGCACTGATATTTTAATGCAAGGTAATGCATGTGCACTCAATAACCAGAACGTAAAGCAGTTAGATGTACATTTAGCTGTAGGTCAAGTTCAAAAAACAGTGAGAGTATTTGGTGATAGGCAGTGGGTAAATGGCGTACCAAGTAGCGCAGTTCCATTTCAATCTATGCCCTTGGTATATGAGCGTGCTTATGGTGGTCAACATCAAGTTGATGAGTCAACAATATTGGCCGAGGAAAGAAATTTAGTAGGCTGTGGTTTTTCAGGTAAACGCTCTAAAGCTGAAATGGAAGGGCGAGCACTGCCCAATATTGAAGACCCAAACCAGTTGATTCAAGGTATCAAAGATACGCCTATTCCGGCTGGTTTTGCGCCAATTTGCAGTTATTGGACTCCGCGGACTCAATGGGCTGGAACGTATGACGAAACATGGCAAACCACGCGAGCACCGTATTTACCAATAGATTTTGATAAGCGTTTTTTAAATGCCGCACACCCTGACTTGGTTTATCCCGGGTATTTACAGGGAGGCGAGCCTTTAGTGATTAAAGGTATGCACCCTGCTGGCGATATTAATCTGAGTGTACCGCATGTGAAAATGAGCTGTAATGTTATGTTAAAAGATGAAGCGATGCCAGTTACGCTCAATATTGAAACCCTGACACTGCACCCTAACCAAAAACAATTATCAATGGTTTGGTTAGCGCCATTTCAATGCGACAAGAATTTAGCAAATATTAGTGAGATTGAATTAAAACTCTCTCGCTAAGTTACCTGTACATCATCGGAGAATATTATGGCTCAAACAACCTTTGCAAATTCACGTGGTATTGCCCATAAAGGCAGTGGCGGTATGAGTATTGCTTTCCCTGATGTGTGTAAAACACAAGTGGGGCCTGCGGTTGTGCCTATTCCTTACCCAAATATTGGTATGGCGTCTGATACCGATAAAGGGCCAAAATCGGTAACAGTTGATAAAAAAATGCCGATGGTAAAAGCGGCTATATACAAAAAAAGTGCTGGCGATGAACCCGGTATACATAAAGGCATTATTAGTGGCAAAACAAAAGGTGAATGTGAATTTATGCTCTATTCATTTGATGTAAAGTTTGAAGGTAAAAACGTGTGCCGTATGGGCGATATGCTCTTTCATAATAAAAAAAATATCATGGGTTAATATAAAGCGTGTTGAATAAAAAGAACCTATTAGAACAACAAAGTAATGCTTTTCGTGATATCACCGAGCAGTTTTATACCGATGCCGCCTTTTTGTGGGAAATGCGTGCTATTGCTGTTAACCAACCGCATTATGATCAAGAAAGTTTACTTGAATTAGAAGTGCGGTTAAATGCAAATCTAGACGGGTTAATGAGTACCTTTGAACTATCGTGGAATATAGCGCTTGAACAGTTAGAATATGAGCAAGGTGGCGAATGTTTTGCTGCTGCCATTATTGCCTTTCGAAGCCGCGACTTAGCAAAAATTAAGACTATTGTTGACCATGCTTTTACCAATGATGACACTTTTATAGGCCTTGCCTCAGCACTTGTGTGGTTACCAAAAGCCTTAGTGAATGATTGGATTAATAAATTTTTATACAGTAAGTCCCTCGACCATAAATATTTAGCTATTGCCGTATGTAGCATGCGTCGTAAAAATCCGGGTGATGTTATACAAGATATATTAACCCGCGATGATTGCCTAACCCATCACAAGTTATTAGCGCGTACTTTACGTTTAGTCGGTGAGCTTAAATTATACGTTTACGCGAATATCGCCGAAACCATGCTGCAACATGAGGATCCGTCGGTAGCTTTTTGGGCAAACTGGGCGTTGCTTTTATTGGGTGAGAAGAAGCATATTAATAACCTCTATCCATTTATTAATGAAGTAACACCACACCAAATACCCGCCATTCAAATTGCTTTTAAGGTATTACCAGCACCACAAGCGCGTGCCTGGATATCTGAATTAGCGAAAAATCCTGATCACATCCGAGCTGTTATTATCGCTAGTGGTGTATTAGGCGATCCGCATACAATACCCTGGCTAATTGATAGAATGAAAAGTTTTGAAACCGCTAAAATAGCGGGAGAAGCATTTGTATTAATTACGGGTATTGACTTAAACCGCTATGAACTCATTATCGACACGCCCGGTGATATTACCGTTGTGCCCAATGATGATAATGAAGATGAAATGGTTGAGTTAGATGACGACGAACATTTGCCGTTCCCTTATGTCAGTAAAATATCGCACATGTGGTTAAAACACCGCACTAAATTTATCCCAGGATCACGATATATATTAGGTGTTGAGCTTGGGCAGAATAACCCCGCAGCCAGTAATAAACTGAATCAAGTGATTCAGCATAGCTCGCAGCGACAACGTCATAGCGCAGCACTCTCTTTAGCTTTACTCGACCCACAATCACCGCTATTTAATACCAAAGCAAGGAAAGCTGTATGAGTGCTTTGAATCAATTGTTTATTGCCGCAACAGGTATGATTACCCCTGTAGGGTTTAATACTGCAATGACCCACGCCGCAGTGCAGGCTGGTATTAATGTGTATGAAAGAGGTAGTTATTGTAATGGTAATGTTGAAGCATTAACCATGACGCAAGTGCCTGACGACGCATTACCGCCTTTGGCTGCCCCTCTTATTGATGTATTAGGGTTAACCGCTAGGCAAGCACGCATGCTGCAATTGGCAGCACCCGCTATTGAACAAATTTATCAACAAATGGCCGAGCTACCCAATACGGATATTTCCGCGCCAATGGCCGTGTTTTTAGCCGGACCAGAGCCAATACCTAACGCGCCATTGCCAATACGTTCGATATTTTTAAAACACTTACAATGCCAAATAGAAAAGCCTATTGATTTAGATAATAGCAAAGTATTTCCAATGGGCAGAGCAGGGGCATTTTTTGCTCTAGAAAGCGCCTTTCAATATTTACAAACATCATCACAACCCTTTGCCTTAGTTGGCGGTGTTGATACCTTTTGGCATGCAACAACTTTGTCTAAATTTATGCAAGATAAACGGGTTAAAACCGAAGCAGGGGGCGCAGATTGTTTTGTTCCCGGAGAAGGCGCAGGCTTTATTTTATTGTCGAAACAAGCATTATCCCCTAATAACCGCGCCATTACCCGACCCGGTTTAGCGGCGGAGGAAGGGCATCGATACAGTGATGAACCTTACCTTGGCAATGGCTTAGCGCAAGCGTTTACTGAAGCTGTCGGCTTTGCCAATATAATGCCTGAAAATAATATCAAAGCTATTTACAGCAGTTTAAATGGTGAGTTATTTGGCGGTAAAGAGTTTGGTGTTGCGCAAGTGCGTAACGCAAAAGTTATTTCGCCTGAAGCAAACCATCAACACCCCGCTGATTGTTACGGTGATTTAGGAGCCGCTACCGGCCCTGTGCTATTGGCACTTGCCGCACTAAATAGCGCCAAACCAAGTATTTGTTATGGCTCATCAGATGATGAGTTTAGAGGAGCGGCTTGTGTGGTTTAAGCGTAAAACTCAATCCCCTATGTTTTTGATGATTAAGGATAATGCATGACACAGTTAGGTGAAGCCATTTCAGTTGATATTTTTATTGCTAAAGATGAAGAGCACAATGAAAATACTTGTCCGTGGCATGATAAATCTGAAAAGCCAGCAGCTGTTGAGATGGAGGTGCCGCATCCTGAGACTGATGGAAAAAAGCCAAGCATGCCTAAAAATGATGGTGGTAAGCTAGGTAAAAGCTTAGAGAAAGATAATCAAAAAAAACCTGAAAGCAAAATAACCTTACACTTTGCGCCAGATGAAATGTTAACGTGGAAGAAAGGTGATAAAGACCTCAAGGTACGTACATATACCGACAAAGAAACAGAAAAATATGAGGTTAAATATGCACCACATCATTTGATTCCGGGTAATGAATCATTGGCTAAATCTAAATTAGTACCCTATTTAGGTGATAAGGCTGTAATTAAAAATTTTAATAAAAAAGGTATTGAAAGCAAAGTAAAAGACAAGCAATCCGTTGGTTACGATGTTAATTGTGCTGAGAATGGTGTCTGGTTGCCTAGTCCTTATGCTCTTTCTATGGAAAATGAATGGCCATCAGATGATGGAAAGAAGAGAATCTTAAAAATGAAAGGCAAAGAGTACGTTAATGTTGCCGTATCATTTCAAAAAGCCTATGTAGCAGCAGCAATTGAAGAGTCAGGAAATCGTCAATTTCATATGCGACATGCTGATTATTCGATGCAGGTTAAAAAGGTTTTAAATAAAATAGCCGCTAAAATGAAAAAAATGGAAGATGGAGCATGTAAAGTTGCCAGTGATAGTAAAAAAGATGGCAAAATTGACGCCCCTTTAGGGCTTGTCGCTAGACTAAATGCTCTGTCTGCTCAGCTGAAGGTGTTGCTTATAGGGCCTGTTTGGCATGAAGAGTATTATGGTGATGATAAATTAATGACTGAGTACTTTTCTTTGGTTAAAGCGACTGAAGGTTTAAAAGCTGATATCGTCAAGATTATGTAAAGAACAAAGAGACTAAAAGAGATAACATGAGTAACGATAAATATTATGTAATGGATACCACCTTAGGTTTAATTGATGGCATGGCACTAGATAGTATGCCTGATTTACCCAATGAGGCTAAAGATGACTGGATGTATGGCCAAGCTTTTACTAAAGCCCCAAAAGAGCCGATAATAGTAGATATTTCTGATGATGAAGAAAATAATATTCCAGTTTCCTTTTATTCAGATCCTCCTGTTGCCACTAATGAGTTCATCGGTGCTTTATTAGAAGTAGGCATTGATAATTTGGCTATTTATGATGCTGTGTTAAGAAGCTGGCCAGATGGAGAGGTTGAGCATAAAGACTATAAAGCTTTTAATATTATAGGTTTAGTTAAAGCGGCGGGCCCAGAAACAGAATTTGCAACAGAATCTCGTGACGGTGATGCCAGTATTACAAAACTTCAAGCTGATACCAGTGCCATTAAAGGTTTGTATATGTTCCGTTTGGCGGAAAGTTGGGACACGATAGTTGTACATGAAAAAGTTAAGAATCACCTTGAAAGCAAGAGCTTCATTGGTTTAAAGTTTAAAGAGTTAGATGGCGCGTTCATTTTATAGCTAGCCATAGTATGGATATGAAGGATATAAACCACAATTAGCCTAACTGATTGTGGTTTTTTATTGACTGAGATTTAATGCGTGAAAGTATCGGTTACGATGTAAATTGTACTTGGTTACCGACCCCTTATGCTTTATCTAATAAAAATAAATGGCCTTCTGAAGATGGAAAAAAGTACATTTTCAAATCAGAAGGGCAGCGCTATGTCGAGCATGCCGTCTCTTTTCAAGAGGCCTATATTGCCGCCGCAATCAAGGAGTCTGGCGGCAAACAATTTCATATGCGCCACAGTGATTATTCGAGAGAAGTTAAGGATGTGCTAGATGGCATAGCAGCCAAAATGATGATGATGATTAGTGGAGAATGTGAAATAGCTGCTGATGGTGAAGATGATGGGAAAATTGATGCGCCTTTAGGTTTAGTGGCCCGATTAAATATCCTGTCGGCTCAATTAAAAGTATTGCTTATCGGTACTGTTTGGCATCCACCATTCTTTGCCGACAATAAAGGTATGAATACCTTTATTGAGAACTTAGATAAAGCGGACAATCCATCTGCAGATATTGAAAAAATCATATAAAAAATAAAAGGTTAACTAATGAGTGATGATAAGTTTTATGTAATCCGCTGTGATTTTGATGAGAATGTTTTAATGGCAGGTGGTATGCCTCGCCTACCCAAGCCTTTTAAGGATAGTTGGATGAAAGGTCAAGCATTTACCATCCCGCCAACAGAGCCACTTATGGTTGGCATTCGTGAAGGGGAACAAAATAAACCTCCTGTCCACTTTTATGGTAACCCTCAAATCGCCAGTAATGAATTTATTGAGGCGTTATTAGAAGTGGGCGTAGATAATTTACACCTTTATGACGTTATATTAAAAAGTCGGGAGTGCGATAAGCAGATAACGGGTTATAAGGGCTTTAATATTATTGGTTTAGCCAAAGCGGCATCTGCTGATACTAAGTTTGCCACTGAATCTCGCGAAGGTGATGCCAGTATTGAAAGTTATCAGCCAAACCCTGAAGCAATGAAAGGTCAGTATATGTTTCGTTTAGCGGAAAGCTGGCGAACGATTGTGGTGCATGAAAAAGTTAAAAACCATTTAGAAGCAAAAGGCTTTAAAAACTTAGCATTTACTCCGCTTGAGGGCGCGTTCATCCTATAGTTTTTACCACTCATATACTTTGTCTAAATAAAGCCGCAATGAACTATGTTAATTGTGGCTTTTTATTGACTGAGATTTAATGCGTGAAAGTATCGGTTATGACGTTAATTGCGCTGACTCTCTACTGAAGTAAAGGGTGTCTGGCTACCTAGTCCCTATGCACTTTCAATGAAAAATTAGTGGCCTTCAGAAGCGGGCAAAAAAATCCTCCTTAAACTCAAAGGTAAGGAATACCGAAATATTGCAATTGATTTTCAAAGAGCATATGTAGCAGCAGCTATTGAAGTATCAGGCAATAGGCAGTTTCATATGCGACATAAAAATTACTCCATACAGGTTTTTAAGGTTCTAGATAAAATAGCAGCTAAAATGAAAAAAATGGAAGATGGAGCCTGTAAAATAGCTAAGGATAGTAAAAAAAATGGAAAGGTTGATGCTCCTTTAGGGCTGGTAGCTCGCTTGAATGTACTATCAATTCAACTAAAAGTTCTGTTGATAGGACCCGTTTGGCATAAAAAATTCTACGGTGACGACAAGCTTATGAAAGCTTATTTTGGATTAGAGAAAGAGATTGATGGCCTTAAGGCAGATATCATTAAAGTTTTATAAAAAATACAAATATTTAAAGGATACGTAATGAGTGATGCAAAGTATTATGTAATGGACTCGGATTATTCTGATGAAGGGATGATGCTAGGAGGCATGCCTGACTTACCTAATGAAAAGAAAGATGATTGGATGTATGGTCAAGCTTTTGTTCAAGAGCCAAAGACTCCAATAATTGTAGATATAAGAGAAGGTGAAGAGGATGCTAATTGTCTTTCTTATTATTGTCACCCCCCAATAGCCAGTAAAGAATTTATTGATGCTTTAGTGGAGTGCGGAGTTGATAATTTAGTGAATTATGATGTTGTTCTTAAGAGTCGAACTGATCCTAGGTATCTAATAGAAGGTTATAAAGCTTTTAATATTATTGGTTTAGTTAAAGCAGCTGGCCCAGAAACAGAGTTTGCGACAGAATCTCGTGACGGCGATGCCAGTATTCAAAAGCTTCAAGGCAATACTAGCGCGATTAAAGGCTTGTATATGTTCCGTTTAGCGGAAAGTTGGGACACCATTGTTGTTCATGAAAAAGTTAAGAATCACCTTGAAAGCAAGAACTTTATTGGTCTTGATTTTGAAGAGCTAGATGGGGCCTTTATTTTATAGTTTTTACTTTTAAGACTCATTTAGTTTGCCTAAATAAAGCCACAATGAACTATGTTGATTGTGGCTTTTTAATGGCTTTAATTTATAGCTTAGGAAAGCTAGAGCTCTGAAAGATTGATCATGTAAAATTACCAGTGGTAATGAAAACAAGGCGAAATTGATGCCCATTTAGGGCTTGTTTCACGTTTATATATGTTCTTTGCACAAGTTAAAGTGTTACTTATTGGTTCTGTTTGGTGGAAGAACATATTATGGAGACGTTAAATTAGGGAGTGAGCATTTCTTGCTAGTTAAAGCCGTTAGAGGGATTATGAGGATTTGTAATTAAATATAAAATTTATAAAGGATTAAGCTTTAGTAATTACGTCTGCTAATTTCCACGTGTCTTTCCTTTTAGCTAGGAACAGCAGACTTAGGCAGTGGCGTATGTTTCTACGCTATCTAAGTTTTCTTTTGGACATAAAAAAAGACCTTAACAAATAAATGTTAAGGTCTTTTTGCTAACTATACAAAGTTAATTAAATATAAATATAAAATTTATAAAGAATTAAGCTTTAGTAATTACGTCAACTAATTTCCAGTTTTTAGACTTAGAAATTGGCGCAACTTCAGTAATAGTTACTAAGTCACCTTCGTTACATACGTTAGTTTCATCATGTGCTTTCAACTTAGTTGAACGCGTCATGTATTTACCGTACATAGGGTGCTTAACACGACGTTCAATCAAAACAACGATAGACTTATCCATTTTGTTACTGATTACGACGCCTTGTAGTGTGCGGATTTTAGTTTCGCTCATTACTTACCAGCCTTTTCAGTTATGATAGTCTTAACACGTGCGATATTGCGACGTACGATTCTTAGCAAATGAGTTTGTGCTAATTGACCAGTACTTGCTTGCATGCGGTAGTTAAACTGCTCGCGAAGAAGTTCTAGTAATTCAGCGTTAAGCTCTTCAATGCTTTTTGCTTTAAGTTCACTAACTTTCATTACAATGCCGTCCTAGTTACGAAGGAAGTTTTGAATGGTAGTTTAGAAGCGGCTAAAGCAAAAGCTTCACGCGCGATCTCTTCAGAAACACCTTCCATTTCATAAAGAACACGGCCAGGAAGAATTTGGCAAACCCAATATTCTACTGAACCCTTACCTTTACCCATACGAACCTCAAGAGGTTTTTTAGTAATTGGCTTATCAGGGAATACGCGTATCCAGATTTTACCTTGACGTTTCACATGACGAGTCATGGCACGACGAGCGGCTTCAATTTGGCGCGCAGTCATACGACCACGTTCCATTGATTTTAAACCGAAAGTACCGAAGCTAACTGAACTACCGACGTGTGCAAGACCACGGTTGCGCATTTTAAATTGCTTACGGAATTTAGTACGTTTTGGTTGTAACATAACTTAGCTCCTACTTAGGCTTGCGGTTGGTTTTTCTTTTAGGTTTAGCCGCTGGTTCTTCTGCCTTAAGTGGCATTTTCCCAATGATTTCGCCTTTGAAAATCCAAACTTTGATACCAATAACACCGTAAGTAGTGTTACCACGCGCAATTGCGTAGTCAATATCAGCACGTAATGTATGTAAAGGTACACGACCTTCACGATACCATTCTGCACGTGCGATATCAGCGCCGCCTAAACGACCACTAACTTGTACTTTGATGCCTTTAGCGCCTAAACGCATTGCGTTTTGAACTGCACGCTTCATAGCGCGACGGAACATAACACGACGTTCTAATTGACTAGCAATGCTGTCTGCAACTAACTGCGCATCCATTTCTGGCTTACGTACTTCAGCTATGTTGATTTGAGCAGGAACACCAGCAATTTTAGAAACGGCTAAACGTAGTTTCTCAACATCTTCGCCTTTCTTACCGATAACAACACCTGGACGAGCCGTGTGAATTGTTACGCGGATAGATTTAGCTGGACGTTCGATTACCACTTTTGAAAGTGATGCACGTTTAAGCTTTTCTTTTAAAAATTCGCGAACCTTGTGGTCGCCGTCTAAGTTGCTAGCAAAATCTTTATTGCTTGCAAACCAAGTAGACGCGAAAGGTTTCGTGATACCTAAGCGAATACCGTTAGGATGAACTTTTTGACCCATACTAATATACTCCTAAGAATCAGACACGATCACAGTGATGTGACTAGTGCGCTTGATGATGCGATCGGCTCGGCCTTTCGCACGTGGCATAATACGTTTCATTGTTGGACCATCGTCAATCAAAATTGTTTTAACGAATAATTCATCAATATCTGCACCTTCGTTATGCTCGGCATTCGCGATAGCAGAGTTAAGTACTTTTTTAACTAATTCAGCAGCTTTTTTGTTGCTGAAAGTTAGAATTTCAAGTGCTTTTTCTACATTAACGCCACGGATTTGATCCGCAACTAAACGCGCTTTTTGAGCAGAACCGCGGGCAAATTTATGTATAGCAATAGCTTGCATTGTAACTTCCCCTATTTCTTCGCTTTCTTATCAGCGACATGACCGCGATAAGTACGAGTTGGTGCAAATTCGCCTAACTTGTGACCGATCATTTCTTCGGTAACAAATACAGGAACGTGTTGACGGCCATTATGGACAGCGATGGTCAATCCGATCATTGTAGGAATGATCATTGAACGACGGGACCAAGTTTTAATTGGCTTTTTATTCCCGCTTTCCACCGCTTTCTCTACCTTCGTCAACAAGTGTAGGTCAATAAATGGACCTTTCTTGAGGGAACGTGGCATGGTGAATCCTTATATAATTCAAATTCTTCATGTTGAACTTAGTAGTAACAAAAGTTAACTAAGTCCAAGCAATCAGAATATTAGTTTAATGTACTAAATTACTTAGTACGACGACGTACGATAAATTTATCAGTACGCTTGTTCGAACGAGTCTTGTAACCCTTAGTTGGTACGCCCCAAGGGGATACCGGGTGACGACCGCCAGATGTCTTACCTTCACCACCACCGTGTGGGTGATCAACTGGGTTCATGGCAACACCACGAACAGTTGGGCGAACACCGCGCCATCTTGAAGCACCAGCTTTACCCAACGAGCGAAGCATGTGTTCAGAATTGCCGATTTCACCTAAAGTAGCACGACAATCTGTTTCAACTTTACGCATTTCGCCAGAGCGAAGACGTAAAGTAACGTAAGCACCGTCTTTCGCAACTAATTGTGCGTAAGTACCGGCTGCACGTGCTATTTGAGCACCTTTGCCTGGCTTAAGTTCGATTGCGTGAATAACACTACCTAGAGGTATGTTACGTAGTGGCATTGTGTTACCAGGTTTGATCGGAGCATCAACACCAGACTGGACAGTATCGCCAGCTGATATGCCTTTAGGGGCTAAGATGTAACGACGTTCACCATCGGCATACAATACTAACGCGATGTTAGCACTACGGTTTGGATCATATTCTAAACGCTCAACTTTGGCTGGAATGCCATCTTTAAGACGTTTAAAGTCGATAATACGATAATGTTGCTTATGACCACCACCAATGTGACGAACCGTAATGCGACCATTATTGTTACGACCACCAGACTTAGACTTAGTGTCTAATAGTGGTGCATAAGGCTTACCTGTATGAAGTTCTTTGTTTACCACTTTAACTAGGTGACGACGACCCGGAGAAGTAGGTTTACATTTTACTATAGCCATTTTAGCTGCTCCTTATGATTCTGCGCCAACGAAGTCGATTTCACTACCTTCGCTAAGAGTTACATATGCTTTTTTCCAATCGTTACGACGACCAGTACGAGCACCTGTACGTTTCTCTTTACCTTTAACGTTAAGTGTATTAACACCTTCAACGGTAACTTCAAAAAGTTTTTCAACTGCCGCTTTTATTTCAGCTTTAGTTGCATCTGTAGCTACTTTGAAAACAACAGTGTTGTTTGCTTCAGCAGCTGTAGTTGCTTTTTCAGAAATATTTGGTGCCAAAAGCACTTTTAACAAACGTTCTTCGTTTATCATGCTAGTATCCCCTCAATTTCTTTAATTGCATCTGCAGTGATTAAAACTTTTTCGAAACCAACCAAGCTTACAGGGTCGATTGCTGCAACGTCACGAACGTCAACTTTATACAAGTTGCGTGCTGATAAGAATAAGTTCTCATCAACTTCTTTCGTTACAATCAATACGTCTTTAAGCTCTAAACCTTTTAACTTAGCAACAAGTTCTTTAGTTTTAGGCGTTTCTACCGAAAAGTTCTCTACTACAACTAAACGTTCTTGACGAACTAATTCAGAAAGGATGCTAGCGATAGCACCACGATACATTTTACGGTTAACTTTTTGGCTGTGATCTTGAGGTTTAGCAGCAAATGTAACACCACCTGAACGCCAAATTGGACCACGAGTAGTACCGGCACGTGCACGGCCAGTACCTTTTTGGCGCCATGGTTTTGCACCACCGCCACTAACTTCTGAGCGAGTTTTCTGAGCACGAGTACCTTGACGAGCGCCAGCTGCATATGCAACTACTACTTGATGTACTAACGCTTCGTTAAACTCACGTCCAAAAGTTGCTTCAGATACTTCAAGAGCACCTGATGCGTCTTTTAATGATAATTCCATCACAAAATCTCCTGGACTAAGCTTTAACAGCTGGTTTGATGATTACGTTGCCATTGATAGCACCCGGAACTGCGCCTTTAATAAGCAACAAGTTACGTTCAGCATCAACACGAACCAATTCAAGGTTTTGTGTAGTACAACGCACAGAACCCATGTGACCAGACATTTTCTTGCCTTTAAATACACGACCTGGTGTTTGACACTGACCTAACGAACCGTTAGATCTGTGTGATAACGAAACACCATGCGTTGCATGTTGCATAGTAAAGTTCCAGCGTTTAATACCGCCTTGGAAACCTTTACCTTTCGATGTACCAGTAACGTCTACTAATTTAGTGTCATTGAATACTGAAACAGTGATTTCACTGCCAGCTTCGATGTCACTACCTTCATTTTCGTTTAAACGGAATTCCCACAAGCCGCGGCCTGCTTCGATTCCTGCTTTTGCGAAATGTCCGGCAGCAGGCTTAGTTACACGGCTTGCTTTACGCTTACCAGTAGTAACTTGTAGTGCTGAATAACCATCGTTGTCTACAGTTTTAACCTGTGCAACACGGTTTGCTTCAACTTCTATAACAGTAACAGGGGTAGAAACACCATCTTCTGTGAAGACACGAGTCATACCCACTTTACGTCCAACTAGACCTATAGTCATGTTAAAACTCCCCTTAGCCCAAGCTGATTTGAACATCAACACCAGCTGCAAGATCTAAACGCATTAATGCGTCTACAGTCTTTTCAGTTGGCTCAACGATATCAATCATGCGTTTGTGAGTACGGATTTCGTACTGATCACGTGCATCTTTGTTAACGTGTGGAGAAGTCAAGATAGTGTAACGTTCTTTGCGTGTAGGAAGTGGAATTGGACCACGAACCTGTGCGCCAGTACGTTTTGCAGTATCAACGATTTCTGCTGTAGATTGATCAATCAAACGATGATCGAACGCTTTCAAACGAATGCGAATTCTTTGATTTGACATGAAGACAAATCCCCTTTTTAAAGAACAAAAAAATACATCCCTCTGCTTCCTTATGTGCCGGAAGGGGGAGTATTAACTAATAAACATTCAACTCAAAATTAGAGTTGCTGTGAAATAAACAAAAACATAATTCTTATTTATTTAGTGCTATAAGCGTTGATAATAATTAAATATTAAGCAAAAGTCTTAAGCAAGCACACTCAACTTGGCTGAATGTGAGCGCGTATTATACAATAAACCCGCTTATGTGCAAGCTTTCTTACGGCTTATTGTTAATTAAGTCATTTTTAGCCGAAATATAGGTGTGTTGGCGTGATTTATACAGGGATAACATTATAATTTAGTGATTTGTCCTATGTATATAGTCATTTTTTTTTAAGTACTTTGGATATTGGTATAGGGTAAACAGACTGTCTTACAGAAACTTACAGCCCCTATTCAATTACTAACAATCCTATTCAACCTACTTACAGTTTAGTTACACTTATGTAACTGAGAGTAAATCTTCCTTGCTTTAGGATTTATAAACCTATTTCTAATAATGAGATTCAGCTAATAACCTGTTAGTCAGTTAGCTGTCACTTCAATGAACACTTTCTTAAACCATCTTCAATTTGCTAGTCGTTATATCTTAATCAGCTTTATTACCAGTCTAACGCTATTAAGTGTTTTTATATATTCAGCTTATCAGCATGACACATTAAGCGCCTTTATATATAGCATGAGTATTCCAAGCTATTACTACCTTGCTTATTTCGTAGTTACTTTACTGTTAACGCCACTATTGTATTTTAAAAGAACAGCGCTACTGATCATTATTCCTAAAGTAGTGTTAGATCTGTTTTTATTAGCAGATATCCTCGTTTTTAATGTTTATCGTTTTCATATCGACATGCTCTTTATTGAGATGACTCTTTTCGATTTTCAGGGAATTGGCATTTCTTGGGGCATGAGTCTTCTAGCGGTAATAGTTTTTCTGGGGGTTGTTACTTTACAGGTGCTATTTTTCAGTAAAGCTAAGCAATTAATAATGATTAAAACTAAATACATTAATATAGGAATTCTTGCTTTTTTTATATTGGGACAAGGTCTACATATTTGGGGGCATTTTACTAAGCAAGAAAGTATTTTGGCGTATACACCTTACATGCCATATTTCGCCCCCATTACCTCAACAAAAAATATGGCAACTTTGCAACAACGTTATCCTGAGTTAATCGTGGTTAATAAAAGCAGTAGTGCGCCGGTTATTGATAACCAAACGTCTTCGCAACGCTTTAATTACCCAATAAAACCATTAGTTTTTGATAAAGGTGATAATAAAGCGCCATTAAATGTATTGATGTTTGTTGTTGAGAGTTGGCGAGCGGACATGCTAACAAGTGATATCACACCTTATATAGCCGAGTTTGCAACAAAGAGTCATCAGTTTAATAATCATTACAGTGGCGGCAACGTTACTGTGTCAGGATTATTTAGTTTGATGTATGGCTTAAACCCTAGTTATTTAGCCAGTGCACAATCGGCACCTTTTAAGCATCAAACGATGCTGACAAAAAGTTTTTCACAGCGTGGTTATGATATCAGTTCATACAGCGGCTCTAATTTTAATCGTTTTGCGATGAAGCCAATGTTTTTCGGCGAAATTTCAGATCCTGGTTTCATTTACCCTCAAAAATCGAGTAGTAGTAAAAACGATCTAGCAGTGACAACTGAAGTGATTAACGACCTAAAGATAAATACCAGCGATAAGCCGTGGTTTAAATTTGTATTCTTAACTTCGTCTCATCATGATTATGATTATCCAGAACATCACAAAAAGTTTCTGCCTACACCAAAAGTAACAGCGGAGTTTCTTGTTAATAAGCAAATTAGTGCTCAGCCATTTTTAAATGATTACCAAAACTCCTTACATTATATTGATTCTCTATTTAAGCAGATTCATCAAACACTAATAAAGAGTGGTCAAGACAAGAATACACTCATTGTTATCACGTCAGATCATGGTGAAGAATTTAACGATAATAAACAGGGCTTTTGGGGACATGGTAGTAACTTTACTAAAGCACAAACAACCGTGCCTCTAGTAATGTACATTCCAGGACAGAAAAAATTAATTAAAGAAACAAATCGTTCTGCTCATGTTGATATCGTTCCAACGTTATTAAAGCATGTGCTAAATACGGCTTCACCCTTATCACATTATAGTTCGGGTTTTGATTTGTTTGATTTACCTGCGCAGCGTGGTGTTGCGATGGCGAGTTATATTGATAAGGCTTATTTAGTTGATAACACCATATACTCTAGCGGCTTGTTAACCAATAAATATGATATTGACGATTTTAATAAAAAACCTGATACGATTAACTATCAGCAATTACAAATTTTGCGACAGCAAGATAGTCACTTTCTTCAATAGGCTTTTAGAATGGACAGAAACAATTCCGAGCAAGCAGAGATAAATAGTAAGCCAAATGGTTCAGGTCTTAGCCGAATATTAAAAGCAATGCGCTGCTCTTTTTTAGGTCTGAAAGCGGCATATAAACATGAAGCAGCATTTAGACAGGAGTTATACCTTTGTCTTGTTTTATTACCACTGAGTTTATTTATCGCTAATAGCGGAATGCAGTTAGCACTGTTAATAGGCTCTCTAATAATATTACTGTTAGTCGAAGTGATAAACTCAGCAATAGAAGCCGTGGTAGATCGTATTGGACTAGATCATCATGAATTATCAGGTCGGGCGAAAGATTTAGGCTCAGCAGCGGTATTTTTGGCTATTTCTTTCTCTGTGATTATCTGGGGCGGTATTGTATTTGATAATTACTTTAGCTAGAAAAATTGGCTAAACGTTTAAGGTGTTTTCCTCGTTATTTTTTATTATTTATTTTTTTTACCTATATATAAGCAGAACTAAATGAGTAGAACATTAAAATAGGGCTATTTTCATAGTAAATTACTGGCGATAAAATATTACTATTTAGTAATATTTTATCAATTTTCTATGGATTTGCTTTTGTTAATGGTATACTCGCGCGCAAATTTTCAACAATTCTGCTTTTAACTTACTTAACTTATATATAAGTATAAGAAGAAAAAAGTGGGATAGACCTTAAACTAAGTAGAGTACTCGAATGGCAGATTTAGCTAAATACAGAAACATTGGTATCTTCGCTCACGTTGATGCTGGTAAAACCACAACAACTGAACGTATCCTTAAATTAACCGGTCAGATCCACAAAACTGGTGAAGTACATGACGGTGAGTCAACAACTGATTTCATGGAACAAGAAGCTGAGCGCGGTATTACCATCCAGTCTGCTGCGGTAAGTTGTTTTTGGAACGATCACCGTTTCAACGTTATCGATACTCCTGGTCACGTTGATTTCACAGTTGAAGTTTACCGTTCACTTAAAGTACTTGATGGCGGCGTTGGTGTTTTCTGTGGTTCTGGTGGTGTTGAGCCACAATCAGAAACTAACTGGCGTTATGCGAATGACTCAGAAGTTGCCCGTATTATCTTTGTAAACAAATTAGACCGTATCGGTGCTGATTTTTATCGTGTTGTTAAACAAACTGAAACAGTACTTGGTGCTAACCCACTTATCATGGTTTTACCAATTGGTATCGAAGATGAGTTTACTGGTGTTGTTGACTTACTTACCCGTAAAGCATGGATATGGGATGAAACTGGTCTTCCAGAAAACTTCGTAATCACAGATGTGCCTGCGGACATGGTTGATAAAGTAGAAGAGTACCGTGAAAAGCTTCTTGAAACTGCTCTTGAGCAAGATGATGATCTTTTCGAAGCATATCTAGAAGAAGGCACTGAGCCATCTATGGAAGATATCAAACGTTGTATCCGTAAAGGTACACGTACTATGGACTTCTTCCCTACTTACTGTGGTTCTGCTTTTAAGAACAAAGGTGTTC
Source organism: Colwellia sp. 75C3 (assembly GCF_002836255.1). Lineage (GTDB taxonomy): Bacteria > Pseudomonadota > Gammaproteobacteria > Enterobacterales > Alteromonadaceae > Colwellia. The sequence goes on along the minus strand of NZ_PJAU01000041.1, from coordinate 1,246 downwards.
AAAACATTCTTGATGCCGTTGTTGATTACTTGCCGTCACCAGTGGATGTTGACCCACAACCACTTACTGATGAAGAAGGTGAGCCGAATGGTGAGTACGCACTTGTTTCTGCTGAAGAATCATTCAAAGCATTAGCATTCAAAATCACTGATGACCGTTTTGGTACATTAACTTTCGTACGTATCTATTCAGGTACATTGAAGAAAGGCGATACGATTCTTAATGCTGCTACAGGTAAAACTGAGCGTGTTGGCCGTATGTGTGAAATGCAAGCAGATGACCGTAACGAACTTACTTCAGCTCAAGCCGGTGATATCATCGCGATTGTTGGTATGAAAAGTAACGTTCAGACAGGTCACACATTATGTGATCCTAAACACCCAATCATCCTAGAAGCTATGGTATTCCCTAAGCCTGTAATTTCAATCTCTGTAACACCAAAAGATAAAGGTTCAACTGAGAAAATGGGTCTTGCTATCGGTAAAATGGTTGCAGAAGATCCTACTTTTAAAGTTGAAACTGATCAAGATTCAGGTGAAACGATTTTATCTGGTATGGGTGAACTTCACTTAGATATCAAAGTAGATATTCTTAAGCGTACTTACGGTGTTGAATTAGAAGTTGGTAAGCCACAAGTTGCATACCGTGAAACGATTACAACTGAAATCGAAGATTCTTACACACATAAGAAACAATCTGGTGGTTCTGGTCAGTTCGGTAAAATTGATTACCGTATCAAGCCCGGCGAACCTGGTTCTGGTTTCGTATTCAGCTCTATCGTTGTTGGTGGTAATGTTCCTAAAGAATTCTTCCCTGCTATCGAGAAAGGCTTCAAAGGCATGATGGATAACGGTGTTCTTGCTGGTTTCCCTGTACTTGACGTTGAAATTGAATTATATGACGGTGGCTTCCATGCTGTCGATTCATCTGCTGTTGCATTTGAACTCGCTGCTCGTGGTGCTTTCCGTCAATCAATTCCAAAAGCTGGTGCTCAGTTAATTGAACCTATCATGAAAGTTGATGTGTTTACTCCTGATGATCACGTTGGTGATGTTATTGGTGATTTAAACCGTCGTCGTGGCATGATCGCAGGTCAAGAAGCGGGTGTTTCTGGTGTTCGTATTAAAGCTGACGTACCTCTTTCAGAAATGTTCGGTTACATCGGAACATTACGTACAATGACATCAGGTCGTGGTCAATTCTCTATGGAATTCTCTCACTACATGCCTTGTCCTAATAACGTAAC
>NZ_PJAU01000040.1 GCF_002836255.1 Colwellia sp. 75C3 | reverse complement strand
GACTACTAATATTTTACAATTTCGTTACTTAATTTTTGTTTTTTCTATCTGCCCTGCTCGACAATTATTAAGTTATGCTCTTATTTTTTATCATGTCCTTTACCTGACCATAAAAAGGCTGATAGTGCTGGTAAGATAATAATAGCAGCCAACATATTTACCAAAAACATAAAGGTTAATAATATTCCCATATCGACTTGAAATTTCAAGTCGGAGAAAAACCAAGTAGAAACGCCAATGGCTAGCGTTAAACCGGTAATAAGTACTGCACTACCACGCTCTTTTAAAGCAGCAAGGTAGGCATCATGAACATTCATACCGGCTTTAAGTTTAGTACTCATGGTTGACAGTATATAGATGCCATAATCAACGCCAATACCAACACCCAGCGCAATAACAGGTAAGGTTGATACAGTTAAACCAATATCAAGAGCTGTCATTAACCACTGTGCTAAAGTTGATACCACATATAAAGGTAAAACGACTACCAACGTGGCTCTGATGCTTCTAAAACTGATTAAACATAATGCAATCACAGCACCATATACATAAAGCATCATAGGTAATTGTGCTTCAGCGACTGCTTCGTTAGTTGCAGCCATAACACCAACAGGACCTGACGCTAGTTTGAATTGTACTTGTTCACTGCCTAACTCTGCCGCTGTTACTTTAATTGCATCAATTACGGTATTAATAGTATCGGCTTTATGATCTTCTAAGAATAAAATCACCGGCATGACACTACAATCATTATTAAGAAGCCCACTTGAAGAAGGGACTCGGGCAATTGACTGAACTAATGTTTGCTGATTACGAGGGATAACGCGCCATTTAGGGTTACCTTCGTTGTACCCTGCATTAACAAGTTTAGATATAGACGATAAACTTACCGCCGATTGAACACCCGCTACATTTTCCATCTGCCATTGAAAACGGTCTATTGTTGACATGGTATCGTAGTAAGTACACGCATCAGGCGTTGTTTCGATAATAACTGACATGTAATCAACACTGATTGCATATCTATCGGTTATTAAGAATGTATCTTGGTTATAACGAGATGATTCATGTAACGCTGGAGCGCCCGCATGTAACTCTCCGATTTTTAAGCCTTGCCCCTGGTAAAAACCAACCACGAATAAGATAACAGTGAAAAATAATATTATTCTCGCCGGGCCTTTGCTAGCGAAACTTGCCATAAATGTCCAAACAGCACTTTCTTCACTTAACTGCCCTACTTTTGAACTCACTTTTATTTTGGTATACGAGAGTAATATTGGTAGTAAAATTAGGTTGGTTAGAATAATCATCGCCACACCAATTGAAGCGGTGATAGCCAATTCTTTAATAATACCGATATCAATAGAAAGAAGTGTTAAGAAACCCACTGTATCAGATACCAATGCCACGCCACCAGGAATGAGTAGTGCATTGAAACTTGCTTGCGCTGCAGCAGCAGGAGTTAAGCCCGTTGCTACTTTTTTAACTACTGAGTTAATCATTTGTACACCATGACTAACGCCAATGGCGAACACTAGAAAAGGGATCAAAATCGACATTGGATCCAGTCCGAAACCAAGACTTGATAACATGCCCATTTGCCAAACCACAGCCACTAATGAACACAGGATAGGTAAAATGGTTAAACGAATTGAATGACTAAAAATGTAAACCATTACAGCGGTAATGGCGATAGCAAGAGCAAAAAACAATACTACACCCTTAGCGCCTTCAGCCACGTCACCAACCATCTTAGCAAAACCGATAATATGAACACTGATATTTTCTTTTTCAAACTCTTGACGAATTTCTTTTTCTAGCTTGCCTGCGATCTCAAGCGTATCCAATTTTTCACCGGTATCAGGGTTAAACTCTAATAAAGCCGCTTTTACCATGGCACAACTATAATCATCAGCAACAATACTACCAACGATACCCGCTTTCTCGATATTTCCTTTAACTACGCCAAGCCCTTGTTTTGTCGGTTGAAAATCTGCAGGAATAACCGGACCACCCGCAAAACCATCTTCAACTACTTCAACAAAGCGAGTGCTAGGCGAAAACAGAGACTTCACCTGAATTCGATCAACACCAGGAATGAAGAAAAGTTTGTCATGTACTCCTTTTAAGGCGTTAAAAAATTCTGGATTGAAAATGTCTCCATTAGTATCACAGACAGAGATAAGAATGTTATTAGCACCACCAAAGTTTGCCCTATGTTTTAGATAGGTTTTCATATAACTATGATTTAATGGTATATTTTTAGTAAACGAGGCGTCGAGTTTAATTTGTGTTGCTTGAAACAGAAAGAAAGCACTGGTGATAACGAATAACATTAGCACGAGGAGTTTATGGCGAAATAGGCCTACTTCAATACGACTAGCCAGAGAAATTTTCATATTAATACATTCCGAACTTTATTATATTTTTGATGAATACCCGTAACCATTATTTAATTGCTGTACCTAAACGGAAATAGCTATCAAATGCTGAAAACAACTCTTTTTTGTTAGCGGGTATATATTATTTTTACGTAATTAACGGTTAACCTTTAGGTATCTCAAGTACCTTAATGCCTATATCTGAAACCGCTATTAACTTTCCTTTAAACCACACACCGGCGATAAGTGTTCTACCATCTTGTTGTGGGTGTGCACTAAAGCTTTGACCATCATCAGAACTAACAAGCAACATGCCATTGTTACCTAGAATAAATATACGCTCATCTTTTGCAAAAACAATATCATTTAATAGGGCGGTAGTAGCAGTGCTAATTTCATCCCATTGACTACCATCGTTAATCCCTCGAAAAACATGGCCACGCAGTCCAGCGACTAAAATATGACGACTCTTCGTTTGCGCTAAAGAGAAAAATGAACCTTGGTAAAAGCCCTCAAATTGTTGCCAGGTTAAGCCAAAATCATTACTTTTAGCTAACAAGCCAATTTCACCTAAAAGATATAACGTATCACCAGCTTGCACTAGGCCATTAAAGTGAGGAAGTATAAATGAGATTTCATCAAGATAAGCGACTTCATCTTCTGCTTTTAGTTCAGTAAGGTACTCAATATCATCAGCTAATAAAAATTCTTGATGAAACTCGGCAGTCCAATGAGTTCCACCATCATTACTACGGAACACTTGTCCATAAGCACCAACAGCTATCCCCTGCTGAGCATTTTTAAAGTATATGTCTAAAAGCGGTTTTTGAAGTGAAGGAATATATTGTTGTACTTGCCAGTTAAGCCCGCCGTCTTGACTGTGTAATATTGTTGCATCATGACCAACTGCCCAGCCTAACTGATCATTTAAAAAGTATACGCTCGTTAATGTGACCTGAACCGGAACATTGGCTTGTTGCCATTGTTCACCATCGCTGGAGAGTAAAATATGACCGTGCTGTCCAACTGCTACTAGCTTTCCTTGGCCAATAGGTGAAATATCTAATAATAGAGATTTACTTGCTAATGCTGACTTAGTTGCCGGCGTTGTGATATCGATAGTAGAAGGGTTACTCTCAGCAAAAACAGGAGAAACGTGAGAAAAGGAAATAAAAATAATAACTGCAAAAGCAACTAATAAACGCATAACACCACTCTTTTGATTTTCTAATGATAAAATAAAAATATAAGACTAAAACCAGCTTTAATAAAGTAAAGGCTGAATTTAGATCTAAAAAAAACGGCTAACATTTGTCAGCCGTTTCCGTGTTACTGATTATCTACGACCTTCACGTCTTAATGCCGCGGGAGTAAAATCTCGCTCATTAAGCTTTTTAGAGAAGTCATACATTTTCGCTTCGTTATCTAAACCAATCGCTATATAACGACGAGATTGAATATCATGCATCACGTCAAGCGTTGACCATAGTGTAGGTACTTCATAATAATTTATTGAGTGAGCTTGACCTACACGATAAAGTTCATCACGATTATCATAAATATCGGTAACCGCCACTTGCCAACTATCTTCATCAATATAGAAGACACGTTTTTTATATATGTGACGAGTGTTTTCTTTAAGATTAGCTTCTACTACCCAAACACGATGCTTTTCATAACGCACTAAGTCAGGGTTAATGTGTCCTGCCTGTAAGATATCATCATAAGTAACTTTATCACTATGAAGTCGATAATCATTATAAGGAATTAGCAACTCTTGCTTACCCTTTAATGTCCAGTTATAACGGTTTGGCGCACCATTATACATATCAAAATCATCTGTAGTTCTTAAGCCATCTGACGCTGTACCTGGTGCATCATAGGCAACATTAGGTGCAGCACGAACACGACGTTGACCGGTATTATAAGTCCATGCCTTTCGAGGTGTTTTAATTTGATCCATGGTTTCATGCACTAATAATGCAGTACCTGCTAAACGAGCAGGTTCAGTCAATTTCTGTTTAAATTTAAACAAAACATTACTTTTTTCAAGCTCTTCTGGTGAAGCGCCTTTAATGCCATATGGTAATAGCAATGACTCAGCTAAACCAACATAAGTGAAGCTACCTGAAGCAGTTGGTGCTGCTTGACCCGCATGACGTGTAAGACTTTCACCACGATAGCGTAATGTATGATTCCAAATAGCCTCTAAACCATTTGCTGGTACAGGAAAAGGAATACCAACCGCAGCTTGTATAATACCATTACCTTCTTTAATTAATTCAGAACGTGTCGCATTATCTCGAACTGCCTGATAAACGTGTTCTGGATATGAAGCACTACGATGCGTTTGATAGACATTCATCTTATAGGTATCAGGGTAAGTCTCAAATAATTTAATTTGACCGGGTGTTAATAACGCTTTGTGGTCAGCTATATTACTTGCGGTAATAGTAAACTTTACTTTGTCATTTGGATACGGATCAAGGTGATGATCACCAACGGTGTACCCTGCAGGAGGCTTAGTAATACCGCCTGTCCATGCTGGGATTGAGCCGTCTTTATTGCCCGCTCGTACTGCGCCTAACGGCGTTAACTCTGACGACAACTTTGCCGCTTGCTCGGCAGGTATTTTAGCTAAAGCACCTGTCGATAAGACCATGGAGATGGTCAATGATAATAATGTGACTTTACTCATGTTAATTCTCATGATTTATGCCTTAACTTAGATTGAATAACTTACACTGAAAGATACATAATCATGATCTTCCATCTTATTTGTGGTGCCAACACCGCCGAAGAAACTGTTATAGTTCAAATCTGCAGACCAACGACTTTGATAATCAAACTTTAAGCCGAGTGACGTAGATTTTCTGCCTTCAATGAACATGAACAATGGATCAGGTGTAATACCGCTAACATCATGTGAGAAAACGATACGAGGCGATATATTGATGCCAGCGATAACGTTTGTATAATCAAGCTTAACTACTGCGCGATAACCCCAAGCGAACTCAGTTGGGAATGGGTTCGTTTCCACACCGCCTTGTATCGCTTCATTTAAACCTGGAGCACTTGTTATACCTGCACTACGTGCGGTACCAGGACCATTTAAGCGTAATGTATCTTGGTCTGGCATATCATTAATATTGATACCGCCAACCTCAACTAGGCCAACAAATTGACTTGCGCCTAATGTAGGGCCGAACAAATGTGTTAAGGTCATTTGTGCTTGCATGGTATCAGAAAGAATATAACCATTGGCAGTTTCACCTGCACCATAAGGGTTGCCATTTGCGTCAACCATTTGCGAAATACCATCTAAAGCAGCACCTGCAGGGTTACCTGAGTTGTAAATCTGTTGAGGTACGGCAGCAAAAAGTAATTCAACATCATCAATTTGCATCGGTTCATCTTGACGATAACTCACTTCACCAGCAAAGGCTGTTGTACCTAATGTAGTGTTAAAACTCATCGCGTACATTTTGATATCTTCTACATAATCCAATTCAACACGAGAGAAACTATTTAGTTCATTATAGTTATCTTCGGTAATTTCATTAGCTGCGAGGTAACCAATATCACCACCAAGCGATTCTGCACTAAAATCGGCTGTAACACCTGAAAATATAGGACGACGACTATGATAGTTGACATGGTACAAACTTATCTCAGTATCATTTAATGCAGGTAAAAACCAAGATAAACGCAAACCATATTGGCCGCCATCATCAGGTTCATTTTCTGCTTTTGAACCAGGCGCTCTTAACGTTAGATTACTCGCATAAGCTGCATACATTGATGCAGCTTGCTCAGGGGCAACCTGACCAGTTCGAACAGCCGCACCAATATCATTTAGACCTGCCATTAGGTAATCTAAATTCATATCGGGATTACCACCAAAGCCAAGCTGGACATTATTGTATTGTCCACCGTCACCGGCAAAATCATTGTTTGAGAAATAACTACCTGGTGGTGGAAGAATTGTTTTTTCCCACGAATATTGGTAAAAGGCCTCTATATTGAAGTTTTCAGTAACACCTAAAGATCCCCATAAGGCACCAAAAGGGATAAATGCTTCTTTTATTTCAGCACCAGGGGCACGTAAACGAGCAACATCAACTGGATTTATTTCGCTGACACCATGAGAAATTAAGGTACTCTCACCCCAGCTAATAACTTGGTCACCAAGACGCACTGAGAAAGGCATTTCACCTATTTCAAAGTCACCATAAACATAAGCATCGAGTAAACGGATATCACGACAAACTTGATGATGCGCTTCATTATCTCGACATGGATCAAATACATCACCGGTAAGAGCATTAGATGCTGCTCTGTCATCATCCATCATAGCCATGTCATAAAAGTACATGCCACGAACGAATACACCAACATTCTGATAGTGAACATCTAATTCATGCACACCTTTAAATATTGTTGAAAAACTTTCACCTGCATTAAAGTTTTGATTGCCCGCGTCACCATTAGTGGAATAACCACCTTGCCCTTGTGCCCAAATATCTTCTTTTGGTGGCGACGGTGCAAATATTGAATAATTACTAAAATCAATGTCACTGTTAGCATTGTTAGACTTACCGACATTGTCATTCCAGTTTCTATTCTCTGTACGCCAGCTCGAGCCAACGCTAAAGGTAGAATCAAAACTGATCTCTACATCACCTAACTCAAATCTTGCTGCTTGAGCACTATTAACCATCGAGGTTAGCAATGTCATTGAAAGCGCAGCAGCAATACCTATCGCTAAAGGTTTTTTGGCAAAGCCATGTTGAGGCTTGTTTTTCATCTATTCTCTCCCCTGTTCAGAACATGATGCTAAAAGATAAATATCACCGTTAGTTCATCTACATTAATGTAATCAAAAGTTAGTATTTGTTATATTAGTTATCTAACGGCAACAATAATTACATCATTTCACTTAGGTAGCAAGCGTAAAGGTGTGAGTTAAAGCGCTATATTTTAAGGACTTGCATTCAAATGCCTTTGCGTTTAAATGAAACGTTTAAAACTAGCGTTTGAAAACAAAAAATCACAAAACACTGTTTGTTTTATAAGTTCATGAAATAACGATAATTTGTTTAAGTTGCTATGGAAGATAGATGAGTTAAATGGTCCGACCACCGTTTCAAGTGATTACTCTATTTCAGCCTATTCTGGTGGAATTATTTAAGCTTAGATAAGGATAAAAATTTATTTTGATGTGTTTGTAAACAAAATTCACCTTGAATGCCCGTTGCCGTGAGGTGTTTTCGCAAATGCATGGCAGGGAATTGAACTTTCACGCCTTGCGTTGTTGTGACGACAACATTTTGAATGGTGCCTTGGTAGTAAGGCAAAAACTCATTAGCGGTGATTTTGATAGAGAAATAATATTTCATGTTTTCAGTGTCTAAGCGGGTTCGTTATAAGTAACGTGCTTTTTAAAATAAAAGCACGTTACTATAAAGTGATATAGCTAGTAAATAGTTAGATTAGTCACTTAGCGCAGCATCAAGTTTTTCTTTCAAATCATTTGATAAGCTAGGTAGCGCCTGTAATTTCACTAATTCAGCCTTCATTAACCTTTGATGTGAAGCAGAAAAACTTTTGTATTGAATTAATGGGGTAATAAGTCTTGAAGCCACTTGTGGGTTAATTTCATTTAATTTAGCAATTTGTTCAGCTAGAAATTGATAACCTCGCCCAGTCTGACAATGAAGGTACTTAGGGTTATTCATTGCAAAAGCACCAATTAAAGAGCGAGCCCTATTAGGATTTTTTAAACTAAACTGCGGATGCTCTAATAAGTTAGCGAGTTGAGAAAAGATATCTTCACTGACCACGCTCGCATTAAGGGCAAACCATTTATCCATAACTAAAGTCGTTTGCTGCCACTTTTGTTCAAAGTGTTTTAACTGTTCATTTAAATCAGCTAAATTATTTTTTGCGCTGCAGGTTAATGCCGCCAAACTATCCGTCATGTTTTCTTGAGATATATCAACATTGTTAGTTGCATGCTGATATTGCTCTGTTACCAAATACTGACATTCAGGTAAAAGGCTTAAGTATGCTAAACAAACATTTTTTAGTGCTCTATTAGATACGGAATTTTCTGGTAAATCTTTTTTCTGACAAGCTTGGTAACTAACAAGTAATTGTTGTTGAGCACCTTTAGCAATAAAAGTAGCAAGCGCAGTTATAGCCTGACTTAATGCAATTGGATCAATATCTACCATCAAACTCGCGGCTTCATCAAAACTAGGCAATGATAATTGCTCAGCGATAAAAGCACGATCGCCACCACTATTGAGCATCTCATTTATAGTGTTAACCAATATTTCAGGGATAACATAACTTGCGTCAAAGGTTAACTGTTGAATATAAGACATTAATAATTTCTGACCGGCATCCCAGCGACAAAAACTATTTTTAGCTTTTTTCATAATGGTCAGTAAACTTGCATCATCTTGGTCAAAAACGAGTTTAACCGGGGCACTAAAATCAGCAAGCATTGCTAAAGTCGGCTTGTTGGTAAAACCGCTGAACTGCCAACTTTGCTCAGTTTGAGTTAATTCTAACAGCTCACTTTGGGTAGCTTTGTCATTACTAACACTGATTAATTCAATTTTAATCGGGATATGTAGTGCTTGTGGGTCTGATTGGTTTTTAGTTACAGGTGATTGCTGTAATAAGGTTAAGGTATAAACCTTGGCTTGTGAATCAAAGGTTTCTTGTACTTTAATTACCGGAGTGCCCGATTGGCTATACCATAACTTGAATTGAGATAAATCTTTCTCACTCGCATCACTCATCGCATTAATGAAGTCATCGCAAGTAACTGCCATGCCATCAAAACGAGCGAAGTATAAGTCCATGCCTTTTCTAAATTTATCTACACCAATTAAGGTATGCAACATACGAATAACTTCTGAGCCCTTTTCATAAACAGTTAGGGTGTAAAAGTTATTCATTTCCAGTACTTTTTCAGGACGTATAGGATGCGCCATTGGGCCGGCATCTTCAGCAAACTGTTGTGAACGTAATACACGCACATTTTGAATACGCGTCACGGCACTTGAATGCATTTGAGCGCTAAATTGCTGATCGCGAAAAACAGTTAAGCCTTCTTTCAAACTAAGTTGGAACCAATCGCGACAAGTGACACGGTTTCCTGTCCAGTTATGAAAGTATTCATGCGCAATCACAGCTTCAATATTAAAATAATCACTATCTGTTGCACATTGGCTATCTGCCAATACATATTTAGAATTAAAAACGTTTAAGCCTTTGTTTTCCATTGCGCCCATATTGAAAAAATCTACCGCGACAATCATGTAGATATCTAGGTCATATTCTAGGCCAAAAGTTTCTTCATCCCACGCCATTGATTTTTGTAATGACACCATGGCATGTTCAGCTTTGACCAAATTACCTTTATCAACAAATATCTCAAGTGCGACTTCACGCCCAGAAGCCGTTGTGAACTTATCTTCAAGCAAGTCAAAATCACCTGCAACTAAAGCAAACAAATAACAAGGTTTTGGAAACGGGTCGTGCCAGGTAACAAAGTGCTGATTATTTGCTAATTCACCGCTCGCCACTTTATTACCATTAGACAATAAATAAGGATATAAACTTTTATCTGCAACCACTTTAGTGGTAAAAGTTGCCATGACATCTGGTCTATCAAGATAATAGCTAATTCGGCGAAAACCTTCCGCTTCGCATTGAGTACAAAAAGCATCACCTGATTTAAATAGGCCTTCTAAAGCTGTATTTTCTTGTGGATTAATCTCGGTAGTAATCGTCAGAGTAAAGTTACTTCTATCAGGTAAGCTACTTGCCGGAATAGTTAATAACGTATCATTGAGTTGATATTGATCCTGACTCAATGCTTGGTTATCAAGTACTAAGGAAACTAATGTTAAATGCTCACCGTTGAGTTGTAAGGCCTCTTTAGTATCGCCCTGTCGTTCTATGGTTAATTCACTAACAACTTGGCTACAAGAATCATCTAAATGAATAGTTAAATTAACTGTCTTAATAGTAAAGTCAGCTGCGCTGTAGTCCGCTAAAAATCGTGGAGCTGTTTCTGATAAAGTCGTTGACATAATAGAGCCTTACTTGAAAAAATTAAAATTAAACTGTCGCTTTTGGAGATGTTTCTACCGAGGTATTTTTAGTCAATTTTTTGATATTAAAACCAATAAAACCATAAATAACAGCAAGAATTGGGTTAATCCAGTTAAAGAAACAATAAAACATATAATCAAGTGGACTAACTAATAGCACGCCTGACATATAAACAGCACAGGTGTTCCAAGGGATCAATGGTGACGTGATAGTTCCTGAATCTTCTAATGTACGGCTCAGTACTAATGGATCTAAACCTCTTCGCGCGTATTCTTCTTTATACATACGACCTGGCATTACAATGGCCATATATTGATCCGCAGTAAGTAAATTAGTACCAATACAAGTAGCCACTGTGCTGGCAATTAAACTGCCTGTTGATTTAGCTGAAGCTAAAATAACATCAACGAATTTTTTCAACATACCTAAATGCTCTAAGACCGCGCCAAAACTTAATGCACACATGATAAGCCAAACAGTATTAAGCATAGAGGACATACCACCGCCACTAAGTAATGAATTAAGCTGGCTGTTACCTGTTTCAATCACTACGCCATCATAAAAAGCTGTCCAGATCACTTTAACATTCGCTGTAATTACATCTGTCTCGCCGCCTAAACGTACGATTAACTCTTGTTGGAAAAAAAATGCCCAAATACCACCAATTAAAGCACCAATGGCAACCGCTGGGAAAGCTGGTACCTTTTTAATGGCTAGTATTAATAAAACCAATAACGGTACCAAGTTAAAGATTGAAATATTAAATTGCTCAGCTAACTGCAAGCTTAACAAATCAATACTGTCATTATTTACGGTAATAGTTTCATTCAGTCCAATAATGATGAAGAGTACTAGTGCAGTAATAATTGAAGGTGCTGTAGTCCAAAACATATAACGAATATGAGCAAAAAGTTCACTTCCTGCAATCGCAGGCGCTAAATTTGTTGTTTCTGAAAGAGGCGAAATTTTATCACCAAAATAAGCACCTGAAATAACGGCACCTGCGGTCACAGCTGGAGACAAATCTAGTCCTTGAGCTATGCCAATTAAAGCAACACCAATAGTAGCGGCAGTAGTCCATGAACTACCTATACTCATTGAAACAATGGCACACATTACACAAGCCGCAGCATAAAACCATGAAGGATTTAATAACTGTAAACCATAATAAATCATCGTTGGTACAGTACCCGATAATAACCAGGTACCAATAAGTGAACCAACAGCCAATAAGATTAAAACAGCACCGAGTGAAAGAGAAATGCCATTGACAATAGCTTTTTCAATAGACTGCCAGTTATGACCATTTTTTACACCAACAACAATAGCAACGCCCATTGCGATAAGCAGTGCTATTTGATTCGGACCATAAGATGAGTTATCGCCAAAATAAAATACCGCTAAGGTAAGTAAGCAGATTAACGTGATAACGGGAATGCTTGCATCGAGCATACTTGGTTTTTTTGGGAGGTTTAACTCAGACATAAAGGTTTAGCCTATATTATAGTTATTGTATTTTTTGTCTCTTATACAAATTCCAGTAAGTTATTATTCGCTTGCACTGGTTAAAACACTCCAAGACGGCGTTTCTCAATCCCAATAGCCAACTATTGTTTAATCGAGCGACTGCCTTGATTTATTTCACCTACGCACAAGAAGAACACAAACTTAGTGAAAGTGGTATGACTCTTCGTTTTCTATCAAAGTAGATAAGTAAAAGCCGCCTCTATGGGCGGCTTTTATATACTGATATTGATTATTTTTTAGCAATTTTATCTAAAGAGATAAAATCAAAGGTGATACGAGCTGCCTCATCTAAAAACGGGTCTAAATCATCAAGCTCATCGGTTATATCATCTAAATCGATTACTTTCGCTTTACCTAAAAGGGCAAGTTGCTCATTTACACGAACTAAACGTTTAGTTTTACGTTCTTCACGTTCAGATTTACGTGTTGCAAGATTTAATGAAATTGTTTTATCATCTTTTTCTGCTTGGTAAATACTAATATCTTCAAGCAAATAATTAAACTCAGGATTAGTTTTAATACGTTGCTGATAAAGTGAACTTAAATACACAATATCTTTATCAAGTTCATTTAGAGGCGTGTATTTAGCCTGTTCAATTCGATCCCAAGGTAATGCGTTTTCTTCTTTACTTTCGCCCCAATCTTCTGGATTTACCGCTGTTGGGAAAGAGATATCAGGTAAAACACCTCTATGTTGTGTGCTGCCGCCATTAATACGATAAAATTTAGCAATAGTGTATTGAATACTACCTAGCGGCTTTTCATACAAGTCGTATACACGGCCTAAACCACGATGTTGCTGTACCGTACCTTTACCAAAAGTATGTTCTCCGATAATAACACCACGGCCATAATCTTGTATAGCTGCTGAGAAAATTTCAGAAGCTGAAGCGCTATAACGGTCAACCATTACCGTTAGTGGACCATCAAAAAAGCTAATACCATCGCGATCACTATTTACTTGAATACGATTTGCACCATCTCTAATTTGAACAACAGGGCCTTTATCTATGAACAAACCAGTTAATAACGTTGCTTCACTTAATGAACCACCTCCATTACCACGTAAGTCGACGATAATGCCTTTAACTTGCTGCTCTTTTAACTTGGCAATTTCTTTTTTTACATCTTTAGACAAATTATTATAAAAACTTGGAATTGTGATAACGCCCAATTTTTTACTATCCGCATCGTCTGGATTAGCTAAATAAACTTCAGACTTTGCTGCTCTGTCTTCTAATTTAATAATATCGCGAACAATGGAAACAACTTTAACATTGGCTTCATCATCACTATCACCAGATAATACTTGTAAACGTACCGTAGTACCTTTAGAACCTTTGATTAGTTCGACAACATCGTCTAAACGCCAGCCAATAACATCTTCAAAGTCCTTTTCACCTTGGGCAACACCAACAATGCGGTCTTTTGATTTAAGTTGTTTTGACTTATCTGCCGGGCCACCCGTAACAATACGGTGAATAACAGTATAATCTTCAATTGAACGTAACTCAGCGCCTATTCCTTCAAGAGACAAATTCATGTCAACTTGAAAACGTTCTGCATTTCGTGGCGATAGATATGACGTATGTGGTTCAACAACACGGGCAAAACTATTCATGACTAGCTGAAAAGCATCTTCACTTTCACTCTGCTTTAATCGCTTAATCGCATAGTTATAACGCTTAGTTAATACTTCTTTGATTTTAGGCCATTCTTTTTTGGTTAAAGTCAGATTTAAAACATCTGACTTAACCTTTAAACGCCATAATTCATCAAGTTCAACTTCACTCGCAGGCCAAGGTGCTTCTTCACGATCAAAAGAATAAACTTCTTCCTTGGTGAAGTCGAAAGGGTTTTTATCACCTTTAACATCCAACAAGCTAAGTGCAAACTCATAACGCTCTAGTCGTCTTTGTAAATTTAAATTGAAGATATCATAAGCAACATCTAACTTGCCACGTGTCAATACTGAGTCAAACTCTAGACGTTGTTTTTGGAAGTTATCAATGTCCTTTGCTAAAAAAACAGTTCGAGAATAATCGAGTTGTTTAATAAAGCGGTCAAATACTTCACCTGACAAGGCATCGTCAATAGCTACTTTCTTGTAATGTGCACGGGTAAATCGTGCCGTAATGCGCTTGCTTGCTGTAGCATGCTGAGTTTCAGGCATGAGTACAGGGAGTTCTTCTGGAGTATGTGGTTTTTCAAACGCAATAGCACTGACTGACAAACCTAACGATAAAGATACGGCGAGAGCGATACGACAAAATTTTTGCATGCATTAACTTCCTATTCAATTTCTATGTGACCTAACAGTGTTGTTAGGCCCAGTCGCCAAACCAAATAATGGCGACTTTTTTACTTGTTTATAAGTAAATATTTTGTAACTGAGTCTTAATAATCATGCCAGAGTCAAGTTGCACACTGATATCTTTACCCGATATTTCAGTGATAGTCGCTTTCATTGGCGAATTACCTAGCTGAACTCTAACGTTACTACCTACTTTTATTGTAGCTGATTCAACAGGTTTCAATGGTTCTACTTCTTTTTTTACAATTTTCTTCGCTGTAGACTTCACTGCTTTAAACTTAGCTGACTCACGTTTTTTATCCGCAGGCTTAGGAGTAGCTGCTTCTGTAGAGCTTTGCTTACCTTTATAAGGCTTTTTGCTATCGCTGTCTGTCGCTTTTTTGTTACCAAATTTTTCTTGGCTCTCTTTAAGCGTTTTGCTTGCGTAAGCTGCTTGCTCTTCATCAATTTGTGCAACGTCCTTGCCATCAACGTCTACACGAGAAGTGCCAACCTTGATAACTTTTAGGTAGCGCCAACTGCTCGTATAATGTCTTAATGCTTGACGTAAACGAGTTTTACTAACCGTTTCATCATCATTAAGCTTTTCCGCTAAGTCTTGGAATATACCAATTTTAAGCGGTTTAACAGGACCTTTAATTGAAAAACACTCTGGGAATTTTTCAGTTAAATAAGCAATAATATCTTTCGTACTTGTACGTTTAATTTCAGTTTCCATGACTACACTTTTTTTTACAATTTAAATTAAATTAAGCTAACTTCACTTTTCAGCAAGAATCACTCTAACAAGAGTTCCCCTAGCAAGAAAATAGCGCCAATGTTTATCTTTCTTTATTCTTCTGGTTGGAGATGTTGCTCGGGGTTATCGAGTACATGCTTACACCAATCATATATATCATCTGTTCCGATATCAGCAATCTCTTCTTGACCTATCCAGGTATCCCAAATAAGAGCCAATAACTGCTCTAAAACTTCTGTTTCAATATCTTCTGACGCTAAGTCGTACATGGTATGATAAATTTCATTCATGTTCTCAGCAACGTCTTCTTCCTGGCCATCCCAGTCACCCACAATCTCTTGGGTAACTAAATAGTCATGAATCACTACAAATTCTTTCATTAAACCTTCACTTTCCTATATCACTATTTATTATAACCGATGACGCTTTGCCAGCATATTAAACCGTTACATTCTGCTCGAACGCTTCAACTATCGCCATAATGCCTTGTTCGTCTTGCTTATCAAAGCGTTCAAACGCTGTACTATCAATATCTAGAACAGCAACCACCTTTCCTGCAATAGTGATAGGAATAACCAGTTCTGAATTACTACTTGCATCACAAGCGATATGTCCATCAAATTGATGCACATCAGCTATTCGTTGAACTTTACCTGTAGAGGCACATGTTCCGCAAACACCTTTTCCTAATGGGATTCGAATACAAGCAACTTTGCCCTGAAAAGGGCCGAGTACTAGCTCGTTATCCACAACACGATAAAATCCTACCCAATTAACTTCAGCTAAACGCTCAAACAGTAAAGCACTAACATTTGCCATGTTAGCAATAATATCAGATTCATTGTTTATTAGCGCTTTTGTTTGCCCTAATATTTCATGATAAAATTCAGCTTGGTTACTCATTAATAAATACCATTATAGAAAGCACTAATTAAAAAGCGCTAACATACCTAAAAACACACAATAATTAAAGCTTTTCTCGATCAATTGGCTAAGTATTGCGAGTTATCCGTCCATTAATCAATCTTTAAGGCTAAATTTAACCGAAATGCGGGCAGTAATGGTTTGGCTACCGCTTAAGGATGAATGTGCTCTTGGACTAGCATCACTCATCATTGCTTCTGCATACATAGGTCGATATTGATTACTTGAAAGCTCTTTAATCAACATTATCTTACCTAGGTTACGTCCCGCTTGTTTACTCATGCGTTGTGCTTTTTGTTTTGCATGAGTTATCGCTTTTAATAACGCTTGTTGATAATACTCATCACGTCCAGCAACACTCATAGACAACGAGGAGATGTGACTGACATTTATTTTAATAATTTGGGCTAAAAAGCTATCGTACTCAGCTATATTATTAAAATTTACCATTATTTGACGGCTTAATTCAAACAATGGTTTTTTTCGTTCAATAACGTTAGTTGATTGCTGGTTGATACTTTGACCATCAATATACACACTTCCCTGCCTAGCTCTATTAAGTTCAACACCTTGTACTTGAATGGAAGGTTTCTCTTCAACGATACGTAAATTAACGCGCGCAGATGAGATATTACCTTCTTCGACGTTAAGACTTTTAGCTGAGTTGATGACTGAATTACTTTTTTTATCCACTAAGGCTTTTAGTTTACTGGGCACTCTACCACGCTCAGTAATCGTTAGGGTTAACGAAAACCGATCAGGTATAACAACTACACTGCCCTGACCTGACACCTCAATGCCCACGTCCTCAAAGGAAAAGGCTGCAATAGGAAACAGCGCACAAAGCAATAATGTAACGCAAGTCATGTTCCGTTTTAATTTTAATACTGGTTTTAGTGCTGGTATCAATAAAACTTTTTTATCAGAACGAGTAAAAAATAACGAATTCATATAGGTCCTTAAATTAAGGTATTTAGTATTTATGTATTGGAGAGTCATACCCTACTTTTGTTCCTTCTTTTTGTTGATAAAATTGAGAAAGCTTTCTTTTTCATTTTCACTTGCTTTTTGCCACCAGTATTTGAGCATAGGAACCGTGTCAACGTTATTGATAACTTGAGCACTAAAAGCTTGGTCCTTTTTTGTCTCGTTAGTTATTTTATCATTGCTTTGAGATATAACGGCGGGTGCGGACAACGTTGTTACCACTTTAGTTACCTGTTTGGCTAATTCATAATCACTTAACGTTTCTAAGTTCAGCACCACTTCTTGCTTACCTTCATCCGACAAGTTTAATTCAGGTGATTTTATAAAACGCTCGGCTGCAGCTAAGTCGTTAATATGACTTGTGCTTAACAATAGTTTTTGCTGATTTTCAATACTAAATTTAACAACAAAGTAATCAGATTTAACTAACCGCTCTTCGCCAAATTCTACATCTTCAAAAACATCTTTATATTTAAGGACTAAAACATGCCTACCTTGAGATAACTGGAACACCTGACTTTTTGACAAGAAACCTTGTTCAACGGACTTTTCATCAATATCACGTATGACCAGATTATCAGTAATGGTTAACTGAGCGGCGCTAGCATTAAAAGTAACAAAACTGCATAGGAATATGCTGGCACCGATATATTTTACCAGTGAGTTGTTAAAAAAAGTTGATTGGGTGGTCATTATAGACAAACTTAAATCCTTTAAAACAGTGATTAGTAATAGCTCTTTATAAACTGCCTAGCAATATAATTAAAGTAAAAAATGCGATTAAGGTTAGACATTTACTTAAGCCCATGCGTATTATCTCTGCAAATTAAAATGTATTGAGCAAACATGGATGACAAGAAACTCGACATTAACAAACCTTTTTCTGAGCACTAAAAAAAACATGGGCCGTTTGATTAGTCATATCGTAAAACCTGACGATATTGACGATATTGTTCAAGAAACCTTCGTTAAAACTTACGAGGCTGATTTAAAGCAAGAAATTAAATATGTACGCAGCTATATGCTCAAAACTGCAAAAAATCTTGCGCTAAATCATGTTGCTCGGTGGGACAATAAATATAATGATTCTTTAGAGGATTTCATTCAGCCACCTGTTCAATTAACTAGCATAAAAGTCGAAGATGATTATGAAAGTAAAGAGCAGTTTTTATTTTTTTGTCGTGCAACCGATCAACTCTCGGGTTCTGTACGTAAATGTTTTATACTAAAAAAAGTTTATGGCTTAAGCCAAAAAGAAATCGCTAGTTATTTAAGTTTAAGTGAAAGCACCGTTGAAAAACATATAGCACAGGGCTTGCTAAAAAGTGCCATGTATATAAAACGAATGAACCAAGACCAATGTACTACAAGTTCAAAACAAGAGCAGCAAGTGCATAGTGACCAAATAAGAAAAAAGTCCGGAAATAGAGAACAAGCATGAGTAATGTCAGCCAGCTATTTGGTAACGATAATAAGCAACAAGATAACGATAATGTCCAAGATGATAATATCCAAGAACTCGCTTGTCTTTGGATCAGTCGCATGGACAGAGGTTTAACTACAGCTGAAAAACAGCAATTGGTTACATGGTGTGAACAAAGTTCTCATCATCACAGCACTCTACTTGAAATGGCTTCTTATTGGGATGATTTAAGTGTACTGAATGAATTAAGTGATTTATTTCCATTAGCGCAAGCAAAAATACAAAGTAAACGAAATATATTTTCAGCGATAGCACTGGCTGCAAGTTTTGCTATTGTTTCACTCATCGGCGCTAATACATTACTTAATGAGTCTTTTTTACCTTATCTACCTTCGTTTAATGAACAAACGTTAACCCAAACTCAGACTTTAAAAACTCAAGTCGGTGAACAAACAAGCTTTACCTTACAAGACGGGTCACAGATTCAACTAAATACCAACAGCCTTATAGAAGTTGAATTCAGCCCCAAACATCGGCTACTTACTTTAGTTCATGGCGAAGCCCGGTTTGATGTTGCTAAAGATAAAAATCGTCCTTTCACGGTAACCGCTGGCGAAAAATCATTTACTGCATTGGGTACTATTTTCAATGTTCAGAAAAATGACAGCCTAGCAATGGAATTGGTTGTAACGGAAGGTAAAGTATTAATCACCAAAGCAAGCATGCCGGTAACTGACATTAAAGATACGTTAACGCAGGCTCGAACTACCTTTAAGTCTGATACTTTAGAGGCAACTTTAGTTGTTTCTGGTGAAAAAGCGGTAATAGCCGGGAATTCCCCCTCAATTAATACTACGCCAGTAGAGAAAGTATCATTAGATCAAATTCACCGTGACCTTGCATGGCAACAAGGCATGCTTATTTTTGAAGGTGAGCCTCTATCCATTGCACTCGCTGAAATTAGTCGCTACACCACCAGTCACTTTGAGATTGTTGATAGTGAACTAGCTGAAATAAATGTTGCCGGTTATTTTAAAGCTGGTGATATCGACGGTTTACTGACTTCGTTACAAAGTAATTTCGGCATCAATTTCAACAAAAAAACTGATGGTACTATTTTACTTACCTCGGCGAACTAACCCGTTATTTTATCAATAGTTTTTCTTTATTTAAGCCCGTACCTATACCTTTATTTATTCGACAAATAGCCAGTATTTATTACTGGCTATTTAATTACAGATGAAACAAAATAATAAAAATTAAAAATAAAATAGAGGATTTCCCCTGCTTAGCTGTTTATTAATATTGCACAGTTGGCGAAAGCAATTTCGTCTGAGTCAAATCTTGGTTAGTCATGATTTGTTAGCAACGTTCACCCTAGTGGTGATGCTATTAACAACAAACCATGCCAATGCTGAAGATTTTATTCGCTTTGATATTAATAAACAACGAGCTGATAAAGCCTTAATTGCATTTGCCCAAAAGGCCAATCAAACGATTATATTTTCATTTGATTTGACCAAGCAACATCAAGCAAATGCATTAAAAGGTTATTATCCTGTTAACTCTGGCCTACAAAAACTACTAAATGGTTCGGGTCTAATCGCTGTTATTAATATCTCTGGTCAACTGAGCATTCAAGTTGATTCACATAATAAGAGAGATATAACAATGAAACATAAAAGCATGAACGCCGCGCTAATCCCACTTTTACTCGGGGCAGCCAGTCAAACAGCATTAGCTCAAGAAGCAGCTCAAGTACAAGAAAGTGAAGTAGAAAAAATAGCAATTATTGGTAGCCGCGTTGCTGGTCGCTCTGCTGAAGATTTACCTGTGCCGGTAGATATTTTATCAGCTGAAGCATTAGCCAATACTGGCCAAACAGAAGTGGGTCGTATGCTTCAAGCTATCGCGCCATCATTTAACTTCTCTAGTTCATCTATTAGTGATGGTAGCGATGCTTTACGTCCAGCAACACTAAGAGGCCTAGGACCAGATCAAACATTAGTATTGATTAATGGTCGACGTCGACACCAAGCCAGTTTAATTCATATCAACACATCAGTTGGTCGAGGTACCGCGGGTACTGATATGAATGCTATCCCGGCAGCATCGATTAAACGCATCGAAGTATTGCGAGATGGTGCAGCAGCACAATATGGCTCAGACGCTATTGCAGGTGTCATTAATATTGTGCTTAATGATGCCAGTGAAGGTGGTAAAGTCGCACTATCTTATGGTGAGTATTCAGAAGGTGACGGTGAAACGACCAATGTAGACATTACTAAGGGGTTTAGCTTAGGAGATAATGGTTACTTAAACACTACCTTAAATTTTAGAGACCGTGGATATACTAATCGCGCTGGTTTACATGGCTCATGTCAATTCTCAGGATGTACTGAGTTAACTAATGGTAATTTATTAGTAGGCGATGCTCGAGAAGCGACCGCTAGCCGATCAACCTTTAGAATTGGTGATGCTGATTCAAGCCAATTTGGCTTAACCATTAATACCGGCTATGAATTAGGCGATGGTGAATTGTACGGTTTCCTTACTTATTCAAATCGAGATAATGAGTCTGCTGCATTTTTCCGTCATAACAATAACAATGGTGGTAATGCTCCCCTACAAGATGGAGATGCAACTATCCCTGCCGGATTTTTACCAAAAATAAATACCGACATACAAGATATTTCTTATAACTTTGGTTACCAAACACAATTTTCAGATGGCTCGTCATTAGATTTTTCTTATACCTATGGCCAAAACAATATTGATTATGTCACCAGTGATACTATTAACTCCTCTTATGCTAACTCATTACGTTATAGCTCGGGCTTAACTGCTGATGAAATTAGAGCCTCGATTCCACGCCAAGCTGCCGCTTACGGGTTAGAACTGTCGTTGCAAACATTAAACCTTGATTATACGCAAGACTATGATTTGTTTTCATTAGCCATGGGCGCTGAGATACGAACAGATCAGTTTATAGTCACTGCGGGTGATGAATATTCTTATCGTGACTATGATACCGACGCACAAGGCAATAGCTTATACGCCGATGACCGTTCTGCAGGCTCTCAAGGTTTTGGTGGTACAGCACCTATGCAAGCGGTAGATGAAAGCCGTGATGTTATCTCCTTTTATGTTGATGCTGAAACTGAAGTGACTGAAGACCTAATTGTTAGCGGCGCGGTTCGTTATGATGATTACCAAGGTTTTGGTGATAGTACTAATTTCAAGCTAGCCGCTAATTGGTCAATCACTGAAGCTATCGCCATTCGTGGTGCTATGAGTACAGGTTTCCGTGCTCCATCAATGCAACAACTATACACGGATAACATTAGTACTCAGTTCCAAAATGATCCGAACAACCCTGGTGGCGATCAAATTGCTGTGCAAGTTGGTACCTTCCGCAATGATTCAAACCTAGCGAAAGCAATAGGTATTCCTGAATTAAAAGAAGAAGAAGCAACTAACTTTAGTTTAGGTACCGTGATTAATGTCACAGATAACATTAACTTAACTATCGATTGGTATTCAATAGATATTGAAGATCGTATCGTATTAAGTAACTCACTAGAGAAGGGTTTGTCTCCTGCTTTAGATGCAGCATTAATCGCCTCAGGCGCCGGTGCTGGTCAGTTCTTCCTGAATGGTGCAGATACTGAAACCACAGGTATTGATATCATTGCTACATGGAATACAGAGCTATTAGGTGGTGACTTTAACTTAACTGCTGCAGCCAACTTTACTGAGACAGACGTTGTAAGTATTTATACACCGACAGGTAGTGCACTGGGTGGTGTTGATCCTAGCGATGTTTTCTCTGAGCAAGCGATTTCAATTATTGAAGAGTGGCAACCACAAGACCGTATCAGCTTGAGTGGTTTTTATACTCTAGGCGATTTGAGTATTAATTTAGCCTTTAACCGTTATGGTGAATATACCGTTACTGATGGTGGCCGACAAACCTACGGCGCTGAAGTATTGACAGATTTACGTATCAACTATCAAGTTACTGAGAATTTATCATTTAACGTCGGTGGCAATAACTTGTTTGATGTTTACCCGGATGAAAATACCATAGGTAATTCACGTTCAGGAACAATAGAAGATGCTAATGGTAACGTTGTAGTAAGCAGCCCTGGTGTGTTTACTTATTCACGTCGCTCAGCACCTTTTGGATTTAATGGTGCATTCTACTACGCTGGCGCTGAATTTAAGTTCTAAGCGAATAGGATAATATAAAAGTAAAGTAATAAAAAAGCGCAGAGTAATCTGCGCTTTTCGTGTTTTGATAGCTTATACCAATTTGATTAAATTTCTTCCCTACTCAGAGCTTCATTGATGAGCTTAGAATAAACAAAATTTGTTAAACATAGTTATTCTATATTTCATTAATTTTGTGATGTTATCAGTTTAGCAATGAGCTCCCAAGGGCGAGTTTAAAAGGCTTTTATGCAGCGTTATTGATTTTGACAAGGGAATAACCATTCTCTTCAATCAATGCCTTGCCTCTAAGCCTTTTAATTCTCGCTGAGTGGGAAAGAACTTAATCAATTTGGTATTAGTTATCAAACTGTTATCTATTTAATTTTATTGTTATTCAGAGAGTTCTGGTACCCTCACCCAACCTTCCATTAAGACTCGAGCACTTCGGCTCATACTTACTTTTTTCACTGTCCAATTATCACTAATACATTCAGCTTGTGCACCAACCTTTAACGTACCTGATGGGTGACCAAAAGTTACCGCGCTCCGTTCTCCTGAGCCCGCGGCTAAATTTACCAGTGTGCCAGGAATAGCCGCAGCAGTGCCAATAGCTACCGCAGCAGTTCCCATCATCGCATGGTGCAACTTACCCATTGACAGTGCACGTACGTGTAAATCGATTTCTCCAGCAATAACATTTTTTCCACTAGATGTTATGTAATCTTGTGCTGGTGCAACAAAAGCAACTTTTGGAGTATGTTGGCGAGATTCAGCTTCAGAAATATCAGTAATCAAGCCCATTTTAACTGCGCCATAAGCACGAATGGTTTCAAACCGTGCTAATGCTTTTTCATCGCCATTAATAACTTCTTGTAGCTCAGTTCCTGTATAGCCTATATCATCTGCATTTAAGAAAATGGTTGGAATACCTGCCATGATCATGGTCGCTTTAAAAGTGCCAATATCAGGTACAACAAGGTCATCAACCAAATTACCTGTAGGGAACATTGCCTCAGATGGGTCTACGGGTGCAACAAAATCAACTTGCACTTCAGCCGCAGGAAAAGTCACGCCATCAAGTTCAAAATCACCGGTTTCTTGTACTTCACCGTTGGTCATAGGCACATGAGCAATAATTGTCTTACTGATGTTTTTCTGCCAAATTCGCACTTCACAAAGTCCATTTTCAGGTATTCTATCTGCACTGACTAAACCTGAACTAATGGCAAAAGAGCCCACCGCAGCCGTTAAGTTACCGCAATTACCCGACCAATCAACAAACGCTTTATCAATGGCCACTTGACCAAATAAATAATCAACATCATGATCGATTTGTGCTGACTTTGCTAATATAACCGTTTTACTGGTTGATGACGTTGCCCCGCCCATACCATCAGTTTGTTTGCCGTAAGGATCTGGGCTACCAATGACGCGTAATAACAAATTATCACGGGCACTGCCCGCTTGCTGACAACTTTCAGGCAAATCGGTTAAATTAAAAAATACACCTTTAGAGGTACCGCCACGCATATAAGTAGCTGGTACTTTAATTTGAGGTTTATGACTTTGAGGAATTTGAGACATCACATTATCCTTTTATTTTTTCTATAAAAAAGCAGCAAATTAGTGCTCTAAGTTGCTGCTTTCAATTATATAATTACACTCGAGCTTGATGATTAAACGAATTATTTTTATATGAGAGCAAGGCGGTCGCGCGGAATGTGTGCCTACACATGAGCACGTCCAACGAAGCTATCATCAAAAATAAACGTTTAGGCATTAGACTCCAAGAAATCAGTGGCAAATTTCTGTAGGACACCACCGCCATCGTAAACGGTGACTTCTTCCGCAGTATCTAAACGACACTTCACTGGAATTTCAATTACTTCACCGTTTGCGCGTGTCATCACAACAGTCATAGCTGCGCCTGGTGATGTAGTACCCACTACATCATAAGTTTCGCTACCATCAATATTGTAAGTATGGCGTGTTTCGCTATTAGTAAATTCAAGCGGTAAAACGCCCATACCAACTAGGTTAGTTCGGTGAATACGTTCAAAACCTTGTGAAACAATCACTTCTACACCCGCTAAACGCACACCTTTTGCAGCCCAATCACGTGATGAACCTTGACCGTAATCTGCACCAGCGATGATGATTAATGGCTGTTTACGTTCCATGTAAGTTTCGATAGCTTCCCACATGCGAGACTCAGTCCCTTCAGGTTCGATACGTGCTAATGAACCTTGTTTAACTTCGCCATTTTCATCACGACACATTTCATTAAACAATTTCGGGTTAGCGAATGTTGCTCGTTGCGTAGTTTCATGATCGCCACGATGCGTTGCGTATGAATTAAAATCTTCTACGGGTAAACCCATTTTTTCAAGGTAAGCACCTGAAGCACTATTTAGCTGAATCGCATTTGATGGTGATAAATGGTCGGTTGTGATGTTGTCACCTAACACAGCTAACGGACGCATGCCCTTCATGGTACGAACACCTGCCAAAGCACCTTCCCAATAGGGAGGTCGACGGATATAAGTACTCTTAGGATCCCAATCGTATAACGGGCTTTCAGCAGGCTCAAACGCACCTAAATCAAACATTGGCGTGTAAATTTTCTTGAATTGCTCAGGCTTAACACATGAAGCAACGATTGCATCTATTTCTTCATCTGATGGCCAAATATCTTTCAAGGTAATGTCGTTGCCCTGTTGATCTTGACCTAAACTATCTCGTTCAATATCAAAACGCATAGTACCGGCAATAGCATACGCAACAACTAATGGCGGTGACGCTAAGAAGGCTTGTTTTGCGTGTGGATGAATACGACCATCAAAGTTACGGTTACCTGATAATACTGCTGTTGAGTATAAATCACGGTCAATAATCTCTTGCTGTATTTTAGGATCTAACGCACCCGACATACCGTTACACGTTGTACACGCATAACCGACGATACCAAAGCCTAATTTTTCCATTTCAGATAAAAGGCCTGCTTCTTCTAAATAAAGTTTGGCTACTTTTGAACCCGGTGCAAATGACGATTTAACCCAAGGTTTACGTACTAAACCTAATTCGTTAGCGCGTTTAGCCACCAAACCTGCAGCAACAACGTTACGTGGGTTAGATGTGTTCGTACAAGAGGTAATAGCGGCAATAATTACTGCGCCATCTGGCATTAAGCCATTAGCCTCATCTTCTTTACAAGCAGCTAAATTTTTAGCAATATCTTTAGATACTAAATCAGCTGTTGCTAAACGACGATGCGGATTAGAAGGTCCGGCTAAGTTACGACCCACCGTTGATAAATCAAATTCGATAACACGTGGATATTGTGCTTCAACCAAATCATCTGCCCAAAGGCCGGTGTGTTTCGCATACGTTTCAACTAATTTAACTTGCTCGGGTTCACGACCAGTAATTTTCAAGTAATCAATGGTTTGTTCATCAATGTAGAACATACCTGCAGACGCACCATATTCTGGTGTCATGTTTGATATAGTGGCTCGATCACCAATGGTTAAACCTTTAGTGCCTTCACCGAAGAACTCTAAATAAGCCGATACAACTTTTTGATTACGTAAGAACTCTGTGATCGCTAAGACCATATCGGTAGCAGTAATACCCGGTTGGCGTTTACCGGTTAACTTAACACCAATAATATCAGGTAAGCGCATCATCGATGGACGACCCAGCATAACAGTTTCAGCTTCTAAACCACCGACACCAATAGCAATAACACCTAATGCATCAATATGCGGTGTATGACTGTCAGTACCAACACAGGTATCAGGGAAAGCAACACCATCACGCGCTTGAATAACCGGCGACATTTTCTCTAAATTGATTTGATGCATGATGCCGTTACCAGCAGGGATAACATCAACGTTTTTAAATGCTGTTTTAGTCCATTCAATGAAATGAAAACGTTGTTCATTACGACGGTCTTCAATGGCACGGTTTTTATCAAAGGCCTCAGGATCAAATCCCGGTGCTTCAACAGCTAATGAATGATCGACAATAAGCTGTGTAGGCACAACTGGGTTTACTTTTGATGGATCGCCACCTTGTTCAGCAATAGCGTCACGAAGACCCGCTAAATCAACTAAGGCGGTTTGACCCAAAATATCATGACAAACCACACGAGCTGGATACCAAGGAAAATCAAGTTCTTGCTTAACCTCAATAATTTGTTTTAACGAATCGGTAAGGGTCTCAGGATCACATTTACGTACTAATTGCTCAGCAAGTACGCGTGAAGTGTAAGGTAATTTAGCGTAAGCGCCTGGTTTGATGGTTTCGATCGCTTCACGCGTATCAAAAAAATCTATCGTCGCGCCCTTCTCTTTATAGCCAGGTAACGGTTTTCGGTATTGGTAATTCATAAGTTAATCCAGGAAACATTTCTAATAAACAATAACTAAAAATAAAGACATTAATTCAACACAGAAAAAATACCTTTATATAAATCGAATCAAGACGACGGAAGTTGCTTAGAGTTCAAGGCGGACGATACGACGCATAGTTTACTATGCGAGTTGATCTCCAACGACGAAACCAGAGCAAATACCTTTATGTAAATCGAATCTAGACGACGGAAGTTGCTTTGATTTCAAGGCGGACGATACGACGCATAGTTTACTATGCGAGTTGAGTTCCAACGACGAAATCAGAGCAAATACCAAGTCTCGCCTACCTCTCAGAGATAAGAGAAACCTTACGTGGCTCGCTGCCGGTGTAGTCTGCACTCGGTCTGATTATGCGGTTGTTCGAGCGCTGCTCCATTACATGGGCTGCCCAACCGGTTAAACGTGAACAGACAAAGATAGGTGTGAACAATTTAGTTGGAATACCCATATAGTTATAAGTAGACGCATGGAAAAAATCAGCATTACAGAATAACTTCTTGGTATCCCACATGAACTCTTCACATGCTACTGAAATGTCATATAACGACGTATTGCCATTCTCAGCCGCTAATTTCTCAGACCATGCTTTGATGACGGTATTACGAGGATCTGACGTGCGGTAAATTGCATGACCAAAACCCATTATTTTTTCTTTACGCGCTAACATGCCAGCCATTTGTTCTTTCGCATCTGCAGGTGACGAGAACTTTTCAATCATGTCCATTGCTGCTTCATTAGCACCACCATGAAGTGGACCACGTAACGTACCAATAGCACCGGTGATACAAGAGAACATATCTGACAAGGTTGATGCACAAACACGAGCAGTAAAGGTTGATGCATTAAACTCATGTTCTGCGTACAAGATTAATGAAACATCCATTACACGCTTATGTTGCTCAGAAGGCTCTTCTTGGTTTAATAAACGTAAGAAGTGTCCACCTAATGAATCTTCATCAGTCATACAGTCAATTTCAACACCTTCATGTGAATACTTATACCAATAACACATAATTGCAGGGAAAGCGGCTAACAAACGGTTTGCGGCTTGGTTTTGCTCTGAGAAGTCATTTTCAGGTTCAATATTTCCTAAAACAGAACAACCCGTACGCATGACATCCATAGGGTGAGTATCTTTAGGGATAAGCTTTAATACCGCTTTTACCGCTGCAGGTAAGTCACGCATTGATTTTAATGCTGACTTATATGAATCTAATTGCGCTTGGTTTGGTAATTCACCGTTAAAAAGCAGGTATGCTACTTCTTCAAACGTTGAATTTTCAGCAAGATCTGCAACATCATAACCACAATAAGTTAAACCTGAACCTGACTTTCCTACGGTACACAGGGCTGTTTCACCTGCACTTTGTCCACGTAACCCTGCTGTATTTGCTGGTTTGCTAGCGACACTTTTCTCTGCTGTTGTTTCGGTCATTATGCTTTCCTCATTTAATAATATGTATAACAATTTTTTATATTTATTTTACTGACCGATTGGTTTTTATATTCACTCTATTGGTCAGTAAAATAGCGGGTTATTACTTATTCTTACCTTCAGAGAAAAGCCCATCTAACTTTTGCTCATAGTCGTGGTAACCAAGATAGTCATATAAATCCATGCGCGTTTGCATGTTATCTATTTCCGCTTTTTGGTCGCCATCATTTAATAGGGTTTTATAAACAGACTCAGCCGCTTTATTCATCGCACGAAATGCTGATAAAGGGTAAAGCACCATTGCACAGCCCCACTCACCTAATTGCTCTTTATTCCAAAGCTCTGTTTGTCCAAATTCAGTAATGTTCGCTAATACAGGAACATCTAATGCTTGAGTAAATGCACGGTAATGTTCTTCAGTTTTTACCGCTTCTGCAAAAATACCGTCAGCGCCCGCTGCAACATAAGCTTTGGCACGTTCAAGAGCTGCTTCGATACCTTCTTGAGCAAAAGCATCAGTTCGTGCCATGATGAAAAAATCAGGGTCAATACGTGCATCTACAGCAGCTTTGATACGGTCAACCATTTCTTCTGTTGATACAATTTCTTTATTCGGGCGGTGTCCACAAGGTTTTTGTGCGACTTGATCTTCCAAATGAACTGCTGCTGCACCGGCTTTTTCCATATCACGAATGGTTTTGGCAATATTAAACGCCCCACCCCAACCGGTATCAATATCTACCAGTAAAGGTAAACTTGAAGCGCCAGTAATTCTTTGTACGTCAGCAATAACATCATTAAGTGATGTCATACCTAAATCGGGTAAACCGTAAGAGGCATTAGCAACCCCACCACCTGATAAATAAATAGCTTGGTGGCCAAGTTGTTCAGCCATCATGGCGCAATAAGCGTTTATGGTACCCACTACTTGCAAAGGTTTATTATTTTCTAGGGCCAATCGAAATTTTTTACCCGGTGAAAGTCTTTTTGCTGATTCATTTACTGACATCTTAGATCTCCTCAGAATGTTGAGCTGCTTTTTGCAACGCTATTTTATTTTCAATATTTTTTCGTGATGCCGCAATATGGCGGCGCATTAATAACTCGGCTAATTCTCCATCTCGATCGCTGATCGCTTGGATAATGTTTGAGTGTTCGGTAAAAGCACGCGTAGCTCTTGGACTATGCATACCAAACTGACAACGATACATGCGTACTAAATGATATAACTGACCACAAATAAGGTTGATCAATTGTTGATTATGACTACCCAGGATTACCTTGTAGTGAAAATCAACGTCACCTTCTTCCTGATAATAAGCCACGCCATCTTGCAATGCTTTATCACCGGCATGTTGAGCTAACATACTTTGCATGTGCCCGATTTCTTCATCAGTCATATTTAATGCAGCTTGTCGACACGCCATACCTTCGAGTGCTTCTCGAGTAATGTATAACTCAAGTAATCCTTCAATGGTGCAATCAACTACGCGTGAGCCAATATTGGCTTTGCGTTCTATCAAATGACATTTTTCAAGACGGTTTAACGCTTCACGTAAAGTCGAGCGGCTTATTTCATAACGTTTGGCAAGTTCAGGCTCACTGATTTTGCTACCCGCAGCCATCTCACCTTCAACAATGGCATGTTGAAGTTGCTCAAAGACCTTATCAGCCGTGGTAACTGCCGCTTGTTTTGTTGGGTTTTGTAAAAGCATAATGTCTCGTTTAAATCTAAATATGTACGTTAAGTGTACTTATAGAACGAAGTGATATTGTCGACAAAGATAATAATATAAATCAATAATATCTGATTTTTCGAATAACTCAAGTAGACTTAAGTATTATTGTCGACAATTAATCTTTTGATGTTGCGTTTAGTGTAAACTTTTATGACCGAGTAAGTTTGAGCATACAGAAGTGAGCATTAAACAATAAAGCTCATAAAATGATTGGTGTTTGATCAAGCACTTCCCCAACTAGATATAGCCATGCTAGTAAGAGAAGAGATCAATTTTTTAGTTATATTTTATCCTTACAGAATACTATTCTTGATAATCAGCAAGACTTAACTTTTCTTTTTCACACACAGTGATTATTGCTGGTTGTTTTACTAAACGTTTTAAATAACGGGTTAAATGAGGAAAACTCAAAGGTGGATTTTCTATTTCATCTGCCCATATCAGCAACATAAATAAAAAATAATCGCAGGCAGTGATTTTGTTACCAAGTAAGTAAGCTTGTCCTGATTGTTCATTTTTTTCTATTTGATCATTTAATAATGACAGTGATTGTTCAATAAGAACTTGTTGTGCATTAATAATCTCTGTTGAAGTATCAGCACTGTGACAATGTTTTTCTGGATAAAAATAGACCATTAACTCAGCTTGTAACGTATTAGTTAGATACATCATCCATTGATAAAACAAGGGCCTATTCACATCTCCTACGGATGGAATTAATTGCATACTTGGGTGCATATCAGCAAGGTGAAGACAAATTGCTGCGCTTTCAAACAGAACAAACTCCCCTTTAACTAAAGTCGGTATCCTACCAGCAGGATTTAGTGCTAAATACTCTGCCGCCTTTTGCCCTTGGTTTTCTTTATCAACTTTAATTAAACGGTAATCAACTTGAAGTGCTTCAAGTATCATATGAGGGGCCATGCTTGCATTCAGTGGATAATAGTATAATTGGTACAAAATAAGTCCTATTAACAGGTTAAGTTAAACTAAATAAAACAAAGTAAGTAAGTAAATGAATATTCGATAATTTAAATATTAGAAAGAAGAATTAGGCTGACTTAAAAATGCAACTTCTTCCGCAGTTGATTCACGGCTTAAGATAAGGTTACGGTGTGGATAACGACCAAAGCGTTCAATAATCTCTTGATGTTTGAGTTCAAAATCAAGGTTGTTAGCTATGCCATTAGCTTTATAAAGTATTACCGCTTGTTCGTGGATGACTAATGATTCACTGTGCATAAAAGGCATATACAAAAAGCTTTTCTCGATTGGGCTAAGTTTTTTATCTTCGCCCAATGCAATAGCCTCTTGTGCTAGTGCTAAAGCGATACCATCATAAGCGAATGCTTGTGGGGTATCTCGATACATATTCCGAGAAAATTGATCCAATACAATGATTTCGGCCAATCGGCCTGAGGCTGTTTCACGCCAATGCACTAATTCACATTGTCTTGCTGCTTCATGTACTTGTAGAAATTTATTGGTAATATCATTATCAAACGAAGTATCTTTAATCCACCAACGAGCAGGTTCTATGTCTGTAAACCAAAAATCGATAATTTCTTGAAATGTCATTTTGTTTCCCTTTTCTATTTTATCCCTACGATAAATTCAACGTATAAATAAATATTATTCATACGTGTTTTTTTGTATTAGCTTTGTTGATATAACTCTAAAGGTAAACCATCTGGATCACTAAAGAAGGTAAACTGTTTACCGGTATACTCATCGACTCTAATTGGTTCAACGTCAACACCAAGGTCTACCAAGTATTGGCAAACCTTCTCTACGCTTTCAACATTAAAAGCTAAATGCCTAAGCCCTTGAGCTTCTGGAAAACTAGGCCTTTCAGGGGAAGCGACAAAAGAAAACAGCTCAATTTGAGTGCCATCAGGTAGCGCTAAATCTAATTTAAATGAATCACGCGCTGCTCTATAATTTTCAGCGATAACTTTTAAACCCAAAATCCGGGTATAAAAGTCTTTGGACCTATTATAATCGGAGCAAATAATTGCCACATGATGAATGCCTTTTAACACGTTCTTTCCTTATTATACCAAGTACATTAATTAATTGACCACTTAGCGAGAATTAAACGGC
>NZ_PJAU01000039.1 GCF_002836255.1 Colwellia sp. 75C3 | reverse complement strand
GAAGCTTTCATCCTGAATGTCGGTGATGTTAACGATGCACCGACGGTTGAAAATGATTCATATACCGTTGTAGAGGGATCTGTACTAAATGTAAGTTCCTCAAACGGTATACTAAGTAATGATTCAGATATAGATAGCCCATCATTTAATTCTGTCGAGTTTGCGCCAACAGATCCAGGGGCTGGTAATTCGGGCATTATTGTTGATGGTAGTAATACGATTACAACAGCTTTAGGAGGTACCGTTTTACTCTTTGCTGACGGCTCTTTCACCTATACCGCACCGGATAGTTATGATCACACTAATATAAATTCAACAGATTCATTTGTTTACAAAGCCAGTGACGGTGTAATTAATTCTGAGTGGGCAACCGTATACATAGATATTAGTGATACAGCACCAGTTACTGCTGATGATACTGATAGTGTCGGCTTTGGTGGCACGGCATACGGTAATGTAATTCTTGGCAGCGGAACTGATGGTATTGATACCCTAGGTGCAGACACAACTTTCTTGCATAACATTACCTTTGATAATGTTGATTATTCATTTATAGATGATCAAGGTGCCGTACTAGATTCAGTCACAATTATAACTGCTACGGGTACATTGGTTATAGAGAAAGATGGTAATTACGAATATACGTCTACTCTAATTGAATCTGATAATCCTCCGGTATCAACCGATGAATTTATATACACACTTATTGATGCGGATGGCTCTATTAGTCTTTCTGCTACGTTAACTGTTAATCAAGATTCAACCCCTATTGCACTAGACGATACGGGTGTTGTTGCTGAATCTGGGCTCGACGCAGGCTCTGATGCTAGCGGTGGTGGTAATATCACAGTTGGTAATTTACTCGACAATGATTCCGGCATCAGTAGTTCGACCAACATAATAGCAGTTGAGGGGATAACACCAGTGAGTGGTCTCATTTCAATGGCTACCACTTATGGTAATTTGACTGTGCACGTGGATGGCACTAATGGTCAACGTGCTGGATATTATGAGTATGAATTAACGACAGTTTCATCTGGTGATAATATTTCTGAATCTATCAGCTATATGGTTGAAAATTCGTTGGGTGATTCATCTAGTGCTAATTTGGTTATAAATGTCATAGATGATATACCTGTAGTCAAAGATAGAAGTCAAAATTTGTTCTCTGACGCCGATCCGACCACTACCAATTTAACTTTTGTACTCGATTTGTCTGGCAGTATGGATGACTCTGCGGGTAATGGAAAAACTTACCTTGAAACTGCTGTTGAATCTCTAACTGCACTAATTAACGAGGTTGACGATACTGGTAATGTTAATATTCAAATTGTCACATTTTCAGGTACAACTATTGAAAACTCAAGTTGGATTGAAGATGATATAGATACTGCCATTAACACTTTAAATGAGCTATCTGCTTCTGGGGGCACCTATTATAACCTCGCTCTTCAGGAGGTGATTGATAGTGGACCATTACCTACAGCCGATCAAAGTTTCGTTTATTTTATATCAGATGGTGTACCAACCAGTAACGCAAACGTTGATAGTGTTCTTGAAGCTTCTTGGGAAACATATTTAGGTGGCTCAGAAGGGGAAGACAGTACCTATGATTTATCCTTTGCTATTGGTATTGGTGATGCGCCACTTAGTGAATTATTACCTATTGCATACTCAACGGCTTCGCCTGATGATAGTAGTGATTATGCGGTTGTTGTTGATAATGCCGCAGATCTGACTGCTACAGTCATTTCATATTTCGACAACAATAGTATTGGTGGAGAATTAACGATTCTTACTGCTGATGGTGGTGTCAGTCTTGGTGCTGATGGTGGCAATATCCAATCATTTACTATTAATGGAGTTGATTATGTATATGATGGTATTAATCCAAATATTGAGATCGGCACAGACGACACTGAACTAGGAGGAGTCTTTACACTTAACTTCTTAACAGGGAAGTACAATTATAGTATTAATGTAAACCAGAATGTTCTTAACGAAATAGAAGCTATTGAGGTAACGGTAGTTGATGGTGATGGAGATACTGATAGCATGTTGTTAGAGCTCCATATTGATTACTATGCAGGTCTCGATGCTAATGTAAATAATGTTATTACTAATATGGATGAAAATACACCTATTACTATTGATGGATCTTACCTTACACATGGTGATGCATTACCAAACAAGGCTCAAATAACAAGTGTAAATGGTGATGATGTAACCTTTAATAATGGTGTTGTTATCGTAGGTACTGGAAACACAAGTAACGATTTTAACTACACGATAGAAGGTAATAATGCCTCTGATACTGCTACAGTGACCATGAATTATCAAAATTCATCACAGCTGATCGGGGGATATGAGAATGATATCATTCTCGGTGAATCGACAGCTAACCCTGCTGTTACACTTATCATGAGCTCTACTGTACTAGCAGGGGATACCTATAACACGGGTAATCAATTTGCATTTGAAGGATTAACAATGGCTGGATTGTCAGTTAGCCAAATATCGATTAACCTTGCCAATATAGATAACGATGCTGTGTGGGATTATGATCAAATTAGTAACTTTAATAACAATAGCTCAACAGATATTACTCAGACAGACGTTTTTGATAGTATGGACTCTAATAGTAGTTTACTTGTAGCTAATTTTACCGATGGTGACTTTACTGAAGGTGAGATGTTTAATTTTGCTTTTGATACCGATGATTTAGGTAGCGACGTTGGATCCGATTTAATTGGTGCTGAGATTACGGTTACCATGAGTGATGGCTCTGAGTTCTTTGGGACTTATATATCTGACGGTAATGACGGAGCAAAAGCTTATTTAAGTAACAACACCTTATATCTTGATGGTCAAGCTGGTGAGGATGTTCTTATCGGTGGCGATGGTGATGATGTACTTTCCGGTGGATCAGGCGATGACTATTTAAGTGGCGGAGAAGGTAATGATTTTCTTATTGGTGGAACGGGTGAAGATACCTTTGTTTGGTTAGAAAATGACTCTGGTGTTGACCATGTCAGTGATTTCGATTTAAATGAAGATGTACTTGATCTTAGTGATATTCTACATATTAGCGATGGTGATAATCTTAATGATTTCCTCGATTTTGATAGCAATGGCACAGACACAACTATTACGGTACATGCAGAAGGTGGAGATGAAATATCACAAACTATCGTTTTAGATGGCGTTGACTTGGGCAGTGATGACGTTAATATTATCAACGATATGTTAACGGGTTCCCATGAAGGCTCACTATTTATTGGTGATAGTAGTGTTGTGGATATGGTAACGATAGATCCTATTCCTGACGAGTAACTATAAGCGGATGCTAACCGACGTGGGTTGAGTGGGCATTTATGAATTAAGTTAAGGTAATGGAAATAAAAAACATTTCCATTACTTACTTATTTTTTACGAGTAAATTTAGTCCGAGCATCGGTCTTTTTCTATAATATTAATAACTATCACTCATATAACTCCCTATAAGTTATATACTTAAATAATAATTTCATGGATTCAAGCATTTACATGACATCAGCACAGTCACAATGGAAAATTAACGCTTCACAACGTGTTAGTGAAGATCCACTTTTAGATTGTTTAGTCTTATTAAGTGAGCATTTTGGTAACCCTTGTTCAGCTGAAGCGCTAGCCGCTGGTTTGCCATTGACTAGTAGTGTGCTCTCACCCGAGTTATTACCACAAGCTGCTTTACGTGCAGGTTTAAGTGCTAAATTAAGCCGTAAAAGTCTTGATAATATTCCCCAGATGTTACTTCCCTGTATATTAATGCTTAAAGATCAAAAAGCATGCATTCTACAATCCCTAAATTTCAAAGCTAATATAGCTATTATTTCATTGCCGGAAACAGGGGGAGAAGAGCAGTTAACTATTGAAGAGTTAGAATCTGTTTATGTAGGGTATCTGTTTTTAATTAAGCAAAAATACCATGCTGATCGTGATTTTGATGTGCACATTGGCGATACTCAAGAACATTGGTTATGGGATACTATCCGTGAGTCTGCTCCTATTTACCGTGATGTAATAATCGCCTCTATTTTAGTTAATATATTCGCCTTAGTTTCACCGTTATTAGTTATGAATATTTATGATAAAATTGTCCCTAACTTAGCTTTTGAAAGTTTATGGGTACTCGCTATAGGTGCAAGCCTAGCCTACATTTTTGATTTTATTCTGAAACAATTAAGATCCTACTTAATTGACGTTGCGGGGAAAAAAATAGATATACAAACTTCTTCTAAGCTCTATGCCAAAGTAATCGGTATTTCATTAGAGAAAAAATCACCCAGTGTCGGCGGGATGGCAAAACAGATAGGTGAATTTGAAAGTGTACGTGATTTTTTATCTTCAGCAACAATTACAGCATTAGTTGATTTACCTTTTTCTATATTATTTGTCTTTATTATCTATCTGGTCGCTGGAGATTTAGCCATATTTTCAGTACTCGCTACCGTATTAATTCTAGGTTATGCCTTTTTAGTGCAACCAAAGTTACGACATGCTATTGAAGAGAGTAATAAGTTTTCTGGCTTACGACACGGGCACCTAGTTGAAAGTCTCTCATCATTAGAATCAATTAAAGCTAACGGTGCGGAAGGTATAGTTCAAAATGCATGGCAACAAATGCTGGGGCATACTTCTAATTGGCAGCTTAAAACCAAAGTCATTACCAACTCAGTCGCCAACTTTTCTAGCTTTATTGTACAGATGGTTGTTGTTGCCGTTATTATCTTGGGCGTATATCGCGTTTCAGATGGGCTTATTTCAATGGGTGGTATTATTGCCGCAGTGATGTTGTCAAGCCGCGCTGTTGGACCAATGGCTAAAATAGCTTCGTTAATGACAAGGTATAATCAAACCGTGAGTTCATTAAGGCAGCTTGATGGCATTATGAACCAAGAAAGTGAATTTGAAAATAAAGGGCACCTGCCTAGCCGTGCAAAACTTGAAGGTAATATTGTTTTAGAGCATGTTAATTTTAACTATCCAGATATTGAAAAACCGGCAATATATCCCTTATCACTGAAGATATCTCCGGGTGATAAAATAGCTATTATTGGCCGTAATGGCTCAGGAAAAACTACACTGGCTAAATTGGTGCTAGGTTTGTTTCAACCCAAACTAGGCAGTATCCGTTATGATGGCATGCATCAAGGGCAGCTCCATCCTAGCGACCTTCGCCGAAATATAGGTTACCTACCGCAAGATATTGTACTTTTTCATGGTTCAATTAAAGATAACATCCTCTTTGGTACTAAACAGGTAACTGAATATCAATTAATGAGAGCAGTACAACTTTCTGGTGTTAACTTGTTTACGGATATGGAATCACAAGGACTAGAGCTACAAGTTGGAGAGGGCGGGTTGTCACTATCTAGAGGTCAACGCCAAGCCGTTGCTTTAGCCCGTGCTATTTTAAATGATCCCCAAATGTTACTACTAGATGAGCCAACGGCAAGTTTAGATGCACGTGCGGAAAAACTCTTTATTAAATCGATGAAACAAACAGCAGAAAACCGTACATTATTGCTTATTACACATAAAATGCATTTATTAGAGTTGGTCGACCGTATTATCGTCTTAGATAATGGGCATTTAGTCGCCGATGGTGATAAAGCCGACATCTTAAAACAGCTGAAAAGTGGAATGTTAAATGTGGCTCCTAAAGAAAGGAGTAAAGTATGAAAATAAGTAAAGAAGATTTAGAGATGGCGGATGATGTTTATGGTGCCATTTTAACGCAAACCCCTACTGTACACCGTTTAACTATCTGGTCGTTGGCTGCGTTTTTTACGTGTTTTATTATTTGGGCGTATTTTGCAGAACTCGACCGCGTAACACGTGGTGTTGGAAAAATAATTCCTTCATCACAGGTACAAATAATTCAAAGCCTTGATGGCGGTATATTACAAGAATTATATGTCAAAGAGGGAATGCAAGTAACCAAAGGTCAAATTATAGCCCGTATTGATGATACACGGTTCCGATCTGATATGGCGCAACAAACACAAGAAGTGGATGCACTACGAGCAAACATCATTCGCCTACGCACTGAGCTTAGTAACGTACTCGTGGCTGATGTCGACGCTTGGCAACTTCAAGTAAAAATAGAAAAAACACAATTAGAATTTCCAGAAGACCTTAACACTAACTCGCCTCAACTTGTTGCTCGTAACCAAGATGAGTATAATACACGTTTAAATAACATTGAAAATCAAGTCGCGATTCAAGGGCAACAAATAAAACAGCGAGAGCAAGAGATTAAAGAATTAACGTCTAAAATATCTACGCTTAAAAGCAGCTTGATGCTTGTTAATAGAGAACTCAAATTAACGATTCCCCTAGCAAAAAGAAAAATAGTACCTGAAGTTGAATTATTAAAATTACAACGTACTGTCAATGACATAAAAGGTGAATTAAATGCATTACGTTTATTAAAACCTAAAGTAAAAGCTACCTTTGAAGAAGCAGTACTAAAGCGTCGAGAAGCTGTTTTTAAATATCGTACGGATGCTCGTGCATTATTAAATGAATTACAATCTAAGCTTTCACGTTTAAATGAAGCGCAAGTAGGCGCTCAAGATAAAGTGAGTAAAGCACTCATATTATCTCCAGTTATAGGTACGGTGAAAACATTACACATAACAACACTTGGTGGAGTTGTTAAGCCGGGGGAAGTTTTATTAGAAATAGTGCCTTCAGAAGACAAGTTATTGGTAGAAGCAAAAATTATCCCTAAAGATATTGCTTTTATCCATGTAGGTTTACCAGCAAAGGTAAAAGTAACCGCATACGACTTTACACGTTATGGTGGCCTTGAAGGTGTTGTTGAACATATTAGTGCCGATACGACACAGGATGACGAGGGTAATAGCTTTTATATAATAAGAGTTAGAACAACTGAATCAAGCATTCGTAATAGGGATGATGTAGAGATGAAAATTATTCCTGGAATGATGACCAGTGTTGATGTAATGATCAGTAAAAGAACGGTACTTGAATATATATTAAATCCGCTTTTACGCGCTAAAGAACTTGCGCTCAGAGAGTATTAAAAGCGAATAGCAGACGAGTAAAGCGTAAGTAATATTTATGCTAGACGATTAAAATTTAGAGACTTTATATGATCAATTGCTAAATAAAGACTCATATAACAGTTGATATAATAAAAATGGATTACTATGAAAAAAGAATGTTTTAAGCGAGTAGAAATTAAAGGTCTGAAGCTTTTATGTTTTGCGATGTTTTTTCAAACGACTGTAAATGCTCAATCACTCGAACAAGCGGTTGCTTTTACATTCGATACTCATCCTGAATTACGTGCTGCGTATACACGTTTTAAAGTGAGTGAAAAACAAATAGAACAGGCGAAATCAGGTTATTTGCCAACGGTTGATATAACTGCAGGTATTGGTTATGAATATACAGATAGCCCCAGCACACGTCGACAAATAGGGACTGATGGGGAAGGTACTGCTGAATTACAACGAAGTGAAATTGGTCTGAGCTTAAGGCAAGAGATTTTTAGTGGTTTTCATACTAGCAGTGAAGTTGAACGTACTACTTATGCAACAAGAGCTGAACAATGGCGTTTACATGGTATTGCTGAAGATTTAGCATTACGCGTAAGTAAAGTTTATATTGACCTTATTAAGTCTAAACAATTGGTAGCACTGGCCGAGAAAAATCTGGCAGCCCATCAAGATATTTACGAACAAATTAAACAGCGTACAGACTCTGGCTTCAGTAGCTCTGCAGACCTTTCACAAATTAATGGTCGTCTTGCAAAGGCTTACTCTAACTTAATTGCATCTAAAAACAATTATTTAGACGGAGAGGTGACTTTTTACCGAGTGGTTGAACAACGTCCTGATAATTTGGTGATCCCGTTTCCTGATGCTTCTTTATTACCTAAAACTGAAAGAGAGGGGCTTAAATTAACACTCAAAAATCATCCTGTCGTTAAGTCAGCGGTGAATGATATTGACGCTGCACGTGCACAGTATAAAGCAGCTAAATCAAATTATTACCCGAAAGTTTCCTTTGAGGTCAATGCTAATTACAATGACAATTTAGATGGTGAGGATGGTAATTCTATTACTAGTCGAGATGTTGGTGGAGCAAATAATGAAGTTATCGCAATGTTACGAGTTTCTTACAACCTTTTTTCTGGTGGTAAACATGATGCTTATACAAAAGAAACAGCTTATAAAATAAGCGAGGCTAAAGAGTTAAATAGTAGTGTACATCGACAAGTGACAGAGGGTTTTATTCTTTCATGGAATGCTTTTGAGCAATTAAATTTACAAAAAAAATACATAAAGATGCATGTGATTTCTTCTAAAGATACCCAATCTGATTACAAAGAACAGTTTAAAGTAGGCCAACGTAGTTTGTTAGATTTGCTTGATACTGAAAATGAATTATATCAAGCACGTCGTGACTTTTTGGATGCTGAATTTACCGAAATTTCAGCTCAGTATCGAATTTTACACGCGATGGGCTTATTAGTAGATGCATTACGAGTTACACGACCGAATTCATGGTCAGGCGAAGAAAATTATGCGGAGCGTATAAAATGAAATTTATAATCTTTATATGTGTGTTATTTCTTTCTGCTTGCTCGGTACATGTTATTGACATGACACCAGAGCCAACAACACAAAAGTTTGATTTAACAGATAGTGAAGGCGACGGTATTATTAAAGCTCGGGATGACTGTCCTGATAGTAATATAGGAGCAAAGGTTGGTAACAATGGTTGTGGCTCTAGTACCGTCCATACAGTAAGACATAGGTTAGACGTCA
Organism: Colwellia sp. 75C3; assembly: GCF_002836255.1. Taxonomy (GTDB): domain Bacteria; phylum Pseudomonadota; class Gammaproteobacteria; order Enterobacterales; family Alteromonadaceae; genus Colwellia. The sequence continues at coordinate 25,031 of NZ_PJAU01000039.1, read as the reverse complement.
ACTTTGATACGAACTCCTCTGTGGTGAAAAGTGAGTATTTACCTAAAATTAAAGAATTAGCTGATTTTATGACTGAATACCCACAAGTTAGTGTATCTATTGAAGGGCATACTAGTATTTTAGGCTCTGCTACGCATAATAAAAAATTGTCAAAAAATCGAGCTAGATCAATTAAAGATATTTTAATTCAACGGTTTGATATTGCCAGTGATCGTATTACAACGGTGGGTTATGGATTTGAAAAACTCCTATTCGAGGGAGACGATGAATATAGCCATGAAAAAAACAGACGTATTGTTGCTGAAATTAGCAGCGATAAAAGCCTTACTGATATGAAATGGACCATCTACAGCGTTGATAGTGAAGTAGAGTAAGAGGTGAATAAAACACTTGTTTTTTCTGTTTATAAAGTACTGATAATCAGTACTTTATTACTGCTCATTAATACTATTTTATATGCAAAAAAAACAAGCTCGTTGAATGAATCACAAATTATATCGGCACTGAAGAGTAATTACGGTGAACGTGCAGGAAAAAGAGGCAAGGCATGGTTCCGTTTAATGGACGACTCTTATCTATTAGATGAACAGAAACAACTTGAAAAGGTCAATAATTTTTTTAATTTGTTACATTTTACTGATGATATAAAGCTCTGGGGTGTAAGTAATTATTGGGCAACACCTATTGAGTTTTTAGGTGCAAATGCCGGTGATTGTGAAGATTTTGCCATTGCCAAATACTTTACTTTATTAGAGCTTGGTATTCCCGATAAAAAAATGCGTATTTCGATGGTAAAAGCAGTGACACTAAATCAATACCATATGGTTGTCGCTTATTATCATACACCTAGTTCGGTGCCACTCATCCTTGATAATATCAACGGTAAAATAAAACCCGCTACAAAACGCAAAGATCTCATTCCTATTTATAGCTTTAATGGTAAGCAGCTATGGCTTAATAAAAAGAAAAGCCAAGATGTGCTTGCAGGTAAATCACAACGTCTAAAACGTTGGACAGACTTGAACCAGCGTATGGGAATCTCAAACCTTAAACAACCGAAATTGAGAATGGAGTAAAATAATGACCCTTTTAAATCAAATAAATTCACTGTTATTTACATTGTTTTTATTAATGATGTCTTGTTTGGTCTATTTTCAGTTTACTGAAACTAAAGCCTTCATGGTTAATCAAATGGAATCCGATTTGAATAACACGCTGACATCACTCACTTTAAGTCTCAAGCCACATTTAGAAACTGGTGATGAAGCGACGGCTAATACATTAGTGAATGTTATTTTTGAAGGTGGATTCTATAAAAAAGTTAAATTAACTTGGCTTGCTGATAAGAAAGAGAAAGTTTGGGAAAATGATGTTGCGGTTAAAGAAGTTCCTCAATGGTTTATTAATTTAAATCTTTTTGAAAAACAGAGCAAAGAGGCAACTATTACTTCGGGTTGGTTGCAACTAGCGACGCTTAAAATCGAGTCTAATCCTGCCATTGGTTATCGAGAGTTATGGCGTATTATGAATGATACACTCATGATTTTATCAGCGCTTTTTCTTCTTACTGTTCTAGTACTACACCTTCGCTTAAAAGTGATTTTAAAACCATTATATGAAGTTGCTAGACATGCTCGAGATGTATCTGAAAGAAAATTTCATTCAGATATGGCCATGCCTTCAACTATTGAGTTGAAAGAAGTGGTGGGTGCAATTAACTCAATGTCCGGACAGTTGAAACATGTTTTTAGCGCCTTAGATGAAGAAGTGGATAGTCTTAAAAAACATACGTTATGTGACCAGGTATCGCAACTTCCTAATCGCTTGTATCTTACAGGGCAACTTAATAGTTGGTTAAGCGAGCCAGATCTTGGCGCACTACTCTTAGCTGATTTCAGTTGGTTAGATGAGATACATAGCAAGTATGGTTATCAGATGCGTGACCAAACGATTAAAACGCTTTCGAATAAGTTAACAACAGAGTTGCCTCTTTCTTCTGAAGCCTTAGTTGCCCGTATATCTAATACCGAGTTTGCTTTTTTAATTAGGAAAGCTGATAAAGAGCAGGTGAGTGAGTATTTACAATCTTTAATACGGCTGATCAATCAAGAAATATTAAATGTAGACTTTGAACCTAATCAGCAGTTTGCTATTGGTATTGCTGAGCGGAGTCAAGGGATCACACGACCTGAGCTTTTAGCACAAGCAGATAACGCTCTACAAAAAGCATTGAATGAAAATAAAACAAGCCATTGGTTTTATGTTGAAAAAGAGAAAGAATTTAGTCGAGAAGCTTGGCGGAACCAACTGGTACAATCGATCAACAATAATGATTTTATCTTTCAATGGCAGCCTATTCAACAATGTCATGATAACAAGGTGATACAACGTGAAATTTATTGCCGTTTAGAAATTGAAGGGAAAATAGTGCAAGCAGGGCAGTTCATGCCCTATGTTGAACGTTTCTCTCTTGGGCATCAGTTAGACCAGTGCTTATTAGAGGCAATAAATGAAGATAATTTATTTGCGTTAAACGTTGAGCCAATTGCAGTGAATTTATCGCGAGAAAGTATATCCAATGTAGAATTTCATCTTTGGCTTTCTTCCTATCTAGAAAAAATGAAAAACCCAGAAAAAATAAATTTTGAAATATCAGAAGCTGGAGTTACTCAAAATTTAGCGGCATGTATCCAACTTTGTGAAATAATTGAGAAGTCAGGGGCTAAATTTGGTGTAGATAATTGTGGCAGACAGATGGGATCTCTGACTTATTTACAGGAATTAAAACCCGACTATATAAAATTAGATCTATCACTCTCCTGTTATAACAATGAAAAAGATGAAGAGAATCAACAAAATTTAGAACTTTGTCGTGCACTGGTAAATATTGCTCGAGGATTAAATATTAAGGTTATTATCACCGGAATTGAAGATGAAAAACACCTAGAAACTATCAAGCTTCTTAGAGCTGATGGATACCAAGGCTATATTCTACCGCCCACCGATATAGTGAAGATATAAGTCTATATGACTCGCTAAAATGTATTAGTAACAAAATACCTAACTAACCATATTTAAGCCCCATTTAGGGGCTTTTTTTATTTCTCAATTCCAGTCTATATAATATATTTCCACCTACTTATTACCACATCGATTTCACCTCTTCCGATAAAAACAGATAAACATTACTTAATTTTATTCGTACAAAAACAAATACAAGCTGAATCCCTTGCTCTATCTGACCACACGCATTGTTTTACTAGTAATGACTGTTTTATATGAAATTAACTGTTGACTATTTAGTCAGGATTTACAAGAATCCTACTGTTAAATAACAAAACTGTAACATTAATCGTGCAGAATCAAGTTGAAGTTTTAGCCAATAGCAGTATTTTTTCACTAATAGTAATAAAAAATCTGGAGAGATAAAATGAATACTAGTAAGGCAAGGCCAAATCGATTCTTTGGCAATGGTAAGTTAAATGTAAGCTTGATTGCACTGTGTGTAGCTTCAAGTTTTGTGACTCACAGTGCGTTAAGTGCACAAACACTTTGGTCAGAAGATTTTAATGACGCGACCCTAGCCGATAAAGGCGCTGTTTTTGATACAGTTGATATGAGTGGCGTTACGCGTTGGTCTATTGATGTGAGTAATGCTCAACTAACGGCGAACAGCGATTGGTTTAAAGTGAGCAATAGTAAAGTCGAGGCTAGAGATGTTGATGGTAGTGTCGATTGGCTGTCAGAGTCTATTAGTATTCAAGGGAAGAATAATGTAAAACTCTCTGTTTTAGCAGAGGAAAATGGTAACCATGAGTCAGCTGATTTCTTTGACCTGTCATACTCAGTAGATAATGCCCCTTTTGTCAGGGTAGAAAACTGGCAAGGCAAGGGCAATGATAGTCATACCTTAATTGATGACTTTACTGCCGTCACTATCACTCAAGCCATTCCTGAAGGAAGTAGCCTGCAAGTTAAAGTGTCTATGGCAAATAACTCAGGCACGGAATACATACGTTTAGATGATGTGTTAATTACCTCTGGTGTTGACGATGGAGGAGATAATGGTGGCGATAACAATGACGGCGGTACTGTCACGAATGCTTGCTATAATTGCCCAGACTTAAGCCGAATAGTGAGTGCCGCAGACTTTGATGACACCAGCTATTATGCTCCTGTTATTAACGCTATTGAGTCAGCACAAAATGCTGACGTTATCCGAAGCAATATCAATGACGTTATTTCGGCAAATCATAAGCAGTTAACTTATTCAGAAGCGTGGACTGCACTAACCGTAACGGATGAAGATCCCCTAAACCCTGACAATGTCATTTTATTTTATCGCGGTCTTTCAAAATCAAAACACTCAAACGGTAGCGGTTCACAATCGACAAATCCTGATAATTGGAACCGCGAACATGTATGGGCAAAAAGCCATGGTTTCCCTAGCTCTAGTGCCTTTGCTTATTCAGATATTCATCACTTAAGACCTACTGATATTTCGGTTAACTCGTCACGAGGAAATTTAGATTTCGATAACAGTGATAATGCTTTGCCAGAGTCGCCAGAAAATCGCGTCGATGGTAATTCTTTTGAACCAAGAGACGCAGTAAAAGGTGATGTTGCTCGTATCGTTTTGTATATGGATACGCGCTATGCAGGATTGGATTCGGTGACACCTGATTTACAAGTTGTTGATATGCTCACCTCTGGCGGTGAAGCTAAATTAGGTAAGTTATGTACGTTATTAGCGTGGAGTGAAGCGGATCCCGTTGATGACTTTGAAATTAATCGAAATAATAAAATTTATGAGTTTCAAGGAAACCGTAACCCATTTATTGACCATCCTGAGTGGATTGCAACCCTTTACAGTGCATCATGTTCAGATGTTGGCCCCGTAGATCCGGTTGACCCCGTCGACCCAGTGGATCCGGTAGATCCCACAGAGCCAGGCGTTGATTTGTTTTTCTCCGAATACGTTGAAGGCTCGAGTTTCAATAAAGCGATAGAAATTTATAACCCGACTGATGCAACTATCGACTTAACTAATTATCAATTCAAACTTTATTCCAACGGTAGTTCAACTGTAACGGGTAGCTACACATTAACTGGGCAACTACTCGCAAATGATGTGGTGGTTTTAGGTTCAAGTCAAATTGCAAATGATAGTGCTTTAGTCCCTTATATTGACCACTTTGTCGGAGCCGTTAACTTTAATGGTGACGATTATATCGAACTCGTTCATGGCGATATTATTATTGATAATATCGGTACCTATGGTGTTAGACAAAATTGGGGCAAAGATACTTCATTAGTTCGCTTAGCGTCAGTAAACTCTGGAGACTCCGACCGTACAGATGACTTTATTAAAGCAGATCAATGGGCATCAAATTCAAAAGATACTTTTGAGAACTTAGGCAGCCATTTATCTACTGCTCCACCGACAGACCCTGGGACAGGTGAAGACCCGGTAATAGGAATGTGTGGTGATGATGCCGATCTTATTAATGCAATCCAAGGAAGTGGCACAGACTCAACTGTTATTGGCGAAGTTAAGGTGATTGAGGGGACGGTAACTTTTGCTGTGCCAAGTTTAAAAGGCTATTTTGTTCAAGAAGAAGCACAAGATACTGATACAAATTTACTGTCTTCTGAAGCTATCTTTGTTTATTTTAACGATATTGTAAACTTTCCTACCGCGGGCAATAAAGTACGAATAAACGGCAGTATAAAAGAGAGTTATGGTCGTACTCAGTTAACCGCAACAACTGACTTTATTGATTGTGGTGTTGGTGAGCCAATTGCAGCGACTATGGTGTCTTTACCCGTATCAACTACCGATTACTGGGAAACCATTGAAGGAATGGCGGTTAGCTTCTCTGATACCTTAAAAGTAAGTGATACCTATAATTTGGCACGCTTTGGTCAATTAACATTATCTAATGGGCGTTTGATTCTTCCTACTAATATCTATAATGCAGGTAGTGAACAAGCTATCGCTTTAGCCGATAAAAACAGTCGGAATCGTATCACCTTAGATGATATGAATAATGCGCAAAACCCTGATAACGTGCCATTTCCTGCACCGGGATTGAGCTATCAAAATACGTTACGTTTAGGTGATTCTGTTGCTAACTTAACAGGCGTTATTGATTATAGTTTTAATACTTATCGTCTTTTACCTACCAACACTCCACAGTTTAGTCCTACTAATGCGAGAACTGCACAACCCGATATTACCGGGGCAGGTTCGTTGAAAGTAGCAAGCTTTAATGTATTAAATTACTTTAATGGTGATGGGGCTGGTCAAGGTTTTCCTACGGCGCGCGGTGCGGATAATCTAGAAGAATTTACTCGTCAAACGAGTAAAATAGTGTCAGCTTTAGTAGAGATTAATGCCGATGTTGTTGGTCTGATGGAGCTAGAAAACGATGGCTTTGCTAGTAATTCAGCCATTGCTGAACTTGTGTCACAGGTGAATGTGCAACTAGGTGCTGGCACATATAACTACGTTAGCATCAACCAAGCTGGTATTGGTGGTGATGCAATAACGGTCGGTTTTATTTATAAGCCAGCTACCGTTGTTTTGATGGGTGATGCAGTCACGACTAATCAAAGTCCATTTGATTATGGTAACCGTCAACCGCTGGTACAGACCTTCAAAGAAATAGCGACTAATGAAGAATTAACAATTGCGGTTAATCACTTCAAGTCTAAAGGAAGTTGCGGCAGTGCTTCAGGCAATAACCTTGATCAAGGCGATGGCCAAGGATGTTGGAATGAACTGAGAACTCAAGCTGCACAGGGTTTAACTGCATGGCTAACTACTAACCCTACCGGCTCTACCGATAGTGATTTTCTTATCATTGGTGATTTAAATGCTTATGGTAAAGAAGACCCAATCAATGCCATTACCGACAGTAATTATCATAACTTGGTGGCAGATCATTTAGGAAGTGCGGGTTACTCTTACAGTTTTGGCGGTGAGATAGGTTACTTAGATCACGCCTTAGCAAGTAATGACTTAGCTAGCCAAGTTGTCGATACCACCGTTTGGCATATCAATGCCGATGAACCTCGTATTTTTGATTACAACACGGAATATAAGTCGTCTGAGCAATTATCAAAGTACTTTGCTGAAGATGCTTATCGTGCATCAGATCATGATCCGGTTATTGTTTCACTGAATTTAACGAGCCAAGTTGAACTCGTCGGTGATTTTGATGCGGATGGTGATATTGACCGAAATGATGTCAATCAATTCTCCGCTATGGTTCGCAGCGGTGATGTTGACGATATTCAGTATGACTTCAATAACGATGACCTAGTTAATAGTCGTGATGTAAGAGCACTAATGTCTTTATGTACGCGTTCTCGCTGTGCTGTAGAACAAAATTAATTTTATTCAATTAACAAATAAATTAAAAAGGAATTAACAATGAAAAAAACAATACTACTGATAACACTACTTCTAGTTTCGCTAAGTAGTCAGGCAACATTGCTCAGTGTTGAGTTGAATCAAGACAGTTACCAAATTGGTGATGTATTAACCGCAGATTTTATTATTTCGGGTATTGAAGAAGACTCTGTTGGTTTTCAGAAATTACTGGCTTCTTTTGACTTTACGGTCTCTTGGGATAATTCGTTAATAGACTATGTATCTACCACTTTTGGTAATAAACTCAATGTTGACGTAGGTAGTGATCAATATACTGATGTTATTGCTGATAGTTTAGCTTTATCAGAAATCAGTTATGCTTGGTGGGAAGAACTATTAGCCGTGCAAGATGGTTTAAATAGCTTTGTCTTAGCTAGTGTTGACTTTACTGTGATTGGCAATGGCTCAAGCACTTTAAATTTAAGTAACTTAGATTTTGGTGATGATTTTGGCGATGCTTTTACTCATGTTAGTAGTAGCGATATAGCTTATTCTGTTACTTCAGGTAATCCTGTTGATGTACCAGAGCCGACGTCTATCATTCTAGTATTAATGGGCTTAGCATTATTAGTTCGCCAACAAAAAATGAATTAACTCAGCTATTTTAACTTATCGACATAAAGTTATCGGTATTAAGTTAGCGGTATTTAGCTGTCGATTGAAATTGAGAGTTAAAGGCGTTTGTTAACTAAAGCCCTTATCGTTGAGATAGGGGCTTTTTTTATTCTTATTTTTATCCACGTTTTATCTAAGTTTTAGCTAGATTTTAGCGCGTTTATATTTGAATTTTAATTGGCTTCTTTAGACTTTTGACAGGTCTGCATTTTACTTTGGTCTTCTTTATCACTGATGAGTACTTGCTGAAGCAGTTCCATACGTTGTTTCACGGCAACACCGTAACTATGATCATCCCCCCATACTTCAGATAAGACATGCATAGACTCTTTATCGTGATCAGAAAACAGCTTGCCTGCACGTTTAGAATCTTCGGGGCTATTGCCAAGTAACTCTAATGCTGAAATGCCTAGCTCTAAAGCAGATTCGAACGTTTCTCGCTTAATTGCTTTTACACCGATACGTAATAATTCATAGGCATGATGGCGATCAATTGCACGGGCAACAATTTGTAAGTTTGGGTAATGCTTTTGCGCAAGTAGCGCAATTTCAATGATTTTATCCGCATCATCAATAGCTATTACTAACAACTGTGCTTCTTTTGCGCCAGAGGCTTCTAATAAATCTTTCCGTGCGGCATCACCGTAAAATACTTTATTACCAAATCTCTTTAACATTTCAATTTGACTGGGGCTGTGGTCTAAAATTGATAAATGATAACCTTGCGAGCTAAGCAGTCGGCCTACTATTTGACCAAAACGACCATAACCGGCAATGATAACGCTTTTGGTTGCTTCAATATCTTCCGGTTTATCAAATTCTCTATCGTGCTCTTGTTCTTTGTCGAGTATTTTTTCATAGATGATTAATAAAACAGGTGCCATCAACATAGAGATAGCAACTACCAAGGTAGTGATTTTACTTTGTTCTGGCGTGAGTATTTGTAAAGTAGAAGTGAGTGATAACAGCACAAAAGCAAATTCACCGCCTTGGGCTAACGCAAGGGTAAAGAGTAATTTCTGCTTCTTTGCCATTTTAAATAATGTCGCTAAACAGAATAATACCGCAGCTTTGATAACAATTAATGACACCACTAATAACGTCACTAAACCCAACTCGTCAAACAGTAATGGAAAGTCTATTGACGCGCCGACCGTAATAAAAAACAAGCCAAGCAGTAGTCCTTTAAACGGTTCAATATCCACTTCCAATTCATGTCTAAATTCACTTTCGGCTAACACCACACCCGCTAAAAAAGTACCTAGGGCGGGTGATAAACCAATCTTTTGCATAATTACCGCGATAACAATAACGAGAAATAATGCAAAAACAGTAAATAACTCTCGTAAGCGTGTTTCGGCGATATAACGAAATAAAGGTGCAGAAACATATTTACCTGCCAAAATTATCGCAGCGATAACACCAACTGATATTGCCGTTTGAATATACACCGGAAAATGTTCTATCAAGTTGCCATGAGAGCCAGAGGCAGTAATGTTGTCACTAAAGGCTAACAAGGGCACTAATGCCAAAATAGGGATAACGGCAATATCTTGAAAGAGTAATACTGAGAATGAGTTTTGACCCGCTTCTTGTTTTATCCAACCTTTTTCATTTAACGTTTGTAAAACAATGGCGGTAGAAGAGAGTGCCAACATTAAACCGATGGCAAGGGAGGTTTGCCATGCTAACGAAAAAACAAGGTAACAGGCAGCAGAAATGATTATTGTCGTTACCACCACTTGCAAGCCACCTAGGCCGATAATGGAATGTCTTAGTTTCCACAAACGAGAGGGCTGTAATTCAAGACCGACTAAAAATAACATCATCACAACGCCGAACTCGGCAAAGTGCATCACATCAGTTTGATCGCCAACTAAACCTAATAAAAAAGGCCCAATTAAAATCCCAGCTAATAAATAACCAAGCACGGACCCTAAGCCGACGCGCTTTGCTATGGGTACAGCAATGATTGCCGCAGCAAGATATATCACAGCCATTTCTAGCATTGTTTACTCCTGATTGTGCTTACTAATTAATGGGAATACTGAGTCATGCACATTTTCTTATTAACTCTATGATGAATAATAGCTTTATTCTCAGCACTATACTCGTTACAACTCAATATTCTTGTTTCAAAATACTGGAGATGTGTTATACCAATTTGATTAAATTTCTTCCCTACTCAGAGCTTCATTGATGTGCTTAGAACAAACAAAATTTGTTAAACATAGTTATTCTATATTTCATTAATTTTGTGATGTTATCAGTTTAGCAATGAGCTCCCAAGGGCGAGTTTAAAAGGCTTTTATGCAGCGTTATTGATTTTGACAAGGACGCTGCATGGATGCAGCTTATTAGAGGATGCAGGAGCACATCCTCCTGAATAACCATTCTCTTCAATCAATGCCTTGCCTCTAAGCCTTTTAATTCTCGCTGAGTGGGAAAGAACTTAATCAATTTGGTATTAATTAAAGTTGTTGAATTAATATAGTCACTTTAGCTTTTTAATGACGCAGATTATTTATTTGCTTGTAAAAGATAAAAGGATGAAATCCTACCTAATTCGCATTATTTAAGATTTAGCCTACACTTATTGTTGTACGTTAAATGTACAAAAATGCATATCTACTTTAAAGGAATTATGAAAATGGAATTTAATACCCCGCAAGCGATCCGTAAAATAAAGTTATCCCCACAAAGTAAAATTCTAATTGATGGTAAAAATCAATGTAAACTACAAGCAATGTCATTTGCCCTTAAATACCATAAAGTTGATGTTACAGAAACTCTAGGTGAATTAACGGTTAAAGGCATAGTTCCTGTTGGTGGCTAGCGCTATTAAAATGAACACTTCGTTACTGTGTTAACTAAAGCCCTCATTGTTTTGAACATTATCAACCCTCTCGACTAAGGTTAATGAATAACCTTAGTCGAGAGGGTTTTATTATTTCCTTCAGAATTATCCCTACTAGAAAACAGCTGAATAGCTTGGCTGATATACTCCATTCTCATTACTCTGTAATCTCAATTATTTAACTGCTCAGCAATAGTCTCAATGATGCTAAAAGCATTGCTTGAGTGGATAACACTGTCGCTACTCCAAATGTTAGTTACACCTAAGCTTCTTAGACGATCTAATGAACCATCGACAAAAAAGGCGTGAGTGACTAACACTGAAATGTTCGCAGGTTTATGCTGTTGTAGTTGTTGAATAGTTTTTTCTAGCGTTTTTCCTGTACTAGCTATATCGTCAACAATAACCACGTCTTGATTATTCAGATTTATCGATAAGCTCCTATCTGTATTTGAGTCACCTGTACTTAAGTCGATAGAGCTTAAATCATTAGACCTCAGGTCATCACCACTTGATAACTTACCCAAGCTGACAGCAACATGTTTATCATCAAAACGTTTTTTTTCGGCTATGCTGTAGCGCCAATTCTGCGGCTGGGCAATAGCCTTCACCCATTGTGCTGACTCTTCATCTGGGCCAATAATTATTGGATCGTTAAAGTGTTGTTGCAAAAAATTCGACATAGCATTGGTTGCGTGCAAAGCAATAGCTTGCTTAGTTGGTATAGCTTCTATCAGCTTATTGATGCGATGTAGGTGAGGATCTACGGTGATGACGCTATCAAAGTAGTCGCTGAGTAACTTACCAATTATTCTTTGGCTAACAGCTTCACCTTCATTAAAGGCAATGTCTTGTCTCATATAACATAAATAGGGCGCTACTAAGGTTATGTGCTCAACACCCTGACTACGCGCGGCGCTTGCGGTTACGATGAGATCTATTAACTTATTATTCGGTTGATTTAAGGTACGACAAATAATGATTTTTTTGGGTAAATTAATCGGTAGCGTTACTTTTGTTTCACCGTCGGGAAATTGATGCAGCTTAATTAGTTCAAATTCAGCTTGCATGCTTTTGGCAAGTTGTTTAGCGGGTGATAAATAATCATCGAAACCTAGAATCAGTGTCATTTTATTTTCCTAACAAGAGTAAAGGGTATTATATAAAGTAATTATCATGCTCAATTGGTTGAGTCGTTTTTAAGGTGTAGGCTTCATTATCGTTAGCAAAGTCAGTGGCAAAGCCAAAATTACTGTTAAAGTCAGCATAAATTGTAAAGAGAATATCGCCTTTATTGGCTTTATCACCCACTTTTTTATGTAAATCAATACCAGCATGTTTGTCGATAGGCGCACCCGCTAAGCTTGCAATAGTTGATATTTTCAAGTTATCAATTGCATGGATATAACCTGCTGTTGAGGCAATTACATTGTGCTCAAAACGTGCTTTGGTTTGTGTTGTTTCTTGTCTACCTTGTGCTTGGATAATGTCTTGCATTTTTTCGTAGGCTCGACCAGATTCAAGAATGTCACGGGCAATCACGTAACCTTGACCGCCTCGAATATCAGGATCAAACTCTAAGATTCTTCCGGCTAATCTCAGTGATTTTTCTCGTAAGTCAATTGGTGCATGCTTTTGGTTACTTAATACTTGCAGTACATCTCTTGCTTCTAACGCAGGACCAATACCATTGCCAATAGGTTGTGAGCCATCAGAGATGACTACTTCAATATGTAAGCCAAAGAGGTCACCTATGTATTCAAATAACTTTCTGAGTTTTAATGCATCAATATTTTGATGTACTTTGGCCGAAGGACCCACGGGAATATCAATCAGTAAGTGCGTTGAACCGGCAGCAATTTTCTTCGATAAAATAGAAGCCACTAATTGACCTGTTGAATCCATAGCGAGTGGGCGTTCAACGGAAATTAAAATATCATCTACAGGGGCTAACTTAGCTGTGCCTCCCCAAGTAAGCATGCCGCGGTATTTTTGTACTATTTTTTTCATTTGCTCTATGGAAAGATCAACCTTGGCGAGTACTTCCATCGTGTCAGCTGTGCCTGCTGGGGAGGTTATTGCTCTACTTGATGTTTTAGGCATTAACATGCCATGGGCAGCAACAATAGGCATAACAACCATGGTGGTTCTATTACCCGGAATACCGCCAATACAATGTTTATCTACCACAATAGACTCGCCCCAATTAAGCTGTTTTCCTGATTCAACCATAGCTTTAGTTAGGAAAAATATTTCTTCACGTTCTAAACCACTGTGACTACAGGCAACTAAAAAAGCGGCAATTTCCATTTTAGAGTAACGGTTTTCTAAGATATCTTGGCAGATCAGTTGGAATTCTTCTTCATTAAGGGATTCACCTGCTATTTTTTTATGGACTGCGGCCAGTGATATTGGTGGTTTAGCTGGCGCAATACTGACTTTAACGCCTTGTTTTTTATCGAACTGTTTAAATGCCTGAATACTTAAACCCAACTCGTCAATGTTGACGATGCTGGTATCATCAACAATGTTAAGTACGGCAAGAATAGGGGTATCATTTTTATTTAGGTATATTTCAATTTTCATCAAGGCTTGAAAGCCTTCGGTACGATAAAGAGGGCACTCGCGATGTAAGTAGGCAACGTTTTCTTTAAACGTATCAATGGCAACAGACTTGATCTTTAACATGACACCATTGTTCCGAGTGAGGTGATTAATATAAGTGTAGTAGAAAAGCTGTTTGGTTAAGTAGTTTCAGATCAAGTTGTTGTTAATTTAATTTTGATAGCCCGGCTCATTTCAAAAGCGGATAAGCATTTATTATATTGAGCCGGAACAAAGGCAGTATAGTAGCGGTTTGGAATGACAGAAAAAGTATTATTGCCTATTTGTTAAGATTATTTCTGAAAACACCTGCTTATTTAGTATGCGTTTATCGTGATTTTTAACCGGTAAAGCGTTTAGTTTAAATTGCGTTTTTGCTAGTAGGTAATTCGTTGTATTGTTATCGGGTAGATAAATAGTAATGTAATAACTATCGGCTTGCTCATTGATGAGCGACCACATTATTTTATTTTCTACGCTAAGCTGAGCATTTTTCACTGTGTAAAGCTGATATTGGGCAAGGGTAAATTTTTGTGCAACCGGCCCCTTTACTGACGGTGAACGTTTAGATACGGCAAGTTTTTGTTGATTTAATCTCTGTATTTCAGTCGCTTGTCGATAGTCTTTATTTTCTATTTTACGCGGTTGATTTTTTAACGCTATTACTGTTGATGTAAGAGACTTTGCTAAGGCACTTTGTTGTACTATCACCCCTTGTTTTTCCATCATTGGCTCGGGGGCTGAGAATGCTGCTACTGCTTCGTCGGCCATCATTTTAGTACTCATTTGTTTATCTTTTTGTGAGGTACTGACTACGTTGGTACTCGTCTCTGCTGAGGGTAAAATATGGTTTTGTTGCTGAAAAACCAAACTGATCACTAAAATTAAAGACGCGGCTGTTGCTAAGGAGTGAAACCAGGTGATTTTTTTCTTGTTAGTTTTAGCAGACTCTGTTGCAACGGCTTGATAAGCGGCTTTTATAATACGTTTATCTAAAAATTCACTCGGCTGTTGATCTTCATCGGGTGGAAATTGCTGATATAAGGTATTGATAAACGCCTCATCTTCTTGCAAATGGCTTGTTGGCTTCGTTAGTTTAGATGACATAGTCAGATAACCCCTTGCGCAGTCTTTGTAATGCATATCGCCAACTGCTTTTTACTTTTTCTTTATGTTGTGCGGTAATTTTTGCAATTTGTTCGATGCTAAAGCCTGATTCTTGTTTTAACAAAAACACCTCGCGTTGCTCAATAGGCAATGCGGCAATATTGGCTGTGAGTGCTTGTGCCAATTGTCTTTGTTGGTTACTTAGATCTGTATTATTTAAGGCGATTGGTGTTTCTGTTAAATCAGCATGAGTTTCTTCTTTTTGATTACTTTTTTTATTTTTATGATCGATTAATGTATTGCGGGCAATGGTAAATAAGTACGTTCTAAATTGTGCGCTAACTTGGTAATTTTTCCGAGCATTTATTAACTTCAACCAAGTATCATGACATAGCTCTTCAGCGATGGCAGTTGATAATCCCTGTTTGATAAAAAAATGAAAAATCACGCGTTTGTGCCTCTGATAAAGTTGCTCAAATGCTGAAGCATCACCTTCGGCATAGGTGATCATCAGCGCCTCATCCGTGACTTCATGACCGACAATGTTTTTGTCGGTCTTCTGAATAGTTAATTCCGATTGGGTCATTAATGGCAGTGCCTAAGGACTTTACTCATGATCGACAGCATTATTAGCGCCGTTACTAGCACTGAGTTGTGGAGATAAAGCTTGGGCAAGTTTAACCATATTTATGAATTCTCCTCGATAGCCATGACGATCTTCGCCTCTACCTTGTTGAGCTAGGTCGATAATATCTTTTTTATTCATTGTCGAAAGGTTCTCGCCACCACGTAATAACTGGGCAAAACCTGCGACTGCTGCTGAAAATTTATAACTATTACTCGTTGCTGTTATCGATTCAATAATATCACTTTTTAACAATGGCACTTCTATTAATTGACTGCTATTTTCTGTGGGGTTTTTATAGCGTAAACGCAAGAATGCAAACTCATTTTGGTTTTTAGTTGTGGTTTGATGGGCTGTATTTTGAGCTTGATAACGTAATGTGTCGTTGGCTTTATTTTTTCCATTCACAAGGCTTATTTCATAGATTGCTGTTACGGTATGTCCCGCGCCAATTTCCCCTGCATCAACGTTATCGTTGTTAAAATCTTCACGTTTAAGTGCGCGAGTTTCATAACCAATTAAGCGGTATTCGCTGACGATACTCGGGTTAAATTCAACTTGAATTTTGACATCTTTGGCAATCGTAAATAGTGTCGATGACAATTCTTCTACTAATACTTTTCTCGCTTCATGTAAATTATCAATGTAATAAGCATTACCATTGCCAGTTTGGGCAAGTTGCTGCATTAATTCATCATTATAGTTACCTGAGCCAAAGCCTAATACTGATAAATCGATACCTGACTTTCGTTTGTTTTCAATCAGGTTTTTTAAGGCTTGATTGTTAACGGTGCCAACATTAAAGTCGCCATCTGTAGCTAACATTATTCGATTAATGCCACCTTTAATAAAGGATTGCTGGGCTAACCGGTAAGCTGCTTCAATGCCCGCTCCTCCATTTGTTGAACCACCCGCGGAAAGTTGACTAAGCGCGTCGATTATTGCCGGTTTATTGTCTCCTTTAGTTGGTTTTAATACCACACCTGCGGCTCCTGCATAGACCACAATGGCAACACTATCATCCTGATTTAATTGATTAGTCAGCATTTTCAAGGCGTTTTTTAACAGGCCCATTTTATTAGCATTATTCATTGAACCCGAAACATCGAGTAAAAAAACCAAATTGGCTGCGGGTCGCTCTGTTTTAGGAACCGCTTTACCTTTAATGCCAAGGTGTAATAAATACTTATCAGCATTGTAAGGACTAGGGGCGACTTCGCTATAAACCGAAAATGGCTGTTTTGTAGGCGTAGGGTAGTCATAAGAAAAATAATTAACTAACTCTTCGACTCGAACCGCATCGTGTTGAGGTAATTTACCTTGATTGAGTAGTCGTCGAACATTAGCGTAAGCGGCGGTGTCGACATCAATGGAGAATGTTGAAACGGGTTGTTCAGCGACTAATAAAGTGCCGTTAGATTTTTGATGTGAATATTTCTCGTTATTATTCGCTTCATTGATAAAATGTGCGGGCGGCATTTGACCGACTTGTCCAACAGAACGGTATTTTTTTTCTGACAATGATACATAGCTCATTTGTGCAGACATCAGTTTTTCTCTTGTAAGTTTAACTGCTTTTTTGTCAACCATCATTTGTTTGCGGGTTCTATCGGCTAGCTGTTTTTGCTCGGCTATTACTACTTCCTGTTTTGCGTTAATCGATTCATTACTTGCTGCGAGGTCTTTTTCTTGAGCACAACCAGTCAATAATAAAGCGGTGCTGATCAGGGAAATGCTAAATAGTTTTTTCATAATCGTCTCAGGTTAATAGTGATGTTATTGATATAAACGAGTCAGTTGATAAAAAGGGTTAAAATAAATTAAGTTTTTTGTCATTTAACTAATTTATTTTGTCTTTATTCGACCTTTAATTCGGGGAGTTACTGCACACAGCTAAAGCTCACTATTACCACAAAGCAGGCCTAATTAAGACATGAATTTATCTTAATAAGTAGTCTGCTTTACCACCAATGAGCGGTCATTAGCGTAAGTATTTTGAAGCCCGATCGAAATTTTCATACGAGCCAGTGTAACGTATGGTCACTTTATCATCACTTTCATAGCAGATGTCTTTGCTATTTATTATGTTTTTATAGTTAACGCGTGATCTAACTAACACGTCATTAACAAAAGTATCATCAAAACCATAGATATTCGGCGAAGAGAAATAATCAAACATATTACAGGCTTCATTTTCAGGAATCCCTTCATAAACAAGAGAAATACCTTTATGATCACTTGAAGCAATAATATTACCGCCATAACCGTGACTAATTATGCCCTCTTTTCCTGAATAAAGATCGCCGATTAATTTTTGTTCAATAACAACTTGATTATTAATGTTCTTATTTCTACTTCGGTTATAGTATGCGCTGATGTTTTCCGCTAACTGATACCTTTTTCTGAGTTCACCATGTAGTTTGTTTTCTGATGAAACATCAAAAATAATAGAAGCAATTCCTACAGCCAAGAATAGAACAATAAAGCCTGCCCATAAGAACAACTCTTTTTTATTAAACAACCGCCTTTCAATTTGATGCCAGCAATATTTGGCCGATATGAAACCTACAACACTCGATACGACAAATATTTTCAAATACAGAAGAAAGAAAATAATGCCGTAACCATGAAAGTGGTCAGAGTATAAGTTGGCAACAATAACGCCAGAGATAAATGAAATAAGGACTAACGTAAAATATTTTTTGATTGAATCAATATAAGGTATGGCTGCAACAAAAAATAATACGCTAAAAATAGGAAACCAATAATGGAGCACTATATCATTAGGTATTATTTCTTTCGAAATAGGGGTTAACGAAAAAAAAGCAATAAATAAAATATCAAACTTATGAAGTAAATGGTTATTAATCTCCTTGTTTATAATGTTGACCTCCTTGATATCCGAGAAATTTAAAATGTTTATATAAATCAATGCAGGTGAAAAGGTAATTCCTTTTACCATTGACTATTGCGTTGTCTGCTTGTCGTTCTAAGAAGACTTTAATCTTTTCAATTAGTAAGGTCAACAATGCGCACAAAGTGATCATTAATAATTAGATAAAGAAAGACCAGTTAGATGGTCAAATAGACGAGTTAACAACGAGTCTGGCTCGATTTTGGAAACTTAAGTAGGCGCCTTGATAAAATATCAATGGCAACATTAAGCAGGGCGGTACAGGTGATAAGTACGAGTGCATTGCTATAGCGTATTTCGCTGAAGTTACTGTCGATATAAAACCCTAGCGTCATAATACCCAAAATTCCAAAGACAGCAGTTTCTCGCACTATGATCTCGAAACGATAAAACAGTAAGGCCATCATGTTGGGGTAGATATTAGGCATTATGTGATAGTTAAACTGATTAAACTTACTCATTTGCATCTGTTGCGGAGCAATGGCGTTACTTTGCTTGACAGCCAAATAAGCGATAACGCAGCCATTGTGTATGGCTAACGCGATAACCGCCGGTAACATCGATGGGCCGAGCAACATTAAAAAGATAAAAGCTAAGATATATTCGGGTACTGAGCGACCAATTAATAATATTAACTGGCCAAGCCAAGTCAGTGGTGTCGGCCATAACTGTCTACTCGCTAGGGCATGGGCGTTTAAAGTAACAACGTGGGTGGCTGCTAAGGCAAGTAGCGCTAAGGTGATAGTCGCAATGCCGCCGGGAATAGCTTGCTCAACTAATAGGTCGGTAAACCAAGTAGTGAGTGATGCCCATTGAACCTCTGCAAAAGTCCCGACGTTTACTAACGCGGGAGGCAAAATATCTTGGCTGATAAAGCGCACCAGTAAGCTGCTATCTACTGCTGGAATATCCACTAGAGTCAGGCAAGCGATAATGAAATAAACCATCATTAATTTGGGTGGGCACCAGTAACTAATGGTGCCGATAAGCGTTACAAATATGATTAATAACGCCGCGCCCTCGTTATAGTTTCCTTGTCTAAAAGCGGTTTCCATATAAAAACCTAATGTTGGCATTCCGATAAAGCCTAATACGGCGCTGCTTCTCAAGGCACATTCAAAACGGTAACGAGTGTAGGCCATAAGTTGTGGCAAGACTTGCGCTATTTTCCCGTAGGTGAAACGGCTAATAATATCTGCGCGGCTATCGATACTCTCTAATGGGCTATCAGACGATTGGTTGATGATATCGTGAAACACCCGGGCAAAGGTGGCGGCAAACGGTATGGTGATGGCCAAAATTCCGGTCATAGGAGACAGACCAAATATTTGTAAGAATAACAATGCCCAGAAAATTTCATGGATAGCACGGAAAAAAGCGCAGCAACTCGATACGATTGGGTGTTGATATATTAAGGCTAAAGGAGCGCCGAGTACGAGACCTAAACAGACGCCTATAATGGCAAAGTTAATCGTTTGAATAACGGCTTGGAACAAGTATTCGGTGGCAAAAAAGTCAGGAGCCATTAATCCTTGAGCCATGAGCGTTAACTCAAGTAAAGGGTCGAAGTTTACAATTTCTATATCAGCGAAAGGAATAATAAGCAGCGCGATAAGCCAGATTAATACAGTGACTTTTTGCCAATAACCCAAGGGATAATGTGTGTTTTTAACTTGCTGCAGTTGTGGCATAAAATAAGCTTACGCGACTGCGCTCGTTTGAAATAGTTTGGTGATCTGCTGTTGGTCTACATGCTGTTGTTTGCTGTCGAACACCAGTCGTCCTTTATCTAACGCGATAACGCGGTCAAAAGCGCTCATGGCTAATTCTCGGTCATGCATCACCATAATTACGCTGTTGTGCTGTGCTAATACGCTTTCGAGTAATCTTGATGTCATTAAGGGGTCGAGCGCGGAAAAAGGTTCATCGCCGATAAAAATATCTTGCTGCTGATATAGAGCTCTTGCTAAGGCTACGCGTTGTCTTTGCCCACCAGAGAGTTTATCTACCTTTTTAGTTAAAGGCTGATCTAATTCTAATTGCTGACAAAGTGCAGTAATATTGTTCAGGTCTTGCTTGAAAGGTCTAATTAAATTCACTAGGTTAAATAACCAGTGGTGGCGCGCTAAAGCGCCCATAAATATATTGTGGTAAATACTTAAATTATCAACTAAGCCTTGGCGCTGTGAACAAAGGGCTGCACGGTTTTGTAATGTTTGATACAAATGGTGTAACAAGCTAGATTTCCCAGCACCTGAGGGACCAATAATCGCAACTTTCTCACCTTCACTGATTGTTAGGCTCAGGTCAAAAATCACCTGTGTAGATGCCTTGTTTTTGCCGGTTTTCTTACCAGTATTGTAGCCAGCAGTTCTATCATAATGAAGGTTTAGCTTGTCGATAGTGATCATTAATCGATAAGTCCTATCTTTTTAGCGACAGTTAATACCGGTTCAAAATCTTTATTATCAGCGTTTACAAAGGAAGAGCGTGGAAAACTCTTAAGGAGCTCGGGGTTATTCATATTAAGCAGTACTGCTTGAACTTTATCAGCAAACCCTTCGCCAAATTGGGCATTAACACCTGAACGTATTGTCCATTGATAATCAGGGTAGGCGGGGGTTTCCCAAATAACCTTTACTTTATTAGTATCAATTTTTCCAGCGGCTAGGGCACTTTCCCATACTTTATAATTAACAGCGCCAACTTGGTAAGCACCTGCTTGAACTTGGGCAATAGTCCGACTATGGTCACCAGAAAAGCCAACGCGTTTAAAGGCTTGTTGTGGCTTTTTCTCTAAGTGTTGCTCGATATAATATTGCGGCATTAATCTACCAGAAGTAGAGCCTTTTGAGCCAAAGGTGAAGGTTTTTTGACTGATATCAGGAAAGCTGTCGCTCATCGCTAAACCGGTACTATAGTGGGCGATAAAGTAGCTTTTGAAAAATTGGTCTTCATAACCTTGTGCAATGGCTTTTGAGCCAGGCACTAATTTTCTGGCTTGTACGCCAGATAAACCACCAAACCAGGCAAGTTGCACTTGGTTATTTCTAAAGGCGGTTACTGCGGCTGAGTATGATTTAACCGGTATATACTTTACCTCAACACCAAGCTCCTTCTCTAAATACAGAGCAACCTTTTCAAAACGGGTTCTTAGCTGAGATTCATCTTCATCTGGAATGGCGGTAAAAGTAAATGTTGTAGCGTTCGCGTTGTTACTTACAAATAGGCTAAGTGTTAATGCACATAGTGCTATTAATTTGGTCAATGCTTTCATCATATCTCTGTTTAGTAGAACGGCATCAATCTAGTCTATGTCATTTAATTGATGCAAAAAATTGTGGATGATTAATGGTGAATAATCACTTGAAAAGTGTGATTCACACACGATTCACTGATAAAAATGAATGTTAGTCCCTGAGGTGCTGCTTCATCTAGCAGGCAATATTCTGCTATTTTATCATCTATCGTCATATAGTGGCAGTTGTCATTTGTATTCTGAAGTTATAAGGCTGATAGATGGCTGATTAAATAATTTTAGGCCCATAAAAGTAGCATAAGCGTATATCTACTTTGATATGGTCATTATTTTTTTTATACGCTAGGATGATGGTTAGTATCTCCTTAAATTTACAGTAGGTAAGATTGAATTATCAAGGTACATTCCCTAACGTTTTTAACTCTCATCTAGCTTTAATTGCTTTAGCAGGCCTTGTATTCTTGGCAAGTTTTTCCGCTAAGTCAGAGGAAATTAAAGTTGTCACTGAGTATTTACCACCCTATCAAATTAAGTTGGAAGACGGCTCTCTAGGTGGCTATGCGACTGAAGTTATTAGTGAATTATTTAGAATCACCGGTGATATCCCAGATATTCACATTTTACCTTGGGCAAGAGCTTACGGTATTGCCCGCAGAGAGCCTAATATACTCGTTTATTCCATTGCCCACACGAAAGTGCGTGATCCCTTGTTTCATTGGGTTGGGCCTTTAAAATATGAGCGGTTCTATTTTTGGGGATTAAAAAGTAAGATTACTAAAGAGTATGAATCCTTAGACTCAATAAAAGGTATGCTTATTGCCAGCATAAATGAAAACAATACTGAGCAATATTTAATAGAGAATGGTTTTAAAAACATTTATAAAGTGGTTAAAGGTGAACAACGTTTACTTATGTTAGAAAAGCAGCGTATAGATATTATCCTCAGCAATGAACTTATTTTAAAGTCACTAAGCCATAGTATCGATTATGATTTTTCAAAACTAAAAAAATTACAAGAAGCAAAAGGTTTACAAAGTAATTTAAGTATTGCTTTTGGTTTTAATACTGAACCTAAGCTAATCGAACGTTTTCAAGCCGCTTATGCTGAACTAGTAACGTCAGGAAAATTACGTGAAATAAAGCATAAATGGTCGATAGTAGATGAAAGCTAGTCAACCGTGGTTGACTAGTTTCATCTTATTTTACTCTACCTTAATAAATAATTAAGGGTTCGCTTGTAACGTTAACGTTATACCCGCTGCAGTACTATATCCATAAACATCTATGTAATAAGTTCCTTCGCCTGGGCTAGTGAAGTTACAGCTTTCAGTGTTGCCATTTTTATAGGGGCGACAATCATATACAGTAGATGTTGATTGTGCTCCTTTACGGACATATAAGTCAGCATCGCCAGATCCTCCCGAAATACTAATACTCATATCGGTATAACCTGCAGGTAATACTTGCGTATAACGTTGCCATTGTCCCTGAGTTACTGAAATATTAGATAAAGTATCATTAATAGGATCGTTACCACCCGGAGTGCTAGTTGTGTAACTACCCGTTAAGCTGAGACCTGAAAAGGTTGAGTACGCTTTTAAACGAACATAATAAGTACCACCAGACGATGTAACAGAACAAGATTCGCTGTTGCCATTTTTGTAAGGGCGACAGTCATAGGTTGAATCTGTTGGCGTTGAACCAAATTTCACATACATGTCAGCATCGCCTGAACCACCATTACTAATAAAGCTAATGTCAGTTGCTCCGGCAGGTACATCCATGGTGTAAACAATGTCTGAGCCTGATGATGCTGCTAAATTTGAAGCCGCAACACCATTAGTTAACACATTACCAACAGGGTCTGTTGGATCAGTACCACCATTAGGACAAGCGCCAACACCTACAGCACACCAAGCTGTTTCAACTGCTGTTTTTTCAGTAGTACCATATAAATCTTGTGCAGCCTGTGCTGTTGCTGTTCTTGCACCGGCAAAGTTAGTGCTTTGATTCATATAAGTAACAAGTGCACGATAGAAAATTTTCTCAGCTTTAGCCATACCAATACTTGGTACTTGTGCGGTTGATTTGTTACGAGGGTGAGTACCACCGTCTACCAATAAGACATACGCTAAGTTCGCAATACCCGAATTACCATGTACGCCACCTTGGTCGTTATTATTGTTTGGGTTACTTACGTAAGGAATACGTTCTGGCCACCAATCTTTTGAGTAGTTGTCTTTGGTTGGGTTGTCCATATAACGTAATGCTTTACCTGGGGTGTTATATAAACCATCACCGAGTAACCAAGATGAGCTTGTTGTGCCGTTACGGTATGATTCAGCTGAAAGCCCTAAAATATCTGACCAAGCTTCGTTCAGTGCTCCTGAGGCATTAGCATAAACAAGATTGGCGGTTTTATCAGTTACACCATGCGTTAATTCATGGCCAATAATATCAAAATCACTAGTAAAATCATTCAAGCCATTTGATGCTTGACCGTAAATCATTTGAGCCCCAGTCCAATAAGCATTCGCGACACCCATATCAACACTTGATATTAATGTCATACCATTGTTATCTAAACTATCACGACCAAATTTACTTTGGTAATAGTCATAAACTTTTGCTGCGCCATCATGTGCCCGTTGTGCAGCAGCATTGCCACCACAGCTTTGGTTGTTAGTACACAACAATGAACCAGGCGCTGAATTAGCTGAGCCACCATTTAAGGTATAGGTTTTCCAACTTTTTGAAGAATGGACTTGTGCTTCTCTGCTTAATACTTCAGAGGTATGTGCATCAAAGTAAACGAAGTCACGGCCAAAATCATCGCCACCGTTGTCCCAAGATACTTCTACTCGATAGGCCAGTTTTGTTTCTTCAGTCAAAGGTATATAAAGGTAAGCAAGTTCAGCTGAACCGTTAACGTCGCCAATGCTTTGGGCTGCAGCGATTGCTTGATTTTTACCGGTGTTGGCATTGTTATTATTCAGAGTGTTAACACTATTGAACGTTGATAGTGTAGCTATTGGACTTTTAGCTAAACTTCCAGTGATACCATAAATATTTGCTTGGCTATTAGCTGTGCTTAATACGCCTATAGAGCTATTAGCATGCATGATCATACTTGTACCATAAACTTTAATGCCGTTAATAGTTTGGTTAAAGTGTGTGTGCGTTTTTCCTAATTCATCTGTCCATTGTCTACGAACGTTAAAGTTTTCATTACCGGTCGCGGCATATTCATTCTGGCTAGCAATGATATCTTTCAGTGCTTGGGCTGCGGTGTTCTGCGTCATATTTCCTAGCTCACCAACAACAAAAGATGGAACGCCATTTGCTGTTTGGCTTTGCACTGTCATTGAAGTAACTTCAGTGGCATTAGTGTTGAATGCCGATGCGGCAAGAGATGCACCGACGATTAACGACAACTTTGTTATCTTATTGTATTTTCTCATGAGATATTCCTATTTAACTTAATTTTGTATCTGGGGGTAAAACCAGACATTATTTTTATTATCTCCAAAAACTTAAACATAATTTTGTTTAAAAGTGATTGGAGGATTTTTAGTCAGTCTTTGCTGACAAATTAAACGTAGCAGTAAAATC
>NZ_PJAU01000038.1 GCF_002836255.1 Colwellia sp. 75C3 | reverse complement strand
GATTAGCTCCATAAGAACACTTTACGCCTTGTGGAGCTAGAGGGATACCCCTTATGTATGTACAGTTAATCTCAAAGTAAACGTTAAGACTATTTTGCTATTAAAATACTCTATATTAAAACCGATTAAACTACTTACTCTCTGGATCAAAAAACGCGACTTAGTTATCTCAATCGCGTTTAGTTAAAGCTGGGTATGGGATGAAATCACCAGAAGAAAAGTACAACTTTAAGGTGGATCACTTTCTGGTTAACTCCTATATCAGAGTTTTAAAAAACATCGCTGAAAATGAAAATACTCACCTATGTTATGGTCCTGTAATAATCAGAGACTGTGAATGAGTAAATAAATATTTACCGCTATATTTCTTGATAACCAAGTAAGGGCAGGGTATCAAAAAAGCGTAATTGGTAATCAGTCTTTTGATTATCGGCCTTAGTTCTCAAAGATAAAGCAATACGATGTTCTTGTTTTTTATCTATGGCTGCTGATGGGTAAATTAACCAGCTACGCCAAATTTGTGGTTCATCAACTCTATGCTGGGCAAAGCTTAGGCTAATATCCTGCTTGATGGTAAACAAGTTTTTATAGTGTTGTTCTGTATCGTTGATATTGAAGCTAAAGTCGGTAAGCGGTATTGCTAAGCCTAACCCCCAGGCTTTGATATAGGATTCTTTTAAGGTCCAATAATCAAAAAAACGATGTCGTTGCTCTGCTTCAGGCAGTGCGAAAAGTTCAGTGCTTTCTTTCGGGGAAAAATAACGTTCAGCAATAGCCAATACATCATTACTCCTCCCAGTATTTTCTACATCACAGCCAATATCATCTTCAAGGGTTACTGCACAAATAATTAGATTCTTTGTATGACTAATATTAAAACGTATTGGCAATGGGCAATTAATCACTTCAGGTTTGTCTTTAGATCCTTTTTCAAACTGCCAATCTTGCGGTGATAGATCAGCATAATAGCTTAATAAATCACGTATGAACGCACGAGTAATCAACGCATCGTGCCTGTCTTTAGCGAATTTATAGCGTTGCTGTTTAGCTAATTCTGTACTGGTGAGTAATGTTGAGTAGGTTGCTAACAATTCATCATTACCCAGTAACTCTTCTGGCTTGGTCATCCATAGATGAATTTCGTTGCTCGCTAGGGTTAGTTGCTTTTTTGATCGAGTAGAAAGGTCAGATTGAGAAAAAAAATTCATAGAAGTATCGGTAGCTTGTATTGCTTATTTAACGGGTGATTAATGCTTGATGAGACGATATTTTATCATAAAGAGTGCGAGGGTAATTTGTTTTTATGAAACTTTTTAAAATTAATTATTATAAATTTAAAAGACTAGTTGCTGTTAACGTCCACTATTTAGGGTGAATATGTTGTGATAGTACCGATATCTTGCCAACTGGTCGAACAGATGAGTTAATACCTTAGTCTATAAATGGGTAAAGCTTGTCTCGGGTGATTGTGTTGGGTTTGAAACCTGTGTATATTAGCCGCGTTATATCGTTAATGCGCCTTTGTTTTTTGTGAAATGAACGGCTGCCTGTCTACGGGAAGTGATTTACGAAGAGTTATTTACCTAAAATAATAAACGGATGAAAATGAGCAAACAGGCTAAAAGTACTTCCACTCAACATGCCAACGCCACTACCACACCGGAGATGCGCGCATTCATCCATGAATCTGACTTACCTACGGCTGTGCTTGCACGGTTATTAAAAGTTTCAGAATCTACCGTCCGTAAATGGCGTAAACGAGAATCCCTTAGCGATGCGTCCCACGTGCCTAAGCAGCTAAATACCACTTTAAGTGAAGCACAAGAGTATGTTGTGGTTGAACTGAGAACACGCTTATTACTATCCCTTGATGAATTGCTTGCTGTGTGTAAGCAATTTATTAATGCCAATGTGTCTCGTGCAGGTTTACAACGATGCTTAAAGCGTCATGGTGTTTCTCGTTTAACTGATATGCAGGGCGACATGGAAGGTAGCGACGAGAGTTATGATGCCGATGCATCACCAACAGCGCCAGAAACAGTACGCGTAGTACTAGAAGATACCCAAGCTCATCAACAACTCACTTCAGATATTTCCCCCAAAGCAATGCGTGAAGTATTGAATCGCGCTAACAGCCTAAATGAAGATGAAGTGGTGCAAGTAAAAGTAACCCAAATTCCAGATTTTTCAGCAAAGTCTAAAGAACAACAGAATAAATGCCGTTTATTAATTGCTAATGATCCAACGTCAAGTTGGGTCTATGTCGATATTTACGATGGCAATGAAAGTGAAGCCGCTAGCCGTTACATGAGCTACGTACTCACTAAAGCGCCTTTTCATATCCGCCGAATATTAGCGGGTAATTACAATGAATTCTTAAGTCGTTTTCGTTTATTAAATGAAAGTCCTGATGAGGCAACTTCCACGTTCTCCTCGAAAAACTTTCACGGGTCTGATACTGAAACAGAGTAGCTACCTAAACGAATAGCGGAAATGCAACCAAACAATACAAAAAATATAACTTTAGAGTAACCACAATGACTAAAAAGCAACAACCCACAGCTAATAACCCAGTGTTGAGTGAAGCAGACGAAAAAACCTTTAATTCACGTCTTCAAGAATGTCCAATCGCGATTGTTGGCATGGCTTCTATTTTTGCTGATGCGAAAAACTTAGAAGATTACTGGGATAACATTTTTGAGTCAGTTAATGGCATTAAAGATGTGCCTAAAAGTCAGTGGGACACCGATGAATATTACGATAGTGACCCAACAGTAAAAGATAAAACCTATTGTAAACGTGGTGGCTTTTTACCTGAAATAGATTTTGACCCAATGGAGTTTGGTTTACCGCCAAACATTTTAGAGTTAACCGATATTTCTCAGTTATTGTCTTTAGTGGTTGCGCGTGAAGTACTTAACGATGCAGGCATTGGTGACGGCTCTGGTTATGACCGTGACAAAGTCGGTATTACGCTAGGTGTCGGTGGCGGACAAAAGCAAATTGCGCCATTAACGTCTCGCTTGCAAGGGCCAGTACTTGAAAAAGTATTAAAAGCGTCAGGCGTTGATGCTGAAGATCGCGCGATGATCATTGAAAAATTCAAAAAAGCTTACATCGGCTGGGAAGAAAACTCGTTCCCTGGCATGTTAGGTAATGTTATTGCCGGTCGTATTGCTAATCGTTTTGATTTTGGTGGTACTAACTGCGTAGTTGATGCGGCATGTGCCAGTTCATTATCTGCCATCAAACTAGCCGTTTCTGATTTATTAGAATACCGCTCTGAAGTGATGATTTCTGGTGGTGTTTGTTGTGATAACTCACCATTTATGTACATGTCTTTTGCGAAAACGCCGGCATTTACCACTAACGATGATATCCGCCCATTTGATGTTGATTCAAAGGGCATGATGATTGGTGAAGGTATCGGTATGATGGCCTTTAAACGTTTAGAAGATGCTGAGCGTGATGGCGACAAAATTTATGCTGTGCTTAAAGGTATTGGTACGTCAAGCGATGGTCGTTTTAAATCTATTTACGCGCCACGACCTGACGGCCAAGCAAAAGCGTTAAAACGTGCTTATGATGATGCCGGTTTCGATCCTAAAAGCTGTGGTTTAATTGAAGCACATGGTACGGGCACTAAAGCAGGCGATGCCGCAGAGTTTAGTGGTTTATTAAAACACTTCTCGCATAACAATGATGCTACTCAACATATTGCCTTGGGCTCAGTTAAGTCTCAAATTGGTCATACAAAAGCCGCCGCTGGCGCTGCAGGTATGATTAAAGCGGTACTTGCTTTGCATCATAAAGTATTACCAGCAACTATTAATATTGATACGCCAAACCCGGCGCTTGATATTGAAAACAGCCCGCTGTATTTAAACAATGAAACACGTCCATGGATGCCAAGAGAAGATGGTTTACCACGTCGTGCAGGTATCAGCTCGTTTGGTTTTGGTGGCACTAATTTCCATATGGTATTAGAAGAGTACCAAGCTAAAGCAGCAGGTAAGTACCGATTAAACGCAGTACCACAAACATTATTGTTTAATGCGAAAGATGAAGCGACATTAATTACCTTACTGAATAATTGGCAAAGTAAATTAAGCGTAGGCAGCGATGAACAAGTTTTTGTATTTAATGCCTTAGTTACTGAGCATCAGTTAACAACACCTGAAGCGAATGAAGTACGTTGTGGTTTTGTTGCTAAAAATGCACTTGAAGCAGTAGACATGATCAACATCGCATTAAAGCAGCTTTCTGTTAATGCTAATAGTGAAGCTTGGACAACACCAACAGGGCTTTATTACCGTAAATCTGCCTTAGCGACAGCCGGAAAAGTGGTTGCTTTGTTCTCAGGTCAAGGTTCACAGTACCTGAATATGGGCCGTGAATTAGCCTGTAATTTCCCAACAGTGATGCAAGCTGCTAGTGACATGGACAGCCAGTTCTCTGCTGCCGGTTTACCACAGCTTTCATCTACCAGTTACCCAATTCCTGTTTTTAACGCTGATGCAAGAAAAGTGCAAGACGAAGCTTTACGCTTAACACAGCATGCTCAACCTGCTATAGGTACCTTCAGTGTCGGTTTGTATAAAACCTTTACCCAAGCTGGCTTTAAAGCAGATTTCACTGCAGGTCATAGTTTTGGTGAATTAACGGCATTATGGGCAGCAGGTGTATTATCTGAACAAGATTATATGATGCTAGCACGCAGCCGTGGTCAAGCCATGGCTAAGCCAAGCGCTGATGATAACGATAATGAAAGTAACAGTTTTGATGCAGGTACTATGGTTGCCGTTGTTGGCGAGCCGGAAAAAGTTGCAGCGGTTATAAAAGACATTGCTGATATTTCTATTGCCAACTATAACTCGAATAATCAAGTGGTTGTGGCCGGTGTTACCAGTCAAATTGTTGTTGCTACCCAAGCACTAACAGCAGAAGGTTTTAAAGTTGTACCTTTACCGGTTTCAGCAGCCTTTCATACGCCATTAGTTGCTCATGCTCAAAAGCCTTTTGCACAAGCAATTGACCGCGCCAAGTTTACTGCGCCATCAATTCCTGTTTTTGCTAATGGCACCGGTAAAGCGCATTCAAATAAAGCGACGGATATCAAAAAGGCGCTTAAAAAGCACATTTTAGAATCGGTTCACTTTAATAAAGAAATAGAAAATATTTACGCTGACGGTGGTCGTGTGTTTGTCGAGTTTGGTCCTAAAAATGTATTAACTAAGTTGGTTGATAATATTTTACAAGACAAAAACGATGTCGTGACTATTGCTGTTAATGCCAATGCTAAAAAATCATCAGACAAGCAACTAAGACAAGCCGCGGTACAACTTGCGGTATTGGGTGTTAGCTTAGATGATATTGACCCGCACAACGCAGTAAAACGTCCTTTAGCTGCGGTTAAAATGTCGCCTTTAGCGATGAAATTAACCGGTAAGTCTTATGTTAGTGCTAAAACTGAAAAAGCATTTGCTGATGCATTAGCTGATGGCAGAGTAGTGAAACAAGCAAAAGCGACGTCACATGCTGCACCTGAACGCGTTGTAGAGAAGATTGTTGAAAAAATCGTTGAAGTAGAACGTATTGTTGAAGTTGAAAAAATTGTCTATCTGAACGCCGATGGTACTATCGCAGATGGAACCCAAGTTAGTCAGCCGAGTCCACAACTAATAAATAGCGGTAATAACGTTGCTGCTGATATTGAGCGTAGTGTCAGCCAATTTGTAGAACATCAACAACAAGTGCTTAATGTACATGAACAGTACATGCAAGGGCCAAAAGATTATGCGAAAACAGTTGATAGCGTACTAACCGCGGTTGCTAGCGATGTACCTGAAAGTGTAGAGCGTACGTTGAATATGTATCACGACTTTCAATCTCAAACATTACGAGTTCATGAGCAATATCTGAATAATCAAAGCGATAAAATGTCGACTATGTTATCGGGTAAAGTGTTATCGAATGAAGCACCGTTGACTAAAACGGTGCATTCAAATAACCCAGCACAGCTTAACGCGCCACAACAAACGCCAGTAGCCATTGTTACTGCGCCATCAGTTGTTAACCAAGCGGCAGCGATAGCTAAACCTGTAACTTCACAAGTAGCTAAACAAGCAGCTACAGCAGTAACTAAGCCAGTAGCTCCACAAGTTGTAGTATCTAAAGCTGCGGTAGTTGCAACCGTAGCAACTGTTACTACGCCGGCGACACCAGTATTAGATTTAGCACGTATCCAAACCGTGATGATGGAAGTGGTTGCTGATAAAACCGGTTACCCTACTGAAATGTTAGAGCTTGGCATGGATATGGAAGCTGATTTAGGTATTGATTCGATTAAACGTGTTGAGATTTTAGGTTCAGTACAAGAAATCATTAACGACTTGCCAGAGCTTAACCCTGAAGATTTAGCTGAACTACGCACCTTAGGTGAAATAGTTAGCTACATGCAAAGTAAAGTAACTGCTGCGCCAGTAGCGACTGTTACAACGCCAACAGCATCTGCACCCGTTATTGACCTTGAACACATCCAAACGGTAATGATGGAAGTAGTAGCCGATAAAACCGGTTACCCTACTGAAATGTTAGAGCTTGGCATGGATATGGAAGCCGATTTAGGCATTGATTCTATTAAACGTGTTGAAATTTTAGGTTCAGTACAAGAAATCATTAACGATTTACCTGAGCTTAACCCTGAAGATTTAGCTGAGTTACGCACCTTAGGTGAAATAGTCAGCTACATGCAGAGTAAAGTTGAAGCCGTCCCTTTAACACAAGCTGCACCCGTAGTTATACAAGCGGCAGTAGCGACAGTTGCTATAGATTTAGACCACATTCAAACCGTGATGATGGAAGTCGTTGCCGATAAAACCGGTTACCCCACTGAAATGTTAGAGCTTGGTATGGATATGGAAGCTGATCTTGGTATTGACTCGATTAAACGTGTTGAAATATTGGGTGCGGTACAAGAAATTATTGAAGATTTACCTGAGTTAAACCCAGAAGATTTAGCTGAGTTACGTACCTTAGGTGAAATAGTTAGCTACATGCAAAGCAAAGTAGAAGCTTTACCCGCGGCATCAGTAGTTACACAAGCACCATCAGCAACCGTTGCCATTGACCTTGACCACATCCAAAACGTGATGATGGAAGTAGTCGCCGATAAAACCGGTTACCCAACTGAAATGCTAGAGCTTGGCATGGACATGGAAGCAGACCTTGGTATTGATTCAATCAAACGTGTTGAAATTTTAGGTGCAGTGCAAGAAATCATTGAAGACTT
Organism: Colwellia sp. 75C3; assembly: GCF_002836255.1. GTDB lineage: Bacteria > Pseudomonadota > Gammaproteobacteria > Enterobacterales > Alteromonadaceae > Colwellia. Next base: position 32,112 of record NZ_PJAU01000038.1, on the reverse strand, counting down.
ACCTGAACTAAACCCTGAAGATTTAGCCGAGCTACGTACTCTAGGTGAAATAGTTAGCTATATGCAAAGCAAAGTAGCGGCATTACCTACAGCAGAAATCGCACAGGTGGCAACGTCTGTAGCAGTAACTGAAGCGCCAGTAGCGACAGTTGCTATAGACCTTGACCACATCCAAAACGTGATGATGGAAGTGGTTGCTGATAAAACAGGTTACCCACCTGAAATGTTAGAGCTTGCCATGGATATGGAAGCTGACTTAGGTATCGACTCGATCAAACGTGTTGAAATCTTAGGTGCAGTGCAAGAAATCATTGAAGACTTACCTGAGCTTAACCCAGAAGATTTAGCTGAGTTACGTACCTTAGGTGAAATAGTTAGCTACATGCAAAGCAAAGTAGCGCCATTACCTACAGCAGAAGTTGTAACACAAGTACCAACAACATCAACGCCAGCTATTGACCTTGACCACATTCAGAATGTGATGATGCAAGTAGTCGCTGATAAAACAGGTTACCCACCTGAAATGTTAGAGCTTGCGATGGATATGGAAGCTGACTTAGGTATCGATTCTATCAAACGTGTTGAAATCTTAGGTGCAGTACAAGAAATCATTGAAGACTTACCTGAGCTTAACCCTGAAGATTTAGCTGAGTTACGTACCTTAGGTGAAATAGTTAGCTACATGCAAAGTAAAGTTGCACCGGTACCGCCAACTACACCTACACCACCGACATCTCCATCGTCGTCAAAAACTGTAGCAACAGAGAAGTCAGTAACGTCTATTAGCACGGTTATCGCAGACCCTGCACCGAGTGCCGTTGTTGCCTTACAGGCATTGTCGTCGGTAACTAAAATAGTGCAAGACTTCAACGTTAATGGTCATACAGAGCAACCCAATGCACTTGTCGTTGATGATGGCAGTGGCGCCGCAGTAGCGGTAAGTTCAAAGCTACTTAAAGAAGGCTGGCAAGTTACGGTATTAAAACCTAATTGGCTGGTCGCGAGTTCTAAAAAGACATTTAACAAAGCGGTTAACCTAGTTGAAATAGGTAGTAACGACAAAACTGTAGATGAAGAGCAAGTAAAAAAATTACTTGAGCAGCATGCACAGCTTGATGCGGTTATTTACTTGCAAGCTAAGAACACGGTTAACAGTATAGATAATATCGAATATGCAGAAGCGGCGAAACAAGGCCTAATGCTAGCGTTTGTATTAGCCAAACTATGTCAGGTTAAATCGGCTAAAGTGGCTCGCGCTTCTTTTGTTGTAGTGACCAGACAAGGCGGAACGCTTGGTTTTACGAACACTGGCAGTGCCGGCGAACAAAATATTAAAGCAGACTTACACGCTGATTTAGTACAAGGCGGCTTAGGCGGCTTAGTAAAAACACTTTCTCATGAGTGGCGCGCATCAGATACAGACCTTGGCGTATTTTGTCGTGTTATCGACCTATCAGCTAAATTAGCAGCGGATAAAGCGGCAACAATTATCTGTGATGAATTGCTTGATATTAATACGTCACTTATTGAAGTGGCACATGACACCGATAACCTAAGCCAAAATTTAGGTAAACGTTTAACGCTTGTTGGCGTAAAAACTGACAGTTATGCGTTAGAGCAAAAAGTAACTTTAGACAGTGATAGCATCGACAGCAACTCTGTATTCTTAGTGAGTGGTGGCGCTAAAGGCGTTACCGCACACTGTGTTATTGAAATAGCCAAGCAACATAAAGCAAAATTCATTTTACTTGGCCGTTCACCACTGCTCGAGAGTGAAGCTGAAAATAGTGAAGACAGAGGTACTGAGCCAAGTTGGGCGAATGGTCATCACGATGAAGTAGCGCTTAAAAAAGCTGCGATGCAAGTATTAATTGCCTCAGGTGAAAAACCAACGCCAGTTAAAGTAACGCAATTTGTTCGTCCAATTTTAGCCAATCGTGAAATTGTTCAAACACTAACTGCAATTAAAGCCGCAGGTGGACATGCACAATATGTTGCTGCCGATGTTACTGATAGTCAAAGTGTTAGTGATGCTGTCGCTCCTGCATTGGCAGCACTCGCTGGAACATCAGCAGCGCCATTATCAATCACAGGTATTATTCACGGTGCCGGCGTTCTTGCTGATAAATTTATCGAGCAAAAAACATTAGCTGAATTTGATGCAGTTTACCGCACTAAAATTGATGGTTTATTATCATTGATGGCGGTATGTCAGCCAGAAAATATTAAACATTTAGTGTTGTTTTCATCAGCGGCAGGTTTCTACGGAAACCCTGGTCAATCAGATTATTCAATCGCTAACGATATTTTAAATAAAACAGCGTACCGTTTTAAGGCGCAACATCCTAATGCTCAAGTATTGAGTTTTAATTGGGGTCCTTGGGATGGCGGTATGGTTACTCCTGAACTAAAACGTATGTTCAATGCGCGTGGTGTTTATATTATTCCACTGGATGCAGGTGCTAAATTATTAGTGAGTGAGTTAAATGCTAATACTAACCGTTGTGCGCAAATTCTTGTTGGTAACGATTTATCTAAATCACCAGAAAATAACGAAGAAAAAGCAGCACAAGGGTCTTCACTAAAAAAGTCACAAGTTAGTCGTTTATCAGCGCGTGTTATTAAAACACTGCAAGCGACTAACAATACTTTTTTAGCAGATCACGTTATCGGTGATGACCAAGTATTACCAACAGTTTGTGCCATCGCTTGGATGAGTGATGCAGCGCAAAGTGTTTACTCTGAATATGTTTACCAAGGCATAAATGATTACAAGCTATTCAAAGGCGTAACCTTTGATAAAGAAACCTTAGCTAAGCATGAGAGCAAAGACTTCTTCATTGACATGCAAATTGATATGAATAGCCAAGTAGATGGCGGTGATACCTTATTGATTGATAGTAAAATATCATCAGTTAATGATGCCGGTAAAATCGTCTTTCATTACAGCGGACAAGTCGTTTTAGTTTCTAAAACGACTCTACCCACTGAAATAGCAAGTTCTGCAGCGCTTTCAGTTGTTAATGGGGTAGCAGATAAGTTAACGGCTATTACTGCTAGCGAAGCGAAAGCGTTATACCAAAATGGCACCTTATTCCATGGTGAAAGTTTGCAAGGCATTACCCAAGTTATCGAGTGTGATGAAAATGGCTTACTTCTAGGTTGTAAAGTGCCTGAAGTCGCTCAGCACAAGCAGGGCGACTTTCCTATTTCCACAAGTCATAACACCGCAGGTAATATTTTTGCTAACGATCTCGCTTATCAAGCCATGCTCGTTTGGGTAAAAAGAGAACTTGGTTTAGGTAGCTTACCGTCAAGCACGCAAGCGTGGCATGTTCATGCTCAAGTAGAGCTAGGTCAAACTTTTTATCTACAATTAAAGGTTGTACAAAGTAGTCCTAAAGGTCGTTCTGAAGGTAATAGACGTGGCAAGTTAGTCGCAGATATCAACTTTATCAGTGAAAATGGCTTGTTATTGGCTGAAATGAAGTCAGCTAAAGTCACCGCTAGCGACAGTTTAAATGACATGTTCTTACCTGCAATTTCTGTTACCAAGGTGGATAACAGTAATGATGATGCTGTGGTAGAAAAAGCAGAAGGAATGGCCAAGTAAATGCTAACTAATGAAATAGCCATCGTTGGTATTGATAGTCAATTTGCTGAGTTCGCTAATATTGACCGCGTTGCTCGTGCGCTTTACGTTGGTAAAGAGATAGGTAAAGAGGTAGGTGAAGACTTAAGCAATGAGATAAGCATAGCCAATAGTACTCTTGCTGATGTTATCAATGATTCTACAGCGCGTATGTTTGGCGCACTCTCTTTTAGTGAACTAGCTGAGCAAGAACACAACAGCGTGATAAAGCAGCTGGATGTGATTGTTATCAGTGAGCAATCACTTGATCTTGAAAGCAATGTTAAAGCTGAAGGTCATATCAATAGTGTGGCCGTGGTTAGCCAGTTAAGTGAAGCATTGACTCTGGCGCTATCGTTAATCGACAAAGGCAGACTCGTTGCACTAGTAGGATTAAACATAACGAGTTTAAACAAAGATGTTGAGCAGCGCAGTGTTGAGCCAAGCAATACTATTAGCTTTGATAGCGACTTTGCAGGCTATCAATCAGCTTCTGGTATTGCCAGTCTATTACTTGCGCCGCAAGCAATAGCACAACAACTTCAACTGCCTACTTATGCTCAGCTTAATGGTTTGTCGATTTCAGCTGTCAATGCTGATGCCATGAAGGAAGCTGTGCTCGAAGCGCTAAAAAGTATTGACGAAAAGCAAGTTGCGTTAGTTGAAGTCTCAGCCCTGGAAGATGAATTTCACAGTGAATTAGAGTCTTCAGTATTGCTTGAAGCTTACCGTGATGTCTATGCGGGAGAGTCGCTAACGCGCGCTATTAGTTGTGTACGTAGCATTACCGGAGAGGGCGCTGGGTTTTCTCAAGTATTAGGATTACTACGTACTGTTATTGCACTGCAGCAACGTTATATTCCAGGTATCAATAATTGGCAAGCACCCAAAGCAGAGCAATTAGTCAATTGGCAATCATCAAGTTTTTACTTACCGACAGAATCGAGAACGCGTTATCCTAATGCTGATGGTAGCAAGCACAGTGCTGCGTATAGCTGTTTAACCCAAGACAGTTATTGTCATTTGGTGTTATCGGAACATGCTCTTGAGAACCAAGATGACGACATTCGTTTAAACGGATTTATTGCCAGTAGCGAGCTGCATTTAGTACTTGTTAATGGTGAAGATGAAGCAGAGTTGCAACAAAAGCTTTCACAGCTAGCCGCGTTATTACCAGCAAAGAAAGGCCATGATGATTTAAAAGTGATGGCCGATCAGCAATATCAACAGTACTTAACAACGTCGACTAAAAAGTATTCTATTGCATTACTGGCTGAATCGAATGAAGAGTTAACAAAAGAAGTTCAGTTGGCTCAGCAAGGCATAAAAAACGTTTTTATTAATTTGTCTCAAGCTGAACTAGGCAAAGTTACACCTAACGCCCAGACTCAGTGGAAAACGCCTAAAGGCAGTTATTTCAGCGCAGAGCCTGCTGTTAATTCTGCAGAGGAAAGTAGCGTTCAAAGCTATTCAAATAAGAGTAACAATGTCTGTTTTATGTACCCAGGTATTGGCGCAACGTATGTTGGTTTAGGTCGTGATTTATTTCAGTTGTTTCCTGAGATTTATACCGACGTTGCAAACTTAGCTGATGATATTGGTAGCAGTTTAAAAGATACTTTATTGAACCCGCGCAGTATTAGTCGACTTGATTTTAAAGCACTTAAACAACGTGATTTAGACCTACGTGGCAACCTTGCCGATATTGCCGAAGCAGGGGTTGGTTTTGCTTGTGTTTTTAGCAAAATATTTACCAAGGTATTCAAACTTAATGCTGATTTCGCCACAGGATATTCCATGGGTGAAGTTAGTATGTATGCTGCATTAGGCTGTTGGCAGCAACCGGGTTTAATGAGCGCTCGTTTGGCAAACTCGGCTACTTTCAATGAACGACTTTGTGGTGATTTATTAACGCTACGTGAGCGTTGGAATTTACCCTTACCAAATAGCAAAACTGAAGAGACTGAAGCGCCAATTTGGGAAACGTATACCATTAAAGCGACGTTAGCTCAGGTAGAAGCTGCGTGTATTGGTGAAACACGGGTCTATTGCACCATTATTAATACCCCAGACAGTGTTTTGTTAGCAGGTTTTCCTGCAGATTGTTTACGCGTAATTGACAAGTTAGGCGTTCGAGCCATGGCACTTAATATGGCCAACGCTATTCATAGTGCGCCAGCAAAAGCGGAATACGATGACATGGTGGCGTTATATACCATGGCGGTAAATGCTCGTATTAATACTAAGTTGTATTCAAGTTCTTGTTATTTACCTGTCCCACAATTAAGTAAAGCAATAGCTCACTCTATTGCGAAGTGTTTATGTGACCGCGTCGATTTTCCGCGTTTGGTCAATACGCTTTACAATAACGGTGCTCGCGTTTTTATTGAAATGGGTCCCGGTCGCTCACTGTGTAGTTGGGTTGATAAAACCCTTGAACATGAAAATAAGCATCAAGAAGTCACGCAAGTAACAGGCAGTAGTAGTAAAACCAGCGTATCAGTGCCGGTAAATGCCAAAGGCGTTAGTGACGAATTAACGTATTTTCGTGCTATTGCAAAATTAGTCAGTCACGGCGTAAAGCTTGACCTTAATAGCTTATTTTATGGTTCGATTGTCATTGATAAAAAGCCGACAAATAAAGTCATGGCAACGACAGACCATAGCGCTAATACAGCACAAAAAAAATCACTACCAGTTAGTGATAGATAACAATAAGAGAAATACATGGAAAACATAGCCGTAGTAGGTATAGCAAATTTATTTCCCGGTTCAAGTGCGCCAGAAGAGTTCTGGCAACAACTGCTGAATAAGCAAGATTGTCGCAGTAAAGCTACCCATGAACAAATGGGCGCGGATGTAGAAAAATACACCGGAAAAAAAGGTGACACTGATAAGTTTTATTGTGTGCATGGCGGTTATATTCGAGGTTTCGACTTTGATGCCCAGCCTTTTTGTCACAGCACTAATGTTTCAAACACTAATGATTTAACTAATAATGATTTAAGCAGTGACTATTTAAACCAACTTGATGACCTAAATAAATGGTCTTTGTATGTAACGCAACAAGCACTTGTTGATGCAGGATATTGGCGTAGTGATAAATTAGAAAACTGTGGCGTTATTTTAGGTAATTTATCTTTTCCGACAAAATCGTCGAATCACTTATTTATGCCTTTGTATCACCAAGTGGTTGATGACACGTTAAAACAAGTGATTGATAACGACTTTGAACTGACGCCATTTTCAAAAAATGAATCTGAACAGCTAGTCCACGAAGACAATGCGTTAGTGGCAGGTTATCCTGCGGCATTGTTAGCAAAAGCTGCAGGGTTAGGCGGAGCACATTTTGCTCTTGATGCGGCATGTGCCTCAAGCTGTTATTCAGTAAAACTGGCTTGTGATTATTTGCATACCGGAAAAGCCGATATGATGTTGGCTGGCGCGGTATCTGGCGCTGATCCTATGTTTGTTAATATGGGTTTCTCTATTTTCCAAGCTTACCCAGCGAATAACATTCACGCACCGTTTGATAAAAACTCTCAAGGGCTATTTGCCGGCGAAGGTGCAGGCATGATGGTACTTAAACGCCATAGCGATGCTGTGCGAGATGGCGATAAAATTCACGCTATTATCAAAGGTGGCGCACTATCTAACGATGGTAAAGGCGAATTTGTGTTAAGCCCTAATACCAAAGGGCAAGTACTGGTCTATGAACGTGCTTATGAAAATGCAGAAGTAAATCCAGCGGATGTAGATTACATAGAATGTCATGCTACAGGTACGCCTAAAGGTGACAATGTTGAGCTGGGTTCAATGGAAACCTTCTTCTCCCGTTACGGATTTACTGAAGAAAATAAACCTTTATTAGGCTCAGTTAAATCGAACCTAGGTCACTTACTTACTGCGGCAGGTATGCCTGGTATGACTAAAGCTATTCGTGCACTTAATGAAGGGAAAATTCCTGGCACCATTAATCTTAATGAGCCATTAAGCTCTAAAAAAGGTTATTTTGGTGCGGCACAAATGCCAACACAAACTGTTGATTGGCCGACAAAGTCAGGCGCAATGGTTAATCCGAAAAAACCACGCACTGCAGGTGTCAGTGTATTTGGCTTTGGTGGCTCTAATGCTCATTTGGTTTTACAAGAGCCAACTCAAGCGCTTTCAGCAACCAGTAAAGTGGCTAAGCCAGCACAATCGTTAGCTATTGTCGGTATGGATGCACACTTTGGCTCAGCGTATAATTTATCAACCTTTAAAACCTTACTCGATAATAAAGCGACCACTTTTAGAGAGTTGCCGGCAAAACGTTGGAAAGGTATTAATAACAATACCGCGGTAATGAATGCCTTAGCCTTGAACAAAGCGCCAATGGGCGGTTATGTTGAAGACTTTGATATTGATTTTTTACGCTTTAAAGTACCGCCAAATGAGCAAGATTGTTTGATCCCTCAGCAATTGATGATGATGAAAGTTGCGGACAATGCCGCGAAAGACGCTAACTTAACACCCGGCAGTAATGTCGCGGTCTTAGTTGCTATGGGTATGGAGTTAGAGCTACACCAATACCGTGGACGCGTTAATTTAACTACGCAAATTGAAGACAGCTTGTTGCAACAAGGCATAGAACTTAGCCTTGAACAACGCGAAACACTCACTAACATTGCCAAAGACGGTATTGCTTTTGCCGCACAGCTTAACCAATACACCAGTTTTATTGGTAATATCATGGCGTCGCGTATTTCAGCTTTATGGGATTTTTCAGGGCCAGCAATTACTGTGTCGGCGGAAGAAAACTCTGTTTATCGCTGTGTTGAATTAGCGCAGAACTTATTTCAAACAAGTGATGTTGATGCCGTTATTATTGCGGGTGTCGACCTTGCTGGCTCAATAGAAAACATAACATTACGTCAACATTTTGGTGAAGTAGATTCAAGTAATCTTACACAGCAAGTATCAGGCAGCTCACCGCTTGATAACTCACTTCTAAATAATAATCAATGGAAAGTAGGTGAAGGCGCCGCAGCCTTTGTGCTTAAGCCAGAAAATACCGTTGACGAGCAGGGCACGTATGCCACGATTGATGGCATTGCCTTTGTTAATGATAAAAGCGCACAAGCGATTGAAAAGGCGGCCAGTAACGCGCTTGCTCAAGCTAATATTAATGCGAATGATATCAGTCAAGTAGAAGCACACAATAGTGGCTTTATTAGCGAGAATGACGCTGAAAAAGCAAGCTTACCTGCTTTGTATCAAGGTAAAGCTATTAGCTCAGTGAAAAACCAAATAGGTCACACCTTTAATGCCTCAGGCGCTGCCAGTATTATTAAAGTAGCATTGGCTTTATCTGCCCACAGCAATAGCAGCAGTACTCGTAGTAACGGCAAAGAATACAGCGCGATTAATGGCTTAGCAAAAGACGGCAGTTGTGCACATCTTGTTTTATCATCAAGCGCTAATTCACGAGCAAGAGCAACTAGTCCGTCAGAGAACGCTGTAAATAAAACAGGCGTTAAAAAAAGGCCACAGTTAATAAAGACTATCGCTTTAGGTGGTAATGCTATTGATGAAACGATTATAAAAGCCAGCCAACAGCCGAACGTTAGCTCGAATTTTTCTGCTATCAAAGCAGCTTTCAATACTCGTCAATTATCGGCAATAGCGGAACCAAAGCAGCTAGCTAAAATTGACCTTGCTCAAATCAAACCTAGATTTAGCCAAATGAAAAATACAGTACAAACAATGCAAAACACTCAAGCAAGACAAAGCCATGAAACAGAATTAACAGGTTCAAGCGGAGCAACAGTGAATAAACCAACTAACGTTATTACCAAAAATATTACCCCAGAGATAAGCACTCGAATTAGCCAAGTAAGCAAAAGTATCAGTCAAGAGACAGCAACGCATAAAGCGTTCTTAACTAATCGTCAACTCGCTCAAGAGCAAATTTCTAAAATGCTGGCGCTACAAGTTGAAGCCGTTACCATTCGTACCGCTAAAGCCGTTAATATGGTTATTTCAGCAACTTCGGCTGAAGCCACGCCAGTATTAATCCCAGCGTCAACGCAGCAACTAACACCAGTGGTAGAAAGTGTTGAGTCTGGTATTAATGGCTCTTTTCAAGGTTCCTTTAAAGTGAAAGGTCCAGCAGGTTATCAATACGCGCCTTTACAACTTAAAGAACGCTTTAATCAACCCAGTGAAATTATTTGGGATACCGATGATTTAGTTGAGTTTGCAGAAGGTGATATCGGTAATGTATTTGGTGAAGATTATCGTATTATTGATAGTTACTCGCGCCGTGTACGTCTACCTACCACAGATTACTTATTGGTTTCGCGTGTAACGGCACTTGACGCAACGGTGAATGAATATAAAAAGTCATACATGTGTACAGAGTATGATATTCCAGTTGATGCACCTTTCTTAATCGATGGTCAAATTCCTTGGTCAGTGTCGGTAGAATCAGGTCAATGTGATTTACTGCTTATTGCCTATATCGGCATTGATTTTCAAGCCAAAGGTGAGCGTGTTTACCGTTTATTAGATTGTGAACTTACTTTCCTTGAAGAAATGGCTTTTGGCGGCGAAACACTGCGTTATGAAATTCATATTGATTCGTACGCTAGAAATGGCGAACAATTATTGTTTTTCTTTCACTACGATTGTTATGTCGGTGATAAAAAAGTATTAATCATGCGCAACGGTTGCGCAGGTTTCTTCACCGATGAAGAACTAAAAGACGGTAAAGGTGTTATTCATAATGACACCGACAAAGCGCAATTAGCCGATGCTAAAAAATCAGTGTTTACGCCATTAATGCAACGTAATCGTGATATTTATGATTATGCCGATATGATGAAACTGGTTAATGGTGATGTTGCCGGCTGCTTTGGTGATAGTTATGATCAAAAAGGTCGTAACCCATCGTTAAAATTCTCATCTGAAAAATTCTTAATGATTGAGCGCATTACTAAAGTGAATGCTGCTGGCGGTCATTGGGGTTTAGGTTTACTTGAAGGGCAGAAAGATTTAGACCCACAGCATTGGTACTTCCCGTGTCACTTTAAAGATGACCAAGTTATGGCTGGCTCATTAATGAGTGAAGGTTGTGGTCAAATGGCTATGTTCTACATGTTGTCATTAGGTATGCACAGTGGCGTTAATAACGCGCGCTTCCAACCTATGCCGGGCGAGTCTCAAACAGTACGTTGTCGCGGCCAAGTATTACCGCAACACAATACGTTGACTTACCGTATGGAAGTGACAGAAATGGGCATGAAACCTTTCCCATTTTTAAAAGCCAATATCGATATTATTCTTGATGGCAAAGTTGTCGTGGATTTTAAAAACTTATCAGTGATGATCACCGAGCAAGATGACAATTCTCCTTATCCAGTAACCTTGCCTGATAACGTTAAACTTGTTCAAGGCATCAGTGAAGAGATTAGCGAAAAACAGTTAATCACTCAATCTTCAAGTCAGAGCATCAATGCAGAACTAGATGAGCGTGGTATTGCGCCATTCAAACATGCACATCGTCCATTAATGAAAGTGATGTCTGATTTAGGCGCGCCAAAAGAGAAAGGTGTAACACCTATTCAGCATTTTGAAGCGCCTATGGTTGACGGACAAAATCGTGTCCCTAACCAAGCACCGTTTACTCCATGGCATATGTTTGAATTTGCGACCGGTAATATCTCTAAATGTTTTGGTCCTGATTTTGACGTTTACAAAGGTCGTATTCCACCACGTACCCCTTGTGGCGATTTACAAGTAGTAACACAAGTTGTTGAAGTACAAGGTGAACGCTTAGATCTTAAGAAAAAATCAAGCTGTATCGCTGAATATTATGTGCCAAGCGATGCGTGGTACTTTACTAAAAACAGCCACGAAGGTTGGATGCCGTATTCATTGATTATGGAAATCGCCTTACAGCCAAATGGCTTTATTTCAGGTTACATGGGCACAACATTAAAATACCCAGACAAAGATCTATTTTTCCGTAACCTTGATGGCACAGGTGACTTGATTAAGCAGGTTGATTTACGCGGTAAAACTATCGTCAATAAATCTGTCTTGTTAAGCACAACAATTGCTGGCGGCATGATAGTGCAAAGTTTCACTTTTGAGCTTTATGTCAAAGATGAAAGCGCAGCAGCACAATCACTAGAAAGTCATGAACTGTTCTACAAAGGCACAGCTGTATTTGGTTACTTTGGTGGTGACGCATTGACCAATCAACTCGGTATTGATAATGGCAGAATTACTCATGCTTGGTATGTAGACAATTGTGTAGAAGGTAAAACGCCATCAACACAAGTTGAAGAGATTGATTTACGTGATCAACAATTATCGTATTACCAAGCACCAGCGAACAAACCGCATTATAAATTAGCGGGCGGACAAATGAACTTTATCGATACCGTTTCAATTGTTGAAGGTGGTGGTAGTGCAGGTGTCGCGTATGTGTATGGTGAAAGAACCATAGATCCTACCGATTGGTTCTTCCGTTATCACTTCCATCAAGACCCGGTAATGCCTGGCTCTCTAGGTGTAGAAGCGATAATCGAGTTAATGCAAACTTACGCATTGAAAAATGACTTAGGTAAAGCGTTCACTAACCCACGTTTTAGTGCACCAAATAGTGTGGTTAAATGGAAGTATCGCGGACAAATCACGCCGCTGAACAAGCAAATGTCATTAGACGTGCATATTACCGATATCGTGCATGAAGCCGGTGAAGTACGTTTGATTGGTGATGCGAATTTATCTAAAGATGGCTTACGTATATACCAAGTTAAAGATATTGTCTTATCTATCGTAGAAGCATAAATAATAGTTAATACAAGCTGGATACAGGACCATATGCTCCATGCATTGTCTAATAAGTGGCATCCGTGCCACGTCCGACAAGTAACTTCGGGTATGACGTAAATAAGTAGAGAGTTTACTTAATAGTGAGGAACAAGCCTCTCAGCCGTCATCCTCGAGCTCACTTAATCGAGGATCCATTGTATTAATGTGTTGAGAGTCAATTATCAAGGACGATAAGATGATACAACCTGCGGTCTATATACTGGCTAGCAAAAAAAATGGCACGTTATATATCGGAGTAACAAGTAATCTAGTAAAACGTATTTGGCAGCATAAGAATAAAATTGTCAGTGGTTTTACGGAGGATTATCGAGTTAATACATTAGTTTATTTTGAACAATTTGATGATATGTATGCAGCGATAACGCGTGAAAAACAATTGAAAACTTGGGGTAGGGCATGGAAAATTAGCTTGATAGAAAAGGCTAACCCCCATTGGAATGATCTTTACGATGACATTTTATAGCTAGAGAATGGATACTCGATCAGACACTTCGAGTATGACAGTAAATATATGGATGTATGCGATAACTAGACAAGTGTTACGGCTAGGCATGATGATTAAACTCAAGCCTCACAGCCGTCATCCTCGAGTTCACTTAATCGAGGATCCATTACTCTTTATGTACTTAAGATAAAGATAATAAGAAAATGAACTGGATACAGGACAATATGCTCCATGTATTGTCTTATAAGTGGCATCTGTACCACGTTCGATTAGACACTTCGAGTATGACAGTAAATATATGGGTGTATGCGATAACTAGACAAGTGTTACGGCTAGGCATGATGATTAAACTCAAGCCTCACAGCCGTCATCCTCGAGTTCACTTAATCGAGGATCCAGCTCTATGAACCAATTTAAGAATAATACTAAATAAAAGAATTAGGAAATAACATGTCAAACATCGAATTTAATAATGCCAGAGCCATTGATTGGGCATGGAAAGTTAACGCGAATGACGTTAACAGTAATGACGCGCAAATCAAGTCTGCGTTAATGGATTTAACCAAACCCGTGTATGTTGCAAAATCTGCGACTAGCTTAGGTGTGGTAAATACTACCGCAGCTACAGGTGATACTGATGTCTTAGCGTTTGCCCAAAAGCTTACGCCGCAAGATTTAGGTGATGACGCCTATAAAAAGCAACATGGCGTTAAATACGCTTATCATGGCGGCGCTATGGCTAATGGCATAGCCTCAGTTGAATTAGTGGTCGCTTTAGGTAAAGCTGGTTTCTTATGTTCATTCGGTGCTGCTGGTTTAGTACCTGATGCAGTGGAAGATGCGATTAAACGCATTCAGGCAGCATTACCCAATGGCCCTTACGCGGTTAACTTAATTCATGCTCCAGCGGAAGAGGCTTTAGAGCGTGGCGCAGTTGAGCGATTTTTAAAACTTGGTGTTAAAACCGTTGAAGCCTCAGCTTACTTAGGTTTAACCGAACATATTGTTTGGTATCGATTAGCGGGTTTAAGCGAAAACAGTGACGGTAGTGTCAATATTGGTAATAAAGTTATTGCGAAAGTATCTCGTACGGAAGTAGGGCGTCGCTTTATGGAGCCTGCACCGCAAAAGCTTATTGATAAATTACTTAGCCAAGGCAAGATAACTCCAGCCCAAGCAGAGCTATCAAAACGTGTTCCTATGGCTGATGATATTACCGCTGAAGCCGATTCAGGCGGTCATACCGATAATCGTCCTTTCTTAACGTTATTACCAACTATCATCGCGCTTCGTGATGAAGTTCAAGCGCAATACAACTTCTCTCCGGCATTACGTGTTGGGGCTGGTGGTGGTATTGGTACCCCTGAATCTGCCTTAGCTGCATTTAATATGGGCGCCGCCTATATTGTACTTGGCTCAGTAAACCAAGCCTGTGTTGAAGCGGGTGCTTCTGAGCATACTCGTAAGTTATTAGCTAATGTCGAAATGGCCGATGTAACCATGGCTCCTGCAGCTGATATGTTTGAAATGGGCGTAAAATTACAAGTCGTTAAACGTGGCTCAATGTTCGCTATGCGTGCTAAAAAGCTTTACGAGCTATATATTAACTACGATTCAATTGAAGCTATTCCAGCGGAAGAGCGACTTAAGATTGAAAAACAAATATTTAGATCTAATCTCGATGATGTTTGGGCAGGCACTGAAGCCTTCTTTACTGAACGTGATCCTGATATGTTAGCTAGAGCACAATCGAGCCCTAAACGTAAAATGGCGTTAATTTTCCGTTGGTATTTAGGCTTAAGTTCTCGTTGGTCAAATACCGGTGAAAAAGGCCGTGAAATGGATTATCAAATTTGGGCAGGTCCAAGTTTAGGTGCCTTTAATAGTTGGGTAAAAGGTACGTATTTAGAAGATTATACCCGTCGTTATGCCGTTGATGTCGCTTTGCATATGTTAAAAGGCGCAGCCTACTTACAACGCGTTAATCAGTTAAAACTACAAGGTGTTAGTTTAACGACGGAACTTGCAGGTTATCGTAGCGAAGATTAACGTTATAATGCTTCACAATGTTAAGTGGCAAGTACAGTTTTAAAATAAAAATAAAAATAAAAGGAAACATGATGCCAACATGTACTGAATTTGCAGTTTTTGAGGTTAAACAAGCTAACTTAGCGCGTGTACTCGCGTTAAGTGAGTCACTATTTCTTGAAATTAATGCTGATAATAAAAACATTATTGCCCATGAGATATTAGTGAAAACTGATAATGCTGAAGAAGTATGTTGGCATTTAACTTGGGCTAATATTGAAGCCGTAGAAGCAAGTTCATACAAATGGTCAACTTACCCAAGCGCCGCAGAAATCGAAAGTTTAGTGGGTAAAAAACTTTATTATGGCCATTTTGTTGCTGTGGTCGCTAATCAATAGTAACCGAAAATATAGGGAGGGCATGTTGACAACTAAACTGTCTTTAGGCCTTCCCTTAAACTTCTTTTATATCGCTAGTGTTAGGTAACAACCTTGGCATAGGTAGTACGGTCAATATCAACCACTTCCACCGAAATAGAACAGCTCTTCAACGCCAGTGTTTCTAAGCTTGAAAGTACCACGTTTGATAACATCTTCTTTTGCTCAGTATTACGTCCAGATAGTATCTTTAACGTCACGTGAATGAAATCAAGCTGGTCAGCCCCGCTTTGCAAGACGCCCGTTTGGTATTGAGTAAACGGTAGTGCGCGTACTTTTATATCACTACCATCTTTTTCAAATAATAAGGATTCAAGGCTGGCGCTAAACACTAAAGAGATTAGTGCATTGCTGTCAATAGATGATGAATGCTCAATTATGCAATGAGGCATCTTTTTCTCCTGTATTTCTTTAAATAACTTGTCACAACATTGAAAAATAGGATGCCTATAAAATCGGCTGATAAATCCATTAAGTCAAAGGTTCTATTGGGGATAAAGTATTGACTGCACTCTTCAATAACAACAAAGGTAAACACTAAAGCTGTACCTAAAAAGAGTTCCTTAGAATACACTTTGAACGATTTAAGCTTGAAGGCTACATTTGTCGCGAGCGTTAATAGGCCAAATAAGCAGAAGTGTCCTAACTTATCACCATAAGGAATACTGGCGACAAATTGAAAAAGCACACTGTTTTGTCCCGTATTGGCTAAATAAATCACCCAAAGAATAAAGCAAAAGAAAACTATTGCACACAGGGGGATAAGCGTCTTTAAAGCGTGAGTCATATTTTATTTCTTAGAGTTATCATTTTGTTGGAGACATATTGTTTATGAATAATTGACACGATATTTAACTTGAATGAAATCATTAGGGAAAGCAACTGACTCAGCCCCTTCGAGCTTGACGTGATGATTTAGCTTTCCGAATAAGGGAAGGCCATCACCAAGTAATATTGGTGCTCTGGTAATAGTCATTTCATTAATTAATTTTAAGTTGATAAATGAGGTAATGGTGGCGCCACCATCAATATAAGCATGTTTGTATCCTTTTTCAGACAGCTGATTTACTAGCGCATTAATATCACCGGCGACCATTTCAACTTTACCTGCTAAGTTTTCTGGCGGCTCAGTGAGGGAGTTACTCAGGGCATAAATCTTAATATCACGGTAAGGCCATTGCTCAGCCGGAATATCAAAGCTTGAAATCACTTCCATACACTTTCGGCCCATGATCATACAATCGACTGAGTTGATAAATTCAGTAAAACCCATATCTGGATTTTCACTCATATCTGCATCGGCTTTACCAGCTGTATGTAGCCAATCAACACCACCATCGGGCGTAGCGATATAACCATCAGCGCTTGTTGCAATGTAAACGGAACATTTCATCAGTTTGCACTTCTTTAGCGGGTATTAAAGTCTTACTAAGAATAGCAGAAACGGTAACTGCAATGATATAATATGACGCTGTAAATTAAGTTTAAGTTACTCATTATGAAAGATTGTAATCAATGCGGAAAATGTTGCATCAAGTACGGAGGAGGGGATCTTTCGGCAACAAAAGAGGAAATTGATCTATGGGAGATATTTAACCCTGAAATATTCAAATATGTTAAAAATAATGAAATATGGTTCGATCCTGAATCTGGCGTAAGCTTAGATACTTGTCCCTTTCTTGATATTGCGCCTAAAAAATCCCCGTCAGCGCCCAATATGTATACCTGCAGTATTTATTTAGACAGACCTGAAGATTGCCGTCATTATCCGAGTTTAATTGCTGAAATGATCAGAGATGAATGTGAAATGATTGAAGTCACTGATTTAAATAATACAAAAAAAGCGCAAGTAAAGTTAGATAAATTGATGAGTGATAGTCGGCCACCAAGTAACTCATAGGTAACTTGGTGGCTAACTTTATTTTATCCGTTTTAAGAGCATGTTCAGCACGCCTTTATATGGTGATCTCACCTACCATATAATCAATCGCATTTCCGGTCAGGATAACTCTGTCTTTATTGAGTTCACACAAAACCAGGCCACTGCGCATTGAAAGTTGTCGAGCTGTTAACGTTTTTTTGTTGAGTTGTTCTGCCCAATATGGCGTTAGTTCACAGTGGGCAGAGCCGGTAATCGGGTCTTCATTAACCCTTAATTTAGGGAAGAAGCACCGACTGACAAAATCTACATCAACATCATTTGCTGGCGCGGTAACAACAACGCCCCTTAAATCAATATTCAACCACAGAGAAAGATCAGGCGCTAATTTCTGAACGTCTTCTTCACTATTTAGCACAATAATATAATCAAACGCTGATAATATTTGTTTAGGTTGTACATCACCCAAACCCTTAATCAAGCTTTCGGGAATAGTTGAATTTAATTCAACAGGCTCGGAAGCAGGGAAGTCCATGCTGTAGCCTGAAGTTGTTTGGCAAACAATCAGCGTGCCACTTTTAGTTTGGAAGTTAATTTGAGCTTTGCTGTAGCCTAAATGTTTATATAAAACATGAGCACACGCTAACGTTGCATGACCACATAAATCAACTTCTTCTAATGGGGTAAACCAACGCAACTGAATATCATTTTCTGCATACACAAAAAATGCAGTTTCCGATAAATTATTCTCTTCAGCTATTTGTTGAAGTAGCTCATCATCAAGCCAATCATTCAATGGAATGACAGCTGCGGGATTTCCTTCAAAAGCCTTTGATGCAAAGGCATCAACTTGATAAATCTTTAATTTCATAATACACCTAAAGGAAAATTAGTGAGTAAAGTATAACTTGCCGTTTAACAGCTAAATTTGTAAAGCAAATGAAAAATCATTCAAAAAACACCCAAATTCTTTTACTAGAATTTGAGTAAGAATACTTTAGTTCCAATAAATGGTTGGCTAAGTCTATTTCATTGACGTTTGTGCTTTCCCATGAACTTTCTTCAGACCAATGTTCTGCTATTTTCTTCAGTTTTTCATCATCGATTATTGATAAGGTCTCAGAAAAACTAACCGACAACAACCACAGGTTATCAGTTTGAGCAGAGCTGCTACTTTTGAAACAACCAAGTAACTCACTGATGTTATCTTTAGTAAAACGACCACCACCGAGAATAGAATCATCAGGAATGTCATCAGAACTTTTGAAAGCGTTATCATCTACTTCGGTGAAGAAGGTTACATCCATAATATGTCCTCTAAATGCTTATAATGCCTCACTAAGAGGCTGAAATGGGTTGTTAATTGCTGTACTTATGGCGTGAGTACCATTAAGTAATAAACAATACCGTCTTGATTTTTTTGATCACCTTCTAAACAGAAGCCGAAACTCTCATAGACTGGAACTGCCATCGTCGAAGATTTTACCCAATAGCTACCATTGCCTCCTTGCGCGGTACAGATTTCATGGGCCGCTGACCATAATTGTTTAGCGATGTTTAATTTTCTAGCGTTAGGGTCTACAAAAAGCTGGCTTAACTTTTCTCTTCTATACATGGCAATTATTCCAACCACGGTCTCATCTTTAATAAAACATAACATCAAGTATTCAGCATTGAGAATGCGATCTTCTATCGCGTTCAATTTGAGTGTTTCTCTAAAATTGTTAGCCCCTTCACTATTAAAATCTGCGTTACTTTCTGGCTCAACAGCGCGTAAAATTAGTGACCTAATTTCTTCTACATCATTGATTGTGGCTTTACGTATACTCATAAAAATCCTAGCAAGTTAACGCCACCTTAAGTGGCTAAGTCTACTTAGCAAGCTAATATACTAACGCTGTTTTAATGCAGCAACAGCTAAACCTGAGGTAATAAAGGTTAAGCCTGCTCCAATATTTAATCCGTTAATAACGTGAGGTTTATTCTGAAGCCAACCGGTAAGTTTTGATGCGAAAACGCCCATTAACGCAAAGCCTACAGCCGTTAATAATGCAAACCACACACCGTAAACTATCATTTGCATAGTGACTGAACCGAGCTCAGGGTTAACAAATTGCGGAATAAAGGCAAGTACGAACATGCCAGGTTTCGGGTTAAGTGCAGCGGATAAAAATCCAGTTGTGAAGATGTTAGTAAACGGTTTTTTCTCAGTTGGTGTTAAGTTTATAAGACTTCGTGACCTTAAGACTTTGATACCTAACCAAATAAGGTAGCCGGCACCTATAAATTTTACAACGATAAAGGCTATCTCTGATGTTTGTATTAATAATGTCAGTCCAAAGGTAGCGGTTAGTATATGAAATAAAATACCAACACCAGAGGCGGCTCCTGAGATACATGCTGCAATTTTTCCTTGGCTAAGACCGCGACCAATAGCCAAAATGTTATCAGGTCCAGGTGATATAA
Source organism: Colwellia sp. 75C3 (assembly GCF_002836255.1). Taxonomy (GTDB): domain Bacteria; phylum Pseudomonadota; class Gammaproteobacteria; order Enterobacterales; family Alteromonadaceae; genus Colwellia. The sequence continues at coordinate 12,343 of NZ_PJAU01000038.1, read as the reverse complement.
CTAAAAGCAAACACGCCAAGGTGTAAGTGATCCAAACTTCTATTGGAAACATAGGTCTTCCTAAGTAGGCAAACGCCCTCGTAGTGAGGAAATCGCTAGGTAAAATGTTAATGAACGAAAACAGTTAATTGTTTTCGTTCATCTTAAGCCACTTATTTATTGCTGATTGCTAATTTCGCTCTGTATTCGTCTAAGTATTTTTGATGTTTATTTTGATGCCAAACAATCATAGATTTAGATTTTTCAACCGCTTTAAGCTGATAATCAACTGCTTTTTGTAAATTTCCAAGCTCAGCATACATTTTTGCTAGAGCCGAAATGGCATAAGCTGATTCAGGATATAGCTCAACAATTTGATGAAATATAGCCAATGATTTTTTAGGCTCTTTTGTCATTATAGATTTTGCTAATGCTTTTAAAGAGCCTTCTGCTGAAATATTAAAACCATACTTTTTGGTGGAAAGCATTGAGTAATATTCAATAATTGAATCAGCACCTTTTTTAGATATATCTGAATCAACTTTTAAATCGGTAAACATATCAGCAAAAAGTGATTCTATACCATTAATAACGGAGACAATGGGCCCAGACATGTAATTATTGTCATTATTATGATGTACTTGCCAATCAAGGTTTTTTGGAGCCGATGTTTTTAATATTTTAGCAAACCTATCAAAAGAATCTAAATTACCTCGTTCGTATTGATGATCGCCTATCGAAAGATATAAAAATCTCAACTTATCATCTAGTTGAGCTATTTTTTCTTCCGCTTCGGAAGTGATTGCACCAAAATCATTGGCTAAAGAGGGACTAGAAATAATATACGCATTAAAAAGTTGAGGCCGATTAAGTAACATATATAAACCAAAGGCACCGTTACTGACAAAACCACTATAAATTTTGAAGCCATTAGTACGATACTTTGCATCAATAGTGCTTAATAAGTCAGATTCGAAATAGTCTAAGATAGATTTGTTTTTTGGATTATCAACGAGCTGCTCAAACAAACTAGCAAACTCAGCGTTATACTTAGCCGGTGTAATCACGATAGTTTTGGGCCATGGCCAACCACCATTATGGCTTAACCAATCTTGCAGGCCACTAAGAAAGGGTTGGCTGCGAGGATGTAAATCAAAAATAACAAAATATTTTTTATCTTTGTTAATTTCCTCGTTATACCCCTCTGGTAACGTAATATTATATTCAATCGCTTCTTTGAATAACTGAGACTTTACCTTTAACGTTTCGACAGGATTAAGTGTAGTAATATCAATTGCGTTGGCAAAAGCCGAACACAAAGCTAGAACGAAAAAACAACCATTTAAACATTTTTTGAACATTATTAAATCCCTTTTAATACACTGAAACGTTGATTCACTTTTGAAGCCGCGCTAAACGGCTGAGTAATAGTTGTCCAAAGTCTGCAAGGAATGAGCAATAGGCAACTATTTTGTCAATTTAGAAATACATATTAGGTCTTAATAGCCTACGGCACTAAGTTGGATACCATCCACTGATACCAATATTTTCAAGACAGACAATTTAAGTGATAAATAAAAATTTGTCATTAACATTCTCAGATATTACATTGGATAAGGCAATAGCCAACGGGATAACTACGGTTCGTTTGATAAATACTGCTATAGTTTGTTTAAGCTGTTTTTCAGGAGCTAAAGATTATTAAAATCCATACTGAAAACCTCACCATTCTATTCGTTGACATTGCCGGATTTACCGTCACTACAAGCCGACTATCACGTCAAGAAAATGCGGACCTTATTCAAACATTTGGTCGAGTATTGTTACCTTTAATAAAGGGGTATAAAGGAAAGTTAATTAAAAGTATTGGTGATGCTTATCTAATTACATTTCTCTCTCCTACGGATGCCATGCTTTGTTCTATGGCGCTTCAAGATGCTATGCACGGTAATAATCTTAATGTTATTGAAGAAGAAAAAATTCATATCCGTGTTGCCGCAAATTTAGGGGAGGTCCGCGTAGCAAAAAACGATATTTTTGGTGAGCCTGTAAATGTAGCGTCAAGAATAGAAGGGGTTACGCCTGCTGATGCTATTTATTTAAGTGAAGCTGTTTATATGGCTATGAATAAAGCTGAAGTTCCGGTTGAGGAGGTCGGTTTTCAACAGTTGGCAGGCGTTTCACAATCGGTTCGTTTGTATTGTATTCCACGGTTTTCGGTTAATCGATTAGTGCCTGAAAAAAATGGTGATGTGGAAGTCGGTAATGAGCTGGTTTATCCTTATGGTGGTATGCATTGCCATGCTAATAATGATAACGGATTTACGCTTGATTTTGCACAGCGTTATAAGAAAACAAGATTATCATTGAGTGTATTGCTGATAGTCATTTCAGTGTTTTTTTTATCCTGGTATTTTAATTTGATTCGTTTTAATACGTTGAATAGTGGAAATGTCATCCCTGTTGTTACTCCTGCTGTTATCCCAAGTAATAACGTTTCAACTAAAAATACAGTTCAAGAAAGTCATGTTAATAATAACGCTATCCGTTTAAATATTAAGGATGAGTCATTAGTAAAACAAACCGAATCAGTAATGGATGAAAAAAATAAAAAAGCGCTAAGTTTAACCGTTCAAGAAAATGCAGTAGTCGCGGCGGCCACTAAAAGAATCGAAAAGCCTAAACCCACCGAGATAAAAAAAATAATAAAGTCCACGCCAATAGCAATAGAAGTTGAGACGCCAGCTTCGATTGTTTGGAATGTAAGAAATGCCAAACTAGCTTATCGTAACAAGACCCTCAACAAAACTGAATATCAGCAAGTGATCAGAGACTTAAAGTTAACTTACAAAAAAAATATTACTAAAATAAAAGAAGATTACAATAGTAATAAAATAACAAAAAACGAATATAAAATAGCGGTAACAAAAGCTAAAAATGAATATAAAGGTAACTGAGATAATGATTGAACTCGTTGTCCATCTCAGGTGTGTTGTTAAGTGAATTAGTTAACCTTGATATCGCCTTTATTTACTTGGGTGGTTATTGTGTATGGGAGAACGATTGTATCTGTTATTACAGAAAAGGCTGAGTCAATAAAGATAAAGGGAACCCCGTTGAATGAATCAATATTTGTTACGTTACTTGGCTCTCCATAAAGGAGGCAGGCATTATAAGAAATTCCGCTATATATTCTAGGTATTTTCTTACAATAGCTTTTTTTACCTTTATAAGAAATATTTACGTGGTCTTGTGGCGGGTTAATTGTTTTGATCGTTGAACACGAAAAGCAAAATAAAGTTAGTAAACAACATATAACTCTTTTCATACTATAAACTCCTTAAATTATTATTCACATAACGCGAAACGTAGCCAACGGTAACGTGTCTTTGTTAGGTACAGAACTCCATTAGCTCATGAGTAATACCTGATGGATCTTTAAAGGCAGCATAACGTCCCCATCTATTTTCATTTGGAGATTCATGGATAAAAGCAACACCTTTTGATTTTAACTCTTTTATTTTGCCGTCCAAATCACTAACAGTAATAACCAACGCTGAATTAGCATTAAAACCGTGATCATAGCTTATGGCTTCCATCGTTCCTTGAAACATGAATACGTTATGTGAACCAATTTGTAACTTTAAACTGTCTTCGTATTCTTCAAGTATAATGAGGCCAAGTATGTTGACGTAAAACTCTCTTGAAATAGAAAGATTACTAACGACCAATAAAGTAGATGGACTATCCATAGCTGATTAAATTTCCTTGCACTTAACGCCACGTGAGCGATTAAAATTTGAAGCCGAACCTAGCCAACTATTCTAAGTCCGTTCTTTAACACTTCGTTATGTTGTTCTTCCTCCGATAAAACGGACATATTTATTTATGATTTGCGTCTTTAATGTGCTTCTTAACAGTCTCAACTTGTGAATTACACAGTCTTTTATTGTCACCTGACATATCAGAACACTTTTGAGAAGAACTGCCGCTATTAGTAGAGGCATCTATCGCTGTCACTCCTGCAGTGTCAAAGTCTCGAGATGTCTCTTGTGCATTATATAAGGCACCAAGATACCAACTATCTTCCGCATACACGGAAGATACATAAGCTGATATTAGAATTGTGAAAGCTAAGGATAAGATTTTTGTCATTTTAAGTCCTTTAAAATTGTTATCTCATTGTTATATCTTTGATTGTAGCGATGACTGATACTTTAAAATGTCTAAATTATGTCTGTTATATGTAAGCAAGTGTAAGGAATATACATCATGAGTTGATACTTACAGAATTGAATACTGTAGCGTTGAGGCAATCATAAAATATAACGGCTACTTAAGCGGAAAATATAGTTGGCTAAAAGTGTGTAGTGAAGCGAAACGTAGCCAACTGTTAGCCGTCCTGCATAATTTTCTTATAGATATACTTAACTCAATACTGTTATTTGGTTTAGTGATTTAACGCTTATATGTGTTTGGAAATAATATTTTTCAGTTCTTTTACCATTAGAGAAAAACCAAATTTTTATTTGTTTGGCTTTACCAGTAACTTCTATATTTTTATTAAGAAAGTAAACTTTAGGGGAAGTACCGTATTTTTTAGTAAACGCTGCAATTGTTTTAGGGTGAAGTGCAATCGTAATACTTCTTCTATCCCTATAATCTAATTCAGTGTTTAAATATACTGCGCTCTGCAACAGAGCTGAGGCTTTTATTGAAAATTGAAAAGTACCTCTAACAGCTTCAGGGGCATTTTCGGCTGTTTGTTCAATTAATCGCATAACGTCAGTTGATGCTGGGTTTAGAGTTAAATCGGGATTTGCAGTACATGCAGATAAAACTACAATTGCTAATAATAAAAAATACTTCATTGAAATGACATCCTTGTTTGTATACCTAACGCTACGTTAAGCGGTAAAAAAATAGCAAAACTCATATGTTTTTTAACAATACTCTTTATTTCATTATCCGGTATTAAACTCACAGATTACGTCCTTTTCAAAAATGATTAGAGGACTTATATGCCCAAGGTGAAAACAGCCAGCTGTATTTTTTCGTTTGAAGTTCTTGTTAGTAATAACTTACGCCAATGCCTGCCTCATTTTGCGACCACCGACAGGAATGAGGCCATTTTTTTGATAAAAATTTAATGTACGTTCAAATTCCGGTAAAGGCGGAGTGCATAATTCAATGCATGACCAATTATGATTTTTACCATAATCTTGAACTTGTTCAATCAACATTGAACCTACACCGGAAGCTCTAAATTCAGGAGAAACATAAAATTCTTGGATTATACCTATTTTACCACCAGCATATAATACGTATGTTTCTGTCATGGTAACGACAGCAATTGTCTTATTCTCATACGTTCCGATAATTGCGGAATAGTATCCATCCCTAATTAGTTCGTGACAGCGTTGAATTGTACCATTGAGATCAATATCAAAATGCTGCGCTTTTGTTAGCGCACAAATTTCAGCTGTAAGTTCTACAACCAAGGAACCTATTAGTTCAGAATCTTTAAGTGTGGCTTCTCTAAAGTTGATATTCATACATACTCTTGATTATTGCTAACGCCCAAATAATAGGCTAAGTAATGATTTTCTAAAATTTTGTAGCGAAGCGAAACGTAGCCAACTGTTATTTATCCTGATTGAATGTCTGATTAGGTGTTACTTTTATCCTCATGTAATACAAGGCTCACCAGTTTATGAACAATAGGTGATACGATAATTATCGCTGGAAATGCAACGATAAAAGCAAAGCTCCAAGCTTTTAACCAAATAGCAACGATATTTGTAACCATACCTACGTTAAAAATACTTATGACAAAAGACATAATGCATGACATAAGTAACGCCATAAAAAAAGAAAATACCACTTTGTGATGTTTACGTGAAATCATTCAAAATACTCAGAAATTGGTGTAACACCTAACGCCCAAATAATGGGCTAAAATGGAGCGAAGCGAACAGCCCACTGTTTTTTGTTCTGCTTTACTGCTTTGTTAGGTTTTTTGGGCAATAACCTTTTTTAATACAAAGAATATAATTAATAAGTACACAATAGTCGCAACATGCTTAGCAACAACCTTAAATGGTGCTTGAGCTTCATATGCAAGTAACCCATCGGTAATTGGCATAACAACTGCAAATAATGCACCCCACATTAAAACAATATAATTTCGAGTATATAAAAGATAGCCAAAAATTAAGGTAATGAAGATTGTACGCGAACCATATATTTTCACCCAATCAGCGTCCATATCCGAAAAAAGTTCAGTGCCTCTGACGGCAGAAAATATGGCTGGGTCAATGAAAGCAAAAGTACCATAGAAACCCTGTAATAAAACGATGAGTGCTACTAATACAAACCCTACTTTTTCCAATTTAGTACTTTTATTCGTCATAATATGCATATTCACCTGAATTATAGAAAAGCCTAATGCCGCAATAAGCGGCAAATTATAGTTGGCTAAAATGTGTAGCGGAGCGAAACCTAGCCAACTGTTAGTAGTCCAGCTTAATTTTTTTATTAGGCTGTAACTTACAAATACACAACATCATTTACTTCCAAGCGGTAGGTAAATCTTAAATATATTATAATCAACCCACTGCTTTTCACATTGCTTACTTGGTGCGCTTCCACTTGACATACCAAGCATTTTTGCCCACGTATTACCATACGGATAATATCTATAATTTTTAGAGTTCCCCATGACTCCTAATTCAGGATCTACAACTGCATAAATATCAACCCACAATGAATTTGGAACTAACCATCCGCTTTTTGTAGTGATTGAATAATCATTTTTAAAATTTTTTATTGCTACTTTCGGCATTAATGCTCCATTAGAAATATTCATTCTCCAATAGTCACTTTTTCTTCCATATCCCTCATACTCGACAGCTTGGTACAAAGATTTTTTAACTATCGGTTCAGTTTTTTCTTTTCGAATATAATCATTGGTAATATCATCTCGAGGAACTTTAATTATATGTACTTGTTTTGTTTGGAATATATTATTCCTGTCATGCTCACATAATTTAGTAAACTCTTTGTAGCTAGGATAAAGTGGATACCAATTTAAATATCCTATAGGTAAAGCAAAAACGAAACAAAGAAATAGCCATTGTTGATATTTTTTAGGGAATATTTTTGAAGTTTTACGCATTATAAGGAAATAAATCCAAATAAATACTAAATAGATTAGCGCAATCATAATATCATCCTTGTTCAGCCTAACGCCCAAATATCAGTTGGTTAAAATAAGGGACGCAGGAGTAAAAACCAACTGTTATTTGTCCTGATTGATTTGCTTGTTATGAAGCTTTGTATCAAAGAACTTATATAAATTGGAAATCATAGCGACACAACTACTAACGACTACGAACTGGCCCAACAACAGCATTAATAACTTTGGCCAAAAGTTTACTTCCTCAGTAAATATTGGATGCCAAAAGTAAATAAGAGTTAAGTTACCAGGAAATAAAAAAATATTATAACCAGGTAGTAGCCCTTCAAAGAATTCCCATAAATTCCAGTTTAGAGTAAATGTAATTAACCCTATAACCACGGAAACCAAGCCCGAATAAATAGAAACTTTGACAGATTTAGTGATATTCATGATCTTCCCCCGATAAAACGGACACATTTTTTTTTACGCTTCAATACCCAAGAGCTAAGAATTATTAGCTATGCTTTCTGAAAAACTCAATAACAGCCCGATTAAATAATTCAGGTTGTTCCCACTGCACAGCATGTCCTGCTTCCGAAACAACAAGGGTCTGGCTGCGAGGAATTTCTCGGGCAGCAGCCCTCATCATTGAGGGTGGTTGATATAAATCGGCTCCACCTGCGATAAAGAAAGTAGGGATATTACTCTCTCGAATTTTCTCCCAAGTAATATTACTTTTGGCTTTTTGGCCATGCCTATGGCCATCTCCTCTAGATTTTTCTTCCATTTTAATCCATTCGCGAACACCTTCAGGGTGTGCCCAACGATATGAAGGACCAAGCTCTTTAAACTCAGGTGGTAAGTCACCAAAACTTTTAGGGAGAATAAAGTCTAGTCGCTCATCGATATTTTTATCCCATAAGCCAAAGAGACTACAGGCGATCGTCATACTAAGTAGTTTTTCGGGATAAGAAACGACATAATCTGAAACGGCAAAACCTCCCGCTGCCAGACCTAAAATGTGGAACTTGTCTACATTTAAGTGCTCAACTAAAGCATTAAGGTCATCAGCGTAATTTCCGGTATCACTTTTTGACCCCGCTGGAGAACCAAAATATCCGCGTCTCGAATAGGCAATTGTTCTAAATCCCGCTTTTTCAAAAACAGGTTGTTGATAAGGCCAAGTTAGTGCACTACCTCTACCAGGGTGAGAAAGCACAACGGTAGGACCCTCTCCGCCAGTGTCCCAGTAGTAAAGTCCTGCACCACCAGATAACGGCAATACTCCCTCGGTAGCTCGGGCTTGTTTAGGGGGCGGTGAATAACTCAATTCTTTTGTATCGGATATATCGCTAATGTCTTTTGTTCTTGCTTGAACATTACTGGCTATGCCACAAGATACCGCTAAAGTAGCCACCACTGTTGCTTTTTTTAGAATATTTCTTCGACTATCATTAATTTTTTCTTCCGACATTTTCATTTACCTTCCTTGTACAAAAGAGATATGTGCTTTATTAGTTATTTTTGATATGCACATAGTTGATTAAATACCTAACGCCTCATTCAGAGGCGATAAAATAGTTGGTTAAAATAAGCGAGGCACGAGCAAAAACCTACTGTTTTTTGTCCTGCTGAAATGACTTGTTAGGAATACTTAGCCACGACGTTTAATTCGTTGACCTATGGAATAAATGGAATCTTCTCCACTACACTGGCTATTTTCATAAGAACTATTTTCCAAACAGTGCCCATCTCCTGTCTCTAAGCAAAACTGAAACTGAGTATTGGTCTTAATAGACTCTTTTAATATACCTTTAGGTAATTCAGACCATTTCCACTTTTTGATATTAAGTTTTGCCTGTTTAGCAAAATATTTACTCGTTGAAGAAACAACTTTAATATCTTTAATTTCGTAATCAGGTGTAATCACGTATTCAACAGAAGCGCAGCCTTCTTTACCTGCTCTGGCATCTTCAATTGGGTATAAGGGAGGAAAGCGTTCTAATTTTCTCCATTTTTCCGAGAGTAACTCTGCTTCGGTTAACTGTAAATTTAGATATTGTTCGGTCGGTGTAGTTTTACAACCAACTAAAACAAGTGTCCCTACGATTCCTAAAATATATCGATTCATGCCAAACTCCTTTTGTATTCCTAACGCCTAAATAACAGGCTAAGTAATGGTTGGCTAAAATTGTGTAGCGAAGCGAAACGTAGCCAACTGTTACGTGTCCTTGTTTGTTTTCTTGTTATATTTCAGTTGCTTCTTTGGTCTGCTAGAAATGCTGCATATTCAGATCTAGCTTTGCTATCAGGTTTTATATCTTTAGATTTACACCAAACTAGCAATTTACTAATTTTAATCGATATTTTTTGCACTTGCTCGCCATTAGCTCTGAGTTCTCCAATGGCATTATCAGCATTGTGTCGCCACTCTTGGTAAGTGTCATCAAGTGTAGATGGATCTTCTACTGTTTCTTTTAAACACTGCCACTCTTCAGGCTGAAACCATGCGAAAGAATAAACTATTTGTTGTTCACCCATGCTGAAACCTCCGTGAAATATAACGCCCGCTTAAGCGGAAAAATATAGCTGGCTAAAATGTTGAACGGAGTGAAAACAGCCTGCTGTATTTTTTCCGTTTGAAGCGCTTGTTAAGTGCTGATATAACACACTTTTGTTTTAGCTATGTAATCATGTAAACACCTACGTTCTTTACCAAAAATAAATATTGGATTGATAAAGCCGGTAATAAATTGACCTACAACAGGTATTACTGAACATACACTCATTGGTAACAATCTTAGTAAGAATATTTTCTTTATGTCTGCTTTAGTACCATCAAGGTTTTCAATTCTAATTCCTATAATATGCTTACCAATTGTTTGCCCATAATTATGCAGCAGATAACCTTGTAGAATTAAAGTCATGGATAGGCCGTAAACCAAAGCCACCATTATTAGAGAGAAACTTGGATCTTTAAATGCTTCCATTCCAAAATATAGGAACAAAGGAATTGTAGCTGTCATATGAATCACAGCATCTATTAACCCTGCCCAAAGCCTATCCCATCTAGTTGATTTTTCGCCTGGTATATTTTTTATACTGACTTCTTGTTTAGTACATTCTTGCGCCTGTTCTTTTTCTCGTAGAATTATAAGATCATCAATTATCTTAGCTCTTTCTGGATATACGTCACGATCAATTGATTGTGATGAATCATATAGTTCATCCAAAGAATAGTTATTGAAATTTATATTCGAATCCATTTGCAAAATACTCCTAAGCACTTAACGCCCAAATAACAGCCTAAGTAATGGTTGGCTAAAATTGTGTAGCGAAGCGAAACGTAGCCAACTGTTACGTGTCCTTGTTGATTTTCTTATAGTTCGACCAAGCCACCTAATTTACTAAAGTAACTTACTATTAGATTAGGTGGAACATGCTTATTACATTTTGCACGTACTATTACCTTAGTCATTTCTGCTGGTATTTTGATTTTACATCGACTGCGTGTAAATGGCTGTTCATTAACGTGAGGGTGACCAAGTGAACGGTATCCGAGTTGATTCCCCTCTAAATCTAAAACCTCCCATTTATCTGCGTAATGATCCCAGCCTTCGTCATTGTGTCGAACTGAAGTATCAAAACACCAACTACCGCTAGATCTTTGAGTTGCTTCAACATACGTAACCTGAGCAAACTCTAAAGAGGTAGAATAAGTATCTATGTCAAATTTTGATGCCAATGCGGATGATGCAAACATCGATAATATCAGTAACAGTCTCATGTAAACTCCATTTCACCTAACGCCCAAATAATGGGCTAAAAATTGTTGGCTAAAATAAGCGACGCAGGAGAAAAAGCCAACTGTTTTTAGTCCTGATTTATTTGCTTGTTATGTGTTTTTACTCTGATCTTGTTTAATAATTTTAAGTAGTAAATCAATTCTGCGATTTGTCTTTTTTCTTTCAGCAGTCACTATGCTCTGTACAAAAGACGAAGCAATGAAAATAACGGACATTATTTGGAATAACTCAGGCTCAATTGTAAATAAGCTATTTGCAATTAGAAGCAAGCCAAGTGGCGCGATAATAGAAAGAAAGTCTTTAATTCCCCAATCATTTGAACCAAGTTTATCAAATTCTTCTTTATACTTTTGAAGCTCAGAAATACGTTCTAACTCTATCTTAGCCTCTACCATTTTAACGTCATCATTATCCATTGAAATTCACCATACTGCTGAAACACATAACGCCCTATTAATGGGCAAATAATTGTTGGTTAAAATAAGCGACGCAGGAGAAAAAACCAACTGTTATTTGTCCCTGTTTAATGGCTTATGTGTAATTAGTTGCTATTAGTTTTGTCTGGATAGCCAAAAAATTGCGAGCCTGACGCATTGGTTTCTTTGCGCAAATATAGAAGACGAATATACAAGATAAATAAAACGAAGGGACCAGCAATTAGCCCAGCAAAGAAAATTATAATTTGAGTAAATTGAGAATAGCCTAGTTCCATAGCCCATTTAGCACTCAAAATAGCAAATAAGAAAGCGACTGCGCCTGTTGTAATATCCATTTAACACTCCGTAGTTTGATTAATCCAATTTACACATAACGCCGCTATAAGCGGCTAAGTACAATTTGCTAAACTGCGCGGAGCGCGAGCAAACTGTACGTGTCCGTTTGATGGCCTTGTTAGATGCAGCGCAGGTAAAACCAAACGATACAATAACTTAAGGCTACCGTAATAAAACAACCCAACCGTGAACTTTTACGCTACACGATAAAGGTTGAACAAAATTAATAGCGTTGCCACCTTTGAAAAAGGTAAAAGAGGCAATGCTTATTAATGCTGAGGCTAACTAGTTTTAGCGAAAAACTACGCACTAGAAAGCACTTTATTTAAAGCTTATTTTTAATAGCATATAACAGTTTAATATGAGGAGTAAGTCCTTCTTTCTACAAGATGAAATTAATCGCCCAACATTTTATAATATCAAGAGGTTACTTTAATCTTCATTTATAATCAATAAGTTAAAAATAAAGACTAAAGTGGTCGATGTGTAAAAGAGGGTAATTTGCACGCTTTCTTGTAGAAAGAAGGATTTACGCTAAACTGTATGTATATAAGGGGTATCCCTCTAGCTCCACAAGGCGTAAAGTGTTCTTATGGAGCTAATCA
>NZ_PJAU01000037.1 GCF_002836255.1 Colwellia sp. 75C3 | reverse complement strand
TGATTTTTTGTATTGAATTATTTTAATAAAAAATCACAATTAAATAATTTCATCTAGATTAATTAGTCGTTATTTCTTGTGGTGCAATACGTTTATTTCTTCTTAAAATAAACGTTGTCAACATTTCAGGCAGGAATATGATACCGACCTTGAAAAGAATGTAGCCATTAAAGAATACATGCGGAGTGACTTTTCTTGACGCAGATTTTTCTATTTTTCCGGTGATGGTGAGCAATACAATGTGCAGAAGATAGGTAGGTTATCTGAAAGACATGAGGTGAATGAAGGTTAATTACTGATTTTTTAGCTCTTATACGTTACTACCGTTATTAAAATTGTATTATTTTCAATCACCAGCAGTAAGTTCGATAAATTAACTTTGTCTCCTGAACGTATTTTTACCTCATACCAATCACCTAAAATTAATGCGTCAAGTCCATCACTAATATGTGAAGATTTCGACAAACATAAAAGGTTGTGGTGTAAATTCCAACTAACCGAGTAGGCTTGAAAATCATTTAAGTTAACCAATGTTGAGTAGATGTTATTTTGTAAAAAATTACTAACTTCTAACTCAATAATTTTTTCTAGGGAAATAAACTCTTTATTAGACGGGGAAATAGCTTTCTTAATTGCATCTTCTAATTCACGGTCGCTATCACCTTCAGCAGGAAAGCTCCTTACAACAAAACGCTCATGTTGAGTTATACCGTTTAGCGCATCTAAGTAGCCTTCCAATTTGGCCGTGTCGTATTCAAATTGAGTCATCTATGTCTAACATCCTAATAATGAATAAAAAAATTACGCTAACTTGTCACTGAGCGTAGTAGTTGTTATTTTTTATTGTTGTTGTCCGTAACCTTTTGTTATTTATTTGATCTTAATCTATTTTACTTTGTTTAGGTTGCTTGTTCGCGACCAAATTCATTTCTGTAGACTCATCAAATAACGAATAAGCTAGTAGAGCCACTAGCCATTTTAATTCGTCGATAATTATTAGGCTTAATTTATCGAGCTCAAACGCCACAAAATTTTAGCTATCAATTTTTTTCGTTCTGATAGTTGATATTCTAGCAACTCTTTTACCCATGAAATTAAATACCAGCCTAGTCAGCAAGGGGCAATAAATCGTAAGCAGTGAGATTAGTAATATCAAAATTGTCTCCTATCGCCAGTAATGTGTTGCTGTGCTTGAACAATGCCACCATCAACAAACACCCACTTGAGATCAGGCTCATACCTTAATAACCTCATTAAAACATCTTTCTTTGACCATAAGTTAAAGCGTCTATATAAGGAACTCCAGTCACCAAATGACTCTGGTATATCACGGCAAGTACAACTTGTTCGCATTCTATATAAAATACCTTCCATGGTATTTCTGTGTGTAGGCTTGTCATACACTCTATCTTTTAGCATTATAATGCTTAGTTTTGTCCAGTGATCATCGTTAAGCATACTTAGGGGCATGGTGATCTAGTCTTTCTATTTCTGGCGAAATTATTATTCGATATTACCTTTTTTGTACGAAAATTAATCACGAAAGATAAACAGCCCCTTAGCTAGCACTTAAATAATTAAAGCAGCACGTAAATATACTTAACAATAACCACCATATAATAAGTGATTCAATGATGACTAAAACAACAAAAGCTGCCAGATATCAGATTGATCATAACAACCTGTCACTCTTTCACAATATGGTGAGCTATGGCGCTCATGTGTTGTATGTAGAGGACTTAAAACTATCAACCCAGTTTTATTGGTCAATTGGTTTTCGAGACGTATTTTGCGACGATATGATTAGTGTTATGCGCATGAAGCACATTCACATTGAGTTATGGAACAATCAAAAGTGCAACACCTTACTCCCCAAAAATCCTATCGATAAAATGAACCATAACCATAAAGCCCTTCATATCGAAATAGGAAAATTGGTGGATCTGCATACCATTCACAACATATTTTGCTTACACAATATCCCTATTGAAAAAACACAGTGGGATTTTGGATCACCCTTTGGTGCGTATATTTTACTAAAGGATCCCGACGGAAATCGTATTACTTTTTGTACTGAACGCACCTGGTCTAATCAATCAGGCTATGAAAAGGGTTGTCGACAATTCGCCGAGGAAAAAAAGAGTGTTTTGGGCGTAATAAAAAGTACACTAGATGAATCACTTGTCGCCGGAAAAGAGAAAATCAACAGTGACATGAAAAATCACATCAATACTCAAAGAGAGAACAACCAGATAGACAGTACCGAAAAAAATCGTATTTTAAGTGAGATAGCCAGACATAAAGACCTGGAAGTTTACAGTGACCAAATCAACCACCTTGTAGACGCAGGCTTCGATATTGATAGCCTTATATAAAGTAAGCGGCTAAGGATTATCTGGCCACCCATAATAACGTCCCAATACTCACGTCAATAACCTACACTTAATATATCATTCTTAAGTGCGGTTATTGTTATGCCTAAGCCTCGTTCACAACAAATTAGTTTACTCGATACGCCCTATTATCATATTTGCAGTCGAACGGTTAGAAAGGCCTTTTTGTGTGGCGTTGATAAAGAAACAGGTGTGAGTTTTGAGCATAGGCGTGCATGGATTGAAAAGCGTGTTTTCAAATTAGCTCAAGTATTTGCTATCGATATTTGCGCTCATGCGGTGATGCATAATCACTTACACCTCGTGCTACATGTTGATAGTGAACAAGTTAAGAATTGGTCGACTGATGAAGTACTTAACCGTTGGCATCAATTATTCAAGGGAACATATCTCACCCGACAATATCAAAATAAACAACCCCTTGATAAGTTTCAATTAGCCATGGTTGAAAGCTCAGCAGAGATTTATAAAAAACGACTAACCGATATCAGCTGGTTTATGCGCTCATTGAACGAGCCAATAGCTCGACAAGCAAATAAAGAAGATAAATGCACAGGACATTTTTGGGAAGGCCGATTTAAATCTCAGGCACTGCTTGATGAAGGTGCTTTACTCTCTTGCATGGCTTATGTTGATTTAAACCCTGTTCGCGCAAAAATTTCCGATACACCTGAGCAATCAGCTTTTACCAGTATTCAATTACGAATAAAAGCCGCAATAAAAGGCACACAGCCACAATCGTTGTTATCTTTTACGGGTAATGAGCGCCAACACAAAAAAATAGGTATCAGCTTTAGTTTAAAAGACTACTTAACCCTTGTGGATGAAACAGGACGAATTCTGCGTGATGATAAACGTGGTGCTATTAGTGTAAAAGCGATAAACATCTTAGCAAGGCTGCACATCAGTGATGAAAGCTGGTTAAAACTCACCACAGAGTTTGAATGCATCTTCACTGGCGCTGTTGGCACAGCAGAGCATTTGTGTGAGTTTAGCGAACATGTAGGTTTGCAACGAACTCATGGTATAGCCAATGCCCAAGCCTGTTTGAACACAGCATAACTCTATTTATTAATTAGTATAAAAAGAAAAGTTACCCTAGGGGGAGGGTGTCACTGTATTTTATATTTGGTGGTCTTATCGATATTAGTCGCAAGTTGTTAGTAAATGCGGATTTACTTGCTAGGTACATTTTTATTCGATGAGTATGCAACCAACAATACAAACATTAGCAATGTTTGTATTACTTGGATTTATTATGGGTGGCATGGTTAAGTTGTAGACGGCAACGTCTTCGTTCTACACGACCAAATGATAGATAGAGCTAATGCTTATGTTGCATTATCTCGGCATAAGGATGAGTGTTATTTATATGCAGCTTTGGACGTCTTCTTCGAAGACGATGAGGCCCCATCGGGAATAAAACCCACTAAAACATCAAAAATAATATAGTTCAGAAAAAAGAACTTGCCTTTCAATAGAGTGTGTCTATTGAACAAGAACAACATACAAACGAGATTAATTGGAAAACATATGGTGGTGAGCTATGTCTGGATTAAGGTTAATGCATATATAAAAAGTGTTTTCACTTAAATTATACTATTAAAATTTCTACGACTTTATACTCCTTAGCATGGTAATATATAGCCTTAAAATAAAAGTTTACACTGCTATATAACTTATGCCAAGATACTGTATATAAATACAGTTATGGTGTTGGTCATGGAGCAAATGAAAATATTTCCAGAGGTCCTTTTGAAAAAAAATTCTACAGATAGTATTTGGCAGCCTAGTTATGGTTGGTTGAATGATTTTACAAACAAGACAAAGAAGTTTTATAGCCCTAAGAAGAGTATAAGAACATTAAGTCTATTTTCTGGTGCAGGTGGCCTCGACATAGGATTTCATGATGCAGGCTTTGAGATTGTTAGCAGTGTTGAAATTGAAAAGGTTTTTTCAGAGACTTTAAGACAAAACTCTGGTGAAGGAAGGTATTTTGAAACAACAGAAGTTAATTGCATTGATATTAGAGAGTTTGATTTTGATGAAAAAGTTGACTTTATTATTGGTGGACCTCCTTGTCAGACATTCTCTGCCGCAGGAAGAAGAGCTAGCGGTGTAGCGGGCACAACTGATGCACGTGGTGTATTGTTTTTGGAATATGTAAGATTATTAGAAAAATTACAACCAAAGGGTTTTTTATTTGAAAATGTTTACGGAATTTTGGGTGCCCAGAATGGTGAAGCATGGCAGCAGATTCGTGAAGCATTTTCAAATGTTGGTTACAAATTACATTACAGAATTCTTGATGCTGCTGATTATGGTGTTCCTCAGCACAGGGAAAGACTTATTATTATAGGGTTAAAGGAAGGGGAGTATTTATTCCCAAGGCCTACACACGGACCCGACTCAATTGATAATGTGCCTCATTACTCCGCTGAAGAAAGTTTAAAAGAGGTTAAATTCAAGCAAGAATTAAAAGTTTCCCTTGGTGGAGAGCATGGTCCTTTGTTAAAGGATATTCCTCCCGGTCTAAACTATTCATTTTATACTGAAAAAATGGGGCACCCAAATCCTATTTTTGGCTGGAGGTCTAAGTTTTCAGACTTTTTATATAAGGCAGATAACGAAAAACCAGTTAGAACTATAAAAGCTCAAGGAGGTCAATACACAGGTCCGTTCCATTGGGATGCAAGGGCATTTGATACCAATGAACTAAAAAGACTACAAACCTTTCCTGATAATTACGAAATCTATGGTGGTAGAGGAAAGATAATTCATCAAATTGGTAATTCTGTACCTCCTCAGCTTGCAAGGCTATTAGCATGTAGTATTCAAAAGCAAATTTTTAATAATGGCACACCTGTGGAACTTGAATACCTTTCACCAACAGAAGAATTGACTTTTAGAAAAAGAAAAAGACAATTAACTAAAATTTACGCAGAAAAAGCCAAAAATGCTATAGAACACCTTTACTCTGTCAATAATCAAGAAGTCAAAGAGATTAGTAGTATAAGTACAGAGTTCACTTTCAGCGATAAGTTAACAATTGAGTATGCAGAAGATAGTCATTTTAGTGGTGAATTAGCTTTTACACCTGAAAAAACAATTATTAGAGTTCTTAATAAGAACGCAGGCGATGCAAAAAATATAATTTATTTCTCTCCTGTAGATAAGTGGTCTTTATCTACTGATATGATTGAGTTGCACTGGAACGGTGATTGTTTAAGAAATTATATAGTTGTATGGAAATTTTTTGAAGATCAACTTCGAAGGCAGGGATTAAAGTCAGATTTAGTCCAGTTAGCTGGTTATTATCAATATATGCCTTCTGTGAAAATTGAATGGTGTCCTAATACATTATCTAATAGTAAAACTTATCAACTAATTAGTAAATTAACATCGCTTGAATTTACTCGAAGAAATATGTTAATAGATACTATAGATGATTTAATTAGCAGTTTTAATTTAGATACTATGTCAACTCTGAGAGAATATAAAAAATTAGGGTTAGACGTTAGAAACTCAAATACTAATCCCATGTTAAAAGAACAAGAAATTCTTATACCTTATGAATTTCCTACCCTTTATGGAAGAAGCGTACAATATAGCAAGGAATTATAAAGTGACAATTGTTGAAAAGTTAGAAGTGTATAAAGATAAATCAATCCTTTATCAAGGAGGAGAAAGTTTTGAATTTATAGAAGGCCCTCAATCCAAAGCTGCAAAGCAACGGTATGCTCAAATAAAAAAATCTTTAGAGGAGGGTTTTTTTAAGAGTTTTATTCTTCAATGTTTAGCTAAACCTGAGTTTGATTTTGAATTGGACGCTGAAATTCAAAAAGAACTAGATGAACTAATAGAAAGTATAACAAGCGAAGTTGGTAGAGCTATAGTTGCTTTATGCGTCATGCAATTGGTCCTAAAATCAATAAACTCTGAACAGTCAATTCGCTTGCACAAAGGTGGAAGTGGAGGGAGTAATTTTAGTTGGTCTGAAGGGATATCCATGAGGGTTTTGGATAAAAACTTTATAACTCCAACACTAAGAGAGTTTGATCTGATTAAACTAAACCGTGATGGCTTTATGATGACACGTACTTTGGCAGAAAATTATCCGTATTGCTCACTATATAAAGCAGCAATTAGAGGAAAAAAAGACTCTTGGACGTGTATAGTTAACAAACTTGAAAGTGGAGAGCTAAATGCTAAGCATGCTCTCGAATATAGCATTAAGAAGCTGAATAACAATACTAAAAAATTTAATGACTTAACCACTGCTTGTATTAATAAATTAGATGAGAAAAAAAGTTATTTCTCTAATAAAAAAAACTCGTTAGCATTTATCACTAACTTGGTTTCAAATACTGATTATGCAGCTAGAATTTTTGAAGTTTCAATGCATGCTTTGTTTCAGGTTCTTTCAGAAAAAAATTGTTTTGAGGGTGAATTAAAAGCTCTTTCTCAAATGCGTTCCGCAAATAAAAAACATAAGAATATTGGCGATATAGAAATAGTAAGCACCACAAATGATCGAATGGTATTTGAGTCATGGGATGCAAAATTTGGTAAAGCATATTTAAGAGATGAATTGGATGAACTAGGTGATAAACTCGAGTTACAGCCTATGGCACAACTTGTAGGGTTTGTTGTCGACAGTGAACCAATGCTATCTAAAGATGTAGTACAAAAACAAGAAGAGTTAGCTAACGTATTTAACGTAGAAGTTAAAATACTAAGCTTTGAACAATGGGTCGATATTACCTTTGAGCGAGTCAGTGAGTATATTTCTGAGGCTGATTTAAGCAACGAGTGGATAAACAACTTAGTGTTATCTTTAGGTCAAAGAAAAAGAAAATTCGCACCAATCGATGAACCGTGTGACACTTGGGTTAAAGAAATAACAGCCGAATTAAATAAGTTATAAAAGAAAAATATAGTCAAAAATATTCTAAAGTAATACCTAGCTTTATCTATTTGAAGGGTTAAATGAAAATTTAATCCTAAATTTAAAGATACTTTTATAACTTAAATTACTAAAAAGTATTCTAATTTTTTTTATAAAGGACTTTATGCAGTACTTTTTATTTATAACAGTCGATGCCTCGCATTTTGAACTACGAAAAAAACTACCCGCTGTTGAAGTAATAAATAACCGTTTAAATTTGAGGTTATGGCCTATATATCAAAGAACTAATCATAAAGATCATATTAGTTCAGGTGATAAATGCCTATTTTATGTTGGGGGAACAAAAGAACTGATCAGACATGTAATTGCAAGTGCAACTATATTAGACGTTAGTGTTGATAACTCTTTAATTGATCACGAGGACTATTCAGTATCGTTACCATATAAAAAATTGATACTTGATACCCCAAACTATTTTTCTGCTCCTGTTAATTTGAAAGATTTTTTGAGTAATCTATCATTCGTACCTAAAAATACTAAATATTGGGGAACATCACTCCAAGGTGGGTGCAAAAAGATAACCTCTAATGATTATGAGTTATTAAATAATAGTGAAATTAGGTGATAAAATATAATAACGGGGGTTCAGCTGGCGCAACTAAATCACAATTAGCTAATATTATAAAATTAAACTTGTTGATAGAGCTTAATTTTTATTATTTAATTTTTTAAATTAAGAGTTAAAAATAAACATTCTAGCTTGAAATGCCTGTTTTTTAGTAAACAATCACTTATAAAATTGTTATAAGTAACATGTAGGTAAATAAAACTGCTTTGCAAACGGCTCACTTCGGTGGGCCTTTTTGTTGAGTAACTATTAAGTATCAAGTCAGCATTACAAAATGGGCCCAAAACTAATGGTTCTATTATAATAAACATAGGAGTTTTGGGCCCAAATTAAACGTCTAGCTTAACTAACTCAACCAAGGTTTACTGATAGTATGCTGTATGCGTGCCAGTAAGAATAAAGTTATTAAACCCTTCTTCTAAACCATTAGCTTTAAATAACAACCAACCAGCACAAACACCAACAACACCACAAAGCCAAATCAAGCCAAAACCACCAGTAAACAAAGGGTATACCATACCTGTACCACTACCCTAGGTACACTTTAGCACTACCACCCAACCATACTTTACCAGTCCACATTATCGACCCTAACTTTACCGCAGGAGATTTACCTATGGGATTTCTACGTGCGTACTTGCGCGTTAGTACAACCGAACAAGACGTACTTCGTGCCAAACAAGAAATCAAAGCATTCGCTAATAGTCATAACCAACAAATATCAAACTACTACCTGGAGAAATTCACCGGAACGTCATTAGACAGACCCGAACTTAACCGGTTGTTATCTGATGTTAGTGCTGGCGATATCATATTGATTGAATCGGTCGACCGTATTAGTCGTTTGAAGAATGACGATTGGCTACGCCTAAAGAATATCATCGAAGCTAAAGGTGTCAGTGTTGTCGCACTTGATTTACCGACTAGTCATATTGCACTGAAGGAGCAGGGCAGTGGTGATGACTTCGTTGCTGCAGTTCTTAAAGCAGTTAACGGTATGTTGCTCGATATCCTGGCGGCAACTGCAAGAAAGGATTATGACTTACGTCGTAAAAGAACACTCGAAGGTATCGCCAGGGCTAAGGCAGCTGACCCGACAAAATACATAGGACGCCGTCGTAACCAAACCTTATGGCAATCGATTAAGAAACTATTAAACACCAACCACAGTTATACCGAAATTCGACAAATCACCGGTGCCAGTCGCATGACCATTGCAGCTGTTGCTAAAGAACTAAAAGGAGACAAACTTAGTGAAAACAATTAAACCTGCACATCTAAAGCGAGTTATCGACTTCATCCACAGTATTGACGATCAGTATTGTGGCAAAGAGCTTAGATACTTCTTTAACAATGACTTAAACAAGTTTATCCAACTGCTTCATGAAGCGGTTAGGTCAGCTGAAGTAGTACCAAGCGTTGTAATACCGTTCTATCGTAAAGTCAGCAAAATGCATGACGTTAAACCATCCGTAACCATCGAGGAAGAAACCATGAAATCAAGTAACCAAAGTAACCAAAGTAACCCAGAAAAAAAAGCATCGTTCGTATTTAGAATTGTCACAGTAGTTAAGTCAGCGTACGAAAGTATGAAGGCATTCCTTACTCGTAACATGAAAAAGGCATCTGTCGTTGCAGCTGTAGTGATTGCTGTCACTATCGCTAAAGCTGTTGGTCTTAATATAGGCTTTATCTTGGCTCTTGCTGCACTCAAAGGTAAGGCTGTAATGAGCTATTTCAGTAGTCTTTGTGCTAACGCAGTTGAGTTAATTATTAAAGCCAAATCATTTGCTATTGATAATGCTGATGGGATATTTGCCTTAATTAAAGCAACAGGGCACTTACTGCTGAGCAAAGTGATAGAAGTGAAAGACTTAGTGGTTACCAAGGTGAAACAAGCCATTAGTTGGATAAAAGATGCGGTAACTATTGATGAGCATGAATACGCACAAGCTGCTTAGCAGTTATACATCTAGGGCATAGGCCATGCCCTGGATTAACGAATAGATACAAACAGGTGACTCATGAGATTACTAACATTTATAGAAAATATGCTCGATAGCATTGCACCCAAAGTGACTAACGTTGCTGAAAGTATTGCCAAAGTAGCAAGTGTGTTCGCCAGCTTAGCTTGGTTAGTAACACAGGCGTTGAGTTATCTTCGTGGCAAACTTAATTAACTGGGGAATAATATGGAATACGTAACAACAGGACCATTAACAGCAGACCAAGTATTGGAGAAGGCGATTGAAGTGATTGATGCCAGGTATTGTACTGGTGCTAAGTTCACTAGCTCTCAAGCAACCAAAGATTACTTAAAGCACAAACTTGGTGGTCTTGAGCGGGAAGTGTTTGCTGTTATGTTCATGGATAACCAGCACGCGCTAATTGAATACAATGAAATGTTCTTTGGCACTATTGATGCTGCATCGGTATATCCGCGTGAAATCATTAAGCAAGCGCTTAAGGTTAATGCTGCCGCCGTTATACTTGCTCATAATCACCCCTCAGGGTTAAGTGAGGCTTCAATTGCTGACAAGCAAGTGACCGAACGTATCAAAAAGGCGCTGGCGTTAATTGACATAACAGTTCTGGACCACATCATTATAGCTAAAGAACCACTATCGTTTGCTGAAACTGGCTTGCTGTAACACCCACCAATCATAACTACTCATTAGGAAACCAATATGAAACTGACCTTTAACAAGAGCCAGCGCTTTGCTGTGCCTGAAAGATTAACCGCCATTTTAAATGGTGAGCTGACTAAGATTGATAATGCCGAGCCTGGCATTAATGGTATTACCTTTAACTTTCGTGATGATAGCTACTCGGCTGAGCTTGGTGGATATCACCCAGTAGAAGTACGCATTGTTAATAGCGACAACCTGTGGACGTTCGAGTACATCACTGACTTTAGTTTTCAAGGCGCTTACCCTGAGCTAGTGAAAGATATTGATGCGTGTTTTCTCAGTGGTCAGATTTACACCTTATATAGTGGCAGCCTCAAAGGTGATAGTGCGCGTGAATTAATCGACTTGTTCTTAACTAACTTTATCAGTTATGTGGAAACTAATATCTTCACGGTGACGGTGGAGTTTGATTGACAATTACTAAATTCACCCGGTAATTTACTTACTGGGTGATTAAGGTATCAGCAGTTTGGTGGTAAAAGTGAGCCTTAGATTTTAGCCAATAAATAGTGAAAAATAGGTATTCGTTAACGACTTCTTGGTGCGCAAAGGAGACGCTAGCCTCAATTTTTCTGCCATATATTTTCTAATTTGAGCTTCACTCATCACGCCTGCATGTAAATTGAAGCCTGCTACATTCGCTACGCGGTCTGACTCAACGCCCTGTTTTTCCTTAGGTGATATGGTTTGCACTATGAATACCTTTCGTCCTTGTTTGATTGGCGCCAAAAAACCGTATAATAGGCGAGAATATCCTTACTTTATGGTTGTTTATTTACATAGCAATGGGTGGTATATATAAAATAGGACAGCAAGGTACTTTTGCTTTTAAAAAATGGTGAGTTTATGCTGACTACTTATACTCCGGTCAGTTTATGTTTAAAGTAGGTCGCGATGGAGGGTAGGATGATGAACTTAAAAAGGGTTCAGTTGCAGGGCTTGTGGTTACTTACAATGATGGAGGATAGCATGTTGAATTTAAAAACAACTGGATTGTGGATGGCAGCGATGGTGCTGTTTGGTGGTCTTTTCGCAGGTTTTAATACACAGGCGGCAGAGGTTATGCCAGTAGGAGAAGATCCTTATAAGATGATCCAAAGGGTGGCTGAGTCTACCTTTAAGCGGATTGTCGATGATCAGGCGTTGATTGATGAAGATGCCAATTATTTGAAAACCGTGGTGCGTGAAGAGTTGATGCCTTATATCAAATACAAATTAGTGGCAAAAATAGTGTTAGGCAAAACCCCCGTGAGCAGAGCAGAGAAAGAGGCGTATTACAAAGCGTTTAATGAGTACCTAATCACCACGTATGCCACGGTATTTACTAAGTATACCGATCAGAAAGTGGTGTTCGAAGCCCCCGGTAATATTAAGGGCAAAAAAGTGGTTACGGTGAAAACTCGGATTATTGATGGCAGCCGTCCAGATATTCATATTGACTTTAAAGTTAGGCTGAACATAAGGACTGGCACATGGCGCGCTTATGATATGGTCGTCGAGGGCATTAGTATGGTGAACGCCACGAAAGCCGAGTTCAGAGATTTGTTGCGTAAAAAAGGTGGGGGGGCCAACTTCACTCAACAGCTGATAGAAAAATCCAAAGCGCAAATCAAAAAAGACAATGGCGGCAGTAGGCAAGACGGTGAGTAAGCTAGGAAATAGCATAAATCACGCGCTGGTTGGTATCGCCATTGACGGTTGCCAAGTCAACCTCAGCAGTCAGGATGACCGTTACACTGTGCCCCAGTTGATTCAGGGACTAGACATCAGTGGTTTCGGTCATGAGCATATTACCGTGGACTTTTCAGCGGTGACCAAGGTAGATACCGCTAGTGCCGAGGGTCAGGTCTATGATTTATGATTGTAATTGATTCATATAGATTTTGGCTGTGATAAATGGACGTAGTGAAGCTGCGAGGTCTAACTCTCAATTGATTCCTTATATTAAAGTTAGCGTTACAAAATCTAATCCGAATCGTAACTACACCTTAAATCCTTAATGTCCGAAAGGTGCGCATTCCGGACTTTAGCCTCAAATTATTTGGCATATATTTTCTAATGAATCGTTTCTACGATTTTACTAAAACACCTCAGTAACAAATACCTTTAAAGCAGCTACATCTAATGCGTATTTAATCTTTTCATCTTCTAGTAAATTCACGCCATTAAAATAATGATAGTTAGTAGTTACTTAACCAACGACATGAATAATTATTACGGGTGGCTTGCTACATTTTAATTTAATTAGTTAACAGTTGTTAACACCACTATTAACACCTTTTTATTACACTAACCCTAACAAATATCAGACATTAATTTAAAGCTTATGAAGGATTGTTAGATGAAATACCGTTGCCTAATTAGATATAAACCTCGCTTTGGCGGAACTCAGCAAGTTACCGTTGTTATTGAAGCAAAAAACCCTATTGAAGCTAGGGCGAGAGCTGAAGGTATGTATGCCAATACTGTCTCTGTCAATGTTACTGGAACCAATTAATAAATTGCTAAGCCAATTAAACAACAAGCCATAAGCAAAAAAAATATCAAGGAATTAAAATGACAGCGCTAAAACAAGTAACCGATTTTGATATGAAAGCCGCTCAAGAAAGGCTGAAAGAAGATGACAAACATGGCTTAGAATCATTCATTGAGCAAAGTGGTGGTGTTAGTTATTATCAGTTACAGGAACTTTTACACTCTTGTTTTGAAGAAAAATCGACTACTTGTTTCTCGTATCTAAAGTTATATTTTATTGATTTAAATGGTGAAGATGATTATAAAAATATATTACAGAACTATCATCGAGGTGAGACGGGAGCTATAATTTTTCTTATTAACAGTGGCCACTTAGAAGACGCGGTTTATTTATTCACATCTACTTTTGGCTGCCATGAAGAGGCGGGTGAAGAAGTTATAATTAGCAAGTCCCCTCGTTTTATTCAGCAAACAATGATAACCATATTGGGTAGCTTTGAAATCCCTATTAGTGTGTTTATTTCACTATGTAAAATTATCTCCTTAACTGGTTATTTCAATAATTATGACTTAATTGATAGTTATAAAAAAGTACACGAAAAAAGCCCTAATAAGAATGGTGAGTTTTGTGAGGGTGGGCTAACTAGGTTTGATAAAATACCTTTCACGACTCCTTCAGAAAAATTAGACCGTTATGAAAAGGGTCAAAGGTTAAGTTGTTTAAGTGAGCTGTTGACAATTATTCCAATGGACTCTCAGTTTAGAGAAGTGATATTTAATGATTGTTATGAATTATATGATGAACCTTTTGTGTATGGGCAGGAGGGTATTACGGATAGTGAATTTTTCATTAATCAGCCAATGAGTGTGAAAAATAGCGAATGGTCGGATTTCAAACAATTCATTTTATCTTCAAGTAGTTCAGATCTAGAGCAAATGAAAAGTAACTTAGAAAAGCGTAGTAGTTGTTTCTATGAAGAATCTGACGAACTTTATGATGGTCTATTAGCAAGCAAATCATATGCACAAGCAATAAGGCTATTAGAAATTGATTTAGCTGTGAATTCATTATTGTCAGTAGCATTTGATAGTCGATACTTAACAGAGTTGGGTGGAATATCTGAATCTAATTTTGAAGAGACTATTGATGATTATGGCTGCCGATGGGGCATTGTCGATGAGATATTTAAGCAATTTTCAGATGAAGAGGTTAAGGCGTTGCTAATTAGCTGGCTAAAAGATCAAATAGAGAAAGCAAACTTACAAGCTTGTTAGTAAGTATTGCTTTGACGAAGCTCGGGAAACTTATCAGGCTACCCATGATAACTTGGCCATATTTCAATCAATAACCCACACTTATTTTATTATTACTAAGTGTGGTTATTATGCATAAGCTTCGTTCACAAAAAATTAGTTTATTAGACACGCCTTTCTATCACCTATGCAGTCTCACGGTACGAAAGGCATTTTTGTGAAATTTATAAAGGACAGTCACTCAAAATAGCTCGGATATCGATACTAAATCTAATCTAAAATACGGATTCGAGCTAATTCCTAATGTCAGCAATGTGGTAAATAGTGTCGTAATACGGCTAATTTTGTCAGTGTATTAGAAGCTTTAAGTGCTAGTGTAAGTAGCTAACCGTATTAAAAGGGATTTTAAGCATATGAATATCAGAACCAGAGCTGCTCAAATTAGATCTAGATGGCTAAGAACGGGCTTGCAATGTGAGTTGTCACTCGATGAATTAGAGCCTCTATTTTCAGTTTATGCAGAGAGCCCAAGAGGTAAGCTTGTGATTGTTGATAAGACACAGGCAATCACCTTAAAAAACCTCCTAAGCTTATCTGCTGACGACTATAATACTTATAAGCTAAACATTAAAGCTCGTAATCAAGCCATAGCGCTTCATACAAAGTTAAGCCGTTTTAACCAACCAGTCCTCGTTAGCATTGATGATATTTATCAAATTATTCGGGATAAGCTTGATATCAAGAAAAAGTATTTCACACTCAAAAACGAAAACTCACCAGTAACCATCGAAAACCTTATTTTATCCCCCGTGACAAGATCTGAATACTATTTAAAGTTAAAAAAGAACGCAGACAAAAAAATGGTGTTTTGGCGAAAAAAGGCGCTTAAACCTAAATTTACTCTCTCTCAATTGACCGAACAAATGGAGTCCGTGGGATATAAAATCATTAATTCTAAAAAAGGGGTTCCTATACGTGAGCGAATTCGGATTATCGACAATAAGATGGCTTTGACATTAAATAATATAGAAATATTAGTTAATGTTGAAGATGAATTGCGAGTCAGGTTAAGTGTTTAATTTTTGGTACTAATACTATCTTAGTGCCAATGTTCCCTTGGTGCGCAAAGCGGAACAAAACTTAAAAACCTTTCCCATAAATTCTCTAATGAATAAGGATTATTAAGTGTATTACTGAAACGTATCCGTAGCATCCTACTTTTTATATAAATTTGATCTTTTGTGGTGTCTAATTTATTGATAATGTGGGATATTAGCGTGAATTGAATAATGGTTATGGATCAGGTGTTTCTGTGACTTATCCATAATAAAGCTGTAAGCTGCAGCCATAACAAGGAGGCTATGTGTCGATTCAGGAAATTGAAGTAACTTTAGAGGATTTACAATCCATAGATCAAGATCAGGTTGTTAGCTCGTGCAAAAAAGTAATTTATTATGAGTTGGAAACAGCATTTGGGAACATTAAAGACTCCAGTGCTGCAAAATTGTTATCTGCTTCTTGTTCAATGCATCTTAAACCTGAAAACACTAAGGCTCCTTTTTCACCTAAATTTATAATGCAAGATCGTAGAGGTCTTATCGCTTCCGACTTTCCAAAAGTATCTCTGATTGCATTATCAGATTTTTGTCCATTTGTTAAAATCCCAGAACTAAAAGCTCGAATTGCAGATATTTCTTGGGTTATGAAAGTAGGAAGTATTGGGCATGCATATATGGCAATTGAAGCATATCTTGAATCGGCTAAAAACCTACTGGATGATGGTGTGTCGTGGATATACCCAGCAGAACGAATAGAAAGGGCTTTGAGGCTAAGTTGTATGTTCAGGAGAGATAATCAGCGTCCTGATTTATTTGAAAATTTGTCTAGTTTTATTACATCTGAGGTAAATACTAAAAAGTTAGATGACTCACCTTTTTATGCTTTACGCCTTCTCTCGTTATCACATGAATGCGGTGTTGGTGGTAATGATTGGATTCTTAATGTCGCAGAAGAAATAGCACAAGCGCGCTTTGAATTAGGTGATACAAGAACAGCGACAAATGCTTGGGAATGTGCCTTGAACTCTGCAAACTCAGACCGTAATAAAAGCAAACAACAGAAAATTTGGAGAGAAATAGCTAACTGCCACATTAAAGATGCCGAGATTCATGGTGGAGGCCTAATAGCTGCTGGATGTATATTAAAAGCGATTGATGCTTTATCTAAAATTCCTAACACAAGACAAGAAAGGCTTGAGCTATATGAGACAATGCGAGACCACCAAATAGAGTCTTTACATCAACTTCATGAGTTTTCATCTCCACCTCAAGATATTAGTGAAATTGTTCATCAAGCTAAAACTACAGTCCAAGGTAAAGACTTTTTCGATATGCTGTTTAGGCTTGGGGTTTTGGTTTCGAGACCTACAGATATTAATAAGCTAAAAGACCAAGCAATTGATCAAATGAAAAATAGTTTCGCATGGATGTTTGGTGGAACACATATTGACCATGAGGGGATAACAGTTGCTACAGTTCCATCTGGAATGGGACTTAGTGACAACCCAGATGCTTCTGCTATTTGGGCAACGATGATGAAAAATATTGGTATTGATCACCAGTTAGCAGTTCAAGGGCAAATTCGACCTGCGCTAGACGAATTAATGATACAGCACCATGTTTCTGAGTATGCGCTTGAATCAATCCTCAAAAATAATCCATTTATACCATATGGGCATGAATGTTTTTTTGTAAAAGGTATAGCTTTTGGCCTTGAAGGCGATTTCTTAAGTGCATGTCATATCCTTATTCCACAGGTAGAGAACTCGCTTAGGTATGTAGCACGAAGCCAAGGGGAGGAACCAACAACATTACATGGCGATGGCACTCAAGAAAGGAGTGGTCTTAAATTTTTATTAGATCACCCTGTTATTATCGAGGTTTTAGGTCAAGATATTGTTGGAAATATCCAAGCAATATTAATAGATAAGATTTACGGTGACTTGAGAAATCAAATGTCTCATGGATATATGCCTGCGGGACATTTTTTTGGTGTTGCACCAGTTTTTCTTTGGTGGCTGGTTTTACATATAGTTATGCTACCTCTAGGTACACACTGGAAGCAAAACTATAAACCAGAAAATGCAGCTAACAAGGCCATTAAGTCCGATTCGTAACAGTTGGCTCGGTTCCGCTTCGTTAAACATTTTAGCAAACTATTGCTCACCGCTTATTGCGGCGTTAGCTCTAATACGGATACTTATGCGCGAAATTAGTGAATTTTTAAGCTCAATTGATAACTTTAGTGACGTAAACTATTATCGTGGTCACGCAGATACACAATGGGCTCTGCTTCCTTCACTTGCTAGAATTGACGTGTCTTCAATTAATACTTCTTCAATTGGTATATGGAATAGTTACGAGTGGTCTAATTTAGAAAGAGAAATTTTACGTGCTTTTGAAAAACATGGGTGTTCCCTCCTCAAGACTCCACCTAAAAATTCGCTTGAATGGTTGATTCATGCACAACATCACGGTTTACCTACAAGATTACTAGATTGGAGTTTAAATCCACTAAAAGCTTTATTCTTTGCTGTTGAAAATCCTGAACTTGACCATTTAGATGGAGCAGTTTTTGGTGTTTCAGTAATGACTAACTTCGTAATGGATAAATATGTTGAAATTCAAAATATTGGAAAAATCACAGGATTTAATTCTTCAAGTTTAAATATGAGAGTAGCAGCCCAAGAAGGTTGTTTTACTTTATCCCCAATGCCAGGTGGCCTAAATAGTTTTACGGAAGTTAAAGTTGATCGCAATTCAGTAGATTATCTAGGTAAATATGAAATACCTAAAGAAAGTAAACCCGCGTTAAGAAAACAATTACATAAGTTAGGGGTAACTCATAAGTTTCTGTTTCCAGACCTTGATGGTTTAGCAAAATCAATCAAAAGAGATTTCGGTTTGTAATTAATTGCTATAAGGCATTTAAACGGAAAATTCACAGTTGGTTGTTTGTCGTTCCTCAAATATTTTAGCCAACTATATTTACCGCTTAGTAAGGGGGTAGCGATACAAAATCTAATCCAAATCACCGCTAATGATTAAATGCTAATGTCCGCAATGTCCGCAATGTCCGCAATGTGCGCAACAATGTCATTAACTTAAGGTTAATTTAAATATTTACAATAGGTTACCCTGTTGCTAACCTGTCTATGAATTAAAAATAGAGAGAAATCACAAATGACCTGTTCAGTATTTAATTCAAATAGTACAAAATTTAACCAACAAAATTCATTCAACTGAATTTTTAGAAAATCATCGTAAAAAATCTACTGATTTCACTCGAAATAGAACCCTTACTTTTCCTCGTTTAATGAGTTTTATGTTGAATGCTCTCAACGCTTCAATTCAAGCTGAGCTTGTTCGTTTTTTCAATGTTATAGACGATAGCTACTTATCAACAAAATCAGTCAGCACAGCCGCTTTTTGTAAAGCAAGAATGAAGCTCTCTCATAAGGCGTTTATTGAATTAAATGATGACTTAGTTCAAGCCTACTATGAAACTGCAACCCTTGATAAATGGCAGGGCCATAGGTTGTTAGCTGTTGACGGCTCAGTCACACAATTACCTATTTCTGATGAGTTACTCAATCACTTTGGTAAAGCACGTTCACAAGCTTCTATGCCTGCCGTTCGCCTTTCTCAACTTTATGATGTTAATAATAATATTACTGTAGATTTACAGGTAGAGAGCCATTCAACAGGTGAGCGTGAAATGGCATTAAAGCATTTAAATAAAACCGAAATAGGAGACTTAGTGCTTTACGACAGAGGTTACCCTGCCGTTTGGTTTTATAAGTACCACATGCTAAAGAATGTTGATTTTTGCATGCGCATTGTTAAAAGCCCTAATATTATTAAAGCATTCTTAGAGAGTGGTGAATATAGTGATATCGTTGATTTCCCTTGCACTGAGAAGTCACTTCGTCGGTGTAGAAAAGACAACATATCTACAGAGTCCATACGTTTAAGGCTAGTGAGAGTTGACTTGCCATCGGGTGAATCAGAAGTTTTAGTTTCGTCATTAACTGACTTGAAAGCTTATCCTACTTCAATTTTTGCTGATTTATATCACCAACGCTGGGGAGTTGAAGAAGATTACAAAGTATTGAAAAGTCGTCTCAATATTGAGAATTATTCTAGTGTTTCTGTTGAAGGTATTTTACAAGATTTACACGCTAAGCTATTGACCAAAAACCTTTCAGCTTCTGCGATCCATGATGCAAAACGAAAAATAAAGAAACCTAAAAACACTAGGCTCTACGAATATAAAATCAATTTTACCTTTGCGATAAATCAGCTCAAAGATAATATAGTTCGCTTCACAATGAAGCTAGCTGAACTTGAGCTATATGAATTACTGATAAGTAAAATATCAAAGAGTTTAAGTGTTATTCGACCCAATCGTAAGTTTGTTCGACAAGACCGTAGAAACAAGACAAATAAGTACCCAATGAATTATAAACGTACGTGTTAAATCCTTAAGTTAATGACATTGATGTGCGCAAAGGAGACATTAGCCACAAGTATATTTGCCATATATTTTCTAATGAATCACTTGTGTCATATTACTGAGACTTCTCAGTAATATGCTTTATGTGGCACTGACTGCCTTAGTATTCATTCTAATTTTAGATTGGTTAAATATTAAAAGTAAAGCATATTAATCAAGTCGTTAATCTTTAAGGTTCAGGGAAAGAACTTATCTTTTGTATTTTTCTGGTTAAACTTTCTAAGCTCACGATCGTATACGTTTTTATGTAATAATCTAATACTCAGGTAAAGGCGGTAAACCGCTCTGGTTTAGGTCTTACACATAATAACAAGCAGATTAAACGGGAATAAATATGAAGCCAAGTGATATTGAAAAAGAAGCAATAGAAAAATATACAATGGGAAATGTGTTAATAACGGATTTAGGTGAGGCTTTGAATATACTTTCTATTCATGGGGAAAAATGTGAAAAGGCTATTGATATATCAATTCGTGCAGAAGCTTGCAAAGCCTACATTGCATCGAAAAACAATAATAAGTAAATTCGTAATCTCTTGAGTCAATAAGAGAGTACAGCACATAACAAGCACTTCAAACGGAACAAAAACAGTTGATTAGGTTCCGGTTGGCTACACATTTCAACCAACTATTTTTGTCTGCTTAAGTGGGCGTTAATTTCCTAGGTGATTATGATTAGAGATTCGTTTGTAATAGGTAAGTTTCAGGAACTTTCAGCTACGATTAGCAAAAAGAAGCCCAAAGATTATCTTCAATATGGGTATGGGCAGCGTTCACTTCAAATTATGGAAAGTCATTACAAACTTACCGAAGTGATTAACAAGTCAGGTGGCGAAAGGCTAGACCCTTATAAAATGACTGAGGTCAATATATTACTAAATGCATTCTACTTAAACATGATTGGTGCAATAGATAATTTAGCATGGGCTCTTCAACACGAGTTTAACTTAATAGATGGTGCTAATGAGAATAACAAGAAGAGAACCAGAGTAGGCCTGTTTAATAACAAGTTTCAGGAAGCCTTATCACAATATCACCCTGAAATAGTAAATAGACTTAACGAGTTCAAGGACTGGTTTTTTGAGTTAAAAGATTTTAGAGATCCTGCTGCACATAGAATACCTTTGCATTGTGTTTCTGGTGTTATCAGAGACGAGCACAAAAATGAGTACCTAGAAGCTCAGAAGCATTTTTTAAAACAGGATTATTTAATTAATCGTGATGGTTACATGGATGCACAATATGCTTTAAGTCAATGTGGTGTTTTCGAAGCCATTTTCGTTTGCTATTCTGAATCATTTGATAAAATAATCTACCCATTATCGAGGACTGTTGAGCAAGACTATGAGCCGTTTTGGAAAGTATCAAATATTGTCCACGAATGCTTCGAGAACGGAATTTAACAAGGCGTTTAAATGGAGCTAAAACAGTAGGTTACGCTTTACTACACATTACAACCCACAATTTTAGTCCACTAAACGCGGTGTTGGTATGTATTGTTGGTAGTTCTAGCAACACTTTGAGCATGGTAATAAGTTTTTATGAAGTTAAATGACCCAAAAAAAATAGAAGATATGCTTAACGATTGCCATCGGGATCTTTCTTTTGTTGCTGTCTCGATGGGAAAGCCAGATTCGTTAAGTAACATATTTTTGCTAAATATGTACTTATTTAAAGCATTGGATAATGAAATACTGCTGTGGTTGAAAAACTTGGATAATGGCTCTATCGTGACTCTAGCAAGTCGCAATATTTTTGAACTGTATTTAATACTTATTGAAGTTAATCAAAATGAGCATTCCATGAAGAGGTTCTTTGCTCAGTTGGGGAATGATAGGGACGAACTTAATGATGCATTTATGAATAAATGTGAAGCAGTAGGTTATGAGCTTTCTGATAATGATAAAAATATAATCCAAGAAGAGCTAGATAAATCTCCGTTTGAAAATATTGAAACTCATTGTTTTCGTATGCGCTATTTAGCAAAGACTCACGGATACCAAGAAGACTATGACTTTTTCTATAAATTAAGCTCTAAGCTGATTCATCCATCAGCTTACAAAGTTCTTGGGGTCGTTGATGCAAGTCCACAATATGAAGTTGTAGCAATGACTGGTTATCATTTTATTTCTAAAGCAACGGATTTTGCAGTGGACTTCTATAACAAGAATGTAGTGTTGGCGAAGCACAATACATAACAAGTGACTATGGTGATTTATCAATACAAATTCTAATCCAATCACAACCTTTAACCGCATGAGCTAATGTCTTCTTTGTGGTAACAGTGAGCCTATCCAGCGAATTAAGAAATGTCAGGTTTTAGAAAAACAACCACTTATGAAATTGTTATAAGTGGTATTTAGGCAAATAAATCTGCTTTGCAAACGGCTCACTTCGGTGGGCTTCTTGTTGCTTGAAATAGTGTGATTCCCCCAAAATGATTACCTTTTATATAAGAAACATTATTAGAGTTAATAAGGTAATCATTTTAGGAAACTTAAGCTTAATAGGTACTAAATGAATACTTTCTATTAGTTTAGTAATCATTAACGATGTGACTTATGGCCTCTAGAATTTAGGGGCGTTGCAGGTACTAAGGTTTTTTTGGTTACGCTTTAACTTACCGCCAGCTCTCATTCTTTATGATGTTATCTACCGAACCCAACATACCCCCATTTTTTAGCAGCTTGCTTGACGGTGAACCTTAGGTCGTAATCAATTGCCAACGAAATGTGAGAAAGAAACTTTTCGAAAGTTAAGTATTGCTTTGTTGGCACTACGCTAGAAGTAAACGACACAGATATTTCTGTCACGGCTTCTGTAGATGAAGACAAAGTATCCATGAGATTTAATATCAATTCTCCATTTGGCTTAAAGCTCAGATAAACTCGGTCAATATGTACAATTAAATTTTTTGGTAAAAGTACGTAATTTCATTGATAGTTAGAGCTTTAATAATAAAGGATCTGACATGAATAATTTGGAGTTTGAACTTCTCAATGGGTATTTAGAACAACTATCACTTAAAACCCAAAATACTATTAATGAATTGCAGTTAGTTAAACGACACATTGATGGATTTAAATCACAGCTTACAAAACGAGATATATCAGAACAAACAAGAGCAAATATTCCTGAACAAAAACTGAGTATTGAACAAACTCAGACACGTAGTAAGCAGCCTAGCGACCTAATCAGAATCAAAGAAGTTATAAGCATGACAGGACTATCAAGATCTTCGATATACACTTATAAAAATAAAGGTGAATTTCCAAGCCCAATACAGTTATCTTCTCGTTCTGTAGCATGGGTTAGAGTTGATGTTGAACAATGGATTTTAGGTAAGATAAACAATAGATAATCCTGTCAATAAATCACAGGGCTATTATTGTATCCCAAGATATTATTCATATAGTTAAACCATCAAACTGTTAGAATAATTGCCAAAATATTGCTGCTTGGGTTGACCCCCTAAGTATGAAAAAAGAGTAGTACTTCAGTTTTCTCATATCTTTGCAGGAAAGTATTCACGATTATTTGACGTTAACAATTGGTCATTGCTAACGTTAGCAATAAATCATAGAATAATTATAGGCACGGCTTGAATGTTTATCGTGTGTACAAATTGGAATAGAGCTTGGATAGCAGAAAGCAAAAGAGCCACCCGAAGGTAGCTCTTTGCTATTATATGGTGCTCGCTACGGGACTCGAACCTGTGACACCTTGCATGTCATGCAAGTACTCTAACCAACTGAGCTAAGCGAGCACATGTTGATAACTCAACGAGGGCTATACTAGCTTTTGCTTAATAGCCTTGCAAGCAATTTTGTTTAATTCATTGATAAATAAGTGCTACATGCTTTTAAAATAAACAAAGTGGTTGAATATGAGTCTAGTCGTCTGGTAAATAGTTAGGCTTGCGCTTCTTGACTGTCATCTTCCTGCTTTTTATCACCTCGTAATAGCTCAGCATTTTTAATACGCTGTTGAATTACGTGTAAACGCCAAGCGAGTAATATTGCCGCTGTGGTTAAACCAACGATAAAACCTATCCAAAAACCATAAGGTCCCATTTTAGGAACAATCCAGTCAGTCATGCCAAGTATTAAACCAACTGTTAAGCCAACTAACCAATAAGAAACAAAGGTTATATATAAAATAGACTTGGTATCTTTATAGCCACGTAATGCACCTGCTGAAACTACCTGAATAGTATCTGAAAACTGATAGATAGCGGCCAGTAACATTAAACTGGCTGCTAATTCTATCACCGGCGCCTCGGTACTGTAAATTGCGGCAATTTGAGTTCGAAATAGAACAGTTATCAATGCGGTAAAGCAAGCTAGGGCTAGGCCAAGTACAATGGAGTACATGGTATAGTCTCTGGCTTGTTTGAAGTTTTTATTCCCAATAGCAAAACCGACTTTAATGGTTGTCGCCATCGCTATACTTAACGGTACCATAAACACTAATCCGGTAAAGTTTAAGGCCACTTGGTGACTTGCCACCACTTGCGAGCCAAAGGGTACTAAAATGATAGCAACAATGGCAAATAGACTGACTTCAAACAGTAGTGATAACGCGATAGGGATACCTAAGGCTAGAATACCTTTTATTTCGGTCCATACTGGCCAGTAAAAAGCACTAAATAAATTGGCTTGTTTCAGTACTTTTGAATAGAAGCAATAAATAAGCATACTGATAAACATTGACCAAAAAACTAATGCAGTGGCGAGGCCACAACCTGCACCACCAAGTGCTGGCATGCCAAATTTTCCATAAATAAATATATAGTTAGCAGGGATATTAACTAGTAAACCTATGATGCTAATGATCATGGTTGGCTTAGTGTATGAAAGTCCTTCAGAGTAGTTTCTTAATACTAGGTATAAACAATACCCTGGAGCGCCCCAGACAATAAAACCTAAATAATCAAACATTAATACTTCAAGGTTGCCATCTAAGGTAACCATTGGTGCGATTATAGGCGTGAGTAGGTAATAAAGCCCTATTAACGAAATACCGAGCACTAGCGCTATCCAAGCGGTTTGATAGGTTTGCTCTACTATATCAGTATATTTCCCCCCACCTGCAAGCTGTGAAACGATCGCAGAAAGCGCCATGATTAGCCCATAAATGGTCAATATTAAGGGTAACCAAATGCTATTGGCTACGGCAACTGCGGCTAGATCAGTGGCGCTAACACGACCTGCCATGACAATATCAACAAAGCCCATTAAATTTTGAATTAATTGTGCAATTAAAATAGGGTAAGTGAGCTTTAATAAGCTTTTACTGTGGGTGAAAAAGTCGGCTAGGTTCATGTCATTGGTAACTTTAGTAAGGGGAGGGATCGGTTATCGCGAAACTTCATGCATCATAGAGGAGATAGCTTGAGCAAACAAGGCAAAAAATGTCTTAAAAAGTAAAGTGGTATTGTCAGGTTATTAGATCTAAACGTAGGAATGGGCAGTTGAGTTAAAACACCTAGTCATCATCACTCTCAACGGTTAATTCAATCGTCTTTCTATATTCATCGATATGTAAATGGTAGTGAATTTCCATGCAGCAAGCAGGGCATTCATCATAATAATCTTGATCGCCTGCTGTGGCATCTACTGTTGTATGCAGATGGTGGCCACAGTGTGGACAAGTAATTCGTTTTTCAGTGAGTTTAATTGTCATATAGCCTCCGGGGAGAATGGTATCAGTTGTAATTATCGGGTTTGATACAAGTATGACTATTTTTAACTAAATTACCAAAAATAGCCCTCTGTTTTAATGATTATTGACTAGGTCTTTGATCTGTATCGTATCTTAATTTGTCGTGCCATGGATGGTACTTATTAGCAAATCAGCTGCTGCGCCCCAACCATCTACCAGTAACATTTTTATTCGCGCTTGTGCCTTATGTCATGGGTGCCACTTATGAAGACAATGCAGACAATGCAGACAATGCAGACAATGCAGACAATGCAGACGGTACAGGAAGTACCTTATTAGAGAATGCAGGAGCATATTCTCCTGAGCTTATTGTCCTGGGTCCAGTTTCTAAAATACAATGGATCTTCGATCAGAGACTTCGAAGATGACGATTTATACATTCTTGTTCTTTGATTAAAAATCAACAGTTTAACCTTATGTTACTTAGAATATGACGATTATAGTAACCTTATGTTACTTAGAAGATGACGTTTACAGTAATCTTCTGAGTTAACTATATAGGCATGTAATTTGTTAATGTAATGGTAGTGACATTATTCGTGATAATGCGGCTTTTGCTTGGTCAATATAAATACCGCCAAAAACATTGGCATGATTGAGGATATGGTAAAAGTTATAGACTAATTTTCGTTGCTCATAACCCGCATCTAAAGGATATTCTGCTTGGTAACCATGATAAAAATCATCAGGGAAATGTCCAAATAATTCGGTCATAGCAATATCTACCTCTCGGTCACCATAATAACAAGCAGGATCAAAAATCATCGCTTGTTCACCGCTAAAGCCGGTATTACCTTGCCACAAATCACCATGCACTAAGCAGGGTGTTACATGATGATGAAGTAAAGCATCGTGACAAACTTGGGTGATATGTTCAATATTACCCAGCATAACGGAACGCTCTGACAGTAATTGTAGTTGCCAAGCAATGCGTTGGTCAGAAAAAAAGGTAGTCCAGTTACTGCTCCAGTGATTAGGTTGAATTGTGTCACCGATAAAATTATCATGTTGCCAACCAAATTGGCCATGGCGGGTTTCATAATGCATTTGAGCGAGTTTTTGACCGAGTTGATACCAAAGCATAGGTTTTGCTTTACTAAAATCAACATAATCTAGCACCAAAAAGCTTTTGTCTAAACTGGTGCCGATACTGGTTACGGTTGGGCTGGCAATATTAGCCAGTGTATTAAGTTGCTTTAATGAGTAAGCTTCGGCTTGAAAGTGATCTAAATAGTCTTTGTTATTAATTTTTAAAAAGTAACTCCGGTGACCATCTGTAATTTTGAACGACAAATTGGAGGGGGGCGCTTTGTTATCAATTAAACTACTTAATGAAGAGGTGCTACCAATACTTGTGGATATTTCTTTTTTTTCAGAAATATAAAACGGCTTGCCAGTTTCAGCGCTAATGGCTTGTTCTATGCTATGCCACATAGATATCTCCAAGGTGATTATACCTAATGTTATATCTTATGTAGTATAGCTGCTTTCCTATAGAGCGATAGATTGTGTGGCAGATGAGCCTGTTAGATGGCTAGTCGTCTGACTGTATATCCAAATATTGAATTTTATCTGTGATGCCATCCCACTTTTTTGCTTCATCTAACGGCGGCTTAACTTCGGTGATCCTAGGCCAGTGTTTTGCTAATTCGGCATTAAGTTCAATAAACTCTTTTTGGTCTGCTGGTACTTCATCTTCTTGATAAATTGCCCCTGCAGGACACTCAACAGGGCATAAGTCACAATCAATACAATCGTCAGGACTTATCACAAGAAAGTTTGGTCCTTCATAAAAGGCATCAGCTGGACACACTGCGACACAATCAGTGTATTTACATAATATACAGTTATCAGTTACTACAAATGCCATGGCTTTATCTAAATCTGTTAATTTTTGTCTTAATAGTGGTGTGGATCATACCTTTGTTGAGGGCAAATTCAATCTCTTGTTTCTAAAATGATGGCGTACAGGTAAAATAGTGAAAAATATTACTCTTCCTATGCTGGATCTCAAAGAATGATTCGTTTAACCAATATTAAACTCGCGCTTGACCATCAAGAGCACGAACTTGAACAAGCTATTTTAACTAAACTCGCCATTAAAGATGTTCAGTTAATAAAATTCACCGTGTTTAAACGTGGTTATGATGCACGTAAGAAAAATTGTATTTTCCTTATTTATACCCTTGATGTGGAAACGGATGTTAATGAAGCGCTGCTTGCAACATTTACCGATGATACTCAAGTAAAAGAAACGCCAGATATGGCTTATAAATTTGTTAGTGAAGCACCAAAGAACCTTAAAAATCGTCCCGTTGTTATTGGTATGGGACCCTGTGGTTTATTTGTTGGCTTAGTATTGGCACAAATGGGCTTTAATCCCATTGTATTAGAGCGTGGTCAAGAAGTAAGACAACGTACCAAAGATACTTTTGGCTTTTGGCGTAAAAAAATACTTAATACTGAATCAAATGTGCAATTTGGTGAAGGCGGCGCAGGTACCTTCTCAGACGGTAAACTTTATAGCCAAGTGAAAGATCCTAAGCATTACAGTCGTAAGGTTCTGCATGAGTTTGTTGCTGCGGGTGCACCAGAAGAAATTCTTTATGTCAGTAAGCCACACATTGGTACGTTTAAATTAGTTACCATGGTTGAAAAAATGCGCGCTAAAATTTTTGAGTTGGGCGGTGAAGTTCGATTTAACCAGCGTGTTGATAAAATTCACTTTACTGATGTTGACGGTAATGAATGTACAGCAGAAGGCATTGAAGGTTACCAAAACAAAAAAGTTACCGGTTTAACGCTCTCTAATGGTGATCATATAGAGACTAATCATATTGCTTTAGCCATTGGCCATAGTGCTCGTGATACCTTTAGTATGTTATTTGATGAGGGTGTTTACATGAAAGCAAAACCCTTCTCTGTTGGCTTTCGTATTGAACACGAACAAGCGGTTATTGATGAAGCACGCTTTGGCAATAATGCCGGTAATGAAATTTTAGGCTCTGCAGATTATAAGTTAGTTCACCATTGTAGTAATGGTCGTTCGGTTTATAGTTTTTGTATGTGTCCAGGGGGCACTGTTGTTGCCGCTGCTTCGGAAGAAGGCCGTTTAGTGACCAATGGTATGAGTCAATACTCTCGTCTTGAACGTAATGCCAATAGTGCTATTGTTGTTGGTATTGAACCGGAAGATTTCATCACCAGTGAATTTGCTTCAGATAGAGATTATGTACTTGCGGGTATGGAATTCCAACGTAAATTAGAAGAAAAAGCGTTTAAAGTGGGTGGCGAAAATTATGATGCACCGGTACAGCTTGTAGGAGATTTTCTTGCAGGACGTAAAAGTGGCGATCACGGTAGTGTTGCTCCGTCATATAAACCCGGTGTTACTTACTGTGATTTAAGTGAAACCTTACCTGATTATGCTATCGCTGCTATTAGAGAAGCATTACCGGCTTTTGATAAGAAAATTAAAGGTTTCTCGATGGCGGAAGCAACATTAACCGCAGTAGAAACACGCACTTCATCACCTATTCAAATTACCCGTGATAAAGCGAGTCTGCAAAGTCTTAATACACAAGGTTTGTATCCTGCGGGCGAGGGTGCTGGTTATGCAGGTGGAATTTTATCTGCTGGTATTGATGGTATTAAAATTGCTGAAGCAATGGCATTAGCGATTACAGCAGAGCAGTAAATTAATGTGCCTATGCATCTGGCTTAGGCACGTCATTCCCGTGGTGTTTTAATCGGCCGTAGCATGGATGCTACTTATTAGAGAATGCAGGACGCACATTCTCCTGGATCCAGTTTATAAAGAGTGATGGATCTTCGATCAGAGACTTCGAAGATGACGGTGTTTATACTTTTGTTCTTTGCCTAAAAATCAACAACTTAATTTTAAGTTACTTAGAATAGAATGCAGGATGCACATTCTCCTGGATCTAGTTTCTAAAAGACAATGGATCAGGACAATATGCGTCCTGCATTGTCTAATAAGAAGCGTCCATGCTACGTTCCGATCAGAGACTTCGAAGATGACGTTAACAGCAAGCTCTGGGGTTAACTAAATAGCCATTTACATTAATTTTCCAAGCCTTTATCATTCGATGATTGAAATCTGACTAAGCTGTTGATGTCTTGGTTATTGGTGATGCATTATCCTCTAAGTAACATAAACGTAATTCGTTGAATTTTCGGTAAACAATTTTGGCTTAAGTTACTTGTAGATGGGTAGCGCCAAACTCTCGCCGTCATTCCCGAAGTGTCTAATCGGGAATCCAGTTTTTTGGTTTTATTGTGCCGATGGATTCCCGACAAGAGAACTCGGGAATGACGATGAATGGATTCAGGATGATTGAAATCTGACTAAGCTTTTGATGTCTTGGTTATTGGTGATGCTCTCGTTGTTATTCGTTAAGGTTTATCAGTTAAAGGTATTGTAGATAATTCAGTAATACCTTTAACTGTTTGTTGTTGCCATTTTTCTTGTGGTAACTGACGCCTAATATTACGTATACTTTTCCAAATAGACTTAAGTGCAAAATGATCAGCCAACCACTTTGGTGTGTCTCCCCGACCATCAGCGATAAAAGTATATTCAATAACAATTCCGCTACCTTCATCTTCTAATTGCTTCGGTATTATTTTCCAATGGGCGCTATGAGTTTTTACTTGTAAATAATCGTCGAAATTGTTCACAGAAGAAAGCAGGTAGTCTTCAACGTTTGCTTCATCTGTTAATTTTATCTCAAGACTTAAGTCATCGTTTTGCCAAAATAGAGAATTTAGTATTAAAATTCTTGGTTGTAATGGCCAAATTTTAGTTAGCTTTATATAGAAGCTATTTTGTTGCGCTGAGTATTGTTTAATTACTTTGCTTTCACGGGCATTAATTAACCAGTTTTGGGTGTTGTCGACATCTTTTAAAAAGACTAAAAATCCAGACAGGCTTGAGCGGACTATTGCTGTCGCTTTAATTTCGATGAGGTTTTTGTCAATATTGCCATCAATTATAGCGGGGCGAGAACTGACACTTTGTGAACTGTTCTTTTTCCATAACTTCCATGGGTTTTCTGTGGCGTGTGCGAAGGATAGAGAGATAAAAAGCAGGAACGTTGTTAAAAGGGTAAATATTTTCACTAAACTCAGCTAGTTATTAAGTACTATTGTTATCAGTATTACTGATTTCCCTGTAAAGTGCTATGTAGATCTGTGCTTATCGCTTTGTCATTTATCCTACTTATATAGCTGGGTTAAACCATAGTATTGCCTATCATAAGACTTAAAATGCTTTAATTGGTCAAAGCTTGTGAAAACCCTTGTTTAAAAAGGGTAAGGCTTTTACAATCATCCGCAGAAAAAACGAATTCTAAACAAAGAGCTATATGCTCTTTTTTATGTTCAGGATGAACATGATTAAGCGATTGCAAGATGCAGCAGCTAATACCACTTATTTTTAACTATTAAAACTCAAGCGACGCTACGTGTGTGCCGCC
This sequence comes from Colwellia sp. 75C3, assembly GCF_002836255.1. Classification (GTDB taxonomy): domain Bacteria; phylum Pseudomonadota; class Gammaproteobacteria; order Enterobacterales; family Alteromonadaceae; genus Colwellia. The sequence continues at coordinate 19,645 of NZ_PJAU01000037.1, read as the reverse complement.
ACTGAATAAGGAAAAAACATGCCTGTAATTACTCTCCCTGATGGTTCTCAACGTTCTTTTGAACAAGCTGTATCTGTAATGGATGTTGCGCTTGATATTGGCCCTGGTCTTGCTAAAGCAACCATTGCTGGCCGTATTGACGGAAACCTTGTTGATGCGTGCGAATTAATTACCCAAGATGCCTCTTTGCAACTTATCACCAATAAAGACAGCGAAGGTCTTGAGATAATTCGTCATTCTTGTGCGCATTTATTAGGGCATGCTATTAAGCAGTTATACCCAGATGTTAAAATGGCAATTGGTCCAACGATTGAAAATGGTTTTTATTATGATATTGACCTTGAAGAGTCAATTACTGAAGACGATTTAGCCAAAATTGAAAAACGTATGACAGAACTTGCTCGTACGGGTTATGAAGTAGTTAAGAAAACAGGTACGTGGCAAGACGCTTACGATGCGTTTACTGAACGTGGTGAAACATACAAATTACAAATTCTTGATGAAAACATCGAGAAAACTGATACGCCGGCTTTATATCATCATCAAGAATACATTGATATGTGTCGAGGTCCTCATGTACCAAGCATGCGTCATTGTCATCAGTTCAAATTAATGAAAGTAGCTGGTGCCTATTGGCGTGGTAATTCAGATAACAAAATGTTGCAACGTATTTACGGCACAGCATGGGCTGATAAAAAGCAACTTAAAGCTTATATAGTACGTTTAGCTGAAGCTGAAAAACGTGATCACCGTAAAATTGGTAAAACATTAGATTTATTCCATTGGCAAGAAGAAGCGCCAGGCATGGTGTTTTGGCATAACGATGGTTGGACTATTTATACTGAGTTAGAGAAATTTATTCGTGAAAAATTACACGAATATGATTATGACGAAGTTAAAGCGCCAATGATGATGGATAGAAGTCTTTGGGAAAAATCGGGTCACTGGGACAAATATGCAGATGGTATGTTTACTACTACCTCTGAAAAGCGTGAATACGCGATTAAACCAATGAACTGTCCTGGTCATGTTCAAATTTTCAATCAAGGTTTGAAGTCTTACCGTGATTTACCATTGCGTATTGCTGAATTTGGCTGTTGTCATCGTAATGAACCTTCAGGCTCTTTACATGGTTTGATGCGCGTTCGTGGCTTTACTCAAGATGATGCTCATATTTTCTGTATGGAATCACAAGTTCAAGCTGAAGTGAAAAAATGTATCGAAATGGTCTATGACGTCTATGGCTCGTTTGGCTTTGAAGATGTTGTTGTTAAACTTTCTACTCGTCCTGAAAATCGTATTGGCAGTGATGAAATTTGGGATAAAGCTGAAGCTGGTTTAGCACAAGCATTAACAGACAGTAATATTGCTTTTGAATACTTACCAGGTGAAGGTGCTTTTTACGGTCCTAAAATAGAATTCACTTTAATGGATTGTTTAGGTCGTGCTTGGCAATGTGGAACAGTACAACTTGATTTTGCCTTACCAGAGCGTTTAGGTGCAACTTATGTTGGTGAAGACAACGAAAGATATACTCCGGTAATGATTCACCGAGCAATTTTAGGTTCATTAGAGCGTTTTATTGGTATTTTAATCGAAGAATTCTCTGGCAAGTTTCCAACATGGTTATCACCTATTCAGACCACAATTATGAATATTACTGATAAACAAGCGCCATATTGTGAGAAAGTTGTTAAAAAACTAAAAGAAAATGGCTTTAGAGCAAAATTAGACTTGAGAAATGAGAAGATAGGCTTTAAAATCCGCGAGCACACTTTGAAGCGAGTTCCATATTTATTAGTTGTCGGTGACAAAGAAATGGAATCAGGTGAAATATCCGTTCGAACTCGAAGTGGTGAAGATTTAGGAAAAATGTCGGTTGATGATTTTATTGCTAAGTTATCTGATGAAGTTAAAACACGTCAGTAAGACTTAAATAACGATAAAGTACTAAACGGATAATATAATAAAAGCAAAATAGTCTGCCTTTTCTATAATTCTATAGAATAAAGGCAGAGATTAAATAAATAGATTAAAGAGTTCTTTGGAGGAACATGGCTATTAAAGGTGGACAACGAGGCGGGCGTAAAGAGCCAGCTCATCGTTTGAATGAGTTAATTACAGATATCCTAGACAACGAAATTCGTTTAATTAAGTTTGACGGAGAGCCTGGTGGCATCGTTACATTAGATGAAGCAATGGACCAAGCGGATGACGCTGGTGTTGATCTGGTTGAAATTAGCCCTACTGCTAAGCCTCCGGTTTGTCGTGTGATGGATTACGGTAAATTTATCTACGAAAAAGCGAAAGAGCAGAAAGAACAACGTAAAAATCAGAAACAAATTCAGGTTAAGGAAATTAAATTCCGACCTGGTACAGATGAAGGCGATTATCAGGTAAAACTACGCAACCTGAAACGCTTTTTAGAAGGCGGCGATAAGGTCAAGGTAACTTTACGTTTCCGTGGCCGTGAAATGGCCCACCAAGAGCTAGGTTTAGCGCTTCTTACTCGTGTTAAAAACGATTTAGAAGAGCTTACAGTGCTCGAGTTCTTCCCGCGTCGTGCGGAAGGACGTCAAATGGTGATGGTCTTAGCCCCTAAAAATAGATAAAACTTGGTTTTATAAGTAATAGGAGATTTTTAAATCTCCTATACACCAACTTTATCTTTACGCTGTAGTTAAGGCTTACAAGTAAGGTATTCAAGTTTTCTTGGTTACTTTCGCCCTATCTACTTAATGTTTGGCAATACCTACGGGTATAAATGCGGAGTTATTCTCATGCCTAAAATGAAAACGAATAAAGGTGCTGCAAAGCGCTTTAAAAAAACAGCCAATGGCTACAAGTTCAAACAAGCTGGCCTTCGTCATATCTTGACTAAGCGTCGTACTAAAGTTAAGCGTCATCTTCGTGCTAAATGCATGATCGCCGCATCTGACATTAAGTCAGTTAAAAAACTTTTACGTCACGGTTAATTAGGAGATATAGAAAATGGCTAGAGTAAAACGTGGTGTACAAGCTCGTGCACGTCACAAGAAAGTTCTAAAGCAAGCTAAAGGTTATTACGGAGCACGTAGCCGTGTTTATCGTGTTGCTTACCAAGCAGTAACTAAAGCAGGTCAGTACGCTTACCGCGATCGTCGTCAACGTAAACGTCAGTTCCGTCAGCTTTGGATTACGCGTATTAACGCTGCAGCTCGTCAAAATGGTTTATCTTACAGTAAATTCATTAATGGTCTTAAAAAGGCTTCTATTGAAATAGATCGTAAGATCCTAGCTGACATCGCAGTATACGATAAAGCAGCATTCACGTTCTTAGTTGAAAAAGCGCAAGCTTCTTTAGCTGCTTAAGAAAATAGAATGTAAGCTCAGCTAAATTAGCTAAGCTTGAAAAAAAGGACGCTTTATAGCGTCCTTTTTATTTTTAAGCGAATACTGTTTAACTAAAGTTATTACTCAGCGCTAACTTAAGTAACTTTAGTTAAGCAGCATTTTTATAGATGCTGAAAATATTTAATCTTTAACCAAAATAAATAATCAAGAGAACTAAGTATGAATCTAGCTGATAAAGTTTTAGCTGTTAATAACGACCTTCCTATCCGTACTGATGCACCGGTACACAGCGGTAAAGTGCGCTCTGTTTATTGGTTAACAGCAACAGATAGCAAACGTCTTATCGAAGAGAAGGGCTATGATGTTCCAAGTGATACTTCATTAGCTATTATGGTGATTAGTGACCGAATCTCAGCTTTTGACTGTATTTGGTCAGGTGAGAATGATATGCGTGGTGTACCAGGTAAAGGTGCAGCATTAAATGCTATATCAAACCATTGGTTTAAGTTGTTTAAAGAGCAAGGGCTAGCCGATAGTCATATCTTAGACATCCCACACCCATTTGTATGGATTGTGCAAAAAGCTAAGCCAGTGATGATTGAGGCTATCTGTCGTCAATATATTACCGGTTCAATGTGGCGTTCATACACTAAGGGTGAAAGAGACTTTTGTGGTATTGAATTACCTGAAGGGTTAGAAAAAGATAGTAAATTAACATCACTACTGCAAACACCTTCTACTAAAGGTATTTTAGAAGGTATTCCTGGCGTTCCTGCAGTTGATGATGTGAATATTACCCGAAAAAATATTGAAGATAATTTTGAAGCGTTCAACTTTAAATCTATCGGTGATATCGCACGTTATGAAAAACTACTGACCGAAGGTTTTGATGTTATTTCAGCCGCTTTATCAAAAATAGATCAAGTATTTGTTGATACTAAATTTGAGTTTGGTTATGTCAAAGACGTTAATGGTGATGACAAACTAATTTATATGGATGAAGTCGGTACACCTGATTCTTCACGTATATGGGACGGCGAACAATATCGTGCAGGCAATGTTGTTGAAAACTCTAAAGAGGGCTTTCGTCAGCTATTATTAAAACACTTTCCAGATCCAGATGTTTTATTAAATAAGGATCGTATGGATGAGCGTGAAGCATTAGCACGTGACAATAAGTTGCCGTTGTCTGTATTGATGGATGTGTCAAAAACTTATACCGATATCGCTGAAAAAATTACCGGTGAAAAAATAATTTTATCTGATAACCCTAAAGCTGAAATTGTTTCGATTTTGCGTGAGCAATATCAGTTAATTGATTAAGTTGTAAAATAGTTAATCAATAAAAAAACCAGCTTATTGCTGGTTTTTTATTATCTGTTATTTATGATCATCGACCGTGGTTATGTTTTACCACCATTTTTGATTATTTCACGTGCCATTTCATCAGCAATGATGCCAGTAGGTCTGTTTTGAATATCAGCTTTAGCGTAAATATCTAATAAGGTGTGATAAATATCGCCAACCTTTTCAGTTGATTTTACTTTATCGTAATTATCTTCAAATGAGACATTAATAATACCACCAGCATTAATTACATAATCTGGCGCGTATAAAATACCATGCTCAACTAGTGCTTGATCGTGGCGGGGCTCAGATAATTGATTATTTGCACAGCCTGCGATAATACTCGCTTTCAAACGACTTAATGTTTCATCATTGATAGTGGCACCTAGTGCACAAGGAGCATAAATATCAACGTCTTGATCGTATATTTCGTCTAACCCAACAACCGTAGCATTAAACTCAGTAGCGGCAAGGTCTAAAGCTGCGTGGTTGATATCTGTGATAATCAGTTCTGCGCCAGCGTTGTGAAGGTGTTCACACAAAGCATATCCAACGCTACCTAGACCTTGAACAGCAACTTTTAGACCAGTTAAATCATCACGATTAAGTTTATGTTTTACCGAGGCTTTGATACCTAGAAATGTGCCAAGGGCAGTAAAGGGAGCGGGATTACCACTCTTACCTTCGGTACCTGTTACGAAGGGGGTCACACTATTTGCGATAGCGATATCACTTGTCGTAATATTGACATCCTCTGCGCTCAAGTAGCGTCCATTGAGCCTATTTAATGCTTCACCAAAAGCTTTGAACAGTGCTTCAGATTTAAGTGTTTTAGCATCGCCAATAATGACAGACTTCCCACCACCCATCTTAAGACCAGCCATCGCATTTTTATATGTCATGCCCTTTGATAGTCGCAACACATCAACAAGGGCTTCCTCGTCACTCGCATAATCCCACATTCTACAGCCACCTACAGCTGCACCAAGTTTGGTACTATGTACGGCAATAATAGCCTTTAGTCCACTTGTATCATCACTGCAATAAACTACTTGCTCGTGGTCATCAAAATCAGGTAAATCAAATAAAGCCATCAGGTATCTCCATTTTTTCTTGCTAGAAAAGGCAATTTAAATGTGTTGTAATGTTGTTAAGGAACGATAGCACCTAGAAAATAGCCAAGCTAGTCACTGATAAAATTAACAATTTAATATTAAGTTGCTAGCTGTAAGCGAAAAGCTACAACTTGCAAATTAATCATGACAACCTTGTTTACTTTATAAATAACTAACCCCAAATAAACCCGAATAATTAGAGAGTTAAAATGACCGAAGCAGTAGAGATGACAGAAGAAGAACAGCAGCAGTGGGTAAAAAAACAATATCAAATAGCGACTAAATACTTAGCCGAGAAAGGTATTGTTACTAATAGTGTTACTGTAGAAGAAAGTCGCTATTTAGTACCTTTATTGGCGTTATGGAAATTAACGGCAATGGATGGTAAAAAGTTTTGGGTTTTATGTGGCGACTTACCTAGTGACCATAGCAGTGTTGATGTAGCACCAAATGCCCGTGAGGCATTAAGACACTTTGCTTTAAAGTGGCAAATGCAAGCTGAAAATTTATTACAAGCTGAAAATGAAGAACAAAAGAATTTTGCTCAGTTATTAATTGGTCGTGCTGAGGGCTTGTATAAGCTATATGATGATGAGTCTTTATGGCAGTCAAAATAGTTCAGCATTAGTGATTTAAGTAATACTTTGCTTTTTCAGCATGTTTAACTGCTTTAGATATTGCGCATGCCATTCGTTGTTTTGGCATGCCAGCTTCCATATATACTGAGCCGATAGGATAAAACTCATGCTTAGTAAAATATTCTACTTTTTCAAGTGGACTTGAAATAAATACTTCTTTAAGAGTTAACCTATCTGCAATACGAAATAACCCCAACATTATAAATTTATCTATTTTTTCACTTCTATAACCCATAACTACCGCGATTCGACTTATTTCACCTTGTGGGGATATGCGACCTGTAGCAATAGGTTCTTGATTTTTATCATCACATACCAACATGTGATAAGCGGTTCTGTCACCTTGATCAAATTCAATTTTTTTGGGGATGCGTCTTTCACAGACAAAGACTTTTTCACGAATGTTTTTAAGTAGCGGAGCTGCTTGTTGCCATTTTACTTGGCTAATACTGTAAGACATTTAAAGAACCAACGTTAACTAGTGAAGGTAATACCAATTCCAATAAGTAACTTCCCGCTCAGCGAGAGTTAAAAGGCTTAGAGGCAAGGCATTGATTGTAGATAATGGCTATTCCCTTATCAAAATCAATAACGCAGCATGTAAGCCTTTTAAAATCGCCCTTCGGGAGCTTTCCTACGATTCGATAACTGCACAGAATTTCTTTCATATAGAGTGACTATATGCAAAAAAATTCTACTTGTTCTCAAACCGCAGGTAAGCTCTGAAAGGGAACTAACTTAATGGACTTGGTATAAACCAGAAGTACATTCAGACTAGTTAAAAATTTGGGTTATTGCCAATACAGATTCGTGTTTTTTTGTTCTTTTATTATACGGTTTGTTACCGAAGGTTAAGTTAAGTTAGTTTAATAGATTCGGTATAAATTTTAGACATAAAAAAAGAAGGCGTAGTGCCTTCTTTTTTATACTATTTAGATAGAAATATCTATTTTACTATCTATTTTAGTTCATCAATGAATGCAACTGCGCGGCCAATGTAGCTAGCAGGAGTCATTTCACATAACTGAGCTTTAGCATGTTCAGGTAATTCAAGTGTCATGATAAAAGCACGCATAGAGTCGCCATTAACACGTTTGCCACGTGTTAGTTCTTTTAGCTTCTCATAAGGCTTCTCAATACCGTAACGACGCATAACCGTTTGTACTGGCTCTGCTAATACTTCCCAATTACTGTCTAATTCAGCAGCTAAGTTAGCTTCATTTACTTCTAACTTGCTAATACCTTTTAATGTAGCGCCGTAAGCGATCATTGTATGAGCAAAACCAACACCTAAGTTACGTAAAACTGTTGAGTCAGTTAAGTCACGCTGCCAGCGAGAAATAGGCAATTTTTGAGAAAGGTGAGTGAATAGTGCATTAGCAATGCCTAAGTTACCTTCTGAGTTTTCGAAATCAATTGGGTTAACTTTATGTGGCATAGTTGATGAGCCAATTTCACCAGCAATAGTCTTTTGCTTGAAGTGACCCATAGCGATGTAACCCCAAATATCACGATCAAAATCGATTAAAATGGTATTAAAACGTGCTACAGCATCAAATAACTCAGCAATATAATCATGTGGTTCAATTTGAGTCGTAAATGCGTTGAATGATAAACCTAATGAAGTAACAAATTCATTAGCAAATTCATGCCAGTCAACTTCAGGGTAAGCACTAAGGTGAGCATTGTAGTTACCAACAGCACCGTTAATTTTACCTAACATTTCAACGTTAGAAATTTGCTCACGTTGACGTTGTAGACGTACATACACGTTAGCCATCTCTTTACCTAGCGTGCTAGGAGAAGCAGGTTGGCCATGAGTACGACACATCATTGGAATAGTTTTGTATTCAATCGCTAGCGCTTTCATTGCCGCTAAAATGTTATCCATTTCTGGTAATAAAACATTTTCACGACAATCCGTTAACATTAGAGCGTGCGATAAGTTGTTGATATCTTCTGAAGTACAAGCAAAGTGAATAAATTCAGTTACTGCGTTTAATTCAACGTTATCAGCAATTTTTTCTTTCAAGAAGTATTCAACTGCTTTTACATCATGGTTAGTTGTTGCTTCAATCTTTTTGATTGATAAAGCATCTTCTTCACTGAAGTTAGTAACAATGTTATTTAAAACATCATTTGCTTGTGCAGTAAATGCAGGAACTTCTGCTATTGCGCTTGTTGCTGCAAGTTTTTGTAACCAACGTACTTCAACAGTAACACGGTATTTAATTAGGCCAAACTCACTAAAAATAGGGCGCAATGATTTTACTTTGCTACCATAACGACCATCTACAGGTGATATTGCACTTAATGCTGAAAGTTCCATAATTTTTCCTAGGTTATATTAATATTCTCTTTAACTAATAGGCTCAGTTTAAGAGTTAAATAGTGTTGAGTAATTCTTTAGCTGTATCGACTATTTTTTTACGGCTGAATAATATGTGGCGTCTTTTACCACCGACTTGTCGCCATAATACGGCCGCACGTATACCCGCTAATAATAAAGCTCTAATTTTATATTGATTGACGTTTTGCTTTAAAATACTTGGTTCGCCAGTGACTTGAATCTTATGTCCTAATGGACTGATAATATCGCTATAAATACTAGCGAAACTTGCCGTTAAGGTGTCACTTGTTAGACCGTAATGCTCAAGTTGGCGTTCGGTTGCGTTTATACGTTCACCCAGAGCATTAAGCTGTTGCGGTTGTTTAGCAAGGCGTCTTTCTAAATTTATTAAGCTAATGATGTAGCGAGTTAATTCGGGATCTTTGTGTTTTTTTGAGCCAGAACTACCATCATCGCTGCCTAAATGGCTGATTAATAGCTCAAGACCTTTTTTGATATTATCGATTTTCCCACCATAAACCGCTAAGGTATTGACTGGCGAGGTTTCAATGATACTTTGTAATAAAACACCGAAATCTTCATCAGTGATTTGCCCCGTGCGTGATACGTGCTGTACTTGATAAGCTACTTGGCAAATAGCCGCAAAGGTAATTGTTTGATCTTTCATTTTTTCTCTAGTTTTTAGTTTATCTGTTTTACTTTATTAGTCTTAGTTGAACTTGGCTTAGTCATGCTCAATATTAGCGAATAAGGGTATCAATGATACCGCCACCTAAACAGACATCATCTTGATAAAATACCACGGACTGTCCTGGCGTTACTGAACTTTGCTGTTCGGTAAAGTCTATTTGATATTCACCGGTAACAGCTTCGCCAGTTGTTGATACAGAAAGGGGAGTGACAGTACATGAAACATCTTCTTGACGATAACGCGTCTTTACGGTGCATTTAATGCTACTAGTTAGTTCTTTTCTATCAACCCAATGTAGCTGATTAGCAATTAAGCCTTTAGAAAATAGGCGAGGGTGATTATGCCCTTGACCAACAATAAGCACATTGCGTAATAAATCTTTTTCAACAACATACCATGGCGCTTCACCAGCATCGGCTAAACCACCAATACGCAGGCCTTTTCGTTGACCTAAAGTATGGTACATCAAACCATCGTGATGACCGACAGCGACACCTTCAGCTGACTCAATAATACCTGGCTTGGCAGGTAAATATTGACCAAGGAAGTCTTTAAATTTACGCTCACCAATAAAACAAATACCGGTGCTGTCTTTTTTATTGTGGGTAATTAGCCCAGCTTTCTCTGCAATAGCGCGAACTTCTGGCTTTTCGATATGACCGACAGGAAATAATGTTTGTGCTAATTGTTTTTCATCAAGTGTATAAAGGAAGTAGCTTTGGTCCTTGTTATTATCAAGACCTCGTATCATTTTCCATGAATTATCGCGTAACTCACGTTGAACGTAATGACCCGTGGCAATGTAGTCGGCGCCTAAGTCTTCACAAGCAAACTCTAAAAAAGCTTTGAACTTTATTTCTTTATTACACATGATATCGGGGTTAGGCGTGCGTCCCGCTTTGTATTCTTCAAGAAAGTACTCGAAAACATTGTCCCAATATTCAGTAGCAAAATTGATAGTATGTAATTTAATATCTAGTTTGTCACAAATAGCCTGTGCATCTTGCAAGTCTTGGGCTGCAGCACAATACTCATCAGTATCATCCTCTTCCCAATTCTTCATAAATAAGCCTTCTACTTGATAACCTTGCTCTTGTAGCAAATAAGCAGAGACAGATGAGTCGACACCTCCAGACATACCAACAATGACTTTGGTTTGCTCTGGGGCTTTATTATTTGAGGCTGTTAACATGTTTATTTGACCAATAGACGTTAAGAAATAAGTGTACTAACTAACGGTACTAACTAAGTATGCCGAAATTAGAGGCGCGACATTATAACATGCAGAACAAGCAGGATATAGATTAAAGATTAGATTTTAACTGTGATAAGGGAATTTTATTGCCCGCTAGGTAATCTTCAATACATTCTAGCACCATAGAACTACGTAATTCTTGACGTTTTTCCTTTATTTGGTCGAGTGTAAACCAATGGGTATCGATTATTTCATTGTCTTGTGGTTGACCGGTTAACCACTGTTCTAATTCGATGACAAAACAAAAACGTAAAAAATATAGCTTAAGATCTGGACGATGAAAATAATAAATACCGCACAGGTAATCGGGCTCTAAGGCTAATCCCGTTTCTTCGAGTACTTCTCGCTGTATTGCAGTAATAAGGCTTTCATTTTCTTCTAGGTGTCCAGCGGGTTGATTGTAAACTATCTTGCTGTTTTCTTGTTCTTCAACAAATAAAAACTTGCCTTGATGATGGATAACAGCAGCAACAGTGCAGTTCGGTTTGAACTGGTCTACCCCGTGTTCTATATTTGTCATTTAAATCAAACCTTTAAGTGTTTTTTATTTCAGAGTGTTGGCTGTGTTTTATAGTTGTAAATCGAAAAGACATAATGCTCAAATTTAAAAAGTGTCTTTTAGAAATACAGCAACAGTTGTATTTGGCTTGAATTGTGCTGCTCCATGGTCGTTTTTCTCATCGTTATTAGAACGCGATAGAATACGGTCGTTACTCTTCAACTTTATATTCTCCATTATTAATATCGTCTAAGGTCCAGTTACCAATACGATATCTAATGAGTCGAAGGGTAGGGAAGCCTATGTTTGCTGTCATGCGCCTTACTTGTCTATTACGACCTTCAGTTATAGTAATTTCCAGCCAAGTGGTTGGGATACTAGCGCGCTCTCTAATAGGTGGATTGCGTGGCCAAACGTTAGGTTCTTGCATAATGGTGACTTTAGCGGGTTTAGTCATACCATCCTTTAATTTAACTCCTTGGCGTAATTTAGCTAAATCTTCATCTAAAGGTGCTCCTTCAATTTGCACCCAATACGTTTTCTCCGTTTTTTTCACTGGATTAGCTATTTGATGTTGTAACTTGCCATCATTTGTAAGTAACAATAAACCTTCACTGTCCCTATCAAGTCGGCCTGCAGCATATACACCAGGTATATTGATAAAGTCTTTTAAGGTACGGCGATTATCCTCATCGGTAAATTGGCATAAAACATCAAAGGGTTTATTGAAAAGCACGATTTTTCGCTTTTCGTTAACTGGTCGTACCTTTTGCTGTGTTTTAGCGGCATGTCTTGTATAGCCTTTGCTCTGATTCATTTTTAGATTTATTTTCCTTCAAAATTTGTAATGGCTTTTCGCACTGCTATATTAATACGCTTTGAATTACTATACTATGCGCGCGAAAAATAAATTTTAGCTTGGGTGAATATTAATTAATTTCTAGTGAATTTTTATGTGATCACCGGAGCTGTTGGCTAATTAAAGTAGGAATCTCAATGAGCACTGATAACTCAAAAATCATTTATACTATTACCGATGAAGCGCCTGCCTTAGCGACGTATTCTTTATTACCAATTATTCAAGCTTATACCGCTTCTTCAGGTATTAACGTTGAAACACGTGATATTTCTTTAGCTGCTCGTATTTTAGCTAATTTCCCAAAATACTTAACTGAAGAACAACGTGTCGAAGATGCTTTGGCTGAGTTAGGTGATTTAGCTAAAACACCAGAAGCTAATATTATCAAACTGCCAAATATTTCAGCGTCTATTCCACAGTTAGAATTGGTTATTAAAGAGTTACAAGCTAAAGGCTTTGACTTACCTAACTATCCTGCTGAGCCACAAAACGAAGCAGAAGAGTCTATTAAGCTAACTTACGCTAAAGTATTAGGTTCAGCAGTTAATCCGGTATTACGTGAAGGTAACTCAGATCGTCGTGCTCCTGGTTCTGTTAAACAATATGCCCGTAATAACCCACATTCAATGGGCGCTTGGTCTAAAGAATCAAAATCTCATGTTGCTCATATGGCATCAGGTGATTTTTACGGCAGTGAAAAATCTGTAACTATTAATGGCGCAACCAGTGTAAATATTGAATTTGTTGCACAAAACGGTGATGTAACCTTATTGAAGTCAAAGTTACCATTATTAGACAAAGAAATTATTGATGCGTCAGTAATGAGCAAATCAGCCTTGGTTGAATTCTTTGAGACTGAAATTAATAAAGCGAAAGAAGAAGATGTTTTACTTTCATTGCATTTAAAAGCAACGATGATGAAAGTGTCAGATCCAATCATGTTTGGTCACGCAGTTAAAGTGTTCTATAAAGATGTTTTTGCTAAACATGCAGCTACTTTTGAGCAATTAGGTGTTGACGCTAATAACGGTATTGGTGATGTTTACGCTAAGATCGCACGTTTATCTGCAGATCAAAAAGCAGAAATCGAAGCAGATTTACAAGCTGTTTATGCAACTCGTCCAGAAATGGCTATGGTTGACTCTGATAAGGGTATTACTAACTTACACGTACCAAGTGATGTAATCATTGATGCATCAATGCCAGCAGCACTTCGCGCTTCAGGTATGATGTGGGCACCGGATGGTCAGCAAAAAGATACTAAGTTCATGATCCCTGATCGTAACTACGCTGGTGTTTTCTCAGCAGTAGTTGATTTTTGTCGTGAAAATGGTGCTTTCAACCCATCAACTATGGGTACGGTACCAAATGTTGGCTTAATGGCTCAAAAAGCTGAAGAGTACGGCTCACACGATAAAACATTCACCATGTCTGGAACAGGTGTTGTTCGTGTTGTTAATGCCAATGGCGAAACACTGATTGAACAAATTGTTGCTGAAGGTGATATTTTCAGAATGTGTCAGGTGAAAGATGCGCCTATTCAAGATTGGGTTAAATTAGCCGTTACTCGTGCTAAAGCGACGGGTACTCCAACGGTATTTTGGTTAGATGAAAATCGTGGCCATGATGCAGAAATGATCAAAAAAGTTAATACTTATTTAGCAGATCACGATATTACTGGTTTAGATATTCAAATATTAGAGCCAGTTAAAGCCTGTGAGTATACCCTTGCACGTGTTGCTAAAGGTGAAGATGCAATATCAGTTACCGGTAATGTATTACGTGATTACTTAACAGATTTGTTCCCAATTTTAGAATTGGGTACTAGCGCTAAGATGCTTTCAATTGTGCCATTAATGAATGGTGGTGGTTTATTCGAAACGGGTGCTGGTGGCTCTGCACCTAAGCACGTTCAACAATTCGAAAAAGAAAATCACTTACGTTGGGATTCTTTAGGTGAATTTTTAGCGCTTGCTGCATCACTTGAACATGTTGCGGTAACAACAGGTAATGCTAAAGCACAAATACTAGCTGATACGTTAGATTCGGCCACAGGTAAGTTCTTAGATACGAACAAATCACCTTCTCGCAGAGTTGGCGAGTTAGACAACCGTGGTAGTCACTTCTATCTTGCAATGTACTGGGCACAAGCTATTGCAGCGCAAACAAGTGATACTGAACTTCAAGAAAGTTTTACTGGTGTATCTCAAGCGCTAACCAAGCAGGAAGAAAAAATTGTAGCTGAATTAAATGCAGCTCAAGGTCCAGCTATTGATATTAATGGTTATTATTTTGCTGATACTCAACTTGCAGAAAAAGCAATGCGACCAAGTGAAACATTTAATACAATTTTATCTGCACTACTTTAAGATAACTAATTGTTTTAAATAAAGTACAAATGATCAGGTGCTAGCGAATAGCACCGTATTAAATAAAAAGCTAAGTAATAATACTTAGCTTTTTTTATGTCTTTTTTTTGCCGTTAGACTTTAGTCTAAGTGATATTTATTCATGTTAGTGATAGTGGGTATCACTAAATAGTGATTAGTGCCTAGGTCATTTTTGAATTAGTTTAGTAGAGTAATCTTCCTATACCCGTTTAATGTGGAGTTCGTCCTATGACTAATCAAATCACCATTCCCACTACCGGAGATAAAATTACTTTTATTGACGGTAAATTATCAGTACCAAATAATCCAATAATTCCTTTTATTGAAGGTGATGGCATAGGTGTTGATGTAACACCACCGATGCTAAAAGTTGTGAATGCTGCAGTTGAAAAAGCGTATTCAGGCGATAGAAAAATAGCATGGATGGAAGTCTATGCAGGTGAAAAAGCCACAAAAATGTATGATAGTGAAACTTGGCTTCCTGATGAAACACTAGAAATATTACAAGAATACAAAGTTTCCATAAAAGGGCCATTGACCACACCTGTTGGTGGGGGAATGAGTTCTTTGAATGTAGCGATAAGACAAATGCTTGATCTTTATGTATGCCAACGTCCTGTGCAGTGGTTTACCGGCGTTCCAAGTCCGGTTAAAAGACCATCAGAAGTTGATATGGTTATCTTTAGAGAAAACACTGAAGATATTTATGCAGGTATTGAATTCAAAGCGGGTAGTGATAAAGCAAAAGCCATGATTGAGTTTCTGACTGAAGAAATGGGCGCAAGTAATATTCGCTTTACTGAAAACTGTGGTATCGGTATCAAACCCGTATCAAAAGAGGGTACACAACGTTTGGTTAGACAAGCGATTCAATACGCTATTGATAATGATAAAGACTCGGTAACGCTGGTTCATAAAGGTAACATTATGAAGTTTACTGAGGGAGCTTTTAAAGATTGGGGTTATGAGCTTGCGTTAGAAGAATTTGGTGCTAGTTTGATTGATGGTGGCCCTTGGTGCTCGCTTAAAAATCCTAATACAGGTAAAGAGATCATCATCAAAGATGTTATTGCTGATGCTATGTTACAGCAAATATTACTACGTCCAGCGGAGTACAGCGTTATAGCAACGTTAAACTTGAATGGTGATTACTTATCAGATGCACTTGCTGCTCAAGTTGGTGGAATAGGCATTGCCCCTGGCGCAAACTTAGGTGATGAAGTTGCCGTGTTTGAAGCTACCCATGGAACAGCACCGAAGTATGCTGGTAAGAACAAAGTAAACCCAGGCTCAGTGATTCTATCAGCAGAAATGATGTTAAGACATATGGGTTGGCTTGAAGCGGCTGATTTACTTCTTAAAGGCATGTCAGGCGCGATTAAAGCTAAAACAGTGACTTATGATTTCGAACGACTTATGGATGATGCTACCTTGGTTTCTTGTTCAGCGTTTGGCGATTGTATTATTGAACATATGTAATTATTATCAAACGGGTCAATAAACTCGTTCGGTTGGTATAATTGAAGGTAGATAAGAAAAAACACAGCTAAATGGCTGTGTTTTTTTGTGTCACTTTAGCGCAAAGTTTTATATTTATTCTAATTCGTCTTCAGCTAACTTGATACTTGCTGCATGATGACCTTTAGGGCCATCATTAAGTTCATAATCTACATCTTGTCCGGCTTTCAATGTTCGATATCCATCCATCTCAATTGTTGAATAGTGCGCAAAAATATCTTCTCCGCCGCTATCTGGACGAATAAAGCCAAAACCTTTCGCATTATTAAACCATTTAACTGTACCGTGTGCCATACTTCAACTTCCTTTTATATCCTTTAGTATTTAATTATGTTTTACTTATCTTTGTACCCCATATTACTGAAGGATTAACCTCAAAGGACTAATCCCAAAACAATACGCAAATAATAAGTAATTACATAGACAACAAACTAAGCGACTAAATATTAGCCACTTATAGAATCGTAGCTAATTTATAAAATTAGTCAAGTCGAAAAAGTGCTTTTTTTACTGTTTTTTAAGTATAATTACACGAAAAGTTACAGCAAAAGTAAAAAGTAGAGACTAAGATAAATATATGAGCAACTGGAAAGAGTTATTTGACACCCAAGGCATTGTGGAAGAAGAAGTTAGAGAGCAATTAGAAGAGCCGGCTAAATACCATGTTTTTTTACTTAATGATGACTATACCCCGATGGACTTTGTTGTAGATGTATTGTGTAACTTTTTTAATAAAAGTGAAGAGCAAGCAACAGATATTATGTTAACCATTCACTATAAAGGAAAAGGCCTTTGTGGCACATATACTGCAGAAATAGCAGAAACAAAAGTAGAACATGTTGTCCAGTACGCTTTTGATAATCAGCACCCATTAAAGTGTGTGATGGTCAAAGCATAAAGTTATAAATTGGAGTAGCTATGCTAAACAAAGACTTAGAAGTATCATTGAATTTAGCCTTTCGCCAAGCTAAAGAATCTCGCCATGAATTTATGACTGTAGAACATTTATTGTTGGCATTATTAGATAACCCTTCTGCTATTGAAGCGCTTGGCGCTTGCGGAGCAGACTTAGCCAAATTGCGTAAAAGTCTATTAGATTTTATTGGCGAGACAACCCCGATGATCCCCGTTGGAGAAGATGAACGAGAGACTCAACCTACGTTAGGCTTTCAGCGTGTTCTACAACGCGCGGTGTTCCATGTTCAATCATCAGGTAAAAATGAAGTCAGTGGTTCGAATGTGCTAGTTGCCATTTTTAGTGAGCAAGAGTCACAAGCCGCTTATATCTTGAAGAAATCAGATATTAGTCGCCTAGATATCGTTAATTATATTTCTCATGGTATTGCTAAAGTTGATGATGAAAATGCACCACATACTTTAGATGGTGATCAACAAAGCGAAGAAGAACCACGGACCATAGAGAATTTTTCCGTAAACCTTAATGAAGAAGCGCTCAAAGGTAATATTGACCCGCTAATCGGGCGAGACAATGAACTTGAACGTGCCTTACAAGTTTTGAGTCGACGCAGAAAAAATAATCCACTGTTTGTTGGTGAAGCAGGTGTTGGTAAAACGGCCATTGCAGAAGGTTTAGCTAACTTAATTGTTAATAAAGAGGTTCCTGACTTTTTAGCTGATGCGACAATTTACTCCTTAGATATGGGGGCTTTGTTAGCGGGCACTAAATATAGAGGTGATTTCGAAAAACGCTTTAAATCTTTATTAAAAGAGCTCGAAGAAGATAAAAACGCAGTACTGTTTATTGATGAAATCCATACCATTATTGGCGCGGGAGCTGCTTCAGGTGGCATGATGGATGCTTCTAATCTACTTAAACCACTGCTTTCAGCCGGTAAAATACGTTGCTTAGGCTCAACAACTTACCAAGAATATCAAAGTGTATTTGAAAAAGATCGTGCATTGGCTCGTCGTTTCCAAAAAATAGATATTGCAGAGCCGAGTGTTGCAGATACAACTAAAATACTGCAAGGACTTAAAGAAAAGTATGAAAGCCATCATGGCATTCGTTATACCAATAAAGCTTTATATGCCGCTGCTCACTTATCTGATAAATATATTAATGAAAGGTTTCTTCCAGATAAAGCGATTGATGTCATTGATGAAGCTGGTGCTAGGCAACAGCTTGTTGCACCTAATAAGCGAAAGAAAGTCATTAATAATACTGATATTGAAAGTATTGTCGCAAAAATGGCTAGAATACCTGAAAAGTCAGTATCGCTTAGTGAAAAAGACGGTTTAAAAAATCTTGACCGTAACTTGAAACTTGTTGTATTTGGTCAAGACAAAGCTATTGATGAGCTTTCATCCGTTATTCGATTATCTCGAGCGGGCCTAGGTAATGAAGAAAAGCCAGTTGGCTCTTTCTTATTCGCCGGTCCTACAGGTGTTGGTAAAACGGAAGTAACACAACAGTTAGCTAAAATAATGGGCATAGAGCTGTTACGTTTTGATATGTCAGAATATATGGAGAAACATGCGGTTAGTAGACTTATTGGTGCTCCTCCTGGTTACGTTGGTTATGAGCAAGGTGGTTTGTTAACTGATGCTGTTATAAAACATCCGCACGCAGTGGTATTGTTGGATGAAATAGAAAAGGCTCATGAGGATGTGTATAACATCTTATTGCAAGTGATGGACCATGGTACTTTAACTGACAATAACGGCCGAAAAGCGGACTTTAGAAACATAATATTGGTGTTAACAACTAATGCTGGTGTTCAAGAAACTGTTCGTCAATCTATTGGCTTTAAACAACAAGATCATAGTCTTGATGCCTTAAGTGAAATTAATAAAGTATTTTCACCTGAATTTAGAAACCGCTTAGATAATATTCTATGGTTCAACCATTTAGATAACATTGTTATTCAGCAGGTTGTTGATAAGTTCATTGTTGAATTACAAGCGCAGCTTGATGATAAAGGTGTTTCACTAGAGTTAAGTAAGCAGGCTAGATTGTGGTTAGCTGAAAATGGTTATGATAAGTCGATGGGCGCAAGACCTATATCACGCTTGATTCAGGAACATTTGAAAAAATCATTGGCAAATGAATTACTCTTTGGTGAGTTAACACACGGAGGCGTTGCCAAAGTTGATGTTAAAAAAGACCGCTTAGTGATTAACTTTGAAAACAAACAAGAATTAATTACTGCGAAATAATAATTTACAAGTAAGCGATTAAAAACCTAACAAATTAAAATTGTTAGGTTTTTTTATGCCTGATATAAAATGGATTAATTTATTTGAGATACTTCAAAATGACAATACATCATTTTTGAAGTTCCACGATAGTATTAGGTTATACCCGAGATTTCTGATCGGGTATCCATCGCTATAGTAATTGAGAAGAATATACTTTTTTCAGGCGGACAAAACCGGCATAAAGCAGGTTTCGTTTCAGATGTTAATATGGCTCCCAGCTCTTTGCATATAATGGCTCGAACCAGTAATACATGCTCATACTTTGAAAAGGAGGAAGAGAGTACAGTCCATCGCTTTGCCGACTGTGTTATGGGCTAATCAGTTAGTACAATTGCTTTTCTTTAGGCGAAAAAAAACCTGCATAAAGCAGGTTTCGTTTCACATTTTAATGTGGCTCCCCAAACTGGGCTCGAACCAGTGACACATGGATT
>NZ_PJAU01000036.1 GCF_002836255.1 Colwellia sp. 75C3 | reverse complement strand
CCTGTTCGCGCATCTATCTAATGCATTCGCACTTTAAACAAAGCCTACCATATTGGTTTGATAACTAAGATTTATTAAATCATAAATGCATACAAAATTATTTATAAACAATGGACTATTAAAATCCCGTCTACATCAACACGCACTGTAGGCGGGAATTTATTCGCGCAATGAACATACCGTCATTCCGGCATATTCTTAGCCGGAGTCCAATGAACTAAACTCCGTCATTCCCGTGGTGTTTTTATCGGGAATCCAGTTCTTTTGTCTTAGTTATACAATTATTCTGAATCTATTTACTTATAATAGTCTAAGCCGTAATACCAGGACGAACCGCATAGACATTTTTAGCCTCTCGTACCTCTGTCAACTCTTGCTGATTAAACAAAACTGGATTCTCGATTAGACACTTCGAGAATGACGACGAGAGTGTGACACCGCCCAACCAAAGTATTCCCCCCGTAGGCGGTAACTTACGCTGCATGGATGCAGCTTATTAGAGAATGCAGGACGCACATTTTCCTGACCCCATCGGCACCGTAAGTGCTTAATCAACTAGTCTTATTTATTAACAGAATGATTAAAACGTTTTATTAAATTTTGACTTGAAGCAGACAGCATTGAAGCTTCTCCACCATTCATTGCTGACAGAATACTATTTCCTAATTGTTTCCCCAATTCAACGCCCCATTGATCAAAAGAATTGATCTGCCAAATAACACCCTGCACAAAAATTTTATGCTCATAAAGCGCCAGCAAAGCGCCTAAGTTTTCGGGCGACATTTCATCAAGTAATAAAGTATTACTTGGCGTATTACCTTTCATTGTTTTATGGGGGGCAAGGCGAGAAATCACGTCACTCATAACACCTGCAGCAGCCAGTTCATCTTCAACTTCTGCCAAGGTTTTACCACGCATCAACGCTTCACTTTGTGCAAAACAATTAGCAATGAGTACTTGATGGTGCGAAGGTAAGTCGCTTGAACCTTTCAAACAAACAATAAAGTCAGTTGGAATAATATCATCACTTTGATGCATCAATTGCATAAAGGCATGTTGCCCGTTCGTTCCTTCCTGACCAAAAACGGTAGGTGCGGTTTTCCAAGCTAGCTTTTCGCCTGAATTCGATACAGATTTACCATTACTCTCCATATCCGTTTGTTGTAAATAACCGGGTAAAGCGCGTAAAGAATGGTCATAAGGTAGTATAGCTAAGCTTGAATACTGTAATGCATTACGATTCCAAATACCTAATAAAGCCATTAATACCGGCATGTTCTGTTCAAATGGTGTATTTTGAAAATGCTGGTCCATCTCATAAGCACCTTGCTTAAGCTTATTGAAATTTTCATTGCCTATGACTAATGCCAACGGTAACCCTACGGCAGACCAAAGAGAAAAGCGTCCACCTACCCAATCCCACATTGGTAGTATATTTTTTTCTAAAACACCAAACTCAGTAGCTTTCACAATATTAGTACTAACGGCAAACCACTGCTTTTCAATAACACAGGGGTCCTCAGAATGTTTAAGCATCCAATTTTTAACTGCCAATGCATTTAACAAGGTTTCTTGAGTGGTAAATGTTTTAGAGATAACAATAACAAGTGTTGTAGCTGTGTTGAGCTTTGCTAACTTATCTTCAATAGCTGCACCATCAACATTAGCAATAACATGAGCATTCAAGCCTGTAGTATGAAAAGGTTTTAAAGCAGAAAGCGCCACTTTAATTCCGTAATAAGAGCCACCAATACCAATGGCAATAATATCAGTGAACTTTTCACCTGAAGCGGACAATAACGCCCCACTACTGATGTCATCAACAATCTCAGCCATGTGTTGCTCAGTGGCGA
Organism: Colwellia sp. 75C3; assembly: GCF_002836255.1. GTDB lineage: Bacteria > Pseudomonadota > Gammaproteobacteria > Enterobacterales > Alteromonadaceae > Colwellia. Next base: position 50,025 of record NZ_PJAU01000036.1, on the reverse strand, counting down.
TAACTTCATCAGCGTGAGTACCGAGTATTTTTCGTTTGATTTCATTAGGGCAACGAAGAACGGTATGAAGTACTGCACGTTTTTCTGTGTTGTTAATCATCTCACCTGAGAATTGTGCTTTGATTTTATCTGTTAATTTCGACGTGTTAGCTAACTCAAAAAGCTGACTAAGTTCTTCGTTAGTAATATTTTGTTTAGAGAAATCGAGGTAAAGGCCTACTTTGCTAGTAGAGTAATTGTCAACGCGATCTACATCAGCAGAGAATAAAGAGGTTATTGAGCGAGATTTTGCAGCTTTTGAAAGTTGCGATAAAGAAGACATGTCCATATTGTTACTTTTATTAAATATTAAATAGTTAAAAGTGAAATCCACTCTCTCATAACTAACCAAAAGCTGGATTCCCGATTAACACACCTCGGGAATGACGAATCTAAGGTTATCACTTAAGCCAACGTGACATGGATGTCACTTAGTCGAGAATTCAAGAGCAATTTCCCTGAATCAACAGGCTCGCAACCAAAAACTAGATTCCCGACAAATACACCTCGGGAATGACGAGTCTGAGGTTATCACTAAAGTCTACGTGGTATGGATGTCACTTAGTCGAGAATTCAAGAGCAATTATCCTGAATCCACTTGCTCGCAACCAAAAACTGGATTCCCGATAAATACACCTCGGGAATGACGAATCTAATGTTATCACTTAAGCCAACGTGGCCTGGATGTCACTTAGGCCTTAATCCACAATTTCAGACCTAAAAGATAATAGCTAATGGCTATTAATAACTTCCTGTAAGTAAGCTTTAAAATCATCGCCTAATGCTGGATGACGTAAGCCATATTCAACATTAGCCTTCATGTAACCAAGCTTAGAACCACAATCGTGAGACTTACCAGTCATATGAAATGCTTCTACAGTTTCAAGCTTCATTAGCATAGCAATAGCATCGGTCAATTGAATTTCATCACCTGCGCCCGGAGGAGTAAACTCAAGTAAATCCCAAATTTTCTCTGACAATACATATCGTCCAACAACAGCTAAGTTAGAAGGCGCTTCATCGACTGGAGGTTTCTCCACTACAGCTGTCATCGCTTTTGATTCACCTGCAGCAAGTTGGTGGCCATCACAATCTACCACCCCGTAGTTACTCACCATTTCCATAGGAACAGGTTCAACCATAATCTGACTATGACCGGCGTCATTAAAACGAGCTAACATTGCTGCTAAGTTTTCAGTTTTTAAATTACTCGTCGCATCATCTAAAATAACATCAGGTAAAACCACGACAAACGGCGAATCACCAATAATTGGACGTGCTTTTAAAACAGCATGACCTAGGCCTTTAGCTTCACCTTGACGTACATGCAAGATAGTAACGCCTTTAGGGCAAATAGCCTGAATTTCTTCGAGTAACTGACGTTTGACACGATTTTCTAATGTAGTTTCAAGTTCGAAAGATTTATCAAAATGGTTTTCAATGGCATTTTTAGAAGAGTGCGTCACTAAAACGATTTCTTTAATGCCAGCAGCAACACATTCATTTACTATGTATTGAATCATTGGTTTATCAACAATAGGCAACATTTCTTTAGGAATCGCTTTAGTCGCAGGTAGCATACGCGTACCTAAGCCAGCAACAGGTATTACAGCTTTCATATTCTTCAACTTCCTTTGTATTTTATATTGTATTTCATACTTATGTAGTTACCTCAGGAGCTTGCTATAAACGTTCCTGAGCCATCTACACAGGCACGATTTATTTTATTTTGTAAAAGTCTTTAAACCAAGCAACTAATTCGGCAACACCCTCTTTCACTAAAATTTTAGGGGTATAATTAGTCGCCTTAAATAAATCTTGAGTATCTGCGTAGGTTTGATATACATCCCCAGCCTGCATTTCACGAAAGTTCTTTTTCGCTTCAATGCCTAACTCGTCTTCAATGGCTTTAACAAAGTCCATTAAACTAATTGGTGAGCCGTGCCCAATGTTATATACCGAATAAGGTGCTGAACTCGTTGCTGGGCTACCAGTTTCAACTTTCCATTTTTCATCACGCTCTGGAATAACATCAGCAATGCGCACAACCCCTTCAACAATATCATCTACATGAGTAAAATCACGCCACATATCACCATTATTATTTATGTCGATAGTATCGCCATTCAATATTTTCTTAGTGAAAATATGAGGAGCCATATCAGGGCGCCCCCATGAACCATAAACAGTAAAAAATCGCAAACCTGTGGTTGGAATATTATACAAATGCGAATAGCTATGCGCCATTAATTCATTAGATTTTTTAGTTGCGGCATAAAGTGACACGGGGTGATCGACAGTATCTGATGTTGCAAAAGGTACTTTATTATTTAAACCATACACAGAAGAAGATGATGCGTAGATCAAGTGCTTCACATTATTATGTCTACACCCTTCTAAAATAGTTAAGTGCCCAATCAAGTTACTATCAGCATAAGCCATCGGGTTTTCAATGGAGTAACGCACGCCAGCCTGAGCGGCCAAATGCACAACTTTATCAAACTTATGAGTGCTGAATAAATCAGCCATACCTTCGCGGTCAGCAATATCTATCTTGATAAAGGTAAAACTCGCATGCTCAATTCGACTTAAACGCGCTTGCTTTAAGGTAATCTCGTAATAATCATTTATATTATCGATACCAACGACATCGTGCCCTGCAGCACACAAACGTTCAACGACAGCACTACCAATAAAACCTGCGGCACCTGTTACTAAATACTTCATTTATCTTACCTTTACTAAAGTCTACCAAAACAAACTCCCATCTATAAAAAGTCTGCCTCTATGCATCGCCATCTTCGAAGGCTCTGATCGAAGATCCATTGTTCTACAGCTATGCGCGAATAAAATCCCGCCTACATATCACCAACACCGTAGGCGGGAATTTATTCGCGCATCGCTTATGAGTTTGTTCGAGCTGAACGTGCTAATCACTACCAAATAAATCGCGTGTATACACTTTGCCTACAACATCATTTAATTCATCAACCATGCGGTTAGAAACAATCACATCAGACAGTGCTTTAAATTCAGATAAATCTTTAATCACTTTTGAATGAAAGAATTCATCTTCTTCCATTACCGGTTCATATATTACAACGTCAATACCCTTTGCTTTAATCCGCTTCATAATACCTTGTATTGATGATGCTCTAAAATTATCAGACCCAGATTTCATAATTAAGCGATAAATACCGACAACTTTAGGGCCTTTGGCAATAATTGAGTCGGCAACAAAATCTTTACGTGTGCTATTAGCATCTACAATCGCACTAATAATATTATTTGGTACATCTTTATAGTTTGCGCGTAGTTGCTTGGTATCTTTTGGCAAGCAATAACCGCCATAACCAAATGATGGATTATTGTAATGATTGCCTATACGGGGATCTAAGCTCACGCCTTCAATAATATGGCGAGAATCTAAATCATGAACTTCAGCATAAGTATCAAGTTCATTAAAGTATGATACGCGCATCGCTAAATAGGTATTAGAGAATAATTTAACGGCTTCAGCTTCTGTAGAGCGGATAAACAAAACATCAATATCCTCTTTCCAAGCGCCCTCAACTAACAGCCCTGCAAATGTACGTGCACGATCTGAATCTTCGCCAACAATAACACGTGAAGGATAAAGGTTATCGTGAAGAGCTTTACCTTCGCGTAAAAATTCAGGGGAAAATATCAGTCCATCACACTCTAATTCTTCTCTAATACGCGCAGTATAGCCAACAGGAACTGTTGATTTAATTACCATACAAGCTGAAGGGTTGATAGCCATAACATCTTTAATAACCGATTCAACTGAAGAGGTATTAAAGTAGTTCGTTTCAGGATCGTAATCAGTAGGAGTTGCGATAATTACATAATCAGCGCCTGCGTAAGCCGCTTCTTTATTTAAAGTAGCGGTAAAGTTCAAATCACGATTTGCTAAAAAGTCAGATATCTCGGTATCTTCAATGGGAGACTTCCCTGAATTGAGTAATTCTATTTTTTCAGCAATGATATCAACAGCAACAACTTCATTATGTTGCGCTAACAACATAGCATTTGATAAACCTACGTAACCTGTACCCGCAATAGCAATTTTCATAAAGTCCGTCTCTAATTAATCTTTGGTTACTCTATTATCACTACCTGATCGGGTAATGTTTTGAAGTAACTATGTAAAATAATAGTTAATAGTTAAGTATAAATGATTTGTTCATCAATCTCATTAAGTAGTATCGATATTAATATATTTATTTGATTTGCTGGCACAAAATTTGAGATAACTAAATACATGGAGTAAATCAACTGAATAGCCAGTGAAACACCCCAGGTAACTTGATTAAATATTAGGGGAAGGCCAATTAAACTAATTTCGCATTTTTATACATCAATACTGCATAAGCCATTATGTTAATGCATTTAACCAGTCCCACCAGTCGTCATTCCGGCAAATATAAAAGCATTTGATATTAGATTAAGGACGTTTAAATTAAAAAAACAGACGATTTAATAAGGCTATGTTCCCGCTAAGTGTTGTTGAGCTTTGAACAGGTTGTTTTTATTAGGATTTTCATTTGTATCTAAAAATCTAAACCAACCTAAGTAATTTTCTAAATACTTAGTCGCCACACCATGAAATCTATCCATCCAAGCCTTTAATCGGCTGTGGTATGCATTAACATTCTGAATGTGGAATACCTTTTCAATCACCTGTACACCCGCAGCTACATCTAGCCGTTTGTGAATTAAATCATTGCCTTGTGCAAACTTGATATAAGATCTAAATCCATCAGTGCACAAGACGCTGTCTTTTAATATTTTACCTTCTAGTTCTTTATTGAGTTGCTCTGTAGAGACAGAAAGGATAATAGCCTCATAAGTATGCTTCCCCCTATCTCTTACTGTTAATACAGGCACCCAATCTTCTTTAGAACGTCCTCGTTTTTTTGCTTTCATTCCTCTTTTTCTTGGCTTTCGCTCAAGTGTGCGATTTCCTTTTTCTGAGCGTGCAAATAAGGTTTCATCAGCTTCAAGTAAAGTCGCCTTCATGGTTGCAGACAGTTGAAGAAAACGGTGTCGCCATCTAAACGAGGTTTTTAAGTTAATATCACAATCGGTTGCTGATGCTCTTAGCACCTTGCCATTGATCAAGCATTGTAAGTAATCTAACCACTTTTCTTTATGCTGTAACCGAGCCAAGGGCGTTTTAGTCACGGCATTGAAAGTTTTCGTACAATTTTTACAGCGATACCTTTGCATGGCTGCTGATTTACCATGCCGATTGATCAAACAACTATGACAATGAGGACACTCTGGCTCATCAATCATACGCTGCTCAAGCTCGGCAATGATTGGCTGAATTAAGTTATCACCTTTTAAAAACTTCTCTACATCCTTAGTTTGCTTATCTGTCAGGTGCTCTAACGCTACTAATAGTTTTTTAAATTGTGCTGGTATCATAACAAAACACTCATCAACTGATGTTATATACAGTGTAGCAACAATTTAAGGGAACATAGCCTTTAATAATTGTTCTATGTCATACAGAAAATGATTACTACGTTCTATTAAATGACAGCCTATTAACAAGAAGAAATGAGCAACGCGTGGATGTTGAATTGATGGATAATCGTGATTTATTACGTGAAGATCATAACTCAATTCACTGCCCTGGCAACGACAGTAACGCTAAAAAACTAATATTTAAAGGGGGCACTGGTCAGCAGTTAGGCTTACTAGGCAACCCTAATAATGAAAATATTGTTCCAGATGACCCAGATGGACCGGATAAAAAATAATGGCCAATAAGTGTAACAATGAATAATGAAATGACGGTTACTCTGGGCCGTAGTAGAGCCTACTACAAGGATGCAAGAAGATTTATTCGGTATCATGTGAACTATCGGTTATCCATTATTTGCGAGCTTATCGGGTAAGTGAGTAGCATTTCTGCAACTCACTTACCTAAGCATTAAATGGTGAATTAATGTCAAAGTGTCAATCAACTAAATAGTAAGTTGACGTCTAACTTAGATTCTAATACTAGGTTAACGGGCTTGATAATAAGCTTCTTTTAAACGATTAGCATTTCCATAAACATATTCACTGCTTAATCTATTGTTATTGTAATAAGCACTATCAAGGTTATAAAACCGTTGAGAGGTATCACCACTGCCTGGAGTTAACCTATTATGGCTTTTTCCTACGAGCGTATTGACTGAATACCGCCATTTAGGCTTACCTCTCACCTGGAAGTATTTATTATTATAATCTTTACGTGGGGTTAGTGGTATTGAGAAGCCAAGGCCAATGAATTGGTTAGCTTCTTCATTCTCAACTTTAGTATCTTTGTAAGTCAAGTTAAACGTAACATCGCCAAAAATTCTCTCTAACTTAACCACTACACCTTTATCTTGTTGCCAATATTGTCCTACTTGTACTTCTGCAGATGCGTCGAAGTGTGCGTTGTAATATAGGTACTTAGCAATAACAACATCTCGTTCAGTTGCTTCTGGTTCTTTCCAACAAGCTGGAAATAAAATATTGCAGCCGTCATAATATTCTCTGTCAGGTGTTTCTTGGTTTTCGTATCTTGCTGCGAATAGATTCACTTTATGGCTGCCACCATAACTTTGCCAACGAACTTCATTAGAGTAGTAATCCCAAGTTTCCCTATATCGTCCTACAGATGACATGTTCTTAACCGAATACGGTAATGAAAAGGTCTGATGGAAGCTATATTCTTTTAGTCCCGTTGTTTGTTTATCATCAGAAAAATATTCACCATCTTCGAAGTCTTTAGTTTCAGCTACTTGTTTTGTGTGTTGGGCGGTTACTGCGGCACCAGGCCATAATGGCACTTCAAGGTGGCTAATCAAAGCGGCAGATGCATCAAAAGCGCCAAACTCAGTTCCCACTCTTGTTACTAGGCCTGGCCAAAAGGTAAGACGAGGTTTAAACCAAATACTATTCGCATCATCTAGATCTACAGTGATGTCCCTTCGTTGGCTGCCAAAAGTATCGGTAGATATATCAAGTTTTAATGGCTGATTATCTCTAAGAAATGCATCATATTCGGCTAAATTACCTTTGACTACTAGAATAGGGATTTCTCGCTCTTTGAGCACAAGTTTAAAGTGAGAATAATTATGTTGAATATGTTTGCTGATAATACCCAGAGCTACACCAAGTCCATCTATTTGGTTTCGATTATAAATGTGGTTTTCTAACTCTACGTACACAGTATTATAATCAGCTTCACTTATTGTAATTGATTCAAAGCCTTCTTTAGCCAATAATTTCTGTACTCGTAATCGTTCAACTACACCAGAGTGGTCAACATCAACCGGCTCCGCCTCATCAAAATTGCTGTTTTTATCGTGATAAAGCGATAACTTATTCGTATCGTTTAGATCAAGAGGAATAGTTAACCCTAGACCATAGTAAAAATCATCTTTAAGTTCTTCGTTTGTACTTAAGATAAGCATATCTGCAGTTAATTGAATACCACTACTAAGCCAGCTTTGAGGTGATGATAAATGCAAACCTAATTGGGTGTCGGCTGCATCATATTCTGCATAAAGTTTTACCCATTGGTATGGTTGCCAGGCAATACCCGCAAAAACACCATCAAGCCGTCCTTGTTTTGAATCACTTTGACCCATGCCGAGTGAAACATTAACATCTGCAAAAATATTTTTTGATGCTACGGCATATTTAGCGTCAAAATTGTTGGCCGCACCACCTAAATCTTGAATGCCTACCGCTAGGCTAAACCAATCTTTGGGAATAAAAGGAATGCCTAATTTTATGTTTGCGGATAAATCGGTTATGCCGTTTTTACCACCAAAATTGTAATCGGCCAATCGCCCTGAAATCTCAACATACTCCCACAAACCTACGCCAAAGTTATAATTATCACCCTTGCGATAACCAGCCCATGATTCAATTTGATTACCATATTGTAGGTAAAACTTGCCTTCATCAAATAATGTGGCGGTGGGGGTATTAATTAAGCCACTATAGCCTTGAAAAGACATGGTTGCCTCGGGCTCAGCCGCAACAATAGCGGAAGGGAGTAAAGTTAAGGCAAACAGAATACGGTACTTCATTTAAATAAATCTCTAGTAAGGTAAATAATAAGAATTAAAGTGAAACATTATGAAAGTGTGGCAGAAATACCCCCCATCAATGGCCGTGTTTTATTACACTAGTGATAAATTATGTAATATCAAGTGACTTATTTCATCAATTCATACAAATAAGCTATAAAATCATCTCCTAATTCAGAGTGACGTAAACCTTACTCAACATTGGCTTTTATATAACCTAACTTAGAACCACAGTCATGAGACTTACCCGTCATATGAAATACTTCTAAGGTTTCAAGTTTCATTAACTTCGCAATAGCATCAGTTAATTGAATTTCGTCTCCAGTACCTGGCGGAGTAAACTCAAGTAAATCCCAAATTTTCTCTGATAATACATATCGACCAACAACGACTAAGTTCGAAGGCGCTTTCTCTACCGGAGGTTTTTCTACAACTGCCGTCATCGCTTTTGACTCACCTGCAGCAAGTTGATGACCTTCACAATCAGCAACACCATAATTACTCACCATACCCATTGGCACAGGTTCAACCATAATTTAACTAAAACCGACTTCATGATAGCGAGACAGCATTGCTGCCAAGTTTTCAGTTTTTAAATCACTCGTCGCCTCATCTAATATAACATCAGGTAAAACCACAACAAAAGGTGAGTCACCAATAATTGGACGTGCTTTTAAAACAGCATGTCCTAGGCCTTTCGCTTCACCTTGATGTACATGAAAAATAGTAACACCTTTAGGGAAAACAGCCTATATTTCTTCAAGTAACTGACGTTTTACACGATTTTATAACGTAGTTTCAAGTTCGAAAGATTTATCAAAATGGTTTTCAATGGCACTTTAGAAGAATGCGTCACTAAAACGATTTATTTAATGCCGGCAGTAACACATTCATTCACTATGTATTGAATCATTAGTTAATCAATAATAGGCAACATTTCTTTAGGTATCGCTTTAGTAGCGGACAGCATACCCGTACCTAAGCCTGCAACAGGTATTACAGCTTTCATATGCTGCAACTTCATCTCTATTTATATTTTATAAAAATCTTTAAACCAAGTTACTAACTCGGCAACACCCTCTTTTACTTAAATTTTAGGGGTATAATTTGTCCCCTTAAATAAATTTTGAGTATCTCGTAAGTTTGACTGGACTTAAGTCGAGCATCAGTCTGGTTGTGTCTTAAATCGATATGACATAGGTATCACACTTATTAGATAATGCAGGAGAAATTATCCTGAATCCATTTACTAAAAAAAACCCAGAATAACTCAACTATAATTTAATTAATATAGTAATTATTTAATACGCTAATAAAGTCTTCTAACTCTGTCTTTTCTAAATGATTGATTCCTGCAGCCGCAGTTCGCCCACCACCTGTTTTAAACTGTGTACATACAGCATCAGCACCTTGTTTGTTAGCCAATGGTGCACGAACGCTTACAGTGTAGCCGCCCTGTTTATTATATGAAATTACCGCATGCGCCTTATCTGGAGATTGGTTAGCTAAGTCATTACCAAATACACCGCTTACTCTACGAGACCAAGCAGCGTCTTCTAATAGAACAACTTTAGCAATATTCGAATCAAATAATACTTCTGCCGCATGAGCTAGTTCTATATCTTCGTTATAAGCACTAGCTAACTTGTGATAAACAGAATTGGTCTCATTAATCACATCAAATGGGGAAGTATGAGGAAGTAGCAATTCAAATAATTCAGCTGGAGGGTAATGTAAGTCGCTTACTTCGCTACCATAACCATTATAGTTAATATAAGTTCCTAGAGCTTTTAACTGCATTTTTTGCGCTAACGTTAAGCCTAAAACATCAGCCTCGCTATCTGCTTTTACAAACAAGTTATCGCCGTAAGCCGCTGTAATAGCCCACAAGTGAAATTCTTTATTAAGTAAGTCACTCACAATCAAACTAGTGCAAGTATTAGCATCTAAATCTATATGAGCATCTAAATTAGCCGATTGAGGAATTTCACCTGTCCTGTGATGATCCACATAAAAAACATCAGCACCTATAGCTAAAGCTTGATTCAATGCCTCAGTATTTTTTTCCATCGAAATATCTAACACTCTAACGTTATCACCAGCTTTCGCATCAACTTGCTTTAGTAAAGATATATCACGTTTAACACCCGTGATTTTTATACTTTCAATAGGGTTAGCAAGCTGTAATTGTAGCAAAGCAATAATACCGTCTGCATCACCATTGAATACATCATAATTCATCTATCATTTATCCTTTATCCTTTAAAATTATATTTTGTATTTCTGTTTTTGTTTTTGTTTTTGTTTTTGTTAGTTATGGCTGTAGCTATAGGCCTAAACTGAGCTTGGTTGAAAGCCTTCGGCGCTAATAAAACTCTGGTCAATTAAATAAGCAACAATTTGCTCTGCACATTGCGCTATTGACAGCGAGTCAGTTTTCACATGTATTTGTGGCGCAGTGGGTACGTCATAGGTTGAATCAATACCAGTGAAATCTTTTATCTCACCTGAGCGCGCTTTTTTGTATAGCCCTTTAGGGTCACGTTGCTCACAGATACTAATAGGGGTATCAATAAAGACTTCGATAAATTCACCGTCTTCAAGCTTAGCTTTGGCTAACGCTCTATCACTAGCAAAAGGCGAAATAAAAGCGGTTGAAACAACAAGGCCGGCATCAAGGAATAACTTAGCCACTTCAGAGATACGGCGAATATTTTCAATACGCGCTTCATCACTAAAACCTAAATCGCCATTAAGACCATGTCGTACATTATCACCATCGAGTAAATAACTATGACAACCTAGTTTAAATAACAAGGCATCAACCGCATTGGCAACGGTAGATTTACCTGAGCCGCTTAAACCGGTATACCAAAGTAGTGCTGGTTTTTGTTGTTTTAACTCAGCACGCTGTACCTTGCTGATTTGTTGGTTATGCCAGACAGTATTTTCTGTTTGCATATTAGCGGTTGTTATTTTAGCTTCGGTCATTCTAGATAGGCTCTATAGTGGGTGTCATCAAGGTTGCGCTCATGCTTAAAGTCAACTTATTTTAGTTAATTGAGCGTAAACTGGCACCAAGGTAACAGGAAAATTAAAACGGATAAACAATGGGAATAACCAAAATTACCGTTGTGCTATAAATCAGTGATATGGGTAAACCAAAACGGACAAAGTCTTTCAATTGGTAGTTACCGGCGTTATACACCATCACATTCGTTTGATACCCATAAGGGCTAATAAAACTGCCACTGGCAGCAAAGGCTACTGCCATAACAAACGGTGTTGGGTCAACGCCAAGGCCTAAGGCAATATTATAAGCGATGGGAAACGCTAATGCCGCTGCAGCGCTGTTAGTAATAAGCTCTGTCATTATCAGCGTTAAAACAAAGATAATGATAAAGGCAAGATAAATACTTTGGCCAAATAAATACCCTTCAATATTCTGCGCAAAGATGCCAGCAATACCGGTATTCTCGAAGGCTGAAGCCAAGGTAAGCGCACCTAATACTATCATCCAAATCTCAAGAGGAAAGCGACGTTTTATTTCATTAACTGATAAGGCACCGCTAAAAATGATAAAGGCCAAATAGATAAACAAACAACTAAGCAGTGGTAATGGCGTAAAAACTGACACTAAAATGCTGGCAATAAAGCCCCAAACGGTGGTGTTATCACGCCAACCACTGAGCATATTATCTGCCTGATGGCCTGATAAGATGTAAAAGTTTTTAGATAAGTTAGGTCGGGTGGCAAAATCTTGGCCTACCGCTAAGACGAGGAAATCACCCGGTTGTAGTACGATATCACCTAGCTTACCTGATAAGGCACACCCTTCTCGGCGTACAGCAACAACAGCGGCATCAAAGCGAGCACGAAAGCCGGCTTTCTTTAAGGTTTTGCCCGCGATGGTGGAATCCGCTTTAACCAGCACTTCCGTTAAATTATCACGTAATAAATTCTCTCGCAGTAAATTACCTTGCTCGGCATAGAGGTTTAAGCCATCAAATTGCTGCAATGTTAGTACTTTTGAGATATCTCCACTGAAAATAAGCTTGTCTTTCGCTTGGACACATTCTTCTGGGCAGACAGGGGAAATTAATCGACCTTGACGTACTATTTCAACTAAAAATAAAGAGTCTAAATTTCTCAGACCATTATCTTCAATCGTTTTACCAATTAATGCTGAAGAATGTGCTACTTCAGCTTCAAGCAAGTAGTCATTAGTCGCTAAGTCATCCTCAACTAAATTAGGTAAAGAACGACTGCGCACTAAAATAACAAATAAACATAAAACAAAAGCAGCGAGACCAATTAAGGTGAAATCAAAAAAGCCAAAACCTTGATGACCTTGTTTAATCAATAAGCTGTTTACAATAAGGTTGGTCGAGGTGCCCACTAAGGTTAGCGTCCCCCCTAAAATTGCGGCAAACGATAACGGTAACAGTAACTTTCCGGCATTAATGAGTTTGTTTTTTTTCACCGTATTGATAAGTGTTGCCACCACCGCCGTATTGCTCATTATCGCTGATGCTAACGCAGTACCGAGTAATAAACGTAAGGTGGATTTTACTTTTGAGCCGTTAAATACGCCGGCAGACAAACGCCTTAAAATACTGGTACGTTCAAAAGCGAATGAACACAATACCAGTAAAACAAGGGTAACTAGACCGGGGTTAACAGCATTCATTAAAATGTCATCAACACTGACAAACGACAGCGCTAAACACAACAATACCGTCACAGAAAAAACCCGTTCTGGTACATGGCTGTATTTAACTAAGCTGATAAAAGTGGCAATAAACACACCTATCATCAACCACTGTTCTATCGTCATATTGAATCCATACCTAAAGCTCTTAAAAGCGTGACAAATTTTTTCACAAAATAAAAAGGCTATAAAGCGCTAACTTTACAGCCTCAACGTTCCCCTTAGCGCGAACAGGAGAATGTGCGTCCTGCATTCTCTAATAAGCTGCATCCATGCAGCGTAAGTTCCCGCTTACAAATCATTTAACTCGTAGGCGGGATTTTAATCGCGCTTTGGGCTATTTCGTGATGTCGCGTGCACCCCAGTGCGGGAACTGCTTGCGAACTAGCGCATTTAATTCTAATTCAAACGTTGAATACTCTTGCGTTTGCTCATCAATAGCATGGTTTATCATGCCCGCGCCCACAGTAACATTGCTTAATCTGTCGATGATAATAAAAGCACCCGTGCCTTGATTATCCGAGTAAGCATCAAAATGTAAGGTTTCGCTGGCAACAAAATTAACAATACCAATGTCATTAACCGCTAACTGTGAGCTAGATAAACTTTCCATGGTATTAACGTCATACTTGCTGACGACTTCTTGTGCATGACCTGTGGTCATTTTGCTGCCGTGTTTGATAAAGTACTCACGACCCGGCTCAAGTTCATTTTCATGCATCCATACTACGGTTGCGCTGAACTCTTTTGCTGATACCGGTAAACTGCCTTTTTTAACGATGATTTCGCCGCGGCTGATATCAATTTCATCTTCAAGGGTTAGCGTTACTGCCATACCTTTATCAGCACGTTCTAAATTACCATCATAAGTAACGATTTCTTTTACTACACTTTCTTTGCCAGATGGCAAGGCAACAATAGTATCACCAACCAATACATGACCTGAGGCAATAGTACCGGCAAAACCACGGAAATCGAGATTAGGACGGTTAACATATTGCACTTGAAAACGCAGTTGTGTGAACGTTTCTTGTTTCTTAACATCAATAGTATTAAGCAGCTTCATTAACGTAGCGCCAGGGTACCAAGGCATGTTTTCGCTTTCTTCAACCACATTATCGCCGTTTAGTGCTGATAATGGTACAAAGCGTATGTCAGTAAATTCAAGTGACTCAGCAAAGTCACGATATTCTTTTTTGATTTCTTGGTAGCGTTCCTGAGAATAATCAACCAAATCCATCTTGTTTACTGCAACAACAATGTTCTTGATACCTAATAACGAACAAATAAACGAGTGACGACGGGTTTGTGTTTGCACGCCATAACGTGCATCAATCAAGATAATCGCAATGTCACAGGTTGAAGCACCGGTAGCCATATTACGGGTATATTGCTCATGACCAGGAGTGTCAGCAATAATAAATTTACGTTTATCCGTTGAGAAATAACGATAAGCGACATCAATAGTGATGCCTTGCTCACGCTCTGACTGTAAACCATCAACAAGTAAGGCTAAATCGATAGCTTCACCTGTGGTACCTGATTTTTTAGAGTCTTTTTCAATGGCAGCAAGTTGGTCTTCAAAGATCATCTTTGAATCATGCAATAAACGACCAATTAAGGTACTTTTGCCGTCATCTACACTACCGCACGTTAAAAAACGTACTAATTCTTTGTTTTCATGTTGCTTTAAATAAGCTTGAATATCGTCTTCAATTAACTCTGACTGGTGACTCATAAATTGTTCCTTCCAAAATTGTTCATCAAATAAAAGTGTTATAACGTAAATGTTGGCTTAGCTGTTAATGTTTAAAAGTAACCTTCCATTTTTTTCTTTTCCATTGAACCAGCGCTATCGTGATCTATCACGCGGCCTTGACGTTCAGAGGTTTTCGTTAATAACATTTCTTGAATAATTTCAGGTAAAGTATCAGCCGTTGACTCAACTGCGCCCGTTAATGGGTAACAGCCTAATGTTCTAAAGCGCACACTCTTCATTTGTACTTCTTCATCGTCGCCAATAGGCATACGATCATCATCAACCATGATTAAGGTGCCATCACGTTCAACAACAGGACGTTCTTTCGCCAAATAAAGTGGCACAATTGGAATACTTTCTAGATAGATGTACTGCCAGATATCAAGCTCAGTCCAGTTAGATAATGGAAAAACACGAATGCTTTCGCCTTTATTCACTTTACCATTGTAGATATTCCATAATTCTGGACGCTGGTTTTTTGGATCCCAACGATGGTTTTCATCACGGAATGAATAGACACGCTCTTTGGCACGTGATTTTTCTTCATCGCGACGTGCGCCACCAAAAGCAGCATCAAAACCGTATTTATTTAGTGCTTGTTTTAAGCCCTGAGTTTTCATTACATCAGTGTGCGTCGCACTACCGTGCGTAAATGGACCCATGCCCATTTCAATGCCTTCAGGATTTTGATGTACAAGTAACTCAAAACCATACTCTTTCGCAATTTTGTCACGAAAGGCAATCATCTCTTTAAATTTCCAGTTGGTATCAACATGCAATAAAGGGAAAGGTATTTTACCTGGCGCAAAAGCTTTGCGAGCAAGATGAAGTAATACTGCAGAGTCTTTACCGACAGAATACAACATCACAGGGTTATCAAATTCAGCCGCTACCTCACGAAAAATATGGATAGATTCAGCTTCAAGTTTTTTTAAATGGGTTAAGTTAGTAGTCATTTTAATGGGTACTTTATATAATTTAAAATATGTATAATTAAAAAGTTACTAATAGAAAAATCTAGTTTGGCTAAATCCCTCTAAATAGTATCAAGTAAGGTTTACTAGAAACGACTGAACATTATCTATAATTATACCAAACGGACCTATTTTGCATAAGCGGATTTGATATTCATTAAATGCCCATGGGACATGTGCTAAAATAGTATTTTATTTAAACTAAATTATAAATATAGTTAACTAATTTATGCAAATATCTAAAAGGATATAATATTAGCCTTAAATTAATTTCTCTTTATTATTTTAATTAGAGTAAGCATTATAATATATAGATCCTTAAAAATATTCTGAGTCTCTATATACTCTAAGTAATACCTCTGTTTCATAGGTAAGATTATATCAATATAGGCTTGGTGTGGATCTTCATATTGAGCAATAATACTATTTTCGTCAATCATCATTATTGACGCAAAATCCGTTATTCCAGGCTTTATAGATAAAACTTTTTTCTTAATTTCTTCAGGGTAATAATTTATAAATTCTTGTACTTCTGGCCTTGGACCAACCAAGCTCATTTTTCCAAAAAGTACGTCAATGAGTTGAGGTAATTCATCAATTTTATATTTACGAATAAACTTTCCCGATTGAGTTATTCGTGTATCCCCAGCAATAGTCAGCCGCCCCATTCCTTCTGTACCTACATCCATCGTACGAAACTTATGAATATAAAATGCTTTTCCAAATTGTCCAACTCTTGACTGTCTAAAAAAGATCGGGCCAGGTGAATCTAACTTGATCCATATTGCAATCAAAATAAATACAGGGAATAAACAAATCAGCCCAAAAAATGACAATATACTATCTAATATACGTTTAATCACCTAGTAATACCCTTTTCACTGATTTAACAACTCTATCAACATCTTCAATTGTCATCTTAGTATAGAGAGGTAGAGATACTTCTCGCTCATAAACACCTTGAGCTGTAGGAAACATGCCAGGAGATAAATTATATGTATCACGCCAGTACGGATGTAAGTGCAGGGGGATAAAATGTACCGAACAGCCTATTTGAAGTTCTGACATTTTTTCAATGAATTCGGTTCTGGATATTTTAACCTCTTCCTTAAGGAGAATCGGGTATAAATGCCATGCATGCATATCATTTTTCTCTGGTAGTGCAGGGAGCTTAATTGGCAAACCATCTAGTTTTTGATTATAAAGCTCCGCTAACCTTTGCCGTTTCTCTTGAAATCCGGGGAGCTTTATTAATTGGTGTATCCCTATGGAAGCAGCAATGTCTGGCATGTTATATTTAAAGCCTGGAGCAACCACTTCATAAGCCCAAGAAGGTTTTTTTGAAGAGTACCGATCAAATGCATCTCTGCTAATACCATGTAACCTCATTATTCTACAGCGTTTAGCTAATTCAGGGTCACGAGTTACGAGCATTCCCCCCTCACCTGTAGTCATGGTTTTATTTGCATAGAAACTAAAGACAGTAGCATCACTGGCTAAAGTACCTATTAACTGTCCATTATGAGTTGCAGGTAATGCATGAGCAGCATCTTCAATAACTTTTATACCATATTGTTTTGCTGTAGAAATAATTAAATCCATTTCACAAGATAGGCCTGCAAAATGCACAGGGATAACAGCTTTTGTTTTTTCTGTAATAGCATTAGTAAAAGTGAGGTTCGTTATATTAAATGTATGTTTATCTACATCCACCATAACTGGTGTAGCACCTAAATACCTAACTATTTCAGCAGTAGCCGTGAAGGTATATGTAGGTATAATGACTTCATCACCGGGGCCTACACCTACAGCCTCTAAAGCTAAATGAAGCCCCGAGGTTGCTGAATTTACAGCTATCGCTTCCAGTGAGACACAGCCTAGGAATCTAACAAAGTCCTCCTCAAAACGTTTCGTCTTAGGACCTGTTGTTACCCACCCACTTATTAGGGTGTCAACCACTTCTTTAATTTCTTCCTCACCTATTTCAGGTAATGAGAAAGGTAAAAATTTATTCGACATATAACCTCTATTTAAATTATTCTTTAAAAGACACTGCACATAATTAGCTAGACACATAAAGATTGATCAAATATATGTGTACTAGTAACTTTAATATAGCCCACCTATTAGCTAAGATAATAAGCTATTACATCTACAAAATATCAATAACAAAACTGGAAAACTCATTTGATTGTTTCTTATAGTCGTAGTTCTTCCCTAAAGTGAAGCACTTATTACTCATATTCTTAAGTAATTTGGGGTCTGCTAACAAAGAATCAATTATACCTTCCAACTGGTTGATATTATTTGCATCATAATTAAAACCTACACATTTACTCTCAATAATTTCATTTACCTCTCCTTTTAAAGAGCTCAATACAATAAGTCCATTACATAAATAATCATAAAATTTGAGAGGCATAGACACTGAACTATCCGATGCATAACTGGCTAAACCTATGTGGCACATTGACAATAGGGCATCCAATTTTACAGGATGTAACGAACCATGAAACTTTAGATTACTTAGAGATAAAGATGCTTGATAGACACTCTCTTTTAGTGGCCCACCGCCGGCAATATGAAATACTACCTTTTTATTTTTAAGTTCATAAATAATGGCTAAGTCTATAATTTTTTGGATATCATAGCTTTCACCTAGAGTTCCGGCATAAACTATGTGCACCACTTCATAACATTTCTTTGTAATAGTATCTTTAGTCTCTGTGCCAATATAAGACACTAACTTTGAACTTAAAGATATTTTATTACAAATTTTTTCTTCAAAATCACGAGAGCAAAAAACTACACCATCAGCCTTAAGTAAAGTTTTATTTCTTAAATAATAAAGTGGAGAAAACAAAAAATCTGAAAATGCTTTTATAGGCTTAGGCAGCACAGTAATAAAATGTTCTGGCCATAGATCTAAGACATCTATAACTACCTTTATGTTATTCTTTTTAGCAAAATTAATAATCAAACTAGCGTAAAATAAAGATGGACTAACCAGAATAATAACTATAGGTAGCTCTAAGTTATTTTTGTTAACATACGAAATTAAATTTTTACCAAAAACATACTCGAAATAAATACGGGATAAAGAAATATTTTTCCTATATAACGGGGTTGTAATTATCTCACTTGAGAAAGAGTCAAAAACAATATTCTCGGTTCTAGCTGCTTTAGTTCTGTGCTCAAAGGATGCTATAAACCATCTTACATTGAACCCCTTATCACTAAAGGACTCTGCTAAATTTACATTCCTGTAATTTCTCCACCCCTCATTTGGAAGAGTCCCATAAGGGTTAATTAACCATACATTTTTCATCGAATTCCTCTTGTCTGTTCTTTGATAATAAAATTGCAATACCAGCCCAGAAGCCCGGTATTGTATGCGGCCAGCCCCCAATAACAATAAGTGATATACCTGTTAACATCATAGCAATAGAGAGTTGGCTATTATATTCTCTTGCTTCTACAACATACCGAAAAATTGGAAATATAAAAATTAATATAAAAATCAGTCCCCAATAGCCAAAATCTAATATAATTAAACTTAAATATGCTGATGGTTTGATATTTTCTCCCACACCAACTTTATCAAAAAAACTTGTAGTATTTATATCTACAGGGAGACAACTAACTGCATATTGGAAATTATGGCTCCAAGCACCAAAGCCCGTACTATAATCATAATAACTATCAAACAGTCTACAGTATGGTCCTAAGTTGACTCCTATACGGCTTCCTGAGATTTCATTAATAACAGAAAACATTGATGAAAAATCCAGATTAAACGAATATATTATATTTTTTATACGTTCAGGGGCTATATCATCACCAAACACAATAAATATAGATAAGATGACTCCACTAGCGACTAGAACCTTAACAACCCCTAACACACTATTTCTTTTAACAAAAGTCAAAGACCCATAAATCAATAAAAATACAAGAATAAAAAAATAAAAGGTTACTGCTTTAGTCATTACACCGATAACTAGTAAAGCAGCCATATTACAGCGATAGCTTATCAGTGAAAGTCGACCTAACTCATTAAGAACAACATTTACACACAATAAAAAGAAAAGAACAGGAACCATCATTGCCGGCTCAGGTGAAAAAGAAGTAATCCCTCGCCCCCATGCCGTAAGGGGGTCCGCAGAAATACGGGGGATAATTATTTTAATAATTTCAAATAATTGCAATTTAAAAGCTGAAGACGGGAAGAACTGTTGAAATAAAGAGAATATAAATAGAAAACCTATAGTACCGACCAAAAACCTTCCAAAATTTATTGTTGAATGTATATAGATATAATAGAAAACCATTAGAGGGCAAATAATTGAAACAAGAGATTCGAATATAGGCCCAAATTCGATATCATTAAACAGAGAAACTACAACAAACAATAAGGTAAACGGAAATAATAAAAACAAATAATTAGGTACCCGCCCCCTTAAAATAATAGAAATAAAAATAAGAAGAATATATATCGGTTGTACTTCCGATGATATAGGTAACATCTTTATGAATGGAAAGCACAAAAATAGAAATATCAGACTGTCAATATAATTTACATTTCTATAAGGCATATTTATCGGATCCAATCAAATAAAGCTTTATTTTTATATTTTTTAAAAATTATTTTTATATTCAATAACCCTGTTAAACCTAAAACAGGTATTTTAAATAAGTCTATGAAACCAAAACCTTTAATACGATACTGATTTTCTTTATACAGTTGTATTAATTTTAAGTCATCACTATAAAAGTCAGTATAAATTTTCCTTAGAGCTGTTTTTTTCACTATAAAGAAGCAAAATAAAAAAGCAATAAAAGACATTTTTTTCTGACTTTTATCCCCCCCTCTAAATTTTGGATCCCCCATAACTCCGGTTAATAGCTTTTCATTAATCTTAGCTGTATTAATATCATCATCACATACTACATTGAGGTTTAGACACTTTAATATATTAAAAAGGCACTTAGGATCTTTTTTTACATCTTCATACCTAACATATGTGGCACCATCATCAATAGCTTTTAGCAGGTTAGACGCTCCTCGATTAAAGTCGACGAGCCCATCAGAAAAATCTAATTCACCACCTCTAAATGTAGAATAATATGACCAAACAATATCGTATGGATTACGGATTAACACTAAGGATTTATTTAATTGGTAGTTACTTTTAATAAAGTCCCAATATAATAGGTTCCTCGGTGTTTTATCCAAAAAAACAGTGCCTGATGATTCATTATTTAGTTCATTGTAAATTCGACAAATCACTTCCATTGATAAACTATTAATATCCACAGAGTATTGCTCCACCCCCATCTTACTGGATAAAGTTCCCGCATGAGAAAACGTTAGATCATCACTCCACTGCAATACGAAAGGTAATACCCAAGGTTCAGGCCCAGTATTTAGCTTTAATATGTTATTAGCCATTAAATTTTGCACATAAGTTGAGCCTGAACGAGGCAAACTTAGTAAAAAAAACACATCGGGTCTCATAATACTTCTTCCAGAATACATTTATTGTCACAAATCATTGCATACAAAGGTAATAAATTATTACCTTTGGAGATTATCACTTTGGTTGTTTTACCATTCAAAACACCTATGGCTACGGCCCAGAATAGGAATGTCGAGTCATTGACATATACTACTTTGGCATTTGATAAGACTTTAAAATCTTCAACTTCAGATTTTCCTTCAGCAACAAGCCCCCTACATTCTGGATATAGTCTACCTAATGTATGAACATCATTTGTTACAATCAGCTGTTCACGTTTGTCCGACAAGAAACTATCAACAAGCTCACCACTTTGTAATAGACTATTTTCATGTAAAAAATCGCCCCCTCTAAAATGAAAGACTGAATAGTTATTTGTATCAGGCTGCCAGCTAATTTTATTTATAACTTCAATACAAACCTTCTCTATTGAAGTTATTGAAATTGATTTACTGTGTTGAAAATAACCAAATTCATAACAAAAAATAGAGTAACTACATTCAGGAATATAGTAATCATTACTTTTCTTACCCAATAAAAAAAGCAAAGGAAGACAAATAAGATCCACTACATTTTCATTCCTAATTTTTACGATTGCTTT
The DNA here is from genome assembly GCF_002836255.1 of Colwellia sp. 75C3. Classification (GTDB taxonomy): domain Bacteria; phylum Pseudomonadota; class Gammaproteobacteria; order Enterobacterales; family Alteromonadaceae; genus Colwellia. Next base: position 28,317 of record NZ_PJAU01000036.1, on the reverse strand, counting down.
AATACTTAATATATTTAACCAATCTTTATGCCTAGACCAACCTAATGTTAGTTCCGAAATCTTTTCGGATTTATTAGGATATATAGCAGTGTAATTATTTTCAAAGCAATACGCTAATTGAAATAATTTATTACCCACACCGCCCCCCAACCAAACTTTTTTATTTTTTAAGTTCATAGTTTAATACCCCTACAACCCTTGTTCCACAACCCTCTAAAGACCAACCATTGTTGGTATAAAAACCTGAAACATTGTCATTCGTTGCATCCAAATGACAATAAGCTCTAATACTTTGCATCTGTGTGTATTCCTTTATACTCTGTAACAACAACCCACCATAACCAAGCCCTACATTTTTTTTACAAATACAAATATAAGACAAATAAATATCCTCACCCTTTTTATTATTTGGTGAGGTACCTTTATTTTTTTTTTCTTTATTAAGGATATTAATTAAGCTTTCAAAGGCTAATCTCTTATTTCCCAATAAATCTCTTACAATTTTCAATTTACTTAATAAGTTATTCTTTTTTATATTAAAGACGCTGAATAAGCTAACCTCCTGCCCTAAAGAGGCAAAGCCGACAATCCCCCCTTTTAAACTCAAGGTAAAAACCTTTGACTTATCATGTACACTCACAGAATCCATGTACTCTATAAATACCTCAATTGGAAGCAAACCTGTAAAGTGATTATGAAAACTCTCCTTTACTAAAGTGTAAACCTCCCCTTTGTCACTTTCACTAAGTTCTCGCCAACTCTTGACATCTACTTTTTTTTCACTCATTTACTAGATCCTAAATTAATAAATTACAACGAAATAAACTACCAAGTATGCCTTTATATTAATAAGCCGCATTATTGTTGCAAGTAAAGATTATGATTCAATCAATTTTTTTAGATATATACATGATCACTAATAATGGCAAAATAATTTGCCCCAACAACTGAGCTAAAACAAACGAAAAGGCTGCGCCTTTAAGTGAATAACCATCCACAAAAAAACTCAATAAAATCAAAGCGATAATTACAGAGAATATATTCTTAAGTAAGATAATGCTATTCATTGAGCGAAGTACTAAATTCATGTTTATAAAAACGGAAACAAAGAAAAACATAACACTCATAGAATATATTCCGAAAACATCAACTATCAAATGACTATACTCAACATTACTTTGATAAAACACCCCATATATAATGTCACCATATTTATATAGGAGTAGAGATATAGAAATCCCAAAGAATGAATACAGTATAAATAATCTCTTTATATACGAATGAAAGATCAGTTTGTTTTTTAATTGTGTATTTCTTAATTGCCCTTGAACAGCTGAATTCAGTAACACAGGGATTATGGCAAAAGTATTACATAATTGAGCAATTGTTATATATAAGCCTATAGAATATAAGTTAACTTCACCCTTAATAAATAATATATCTATTTGATTAAAAACTATTACTATGCTGCTTGCTAATGCAATAGGCAGCATTTTTCTAGCTAAAGAGAAATCAAACCACGAATAAAACTGAAATTTCAACCTAGGTAACGATATATAATAGATAACTAAAATTAATATAGCTTCAATACTTGTAATTATACCTATAGCTTCCAAGCCAACGCCCAACTCTAAAGCTATAAATTTACAACCAAAACCAGAAAGTAGTAAAAGTACTTTTATTTTGACATAACTTTTTGATTTACCGTGGAAGTTTAGCCTATACTCAAAAGTTTCTGATAAAGGTAAAGCCAACAACCCTATCAAATATACTAAAAAAGGTTGTTCATACATGATCGCAATAAAAATGGTAGCGGATAAAACAAAACACAGCACCCAAAGCTTAGTTACAAATATTTTACCTATTTTTTGTTTACACGGTACTCCTCGTTTACCAATAATTTCAGAGTTTCCTGATTGTGAAAACCCAAATGACACCCCAACGCTTAATAAGTTTACGACAATTAAACTAAAAGCATATTCACCAAATTTTTCATATGAATAACTAGCAACTAATAAAACATTAATTAAGAGCATGAATAGTGCTCTTAAAAATTTTTCAATTATATTCCATATAAAATTACCTATCACAGGTTTTACAACCATCGTCCCTCCCTGTAAATCCGATATAATGTATTAATATTCTGTGAATAGTATCCAGCTATGCTTGAAAGACCATATACACATATTAGAAATAAGAATGCATATCTAACATCTATTTGTTGATTATATCCATCGAACCGACTAAGTTTACGATGGAGTATTATATAAACTGGCTTGACTTATTATTACTAGACGAGCACTAGTGTTCCACAAAACTTATTTATTTTCGTAACGATGATTGATTTAGTAAGAACCAATCATAAGTTTTTTCCAAACCTTTTGTTAAACTAATTTCATGGTACCAACCTAAGTTAGATAAACGATCTACATTCATTAATTTACGAGGCGCACCATCAGGTTTACTCGCATCAAATTTTATTTCACCATCAAAACCTACGACTTTTGCCACTGTTTGAACTAGCTCTTTAATCGTGCAATCGGTACCAGTGCCAACATTGATATGGCTTAACATGGGTTCGGTATGCGCATCATAAGTAGACTTATCTAAGTTCATTACATGTATAGAAGCGTCTGCCATATCATCGACATATAAAAACTCACGCATAGGTTTGCCACTACCCCATGCAATAACTTCTTTATCACCATTTAATTTTGCTTCATGAAAACGACGTAATAAGGCTGGAATTACATGGCTATTTTCTGGATGAAAATTATCAAAAGCACCATACAGATTGGTCGGCATCACACTGCGGTAATCTCTTCCATACTGGCGATTATAACTCTCACAAAGCTTGATTCCTGCGATTTTAGCCACCGCATACGGTTCGTTAGTTTCTTCTAACGTACCAGTCAGCAATGCAGATTCCTGCATTGGTTGCTCTGCTAATTTAGGGTAAATACATGAAGAACCTAAAAAGAGTAATTGCTGAATATTTGCTAAATGCGCACTATGGATAATATTGCATTGAATCATTAGGTTTTCATAAATAAAATCTGCAGGATAAGTATTATTAGCAACAATCCCCCCTACTTTAGCCGCGGCTAAATACACTTGTTCAATTTTTTCAGTTTGAAAAAAATCAACTACTGCTTGCTGATTAGTTAAGTCTAATTCAGCCCGTGTACGAGTAATTAACTCTACATCGTCAGCTTTACTTAGCTGACGAATGATAGCTGAACCTACCATTCCATTATGACCAGCAATGAATATTCGTTTAAGTGTATTAGTCATTCTTAACTTTCCGTTGTTACAGCAAGGTTGTAACCGTGTTCTTTTAAAATTGCATGTTGCTTGGCTTTATTTAAGTCATTTTCAACCATTTCGGCACACATCTCTTCAACTGTAATCTGTGGAACCCAACCAAGCTTCTCTTTTGCTTTAGTCGGATCACCTAATAACGTTTCAACTTCTGCAGGACGGAAGTAACGAGGGTCAACCTTAACAATCACATCACCTACGCTTAATGCTGGTGAATTATCACCCGTAATAGCAGTTACAGTGGCGATTTCATCAAGTCCGTCACCCGTAAATTCAAGTTCAATACCTGCTTCTTTTGCTGATAAGGTAACAAATTCACGAACGGAAATTTGTTTTCCCGTTGCAATTACAAAGTCATCAGCAACATCTTGTTGTAACATCATCCATTGCATACGAACGTAATCTTTAGCATGACCCCAGTCACGCAGAGCGTCCATATTACCTAGAAATAAACACCTCTCTAGTCCTTGTGAAATATTAGCAATTGCTCGGGTAATCTTACGTGTTACGAATGTTTCACCACGACGTGGTGATTCGTGATTAAATAAAATACCGTTACACGCATACATACCATATGATTCACGGTAGTTAACGACTATCCAATAGGCGTACATTTTTGCAACGGCATAAGGTGAACGTGGGTGAAATGGTGTTGTTTCTTTTTGAGGGATCTCTTGCACTTCACCATACAACTCAGAAGTAGAAGCTTGATAGAATTTTGTTTTCTTTTCTAGGCCTAAGAAGCGAATTGCTTCTAGCAAACGTAAAGTACCCATCGCATCAACATCAGCCGTATATTCTGGGCATTCAAATGAAACAGCAACATGAGATTGAGCGCCTAAGTTATATACTTCATCAGGCTGAACATCTTTGATAATACGAGTTAAATTTGACGAGTCAGTTAAATCCCCGTAATGCAGGAAAAACTTTTGATTATTTTCATGATTATCCTGGTAGATATGATCAACGCGCTCTGTATTTAATGATGAAGCACGACGTTTGATCCCATGAACTTCATAACCTTTATCTAATAATAATTCCGCAAGATAAGATCCATCTTGACCAGTTATTCCTGTAATTAATGCTACTTTATTTTTTGACATTTCTAAATTCCTTACTCAACTTTAAGATATTGCTACTTAACGGACAAAACTTAAAGTTAATGTTTAATTTTTAATTTTTAATTTTTAATTTTAGCCAATTACATTACATGCTTGAATATTCTTCAAACTTGTAATAACACATTCATTGGCCTTTAAATAAGTTTCAGCTTCAGCATAGCAGCGTAATTCTGGCGCATTACCTGATGGTCGTAGATGGACAATACGATTATCTGCTAACGTAATTCTTAATCCGTCTGTATCATCTATATTTTTAATTTCTGCATTTGAAAAGCCTATTTGAGCTAACAGTTTTTTAGGATCTTGTTTGCCCTGTGCAATTATTGTTTGGCTTTTTTCAGTAACAAAGTTTTGAATGCGATCACTGTGGGTATAACGTTTTGGCAATGCATCAACTAATGTTGAGATCAGACCTTTATTTGCGGCAGATAGTAGCATAATGGCTGGTAATATTGCATCTCGTGTTGGTAATGCCTTTAATGCTTTGCCATTGAGCTGCAGATCACTACCCAACAGAAAGCCGCCATTAGCTTCAAAGCCAGCTACGGATTTAAATTTTTTGTTTAAATTTGAAAATTCTGCAATGACATAAGGTGAGCCTATTTTTGTACGCTCGACATGGCAAAATTTGTTACTTAATTCAACTGCTGTATTACAGCTCACTGGGATTGCTAACGCTTCAATATTTAACGCTGCGCCAGTTAACAAGCCAAGAATATCACCACGAAGCCAATTGCCATTTTCGTCTGACATTAATGGGCGGTCGCCATCGCCATCCGTTGAAAATACAGCATCTAGGTTAAATTCTTTAGACCAATTAATCGCTTTTTGTTTGTCTTGCTCTGACACTGCTTCAGTATCGATAGGTACAAAGTGATCAGTACGCTCTAAAGAGATAACTTCCGCACCAAGGGTTTCAAAAATGCGGAAGTATAAATCGCGCCCTGCACTTGAATGCTCATAAATACCAATGCGTTTACCTGTTAAAAAAGGTGTGGTAAATAAAGAGGTATAACGGGTGATGTATTCTTCTGCTGCGCGGTTATTTACTATTAGTTCAGCTGATTCGGCAAGTGATGTAAATTCAACTTGCTCAGTAATAATAACGTTCTCATCAGCTTTGCTGATTTCACCATCAGGTCGGTAAAACTTAAGTCCATTACGATCAAAAGGTATATGGCTACCGGTGACCATAATGGCTGGGATTTTATCTTCTTGTGCGACATAAGCTAACGCGGGTGTTGGTACTACGCCATAATAAATAACGTTAAGGTTCAGTTGTTTTAGCCCAATAGCACAGGCTTGCGCCATCGCATAACTGCTTGGGCGATTGTCTATAGCGATAGCAACCGTTTTAAAGCTGAAGTTGCGTTTCATACCCGCAATGAATGCAACAGCAAAGGCTGAACATACATCAGGAGTAAATTGGGTCACTAATCCGCGAGCACCACTTGTGCCAAAAGAAACACCGCTTTGTGCGATAACCGTAGCGCTTACTAAATTTGACTTGTTTGACATAATCAATGCTTATACTCGACCATAACGGTCTTCAAAACGTACAATATCATCTTCGCCTAAATATGAGCCTGATTGCACTTCAATCATCTCTAGGGGTACTTTACCTGGGTTTTCTAAGGCGTGAACAATGCCTATTGGGATATAAGTTGATTCATTTTCTGTGACTAAAAATATTTTTTCGCCATTGGTAACGCTTGCTGTGCCTGATACAACAATCCAATGCTCTGCTCTGTGATGATGCATCTGACTAGATAATTTTTCACCTGGGTTTACGGTTATACGTTTCACTTGATAGCGTTCGCCATTATCAATGGAATCGTATTTACCCCATGGGCGGTACACTTCTCGGTGAACTTTAAATTCACTGCGTTTTTCAGCTTTGAGTTTTTCAACGATTTTCTTAACATCTTGTACTTTATCTTTACACGCCACCAACAAAGCATCTTTGGTATCAACGATAACCACATTATCTAATCCGACAGTGGCTATAAGTCGCTCGCCACCATGAATTAAGCTGTTGGTTGTGTCTTGTAAAATGGTATCACCGAAGGTTGCATTACCCTCTTCATCTTTCTCATTGACTTCCCATAAAGCAGACCAAGCGCCAATATCATTCCAGCCGGCATCTAATGGCACGACTACCGCATCGGTGGTATTTTCCATTACAGCATAATCAACAGACTCATCAGGACATAGTGCAAACGCTTCGGCGTCTAATCGAACAAAATCGTTATCATGCGTGGTATGCTCTAATGCTTTTTTACATGCGTTAAATATTTCAGGACGATATTTTTGTAGCTCTTGTAAGTAACGGCTTGCTTTGATTAAAAACATGCCGCTATTCCAGTAATACTCACCACTTTCTACATAGTTTGCCGCTGTCTGCGGATCAGGCTTTTCTACAAAGGCGTTTACATCATAGCCACTTGAGTCTGACACTGAGTTGCCACGCTTAATATAACCGTAACCAGTATGGGCTTGTGTCGGTACAATACCGAACGTTACCAGTTTACCTGCTTGGGCAAGAGGGAGCGCATTTTTAACCGCATCAGTAAAGGCGTCGGTATTTTGAATAACGTGATCTGCAGCTAACACAAGTAATAATGGATCATTGTCATCTACAGTTACTTCAGCTGCCAACGCAATGGCAGGGGCCGTATTGCGACCTACTGGCTCTAGGATTATTGAGCCCGTTATATCCAACTCGCGTAACTGCTCGGCAACGATAAAGCGATGTTCTTCGTTACAAATAACCAAAGGTGCATTCACTTCAAGGTTAGACAAACGTTGTATCGTTGTCTGCAGCATGGTTAGCTCACCGGTTAAGGCAAGAAACTGCTTGGGGTATAACGAGCGACTAAGTGGCCACAAGCGAGAGCCTGAGCCACCGGCCATAATAACAGGAGTGATCATCTATATTCCTAACTTTAAATTTGTAATCAAGTTATCAGCTTGCTTATCTTTTTGAAAATACCACTTGGTATGAATATGGACATCGTCATGAGCTAACAACGCCATTTCAGAAAACCAGCGATAGTCGTTATGTTGCGCTACGGGTAATAAAGCGATATCACCAGCAAAAATGACTTCATAGGCTAACACTACGTAATGCGTTGTGAAAGGCTCTTCAGAAAAGTTATCTTCATAAAAATGCTGATAGACGCCTTTAAAGCAGCTAGACGTTTTATCCATGCCTAACTCTATTTTGAGTAAACGCGTATAGGCTTGTTCAATGGGTTCATCTTTTAAGACTCTACCACCAGGCACAAACCATGCACCTTGTGCAGGTCGATTTAGGCGTTTTCCTAATAAAATGTTACCTTGGGTATCTCGCACCAGTAAATCGATCGAGACTAATGGCGTTGACGCAACAATGGTTTTAAAGGTATTTTCGGCTAACATCCGTATTATTTCATTCCTATTCATCAATAAAATATTGAATTAATTCAACATCTAAACTATTGTTTAATTTATGCCTGAGACAAAAACCGTCATCATTGAGACGCTATTTTATGTTCGAAACTCATCCGTATTTATTTAATAATCGACTACTTACAAGGACTTAAGCCGAAACTCTCTTTCCCTGCCAATAGGTCCGCATATTAAGTTTTATCGTTTTAAAAAGCGCGAATAAATTCCCGCCTACAAAACAATTCGGAAATGACATCAGTGACTTCCTGGATTCTCGATCAGACACTTCGGTAATGACAATATAAAACAAACAGGAATGACATAAGGTCTTCCTGGATTCTCGATCTGACACTTCGAGAATGACGGACTCAGCCCCAAGCGCGAATAAATTCCCGCCTACAGGTTACTTATCTGATTTATATTCGTAGTTGTAGTAACCGTAATAGCCGTAGGCGTTGCTGGCTTTTTTGACCACACCATTAAATACCACACCTTTTACATCTATGCCATTTTGTTCAAAGCGTTGACGGGCGTAATCAATTTCTTTTATATCATTTTGGCCAAAGCGGGTAACCAATAACATAGTACCTGCATGACCACCGACAATAGCAGGATCGGTTACCGCTAAAATTGGTGGCGTATCGATGATGATGATATCGTATTTAGCTTTTATTGCTGTAATTAAGTTACTGAAATTTGCATGCATAAGTAACTCTGAAGGGTTTGGTGGTACTTGCCCGCGAGTGATAATCTCTAAACCGTCAACCGTGCTTTTTTTGGTTACTTCTTCAAGTGTTTTTTGTCCTGATAAGTAATCGGATAAACCATTCTCTGCCGTTAAGCCAAACTTCTTTTGTAAATAGCCTTTACGCATATCCGCATCAATGACTAATACTTTCTGGCCACTTTGCGCTAATACAGCACCTAAGTTAGCTGAAACAAAGGATTTACCAACTCCGGGTGATGGGCCTGAAATGGCGATAACATTATTTTTTGCTTCCATCATGGCAAAATGTAAGCTGGTTCGTAAACTACGTAGGGCTTCTATAGAAAGATCTGCTGGGTTGTCTACCGCCAATACATCAACACTATGTTGTGCTTTACGCTTTTTACTCTGAAGAATGCCGGTTAGTTTATCTTGATGCATAGAGTGTGGCACGCTAGCATAAACAGGTAAACCTATCGCTTCTATCTCACTTGGGTCTTCAACGCCTTTATGTAGCGCTTTTTGCACGAGTACAATGGCTATCGCTAACATGCCACCTAGCATAGTTGCCATGACTACAATGAGTGCTTTTTTTGGTTTTACCGGTTTGGTCGTATTAACCTCAGCAACATCAATGATACGTACATTACCGACCGTACCGGCACGGACGATATCTAATTCTTGTACTTTACCTAACAACATCATGTAGATTTCATTACCCACTTCAACGTCACGGGTTAAGCCTAATAATTTTTGCTGCGTTTCAGGTAAGTTAGTAATTTTTGTCGCTAAGGCATCACGTTGTTTTTGCACTGCAGATATTTGTTCGACAATACCTTGGTAATTAGGATGGTTACGTTTGAATTTGCGTGACATGGCTAATCGCGTTAAGTCTAATTCTTGTAACTTGGTATCAAGCTCTACGATTTGCTCTAATACGCCTTGTGTTTCTAAGGTAATGTTGACTGATTGTTGATTTTTTTGGTATTCATTAAATAGCGCTTCAGAGTGCTCTAGTTGTTTTTTTATTGCTGGCAGTTGTACTTCTAAAAAATCGAGTGATTTTTTAGCTTCTGCTGAATTTCGATCAACATTTCTACGGACATATATTTCAGCGGCTTTGTTTAATACGTTTTCAGCATAAGCAGGCGTTTGATGTTGTAAGCTTAAATTAACAATACCCGAATCTTTACCTTTTTCACTAGCACCAATGGCTGCTTGTAAATCAACAATGGTATTTAAACGATCTTTACGCATAACCGTAAATTCAGTGCCTGCTCTTGCCGTTAATTCTTTAAGGGTAATACTGAAAATGCCATTAGTGAGTTCTTCGCCTACTTTACCTTCTAAAATCACTACGTCATCAGCCGATATAAGTTTGAAAGCGTTATTTTCACCCGTTCGAACTATGTATTCTTGGTTAATAGCGTATTTAGGTACATCAAAACGGAAGACATCAATTTTTTCACCACCCCAAGCGTAACTTGATGCACCAAAACTGGCTTGGGCCACATCACCTGTTTTAATTGGGTTGAATTTTCTAAAGCTACGACCACCAATTACAGGGAATAATTTTGGCTTGGCAACAATATCTAATTTCAAGGCATCAACGGCTTCGCCAATCACTGAGCGAGATTTTAATAATTCAATTTCTGTTATTGATTTAGAGCTACTTTCAAACATGCCGGCCATGTCGTCTAAACCGGGTACTGAGCCACCACTTTCTTCAACTTGAATCATCGCCGTTGCTTTATATATCGGCGTAGAAAAAATGGCGATAGCAACACCTACTACCATAAAGACAGCGGTAACAATACAGATGAAGAATTTACGATCGAGTAATGCACCAAATAGCGCCATTAAATCAATTTCATTCGCTGGTGCAGCATTATTTGCCTGCTGATTACGTATTGTTGGTTGAGCTATCGTTTCATTCACTGACATATTTAGAGTAACTTTTAATAAATTAATTTTTGTTCAAACTTATCGTTCTTAGTTTGTTATTATTTTTTACTTTTTGGAACGATAAGCTTAAAGGTATTTTGTCCAAGCTGAACATGCTTTATCAATCAATTGATAAACATGGTCAAACGCTTCATGGCTTTGACGGTAAGGATCGGGTATTTCAGTATCATCAATCCATTTACCTAATAAGAAGGTTTTGCCTCTTGCTTGCGGGTACTGCCCTAACAAGTCCGTTAGATGACGTTGTTCCATCACTAAGATTAAATCATTTTCAGCAATGAGTGCTGAACTTAACTGTCTACCTTTATGAGCACTCATATCAATATTATTAGTTAACGCGATACTGGTTGCTGTTGCTTCAGCACCTTTACCGACTAATGCCGTTAACCCTGCTGAAGATACTTTTACTTTACTATCTTTTAGCTTGTCTTTTAAAAGGTATTCACCGGTAGGGCTTCGACAAATATTACCCGCACAAACGACTAAAATGGAATTAAACATAGCCATTAGAAGAAAGCCCCTTGATTCTTAATGGTCGATATATTTTCAAGTGCCGTAATGGTAGGTACAAGTTGGCTGATTAAACGATTCCAGCGTGCAATAGGTGCGGTAGTTACATAAACAATATCACGTGGCTGTAATTTGAATTGGTCTGCTAATACCAGTGCCACTACATTTTGTGCATACAGTTGATACACATCAGCAATAACACCGTCTTTATTAGCTGGGCGTTTACGTAAAACGAAAACACCATTCGCATTAGCTGTTTGTTCGTTTAAACCGCCAACATCACTTAATGCTTCAGCAAGGCTTAAACCATAACGATTTATTTCAATACTGCCTGCTTTACTTACATCACCGAGTACAAATACTTTTTGGTTATCGGTGCGGTTAACATGAATTATGTCGCCATGTTTTAATAGACGGTTTTGCGATATATCGCCTCGAGTATAAAAATCATCAAGTCTGATATTTTCGGTTTGATTATCACGGGTAAAACTTACCGTACGCCAATCGGCTCTTTCACTTAATCCGCCAGCTTGGTTAAGGGCATCAATTAAGGTTAATGGAATTTCGGTAACGCGCAATACACCAGGATTTTTTACTTCACCGGTTACATAGGCTTTTTGACTATTAAAGCCCACTATTTTGACATCTAGTTGAGGGTTTTCGATTACTTCACTTAATTTTGTCACTAAAGTATCATGAAGTTCTCTAATGGTTTTACCTGCAGCAGGAATATTGGCTGCATAAGCATAAGTAATGGTGCCATCAGGTTGTATTCTAAAGCCATCAAACTGAGCAGTACGTTGAACGGCAGCAGGAATGGTTAATTCTGGATGGTCCCATACCGCAATAGACAATGAATCGCCGATACCGAGAACGTAATCGTAACCTTCGGTGATCATTGGGCTATGTTTTTTAGTTTGGGAGTGTACTTGTTGGCTTTCTTTTAATTGCGAGATAAGTGCAGAGTCAATAACCGAGATATTTATGTTTGATAAGTCTTGCTCTAGCGTAGAAGTTTCAGGTTCTACATCTACCCCTTCCATATGACTACCAGGGATCATACTACAACCACTCAGTATCAATAATGATACTGAGACAACCAATTCTTTAGAGTATTTTAACATTGTGTAGTTCTTCAATCCTTCGCTAATTTGATCAACTGCCGTGTCGTTTTAATGTTTTTGATGTTCTGTGCAAAATAACACTTTAACAATTCGTCCAGTTCTCACTTTACTTTTATAGTTTTTATTTAGTAGTAAATCTTCTTGTATACTGTATTCAGCAATACTTTGAATCTAAACGACACAAGGGAATTCTCAATTTATGAAGCCTAAATAGTTAAAGCCATATAAGCGCAGAATAGTAACGCAAGTTACCAACACTTGTCTAGCTTGATTGTGTAATGACAATGTAGGTTCTTCTTTTGTGGCATATACGGTTGAAATTCACTCTATAGCACTACTAAACCACGGGAATGACGACTGAGGGATCGTTATTCCGGTTGTCACTTAAGCTGGAATCCATAGATGCAGGGCTGTCAAAGAACTAGATTCAGGATAATGTGCATCCTGCATTCTTTAATAAGCAGCATCGAGTAAAAAGAACAAACCAAAAACTGGATTCCCGATTAAGTGACCACGGGAATGACGGCTGAGATGTAGGAGCGCAGAAAATATTAATAATGGTAGCGGCAGGATATAACAGTGATATGAGTGTCATTAACTGCATATACGAGACGATTTGACTCATCTACACGCCTAGACCAAAAACCTGATAAATTTTCTTTTAGAGGCTCAGGTTTTCCGATTCCCTCAAATGGAGACCGCTTAGTGTCAGTAATTAATTTATTAACTCTTCTAAACGTCTTTTGCTCTTTCTTAAGACCTTGCCCTTGCCAATAGACATAGCCAGCCCATGCATCATCAGTCCAAGCTAACAACCTAGTCATTTAATGTTTCTCGCTCAATCACTTGAGCTGATTTAAATTGCTCAATAGAACGTGCTAAATGAGCTGCGTTAGCTGGTGACTTTAATAAATGAACTGTTTCCATCAAGCTATTGTAATGATCCATAGACATGACGACAGCATCTTCAGCATCTCTACGTGTAATGATTGTATAATCAGCGTCGTTTACGACATGATCAAGTACAGATTTAAGCCCATTTCTTGCTTCAGTAAAAGATACAATTCTCATAGTACTCTCCTCGATAGTTGTACAGTTAATAGGACAAGTCTAACTAAAAAGTATGATTTGTACAACATTAGGTACAAGTAAATTAAAATGGCATTATCGAATAAGTGCATCCAGGATACGTCAAGAGAAGAGAACAGGGGAATAACTTTCTCTTGTTATTATTTAACTAAAACTTATTTCTAAATTTTTCAGCCATAATACCAAGTTTGAACATCATTTCTCTCGACCTTGCTTGTTCATGCGCATCAGGTGTTAGTATTGTCATTAGAAGGTAACAATTTTCATTTAATGAGCCTTGGCAATAGACTAGGTGAATATCACTGGTTTGATAGAACTGAAGCTTTCTTAGGGCTAATGGTTTGTCTTCACTGCCTAAGTGGATGTGACGAACTTCTTCAGACAAAACTACTGGTAAGGTATCAGGGTGGTCATAAAGTACATCACGGCCAAAATGATCCGGGGCGTTACCTGTAAACTTATAACTCTTGAAATCATCAACCAACCTATCTAACTCTTTGTCAGTCAATATTTGACGAATGATACTACTTTTAAAAACTCTCATCACTCTGAAAAATCGCCTAATTCATCTTCTGATGCAGCAAGTAATAGTTCAGCCCCATGTTTTACAATTTGAGTTAGTCGAGCATTTGAAGGTCTAAAGCGAGATGTTTTAGACTGTAATTCAATAAGCTCTACCATTTGCTCATAAAGTTCGGCACTTACCATATAACCTGCAGTTTTGTTATTCGATAACACAGCAACAGGCTCATCCAGAAAATAATCACATGGCTTTTTCCTTAGCTCTGTTACCGAGACTGTTTTTTCAGCTAATATAGATTGAACTGCCATAAATCACCTTGCTATTCGAAATAATAAATAACGTACTTAATTGAGTACTTTATTAATTATACTCTTCGTTAGCATAAAATCAAATTATACAAATAATTCGGATAAAACTTTTTAATATATCCGTTAATAAATGGTGAGTATTGAGATTAATAGAATGCTATTGATAGATATTTAATTCGTTATTTCAGAGTTAAATAATCGAATAAAACAACTGAATTCAGGGTAAAGGTAACCTGTTTGGTTTGGTTTGGTTTGGTTTGGTTTGGTATTCGAAAGTAAATGGATTCCGGCTTAAGTGACAACCGGAATGACGTTGGTTGGCTAGTATCACACTTTCGCCGTCATTCCCGAAATGTCTGATCGGGAATCCAGTTTTTAGTTTTATTGTGCCGATAGATTCAAGATAATTGCTCATGCATTATTTAATAAGTGGCATCTATAAAAAAAAACAAAGCAAAATCTGGATTCCCGATTAAGTGACCACGGGAATGACGGCTGAGGAGATGGAACATACTGATTAACTGAAGAATTGAGGTAGTGTATTTCCGCAAACCACCGAAGCAATTTACATGCCTATGTAGTTAACTCAAGAGCTTACTGTAAACGTCATCTTCGAAGTCTCTGATCGAAGATCCATCACTTTTTAGACTCTGGATTCAGGATAATGTGCGTCCTGCATTATCTAATAAGGTACTTCCTGTACCGTCCGATTAATACACTACGGGAATGACAACTGAAAGGATGTAGCATGTAAATAATAGCGAAATCGTTTTAATTGGGATCCACAAACCAATTTATCGTCATTCCGGTTGTCACTTAAGCCGGAATCCATAGATGCAAGGGCTGCAATAGAACAGGATTCACGATTAAGTGACTATGTGGGGTAAATGTACTTCTACTTGTAAGCCACCTTCAGGGTGGTTATTTAAGGTAATTTGACCCTGATGACCATCGCTAATCTCTCGGCAAATGCTTAAACCAATACCGCTGCCATCTGCTTTCGTTGAATAGTAAGGTAAGAAGGCTTTTGGTAATACTTCTACTGGCATTCCGGTTCCATAATCTCTTACGGTTAGAGTTAATATCCCCTGCTGACTAATTACGTTCACAGCACAAGGTTTTTCTTGGCATGCTTGTTGAGCATTTTTAAGTAGGTTTATTAGCAGCTGTTCAATCTGACTTTCATCACCTGGGAATATCAAGCTAGTTTGCTGGCAACTCAGGGTGAAGTGATACAACTCTTGTAATTGTTTCAGAGTTTTTATTAAATCAAACGGCTGCTTTTTCGGTTGAGATAACCGCGCCAGCTGACTGTAACTTTGAATAAATTCTGCTAATTTATTTATCCGCTTAGAAATAGTCGCGAACACTCTAATGAGTTGTGGTTCATTTAAACGTTCTGCCAGTATATTACCGCTATGACACATAGAACTAATCGGGGCGATAGAGTTATTCAGTTCGTGATTAATAACCCGTATTACTTTCTTCCATGTTTGTAACTCTTGTTGATGCATAGCTTGAGTGATGGGTTTAAGTAAGGTTAATTGATGGCGACTGCCATGTAACTTTAATTGGTGACGAGATAAATGCCAACTCTGCTCTGTTTTAGCGCTATCTTTTACCTCGGCATCATTACTTCCATAATTAACGCCAGCTAACAGTAATTGAATAATGGCATTGTCTTTATCATTGTGTGGGATTAGTTCAGGTAGTTTCTCGTCTAATAACGTTGCCCAAGACATGCCCAGCATGCTTTTTTGATTAAAAAAGTACTCCGCAGCACGATTAGCAAAGATAATAGTATCTCTGTGATTAACTAACACAGTCACCACATCAGACGCATTAACCACTTTATCTAACAATAACTCACGCTGATAGAGCGACTGCTTTTCTAGCCTTAGTTTGTCGGTCACTTGATTAAAGAGTGCTAATACTTCAGATTGACTCTGACTTTTATTCGCACCATTATCTGCCAAGCTAATTGAGAAGTCACCGTCTTGTAGGTTACGTAACCCATGTAATAACGTTTGTAATATTTGGTGGGTTTGTCGATGGTAATATTGATAGCGCATAACCGCTAAAAAAATCAGCAGTATTGAACTTATAGCGAATAACCAAGGTGAGCTAGGCAATAGAAGCAAAAAGCTAATGATAAAAGCAATATTGATGAAAATGAGTTGTACGATTAACATAGTTACTCTACTAACTTAAAAACTGGATCTTCGACAAGTGCACTCGAAGATGACGACTCTCTGTAGGCGGGAACTTACGCTGCATGGATGCTGCTTATTAGAGAATGCAGGACGCACATTCTCCTGTTCGCGCTTTCTTACTTCGGGAATTTATTCCCGCTTTATTACAAAACCTGCGCGATTAAAATCCCGCCTACATTAACACGCATCACACCTACATCGCTTTAGTAAATACAAACGTCAAGAGCTGGATCTTCGATAGGAGCACTCGAAGATGACGACGCCCCTGTAGGCGGGAACTTGTTCGCGCTTTCTTGCTTCGGGAATTTATTCGCGCTGTATTACAAAACCTGCGCGATTAAAATCCCGCCTACATTAACACGCATCACGCCTACACAGTTTTAGTAAATACAAACGTCAAGAGCTGGATCTTCGATAAGAGCACTCGAAGATGACGACGCCCCTGTAGGCGGGAACTTACGCTGCATGGATGCTGCTTATTAGAGAATGCAGGACGCACATTCTCCTGTTCGCGCTTTCTTGCTTCGGGAATTTATTTGCGCTTTATTGCAAAACCTGCGCGATTAAAATCCCGCCTACATTAACACGCATCACGCCTGCACAGTTTTAATAAATGCAAACGTCAAGAGCTGGATCTTCGACAAGTGCACTCGAAGATGACGACGCCCCTGTAGGCGGGAACTTGTTCGCGCTTTATTACTTCGGGAGTTCATTCGCGCTTTATTACAAAACCTGCGCGATTAAAATCCGCCTACACATCAATTTGATATTTTTCTATACGACGGTATAACGCTTGTCGGCTTAATCCCAACTCAGCGGCGGTATGTTTAATAACACCATTGTGCTTAATCAATACCTGCTCAATGTGTTGCTTTTCATCCACTGCTGACTCGGATTCAGATTGACCCGAAGCCAATTGAAAATCACTTGCTGTTAAGATATTGTTATTAGCAAAAACTAACGCGCGCTTACAGGCATTCTCTAATTCACGGACATTTCCCGGCCATGGGTGGCCAGTTAACACGTCTATAGCTTGATCACTTAGTGAGTAGTCACTACCGATGAAATATAGTGCTAACGGGACAATATCTGCTTTTCGCTGTGCTAAGTCAGGTAAGTTTAGCTCGATAACATTTAATCGATAATATAAGTCTTCTCGAAATGTGCCTTGTCGCACAGCTAAGCGTAAATCTGCATTGGTAGCACTGAGTACTCTCACATCTACTTTTAATGTGGTGTTAGAGCCTAAGCGTTCAAATTCACCAGTTTGCAATACCCTGAGTAATTTCATTTGCCCAGACAAGGGTAAGTTGGCAATTTCATCTAAAAACAAAGTACCGTTGTCCGCCGCTTCAAAACGTCCAATCCGGGCCTGATTCGCACCAGTAAACGCTCCTTTTTCAGCACCAAATAGCTCAGCTTCCATCAATTCATGAGGTAAGGCGCCCATATTCACTTTTATAAAGGCATGATTATGACGTGGTGATTGTTGATGAATAAAGTCAGCAAGTTTTTCTTTACCTGCACCGTTAGCTCCGGTAATTAAAACATTGACGTTGGCAACGGCTACTTTCGTCGCTTGAGATATCAGGGAATGCATTTCTTGGCTTTGATAGATGAAATCATCCGCCGGCTTTTGATTTTTATTATTACCTTGATTACTCTTACTTTGGCTGGTTTCAACGTTTTGGCTATATTCTTCTACCAACGCTAGCAGTTTGACATCGTCCCAAGGTTTTTGCAGGTAGTCAGTAGCGCCGCCCTTCACTAAAGATATAGCCGTCTCAAGTTGAGTCCATGCTGTCATTAAGATTATCGGTAAATCTTTGTTGAGTGCTTTTAAGGCATTAAAGAGTGACGTCCCTTCCTTACCTGAAGTGATACCTTGGGCAAAATTCATATCTTGAATAACTAAGTCAACACGTTGGTGAGATACCGCCAATAACGCTGCTTTTTCATTTTCAGCTGTTAAAACTGTGTAGCCATGCAAGCTTAACAATAACTCAAGGGCTTCAAGTATATCGGGGTTATCATCAACAACTAATATTTGCGGCATTTTGTTCCTTTAAAGTAACCTTGCTAAATATCCTAGTTTATCATCATACCAGCTACACCACCGTCATTCCCGAGTTGTCTGATCGGGAATCCAGAATGCACTTTATCTTGAATCCAAAAATAAAAAACTAGATCTTCGACAAGAAACCTCGAAGATGACGACTGCCCCGTAGGGGGAAATTCATTCGTGCTTTATTACAAAACCTACGTGATTAAAATCACGCCTACACAGTTCGTGTTGCAATGACAGGCGAGATATTACTGGTATGGTAAGCAGGAAACCAAGTTGCAACAGTACCTGAAATAAATATTACCGCTGTAGCCAATACAAACAACATCATATCAGGTTTACTTAAGCTAATATGTTGGCTGAGCAAAATATTAAAACCAATGGCGACGAATACTCCCAACAAACAACCAATGCTATAAACCAACCAGTTTTCAGTTAACACATACAGTAATATATCTTTTTTACGCGCACCTAAAGCACGACGAATACCTATAAATTTCTTTTGTCGTGAAATATGAAACTGAGAATAAGCATAACTACTGATAGCAGTAACAAATAGCATTAAGCCACACAATAATAGGAACAAGTCAGATAAACCTTGGTCATCACGATAAAAGCTTTTTAAGTGCTCCGACATAGTAAATATATCAAAAATATCACGCTCAGCTTGTACTGCTAAAATAGTATCAGTCACTTGATTACGTACATTCGCCATTTGACCCGGTTCAACATTGAGTACGTAGAATCGACCAATAAAAATATATTTCATCATAGTGTTCATAAATAAGCCGTATTGCTTATCACGCGGTAGTGTTGGATCAAGCATGATATCTTTAATCACACCAACAATAATACCATTATTGGTTTCACGTCCTACAGCAGACTCGTCACCATAAAGGCCTTTCTTTAGTGACTCAGTAATAACAATATTATTTTTTGCTTCACTGTCAAAATCTAGCTCATCACTTTCATTTAAAAAGCGCCCTTCTACTATTGTAAACCCCATGGCTTCCGCTAAATTTTCATCTGCTAAAGTATATTTTACATCTTGTAAATATTTATCAGTTTTCTCCTGTTCAGGGTTGTCTATATCATGTGTATTACTCAACATGCCCCGCCCTCGGATCGGTAATTGGTTTGTTATAGAAACACTATTCACCCCAGGCAATTGATTTAATTTAGCTAAATCTTCATTTACTATAGAACGATAATAGTCTAAATCACGATAACTACCTGACGTTGGGTGAGTAGAGACGATTAAAATATTCTCATCATCTAACCCCGTTGGTTGCGACATCTTTTCGCGCGTATCAAAGGCTAAAATAGCGCTATTCACCAATAATCCGAGTGTGATAGCGAGTTGTAATATCAGCAATCCTGTGGTGAATTTACGTAATAATAAGGACTTAATTAATCCCTTTATGTTCAATGTAGTAAAATTCATGCGTATTCCTTATTTTAATTCGGCTGAAATAGTGTAACGATTAGCACGATATAACGGATATAAAGCACTAAAAACCGCAGTAACTAACGCTAATAACACACCTAATAATAGTAACTTAGGCTCTAAAACGGCTAAATTTTCTAAGTCAGGTAAAAACTTGGTTGATAGTTTTAGGAAGAGCCAACTAAGTAATAAAGATAACAGACCAGCAATAACACCTAACAATGCACTTTCTGTGATCCCTTGCACCAGTATATGCTTATTACTAGCGCCAATAGCACGGCGTAAACCCACTTCAAATTTTGCCGAATGAAAACGTGACAACAACAAACTGCTGGCATTGAAGACGCATACACAAAGGAATAATACTGAGGCTAAAGTGAAAGCTAGTACTTTTTGGTCAACAATATTCTGTTCTAACAGCCACGCATTCACATCACGTAATTCATTACGAATGGCTAAAGGATGTTCACCTACCTCTTTCAACGATTGGCTGTAATTATCTAAATAGTATTGAAAGGCTTGTTTTTGTGCCGAGTTTTCTAACTCGACCCAAGCTTGTAAATAGAAAACATCGCGATCACGAGTAAATTTTACCCCTTTGTAACTCACTGTCGAAGAACTACGTGCATGAATTGACCAACCTAAATCTATCGATGTTTCTAAAGGAGCATAAATGTCATCGGTTAAGTTAAAGGCGCGCCCTTCGGTAGCGTGGTAAAATAAAGGACGTAAATTCCATGGTTTTAATACACCAACAATAGTTAACAATTCACCATCTAGCTCTAGCACTTTACCAACACTGTTTTCACCGGAAAAAATCTTTTGGTTTAATTCATGACCAATCACTACTTCCATACCTGAGCTTTTTATAAAACCGCTACCGTAAGCAAAAGGAGCATTGGTTAAGGCAAAAAAACCAGGGGTGGTAGCACGGACACTTGAATCAAAACGTTTCAAGCTTAGTGAAGCAGAATCTCGTGCATAAACACCTGAGGCATAAAAAACGGCACTATTTTTGGGAATATCAGAAGCGACTATTTTCATCGCCTCACGATAACGTAATATATGAAAAGGTTCAGCTTGGGGATCATCATTAGGCCATGTGTTCATACTTACATGAAACAGTTCTTCGCTTTTTTCAGGAATAGGATCACTTGCCATTGAATTTACCAAGGCTAAGTTGGCACAAAGCAACCCAACACCAATCGACAAAGTTAGCACGACTAAAAAGTATAACGAGGGTGCGCGCTTAAAGCTCTGCATCGCTAGCGATAGGTTATAAGTAAACATGCTGTTGCTACGCATCAGCCATCTCCTCATTTACCGCAGCAGAGATAGTTTTCCCTGAGCTATCAACAGGTTTTTCTAGTGGTGCATAAATTTTAAAGTCTGCAAGCTGGCCATCAATCACTTGCACATTGCGATTCACTTCGCGTGCTTGGTCTGGATCATGAGTTACCATAATTATAGTTGCGCCACCTTTGTTAAGGTCATGCAATATTTCCATCACTTGACGCGCCATTAATGAATCAAGGTTACCTGTCGGTTCATCCGCTAATAATATTTTCGGTTCACCTGCAAGTGCTCTAGCGATGGCGACGCGCTGTTGCTGTCCCCCGGACAATTGACTTGGTAGATATTTAAGTCTTGACACTAAACCTACTTTTTCAAGTGCTTCTTCAACGCGACGTTTGCGTTCACTTGCACTGAAACCACGATAACGCAGTGGCATATCAACATTATCAAAAATACTGTAATCAGGTATAAGGTTATAGTTTTGGAAGATAAAGCCTATTTTTTCATTTCTTAATCGTGATAATTCATCGTCTTTTAGACCCTGTACACTAACGCCGTCTAGTTCATATTGGCCACGATCGAAGTTATCTAATAATCCCGCGACATTAAGGAAAGTAGATTTCCCAGAGCCAGAAGGTCCCGTTACCGCAACAAACTCTCCTGCTTTTACATTTAAGGAGAAGTCTCTTAGTGCATGTGTTTGAATGGTGTCACTTTGATATATTCTAGAAATGTTGTTCATATTAAGCATGGTATTTTCCTTAAGCTTTAGTTGAAGTTTTATTCGCTAAGCGAGACTTCTTTAATTTATTTAGTTATTTAGTTATTTAGTTATTTATGACTGTTATGGTCGTCATAGCGACTAACCACCTAGATAAACCTGTTCTGCATTATTAAAGTCTTGGTAATCCGAAGTAATAACTTGCTGACCAGCCTCAAGGCCTGAGGTTATTTCGATATACTCAACGCTGCTTGTTCCTGTGGTGATCGCTATTTTGTTGGCATAATTATCTTCTACAAGTTTGAAGATAAACTTACCACCTAACGACCCCATAAAAGCACCGCGCTTAACCATAAGTACGTCTTCTTTTTTCTCAAATTCTATCCGAGCATTAATTCGCTGGTTCTGTCTTAACTGAATGTTATTTGAATTTTTAATTTTAGCTCTTACGATTACTTGATTACCTTTAACCTCAGGTGAAATAGCAATTATTTCGCCACGTATTGAAACCCCTGAAATTTTCATTGAAACTTCAAGGCCAATACCTAAGTCATCCGCGTAAAACTCTGGCACACTCAATTCGGCTTCATATTCAGACAAATCGACAATGGTCATAATCGGTGTGTTCGCTGCAATAGTGTTTTTTTGCGCCACCAACCAGTTACCAACAACACCACTTACTGGTGCTTTAATAGCGAGAGCATCATAACGACGTGATAATTCTTCTAGGATAAGTTTTTCTTTTTGAACTAAAAATTCTCTATGCTTCTTTTCAAAGCGTAATCGCTCTATCGCAAACGATACGCGTTTTTTAGCATGTTCAAATAAACGTGTTGCATCTGACACGGCATCTTGGCTTTTCAACCAATCAACTTCACTGATAATTTGTTTAGCATATGATATTTCTGCACGCTGAAATTCACGCTTCGCAACATTCAACCTTGATTGTGCTGTATTCATATTACTTTCAAGATCAAGCTGCGCTTCTTTATCCGCTAAGACGCCACGGTTAGCATTAATGCTTAACTGCTCTAATGTAGATTGTTGCAACTTAATAAGTGAGTCTAATTCAGGGCTAACTAAGCGAGCGACGATTTGATTTTTTTCAACCGCCTCGCCGGGTTTAGCTAACAGGGTAATTTTGCCAATTTCAGTATTATAAAGTTGTGGAGCATTTGCCGCGACGGCTTTACCCGAAACAACAACATCACGAATGAGATCACCTCTAATCACGGTATCTACTTTAATGCTTTTACTATCAACGCTCGGTATCGAAGAATACCACTGGGATAACGTCGGAAAAGCAATATAAGACAGACCAAATAGCAACGATATACTCAGCATTATTTTCTTTACTGCTATTTTTTTGGTATTTTCTACCAGCTTATCCTGCCCACTTGTGCCTTCAATCATGACTTTCTTCTTAATTATCTAACCATGATCTAGTGTTGCAGAATCAATGCCAGAAAATTCACTTTCTTAATCAACTGTAATTAAAGGAGTTATTTCACATTGGGTATGATTGAGTGTCCGAACGGACACTGGATATGTCCGTTACTGTCCGTATGAAAAAATACGGACAGTAACGGAGAAACATGATGACATGTCGATGTTGTAGGCAAGGAGTAAACTGTTTACGTCATCTTCGAAGTGTCTGATCGAAGATCCATTGTCTTGTAGTTTGGATGCCAGCTAAAACTCACTATTAGATGAGTTTTACAAAGTCAGCTATATAAAGCAGAGCGTTACCAGTTTTGTCTGTTACGGAAATCTTTCGCTTTTTCATCTGGGTGGGTTTCATTGTAAGTTTTAATTGATCTGTTTTTACCAAGTAAAATCTTAACTTGATAATAAGACTCTCGAGCAAGTGCTAACCCGGGTTTACTCCACCAACTTTTATTATATAGCTTTTTGGTCGCGGCAATCGAATCAGGTGACTGCTGACAGATCCGTTGCGCCAGTTTTAATGCTCTTTCATAAGGCTCTGCATCTATATGGGTAACTAAGCCCTTTTCAAGTGCCTTAGACCCATCAATAATTTCACCTGTCATGGCAAGTTCTTTTGCGATATCTAAATTAAGTAGTTCCTTTAACGCCAGTGTTCCCCCCATATCAGGGATTAAGCCCCACCGAGATTCCATAATAGAAAATGAAGCGTCTGGTGTCGCTATTCTAAAATCGCCTCCTAAAGCGATTTGTAAACCGCCTCCCCAACAGCGACCATGAATAACCATAATGACAGGGGCAGCTATATCACGCCATCCTGTTGAAACATATTGAGCCAGATTAGCATTCCAAGGTAGCCACTTAAAAAGCAATGCCAGTGGTGCCTTTGTTGAAGCCATTACCGATTTAATATCAAGACCAGTACAAAAATCCATGCCCTTGCCTTCAACAATCACAGCACGTATTGAACGATCATGCTTTAAGTCCTTGATTGTCTTTCTGATAGCATAAAACATCGATATATCTAAAGCGTTATGCTTTTCAGCCCGATTAAGCATTACATGAGCAATATTATTGGTTATGGTAACTTCTATTCGTTTATTAATATTGGTTGGGTTCATATAAGCGACCTTAACTTTACTTAATGGATTGTGGTTCGTACACCGTGGTATGACCAGTACAATAAACTATGCGCTCAACCCTGTCGATTAGAAAAATACGATCAAAAAAATAAATTACTCTACACCAATAATAATATCTAAAAATATCTAACTATGTACTACGCTTATATGGCTTGTAGTTATACAAAAATACAAGAATAAACCTGCTATTCGTGACATGAATTAGCTTGTATAAATTACACGCATCATCTAATATCAAGAAAATACAACAGACTTTGTGTAATACACGGAATTCTTAGTAATAATCGACACTTCTTTATATACTTTATAGGGTAATTTAAAATGAAAACAATAGTTCGCACAGCATTAGCTGCTAGTATCGCTTTGGCTTTAACCGCTTGTCACAATGATTCAAAAACTACCACACCAGATCCAGACCCAATTCCAGTAGTACCAACAGAATTAGATATTTCTGGTGGAGCAGTTAAAGGTGTTTTAGCTTTAGCTACGGTTAATGTTTATGCTGCAAGCGATACGGAAAAAACCACTGTACTTGCTACAGCACAAACTGATGCAAGTGGCGATTATACAGTGAAGGTCGTTGATGATACAGGTGCTGCTATTACGGGTGCATTCATCGTTGAAGTTGTTGCAGATACTGACACAACGATGATATGCGATGCTACACTCTGTGGAGAGATTACATTTGGTAACCCTATTGCAACTGATACACTACTAGGTTTAACCTTGTCTACTGTTGCTTATTCAGACGGTTCAGCAATTGACGCCGATGTGAATTCATTAACTACAATGGCAACCGATTCTATTTTAGCCTCAGCTAGTATTGCTGGTTCTCCACTGGATTTAGCAACAATTACAGCCGAAGATTTCTTAGCAATCCAAGAGGATGCTTCTGAAATTGTTGGTGCTGTTTTAGGTGTAGATCTTTCAGAAACAAACCTATTTTCTTTAAATATTGTTGATGCATCAAACACAAGCGAAGTATCTACGGAAGATGAAACGCTTGCAACATTGACACTTATTAATGCATCTTTATCAAGTTTAGAAGTTGCAGATGGTTCATCTTTAGCAGATGAAATTAACGAATACTTAGCTGCTGTTGAAGAAGTTACAGTTGCTATACTAGCTGACCCTGAAGCAGACTTAGGTAGTGGTGATACTGCTGCAGCCCTAGCGACTATCAACGAAACTCAAGCACAAATTGCTGATGAAATAGATGCAATTGCGGCTGAAATAGTAGCTGATACTGGTATTGCTATTCCTGTAGCTGAAGTTCCTACTGAACTTGATGAAGACGCTCTTGGTGATATTGTTGGTGACATTATCGACGGAACTGGCGGTACTGGTGGTACTGGTGGTGAAGGCTAATCTATTAATATTTTAATAGATTAATAAAACCCGCCTATTTGGCGGGTTTTTTTTCATTAAAACTTTCATTCTTTCCACTTATTTACTAATTCACTTGCTAGGATTTATTTAAATGAAGCGCTGTATTCGTTTTGGCTTTGCTACCTGCTATTACTGTTACTGCTGAGCCTGAGGCAACTATGTCTTTTCAAGGCTACAGTGGTTTAATAAACACCCCAACGGCTACTTTATTTGATGAAGGTAAATTTTATTTTCAATATGGTAATCAAGTTGAAACAAGAGATGGCTATAGAAATGGTGATAATTATAACTTTGGCGTAGGTTTGTGGGAGTATGTTGAAGTTTCAGGCCGGTTAGCTGAATACCAAGATACTGATGGTGGCAATGGTTTAACCGACTTATCTGCAAACATTAAAATCGGCATTCCGTTTATTCCCAAGGATTGGTTTAGCTTAGCGGTTGGCATGCAAGATGTCGGTGGTGCTGCCAACTTCTTTGACGCTAAGTATGCTGTAGCATCAAAAAACCTATTTGAAGACATTAATATTTCCCTCGGTATGGGACAAAGTGATTCAAATCAAGGACGTCTTGATGGTGTTTTTGCTGGTATTGCCTGGCAACCCTACCAATGGGTGAAACTCTCTGCAGAATACGATGCTGCCGACACACAATTAGGCTTGCATTTATCTTCTCCTAAAAGCTGGTTAAGTAGTGGCATTCAATTAACGACTGACATACTTATCTCAAGTACCAATGAAGAACTTAAAGATGATTTTTACTATGGCCTAGGATTAACTATCCCTCTAGATGTTAACGACACGAATAATTCATCACTGTATCGCGAAAATAACATCAGTATGGATGACATCAAACCGACCGATGCTAACCGCTCAGGTGTAGTTGAACGACTACAAGTACAAGAATTACTAGCGAAAGAGGGCTTTGAGTCAATTAAAATTGGTGAGGCTGACCAAAATACCGTGTACTTAGAATTAGAAAATCATGTTTATAACCGCAACCAGATAGATGGTTTAGGTGTTGTTCTGGGTATTCTCAGCAAACATATTCAACAGAACTACTCCCACTTTAAGTTAGTACTTAAAGAGCGCGAGGTCCCTATTCTAGTCGTTAAAGGTAATTTAGCCGAATATGATGGGTTTCTTCGAGATAATCAACCATTAAAACTTGATATATCTACCGATACTTTTGCTAGCCAGCGAAGAGATACTACCGCAGATCTACAAGATTCGAATAGTATTTGGTTTAAACCTCGTCTTACTTTTTGGCCTGGACTAGTAACAAGAGTTGGTACTGAATTTGGCGTTTTTGATGCCTCTGTAGCGTTGATTAGCCATCTTGAGGTACCGTTATGGCCTGGTGCCGCAGTAACCGCCCAACACACAAAACAAATAGCTGAAACAAAAGACTTCGAAGATGGTGAATATTTTGCTGATGATAAACAAACAACTGGGCTAAAAGAATATAGCTTCCATCAGACCTTTTCATTACCCTATTCGGTTAAGAATATGTCATCTGTAGGAAGGTATAGAGAGACTTGGGATTACTACTCTAATGAAGTTCGCTGGCAAAGTTATGGTGGCAGTCATAAAGTCAATCTATTTGCAGCAAGATACGAAAACCAAGAAACACCTGAAAGAGAATATTATGACGGTTGCAATATTTTATTTCCAGCTTGTTGGAAAGAACCTGAGGCAACTGAACGAGATGTTGTTATTGCTAAGTACCTATATTACAACGCACACTTCGACGCATCTGCAGAAGTACAAGTAGGACAATATTGGCAACAAGATAAAGGTGTAGTGGTTAAATTAGAAAGAATGTTTGGTGACGTTACGCTTAACCTTACATACAAAGATACTAAAGTTGATAATGAAGAAGCTAATCAATTCGTTGGTCTTGGCTTCTCAATACCGCTAACGCCACGTAAAGATTACAATAATAAATACTTCCAAGTACGAGGTAAGCCTAAGTGGCGATATTCCGTGAATACATTGGTAGGAAAAGACCATAACAGGTTAACACCCGGCAGTGGTGACACCACTCAGAGGTTTTATAACCTTGATAGTGCTTTTTATAATAATAACCGTTTAAGTAGTGCGTATATTTACGACAATGCTGATCGTTTAAAAGAAGCTTATTATCACGCGCGTTAACTAAAAAACTAGCTGCCTATTTTAGATCTATACAAGATTTAGAATAGGCAGACAACCACTCCGCAGAATACCCCTTATTGTTAGAAGAAAATCACACTCCCATCCTTTTGCACTTTATTAATCATTAAACATGAACCTATTACTCTTATACTAACGTGCCCTTATAAACACTCCATAACAGCCCTTCTAGTGAATAATGTGTATAAGTTGCATCAGAATAACTATGTGCCCTTCGATTCAATTTCCTTGCTCTTTCGAAGCAATCAGGAAAGAGGGGGCAGCATCAGGTACACAATATGTAGGTGGATTATTTTCTAAAGAAAGTATTCGCGCTTTTACTAAATATCAG
>NZ_PJAU01000035.1 GCF_002836255.1 Colwellia sp. 75C3 | reverse complement strand
AATATAGAATAACTATGTTTAAGTAATTTTGCTTGTTCTAAGCTCGCTAATACAACTCTAAGCTGATCAATTTATTAGTGTAATTGGTATCATTAAAAAACGCACATAAAAGTAGCAATAAAAAGCCCGGTACTGATTTTTATCAGTACCGGGCTTTTTATTGCTAATGAGAAATTCTTTGATTTACCAAGAACCGCTATTTTCCATACTTAACCATGGCTCTTGTGGCGCTAAAGAGCCATCTTTTTGTAATAACTCTATCGCTATACCATCAGGGGAGTTAACAAAGGCCATATGACCACAGCGAGGTGGTCTGTTAATGGTAACACCAGCGTCTTGTAATTTTTGACAGGTTTGATAAATGTTATCAACTTCAAAGGCTAAGTGACCGAAACTACGCCCAGCAGAGTAATCTTCAGTAGAACCCCAGTTGTGAGTGAGTTCAACTTCAGGGCCACCTATTTCAGTTGCTAGGTAAACTAAAGTAAATTTTCCTGCAGGTACTTCACTTCGTCGTGTTTCAATTAAGCCAAGTTTATTGACGTAAAAATCAAGCGATTGGTCTAAATCACGTACACGTACCATGGTATGTAAAAACTTCATAAAGCTCTCTTTTTGTTAGAGTAATTTTGGATGTAAGTGTATCAACTGAGATTTTTATTCGTCTTCTTTAGAGCCGTATTCACATAAATCTTCAATGATACAAGAGCCACATTTTGGTTTTTTTGCTGTGCAGGTGTAACGCCCATGCAATATGAACCAGTGGTGTAAGTTAAACATAAACTCTGTTTTTCTGGGCGTTAGTTTTATTATATTCGCTTCAACGTGGTCGACCGTTTTACCGGGCGCATATTTAGTGCGGTTAGCAAGTCTGTATATATGGGTATCTACCGCTAAAAAATAGTTACCTTCATTGTCTTTTAACCAACCAAAAGCGGTATTTAACACAACGTTAGCTGTTTTACGTCCAACACCCGGTAGGGCTTCTAATGCTGCTCTATTTTCAGGTACTTCACCACCATGTAAATCAACTAACATTTGGCATGTTTTAATGGTGTTTACTGCTTTGGTATTAAATAAACCAATGGTTTTTATATAGCTTTTTAAACCATCAAGGCCAAGGTCTAAAATAGCTTGGGGTGTATTGGCTATTGGGTAGAGCTTGTCCGTTGCTTTGTTAACACCAACATCCGTTGCTTGTGCTGATAATAAGACGGCAATGAGCAGTTCGAACGGGCTAGTATAGTTTAGCTCAGTAACTGGATTGGGGTTATTGTCACGGAGCCGCGTTAACATCTCTATGCGTTTTTCTTTATTCATGGCTCTACTATTCTCTCGCTTATTATGCGCGTTGATACGTACTCAGGCTTAATTAACCATTAATTTTATTATGATAAAATACTTTATCGATAAGGAATTAGTCGTTAAGAGTCAAAGTTAACACGAACTCTTTCAATAACTTGCTCTGTATCGACTACTTTTTTATTTTTTATATGGCTATCAATAGCATTTTTTAGCGCAATTAAAATGCCCATCGCAATAAAAGCGCCGGGTGGTAAAATAGCTAATAAAAATTGATTATCAAGTTGCATGACTTCAACTCGAAGTACACTAGCCCATTCGCCAAATAATAAGTTGGCACCATCAAAAAGTGTACCTTGCCCGAGTATTTCTCTTATTACGCCTAACAAAAGTAAAATAATGGCGAAACCTAGGCCCATCATCAGTCCATCAAAGGCTGATTGTTTTACCGGATTTTTTGATGCATATGCTTCGGCTCTGCCAATAATCGCGCAGTTAGTTACGATTAAAGGTAGGAAAATACCTAAAGACTGGTAAATACCGTAGGTAAAAGCGTTCATCAGCAACTGTACGCAGGTTACAAAGGCGGCAATGATCAATACAAAGATAGGGATACGAATTTCTTTAGGTACCCAATGACGGATTGCCGATACGGTTGCATTTGAGCAGATGAGTACTAACAGTGTAGCTAAGCCTAGACCTAAGGCATTAGTAACTGTTGACGTTACTGCTAGTAACGGGCATAAGCCAAGCAGTTGCACTAAACCAGGGTTGTTTTTCCATAACCCTTGTATGGCTAATTCTTTATACTCGGCCTTAAGTTCAGACTTAATAAGTTCAGCTTGAACCGCTGCAGCAGCGATTTCCTGTTCATCAGAGCTATTAGTTGGTTTAGTTTCATTACTATTTTGTGGTGCTATTTCATTGCTCATTAGCAGCCTCGTCAATTGGTGTTGTAGTTGTCAGTGTAGATGTCGATGCTGGTGTAAGAGCGGCTTCTCCACAAGCATTCGGGTAAGCTAATAATTTCGATTTATTTGAGTTAAAGTAATTTAATGTACTTTTAACACCTTTTACTACAGCACGCGGTGTAATGGTTGCACCGGTAAACTGGTCAAACATGCCGTTATCTTTACTTACAGCCCAGCGACTATCGTCTTCTGAAAGCATTTTTTTATCGGTAAAACTGTTGATCCAATTACTCTTTCTAATTTCAACTTTGTCACCTAAACCAGGTGTTTCTTGATGCTTTAGTACTCGAACACCGCTAACGGTTCCGTCAAGGTTGATAGCCATAATAAAGTCAATATTACCATTGTAGCCTCGTGGCGCGGTACTGGTCATAGCAACGGCAACGACTTGACCTGACTTTCTTGCAATATAGGCAGTTTTAATTTTATCCGAGCCGAGCTCAGGGGCCGTTATCAGAATACAGTCATTCGCAATGTCGTTGTCATAACGACTCGGGTCGATAATGCTATGTAATGTTCTTAATAACTGTTGTTGCTCTTGAACCTTTATACGGTCTTTAGTGAGTTCACTGACTAAACTAACCGCTAAAGTACAAGCAATGGCGAAGAGCGCAAGGATTTTTGTGTTTTTAGAGATGGCAGTAGTCAATGGAGACTTTTCAGGCTCAGATTTTACTTGGGTAGCGTCAACTTTATCAGACATCACTTATCTCCCTTTAAATGACCATAGGTGCGAGGGCGAGTGTACTGATCTATCAGCGGCGCAGACATATTACACAGTAAAATAGCAAAAGCGACACCATCAGGGTAACCACCTGCTGTACGGATTAAGTAAACCAATAAGCCCGCGAGTAAACCGACAATAATACGACCTTTGTTACTGGTAGCACCCGTTACCGGGTCAGTTAGAATGAAAAATGCGCCTAACATAGTAGCACCAGAAAACCAGTGGAACATAGTAGAAGCACTGCTATCAGGGTTGAGGCTATAGCTGATAAAAGAGCAGATAAATAAACTTAACAGAAAACTGAGTGGTGTTTGCCAAGCAATGGCTTTTTTAGCAATAAGGAATAGTCCACCTACTAAAAACCCAGCATTTACCCATTCCCAACCTAAAGCAAAATTATCGCCAAAAATGGGGTTTTTAATACTTTCGAAGACAGTTAAACCCAAGCCGGTATTGGTTTTTAAGGTATCAAGCGGCGTTGCCATAGTGAAGCCGTCAATACTGGTACGTACTTGCTCTACTGAATAACCTTCAACGGTAAATCCCGTTAAAATAGTGGTTAAGGTATTAGCAAAGTTGAGATCTACAGCAACTAACGATAGCGGTGGTTGCCAAATTGTCATTTGCAAAGGAAAAGAAACCAGTAACATGACATACCCTGCCATAGCTGGGTTAAATGGATTATGACCAAGGCCACCATAAAGTTGTTTAACAATGACAATCGCAAACATTGTGCCAATAACTGAAATCCACCAAGGCGCTAATGCGGGTAAACATATGCCGATTAATAAGGCGGTTAATAAGGCACTACCATCAAATAATTCATGTGAGATTGGTTTTTTACGCAGTGATAGCACCGTAAACTCACAAACAAGTGCGGTGGCCATCGCTAAGCCAATATGAATTAAATTGCCCCAACCAAAGAAATACCACTGGGCTAAAACGCCGGGTAGGGTAGCGTAAATCACCAAACGCATTAAGTTAGGTGTTTTTGTGTGATTATGGTTATGCGGTGAA
This sequence comes from Colwellia sp. 75C3, assembly GCF_002836255.1. Lineage (GTDB taxonomy): Bacteria > Pseudomonadota > Gammaproteobacteria > Enterobacterales > Alteromonadaceae > Colwellia. The sequence continues at coordinate 59,459 of NZ_PJAU01000035.1, read as the reverse complement.
CTTGCTATCCAAAATGCCATTATTTATGTCGACTCGTCGGGTTGTTTCGCTGATAAAATTCTATTCGAGTTTGTTTGTTGTTTCTCATGCTTTACACGCTATCTTGGTCATTGTTTTCAACTGAACTGGCTTCTTTTAGTTTCTTTTTTGCTTTCGCTTTAGCAATTGCAGCGGCAATTTTTGCCTTTTTATCCATTGCTGGAGTCGGCGTACTTTCGGCTAAGCTTTCATTTTGGTTTTTGCTGTCACTGTTTTCAGCATTTTCAGTTACAACAATATCTTCAGGTATCGCTTGTGCTGAATTAGAAGGGCTGTGATCAGTTGGTGTTACATTACTCGTAACCGTAGCGCTAACGTTATTAGCCGCTATTTTTTCTTCGTTTAGCGATTCTGCTTTAGCATTTGCTTTTGCGAGTGCTTTGCTTTTTGCTTTCGCGATAGCGGCAGCAACTTTTGCTTTTTTATCATCGATATTGACTGTTTTTTCTGCCACCGTTTTGTCGGCCAAGGTGTTGTCGGTGACTTTATCGGTGTCAGTAACTTCCGCGTTTTTACTGAGCTTCTTTGCTTTTGCTTTGGCAACTGCCGCCGCTATTTTAGCTTTTTTATCATCAACAGTAGGTTGTTGAGTGACTGTTGTTTTTGTTTCGACAGTGTCGACGTCTACCGCTTTATTTGTATCATCACTGCTATTTGACAGTTTAGTTGCGGCTTCAGCTTTAAGTTGCTTCTTCGCTTTAGCTCGAGCTATCGCTGCTGATACTTGAGACTTCTGGTCATCGACAACCTCGGTAGATAAATCAGCTGGTGCATCGGGTGTATCGACTTGCGCTTTCGACGCTTTTTTAGCTTTCACACGTGCAAGCGCAGCAGCAACCGCTGATTTAGCGCCTGTTGCTTCAGGTGTCGCTTTATTCATAGCCGCTTTACGCGCTGCGGCTGCTTTTTTATGTTTCTCTTGTCGCGCGATTTTTTCTTTTTCTAAGCGTAACTTACGTGCTTCAAAACGGATTTTGGCTTTTTCTGCTTTTAAATCTAACTGTTGCTGTTCACGTATTTCGGCTTTAGCAATACGGTAGTAATGCACTAAAGGAATTTGACTCGGGCAAACATAGGCGCAGGCACCACAATCGATACAGTCACTTAAATTCAGTTTTTTTAATTGTGCGTGATCTTTAGCTTTTGCGCTCCATTGCAATTCTTGCGGCAACAATTGACTAGGGCATACATCGCTACATTGACCACAACGAATACATTCAACCTCTTTACTTTCTTTTTCAAAAGCACTCGGCATTTCAACTTTACTGGGTACTAAAATACAGTTACTGGTTTTAACAATAGGTACTAGCTCACTAGAGACACTAAAGCCCATCATTGGACCGCCCATGATTACTGGCTGATTTTCATTTTCAATATTTTGCACACTACATTGTTCAAGCAAGAAATTTATGGGTGTGCCCAGTAATGCCCAGACATTTTGTGGCTTATTTAAAGCTTGTCCCGTTACGGTAACAACACGACGAATAAGCGGTGTGTCGTGTCGAACGGCTTCATTGATAGCAAAGCATGTCGCAACGTTTTGCATAACAATACCAGCGTGAATAGGCAGTTGGCCGGACGTAACTTCTGTACCGGTTAAAATTTGAATCAGCTGCTTTTCGCCACCTGTTGGGTATTTAGTTGGCACCACACAAACTTTTATTTTCTCAATGCTCGCGGTGGCTTGTTGTAGTGCTTTAATTGCTTTAGGTTTATTGTCTTCTATCGCAATTAAAATGAAAGCTGGAGTTAATAGCTTATCAATAATTTTGATGCCATCTACAATAGCGTTACTTTGTTCCATCATTAACAAGTCATCAGCAGTGATGTAGGGTTCACACTCTGCGCCGTTGATGATAAGGAAGTTAATGTCGGGTTGGCGGTTTACTTTGATATGGGTTGGAAAACCTGCGCCGCCCATACCGGCAATACCTGCATCAGCAATTTTTTCAATTATTTGGTGATTAGTAAGTTGTTCTATATCGTGACAAAGCTCTCTTTTACGCCATGTATCTTCACCATCAACATCAAGAAATATACACAATTGGCTTAAACCAGAAGGGTGAGCAATGACGGACATTTTGATAGCACTGATAGTGCCACTTGTCGGAGCATGAATTGGCACTACCATCGGGTTAGTGCTTAGCGTTAGCGCTTGCCCTTTTAATACGCGATCGCCGATAGTAACCAGTAAATCACCTTCTCGGCCGATATGCTGTTGTAGCGGGATAATTAACTGTTTTGGTAAAGAAAGCTGTTTTATCGGCTTGCTTGACGTTAGAAATTTTTGTTCAGGGGGATGAATGCCACCATGAAAATCCCAAAAATGGCCACGCGTGATACGTTCTACTACTGATTCCACCATACTCTCCTAATCCAGTTGTTTTACTGGAATACTGGTTAAATCCCATTGCCAATTATGAATAGTCTCTGGCAACTCACGCATTTCAATACAATCTACAGGACAAGGAGCAACACATAAGTCACAACCCGTACACTCATCTATGATAATGGTATGCATTTGCTTTGCTGCACCGATAATGGCGTCAACAGGGCAAGCCTGAATACACTTTGTACAACCAATACAATCTTCTTCAATAACAAAGGCGACTTTAGGGCGATTACTTTGCGCTACATCGCCTTTTACGTGACTTTCATCAAGAGGTTGAACTTCAACACCCATTAAATCAGCTATTTTTTTGATGGTATCTTCACCGCCAGGAGCACATTTATTGATAGCTTCACCATCAGCAACTGCCTGAGCGTAAGGTTTACAACCTGGGTAACCACATTGACCACATTGTGTTTGAGGAAGTAGGGCATCTAGTTGTTCGACAATGGGATCGGCATCTACTTTAAAACGTACGGAAGCGAAGCCGAGTAGAGCACCAAATATGGCAGCAATACTGCCCAATACAAGGATAGCAAGAAGGATGTTCATGTTAAATTTTCACCAAACCGGAAAAACCAAGGAAAGCTAATGACATTAAACCAGCGGTAATCATTGCGATAGCAGTACCTTTAAAAGGTGTAGGTACATCGGCATTGGCAAGTTTTTCACGCATAGCGGAAAACATCACTAATACTAGGGAAAAACCTAGTGCGGCACCAAAGCCATAAATTATAGATTCGAAAAAACCGTGTTGTAATCTCAAATTGAGCAAGGCAACACCTAATACCGCACAGTTTGTGGTGATAAGTGGTAAGAAAATCCCTAATAATCGGTAAAGGCTAGCACTGGTTTTATGAACAACCATTTCAGTGAACTGTACAACAACGGCAATCACCAAAATAAAACTCATGGTGGTAAGGTATTCAAGGTTGAGTGGCACAAGTAGGTAGGTGGTAACTAAATAGCTCAGCAGAGATGCCAGCGTCATCACAAAAACAGTAGCGAAGGACATGCCGATAGCGGTTTCAGTACGTGAAGAAACCCCCATGAATGGACATAGGCCAAGAAATTGCACTAAAACAAAGTTATTTACGAGTACAGTGCCAACGAGTAGTAACAGATAATCAGTCATTTACTTTAAGGGTCATTTGGTTATTTATTATAATAGTAGCGCTATTATCCGTGTTTTTAGTTTATTTAACAACACACCGTCAGTAGGGGTATTACGCTTTTATTCATTTTCTTTGCTTTGAAATAACAAATTGCTATACCCATCATACCTCAAGATACAGTTTCAGAGCTAAGCTAGTAAATCAGAGCAAGGCGCGATACGATGATAATGGTTATTCCCTTATCAAGTATCGCAACGCCGAGCTGCTTTTCTAGCTTAGCTCCCTACGGGAAAGCCGATAAAGGGTCATCTCCGGCGTTATTGATTTAGACAATAGAATAACTATTCTCGTCAATCAATGCCTTGTAGCTAACCCTTTTTCGACTTGCTGAAATCTGCAGCTTGAGTGTGATGGGTATATATAAAAAAGCCGAATGGTTTAAAACATTCGGCTTGATAGGTTATCAATAGACTTAGTTAATTATAGTTGAGCGGGTTTTCCAACATAGTAACCCTGACAACCATCGATAAATAATTTTTCTAAGGTGTGTTTTTCTTCTTGGCTTTCGACACTTTCAGCTAATACGCTAATGCCTAGTCTATGAGCTAAATCAACCATTAAACGCAAGAAGTATTGGTTGTTCTTATCATCATCAATATCGCGAGTATAAGAACTATCCATTTTAATATAATCAGGTGTTAAATCTCGGAAGAATTTAAATGATGTTAAACCTACACCAAAACGTTCTACAGTTACCCTGGAGCCAACTCGGTGTAACATATCAACTAAACGTTTAGCCGTTTTTATGTTTTGTTGCATACCTAACTCTGATATTTCAAAGACTAACCGAGGAGAGGCAGTAGGCTCACGTAGTAATTTACGCTCTAACCAAATCATAAAATGTTCATCGTTAATGCTGCGAGGGCTAATGTTGATGCCATAACTACTTTCTAACATATTTTTACTGGTTATTTCTTTAATCACTGTTTCGATGATAAGTCGGTCTACTTCGATGATTTTATCTAGCTTTTCAGCCATGGCAATGAAGGTTGCTGTAGGTAACATGTCGTCATTAGCATTAAGGAAACGGGCTAATACTTCACTATATATTTTATTATTACGACCACTTGGTAATATAGGCTGTAATAATAAGGTCACTCGACCAGAATCTAGCACGCTATCTATTTCATGTCGCCAATTTTGACTGCCAAAGTTAGCACTATTATCAGTTAAAATATCAATGTCTTTTTGCGAATACCATGAGTTTGTTTTTTGTGTTTGAGCAACACTTACGCCAGTATCGGCTAATGCTAATAGCTCACCTAGTGGTTTTGATTTGTCAAAATACACCAATCCTGTAAAGGCGACAGAGTCTAATTCATTCATTTGCTGGTAGTCATTAAACTTAAGCGTTAGGTCACTCGCGTAGTTCTCGGCTACTTTCAATTGTTCGTTAGGTAAGATAGTGGCAAAGTCTGAGCTATTCAAACGGAAAAGCTTACCTGTTGGTCTTGTCGCCAAAGCTGCTTTTATTATCTCAGCTACTTTTATAATGTAGTTGTCGCCGGAGTTATAGCCATGAACTTGGTTAATGGTTTGCAGTTCAGAGCAGCGAGTAATAAGTATAACGCCAAACTTAATAGGACTATCTTGTACAATCTGATTTTCATAAAACTGCACAAATCGATTACGATTCTCAATACCGGTTAAACTATCGACATGCGCTTCAATTTCTAAATTGGTAGTATTTTTAAATTGCTTCGTCATCATCGACTTTATTTCAGCAATACCTTCTTCTAGAGCAGGAATGTCTAGTAGTTGCTCATTACTCTTTTCTTTGGTAATAAAATCTACGTCATTAATCTGCGCGAGTTCATTACTAATTTGTTGACTGATCACACGAAGTATAGCGAATTGTAATTTATAATTTAATCGTGCAGAAATCAAAACAAAGAGTAGGGATAGTGCAATAACACCGACAAAAAAATTGGTCAAAAACGCTATGATATCAATAAAGTTTAACTGGTATTGAACTTGTAAATTAAGTTTTCCGGCTGAAACTGTTTTACGTTGAGCTAAAAAAGAGTCAACTATGTGGGTTTCATTATTTTGATAATTAACTAAAGTTTGAGAGTCACTTTTAATCAGTAATGTTTGATAATCATTGCTAGCATGCAAGATAGTCGCTAATTTAGTTGCCATCTCTTGAGCTGGCGTTTCATCTTCAACAAATTGTTGACTGATGGTTTGAATCGTTTTTTGTTGTGCGAGTGTTTGCTGATTCACGTAGGCACTAAGTAGTGCAAAAGCCATAGCGGCTAACGCGATTATAAAAACTAACGCAAATAATATATTTTTGATAAACAACTTAGAAAACTTATACATAATGAAATTTAATGCTCCGTTTAAAACCCATCAAGAAGTAAATACATACCGCTTATTATCAGCGCTGATTATTGTATGAAATGATAGCTATTAATATAGCCATATTATAGGGGCAATACTAACGTATTGTAAAATATAAATTAAATTTAGCTAATGTTTTCTAGTAATTAATAGCACTAATTTTGATAAAAAAAACGACTTTCTAATCGATAATGCTTAATGCCCCTTGCGCTTGATGGCGAGCCAATATATAATTTGCCACAATAGAACTTAATAAGATGTCACTGAATAAATACACACATATTGTCTTGTAGATAGTGTGGTTTATATTCTTATTAATATTATTAGTAGTTATGCTACTAATAACCAGATTAAACTTGTTATTCTTGTTTAATCTAGGGGGAAAACAGTGAAATAAGCCCCTATCTTGGGGTTTTTTGTTTTTTAAAGCGTAGATAATACGTAATTAATGACAAAAAAGGCAAAATTTCGCTGGGCTACACGCCCTTTTTTTATATCTAAAATTTATATTCACCGCTTATGTATTTGTCATAAGGGTTGAATAACAGGAGAACAAGATTGGCTAAATTTGAGCAAAAACTAACTGATTTATTAAGACCTGCAGTTGAAGAAACTGGCAAAACATTGCGAGGCATTGAGTATCTTAGTGCGGGCAATAACTCAGTTTTACGTTTGTTTATTGACCATGAAGATGGCATCAATGTTGACGACTGTGCAGAAGTAAGCCGTCAAGTAGGTGCACTATTAGATGTAGAAGACCCTATTAGTAGTGAATACAGTCTAGAAGTTTCATCACCAGGTGTTGATTGCCCATTATTTGAATTAGCACATTTCCAAGAAGTTATTGGTGAAATAGTTAATGTTAGATTATCGATGCCTTTAAATGGTCGTCGTAAGTTTAAAGGGCCGTTAGTTGCCATAGAAAACGATACATTAATAGTACAAGTCGACGGCATCGATTATGAACTTGCTATCAGCAATGTAGATAAAGCGAACCTTGTCGCAAAATTATAAAGCTTAAGTATTTTTACAAACACTTAACATAAATTAAAGGCTAAGTAGCATGAGTAAGGAAATATTACTGGTTGTTGATGCGGTTTCTAATGAAAAAGCATTACCAAGAGAAAGCATTTTTGAAGCAATGGAAACAGCTTTAGAAACAGCTACCAAGAAAAAATATGAAGGTGACATTGAAGTACGTGTTGCTATTGACCGTATTACAGGCGAGTTTGATACTTTTCGTCGTTGGTTAATTGTTGAAGACGGCAATGAACCGATGGAAAATCCCTATGCTGAGATTGGTTTAGCAGCAGCGCAATATTCTGATCCAGAATTAAACGTAGGTGATTATTCAGAAGATCAAATTGAGTCAGTAAAGTTTGACCGTGTAACTACGCAAACTGCGAAACAAGTTATCGTTCAAAAAATACGTGAAGCTGAACGTGCTTTAGTAACTGAAGCTTATCAAGAGCACTTAGGTGAGATTGTTACTGGTGTTGTTAAAAAAGCTAGCCGTGAAAGTGTCATCGTTGATTTAGGTAATAATGCAGAAGCGGTTATTTACCGTGATGATATGTTACCACGCGAGACATTTCGTCCGGGTGACCGTGTACGTGGTTTGTTGTATGAAATTAAACCTGAAGCACGTGGTGCACAATTATTTTTAAGCCGTACTAAAGCTGAAATGTTAATTGAACTTTTCCGTGTTGAAGTACCTGAAATTGGCGAAGAATTACTAGAAATAAAGGGTGCAGCTCGTGATCCTGGTTCTCGTGCCAAAATTGCTGTTAAAAGTAATGATAAACGAATTGATCCTGTTGGTGCTTGTGTTGGTATGCGTGGTTCACGCGTTCAAGCCGTATCTGGTGAGTTAGGTGGAGAACGTGTTGATATCGTATTATACGATGATAACGTTGCTCAATATGTAATTAACGCTATGTCACCTGCTGAAGTCGCTTCAATAATTGTTGATGAAGACAAAGGCACAATGGATATTGCTGTTGAAGAAGCTAACTTAGCAATGGCCATTGGCCGTAGTGGTCAAAACATTCGTTTAGCAAGCCAGTTAACTGGTTGGGAACTGAATGTAATGACTGTTGCTGATATGAAAGAAAAGCATCAGGCAGAAAACGATAAAGTATTAAACTTGTTTATTGATAAGTTAGATCTTGATGAAGATTTTGCAACATTACTTGCTGAAGAAGGCTTCACTTCATTAGAAGAGATTGCTTATGTACCAGTAGCTGAAATGTTGGATATTGAAGGTCTTACTGAAGAAATCATTGAAGCGCTTCGTGACCGTGCTAAAGAAGCGTTAACTACGCAAGCACTTGCGAGTGAAGAGACTTTAGAAGGTGCTGAACCAGCGCAAGACTTACTTGACCTTGCAGGTTTAGAACGTCATTTAGCATTTGTTTTAGCAAGTCGAGGTGTTCGCACACTTGAAGACTTAGCTGAACAAGGTATCGATGAAATAAGCGATATTGAAGATTTAGATGAAACCAAAGCGGGCGAGCTAATCATGGCTGCACGTAACATTTGTTGGTTTAACGAAGAATAATAACACCGGAGAATAATATAGATGGCAGATATAACTGTAGCAGAACTTGCCAAAGAAATCGGAACACCGGTGGATCGCTTAGTAAGCCAATTGGCTGACTCAGGCGTGAATAAATCGGCTACCGATGCTATTACGCAAGATGAAAAAGAATCCTTATTAGGACACCTTAAAAAACAACATGGTGATGAGTCGGAAGCAAAGCCGAACAAACTCACTTTGAACCGTAAGACTAAGTCTACTCTGACAATGGGTCACGGTAGTAAAGCTAAATCGGTTAATGTTGAAGTTCGTAAAAAACGCACTTACGTGAAACGTAGTGACGTTGAAGATGAAAAAATTGCTGAAGAAGCGGCTAAAGCAGAAGCTGAAGCAGCTATTTTAGCCGAAGCAGATGTTAAAGCTAAAGCCGAAGCTGCAGCGAAAGAAGCTGAAAACGAAAAAGGCGTAGCAGCAGCTAAAGCTGAAGTTGAAGCCGAGCGTAAAGCTGAAGCGAAAGTTGAAGCAGCAGCTAAAGCAAAAACTGCCGCAGTAGAAAAAGCTAAAAACGTTGAGCAAGCGCCTGAAAAGGTAGCTGAAACAGAAGAATCGAAAAAACTTCGTTTAGCTCAAGAAAAAGAAGCGGCAGCAAAAGTTGAAGCAGAAGCAGCAGAAGCGGCAGCAGCAGCTAAAAAGCTTGCAGAAGAAAATGAAGGCCGTTGGAAAGAGCAAGAAGCTGAACGTAAAGCAAAAGAAAAAGAAGTAGTACATTTAACTTCTTCTGTCTATGCACAAGAAGCTGAAGATAAAAGCGATACGGCTGATGAAAGTGGACGTCGACGTAAGAAGAAAAAACCAGCTGATCGTAATGCTCGTGGCCGTAATAGTGGCCGAGGAAAAGGTAAAACTTTATCTTCTCCGGACAGTTTAAAACATGGCTTTACTAAGCCTGTTGAAACTAAATTACAAGACATCCGTATCGGTGAAACGATTTCTGTTGCTGAATTAGCCAATAAAATGGCTAAGAAAGGCGCTGAAGTTGTTAAAGCTATGTTTAAATTGGGCGCTATGGCGACCATCAACCAAGTAATTGACCAAGAGACTGCGGCACTAGTTGCTGAAGATATGGGCTTTGAAGTCGTACTTGTTAAAGAAAATGCTTTAGAAGAAGCAGTACTTGCTGATCGTCAGGATACGGGTGAAGAGATCACTCGTGCGCCAGTTGTTACTATTATGGGTCACGTTGATCATGGTAAAACATCACTACTTGATCACATTCGTGAAGCGAAAGTTGCTGACGGCGAAGCGGGTGGTATTACTCAACATATCGGTGCTTATCACGTAGAAACTGGTCATGGTATGATCACCTTCTTAGATACTCCTGGTCATGCTGCCTTTACTGCTATGCGTTCTCGTGGTGCTAAAGCAACAGATATAGTAATCATTGTTGTTGCTGCAGATGATGGTGTTATGCCACAGACGATTGAAGCTATTCAACATGCTCAAGCTTCTGATGCGCCAATCATCATTGCCGTTAACAAAATGGATAAAGAATCTGCTGATCCAGATCGTGTTAAAAGTGAATTATCACAACACGGCGTGCTTTCAGAAGAGTGGGGCGGTGAAGTTCAATTCTGTCACGTATCTGCTAAAACTGGTTTAGGTATCGACGATTTACTTGATTCTATCTTGTTACAATCGGAAGTATTAGAGTTAACTGCTATTGTCGATAAAATGGCAAATGGTGTTGTTGTAGAATCTAAATTAGATAAAGGCCGTGGCCCAGTAGCGACTGTACTGGTACAAGAAGGTACTTTAAAGCAAGGCGATATCGTACTTTGTGGTTTAGAATATGGCCGTGTACGTGCGATGCGTGATGAGAATGGTAAAGCCATTCAATCAGCTGGCCCATCTATCCCAGTTGAAATTATCGGCTTAAGTGGTGTTCCACAAGCGGGTGATGAAGCGACTGTTGTTAAAGATGAAAAGAAAGCGCGTGAAGTTGCTTTATTCCGTCAAGGTAAATACCGTGATGTGAAACTTGCTCGTCAACAAAAAGCTAAACTTGAAAATATGTTTGCTAGTATGGCTGAAGGCGATATTTCAGAAGTAAATGTAATCGTTAAATCTGATGTTCAAGGTTCACTTGAAGCAATCAATGATTCATTACTTAAACTTTCTACTGATGAAGTTAAAGTTAAAATTATTGGTTCAGGTGTTGGTGCTATCACTGAAACTGACGCAACGTTAGCGGCTGCTTCTAATGCCATAGTTGTTGGTTTCAATGTTCGTGCTGACGTTTCTGCTCGTAAAGTAATTGAAGCAGAAAACATCGATTTACGTTACTACAGTGTTATCTACGCCTTGATTGAAGAAGTTAAACAAGCCATGAGTGGTATGTTAGCACCAGAATTCAAGCAAGAAATCATTGGTCTAGCTCAAGTACGTGATGTGTTTAAGTCACCTAAAATTGGTGCTATCGCTGGTTGTATGGTTACTGAAGGTATCATCAAGCGTAGCGCACCAATTCGTGTATTACGTGAGAACGTAGTTATTTACGAAGGCGAACTTGAATCATTACGTCGCTTTAAAGATGACGTTCAAGAAGTTCGTAACGGTATTGAATGTGGTATCGGTGTTAAGAACTACAATGATGTACGTGTTGGTGATCAGATCGAAGTATTTGAAACAATCGAAATCAAACGTTCATTATAACTAGTATCTCATTGCTAGTCGGAACAACTATTGCGTTGGAAGTACTCATTGACATGCGTCAACTCCGTGCTTCCGCCTTATATTTGAACCAACTAGCTTCGAGCTAATAGTTAACTATTTTTCAAAAGGGGCTTATGCCCCTTTTGTGTTAATTATTGATAATTGAAAGTTGTTGTAAATAACAGCTTCATAGGAGTATACGATGGCTAGAGAATATGCCCGTACTGACCGAGTAGGTCAGCAAATCCAAAAAGAAATCGCGACTATTTTAATGCGCGAAATTAAAGATCCTCGTTTAAGCATGACAACGGTGTCGGCTGTCGAAGTGACTCGTGACTTAGCTTACGCTAAGATTTTTGTTACTTTTTTTAACGATAATGCCGATGAAATTAAGGCTTCACTAGAAGTATTAGCAGAAGCTGAAGGTTATATCCGTTCATTGCTAGGCAAACGTTTACGTGCGCGCATTATGCCGCATTTACGCTTTGTTTATGATAGCTCAATGAGTGAAGGTGTTCGTATGAGCGCTTTGGTAGACCAAGCTGTTGCAAGTGATAAGAATCATGATACACAAGTTGACGATGCACAGGTTGACGACGAAAAAAGTGTTGATAGTGAGCAGGGCGAGTCATAAATGGCTAAACGTAGAAAAGGCCGTGCAATAAATGGCGTGCTGTTATTAGATAAGCCACATGGCTTGTCATCTAACCATGCTTTACAATCGGTTAAACGTATTTATTTTGCTCAAAAAGCGGGTCATACGGGGGCATTAGACCCTTTGGCAACCGGTATGTTACCCATTTGTTTGGGTGAGGGCACTAAATTCTCACAGTACTTACTTGATACAGATAAAACCTATCAAGTCACTGCCAAGCTAGGTATTCGTACTACGACTAGTGATGCTGGTGGTGAAGTTGTCAGTGAGAAAGAAGTCAATGTGTCAGATGAACAACTTGCTGATGCGTTAGATACCTTTCGTGGTACAACCAAACAAGTGCCATCAATGTATTCGGCACTTAAACATCAAGGTCAGCCTCTGTATAAATATGCAAGAGAAGGCATTGAAGTACCACGTGAAGCGCGTGATATTACCGTCTTTAATCTTGAGTTATTACGCTTTGAGCATGATGAAGTCGAATTGAATATTCATGTATCTAAAGGTACTTATATTCGAACTATCGTCGATGATCTAGGTGAACTGTTAGGTTGTGGAGCACACGTGGCACACCTGAGACGTTCTGCTGTGGGTAATTATCCAATAGACAAAATGATAACGTTACCTGAGCTTGAAGCACTGCTTGAAAAAGCTAATGAAGATGAAATAACACCTTCGGATGTTCTTGACCCATTGTTACTACCGATGAATAGTGCGGTAGACGGTATGCACCGCGTATACGTTGATGATATGTCAGCTAATTTTTTACGTCACGGTAACCCGGTACAAGCTTATAATCAACCTGAATCTGGTAGCGTACAAGTCTATCTAGGTGAAGACGAAAATGATGCAAACGTTGAGTTTATCGGTGTAGGTTTTATCAATGATGATGGTTTAGTAGCACCTAAGCGTATTGTCGTTATTTAAAGCATAAGTATATACCCGTTCCATTTGAAGATGCTCGTTTCAGGAAACCTGAATGAATCATATTCAAGGCACATTTTTTTGTTAAGGGTCACTCCCTTAAAAACAAATGTACGACGAGTATGGTTTACTCAGTTTTCCCCAAAGGGCTGGTTTATAAACGCTTTATGCTGCGTTATTGATTTCGACAATAGAATAACTATTTTCTTCAATCAATGCCTTGCTTAAAGACGTTTATAATTCCAGCTGAATCCTGCATCTTCAAGTGGAACGGGTATAAAGCGTAAACGTAGAACATATGTATAAAGCGTAAATAGCAGAAAATTACTTTAGCTAATAAGGTCGGGATTAAACTAATCGCTTGCTTTTTAGTTATTGGCTGCTAGAATACGCGCTCTTTCGTCATCAATGCTAAATTAGTGTTTGGCTTGATGCGTATTTTAATCTCTTAACTCACTAATATTGTATTAAATAGTATTGAGGGTAGGGTCAACACACTAAGGATTTTATAATGTCTTTAAATGCTACAGAAAAAGCTGCTATCGTTGCAGAATATGCTCAATCAGAAGGTGATACTGGTTCTCCAGAAGTTCAAGTTGCTTTGTTAACTGCACAAATCAACCACTTACAAGGTCACTTCAAAGAGCACATCCATGATCACCATTCACGTCGTGGTTTATTACGTATGGTTGCACAACGTCGTAAATTACTTGATTACCTTAAAGGTAAGAACGTTGAACGTTATACTGCAGCAATCGCTAAATTAGGTCTACGTCGTTAATAAAACGATTTATACTTACTTTAGAGTACAAAAAGGAGCCTAGTGGCTCCTTTTTTGTTGTCTGAAGCAAAGTAAATGCAGTTAAAAAGTCAAGAAATGGCCTTTGAAGCTAGCATTCATCTGCTTAGTTAGTATAATAAGCGAGAAAATTTTTAAGCATTGCTATTTAAGTCTCACTATTAAGTATCACGGTAAGTTTTGCAATCTTAAATATTTCAATGAATAAACGAAACTAAACCAATCCAAACTGTATAATTTTTTGTTCGACTTAACCTAGTATTTTATAGCTAAGTGAATAAATAATTGTACAGATTGGTGAATACATCTCATCCATTAAGGAACACTCTATGTTCAATCAAGTTACTAAAACATTTCAATTCGGTAAGCATACCGTAACATTAGAAACAGGCGCTATCGCTCGTCAAGCATCTGCAGCTGTAATGGCAAGCATGGACGATACTTGTGTACTTGTATCTGTTGTTGCTAAAAAAGAAGCTAAACCTGGACAGGATTTTTTCCCGTTAACTGTAAACTATCAAGAACGTGCATACGCTGCTGGTAAAATCCCTGGTAGCTTCTTCAAACGTGAAGGTCGTCCTTCAGAAGAAGAAACACTTATCGCGCGTTTAATTGACCGTCCAATCCGTCCATTATTCCCAGAAGGTTTCACTAACGAAGTACAGGTAATTATTACTGTTGTTTCTGTAAATCCTGAAATTTCTCCAGATATCATTTCTTTAATCGGTACTTCTGCTGCATTAGCTATTTCAGGTGCACCATTTAGTGGCCCTGTTGGCGCAGCACGTGTTGGTTATGTTGATGGTCAATACATCCTTAACCCATTACAGTCTGAACTTCCTGCAAGTCAATTAGACCTAGTTGTATCTGGTACTGATTCGGCTGTATTAATGGTTGAGTCTGAAGCAGATGTATTATCTGAAGAAGTAATGCTTGGCGCTGTTGTATACGGCCATGAGCAAATGCAAGTAGCTGTTTCAGCAATCAAAGAATTCAAAGCAGAAGTTAATACTCCTTCTTGGAATTGGGAAGCTCCAGTTAAAAATGCTGAGTTATTAGCTAAAATTGCTGAGTTAAGTGAAGCACAAGTAAACGAAGCTTATCAAATTACTGAAAAAGCTGTTCGTTATGAAAAAATTAAAGAAATCCGCAACACAGTAATTGAAACGTTATTAGCACAAGATGCTGATCTTGACGTTCAAGATGCTAAAGATTTATTCCACGATTTAGAAAAAACTGTTGTACGTGGTCGTATTACAGATGGCAACCCTCGTATTGATGGTCGCGATCCTGAATCGATTCGTGCATTAGACGTGATGACGGGTGTTTTACCACGTACTCATGGCTCTGCAGTATTTACTCGTGGCGAAACTCAATCTTTAGTAACTGCTACGTTAGGCACACAACGTGATGCTCAGCGTTTAGATACTATCATGGGTGACAAAACTGATACGTTCATGCTTCATTACAACTTCCCTCCATACTGTGTAGGTGAAACTGGTTTTGTTGGCAGCCCTAAGCGTCGTGAAATTGGACATGGCCGTTTAGCTAAACGTGGCATGTTAGCTGTTATGCCTACGATTGAAGAATTCCCGTACTCAGTACGTGTTGTTTCTGAAATCACAGAATCAAACGGTTCATCTTCAATGGCTTCTGTTTGTGGCGCATCTTTAGCATTAATGGATGCTGGTGTTCCAATTAAAGCCTCTGTTGCTGGTATCGCGATGGGTCTAGTTAAAGAAGGCGAAAAATTCGTTGTTCTTTCTGATATTTTAGGTGATGAAGATCACTTAGGTGATATGGACTTTAAAGTTGCTGGTACTACTGGTGGTATTACTGCACTTCAAATGGACATCAAAATTGAAGGTATCACGCAAGAGATCATGCAAATTGCTTTAAACCAAGCAAAAGCTGCACGTACTCATATCTTATCTGTAATGGATGAAGCTATCGGTGGACACAGAGACGATATCTCTCAATTCGCTCCTCGCATTCATACAATGAAAGTAAGCCAAGATAAGATTCGTGACATCATTGGTAAAGGTGGTGCAACAATTCGTCAGTTAACTGAAGAAACTGGCACTACAATTGAAATCGAAGATGATGGTACTGTTAAAATTGCTGCAACTTCTGGTGAGCAAGCTGAAGATGCTATCAACCGCATTAAAGCATTAACTGCTGAAATTGAAGTAGGTACACTTTATACGGGTACAGTAGTACGTATCGTAGATTTTGGTGCTTTCGTTAATGTACTTCCGGGTAAAGATGGTTTAGTACATATTTCTCAAATCTCTGAAGAGCGCGTTAACAACGTAAGCGAAGTCTTAACAGAAGGTCAAGAAGTGAAAGTTAAAGTACTAGAAGTAGATCGCCAAGGTCGTGTACGTTTAAGTATCAAAGAAGCAATGGAAAAACCAGCAGAAGTAACACCAGCTGCTGAGTAATCATGTAAAGTAATAGTTTAGTAAAAAACTTTTACATTTCATTAAGTAAAAAAGGAGCCATAAGGCTCCTTTTTTGTTTATAATGAAATATTCTCATTGTTACTTATTTATTTATAAGGCTTTTTTGTGCATTCTCTTATCAAAATTACTCTCCTAACGTTACTGTTAAGTAGTACCTTGCTGACGCAAGGTTGTACCTCAAGCCCCAGTGGACAGAGCAATAACATTTCTTCTTCAATAATGAATAACCTGGTCATTGCCGAGCCACTATCAATTAACTTTAAGAGTGAAATAGCCATTGCACGGTTATCTGAAGTGATAAATAGAGCGAAAATAACTGATGAACAAAGAGCACAATTATTTTATGACCGCGGTGTTTTGTACGACAGTGTAGGTTTACGATCGTTAGCAAGATTTGATTTTACCCATGCCTTACAGTTAAAGCCTAACTTAATTGATGCTTATAATTTTTTAGGTATTCATTACACGCAACTGCAAGAGTTTTCTCAAGCCTATGAGAAGTTCGATTCTGCCTTAGATTTGGCTCCTGAGCATGAATATGCTTATTTAAATAGAGGGATCGCACTGTATTATGGATCTCGCCCTGAGCTGGCTAGTCTCGACTTTCAAGCTTTTCATCATAAGCAACAAGACGATCCGTACCGCTTATTGTGGCTTTATTTGACTGAGTATGAGATTGACCCACTAGCGGCAAAATATTCACTAAAGCAACGAGCTGAACTAGTTGATGATCGTATTTGGGCTAAGCAAGTTATTCACCTTTACTTAGGTGATATTTCGCAAGGGCAGTTTGTTAAAAACTTAACAAAAAATGTGAAATCAAACAAAGAACTAACAGAACGCTTATGTGAAGCTTATTTTTATTTAGGTAAATATAATCAAACGTTAGGCCAACGTGGTAGCGCAGCCAATTTCTTTAAATTAGCATTAAGCACCAATGTGTATGAGTTTGTTGAGCACAGATACGCAAAACTTGAGTTAGAGTTAATGCGGACTAAAACAGCAACCAATACTCAACCCTAATTGAGCTTTTAGTCAGTCTAAGTGCGCTTTATTAACGTTAACCTTTTCATAGTAATGATGAGCTCGATGATATTTATATCATCAAGCTCATTTTTTTTACCTGCTTATTTGACTAAGCAAATAAACGATAATAATTATAGTGATGGGCAATTCAGTTTTGCTTTAAAAAATCATTATGTCGCGGCGCTAAAAATAGAAGAGAACAAAGCTGTATTAGGCAGTATTAATTGGATTACCCTTAATAGAGAGTTAGCTAAAAGCCAATCGGAGTCGGCATTAAAGTTGGGTTATTGGTATCAAGGAATAGTAACAAATGAAAAACTTGATGCGTTAAATAGCAATGCTATTATGTGGTTTGAACAAGCGATACGTTTGCATTCACAACAAGCCGTTGTCGATCTTGCTCAGCTATATTTTCAACAAGGTGAAATTGTAAAAGCCCAATCAACATTAAGGCAATCATCAGAGTTATTGTTAAGCAATCGTATTGGTGAATCAGTACTTGCTTTACGTATTAAGATTGCTATTCATTTAGGTGATACCTCACTGATCAAGCAGTTATCAAACTCAGATGTGTTAAAGGGATCCTTGCATAGTACTACGCTCAGCCTAATAGCGGATATGGATAAATACGCGATTGTTAAAAATAGCAGCATAAGAAACGATTTCGCTGATGTGAAGCTTGCTAACTCGGTTGGGGGTCCACTAAGCTGTATCACAAGCTTACAATTATTTGCCACCAACCTTAAACACTTAAAGCATCTTGAAGTGTTGATTAATACCTTTAACAAACAGCAACCCCTTGCTCAGTATGTATGTCTATCAACACCACGTTATATTAGCATTAAGCAACTTGACTGCGAGGCTCAATCACAAAAGACAATGACATGTGATGAAACTCGTTGGCAAGATATCGCTGAAGAGGTAGATAGTCGCCACATAGGATTAATGCTTAATGAAGGTGGGGCAAATGTGCACTTAGGCATATTATATTTTGATGTTAAGGATAGTGCCGACGTTTTTAGCCATGAAGTCAGCCATTTATTAGGCTTTGTAGATGAATATCCATTAACCCAAGATCATGATAATTGCCAAGGCATACAGTCCAGCCCATTCTCACATAATATCGCGGTATTGAAAAATCATTATCAAGGGGATAAGAACAAACTAAGAGCGATGTTATTGAAGAATGTATCATGGGCAAATAGCATTAATGAGAATACTCCGATTTTGCAATCAATGGATAATCAAACGAGCAAGAAAAAAAAGTGGCGTCTAGGCACACCTTTAGAATATAAAGACCAAATAGGTATTCATATTTCAGAAAGCTGTCAAAAATCTAGTTCAGATAATAATGCTTCATCGAGTTATTCAGCGTTTAAACCCTTAAGTCGCCGTACTCAACTAAGATATTTTGCTGAGGACTTCCCTGAGGAATACCTCACCTTGATTAAGAAAAATCCATCAGGCTATTTGATGCCGAGCTTTCATTACAATATTGCTTTAGCGCTGTATCAACAAGGTGAGGTTGTCGAAGCCAAGTACTGGTTAAACAAAGCGGCACAGTGGGAGGATAATCCATTAAAAAAAACAATAGTAATAAGAGGAGGTTTATAATCGTTAGGAAATACTATTAGCTGGGCCTTTTTATTACTACTACCTTGTGATCTAGGATCCCTTTATCAACAGTCTCAATGACTTTATTTTTATCGTGGTTTTTCAATATAATTGTTGCCCGTTTTTTACGGCTAATATCCAAGTAGATTATTTCATTTTTTTTTGTTTTTGATTTAGCTTCAGTAATTGGCCAATAGGTAAAACTGTTTATATATTGTATTTCTTGAGCTGCTTTTTTACACTTTAACTTGAGATTATAGTTAAAGTTAGCACTGACTTCTTCAGCGCACTTTATTTCTTCATCTGTAGGTATAACAGCTTCGTTTGGATGAAAATACTGCTTGAATATAATTTTGACTTGGTAGATATAAGCAAAAAAAGTCATATTAGAGACCATTGGAGAAGGACACTTACTAGTTATAGCCCATATTTCCTTATTTTAGCGAATGTCAATTAGGCTTAACTTTACTACTAGACCTAGCTATAAAGCACGTTATTAACTAAGTACCTAAATTACAGAGGGAAAATATGTTATAATAAAAGTGTATTTTTTATTAATTTTTTAAGCTGCTTCACCTTAATCATGAGTCTTTTATGAACCTTTTTGAACCTCACCTATTTCGTCGACAATTTCCATTGATAGAAAACTATGATAAATCATTGATTGAAAAAAACGGTTTAACATCATCTTTAATTTATTTTGATAATGCAGCTACCACTCAAAAACCACAGCAAGTTATCAATAGTCAGCAACATTATTACCAACGCCTGAATGCCAATGTTCATAGAGCCTCTCATCAGCTAAGTAGTAAAGCAACGTTCGCTTTTGAAAATGCACGTACTTTGGTACAAAACTTTATAGGGGCAAACAGTGTTAAAGAAATTATCTGGACGAAAGGCGCTACTGAAAGTATTAATATTGTCGCCCAGAGTTTAGCAAGAAATACCTTAATACCGGGAGACGAAGTTGTTCTATGTGCCAGTGAACATCACGCAAACATTGTTCCTTGGCAAATTGTTGCGGAGCAAACCGGTGCGATAATCAAAGTCTTACCCTTAACTAACAGTGGTTATATTGATATCGATGAAATAGATAATATCATCACTAATAATACCAAATTTGTCGCTTGCGCTCATATATCCAATGTTTTGGGACGCATTAATCCTATCAAAGAAATTATTGCTAAAGCAAAGTCTGTTGGTGCAATTAGTTTGATCGATGGGGCTCAAGCGATCGCTCATTTATCTATCGATGTACAATCACTTGAGTGTGACTTCTACGTTTTTTCAGCACATAAAATGTATGGTCCAACAGGAGTTGGTGTGCTTTATGGAAAAGAAGAGCACCTTGAACGTATGTTGCCTTATCAAGGGGGAGGGGAAATGATTAAAGCAGTGAGTTTTACTCAAGCGACAACATTCAATGAATTACCCTTTAAGTTTGAAGCAGGAACACCTAATGTTGCCGGTGTGATTGCTTTTGCAGAATCTATTGATTTTTTAGCACCCTTTTTAGCTGATGATACTAACAGCTACAACCTATACGAGCAAAAACTTGTTGATCATTGCTTCCACGCGTTAGCTAAAATAGAGCAGGTAAAATTTATTGTTGATGGTAAACCTGATATTGGTGTGATCGCGTTTACCTTAACAGGGCATCATAATCAAGATATAGCCACGTCCCTTGATACTTATGGTATCGCTATTCGCTCTGGTCATCATTGTGCTATGCCACTAATGGCGTATTTGAATATTGATGGTTGCTTAAGGGTATCCTTGGCTGCTTATAATACCATTGCAGAAATTGATTACTTTATCGAAAGTCTGAAAAATATTTTACACGATGCAGCTTTTGAGACAATAAATGAACAAGTCAGTAAGCAAGCAGGGGAGGTTAGAGAAACAGACCCATCTGTAAATGAGATGGATGATATCATTTCATTATTTTCTAATACGAAAGGCTGGGATAGCCGACATAGAGAAATTATGTTGCTAGGTAAGACACTCCCACGTTTAGATAAAGCATTACGTAATGAAAATACGCTGATATCGGGATGTGAAAGTCTTGCTTGGCTTAAAGCTGAATACAATAAAGAAGGTTTATATACGTTTAGCGCAGATAGTGATGCTAAAATAATTCGAGGTTTACTGGTGATTGTACTTGCTGCCTTCAATAATAAAACAGCTCAGCAGATTATTGAATTTAATATTAATAATTATTTTAGTGATTTAGGCTTAATGCAACATTTAAGTCCTTCGCGTGGCAATGGATTATTGGCTATTGTGGCGAAAATTCAATTATTATCACGAGAAAACTAATAAAATGCACTGCTTTATTTTTAAAAGGGTCTAAATTTCATCTAATATCGCTTGTTACAATCTCGATAGCCAACTTTTACACAATCAACAGTCTTGTGACGGTAAATTGATTATCATTAAAATTTTAATGCTTTACTCATTTAAGTGCTAAAAAAACGGGTAAAGCAGAGAGATCATAACAATTTCAATGAATAGTTATGCTACTTTGTATATTGTATGCGATTCTTTTTGAGTAGCTTATCAATGGCCCTACCGACGGCAAAAAATGCAAAAGTAGCGGTAACATGGGTTGTTGCACCAAAACCAGTATGACAATCTAAACGGGTAGCACCTTTATCGCCTGAACTCGTATCTGGTTTTGCTAAGCAAACCTCCCCCTCTTTTCCATCAACAGGGTAGCGTAATTGCTCTGTTGAATAAACGGCATCAATTGAGAATTTACGTTTACCTGCTGTTTTTAGATCAGCACGCGGGAAGTTGAATTCTCTGCGTAGTTGGTTTTTTACTTTAGCAAGTAAGGGGTCTTGATAAGTCTTGCTCAAGTCAGTGATTTCAATTTTACTTGGATCAACCTGACCGCCAGCACCACCAATAGTTATAATGGGTAATTTACTTCCCCGACAAAAAGCAATGAGGCGTGTTTTGATGTCGACAGAGTCTATGGCATCAATGACATAATCAAAATCTTTAGTAATTAAACTCGATAGATTTTCCACAGTAACAAAGTCTTCAATTATATTTATTTTGCACTCAGGATTGATTTGTTTGATGCGCTCAGCCATTACATCAACTTTACTTTGGCCAACGGTGTCGGTAAGCGCGTGGATTTGACGATTAATATTGGTGGTACAGACATCATCCAAATCAATTAATGTGATTTGTCCGATACCATTACGGGCTATAGCTTCAGCCGCCCAAGAGCCTACGCCGCCAATACCAATGATACAAAAATGGGACTGTTGCAGAATGTTAGCGCCATGAGCGCCGTATAAACGGCTAATGCCGCCAAATCGTAAGGAATATTCAGACATAATCAAGTATTGAGTTTTTGTGTAAAAGGTAACATTTAAGGTCGCTATTATAACGGTTAGGTCCAGTGAGTGGAATCCAAATAGTACTTTATGGCTGAAAAAGTGTATTTTTATCTATCAATTACCCTACATCTATATTTCTTTTGCGAATGCTAAGTATAGACTCAGGTTATGACGTGGTAGGTGTTTTCCCTTATAACAGACACAAAAAAGGCAGCTAATGCTGCCTTTTTAACTTTATATTAGGTAACTAAGTCATTATCTTTCGTTCAAAGGAACAAATTCACGATCAATTTCACCGGTATATTTCTGGCGAGGACGTCCGATTTTTTGACCTGGTTGAGATAACATCTCATCCCAATGAGCAATCCAACCAACAGTTCTAGACATCGCGAAAATCACGGTGAACATGCTTGATGGAATACCAATGGCTTTCAGAATGATACCTGAGTAGAAATCTACGTTCGGGTAAAGTTTTCTTTCAATGAAGTAAGAATCTTCTAAAGCAACTTTTTCAAGCGCCATAGCAACGTCCAATAATGGGTCGCTTATGCCAAGTTCATTTAATACTTCATGACATGTTTCACGCATTACAGTCGCGCGAGGATCAAAGTTTTTATAAACACGATGACCAAAACCCATTAAACGGAAAGAGTCATCTTTGTCTTTCGCTTTTAATACGTATTCATCAACACGAGATACATCACCAATCTCTTCAAGCATTGTTAAACAAGCTTCGTTAGCGCCGCCATGTGCTGGGCCCCATAAAGATGCAACACCAGCTGCTATACAAGCATACGGGTTAGCACCAGAAGAACCAGCTAAACGTACCGTAGACGTAGAAGCATTTTGCTCATGATCTGCATGTAAAGTAAAGATTCTATCCATTGCATTAGCAACAGTAGGGCTTACGATATATTCTTCAGCAGGAACAGAGAACATCATGTGAAGGAAGTTTTCAGCGTAAGATAGCTCATTGCGTGGGTACACAAAAGGTTGACCAACACTGTATTTATAAGCCATAGCAGCAATAGTTGGCATTTTAGCAATCAACCTATGTGCACTACGCTTACGTTGTTCAGGATCAGTTATATCTAGGTCACTGTGGTAGAAAGATGACATCGCGCCAACAACACCACAAAGCATAGCCATAGGATGCGCATCAGGTAAGAAGCCATGGAAAAAATGAACTAATTTCTCATGTACCATCGTATGATTAGTAATAACAGATTTGAATTCTTCATACTGTGATTTTGTTGGTGCATCACCATTTAATAAAATGTAACAAACTTCAAGGTAATCAGCTTGTTTAGCGAGGCTATCAATTGCATAACCACGGTGTTGAAGAATACCTTTGCCACCATCAATGAAGGTGATTGATGATTCACAAGAAGACGTGGCTAAAAAGCCTGGATCATGGGTGAAGTAGCCAAGGCTACCTAAAGTTCTAATATCAATTACGTCAGTACCAGCGGTACCTTTTAAAACTGGAAATACGCCAATTTCTTTGCCATCAATACTCAGAGAGGCTTTTGATTCAGCCATAATGTTTTTTCCCCTATCAAATTATAATTAATATACATTTACTGACATTCTACTAAGTTGCTCAATACTCGTACTAAGCCTAGTGAATAAATAGTCAGTTTTTGTGATTTTTCTTGGGTTTTTTAAACTGGCGACATTCTACCCCGAAATGAATTTAAAATGTAAGAGTAATTATACTAAAGTTTAATACAACGCAAATAACTGTTTAAAAAGTAATCATAGATAATTTAGCGCTCGGTAAAATTGTAATTCCATGTTAACGATTATATAATCACTGCGTTCTGTAGCTTTTTCTGACTGTTATAAGATTTAATCTCGCTTTTGAACCTTATTACAAAATCTAACTAGAATCGCTTTATGAAGTTGGTTAGACTTGTGTGCGAATTGGTACACTTAATTAAGAAATTGTTAAAAGTTACCGTTCACTTTCGGGAGCTGCTCTTTTTATATTGATTTTTATGTTTCAATTAAGTTTAAAGTCGAGATAAGTAAAGGTAGTTCATGAGTAACAATAATAAAAGTTGAAGGCTTTCGAGCTCTTTAGGCAACAATTGTGAAAAAACAACGTCCTGTAAACCTAGATTTAACTACAATAAAGATGCATCCCGCTGCTAATGCTTCCATTTTACACCGCGTATCTGGTGTTATTATGGTTTTTGCTATTGGTATTTTATTGTTTACCCTTTCAACCTCTCTTTCTTCTGCTGAAGGATTTGCGCAAATTCAAGGTTACCTTGATGGCATCTTCTTTAAGTTCATTATGTTTGGCTGTCTTTCTGCCCTTACTTTCCATGTTTTAGCGGGTGTTCGTCACTTGTTAATGGATTTAGGTCATTTTGAAGAACTAGCTTCAGGTAATGTCACTGCCAAAGTAATCATGATTATTTGGTTAGCAGTATCAGTAGTTATAGGAGTTTGGTTATGGTAAACGTCGTCGCATCAGCAGGCCGAAATGGCGTGCATGATTTTATTCTTTTGAGAGCTAGTGCAATTATTCTTGTGCTATACACTTTACTCCTAGCAGGTTTCTTCGTAGTAACACCTAGTGTTACATATGATGTATGGCAGGGTTTCTTTGCCTGTATGAGTGTTAAAGTAGCAACAGTAATGGCGTTGTTAGCATTACTCGTTCATGCCAAAATTGGTGTGTGGCAAGTACTGTCTGATTACGTAAAACCTGCGTTTTTACGTGGTGCATTACAATTTTTCTTTTCTGTTACTTTATTAGCCTACTTAGTATTTGGCTCTTTAACCGTGTGGGGTGTATAAGTGAGCGTTCCAATTCGTGAATTTGACGCCATAGTTATTGGCGCAGGCGGTGCAGGTATGCGCGCTGCATTAGCAATTTCAGAATCAGGCAAATCTTGTGCCTTGATTTCTAAAGTATTTCCAACGCGTTCTCATACAGTATCTGCTCAAGGTGGTATTACCGTAGCTTTAGGTAATGCCCATGAAGATCATTGGGAACAGCATATGTACGATACCGTTAAAGGCAGCGATTATATCGGTGACCAAGACGCAATCGAATACATGTGTAAAACAGGCCCTGAGTCTATTATTGAATTAGAGAAAATGGGTTTACCATTCTCTCGTACCGAAGAAGGTAAAATTTACCAACGTCCTTTCGGTGGTCAATCTAAAAACTTTGGTGGCGAACAAGCTGCACGTACTGCAGCTGCTGCTGACCGTACAGGC
This sequence comes from Colwellia sp. 75C3, assembly GCF_002836255.1. Taxonomy (GTDB): domain Bacteria; phylum Pseudomonadota; class Gammaproteobacteria; order Enterobacterales; family Alteromonadaceae; genus Colwellia. The sequence goes on along the minus strand of NZ_PJAU01000035.1, from coordinate 34,186 downwards.
CATGCGCTACTTCATTGTTTATATCAGCAAAACGTTAAGAACAAAACGAATGTTTTTTCTGAATGGTATGCTTTAGATTTAGTAAAAAATAGTGATGGTGCTGTAGTCGGTACAACCGCTATTTGCATTGAAACTGGCGAAATCGTTTACTTTAAAGCACGTGCTACTGTACTAGCTACTGGTGGCGCGGGTCGTATCTTTGCTTCTACAACTAATGCTCACATCAATACTGGTGATGGTGTTGGTATGTCTCTTCGTGCAGGCATACAAATGCAAGATATGGAAATGTGGCAATTCCACCCGACCGGTATAGCTGGCGCTGGTGTACTTGTTACTGAAGGTTGTCGTGGAGAAGGTGGTTACCTTCTTAACAAAGACGGCGAACGCTTCATGGAGCGTTATGCTCCAAATGCTAAAGATTTAGCGGGTCGTGATGTTGTTGCTCGTTCAATGATGACAGAGATTCGTGAAGGGCGTGGTTGTGACCACCCTCAATACGGTCCTCATATTAAGTTAAAACTTGATCACTTAGGTCGTGAAACGTTATACAAACGTTTACCGGGTGTTTGTGACTTGTCGAAAACATTTGCACACGTTGATCCAGCGGAAGAGCCTATTCCAGTTATACCTACATGTCATTACCAAATGGGTGGTGTACCTTGTAACGTTAATGGTCAAGCGCTTAACATTGGAACTGATGGTAAAGAAACTATTGTTGAAGGTTTATTTGCTGTTGGCGAAATCGCTTGTGTATCTGTTCATGGTGCAAACCGCTTAGGTGGTAATTCACTACTAGATTTAGTGGTATTTGGCCGTGCTGCAGGTAATTTCTTAGGGACTTACCTAAACGATACGCAAACTGCTCAAGAAGCTTCAGAATCTGATTTAGAAGCATCACTTGCACGTACTAATCGTTGGGAATCATCTACTAAAGGTGAAGACCCTGTACAAATCCGTAAAGATTTACAGATGTGTATGCAAATGAACTTCTCTGTATTCCGTGAAGGCGAAGCCATGGCGCAAGGCATGAAAGAGCTAACTGAAATACGTGAACGTTTAGCAAATGCTACTTTAGATGACAAGTCATCAGAATTTAACACGCAACGTATTGAGTGTTTAGAATTAGATAACTTAATGGAAACAGCTTTCTGTTCAGCTAAAGCAGCCAACTTCCGTACAGAATCTCGTGGTGCGCATGCGCGTCAAGATTTTACTGAACGTGATGATGTAAATTGGTTATGTCACTCTGTTTACACACCTGAGACTGAAGAAATGTCTAAGCGTGATGTTAATATGAAACCTGTTCACCGCGAAGCTTTCCCTCCGAAAGCACGTGTATATTAAGGAGCATTGTAATGAAACAGTTATTTTCGATTTACCGTTATAACCCTGACGTTGATAATGCGCCATACATGAAAGACTATGAGTTAGATGTGCCTGAAGGCTCTGACTTAATGGTACTTGATGCATTAATATTATTAAAAGAAAAAGATTCAAGCTTATCTTTCCGTCGCTCATGTCGTGAAGGCGTTTGTGGCTCTGATGGTTTGAACATGAATGGTAAAAATGGTTTAGCGTGTATTACGCCATTATCAGAATTGAAAGCCAAAAAAATCATTTTACGTCCACTACCAGGTTTACCTGTAGTACGTGATTTAATTATTGATATGACTCAATTTTATCAGCAATATGAAAAAATTAAGCCATACCTTATCAATGATGCACAACCAGCAGCACGTGAAAATATACAGACAATTGAAGAGCGTGATAAGTTAGACGGTCTTTACGAATGTATTTTATGTGCTTGTTGTTCAACATCATGTCCATCTTTTTGGTGGAATCCTGATAAGTTCATCGGCCCAGCAGGTTTATTACATGCATATCGTTTCTTAATCGATAGCCGTGATACTGCTACAGAAGAACGTTTAGATGGTTTACAAGATGCGTACAGTGTATTCCGCTGTCACGGTATCATGAACTGTGTTGATGTTTGTCCAAAAGGACTAAACCCAACCAAAGCCATTGGTCATATTAAATCAATGTTATTAAACCGCGCGGTTTAATTAATAATAAACTTAGCTAAAGTGTCGTTAAGTACGGCTTTAGTCTAAGTTTACTTCATTGTTTTTTATGACAGAATAAGCAGGGTATTATCTTTAAAAAAGCTAAAGAAGTGCTTTAAGCGCTTCTTATTACAAATAGCTTACTTTATTTAATACTCTGTATTTTTATATTAATTTTAAACATTGTAATAATTTTTTATCAGTAGTTTGTTTATCTTAATGCAAAAGTATTGATTTTATTCTATAAATATATACTTTAAGCAAACAGCTTAACAAATCGCAAAGAAATAGTTATTACGTTATTTTTTTTGCTACACACAAGCAAAGGAACAAGGCAATGCCAGAAGGTGTAATGAAGGCTTGGCTAGAGTCTTCCCACTTAAACGGTGGCAACATCGTTTATATAGAAGAATTGTACGAATCATACTTAGATAACTCCGCCTCTGTATCTGCAGAATGGCAGGAACTCTTTAGTCAACTCCCGAAAGTCGAAGGTAGTGAGGTTGAATACCGCCACTCTGCCATCCGTGATGAATTTAGAACGTTAGCAAAACAAGCCAATAAACAAGTGATTGTTTCTAGTGGTAGTGATGCTAAGCAAGTCAAAGTCTTACAGCTTATTAACGCGTTTAGATTCCGCGGTCATCAAAACTCTAATTTAGATCCATTAGGTTTATGGCAGCGTGATAAAGTACGTGACTTGCAACTTTCACATCACGACTTATCTGAAAACGACTTCGATAAAGAATATAACGTTGGCTCTTTTGCCATCGGTCAAGACACCATGAAATTAGGTGACTTGTATAAAGCATTAAAAAATACTTATTGTGGTTCTATTGGTGCAGAATATATGCACATGACCTCAACTGTCGAAAAACGTTGGATTCAACAACGTCTTGAGTCGGTTCAGTCTAAAGCTGCATTATCTGTTGACCAAAAAACTGAACTACTTAAAGGCTTAATCGCTGCTGATGGTTTAGAAAAATATTTGGGTGCTAAGTTCCCTGGCGCTAAACGCTTCTCTTTAGAAGGCGGTGATTCACTTGTCCCTATGCTTAAAGAATTAATCACTCGTGCTGGTACTGCTGGTACTAAAGAAGTGGTTATGGGCATGGCTCATCGTGGTCGTCTAAATGTACTTGTCAACGTTATGGGTAAAAATCCATCGAAATTATTTGATGAATTTGCCGGTAAGCATGATGAGATACTTAGCTCAGGTGATGTTAAATACCACCAAGGTTATTCTTCAGACTTCGTCACTCCAGGTGGTAATGTTCATCTAGCACTGGCATTTAATCCGTCACATCTAGAAATCGTTAACCCGGTTGTTATTGGTTCAGTACGTGCTCGTCTTGATAGACGCGACTGTAATCAAGGTGATTTAGTACTACCTATTACCATTCATGGTGATTCTGCTATTGCAGGTCAAGGTGTTGTACAAGAAACTTTCAATATGTCCCAGGCGCGCGCCTTTAAAGTAGGTGGCACGGTACGTATTGTAGTGAATAACCAAGTTGGTTTTACCACATCAGTTGCTGAAGATACTCGCTCAGGCGAATACTGTACAGAAATTGCTAAAATGGTTCAGGCACCAATCATCCATGTTAATGGTGATGATCCTGAAGCGGTTATACTAGCAACACAAATAGCACTTGATTACCGTAATGAATTTAAACGTGATGTTGTTATCGATTTAGTTTGTTATCGACGTCATGGACATAACGAAGCTGATGAGCCAAGTGCTACGCAGCCACTTATGTACAAAATTGTTAAAAAGCATCCGACACCACGTCAATTGTACGCTGATAAATTAGCGGCTGAAGGTAGTTTAACTACCGTCAAAATTGACGAGTTAACAGCCTATTACCGTAAATTACTTGATGAAGGTCAATGTACGGTTGAGCAATGGCGCCCAATGACTGAGCATTCAGTTGATTGGACACCATACTTAGGCCATGAGTGGGATGACGACTACGACAAAGAAATCTCTCTTGAGAAGCTAAAAGAATTAGCGCTTAAGTTGTCAACATACCCAGAAAGTCATCCAGTGCATTCTCGTGTTAAAAAGATTTACGATGATCGCATGAAAATGGCAACAGGCGAGAAATTGCTTGATTGGGGTATGGCTGAAAACTTAGCCTATGCATCTATTGTTGATCGTGGTGATCGTGTTCGTATTACCGGTCAAGATTCTGGTCGTGGTACATTCTTCCATCGTCATGCCGTATTGCATAACCAAGAAGATGGTAGTACTTATTTACCACTGCAAAATATCAGAGAAGGCCAAGGCCCATTTGATGTACATGATTCAGTGTTATCTGAAGTTTCTGTATTAGCTTTTGAATATGGCTATACAACGGCTGAGCCTGCAGGTTTAACTATTTGGGAAGCGCAATTTGGCGATTTTGCTAACTGTGCACAAGTAGTCTTTGATCAATTCATTAGTTCAGGTGAGCAAAAGTGGGGCCGCTTATGTGGTTTAACTATGTTGTTACCACATGGCTACGAAGGTCAGGGTCCAGAACATTCATCAGCTCGTTTAGAACGCTTCTTACAACTTTGTGCTGATCACAATATGCAAGTATGTGTGCCATCAACACCAGCGCAAGTATTTAACATGCTGCGCCGTCAGGTTGTTCGTCCTATGCGTCGTCCTCTTGTCGTTATGTCACCTAAATCATTGTTACGTCATCCATTAGCCGTTTCTTCATTAGAAGAAATGTCGACGGGTGTATTCCACAGTGTTATTGGTGAAGTTGATGAGCTTGATGCAAAAGCGGTTGAGCGCGTTGTATTTTGTAGTGGTAAGGTTTATTACGAACTACTTGATCAACGTCGTAAGAATGAACTTGATAATGTTGCTATTGTTCGTATTGAGCAACTTTATCCATTCCCTGAAAAAGAGCTTCAAGCAGTATTAAAAGAATACCAACATGTTAAGCAATTTGTTTGGTGTCAGGAAGAGCCGCAAAACCAAGGTGCTTGGTATTGTTCGCAGCATCACTTTAGAGCTGCAATTCCTGAAGGGACTTATTTGACTTATGCCGGCCGTAAGGCTTCAGCAGCACCAGCTGTTGGTTATATGTCACTTCATGTTAAAGAACAGCAAGCGCTTGTCACTCAAGCATTAACATTAGATTAACTCTTTGGTGCGCTTACTTTACTAAAAGTAAGCGCAAAAAAAGTTTGTAAGGAATAAAAAATGACAACCGAAATCAAAGTTCCGGTATTACCAGAATCAGTTGCTGATGCAACAGTGGCAACTTGGCATGTACAAGTTGGCGAAAAATTTACACGTGACCAAGTACTTGTTGATATTGAAACTGACAAAGTAGTATTAGAAGTTCCAGCAACTTGCGATGGTGTTATGACCGATATTAGCCAAGCTGATGGTGCTACTGTATTAGGCGATCAAGTAATTGGTACCTTTTCAGAAGGCAGCGAAGCAGCTCCTGCACCTGTTGCAGCAGCAAGCGCTCCAGCAGCGGCAACTGCATCTGTTAAAGTAATCGACATCGTAGTCCCTGTATTACCTGAATCAGTTGCTGATGCAACCGTTGCTACATGGCATGTAGCTGAAGGTGATACCGTATCAGTTGATCAAAACTTAGTTGATATTGAAACTGATAAAGTAGTACTAGAAGTTGTTGCTCAAGATAATGGCGTAATTGGTAAAATTATCCATGTTGAAGGCGATACTGTTTTAGGCGCTCAAAAAATTGGTGAACTTAATGCAGGCGCAACAGCGACTGCAACAGCAGCACCTGTTGAAGATGCAGTAAGCTCTGATGAAATTGCTAGCCCTTCAGTACGTCGTTTAATGACAGAAAAAGGCTTAACGGCTGCTAATGTTGTTGGTACTGGTAAAGGCGGTCGTATTTCAAAAGAAGACGTTGAAGCTGCTGCTAACAAACCTGCTGCTGCACCAAAAGCTGCAGCGCCTGTCGCTGCACCTGCACAAGAGTTAGGCGAACGTACTCAAAAACGTGTGCCAATGACACGTTTACGTAAAACGATTGCAACACGTTTATTAGAAGCGAAAAACTCTACGGCCATGCTAACTACGTTTAACGAAGTTAACATGAAGCCAATTATGGAACTTCGTAAGCAATATAAAGACTTGTTCGAAAAAACTCATGACACACGTCTAGGTTTTATGTCTTTCTACGTGAAAGCGGTTACTGAAGCATTAAAACGTTTCCCTGGTGTTAACGCTTCTATTGACGGTGATGACATTGTTTACCATAACTTCTTTGATATCTCTATCGCTGTATCTACACCGCGTGGTTTAGTTACTCCGGTATTACGTGATTCAGACCAATTAAGTATGGCTGGCATTGAAAATGGCATCCGTGAGTTAGCGATTAAAGGTCGTGACGGTAAGCTTTCAATGGCTGATATGACTGGCGGTAACTTCACTATCACTAACGGTGGTGTATTCGGTTCGTTATTATCAACGCCTATTCTTAACTTACCTCAAGCAGCGATTTTAGGTATGCATAAAATACAAGACCGCCCTATGGCAGTTGACGGTAAAGTAGAAATCTTACCTATGATGTATTTAGCATTATCTTACGATCATCGTTTAATCGATGGTAAAGAGTCAGTAGGTTTCTTAGTAACAATCAAAGAATTGTTAGAAGATCCAACTCGTCTTTTACTTGACATATAAGCTTGATATTTAAGTTTGATTTTCAAGCTTAAATGTAAGTAAATCGATAGAAAAAACACAAGGTATAAAAATTTAGTACTCGACTATAGTATTAGCTCTTATGACTACCGTCACTAGAGCTTTTGTACTATAATCGAGATACTTTTCACAGGCAGGCTTTGTGTATTTCTTAGAAATACAATCGACTGTCATTATTTACAGATAAATGGATAAAACACCATGAATTTGCATGAATACCAAGCGAAACAATTGTTCGCTGAATACGGTTTACCAGTTTCTGAAGGTTTCGCTTGCGATACTCCTCAAGAAGCTGCCGAAGCGGCTGATAAAATTGGCGGCGATATGTGGGTTGTTAAAACTCAAGTACACGCAGGCGGACGTGGTAAGGCTGGCGGTGTTAAGCTAGTTAAGTCTAAGCAAGAAATCAAAGATTTCGCTCAACATTGGTTAGGTAAGAACTTAGTTACTTATCAAACAGATGAAAAAGGTCAGCCAGTAGCTAAAATTTTAGTTGAAAGCTGTACTGACATCGCTAACGAGTTATATCTTGGCGCTGTTGTTGATCGTGCTTCTCAAAAAGTTGTTTTCATGGCATCTACCGAAGGCGGTGTTGACATTGAAAAGATCGCAGAAGAGACTCCAGAATTAATTCACCAAGCTGAGATTGATCCACTAGTTGGCGCTCAACCTTACCAAGCACGTGAATTAGGTTTTAAACTTGGTTTAAACCCTACGCAAATGAAGCAATTTGTTAAGATCTTTATGGGTCTTGCTAAAATGTTTGAAGATTGTGATTTCGCATTACTTGAAATCAACCCGTTAGTTATTACTGACGAAGGCAACCTTCATTGTTTAGACGGCAAAATTGGTATCGATGGTAATGCTATCTACCGTCAACCTAAAATGCGTGCTTTCCACGATCCATCTCAAGAAGATGAACGTGAAGCACATGCAGCACAATGGGAGCTTAACTATGTTGCTCTTGATGGTACTGTAGGTTGTATGGTTAACGGTGCAGGCCTAGCAATGGGTACTATGGATATCGTTAATTTACACGGCGGCAAGCCAGCTAACTTCCTAGATGTTGGCGGCGGTGCAAACAAAGAACGTGTTTCTGAAGCATTCAAAATCATCCTTTCTGACGATAACGTTAAAGCTGTTTTAGTTAACATCTTTGGTGGCATTGTTCGTTGTGACATGATTGCTGAAGGTATTATTGGCGCGGTTAAAGAAGTAGGCGTTAAAGTACCAGTAGTTGTACGTTTAGAAGGTACTAATGCTGAACTAGGTCGTGAAGTTCTTAAGAACTCTGGCTTAGACATCATTGCTGCTGAATCACTAACTGATGCAGCAGAAAAAGTTGTTGCCGCTGCGGAGGGCAAATAATGTCTGTATTAATTAATAAAGATACTAAAGTTATCTGTCAAGGTTTCACTGGTGGTCAAGGTACTTTCCATTCAGAACAAGCTATTGATTACGGTACACAAATGGTTGGTGGCGTAAGCCCAGGTAAAGGCGGTCAAACGCACCTTGGTTTACCAGTATTCAACACAGTACGTGAAGCAGTAGAAGCAACTGGCGCAACAGCAACAGTTATCTACGTTCCAGCTCCGTTCTGTAAAGATGCTATTTTAGAAGCTATCGATGCTGGCATCGAGCTTATCGTTACTATTACTGAAGGTATTCCAACTTTAGATATGGTTGACGTTAAAGCTAAGCTTAACCAATCTGGCGTTCGTATGATCGGTCCTAACTGTCCTGGCGTTATTACTCCAGGCGAAACTAAGATTGGTATCATGCCTGGTCACATCCATTTACCAGGTAAAGTTGGTATTGTTTCACGTTCTGGTACGTTAACGTACGAAGCCGTTAAGCAAACTACTGATTTTGGTTTTGGCCAATCTACTTGTGTAGGTATTGGTGGCGACCCTATCCCGGGTACTAACTTCATCGACGTATTGGAAATGTTCCAAAACGATCCACAAACTGAAGCAATCGTAATGATTGGTGAAATTGGCGGAACTGCTGAAGAAGAAGCTGCGGAATATATCAAAGCACACGTTACTAAACCTGTAGTATCTTACATTGCTGGTGTTACTGCACCAGAAGGTAAGCGTATGGGTCACGCTGGCGCGATTATTGCCGGTGGTAAAGGTACTGCTGAAGAGAAATTTAAAGCATTAGAAGCGGCTGGTGTTAAAACTGTTCGTTCTTTAGCTGAAATTGGCTCTGCACTTAAAGATAAAACAGGTTGGTAGGCTAACGCTTATAGCTTGTATTTCTTAATAAAAACCCGCTATCTAGCGGGTTTTTTGTATTCTTTTCTTTTTAAATCACTACTGTCATACTTTTCCATGTTATAAATTCTAATATTCAATTTATTCGTTATAGCTAAAAGTGCCTCTTGAATATCCTTATCAATATTACAACCAAAATAAAGCTCTGAAATATAATCTTTTTTGATTGGGTACTTTCCATCTCCTTTGGCATTTATTAGCCGAAATTCTTGTTCATAAGACCATGAAGGATGTTTATTAAATAACTTTCTAGATGTGTATTCCGTTCTTATGAAATCTTTTATATCTCCAGCATAATGACCAGTTCTTAATTTCTTAGGATGATGTCTGTAATCGACATCTGAGCCGGGCAAGTTACCATGGTCTTCTTTGAATTGATTATAATCATATCCGATCACTATACCTGTATGTTTCTTTGAATAGTGCGACCACATGAGAATGTTATCATAATACCGAGAAAAGCATGCCACACCTGTTTTATTTAACGTTTCGTTAAAAGCTGAAACTTTCAGTTCCAATACTTTTCTTAAAATATCAGGTTTATGATATTTTAATGTTAAATATGCTTCATTGATGTTTTTAAATCCTTTTAGAATTTCTAGTTTATCTTTATGGTATTCATAAGCAAATTTAAAATCTGTCCACTCCTCGTCAACATTCCACGATGACTCAAAGACGTCTGGTAGCTCAAAAGGATCATTGAACGATTTGGGATTTGAAAACCAAATATATGGGTCAGTAAGCATTTTTATCGCTATTTCTGAAAATTCTAGATAGTAATATAATACTTTGGGTACGGAGTTATACCTTTTAACTATCTCTATTTCACTCAACAAAGAGTTGTCACTTGTCAGTCTCGTTTTTGTTAAACTTGATGGATAGACAAGTCTATTTTTAGTACTTTCTTCCCATGTTATTTCTTCCAGTTGATCCCTAACCGAATTAGTTGCATCTATAAGAGTTTCGCAGGTTGACTTACAAACAGGGTAGTCGAGAGATTGAACTGAATACCCATCACTAGCTTCAATTTTAATTTCAACAGGGTACTTAAGCGTATGGGAATTTGTCATCGTACTTTCCGTATTGACCAAACTATAAAGTTAATAAATATATGGAGTTAAATATCTATTTTTAAAGGTTTTGTTGGCTAATAGTCAAATTAATAATGATTGTCGCGGTGGCGACGACACCCAAAGGGATACTGCCTCCGGCATCCCTCTGGACTCCCTCGGAGCTGCTAATCAAGTGTAACCCTACATTCAATGTAATATTTTCGACGTAACTGCGCTGATGGCACATCCATGTGCCGACATCGCTTTGTTCATCATCCCTGATGAACATACGTGAATATTGCCTTTCATTACGGCACTTGATTCAAGCAGACTTGCCGCTTGTTGAGGGAGTAGCTGATTACTGCTTTATTTTACTTCGCTTTTATCTTAATACGTCATTCCAGGAGTGTTTTGTCGGGAATCCAGTTCACTAAGGTCTGGATCCTCGATTAAGCCACCACGAGGATGACCGCTGTTATGTCTGCTAGCCGTGCCAAATACTACAATTACCATCTCAGCAATGAAATAACCAACTAGCAATGGCAAGCCTCGAACCGAGACATGGATGTCGAGGGTTGCCGTTATTCAGGGACGATAAATCGGCAGGTATGGTGGTTTGCGCTAGTTTGTTATTGAATGTTCTGCTGAGCTGGGCGCACTGGGGATTGGAAAGGGGAGCGGTCGTTCCCCTTTCTGTGCCGTCGCCACCGCGACAGTCAAACACCACGAGGATGACGAACGTTAGTTGGTAAAATACTCATAAGCACGCCAATTACCATCTCAGCAATGAAATGACAAACTAGTGATAACAAGCTACGACTCTAAGTATGACGTCACATGGTTATAATTTAAAACATTCAACCTTATCTAACATTATGTTAACTTGAGCTAAAAATAATATTAATTACCCATACTATGTTGTTCACACAAGACCTTTTCCCATCTATATACCCTTGGTTATTCCTAGTCATCACCTTAATTACTGCTTTTGTAAAACCTAAGTTATGGCCATTTAGCTTAGTCTGTACTTTAATTAGCGGGCTGTTTTTCAACGCGATAGATTTAGTGGGTCTTGGTATTGTTACGCTTTTACTCGGCATGTCTTATTATGCGAACATATTGTCAAATATGTTGTCAAATATGTTGTCAAATATGTTGTCTAATAAGCCATCAAACAAGCCCTCAAATAACTTGTGGCACCAAGGAGTTAAAACAGTCATTACGGGTTTAGTTATCCTTAGTTGTATTGCCTTAGCCGCCCATGTATTACCTGGCTTTAATAATCTGCAAGTATTAAGTAATGTAGAAAAAAGCGTCAACAGTATGCCTTTTTCACTGTATTTAAATTTTGATAAACCCATGATTATATTTCTGCTTCTGACGCTGTATCCAGCACTATTAATAAGTAGAAAACCGATCACTCTTTTTAAAGCACTCAATAGCTCGCAGTTAAGTGCCTTAGTTGTGTTTATTTTTATACTTATATTTAGCCTAGCCATTTTATTATCATTAATTAAATATGATCCCAAATTACCAAGCTGGTGGTGGTTGTTCGCCTTAAATAATTTGTTATTAACGTGTGTAATTGAAGAGGTTTTTTTTAGAGGATTCATTCAGCAAAAACTAACAAGCCTAATAAATCCCTTAATGGGACTTATAGTGACGAGCTTCTTATTTGGTCTTGCGCATTTTTCAGGTGGTTTTAGTTATATGCTCGTAGCTACGTTGGCTGGCTTTTTGTATGGGTTGGTTTATCTAAGCACAGGTAAAATATGGTATGCGATTTTAATCCACTTCCTTTTCAATATGGTCCATTTAGCTTTATTTACTTATCCTTTAGTTAAAGTGTAGTAAAGGTTTAGTTAAAATTTAAAGGGTAATGTCGAGTATTCAAACTAATTGATTTAATTTTTCTTAATTGACTCTTTAATAGGTTCCGCTGTTGGCTTCTTTTTTTGAAATTTAGCCAATGATTGATAACCTTTAGCGGTAGCATTATGTCCGGCAACATAACAGTTATAGCCAATAGTGCAGAAAATACAGGGTAATAATTTGAACGCTTTAGTTTCCATGACCTTCACCAAATAAAACAACAACCTTATTTACTAGACCGTACTTGTCCAATTAATATTTCCGCGGTGTAACTTAGATTGAATAGTTATAGATAAAACATAAGAAAGAAAAAATTAATAATGCTATCTTTATTTAATGTGATGTAGATATATTGGAGAGTAGGTGAAATATTTTTTATGCCTTTGTTTCATGCTTCTTAGTAGTTACAACAATAGAGCGTTCGCTTCATCAGTAGATCATGCTGCACATTTAAGTGTCTTTTCCGAAGATAGCTCAGCCGCTACATCAGCAATAAAATCTAAAAGTAACCTCCCAAATTCATCTTTAGCTAATCATTATAATTTCGCTTCAATAGAGTTATTAATAGAGCAAGAAGTGGGTCGTATTGTTCTCACGCAAATATATGAAAATATAGGTATTAATATTACCATCAGTCCCTTACCGGGTAAGCGTGCTCAGTACGTTGCTAATTCAGGTATGCAGGATGGTGAGATAATGCGTATATGGACTTATGGTGATGAAAACCCCAACACCATAAGAGTACCGACTCCCTATTATTACTTGGAAACGATGCCATTCGTTTTGAGAAAATCTGATATTGTTATTTCAGAAAAGCAAGACCTCGCAAAGTTTCGTTTAACTAAAATTCGTGGCGTGAAACACACTAATAATATTACCCAAGGACTTACTAGTATTTATGATATGAGTTCGACCAAGGATATGTTTAAACTATTACTTAGTGACAAAGTGGATGTGGTGTTAACGAATACCATTGATGGGAAGTTAGCACTTGCACGCCTAGGTTTAACTAATGTTGTCGCTATGAAAAAGCCATTAGCACGGCTATCTCTATATCATTATATTCATAAAAAACACAAAAATTTAATACCTATCATTGATAAAGAAATCCAGCGAATGACTCGGAGTGGTGCGTTAGCTCAGTTAATTTTATCGGCAGAGCAACACGTGATTGAATTAAATAGGTAAGTTTTCTAGGCTTCGAATGCTCAGTTAAGGTTATTGTCTCAATATAGGTGAAGCTAAACAGATAGTTTAGTATTAACTGTCTTCATGGTTAATCTCAAGCGTTAGGTATATGGGATATTGAATTTATATTATACTTAGTGAAACAGTATTGACATAATTTGGCGTAGAATGATAAAAGTTTTATTGCTTGTTTTTTTTATGATAAATTTTCCATCAAAGGCAACTACTTTAGAAGTTGTCTTTGAGCATAATCCGCCATTTCAAATGATTGATGAGAATGGTAACGGTTATGGTCCTGTTTATGACTTTGCAATTAAGTTAATTACCCATGCTCAGTTAGCAGTACGTTTAAACGGTAAACCCTGGGCTAGAATCATGGTCAAAGATGCTAAAAAGCCTAATACACTCATCCTATCTATTTCAAAAATACCACAACGAATACCCAACTTTATTTGGTTAACCTCGGTATATACAGGACAACCGTATATTTGGAGAAAAAGAAATGCTATTGATCCTAAAAATAAGAGTATTCAGGTTTCAATGGAAAGAAACTCGCATAGAGAAAAAAGTATAAAAGAATATTTTCATAGTGATAATGTCTTTGAGTTTTTAAACTCAACCCAAGCGTTAAACGCTCTGCTTAAGGGGCGGGTACAACGATTTGTTGCTACTACTTTCGCTGTCTCTGGTAAATTAGCTTCCTTAGGTTATGAATTAAATATTCTAGAGCAGTTATCCCTATTTGATGAGGCAGAGTTCTCTAGCCAAGGACTCTATTTAACATTAACTTTAGGCACTGATAAAGAAATTCAGCTTGCCTTAAAGCAAGCGTTAAAACACCCTGAGATTATTGAAGCCCGTAATAGTCTATTTGATAGTTTTCATAAGGAAGAGCAGGCCCTGTTAAGATCACAATCTAAATAGTCTCATAGGGATAAATGAAAATTTATAGGATTATTGATTAGCCTAGCGTTAGTTTCTTATCAATCCGTTTGTTTAGCTACTTCGCGAATATTTCTTCCTTCTTCAATTACTTTTTCGCGCATTTCAGCGAGTTTCTCTAACGCTAGTTGCTTCTCTTCAGGGCTCATATTTTCATTCTCACCAATTTCTGCCATCATAGCTTCTAGCTCTTCAAGCTTCTCACGATCGATACCTAGTCGCTTATCTAATATATTTTGCATTATTTCAGTAAACCGATTATCAACGACCGAGTTTTCAGTAGCATTACTTCCTTTTACTGGATCCCTCGCTTCACTTTTAGATAAAAGCGATCTCGCCGTTTCAGGTCTTACATAGGTAGGGGCAACTTCTTTAACCTCATTACCATTCATCATGGCTAAAGCTTTATCAGAAAAGGTCACTGTGTCTTTTTCACCAGGGATAGGTTGAACGGCAAGTGAATTATTATCAAAATTTACCACTGCAGCATTATTAGATTTGGCTAGCGCTATTTGTTGAGCGTAATTGCTGTTGATCATCATAATAAGGCTTCCCTAGCTTGGTGTTTTGAATAATGTCACTTTGATAGCATGTCTATAGCATAGGTTGTGCCATTTTTTGTGTTGCTATGAAATGAGGAAAGTTAGGTTAGGAACTTGGCTGGAGCGCTGTGATGGGGGGCTATGGAAGCGTTGACGTTTTATGTTAGCTCCATAGTAATTTAAGCGAACAGTAGGCTCTTATAAAGCGGCAACTCTTTGCCAAAGAGATAGCAGGAATGGGAAATTTAATGCCTTTACCGTAACGATGAAAAGGCAGTTATATTTCAAATAAGAACTTACTTATTTAGCTTTTGTACACACTGAACTACCCACTGCTTCATTTGCATTTCATTAAGACCACCAGAGATACGGTCAATTTCTTCACCTTGGTGAAAAAACACTAAAGTAGGTAAGCTGCGAATATTAGCATCAGCAGAAATTTTTTGAACTTGCTCTGTATTAACTTTTGCAAACAATACCGAAGGTGACGCTTGGGCTATTTTTTCATAGACAGGCGCCATACTTTGACAGGGACCGCACCAACTGGCCCAAAAATCAACAATAACGGGTAAGTCATTACGTTCTATAAAAGGATAAAAAGTATTTTGAGTTAACGTTGTTGGCTTAGGTGAGTAAACGCCTTGTTGGCATTTTCCACACTTGCCTTTGTTATAATCTTTATCATCAGGGATGCGGTTGGTGGTAAAACAGTTAGCACAAACAATATTCATAATATTCCAGTTAATAAGACAATATCTTTCAGTTGATTAATTTTACCTGATTAGTTTTAAACAGTTAATAATTATTTGAATTTCGTCATATCCGTTTAGGTTTGGCGATAAACTATAGTTTAAACACTGAATTAATTAGCTAGTGTATGTCAGTATATTGTATGCAATAATGGTTTTATTCACTATAACAACAAAGAAACCTCTATGAATAAATTATCAATGTCACTTGCGGCAATGGCTATCTCTTCTGTTCTTGCTGCCTGCAGTACTAACGAGAATGGCGACGCTGCTGAATCTACTCTGTCTATCTCAATACCTTCAGTTAATCCTATGGTTGCTCAAGTATTAGCTACTGACATTGACCAGTTATGGAGCCAAGACTTTGATCATTACCAGCAGGGGTTACTAAAAGCGGTCGCTGATGAAATATCAATCCAAGCGCTTAAAGGTGACTTAACTAATACTAAATTAGAGAAGCTTACCTTCTATCTGAGAATTTATAGTAGTTTTGGTACCGAGAAAGATTGGCCTGAGCAAACAGCAAAATCGGTTAATACGGCATTAGTAAATCTGCACAATATGGCTGGTTTTTTTGAAGTGAGCAAAACGACAGCACGCTTACATGAAAACTACGCTGTTGCTTTGTATCGCTTATATTTCCTAGCCCCTTTACAGCCTTTTATCAAAGAGCAGGTTAAGCCGCTAAGCCAGTTAATTAATCTTTATGCGACAGCGGATCTTTCTAGCTCCACTGCTGTAAGTACTGAACAAGGTAAAACAATTGACTATGCGTTATGGGAAGTCTTACGTGCGGGCGCTATTTTACCTTACGAAGCCCGACGAAAGAATGTCGCTGAATTTACTAAAGCCGTGCACGGTGATGGTGACCTTCAACAGGCGTTAACGCAATTTATTACCGCTAAAAATAATACCTTAGGTAGTGATGACTGGCCTAAGCAACATGCGCTTTGGGCATTAGCGCAATATTATAATTTATATACTAAAGAATATTGGAATGAATATTATGAACGCTCAGCAGATGATCAAAAGCGTTTAGATGACGATAAGTTATCACTTGATGTTGAAGGTAATATGGATGCCCTTGATAATAGTGTTTGGGCTGCGTTAACCACGAATAAACAAGTGACGGTAGAGCAAAGTAAAACGCTGTTTAGTATACCTTATGTGGTCAATACCTTTCGTGGCAAGTCTGAATGTACAGAGGGTACGCTAGAAGATCGCTGCATTGCACCATCGATTGAACAAGCATTACCTATTAATCATGAGTGCTCAGATAGAATTTACATTTTAACCCAAGTGATGACGCCGGCGCAGTTAAATGATTCTTGTCAGCAACTCATATCTCAAGAAAGTAATTTTCATGAGATATTAGCGACCAATAACCAGCCAGTAGCCAATGATTTCAATGATAAATTACGCGTCGTTATTTTTAATAATCACGCAGAGTATAATAAATTCGGACAACTAATTTTTGATATTAATACCGATAATGGTGGTATGTATATTGAGGGAACCACACAAAATCCTGATAATATTGCTACTTTCTATTCATTTGAACACTTTTGGGTAAGACCAGAGTTTGCTGTTTGGAACTTAAACCATGAGTTTGTACATTACTTAGATGGTCGTTTTGTTAAATACGATACCTTTAATCACTTTCCAAGCCATATGGTGTGGTGGTCTGAAGGACTTGCTGAATATGTTGCTAATGAAGACAATAACCCTAGAGCCTTTAAACTGGTTAATGAAACGAAACCTAAAGAATGGCCAAGCTTAACTGATGTTTTTAATACCGAATATAAAGATGGTACCGACAGAGTATATCGTTGGGGTTACTTAGCGGTACGCTTTATGAATGAACACCATCAAGAAGATTATAGAAAGATGGCACACTACTTAAAAACAGACTTCTTTGATGGTTACAAAAAATTATTAGATGACTCAGGTGAAAAGTACTCAACAGAGTTCAATCTATGGTTGGTGAAACATAACACTAGTTATGTGGCGGAAGAGGAAGAAAGTAATCCACATAAACCGCGTCAGTTTTATCGTTATACCTATAAAGACTATTTACAACCAGCCCATTTAACTGAAGATAAGTTACATATGCATTGGCAGTATTGGCATGAAAATGCCTTAAAAGCATCAGACAAGAAAGTTGCTAACACAAACAGTACTGCTAAATAGAGCAATGTTGTCGTGACATAGTTAATAGTCAGTTTTTAACTTAACTTATTTCAATGCATGTAGAACTCAATGCTATACCTAAGCTCTATTTTAGAGCGTTATAGGTATAGCATTTTTTATTTCTCTTGAAATAATGACAAAGAAGCATAACGTTCATCGTTAAATTCCTAAATTCCTAAATTGCAATATTCGTGTTGCAAAATGATAATTTCCTCATTAAATTTAATTTACTAAAAAAAACACTATAAAAATCAAAGCTAAATTTAGCTGATGTTTTGGCACTGTTGATGCAAAGTACCTAAGTAGTAACGCAAATATGCGAAGTTATAATTAAGTTGAGGGTAGTCATATGTTAAACAAAATTAATATGAGCAATAGACGAATGATCATGTCAGCGGAAATGCTGAATGTTTATCAACAAGATGCCAATAAAACTAGTCGAAATGATGAAAGCGCTAATGAATGCAGCAAACAAAATATTGATGCTTTATACGAGCCTGATGATAACGCTATTTATGAGTTGGGTTATAACTAAAACTAGATATTAGCGCATCGATTATTGATATCGTGGATGTTTTTCATCGAGTAACGAACATGTTTTACTTTTGAAGTAATAAACTATTGCCAGATATGTAATATGTTGTTTATTATTCAATCATAATATTATGGGTAATGAGTAGAGTTGAACTACGATGGGGCTTTTTTTATGGATGTCAGGAGCCCTGGCATCATTCTCTATTCTAGCTATAGGTGCACGCGAATTAAGCGGTGAGCTAACTATTGCTCAGTCATTATGTATTCGAAGCGCTATTGGACTGCTATTTCTTTCGTGTGTTTACTTTATCCAGTCACGATTCTTTAAAAGTAAACGGCTAAAGGCAACATCGACTCAGCTACCAGTCAAGGTGATTAAACTACATCTGTTCCGTAATCTTTTCCATTTCATTGCCCAATATGGCTGGTTTTTTGGTATTGGCTTACTGCCTCTGGCTGAAGTGTTTGCTTTAGAATTTACCGTGCCAATATGGACACTATTAATTGCCAGTTTTTTTCTCAATGAAAAAGTAACAAAAAATAAACTGCTGGCGATATTTCTTGGCACCTTAGGTGTACTTGCAATAGTTCGACCGGGATACGCCTTAATTGATTATGCTTCTATTGTGGTTTTGGGCTCGGCTATTTGTTTTGCCATATCGCACACCACAACCAAGTCCTTGGCAACAACGGAATCACCGCTAACTATTTTACTCTTCATGTGCATTATTCAACTCCCAATCGGCTTGTTGTTGTCTTTATCACATTGGGTGTGGCCACAAGGTGAACAGTGGCTTTGGCTTACCGTTATTGGAATAAGTGCGCTATCAGCCCATTACTGTTTAGCTAAAGCAATGCAGTATGCTGAAGTGACCACCATTATTACCCTCGATTTTTTCAGATTGCCACTAATCGCTACTGTCGGTGTGCTTTTCTATAATGAAGCCTTTGAGATGCCGTTACTTATTGGTGGTGCTTTAATGTTGGTTGGTAACCTTATAGGTGTGCGAGATTTGACGAGGAAAAAGGTTACCATCAAAGAAAATAATACCAACAAGTTACTAACTAAGTAAGTTTTCAAAATTCTGACTTAAACTAGAATAAACTCTGGTTTGCTTTGTCTTATCTTACATCAATATCTACCCGCATTAATTAAGATAATATTACTTCCAAGTTATTTTAATTACATGAATTATTGGTGAATATTGTGTCAGAGTCTTTCAACCTATCAAGTTTGTCAGCTGAGAAAATGATCAGTTACGGTTTGCTGTTTTTTGCAAGTTTAATGATATTTTTTATCTCTCAAATTATTCATTTTTATCTTGGTACTTACAATCTATCCACTATGTATATTTCTTTTTGTGCGGGCTTTATTTTATTTATTCCATTGGTGAGTCTCGTTTTACACCCATTGATAGTGAACAAAGAAGGTAAAAGTGAAACTTTTCACTTCAGCGCGTTACTCGCAAATATCGGCTTAGTGTGCGTGGTCCAGTTTTTATGCTTTCTTATTTGGATGACAGATGCCATTGCACTTTATAGCTTATATGTAGATCAACACTCATTTCTTGCGAAAGTATTTGATATAAAAACACAAAGCCGGGGAGATATGACTTTTGAATTTTATTGTTTTAATTTTATTCTTGCCTGGCTATTTGCAATGTTGTCTATGGTTGTAGGGGTATTACCTTGTTTAATTGCACGATTAGACAATTATGGTGTTGTAGGGGATTTTGTTGCCGCTTTTTCATTTGCTAAGCGACATAAAAGCTTGATGTGTTTTTATGCCCTATTAATAGCTAGCTCAGTATTAGTGCCTTTACTTTATGGTAAATATCTATTTTTAGTGATTTTTCCTAGTGTATTAGCTTGGGTTTTTACTCGTTTAAATAAAAAATACTTAGAGTCGTCCGTATCATAACGATAATTTATCGCAGCTTCTGTGTTTTGAAGGGACAAGTTGATTAGCCAGCGTTAGTGTAGTTGAAATACGCTGCTATAATTATACAGAGGTCGTAAAGATAAGGTGTCAAAATTTGACGCTTTTAGGAGGCTAAAATGGTTTCATCAATAGAAGGTAGTGGCTCTGTAAGTAAAGTGTTTGAACAACAGCGGCAGCAAGTCACTAATCAGCAAGAAGAACAACGGATAAAAGATCAGCAGCAAGAGGTTAACCGGCAGGCGCAAGTAGATTCAGCGGCTGAGGCAAAGCGAAATGACCCTGATGATCGCAAAGGTCGTTCGGTAGATTTATCTGCTTAACTCGTACAGATTAAGTACCTTTATCAAGTGAAGAGGTTATTGGTCGGCGTGTTTTTTTCTAAAAATAAAGGCTTTCTCGCAAGTAGGTAACTCATAAAAAAGTGGTGCGCCGTTTATTCTGTTGCCATTATAAACATTGGCTTCACTTTTACAGGCTGATTCGCTCTTTTTAAACTTTTGACGACATTCCTGATAAATTTCACTTTTTCTCGGTTTCAGTGCAATTTGTCTGTCGGCTTCACAAGCCTGGTCTAGTTTTACTTGTTCTTTGTCATGGGAAAAAGCCCCGGAAACTGAGCTATAGAAAACGATGATTAGCATCACAAAACGAAATAAGTTGGCTGACATACTGAGTTCCTTCAATAAGTATTAACACTTGCATTATTGTTGTTCAAGAAACTAGACATGTCTACTTAATTATAATTTTATAAAATTATAATTAAGACAAGCATAAATTGGTCTTTTGGCAAAGGCTTACCTACAGTTAGCATTAATACAGATCATGTTTTTATAACAATGACAGACTAAATGTTAACTTAGTCAGGGTTAAAAAGGAAAATCATATGCAGAGCCTAAAAATCCAAGAATATATGAATCACTATCCAGTAACGTTTACCGAGACTATGTCCGTTGAAGAGGCCTCATTACGCTTTTTAAAAACGAAACAAATTGGTGGGCCAGTGATTGATCAAAACTATAAGGTACTTGGCTTTATTTCAGAGGGAGATGTTTTAAAGAAAATGTTAGAAACCCTATATTTCAATGAGAATGTTGCGAGTATCAAAGATATTATGCGTAAAGAGGTACTTTCAGTGAAACCTTACGACAGTATCATTGAGTTGGGGCAAACCATGATAAGAGATAAACCTAAAGTGTACCCAGTGATTGATGATGACGGTAATTTACTCGGTACTATCTCTCGTAACGAGGTTCTACAAGCGTGTTATAAATACGGTAGAGCAAGAACCTCTATTGAGAAGGAACATGCCGCAGTATAATATTTTGCACTGAAATGATAAGGCAACCTAGTCTTATTAATTTGTAAAGGAGCTTGGAAGCTCCTTTTGTGTGTTTAAGCGACTATTTATAATGCTTTACTCGCTGTATTTATAATGTATTACTGTTAAAATATTCTTTTTATTTTCTATCCGAGTTTGTTTTGTCTGTTTCGATTGATTCTGCTATTACCTCATTTTCTCATATACAAACCCTTTTTGAATTACTGCCACAAGCAAAAAATTGTGATGCAGTACGCTTTAAAAAAAGGTTAATGAACCTCAAAAAAACAATTGCCCAAGAGGCAAGGGGGAAGTCAGCCGTTGAATTAGCGACTTTGCCATTATCAGCAAAACAAATTAAATTGGTTGAGCCGTTACACCTACATATTCTCAAATCAATTCAAGATAAACAGCAAAAAATTAAAAACTTACCCAAGATTACTTATCCTGATGGTTTACCCATTTCAGATAATGCCGCGCATATTTCAGCCACGATTAAAGCGAATCAAGTGGTTATTATTGCCGGTGAAACTGGCTCAGGAAAAACTACCCAAATACCTAAGATTTGTCTTGAACTTGGTCGTGGTGTTGATGGTTTAATTGGCCATACTCAGCCTAGGCGTATTGCTGCAAGAACCGTTGCTAATCGTATTGCTGAAGAGTTGGGCACTACATTAGGAGAACAAGTGGGTTATAAAGTTCGCTTTAATGACCAAGTTAGCGATCAAAGTTATATTAAATTAATGACCGACGGTATTTTGCTGGCGGAAATGCAAAGGGATAGGTTATTACTTAAGTACGACACTATTATTATCGATGAAGCTCATGAACGTAGCTTAAATATTGATTTCATTTTGGGTTATTTAAAACAAGTACTGGTAAAGCGTCCTGATCTTAAGTTGATTATTACCTCGGCGACTATTGACCCGCAACGTTTTGCTAATCATTTTTCCAATAAAGCCGGCGTGCCGGCGCCTGTTATTGAAGTATCAGGGAGAACATTCCCTGTTGAAATGCGTTATCGACCACTAAATGATCGGTTAGCAAGTGATGAGGACGATCAATCACCGCAAGATGTTGATATTATCAGTGGGATTTTGTCGGCGGTAGATGAGCTCAGTGACTGCGGGCAAGGTGATATTCTGGTATTCCTTAATGGTGAACGCGAAATACGTGATACCGCTGCGGCGCTAAATAAAGCTAATTTACGACATACCAATATTTTACCGCTTTATGCGCGTTTAACTGTTAGTGAACAAAATCAAATATTTAAACCCCATAGTGGCCGAAACATTGTCTTGGCAACGAATGTCGCGGAAACTTCCTTAACGGTACCAGGTATTAAGTACGTTATAGATCCCGGTACGGCGCGAATTTCACGTTACAGTTATCGAACCAAAGTACAACGACTACCTATTGAAGCTGTATCACAAGCCAGCGCTAATCAACGCTCTGGTCGTTGTGGACGTGTGTCTGAAGGTATTTGTATTCGTTTATATTCAGAAGATGATTATACAAGTCGGCCTGAATTTACTGATCCTGAAATTTTACGTACCAATTTAGCCACCGTTATATTGCAAATGCATGCGCTAGATTTAGGTGACATTGCTAATTTTCCGTTTGTTGAAGCACCTGATAATCGAAATATAACTGATGGTATTCGCTTATTGGAAGAAATAGCAGCCGTTGAAAGCCTAGGTAATCCTACTAAAGGTACTGATAAAGGTAAACAGTCTACAACCGCAACACAGTTGACAAAATCTGGACGTTTATTAGCAAAATTTCCGATCGATCCGCGTTTGGCTAAAATGGTGGTTACTGCCATTGAATTTGGCTGTATTGAACAAATACTGATTATTGTTAGCGCCTTGAGTATTCAGGACCCTCGTGAAAGACCTCATGAAAAGCAACAGTTAAGCGATGAGAAACATAATCGCTTTAAAAATAAAACATCTGATTTTATAAGCTTACTTAATCTTTGGCAGTATATAAACGATCAGAAAAAGGACTTAACACAAAATCAGTTCAGAAAGCTCTGTCAACGCGAGTATCTCTCTTATGTTCGATTACGCGAATGGCAAGATATTTTCAGTCAATTAAAGCTTACCTTAAAAGAGCAACAGATAACGTTAACCTCTATTGATTACCGTTTTTCTATGCCAAGTGTTCAACAAGCGCAAGAAGTAAATAAAGAACAAGAAAGTGAGCAAGACTCCGCATTAACACCTGTGCATCAAGCATTATTATCAGGTCTATTGAGTCACATCGGTCAACAGGATGAAAATCGCGAGTATAAAGGTGCGCGCGGTATGAAATTCTTTATTTTTCCGGGCTCTGCGCTAACTAAAAAGTCACCGAAGTGGTTAATGTCGGCTGAGTTAGTGGAAACGAGTCGGTTATTTGCTCGCATGAATGCCAAGATTGATCCTTTGTGGCTTGAGCCGCTTGCACAGCACCTTGTTAAGCGAAATTACAGTGAACCGCATTGGGAGAAAAAACAGGGCGCGGTAATGGCCTTTGAGCAAGTAACTCTGTATGGCTTGAGCATTGTCACAAAACGTAAAATTAACTTTAATACCATTGAACCAGCGACTTGTCGTGAGATATTTATTCGCGAAGCACTGGTTAATGGTGACTGCGTTATTAAAGAAAAGTTCTTAAGTAAAAATCAGCAATTGGTAGAAAGTATTGAAGAGCTTGAACAAAAAGCGCGCCGTAGAGATTTTTTAATTGACGAACAACACCTGGTTGATTTTTACAGTGAAAAACTGCCTGATACTATTGTTTGTCAACGTAGCTTTCTCGCTTGGTGGAAAAAGGAAAAACAAGAAAATGGTCAGCTATTGGACTTTACTAAAGCCTTTTTATTGAATGAGTCTATTGATGAGTTAAATGCTACTGAGTATCCAGATTTTTGGCAACAAGATCGTATTACTTTGCCGCTGACTTATCATTTTAGTCCAGGGGACATTGACGATGGTATCAGCGTTATCGTACCGGTAGCTTTATTGAATCAAGTACAAGAAGATGGCTTTGATTGGCTGATCCCCGCATTACGGGATGAACTGGCTATTGCGTTAATTAAAGCATTACCTAAAACACTCAGACGTAACTTTGTTCCTGCACCTAATTATGCACAAGCGTGTGTCGCGGCAATGCCCGCTGATCAAGGAAGTTTACAACAAGCGCTAGCGAAACAGTTATTGCGGATGACCGGTGTTCGACTACCTGAAGATGCTTGGCAGGATATTTCTTTGCCAGTGCATTTAACGATGAACTTTCAAGTGGTAGATGATAAAGGCACACTGTTAAAGCAGGGTAGAGACCTTAATGAGCTTAAAGCTGAGCTACAAGGTAAAGTGAAAGCATCAATTAAGAAAGTTGCGGAAAAAGGCATTGAGCAAGCTGAGTTAACGCAGTGGGACTTTGGTGCCTTACCTAAAGGTTATGAAAAGAAAATAGCCAATATTACGATAAAAGCTTTCCCTGCATTGGTCGATCATCAAAATAGTGTTGCTATTGAGCTTTTTGAGCAAGAGCAACATGCTCAGGAAGCGATGTTAAAAGGGATCAGCCGACTAATATTATTGAATATTCCAACCCCTTTAAAATATTTACAGGAAAAACTGCCGAATAAAGCCAAACTGGGTTTGTATTTTAATCCTTTTGGTTCAATCAGTGATCTTTTACAAGACTGTATTCAAGGGGCGTGTTTGTCTTTGGTTCAACAGTTTTCTAAACAACAAAATAATGACCAACTTCCTCGAGAAGAACAACAATTTTCTTTGTGTTGTGATTATGTGAGGGCTGAAATTGCTGATTGTGTGTTAACTGCAGCGATTAAAGTTGAGCGGGCGTTAACGTTACGTCATGAAGTGACTAAAAAAATGAAAGGTAGTGTGCCTTTAAATGTTATCCAGTCGCATGGTGATATTAAACAACAATGCGAGCAGTTAGTGTTTAAAGGATTTGTAAGTTACTCAGGTTTAAGTAAATTGGATGATATTATTCGTTATTTACAGGGCATGTTACGCCGTTTAGAAAAACTGCCAAGTGACCCTAATCAAGATAGATTAAAGCTTATTGAAGTGAATAAAGTGAATGAGTTGTACCAAGTTATTATGGGTAAACAAAGAAAAGATAAACCGGTAGAAAATGAGTTACTCGCTACTCGTTGGTTGATTGAAGAACTTAGGATTTCATTGTTTGCACAAAACCTAGGTACGGCAGCACCGATATCAGTTAAGCGTATTTTAAGTCACTTAAAGGGTTTCTCTTAATTTAAACGATAAAAGTTAATGTTTTCAGCTATTTTGAAAAATTAATTTACGATGTTTTGTGATTTTTTTACTGCAGTTAGTTGACACTACTGGCTTTGCTCAGTATAAATAATAAGGTAATAAATAGTCTTTTTGGGAGAGCAAATGAAAGGTTTTGATGATAAGCGCGATTTTTACCGCATGATGTTAAATAGTGAAGTTATGGTTACCGTGATAGATGACGAAGTAAACAGTCAACTTTCTGCTACTTGTCGCGATTTAAGTGCGACGGGCATGGCATTCGAAATCGAGCATCCATTAGCCATTTCCACCCATGTAAGAGTAAAAGTCGACTCAGCTAGTAGTCAGGTACAAGCACTTGATATTAGTGGCAGAGTGGTTCGTATTGAGGAAGAAAGTACTAATTGCTACCTCATCGGGATTACTATTGAAGAGATCGACTAACGGATTATTTCCGCTTAATTAGCATAGAAAAGCCAGATTAAACTCTGGCTTTTTGTTTTTAGCTATTTTTTTTGTAAGATTATCCCTTCAAAAATGAGGTGATAATTTTTACTATTCTACTTGGCAAACTAAACCTTTCAAATAATAACCTTCAGGGTAATTAGACGAAATTGGGTGATCGGCTGCTTGTTGTAAGCGCTCAACGAAGTAAGCTTTTCTTTTTGCATCTAACGCGGCATCAGCTACAACTTTTTGAAATAAACTTGCTTCCATCAAACCAGAGCAAGAAAATGTCAATAATAAACCACCAGGGTTTAATAACTGCATAGCGATCATGTTGATGTCTTTATAACCTCGACAAGCACCGGTTAATTGCGCTTTTGACTCAACAAATTTCGGTGGGTCAAGAATGATCATATCAAAGGTACGCTTTTCTTCACGGTATCTTCGCAATAATTTAAAAACATCTTCTTTGACGAAAGATACATTTGCATCGGATAGGCCGTTTAAAGCAAGGTTACGTTCACCCATATCAAGAGCATCTTGCGATACATCGACATTAATCACTTCTTTGGCATTATTTGCCGCACAATGTAATGCGAATGTACTGGTATAAGAAAAACAATTTAAAACTGTTTTGCCTTTTGCAAATTTACCAGCAGCAAGTCTAGAGTCACGTTGGTCTAGGTAAAAGCCTGTTTTATGACCCGTTGCTATATCAACATGAATTTTAATGCCGTGTTCTTCAATGATACATTCAGTTGAATCTTGCGGCTCTGTTAACCAACCTGTTACTGGCTCTAACCCTTCTTTTTTACGCACATCAACATCTGAACGTTCGTAAATATGGCAACCTGGGTAAAGCTCGGTTAAGCAGTTAACAATGGTATAACGATGAAAATCTGCGCCGGCGCTAAGTAATTGACATACTACAAAATTGTCATATATATCAATAGTTACGCCGGGTAAACCATCCGATTCACCGGCGATTAAGCGATAGCCAGTTAAATTTCCCTGGGCAATAAACCAATCGCGTCTTGCTTGAGCACTTTGCAATTTAGCAAAGAAAAAATCACGATCAATTTCTTCATGCTCGTCAAAACTCCAGACTCTAATTCTTATTTGAGATTCAGGTGAATAAGCACCTTTAGCTAACCAATTACCTTTACTATCGAATACATCAACAGTATCCCCAAGCATCGGGTTACCTTTGATTTTGTTTACTGCTTTCGAAAAAATCCATGGGTGTTTACGTAATAAAGATTTTTCACGACCAACATTTAAAGAAATTCTTGCTGACATAGGTCTATACTTACTTTTAATGAATAAATAACGCTGTATTAAAACAAGGTCATTTATTCTGTGAAAGAGAAATTTGTGCCGATTTTAGTCAATGACTGGCTTAGGTGCAAACTTTACTGATAATAATACTGATTTAAGAAGAGAAACATGTATGAATGTTAGCTATATTGCGCATATTTCGGGTAGGGTACAAGGGGTATATTTTAGAGCCTCGTCTCAGCAACAAGCCATTGAATATTGTTTAAGTGGTTATGCGCGTAACTTAGCTGATGGTGATGTTGAAGTTTTACTGTGTGGTGAACAAGAGAATATTGATAAAATGCTTGCCTGGCTTGCTCACGGTCCTGAACAAGCACAAGTGACAGACATTCAGCATAAAAAGGTACCTTGGACAGAACATCACTTCTTCTCTATCGGTTAAAACCCTGCGCTTTAGTATTTGTTTTGCCAACGACACTGATCAATGTGTTATGGCTTAACGAAACTGAAGCGTTTTAGTGTTTTCCCCTCGCGCTCTATCGTTTCATCAAACATAGCTAAAGGACGTAGCCAAATATCGCCTTTGTTCTCTGCGGGGTGATACACCACCATATATTCTTCAGTCTCACTGTGCCTAGCAATATGAAGTACTTGGTAATAATTACCTTTAAAGTGTTGGTACATGCCTATTTTTAACATTATTTTATCTTATCAGTCATTGTTAATGGTAAGTTTAAAAGGGGTCTTTTAATACTTTATCAATAAACCACTTACCATCACGCTGGATGATTGCGAGTCGTTTAACATCTTTAAGCCTGTTATCTTGATAGTAACCATCAAAATATACAGTAATATTCGCCGTACCTTTAAATTGTTCTCGTATTTTTACACCGCTACTGTCTGGACTTATTTCAACGTTATCGTAAGACATATTAAACAAGTGGCGGGCTACAGCGCCAGGTGCACGGTAATGCAGTATAAGGCGAGCCAATTTAGGGCTACAAACAGAGGCCGCTTTTTCAACATTTTTTTCATTATATAAAGCGTCAAAAAATGCAATCGCGACGGTTTCAGGGTTATCAACGGTAGTAATTCTTTGTGAATTATCTTCACCGCACGCTGTTAATAGCGTGATTGAGCATATTAACAGTGCTAGTAGTACATTTTTTAAATAGTGCATTGAAAGTAAGTCAAAAAGTTAAAGTTATGAATTAATAATAACGTAATTACTTTGTTAAAGTGAAGCTAAATATCTCTGCTCATTACTAAAAAAGGCACCGAGGTGCCTTTTTAAAATATAATTATTTCAGTAATTAATTATTGAACAAGCTCTTTATCGCTAAAGCTTTCAGTAAAAAGTGCGCTTGATAAGTAACGCTCCGCTGAACTTGGTAAAATGACTACAATATTTTTACCTTTGTTCTCTGGGCGTTCAGCAAGACGTTTGGCTGCAACAACTGCTGCGCCAGATGAAATACCAGCAAGAATGCCTTCTTCTTTCATTAAGCGGTGCGCCATTTCAAATGATTCTTCATTTGAAACGAGCTCAACAGCATCAACCATGTCTAAATCTAAGTTACCAGGAATAAATCCAGCACCAATACCTTGGATTTTATGAGGGCCTGGTGTTAATTTTTCACCAGCAAGGGCTTGAGTTATCACTGGAGAATCGATAGGTTCAACGGCAACCGTAGTAATCGCTTTACCTTTAGTCAGTTTAATATAGCGACTTGTACCCGTAAGCGTACCACCTGTACCAACACCTGCAACAAAGATATCGATATTGCCATCAGTATCATTCCAGATTTCTGGACCGGTAGTTTCTTCATGAATTTTAGGGTTAGCTGGGTTATCAAACTGGCCTAATAAAACATATTTTTCTGGATCTGAATCTTTAAGCTCTTGAGCTTTAGCAATAGCGCCGCCCATACCCTTAGCACCATCGGTAAGTTCAACTTTTGCACCTAAAGCAATAAGTAATTTACGACGTTCTAAGCTCATAGTACTCGGCATTGTTAACGTTATGCCGTAACCACGTGCTGCAGCAACAAACGCTAATGCGATACCGGTATTGCCACTTGTTGGCTCAACAATTTCTTTACCAGGTTTTAATAAACCTTTTTCTTCAGCATCCCACACCATACTTGCGCCAATACGACACTTAACACTGAAACTTGGGTTTCTTGCTTCAATTTTAGCATAAACATTAGCGCCATTTTCAGCACCAATTACGCGGTTTAATTTGACTAGCGGTGTATTACCGATAGTTGTAGTGTTGTCTTCGAAAATTTTAGACATTGTTGGATCCTGTAAATTAGTTACGTTAATAGCGTAAGAGTAGCGAGTTGTTATAAAAAAAGAAGTGATATTTTGTTATAACTTATAATGCTATACAGCATTATAAGTTATAAAAAGCTTATTTTCTGATATTACACCAATAGAGATTGTTATTTTGCTCTTTTTGCTTTTAATTGCAAAAAGCCTTGTTGGTCGAACATTGATAACTGGCCATTTTCTAATTGAATGCGTTTTACTTTGCTAAGCGCTTGTAAAAAATTTGCTTCTTGGTCCATCAACGCTGGCAAGCACATTTTTCGAGTCGTTGCTATTGGACCTATGCTTATAGCGTTTTTTTTCGAACTATAGCTGGTTGATATGTTATTACAGGATGCAGAGCCGCTTAGATTATTTTTCGGAGTAAACTTTAATTTCGCCATACTATTAGCTATGACAGGCTTACCTTTTATAGAATCGACTAGCCAGCTTCCTGGCAATGTTTCAGGCGCTGCGAGGGAAGAGGAGCTATTACAAGCAGCAAGTGTTGTAGATATGGCAATTAATAATACTAACTGTTTAATATTTTTCATGGGTAATCCTATATCACGGTATGGTTATTTAACTATCAAAATGCCGCTACTTATAATAGTAATGGGTATGCTGCCAGTGTTATTCAATTTTTTATAAAACTCAAGTACTTAGTTAGTTCTGTAAAATACGTGAATTGGGCAAGTTATTTTTGAAGACTATTTTAACTGTTAGTTAATATCATATCTTTAATCCAATGAAGCTAGATGGCGTCCACTAAAAGTTACCTTATTTCTCTATCAAATGAAGTTGTTGGTCAATAAAATTTGTTGGCGTATAATCTTATTTTTCTTATCCCCGTTATGTATTGAGGAATTGAACTTGCCCTTTACCCTAGTTGATATTTTAGCTTTATCTGTTTTTATTGTATCTTGGTACGGTTATACCGTCTTTGCACGAAAAAAAGCCAAGACAACGGACTGCATTGCCCGCTCATTACATCAACATCGAATTCATTGGATGTATGAGGTTATTTCACGTGAAATAAGGGTTTCAGAAGCGGCTTTACTCGCCAACTTGGAACGTAATATTGCTTTTTTCGCCTCTAGTACCTTGTTAATTCTTGCCGGTATTTTTACTTTGTTTGCCAAAGTGGAAACGTTGGAGGTGGTTATTTCTTCATTGCCATTTGCTACGGATGTTAATCACTTAGCAATACAATTAAAACTGACGTTATTAGCTTTTATTTTTGTCATCTCTTTTTTCCAATTTACTTGGTCCATGCGTCAATATGGATTTTTAAATGTAATGATTGGCGCTACGCCATTTGATGAATCGGGGGAAAATGAAAATTTAATCGCCTATGCGAAGCAAATGGCAATTGTGCAAGACCAAGCTGCTCATTCATATAATTACGGATTAAGATCATATTACTTTGCTTTAGCGGCTATGTGTTGGTTCTTCCATCCTCTATTATTAGTTATTATGAGTTTGTGGGTAGTTTACACGCTATATACACGAGAATTTAACTCTAAGGCTGTTAAAGCGATCACTACTGCTCATCATTTGTTGCATCAAGAGCGTCAGTTAAAAAGTGAGAGCGTTAAAGATGCCTAAAAAGTATCAAGAATACTCAATTGAAGACTTCGATAAATTTGATTGTTTAAAATTATCTAAACGTTTTTATCTAGTATTGTTATTTGTCTTACGTGGTTATCTCGTATGGCTTATGTCGGTAACTAATATGAAAGATAGGGTGGCTACCATGCAATGGATATACCCAGAAACTAGCCTGTTTTTTCTAAGCTTGGTTTCAGGTTTTATCGGTTTATGTGTCGTTGTTATTATCAGTTTCCGTCGACCCAATGCAGCAACGTGGGTCAAAAGAATTTGGCCTTATTGTCGAACTATGTTGGTAGCGGCGTTAATTTTTGACTTTAGTATTAACCTTATTGGTTTTTTCTATTGGCAATTGACCTCAATATCATGGTTAATTTGCCAAGGACTGATTGTCTTTGCTTTAATTACGTTATGCTTTACCAGTAAACGAATGCAACTTAACTTAACTGAATTCCCCCAAGCGTTACCCGAAAAATAATAATCAAACCTGAATTCCGGGATAAACGTTAACCGTGAAAAATATTACCAAAAAGGCTCATCAGTGAATAATATAACCGAGACTCAAGACTCAGAGAAAGATAAGCGATTAATCATTCTAGATACAGAAACTACAGGTATCAATCCCAGAGAAGGGCATCGAATTGTAGAAATTGGCTGTGTTGAAATGATAAATCGTCAATTAACAGGACGAACTTATCACGCGTATGTAAAGCCCCTTGATCAACGTGGCCAAGTCTTTCAGATGGAGCAAGAGGTTATAAATATTCATGGTTTAACCAATGAATTTCTTGCTGACAAACCAATTTTCTCTCAAGTTGTGCATGAATTCATTGATTTTATCCGTGGTGCAGAACTGGTTATACATAACTCCAAGTTTGATGTTGGCTTCATGGACCATGAGTTCTCTTTGTTTAATTCTATGGGGCGTAGCCAAGATAAAGTACCGATGACAAACGATATCTGTACTATTACCGATACTTTGAAAGTCTCAAAAGATGAACTGGGCTCTCCAAAGACCTTAGATTACTTAGCGCGATTTTACCGAGTAGACAAGTTAGTCGATCGGACATATCACGGGGCATTAATCGATGCTCAACTCCTGGCATATGTTTATATTGAAATGACGCGTAAGCAATCAAGTTTCAATTTATCGGCAGGCGACGGTGGTAATGCCGATGGTAATGCAATTAGAAGAATATCCTCGAGCCGTAATAAATTAAAGGTTATTGCTGCTTCGGCCGATGAATTAGAGGCACATGCCGATCGAGTCGCTGTAATTGCTAAAAAAGGAGGGGATCCCCTTTGGAAATAAATAGGTTTCATTGTTTCAACTTACTGTCAGTTAAAGTAGCAAGGCTTATTGCTTGTTTATTTGTTTTTGTTGTCCCGTTTAATGCGGGAGCACTCTTTACTGGTCAGATAGAAAATATTAATGAAGATAATAAGCTGAATAAAAGTAAAGTTGAATATTATCAAAAAGATAATATAACTAACCAAGTACCTTATTTTGATAACCGCTTTCGTCTTGATGCTGATTTAGAAGAAATAACGCTAATATTTTATCGTAAGAGTGGTAGTACTCCTATTATTCTTATACGACCTGATGGCAGTAAAATAAGAGTTAATCAGTTTGACCATGAAAAAGTCCAATGGTTTGATGACAGTACTTTTGACATGATTAAGATAAAAAAACCTATGCCAGGGCCTTGGCAAGCGGTCGGTGATATTTTACCAAATAGTCAAATATTGGTTGTCTCTGATGTGAAGATTGCGGTAGAGCCATTACCTGAGATTGCTTTTTCAGGTGAGACGTTAAAAGTAGAAGGCAGGCTTTTTAATGGTGATGAAGCGATAAACAGTTCTCACTTCACAAAGGTTGTCAAACTAGATGTTAATTTTTACAGCACCAATAACTCTCTGTATGAAAATTTTGGCGCCGATGCTATTAAGGTGACCTCTTTTCGTGATGATGGCCGTGGTCTAGATGAATATGCGAATGATAATACCTTCACTGGTGAATTTATTTTGAACTTCGCACCAGGGGAGTGGCAGCCGGTGTATTTGGTGAAACTCCCAATGGCAACTCGTGAGTTAAGACAACAATCTATCTTGTTACATAAAACACCGATAGAAATTAATGTTGTTAAATCTGACCATGTCGATAAGCCTCATCAATTACAATTATCTATAGATCCGACTTTCGTCGATCCTAACAGTTTAGTTTTCCAAGGAAAGTTTACTTTTCCAGACCGCCAAATTGAACCTTTCTCTATTATGGAAGAAAATGGCGAAAGTAGAACGAGCATAATTACCAATACAGAGCCAGGACTATACCGAGTAAATGTTAGTGCCTTTGGTAAAACCATAACGGGTCGAGAGTTTCGTCTAGTGGTACCAGAGTTCAGCTTTAATGTAGAAACAAGCTTAAATGAGCCTAATACGGTCGAGGAGACGAATATTGAAGGAGTAACTACAATACTTGAAACGACAGATGAGTTACTTGATAAAGGTGAGCAAGATAGAATCGCGGCTTTATTAGCTCAAAAATTAGTACAAGATGAAAAAGAACAAGAAACTTTTATCATTATTGCTGTAGGTAATGGTGCGGTTATAGTGATATCGGTTATTTTGTTCTTCTTTTTGCGGAGGAAGAAAAAGAGTAAATAAGACTGTTTTTCTTCTTATTGACTTAAAAAGACGAAAATATGCTTGTAAATTCATCAGATTGCTATTCAAATGCGCATGCAGACAATTTTATTAAAAAAGTGGTTGACTGCGCTTCATCATAACCGTATTATCTCGCCGCATTCAACGACATGTTGTTGAAGCAGACAAGATATGCGGAGTGGTAGTTCAGTTGGTTAGAATACCGGCCTGTCACGCCGGGGGTCGCGGG
>NZ_PJAU01000032.1 GCF_002836255.1 Colwellia sp. 75C3 | reverse complement strand
TGCTGTTTGGGATTTTAAACAATTAAGATAAGCGCGAATAAATTCCCGCCTACAAGCCGCACGCAGTTGCGCCGATGGTAGTGTGACTTATGTCGCAGTAAAGCCCATGTGATAGTAATACATTCTCCACTTCTAATTTGTGCTTAGGCACACGAGAAGCCCGTTACACTGGTAGCGGGCTTTTTTGCTTTTTGACGTTTAGTAAAAGCGCGAATACTTTCTTTACAAAATAAGCCGCCTACCTATTGAGGACCCACCTGATTATATTCGTCTTCCTTGTCACAGTGCTTCAGAAGTGAAACGCAGTTGCGCCAATAGTAGTGTGACTTATGTTAGTTAAGCCCATGTGATAGTTGACATTCACCACTTCTAATTTGTGCTGCGACACACGAAAATCCCGTTACGAAAGTAACGGGCTTTTTTGCTTTTTGATGTTTAGTAAAAGCGCGAATACTTTCTTTGCAAAATAAGCCGCCTACCTATTGAGGCCCCACCTGACTATATTCGTCTTCTTTGTCACAGTGCTTCAGAAGTAAAGCGCAATTGCACCGATGGTAGTGTGACTCATGTTAGTTATGCCCATGTGAGAGTAGGACATTCTCCCCTTCTAATTTGTGCTTTTGCACACGAGAAGCCCGATTCGAAAGAATAGGGATTGTTGTGTCTGAGGTTTAAAGTTTATCCCCAATAAGTGTTAGGTATGACCATATGAAAGTAGAAAATAATTAGGCGTCTATTTTTACTTTGGTACACGAGAAGACCCTAACTAACATTTCAGTACTTGGTTTCATGTAAGTAATCCTTGTAACAATAATAGCTCGTAAAATAATTAGCTGTAATTGTAGGGTAGGAGAAGGTGCTCGGAATGATATTAGTATAATTTTATTTGACAGTTTAAACTGAAAATTTACGATAACATTTTGATAGTAATTAAATATTAGCTCAAAAAATCAAAGGAGCAGTGACTGTTTTTATAAATCCGAATTTAAAAATTATGATTTAGTTCCATTAGTAATATTATATTACCAATGGATTGTATACATTATACTTATTGTTGAGTAGTATGATTATGTTAATAATTTGAAGTTTAATCCCTAAGTGACAAATTAATAACAGTATACATTTTGGTTGGATCTGATCTGTCAATCGTTTCTCCCATGTATATAATTCCGAAGTAGGGGGGCACCTCCTACTTCGGAACCTTGCTAATGTATTTTGTAATTCAGTAATAAGTCATTCTTTTAGAAATGGCTGCAATTATCTAATTTTAGCTATCTATTTGATGTAATCCATTAGGTAAATATCATCTTGCTTCTTTCTAGTAAAATTTAGGGTTGTTATTAAACCACTCTATATAATAATTGTTGCCAATTACCAATCAATCCATCATTTTCCCTTGAATTTTTTATCGTTAACCCCACATAGTTTCTAACAACTTTTTAAAAGTACATTAATAATTTTTCACCGGAGATTTTTCAGATGTCAGAAACTAATCAAGTACAAAATCATGCGTTTGCATCGGACAACGCCAAAATACTACAATTAATGATCCACTCACTCTATTCAAATAAAGAAATCTTTTTGCGTGAGTTAGTATCTAATGCCGCTGATGCTGCAGACAAGCTTCGTTTTAAAGCATTATCGGATAATACATTGTACGAAAACGATGGTGAGCTTCGTGTTCGTGTTAGCTGTAATAAAGAAAACAATACCTTAACAATTTCTGACAATGGCATCGGCATGAACGTTGACGAAGTTATTGAGCATTTAGGTACTATCGCAAAATCTGGTACTGCTGAGTTCTTCTCGCAACTGTCAGGTGATCAAGCATCAGACTCACAACTTATCGGTCAATTTGGTGTTGGTTTTTACTCTGCATTTATTGTTGCTGATAAAGTAACTGTTCGTACCCGTAAAGCTGGTGATAGTGCAACGGATGGTGTTGAGTGGGTTAGTGCAGGTGAAGGTGAATTCACTACGGCTAAAATAGAGAAGACTAATCGCGGTACTGATATCATTCTTCATTTAAAAGAAGATGAATCAGAATACGCTGATGACTGGCGTTTAAAGTCTATTGTTACTAAGTACTCAGATCACATTTCTGTGTCAGTTGAAATGTTAACTGCAGAAGTTCCTGCTGTTGAAGCTGTAGCTGAAGTGACAGATGAAAAAGATAATGTAACAAGACCAGCTGCTGACGCAATTGATGCTATTCCTGCACTTTGGGAACCTGTTAATAAGGCTACGGCTTTATGGACACGTGAAAAAGCTGATATTACAGATGAAGAGTATAAAGAATTCTACAAGCATGTTTCGCATGACTTTGGTGATCCTTTATTGTGGGAACATAATCGAGTAGAAGGCAAAACAGAATATACTTCTCTTTTATATGTACCAAGTAAAGCACCATTTGATATGTACAACCGCGAAAAACAACATGGTTTGAAGTTGTTTGTACAGCGTGTATTTATTATGGATGATGCTGAACAGTTCATGCCGACTTACTTACGTTTTGTAAAAGGTCTTTTGGATTCTAACGATTTACCTTTGAATGTTTCTCGTGAAATCTTGCAAGATAATAAGGTCACTCAAGCGATTCGTAAAGGTTGTACTAAGCGTGTACTGAAGATGCTAGAAAAGCTTGGTAATAACGATGCTGAAAAATACCAAGGTTTTTGGGATGAGTTTGGACAAGTGTTAAAAGAAGGTCCGGCTGAAGACCAATCTAATAAAGAACAAATTGCTGGTTTACTTCGTTTTGCTTCTACCCATGAAGATTCGACTACACAAAATGTTTCTATCGCTTCATATATTGAGCGTATGAAAGAAGGTCAGGATAAAGTTTACTTTGTTGTTGCTGATAGCTTTGAAGCTGCAAAGAACAGTCCTCACTTAGAAGTATTCCGTAAGAAGGGTATTGAAGTATTATTAATGTCTGATCGCATTGATGAATGGTTAGTGAGTCATCTAACTGAGTTTGATGGTAAGCAATTACAGTCAGTTACTCGTGGTGGACTTGATCTTGGCGATATGGACGATGCGGAAACAAAGGAAGCACAAGAGAAACTTGAAAAAGAGTATGATTCTGTTGTTAAGCGCATTAAAGGTAGTTTAGAAGGTAAAGTTAAAGAAGTTAAACTTTCTCAACGCTTGACTGAATCACCTGCTTGTATCGTTGCTGATGATGATGACATGAGCAGCCAAATGGCTAAGTTAATGGCATCAGTTGGTCAAGAAGTACCAGATACATTACCTATCTTTGAGATTAATGGTGAGCATGCACTGATCAAGCATGTAGCTGATGAGCAAGATGATGAAATGTTCAATCAATGGGTTGAAGTATTATTTGAACAAGCGATGTTAGCGGAACGTGGTAGCTTAAAAGATCCAGCAAGCTTCGTTTCACGCTTGAATAAGCTAATGCTAAATCTTACAAAGTAAATTCTATAATCGTTACATAAGATTTAGATAATACTTTAGTCTTAAAAAGGAGGGTTTCAAGCATGAAACACCTCCTTTTTTGCTCAATAGGCCTTTCACCACTTGTTTGCACATAGCCTAACTTGTATAGTGTCTGCCGGCTTTATTGTAAACCTAAGAATTATTACCTTTGCTCGATCAAACAGAATATTTAGCTATTTAGCAAAGGTAATACTTACTTTAACACTTCAATCATCAATTTAAGGTTACATAATATGCGCATTGTTTTATTAGGTGCTCCAGGCGCTGGTAAAGGCACCCAAGCACAATTTTTAATGGCTAAATTTGGTATCCCACAAATCTCAACGGGCGATATGCTACGCGCTGCTATAAAAGCAGGCTCTGAGCTAGGTAATAAAGCTCAAGCAGTAATGGATGCAGGACAATTAGTTTCTGATGATCTAATTATTGGATTAGTCAAAGAGCGTGTAGCTCAAGATGATTGTAAAGCAGGTTTTCTACTTGATGGTTTCCCACGTACCATTCCACAAGCAGATGCCATGAAAGAAAATGATATCAGCGTAGACCATGTACTTGAGTTTGATGTACCAGACGAAGTCATTGTTGAACGTATGGCAGGCCGTCGTGTACATTCTGGTTCAGGTCGTGTTTATCACCTTGTTTACAATCCGCCAAAAGTTGAAGGTAAAGATGATGTTTCAGGTGATGATTTATCTATTCGTCCTGATGACGAAGAAGCAACAGTACGTAAACGTTTAGCTATTTACCACGAGCAAACTAAGCCTTTAGTTGACTTCTATCAAGCAGAAGCTAAATCAGGTAACTGTAGCTACTTAACTATTGATGGCACTCAAGCTGTTGAAAAAGTTAACCAATTATTATCAGCTCAATTAGCTTAAAATATAATAATTTAGTTAATAAAAAACTCGCCAAGGCGAGTTTTTTTGTTTATATAATAGCTATATCAAGTGCTAATAGCGTTATAAGATGAATACTAAAATAGCGTTGTTGGTCTTATTCTCTAAGCATAGCAATGTGGGGGATATCATCTTCTAGGTACATTTCAGACACCTGAATGAAACCATGCTTTTGATAATAGTCTTTTAAATGTTGTTGTGCTGAAATCTTGATAGTTTCGTTAGGAAAGTACTGCTGACACATAGTTAACCCTTCTATCATTAACTGATGACCTAGGCCACCACCTCTTGCTTTAGGTGCTGTTACCACACGTCCAATGCTGACATTGTCAGGGTAATTTTGCCCCTTTGGCAAAATACGGAGATAAGCAACAAGTTGTTCTGCTTGATAACCTAATAGGTGTAACGTTTGAGGATGTCTGTCTAACAGGTCTTTTTCACCATCTAAATCGGGATAAAAACAGGTTTGTTCAACAACAAAAACATCAACCCGTAATTTTAGTACATCATATAATTGGTTGAGTGATAGTTGTTCAAATTTCTTTGTTTGCCAATTAGTCTTTATTATCATCATTAATAGCTTTAATTAAATGCTTAGTAGTTTTAAGTAACCATAATACTTACGTTCATTAAGATAATCTTTAATTTCTTCTTTATACTTTCGAATACACAGTTCAGGGAATTCAATTGTAATGACTTTACTTAGGTCACAAGAGTCAAGAAAAAGTAAATATCCTAGCGGCAAGTAACTCGGATTAAAATTACATTGATAAATTGTTGCCCTAACTTGGCTGGCATTATAGAACGTCTGCTCACCATAACGGTGCTGTAGTTTTGGTAAAAGTTTATTACCATATTTTTTTATTGCTCTACGTTTAAACATAGCCACTCCTTAGCAGGTACTTCTTATGGTGTCTCATGTAGGATCATGAAATCATTTTTATTTTGCAACATGTTACTACATGTTATTAACAAATTCGATAGCTTATGAGGTATTAGCAACTGATGGGGTATAGCATTTTATTAAGGATTTATTATTTTGACTATATCAGTATCGACAAAAAAACCAGCCTGCTGATATGCTTTTACGATAGCTCCTTGTTTACGCAATATTTTCAGACCTTTGTTAATTGCTAAGTAAGCTTCTTGTCCCTTGGGGTGTGCTTTACTAATGACAAAATGGCGAGAGTCTTTAAGTACCACACCAATGTTTTTAACCGGTACTAAATGTACTTTATCCATGGTGAAGCTTTGATCCGGGGTAGAGTTAAATGGCATCAAGATAAAATCTATCCATTGTATATTTACCATTCGTACCATAGAAAGCCAAGAATCGTCCTGAGTCAGACTTTTAAGTGGCAACTGCTGCAATGTTTTCCAATCTGTACGCCATTTAGGTGTTGATATTGCGGATAATTCAGTAAGGTCACTTAATTGATTTACGGCTAAGGTTTTACTGTTTTGAGGGCTTGTATAGATACCCGCGACGTACTCACCATTGCGGATAACTTCGTCAGAAATATAGACTTTGTTGGCGAGGGGGAGAGCATCCTGCTGCCAATAGGAGTCAAAACTAATAAGTAGTTGGCCATTTTGTAACATCTTAGTATTACGGAAATTAACCTTACCAGGGGCGTAACTGAATCTATGTGTAAAGCCTCCCAATTTGAGAGCCTGTTGAGCAATAATCATGTCGACTACATCGCGTCGGATGTTCTCACCTGAAAAATCATCTATTATGCTAATATCTCTATCAGCGACAAATTGTAGGTAGTCAACGTAGACATCATCACGAATATAGATAAGAACACTATTATTTCTTGCATACACATATTGTGTAATGCAAAGCAGAGTAACGATAAGTAGTACTTTAGTGAATAACACTCGATGAAAGCCAGAAGATAAATTTGCCATAAAGAACGCCGTATAATTAGATTACTGGTGTTAAGTAAAAGCATCCTTGTTGTATTAAACATAACAAGGATGCCGCTATTTAGCAAAGTAGCTTAAACGGTATGTGATTTAGTGAAAGATTATTTTTTATGGCGTTCTTGCAGCACAGCCATCACTTCACTTAGTTCAATTTTTTGATCAGCAAGTAATACAAGTGTGTGATAAAACAAGTCAGCACATTCACCTAACAAATCTTCTTTTGTTTCAGCTACTGCAGCAAGTGCCACTTCAACGCCTTCTTCACCAACTTTTTGTGCCATCTTCGTTGTGCCGCGAGAAAATAAATGTGCTGTATAACTCTCTTT
Organism: Colwellia sp. 75C3; assembly: GCF_002836255.1. Taxonomy (GTDB): domain Bacteria; phylum Pseudomonadota; class Gammaproteobacteria; order Enterobacterales; family Alteromonadaceae; genus Colwellia. Next base: position 605,511 of record NZ_PJAU01000032.1, on the reverse strand, counting down.
TGGATCTTCACCTTTTTTCTGCTCTATGACTTGTTCAAGTTGACTTAAAAAATTTTGTTGAGTTAATTTTTGCTCAGGGAAGCAAGACTCAGTACCTAGGTGACAACTTGGGCCAATAGGAGTACAAGCAATAAGTAGACTATCGTTATCACAATCAGTTAGCACTTGCTGTACTTCTAGGAAGTTACCAGAGGTTTCACCTTTAACCCATAACGCTTGTTTTGAGCGGCTAAAGAAAGTCGCTTTACCTGTGGTTAATGTAGCTGTCAGTGAGGCTTGATTCATATAGCCTTGCATTAATACTGCACCAGTTGCAGCGTGTTGAATAATGGCAGGAATTAAGTTGTCCATCTTATCCCATGCTAACGCATCGATATTATTTTGGTTTACTAACATGGTCTTACCTCAATATTTTGGTCTTTTAAATAATCTTTTAAATCTTTAATGGCAATAACACCTTTATGAAAAACTGAAGCTGCTAGTGCGCCGTCAACATCGGCTTGCAGGTAAACATCACTGAAGTGTTCTATAGTACCTGCGCCACCAGAGGCTATTAATGGTACGCTACAAACAGCTCTAGCTTGCTTTAATTGTTCAATATCATAACCTTGACGAACGCCATCTTGATTCATGCAATTTAAGACTATTTCACCTGCACCTAAACTAACGACTTTCTTAATCCAATCAAAGGTGGTCCATCCCGTTTTCTTAGTACGCTCTTCATCACCAGTAAATTGATAAACTTGATATTCGCCTTTGCCATCATTAGCATCTTTGTTATAAAAACTGTCAACACCAACAACAATACACTGTTGACCAAAAACATCAGCTAAGCGCGTAATTAATTCTGGATCCCGTAGAGCAGGGGAGTTTATGCTAATTTTATCAGCGCCCATCATTAAAATTTCTTTAGCATCAGCTTCGCTTTTGATGCCGCCAGCGACACAAAAAGGAATATCAATAACTTCTGCAATCCGACTGACCCAACTTTTATCAACCACACGACCATCTGAGCTTGCGGTAATATCATAAAAAACTAGTTCATCTGCGCCAGCTTCAGCATATTGCTTAGCCAAGGGCACAATATCACCAATAATTTCATGATTACGGAACTGTACGCCTTTCACTACTTTGCCATCTCGTACATCTAAGCAAGGAATAATTCGTCTAGCTAACATGAGCTATTCTCCACTTGTGGCCAACAGGCAATTGCCTCTTCTAAAGTGAATTTACCCTCAAGCAATGAACGGCCTAATATCACGCCACTAACACCTGTTGGAATGAGTGCTTTAATATCAGCTAAGCTGCCAATGCCACCTGATGCTTGCCAATCAATTTCTGGATACTTAGCACAAACTTCAGTATACAAATCTACATTAGTGCCCGTTAAGGTACCGTCTTTACTAATATCGGTACACAAAACATGTTTTATACCGGCATCTTGATATTGGGCAAGTAAATCTTCTAAGTTAACACCACTGTCTTCAATCCAACCATGAGTAGGAAGCGTTTTATTGCCTTGTGCATCAATTTTAATATCTAGTGCTAGCACAATCTTTTCACAGCCATATGTTTTAAGCCATTGGGTGACAAGTTCAGGCTGTTTAATGGCTAAACTACCAATAACAACACGATCAGCACCTAGTGCTAATAATTGTTTAACGTCATCTTCACAACGAACACCACCACCAACTTGAATGATCATTGAAGGATGTTTTACCACTGTTTTCAATGTTTCTAACTGACGTTTAGTACTGTCTTTAGCACCGTCTAAATCAACAAAGTGCATAACAGTAGCACCTGATTTTGCATAGGATTGTTGACGTTCTTGTACGGTAAATTGGTAATTTGTTTTCTGAGCATAATCGCCTTGGTATAAGCGAACTACTTCACCGCCAATTAAATCTATCGCTGGGATCATCATAGTTTGGTTTGCTCCTGATTAAGTTCTGTAGCGTCTAATTCTAGAAAATTCTGGATTATTTTACTGCCTAAAGCGCTTGAACGCTCAGGGTGAAATTGACAACCAATAAAATTGTCTTTGGCAATGGCTGCAGAAAAAGTACTACCGTATTCGCAACTCGCAATGGTGTAATCACTTATTGGTGCAGCAAAGCTGTGTACAAAATAAAAATAATCGCCGACAGAAATACCGTTGAAAATAGGGTGGCTGCTTACTTGGGTTAGTGTATTCCACCCCATATGTGGCAATCTATTTTCTTGCGCTTTTAATGGCTCAATTTTTGTTGGAATTAAGTTTAAGCACGGTACTATGTTACGAGTACAGTTACCTTCAGTTGATGACTCTGTCATTAACTGCATGCCTAAGCAAAAGCCAAGTACGGGTTGAGTTAAGTTTTGCAGTACATTGACTAAGTTTTTAGCTTTGATATTAGCCATGGCATGTTTAGCTGTACCTACACCGGGTAATATTACCTTATCAGCGCTTTGTATTAAGGCAACATCATCAGTGATAGTTACTTGGTAACCCAAGCGTTCAACAGCAAACTTTACCGACGCTAAATTAGCACAGCCAGTATCTACAATGACATTCATTCCTGTAGACATGACCTTTGTCATTACTTTCGACATTAGAGACTTCCCTTAGAGCTAGGCATAGCATCACCATCAACTTTAATTGCTTGACCTAATGCTCGGCCAAACACTTTAAATAAGCTTTCTACTTGGTGATGGCAATTACCTTTACTGGTCGATAAATGTAAAGTAATTAACATTGAGTCAGCTAATGAACGGAAAAAGTGTGGCACCATTTGTGTCGACATAGTACCAACGTTAGCACTGGTAAAATCTGCATCAAACTCTAACCAAGGACGGCCAGAAAGATCGATAGCACATTCAGCACGGCATTCATCCATAGGGATGGTAAAACCAAAACGGTTAATACCGCGCTTATTACCGAGTGCCTGTTTTAGCGCTTGCCCTAAAGCTAGCGCAGTATCTTCAACACTGTGGTGCTCATCAATGTGGTAATCACCACTCACATTACAGGTTAAGCTAAAGCCGCCGTGAGTAGCTATTTGATCTAACATATGATCAAAAAATCCTAGGCCAGTATCTATTTTACTATTACCGGCTTTATCTAGATTAACTGTTACCGTAATGTCAGTTTCTTTAGTGGTACGAGTAACGGTAGCTATTCTTGGTTGCTCTAACTGGGTAATAACTTGCTCGCTAACCTGAGCCCAATTTAATGTCTCACGATTATATTTGATACCAACAATACCCATGTTAGCAGCAAGTCCCATATCAGTTTCTCTATCACCAATAACAAAAGAGTTAGCAAAATCAACACGACCTTGCTGAAGGTAATCACTCACCAAGCCAAGTTTAGGTTTACGACAGTTGCAGTTGTCTTCATCAAAATGAGGACAAAGTAATACGTCTTGAAATACTATGCCTTGAGAACTAAATATTTCCATCATTTTGTCATGAGGTAAATCAAAATCGCTTTGTGGGAAGCTTTTTGTTCCTAGACCATCTTGATTGGAAACCATAACAAGTTTAAAGCCTTTACTTTGAAGCTTTAAAAGCTCTGCTATGACATTCGGCTCAAAAACCAATTTCTCTAAAGTATCAAGTTGCTTGTCACTAATTGGCTCTTCAACTAGTGTACCGTCACGGTCGATAAATAATATTTTCTCTTGGGTATTACTCATAAAATGCTCTTCATTATCTGTGTTTCGCTAGCGTAAATGCAGCGCTATTTTTTAATTACAATGTGATTAATAACTTCTTCAGTTGCTCGAGTTCTTCTGCGCTGCCGATGCTAATGCGAAGACAATTTTCAAGCTGCTGTTGTTTAGATTGATCGCGAATTAAGATGTTGTTATCGACTAATAGATTAAAGACTTTGCTTTTCTCATCAGCGTTATTACAGCGAAATAATACAAAGTTAGCATCGCTGGGGAAAATATCGCTACACCAGTGTTGCTGTTTCAGCCAAACATTTAATTGTTCGCGTAAACTATTGGTGCTATTTACCCTAGTTTGCATCACAACTAAGTCATTAGTTAATGCTTGGCTAGCAATTTCTGCAACCGGTGCCGCAATAGGGTAGGGCGCAATCACCTTACTTAATAAAGTTATTATTTCCTTGTTTGCCAAGGTAAAGCCACAACGTAAACCGGCTAAGGCAAATGCCTTTGATAGCGTTCTTAGTACAATCACGTTATCACATTGACTTATTAGCTTAGTATTTACTTGCTCACCATCTAATATAGTATTGGTGTATTCATAGTAGGCTTCATCAACAACAACGATAGCACTATCTTTAAATAGCTCTATTGCTGCTTTAATTTGTGCTTGAGGTAAGGTATTGCCCGTAGGGTTACCTGGCGAACATAAAAAGACGACTTTTACCTTACCCACTTGTGCTTTTAATGCTTCAAGGTCTAGTTGACACTTTGCTTGTGAAGTATTAACCAATGGCACGCTAACAATGCCTGCGCCATGATTCTCTGCGCTAATGGCATACATACCGTAGGTCGGTGGGCAAATTAAAATGCTATCTTGATAAGCTCGACAAAAGCTGCGAATAATGAGTTCGATACCTTCATCGGCGCCACGTGTCGCAAGTATGTTATCCACGGGTAATCTGCAATAATTACTGTAAGCATTTAATAACGCTTTTGGCTGAAAATCAGGATAACGGTTAATATTTTCACTATTTAATTGATATTTACCTTGTCCAGGTGCTTCATTAGCATTAAGCCATGTTTTGCTATTAGCTTGCTCATTATCACCACTGGCAAATAAACGCCTTGCAGACTGATATGGCACCATATCGACCAGCTCTTCTCTTGCTAACTTCTCTATTAAGGTGCTAGCGACTACACTACTCTTCGCTGATGAGGTCATATTCTTTGATAAGGTCATAACTAAGCGCCTTCTTCTAAGCGAATAGTCACAGCGCGCTGATGTGCATCTAAGCCTTCAGCATCAGTTAACTCAATAATGCATTCAGCTAAACTCGCCAAACCTGATTTGGTAATTTCTTGCACGGTATAACGACGAGAGAAATCGGCTAGTGATAAACTTGATATCACCTTTGAATAACCATAAGTCGGTAATACGTGGTTGGTGCCGCTAGCATAATCACCCGCAGATTCTGGTGTATAAGCACCAACAAAAATTGAACCTGCATTACGTAAACTAGCAAGCAAGGTGGGGGCATCTTCAGTTTGAATAATTAAGTGCTCTGGGCCGTATTCATTCGATACGGCAACTGCTTGAGATAAATCTTTAGTTAATATTAAGCGAGATTGGGTTAATGCTTGTTCAGCAATTTCACGTCGTGACAATGTGGCTAATTGTTTTTCTAACTCTGTAGATACTCGTGTGATTAACGATTCACTATCACTAAGTAGTATTACTTGGCTATCAACACCGTGCTCTGCTTGTGATAATAAGTCGGCAGCGATAAAAGCAGGATTTGCTTGCTCGTCTGCGATAACCAAGACTTCAGAAGGGCCGGCAGGCATATCAATAGCAAAACCAGGAACTTGTTGTGATAACTGTGTTTTTGCTTCAGTAACATAACGGTTACCAGGGCCAAAGACTTTATTTACCGCTGCTATTGTTTGTGTACCATAAGCAAGTGCTGCAATAGCTTGGGCACCACCTACGGTATATATTTCACTAATACCACAAAGATCAGCCGCCACTAATACTTCATTTGCCAATTGGCCATTTTTATCAGGCGGACAAACCAGTGCCGTGCGTTTACAACCGGTAAGCTGTGCAGGAACACCTAACATCAATACCGTTGAAGGTAATGGCGCGGAGCCAGCAGGAATATATAGACCAACACTTTCAATCGCTTCAGTTTTTAGCGTGCACTTAACGCCAGGCGTAGTTTCAACGGTAATATCAGTTGGCTGCTGAGCGCTGTGAAATGCTCTGATTTGTTGATACGCGGTGTTTATTGCTTTTAAGCGTTTAGCACTAAGCGCTAACTTGGCTTGAGCTACTTGCTGCTGGCTCACCTTTAAGGTGTCTAGTGCAATGCCATCAAACTGTTCAGTTAACGCATAAATAGCCTTATCGCCTTGATTCTTAACTTGCGAAATAATATTGGCAACTTGCGTTGATAATAAAGCGCTATCTGCTATTGCAGGTCGAGCAAGTGCGAATCTTTGTTGCTGCTCTGATAATTCTTGCCAATTGATTAGTTGATTAATCATAATTACTTGTTCCTAATACTTCGAGGATCTGTTTCTTTATAAGTAAAAAATAATTTACTTTAGCTCGCCGCTAGTTAGTGCAAGAACAAAGAGAAGGCACGGAGTTGACGTTAGTCAATGAGTACCATCGATGCTGTTCATGTGCTAACTAGCCATGAGGTAAATAAATTTAGCCCATCATCTTTTCAATAGGCATAACCAGGATTGAGTGACAACCTAAGGCTTTTAATTGTTCCATGGTTTCCCAAAAGAATGTTTCTGTTGCTACTACATGCACAGCGACCATATCTTCACGTCCAGCAAGTGGTAAAACTGTAGGTGTTTCTGTGCCCGGCATTAATTTACTGACTTCTGCTACTTTATTTGTTGGTGCGTGCAGCATTATGTATTTGCTTTCTTTAGCTTTCATGACACCGTGAATACGTGGTATCAAAGTATCTAAAATAGCTTGTTTCTCTCCGCCCAAGGAATCAGATCGTTGAATAAGAGAGGCTTTTGAACGAAAGACTTCAGCCACTTCTTTTAAGCCATTAGCCTCAAGGGTTGCGCCGGTCGAAACTAAGTCACAAATACCGTCAGCTAAGCCTACGCGAGGTGCTACTTCAACCGAGCCTTTTAACAAACAAAACTCGACATTAATGCCATTAGCTTTAGCAAAACGATTTAATAAGTGTGGATAAGTTGTGGCAAAACGTAAACCGTTTAAACAATCTAAACCTGTGTATTCAAATTCTTCCGGCATTGCAATTGAAAAACGACAAGCGCCAAAGTCTAATGTAGTCGTGCGTATGTAATCAGACTTGTTGCCCTTTAGTTGGCGATCTAGCTCTTCTTCTTCTAGGGTATTATCACCAACAATACCTAAGTCACAAACACCGTCCATAACTAAGCCAGGAATGTCGCTACTGCGAACACGCATAATATCAATTGGCATATTACTTACATGCGCTAATAACCTTCTATCGCTCAGGTTTAACTTTAATCCACAAAGCTTAAGTAGTTTCTGTGTGTCGTCACTAAGGCGACCTGACTTTTGCATGGCAATGCGTAAACGTGGTTCTGATGTGCTCATATTGGTAATTCCTATTGTCTTAATCTTTAAAATTCGGCATGTATATACAATTTCTTAATCGCTAAAATGCGAAAAACCCCCGAGAGAGTCGTGACTCTTTCGGGGGTTTAGCAATTACAGTTATATCTATTAAGAGATTCTATTATGCTTTTTTAAACCACTGAAAGGCCACTTGCCCTTCAGTAATTTACTTAATAAGTAAACCTGAATGGGCTAGTTGTTATGATGGTGATGATGTCGGCTATTCAGGTTAATAATCATGGGTAAAGTCTCTAATAGTTAGTCATTTTCTGTTAACTTGGTGGTATTGTAAAATTAAGTTAACAGCTTAAAAAAATAATTTGTTTTGATACTGTTTACACTACTGCTTAATTAAGATAGCTGCAAGTAATAAATAAAAGTTTTTTATTACTATTTGTTATATATAGCTTACTTAAAGTTATTACTCTAAATTTATACTGAGGTAGCACCGAAAAATTCAGCCGCTGTCACCAAAATAGCCATTAAAAATGGAAAAGGTAAACCTACGCGTCCATTCAGTATTGCCAAATCATTTAACAATCCCTTCAAAAGCTCTATTTTAGTACCTCCCATCCAAATACAGGTACCAAACAAATTATCAATATCATCGGTGCTAAAAAGCCACTCAATAAATAGCGATACTTTAATAGTGATTTTTAAGTAAATATTCGTTAATTTAGCTATTAGATGTTCGATAATTAAAAGGGTTACAAGCTGTTGAAAGAATCCCCCTCAACCATTTCAGAACAAGATAAAGAAAATCAACTTATTGATAAGCTAATTGGTAATGATGATTTAGCTTATGAAATATTGGTACGGCAATACAGTGCAAGAATGTATGCGGTTGCTCGTCGATTTTTTACTTCAGATGATGATGCACAAGAAGCTTTGCAAAAAGCGTTTATTCAAGTCTTCAAAAAAATATCCACTTTCAACAAAGACTCAAGCTTAATGACTTGGTTGCACCGTATTACCGTCAATGAAGCCTTAATGATAATAAGACAAAAGAAAAGACAGAATACGCTACCACTTGAAAGCTTTACTCAACACTATAATGAACATGGCGAGCGTACCGTTTTTAGTGATAATTCGGAGCAGAGTTTAATGGAAGGGTTAGGTCATAATATTGAAGCGTTATTTGAAAAAAACGAAACGAAATTCTCACTTAATGAACTTATTTATCAGCTTCCTGAAAAATATTGTAACGTTTTACTGCTTAGAGACATCCAAGAAATAAGTACCAAAGAAACAGCCAATATAATAGGTATATCTGAAGCATCAGTAAAAACTCAACTTCACAGAGCAAGGTTGCTTTTGAAGTCTATTTTAGAGCAGAAAGACAAAGACAGATTAGAAGATAATTGGAAGGTGAATTAGCATGTTAATGATTAAACGATTAATGACTAAATATATTCCAGCTATGCTAACGTGCGAAGAAATAGACGATTTTTTATATGATTTTCATGAAGGCCAATTATCCTATACAGAACACTTAACATTTAAATTGCATTTAAGGCTGTGTAAAGAGTGTAAGGATTATGTACGTAAATATAAAAATACAATTCGCATGTCTCAAGCAGGTTTTACTAAAGCAGACCCGGCCGAAAAGGTACCGGAAGAACTTATTGAAGTGATATTAAAAAGTCGAACGAAAAAATAATTTCGTTCATTTACATGTTGGAAATAAAGAAAAATGCTCAAAAGTCAGTTGGAAATCATTGAACAAGGTCAGTTATACCTCAATAGCGTCTCTAAAGAAGACTATAGCGCTATAATAACGCCTAACTTTATCAGTTCAGCAGGCTCGCATATGCGGCATATTATTGATCATTACCTTGCTCTAATGTCTGGCTTGGATAATAAGTTGATCGATTATGATAAAAGAATGCGTGGTAGTCATGTCGAGTTGTCGCCAACACTTGCGATAGACAAATTAAATGAAATAGCCGATTGGATTAAAAACCTTAATGAAGCGCAATTAAACAAACTTGTTACCCTAAAAACGGAAGTTTCCGTGACAAGTCACAATGTGCAAACAGTACAGACCTCTATTGCCCGTGAGTTAGTCTTTGCTGGCAGTCATGCGGTACATCATTATGCCATGATTGTTCAAATATCGTTTGCACAGACCAAGGCTTTACCTCAAACATTTGGTCTAGCTCCAGCTACCGCAACCTATATGAGAGAAAATACTCAGCTATCCGAGGCTACAGACAAAGCAGATTTACAATAACCTTATGTGTACGCTAACTTATTTACTCAATGATAATGGTTATGAATTATTCTTTAACCGCGACGAGCAACGTTCAAGAGCTTTAGCAACGCCACCAACCATTAATCAAACTTCAAACGCCATTTACCCTATAGACCCACAAGGGCAAGGTACTTGGATTGCGGTAACTAAAAAAGGTTTGTCACTAGCGCTATTAAATTATTATCAAGGTTCATTTAATGATAATAAAAGCATAGTAAGTAGGGGGGAGCTGATTTTATCGTTATTACGCCTTGATGGCGATATTATTAAACAATTTCAAATGATGGATTTACGTGTTTATCAGCCGTTTCAGCTTTGTATATTCCCGGAAGATTTATCGATAAAAAATCAACGAGTGCAAAGTTTCAAATGGACGGGAAATGAACTTAATCTTAGTGAGGCTGATTTACCTATCACTTCATCAAGCGTTGATTTTATAGACGTTAGTCAAAAAAGAAAACATCGATTTAATAACATTGTTGATAAGAATATGCCTTTATCAATTCAGCATAAAGGCTTTCATTTTTCAACTGAAGCCATAGGTAAGTATTCTGTTAATATGCAAAGAGGCGACGCTAAAACGGTTAGTATTTCTCATATATCGGTGAATAACACAATCAGTTTTAATTACTTCGATAATGTTTTATTGAAAGATCACGATACAACTTTTTTGAAAGAATAGGGCGCTGATTTTTACCTAGTACTTATCATAACGGTTAGTTCCTCCTTATTAATTCTTTTCATCAAACTGTATATATTCATCTCTACCGTCACCAATATAAATTTTTAATAACTTTTCAGGAGCGCGGGGAAAATCTACACTGAGCAGTAAACCTGGTGTTTGATTGAAGTTTACATCAATGCCCACACAATGAAATTTAGCGCCTAATTTATGATATTTTTTCAGTAATACAGGGATATCTTTATTATCTTTTTCAATGCCTTTAACAAAAGCCGATAGCTGATTAATTCCTACTGATTCAGTCTTAATATAATCTTTTACTTCTGGATGAAGTTGTCCTTCAAACTCAGATTTTGCCTGCACGCCGTTAGTCTCTTTTACCATGACCTCATTGATCAACGCGACGGAACGAGGGTCATATAACTTACTTAATGATACGGTTCCATATAGTGTTCTATACCGTGGGTTTTGATAAACAAAAGCACCAATACCCTTCCATAATAATAATAAACCATGGAAGCTATTTTGATGAGCTTCTACAATAAAAGATCGGCCCATCTCTAAACAGGGTTGTTGTTGATTTATAAACTCGGGCTGAAAGTTAAACATTTGTGAAAGGTAGAGCTCTGATACATCACCATTTCGTTGTAAAAGGTCTGTTTGGCCAACTCGATAAGCCCCTATGATTTCTTCATTTTTATGGTCGAAAACAAATAAGTGCATATAGGTCGCATCAAACCTATCGGTATCGCAAGACTCGCCACTGCCTTCATTGAGTGTCCTAAAAGTAATTTCTCGTAAACGTGTAATTTCTTTGACGCAAGTAGGTATTTGTTGCTGATAACCGTAATAGACTGAAAATGACTTAAAATCTAATAGATGTTGCTCGAGAGGTAATCGAGACAATTCTTCTTTTATTAACCGACTATCAGTTGGTGGAAAGATATCTTTAAAAGCTATTTTTTCGTCGTCTTCAGGCCACTGGTTAGAGTATTTCTCGTCATTCAAGTAACATTGTAATCTTATAAAATCATTCATTCTTTCAATGCTACCCAGTTCTTTGAGTTGTTTGGGCTGAATTAAATTGTTTGTTGTTAGCGTTATAGCATGCTGTTGTAATTTGAACATTTCATGCGCTAACATCAACAAACGAAAACGATAATAAATTCGGCCCATTCGATGAAATAACGGACTATTAGTACCTGAAATAAAAACAGGTAAAATAGATGTTTTGGTTTTGGCGGCGATTTGAACAGCAATACGATTCCAATCACCATCGGTAATTATTTTTTTATTCGTATTAAAAAAAGAGACTTTGCCCGCAGGAAAAATCACCAACAAGCCTTCACTTTTAATATGGCCAAAGCATTTTTTGATGGCTGAGGTATTTATCGCAGCTTTAGGTATTAATGGATTAGCAAAAATAAAGTAATCTTGAATTTCCTTAAAAATTTGTAAACCAACATTTGCCATTATTTTTGTATCAGAACGAAACGAAGTCAGTAAATGAGCCATAATAACGCCTTCGATCATGCCATATGGATGGTTGCATACCACAATACATCGGCCTGTCTTTGGGATTTTTGCTATTACACCTTCCCCGCCAGAGATCTGAACGCCTAACGCTTTTAATAATTTTTCTGAGAACTCTTGCTTATCTAGACCTGATAATTCTGCGGATAGGTAAAGTTTGCGTAATTTTCTTATGCCTAATAATCTATCAAGCAAGGGGGAGGCTAATTTAAGTAAAACCCCAAAGAAGGAGTTAGGAGCCATTGAAGCCAATCGTAAATCTGAAAGTAGTTTATCTGCGTTATTCATAAGTGGGTATGATTTTATATATAGTTGAGAGTAAATAAGTAAACTATGTTCGTCTCGAAGTACCAAAGAATAACATAATTAAAATTTCTTTTAGATTCGCGTTAAGCAACCAATAACTTAAATTTCTGTTAGGCTTGCTAACGGTTCTATTCTCTATTTTTTTAGTCGTTTTTATGGAAGCATCACGCTGATATTTGGCCTGTTCCAATTTCATCGCCATTTGATAGCGTCGTTCTTGAGCTACGTTGGCCCGTTTGGCAAAGCTATTTCTGGCTTCTGCACTCAAATTTGATAATAAACTACCGTCTGTTCCTGCTTTACCTTTTACTTTAGTTTTTGGCCTTGGCGTACTACACATATATAACCTCTATACTTCAGTATTATCAGATAGCTAAAATAAAATGTACCTAATAGAGCGATGTAAATGATCTGACATATTATTTAGATGCCATAGTTTTGATAAAGGTTACAACATTATTGAAGTTATGAGTTTCTTTGTTATTCACTGAGCCATGGCTATAAAATTACGAACAGCTTTTGAATATTTTCGATTTTATGGCCAAGGACGGACATTGTTTATTAAAACCTTTAATGTCGCCTTAGCGAACCAAGTGGTCCTTTTGTAGTGGTCTATCATTATTTATAGTCTTAAGGTTTTTGTATTTTCATTCTCGATCATATTAACTATGGGTTAAAGGTTATGAGTGAATAGTCGATAATAAGGTAGTACAACGTATTTATTAAATCATTTAAAACTGCGTAGGAATTAGAGATGGATATTTTTACTACCCAACTAACACGTGTAGTTCCTGTACCGATTAAGCCAGCAAGCCTAAAGGTGAAAGCACTGCTTAAAGATGCGGCTAACACTAAACTTAGTCAAGACTCTGATCACCTTGAAAATCATGAATATTATTTTACCAAGGAAGACGATCAATACCACTCCAGCCAGCAAGAGTCGAAACAGGATACGAGTAAAGAACAGCATGCTCAGCCAGAAACTGACATAGTAGAACCAGAATCTAATGACGATGAGTTAGCGGCTAAAAAATCTGTAGAGCTAGAAACTTCAGATGAACAAACTGACCAGAAAAATAATAAACCTAAGCACCTAGATTTATACGCTTAGTGGCTAAATAGCCAAAAGTCATGCATCGACACACGTAAAATCATTACTTTTGGCACTGTTTAACTAAGCCGACAATTCTTATCATTCTCTTAACTTATTAGGAGAATATAATGCCCCGAAATTTAGATATTGAACAACTCACCATTGACCGAAGTATTACTCATAGCAAAACGATTTTCTCTTCATTAAGCGCTAAAGTGATATTAAGTATCATGTTGCTTGTTTCATTGTTCGGTGGCGCTTTTGTTATTCAAGCTGCATACCAACCAAGTGCTCAAGGGCTAACGTTAGCAACTAATACTACTCAAGTCGTTGATACTGATAACACCCTAACTGACAATGTTGTTATAAGCAGCGGCGACGTTACACAAGCCAATAATCCTCTAAAAAAAGCTACCGAGATAATAGTTAACAGTTCAGTGCTTGATGCAAGCGGACATATAGTCGCTAGACGTATCGCTACCGTGTCATCACGCGTCACAGGCAAGTTGAACAAGTTAAATATTGAAGAAGGCCAGCGAGTTCAAAGTGACCAAATAATAGCGGAGCTAGATGACAGACAAGCAAGAATTTCTTACCAACTAGCACAAGCCGATTTAAGCGCTAATAGAGCGCGTTTTCATGAGCTGAATATAGTGCACCAACATGAATTAAAGCGTCTCGAACGTCAACTAATCCTATTTAACAAATCACTTATTAGTGAGCAATTTCTTGATGATAGTCGTTTTACTACTGAAAAAATTGCTGCGCAATTAACTAACAAAAAAGCCTTAATTGATTTAAGTAAGCAGAAAGTTTCGCTCGCTCAATACCAATTAGAGCAACACAAAATACGCGCACCGTTTGATGGTGTTGTCATCAGTAAAAATGCGCAAGTTGGAGAGCTAATTTCTTCTGGCTCTTCTGGCGGAGGTTTTATCCGAACGGGGGTCGGCACTATTGTTGATATGAGTTCATTAGAAATAGAAGTAGAAGTTGCTGAAAGTTATATCAATCGAGTTCATGCGAATCAAAAAACCATCGCCACGTTAGACGCATACCCTAATTGGCAGATATCCAGTGAAGTTATTGCTGTTATCCCAACAGCAGATAGGCAAAAAGCCAGTATTAAAGTGCGCGTTAAGTTACATACAACAGACGCAAGAATACTACCGGATATGGGGGTCAAGGTCAGTTTTTTAAAAGGCTGATAAATCGATGAAAACTAACAAACGACAGACTAGATAGCTCTCAAGTAACTGACAAATAATTAGGTAAATATTATGCAAACGAATAATCCAAATAAAATAGCCATCCAATTAAAGAAAATAAATAAAAGTTACCAAAAAGGCAGTAACAATGTTGTTGTACATGACAACTTTAACTTATCGATAGCAGAAGGTGAATTTGTGGCTTTGATGGGGCCATCAGGTTTAGGTAAAAGTACATTGCTGCATTTAATTGGTGGTTTAGATTTACCCACCTCAGGCCATGTCATTATTGATGATCAGCGAATTGATACCTTATCAGAAGGAAAACTATCAATCTGGCGGGCAGAAAATATTGGTTTTGTTTTTCAATCACATCATTTATTACCGGTATTAACCGCGCAAGGTAATGTTGAATTACCTTTGTTATTAACGCCATTAGATAGTAAACAAAGAAAGCAACATGCCAGTTTAGCATTGCGTTTAGTGGGTATGGAGGAGCGCGCGAACCATCTCCCTAAAGAGCTTTCAGGTGGCCAAGAGCAAAGAGTTGCCATTGCTCGCGCCATTGTTAGTGATCCTAAAATAATTTTGTGCGATGAGCCTACCGGAAATTTAGATAGAAAAACTGCTGATGAAATTTTGACTTTATTAGCAGCGCTTAATAAAGATTATGGCAAAACTATTGTCATGGTGACTCACGATTTAAGGGCGAGTGAGTATGCCAGCAGAGTAATTAATTTAGAGCAGCACATTGAAGAGGGTAAACAAAGCCAATTATCTGCGGTTGAGGTTAACTCATGAATATATTTCAGCTAGTTTGGCGTAATAGTTTTCGTAAGAAAACGCGTTTTAGTTTGACCTGTTTATCAGTGATGATTGCTTTTTTTTTATTCTCAATTTTAGCCGGTATTAATCATGCGCTAACAAGTAATGTCAGTAGTAATAATCAATATAGGCTACTTACCAGTCATAAAATATCGCTTGCCCGTTCATTACCACTTAATTACCAACAAAAGATTTCCGCCATTGCTGGCGTGGACAGCGTTAGTTATGCCTCTTGGTTTGGCGGATTTTTCAAAGATGAAACGAATCAACTAGCCGTTTTGGCGGTCGACCATCAAAGTTACTTTGAAATGTTTGATGAATATAGCATGCCCAAGTGGCAGCTTGAACAATGGAAAAACACACGTACAGGGTTAGTCGTCGGCCAAGCCATTGCCAATAAATATGGCTGGAAAGTCGGCGATAAAGTACCGCTAAGCTCTTCCATTTGGATGAATAGAGAAGGGGTTTTTACTTGGCAATTTACTGTTTCTGCAATCTATCAAAATGCAACAAGCGCGAGTGATGAAAAGCAAATATTCTTTCAACATGCCTATTTTGATAAAAGTCGTGCTTATGGGCGTAATATGGTGAGTTGGTTAACACCAAAAGTAGCAGAGCAAGCCGATGTAGATAAAGTGAGTCAGCAAATAGATAAGTTGTTTGCCAACTCTACTGGCGCAACAAGAACAACGACCGAACAAGTATTCATCAAAGAGCGGGTACAACAGTTTGTTGATATGGCGATGGTTATTAAATTAGTTGTTATTGCCGTCTTTTTTACCTTGTTGTTAATTGTGTGCAATACCATGATGCAAAGTAATCGAGAACGTTTAAATGAAAGTGCCATGATGAAGGCACTAGGTTTCTCTAGTCGATTTTTGATAACTCAAGTCTATTTAGAGTCATTTTTTATGTTAGCACTTGGCGCCTTATTCGGCTGCATATCCGCACAATTATGCTTAGCTTATGTTAGTCACCTGTTTGCTGATTTTCTTCCCGGAATGGCTATTGATAATGTCCATTACCTCAATGTTATTTCGCTGGTTTTTCTTGCTGCAACACTGTGTAGTTTTCTACCCGCTTTAACCCTAAAGCGTTTAACTATAAGCAATACCTTAGGAGCAAAAGCATAATGTATCAGCTAATCAATCATAGCCGAGCTAAGTTTAAGCAAGCGGTGGCTTTAGCTACCATCAATTTGAAAAGCTTTCCACATAGAGCTATTGCTTCATCGGTAAGTATCTTGAGCATTGCCTGTGTTGCCGCGGTAATTTTATCGGTACTAGCTATGACCCAAGGTATGGTTAAAACGTTAGAGAGGACGGGCCTTGATGACACTTTAATTGTGATGCGCGCAGGCGCAGTATCAGAATTACAAAGTGTTATGTTTCCAGTAGAAGTTAATATTCTCGCAAACAATAAGCAAGTACTGAAAAACAGTGATAACCAAGCAATGGTTTCTGCGGAAATGTTTGTTAATGCAGAAATGTCTCATATTGATAAGTCAGGTGAAAAGCACATTGAAAAACTCGCATTAAGAGGCATTAGTAAAAACACTTACGGCTTTCGCCCCAACTTTAACATGATAGCCGGCGAAAAGTTTAAAACCGGCTTACGACAAGTCATTATTGGTCAAGCAATAGCGAGAAAAATACCGACATTAACCGTTGGAACTACCATTACCCTTGGTGGTGCTCGTTGGCTTATTAGCGGTATATTTACTGATAATAATAGTGTTTTTGAATCTGAGTTATGGGCTGACATTGGCATGGTACAAAGTGACTATCAGCGTGGTAACACCTTACAATCTGTTCGGTTAGCACTTAAAGCCAATACGGATATAGCTCAACTTAACCAAGAGTGGCAAGATGATCCGCGTTTAAACTTACGCATAATGCTTGAAAAACAATTTTTTGCTAACCAAGCGGAGAACTTAACGCGTTTAATACGTTGGATTGGTTTTCCTGTGGCATTTATTATGGCACTGGGCGCTATGATAGCGGCCCTAAATACCATGTATGCCACTATCGCTAGTCGTAGTAAGGAAATAGCCACGCATAAAGCGATAGGTTTTAGTGCTTTTTCTATCTGCTTTTCTATTCTTATCGAGGCTTTGCTGATTGCTCTCGTTGGTGCGCTACTGGGGATTTTACCTTTGTATTTTATTTTTGATGGTTGGACGGCATCAACCCAAGATGCCAATAACTTAAGTCAAATGATGTTTAATTTTGAGCTATCTATGGACTTAATTATTCAAACGTTACTTTTTTCTATCACCATTGGTTTATTAGGTGGCATTCTGCCGGCGATAAAAGCGATGCGTTTGCCGGTAACCGTTGCGCTACGAGATAACTAAGTTTTCCTAAGCTTAAGAAAAATAAGCTTGTTTTTAAATAATGCAAAAAGCTATGCCAAAAGTCATGAAAACAATCCGATTAAAAGATGACTTTTGGCACCTGTAGCGAATAGCGAAATTACCTATCATTACCTTGTCGAAACAACATCGCTTAGCCAGACGTTTTTGCTAAGCCGCTCTTGAAGAGCATCACTCAAATAAAGCATCAATGAAATAAAGGAAAATATTATGTCTATTAAAAAAATGATCACTTTCTCAGCAAGTAGTTTAGTACTAGCAGCAATTAGTTCATTATCGCTAATCGCAGTGATGAGTCAGCAAGCAGTAGCTGCAGACTTAACGGTAAATATTAGTGATGTTAACCAAGGTAAAGGTCATGTGATGGTCGGTTTATATTCAGACTCTGAGGCATTTAGTCAAGGGAGAGCAAGCTTTGGCTCAAGAGTTAAAGCTGATAAAGCACAAGAGCAAGTCGTTTTTAAAGATTTACCTGCGGGCGAATATGCCATTAAAATTTATCAAGATGAAAACAGTAACCAAAAGCTCGATTTTAATTTTATCGGTATTCCAAAAGAAGGGTATGGTTTTAGTAATAATGTCGGTAGATTTGGTTCACCTAATTACCAAGAAGCAAAATTTACCGTTGAAGAAAAAACAGAAATTCAAATAGAATTATTTTAATATGAAATAATCAGCTATTAATAAACGTTCTAGTATCAGTTAACTTTGAAACTAAAGCGTTTTGTCATTATCACTAAGAAGACGCGGTAAAATTAACTATGTTTAAGTCATCAATTCCAGAGCATTTACGTAAAGACTGGCTATTACACTTGTCTGGATTTTTGACTTGGTCAGTTATCTGTTTTCTTTCTTTGAACAACTTATCTGCAGGTACTGAACTGTATCTAAAGTTAGCCGCCTTCTTAGCTTTTTACCTATCTTTTGCCTGTATCGTTTCCTCTCAGTCAGTAGATTACCCAAACCGTGATAAGTTAATACTGTTATGCCAAGTGATTTTAGTACTGCTATTGGTCAGTTTTGATAAATACGATATTGCGCCAATTTTATTAGTGCTTATTGCCACGCAATTGCCGTCAAGGTTTAGTCGGCGTCAAGCTATGTACATCATGATTGCCATTACGGCAGCGCACTTTTTTATAAAATATGATGGTCATATCCTTAATGCATTTTTCCATGTCATTATTTATTTTATGCTGCAGATATTTGGCTTTTCGGCTATTGAAAGTAACTTACGAGAAGTCAAAGCAAAAGAAGAACTTAGTGCTATTAATCAAGAGTTATTGGCGGCGCGCTTTATGTTAAAGGAATCATCACAACGTAAAGAACGCTTGAGAATTTCAAGAGACTTGCATGATGTTATTGGTCATCAATTAACTGCTTTAGCGTTAAACCTTGAAGTAAGTCGACATAAAGTTCCTGATGAGTTTAAGCCCTTGTTAGCGCAAAATCTCATTCAAGCTAAAACATTATTATCAGACGTACGTGAAGTAGTGAAAGAAATGCGTAGTGAAGAGCAGTTTGATCTAGTAGAAAAATTATCTGATCTTATTGAACAACTACCTCAATGCCAGCTTAAAGTGGAGTCTTCATCTGAAATTAATGCACTTTCTTTGAAGCAACAATTGATGTTTTGCTTACAGGAAGGGGTGAGTAATGCCATACGCCATGGTAAGGCGGATCAATTTACCCTATCAGTTGAGAAACAAGATAAACAACTCAGTCTTTATTTAACGGATAATGGTGTGACGAAGTCTACAGAACAGTCAGTTACTCAGCTAAATCATAAAGTAGAAAAGCAATTAGGTAGTGGTCTTATTGGCATGCAAGAGCGTTTAGCTGACTTTCAAGGCATCGTTGAACTGATACAAACACCGTCAGGTTGTACTTTAAAAATTCAAGTGGAAGATAACTATGACTAAAAACAATCTAGAGCATAAAATCATTAATGTTGCCTTGGTTGATGATCAACAATTGGTAAGGCAGGGCATTGCGGGCTTATTGACCTTAAGTGACGATATTAATATTATTTGGCAGGCAGAAGATGGTGAGCAAGCACAGCTGAAACTTAGCGAACAGCAACCCGATGTGCTGTTACTTGATATTCGCATGCCAAAAGTATCAGGTATTGAGTTAGTAAAGATATTAAGAGCCCAAGGTAATTCATTACCTATCTTAATGCTGACCACTTTTGATGATAGCGAGTTATTCATGCAAAGTTTGCAAGCCGGCGCTAATGGCTTTCTACTGAAGGATGTTTCACTAGAAAAACTAGTCAATGCAGTAAAAACACTAGCAGAAGGTGGTTTCGTTGCTGAGCCTGTGGTGATGAAACAAATAAATAAAGGTTTTGATATCTCTCCTGTATTGGAAAAGTTATCTGAAAAGGAAAACCAAATCTTAAAGTTAATGGCTGGCGGGTTTTCTAATAAAGAAATTGCCGCGAGTATTTTTCTAGCTGAAGGCACAGTAAAAAACCATGTCTCCAATATCTTGTCAAAACTAAACACCCGAGATAGAACACGTGCCGTGATAATTGCCTTGAATGAAGGAATTATCTAATAAAGACGTAGAACATAAAAGCTAATACCAATTCCGATAAGTTTCTGATCTTGTTGTACGAAGTGAAAATATTTCAGGGCAAGGCGCTTGATTGACCAATAGCTGGCTATTGGGATTGAAAGCAACGCCGTCCTGGATAATTTTAGCCAGTACAAGTGGTCAATAATTTAACGGAATTGGTATAACTAACCAGAGCTCTGGATAATGAGTGCTTGATGTTTAAGTAAAATCAATAAATTCGCGGGTTAAATAAAAATGACAACACGCTTGAAGTAACTATATGTTCTATCAATGTTTCATCTCATGCCATTATCAAGGCAAAACGTTTATGAATAGCGGGCTATTTATCGACGTTTTAACGCAGAGAATGGCATTAGGGGGAATCTTGAGCAAATGCTACTTATCCATAGTTCAGGTTTACAAGCATTTAGCAAAGCGCTAGTAAAGATAACGAATGTAGGTATAATTCTTAGCTATTCCTATTCGCTTAATGGTGGGATTTAACTGCCTTTAAGCAACGTTGCCGATATATCTATTCATGACAGCCTCAACTGATAGTTCAATTTCTAATGTTAGCAAAGCTTTTGCCGATGATGGCGCTTTAGCTAAGGCCATTACCGGCTTCTCTCCTCGTCAGGCGCAAACTGATATGGCGCTTGATGTTGCCCATGCAATAGACAAGGAATCATCGCTTATCGTTGAGGCAGGAACGGGTACCGGAAAAACTTTTGCTTATTTAATCCCTGCCTTTTTAGCCTTGAATCCGAAAAATCCTAAAAAAATAGTGGTATCTACCGGGACTAAGAATCTGCAAGAGCAACTATTTCATAAAGATATTCCCCTAATCAAAAAGGCGCTGGCGAGTAATGCGCAAGTCGCTTTATTAAAGGGTCGTGCAAACTATTTATGTAACTACCGGTTAGCGCAGTACCAAGATAGCCGTGGTCAACTTGATGCACAAATGTTGCAAGATTTGGTTAAAGTAAAAACCTGGGCCAATGGCACGCAAAGTGGCGATATTGGCGAAATAGTTAATGTTAATGAAGATTCCAGTATTTTTCCTTTGGTAACGAGCACCTTAGATAACTGTTTGGCAAGAGATTGCCCTGATTATGAAGCATGTCACCTTGTTAGAGCACGTCAAAAAGCCAGTGACGCCGACATTATAGTGGTGAACCACCATTTGTTTTTTGCTGATATGGCATTGAAAGACACCGGGTTCGGTGAGCTGATTCCTAAAGCTCAGGTAATGATTTTCGATGAAGCACATCAAATCGGTGATATCGCCAGTGAGTATTTTGGCGAGGCTTTTTCTAGTAAACAGCTGGTAGATTTATGCACTGACGTATTACAAGTACACCGCAGTAGTTTAACTGATGTTAAACAATTAGGATTGGCAGCAGAAAAATTACAGAAAACCTGTCAAGAATTTCGCCTGTTATTTAACTATGATCCTGAGCGCGGTAATTGGCGAGAAAAGTATAAACAAGTTCAATTCCAGCAAAAATTCGCTAACCTAAAAATTGATTTAGACTTTTTATATCAAGTGATAAAACTGTGTGTCTCAAGAAATGAAGCGATAGATAATTGCTTTGATCGTGCAGTAAATTTACTTGCTCAGTATGACGTGATGGCAAATATTGAAGGTTACGGCATGAGTTTTTGGTATGAAACCACACCTCGAAGCGTGGTATTACATCAAACGCCGTTAACGGTTAGTGATAAGTTTAGCGCTGTTGTAAAAGAGTCGGGTGCGGGTTGGATTTTTACTTCAGCGACCTTGGCAGTAGATAATAGCTTTGATCACTTTGCCCAACATTTAGGTTTGCAAAGTGCTAAACAATTGATGCTCGATAGCCCTTTTGATTATCAAGCGCAGTCACAACTTGTAGTGCCGCGTTATTTACCCCAAGCAAATGACAAAAATCGCGCGTTAAAACTTGCCGAACTTGCCGAGCCGCTGATTAAAGCCAGTAAAGGTGCCTGTTTTATGCTTTTTACCAGTTACCGGGTTATGCATCAGGTTGCTGAAGCCTTAGCTGAAAGTATTGATAATCCGTTATTAGTTCAAGGTAAAATGGCCAAGCGAAAACTGCTTGAACAGTTTGTTGAGCAAGACAGTGCCGTATTACTTGCTACGGCAAGTTTCTGGGAAGGTGTTGATGTTCGCGGCGATAAGCTCACTTGTGTGATTATTGATAAATTACCCTTTGCTTCGCCGGACGATCCTTTACTGCAGGCTCGCTGTGAAGATGTTAGACGTCAAGGCGGAGAGCCCTTTACTCAAATTCAATTACCCCAAGCGGTCATCGCGCTAAAACAAGGAGTAGGGCGACTTATCCGTGATGTTAGCGATCGTGGTGTAATGGTTATTTGTGATGATAGGTTAGTGAATAAACCTTACGGTGCAACTTTTCTAAAGAGTTTGCCTGATATGAAACGTAGTCGAGATATAAATAAAGCCGCTGAATTCCTCGCTCGTTTATCAGAGTAGGCCCCTCTCAAATATGCTATAAAAATAAGTCCAGCAGTTAATAACTGATGAACATTTTTTTTATCAGTGTTTTTATTTTAAGTATTACCAGCTCAAATACCTGCTGATAATCTCTCTACCGCTAACTCAACTCGCTTAATTTCACGCATTAAAGAACTTCTATTCATTTCCATCCACACCCACTGCTTCATAGCAATTTGTGCGTAGGCTGACAACAATAAAGAAACCCCCCAAAAGGTGTAACCTTCAATATTGTCAGCGGTAAAAAATTGATAACCTGTCCATAACATCACCGCGCTGACGATAATGATTACAATATTAATTATTATCATCCATCGACCCATACCTCCCTTAAAGGAGGCTTTTGCCATTGCGATTAAACCTTGGTCATTCAACATTAATTTATCAATCTCATTGGCTTCGTTTTCTAGCTCTGCTTTTATTTTTTCATCGATTTTCATAATCCTACTCCGTTACAATACGTCATTTTTAATTAAGATAAATCAAACTTCTGCTGCAGTAGTTTTCTAGCACGATTGAGTCTTGATTTAACGGTTCCTACAGGTATATCCAAAATAATACTAATCTCAGCTAACTTCATTTCGTCTAAGTAAAAAAGGTGAATCATTTGTTTTTCTATTGCTGGCAGGCGGTTAATCGCGTTACTTCGTTCACTTTTAACATCCGAGGTATGTTCGAAATCAGTTTCTTGATTATTACCGGTAAAATCTTTATTAAGTCTATTATCACACTTATTTTTATCTCTAAGCTGGGTTCTTAATAAGTCAGTTACCCGCCACTTCAGCGTACGATAGAGCCAGCTTTTGAACACCCTTGGGTCTTTTAATTGATATAAGTTTTTACTGACTTTAATCCAGCAGTCTTGTACCGCATCATTAGCCAGTTCGTGGTCATGACATAGCTTATAGGCAAACCTCAATAACGATTTTTGATAAGTCAAGACCAATAAGTTGAAAGCCTTATGGTTCCCTCTTTGTGCCGATATCACCAATAAGTCTTCTTCAGCTTGTAACATTAATGGTTTCCTAGAGTAAATAACCAATAACCAATTTATTATTGCTTCTTACTACTAAAGACGTTTATCCGATTAACAAGGTTCATTTATTTTTAAGTTTACGGTATATAATCATTTGCTAACAAGATTCTCAACTTGATTCTGTTTGAAGTTATTGATGGAGCCTAGCACTTGAGAAACGTGCATAAAAAATCCGATGAAAAATATCATCGGATTTTTATCTCATTGGTCAATGTATCAAGTTATTTTTTTGCTTAACTGAACGGCATTAGCTTACCGCACTCTTTTTAGGTATGGGTTGTCATACTAGCGGGAAATATCTACCATCAAGTCATCTGCTATTTGTTCTAGTGCGCTGATAAGGTCATCAACCGATTTATCATCAATAGCAATTTGAACTTTCGCTTTAAAAATATCTTGGCCAGTATGGGCCGCACTATTCTTTGAACTGACCAGTTTGATTAAGTTACCACTTTGATGATGAATAACAGAGGAAACTTCTTGTACTATGCCCGCTCTATCATTAGCGGTAATTTCTAGTACTAAGTTACTCACCACATCAGGTAAGTTAGGCTCAGCCATTTCAATTTGGCAACTCAAACCACTAATGGCTTTTAATTCACTGATTAAGCTTTCGCTTTTTTCACTTGCCACTGCAACTTCAATAACGCCGGCGAAAAAACCTGATAAATGATGCAAGCTACTGACTTGCCAATTGCCTTGATGCTTGGAAATTATTTTGGATAAGGTGTCGACTAGGCCTGTTTGATCAGGGCCAATACAAGAGATAACTAAATGATTCATTAAGACTCCTAAAAGGTCAGGGTAAATAAGTGGAAAATTTATATTAACTTAAACATTCATTTAAGTATTAATTAAAATAGTAACGCAAACATAATCTTAAGCACTAACTAATTTTTAGTTTACGCGTGATAACTGGCTCAATTCTTTATTAAGCTGTTCACTATCTCCTAGGTTGAGCTCAACCAAGCGGCGTAAATGGGTAACACTGTCTATATCAATAGCATTACATTGCAAGCCTGTCTCGTCCTTTTCTTCATGGACAACAGCAATGTTCATGGTCACTTCTGACTCTCTGTCTGACAGTACAAAATGTAAAGTACCGAGTTTACCTTTTAATGATATTTCACTGTCTATGGCGGTAACTAAGGCACCATTAAGTGATATATCATGGATAGACACCGGATATGTTTGTTCTTCAATTTCTATTTCTGCACTTATTGAAAATAAAATGCGAGTAAATTGTCGTCTATTGTCCATGTCTATGTTCCATTCTGACTAGTAATACCAATTCCACTAATTTATTGCCCACTTGTGCTGGTTAAAACACACCATGTCAGCGTTGCTCTTAATCCCAATAGCCAGCTATTGCTCAATCTAGCGCCTTGCCCTGATATATTTTTCCTATGCACAACAAGATCACAAACTTAATGTGATTGGTATAAATATTGCGGTTGTGTCTCTTTAGCATAGCCCCATTTTATTCAAAAGTAAAAACATACTGAACACAAAAAAGCCAGTTAAAATCAAAATTTTAACTGGCTTTAATAGACTTTGAATAGGTACGTTTATTAACCTATTTTTTTGTATCTAATTCTGTGTGGTTCCGTTGCGGCAGGCCCTAATGTTTTCTTCAACCAAGCTTCATATTCAGTAAAGTTACCTTCATAGAAATTGATTTTACCTTCATCACGGTAATCTAGAATGTGCGTGGAGATACGATCTAGGAACCAGCGATCATGAGAAATAACCATGGCACAACCAGGGAACTCTAATAACGCTTCTTCAAGTGCACGTAATGTTTCAACATCTAAATCGTTGGTTGGTTCATCAAGTAGTAATACATTACCGCCTGTTTGAACAAGCTTAGCTAAATGAACACGGTTACGCTCACCACCGGATAAGTCACCAATGATCTTTTGCTGATCGTTACCTTTAAAGTTAAAACGACTCACGTAAGCACGACTTGGAATTTCAAAATTACCAATTTGTAAAATTTCATGGCCTTGTGATATTTCTTGGTAAACTGTTTTGGTGTTGTCCATGTCATCACGGAACTGATCAACACTGGCAAGTTTAACGGTATCACCAAGTTCTACATTACCAGAATCTGGTTTTTCAGCACCTGACATCATTTTGAATAGTGTTGATTTACCCGCGCCGTTTGGCCCGATAATACCAACGATAGCTCCTTTAGGAACGCTAAAACTTAAATCATCAATAAGTACTCTATCGCCAAACGATTTAGTTAAGTTATTAACATCTAAAACTTTATCGCCTAAACGTGGTCCAGGTGGAATGTAAAGTTCGTTAGTTTCATTACGCTTTTGATGATCTTGACTATTAAGTTCTTCAAAACGTGCCATACGAGCTTTGCTTTTTGATTGACGCGCTTTTGGATTTGAACGAACCCATTCAAGCTCTTGCTTGATGGTTTTTTGCAATGCGCTTTCAGTTTTACCTTCACGTTCAAGACGAGCATCTTTTTGCTCTAACCAAGAAGAGTAGTTACCTTCATAAGGGATACCGTGTCCTCTATCAAGTTCTAATATCCAACCAGCAACATTATCTAAGAAATATCTATCATGGGTAATGGCAACAACAGTGCCAGGATAGTCATGTAAGAAGCGTTCTAACCAAGCAACAGACTCTGCATCTAAATGGTTGGTTGGTTCATCCAGTAATAACATATCTGGTTTTTCGAGTAACAAGCGACAAAGAGCAACACGACGGCGTTCACCACCACTTAGTACGCCAATTTTTTGATCCCATTCAGGTAAACGTAAAGCGTCAGCAGCACGCTCAAGTACGTTATCAATATTATGACCATCGTTGCTATTGATAATATCTTCTAGCTCGCCTTGCTCTTTAGCTAGCTTATCAAAATCAGCACCTTCTTCAGCATACTCGTTATAGACTTGATCAAGACGTGCTAACGCATTTTTAACTGTCGCAACGCCTTCTTCAACAATTTCTCTAACCGTCTTTGTTTCGTCAAGGATTGGCTCTTGAGGTAAATAACCAATGTTAGTGCCAGCTAATGCGGTAGCTTCACCTTCAAATTCAGTATCAAGACCGGCCATAATGCGAAGTAGGGTAGATTTACCTGAACCGTTTAAGCCTAAAACACCTATTTTAACGCCAGGGAAAAATGAAAGAGAAATGTCTTTTAAAATAGTGCGTTTTGGTGGAACTACTTTAGAAACTCGATTCATCGTCATGATGAATTTATCTGGTAACGGCTGAGCCATGTAGATACCTTTTTAATTGAAGATAATTATAATTGCCGATATTTTAGGTTAAAGGGGCAAGGCAAGCAAATGTGATTGATAGGATTTATGTTTTAGTTGCAAGTAAGAGGAGGTGGATTACTTTCAAGTTTAAAAATAGTGATCTTTTCTGATGTGATCGGCATAAAGTATCTACTTAATTTAAGTAGATACTTTATCTCGCGTACTTGTTGAGTTTTTTATAAATTCTCAGCGCTGTATTCGTGATGAGATAACATTTCATTATGGTCTCTGCACCAATAATGCAGTATTTTTAATCTCGATAACTTTACCATTAACTTCAATTGTATGACGTTCATGTTTAACGCCGTCAGTTGCAATGGCGAGAGCGGATAAGCTAAGTAACATGCCACTTACTGAAAGTAATAACGCTAGTGCCATTTTGCTAAAAGGTGCTTTAATTGAATTCATAATAATCCCTTCACTGTGGTTTGTTCTATTAATGAGTTAATTATTAATCAACTCTATCTCCTTTGTGTAATGCTACTTCTGTGCCACTAATTTTTTCATATAGATAACAAGTGATTAGCATTAAATAGAAAAGTGAAGTCTTAGCTGAATCCCAATATTAGGATTGTAGTGTACTGATATCGGGAATATTTTAATTAATATCGCATTGCTTGTTTATGGAACATTAATAGCTATGGTTTTATTTATTCAAACTAAAACTAAAACTAAAAACTATAAATAAGTACCGCAGAGGTTTCTGTATTCAAATTGTTTTTATCATCATCTACTTTGGAATTGTAATCGATAATAAAGTTAAGCTTAAGTTGCAGCGAATCAATTAATTTACTGGTGATTGAGCTTTCAGCTTTGTAAATGCTATTTTGCCCAACTTCAATGGCGTGTTTTACCACGAACAATTGTTTAAACTCAATGTGCTCATTAATTTTTCGAATATAAAGCGCTTGTGCTTGTAAAATTAGGGTGTCTTGCGTTTTACTTGTCATGCCTGCTGCAATTTCTTCAGGAGTCACTTGGGTAACGTCCCTTTTAAAACCTGGACCAACATCAGCATCAAAACTGGCTTCTTTACTTTCAAACCAACGACGTCCCCATCCTCCTGACATTGAAGCTTGAGAGTCAAATCCAGAAAAACGGTTTTCTTCATAAAATACACTACCATAGACGTAGTTCTGTTTAGCGGCATCCAGCGTGTAGTTGGTTTGCGAAGAAATGCTCCATTTTTGATCCGTCGTATCAAAATTTTTGTCAATTTCATCTGTACTAGTTTCTTTCTCTATTTCTGTCTTTTTTACTAACAAATCAAAAACAAAGAAACTACGCCAAAGACCTCTTTCAAAACGTAGATCCAAACCGGTTTTAATATCGGCGCTACGGGTATTACCTGTTAAGTAAAGAATACCAAGTTGTGCTGAGGCGGTAAACAAGGTGCCTGATACGGGTTGCTTGGATTCATCAGCTTTTTCAAGACTAAATAATATGTCTGATGCATCAGCAGCATTGCTTTCAGTATCTTGAGCATAAGAGAAAACAGGTAAAGCACAATAAAGTGCGAAAATAGGGAGTAGGATAAAGCGAGAAAACATCTTGGAAATTACTTAATATAAATGAACGGTTATTATTTTAGTCGATTATACCTAAGTACTTTATTTTTTTCGAGCATAAAAAAAGGGCCGAAGCCCTTTTCATTCATAATATTTGTTAGTGCTTTGTACCAATAATATTACTTGATGATAGCTCTTAACTGACCACTTTGGTAACGGTCAAACATATTATCAAGACTTATAGGTTTGATTTTACTGGCATTACCGACAGTGTTAAATGCTTCATAACGTGCTTTACAAATGTCGTACATAGCATTAGTTGATACTTGTAAAAATTTACGCGGATCAAATTCACTTGGGTTTTCAGCTAAGAATTTACGAATAGAACCCGTAGCAGCAAGACGTAAATCAGTATCTATATTGATTTTACGAACACCGTGTTTAATACCTTGCTGAATTTGCTCAACAGGTACACCGTATGTTTCAGGGATTTTACCGCCAAATTCGTTAATAATCGCTAGCCATTCCTGTGGTACAGATGAAGAGCCGTGCATTACTAAATGAGTCTGTGGAATACGTTGATGAATCGCTTTAATGCGGTCAATCGCTAAAATGTCACCAGTAGGTGGACGAGTAAACTTATAAGCACCGTGAGAAGTACCACAAGCAATAGCTAGTGCATCTACTTGGGTTTTATTAACAAAATCAGCAGCTTCTTCAGGGTCTGTTAACATTTGCTCTTTTGTTAAGATACCTTCAGCACCAACACCGTCTTCTTCACCAGCCATACCGGTTTCAAGAGAGCCTAAACAACCCAATTCGCCTTCAACAGAAACACCACAAGCGTGTGCCATTTCAACAGTGCGACGAGTTACGTCAACATTGTATTCATAACTGCTTGGTGTTTTACCGTCATCCATTAAAGAGCCATCCATCATTACTGATGAAAAACCTAATTGGATTGAACGTTGACAAACCGTAGGAGAAGTACCGTGATCTTGATGCATAACCACTGGAATATGTGGAAACTCTTCAATCGCCGCTAAAATCAAATGACGTAAAAAAGGTGCGCCGGCGTATTTTCTGGCACCAGCAGAAGCTTGCATGATGACAGGGCTATCAGTATCACTAGCGGCAAGCATAATTGCACGTACTTGCTCTAAGTTATTTACATTAAATGCTGGAATACCGTATTCAAATTCTGCCGCATGATCGAGCATTTGGCGCATTGAAATTAAAGCCATTTACTTACTCCTAGATAAGTTTTGTTGCTGAGGGTGAAAGTTTTTATTTTGATTACAAAATTATAGCAAATAGCACCCTTATCTGACAGGTTAATTTGATTAAAGTTGTCTTTTAAACAGAAATATAAATAAATACTGAATTTTGTGCGAATATTACAACATAATTGTGTTTTACTGGCTGAATCAGTACGTTTTTTGAGGTTGTGATTGTAAGTTTACTACAATAACTTTGCAAGAAGTTTCGTTTATATTTCGACTTTGTTTCGTTTTGATGGTTTTATTAGGGTTAGAGTTTCGTTTTTCTTTCTTTTACGTTACATATCTTTAGTTTTCGATATTTTAGATAACAAAAAACGAGTACCTTTGGTAAGGCACTCGTTTTTATTTTATTACTTATTAGCCATTAAGGGCTCATAAGTATATTTATACCTTAGCGCGTTGCTCTAATATTTCTACAGCAGGTAATACTTTACCTTCTAAGAACTCTAAGAAAGCACCACCGCCGGTTGAGATGTAAGATATTTTATCGGCAATATCATACTTATCTACAGCGGCTAACGTATCGCCACCACCAGCAATTGAGAAGGCTGAACTATCAGCAATGGCTTGGGCGATGACCTTAGTGCCTTCACCGAATTGATCAAATTCAAATACGCCTACTGGACCATTCCAAACGATGGTGCCAGCGTTAGCGATAATTTCAGTTAATGCTTTTGCTGTTTCAGGGCCAATGTCAAAAATCATTTCGTCAGCATTAACTTCATTTACTTGTTTTAAAGTCGCTGTCGCTGACGGCGAGAATTCAGTGGCGACAACAACATCAGTAGGAACAGGGATATTGCCGTTGTTAGCTTGCGCTTGTTTAGTTAAACGAGCAGCTTCTTCAACTAAATCTGCTTCAAATAATGATTTTCCAACATTATGTCCATCAGCTGCAATAAACGTATTGGCAATACCACCACCGACTACAAGCTGGTCAACAATACCTGCTAAAGAGTCTAATACGGTTAATTTAGTCGATACTTTTGAGCCACCTACAATAGCAACAAGTGGTCTAGCTGGATTGTCTAAAGCTTTACCTAATGCTTCTAATTCACCCGAGAGTAATGGGCCAGCACAAGCAGTAGTCGCAAATTTTGCTACGCCATGCGTACTTGCATGAGCGCGATGAGCAGTACCGAAAGCATCCATAACAAAAACGTCACATAAAGCGGCTAACTTTTTAGCTAAGCCGTCGTCATTTTTCTTTTCACCAACATTAAAACGAATGTTTTCAAATACCACTAATTCGCCAGCAGCAACTTCAACACCATTTAGGTAATCAGTAACTAAACGAACTGGGTAGTTTAAGGCAGCACTTAAATAATCTGTAACAGGCTTAAGTGAAAATTCTTCTTCTGGTTGGCCTTCTGTTGGGCGACCTAAGTGAGACATAACCATCACTTTTGCACCCGCTTCTAGGGCAAGCTTTAAAGTAGGTAATGCTGCGCGTAGACGGGCATCTGATGTGATTTTACCATCAGCTACAGGTACATTTAAATCTTCACGAATTAACACGCGCTGGTTAGCTAATGTTAGATCAGCCATTTTGATAATAGACATTATTATTTCCTGTTTTCACTGTTGGTGAATTATGTGCAATATTATTAAATATCTACTAAGAATATTTCTTAATAAATATTCGTCTTTAAAGTGTTTTAACTTTCAGCTTGATGCATTGCCATGGCAGTATCTAACATGCGGTTGGCAAAGCCCCATTCATTGTCACACCAAACAAGCATTTTAATTAAGCGCTTATGGCTGACACGGGTTTGGTTACCATCAACGATACAAGAGTGAGGGTCATGATTAAAATCGACCGAAACCAAAGGCTCTTCGGTATACCCTAATACGCCATACAAGTCATGGTTGCTTGTTGCATCTTTTATCGCTTGGTTGATGTCGCTAATGCTGACATCATTATTAACAGTCAGACTTAAATCCATAGCGGTAACATTAATTGTCGGTACACGTACTGCAATCGCTTCAAAGCGGCCTTTAAATTTAGGTAATATTCGCTCGATGCCCGCAGCAAGTTTAGTATCTACTGGAATGATCGATTGACTGGCAGCACGAGAGAGTCGTAGATCTTTATGATAAGCATCAATGACTTGTTGGTCATGCATTGATGAATGAATGGTGGTGATACTACCACTTTCTACGTCGAATGCTTCATCGATTACTTTGATCACAGGTACTATACAGTTCGTTGTACAAGAGCCATTTGAGACAATACGATCATCTGGGGTTAATATCTGATGATTAATACCATAAATGATGGTTGCATCAATATCTTGACTACCAGGATGAGAGAATAATACTTTTTTAGCACCTCGATTAATATGGCTTAAACCATCAGCTCGATTGCCATACTTACCCGTACAATCAAGTACAATATCAATATTTTGTTGTTGCCAAGGTAGGCTATTTAAGTTGCCAATATGCGTTAACGCTATTTCATCGCCATTGATAACTAATTGGTCTTCTTTTTGGCTGACACTGAAAGGAAATCGGCCATGAGTACTATCATATTTTAATAGATGCGCTATGCCAGAAGCAGGTGCTAACTCATTGATTGAAACTAGGGTGAATAAATCTGTCTTGCCACTTTCATATAGCGCTCTAACGACGCTGCGACCGATACGGCCAAAGCCATTAATGGCAATTCTAATTG
The DNA here is from genome assembly GCF_002836255.1 of Colwellia sp. 75C3. Lineage (GTDB taxonomy): Bacteria > Pseudomonadota > Gammaproteobacteria > Enterobacterales > Alteromonadaceae > Colwellia. The sequence continues at coordinate 573,069 of NZ_PJAU01000032.1, read as the reverse complement.
TCATAATTTTACTGCATTTACGGATGGTTTTAATCGATAAATTAGTACTAACTTATCGGAGTAATGCGGATTAATGCGGACCATAACGCCTGTTTATTAGACGTTGTAGCCCGCTTAATTCATTTACTTATAGCTCGTTTACTGTATTTACAACATTGTCTACAGTGAAACCAAAGTGCTCAAGTAATACATTACCTGGAGCGGATTCACCAAATGTTGTCATACCAACAACTGCGCCATTTAGACCAACATACTTAGCCCAAAAATCAACGTGAGCTGCTTCAATAGCAACACGCTTGATTACGCTAGCAGGTAAGATTGACTCTTTATATTCTTTGCTCTGCTTATCAAACACATTGGTTGATGGCATAGAAACAACACGTACTTTTTTACCTTGCTCAGTTAATGCTGTTGCAGCATTTACTGCTAAAGCTACTTCAGAGCCTGTTGCCATTAAAATAACATCCGCAGTACCGTCACAATCAACCAGTACATAAGCACCTTTTTCAATCGCACTTACTTGCGTTTGAGTACGAGTCATTGCTGGTAAACCTTGACGTGAAAATATTAAGGCAGTTGGTGCCTTTTGACTTTGCACCGCAGCTTTCCAAGCAACAGCAGACTCAGTTGCATCACATGGGCGCCATGTTGTTAAGTTTGGTGTAGTTCTTAAGTTAGTTAACTGCTCAATAGGTTGATGCGTTGGACCATCTTCACCTTGACCAATAGAGTCATGAGTGTAAACAAAGATATTTTGAATGCCCATTAATGCTGACATACGTACAGCGTTACGTGCATATTCCATAAACATCATGAATGTTGCGCCGTAGTTTACAAAACCACCGTGTAGCGAGATACCATTCATAATACTGCTCATACCAAATTCACGTACACCGTAGAAGATGTAGTTACCAGCAGGATCAGTTTCAATACCTTTAGAGCCAGACCATAAAGTTAAGTTAGAACCAGCTAAATCGGCAGAGCCACCTAGCATTTCAGGTAATACTGCACCAAAAGCTTCGATAGCATTTTGTGATGCTTTACGTGAAGCAATGTTTTCACTGCTCTCGTGACACTGTTGAATGAAAGCATTCGCTTTTTCTTCAAATTCAGCAGGTAATTCACCTTTAATTACACGACGTTCATATTCGCTGGCAAGTGCTGGGTGTGCTGCTTGGTAAGCGGCAAATTTATCATTCCAGCTAACTTGGCTTGCTTGGCCTTTTTCTTTTCTGTCCCATTGTGCGTAAACGTCACTTGGAATATCAAAAGGAGCATGAGACCAGTTTAATCTTTCACGTGTTGCAGCAATCTCGTCATCACCTAGTGGTGCGCCGTGACAGTTATGAGTGCCTTCTTTATTTGGTGAACCAAAACCGATGATAGTTTTACAACAAATCATACTTGGCTTATCAGTCACTAATTTAGCCGCTTCAATAGCGTGAGTGATAGCTTGTGGATCATGACCATCAACACAAATAACATGCCAGCCATAAGACTCAAAGCGTGCGGGAGTATTATCAGTAAACCAACCTTCAACGTTACCATCGATTGAAATGCCATTGTCATCCCAAAAGGCAATAAGCTTACCTAAGCCTAAAGTACCAGCAAGTGAACAAGACTCATGAGAAAGACCTTCCATTAAACAACCATCGCCTAAGAAGCAATAAGTGAAATGGTCAACAATCGCGTGATCTTCACGGTTAAACTGTGCTGCTAATGTTTTTTCAGCAATAGCCATACCAACAGCATTAGCAATGCCTGCGCCTAATGGACCTGTAGTTGTTTCAACGCCTGGCGTGTAACCATATTCAGGATGACCAGGTGTTTTTGAATGTAATTGACGAAATTCCTTCAAATCTTCAATAGATAAATCGTAACCCGATAAATGTAATAAAGAATAGATAAGCATTGAACCATGGCCGTTTGATAAAACAAAGCGATCGCGGTCGGCCCAGTTAGGGTCAGTTGGGTTATGCTTTAAAAAATCACGCCATAATACTTCGGCAATATCTGCCATGCCCATAGGGGCACCAGGGTGTCCTGATTTTGCTTTTTGTACGGCATCCATACTTAATACACGGATAGCATTTGCTAGCTCTTGACGCGATGACATAATAGCTCCAGATCTGATAGTCTTGAAAGAATAAAAATTGCGCGTATTTTCGCTTACCAAAGCACGTAGCGCAAACTAAATTGTACAATTTTTTATATTATTTTGTATGGTGGTTAATTATTCGGATACTATAGTTGAAACCTAAGAAGAATATTTACAATTGATTAACGGACTCACAATGCCGATCTTAAATAATTACCTATGATAAAACTTCACCTATCACGCTTTTTTATTTCTGCCATTTTATATATTGCCATTTGTTTTGGTGCGATATGGTTTATTAATCCACAATCACTGGTAAATTTTGTTGGCCCTTCTGCGGCACTTATTAGTGGTTTATTACTGATTTGGGGCATTACGCCACTTATTGCGGTATTACTGATTAGCCCTGTATTGGCATTTGTTTTTGGATATTATTTTCAGTTAGATGCAGATTTAGCTGTGATGACTATTGCCGTGCTCGCCATAATTTTGCAAGGTTTTTGGACTAAGCAGCTTGTTTTTCGGTTTATTCATTATAAAAAATGGCTAACATCAAGAAAGCACCTGTTTTTCTTTTTATTACGTATTGGGCCTATTGCAAGTCTAGTCTCTGCCAGCTCGGTATTGATTATGTCTATGCTGGACAACCAAGTAATACAAGGCACTTTTTTCTATACTTTTATTCACACTTGGTCGACGAGTATGTTAGTGGCAGTCTTTTTTATTCCATTATTATTGTTGGTTAAAAATGCTGAACAGCTTAAATTAGCTAAGCGACTCTTTGTGGGCTTTACGTCTTTATTGGGTGGTTTGGCTATTTTTCTATTACTCAAAGCCTCTCAATATGAACAACAACAATATAGGCAAGCGCTATTTAACCAATCGAAAGTAGAAGTAGAGCGGTTAATTATCGAAGAGGTGAACTCGGTAGTTGATAATGTCAGTAGTCTTTCGGCATTATTTAAAGCCAGTGAGCATGTTTCATTAACAGAGTTTAATTTGTTTAGTAAAAGCATTTTTAATAGAGATTCAAGTGTCAGAGCATTAGAGTGGGCTCCCATTATTTCTTTTGCTCAGCGAGCAAGTTTCGAGCAACAAAGTTCAAAAATACTGGATCAGAATTTTCAAATTAAAGAGCTTACAGCAAACGGAGATATGACCTTAGCTGAGTCACGTAATCAATATGCCCCTTTATATTATATATACCCGCAATATGGTAACCAGGCAGCTTTAGGTTTAGATGTTTATAGCAACCCTAAGCATATATTGTCTATGCAAACCGTTATTGATAGCGAAGAGACTATTGCAAGTGCGCCAATCACCTTAGTGCAAGACCAGCTAGCTATGCCGGGTATGTTATTTAGCAAAGCTATTTTTTCACCGCTTGAAGGGCGTGAATCATCTCAGGCATCAGGGCAACAGAAGTTATCATTAATAAAAGAAGGTAAGTTATTAGGTTTTGTTGTTGCCGTCGTTCAATTTGACCGCTTTTTCGGGCACCTGGCACAACAAAAAAATCAAGAGGTTAGTTTTTTTATTCAGGATATTTCAAACGGTAAAGCCCATATTTTGTTTGGTCAGGCATTACCTACTGCAAACAGGCATATTGATACAATATCTATTGAGGTGTTTTCCCGTCTTTGGCAAATTAATATAGTGGAAAAGCAACCATGGTTTAGTCAGGCTAAAAGTTGGCAAGCATGGGCTGTACTTATTGGTGGCACATTGGGGGCATTGTTATTTCAAATGTTGGTATTGATGATGGCTGCTTACTCAAGTGAATTAGGACAGCAAGTAAACAGTAAAACCAGAGCGCTTATTTTAGCTAAAGAAAGCTCGGAGCAAAAAAGCTTAGCTAAAAGCAACTTTTTAAACAACCTAAACAAAGAGTTACGTGTTCCCTTATTAGCCGTAAAAGCGTTTGTTGAACAATTAAAGAAAAAAGGCATTAATAATAAACAAGTGACAGGAATAAGCCATGCGGGCAACAATGTTGCTCTGCTACTCGATACTATGATGGATTTATCTGATATCGAGTCAGGTAAAATTACCGCCAAAGAAGATTGTTTTGATTTTTATGGTTTTTTACAACGCAGCGAATCGGTACTTAAAGCAAGTAATGTCTATGAAGGGAAGTCAATTTTCTTCCTTATCGATACTACTGTACCTCACTATATAAACAGCGATGAATTGTATATACAAAAGTTACTCAATGCGCTGATTGAAAGTGCCCATCATTTGTTAAAAACAGATGCACTGCGTTTATCAATAAAACTTCATAAGCATAAGTTAGCAGAGGCTAGTTTATTTTTTACGCTGGTATCACAAAATCCTATTAGCACCGATATAAATGATCCAGCTTTTAGCCAGCACAGAGATGATAAGTTAACAGCAGACAGTACTGCATTAGCTATGGCTATTAAATATAGCCAGTTATTACGAGGCGATACTAATTTAGGTGCTTTGAGCTCAGGTGCTGGTGTACTAAATGCTTCGATTCGAGTGACGATATCATCCAGTGACCAACAAGAAGCCCAGCAAGGATTAACATTTGATTTATTGAGCTAATTTTTTTTAGTAAGAGAAAAATATTGTTAATAAACAATATTAAAATACAAATTTAAAAAAACTTGTAAAATAAAGGTTAATGGTTTAGTGTCTTTGTGCCTGTTCACAAATAGTACAAATTAATAATAAATCAAACAGGCTGCTACATAGGTAAAACAATGAATAATTCATCCTCGCGAGGGTTCAAATTAACAAGCGTGATATTTGCAGTAATTATCATGGCAGTGAGTGCAATGCTGAGTGGTAACTCAGTCGCAGATGACATGGATGTAGAAATAACGCAATCTGAAGAATAGCTTCGTATTTGATTGCCATGAAAAATTTAAGCTCCACTACTGAATTATTATAGGTAGTGGGGCTTTTTACTTTTATGTAGTCAGAAATTGGCTACCAGAGTGTTACTGTTTTTTATGTTGAAAATGTTCGAATCTCATGATTTAGAGATTAAATAAAATTTAAGCAGATCATTCTAACCACATTGTCGTTCCTGAAAAACGCATCAATCTAGTTTATAAATGTGTTCACGTTACTGAAAGTTCCTGCACACCTACTCGTAATGTTTTATGGCCTAAAAGCATTTACATATTGAACATCATGTTAACAAAACTATTAGCATTACCATTCGTAGTGTTTAGATTTAACCTACTGTTAATTATATAATTAACAGTAGGTTAAAAAAAACACTATTGGTCACAAAATAAACTTCTAAAAATCATCTCCTATTTGTTGGGTATTTGTCCAAAAGCCGTCTAATATTTCTTAAGCGTTAATGCAATAAATTCTGATTTATTGTTGCATATTAAAACAATTATATTTAATAGGGACTTGTTTCATGCAATACATTTTCAAATATTTGTCTAAAACTATCAATATTTTATTCATAACCTTATCTATTTTTGCTATTTATGGTTGTGGTTCTGACTCTAAAACAGAAGAAAAAAAACCACCTGTTGTTCAACCGGAGCCTATACCTGATCCAGAACCTGAACCAGATCCAGAACCTGTAGAAATAACTATAACAGGGAGTGCAGTGAAAGGTCCTTTAGCTTTTGCCGATGTTAAGGTTTATGCGATAGACTCAACTCAAACAAATTTTGTAGGTGTAACTGTTGGAACGGGTAATACCGATGCAGCTTCACAAATTGAAAACTTATCTTTACCCTTTCCTATATCACCGCCATATATTCTAGAAATTAGCGCAGTTGAAGACACCATTGATATAACTACCGGGCAATACCCTGTTATCGAAGTGATGAAAACTTTGCTTACTGATGAAATGTTATCTGGAGGTAAGCAAGTTTTTGCGACTCCTTTAACTGATATGACAGTTTCATTAATATTTAAAAATGCTGATTCTAATGTACTTCCGTATACCGGTAATTTAGATGGCACAACAACTAATGCAGAAATTTTGGCCGCTATTGCACCGGCCCAAGAACAAGTGAAGTCTACATTAGGTTTTGGTCTTGAAGACAATGTTGATTTATTCAATACTCCTCCCTTAATTAATGAGGATACCAATTCGGCTGATGAGCAAGCATCTACAGCGGCATACCGTAGTGCTGTTGAGGCACTAACTGCGGTTGTTTATGAAATTAAACAGCTGAGTGGTGACAGTGATGTTAGTACTGATAATATTCTTGATGATTTAGCTGCGGATTTATCTGATGGTGTTATTGATGGCACTGCTGATGGTGTTGTTACCGAAAGTTATCCAGAGAATGCGCTAGAAATATTAGAACAAGACCCTTCTACATTACCCATTCCAAATGATCCGGATGGCCGTACCGTTGCTGATGTTAAAGAGTTAATTATTGCTGAAACGGTACAAACGGGCAATACCGCAACAGATACAGCTGCTTTTGTTGCTAGTGAAGAAGTCATTGTTTTAGCCCCAGCAGAACTTTCACCAGATATTGATGGTGATGGTGTATTCAATTCATTAGATGCTTACCCTGAAGATGCTGCAGCTGATAGTGATTTCGATAACGATGGCATGCCCGATGTAGCATACATAGTTGTAGATGATTTAAGGACAGTTGTAGTTGATGCTGAACGTTCAGACAATGATGATGATAACGATGGCGTTATCGATGAAAATGATGCATTTCCATTTGATGCATCAGAAACGACTGATACCGATTCAGATGGTACCGGTAATAATGCTGATACTGATGATGATAACGATACTGTATTAGATACAGCAGATGACTTTCCCTTAGATAGCACACGCTCTAATGCGATAGATCAAGATAATGATGGTTGGCCTGTAGGGCAAGACTCAAATGATAGTGATGTAAATAGTCCTGATATTACTTTTGTCGATACTGATGGTGATGGCCAAGCTGACACAGGAGGTTTAGCCCCTGATAGTGATGATGATAACGATGGTGTTATTGACCTTGATGATGTATTTCCGTTAAATGCTAGTGAAAGCAGTGATTTAGATTTCGATACTATTGGTGATAATACGGATACAGATATTGATGGTGACAATGTTTTAAACGAAGATGATTTATTCCCATATGATGCATTGGAATCAATTGATACTGATGGTGATGGTATTGGTAACTATCGCGATGAAGATGACGACGGTGATAGTTTAAAAGATGAAACTGAAGCCTTACTTGGCACTGATCCACTGAAAAGTGATACGGATGGTGATGGCGTTTTTGATAATGCAGATGCCTTACCGCTTGATTCTTCGGAACGTTTCGATACAGACAAAGATAATATAGGTAACAATTCTGACAATTGTCCGCTAATCGCTAATACATTCCAAATTAATAGTGATAATGATGCATTTGGTGATGCTTGCGATACTGATGACGATAATGATGGTGTATTAGATGATGCCGATGATTTCCCTACCGATGCGACTAAATTTAATGCAGTAGATGCAGATAACGATGGCTGGCCAACAGAGCAAGACTCTGATGACAGTAATGCGGCAGTGCCAAGTGATATTTTTGTAGATACAGATTCTGATGGTCTGGCCGATAGTGGTGGTTTAACACCTGATACAGATGATGATAATGATGGTGTTATTGATAATGATGATGCATTCCCGTTAGATGTAAATGAATGGCTAGATACTGATAGCGATGGTCTTGGTAATAACCACGATTTAGATGATGATAATGATCAATTCTTAGATGTTGATGAAATTGCAGCTAACTCTGACCCATTAGACTCTACCAGTACACCAGCCGATTTTGATGGTGATTTAATTGCTGATGTTAGTGATGCAGATATCGATAATGATGGTGTATTAAACGCGCAAGATGCCTTTGATTATGATGCATCTGAAACCCTTGATACAGATGGTGATGGTGTTGGTAATAATACCGATACTGATATTGATGGCGATGGTGTTGATAATACTAATGACGCATTTCCTAATGATGTTAATGAGTCTGTCGATACCGATGGCGATGGTAAGGGTGATAATGCTGATACGGATTTAGATGGTGATGGTGTAAATAATGCCACAGATGCATTCCCTAGAGATTCGTCTGAAACAACAGATACCGATGGTGACGGTACAGGTGATAACGCCGATGAATTCCCTAATGATGCGACTGAAGTTGTAGATACTGATGGTGATGGCACGGGTGATAATGGCGATGCATTCCCAAGTGATCCGTCTGAAGTAGCAGATAGTGATGGTGATGGTACAGGTGATAACGCCGATGTATTCCCGAATGATGCGACGGAAATTACCGATACTGATGGCGATGGCACTGGTGACAATGGCGATGCATTCCCAAGTGATCCGTCTGAAACTGCAGATAGTGATGCTGATGGTACAGGTGATAACGCCGATGCATTCCCGAATGATGCGACGGAAACTACCGATACTGATGGTGATGGAACGGGTGATGTTGCGGACAACTGTCCAATCGATGCCAATGAAGATCAATTAGACATTAACGGTAATGGTAAAGGTGATATTTGTGAAAATGAATTATTCGAATTTAGTTATACCTTCCTAACTGGCGAAGTATTAACGGGTGTCATTAATGGTGTTGTATTAGCTGATACCGATACGGTTCAAATTAACTCGTTTATCTCTGTAAAATTTGATAATGAAAGCTTCTTAAGTATTGAAAATGATGAAGTAAGAGCAACATTAATTACCGATACTCCTAGCATGAGTTTCTCTGGCAATGTACTCGATTTTTGGGTCTGCCCAGCAGGCTTTACCGCGCAATTCCTTGGTGGCGGTGATTGTAATTTTAAAAATGAAAGCGGCTTCTTATTAACTCACAGTATTGAATTTGCAGTCGATGGCTGGGCAGCAGCAGGCCCTGGTGATAGTGTGAATAAACCATCGGAAATGGGGATAACCACAGCTAACTGGACCTTAGCGCCACTAGATACTGATGATGACACTGTTCTTGATATCGACGATAACTGTCCGCTTATTCCAAACATCGACCAAGCAGATAGTGATGGAAATGATATTGGTGATATTTGTGATAATTACACTTTTGACTTAAATGGTCACTGGTTAATTGAACAAACATATACGCAAACAGGAGTTAACGGACAGTGTCAACCAGAGCCTGTGGAAGCGGACATTATCATTGCAACGATGAGTGCATCTCAATTGCACTTTGTTGGTCATAAGGACGCAGATGTCGAAGATGAAGGTATATATGGCATCATTAAATCTGACGCAACTTTTACTTTCAGTGACGGTACATTTATAGCTGACGATGGCGTATATGAGCCTAGTACTGATTCCTTCACTTTCTCGTTTACTGAATTTGATAACGAAGAAAGCTGTACCGAAGTAGGTAATATTTACGCTACTCGTATAACTCAAGTGAATGAACAAACTTCAATGGTTGGTGGTGTTAGTTGGTACGAAGGTGATATTGAAGGTAATAATGGCCAAATCTCGAGTGTACTCTTTGAGAAAGGCGATGTTACAGATGGTCAATTAGAAGTTTTCTATGAATATGATACACAGTTGAGTCAATGGACTGAAAGCAATGCTGGTAGTTCAGATAAGCTAGTTACTGACATCGGTATAGTCACAGGTACAGATATTTTAACTGCTTCGGGTTATGTTAATACTGGTGAAACATTGATTTTATCTAATTCAGAGGAGATTCTGCACTTAGATTTCCAAGAGATGAATTTAGACGGTTATTCAATTACTGGTATTTTAGGTGACGAGTTTTCGTCGGTGATATCTTCTGATGCTACCTTTACTGCCGCTTCAAAAGCCTTCTTTACAACAATCACACAACAAACAGATTCTTATGAATTTTGGTGTGATGATAATTGGGATGCTTGGTTTGAGGCAAATCTAGAGTGTAATAATGCTATTCCTATTGCTTGGGATCCTGAATTTACACCAGCTGAAACCATGGCTGACATTATTAACCTTTCTAGTAACCCTCTTACCGATCTAATTGGTGGGATTTGGTTAGGTGATAATGGCCAAGTAAATGTACAAGCATATTTAGTTTCAGATAATGGTGATATTGATGGAGCTAACTTTAAAGCTGTGATCATTGAGAATGCGAATAGTCTATGGGAGCCAACGAAGATAGCGGAAGCAGGGCTTATTATTAAAAGTGTTGGCAGTAATATTGTTTATAGCTTTATAGTTCCTGAAAATGTGCATGTAGACTTAGAAAGAGATTCCGACGAAAGATACATATTCTTAGTTGAAGATAGTGAAACTGAGCCAGGTCTGACGATAGTACGTCGTGGTAATTATTTACCTGTAGGACATATAGAATCGGCATTATTGTTTGATGCAACAGCGAAAGCTGAAATTGAAGCTGCGTTCAATTATGTTGATACAGATTTTGATAATATCCCTGATTCACTCGATCCCGACCAAGATAATGATGGTGTTGCTAATGAAGATGATACTTTTCCTCTAGATGTTACCGAGTGGTCAGATTTAGACGGTGACGGTACGGGTGATAATGCAGATATCGACCGTGATGGTGACGGCGTTAATAATGATATAGATGTAGCACCAGATGATGCTGATATTTCAGTAGCACAAACATTTACCAGTGCTGAATTAAAAGCTCAATATATTACTTTACCTTTAAGCCATGGTGATGAACCAAGCTTTAGGTTAGGTGTAGGCGCAGGTACTCAATACATGTTTAATGCTGGTCTTGGCGACATGGTCAGCGGCTCAGGTTCAACGAGCTTTAGTTATTCAATAGTCAATGATGAACTATTGATGAGCGTTGATGCGCCAGTGCAAAGTACAACGTACTTAACACCTTCAGATATGGCCGATATGGGCATTGTGAGCCAACAAGCAGCGGATGACTTTATTAATAGTAACGGTAATTATCAAATAGAAATGTTGAGTACAGTTAATGAACGTCGTTGGCTTTTAGCTGCAAGCGATATCAGTACACAAACATTCTGGCAAACCTCAGTAACGGACTATAGTTTTGTCCAAGTATGGGAGCAAGAGCAGTTAATCGGTTTAGGATCTAATTTAGTAACTATTGAATACTCAGGTAGTCTCTTATTAACTGATATGTCGACTTTAAACGCAACAGCGTTTACTGAAACTGAGTTAATCGCTGGGAACTGGGCAATGCCATCGAATTTGGATGAGTTCAGTACCGATATTCAATTCCGTTTGGCCGCAGATATGGCTACTTTGAACGCCGATTATAGTGGCTCTAATACAATCAGTGGTAGTACGTTTACTTGGTCACTTGATGCGGGAACCTTGGAGTTATTTTACCCCAATGGTGGATATGTGCGCATGACACGTTACCAGGACTTTGCAGAAATTGATGAGGTGTTAGTCGAGACAGATAATGCTGGTATTAAGAGCAGCTCTTATCAGATGGTGGCACCTTTTGTAAATGCTACATTAGATCCACTAATTAATCAGTTTGCGCAAAATAGTTTCTCACTAACTAACCCAGATGCTTACGATAATGAAGGTAACTATGATCTCACGGACGTATTTGGTTACCGCCTACAGGACAATGGCGTAGCAACACGAGTTTGGAGTGGCGATGGCGATTTCAATTTCAACGATTATGGCTCAGGTTGGGATACTTGGCAGTTGAACTGGGGAGATTTTGGAGCCGCTGAAATGACTGCTTATATGGACGGGAATGGCACTTGGCATTCAGATTGTAATCCAGATGACTGGGAATGTAGTCCTGTACGTAAACGTGTATGGGTTCCAATTCAGCAAGTAGGCAATCGTGTTTATGTCATTGAGTATGAAGAACGTAATTCAGAAGCATGGAATTACGGAGCTGATCCGGTTTGGTACATGCAGATCGCCCCACGTATTCAATTCTATGAAGTATTGGATATAGGTTTAGATTCTGATTTTGATGGCACAATTGATAGTCTTGATGATGATATGGATAACGATGGTTTCACCAATGATGTCGATGCATTTGTGCTTGATGCTAATGAATGGCTTGATGGTGATATGGATGGTATAGGTGATAACGCTGATGCCGATCTTGACAACGATGGTGTTGCTAATGAAGATGATGCTTTTCCTCTAGATGTTACAGAGTGGTCAGATTTAGACGGTGACGGTACTGGTGATAATGCAGATATCGACCGTGATGGTGACGGTGTTAATAACGATATAGATGTAGCACCAGATGATGCTGATATTTCAGTAGCACAAACATTTACCAGCGCTGAATTAAAAGCTCAATATATTACTTTACCTTTAAGCCATGGTGATGAGCCAAGCTTTAGATTAGGTGTAGGCGCAGGTACTCAATACATGTTTAATGCTGGTCTTGGCGACATGGTCAGTGGCTCAGGTTCAACGAGCTTTAGTTATTCAATAGTCAATGATGAACTATTGATGAGCGTTGATGTACCAGTGCAAAGTACAACGTACTTAACACCTTTAGATATGGCCGATATGGGTATCGTGAGTCAACAAGTTGCGGATGACTTTGTTAATAGTAACGGTAATTATCAAATAGAAATGTTGAGTACAGTTAATGAGCGTCGTTGGATTTTAGCCGCAAGCGATATCAGTACACAAACATTCTGGCAGAGCTCGGTAACGGATTATAGTTTTGTCCAAGCATGGGAGCAAGAGCAGTTAATCGGTTTAGGGTCTAATTTAGTAACTATTGAAGATTCAAGTAGTCTTTTATTAACTGATATGTCGACCTTAAACGCCACAGCGTTTACTGAAGCAGAGTTAATCGCTGGTAACTGGGCAATGCCATCGAATTTGGATGAGTTCAGTACCGATGTCCAATTCCGTTTGGCCGCAGATATGGCTACTTTGAACGCCGATTATAGTGGCTCTAATACACTCAGTGGTAGTACGTTTACTTGGTCACTTGATGCAGGAACCTTGGAATTATTTTATCCTAATGGTGGATATGTACGCATGACACGTTACCAGGACTTTGCTGAAATCGATGAAGTGTTGGTTGAGGCGGATAATGCTGGTATTAAGAGCAGCTCTTATCAAATGGTGGCGCCTTTTGGTAATGCCACATTCGGCCCATTAATGAATAAATTTGCGCAAAATAGTTTCTCACTAACCAACCCCGATGCCTACGATAATGAAAGTAACTTCGATCTCACGGACGTATTTGGTTACCGCCTGCAAGACAATGGCGTAGCAACACGAGTTTGGAGTGGCGATAGCGATTTCAATTTCAATGTTTATGGCTCAGGTTGGGATACTTGGCAGTTGAACTGGGGAGATTTGGACTCAGCAGTAATGACGTCATATCTCGACGGCGCTAAAAATGGGGCATGGCATTCAAATTGTGATCCTAGCAACTTGGATTGTAGTGAACATCGAAAACGAGTATGGGTTCCCATTCAACAAGTAGGTAATCGTGTTTATGTCATTGAGTATGAAGAACGTAATTCAGAAGCATGGAATTACGGTGCTGATCCGGTTTGGTACATGGAGATTGCCCCACGTATTCAATACTACGAAGTAATGGATATTGGTTTGGACAGCGATTCTGATGGTATTAATGACACTGTTGATAATGATATGGATAACGACGGTTTCACCAATGATGTTGATGCGTTCGTGTTTGATGCTAATGAATGGTTAGACTCCGATGGTGATCTTACCGGTGATAATCAAGATGCATTCCCGTTTGACGCGAATGAACAGTATGATTCAGATGATGATGGTGTCGGCGATAATGCGGATGATTTTCCGTATGATCCAACTCAAACAATAGGTACTCCAGTAAATGGCATTTCATTTATTGATGTAGAATTACAAAACTGTGTTAATGATATTGGTGCTACCTTTGTAGAAGATATTACTAGTCTTGATTGTAGCAACCGAAATCTAAGTGATATTTCAGATATTAGTCAACTTGCAAGCCTTCAAGACGTTAATTTAGTTGGTAATAAAAATATCTCTGACTTTAGTTCATTAGCACTTATTTCTAGTCTGATTCACGTTGATGTATTTGATACAAACTTTGCAGATAGTGACTTTTCAGCTTTTGCAGGGCACAGTACTATTGAACGTATTGCCTTAGACAGTAATTTAGTGACCAGTATTGCTGATGCAGCAAGTATGCCTAATTTACGTGGCTTGCACTTGTGGACGGAGAATATTTACGATTTGAGTGTTCTGACAGGTTTAGCTAATTTTAATGAGTTAGCAATATCGGTAACTCAAGTCGTAGACTTCAGCATATTTACTCAGTTAAACCTTGAGCACCTCTGGTTAAACGGCGAGCTGGAACCATGGCAAGTCGATATCATTTTAGGGTATTCGAACATGCAACAGCTGTCTCTAGGTTGGAATAGTTATTTAAGTAATGATCTATTGTCGCAATTTATTAATAACAATCCAAACTTATCTACATTAGGTATTGAAAATACGCTAATTACTGACTTATCTTCCTTGTTTGTTAATGGTGAATCTTGGAATGAGTTAGTGATCCCTTTAGAGTATATCAATGTAGATAACTTAGCCGTACTTGATGGTATTGACCTTGGTACGCAAGTACAAGAGTTGATGAATAAAGGTGTTCAGGTAGAAGGCGAGTTAGCTTATGGTTGGTTAATTGCTGATGCGTTAGCTGAAATCAATGATGCTGAACTTAAGCAATGTTTACTTGAACATACACAAGGTATGACGGTTACAGGTCAACTTAAAAGTTTAGACTGTGATGGTCGTAATATTCATGACTTATGGGGGCTATGGGTTTTTGATAATTTACGAACACTTATATTAAATAATAACCCTATTATGGATTTAGGTGGTGAGTTAGATAGTATGCAATTCTTACAAGAGCTGCATCTTCATAATGCATTGGTTGCTGACATCAATACCTTGTGGAATAACCCTGAACTTTCTTATCTCGGTGTTAGTAATTTACCGCTAAATGATCCGGAACAAGTGAATAATTTATCAAGTAATATCTTTGTTGATGGAGTAGTGCAAGCCACTGTTGCGTTAAGTAGTATTACTTTTAATGATGTTCAATTACAACAATGTGTTGATGACACACTATTAATCAATATTAGAGAGCTAACCGATTTAGATTGTAATGCTTATGGTATTAGCGATATTTCAGATATTAATCAATTAACCAATTTATTTAACTTAAACCTTAGTGGTAATAGCGGTATTGTTGATTTAAGCCCTTTA
The DNA here is from genome assembly GCF_002836255.1 of Colwellia sp. 75C3. Classification (GTDB taxonomy): domain Bacteria; phylum Pseudomonadota; class Gammaproteobacteria; order Enterobacterales; family Alteromonadaceae; genus Colwellia. The sequence continues at coordinate 557,764 of NZ_PJAU01000032.1, read as the reverse complement.
ACACAACTAGCGAGCTTAACGGTTATAAGGTTAACTGACCTGTTGATAAGCGATGGGCAAATGGGCAATATAGCTAATATTATGCGTCTTGAAGATTTAGACATCTCAAACAATGACACGCTTACTGACTTAGGGCCTTTAAGTAATGCTCGTCAATTAAGAGCTGTCCATTTATGGGGCACTAATAGCTACGATTTAACACCACTTACAGATATGCCTATGTTGCATATGGTGGCGTTAGATTATGCACAACTTAGTAACGGTGTTGAGATATTTACGCAAATGCCAGCGTTAAACGGCTTATATTTGAATGGGGATATTCCATATGTCGATTTTGAAACATTAATGACAAGTGTATCTCTTAGTAATCTAGGTCACCGTGGGAACAGCCTATTTGATGATACCTACTGGCAACTAATTATATCTAACCAGCCAAATCTTAACTTTTTAGAGATTACCAACGTGTCTGTCTCTGGTTTAACAGGTATAGATACATTGCTTAATCTCAATCATTTGGGTATCAACAATACCCAAGTTAATGATATTCAACTGTTAATAGACTTACGTAATGCGCAAGATGTTTTATTTTCCAACGACGTAGATCAATCTCGTTTGAGCTACGTAAATATTGACGCCATTCCTTTAACTGATGCAAACCAAAAAACGACCTTAGAAGGTTTAGGTGTACTAGTTGATGGCATCCCTCAATAAAATAATATTGAGTAAATAAAAAGGGATAGCAATATCCCTTTTTTATAGGAATAAACAATGAAAAAAATAATCTTATCATTAGTCGTTGGTTTAGTTGCAGGATACGGCGTAACTAACGCTCTTGAAAGTGACCAAATATCAAAGTTGCACGCTGAAAACAACAAAGCTAACCAACAACTATCAAAATTGTCTGAGCAGTTACTTGTTTTACAAAAGCAAAAGAAGCAATCACTACGCATAGCTCAGGGCCAAGTAGTGAAACGATCAGCTAAAAGTTTAACGAGTAATTCATTACATAAATCAAAGCCAACGAAACCGAGTCAAGAGCAAATGTATGCTCAGCGTAAGCAAGCTATAGAGCATATAACTACTCAACAAAAGCAGCAAGCGCAACAAAGCAATAATGAATTGAAGGGAAGTCAGGTAAAAACCACTGAAAATGGTACTGTATTATAAAATATGGTGGGTTTTTAATAGAGTAAGTCAAAAAGGTAGAGTATAAAATCTCTGCCTTTTTTTATGAGTTAAAATAATCGCAGTAAACGATTATTTTGAGACGAGCACTGACGTTTCATTAACAAGTTTTTAAGTGCTTAGAGGGATTTAAGTGATAATAAAAAGAGAAGTAAATGTGTAAGAAAAGTCAAAGCTACTTACCTATTTTTTCTAAGTCATCACGTAAAGTATAGTTGGCGTCCCCACCGGGACTCGAACCCAGAGCAGCGGCTTAGGAGGCCGCAGTTTTATCCAGTTAAACTATGGAGACATAGCGCTAACTCCTCTATTTTAAACATACTTTTTATCGTTTGTTAATTTTTTATTCTATTTTTTTGTGTTTTTATAGCCTTAACTCCTTCTTACTATTATTTAATCGCCTGTCACCGCCTAAGTTGATTGTTTTTTGGTCTTTTATTCGACTTTCATTGATCTGTATCCTTGTCTTAAAGGTCAGGGGTTTTACAATGAATTATTTGCTATACCTCACTATTAATGAAAAAGGAGTTCAATTATGAAAGCAGCGGTTAATCATAAATTTAAGGGAAAACTTGAAATTCAGCAACTCGACAAACCAACTATCTCTAGTAAAGAAATTTTAGTTAAGATCCATGCCTGTGGTGTCTGTCATACCGACCTACATGCGTGCCATGGTGATTGGCCTGTTAAACCTAAAATGCCATTGGTACCAGGTCATGAAGGTGTTGGTGAAATAGTTGAAATAGGTGAGCACGTTAAACACTTAAAACTAGGTGACCGTGTTGGTATTCCTTGGTTGTATAGTGCATGTGGTTATTGTGATTATTGTTTGTCAGGCGATGAAAATTTATGTTTATCTCAACAAAACGCGGGTTACTCAGTTGATGGCAGTTATGCTGAGTATTGCAAAGCCGATGGCGATTATGTGGTTAAAATCCCTGATGGTATTGATTATGTTGATGCGGCCCCCTTATTTTGCGCAGGCGTTACTACCTATAAAGCATTAAAGGTTTCTACCGCAAAACCGGGTCAATGGATCGCCATATTTGGCATTGGTGGTTTAGGGCACTTAGCCGTGCAATATGCCGTTGCCATGGGATTAAATGTTATTGCTGTTGATACTGGCGTTGAAAAATTACAGCTTGCTAAAAGCCTTGGTGCGACTCTATGTTTAGACTTTAAAGAAGATGATGTTGTTGCGAGGGTCCTTGCTGAAACTGGCGGCGTGCATGCCAGCATATGTACAGCGGTTAGTAAAAGCGGCTTTGAGCAAAGCTATAAGGTCATTCGTCGTGGCGGTAAGTGTGTCTTAGTTGGTTTGCCTGCTGAAGATATGCCATTACCTATTTTTGACACTGTTCTTAATGGCGTTAGTGTTATTGGCTCTATTGTTGGTACACGTAAAGACTTAATCGAGTGTTTAGACTTTGCCGCTCGTGGGAAAGTAAAAGCGATTACCATTGAAAAGTCACTTGAAGATATTAATGATATTTTTGAAGACATGATTAATGGCGATATAACGGGTCGTGTGGTGATGAAGTTTTAATGCCTGAACACTTTGTTTGTTAGTTATTACTGTTAGCTATAAGCATCAGGTATAACACATAGTTATGAAAAAGCCCTTTACCGTATTATTCGGTAAAGGGCTTTTTTATGCACAGAGTTTAGTTCTACAGGCAGGTAGCTAGACGTTTTGTCTATCTAATGAAAATAAAATTAATTTTTTCAAACTATTTTGCTAACCAACACTACTTTATAGTAGAACCTAAGTAAGAATGAAGCTTATGTTACCGATGATGACATAATCAAAATGCTAATAATAAGTATCACTATAAATATAAATAGGAGCCTTTGTGTTTGAAAAAAGCGATAAAACGCTCATAGCGCTAGCGCTAAAAGGGAAAGAGTCTGCATGGCTAACACTGGTAAAGCGTTATGAGAAAAATCTCTATAACTATGCTTTACGTATGGTAAATAACCCGACAGACGCCATGGACTTGATGCAAGATATTTTTATAGCGTTATTTCGAAGTTTGGACAAATTTCGAGGTGAATGTCCTTTTAAAAATTGGCTGTTTAAAATTGCTCATTATCGTTGTCTTGAGTTTTATCGACGAAAACGGCCGATGCAATCCCTTGATGATGTGCCTGAGCAGGAAGATGCAGACACAGTTTGCCTAGAAAAGGATTTACATATTCAGCAACAAAGTAGCGCCTTGTTAGAGGCTATGCAGAATTTACCGGTAAAGCAAAAGTTAGTGGTGGAACTCAAGTTTTTCCAACAATGTACTTTTGAAGATATTAGTCAGCAGTTAGGCATATCAACTAATACGGCAAAATCACAACTTTATAGCGCACTCGATAAATTAAAAATGCAATTAACAGATGATTCAATTCGTAAAGTAGAGGTGGAGTATGTCTGAAAATAAATCAGTTGATGCTCGAATGAGTGAAAACGACAGAGCATTATTCAGCGAAAGCCTTGCCCATCAAGCAAGCGTTGAGATAGAGCAAGAGGTGCCTGATTGGCATAGATCACAAGCTTTTGAACAGCATTTCAAAACTGAAAAAAGCACAGTACAAGGCCATTCAATTAATTGGCGAATGTGGTTGGGTGTTCCCACATTATCAATGGCGTGTTCAGCCGTTGCTATCACCATAATAATGACATTTATGCAGGGTAAGCCTTTTGATCAACAAGCATTTGATCAGCAAGTAGCTACCTTAATTGACCAACAAGTTCAGCAAAAGGTAGCTGCCCAGTTAACTCGTTCGTTAGGAAACTCATTATCAAACAAAGACAATAAAGATATCGAAACCTTAGTGGATTTAAAATTACGTGAATTTGCCGCTGAGCAACAAGTTATTTTAGCTAATTACCGTGTTGATATGAGTACGCAGCAGCAGAGCAATAACCTTGCCTTAGCTGGTTATGTGATTGGCGCTTCGAGAAAAGAACGTAAAGAAGATATGAGTGACTTTATTAGTTTCTTTAATGCACAACGACAAGATGAACAATTAACACAGAAAATTAAATTCCAGCAACTTGAACGAGAGATTAGTTTTCAAAAAATTGGGCTAAAGCAAAACAGTGACACCAACGCAACTAAGCCAGTTAACTATAAAGGTTAGGTTTAGATAGTTACCACTTAATACCGCTAAATAAGCCTTGAGAAATTTAGGCAAACAAAACAGATATTAGTACTATCCATACAGGGGAATTTAGAATGAAAGTAACAAACTTAATGAAAAAGCCAAATTCGAGCAAAAATATTATGAAAGTAAAAGTAAAAATAGCACTAATAAGTTCTGCATTATTACTCGCGTTTAGTGTTCAAGGCGCTGATCAAAACTACGATAAATTGCATAAGCAATTAGATATCATGAATGACATTATGTTGTCATCGGCTAAAGTCTCACAGAATTCACGTCAATCATTGATTCGCTCAATTGATAGTGTTTATTTGCAAGGGCAGGGAGCTATTTTTACGATACATTCAGCTCATGGTGGATCATCGCATCATCAGTTTTTTCAAATAGTAGCGCCAGTATCGAAATTACCACCATTGCCGCGAGTAGCGCCATTAGCGCCTATTGCTCCCCTTAATGAAGCTGAAAGAATTGTTATTTCGAGTGATGACGATTTTGATCTCTATTTTGAAGAACACAAACTTGAACGCGTTATTGAAGTGTTTGAACAGCAAAGAGAAGGCGCTAGAGAACTTCGTAGTGAGCAACGTGATATTGCCTACGAAATGCGTGATATTGAGCGACAACGTAAAGATATAGAGTACCAGTTACAACATGCAGAGAAAGAGTCTAAAGATGAGTTAACAGCTGAGCTTAACAAGATTAAAGCAAGTACAGTAACTTTGCATAATAATAGAACCAAACTTGAGCAAAAAGTTACTGAGTTAAATAAGGTGAGAGAAGTGCAACAAATGGCTCAAACCAAAGCAAGAAAGGCACATTTTTCTGCGCTAAATAGCGCTTTAGTGGAAACATTATGTTTATACGGTAATGGATTGCGAGAAGTACCAAGTGAAGAGCATGTTAGCTTAATTATTAAAGGTGCGGGCAACCAGCAAAGCCGAGGTTTCAAGGACCAAATTTTGGTATTTAATAAAAAAGATATTAACGCTTGCGCCAACAGTAAATTGACAGCTAAAAAATTATTAGCAAAAGCAGAGCAGTATCAATTTTAGTTTTAGGCTTAGTTCAAGTCGCCAGTGTTATGCTGTTTGAGTAGTACAAATAGAGAAAAGCGATAAATAGCACAATTAATCGTCGCTATTTATCACTTTTATATTGTTTTTATTTCAAGATAGATAAATGAAAAAGGTGTGCTGTTGCTTACCGCGGGCAAAGATAACGGGTCTAGCGGGGGCCTGTAACAACAATATCGTCAATAGCAATGTCTCCTTTCCAGTCACCAGCAGCGACTGTTCTAAAGCGGATAATGATATCACCATAGAATTGAGATAGGTCTATGTTATGCTGGGTAAAAGCATCACTTGAGCTCGAGTGTTGTTGACCATCCAATAATAAATGATCAAGTTTCCAGCTACCTTGATGAAATACATCAACACTTAAGCTGCCAATTTCAACGCCATACATATGGGAATAAAAGCTCAAGCTACGTTGACTTCCACTAATAACGGGACTGTCGAGAGAAGCTGTATCACCGACGTTATAGGCATAGTTACTTGAAGTTTCAACATAACCATATAGCCCTGTAGTTAACGCGCCTTCACTCGGGCCGGTACTGCTTGAAGGGGGTGTGCCCGCTTCACTCTCCCAAACATGATTGGCATCGCTACTGTTGGTCCAACCATTAAATTAACTGAGCGGGCGTTAATACCGCCTATCAATTAACGAAAAAATTGCCTAGTTCTATGGGTAAAGAGTTTAGCGTTATGACCAAGCGAACCTTGATGATATTTATAGTTCGGGGTGCTTTTATCCTTGTGAAGTTACTGCTATAGAAATACAAAGTAGTGCCTTTCGGCAAGCCATTTTTTTTTACCAGAGCAAGCAAACCTTGCATTGATGCATGCCTGATAAAATAAACAGCCGCTACGGATAATATACTTTAAAACTTGCGGCGCAAGAGTCAAGTGATTGCTTGAAAAGTATACAAGACTTACCCTGTCTACAATACAACACACCAATTTTCGAGACATTGTTAAATACTTGATGTGAAAACTAATATAAATTTGTGAAGTAAACTTTCAGCGCTCTAGTTGTTTTTTGATATTTGCTTCTCTACGCTTAAAAGAGTATTAGTATTTTAAGCGTAGAAAAATATGCTGCTAAGCTTTCTATTCCGGATTATTTTTATCATCATTTTATGTACTGGCAGTGCGTTGTTCGTGGCACAGGCTAATATCCAAGTATTGAGTAATGATACAGAAATAGATCCGTTTTCTTTGTCGTTAGAACAGTTACTAAAAATTCAAGTAACTTCAACTTCAAGATCAAATACCGAGGCTAAAACTTCAGAAGGTATCATTACGGTGATTACAGCCGAAGAGATAACGTTATATGGTGCAAAAAACTTAGTTGATGTATTGCAGCGATTACCAGGTACCTTATTGAATGCTGACTCACTCACACCTAGAGATGTGCTATCTGTTCGGGGAGACCGTTCAATAGCAGGCGATCATGTATTGTTTCTAATAAATGGCCGACCTTTTCGTATTAGCGCCTTTTCCTCATCAGCAAGCAGGCTATTACTCTATGGCTTTCCTCTTAAGCAAGTTAAACAAATAGAATTTATTCAAGGCAGTGCGTCAGTATTATATGGCGCTAACGCCTATAGTGCAGTGGTCAATATTATTACTAAAGATGCCAATGAATCAGCAGATTTTATTAGTGGCACTGTGGGTGATAATTCAGCGATGCAATTGCAGTTTAATGGCGGTATTGTGAATAAAGGTTTTTCCGCGAATATGGCTGGCAATTATTTTAAATCACAGGGTTGGGATTCACAATTTCTAGACAGTGACTTAACAACAATTGAGCATAACTTAGTGCATGATAACTTGGCTTTTTGGGCTGAATTGCAAGTGGGCGATAATAGTATTAGTGGTTATAGCAATAAGCTAGCAGGAAACTATTATGGTTTGAAAACTCCTTTTGATACGAATGAAACATTTGAAGATGATGTGCAATATATCGATATGGGTTATCAACTATATAATGCGGATAATTTACAGAGTAAGTTTAGCCTTAGCAATATATGGTATGAAAGTTATAGTTTAAAAAGTAATGAATTGAATTTAGATTTTGAGAATCAATTTCAGTTTACTAATAGTCGGTTACTGATTGGTGCTAACTTAAACCAGATTGTTAATGCGAAGGGCACCTCAAATAATGTCGGCATACAAGTAGATGAGTTCTCATCTGATTTATATTCACTGTTCTCTCACTATAATTATCGCTACCATGATACGAATTTAATCATTGGCGCTATGTGGCTAAAATTTTCAGGTCTAGAGTCGCATTGGGTACCTAGGTTGGGTATTGTTCATCAGTTTAACCCTCAGTGGGTAGCGAAGATACTTTATAATGAGGGCTATCGAGCGCCTAATGCTATTGAAACCAGCTTAAACATTTTTAATGGCTTGGTGATAGGTAATAAATTGCTCGCGCCAGAACACATTAAAACCGTTGAAAGCCAAATAAGTTACAGTAAGAACCAATATCACCTTGCTGTTTCGGCATTTAAAAGTACCCAAGACCAACTAATCAATATTGCTTCCAGCAGTCAAAATATGTATCCACGGAGCTTTTATAATACCGAGCAGCGTGAATTTATTGGCGGCGCAATTGAAGCGCGTTACCGCTATCAAAACTGGGACATACAAAGCTCTTACAGTATACAAAAGAACAAACAAACACAGTTTTTAGCGACACAAACAAATATTGATGATATTACGCAAATGCCACAACATACTTTTAAACTAGGAGTGAGTTATAAGTTTGAAAATTATTCAGTGAGTGTGTTTGATAACTATAGTTCGAAGTATCCCACCAACGCTCTCGATTTAAGTGCAGATGTTAATGAACAAGCTGGCGAGGATCATAATATCAGTTTTAATATGTTATGGAATTTTGACCAGCAATATGAAGGACTGTCACTGTCGCTATATATAAATAATTTACTTGATGAAGCGCTCTACGTGAAGCAATTTGAAACAACAGAAAACTCTATTAATAGTTATCCTCATGAAACATCAAGAGCAGCATATTTAACGTTAGCTTATCAATTTTAGTTCTACTGATGTGGGCACCCCCCTATTTTCATGCTGTTGAAACTGAAACATCTCAGTAAATTCATGTGCAACCTTCGCTAGTAACAAAATGATCGTGGCATCTAGGTGTGTTTTGCTAACTAACCGACGAAAAATAGAATGAATTGGCCTTTTTTTATAAAGGAAATTAAGGTCTTTGAACTGGTAAATTAATGAGAAATTAAGTAGCATGAATTTTTAGTTAAACAACTGTATAAGAGTATTATTAAATGAGTAAGTTTTTATTATTAGCTATTGTTATTGGTCTTTTTGTGTTCTTCATGATGCGACAAAATGGCAACAAAGAAGCAGCCCAACTTAATATAAAATTAGGTCATGAGTTTTTAGCGGCTAATAAAAGTGAGGAAGGCATTATAGAGACAGCTTCAGGCTTACAATATAAAGTGCTTACTCAGGGAACAGGTAGTGATCACCCAAATCGATCTTCGAAAGTTAAAGTGCATTACCATGGCACTTTACTTGATGGCAGTGTATTTGATAGTTCAGTAGACCGAGGGGAGCCAATTAGCTTTGGTTTGAACCAAGTTATCAAAGGTTGGACCGAAGGTGTTCAGCTAATGGTAGTTGGAGAAAAAACACGTTTTTATATTCCATCAAGTTTAGGATACGGTAATAAACCGGCAGGAAAAATAGGCCCAGGTGCATTATTGATATTTGATGTTGAATTGCTGGCGATAAACTAAGTCTAAGTCTAAGTCTAAGCATAAGGCATAAACTATAGCCCAATGCGGATCACCGTAAGCAATAATCAAAAAAGCACATTTAGTAATACTAAATGTGCTTTTTTATTATCTATTAATTAAGTTACTTACATAGATGGATAAGCATAACCGTTAATTGTATCTCAATTCTTGTACCTTGCCCCAAAATACACGATAGGAAAAAATGGTGTAACTAATGATCACAGGCACAACGACTATTGCTCCCCATAGAATAAAGCTAAGTGATTCAGGCGCAGCAGCTGATTCCCAAATAGTTAATTTTCCTGGCACAATATAGGGAAAGAAACTAAAAGCTAAACCAAATAAACACAAGGAAAAAATAACCACAGCAGCAACAAACGGTCGCCAACAGCCTTTATCATCCACGGCTGGCAACTGTTTCAACTGAATTTGACTATAAACAAATAAGGCAAAGCATAATACCGGTAAAGGTAATATATATAAGGTCGTTGGCCAAGCAAACCATTTAGCGTAAACATCAGGGTTTATTAAGGGGTTTACCGCAGAAACAGCTATAACCCCAATAAAACAAATAAGACCGGTCTTTTTAGCCCAGTTAACAGCTTGTACTTGCAATGCCCCTTCGGTTTTCATGATTAACCAACATGCACCAATGTATGCATAAGCAGCAGCTACACCAAAAGCACTGAGAAGACTAAAAGCATAAGCGGCTAAGGTATCTTCAAAGCCCATCACATACATGCCTAACATATAACCTTGGCTCATTGCTGCGAGTAACGAACCCACTTTAAATACTTTATTCCAAGTGGGTTTGTGGCTAAATGCGGCTTTGGCTCTGAAATCAAAAGCTACCCCACGTAATACTAAGCTAATTAATAATACCGCAGTCGGTAAGTAGAGCTCTTTAAAAATATGACTATGCGCTGCTGGAAAAGCAATTAACAGTAAACCAATCGCTAAGACAAGCCAGGTTTCATTGGCATCCCAAAAAGGGCCAATGGAGGCAATCATAGTATCGCTATCATCTTTTTGTTTTAGGGGGAGTAAAATACCCACACCTAAATCATAACCATCTAAAATGGCGTATAACAATAATGAAAAACCCATTAGCGAAACAAAAATTACTGCCAGTGAATCAGCTTCAAACATAATTACTCTCCTTTATTGGCATTGAATGAACCACAGGTTTAACTTTTTCATCATCGGTGATTTCTTCAATTTCAACAGCACGGTTTGCCATAGTAAATATCGTATGTAAATAAGCGGTCATTAACACCACATACAAAATAAGATAAAGAGACAGTGATAAAGCTACATTACCCGGAGCTATATCAGTGGCAGCGTCTTTAACGGTTAAAATACCGGTAACTAGCCAAGGCTGCCTGCCAATTTCAGTAACATACCACCCAGCTAACGTTGCTAGCCAGCCTGAAAAAGACATAGCAACTAATACTCTTAATAACCATGTTGGCAAAGGCTTATTACGCCAAAGCTGTATTCGACTCAGCCAAGAAATAATGAGCATTAACATACCAACACCTACCATAATTCGAAAGGCGAAAAACAATGGTGCTACTGGAGGATGATTACCCTCAAATTCATTTAAGCCTTTAATTTCACCTTCAAGATCATGAGTTAAAATGAAACTTGCCATCTTAGGGATAGCCAGTTCAAAATGATTAGTTTTATTCTGCTCATCAGGAATGGCAAAAAGTAATAGCGGAGCGCCTTTTTCTGTATGCCAAACACCTTCCATTGCAGCAATCTTTTGTGGCTGATGTTCAAGGGTATTTAGCCCGTGCATATCGCCAATAAAAATTTGCAGAGGCGCTAAAACCATTGCTACCGTTAAGGCTATTTTTAAGGTCAATTTAGGTGCTTGTTTATCATCGCCCTTTAGTAATCTATAAGCACTGATGCCAGCGATTAAAAATGCGGCGGTTAAACCTGATGCTACAACCATATGCGATAAACGATAGGGGAATGAAGGGTTAAAAATAATCGCTAACCAATCAACAGGAAAAGCAACACCATCGCGCATTTCATGACCTTGTGGGGTTTGCATCCAAGAGTTAAGCGCTAGAATCCAAAAGGCAGACAAGGTAGTACCAATGGCAACAATAAGGGTCGCTAAAGTATGTACCCTTGCTGAAACTCTATTCATACCAAATAACATAATACCGAGAAAGCCAGCTTCAAGAAAAAATGCAGTTAATACTTCATAACCTAATAACGGGCCAGCAATATTACCAACAGTTTCCATGAACTTAGGCCAGTTAGTGCCAAACTGAAATGACATGGTAATGCCAGTAACCACGCCAATGGCAAAAGTTATCGCGAATATTTTGACCCAAAATCGATAGGCGCGCATCCAAACTGGCTCGCCAGTTTGAACAAAACGTAATTTGAAATAAAACAAAAACCAACTTAGCGCTATGGTTATTGTAGGAAAAAGAATATGAAAACTGATATTAGCTGCAAACTGCATGCGTGACAGCATGAGTGTTTCAAACATAATGGACTCCGTTAGCCTACTACTTAGAGGTGGTTAAATGGTTGGCTGTAAATTGAAAATGTTCAGTGATTTATAAACAAAATGAATTGTTAACTTAGTTTTTGTTAATGAATTTATCTTTAAAATTGATAACTTTACTTACCCCAGAACCCAATTTCATTAGGGTCTTAAGTTTGTCTGGACTCATGCTTTGTAGTTCACTTGCCCAGTGAGTGCCTGTCTCTAGTAAGTCATGAATTTCATGCATTTTCTCTTGCGCATACACTTCCTTTTGATTAGCGGGTTCATCTAATAAATTATCGCGTAACAGTGAGAGCGTTGGATCTACTTCGCGTTTACGGCGCTCTTCAAATACGCGCGTAGCCATCTCCCAAATTGATCCCGCTGGCGAGTAATACTCTTTTCTGTCTTTTGGTTTATGCTGAACCTGCACTAAACGCCAAGACTGTAGTTCTTTAATGCCCATGCTGACATTACCGCGAGAGATATTAAGAGCTTCAGAAATGTCTATCGCAGTTAATGCATCTTCATGAATAATCAGCAAGCCATACATTTGACCAACAGTACGATTAAAGCCCCAACGACTGCCCATTTCGCCGCAATGCATTACGAAGGATTCTATTTTTGTAGTAAGTATCATATGAGTGTTCTGATGTTTCAGTAATTTCTGAAAGTTTAAACCTATATTGATATAGATCAAGTTTTAATTATATTTAACTTAATGTTAAATCGACTTAACGGTGAAAAAGTTATTCATATGAAGATCACAATAGATGTAAGTTGCCGTGGATTAGCTATTAAAAGGGAAGGTCGCGAGGTTGTAGATGAATGAAAGGACAATGACGTTATAAATAACTAAATAAACCCAGAGTCTTAAAATAACCTTATTATCAGGTAAAAAAAAAGCATGTCGAGATGACATGCTTTAAATAACTGTTTAGAGGTAAAGTAAAACCGCTAAACTAATAAGTCTTGAATGTTTGCTAAATCTTTTTTGCCATTGATGATTTCATCAGGTGTTAAACCCGATAATTCATGCGGGAATACTAACCATTCATCAGAAGTATGAACAAAGTAGTCAGGTGCAAAATCAACTTTTGAGTTTTGAGGCTTATACCAAGGACAAGCAACACGAACATCTTCAGGCATATTATTACGCATGTTCTCTTTTAACTGCTTAATTAATGCTTGAATGCTTCGACCGGAGTCAAAAACATCATCAACAATTAATAAGCCATCACCAGAGTTAGCATTTTCAATAATGTAATGTAAGCCATGAACTTTAATTTCTTTACTTTGCTGGTTAATGCCGTAGTAAGACGACGTACGAACAGCAATGTGATCAGTTTCTACTTTTTTAAAGTCGAAATACTCTTGAACAGCGATGCCAATAGGTGCACCACCACGCCAGATACCCACAATAAACTGAGGGCGAAAGCCGTCTTCAAATACTTTAGCGGCTACGCGAAAAGAATCTTCTAATAATTCTTGCGCGGTAATAAAACGTTTTTCCATTGCCGAGGAAACCTTTTCAAAAAATGATAAGCGCTAATTATAACCTGACAAATTAAAATAGTGTACTGGTTGTTTACAATCTCGTGTTCTCGATCATTAAGTTTCTTTGAATGCACTATTAACCTATCAAGTATCCGACCGTGTATTTGTACTTTGTGAAATCAACATTGTCACTCAGTGCTGGTTATATTTCATTATTAGGTAAGCATTAATAACTGTCTGAGATTTGTTAGAAACCAAGCTGAACATCTATGACTGCACTGTGGTGATGTTAACAAACACACTAGCTTGTCAACGATAAGAATAGAATAAGATAAACACGCAGCTCTTAAAAGCTAACAAGTTTTTTGATAAAACTTATAAATACAACGGTATAACTGGTTTCATTGCTGTATTCATTACGGTGTAATGCTCTGTAATGTATTTATTTGTTACAAAAATGTAAAGTCTCTCTGTTGTATTTGTTTTTTAGTGTGTAACCAGGTTTTGTTTACTGGTTGTTTTACAGCTAATAATTGAAGGCTTTTATTTAAGCCTGTAAATTATTAGCTGTTTTTTTTATGTCTGCGAAAGTTATCTTTATCATGGGTACAGAGTCAATTGCTTAGCTTGGTCAACAAACTCCGAAATACAATCTATTAAAATATTAGCAGGATGTTCTAAACCTGTGACACAGTCCATTTTTGATGTTGCTTTAAATCTTTATACACTGCCGAGTTCTTACATCGTAGTCACCTTGCTTATAAATACTACTTTCACCAAGGTATCCTTCGGCATTTTCAGAGCCAAAAAATACAGACTTAGTACAAGGATCTACTTTAGATTTACCTTAAGTATAAAGTACGTTGGGCGGTTAAATCTATGGGGAGTAATCTCACTATTAGTAGCCTCTTTTCTCACAAAGCCGGCAGCCACTCAGTAATATTGTGATGACTTTAAAGTGCGTATTGTTGACGTAACGAACTGAAAAGATTAATGTCTTCAAAGAGAACTGAACAGCAAAGTATGGAATACATTTAATTTAATAATAAGGATATTTATGAAAAATTTTTCATTAATCATTAGCATCTTGGTACTAAGCGCTTGTGGGAGTGATACTGATGAAAAAGCGCTCGACATCAATGGCTCAATAGCTGATACCGGGGGCTTTACCCTACAAAATGTCAGATTTGATTCAAAAGATTATTATGAAGAAGAGCAGGTTACGGTTACAGAAGGTACTAGCTTTGAAGTTCAGTGGGTATCACCAACCTCAGCGTCTTACAAAATAGATTTATATTTATCGACCAACGGTGTAGTACATTCTGACAGAAATAAAATAATAGGGCTTAAATGCGGTAACGCTTCTTTCTCACTTTGTCCTAACGCAACAGGTGAAGTTCAATGTGGAATTGATGACAACAAGTTATCTTGCTCTATTGGTAGTAAGCCCTTTCAGCAAAAAGACCTATCAAGCCTAAGGTTTATTATAAGAGGTTGTGATGTCCTCAATAGCTGTGATGTAAAAACGTTTAATTTGTCGGTACAAAATAATACTGGTAATTAAGAATAACTTTGTAGTAAAAAAATATCCTGAAGTTATCAAGTTATCAAGTTATCAAGTTATCAAGTTATCAAGTTATTAAGTTATTAAGTTATTAAGTAAAGTTATCAGGCAAAGTTATCAGGCCACCCATGATAAGTTGTGCATATTTCAATCACTAAACTAAGCTTAATTTACTTTTATTAAGTTGGTGATTGAAATGCCTAAGCCTCGTTCACAACAAATTAGTTTATTAGATACGCCTTTTTATCATATATGCAGCCGTACAGTTCGAAAGGCTTTTTTGTGTGGCGTAGATAAGGTGACAGGGGTAAGTTTTGAACATAGGCGTACATGGATTGAAAAACGACTATTTCAATTATCTCAAGTGTTTTCTATCGATATCTGTGCACATGCTGTGATGCATAACCACCTACACCTCGTGTTATGCGTAGATGTAGAAAAAGTTAAAAAGTGGTCAACTGGCGAGGTTATTGAGCGTTGGCATCAGTTATTCAAAGGCACACTTCTAACTCAAAAATATTCAAATCAACTGGATAATCAACCGTTGGATAAATATCAACTGGAGATGATTGAAAGCACGGCTGATATTTACAAACAACGATTAATGGATATTAGCTGGTTTATGCGTTCATTAAACGAGCCTATAGCCCGACAAGCAAATAGAGAAGACAACTGCACAGGGCACTTCTGGGAAGGGCGTTTTAAATCACAAGCACTGCTTGATGAAGGGGCTTTACTGTCATGCATGGCATATGTTGATTTAAACCCTGTACGTGCAGGCATTGCACCCACACCAGAGCAGTCAGACTTCACCAGTATTCAATTACGTATACAAGCCGCGATAAAAGGTGAACAACCTACAGCGTTACTACCTTTTACTGGCGATGAACACCAGCATAAACCCTTAGGTATTCGTTTTAGCTTACAAGACTACTTAACCCTCGTTGATGAAACAGGACGCATCCTGCGTGATGACAAACGTGGTGTTATCAACAGTAAAGCTGTAAATATTCTAGCCAGACTACACGTCAGTGATGAAAACTGGTTAAAACTCACTACAGACTTTGAAAGTATATTCACAGGAGCAGTAGGTACTGCCGAACATTTATGTGAATTTAGCGAGCATGTTGGCTTACAACGTACACATGGCATAGCGAATGCTCAGCTCTGCTTAAATAGTGCATAACCACCATTATTAATAAGACGTAAACGCAAGACTATTTTAACGTGGTAGATTTAGCTCGGCCAAAATTTGGTGTTTTGAGAAACTAATGATGATAAGGGCTAAAATAGCTTGTTTATTTTATCTATAGGTATTTTTCATAAGCTAAAAAGATATCAACTGACTTGCTACTATTACTTATAGTTATCATGGGTGGCATAGTTAATTTTTCGTTCATTAAACGAGCCTATAGCCCGACAAGCAAATAGAGAAGACAACTGCACAGGGCACTTCTGGGAAGGGCGTTTTAAATCACAAGCACTGCTTGATGAAGGGGCTTTACTGTCATGCATGGCATATGTTGATTTAAACCCTGTACGTGCAGGCATTGCACCCACACCAGAGCAGTCAGACTTCACCAGTATTCAATTACGTATACAAGCCGCGATAAAAGGTGAACAACCTACAGCGTTACTACCTTTTACTGGCGATGAACACCAGCATAAACCCTTAGGTATTCGTTTTAGCTTACAAGACTACTTAACCCTCGTTGATGAAACAGGACGCATCCTGCGTGATGACAAACGTGGTGTTATCAACAGTAAAGCTGTAAATATTCTAGCCAGACTACACGTCAGTGATGAAAACTGGTTAAAACTCACTACAGACTTTGAAAGTATATTCACAGGAGCAGTAGGTACTGCCGAACATTTATGTGAATTTAGCGAGCATGTTGGCTTACAACGTACACATGGCATAGCGAATGCTCAGCTCTGCTTAAATAGTGCATAACCAGTGTTATTAATAAGGCGTAAACTTAATACTATTTTAACGTGGTAGGATTAACACGGCTAAAATTTGATGTCTTGAGAAATAATGATGATAAGGACTAAAAATAGCTTGTTTATTTTATCTATAGGTATTTTTCATAAGCTAAAAAGATATCAACTGACTTGTTATTATTACTTATAGTTATTATGGGTGGCATAGTTAATTACTATGACTAATGCCGAAAGGTCTAAAAAAGCACGTGATAAAAAGGCAGCTAATAAGCTTGTTACTATCAATACAACGCTTAATAAACGTGATTCTGAGCTTTATAATCTAATGATTGCTAGTGGCTTTGATTTAAATAAAATCGTTGATATGGCTTACACCTATTCGTTGACGTTAGATTCTGATTAATCCTATGCGAAGCATGCAAGCGGAGCGAAACATAAAACATCGTTTTATTAGAGATAGAACAACCAGATAAATCTGCTTGTTCGTTTCTACAGTCTTTCAACAAGTAAAAATGTCCATTTCGCCTCCTGCAAAACTTCCCTTATTACTTTTTACTCACTTAAATCGAGCGTTCGAGGACGAGGGCGAAGCCTGAGCAACGAGGACGAAGCCTGAGCAACGAGGACGAAGCCTGAGCAACGAGGACGAATAGCGAAGATTAAGTGTGTTTTAGTTTATTCTTGTTTGATGATGGCAGCATATTAATGAAATTTTACTCCCGTTTAGTAATACGGGGGTAAAGTTTTTTCGGAGTGCCTCTGCAAGCGTTATATACCAACACCTACAGCGATTTGTCAGTTTTACGGTTGTTCTTTTTTTAGCGAAGCGTTAAGAAAAAATAACAACCTGTACTAAGCGAGCGAAGCGATTCATTTAATTTCTAGTCTCTAATGTCTTCTGCACTTCTTCGCGTAGCGAGTGCACTAACTCCCCCGTTATGTATTACGAGGGTAGAATCCACTAAAATATGCGGCTTTGGCTAAATGTTTCTATATTTTTTGTTTGTTCGTATATTTTTAATCAGTTTTCGCATTCCTTTGACTAGTTTTTTTTGTGATTCTTCAATAGTTTCTCTCTCAGAATTTGTTGAGTCACTAGATTCACTGATATGGTTAATTATATGGTCACACAATTCTTTTTTGTGTACATCTACATAATAAGCTGTCTTACGGAGACGTATTTTTATCGAAACATTTTTGCAGTTGGTGTACCATGTCGCATAGTCTTTAATTAATTCTTTTTCAGCATAATCAACTAGGTACAGTTCAAATATTAACTTACATTTGTCAACGAATTCAGGGGTTGAGAATTCTACATACTTTTCATTTTCCACTAAATCTATAACTTCAATTTTATCTATACTTTCATCTTTGCTAATTTTTGATTCAACCATAAATAATTGGTCTGTGTATTTTACGTAATGATTTTCAAACACATTGCCATTAATTAGGTCGTAAAACTCTTCTGTTTTCTCTAATAGTTTTTTTGCAGACCATAAATTTAACTCTGCCTTTTGTTTAGAGTCTAACATTCTGTTCTCTATCTCTATGAGCTCTTCAATTTTGCTTAGCTTGGCGGAGATTTCAGTTATTACCTTTGCTTCAGTTTTAACTTTGGTTCTAACGTATATTGAAATTAGACCTGTTAGGTACCCAAGTGCGGCAATTGAGTAAAAGAGAATGTCATACATTTTATATAAATCCTTTTAAAATTTGATGTTATTAACAGGTTCGAATAAAAAACATGTATTTTTATAAGTAACAAATATCAGACATAAAAAAACCGCAATTAAGCGGCTTCTATTTTCTATTTTTTATGTATTCCCATATACGCTAGGGACGTAAATGGGACATCGATAAATTATTCTTCTGTAACCTATTGAGTTACAGATGGTTTTTTTGGTGGAGCGGGGGGGAATCGAACCCCCGTCCAAAAAGCCTACATCCTCGGTACTACATGCTTAGTCGCTTATTTATTTAACCAATTAGACGCCAAGCGACAGGCTTCGTCATGGTGAGCTTAATACTATTTCGCGGTTCAGCCTTAAGCGTGCTTCCCTCGCTATCCTATTTGGGGTGACCATCGATCCTCTAACCAATAGGAGAGATTTCAAGGCGATGGCTAGCCTAAGCGGCTAGTGCGAACGTATCGTCGTTAGCAATTATAGTTTTTACGGCTTTTTACCAGGCAAACCGCCCCTGGGCATGCACCTTGGGTTTCATGAATCTTGTCGAATCCTAGATCCGCCCCAAAGTTTACTTTTTGCATTTTCTATTCTTTTTTACTAATACTATTTCTAATATTTTCATAGACTCGATATGCCTATGACTTGCATTATACAACGCTTAACTTAAATAGACAACGTGGTATTTTTTAACCACTTACCTAGCAAGCAACCTAACAAACAGCGAAAAATTAACGATCTAAGTTTTTATTTTTCATTAAGCGGCCTTTATCAACTGCCCACTCTCTGTCTTTTATGTCTGAACGTTTGTCATGATCTTTCTTACCTTTACCCAAATAAAATTCGAGTTTCACCCAACAGGCTTTCCAGTACATAGCCGTGGCAATCAAAGAGTAACCGTCACGTTCAACAGCAGCAGTGATTTTCTCTAGCTCTCTACGGTTAAGTAATAATTTTCTATCACGGTTTGGATCACATACAACGTGACTAGAGGCTGAATTAAGAGGCGATATTTCAGCACCTAATAAATAAGCTTCACCGTCTTTAATATGTACGTAACAGTCAGAAATGTTTACTTTGCCACTTCTAATACTCTTAATTTCCCAACCTTGTAAGCTCATGCCGCCTTCAAACTTGTCTGTTAAGCTATAGTTGTGCCTCGCTTTTTTATTTAAAGCGATAGTATTGCTGTTAGATTTATTTTTAGATTTTTTCTTAGCCATCTTTATCATCCATTCCTTTGCCACAATAAGCAGCAAACGCGGTGATTATACTGAGAATAAATTGCTTTTACATGATAATTTTTTTTTAAGGATAAAAATTAGCATAATAATGCGCTTTTTCTCTTGTTTTGCTATCATGTCGGCCATTGAATGGGGGCAACTTGCGGAGTAATAATGCCAACCATAAGTCGTAGTGCTTTAGTTATGTATAGTGTTGACCAGATGTATCAGTTAATAAATGATATTCCAGCGTACCCAGAGTTTTTGCCTGATTGTAATGACAGTAAGGTGATAAGCCAAGATGATAAATCGGTTACGGCAGCGCTACTGGTATCAAAAGGCGGGTTAAGTAAGTGGTTCACTACTAAAAACACGCTAATATCCAATGAAAAGATTCATTTGTCCCTTGTTGATGGCCCTTTTAAAAAACTAGAAGGCTATTGGTTACTCACTGCATTATCAGATGATGCGTGTAAGGTGAGCTTAGAGCTGGATTATGAATTTTCAAATAAACTGGTTTCTTTAGCTTTTGGTAAAGTGTTCGGTCACTTTAGTAATAGCTTAGTGCAAGTTTTTACCCAGCGAGCAAAAGAAATTTACGGAGTTAATGTTTAATTATGGCTTTAGATAGTAGTGAGTTAACTAATCTCGATGATTCAGTAAACGAGGATAAAGTATCCATAGAAGTTGTTTATGGCGTACCACAAAAGCAACAGATATTAACATTGTTAGTTGATACTGGCTCTACCGTAGAGCAAGCAATTATCGACTCTGGAATTATTACTTTATTTCCTGAAATTGATTTAAGTATCAATAAAGTTGGTGTGTGGAATCGGGCAGTTAAGCTATCTGAAGAAGTAAATGATCTTGATAGAATTGAAGTTTACCGTCCACTTATTGCTGATCCTAAAGACGTAAGAAAGCGTCGAGCGGAAAAAGCAAAGCTAGAAGGTCGTGCCGATAAAACAACAGGCGGACGAGTAAATCCGTTGAGAGTTGATGCGAAAAAATAGTTAAGTCTGTAGCTAAAAGCAGATACAAAAAAACGGCATTTATGCCGTTTTTTTATTTGAAGTTCAATTTCTATTTACTCACTATTTACCATCAGTCGCTTTATTTTTAACTGAAGTGTTTTCCTCAGCAGTAAATTTATTGTTATTGACTGGCTTTTCAACTGCAACAGGTGCATTGAATGGCGTATTAAATTTATCAGATAGTGGGAAATCACCTGAGGCAGAGATTAATTTATCTGCAGAAAAGTTAATGATAAATTGTTTTCTGATATCAAAATCCTTATTTCGACCAGACTTTAATTTGTAAACATAACTCCAAGTATCGTTATTGAAAGTGTCTACAACAACGGGGCTACCCAAAATAAATTTAACTTGTTCCTTGGTCATACCTACTTGTAATTTATCAATACTCTTTTGTTCAAGGTAATTACCTTGGGGGACGTCATAGCGAAAAACCCAGCTAGAACAAGAGGATAAGGTTAGTGCAGTAACAATAATGGCAACACGAAAATACATAAAATTTATTTACCTTTAAGTAGCTCAAAAAATCAGGCTAAAAGTGTGAGCAGGGATAATACCCAAGCCCAGCATGGATTCAAAGCTATTTATTTTATCAGTTAACAAATTCTATTTTCATCTATCAAATGAAAGTATGTAGATCACCTGTTGTCAGGGCGAAATTCTTACTTAAATCGATAAGATGTATATGAACTTAGCTGGCCAATAGCTCTTGCGCATTAGCTAAGCTGTGTTGTGATATTTTATCACCAGCTAACAAACGAGCAATTTCTTTGACACGATTTGACTCACTTAGTTCCGTTACTTTCGTTTCGGTGAGTTCTCCATCTGTCATTTTGCTAACAAAAAGTTGTTGATGTCCCTTACAAGCCACTTGTGGCAAATGGGTAACACAAATTACTTGGGTATTTTGAGACAGCTGTTGTAGCTTTTTACCTACCATTGCGGCTGTTGGTCCACTTATCCCTACATCGACTTCATCAAATATCAACGTTGGTGTGACCACTTTATCCGCTAATATAACCTGCATTGCTAGACTGATACGCGATAGTTCACCACCTGATGCAACCTTATGCATTGCCTCAAGCGCCTGACCTGGATTGATACTGACTTGAAAGTTAATGGTGTCTATACCATTGGTATTGATTACTTCTTTGCCATTGTCTTGTTTTCTATTATCTTCGATAGCAATAAAGAACTGACCATGGGGCATATTGAGTTCTTGCATACTTTTACTGATTAACTTACTAAGCATTTTCCCATATTTTTTTCTTGAGGATGACAACGCTTCGGCGCTTTCAATATAGTTAACTTTAGTCTGCTCTAGTTCTTCAATAATAGTATCGATACGTGTTTCATCACCCGATATTGAAACAAGTTGTTGTTTTAATTCGCAATGAAAGTTAACTAAGTTTTCTGGTGATAGCTGGTGTTTCTTCGCTAAGAGTAAGGCGGTGGAATAACGTTCTTCGATAATGGCGTAATTTTGTGGGTCTAATTCTAATTGCTGGTAATAATGCTGTAGATCGTTATTCGCTTCATCTAATTGAATGAGTGAATTAGACAAAATAGCGGCAACATCGACAAGTTGATTATCAACGCGCGCAATTGAATTGATGTTTTCGCTACACTCTCTTAATGAATCTAATATATTAAAATTATCATTTTCAGATAAAATTTGTAATGAACTGAGGGTAGAATCAAGTAAATCTTGGGCATTACTGTGTCGTTTATAGTCTTGTTCTAAGGTAGAAAACTCATCTGGCTGTAATGAAAACTCGTCAAGTTCAGTGACTTGATATTGAATGAGTTGTTGCTCAGCCTCTCGCTGTTGCTTACTTTTCTGCAGCATTTCTAGCTCTTTATTGAGCTTATTCCATTGTTGCGAATAATGTTTTACCGCACTGAGTAAAGGTAAGTGATTGGCATAGTTATCGAGTAAGCGACATTGTTGATTGGCCTTAACAATAAGCTGGTGATCATGTTGACCATGAATATTAATTAATAGCTGTCCAATCTCTTTTAATTGCACTAACGGGACTTGGCTACCATTGATATAGGACTTAGATCGCCCTTCAGCAGAGATGACACGGCGTAGTATGCATTCGCTATCATGCTCAGCAACCAGCTCATGTAGTTTAAGCCAAGCGCGGGCCATTTTATTTTTCTTTGTTTCGAACGTAGCCGCTAGGTCGGCTTTTTTGCAGTTTGGTCTAACAACATTGGTTGTTGCTCTATCACCTAAACATAAACCTAGCGCGTCAATAGCAATTGATTTTCCCGCGCCAGTTTCACCGGTAATTGTCGTCATGCCTGATTGCCAATCAATATCTAATGAACGGACAATGGCAAAGTTTTGAATGTTAAGTTGCAATAGCATAGTTAAGCCTTAAGCATGAGTATAAAACCAGTACCTGTTAATTTATACAGGTATTGGTTTTTATTCAAGCTTATTTGAAACTATTTGCTTATTTTTGGAGGGTCATGCTAACTCTTTTTTTATAGAATAAAGAGTAGGGGACTAATAAAGCTTGTTACCCCAGCTTAATTTATTTCGTAAAACGTTAAAGTAATCATGATCTAAGGGGTGAATCAAACGAATACTGCATTCACTCTTTTTGATAATAACTTCATCACCAGGCATTACTGTTAAAATAACGTGGCCGTCACAACTCACTTGCAAGTTTTCGTGATTATCATTAGCCAGTATCAGTTTAATTTCACTATTACCATCAACAACAATCGGTCGACTTGTTAATGTGTGCGGGAACATAGGTACTAATGTTAGTGCATTTAAGTTAGGCGTTAAAATAGGTCCACCAGCAGACATTGAATAAGCGGTTGATCCCGTAGGCGTTGATACAATTAGACCATCAGAGCGCTGGCTAAACATAAAGCTACCATCGATATAGACTTCAAATTCAATCATGCTGGCGACTTTACCGGCATGCAGTACGGCTTCATTAACCGCGCTATTAGAACTTTTCAGTTTTCCGTGACGATAAACTTCAGCTTCAATAATAAAACGTTGTTCACTGCGAGACTTACCCGCTAATATTTGCTTTAGCGGTTCAATGAGTTCAGCGGGGGAAAGATCGGTTAAAAAACCTAAGTTACCGCGGTTTACCCCAATAACGCCAATATCAAAACAAGCAAGGACGCGTGCTGCGCCGAGCATGTAACCATCACCACCGACAACAATAGCGAGATCTGCCTGCTCGCCAATATCGGTTAAGGTGCCGGTTTTCATATTTTTAATATCGAGTGATTGCGCTACCGAGAGTTCAACAATGACTTGATACTCATTTGCTAATAAATAGTCATGTAACGTTTGTATTGTGTCACTGGCGCCATCATGGTTAGGTTTGCCAATAAGCCCAATAGTTTTATAGTGTTGAGACATACGATAATTTACTTAGTTTGCTAGGGTTAAGAGCAGTTTCGCTGGATTTTGCTCACTTGTAAAGTTCACTTTTTACAAAATGTTTTTAAATGAAGCTTGAATCATTTTAGAGAGCCCCCATAATGTCACCAATAGTTATAAAATTAAGGTTTTTCCATGACAACAGAATCAACAAATAATAAAGAAGAGTTAACTGCTGAGCAATTAGCTGATGACATCGTTAAACAAGCTGAAGAGCAAGTAGAAGAACAACACGAACATGCTCATGAAGTAATTAGTGCAGAGCAAGAAAAAATTAACGAGTTAGAGTTATCGTTAGTTGCGGCGCAATCTACGGTTGTTGACCAAAAAGACTCAGTTATTCGCGCTAAAGCAGAAGTAGACAACATTCGTCGTCGCGCTGCTCAAGATGTAGAGAAAGCACGTAAGTTCGCGCTAGAGAAGTTTGCTGGTGAAATGCTAACAAGCGTAGATAACTTGGAGCGCGCGCTTCAAAATATCGATAAAGACGATGAGAGTAATAAAGGTGTTATTGAAGGCGTTGAATTAACGTTACAAGGTTTAATTGCTTCGTTAGAGAAATTTGGTGTTAAAGCTGTTGATCCACAAGATCAACCTTTCAATCCTGAACTTCATCAAGCAATGTCTATGCAAGAAGTACCTGGTGTAGCGCCAAACACTGTTATTGCTGTAATGCAAAAAGGTTATGAGTTAAATGGTCGTTTAATTCGCCCAGCGATGGTGATGGTATCTAAAGCGGCACCAAGTGTTGATGCTACTGCGTAATACGTAGCCTATATCAAACTTAAAGTAGTCGTACAAAAAAGCAAAGGGATTTTCTCTTTGCTTTTTTTTTGCCTTTTATTTGAAGATAAATTTATTTTTAGCTGTAATTTTACCTGTAAATGAAATGTTTTTGAGAAAACTAGGTCTTTTACAATACAACTCATTTATTACCCAATATTCACTATGAATCATATTTTAAGAAACATACTTTTTGTTTTGGTGACTTTATTTACCACGGTAAGTTTTAGTTCTCATGCAAATGAAACAGCAAAACCGTGGCAATTAAAAACTCAAAAGGGTGATGTTATTAGTTTAGCCCAGTATAAGAACAAACCGGTCATCCTTCACTTCTGGGCAACCTGGTGCCCTTATTGTAAAAAACTACAACCCACCTTAGTTGAATTACAGAAAAAATATCAAGCAGAAGGTGTAGAGCTTATCTCAATAAGTTTTAATGAAGATGAAGGGGCATTACCTCAAGATGAAATTAAACGCAGAGGTTATTCTTTTTTAACCGCTGTAATGGGTGAAGAGGTTGCTAAGCTTTATGGTGTGCGAGGTACGCCAACAACATTTTTTATTAATAGAAAAAATGAGATTATTTGGAAATCATCTACGTCAGACAAAACAGACCCTCGTTTTGAATTAGCGTTACAAGAAATAATTAAAAAATAGCCATTCGAAGTATTCCAGCTATTTAATTATCGATTTTATGGGCTACTGCGATATAAGTAATCGTCTTTTTCCTTCAGTCAAAATTTTACTAAAGGTAATGTTCGCTAAGAACATTACCTTTTTCCCACTACTTTTCACTTTATCTGCACAAAAAAGCGATTTTTTTAAATTTATCTATTGAAAAGCATTTTGCTGACCCCACTTATTATTCAACAAACAATTTAATCAAAATTACTTTATCTATTTAGATAAAGACTTAATGAATAGGAGCTCCCAAGATGGGCAAAATTATCGGTATTGACCTAGGAACAACTAACTCATGTGTTGCTGTATTAGACGGCGGCACTGTACGTGTTATTGAAAATGCAGAAGGCGATCGCACAACTCCTTCAATCATTGGTTATACAGCTGAAGGCGAAACATTAGTAGGTCAACCTGCTAAGCGTCAATCTGTTACTAACCCAGAAAATACTTTATATGCAATTAAGCGTTTAATCGGTCGTCGTTTCGAAGATAAAGAAACACAACGTGACATCGATATTATGCCATTTGGTATTGTTAAAGCTGACAACGGTGATGCTTGGGTTCAAGTAAAGGGCGAGAAAATTGCTCCACCACAAGTTTCAGCTGAAGTTCTTAAGAAAATGAAAAAGACTGCTGAAGACTTCTTAGGCGAAACAGTAACTGAAGCTGTTATTACTGTTCCTGCTTACTTTAACGATTCACAGCGTCAAGCAACGAAAGATGCTGGTCGTATAGCTGGTCTTGAAGTTAAACGTATTATCAACGAACCTACTGCTGCTGCACTTGCTTACGGCATGGACAAGCAAGAAGGCGATAAAGTTGTAGCTGTATACGATTTAGGTGGTGGTACATTCGATATTTCAATCATTGAAATTGATGAAATGGATGGCGAGCATACTTTTGAAGTACTAGCGACTAACGGTGATACTCACTTAGGTGGTGAAGATTTTGATAACCGTCTAATCAACTACCTAGTAGCTGAATTCAAGAAAGACCAAGGCATGGACTTAACGTCTGATCCTTTAGCAATGCAACGCTTAAAAGAAGCTGCAGAAAAAGCTAAATGTGAGCTTTCTTCAGCACAACAAACAGATGTTAACTTACCTTACATCACTGCTGATGCTTCAGGTCCTAAGCACATGAACATCAAAGTGACTCGTGCTAAATTAGAGTCATTAGTTGAAGATATGGTTCAAGCAACATTAGTGCCGCTTAAACAAGCACTTAAAGATGCAGACTTATCAGTAAGTAAAATTGATGATGTTATCTTAGTTGGTGGTCAATCTCGTATGCCACTAGTTCAAAAAGCTGTTACTGATTTCTTCGGTAAAGAGCCACGTAAAGACGTTAACCCTGATGAAGCAGTAGCTGCAGGCGCGGCGATTCAAGCGGGTGTTCTTTCTGGTGATGTAACTGACGTACTTCTTTTAGATGTTACGCCATTATCATTAGGTATTGAGACTATGGGCGGCGTGATGACGAAAGTTATCGACAAAAACACCACTATCCCTACTAAGCAATCTCAAACGTTCTCTACAGCTGACGATAACCAATCAGCGGTAACTGTTCATGTTTGTCAAGGTGAGCGTAAGCAAGCTTCTGCAAACAAATCTTTAGGTCAATTTAACCTTGAAGGTATTGATGCTGCACCACGTGGAACACCACAAATCGAAGTTACTTTCGATATCGATGCTGATGGTATCTTGCACGTAACGGCTAAAGATAAAAACACAGGTAAAGAGCAAAAAATCACTATCAAAGCGTCTTCAGGTTTGTCTGATGAAGAAGTAGAGCAAATGGTACGTGATGCAGAAGCTAACGCTGATGAAGATGCTAAATTTGAAGAACTAGTTACTGCACGTAACCAAGCTGATGGCATGATTCACGCTACTCGCAAGCAAGTTGAAGAAGCTGGCGAAGAGTTACCAAGCGAAGATAAAGAGAAAATTGAAGCAGCATTAACTGAGCTTGAAGAAGCTGTTAAGGGTGATGATAAAGAAGCAATTGATACTAAAACTCAAGCGCTTATGGAAGCATCAGCTAAGTTAATGGAAATTGCTCAAGCTAAAGAACAAGCGCAAAGTGCTCCAGAAGGCGCGGCTCAAGAAGCTGACGCTGCTCCTGCAGACGATGTTGTAGACGCTGAGTTTGAAGAAGTTAAAGACGACAAATAAGTGTTTTTTGAATCGTTAAGCTGTCGTTATATCGCTTAATTTCTACGTCGAAGGTACTCACGTATAGTCATACGCTACGTGCCTTCTTCTTGAACTTAAACAATTTAACTTAATCTTAGCGTTCAAAAGAGTTAAACTATGTCATCTTATGAAAGCGTCGATATTACTCGGCGCTTTTTGTGTATATAAAATCAGATATTAATTTTTATAATTGGTGCTGATTTTCTTGATTTTTTCATTGTGAATATTCAAAAAAAATGAAGAAAATTAGTCTCAATCAACTTGAAGTAAAGAAACCGATTTATGTCAAAACGTGATTATTATGAAACCTTAGGTGTTAGCCAAGATGCCTCTGAGAAAGAAGTAAAAAAAGCCTATAAAAAGTTAGCAATGAAGTATCACCCAGATCGTACTCAAGGTGATAAGGTTAAAGAAGAAACGTTTAAAGAAGTTAAAGAGGCTTACGAGATCCTTAATGACGACCAAAAACGTGCTGCTTACGACCAATATGGTCATGCTGCTTTTGAACAAGGTGGTCACGGTGGTGGCGGTGGTCAAGGTGGCGGTTTTGGTCAAGACTTCGGCGATATATTCGGTGATATTTTTGGCGGAGGCGGCGGTGGTCGTGGACGTCAGCGTCAGCAACGTGGCAGCGATTTACGTTATAACGTAGAGTTATCACTTGAAGATGCGGTTAAAGGTAAAAGCTTAGAAATTAAAGTACCTACCTATGTAAGCTGTGATCCTTGTGACGGCTCAGGTGCTAAACCAGGCACTTCGGCTAAAACCTGTAGCACTTGTCATGGCCATGGCCAAGTTCAAATGCGTCAAGGTTTATTCGCAGTACAACAAACCTGTCCTACGTGTAGTGGCAAAGGTAAAGTGATTAGCGATAAGTGTACTTCATGTCGTGGTCAAGGACGTGTTGAGAAAACTAAAACGTTATCAGTTAAAATTCCTGCGGGCGTTGATACTGGCGATAGAATTCGTTTATCTGGCGAAGGTGAAGCCGGAGAACATGGCGCCGGAGCGGGTGATTTATACGTACAAGTAAACGTACGTGATCATGAGATATTTGTTCGTGATGAAAACCACTTGTATTGTGAAGTACCTATTAGTTTTGTTACTGCAGCCTTAGGTGGTGATATTGAAGTACCAACACTTGGTGGTAAAGTTAAGCTGAAGGTTCCTAAAGAAACACAAACGGGCAAAATGTTCCGTTTACGTGGTAAAGGCGTTAAGTCAGTACGTAGTTCTACTACCGGCGACCTAATGTGTAAAGTGGTTATTGAAACGCCAGTGAACTTATCAGGCGATCAAGCTGACTTATTACGTCAATTAGAAGAGAAAATGGCGAGTAGTAGCAAAAAGCATAGCCCTAAAGAAAGTGGCTTCTTTGACGGTGTTAAGAAGTTTTTTGATGACCTTAAAAGCTAATAGCTTTACCAAGAAAAATTAGCTAATACTTTAGGTATTAGCTATCAAAAAAATCCCGCGTTATGTTAATTTTTTATTAACAAGTAATGCGGGATTTTTTATGTCTTATTTCGAATGATTTATACAAAATTCAACGGTAATATTTTACTCGTCGAAATTGGGTAAAATACCACTACGGCTGTGTTCAAAAATGAGTGATGTTTCTACAGTAGTTACTGCTTCGCGCGAGGTGATGTTTTTGAAAACAAATTGACGTAGGTGCTCACTGTCTTTTACTGACATATGGATATAGTAGTCATAACTGCCACCCATGTGATAAAGGTTTAATATTTCTGGGAACATCAGTAAATCATCGCGCAGGTTGTTCACAATTTCCTCTGAATAAGGTTGTAAGCGAATTGCTGCGATTGCTTCTATATTACCGCCGATAGTTTTTAAGTTAACATCGATAAACGCACCTTTAATGACACCACTTAATTTTAAGCGTTTAACGCGCTCTAAACAGGTAGAGGGAGCAATGCCTATTTTGGCTGCAAGTTCTTTGTTTGTAATATCTGCATCGTCATAAAGTATGGTTAATACCTGTAAATCTATGCTATCTAGCTTCTTCATTGGTCACCTGTAAACTAATTACTGCTTTATTAAGCTAAATACTACACTTAATGTGGGTAACGAGACCAGTGTTATAGCGTTTATTTTGAATTTTTGACGTGAAAATCTATATTATCCGAATTATTTTTATATTTTGGCTACTATTTCTGTGATTTATCGTGAAAAGAGCGTTACAAACTTTCACAGTGATAATGTTTGCTAGTGTTATGTAATTTGACATATTATGTCTATATCACTCGATATCATTACTTCTCGTTAAAAATATAAAAGGTTTACGCTATGACTTTGCTTTGGATACCCTTGTTATCCTTATTTGGCAGTATTATTTCTTCAATGACGGGGAAGTTAACACGTAATCAAGCGACTGGTTTGACGATGTTAATGCCTATCATCGCATTATGCATGACGATAAGCTTAGCGCCCGCAGTGTTCTCTGGCGAGGTTATTCGTGACACCTTTTCGTGGATCCCTTTACTCGGTATCGATATCGCCTTTCGTTTAGATGGCTTAGCGCTGCTGTTTGTTTTTATGATTTTAGGCATTGGCATATTAGTTATCTTTTATGCCCGTTATTATCTAAGTAATAATGACTCTATGCCGAAGCTTTATGCTTATTTAATGTTATTTATGACGGCGATGCTTGGTCTTGTCATGTCGAATAATATTATCCAACTCTGGTTTTTTTGGGAGCTGACTAGCATTAGTTCGTTTTTATTAATTAGCTATTGGTGGCATAAACCCGAAGCACGTAAAGGCGCAATAATGGCCTTAACTGTCACGGGCGGAGGAGGCCTAGCATTACTTGCTGGCTTGCTGTTATTGGGGAATATTGTTGGTAGCTATAATTTAGATGTTATTTTAGCTAGCAAAGAGATTATTCAAGCCCATGATTGGTACGAAGTCACCTTAATATTAATTCTACTGGGTGCGTTTACTAAGTCCGCACAGTTTCCTTTTCATTTTTGGTTACCCCATGCAATGGCAGCGCCAACACCGGTAAGTGCTTATTTGCATTCTGCCACTATGGTAAAGGCGGGCATCTTCTTATTAGCGCGCTTTTATCCCGCTTTAGCGGGTACTGACATATGGTTTATTATTGTTAGTTTAACTGGCTTGGCGACACTATTATTTGGCGCTTACGTGGCGTTATTTAAACATGATTTAAAAGGTTTATTAGCCTATTCGACTATCAGTCATTTAGGTTTGATCACCTTATTATTCGGTTTGGATACAAAGCTTGCGGCAGTAGCTGCTATTTTCCATATTATTAATCACGCAATCTTTAAAGCCTCTTTATTTATGGCGACGGGTATTATCGACCATGAAACGGGTACCCGTGATATGAGAAAGCTTAATGGTATGTGGAAATTTATGCCTTATACGGCAACGCTTGCTATGGTTGCGGCGGCGTCGATGGCAGGTGTGCCACTATTAAATGGTTTCTTGTCCAAAGAAATGTTTTTTACTGAGACCTTAGATCAACAACTGCTTGGCTCAATGTCTTGGCTAATTCCTATATTGGCAACCGTTGCAGGTGCTTTAGCGGTAGCGTATTCAGCCCGCTTTATTCATGACGTTTTCTTTAATGGTGATCCGGTTGATTTACCTAAACAACCCAGTGAGGCACCTCGTTATATGCGCGTGCCAATTGAGATACTTGTGGCTTTATGTTTACTTGTGGGCATATTTCCAGGAATTGTCATTGATGATATTTTAAAAGCGGCGTCCTTTGCTGTATTGGGTGGTTATGTTCCTGAGTTTGAAGTTGCCCTTTGGCATGGTTTTAACTTACCACTGTTAATGAGTGGCATAGCGGTAGCGGGTGGTTTATTGCTGTATACACAGCGCCGTTACCTTTTCCAATTTCAAGCGTCATTACCGACATTGGACGCCAAATACGTATTCGATGCCTCAATTAATGCGATTACAAAGTGGTGCCAAGTTCAGGTAAACGTTATAGAGAATGGCTCATTACAACGCTATTTAATGCTGATATTTGTAGTGGTGTTACTTTTTGCAGGTTGGCCCTTATTTGAAATGAACCAATTGAGCGGGCAAAAACAACTCACGCCAATTGATGTTCATAATGCTATGGGTGCAGCGTTGTTAATGGTTGGTGCAATTAGTACTGTGATTTGGTATCGCTCACGTGTGGTATCATTATTGATGCTCTCAGTTGTGGGTTTAATGGTGTCAGTTGCCTTTACTCGATTCTCTGCACCCGATCTAGCCTTAACGCAATTAACCGTTGAAGTAGTCACCATCATTTTACTGATGCTGGCATTATTTTTCTTACCACAACACTCACCAAAAGAGTCAAGCTCTGTACGAGTGGTACGTGATGTAGGGATTTCTGCTGCTTTGGGTATTGTTGTTGCGAGTATTTGCTATGCATTAATTACCCGTCCACTTGAGTCTATTTCAGACTTTTTCTTAGCTAATGCTAAAACAGGTGGCGGTGGTACTAACGTTGTTAATGTTATTTTGGTCGATTTTCGTGGCTTTGATACTTTAGGTGAAATTTGTGTACTGGGTATTGCCGCGTTAGGTATTTATAAGTTATTAGTCAACTTACCCTTGTTGATGCCTACTAGTGATAGTGAAGGGCGTCCATGGGCGAAAGAGCGTTATCCTCTTTTATTAGCCAGTATTTCTCAGTCGTTACTGCCGTTGGCATTAATGGTGTCGTTTTATATTTTCCTACGTGGACATAATTTGCCAGGCGGCGGATTTATCGCTGGTTTAGTGACAGCGGTTGCCTTTATTTTACAATATATAGCCCATGGCTCAGACTGGATTGCTGAGCGCTTAACCATTAATTACCGCAAGATTATTGCCTCAGGCATTGCTATCGCGTTATTCACTGGGGTAGGTAGTTGGTTCTTTGAAAGGCCTTTCATGACAACTTGGTTTGATTACTTTGATATTCCTTTTATTGGTGAAATTGAACTCGCCAGTGCCTTGATATTTGATGTAGGTGTTTATATTACGGTGGTTGGTGCGACATTAATGATTTTGGCAAGTCTTGGTCGATTAACCGTTAATGCGCAGAAAGAAGAGGTGAATGTTTAATGGAATTACTTTACGCATCCTGCGTTGGGCTTTTAGTGTCTTGTGGCGTATTTTTAATACTACGCGCTAGAACGTTCACCGTGGTATTAGGGTTAACGATGCTTTCTTATGCAGTTAATTTATTTTTGTTCTCTTCTGGACGACTTAGCCTAAATCAGGCCGCAGTACTTGGTTACAGTTCAGAATATGCTGATCCACTGCCACAGGCTTTGGTGTTAACCGCGATTGTTATCGGTTTTGCTATGACTGCTTTTGTGGTTATTTTAGCCATTAGAGGCCGTTCAGATTTAGGTAGTGACCATGTAGATGGCGAGCTTCCTGACAAAAATAAAAAGGTCAAAGTATGATCCAGAATTTGACATTTTTACCTATTTTATTACCTATGTTGGCCGGTGTTCTTTTATTAATGCCACCTTTAGGCAGTAAAACAACGAGCAGAAGAATTACTTCTGTTGTACTTAGTGCCATTACCTTTTTAGCTTCAGTGGTTTTATTACTGAAAGTGCAAGCTGACGGTATTCAAGTTTATGCTATTGGTGATTGGAGCGCGCCTTTTGGTATTGTTTTAGTCGCCGATCAATTATCTACATTACTCGTTTGTTTAACCACGTTACTCGGTTTTGTCTGTACTTTATATGCAAGTGCGGGAGATGATGAAAAAGGAAGCTTTTTTCATCCATTGGTACACTTTTTAATTTTAGGGGTTAACGGCGCATTTTTAACCGGTGATGCTTTTAATCTGTTTGTATTTTTCGAAGTATTGTTGATTGCCTCGTATTCATTGTTAATGCACGGTGGTGACAAAAAAAATACCCGCGCTGCTTTACACTATGTAATTTTGAACCTTGTTGGCTCTGCTGTTTTCTTGATTGCTTTAGGCATTTTATATGGTGTGCTAGGTACACTGAATATGGCTGATATGGCGCAAAAAGTAGCACTTCTACAAGGTGACGATGTTTACCTCGCTAAAATTGGTGGGTTATTGTTGCTGGTGGTGTTTGCTTTAAAGGGCGCCTTGTTACCGTTACATTTATGGTTACCCAATACTTATTCGTCTGCGATGCCTGTTGTCGCTGCATTGTTTGCGATTATGACAAAAGTAGGCGTGTACTCAATGATGCGTGTTTATACGCTAATTTTTGGTGATGAAGCGGGTGAGTTGAGTCATATGGCGCAAAGTTGGTTGTGGTGGTCAGCACTGGCCACTATTGCTTTGGGCGTAATGGGTGTTTTAGCAAGTAAAGATTTAAGAAAATTAACGGCTAATTTGGTGATTATATCGGTCGGAACTCTAGTTGCACTCGTTGCGGTACAGAGCGTCGAAGCAAGCTCTGCAGCTATATATTACTTAGTTCACTCAACCTTGGTCACCGCGGCACTATTCCTACTAGCTGATTTAATTGGCCGTCAACGCGGTAATGTTGCTGACAGTATTACTGCAGGTCCTCCAGTCTCTCAGCCGAGATTACTTGGGGTTTGTTTTTTGATTGCAGGTATCGCTGTAATAGGTATGCCGCCACTGTCTGGCTTTATTGGTAAAGTGTGGCTGCTTAAAGCGACATTAAATGCCGAGTATAGCATGGTGTTTTGGCCACTCTATTTATTGGCAAGCCTAGCGATAATGGTTGGTGTGACTAAAGCCGGTAGCACTATTTTTTGGCATCATCAAGATAAGGTCACAGAAAGTGTTGAGCAAACACGTGTACATCCAGCGCAGCTAGCGGCATTAATTATTCTTGTTTCTGGTGCGCCATTGATGACTATTTTTGCCGGACCATTAAGTGAGTATGCTATCGGTGCAGCGACCCAGCTACATGATTTTAATAACACTATTAAAATCATCCTGTCAGGAGGCAAGTAATGCGCATAGAAGCAAAATTTAAATGGCTACCTACGCCTTTAAGAAGCCTTTTATTATTCCTAGTATGGTTGTTGTTAAATAACAGCGTATCAGCTGGGCATATTGTTTTGGCTGTTATTTTAGCCATCGTGATCCCTTTAGCTACTAGCCCCTTTAGAACTAAGCAGCCATTAATTTTAAAGCCGGGTTTAGCGTTACGTCATTTAATGTTGGTTTTATATGACATTATTACGGCGAATGTTCAGGTGGCTATTTTGATATT
Organism: Colwellia sp. 75C3; assembly: GCF_002836255.1. Taxonomy (GTDB): domain Bacteria; phylum Pseudomonadota; class Gammaproteobacteria; order Enterobacterales; family Alteromonadaceae; genus Colwellia. The sequence goes on along the minus strand of NZ_PJAU01000032.1, from coordinate 522,815 downwards.
AGGACCGAATAATAAACTAACCCCAGGCTTCGTTAAGGTACCGCTTGATTTAACGCAAAGTCTGCCAATTACTATCTTGGCCAGTACGGTGTCATTAACACCGGGTACCGTCAGTGCTGAAGTATATCCTTGGGCAGAGTCTTTAACTGAAGGTGAAGAACCAGAAGAGCGATTTTTACTGATACATGTGTTAGATCTTAAAGATGAACAGGCCTTAATAAACACAATTAAGCAGCGTTATGAAGCGCCTCTTAAGGAGATATTTCAATGTTAGAAACGGTGATTTTAATTGTCTTTGCAATGATAGGTGTGTCGTTGTTATTAAATATATGGCGCTTATTAATCGGGCCTTCAGTACCCGATAGAATACTGGCACTCGATACTATGTATATCAATACCATTGCCTTGATCATCTTGTACGGCATGAGTTCGGGAACTACGTTGTATTTTGAGGCGGCATTGTTGATCGCTATGTTAGGTTTTGTAAGTACCGTTGCAGTATGTAAGTACTTGCTACGCGGCGACATCATAGAATAAAGGATAGATTATGACTGAATGGATTATTTCAATACTATTATTAATTGGCGGATCTTTTGTACTCGTTGGCTCTATTGGTTTAGTGAAAATGCCTGATTTTTATATGCGGCTTCATGGGCCAACTAAAGCAACCACATTGGGCATGGCTTCCTTGTTAACTGCTGCCATGGTCTTTTTTAGCACCACACAAGCAGGCTTTAGCGTAAAAGAAATACTCATTTCGCTATTTCTATTACTAACGGCACCGGTTAGTGGTTATATGATGATTAAGTCGGCTATTCATCATAAGCTTGAAAGTATAGAGCGCACTCAAGGCAAAGATAACATCGAAGATGATGTTTAATGTTTTGTTAATATTTGTTCGAATATAAAAAATCCCTAACGGTTTTAATCGTTAGGGATTTTTTTAAAGCTAATGTTAATTTATCCCCGGCTAACCTTCAGCTAAATAACGCTTAGAAGTTAACTGTTACTTCATTTGAACAAGCTGATGTTGCATCACAGACTTGGTAAATGAATTGGCTAGCTTCAGTGCGACGTTCGCGGTCACGGTAAATACCGGCATTTTCAACGGTATCAATTTTTACACCATTACGGAAGATATCTACCATATCTGCTGTAGTACCATCCCAAGTAATATCTACACGTAAACGACCTAAGCGAGATTTGTAAGCACGTTTAACCGTTGCTTCAATGCTGGTTGATGAAACACTTACCAACATTGTTTCGCTGCTGGTTAAACCTTCACTATCAGTCACTGTCAGCGTAACGTCGTAGTTACCCGTTTCAGCGAAAACGTGTACAGGGTTTTGCTCAGTCGATATTGCTTCGTCACCAAAGTTCCAATCCCAGCTAACGATATCGTCATTTCTATCTGAACTACTATCAGTAAACGTTGCGCTTAGTTGGTCTGCTTCATAAGTGAAACTTGCCTCTGGTGCACTAGGTAGTGCTTCACCAATACCGGTAATGGTAATTGCCCAGTTGTTTAATGAGCCGGTATCACCCGCAGCATCATCAGTAACGCTCAATACCCAGTCACCAGTGGCTACTTCGCCATTGAATGCAGCTGAACTAAAGGTGCTATCAATGTTATCGTCGCTGCCACCTGAAGCATTGTGTAATGTTGCCGAAGTTCCCGCTGGAGAGGTTAACATTACGGTTAAGTCACCTATCCAAGTATGGGTGATATTTACATAAACATCAGAGGCAAACACCGTAATATCATCTGCAATATTAATGACTGAAGTAATACCAGCACCATCGTTATCTGGAATATTAACGACGGTATCATTACTGTAGGTAAATTCGTTTAAACCTTGTGGATTAACCATTAAGCGAACGGTCGCTGTTTTAACTAAGTCACCACTGGTTGCTGTTACTTCAAAAGTATAATCGCCCCATTGTGTTTCGTCTGTGGTTGGTACGGTTAGTTCAAATGTAGCACCAGGGGTTGCCGTATCTGTTGATAGTGTTGCTCCACCTAAAGAGTCAACTAAAGTTAACATAACTTCGCCATCCCATTCGGCAACTGAACCGACATCAAAACTGTAAGTTGCCGTTTCGCCTGCGACAACAGTGCTTGAGCTTGGTGTTGCTTTAAGAGTAAATCCTGGTGTGGGATCAGCATCGTCTAGCGCATTTTTAACGTTTAAGCGTTTACCTGATGCCGTTTTTCCGGCAAGTGCGGCATTGTCATCACCTGAGTTCATCAATAACGCTTTCATTTCAATAGCGCTGAGTTCAGGGTTCACTGACCATGCTAATGCAGCGGCACCCGTAACATGTGGCGTGGCCATTGAAGTACCTGAGTATGATGCATAACTACCACCGGGTACTGTCGATAAAATGTCTGAGCCTGGAGCACCTAAATCAACGGTGGTTAAACCCCATTGTGAGAAACCAGACATGCTATCAGTATGCGTTGTACTTGCTACAGATAACACTGAATCATGTGGGTAACCAGAAGGGTAGCTGCTTTGTGCATCGTTATCATAGGCATCGTTACCGGCTGCTGCGACAAATAATATGTCAGCTTCTTCAGAAGAGGTGATAGCGTCAGAAAGTGCTTGGCTGAATCCACCTCCACCCCAACTGTTGTTTGTGGCACGTACATTTACGCCATTATTTTTCAAATCAACAAAGTAATCAATACAGGTTAATGCATCCGAAAGGCTACCTGAACCAGATGAATCAAGGAACTTACAGCCAATAATTGAAACATTGTGGTTAACACCTACCACGCCTAAAGCATTGTTACCTGTTGCCCCGATAGTCCCTGAAACATGACTACCATGTCCTTGATCATCCATCGGATCACCAGCACCGGTAATAGCATTGATACCATGAATATCATCAACAAAGCCATTGCCGTCGTTATCAATACCATCGCCAGCTATTTCTGCTGAGTTCGTCCAGATATTTGCCATTAAATCGGGGTGAGTATGATCAACACCGGTATCAATTATACCAACAATTACATCATGACTACCGGTTGAAATATCCCATGCTTCAGGTGCGTCGATATCAGCATCAGCAACACCACCGGTTTGTCCGGTATTGTTCATGCCCCAAAGATCGGCGAAGCTGCTATCGTCTGGCATCACGCTGGCATTAACAATGTAGTCAGGCTCTGCATATAAAACCGCTGGATTTTTACGTAATTTTTCAAGAGCATTTTTTACAGAAACACCATTAAGGCTAAATTTAGCAATACGGCCTTTTTTCAAGTTACGATATTTATCATCGACTTCATCATTGTTTAAATCAGAAATTCTCGCTTGAACAATGTTACGCGCATTGCGACGGTCAAGTTTAGATGCGCCATCTTTATAGACGACAATAACAGAGTCTGATTTATAACTAGGGCTTTGGGCTGAGCTGAGCGCTATTGATGCATTCGCCAATACGGGGATTAGCGCTAATGTTAAGGCTGATAATTTTGCTTTCATTTTTTTGCTCCATGTTTTATTTAATATCATGTGTAAAGTATTTTTAACCTAGTGGTATTTACTAGGCGGTATTTTTATATTTTAACTTTTCTACTTACTATGGATTTTTGCAACCTTATTACTTTAATCACAAAAATAGGGTGGTGACTATAGAAAGAGAATAAACACGACTTTTTCATGACTTTAAATATACATTTAACGCGTTTTTACTACTTTTTTACTACTTTTTTACTACTTTTTTATCGTTTGTTATTATTGGGTTTTAACTAGTCCTTTTGTATTGCTTTTTTGAGTGTGACATTGATTTTATTATTGTCTTTATCGGATTTTAGGTTTTAAGTGTGTGTTTTTATTGTTTTTGTTGTTAATACTAAAATAGGGTGATTTTTATTATTAAGAAAATGTTGTAGAGTTTTTAGCGCAACGTACTAAAGCTAACTAAAATTATGTTTGGAAAGTTTAGGTTTGTGGGAGCAATCTAAGCGAAGTGCTTATTTATCATTGTTTAGTGGTGGTAATAAGTTGAAGTAAGACGAGTTAAATTAGTTTTACATCCATCGATAAGCGCAGTTAGCGTAGTGATCTAGTAGAGGCATTTACCGTTAAGCCTTTAAATAGCGCTACAACATTATTTTAATAATACTACTGGTTTTTTAAATCATACTATTCGTTATTGTTTCTAAAACTACTATGGAAAGACGAAAGCACCATAAGCAGGTAATACAATAAACTGCTTATCTATTAATAATAATATTTGTGAGTTAACTTTTACTTACATAAAACAAAAAGATAGGGATATATTATGAAATTTAATAAATCAATAATAACTTGTGCTGTTGTTATGGCACTCGGTTTAAGTCAAACAGCTTTCGCAGCTGAAGAAACTAAAGAAGAAAAAGCAGAAGTTGTTATTCAGTCTGATCTGATGATTAATGCAATAGGCAATGTGATTATGCTGTCACAAACGTCTACCGAAGGGACTAATGTTGGTAATGAAACGACTATCTTCCAAGAAGGTGATGTAAACGGTGCTGGTTTTACTGTCGTCGGTGAAGGCAATGTCGCTGAGATAATCCAAGTAGGTTCAGAGAATGTAGCTGTTGGTACTTATATTGGCAATAATAATGCGCTGTACGTTGAACAAGATGGTGAAATTAACGAAACAGAAAACAACGTAACAGGTGATGAAAATAGTATTGAAGTGACCCAAATTGGTGCCGGCTATTTAGGTATTGGTAGTCGTGCGATCAATGACGTTGTTGGTGATGGTAACGAAATTATTATCGACCAAGGTGAAGGCGGTCATTGGGCCATTAATGCTGAAGTAATAGGTGCTGATAATACTATTGAGGTTGTGCAAGATGGCCTATGGAATGAAAGTTACTTAAATAGTATTACCGGTGATAACAATGCCATTGAAGTTACTCAAGATGGTTATTGGAATGTTGCGACTATCACTGCCATTGAAGGTGACGCTAACGAATTGTCTATTGATCAGGACGGTGACCGTAACAAGGTGACTATTGCTGAAATTTCAGGTGATGAAAACGAAATCTCTATCGATCAAGAAGGTAATACCAATATTGTAGAGTCTGCAATTTATACGGGTATGGCTAATTCGGTCGATGTCATGCAAAACGGTAATGATAACAATGCTAGTTTTGATGCTATCGGTGATGATAACGAGTTTAACTTTACCCAAGTTGGTGACAATAACAGTAGTTATATTGCCACTATTGGTATGAATAATGAATACAGCTCTGTGCAAGTGGGTGACTTAAATGAAAGCCACGTGATCAACTTTAACGGTAATGATAATGACATTGACGTGATGCAATCTGGATCTGAAAACGTTGTTGTTTTGCAAGCTTCAGATGATAACAATGAACTGATTACCAGTGAAAATGACATTGATATTTCTCAAACTGGTTTTGCTAACGACGCTGTTATTATGTTGAGTACTATTCTTGATAGCAACGCAAATACTATTGATATTGCACAAAACGGTGAGTTGAACGCATTAGATATTTTAGTTGAAGGCAGTAATCATCAAATTGGTATTGAGCAAATTGGTGATGAAAACTTAATCACAGGTGAAGGTGGTGACACTATGCTTATTGGTGGAGATAGTATTGCATTCAACGTAAGCCAAATTGGTAACGGTAACATTGTTGAAGGATCATTTATTAGTGATTCGGGCGCTGTTTCTATTACACAAGTAGGTGATTGGAATACTGCCGTTATTGTTCAGCAATAATTACTTGTTATAACGTTTGAATAAGGGGCTTAAGGCCCCTTTTTATCTAAGATTATATGCCTAAATATATATGCCTATGCGTAGTAACCCTCACCTTATTATTTACTCCTTTGTGCCAAGGTACCAGCGAAGTAGAAATAGGAGGCTTGCTACTTGATAATACCAAGAGTCGTTTAGGTCATGATTTTTATCATGAGTTCAGTCAATTATGGCGAGATATTCCAAATACCGAAGGTATCAATGTTCAAATAATTGAACAAATTGTACCCAGGGCAGGTACTCGCCTTAGTCTACGTCTGAACGGTCGAATCATTTATTTTACCCATTTTGGCCGACGCCAATCATCCGTTAAAAAAAAAGTAGAACAAGCGATATTTATATTGATTGATGCCATGAAAAAGTCTCAATACCATCAAGACAACATTGATATGGTAGGAGATGGTTGGTAGTAATAAATAGATTAATGCGTTTGGTATAATTAAGGGAGTCATAATGAAAAGATTAATTTTAGCATTAGTGGTGCAAGTGAGTATCAGTGGTTATGCACTGGGCTCTGAGCTCGTTTACAAACCAATAAATCCAAGTTTTGGTGGTAACCCGCTAAATGGCAATTTTTTGTTAGGTAAAGCACAGGGACAAAATAAACATAAAGCGCCTCAAAGTACCAAAAGTTTTGAAGAAAAAGTTGCTAATGCCATTGAACGAGCAACCATCAGCGATATTGTTCGTAAGTATAAAGAGTCGGTATTAGGCGAAAGTGCGGCAGTAAATCCCCCTGAAGATAGCACTTTTATTAGTGGCGATTATCAAATTGATATTTTATCGTCTAATAGTGACACCATCACGATTGAAATAATTGATTTATTAACAGAAAAAGTGACCATAATTGAAATACCTAAGTTTGGATAAGCCAATGAAGATAATTATGGCCATGGGCCTTATCAGCCTGTTGTCGGCCTGCAGTGCGCTTAATTCACCAAGCAATCTATTTCCGCCAGACAAGTCGTTAGCAACGAAAATGATGCCACTAGAAAGCTTTAAAGAACTCAAGGCATTACCTAAACCTAAAGGTGCAATACCTGTTTCTGTTTATGCTTATCGAGACCAAACAGGGCAATACAAACCGCAAGCGAATGTAAGTTCATTTTCTACTGCGGTAACACAGGGGGCAACGTCTATTCTGATGCAAGCATTAAGTGATTCTGACTGGTTTTTACCCGTTGAACGCGAAGGTTTACAAAATGTATTAACGGAGCGAAAAATTACCCGTGCGGCTAATCAAGCCAATAAAGCCACAGAAAATATTGAATTACCACCACTGACAACAGCAAAGATATTACTTGAAGGTGGCATTATCAGTTATGACTCTAATACCAAAACCGGTGGTTTTGGTGCGGAATATTTTGGTATTGGTGCTTCAGAACTTTATCGTGAAGATCAAATTACTGTATATATGCGCGCGGTGGACGTACGTACAGGGCAAGTATTGGTGTCAGTATCAACCAATAAAAAAGTATTGAGCCAAGAACTAAGGGCTGGCTTTTTTCGTTATGTTAGCTTCAAACGTTTAGCTGAAGTTGAAGGGGGCTTTAGTGACAATGAACCTATGCATGTTTGTGTGCAACAAGCGATTGAAAAGGCCATTACTGAATTAGTGAAAAAAGGCATAAAGAAAAAAGTTTGGCGTGCTGATACTTAATCCGCAGGGGTCTATTTTAGTGTAGGCTACCTCCCATTTTATAATTTACCTAAGTAATATAAATTATAAAAAAATCAATAAAAAAGCCAGTGAGTAATCACTGGCTTTTTTGTATTTTATTTTTGTATTTTACATTATATTAATTGATACTAACGGCATAATTTTGTGTCCAACTAATCAGCTCTATACGGTTTCGAGAACTGGTTTTTCGAAAAATACTGTAGAGATGGGTTTTTACTGTATTAGGACTGATGTGAAGCTGGTCGGCAATTTCTTGATTTTTTGCACCACAGGAAACTAAGCCTATAATAGTGTTTTCTCGCCGTGTAAGGCTAGGTACGTTTATTGCTCGCTGATTTGGGCGGGCGGGCAGTCGGTTTGCTCTGTTCTCTTTAATAAGCAGGTCATTCAATGCACTATCCATTGTTTCTCTTTTAAACCATCGTTCATTTTTTTGTAATTTTGTGATACCACGTAAGATTATATCAAGGCCTTCATTTAGATAAAAAATACCAGCAAGACCTGATAATAACAGCTGCTTTTCATCGTATTTATTCTTTTGAGCATTAAAAAATACAGTACGTGCGTTACAGACTATTTTCTGAATTGCTAAGGGAATTTCATTACCCCAGTTGCTATTATATAAATCAATAAAAATTAAATTATAACTCTTGCTTTGGGCAACATCGGGCATTGTTTTTTCTACTGTTGTATCAATATCACAGGTTTGAACTAAGCCAGTAAAGTGGCTAATAGAATGGTGAAGTTCTCCTGTGGAGATATTATTTTCTCCGCCACTTATTAAAAAAAATGCTTTGAGTTTAGCGTTATTAATTAAGCCCATATATTATATCTTCCTTGATGATAATTTTTATCTTTTTTAGAAACTGACACTAGTGTTAATTAGTACCATGATACATTCATCATAAGCTATTTATATTTACATAAATTTAACAAGTTTTGTGGGTTAGGCTATGAAACAGTGTTTTTCGCGTTAATGTAGTGTTGCTGAACGGCTTCGGTGAGACTAATTGGAATATGCTATTTCTCGACAAGTGCTTTTATAAAAATAGCCAGTGCATGCACCCAGCCTTTTAGTTAGAATACGTTTTTCATTTTTACTGCACTGCGCATGTCCTATCAATATCAAGATTTAATCCGTATTTTTAATCACACCTTTAGTACCAGCATGAATACTCAGTTGGTAAAAGGGGATGATGAGCCTTTATATGCTCCTATAAGTGAAACGTGTGAATATCATCGCATTATTTTTGCTCATGGATTTTTTGCTAGCGCTTTACATGAAGTGGCACATTGGTGCCTGGCTGGGGATTCTCGGCGTTTATTGGAAGATTTTGGTTATTGGTATATTCCAGATGGTCGTGATCAAGCTCAGCAGCTTAAATTTGAACAAGTAGAAATTAAACCACAAGCAATAGAGTGGGCACTGTGTGTTGCGGTCGGGAAAAAATTTGAAGTTTCGGTAGATAACTTATCTGGCACAGGAAATACCTGTCGTGCTGCATTTAGATTGGCGGTTTATCAGCAAGTAGAAATCTATTTAAGCACCGGCTTCCCCCGTGATGCACAAGTATTTATCGCAGCGTTGGCCGATTTTTATCAAACGCCATTACCATTAAACCGTATGCACTTTACGTTATAGTAAAAAACAGAGACAGACCATGAAAAAATTTAAACTCGGTTTTATAATCAACCCTATTGCGGGCATAGGTGGCAGTGTTGCGCTCAAAGGTAGTGATGGCATGGTAATGCATGCGTTAGCATTAGGCGCTAAACCACAAGCTAATACGCGGGCGAAGTTGGCCCTTGAGGTCTTATTACCTTACCAAGATGACATCGTTATCTATACTGCCAATGCGCTGATGGGAGAGCAATGTGCCCGTGAGTTAGGTTTTAAGGTCGAAGTGCTTTATCAAGCAAAAAATAAGCACACCCAAAGTGATGACAGTCAATTAGCAGCAGAAGCTTTATTAGTCCATGGCGTGGACATTATATTATTTGCTGGCGGTGATGGTACCGCTCGAGATATTGCCAATGTAGTTGCCAGTGATGATGATTATCAACCGGTTCCTGTGTTAGGTATACCAGCAGGTTGTAAGATTCATTCGGGTGTTTATGCGATTACACCAAAAGCCGCAGGTCGCATTATTGAATTGATGGTCACTAAGGAATTAGTGACCTTAACGACTGGTGATGTCATGGATATAGACGAGAGTCTATTTAGGCAAGGTATCGTCAAAGCAAAGCGCTATAGCGAGATGAAAATTCCGAGTGAACTGCGTTATGTGCAAGCCGTTAAATCAGGCGGAAAAGAAAGTGATGAACTTGTACTACAAGATATCGCAGCTAATGTTATCGAAGAAATGAACGACCATGAAGATAGACAATTTATTATTGGATCTGGATCTACTACCGCATTTTTAATGAGTGAGTTAGCCTTAGATAATACCTTACTCGGTGTCGATATTGTCAGCGAGCAATCACTGGTAGCTTCAGATGTCACCGAAGTAGAACTCTATAAAGCAATTATCAATTACCAAGGTATCAGTAAGCTTGTCATTACCTTAATAGGTGGGCAAGGACATGTATTTGGTCGTGGTAATCAGCAATTAAGTCCTCGTATTATTCGTACAATCTTAGCGCAGCCAGGAGGTAGTGATAATATTACTATTTTGGCAACTAAGGCTAAATTAGAAGCTTTAGCAAATAAACCATTGATTAGTGATACCGGTGATAGTGAGCTTGACCAACAGCTTTCTGGATTTATGCCAATAACTACTGGCTATAAAGACCAAGTGCTTTACCCACTTGCTAGCCCTCAATAATATTAATTCGTAGATTAACTTTAACTTAACTTTCTCAAGTGAAAATATATGCCAACTAACTCAAGTAACACCACCCTTTCAAACAAACAGCTGACTACCGTGGCTGACTTTTACCAGTATCTAGATGGTTTATTCGACCTTGATGATACTGACAGTGATACTTTATTTGCCAGCGGTTATATGCGCGGATTTCTTTCTTTAGTTGCGACAGAATTTGGTGATGAGAATCAGCTTGTTTCTGCTGATTTGGTGAAGGCCGTTACTCAGAAGGCGATGCAAGCTAAAGCTGAATTATCACCGCAAGATTACGCTATAGTCTCCAACTTTTGGTTGGAAATTCAAAAGAAGTTTGTGCTTTAATCTTAGGATAATACTTTAGCTATTGTCCTGTATTAATGAGGGCTATATTAACGGTACTTCCTAAACCTTTTAGGAAGTACGCTTGTTTTTATTTAATTTGCAGGTCTTATCCAGCTAGAGTATTTAGTTTGCGCAATACTTTCTACCTCATATAACGACGTTATATTATTCATGTCTTTTAGCATTGACTCACTGACAACTTTAATGGTTTTGGGGGAGAAGCGTCCCTTGTTAGCGCCATTAAATTTAGTTTTATAAAAACTCCATTGATTATTCACTTCTTGTAAGGCTTCTTTAATTTCGGCATTGTTTTCTTTCGCTGATATTAATTGCGTTAATGCTTGGCCAAATTGTCTTGATGTTTTGTGCATCTCTTGTTGGAATACTTTTTCTTGTACACCAGAATGACTCGCAAAATAGAGCATCGCTAGACGTTGAGAAAGCATACGTTGTCGACCCGATACATTAATCAGGTGATCGCTATGAGAACGAGAGTTTTTCTCTAAACTCAACACTAAAGCATGTGCAGATTTTAGTAACAAAGTACTCCTATCAACAACTTGCGCTGTTTGCTCTTTATTTGCATCGCTTAAGACAAATTGACGAAAGGCATACCAGTTATTTTTTAACTTTTTCAGCGCTAATTTTGATTCAGGATGAGTAATTGAATGATTCAGCTTAAATAAGTTTTCTTCAAAGAGTGCTGAGCTTTCATCAAGCTCATCAGCAGCGGCTTGTGCATCAATATCTTGACTGAGTAAGATATAATTTTTAGCCATACGTTGAGATAACATGCGCTGTAAGCCAGCTTGGTTTATCGATTGAGAGAGGTTTAGTTGTTGGGCGATTACTATTTTTGAACTACTGATAAACAGTAAGGTTGATGCGATTAAAATACTGGGTAATAAAGTGACTTTCATGTCAAAAACTCCTATTAGTAAATATAGGAGTACCATAGTGAAATTATAGAAGTCAGGGGTTGATTTAGCTCAAGCTTGTTTGAATAATATCAATATTAATCAATATTAATCAATATTAATCAATATTTATAAATAAGAGGTTAGTAGTTGATAATGCTTTAGTTTTAATGAGACTTGTCTAGTATTTCTAATATGCTGAATGAGGTTAAGCTGTCATTGTTTTGATAAAGTAGTGCTAGTTTCTTAAAACTCACTTGAGAAAGCCTATCAGTTTGAAGCAGTTTAATATGGTGGCTGATATTTTTCTGAGTAATCAGAGAAAGCTCAAAACTATTATGCTGTCCATTAACAAAAATATTATGACTGATACCCTGTTCTTCATTATAAATGGCTATTATCGCTAGAGCGCCCATCATGAAATGGCCCCCTATACTGGCTGATAATTTTTTATTGTAGATGCTATTTATTCCTTTTGGGGTCCAATCGAAACCACCAATAAGAATATCAACACCCACCTTTTTACCACTGTCCTCAATAGCTTTGACTGCACCTAACGCCATATGATCAGAAGCACACCAAATAATATTTATGTTTGGGTAGCGTTGCAGGAGTTTATGTGTTTTTTTATAGGCATCTTCATAAGACCATCCAGCATGAACAATTTGTGTTAAGTGGGCACCACTTTCGTAAATAGCCTTTTGTAAACCACTATTGCGCAAAGATGATTCTGAACCATGGTGACCGCTGATACCAGCGACGATAGGTTTTTTGTTAGCCTTTTTAGCTAGATTAATGAGTCCCTTTGCTAAAAGGTATCCTGCGCTGGCGTTATCAAAGTATATCTCCCCTAGCCAGTTTTTATATATTTCACCTGGATCCCCAATGATATTCTTTTCTTCTTTAGTTATGGTTTGCTCTAGGGTGATTACTTTTACTTTTACTTTTACTTTATGCTGCTGCATGAAATCCATACTGACTTTGGCATTACCTGGATAATTTATTAAGATAATGTAGTCGGGGGCTGGGTTTTTATTAAAATATTTTTTGAGCTCTTCTAATTGAAAAAATCGCGTGCCGTGGCCGTGAATTATCGTTAAATTAATATCTAGCTCAACGGCTGCTTGCTCAGTGATTACTTCTATTTTTTGCCAGAAAGGATCATTTTCAATTGATGGGTTGACTAATAAAACGTGAATTTTATCGGGGGCGTTGTTTATGGTGATATCTGCTTTATTTGCCCAAGTCATATGACAAAAAAAGCTAGTTATAAATACAAATATTAACAAAGCGTTTTGAGCGAATCGGCTAATACTTGTGTTTAGTATGTTGAGGATTTTGACCATCATGAGCGATAAAAACCGAGTGAGTCTTATCTACAGAATAGACCATCTTTATAGTAACCGGATTCATTCTCGCTAAGGGATCGAAAATTAATTCGATCGGCCTTACTGAGGAATTTTCCTTTTGATAATATCTCTGATGATGAAACGGTTCGGACTTAAGTTAAATATCATTTGATTGTCCATGGGGTAAGGGGTGTTGCATAACTCGGCTGTTAAAATGTCTGCAGCCAATGGCGCTGAACACAAACCTCGGGCACCAAGCCCTAGCAGTACGTAGAGATTATCTATACACGGCGGCGCTTCGCTATATTTCCAATTCTTATCTTTGCCTAAATGAGAGTAAGTTTGGATATGTTCATTAATTTTGGGTACTGCTCCTACCAGAGGTAAGTGGTCTTGTGACATGCAACGCAGTCTCGCTTTACTCGACGAAATATCTTCTTCTTGCCAAGCAATAGTTGACGATAACTCAGGCAAGCATTTAGCTAACATATTTAAGTTGTAGTGATCGTCCGCTGTGTCAGTGTTTAAATTAGTATCATTTTTTTGAAATGTTGCGCCTATGCAGTGAATGCCTTTATTTTCAGGCGTTAAGTAACCCTTATGGCAAATAACAGTCGATAGCTTATTTATCTGTTTATTACTTGTCATACTTGTTATCTGGCCACGTGTAGCTGTAAGCGGTAGCGGTTTAAGCTGTTCAATTTCAATCGAATCAGCACCACCACATATAACCAGTACACTCGCGTCAAATTCACCTTGGTTACTGTATATACGCCATGATTTATTGTGTTCACTTGGGCTTGTGTTGGGACTAGTGTTTGAACTGGTCTTAACACTAGTATTAGTGACCTGCTGTATTTTAGTGATATGCGTATCGGTTAGTATAGTTAAGCGGTTAGTCGCTTGAGCGGCTTTAAAAATGTTTTTTACTAACTCTTGCGGCGATATCCAGCCCGCATTGGGCATGAAAAGACCACCGTACGGTAAGTTTATATTTGCATGGTCGCTGGCTTGTTTAGCATTGACGCCATGGATGAGGTCCCTAGGCCAGGTATTAAGTTGTTCAAATGCTTGTTGCCTATTAACTAATGCTTCTTTGTAAGATACTTCTAATAAACCACACCACTGATGCGCAAATGAAAAACCTTGCTCTGCAATCTCAGTATATAACGCTTTAGCACGCCAAAATGCTTGCTGGTAAAAAGAACTTATATCATCTTTTTGTTGGTGCAATAACGGATATAAAGCGCCAATCGCATTACTTGAACCGCCCTGAGCGAGTGAGGCATCTTTACAATATAGCGTAACGTCTATTCCTTGTTTTGTTAATGCATAAGCGGCACAAGCCGAAGCGATGCCGCCGCCAAGAATACTGACATGCTGGGGTTTGATGATGGCAGGTCTTAAACGGTAGCCCTTAGTTGTTAGCGGGTTACTTTGCATTATCGCAAAAACAAACTCGGTCTTTTTATCTTGCGCTGATCGTTGTTCAAGTCTAAAGCCGATATCGCGTAATTGTTTTTTAATAATGTCCGTAGCGGATAATGTAGTCAGTGTTGCTTGTTCTTTTGAAAGCCTATTTATTTGAGACAATACATCCTTATAGCACTGTGCATTATTTATTGCAGAGTTTAGCTCAGAGCTCTTTTCAGGGGAAATACCATTTAGGTACCAAGCATCCACTAAGCCGCTCTTTGAACTTCTTAGTGAAGATAAGCCATTGACGGGATCATCAAATAGTAGCGTTAAACGTACCTGGTCATTTAAGAATGTTGCTTGAAACTCTTGACCAAACTGCTCAACAGGACATTGGGGATAGTCATTAGTCAGTACTAAGGCCAATTCTTGTAGTTGCGGCAATAACGACAGCGATTGAACTAATTGCTCTTTTGATAACGGGCACTGCTCAACACTAATGTAATGTAACGGCGCTAGCTGAGTAACAGAGGTTTGTTGTGCATTTTGGTACGCCTGTAAGGTTAATAAAAAATTTAACCCTGTTCCAAAAGCTGTTTCAGCCACCGTAAATGTTTGCTTAGCATCTTGTAAACGGTGTTTTATTTGATTATTGTGAATAAATACTAAATCATTCTGTTGATAGTTTGACTCGCTATCCAAATATGTCTCATCAAAACGCGGGCAATCAGAAATACGCTCTTCTTGGTTGGCTAATTTATTGCTATTATCTGTTTTATCTGGTTTTTTCATGAAATAATCTTTAAGTAGAATGACAGTGCTGGTGAATGATTTAGATAGGTTACCTCAGTTATTTTACCCGAAATATTGATATTGATCAGAAAATAACGATAGTTTAATAAAAATGTCATAGATATATAAGAATGGATGTCATATTATAGTGTACAAGTGTACGCTGGTTTATGTTGTGGTAATACCAAACGGATTAATTAATTGACCAACTTAGAGCTTTAGTAGCGAGCTTAGAACAAACAAAATGGGTTAAACATAGTTATTCTATATTTAATGCATTTTGTGATGTTATCAGTTTGCTACTGAACTCCCAAAGGGCGAGTTTAAAAGGTTTATATGCGGCGTTATTGATTTTGACAAGGGAATAACCATTCTCTTCAATCAAGGCCTTGCCTCTAAACCTTTTCATTCTCGCTAAGTGACCAATAAATTAGTCCGATTGGTATAAACAACTAGTAATACCAGTTCAATGGCTATTACCTGTATAATAGCGCAAAATTTTACAATTATAGATGGTTAGTTAAATGAAACGTGTCGTAATAACAGGCTTAGGTATAGTCTCAAGTATTGGTAACAATGCTGATGAAGTATTAGCCTCATTAAAAGCTGGTAAATCAGGTATTTCTCATTCTGAAAGTTTTGCAGAGCAAGGTCTACGTAGTCAAGTTTGGGGTAAGCCTGAGATTGAAACTAAAGATTTCATTGACCGTAAAGCCATCCGTTTTATGGGTGATGCTGCAGGTTATGCTTATATTGCAATGGATCAAGCTGTTAAAGATGCAAAATTAACTGAAGATCAAGTATCAAACTTCCGTACTGGTATTGTTGCTGGCTCTGGTGGCGCTTCATCTGAAAACATCGTTGCTTCAACTGATACGCTTCGTAACCGTGGTATTCGTCGTGTTGGTCCTTATGCAGTACCAAAAACTATGGGAAGCACAGTATCTGCTTGTTTAGCAACGCCTTTTAAAATTAAAGGTGTTAACTACTCAATAAGTTCAGCTTGTGCAACAAGTGCTCATTGTATTGGTAATGCGATGGAGCTTATTCAATTAGGCAAACAAGATATCGTTTTTGCTGGTGGTGGTGAAGAAGTTCATTGGTCACTTGCTATGATGTTTGATGGTATGGGGGCTTTATCAGCGGGTCGTAATGATACGCCTGAATTAGCTTCACGTACCTATGATGCAGACCGAGACGGTTTTGTTATTTCTGGCGGCGGCGGTATGGTTGTTGTTGAAGAATTAGAGCATGCTCTTGCACGTGGCGCTCACATATACGCTGAACTTGTAGGCTATGGCGCAACCTCTGATGGTTATGACATGGTAGCTCCAAGTGGTGAAGGCGCAGTTCGTTGTATGCAACAAGCAATGCAAGGTGTTGAAGGTAAACTTGATTACTTAAATACTCACGGAACTTCTACACCGGTTGGTGATGTTAAAGAATTAGGCGCAATTCAAGAGTTATTTGGTGAAGATTCACCAGCAATTAGTGCGACTAAAGCAATGACAGGTCATGCATTAGGTGCCGCTGGCGTTCACGAAGCTATTTACTCAATATTAATGATGGAAAACAACTTTGTTGCTCCTTCAATTAACATTGATAATTTAGATGAGAAAGCACAAGGCTTAGATATTGTTACTGAAAAACGTGATGTTGAGCTAAACCTTGTTATGTCGAATAGCTTTGGTTTTGGCGGTACTAATGCCACATTAGTAATGCAAAAATATAAATAAACGTAGATTATTAAGATCTACTGACTACTTAGACGTAATTTCTAAGTAATAAAAAACCACGTTAATTAAAGTTAACGTGGTTTTTTTATTTATACAATGTAACTAGCTTTACAACTCTAGCAGGCTTGAACTGGTACTCAAGCGTAAAATGAGCGTATAATCTGCAGCCTTAATGTCTTTAGTCAAACTTTAAAAACTAATGAAAATATATTTTGATGAGAATATGCCATTTGCTAAAGAGTTTTTTAGTGAAATCTGTCACGTTCATATTGGTAATGATGGCAGTATTGATGGTGAGCAGGGCGAATTAATCCCTTTTTCGGGACGTACGTTGACCGCAGAACAAGTTGCCGATGCTGATGTACTTTTGGTACGTTCAATCACTCAGGTTAATGAGCAATTACTTCACCTTAACGATAAAATTTCTTTTGTTGGCAGTGCCACTATTGGTACCGATCATATTGATTTAAGTTACCTCGCCAAACGAAATATTAGTTTCCATTCTGCGCCAGGTTGCAACGCGATTTCAGTTGCTGAATATGTATTAAGTGCATTAGTCGTTTTAGCTGAGCGCTATTTACTCAATTTATCATCACTAACTGTTGGTATTGTTGGTGGCGGTAATACCGGTACTCGGTTAAGCGAAAAGCTCACTGCATTAGGTATTACGCATAAAATATGTGATCCGCTGCTAGAAAGACAACAAACCCAGAAGCACGTAGAAGATAAAACGTGCAAACTAACCGATACAAGAAATTATGTATCATTGACTGAGGTATTAGCTTGTGACGTTATTTCCTTGCATGTACCTAAAATTGTTGGTGGAGATCATCCAACCGACAAATTGATAAATGCAGATAATCTTGCCTTGTTACGTGAAGATCAAATATTGATCAGTGCATGTCGTGGTGATGTTATTGATAACCACGCCTTGCTAGCGCTTAAAGAGTCCGGTCATGCTCTAAAAGTTGTACTCGATGTTTGGCAAGGCGAACCTGAAGTACTTGAAGCCTTAATTCCCTATACCGAAATAGCCACAGCACACATTGCGGGTTATAGCTTAGAAGGAAAAGCTCGTGGTAGTGAAATGCTCTATCAGGCATTATGTCAACAGTTAGAAATTACGCCTAAATATCAGCTAAAAAACTTTTTACCGCCGGCGAGTATCCCTAGAGTTGAAATTAATCAAGATTTTAGCCAAATACTACTAAGCCAGTTAGTTAAAATGGTTTACGATGTCAGGCGAGACGATGCAATATTTCGTCAACAATTATCTGTACAAGGTTTTGACAGTTTACGGAAGAATTATCCCGTTCGCAGAGAGTTCTCCGCTGTTACAGTTACCTCGTCAGCAAAGACCCTAAGTGATGTGCCACATCATTTAGGTTTTAATAAAACGTTCAACTAGAAGAGAGAGGATCATGGCACAGAAATTTGATGTATGCATACTTGGCGCAACTGGATTAGTTGGCAAAACAATTATGGAAATCTTAGAAGAAAGAGATTTCCCAATTAATAAACTCTACCCATTAGCAAGCGCTCGCTCTGCTGGTGAAATTATTGAGTTTAAAGGCGAAAGTATTGAAGTACTTGATGCTGAACATTTTGATTGGAGCCTAGCACAAATTGGCTTCTTTTCTGCAGGTGGTGCAACTTCTGCTAAGTTCGCCCCGCTAGCCGGTGATGCAGGTTGTATCGTTATCGATAATACCTCTGAATTTCGTTATGACGATGATATCCCTCTTATCGTTCCAGAAGTTAATCCTGAAGCGCTAGGTGAGTATCGTAATCGTAATATTATTGCCAACCCTAACTGCTCAACCATTCAAATGTTAGTGGCGTTAAAGCCTATTTATGATGCCGTAGGTATTAGTCGTGTGAATGTTTGTACTTACCAATCAGTCTCTGGCGGTGGTAAAGAAGCGATGGATGAATTAGCAAAGCAAACTGCTAATTTATTAAGTGGTAAGCCAGTTGAGAGTAAAAACTTTTCACGCCAAATAGCTTTTAATGTTATTCCTCAGATTGATGTCTTCTTAGAAAATGGTTACACCAAAGAAGAAATGAAAATGGTCTGGGAAACTAAGAAGATTTTGGGTGATGATAACGTGCTTGTTAACCCTACAGCAGTACGTGTTCCTGTATTCTTTGGTCATGGCGAGTCTTTGCACATTGAAACAAATTCACATATTTCAGCTGAAGCCGTTAAAGACTTATTAGAGCAAGCACCAGGTATTGTTGTTTGCCGTAATGATGAAGACTTCCCTACACAAATAGGTGATGCTAGCGGTAAAGATGATACCTATGTTGGCCGTATTCGTGAAGATATCAGTCACCATAGCGGTATTAATATGTGGATTGTTGCGGATAATGTCCGTAAAGGCGCGGCAACGAATAGCGTTCAAATTGCCGAGTTATTGGTAAAAGATCACTTAAGCTAACTTTATTGCATTAACTGTATTAATTGCAATAAAAAGTAAGTAAGCAAAAACTCGTCATTAACGGTAGTAATACTGTTAATGACGAGTTTTTTAGTTTCAAAACCTTTATTTTTAATATGACTACAAGCTATAACGGGCTCACTTCTACAAGGATATTTGTAATACAGATAATGTGAGGAGGATAATCCCTGCATAAGTCTAGGCCTCAGGGTAGAGTATTGATTTACTCTAGAGTTACAAAAATAGAAGACTTATTGAAAGAATTTGCTATTATCTTGTTAGTTAATGGTTTTTTGGAATAAACATTGCATTTCATCTTTCAGACCCGCTTATCTCTTAGTTAGATACAGCAATGTGGTATTTTTTTGGCGCCATAAATACGATGACGCCAACACTTAAATTAGTTTAATTAGGACATCTCTATGCAACATTTATTGCGCCTGTGCCTATGGCAGGCGATTGTTATTGGCATACTCACTGCTCATTTCCCTGCTAGTGCTGAAGAAGAACGTGGCATTCGTATGCGTGGACCTAAAAGTACTGATGTTTTTCCTTATGATCGATATGGCCCAATTCTCTCTAAAGATACTTTATGGAATATTGCCACTCGAATTCGTCCTAATGCTCGCTTGAGTGTTTATCAAGTGATGCAGGCTTTATATCAAGAAAATCCTCAAGCCTTTGTTGATAGCAACATTAACCATTTAGTTGAAGGACAATATTTAAAAATTCCATCGTTTAACAAAATGATGGCAATAAATACTAATAGTGCGAAGAAAAAGTCTGACGATGACAGTAAATCTTGGCAACAATCACAGCCTAAAGTGGCTAAAAAATCGGTCGTGACAGAGCCTACCGTTAAGAAAAAAGATTTAGAGACAGTAAAAACTGAAATTAATGACCAACTGCAAAAGATCGATGGTCAGCAGCAAAAACGCTTAGAGAATATTCAGAATGATATCTCAGATTCAATTGATGGTTTACAAGCCATTTTAAAAGAAAATGATGATTTGCGTCAGCGACTTACTTCTTTTAATGACAAGCTTGGCATCATGCAAGACGAAGTGGCAAAAGGTAAAGAAATAAAGTTGCAGATGGACGATATGATAAAACTGCAACAGGCCCTTTTAGCAAAAGCTGAGGCCAGAGAAAAAGAACTTTTATTAGCTAAGCAGCTAGCTGAACTTGCAGAGCAAGATATTAGCTCAAGTTTGTGGTTCAAAATCGTCATGGGTACTCTGCCGGCTATCTTAATCTTGGGATTATTGGCCTTTTTGTTTAATCGTCGGAAACAAGCCTCCGATGAAGTTTTTTTCAACGAATTAGAGAGTAAAAAGAAAGCGCCTAAAGCTGAAAAAGAAAACGTTGCTGAAGAATTATCACTTGATGATGAGTTGTCATTAGACGATGAACTTGATTTATCTCTTGATGATGAGCTGAACTTAGACGATGAACTTGATTTGTCACTTGATGAGTTGAACTTAGACGATGAACTCGATTTGTCACTTGATGATGAACTAGGTTTAGACGATGATCTTTCTATCGACTTGATTGATGACGATGATAGTTTAGACGATCTTGAAGACATCTTATTAGACGATGATAGTGACAATGACGTTCTTGATGGTGGTGAGTTAGATCAAGGTGATTTAGATTCATTATTATCAGGCTTAGATGATGAGTTAGATAGTATTGATGAAGCCGAAAGTGAGGAGCTTGAAGGTGGAGAGTTAAACCAAGATGATTTAAATGATCTACTTGGCGGTTTGGGCGATCTTGATGATGAAGACTTAACAGTTGAAGAACCCGCAGAAGAAAAAGCTGAAGCAGCAGATGTAACAGACCCTGATGATATTGATGCGTTACTTGCTTCAGCAGCAGGTTCAGCTCCCGCAAAGGAAGAAAAAGCTGAAGCAGCAGATGTAACAGACCCTGATGATATTGATGCGTTACTTGCTTCAGCAGCAAGTTCAGCTCCCGCAGAGGAAGAAAAAGCAGAAGCAGTAGATGTAACAGATCCTGATGATATTGATGCGTTACTTGCTTCAGCAGCAAGTTCAGCTCCCGCAGAGGAAGAAAAATCTGAAGCAGCAGATGTAACAGACCCTGATGATATTGATGCGTTACTTGCTTCAGCAGTGAGTTCAGATCCCGCAGAGGAAGAAAAAGCAGAAGCAGCAGATGTAACAGACCCTGATGATATTGATGCGTTACTTGATTCGGTAAGTGACTCAGTGTCTGCACCTGTTGCTGAAAAACCAGCCGAAGAAGAAATCGAAGATGTTGATGTCACAGATCCAGATGACATTGATGCATTACTTGAATCAATGTCGGCTAATGCGCCGGTAGTTGAAGAGCCTGTAAAAGAAGAAGTCGAAGATGTTGATGTCACAGACCCAGATGACATTGATGCATTACTTGAATCAATGTCGGCTAATTCGCCAGCAGTTGAAGAGCCTGTAAAAGAAGAAGTCGAAGATGTTGATGTCACAGACCCAGATGACATTGATGCATTACTTGAATCAATGTCGGCTAATGCGCCAGCAGTTGAAGAGCCTGTAAAAGAAGAAGTCGAAGATGTTGATGTCACAGATCCAGATGACATTGATGCATTACTTGAATCAATGTCGGGCAATGCGCCAATAGTTGAAGAGCCTGTAAAAGAAGAAATCGAAGATGTTGATGTAACAGACCCTGATGATATTGATGCATTACTTGAATCAATGTCGGCTAATGCGCCTGTAGATGAAGAGCCTGTAAAAGAAGAGGTCGAAGATGTTGATGTAACAGACCCCGATGATATTGAAGCATTACTTGAATCAATGTCGGCTAATGCGCCGGTAGATGAAGAGCCTGTAAAAGCAGAGGTCGAAGATGTTGATGTCACAGACCCCGATGATATTGATGCATTACTTGAATCAATGTCGGCTAATGCGCCGGTAGATGAAGAGCCTGTAAAAGCAGAGGTCGAAGATGTTGATGTAACAGATCCTGATGATATTGATGCCTTACTTGAGTCGATGTCGGGTAATGTACCTGCTCTTCAAAAAACGGTTAAAGAAGATTTATCAGATACAATGAATCAACCAAATTCTGATGAGGCAGCGGGACAAGATAGTCAGTTAAGTGCTGAAGAGCAGAAGATTGAAGAAGAAATAGCAGAAAATGAAGCGAAAATTGCTGAATTTACTGCTGAATATGTAACCCCATTTCTGACGGCTGATTTTAGCGATATTATGGCTAAGGAAAGTGACGTTGAGTTAGTGGCTGAAACATTAGACAATAATGAAGCTGACGATATAGCTGACGATTTAGATATAGACGCACTTATTGCTGATACCAATAACACAAATGAAGTTGATGAATTAGGTGACGATTTAGACATTGATGCACTTATTGCTGAGACCAATAGCATAGATGAAGCTGATGAGTTAATAGACTCTTCTATTGATGAGACACTTAATAATCCAGTTAGTGATGTTTTTAGTGAATCTGAGCTAACTCAGTTATTAGCCGAAGAATCACTTGAGGGGGATGTGGAACAGCCAGCAGATGCATCACCTGAGGCTATAGTCTTATCACCTGATTTTAACGATGAAGATATTTTAGCTGAATTATTAGCTGAAACAGCAGATTCAGATGATGAACAACTTGAAAATATCAATGAGTTAGACGTTATTGGAGAGTTAGATGATGTTGATTTTGATGAGCTCTTAGCTAATATTGAAGAGGAGTCAGCGTCTACACCTGCAGAGGATGATGAAGTTGAGCTAACGCTTGATGACATTGGAGACGATTTAATTGATGAAAGTCCGGTTGCAGAGAGTCTTCAAAGCACTGAGAAAAAAGAGCCCACAGAAGATTATGTTTCTGTTGACGATCTGCTTTCGGAAAGTTTAGGTGAGGTGGATAATTCAGAGCCTTACGAAAAAACTAATATTGACGTTGGCCTAGGGCAGTTTGCTCAAAATGAGAGTGGTGTTGATGTTGATGCAGATGGCTCAATGTCGAGTCAATTAGATTTGGCAAAAATGTATATAGAGATGAATGATAACGAAAATGCTCAAGTGATCTTACAGGAGGTGATTACAAAAGGCGATGTTATCCAGAAAGTTGAAGCACAAGAATTATTAGATTCATTGTAAGGTTTTTAATATAAACGAACAGCAATAGCCTAACTGCATAAAATAAAGGATAATACGCAGCGAAAATAATCTCCTCACTAGAAAAGGCGGGTTTGCATGCGTTATGCGTTAGGCATTGAGTACGATGGTAAGAATTATTGTGGTTGGCAACGCCAAAACAATGTTATTACGGTACAAGAAAAGTTAGAAAAGGCATTATCAATAATTGCCGATGAACCAATAGCAGTTGTTTGTGCAGGGCGCACCGATACGGGTGTTAATGCGACCAACCAAGTTATTCATTTTGACACTTCAAAAACACGCAAAGATACGGCCTGGACATTAGGCGTAAATACGCATTTACCTGCTGACATTGCTGTCGCCTGGGTAAAAGAAGTAGATGACGAGTTTCATGCTCGCTTTAGTGCAACTGCCCGTAACTACCGTTATATCATTTACAACAAACCACTTCGATCTGCAATATTAAGTCATGGTATAAGTCATTGTCACTATGCCTTAGATGAAAGTCTTATGCAGCTAGGCGCCGATTTTCTTCTCGGAGAGCATGATTTTACCTCCTTTAGAACAGTGCACTGCCAGTCTCACTCTGCTATTCGTACGGTGAAACATTGTCGAGTGACACGACAGGGTGATTATCTTGTGGTCGATATTAAAGCTAATGCTTTTTTACACCATATGGTACGAAATGTTGTTGGTAGCCTAATGCGGGTTGGTCAATCACAAGAGACGCCTCAGTGGATGCAAGAGGTGTTATTAGCTAAAAATCGCTGTGTTGCAGGGGTTACTGCTCCGCCAGAAGGGCTCTACTTTGTTGATGTAGATTATCCGGAGAAATTCGACTTACCAAAAAGCCGATTAGGCCCATTATTTCTATAAGTATGAGTTTTATAGACAAAGTTTCTATAAATAGAAACTTTAATTTAATTACTACTATTTACTGAGCAGACCAGTTTTTTATATATTGTATGGGTTATAGTATGGTTTAATAAGCGGTTTACAATTAGTACTAGTTTGAAATAGAGTTTGGTGGGATCTTTCCATCAATAAACCGACAGATATTTCGTTGCAACAGGCCAAAATAAAATTATGAGCTGGATAGAAAAAATTCTCCCGAAAGCAAAAGCTACACAAAAAAGTAACATTCCTGAAGGTGTATGGAGTAAATGTTCTTCATGTAACGCAGTGCTTTATAAAGCCGAATTAGAGCGTCAAATCTCAGTATGCCCTAAATGTGATCATCATATGCGTATCAGTGCACGTAAACGTATTGATAGCTTTCTTGACCAAGACAATCGCATGGAATTAGGTGAAGAGTTTGAAGCACAAGATATCTTAAAGTTTAAAGATTCGAAAAAATATAAAGACCGTCTTAGTGCAGCTCAAAAAAATACCGGAGAAAAAGACGCTCTTGTAGTAATGAAGGGTGAATTACACGGTATGCCAGTAGTTGTTGCTGCATTTGAGTTTGGCTTTCTAGGTGGATCAATGGCTTCTGTCGTTGGAGCTCGTTTTGTCAAGGGCGCAGAATATTGTTTAGAGCATAAAATACCATTGATATGTTTCTCTGCTAGTGGCGGTGCTCGCATGCAAGAAGCACTATTCTCTTTAATGCAAATGGCAAAGACCAGTGCAGCGTTAGCTAAATTAAGTGAAAACGGTTTACCTTACGTATCAGTATTAACCGATCCGACGATGGGCGGTGTATCAGCTAGTTTGGCTATGTTAGGTGACATCAATGTTGCTGAGCCTAAAGCACTAATTGGTTTTGCTGGTCCACGTGTTATTGAGCAAACTGTTAGAGAAAAATTGCCTGAAGGCTTTCAACGTAGTGAATTTTTATTAGAAAAAGGCGCTATTGATATGATTATTGATCGCCGTGAAATGAAAGTTACTCTAGCGCGTATGTTGGGTAAGTTTATGGGTCAACCTAGCGTTGTTTCGTAACTAATACCTTTTACTCAAATCACTTGTTGATCGAATAAATGTCAAAATACAATTCAAGCCACTATCAAGATTTTACTCATCTCGATCAGTGGCTTTATTATTTAGAAAACCTACATAGCAGTGAGATAGATCTTGGATTATCTCGAATTGGCTCCGTCGCAGAGCGTTTAGCGATTGATTTAAGTTTTGCTAAGGTTATTACTGTAGCTGGCACTAATGGTAAAGGCACCACCTGTGCTTTCATCGAAAACGCCTTACTTAGCCACGATAATATTGGATCACAGCAAGGTGTAGCTGTTTATTCCTCTCCCCATATTGAGCGCTTTAATGAGCGACTTCGGATAAATAAGCAAGATGTAGAAGATAAAGCACTCATTGACGCTTTTAAACGAATTGAAGATGCTCGAAAAGAAATTTCTCTAAGTTATTATGAATATACAACGTTAGCTGCACTACTTGTGTTAATGCATATTAAGCCAAGTTATATCATTCTTGAAGTGGGTCTTGGTGGACGTTTAGATGCGACAAATATAATTGATGCAGATATTGCTGTTATCACTACCATTGATCTCGACCATCAAAGTTATCTAGGTAATGACCGAGAAACTATTGGTTTTGAAAAAGCGGGTATCATGCGACAAGGGCAAAATATTGTCATTGGTGATACTAATGCACCTAAGTCAGTATTAGCTCATGCTAATAAGTTGCAGGCAAGTCATGGAGAAAGCTTATTTTTACGAGATGAAGATTTTGTTGTCAATAATGAGTTATTAAAGTGGGACTGGCGCACGAAACAGACACAGTTAACAGGATTAAAGCCAACGTCTATCCCACGAGACAATGTCGCGACAGCGTTGATGGTATTAGAAAAGCTTAATCTGACGCTTACTACTGAGTTTGTTAATGATATTATTTGTAAAACCAAGGTTGCCGGACGAACAGAGTTAATAAAAAAAACAGGTCATTGTGATGTTATTCTTGATGTAGGGCATAATCCCCAAGCCACTCGTTACCTCGCTACTTATCTTAAGCAAATAAAAAAGCAAGCTAACTATCAAAAAATTTATGCAGTGGTTTCTATGTTAGGTGATAAAGACATTGGTGCGAGTTTACAGCCACTAAAAGGTGATGTTGACTTTTGGTATACCGGAGCGCTAAGTGTGCCAAGGGCTGCCACAATAGAAACAATGGCCAGTAAGTTAGCTGTGTTCACTGATTCGGCAAATATTTTTGACAATGTCGATGAGGCATTTAAAATGGCAGATAAGCAAGCGAGTGATAATGATTTAATTCTTGTTTTTGGTTCGTTTTTTACTGTTGCTAAAATCAGATCTCAGCTAATTATTTGTTAGTTGTGTTGTTTTCATTTACCGAATAAATTAGTCCGATTGGTATTAGTTATATTTAATTAGGAGTGTCTCTTGTCTACACCGTTTCAAAATCGCCTTGTAGGTACTATTATTGTTGCAGCCGTGGTTATCATCTTCTTACCAGACTTACTTGATGGTGAAAAAAAATTACACCAAGATGATTTTGAAGCCATTCCAAAAGCGGAGGTTTTTTCAGGTAAATTGACTAATAAACCATTTCCTGAAGATAAATTGGAACAAAAAACGGCTACGGTAATCTCAAATGAAAAAGCTATTGATGAGAAAGTTAGTGGATACTCTGCGCCAGAATCAAGCAAAAAAACGGCTAAAGTAAAAGAGACGTTAGTAAAAACTACAGTAACACCCACAGCATTACCTACAGTAAAACCACCTGTAAAAATAGCTAGTAAAGCTAATAAGCCTTTGCCAGAACAAGCTATTGCTAAAGAAGCCTGGGTTATCCATTTAGGCAGCTTCAAAAATAAAGACAATGTTGCGCAGTTATTAAAAAAATTAAAAGCGAAAGGTTATATAGCCTTTACTAAACCTATAAAAACCAAGCAAGGTACATTAACTAAAGTCATGATAGGACCTGAGTTGATAAAATCATCACTGGATAAAAAGTTACCGGCATTGAATAAGCTCACCGGTATTCAAGGTAAAGTTGCGTATTTTAAGCCAAATAAATAACAGACTTTTATAAAATGTTAGGCATTATTTAGCTAATTCTGGTAGAATGCGCGCCTCTAATTTAGAGAAACACAACGAGACATTCACCGAGACACTCAAGTTATGGTTTGGATAGATTACACCATTTTGGCCATTATAGGCTTATCAACACTGGTTAGTTTGATACGAGGCTTTGTAAAGGAAGCGGTATCTTTAGTGATTTGGATCAGTGCTTTTTTCATTGCCAGCACATTTTATGCAAACCTCGCCAATCTATTAACGAATATTTCTGATCAATTCTTGCGTAATGCCGCAGCCGTTGCCATTCTTTTCATATCAACTCTTGTGCTTGGCGCTTTAGTTAATTATCTCATTGGGCAATTGGTCAGTAAAACAGGTCTTTCCGGTACAGACCGTATGTTAGGGCTCGTTTTTGGTGCACTGCGTGGCGTACTTATTATTAGTGCCGTAATATTTTTTATCGATGCTTTTACTGGCGCTGAAAATACACTGTGGTGGAAAAGCTCTGAATTAATTCCTGAGTTCAAATTAGTCGTAGAATGGTTTTTTGAATACCTAAAAGGGTCATCAAGTTATATAACGTAGTTGTTGTTAGTAATGACTAAGTTCATGCGGAGTCATTCCGTATACAGTAATTTTATAAGATATTATTTCAATATCCTCTAATTCAATATTTATAAGTTGGTTAACGCCATCCTAAGTAAACTCTTAGGATAATAAGTATTGTCAGTATTTTTTTTGTGGAGAGAATTTTATGTGTGGCATTGTTGGTATTGTCGGTAAAACCCCTGTTAGTCAGCATATATATGACGGACTAACTGTACTTCAGCATCGTGGTCAAGATGCTGCAGGTATTGTAACAATTCATAATAATACCTTTAGGTTGAGAAAAGGCAACGGCTTGGTGAAAGATGTTTTTCATACTCGCCATATGCTTCGTTTGCAAGGTAACATCGGTATTGGTCATATTCGCTATCCTACCGCAGGTACTTCTAGCTCGTCAGAAGCACAACCATTTTATGCAAACTCACCATTTGGATTATCATTAGCGCACAATGGTAACTTAACCAATGCTGAAGAATTAAGAACATGGTTATTTAACGAAGCACGTCGTCATGTTAATACCACTTCAGATTCTGAAGTTTTACTCAACATTTTGGCACATGAATTACAGCAAAGTAAAAATATCACGCTTACACCAGATGACATTTTTACAGCCGTAGCAAAAGTTCATAAACGTGTTCGTGGCGCATATGCGAGTGTAGCGCTAATTGTTGGCCACGGTATGATTGCTTTTCGTGACCCTAACGGCATTCGTCCTTTAGTTTTTGGTAAAAGAGAAACTGAGCTAGGCGTTGAGTATATGGTTGCTTCAGAATCAGTTGCGCTAGATGCCTGCTCTTTTGATTTTGTCCGTGACGTTGCTCCAGGTGAAACAATTTTCTTCTCAGAAAATGGCCAGATCCACAGCCAGCAATGTGCTGATAACCCGGTTTACAGCCCATGTATTTTTGAGTTTGTTTATTTTGCACGTCCAGATTCAACGATGGACAAAATGTCTGTTTATGCATCACGTGTAGAAATGGGAACTAAGTTAGGCGAGAAGATCGCCATAGAATGGCAAGATGTCGATATTGATGTTGTTATTCCAATTCCTGAAACATCATGCGATATTGCTTTACAGATAGCACATCATCTTGACTTACCTTACCGTCAAGGTTTTGTTAAAAACCGTTATATTGGCCGTACTTTTATTATGCCAGGTCAAGAACAGCGTAAAAAATCTGTACGTCAGAAGCTGAACGCTATTACCACTGAATTTAAAGGTAAAAATGTTTTACTTGTAGATGATTCTATCGTTCGCGGCACAACTTCTGAACAAATCATTAATATGGCGCGTACTGCAGGTGCTAATAAAGTTTATTTTGCTTCAGCGGCACCAGAAGTAAGATTTCCTAATGTTTATGGTATTGATATGCCAAGTGCTAATGAATTAATTGCACATGGTCGTGAATTAGATGATATTTGTAATTTAATTGGCGCAGACAAGTTAATCTACCAATCTATCGGCGATTTAATCGCTGCAGTTGGTAAAGGTAACCCAGAAATAAAAACGTTTGATACTTCTGTATTTGATGGTAACTATGTAACTAATGATATTAATCATGAGTATTTAGAACGGTTAGATGCGTTACGTAACAATACGAGCAAAGAAGAGTCAGATAAAGATGCTGATTCTATTATTGATATGCATAACGAAGGTGCCGAGTAGTATTTATAGTTAAATAATTGAGTAATGACTTAGGTGTTTTTACTCGTTGTTTCAAATATATATCGCACATAAAAAAAGCCTTATTTCTATTGTAGAAATAGGGCTTTTTAATTTTAAGTGACAGTTAAGTAAATAACAATCGATTTAGTTAGGCACCTATTTAAGCGCTTAACTATTTAGGAATACTAAGAAACAAACTCAGGGCCAAATCCCATCGTCCACATCATTGCAGTAAATGCCATTAAAGTAACTAATAAGACTAAACCGGCTGTTACTACCGAGCTTGAGTAGATAAAGCCTTTTTCCTCAGGGATATTCATCATAATAGGTACGCCTGAATATAACAGGTAGATTGAATAAGCTACTGCAGCAATACCTGCTAAGGCAACAAACCATAATACTGGAAACAAAGCAGTAATACCTACCATCAGTAATGGTGTTGCAGTATATGCAGCAAGTTCAAGGGCTTGTACGAAATCAGGTTTTGAGTCGAAAGTCTTCGCCATCCATTGGATAAGGTAAGCTAAAGCGAATACACCAATAACTAAGCCAAAGTACATGCTAACAGCCATTATTTGAGCACTCCCAACACTTATCTTTATCGGGTCACCTACGCCAATAGTCCAGCCAATATAAGCCGCGGCATAATAACAGCATATTGCTGGAATCAACGCTATGGTCAATATGTGCATCAAACTATAACTTAAGCTTTCATGTCGTTTTTCAATAACATGCCATTCTTCTTTAGGGTGGGCATATAGCCCCCAAATGTGGTTTAGTATCATAATTAATCCTCTCGCACGTAAGTATTCGACCAGTACTTTGTAGTTAAAATAAACAACTCGAAGTATTTAAGCTATTAGCACTATTATTATTACTCCCTTATTTATGAAAGATATAAGGTGATCAGTCAAGTGTTGATTGAAAATTAAACAATAAAGCTCTATAGAATGTGTTTTTAATAATTTTATGCGATAAGGAGGCTTGTTCAACTTAGTTAACGTTAACTGACTTTTATTCGTACCACTGACATCACTTCAATACTATACCCGTTCCACTTAAATATGCAGGTTTCAGCTGGAATTATAAACGCTTTTAGGCAAGGCATTGATTGAAGAGAATAGTTATTCTATTGTCGAAATCAATAACGTAGCATAAAGCGTTTATAAACCAGCCCTTTGGGGGAAGCCTGAGCAAACCATACTCATCGTTACATTTATTTTTAAGGGAATGACCCTTAACAAAAAAATGTGCCTTGATTATTATTCGCTCAAGTTTCCTGAAGCGCGCATCTTCAAGTGGAACGGGTATATGCCTGCGATAGTTTCCGTTTCAGCATAATAAGTTAAGTTAACTCTTTGACCTTGTAAGCTTTGGTACCGTTTTTTACGTTTGTATTTGAAAGGGACGTCGAGGTTATCTAACATGAGTGTATTGATTATCCAATCATCATTATCCCTCTGTACATGTGACGTCACTTTCATATGTTCACTATGTATCAACTTATCGTGTTTTTTAATAAGTTTCTGAGCGGCATTCTTACTTGTAAGCTTTTTTTTTATAATTGAGGGCATTTATTTGACCTATGTCAGGTAAAAAACCGATTTTGCTAGTATCTCAATAAATAGACTTTTAAAATAGCGTAATAATTAAAATTCACTTAAACGAATTCCCTAGCTATTGCTGAGATAAAAAGATGACCGAAGCAGAACGATTACTAATACCGATATTAAATTTTTTATCTTGCGAAACACCTGATTCCTGGATAGATGAAGCAAAGAAAAAAGAAAACTTACCGATTATCCTACGAGACCATCTTGCCTGTGAACTTAAAGCAGGGCAAACCGCTATGTATCTCATTCGAAAATATGCCGTTGATAAAGACAGTACTAACGTCTTGCTTGAATGGTTTGAACCTTATGAAGATTTTTTATATCGGAAGAAGGGCGATTTAGCGTCACTTGCCAATAAAAACAATCTTTCTAAAGCTATTTTACCGAAAAGTAGTAATGCTCAGGCAAAGTCGCCATTTAGCCAGAACTTGATTGATAAAATGGTGCTTTTAATAAAAGAAGAGTTACATCACTTTTATCAAGTACTAGAGATAATGGTCAAGCGAGATATTCCTTTTGATGGCATCACTGCAGGTCGTTATGCTAAAGGCATGCTAAAACATGTAAAGACCTTTGAACCTGATGCTTTGGTTGATAAATTAATTATCGGTGCTTTTATAGAAGCGCGTTCGTGTGAGCGTTTTGCTAAATTAGCTCCACACTTAGATGATGACTTGAATAAGTTTTATATCTCGTTATTACGCTCAGAAGCGCGTCATTATCAAGATTATTTGACCTTAGCCGGACAAGTAGCAGGAAAAGATATTAGTGAGCGGATAGCTTATTTTGCAAAAGTTGAAGCTGAGTTAATTACATCGCCAGATGAGGACTTTAAATTTCACTCTGGAAGTCCTATTTAATAGTGGAGCACTTTTTTATTGTAATATAACGGCTAACTTGTGTTGTCCGTTATATTTCAGTAAGAATGAAGAGTTAAGAATAAATACTAGGTTAACGGTTGGTTTAGTAACTCAATAGAATCAGGTGTGACTTTTAACCATGCACCTTGTTCATACCAATCACCTAAGACTATACGTTCGGCGTTTGCGCCATTTGCAGACACTTTATGTACAGCAGGTCTGTGTGTATGACCGTGAATTAATAACTGACTATTATATTTTTCAAGACAGTCAATTACTTCACTTTCAGTAACATCCATAATCTCTTGCGATTTCATTGCCGTAGCAGCGGTACTTTTTTTTCTGTAATCAGCAGCCATTTTTTTACGAATAAATAAAGGCAGGCTTTTCACTGCTGCTTGCCACCACCAAGAACGTGATTTTTTTCTAAACACCTGGTAGTCGATATCACGTGTGCATAACGTATCACCATGCATTATAACCACATGTTGACCATAAAGATCGATCGTATCTATTTCAGGTAAAAGCTGCATATTTGCTTGTTTAGCAAAACGCTGACCTAAGAGGAAGTCCCTATTACCATGAATGTAATAGATTTTTGTCCCTGACTTACTTAGCGCAGTCAGTGCATCCGCTATTGTTTTAAGGTAGGGGCTATCATCATCATCGCCAACCCAAGCTTCAAATAAGTCGCCAAGGATATAAAGCTTTTCAGCTTCAATAGCATCATTTTTTAAAAAACGTAAAAAACAGGCACTGATATCAGGCCTGTTTTCAGTTAGGTGTAAATCAGCAATAAAATAACTTATTGCTGTTCTAGTATTGTCAATCATCGCGTGTTGCTAGGATTATTCAACAATAGCCGATTCAATTAAGATATCGTCTTTTGGAACGTCACCGTGGCCATGTAGATTGCCCGTTTCAACTAATGCCATTTTATCAACGATGTCCATACCTTCAATAACGTTACCAAAAACGCAATATCCCCAGCCTTGTACAGATTCGCTAGTGAAATCTAAGAAGTTATTATCCGTTAGGTTAATAAAGAACTGCGCAGATGCTGAATGCGGCTCTTGAGTTCTCGCCATTGCTAGGCTACCAAGTTTATTACTTAAACCATTGTTTGCTTCATTTTTAATGCTAGCGCGTGTTTCTTTTTCTTCTAAACCTGGAGCAAAACCACCGCCTTGCGCCATAAAACCTTTAATTACACGATGAAAAACGGTGCCGTTATAATGACCTTCTTCAACATATTGTTGAAAGTTCGCGGCAGTAACCGGCGCGTTTTCGAAGTCTAATTCAATTTTAATATCGCCAAGATTTGTTTTAAATATGATCATAATTGTCTCTTCTTAAGTGTTAATAAATAATATGTAAATTAATTGCGATAATTGTACGCTAACTTGCTATAAAGTGCATTAGTATTGATGATCCTTTAGATTTGTTCAGGTACAATTGATAACTTATTCAATAGAAACTACTCAGTAGGAGTCATAAAATATCATGTTGCAAATTTACAACACGTTAAGTCGTCAAAAAGAAACCTTTACACCAATTAATCCAGGTAAAGTAGGCTTATATGTTTGTGGTTGCACCGTTTATGACTTATGCCATATAGGCCATGGTCGCACCTATATTAGCTTTGACAATATTGCCCGTTATTTACGCTTTTCTGGTTATGATGTTAACTATGTTCGTAACATCACTGATGTTGAAGACAAAATTATCAACCGCGCCAATGAAAATAATGAAACACCGGAAGCGCTAACAGAAAGAACAATTGCAGCTATGCATCAGGATTTTGATGCACTCAATATGGCCAGACCCGATTTAGAGCCAAGAGTAACCACGCACATGGATGAGATCATTGCGATGATTAAAACCTTAGTGGCTAAAGAACATGCTTATGTAGCAGGCGATAACGCTAAATCTACCGGGCAGGGCGATGTATTATTTAATGTTTCTAGTTATGCTGATTACGGTAAGCTTAGTGGACAAAACCTTGAGCAATTACAAGCAGGTTCACGAGTAGAAATTGATCAAAATAAAAACAATCCGCTTGATTTTGTTTTATGGAAATCGGCTAAGCCGGGTGAGCCAAGCTGGTCATCTCCTTGGGGTGAAGGCCGTCCTGGATGGCATATTGAATGTTCAGCAATGAATGCTAAAGAGCTAGGTCACCATTTTGATATTCACGGCGGCGGCTCTGATTTAACCTTTCCTCATCATGAAAATGAAATAGCCCAGAGCTGTTGTGCCCTAGATACTCCCTATGTGAATTACTGGATGCATACCGGTATGGTGCAAGTTGATCAAGAGAAAATGTCTAAATCATTAGGCAACTTTTTCACTATACGAGATGTATTAGCGCAATATGATGCTGAAACAGTACGTTTTTTCTTAACGACAGGTCACTATCGTAGCCAGCTAAACTATTCAATTGATAACTTAACGCAAGCGAGAGCATCGGTAGAACGTATTTATACTTCGTTACGTGATGTAGAAATACAAAGTGATTATACTTTAGATAAAGATTCAAGTTTTGTTAAACAGTTTTGCCAAGCAATGGATGATGATTTTAATACGCCACAAGCATTAGCCGTGTTTTTTGAAATATCAAAAGAATTAAATGTTGCCAAGACTGACAACAATAATGTTTTAGCAAGTGATTTAGCTTCAACGTTAGTTGCATTGGGTAAAGTTATCGGTTTATTACAGCTTGACCCAGCGGCTTTTTTGCAAGGCGATAATGATAATAATGAAGTAGCTATAATTGAAGCACTTATTGTTCAACGTAACCAAGCACGTATTGATAAAAACTGGGCACTTGCTGATGATGCTCGTGACAAACTTAATGCTATGAAAATAGTGCTAGAGGATAGCGCGGGTAAAACAACCTGGCGTAAAGCTTAAAGCATTGTCAGATAGTTTTAAATGATGACTTAGCTGCAGATAACTAGCGTTATACGTAACTTAGATTCAAATAAAAAGGGTGAACACTATTAGTGTTCACCCTTTTTGATTCCTGAACTTAAAATTCTTTAAGCTCAGATTTCTGTTATAGCGCTACTACTGAGTTGCTTGCTGACAAGCGATTAGTGTATTTTCAATAAGACTAGCTACTGTCATTGGGCCAACACCACCAGGTACAGGAGTGATAAATGAGGCTCTTTCTTTAGCGACATCAAAATCTACATCACCTACCAATTTACCATTATCTAAGCGGTTAATGCCTACATCAATGACTATAGCGCCTTCTTTAATCCATTCACCTGGAATAAATCCAGGTTTGCCAACGGCTACCACGATAATGTCTGCATTTCTCACTTTACCTTCTAAGTCCTGAGTAAAGCGATGCGTTGTTGTTACTGTGCATTTAGCGAGTAAAAGTTCTAAGCCCATAGGTCGACCAACAATGTTAGAGGCACCAATCACAAGTGCATCTAAGCCTTTAGGGTCAACACCCGTTGACTCAATGAGTGTAATTATACCTTTAGGCGTACAAGGTCTTAAACCTGGTTGGCGTAATACTAATTTGCCAACGTTAGATGGATGAAAGCCATCAACATCTTTAAGGGGATTAATGTGCTCGATAATTAAATCGGAATTTAAACCAGCAGGTAAAGGTAGTTGTACTAAGATACCGTCGATAGAGTCATCGTTATTTAATTCATTAACTAAAGCTAATAGCTCTTGCTCAGAGGCTGTTATCGGTAAATCATAAGAGCGTGAAACAAAACCAACTTCCTCACATGCTTTACGCTTACTACCTACATATACTTGTGAAGCAGGATCGCAGCCTACCAGAATAACGGCTAAACCAGGTACTCTTTGGCCATTACTAATACGTAAGTTCACTTCTTCTTTAACTGAATTTCTAAGCTGTTTGGCAATTGCTTTGCCATCGATCAATGATGCTGTCATAACTCTAATGTTGACCTTGGTTTAAGTAATAATAAAAACACCGTCATTTTGCCACAAACTAAACGTGTATTGTAGATTTACTTTACTTAGCATCACCTCTAGATAGGTCACATAGCTTAGCAAGGCACTTTTAGGTTCAAATACTCAGTTATTGTATACAATAGTCAGCAGTTATATGTACCTTAGCGTGTTTATCAAATAAAAGGTTATCCAACATTACCTACTCAATAGCTTTACCGCGGACTGATTATTTATTAAATAGCTTGTACTACTTAAAATGTATCACTCTTGAACATGATTATAATAAATATCCTAAACAGTGATAATTTAGTAACTGAATAGCTTTTTATATAACCCTGAAATAATCATAATTACATCTTGATTAAATAAACCACTAAATAATAGTTTGTAGCAGAAGAATACAGCGACTTGTGTTAAAAGTAACCGAACAGATATTTATTTATAAAAAAGGTTTGACTGATGTTAAGCAACTCGGTAATATCCGCATCCGTTGAAACGAGGCAATTTATTGTTAGTTACAACAGTATATATCGGTGATTAGCGCAGCTTGGTAGCGCACTTGGTTTGGGTCCAAGGGGTCGCAAGTTCGAATCTTGCATCACCGACCACTTTTTATTCGCAGTCTATCTGTGGTAAGAATCTGGTTTGGGTATCATCAAGTTCAGTCGTAAGTTTGAATTTGTACCTCCAATCACTTTTTTATTTTGAAGTGGATATATCTTTGTAGGGAATTGCGCCCTTAGCTCAGCTGGATAGAGCAACGCCCTTCTAAGGCGTGGGTCGCAGGTTCGAATCCTGCAGGGCGCACCATATTTAGATATGGAAAATGTTATGGTGGCTATAGCTCAGTTGGTAGAGCCCCGGATTGTGATTCCGGTTGTCGAGGGTTCAAGTCCCTTTAGCCACCCCATCTTTACTTTGTTAGTGTAAACTAATAAATTATTGAAAAAGAATATGTCGGTGATTAGCGCAGCTTGGTAGCGCACTTGGTTTGGGTCCAAGGGGTCGCAAGTTCGAATCTTGCATCACCGACCACTTTCTTTTTTAAATAAGTATCAACCTCCTTAATACTTATCAATTTCAAATATATCTTCTATATCTTCTATATCTTCTATATTTTATTTTAATCTTTATTAAATCTACTAAAAAAAACTTATCTGAACGTTTTGTCTCATTGTGTATTTCTCTTATACAAGCACAGTAATGACTACTACCTCTTTAAAAATCATGCTTATATCAAACCTTTTCATTATCGTTAAATGATCAATAAACTACTCCTAGCTGTATTACCAGTAAAGTTCTAATCTACTCAAAGGTTATCCAACGTAACTGAATAGTTAATAATTTATTGCTGGGTTAAACTTACACCTTGCAACTTTTTTCCCCCCTCGCTATAATTTGGCGTCATATTTTTGTAACAGGGCATCATTTTGTCACAAATTTGGTAATTTTTTATCAAAAGTGTTGATTATTAATTTGATGCGTATAAAGCGTAATACGCTAAGTTTTTGAGGTATTTAAATGCAAGTTTCAGTTGAGACTACACAAGGTTTGGAACGTCGTCTGACTATTTCTGTTCCAGCCGAAAAAGTAGATGTAGAAGTAAAGAATCGTCTTCGTCAAATCAGTAAAACACAGCGTATTAACGGTTTCCGTCCAGGTAAAGTACCACCGTCAGAAATTCAAAAACGTTTCGGCAAATCAGTACGTCAAGAAGTTGCTGGTGAAATCATGCAGCGTAACTTTGTTGATGCTATTGTTGCAGAAAAAATCAATCCCGCTGGCCGCCCTTCATTTGTAGCTAAAAGCAATGAAGATGGTAAAGCATTAGAGTTTGAAGCAACTTTTGAAATCTACCCTGTAGTTGAATTAAAAGATTTAGAAAAAATCGCTATTGAACGTCCACAAGTAGACGTGACTGATGCCGATTTAGATGAAATGTTTGTTACGCTACAAAAGCAGCACCAAACATGGAAAGAAAACAAACGCAAAACTAAAGCAGGCGATAAGTTAACACTTGATTTCACTGGTCGTGTAGACGGTGAAGAGTTTGAAGGTGGTAAAGCTGAAGGTTTTGAACTTGAACTAGGCGCTGGTCGTATGATCCCTGGTTTTGAGAAAGAAGTTACTGGTATGAAAGCTGGTGATGAAGCAACTATCAAGGTAACTTTCCCTGAAGATTACCATGCTGAAAACCTTAAAGGTAAAGACGCTGAGTTTGATATTGTTATTCATAAAACTGAAGGTCCAATTTTACCTGAGATTGATGAAGAGTTTGCAAAACTTTTTGGCATTGAAGAAGGTGGCGTTGAAGCTCTACGTGTTGAAGTAACTAAAAATATGGCACGTGAATTAACGCAAGCAGTAAAAGCTAAAGTTAAAACACAAGTCATTGATGGTTTATTAGCTGGACATGAAGTTGGTTTACCAGCAGCACTTGTTACGCAAGAAGTTGATGTTTTACGTCAACAAGCTATGCAACGTTTCAAAGGCCAAATGGACCCTGCAAACTTACCACAACTACCTGCTGAAATGTTTACAGAGCAAGCAGAACGTCGTGTTAAGATCGGTTTACTTCTAGGTGAAGTGATTAAAGTGAATGAGCTTAAAGTTGATGAAACTAAAGTGAATGAGCTAATTGCTTCTGCGGCTTCTGCTTATGAAGACCCTAAAGAAGTAATCGAATACTATGCTAACAATAAAGAACTTATGCAGCAGATGCAAAACGTTGCTTTAGAAGAGCAAGCTGTTGAACTTTTAGTTGAAAAAGCTAAAGTTTCTGACAAAAAAGCTAGTTTCAATGAAATAATGAACCCTGAAGCTAAGTAAAGCTTACTTTTCATTAGTTTTACATTGACAACTAACTAAGCAATCGCTTAAATTTAATGGCTTGTATGGCAACATACAGGCCATTACTATTTATTAAGGGAAGGTATACTCTTGTTTAACTCTCAAATTACATCTCAAAGATCATCTCAAGTGTCATCACAAAGCAGTGCTACAGGTATTGAAAGCGCATTAGTACCTATGGTTGTTGAGCAAACAGCTAAAGGTGAACGTTCATATGATATATATTCTAGACTGCTAAAAGAGCGTGTAATCTTCCTTTGTGGTCAAGTTGAAGATCATATGGCTAATCTGATCATCGCGCAGTTATTATTCTTAGAATCTGAAAGTCCTGATAAAGATATTTATCTATACATAAATTCGCCTGGTGGCTCAGTAACTGCTGGTATGGCAATTTATGACACCATGAAGTTTATCAAACCTAACATTAGCACTGTTTGTATTGGCCAAGCGGCAAGTATGGGCGCGTTTTTATTATCAGGTGGCGAAAAAGGCAAACGTTATTGTTTACCTAATGCTCGAGTAATGATTCATCAGCCTCTTGGTGGTTTCCAAGGGCAAGCTTCAGACTTTGAAATTCATGCTAAAGAAATATTATTTATAAAAGATAAACTTAACAAATTAATGGCTGAGCACACTGGTCAAACATTAGAGCAACTTTCTCAAGATACAGACCGAGATAATTTTTTAAGTGCAGAAGCAGCGGTTGAATATGGCTTAGTTGACTCCATATTAGAACAACGTAACGATAAATAGGATTTCGGTGTATACTTAACGGTGTAGATTGAGTAATAAATGGATTTATTGGTATTAAATTTTAGAGGTAGGGCATGACTGATATTAAAAGTGGTGGCGATAATGGTAAATTACTTTACTGCTCATTTTGTGGTAAAAGCCAACATGAAGTACGTAAATTAATTGCTGGCCCATCAGTATTTGTTTGTGATGAATGTGTAGAACTGTGTAACGATATAATTCGTGAAGAAATTTCT
Organism: Colwellia sp. 75C3; assembly: GCF_002836255.1. Classification (GTDB taxonomy): domain Bacteria; phylum Pseudomonadota; class Gammaproteobacteria; order Enterobacterales; family Alteromonadaceae; genus Colwellia. The sequence continues at coordinate 482,836 of NZ_PJAU01000032.1, read as the reverse complement.
GAAATTTCGCCAAAAGAAAGTAAAGAGGCATTGCCTTCTCCTATGGAGATACGTGAAAGCCTAGATGAATACGTTATTGGTCAAGATCATGCTAAAAAAGTATTAGCAGTTGCCGTTTATAATCACTATAAACGCCTACGTAATGGCGATACTCATAATGGTGTTGAGCTGGGTAAAAGTAATATTTTACTTATTGGACCAACGGGTAGTGGTAAAACATTATTAGCGCAGACCCTTGCACGGTTATTAGACGTACCATTTACTATGGCTGATGCAACAACATTAACTGAAGCCGGTTATGTTGGTGAAGATGTAGAAAACATCATTCAAAAGTTATTACAAAAATGTGATTACGATGTAGAGAAAGCTCAACGTGGTATTGTTTACATTGATGAAATTGATAAAATTTCACGCAAATCAGACAATCCTTCTATAACTCGTGATGTTTCAGGTGAAGGTGTTCAACAAGCGTTATTAAAGCTTATTGAAGGCACTGTTGCTTCAGTACCACCTCAAGGTGGTCGTAAACACCCACAGCAAGAGTTTTTACAAGTAGATACTTCTAAAATACTCTTTATATGTGGTGGAGCGTTTGCAGGTTTAGATAAAGTTGTTGAACAACGTAATCATACTGGTACCGGTATAGGTTTTGGCGCGGAAGTTCGTGGCAAAGATCAAGAGAAGTCTTTAACAGATAGTTTGGCTGAAGTTGAACCTCAAGATTTAGTTAAGTATGGTTTGATTCCTGAGTTTATTGGCCGTTTGCCTGTTTTGGCAACGCTACGTGAACTTGATGAAGATGCGCTTATTCAAATATTGCAAGAACCTAAGAATGCTTTAACTAAGCAGTTCACTGCGCTATTTGATATGGAGAGTGTTGAGCTAGAGTTCAGAACTGATGCTTTACATGCTATAGCACGTAAAGCTATGGACAGAAAAACGGGTGCTCGTGGTTTACGTTCTATTGTAGAAGCTGTGTTGCTTGATACTATGTATGAATTACCATCAATGGAAAATGTAAGTAAAATTGTTGTTGATGAAAATACAATTAAAGGCGAAAGCAAGCCGATTGTTATTTATGACAGTAAGCAAGAAAAAGCTGTTTCTGAGTAACGTTACCTTTTAGGCATAAAGTTTCGGCTTTAGTATATTAGCCTCAAGTAGTAAGTAATTATTATAGATAATAATTACTTACTACTTGAGGCTTTTTTGATCTAAGACTAATATTAAGGCGTTAAAATAATAAGTTTTTCTCTTTATTTTTTATCTCTTGTTGAAAGTTAACAGCCTAGCCCCATATAGATTCTATAGCTTTATTTTATTTATACCAAATGCACTAATTTATTGGTCAACTTAGAGTTATATTAGCGAGCTTAGAACAAACAAAATTTGTTAAACATAGTTATTCTATATTTCATAAATTTTGTGCCGTTATCAGTTTGCTAATAAGCTCCCAAGGGCGAGCTTAAAAGGCTATATGCAGCGTTATTTATTTTGACAAGGGAATAACCATTCTCTTCAATCAATGCCTTGCCTCTAAGCCTTTTAATTCTCGCTAAGTGGTCAATAAATTAATGCACTTGGTATTATTAATTAAAACAATTCCCAAAAAGAGTAGCCAATGAGTAAAGAATTATCTGGTGTCGTTGAGATCCCCGTTTTAGCCTTAAGAGATGTTGTTGTTTACCCACAAATGGTTATCCCACTTTTTGTTGGTCGTGAAAAGTCAATTCGCTGTCTAGATCTAGCCATGGAAAACGATAAGCAGGTATTTCTTGTTGCGCAAAAAGATGCTGCTATTGATGATCCCCAAGCTGATGACGTATACACCACGGGTACAGTAGCAACTATTTTACAGATGTTAAAACTTCCTGATGGCACCGTTAAAGTATTAGTGGAAGGTGCACAACGAGCAACGATAAAGAAGTTTGTTGAGACAGAAGAGTATTTTAGCGCTGAAATTGAGTATGTAAGCCCTAGCGCAGAGATTAATGAAGATATCGAAGTCTTGATTCGTTCTGCTATTTCTCAGTTTGAAGGTTATGTAAAGCTTAATAAAAAAATCCCACCTGAAGTGCTTACTTCAGTATCTGGTATAGATGAAGCTGAACAGCTTGCTGATACGATGGCAGCACATATGCCTCTAAAACTAGCTGACAAGCAAAAAGTATTAGAAATTATTGATGTCAATGTACGTTTAGAACATTTGATGGCATTAATGGAAGGCGAAATTGATTTACTTCAAGTTGAAAAGAAAATTCGTACTCGTGTTAAAAAGCAAATGGAAAAAAGTCAGCGTGATTATTATTTGAATGAGCAAATGAAAGCTATTCAAAAAGAGCTAAATGAGGGGGAAGACACTCCTGATGAGCTTGAACAAATGGCTAAGCGTATTGAAGAAGCCCAAATGCCGAGTGAAGCTAAAGAAAAGACCTTAGGTGAGTTTCAGAAGCTTAAAATGATGTCACCTATGTCTGCGGAAGCTACAGTAGTGCGCAGTTACATCGAATGCATGATCAATGTGCCTTGGAAAAAACGTAGCAAATTAAAACGTAACCTTGCCCTTGCTCAAGAAGTGCTTGATGAAGATCATTATGGACTAGATAAAGTTAAAGAACGTATTTTAGAATATCTAGCCGTACAACAACGCGTAAGCCAGTTAAAAGGGCCTATATTATGTTTAGTTGGTCCACCTGGTGTTGGTAAAACGTCACTTGGTCAATCTATTGCTAAATCTACGGGGCGAAAATACGTCCGTATGGCCTTGGGTGGAGTTCGTGATGAAGCTGAAATTCGTGGCCATAGACGTACTTATATTGGTTCACTGCCGGGTAAGTTAATTCAAAAAATATCAAAAGTCGGTGTTAAAAACCCACTTTTCTTATTGGATGAAATTGATAAAATGGCGTCAGACATGCGTGGAGATCCTGCTTCTGCGTTACTTGAAGTTTTAGATCCAGAACAAAACACCACCTTTAATGATCACTACCTTGAAGTTGATTATGATTTATCAGACGTTATGTTTGTTGCAACTTCAAATAGTATGGATATTCCTGGACCATTATTAGACCGTATGGAAGTGATACGTTTATCGGGTTATACCGAAGATGAAAAACTTAATATTGCGCGTAAGCACCTTGTTGATAAGCAAATTCAGCGAAATGGTTTAAAAGCTAAAGAAATCGACATTGATGACAGTGCACTCATGGGCATTATTCGCTATTACACTCGTGAAGCGGGTGTACGTAGTTTAGAGCGTGAAATATCTAAATTATGTCGTAAAGCAGTGAAGTCTATTTTACTTGATAAAAAAGTGAAGAAAGTGACCATTAACCAAGATAACCTTAACGAGTTCCTTGGTGTGCAACGCTTTGATTACGGTAAAGCTGATGATAAGAACCGAGTAGGCTTAGTAACTGGTTTGGCTTGGACTCAAGTTGGTGGAGAGTTACTTACCATTGAAACTGCCTCGGTACCAGGTAAAGGTAAGCTGACTTATACCGGTTCATTAGGTGACGTCATGCAAGAATCTATTCAAGCAGCGATGACTGTTGTAAGAAGTCGTACTGAGAAACTTCGTATTAATGAAGATTTCTATGAAAAGCGTGATATCCATGTCCATGTTCCTGAAGGAGCAACACCCAAAGATGGGCCGAGTGCTGGTGTTGGTATGTGTACCGCTCTTGTCTCAAGTCTTACGGGGAATCCGGTAAAAGCTGATGTAGCTATGACAGGTGAAATTACCCTTCGCGGTGAAGTTCTAGCCATCGGTGGTTTGAAAGAGAAGTTACTTGCGGCTCATCGTGGTGGTATAAAAACAGTAATTATTCCGCATGAGAACGAGCGCGATTTAAAAGAAATCCCTGAAAATGTTAAAGCTGAATTGTCTATTCACCCAGTGAAATGGATTGATGAAGTGCTTGCACTTGCGCTTGAACAGCCTGTAGAACAATGGAAAGTTGAAAAGTAACTTGCTCAAAGCTTGGCCTTTTTTGATGATTTATATCAAAAAAGGCCAAAAAAGTTAAAAAAATAGTAAAAAAAAGCAATTATCGCTTTTCAAACGCTGAAACTGTGGTAAGTTAACTACGCTTTTATCGCTAGACCCCTTACTCACTATGTTATATAGATGAATTGGAGGAATCTAGAGAGCATAATATTTTCTAAACTCAACGCTACAAGTTATCAATAAAAATAAAATTTAGATTGATAACAGTTATAAAATGGATAGCGTTGCATAATAACAATTGAAGGGGTATACACTGTGAATAAATCTCAACTAATCGAGAAAATTGCTGCTGGTGCAGACATTTCAAAAGCTGCTGCGGGTCGTGCATTAGATTCATTTATTGGCGCTGTAACTGATGAATTAAAAGATGGCGAGCAAGTAGCTCTTGTTGGTTTTGGTACTTTCTCAGTACGTGACCGTGCTGCACGTACTGGTCGTAACCCACAAACGGGTGCGACTATTCAAATCGCTGCTGCTAAAATTCCATCTTTCAAAGCTGGTAAAGCATTAAAAGATGCATGTAACTAGTCACTAATTTAGACTAAGTTATACTGCGTATTAGAAACCACCTTTTTAGGTGGTTTTTTACTTTGTACCCCGCGTAAAAATAAATATTCATAATAAATATTCATAATAAATTTGCATTTAGCGCATGTTGTGCTTCAAGCAATGCTTATGATCTGCTAAAATCGCGAGCAACTTGAATTTAAAGATACTTAAGTCTAGATTTTTTAGGCATAAAAAAAGAGAAATTAATGTTAGAAGATATTCGTGAAAAATCGCAGGGATTGACTGCCAAAATTATTCTTGGTTTGATTATCCTTACCTTCGCTGTCGCCGGTGTTGGAAGTTATAGCAACTCAGTAGATACTTCTGTTGCTACGGTTAATGGTCAGGCCATTAGCCAACAAGCATTTAATAAAGCGTATCAAGCACAACGTGGTCGTATGGCACAACAGTTTGGTGAGATGTTTGATACCTTATCAAATGATGCAAATTATATGGCTAACTTTCGCCAAGGTGTTTTAGATAACCTTATTAATGAAACGTTAATAGATCAAAATAGTGAAGCCCTTGCTATTCGTGTTTCGGATCTGCGTTTAAAAGATACTATCCGCACTATGCCTGAATTCCAAGTAGACGGTTCTTTTGATAACAATCGTTATTTAGCTATTATCAATCAAGCTGGTTTCTTTCAATCATCAGACTTTCGTGATTATTTACGCGTAGAGATGACTCGTCGTCAATTGAGCCAAGCATTAGTTGCTACTGAGTTTAATTTACCTTATCAAGAGAAGTTACAACTTGCGTTACAAAACCAAACGCGTGATATTCGATTCGCAACAATTTCTGCAGAGCAGTTTAAAGCAGCGATAACGTTAACTGATGAAGACGTTAATAATTACTATGTAGCCAATCAAGCTCGTTTTGAAAATAAAGAACAGGTTAAAGTTGATTTTATTAGCTTAAATGTTGCTGATATTGCTAAAGGCATCAACGTTACTGATGATGAGTTATCTAGTTATTACCAAGAGAACTTAACAAGCTTTACTGAAACAGCACAACGACGTATATCACATATCCTTATCGAGTTTACTGATGGAAATGCAGATGATGAAGCTGCCAAATTACAAGCACAAGTCGTATTAACCCGACTTGAGCAAGGTGAAGACTTTGCCGCGTTAGCAAAAGAAGTTTCTAATGATACTTTCAGTGGTGAAAACGGTGGTGATTTAGAATGGCTTGAGCCAGGCGTGATGGAAGAGAGTTTTGATGAAGCCGCTTTAGCATTACTTACTGTTGGCGAGATTAGTTCATTAGTTAAAACAAGCTTTGGTTACCATGTATTAAAATTAACAGACTATAAAAAAGAGTCTGTGCAAGCTTTTGCTGATGTGAAAACGGAGTTAAGTGCTAAATTAAGTAATGACCAAGCACAAGACAAGTTCTTTACGCTACAGCAAGAAATGGCACGTATCAGTTTTGAATTTCCAGATAGCCTAGATGATGCTGCGGCAGAAGTTAATGTTGCCATACAAACATCTCCTTGGTTATTACGTAGTGGAAACAGTGCTCCTTTTGATCAAAGTAAAGTTATAGAAGCTGCTTTCTCCGAAATGGTTTTACAAGACAATATGAACTCAGACCTTATTGAAGTTAATGATAGTGTTGTACTTGTTTTACGTCTTAATACTTTGCAAGAAGCAAATGTTAAACCTTTAGTGGAAGTCGAAGCGCAAATTAAAGATATTTTAGTTAATCAAAAAGCAACCGAGAAAGCTCAGCAGACTGTTGATTTATTATTGGCTGACTTTAATGCTGGTGTTGATATAACAGCTCAACTAACAGCACTTAATACGAGTTTTGTTAGTAAAGAAAAAGTTGCTCGTTATAGTCCAGATGTTGATCAAAGTATCAGTCGTGCTGCTTTTGTACTACCACACCCGGTAGACGGTACTGTTTCGGCCTCAACTGTTGCGTTAAGTAATGGTGCGCTTGCCTTAGTTGAAGTTACTACGGTAGGTGTAAGTGCAACAGCTGCTAACCCTAACTTAGGTCAGCAACAAACGTCTCAGTTGGCACAGTCGGCCTATCAGAGTTTTGTTAACTCGTTAAAGGTTGGTGCGGAAATTACACGTAAACAAGTTGTAGAGCCTGTTACTACTTATTAAATTCCAATAGGATAGTCGTTTCGGCGACTAAAAAAGCCAATAGTAGTAATCTACTATTGGCTTTTTTTATGTCTTACTTTTAGGGAGATTGAAGTATTATCTAGTTATTTATTTAAGCTGAAAGTTCTGACTCATCATTAATTTTTGAGTTACTTTATGTTGAGGGTTACGCATTACCTCAATGGTTTTTCCAGACTCAACTACCTCACCATGTGACATCACCATTACATCATCACTAAAGTGGCGGACAATACCTAAATTATGAGAAATGAGAATATAGGCTAAGCCCATTTGTTGTTGTAAATCGAGCAGTAAGTTAATCATCTGCGAGCGTAATGAGGGGTCTAAAGCCGCTAACGCTTCATCTAGGATGATAACTTGGGGTTGTAGGATAATGGCTCTAGCCAGTGAGATCCTTTGTTTCTGTCCACCTGAGAACATATGAGGGTAAAAATTCATATGATCGCCAAGCAGGCCAACTTTTTGTAAAGTCGTGCGAATAAGCTGTTGGCGTTGTTTTTCATTCAACTCAGTATTAAGTATTAATGGCTCATCGAGTAATTCTTGAATGGTTAAGCTAGGGTTTAAAGTCGTTCCTGAGTCTTGAAATATCATCCGGATATGCTGACACCTTTGTTTGAAACGTTGGTTCTGCAATAGCTGACCATTCAAATATATCTTACCCGTCGTTGGGCTTTCTGCACCTACTAATATCTTTGCTAACGTTGATTTTCCTGAACCCGTTTCACCAACAATCGCTAGCGTTTTTTTTGCTTCAATAGCAAAAGATAGTGGTGATAATGCCGTAAATTTACGCTTGTGATACCAATGACCTTTAAGCTTAAATGATTTTGTTATTTCTTTAACATCTAATAAAACACTCATCTTAAATTGTTCCCTTAACTACTTCGTGTTTTACCGAATGTTTTTTAGCGGTCTCCCTAATCAACGGGAAATGGCAACTGACTTTATGGCCATGAAAATTACTGACCTTTGGCGCCTCGACACAAGTTTGTTGCGCTCTTGGGCAACGAGGGCCTAATCTACAACCAATGGGCAAATGTTGTAAAATAGGGATACTACCCGGTAAGGTCATCAGTCGCGATTTAGTCGGTAACTGCAAATTAGCCTTAGTACTACTATCAACTAAAGCTCGAGTATAAGGATGCATAGGTTTATTAAATATTTGCTCTGTACTACCTGCTTCAACAAATTGGCCGCTATACATTACTGTAATGGTACTGGTCCAGTGAGTTAAGTTCTCTAAATCATGGCTTATCAATAATATTGACATGTTTTTTAATTGATTTAAGTTAGCAAGTAATCTAAATATCTGTCCCTGATTAGTACTTTCCATTGCGGCTGTTGGTTCATCGGCAATTAACAAAATGGGTCGACCTGCGAGGGCTATCGCTATCATAACGCGTTGGCAGATTGCTTCAGTAAGTTGATGAGGGTAACTGTTAATACATTGGCTATGTTTCTTAATACCAACTTTGTGAAGTAATTTGACTACCGCTTCTTTACGCTGTTTTTTACGCTGCCAAAAGTGACCTGATAGCTGTGAAGAATCAATAGCTTCGCTTAACTGCTCTCCGATTAAAGTGGTTGGATCTAAACAGCTCATTGGCTCTTGAAATATCATTGCAATATCACGGCATAATAATGCTCTACGCTCATCAATAGTTAGGCGTAATAAATCGATACCTCGCCAATGAAACCTGTCTGCATGCACATGCCACTTATCGTTTAAAACACCTATGATTGCTTGTGCCAAGAGTGACTTACCTGAGCCTGATTCGCCTACTAAACCACGAAACTCACCTTCTTTAATCGATAAACTTACTTTATCTACCGCGAGTACGCGACCATTTGGTGTATCGAGCTCAATGGATAAATTTCTGATGTCGAGTAAATTCATAAGTGCTACTTACACGCTTTTTTAGGTGGAGAAGTTAATAATATAGACAGTAAAATAAAGATTTTGGTTACGGTCGTTATAATTTTTATTGTCACTGTGTGGGGAAATACCATTAGTTTTCCTTACGCAGTTTAAGCGCATGGCGAATACCTTCACCAACCAGGTTAGTGGCAACAACAGCGAATAAAATGGCTAAACCTGGTAAGTATACTGTCCAAGGCGCAATATAAAAGTGTTCAAGACCATTGGCTAAAATAGCGCCCCATTCAGGTAAGGGAATTTGCGCCCCTAATCCTAAAAAACCTAAGGTAGCGATATCTAAGATGGCGGCAGACTGTGCTAGCGTGGCCTGACTCATTAAGCGCTCAACAATATTAGGAAATACTGAGTAGTACAAAATACGGAAATTACTGGCGCCATCAAGACGCGAAGCAAGTACATAGTCTTTTCTAAACTCTTCCTTTACTGCATACCGAGTTATGTGGATAAATTGCGGGATAAATACAATGGCAATTGCCCATACTGTGTTGCTAATACCAGGACCTAAAATAGCAACAATAATAATAGCGAGTAACAATGATGGTATAGATAATATAACATCGAGAAAATGATTTAAAAAGCTCGATTTAATGCCCCTAGTTAAGGCAGATAGCGAGCCAATAACCACGCCGATGACTAAAGAGAAGATCACCACAATAAAGCTCAAACCAAAAGTCAGAGATGTTCCATACATCAGCCTAGACAACATATCTCGTCCAAGCTCATCAGTACCTAGTAGGTAACTGACATTACCATCAGGATGCCAAGCTGGTGGCAGTAATATCATATCCAGATGGCCCTCTACAGGAGAGTAGGGGGATATAATTGGCGCAAAAATAGCGAGTATAACGAGGAAAATGAAACAACAAAAGCCAACCATAGCTACGGGGGTTTTACGGAAAATTCCCCATAACTGCATAAAAGGAGAGGGAAATACTTCTTCAAGGTATATTTTTTCACGAGCCATGATGATTACCTCGCGCTAATGGATTAAGGGCAGCATAAATAAAGTCGGTCAATATGTGAACGATAAAGATGAAGCAGGAAAGTACTAATAGCCCGCTTTGAATCGCGGTATAATCACGCTGTGAAATACTCTCTATTAGCCAACGACCAATACCTGGCCAACTAAAAATAACTTCAGTAACCATAGCGAGAGTAACCAAGTTGGCAAACTGCAAACCCACGTGGCGTATTATTTGAATTAATGCATTTCGAATTGCGTGTCTAAATATTATCTGTTGAAAGCTCAAACCTTTAGCTTTAGCTGCTCTGATATAACTGGCGGCTAATACTTCAATCATAGCGGCACGCGATAAGCGAATAAAAATAGTAGCTGGAGCCAATGCAATAACGCATGCGGGTAAAATTATATGAGAGCTAGCATTGCTAAATGCTTGCCACTTATAGGGGCTCTCGCTGAGTAAAATATCAATAAATTGAATACCAGTTACAAATTCAATTTCAAACAGCAAGCTAATTTTTCCTGCGGAAGGCAACCAGCCAAGGCCGATTGAGAAAAAAAGTATAGCCAACAGGCCCAGCCAAAAAACAGGAATGGAATAGCCAAGCATGGCAAACGACAAAATGGCATTGTCGCTGGCTTTATTGTGATTGATGGCAGCAATAAAACCTAATGGAATGCCAACTAACATCGCAATAAGTAAAGCAACTAGGCTGAGCTCTATCGTGGCCGGCAGTAATTCTAATACTTCATTACTAATCGGTGATTGGCTTGCCATAGACTGCCCCAAATCACCATTAAGGATATGTGTTAAGTAAGCTCCATACTGAGTGAAAATGCTTTTATCCATTTGGTAAGCTTCATTGAGTTGTGCTAATTCTGTCGCCGTAGCATTAATCTGACCAGAATGATTAATGACAGTGTCACCAGGAAATAAAAAACTCAAGCTAAACGATATAAGCGTTAATACCAACATGGTAAAAAGGAATAAGCTCAATCGGCGTAAGGTAAAAGTAAGCATATTAATTACTTGCCTTATCAGCTATCTCAGGTTGAGCTAAGGTATTCACATCGTTATTTATCGACCTTTTAGCAACGTCATAAAAACTTATACCACCAAAGTTTTCTAATATTTTGCCTTCTACGTCAACACCTCTGGCTTGAAATCGTTTTGAATGAGCAATAGGTAACAAGGGGATCTCTTCGTTAATAATTGCCATAGCCTTAGCATAATAGCTTTTTCGTTTAGTCATATTTGTTGTACTTAGCGCACTTTGTAGTAGTTGGTCATACTCTTTATTACACCAAAATGTGCGGTTACTGCCTTTTTCGCTAGAAGAGCAGCTGAGCATTGGCGTGAAAAAATTATCAGGGTCAGGATGATCTGCAGTCCAGCCTAATAAAAAGCTTTGATGTTCACCTTGTGATAAGCGACGTAAAAAAGTACTCCATTCATAGGTAATAATCTTAACTTCTACGCCAATTTTCTTTAAGTCAGCTTGAATCAATTTTGCCATTGTTACTGCATTTGGATTATATGCTCTTTGAACGGGCATTGCCCAGATGTCCATGGTAAACCCTTGGGCATAACCCGCTACTTCTAGTAATGATTTAGCTCTAACTGGATCATAAGTTAGTTCAGGTGTTTCGCTATCATAAGCCCATGATGTTTCGGGTAATATAGACTTTGCCCGTGCAGCTTGCCCTTGGTAAACCGTATCAATTAAGGCTTGCTTGTTAATGGCTAAGCTAATTGCCTGGCGTACCAACTTATTATCAAAAGGCTCCTTTTTTGTATTAAAGCCGAAGTATCCAACATTCAATGAAGTCATTGATTCTAATGTTAAATCGCTTCTTTCAGTAATCTTCTTATGTGCTATTGGATAGCTACTGACATCACATTCTTTAGCTAAAAGTTTAGTTAAACGTGTTGTTTTACTGGGTGATATATCAAAAACAAGTTGTTCAATTTTAGCTTTTTCCTGCCAATATTCATCATGACGATAAAAGCGGATTAATGAGCCAACACGGTAATCTTTTAGTTTAAAAGGACCTGTACCAATCGGCAGTATATCAATTTCATGTGGTTTTTTTTTCTTTTGCAATGATTGCCCATATTCTTCGGACAAAATTATTGCATAATCGGTCGCTAAATTAGCTAAGAAGGAGCTATCGTTACGTTTTAAAATAAAACGCACAGTAAAGTCATTAATTTTCTCTACTTTTTCAACCAGCTCTGTAAATTTTACACTTTGGAAAAAGGGGTACTGGCCCCCTGACACATGATGAAAAGCATGGTTTTTATCTAACACTCTATTAAAGCTAAATAGCACATCATCAGCATTAAATAATCTTGTCGGGGTAAAATAGCTTGTTTGATGAAAGTTTACATCTTTACGTAAATAGAAGGTGATTTTTTTACCATCACGGGTTACATGCCATGATCTTGCTAAAGCAGGACCTAAGGTGTTCTTTTTACCTTTATAAACAATCAGACTGTTATAGAGCTGCTTAGCGCTGGCATCAGACGTGGTACCTGACGTGCTGAGTTGTGGATTGAATGACTCCGGAGATCCTTCAGAGCAATAGATAATACTACGCTCACTTAAAGATAGCTTATTACCTTCGTTACAGCCTGTTAAAATACTAACAAGGCTCGCTAATGTTAAGGAGAATATAGATTTAAAGTTCATCGTTAATACTGCCATCAAGCAAGTTATATTTTTTTAGGTAACCCCTTAATTGATGATAAGTTAATTCGAGTGCTTCTGCGGTTTTCTTTTGATTAAATTGGCAATGGGCTAAAGCAGATTGTATTAATTCTATTTCATAGTCTTGTGATAATGTTTTTAATGACTGAGGAAATTGTTGCGTCAACACTTTAGGTATCGCGGTAGTTGCTATTGTCGATGTTAGATTAATATTGTCTAACGTTATTGATGTTTCTGCTGAGGCCTGATCAACTGTATTACCATTTTCGGAAGCGATATTTTTATTGAGTTCATTGACCCTATCGTGGGTTTTAATTCGTTGATTTGGTCTAAAAGGAGATTCGAATGGATCAATGATCAGTTCATGGACAGGTAAGTGCGGGTTATTACTGCGATAAACACTTCGTTCAACAACATTTTTTAATTCACGAATATTACCCGGCCAGTGATATTCAAGCAGGCTGCGCTTAGCTTTTTCGGTAAAACCACTAAATAATTCAAATTCAAGCTCGCGGGCCATGTTAATAGCAAAGTGTTCTGCGAGCATTATTATATCGTCTAAACGTTCTCGTAATGGTGGCAGGGTTATAACGTCAAAGGCTAAGCGATCTAATAGATCTGCTCTAAATTGACCTGACGCAGCTAAGGTAGGTAAATCTTCATTGGTTGCCGCAACTAAACGAACATCACTTTGAATTGTTCTTGAGCCACCGACACGTTCGAATTCGCCGTATTCAACAACACGTAATAATTTTTCTTGAATGAGACCTGAGGTATTGGCAATTTCATCTAAAAATAACGTACCTTTATCAGCACGTTCAAAGCGTCCTTCATGACGTTTACTGGCCCCAGTAAAAGCTCCACTATCGTAGCCAAATAACTCAGTTTCAAGTAAATTTTCATTTAATGCTGCACAGTTGAGTTTTAAATAGCTTTGTTCCCAACGTTTTGACAAGAAGTGTAAACGGGCGGCAACAAGTTCTTTACCGGTACCGCGCTCACCAATAATAAGTACGGGTTTGCTTAAGGTGGCTACTTGGGATATTTGTTCTAGTACTTCTAAAAAGCAATTTGATTGGCCAAGAAGATTATCTTGTTGGTTAAAACGCGCCATAGTAAACTCAAATGTTGGTTTATTTCACTAACAAATAGTGTATTTTATTACTTAAGCGGTTTAAAGTCTTTTTTGAATAAATAATAAAGTTATATAAAACATATGTTTAGTGTTGTTTTAAAAGTTGGCGTAAAACATGAATGTATATAAATAGTAATTCAGCGCTAAGTTAATGCTTAGTTTATGTAAAGTAAGCATGATTTAGCCATCAGTTGAGGAAGTTGTTATGGGTATTTTTTCAAGATTCACAGATATAATTAATTCTAATATTAATAATTTATTAGACAAAGCCGAAGATCCAGCAAAAATGGTACGTTTGATCATTCAGGAAATGGAAGATACCTTAGTTGAAGTACGTTCTAGCTCAGCAAAAACACTGGCAGATAAAAAAGAATTATCTCGCCAAGTGATCCGCCTTGAGCAAGATGCACAACAATGGCAAGAAAAAGCTGAATTGGCTTTAAATAAAGACCGTGAAGATTTAGCGCGTGCTGCTTTGATGGAAAAGAAAAAGAGTAGTGAAAGTGCACAGGCGTTAGTCGATGAGTTAGCACATACCGATGAACACCTTAGTAAGCTTCAAGATGAAATATCACAACTACAAGATAAGCTTAGCGATGCAAAGGTTCGTCAAAAGGCTATTGTTATTCGTGAAAAATCTGCGAGCTCTCGTTTAAAAGTAAAAGAAAATATTCACAGTACACGCGTTAATGATGCTTTAAATCGTTTTGATCATTATGAACGTAAAGTTGATGATATCGAGGCTGCCGTTGAATCATATGATTTAGGCAGTAAATCATTAGCAGATGAGATTGCGGGTCTTGCATCCGATGAAAAAGTTGATGATGAATTAGCGCAGTTAAAGGCTAAGATGAAAAGTAAACAAAAATAATAAATAAAACTATCGGTAGAATAGGATAAAGGAGAAGTATTGTGGAAGAGATCATCGTTGCGCCCGTTATTATTTTTATGATTATTGTTGCTCCAATATGGCTGGTTTTGCATTACCGCAGTAAAAAGCAAGTTAGCCAAGGCTTGAGCCAAGAAGAGTATATTCAATTATCAGAATTATCAGAAGTTGCAGATACCATGGCTGATAGGATTCAAACCCTCGAAGCGATTTTAGATGTGGAGACCCCAAACTGGAGAACCAAATTATGAATCGAAAAAGAGGAGAATTATATCGCAACGCCGAGCAAGGTAAGATAGCTGGTGTTTGCGCGGGCATAGCCGATTACTTTGGTTGGGAAACTTGGTTAGTTCGAATACTAGTGGTTTCAGGTGTGTTGTTTGGTATGCCGTTTCTTATCCTAGGCTATATAGCCGGTTGGTTTATTCTAGATAAAACGCCAGAGAAAATAACTAACAGCAATCATGAATCAAGTGAAAGCCAATATGCGAAGCGTGACCAGCAAGGAAAGCAAAAGGTTGATGTAAGCAATGAGTCAATTAAGGTGAAAGCTCGAATTTGGCAAGCAGGTGAACCACCTAAACAAGCACTTTATGATATTCGCCGTAAGTTTCGTTCGCTAGAAGGAAAGGTACAAGCGATGGAGCAATATGTTACATCGGCTGAGTTTACCGTTTCTAGAGAAATTAATAAGCTGTAATATTAAACGGATCAATAAATAAGTCCGAGTGCAATAATATCAAGTTGTCAAAAAAGCTGTCAGTTGACAGCTTTTTTATTTATTCGTAATAAAAAGTATATTTACTTCTAATCGCTTAGTTTTAATTTATATAGTAAAAATCAATTAATGAGGTGTAATTATTATTAAAAGTCCTTATTATCAAATTAGATCTAATCAGATGAAATTTATAAGTTATCAATTCGTTATGGCATTAACTTTATGGCAATAATAAGTAAATCGATACTATCAAAACGTGGCTTAGATAAGCTAAAAAATAAAGCCAATGAGTTACTCAGTCGTACTATCGATCAGCATGTGACATTGGCCGTTACTGGCTTAAGCCGTAGCGGTAAAACAGCATTTATCACTTCATTGGTGAATCAATTGATTAATGAAGGTAATGGCACCAAGCTCAGTTTTTTCGATCCCGTACATCATGGTAATTTCATTGCCGCTAAGCGAGTGCCACAACAGCACTACCATGTACCAAGGTTTGATTATGATGCAGCGATTTCTGCGTTAACATCGGAGCCAGCAACTTGGCCAGAGCCTACTCATGGTATCAGCGAATTACGTTTGGCTATTCGGTATCAACCGAAGAATTCAATACTTAAATATGCCACTGACATGGCAACGTTAACATTAGATATTACTGATTATCCAGGTGAGTGGTTACTTGACTTACCTATGCTCAAGCAAACATATCAAGAATGGTCGCAGCAAACACATGCATTAATGACAAGTTCGCCAAGGGCAGAACAGAGTAAAGGTTTTCTGACTAAGCTTACACAGTTAGATCCCTTCGCTTGTGCAAGTGAAGAGCTTCTAGCGGAGTTAGCACAGGAATATACCGCGTTATTGCATACTTTCCGCTACGAACTAGGTTTATCAGTTATCCAACCGGGCCGGTTTATATTACCTGGTGATTTAGCGGGGGCACCCATTTTAGAGTTTTTCCCTTTCCCTGGTCTAGATAGCCTTGATGGTAATGATTATCAAAATGCACCTGATGATAGCTTGATTGGCATGCTGCGTTTACGTTACCTCGAATATAAAGAGCAGGTGGTTCGTAAATTCTACCGCGAACACTTTCTTCGCTTTGACCGACAAATAGTACTGGCAGATTGTTTAAAACCTTTAAATAAAGGCAAAGAAAGTTTTGCTGATTTAGAGTTAGCGATGTCGATGATTTTAGAAAGTTATCATTATGGTAAGTCAGGAATATTTTCTCGGTTATTTTCACCTAAGATTGACAAACTACTTTTTGGCGCAACAAAAGCTGACCATGTAACTCCAGAGCAACATGCACCTATGGTAGCATTGCTAAATCAGTTGATTCATCAAAACAAACATCATTTAAACTATGAAGCAGTGCAAGTTAAAACGTTAGCGATAGCTTCTGTTAAATCGACCAACTCAGGTGTCAGTAAGCATAAAGGTAAAGATGTTCCCGTTATTCAAGGAAAAACTATAGCTCAGCCAAATGCAACAGAGTCATCAGGTATCTTTGGCCAAAAAATTACCGTGTTTCCAGGCGCGGTACCGAGTCAGTTACCCAATGATGATTATTGGCAATCGAATAATTTCAATTTTATAGAGTTTGCACCCTTAAGTGGACTTAACAAACAGCAATGTTTACCACATGTGCGAATGGATCAAGTCTTACAGTTCTTACTAGCAGATAAAATGATATGACCACTAAAGACAATGAAAACTCACAACAGCAACAAATAATTTTTAACGAAAGTGACACTGTGACATCAGCTGATAAAGTAACTTTTAAAAACGAGGACGGCAGTACGACTTTTACCGAACAAGTTGTTTTTGATAATGATGCTTATTTACCTATGTCTCTTGATGAAAGTAGCCTTGATGAGGTAAGGGAAACTGAACTTAATGCTGAGCAACTTCATCAAGATGCCAATAGTTTAAAGGGCGATAAAGCTTCATGGTTATGGCGAACAATCACCGCCTTGTTTGTCACGTTACTAGCTATTGAAGCGGTAGATTTCTTTATTGCTGGTTTTGAACAGTCGCCACTAATTACTAGCCTATATGCGCTGTTATTAGCAGCCTTGACCTTAGTCAGTGGGAATTATCTATGGCGTGAGTTTATTGGGCTTAAGCAGTTTAAAAAACGTCAAGAAATGAAGCAGCAAGCTACTGAAATTTTATTAATAGACACGGAACAATTAACAGAAAAATCTAATAAACGTGGTAAAGCGTTTTGTGACAAAATAACCGAAAACCTGCCTTGTGACCTTGTCTTTGATTGCCCGAAAGAACAGCAGGTTTGGCATGATGCATTAGCGGCAGATTATACTTCGACTGAATTAGTTCAGCTCTATTCTCGCGTGGTGTTAACTAAGGTTGATGATAAAGCCTTAAACGAAGTCGCAAAATTCTCTACTGAAGCGGTTGTTTTAGTCGCTCTAAGCCCGGTTGCTTTAATCGATATGTTAATTATGTTGTCACGTAATTTACGTATGATAAATAAAATTTCCGGACTTTATGGCTTGAAATTAGGCTATTGGAGCCGTATTAAGTTAATAAAGCAGGTTTTTGTCAATATGGCTTATGCTGGTGCGAGTGAGTTAGTCGCTGATTTTGGTAGTGATATGTTAGGTGCTGAGTTACTCGGGAAATTATCGGCTCGATTTGCGCAAGGATTAGGTGCTGGCATGCTAACGGCTCGTTTAGGTGCAAAAACAATGGAGTTATGTCGTCCTATCCCTTTTGAAGAGAAACCTAAATTAACGCATGTTCGTAAAAAAATAGCTCAGCAAATTAAATCTTTGCTTAGTCCTGCTAAGAAATAGTTGTAGAAACCGCCATACTTTAAACCGTCATGTTATCGCTCATGTAACCTTTCATGTACAACAAAAGACTTTGTTTGTTTTTTAACCGTTCTGTGTTGCTTTATTTTATCTGTCCTGATGTCTTAAGATGAATACAGCAACATAATAAAAATTATTACATTAAAAACGTTAACTTTAAAAAAACAAACAAAGTCGCTTAGAAATAAAGGTCAATAACATGTCGAAAGGAACAAAGTATGTTTCAAAAGTCCCTGATGAAGAGGGCTTCATACACTGGTCAGCAGAAGAAAATTTAATTTGGCAAGAGCTATTCACTCGTCAATTAGCATGTATTAAAGATAAAGCTTGTGATGAATATCATGACGGCTTAGAAAAATTAAACTTATCGACAGACCGCATCCCTCAGTTGGGTGATGTCAGTAAAGTACTGAAGGCAACGACAGGCTGGGAATGTTATCCGGTGCCGGCACTGATAGGTTTTGGTGAATTTTTTAGATTACTTTCTGAAAAGAAATTTCCAGTAGCAACCTTTATTCGAAGTCGTGAGGAAATGGACTATTTACAAGAGCCTGATATTTTTCATGAGATATTTGGTCATTGCCCATTATTAACCAATCCATCATTTGCGAATTACACCGAAGCTTATGGGAAAATGGGCTTAAACGCGACGAAAGAACAGCGCGTGTTTTTAGCTCGCTTATATTGGTTTACCATAGAATTTGGTTTACTTGATACACCTAAAGGCCTACGTATTTATGGTGGTGGTGTACTTTCTTCTCCGGGTGAAACTGACTTTGCTATCAATAGCAAAGACGCCGTTCGACAGAATTTTGATGTACTCGATATTTTAAGAACCCCTTACCGCATAGATATTATGCAGCCTATTTATTATATGCTGACAAAAGTATCTGACTTGGATGAAATTAGAAAATTTGAGGTAGATGACATCATGGAGCTTGTAGCTAAAGCACAAATGTTAGGTCTACATGAAGCAAGGTTTCCAGCTAAGCAAGCCAGTTAATTACTTTGTGACTGCAATAAAAAATACTATGGCAACCCATAGACTAAAATAAAGAATAATATAAGGATTAAGAATGACAACACAATCAAGTAATAAATTGGCAAGTCAGGTCTGTGAAGCCTGCCACGTAGATGCGCCAAAAGTATCAGACGAAGAACTAAAAGAACTGATTGGAGTAATTCCTGATTGGGTTCCACAAGTACGTGATAATGTGATGATGCTTGAGCGTGAATTCAAGTTTAAAAACTACAAGCTAGCATGGGCATTTGCTAATAAAGTTTCTGAATTGGCGGAAAGTGAATTCCATCACCCTTCGATTTTACTTGAATGGGGCAAAGTAACCGTGACTTGGTGGACACACTCGATAGGTGGTTTGCATAAAAATGATTTCATTTGTGCCGCAAAAACAGATCAACTAGGCGAATAATTCATTCCAAGTAGATGATAAGTTAATAAAGTACAATATTCATCAAAGTGGTGTTTGGTGATGTTGTGCTTTATTATCGTAAAAATTAGTTTACAATAGCCCTTTTCTTGAATTCTAAATTAAGGGCTTGTGTAATGCGTTTGGAAATTACTTGTCATGACCGTGTTGGTATGGGGCAAAAAGTATTAGGTATATTTGTCGAACACGGCATAAATGTACGTGGTATTGAGTTAATGCAGCCAGGGCGTATTTATATAAATATCCCCGATTTAGATTTTTCTGATTTGCAAACATTTATGCCACAATTACGCTTGATTGAAGGGGTAGGTGATGTAAAAACTGCTCCTTACATGCCATCTGAGCGTGAAAGAAATGAACTTGCGACGTTAATAAAAACCTTCCCCGACCCTTTTATCTCTATCGATAGAAAAGGTAATATCCGCATTGTGAACACTATCGCCTCTAGTATTATTGGTGAAAGTGAAGAGTCTCTTATTGGTCAACATATCAGTTTATGGCTAAAAGGTTTTAACTTTAATCGCTGGTTAGATGCCAGTGATGTACTTGCTCAAACCCGCCGTTTAAAATTCCAAGGTGATGATTTTGTCGCAGATATCATGCCAATTCACGTCGCAGGCGAAGAAGATAATCAAGTACTTGCTGGTGCAGTGTTAATTCTGAAATCTGAAGCACGTCTTGGTCAACAGATGAATGCATTCAAACAGCCTAGCGAAAATACCTTTTCAGGCATTCAAGCAAGTTCAAGCGCAATGCGAAAAGTTATTCGTGAAGCTAAACGCATGTCATCACTCGATTCTTCCATTTTAATTATGGGTGAAACAGGCACTGGTAAAGAATTACTTGCCAGAGCGTGTCATGGAGCTAGTGAACGCGCAGAACGTCCTTTTATGACATTAAATTGTGCAGCCTTACCTGATGATGTAGCAGAGTCTGAATTATTTGGTGTCGGTGAAAAAGCGCAAGAATTAAGTAAGCGTGGCATTTTTGAATTAGCCGATGGTGGCACGGTATTTCTTGATGAAATTGGCGAGATGTCAGCCAAACTGCAAAGTAAGTTATTACGCGTCATTCAACACGGCAGTTTTAGGCGTGTAGATTCTGAGCAAGAAGTCACCGTTAATGTACGGATTATTAGCTCTACCAACAAGGATCTACTTAATCTTGTTTCAATAGGTGATTTTAGAGAAGATCTGTATTACCGATTAAACGTATTTGGCCTCACGTTACCTGCACTTAGAGAGCGTCGCAGTGACATTTTACCACTTGCCGAGTTTTTCATAGTTAAGGCCGCACAGCAAATTGGCCGTACTCACCTGAAAGTCAGTGATGATTGTCGTGATTTTATTGAGCACTATCCATGGCCAGGTAATATTCGTCAATTAGAAAATGTACTCACACGTGCTGCTTCGTTACTAGAAGGTGATGAAATAGAAACGACTCACCTACAATTACCTGCTTATACCCGAGAACATGGCTACTTAGAGCAAGAGTTTGAAGGTACATTAGATGCCGCAGTAAAAAGCTTTGAAGCAAACTTATTACGTAAATTGTATCCTGCTTACCCAAGCACTAGACAACTCGCTAAAAAACTTGGTCTTAGCCATACTGCGATTGCTAACAAGTTACGTGAATACGATATTAATAAAAAAACAGTTAAAATTTAAATTATCCAAGGTTGAACTTAGCAAGCAGTGTAATAAAAGCCGTAAAGATAATTTTCCGACTTGTTTTTACTAAGCTGAAGCTATTGCTTGGTTGTCAGTGAAAATATTTGTACCATACTTTTATGCTTTAAATGTATCGATAACTATTATAGTTATAATTAAAAAGGTTTAAGAATGAAATTAGCAACACTTAAAAATAATACACGCGATGGTCAACTCGTTGTTGTTAGCCGCGCTCTTGATAAAGCTGTAGTGGTAAGTGATATTGCCGCAACTTTACAAGCTGCCATTGATAACTGGAGCGAGATCTCACCAAAATTGGCTGAAGTGTATCAATCGTTAAATAATAATGAAATTAGTGATACGTTAGCTTTTGAACAAGCTGAATGTGAATCACCTTTGCCACGCGCTTATCAATGGGCTGATGGCAGCGCTTATGTAAATCATGTTGAATTAGTGCGTAAAGCAAGAAATGCTGAAATGCCGGCAACATTCTGGACTGATCCATTAATGTATCAAGGTGGATCAGACGCATTTATTGGCCCACGTGATGATATTTCAATTGCGAGTGAAGAATACGGTATCGATTTTGAGTCTGAAGTCGCCGTGATCACCGATGATGTTCCTATGGGCGCATCGGCTGAACAAGCCGCAAGTCACATCAAATTATTAATGCTAGTAAATGATGTTTCACTACGTAATCTTATTCCGGGTGAATTAGCGAAAGGTTTTGGTTTTTTTGCCTCTAAACCTTCAAGCGCATTTTCTCCGGTAGCAGTAACGCCAGATGAACTAGGTGATGCTTGGGATGGTAAAAAATTACATTTACCATTAACCACTCATTTAAATGAAGCACTGTTTGGCCAACCAAACTGTGGTGTAGACATGACTTTTGATTTTCCAACAATTGTTGCACATGCGGCAAAAACACGCCCACTATCAGCGGGTTGTGTTATTGGCTCTGGTACCATTTCAAACTACGATCGCTCTGCAGGCTCAAGCTGTTTAGCTGAAATTCGTATGTTAGAGATTATTGCCGATGGTAAGCCAAGTACACCATTTATGAGTTTTGGTGATACCGTGCGCATTGAAATGTTTGATAGCGAAGGTTCAAGTATTTTTGGCTCTATTGACCAAAAAGTGGTTGAGTATAAAGCACTGTAATTTTTAAGCAGTGATGATTTTTTAAATCTGCTTTAAAGTAAATATAAACAAATGCTAATTATCAGCACCAGAGCTAACTATAATCGTTAACTTGGTCAGGTAATTAGCATTTTTTTTAGATCATAATTATATTAAGGAAATACGATGAAACTATATGGTTATTGGCGCTCTACAGCGGCATATCGCGTAAGAATTGCACTGCATTTAAAGGACATTGCCTTTGAGTCAATCTCAGTGCACCTTGTTAAAAATGGTGGAGAGCAACATAGTGATGAATATAGTGAACTCAATCCTAATAACTTGGTACCTACGCTAGTTGATGGTGACTTCTCATTAAACCAATCGTTAGCTATTATTGATTATTTAGAACTACGTAATCCTGAAAAAGCTTTATATCCACAAGATATAAAAAGTAGGGCTAAAGTACAGGCGTTAGCATTAGATGTAGCCTGTGAAATTCACCCACTCAATAACTTACGGGTTCAACAATACTTAGCTAGTTCATTATCTGTTACTAATGAAGCTAAACAAGGGTGGGTAGAGCATTGGATGAATGTTGGTTTCATGGCCATAGAAAGACAGTTAACTACCTGTGCCGGGCAATATTGTTTTGCAGACACCATAACATTAGCTGATATTTGTTTAGTGGCCCAAGTTTATAATGCTCATCGATTTAACGTTGATATGAGTGCTTATCCATTAATCAACAAAGTAGTCAACAATTGTAATCAGTTACCTGCCTTTATTAAAGCCTTACCGGAAAATCAACCGGACGCACAGTAAGCGAATTTAAGCTGTTAGGTTGCTTTAAAAATAAAGTTATTAAATAGCCTTCCTCAGAATAGTAGGCTATTTTTAAGTTACACCCCTTAAAATAAAAAATCACATAAAAAATGGCTACGAGAACAAGAAAAAACGTTTTGGTACTTGCATCCCAAGGAAAAAAGCGTTGCAATAATACCTAATCAGCATTTAACAAAAATAATTTGGATAGCATGGATAATTCAGAACCTACACAGCAAATAGAGCAGGGCAATAGTAAAAATAATTCAGGCCCGCTTATTATTTTTATCGTTACTTTCATATTAGTTGCAGTGGCTTTATGGCAATTTTCAGGAGGCAAAACTGAAAAACGTACTATGGACTCAAGTGAGTTATTAAAAGATAAGCCTGTGGTGCCAGTATCTCTCTCCACGAAAAATCAGGAAGAAGATAAAGACCTTAATGAATTACCGCAGATAGACCCTATTATCGAAGTTGTTACGCCAGTAGTCGAAGACATAGTCATAGAGCAGGAAATTGCTATTGTCTTACCTGCATTAGATGAAAGTGATGACTGGATACAAGAAAAACTTCCTGAGTTGACTTGGCGAAATGAATTATTGTCTTTACTCATAACTGAAGATATTATTCGACGTTTTGTGGTCTTTACCGATAACTTTGCTCAGGGTTTATTAGCTTATGAACATAGTGTTTTCATTCAACCTAAAGTGAAGTTCTCTGTTGATGAGCAGTCAATTAATGTTGATGGTGAGCAGAATGTATGGCAATGGGATAGTGAAACAAGTAAACGTTTCGACTTATATGTCGACTTGTTGCGTTCTGTTGACAGTACGACATTGGTTAATTGGTATGTTGATATCAAACCACTAATTGATGAAGCTTATCTTGAGTTGGGTTACGAAGAAGATTTTACTTATACATTGCAAGATGCAATAACTAGAGTACTTGATATGGAGCTACCTAAATCTGCAATGGATGTAACCCGAAGCAGTGTTATGTATAAATATCAGGATGCTCAATTGGAAGCACTAGACGATAGTGACAAACTTATGTTGCGTATAGGCAAAGAAAATCTATTAATTATTAAATCGGTATTATTAGAAATTAACGAAAAACTCACGATACGTGTAAAGGATAATGGTTAATACCTCTAATAAGATTAAAAAAACAACAAGTAGTCATTTTTTACTAACTTGTGCTTGCATCTACTAATATGATTAGCGATAATTCGCGGCGCTTTAAGAGCTAACTCGTTTTTAAAGCTTCTATGGTGACCCTTTCGGTCCCCTCGCAATGATACTCTGTGAACTCGGCCAGATCCGGAAGGAAGCAACCGCAGCAGACGACTCATGTGCCGAGGTGTGGCTGTTTGGGTTGCCACCCAATACTTCCTCCTATACGTCCTAATTTAGTTATCTATTCGAATTACATCCATAAATTCTAGTGCCTTTGCAATCGCTTTCTTTACCTTGTTTTCCATGTCAAAACGTTCTGATGGCGGTAAATAAAATGCCATATCGACCTCATGTCGAATATAACGTGTTGGCAATTGGTTTAAAACCACACAAGTTAAATCAGCAATAAAATCAGCATCATACTTATCGTCAAACTTTCCCATAACAAAGTGTTGCATAACTAATTTTTCATAATAGTTATGAATATCATCTGAAATTTTCATAAAACCTCTTTTTAAAATAATTGAATGTTAAGTGCTCAAGTTAGCGTATACAAAGAGTAACCTGAGTTAAAACAAAATGCGAATTTATAAGCTGATGATTTTGTTGCTATCTGAGGTTACCTTTCTCTGCTTGCTCTATATTCCGCTCAATTGAAGATATAGCTTTTCGACACCTACCTAAGCGTTGATGTAAAGCAAGTACTTCCAGTGAAAGTTTATCTGTATTAGCACTCTTAGACCGAGTACGTTGCTGCTCACGCTCAGTGATCATCTCTATAAGCCTTCTTTCAAACTCGTGGTGTTCACTTAACTGTTGATAGAGTTGGTGGCTTGACAATAAAACTGATTTTGCCATTTTATTATAGGTATCATTTTGCTTTAATTGAGCTGCTTGGGCTGATTTAATTCTTACTTTTTTTCTAGCGTCAAAGCTTGCTTGGGCTGCTTGATGCATAGCAGGATTAGCTTGGATAGCATTCATTAAAGCAGTAATTTGCTGCTCTATGTGCAGAAGGGATGACTTGGCAAATTCAGCTTTATTAGCGTTGCTGCCACTTAGTCGATATAAACGAGAAAATTCGCTCAGCCGCTTTTTTACTTCGTCAACATATAAGGAAATTTTATCACTTTCAGTCGTAAATAAATGTCGTGAGAAAAGATCGTTATTTTCAATAAGGCGATGAGATTTATGTTTGCTGTTTAATTGGTCAGTTTTTTTTGCTTGTACACTTAAATGATCAATAAGGGTTGATAAACGGCTAATAGCAATTTCGTGTGGATTTTTTAGCATATATGAAGTGATGAAATGATGATGTTATAGGAATTGTAATCATACCGTAGTTCGTATCAAAGCAAAAATAGTATCAATATCGTAAGTAAATAGGCAAATATTGAAAGGTTTTAAATTTGTCATATATGGAAAAGTGTCCTTTTGTAATTAAAGATTTACAAATTGTGTCGTTGGTGTTGTATGTCTTTGTTTTTAATTGTGTTTATGTGTCCCGTTGTCTTTGGTTGTTTATTGTACAGTGTTGGTTGGTAAATTACCTGCGTGCTATATCTCATTGTATTTGTTTGATTTGTTTGTTTTGTTGCGTAAGTGTAAATGTGTCTATGATGTTTTTTTACAAAAAAAACTCAAAAAAATATAAAATTAAAATTCAAAGTTGTTTTTTGTTTTTTAAGTCTTTGTTATCAGGGTGTTATGGTTATTTATGTGTGTTGTTTTATCAAACCCAAAGTGTGTCTAAGTGTGTCAAAATGTTAAAGATATTACTATTTCGTTGCATTTGGTGTTGACGATTCCTGTTATTCCCGTTTACTATCTTAACCGACAGATCAGGTATAAGACTTGATAAAAGATTAACGAGGCAACATAGCCTTGGTCTTTTAAAATAAAAACAAACAAATAAACAACCAATCACCTATGTGATCCAGGGAGTAAACATGTATAACAATAGTAAAGTAGCTAAAGCCATTCGTGTAGCAATGATGTTCGGCGCAGGCGCTGCTGCAGCAATTTCAGCTCCAACTTTTGCCGCTGAAGAAGGCGTAGAAGAAGTTGAGCGCATCCAGGTAACTGGTTCTCGTTTAAAACGTACTGATATGGAATCGGCTAGCCCCATTACAGTTGTAACTGCCGAGCAATTGAAAGTGCAAGGTATTCAAGATGTAGGTCAATTCTTACAAAGCAGTGCTGTTATGTCTGGTTCGCCAGCTATGACGACAACTAACAATGGCGGTAATGGAGGTACTTTTGTTGAGCTTCGTGGGTTAGGTTCATCTCGTACCTTAGTACTTGTAAACGGTCGTCGTCAGGTAAGCTCTGATTTTCAAAGTATCCCTGCTTCAATGATACAACGTATTGAAATACTTAAAGATGGTGCTTCTGCAACTTATGGTGCAGATGCTGTTGCTGGTGTTGTTAACATCATAACTCGTCGTGATTTTGAAGGTGTCGAGTTTAACTTTCAACAATCAGGTTCTTTCAACGTAGGTGAGAACAATCAAACCAGTACAAGTTTAGTTATGGGTAAAGCATTTGACGGTGGTCATCTCGTATTTGGTGTTGATTATGTTAAGCAAGATGCCGTTTATCAAGGTGATGTTACTGATGTAGATTTCTTTAACCATCCATGGCAGGTATGGGGTCAAGAAGAAGAAGAAAACTTTGCAAAATATGGCATGGTTCCTCCAGGTAGCCCAAATGCTAGTGTTGAAAACTTTGGTAGTGGCTCGGTTCCTTGTGGCCAGTTCTACATGGAAAGTCGCCCTAATCAAATAAATAACACTTGTGATGGCGGAATCGCATCATTAGCAGATATGCGTGACTTTGTTAACCCTGATGATACTTATAATTATGCCCCTGTTAACTATTTACAAACACCGTATGAAAAATTAAACTTTTTCGTAGAAGGTAGTTTTGAGCTTAACGATAACGTAGCTTTCTACACAGAAACACGTCTGAATCACCGTACTTCTCGACAAGAATTAGCTGCGGTTCCATATGATACTCGATATGATCCAGCTTACAAAGGTACTTTACCTGATGGTAGTGCCTTTAATGGTGTTTCAAAAGATAACTTTTATAACCCGTTTGGTGAAGATGTTACACGTTCACGTCGCCGTATGTTAGAAGGCGGTCGTAGTTTTGAGCAAGATATTACACGTATCCAACAAGTTATTGGTATGGAAGGTCAGATTGGTGACAATTGGTCATACGACTTAAACTATAACTATGGTTATAGTCAAACAGCTAGTACTGATTTTGGCCAGCTTTTTGGTCCCAACTTAGCTAAAGCTATGGGGCCATCGTTCAAAAATGATGATGGTGATATTGTTTGTGGTACTGCTGAAGCACCAATTGCTGGTTGTGTTTCTATGAACGTATTTGGTGGTCCAGGTTCAGTTAGTAAAGAGATGCTTGAGTATGTTACTGCACCATTAGTTGATGCAAGTAACTATACATTACAAACGTTGACTGGTTTTATTGGCGGTGACGTATTTGAATTACCAGCGGGTGCTATTGCTGGCGGTATTGGTTTTGAATATCGTAAAGAAGAACTTGAGCAGCAAGTTGACTCAGGTAAATTCATGGGTGAGGTTACGGGTAATAAGTCAAAAGGTGTTAGTGGTGACTTCGATGTAATTAGTCTATTTACGGAAATTCGTATTCCGGTACTATCTGATTTACCAGGTGTGGAAAGTTTAGAAATCCCAATTGGTGTTCGTTACGATGATTTTAGCAACTTTGGTAGCTCCACTACTTATCAATTAGGTCTTGAATGGAACGTAATGGATGGTCTTCTTGTACGAGGTACTTACGGTACTGTATTTAGAGCGCCAAGCATCAATTCACTATTTAGCCCTATGAGTGATTCATTCCCATCAGCTGTCGATCCATGTAACTCAACTGCTTGGGGAAATCTAACAAGTACACAACAGGGTAACTGTATGGCCGACGGTGTGCCAAGCGGCGGTTCAGCTAACTTAGATGGACAGCAACTTGCACAAGTAGGTGGTAACCCAGATCTTCAACCTGAAGAAGGTGATACATTTACCGTTGGTCTTGCATATTCTCCTGAGTTTATTGACGGTCTAGGTATGACTCTAGATTACTGGTCAATTGAACTTGAGAAAGTACATGATAGTATTGGTGCATCTGATTCACTTCAAGGTTGTTACTTAGGTGGTGTTGCGGGACTTTGTGAAAACATTGAACGTACTAATGGTGAACTTAGTCTTATCAGTGCACAAACTCAAAACTTAAGTGCTATGACTGCTAAAGGTATCGATTTTGAAGCAAGTTATAACTTTGAAGCACTAGGTGGTGATTTCCACTCTATTTTATCTTGGACTCACTTCTTAGAGCGTGAAAATCAAGTATATAACGGTAATGATTTCGTATTCGAAATGCAAGATCTTACCGGTGAATTCGAAAATGATACTAGCTATGCAGCGGATAAAATTAACTTTACTCTAGCTTATAGCATTGATGACTTGACGATTTCATATGTTATGAATTATATCGGTGATATGACATACGATGAGTTAACTTACGATGTATACTGGAGAGAAGCTGATGCTCCAGATTATGTTTATGACATTGAAGCTATGTTTTACCATGATATTTCTGCTTCTTATACTTTAGATACTGGTACAACGTTTGCTGCTGGTGTAACTAACTTAACAGATGAGAAACCACCGTATATTGAGACTGGTGCAAATGGTAATACTGATGAAAGTAACTACCGCTTATTCGGTCGTAGTTGGTTTTTACGCTTCACTCAAAAATTCTAAGCCGAATTGTTGAGGTAAGCTAAACTACCGTTTAACTTTATTGAACGTATTAAAAGGTAATTGTCTCGGCAATTACCTTTTTTATTGCAAGCTAGTTAAAACCTTTTAAGTTAACAATAGCTATTAGCCCTTTTTTATTAATGGTATATTTAATACGTATTTAAGCTGTTTAGGGCCTTAAAATATTTTTAATTATTCTACTATTTACAGGTAAATAGCCTTAAATAAGGCTATGTCTGAATTAGCTGTTGCGGTTTTCGTCTAACAGCTTCAAAGAATAAAATATCAGGTCTTATCGCTTGGTAGCGCTCTAATACTCTTCTCCACCCTAAGTAATTAGCCAAATACTTAGTTGCTACTCCATGAAACCTTCTCATCCACTCTTTTAGTCTGCTATCAAAAGCATTGACGTTTTGAATATGAAATGCACCGCGTGCTCTGGGTCCTTTGCTCGGAATAACTTCATGTTTTATCCCTGTCGCTTTACAAAAAGAGCTGTATACCGCAGCTCCGTCTGTGCAAAGAACTGAGTCTTTATCGACGAGAGGTGCCAAAACCGCTTTGACATGCGCGGCATCAACTTTTTCTAAAATCACTGTAACGGTAGATTTATGACGATCTCTTACGACTAATACAGGAATTTGATCATCACTGGTTCCTCTTGTTTTCCCTACACCACCACGTTTTCTTGCTGGACGTGATAAATGACGTTGCCCTTTAAAGGATTCTAAAAAGAAAGTTTCATCGGCTTCAACTATTCCTTCTTCATGTAAAGCTTGGTGTGACTTTATCATGGTCAAAAACCGATGACGCCAAAGGAAAGCGGTATTCTTATCAATATTACATAATACCGCAGCCTTCCTAATACTCAGACCATCAATGAGAGCTTGAGCGTAAACCAACCATTTGTCGGGTTGACGAAGTCTAGCAAGGGGCGTTTTAGTTAACGGGTTAGATGTTTTAAGACAAGCTGCACATCGATAACGCGGCAACCCGTGACTTGAGCCCCAAGGTTTTAATTGCGTACCGAGGCAGTGAGGACACTTCTGTAATGTGAACTGTGTTGTTAATACTTCCTCAGTTGATGTCTCGCTTTTTGCGAGAGCCTGATGAAGTCGCTGTCGTTGGCTAGGGGATAATAAAATAAGAGTCTGTAAAATAGGCGTAAATTGTTGTTCATTCATGAGTGACACCTTGGAAGTTGTTCACACATAAATTAAGTATGGCACTTTCACAACAACTTACTCAGACATAGCCTTAAATAAGGTAAGCTGTTAGTTAATAGTAGTAGCTGTTTCTTATCTGATTTATCTAGATTGTAGCTCTGCTCTAGCGTTTAATTGGTATCGACCTTAAACAGCAAGGGCGGTACATTGAAACTCATACATAGAAAGATCTGCATATAATGGGTAATAGCCATAACAGCTTATTTAAATAACAGATTGCTTTTAAATTAGTCCTACAGTAATAAAGAAAGGACAACAAATATTGATGAGCAGGAGATTGCTCAGACGATACTTGCTGTAGCTTGCCAGAGTGAAGTGTATGAATGTTTACTAGCTCTATTGCATATTAAAATACGCGAGGAACTTTTGCTAGATAATCTTCAATTTGGCTAACATCAAAGTACATTTTACTCCATTGTAATGCTTCATTAATCTCATGTTTATTTTTTCTTGCAAGCTCTTGATCTTCTTGTTTTTTTTCTTTTGCAGTGTAAGAGCTACTACTCTTGGAATGCTTGCCCATAATTGAATCCAACCTGTTCCTTTGGTCACTGGGCAAATCACCATAGTTGAAGAATTTACATAAATTACTAATAGCATCTTGAGGGCGAGCTAAGAATTCTTCTGCATTAATAAAAAGGCATCGTTGTAAATACTGCTTACTCCATTGTTGCTCAATTAACTTAAACTGGCTGTACCAAATAACAATGCAGGCTTGTAGTAATGGCAGTTTTTCGATCTCTTCTAAAGTTAAATTTGGGTGTCCACCAGTATCTCGAGTAAATATTTTTGCCAACAAGGGCATCTTACTCTGCGTCTCAGATGTTTTCTTTATATTTGATATAAGAAAGTCATTTAGGGAGCTGTAAATCATTACCGCACGAGAGTTAATGGATTGAGACATGAGCTCATCGACAATATTGTTTGCCAGATTCGTCGGTTTAATGACAATTCTTTGCTCACCGTAAGATTTTCTTAGTAGATGATAAATTGTATAACTCAATATTTTCCAGTCTTTGTCATTAAGCTCATTGGTCATATTATTTCGTCGTTTTAGATCGGCTAATCGACGTAATATCCACGGTTCTTTGGCGACAAAAACATCAGGTAAAAAATCAAAGCAGCGGGCGAGTAACGTAGAGCAACAGAAGCTAGTATGAAATATAAAGCAGGGAGACGCACGTGGTACATCATTTTTTTGTAGCGCATTGAATAGGGGCATTATTTCTGAAATATAATTGTTTCCCGAGGCATGAATGATTCTTTCATCCAAAAAAGTGCTATCAGAGTAGGTTAATTCTGTTACCTCCTTAAATAAAAGTTTCATTGATGGTGTTTCTAAATCGTAAACCAAAAAGTCAGGAGATGAGATTAATTTATCTATTGTTATTTTGCTGTCCATCAATAGCTCCAAGTAGCCTAAATAAAGAGGATAATGTTATCACGAATAATAAGTTAGGTTAAATAATCAACACTATAAAATAGATCTATTTAGTTTTAATCTGTCTTGGCTGTATCTTAGGAAATACTAAATAGAGGTACTTTAATTCGTTTTATTGAGGATTTAGTACTAAAAAATTTGACTTACTACGAAGATGTTAGTAAAACATACTTCTACAAAATTTTTGTCCCTTAAATTAGGATTTTTAATTCATCTAGATTTAAGTAATTTTGTAAATATGAAAATATATTTTTTTATTAGTCTATTGCTTGTTGTAATTCAATAACTCTTACGTTGTCGAAATTACATCTTAAGATAGCTTAATAAAAAAACACATAACATCGTCTTTTAAAGTCTCACCTTGACAGGGAAGCTGTCATTTGGGATTATTGATAAGTTGTATTCATAAAAAGTTACATTTAAAAAACGACAGACTTTTATATTTGCGGTAACAAATATTTTGTTATCAAAATTAAAATAGCAATGGTTGGGAACTATGTCCAAAGTAAGTAAGAAAAGCCTCATCGCCACCGCGATAGTTGGCGTACTAGCACTAGCAGGTAGTAATATCGCTGCTGCTGATGCATTAACAGACCTTCAAAACACTGAAGCGAAAATCTTCAAGCAATCAAAAAAATCACAAGTTAAAATCAATAGCATTTACGAACAAACTCAAGATCTTCTTGGTGAGTATCGTAATACTGTTGATGAAGCTGACGTATTACGTGGTTATAACGATCATGTTCAACGTATGGTTGATGATCAAAAAGCTAATGTTGTTTCATTACAAAAGCAAATTGATAGCATTGATGAAATCAAACAAGGCCTTGTACCATTAATGTACAAGATGATAGATACCCTTGAAACATTCGTTAAGTTAGATGTTCCGATGAACATTGAGCGCCGTCAAGAACGTGTTGCTAACCTACGTGACGTAATGAACGATTCAAATGTAACAACATCTGAACAATTTCGTTTAATACTTGAAGCGTATGAGATTGAATCAAGTTACGGTACCATTTTTGATGCTTACCAAGGCGAGATTGATTTAGGCGGTCGTACACTTACTGCTGATTTCGTACACATGGGGCGTATTGCTTTGGTTGCACAATCACTTGATGCTAAGCATTCTTGGTTATGGAACAACGATACACGCGCATGGGAAGAGTTAGGTGATGAGTATTTAAAACCTATTACAGATGCTATTCGTATGGCACGTAAGCAACTTCCAGCAGACCTAACTAAATTACCAGTATTTGCAGCAGGAGCAAAATAATGAAAAAACTTATTAATTTTGTATTGCTAGCAGCGTCTATGACGACTGGTTTTGTAGCAACGACTCAAGCGAATCAATTAGATGATTTACTTAAGCAAGTAAAAGCTGACCGTGTATCAGAAGCTAAACTTGACAAAAAACGTGAAGCTGAATTTTTATCTGCTCGCGCTGATAAAAGTGCTTTACTAACTAAAGCGACAAAAGAATTAGCAAACCAAAACGCTCGTAACAAACGTTTAACTAAAGAATATGCTGCTAATGAAATTACTTTAGCACAGAAATCTGTTGAATTAGATAATGCGACGGGTACTTTAGGTGAAATGTTCGGTGTTTCTCGTGCAGCAGCAGCTAGTGCCTTTGGTCAAATTAGTACTTCACTAGTAAGTGCTGAGTTTCCTAATCGTGGTGAAACGCTTAACCGCATCGCTAACGCAAAAGAAATCCCAAGTATTTCTGATTTAGAAGAGTTATGGTTTGCTTTACAAACTGAAATGACTGAATCAGGTAAAATCTCACAGTTTAGTGTTGATGTTACTAACCTAGATGGTACTAAATCTACTGAAACGATTACTCGTATTGGTACATTTAACCTAGTATCTGCTAACGGTTACTTAACTTACAACGATGAAGTGGGTCAAGTTCAACCTTTACCTAAGCAACCAGATGGTTATATCAGTGGAACTGCATCTGATTTCTTTGGTCTTAACTCAGGTTATAGCGCTGTTTACCTAGATCCTTCTCAGGGTGGTATTCTATCTTTAGAAACACGTAAGAAGACTGTTGAACAATTCTTCCACGAAGGTAAAGAAGTTGGTTATGCCATTACGGTATTATTCATTATTGGTTGTATCATTGCACTTGAACGTTTAATCGTTTTAGGCGGCATGAGCTCTAAAATTAAAGCTCAAGAGAAAAATCTTGATAAGCCAAATGAAAACAACCCTCTAGGTCGTTTACTTAAAGTATTCTACGATAACCAATCAGTAGATGCTGAAACGTTAGAACTAAAACTTGATGAAGCTATTCTTCGTGAAACGCCAAAAGTTGACCGTGGTGTTAACCTAATCAAAATGTTTGCTGCTATTGCCCCACTAATGGGTCTATTAGGTACAGTAATCGGTATGATTATGACTTTCCAAACAATCATGTTGTTTGGTACCGGTGACCCGAAAATTATGGCGGGTAACATCTCTCTTGCACTTGTAACTACTGCATTAGGTTTGATCTGTGCATTACCACTTATCTTAATCCACTCAATTGTTGCTGGTAAAAGTAAGTCTGTATTACAAAAATTAGACGAGCAAAGCGCTGGTTTAATTGCTGCTATCGCAGAGAAGGGGTCTAAATAATGTTATTCCTGATAGAGCTTTGGGAATCTGTCAGGGGTTTTATTGCGACAGGTGGTAACGTACTTTATGTTGTTGCCTTCGCACTCTTATTGATGTGGGTTCTAATGATAAATCGCTATTGGTTTTTATCAACAACCTACCCAACTATGAGAGATGATATCATCGCTCGTTGGGATGCACGCCAAGATACTACATCTTGGTATGCACATCGAATTAGAGAGACTTGGATCTCCGAAGCAGACGAGTTACTTGAAAAGCATATGATAACCATTAGAACATTAGTGGCAATGTGTCCTCTTATCGGCTTACTGGGAACAGTAACAGGTATGATCGGCGTATTTGAAGTTATGGCTGAACAAGGTACTGGTAATCCGCGTCTAATGGCCTCTGGTATATCGCAAGCAACTATTCCGACTATGGCCGGTATGGTAGCTGCATTATCCGGTGTGTTTTTTAGTTCAAGATTAGACGCTAAAGTTAAACTAGCAAAGGCTAAACTGGTTGACAGTTTACCTCACCACTAGAGAGATATTTTCATGGCACGTAAACGTATTCGTGAAGACGAAGAAGCAGTGATTGATATGACACCGATGCTTGACATCGTCTTTATCATGCTGATCTTCTTCATCGTAACCACTTCATTTGTAAAAGAAGCTGGTATTGAAGTAAATAAACCTAAAGCGGCTAATCAATCTAAGCAAAAAAATGCCAATATCTTTGTTGCAATAAAAGATAATGGTGAAATTTGGTTAGATAAAGGTCGAGTTGATATTGAACGTGTTGGCGCAAGAATTGAAAAATTACTTGCTGAACAACCTACCGATGTTGTAATCATTCAAGCTGACAAAGATGCCAAACACGGTATCGTTGTTAAAGTAATGGATGCAATTAAAGAGGCTGGTATAGATCGTATTTCTATCGCGGCTGCGAAGGGGTAATATATGGTTCGCTTTTTAGTATCAATACTACTAGGCGCTGTAGTAACCTTTGGCTTATTTGCTTTTATGGCTTTTCTTGTTTCTAGCGGTGATAGAAATAAAGAAGAGCAACTAGAGAATATTATCGTAGAAGTAAATACTACGCCGCCAAAGTCTGCAGCAGAACAGCGTCGACGAGTACCGCCGCCGCCGCCTCCGCCACCCAAAGCGCCGCCTAAGCAGCAAGCGCCAGAGCCTGAATCTAGCAACAATACTGGAGGATTAAACTTCAATATGCCGGGTGTTCAAATGTCTGGTGCATCAACGGGCTTGAGTGCTCCTGGTGCTGGTATGGGACGTGACGGCGATGCGACACCAATAGTTCGTATCGAGCCTAAGTACCCAATACAGGCAGCTCGAGATGGTAAAGAAGGTTATGTTATTCTTTCTTTCTCTATCAACAAAATTGGTGGTGTTGAGGATGTTAAAGTTATAGAAGCTAAACCTAAGCGTGTGTTTGATAAAGAAGCAAAACGCGCACTTAGAAAGTGGAAATACAAGCCGAAAGTTGTTGAAGGTCAAACCCTGATACAAACAGGTTTAACAGTTCAACTTGACTTCAAAATGGGAGGCGATTAATTATGTTTAATAAATTAGTGTTTAAAAACTTAAAACTTAAAAAATTATCAACTTCTCTTGTTGTTGTTGCCTCGTTACTTGTTGCGCAAGCTCCTTTTGCAAATTATGCCGAAGCAGCTGGTGCCGAACAGGCTGAAAAAAAGAAACGTCCTACGCAACTAGTTGGTCCTCGTGTTGGTAAAAAGGTCCAGAAAGCTTTTGAGCTTTATAGTGGTGATGATGAGACACCTTCTGACTTAAAAGGTGCTCTTGCTGTATTATTGGACATCGATGCATCTAAAGCCTACGACCAAGCCTATGTGGCTCGCATGATTGCTATTATGTATGCGCAATTAGGTGACAATGAGCAAAAGACTATTGATTATCTTAAAAAAGCTATTGAACCTGATTTGCTTAATGAAGGTGATCAAAGTGAGTCTTTAAAGTTATTGGGTGACATGCAAATGATGACCAAAGACTATAAAGGCGCGCTGAAAGCTTATGCTGACTGGATGGATTTTTCCGGAAAGAGTGATGGTCAAACTTATATCAAAATTGGGCAAGCGTATTACTCGTTAAAACAATTAGATAAAGTTATTGAACCAGCGGATAAAGCTATTGCAGCTTTTGGCGATAAGCCAAATCAAAACCCATACGTCTTAAAACTTACTTCTTACTATGAACGTAAGATGTATAAAGAAGCTGTTAAGGTTTTAGAAACTGTAATTCAAATTTTCCCTGAAAATAAGCAGTGGTGGACACAATTACCATCGTTTTATTTATTAGATGAGAATTATGAAAAAGCAACGCAAACACTTGATCTAGCTTATAAACTGGGTCACTTGAATAAAGAAAGCCAAATTAAGATGTTAGCCAATTTATACTCTCAAAGTGAAGCGCCTTATAAAGCCGCTATGCTATTAGAGAAACATATTGCTTCCGGTCTAGTTAAGCGTGACGATAAAAATATCGCCACTTTAGCGAATGCTTGGCACTCTGCACAACATATTGATAAAGCAGCAAGTTATTATGGTGAGTTAGCCAAAATGACAACAAATGCCAAGCATTATCGTAAGCAAGGTATGTTGTTAAAACAAGATGAGCAATTTGCGAAAGCTGTTGTTGCTTTGAATAAAGCGATTGAACTTGGTGCTTCTAATCAAGGCCGAATTCATATGAGTATTGCTGAATCGTACTTCTATCTAGAAAAGTACAAGAAAGCATTCGCGGCTATTCAAAAAGCAATGAAAGATCCTAGTACGCGTAGATCTGCCAAGGGTTGGAAAAGCTTTATTGTTGATACGGCTAAAAGAAAAAACGTTACTATTTAATGTAAGCTGATTTAGCTAATTTAATTATGTAATAAAAAACCAGCATGCCTTTTAAAGGGATGCTGGTTTTTTTTGTCTAAATTTCGGATTGTTGAAATTTTTATTACCCATTGCAGGTCTATGTTTAATGATATATAACTAAATCTCTATAACACCTATAAAAGTAAGTTTCTCTGTCTCAATGAGAATTAAAAGGCTTATAAGTCAAGTGTTAGTGAAGGCAATGGAACTTCCATAACGACACTAATAACGTAGATTATAAGCCTTTTGAGCTCACTTTTATGAGTGTTTATAATGAGATGATTTTAATAATAAGCATAAACAAAGGAAATACATCATGAATATAGTTAAGAAATCAACAATCGCTGCGGTAATGAGCTTACTCGCTTTTAGCCTTTTCACTAGTAATATAGCTAAAGCAGAATCGAATCCTTTTGCATCGAATGAATTAGTTACTATTGTATCTGACCATGCAGATGGAAAATGTGGCGAAGGTAAAATGAAAGACGCCAAAAAAGGTAAGTGTGGTGAAGGAAAATGTGGCGAAGGCAAAATGAAAGACGCCAAAAAAGGTAAGTGCGGAGAAGGGAAATGTGGCGAAGGTAAAATGAAAGACGCCAAAAAAGGTAAATGCGGAGAAGGGAAATGTGGCGAAGGCAAAATGAAGGCTGCTAAAAAAGGTAAATGTGGTGAAGGAAAATGCGGCGAAGGCAAAATGAAAGCTGCTAAAAAAGGTAAGTGCGGCGAAGGTAAATGTGGTGAAGGTAAGTCGAAAGAAAAGAGCAAGAAATGTGGTGGTTAGTAGGCTAATTTTCTTTAGATAGTGAACAATAAACGGGCTAATGCCCGTTTTTTATTATAAAAAAAGCGACTTTAACTTTCTCAAACCCTCTATTAAGTAAATTGATATAAAGGACTATACTTAATTAAGCTAAAAAATAGTCAGAGGTTTATATGAACGCTTCAACTAGACTTACTCGATACCTTAATGAAAAGAATATTCCATACCAAGCAGTTGAACACTTCCACAGCAATAGTTCAGTTGGTACAGCAATAACCGCTAGTATCTCATTAAAACAAATTGCCAAAGCTGTTTTACTGAAAAACCATGAAGATAAAAAGTTGATGGCCATATTGCCAGCTAGTGATAAGTTAAGCCTATCAGTAGTGAATGATAAGCTGCATGGTAGCTTTAAATTAATAAAAGAACGTGAGCTATACCAACTATTTTCAGATTGTAATCAGGGGGCAATACCCCCAGCACCGGTTGCATATCATCTAACAATGATTTGTGAAAAAAAGCTAGATCGACTTTCAAAGGTTTATCTCGAATCCGGTGATCATGAAACTTTGTTATGCGTGACTCAAGATGATTTTAAAACGTTAATGACATCAGGTAAACATCTCCATTTTAGCCATGAAGTATTTCACTAACATATATGTAAGCAAATTGTCTTAGCGTGTATAATAGCTATATTGTACTTATGGATTGGATATTACCGTGAATAATAATGATGTTTTACGCAAGTTGCGTTATACCTTTAATTTTAATGATAAACAAATGGTAGCGATCTTTGCTTCGGCAGGTGAAATCGTTAGCCGTGAGCAAGTCAGTGCCTGGCTGAAAAAAGACGACGATAGTGACTTCGTCTCCTTATTTGATACCAAATTAGCTTTGTTTTTAAATGGTTTCATAAATGAAAAACGTGGTAAAAAACCTGGTCCTCTAGCAATACCAGAAAAGCGTTTAACAAATAATATCATTTTGACAAAGCTAAAAATTGCACTAAACCTACAAGCTGAACAAATAATTTCATTATTAGAAGAAGTTGATTTTAGAATCAGTAAGCCTGAATTGAGTGCTTTTTCACGTAAAGTTGATCACCAACACTATCGTGAATGTAAAGATCAAGTATTACGGAATCTTTTGCACGCAATTGATAAAACTTACCATGTTGAAAGAACGGGTAAAATAGTTAATCCTTCTACTTCTAATTCAAAAGTATCTAGCACTAATTCTAAACCGAGTAATGACAAAAAGGTCTATGCTAAGAAAAAAGCAACTAAACCTGAACCTTCATCACCATGGGTTGAAGGCGCGAGACCTAATGCCAGTAATGTCTATGTTAATCCAAATAGCACTACGGCACCCAAACGCCAACGTCTAAAACTATCAAAGTAACTTATATTGGCACGGAAATTATACATTAGTGCTATGTTCTCGTTACATTAAAATTATTATGTTTAGTAATTGATCTAAGAAAACCCTATATACTCAAATAATTATAGGGTAAGATCCGCTCAAATTAGCTCTTAGTATTAAAAATTTTATATGAATATATTAGTTGTTGATGATAATAAAGCTGTTCAAGAAAAGCTTGCAGCGCTTATCATTTCACAAGGACACAATGTAGATTTAGCCATTAACGGTTTAGATGCATTAGGAAAAGCTCAACAAGGAAACTATCAGCTATTTGTCATCGATCATTTAATGCCGTTGATGAATGGTGTACAGCTAACGAAAAACCTTAAAGGTAATCAACTATCTTCACAAGTTCCTGTGATCTTTATGACCACACAAGGAATTCATACACTGAAAAACTTAGTGGAGTTCAGCCTTTTCGACAAGGTAATTGATAAGCCGATTAACGAAGCGGACTTCCTTACAATTCTGTCTGAATTTACCTCTGCTGTTTTTGAGGATGAAACACTTCAAGTTATTGCATAATATTGGTATAAGCTACCTTTTATCCCTATAAAAGTGACCTGAATTGCTTTATGCTTTGATTATCTATTTATTAATATAATAGAAAACCATCTCAAGGTTTTCTTATTCGAAATCATGAATAATACACAACAGCAGCAACTGGTTAATGCAATACAAACGATTCCAGATTATCCAGTTAAAGGCGTCATGTTCCGTGATGTCACCAGCCTATTAGAAGACGCACAAGCTTTTGCTTTAACGATTGAGTTATTAGCCGAGACTTATAGAAATAAAGGTTTTACCAAAGTAGTTGGCACAGAAGCTCGTGGCTTCATTTTTGGTGCACCTTTAGCGTTAGCCTTAAATATCGGCTTTATTCCTGTAAGAAAACCAGGAAAACTACCTAGAGATACTTACGCCCAAGCTTATCAATTAGAATATGGTGAAGATGTTTTAGAGATTCATCAAGATTCATTAACCTCTGAAGATAAAGTTCTAATTATTGATGATTTATTAGCAACGGGTGGCACCATTGAGGCGACAACGAAATTAATCCGTCGTTTAGGTGCGCAAGTACAAGATGCTGGTTTTGTTATTTCTTTGCCTGATTTAGGCGGAGAAAAGCGTCTAGCTGCACTAAATATTACGCCTTATTCATTAATTCAATACCAAGGCGAATAGTTTATCCAAGGATCTAAAGTAATTTAATATGAGTTATCAAGTTTTAGCAAGAAAATGGCGTCCAAAGAACTTCCAACAATTGATGGGACAAGAGCATGTCGTCACGGTTCTTGCGAATGCCTTATCTCAAAAGCGTCTACATCATGCTTATCTTTTTACCGGTACGCGTGGTGTTGGTAAAACCACTATTGCCCGAATTTTCGCCAAGAGTTTAAATTGTGAGATTGGTATAACAGATAAACCTTGCGGCGTATGTGATGCCTGTATAGATATCGACCAAGGACGTTTCGTTGATCTACTCGAAATCGATGCAGCCTCTAAAACGAAAGTTGATGATACTCGTGAAATTCTTGATAATGTTCAATACGCGCCAAGTAGAGGTCGATTTAAAGTTTATCTGATAGATGAGGTCCATATGCTATCTCGTCATAGCTTTAATGCCTTACTTAAAACCCTTGAAGAGCCACCAGAGCACGTTAAATTTATTTTAGCGACTACAGATCCACAAAAATTACCTATTACCGTATTATCACGCTGTTTACAGTTTCATTTAAAAGCTCTGACCGTAAAACAGATTGAAGAAAAACTTGTAGATATTTTATCTCAAGAGCAAGTAAGCCACGAGCAAGGCTGCTTAACTTTGTTAGCTAAAGCAGCTCGCGGTAGTATGCGAGATTCACTGAGTTTAACTGACCAAGCTATTGCTCAGGGGCAAGGAAATATTAGCTTAACTAATATTCAGCAGATGCTCGGTGGTATAGATCAAAACTGGGTTTACCAGGTGGTGATTGCTCTACTAAAGCAAGACAGCCAAGCGCTAATGGCTTTATCTCAAGAAATAGCCTCTTATGCACCAAGTTATAGCCGATTATTTGCCGAATTAATTCAGTTGTTTCATCAAATAGCCTTGATGAAAATAGTTGAACAGCATTTTGATTTACCTGCGGACTTATTAGTTTTATTAAAAAAATTCAGTAAAGCTATGTCTGCTGAAGATGTTCAACTTTATTATCAAATAAGCCTCAATGGTCGAAAAGATTTACCTTACGCTTTTGATGAGCAAGCAGCTTTTGATATGACCTTATTGCGATTGTTTGCTTTTAAACCCATGCAAAAATCTCAGCTTGTTAATCAGTCTGTAGGTAATAGTGAACAGACTAATGTCGTTAGCTTCGATGAAGTCAATTTTAGTAAACCGGCAGAAGTAACTTCAAGTAATGAAGTTCTAGATACAGCGCCAGTTGAAGAGCTCGTTAGCACAATAGTTTCAGATACTAATGCTGAAGTTGAAGTGATTACTCCTAATGCGCCTGTTACTATGGATGATACTCAACAAACAGAGTTAAATGAGCAAATGCTTGCCATTGAGCAACAAGCAGCGGAACTAAACCTTAGTAATACTGAGCCGTTAAACCAAGCTCCAACAGCGCAAACTACTGCTTCGAATGTTGTGACTGCAGAACATCTACCATCGGTCAAAAGTGATACGGTACAGCAAATAAAACCTCCCCTTGTGTCAAATGAACAAGCAGGGCAACTTAGTAGCCATAGTCCTGTAGCCTCAGTACTAGCAACCCGAAATATGTTGCGCAGTCGAAAGAAAGAGTTGGAGAAGCAAACAAAAAAGCCCCGTGACGCAGCTCTGCGTCAACCTGATAAGGCCGAAAGTAGTAAAGATAGTGCTAACTCCTCAGTTGAAACGCAAGTGGCACCACCTGAGCCCTTGGT
This sequence comes from Colwellia sp. 75C3, assembly GCF_002836255.1. Lineage (GTDB taxonomy): Bacteria > Pseudomonadota > Gammaproteobacteria > Enterobacterales > Alteromonadaceae > Colwellia. The sequence goes on along the minus strand of NZ_PJAU01000032.1, from coordinate 440,625 downwards.
TATGGCACCTGAGCCGGTAGTACCATTTCACCAAGATAATATTGATCCTACTAAAATTATCAAAGCTAATCAGGTAGATAAATGGGCGCATATGATTGACTCTATGCAACTTACTGCACGTATTAGGCAACTAGCGATACATGCAACAATTAGTGAAGAGTCCACCGATGATAACTTGATACTTCAGTTAAATCAGGCAACTCGACATTTATATACAGAAGTAGCTCAACAATTATTGCAGGATTCTATTTGTGAGTTCTTATCAAAACAGATCACAGTTACGCTTAATATTGTTGATGAAACTGTCGCAGACCCTTATCAAATTCAAGGTCAAATAAATGATAAGCGTCTTGTGTATGCCAAAACACTAATAAAAGAAGATGCTATTGTGATTGCATTACAAGAAACTTTCCAAGCAAATTTGGATGAAGATACTATTTCACCACGCCAGTAGCAAAATAGTTTGTAACAGCTTTACCCTCAGTAGAATAATTGCCATGAGTTAATGTTCAAAGTTTGGTTACTTTAGGGTAAAATGACAGAATAATTTAAAAAATAGTTAACCTAATAATATTGGAGAAAAGATTATGATGAAAGGCGGAATGGGCAACTTAATGAAACAAGCCCAACAAATGCAAGCAAAGATGGCTAAAGCGCAAGAAGAATTAGCTGATATGGAAGTTGTTGGTGAAGCTGGTGCAGGTATGGTGAAAGTAACGATGACAGGTAGTCATAGTGTTCGTCGTGTTGAGCTTGATGAAAGCTTAATGAGTGATGACAAAGACATGATTGAAGATTTACTTGCTGCAGCGGTAAATGATGCTGTACGTCGTGTTGAAGAGCAAAATAAAGATAAAATGGGTGCACTTACTGGCGGTATGCAATTACCACCAGGGATGAAAATGCCGTTTTAAGCTACTTTAAAAAAAGTACTTAATAATAAAAAGCTCAAGATATTCTTGAGCTTTTTTTTTGTGTAACGCTTTTTGTAGTTAGCTATTAGCAAATCTGATTAAGGTAAGCTGCAGCACCCATTAAGCCTGGTTGGCTTTCTGTTATAATATAAGTGGGTGTTTGTTTGTTTATATGAGACATACGACCTTTAGTTTCAAATCTTTCCCTAAACTCACTGTTTTTCACATACTCGATAAATCTCGGCACTATGCCACCAGCGATATATACTCCACCAAGTGACCCCGTAGTTAGTGCTAAATTACCGGCAAAACTACCTAAAACTTTACAGAACTGTGACAGTGCTTGTTGGCATATAGGACACGTTCCAGCTATTGCTTGAGTACTAATATCTTTCGCGGATAATTTAGTTAACTCAGTGTTAGTGCTTGTTTCGGTATTGATAACAACTAAAGCTTGGTATATTTGTTCTAAACCATAACCAGAAAGCAGTTGCTCATAAGAAAGACGTTTTTTAGTCATTTTTAACTGTTGAAATATTTTTACATCGAGTTCATCAACAGGTGCAAAATCAGTATGACCACCTTCGCCACCCAAACAGTGCCAGTGATTGTTAATGTTAACTAAATTAGCAACGCCAAGACCAGTGCCCGGTCCACATACCGCAATAGGTTGTTTATCTACAGTTTCTCCTTGGCCAATCTTTACCTTTTGCTGATCATTTAGCAGTGGAATGGCCATGGCAATGGCTGTGTAATCATTTATTAGCGTTAAGCTATTTAATTTTAGCTCTTCTTTAAGCTGCTTTTGTGAAAACTTCCATGGTAAGTTTGTCATTGATATTGAGTCAGTATCTACAGGACAAGCTATGGCTAAACAAGCATTAACCTTGGCATTAAGTAACGATTTCTCCTTCAAATAGTGATGAATTACATGACTTAAATGTGGGAAATCTTGGCACTGATAGGTTTCAATTTCGTTGATATTATTGTTCTTATCAGTGATTGCTAACCTGATATTAGTGCCACCAATATCAGCCACTAAATTAACTATTTGAGTATCTTGTGAGTTCATCATCATCTTCTCTATTACTTATCGTTCAATGGGAATATATTAAATTTGACTAGCCGTTGCGTTAGGTTTTGCCAATAACAGAATCTCTGGTTATCAGTGTTGGTTCAAAAGAATGGGTAATGGCTATATCCTTTTGTTGGTAATTATTTTTTAGCACTAACTTTGCCGCCATATGGCCCATTAAATTTACCGGGTTGTCTATGGTGGTTAATTTAGGGTAGGTATGTTTCGCAAAAATAATATTATCAAAGCCTATTATTGATAGATCATTTGGCAAGGAGAATCCATGTTCTCTAGCATAAGTTATAGCACCAGAAGCCATTTCATCATTGGCACAAACTAAGGCACTGTAAGCCTGTTTATTTTTGATAAAGTGCTTTAAACCATCACTGCCGCCAGTTTCTGTAAAGTCACCTTCGAAATATAGCCCGTCATTAAAAGCAATGTTATTTTCTGCTAGAGCACGTTTATGACCCGCTAAACGATCTTTTGCATCGCCTTTAAATTGTGGTCCGGCAATATAAGCAATATTTGAGTGTCCTTGTTCTATAACTGACTGGGTGGCTAGAAAGCCACCTAATTCATTATTTAGACTAATACAATTATCACTAATTTCTTCAACGTAACGACTCATTAAATAAATAGGTGTGCTGCCTTTACATAGCTCAATAAGATATTCATCACTTACCGCTTCAACGTGTAAGATAATAGCATCGCAATTTCGACTAATTAGAAACTCAATACCATCCTTTTCTTTATCTTCTTCACTGTGACCAGTGGTTATAATGACATGTTTACCCGCAGCTCTTAATTCAGACTCAATGCCTGCCATCATTTGACCAAAGAAAGCACCATGTAGTTCAGAGACTAATATACCAACACTATTACTTCTGTTAGAAGCAAGGGATTGCGCAATAGAGTTAGGACGATAACCAAGCTCAGCCATTGCGTCCAAAACCTTTTGGCGTGTTTTATCGCTAACGCGTGAATTTTTATTTATCACACGAGAAACGGTTGCTAATGAAACCCCTGCCAGTGTTGAAACTTCGTATATTGTCGCCATGTTATTCCTAAGTAGAGCAATCTAGTTGTAAAAATATATTGAATTGTAACCGCAAAATTCTAGCATGTTTTACCAATAGATTAACTAGAAGCCGTGTTAATTCTGCTTGATAGATAATCTATTAAACATACCGATGTATGTTTAACTTAATGCAGCCAATACACTTAAACGCTGACTAAATTAGCTCTACGTTGTATCAGTTCATCACCAATTTGTTGGTTTTCTTTGCTTGTTAATGGGTAGAAAATCATTAATGCCGCACCTGCAAAAGCAAAGGCTGCCGGTATCCAACTCATCAGTAATTGCATGCCGGGTAGTGATGCTTCTACCGTCGCTTTGTCCATGCCATCGTAGCCATAACCAGCAAGCACAACCAATACCAATGCTCCGGCAAAGCCACCGCCCGTTTTTTGAACAAATGTGCCTGCAGAATAAATAAGTCCCGTAGCGCGACGACCATTTTTCCATTCAGAGTAATCTGCAGAATCACCTAACATGGTAAAGAATAATGTTGGCATCATAGCGGCAAAAAATTCAGCACTACAACCTAATATGAAAATAGCCTGGATGTTGCCTTTAGGTACCCAATAGAAGCAAGCCGTAAGTAAGCCACTGAGAATAAGTGAAACAATAAATAGCTTACGTTTCCCTAATTTACTTGATAGGTACCCAGTTGCTAAAGCACCTAAAATTGATACCACTAATAAAGCAATGAAGTATTTCCCTGCCATGAGTTCATCGCCTACTTGGTATTTAAAGTAATAGGCAATAGTGCCGTACTTTATACCGTTAAACATCATGGTTAAAAAGCCCATACCAAGTAATATTAACCAAGGTTTATTTGTCAGTAAGTCAACCATGTCACGTTGTGTACCACTCATGTCATCAGGAGATTTTTTGATTAACCCTTTAATAAGTACCCACATAGATGCCATGACCACAATAAAAAATAGGCCACTATAAATGTCGCGATAATAGAAGAATAAAGTAACCGACAGTAACGGTAAAATAATAAACGGTAAGTTCTTAAGTAAATCACCCAACTCTGCTTTTAAACTTGTTGATTCGTCTATTTCGGGGATAATACGCTCTTTGGTACTGGCAAAAGTAATAACCATTAAAACAATTAAAATAGCAGCAAATAAGTACATGGAATATTGATAACCCATGGCATCATTGCCATCACCAAAATAGGCGACTAAATCAGGTAAAAATCCCATCACTAACAAACCACCAGCAAAGGCACCTGCGAAACGGAAACCAGATAAACTGGTACGTTCGGTATCGCTTGGTGTCATTACACCCATCAAAGCCGAATAGGGCACGTTATTAAGTGTATAGGCAAGAGTTAAACCAATATAAGTGACATAAGCGTAAATAAGCTTGCCGGTATAACTTAAATCAGGGGTGGTAAAAGCTAACACCATAAAGAGCGCTAAAAAGGGAGTTGACCATAATATCCAAGGGCGAAATTTCCCCCATCGCGTATTGGTCCTGTCAGCTATCATTCCCATGATGATATCAGTGACGCCATCGGATAAACGAACGACTAAAAAAAGCATGGCAGCAGCGGCAGCAGTTAAACCAAATGTATCGGTATAAAATACAGCTAAGTAAGCTAGAGCGCCACGCCACACAAGGTTTGCGGCGGCATCGCCCATTGCATAACCTACTTTTTCATAAAACGGTAATTTAGTCATTTTGGTTCCAATCGCTTAGATTAATACTAATTTTTATCTATTGGTTATTAATGCTTTATAAGCAAGTCCACTGGCTTTAATCGTTCTTACTTGGGTATCATAATCAACATAAACGATACCAAAGCGTTTTAAGTAACCTTCTGCCCATTCAAAATTGTCCATTAAACTCCAAGCAAAATAACCATTCACTTGTACACCTTGCACAATTGCATCATTAACTGCATTCAGGTGGTTGTGGTAATAATCTATACGATCTAAATCATTAACAACACCATCAACCAGTTTATCAGCCATTGCGGCACCATTTTCGGTGATATAAATGGGAGGAAGTATATACTTGTCATTGAGTGATACTAATAACTCAGTAAACGCTTTTGGATAAATCTCCCAGCCAATATCGGTACGTGGCGCAGGAGGATCAATTTGCAAAAAGTGTTCATCGACATCGGCACGGTAAATGGCTCGGGTATAAAAATTCACCCCTAAAAAATCAATGTGATGTGAAATGATAGCCATATCACCTTCAAGAATTTCGGGATGATTTTCTTTAGGAAGTTCAGCCATTATTTCAGGATAATCACCGTCAAATAAAGGTTTAATATACCACTGGTTGAAATAATCATCGGCAAATGAAGTTGCTTTTATATCGGCTTCTGAATCAGACTCTGGGTAGCAAGGAGTAAAGTTGAGCACGATACCATTTTGGCTACTGGGGCTGTTCTTTGCTAATACTTGCATTGCTAAACCATGGGCAAGTAATAAATGATGTGCGGCTTTCTTGCCAAACTCTTTACCAACAATGCCCGGTGCATGAACACCTGCTTCGTAACCTAAAAAGGCACTACAAAAAGGTTCATTTAGTGTTGCATAGGCATAAACCCTATCACCAAAAGCTTTTGAAATGAGGCCTGCATAGTGTTGAAATTTATAAGCTGTTTCTCTATTTAACCAGCCACCTTTATCTTCAAGGTGTTGAGGTAAGTCCCAATGATAAAGGGTGACAAACGCTTTAATATCCTTAGATTTCAATGTATCTAAAATATTTAGATAATAATCAACACCAGCCTGATTTAACTCACCAGATTCGGTTATTACACGTGGCCATGAAATAGATAATCGATAAGCATCAACCCCCAATGAATCAATTAGCTCAACGTCGTCTTGCCACAGATTAAAATGATCACACGCCACTTCACCATTTGAGCCATCAATAATTTTATTGGGTGTATTACAAAAAGTATCCCAAATGCATGGAAGTCTTGCGTCTTTGCCACCCTCAATTTGAAATGAAGCTGTTGCTACACCATAGATGAAATCTTTTGATAACATTTTAGATTGGGCGGGTAGAGTAAGTTTGACAGTCATGAATGAGTTACCTATTTCTGTAAGCCAAGTTAACTTGGCGATTATCTGTATTTTATTTTTATGTAGCGTTTATAAAAAGGTTGATAAAAGTATCTGGATGTTCTTTAATGTAACCATGTAAGCGCTTACATTTAGGTTAGAGCTTTCTATGACTTAGGTCAACCACTTTCACTTAGTTTTAAATTAAATATAATTAAGTTATTGAAAGTTAGTGTTTAATTAGTCATGGAGAAGTGTTTTCTAATTAATTTAGTCGTCAGTTTCTTGCTCAGACTATATTGCGTAAATAACTAATAATAAATAAACTTTAAGAGGTAAATCATGTCAATGCAGTCAAATTCAGGTACTTTCGAACAAGTGGGTGAGATGCAACCAGCTAATAATTATACGTTTGCATTAACGTCACTAACGTCATTATTTTTTATGTGGGGCTTCATTACTTGTTTAAACGACATTTTAATTCCGCACTTAAAAGGTGTGTTTAATTTATCTTATGCTCAAGCCATGTTAGTACAGTTTTGTTTCTTTGGTGCCTATTTCATCGTGTCACTACCTGCAGGCGCACTTGTTAAAAAATTAGGCTATCAAAAAGGAATTGTCTTGGGGTTAGTAATAGCTGCCACAGGTTGTTTATGCTTTTATCCTGCAGCAAGTATGCACAGCTACCCTGTATTTTTGATGGCATTATTTATTCTTGCCAGTGGCATTACCTTACTACAAGTATCCGCTAACCCTTATGTTAGTTTGCTGGGTGATGCAAAAACAGCTTCATCTCGTTTAACCATGACACAAGCTTTTAATGCATTGGGTACAACCGTAGCACCATTCTTTGGTGCTTATTTGATCTTAAATGAAGCTGCGGGTGCTATTTCTGAACAAGCATCTGCAGAATCTGTACAAATGCCTTACGTTTTACTTGCGGCTATGTTGTTAGGACTTGCTGCCGTTTTTGCTTGGTTAAAATTACCTAACTTATCTGTATCTGATGATAGTGCTGAAGAAAAAAACGTTACGGAAATTGAAGGCAGTGCATGGCAATATCGCCATTTGGTTTTAGGCGCAGTGGGGATTTTTGTTTATGTTGGTGCTGAAGTATCAATTGGTAGTTTGTTAGTTAGCTTTTTAGCTGAACCTACTATTGCCGGGTTAGAAGAATCTAAAGCTGCAAAATATATCGCTTATTATTTTGGTGGCGCTATGGTCGGTCGTTTTATTGGCGCGGCTGTTATGCAAAAAATTGCAGGCGGTAAAGCGTTATTGTTCAACGCGAGTGTCGCTATTGTATTAATTTTAACCGCTGTATTCACTTCAGGTACGGTTGCTATGGTAGCCATTTTATTAGTTGGTTTATGTAATTCAATTATGTTTCCAACGATATTTAGTTTAGCGATTAACGGCCTTGGTAAACATACCAGTCAAGGCTCAGGCATTTTATGTTTAGCTATTGTTGGTGGCGCCATTATCCCACTTATGCAAGGGTTTTTAGTGGATAGTGTTGGTATACAACCTGCACTTTTATTACCTATTGTTTGTTATGTTTTTATTGCTTATTACGGGCTTTCAGGCAGCAAAGTAAAATCGACAGCCAAATAACTGCGGGTTATCAGAAGTACCCTCGTTAATATTTATAAGAAGTTAACAGTAAAAAGTTAGCTATAAAAAGTAACGATATAAATTAACGATTAATAACCATAATCAATAAAAAAGAAGTAACACTATGATAAAAAATAAATCAATTAAGACCAGTATGCTTTATCTGGCGATGTCGTCACTCATTGTGGGTTGTAATGCTCAAAAACAAGCCTCTTCGGTAACAGCTAAGGCGACCGTTGAATCAGTATCACAACCAGCAGCTTCATCGAATATTGATATCTGGCCAGTACTTGATCTTGCGGTAAAGCCGGATAGCGATATTGAAGCTAAAGTGGCGTCATTATTAGCCACTATGACGCTTGAACAAAAAGTCGCGCAAATGATCCAACCTGAAATACGCGATATTACTGTTGAAGATATGCGTAAATATGGCTTTGGTTCCTATTTAAATGGTGGTGGCGCTTTTCCTAACAATGATAAACATGCAACACCCGCTGATTGGATAAAATTAGCTGAGGCTATGTATCAAGCATCAGTTGATGATAGTTTGGATGGAAATAGCATTCCTACTATTTGGGGCACCGACGCAGTGCATGGCCATAACAATGTTATAGGTGCCACTTTGTTTCCACATAACATTGGTTTAGGTGCTGCAAATAACCCTGTACTTATTGAGAAAATTGCTGCTGTTACTGCCATTGAAGTGATGGTTACCGGCATCGATTGGGTATTTGCACCTACAGTTGCTGTTGTTCGTGATGATCGCTGGGGCAGAACTTATGAAGGCTATTCAGAAGACCCAGAGATAGTCCGTGCGTATTCAGCGGCTATTGTAAAAGGTTTGCAAGGACATGCCGATAAAGATTTCTTAGGTGATTCACGCGTGATATCCACTATCAAACACTTTTTAGGTGATGGTGGTACTGAGGGCGGAGATGATCAAGGTAATAACCTTTCTTCAGAACAGGAATTATTTGATATTCATGCCCAAGGTTATGTTGGTGGCTTAGAGGCTGGTGCGCAATCGGTAATGGCATCATTTAACAGTTGGCATGGTGAAAAATTACATGGCAATAAATATTTACTAACCAACGTATTAAAAGAAAAAATGGGCTTTGATGGTTTTGTCGTTGGTGATTGGAATGGTCATGGCCAAATTCCAGGCTGTACAAACGAAAGCTGTAGTCAAAGCGTAAATGCTGGCCTGGATATATTCATGGTACCGACCGATGCTTGGAAACCTTTGTATGAGAATACTATTGGTCAAGTTAAGTCGGGTGAAATTAAAATGTCACGTATTGATGATGCAGTCAGCCGTATTTTACGGGTGAAGTTAAGAGCGGGCATCTTTGATAAGCCAAGTCCTGAAAATCGTGCTATATCAGGAAAACTTGAACTCATTGGTGCAGCCGAACATCGCCAAGTTGCCCGTCAAGCAGTACGAGAGTCACTTGTTTTACTTAAAAATAAAAACAATATTTTACCACTCAAACCAAACACTAACATTCTAGTTTCTGGTAGTGGTGCTGACAATATAGGCCAGCAATCTGGTGGTTGGTCGGTAACATGGCAAGGTACTGGCAATGTTAATTCTGACTTCCCGGGTGGTAGCTCTATTTATGATGGCTTTAAGCAAGTCGTAAACAGTGCGGGGGGTAATATTGAATTAGCGGTTGATGGCACTTATACACAAAAACCAGAGGTTGCTATTGTTGTGTTTGGTGAACAACCCTACGCAGAAGGTATAGGCGATATTGACAATCTTGATTATCAACGTGGTAATAAAACTGACTTAGCGTTACTTAAAAAGCTTAAGGCTGAAGGCATTAAAGTTGTTTCGGTATTTATCTCTGGTCGTCCTATGTGGGTTAACGCCGAGCTAAATTCGTCGGATGCATTTGTTGCTGCTTGGTTACCAGGTAGTGAAGGTGTTGGCGTAAGTGATGTCTTATTCACTAAAGCAGATGGTAAAATTAACCATAACTTTAAAGGAAAGCTGTCTTTCTCTTGGCCTAAATCGGCGACACAAGCCGTTGTAAACCGCTTTGATGAAAATTATGCACCTTTATTACCTTATGGCTTTGGTCTGCAATATGGTGATGATAATACGTTACTTGATGATCTGAATGTAGTTGTTGAAAAGTCGGCTAATGCCGAGCAGTCTTTGGTGTTATTTGAACATGCGGTAAAAGCGCCGTGGTCGTTAAATGTTATTTCAGGTGATCAAGCGATTGGTGTATCTAGTTCGGTTGTTGAACTGCCTGGTGTTACGTTAAGAACCATGGATAAAGATGTACAAGAAGATGCTCGAACCTTAAGCTTTACTGGTAAAGAATCTGCTTCAGTGAGATTACAAAGTACTTTTGTTGAAGATTTACGTCAATATATTGAAAACGATTCAGCGTTAACTGTTCTGGTACGTAAAGACCAAGAGTTTAGTGAGTCCGTAATGCTTGAAATGCATTGTGATGAAGCTGATTGTCAAAAATCGGTTGATATCAGCGCAGTAATGAAAGGCTTTACTATCCATGAATGGCAAGAGCTTAGCGTTGATCTTAATTGCTTTGTTAAACAAGGTGTTAATTTTGGTCGAGTTACTGTGCCATTTGGTATCACGACTGCAGGCCAAGGTGTTGTGTCATTTTCAACATTGAAACTGCAAGCTAATAAAGCAAGGAATGCTACGATTAACTGTCAATAAATAATCCACTTTAGTCATGCTATCTTAGTAATGCTATTAAGCAGAACTGGCATCACTCATAACAAATATTGTTCTGAGTTATGTCAGTAATTTTTCCAGCAATTGATGGGCGTTTAAGTAATGCGTAGTTGTTATGTTTTTTTCTTGATCTTGTCTTTTGTCACCGCTAGCGGCGCCTCTCAAGCTAAAGATATTATTTATTATCCTTGGTTCGATGAAGGGCAATTTAAAGAAGACGCGTACTATCTCGCCTTACTTAAACTTGCCCTTGAACGCTCTAAAGAGGAGTTTGGTGAATATCAGCTTAAAAAGTCGGTTCAGCCAATGTATCAAGGTCGCTCACTTGTTGAGATTAAATATAATCGCAGCGTTAATGTTACTTGGACTATGACCTCGAAAGAGCGTGAACAAGCAGTAAACCCAATCAGAATCCCCTTACTAAGAGGTTTAGGTGGTTATCGTATATTTCTAATAAAGGAAGGGCAGCAAGAAAAATTCTCTAAAATTAATACAACAAAACAACTTAAAAGACTCTTTGCGGGACAAGGGTATGATTGGCCAGACTCAACAATTTTAACCGATAATAATTATCGGTTAATTACCGGGCCTGGCCATAAAACTTTATTTAATATGTTACAGCATGGTCGTTTTGATTATATGCCTAGAGCATTGCATGAGGCATGGAATGAAGTAGAAATGTTTAAGGGTTTACAGGTTGAGTCGTCACTCGCATTACATTATCCATCACCGTATTATTTTTTTGTTAGTAATGACAATCCAAAACTGAAAAAGCGTATTGAAGCAGGTCTTAGAAATGCAGAAAAAGAGGGGAGTTTTAAAAAGCTATTTGAAAGTCATCCGGTAACAAAAAATATGTTAGCTTCTGCCAAGTTGGAACAGAGAAAAATATTTAAGCTGAAGAATTCCTTCATGTCATCAGAGACTCAGCAAGTGGTAGACAAAATAGCCTTGTTTCATTCTCCCTCAGTTAACCATTAAGTGAGGTGCTTTAGCGTTTCATCTTACTTACTTACTTACTTACTTACTTTTGTTTTGCTTGATTATCTTGTGCTCAATATCCATTAACAAATCAAGTAAATCAGCCACACCGATAAAGTGGCCAAAACAAGGCTTAGCAAAAAGCGCATTTGTATCACCCTTTTGTTGATGTTCAATAATCGCACCTCGCCATTGTGCTGGGTGAGCAGGCTCTTTGTGATTGAATTGAAAAACATTTAAGTGGGAAGATGCATTGCGAATATGGCGAAAAAATTCAAAAACTTCAGAGCCATCATTATATTGTTTAACCGACTCATAAGCGGTATTAGCCAGCATCATACAACATGAAGCAATATGTTTGCTTTTATTAATCTCTCCTCTGAGGGCTTGCTCTCTGAGCTGGAAAGGGGCTAAGTGCTTAGCTTTGGAATAAGCGCCGGGGAAACTGATAAGTTGATCTGCTGCTTTGTATATTTCGACTTCTTTTTCAAAAATAACAGGACAACCACATAATGATATGGAAAAGCTTGAAACGAGATCGTAAAAATAGAAATCTTTTTTGAATTCATGAGATTGAACTTCTGCTTTCATTTTTTATCCTGATATGGCTCATCACTTGAGCTTGGTACGGTTAAATCATTACTCTTGTTGAAGGGTAATATGTAAACTGATATTGAGAAAGGTATCAATCCAATAATCCGCTTTGTTCTTTGCTAAGAAACTCAGCAGCGCGTTGTGGGCTTTTGAGCTTATACTAAGGTGATCACCGCCAATACCATGAAAGGTAAAGTTCACCATAGTGCCATGGCTTCTAGCCTCTCTAACCAAAGAGATTAATTGTTTTCCAGTGAGGTTTTCTGCGGAAATAACTGAAACACGTTTAATATCAACATCGTCCATGCTTTTAGGTGTTGTTCCCACCTTACTTTTAATACCAACAAATAAAGGGGTTATCGCCTCAAGGTAATCCGCTCCATTGGCTAAGTTGTCTGTACAAGGGACAGTAAATGTTCTTTTACTCTGGTTGTCTAGCTGCTTTAAAATAGTATTGGCTGTTTTTATTTCAGCCACTATTTTCGATACGGATACATTATCTAAATTATTATCTGACGCTACCCAGCCTCGGTTGGGCAGGGACTTTCGGCATGCATGATGAATAGTATGGTTACCTAGCTCATGACCATGTTTAGCTATTTTTTGCCATTCTAGTTTTCGAGTGTTAAAAACAGGGGAGGTTAGTGTTAAATAGAAGCTACCTTTGAAACCATGTTTATCAAGCGCAGGAATGGCATTATCAAGCTGACTATTTAGCGCATCGTCATAGGATAGACTCACAGCAGCTAATGCGTTATTTGGCCATGGATATGGCACATCGGCTGCAAAGGTAGTTGCTGACCAAGTTGATGACCAGAAATGAGCAATAATAAAGCCAGCAACTATTTTCTTCACTATTGGGCCTTACAAAATCTATCGATGAAAGCATTATGCGGCGGTAATTGTTTAACAGTATTATTAACATTGGTTTTAATATGGTCCAGAAAACGCTGTAATTCATCATCACTCATATTATCTACAATGGGGTGATAACTCTCTGGGATCAAACCTTGACCAATCATTACTTGCATCCAAGAATCGTCAAAAAGTTCATTGTTTTTTCTAAATACTCTGCCTGTTTCTTTAAATAATTTAATTCTATGTGCTAACCCTTCAGGGATCGGCATATTACGACAGTGTCGCCAAAACTCAGAGTCGTTTCTGTTGGTTACACTATAATGCAGAATGATAAAATCACGTGTAGTGGCCGTATCAAATTTGGTTTGCAGGTTAAATTCATCAATATCCGTTTGTTTTATGCCATCTTGTGGAAACATTCTCAGCAATCGCACGATAGATTGCTGAATAAGATGAATACTGGTTGATTCTAACGGCTCTAAGAAGCCACTTGATAGGCCAATCGCAATACAGTTCTTATTCCAATGTTTTCGTCGCGTACCTGTACGATATTTTATCACTCTTGGTTCGGTGATTTTCTCGCCAACTAAGTTACTTTCGAGTACGGCTAAGGCTTTTTCATCAGAGACATATTTACTGCAAAATACCATGCCATTACCCACTCTATTTTGCAGTGGAATACGCCATTGCCAACCAAAGTCATGAGCAATAGAACGAGTATAGGGTTTTGCTGCTTCAGTCGATTTAGTTTGTACTGCTATGGCTGAGTCGCAAGGTAACCAGTGCGACCAGTCTTCGAAACCAGTATGTAATGCACCTTCAATAAGTAAAGCGCGTTGGCCTGTACAATCTAAGAATAAATCGCCTTCGATAACCAAACCTGATTCAAGCGTAAGTGAGCTAATATCACCAGAATTTTGATCAATATTAACTTGGTTTATTTTTCCTTCAATGCGCTTCGTACCGTGTTTTTCACTCATCTTACGTAAGAATTGACCATAACGTGTTGCGTCAATATGATAGGCATAATTAAGGCCATTGTTCGGTAGGTGCGCAAATTTTTCATTTGACGCAGTAACTTTTTCAAGACAATAGTCGCCAAATTCTGAGGCTATGCCTTGTTGTCTGCCTTTAGTCCAAAAATGCTGAAATCCTGCCGCCCAACAATCTTTTCCTGTTAGGCCAAAAGCATGTAAATAATCTTGATTAACATCGCGCCATCCTTCAAAGCTTATGCCCAACTTGAAGGTGCCATGGGTCTCTTTAAGAAACTCAGCTTCATTAATATTGAGCAGTTGGTGAAAATATTGCAACGTGGGAATGGTCGCTTCGCCAACACCTATAGTGGCAATATCATCGGACTCTACTAAGGTAATATCTAAGTTTTTGCCTAATAATTTTGATATTGCCGCTGCTGCCATCCAACCAGCCGTTCCGCCGCCAGCAATTACCACTTTTTTTACTTTATTTGTATTCATGGGACTACGACCTTTTCAATAAAATTGTGTCTAAAAGATTGAGTTGATATTACATTCATCGATTTAATTTGTTCAGTAGCATCGATCTAATTTGTCGAGATGACTTATCATTTAATGGGTTTAGGGAACCAAGATGTTGCTCAGGAATGTAAGATAGCGCCTTTGGGTCGTCGTTAAATACATAATGTTTGAACATTTCAAACCATGCTTTTTTTTGGTCAGCAGGCAGACTCTTTATATTTAACAGGGCATGCATCATTGCATCAATCGGTGCACCCATATGCGGACTTGTTGTTTGCCACCAGTAATTTATTAGCAGGTTAAATTGACTTAACCCTTCAACATGATGCCACCACATACTTGGTAAAAATAATGCGTCGCCAGGCTCTAATTCAGCGACTACTGCCTGTTCAATGGCGTCTTTAAACTTTGGGAACTTATCAAAGTCAGGCTTATGGAAGTCGACTAAGCTAATGGCTTGACCTGCGGGAGTATGATCTAGGGGCCCTATATATAAATTACATAACTGCTCGGGTGGAAACAAGGTGAAACGTCTTTTACCCGCGACACAACAGGCGATATTACTTGGCGTATCATGATGGGCAGCAATGCGACTTTGATTGCCTAACCATAAACTCACCAGCGGCTTAAATTGACTGATAGCGGCTAAATCATTTTCTTGTCGAAAGCCGGGCAACAATTTATCGACATGGGTTGAACCAACATAGATAGAGGGGGATTTATTAAGGTGCTGTGATGCTAATAGTTGCGCTAGCACTTGATCAAACTGTGCCGCTTGTTTAGTAAAGTTAAAGTCTGAAAAATCTTCGTTATAAAATAAGCGGCCGTTATTCTCATGTGCACTTACCCCCATACCTACCGTCATACCTTGATAATATTGATTAAGGTAGTGTGAGGCTTGTTCAGAAGATTCTTTAGCGGCTTTAACAACAGGCCAGCTATCAACTAGGCCTGTTAAAATAACCGGCTTATTTGACGTTAGTACACTCTCTGGAATGTCTAACGGTGAACAAGCCGATATATTTTTTACTTTAGGCATCTTGGCAAATATGTCAGTAATATTTATTGCTCCTAAACGACAAGGTTATTTTTCTTTACACCGATACCAACTTATCTTTAAGTTGGATTAAAGCATTAATGTTTTCATGGGATGCAATCACCATATAAATCAACTTAAGCAAGCCTGATTTATTGAGTTCTTCTAGTGTTTCACCTTTTAAGTTCATTAACTTATCTTCATTAATGGTATAAAAGCCAGATAAACGATTATTTGAGCCATTGGTTAATTGAATATCTAAATTGAAAGACTCAAATAAATCTAAGGCTATCATGGTATCCATAAAATGTTTGGTTGAAGGTTTACTTTCATGAATAGCTTTTAGTGTTGAACTTATTTTATTGATATATTCACTGTTTCCTCCATGTGGAAGAAAAATATCTGTACCTTGATTTTTATTGACTCTTGGGTTGTCTAAATCAAGATGAATAACGGTGTTTTCTACAGTTTCACCATTTTCTACCACGGACTGCTGTCCAATTAAGAACGGCTCTCTTTCAATCATTAATGGAATGTAGCTAGCGTGCCATTGTTCATCTCTTAAAAAAAGATTTTCTCTTTCTTCAAAGCCAAGTAGCGCCAAAGCTGTATAGGTATTACTGTTATTATCTTTGTGAAAGAAAATAGGGTAATCGGCTTGTAGCTTACTAAATTCAAACGGATAAACAACGCTATACATAGTGTTATTACCGTATTCTTCAGACTTGTCGGTAATGATTTTAAGATCCTGATGATCAAGGTTATTTAATAAAACGTGATTAGCCATGTAAACTCCGACGGTTAGTGATAAAAATTAGCGATGAAATTAGGCTTTAACGCACTAATTATTTACTTTATTTTGCACTTTATTCTGTAATATATAATCGATTAATTCTCGATTACTCGGTAAACCTGCCAAGTACTTTCGGCACAGTTGTTGATTCTCTTCTATATTTTTTTTACTAATTTGTGAATTGTCATAACGCCTGGTTGTTGCTCTTGTTTGGGTATTAAAACCCATGCCATAAAGAATATATTGATAGCTAGCCGCGGGAAAAATTTCTTCTATCTCGGTAAAGTCGTTATACGTAGGCTCTTGATGTTGCCATAAAGATAATAACTGCTGTAAACGCGCAGGAATCGTCTTGGCTAAGCGATTATCAAGCCAATACTTACTATCACTGCGTTGGCTTAATACGTAATGCAACTTCAAAAACTCAATAATACGCTGCCAACGATAATGAAAGCGTTGATTAAAACGTTCGGCTGTTATTGCCATTATGCTGTGATTAGCAGGTAGTTCTTTGGCAATCATTTTTGCTGATAATTCGACTAAGGCTAACGCGGATGCTTCAAGGGGTTCTAGAAAACCTGCCGCCATACCTACAGCCACACAGTTTTTATGCCAAAATTTTTCTCTATGCCCGGGTGTAAAAGCAATTTTTTTAAAAGTAAGTTCTGCTATTTTTGCGGCACTTAACTCTTTAGCTAGGTAATCTCGTAATGCTTGCTCTGCTGCTTCATCGGATAAATAATCGCTAGCATAGGTATAACCAACCCCTCTTCTGGTGGGTAAGCCAATGTCCCAAATCCAACCAGCTTGTTGGGCTGTTGATAAGGTGTGTGAGGCAATAGGTGCATCGACTGTATTATAAGGAACCTGCACGGCAATAGCGCTATCGTTAAATAAGATGTCTTTTTTATTAAGAAATGGGATCTGGTAATGTTTGCTTAATAAAATAGCATTACTGCCTGAGCAATCGATGAATAAATCAGCTGGAATGTCACTATGACAGCGGGTACTGACACTTTCAATATTACCTTCTATCGCGCCGTTCACTTGTTCAACATGGTCAACGATGTGTTTTACGCCTAAATTATCTATACAGTGTTGTTGCAGTAAAGTAGCAAATTTAGCGGCATTTAAGTGGTAACCATAATTAGCTACAGCGGCAAATTCAGGTGTTTGTTTTTGTTTGGGCGCGCAACCATGATCACATAAATGAGGTTGAAAGCTTACTGCGTGTGCAAAAGGAGTGTGTTGGTCATTCTTCTGCCAATACCCAGCAACATTTGTTTGGCCAAACCCTTGAGGAGCAATAAATGGATGATAGTAGTTATCATTATTTTGTCCATTAACCCAGCCAATGAATTGTGAGCCTTGTTTAAAAGAGGCATCACAGCAGCGGATAAATTCTTTTTCTGAGATACCGATGGTTTGTAGGGTATTACGCATTGTCGGCCAAGTGCCTTCACCTACACCGATAGGCTTAATGTCAGGAGATTCAATTAATGTTAATTCAATGCCTTGTGCTGAATTTGCCTGATGTTCAGCAGCAATAATACCAGCAGTTAACCAACCTGCGGTCCCACCACCAACGATAACAACACTTTTTACGACTTTATTCATAATAATACTTCATTAATTATTTTGAAATTCTAATTTATATTTTATTAATATCAATCAAGTGACTTAAATCATCTTAATACAGCTTGTTTTTTATTGAAAGTTTCGAATTTTAAATTACATTTAAAATATTGTTTTACGTGCTTTTTATTTGTATTTTTCATCAGTGTATCGTTAAATAAAATGAGTAACCGTAAAGTTCACGGTTACTCATTTTTACCCAGAGTAATCAATTACTCCTTGATATAGCTCATACTAATTTAGAACTTATAGCGCATACCAATATTGTAACGAGCACCTGTTTGCTGGATGTTTTTAGTCATTAGAACATGGCGACCATAAGTACGAGTAGTCTCATCCGTAAGGTTTATCGCTTCAGCGAAAACAGTTAAGTTTTCATTGAATTCATACCCTATATTTGCATCCAATTGTCCGTAGGCTTCAGTATAAACTGGGTTAGAACCTTGTCCATCATGAAGAGCAGTTAAGAAATCATCACGCCAGTTATAAGCGAAACGAACTTGGAAGCCAGCTTTATCATAGAAAGCAATAAAGTTAGCAGAATCACTGACCCCTAACAAAGGTGTTACCGCATTTTCTTCAGAGGCGTTGTCATAGTCAACATCACTGTCAACTAAAGTAAAGTTAACAATCGCACCAAAACCAGACTCACCAAATAAATGTTGGGCAGCTACCTCGATACCATTTACTTTATTTGAACCTTGGTTTACCGGTTGAGAGTATTCAACGGCAAGTTGATCATTTTCTGTCGGGTGACCAAATATTTGTGTAGCAGCGCCACCATCAACACCAGGTATTATGTATTGATCTGTAGGGTTGTTAGCTTCTATATATTCACGATGTAGGCCATTATCTGCAATATTGTTACCTGTATTTGCTACCGCGTCATCATAACGACTACCAGAGGCAGGATGAGTTACTACAGCACCGTCTGCACGTTGATAGTTTTCTGTAGTCACTTGAGATCCGATTACGTTATCAACATCTTTTTGGAAAAGGCCCAAAGAGACATAACTTGCTTCGCCGTAATAATACTCAATTGATAAGTCGAGGTTGATTGATTCGACCGGTAACAAACCAGTATTACCGCGATTACCATCGGCAAAGCCGTTAGTACGTACGTTGCCTACTGTTGCACCAGCAGTTAAGTTACCGTAGCCAGCACGTGTTAATGTTTCACTATAAGAAGCTCTAACTATTACGTCTTCAACAACTTCGATATCAAAATCGATGTTAGGTAAAAAGTAGTCGTAACTACCGGTATCTGAAAAGTAAACAGAGTCTGAGCTAAGATTTTTTGCAAATTCGTTATCTGAAACCCAAGAGACTGAATCAATAGCAGGTAACAGTGTGTTTGAGACGATGTCGGTATTTTCATAACGAAGACCAACCGTAATACCTACTGGCATTTCACCAAATTCTAAAGCCATATTAGCTTGAACAAAGGCACTGGTGGTTGTTTCTTTGGTCAGACGATCAGTGGTGTAGTTAGATGGAGCACAGACTTGCGTACCACATGGCCATGCAAGAGAATCATTTGGATCACCATATAATGAACCGATAGAATCAGCCATTGTAACAAAATCCATCGCCCAAAATTCATTGGTCATGTTAGTTTTATCACCAGGCATGTTATCAAAACGATCAATCATAGTGCTTTGGCTGTCTAATAACATCTGGTCGTCAATATCTGCAGGAGTACCTGAGCCACCCCAGTTAGGGCGTTCAGCATTTGCAAAGGCATTTCGGTTATCTACAACGTTATTGCCGATGCCAAAATCAATACTTTCAACAATGCCGGTATCAAAAATATAGGTACCATCAAATTGTATTTGCTCGATTTCTGACATCATGTAACTGTTTCTGAAACTAGTACCCGTATTGGTTACGCCTTCAGGTGTTAAACCAGTTGTACCACTTGGGTAGACCACTTCAACAACAGGGAATTTTGATGAAAAGTCAACTTTAGTTTCAGCACGGCTCCATGTGGCGACTTGAATAGTATTACTGTTACCGTAAATGCTATCTGGTTTAGCTTCTGCACTTGAGCTGTGATAATCAAGATTAAAAGAAAGGTTATCGTTAACAAGGTATTCCAAATTAATACCAATCGATTTGTTTTCGTTTACTTGAGCGCTTTGTTCAACTTGGCTTACTAAATCGGAAGGTCCATCAACATCATGAATGTATAAAGGAGCGGCAACATTTTCACCGTTTGCATCTGTCCACTCTGAACCCATAGGTTCGCCGGCATAATTTAGGCTCATCCAGGCAGAGAATATGTTTTGGTTCAATTCTTGTTCATTTTTTGAATAAGTATAATCAAGTGTCGCAGTAAGGTTTTCAACAGGGCGGTACTGAAGTGTTAATTGGCCATTGGTACGAGTACGTTCTACTTCACTAAAGCCATATAAAACATTATGTGGAACAGCGTAAGTTACCCCATCAGCCGGAGTATTAATTTGAGTGGGCCCATCACCGACAGAACCCCAATCACCTTCGCCACCTGTTTGTGGACGCCAACCATTGTCAACACCTGCACGGGCAGAGCCACTTTGACGGTTTTGATAACTACCGGTAATTGCGACACCAAAGGTATTATCAGCAAAAGTATTACTATATAAACCCGATAGCTCAGGCGTTAAAGCATCACCATCGGTACTTGACGTATCATGAACACCTTTAATACCAAAAGACGCTTGTTGACCACCAAGATTAAGTGGTTTTAATGTACGAAGGTTGATCGTTGCACCAATGCCACCTGTTGCTACCGACGCTCTACCTGTTTTATAAACTTCAACAGCACTAATACCTTCCGATGCTAAGTTACCAAAATCAAAAGAACGAGAGTCAGACGCGCTGGTATCGTTGATATTTGATGACGGCATTTGACGTCCGTTTAAGGTAACTAAGTTATAGTCAGGGCCAAAACCACGTACAGTTACTTTACTACCTTCACCATTATCACGGTCAATAGATACACCACTGATACGTTGTAATGATTCAGCTAAGTTGGTATCGGGAAATTTACCCATGTCTTCAGCTGATATAGCATCAACAACACCGTGTGAATTACGTTTGATATCCATGGATTTAACTAAACTACCGCGAATACCGGTAACCGAAATTACTTCCAGTTCATCTTTGTTGATGTTGGCTTCTTCTGCTGATAGTGCTGGTAGCGCAGTTATTCCTAGTATCAATGACAAACTTGTTGCAATTCTTGTTTTGATGAAGGTTTTCTGAATCATGTTACATCCTTAGTCTCATGGACCATTTTATAATTATCAGTTTAGTGTAAGCGCTTACAAGATGATACAAAAAAAATACAAGATACCCACTCTGTTCAGTAAGATGTAAATAAAATACTATGTAAGCGCTTACATAAAGGTAAGTTAATAATAAAAACAGGTCAATAAGTATTTTAATTTAAATTAAAGTTTATACACTAAACGTACAATAAACCCACAGTGTTTCGTTTTTATTTTATATTGTAAGTTGTTGTTTAAGTTTAGGATTACTTTGCGTTCGCTTGGTTTATCAAAAAATATTATTGATAATAATGTAAATACCAGTATATTTGTAAGCGCTTACATTTTCATCGAGTATGCTAAATAAAGTGTAATCACTAGCTTTGTGTTTTCTTTATGTAAATGTAATTTTAAGTAATGATGGAGGCCATAATAATGATAAAAAATATAAAACAACATCAACAGAATTTAAGCCCTGATTCTGGTATTAGTTCGGGTATTAGTTCTGGTCCTAATGCTGGTCTGAGCTTAGGTGAAAAAGTGGGTTACGCCTGCGGCGATGTCGCTTCAAATTTTTACTGGCGTGTCTTTGATGTATTCCTCTTTATCTTCTATACCGATGTGTTTGGCTTATCAGCAGCTGCCGTCGGTACCATGATGTTAGTGACTCGACTCATTGATGCTTTTTCTGATCCCTTGATGGGAGCAATTGCCGATAGAACCAAAACAAAATTTGGTAAGTTCAGGCCTTATCTACTCTGGGGTATTATTCCTATGATTGCCGCAGGGGTACTTACTTTTACCGTGCCTGATGTCAGTGATGGCAATAAATTAATTTGGGCCTATGGCACTTATATCTTTATGATGTTGGCATACACCTTTATAAATGTGCCTTACGGTGCCTTACTCGGTGTGGTTACGGGGGACAGTCAGCAAAGAACTACCTTAACCAGCTTCCGTTTTATTGGTGCTTTTTCAGGTGGTAGTCTTGTTGCTTATATGACACCTGAGTTGGTAAATTATTTAGGGCAGGGTGATGAAGCTCTGGGTTGGCAGCTTACTATGCTTACTTATGGTTTAGTTGCTGCAGTACTTTTTGTTATTACCTTTTTATCGACCACTGAGCGCATATCCCCACCAGCCAATCAAAAAACACCCGTGATGCAGGATTTAAAAGACTTAGTGCAAAATAAGCCTTGGAAAGTACTGTTTGTTTTAGCGCTGATCATCATGATGACCATCTCATTAAGAGGCAGTACAGGTACTTTCTATTTTAAATATTATGTTGAACGTCCAGATTTAATTGGCAGTTTTGCCATGGCTTACATGATTGCCTTAGCTATTGGCGCAGCGTCTACACCACTATTAACCAAATTTATTGATAAACGTCGCTTGTTAATGATACTGATGACACTTGTCGCGGTACTGTCCGTTCTTTTCTATTTTGTGCCGAGTGATAACATCACTTTGATGTTTTTTTTACAAATCATGATTGGTTTAGCATTGGGGCCAAAATCGCCGTTAGTTTTTTCTATGTATGCAGATACCGCTGATTTTTCAGAGTGGCGAACAGGCAGACGAGCAACGGCAATGATATTTTCTGCTGCAGCGTTTGCGCAAAAACTCGGCGGCGCTTTGGCGGGGGCTATGATTGGCTGGACGCTGGCTTCATTAGGTTACATTGCTAATCAGGTGCAAACGGGTACATCTCAAGAAGGTATAGTATTGTTGATGACTGTAATTCCAGCCTTGTTTGCTGCTATTGCTGTACCGTTAATTTATTTTTATCCGTTAGATGATGAGAAATTGAAAAAGTTACAAGGTGAATTACAAGCACGGGAATCCTCAGCACAGCAAGGGTTAGCGCTGCAAAAAGTAACGAAGCAAGAAAACCCTAATGCGGCTGATGAGCAAGCAGGAGCGGTTAATGCCTAAATTACGGATACCAAAGTTACCTATAGCTAACTTACCTTTGATCTCAATAGATAACGCTGTTGATGGTGGTAGTAAAATAAAGCTAACAAGCCCTACTAAATTACCTAATGCGACCGGATTTTTATGGAATCGGTTCATGATCATGCAAGTGAATTGTCGTGGTTATGTTAATGCACAGTTTATGCAACCCGAGCCAGCTAAATACTCTTACGCGCCAAACATGGAAGCTAAAAGCTTTATTCAGCCAGAGCATAGTTACTTTACTCATCATCCAGGGCGGTTTTTCTACCTAAAAGATGAAGACAGTGGTGAGATAATTTCTCTGCCTTATGAGCCCATGCGAGTTGAATTGGATAAGTTCTCTTTTGAACTCGGTAATAGTGATATTACTTGGTCAATTGAGCACAGTGATCTGCAGATAACCATTAAAGTTAATTTAACTAAAGATGACTTAGTTGAATGCTGGTTCTTTTCCGTGCTTAATCTAACTGAAACGGTGAGAAATATTAGCATCTACCCATATTTTACCATTGGTTATATGTCGTGGATGAATCAGTCAGCAACCTATAGCGAGACGTTAAATGCTATTGTCGCTGATTCGGTAACACCCTATCAAAAAGTAGAAGATTATTTTAAAAATCAGCAGCTAAAAGATAAAACTTTTTTCCTTAGTGATGCCCGCCCTACGGCTTGGCATGCAAATCAAAAAGTGTTTGAAGGAGAGGGCGGTTTGCATCAGCCGGATGCTTTAAAGGATGAGTTATTAGGAAATGTTGAAGCGCGTTATGAGACTCCTGTGGCGATAATGCAGTTTCAACAGCAGTTATTTCCTAGTGAACGTAAAACCTTGCAATTTTTATTTGGTCCGGCAAAAGATGACGCTGAAATAGCAATAATCAAAGAAAAATATTTAGGCCATAAACAACGTAGTCAAGCGGAAAAGTCCTATCGAGATTACATAGCACAAAGCAAAGCGTGCTTAACCATTAATAGTGACTGTGGCAATGACAATGGTACCGTAAATAAAGGCTTTGATGATTTTGTTAATCATTGGCTACCAAGGCAAATGTTTTATCACGGCGATGTGAACCGCTTGAGCACTGATCCTCAAACGCGTAATTATATCCAAGATAATATGGGCATGGCTTTTATTGATAGCGATATCACTCGGCAAGCATATATCTTAGCTATCTCTCAGCAAGCCATTAGTGGAGCAATGCCTGAAGGGGTATTGTTACACGCGGAAGCGGAGCTCAAATATATTAATCAAGTACCTCATGCGGACCATGGTGTGTGGTTGCCTATTTGCCTGTCGGTTTATTTAAATGAAACCGCTGATGTCAGTTTACTCAGTGAAATGATAAGTTTTTCCGATTCAGCCGAAGCGCAATCTTTTGCTTGCCATATCGAGTTAGCTTTGGATTACCTTATTAATGCTACCGATCATCGTGGTTTGAGCTTTATTGAACAAGGCGATTGGTGCGATCCGATGAATATGGTGGGTTACCAAGGCAAAGGCGTTTCTAGCTGGTTATCGTTAGCAACCGCCTACGCAATAACGACCTGGTGCGATCTTTGTGATGAGTACGACATTAATATTAGTCGGCAAAAGTATGATGAATATCGATTTTCTGCCCAAGCAATAAATGCCGCGGTTAATGAACACCTTTGGCATGGCGAGTGGTTTGCGCGTGGAATTACCGATGAAGGACGTGTATTTGGCACAAATAAAGATGAGGAAGGAAAGATATTTCTCAACCCGCAAAGTTGGGCCATGCTTAGTGGTGCGGCAAATGAACATCAGCAACTTGGTATGATAAAGGCCATCTCGAAACAGTTAACCACGCCCCAAGGGGTAATGATGCTGGCGCCAAGCTATACCCGTATGGTGGAAGATATTGGTCGAATTTCCCAAAAGCATCCAGGCGTATCTGAAAATGGCTCTGTTTATAACCATGCGGCAATATTTTATATTTATGCGCTTTATCAAGCAGGGCAAAACAACCTTGCCTTTGAGTTACTCAATAAAATGTTGCCGTCACTTGAAACGGCACAAGTCACGGGGCAATTACCTATCTATGTGCCAAATTATTATCGCGGTGCCTATCATCAATTTCCCAAACAAGCGGGTCGCTCTAGTCACTTATTCAATACGGGCACAATTTCTTGGTTATACCGTTGTT
The DNA here is from genome assembly GCF_002836255.1 of Colwellia sp. 75C3. Lineage (GTDB taxonomy): Bacteria > Pseudomonadota > Gammaproteobacteria > Enterobacterales > Alteromonadaceae > Colwellia. The sequence goes on along the minus strand of NZ_PJAU01000032.1, from coordinate 415,434 downwards.
TAGTAGAAGAGCTTTGTGGCTTGAAAGGTTGTGCAAGAGGCTTGCAGATAATGCCAAAACTACCAACAGCTATCAAGCGCCTATCAGGTCAACGGCAATTTAGGCGAGCAATGATTGATTTTACTATCGAACAAAGCAGCGATGTTAGTGCCGTAGAAATTCTTCTCGATAAACAAGGCATAGTAGGTAATGTACTGGAGAATTTGCAAGCAGGGCAACAGTACCAATTGCAAGTGAGGGTTCCGCTTACCTGTGAGGTTAGTCATGCTAATCAAGGTGCGCAGTATGATTAAACCAGTACAGCCATCGCCAAGGCTATTTATTGTTATGGGCGTCAGTGGCACAGGAAAGTCGAGTTTAGCCAAGCAATTAGCTGATGAACTTTCAATAATATTTCTTGATGCCGATGATTTTCATAGTGTCCAAGCCAAAAAGCATATGGCAGAAAATAAACCATTAACCGATGAGATGAGAAAACCTTGGTTAGCCGCTATTTTAACTCATTTGAACAGCCTTTATCAGCAAGGTAAGTCGGTAGCATTGGCATATTCAGGTTTGAAATCGGCACACCGACAGTTGTTTAGAGAATTGTGTTTTCATTGCCACTTTTTCTACCTCATCGCAGATAAAGACGTTATAGCTAAGCGAATTGCTCAACGTGAAAGTCATTTCTTTTCGCCAGATTTGCTTGCTAGTCAATTTGCAGCAATGCAGGCGCCTTTGCTTAGTGAAACCGATGTTAGTGGGATAAATAGTGAACGGCCATTTTTGTTAGTGGCCAATGAAATAAATAAACTTGCTCAATTACTTACCAGAAAAGTATGACCACAAGTAATCAGCAAAAAGTAATCACCAGGAAAGTAAACAATGTCTAACTATGTTAAAACCATCAGCACATTATTAATGCTAGTCGCACTTAATGCTACTGCACTAGAAGCGGTAAAATCACCAGAAAAAATTCAGATTGACGGCTTAGCCGATGAAGCGGGTTGGCGGCTAGCTACATGGCAGCCAATAGATAAACTCATTTTGGGCACACAACCTAGTGCTGAAGATTTTAGTGGACGCTTTAAAATAATGTGGGATGAAGCGCAGTTATATTTATTAGTGGAAATTACCGATGATATTTTATTTGATCAACATGCGGATCCACGTCATCTCTATTGGGATGATGACTGCTTGGAAATATTTATTGATGAAGATGGTTCAGGTGGTAATCATCAGTTTAACTATAATGCTTTTGCCTATCATGTTGCCTTGGATAACCAGTCGGTTGATATCGGCGAAAAAAATGCCGATGGCTCAGATAATTTTGTTTTATTAAATGATCATATTAGTAGTTCATGGCGACGCAGTGAAAAATCCCCTAATAAAGTTATTTGGGAATTGGCGATTCGTGTTTATGACGATAGTTTTTCTCTGAAAACGCCGAGTCAAACAAACAGGAAAAATAAAAAGTCCCAACCAGTAAAATTATCTTTGGGTAAAAAACTCGGTTTTATGCTGGCCTATTGTGATAACGATGGCAGTAAAGAGCGCGAACACTTTATTGGCTCAGTTGATATTAAAGCGGTAAATGGTAATAAGAATTTAGGTTATATCACAGCAGATGTTTTTCAAAAATTAACCTTGATTAAGTAGCTCAACGTAGGTCATACAACATGAAACCGGTACTTTTTGTAAAATAATTCAGAGTTCTGGCGTTATTGCCAAAATATGAAAGTCTCAGATAGCTTACAAGCCAAAATGGACGTATATCAGCTAACGGGCGAATTTTTCGTCAAGACAATAAACTCTTTACTGAAACCTCTTGGTTAGCGGTAATGCATGGTCAAGGGTTAATCCCGAGTGGTTATCATCCGTTAGTTGATGTTTTTCTTGAAGATGAAGTGGAACGCAGAGTGCAACACATCACTTAGTCATTCAAAAATCAAAAATCACTATGCCAATGCCAAAAAACTTTATTGCTAAGTACTGCAAGACATAGCCATAGATGAGTACTTATCTGAGTATTCAGCCAAGTAAATAAATGTTATCAACAAGAATATTTACTTGCTAAAGACATCAGTAAATATTATGTTATAACGACAAAATGAAAGCGCTTACATTTTGTCGTTAATCCCAAAATATGAAGTTAAAAGGTTAGTTAATGAAAGTAATGCTTATGAATACTAAACTAAAAAGTACATTAATAGTTTCCACTGTTTTGGCCTTAAGTACCGGTCTTGGTGCTTGTGTTAATGACAATAAAACTACTCCTGCCAGTAAGGGTGTCAAGCAAGTAGTTACGCAATCAGAAGATCGTCTCAAGACAGTAGAGCAAGATGTCGAAACGTTACTTGCAAAAATGACCTTAGCTGAAAAAGTCTCTTTGGCACATGCCAGTGGTAAGTTCCATGTTAATGCCATTGAACGCGTTGGCATTCCTGAAATGTGGTTGTCTGATGGCCCGCATGGTGTACGCCATCAAATAGAGCGTCATACGTGGGCATCGGCTGGATGGACCGATGATCATTCGACTTATTTACCTCATCTTACTTCAGTTGCCGCTAGTTGGGACCTTGAGATGGCTCGTTTGCACGGTCAGGTGTTGGGTGCTGAAGCACGTGACAGGAAAAAAGACTTTATCTTAGGTCCAGGTGTTAATTTAGCACGCCTACCTTTGTATGGCCGTAACTTTGAATATATGGGCGAAGACCCTATTTTGGCGGCAAAATTAGTGGTGCCGCAGATTAAAGCAATTCAAGCCAATGATGTTGCTGCAACGGTTAAACATTATGCGTTAAACACGCAAGAATTAAACCGAACGGGTGTCAATGCCAAGCCAGATGAACGCACATTAAGAGAAGTCTATTTACCAGCCTTTGAAGCGGCTGTTAAAGAAGGAGGCGTGCTTGGTATGATGGGTTCATACAATGAGTATTTTGGTACTAATGCGAATCAAAGTATGCATTTAGTTATGGATATACTAAAAGGAGAGTGGGGTTATCAAGGTGTGCTCCTTACTGATTGGCATGTTGATATTAATACCTATGATGCCGCAGTGAATGGCTTGGACTTAGAAATGGGTACCAATGTTGATGATTATCAAGACTATTTTTTGGCAAAACCTTTTTTAGAGATGATCCAAGCGGGAAAGATACCAGAATCTGTAGCCGATGAAAAAGCTAGACGTATTTTAAGAGTACAGCACAGCATTGGTATGTATGATGATAATCGTTTTCCAGGCGCTAGAAATACCAAAGCACATCAAGCGGCTGCACGTAAAATTGCTACTGAAGGCGTAGTGTTATTGAAAAATGATACCGTCGGCACCAAAGCTGTTTTGCCATTTGATAAAAAACAACTGAAAAATATACTGGTGCTTGGTCCTAATGCCGATAAAACACATGGCACGGGTGGTGGCTCTTCAGAAGTAAAATCTTTATATGAAGTGACGCCATTACAAGGCTTAAAATCAAAATTTGGTGAAGATGTTAATATTACTGTAATGAGAACTCGCAGTAGTGAATTAGCTGCTATTGCCAGTGATTATGTTGAGAGTCGTCATTGGACCGGTACTCCTGCTTGGAATGTATCCTACTTTAAAAAATCGCCCCGTGAAAATATAACGGATAAAGCTTGGATAGTTGATTCCAAGTTTAAAGCGAAAGACACGAGTATCACTCAGCACATCACTATGACGGCAAAGATCAAGCCGTTAACTACGGGCTTGCATCAATTAAATGTTGAGACCTTAGGTGATTTTCAATTAAAAATTAATAATGACACCGTCATTACTCACCAAGCTAGTGCTGAGCAAGTAAGTACCGCTGAGTTAACCCATGGTATCGAATTAAAGGCGGGTGAGTCTTACTCTTTTGAAATTCAATATGATGGTAATCAACATTTTATTTTAGGTTGGAATGCGCCGGGCGAGCTATTTGCTAGTGAAGCCGAGTATATTGCTGCAGCTAAAGAAGCCGATGCGGTTATCTATTTTGGCGGTTTGAGTCATGGTGATGATAGAGAATCAATTGATAGACCTGATATGAAGCTACCTAACTCACAAGATGAAATTATTAGTAAGTTGATTGCAGCTAATGAGAAAACGGTAGTATTCCTCGTTGCTGGCTCAGCTGTTGAAATGCCTTGGGCAGAGCAAGCTAATGCTATTGTTTGGGGTTGGTATGGCGGTATGGAAGCTGGTCATGCTTTTGCTGATATTTTAACGGGCGATGTTAACCCAAGTGGTAAAATGCCCATTACTTTACCAGTTCGTCTTGAAGATACCGCGCCGATAGCGTTAAATGATTATAACGCTACTGAAAGCTTATACACTGAAGGCGTATTCATCGGTTATCGTTGGTTTGAACAACAAAATATTAAACCTACTTTTGCTTTTGGTCATGGTCTTTCTTATACCCACTTTGCTTTAACTGATATTTCTTTATCAGCATCAAGTATCACAGCGGATGAAACCATTACCGTGACAGTAATGGTTAAGAATACCGGTAAAGTTGCTGGCGCTGAAGTGGTGCAATTATATCTACATGATGTTGAGTCTAGTGTTGATAGACCAGTAAAAGAACTGAAAGGTTTTGCTAAAGTCTTTTTAGCAGCAGGTGAAAGTAAAGAAGTCAGCATTTCACTTAACAAACGTGATTTATCTTTTTGGGATGTTAAAACCAATGATTGGCTTGCTGAAGATGGTGACTTTGAAGTATTGCTTGGCACCTCGCTTGATCAAATCAAACTTAAGGCAAGTTTTAACTACCAAAAGTAAATCTGAGTTCGCTAATGATGTTAGCGATTAACTCTACCGTTGAAAAGATACTCATGCAGCAAGCATTATTTGAAATACAGTGCTGAGTATCTTTACCTTAAACACCTCCAGAAATACTTTATGAGACGCCTTCTTAAACAGCATCTAGAGCACTTTTTACAAGCGTAATTTGACTGAGAATAAATGTTTTTAATAAGCACTACTATTTAGCGGTTAACTTGATTAAAATTACCCTTATATATTGAAACGTAGCTATTGTTTATGAAATTTAGTCCACTTGTACAAGAGTTAATTGATTCACTAAAATGTTTACCAGGTGTTGGCGCAAAGTCGGCGCAACGTATGGCATTTCAACTGCTTGAACGTAATCGTCGTGGTGGTAGTAAACTCGCCCATACCTTAGCAAAAGCGATGACTGATATTGGTCACTGTCAACAATGTCGTAATTTTACCGAAGAAGCTTTATGTGAGATTTGTCAATCGCCCAAACGTAAGATCGCGACTACTTTATGTATCGTGGAATCGCCAGGTGATGTTATTGCTATTGAGCAAACGGGAGAGTTTTCCGGTCGTTACTTTGTTTTGATGGGGCATTTATCTCCCATAGATGGCATAGGTCCGGATGATTTGGGATTAGATATTTTAGCTAGGCAATTTGCTACAGGTCAGTTTAGTGAGGTTATTTTAGCAACTAACCCTACAGTGGAAGGGGAGGCAACAGCACACTTTATTGCCGAGCTTGCTCAGCAGCATCAAGTTAATATCTCTAGAATTGCTCACGGTGTCCCTGTAGGGGGCGAATTAGAGTATGTTGATGGTAATACGTTATCTCATGCTTTATCAGGTAGAAAAAGTTACCTGATTTAGTTTATGGCTAACTTATATAGTGAGCTGTGCAGCTCGCTATATATTTAATACACTGCGGTCGATGGATGAGTTAACCGCCGGTAAACTTAACTTTAAAGCCTGCCTTTTCTAATACCTGTTGTATTACGTCTCGCTTGTCACCTTGAACCTCAATGGTTTCATCAACAACTGATCCACCGCTGCCGCAGGTTTTTTTAAGCTTTTTAGCTAACTCTTTTAATGCTTTATTATCGAGTCCTAAGCCACTAATAACAATAACACCTTTACCCTTTCGACCTTTAGTTTCACGTCGAACTCGAGCAAAACCATCACTTGCTGTTACATTTTTCTCTTTTTTCTGGCTAATGCGACCACTGTCGGTGGAATAAACGAGTGAGTCATCACTTACTGGCGCTGAGTTATCACGCTCAATAGGGGCTTTACCAAAAGCACTGGCTAAATCACTTAAACTAGAAAAACTATTTTTCATATATCACTCAATACTCTTAACTGTCAGTTTAACTATCACTATTAGCTAAACTCGTTACTCAAATTTTAGATAAAATAAAACCACGTCTTATTTTCATAAGCGTGGTTTTATTATACCAACAATACTTTGTGCTTAATACCACACGAAGTATTGTTTACTGTCTGAGCTAAACTAGAGCTTGCTTTCTAACTCTGGTAACGCATCAAATAAGTCAGCCACAATACCGTAATCAGCGACTTGGAATATTGGCGCTTCAGGGTCTTTATTGATAGCAACGATAACTTTTGAATCTTTCATACCTGCTAAATGCTGAATTGCACCACTAATACCTACGGCGATATATAAGTCAGGGGCAACAATTTTACCTGTTTGGCCAACTTGCATGTCGTTAGGAACGAAACCAGCATCAACAGCAGCACGAGATGCGCCAATAGCAGCACCAAGTTTGTCAGCAATACCGTCTAGTAATTTAAAGTTATCGCCATTTTGCATGCCACGACCACCAGAAATCACGACGCTTGCAGCGCCTAAATCAGGACGTGCAGATACCGTTAACTCATCACTTACATGACTTGAGATACCAGCATCTTTTACTGTATCTAAATTAACAATTTCAGCATTGCCATCTGTAGCAACGGCATCAAAGCCTGTGGTACGTACAGTGATAACTTTTTTGCTATCTAAACTTTGTACCGTTGCAATAGCGTTACCGGCATAGATAGGACGAACAAACGTATCACTACTTTCAACGTCAATAATGTCAGAAATTTGCGCAACATCTAATAAAGCAGCAACTCTAGGCATAAAGTTTTTGCCAGTAGTTAAGGCTGTAGCTAAAATATGTTCATAGTCAGCGGCTAATTCAGTCACTAATAAACTAACATTTTCAGCAAGTTGATGTTCATAAACAGCATTGTCAGCGACTAGTACTTTGCTTACGCCATTTACTTTTGATGCAGCATCAACAACATTTTGACAATTAAAACCTGTCACTAATAATGTTATGTCACCACCAATTTTTTGCGCGGCGCCTACTGTTTTTAGTGTCTCAGCTTTTAACGAGCTGTTGTCGTGTTCAGCAATTACTAAAATACTCATGAGATCACCTTGGCTTCATTCTTTAATTTTTCAACTAATTCATCAATACTTTCTACCACTATTCCAGCTTGGCGCTCTGCAGGTGGCGTTACTTTTAATAATTTAGTACGAGCTGTTAAATCAATGCCAAAATCTGCCGCCGGTCTTACTACTAATGGTTTACGTTTAGCTTTCATAATATTAGGTAATGAAGCGTAACGAGGTTCATTTAAGCGTAAATCAGTGGTCACAATAGCTGGTAGATTAAGTGCTACAGTTTGTAAGCCACCGTCTACTTCACGGGTAACATTAACTTTTTCGCCTTCAATTTTTACAACTGAAGCAAAAGTGCCTTGTGGCATGCCTGTTAATGCAGCGAGCATTTGACCTGTTTGGTTATTGTCACTGTCAATAGACTGTTTGCCTAAAATAACCAATTGCGGTTGTTCTTCATCAACAACTTTCTGTAATAATTTCGCTATATTTAGTGCGTCTAAACTTTCATCAGTTTCAATTTGTATGGCGCGATCTGCACCTAACGCTAATGCGGTACGTAATTGCTCTTGGCAAGACTTGTTACCAATAGAAATTGCAATTATCTCTGTTGCGATACCTGCTTCTTTTAAACGAACAGCTTCTTCAACGGCAATTTCACAAAAAGGGTTTATCGCCATTTTTGTATTGGCAAGATCTACATCTGAATGATCAGGTTTTACTCGAACTTTGACGTTATAGTCAATAACTCGTTTTATCGGAACTAGTACTTTCATCGTAGCCTCTGAAAAGGTTTGTTAATTTACAATAATAGCTAAAAGATACCTGTGCTTTACGTAAACGTCAACGTAATCTTGGTGAAAACTTTTAAACTAAGATACAATCTAAATAAATGCTTATAACAGTGTATTGCTTGGACATCTGTTGTAGGATACTATCAAACACTTGTTTGAATATCAAACGCATGTTTGAAATTTAGTATAGACTGTTAAAATATAAATTAAAATATAAATATAATCACACTGGGAGATCTTATGGAACGCGAATCGATGGAATTTGACGTAGTCATTGTTGGAGCAGGGCCTGCAGGTCTATCAACGGCTTGTCGTTTAATGCAATTAGCACAAGAGAAACAGCAAGAGTTAATGGTCTGTGTTGTTGAGAAGGGATCTGAAGTTGGCGCCCATATCCTTTCCGGTGCTGTGTTTGAACCAAGGTCTTTAAATGAATTATTTCCAGATTGGCAAGAGCGTAAAGCGCCGTTAACCACTCAGGTCACCAGTGATGATATTTACCTGTTGAATAGTGAAAATTCAGGTATCAAACTACCTAACTTCGCAGTACCAAAAACTATGCACAATGACGGTAATTATATCGTTAGTATGGGTAATGTTTGTCGTTGGTTAGCTGAACAAGCTGAACAGCTAGGTGTAGAGATTTTCCCCGGCTTCCCAGCACAAAGTGTTATTTATAATGATGACGGCAGTGTCGGTGGTGTCATTACTGGCGATATGGGGCTGGATGCACAAGGCAAAGAAAAAGACGGTTTTATGCCAGGTATGGAATTACGTGCTAAATACACCGTTTTTGCTGAAGGTTGTCGAGGTCATTTAGGCAAAGAGTTAATTGAAAAATTCAAGTTGGATGAGAAAAGTTCTCCACAACATTACGGTTTAGGTTTTAAAGAAATCTGGGATATTGATCCAGCAAAACATCAAGAAGGTTTAGTGGTACATACCGCAGGTTGGCCATTAGATAAAAACACTAACGGTGGTGGTTATCTTTATCATGCGGAAAACAACCAAGTGTTTGTTGGACTCATTGTCGATCTAAGTTATAGCAACCCGCATTTGAGCCCTTTTGATGAATTTCAACGTTATAAGCATCATCCTAAAATTAGTCAGTACCTAGAAGGTGGAAAACGTGTTTCGTATGGCGCACGTGCTATGGCTAAAGGTGGTTTTAATTCTTTACCTAAAATGACTATGCCAGGTGCCTTACTCGTTGGTTGTGACGCGGGTACGATTAACTTTGCCAAGATTAAAGGTAATCACACAGCCATGAAATCGGGCATGATTGCTGCTGAAGCTATCGCCCAAGCATTAATCGGTGGTGAAGCTATTGCTGAAGAGGGTAAGCAAGATTTAACCCAATTCACGCAACTTTATAAAGACTCTTGGTTATATGAAGAGTTATACAATACCCGTAATTTTGGCCCGGCAATGCATAAGTTTGGCACCATGTTAGGTGGCGCTTATAACACACTTGATCAAAACTTCTTTGCTGGTAAATTACCGTTTAACTTTAAAGATGACAGTTTAGACTATGCTCAATTAAAGCCAGCTGCTGAGATGCCGGTCATTAATTACAGCAAGCCTGACAATAAATTAAGCTTTGATAAACTCTCTTCAGTATTTTTGTCAAATACTAACCATGAAGAAGAGCAGCCTTGCCATTTAAAACTTAAAGACGCTGATATTCCAATTAAAGTGAATTTAACTAAATACAATGAACCTGCACAGCTTTATTGCCCTGCTGGCGTGTATGAGGTTGAAAAAACTGAAGAGGGCGATAAGTTTGTCATTAATGCGCAAAATTGTATTCATTGTAAAACTTGTGACATAAAAGATCCTAGTCAAAACATTACTTGGGTAACCCCAGAAGGCACGGGTGGACCAAACTACCCGAATATGTAATATGCGCTAATTCACTTATTTAATGTTGTATTTAAAAAGCCAAGGTATTCTGATGAATACCTTGGCTTTTTTATTTATAGCGGTCAAATAAATTGATCTGTAATAGCTAACTTAGCTACAACGTGTAAGTCTGGAGGGGATGACTAGTTAGAGGTTTCGATAAGGTTATAATCATTTAATGCCGGTATGGCCAGATGAAGCTCTGCTTCAAGCGCATCTAAATGGGTCAGTTCTTGACAAAAAATAGCTGCTTTCTTATCTAATGCCTTCGCTCTTTGTGCTACTTCTAATTCCAAACCTTTACTAAGTGTTGTTAGACGTTTATCAAAAGTGGTTATACGTGTTTCACCACCATATTCATGACTGTTATCCTCAGCTAGAATTGATTGTCCAACCGCCTCTAATATTGTGCCGATAGAGGTTGAGATAATGGTTTCAATTTCTTGTTCAAATTCGCCGGTAAACATTTCATCAAAGTCATTTAAGTCTTGTGGGGCAATATAATAATTATTAGCACTTTGATTAAAGCGTGCGCGTATCCGCCACTTCAGCTCATCAAATTTGGCTTGTACTTTTTGTTGTGAAGCACTATTTTCACCGGTTAAGCTGGCGACCACTTGGTTAACCGCTTTTAACCCAATATCAACACCCTCTATAGCAATAGATACTATTTCAGGTACTTGTCGGCGAATACCACCACTAAAGCTAGATAGTAGTTGCTGTTGCTCACTAGATAAGGAGATTTCTCTGCCTCGAATAAAAAGTTGCTTGGTATTATTTATTTGTACTTTAGTCTTACCTTTATCCACAATTCGGATGTGTTTAGGGTCAATAATGACCCCGTAATTAAGGTTGATAGAGCATTGTTGAGCATATACTTGTTGTGAGAAAGGTATAAGTAGCAGCGCCGAAACGCTATATTTTAGTCGTGATTTTTTAGCTAAAGCCATAGTATTTATGTGTTCACTATCGCATCAATCAGTACTTTTCGCTCTTTGTAGATCATTCTACTCGGACCATACTCACGTCGAGTTCTATCGTTGAAGTCACCGACAATTAACTCAACACCTTGGTAGAGCTTCTCAGTTGCTTCAATGTAAACACTTGTCATATAGTTTTGTAGATCACTTTCAAGCACTTCTTTCTCATTGAGTATTTTACCCATCTCATTAGCATGGTATTGGTAGGTTGGTACTATTTTGGCTAATAACTCAGGTTTTGCTTTTTCTTTTGGTAATTTTTTTAATTTATTGATGGCCGTTTTTAATTCGTTGGTTTTATCAGACTCTACTTTGAGTAGGTCTTCAATTTGGAGGATTTCATCTTTATATTTGAGTATTTTATGTTCAAAGTTAATTATTGTATTACTACCTGCTGTTGCGCCTATCATACCCGCATGAACAGAAGTGCCTGCTTTTGTGTATCCTCCAATGAGTTTTCCGTTCGCTTGCTCACTTTTTCCTATCCACAGTCGGCCATTTATATCTAAAATACTATGCAGTAATTGGTTTTCAATAAGGACATCTTTACCACAAGTGATTTGAGCGTATTGACTATATTTTGCATAAATACTACCTTTTGCACTGATATTCACACTCATGGTTATGTCGGTAATATGTGTTTTTTCAATATCATGTTTTCGGCCAATAATACCACCTGAAATTGTGATGTCGCCACCAGCATCAAGGGTTGCGGACTCAACAAAACCACCAACAGTAATATCACCTGAAGCAGTTACTCTCATACCTTCAGTAACATCGCCTTCAATAATAACACTGCCAGTAAAATTGATATTACCTGTAGAGACCGTGACATCTTTAATCTTATAAATTTCATCAACTTCCATACCGTTATTAATGAGTTTAGGTAAGCCAACTTTCTCAGAAACCAGGATGTTAGTATTTTTGGGACTTATATTGGTTCCTTCACCAGCGACGAGTTCAATATCATTACCGGGTTCTGGAGATAGGGGAGTAGCAGTAACAGTGTAACCTTGTACACCTTGCGTTAAAGGCACTTTTTTTGCGAGCGGATCGCCAACTTTGACACAGATGATATCGCCTAAATCACGCATGTCGACACTTCCATCTTCGCATTTTTTAGGCTGTAATATCCTTGTTTGTGCGCTTTCTACTAAAGGTTTTATTAAAGCATCTTTACCATTAACCGCTATTTTTCCTGAAGCAATTTGCATATCAACGGGACTATTAGGGGCTTCTCTTGCAGCAAGTTGTGCTAGCTGAATCAAATGCTCTTTACTAAAACCTTTTTTTACGCCTGCTTCTTGTGCTGCGGTTAATATAGCTTTTGCAGATAGGTGTTTACCCCCTTGAGCGCTAGTAATTTCGGCATTAGCACCCATTTCGTCTGATTCTATTGTTATATTAATTGTCGCATCCACGCGTTCAAGCACTTGGTAGCGAATAGTTCTACCGGTATTATTCTCTTGCAGAGGTTTTAAAACGTCATTTAACTCGGCGACAGCATTTTTAACATTACCATTATTAATACGAAGTTTTATAAATTCTGAAGCGTCAATTAGCTCTTGAATGCTCAAGGCTGAGATAGTCTCACCACCTTTGATCGGCTCTAAGACTAAATCAATATTATTTTTATTATTACAGACTAAACTGGCTTTGGTCATTGCAAAGGCTCCCCCTAACCGTTAAGTACTGCTGAGCCAAGTAACGGTAAGGTGCTGTTCTTTTTTATAATTATTATGTGTATGTAAGCTAGATATTCTGTTACATATAATGATTTTGATGAATTTTGATAAAGCTACTACTGCCTTCTTTAGAGTAATCTATTTTATACTCTATTCCATCAAGGGCTTGCACAAACAATAATGTCTTTTCTTCACCAAATAATTCAGCAGAGGAAATATCGACAATATCTTGGTAAGCTTTTTTGGCAATGGAGCGTTTTTCCGGAATAGCACCTTTATATACGCCTATGCCGCGATGGCTAACAATAACAACGGCTTTATCACCATTAACTATAAGTAAATCGAATTTTTTTACTTTATGAATTACCGTATTACGGCCACTTGTTATAAAATTTTTCTCTATCAAAATAAGCTCCTGATATAAATTTATCGTTTCTAGTTTTTATTAGTCTTAATATATAAATATTTACTAAACTAAGCAATGACTAAGCGTCGGGTTATCCGCTTATATTCTTATTCTAGTTCATAATTTTGTTAATGTTTTATCTATTCTATTAACTCTACTGATCAAAAAAGGCTCTTTCTAGGACATAGTTCGGTATCGTCGTTGAGTTTTGTTGATAACGACGAAGTAAATCTATGCCTATTGCCGCGACATACTGTTGAAATTGAACTCTTTTGTAAGGTAATAATAAGCATTGAGTTTGAATGTTATCAATACTACCCCAAGCGAACCACACGGTACCTACTGGTTTATTATCACAGCCACCATTAGGTCCCGCAATCCCTGAAACGGCAATGGTCAGGTCTGCGCTAGATTTTTGTAGTGAGCCTTTTGCCATCGCAATAACGACAGCTTCACTTACCGCCCCATATTGTTCAAAAAGCCTAGTGGGTACATCCAACATTGCGGTCTTCATTTCGTTGCTGTAGGTGACAAAACCGGCTTCAAAACTTAACGATGAACCACTCACTTCGGTCAACTTGCTAGCAATTAGGCCGCCGGTACATGACTCCGCAGTAGTTACTTTAAGGTTAAGCTGCTGCAGTTGGTTTAAAAGGTGATCTGCAATTGACCTAGGTTTTCCTTGAATTTCAGCGATTAAGTGATCACCAAGCACTCTAGTTAGCTTCTTTTTCCATAGGGATTTAAGTGCTAAGCCTTGCTTAGTTGTAATGGTTAATTTGACTTCAAGTAACGGCATTCCTGCACGAAAGCCTAATTCAATTTCTGTAGGCCATTCGGATAGTTGCTCATCAATTATTTTTTGTAAACTTGACTCGCCAAGACCAAATACCTGTAAGCGTGTAATGTCTGTGGTCACATCTAGCGGTAAATCCTCAGAGATCGCTGGTATGATTTGTTCTCGAAGCATTGTTTTTAGCTCATGAGGAACACCTGGAGTACAATAAATATCGCAATCTTGATATCGCACTGAAAAGCCAACAGCACTACCGCTTCTATTTTCTATTATTTGGCAACCTTCTGGTAATACGGTCTGCTTTAAATTGGGAGCATTTAACTCTGCGCCTCGTTGTTGACACCAACGTGTTAAATGATCAAGAGCTTGTGAGTGTTGGCTTAACTCTTTTCCTATGGCAAGAGCGAGCGCTTGTGCAGTTAAGTCATCTACCGTTGGTCCTAGGCCGCCATTAATAATTAGAATGTCGCTTGTACTTGCCATATACGTTATTTCACTGACAAGTAGTGCTAAATCATCGGCGACAGTTACCTTGCGATTAATACCAAGACCAATGTCTTTTAATACTTGTGCCATCATGGCTGAATTACTGTCAACAATATCTCCAGTCATCAATTCATTACCAGTTAATAACAACTGTACTTTTGGAACTGACATCGTTCACTTTCCTAAAATTTTTTAATTGTCGATAAATTTAAACCTTTTTGCCTAAACTTACATCTAATTTTTTTGTGAAGGTAGCAATAATTAAAATATAGGGAAGAACCAATGAGTAAAGTAATTAAAAACAGTCTGTTAAGTTTAGTGGTGTTCACATCATTTAATTTACTTAGCTTGCAAGCATCAGCACAAATTAATGAAGAAATAGAACGATCTTTTGCGGTAGTAAGCCAAAGTGATTTTAGCCTAAATAACATTAACGGCACTGTCACCATTAATAGTTGGCAGGAAAGTAATATAAAAGTGCTGGCAAATATTAGCGCCCAAACGCAAGAGTCTCGTGATGACATGACCATTAATATGGCTCAGCACGGACAAAAAGTAACAGTCAGTACTGATTATAAAGAAAATGGCTATCGCCAAAATAAGCAGTCGGCTAAAGTTGATTATCAAGTATGGCTGCCTGCAGATTCCAACCTATCTGATATCGAACTTATTAACGGTAGTTTGATTATTAGGGATATCAGCGGAAAAGTTGAAGCACAAGTGGTTAATGGATCGATCAAGGCGAGCGGGTTAAGTGGTAATAGCGCTATAAGCTCTGTTAATGGTAGTGTCGATGTTATCTATAACCTAGATTCTACTAATGTTAATAACATCGAAGTTGAAACCGTGAATGGTAGTATTAAATTGTACCTTCCTGAAACTATAAATGCTGATATTACCGCAGATACTATGCATGGGAATATTAACACTGCTTTTGATTTGGAATCTAAAAAGAATAGCTTTTTTGGTCGTAACCTACGTGGAAAAATTGGTAGTGGCGGCAGTCAAGTTAATTTAGATAGTGTTAATGGCAGTATAAATGTGTTGAAAAGTGAATAGAAAATGACGGGAGTTTACTAGTAATAGCTAATGATAAGTCCTGATAACTAGAATATCTTTTCATATAGCCAGTTTTTACATTAAAATAACCACAAGCTTATTAATAAAGTTTGTGGTTTTTTTATGACTAATCGGTTTGATATAAGTCATAACTTATAATTATCATTCCACATGGCAAAACTTAAGGAAAAACAATGGTGAGTAAATCTAGTTACCCTCGAGCGTTACTTTTTGGCCGCTGGTTTCGAAATGATATTGATGAACAAGGTAATGAAACCATTGAATACGCTGAACTTAGTATTGATGGTAGTTTTGAGTTTACCTTTATAACCCTAGGCATAAAGGGGGAGATTATTGAACAAATCACCGAGTTAGGTGATTGGGGGCTAGTGGGTGATATTCATTTTACTATCACTAAAAATGAACTTATTAATGATGAACTCTATGCTGCAGACTTAAACAATGATGATAACTATCAAGCATATACGGTGTTAGCGTTGGATCATCAACAATTCCATTATCAACATAGGCTAACGAATGAAGAATATATCATGAGACGGGTTGTTGATACCCCCGGTCATTGTTAGAATGTTCGACAAGAATTTACCGTTTTTCCTTATTGAAGTTAAATAAAAGAATTAGAGATAGTTAATGAAGCGATTAAAAGCAGCAAGTTTAATTACCGCAGTAAAAACTCCTTATACTGAAAAAGGAGAGGTTTGTTTAAAAACGTATGATTTCTTAATAAAACAACAAATTGCTGCTGGCGTAGACGGCATAGTCGTTGGTGGTACTACCGGTGAAGGGCATTTACTTAGCTGGGAAGAGCATTTAATGCTCATTGCTCATTGTGTACATAATTTTGGTGAACAGCTCATTATTGTGGGTAACACGGGCAGTAATAATACGCGCGAAGCAATAAAAGCTACCGAAAATGGTTTTGCCATAGGTATGGATGCAGCACTACAAATCAACCCTTATTATGGTCGTACATCACTTAAAGGTGTTAGCGAGCACTTTAAGCGCGTGCTAGATATTGGTCCTGCTTTTATCTATAACGTACCAGGTAGAACGGGACAAGATTTAACACCAGCAGTGATTGAGCCTTTATCAACCCATAAAAACTTTATCGGCGTGAAAGAATGTTCAGGTAATGAGCGCATTGCTTATTATGAAAAACAAGGTATTGCTTGTTGGTCAGGTGATGACGAGGGGTGCTATGTGGGTCGTCACGCACATGGGTCTCACGGTGTTATTTCTGTTACCTCTAATATTATCCCTGGTTTAATGCGCAAATTAATGGATAAAGATTATTCGGTAAGTGAGTTAGAAGAAACAGCTAAGTTGAATGATAGTTTACAGGGGTTGATGAACTGGCTATTTTGTGAGCCTAACCCTATTGCCATCAACACCGCTTTGATAATGACAGATGCAGTGCCTAATAACTTCCGCTTACCTTATTTAGCGCTGACTCTAGAGCAACGTCAAGTTGGTTTTGAATTATTAAAAGCAGTAGCAACAAAAGATTTGGTTGGCGATAAGTTATCTCTACTTGAAGATAGTGACTTTAACTACTGTATTTAGCCTTTTAATTACGCGCTTTTCTCCTTTATGAATAATTTATAAAGTAGGTTATAAAGTGCGTTTATAAATAAGCTTATCTATAAATTTAAAGCCTCAGTGATAACTGGGGCTTTAATGTTTCTGGTAACTCAAAAAAACGTTCTTGTTCAATGACAGGCTTATCACTTGCTGGCGTAACTTCAGTTGTCAGTGGGCAAATAAAACGTAAACTAACCGCACACAACTGCAAATTACACTGCTCATTTATATCTGCCACACCATGTAATCTATCTCCAACTACAGGCATACCAATACTTGCCGCGTGCAGTCGTATCTGATGCTTTCTGCCACTGTCTATCTTTACTTTAATTAGCGAACGATCTGTACCGTTATCATAGGCCAAGCAAGTAAAAGTACTACGGGCACTTTTTCCATCAACGTCACAGTCAATAACTTCTGGCTGAGGCCTTTCATTATGATTGCCATGGACAATGATGTGATAATGTTTTTCTAGTTGATGAAATTCAAACATATGGGACAAGGCTCTTGCTGCTGTTTTACTGTGGGCAACAATAATTAAGCCCGTCGCTGCTCTATCTAATCGATGCACAATAAAAGCTGGACGTTCATTAGGTAAGTTTTGCTGAGCGAAACGAGCGATGGTGCAATGGTCACTCCATTTAGAGCCTTGTGATAACATACCGTAGGGTTTGTACCAAACACTGTAATCAATTAAATCGGCAATTAATAATGCTTGTGGAACAGGTGCTGAGAGTACAGCTTTATTGAAATAAAAGTGCAGTTCATCACCTACTAACAACTGTTTTTTTACTCGACGCAGTCGTTGTGTTTGTTTCTTATTTTTAGCGGGCGTTAACCATAATGCACCTTTGCTTATTGCTTGCTTTAATTCAGCTTTTGACAACGAAATATTTTGCTCATTAGCATAACTGACTAATAAGGTAATGGCAGTACAGTTTGCTTGTTCAGAGACATTTTTATCTGTGATAATAATATGCCATTCAAACTTTTCATGGCTTTGAGTTGGGCTTTGACCTTGCGTGTCTGAATAGGTTTGATCTACAGGCATATTTCAAATGAGTAACGTGGACTTTGTCGTTATTTTACTAGGTTTATTCACTTAGCAAAGCTAAAATATCGAAATGAGGATAATAATCCTAAATAATATTAAATATAAATAAATGAGAGTAACTATGACACGTGATTTAGCGCTTTACCCGGATGATGAAATTGGCAACACCCTTTGGCAGATGCAAGAAAGTGGGGAAGATTTAATAAATGAGCGTGAAATTGAATTCTCAGTATTATTTCCAGAACAGGAACTCGCGCTTAAGTTCGGTCAGTTATTATTAGAAAACAATCAAAAACTGTCTTTTACTCCATCAGAAGCACATGCCGATTTACCCTGGGAAATTACTGCTTACCCACAAATGCCGGTGAGCTATGAAAATATTAGCAGTTACCAAGAGCTGTTAGAGTCAAGCGCTGCGCCTTTAAAAGGTCAATTTGATGGTGTTTATTTTGTTGGCTAATGCCAATGCAAGATGAATGAAAAATGAAGTCACACTCTATAGGTGTGGCTTCATTATTAATGACTTCACTTTAGTGAGCTCCTATTAGTAAGTAATAAAGATTATGAATATTGATATTAAACAATTCGCCGCGTTACAAAAGGCAAGTAAAGAATCATTCTTTAAGCAACAAAAGTTACTTAAACAAGTTATGTCAGGGAAAACTGTGCCGTGTAGTACTTGCAAGCAACCATTAACCCTTTATACGCCAGAGCAAGGTGAGCTTACGGGTATTCGCTGCGCAAAAGGTTGCACCGATATAGCATTAGATTTTGCCTAGTTAAGGCTATCTATTACTCTATAAGTGCTTATTCTCTCTTATAGAAAAGTAGCTATATCGGCTAAGCTCTTTTTCACCTGCGCATGTGCAGGAACAGTAGCATCTTTACTCGGGTAACCGGCAATAAGTAACATATAAGCACGCTCATTATCACCACGTTGACAAACCTTGTTTAAAAAAGACATAGGTTTTGGTGTATGCGTTAAAGTGACCAAGCCAGCATTATGCAGTGCGGTAATCAATATTCCTGTGGCAATACCAACTGACTCATGTACGTAATAATTAGTATTTTTATCATCTTCAGTAATACCGCCTTTCTTTTGACTAAAAATAGCGATCAACCAAGGTGCATGCTCTAAATAGGGTTTGTTAGCATCAGTCCCTAAATCTTTTAAAGCACCAAGCCACTCTTCTCCTGCACGACCTTCATAAAAACCTCGTTCGTGAAATTCAGCTTGCTCTCTAATTTGTTTCTTTATATCGGCAGAGTTAACCGCAACAAAATGCCAAGGCTGATGATTCGCACCACTGGGTGCTGTTCCTGCGGCTTTTAAACAGTTTTCAATAACTTGTTTATCAACGGCTCTATTACTAAAGCTACGTACAGAATGACGACGTTTTACGACATCATAAAAATCTTGTGATCGGGTAAGCATTTCTTTTTTGGGATACTCAATGAAATCTGATAAGGGAGAGCTGTCATGTTCTTGCATGGATGAGATCCTTTTATTCTTGTTATTGATTAAATCGGCTTGTGGTAACAATATTTTAACATTGAAAAAAAGGCAATAAAAAACCGACAACTTGTGTCGGTTTTTATGCTCATTAAATTAATAAGTAAAAACTTACCAATCAATGTCCTTGAAGCTAGTTAAGCTAAGTTAGCGGAAAAAGCACGGAGCTGATGACTGTTATTCAATGGCATTATGAAAATGACAGGCAATAAAAAACCGGTAAATCTCTTAACAGAAACTTTCCGGTTTTATTTTATTGTTTATCTTGCCGCAGGTTAGGTCTAGTTCGAGGAGGTAGCGCGGAGTTGACGCTAGTCAATGAGCACTTCCGACAACGAAATCGACCTTATCAGCAAAAAGATTAGCCAATAAAGGCACGAGCGTTACGGAACATGCGAACCCAAGGTGAATCTTCACCCCAGCTATCTGGATGCCATGAGTTAGCAACCGTTCTAAATACACGCTCAGGATGTGGCATCATAATCGTTACACGACCATCAGTGCTTGTTAATGCCGTTATACCATCAACAGAGCCGTTAGGGTTCGCTGGGTATGTTTCAGTCACATCACCGTAGTTATTAATGTAACGCATTGATACCGTACCTGAGTTATTCGCAGCATCGATTGCTTCATCAGAGCTAAATTCAGTGTGACCTTCACCATGTGAAACAGCGATTGGCATACGTGAACCAGCCATGCCTTTAAACAATACCGATGGGCTTTCTTGAATTTCAACTAATGAGAAACGTGCTTCAAAACGTTCAGATTTGTTTTGTACAAAACGAGGCCAATGTTCAGAGCCAGGGATGATGTCTTTTAAGTTAGACAACATTTGACAACCGTTACACACACCTAGCGTGAAAGTAGTGTCACGTTCAAAGAATGTTTTGAACATTTCACGTGCGTTGGCATTAAATAAGATTGATTTTGCCCAACCTTCACCAGCACCTAAAACATCACCGTAAGAGAAACCACCACAGGCAACTAAGCCATTAAAATCAGCTAAATCAGTACGACCAGATAAAATATCAGACATATGAACGTCAACAGCAACAAAACCAGCTCTATCGAACGCTGCTGCCATTTCAACGTGTGAGTTAACACCTTGCTCACGTAAAATAGCAACACGTGGGTTAGTTATACCATTTGCAGAGTTCTGTGCATCTTTTACGATTAAATCTGCAACAATGTCTTCGTTGATATCAAAAGTAAGCTCAGTGTTTAAGCCTGGATCTTCAGTATCAAATTTAACATCATGTTCTTGTTGTGCACATTCTGGATTATCACGAAGTGACTGCATTCTGTAAGTTGTTTGTGCCCAAACAGTACGGTAATAAGTACGAGAGTTCTCTAGTACAACGTCACCATCACGAGTGAAACGAATAGTATCTTCGTTGTTAAGGTTACCAATGTCAGTGCAGTAATCAAGTACACCGTGCTCTGCTAGAATAGTGTTAATTGCTTCAACGTCGCTTGCACGTACTTGAATAACACCACCTAACTCTTCATTAAATAGCGTTGCTAAATCATCACTTGCACCGTTTGAAATCTTACTGATGTCAATATCAACACCGGTATGACCAGCAAAAGCCATTTCAGTAACCGTAGTAAATAAACCACCGTCTGAAATATCATGGTAAGCAATCACTTTTTCAGCGCGAACAAGTGTCTGCATCGCGTTAAAGAAGCCTTTTAAGGTTTCTGCACTATCAACATCAGGTGTTTCACTACCAAGCTGTTTGTAAACTTGCGCTAAACAAGAACCACCTAAACGTTTTTTACCTTGAGATAAGTCGATAGCAATAAGGCGAGTATCGCCTTTATCGGTTCTTAGCTCTGGTGTAACTGTTTTACGAATATCTTCAACAACACCAAATGCAGTGATAATTAAAGACATCGGAGACGTTACAGACTTTTCTGTACCGTTCTCATCCCATTTAGTTTTCATCGACATAGAGTCTTTGCCAACAGGAATAGTTAAACCAAGGGCTGGGCAAAGCTCTTCACCGATCGCTTTAACTGCTTCGTAAAGACCTGCATCTTCACCAGGGTGACCTGCTGGAGACATCCAGTTAGCTGAAAGCTTAATACGGTTTAAATCACCGATATCAGTACCGGCAATGTTAGTTAGTGATTCAGCTACTGCTAAACGAGCAGAAGCGCCAAAGTTTAATAAAGCAACAGGTGTACGTTCACCTAATGACATTGCTTCGCCGTGGTATGAATCAAGTGCAGATGCAGTAACACCACAATCGGCTACAGGAACCTGCCAAGGACCAACCATTTGGTCGCGGTTAACCATACCTGTTACGCTTCGATCACCAATAGTAATTAAGAAGGTTTTTTCTGCAACAGTCGGTAGACTTAAAATTCTATCTGCAGCATCGGTTAATGTTACAGTGCTTAAATCTAAAGAATCACCTTCAGCTGTTGCTGTTTTAACGTCTTTATAAATTTTAGGTGTTTTACCTAATAATACGTCAAGTGGTAAATCAATTGGTGTATTTAATTTTTCATCGTTAGCGAAATGTTCATCAGTAACGGTTAAGTGTAATTCTTCAGTCGCACGACCTACAACAGCATAGGGTGCACGTTCACGGGCACATATTTGTTCAAAAACAGCTAAATTCTTGTCTGATACGGCAATAACATAGCGCTCTTGAGATTCGTTACACCAGATTTCATGAGGCGCCATGCTGCGCTCGTCATTTGGTACTTTACGAAGTTCGAATACACCACCACGGCCGCCATCAGCAACTAATTCAGGGAAAGCATTAGATAAACCACCAGCGCCAACATCATGAATGAAAGCAATTGGGTTCTCTTCTCCTAGCTGCCAACACTTATCGATAACTTCCTGACAACGACGTTCCATCTCTGGATTCTCACGTTGCACTGAAGCAAAATCTAAGCTTTCAGCTGATTGACCTGAAGCCATTGATGAAGCAGCACCGCCACCTAAACCAATGTTCATTGCTGGACCACCTAAAGCGATAAGGTTAGCGC
The DNA here is from genome assembly GCF_002836255.1 of Colwellia sp. 75C3. Taxonomy (GTDB): domain Bacteria; phylum Pseudomonadota; class Gammaproteobacteria; order Enterobacterales; family Alteromonadaceae; genus Colwellia. The sequence goes on along the minus strand of NZ_PJAU01000032.1, from coordinate 392,979 downwards.
CAACGATGATCTCACGTTTTTGCACATGCTCATCACGAATGTTACCTAAACCACCAGCAAGCATAATTGGCTTGTGGTAACCACGTACTTCTTTTCCGTTAAACGAGTTAACTTCTTCTTCATACGTACGGAAGTAACCTAAGATAGCTGGGCGACCAAATTCATTGTTAAATGCTGCGCCACCTAATGGACCTTCCATCATGATATCAAAAGCAGTAACTATACGGCTTGGCTTACCAAAGTCAGTTTCCCAAGGTTGTACGAAGTCAGGAATACGCAAGTTAGATACAGAGAAACCCACTAAACCCGCTTTTGGTTTAGAACCAATACCGGTTGCGCCTTCATCACGAATTTCACCACCAGAGCCTGTTGCAGCACCAGGGTATGGAGAAATTGCCGTAGGGTGGTTATGGGTTTCAACTTTCATCAATATTTGAATGTCTTCATGGTTGTAACCATAAACATTCGTTTCAGGGTTAGGGAAGAAACGTCCACCTTTATTACCTACCATTACAGCAGCATTATCTTTATAAGCGCTTAGTACGTAATCAGGGTTGATTTCGTGGGTATTACGGATCATTTTAAACAAAGATTTTTCTTGTTTAACGCCGTCAATTGTCCAGTCTGCGTTGAATATTTTATGACGACAATGCTCTGAGTTTGCTTGAGCAAACATGTAAAGCTCAATATCGTGTGGATTACGGCCCAGTTTAGTGAAGTTTTCAAATAAGTAATTCACTTCATCTACTGCTAAGGCTAAACCTAATTCAATGTTAGCGTTAACTAGTGCTTCTTTTCCGCCATTTTCGATATCAATAGCCGTTAATTTAGCTGGCTCACTGCTAGCAAACAGCAAACTTGCCTGATCAAAGTCATTAAAAATACTTTCCATCATGCGGTCGTGTAATAAAGCGTTTAATTGTACTTCTTGCTCAGTGCTTAATTGTGCATCGCTATTTAATGATACGTAATACGCAATACCGCGCTCTAAACGAACCACTTTAGCTAAACCACAGTTATGCGCTATATCGGTAGATTTTGATGACCAAGGGGAAATAGTACCCGGACGAGGAGTCACTAATAAGAACGAACCAGTAGGTTGATGCTCTTCAATTGTTGGACCGTAAGTAAGTAATTGCTGTAAAACATTCTCTTCGCTTGTACTTAACTCTTCATTAAGTTGAGCGAAATGGGCAAATTCAGCATAAATATCATTTACTGGCAGTTGTAACTGTTCACATTGAGCTAATAGTTTTTTAACTCTAAAGTCAGAAAGTGCTGGAGCGCCACGAAGGTTTTTAATCAACATCGTCATAGGGTAATCACCAAGTTTTATGTAAGGCTTTGATTGGCTTTTAATTGCTAAATTTGCATAGTAAAAGCTAACCGAAAATTTCGCGCATATTATAGTTGAAAATAACGCTTTTGTTAACGGAAAAAATGAAGTAATAACTTGACAGAATGGTCAGGTAAAAAGTACTTGGCTAATAGATCAATACACGACACAATTGAGGACATGACAAAATATTTATCTTTTTCAATAAAATCTAAGTTCTTTACTATGTTAGAGAGTACGTTAGCGCGTAAGTTAGTGACTAAATTCACCTCGTTGCTCTTGGTTATTTTTGTGACCTCGTTGTTGAGTGCTTGTGATAAAAAAACTGATACGGCAAGTTTATCCCGCATTTTGGAGAGAGGTTATATCAACGTAGGCACTATTTTCGGCCCAACAAACTATTACACCACCGCAAATGGCTTTGCTGGTTTTGAATATGAGCTAGCAAAAAAGTATGCTGATTCGCTTAATGTGGAATTACGCATTGTCCCTACTTATAGTATTAATGAGCTTTTCATTAAATTAAATACCGGTGAAGTTGATTTACTTGCGGCGGGATTATCAATTACTGATAAACGTTTACAACGTTTTAGATTTGCTCCTAGTTATGAAACTATTAGCCAAAAGTTGGTATTTAAACAAGGTAACATTAGACCTAGGGAAGTGGCTGATTTAACGGGTACGTTAATGGTTACTTCTGGCTCAAGTTATGTCGAAAACCTTGAGTATCTGAAAAAAACAAATAGCGAATTGGCTTGGCAAGAAACAAGCGAATTTGATAGCGAAGAATTACTAAAAAAAGTATTAAGTGGCGACATAGATTATACCATTATTGACAGTAACAGCTTAGCCATCAATCGCCGTTACTTCCCTGAGATAAGTATTGGTTTTAGCATTGATAAACCAGAGCCTTTAGCTTGGATGGTAAGTCAAAATAGCCCGGATGACATTTTAGCAAGCTTGGTGGAATTCTTTGGTACGGTTCATCACGATGGCACTTTACTCGCTTTAGATGATAAATATTATGGACATATTGAGCAGTTTAATTATGTCGAAACACGGACATTTATTAAAGCGGTAGAAAGTACGCTGCCTAAATATAAACATTTTTTTGAAAAGTATGCACAAGAGCTTGATTGGCGTTTATTGGCCGCCATTAGCTACCAAGAATCGCATTGGAATCCCACAGCACGTTCATATACCGGTGTTCGCGGTATGATGATGCTTACATTAGCAACAGCGAAACAAATGGGTATAAAAAGCCGTTTAGATACCGAGCAAAGTATTAGAGGGGGCGCAAAATATTTTAAACGCATGATTGCAATGATGCCGGATAGAATACCGACGCCTGATCGTATTTGGTTCGCGCTAGCTTCTTATAATATTGGTTTTGGTCATTTAAATGATGCACGAATTATCACACAACGCCAAGGCGGTGATCCTGATCGTTGGGTAGAAGTTAAAACTCGTTTGCCGTTATTACAACAGAAAAAATATTACAAAAAGACTAAATATGGTTATGCCCGTGGCGAAGAGCCCGTGCATTACGTCGATAATATTCGCCGTTATTACGACACATTAAGTTGGTTAGATGAGCAAGCTAAAGAGCAGGCTATTGCTTTGAAGCTGGCACAAGAAAAGCTAAAAGCAGCATCGCTCATGAATGTGGTACTCATTGATGATTCATTGATTAATGAGCAAGTAGTGGAACAGTCATCTGAACAAGCTATTTCTCAGGAAAAGCCAAGCGAGATTATTTTAAAAGAAGGTGAAGAGAAAGCGAAAACGGTTCAATAAAATATCGGTAATTAGCTTTCATCAGCTTAGAATTTTCAATGTCATAAAACTGTCACTATAGCAGGCTATAGTGATCAGACTATTAAAAAGACAATTGGAATAATTAAAATGAAAAGATCATTAAAAAACAATCAACGTAAAAAGCAACTAAGCCGTCAGCATCATAAAATGACGTCACGTAGACAGTCTCACTTTAACCAAGTAATAAATGAGCTATGTGAATCGCAAGCCACTAGCCAAGTTCTCTCGTGAACTTAACTAATAATAATGGCGGTTTCATCAAGGTTAGTTGATTCTTTATCAATTAATTGAAATTGATTAAACCCTATGGTGACCATGTCATCATGATTGAGCTTTTCACGAGATACCTTACTACCATTTAATTCGATACCGTTGGTACTGGCAAGATCCTCTACATAAGTAATCAATTGACCCTCAATGAATGGATCCAGCTCTGTTACTAAACGCGCATGTTTTGAACTAACAGCAGCATCATTAATTTGAATATCATTACTACTTGCACGGCCTATATGTAAAACCCCCTCAACTAGTTGCCATTTATTAATGATTACATCTTCAACACTTAAGGCTAAGTAAGCCATATAAACTCCTAATTTACTTATGTTTGTTTTATTTATTTGGTTAAATTAATTAGACCTACCGTGAGGTTATCTCTACTATTTTGAGCTATCGCTTGGTTGATCATGTCATCACAAATATCTTTTTTAGTCGAAAATTCAGTTAGGTAGTGGCTAATTTCTTCTTCCGCTAAATAGTCATGTAAACCGTCGGTTGATAACATAATGGTCTCACCACACTTTATTGCAATAGTTTTAGTATCAACCGATATTTTTTCTCGAACGCCAATCGCTTGCGAAAGTAAATTTTTAGTATTGGCATTTTTTGCTGTTTCAGCGCTGATAGCACCTTTATTGACTAATTCTTGCAGCATGGTGTGATCAACCGTTTCTTGCACTAACTTCTTATCTTTTAAGCTGTATGCGCGAGAGTCACCTACCCAACCAAGGTGGCATTTATTATTTTCTATTACCATTAATACACCAGTAGTGCCCATTCCTTGTTGGCCTGCTGTGTTTTTTGCTTGCTTAAGAATGTTTGAATTTGCGGTGGTAAGTTGCTCTGTTATCCATGTCAGCCAATTAGCTTGGTTAGTTATAGATACTTTACCCCAAGCAGATTTGATATGGTCAACTAACATGCCGCTAGCAACTTCTCCTGCGTTGTGCCCGCCCATGCCGTCGGCAATTAGCATCCAAACGACATCTAGCTCTTTATGAATGCCATAACTAATAGCATCTTCATTATTGTCTCGGATTGCGCCCTGATGACATAGGGATTTTATGTGATAATTCATTGGGTAACTGTTTTCACCTTGCTCTAATTATGATGCGTAGCTCTTTAATCGATAATATTCTTGCTTGCTCTACTTGTTAGTCTGTCGTCACCTTAAAGTCTCTTTTAAGCGCACTTGTTAATGCGAACTTAAATTCAGCCATGGTTTGGTAACGTTTTTCAATATCTTTATGCATAGCCTTATTACAAATACGCATCGCACTTGTTGGCAGGCTTTTATTGTGTTGATTGACAGCAATAGCTTTCGCTTTGGTAATTTGATAAGCAACAGTAGCGATAGACTCGCCTTCAAAAGGTAAGTGGCCACACAGTAATTGGTAGAAAGTTACACCTAAGCTGAAAATATCGCTACGGCCATCTACCTTTAAACCCAATATTTGTTCTGGAGACATATAATATGGGCTGCCCATAATAATACCTGTACGGGTTTTACTGTTATCACTGACGTAGGCTATACCAAAGTCAGTGACGGTAACTTTGAGCAAGTCATCATCATAAATAATGTTGGCTGGCTTGATATCACGATGCACAACATTTTGTTTATGAGCATAATCGAGAGCATCTGTTATCTGAATTAATAATTGATAAACTAATGGTGTCGGCAGTGTTTGTCCCGGTTGGGTAAATAATGATAAGGGAGCGCCTGTAAGTAAATCCATGGCAATGTAACCTAAGTGATTGTCTTCACCGACATCATAAATAGTAACTATGTTGGCATGGCTCAAGCCACCAGCTGTTTGGGCTTCTCTAAAGAAACGTTCCTTAGCTTCACCAAATTCTGGGGAATCAATATCATCGCTTAGTTGCAATGTTTTTATAGCAACATGACGATTTATTTTAGGGTCGACACCCTGATAAACAATGCCCATAGCACCTTTTCCTAAAATACCTTCAACTTGATAGCGACCAAAATTTCCAACCGTAAGGTGATGACTGATGTTAGCCTGGCTCTGTACTTTATTTTGCACTCTATTTTTTACGGGGCTATCCAGTATGACTAAGGTTTGTTCAAGTTCATCTTCACTTTCATCGACTGATTGAGGGGATAACTGACTTACCGATGATTTGTGGTCATGACTTGCTGTAATACTTTTTTCTTGAAGTAATGAGGTACTTGTTTGAACTTGAGCAAGTTGCTCCTTTTTGTTGCTGGATGCATTGTTTGGCCTAGATGTATTTGCTCTGTTTAAAGGACCTTGATAATTAAGCGCAACGACAAAGTGCCTATATTCTTTTTGATAAGCAAAGAGTAAAAGCCATGTACCCATTATCGTAATGACCACTGGCAAAACTTCAAGCCATTGCTGCTGATTAAACAAAAAATATTGCAGCGTAAAAATGACTAAGGTGAAACTAAATACACTTATTAATTGCTGCTTTATAGGCAAATGACGAATAAACCAAGTTAAGATAATACCTAACAACAACAGAACCCAAGCTAATAATAAAACGAGGATACTCTGAGATACGTAATCGTGTTGAAGTAATTTACTGAGTAAAGGTGTGATTATTTTATCGTGTGCGTATTGATTATCGGTAATGATGATAACTTTATAATCATCATTTGAGTTAATCTGAGAGGCTGAAGAGTATTGTTGAATAAACTGACTGACAGAACTTAACCGAGATAAGTTAGAGGCTGACTTATCTCGGTTAAGTTGGTTTATTTGGCTTTCTTGAATTAATTGATGAACCGTGGGTAAGTTTTCTGAAATAAACACTTCACCGAAAAAACCCAAAGATGATTTTTTAGGTATTGAGGTGTTTCCTTGGCTTATTAAACTTAATTGCCAATCTTGTTTGATGAGTAGTTCAGTATTTGAGCTGAGTTGCTTTAAAATTTCGCCGGGTAAACTGAGGTGCATTTTACCTTGCTGGTGCCATACTAACGGAAAACTCTGTCGTTCGTTTTGTAGTAAAGGTGTAAAAATAAAGTACTTAGATCTTAAAATCTCAGCATTAGCTTTTGAAGGAAAGCGAAACCAATTGAGTAGTGGTGAAAAAGTCATGGTAGCTTGAGACTTTAGTGGCGGAGCTGAGGTTATTTGGCCTGAGTCGATAACAATTTTATTATTACGCGGTGTTAAGGATAAATACTGCTCAAGCTTTGTTATAAAAGCGTCTGATTGATGACCTAAAAGAGTTACCTGGCTATTCGGATGATATGTCAATAGTGTTGTCACTGATGTTACATCTCGTTCATTGAATCCAGATTGTAAGGTTAAAACATCCGTAGTCTTTAAACCCTGATTTTCTCCCGACAAAGTAGGTGACTGCTGAAGCTGACTTAGCCAATGAATATTTAATTGATTTAGTGGATTTAGACCGCCAATGGAGACATACCAATAGCTAAAACCCCAGAATAATAGAAGTAGATAAAACCAACCCGTTTGATAAATGGGTAGAATACGTTTGATCATATTTAGTGAAAACCTTTAGCTATTTTTTATTATTATTATTTTGCTGGTATTACCCTCTATTAATACCTTAATGTGCTTGGTATATCAAATTTAAGCTAACAAGTTATTAGCAGTAAAAGTAATTTTATTTTTTATAGTCACGGCCTAAAGCCATTAATATTCAATTATTTATAGTTAACTATCGACAACGTTCTCGTTGAGGCTTTGTTTTAATTCTTGTTCAAGTAATTGATAACTTAATTTCATTGCTTGGAATAAAGTTTCTACTTTATTTTTAGCCGGATCTGATTCTTTTACATATTGATTAAAGTCTTTGGTGTATTGCAGTAACACATGAGCACTTAAGTTTGCGGACATGCCTTGAATTTTATGACTAATTTCATGCTGAAGTGTATTATTTTCTTGTTCTATACTTTTAGCTAGTTCGTTAAGTTGTTTAGGTGTTTCTTCCAAAAATAATTCAACAAGTTTATGTTGAATTACCTGATTGTTATTTAAACGTTTACTAAACTCGTCCCTTTGCCATATAACCAGTTGCTCTGCTTCCGAATCTGTTTCATCAACAGGGGCGTTAACAACCGCGACAGTTGAAGCTGTTACTTCTGCTTTTGATACTTTAATCATCGTTTTTGTTTCTAAGGCTGGTCCTGAGTGGCTAATGCCCAGTTCATTTACACTCGTTTGTCCAAAGTACTGAGATAGTTTCTCTTTAATTCTTGCTGGGTCAATAGGTTTACTTAAATAATCCGTCATACCTGAGGCTAAGCACTTCTCTTTATCACCCTTCATCGCGTTGGCCGTCATAGCGATAATGGTTATCGCTTTATTATCTTCTCCAGCCTCACCATTTCGAATGGCTTTAGTGGCTTGATAACCATCCATTTCAGGCATTTGGCAATCCATTAAAATGATATCGTAGCTTGTTTTACTTCTGGTATTTTGTCCCTTTGTTGATTGAAGTAGGGTTAATGCCTCCAAGCCATTAACGGCAACGTCAGGGACTATGTCAAATTCAGCGAGAATGTGGCGAGCAACTTCTTGATTAATACGATTGTCTTCTACCAGTAATAACCGGCATTGGCTGAAATCTTTATTACTTATTTCCATGTCTTCAGGTTCAACTTCTTTTAAATAGTGGTGAGTTATTAGGGGAATACCTTGTGATAAAGCGTCACTATCTGATAAACACAAGCTTAAGGTTTTAAATAAATCTTTTGTTATGGCTGGTTTAGGAAAATAAGCAGCAAACCCCAATTCCATAAAGTAGTTAGCATCTCCACGAGCAGCCATAGAAGTCATCATCACTAATTTTATCTCTTTTAAGTGCTGATTGTTTTTGACGTTTTTAGCTAGTTCGGCTCCATCCATGTGGGGCATATGCATATCAAAAAAAGCTATTTGGATATTATCTTGCTGCTGTTCTAAAGCATTATTTTCAAGAACAGATAAAGCAGTTAAACCACAATCAGCTTCATAGACAATAGCGCCCCAATGCTCTAATTGAGCTTTCAATACGGATCGATTTGTCATATTGTCATCAACGATTAGCATGGGGACATTATTAATATCGACATTAGGTAATACAATATGTGCTTGGGAGCTTTTGGCTAAGTTAATGGTAAATGAAAAATTAGAGCCTTTGCCTAAAGTGCTGGTAACTTTTATATCTCCCTGCATTAATTGGCATAACTGTTTACAAATCGCGAGTCCTAACCCGGTACCACCATACTTTCTTGTTGTAGAGGCATCTACCTGAGTAAATGATTGAAATAAGCTAGAAATTTTATCTTGAGGGATACCTATACCAGTATCACTTACACTACATTCTAAGCTTAACTGATCATTTTCTTCTATTAATATTGCGGTAATAACAATTTCACCTTCTTGGGTAAATTTAATCGCATTACCTGTTAAGTTATTAAGAATTTGTCTGATACGCCCAGGGTCACCTTTAACATGACTTTGTTGGATGCCTCGGTCGTCTAGAATAATCTCAATGTTTTTTTCTTGGCTCTTTAACGCAAGTGATTCACTAAATTCTCCAAAGAGTTTTCTTAAGTCAAAATCTATTACCTCCAAGTCAAGTTTACCTGCTTCTACCTTAGAAAAATCGAGAATATCATTGATCAAATTAAGTAACGCTTCTGCACTTGAGTTAGCCAGTTCGACCCTATGCATTTGCTCTTCACTTAAGTCATTTCTTAGTAATAATCCTAACATGCCAAGAATACCATTCATTGGTGTACGAATTTCATGACTCATACTGGCAAGAAATTCAGCTTTATGTCGAGCGGTATCCTCTGCTAACTCTTTGGCGGCAATGTGTTCTTGTTCTACCTCGATGCGTTCGGTAATATCAAAGTTAACACCTGTAATTTCTACGGCGTTACCTTGGCTGTTTTGTTTTACTAATGCCATGGTTTTGATGTGTTTTATAGTACCTGTAGGGGTTATTATCCTAAACTCACTATCTAAACTCGATTTCATTGCTATGGCGTCGTTTATGGCTTTAGTCGCCGATTCAACATCCTCAGGATGAACGGCTTGCTGCCAATCATTAATCTTGCCAGTAAAGTCCTGTGGTAATGTGGCATAAATTTTATGCATCCATTTATCCCAAGTTAGCTTGTCATTGGCTATTTCATATTGCCAAATACCTATACTTGCTGCATCCGTGGCGAGGCTTATGCGTTCATTCACTTCCATCAATGATCGTTGATTTTTTTCTTGCTCTAATTCGAGTAATTCTTCTTTTGATATGTCACGAACAATTCCAGTAAAAACAATCCCTTGCTCACTGGTGACTTTTGAAATGGATAAGTGAATGGGAAACTTTTCTCCTGATTTTTTTTGTGCTTTCAGCTTTCTGCCAACACCCATAATACTAGCGATACCTGTGTTCTTATAGTCATTAAGATAGCCATCATGTTTTGAGCTTTCATTCAGTGGCATTAACATATTAATATTTTTATTGAGCGCCTCCTCTTCACTGTAACCAAACATTTTTTGGGCTGCTTGATTGAAAGAGATAATACCACCACGTTCATTTATCGTAATAAAGCCTTCTGCAGCGCTGGAAAAAATGGCACTTATTTGTTCCGAGCTTTGTTTTTCAAGTAGTGCGGAATGTTCTTGCTCTCGCAATGCAAACTGCATCTGTGCAAATAAATTATTAAAGCTGCGCGCGATCACGCCAATTTCAGTACTGCTTTGGATCGGCAGCTCGCCAAGTTGATTAGAGTTTTCATAGTTTTCTAGACTAAGCGTTATTTGCTGTAAAGGATTAGCAATGCGCCTTGCTGCTATGATTGCAATTGCTAGGGCAATTAAAGCCAAGGTACTACCAAGTAACAAACTACGCATTCTATAGGCTGCTAAGGTTTCTTCCATTTCGGTACTATTTTTGAGTACTAATAAGTTAAGTTGATGAAGACTATCGAAATGTTTTAATTCAACTTGTTGATAATGACCTAAGTACTGATTGTCATCAATGATGACGTTGCCAAGGTCATATTCTTTAATTTGTTTATTCATAACCGTTGATAGACTGGGGAACTCTTCTTGGATTAAGTACCGGCGCTGAAGATCAAAGCCAAAAGTCTTATTATTATCGGGATGTGATAAAAAATCGCCGGACTTATTGGCCAAGTAGAATGATAGTTGGCTCAACTCTCTTGTTTTCAATTGTGCGATAAACTCACCAAAATTCAAATTAATAATAATTAATCCAAAGATATTGCCGGTAACAGGATCGTATATTGGCGTTGCAATTCTTAATACTGGTTTGTGAGGTAATTCAACTTTACCATAATTTTTAGCCAGCTCTATTTTTGAAAAATATACTTGCCCAGGGTCTTCATCAATAGTTGCATTAAAGTATGGTCTTGCAGATTTTTGTTGTAAACGAGAGCTGGGAATGACAATGCTATAGTTATCGTTACGCACATTAATAAGCTCTTGGCCATTATTAGCTACCCCGATGTAACGAATTTGATAATAAAAGGACTTATTAATAAGGAACTGACTAAATATTTGCTCCATACGGCTTTTCCATAACTGATAGTTATGAATATCACCATTACCAGCTGACTTTAGCATGCCTTGAATGGGTGGAGTGCGACTAAGAAATAATATATCAGAATGAGCCTGGCTATAAAGTTGCTCGATCATTGGCTCAACTAAATTACTTTCAATGGCTACTTCATTACTAATTTGCTGAGTTAACAAGCGTTCTGTTTCAAAATAGAATAAAAAGCTCACTAGTGTGGCAACACTTAAGACTAAAAAAAAGGCAGCAATGGGGATTTGCATACTAATTGAGTGTCTAGCGTGGCCAACGGTTAATAATTTACTATGAAGTGCTTTATCTGGTTCTTGTTTGATACTGTTACGTAAAGCGGGCTGTGTAACGGTATTTTCTATCGAGTTGATACGGCCAACGCCTGTTTTATTTAAATCAAATAACACACCAAAAAATGCACAGCCATAGGCTAATATTTTCAAGCTATGGGCAATATTAAAATGATTATCAAACGATGCCGTGGAGCCGAATCCCATATGAAGTTGTGTGGTGATTGCGGGAATTAAACTAAGCAATAAACCATATTTTGCGAATGTGGGAAACTGTTTATATAAATGAATGACTAAGCTGGCGGAAAAAATAAAAAGTCCCAAAGGAAGTACGTCATAAGGCCGAGTGATTAAGGCGTGTGAAAATTGGATTTGAGGAAAGTTAGTACTATTAGCAGTAGCATAAATTGATACGTAAGCCATTGTAAAAAAAACAAAGCCTATAAATAATAATACCTGAATGTTTTTTTTATGCTTGCCCCTTTCTAAACCATTATTTTGAGATATGTACGTACTCAGTTGTCGCTTTTTGGCATATAAAACAAAGCAAGTGAGAGTACTAATAACCATAATTGAGGCATTAAAAATACGTGATAAAGCCCAAGTAAAGGGGATGAAGTCATTATTAATCACTTCAGTGGTAATCATTTTTGTCGCTGCCAATGCATGAAAAGCATCAACAAACCCTGAACACAAAATAGTGATACCCATAACAGGGATGGCAATATCATCATGAATCCGATAATGCACTAGCGCTATGACAAAGGTGAGTAAAGCTAATAGTACTGCTGACCATTCTAATAAAGCATGCTGAAGCGTACCTAAAATCGCATTAGATGCATTGTTTACTTCAACAGGAAATGAAGGGGGAAGTTTAATCACCGTTGAGGAAAAGTCGATGCCAAGAATATTGAGAATACTGGGTATTAAACAAAGAATTAATATTGAGAATAAAAAGTTTTTTTTATTTTTATCAAAAACTGGTTCTGGGACGGTAATATAAGAAGATTCTTGTATGGGGGAGGGTTCTGCGTTACTAGCTAAATTCGCCGACATAGGGTTCTTTCCATGAGCCAGGTATATAATTGATAACTTTTTAATTATTAATTAGTTATAGAACAAGAATAACCAATAATAAAAGGGATACTTATAAGTTAGCACAATGTTCAATATTCGCCATCAATTTAACAACTATTCCTAATCGTAATAGTTGATGACGATATTTAGCTTAAATTACGGTGTTGTTAGCGGCTTGTTTGGCTTGTTTCTTTTCTTTTCTACGTCGTTTAAAAAAGGAAGAAAGTAGCTGACTACACTCTTCTTGCAATATGCCTGAATGTACTTCTAATTGATGATTTAACTGTGGGTTATTAACTAAGTTAAAAGCACTGCCAGCTGCACCCGTTTTAAGATCGCTACACGCATAAACTAAGCGATTGATTCGACTATGTACCAGTAGGCCTGCACACATAGGGCAGGGCTCTAACGTTACGTATAATGTGCAGTCCAGTAATCGATAGTTATGAATAAACTCACCGGCCTGTCTGATGGCATTCATCTCAGCATGACTTGATGGGTCGTTAAGCATGATTGACTGATTAAAACCTTCACCAATAATTTTTCCTTGGTGTACTACAACAGCGCCAACAGGTATTTCATCATGTTGTTCAGCTTGTTGTGCTAATTCAAAGGCTCTTTGCATAAAAGCTAAATCAAGCTGACTTTGTTCTTCTGTGCTGACCGTCAATAGTGAATTTTCAGAAGACGGCTCTATCATAAGAATATTTCCAACAAGTCATTTAAATATCGTTGTCCTGTTTGAGTTACTAGCCAATGCTCTTCATTGTCTATCACTTCACAAACCATCAGTTCTCTTTGTTGCGCTTTTTTAAGCAAAGGTAATACCGAGTTTATATTAAGACCCGTACTGTTTTGAAACTGCCCAATACTAAAAGCACTGTGCAGTCTTAGTTGGTTCATCATGAACTCAAAAGGGCGTTCACTTTCATCAACTTCAGATAATTGATCTAAGAAATCACGGCTTGGATCTAAATAACCTTTAGGATGCTTTACTTTAATTGTACGCATTATTTTTTGTGTTCGACTATCGGTGATTTTTCCATGAGCACCGCAACCAATGCCAAGGTAGTCACCATATTGCCAATAATTTAAATTATGCTGACATTGATAGCCGGGTTTAGCGTAGGCAGAAATTTCATACTGCTGATAACCCGCCTCATTGAGTAGTTTGACACCCTGATCTTGAATCTCCCATAAAATATCATCTACCGGTAATTTAGGCGGCTTAGAATGGAAAATGGTATTAGGCTCAATAGTTAATTGATACCACGAGATATGATTAGGATTGAGACTGATAGCTGTTTTAAGATCATCAAGGGCATTATCTAATGATTGGTTAGGCAAACCATGCATTAAATCTAAATTAAAACTGGTTACGCCACTTTCAGTTGCTAATTTTGCTGCTACTTTAGCTTGGTCACTATCATGGATCCGACCTAGTTTAATTAATTTATCAGAAGAAAAACTTTGTACGCCGATAGAAAGCCGGTTAACCCCCGCATCAAAAAAACCAATAAATTTATCGGCTTCAACAGTACCAGGATTTGCTTCTAGAGTGATCTCTATATCTACTTTATGGTCAAATCGACTAAGTACCTGCTTTAGTATACTTTTAATCGAGGCAGCCGAAAATAAACTCGGTGTTCCGCCACCAATAAATATGGAATGTAAAGGTCTATTGCTTAAGCCAAAACGTTCAATATCTTCATCTAAATCGGCAATTAAGGCGGCGACATAATCCTGCTCAGGAATAGCACTTTTAACGGCATGTGAATTAAAGTCACAATAAGGGCACTTCTCCACACACCATGGAATATGAATATACAGCGAAAGGGGCTGATTTTCTAACAGTTCTAACATAAGTAAATGGCTCGGATTCTCTTTTATAATGCAGCTAGCGCTAGTTTTTCAACCAACTTAGCTAATGCTTGACCACGATGACTTAACTTGTTTTTCACTTCACGCGATAACTGTGCAGAAGACATTTGTAAATCGTTTTGCCAAAAAACAGGATCATAGCCAAACCCTTGTTCGCCTTGTTTGCTTCTAGAGATAGAGCCTTGCCATACACCGTGACAAATAAGAGGTGTTGGATCATTTTCATGTTTCATATAAACGAGGACACAATGAAAACGAGCCGTTCTTTGACCATCAGGGGTATTGGCTAATGCAGCCAATAACTTGTTGGTATTGTCATCATCTGTTACTGGACCTTCAGTGATATCTGCGGCGTATCTCGCTGAATAGACACCAGGTGCACCATTTAGCGCATCTACTTCTAAACCTGAGTCATCAGCAATAGCAGGTAAGCCGGTAATCTTTGCCGCATGACGGGCTTTAATAATGGCATTTTCTACAAAGGTAGTGCCAGTTTCGGCAACTTCAGGCACATCAAACTCACTTTGCGGTACTATTTCGATTGATTGCTCAGCGAGTAAGTGGGCTAATTCTTTAACTTTACCTTGATTTCCGGTAGCTAATACAACTTTGGACATGACGATTACCTGTGGCTATTTCGTGTTTTATTAATGGCGCTATTCTATCCTAGATACCGTTGATTCGCTAAATTTAACAATAAAAAAAGAGCCTGTTAAGGCTCTTTCATCATTAGCAAAAAATCACCTGCGGACTAATCTACATAGAAGGTTTGCGAAAATTTTAATTGTTGCTTTTCTTTGCCATCATTAATCATGATATCAAAATGAAGTGTTTCTTCATTGCTATAGTTGACTTGAGCAAGATAATAAATAGCACCGGCCTCTTTGACTTCTTTAAAGTCTAAATCTTTAAATTGTCCTAAGTTATTTTTGGCTTTACCGGTAATGCTAACTGTTTTCGCAGGGTTACCTTTTTGGCTATTATCTAATACGGAAATATTGATTAAACCATTGTAACGACTTCGTGTAATACCGTAGGCTTTAGCAATTTCAGGCGTAAAAAAGGTTGAACCGATAGCCATGTAATGTACATTCATCGAGCCTAGTTTTTTCATGTTTTCAGCGCTAACACTGGCCATAAAAAACACACTAAGGCTAAATGCAATAAGTAGTTTGATGATTGAAGTTTTCATGTGGATCCCCAAAAAAAGTACACAGGATTAGGTACTGCTCTATATCATTACTTTAGTATAGAACAGAGTCAAAAAAAGGTTTTCTATGCTAATACCTTACAACGCGCCCCAATAAGGTAACGAGTTAGAAAGTAAAATATTAATTACATTCATCGCCAAGAATGCCAACAACATGGATAAATCTAAACCACCCATATTTGGAATTATTTTGCGAATAGGATTTAAAAATGGTTCAGTTAATTGGCTAAGCACCATTAACGTTGCATTATAGCCTTGAACAACCCAACTCATAATGGCCATAATAATCATAAGAACAAACAGTAGAAATCCTGCTTGTTTTAATAACACTAATAAACCAATGTAAAAGGCTAAGAAACCTAAGCTTTCACCTGATAAAGCCGCGAGAGTAACAAACTTTAATGTTGCTACGATATAGGCTATTAGAATCGTAGCTAAATCTATACCGCCTAGACCTGGAATGATTCGGCGCAGTGGTATCACTAACGGATTACTTACTTTAACAATAAATTGGCTTAATGGATTATAAAAATCGGCTTTAACCCATTGTAGCCATACACGCATGATTAAAATCATTAACAAAGCATCGAAGGCGAATCTAAGCAAATAAATAAGTGCTTCCATTGTTTTTCCTCTAATTAATTTGAATTATATTAATTTATAACAGATTGTTTAAATTGTTAATTTACAACGTTTATTTAGCCATTTCTTCAGCACGAACAATGGCGGCGTTCATAGCATTTTTAACTATTTCATCTATACCGTCATCTTTAAATTGTTCAATTGCCGCATGTGTTGTACCACCTTTGGAAGTAACATTAGCACGTAAAGTACTTATATCTACATCGGTATTATGTGCAACCATTTGTGTCGAACCAAGTGCTGTTTGCTGTACTAACATACGACTTTCTTCTGGCGTAAAACCTAATTGTATTGCATGTTTTTCCATGGCTTCCATGAATAAGAAGTAATAAGCTGGCGCAGAGCCTGCAACCGCAATAATATCATTAATCTTATTTTCAGTGTCTAGCCAAATACTTTTACCTACCGCATTGGTTATTTTTTCTGCATTGGACTTTTGCTCAGCGTTAACTTCATTTGAAGCATAGAGACCACTCATGCCTAAACCTAGTTGAGAAGGAGTATTAGGCATAACACGTACAACAGGAGCAAGGTTTTTTGTGTTGTCTTTTGCTAAAGCAGATTGAATTTGTTCAACCGTTGTACCTGCCGCAACAGAAATAAATAACTTTCCTGCGATATTAATAGCCTGGCTTATTTGTTGACAAACATCGGCAATAAAGTGTGGCTTAACGCAAAGTACAATAATATCTGCGAACTCACTGGCTTTGATATTATCATCAGTTTGTAAAACGCCGAATTCTTTAGCTAGATTGAGTCTCTTAGCTTCAGAAGGGTTTGCGACTATAATGTCTTGGGGAGTAATGCCAGAGTTCACTAAACCAATAATGATGGCGCGTGCCATGTTTCCGGCACCGATAAAGGCTATTTTATTCATAAGAGATGTTCCTAAACGATTAATTGTTAAATTTTGTTTTCTCTGGCACCAAAAATGGCAGTGCCAATTCTTACCATGGTTGAACCGTGAGCTACCGCGCTATCTAAATCATTAGACATGCCTAGAGAGAGAGTATCAACGCTGGGATATTTTTCTTTAAGTTGGGTAAATAATTGCTGCATCCTTTCATAGCAGGACTTAGGAGCATTTTTTTCGGGAACAGCCATTAAACCCCGTAAGGTGAGTTTATCGCAATTATCAACAACTTTAGCGAGGGCAAAAACCTGCTCAATACTTACACCTGACTTTGAGTCTTCATTGCTAATATTCACTTGTAAACAAATGTTTAGCGGAGTATTGTGGCAATTATCATCTTCGAGGTGTTGATTTAAACGCAGTGCGATTTTCTCTCTGTCAACACTATGAACCCAAGAGAAATTACTGGCAATTTGCTTCGTTTTATTCGATTGAATAGGGCCAATAAAGTGCCAAGTCAGATCGGTTAAATGTGCCAATTCTGCTATTTTTTCTACGGCTTCTTGCAGGTAATTTTCACCAAAATCATTTTGACCAGCTAAATGAGCCTGTTCAATAAGTGCAGATGGTTTAGTTTTACTAACCGCCAGTAGTGATACAGGAGATGGCTTTGATAATTCTGCAGTTGGAATTAATCGGTCACTTTGTTGGCAAGCTTGTTGAATTTGCGCTTTAATTTTATCAAGGTTATTTTTAATGTTTATCATGTGAAGTTGTCTGAAGTTGTCTGAAGTTGTCATGTAAAATATAGTGAACTGTTTTAACTTATCTTATTTTCTGGTTAGTATAACCTATAACATTATTACCTATTAGATTATTACCTAGTAGATTATTACTTATTAAATAATTATCGATAAAAGATAATATGATTATTGTTTTTTATCGCCCTATACAAAGAGGCTTTTATGGATATTACCGAACTACTTGCATTTAGTGTGCAACATGACGCATCAGATTTACATTTATCAACAGGCACACCACCAGCTATTCGTGTTGATGGCGATGTACGTAAACTTAATATTCCGGCGTTTGATGCTAAAGATGTCAATGCTTTAGTATATGACATTATGAATGATCGCCAACGTAAAGAATATGAAGAGAACTTAGAGGTCGATTTCTCCTTTGAAGTACCTAACTTAGCACGCTTCAGGGTGAATGCCTTTAATCAAAATCGAGGCCCTGCCGCGGTATTTCGTACCATCCCAAGTAAAATCCTTTCACTTGATGATTTAGGCTGTCCTGACATATTCCGTGAAATATCCGATACACCACGTGGCTTAGTGTTAGTTACCGGGCCAACGGGCTCGGGTAAGTCAACCACGCTAGCGGCAATGGTTGATTACATTAATGATAATAAAAACGATCACATTTTAACTATTGAAGATCCAATAGAATTTGTCCATGAAAACAAAAAATGCCTAATTAACCAAAGGGAAGTTCACCGTGATACGTTGAGCTTTTCAGCGGCACTACGCTCTGCATTACGTGAAGATCCCGATGTTATCTTAGTCGGCGAAATGCGTGATTTAGAAACTATCCGTTTAGCTATGACCGCAGCAGAAACAGGCCATTTAGTGTTTGGTACCTTGCATACCACCTCAGCACCAAAAACTATTGACCGTATTATTGATGTATTTCCAGGCGAAGAAAAATCTATGGTTCGCTCAATGTTGTCAGAATCACTTCGCGCGGTAATCTCACAATGCCTAATTAAAAAAGTGGGTGGTGGCCGTGTTGCAGCCCATGAAATTATGATTGGGGTTCCGGCTATTCGAAACCTTATTCGCGAAGATAAAATTGCTCAAATGTACTCTGCGATTCAAACAGGGATGCAACATGGCATGCAAACTATGGATCAATGTTTACAAGGGCTTGTTAACCGAGGCATGATCACTAAACAACATGCAATGGAAAAAGCGACTGATAAAAATCAATTTTCAGGATTTTAAGACTCAGTTTTTTAAGAATGCGTGTTTTTGAATGTAGAACTGAATGGAATAGAGGATAATAAATGAATCTT
This sequence comes from Colwellia sp. 75C3, assembly GCF_002836255.1. Lineage (GTDB taxonomy): Bacteria > Pseudomonadota > Gammaproteobacteria > Enterobacterales > Alteromonadaceae > Colwellia. The sequence goes on along the minus strand of NZ_PJAU01000032.1, from coordinate 373,959 downwards.
CATGAATTATTAGAAAGAATGGTAAAAAAAGACGCCTCTGATATGTTTGTTACGGCTAAATTACCAGTGAGCGCAAAAATAAATGGTGAATTACAGCCTATAGATGAAGTGGTATTGACTGCTGAGCAGTCATTAGCATTAGTTTATGACGCCATGAATGAAAAACAGATAAATCAATTTGATACGGAAAAGGAATGTAATTTCGCCATTCAAATAGATGATATCGGTCGTTTTCGTATCTCTGCCTTTTGGCAACGTGATATGGCAGGTATGGTTGTTCGTCGTATTGTTACAGATATTCCCGACGTTGATGATTTAGGCTTACCTCCGATTCTAAAAGATGTGGTCATGTCTAAACGTGGTTTAGTGCTATTTGTTGGTGGTACGGGTACTGGTAAGTCGACATCAATGGCATCATTGATAGGCTATCGTAACCGTAATTCCTATGGCCATATTCTTACTATTGAAGACCCGGTAGAATTTGTTCATGAGCATGGTAAAAGTATGGTTACTCAACGTGAAGTTGGCTTAGATACCGTATCATTTGATGCTGCACTGCAAAGTTCTTTACGTCAGGCACCTGATGTCATTTTGATTGGTGAAATTCGAAACCAAGAGATAATGGAGCATGCACTTAGTTTTGCCGAAACAGGGCACTTATGTATTGCTACTTTGCATGCAAACAATGCCAACCAAGCGATTGACCGTATTATGCACCTTGTGCCTGCGGACCAGCATGGAAAACTGTTATTTGATTTAGCGCTAAATTTACGCGGCATTATTGCTCAGCAACTAGTACCGACAAAAGATGGTCATAGTCGAATAGCCGCTATCGAAATTTTACTGAACTCGCCTTATATTAGTGAACTCATCAAAAAAGGTGATATCGGTGGTATTAAAGAGGTGATGGAAAAATCAAAAGAATTGGGTATGCAAACGTTCGATCAGGCATTATTCAATCACTACCAGAATGGTATGATCACCTATGCTGATGCATTACATCATGCAGATTCGCCAAATGATTTACGTTTAATGATTAAATTACGCAGTAATGATCAAGGCGGTACCGGTGGTTTATCTGGTGTAACTTTAGATGGTTTTGATCCTGACGAAAATTAGCGTTACGATGATTTGTAAAGAGTAAATGATTAAAGCTGATAGCGACTTTAGATAAGTGACTATCAGCTTTTTTGTTTTCGGCCATAAAGACAACAATAAATCTAAAAATATTTATTTATCGAATATGTTATGGCTATTATTTTATAGCCAGTTTAAATAGGGCTCAACCAGTGATTTATTTTTTTGGCTGTGAAATATTTCCTACATAATAGAAAATTGTCCATGTTGTCGAGAATAACCCCGAAGTAGGGACTAAGTGTGTTGAAAAGGTGACCTTCTCACTCGGTTTAGCATCATGATTAGTAAAGCTTGTTTTCATACCGTCATCATGAACTCTATTACTTTCCTCTAATGTCCACTTTTCACCTAAACACTCTTGGGTAACTCTTTTAGCACCTTGATAATATCGTTGTGCTGTTTCTTCATCAGGGGCAACTAAACTACAAGAATACGTATGTTGTTTTCCACCCCATGTAAATACTTGGCAATTTTCACCAAAAAGTTGATATTTAGCTTTCCATACATTACTCACTCTACCTTTCATTTTGATCTCTTTTAATTGAGTGAAATCATCATAATAAGCACTTTTAAGTAAGTCGAGCTTGGTGCAAGGGTTTGTGGTGGGCATGATATTAGCGGCAATTTTTGTATTTTGATTCACACAACTTGCTAAGAATATGCTGGAAAGGATAAGGGTATATTTTGTAACTAATTTCATAAAACTATATCAGCCTGACGTAAAATTTTAAGGTGAAAACGTTGTACTAGTGATGGTACAGAGTTTTAACTCTTTTTCCTAGCTAACCTATGAGTATACTTCTAATGCACAAGCGATTAACGACACAATAGAGAAGATAGAATTATAGCTATTTTAGGGGGATGCATTGTTAAAAGAGTATGTTTTTAGTAAGTTAAATAGCTTAAAATAATGTCATTACTTTCTCTATTTAAACTCTTTAGATTAGACCTCATGATGCCCATCCCCCCTTTAAGTAAAATTACCTTAGAATTTATACAAAACAAAATTGACCAAAAAACTAAACCTTTAGGGGCTCTAGGCGCATTAGAGTCCTTGGCTTTACAACTTGCATTGATTACCGAACAAAGACGTCAAAAGCACTCAGGTCTTGATGCTAGTTCATCGGATGAAAGTGCTAACCAAATTAGTATAAAAAAACCTACTATGTTAGTTTTTGCTGGCGATCACGGTATAAATGAAGAGAGTGTCAGCATTGCACCCAGTTCAGTAACTAAACAAATGGTACTCAATTTTTTACACGGTGGAGCAGCGATAAATTGTTTTTGTCAAAGTAATGATATTGCCTTAACTGTGATTGATTGCGGAATCTTACAGCCTATCGATGATGATGAACTGCCTCAATTAGACGGTGGTAAAGAGGCTGGTATTAAAGTAATTAACTTTCTTGAGCAAAGGCTTGGCGCAGGAACAAATAACTTTTCTGTCGGATCGGCTATGTCCATTACTCAGGTAGAACAGGGATTCGAACAGGCAAAACAGTTGGTTAATAGACAAGTTGAACAAGGTGTTGAGATATTATTATTAGGTGAAATGGGTATCGCTAATACCAGCTCTGCCGCTGCCTTAATGTCTGCGTTAACTTCATTTAGTGCGCAGGAATGTATTGGCCGAGGTACCGGTATTACAGATGATCAGTTAACTCATAAAATAGCCTTAATTGAAAAGGCATTACAGCGAGTTAGCTTACCCGATGATAATGTAGAGTACTTAACGGAAGACGATATTATAAGACTCTTAGCTGAGTTAGGCGGTTTTGAAATAGTACAAATGGTCTCTGCTATATTATCTGCTGCATCGGCGAGCATACCTGTTGTTATTGATGGCTTTATTGTCACTGTTGCTGCGTTAGTCGCACTGCGCTTAGATAAAAATGTTGCCAATTACCTTATTTTTTCTCATGTTTCTCAAGAGAAAGCGCATCAAGTATTACTTGAACAGCTCATGGCGGCACAAAGCTTTACCGAGACGAACTGCCAGCCATTATTGAATCTAGGACTTCGTTTAGGGGAAGGTACCGGCGCAGCACTTTCTTTACCCTTGATACAAGCATCAGCCAGTTTTTATAATAATATGGCAAGCTTTGAAAGTGCTGGAGTCACGGTGTGATTTTATCGGTAAGTAAAGATCTAAAAGAAAGAATTAAAACTCAGCTGAATTTATTTTATCTAGCGTTAAGTTTTTTTACTCGCTTACCTGTTCCCAAAACAATGCATTATTCAGAGAGCTTGTTGAATAAAGCGAACCGATATTTCTCCTTAGTGGGATTAGTTACTGGTTTATTGCTTGCATTAAGTTATGTCATTTTTAGCGAATTCTTACCCGCCAATATTTCTGTATTGTTAATGATGGCGATAAGTTTGCTGTTAACGGGGGCTTTTCATGAAGATGGTTTAGCTGATATGGCGGATGGTATAGGCGGGGGCTACACGGTAGAAAAACGACTGCTCATTATGAAAGATAGTCGTATCGGTACTTATGGCGCTGTTACCTTAGTGGTAGCTTTATTATTAAAATTCAGTTTGCTGGTAGAGCTAGCTGAACAAGATAGTAACTACTTACTTTTAGCGATTATATTAGCGGAATGTTTATCTAGAGCTATTGCTGGCAGCTTAATTTCATCTCTGCCCTATGTGACTGATATTGAGCAAAGTAAAAGTAAACCGTTGGCTCAAGCACAATCTTCATCAGAGTTAAGCCTTTTACTGTTAATCGGAATAGCACCGCTAGCTTTCTATTCAAGCGAAATAATCTTTTCATTATTTATAATATTATTGGCTTTTCGCTGGCTATTTAAGCGGTGGCTTATGGCAAGAATAGGTGGTTTTACCGGGGATTGTTTAGGTGCAGCACAACAAATTTGTGAGTTACTTATTTATCTGACACTGGTTTCCCATATCAATAATGATACTTTCGCAGAACTTACCTTTACCGAACTTACTTTTATAGGACCTTTACTTACCGGAGTTGCAGGGTGATTCATTTTGTTTTAGGCGGTGCTCGTTCAGGTAAGTCGCGATTTGCAGAGCAACAAGTACTCGCGTTAGCTGAAAGTAAGAATAAACAGGCGGTTTATATTGCGACAGCAACGGCCATTGATAGTGAGATGGATAGTCGAATAAGCCAACATCAAAATGATAGAGGAGATAGCTGGAAATTAATTGAATGCCCACTAGCTCTCGCTGAAATGCTACCCGGTCTTGATAACAATAATATCTATTTACTCGATTGCTTAACCTTATGGCTGAACAATCAACTTTATGCAGTTCATGAGTCAGGTCGCACAGATCAAGGTCAACATTTAGAAACTGAAATAGCAGTTTTAGCTAGCCAATTAGCGGCTATAAATGTTGACATAGTTATTGTCAGTAATGAGATCGGTTTAGGTGTTGTACCAATGGGTGCATCTACCCGTTTATATGTTGACCACTGTGGCTGGTTAAATCAGAAGGTTGCCGAATTAGCAGATAAAGTCACCTTAGTTACTGCTGGAATTCCGCTTTGCATAAAAAGTAATGATGCGTAATAAAAGGACCTTTCATGCTTGAAATTGATTTAATAAGACATGTTAAAGTTGACGGTAAGCCTGCATTATATGGCTGTACTGATGTTACGCCTATCGCTTCAGAAAATGCTCGTTTACTTGAGTCTTTAATTAGCCAACAACAAACAAATAAAGCCTATCAGAGTATTGTTTGCTCACCTTTAACGCGTTGCCAATTTTTAGCGAAAGAGTTTTCCCGTCGATGTGACTTACCCTTAGAAATATCACCCAATTTACAAGAGATGAACTTTGGCCGCTTTGATGGCATTGCCTTTGATGATCTTTATTTTGAAGATTGTTTTTTTGAAGGGAATTCGGTTAAAAATGAGCAACACCATAAAGTTAAAACTGAATTGCATTGGTCACAACTTGAAGCGTTTTTTCAGGCACCTGCTGAAATTGTATTACCAGGAGCAGAGGCGTTGTCAGATTTCAATCATCGAGTGGTAAAGGCTTGGCAGGATCTGATCGCAGAGCAAGTAACTATTGTTACAAAGAAAAAAGAATCGGCAATAGCTAAACGAATTTTAGTTGTTGCTCATGGCGGCGTTATTCGTATGATTTTAGCGCATATATTACAGCTCGATTGGCAAAAAGCCAGCTGGCATCAAAAATTACAGATTGGTCATGGCAGTATGTCTCGCATTATTATTAGTCAACCTTATCAATATGAACAACTACATCAACAAGTGACTAGCATTGCTATGCCATTTCTTGAGGAATTATAGAATGGCAACTAAGCCAAGTAACATTAACACTACGCAGAGCTCTTTTGAGCAAGATAAGACTGAGTGCTCTTTTGAGCCGATTAAAGCGGAGCAAGGCAAAGCACAATGTAAAACACTTATGGTACAAGGTACAACATCTGATGCGGGTAAAACTACCCTAGTTGCTGGCTTGTGTCGTGTGTTTGCTGATTTACACATTAAAGTGGCACCTTTTAAGCCGCAGAATATGGCGCTTAATAGCGCGGTTACTCCTTGTGGTGGTGAAATTGGGCGTGCACAAGCGCTACAAGCTAAAGCGGCACGTTTAGCGTTAGATGTCGATTTTAACCCTATATTACTTAAACCTAATAGCGATACTGGCGCGCAAGTTATTGTACACGGCAAGGCACTTAAGCATAAAACTTCGTCGAACATGGAAGCCAGCGAATATCAATATTATAAAAAAATTGCCATGCAAGCCGTGCTTAGCTCGCATCAACGATTAACACAGCAATATGACTTAGTGGTCGTTGAGGGCGCAGGAAGTCCCGCAGAGATAAATTTACGCGAGGGTGATATTGCTAATATGGGCTTTGCTGAAGCCGTTGATTGCCCCGTTTTAATTATTGCAGATATTGACAAAGGTGGTGTTTTTGCGCAGTTGGTGGGCACCCTAATGCTGTTGTCACAATCAGAGCAAGATAGAGTAGTGGGCTTTGTCATTAATCGCTTTCGCGGTGATATTAAATTACTTGAATCAGGGCTAACATGGTTAGAGGAAAGAACAAATAAACCCGTGTTAGGTGTTTTGCCGTATTTGCATGGTTTAGATATTTCCTCAGAAGATGCTTTAGTAACCAAACAAGCGGCCGTTGAAGGCAGTTCGACTTCAGAAAAAGTACGCATTGTTGTCTTAGTTTATCCGCACATGAGTAATCATACTGACTTTGATGCCTTACGCCATCATGAAGATATTGATTGCCAGTTCCTTTTTGCTAAGGGATCGAAGGACGAAAGTAACCCTGAAAAAATAGCTATTCCGCCTTGTGACCTCATTATTCTACCAGGCAGTAAAAATGTCCGTAGTGATCTCGATTTTTTACGTAAACGAGGTTGGCATGATGATATTGCTAAACACTTACGCTATCAAGGTAAGGTGATAGGCATCTGCGGTGGTTATCAAATGTTAGGAGAACTGATTGATGACCCTGAAGGATTAGAAGGGCAATCAGGAATGAGTAGAGGGCTTGGTTACTTTGCTATGAAAACAGTGTTAAAGGCTGACAAAACCTTAACAAATGTTTCAGGTATTTTGCAGCTTGCAGGAAAAACAGCTGAAATTAAGGGCTATGAAATTCATGCTGGGCAGAGCACTCTGACGGTTAAGGACACGGATAAAGAAACAAAATCCACTCACTTACTTAATATTCAAGGTGAGGGGCAGGGGGTGTTAAGTGGTGATGGACAAATAACCGGTTGTTATCTACATGGATTATTTGATCAACCCGAAGCATTACAACTCTTTATGTCGTGGCTTGGACATGACGTAAGCAAAGCGCCGAGTGTTGAAGCGCTTGAAGAGCAAGCGATTGAACGTGTGAGTACCGCCTGTCAAACACACTTAGATATGGTTAAAATAAAAAAAATAGTTACCCAATGGTACAATTAACCACACAATATAGATGGGTATTATTTGTTGTAGTGATCTAAATCAATTCTTAGTTATTTTTACTTGTTAAAATGCTTCTATTGGTAATGTTGCCAGCTAATCGGGTAACTAATAAAGTAGCTAAGGAGTGACTTTAATGACGAATTTACAAAAAAACATTCAAATAAATAATGACAATACAAAGGGTAAGCCAATAGTTTATTCTTGCTCTGGTTGCTCAAACCTCGCACAAATGGCGCATAATATTTCATTAACCCTCGATGGTGATGGTATTGCTGATATGTCTTGTATCTCAGGCGTAGTTGGTAATGTTAAACCAATAATGGAGCTAGCCAAGTCAGGGCGAACTATTATTGCCATTGATGGTTGTGAATTAGGCTGTACTAAAGCTTGCTTGGATAAAAGCGGTATCAAAACGGATCATTATTTTAAAATTAGCGATTTAGGGTTTGATAAACGCGATAAGTGGAATGATTCTCTTACCGAGAATACCGTTGCGATGAAAAGTATCTACGCTGATTTGATAAAGGCCGGTATTGGTTTTACTCAATAAAGGCAAATGTAAAGGTAAAGCCTTTGCTAAGAAGCGACTCTACTAAAGAGTACTTTGTTAATGAGCCTAGATAATAGGTGATAATTACAAAAAAGCTGCCAATGTTAATTGAGCAGCTTTTTTTGTATCTGGTAACTCTACAATATTACGCTGAACGCTTATTTAAGCGTCTTTGTCTAAGAAAGGTGCGTATTGATTGTTCTTTCCAAGTACAGCTTGGCTGCCTTTAAGAGAAAACTTATAACCGCATAATGAGAAGTTGCCACGAAAAGCCAGTGCTTGTATTAATTCACCACTATCAAGAGGAGAAAAACTAGCAAAATATTCACTACCATTTTCAACCACAACAGCCAAAGGGCGAATAGCTGAACCTTTATTAAAGCTTATGCTTTGACAGCTTTTATCACCACTGGCAGATACTTGCGACCAGAGTTCGCCATTCGAAACTTGATCTGCCTGCCAATGAATAATAATGCCTCGATACTCTGATAAGTATAAATTGAAATTATCAGGCATGGCTAATAAATGTTCTTTATTGGCAAGAGTAGTAGTCACGAGATTATTAGACAAAACCTGCGGCTCACTCAACTCAGTATTATGGATATCGGTACTTTCCTGGTTGATAGCGTTAAAGGCACTATTGATAAATACCGCGATAAAAACAAATGATATACCCACGATAATACCAAGCTGTAATTTACGGTTACTTAGGAACTTTAAGCGAATAAGTTCGCCAATATCAGTTTGTTTACTGCTAGTTTCAAATTCTGATTGCTTATCGAAAGTGGTACTTTGCGCTTCTACTGCTTCATTAATATAAAATTGCTCGTTAGTCCCATGAGTAACTAATGTAGGTTCAATGCGTTGGTTATGAGATTTCATCACCACAGGACCTTTTATATAAAGACTTAGGTCAATAGGACCGTAATAGCCTAATATATGATTTTTTTGATTCTTACTTGGATAAGTGAGTAAAAGCGCGATACTTAAGGTCGGTAATATTAATAAATAATAGCTGCTACTGTTTTCAATAAATAAGCTCAGTACACCGGTAAGTAAAAGTAAACCACCGGGCACTAACTGCCAGTTTTTATTCAGTTTAGCGTCATGTAAACGGCGCTTGGTGCTACAGGTGAGTACTGCGGTCAATAGTAATAAGATAACAAAGCTTACCGCCCAATAGCCGGAAAAAATTGCAGAGAAAAAGATAAAACCCAACAGAGAAATTATTGCAGTGGCAAAAAATCGACTACGGTCATCAAACCCTTTTAGACAAAAAACTGCTTGTAAAAATGGCACAAAAGCTCCAATAAATAGATTGAACTAGGTAATTGTTTTTATTAACTTAACACCTAATTGATGGTACATAAAACTTCCCAATAACCATAGTGATGGGTTTAATTATACAGGTCAGTACTAATTTACACGGTAAGCGGGTAATTCGACTTGCTCTAGCTTTAAGCCAAAAAGCGTGAGGGAGCCTTGGTTATTTGACTCACCGTCACCGCTAAAATCAAAATCAAAAGTACTATAAATGCACAAACCATGTTTCTTGGTAAATTTCACTCTACTTGAGCGCCTAGCCAATGAAATAAACTGTAAACCACCGTCTTTACAGTAACGATTCACATGACATTTAGCGGCTTCAGATACTTGTCTTAAGTAAACAAAATACCAGCAAAATAAAAAAAAGAATAATAAATAATAAATGTTTTCCATAAATGGTAATTCCTACGTTTGACTAAATAATTGCCCTATAGCTTGTGCTAGTTTTACAGAGCGATTCTCACTGCGTATACATCCAAAGGCGATGGGTCTTATTAATGGAATAGTTACCAAATCTTTAAAAATACTGGAAAACAGCGTTAAGTCATTATTACTGAGTAAGTGTTCAAAATAACTCATGAGAATTTTTTCATCAGCTAATGCTTGCCAGCATCGACTAGATAAAGTAATAAGTAATTCGTTATTTACGTGAGGGTTACTCAACAGTTTTTCAACCATGTTTTTAACATTAATATGGTGACTACTGGCTGCGAGTGCTCGTAATAACTGTGCTTTTTTTGCATTGGTTGGGGTGTTTTCCAGTGTTGTTGTAAACAAACTTACCAGTGCATCAACTAACGCTACAGGATATTGTTCATTTTCTAAAGCGCTACAAACAGGCGACAAGACTTCATCAGGTAAATTAGGTAGTGCCTTGAGAAGCAACTCACTGTGGTTATCATGCTTTATTCGAGCAATAAAATCTGTAATGCCCTGCACGCCAACACTTTGCCAGTTACTCCAATCTGAAGTATTGCTAAGGTATTGCTTAAAAGGTGAAAAATATTCACTAGGTGGTTGCTTTAAATCGACTTTTATTTTGCTGTTTAAGCTAGCAAGTTTATATTGAGCGGGCGTAAATAGATATGGGTTACTGCTCAGTAACTCTTCTTGTTTTTTGGAGGTTTCTTGGGTTAAGTCAGCACCTAGGGCTTCGACAATAATAGCGATAAAATGATTTCTTGCCCCTTGGTTTAATAAGCCGCGCTCATCAAGGGGTAATTTTAATAGCCATAAGTAAGGCTGTGATGATTTTTTCTGCCAAAAGGCTATTGCAATACAAGCACAACCTTGAGCCGGGGTAGGGTAAGGTAACTGATTTAATTCAACCTTTTCAAACTGTTCTTTAGGTAACTTACTGACAAGTCGACCAATATCATAAAGGCGATATTGTGAGTCTGAAAGTTTAAGTAATTCTGATAGGGTTGCTATGTTTGTTGCTGGTGCTGTGTCAGTCATAAAGCCAAAATTATTGTCGCTTGTTATAGCAAGTTATTATAAGGATAATGACGCCATTAACATAGTAAAACTATGTAGCTAAAATAATTGACCTAAAGTAATACCTATTTCATTAAATTATTGTCACTTGTGCGGATTAAAATTCTCCAAGTCAGCATTGCTCTCAATCTCAATAGCCCGCTATTACTCAATCGAGCGCTATGTCCTAATTTATTTTCCGGTGCACAACCAGATAAAAGCGTAATGTAATGGGTATAATCACCTTAAAGAACCGAGCTTAAGTAATTACAAATGATAAAAACAAAAGATATTGAACCTATCACTGCCTTGCTTGATACGTTAGCCGGTGAGCTGAAATCACTTAATCTCTGGCAAACGAGTCAGCCGAGTATTGTTGAGCTTTCAAGTAGCGCACCTTTTTGCTGTGATACCTTAACATTTGAGCAATGGCTACAATTTATATTTATTCCCAAGATAACGACGATGATAAATCAACAACAAACGTTACCTACAAATATATCAATAACACCCATGGCTGAGGAGGCTTTTAAGCACTTATCAGTTAATGCGAAACCTTTATTTGATGTTATCCAAAAAATAGATAAAACCTTAACTGAACAAGGTAAGTAACCGATGAATGATATGAATAGCTCTATGGTGGATATGGCACTTGTTGGGGATATTGAACCGGAAAAACCGGTACTCACTATCCTCTATCAAGATGAGTTTATGGTAGCGGTTGATAAACCTGCTGGCTTATTTGTACATCGAAGTTATATGGATAAAGATGAAATTTATTTTGCTTTGCAGCTAGTACGTGATCAAGTGGGGCAATATGTTTATCCCGTTCATCGTTTAGACCGACCGACTTCAGGGGTACTGATTTTTGCCTTAACAAAAGAGGTTGCCACTAAGTTAAATGAGGCTTTTGCCAATAAGAGTAGTCAAGCAGCGCCTAAGTCAGAGCTGAATTCGGAGGTAAGCTCAGAGTTAGAGGCAGAGTCTGAACATAGGGTAGTTCAGCAAGATAATACCGGAGAACTGGACACTAATAAAAGTACTGATACCTGTGATTTAGCCATGGTGAAAACCTATTACGCTTTAGTACGTGGTCATTTAGCCGTACCGACAGACTTAATTGATCATGCTTTGAAAGAAAAGCTAGATAAGCTGGGAGATAAAAATGTTAGCCGTGACAAACCAGCACAATCTGCTCAAAGTTATTATCAAGTGAAAAAGCAAGCGAGTTTGCCAATAAAAGTCGGCAAGTTCGATAGTGTGCGATATTCTTTAGTGGAAGTGCGTCCTATCACTGGCAGGCGTCATCAAATTCGCCGTCATCTGGCACATTTACGTCATCCAATTTTAGGAGATATCAATTATGGTGATAACAAACAAAACCCATTTTTTATTGAACACTTTGGCTTTAAACGGTTAATGCTACATGCTAAGTCATTGGAGTTTAATCATCCTGTTAGCAATGAAAGGATTAAAATATCAGCGCCTTTTGACGGGCAATGGCAACAGGTTTTTACTGCATTTGAATGGCCACTATTCTAAGGCGGTTATCTAGTGAATACTTTTAGTACTATCTAAATAAAAAGATAGTTTTTATTCGGTGTGATTATTTCAGGTAAGGGAATATCCCAACTCTCTACTGGAACCTGTGCTACGCGTTGGCAATCATGAGCCAAACCAAGAGGATAAAGCTTAGTTTGCTGCCAGTGAACTAGGCTTCGGTCATAAAAACCACCACCCATGCCTAACCTTGCGCCCGTTTCATCAAACGCTACCAGTGGCGTACAAATAATATCAAGCTGCGCTAAAGGGGAAACCTTAGTGACATCTAATAGTGGCTCTAAAATACCATAAATATTACTAATTAGTTTGGTCTCTGGTCGGTAATGTAAGAAGAGTAAATTACCAGGGCTGAATGGATGTACTACCGGTAAGTAAACTTCTTTATTATTCAGCCAACACCAGTCAATAAAGTCCTTAGTCGACAGTTCGCCATCATTACTTAAGTAGATGGCAATACGTTTTGCTTGTTGGATTTTATTATGAGTAGACAATCTTTCAGTTAAAGCAATCGATGCATTATGCTGCTGTGTTACTGATAGTGCGTTACGGCGTTGTCTGACTTCTTTTCGTAATTGTGAACGTATATTCATTATAATTATCTTATGTCATCTTATCGTTGGCGCGTACTGTTTATTAAGCATAAAAAAAGCTGGACGATTGCTCGTCCAGCTTAATACTATTCTTGTAACTTGTACGAATTAGCTACGTGTTTCAGTAATACCTTCATGAGTACCTGTCACAGAAATTTCTTCTTCAATTTTAGCTTCTAAATCATGGCTGCTATCACCTTCAGCGCCATGCATCCATTCAACTAATTTACCAGCTGAAAGATAGATGATAAAACCGGTAATTAAAGCGCCAATACCAACACCCATAAAGATGTTTGCGGCATTATTGACCATCTCTTCACCTTCACCAACAAATGAGCCAATAAATGCAGCTAACCAGTTTGATAAAGCGGTAAAGAAGAACCAAATACCCATTAATAATGAGGTAAATTTAAGCGGTGCTAGTTTAGTTACCATAGACAAACCAATTGGTGATAAACATAATTCACCCAATGTGTGGAATAAGTAAGCAAAAACTAGGAACAACATACTTACTTTCACCGCGACATCGCCGCCTTGAACCATAGTAGCCCATAACATCACAAAGAAACCTAATGCTAAAAACAACATCGCCAGTGCGAATTTCTTCGGTGAGGTTGGTTCATTTGAACCCATCTTAACCCAAGTAGAGGCAACAAAAGGTGCTAATAAAATAATGAACATCGCATTCAATGATTGAAATGATGAAGCGGCAATTTCAAAACCAAAGAGAGTACGATCAGTGAAGTCAGAGGCATAAATAGTAAATAAACCACCCGCTTGTTCAAAACCAGCCCAGAAAATAACCGAGAACATGCTCATAATTAAAATAACTTTCATGCGGTCCATATCTTGGGGCGTTAACGGTGCATCTGCTTTTTGTTCGCCTTTTGTACGTTTAGCTGATGGCTCGACACCAATATCACCTAAATATTTATTCGCTAAAGTCAGTTGTAAGGTTAAACCAATTAACATACCACAGCCGGCTAAGATAAAGCCGTAATGCCAGTTAACAGTTTCGCCAAGTACACCTACAGTAATAGGAGCTAAGAAAGCACCTAAATTAATACCCATGTAGAAAATAGTAAAAGCGCCGTCACGTCTGTGATCGCCATCTTCATAAAGCTCGCCCACTAAACTTGAAACATTGGCTTTAAATAAACCGTTACCAATAATAATAAGTGCTAAACCGAGATAAAATACCGTTTCTTCCATGCCGACAATCATCGACTTAGGGATACCTAAGGTAAAATAACCCAAGGAAAAAATCATTCCGCCCCATATGATAGCTTTACGTTGACCGATATAGTTATCAGCTAACCAACCACCGATGACCGGTGTTAAATATACAGCCATAGTGAAGAAACCATAGAGTCTTAATGCTTCTTGGTTAGTCCAGCCAAAACCGCCGTCTTGTGTTGAGGCAATTAGATACAATACCAATAAGGCCCGCATACCGTAATAACCGAAACGCTCCCACATTTCAGTACCAAATAAAAGGAACAGTCCTTTAGGGTGGCCAAACAGCGTACCCGCATTAGGTTGAGTCATATAATAATCCTAGATTTTATTTTTTATAATCGTTAGCGTTAGTTTTTTACTGTAACATTTTAAGTTAATGTTTTTTAGTAAAGGGGTGTTATACCTGCGTGAACAAATAAAGGCAAGCTTTGCTACAAATCAATGGTTACCGTGCTTTGGAGGTTGTAGAGAAATGTTTCCTAGCACTTACTAAGTGCTAGGGCAATAATATGGAGTGACAAGGTTAGTTAACATATTGTTTGCATCACCTTATACTGGTAAACTTCGTCGTCACTAATTTTAGTGATTAAACTTGGTGTTCTTAGGACTCGGAGTTAGGAATGAGGTTATGATATTTTTCATGGATAGGTATGAACCTTGTTTTAAATGTATTACCGCACAGGCTTTATAGGAATTTTGCGACAATGATAAGCGCCATAAAAAATTTTATGAATAATCACAATGTTAATTTGTTAAGTCCATTTGTTGGCGCTTTGCTAATATTGACTTTTTCTCTTGCCAGTTTGCCAATGAAAGTCTTAGCCAATGGTGAGATAAGTCAACAGCAATTAGAGCAATTTAAAAAATTGCCACCATCACAACAAGAAGCGCTTGCTAAAAGCATGGGCGTTGATCTAAATAGCATAAAAGGGCAGTTATCTAATAACGGCTCTAGCGAAGAAAAAACGAACACTGAAGTTTTTCCTCGTGGTACTCAATTTGATGCGCAAGGTAACCCTATTCTAGATGAAGAAGAACTAGAAGAGCTTGAAAAAAGTGATGAATTAAAAGCTTTTGGTTATGATGTTTTTGCTAACTCCCCACAAACCTTTGCCCCGACCATGGATATAGCCATTCCTGCCGATTATATCATTGGCCCAGGCGATAACGTTTCTATTCAAATATTTGGCAAAGAAACAGATGAACTGGAGCTCGCAGTGAACCGCGAGGGACAAATAATTTTCCCATCTCATGGTCCTTTTACCGTTTCAGGTTTGTCATTCAACGAAATGAAGCGCTTGTTAACCGCACGCATTAAAGAAAAAGTCATTGGTGTTGATGTGGTTGTAGGCATGGCTTCTCTTCGCTCTATGCGGATTTTTGTTTTAGGCGATGCTTTTAAACCAGGTCCTTATACTTTAAGTTCATTATCAAGTATTACCCATGCCATTTTTGCTGCTGGTGGTATTAGTGATATCGGTAGTTTACGTAATATCCAGCTTAAACGTGCCGGTAAGCTAGTTACTACCTTAGATTTATATGACCTGTTGATTAGCGGCGATTCAAGTAGCGATGTGTTATTACAATCGGGCGATGTGGTTTTTATTGCGCCTAAAGGTAATACTATCAGCGTTGAAGGTGAAGTTAGACGCCCAGCTATTTATGAATTAAATGACGATTGTAATTTTAAAGATATTTTGACAATGGCTGGCGGTCTATTACCAACAGCCTTTGCAAAAACAACCCGTGTTGAGCGTTATAATCAAGACGCCTTACGCACAGTAGTAAACATAGATTTAACTAAAAGCCGTGATTTAGCTAAAAAAGCGCAAGCAGGTGATGCCGTTCATGTTATGAAGGCCGCTGAAATGTTTGAGCATTCGATCACCGTTATCGGCGCAGTAACTCGCCCTGGAAAATATCAATGGCAAACAGGCCAACGTATTACCGATATTTTCCCTAATATCGACTCTCATTTATTACACTCGGCCGATCTTAATTACTCCATTGTGGTGCGTGAAATAGATATTGCCCGTAATATTGAAATACTTCAATTTGATTTATCTAAAGCTATTTCTGCACCTAATTCAAAAGATAACATTATTTTAGCAGGCAACGATAAGATTTTAGTTTTTGCTAATATTGTCAAATTAGTCGACAGTAAAATTGATTTAGACGCTCTGGCATTCACTCAAGATAATCTTTCTAAAAAAGAACAAGAACTAGCTAAAGATAAATATAAACAAAAGCAGTTTTGGCTAAAGTATGGTGATGAAGAGCATCTTGCTCAATTTGATAGCGAACAAGCTGCTGAGGCTAAATTGATTGAAAAATCCATTGCCCAATTTAGTGGTGGCGAGCTAGAAGAAGAGCTTGACCTTAAAGAGCTTACCATTTTCTCTCGCCAACGCTTGTTAATGCCAATTATTGAAAAATTAAAGCGTCAAGGTAAGTCAGGCCAACCTATCCAGTTAATTGAAGCGGATGGAGAAGTGAAATTCCCTGGGGTTTACCCATTAGCTAAAGGTGCCCGTGTTGCTGACCTTATTGCTGCTGCAGGTGGCTTAACAGAATCTGCCTATGTTGTGCGTGCTGAAGTAACTCGTAATCAAATTGTTAACCACATGGCACAACAAACTTCTGTTGCAGTAAGTTTAAGTGCCGCGCTTGCGGGTGATGAAAATGATAATGTTTTATTAAGCTCGAAAGATCGATTGAACATCCATCAGATTCCGGCATGGAGCCAAAATAATGTCGTTGAACTTAGAGGTGAATTTGTCTTTCCTGGAAAATACACCGTTCGTCGTGGTGAAAGCCTAGCTGATTTAATTGCTAAAGCGGGTGGTTTTACCCAATTTGCTCATCAAGAAGGTTCCGTTTTTACCCGTGTACAATTACGTGAACTTGAACAACAGAACTTATTGAAATTGACCGCTGATTTACGTATAGAAATGGCGTCTAAATCGATGACAGACCAAAATTACTCGCAATCCTATGCTGAAGTACAGCAAATGCTAGCGGATATGGCGAATGTCCAGCCAGTCGGACGTTTAGTGGTTGATTTACCTAAGGTCATTAGTAATACACATTATGATGTTTTACTTGAAGGTGGTGATGTACTTTACGTACCTACCATGAAAAACTCTATTAACGTTGTTGGTCAGGTACAAGTGACGTCATCACATATTTACGACATTAACTTGTCAGCTGAAGATTACCTAGCGCAAAGTGGTGGTAGTAAAAAACGTGCAGATGTAGAAAGGGTTTATATTATCTCTGCCAATGGCAGCATTAAGATGATGGCCAGTGGTAATTGGTTTACCAGTGATGCCGGAGATAACTTAAAACCAGGTGATACTATCGTTGTACCACTCGATGCTGAATACATGAACAACTTAGCATTATGGAGTAGTGTAACGGGCATTATCTATAACTCAGCCGTAGCAATAGCCGCTATCAGCGGTATCTAGTAAACGTAATTCATGAGGTAATGACAGACTTTTGTTGTTACCTCGACCAATTAATAGAATTTATTAGTAAGACAATAAATCATAAACAAAATAAATGGACCTAGTATGTTGAACTCATTAGAAAATGTGAAACTAGGCATTATCGGCTTAGGTTATGTTGGTTTACCTTTAGCGGTAGAGTTTGGTAAAAAATACCCAACGTTGGGCTTTGATATTAACACCAAACGAGTTGGAGAATTAAAACAAGGCCATGATTTCACTTTAGAAGTATCAAGTGAAGAATTAGCTGACTCTGAGTTTATTTCATATTCAGCAGAGGTTGATGATTTAAAAAACTGTAATGTTTATATTGTTACTGTGCCAACGCCTATAGATAACAATAAGCAACCTGATTTATCACCATTAATCAAAGCGAGTGCCATGCTTGCCAAGGTGATTAATAAAGACGATATCATTATTTACGAATCAACAGTATATCCAGGAGCCACCGAAGAGGTTTGTTTGCCGGAAGTCGAGCGTCACTCAGGTCTCGTGTTTAATAAAGATTTTTATGCAGGTTATAGCCCTGAACGTATCAATCCGGGTGATAAAGAGCGTCGAGTAACTAATATTTTAAAAGTTACTTCTGGTTCAACGCCTGAAATTGCTGATTTTGTGGATAACCTTTATAAATCAATTATTACCGCAGGAACTTATCAAGCGTCAAGCATGCAAGTGGCTGAAGCGGCAAAAGTGATTGAAAATACTCAACGAGATTTAAACATTGCTTTAATCAATGAACTGGCGGTGATTTTTAATAAACTAAATATCGATACAGAAGAAGTATTGAAAGCCGCAGGAACTAAGTGGAATTTCCTACCGTTTAGACCAGGTCTTGTCGGTGGTCACTGTATTAGTGTTGATCCTTATTATTTAACGCACAAAGCACAAGCTATTGGTTATAACCCTGAAGTGATTCTTGCAGGTCGTCGTATTAATGACTCTATGGGAGAATATGTGGTTTCACAATTAGTGAAAACCATGCTTAAAAGAAAGTTACCTGTTAATGGTGCTAATGTACTTGTTATGGGGTTAACTTTTAAAGAAAATTGTCCAGATGTTCGTAATACTGGAATTATAGATATTTTAGCTGAATTAGCTGAATTTGATATTAATGTTGATGTTTATGACCCTTGGGTAAACCCAGAGGAAGCTAAGCATGAATATGACGTAGATTTAATTTCAGCCCCTAAGCCAGGTCATTACGACGCGGTAATTTTTGCGGTAGCGCATAATGACTTTAAAGCACTATCTGCTGCTGAGATTAAAGCAATGATGAAAAGTGAACATGTCATTTATGATCTAAAGTATATGCTTGATGCTGAGTTAGCTGATATTCGCCTATAATCTACTTTAAGCGGTATTCATACCATAAAACCCTTGTGTGATCCGTCAGATAAGGGTTTCCTTTTAAATGAAAATTTAATAAATGGAATCAGCTTAAAAAATTAAGCTAGTGATTTTCAATTCACCCACAGCGGAACATATCATTAGATATTAAATTTTGGTGGTAATCGCTAACGAAATAAAGCCATAAAATCACTTCTAAAATATAGAAAAGCAGCACTCACAGGGAAGCTGCTTTTTTATTTCTTTTACTTCTTTTATACCCGAGTAATTTTATAGCTATTTTAGCGCTGTAATAAAATTGTCACATAACTGACTTATACTTGCCTCATTATTATATCGTAGTCTCTATATTGGATAAGCTACTTGATAGTTTATTGAAGATAAGGTTAATTAAGTGGCAACTCTTATTAGTTCGAACCGTAGTCGTGGAATAAAAAACTCTTTAGCAAAATGGTTAATCACCTTAGGTGGTATAAGTGTTTTGTTTACTCTTGTATTGATATTCATGTATTTACTGTATGTGGTAAAACCAATTTTTGAATCAGCGAAAATTGAGCAAACAGTTAATATTAGTATTGATTCTACAAGTAATGGAGAAGTATTAGGTAGTGGTATTGATGAGCTGAAAGAATTGGCCTATCAAATAACTGCAGCCGGCAATATTGATTTTTATCATTTAAAAGCCAGCGACCCTAAAGCTGAAAATCAGTTTTCTGTTGGTGATAACTCGCTTTCAACGTCTTTATTTGTAAGTGACGACTTTAATCAAGAGCAGGTTGTTAAAGTAGTTAACTCTTTTTCAGAGAATAAATTACTGCATACAGCCAAAGGGAAAACGTTATTAATTCAGCCAAGCTTTTATGCTACCTACGCGAATGATACCCGTGAAATAATCCCACAAGTCAATTATCCTCTCGGTCAAGAGTCACTGATAATTGATGAACAACAAATACCGCTTTCTCAATTAGCTTTTGCAATGGATGATGAAAGAATCGTTTTTGTTGGTTTTACTAAAGATAAACGTCTAATAAAAACCAGCTTTATTGCTGAAGATGATTTTAGTTCTTCTAGCGATGGCGATGATGTTGAATACGAAACTATTTTTCAAAAAGTTGAGCTTTTTGATGGTCTTTCTGAAGGCGTTATTGATGAAATAAAAGTAACACCAGATTTAAGTTTAGCTTTTATTCGAAGTGCTTCAATCGTGTATGTGTATTCGTTAAATGATGACGAAGACGTTAGCCTTAAAGCAACAATTAGACCGACACTAGATAATGATAATACTTACCTTACTTCAATGGGATTACTTTCAGGTAGTAGTTCAGTATTGCTAGGTGACAGCAGTGGACGAGTCAGTCAGTGGTTTGAAGTCGCAACAGATGAAGGTCGCCAATTTAAACAGATTCGAAGCTTCAAGTCAGATGATGATCAGAATAGCTCTAATAATAACAGCCAAACATCAAACGCGATAACTGCTATTTATACTGAGCAATATAGAAAAAGCTTCTACACTATGACACAAAGTGGCATGGTCAATGCCTTTTATACCACGAGTGCAGCGCACTTATGGCAAGGACAGTTAACTTCAACTCAACCTGAAACGTTTACTATCGCCCCTAGAGCTAATGGTTTAATTGTTATTGTTAATGATGCACTTGATACTACGAAGAAAAGTTTACAAGCTTTTAGTGTTCATAATGAGCATCCGGAAGTTACTTGGCAGGCATTATGGCAAGAGGTTTGGTATGAAGGTTATCCTGAGCCAGATTATGTTTGGCAATCAACATCAGGCTCGGATGATTTTGAAGGCAAGTTTTCTTTAGTACCGATTTCATTTGGTACCATCAAAGCTGCTTTATATGCGATGTTATTTGCAGTACCTATTGCCTTAACTGCTGCGATATATACCGCATACTTTATGACACCAGGAATGCGTAAAAAAGTTAAACCTACCATTGAGATGATGGAAGCATTACCTACCGTTATATTAGGTTTCTTGGCAGGCTTATGGTTAGCGCCGTTAATGGAAGAGTATTTACCAGCAATATTCCTGTTATTTATTTTCTTACCTTTAGCAACACTAATAACTGCGTTTTCTTGGCATAAATTACCAAACCAGCTCAAAGACAAACTGCCAGAAACATTAGCACCCATTTTGTTAATTCCTGTGATAATACTAGCCACCTATGCGGCGTTTTCTTTATCACCACTGCTCGAAGATAGTCTCTTTAATGGCGATATGCGCCAATTCCTAACCAATGATTTAGGTATAAATTTTGACCAACGTAACGCTTTAGTTGTTGGTATTGCGATGGGCTTTGCTGTTATTCCTACCATATTCTCTATGGCTGAAGATGCAATTTTTAGTGTACCAGGTCACCTAACTAGCGGTTCATTAGCATTAGGGGCAACACAATGGCAAACATTAATCGGTGTGGTACTGCTAACTGCCAGTCCCGGCATATTTTCTGCTGTGATGATGGGCCTTGGTCGCGCGGTTGGTGAAACAATGATTGTCTTGATGGCAACGGGTAATACACCTATTTTAGATTGGAGTATCTTCCAGGGGATGAGAACACTTGCAGCAAACATTGCGGTAGAGATGCCTGAGTCGGAAGTGGGCAGCTCTCATTACCGAATATTATTCTTGGCAGCCTTTGTACTCTTTATCTTCACCTTTATTTTCAACACAGTAGCAGAGTTTGTTCGTCAAAGATTAAGAGAAAAATACAGCTCAATGTAGTAGATAATATTTTGAGTTTCAGATACATCAAACAATTTTAAGAAAAAGTGGCTATTCAGCTTTAAGCTAGATTGCTCAATTTGAAAGAAAAAGCACGGAGTTGATGACTATCAATGAGTACTTTTAATGCATAAATTGGGCGCTCTAGCGACAAGTTAATAGTTACTTACTAATTAAGAGTTTTTTATGAATAAATGGTTTAGGTCGGGTTCACCGTGGATATGGTTATCGGCAGGTGGCGTAAGTATCAGTTTAATTTCAGTGTTAGGCCTTTTATGGCTTATCGCATCACGTGGCTTGTCATATTTTTGGCCAAGTGAGTTATATCAATTTGATCTTACCGATCAACATGGCGCTAAGAGTGTTGTTATTGGTGAAATCTACGATAGAGAGCAAATTCCGGTAAGCCAATTAGCACATTTAAATTTGGCGCTTGATCCAGAACAAGAAATATTAGAACGTCTGTTAATCAAAACAGGTAACCGCGAGCTGGTGAGTTTAGATTTTCGTTGGTTGTTAAGTCATAACATTCAAAAGACACAAACACCAAAAGATTTAGTTGTCGTTGAACGTCGTACTCATGGTAATTTTTACGGTTTTATTGAAAGTGTCGTGGTTGATGGAAAAGAAGTAGATAAAAACAAGTTGGATGAATTATTAACGCGTGTTGATAATTTTCAAGACCAGATCGATGATTTACAAAAGTCAGATATTGGTGCTATCAACTATCAACTAGAACGTTTGCGATTAAAAACGCGTAAATATCAATTGCAAGATAAGCTAACCGCTGAGTTACAAGTAGAAATTGATAGCGAAATAGCGGCACTGAACCAGGACTACGAAATACTAGAAAAAGAGCTGATGGGATATCGAGAGCAGATATCACGTGATCATATCGTGATGCGTGCTATGGACGGTCAACTTGTTACTATTAACTTTGAATATATTCTTAAAGTCACATTTAACAACCAACTTAATACCTTTGATAAAACGTTATTATTTTTTAGCCATATTGGTTCATTTCTCATCGAAGACCCTCGTGAAGCTAATACAGAAGGCGGTGTATTCCCTGCTATTTTTGGTACCGTGCTTATGGTGTTATTAATGACAGTCATTGTTTCACCGTTTGGTGTTATCGCGGCTATCTACCTACATGAGTATGCCGGTAAAAATGCATTTACTAAGCTGCTACGCATTGCGGTTATCAACTTAGCCGGCGTACCCTCTATTGTTTACGGGGTATTTGGTTTAGGGTTCTTTGTTTATATGGTGGGTGGTTCACTCGACCAACTATTTTATTCAGAAAACTTACCTAGCCCTACCTTTGGAACTCCAGGTGTTTTATGGTCAGCATTAACATTGGCGATATTGACATTACCTGTAGTGATTGTGTCAACTGAAGAGGGCTTATCACGCATTCCTTCAGCAATGCGTCACGGCTCTTTAGCTTTAGGTGCAACCAAAGCTGAGACCTTATGGCGTATAATTTTACCTATCGCGAGCCCTGCTATTATGACGGGTATCATATTGGCGATTGCTCGAGCAGCAGGCGAAGTAGCCCCGTTAATGCTGGTTGGTGTTGTTAAAATGGCACCTAATTTACCTTTAGATGGTAACTTCCCATTTTTACACTTAGATAGAAAGTTCATGCATTTAGGCTTTCATATTTATGATGTTGGTTTCCAAAGTCCCAATGTTGAAGCCGCACGTCCATTGGTTTTTGCAACAGCCTTACTATTAGTGACTATCATTGTTGCTTTGAATATGACCGCCGTTTCAATTCGTAATAAATTACGTGAAAGATATAAGATGCTAGAGCACTAGTTTGCTCGGACCATATTTAGTCATGAGTAATGTTTAAATTACTTATGACACTTAGTAATTAGTAAATAAAGATTAATCAAAAGTAATTAGAGAAACAACTATTATGATTTCTATTAGCCCAAAAGCGTTAGCGCCTGGCTCAGATACATCCTTTGAAAAAAAGTTAGATTTAACCAATTTAACACCAGAACAAGTTGCCTTAGATATTAATCAATTAAATTTATTCTATGGTAAAAAACAAGCGCTAAATAATATTACTATGTCTATTCCCAAAGGGCAGGTAACAGCGTTCATTGGTCCTAGTGGTTGTGGTAAATCTACGCTATTACGCTCTATTAATCGTATGAACGATTTAGTTGATAATTGCCATATAACGGGCGAAATAAATCTTCATGGTAATAACATTTATGACAAACATGTAGATGTTGCCGAGCTAAGACGAAAAGTCGGTATGGTGTTTCAACGACCTAACCCTTTCCCTAAAACCATTTATGAGAATGTGGTTTATGGTTTACGCATTATGGGCGAAAATAACCGCCGAAAACTTGATGAAGCGGCAGAGCAATCATTACGTAGTGCGGCGCTTTGGAATGAAGTAAAAGACAGGTTGCACGAAAGTGCCTTAGGCCTTTCTGGTGGTCAGCAACAACGTTTAGTGATTGCCCGTGCTATTGCTATTCAACCCGAGGTATTATTGCTTGATGAACCTACTTCAGCACTCGACCCTATTTCAACTTTGACCATTGAAGAGTTAATCAATGATCTTAAAAAGCAGTTTACCGTGGTAATCGTTACGCATAACATGCAACAAGCAGCACGTGTATCAGATCAAACTGCATTTATGTATATGGGTGATTTAATAGAGTACAGTGATACTAATACTTTATTTACCACGCCACTGAAAAAGAAAACTGAAGATTATATTACTGGCCGTTACGGTTAATAGTTAACGATTGATTAAGTAAATACTTATTAAAGGACATCCCATGGATAATGTACAAATTGGTCGTCATATTTCAGGCCAATTCAATGAAGATTTAGAACGCGTCATTAATAATGTCATGCATATGGGCGGTTTAGTTGAGAAGCAATTAACTGATGCACTCGCTGCTGTTGAACAAGCTGACGTTAGCTTGGCTAAAGAAGTATTAACTAACGACTATCAAGTTAATGCTTATGAAGTCAGTATTGATGATGAATGCACACGTATTATCGCCAAACGACAACCAGCTGCTGGCGATTTACGTTTAATTATGGCCGTTGTAAAAACCATTGCTGATTTAGAACGAATAGGTGATGAGGCTCAGAAAATAGCGAAAGTTGCGCTAGAAAGCTTCTCTTCATCACAGCAAGATTTACTGGTTAATCTAGATAACTTAGGTCGACGTGTATTAGAGTTTTTGCAAGCAAGTCTTGATGCTTTTACTCGCATGGATTGTGACGCGGCTATTAAAATTCATCAAATGGATGACAAAATAAACCGTGAGTATGAAGCGTTAATGCGTCAACTTATGACCTATATGATGGAAGACCCACGCTCCATTCCACAAGTGATGACGGTTATTTGGTCAGCGCGAGCACTAGAGCGTATTGGCGATCGCTGTCAAAACATCTGTGAATACATCATTTATTTTGTTAAAGGTAAGGTTGTACGCCATACCACAGCAGAAGATATAAAAAACTTATAACATATTTAAATTAGAGTGTTCATTCAAAATCACAATAAATTCAAGTGATTAGCTATGCACTATACTAGTGCCTAGCAAAAAAACATTTACACGGTTACGGTTAGCTAATAAAGACAACAATTTAACCCTATATTAGCGTTTAACATTAGAAGTTAAATGGGGTACTATCCGCGACGAATTGCAATGACTAGAGTTATACTGACTGGAAACACAATTATGGCTAAAAATTCAATCTTAGGTGTATTTGCAAAATCACCGATAAAACCGTTAGAAAAACATATTCAAATAGTTGTTAAATGTAGTAAACAACTTATTCCTTTTTTTGAAGCATGTACTGCAAAAGACTGGAGTGAAGCGGCAAAAATTCGTCGTAAACTTTCAAAATTAGAGCAAGATGCTGATACCCTTAAACGTCAATTACGTCTAGAGCTTCCCGGTGGTTTATTTATGCCAGTTGATAGAGCTGACTTACTTGAATTACTTACCCAACAAGACAAAATAGCAAACAAAGCAAAAGATATCGCTGGTCGTGTATTAGGGCGTAAGCTTGAAGTACCTGTTAGCTTACAAGCTGAGTTTTCTATTTATTTAGAACGCTGTATTGATGCGACAGAAAAAGCAGCAGAAGCGATTAATGAATTAGATGATTTATTAGAAACGGGCTTTCGCGGTCGTGAAGTAGCATTGGTTGAGAAAATGATTAATCAATTAGATGCTATAGAAGATGACACCGATGGCTTGCAAATTATTTTGCGTAAAAACTTGTTAGCGATTGAAAAGGATTTGAATCCAATTGATGTAATGTTCTTATATCAAATTATTGATTGGGTTGGCGACTTAGCCGATCTTGCTGAACGTGTAGGTGCACGTTTAGAAATTCTTCTGGCTAGAAAATAAGGCTTAACTGATGGAAATTATACTTAACTCAGGCAGCACTTTTGTAATCCTTGCTGCCGTAGTTGGCTTCTTCATGGCATGGGGTATTGGTGCCAATGACGTAGCGAATGCGATGGGAACCTCTGTAGGTTCAAAAGCATTAACAATTAAACAAGCCATTATTATTGCGATGGTGTTTGAATTTGCCGGTGCTTATCTTGCCGGTGGTGAAGTTACCTCAACTATACGTAAAGGCATCATTGATGCTAGTTACTTTATTGATACACCAGAGTTACTTGTTTACGGCATGATCTCTGCACTTTTCGCTGCAGCTACTTGGTTATTAATAGCCTCAGCTTTAGGTTGGCCGGTATCTACTACGCATTCTATTGTTGGTGCTATTGTTGGTTTTGCTGCCGTAGGTGTTAGTGTTGAGGCTGTAGAATGGGGCAAGGTAGTTGGTATCGTTGGTAGTTGGATTATCACACCGCTTATATCAGGTATTATCGCCTTTATTATTTTTAATAGTGCGCAAAAACTTATTTTTGATACAGAGAAACCACTACAACAAGCAAAACGTTGGGTTCCTGCCTACATGTTCCTAGCTGGTTTTGTTTTATCACTGGTTACTATCAAAAAAGGCCTTAAGCATATTGGCCTAGAAAATATTGATTTAGGTTTTGTTAACTTTGAAATTAAAGGTGCAGGTGGTTTCTACTTAGCCGCTATTGTTGCTGTTATTGTTGCTGCAATTGGTAAATTCTTTATTAGCCGTTTAAAGTTTGATGAGACACTTGCTAAAGAAGCCCATTACGCCAATGTTGAAAAAGTATTTGCGGTGCTTATGATTGTTACTGCTTGTGCAATGGCTTTTGCCCATGGTTCAAATGATGTTGCCAATGCGATTGGTCCATTAGCTGCAGTAGTAAGTATTGTTGAAAATGATGGACAGATTGCTGCTAAATCAGCGATTGCTTGGTGGATATTACCACTAGGTGGTTTTGGTATTGTTGCTGGTCTAGCCTTATTTGGTCATAAAGTTATTGCAACCATCGGTCAAGGCATTACACACTTAACGCCAAGTCGTGGTTTTGCTGCTGAATTAGCTGCGGCTAGTACGGTAGTTATTGCTTCTGGTGCAGGTTTACCTATCTCTACAACGCAAACCTTAGTTGGTGCTGTGTTAGGTGTGGGTATGGCACGTGGTATCGCAGCGATTAATTTGACTGTAGTACGTAACATCGTTGTTTCTTGGGTAATTACCTTACCTGTAGGTGCTGGTTTATCTATCATCTTCTTCTGGATTATGCAGGCTACATTTAGTTAGTCGGTATTATACCAAGTACATTAATTAATTGACGACTTAGCGAGAATTAAAAGGCTTAGAGGCAAGGCATTGATTGAAGAGAATGGTTATTCCCTTCTCAAAATTAATAACGCCGCATACAAGCCTTTTAAACTCGCCCTTTGGGAGTTTATTAGCAAACTAATAACTGCTCAAAATTAAAGAAATATAGAATAACTATGTTTAAGTAATTTTGCTTGTTCTAAGCTCGCTAATACAACTCTAAGCTGATCAATTTATTAGTGTAATTGGTATTACCTAGAAAACATCCAGATAACAGAATCAAAAAAGCCGCAACTTGTTGCGGCTTTTTTATTCTATTTAAGAAGTCTAGCTTTAATAATAGAGCTTTATTAAATCGAGGCGCCTGAAGCGCTTCTATTTAATCGCAGCTTAGTCACGTGCTGTAACTTCTAATAAATGGTAACCAAACTGAGTTTGTACAGGACCTTGTACTGTATTTAAAGGCGCTGAAAAAACAACTTTATCAAATTCAGGAACCATTTGACCTGGGCCAAAGCTACCTAAATCGCCGCCTTGGGCATTTGATGGGCAGTTCGAATGCTCTTTAGCAACATCAGCAAAGTCTTTACCTGCTTCAATTTCAGCTTTTAAGGCTAAACATTGTTCTTCTGTATCCACTAAAAGGTGGCGTGCACTTGCTTGAGACATACTTCTTCCTATTTCTGTAATGTGAAATTATATTTATTATGAAATATTTATAATTGAGCAGACGTACATTAACGCATCTAATTAATAATTGAAAGTCAGGTAAATAAAAGTTATTTCTTAGCTGTTGAATTCGTTAAACTATTAGCTATAAGAGAAGGGCGTTTAAAACGTTTTAACGCGCTTAAAGTACTGAGGCCTCATATGTTTACCCTATTTTAAATTTCTGGGGAAATCTCAGCTTAGCACTGAATTTAACGATGAACGCTAACTATTAATAATGGCATTTTTCACCTTATCCGTTGTTATTGCAGATGGGTAATGACTCAAAGTGTACTTTGAAGCATACATATTGCTTAGTCGATTCGCACTTCAGCTTAAATATAGGTAGAATAGCGCCAATTTTGATTCAACAATTGTACTCAAAGGTACTTAAATCGTACTAATACAATAAGGATAACCTATGGCCTCTCTTCAAGAACAATTACTTAAAGCGGGTTTGACTACCAAGCAGAAATCACGTCAAGCTAACTCTGACCAACGTAAACAAAACAAACAAAAACGTAGTGGTGTACAGCATGGGTCTAGCTTGCAAGAGCAAGTCAAAGAAGATCTAGCTAAGTCACAAGCTGAAAAGTTAGCTAAAGATACAGCGCTCAATGATGCAAAAAATAGTGAGCTTGCTAATAAAGAACAACAATTACGTATCAATCAAATCCTTGAACATCACCAAATAAAAGGTGCTAAAGGTGAAAGTGAATATAACTACACTTTTGGTACTAAAGTTAAAAAATTATTCCTTGATACCATCACACATAAAGCATTAGTGAATGGTCGCTTGGCACTGTGTGGCTTAAACGAAACAACTTACCTTGTCACTAGTGAAACAGCTGCCAAAGTAGCTGAACTCGACAGTAGCATCATATTAGTTCAAAACGACAAGGTCGAAGCGGAAGAAATAAATGAAGATGACCCGTACGCAGATTATCAAATCCCTGATGATATGATGTGGTAGACGTTTCATAACGTTATCGTTACGTAGATCATTAATGGTTAGATAACACCAGAGCAAATAACTGGCGGATAAATAACCGCTAGTTATGTTAGAATATCGGAAAATTTGGTGTCGAGTACATCAATAGTAACAGTATTATCATAGTCGCTAGCATAAACAATATGTTAGCTTTTTTAGATTACCAAGAGTTGTAAATTATTATGTTGATGAAAGCTATCCGTTGGCCAATAGGGCAATTAATTTTATTGCTAAACTTTATCTTTTCACCGCGTTCACCAAAACGTGCCGTAGAAGAACAAGCTAAAATTGATGACAAAACACAAACATTAAGTTTGTATCAACTACCATCGTGTCCATTTTGTGTGAAAGTTCGTCGTACCATGAAGCGTGAAGGTTTGAAAATCGAGCTACGTAATATCAGCGGAAAAAATGATTTTCAACAAGAGCTTATTCGTGAAGGCGGTAAACGTAAAGTACCTTGTTTACGTATTGAAAAAGCTGATGGTCAAGTGCAATGGTTATATGAGTCAAATGATGTGGTTAGTCACTTGCAAGGACTAACTAAGGCTGCTTAGCTTTAATATTTCAATAAGCTACCCATGTTTTATTGAAATATGAATAGCTAATTTAACAATTATTATTGAAATTATTTACCATAAAACTGTGTCTATTAGGTTAATCATGTGCATATACCCGCTCCACTTGAAGATGCAGGATTCAGCTGGAATTATAAACGCCTTTAGGCAAGGCATTGATGGAAGAGAATAGTTATTCTATTGTCGAAATCAATAACGCAGCATAAAGCGTTTATAAACCAGCCCTTTGGTGAAGCCTGAGCAAAACATACTCGTCGTTACATTTGTTTTTAAGAGAATACCCTTAACAAAAAAATGTGCTTTGATTATGATTCGCTCAGGTTTCCTGAAACTAGCATCTTCAAGTGGAACGGGTATACAACCTAGTAGGCCGTTTTATGTTGATAAAAACCCAATCAAACTCTCAATCAAATCCTGCGATAAGATCATCTGAAATTACTGATGAATCGGTCTATTTACAACGTCGTCAACTTATTAAAACCATGGGTTTTCTCGGAGCAGGCGCTTTAATTGGCTCTACAGTTTCTAAAACAGCCAACGCTGGTTTTTTTGATAGTAAAGATAATGATTCCAATAACTTCAAGACAACACCATTAAAATTTACTGCAGATAAAGATAACCTTTCTTTAATTAAAACCCCTGAACAAAAAGTTATTAGTCATAATAATTTTTACGAATTTGGTGCACAAAAACACCAGCCCGCCGAATTAGCGCAAAACTTTAACGTTGACCCTTGGCAACTTACTATTTCAGGTGAATGTGATAATCCTATCACTTTAGATTACGATGACTTAACGACTATGTTTCCTCTAGAAGAGAGAATTTATCGATTGCGTTGCGTAGAGGCTTGGTCAATGGTGATCCCATGGGTTGGTTTCTCGTTAGCTAACTTATTAAAAAAAGTCGCACCAAACTCATCGGCTAAATACGTGGTTTTTGAAACGCTTCATGATCCTAAGCAAATGCCAGGTCAAGATGATAGGCGTTTAGGTGGAGGTATCAATTACCCTTATGTGGAAGCTTTACGACTTGATGAAGCGATGAACCCTCTCACTTTAATGAGTGTTGGCTTATATGGTAAAACGTTACCACCACAAAATGGGGCTCCTATTCGTTTAGTGGTGCCATGGAAATACGGTTTTAAAAGCGTTAAATCGATTGTTAGTATTAAGCTGGTTAGCAAACAGCCAGCCACAACATGGCAAAAACTGGCAGCCAGTGAATATGGTTTTTATGCCAATGTTAATCCAAATCACGATCACCCAAGATGGAGTCAAGCCAGTGAAAGACGAATAACCTCTGGTGGGTTGTTTGCTCGAAACCGTATTGAGACCTTACCTTTTAATGGCTATGGCGAACAGGTAGCGCATATGTATAAAGATATGGATTTAAGTAAGTATTATTAGGGTTTTATCGAAATATGAGTAAAAAATTAACTACATCGAACAAAGTTTTAATAGCAAAGGTTGTGATTCACCTAGCGGCTTTTTTACCTTTATTAAACTTATATTATCTTGCTTTTTATGATCAGCTTGGTGCTGATCCTGTTCAGCGAGTCATTCATTTTACCGGTATTGGCGCTTTCAACTTGTTATTGGTGACACTGATTGTTTCGCCTATCGCCAAAAAATTAAAGCAGGGCTACTTCTTACAAGTAAGACGTTTACTGGGTCTATATACTTTTAGCTATGCGTTTATGCATGTACTGAATTTTTTAGCCTTTGATTTACAGTTTGCTTGGTCGTTATTTTTTAATGAAGTTGTTGAGCGTCCTTACATAACCATAGGTATGATTACTTTTGTTTTATTAGCTGCACTTGCTGTTACCTCCCTTAATAGTATTAAACGTAAAATGGGCAAGTCATGGCAAAAATTGCATAATTACAGTTATCTTATTGCCATATTGGTGTCAGTACATTTTTATTGGTCAGTAAAGTCTGAACTTATAACACCATTATTTTACATGCTGTTAACGCTAGTGCTATTGGCATTTCGTTATACAAAGCTCAAAGCTTTGATCCTATCGATGTTTACTTCCAAAACTCGATAAACGTTACCTTTTTCTATTGGTCTGACACTGATTTTTCTATAATCTACTGTTCCAAATAGGATGATAAACATACAAGATGATGTGCTGTTTAAGTAAGCGGCGCTTAATTGTAATCAAAAGGAAATGTAGAGTCGCTATGGAAGAGTTAGTTTGGGACGAGGGAATGAGTGTCGGCATTGATAGCTTAGATGATGACCACAAACAGCTTATTGCCATTTTAGCGCAATTGATGTCTGCCAAAATTGAAAAGCTTGATCAACAAGATATTGCCGATGTTTTTGAACAGCTTGAGTGTTATTGCCAATTACACTTTGCTAAAGAAGAAGCTTTTTTAGCAAAAATAAACTATCAGCAACTCGTTGCCCATAAACAAAGTCATCAAGATTTTATTAAACAAATTCCTCAATTAAAGCGCCAGTGGTTTGGTGATGCTTCTGAACAAGAGGTAGTAAAAGAGCAAATAGTCTTGTTTTTACAGCAATGGTTAATCAAACATATTTTAGAAGAAGATCTAGACTATGTACCCGCAATACATTGCTATCAACAATTCGACCATTACAAAAATCAAAAGAAAGCAAAGAACCCTTGGTTACGATTTTTTTCGGTTAAGTTATCAAGTCACCTTACCTTGAGTCACCGCGTTTTTATCACCACCTTATTACCTGTTGTCGCAGTGCTGATACTTTGCTTATTTATACTTAAGGCAAACTACCAACGATATCAAAATATTTCTAAAGTCTTAGGTTTCAACTCTGTTATTACGCAGGTCAATGGTATTACTCACTCTTTACAAGCTGAGCGAGGTTTATCTTCCGGTTACACTAGCTCAAACTATACAAGTTTTGCTGAACAATTAAGTACGCGCCGGAAAGATACCGATGATAAAATCACCCATTTCCTATGGTTATTAGAGCAGCCTGAAAATTCTGAAGTAAAGAATAATATCAGTGGATACATGCTTAAAGTACAACAAGTCTCCACTAATCTATCTCGCCATAGAATGCACTTAGACCAGAAAATGGTTAGTTTTGAAGATACCTATCATGCTTATACACAGCTAATTGAACAGCTATTTTCGGTAGCAGAACGATTAGTGCATATAGAGATTGGCTCAAGTTACGGTAATGATATTTCAGCCATTAATGCCATGTTGCGATATAAGGAATTTGTCGGACAAATACGTGCCATTGGTTTGAAAATGTTAGATAGCAATCAAGCTGAACTGTATCAAAATCATGATATTAATATACTGCTAGGTAAACAAATAAGTACTCTGAGAACGTTCGCCAGTTCGGCCAGTTTAACGAAAAAATCATTGTGTGCGGAGTACTGTGATGCCATAAGGCAACGCAAGCAGCTGGAATTCTCTTATCTAGAAGTCATGAGGCTGGATGATAAAGATGCCAGGGCTGCGGGTTGGTTTAAGATAATGTCTGATAAGGTTGATAAGTTAAATTATATTCTTGAGGGACTCATTAATGAATTTGATAACAAAATATATGACGAAAGTTTAGCGTTAAAAACTGAAGGCTATTTGATTGTTTTTGCTCTCTCGATATTTCTCTTGGCAGCAATGTTTTTTGCTTTAGTGCTTAATTACAGCATTATCAGCCCAGTACGAAAACTTACTTATGCACTAAATGATATGTCAGCGGGTCAGAACAACATTCACTTTGAACCTATGGCTAACAAAGATGAAATTGGCTCAATGCAGTTAGCGTTTGAAAAACTTCGTAGAAAATTACTACAAGCCGATGTTTATAAAGCCACGGTAAGTCAGCAACAAAAAGAGATCAAATATCGAAAGTCTCAGCAGGATCATTTCCAACAGCTAGCACTGACCGATGCTTTAACTGGTGCAGTTAATCGTCATCATTTTAACGAGGTACTTGATCAAGAAATCGCTAATGTGAATAATCATGGCAGGCCTTTATCCATTATGCTGTTAGATATTGATCACTTTAAAATTGTCAATGATAGCTATGGCCATGGAGCAGGGGATGAAGTATTAGTATTGTTTTATCAGACCTGCTTTGAAGCAGTACGTAGTAGTGATGTTGTTGCCCGTATTGGTGGAGAAGAGTTCGTCATTATTATGCCAAACACTGAACTGGCTAATGCACAAAAATTTGCCGAACGCTTACGAAAAAAAATAGCACTACTTGAAATTAATATTGCCGGTAAGCAAATATCTGTCACGGTTAGTATTGGGGTGAGTCAGTGGCAGAAGGATTATTTTATCAATGCAGAGAGCTTTGTTGACCATGCAGATAAGTCACTGTATCAAGCAAAAAATAGTGGTAGAAATAAAGTTGTTGTTGCTTAATAAGGAAAATTTAATAAAAAATGGTAATTAAGCGTAGATAAATGACTGTTTATCGTCATAACCTTGTTGTTTTATCAAAAAAAATTTATGGTATTAGGCATTATGTTCGTTACAGGAATTACAATGCTTAAAAATTCATTATCACGTAATTTAGTTACTAATAACCTTATTAGTAAAAAATTTGCGTTTACCTTGCTCACCACCAGTATGCTGTCGTTAGGCTTAACTGCTTGTCTACCTAATGAAAAACAAGACGCTAAAGTTGTCATTAACAAAAACCCTTACCCGAGTACCTATCAAGTATTGCCTGCTCAAAGTACTTTATTAACCAATGCCACCATTTTAACGGGTACTGGCGAACGGTTAAATGATGCCGATATCTTGTTAGTTAATGGCAAAGTAGTGCAAGTAGGTAATGATTTATCCGCTGAGCAAGTCACTGTTATTGATATGAAAGGCAAGTGGATTACTCCAGGTATTATCGATGTCCACTCTCACTTAGGTGTTTATCCTAGCCCAGGAGTAGAGTCTCACTCTGACGGTAATGAGATGACTTCACCAAATACGTCGGAAGTTTGGGCTGAACATAGTGTTTGGCCACAAGACCCAGGTTTTCAAGCGGCTCGTGCGGGCGGTGTAACTAGCTTACAGATTTTACCTGGTTCAGCTAACTTATTTGGTGGTCGTGGTGTTACGTTACGTAACGTACCGAGTGAAACGATGCAAGGTATGAAGTTTACTGATGCGCCTTATGGCTTAAAAATGGCTTGTGGTGAAAACCCAAAGCGTGTTTATGGCAGTCGAAAAATTTTACCTTCTACCCGTATGGGTAATGTTGCTGGTTACCGAAGTGCTTGGCTTGCGGCCACAGAGTATAAGCGTGCTTGGGATAAATACGATAGTGAATACAGTGCAGGGAAAAACCCTGAAGCACCAACACGTGATTTATCACTTGATACCTTAATGGGCGTGTTAGATGGTGATATCTTAATTCATAACCATTGTTATAAAGCAGAAGAAATGGCAGTAATGATTGACCTTGGTAATGAATTTAATTATCGCTCAGGCACTTTCCACCATGCCATTGAAGGTTACAAAATTGCTGATTTATTAGCTGCTAATGGTAACTGTGCTGCTATGTGGCCAGATTGGTGGGGATTTAAAATGGAAGCCTTTGACATGGTTGAAGAAAATGTTGCCATTGTCGATGCTGTGAAAAATTCGTGTGCTGTAGTTCATTCTGATTCAGGAACAACGATTCAACGTTTAAACCAAGAAGCGGCGAAAGTGATGTTCCGCGCTAATGAAAATGGTTTTGCGCTAAAAGAAGAAGATGCTATTAAGTGGATTACTGCTAATGCTGCGAAATCCTTAGGTATTAACGATGAAGTAGGCAGCCTAGAAGCGGGTAAAAATGCTGATGTTGTTGTTTGGAATATGAATCCATTTAGCGTTTATGCTCAAGCTGAGCAGGTGTTTATTGATGGCGCTAAAGTTTATGATCGTTTTGATGATAAATACCAAGCTAAAAGTGATTTTTTACTTGGACAACAACTAAATAACCAGGTTAATAAAATTGCTGATGAAGCAGTCGTTAATTCAGTAAATCAGCCAGCAACCTCACTAGTTACTAAAGAATAGGAATGACAATGAAAAATACTCAATTACTTACTTCATTGCGTTATGCTTTGTTTGGCGCACTAGCCGTGACTACCAGCCAAGTAAATGCTGAATCAATCGCAATCACTAATGCCACTGTTTATACCGTGGCTAAACAAGGCATTTTATCACAAGCAACAGTTATGGTTGATGATGGGATAATTACTGCTGTATATAGTAAAAATGAGGTGCCAGCGTCACTTAATGCTGACTCTATTATCGATGCCAAGGGCCGTATTTTAACCCCAGGTTTTATTGCCTCAGGTAACTTACTTGGTTTAGTTGAAGTGGGCGCTGTTTCTGCTACTCGCGATAGCTCTGACAAAAAGGCTGATCTTACTTTTGATGCGAGTCTAGCGTTTAACCCTAAGTCTACTTTAATTGCCTATGCTCGCAAGGGCGGTATTACCAGTAACTTAGTTACCCCATACGGCGGGGAAAAAGTTTTTACCGGGCAAAGCTTCGTGGTTAATTTATCAGGTGACTTTGACAGCGTTATTGCACCGAACAACGCAGTAATGGTTTCACTGGGGTCAAGCTCAAAAGGCTCTCGTGCAACAAAACTACAAACGTTAAGTAATAACCTTGAAGATGCACAAAAAGCGTTAGCTAAGGCAAAAAAAGCTAAAGCGAATAAAAAAGGCAAAGATGAGAAAGAAGCTAAAACGCCTTCTCGTTCAGAGCTGGTAATGAATGCCATTCTATCAGGTGATAAGCCATTAATCGCTTATGCCGATAGAGCAACAGATATATTATTCCTACTTAAATTGAAGCAAAAGTTTAACCTTAATTTGATACTCGCTGGCGCAAGTGATGCTGTATTGGTGAGTGATGAAATAGCTAAAGCCAATGTCGTAGTGATGATGAGTGCTATTGATAATCTACCGGGCAGTTTTGATTCGTTACATAACTCTCTGGTTAATGTTGCAAAGCTGACAAAAGCTGGCGTTAAGGTAATCATCAGTAACAGCGGTGAGAGTTATAACATTAACCAGCTACGTTTTGATGCGGGTGTGGCAATTGCCAACGGCCTTGAAACAACTAGCGCGTTAGCGGCAGTTACTGCCAATGTTGCCGATAGCTTTAACTTAAACTCTGGTCGTATCGCAGTGGGTAAAAATGCTGATTTAGTTTTATGGAGTAGTGACCCGTTTGAAATAAGCACCAAAGTTGATGCTATGTGGATTAACGGTCAAGCGATGTCATTAAAATCTCGTCAAGATGCATTACGTGAGCGTTATACTACAAAATCTACTATGCCACGTGCTTATACTAAATAAATTTTAAAATAACGTTTTAAATAAGTTAACA
Source organism: Colwellia sp. 75C3 (assembly GCF_002836255.1). Classification (GTDB taxonomy): domain Bacteria; phylum Pseudomonadota; class Gammaproteobacteria; order Enterobacterales; family Alteromonadaceae; genus Colwellia. Next base: position 337,175 of record NZ_PJAU01000032.1, on the reverse strand, counting down.
CCGACACTCAATATACATATTGAGTGTCGGCATTGTTAAATATGAACCCGCATGTAAAGTAGCCCTTTACATGCGGGTTTTTTATTTTAATAGAGTAAATAACTTTAATTGTATTAGCTGGCACGATATCGCTAAGTAATCTGTACATGGTATCAAGAGAATAAACTTGTATTTTAACCACTGATCTTTATCATTGCAGCAATCCCAAGTTAACTAACTCTTTTTTAAGCAACTATCATGCGCTTTATTCTTCTTTTTCTTTTATTAATCAAACTGACTAGTTTTACTTTATCTGCCCACGCGAGGGATAAAGTTGGCCTGGTATTAAGTGGCGGCGGTGCTAAAGGCACAGCCCATATCGGTGTACTTAAAGTACTTGAACAGCATAACATTCCCGTTGATTATGTAGTGGGTACCAGTATTGGTGCTTATGTTGCCGGTATGTATGCATTAGGGTATGACGTTGATGAAATTGAAACCATTATGCTGGGGTTGCCTTGGTCTGATGGTTATTCTGATTTTATCCCAAGAGAATCACTTTTTTATAGCAATAAACAGCATCGCGATAGGTACAACATCTCAATACGGTTAGGTTATAGCGATGGCGAATTTAAAGTTCCCCATGGGTTATTGTTAGGTCAAAGTGCCTATCAAATATTGCAACGTTCAACGGATACTGTCAGCTCTTTTACTAGTTTTGATGATTTAGCCATACCGTATCGCGCTGTTGCTTCGGATATAGCGACAGCACAAATGGTCGTACTCGATTCCGGTAGCATTAATCAAGCAATGCAAGCCTCAGCAGCGGTACCAGGTATTGTCGCAGCGGTGGTCATTGATGGTAAAACGCTAGTTGATGGTGGTATCACCAATAACATGCCGATAGATGTAGTCAAAAAAATGGGTGCCGATATTGTTATTGCAGTTGATATAGGTTCACCACTGGCTGATCAAAGTGAATTAACCAGTACAGTATCGGTGCTCAATCAGTTATCTACCATTCTCACTAACAATACAAGTTTGGCGAAAAAGGCATTACTTACCGATAAAGATGTACTGTTGCGTCCAGCTATCGATGATTTAAGTACTACGGACTGGTCTGTTATGCCGCAAGCCTTAATATTAGGCGAGCAAGAAGCGAATTCACAATCAGCAGCTTTGATCAAATTTTCAATCAGCGACCATGATTATCAAGTTTATCAGGATGAAAAAAAACTGAAGGCAAGAAAATGGTTTGATGAATTACCTAAGCATATCATTGACATCAAAATACGTAATAATTCAAAAGTTGAAAATGACATCATCAATCTACATTTTGCAGTTAAGTTAGGTGAAGAATTATCTAAAGAGGCATTAGATTTAGCTATTGATAGAGTTTATGCCTTGGATAAATTTGAACAAGTTACTGTTGAATTTAACGATACAGCACAAGGACGAGTTTTAATTCTCCACACCCAGGCTAAATCTTGGGGACCTAACTACTTTGATTTTGGTTTTAATTTAAAAACAGATTTTTCTGATCGATCTGTTACTTCCATTAATATGTCCTACTTGATGACAGAGGTTACCAGTAATGGTGGCCGGTGGTTAAATGAGCTTGAATTGGGCTGGGAGACATTGCTGGCGAGTGAGTTTTATCAACCTATTAATAGAGAGCAAGATTTATATAGTAGAGTCAGAGTCTCTTTTGCCCAAGATAAGTGGGAAAAAACACATCTTCGTCCTGAGCTGAGAAATGATTATTACCGTGGAAAGTTTGCCCTAGGTTATAACTACTCTTTTAATGGCATTATCGAAGTAGGTGCGATAGCTGAAACCGGCGACCTTTCACTGGATTCCACCGTGCCTGGTGAAACCGGTGACCTCTCACTGGATTCAGCAGGTACGGATGAATTTGATTATGAGACGTATGGAAGTTTTTTAACCTTTGGTTACGATACTTTAAACAGCATTAATTTTCCTACTGATGGTAATAAATTATTAATTGAAATGAAGTGGCTGAATGATAAGTACTCACCACTATTAGCGGAAACTGAAAAAGATAAGGCTGTTGTTTTTACCTTTGATTGGCGCGGTGCTATAGGCCTTGGTGGTCATACTTTTGTTGGTATTACTTCTTTTGCGACCATAGATAATGAAACAGACTTTAGTGTTCATGTTACCGAGTTAGGTGGCTTTTTGAATCTTTCAGGTTACCAAGAGGATGCGCTTATTGGCGTTCATAAAGCTTTTGCCGCGGTTGTTTATCAATATGACTTAGGCCGAGATATTCCTGGAGGCTCAGGTTTACCTATTTATTTAGGCGTTAGTTTAGAAGCGGGTAATGTTTGGGACGTTGATGAAACAGTTAAATACAGTGATTTAATAAACTCAGGTAGCATGTATTTGGGGACAGATACCAGTTTTGGCCCCGCAGTATTAGGGATAGGCTTTGCGACTGGAGGTGAATATTCATTCTTCTTGTCGGTAGGTAAAAACTGGTAGCCTGATTGGATCGTATAATAATCGAATATTTTGTTGTGCGGATTTAAATTAAGTCGAAACTGCTAGGTAATATTTTATGCTATCAAACAGGCTTTGCTTCTTATAGAATTTATCTTCGCGGATAAAAGCGTTACCATTTTATAACCTAACCATATTAGTTTACGCCATGACAAAAATACTACTAGATAACGATTTTACTCAAGTTACTTCAATTAAACTAAGTCAAAGTAGTGGAACTGAGTGTTTTGAAGGACTTAGTATTTCTCATGCTCATTGCCAAGCGCAAATAAGCCTTCACGGTGGTCAGGTATTGAGTTTTAAACCAACAGGCCATAAAGATGTTTTATGGTTAAGCGAGCAAGCATATTACCAATCGGGTAAAGCTATTCGTGGTGGTATCCCATTATGCTGGCCTTGGTTTGGTGCTAATGATAAACAAACCGAGAAGATAAAAGCGGCAAGTCATGGTTTTGCCCGACAATTACCTTGGGAAATAGCAAGTGTTGAGGCTGATGAACAGGGAGTTACCCTTGTTTTAGTCTTAGCCGGAGAGAATCAACACCCGCTTTGGCCTAATGCCTACAAACTAACGCAAACGTTGTTTTTTGGTAAAAGCCTTAAACAATCATTAGCTATGAGCAATCTTTCTCAAGAAGATGCCCAATATTCTGCCGCCTTGCATAGCTACTTTACTGTCAGCAACCCCAATAACGTTAGTCTCGATGCGTTAACCGGCGTGAGTTATAGCGATAAGTTAACGGGAAATTCAAGTATTCAACAACAAGCGGTGAGCTGTGTTGGTGAAATTGATCGTGAATATCATAGCAATGAAAAAATGACTCTTGTGGATAGTCAGTGGCAGCGTAAAATTGACATCGTTAGCCGCAATTGTCAGCAATGGGTATTATGGAATCCAGGTGCAGAGTTAGCGAATACCATGGCCGATATTCACCCTCAAGGTGAGCAAGAATATGTTTGTTTAGAAGCTGCCAATACATCTTGGCAAGCTTTGCCAGCAGGTAAAACTGTTATTATTTCTCAAGAGATAAGTGTCACTAATTTCTAACGTTATTAGGATTAACGACCATTAATTTGTATTAGTTAATCCGTAAATAGCGATGCAATAAACTTTGGGTAAAGTTTATCTTAAGGTAGAAACCACGCGGCAAGGTCATAAAAGGTTTACCGTTACGGTCAAATGCTTGTGTTCTTGCTTTGTTATTAGCTGCTTTAGGCCTTAGTTGCATCACTTGTCCATGTTTTCCATGGATATTTTCAACGTCCCCTAGCACTATCATGTCAGTAAGCTCTTGCCAGTCTTGAGCTAATAAGGCCTCTTCTTCAGCATTAGGCGACCATAAAAAAGGTGTACCCACTAAGCGTTCACTTATCGGCGCGTCTTTAGGAGTGATTACCGGTACCCATAAAACCCGCGCTAACTTCTTACGCACATAACAGTTATGCCAATTGATGCCAACAAGGCCGGTTAAGGGGGCAACACTGACGAAAGTTGTTTCAAGGGGTTTAGCTTGCTCATTAATAGGTAATGATTTTAATTCAATACCTAAATGGGGGAAGTCAGGTTCAGGCCTAGAGCCAGCACTGGCACCTAAAATATGCTCCAGTAATAAACCTATCCAACCTTTATTGCGAGTTAAATCATTTGGAACGGTAATACCCGCTTGTTCAGCTAATTCACCTAACGTTAAACCGGCTAAGTTTTGGGCGCGTTGCATGAGTACTTGTTCGGAAGAGGGAATGTTCATAAATGAAGCAGAATTAACCAGGAAATATTTACTTACTAAGGTTAGTACCTATTATCATGGATTTACTAAAAAAATCAAAGTAATCATTTGCCCCACTGACGTTAATATGGTTGAATTGATGCAAGTATTATATATATTGTCAGGAGTTCCTGTGATCGATGCCGAAGGCTATCGCGCAAACGTCGGCATAGTAATAATTAATGACATGGGACAAGTATTTTGGGCAAGACGGTTTGGACAACATTCATGGCAATATCCACAAGGTGGTGTTGATGAAGGGGAGTCGGCTGAGGAAACCATGTATCGAGAGTTACATGAAGAAGTTGGCTTAAAACCGGAACACGTGAAAATTGTTGCTTCAACTAAACATTGGTTAAAATATAGATTACCAAAACGTTATATTAGACATGACTCTAAACCTGTTTGTATTGGTCAGAAACAAAAGTGGTTTTTATTAAAACTCACGGCTGAAGAATCATCAGTGGATTTACTCCATAGCCCGCATCCAGAATTTGATGATTGGCGATGGGTAAGCTATTGGTATCCAGTAAGACAGGTAGTGTCTTTTAAGCGAGATGTTTATCGTATGGTCATGAAAGAATTTGCTAATTATGCTTTACCGCTAACGTATGAAAGACGACCAGAACGTCGCAAACGTCGCGCTTAGTATCAATAACATTTAATTATTACTATGATTTAGAATCCTAATAGCCCACTTTATTGTGGGTTATTTTTTTATAAATTTTCACTTTATGGTAATAATTACAGAGGAATTAAATGTTAACTACCTTACGTCGGATAGTATTGGAATTTAGCCAAGAGGCTGAACTACAAAATGCGCTTGAACGTATGGTAAATAGTGTAAAAAAGGCGATGAAAACTGATTGTTGTTCAATTTACCTCGCCGATTATCACCAACAACATTTTTTATTAATGGCCTCAGACGGCCTAGCAAAAACGTCACAAGGCCAGTCTTGTATAGGTTTCTCTGAAGGTTTGGTTGGCTTAGTTGGTCAACGAGAAGAACCATTGAACATTGCTGATGCCCAGCAACACCAAGACTATATCCACGCGCCAGAAGTTGAAGAAGACGAGTTTAATGCTTTTTTAGGCACGCCGATTATTCATCAACGAAAGGTGTTAGGCATATTAGCTATTCAACAAAAAAATTCACGTCATTATACTGAAAATGATGAAGCTTTTTTAGTCACGCTTTCGGCGCAACTCGCCAGTGCATTGGCCAATGCCGAAATCAAAAGTCTGCTTAATCACCAACAAGAAAAAAATCAGGGTGTAAAACAATTACACGGTATTGCTGGAGCTCCTGGTATTGCCTTAAGTGAAATTATAGTTTGCCAACCGCAAGCCGATCTTGCTGCAGTCTCATTAAAAAAAGCCCCAGATAGCCAAAAACAGTTATTGCGCTTTGAGCAAGCGGTTGAAAAAACTCGGGAAGAATTCGAAACATTAAGCCGTAAGTTAAGTGGATCTATTGATGATGACAGCTTAGCTATTTTTGATGTCTATAAGCAATTATTAGATCAGGCGAACTTAGGTAAAGAGATCGCGGATAAAATATCAAAAGGCTGGCGTGCTGATAGTGCCTTAAAGTTAGTGATTGAGCATTATATTGGCCAATTTGAAGCCATTGAAGATAGCTATTTTCGCGAGCGCGCGAGTGATATTCGAGATTTAGGCACGCGCTTATTGGTTAATATTCAACAACAAGCGACAGAAGAGCTGACTTTACCCAGTGAATTTATTTTATTGGCACAAGACGTTACTGCGTCAATGGTGGCTGAATATCAGCATCAGGGCCTGTTGGGAATTATATCTTTATCCGGCTCTAATAACTCACATTCTGCCATTTTAGCGCGTTCATTAGGGCTGCCTGCCATTATGGGCGTTAATGCAACGGTGCTTAGCCAGTTGCATCAGCAGCAGGCGATAATTGATGGTTATAGTGGTGAGCTATTTATTAATCCAGATGATGGCTTGATACAAGAGTATCAATATTTATTAAGCCAAGAAAAAGCGCTTACCGATAAAGTGATGGAAGTAGCACACCTACCTTGTATTACCCAAGATGGCAGGGCCATTGAAGTATTACTTAATGCGGGATTATCAGCAGGTTTTGAACACACGGCGAAACTTGGCGCATTAGGTATTGGTTTATATCGTACTGAAATTCCTTTTATGAACCGTAACTGTTTTCCATCAGAACAAGAGCAAACACAGATATATCGTAAGGTGTTGCAGGTTTTCCCTAAGCATGGCGTTACTATGCGTACGTTAGATGTTGGCGGCGATAAATCATTACCTTATTTTCCCATTAATGAAGAAAACCCATTTCTTGGTTGGCGTGGCATACGCATCACTTTAGATCATCCTGAAATATTTCTAGTGCAAGTTCGTGCCATGCTACGGGCGAATCAGGGCTTAAATAATTTAGAAATCATGTTGCCTATGATCTCGGGTGTTGAAGAAGTTGATGAAGCCATTCGATTAATTAATCAGGCATTTTTTGAGCTTAAGGCTGAACTAACCCAAGATATTACCGCTGAGCTAATGTCAGCAAGTAACGTTGATGGTCACTTAACTCTCCAACAAGCGCAATTAAAAGCGCAAGCAGTTTCCGCTAAATTAGTACGACCTAAAATAGGTATTATGCTAGAAGTGCCTTCTGTTATTTTTCAAATGGAAGCCTTAGCCAAACGTGTTGATTTCTTTTCTGTTGGCAGTAACGACTTAACGCAGTATTTATTAGCGGTTGATCGAAATAATAGCCAAGTGGCTAATTTATATGATGCTTTTCATCCTGCAGTATTAAGTGCTTTAAATAGTATTGCGCAACAATCAGCGCAACATTTAACCCCGATAAGTTTATGCGGTGAGCTGGCCTCCCAGCCAGCAGGGGCTATTTTATTATTGGCGATGGGCTTTGACAAAATTAGTATGAACGGTCATAACGTACCACGGATTAAATGGGTTATTCGTCATATTGCTTTTGAACAAGCACAAATAATTTTAGATAAAACATTAACCTTAACAACGGCAAAACAAGTACATAGTTACCTTAATGAACAACTTGAAGCCCTAGGGCTTGGCGGATTTATTCGCGCCGGTTATTAGTCTATTGTTCATAGACATCGTTTTGAATAGCACATTTAGGAGCGGACTTTCCGCAAAGTAGAATGATTTTAACTGTATTAATTTCTTGTATCGCTTTAGGTAGCATTGTTGGGTTTTTAGCTGGTTTGCTTGGTATCGGCGGTGGTCTTATCATAGTACCAGCGTTGGTGTACCTACTTCCTTTAGTTGGCGTTAGTAGTGAGGTAGTTATGCCTATGGCACTAGGTACTTCGTTAGGGGCGATTGTAATCACCTCAACCGTTGCTGCACTAGCTCATCATAGAAAAAAAAATATCCCTTGGCAGTTAGCAAGACAATTAATGGTCTTGGTTGCGGTGGGGGCATTGTTAGGTGCCTTTATTGCCGACTCACTATCGAGTGAAGCATTAACAGGTTTCTTCTCTTTTGTGGTGATTTTACTCGCGGGATACATGTTATTGTCGATAAATGCATCGAAAGAAAGATCATTGCCAGCCACTTATGTATTGCAAACCCTTAGCTTTATAACAGGTGTTATCTCAAGTTTAATGGGCATTGCTGGTGGCGCTATTCTCGTGCCATCGTTGAGTTTTTTCGGTGTGCCTGTTCGACACGCAATAGGTATTGCTACCGCTTGTGGCGTAATGGTTGCGCTATTTGGATCTCTTGGTTACATTATTACCGGATTTAATTTACCCAATCTTCCTGAGTGGAGTTTAGGTTATCTGTATTTTCCTGCTTTGTTAGGTATTGTGCTGAGCTCGTCCATATTTGCGCCAATAGGTGTGAAGTATGCGAGTAAATTACCGATAAAAACTTTGAAGAAGTTCTTCGCTGTTTTTCTTATTGTTGTCGCAATTAAAATGATGCTTGGTTAAACAATTTTAGTGGAATAAATATTTAGTGAAGTACTTTTTAACGTAACCTTTTAACCATAACAGGGTATAATCTCGACCAATGAACATATAGGTTTACTTTTCGAATTTTTAACCTTCCACCTTTAACTCTCTACTTTAAGAAAGCGGACAAGCAATGACAGATAAGTTTTTACAATTTCCCGTGATAGACCCAATCATATTTAGCATTGGCCCGGTATCATTACGTTGGTATGGCACCATGTACCTCATTGGCTTTCTTGCTGCTATGTTTATGGCAAATAAAGCTGCTGATAGAAGTAACGGGGCATGGACGCGTGATCAAGTAAGCGACTTATTGTTCTATGGATTCTTAGGAGTAATTTTAGGTGGCCGTGTTGGCTATGTACTCTTTTATCAGTTCGAATACTTCTTATCAGACCCTTTATATTTGTTTGAAATATGGCAAGGCGGCATGTCTTTTCATGGCGGCTTCTTAGGTGTTGTTTTAGCTGTATTTATATTCGCGCGTAAAACAAATAAATCGTTTTTATCAGTGGGCGATTTTGTCGTGCCATTAGTCCCTATTGGTTTAGGAATGGGGCGTTTAGGTAATTTTATTAATTCTGAACTTTGGGGACGTCAAACCGATGTACCTTGGGCAATGGTTTTTCCAACGGATCCATTACAAGTACCGCGTCACCCATCGCAGTTATATGAGTTTGCTTTAGAGGGGGTCGTACTGTTTGCCATCTTATATATCATTAGCCGTAAAACACGTAGTTTAGGGCTAGCATCCGGTGCCTTTTTAATCGGTTACGGGGTCTTTAGAAGTATCGTCGAATTTTTCCGTGAGCCTGACGCGCATCTTGGTTTATATTTCTCCTTTATTTCTAAAGGACAAATTTTAAGTATTCCGATGATTTTAGCGGGTATGCTTATTATTTATTTAGGTTATTTATCGCAACAAAAATCAGCTATTGCTCAAGGGTGTTCTGCTGAAGGTAAAAAACCTCAAGACGATAAAGAAGCAAAGAAAACCGCTAGCTCATCATCCAATAAGTCAGTAAAAGGAAATAGATAATGCGCGCTTATTTAGATTTATGTCAACGAATTATCGATGAAGGTACTTGGGTTGAAAACGAACGTACCGGTAAACGTTGTTTAACAGTGATTAATGCGGATTTACAATACAATGTTGGTGATAACGAGTTTCCCTTAATAACCACACGTAAAAGCTTTTTTAAGTCGGCTATTGCTGAATTTATTGGTTATATCCGTGGTTATGATAGTGCTGCTGATTTTCGACAATTAGGCACTAAAACGTGGGATGCTAATGCTAACTTAAATGATGCTTGGCTTAACAACTCTCACCGTAAAGGTGAAGATGACATGGGGCGGGTTTATGGTATTCAAGGTCGCGCCTGGGCTAAGCCTGATGGCGGTACTATTGACCAGTTGAAAAAAATTGTTGATAACCTTAAAAATGGTATTGATGATCGCGCTGAAATCTTAACCTTTTACAACCCAGGTGAATTTCACATGGGGTGTTTAAGACCTTGCATGCATACGCATAACTTTTCTTTACTTGGCGATACTTTACATCTAACGAGCTTTCAACGTTCATGTGACGTGCCATTAGGGCTTAACTTTAACCAAGTACAAGTATTCTTCTTCTTGGCTATTATGGCGCAAATAACTGGTAAAAAAGCAGGTATGGCATATCACAAAATAGTGAATGCTCATATTTATGAAGACCAGTTAGCATTAATGCAAGATGTTCAACTTAAACGTGAGCCGTTAGCTTTACCAAAGCTTATCATTAACCCAGAAATAAAATCTTTAGAAGATCTTGAAACCTGGGTAACGATGGATGATTTTAAAGTTGAAGGTTATGAATGTCACGACGCAATTAAGTATCCATTTGCAGTGTAATTATAATAATATCTTTAGTTATTAACCCAAAAAGGCCACTTTAATAGAGTGGCCTTTTTATTCTTTATTTACCCAACTAAATTTGCTTTAACGCATAAAGAGTTTCAGCATCAACTTTTGAATAAAGCTTTCGTAAGGGGGGTGAACCAACTTACCGACATTTATTTTACCTTGCGCTAATACAGTCTTGGCTTTTGAAAAAGTTAAAAAACCTTCTTTACCATGATAATGGCCCATGCCTGAATCACCGATACCACCAAAAGGAGCATCGTCAGCAGCAACGTGCATAATGGTATCGTTAATGCAAACGCCGCCTGAATGGGTTTTATCAAGTAATAATTGTTGCGTTGTTTTGTCAAAACTCATGATATATAAAGCGAGTGGGCGAGGGCGGTCATTAATGTAATCAATAACAGTATCTAAATCTTTATAGGGCATTATTGGCAATAACGGACCAAAAATCTCTTCCTGCATTAACTGCATATCATCAGTCACTTGGGTGATTAATTGCGTTGCAATCTGGCGTGTTGAACGGTTGATTTCTTCGCCACTGGCTGATACTACCTTGGCTCCCTTATCAATCGCATCATCAAGCCAAGCAAGTAAACGTTTGTGCTGGGTATCATTAATAATATTGGCGTAATCTTTATTTTCATCACTGGAGTTGTCTGAATGCTTAGGGTACATAGCTTTAAATTGCTTTTGATAAGCGGCAACAAACTCGTCAACTTTACTCTCAGGGCAAAAAATATAATCTGGAGCAACACATATTTGCCCTGCATTTAAACACTTACCAAATATCAGACGTTCAACAGCGGTTTCAATAGGCATATCATCGGCGATAATAACCGGTGATTTTCCGCCTAACTCTAATGTTACTGGCGTTAAATTATTAGCGGCAGCGCGCATCACGTGTCTGCCAATATTAGTGGAACCAGTAAATACTAGGTGATTAAAAGGTAAGGCTGAAAAAGTGGCGGCAACATCGGCTTCACCTTCTATGACAGCAACCGTTTTCCGGTCAAAAATACCACTAAGCATTGTTGTTATCACGGCATTGGTTGCCGGGGTAAATTCTGATAGTTTAATCATGGCACGATTGCCCGCTGCCAAGGCGCCTATCAAAGGTCCTATGGATAACATAACAGGGAAATTCCAAGGTACCATAATACCTATAACGCCCAAGGGTTGATAATGCACAGTAATTTTAGCGGGAGATAGCAATAACCCAGCATGTCTGCGCTGTGGCTTTGACCATTTTTTAAGGTTTTTTAAGGTGTAATTGATATTCATCACACAAGGCAATATATCGGCAATGACACTGTCTAATTTTGCGCGTTGACCATAATCTTTATTTAGCGCCGCAACTAATTCATCTTGATGTGCTAATAAAGCCGCTTTAAGTGCGACTAATTGCTCTTTTCTATACTGCAAAGAAGGGGCTGGAGATAATTTATAGTCTAATTTCTGTTGTTCTAAAATGGATGTTAGTGATTGCTCACTGCCTATCATTTCACTACTTGTCATTTCGATGCCTTTATTCAGAGTGCCGCAGATGTTTATGCATTTACTTTATCTTCTTTAGTGTTAATCGCAAGATAAAACTACTACTAAGCTGTTTTATGTAGAGTTATGATAATTTTTTCTAGAATAACGCATCTCATGAAATGGTTGTAATAAGCCGGATACTCTAGGCAACTCGACTTAGTGGACTCTTATTTTTAGTCATTATTTATTACGTCTCTCGGTGAGTTAAAAATAAACACTTGTTGTTTAATAAGAACTCTGGTTGAATTCATTTAATTAAACGCTTGTATGAATTATCGGGTGAGATTTATGATTACCATTGAAGTAACACAAAAAATATCCGCTCCAGTAGAGAAGGTATGCCAAGTTTTATTAGACCACCCACAATTAGAACGATTTTTTAATGCCAAAATTAAAACAATAAAAATTCAAGCTGATGGTGAATTAATTGGGGGGAAAGGTGCTGTTCGTCGAATTTCTATCGGAAAAATAGTATTTGAAGAAGAGATCATTAATGCAAGTAACGAGCATATTTGCTACCGCATTAAGGGTAACTGGCCAGTATCAGATCATCAAGGCGATATACACTTAACACCTCAAGCAGCATCACTCGATAGTGAGGAGCAAACTACACAACTTGACTACGTTATTAAATTTAATGGCCCCAAATGGTTGCCCGACTTTTTGTTAAAATTTTTTGTTGGACGCGATATTATTAATGCGATGAAAAAATTAGCAGAACACTTTGAAACAGGTAACTGCGCATGAGTATTGAAGTGATCCTATTGGCACTGAGTCCAATATTCCTAGGCTTTATTATTTACGAGTTTGTCAAACACCGTAAACTTTATGACATTAAAGACAGTTTGGCGAATACCGTTTTAGCACTTTTACATCAAGCATCCGATGCTATCGCGCTATTATTATTGATGCCCTTTTTTTATTGGTTACATCAATTTGCCGTGTTTGATATCACGCTTAGTTTTATAACTGTTTTTATTGCTTTTCTATTACAAGATTTTCTTTATTATTGGTTTCATAAAGCGTCCCATCATATACATTGGTTGTGGGCCGCGCATGTTGTCCATCACAGTTCAACTAAGATGAATTTCTCAACCGCTTTTAGACAATCCTTAATGTACCCAATAGCGGGTATGTGGATTTTTTGGATGCCAATGATAATTGTTGGCTTTGATCCGAACACCGTTTTTACTGTGGTTGCCCTTAATTTAGCGTATCAATTTTTTGTACATACAGAAATCATTTATAAATTGGGTTGGTTTGAAAAAATATTCAATACGCCTTCACATCATCGAGTGCATCATTCAACCAATAAAGCGTATTTAGATAGAAACTTTGCTGGTGTATTAATTCTTTGGGACAAGCTATTTGGCACTTATGTAGAAGAAGATGCTGAGAATAATGGCCCTTGTCGCTATGGTATTATTGGCCAAATAAAATCTAACAATCCATTTTATATTAGCTTTCATCAGTGGATTTATATGTTCAAATCGGCTTTTAATGCTAAAGGACTCAAAGCTAAGTATCGTGTCTTATTTACTTACCCAACAAGTTCAGTTGAAAAGAAAAACCTTAATGTAACTTCAAATACCGCTAGCAACACAAGCAACTAGTTAATCTTACAAGTCAGAAACCTCTGTTTAAACGTTCAATAATCTGGGGTGATTGACTTTTTGACTGTTCATGGCGCGAAGTAAGTGATAATAGTAAAAAAGCCTGTGCGGGAAATATTCTTGGATAGGTAAAATTATTAATCATAGGCTAACTGCCTTTTATTCGTTTACTTCAGTCGAAAGCTATAAGCCCTCCCCATTAAAAATATTCCCTACTTACTTATATATCAGCATAGATAAAGGTGCGGTGTATTGCATATTAAACAATGTCGTACTTGTTCTCTGATGTGAATTTATTAACTATTTGATAAACGAGAGTAATGGCGAGTTAAGTTAAACAGTCACTTTTCTAGAGATTATTTGTTCTATATCAAGTTGACTTCGATCTTCTAGAATCAAGTGATAAATAACATTGATTCGCATTACCTTTCGTGATTAAATGCGCGCAATGAAGAATTAAATACAGTATTCAACAAAAACTTGGAGTCAAAGGTGTCAATTCAATCGTTTAAACCAACCCTATTAAGTTTGGTTATTGCCAGTATCATTTCTAGCAATGCTTTTGCCGACGTAGCACTAAAAGATGCTTCAGTTGATGAACAATTTACCATTCTTGGTAACAGTACAGCGGTTAATAATATACCTGGTAGTGCGCATCAATTATCAGAAGATGATTTAGAAAAATTTGATTATACCGATATTATGCGTACCCTGACTTCTATTCCAGGTGTTTACGTTTTAGAAGAAGATGGTTATGGTTTACGCGCTAATATTGGTATGCGCGGTACCGGTCAAAACCGAAGTGAAAAAGTCACTATTATGGAAGATGGCGTATTGGCAGCCCCAGCGCCTTATGCTGCACCTTCTGCATATTACTTTCCAACGGCTGGCCGTATGCAAAAAGTAGAAGTACTTAAAGGTACTTCAAGTGCTATGTATGGACCTCGTACGACGGGGGGCGTAATCAACATGGTATCTCGTCAAATCCCGGATGAAGAACTTGCAGGTCAAGTTAGTGTGCAAGCAGGACAAGATGGTTTTGCTAAAGTACACGGCGTCATTGGTGGTAAAGGTGAAAACTTGAGTTCAGTCTTTGAAGTTTTCCGTTATCAAGCGGATGGTTATAAAGATATTAACCATAGTGACCAAGACACTGGTTTTGTGAAAAATGATATCTTGGGTAAAGTGCGTTATAACACTGATGACAATGCAACCTTTTATCAAGAACTTGAATTTAAAATAAAGTACTCAGATGAAGAGTCTGATGATACCTATATGGGTTTAACGGAAGCTGATTTTAATAGCGACCCTTACAGCCGTTATTCAGCGTCACAAAAAGATAATATGTCTAACGAGCACCTGCAATTACAACTAAGTCACGCGATAGAGTTATCAAGTCGCTTCAACTTAGGTACTACGGTTTATCATAATGATTTTAGCCGTAACTGGTATAAAACCAGTAAAGTAGGTCAAATGGGCGTTGATGATGAAGGTAATTCAAAAGTTATCTATGAAAGCCTGAGCAAAGGTTCACAACTTGCTTCGGACTATGACAAAGGTCTTAGTAACGAACTATATACGCAAGTAAAAGCCAATAATCGTGATTACCTATCGCAAGGCGTTCAAACAGTATTAGATGCAGACTTTGATAGCCATCAAGTAAAATTTGGTATCCGTTACCACAAAGATGAAATGGATAGATATCAATGGGTTGATGAGTATTATATGGATGCGAATTACAACATGACCCTTACTGAAGCAGGTCAGCCAGGTACAGATTCAAATCGCGTTGATAGTGCTAGTGCTTTAGCTTTATTTATTCATGATGAATGGACCGTGGGTAAGTTTGTTGTCAACGCAGGACTTCGCTATGAAGATATGACTATTGAACGTGAAGATTGGGGGAAAAAGGACCCAAGCCGTTCTATGGTACCAAAATTTAAGAAAAATGAACTCGACGTGGTATTACCGTCTTTAGCGATGACTTATCATGTCAGCGATGATTTAGTGTTAATTGGCGGCGTACAAAAAGGTTTTGCTCCGCCGTCACCAGGTAATGAAGAAGCGACCAACGAAGAAAGCATTAACTATGAATTTGGTGCAAGGTTTGGAAGAAATGCCTTCAATGCTGAAGCATTATTATTCTTATCTGATTACGAAAATATGCATGGTAACTGTACTGCGAGTCAAAATTGTGAAGATGACAATATTGGCGAACAATACAATGCTGGCGAAGTAAAAATTACCGGTCTTGAATTTAAAGCTGGCTATGAAGTTGATTTTGGCGATATTTCAATGCCAATCGATTTAACCTTTACTCATACACAAACTGAATTTTTAAATAGCTTTAAATCTGATTTTTGGGGCGATGTTAAAGCAGGTGATGAATTCCCTTATGTACCTGAAAATCAGTTGCAACTAACACTTGGTTTAGCTGGAGATGCATGGCGCACTAACGTATTAGTTCGTTATACCGGTGAAATGCGCAGTAAAGCAGGCACTGGAGATAGTGCAGAAAATATTGACGCGCATACCGTAGTTGATTTTGTTGCCAGTTATGACGTTGCTCAAAACCAGCAAGTACGTTTTAGTGTTGATAATTTACTTGATGAAACCTATATGGCTACTCGTATGCATGGCTCAGTAATGGTTGGTAAGCCGTTAACTGTTTCTATGGGTTATCAATATAACTTTTAGGTTTTAACCTTATTCTTTAATAAATATTAAGGTAAAAGCTTCAAACAAAGAAAAGCCCCTGTAAGTAAACTTACAGGGGCTTTTTGATTTATTAAGTTAACGCTTTAACTAAAGACTTACTAACATTCAATAATGTTAACAGCTAAGCCGCCACGTGACGTTTCTTTATATTTAGTTTTCATATCATTACCTGTTTCCCACATAGTTTTGATTACTTTATCTAAAGAAACTTTTTGTGTACCAGTACCGCGTAAGGCAAGACGTGAAGCGTTAATTGCTTTGACTGAGCCCATAGCGTTACGTTCAATACAAGGTACTTGAACTAAGCCGCCAACAGGATCGCAGGTTAAACCTAGGTTATGTTCCATACCTATTTCAGCGGCATTTTCTACTTGCGGTGGTGTACCACCCATAATTTCAGTTAATGCGCCGGCGGCCATTGAACAAGCAACACCGACTTCACCTTGACAACCCACTTCAGCGCCAGAAATAGAGGCATTGGTTTTATATAAAATACCAATGGCGGCGGCGGTTAGTAAATAGCGAACACAGTCATCATCGGAAACCGGTTTTATAAACTTATCATAGTAACAAAGTACCGCAGGAATTATACCGGCAGCGCCGTTTGTTGGTGCGGTAACTACCCGGCTACCAGCGGCATTTTCTTCGTTAACAGCCATCGCAAATAAATTTACCCAGTCCATTGCGGTCAAAGGATCGGTAGATTTTTCTACCAACAAAGAGCGATAGAGCGCAGGGGCGCGGCGAGCTAATTTTAAACCGCCCGGTAAGATACCTTCGGTTGACATTCCGCGATCAACACTGTCTTTCATTGCTTGCCAAATAGTAACCAGTTTAGTGCGAATTTCCGTTTCACTGTTTAAGCACTTTTCGTTATCCATCATGAGAGTACTAAAACTTAAACCTTTAGTACTCGCCAAAGCTAATAACTCATCACCTGAGCTGAAAACATGTGGTCGTTTAATATTGGTGTGCAAAGACAGCGCTTTATCTTTTTCTTGTTCAAAATCACATGCTTCAACAATAAAACCACCACCAATGGAGTAATAAGTTTGCTCTAACAATAAGGCATCATTTTGATAAGCATATAAAGTCATGGCATTAGCATGAGCAGGTAAGGTTTTTTTCCTATGATAAATAATGGCGTCATCTTTAGGGAAATTAACCTCATGAGTACCATTAAGTGATATTTTTTGACTGCCAATTACTTCGGTTAAGGTTGCTTCTATAGACTCAACCGGAATGCCTTCAGGCGTTTGACCAGTAAAGCCTAAAATAACCGCTTTACCGGTACCATGGCCAATACCGGTTTGTCCTAATGAGCCAAAAAGTTCACATTTAACTCGGTCGACTTTAGTTAATAACTCTTGCTTAACTAGCGCATCAACGAAAATTTTTGCCGCTTTCATTGGACCCACTGTGTGTGAGCTTGATGGGCCTATGCCAATAGAGAACATATCAAATACACTGATCATACTTTTTTACCTTTGCTCTGCTTATTTAATACCAACTGGATTAGTCCCATTGGTACAATTCACACTACTCTTTAATTATAGACTCTAAGATGTTCAAGATAAATATCGAGAAAAATAGAATTCGGCAATATCAAATATTGTTTTTGTTATTGTTTTCCGGATAATAGTCAGTTTTTGTTTGAATAATGAAATTATTGTCGATTTGTTTCTGTAAGTGGTAATTTTAGCTGAAAGTTATCAGATAAAGAAACAAAATTTTGGACTAATTGAGAACTAAATGCACTAGCAAAGTTTTTTTATTGAACAAATACCATGAGGATTAGTTTATGTGGGCTACTAAATCTTTGAGCATTACCGCGGTAGCACCCCATATATTGTAGTGTTTATAAGGTAAAAAGTGCACGTTGTGTGGCTTGCCACTCTTATGAGCAACAAAAACATGGTGGTCATTAGTCGTTATAAAATGCTGTAATGGTACTTGAAATATTTCAGCGACTTCATTTTTATCCATCTGGTAAAGCTGTGCACTGGCGACAATAGCAATAATAGGGGTAACTTGAAAACCACTAATCGTTTGATAAGGCGGGAATTGCCCTAGCACGGTTATCGCTTCACGAGACAAGCCTATTTCTTCATAAGCTTCTCGCAGCGCAGTATCTATTAGCGATGTATCTTCTTTTTCAACTTTACCGCCGGGGAAACTCACTTGTGATGGGTGATGCCTTAAGTGGCTCGCTCGTTTAGTTAATAATACTTGTAAGCCTTCACCATTGTCGGACTCAACTAAAGCAATCAGCACAGCGGCTGATCTTAATGGCAAAGGGTGTTGATAGTTATGCTCAGACTCAGCCAATTGTAATAAATTAAAGCGTAATAAAAACTCATCTTTGGTCATTGGCGTACTCTTTAATTGAAAAAGTTAATAGTAATAATTGCAGCTACATTATTAGAAAGGCTTAACTTAAATTTCACTCAGGTATTAACTCAATGTGCTAACTTGAGGCATTAACTAAAGCCTACACCTGATTGAGTTTTGATAATACCGGTAAAATGCAATTAACTTTATCAAAGGTTTCTTGGTATTCGCTTTGTGCGGTTGAATCAGCGACTAGCCCACCACCCGCCCAACAATGAATTGTCTTATTGTCATTCACCGAGCTATTTTCTGAAGCTTCATTTGGCTGACAAATTAAGGTTCTAATCGTTATGCTAGTATCCATATTGCCACAATTGGAAAGGTAGCCAATTGATCCACAATAAACACTACGACGATGTGGCTCTAACTCTTCGATGATTTCCATGGCACGTATTTTAGGCGCCCCGGTAATAGAGCCGCCTGGAAAAGCACCACGAAGTAGATCTGTAGCATGTTTATCGCTAGAGAGAATACCTTCAACTGTACTGACTAAGTGATGAACTGCTGGGAAGCTTTCAATATCAAAAAGCTTAGGAACCTTGACTGTTCCAGCCTGACAACTTCTACTTATGTCATTACGCAAGAGGTCAACAATCATTAAGTTTTCAGCATTATCTTTGCTGG
This sequence comes from Colwellia sp. 75C3, assembly GCF_002836255.1. GTDB lineage: Bacteria > Pseudomonadota > Gammaproteobacteria > Enterobacterales > Alteromonadaceae > Colwellia. Next base: position 318,131 of record NZ_PJAU01000032.1, on the reverse strand, counting down.
AATGTCTTAATATTTCGGCATTCTTGGCATCTTGAATTTTATTGTCACTGCGAGGCATGGTGCCTTTAATGGGCTTACTTTGCACTTTACCTTGGGATAGCTGTAAAAATCGTTCAGGTGAGACACTTAAAATGGCCGCATTATCTAAGCGGATAAAAGCAGAGAAAGGGGCTTTATTCGCCTCTTTTAGCGCCAAGTAAGCTTCAAATTCATCACCTTGGTATTGTGCGCTAAAGCGTTGAGCCAAATTAATTTGATAACAATCACCGCTCAATAAGTAACTTTGGACTTTATTAAATTTTTCTATGTAACTGGCTTTATCCATATTGGCTTGCCAGCTACTATTCAAATGAAAGCTAGTGTTGTTAACCTGGTTTGTAATGTTCGCTGAGTTAATGAGATGTTTTTCAATCTCGCTTCGCTGGTCATCAGCACAAACTAAGTAAAATGTTGCTGAACTTTTATCAAAAATAACCGCTCGATCATAAAGACCTACCGCCATCTCAGGTAAATTAATATCTTGCTTAGCTACACTAGGAAGTTGTTCAAAGCGACGGCCTAGATCATAAGCGAAATATCCTAATGCACCCCCTAAGAAAGGTAAGAATTCATGCGTCGAGTTTGGCACGTTAAATAAATGAGCTTGAAGCTGCTTAAGCAATAACAGTGGATCATCGGTGCTGGAGATAATGCTTTTTTCACTAATACTCTTTTCAGGATGATAGGCATCAGGAATACAAGTGCGAGGAAAACAGATTTCGGTGCTATCAGCTTGTGTGGTTAAGGTGGCGATAGGCTGCCACACTAAAATATCAAAGCGACTATCAACATGGTCACTATTACCTGAATCTAACCACATTGCCCAAGCTTGATGAGACATAGGGCCAAATATATCTTCTGATGTAGTACCTCTTTTTAAAGGCAGTACTTTAGCTGAAAGTGTTAAGTCAATTTTAGTCGCATTCATCTCTATGTTAAGCGCCGCAGTAAATGCTGTATTAGTGTTGTTGAACAAGGATTTTTTCACTTAAGTATTCGCTAGTTAAATAGTTATTATCAGCCATTTGCTCTGGCAGCACTTTCAATAGCAGGTTATTATATATATACCCGTTACCAATCAAGATGCATGTTTCAGAGTGCTTGAGCAATTTCAATTCAAGGCGCTGTGATGAAATAATGGTTATTCCCTTATAAATCACAGCAACGATGAAGTGATGTTGCTCAAGCGCTTCTCCGATGGGTTTAAAATGCCTTTTCGCGGCGTTAAATAATCAAAACATAGAGTGACTATGTTTAAATTACTTAACTTGCCTAAAGTCATTTTAATTCCCACTGAAATCCTGCACTTTGAATGGTAATGGGTATTCGATAGATTTATTATAACTTTCAACTACCCAGTATTAAAGGGTATTAAAGAATATTCCAGCTAATAGAGAGCACTATGGCCATAATTAAACAACAAGACTTAATCGACAGTATTGAAGATGCACTGCAATATATTTCTTATTATCATCCACTTGATTTTATTCAGGCATTAGAAAAAGCCTATAACAAAGAAGAATCAACGGCGGCGAAAGACGCAATAGCACAAATTTTGATTAACTCACGTATGTCAGCGCAAGGTAAACGTCCAATTTGCCAAGACACTGGTATTGTTACCTGTTTTGTTAAAGTGGGTATGGCTGTTCAGTGGGATAAAACTGACATGACCGTACAACAAATGGTTGATGAAGGTACGCGTCGTGCGTATTTAAATCCAGATAACCCATTACGCGCTTCAATAGTGAAAGACCCTGCAGGAAAACGTATAAATACTAAAGATAATACGCCTGCGGTTGTACATATTGACATGGTGCCTGGCGCTGGTCTTGAAATAATGATTGCTGCCAAAGGCGGCGGTAGTGAAAATAAAACTAAAATGGCGATGTTAAACCCGTCTGACTCGATTGCTGATTGGGTAGTTAAAACGCTACCAACAATGGGCGCTGGTTGGTGTCCGCCAGGAATGTTAGGTATAGGTGTTGGTGGCACAGCTGAAAAAGCTGGCGTATTAGCCAAAGAAAGTTTAATGGATCCAGTAAACATTCAAGACTTAATTGAACGAGGCCCACAAACAGCTGAAGAAGAATTACGTCTAGAAATTTTTGAACGTGTAAACAAATTAGGTATTGGCGCACAAGGCTTAGGTGGTTTAACTACTGTTGTTGATGTGAAAATTAACTCAGTACCAACCCATGCAGCGTCTAAACCCGTTGTGATGATCCCAAATTGTGCAGCAACGCGCCATGTACATTTCCATCTTGATGGTTCAGGTCCTGCTAATTTAACGCCGCCTAAGCTTGAAGAATGGCCTGAAATCACGTGGGAAGTTGGCGAAAACGTTCGCCGCGTAAATGTTGATGATTTAGGTAAAGCTGATATCAGCGACTGGAAAACCGGTGAAACTGTCTTACTTAGCGGTACTATCTTAACTGGTCGTGATGCTGCGCATAAACGTATTAAAGACATGTTAGCTAAAGGTGAGAAATTACCAGTAGATTTCACTAACAAGTTTATTTACTACGTTGGTCCAGTTGATGCTATTGGTGATGAAGCGGTAGGTCCTGCAGGCCCTACTACAGCAACACGTATGGATAAATTTACTGAGATGATGTTAGCCGAAACCGGTCTTTTAGGCACAATCGGTAAAGCTGAACGTGGTGCAGCAACATGTCAAACCATCAAAGATCACAAATCAGTGTACTTAATGGCTGTCGGTGGCGCTGCTTACCTTGTTTCAAAAGCAATCAAGAAAGCAAAAGTGGTTGCCTTTGAAGACATGGGTATGGAAGCTATCTATGAATTTGAAGTAGAAGATATGCCAGTAACTGTTGCGGTTGATAGCACTGGTGAGTCTGCTCATGTAACAGGCCCTGCAATTTGGAAAGTTAAAATCCAAGAAGCTGAAGAAAAATCAAAGTCTTAATAGACTCTTTTTTTAAATAGATTATTAGTAAAAGGGCGCCTTAGGCGCTCTTTTTTTATGCCTGTAATTTGTGTCATTTCCTTCGCATAGCTAAGGGGGTAATTATCATTAAGTAGGTACAAAATAGTTTTATTAGTATTAAGTTTACGATTAATTTAATAGTAAGCACGAGTTTACTTATTTAACGACTAAACTGTATTAACATGATGAATATTTTAGTTATCTTAATTCATTAGAGGAGTAACTATGCAAGGCTCTATATATACAGCATTCTCAGATATGATCATTGAACAAATGGGAATGGAACAGTGGAATGAACTAATTGAGAAAACGGACCCGCCATCACAGGGGATATATACTAGCGGAGAGCAATACCTAGATAGTGAACTAATAAATATGGTTCAAGCGCTATCGGTTAAAACTGGCATTGATGCTGAAACGTTAGTTGAGAAGTTTGGTCGGTACCTATTCAAGAAATTATACGATACCAGCCCAGTAGATATTTCCAAAATAGATAACTTAAAAAGCTTTCTACTTGCTATCGATGGCCTTATCCATGTCGAAGTGCAACGCCTACATCCCAAAGCTTATCTGCCTACCTTTGAATATGAAACGGTAGATGAAAATACCCTTATCATGTATTACAGCTCTAAACGAAAATTATGTCATGCCAGTGTAGGTTTGATTTATGGCGCTGCAGAGCAGTTTAATGAAATAATAACAATCGAACATCCCGAGTGTATTCATCAAGGCGCTACGCGTTGTAAGTTAGTGATAAATTTTAAAGGTCATAATGAATAACCCCGACTCTTACAAAGTGGCCTACGAACGAGAACGAAAAGCGAGATTGCTGGCCGAGCACTTATTAGATGAAAAAACCCGTAGTCTTTATGACAATTTCCTTAAGCTTGAATCAACGGTAAACGAATTAAAAACAACGCAACAACAGCTTATACAATCTGAAAAAATGGCTTCTATAGGCCAGTTAGCGGCAGGCGTCGCTCATGAAATAAATAACCCGATAGGTTATTCAATCAGTAATTTAACTATGCTGTCCGAGTATGTTGATTCATTATTATTGTTAGATGATTTTATGCTCACACATATGTCCGCAATAGCTTCACCTGAAATTGCTAACGCCTATCAAAAATTAAGGCAGCAAGAAGATATTGATTATATCAATAGTGATATAAAACCTATGTTGGCTGAAACAGATAAAGGACTAAATAGAGTTAAAGATATCGTCAGTAATTTGAATAAAGTGAGTCACTCTGGTGGTTTTGAAAAAGAGCTTTGCGATATTAACAGCCTCATTGAAGAGTCTCTTAAAGTTGTTTGGAATGAACTTAAATATTGTTTAACGGTAAACAAAAATTTAACCGAACTACCTAAAATTTATTGTCACCCGGGTGAAATGAATCAAGTATTACTGAACATGTTTATCAACGCCGCTCATGCAACAAAAGAGAAAGGTGTTTTAGATATAACGACTGCAGTTAAGCAGGAAGAGGGAAAGCAGTACCTGACCATTGAAATAAGCGATAATGGCAAAGGTATACCGCAGTCTATAATGAATAAAATTTTTGACCCTTTTTTTACCACTAAAGCAGTAGGTGTTGGTACAGGTTTAGGCTTATCAATATCCTTTGGAATTATTAAAAAACACAAAGGTAAAATAACAGTCACTAGTGAAGAAAATAAAGGCACTACTTTTACTATTTACTTACCTTGTTAGAGGGATGTTAGCCGTTAACTCAATTTAAGTCGTATAATCGAGTCAAAGGCATTCTGATTAATCAATTCCATGAATACAGACCAATCGGTTGTATTTCAAAGATGCTTAAGCCACTCTCACTCCCCAATACAAACATATCATTCCACATAGTGGTATTTTTAGGTTGTATGAATCATCAGTTTATATTTTTTTAAAACTAATAATATCATCGCCTTATGTTTTATCACGCTAATACTAATGTAGGCGATTAATAATTACACTCGATATTGTTGCATAGTTATTTTGTTTTTTAGAATGATTACTCAATTAACATTAATTGACACTATAGTCAGCTTTATGTGAATATCGAGATAACACTATGCTAGAAATATAGTCAATTCTCTATGTTCAAGCGCCTTAATAAAGCAATAATAACTCGGATGGTCATATGGATATTTTGTATAAAGTTGAAGATAAACCACCAGCAGGTACGTCAATAATACTCGCTGCCCAGCATTTACTTGCCGCGTTAGGGGCGATTATAACGGTACCTTTAGTCGTTGGTGGCGTTTTAGGCTTGCCAGTAGCAGATATTGTCGTTCTTGTTAATGCGGCAATGCTTGTTTCAGGTGTTGTTACTATCATTCAATGTAAAGGTGTTGGCCCTGTTGGTATAAGGCTGCCTTGTGTGATGGGCACTAGCTTCACTTTTGTCGGGGTTTCTATAGCAATTGGTTTTGAGCATGGGGTGGCCGGTATTTTAGGTTCAGCTTTGGTCGCCTCACTTGTGATGATCATTGGTAGTTTTTTTATGCCATTCATCAGGAAGTTTTTCCCGCCGATTGTTACGGGTACCGTCGTTACTTTGATAGGCTTGTCGTTAATTCCCGTAGCTGTTGATTGGTTTGCTGGCGGTCAAGTTGGGCAAGAGGGTTATGCTTCACTGGCTAATTTAGCTATTGGTATGCTGGTTTTAACAACGGTGATTTTGTTATCTATGTTCGGTAAAGGTATCTTATCAGCGGCAGCGGTTGTTATTGGTATGATGGTAGGATTTGTAGTCTGTGTTGCTTTAGGTTTTGTCGATTTTAAACCAGTACAAGAAGCACCTTTATTTGCGCTACCAAGTCCTTTTCATTTTGGCTTATCTTTTCCTATCAGTGGTATTATTGGCATGTCTATCGCCTACTTAGTGACCATAGTCGAATCTACTGGTGATTTTTTAGCATTATCGAATGTAACCAAAACTAAGCTAACAGGTAAGAAGTTATCTAGTGGTATTTTATGTGATGGACTAGGTTCTGCTTTAGCGTCAGTCTTTTCTACTACACCTTTTTCTTCTTTCTCTCAAAATGTTGGTATCGTTGGTATGACAGGAGTGGCTAGTCGCTATGTTGTTGCCATCACGGGCGCTATGCTGATTCTTGCAGGACTCTTCCCTGTAATCGGTGCTCTAGTCGTATCTATACCTTTGCCAGTACTTGGTGGCGCAGGCTTAGTTATGTTTGCCATGATAATCACCGCAGGCATAAATATTTTATCTGAGACTCAGCATACCAAAAGAAACGGTATTATTATCGCCGTAAGTATTGGCGCAGGCATGGCGGTAACAGTTCGTCCTGAATTGTTGAGTCAATTACCTGAATTTATTAAAATAATTTTAGCTTCTGGTATTACGACCGGTTCTTTAATTGCTTTGGTTTTAAATGCAATTCTTCCTGATGGGGATGCTGTAGAAAATACTGATGAAGTAAAAGTACAAATAGAAAAACAGAGTTCTATAGAGGAAGAAAAAATAACTTACCCTGCATAAATATTTTTTGATTACTTATAAAAGGGTCTGATTTTATCAGACCCTTTTTTTGCTTAGTTAAAATTACTGCCTAGTTAATTTAAATATGAGGCGTTTATTACAGGTTGCCTTCGGTATTATTAATCGCTCATACTTTCACTAATGCGAGAGCTCATTCAGTCACTAAAGCATAACTTTACTCACTGGCAAGTACTTCAGATAGCCAACTAGTAAAAGCTAATATGGGGGGATAGCTAAGTTTGTCGTTGGGCGTTACTAAATAATAACCATTATCGGTAGCTTGGGGTGTGTTACAAATTATCTGTAATTCACCGCGTTTTAATTCATTTTCAATTAAAAATCTCGGTAATAATGCCACACCTAGCCCAGCAACGGCAGCATTAGTTGCAATAGAAAATTGTTCAAAGTGCATGCCTTGTTTTGCTTTTGAATTCGATTGTGACTGTGTTTTTGATATTACGTTATGTTCATTAAACCACTGCTGCCAAGCTTCAGGTCTGGTCGATATATGCAATAACGGTAAATTGATTACGTTAGCACATACGTTATCTGCTTGTGCTAATTCTGCTTTTTTGAATAATGTTGGTGAGCATACCGGAACAGTTTCTTCTGCCATTAAAAAAGTGCTATTGGCCTCTGACCAATCAGCTTTACCAAAATGAATAGCACAATGAACATCCTCATGGGCAAAATCAAATGGTGATAGCTTACTTACCGTATTAATGGTGATTTGTGGGTGTTTTGCTAAAAAGTCAGCCAGCCTTGGCATTAACCAACGAGAGCCAAACATCGGTAATATCGCAATATTAAGTGTGCCGCCATCGGGATTCGTCATGATGTTTAGTGTTGCGGATCTTATATGGCTTAAAGCAGAATTGACCTCTTTAGCATAGCTTTTTCCGACTTCAGTTAAGGTTATATTTTGTTTATTACGATGAAATAAATTAACGCTTAGCTGTAACTCTAGCGCATTTACTTGGCGACTAATCGCCCCTTGAGTTAATGCCAGCTCTTTTGAGGCAGCGGTAAAACTACCTGTTCTTGCAGCAGCATCAAAAGCGGCCAGCATGCTGGTACTAGGCAATAACCTTTTAGATTGAGGACTTTCTTTAGGCTGATAGTTCATTATTCTCTTCTTTGATTGACTGCTTTAGCTAATAGCTCCAAACGTTGATGAAATGGCCTTAGTTAATGAGCATAGCGTATCGCTGAATTATTTATTTACATGCTTGTCAGTATAACCAAAGGCCGATTCTCTTTATTACTTAGGATCAAACAAGACGAATAAGGAGGCTTATTTTCTCGTAGGTATTACCAAAGGTCATGAATTGATGATTTTTACTCGTTTGATTCGTACCGCACTTTCTTTGAAAATCTCCTGATAAAACACCTTGTCTGAACTATTAACCTTTAAACATATGCCGTGTGTTCATCAATATTTTGAGTTTACGGTAGAGAGCCTTGTTATGACTAACTCCAATTCAAACTCCAACGTTTCAACGACTAAAACGTCCTTGACTGAAGCCTCACCTACTGAAGTAAAGCATATTGATGTTGCTATAGTTGACCCAAGCGCTTGTCAGCCTAATAACCAAGTATTAGATGGTAATGTCCATAGTCGAACTAGTGGCATTAGTGATGTCAGTGAAACTGATATTGACGATATGATGGCTGTGTATCATTACAGTGATGATGTTCGCCAAACGATTATAAATGAAAAACTATTGTCACCGGGGCTATTAAGTCGTCTGCATGCTTCTTACCCTCAGCATTCGGGTTTACTCGATAAAGAAGCACATATGTTTGATGAGAAAGATCAATACACTGGTCTGTCAGGTTTTCGCCGTGTGGTTGAAATTCTTGAAGCTAATAATATAGATATTGGTGATATTGAAGAGCGGGAATTGTTTATTGAGGTCTATCGTTTTTTAGCCACTAAGCATAGTTTAAATAGCATTGACTGGAATAATTTTTATGAAGATTCAGTCTTTCAGTTAGTGATGCCGCAACCGAATATGATTAACAAAATTACCGTTGCTGAATATTTAGTTGCTAGCCTACCAGAGAAAAAAATCATTGTTGCTGATTACCAAGAAAAAACCAGTCCCCATGATGGTAACCAACAACTTAATAAACCCTGGTTTGAAAACGAGCAAGGTGAAATAGAGTTTCTTGATGGTAGCCAACATAAATACCCTCAGTGTCAGTTAATTTTTGATAAAACCACACAGAACTGCTTTTCATTTTGTACTTACTGTTTCCGTCATGCGCAAGTTCGCGGTGATGAAGATATGTTTATCCAAAAAGAAATAGATCAAATCCATCGTTACTTGAAAGTGCATAAAGAAGTTACTGATATGCTTATTACTGGTGGTGATGGTGGCTACATGCCAGCGAGTCGTTTTGAACAATATGTTACGCCATTAATGGAAGATAGAGAGTTATTGCATATTAAAACGGTTCGTCTTGCTACACGTGCGTTAACCTTTCAACCAGAAATGATTTTGAGCAGTAAGTACGACAAGATGTTAGCAGTATTTGATAAGATGCATGAAAATGGCATTCAACTAGCATGGATGGCACATTTTTCTACCCCACGTGAATTATTAAACCCAACAACGATTGCTGCAATACGTCGTTTGCAACGCCATGGTGTGGTTATTCGTAGTCAAAGTCCGATGATGAATCACATCAGTTTATTCGAGCATAAAGATGGCTCAATCGATATAGATCGCAGCGCACAAAACTGGATAGATTTATCTAATATATTAGGTACTATGTTAATCAGTTTTCATTCTATGTATTGCGCTAGACCAACAGGTGAACATCATTACTTTACTGCACCTCTGAGCGCGGTAAGTCAAATATTTGATAAAATTTATCGTGAATTACCATCTATTAACCGTCCCTCACGTCATCTTTCAATGACCACTTCTGCGGGTAAAATATCGATTATGGGAGAATGTGAAGTTGGCGGAGAGCGAGCCTTTGCTTTGATGTTTACTGAAGGGCGTAACATGAAGTGGATGGATAAAGTATTCTTAGCTAAATATGATGAAACCACTAACGATGTGAAATTGCTTAAACCGTTTGATACCGACAAATTTTTCTTTGAAGATGAATTGGCTACCATTGAACATGACCTAGCAGCAGCGTTAACGAATAGATTAACGGTGTAATTACTGTAATTGGTATAAGTAAGAGATCACAGGTGTAGTGTTATAAATAACATACTTGTTATCTTTGAGTGAACTCACTTTAAAGCCTTGCTTAGATTGCAGGGCTTTTGCATTTTTAAATTTCAGTGAAGCTGATTATCTAAACTCAACTGAATTTACAGTCATTTCATTAGTCCTTTAATTATTAAGTCACTACTTAGCAAGGTACTTTTTAGGTGAACAACCCAAGTGCTTTTTAAAGGCGGTAATAAATGCAGACGTTGATTCATAGCCTAACTCAAAGGCAATTTCTGCCAGTTGCGAGTTGCTGTTAAGTAGCTCTAACGATTTTAATATTCTCAACTTCTGTTTCCATCGACTAAAGCCCATGCCGTAATTTTGATTAAATAATCTATTTAGGGTGCGACTTGATGCGCCTACTTTGAGTGCCCATTGTTCTACGGTTAACTTATTTGCGGGCTCTTGGTTTAGCGTTTCAATGATAGGTAATAGTCGTTTATCTTGAATGGTCGGCATAAAAAGCTCGTTACTTTTTGCCATGGCTAATCGATCTAATAATACCAGAATAAAACGTTGTGTTTGTGCTGTTTCTTCGTAGTCTTCAGGCCAGTTTGATATTTCTAGTATCAATGATTTCAATAAAGGGTCAACGGTTAACGGCCGTACTTGTTGACCTAATATTTTGCTTAATTCAGGGGCTATATATAAGCTGCGATAACTCACTTTATTCTTACAAAAATGTTGATGAGCCATACCCGGAGGTAGCCAGAGTGCTTGCTCAGGTGGAATAACAAAAATTCCGGCATCGGTTTCAATGTGCATAACCCCAACACAAGAATAGGAAAGCTGCGACCAAGGGTGAGAATGACTAATAATCTGAGTCATCGCTTTAAATTCAGCAGACAAAGGTAATACCGAGCGGGGTAAGCTTGGATAAAGCCGGCTAGGACTTTGCTGATGCCAAGTTGATTTTGTCTGAATTGATAAACTATCTGTCATAATTGTCGCTATAGGTCATGTTGAAATCATCATATAATGGCTACTTTAGCGACACAAGTAGATAGGTCGAAGATCGCTTGTATATCTATCATTTTGGCATTTAGCACTCTCAATGAATTAACAAGAGTTAACTCTTTAGTGTTATTTAGTAAGTGTCAGTAACCTAGTATCAGTTATTTAGAACAGGGATTCGTATGGACAAAGCAACGACAGAACAAGTAAGTACGGGAAATACAGCGCCACTTATAGCAGCACAGACTAATAGATGGCACAGTCCGTTTGTTTTCTTAGCTGTTGCCAGCATTATCATGTCAGTTACTTTTGCTGGTTGGATGGCGATGCTCAATAACTTTGTTGTTGAGCAGGCTGCTTTTACCGGGGCTGAAATTGGTATGTTGCAGTCTTTAAGAGAAATTCCCGGCTTCTTAGCGTTTACAGCAATTTTTGTATTATTGGTGTTTACCGAGCAAGTCTTCGCGTTGATTTCTTTGTGTCTATTATCCATAGGCGTTGCTATTACTGGGCTATTCCCTAGTATTTATGGGCTTTATGCGACAACAGTATTAATGTCGATAGGCTTTCATTATTACGAAACCTTAAATACCTCATTAAGCTTACAGTGGTTTAAAAAAGATGAAGCTGCAGTAAAACTTGGTCAATTAATGTCAATTAAGTCCGCGGCGTCACTGCTCTGTTATGCCTTAATTTGGTTAGGTTTTAGTATTTTTTCAGCTAGCTATCAAGTGATGTATTTGTTTTTTGGTTTAAGTGGCTTACTACTAACAATATGGCTAGCGTTTACTATGCCTAAGTTCCCTATGGAACATGCACAACATAAAAAAATCATATTAAGAAAACGTTATAGTTTGTATTACTTACTGACCTTTTTAGCAGGCGCACGTCGACAGATATTTGTGGTTTTCGCTGGATTTTTGATGGTAGAAAAGTTTGGTTATAGTGTTCAGCAAATCACAGTTTTATATATGATTAATCATGTTATTAACTTCTTTTTAGCACCTAAAATTGGTGTTTGGATTGCGAAGGTAGGGGAGCGTAAAGCATTAACCTTAGAGTATTTAGGCTTAATTACCGTTTTTGTCGGTTATGCGTTAGTTGAATCTGCAAATATAGCAGCGGTGCTTTATGTGATTGACCATTTGTTTTTTGCTATGGCCATTGCGTTAAAAACCTATTTTCAGAAAATAGCGGATCCAAAAGATATTGCCTCAAGTGCTGGGGTAAGCTTTAGCATTAATCACATTGCTGCGGTTGTTATACCCGCGACCTTTGGTTTAATTTGGTTATATGATCACTCATTAGTCTTTTATGCCGGTGCAGTATTTGCGGTACTGTCTTTAACGGCAAGCCAGTTTGTTAATACCAAAAAAAATACCGTGGTGGTTTAAAGCTAAAGTTGTATTAGCTATTTGTATAGGGGCTAAAAGATTAATCAGTACCCGATTAATCTTTTTGTGACGGCAAGGTAATGATGATCTTTGTTCCTTCACCTAAGCTACTTTGACAGCTAACGATACCATGAAGTTGTTGTGTGATTAGGTTATAGACAATGTGCATGCCTAACCCTATAGCACCGGTACGTCTTGATGTGGTGAAAAATGGTTCAAAAATAGAATCAATTACCTCAGGAGACATGCCATTACCATTATCCGAGATAATTAGGTCTATATTTTTCTCATTTTTCAACAAGTGAATTGTGATTAAACCCGAGTCAGCGTCAGTAAATGCATGAATAAGTGAGTTTTCAACTAAATTGGTGATCACTTGAATAATAACACCCGGGATTGAATAAATTTCAATATTAGTATCAGGACAATTTATGATGAGTTTATGCTTTGCTTGTTCGACCCTAGGTTGTAATGATCGAGAAACGTTGGTTATATAGTCAAATAAATTAAACTGTTTAAATTCTTCTGATGATTGATCAACAGCAACTTGTTTAAAACTGGTCACCAAGTCAGAGGTTCGTTTAAGGTTATTTTCCAATAAATTAGCGCTTTCTATCAATTTTTGTTGTTTTTTAGTAAATTCAGATTTTTTCAATATGCCACTTTCAATTTGTTGAAAAAATTCTTCGGTCATATCTTTAATGTAAGAAGCTGCAGTAATGCTGATACCCAATGGTGTATTTATTTCATGAGCAACGCCACTCACTAATCGTCCTAATGAAGCATGTTTTTCCTGCTCTATAAGTTGCTGTTGAGTGTCTTTTAATTGAGTCAGCGAGTCTAATGCTTGTTGTGTTTTGGCTTCTAGCTGCTCTGTTCTTAATAATACTTTTTCTTCTAGCTCGTTATTTAAGGTATTAATTTCAGATTTTGATTGTATCAGTTGGGCATTGTTTATTGTGATTTGATCAATATAACTACGGACTTGTTCATATACTTCATCAAGTGCATGCACGATAGGCGTAAACTCATTATCTTCTGAGTAAGATATATGTTGAATTTGAACGATTTTTTCGTCGTCAGATCGATAAGTAATCGAGTTTTTAATTAACGTGAGTACCTTATCGAAAGGGGAAAACAGTACATGCATAAAAATAATTAATAACATAATAAAAAAGAAGCAAATGCTTGTACCTATAAGTAAGGTAAGGTGAGCAATGCTGTTGATGTCTTTTTCTAAATCAGAAACAGGGCTTAAAGAGCCAAAAATAAAACCACCGTCTGTGCCATGAAAATAGATATTGTAGTTAATGCCCTCTATGAGTATGTTATTGAGAGTCGTTAGCTTGTTTATTTTATTATCACTGAGTACTTGCTTGCCCCAGTTAAACTGATCAGCTTGTTGCATCACTAATGTCGGGTCTTTAGGATAACTGAGAAATTGCTTTGATGCTTTGTGAATGAAAAAAGGATAAGAATTTTCAGATACTTTAACTTTAGATAATAATGAGGTTAACTTTGTTAAAGACCAGTCTACGGTTGTCATGCCAATCATATTTTTTTGATCATCAAACATTACAGCATCTACCGTCATCATTAATGAATAACTACCGGCATCATCAATATATGGAGGTGTCCAAAAAAGCGCTCTAGTACTTGGCTTTTCTTGGTGCCAATTACTTGCCGAGGGCATAGTGTACCAATCTTGGTTGTGATAATCATATTCAGCAGTATTAAGTTGCCAGCTAAACTCGACCTCTTTTTTTCCTTGGAAGGCATAAGGGCCAAAATATTTTATTGATGGGTCAATGAGGTAAGGCTCAAACCATATGCCACCGCCAATGGCTTCAGGAATCGAAGTGAAGTTTTTGATCAGTATTTTTTTAATGGCAATGGATAATTGTTCAACCGTCAGCTGTTTTTCTTGCCTTAGGGAATATAGGTGTTCTGAGGTGATAGCTAAATTGGTGGCATTTCTTTCGAGTAGCAGGGTTAAACTATTAATTTTTTCAATGGTAGCAATAAAGGTTTGCAGAATTTCATTATTTTTTAATCGAGTTAACTCGTTTTTGTAATTGAGGTTATTGAATAGTTGGATAGTACCGTAAGCAATAATCTGAAAGAGTACTACAAACGTAAGAATGCGCGTTTTTATATTGAGTTTAAGCATAAAAACTCACCATTAATCCTTAGTGTTATAGCAAAGAAAAGATAAAGTTCGCTATATAACGTTTGCCCAATTTAAACATATACAGCCTGTCGGTTTTTTAAGTCTTTTTTACCAAGTAACTTTAGCATCAAAAACAAATGTTCAATAACATTTTTGCAACTTTTTCTTAATATAAAGAATGATGTATGAAAAGCTACTTTTCGAAATGGTTACTCATCATCACGTTCATCTTCTTAGTGGGTATAATTTAGTTACCAGCTAATCTAAAAGAGCTTCTTTTAAAAATTGATAGAAACATTGAATGCGAGCGCTGTGCTTTAAATCTTTATGATAAACAAACCATATACTTTCATCTTTATTCGGAATATCTAAAGCCATTTTCACCATTGTCGGATTCAAGCTAGCTTGGTATTCCCCTATAGGTCCTATGCCCATACCGGCAATAACAGCCTCGTGAATATCAGGGAAGTGAGTGCTTTGAAAAACTATCCTATCTTTGTTAATTTTATCAACAATGTAATTAACAAAGGGTATTCGGTATTTCTCCTGCGTTGGTAATACCCATTGATGATCGTTAAACTCACTGATGTTTTTGGGTTGACCGAACTCATCAACATAACCTTGTGTCGCATAATAAGCCGTTGTTAATCGAGTTAGGTTTTTTACGACAAGATCAACACCTACTGGGCTTGGACCTGCTCGTAAGGAAACATGGGCAGCACCTGAATCGAGCGGTACAATGTCATCAGTAGAAATGAGTTTAAGGCGAATTTTAGGGTATTTATCTCTAAATGCTTTTAATGTGGGAGTGATCACTGGGGAGAATGAACTCACCGTGGTGATCCTCAACTCGCCACTAATATCACCCTCAACATTTTGCAGTTTATTTTCTAAGCTAGAGAATTTTGCCAACATTTCAGGCATTTCATCCATTAACACGCAGCCGGCATCGGTAAGTTTATAACCACGCTGGTGGCGGATAAATAGTTTAACTTCAATTGCTTGCTCTAATTGGTTTATGCGTCTTAATACGGTGGCATGGTTTATCCCAAGGGATATGCCTGCTTGGCTTAAGCTGCCGTCAATAGCAACTTGATAAGCTATTTTATAATCATCCCAAGAAGTGTCTTTCATTATTAGTTCCACTATTTCAATTATATAAAATGTCATGAGTTGTGCGTTTATGCACAACAGTTTCGCATTTATTGCTATTTTTTAATAGATGTTAGTTAGTTATAGTAGCGTCAATAACTTGATAAGCACCTTGGTTGTTACACAAGTGACATGCCAAGGTTAGGGAAATTAAAATGTTGAAGAATACCGAAAACGTCTATGGTCTTATTACTATAATATTTCATTGGCTAATGGCGATAAGCATATTTTCATTGTTCGGTTTAGGGCTCTATATGGTTGAGCTAACTTACTACGATGCTTGGTATAAAGGGTCGTTAGACTTACATAAAAATATTGGTATGACGCTATTCGTTGCTTTGATGTTAAGAATTGTCTGGCGTGCAGTTAATATTACGCCAAAAAGTGCCGATGAATCAGCAAGCACTATTGAAGTGAAAGCTGCGCACTATGCCCACCTTGCTCTTTATGGCTTGATGGCAATTTTGATGTTCAGTGGCTATTTAATATCAACTGCCGATGGCAGAGCGATTGATGTCTTTGGCTTAATATCGATACCGGCATTACCAATAAGTTTTGCTAATCAAGAAGATATTGTTGGCAATATTCATGAAATTTTAGCATGGACGTTAATTTTACTCAGTGCGGGTCATGCACTTGCGGCACTAAAACATCACTTTATTAATAAAAATAATACCTTAGTAAGAATGCTAAAAGTATTACCAATAAAGTCATTAAATATAACGACTAAAGAACTGATCTAAATACAGAACTACATTAACTCATTTACTATTAACTTCTCTTCATTAGAGGATAGACAAGGAACATCACATGAAAAAAACATTAATCACCACCGCGCTAGCAACCAGTTTATTAGTCAGTTCAGTATTGGCCACGTTATCAATTAGCACTGCACAGGCCGCTGATTACAAAGTAGATGTTGAAGGTGCACATGCCTTTGTACAATTTAAAATTAAGCATTTGGGTTACAGCTGGTTATTAGGGCGTTTTAATACCTTTGATGGTAACTTCTCTTATGATGATAAGTCACCTAACAGCGCTAAAATTAGTATTGAAATAGACACGAAAAGTATTGATTCGAACCATGCTGAACGTGATAAGCACCTTAAAGGCAAAGACTTCCTAAATGTTAGTAGCTTTCCAAAAGCGACTTTTACCAGTAATAGTATTAAATTCAGCGATGATGAGAATGCGATGGTTACCGGAGAGTTCACTTTAAAAGGTGTGACTAAAACTATTAGCTTTCCAGTAGTAAAAATTGGTGAAGGACAAGATCCTTGGGGTGGTCATCGTGCAGGTTTTTCAGGAACCACCAGCTTAAAGTTAGCAGATTACGGTATTAGCTATAATTTAGGCCCAGCGTCAACGCATGTTGAAATGGCTTTGCATATTGAAGGCGTAAGAATTTAGTTCCGTATTGCTTTTACCCTCAACCTTGAAGCCAGCTTAATGCTGGTTTTTCTCAATGACTAATAAATTTTCATGCCTATGTAGTTAACTCAATATTTTGCTGTAACGTCATCTTCGAAGTCTCTGATCGAAGATCCATCACTTTTACAAACTGGAAGACACCACTTGGATGACGTTCCTGATCCAAGTGCATCGGCATGAAAATATTTTTATCATTAAGCCCTCTCTATCAATATCAACTAAATCCCACTGTTAATAACATTAGTTAAGATAAAGCTAACTCCGATCCTGTCACTTATTCTTCTCATGCGTAGCGTTTTGCGAAACAATATCAATTTAAAATAGTAAATAGAGCGATTAATTAACTCTTCAAAATATACAAAATTTTACTACCAAGTCTATAATTAAAAGGCTGAGAAGCGATCTCTGTCATCTTTTTTATTGTTGGTATATCAATTGCAATTCAACTATGACTTAGGGCTTACTAATTCAATTATATGTTTAATTATAAGTTCAACTTTAAGCTTTACATAATAGGGATAGCATATGTTAAAAGAAAAAAGTGTTCTCATAGTTGACGATGAAAGAGGTGTTAGAGATACATTAAAAAGAGGGATCCACCGTCAATTTAATAAAGCAGACAAACGTGTTGATATTATTGAAGCTGGTAATGGTGAGGAAGCAATAGCCTTAGCCAATAGTTCGCCACCTGATTTGATTATTATGGACATTCGCATGCCTATAATGGATGGCTTAAAAGCCTGTAGCATTTTAAGAAGCGATAGTCGGTTTGCCTCGACCATGATCATTATGCTGACGTGTGAAGTAGCAGAGGAAAGTGCGGGTTTACTTTCCGGCGCTGATGATTACATTCTCAAGCCTTTTAATATAAAAACCTTACTTATTCGTATAGAAAAAGGCTTATTTAAACAAGGAGGCATGAGGCCTACTGCTTACGCTGAAAGTGAGGGTGCTTTAACTAAAAGCTATTTTGTCGACTGCTGGTTACATTATGAGATTGCACGAGCAAAACGTCATCAACATCCACTAAGCTTATTGTTAATAAAGCTAGCAAGAACAGATACCAAGCAATCATCACAAAGTAGAGACGTAGAAGTGATAAAACTGTTAAAACGTCGCGCATCTGATCCATTGATAAAATGGGATGATAATACCTTTGCTATTTTACTTATAGAAACTTGCGCAGATGACGCCATTTTACTTGCCAAAAATCTTAGTTGGTTAGTTATGGAGAGTCCTAAATTTTCTCAGGCTAGTATAGGTATTGCCAACTTAGAAGATACCCTTACTGATGATTTGATACTTAATGCAGAAAATTCATTAGCAGCATCAATTAATACCGGGAAAACTGTATTAAATCGATTATCTGTTTGTTCGGAGTGATTATGTTTAGGACTTACTTCAGCGATATGGGAGGAATATATAATGTTTGTTTTTAATGTTTTTTCGGAATTTTTAGTGCGATTTTTAGCTTTTTCATTATTGATTTTTCCTATGTCATGTTATGCCGATTTTACTAATAATCTCAGATGGAGTTTAGACGCCAGTGCTCGGTTAAATCAAAATGACGCATTAGATAATACCAGTCGGATTTATGCCTTAGGTTTAGATTCCCATAAGGTTTTTACTTCATCAAATGGTGATGTTGGCTATGGTGTAGGGCAATTTTATTATACTAAGTTATCAAACCATATTCCGGTACCTTTCTTATTTACGTCTAAAGATGATGGTGAGCTTATTATTCGAGAAGCGCACCTAAATTATACTGCCGGTCCTAATTGGCTCCCCAATATTCGGGTAGGCCACTTTGTATTACCTTTTGGTTTAGAAGAGAGCATTGATACCAATGGTCGTTTACTTGATTACTCACATGGAAAAAACTTGGGAGCAAAGCTTGATTGGGGGCTTGGCCTTAACAAAGTGGTAAGCCAAGTTGAGTATAGCGTTAGTTATACCTTGGGTGGTAAAGACAAAGCTAAATCGGTTGATGGCTCTTATGCTGTTAGCGGACGAATAGGGTCATTAAGTCACTTAGATTTTGTCGTTGGTTTATCGATTTATGATGGAAATATTGATGATGTTTCACGAAAAAGATTAGCACTTGATTGGCAATATTATTGGGGAACATGGGGGCTATTAGGAGAGTTGGCGTTAGGAGAAGATAATAAAAAATCTCAACGCATGCAAAAAGAAAAGTATAGCTTACTTGAATTGAATAAAACTTCGATAAATGGGCAGTTTAAGTTATATAGCCAGTTTATTGTCAGCGATAAAGAAAACCAAAAAAGTACAGATAAGCTGATCAATATTGGCTTCAGTTATCAATTTAATACACAGTTAGAGTTAAGCATGTCGGGCCGTAAACAATTTAATAATCCGTCAATGGGCCAAAAACAACAATTGCTTAGAGTACAACTAAGGGTTAGGTACTGATATGAAAATACGTTTTGTTTCATTAATGTTGATAGTCATGCTGATATTGATTTCGGGCAATGTAAATGCAATTGCTTATTGTTCTTTACGCGATCCTGTCGCGCAAATAGGAAAACTCTTTCCGCAGAAAACTAATCAACTTTCTATCGTTAAAACGGTAGATGACAATACTCGGGCTCAAGTCCAAATAGCACTGCCCAGTAATGACTTACATTTTAGTGAGCTAGGTCAGCATACCCTGTATATCGCTATGTTAGGTAAAGAAGCATTAGGTTATGTGCATGTGAGATCAGAACAAAGTGACTGGGGATTAGTCGAAATAGTTTGGGCGATAGATAAAAACTTAAGAATAAGTAACTTTGTTTTTCAACGTTGTCGAAGTCCTAAAAAGAAAATTGCAGAAGATAGTGGTTTTAAAGCTATGTTTGTTGGTAAAAATTACCAAGAGTTAAAAGAGCTATTGAGTGATGATGGTGTTACCGCAAAGATAGACGTGTTGGAAAAAGCACAAAACGCTCCTGAGTTAGCTAATGTAGTTTTAAGGTGCGCACTGAAAACATTATTACTAACTGAAATTCTATGGGGAGAGGAATTAGAAAAGCTGTAGTTACGGTAAGTAGCTAACTATTATAATAATTTAACAATGGCAATTAACAATGGCAATTAATAATGAAAATTTCTAATTATAATCAGCTGTTGGCAATAAGCACGTTATTGTCAGGTGTGATTATCTTTGCAAGTCTTTGGCATCAGTATCAAAAAGTTGAGCAGATATCACGTGCTCATTATGAGTCGCGTTTATTAGTACAAACGGTTAATCATACTTTCACTATGTCGAGACTTTGGCTGACCACGCAAGACTTACTTTTTTCGGGTCGACAAACCTATTTAGCAAAAGGTATAAAAGACCAATCTGAACAACTCAAAAAAACCCTTCTTTTAGTTCAGACAGAAATACCTAAAAGTGAGGGAGAAAATTTAGTACGACGTTTGATTGCTGCTATCGAATCAAACGATGATATCGTCAATAGGTTTTCGCATATTTCAATGCAAGAAACCAAGCTTTGGCAAACGACGGTTGCAGCATCTGACAAGGTAACGACGCAATATGTTAGTGACTTAGAACTACTGTCTGAACAAGTAGTGAATGACAATAACTCCTTGAGTAAGCAGACTAAAATAGCGACAAGCAACTTTACTACCTTGTCAATCCTAGTGGTTTCTTTGTATTCATTTTTTATGTTACTCACGGTAAGTTTCTTTAGTAAATACATAGTCAAACCCATCGAAAATATTACCTCGTTAGCTCAGCGACCTATAGACGATGAAGCGATTGTTGAGTTTAGACAACGTAGGGCGCCTACTGAGGTCAAAGAATTATCAAGTGCAATTCAGAAATTTACTCAGCATATTACTATTGAAAAAAAGAAAGCGGAGCAAGAGCGACTTAATGTTATTAGGGCGAATGACAAAGCAAATA
This sequence comes from Colwellia sp. 75C3, assembly GCF_002836255.1. GTDB lineage: Bacteria > Pseudomonadota > Gammaproteobacteria > Enterobacterales > Alteromonadaceae > Colwellia. The sequence continues at coordinate 297,389 of NZ_PJAU01000032.1, read as the reverse complement.
TCATTATGGATACCATCCCTTGCGCAGTCGTGCTGGTTAATGATCATGGCTTGATCAAAGAATGTAATATAGAAACTGAAAAATTATTATTAAGTGATAAAGCAGACATAATTGATAAAAAAATATCAGATTTTGTGCCAGCATTAGCAACATTGGAGGGGCAGTTTGATAGCGAAATGGCGATAAAAAATATGGAAGAATCTCTTCTTTCACCCAAGTTTGAACACCCTCACATTGAATTTTCAGGCCGAAAGATAGTTATCAAATGTGCTGTTAATTATCTAATTACCTTGATTGATATTAATGAAAGAAAACATAGCCAAAAAGCATTGTCTTCATTAAATGAGCAGTTAATCAATGCAGAAAAACTTGCCTCCATTGGTCAATTATCAGCAGGCATTGCTCATGAAATTAATAATCCAGTAGGTTATATCAGTAGTAACTTGGATGTACTTAATGGCTACTTTACGCCACTGATGTCTTATATAGCATTAACCAAAGATAGGGATAAAAATAGTGCCGCTTATGCACTTTATCAGCAAGAAGATTTAGGTTTTATACTTGATGATATTCAACCCTTAATCACATCAACCTTAGAGGGAGCTGCAAGGGTGAGTCAAATTATCAAGGATCTAGGCAATTATGCTCATGTTGATGATAAAGTTCCTGAAACGATCTCTATTGATGAGTTAATTGAAAAAAGCCTTACTCTAGTGGCTAATGAACTTAAGTACAAAGTTGAGATAACGAAAGACTTAGACGCAAAGGTTGATGTCGAGTGTTTCCCACAAAAATTATTACAAGTATTTATTAATATGCTAGTTAATGCTTCTCATGCCATTGAAACTAAAGGTAATATTTTAATCTCTTCACGCATTGAAGAACAGGAAGTGAATATACGTTTTGAAGATGATGGTGCAGGTATTAGTCAAGATCACTTGAAAAGTATTTTTGATCCATTTTTCACTACTAAGCCTGTTGGGAAAGGAACCGGTCTGGGGCTTCATATTGTCAGATCTATTATTGAAGAACATCATGGGCGTATTGATGTCGGCTCTAAAATTGGCCAAGGCAGTCAATTTGATATTTATTTGCCTATTCATCATGTTGAATTAGCTAAGAGGGAGTTAAGTATTAATAAAACAATGAGTTAAGTTATTTGTTAAGTACAGCCTGTTCCTAATGTCATTTTGTGTTTGGTATAGTAACTGTGCTACAAATATTGTAGCATGATGTTTTTATCATTGTAGGCATGACTATGACAATACCACTCCCTGGCTCACAAGTGCGTGGCTCTAAAACCGGTAAACCTATTATGGCATTACTTGATTTACTTGGCCGAACTTGGGCATTAGGTATTATTTGGAATTTACATAGTGGGCCTGCAACCTTTAGAGAGTTGCAACAACGCTGTGAGAAAATTTCGCCTACCTTGTTAAATACTCGATTAAAAGAACTCAAGACACTACAGCTTATTGAAATGAAAGAAGCTGGTTATCAATTATCCCATCAAGGTGTTGATTTATTTAAGATTGTCTCTCCATTAGGGCATTGGTCCTCTCAATGGGCACAAGCACTTAAGGAAGAAAGCGAATAATGACATTAGCTTACGGCAATATGCCCCTAGATAGAGGTACTAACCAACGAAAGAACAAACGCTGGTTAGCTGCTGAATTTACCCGTGAAGATACTTTATTTTGTGTTATTCATGAGGGGCAATGTCTCTTTGATAGAGATGAGTTTCTTGCACCAATTTATCTGAGTAAAACACAACTACCAACCGTTACTGTTGATAGTTGTATTTATTTGGGTAAAGGAGATTTAGGTAAAGGAAACTTAGATAGCCAGAAGCCAACAGAAATTTCCATTTTTGCTATCGATTTTAATAAATTACGTTTTTCCACTCAGGAAGCGCTAATTGAAATGGGTCAATGGCAAGAACTTAGAAAAGTTACCGCCAATTTGTCAGCCATTGATGCTTCAATTTTAGCGCTTGCTAAAGGGCTAGTGCATTGGCATATCAGTCATCAATTTTGCGGTCAATGTGGGCATGGTAATCGTTCAGTTGAGGCCGGACATGCTAGACGTTGCTCTGATTGTCGTAATATGACATTTCCACGTACCGATCCGGCAGTCATTATGCTAGTCGAAAGAATGTTTGATGATGGTGTTGCTCGTTGTTTATTAGGCAGGCAAGCGAGCTGGGCTGAGGGGATGTACTCAACACTAGCCGGTTTTGTTGATCCAGGTGAAACCCTCGAGCAAGCCGTGATCAGAGAGGTGGTTGAAGAAGCTGGAATAATTGTTGAAAATCCGCAATATATTGCTTCGCAACCTTGGCCATTTCCAGCGTCGATAATGCTAGGTTTTACCGCTGTTGCTACGTCAGAAAAAATTGATATCAGTCAAGATGACCTAGAGGCCGCGCAGTGGTTTTCTCGTGAGCAATTAGCTGACTTTTCCATACATAGCGCACTCAAATCTGGGGAAGAAGCGCCAATTAAAGCTCAGTATAAAATGAGCAGTGGCGATTCGATTTCCTCTTATTTAATAAAAGCTTGGTTGAATAAGGAAATAGGGCAGTATTAATCAACAATATTTAGTTGAGCTAAAGCTAAACAACTAAATGTCGTTTAGGCCGTTTAGCTGTGTGGCTTTAGTAATATTGCCGATTTCAAAGCTGAAATTTTAGTTGAAATTAGTGTTTTCATGGCTATTAGTAGCATAATTCTCTGCTCTGTCATTGTGCTTTTATTATTTCAACCCCCTATCTTTGGTGCAATCGAGCGCCATCAAGCGGTAAAGTTAACCAGTAACCCATTGATATAAAAGCTTAATATATATTGGCTTAAATTTTGCTATTCCACTTATTGAACAAACTGCAGCTTTACGCAAGTACCTTAGAGTAAGTACTTATAAACAAAACAATGGTTTAAGCATGTAATTATGATAGTAAATAAAGCGGTTAACAAAATGAAAACTAACGGTGAGCAAGCAAAAATAGCTTCAAATACACACATTGTAGTGCTGTTAATTGAAGAGCCACAGGTACGTACTTCACCACTAAAAAAAGCATTACTTGATTTCAACTATCTAATAACTAAACAATTGTCATTTAATGACAACATTATTACAGAAGTTGAGCGCTGCAATCCTGATATTTTGATCTTATCGACGGATCTAGCCAGTGATAAAATGCTTAAAGATCTCGCCGAAATAAATAAATTGTTACCTTTGCCTATTGTCATCTTTGCTGAATATGACTCTCCGAATATTATAAAAAAGGCAATAAAGGCAGGTGTTAGTGCTTATGTGGTTCATGAAATATTGCCGCAACGTATAGAGAGTATTCTTTTAGTAGCGAATGAACGCTTTAAAGCAGTTCAAGCACTGCGTAATGAACTAAAACAAGCCAAAAGCCAGTTAGAAGACCGAAAATATATTGAAAGAGCGAAGGGGCATATCATGCAACAGAAGCAGGTCAGCGAAAGCGAAGCTTATGCTGCCCTAAGGAAAATGGCGATGGATCAAGGCAGCACGTTAGCCACGGTATCGAAAAACATTATTGATGTTTGTCAGTTGTTTTCAAAGTCCAGTGTGTGAACACTAATGGTGCATTTCATTTTTTTTGTGCAATTAAAAAATAATTTTTTTCATACAATGTTAAGCAAGCCCTTTAAAATCAGTAGATTAAAATGTGGCGTACTATTTGCTTTTGTATAGTCAGCAGTTAGAGTTATAAAAAATAAAGTAACTTTTTATCAACGGCGATAAAAAGCGATAGATAAAATCTGTTCGCAACGAAGCAACAGAATTACGCAAGGTATTTGTCCTAGCGTAACAAGAGCAATGGCGCTCATCAGTAATCAACCTTTACAGGGGGATCATTGGTGGGCGTTTTTTTTTGACATTTTTTAATCATATTACTGGAAGGATTTAACAATGAACTGGAAGAAATCGATAACCACCCTAAAAAGAGCGGTACTAAGTACCGCGGTTTTACTCTCGTTGACTAATACCGCCTTTAGCGAAACTTTAGGTGAACCTGAAAAGGAAGAGTTGAAGTTTGGTTTTATTAAACTAACCGATATGGCGCCTATTGCTATAGCTTATGAAAACGGTTATTTCGAAGACGAAGGTTTGTATGTCACCATTGAAGCGCAAGCTAACTGGAAAGTGTTACTTAATGGTGTTATTGATGGCACGTTAGATGGCGCCCATATGCTTGCGGGTCAACCTATTGCAGCTACCATGGGATATGGAACTAAAGCACATATCATTACGCCTTTTTCGATGGATCTAAATGGTAACGCTATTACCGTTTCTAACGATATCTGGAAAAAAATGAAGCCAAACATTCCGAAAATGGCTGATGGTAGACCGGTACATCCAATCAAAGCCGATTCATTAAAACCCGTTATAGAAAGTTTAGCAGCAGAAGGTAAGCCCTTTAAAATGGGCATGGTATTTCCTGTTTCGACCCATAACTACGAGTTACGTTATTGGTTAGCCGCTGGCGGAATACACCCAGGTTATTATGCCCCACATAAAGGAGATAATTCTGGACAAATTGATGCACAAGCTTTGCTTTCAGTAACGCCGCCACCACAAATGCCATCAACAATGGAAGCCGGTACTATTCACGGTTATTGTGTCGGTGAACCCTGGAATCAGCAAGCGGTCTTTAAAGGCATTGGCGTACCCGTAGTTACCGACTATGAAATATGGAAAAACAACCCAGAAAAAGTATTCGGCATGAGTGCTGCTTTTGCAGAAAAATATCCGAACACCACTATTCGTTTAACACGAGCCCTTATTCGCGCGGCTAAATGGTTAGACGACAACAACAATGTTAACCGTCCTGCAGCCGTTAAAATATTATCTCAATCTAATTATGTGGGTGCTGATTACGATGTTATTGCTAACTCAATGACAGGTACTTTCGAATATGAAAAAGGTGATAAACGAGCCGTGCCTGATTTCAACGTATTCTTCAGATATAACGCTACGTTTCCATACTACTCAGATGCTATTTGGTATCTCACGCAAATGCGTCGTTGGGGCCAGATTTCAGATGACAAAAGTGACCAATGGTACAAAGACTTAGCGGCTAAAGTATATCGTCCTGATATTTACGAAAAGGCGGCTAAATCTTTGATTGCCGATAAATTAATTTCTGCAAGTGATTTCCCTGACTTTACTAAAGAAACCGGGTTTAAAGCACCACAACAGCATTTTATCGACGATATTGTTTATGACGGTAATCAACCAAATGCCTATTTAGAAAAATTCGCACTGGGTCTTAAAAAGGGTGACAAGCTTTAAGCGTTAATCGCTAAAGCTGATTATATAAGGGGTAATAAATGAGTTTAACAACAGTAAATGCAAGCCAATTAACCGTAACAGAGCAGGTGATGAAAGTTTCTAAAAATGTCTTAAGTAAAATCACTAATGCGATGTTACTGCCTATTATTGGTATTACAATATTTATATTTTTTTGGTCTATTGCAGCACAGAGTATTCATACCTCTTTAGGAACTTTTCCTGGGCCAAATGCTGTTGTTAAACAATTTTCTTCACTCTATGACGAACATGTCGTAGAACGAGAAAAAGCTGAGGCTTTTTATCAGCGACAAGAAAAACGCAATGCAGCTAAACAAGAAAAGAACCCTGATTATGTCGGTAAAATAAGAGCATATACAGGTAAGGAAACATTTTTTGATCAAATTCTTACTAGTTTATTTACGGTGACGTGCGGCTTCTTAGTCGCAGCAATTATAGCCATCCCATTAGGTATTTGGATGGGGTTAAATAAACGCTTAAATTCAGCAATAAATCCTATTGTACAAATATTTAAGCCGGTATCGCCGCTGGCTTGGTTGCCCTTAGTGACTATGGTTGTTAGTGCGCTGTATGTCTCTGATGATCCTATGGTATCAAAGTCATTTCTAACGTCATTAATCACCGTGAGCTTATGTAGCTTGTGGCCCATGGTTATTAATACTTCGATTGGTGTCTCTTCAATAGACAGCGATTTACTCAATGTGAGTAAGGTTTTGCGCTTACCGACATTCACCCATATTCAAAAAATAGTTTTACCGGCGTCAGTCCCGATGATTTTCACTGGTATGCGTTTGTCATTTGGTGTTGCTTGGATGGTACTGATTGCTGCAGAAATGCTAGCGCAAAACCCCGGTTTAGGTAAGTTTGTTTGGGATGAGTTCCAAAATGGTAGTTCAGACTCTTTGGCTCGTATCATGGCCGCGGTCATTGTCATTGGTTTTATTGGCTTTCTATTAGACCGAGCCATGCTGGAACTACAACGAAAAGTCTCTTGGGATAAATCAAGCGCAAGCGTTTAAGGAATCATTATGAATTTATCAGCTTCAGAAAATACAGAGTTTTTAGAAAAAAACACGCCACAAGCCTTTTTAAATATTAGTCAAATAGACATGGTTTTCCCTACAGATACTGGCGGCTTTACGGCGTTAAAGAATGTAGACCTAAAAATTGATAAAGGCGAGTTCATTTCGCTGATTGGTCACTCTGGTTGTGGTAAATCAACCGTGCTTAATATTGTTGCAGGGCTTTATCAAGCAACGAAAGGTGGTGTTTTACTGCAGAATAAAGAAGTAAATGAACCCGGACCAGAGCGTGCAGTGGTTTTTCAAAACCACTCATTGTTACCTTGGTTAACGGCTTATCAAAATGTTGAGCTGGCAGTAAAGCAAGTATTCAACAACACCATGTCAAAAGCAGAGATGAAAGAGTGGATTGAATACAACCTCAAACTTGTGCATATGGACCACGCCATGTTTAAACGTCCCGATGAAATATCTGGTGGTATGAAGCAACGGGTTGGTATTGCGCGTGCCTTAGCGATGCAGCCAGAAGTCTTATTAATGGATGAGCCGTTTGGCGCCCTTGATGCCTTAACCCGTGCGCATATGCAAGACTCACTGATGGAAATTCAAAGTGAGCTTAATAATACGGTGATCATGATCACCCATGATGTTGATGAAGCGGTATTACTTTCGGATCGCATCGTCATGATGACCAATGGGCCAGAAGCAACTGTTGGGGAAATTCTCGATGTAAAACTAGAGCGCCCGCGCAGTCGATTATCACTTGCCAAAGATATTGAATATAACCGACTTCGTTCTGAAGTATTAACCTTCCTTTATGAGAAACAAAGAAAGGTAGAAAACATAAGCAGTAAAGCGGTAACCCCTAAATCAATACCGAGGAAACGTGTCAGTAGCCAATAATAACAATAATAATAATTACAAAATAACTTAACTTAACATAAAACATGAAAGGAAGATTAACCCATGACATTGAATAAAATCGCTTTATGTCTATCCATCAGCTTAGCGGCTAGTTGTTCATCTATGGCTTTTGCTGAAGATTATTCAATAGCCGATGCCGTAATTAATGGTAAAACTAAGATTAATTTAAACCTACGTTATGAAACAGTAGATCAAGACAACGCCAAAAAAGATGCTGATGCGCTTACTTTACGCACGCGCTTAACTTACGAAACAGGCAAGGTAGCAGGCTTTTCTTCTTTAATTGAATTTGAAGATTCTCGTACCGTACTTGGTATGGATGATTACAATAATACTCTAGGTAAAAATACCGATTATTCAGTGATAGCCGATCCTGAAACAACAGAGCTTGACCAATTTTTACTGCAATACCAACAAGAGTCATTTGCCATCAAAGTGGGTCGTCAGTTGATTACTATGAATAACCATCGATTCGTTGGTCATGTTGGCTGGCGTCAAGATAGGCAAACATTTGATGGGGTAACTTTTGTTTATCAGCCTATTAAAGATTTAACGGTAGATTATGGTTATATTACCAAACGTAATAGAATTTTTGCCGAAGCTAAAGATATAGATTCTAATGATCATTTACTCAATGCAGCTTACAAAACTTCATTGGGTAAAATCACTGCTTATGGCTATTTATTAGAAGTTGATAATGAGTCTGACAATGGCTTAGATACCTTTGGTATTCGGTTTAATGGTGGTACGTCAATTGGTGAACAAAAAATATCTTACCAAGTAGAATATGCTCAACAAGATGCTGATAATGCAGCCACGTCTTACTCTGCTGATTACCTCTTAGCTGAAGTAAGTAGTGCATTTTCAGGTATTGGTCTTAAACTTGGTTACGAATTACTTGGGTCAGATAATGGTAATTACGGTTTTTCGACGCCTTTAGCGACCTTGCATAAGTTTAATGGTTGGTCAGATCAATTCTTAAATACGCCTAAAGAAGGTCTTGCCGATTTATATGCCAGTGTTGGCGGTAAAGTTGCGGGCGGAAAATGGGCCGTTATCTATCACAAATTTGATGCCGATGACGCTTCAGCAACCGTTGATGATTTAGGCTCTGAAATTAATGCGATATATTCAAATAGCTTCACTAAAAACTATACTGCAGGTATTAAATTAGCGGCTTATTCTGCTGGTGATGAAACGGCAGGCAAGGTTGATACAAATAAAGTGTGGTTATGGTTAAACGCTAAGTTTTAGTTCTGTATTAACCAATGCTGAAAATTAGATAAGTGATGGCTAATGTGAATATAGCCATCACTTATTGTCACTTGTTTTCATTTATTTGTTAAGATTTATTCTTTTACAGCTAGACTTTTTCAGTTAAATTATTTTCAATAACCATAGCAATGCCTTGGCCAACACCAACACACATGGCGCACAGTGCATAACGTTTACCACTTCGTTCAAGCTGTTTAGTTGCTGTAATGAGTAAACGCGTACCACTCATACCTAAGGGATGACCCAGTGCAATAGCTCCCCCTTGAGGGTTTAAACGCTCATCATCATCTTTAAGTCCAAGCTCACGTGCACTGGCAAGCGCTTGTGCAGCAAAAGCTTCGTTGAACTCAATAATATCCATATCATCAATGCTAAGGCCTAAACGTTTTAATAGTTTGGCACTCGCTGGCGCGGGTCCAATACCCATAATTTCTGGAGTAACACCAATAACGGCAGATCCCAATATTTTTGCTCTTGGCGTTAGACCATTGGCTAATGCGGCTTCTTTGCTGGCGAGAATTACTGCGGCAGCGCCATCGTTTACCCCAGAGGTATTACCGGCAGTAACTGAGCCTCCGTCTCTAAAAGGTGTTTTGAGTGTTGCCAGTTTTTCTAACGAACTAAGACGTAAGTGCTCATCTTTTTCAACAACAATGTCAGCGCCACGTCGCTGAGGGATAACTACAGCGACTATTTCTTCTGCAAATCGACCAGCGTCTTGTGCTGCTTTGGCTTTGCTTTGACTAGCAAAAGCAAATTTATCTTGAGCTTCACGGCTGATGTTAAATTGCTCTGCGACATTTTCTGCCGTTTCAGGCATTGAATCGGTACCGTAGGCGCTATGTAGTTTTTGATTAACAAAGCGCCAGCCTAACGTGGTATCAAACAATTCAGCGTTACGTGAAAAAGCCGTTTCAGCTTTTGCCATCACCATAGGTGCACGTGACATGCTTTCAACGCCACCAGCAATTAACATCTCTGCTTCGCCGGCTTTAATGGCATTGCTCGCCATCGCAATGGCATTCATGCCAGAGCCACATAAACGGTTGATGGTGCAACCGGCAACTTGGGTCGGATATCCCGCTAATAACAATGCCATGCGAGAGACGTTACGATTGTCTTCACCGGCTTGGTTCGCGCAGCCTAAAATAACATCGTCGACTTGATTTAAGTCTAATGTTGGGTTTCTGTCTTTTAATGCTTTTAGTGGAATGGCCGCTAAATCATCAGCTCGCACTGATGAAAGTGAACCGCCATAACGGCCAATAGGAGTTCTGACACCATCGCAAATATATACGTCTTTCATTTTATTTTCCTTAGTAATAAATAAACGCTTCGTAATTTGAGTAACTTCGTTGTCAAAAGTACTCATTGACTAACGTCAACTCCGTGCTTCTTCCTAGAATTTTTCTCAAATACCTTTGCGTTTATTTTATTACTGATTTAATTTTATTAAGATTTTTATTTTGAGCAAACTTTAAATAATACGTTGGATAAGATTTAAATCATCTCTGGCTTTATTAGTTCAAAACCATCTTTCAAAACACTGACTAAATGGTCTATTTCTTTTTTACCCATAGCGGTTGAAAGCGTTGCTGAGCAAGTGTTTATCAACATAATACCATTATCAAATAAATGGTCGAGTAACTTAGTAATTAAGGCACTTTCAGCTTTATCAACATAGGCTTCACGGTAGTTTCTCGGTGGTGTGGGCTTAAGGTGAATTCTAAACATGCTACCTGCGCCGGTAACACAAGCAGCAATTACTACCTCTTTGATAGCTTTGTTAATTTCAGCTTTAGCGTAAATAGCTAAATCATTAAGTCTAGTTACCGCAGCTTGGTCAAAGTCTTTCATGGCGGCTAAACCTGCTGTCATGGTAATTGGGTTAGCCGAAAAAGTACCTGAGTGAGGCAATAAAACCTGTGGCTCAGTTGGGTCGAGTACCTTCATAACCTCATCACAACCTGCTAAAGCTCCTGCGGGGAAACCGCCACCAATAACTTTGCCCATGGCGGTTAAGTCAGGGCTAACATCATAGTTTTGCTGAGCACCACTGTAATTAGTTCTAAAGGTAATAACTTCATCGAACACCAGTAGTGATTTATTATCACGAGTCCACTTATGTAGCGCATTAATAAAGTCATTGCTGGCAGGAATTAAACCGACTCGATGAGGCAGTAAATCAACTAAAATACAGGCGATTTCATCTTTATGTTGATCTAATATTTTAATCGCTCGCTCGGTATCATTAAAAGGTATTACCACGACATCTTCTAATGCTTTTGCGGGTGTGCCTACCGCGACGGGGATACTGTTCGGCTTATCAAGTGTGCCCCAATTACTCGGGTTTGCTGTTTGGCTCACTTCGGCATAATCATAAGCGCCATGGTAAGCCCCTTCAACTTTGGCTATTTTAGCTTTACCTGTGTAGGCACGTGATGCTTTTAACATCGCCATTACTGCTTCGGTACCAGAATTAACAAAACGAATTTTATCAAAGCTTGGCACTCGGTCGCATAAAAGCTGAGCATAATTAACTTCGGCTTCGGTTGCCATGGTAAAGCAACTGCCTTTAGCGAGTTGTGCTGTTACGGCATCAACAATAGCAGGGTAGGCGTGACCATGAATTAATGATGCCATGTTATTAGCAAAATCAATGCGAGTAACACCTTCTACATCGGTAACATAACAGCCTTCACCTTTATCGGCGTAAAATGGATACGGTTTTCTAAAAATGGTGTTTCGACTAACACCGCCAGGTAATACTTTAAGCGCTTTGTTAAATAACTGTTCGCTTTTGTTAGTCATTATTTCTGACCCTCATTTAAATTATTCATCGTGACATGAGCTGCGCTCTGCAAAGTAACGCCAGTCCGTTGTTGTACATAATCAAAACTAATACCGGGTGCTAATTCAATAAGCATTAACCCCTCAGGCCTGACATCAATGACACATAAATCAGTGTAAATTCGATTAACGACTTTTTGCCCCGTCAGCGGGAAGCTACATTCAGCTAATATTTTAGCGTCACCTGTTTTTGTGGTGTGTTGAGTAATAATAAAAATAGTTTTAACCCCTGCGACTAAATCCATCGCGCCCCCCACAGCGGGAATAGCATCAACAGCGCCAGTAGACCAATTGGCTAAATCTCCTTTTGCAGAGACTTGCATTGCACCTAACACACAAACATCAATATGATTGCCGCGGATCATGGCAAAGCTGTCGCCGTGATGAAAATAAGCCGCACCTGGAATAGCGGTTACTGCTTTTTTACCGGCATTGATTAAATCTGGATCATGTTCGTCGGCAGTTGGAGAGTTTCCCATGCCAAGTAAACCATTTTCAGTATGATAAATAACTTCTCGGCCATCAGGCACATACTGAGCTACTTTCTCAGGGATACCTATGCCGAGATTTACATAGCTGCCATCTTCAATATCTTGTGCACAGCGTTGCGCCATTTGTTCTCTGTTCCAACCAATTTGTGCTGTTTGTCTATTTGATTGTTGATTGCTTGTTGCTAGCGTATTCATTTTTCTGCTCCTTGGCTTTTTATCGGCAGGTAAACTACGCCATCTTTAACTAATTGAGATTCCTGTTGTGGTTTGCTCACTTCAATAATACCGTTAACAAAAATACCGGGTGTTATTACGTTTTCAGCATCTATTGCACCTAGCTCTACCATCTCATTTGTTTGTACTAAGGTGTTTTTTGCTGCCATGGCCATAATTGGCGCAAAGTTACGGGCTGTTTTGTTAAAAGTTAAGTTGCCGTATCTATCGGCTTGTTTGGCTTTGATGAGGGCGAAATCAGCTTTTAAACCACGCTCCATCACATAGTTTTCACCCTCAAAATTACGAAGTTCTTTACCATCAGCTAGTGGCGTGCCTACGGATGTTTTAGTGAAAAAAGCCGGAATACCAGCGCCTCCAGCACGAATACGCTCGGCTAAGGTGCCTTGTGGGACAAGTTCTAGTGCAATTTTTCCACTGCGATATAGCTCTGGAAAAACTAAAGAGTTAGCGGTGCGCGGATATGAGCAGATCATTTTAGCGACTTGGCCATTTTCAATAAGTGCAGCTAAACCAACACGACCACTTCCGGTATTGTTATTAACTACCGTTAAGTTTTTTGCGCCGTGATCTATTAACGCGTGAATTAATTCTATCGGACTACCGGCTTCACCAAAACCGCCAATCATTATCGTATCGCCGTCTTTTATATTGGCAACGGCACTGGCACAACTTGCTACTCTTTTATCTATCATTTTGCACTACTCATCTCATATTCGAGTTAATTAAGGCTAAGTAAAACAAGTTGTGCGCTTTGCGAACACTTGTTAGTATATCGAACATTAGTGTAGGTTTGAGAATATTTAATGTCAAAGCAAGAACAGGGAAAACATGATGGTGATCAAGTAATGATCAAATCTTCAGAGATTGTTCAGTCATTAGTAAAGGGTCTAGCGGTTATTCAAGCATTTAATAAAGACAGAGCATCAATGACGCTGTCTGAAGTTGCCAGTGCCACGGGGTTCACGCGAGCAGCGGCAAGGCGGTTTTTACTGACTTTAGTTAATGAAGGGTATGCTAAACAAACAGGTAAACAGTTTTCGTTAACGGCTAAAATACTTAGTTTAGGTTTTGCTTACCTCGCCTCTCAAGATATTTGGCAAAATGCCAAACCATTGATGGGGCAGCTGGTTGAGCAACTTAATGAGTCGTGCTCGGCAGCGGTATTAGAAGGTGAAGAGGTTGTCTATGTTGCGCGTGTTGCGACCACAAAACGTTTAATGTCTGTTAGTTTGAATATGGGTACTCGCTTACCTGCATTTTCAACGTCATTAGGGCGCGTGCTGTTAGCTGATATGACAGATAAAGCCTTAAATGACTTTTTGACAACATGCCAGCTAGAGCAATATACGGCTCACACCTTAACTAACAAAGCTGAATTAATAGCAGAAATGTCACAGGTGAACCGGCAAGGTTATTCGTTAGTAGAGCAAGAGCTAGAGCTGGGGTTAACCTCTGTGTCTGTACCGGTACGAGATCACGCTGGAAAAGCCGTTGGCGCGCTAAGCATTAGTACGCATATTTCGCAAACAACGACAGAGCAAGTATTAACGACTATTTTACCGGCGTTAAAAGCCAGTGCTAAGGCTATTGAGCAGCAAATACCAATTTGATTAAATTTCTTCCCAGCTCAGAGCTGTACCCAATGCTCAATAACAAGGCAAATTTGTTTAGGTCTAGTCATTCTAAACCACATAAATTTAACGATGTTAGTGGGCATTGAGTAAGCTCCCGTAGGGCGAGTTTAAAGGGGGCATATGCTGCGTTATTGATTTTGACAAGGACGCTACAGGGATGTAGCTTTTTAGAGAATGCAGGAGCTTATTCTCCTGAATAACCATTCTCTTCAATCAATGCCTTGCCTCTAAACCCTTTAACTCTCGCTGAGTGGGAAAGAACTTAACCAACTTGGTATAAAGTATTGAGTAGCGGACATATAAATGCTGGTTGAATATAGCGAGTTATGTTTTAATACATAATATGCACTGTAATAAAATACAGTGTTTGTTGCTGGTTTTCCTCGAGAGTAATATCCAATATGAATTTTTCCATAGAACAACAACACCTTTTACCACTTGCGTTAACGCTGGCTTTGGTGTTTTTTTTAATGCTGATAGCGGTGTTATTTCGCCTAAGTAACATAAGTAAAACGACTCTAGCGCAAAACGCTGAACAAGAGCAGCGTTTGATAGAGCAGATAAGCAAATACTTTTCAGAGCAATCACTGCATTTACAGCAAAATTATCAACAAATTAACCAGCAACAATTATCACAAGCGCATGATAAGCAACAATTGCAGTTATCGAATAATATAGATCAACAGATGGCTGATTTACGCATTAAGCTGATGAGACAAGTTAACGAATTGCAAACTCAGCTTACAACCAATCAAAGCCAATCATTAGATCAGGTGATTAATCATCTCAATAATACCGGTCAAGCTAATCGAGAAGAGTTGGCTAAAACCTTGGCGCAAAGTAGTGACCAAATGAGTAAGCGTATTGATGGTTTAACCCAAGCGACCGATAAACGCTTACAAGAAATTAGTGGTCAAGTAGAAAAACGGTTAGCTGAAGGCTTTGAAAAAACCACTAAAACTTTTAGTGATATTTTACAGCGTTTGGCATTAATTGATGATGCGCAGAAAAAAATTACTGAGCTGTCTACCAACGTAGTGAACTTGCAAGAAGTACTTAATGATAAGCGCTCACGGGGGGCGTTTGGTGAGGTGCAATTAAATAGCCTGATCAGAAACGTATTACCAGAGCAAAGTTTTAAACTTCAGCATACCTTATCAAACGGTAAGATTGCCGATTGTGTGCTCTTCTTACCTAAACCTACCGGTAATGTAGTAGTTGATTCTAAATTTCCGTTAGAAAATTATCGGAAAATGATGGACTTTGAAAGTCATGAGGTTGAACGAAAATCAGCACTGCGTCAGTTTAAAATTGATATCAAAAAACATATTAATGATATTAGTGATAAATATCTGATTGATAACGAAACGGCTGATGGCGCCATTATGTTTATTCCGGCAGAGGCTATTTTTGCAGAAATCCATGGTCATCAAAGTGATCTGGTTGAATATGCCAATAAGAAACGCGTTTGGCTGACATCACCAACAACCTTAATGGCCATATTAACAACGGCACGCTCGGTACTTAAAGATGAAGCGACTCGTCAGCAAATACACATTATTCAGTCGCATCTGTCTGATTTAGCACAAGACTTTAATCGCTTTAAAGGCCGTTTTGCTAACCTTGCAAGACATATAGATCAGGCGGCAACAGATGTGAAGAAAATCCATACTTCGGCAGATAAAATATCTAGCCGTTTTGAAAAAATAGAACAAGTGGACCTAGGTGAAAAAGAATCCTTAGAACAGCTTGAGTAAAGTGTTAATTAAATAAATACTATTTTAGTCTGGTGTCATAGTTTACATACCTGTAATGTAAAATATTCAACGTTATTGATTTCTTATTTATCTTTATTTAACAGTATTACCTAAGGTAAAAATGTAACCTTGCTATTATGTGGTTTATAAAATTTTATTATTCTATGTTAAAGGTCAATTCAGCTATGTTTAAAATATTGTGCCGTTTACTCTTAGTTTCGCTATTATTTTCATCAAGTTTTATCATGGCTAAACAAGATCTGAGAGTGGGAGTGGGAAACTTTCCACCTTTTTTTATTGAAGAAAGCCAGCAAGGTATATTTCTTGAAATTACCGAAGCAATATTCAAAAAACTCCCCGAATTTAATGTGAAATTTATCTATATGAGTAATCATAGGTTATTGCATGAAATTAATTCAGGTAAAAGAATTGATGTCGCATGTAATATATTTTCAGATTCACAAGTTGATGGTTTCTTATCAACAGCTCTTTTTCGATATACAGATGTCGCGGTATCAAAAAAATCAGCCCAACTGGATGTGAATGAGATTGACGATCTACAAAATTTGTCTATTGCGGCATATCAAGGAGCTAAAGAATTACTTGGATCTGACTTTAAGAGAATGGCACTCGCTAATCCACAGTACAGTGAGCATCCTCAACCTAAAGAAACCACTTATATGATGGTTGGCGGTCAGAAGGATATACGTATTGGTGATATCAATATTTTTTTACATGACTTAGCGAATAATCATTATAAAAGTGAAGTTAAAATAGATTTACAAGACTTTAGCATCCATAGATTATGGCCTGACGTCTATTCACATATGGCCTTTAAAGATGAAAAGCTTCGAAACTCAGTCAATAAGGTTATCAAAGAGCTAACGGATAATGGCACGATAGAGGCAATTTACCTTAAGTATCAATAGCATTATTATTAAAAACAGTGAACAAGTGTTCACTGTTTTTAATTGTAAAATGAAAAAGGGGATTAAAAAGCGACATTAACAAAAACAATAACTAATAAAACTGGGCAGATAAAACGTAAATAAAAGCCAAGTAATCTTAATGACCTATGTTGGTTTAATTGGGCAATATCAGTAAGCTGATTACCACGCTTCCACAACCAACCTACAACGATGAAATAAAACAATGACATCAAGGGTTGTAAAATAGTCGTTAATAGCTGAATCACTAAGCCAAATAATTGCTCAAAAAAGGCGATAAGTAACATACTGGCAATAAAAACCACTCCAGAGATTAACCAAGTCGCACGCTTTCTTGTCATCGCTTTGTCTTCAATGAGATAGGCAACCGGTACTTCAGTTGATGAAATAGTTGAGGTAAGAGCGGCAATTGATAACAACGCAAAGAACGCAAAAGAAACAAGTAAACCTACGCTCCCCATAGAGCTAAATAGTGTCGGTAAAATATTAAAAATAAGTTGGCCTTCACCAATTAAATGCCCGTCAATAAACACTTCTTGGCCATTATGTTGGGCAACAAAAAGTGCCGGGATAATAAGTAAACCGGCAATAAAAGCAATAAAGGTATCAAGTAAGGTGATGGAAAGTACCAATTTACCAACACTTTGGCCTTTAGGCATATAAGAGCCATAAGCCATCATGGCACCCACACCAATCGCGAGTGAGAAAAAAGCTTGTCCCATCGCTGAGATTATTAACTTTGGATCAGTTATTTGACTAAAGTCAGGCACTAAATAAAGAGTCACTCCTTGTGCAGCACCTTCTTGTTGCAAGATATAGACTATTAAACCCAACAACATCACTAATAACATTGGCATTAATCGCGCAGACCAACGCTCAATACCACTGTGTACGCCTTGATGCACGATAGCTGCGCCTAGTACTATAAATATTGGCGTAAAGATGATATTGCGCAGTGTGCTTGACGTTGATAGCCATTGAGATAGATCCATCAAGCCGACTAATTCAGCTAATGAGGCGAGGGCATGTGCCAACATCCAACCAGCGACTATGGTATAAAAACTTAGCATCATCATAGCGCCAATAATACCGATAATACCGGCAGAGTGGCCGAGCTTTTTAAAACGTTTACCACAAGCGTTAGCTAAGGCGGATACTGGGTTGGTTTGTGCTTGATTACCAATGTATATTTCTGCATAAAGCGCAGGTAAAGCAAGTAAAAAAGTCACTGCTAAATAGACAACTAAAAAAGCACCACCGCCATTATTTGCCGCTTGAGTAGGAAAGCCCCAAATATTTCCTAAGCCTATGGCTGCACCTGCTGCAGCTAAAACAAAACCAAGACGAGAATGAAAAGAATCACGAGAAGAAGCAGTGGTCATAAATAGTGAGTTGTCGTTAAAAATTAGTTGCGCAAAGCTTACCGAGTTACGGCGCTTAGGGGAAGTATTATTCATTGCTTTTGTTACATTTTTGCTAGCAATAAGAAGAGAAAAGTTATGGTATAATACTGTCATTTTGTAACTAGTAATAATTGAAGAGCAAGATATGTTAAAGCATGAAATTATCCCGGTAACTCTTTTTGAGCAAAACTGTACCTTATTTTGGTGTAGTGAAACTAAACAGGCTGCGGTAGTTGATCCTGGTGGGGATATAGAAAGAATCAAAGCTGGCATCAGTAGACATGGTTTAACGCTTGAGAAAATTTTGATTACTCATGCACATATTGACCATGCTGGGGCTACGGACGCCCTTGCCAATCATTTTGATGTCTTAATTGAAGGTCCGCACAAGGAAGATCAGTTCTGGATAGATGGTATTGAAGATCAAAAACAACGCTTCGGTGGTTCTTTCTCGTATGCAACAAAGTTTACCCCGAACCGTTTTTTAGATCAGGGTGATACGGTTAGCTTTGGTAATATAGTGATGGAAGTCTATTTTTGCCCAGGTCATACACCCGGTCATGTGGTGTTTTTTCATCGTGAATCAAAACTTGCCCAAGTGGGTGATGTGTTATTTAGTGGCTCTATTGGTCGTACTGATTTCCCTCGCGGCGACCATGCTACATTGATTAACTCTATCCGTAACAACTTATTTCATCTAGGTGATGATGTTCGTTTTATCCCTGGTCATGGGCCAATGAGTACTTTTGGGCAAGAACGTCGTAATAACCCTCATGTAAGTGATGCAGCGGTAGGAAGAAGATAATGACTGGTTTGGTTTTAAAAGCTCAGCGTCAATTAAGAAAAATAGACAACAGTAAAATATTTCAAGGCATTGTTATTGCCGTAATTTTATTATCAGCGCTATTGATAGGAGCAAAAACACATAACTTATCATCTAACGCTATTGCCATTTTACTCTTCATGGATGTGGTGGTAACGGTATTTTTTGCGGTAGAAATATCTATTCGATTTTTAGCTTGCCCTGAAAAGAAAATATTCTTTAAAAATGGCTGGAACATTTTTGATACCGTTATTGTTGTGGGTAGCCTAGTTCCATCGGGTGGCTCTGGCGTATTACTTGCTCGTTTATTACGTGTGTTCCGTGTTTTACGTTTAGTATCAATGGTGCCAGAATTACGCTTATTGATAAATGCATTACTCAAAGCGATACCTCGTATGGGCTATATCGCGCTACTCATGTTTGTCATTTTCTATATCTATGCTGCTATCGGTAGCATGTACTTTAGTCCGATTAACGAAGTATTGTGGGGCGATGTGTCGATCTCTATGCTGACTTTATTTCGAGTGGCGACTTTTGAAGATTGGACTGATGTCATGTACGAAACTATGGCCGTTCATCCATTAAGCTGGATTTATTATTTAACCTTTATCTTTTTAACCGCCTTTATCTTTTTAAATATGATGGTCGGTACCGTATTAGAAGTGATGAGCCAAGAGCATGAACTGTTTCGCGCTGAGCAACACGGTGAAAGTGGTGATGGTGGTGAGCCAGCTAGTCGTGCGCAAATTGATAAGTTAGAAAAAGAACTAGCAGAAATAAAAGCGCTGTTATTAGCGAAAAAGTGAGTTAGGTAGCCGTTTATAGGCAGATACTCAGTTGAGTTTCTGCCTATTACCAAGCTTTATGTTTATTGAGTTTGTTTAAACTGAGTAATAATACGGTCTAGATGATTAGCAAAATTTTGTCTATCGGTTTGATTTAATGCCGGTGGCCCACCTGTATGCACGCCACTAGCACGCATGGTGTCCATAAAATCACGAATGTTAAGGCGTGATTTTATATTCTCTTTAGTATAAAGCTCGCCACGTGGACTCAGGGCAATACCGCCTTTATCTATTACTTCATCAGCCAATGGAATATCACTGGTAATAACTAAATCATTCGCGTTAATACGCTTAACTATTTCATCGTCAGCAACATCAAAGCCACTACTTACCTGCATAAAACTGAGGAAGGGTGAAGGTGGTATACGGATATGATGATTGGCTACTAAAGTTATAGCTATTTTAGTTCTATCCGCCGCTTTAAATAATATCTCTTTGATAACAACTGGACAGGCGTCTGCATCAACCCAAATTTTCATGTTTTTCCCTCGGGTCTGTTGACCACTCGCGTTATATTTACTTATCCTAGTATGATACCGTAATTCATTCGATAATTAAAAACTTGCTCACTAAATACTTGGGTATACTTTTGAGCATAAACCTAAGTAAGCTGGACTTATAAAACATGCTAAATCCGCACTACCAACAAATATGGCAAACGGTACAGTTAATACCTGAAGGTAAGGTTGCCTGTTATGGACAAATAGCTGATTTGGCCGGCTTACCTGGTAGGGCTCGTATGGTTGGTAAAGCATTGGGGAACGTGCCTAAGGATGGTTGGCGTGGACAAGCAGTACCTTGGTTTAGAGTCATTAACTCACAAGGTAAGATTTCTTTTCCACCGGGCAGTGAACACTTTGATAAGCAGAAGAATCACCTACAAGATGAGCAGGTCGTTGTGATTGGCTGCAGAATAAAACTTAAAGACTTTCAATGGCAACCTGATTTGTCCGAGATACTGTTTTCACTGGAATTTTAAGAAGGAGGCAGGCTAATAATTTTTAAGCTAGGGGTAGTTAAAACAAAAAAGCCCAGTCAAAGACTGGGCAAAAAAACAAATGGAGAAACATAAAGGAAAAACAGGATGAGAATTAAGACTTAAGGGCCCCATTCAATAAACTTTTACCATTAATAGCAATCTTTCGAGGTTTTAATGCTTCGGGAACCTCTCTTTCTAAATCAACGTGCAACAAACCGTTTTCCATAAAGGCACCAATGACTTTTACGTGCTCACCAAGCTGGAATTTTCGTTCGAAATTACGCTCTGCAATGCCTTGATGCAAGAACTGACGAGGGCTTTTACTCGCGTCTTGCTGCGGATTGGCAGTGGTTTGTTTAGTACCAACAATGGTTAAACCGTTGTCTTTAGATTCAATATCAATGTCTTCTTCACTAAAGCCAGCGACAGCCATGGTAATTCGGTATTGATTTTCTGCCAATAACTCAATGTTATAAGGCGGATATGAGGATTGTTTGCCAGGTTGAGACGCTTTATCAATTAAACCAGCTAAATGGTCAAAGCCAATGAATGAACGATAAAGAGGGCTGAAATCTGTAGTGTTACGCATAATAGTTATCCTAAAATATAGCAATAAAGTGATTATTATTTTAAATAGCGACGTTTTTATGTGGAGTCATTTTCTAGCAAAAATATTGCCTAGAGTTGAATGACAAAAAAACGTATTTTATTTTAAATAATGCTGCCTTTCACAATGAACAGGCAATTTTGATGTGTAGCCCCTTCCGGCGACTACACAATTATAGATGGGATTGATTACTGATTTTTCAAGAAATAATATGAGGAAAACTATTTTAATTTAATTAACGTACTGTTTTTATTACTATTAAAAAACAATTATTTTTCTGTTTCTTTTTCTACTTGATTATTAATTGTCTCACCATCGATAACAATAACGGGGGCTGTATATCTAACCTTTGCTAATGCTTTATCGTAATTAGGGTGCTGAGATATGTTAGCAACAAGCTCTTTGTAAACAATCTTGCCTTGGTCATTAATAACAAATATTGCACGGGTAAGCAGGCCCATATCTTTTATCAATAAACCATAACGAGCTCCAAAGTCACGCCAAACAGAGTCAGATAAGACCTTAATATCATCAACGTTTTCAACATCACAAAAACGTTTTTGAGCAAAAGGAAGGTCATTACTAATCGTTAAGATAGTAATATTGTCTGGAAGTTTTGCTGCTTCTTCATTGAATCGTTTTGTTTGAATAGAACAAACACCAGTGTCTAGGCTTGGTACAACTGATATTAATATCGTTTGTCCCTGGAAGTCTTTTAAGGTTACTGGCGCAAAGTTCTTATCTACCACTTTAAACTGTGGAGCTTGTTCGCCAACATTTACCTGCTGTCCTAGGAGGGTGACATACTTATCTCCAGCTTTGACAAGATTTTGGGTCGAGGTAAGTTTATTTGTATCAAAAGTGAAAGCATAACTAGTAGAAGCAAAGGCGAAACTGGCGATAAAAAAAGCACATAAGGTGATGTTTGAAGTAGGAAATTTCATGATGTATTAAAAAAATAGATTAAGGTGATCTGATCTTAGCCGTTTAGCGGTATAAATTCTATAAATAGTAATATTTCATTGTGTTTTATATTGGATACTCTATGGTTATCTATAGAGGCTAGTAATGTTTATACAGCCGTTATTGTTGTTTAGTTATCGTTTATGTAAGGCCCAAGATTAATATGACCACTAAATTATTAATTTGTGATGATTCCAATATGGCGCGCAAGCAAGTGGCGCGTTCATTACCCGATTGTTGGGATGTAGAAATAAGTTTTGCAGCTAATGGTGCTGAAGGAATTGAAGCGATAAAAGCAGGTAAAGGTGATGTGCTTTTACTTGATTTGAATATGCCAGTAATGGATGGGTATCAGGTTCTTGAAGCGATTTTAGCACAAGATTTACCAACGCTTACCATCGTAATATCAGGAGACATTCAACCTGAAGCTCATCAACGTGTTACCAGTTTAGGCGCGTTAGGGTTTATTCAAAAACCCGTCAATAAAGACATTCTCACTAAAGTACTTTCATCTTATGGGGTTTTCTGTAATGAAACTGCAATCAGTAGTGGTGAACTAGAAATATCGAATAATCCAGCTATTAATGAGGTTGTTACTCCAGCGCCAAATGCTGTAGTAAAAGCTCAGGTGAAACCTATAGCTACCCAAGTTAATGTTTCTCATGTTGATAGTGAGCCACAAGTCGATGAGCCCGAAATAAGCTTATCAGCAGATATGCGAGATTGTTATCAAGAAATAGCCAATGTGGCAATGGGACGTGCGGGTGATTTACTTGCTCGTTTACTTGATGTGTTTGTCGAGTTACCTATTCCTAATGTGAATTTTATCGAGGTGAGTGAGCTTCGAATGGCGTTAAAAGATATCGAAAATCATGAAAGCACTTCGGGTGTCTGTCAGGGATTTATTAGCGCAGGTATTTCAGGTGAAGCACTGTTGATTCTTAATGATTCAAGCTTTAAAGATGTCGCATCATTGATGAACTACCAATACGATGCAGATATGGGCACTGAATTAGAGTTATTAATGGATTTGGCTAACGTACTCATTGGTGCCTGCTTAAAAGGGGTGTCAGAACAGCTTGATATTCAGTTCAGCCAGGGACATCCAGAAGTATTAGGACAACATAGAAAGATCTCTGACTTAATTGCCAACAATGCCAATAAATGGAAAAAGACACTGGCAATAGAAATTAGTTATAGCATAGAGAACTACCCAATAAAGTGTGACTTGTTATTACTCTTTACAGAAAAGTCTATGAAAACACTTAATAATAAATTGGCCTATTTAATTGATTAACTACTGAGTTAGCAATTATAAATTACTAAGATAATAGATAATGAATTCGCGCGATTAAGCGACGACAGGAATTGGTTATGACGTTAGAAAAATCACAATTGAATGAACTACATTGGTTAATGGAAATGTTGCATAACATAGATGTTGGTCTCGTTGTGCTTGATAAAGAGTTCACTGTTCAAATATTTAATGGCTTTATGGAAAACCATAGTGGGTTATTACCCCGCGAAGTAAAAGGTAAGTTAATATTTGAACTATTTGAAGAGGTTCCACGGGATTGGTTTATTCGAAAAGCCGAGTCAGTGTTTTTACTCAAGAATAAAGCCTTCACTATATGGGAACAAAGACCCTACTTATTTAAGTTTGATAGTTATCGTCCTGTTACCGGTAGTGCTGAATTTATGTATCAAAACACGACCTTTATTCCGCTATTATCTTCTACCGGTGAGGTAAGCCACTTATGTTTACTGGTTTACGATGTCACTGATAATGCGGTGCATAAGCAGAGCTTGAAAAAAGCCAATGCGGAGTTGGCAATCTTGAGTCAAACAGATGGTCTGACGCAATTATTTAATCGAACGCATTGGGAGTCGTGTTTATTAGCAGAACATAAACGCTGGAGTAGAAGTCAGCATTCAAGTTCTTTAGTGATGATAGATATTGATCATTTTAAAAATGTTAATGACAGTTATGGGCATATGGTAGGAGATGAAGTCATTCGTCATCTTTCAGGATTGATTCGCCATCATGTCAGAGAAACCGATGTTTGTGGGCGTTATGGCGGAGAAGAGTTTGCCATTTTATTGTCGGATACTCCCCTTAAAAATGCTTATGTATTTGCTGAAAGGCTCCGTAAAGAAGTGGCTGAGGCTACTGTTATTTATAATGATATCGATATTAAATATACCATTAGCGTAGGTGTTGCTGAAGTTGATGAGAGCATTACTAGTCATGAAGCTTGGATAGAGTGTGCTGATGCTGCTTTGTATAGGTCTAAAGAAACAGGGCGTAACAAAACTTCCCTGCATCCGAAGCAAACAAGATAAATAGCCTTTGCAGAATAAATAAAGTGTCGTAATCGGACACTTTATTTATTTATTTTACTTACGATTAAAGTCGATTAAATTTTATTACGAAAAGAGGCTACTAAAACTTAAAAGCTTTCATCACAAGCAGTGGTAAGAGTATCATCAGCCATAAGATTAAATTTGGCCATTGACTATAGGGTGTATCGCCCGAAACAAACTCCACCGTGCCCCTAAGTACTACTTCTTCAAATTGTGGCGCAATAGCGGTAACTTCACCTAAATGATTTATTATACCAGTCACACCATTATTTGTTGCTCTCACTAAGGGGCGACCAAATTCAAGCGCACGCATTCGAGCAATTTCAAAGTGCTGATGAGGACCATGAGAATCACCAAACCAAGCATCATTACTGACTGTTAAAATCATGTCAGTATCATCGGTAAAGTTGGCAGCTAACTGCGCAGGAAAAGCCACTTCAAAGCAATTTAACGGTAAGATATGTAAGCCATTGGCAATTAAATTTGGTTGTACATAATTTCCTGAAGTGAAAGATGACATAGGCAGATTAAAAAATGGCGCTATAGGACGAAGTAATTCTTGGAAGGGAACAAACTCACCAATAGGCAATAAATGACTTTTGTAGTATCTATTACTGTGATTGTAAGAATAACCTTGTTCATCTTCAATATTTTTCTTACCTAGCACAAGCAAAGCATTAAAGTATTCTTTGCTTTCAAAGTTATAGTTAATTAAGCCGGTGATTATTGTGCTGTTATTTAACATTGCAGAGCTGTTCACAGTACTTAAATAGTCTTGTACTGCAGGCTCTAATGCCGGAATAGCTGATTCAGGCCAAACAATAATATCAGCATCATAGTTGACCCGTGTTAAATCTAAATACTTTAACATGGTTGGCCATTCTTGCTCTGGTTGCCATTTTATAGATTGAGGGATATTACCCTGAATAAGCGCAATTTTAGCCGACTTTCCGGTTAATTCAGTCCAACTCAGCTGAGTAAGCACTAAACTTATCAGCATAATGCTTAAAGCTAAACCTAGCGGTAGAACTAATTTCTTACGCGTTACAGTGACTGTATTAGTTTGATTGTTTTGGTTATTTTTAAGTAAGTCAGTGCAAACACAGTAAATTTTTATCCAGCAAATATTTAACAGCAAGATAATACCAGTAAGACCCACTTCACCAATAACAGGCGCAAAGCTAGCCAATGGACTATCTATTTGGCTATAACCCAAAGACAACCAGGGAAATCCGGTTAATACAACAGAGCGTAAATATTCGCATAACAGCCACACTGATGGGAACAACCATAAGTTAACTTGTTTGTTCTTCGCTATTCTTGCGGTTAAATAGCCAGCAAGCGCAGGAAAAATAGCGAGGTAGGCACATAATGCTAACATCAGTAGCAAAGAGAATATAAGGGGGAGGCCACCAAATTGGTCAATGCTGACGTGGACCCAACTAATACCACTACTAAACCAACCAAAGGCAAATAAAGCTATTTTTTTAGCCGCTACTTTAGGTGATGCATGTCTAACTTGGTGTAGTATTATGCTAGGTAAAATTAATGCCAGCCACCAATAGGAGAAGGGGGCATAAGCAAACACCAAGAAAAAGCCACTAAAAAAGCATAGCCAATTACTCGGTGTAGTTAATTTATTTTTTATGGATTTAAAAACAGAAAGCTTACTGGTTTTAGTCACTTACTTTACCATTTATTTCGTGAGTTTTAGCAACACTCACTTGCAGCATTTGCATGCGTCTATTATCAGCAACCAGCACTTTAAATTCAAAGTTACCTAAGCTAAATAATTCACCTTTTTGTGGCATATGGTTAAACTGGCGCAAGACAATACCACCAATGGTATCGGCATCAGTTTCATTAAAGTCACAGTTAAAGTACTCATTGAAATCACTAAGCTCCGTAAGGGCTTTCACTAGATAAACATTACCCGCTAAATGTTTAATCTCTTCTTCAATTTCATCATCGGTTTCATCTTCAATTTCACCAACGATTTGTTCTAAAATATCTTCGATGGTGATAACACCGGAAACGCCACCGTATTCATCAACGACAATGGCCATATGATATCGATTTGAGCGAAACTCTTTTAATAAAGGTTCAACCTTCTTACTTTCAGGCACAATAATGGCAGGTCTAATTATATCACTTAGGCTAAAGTTATTGCTTTGAGAATTAAAGCTAAAGGCGAGTAGGTCTTTTGCTAATAAAATACCATCAACGTGATCGATATCTTCATTAACAACAGGGAAGCGGGAATGACCAGACTCTAGAATAATAGGTAAAAAATCTTCAAGACTGTGGTTAATATCAATAGTAACCATTTGCGATCGTGGGATCATAATATCTCGAACACGCATTTCTGAAACGTCTAAGACACCTTTAATCATTTGCTTAGTTTCAGGATTAATTAAATCTCTGTCTTGAGCATCATTTAATATATCAACTAATTGATCTTTGTTTTTCGGCTCAGGCGTTATTACTTGCAGAATTTTATGCAAAAAGGACTTGTTGGCTGAACCGTTACTAGAGTGGGGGGTGTCATCGCTCATAGAGCTATTTGTATTCCTTTATTAGATTATCGAGCATATTACTCATCAATTTATGAGTAATGGTGGTTTTTATCATTATGACTTATCTTTCAAAAGTAATAACTTATTGTTCTAAATAAGGATTGTCAATCCCTAGTTTCTGTAAAATGGAAATCTCAATAGATTCCATTTCCAGAGCTTCATCGTCATTTATATGATCAAAACCTACTAAATGCAAGCAACCATGAATTACAAGGTGAGCCCAATGTTCAAACAAGGCTTTATTTTGTTCTTGAGCTTCTTGCTGCATTACTTCAATGCAAATAATCAAATCGCCTAATAGGTTAAGTTCAATACCATCAGGTACTTCAAAAGGAAATGATAATACATTGGTTGGCTTATCTTTTCCTCTGTATTGATTATTCAACTGTTGGCTTTCTTCATTATTGACCAAGCGAATGGTGAGTTCAAAATCGAGGCTAGGCTTACTACTTACTTCGGCTAAAGCCGTATCAACCCATAGTTGAAATTGTTCTTCAGTAGGTAATTCTGTTGGAGTGCAGGCAATTTGAAGGTCGATTACATGAGCCATTAGCTTAAATCACTCTTATCATTGTTTGCTTGTTTAGCCTGCTTTTTTTCTTGATTTTGTCTATTAACTTTTTGATCATGGCTATCGTAGGCGTCAATAACGCGGGCAACTACCGGGTGACGAACGACGTCTTTAGACTGGAAAAAATTGAAACTAATACCATTGATATCTTGTAAAACTTCAATCGCATGACGAAGCCCTGACGTTTGATGGCGAGGTAAATCCACTTGGGTAATATCACCGGTAATAACAGCACGAGAGTTGAAGCCAATACGCGTTAGAAACATTTTCATTTGTTCTACGGTAGTATTTTGACTTTCATCTAAAATAATAAAGGCGTCATTAAGGGTTCTACCACGCATATAAGCTAGTGGTGCAATTTCGATAACATTGCGTTCTATTAGTTTTTCGACTCGTTCAAAGCCAAGCATTTCAAAAAGAGCATCATAAAGCGGTCTTAAATAAGGATCTATCTTTTGTGATAAATCACCAGGTAAAAAACCTAATTTTTCACCCGCTTCTACAGCAGGTCGGGTGAGTAAAATTCGACGAACTTCTTGACGTTCTAATGCATCTACCGCACAGGCAACTGCTAAGTATGTTTTACCTGTACCAGCCACACCGACACCAAAACTAATATCACTGGTAATTATGTTTTGTACGTAGTCTTGTTGATTACCATTGCGTGGTTTAACAACACCACGTTTGGTTTTAATGGTAACCATATCATCAAATTTCTTGCCTAACTGATCATCTACTTGACCACTGGATTTCGATGATACTTTATCGCTAAGCTGTTCTTGCTCAAGACAATCAGCTTCTAAAATGGCTAAATGTACCATTTCAGGGGTTATTATCTTGCCTTCCCCTTTAACTATTTGGCTTTCAAGATAAAGGTCTTTTAGAATGAGAACAACGGACTGACTATTTTTCGGTTTACCAACGACAGTAAACTCATGGCCACGGTAACTTATCTCAACACCTAAGCGGCGTTCAATAGTCTTTAAGTTATCGTCCATAGGGCCGCATAAATTGGCTTGTCTATGGTTGTCTACAGGTGTCAAACTGAAAACTTCTTTGGTTAGTTTAGTCGTTGGTGTCGTCAAATTTATTTCCGCTTTAGTAAATTAATCGTGTTAATAAAGTCTTTAAAAGACTGTTATGGCGTAAAAGTACCAACACCTAACTCGTCAAGATTACTTGCTGTTGTTGTGTGGTGATTATTTGCCAAAATATCAGCAGGAGAATGGGCAATTCGTAACCCCATATCTTTTTCTTCTCTGACTAATTCACCACGTAAAGAGTTGGCAACTACATCAGTAATTTTGATATCGACAAATTGGCCAATAACGCTATGTGGGGCAACAAAGTTAACCGTACGGTTATTTTCTGTTTTACCACGTAATTCCATCGGGTTTTTTCTAGAAGGACCTTCAACAAGAACACGTTGTTCTGTATTAAGCATTTGTCTGGCAATGCGTAATGCTTGGTGTGTTATTTGGTCTTGTAGTAGCTTTAAACGATCTTTCTTAGTTTGGTCACTAATATCATCAGGTAAATCCGCTGCTGGTGTACCTGGACGAGCGCTATAGATAAAGCTAAAACTTAAGTCAAAATCAACGGCTTTAATTAGGTCCATCGTGTCGGTAAAGTCTTCATCGCTTTCACCAGGGAAACCGATAATGAAATCAGAAGACATAGATAACTCAGGACGTACTTTCTTCAACTTACGTACTTGAGATTTATATTCAATGGCAGTATGGCCACGTTTCATTTGCGTTAGAATGCGGTCACAACCACTTTGAACGGGAAGATGTAAGTGATTTACTAATTCAGGGATATCAGCATAGGCTTCAATAATATCGTCAGTAAACTCAACCGGATGAGAGGTGGTATAACGAATACGGTCGATACCATCTATGGTAGCAACTAAGCGTACCAAATCAGCAAAGCGGCAAATAATATCATCGTGTGTTGCACCACGATAAGCGTTAACATTTTGACCGAGTAAGTTTACTTCACGTACACCTTGCTCTGCTAGTTGCGCTATTTCGTATAGTACGTCATCAAGAGGGCGACTTACTTCTTCGCCACGTGTGTAAGGTACTACACAGAAAGTACAATATTTACTACAACCTTCCATGATAGAAACAAAAGCACTAGCACCGTCAGCTTTAGGCTCAGGTAAGCGGTCAAACTTTTCAATTTCTGGAAAGCTTACGTCAATGATTGGGCTTTTTGAATGTTGTAGCTGGTTTAACATTTCAGGTAAGCGATGTAGTGTTTGCGGACCAAAAATCATATCAACAAAAGGCGCACGCTTACGAATAGAATCACCTTCTTGTGAGGCGACACAACCACCAACACCAATCAGTAATTCAGGTTTTTTATCTTTAAGATTTTTCCAACGACCTAGTTGATGAAATACTTTTTCTTGCGCTTTCTCACGAATGGAGCAAGTATTAAGCAAAATAACATCAGCTTGTTCCGCTTCTTCAACCAACGAGAAACCATGAGTTGAATCCAACAATTCTGCCATCTTCTGCGAGTCATACTCGTTCATCTGACAGCCCCAAGTTTTGATATATAACTTTTTACTCATTACTTTACTCTTCACACGCGATTTTATACGGGAAATGCCTAAACATGTCCCCTACAGATAAAAGGAGGCGTATTTTATACCAAATAGCCGCTAATTTCGAATGAATAAGTAAATGTCTTCATTATATTTTTTATTGAGAAGGAAATAGCCTAATTTAAGGTCATTAATGGGAAGCTAATAACCAGCTGACTACTGCCGTCATCATTATCAAAAGTATTAAGCGAGGCATGGTGCTTAGTGGTAATTTGACGGATAGTATAACTCGCTAAGTCGAAATTAATTTTACTATTAAGTTGGCTAAAAGAGTCATTATCGCTATTAACTGTCAGCCATAGTTTTTGTTTGACCTCTTGCAAGGTTAAGCTAAAGTTTTTAACTTCACTCTTGAATATGGCAGACATAAGGGCTTCAAAGATGACTTTATATACATTAGCTCTGAGCTCATAATTTAAATCGTCGACTTTATCATCAAGGGTATAGTGTAATTTAACTTCGTATTTACTTTGGACATAGTCAGCTAAAAAAGGAATAGCAATGCTTAAGGTTTTACCGGCAAGGTTATCGGGCTCTTGCGCATTAATCCTTTCTTTAAGTACCAATAAACTCTTCTCAATTAACTGCTTACTTTGCTCTAATTCATTGTTTGCTAGCGAGGAAGAAGTCAGTAGTAAATTACGTTGAATAGTATTCATCAGTTTACCGTAATTTCTCATGTCATCTTTGAGCAAATTATGAATATGTTTAATTGATTTTGTTCGCAAAAATAATAACCAAGCAGTCAATAGCACGATAAAAAATACCAATAAGGTATAAAGAATTCTCAGCTCGATTGTCCAATACCATGGATAGGCGACCCTAATCTCAGTATAGGCTTTTATATCACTCCATTGCCCTAAGCTATTAGTTGCCATGATTTCAATATTATAATGACCAGAAGCAAGGCCAGTTAAGGTTAGCTGGTTATTACTAATTTTCTGCCATGGGTTAGTGTTAATTCGATACTGATACTGCTTTTCTAGTCCAGGACGGTAGTCTAAGCTGGCTAAATTAAGCGTGATAACATCATTGCCACTTTCTATTTCGATTGTTTTATTGAGTAAGTAAGATTTACCAGAAATGGTGGTTTTACTAATGATAACGTTCGGATTAAATTGTTTTTGTTCTGATAGGTTGAGGGCGAGTACACCACTGTAATGAATGGCATAAAGCGTTCCATCTTTGACTACCATACTGCTGACAAAAGAATATTGCTGAGTATTTTCTATCATGGTCACTTGATAGTTTTTTGGTGATATCCGATATAAACCAGGTTTTCCTGAAGCCCATATCTCACCATTAAATAATATCATCTCGGTGAAACTATGGCCTTGAGATAGTTGAGCTAATAAGTCACCTTGTTGATTGAATACTAATATGCCATCGCCGAGCGTTGAAGCAAAAATTTTGTTATCGGTGTAAACAAAAGAAATAACCTTACTTTTATTTGGCGTAATTAAGGTGATGACTTTATTAAGCAGAGGCTGATAAAGGCTAATGTTATTGATAGATGCAATCCAAAGTATGCCAGTATCTAAAGGCAGCACATCAATAACTTCTGTATTAGGTAAACCATCTGCAACACTAATGTGCTTAATTACCTTCTCAGTACTTAGATCATAGATATAAAGACCGTGATAATTAGTGGTGATATAGAGTAAATTTTTTTTATGCTCTAACTTTAAAATGAGTTTATCCGCAACAGCATCCAGTTTAGTTACTTTTTTTGAGCTTTTATCATAAAGCCATAAGCCATCTTTACTGCCAATATATAGCTTTTGATTGATCTCTAGTACGTCAAATATTTTCAAGCCTGCTTTGGTAAAATCAACATTAATATTTGGGTCAAATACAGGCTTTAAGAAGTTTTGTAAACCAGCGCCATAGCTGCCAATAATTATTTCATTATCAAATAATGTTATTTCATTAGCATTGATTGGAATATCAAAAATAACTTCATGATTGGTTATATAGTTTTCATTAAGTTTCTCAACTCCGTGGCTGCTAACTAGCCATAACACACCTGAAGCATC
Organism: Colwellia sp. 75C3; assembly: GCF_002836255.1. Lineage (GTDB taxonomy): Bacteria > Pseudomonadota > Gammaproteobacteria > Enterobacterales > Alteromonadaceae > Colwellia. Next base: position 265,128 of record NZ_PJAU01000032.1, on the reverse strand, counting down.
ATGAAAGGTACTTCTAAGACGTACTGGCTCACTATCACCATAATGGTGGGGCAAGGTTAATAATGAAGTACCATTGTATTTATTAACTTTACCGGTATTACTAATAGTAAAGAAATTATCATTATGGAAGGCTTTTGTTAGGGAGTATATTTTTTCACTGTGTTTGATACTCGAAAGCTGCCCATCATCAGATAGTCGATAAATTTTATCAGGTGTAATCGCTATTATTGCATCTGATAGTGCTACTAGGCTCGTTATATGACCATTAATAACTTGTTTAAGTGTCTCGCCTTGCAGCTGAAATAAGCCTTCGTTATTCGCTATGTAGAGGTGGTTTTGGTTATGAACAAGGTTACTGATTATTATATCATGGCTAATAACATGTGTTTTTTTATCAATAGGGTCATAACGATAAAGCTTATTTGGTGCGTTGATATAAAAATTTTCTTTAAACATTACTGCGTTGTAATGACTTTGTCTTGGGATATCAGCGGGGATATTCTCAGCTTTACCGGTACGAGTATCAAATAACCATAAACCGTGAGTTTCTGTAGCAAGAAGAAGTTGGTCGTCAATGAGGCTTATATCATGAATCCAAGAATAGGGCAGAGGCCACTCTTGATTGTTAAGCGAGAAAGTAATGTTAGCATTGGCATCAACACGTGTTAAACCTTGTTGCCCAGCAAGCCAAACGAAACCGCGTTTATCTTGTGCTATTTTTGTTATATTACTGTATGTACTTAAGGGGGATGAGTTATACCCATAACTGGAAAATGACATTAAGAAAAGGCTAAGAGATACAAAAACAATGCACTTAGCCTTGGATGTTTTAAGTAAACAAGCGCTAAACGATACTTTTTGGCTTGATGTTATTACCCGTATCATGGTCTTTATCACCACAGGCGACAAAAACGTTCGGGATACCATCATCAATTGTCGGCTTTTGTACCAGCAAGTAAGTAGGTTTTCGAGGATCATTTTGATGTTTTTTCTCTGCCCAAGCGTTAGATATCTTATCAGCAAATTGCTGGCCGTATTTTACTGCGAAGGCAGTGACTAGCATCTCAACACCAAAGTCATCCATAACCAACATAGTGTTGTTATGGTATCCGCTTGTACTATCAAAATCTATATCTACCGTTAAAATTTTATCGTTAGGCAATACTAAGTCAGCACGTAGCTTGGCAACAACCGCTCTATCACTCTTTGCTTTTAAATTTGTACGATTAGGCTTTTCAGTAAAATCATATATTAAATTAAGATCCTTACTTAAGCGTTTTTCTTCGGTAAAATTTTCCGTGATTGATTTCTGTGATAGTGCAGACATAGTGCTTCCTTGATGATTAGTTAAATAGTTTTAGTGACTATTAGATATACCTGTAAAGGTGACAACTTAACTTAGAAGTAACCTTTCCCTGTAAAGAAACTCATATTTTCTATGAGCTTCAATGCCTTGGCGCTTTACTATAACTGAAATCTAACGCTAAACAAGGATTGTCTGACTATATTGATATCAAACAAATTCCTGATTTAAGGCCTGTGTTAGCATTCGTTCAAAATACCTTGCTGTTTCCTTTTACTCTAAGATAAGGACATCTATTGTAATGTTCGATAAATTTGCTTGTGATCTCACTATTCGTGCGCGATTAAAGATTTTCTTATTATTACCTTGGCTAATCATATTATGCCTTGGCATTAGCCATACCATTGATTATTTACATGATATTCAACAGGCACGTCAAGCGAGTTTGTCGATAGCTATTTCGAGTGATATTGATAAGTTAATTTATGAGCTGCAAAAAGAGCGTGGTCTATCTGCAGGTATTATTGTCACCGCCAACCCGGCACAGTTATTTCAATTGAAAAAACAAAGAAAACAGACAGATTTACAGGTAAAACACTATGTCGACTTTGTTCAAAATCTGAAACTAAAAAAATTAAAGTTTAATAGTGTTACTAGCCTAGATGCGATTGATAAAGTGTTACAAGATGGTTTAGTAAATATTAAAAACCTAGCAGAACAGCGCAAAAAACTTGATGGTTATGTGTCTGATAGTTATTTTTCTTACTACTCTGGGTTTATTGATCAGTTATTACGATTAATCTCACAAATACAAGTGCAACTCAAAAATACCGAACAGAATCGTGATAGTGTCGACTTACTTAACTTACTCTACTTGCAAGAAAAATCAGGACAAGAGCGCGGAGCATTAAACGCTTTATTAAACGCAGAACAATTGCATGTAACCCAGCTGCAACAGGTTGTCTTTTATGGTAATGAACAAACTAAACTCATTAATGACTTATTTTCAGCATCACAATCACATCACCAACTATGGTTAAAACGGCAGCTTAAATCAGAGAGTAATCAGAACGTTTTAGTGATTAGAGAATTACTTAATAAAAAATTAATTCGTGCGGAACAGCTTGCACGGATAGAGCGTGAATTAGGCTACGGTGGCTTAATACATCATTTTAAAAACTATATATTAAGAGGTGAAGCGACTTACCTCGAAAGCTTTTTAAAAGGACTAACTATAACTAAGAATTATATAGTGACCTTCAATCAAATTAGCAATTTAACGGACAATGATAAAGTCGCTATTGCTACCATCGAAAAAACGATTAATCGATACCATCAGCATATTTTATTGGCAAGTTCATCAAGACAAAAAGGCAGTCATGCAGAGCAAATAGATGATGAAGTGCGTATTGATGACAGTCGAGCTGTTGCAGCAATAAAGCAATTACAACGCAATGAGCTAGATATCGATGCTGAAAGTTGGTGGCAGTTATCTTCACAACGAATTGATAACCTAAGAGAGATAAGTATTCACATTCGTTCTGATATACAACGATTAGCAAACTATGAAGAGCAAAAAGCGATTGAGCGGCTAGTACTCTATTTAGCCATTTTTATTTTGGTCTTTGTTACCACGCTGTATTTTTCTTTCTTAGCGGTTAAGCGCATCATTAAAAAAATTAAATATATTAGTAGCGCAATGACAACCATGCAGCTCGAACATAAATTTAACCAGCCCCTACTGATCAGAGGAAATGATGAAATAACTGACATGGTGATTGCCTTTAATCAAATGTTAGCAGAAAGAAGCAAATCAGAAGGAGAGCAGAAAGTTTCAGCGGCAGTTTTCAAGTATGCGTCAGAAGCAATTATGATCACAAATGCCAATAATGAGATTGAAACAGTCAACCCAGCATTTTGTCAAATCAGTGGTTATTCGATAGACGAAGTATTAGGTAAATCACCCAATATACTTAATTCGGGCAGACACGACAGCCGTTTTTATCAACTAATGTGGCAAGCCCTTGAGCAAGACAATTGCTGGCAGGGCGAAATCTGGAATAAGCGTAAAAATGGTGAGATTTATCCTGAGTTTTTGGCTATATCTGTCGTTAGAGACAAAAATAAAAAACCCATTCAATATATAAGCTTATTTTCAGATATTACTAAACATAAAAGATACGAAGAAGATATTTGGCTACAAGCGAATTATGATTCATTAACCGGACTACCTAATCGTAATCTATGTCTAGAAAGGTTACAGAGTGAACTTGACCATATACAGATTCACGATGGCGAAGCTGCCTTGCTGTTTATTGATTTAGATCGATTTAAAAATGTCAACGATACTTGGGGTCATAACAGTGGTGATGAGCTACTCAAGATTGCAGCTATTCGATTAAAAAGCTGCATTCGAGAAAAAGATACAGTAGCCCGTTTTGGTGGTGATGAGTTTGTCGTGCTATTGGTGGGCTTGTCTAACCGTTTTGCCATTGAGCGAGTAGTTAAAAACATTCTAGCCACTTTATCTATGCCTTTTCATCTAAGTGGTAATAACGAAGCTGTTATTTCTGCCAGTATCGGGCTCACTCTTGGTCCCAGCGATGGTGAAAATGTTGAGTTACTGCTTAAAAATGCTGATACCGCGATGTATCAAGCAAAAGCAGCAGGGCGTAATACCTACCAATTTTTTACCAAAAGTATGAATGAAACCGTAAGTAAGCGAATGTACATTGAACAAGCGTTGAGGCTTGCAATCAAACAACAAGAGTTTGTTTTACATTATCAACCTGTTGTGTCGCTTGATAATGGGGAAATTTTTGGTGTTGAAGCTCTTATTCGTTGGCAGCACCCTAATAAGGGCTTAATTTTTCCTGATGACTTTATCGAAATAGCGGAAGAGACGGGCTTAATTGAGCCAATTGGACAATGGGTCATCGAACAAGCATGTGCTGATTTAAGACATTGGCATGATCTTGGGCTAAAAATTCAAGTAGCCGTGAATGTATCTAGTCGTCAATGTAAGCAAACTAGCCAAACGCCAATCAAAGAAATAATAAATACAGCGTTGAAAACGAATAATATTGAAGCATCATTCTTAAAAGTTGAAATTACAGAGAGTTTATTAATGGATAATTCTCAAGAAATGATCACTACGCTGCAAGAAATAAGAAGTTTAGGGGTGGCGATTCATATGGATGATTTTGGTACCGGCTATTCATCGCTAAGTTATCTAAAACATTTTCCTATCGACGTTTTAAAAATTGACCGCTCTTTTATTGAAGGAGCAATTGACGATAAAACAGATGCAAGCTTAGTTGAGGCGGTCGTGTTAATTGGACACAGTTTATCGTTAAAACTTGTAGGTGAAGGAATAGAAACGCAACAGCATTATGATTATTTACGTTCATTAGGCTGTGATTATGGCCAGGGATATTTGATTTCAAAGCCGATAGCCGCTGCAGAGTTGATTGTTTTTTGTCAGCAAGCAGGTAGCCCACCTAATTGGTTAGCTTGATACTAATAAAGTGATAAAACGATAAATGGGTCGAAATTACCTTTGTGCTTGGGTAAAATAACAGCCTATTCCGATTTTGTTGTGAACGCTAAAGTATGGAACATTTTGATTGTGTCGTTGTGGGTGGTGGTATGGTTGGTGCAGCAAGTGCGCTGACCTTAGCACAACTTGGTTTACAGGTTGCTTTGGTGGAGAAATTCACCCCAAAAGACTTCTCAACAGAGCAAGCGCTTGATTTACGTGTATCTGCTATTTCTTTAGCGTCACAAAACTTACTCAGCCAAGTTGGCGCTTGGCAACAAGTTCAGCAGTGGCGTACTTGTCCTTATAAACGTTTAGGTGTTTGGGAGCACGAAAGTGCTTACACTGAGTTTAATGCCGATGACATTGAGCAAAGTCACTTAGGACACATCGTTGAAAATCGTTTGATTCAACTTGCATTATGGCAACAGATAACGGGCATGAGTAATATTCGTACCTTCTGTCCAGAGACTTTAATTGCCCTAGAGCAAGATAATAACAAGGCAACGTTAACACTAAGCAATAATACGTTAACGGCAAAGCTTGTTATTGGCGCTGATGGTGCGCAATCTAAAGTAAGAGAAATGTCAGCTATTGGCATGACAGGGTGGGATTATCAACAATCAGCTATGTTGATCAATGTCGAAACGTCAATGTCTCAACAAGACATTACTTGGCAACAATTTTCCCCAACAGGTCCGGTCGCTTTTTTACCACTACCCGGGAAAAGCCCTTTAGGCGGTTATGCCTCTTTAGTTTTGTATCATCAACGTGATGAAATTACCCGACTAGCCTCGTTATCTAATAGCCAGCTACAACAAGAAATCCTCAAGTCATTTCCAAAACAGTTGGGTGACATTAAGGTCCTTGGCAAAGGTGATTTTCCGTTAACACGTCGACATGCGAATACTTATCAGAATAAGCAAGTCTTGTTATTAGGCGATGCGGCTCACACTATTAACCCAATGGCAGGGCAGGGAGTCAATTTAGGTTTTAAAGATGTCCTGGCCTTACAGCATGTTATCGCGGCTGCCATTGGCAATGGTGAAGTGTGGCATGATGAAAGTGTACTGGCACGCTATGAACAAATGAGGCGTAAAGAGAACTTACTTATGATGTCTACCATGGACGCGTTATACGCCAGTTTTAGTCACCCATCTCCATTGATTAAGGTTGCACGTAACATAGCGTTATTAGCTGTCAATAAAGTCCCCTTCCTAAACAGCACGATAAAAAATAAAGCACTTGCTTATGCTTGTGGTTTATAGCTAAGTCACAGTGAGATAAATAAAGGTTTTTCCCTTTCGGGGGAGTTGAACCCTCACATTATTAAATCAATACTGGAATCGCTTTTTATAGCACTATAAATAGCACTCGCCTTTGAGTCTGCAGTTATAACGAGCGATTAGATAAAAACAATAATTGGAAAATATAAGAAGCAGGTATCTATACCCGTTCCTCTTGAAGATGCAGGTTTCAGCTGGAATTATAAACGCCTTTAGGCAAGGCATTGATTGAAGAGAATAGTTATTCTATTGTCGAAATGAATAACGCAGCATAAAGCGTTTATAAACCAGCCCTTTGGGGAGGCCTAAGCAAAAAATACTCGTCGTTACATTTGTTTTTAAGGGAGTGACCCTTAACAAAAAAATGTGCCTTGATTATGATTCGCTCAGGTTTCCTGAAACGAGCATCTTCAAGTGGAGCGGGTATAGACTATCTTTTTTATGATGGCTGAACTGACATGCCTAACGACTATGTAATATAAGCTGTTGCTTAAAATATTTGAGCTAGTAGGGGATATTTAGTAGATTTTATTTTAATAGGTATTTGAAATGATGCGGATTAAGATATTGGAACTATCATATTTTTCGATATTAGAGCCTAAGCTAACGACCATATAAAAAGTGGCAGGGATAAGAGGATTTGAACCTCTGAATGACGGGATCAAAACCCGCTGCCTTACCGCTTGGCTATATCCCTGCAATGTACTTACTTTTTATATTTATAACTATCTAACATAAGCAGAGCTTAAGTGTTTAATAGCGATAGGAGGTGTTAATAAAATTTACTAGGATTTTGAAGTAACGTGGAAATCAATACTTCAAATTATTTTTACCGAGGTAAAAATGGTGGCTACACCGGGACTCGAACCTGGGACCCCATCATTATGAGTGATGTGCTCTAACCAACTGAGCTATGTAGCCTTCACAAACACAAATAACTATCTAACGATAAGCAGGGCTTAAAGTATTTAGATAGATAATGGGTGTTTTATTTTTTACTAGATATTTGAAATGGTGCGGGTCAAGAGACTTGAACTCTCACATCTTGCGATACTGGAACCTAAATCCAGCGCGTCTACCAATTCCGCCAAACCCGCATACATTCAGTTTTTATAGAGACTGAGCTCTTGCATCGTGCATTACTGGAACCTACTCTTTATAAGAAAAGAGCGCGTCTACCAATTCCGCCAAACCCGCATACATCCAATTTTTAAAGAGACTGAACTCTGTATATACAATAAAACTTTTTAAGAGGTTTTAACTCTTACAACCATTTTTTTTAAAAAAAAATGGCAGGGATAAGAGGATTTGAACCTCTGAATGACGGGATCAAAACCCGCTGCCTTACCGCTTGGCTATATCCCTCCAGGAGGTATGTACATCACAGACTCTTTATAACTAGAAACTAGTTGATAAAAAGTGGCAGGGATAAGAGGATTTGAACCTCTGAATGACGGGATCAAAACCCGCTGCCTTACCGCTTGGCTATATCCCTGCAATGTACTTACTTTTTACATGTGCAACTTACGTTGCTTTTAAAATGGTGCGGGTCAAGAGACTTGAACTCTCACATCTTGCGATACTGGAACCTAAATCCAGCGCGTCTACCAATTCCGCCAAACCCGCATACATTCAAATTTTTAAAGAGATTTGAACTCTTATTACTTAAGTATAAATACCGAAGTAATGGTGGCTACACCGGGACTCGAACCTGGGACCCCATCATTATGAGTGATGTGCTCTAACCAACTGAGCTATGTAGCCTTTCTCTACCTGCTCTGTAGCAAGTGCGGCGTATTATGCTGAGGTACTTGCCTTTCGTCAACAGTTATTTTAAAAAAAGTTGTTCTTTTTATTTGTTTGGCTATTGATTGTGCATTTTGACGGATAACTATGCAAATAAAAGATAGAAAACGCATTATCCTTTCAAAAGAGTAATGCGTTTGTATTTATAATGAAGGAGCTAAGCTTATCTTTCTTTCGCTTCTTCAGCTAAATGAGCTGAGTGTTTTGCTAAGTTATCTATTTCAGGTTTCACTTTTTTAGCTGGCAACTTACCAATGATGAATTCACCGACTTCTAATGCTTGAGACTTAGCAGCAAACATTAATAAATTATCGCCATTACATTCTAGTCCATCATAAACATTACGAATTTTTAGTTTATTTTGTTTTAAAAATGATCTTAAGCGACTTTTATCATTTGCTTGGACATACTCACAAATGCGTAAAGACATATTGTCTGCTTTAGCCGGAGTTGCAGTGATGACAGTTGTTGCTAATAAAAGTGGTAATAAAATAATTTTTTTCATTGTTACGCCTTATTATTGTTTTGATGTAGAGTTAAATTCAACAAAGAAAGTGTAGACCAATACCTTAGTTCCTGTATTCATTAGTAAGAATATTTTGTAAGGTGTTTTTATTATATGGCTAGGCTTCTTTGCTATAACACTTTGCATTTTATGGATAAAAAGAATTAAAACAAGAGTTTGTTACAGAGATGTTCGAAATTAACTGAAAAAGAACTTGAGGATTACATTCTGGTTACAATTTAGATGTATAGCAATTTGATTAACCTTTATGACCTTGTGCAGGGGGCAATACTCCACGTCAGTGTAACTCTCAAAACTAATAGTCTGTGATTATTCAACCGAGCGACTTACCCTCATTTATTTATTGTGGACAGCAAGATCACAAACGTGATGGGGATGGTTTTTAAATTAACGTTTAACAGGCACAAAAAAGGCCCATCGTAGATGAGCCTTTTTGACATGAAACAATTTAATGTTTAATAGTGGTACTTATACATTAAAGCGGAAGTGTATTACGTCGCCGTCTTTTACGCGATACTCTTTACCTTCTAAGCGCCACTTGCCAGCTTCTTTAGCACCGGACTCACCGTTAAATTCAATAAAGTCGTCATAACTAATTATTTCGGCACGAATGAAGCCTTTCTCAAAATCAGTATGAATTACACCGGCTGCTTGAGGGGCGGTAGCATTTTGTTTTACTGTCCATGCACGAACTTCTTTAACACCCGCAGTAAAGTAAGTTTGTAAGTGCAATAAAGAATAACCTGCATTGATAACACGATTTAGGCCTGGCTCTTCTAAGCCCATCTCAGCCATAAATTCAATACGGTCTTCATCATCCATTTCAGATAATTCGCTTTCGATCTCTGCACAAACGGCAACAACGATAGCGCCTTCGGCATCTGCTATGGCTTGAACTTGGTCAAGGTATGGATTGTTTTCAAAACCATCATCATTAACATTAGCAATATACATCGTTGGCTTAATTGTTAAGAAGTTCAAGTAATCAACGGCTGCTATTTCTTCTTTAGATAATTCTAAAGAACGTACCATGTGGCCTTCTTCAACATGCTTTAATATTTTTTCTAATACCGGCATTTCGAATTTTGCGTCTTTATCTCCACCTTTAGCTTTTTTGGCTAAACGGAAAATGGCACGTTCTGCGGTGTCCATATCAGATAAAGCTAATTCAGTATTAATTACTTCGATATCATCAATAGGACTAACTTTGTTTGCAACATGAATAATGTTGTCATTGTCAAAACATCGAACTACGTGACCGATAGCATCAGTTTCACGAATGTTAGCTAAAAATTTATTACCTAAACCTTCACCTTTTGATGCACCAGCAACAAGACCTGCAATATCGACAAATTCCATTGTTGTTGCTAATACACGCTCAGGTTTTACTATGGCTGTTAATTTATCTAAGCGAGGATCCGGTACTGGTACTACGCCAGTATTTGGCTCAATAGTACAGAACGGGAAGTTTGCCGCATCAATACCTGCTTTAGTAAGTGCATTGAATAGTGTTGATTTACCGACGTTAGGCAAGCCAACGATACCACATTTAAAACCCATAATTTTTTACCTATTGATTATTTTCTAGCGTGTATTTACTTGAGTATAATTATTCGGCTTTAAACGAGTGTAAGCGATTTTGTGCTTTTTTTAAGTCGTCTTTTAACCAAATATCAAAACATCGACTGGCTTCGTCGATTGCTTGTTCTATTTTTTCTTGTTCGGCTTTGGGCGCTTTACCCAAAACATGACCCGTTACTTTATCGCGATGACCTGGATGATCAATGCCAATACGTAAGCGGTAGAAATCTTTGTTGTTAGCCATACGAGCGATAATATCGCGCAAGCCATTGTGACCACCGTGTCCGCCACCTTTTTTTATCTTACAAATACCAGGTTGCATGTCTAATTCATCATGGGCAACCAATATTTCATCGACTGTTATTTTATAAAAATTAGCTAGTGGAGCAACGGCTTGACCGCTAAGGTTCATAAAGGTCGTGGGGATTAATAAGTGGACTAGGTTTCCCGCAATCATGCCTTTACCGTAAAGACCTGAGTATTTTTTTTCGGGACGGAGAGAAATGTTGTGGCTACGTGCTAGTTCTTCTACGAACCAAACACCGGCATTGTGGCGTGTTTTGCTATATTCGGAGCCAGGATTACCCAGCCCCGCAATTAGTTTAATAGTCATTATTTATAATATTATAAATGATGTTAACTATTATTCAGCAGCTGGAGCTTCTGCTGCTGGAGCTTCTGCATCATCAGCTACTTTAGCAGCTTTAGGTGCATTAGCAGATACTACAGCTAGATCGTGATCTTCGCCTTTAGCTAATTCGTCAGAAGTAACGCCCGCTGGGAATATAACATCTGATAAATGCAATGTTTGACCAAGTTCAAGGCCAGCTAAGTCAATTTCGATAAACTCAGGTAAGTCTTTTGGTAAACAAGTGATAGCGATTTCATTCATGTGGTGAGAAATGTTCGCACCAGTTTTAGCTGCTTCATCTTCATTAGTGAAGTGAATAGCTGCGTTTGCATGAACAACGTGGTTTGGATCAATGCGCAAGAAATCTAAGTGCATTACCACTTGCTTGAACGGGTGACGTTGCATGTCTTTAATTAAACATTCAACTGGCTTGCCAGCGATGTTTAAAGTTAAAACTTGCGTATAGAACGCTTCTTCTTGTTGAGCACGGAAAACATTTTTGTGCTCTAAAGTTAAAGAGATAGGTTCTTCGTTTTCACCGTAAAGGATAGCAGGAACTTTGTTCGCGTGACGTAGGCGGCGGCTCGCACCTTTCCCTAAATCAGTACGAACTTCAGCTTCTAATGTTAATAAATCAGTCATTTTAATACTCTTCTGTTATATAAGTTAAAAAACTTAAAAATTATATCTTGTTTTTTGCGACCAAAAACAAGGAGACACCATTTTTACTCTAAATTACATCTAAGTTAATAGATAAGCGTAGTTATAAATAACTAGCCCATTAGATAAAAAAGGCGCGGCATAATAACATTTAGGACGAGGTAAAGCTATTAAATAAATAGAATAATTGAGGGGAGACGGGGAAAGTAGCGGTAATAAAAAAGCAGCCTAGGGTGGGCTGCTTTTTTGCAATATTAGTCATTAATAGCTATGTGTTAAAGCCTAGCCATAAATTGCTAGTAATTAGTCAAACATTGCTGAAATAGATTCTTCATTGCTTACACGACGAATCGCTTCACTTAACATGCCACTCAACGTTAATTGACGAACCATTTTAAGCGCTTTAATTTCATCAGAAAGTGGAATTGAGTCAGTTACAACAAGTTCATCGATAACTGATTCTCTAAGGTTTTTAGCCGCATTACCTGACAATACCGGATGAGTAGCATAAGCAATAACACGTTTTGCGCCATGTTCTTTAAGTGCTTCTGCAGCTTTGGCTAAAGTACCACCTGTATCAATCATATCGTCTACAATAATACAATCACGGCCTTCAACTTCACCAATAATATGCATAACTTGCGCAACGTTCGCTTTAGGGCGACGTTTATCAATAATGGCTAAGTCAGCGTCATCTAGTAATTTAGCAACTGCACGAGCACGAACTACACCACCGATATCGGGAGAAACAACAACAGGGTTGTTTAACTCACGGTTTTTCATATCGTCTAATAAGATAGGTGTACCAAATGCATTATCAACAGGCACATCAAAGAAACCTTGAATTTGCTCTGCGTGTAAATCAACCGTTAATACACGATCAACACCAACACTTGATAAAAAGTCAGCAACTACTTTTGCAGTAATTGGAACACGAGCACTACGTACGCGTCTGTCTTGGCGAGCATAACCAAAATAAGGGATTACAGCAGTGATACGGCCAGCAGAGGCACGACGCAAAGCGTCTATCATTACAATTAATTCCATTAAGTTATTGTTGGTTGGAGCACAGGTTGATTGAATAATAAAAACGTCAGCACCGCGGACATTTTCGTTTATTTCAACACTAATTTCACCATCACTAAAACTACCGACTTTAGCATCACCTAAAGGCATATATAGGCGATCAGCAATTTTCTTGGCCAGTTCAGGGGTGGCATTACCCGCAAAAATCTTCATGTCAGGCACTTTCGATTCCTCAGAAATATTTGACATTAATAGTAGGCTCTTTGATTGATAGGCAATCATTGAACAATATACGCTGATTTAACTGTAGGGCTTCTTTTATAACAATGTAGCGTTTTAAAAGTAGTCGTTCTGGTTAAATTAGCAAATCTTTATAATTATTTACTTGTTCAATGATAGCTTTGCTATTACTGAACATAGTGGGGACTTATTCAGTCCCTGCGCAACAAAAGAGCTTATTCCTTTTGGGAGTTTCGCTTGTAATGAACGCGCCTCTTGTAGACTAGAAAACCGCGTAAAAACACACGCACCAGTTCCTGTCATTCTTGAGGGTGCGTATTCTACCAACCAAGCCAGTAACTTGGCAACCTCAGGATAATGTTTAATTACTAAAGTTTGACAGTCATTATGGAAGTTATCATTGATGAAGTCACGGGTATTAAGGGCTGAAGGGGATAGTCTCTTGGTATTTCTTGGTAGGTCTTTTGCAGTAAAAACTTGCTGTGTTGAGATGCTACATTCAGGTTTAGTAATCAAATACCATGACTCGTGTGGTTCGAGGGCGGTAAGATCATCACCAACACCTTGGGCAAAAGCGGAAAAGCCATGAATAAAGATAGGTACATCAGCGCCAAGACTCAAGCCTAACATCGCCAGTTCACTCAACGATAATTGGCATTGCCATAACGTATTAAGCGCAACTAAAACCGTAGCTGCATTTGAGGAACCACCGCCTAAACCTCCCCCCATGGGCAGTATTTTATTGATACTGATCTTAACGCCCAAGGTCGTATTACTTTTGCGTTTTAATAACCGCGCTGCTTTTACAATTAAGTTATCTTCATTATTTACACCTTCAATAGGTGTTAATAAATCTATCTCTGGTGCTTCGGTGGTGGTTAACGTGAGCGTGTCGCTATGATCTATAAATTGAAAAAGCGTTTCTAAGTTGTGATAACCATCGTCGCGTTGCCCAACAATATGTAGAAATAAATTAATTTTTGCTGGTGATGGAAAGTCAATCGCTTTATTGAGAAAAGAGTTTGAGTGAGAAGAGCACGTCATGTATTAATTCTACTTATTTTTTGTGAGTACAGTTTATTGATAAGCTTTGTTTAATGATTAATCAACCATTCATTAACAACAATTTTAATGAGTAAGTCATCTTTTCTAATTGAAAATTTAGTGGCTAAGCTATAACCATCAATTTGCTGGTAGTTTGCATAACTGACTTGCCATAACTCATTATTATAATGGCTTGATAAGGTTTGTGGTAGCTGTGTTGTTTTTTGATAGCTAATATTATCACTTTCTTGGTAGGGAATACCCTTAAGCCAAAACGTTAATGCTTGCGTTGGCAATGTTAGCCCAGTGATTGAATGGATAAGTGTTTCCAGGTTTTTACCATGATAGGTTTTTCCATCGACTTGGATATTATGGTTATTGGAATGTGATTCAAGCTGTAAAACATTAATGCCTAAATAAGTGGTTAAGTTGAGCTGTTGAGTCTTATTCTCTTCATCTACTTGCCAATTTAATGTTGCGCTATTGCGGGACTTTTTTTCAAAAAAGGCTATTTTTCCGGTGATTTTCCACTGATTTAATTGTTGTAGGGTAGTAATTCGTTGTTGCGATGTTTGTTGAATCAGTTGCTGAGGTTCTTTATTAGGTAAAGTACTACAACCTGATAATACCAAGGTAAATAGCGCAAGGCTAAATAGGTAAGGCAGAGATAAAGTTGTTTTAAAAAATAGTTTCATTAAAATTGTTTCATTAGAATTATGGCGTTAAATCGATAATAATTGTTATTGGAACATAGCTTTTTAGCCTTTGTAAATAGCAGTATTATTTTTAGGGTCTTTTATCACAGATCATACTTTAATCTCAGGTCTTAGGTTATAATAGCTTTACTGGCTAAAACAAGTTTTATAAAACTTGTTGAAAATGTTTATAAAGTAGGTTTATTACGTGTCTATAGTTGCTGTTGGAATTAATCATAAAACTGCGCCTGTTGCGGTGAGAGAGAAAATATCTTTTAATCCAGATAAGCTTTCTATTGCCTTACAAGAAATGCTTAGTGCAGTACAGTGCCGCGAAGTTGCTATTCTTTCTACCTGTAATAGAACGGAATTATACCTAGTACAAGACGGTGATTTTGATGTTACTCAACAACGCCTTGTTCAATGGTTAGAAAATTACCATAACGTGCCCGCCTCAACTATCTTACCTAGCATGTATTGGCATAAAGACCAGCAAGCCGTTAATCATATGATGCGAGTCGCTTGTGGTTTAGATTCGCTTGTTTTAGGTGAACCGCAAATCTTGGGTCAAATGAAACAAGCATATAGCCAAGCAAAAGCTGCCGGCTCTATGTCTTTAGTTATGGACCGATTATTTCAGCGTACCTTTGGCGTGGCAAAACAAGTTCGCACAGAAACTGACATTGGAGCTAGTGCGGTATCGGTTGCTTTCGCTTCTGTAAATTTAGCTAAACATATTTTTGGTAGTCTTGAAAAAACTAAAGTATTACTTGTTGGCGCAGGTGAAACGATTGAATTAGTGGCTAAACATTTGTATGAAAATAATGTTGGTAAAATAACTGTTGCTAACCGAACGTTAGCACGCGCTGAAAACATGGCGAAACAAATTGGCGCTGATGTTATTACCTTAGCGCAAATACCTGAACATATGTGTAATGCTGATATTGTTATCAGCTCTACTGGTTCTACTTTGCCTATTATAGGTAAAGGTATGGTTGAACAAGCATTGACATCGCGCAAGCACCAACCTATTTTTATGGTTGATCTCGCTGTACCTCGCGACATTGAAGAACAAGTTTCAGAACTTGATGATGTGTTTTTATACACGGTTGATGATCTTCAAAGCATCATTGCTAAGAATATGGACAATCGACGTAAAGCGGCAGTTGAAGCTGAAAGTATCGTAAATAGCCAATCTGATAATTTTATGGCGTGGTTACGCGGTTTAAATACGCAAGACACCGTTATCAGCTATCGTAAACAATGTTTAGACAATCGAGATGTTTTACTCGAAAAAGCATTCATTCAATTAAAAAATGGTAAAAATTCAGAGGCTGTCTTAGCCGAACTTGCCACTAAACTCACCAACAAATTTATGCATGCACCAACGAGTGCTCTTCAGTCTGCTGCCCAAGGTGGTGAACTTGATAAACTGCTTTATTTACGCGATATCTTTAATATCGACTCACAAGATTAGCACGTTGAACGTTAATAAATAATAGTTTAGCTTGAACATATAGCCGTCGTTTCATTTGTTTTAAGGACGCTACATGGATGTGCTTATTAGATAATGCTGGAGCGTATTCTCCGGAATAACCCTTAACAAAAAAATTCGTCTTGATTATGATTCGCTCAGGCTTTCTGAGACGAGAATCTTCAAGTCGAGCGGGTATAAACCCAGTCTAAGAAATTTTCTTTTTAAATTATTAATCGTTAGCAATGCTACATTTCCCCCTAGAATGGTCGATTACGTTATTACTGTGTTAGAATAGCTTCCATATAGTTTCTCCTCATCTAAAATATAAGAAATTTTTTAATGAAATCATCAGTTTATCAAAAGCTTGAAGTGCTAGTTGAGCGCTTTGAAGAAGTGCAGGCATTATTATCCGATCCTGCGACCATTAGCGACCAAGAAAAGTTTCGTGCTTTATCTAAAGAATTTAAGCAGCTTGATGCGGTGACTTCAGTTTTTAATAATTATAAAAGCGCTGAGGATGATTTCGCCACCGCCGAAATGATGCTTAAAGATGAAGATCCTGATATGCGCGAAATGGCACAGGAAGAATTCAAAGATGCGAAAAAAGCCGTCGCCGATATTGCCGATGAATTGCAAATTTTATTATTACCACGCGATCCTAACGATGATAACAATTGTTTTGTTGAAATTCGTGCAGGGGCTGGTGGTGATGAAGCCGCTATCTTTGCGGGTGATTTATTTAGAATGTACAGCCGTTATTCAGAAAAGAAAGGCTGGAAAATTGAAGTAATGAACTCCAATGAAAGTGAGCAGGGCGGTTATAAAGAACTGATCATGAAAATCAATGGTGAAGGCGTTTACGGACATATGAAATTTGAGTCTGGTGGTCATCGTGTACAACGTGTGCCAGCGACTGAATCTCAAGGCCGAGTACATACTTCTGCTTGTACAGTCGTTGTTATGCCTGAAATCCCTGAGGCAGATGCGATTGAAATTAACAAAGCTGACTTAAAAGTTGATACATTCCGCGCATCAGGCGCAGGTGGTCAGCATGTTAACAAAACAGACTCAGCAATACGTATTACCCATATACCTTCAGGTGTTGTGGTTGAGTGTCAAGAACAACGTTCGCAACATAAAAACAGAGCGCAAGCGATGTCTGTGCTTCAAGCTCGCCTTCAGCAAGCTGAAGATGAAAAACGTCGTACTGAGGAAGAATCATCACGTCGTAACCTTGTTGCCAGTGGTGATCGTTCGGAGCGTATTCGTACTTATAACTTCCCACAAGGTCGCATGAGTGATCACCGTATTAACCTCACTTTATATCGTTTAAACGAAATAATGGAAGGTAGTTTACAATTGGTGATGGAACCGATAATGCAAGAAAACCAAGCCGATTTATTAGCTGAATTAGCCGAACAACATTAATCATAGTGTTGTCAGCGATGCCAGTGGAAAATACCACTATAGCCGAATGTATAGCACATGGGCAGGAGCAGTTAGCTTCGGGTTCTGATAGTGCTAAACTCGATGCACAGATCCTATTGGGGTTTGTGCTTGATAAAGAACGCACTTATTTACTTACTTGGCCAGAACAAGAGCTAACTAAGCAAACAGTTGAAGAATTTCTCACCTTATTACAAAGGCGAATCGTTGGGGAGCCGATAGCGTATATTGTCGGAGTACAAGAGTTCTGGTCTCTGCCTTTTCGGGTCTCACCAGCAACACTTATCCCACGTCCAGACACCGAAATTTTGGTTGAACTAGTGCTTGAACACTTTGGTGAACAGGATACTTTACATTGTTTAGATCTTGGTACGGGCACGGGTGCTATTGCATTAGCGCTTGCATCAGAGCAACCAAACTGGCAAATTGACGCTATCGATTTTAATATCGATGCGGTCAAACTTGCACAACAAAATGCAAAAGCTTTACAACTAACGCAGGTGAACATTTTTCACAGTGATTGGTTTAGTGCCGTTAATCATTGTAAGTTTGATGTGATTGTTTCTAACCCTCCTTATATCGATGCATTAGATGAAAATCTATCACAAGGAGATGTACGCTTTGAACCTGATTCAGCTTTAGTTGCTGATGAAAATGGACTTGGCGATATTAAACATATAGCACAGCAAGCGAAAAATTATCTCACGTCCCAAGGAGCTCTTTTTTTTGAACATGGTTTTGAGCAAGGTGAAGCAGTTCGAAATATCTTAACCGATTTAGGTTATGATAACGCAGAAACAGTAAGAGATTTTAATGGTCATGAGCGAATTACCTGGGCAAAAGTGCAAGTCGGTTAGTACTTGTTTTTAGCTTAATCGTTGATTCTCACTATAGAGTTACACTTTAAAACGTTTTGGTAACGTAAAGTCGCTACACTATAGGCAAATAATTTACATACCCATTGAACTAATTAATTTTACCCAGGGTAAAAAAGGAATAACTTTGAAACATTTACATATAACCCTTGCAGTACTAAGCATCAGCTTATTTATCTACCGTTTTATTTTAACGTTAATGGCATCGAAAAACCTTGACCGTAAATGGTTAAAGATAAGCCCTCACGTTATTGATACATTTTTACTTATTGTCGGTATATCGCTTGCGGTAAAGCTTCATATAAACCCGATGGAACAATTGTGGTTAGCTGAAAAGTTTTTAGCCTTGTTTGCTTATATCTTTACTGGTTATTATACCTTGAAACTGGCACGTAATAAGCCAATGCAAATTCTTGGTTTTTTAGGTGCGATAGGTTGGGTGATGTTGATAGTACGTTTAGCAATGACTCGCGAAGCTATGTTCTTTAGCTAAAAACTAGATAACTATTTTGAACAACGCAACAAGCAACAAATGGAGTCATTTAAATACGCTGTTATGAATGAATTATTTTTATCAGAATTAAAGTCAGTCGATAAAGATTTGCTGCAAAAACTCATTTTACTTGAAGAACATATTTTTTCAGATAGCGTGCTGGACACTGAAGAGGGTGATACCTCCTTAGACAGTTTAGAGACAATTATCAGTCAATGTGTTGCCATGATTAATGAGATTGAATCGCCGTTAGAAAAAGCAGAAGTTTTGCTTAACGAATTGTACTTTCAACACTTGTTTATAGATCGATATCAAACCCGTTGGCCTATTTCTGCTTACAAAGTAGCAAAAGGTTTAAATCAACGCGCGATGTCACCTATTATAAAAGCGGCTTTGGTTAAGGAAATCATTACCGCTTGTGGTTTTGAAACTGATTTAGTGTTTATTCCTAATAAAATTATGGTGCGTCTATGCTGTGATGAACAGTATGCGATTATCTTTGATGCAGTAACGGGCGAATCGCTTGATTGGGCCGAATTAGATATACGTTTAGATGATCTTGAAGGTGATCCAACAGAGCAAGATTTACAAGCTATTGATGATAATGTCGCCTTAGTTGAACATCTGTCAGCACTGAAAAATATTTTGATTCATGAGCAAGTATTCGATAAAGCACTCACTTGTGTTGATGTTATCTTATCACTAACGCCTGATGACCCATTGCAACGAAGAGATCGTGGTTTTTTATTACACCAACTTGATTGTTTCAAAGTGGCTGTGGATGATTATCGCTATTTCGTTGAGCAATGCCCTAAAGATCCAGCGGCAAAAATATTAAAAATTCAACTTGAAAAAATTGATGTTAGTACTAACGTACTTCATTAAATTTATTTCATTTATCAAAAATAAAAAAAGAGATTAAAGATCCAATGATGCAAGAAAATATTGTGGCGGCTGCGCCACTCATTACAAATGATGCTGTGGTTTTAGGGCTTTTAGCACTTATCTTAGGTTTCGTGTTTTATACTTCAACAAGTAAAAATTCGGTTTGCCAAAAATTTTATAAATATGTACCCGCTTTATTAATGTGCTATTTATTACCTTCTTTCTTAAACACTTTTGGTATCGTTAGTGCCGAAATTAGCCAAGTTGATGAAGTAGCAAAATACTTTCTTCTACCTGCTTGTTTAGTATTGTTAACGTTAAGTATCGATGTAAAAGCTATTGCAGGCCTTGGTAGTAAAGCCATTATTATGTTTTTAACCGGTACCGTTGGCGTTGTCATTGGTGGTCCAATTGCTCTGCTAATTGTCTCTGCTATTTGGCCTGAGCTTATTGGTGTTACTGGTCCTGAAGCAGTTTGGCGCGGTATGGCCGCTCTTGCTGGTAGTTGGATTGGCGGCGGCGCTAATATGTTAGCGATGAAAGAAATATTTGAAGCGGATGGTAAGATATTTACCATTATGGTCACGGTAGATATTGTAGTGGCTAACATTTGGATGGCAGTATTACTTTATATTGCTGCAAATCATAAAGCTATTGATGCTAAAAGTGGTGCAGATACCTCGGGAATTGATAGATTAATTGCTGATGTTGAAGCTTTTGATAAAGAACATAAACGCACGCCAGAATTAAAAGACTTTATACTTATTATTGCTATCGCATTTGGTGCTGCTGGTTTTGCCCATTTCGCAGCTGATTTATTAGTTCCGTTTTTCCAAAACAATTATCCAGACCTTAAAAAATTCAGTCTACACAGTAAATTATTTTGGATTATTGTCTTAGTAACGTCTATTGGCTTAGCTTTATCGTTTACCAAAGTTAGACGACTTGAGTCGGTAGGGGCCTCTA
Organism: Colwellia sp. 75C3; assembly: GCF_002836255.1. Classification (GTDB taxonomy): domain Bacteria; phylum Pseudomonadota; class Gammaproteobacteria; order Enterobacterales; family Alteromonadaceae; genus Colwellia. Next base: position 244,650 of record NZ_PJAU01000032.1, on the reverse strand, counting down.
AAGTTGGTAGTAGTTTCTTATATATTCTTGTGGCAACCATTGGTTTGCACATGGATATTACGCAGATAGCAGAAGCGCCTAAATATGTGGTTATTGGTTTAATTTGGATGGCAATTCACGTCGCTTTATTATTTGCGGTTGGCCGATTGATTAAAGCACCAATATTTTACTTGGCAGTTGGTAGTAAAGCGAATATTGGTGGTGCAGCATCTGCTCCAGTTATTGCTTCTGCATTTCATCCATCATTAGCACCGGTTGGTGTATTACTTGCTGTACTAGGTTATGCCCTAGGTACATACATGGCTTGGATGTGTGGACAGTTACTTCGTATTATTGGTAGTTAATCAGTTATTTTGCGAGTAAAGCTTCATCTTGTTGCTGTATAAACAAATTTAGGTGTCAAAAGTACTCATTGACGTGCGTCAACTCCGTGCTTTTTCCTTTAAATTGATTTATACAGCTTTAAGCTGAAGCATTACTGAAGCTACTTTTGGAGTCTACCGGATAGTTGAATTACGGTACTTGTTTAAGAATACTTTTTTAGGAAGAAATGATGACAATTAAATCTGTTAACGTTAAAGGCATTGAAGTTGCTAATGATCAACCATTCGTATTATTCGGTGGTATGAATGTACTTGAATCACGTGATCTGGCAATGAGAATTGCTGAGCATTATGTTGAAGTAACTCAAAAGCTTGGTATCCCTTATGTATTTAAGGCGTCATTTGATAAAGCTAATCGCTCTTCAGTGAATTCATACAGAGGCCCTGGCTTAGATGAAGGTTTAAAGATTTTTGAAGAAATTAAATCAACCTTTAATGTCCCGATTATCACCGATGTGCATGAATCTTATCAAGCACAGCCAGTGAGTGAAGTTGTTGATGTTATACAGTTACCAGCCTTTTTAGCTAGACAAACTGATCTTGTGGTAGCAATGGCTAAAACAGGTGCTGTCATTAATGTTAAAAAGCCACAGTTTCTTGCTGCCCATGAAATGAAGCACATTATTACCAAGTTTGCTGAAGCAGGAAACGAGAATATCATTTTATGTGAACGTGGTAGCTGTTACGGCTATAACAACTTAGTTGTTGATATGCTTGCCATGGATGAAATGAAAGATTACGCACCAGTTATCTTTGATGCGACACACGCCTTACAAAAACCTGGTGGACGTAGTGATAGTGCTGATGGTCGTCGTGCTCAGGCTGTGCAATTAGCCCGCAGTGGTATGGCAATAGGAATAGCAGGTTTATTCATCGAAGCGCACCCAGATCCTTCAATAGCTAAATGTGATGGTCCATGTGCATTGCCATTGGATAAATTAGAGCCTTACTTAGTGCAAATGAAGGCGCTAGATGATTTAGTCAAAGGTTTTACACCACTTATCACAGATTAGAGTTGGCGCTGTGTAGTGTTCTCTGAGCTTACTCATGACTTTGTTAAGCAATAAGTTAGTGATAATTTAAGCAATAAAAAAGGTGTCCTAGGACACCTTTTTTTATTTGTGATCTTAATCGCTAAGATCTCATACCAGTTGTACTAATTTAGTTATCATTTTCAAGTGGCCTAAATATCCAATAACTTCGTTGCTTTCAATCCCAATAGCTAGCTATTGTTCAATTAAGCGCCTTGCTCTTGAAAATTTATTCTCATTGAATTCTGTAAACTTAATCAATCCAAATGGTATTACTTCAGTAAATGTGCGAGCATTTTGAAATATGTTAACATGCTGGTTAAAATGAACCGACATGTTGATTGTTTTGTCTATTGGTTTTTCTATATTGATAATCACCGTGGTTAGCATTGCTTTACCACAGTGTAGTTCAATTTAACTATTCAGCAATTAAACTTGCTTTAGTTAAGGTAACAGACTTGTTTTGATTAGCCATTTGCTTTTGTCTAACAAGGCTAGAGTCTGTTGATTGTAGTTCAAAAATAATTTTAACTGGCGCTAAAGAAAGCTTTAGGCTGTTATGTGCAGCAGTAGTAAGTTGAGTTGGATTAACTGGCTCAGCTTTAACAAGTGCTGTTTTTGGTACGGCAGCAGCTGCTACAGTACTAAATAAAGTGGTGGCTAATATTACAACAAGTAAGTTAGTTTTTTTAATATATAGTTTCATGTTTTTGTCCTGTATATGACCTAATAATAATATGTTTACTTCCTTATAGATATATTAGGACCTTTTCTCGCGCTGGTTTTACTCTTCAAAATAAAGCGTGTGGGTTGGGAGCACACGCTATACCTGAGTTTCATAAAACGTTGAGATGATGTCCTTCATCTACGGCGTGAATAATACGCAAGTTGATAAAAAAAGAAAAATGACTTAAATTAATGTTATTCATTAGAAAAACTAATGAATGATTGTTATGCTGTGTTTATAGGTTTTTATGCAGTAATTTAATGCGTAATTTATATTATATTGAATATTTGAAGGTGTATTTTGGCCAGTAGACTCCCACCATTAAACGCTTTGCGGGCATTTGAAGCTTCAGCAAGGCAACTCAGTTTTACGCGAGCAGCAGAAGAGCTTTTTGTAACGCAAGCTGCAATAAGTCATCAAATTAAATCTTTAGAAGAACATTTAGGCATTAAATTGTTTATGCGAAAAAATCGTTCTTTACTCCTTACCGAGGAAGGTCAGTCATATTATTTAGACATAAAAGATATTTTCACCTCTTTACATGAAGCTACGGAACGCTTACTAGCTAGGGGGGCTAAAGGAGCCATAACGGTTAGTTCACAAGCAAGTTTTGCTATCCAATGGTTAGTGCCTAGGTTAACGGCTTTTAATGCCTTACATCCTGATATAGATGTTAGGATTAAAGCCGTGGACCAACCTGAGAACTCACTCACTGAAGATGTTGATGTCGCCATCTATTATGGACGAGGTCGTTGGCCAAATATTCATGCGGATAAATTGCATACTGAATATCTCATTCCCGTTTGCTCTCCGTTATTGATGCAAGAAAATGCTGCCAATGGCAAACCGCCTCTTTTATCATTAGAGGATCTTTCTGAGCATAATTTATTACATGATACTTCGCGTAAAGACTGGAAACGCTGGTTTAAGCAAGTAGGCGTTAAAGGAGCAAACGTCAACCACGGACCTATTTTTAGTCATTCGGCGATGGTTTTACAAGCCGCATTATACGGGCAGGGTGTTGCGCTGGCTTACAGTGTCTTAGCTAAACCGGATATTGATTCAGGGCGCTTAGTTTGTCCTTTTAATGATGTTTTAGTAAGTAAAAATGCCTATTTCATTGTCTGTCGTGAAAATCAAAAAGAAATTGGTAAAATTACTGCTTTTAGACAGTGGATGTTAGACATGGTCGAAGCTGAGCAAGAGCAAATCACAGATGGACAAATAACTTAATGATACTTCAACAAGTAATTACTCGGGAAGATGGCAGTGAAATCAATTTACTATTGAGCACTGTAGAAAATGCCAAAGCACAAGTAATATTTGCCCATGGGGCGGGTGCTAATATGTCACACGAATTCATGAGTGAGATATCTTTACTACTTAATGAATTGGGCATTAATGTTGTACGGTTTAATTTCCCATTTATGGATAAAAGGGCATTGACCGGTATAAAATATCCTCCAGATAGAATGCCTAAGTTATTGGTCTGTTATGAAGATGTTATTAGGCATGTAGTTGAACAGTTGGCAGAGCATGAATTACCTTTATTTATTGGCGGTAAATCGATGGGGTCTCGTGTTGCAGCGAGTATAGTGGCTGCCCCTGAACTGTTACCCCTTAATTTACTCAATAAAGTATCAGGTGTATTTTGCTTAGGTTATCCGTTTCATCCGGCTAAAAAACCGGAAAAACTTCGACTTGAGCCTTTGTTTGACGCGAGTAAGCCGGTTTTAATTGTACAAGGAGATCGTGACACCTTAGGCAATAAGGCTGAAATTATCAGCTATGAGCTAGCTGCACACTGCCAATGCGTATTTTTAGAGGACGGCGATCACAGTTTGAAACCGAGAGTTAAATCAGGTTTTACCTATCAGGCACATATAAATAGTGCCGTTGAAGAAATTGTGCAGTTTATCGAGAAATTAGCAGTCAATAATAACGCGTAATACGGGAATAAACGATGAATTCACCTAATATTAATCAGCAGCAGCAGATAAAATTAAAGTGTACTGATATTTTACTCAAATGCTTGATGATTATTGTTGGTATCAGTGGCTGTTTTTCTGTACTATTCGGCGCTTGGCTAGCACACGGTGGTCAAGCATTGCCTGTAAATGTGCAATCTAGTTTAGCAACAGCGCTACAATATCAATTTATTCATACTCTTGCGCTATTCGCTACATTGGTTTGGTTGAAAACAACTAAGCCTTCCAAGGTATTACTTGCTGCAAGTTTTGCCTTTGTCGTAGGTCTTTTATGCTTTTGCGGCACAATATATATTAAGTCTTTTTTTGAACTTGCCGTTATCGGGAAGTTAACACCTTTTGGTGGCATTTCATTTGCGCTCGCTTGGCTATTGTTAGCGCTAGAAGGTAAAAATAATTTTTAACGACACTTTGTTGTCGTGTTAATACCCTAACGTGCAATCTTAAATAAAGATCAATGTTAGATATAGAAGGTAAAACAACATATGACCTCCATCGTATTATTTTGTCGACCAGGCTTTGAAAAAGAGTGTGGCGCAGAAATCCAAGAAAAAGCTGCTTGGAATGAAATGTATGGCTATTTAGAGCTAAAGAAAAATCAAGGTTTAGTGTTTTTTCATTTACATGAAAGTGCACATGGCGAAGCCTTAATGAATAAGTTGCCGCTTAAGCGACTTATTTTCGCTCGTCAGTGGTTTGTCACGGTAACTGATAAAATAGATCTTCCAGATTACAATCGCGTTGAAGCTATTACTGAAGTATTAGGTAATGACTGGCAATACAGTGATTTACGTATGGAAATGGCTGATGATAACGATGGTAAATCGTTAAGTAAGTTTTGTCGAAAATTGTCGGTACCTTTGCGTCAAGCGTTACGTAAAAATAAGGTGCTTACTCAGAAGGGTAACAATTCTGCCGATGATCCTGAAGGCGCAATTTTACATGCGTTATTTCTCAGCGGACAAGAAGTTATTTTAGGCTTCTCATTAGCACGTAATAGCTCTCCACATGTTATGGGCATCCCTAGATTAAAATTTCCTAGTGCATCACCAAGTCGCTCTACTTTAAAGCTTGATGAAGCCTTTTTACATTTCATTCCTCGAGATGAATGGGATGTACGATTAACATCAGGTATGAATGCCGTTGATTTAGGCTCAGCACCTGGCGGTTGGACTTATCAATTAGTCCGCCGTGGCATGATGGTAACGGCAATAGACAACGGTCCTATGGCTGAATCCTTAATGGAAACAGGGCAAGTAAAACATAAGATGATGGATGGCTTTAAATACACTCCAATGAAGAAAAATGTTCATTGGTTAGTCTGTGATATGATTGAAAAACCGCAGCGAGTGGCTAAGCTGATGAGTGAATGGTTATTACATGGCTACTGTAAAGAAGCTATATTTAACTTAAAACTGCCAATGAAAGGTCGTTTCCAACAAGTTACCAACGACTTACAGGCGATGAAAGATGCATTCGCTTTACATAATTTGAGATATGAGCTTTATGCAAAACATCTTTATTATGATCGTGAAGAAGTAACTGTGCATGCGCGGTTACTATCACCTCCGCCATTAGGTAATAAAGAATAGTTATTAATCTTTATAATTTTAATCATTATTTTAAGGTAAATGAGATTAATTTATCTCGTTTATAAAATTTTGGTTTAAATAAAAAGGCCCTCAACTTTTAATAAAGTTGAGGGCCTTTTTTTGTTTTATATCTCTACAAGAAATAGCTACTTATAGTCGCTCAAGTACTGCATCAGTAAAGTCTGTAGTGCCATGAGTACCACCCAAATCACCGGTAGTTCTATCACCGCTTGCAATAACATCGGTGATAGCAGCTCTAATTTTCTCTGCTTTATCACCCATATCTAAGTATTCAAGCATCTGGATTGCTGCGAGGATAACTGATGTTGGGTTTGCTAAGTTTTTACCAGCAATATCAGGTGCGCTACCGTGTACGGCTTCAAAAATAGCACAATCTTCACCAATATTAGCGCCAGGTGCCATACCAAGACCACCGACTAAACCAGCACATAAGTCAGATAAAATATCACCAAATAAGTTGGTTGTTACAATGACATCAAACTGCTCTGGATTCATAACCAATTGCATACAGCAATTATCAACAATCATTTCTGTTGATTCAATTTCAGGGTAACGTAGGGCAACTTCTCGGGCAACTTTCAAAAATAAGCCTGAGGTCGATTTTAATATATTTGCTTTATGAACAGCGGTTACTTTTTTACGGCCTTCCTTACGTGCAGTTTCATAAGCAAAGGTTAATATTTTTTCTGCACCGTCACGCGTAATAATACTCATCGCTTGCGCTTCTGTACCGTCTTCTGAAGTAACTTGGCCAGCACCAGAATACATGCCTTGAGTATTTTCACGAACGGTTAGAATATCAATATTTTCGTAGCGTGCTTTAGTACCTTTAAATGATAATACAGGGCGCAAATTTGCGTAAAGCTTAAACTGTTTACGTAAGGTGACATTGATCGAAGTAAAACCTTCGCCAACTGGTGTTGTTAATGGACCTTTTAAGGTGATCTTGTTTTTTTCAATAAGATTAATTGTCTCTTCAGGTACTAATTCGCCATGTTTTTCTAAGGCGGTTAAACCGGCATCTGCAAATTCATATTCAAAATTACAGCCTGCTTTATCTAATACTTTAATTGTCGCATCAATAATGCTCGGGCCGATACCGTCGCCTGGAATTACCGTGATGGTTTGTTTAGTCATTAAGTTCACCTTGTCATAATACTTTGGAATAATATATCGTTAGTTAAAGTTTGACTTAACAACGACATAAAGATAATTAATTTCATAATGCATAGCTGAGGAAAATTTACTCAAGTAAAGCCTAGAGACCAAGTGGTCAGCTCAGTGCTTTATAAGTGTATTTTATATCATGTTGGTGCTATGTAAGCGAGCTTGAAAGTTTTCAGTATAGCCCCCGAAAATTTATATTTTCAGGGGCTAGTAACTCAACAAATAATAGTAGAGGTTAACTTAGTAAGTAGCAATCTGACTTTAGTCTATAGTGGGTAGGGATTTTTCTATGCTGAGGTGGTTTTTAATGATGCCCCATTGCTCAGGATAATGATCTCCTAAACCAATTTCTTTAAGCATACCGTTAACAAATAATAAAAAGGTACATTCATCTTGTGTGGTAATACCATCTGACTTCACATGTTGAGTACGATAAAACATCACTTGGTAGTTAACGTCATTAACTGTTCTCGCTTCAGTAATATTGGGGCTTCCTAACTGAGTTAATGCTTGTTCAAAAGTAAATTTATCTAATTTTATCTTAGCAATAAATTGTCGATTGTAAGCTTCTTTGTCATCCCATTTCATTTGGTCTGGGCTGTCATCATAAAAGGTAACAACAAGGGCAACAAAAATGGCATAAACCGTTAGCGCGAGTAGAATTCTGCCGATTACTTTCTTATTCATAGTATTTTATCTTTTTACAATTAGCTTCTTTCAGCATTAATGGCAATTATATTACCATTAATTTCGGCGGCAGGTGAAGGGCTTGTTAAGCGGATGTCTTTTAAATTAAAACCTAAAGGGATATCTTGCTTTAATGTTAATAACTTTCTTGCTAAATCCATTTGCTCGAGACTGTTAGTTAACTTTTCTGAGATAGAGCTCTTCAAGTCTGTCGCGCTAAGTATTGCTTTTAATGAACCATATTGATTAAGTAATTTAGCTGCATTGACTTGGCCAATACCGCTAACCCCTTCAATCTTATTGGTATTGTCACCAGTTAACGTCCAAAAATCTATCAGTTGAGAATACTTAACATTAAATTTATTTTGAACATGCTCTTCATCCATATAACGACGATTAAAGTAATCATAAATATGAATATTAGGACTAAGTAGCTGAAGAAAGCCTTTGTCCGTCGAAATAATAGTTACCTTTTGGCCGTGAAGCGCCATTTTTACTGCTAACGTAGCAATAAGATCATCCGCCTCATCTGCATCAGACGTGAGTGAATCAACCCCTTGATCCATAAAAGCATCTTGTATTTCTATTAATTTATTCGCAAGATGGTCAGGCATTTGTTTTCTGCCTTTTTTATAGCCCTCAAAAAGCTGATAACGCCAACAAGGCTGCTGACTATCAAATACTGCCAGAGCGTGTGTAGGTTCATGCTGAGCGATGATCTTTGTTAAAGCATTTACACAGGTATTTTGGGTATTAAAAAGTACTTGCTTTAGTGTACTAGCAGATAAAGCATCACTATCTTGATGCTTTATCTGGGTAAAAGGACGCTCTTGTACTGCGTATATACGACGTATTAAGTTTAGAGCGTCTATAAGTATTAAATGAGCGGCCAATGTTAACTCTCTACTACTTTATAACATGGAACATATTTGCTACCCGGTAGCTTCATACGTTGTTGTTCGACAAATGAAGCAAGTAGCTTATCCATGAGTGCCATGATCCTCTTATCCCCCGATATTTCAAAAGGACCAAACTCTCTAATTGCTTTGATGCCACCTGATTTTACATTACCTGCGACTATGCCTGAAAATGCACGGCGTAAATTAGCCGCTAGTTCTGCTGTAGGAAGGTCTTGGCTAATATTTAAATTTGCCATATTCTCATGTGTAGGCTCAAAAGGGTGTTGGAAATCATCTGCTATCATAAGTGACCAGTTAAAGTGAAAAGCATCACCCGTTTCTTTTCTATGCGCGAGTACTTTACCTAGATCATTCTTCATTAATTGGGCAACTTTAACGGCATCATCAACCACAATTTGGTATAACGATTGAGCCTTTTCACCAAGCGTAGCACCGATAAAAGCATCTATCTCATTAAAGTATTCAACAGCACTCTCAGGTCCGGTAAGAATAATAGGTAATTTTTGTTCGGCATTTTTGTCGTTGAGCATAATGCCCAAAATGTAGAGTAGCTCTTCGGCAGTTCCGGCTCCACCAGGGAAAATAATAATACCATGAGACATGCGAACGAATGCTTCTAAACGTTTTTCAATATCTGGCATGATGACTAGTTCATTGACAATTGGGTTGGGCGGCTCTGCAGCTATAATGCTTGGTTCTGTTAACCCGACATAACGTCCTTCTTTAATTCGCTGTTTAGCATGACCAATGGTAGCCCCTTTCATCGGACCTTTCATAGCCCCTGGGCCACAGCCTGTACAGATATTAAAGCCGCGTAAGCCAAGTTGGTAACCTACATCTTTAGTATATTTATACTCATTGTGTTTGATTGAATGACCGCCCCAACAGGTAACTAAATTGGGCTCGGTTTCGGGTAGTATAACATTTGCATTTCTTAGAATATCAAAAGTAGCGTCAGTGATAGCCTCAGATGAGCTTGGCATTGTTTTATATCGGCTATTGAGAAAAAGGATATCGCGTAATACGGCCGAAAGATGCTCTCTAATACCTCTTATAATTTTACCGTCAACAAAGGCATGAGTAGGGGGATTCTTTAAATCAATCTTGACGCCGCGCTCTCGCCTCAATACTTGTATTTCAAATGAAAGATACGCTTGATATATTTCTTCAGCATCATCAGTATTTGAGCCAGCGTTAAGTACGGCAAGAGAACAATTTCGATAAAGTTTATATAAGGTACTACTTGCAGACTGTTGCAGTTGGTCTACTTCAGTTTGTGAAAGCAAGTTCATATTGCCAACAGGGTTAATTTGAGTATGCATAATTGACTCCTTTATGCTAATGACCAATATATGGTGATGAAATTACAGCAGTTTCATGAGGTGTTAAAGGCTGTTATTGATTAGCCAATTCACATTATTAGTTAAGATTAATTACTTAGTGTAAATTACTTGATTTTTACCTTGTTTTTTAGCTTTATACATTGCTTGATCAGCACGTTCGAAAGCAATATGGATGTTATCATCAGACTTTATATGAGTAGCACCAATTGAAAGAGTAATACTTACTTTATTACTTTTAAACTTAAAAGGAAGTCTAGCGACATATTTATTGAGATTATTAAGTTCATCGGTTAGTGTTTCTACTTGAGTTTTTGAGTAAATTAAAACAAATTCTTCACCGCCATAACGGCCAACAAAAACATCTTTGCTAACATTTTTTACAATAGAGTTAGCAATGACTTGTAGTGTTTTATCGCCGGCAGTATGACCATAGGTATCATTGATTTTTTTGAAATCATCAATATCTATAACAGCGAGGGCAAGTTCAAAAGGTTTGTGATGAAAACGTACCATGGCTTTAGCAAAAAAGTCATCAAAAGCGGCTCTGTTAGCAAGTTTGGTTAGCGCATCCTGCATGCTCTTTTTTTGTTGTTCAGCAAGTTTCTCTTCAAAGACTTTACTTTGCTGCTCAAGTTGTTCAACTTTTGTAGACATCTCATTAAGTTTGTTAGCTAATTGTTGATGATTTTGTTGCTCAAACTTTGATTTTTGCTCTAACGTACTGGCAATACATTGTAGCTTCTCATTAATATCTTCTTTAACTTGGTTCAATGACAATGCTTTTTCAACACTACCGGTCATATCAGTTAGTTGACCTTGCAGTTTCAGGTTTATTTTGTCATTAGTGAGCTGAGAGCTTTTTTGTGAAGCTATTGTTTCTTTAACGGCACTTTGAACTGTTGTTAGTGTTGCGCTTAGGTTAGTTAGGAAATGTTCAGCACTGCTTTTTTCATCTTTAAAGTCTGCAACAATGACATCAAATATATCTATTAGGTGATGCAGCACTTCATCACTTGATTGATCAGCCATTAATTTTTTCTTAATAGCTAATAATTCGTTGGTATGGCCTTTAGATAAGGGTAGTGAACTTAGAGATACCGATATTTTTTCAAGTATACTGGCATCAAACGTTGTTGAATCATGATCATTTGACGATTTATTTGGTGTGTCAATAATTTTTTTAGGCTGCAAAAGCCCCTGTACTGGTGTTGAACTTTTAGCTTTTAAGGCGTGATCATAAAAGCTTAATAATTGACTCAGTAAAGGAACATATTGAATTAAAGCATCTTTACTGTCTTTTGTTTCAGTTAATAAAGCACGTAGATCTCTACGTAAGTTACTAGGTAAACCATTTATTTTTTGTAAACTTTCCCCTGCTTGATTAAATTGTTCATGCATATGAGAAATGTTCTTTTCATTGGTTAAACTATGTTGTTGTAATAATTTAGAAATGATAAGGATTTTTTCTTGAATGTCAGAGATTGGCGCTGATTTGGTAAATAAAGTACGTAATTGCGCTAAACGGTTATCTAATTCAAGGTCTATACCTTTGGAAATCAGTGATAACTTGCTAATAAATTGAATGAGCAGGTTGGAATGCAGATTAAAATCATCTTCTAGTGAACTACGAGACTCGATTGCGCCATCAAGTTTTCTTTTTAGTGCAACTAGCTGCTTTTTAGCAACAGTACTGTCATTCATAAAACCAATTAATCCTTTATTAAGAGTGATGCAAAGTGAGTCATTGAGGTAAAAAATTCATATGATTTTTTAATATTTTTCCTACTAGGTAGATAACCTAGTTTACAACTTTTACTTTGATCTTAGTATAAGACAATTTATAACATAAAAACGTTATTTATCAGCATAAAGATAAAAAGATTTAACTTTCATTGCCCTATGTTAACTTTTCATAGTATTGAGTATTTATTCTTTGTTAAAATAACTCAACTTTAAAACAACCAACTTTTCCCCCTTAATGAGAGAACTAATTCGCGTGTTTAACCATAAAATTAAATTAATAATAGCAATATCTTTATTTTTTGCACAACTAATGTCAGCTCATGCAAGTGTAAAAGTAAACATTAGCATAGAGCAACCTGAGCATCACCTAGCCATCGTAGAACTTAAGTTTGAGCAAGTAAATGGTGAACAAGTTAATTTTAATTTACCAACTTGGCGTACAGGACGGTATGAAACACTGAACTTAGCTAACGGAATTCGTGAGTTTGTTGCTAAGGATAGTCAAGGTAATGTGCTTAGTTGGCGTAAAATTAACAAACATACTTGGCAAGTGAGTGGCACCAAAAATAAAAAGGTTCATTTAAGCTACCAAGTGTATGCTAATCAATTGGCAAAAAGAACTCGCCATATAGATGATAGCCATGCTTTTTTGGATAGTTCTGCCGTCGTTATGTACAGTGAGGCAAGTAGAAATTCAGTCCATACGGTTCAGCTTGCAGTGCCTGAATTATGGCGCAGTTTTTCGGGACTTGAAACGGGGGCTAATAGCCATCAATTTATAGCTACAAATTATGACCAATTAGTAGATTCACCAATTGAAACGGGTATTAACGAACATCATGAGTTTATCGTCGATAGTCGTCAGTATGAACTGGTCATTTGGGGAGAAGGTAATTACGACAGTGCGAAAATGCTTGAAGATTTACAAGTATTGGTAAAACAGAGTAAGCATATTTGGCAAGGATACCCTTTTAAACGTTATGTTTTTATGGTGCATGCTACAAGTGGCGCTCGCGGTGCAACAGAGCATGTTAATTCAACTATTATTCAACGATCGCGCTTTAAATTTTCCACCCGTAAAGATTATCTTGGTTTTATTGCTACTGCGGCTCATGAGTTTGTTCATACATGGAATGTAAAGCAATATCGTCCACATGGTATTGTGCCTTATGATTACCAACAAGAAAATTATTCTAATTTGTTATGGTTGGTTGAAGGTTCAACCAGTTATTTTCAATACCAACTTTTATTGCGTGGTAATTTAATGACCACAGATGAGTTTTTTACCACTTTAGCTGAACGTATCACGTCACATTCCCATAAACCCGGTAAGAAAAGTCAAAGTGTGGCGGAAGCGAGCTTTGACGCTTGGATAAGTGAAGGTGGTGATTATGGTAATAATCATAGCGTTAATATTTATTCGGAAGGCTTTTTAGCCTCTTGGTTACTTGATTTTGATATTCTGACCAAAACCGCTTTAGCAAAAAGTTATCGTAATGCGCACAACCAACTTTATCAGCAACATCGCCTACCAAAAAGTTATAATGAAGACGATGTTTTGACTATATTGAAGCAAATCACCGGTGCCGATTATCAAGTTTGGTGGCAAGAAAATATTCAAGGAACGACAGAAATAGATTTTAGTCTTTTATTGGCTAAAGCGGGTCTAGAGATGAGTTATGCTAAAAGTGACAAAGATAAGTTAAATAATAAATCAAAAGTGTGGACGGGCCTAAAAACTAAACAAAGTACTCAGGGCCTAATTGTTTCATCAGTTGAAAAGAATAGCCCTGCATGGCATGCAGGCATGACTACAGAAGATGTCATCGTCGCGATTGATGGCTTACGCATAGTCGAAAAGGATCTTTCAAATCGTTTAAAAGATTTTAAACCAAAGCAAAGTATCACTATTACTTATTTTCGTAGAGACAAGTTAACAACAACAACGCTTGAGCTTGATGAAATTCCTAAAAACAAGCTGAAAATCATTCCTATCGTCAAAGCAAGTATAGAACAAAAGGCCTTATTTAAAGCGTGGACAGGTGTCGATTTTCCACAGAATAAATAGCTTAAAACTAAATAAAACAAAGCATTAAAGTGACCTAATCATGTCGCTTTAATGCTTTTTTATTGATAGTAATAAAGGTGGTGGAGCTACTGACGCAGAGTTCTGGCAAATGGGGCTTGGTTAATATGACTACTTCTAAATGGGTTGATATCTAATCCACCTCGCCTGGTGTAACGTGCGAAAATAGTTAATTCATCAAGTTGACAGAATTGCTGCAAATCGCAGTAGATTCTTTCGACACATTGTTCATGAAATTCATTATGCTGACGAAAGGAAATTAAATATTTCAAAAGTGCAGCATGGTCTATAGCATTGCCACGATAGTGAATATAAATACTTGCCCAATCGGGTTGATTGGTTATTAGACAGTTAGACTTTAATAAGTGACTAACTAAATACTCTTCAACTTGAGAGTCATGCTCTTTATTTTGTGCCTCAGCGAGCAATTTTGCATCATATTGATAGTTATCAATACTGATATCTTCACCATCAATACAGAAATAATTATCTGAGTTTTTGGCAATATCTAAAGCAGGACAGTGATCAACACCAAATAAACTGACTTTTGCTTTTGAGCCCGCAATTTTAGATAAGTCTTTAGTTAATATTTGTTCAACATCTTTAATACTAGCAAAACGTGTTTGATTAAAGCTATTTAAATAGAGCTTGAACGACTTTGACTCAACAATATTTTCACTGGTACAAGCAAAGCGAAACTCAGCCACAGCAACGACTGGCTTACCTTTTTCATTAAGCCATGATAATTCATAACCATACCAAACATCTTCACCAATAAACGGTAAATTGCTTTGATTTAGCGCTAAGTCATCCCTATTTAAACTTCTAGGTACTCCTTGTAGCAAATCTGCGGTATATTCGCTGCAATATTGTGTACTTTTACCCAGTGTTAACTTGCTTAGTTCAGTCGCATTTTGATAATTGGCCATAAATTTTTCAGTAGTGAGCTAGTATCTCGCTATTTTAAAGGATCTTTTCTTTATATGACATCTACAAATATAACTTTAGCGCAAACGCTTTTAAACTTTAGTAAAGACTATAGTCAACAACACATCGAACAATTCGGGCACTTGCCTACAGTGGAACATGATGAACAGTGGTTATCGCCTTGTGAGTTAGGCCCACATGATGAAAGTCAGCATTACTGGCAGCCTGTTGCAATGGACAGTGGTGAATCGATTGATAACAAGGAAGAGTCGCTCTCTTTTAGCAATGTTGAGTCAGCATTAAATCTTGAATTACATCAGGATATTAAAACCTATTTTACTACTATTTTTAGTGGTGATATTGAAGCACTGTGTGAAGAAGGTGAACTATCGCTTCTTTTTGCTTGGAATAAAGAAGATTTTGACCGATTACAAGAAAACCTTATTGGTCATATCTTAATGAAGCAAAAGTTAAAGCAAGCTGAAACTATTTTTTTTGCTGTCACCGATGAAGAAGATATGATTATCTCTCTAGATAATAACAGTGGTGAAGTCTGGGTTGAACGCGTTGGTTGTAAGCCACATAAAAAACTTAGTGACTCATTAGTTGATTTCATAAGTCAGCTAACGCAAAAGAGTTTACTGACTGAAAAATAATAGAATAAAGCAGATGTTACTGCTTACTGAGTTGCTCAGTTAACTTATTAATGAGCAATTTCATTTCAGCTAGCTCAGTTCTCATATCTGCTAACTCTTGAGCGACTGATTGTTGGATAATTTTTTTAATTGCGCCATCTTCTTTAAGTAATGATTCAAGTAGCTCAGCGGTGTTTTGTGTAGATGAATCTTGATTTACTTCTTGATCTGCCGGGTTGTTAATGGGCGCAATGAAGTCAGGTTGATGTTGCCAACTTTTTAAGGCAGTTATTAACGTAGCCAAAGGCGCACGTTGACTTAGTTTTGCTTTTACTAAGGCTACTGTTGGTTTTGTACCTGCGTTGGCCAATTGATTCGCACAGATTAAAATTTCATCGATAATTGTCATTTTACTTACTGATTTAAATATAATTAATTAATTTAACTATATTTTAGCCAATATAACTAAAAATGTCTCGGACTTTATCATGCTTGTTTTGAAAAGATTAATTAATTCAAAGGTTTGCGTTGTTGGCTTGTTTGTTGCTGTTTAGTAAGTAAAGAAAATTAATATAATTATAACATTGTACCCCTAGGGAATATTAGACATGAAAAAATCAATAATTGCTTTACTGATTGCAGCACCACTCGCTATGACATTATCGGGCTGTGTGATTAAAATAAATGATGATGGCGTTGATAGTGGGTTTATGGGAGATAGTGAAGACCGAACTTATAAAAACCGTAAGAATGTTGCCAAAGTACAGTTAGGTGCTTCTTTTATGGATATGCAAGAAAAACTAGGGGTTTCTGACTTTTCTGAAACTTATACTGATGGCGAGAACACAGTACGCGTTTTATATTATCGAACCCAGCGCAAACATAAAGATGGCTTAACGACAAAAGATGAGTGTACTTTCCTAGAGTTTATCAACGGTAAGTTAGTTGAAACAGGTAATGGTGGTGATTATTCAAAAACTGAAGAAGTTATAGCTAATTAATCATACATTAAATTTATTATAAAATACCTCGCATAGCGGGGTATTTTTTTGTTTCGATTTTAGACTGCATATTTGTTATAAAATTTATTCTATTTGACCTCTTTGAAATTATACTGTTATGGTGGGACGGTAGATTAAAAAATAACCCACCGTCAGAGTAGGAGATAATAATGAGTGATACAGTATCGGTAGAAAGTAGTGTTGATAGTAAAATAAATCAAGACGTTAATATTCGAGCGACTTATTTAAGTGCCCATGAATTGAAGTTAGCTGCGTCACTTTTATATCAAGCGTATCATGATGATCCCGTTTTTTTAGATATTTTCAATAGCGACAAAGAAGATTATGAGCAACGTCTTCGTGGTGCTATTAGGGAAGAACTGAATGCTTTTTGGCAAGCCAAACAACCCATGATTGGTTTGTACTTGGGTGAAGCTATGGTTGGTGTTGCTTGTATCAATAGCCCAGATGAAACATTAGCAAGTGATCGTTTTTGGCATTGGCGTTTAAAAATGCTGTTAAATGCAGGTTACTTTAGTACCAAACAAATGATGCAAAAAGAACAAACGGTATTGGCAGCAGTTCCGTTGAACGTTTTTCATTTCCTGTCATTCATTGCGGTGCACCCACTGCATCAGCAGCATGGTTTTGGTCACTACTTAATGGCAGCTGTTAATACCGTGCTTGATGAACATCCCGATAGCGAGGGGGTTGCAGTGTATGCAACCTCTGGCAAATTCAAAGAATTCTTCAAACATGTTGATTATCACACGGTAAAAGAGGTCACCGTCGGAAATGTCTGTGGCGCGGTGATGGTCCACTATCGAGATAAAGAAGAATAACGGTTTATTTATCACTCGCTTCTAGCTTGTATTTGATCACTCCTATCCTAATTTTATTCCCTAATAAAAAATAGCACCGACAAAGTGCTATTTTTTTTGTAAGACATGTCTTACATCACTGTGAGATATATTGGCAATCATTGCGATAATATTGAAACTGTAAATCATATCTAATTGATTAATAACAAATAATAAATAAAATTATTTTTTATATCTCTATTACACTTAGTTCATTTTTGTTAACAAACTCCGTTAAACGCTATTTAGGTGTATTATTTATCATGTCAGGAAGACAAGGAGCAGGGGGCTTTAGCATTACTTGTAATGCAATTAAGGAAGATGAAGTTACTAAATGGAATTTAGTAACTAAAGGACTTACCTAGGAAGGTAACATAACTTAGGGATTGAGTTGAGTAAATAGGATGCATGGATGTACTTCAAGGAAGATGTAAGTAAGGATACTTGTGTAAAATAAAAGGGAAAACCTAAAGCAGGATGCTTTAATTCTAAATGATACTTGGTGTTATTTAGAATAGGGTTTAACAAGGAGGCTTTACGGATGAAGTCTAGTGGTAGGATGCCACTATGGATAGAATGAACAAGGATGTGGCTTGGTAAGGATTACCAAGGTCAGGAAGAGAGTAGTTAAGGAAGACTATTACAAAGGAATATTAACTACGGAAAGTTAATTTAGGGATAACAACACGGACTGGTTGAATTGTACACTTTAAGGGAAATAGGGTCAGGAAGACACTAATTACGGATGATTAAATGGGCAAACTAATGGTTACCCACAATGGATATGAGTGGACTCATAAGGAATATACTAGGGATAGATGTTCAAGGAAGAAATGAGATCATTAAATATGTGTGCAGGACGCACCGTATAAGCTAGATATAGAGATGCGACTCAATGAGTCGCATTTTTTATTTGTCAGTTGTAAATTGTATTGTTTTATAAAAATTTCGATGCCGCTCTCTTTAAATTTCATATTACCTACTCACCTGGGGATATACCTTCGTGACTGGATTTCCAGCTTTTTGTCTTTCTTTAAAATCAAATAGTTAACTAGAGTCTATTTTCCAGAGTTAAACCTTTAACTCTGGAAAACACCACGAAATAGCACCTACATCTTGTATTTATTATTTCTTATAAATCAAGTAGATATGTCGTTTTGATATTATGTGTTTAATATACTAAAAAAAACAATAACTGCAAGTTATTTATAAATAGGTCTGGTTTTAGGGAATTCTGCGGTTGTATCGGATGTTGATGGTAGATATAAGCTTAGATTAAGGCTAGCTGATAGTTATTGAGGTTTTATAGTTTTGTTTAGGTGAGTAGTTAAAGGAAATTGTATTAGACATAATTGCAATATAGAGCTCTGTCAATTTATCACTATTATCAGATGTGACTTCTGATATTGTTCTCCCTTTTTTTATGCTCGTGCTGTTGTTTATTAGTTTTGAAGAGAGAGCTACCATATCGATTTGTCGTTTAGGTGAAACCCTTTTATTAGAAAGGTAACTCTGGTCAATTAGTGATAATACATCCCTTAATTGAAAGGTTGATATTCCTAAGCTTCTCATCAATTGTTCGGCGGGTATTTTTAGTGGTATGGGGTAGGTGGGAGCCTTTGAGCTTGTAGATTCGAACTTTCCATCAGTGGTTCTATTTAAATTAGGCCAGTTGCATTGGATGCTCTTTGTCAGCAATTGCCAAGGATAAAGCCTGATATCTTCTGGAAACTCCCTGTGTTGGAGTGATTTCAGGTTAAGTAAAGCCAACCATTTTTCAAATGTTTTTTTATCATTTAGTAGTCGGTATCCCATCATTAGTTGATTATTGAAATGGTTCATTTCAAAATTTTTTAATTTAGGCAATATGGTGACATCAACTTTATTATAGAAAAATTGTGCGACCAAGCAATCAGATATTTGTTGGATAGTTAGGTCAGAGGGTAATGTTTCAAAGCTGGATAGATTAATTGATTTATTACAATCAGGATTTGAACACTGGTTAGTTAGTAAACTAATACTCCATTGCAATTGTTGATGACAGTGTCTGCAATAATCAACTAATAAACAGTCATGCTTAAAGCACACCAGATTATTTATACTCAGCCATTCACTTTTTATATAGCCATACTCTTTAATACATTCAGGGCATATACGCGGCTGTAGTAACGTAGGCGATATAAATAGTGGAGACATGTTCCCAGAGAACACGCATTGGTTGGAAGTTATGACATCCCCAACTTTAGAAAATAACTCATCAGTTTGACGAGCTGATAAATGACCTGTCATTGCGGCATGGAAAGTATGCAAGTTTAGCCAATCATTGGTTGAGCTAAATCCATTACGTTGTGTTAATCGCAATAAATAACTAGGTAAGCACTCATCGTCGATCATAGGAGGGGTGACAGTTAAAAGCATCTAACCTTCCTTCCACAAGTCCAGTAAGTCAACGATTTCATCGTCAGAGAGGGCTTTGATATCAAATGGATTGAGAGTTGAAGAGTTCATTGCAAAGTCATGTGCTTCCAGGCAATCTTTTATAGTGATGGGCTGTTGAACAGCTTTAATGGGTAAAAAGTCAAATAACTTTTGCAACAACCCTAATCTGCCATGTGTAGAAATGTAGATCCGGTTAAGAAATTGTTTATCGTTAAAAGTAAATGAAGAAACGTCAAAATTCTTGCAGAAGTAATTAACACAGTCTAACCATAATTTACTACGCTGGGGTACAGACGCTATTTTATACTCGCTAATGAAACGGCGAGATAATTGCTCTTCACCGCTTAGATTGGATGTTGGTGTACCATATTTTAAGTTTAGTAAACGAGTTGCGCTCGGTGTACCTAAGAGGATAAAGGGTAGCTTAGCTGAATCAAGGATACTGGCAAACTGCTTTGCCATGCGTTGTGCATTTATGCCATCTACTGTAGTTAAACATTCTTGTACCTCGTCGACTATAGCTAATTGAACCTTATGCTCAATAAATAAAGAGATTAAGCGCTCTTCTAATTCCTCGGCATTAGAAGAGTGTTTGTATAAGGGTGCCCCTAGAGATTTAATTAACTGCTCTAACAAACCAATATTTGTTCTAGGGGCCTTTAAACGACAGTATATTACGGGCTGTGACGTTTTTTCTCGGTTGAAATGGATTGGATATTGAGATTGATAATGTTTTGCTAAGTATGTTTTACCTCGACCTGACAGGCCTGTGAATAATCCAGAGTATGCATACTTCGTTTTGTGGTGATGCAAACGCTCAATTATATCAAGTGCTTCTGTCAGGCAAGGGTAATAAAACATGAGAATTTAGAACTCCCCATCCCAAAGTTCACCTTGACCATTAAGCTTAGCTAAATCAGCTTTAGAGGCTTTTTTCATTTTAGTGGTAAACTCTTTTGTTAGCTTATCCTTAGGGTATAGGCTTTGATTGTTAGCATTTATGCGGTCATCGGCACTTGGATATTTCCCTATGTTTTTCTTCGCGTCAGGGATCTTTTTACCGGACTTTTGTGGTTTAGTTATCTGCTTTATGGGGTCAAGGCTAACTTTGAATAGTGCACGTCTAGGAACAATGACTCTGTCTGCCTTCAGTTCAGCAAAGCTAATCGGCTGTGGAAAGTCACCATATTCCCGATGAGGCACTTCAATCACTATAGGGGTTAACATTCCTTTTGGACGACCAATGACAGTGATGCTTCTTGCATCTTCTTTGTCATATTTTACTGTTACTTTAGCATCAGAATCAGGGGCGCAAAGCTTTATTTCATTATATAAACGTTTGAGTTCCTTAGTGTCCTTAGGGCTAGTGAACTTTTGACAATCAAGATCTATTACTCCACGTTCTTCAATAATTCTCTTCGTTTCATGGATGTGAAATACATGAGTATTTTTTTCATAGTTGTATTGGACAGGGGGTTCATCTTCACAAGCTTTATCCCAAGCTTGCTGAGGAGTCTTACCATTTAAGCTTTTGTGAGGTTGATTGACATAATGTATTAGCCAGTCTGTTAGTAATTCACGAAAATTTTCGATGGTAAGTGCTGCTGCTTTTTTTATTGTTTTATCGGTGGTTTGACGAGATTTTTGTGATGTCCTTTTACCTAAGTATCCAGGTAGCCCGATAAAGTCATTATTCTTCTTATCTGTATAAACTAACCCCTCAAAAAATTCTTGCCTGATGGTGTTGTTAAATGACTCTATAAAAGGCTTTTTCCATGGCATATTTGATGGAGTGTTGATGTAGTCGATGCGTAGGCGCTCAGCAAGTTTTTTCATTATAAAGGACTTAAACCCAGGGCCATTATCAACAACTAACAGCATTGGGAGTCCGCTAGCATTGAGTTCATCACACATGTTTATAAACATATTCTTAGTGAGGTGTACTACCGAATCGGTACTTTCTTTTTCACCTAACTCAAAAGTAACTGATACCGGATAGCGTGTATGACAATCAATAGCAATGTACAGGGTGATATTCCCTGATACTGTCCCTGTTTTCTCATCTATAAGCGCAAGATTGAGAGATAAACCATCCATTTCAACTCTTTCAAGAGCGCCTGTAGTTACAATCTTTTTGCAAAGCGTTCTGAAGGTTTGTGCTATTTTTGCTCTGCTTCCTGAAGATAAAATCAACTCTAGTTCAGTAAGTTTTCCAAGTCTTTTCTTGAATGCTTTGATACTGGCCTTTTTAATCGCGGGGTTTGTTTTTCTTAATTCAATAGCTTTGTCTTCGTAAAGAGAAAAGGCGGCAGAAACATTACTTGATTTTGATTTAAGCCATACTTTTTGAAGAAACCTTGATATCAATGCTTCAGTTGGTTCATTGAACCTTGTCGATGCCTCTTTATCTTGTGGAATTGTATCTTCTAGGGTGCAATCTCTATCAATATAAAGTTTCCACCATTCAGCTATATAGGACTTTGAAGGGTGGTCATAAATACCAAATTCCTCTTCAACCATTGAAGTGAGTCGCTTGTAAGTTTTTAGGGTTGTTGCTTTTATCCCCTCATCTTCAACTAACTTCTCTAATATTTGGATGTAGGGTTTTCGCTTGGCTAATTTTTCCTTTTGTTTAGGGGTTAGTTCTTCAATATACGCATTATGCAAGTAAACAGGATAGATGGTTTCGTTAGTAATCATTTCAAAGAAATAGGCAGTTTTCTTGACCATAGATTTTTCTAAACTTTCTTCGCAACAGAGAACGACCTTTTTATTGTCATTAAATATCAGCTCAAATTCATTTTGCTCATCATCAAAGAATTTTTCGCCAAGTTTGAATTGTTCACTCATCATTAACATGTTACTCATTAGCGCGCTCTCCAAACCAAGGTATCTGGTGTAAGTTCTGCTTTAAAATCAAACGTAAAAATAGAATGGGAAAACAGTGTCCAGACATCGCCAATATCGGCATTGAACTTTGAAAAAATAATATCTTGAAGCTGAGAAAACAGGATCGGTTTAGTTGGTAGTTTTTTTATATCAATATCTTTGTTTATGTCTTGTCTTTGATATTTGTTTAGTCGATTTAAAGTGCGCAGTGGCGCTTTTTTAATTTTTGACTCCGTGACAAGGCGAAGTGGTAATCGGGATAGTGCCTTTACGCACTTCTGTTGAAGTTCAAAACGTTCTTCAAAGCCATCTTTCTTTAAATAATAGTCACCTTTAACCTCTTCGTAATAGTCGCCATCTCGTTTGGTGTGGACAAGGATGTCAGGTGAATACTCAATACCATAAACATCAAAAGTTTCCGGTTGTGTGGAGTAGCTAATAACATTTTCATCAAACTCAAGCATTAAGAAGCGACTTCGCTCATTATTGCTTCCGCACCATACGTGACTATTTATTTTGTGCCCATAAAATTTGTTCGAGCCATTTCCTCTGTGTTTCTCGTATCTTCTTTTTGACATATGAAAGCCTTAGTAATTATATTTTTAATCATTTTCCTGATTAAAAAAAACAGTCCTTAATAATTAGTTAAGGTTGTTTCTTTAAAATAATCAAGAGAGAGTGATAGTGAAAAAACTAATTAAAACAACTAGTTTGAGGCTATTTAAACGACTTAGCATACAGAAGTAAATGTGGTTGTGTTTTATGCGGATATAGGTCGATTAATGCACAGGTAGTTGAGGTAAGCTGTTGATTTTAAACATGGCTCAAATTGAGTTATGTTATCTTAAATCTGATTTTTCTTTTAAAATTTTGCCTTGAGGCTATTACTTTTGATTTCTTTGGGCAAATTCATTGCTAAAGAGTCTTATTTGTATAAAAATATCGAGTATTACTCTTAAATTTTTTAATCTATCAATGGGTTGCGTCAAATGACGCAAGTGAGTTTTTAATTATGCCTAATTCTTCAAGAAATATAAAAATAGATAGTGATTGTGTTACTAATTTTAAAAAAATGGCTGAGGATTTACATTTACGTGCGGCACAATGGGCGGGGCTTTTTGTTCAATATGAGTTAGATTTTTTGAAAAGAGATTTTCTATATTTTTCCAAAAATACAGACTTAGCTTATAAATATTTAACTCAAAAATATAAAAAAGAGAGCAACCTTGAAAGCTACTCTATTCGAATGAACCAAGAGTTGATTGATGATTTAATGATTTGGTGTAAAGGATATAAAATTGATAAAGCAATGTTTATTGAGTATGCGCTTAAAAGTGCTTACGAGAGGGTTGGTGTTACGACTGATAGTGCGGAAGAACGTAACATAAAGCGCCATGATCTTATGCCCTTATATTTACTTGAACACTCATTTACAGAACGATTGTCATTAAAAAAGCGAAGAAATGTTTTTAGAGAAAGGCTTTTAATTAAAGATGACTTGATACCTGATGATTTTAAGAGAGAGATGAATGTGAAAGTGGATGGACGAAGAAAAAGCACTACAAAATAGTGCTTAGTAAATGTTCCTAATAATTTAAAGAATCAAACTTCTTTTTAAGCAGCCAGTGTTCCCAGCCAATTCCAATTAGCATCATTGACGCTCCTAACAGTATTATTAAGGCAGTGCGGTAGATTGATATACCATCAAGGCTGATTAACCTCATTATAATGGCTGCCGTTGCTGCAAATATGAATACTCTACCTAATTCCCGTAACCAATTTCCAATTACATGAGATAGGTATATTTTATTAAAAGCTTGTTGTGTGTCTTTCATTTGTTTCTCCTAGTAGATGACCACAATATTAACTAGGAGCTGTGAAAGGGAATTAATTAAGGTTTTTTATAATAGTAAAGGTTAATAACTAATGTCATTTTGGATATCTGATATCGATAAATTATATGTTCAACTATCTAACCTATTAATTTTATGAGACATTAATTACTAATTAAAGGCTTATTAGGTGAGCACGGATGCATAAAGGACAATTAAAAAAGTGGAACGATGCTAAGGGCTTTGGTTTTATTCAATCTACCGATGTTGGCTCTGATATTTTTGTACATATTTCAGCATTAAAAAATATGAGTAGAAAGCCAAAGGTTGGCGATTTCATTTATTTTGAGGTTGAAAAGCAGGCTGATGAAAAGACAAGAGCAACAAACTGTCGTATAGAAGGGGTGCTTGCTAGAACGAAAAAAGTTAAAAAGCATAGGGTGGAAAGAACGACTCAAACTAAAAGCAAACTAATAAGCCTACTAATCGTAATTGCTATAAGTGCCTTTGCTTATCAGCGAGTGAATACTCAAATCAGTAATGCCCCAACCGGCACAAATGTTGCAAAGCCGACACCTAAAACATCCTCTTCATCCAAAGTACAATTTCAATGTGATGGACGCCAATATTGCAGTCAAATGACATCTCGTGCTGAAGCAGTTTTTTTCATCAGACACTGTCCTAATACCAAAATGGATGGAGATAACGATGGAATACCTTGTGAAAATGATTCTAGATTCTAGATCTATTTTGTTAATATCAATTTAAGGTCGATGTGTTAAGAAGTAAGTTAGTACGGATTAACTTAATAAATGAAAGTATATGCAGGCACGATAGTATGATCCAGTTCACGTACATTTATTTTTTCTAAGAAACCTCAAAAACCAGATGTAAATCGCACCATCTAACGTCTTCTTGGTGCGCTAAGAAGACATTAATACGTAATTATTAGCCATATATTTTCTAATGAATTAGCTGTTAGCGTAACCCGTGACATACCGTGACATGTTCTTTTGCATGGAAGTGCGTATAATTTTTTTCGATTGTGATTTGTATGACTTCTTGGTGCGCATTACTGTCATTAGGTTGTATATTTTTCCATATATTTTCTAATGAATAGATAAAGTTATTTTTTCTCTATTATTGTATTTTAATTGTTTCCACCAGATAAAGAGAGTTTAATCCTGTTTTCTACATATTCATTTATACAAAGATTTTTTTAAGATGTTGATTCTTAGACAGTTACAAAGTAGTCTGACAAGATAAAAGTTAACTTTCAACGGATGTTTTCTTCTGGAAATAAGGAAATCGTGATCGTCCGCTAAATAAAGCTGTTAGGTAAAAATAAAATGAGATTTCGAAGTTTAGAGAAATGGGAAGTATCACCAGAAATTGAAGGCTTAATATTTTTTGCACAAAGGGCAGAAGAGTTACTTTTTGACTATACGGTAGATAGCTATAAGCCTATGTCCCTTAATGCACCATTCTTGTGTGAAGAAGCTCTTAGCGTCATTGGCGATATTAAAAAAGAACTTTTGGATAAAGCAAATTTACGTCCTATATTGGAAGAGCTTTCTTGGAGTCTTAAGCATGATATGGTCGCGAAGTCTCTTCTTGATCTGCCTTACGAAAGCTATATTTTAAGCGAAGAAAACTCATCAATAGAAGAGATTGAAATAAAGCTATCGGTTCTACGTCGAACATTAGATTCTTATCGTTATATCGATGAGTGCTTAGATCTTTTATACATTGCAATAGAAAATAAAAAAAAGAAGGATATTGATTCTATAGCAAGACTACTTTTTACAAATCTGATTAATCAGGGCATGAGTAAATCATACCTATCTAAAAAAACCTTAGATTTTTTCTTCGTCGGTAACGCCCCCCAAAAAATTACCAATTGTGAAGCGTTCAAAGATTATGTAGATGCGATCTATCCTAAAAGTCATAAATTTGAGATGTATTTTTGGGTTTCTGGTCTTATTGACGTCGTTTCAGAGTCAACTGAAGCATTTGGTATCGAGGTACTTGATGAATTGCCTGAAGAGGTGGCAGGTAAACTTCCTAAGAGTAAAACGGACATTCCCTCTATAACATATAAAAAAATTGCAAAGGTATCAGGCTTTCGAGCGCTCGACTGGTATTCAGCTAAAGAGATCGCGGAGAAAAAGCTTTCTCGATTAAGGGATCTTTACAATTTATATCATCATAAATCCAAAATAGAATGGGATGATAAAGTCGTAGTAGTTCAATGTTGCGAGGATGAACCAAGAACATTAGGGGTATTGAATAGTCCAATTGAAAAAATTGAAGACGAGCGACCCGAGCAAGCTTCGCGGAAGCTAAACAGACTATTAAAGAATATAAACTTATCTCGTGGGAGTTTTGAAAAGTTCAACAGGGCTGTGGATTTTCATAGTTTGAGTGCAAATACGCGGGATGTTGAAAATCAGCTTCTTAATCTTTGGATTGGACTTGAAACCATAACACCTACTCACTCTGGGCACGCAAAAATCACACAAATATGTAATGGTATTATGCCCTTCCTGTCTATTATGTATACGAAAAGACTCATAGGCGTATTTACAAAAGATTTACTTCGATGGGATCGGCGGACAGTTAACCGAATTTTAAAAAAAATTCCTGTCCCAAAAGGCGCAAAAACGATAGATAAAGTTTCCGTGTTGTTGTGTTGCCCTAAGTGTGATGACCTTAGAGCTGAGTTGTACTCAGATCTAAAAGACTTTCATTTGTTAAGATTTAGAGCTTTTACTTTGCATGAGAAACTTAGTAGCCCAGAAAAGGTAGTTGCATTACTGGCTGAGCACGAAAAGAAAGTCTTGTGGCAGATAAGACGCATTTATCGAAGTAGAAACTTGCTTGTCCATTCAGGAAGAACTTTACAATATCTTCCGAGTTTGGTTGAAAACGCACATGATTATTTTGATCAAGTAATATTCATCTTTATACGTATGTGCATCGGAACATATAGCGTAAAGACTATTGGTCAGTCTTTTGAACTCGCGAAGTTAACTCGTACTGGGCTAAATAAGAAATTGAAGGATATAAAGGTATTTGATTCGAATTCTGCTTTAATCCTAGTAAATGATTACAGTTTCATGCAGCTTTGACCTAATAAAGCTAATCCGAACCGCCATTTCGATGTTAACTCCTAATGACCGTAATGTGGTAAAAGTGACGGTTAACCCAAATACTCCAAGCGGCGTAGTTTTTTAGCACTAATATTTGTTAGTGCTAATGTTCCCTTGGTGCGCAGCGGAGACATTTGAGCAAGGGTATTTCCCATACTTTTTTTTATGTTTGAGTACAAATAGTAGAAAGAAGAGGAAGCCTACATTTTACGCCTTCATTAAATTAGTTAATACACTAACAAGCTGATTTTTATAGTTCTTATCTATATTCTAATATTATGAAATAGAGTCAAAATCAATATTTAAACAAGGGCTTTTGCCAGACAATAGCTGTTATATTCATATGGAGTTTCATCAAATAATGAGTTCAATTTTCAGTAAAAAGGATATCTATCCCGATGCTAAAACAGCATTTAATTTTTCACTACGTTCATTAGACGAGTTGAAGGATAATTGCCTTTTTGTTTTAGATGCCAATGTACTTTTATTGCCGTTTACAACAGACGGTAAAAGTTTGTATGAAATCAAACGAATTTATCAAATACTTGTGACAAGTGAGCGCCTGTTTATTCCTGCTCAAGCAGTAAGAGAATACTTAGATAATCGAGCAACGAAATTAACCGAAACATATAAGTCTATTTCTGACAAGTCGAGTCAAAACTTTAAATTTGTTTGTCCTCATCCTTTATTAAGTGGGATGGACGAATATGCTGAGTTGGAACAGGTTGAAAGAGAATTAAAAGAGTCGATTAAAAAGTACCAGAAAGAGCTTAAAAAAGTGCTCGCCTCAATAAAAAGCTGGGGTTGGGATGACCCTGTTAGCAAAATGTACCATGAAGTTCTTCAGGATACTGTGCTTGATGATGCAGAGTTAAATTTGTCAGAAATAAAAGTGGATTTAGAAAGAAGAAATAAATTAAAAATACCACCGGGGTACAAAGATGGAGGTAAAGATGACAACCAAGCTGGTGACTTATTGATATGGAATGAGATTATTAACTTAGCTAAAAGTAAAGAGAAGGATGTTGTTTTCGTATCAGGTGACAATAAGGCTGATTGGTGGCATAAAAGTGACAAAAAGGGAATTTATCCTAGGTTTGAACTCGTTGATGAATTTAGAGAGTCTACTGGAGGGAAGTCTTTCCATATAGTGTCACTTTCACAGTTACTCAGTACGTTCGATGCATCTGATGAGTCGGTTACAGCAATTAAGTCATCAGAGAGCGAAAGCGTCGCTACAGAAACAGAACAAATTGTAAATGAAGTAGACAGATCTCCTTTGAAGAAGAAGTTTGGTATTCCTGATAAACATGAATTAAAGAAAGTGACATACAACGTTAAAAGTGGAATGTCTCAAGAGGAGGATTGGACATTTCACGAACTTAATGAGTCAGGTGAATTGGTTTCAATAATTGAATATTGGAACACCACATCTATAGTACCACCTTTTGATTTTAACGCTGGTTACAAGAAATATGATCTGACTGGTAAAATAATATCGTCAGCGGCATATAAAATATGAATATAACAAGTTGCTTAAACGGAAAATAACAATTGGCCTTCGCTTTTCAATTATAGCCAACCATTATTTTCCGCTTAGCAAGACGTTATCGATACAAAATCTAATCCGAAGTGCTGTTTGACGCTAGTTACCTAATGTCTCGAATGTGGTAAAAGTGATCCTTAACTAGTTGACCCCAACAGCTTCAGTCCTTAGCACTAAAATCGATTAGTGCTAAGGACTTCTTGGTGCGCGTTGGAGACATTAGCATTTAATTTTTTTCCATATATTTTCTAATGCATAATTTTTGTCATGTTACGGAGAAGTATCTGTAATAAATCCAAAGAAACCTTTCTATTAATCCTAACTAATTGATATTATTCAATATAAACTATAACTACATGTTAGATATTACAGTGAGGTATCAGTAATATCCAAGTCCTAACAAAAATAAAATATTTTTAGTTTATAAGGTATTGAAAATATGGGATATTACTACTAATTAAATTAAAGTTATGGGACGGACATTACCGAGAAGTCACCATGACAAACGTTAGGAGTATTGCAATGTCCGATTCCAACTTGATGCCAGATAAAATTAAAAGCCCTATTCAACTTATGGCTGCATGGTTTGTCATGTTGGTTTCTGTGATTACGGCCTTATTAACTACCGCTGTTCAAATTGAAAAACCGTGCTGGGCCGCAGGGTATTTAGTAATATCCTCTTCTGTCGTTATTATCATAGTTATTGGTTGCGTATTCTTAATGCTCACTAAGTACAGACCACATTTACAAGATGCGAAAGAGTATGCTGAGTGGATTAAAGATCAAGGAACATATTCGAATGGTCTCATTGTACAAAACGAAAGAACTGTACCTAATAATGCTGATGGTATAAACGAAAGTGGCGATCATGAAACTAGTGATATAAATAATGTCTCAGTATCTGTCATCGATATATTTGGTTGTACAGAGATAGTAGAGTCATTAAAAAATAAACGGTTTAATGTAGATGTTCACCCTCACAGACACGAAGAATTTGATAAACGCGAGCCATTAGACTCGATAAAAGGTAAACAAGAAGGAATTTGGATTGGCTCTAGGGTTGACGCAGACGTAGCAATCAAGGCAATTGAGGTTGCGATTAAGGTTTGGCCAGATCTAAAGTACATTCAAATACCTTCTGATGCAGGCAACCCACCAGATCATATTAATGATCAAATCTTTATTGGTGGGGCTAGCTCTACTCCAATAAAACGAGGCTCACGTCCATGGTCTTTAGAAGAGTTAAAGACTTTAAAAGTAGACATGGATATTAGTGATTTTCATCAAAAGATTAGAGCGAAATACTCCTAATAAGTCTATTAAAGCAGGACTAAAAAAAATTTGGCTTAATCAATGCCTACGGCTTTAATTAAAGACATATGGACTCTCCTCATTTGAAGCTTCTTATCAACTTCACTATTGCACACTCGTTAGAGAAAGATTCCGAGTGGGGTGTCCATGTCATTCGTTAAAGCCAAAAAACGTACGATTCTGAACTTATATCAAAAGGAGGGTATGAAACTAAATTGATAAAATTAAAAAGCTCAATTCTTTATATTACATTAAAACTATATTGATCTACTAAATTTACCTAAGGAACATTGATGATCAAAGACGCTTTCTTTCGGAAGAATGGCCAACCAATCCCCACAAAAAATATCGAGCTAGAAGAGGATGGACTTTTTGTACCAATGTATGAAGAATTTCAAGAAATACTAGCGCAACTTAACAGTTCAGAAAATTTTAGCATAGATGGTATTGATTTTAAGTTATTACTCAAATGGGAATTTAATGCTCATGCGAAAAAATTCGGTAATAATCAATACTTGATTGCAATAAGGAGCGGCGTTGTAGGACAGGTATTAACGCTCATGAAAGAAAGTAGTAGTTACTTTACAAAACGTTACAAGCATTTCTTAGAAGTTGAACCTCCTGTTGTATTTGGTTGTACCTTGATATGGATGCAACTTTTTGGCCATGAACTTGGTCATATTATGCGCGGTCATCTTGAGTTACAAAAGAGTGGCGAAATGAATTTGTTGGACGAAGCACCGACGGAAAGTTTATTCTTAGATATCCCCGATGATTTATATGACAATTCTAACGAATTACAGTTTTTGATTGAAATGGATGCGGATAATTTTTCGGCCACTTTTGTTGGTCAACAGCTATTAAAGCTTATCGATAAATCTTTAGAACAAGACTGTTTCGATATTGAGGAGTTAGTAGACTTGTGTGTGAGTTCTATCTTAATTTTTTTCATCTTCGTCAGTGAACAATCAGCGCTAACAGATAGATATCCAAATCCCCTAACGCGTGCTGAGACTGTGATCAGTTCTGTGTTTTTATTTATCGATGGAAAGACACCTTTAAGTAAATATCAATTAGACAATATTAAGTCTATTGCTTTAAAAGAAACTTTATCGGCCTTCATGGTAAACCTTGGGTCAGTTAAATTTTTAAAGGATGACTCCATCGACCATTGGATGGACTCAAGCGTAAAAGCTGAACAAAAATATCCTGAATTTTGTCGATACTTGTCAGAAAAATCAATTGTTTTACGTTAGTGTTGTCTGTACCAGTTCATTTTTTAGTTGTAAATTTTGTTCTATGTGCAACATTTATAGCGAAAAACGTGGCGATTTTTAAATACAAAATCTAATCCAAATCATTACTTGGCTCTTATTACTTAACGTCTTCTTTGTGGCATAAGCCGACTCCCTCATCAACCTACCCACCGCATTTCCCCGAAGTCGTAACGGGGTAATGGTTACAGCGCAGAATACGACTTTTATAGGTCTTTATTTTTGAGGTGTAAGGATCGCTAGCTGCGCTATAGTGCAATCGATATCCTTGCCTTGAATGTAGTTATCCTTTTGCTCCTTAGTGCAGATAGTCGCTACTTCCTGCAAGACAGACTTAAACGTCTCCCTGTACTTTTGCTCTTGCTTTTCAACATTCCAAGAAAATAGTATAGTTACAGGAATAGTTAGTAGGATTAATGGTACTGCTATACCTCTTCTAATTTTGATTGTACCCATAAACTACCTCCTTGTTATCAGTCCAATCATTAGACTAGATTAGCTAACCTAAAAAAGACAGATACCTACCGATTAATGAACACTGGTAGTTTTCCCCTCACCAAAAGATAACGTCAAAAAAGTGCGCTTTTCTGACGTTAGTTGCTGGTTATTCTTTAGGTCAACTGATAGCCATAAGCCGACATTAGCCTTTGAATTACTAGCAGCAGTTCAACGAGCATGAAACTGACATTAAGATTTTGCGAAACGATGAACTATTAAGAACAAATTTAATCAAAATGTACTGGATGTATGTATGACTGACTTATGCTTCTTTGCTGACGGTGGAGTTCAATTACAAATTCACTACACCCCTTGGTCAGCCAAAAGAAAAAAACTGTACATGCAACGTATTCTTCGCTCTGCCTTGGTGGGCCACCATGCTTGTAACCAAGTGTTTTATATTCATTTTTCACGCTTACCAAGCCCTCGCGCTCAAGAAGGTTCGCTACCTGTTGGCCAATCCGATAAACGAATCCTTCTAAATGGTAGTTGTGGATAATAGCACATATGGGCAAGATAATTTTTAGGGTGCTGCTTAATTTATGGGCAATATATACGTTAAGACAGGTAATAAAAACTATATTTTTGTAATATTATATTTACTGAGTAACGATTTTATTAAACGGTCGTTGCATTTCATAAAGGCATTGAACTGGTCAATAATGTCTTTGCCGTGAATAGTTGACAGATAATAATGATTTTGAATAAAAGGTAGTTTTTTTGCGAATCTAATGGGTGCCTTGCCTTTAAATAGTAGAGATGTTTGATGTTTGGCTACGTCTATATTTATAAAGGCACCATCAATTATTCCCTTATTGACTGCTAATAATAACTCAGAGGTATTGCTGAACTCTATCAATTGAATTTCATTTTTAGCTATTTTTTCAACAAAGGGAACTGGCGTAAAACCTCTAATAGTCCCCAAAATTTCAAGCTTAAATGTTTCAGAGTCAATATTTTCTACTTCAACCATTACACCACCAATATCTTGGATAATGGGATCACTATAAATCAACGGCAATTGCGACTTTGAGTGATAAATGGAACGCCACTTGGGGTTATCAGGAAACTTCAAATCGATGCTTTTGTCAACCAACAAAGATTTAAAAAGCCGGTTAACCGGTAAAGGCACATAGTTGATGTCTACGTTGCTTCGCGCGCTGAACTCATCAAAGAGCTCCCGAGCAAATCCCGAAAACTCATCTGATTGATTGTCTGATCGGCCAAAAAGAGGGAAGTAAAAAATATCTTCTGTGCCTAAATTGGCCTCGACAGCAAATGCAGGAACACACAGGAAAAGTAACGCAAGTCCTGTCATTAACTTCTTTTTGGTCACTCTAATCGGCCCACATCCTATCGACAATATACGCCCGCCTACTTGTTGAAATTAAAAATTTCGTCCAAACAAATACCCGTTTTCTTTGTGATAATTATGAACCAACTGTAGCTGTTTGACAAATTATAAAGTACACAACTGTATTTAATTAATTTATGCGCTGTTAAACGTCATAAATGGTGATGTAGCTATCTTTATAGCTTACTTGGTAAAGTTTAGCGCTTGGCAAGATATTCCAACATAGTCAATCAATAGTGCTATTCCGGGGCTGCTTGTCGGAGCATTTGTCGCTAGATAAGCCAAGGCTAACGTCTGGTTTCGTATCTTTGTTAACATTGATCTAGTGATTATTAGAGACTTCTTCAGCTAGCCAATAGCTGACCTTAAGCCTTTTCAAATTCAGAAGCGTACTTAGGGCAAGATTAGCCAATATTTTCTGCTCACTTGTGGCGCTGGTTTAAGCTCATTCCTGCCGTTCACAGTTTCTCTATAAAGTTGAAGTTCATACATTTACGGGTATTAATCATAGAATATTCAAAGTTGATTCAGATTATATTTCGTATGTGTAATACTCTAAAAAAGACCAATTAAAATATTAATATTTAACAGTCTTAAACCTTTTAGTTACTTGCTTCATCTAATTAACGACTTTAATCATTTACCAAGGGAAACGATGAAATATTTATTCTCCGCCTTCTTTACAACTTCATTACTTATCTTAACCAACTGTAATTCAGCCAACGCATTGGAAGAAATCCCCCTTTCTATGCATACCTCACTTAACCAACAATTGGCGATAAATAATGAAAGATATGGAGTCGTTGGCCAGTCGGTTTTAATTCTAAAGAATCATCAACAATTTTATCGAGGTCAGCATGGGGTCGCTAACATCGAACTGAATGTTGATATTACCGAAAAACACATTTTCCCTAGTTATTCTATTACCAAGCTATTAACGAGTGTGCTGATGATGCAGCAAGTTGAGAAAGGGAGTGTTGATCTTAAAAACTCAATACGCACATATTTACCATATCTCCCAAAACGATGGCAGTCAGTTACGATAGAACACTTATTAAGCCACACATCTGGTATTCCTCGTTATTTTGATATAGCAATGAAAAAAGGCATTTTTTTACCAACGAAAAAAGCAGTTTTCTTCTCTCTTATTGATGAACCTGAACATTTTGAGATAGGCACAAAAAATAGCTATAACAATACAAATTTTCTCCTACTCTCTGCTATTTTAGAAGCCAAGGCAGGTAAGTCTTATCAAACATTAGTGGCGGAGGAAATCATTAATCCTTTAGGATTAAAAAATACAGGGCATACAAGCGCAAAAGATACCATCAACAACCATGTTACTAGTTATCGTGGTGCTAACGGCAAGGTTAGAAAGAATATGAATATTGATTGGCCAGAATATACATTTTCACATTCCGCACTTTATTCAACCCCTGAAGACCTTGCAACATTTATGACCGCACTCGTCACTGGCAAATTTGTCAGTCAAAAAACTTTAAAGCAATTGTGGAAACCGATGAAGCTGGCTGACGGAAATAAAGGGCGTTATGCATTTGGATTTGAGTACGCTTTTGAGGATGGATATTATCATTCTGGCCATGATGGTGGTAATCATGTAAAGCTACGCCATTATTTTAATCCCAAAGATAGCGCAGATAATTATACACTTGTCTATGCGACTAATGGGAATGCCTATGATGTTTGGACTGATGTATTAGCAGATAGTTTAATGGCGATTGTTGATCCTGACAAATTTGAAATGGCAGCCATAAAAGAACAATTTTTAAGTAACATTTTGGAAAAAAATGATAAGGGTCTAATAGAAGTTTACAAAGCAGTGTCGAATGTTTTTGATAGTGATGAAGCATTGATAGAGCGTTTTTTACTGTATCGGGCCTATGCTATTAGGTATGGTAGTGGGGCGGAATCTTCAATCCCCGCTTTTAAATTCTTAATATCAAAATTTCCAAATTCAGATCGTGCTCAGCAAGCCTTAACTGATGCGAATGCTGCAATAAACAAATAACTGGTTAAGCTATATTAAACGAATTAAACTTTATTTTTGACAGCAATTAGATAACCAATTTATTAGAGCAAATAATTATTAAGCACTTGTTCTAATCAACATCATATTTGTTTGAAGTTAACAATAATTATTTGAATGACTGCTTTGGTGGCTTAGTTGTCTGTCACGATAAAGGTAGATCCACTTATTCTAAACACTGCAAACA
The DNA here is from genome assembly GCF_002836255.1 of Colwellia sp. 75C3. GTDB lineage: Bacteria > Pseudomonadota > Gammaproteobacteria > Enterobacterales > Alteromonadaceae > Colwellia. The sequence continues at coordinate 209,010 of NZ_PJAU01000032.1, read as the reverse complement.
GCTCAGGCAGCTATTGATGTTAACGTCCGCTATCGTATCTTTGTTAACATTGAGCTAGTGATCATTAGATACTTCTTCAACTAGCCATAAGCTGACCTTAGGTTTTTGTGAAAACATGATCATATTCAGGACAAAATAGCCACAAAGAAGACCAAATTTATTTGTACTAAATGCTTCTTAGCCAAGTAAATATCTTAAGCTAGTCTATTCTTAATGTATTACCTTTTTCAAAGGAAATCTGATGAGTTTTAATGACTTCTCAGTATCTTGTGGTTAACACTCTAGTAGCACTTTGTGTTGAAAGTATGAAAGTATGAAAAGTAATTTTAATAAATTTAAAGATACTTCCCAGGCAGTAAGTTTATCATGCTTAATATTCTCTCTATTTCCATATATTGCTAAAGCGGATTCATCACTGGATCTATTTTCACTTTCTCTACAAGAACTTTCTGAAATTGAAATTCAAACATCTTCATTAAAAGCTACACCATTAAAGTTTATCCCTTCGGCAATTACCGTTATTACTCGTGAGCAAATCCAGCGAACTCCAGCAAAAAACATTATTGATTTGTTAGAAGTTTATGTACCTGGCTTACTCGTTATAGCAAACTTTTCAACAGGCCCAAGAATAAGAATGAGAGGGTTAGGAGAGCGAAATGTTCACACATTATTGTTAGTTAATGGTAAACCCGTTAATCAAAAATCCCAACATGGTTCTATGGTCGAGCTTAGAAACTGGGATATGGCCGATATTGAAAGGGTCGAGGTGGTTAGAGGGCCAGGTTCGGTTGCACATGGTCCTGGTGCTATTTCTGGTGTTATCAATATTATCACCAAAAAAGCGGGTGAATATTATGGCTTAAATGGTGAGCTAACCTATAACGAACAATATCGCAGTAAGGGGGGGAAATTAAGTTACGGTAGTGATATTGGCGATAGCAATATATTTTTTCACGCTAGTTATATTAAAACTGAAGGGGTTAAAGATATCGATACCTTTCAAATGTTATCAAATGGAGAGATGGGCTATAAAGGGAGTGATGTTTTTTCAGGTAGTGATGCGTTCCCTTTGCAGGATTATTTTGGCGATTTTGACGATGAGCCGCAAGTTAAGCTTTATGTTGATCTAAATATCAATGAGCAATGGCGATTCTGGACTCGTTATAACAATTCTGGTCAATCGAGTGCTCATACTCAAAGAGTCATTCAAGATAAAATGCAAGATTGGCGAATATTCCAAAATCGTTATTACATTGCTAGTTTGGAGCATAGTGCAGTCTTATCAAAAGAGTGGTCGGTAAACAGTACATTAAGCTATGACTCGGAAGATTTTATTGATACCAAAGCAAAACAAGCTGATTATTCTAATACCCATGAACTTAATCGTAGTGTTGCATTTTCAGAAGATGAATTATATTTTAAATCTGCAATAGAGTATAAACCGTCAGACCAGTTTTCTTTGGTCACCGCTTTTGAATATTCTCACGATACTATTGGTGCCCCTTGGGGAGATCCCGATGGTAGCTTTATCGTTAAAACGGGTGGTAAAGTCTTTATTAGTGAAGATTCAATTTATCTTGGCAATGGTAAAAATGGCACATATGCCGAGAAAAAAGTAGCAGAATTTACTTCAGGTTGGTCAACCAATACCTATTCACTAGCGGCAGAGCTTAACTATCAATTAACCACCTCATTAAATACTATAATATCTGGTCGTATTGATAAAAATGATCAAACTGACCGTATGTTCTCTCCACGTTTGGCTACGGTGTACCAACTTGATGAAAAAAATACCTTTAAGGCTTCATGGCAACGCTCTTTGAGAATGAATACTTTAGTTGAGCTTCATTGGATTGAACTAAATGACAAAGATGATAAGCCTGAATATAGCAATACCTTTGAGTTTTCCTATCATTATATGCCAAGCGAGCAGCTGCAATTTTCTCTTACCGCTTTTCATAATGAATCTGAAATATCATCTTGGGATGGTGATAATTCCAACTTAGTTGGGGTTGTTAAAGGTTATGGCATAGAGCCAGAGTTAGCTTATAGAACCGATACTTTATCTTTTGGTATTAACCACTCTTTTTATCAGTTAGAAGATTGGGACTTTAAACTCAAGCAAGAAGATGGCTCTACATCGCAAACCGTAAGCTATTCTGATTTTAATTATTTTTATAAATATTTGCGGTTAACCGATAGTGGTAAAAATCTAACAGACTGGGTGAATAATCAAACAAAATTGTGGGTAGATTATCAAGTTAATGAGCAGTGGACAGTGCATTTTGATGGCCGAGTCATCTGGGGATTTGACTACGGTGATGATATGTTTGCTATGTATGAAAATGCTTATCAAAAGGTGGATACAGATACATTAACGAATAAACAACTAACAGATTATAATAATGATCTGGACTTTCTAAATGACTTTATAAAAACGACTAAGAAAAAAGGAGTCTATAACGAGGATATTCGAGTTAACTTATCTGTGATCTGGTCTTTACCTTTTATCGATGATGCTGAATTAACCTTTTATAGCCAAAACTTAATTAGTTCTAGTAGTAATATTCGCCAAAAAGTAAACTTTACTACCAAAGAGTTACCAGCAATAGGTTGGATAGAAGAACCTAGAACTTTTGGTATAAAGTTCACTAAAGCATTTAACTAAGTTTGTATTTGTTCATGCTAAAAACTGGACTGATATTTAATGGTTAATTCAAATCAATTACAGCCTCAGTATTAGTTCAACACTACATTTTGACTTCTCGCTCACAGCAAGCATGATTACTAAAAAGTAGGAAGAGTAAGCACTTTCTTTTAAAGCCTCTACGACCCTATTGGTGGCTTAGTTGTATGTCAGGGTAAAGGTAAACCTACGTCTTCTGAACACTGCAAATATCTGAAAAATCCATTGATGTTAAGGTCCGCTATCGTATCTTTGTTGACATAAATCTGTCTAATCTTGAGGACTAATTTAGGTCAGAAAAGTGGTAACAGTGAGCCTTATCTCGTAATCAAATGACCAACTCAAAACAGGTCACCCTAAGGACTTCTTGGTGCGCAATATAGTCTTTTCAGTCTGAATAAACCTATAATCAGGGGGGGAGGCAGATCATGTAGAAGCTTTAAGTGCTAGTGTAAGTAGCTAACCGCATTAAAAGGGATTTTATATTATGCCGCAGACACTAAGCATATGAATATTAGAACCAGAGCTGCTCAAATTAGATCTAGATGGCTAAGAACGGGCTTGCAATGTGAGTTGTCACTCGATGAATTAGAGCCTCTATTTTCAGTATATGCTGAGAGGCCAAGAGGTAAGCTTGTGATTATTGATAAGAAGCAGGCAATCACCTTAAAAAACCTCCTAAGCTTATCTGCTGATGACTATAATACTTATAAGCTAAACATTAAAGCTCGTAATCAAGCCATAGCGCTTCATACAAAATTAAGCCGTTTTACCCAACCAGTCCTCGTGAGCATTGATGATATTTATCAAATTATTCGAGATAAGCTTGATATCAAGAAAAAGTATTTCACACTCAAAAACGAAAACTCACCAATAACCATCGAAAACCTTATTTTATCCCCCGTGACAAGATCTGAATATTATTTAAAGTTAAAAAAGAACGCAGACAAAAAAATGGTGTTTTGGCGAAAAAAAGCGCTTAAACCTAAATTTACTCTCTCTCAATTGACCGAACAAATGGAGTCCGTGGGATATAAAATCATTAATTCTAAAAAAGGGGTTCCTATACGTGAGCGGATTCGGATTATCGACAATAATATGGCTTTGACGTTAAATAATATAGAAATATTAGTTAATGTTGATGATGAATCTAGAGTTAGGTTAAGTGTTTAGGTTTTGGTACTAATACTAACCTAGTGCCAATGTCCCTTGGTGCTTAACGGAAGTCTCTGAGTCGCAGTAGCTAGGGTCTGCTTCAAGACATTGCTGCCGTTGTAATTTGATACCCAAACACTACTTTTACCACATCGAGACATAGCAAAGTTCAAATTCTGCACTTTGCTAACGATCACTTAGTTACGCAGTCATTTGATTCAACGGTTCCGGGTTCCTTTGTTTATCGAACAAATTACCTACGGAATATATAATAACTAAAATCTATAAATGTCCATTAATACCTATATATGGCATAGTTATTTTAACCAATTCATTAGGACAGCAGCATGGAACGTTTATTAATTTGTAGACCTACTAACAAACTTACTGGAAAAATATTATTTGCACATACAGTTGCTTCTTTAATCATTCTACAGTCAGTTAGTAAGCCAGCTGAGTTGTCAATTAATGCACCATTAAAATCGGATGCTTTGAAGTTTTTGATTAGGGAAAGGGCTGTGGGGCATTGGTCATCTAAAAAGAATGGGTGGATTAAAAAAGTTGATGGATGTTCAGATTACTTCTTAACCCAAGATGGTTTGAATAAAGTATTGGATAGAGTAAATGGTAAATCTGCTGCTCAAAGTGTAACGGTTGTACAAATTGATGAAGCTCTAGCAAGAATAAGAGGGGAGCTTAAAGATTATGAACTTGACGAATATTCTTTTTATTCCGTGACTAAATCTGACTTAGATAAAGATGATTCTTTAACGCCTATTGGTAACTCAACCCCTGATGTTTCAACTTTAACCAAGGTAATTGTTAACCGATTAGTTAATGTGAAAGAGTGGGTATTAAAAAATGCGAACGGAATTTGTGAAGCATGCAATTCACCTGCTCCATTTTGTAAAGATGACAAATCTCCCTACCTAGAAGTTCATCACGTCCAGTTTTTGTCGGAAGGTGGTTCAGATACAGTTAAAAATGCTGTAGCTCTATGTCCAAATTGCCATAGAAAGTGTCATCACTCTTTTGATAAAAAAGACTTCAAAGAAAGGTTGTATAAATCTATATCTCGACTTGTTCTAGAGTAGATGAATTGGCTAAAACTTTTCGTTATTCACTCGGTAATCCCCCCATTTTTAATGGAAGTCAGCAGTAGACGTTTTTCTCTGTGTTAGTTTTAGTTTTTGAATTGGGGTTATACCACCAATTCCGATGTTAGGTCGCTCATGGTTATAAGTCCATAACCATTGTGTTGCTCTGTTTTGTAATTCTTCAATATCACGATAAATATAATGGCTTAGCCAGTTGTATCTTACCGTCCGATTAAAACGTTCAATGTAAGCGTTTTGCTTTGGATTACCTGGCTGAATGAAACATAAGTATGGCTTGAAACACTGAAATTTATGTATAGCAGACATTATGCGTATGTAAGTGAATAATGCTTCTATTAGCCATAAGCGGAACTTGAGATCAGATTTGTGATTTTTAATTTAAACTGGTCGAATTCGACCAGTTTAGGTCAGGACTTTAATTGTACCGAATTCGATTGTCCAACAGGCTGTTGGACAATCGGGTATTCCTAGTTGTTATATATTGTGCAACAAGCTGTTGCACTTTTAAATTAGTCAACAGCTTGTTGACCTATTGTTTTCTAGGTAATGTTTGAATACCTTGTATAAGCGATTCTAATTATGGCGAATCTGCCATGATTAGAATGAATGCCTGACAATCGCTCTTAACTGTCCCTTAGGTGAGGTTATTCGAGTGATAATTTAGGTCGGGTTTGTGGCATTAGTGAGCCTTTGATAATTACTTTAATCAGCATAATGATGTTCTGCTGCTAAAGCCTTCTTGGTGCACATCAATGTCATTAACTTAAGGATTTAGCACATACGTTTATAATTCATAGGGTATTTATTTGTTTTGTTTCTACGGTCTTGTCGAACAAACTTACGATTGGGTCGAATCACACTTAAACTCTTTGATATTTTACTTATCAATAATTCATATAGCTCAATATCAGCTAGCTTCATTGTGAAGCGAACTATATTATCTTTGAGCTGATTTATCGCAAAGGTGAAATTGATTTTATATTGATATAGCCTATTGTTTATAGGCTTCTTTATTTTTCGTTTTGCATCATGGATAGCAGAAGCTGTAAGGTTTTTAGTTAATAGCTTAGCGTGCAAGTCTTGTAAAACACCTTCAACAGAAACGCTAGAATAATTCTCAATATTGAGGCGACTTTTCAATACTTTGTAATCTTCTTCAACACCCCAACGTTGGAAATATAAATCAGCAAAAAGAGCAGTAGGATAAGCTTGTAGATCTGTTAATGATGAAACCAAAACTTCTGGCTCACCTGGTAGGTCAACTCGCACTAATCTTAAACGTAGTGATTCGGTCGATATTTTATCTTTTCTACATCGACGAAGAGACTTCTCGATACAAGGAAAATCAACGATATCACTATATTTCCCACTTGCTAAGAAAGCTTTAACCACATTTGAGCTTTTAACAATACGCATGCAGAAATCAACATTCTTTAGCCTATGGTATTTATAAAACCAAACGGCAGGATAACCTCTGTCGTAAACAACTAAATCGCCTGTTTGCGTTTTATTTAAATGCTTTAGCGCCATTTCACGCTCTCCTGTTGAGTGGCTCTCTACCTGTAAATCCAGGGTAATATTATTCTTAACATCATAAAGTTGTGAAAGACGAACATGAGGCATAGCAGCATGTGGGCGAGCTTTACCAAAATGCTCAAGTAGTTCGTTAGAGATAGGTAATTGTGTGACTGAGCCATCAACCGCTAACAATCTATGGCCTTGCCATTTATCAATGGTTGCAGTGTCATAGAACGTTTGAACTAGATCATCGTTTAACTCAATAAATGCCTGATGAGAGAGTTTCATTCTGGCTTTACAAAAAGCCGCGGTGCTAACTGACTTTGTTGACAAGTAGCTATCATCGATAACATTGAAAAACCGAACGAGTTCAGCTTGAATTGAACCATTAAGAGCATTCAACATAAAACTCATTAAACGAGGAAAAGTAAGCGTGCGATTTCGAGTGAAATCTGTAGGTTTTTTGCGGTGATTTTCTAAAAATTCAGTTGAATGAATTTTATTGGTTAACTTTTGTACTATTTGAATTAAATACTGAACAGCTCATTGGTGATTTCTCTCTATTTTTAATTCATAGCTAGGTTAGCAACTAGCTAACTTATTGTAAATGCATAAATTAAGCTTAAGTTAATGACATTGTGGTGCACATAGCGGAAGTTACAAAACCGTTATGTCTAACGTCCGCTTTAAGCTGTCATTACAAAAGCTCTTTAATACTCTAAATTTATTGATGTGTTGACATAATTGATGACTTCAATTCGAATCGCTTTAGAAGATTATCCCTTACGGTCGTATCCTGAAATGACGTATAGTAGCGAAAGTAATCACATAAAGGCACCTTCGAAATATTTTTGCCTATGGTAATCTTCATAAGCGGTCAAACAATGAATCAAAAGTATATGAATATGGAAATTAATCAAACATATGGATATTGAAGATAATATACAGGGGGACATTTTAGAGCAAAATAATACGATACTGAATCAGTTCTACGATGGCTTAAAAGAAAATATTGATGAATACAACAAAGTTAATATAAACAACCCTCAATTTCCGTCTTTTTACTTGCCACCGATCTGTAAAATATATGCACTTGTAGACTTTATTACTAATCAAAAACAATTGATTGATTTACTTGAACAAACCTATGAAAGACCACTTGAAATATCTCGTACCAGTAAATATGGCTTTTTTAGCAAAGGGGTTGGTCTAAGCACAGTAAACAAAATAACTAACTGGCTTAAAATAATACCTTTTCCTTTTGAGCAATTAGCTAATAAAAGAATTTTTGCTAAAGTCATAAAAACCCTCAACGCTGGATCTAATGCGGGTGGTTGGCTTTGTGCAATTAGCAGTTCTGATATTGGTTTTAAGCATACAAGTCATAACGACGAAGATGTATTCTCCTCATTATTCCGGTTTATTGAGCAACGCTGTAATACAGATGTTGATTTTTTATTAAATATTAGGGCTGATATAAAGGCTGGTGGGGTAAATCGCGATAACATAGCTGAGGTATGGATCGCTCAACAATCACTATGGAAAAATACTCGATGTATTCCCAAATCAGCAATAGACAGATCTGCTGAATTTATACTATTACATCAACAAAATGTAAGTTTAAGTAGGCAACAAGTTCTATGCTTTATTGAAAGTTTACTTTACTTCGAACTTGATTTCTTCATGGAAGCTATAACTTCTTATGAAGTAGGGTATCGCATCTATTTTGCAACAGAAAAAGAAGAGATTGAAAGTTTAAATGAACGAGGCATGATAACTAATGCGATACACGCCTTTGCAACACAAAAAAATATAAAAACGTGCTTTGCGGGCTTATTGAAGGAGTTTAAAGATATTTCATCAGACTTAGTAGGTGATGAGACAAGTTATAGAAAGTTAGCTACTTTTATTGAAATTCACGAAGATGAACTTAGTGAATCTGGTGAATCACTAGAAGATAAGCAGTATAACCAGCTTAAAGATTGGCGCAACGGTAAGAACCTACCAAGTAACAAAAAGTTAGCCACTTTTTTGAAAAATTTAGATGAATACGCCAATATTGATAGTGGCGTTTTTAGCTTTTATATGTGCAGAATAACAATGGGTGTAGATAAATTGGTTAATGAGATTTTAGCTGATACCAAAAATGAAAGCTGCAACCAAGCAGACATAAAGGTCGCCATAAAAAAAGTATTAGCCAATATACCTTATTACTATTTATCTAACTTAGTAAAAGAGCTTGATAATAAGCATCCAAAAAAAAGAGCCAGTAACATTTGATATTACGTAGCTGGCTCATTGCCTTAACGAAGTGAAGTCACATTAGTCGCTATATTATTGCTCTTGCCAATTATCTGGTCTTTCATCTTCACCTCGGCTTTGCCAGTAGGCGTCATTTTCAGGATCGAGTTGACGAGAGTAATTATCTAAATCATGTTGTTCCATATTTAGATTACTTCATTATTTTTATTTTTTGCCGCTGCACTTAATGCTTTAGCCGCGAAGCTGCCTTTTGCTATTTTTCCATCATTCAATTTAGCTGTTTTACTTTGAATTCTTCGGGCTGCGTCAGTTGTCATAGGGGTTTTCTTTGCGCTCATAGGGCACTCCATATAAATAGTTAATTTCTAGCAGAAGCCTCTGCTAGCGAAGAGTAGTATGCCTAAGTGAATTTTTACTGGGAGGGGGGGAAGTTGTTCAAAACCATATTTTTATGAAAAATGACTATTAATTATCATAAGTGTTAGTCATCTAGATGAATCTTAAAAACATTGTCTTTGTACCAATTAATCAGTAGTTTATCAGCGTTTAAATAGAGAGGAGATCAAGCAAGGTAGAGCTTCTTGCTATTAAGCAACTAGGCGCGAATTATATTCGCAGATCTGAGCTAACATTAAAGGGAAGTGTGAATGTCCGCTTTGTCGGAACAACTTAGTTTTTTTTTAGTATTTATGCTACTTTGGTGGCAGAACGCGACTTTTAAAATAAACGATTTATTCGATATTTATTTTTTAGGTGGGGGGGTCACTAGCTGTTCTATAGTGCAATCCATATCCTTGCCTAGAATGTACTTCTCTTCTTGCTTATTAGTGCAAATAGTAGCCACCTCCTGCAATACAATCTTTAACTTCTCTCTATACTTTTGCTCTTGCTTCTCGCCGTCCCAAGAAAATAATATAGTTATAGGAATAGTTAGTAGGATTAACGGCACTGCTACACCTATTCTAATTTTGATTGTACCCATAAATTACCTCCTTGTTATTAGTCCAATTATTAGACTAGATTAACTAACCTGAAAAAGACAGATACCTACCAATTAAGGGCGCGCCCTTTTTAACAGACGATTTACTCGATATCTATTTGTTGAGGTATAAGGATCACTTTGTGCGCATTGGAGACATAAATCCATATCGAATATTAAGGGCAACTTTTCGATCACTAAAGGGATTTGTGTAAGCCTTTAATTTAAAACAATAAATACACATTAATCCTAGTGTTAAATAGGTTGTTTAATGGTAAGTTATCAACAGGAGATAAAGCATGTAATTCTGATAATTAGATAGGTGTTTTAATCATAAGGAAATTAATAGAAGAAGGAGTTAAGCATTGACAAATAACAGCATTAGCAAGAGTTCTTTATTGTGGTGGATAATAGGAGTTACAATATTTTTAACCATCTGTTCTGCTTGGTACATAAGTCATGAGTTAAATTTAGTATGGGAACCTACAAAGGTTTCTTCATATAAAAATTTACGAGTTTATTTTTTTCCCAGCATAACGATAGCTTCAATTGGAATGACAATACTTGGACTTTATGTTGTTTATTTCAAAATAAGTCAAACCGCCATACAAATAGAAAACACTAATACGCAAATAAAAGACTCTCAAAAACAAATATTATTATCTGAACAGAGGCGTATATCAGATGCAGCATTAGCTGAAGATAGGCATAGGTCAGAAGTTATTATGTCTGAGATAAACAATACCTGTGTACAAATAGATAATCTTTTTAATGAAGTAGAAGAAACACCTAAAGAATTTATAATTCTGATTGCGAATGGATTAATGGACTCGATAAAGAAAGAAGGAAACCAAGTCTTAAACTATAGACAAGACATTTCAAATAAACAGGTTATTTTCAATCTATCAAAAGGTGAACCTATGCATAGTAAATGGGAATCCCCTATGTTTAATTTGAACGTTTTTGTAAAGAATCATCATCCTGAAAAAATAAAGAAATTGTATAAAGAAACTTATCCTGAAAACAATAAGATTCCTCATTTCAATATAGCTGCGCAATTAAAAATATTAGTAGAATATTCCTGGGAGTTAGCGGATATTGATTCAGCAAGACACAACATAATAAGTAAAAAATTATCACGATATACGTTATTTGCGAGTCTTTTAAATAAAGTTGAACTGTTTGATGAACAATTTATGGAACTCTTTACCTTATTAAACTCTTTAGCATATAACTCAAGATCTTTAGGTATTGATCTTCTCGCTAAATTCTCTATAGAAATAAATCAATCCAATTTGATTGAAGGTGATATCAATAAAGGAATGCTATCAAATCACTCTATGGAGAAAATAGAATCTGACGGTGTTTTTCATACAAAACATTTTGTTGATATCGCCAATCAAAAACTTGAAAGAGAATTTGGTTCTTGGAAAATTTGCAGTTAATAGTTTCTTACTGGGAAGTTGGTAAAATCACCTTACCCAGACATCACTGTTTGGTATAAACCCAAGCATGCTATTTTACGATTATTCTCTATTAGAAAATGCACCACAAAATTCACTATTGAGTAAAAACAACTTTGCATATAGAGCTTACATTCCCGTATTAGCAAAATAAAAATATACTTCTAATGTCAGCTAGTCTTTAAAATAGTGAACATAAAAGTGGGGGTATTGCTTTAATATTTATGTCTGCGATGTGGTAGTAAAGGGAGGTCTACTGTCTGGTTATTTATCCTAGCTGGTTACCGACTGTAGCTCATTTTAGGGCAGAAGTAAGTCATTCATTGTCTTTGCTTAATAAATAAAATTGATAGAGACAGAACCATAAAGTCTGCCTCTTTAACTTACCTTATATCCCATAAAAGACTAGACTTAAAAAAATTATATTAACTCATTTCAATAGCCATCTATTGCTGGGCAATATTCAATGGTATCAGCCATTGCTTCAGCTTCTCGAGTTTCCTCATCACCAATATGATTGTCTATTGGCTTACCATCAAGCCAGAATTTACTATAATATTTATTGCCAATTTGTGAGCTAATTTTATTTTTTATCAATTGATCTGCATCCCTTTTAGACCAAGGGTTATTTTTATCTCTTAGGAACTCAATACAGGTTAAATCGTATTCATGTAAGAAGTATTCGCCAGGTTTCCCATGTGGAGCAGGCAGAGCGCGACGCTCGAGTTCTTCACGACTAATAACGCTTGCACCCACCTCTTTAGCAAACCCTTTATCAAGGTATTCTGTTTGAAAATTTTCCCAGATACTTATAAATTCACCATCTTCCTTATGGCTTTTAAGAATGGTTAAATCATCATGGAAAGCCACTAATAGTGAACTATGCTGATTTGGATTAAGTTGTTTCCCTTTGTTGCCCTGAGCTTTGGCATATTGAAAATTTACCCCGTCCGTACCCAAATTGGCATTTACGATATTGGATTCATTATTAATGCTTTTTCTATAAGCTTGCAGTGCGTGGTACGAATCAAATTTATACTTTTTCGCGGCTCTATCTTGAGCTTTTGAATAGCAGATACCGTCGTTTTTTTGAATGGTTCTAGCTAACTTTTTAAAGTTAGATCTGAATGTGGAAGTGGTAATGTCGGTCATCATCTTATCGCCTCATTCGAGAATTTGATAAAATTCACCCCTAATTTTTCTATTCTCGTAATAGTAATAAGATCAATTACATTGAGTGTTAAATGGTTCTCGAAAGAATTTGCCAGTTGAGGTGGGCAGGCTCCCATAGAGCCAGTAAGAAATGTAACTGATTAAAAGAAAAAAGACAATATCTTTATCTGTTTCTTACTATCTACACGAGGATGAAGTGGTGTAGCTAATCTGGTCGTTTTATTGAAGGTGGAATTATATTTTTTAAGTGAAATGCAACAGGCGTTATCTCAATAGACACCTACTTCAAAAGACTTCTTTGTGGCAATAGCGAACACTACATTGTGCAACAAGCTGTTGCACAAACTCAATTGGTCAACACCTGTTGACCAATTGAGTTGTTAGTGTAGTGGGTTAGATAATTTGGCCCTTTAGCTAAAGACATTATTGATTAAAAAATACAAAGATGTGGCCAATATCAGTTAGCCACAACAAACATTATTCAGTAGAGTCACTTTATTATCACCCCCAAACAATCAAAAGTGTTATCCAACGTATCTCTAAACTGAGAGATATAGATACTAATGAAATGTATAGTTCATTATGCTCCGCTTTAATGCCTATTTTTGAAGCAAATAAAACAAGGTTCGTTGCTAGATTGATAGAAAGAAAGGTAAAAGAAAAAGTCAGTACAGGTCTCCCCAATTGGCAACAAATCGAACAAGGTGGCTTTGAATATACAGTAAGAACAGATGAACTATTTTCGATTGAAATGAGCAAGATTAATGAGTTTATTCAAAGCGAAAACCTTACTATGCTTATTTCACGTTACCCTATTAGGGAGACTCAGATAGTTTCTAATATCGTTAAATCCTTAGGGTTGAAGTCAAAAGATGATTACGAACAAACCGTTCGAAAAATGTTAAATGAAGATGCGAATGAGTCGAATAAGATAAAGGCTTTGATTCAACCGATAACTGTTCTGTTAGATGCTTAGGTATACAAAATATAATCCAACCTGTCTAATTAGCTTTAATAGCTATTGTCAGCAAAGTGGCAATAGTGACGCTTAAAGAAACCCCCTCAAACATCGTAGTTTTTTAGCACCAATAAATATTGGTGCTAATGTTCCCTTGGTGCGCAAAGGGGAAGTTTCAGAGTCGATATAACTAAGGTCAGCTTCAAGGCTCATAGTTGACCTAACCATATGAAAAGATTAATGTCAGTATAGCGAACAAGGGACGATAAATATAACCTCTATGTTATCTTTATTTCCAATGCTTAAATCCTTTAATAAACGAAATGGTAATTAAAATGAATCTAACCTCAAGATTATTTGTTTTTATAAGTTTAGTGTTTTGCATCAATGCTTGTAATAGCGATAAAGATTATCCATCTGAAGTCATTCCTGAGCTAACAGAATTCAATTTCACCGATTTTTCTCTCATTGAGGGAGTGACTTACTTTGAACAAAGAGATGTTCCTATTGACAGAGAAAATAGTGAAGGTGAATATATTTTAAATGATGGTAGTTTTTTTTGGGTTTCCTATGAATTTGATTCAAGCATAAAAAGTACTTTATCAGAAACTCTACTGTTTAACCTGAATTCAACATACTCTTCTGTAGGCTTTTTTGGTGGTTGCCTACCTTGGATGTGTGGGTCATATTTTGCATATTTAAAAGGTGAAACAACCTATATCATCGATAATAAAATAGACTTTATATCATTCATTGGAGAAGTAGACACTCTTGCAGATTTACAGTTACTTCTAAGAACAAACAGTTATAGTGGCCTATTTTACAAAAAAGTTAACGATGGCTATGAAGTGGTAGCAAGTCAATCTAGCTGTACACATACTATAAAACACTTACTTCAAGTATCAAAGCATGGGGATATTACAGAATTAGAAACTATTGAAAATAAAAGTAGAGGAACTGAGTGCTAACATTGATTGTTGGTATTTTAAAGTCATGCCAAAGCAACTATTTGAACGACTGCTGTGGTGGCGAAGCGGACTATTTATGGTGATAAATACCTGTCTAAATTAGGTCAGCAATGTGGTAGCTAGTGACCTTAGAGCAATGAGCACTGTTAGCTTTTACCTTACCAAAAGCTAACGTCAAAAAAGTTCGCAATATAGTAAAAGAAGACGTTATCCCCACATCTGATCCTATTTATATTTTATTAACGGCTCTTTTGCAGAATTTCACCATGCGGGACAAAATTTAGAAGTAAATCGGAACCCACACAATCAGCTTAACTTGCTTCAATTGGTTGGGAACCGTTACTGTCTGTGCTGGCTCTACAGCCTAAAAAATCCAGAAGGGTATCGAAATTCCAGAAACAAAGGTTAATTCCCACACCTAATAAAAACCTGCACTGACGAAGGACTCCATTTCTTGTAAGACATCTCTTACATTATTGTGAGATATATTGGCAATGTCGGCGGGAAAATAGAAACAATAAACCGTATCACTATGATTAATAAAGATTATCATAGCTCATTTGATATTTCATTTGTTTTACACTTTGATCTTTATTGTTAACAGACGTCAATAATAGATATGTAGGTGTATTATTAATCATGTCAGGAAGACAAGAAGCAGGGGGCTTTAGCATTACTTGTAATGCGATTAAGGAAGATATCATCACTTAGGGATTAAGTTGATAAAAGAGGATGAAATGGATGCAATTCAAGGAAGATGTAAGTAAGGATGCTTGTGTCAGGTAAACAAGGAAAACCTAAAGCAGGATGCTTTAATTTTAACTAATACTTAGTGTTATTTAAAATAGGGTTTAACAGGGAGGCTTTACGGATGAAGTCTAGTGGTAGGATGCCACTATGGATGATATGAACAAGGATGTGGCTTGGTAAGGATAACCAAGGTCAGGAAGACAGTAGTTATGGAAGACTATTATAAGGAAGATTAACTAAGGAAGGTTAATTTATGGATAACAACAGGGATTGGTTGAAAGGTACACTTTAAGGAAAATAGGGTCAGGAAGACACTAATTATGGATGATTAAATGGGCAGCTTAATCGTTACCCACACTGGATATGAGTGGACTCATAAAGGATATGCTAAGGATAGTTTTTCAAGGAAGAAATGAGATCATTAAATATGTGTGCAGGACGCACCGTATAAGCTAGTTATAAAGATGCGACTCATTGAGTCGCATTTTTTATTTATACGTTATAATCTATTCTTGTTTATTGCATAAGCTATTAGAGGGGTAATTGTTATCAATTGGCATCGTCCGCTTAATAGTAATTTCTTCTTTATTAATTATAAAGTGACTTGAGAGTAGAATAGTACATGTTGGAAATATTAGTAAAGCTTTCGGCAAAGCTACAACCCTTGCGTAAATTGACTTATCTAGTGATGGCACTGCTTATTGGAATTATTGTTACTCAGCTATTGGAAACACCTTCACCATTTCCGTCGAAAAACTCTTACGCTATGTTAAGTTTTATGGGCATCATATGGTTACTATTATTTAATATATTATTGTCCCTTTTTCATAATATCCCAACTCTTGATGTTGGCTCAAAAGGCATCTTTAAACGCGTTAAAATTAGGGTGCAACGAAGTTGTTATCATTTATTAGCACTGATCTTTATTGGCTTAACGCTTGTTATAGTCTTTTTAACTGTCCGCATGCTCAGAGTTTAAATAAGAACAATAAAAAAGGAGCAATGATATTGCTCCTTTTTTATGTATTTTCTTATTTTCTAGTTAAAATATATAACTTTACGATCTCGTCGCTGCTTTCATTTCACTAACAAAACAGCTTAAATCAGAGAGCATTTTACTATTGTCAGCTAAGTTTTTTTCAATGATTTTAACGACAGCCGATCCACTAATAGCACCGAGTGCTCCAGCACTAAGGGCATCTTTAACTTGTTGTGGTGTTGATATACCAAAGCCTAAAACCGGCGGCGCAGCATGATATTTTGTTAAATCATCAATTAATTTTTTTGCTGTGGTGGTAACCGTATTCTTTGGACTTTCTGCACTGTCTACGCCAGTAACCCCAGCACGACTTAATACATAGGTGTATCCACGAGAATATGAAGATACAGCGCGTAAGGTTTCATCGTTTGCGTTAGGAGGCGCAATAAAAATAGGTGCAACTCCATATTTTAAAGCCGCTTCACTAAAAGGTTCACTTTCTCTAATAGGTACGTCCGCTATTAAGACTGAATCCACACCCGCTTCACTCATATCTTTATAAAATGATTCAATACCGCGCGCAAAAACGAGGTTACCATAAAGTAATAAACCAATAGGTATTTGCGGGGCGTACTCTCGAACTTGTTTTAATATATCAATACAGGTATCGGTGTTAATGCCAGCACCCAAAGCGCGAAGTGCTGCATTTTGAATAGTTAAACCATCAGCACTTGGATCAGAAAACGGAATACCTAACTCTAGTGCATCAGCCCCTGCATCAATTAAACTTTTAATTACAGCAAATGACTGCTCAGCATTAGGGTCGCCAATCATGACAAAAGGGATAAAAGCTTGTTCATTTTTTTCTTTCAATGCCGCAAAGGCAGTTTGATAACGAGCGCCTGCTTGTTGAATCTTTACTTGTTGAGTAGGTGCCTGTGACATTATGCTTCTCCTCTATGTTTAACTGTTTTTGCAGATGAAGCTTCATCTGGTGAAAGAATAGCGTGTACATGAGCTAAATCTTTATCACCACGACCAGAAAGGTTTACTAAATAAATAGTTTCTGTCGTGGCTGACTCCGCCATTTTTAACGCTTGTGCAAGGGCATGGGATGACTCAAGTGCAGGAATGATACCTTCATTCAATGCTAAGGCTTGAAATGCCGCTAATGCTTCGTCATCATTAATTGCCACATATTGTGCGCGGCCAGTATCTTTCAAAAAGGCATGCTGAGGACCAACTGCAGGGTAGTCGAGTCCAGCAGAAACAGAGTAAGATTCTTGTATTTGACCAAAATTATCTTGCATTATATAAGTATAATTTCCATGCAACATACCTTTTGAGCCTGCAACAAGTGTCGCACCATGTTTATCAGTCTCAATGCCTTTACCGCCGGCTTCAACACCAATAAGTTTAACGCCTACTTCATGAATAAAATCGTGGAACATACCAATCGCATTTGAGCCACCGCCAACACAGGCGATAACATAGTCAGGTAAACGACCTTCTTCATCATAAAACTGTGCTTTGGCTTCTTCACCAATCATTTTTTGAAATTCACGAACGATAGTCGGGAATGGGTGAGGACCTGCAGCTGTGCCTAATAAATAGTGCGCATTTTCATAATTTGCAGACCAATCTCTTAGCGCCTCATTTACTGCATCTTTTAATGTGCCAGAGCCAGCAGTTACCGGAATAACTTCAGCGCCCATTAATTTCATACGAAAAACATTAGGTTGTTGACGTTCACAATCGACTGCACCCATGTAAACTTTGCATTTCAAACCCAGTAATGAACAGGCAATCGCCGTTGCAACACCGTGCTGTCCAGCACCCGTTTCAGCAATTATCTCAGTTTTACCCATACGCTTGGCTAGAAGAGCTTGCCCTAAAACTTGGTTAGTTTTATGTGCTCCACCGTGTAATAAATCCTCACGTTTTAAGTAAATTTTAGCGAGTGGATTTTTTACAATGTTACGACAACACGTTAATGGTGTAGGTCGGCCGGCATATTTTGTTAATAAATTATTGAATTCGGTTAAAAAGGCTTCATCAGTTTGAGACTCGATAAAAGCTTGCTCTAATTGCTCTAGCGCAGGAACTAATAATTCACCAACGTACATACCACCAAACTCACCAAAATAGGCAGGTAAACGGGTTTTAGTTGATTTTGTTTCTTGGGTGTTATTTGGGGTATTGTTATTTGTATCTGACATCTTAATAATTCCTAATTTGTGAAAATACTTGCGCTAGTTTTTCACTTGATTTAATACCTGGGCTATCTTCTACACCGGAGTTGAGGTCTAGGCCAAATAAATCTACTTGGGTTAACTGCTCTAAGGCTTGACCAACATTTTCATTGTTTAGTCCGCCCGCTAAAAAGCTTTTTGATAAGTTTTGCTCACTTAAGGCTAACACTTGCCAGTTGAACGTTTTACCACTGCCTGGGCTTTGACCGTCAAGTACATGATGACTGACACTTTGATTAAGCAAAGGCACGCTTTGTGCTACAGGACTAGCTTGCCATACTTGACAATAACTACAGTTACTTTGGGCAAGTTCAGCAGTTAACGCCTCAATGTATTGAGCATCTTCACTACCGTGTAGTTGTACAGCACTTAAATTAAGCGTTTTCACTAAGTCTGTGATTTTATCTCGTTCTTCATTAACAAATACACCCACATACTCTAACTTTGGCTCTGCTTTGATAACCGCTTGAGCTTGCAGTTTAGTAATATAGCGAGGTGACTTTTCTGCAAAGATAAGACCACCAAAACGTGCCCCGGCATCAGCGGCTGCAGCAGCATATTTGATATCAGTTAATCCACAGACTTTATTGTTGCCGTAAATTAGTTTTCGACACGCTAAGTCAATATCTTGATAAGCATTGTTTTTTGGATCCATTAATGAGCTACCGACCAAAAATCCATCAACGGCAGGCGCTAGTTCTCTCACTTGAGCATTGTTATAAATGCCCGACTCAGAAATAATAATTCTATCGTTAGGTAAGGTTGGTGCATAGTCGAATGTACGTGATATATCGGTACTTAGATCACGTAAATTTCTATTATTTATACCGATCATTCTTGCGTTAAGTTTTATTGCTCTATCACGTTCATCTTCGGTAGAAATTTCGGTTAATACTGCTAAGTTATATTGCTCAGCGACCGCTGATAATTCAATATACTCTTCATCTGACAAGACACTGAGCATTAGTAAAACTGCATCGGCACCGTAATATCTTGCTAAGTACACTTGATAGCTGTCGATAAAAAAATCTTTATTTAGCACAGGACACTTTACTGATTGTGTAACCGTTTTTAAATAATCAAAATTGCCTTGAAAATATTTTTCATCGGTTAACACTGAGATCGCAGCAGCGTATTTATCATAAATTTGGCAAATGGCTTTTACATCGAAATCAGGACGAATCAGGCCTTTAGATGGTGATGCTTTTTTACATTCAAGAATAAAACCCGCATAAGGTTTATCTTTAGTTCTTGTTAACGCGGCATACATATCTTTAGTGGTTGGAACAAGCTCATCAATGAAACTTGCTAACGGTTTACTTATTTTTAAAGCTGCAATTTCAATGCGCTTATCATCAACTATTTTTTCTAAAATATTTTTTTCTGCTGAAGTTTTAGTGCTCGGATTCATGTTACTTTTCAGCCTTTATTTCTGTGTTAGTATTTAATTTAGTGTCGATTTTGGTATCGTTGCTTTTCGTAATCAATGATACTTCTTCATTTGAAAGCTTCACTAATGCCGATAAAGTGCTCAAAGCTTTACCTGAGGCAAGAACTTCGGCTGCAAGTTGCGCAGCTTGAGAAAAGGTACTGGCTTTATTGTGTAAATACAGTAGTGCAGCACAGTTAATTATTACAGCGGCATTATGTGCATCCTTTCCTTTACCAGATAATATATCTTTAATGATATTTGCATTTTCTGCAGGCGTGCCACCTTTAATTTCTTCAAGAGAGTGATTTTTTAAGCCAAAATCTTGTGGTTTGATAGTACGTTCAATTAATTCACCGTTATTAATTTCAACTACTTGAGTCGCACCATGTAAAGCAATTTCATCTAAGCCACTACCATGAACCACAAAAGCGCGTTTAACACCGGTAAGTTGTAGCGCTTGGGCCATAGGCATTAACAACTCAGGCGTATATACCCCAAGCAGCATTATATTTGGTTTAGCTGGGTTAACTAACGGCCCTAGGATATTGAATAAGGTACGAATACCCATCGCTTTTCGCACGGGCGCCGCATGTTTAAAACCAGAATGATAAGCCGGCGCATATAAAAAGCATAAATTTGTTTGTGCCAAGCAATGATTCGCGGTTTCAGGTGACATGGATAAATTAACGCCAAATGCTTCGAGTAAATCTGCAGAGCCTGACATACTGGAAACACTTCGGTTACCGTGTTTTGCCATTTTTAAACCACAAGCTGCAGCTAGAATAGCGGCTGTAGTAGATATGTTAATAGTGTTAGCACCGTCACCGCCAGTACCAACGCAATCGGCTATGTTCTCGTCGTCACTGTTTCGTTGAGGAAACGAAGTTGCAGCTGCGCGAATAGCTATCGCGGCACCGGCAATTTCTTCAGGTGTTTCACCTTTAACTTTCAGTGCCGTTAAGACACTAGCCATTAAAGCCGGTTCGATGTTGCCTTGCAGTACTTGCTGAAAAAAGTCATGGCTTTGCGCTTGGCTTAAATTAAGGCCATCGACTAATGTTGGCAAAATAGTATTGATAGTTGAAACGTCTGAATTAATATTTTGTGTACTAGTCATTTTATTCTCCAGTAACCGTAGTCTTGAATTTAGTATTGAGCGATGGCGCCAAAGTAAGTAAGTGCTTAATACTTTGTGCTAACAAGGTGGTACCAAAAGTCGTTAATATTGATTCTGGATGAAATTGAAATGCTAAAACTACATCTTTGTCATTGCTAATAGCCATGCACATGTCGTTATATTCGGCGATAACGTCTAATGCAGGCGGTATATCTTTACCAATCAGCGAATGATAACGCGCAACGGGTAAAGGATTTTGAATACCCTCAAAAGCACCACTGCCATTGTGGGTAATATTCGAGGCTTTACCGTGTACAATTTCTTCAGCTCTGTCTACTCGACCACCGTAGTGTTCTATTAATGCTTGATGCCCCAAACAAATACCCAGCATTGGGATACGTCCGGCACACTTTTTAATGAGTGCCATTAAGCAACCTGCCATTTTGGGCTCACCAGGACCTGGGGATAAAACAAGTAATACCGGCTCTGACGTTTGTTGAGTATGTTCAAGCATTTTTTCAAAAATAAAGTCAGCACTGAGTGTGTTTCGATAAACACTTGGCTCAAAACCTAAACATTGAAATTCATCAACCAAGTTATACGTAAAAGAGTCGAGGTTATCGAGCATAAATAATTTAGTCATTGGCTTGCTCCTTTGCTGACGTGTTGGCAGTGAAAATGGCATTAGCTTTACTAATAGCGTTAAGAACCGCTTGCGCTTTTTGCCTCGTTTCATTGGCTTCACTGATTGGGTCTGAGTCATAAACAACACCAGCTCCCGCTTGTACTTGAGCAATATTGTCTTTAACAAAGGCAGAACGTATTACAATACAAGTATCCATTTCACCTGTGCCAGTTAAGTAACCAACAGCGCCACCGTAACTACCGCGCCTTTTACCTTCTACTTCTCTAATAAGTGACGTCGCTTTGACTTTAGGTGCGCCAGAAAGTGTGCCCATATTCATACAAGCCTGATAGGCGTGTAAAGCATCTAAATCTGTTTGTAACGTACCGCATACTCGAGAAACTAAGTGCATCACATGAGAGTAGCGGTCTACTTTAAGTAACTCGGCAACATAACGAGTACCGGGTTGGGAAACTCTAGCAATGTCATTTCGTGCTAAATCTACCAGCATAATATGCTCAGCTGATTCTTTTTTGTCCTGTCTTAGTTCTAGTTCAATACGACTGTCTAGGTCTAATGAAATATTACCCTGCTTATCGAAACCGCGAGGACGTGTTCCGGCAATAGGATAAATCTCTACATGACGATTACTGGCTTGGTATTTTAATGCGGATTCGGGAGAAGCACCAAAAATACAAAAGTCGCTATCTTTTAGATAAAACATATAGGGACTAGGATTACTAAGCTTGAGTGCCTTATAAGCGGCAATGGAATCAAAACAAGGTAAGGTAAATGTACGAGAAGGTACTACTTGAAAAATATCCCCGGCTCGAATATTTTCTTTTAATTGGTCAACAATCTCACAATAACGTTCGTCACTAATATCAACTTTCAATTGTTCATTAAATTCTTGCTTGTTAGCAACATCATCAAATGAAGGGCTTAATTGCGATACCTGTTCGGCATCAATAGAACTAGCTAGGGTCTCTTTAATATGGGCAACACGGCTGGAGATAGCTAATTGGCTTTGTTTAGATTTTTCAGCGTTGTTGTAATTGAAAATATTACCAATGATTTCTGTGCTTTGTAATTCATGATCAATAATCACTAACGTTTCAGCTAAGTAATAAACAAAATCTGGACAAGTATTATCACCATCAGCAACTGCGGGCAATTGCTCTGCAATAGCCATAAGGTCAAAGGCAAAAACACCACCTAAAAACACGGAGAAAGGGTGGTTTTTATCATCGGTGAGTTGATTGAATAATCGCAGGCTGTGCAATGGATTTGTTGCACTTAGACGAGCCTTTTCATCAAGATCTTTAGCAACCTCGCTAAATGTTGCTTGAAATGATTTTCCATCATCAGCAATACTTATTTTTGCGTGTGCTTCTAATTGAGCTGCTGCAAAATCAACCGCGCTTTCACCATTTAATGTGAGAGCAGAAAAAGTGACAGAATGGCCATTACAAACAATTTTTACTGCGGCATCAGTTAATAATAGGCTTTTTAACAAATGCTTCTTATCAATCTCGGCAGATTCTAACAATATATTATGCTGTTGTTGGTGACATAATAATTGGTAGACACTTAACGGGTCATTTTGATAGTGAGTACTATCTTGTATGGTGTTCACTCCGATAAGAGATGCACCATTGTTACTAGGTAAATTAGTACGGGGTATATTTTTTGTCATATTGATTACTTCTATAGAGTTTATTTAAAGAAAAATTGTCAACCTGCGTAAATAGGCAATAGCCACCAAATAAACCATGTTTTTGTTCTATTCATTTTAAATCCTTTGTTAACTTTATCTTGAACCTGAAATCTCGAACGCTTTAACGAGAAAAACCCGCTGAGAGGAGCGGGTTTTTTTGAAATTTGTTTAATCTTTTTTAAGATATACGCAATTATCACAACCCAATTATGTCGAGTTATGCCACCACCAAATTAATGTTATGTTTGTTATTGCTGTATTCATTTTTAACGAGCCTTTATTTACGATGATTTGCTAGGTCTTAGTTACTCAGTATTAGCTATTTGCAGCTTATTTTATTTTCCAGTTAATTTTCCAATAATAAGGAATATAAAGGAAAAAGTATCATTATTTACTCGTTATCAGTAAACTTATCACAACACTGAGTTTTACCCCTATAGAAGACATTATTATGGCGTTGCTGTCAACCACTGATTTCCCACATCAGATAGTAAAAATGGAAGGTTTTGCCCATAAGCGTATTGACCTGCACAGCCATACTAATTGCTCTGATGGTGGCTTGTCGCCGCAAAGCTTGATAGATAGGGCAGCTAACTTTCAAATTGATGTTTTAGCGATTACAGACCATGACACTGTCGCTGGTCTTGATATAGCGCAAAAGCATATAGACGAGAAAAAAATTCCACTAAAATTGATTGATGGTATTGAAATCTCTACTGCATGGCAGGGATTTGAAATTCATATTGTGGGTTTAAATATTGATAAAAATAATCCTGAATTAAAAGCATTGATAGCACTGCAACAACAAGCAAGAGAAGAACGTGCTATTTCAATGGGCGAGAAACTAGCGAAGTGCGGTTTTCCATCTGTTTATGCCGATGCTAAAGAGATGGCGGGTGAAGGTTCAATTACACGTGCTCATTTTGCTAAAGTGCTGCATCAACAAGGGCATGTAAATACTATGCAACAAGCCTTTGATAAATATATTGGTAAAAAAGGCTCAAAAGGGCAACGAGCTTATGTAAAACCTAATTGGTGTAGTATTGAAGAGGCTATTGTGGCTATACATCATGCTGGCGGAAGTGCGGTGATGGCTCACCCTATCAGATATGATCTTTCGGCAAAGTGGTTACGACGTTTGATTGTTCATTTTAATGAAGTCGCTGGCGATGGTTTAGAAGTGGTTTTACCGCAAATGAATCCTGAGCAAAGACAGAAAATGTTGGCTTATTGTCAAGAATATGATTTGCATGCTTCCATGGGATCTGATTTTCACTATCCTAATAGGTGGAGTGATATAGGGCGAAACCTAACGATGCCTGTTGGCGCCAAACCTATTTGGGCACAATGGCAATAAAGTAGTTCCGTAGTTAATACAACGAATCACGTATATTACAGCTAAGAAGCAATACTAAGCCGTTAACAATAAATACCTCTTTAAAGTAAAGGAAAGTCTCATGAGTCAGTTTTTTTATGTACACCCAGATAATCCTCAGGGTCGCTTAATGAAACAAGCGGCAGACATTATTAAGCAAGGTGGTGTGATTGTTTATCCGACAGATTCAGGCTATGCATTAGGTTGTCATTTAGGTGATAAAAAAGCATTAGAGCGTATCTGTCAAATAAGAAACATAGATAAAAACCATAACTTCACCTTGGTGTGCCAAGATCTATCGCAAATATCAGAATACACTAGAGTCGATAACACCGCTTATCGATTACTAAAAAATAATACTCCAGGGCCTTACACCTTTATTTTCAAAGGAAGTAAGGAAGTACCTAAACGGTTATTAAATCCTAAAAAGAAAACAATAGGCATAAGAGTACCGGATAATACTATCGCACAAGCCTTGTTGACTGAACTTGCAGAGCCTATAATGTCCACCAGTTTGATTATGCCTGGCCAAGATACGGCTGAATATGATCCTGAACAGATTCGAGATTTGTTAGAACATCAAGTTGACCTTATCGTCAATGGTGGTTATTTAGGGGAACACCCTACCACTGTAATTGATTTTTCTAATGACAGTATTGATATAATACGCGTAGGAGAGGGAGACCCTTCTCCATTTCAGTAACCTAAATTAAATTGCAAATAAACATTTGCAATTTTCATTAGATTATTGAACCTGAACAATGAGCCAGAAGTTAGCTACAAGGGAGCTGCTACTGACGTAACAGAGTAAAAGATAATGACGGTAGACAAGAAAAAACAAACAAGAAAAGACGAAGCCATCGATAAAAAATATGGCACGCGTGGTACTGAGAAAAAAGGCAGTGCCAAGAAAGGTTTGACTAAAAAAGATGTTGCGAAAAAGGTTGTTGGTAAAAAAGGGCAGCATAAAAAAGA
This sequence comes from Colwellia sp. 75C3, assembly GCF_002836255.1. GTDB lineage: Bacteria > Pseudomonadota > Gammaproteobacteria > Enterobacterales > Alteromonadaceae > Colwellia. The sequence continues at coordinate 183,508 of NZ_PJAU01000032.1, read as the reverse complement.
GCCTGAAAAAGTAGAGAAAGTCGAGTTTAAAACCGCAACTCATAAAGATTCAGAGAAAGTACAAAAAGTATTAGCTCGAGCTGGTAAAGGTTCTCGCCGTGAAATGGAAACGATGATCAGTGAAGGTCGTGTTAGCATTGATGGTAAAGTCGCTTTTTTAGGTGACAGAATTAGCGGTACTGAACAAATTCGTCTTGATGGTCATCACGTTAAACTAACTGCGCAAGACGAAGATATTTGTCGCGTACTTATCTATAACAAGCCTGAAGGTGAAATGTGTACACGTAAAGACCCTGAAGGACGAGCTACCGTTTTTGATCGTCTTCCGCCTCTTGATGCAGGCCGTTGGGTTGCTGTTGGTCGTTTAGATATAAATACCTCGGGTATGTTGTTATTTACTACGGATGGCGAATTAGCCAACCGATTAATGCATCCTTCACAAAAGGTCGAACGTGAATACGCGGTACGTGTCTTTGGTGAAATCAACGAAGCTATGTTACAAACGTTACGTACCGGTGTTAAATTAGAAGATGGTATGGCCCGTTTTCAAAAGATAACTTACCGTGGTGGCGAAGGACGAAATCATTGGTTCCATGTTGTATTATCTGAAGGACGTAACCGAGAAGTTCGTCGTTTATGGGAAAGCCAAGATGTACAAGTAAGTCGTCTTATCCGAGTACGTTACGGTGATATGGAAATGCAACGTCAATTACCTATGGGTGGTTGGAGAGAGCTAGACTTAAAAGAAGTGAACTATTATCGTAAGTTAGTAGATTTGACACCTGAAGCTGAGAGTAAGGTGAAAGTTGATGAAAAGGCTATGGATAATGCCAAGAGTCGTCGAATTCGTCGCTCAGTTAAAAAACATCAGCAACGTAATCAACAAAGTAATCGTCGTCGCCATAAGTAGCCGTAGTAGAACTAAAAATTATGCACTATCAATTAATTGAAGATCAGAACAGCTTAAATCAGTTATGTGAACAACTGGCTAACGCTAAAGTATTAGCCATTGATACAGAGTTTGTTCGTACACGGACTCTGTATGCTAAGTTAGGATTACTTCAGGTATGCGATGGAGAGCAATTAGCACTTATTGATCCTATTGCTATTGAGGATTTAACACCATTTTGGGCGTTACTCACTAATGAAAAAATCACTAAAGTGTTGCATGCTTGTTCTGAAGATTTAGAAGTTTTCTTAACGGCAGGAAATTGCAAACCGGTCAATTTAATTGATAGTCAGATAATTATGTCATTTTTAGGTCATGGTTTATCACTCGGTTATGCAGCCATGGTTAACCATTATACTGGCATTGAATTAGATAAGTCAGAATCACGTACCGATTGGACTAGAAGACCATTAACTGAAAAACAGTTGGTTTATGCAAGTGCTGATGTTGACCATTTATTTGCTCTTTATCCTAGATTATTGACTGAAATAACTGAAGCTGGATTTTTAGCTTATGCAAAGCTGGAAACACAGAGCATGATTGATAAAAAGTTTACGCCAATAGATGAAAACGAGATGTATCTTAATATTAAGATGAGTTGGCGTTTAAACCCTAAGCAGTTAAATGCGTTAAAATACCTGGCAAGTTGGCGTTTTCAGCAAGCAAAAACACGTGATTTACCTATTGGATTTGTTGCAAAAGATCATACCTTAATGGCACTAGCACAAAGTAATCCAGATAGTGTTATCGCCATGGCTACACTTGAAGGTGCCGAAGCCATTGATATTCGCCATAAAGGCAAAGCTATGCTGGCAGTATTAGCTCAGGCAGATCAAGCTGACGTAAATAGCTATCCAGATAAAATTGATCGCTTAGATGAATATCCAGGTTACAAGCAAATATTTAAACAAGTAAAAGCTTTTTTAGTGGCTGCTGGTGAAAATAATGGCTTGGCTATAGAGAATATAGCTTCAAAAAAACAGATTAATCAATTTTTAACCTGGTATTTTGACCTAAATAAGGCTCGCAATAATGCTAATAAAGTTGAGTTATTATCAAGTTGGCGTGAGCCGTTGTTTGGTCAACCTTTATTAGATTTCGCTAAAAAAGGTTATAAATAGCGGTTGATACCCGTTACCATTCAAAGTGCAGGTTTTCAGTGGGAATTAAAATGACTTTAGGCAAGGCAAATGATTTAAGCATAGTCACTCTATGGTTTGATTATTTAACGCAGTACAAAGTCATTTTAAACCCATCGAAGAAGCGCTTGAACAATATCACTTCATCGTAGCTATGATTTATAAGGGAGTAACCATTATTTCATCACAGCGCCTTGAATTGAAATTGCTCAAGCACTCTGAAACATGCATCTTGATTGGTAATGGGTATATATCAACTTCGTTTTCTATGTGAATCATCTGCTAAATTTACACTTTCGTTAACAATATTTCATTGAGTCACTATGGGGTTCACCCTTAGCTCATGATATATTGAACATTCAATGCTATTATCTCAATTTCCTATAGGTCTCCATTATGCTATGTGCTATTTATAAAAGCTCCAAAAAAGCCCAAACTTATCTTTTTGTTAATAAACGTGATGAATTCTCAGATGTTCCTGTTGAATTGATGAAGATGTTTGGTACACCAAATTTAGTTACTTTAATTAATTTAGCCACTAAAGATAAGTTAGCAATGGCTGACTTAGAAAAAGTAAAAGCAAGCTTAGTTGAACAAGGTTTTTATTTACAGTTACCACCACCACCTGAAGATTTATTAAAAGAACATAAAAAAGCTATGATAGCTGAAAAAGGGCAAGGGGATTTTTAATGAAGTTTCTAATCAAAACTGTCGCTTTATCAGCCCTTATTACGGTAGGTGTGATCAATCAATCAATTGCTGCAGAAGTTGAGCTTACTGAAGAAGGCTTTGCTAAGTATGTAGTGACACTAAAAGCTGAGGCAATAGAAAAAGGTTTTAGCGAAGATTTAGTTAATGATAGTTTTTCTCAAGTAACCTTTCACAAACGTGCAGTTAAAGCTGATAGAAGTCAGCCTGAAAATGTTGAAACGCTAGATACTTACCTACCTAAGCGAGTACCCAAATGGAAAGTAGATAAAGCGAGAGCCTTGTATAAAGAACACCAAGTACTGTTAAATCAGATAGGTGAAAAATATCAAGTTCAACCACGTTTTATTGTCGCTTTGTGGGGACTTGAAACTAATTTTGGTAAGTTTACCGGTGGCTATAATGTAATCTCCGCTTTATCAACATTGGCCTATGAAGGGCGTCGTGAAACCTTCTTTAAAAAACAATTAATGGCAGCACTAACTATATTAGATGAAGGTCATATTAGTAGTAAAGATATGAAGGGATCATGGGCTGGGGCTATGGGTCAAAATCAATTTATGCCGACATCTTTTCTAGGTTATGCTGTTGATGGCGATGGTGATGGTAAAAAGGATATTTGGCAAAACCAAGCCGATGTTTTTTCATCTATGGCGAATTATTTACAAAAAGAGGGTTGGAGTGATGAGCTTACTTGGGGTCGCCAAGTTAAGTTACCAAAAAACTTTGACTATAGCTTAGCCATTCCAAAAAATACCGGCAGTCGAAAAAATTGGCTTAAAGCATGGTCTAAAACAGAAAGAACCCTCTCTCAATGGCAAGCACTAGGTGTGAGGCGTACAGATGGTACTAATTTACCTAATGTTGATATTAAAGCCGCGCTAGTTTTTCCAGATGATAAAAATGGCCGTGTCTATCTTGCTTATGATAACTATAAGAGTTTAATGCACTGGAACTTATCTTATTATTTTGTCAGCTCTGTGGGCCATTTATCTGATCGTATTAAGTTTCCACCTATCCAGTGATTTATTAAGGCATTTATTGGTAAATTCAGTATAAATTAACAAGTAAATCCATTCGTCAATTCATTCGTAAAGTAAGTAGTAGTAAATGATCGATAAAAACACAGAAAAGCAGCCTTTTTGGCAAACTAAAACCTTAGCAGATATGACTCGCCCTGAATGGGAGTCATTGTGCGATGGTTGTGCTAAATGTTGCCTAAACAAGTTTATTGATGATGAAGATACCGATGAAGCGTCAGAGCTTTTGCCGACCGATCATATCAATGAAGGTGAGCATATTTTCTATTCTAATATTGCTTGTCACTTACTTAATGAAAAATCTTGCCAGTGTTCTAAATATGAGCAACGCACCACGTTAGTACCTGATTGTGTTCGTTTAACACAGGAAAATATTGACGCAGTATTTTTTATGCCACCAAGTTGCACCTATCGTCGCCTACAAGAAGGCCGAGGCATGCCGTCCTGGCATCCTTTACTTCATAATGGCAAGAAGTCAGCTATGCATAAAGCGGGTATGTCAGTGAGAGGAAAAATAGTCAAAGATAATGCTGTGAGTATTGAGAATTTTGAAGATCACATTGTCATCTGGCCGCTGAATGATATTGATTAAGTAATATTTCAACTAAAATGTAAACAGCGTATCGTTACCGATGAAAAGTACCTCTCAAACATCCTCAATAATAAAAGCTGAACAGCAAAGCTTGCTCTATTTACATATTGCAGTTTTCCTCTTCGGCGGTACTGCACTATTTTCTAAACTTATTGGTTTACCTGCTCTGGATATAACCGTTTATCGAACAGGCATTGCAGCTATAACATTGTTTGTGTTATTAACGTTGCAAAAAAAACAGATAACCTTAACAAGCTTTAAAGATTATGGTATCGCGATCTTGTTAGGATGTGTGGTAGGCATACATTGGGTAACTTATTTTACTGGCATGCAATTGGCAGGAGTTACTGTCGGCATCATAGCTTTTTTTACTTATCCCGTTATAACAGTTTTTATTGAGCCTTTATTTAATAAAACAGTGCCTAAATTAAAAGACATGATCACGGCATTGATTGTTGTTATCGGTATTGTACTGTTAATACCCGAAGTTAGTTTTGGAAATCAAGTCACATTAGGCATTATCACTGGAATAATTTCAGCGGTATTTTTTGCATTAAGGAATATCCTGCAGAAGAAATATTTTTCTCATTACTCTGGTCCTCACACTATGTTGTATCAAACCTTAGTAGCCTGTTTGATGTTGTGCCTCTTTGTTGAGGTACCGCTAGGAAAAGTAGCTGAGAGTGATTGGTTATTGCTTTTATTAGTGGGAGTGGTATTTACCGCTATACCTCACGCTCTATTTGCATCGAGTTTACGATATTTATCGGCTACTACCGCAGGTCTTATATCTTGTTTACAGCCATTATACGGTAGCATCTTAGCATTTTTCCTATTACATGAACGTCCTGACCCATTGACGATGATCGGGGGGCTATTAGTGATAAGTACCGCTATTTTTGAAACATGGTCAGTGAGTAAGGGCAGGCGTTAGTACTGACTCTTTAGTGCTTTACTAAAAGAGAAATAGACTTGCTGCATACCCTGATGATTTTCACGGTTAAAACTAATGTTTAGGGTATTATCTTGATAATTAAACAGCTCAAATTGTTTTAATAGACATTGTCGACTTAAACGATTTTTGCATTGTTCAGCTACTTGGCTAAAAACAAAGGCGTTTAGATAACCTTCCAGCTGAATTCTATTTAATTCTGTATAACCAGCCTTTTCCATATCCGTTATAAACTGCTGGCATAGTTGCCAATGACACTCTTTAGGTGCAGGCATCACCTCGCTTAAGGCAACTCTACTAGATCGCGGTATTTGATTCAGTAAATTATGACTGCCAATAAATGAAAGGCTGGTAAATAATACATCTAAACCTTCTTGCTGGGCTAAGTTTATCAAGTTTATGAAGGGTTGATAGGTACCAACAAAGATAACAGCGTCAAGAGGATATGCAGCTAATTGGGTTAATGCTGTTTTAATATCATTACTATTTCTCCGGTAACGGGTAGTTATCACCGTTGTTATTTTTTTATCGCCAAGTATTTTATTTACAGCTCTTTGTGCTGCTAATCCAAACTCATCAGCTTGGATCACTAAGGCAATTTCTTTATATTTTTGTACCGTTATTAAGTAATCTATCTGCGCTTCTATCTCTTGGTAATAACTCGCTCGTAAATTAAAAATATTAGCATTTGTAGGTGTTCGTAAAAAATCGGCGCCGGTAAATGGCATAAGGTAGGGGATTTTACTTTTCGCTATTATAGGCATTATCGCGTAAGAGGTTGGGGTGCCAACGTAACTAAATAAGGCTAATACTTCTTCGTTAATAAGATTTTTAGTATTGATTACCGTATTTTTGGGTTCATAACCATCATCGAGACTAATAATTTCAACGGATCTGCCATTGATACCTCCGTGTTTATTCAGGTTACTGAAGTAAGCTTGTGCGCCTTTTTTTAATTCTGTACCTAAGTCAGATGTTGGGCCACTCAGGGCATTAGACATGCCGAGCTTTATTGCGTCTGTTTGGGGTGCAATATCAATTTTTAGAGGTAATGCTAAAACGCTAAAAATTGTGAATGATGAAGAAATAAGAACAAGGTAAAAGATTGGCAAATACCATACCCCAAATAAGAAAAAGAGAAGATATCTCTGATTGTAGCATATCCTCTTTTTGCATTATCTTAGACTTATGGCTTATGGGCTGATACCAGACGATTAATCAACACTATAGCGAATGCGATCGTATATAAAGCATAAACAAAAATCATCCATTGTGGCATGCTGTAGTCAAATAACTGCCAGCTAATTTCGCCACAATCACCTGTAGCTTCAAACAAGAATGGGATCCACTCATGTAATGGGGCCCAGATAGGAAAGTTTGGTATAAATTCACAACTAAAAAAGAGTGAACCGCTATTTTCTTGCATTTCAACATGTTCTAACGCAATAATTAGGCCCCAAATCGCGCCAGTGCCCCATAAAGCATAAGCTAGGGTTCTAGCAACGATATTTTTATGTCCTATCGTGCCGATAGCGCCAGCGGAAAAAATAGCCAAAATAGCAAGTCGTTGATACACACACATGATACAAGGTGCTAGATCTAGTACGTACTGGAAGAATAATGCGGATAGCTCTAAACCCAATGCAGAGGTTGCCAGTAGTAACCATGGTTTTTGGCTGGTGGTGATATTGCTTAAGTAGTTCACAAAAAATCCTCAAAAAATTTCAATAAAAAAGCCTCTAGCAAGCTAGAAGCTTTTTAATAGTACCATGAAGAAATTACCGATTGAGTATTTCTTCACTTTAAGCTTACATTAATTATGTAAGCTTATGATACGGATTATTAGTTTATCAGTAAATGTACATAAATGCTGGCAGCGTAACCTAGGGCTATCACAGGAGTCCATTTTAGATGACTGAAGAAAGTATAATAACCTCTTGCTTGACCCATCAAGGCAACACCAGCTGCAGAGCCTACCGATAATAAACTACCCCCAACACCTGCGGTTAATGTTACTAACAACCATTGAGTATGGTTCATTTCAGGATTCATTGTTAAGACGGCAAACATGACCGGGATGTTATCAACAATCGCAGATAAAATACCGACTAAAATGTTGGCATTGGTAGCACCTAGCTCACCGTACATGAATTCAGAAACCATGCCTAGGTAACCCATAAAGCCTAACCCGCCCACTGCTAAAATAACACCATAGAAGAAGAATAAGGTATCCCACTCAGCTTTAGCTATTTTGTCGAAAATGTCAAAGTCATCTTCAATTTCATGACTCGTTGGTAAATCTGATTTATCAATTTCACCATGACCTGATTTACGAATGTAGTAACCAAAGAATTTTAAGTAAGCTAAACCTAACATCATGCCAAATACAGGTGGTAAGTGTAAGAAGTTATGGAAACATACTGCAGTAATGATGGTTAGAATAAATAAACCGACGATGGTTAAACCACCTTTTTTGATAAGAGTTGTTGGTTTATCACTTGAATTTGGCTTACCAGAAGGTAAGAAGAATTGCATAATAAATGCAGGGATAACAAAGTTAACAACGGCAGGTAAGAATAAGTGGAAGAACTCAGAGAATTGAACAATGCCTTTCTGCCATACCATCAATGTCGTGATATCGCCAAATGGACTGAATGCACCGCCAGCATTTGCGCCAACAACAATATTCACACAGCTCATCGCGACAAACTTAGGCTCATCTTTACCGACCGCTAATACTACCGCACACATAATAAGTGCTGTAGTTAAGTTATCTGCGATAGGAGAGATGAAGAAGGCTAAAATACCAGTGATCCAGAAAAGCGCTTTATAGCTAAAGCCTTTCTGAACTAACCAATCACGTAGCGCATTGAATACATCACGCTCAAGCATGGCGTTGATATAGGTCATTGCTACTAATAAAAAGAAGAATAACTCAGCGTACTCAAGGAAGTTATGACGAATTGCTACTTCTGCAGCATGTGGCATACCATTCGCGCTATAGTAAGCAGCGATTAATATCCAAATCAGACCAGCAGCAAGTAGTACTGGTTTTGATTTTCGTAAATGTAATTGTTCTTCTAAAATGACCAGTGTGTAAGCTAGTACAAAAATAGCAATGGCGGTGTAGCCAATCCAGTGACTAGTTAAATCAATACTCTGGTGTGCTGTCTCTGAAGCAAAAGCCATGCTTGGGAAAAGCACCGCTGATAACGCCAGTAAAACATATAAAAGTGGTTTCATGTTATTCTCTAAATAGACGATCAAAATGGACGGAATAATTGTGTGGTTAATAAGCTATTAATATTCGGCGAAGATTCTAACAAATTCTGTACGAAATGACACAATAATGGTGTTGAAAATTCTAGATTTAATTGATATTCGTAATCAATTTGATTTATAACAAGCTAATGCTAGCTTGTTCATTTTATTTGAACATTTAATTTCAATTGATGTTTTCAATCCCATGTACCTTTTTCGCATCTATATTTCAGATAATTGGCAACGTATGTGTGTATTATTAAATAGTAAACTTTTAATTTAGATTTCCTAACTTCGGCATTATAAATAGAGTATGGATATAAACGCTTAACATTTTGAGTGTGTCGTTATTTGAAATGACGGTAAAAATTATTTTATAGTGACATAACGATTAATAATATTATGATACTCGCTAGATGAGATAACCCTTGATAATGCTTGGTCCATTCGAAGGATGAAATCATCTTTAAATATAAAGGTATGTGTTGAGTTGTTGGTATAACCAATATGTGCTGTTTGACTCATCACTAAAAGAGCTTCTTTAATATTATCGAAGTGAATTTTTTTATCTTTTGTCATATTAGCAAGCTCCCAAAGAGTAGAATGTTTGTCATTTAAGTAACAATCCAGTCTTTTGTAAAAAAGCTTCATAATATTTGAGGATGTACTTTTATTTTCACTAAGAACAATGTTTTTTCTATTTTTTGCTTGTTCAAGCGAATTATTTAGAATCAAATATCCTGCATTGATACCTATAATCAAAGGTTCACTTTTCTTCATTGCTTGAGGGGTGATATATTCAAATAAATCAATGTTTTTTTGGCAAAAGGCTACAACATTCTCTCTCATTATCGGTACCGAATAGGGCCAAATATAACTACGCTCTTCAATATGTTTATAAGGAGGCAGTAACGCAAATGAGATACCTTTTTGTAACTCTTGTAAGCCTCTTTTCCACGGAACGGCGGCAATCTTTATTTTATAGTGTGGTTCGATGAGTTTAGCGGCTTCTTTGACTATATCTATATAAATGCCCTTGAGTTGACCATTCTCTACAAATGAATAAGGCGGGTAACTATCGTCAGCCAAAATGGTGACTCTTTGTGCTTGTGCGGCGTAAATGTTAGGCACAAATATAGTAGAAAACACAATCGATATGAAAAGGATTGTAGAAATGGCTATTAAATTTTTCACTTAATACTTAGTCTCTAATGAGAAGTCATAACGAAACCCGATAGAAATGGATGAGAAATCATCATAGTAATCAAACTCTCGGTGCAGGTATTCAATATGGAATCGTAGTGAAGAACTCGGTAACCATTCTAAGGTGGTATTATAGCCATTGAAGTCGCGACTCTGAGTGCTGTTATCACCGTCAGAAAAATCGAACACTCCCAACTTTAGTTTGAATATCTTAGTAAGTTTATAGGATGCAGAAAGATCAATTGTATGGCCATCTCGGCTATCGGGTTCTGTCTTTCTCTGATAATTTTTGTTTTGGTATCCTATGGCTAAATATAAACTATTTGAAAACTCATAGGCCAAGGACCCTGCAAAAATTTCATCTTCACCTTCCTTTACTCCTTCTACGTTATGGTCTTGATTTAGGTAGGTAAAAGCTGTATGAAAAGCTTCTTTATCATAACTGATACCAATGTTCGTTAAATCACTGTTGTTATCACCTTCACTACCATCAAATTGTGATGCTAGCATCCAAGTAATATTACCTGTATTTAATTTGTAAGTTATTAAATTATCGACAAAGAATATACTTTCAGGATCGTAAGAGAAAGGGCTATTGCTGTGGTTGAAAATATCCACGTATTCGGCAATAAAAAGATATTGAGTAGGTCTTTGCTTACCTATGCCTATACTACCCATAGGGCTATTTAGCGCGACATAAACTTGTCTAGCTTTACCAAAATCACCATTATTTGATAAGTCTATTCCCCATTCACCATGAACTACTGCACTCCAGTCTTCCTTAAAATAAGAAGTTGCTTTAAATCCTGTATGAGAAAGTGCATCTCTTACATCCCAAGTTTTTTCATTATTTTCATCAATGTAACCAAAAGTAGGTCTTACCGTTGCATAGACACGTACTTCATTTTTTTGGGGTGTTAGCTTTAAATTTTTTTTAGACGCTTCGGTAGTAATGGAGGTAACATTGGCATTTTGTTCTTTCTCTACCAATTCCAATTTTTTTTGCAGTAAGTTAACTTGTTTTGTTAACTCCTCTAACGAAGTAGATGATTGTGATAGAGCACTCTGACAGTAAATTAATGATACCATCAGAGGATAAATAGCATATTTTAATATTATCATAATTAAGCACTTACAAAGGTTTCACATTTTAAAAGTGTAGACTATATTATTTAATATAATAGTTTTAGATGGTGATCAAAATGAAGATTAGAACTAAGTTTTCTATTGCCTCAGGTATTGTGGTATTTATTGTGATTTCTCTTTTATCTTTTTCTAGTTACATTTTAATTAGCAAAACACTTGAAGAAAAAACTCAAGCATATGTAGAAGATAATTCGTTATTATTAGCCCAAGGCATTAGTCACTGGCTCTCAGGTAAAACTGTTCAAATAAGATTATTAAAAAATATTATTGAAGAAAGGTATTCAGTCAAAGTATTTCAAAATAGCCTAGAACTTAATAGTTTAACAGAAGATTTCTCACTTGTTTTTGGTACTTTATCTAATGAAACAGAGCTTCGTTCAAATGACCCTAATAGGAAAAATCCCGATAATATAGATTTTAAAGACAGACCTTGGTACAAACTTGGAGCATCGAGTCAAAATGTTATTTTCACTGAACCTTATACTGATGCAGCAACACAAGAATTATTACTCTCTGTGGTGGCACCGATAAGAAGTGATGGCGAATTAAAAGGTGTATTGGGAGGTGATTTAAGCTTAGATAGTATAGCTAAAAGTGTTAATACAATAAATTTCAATAATACTGGCCTTGCCTTCATTACGGATTCAGCAGGGGGGATTATTACTCATCCTTTAGCTAAATTTAATGGCAAGACAACACAAGATACTTACGGTAAATCACCGGGAAATGCCAAACAAATTTTAAAAATTAAACATGAAGGTTTAAATAAGCTGATTTATTTTTATCCCTTAAAGAAAGAGTCAGGAATGAACTGGTACTTAGGTGTTTTACTTGAAGAAGACAAAGTTTATCAATCTTTGTCAAACTTAACACTGAGATCCGTTATATTTGCTATTTTTAGTATTATTTTTTGTGTTTTCATCTTGAGGAAACTAGCCAAAAGATTACTCATGCCGTTAAATGATTTGGAAACAGCAATTGCTGAAATTGCATCAGGAGGAGGGGATTTAACCCAACGTTTAACTATTAAAAGTGAGGATGAATGTGGTGCCGTTGCGACGAACTTTAATCAATTCTTGGGGTCACTACAACAGCTGGTGAATGATATAAAACATAAAGCGGGATTAGTCGTTAATAACAGTGATAAAGCTAAGCAGTTGGCAACTGAATCTAGCTCAGAGCTGACTCAACAAGGGCTGTTAGTTGAAAACTTAGCGACGGCTATGAATGAAATGAGTGCGACATCAACGGATATTGCCTCAAGTGCTCAAGATGCTGCTAGCTCTATATCATCAGTGAATGAACAAGCAGAAGAAGGGAAATCGCTCTTTACTAAAACAAGTAAAGACATTTCTGAATTATCAGAAACAATTTCTACATCACAACAGTTAGGTGATCAACTCGCCGAGTATAGTAATAACATTGAACAAATTTTATCTGTTATTAACGGTGTTGCAGAGCAAACTAATTTACTTGCACTCAATGCGGCAATAGAAGCCGCCAGAGCAGGTGAACAAGGACGAGGTTTTGCTGTTGTTGCTGATGAAGTAAGAACCTTAGCTTCACGTACACAAGAATCAACAACAGAAATTAAAGCGATGATAGAACAGATTCAAGAATCATCTAATTTGGTACAAAAAGCAATGAATGAGAGCCAAGAGAAGGCTATTTCATGTGTTAAAAATACTGAAGTTGCAAATCAAGCGCTTGGTAATATTTCAAATGCAGTTAAAGATATTATGGATAGAAACATTCAAATAGCGGCAGCTATTGAAGAGCAAAGTGTGGTTATAGAGGAAATCAATAAAAACACCACACATATTAATGATATTAGTGTTCAAGTGGGTGAGTTTTCAGCACAACAGTTTAGTACTAATGAGATACTTGTTGATGAAGTTAATCAACAACAAGTATTACTGGAAAAATTTATCGTCTGATAAAAGCTATTTAATAAAGAGGATTATGTCTTAGTTTGATTCTTGGATTAGTTTTTGTAGAAACAATATAACTCATCGTTATAATGGAAGGAGTGATTGGAGTAACGGTAGTTAAACGTTATTTTTACATTGTTTTTAAGAAAAAATTTTTACTCTATAACGTTCCTCCTTAATAAATGCTAAACCAAAAGAATAAAGATTACCTCATGCGGGGAGCTCATAGTCCATCAACTTTTATTGAGCCCATTGAGGAACCCTTGATAACATTCATAGAGAAGTCCCCTGATACTATAGGTTGCCATGATAACTCTACTCTAAGTGGCGCAAGTAATTCCTAGTACCTTTTCGCGCTTGTACATAAGTCTACTTCTGGTACAATCTGTTGTGAAATTTGTCCTTATTCATATTATCAGGTAACTATCGTCAATGGTCATAAAAGCTAAAAGCCCAGCAGGATTTGCGGAACAATATATCGTTGAATCTATTTGGAATGGTGGTTTTCCTCCTGGTTCTATCTTACCCGCCGAGCGCGAACTCTCTGAACTTATCGGGGTAACTCGAACTACGCTCAGAGAAGTATTACAACGATTAGCCCGAGATGGTTGGTTAACTATTCAGCATGGTAAGCCCACTAAAGTAAATAACTTCTGGGAAACCTCGAGTTTAAATATTCTGGAAACGTTGGCGCAATTAGATCAAGATGGAATTCCTGATTTAGTTGATAACCTATTATCAGCACGCACCAATATCAGTGCTATATATATTCGTGGTGCAATAAAAAATAACCCTGAAAAAACAATCGAAAATCTAAAAGGTTATTTGGATATTGAAGACACCGGTGAAGCCTTTTCCAAGTTTGATTACCAGCTTAATAAAGATTTAGTTGTTGCTTCAGGAAACTCAATTTACTTACTAATACTTAATGGTTTGAGTGGCTTGCATTCAAGAATTGGTAACTTATATTTTGCTCACCCTATGGGACGTGAAATATCTAAAAATTATTACCAAGCGTTGATAGAACTGGCTCAAGCCAATGATTTTGATGGGGCTATATTAGCCGTTCGAAAGTATGGTATCGATTCAGGCGCATTGTGGAGTGAATTAAAGGATGACGTATTAAAAGAGTTATCTGAAGACTAATAATTGATACATCCCTTATGAATTAAGTAAAGACGATTTTAATCGTCTTTACTTTTTTGTGGACAGCTGGCAATAATCTTATCCTCTCCTGATTTAGTTTCTTGAATAATCTTAACGTCAAAGTGCCATAAATAATGCAGGTGTTTTAACACCTCATCTTTTGAATCGCCTAGTTCTACATCGTTGTGTGGCGTGTATCTGAGGGTTAGTGCTCTGTCACCATCAATATTTGCATCAACTATTTGAATGTTTACCTCTATATTACTCAGGTTATACTGATTGGCTAGATTGTGACGAACTTTCTTATACCCTTGTTCATTATGAATAGCACCAATCTCAACATAATTGTTATCGCTATCATCATGGATGTGAAATAGCTTAAAATCACGTATTAGTTTGGGTGATAAATATTGGCTGATAAAGCTTTCATCTTTAAAATTCTCCATGGCAAAATGCACCGTATCTACCCAGTTACTCCCCGCTATTTCAGGAAAATACTCTTTATCTTCTTCAGTTGGGTGTTCGCAGATACGTCTAATATCAATGAACATGTTAAAACCTAAAGCATAAGGATTTATGCCTGAATAATACTTACTATTGTATTCTGGCTGTGCAACAACGTTGGTATGACTGTGTAAAAACTCCAGCATAAATTTATCTGTTACTAAGCCTTCATCGTATAAGTGGTTTAAAATAGTGTAGTGCCAAAAACATGCCCAGCCCTCATTCATTACTTGGGTTTGTTTTTGAGGGTAGAAGTATTGGGAAATTTTCCTTACTATTCTGACAATCTCTCTTTGCCATGGCTGAAGCAGGGGAGCATTTTTTTCAATGAAATATAAAATATTTTCTTGTGGCTCTTTTGGAAAAATATATTTTTTCTCATTCTCCTGTTGCTCTTTTTTGGGAACAGTACGCCAAAGCGCATTCACTTGTGATTGTAAATACTCAGCTCGTTCAGACTGCCTTTTAAGCTCTTCATCTAATGATATTTTTTGTGGTCTTTTATAACGGTCAACGCCATGGCTCATTAAAGCATGACAAGCATCTAACGTGGATTCTACCTCACTAATTCCATACTTTTGTTCACACTGTGCAATATAGTTTTTAGCGAATAATAAATAATCGATAATCGAGCTAGCATCAGTCCATGACTTAAATAAATAATTCCCCTTAAAAAAGGAGTTATGACCGTAACAGGCATGTGCCATAACTAGCGCTTGCATGGTTAGGGTGTTTTCTTCCATTAAATAGGATATGCATGGACTAGAGTTGATTACTATTTCATACGCTAAGCCCATTTGGCCACGTTTGTAGTTTTGTTCTGTTTGAATGAATTTTTTACCAAAGGTCCAATGACTATAACCAATGGGCATACCCACGCTAGCATAAGCATCCATCATTTGTTCTGCAGTGATCACTTCTATTTGATTGGTATAGGTATCTAAACGATAAAAGTCGGCAACTCGAGCTATTTCGTGTTGATATTGCCCAAGCAAATCAAAAGTCCAATCAGGTGTGTCATCTAATGGAGTCACTTTTGTTTTTTTAATAGTTTCAGCAGTATTATTTTTATTAGTCATTAATCACCCACTTATTTAAGGTAAAAGTTTCTGTTAAGCGGCACTCTGTGTGTTTTTTTTGAAAAGCTCTCTAAACACAGGATAAATATCAGCAACAGATTTAATATGTTGCATAGCAAAGTTAGCATGAGACTCTTCCACTTCTTGATAGTGCTTCCATAGCGTCTGGTGGGCACGTTGGGTTATTTCGATATAACTAAAATAGCGACTTTTTGGTAATATTTGTTGTTCTAATATCGCCTTGCACTGGGGAGAATCATCAGCCCAATTATCGCCATCTGATGCCTGGGCACCATAAATATTCCACTGGTTGTCATTATAGCGTTCAGTGATGATGTTATTCATAAGCTCTAAAGCACTTGATGCAATGGTTCCTCCAGTTTCTTGTGAATAAAAGAACTCATGCTCATTAACCTCTTTAGCCTGGGTATGATGCCTAATATAAACAACATCAATATTCTTATAGGTACGGCTAAGAAATAGATAGAGTAAAATATAAAAGCGTTTGGCCATTTCTTTTGTTGCTTGGTCCATTGAACCAGATACATCCATTAAGCAAAACATAACCGCTTTGGAAGTTGGAACTGCTTGCTTGGCATAATTACGAAATTGTAAATCGAAAGTATCAATAAAGGGAACTTTAGCAATTTTTCCTTTTATATTGTCAATTTCAGCAATCAAATCACGTTGTTGTTGAATATTATCGTGTTTATCATTATTTAAAGCTAAAAGTGCTTCTTCAAGCACTTTTAGCTTCTTACGCTTTGAGGCTGTCATCGCGATACGTCTAGCAATTGAGCCTTGAAGTGATTTGACAATATCAATATTGGAAGCGACACCCTCAGCACAAAAACCACTACGTACCGTTTTATACTCGATTAATTTATCTAATTGATTCCTTTCAAGATTAGGTAACTCTAAATCTTCAAAAAGAAGGTTTAAATACTCTTCTTTAGAAATTGAAAAAGTAAATTCATCTTCACCTTCACCACTATCACTTGCATCACCTTCGCCAGCACCTTGACCTTGTTTTTTTGGCGGACGAGGAATTCTATCACCCGTGGTAAACTGATCATTACCAGGATGAACTCTATCTTTTATGCCACCTTGCCCTTGGTGGAATGTAGGCTCTGATAAGTCTTTCTTTGGAATAATAATGTTTTCACCAGAATCAATGTCTGTCACGCCACGTTGGTTTATGGCCTCAGAAACAGACTTTTTAATTTGGTTTTTATAACGTCTCAAGAAGCGCTGACGGTTGACAGTACTTTTATTTTTACTATTCAGACGTCTATCAATAAAGTTGGCCATACGTACTCCTTATCTCTTTCCTTTATTTATATCCGCTATCAATCAGTATTTAAGTTTCATTGTTTGTGAGCTATTTAAATTCCCACTGAAACTCTGAATGATAACGGGTATATATCCTTTTACGTAAGAGATACGTCTTAAGAAGACTTTCTAACTCGTAAATACCATTCAGATAATAAGCGAACTTGTTTTTGGGTATAGCCTTTTGTCATCATACGTTTCACAAAGTCATCATGTTTTTGCTGGTCGTCTGTTGATGTTTTAGCGTTGAAAGAAATGACAGGCAGTAAGTCTTCAGTATTAGAAAACATTTTTTTCTCAATAACAGTCCTAAGTTTTTCATAACTAGTCCAAACAGGATTTTTACCGTTGTTATTGGCTTTCGCCCTCAAAACAAAATTGACAATTTCATTACGGAAGTCTTTAGGGTTGCTAATGCCAGCAGGTTTTTCTATTTTCTCTAATTCATCATTAAGTGATTGTCGATCGAATAATTGACCCGTTTCAGCATCTCTATATTCTTGGTCTTGAATCCAAAAATCTGCATAAGTAACATAACGGTCGAAAATGTTTTGTCCATATTCAGAGTAAGACTCTAGATAAGCTGTTTGAATTTCTTTGCCAATAAACTCTATATATTGAGGCGTTAAATAGCCTTTGATGAATTCTAAATAGCGCTCGGTGAGTTCTTTAGGTAATTGTTCTCGTTCAACTTGTTGCTCTAAAACATAGAACAAGTGAACCGGGTTTGCTGCAACTTCAACGCTATCAAAGTTAAATACCCGTGATAAAATTTTAAAAGCAAAACGAGTCGATAACCCTGACATGCCTTCATCAATACCCGCATAATCACGATATTCTTGATAGGATTTTGCTTTTGGATCGGTATCTTTTAGCGTTTCACCATCATAAACACGCATTTTCGAATAAATACTTGAGTTAACCGGGTCTTTCAAACGAGATAATACCGAGAATTGAGCAAGAATATCTAATGTGTCTGGGGCACACTGTGCCGTTTTTAATTCACTGTGCTCTAATAGTTTTTTATAGATGTTAACTTCTTCAGAAACACGCATACAATAAGGCACTTTAACAATATAGACACGGTCTAAGAATGCTTCGTTGTTTTTGTTATTTCTAAAAGTTTGCCATTCAGATTCATTTGAATGGGCAAGTAAAATTCCGTTAAAAGGCAAAGCTGATAGGCCTTCGGTAGGATTGTAGTTACCTTCTTGGGTGGCGGTTAGTAAAGGATGTAGCACTTTTATCGGCGCTTTAAACATCTCAACAAATTCCATCAAGCCTTGATTGGCTCGACACAAAGCACCTGAGTAGCTATAAGCATCAGCATCGTTTTGAGCAAAATGTTCAAGTTGTCTTATATCAACTTTACCCACCAGTGCTGAGATATCTTGGTTGTTATCATCACCAGGCTCTGTTTTCGCTATGGCAATCTGATCTAAAATAGAAGGGTAAACTTTAACTACAGTAAATTGAGCAATGTCGCCTTTAAATTCATGCAAGCGTTTCGCAGCCCACGGTGAGATGATGTTGTTTAAGTACCTAGCAGGAATATTATATTCATCTTTAAGGATTTTTCCGTCGTTATGGGCATCAAATAAGCAAAAAGGGTGATCATTAACGGGGCTACGGACGCCATTTGCGCATAATACATAAATGGGCTCTTGTTGCATCAGAGACTTTAATTTCTCTGCCAGTGAAGATTTACCCCCACCAACAGGACCTAATAAATATAGAATTTGTTTATGTTCTTCTAAGCCTTGTGAAGCATGCTTTAAATAAGACACTATTTGCTCAATGGCTTCTTCCATACCATAAAAATCAACAAAAGCAGGATAGCGTTTAATAACCCTGTTTGAAAAAATTCTACTAAGGCTCGGGTCAGTCGCTGTATCGACCATTTCCGCCTCACCAATGGCAGTTAGTAAACGTTCTGATGCACTAGCGTAAGCTAGACTATCGTCTTTACAAATAGTTAAGAATTCTTGTAAGCCAAACTCTTCTTGTTGGGCCTGTTCATAGCGCGTTTGATAATGTTGAAAAATACTCATAACTACCTCCAAAAGAACACAATGCAATCCATTAAGATAAAATTAGTAAAAGCCAGCACCTAACAGCTTGTAAAGGTAAAGTAAAAAGCACTTGCTATATTTTAAGGTTAGTTGTTCTTGCTGGTTTTGCTAAGGAATTTATGTAATTAAATTGTAATTGATGAGAAAACTTTGCTTTAGATCTACTCGGTAATTTTTAATTACCCCTTGATACGCTAATTAATAGCAAGGCTATCAATATAGGCAGTAATATATTGATAGCCTTGTAAGGTTAAACAGAGGTAAATATTTCCTATTTTTGCAGTCCACCAACAAGGTGTTAATATTTGTTTACACTCCTCTTCTAGCCATAGTATAGCCTTGTTAGCAGCAAGCTATTTTTTTGGACTCATACTCGTACAACTTATGTTACAACCTTCTTTCAAGCCTTGTCCTATGAGGTCTTTCGCTTCGTTCAATTGCCATTGATAATAGCTACAAGATAAAAATTGAATGAAAGAGAGATAACAATGACCGATAGTAAAAACCCGCTAAAATTATGTGGTATTGAGTTTACTGAATACGCTACACCAGATTCAGACTTTATGGAAAAAGCTTTCTATGGTTTTGGTTTTTCTAAAACTAAAAAAATGAAAGGGCGTGATGTTGAGTACTTTAATCAAAATGATATCCACTTTTTAATAAATAAAGAAAAATCTGGTTTTTCTAAAGAGTTTGCTAAAAGCCATGGTCCTGCTATTTGTTCTATGGGCTGGCGTGTAGAAGATGCTGACTTTGCTTTTACCGAAGCAGTTAAGCGCGGAGCAAAATCTGCTGTAAATGAAGCAAATAAACTTCCGTATCCTGCTATCTATGGTATTGGCGACAGCCTTATCTATTTCATCGAGAATTTTGCAAAAACAGGCGCTAACAAAGGTTTGATATATGATACTGACTTTGAAGATATTGCTGAGCCAGTATTAGTTGAAGATAAAGGCTTTTTAGCGGTAGATCATTTAACCAATAATGTTTATCAAGGCACTATGCATAAATGGGCTGATTTCTACAAAGACGTTTTTGGCTTTACGGAAGTTAGATACTTTGATATTAAAGGTGTTAAAACAGCCTTGATTTCTTATGCTCTTGCGTCACCTTGTGGGAAATTCTGTATTCCAATCAATGAAGGTAAAGGTAGTACTAATAATCAAATTGATGAATACCTTAATGAATATAATGGCCCTGGCGTACAACATTTAGCGTTTATAACAGACGATCTTGTTGGCTCTCTGGATAAGTTAGATAGCTCAATTATTGATACACTTAATATTGTACCTGAGTATTACGATGAAATATTTGATCGCGTACCGTGGGTAAAAGAAGATAAAAAACGTATCCAAGATCATCAAATATTGATTGATAGCCAAAGTGAAGATTCTTATTTATTACAGATATTTACTAAGAATTTATTTGGTCCTATCTTTATTGAAATGATTCAGCGTGTAGACGATCAAGGTTTTGGTGAAGGTAACTTCTCAACCTTATTTAAATCTATTGAATTAAATCAAATGGAACGTGGCGTTCTATAACAATAGTTAATAGCAGCCATTAACCAATAAAAAAGCCAACAAGCTGAGTAAGTTTGTTGGCTTTTTTTTATAATTAAATTTTGTTATCTGAAGGTATTACTTAGGTAACTAGCCTTTATTTACTGTTAGCGGAGACGTTTAAGTCTTTTAAAATACCATCGTGTAAGTTATACACTACGCCATGAACGGTGATGTCTTGATTACTTTGCCATGCGTTAACTAGAGTAGTAGTCTTACAGATATTGGCTACTTGTTCTATAACATTGAGTTCACATAATAGGTTGATACGCTCTTTTTCATCGGTTACCTGGTCCATTTCTTCTTGATGGAAGCGGTAAACATCTTCTATGTGACGTAACCAGTTGTCTATTAGACCATGACTTTTATTGTCAAGCGCAGCGCTAACACCACCACAACCATAATGGCCACAGACAATAATATGTTGCACTTTTAATACATCGACAGCATATTGAATAACGGATAAGCAATTTAAATCAGTATGAATGACCTGATTAGCAATATTACGGTGTACAAAAACCTCTCCCGGATCCATGCCTAGAAGCGCGTTAGCAGGTACGCGTGAATCTGAGCAACCTATCCATAAGTATTTTGGCGATTGCTGTTCAGATAATCTTTTAAAGAATTCAGGGTTTTCTTTCGTTCTTTTTTCTGCCCATTGTTTATTATTATCAAACAGGTGTTGTATTGCTGTCATAGGTCTAAGTCACATTGAGTAGTTAAATTCATGACATTTTATGTCATGAAAAAGGTAAGTGAAAGTAATTAATTGTAATCATATGCCTATGGTCATACAAAGACTATGATTTCAGCGGGAATTTAAGTCATTATTTACCTTGCTATAAAGTCATTTTAAAACCATTGAAATAGCTCAATAACTTTGAAAATACATCTTGATTGGTAACTCACATAGTATATCTAGTATAATCACCATAATAATTCTCTATGGGTAAAAAACTATGGCAAACGCATGTGCACTGCATATTCTAGTAAAAACTGAAAAACAAGCGGCAGATTTAAAAACACAACTTGATAATGGTGCTAATTTTGGCGCGCTTGCAAAAAAACACTCGCTTTGTCCATCGAAGAAAAGAGGTGGTGATTTGGGTGAGTTTGGTCGTGGACAAATGGTAAAAGCTTTTGATGATGTTGTATTCAAGAGGCCTTTATTGAAAGTACATGGACCAATAAAAACAAAATTTGGTTATCACTTAATTAAGACCTTATACCGCAGTTAATAACTATCGTATAAATAAACTGTTTAGTCAGATTATTATTTACCTTCTTGTTCCTATTCTTGTTCCTTTTCTTTTTTTTCTAGCGCTTCATTACGTTTCTTGATACTAGCTAATTGCTCAGCTGTTAAATTGAACTTGTTCGCTGATTTTTTTAATAAAAAAATGCCTCCCACTATAATACCGATTGCAAGGACTGTAATAATTATTGCTGTTACTGACATATATAACTCTTATTGATAATCTTGATTAAAAATACTAGCAAAAATAAAGCTATACAGGTAATAAATTCTATTATATAAAATGCTTGGTAGAAATTTTAGTACGCATCATAATAATAAAGAGAAAAAGTATGCTCAATAAATTATCGATAAAGCTCCTCATACCAAATTTAGCAATTGGTATCGTTTTTATTCTCAGTCTATTTTTTATTAGCGGCCCAGTAAGTAATTTTACTCTGACTTTGCTCTTTTGTGTTTTAGTTTTCGTACAAAGCATTGCGAGTTATGTATTTTTCAGCAAAATGTTAACCAAGCGATTAATTCAGCTTAAAGCTTACCTTGATATGGTAGTCAGCACTGAAGAGGCTCCCTCTGAGCCATTAAAAGATCCCGCCAATGATGAGCTTGCCCAAGTGACCAATGAACTGAGTCACTTTATTGTCGGCTTAGCTGATGTTGTTAGTGTTATTCGTCAAGAAGCTGAACTATTGCGCCAAGGCTCTACTTCATTGTCTTTACAGATGATCGATTCAGTTAATCTTGTTGAGAGCTCAGCAGGACAAATGACTCAAATGGCAGAATCTATTGAGGATGTTGCTAATACTTCAACTAATTTATCTCACACTGCAGAGCAAGTAAGTGAGACAACAAGCTTGGTAATGGAAACGTTAGCAAATGGCGTTAACTCTTCGAATACCAGTCAGAAAACTATTGAAGCAGTGGCTAGTGAAGTAGGTGATATGGCCAAAGAGCTAGAATTGTTGCAAGAGGAGAGTGCACGTATAGGCTCTGTATTAGACGTGATTAGGGGCATTGCCGATCAAACAAATTTATTGGCTTTAAATGCGGCGATAGAAGCGGCTCGTGCTGGTGAACAGGGGCGAGGTTTTGCTGTTGTTGCAGACGAAGTTCGCGCATTAGCTCACAGAACTCAACAGTCAACGGTAGAAATACAGTCTATGGTGGAAGGGTTACAATCCAAATCAACCAATGCGGTAAATAGTATTAGCCGAGGTCATAAATTAACCCAAGACTCTTTGAATTACTCTGCTGAAGTCGTTAATGCTTTAGATCAAATAGGTCAATCTTTTCAAGAGGTTGATAACTTAACATCACAAATTGCCAGTAGTACCTTAGCGCAACAGAATGCAACATCATCTATTAATGATAATATGTTAGCTGTTATCTCATTAAGTGATGACATTAACCGTGGTTTAAGCTCTGTCGCAGCTCATGCTGAACAGCAACAACAAACGTCACAAGAAGTGGAACAAACCATTAATAGAATTTGTGTTTAGCTAGCATTTGAATGTTAAAGGTAAGTTGAGTAGCACTTTTTTACAATAACGGCTGTAAATGGTGCTTACTTTTTATTCTCTTGATTACGTAATTTAGCCAATTTTTGTAATTGTTTAGATTGTTCAAGCAAGCTGGTACGCACTAATATTTCTCTGTCTTCCTCTCGAATAAAGTGGAAGGTGATTTTGTGGGTAAACTGATCGTTAGTTGGCTCAACTTCTATTACCTCACCGTAGCAATATATGGCACAATTATTTTCTAGTAAAAATATTTTTACCTCAATTAATTGACCGGTACTAAATGCTTTGTCGTTGTTAAATTTAATACCGCCACCACCAAACTCTAATCCTTGATACCTATGTTGTACTTCATCTTGTTGACTCAGGATATAACCAATAAGTAAATCAATTTTCTGTGACTGCTGGTTAAGGAAACTAACTAATTGAGAGGCGCTATTACCTAAATTCTGTAATGATCTTAATGCCGATTGATCTATTGTGCTCATATCGGTAGATAGTTTAAATGGCATAGGAATACTGGCGGTAAACTGATCAAAGCTGTTATTTTCAGTTATATCAATAGGCATAATATTTACTGAAAATTGATGTTCAATGGCAAAAAACTCATGATATTGGGCTAACTTTTGTTCAAGAGAAAGAGAGTTCATGTCGTTTATTTCCAGATTGAAGGTAGTGCTTTTATAAATAAGATAAAAGCTTATTAATTAATTAATGTAATAGCAGACGTTGATAACAGAGAACTGTAACGAAAAATGTTTCACCGACTATTTACCTCAGACAATTTTAATGACTGTGTTATGCTACATAGTATTCTAAATCAGTACCAGATAAAATAATAATACCTCAATGTTTCAACCTATTAGTATATTCATCGGGCTACGTTATAGTCGTAGTAAAAGCCATACGGGCTTTGTTTCTTTTATTACTTTCTTCTCTACTGTTGGTATTTTATTAGGAGTGGCGGCACTTATTACCGTTGTTTCTGTAATGAATGGTTTTGAAGGAGAATTAAAAAAGCGCATTTTAGGCATAGTCCCCCATGTTATTGTTAGTGATTTCACTGAAAATAAGACGGATAAAGAAAACAGTAGTCAGCAAAATTTGGGCTGGCCAGCCTTACGAGAAGAGTTATTAACCGAGCCCCATGTGCTTCAAGTAACACCTTTTCTTGAAAGTGAAGCGTTAATCCAATCTGTTAAAGGCCTTCAAGGTGTTCTCGTTCAAGGCATAATGCCAAAATATGAACAAACAAATATCATTAATACCCATATGGTTTCTGGCAGCATGGAAATGCTCTCCAAACAACGTTACTCCTTGATCCTCGGACAGTCTTTAGCAAATAAGCTACAGGTTAATCTTGGTGATGAAGTGCGGTTGGTGTTACCTAATAAAAGTGTTTTTACACCGATGGGACGTATTCCTGTACAACGTGTTTTTACAATAGCAGGTATTTTTCATCTTGGTTCACAAGTTGATGATGCCATGGTTTATGTTGATAGCCGTTATGGCGCTAAACTGCTAAGAAGAACAGGTGATGGTATTGATAAATTACGACTGTATTTAGATGATGCTTTTAATGCCAAAGAGGTTGTGAAAAGCCTTGAGGAAAAGCAACTGAAGCAACAAGCATCACCACAAAATAAAATACTTAATCCCGCTAGTTTTAGTACTTGGGATGAAAGCCAAGGGGCGCTATTTTCTGCCGTGAAAATGGAAAAAAATATGATGTGGCTAATGTTAAGTTTAATCATTGCGGTTGCTGCATTTAATATTGTCTCGGCCTTAGTGATGGTTGTTGTGGAAAAACAGGCTGAAATTGGCATATTACAAACCTTAGGTTTAGCACGTATAGATGTTATTAAAATTTTCATAACTCAGGGCATGGTTAATGGCTTGTGGGGTGTTAGCTTAGGTGGCATTCTCGGTGTGATATTGGCACTAAATTTGAACGATATAATGTTGGTAATAGGAGTCAATTTATTTGGTTTTGGCATGCAAGAATTACCAGTAAAGCTGGAGTTTGTTGATGTACTTACTATTATTGTTTCAGCACTCATAATGAGTTTTATTGCGACGCTTTATCCCGCATATCAAGCCTCGACTACTGAGCCAGCACAGGTATTACGAAATGAATAAGGCCACAAATTAATGAGTAAAGTATTACAGTGTCGTCAACTTTCAAAATCATACAAACAAGGTGATATTGAAACTAAAGTATTAAATGACTTAGAGCTTAGCGTCGATAAAGGTGAGCTACTGGCTGTAGTAGGCAGCTCTGGCTGTGGAAAGAGCACCTTTTTACACCTTGCCGGAGCATTAGACACGCCAAGCTCAGGACACGTGCTTATTAATGATATTGATATTCACCAGTTATCGGACAAAGAAAGATCTAAATTTAGAAATCAGCATATCGGCTTTATTTATCAATTTCATCATTTGATGATGGAATTTAGTGCCCAAGAAAACGTAGCTATGCCTTTAATGATCCAAGGTAAAAAACCCAAGCAAGCCTTATTAGCTGCCAAAGAGATGCTTGACCAAGTTGGCTTGTCGCATCGAATTGATTACCGACCTTCACAATTATCAGGGGGCGAACGTCAACGCGTAGCTATTGCTCGCGCATTAGTGACTAAGCCATCTTTGGTTTTAGCCGATGAGCCTACTGGTAATTTAGATAGCGATACCGCAGAACAAATTTATCAATTGATTCGCAGCTTAAATAAAACCGCTAATACTAGCTTTGTTATTGTCACTCACGATTTGGTCTTAGCTAATCGTATGGATAGACAAGTAAAGTTAGTACAAGGGAAATTATTACCACTTATTGATATAAATGAACAAGAGTCTGTTATTAAAAATAGTGGTAGTGAGGATAGCGAACACCAGGTTAGTGAAAGCCATGTTTAAACCATTAAGTGTTTTCTTAGGATGGCGTTATGTTCGCAGCCGACATGGTAATGGTTTTTCAGCTTTTATTTCTGCCTCTTCTACTATTGGTATTGCGTTAGGCGTAACTGTACTTATTGTTGTACTAAGCGCTATGAATGGCTTTGAACGTGAGTTATCTCAAAAGCTTCTGTCGATAGTACCGCACGTTGAACTAGTCAGTGTTAATGAACCGATAAAAGATTGGCGAGAAAGTATTAAAAAAGTACAAACTGACTCGGCTGTCATGGCGGCCGCGCCAGTAATTAAAATGACCGGCATGCTGCAACACGGTTTGAAATTAAAGGCGGTAGAAGTTCGTGGCGTTGATGCTAATCTTGAAATGAAAGTATCGAGTATTGATGATTATATCATTGCCGGTAAGTGGCAGGGATTAATGGTCACAGCATCAAATGAAAATACCATTGTTATTGGTAGTGGTGTGGCGAAAAAACTCTCTGTAAAACTCGGTGATAAAATTCAACTGTTATTACCACCACCACAAGGCGCTGAAGATATTAAAAAAATCTTTTCAGCACCTATCACCCGACATGTAGAGGTAGTCGGTATTTTTAAATTTGGTGGTACAATAGATGAAACCTTAGTCTATATCCCACTTTCTCTAGCAAGTGATGTTATGGGCTATAAGGCTAACGAAACACAAAGCATACGTCTGAAAGTTACTGATGTTTTTGCTGCCCCTAAAATTGCTAGGCAAGTCGCTCATAATTTTGACCACTACGTTTATATCAATAATTGGACGGGTACTCAGGGACATGTATTTAATGATATTCAATTGGTGCGTATGGTGATGTTTATTGTTTTGGTCTTGGTTATTGCGGTAGCGAGTTTTAATATTGTTTCAACGTTAATTATGGCGGTTAATGAAAAGCAGGGGGATATCGCTATTTTAAAAACCATGGGAGCAAGCTCAAAAACTATTATGTTAACTTTTATTGTTCAAGGTTTGGTTAACGGTGTCGTTGGCAGTTTATTAGGCGCGATGTGCGGTGTTTATTTAGCGTTAAACCTTACCGGAATTATTAGTGCGATAGAGCAGTTTATGGGGATTACGTTTTTATCTGGTGATGTGTACTTTATTAATTATCTACCGAGTGTTTTACATGCGAGTGATGTTTATGCCACCGTTATCACCGCCCTAATCATGAGTTTGTTGGCAACAATATACCCAGCATGGCGAGCAACAAAAATAGAACCCGCACAAGTATTAGGGCAGTTATAAATACTCCTATCACCTCTGCTTAGCTCAATACCTAAATCATCATTATCTACTTTACTAAAAAAAAGCCAAAAAAAAGCCCGCAAACTAAGTGCGGGCCAACTTAAATATCAAGTTGATAGAAGGAAGTTAAATTCCAAGAAACATGTCAGAGAGAAAAGATAGTCAATATCAATTCAGAGTAATCTAGTTAATGATAGCTCTTTGGGAGAAAGAGTAAAAAATCATTGCGCTAACTCAGAAAACAAAGCTATCTTAATCGTCTTTATTTATTCCGACAACCTACAAAAAATGTAGTTTTTACATTAGAAAAACTAATGCGAATTAGTTGGGTTTTGGCTATGCTAATTTAATGCGTAATTATTCATGAATCAGGTGTTTAACATCGAATTAAAGGCCTGTAGGTTGAATTTTTATTCAAGTATAGAATATGTCTGTGAAGCTAACTTAGAATAACATGCTTGTTTATTCATTAAATAAACTTGAGATTATTTTGTAGATTAAAAAATCTAATGTAAATAGCTTGGGGGTTTATGTCTGAAAAATCAGGTGAAGTTATTTTGAATTGAAGTGTTGAAGTTATATGTTTTATTTATGAGGTATAACTGAGCAGGAATTTTGAGGTATATACCCGTTACCAATTAAGGAATAAATGGAACGGGTATAAATAGATTTTGTTTATATTAGCTAAAGTTAGCTTGAGCAAAATCCCAGTTAGCTAATGCCCAGAAACCGTTAAGGTAATCAGGTCTTACGTTACGGTAATCAATGTAGTAAGCATGTTCCCATAAATCTACGGTAAGAAGTGGCGTAACACCTTCGTCAGTTAATGGAGTTGCGGCATTTGAAGTATTAACAATAGCTAGGCTGCCATCAGCATTTTTTACTAACCAAGTCCAGCTAGAGCCAAAGTTATTGATAGCGCTATCAGTGAACTTAGCTTTAAATTCAGCAAAAGAACCGAAGTTACTAATGATTGCTGCTAATAAATCACCAGTTGGTTCACCACCAGCATTTGGCGCTAAGCTATTCCAATAAAAAGTATGATTCCATATTTGTGCTGCATTATTAAAAATACCAGCTGAAGAAGTTTTAACAATTTCTTCTAAGCTTTTATTCTCAAATTCAGTACCGCCAATTAAACCATTAAGTTTTACAACATAAGTGTTGTGATGCTTGCCGTAATGGAATGATAATGTTTCTGCAGAAATGTGTGGCTCTAATGCATCTTGCTCGTAAGGTAATGCAGGTAATTCAATGGACATTATGCTCTCCTAATTGTAAATTTTAATCAAAAATTGGTGTGTTTTTATATAAACTTGAGTAAAATACTCAAGTATTATTTATATATTGGTATTGTTCAGGCAATTATCAAGGCTATACATCTTAAAATCAATAGCTAAGCAGTTTTAGATAATAGTACTTATTCCATTATGTTGTATTGAAAAGAGTTGATAATTTATTTTTTATCTCCATATGTAAGATATATCGATACAAAAGAATAGAATAAGTATTAATTAATAGAGGGTACTATGGATACAATTGAGCGCATTAAAGAACAAATTAGCGAAAATACAATCTTGCTATATATGAAAGGGTCTCCTAAATTACCAAATTGTGGTTTTTCATCACAAGCGTCACAAGCATTAATTTCTTGTGAAGAGAAATTTGCTTATGTTGATATTTTACAAAACCCTGATATCCGTGCGGAATTACCTAAATATGCTGATTGGCCTACTTTCCCACAATTATGGGTTGAAGGCGAGTTAGTTGGCGGCTGCGATATTATTATGGAAATGTTTCAACAAGGTGAATTACAAACCTTAGTTAAAGCAGCAGCGGCTAAGCATGCCTCAGCAGAAGATAGTTCAGCAGAAGCATAATACAGATTACTTAACATAGACCTGCGATAATATTTGTCGGTAGGTAAATTAAACATAAATAAAATTGGAGCATAAAATGAGTGTATTAGTTGGTCGTCAAGCACCAGATTTCACTGCAGCAGCAGTACTTGGTAGCGGTGAAATTGTTGATAGCTTTACATTAAGCGAAGCAATTAGCGGTAAAAAAGCAGTAGTATTTTTCTATCCATTAGATTTTACTTTTGTTTGTCCATCTGAGCTTTTAGCTTTTGATCACCGCATGGAAGAATTTAAAAGCCGTGGCGTAGTAGTAATTGGTGTTTCTATCGATTCACAATTCTCACATAACGCATGGCGTAACACTCCAGTAAATGAAGGTGGTATTGGTCCAGTACAATACACTTTAGTTGCTGATACTAAGCATGAAATTTGTAAAGCATACGACGTTGAACATCCTGAAGCTGGTGTTGCATTCCGTGGTTCTTTCTTAATTGATGAAGAAGGCAATGTACGTCATCAAGTAATTAACGATTTACCACTAGGTCGTGATGTAGATGAAATGTTACGTATGGTTGATGCACTACAATTCCACCAAGACCACGGCGAAGTTTGTCCAGCTGGTTGGAACAAAGGTGATAAAGGCATGACGGCTTCTCCAGAAGGCGTTGCAGCTTACCTTACTGACAATGCTGATCAGTTATAATTTTGCTAATGAGATAGTTAATTACTAAATTTACTATCTCAAATGCAAAAATAAAAAAAACCGCGAAAGCGGTTTTTTTATGTCTAAATATTAGTGTTAAGCCTTTCGTTTAGTTGTTAAGACTCAACTTATTCTTCAACTAACGGCCAACCACCTAGTGCTCGCCACTTATTAACGATATGACAAAATAGCTCAGCTGTTTTTTCAGTGTCATATAATGCGCTGTGTGCTTCACTATTATTAAAGTCTATCTTGGCAGCGATACAAGCCTTTGCTAGCACAGTTTGACCTAAAGCAAGACCTGCAAGGGTAGTGGTATCAAAACTGACAAAGCTATGGAAAGGACTGCGTTTAATATTACAGCGCTCGGTAGCCGCATTTAAAAAACCTAAATCAAAGGCTGCATTATGAGCAACAATAATTGCGCGTTGACAACCCGCCGCTTTCATCTTTTTTCGAACCATTTTAAACAGCACTTTAAGTGCTTCGTCTTCATCAACTGCACCGCGTAATGGGTTTGTTGGGTCTATACCGGTAAATTCCAGCGCTTTTGGTTCAAGATTAGCACCTTCAAATGGCTCGATGTTAAACTGTATTGTTTCATCGATAGAGAAATCACCGGTGTCTTCATCTAAATGTAATACTGAAGCAGCAAGCTCAAGTAGTGCATCTGTTTGGGAATTAAAACCGGCTGTTTCTACATCAATAACAACGGGGAAGTAACCGCGAAATCGTTGAGCAAACTTGCTTTTAACTTTGTCAGTATTAAGTTGTTTTTTTTGCTGGGTATCTATAGAACTTGATTCAGGCATTGGTCACTATGTAATAGAGATTTCAAATAATGCTGATTATTATCGCAGAAAGTTTATTTAAAAACGACTGTGAAGATCGCTTATAAGTCATTAAGTCTATTTATTTATCCGCTAAAGCGATTTTTTACCGATAAAATGCTAAAGTTATAGAACTTTAGGGCGATACCCTATCTATCCCATACAGGATAAAGTGAATTGTCCTGTTACTGCTATTGATATTGTGCAAAATTATGAAACATATAATCACATCAATGAGTACATATTTTCTTGTAATAACTAGCTTAATGGCTAGTTTACTTGTTAGTGATGTAAAAGCAGGCATACGTCAATATAGCGCAGATATCCATACGTCTAAATGGCAGTTATCGGATGATTCTCGTCTACAATGCACCTTATCACACCAAATCCCTCGCTATGGTGAAGCACGATTTTCAGCAAAAGCGAGTCGTCAGCTTAATATGGAATTTGAGCTAGATATGATGCTATTACCCGATAATTACTCTTTAGCTGAAGTTCGTAGTGTTGCACCTAACTGGCAACCTGGCGTAGGTTCACGCACTTTAGCGAATATGAAATTACATAAACAATTTAATCCGAGCCTACCGAAAAAAGTTGCTTGGACTATGTTAAGTGAATTAGAGCAGGGCATGAGTCCTACCTTTTATTATGATGACTGGTATAGCGACCAAGATAAAATTTCTGTTGGCCTATCAACGGCACGCTTTAAAAAAGCTTATAGAGATTTTGTTGGCTGTGTCGGAAATTTATTGAATTACAGCTTTGATGATATTTCTTATACGGTACTAAACTATCAATCAAGTAGTGATAAATTCACTAAAGCATCACAAAGACGTATCGAAATGATTCGTGAATATTTGAGTCTAGATCCAGAATTAGAATTAGTATTGATCGACGCTTATTCTGATAGTTATGGTGGTCGTTGGTCAAATTTGAAGTTATCAGAACGCCGTGCTGCCAAGATCAGAGACTACTTCGTACAAAATGGTATTGAAGTTAGCCGAATTGAAGCAAAAGGCTATGGTGAAAAGCGTCATATCTCTTCTAATGATACTACCCTCGGTCGCGGAAAAAACCGTAGAGTAGTCATTCAAATGCAAAAACCTTAAGTTTATTGCGTTTTTATTCAGCGCTGTAAATAAAACTTGCTAATTAACGCCATAGAAAGAGTAAAAAACTAAAGTTAAGTATTGAACAGGCCTGTCGATTCGCAGTAATCTACAGGCCTGTTTTGTCTGTGCTCTATTTGAGTGCGACTATTTAATTTTAAGGTATAAAATGTAATGAAACATTTTTCAAAACTTTGCTTGTTACTCAGCACTTTTACTGTGTCTGTAGCACCCGTTACATGGGCACATGATGGCGCTGTTCATCAACACGACGCTCATAAACAAGTTAATGTCTCTACATTAACAGATGCATATACTTATGCTAACTATGATCAAGTAAAAGCGACCCACGTGTATCTTGACCTTAATGTCGATTTTGATAACAAATCGTTGTCTGGTTTTGCTGAATTATCACTTGATTGGTTAACTGATAACAAAGCGCCATTAATTTTGGATACACGCGACCTTGTTATTCACCGCATCATGGCAAAAAATAGCCAAGGCGAATGGGTAAAAGTGAACTATGACTTAGCTAAGCGCGATGATGTTTTAGGTAGTAAGTTAACGATAAATACGCAATTTAATGCTAAAAAAGTCCGTGTTTATTATAACTCAACAGAAAAAGCTTCAGGCTTACAGTGGTTATCCGCTGAGCAAACAGCCGGAAAAGAAAAACCTTTTCTATTTAGTCAAAACCAAGCAATCCATGCGCGTTCTTGGATCCCTATTCAAGATACACCGAGTGTTCGCGTAACTTATACAGCGCGTATTACTACCGATAAAGACTTATTAGCGGTAATGAGTGCTAATAATGAACCAGGTACAGAGCGTGATGGCGATTACTTCTTCTCAATGCCACAAGCTAT
The DNA here is from genome assembly GCF_002836255.1 of Colwellia sp. 75C3. Taxonomy (GTDB): domain Bacteria; phylum Pseudomonadota; class Gammaproteobacteria; order Enterobacterales; family Alteromonadaceae; genus Colwellia. The sequence continues at coordinate 150,582 of NZ_PJAU01000032.1, read as the reverse complement.
TCCTCCTTATTTAATTGCTATTGGTGTTGGTGACCTTCAGTTTAAAGCCATGAGCCATCAAACAGGCATTTATGCTGAAGCTTATATTTTAGATGCAGCCGTTGCTGAATTTGATGATACGCAGGCGATGATTGATAAGGCTGAAGAGATGTATGGTAAATATCGTTGGGGTCGTTACGACTTATTGATGCTACCACCAAGCTTTCCTTTTGGCGGCATGGAGAATCCACGTCTTTCATTCATAACACCAACAGTTGTTGCTGGTGATAAAAGTTTAGTTAATTTAATTGCTCATGAACTTGCTCACTCTTGGTCAGGTAACTTAGTTACTAACGAAAGCTGGCGCGATCTATGGTTAAACGAAGGTTTTACCAGCTATGTTGAAAACCGTATTATGGAAGCCGTTTTTGGTACTGAACGTGCCGTAATGGAACAAGCGCTTGGCGCACAAGATTTAAATGCGGAATTACTCGAACTTGATACGGGTGATACTAAACTTTATATCGATTTAAAGGGCCGTGATCCTGATGATGCATTTTCAGGTGTACCTTATGTTAAAGGTCAATTATTTTTAATGTTCCTAGAAGAGAAGTTTGGTCGCGAACGTTTTGATGCCTTTGTTTTAGAGTATTTTGATAGCCATGCTTTCGAAAGTCTAGGTACTGATAACTTTGTTAAATACTTAAAAGCTAATTTAACTGATAAGTATCCAAATATTGTTAGCAATAGCGAAATAAACGAGTGGATCTTCAACGCCGGTTTACCAAGTTATGCGCCACAGCCTACTTCGAATGCCTTCAAGGTCATTGATAAGCAAATAAAACAGTTAGTTGCTAATGAGTTAACGTTGACACAATTACCAACAGCACAGTGGACATTACACGAATGGTTGCATTTTATTAATAACTTACCGTTAGATACTAGCCTAGAACGTATGACTAGTTTAGATAAGGAATTTAATTTAACAAATAGTACTAATGCAGAGATTACTCATGCGTGGTACTTATTATCAGTTCGTGTCGGTTACAAAGATGTTTATCCTGCAATGGCAACTTACCTAAAAAGCATTGGTCGACGTAAGTTAATCGTGCCTTTATATAAAGAGCTTGCCAAAACAGCAGAGAACAAGACATGGGCTCTTGATGTATATAAACAAGCCCGCCCTGGTTACCATGGTTTAGCCCAAGGTACAGTGGATGGTGTTTTGAAGTAACGAAGTAACGAAGTAACTTTAGTTATAAAAAAGGGCTCAATGTGAAAACATTGAGCCCTTTTTCTTGTTAGTAACTTAACTATATTATTAAGGTTTAATCGCGAGTATTAATCATTACTTTCAATAATAACATCTACTTGGCGTTTTTTATTCTGTTGTGAAATAACAACGCGCATTTTTTCTTTACCTTCTTGGTATTTTAACGTCAATCGGTCACGTTTACGCTCTTGTGAATTGGCTTCACCAAAGGCTTGTTGATAAAAACTGATAACTTGAACTTCAGTTGATTGGGTGAAGTAGTTAATCACCGCTGGTAGTGCGTCGCTAAATTCGGCAAAAACTTGGGCATCTTCCAATACAGGAATATCAATAACACCATTATTTATTACTGCGCTGACTACTTCAGGCTCCTCAACGATTGGCTCTTCAATCATTGGCTCTAAAACAACAGGTGCTGGAGTAGGTTGTTCTTCTATATCTTGTGTTGAAGAACAAGCACTAACGCCAACGGCTACCATGCTAAGTAATGTAAAATGCTTAATAACTTGTTTTACTTTCATTTAAGTCACTTCCGTTCAAGTTTATGTTTCTATATATAATTTAAATATATACGATTTTTAGTACTAACGCGATAAATGGGCAGTAAATAGCATAAAAAAGGAGATAAAGATCTGAACCTTAAACGATTTATTTGATTTTTATACTTTATCTTGATAATAATCTACCCATAAAGCAGTAGCGCCGCAAATGGCGACAGGCATAACGACAAGATTCACAATGGGGATCATAGAAAATCCTGCCACAGTAAGACCAAAGCTATAGCTAAGACCTTTATTTTGCTTTAGTACTTCTTTCATTTGTGCAAAGGGGATTTTATGATTATCAAAAGGATAATCTTTGTATTGTATTGCCATCATCCAAGCAATGAATAAAAACCAAATTATTTGACCTAAGATAGGTAAAACACACAACACAATGAAAAAGCCTATAGCACGGGGTAAGTAATAACTAAGCTTCTGCCATTCTCTACTTAGTGTTCTAGGAATATCCTTTATTATGTCGAGCATTTCGCCCTGTGGTGCTTTTTGTCCGGACAAAATAGCTTCCATTTTCTCAGACAATAATCCATTAAAGGGGGCAGCAAGCCAATTAGCCACTGTGCTAAAAACAAAAGAAAAAATGACGAGAACAGTAAGCACCGCTAAAGGCCATAGTACAACGCTTAACCAATCAAGCCAGCTAGGTAACCACGCCATAATAATTTCCATATAGCTATTAAGCTCTAGATAGACAAAATAAAAGGCAAAACTAAACAATAAAACATTGATTGCTAAAGGAATAAAGACAAAGCGGCGTATACCTTTTTGTCGTATCAAACTAAAACCTTTAAAAAAGTAACTGGCGCCACTGTGATCAATAGGTAAAAGTTTAGCTTTTTTCGGTGAATGTGACATCGAGTTAAAGTGTTCCTAAGTGACTGATATTCTTCGCTAGAGTATATACCCGTTACCATTCAAAGTGCAGGGTTTTAGTGGGGATTTAAATGATTTTAGGCAAGATTAATTATTTAAGCATAGTCATTCTATGGTTTGATTATTTAACGCCGTATAAAGTGATTTTAAACCCATCGAAGAAGCGCTTGAGCAACATCACTTCATCGTTGCTGTGTCTTATAATGGAATAACCATTATTTCATCACAGCGCCTTGAATTGAAATAGCTCAAGCACTCTGAAGCAGGCATCATGATTGGTTACGGGTAAAAAGCTTCTTTCATACTTTTAAACATTAACTTGTTACAAATCTATCTGATTTCTGATAAAGTTTCCTGTTAATATACAGCGATAAACATCGCATAAAAAACAGTTTAAGAGAGTAAATAGGCTCGAAATGGAAGATAACTTCAGAAACGTCTTAATTATACTTAGTGCCATTGTCATAACCGCAATATTCATACATGGCTTGTGGATAATAAGAAAACAAAAAAATCCCTATAAATTAAAAGCATCGAAAGATAAGATCGATCCGATAACACGAGACTTTGATCGCAAAGGCTTTGATCAAGATGGCGTTGGGCAAGTAAAAGTTAAACCAAGTGGACAAAGTGACAAGCTAAACCTTGAAGATGAGGCGATTGCTAAGCATGTTGTAACCGCAGGTGTTCAGTTACCCGATGATCTATCTAAAAGCCAAATATTAATAAAAAAGGATGTTTTAGGCGGTCTTACTGGTCAGTCTACAGAAGATCAAGCTAAAAAAATTGATAATAGCCCTGTTCAGGTATTAGATAACAGTATTGAAGATGACTGGTTCAAAGAGGATTCTCAAGAAAGTCCTGTAGAAGATAATAGCACCAAATTTACTAAAGAAGAATTAGGTGATGAGCTATCACCAGCAAATGCACCTTCTTATGAATCTAGTAATCAAGCGCCTATCGAGCGAAAAAAACGCGTTTACGTTGAACCTTTGTATGAACAGCCGGTTACACAAGCTAAACCAAGCCGTGAACCAACTATTAACGTTAAAAAAACGCCATCAAAAGCCACATTAAAGCGTGACCAAATAGAAATTGATTTTGAAAGTCAAAAAAGTACACCAGTCACAGCGCCCGAAAAACGTAAAACTAAATTAGAACCGCAGGTCATTATTTTATCTGTGGTAATGCCAGCTAATCAGCAAATGTTTGGTGCGGCATTATTACCGAGTTTACTGACCCTTGGTTTAAAGTATGGTGAAATGAATATCTTTCACCGCCATGAAGATAGTGCTGGCAACGGTAGAGTGACTTTTAGTTTGGCGAACATCATGAATCCAGGCTCATTCGATTTAGATAGTATGGAAACCTTCGCTACACGAGGTGTTAGTTTATTTATGACACTACCTAATGCAGGTGATTCTTTGGCTGTTTTCGAACAAATGCTCAATGGTGCTAAGCAGTTAGCGCAAGAGTTTAATGCACAAGTTATCGATGATAAACGTAATGTTATGACTAAACAAACTGAGCAACACTACTTAGGTAAAATACGAGAGTTTGATCGTAAAAGTCGTATTGCTTTGGTGGAATAACCGTTTGTAATCATACTACCTTATTCTTCTTTATTATGTAAAACGGGCTACTGCCCGTTTTTATTACTCTAAAAAATATGTAAAATCCATCTAAAAAGCACCTGAACATCACCTAAATATTACGTATTACTAACCCTTAGTGAATTATTTTATGTCGAATCCTCAAGAACAAATTAGCCAGTTACAGCAGCAAATTAATCAATATAATCATGAATATTATGTACTAGACCAACCTACCGTACCTGATGCAGAATATGACCGATTAATGAAAGCATTGATCGATTTAGAAACGGTTAACCCTGAGCTTAAGACTATTGATTCCCCTAGCCAGAAAGTAGGAGGACAGGCATTAAAATCATTTACGCAAGTTACTCATCAACTGCCAATGCTTTCTCTTGATAATGTCTTTTCATTAGCAGACTTTCACGCGTTTGTTAAGCGGGTAAAAGACAGACTTAATAGTAATAAAACATTAGCTTTTTGTGCTGAGCCTAAACTTGATGGCTTAGCTGTGAGTTTACGCTATGAGCAAGGACAACTAGTGCAGGCTGCTACTCGTGGCGATGGTAGTGTAGGTGAAAATATCACAACCAATATTCGTACTATTAAATCTATACCTCTTAAGTTAATGGGAATACCGGGTAAATACTTTCCAGACATTGTAGAAGTCCGCGGCGAAGTATTTATGCCTAAGGCAAGTTTCAATGCCTTGAATGTATTGGCTAAAAAGCGAGGCGAAAAAGGCTTTGCTAACCCACGTAATGCCGCGGCGGGAAGTCTCCGACAACTTGACTCTAAAATTACCGCTAAGCGTAATTTGGCATTTTATGCTTATAGCTTAGGTTTTGTTGGTGAATTTTCTGTAGAGAATAATGAAAGTACTGATCTAACGAGTGAGTTCTTTGCCAGCTCACATCATCAAAGACTTTGTCAGCTTAAAACACTGGGTTTACCTATGTGTCCAGAAGTGCGTTTACTGGAAAGTGAACAAGCATGTGACGAATTTTATCAAGATATCCTAGAAAAACGTAGCGGTCTAAGTTATGAAATTGATGGTACGGTATTAAAAGTTGATGAAATATCCTTACAAAAACGTCTGGGTTTTGTTGCACGCGCACCTCGTTGGGCAATTGCTTATAAATTCCCTGCAGAAGAAGAGTTAACTACCGTTGAAGACGTAGAATTTCAAGTGGGACGTACAGGCGCGATTACGCCCGTTGCTCGCTTAAAGCCTATATTTGTTGGTGGTGTGACTGTCTCTAATGCCACCTTACATAACCAAGACGAAATCACTCGTTTAGGGCTGAAGGTGAATGACACTGTCATTATTCGCCGTGCTGGTGATGTTATTCCGCAAATTGTTAGTGTAGTTCTTGATAAACGACCAGATAATGCCGTCGATGTTATTTTCCCTACCAGTTGTCCTGTGTGTGATTCTGCAGTAGCTAAACCTGAGGGAGAAGCCGTTTTAAGATGTACCGCTGGTTTATTTTGTGCGGCGCAACGAAAAGAAGCGATTAAACATTTTGCTTCGAGAAAAGCTCATGATGTTGATGGCTTAGGTGATAAACTTGTTGAACAATTGGTTGATGAAAAGCTGATTAATACGCCCGCCGATTTGTTTACACTTACTGAGATCCAAGTGAGTACTATAGACCGTATGGGGAAAAAATCAGCGACTAACTTAATCAACGGACTTGAGAGGGCTAAAAGTACCACATTAGCTAAATTTATTTATGGTTTGGGCATACGTGAGGTAGGTGAAGCAACCGCTGCTAATCTAGCAAATCATTTTTATACGCTAGCGGCTATTGAAAGTGCCTCTCTCGAAGCCTTGCAAGATGTCTCTGATGTCGGCGAAGTTGTTGCCAAAAACCTTATTAATTTCTTCAAAGAAGAGCATAACTTAGCTGTTGTTGCTGGTTTATGTGAAGTAATGAACTGGCCAACTATTGCAATAAAGTCAGCAGACGAGTTGCCACTGGCAGAGCAGATTTTTGTTTTGACAGGTACGCTAACCCAAATGGGAAGAACTGAGGCTAAAACAGCCTTACAATCTTTGGGAGCTAAAGTATCAGGCAGTGTCTCGAAGAATACTCACTTTGTTGTCGCAGGAGACAAAGCTGGCTCTAAACTGGTTAAAGCCCAGGATTTAGGCATATCAGTGCTTACTGAAGATGGTTTGGTAGCATTGCTTGCGGAACATGGCATTACTATTTAGTTAATAGTTAACTTTTCATAGTAAATAAGAAAAAGGACGCTTAATCGCGTCCTTTTTTATGTGTTCTAAGAAGTAGCCGTAAACTAAATATAAAAGAGTTATGTAGTTTTACGGGTTAATCGCCAAAATGCGAATCCAGCGACAAAAAACAATATCATCGGATAATATGCGTGGCTTGCTACTGATAATGGCGATATATGTAAAGTTGCACCTAACAGCAACGCCTGAGCACCATAAGGTAATATACCTTGGTTAATGCAGGCAAAAACATCGAGTAAACTGGCTGACTCAGCAGGAGATAACTCGCCATCAGTGGCAAGATTTTTCGCCGTGTCACCGGTGACAATAATCGATACTGTATTGTTTGCAGTGAAGAAGTTACAAACAAAAGCAAGTCCTGCTATCCCTAATCCCGCCGCACGTTTATTATTATTAGGCGTTATTTTTCTAGCAAGTGTTTCTATCACTCGCGTTAAAGCTGATAAACCACCTTGCTGGCGTACTAACTCACTTAAACCGCCAATAAATAGAGACAATATAAAGATGTCCTGCATGCTGGAAAATCCGGCAGTGATATCTGTTAACCATGCTGATAACTGATAACCATTGCTTATCATGCCAATGGCTGCAGCTAAAACAATACCCAATGTTAAAACAACAAAAACATTCACGCCCATTAAGGCGAGTACAAGAATTACCACGTAAGGTATTAATCCGACCACAGCGGACTCGCTGCTAAGTTCATGATTTACTTCACCGCCTAATACGGTGAATATCACTAAGCAAATAAGTGCTGCAGGAACGGCAAATTTAAAGTTTACTTTAAACTTATCTTTCATGTGCGCGCCTTGACTACGTGTGGAAGCTATAGTGGTATCAGAAATGATAGATAAGTTATCACCAAATATTGCGCCAGAAACCAAACAACCAGCGACCAGTGCAGCATCCAAATCGGCAGTTTCAATAAATCCTAATGCAACAGGTGCAATGGCAGCAATGGTGCCCATTGAGGTTCCCATCGCGGTAGATAAGAAAGCAGCAACTAGAAATAAACCTGGTAGTAACAGATAGTCAGGGAATATGGCTAAACCCAGTTGTACACTCGCATCAACACTGCCGGTCGCTTTTGCAACTACAGCAAAAGCACCAGCAAGCAAATAAATAATACACATGGTGGTTATATTGTTATGTCCAGCGCCACTGACAAATTGTGCTACTTGCTGTTCTATCGTACTTTTAGATAAGAACTTACCTAAAGCCATAGAAGCAATAATCGCTGGAATAATAGCAATACTTGCAGGGAGTTGATAAAAGGCAAAATCAACACCTTGTAGCGTTAAAATAATACCTGTGCCGAGGAAAAGTCCTAGAAAAATGGCAAAAGGGAATAGGGCAAATAAGTTTTCTTGTGGGGCTTTTTTATCAGTCATAAAAGAACTACATAAAATAATATTGTTGTAGCATTATAAAAGTAAAATTCGAACTGTCAACTTAGATGTTTAGATGGCTAAACGTTTTTGTTAAATAAAAGGGTTATAAAAAAGGTCAACTACCTAAGTAATCGACCTTTAATAAAGTTTAGGTGGTAACTAAATTATCACTCATTTTAGTTTTAGCGAGTTAAGCTAATCAACGACCAGTGTTTGCTCATCAGCCCAAGCAACAGCTTGATTATAATGTTCGACCACTTTATCTTTATCAAGTTTTAACTTTTCCATGACCAACGTGGTTTTATCCCACTCAGCTTGTTCAATAAACTCAACAAGTTTTATCAAGGCTGCCATGACCCCTTTTTTAGTGAGTAGCGGATCCTTTATTTCGCTTGAAAGCGGTAACTTTTCTAATACTGTCGCCATATCTTCATCTAATATAGCGTCAATCATCGATAATAGACCGGTTAAAAAGGCGATAGAAGCATCCAGTTGTGAACGAATATCCTGTGCAACTAACTCACAAAATTTTGCTCTAGTCATGGCTAAGTTAATTAATTCAGAGGGTTTATCTGGGTTCGCTGTTACCGCAAACATTAAGCCGATAAAGCGTTTTAATTCACCCGACCCTAAAATAACTAAGGCTTGCTTGATGGTTGATATTTCGTTGCGGCGTTTGAATATTGCCGAGTTTGCATAACGAAGCAGTTTATAAGATAAAGAAACGTCACGTTCAAATACACTGGTGATACTGTTTAAATCAAGCTCAGTTTTAGACGTTTCATAAAGTAATTCGGCCATAGCCATTTGTGAAGGCGATAAGTTTTTAGTCTTGATCATTTCAGGTTTAGCGAAGAAATAGCCTTGGAAGTAATCAAAGCCTAGTTGCAGCATTTGATTATATTCTTCATACGTTTCAACTTTTTCAGCTAACATTTTTATATGAGGATGATCTTTAACTGCGGTAAGCACTTCTTTAATTTCGTCAAGTCCACTTTGGCGGATATCAATTTTAATTATTTTAATATAAGGGTAAAAATGAATCCAAACATTTTGATGTTCATAATCATCTAAGGCAAGGGTATAACCTTTTTTATGTAAATCTTTACAAAGTGCTAATAATTTTTTACCCGGTTTTATCGTTTCAAGAATTTCTACCACAACTTCGTCAGGCGTAAGCATTTCAGGATACCCTTGGCTCAATGTTTCAAGGGTGAAGTTGATAAAAGCGGGCTTATTACCGGTAAAATCACTGATGCCCATATTAAATTGGCTAGCTTCAATCATTTTACTGGTGGCTTCATCGCCATCTATATCTGGGAATACATTATCTATGCCGTCACGAAAAAGTAATTCATAAGCAAAAAGGTTTTTACTCTTATCTAAAATAGGTTGTCTTGCAGCGTAAAAATTCATAAATGTTATTAACTAGCTCAGGATCTATGGGGTAATTAGTATTGAATATATGGTATAGCCATATTTTTTGCATTATTTATTTGTATTATTTTTTCGAATCTGTTGGTACTTTTATCCTAAATTCATCCTCAATTAAGCTTCTTATTTTCTATCCATTAACGTTAGTAATAAATATAAGCAGACAATGACTTACTCGACTAAGGTTTCATTGTTTGGCTAATTTTGATAGTTTAGCGACCCTAACCATTCTCTAGCTCACAATAAGCAGGTAATTACTTTGGCTATCGGTACCTTAATTTCTTTAACTCTCTACTTCATCGTCATGCTATTAATTGGCTTATACGCCTATAAAAAATCTACCAGCGATGTTGCTGGCTATATGTTAGGTGGTCGTAGTTTATCTCCTAGTGTTGCTGCTTTATCTGCCGGGGCTTCAGACATGAGTGGTTGGATGTTGATGGGGTTACCTGGCGCTATGTATATAAGTGGCGTGAGTAGTCTTTGGATTGCAATAGGTTTAGTCATTGGCGCGTTTCTTAATTACTTAGTGGTTGCACCACGCCTTAGAACGTATACCGAAATAGCTAATGATTCGATTACCTTGCCAGACTTTTTTGAGAATCGATTTAACGATAAATCTCGCTTGTTAAGAATCGTATCATCGGTAGTTATTGTGGTGTTTTTTACCCTTTACACATCAAGTGGTGTTGTTGCAGGCGGTAAATTATTTGAAAGCTCTTTTGGCTTAAACTATGAAGTTGGCTTATATGTAACTGCTAGTGTTGTTGTTGCTTATACCTTGTTTGGCGGTTTTTTAGCGGTAAGCTTAACTGACTTTGTACAAGGCTGTATAATGTTTATTGCCTTAGTGTTAGTGCCTGTTGTTGCGATAAGTGAAGTAGGCGGCATAGCTGAGATGCAAAGCACTATCGAAACGATAAATCCAGATTTACTTGATATTTTTAGTGGCGTCAGCGCAATTGGTATTATTTCTGCCATGGCTTGGGGTTTAGGTTACTTTGGTCAACCACATATAATTGTTCGCTTCATGGCGATTAGAAGTGTTAAAGAGATGCCAACAGCACGCCGTATAGGTATGAGCTGGATGATTGTTGCTATTATTGGTGCGATGGCAACCGGTTTAGCAGGTATTGCTTATGTCGCTAAAACAGGCATGAAGCTAGATGATGCGGAGACCATTTTTATCGTATTATCCCAATTACTATTTAGCCCTTTAATTGCTGGTTTTTTACTTGCAGCTATTCTCGCTGCAATAATGAGTACTATATCCTCTCAATTGCTCGTTACTTCTAGCTCGCTTACGGGTGACTTTTACCAAGCGTTTTTACATCGCGATGCGAGTGAAAAGCAATTGGTGTTAGTTGGCAGGATTTCAGTCTTCGTCGTAGCATTGGTCGCTATTTATTTAGCTTATGATCGTGATAGCAGTATCTTAAGTTTAGTTAGTAATGCTTGGGCTGGTTTTGGTGCTGCTTTTGGTCCTGTTATTATTGGTTGTTTGTATTGGAAAGATATGACACGTAATGGTGCATTAGCCGGTATGTTAAGTGGCGCGATCACAGTACTTATCTGGATTTATGCACCTATTACTATTGGTGGACAGGCGCTTAGTGCTGTTATGTATGAAATAGTACCAGGCTTTATTGTTTGTTCACTGGCTATTTATCTCGTCAGTAAACTCTCTCCTAAAGTAGAAGAGAGCATCAGCATTAAGTTTGATGAAATGTTAGAGATTCATAAATAAGCAATTCATGATGTAATAAATAGTCAGTCCAAAAACTCATTACCTTAAAAGGTAATGAGTTTTTTGTTTTTAGGACTTTATTTTCATGTGAGATTTGTCGTTATTCACTGCTAATTATTAAGCGACTTGGCTAATTTCAAGTTGTTCGCATTAGAGCTTATATGCTAGAATCGCGATAATTTTAAACCTTCAATTAATTAGGTTTACTTTAAAAATATTAATCATTAAAAAGACAATTTAGTCTGGAGTTTATATACCGATGAGTTTTGATACTATTGAACAACGTGTTAGCTATGGCGTAGGTCGTCAATTAGGTGACCAACTTCGCAACAACCCTTTTAAAGAATTTGATATCACTGCAGTACAAGCTGGTATTGCTGACGCGTTAGCTGATGCTACAAGCCAAGTTTCAGATGAAGATTTAAATGAAGCTTTTGGTGTTGTTTCTAAAAAAATGCAAGAATTAGAGCAAGCTGCAGCTAAAGAAGCATCAGCTGAAGGCGAAAAATTCTTAGCTGATAATGCTAAGCGTGATGAAGTTACAGTTACTGAGTCTGGTTTACAGTACGAAGTAATTACTACTGGTGAAGGCGAAAAGCCAGCAGCTGAAAGCACTGTAAGTGTTCATTACCACGGTACATTTGCTAACGGTGATGTGTTTGATAGTTCTGTTGAGCGTGGCCAACCGGCTGAATTCCCAGTAAACGGCGTTATCGCTGGTTGGACTGAAGCACTACAGTTAATGACTGAAGGCAGTAAGTGGAAATTAACTATCCCTTATGACCTAGCTTACGGCGAACGTGGTTCACAAGGTGCTATCCCTCCTTATGCTACGTTAGTATTTGATGTTGAATTACTAAGCATCAAGTAATTAGCAAAAAATAAATGATTAAGCCCTCAATGAGGGCTTTTTTTTAAGCTAAAAGTAATAAATAAAGTCTATGTCAAAAATAAAAATACAACAGCTATTTAAAGCATACCAACATTCATTTATCAATTACGATATGGATGGAGTAAGCAGCTGCTATCACTTACCATGCACACTAAATACACCTGACAAAATAGTCTTGCTTACAAGTAGGGCTGATTGCCAGAGAGAGTTTGGCGAAATATTCACTCAACTGAAAGAAGCGAATACCAGTGATGTTATCGCGAAGAAAGCTTCTTTTGTACAAATGAGTGAACAGTTATATTTAGTGTGCATAGATTGGGATTTTATTGATGGGTCGGGACAAGTGTTTGCTGACTTTTCTGCCATATACCACGTATTAGATACAGGTGAGGCATTGAAAATAGTTAATGTGGTTTCTCATGAACTTGAGAGTTCCTTAACTTTATCCGAATCCATTAGCTGGTAAACAATATTTATTGTTAGTACTTAATCTCTAAGTCTTTTCGATAAAAGCTTATCAGATATAAGTGTTTTAGGCGGTTTTCCGCGATTTCATTCAGAATAATAGAGAACATTATGAAAGTAAAAGTAGCTATTCTAGGTTGCAGCGGTCGTATGGGACGTAATTTAATTCAGGCAGCTCATGAGCATGCCAGTATTGAATTGGTTGGTGGTAGCGTACGTAGCAGTTCATCTTTTGTCGATTTTGATTTAGGGGAATTGTCGGGTATTGGCGCAATAGGCATTAAAACGTCAACAGAATTAACTCAATTAACTGCAGCGGATGTTTTTATTGATTTTACTTCAATAGAAACCACCTTAGAAAACCTTGTGTGGTGCAATGAGAACAAAAAGTCTCTCGTTATAGGTACTACAGGGTTTTCTGATGAACAAGTCCAAGTTATTGAACAAGCAGGTAAAACAATGCCTGTCATTTTAGCGCCTAACACCAGTGTTGGCGTTAATTTAATGTTTAAGTTATTGCAAATTACCGCAAAAGCAATTGGCGACTATACTGATATAGAAATTTTTGAAGCGCATCACAGATTTAAAAAAGATGCGCCCTCAGGAACGGCTGTAAAAATAGGCCAAGTTATTGCTGATACTTTGGGCCGTGATCTAAATGAGGTTGCTGTTTATGGTCGTGAGGGCATAACTGAAGAGCGTAAGAGAGAAACCATTGGTTTTGCAACGGTTAGAGCTGGCGATATTGTTGGTGAACATACGGCTATTTTTGCTGATCTTGGTGAGCGACTTGAAATTACCCATAAAGCGAGCTCTCGAATGACATTTGCTCTAGGGGCTATGCGTGCGGCATTTTGGTTAAAAGATGCTGATGCAGGCTTTTATGATATGCAAGATGTACTCGGATTAAAAGATTAATATTAATACCTAGATATCAACTAAATTTATTATAGATAAGTAGTCTTTTTGGCCATTTGGTCAGGAAATGATAAGAAAGCCCAGAAAAGACTATGTTTTTAACTTTATTACTAGACGAATTCATCGCACAAGCGTAAAATAAGTGGATTTTGTCAAAAATTTAACTGAAAAGTGTTTTTTGACACCGTTTTGTACAAGGAGTACGAGGCAACTGCACGGAGCATTTTGCTGTTACATGCGCGTTTACGTTTATTTCTTCTTTGGAGGTTACATTGGCTACATCTGCTATTTTAGTGCTTGAAGACGGCACTGTTTTTAAAGGCACCGCAATTGGTGCACAAGGCTCGGCTGTTGGGGAGGTGGTATTTAACACTTCTATGACAGGTTATCAGGAAATCCTTACCGATCCATCATATGCAGAGCAGATTATTACCCTGACTTACCCGCATATAGGTAATACTGGTACTAATAGCGAAGATAAAGAGTCGAATAGCATTGTTGCTAAAGGCTTGGTTATTCGTGATTTGCCTTTACTTGCTAGTAACTTTCGAAATGAACAGAATTTAAGTGACTACTTAATCGACCATAATATCTTAGGTATTGCGGATATCGATACACGTAAGTTAACACGAATTTTGCGTGAAAAAGGTGCTCAAAACGGTTGTATCTTAACGCTTGATGATAGCAGCGATGAGAGTTTACAAGCTGAAGCGCTAACAAAAGCGAAAGCATTTCCAGGTCTTAAAGGCATGGATTTAGCGAAAGTTGTTTCTACTAAAGAACAATATGAATGGACGAGTGGTAGCTGGACTCTTGATTTAAGCAATGGTGATAACACCGGTACAGGCTTTACTCAACCAGAAAAATTTGAATTCCATGTTGTAGCCTACGATTTTGGTGCTAAACACAACATTTTGCGTATGCTAGTTGACCGTGGTTGTAAATTAACCGTAGTACCTGCGCAAACATCAGCAAGCGATGTATTAGCAATGAACCCAGATGGTATTTTCTTATCAAATGGACCTGGTGATCCAGAACCATGTGATTACGCTATAGCGGCGATTAAAACATTCCTAGAAACAGAAATACCTGTTTTTGGTATTTGTTTAGGTCATCAATTACTTGGCCTAGCAAGTGGCGCAAGCACAGTGAAAATGAAGTTTGGTCATCACGGTGCTAACCACCCGGTGAAAGACTTCGCACGTGATGTAGTAATGATTACTGCACAAAACCACGGCTTTGCAGTTAACGAAGAAAACTTACCAAGTAACTTAACTGTTACTCATAAGTCATTATTTGATGATTCATTGCAAGGTATTCATCGTACAGATAAACCAGCATTTAGCTTCCAAGGTCACCCTGAAGCAAGTCCTGGTCCACATGATGCAGCGCCATTATTTGATCACTTCATCGATTTGATCAAAACCTACAAATCAAACAACGCTTAAGCCGACAGACAAGAGAAGAGAGAAAATAATGGGAAAACGTACTGATTTAAAAAGTATCTTGATCTTAGGTGCAGGTCCAATCGTGATTGGCCAAGCCTGTGAGTTTGATTATTCTGGCGCTCAAGCGTGTAAAGCACTTCGTGAAGAAGGTTATCGAGTTATTTTAGTTAACTCTAACCCGGCAACGATAATGACAGACCCAGATATGGCCGATGCGACTTATATCGAACCAATTCACTGGGAAGTTGTTCGTAATATTATTGAAAAAGAACGTCCTTGTGCTGTTCTACCTACTATGGGTGGTCAAACCGCATTAAACTGTGCTTTAGAACTTGAAGCCAAAGGCGTACTAAAAGAATTTAATGTTGAAATGATTGGCGCTACTGCTGACGCAATTGATAAAGCAGAAGATCGTAGTCGTTTTGATAAAGCAATGAAAGCGATTGGCCTTGATACGCCAAATGCTGAAATTGTACATACTATTGAAGAAGCACACGCGGCAAGTAAAATATTAGGTTTCCCTTGTATTATACGTCCTTCATTTACAATGGGTGGCACCGGTGGCGGTATCGCATACAACATCGAAGAATTTGATGAAATTTGTACGCGTGGCTTAGACCTTTCTCCAACATCAGAACTACTAATCGATGAATCATTAATCGGTTGGAAAGAATATGAAATGGAAGTGGTTCGCGACAAAAATGATAACTGTATCATTATTTGTGCCATTGAAAACATCGACCCTATGGGTATTCACACTGGTGATTCAATTACTGTTGCACCTGCGCAAACATTAACTGATAAAGAATACCAAATCATGCGTAACGCTTCTTTAGCGGTATTACGTGAAATTGGTGTTGAAACAGGTGGTTCAAACGTACAGTTTGGTATTTGTCCTGAAACTGGCCGTATGGTTATTATCGAGATGAACCCACGTGTGTCTCGTTCATCAGCATTAGCGTCAAAGGCAACAGGTTTCCCAATTGCTAAAATCGCGGCTAAGTTAGCGGTAGGTTATACGCTAGATGAGTTAAGTAATGATATTACTGGTGGCAAAACACCAGCATCATTTGAGCCAACCATTGATTACGTTGTAACTAAGATTCCACGTTTTAACTTTGAAAAATTCGCTGGTTGTGAAGACAGATTAACGACGCAAATGAAATCTGTTGGTGAAGTAATGGCTATTGGCCGTAACCAACAAGAGTCTTTGCAAAAAGCATTACGCGGCTTAGAAGTTGGCGTAAATGGCTTTGATTCAATTGTTGATGTAACTCAACCTGGCGCTAAAACCAAAATAATGCACGAGCTTCAAGAAGCTGGTTCAGACCGTATTTGGTATGTAGCTGATGCGTTCCGTTTAGGCTTAACAGTTGAAGACGTTTATAGAACAACAATGATTGACCGTTGGTTCTTAGTACAAATTGAAGACATTGTTTTAGAAGAAGCAAAAGTGAGCGAAGGCGGTTTAAAAATATTAAACCCTGAATATTTACGTAAACTTAAGCGTAAAGGTTTTGCCGATTCACGTTTAGCTGATCTTATTGGTGTATCTGAAGCTGAAGTACGTAAAAAACGTCATAACGCAGATATTTACCCAGTGTACAAACGTGTTGATACCTGTGCTGCAGAGTTTAGTTCTGATACGGCTTATATGTATTCAACATATGATGAAGAATGTGAATCAAACCCGACCGACAAAGAATCAATTATGATTCTAGGTGGTGGCCCTAACCGTATTGGTCAAGGTATTGAATTTGATTACTGTTGTGTACACGCGGCATTAGCACTACGTGAAGATGGTTATGAAACTATCATGGTTAACTGTAACCCTGAAACTGTTTCTACCGATTACGATACATCAGACCGTTTATATTTTGAATCAATTACGTTTGAAGATGTACTTGAAATTGTTCGTATCGAAAAACCTAAAGGCGTTATCGTGCAATACGGTGGTCAAACACCACTTAAATTAGCACGTGCTTTAGAAGCTGCAGGTGTACCAATTATTGGTACCTCTCCAGACGCTATTGATAGAGCTGAAGACAGAGAACGTTTCCAACAAGCGGTTGACCGTTTAGGTTTATTACAGCCAGAAAATGCCACGGTAACTTCATTAGAAGAAGCTATGGCAAAAGCTGAAGGTATTGGCTTCCCGTTAGTTGTGCGTCCATCTTATGTACTAGGTGGCAGAGCGATGGAAATCGTTTATGACTTAGACGATTTACGTCGTTACATGACAGAAGCAGTAAGTGTTTCTAATGATTCACCAGTATTGCTTGATCACTTCCTTGATAATGCGATTGAAGTTGATATTGATCTTGTCTGTGATGGTACTGATGTCGTTATTGGTGGCATTATGCAGCACATTGAACAAGCCGGTGTTCACTCAGGTGATAGTGCATGTTCATTACCAGCATATAGCTTAAGCCAAGAAATCCAAGATGTTATGCGTAAGCAAGTAACAGATTTAGCGTTTGAGCTAGGTGTTATTGGTTTAATGAATACGCAAATGGCTGTTAAAGATAATGAAGTTTATATCATTGAAGTTAACCCACGTGCAGCACGTACTATTCCATTTGTTTCAAAAGCAACGTCAGTACCACTTGCTAAAGTAGGCGCACGCGTAATGGCGGGTAAATCATTGAAAGAGCAGGGCATTACTAAGGAAGTTATTCCAAAGTACTTCTCTGTTAAAGAAGTGGTTATTCCGTTTAACAAATTCCATGGTAGTGATCCTTTAGTTGGCCCAGAAATGCGTTCAACGGGTGAAGTCATGGGCGTAGGTGATACCTTTGAAGAAGCTTATGCTAAAGCGTGTTTAGGTGCGGGTGTTTCGGTACCTAAATCAGGTCGAGCGCTAATTTCTGTTCGTAATAGTGATAAAAAACGTGTGGTTGACTTAGCTAAGCAGTTAGTTGCTTTAGGGTATGAACTAGATGCTACTCATGGCACCGCAGTCATGTTAGGTGAAGCTAATATTCCATGTCGTTTAGTCAATAAAGTTCATGAAGGTCGTCCACATATTCTTGATAGAATCAAAAATAGTGAGTACAACTACATTATTAATACGACAGAAGGTCGCAAAGCGATTGAAGATTCTAAAGCATTACGTGGTGGTGCATTACGTTATAAAGTTGCTTATACTACGACATTAAATGCTGCATTTGCTACTTGTATGGCGCATGCTGCAGATGAAATGACTACAGTACGTACCGTGCAAGAGCTGCACAATACGTTATAAACTAGGCGAATAAGGCTTTTATTCCGGAGTGAATTGAGCCTTATCTAAAATATTTTAAAAGGTGGTTATCCCTATCATAGATAGGCTAACCGCCTTTATTGTTAGAATAAGAAGACAATTATGACTAAATATCCAATGACCCTTCGTGGCTCTGATCTATTACATGAAGAGCTTAAAGTTTTAAAAACAGAAAAGCGCCCACGTATTGTAAAAGACATTGCTACTGCACGTGAGCATGGCGATTTAAAAGAAAATGCTGAATACCATGCTGCAAAAGAAGAGCAAGGCTTTTGTGAAGGTCGTATTCAAGACATTGAAGGTCGTTTATGTAACGCGCAAGTGATTGACGTAACGTCCATACCTAACCACGGTAAAGTTATTTTTGGTACAACGGTTACTTTATTGAACCTTGATACTGAAGTTGAAGTGACTTATCAAATTGTTGGCGATGATGAAGCTGATTTTAAAACAGGTCGTATTTCAGTTAACTCTCCTATTGCTCGTGGTTTAATTGGCAAAGAAGTTGATAGCGAAATTGAAATAACTATTCCTGGTGGCGTAGTTGAGTATGAAATTGTTGCCGTTGAGCATATTTAATACACTATATTAAACCGTGATTAGGGCATTTGATGCCGCTATAACTGTTTAGATAAAAGGTCGAAAACGTAATGTTTTTGGCCTTTTTTATGCGCGTTTACTTAGCAAAATAATAATTTAGCTAGTCTTTTTCTATATCAAAAAATCGTCTTGCAAAAAGCTCAGATCAATAGTAGTCTTTATGATATCAAAGTGATATCACTTTTATTCATCCCAAGGAGTTAGTATGAACGAGAATATAGGTTTTTCAATTAGTGGTTATGGTGTTTTTGTCGCCTTGTTAGCTGCAGTAGGGTTTATAGTTAGCCAAGCAGCTACGGGGAATATTGAAATAGCCACCGTCGTTGTTTTTATTCTTACCGTTACAGCTATTCCTGGTTTCTTTATGGTGCAACCAAACCAAGCGAAGGTAATGACTTTTTTTGGTAGTTATGTTGGATCGGTAAAGGCCTGTGGTTTACGTTGGACTATTCCCTTATTTATGCGTAAAAATATTTCATTGCGTATTAGAAACTTTGAATCCAACCAAATGAAAGTGAATGATAATCATGGTAACCCTATTGAGATTGCTACGGTTGTTGTATGGTCGGTAGACGATACCGCAGAAGCCTCGTTTGAAGTAGATGATTATATCAGTTTTGTAAATATTCAAAGTGAATCGGCTTTGCGTAATATGGCGATCAGCTATCCTTATGATCAACACGAAGGTGATGAAGTTGCACTACGTAGTCATCCACAAGAAGTCTCAGAAGCATTAAAAATAGAAATACAGCAACGACTAGGTAAAGCGGGCGTTCGAGTACATGAAGCACGTATTAGTCATCTTGCTTATGCACCTGAAATAGCTAATGCTATGTTACAAAGGCAGCAAGCTTCTGCCATTATTGCCGCACGTAGACTAATTGTTGATGGCGCTGTTGGTATGGTAGAAATGGCGTTAGCGCAACTATCAGAAAAAGGTATTGTTGAGCTTGATGAAGAACGTAAAGCAGCCATGGTCAGTAATTTATTGGTGGTACTGTGTAGTGATAAAAGCACCCAGCCAGTAGTGAATACAGGTAGTTTGTATTAATTATTTAGGTAGTAATTGTTTAATTATACCAATTCCGATAAGTTCCTGGTCTTGTTGTACGAAGTGAAAATATTTCAGGGCAAGGCGCTTGATTGACCAATAGCTGGCTATTGGGATTGAAAGCAACGCCGTCATGAAGAATTTTAGCCAGTACAAGTGGTCAATAATTTAACGGAATTGGTATTAGCAATAGGAAATAGTATGGCAGCTAAGAAAAGCTTCCCACTTAGAATTAACCCTGAGGTTTTAGCGGCAATGCAACGTTGGTCTGATGACGAATTGCGTAGCGTTAATGCTCAAATTGAATATGTATTAAGAAAAGCATTGGTTGATTCCGGCCGAGTAAAACTGATTCAACAAGTGGTAACTATAGTAGAAGAGGGTGACGCTGTTAAAAAGTAAACCCTATTAGTGAGACATAAAAAATGACAGCCATGGCTGTCATTTTTTTTAACTATTTATCAGGCAAAGCAAAAGCAAAAGCCAAAGTAAATTTATACTTTAGGAATTCTAATCTTCTTTTCTGCACTTTCACGATAAATAACTAAAGTCTTACCAATCACTTGTACTTGAGTAGATTTGGTTTCACGACAAATAGCTTCAACGATTAACGCTTTAGTTTCTTTATCATCAGTAGGGATTTTTACTTTGATTAACTCATGGTGGTTAAGCGCATAATCAATCTCAGCTACAACCGCTTCTGTTAAGCCATTATTACCCAATAAAACTACTGGTTTTAGAGAGTGTGCAGCGCCTTTAAGGTGCTGGATTTGTTTTTTGTTTAAGCTCATTACTAAATTTCGTTATCTGTTGCCTTGAATTGCGGCCATTTTACCCTTATCTAGTGACTAATACCAAGTCTATTAAGTTTTTTCCTACTCAGCGAGAATTAAAAGGCTTAGAGGCAAGGTATTGATTGATGATAATGGTTGTTCAGGAGAATATGCTCCTGCATTCTCGGATAAGCAACATCCGTGTTGCGTCCTTGTAAAAATCAATAAAGTAGCATATAAGCCTTTTAAACTGGCCCTCCGGAAACTTGTCAGGTAAGTGATAAGTTCATAAATTTTTTTAGGACTAGAATAACTAGACCAATACAAAATTTATTAGAATTGATATGATACTAATAGTTAAATAATTAAAAACGTTTAAGTTATTGTGAGTAAGAAAAAACATGACAAATAAAAAACACAAAGCGAGCAGTCAAAAGTGGTTAGACGAACACTTTGATGATGAATATGTAAAAAAGGCACAACGTTTAGGTTTACGCTCGCGCGCAGTTTTTAAACTTGAAGAAATCAATATTAAAGATAAATTGATTAAACCAGGTATGAAAGTTGTTGATTTAGGTGCAGCCCCAGGTGGTTGGTCTGAATATGCTGTTAAAGTTGTTGGGGATAAAGGTCAAGTTATCGCCTGTGATATTTTACCTATGGATGCCATTGTTGGTGTTGATTTTCTTGAAGGTGACTTTCGAGAAGAGGAAGTACTCGATGCGTTATTAAAACGTATTTCAGGAAAAAACATTGACGTTGTTATGTCTGACATGGCTGCGAACATGACAGGTAATGAAAGTGCTGATTCAGCGCGTAGTATGTATTTAGTCGAGTTAGCGTTAGATATGTGTAGCCAGGTATTGAAGCCTAATGGCTCATTTGTGGCAAAAGTATTCCAAGGTGCTGGTTTTGAAGAATATATGAAAGCTACCCGAGAAGTATTTAAAACAGTCAAAACCCGTAAGCCTGATTCATCAAGAGCACGCTCTCGAGAAGTTTATTTAGTAGGTACTGGTTATAAAGGTTAGGTGCAATTTTTAAGCGGAAGTTGTAACCAGTTGTTACTGGCGACTAAAGTTAAATAGCGACTGGCCTTGAATTGTAGTAAATTAGGCACAATAGACTAGAATAGATTTATTCTTATAAATATATTAAATATCAAAAGAGGTCACTAAGTTGAGCGATATGGCAAAAAATCTTATTTTATGGTTAGTAATTGCAGTTGTTTTGATGAGTGTATTTCAGAGTTTTACTCCTGATACATCAAAAGACCAAGCAATGGACTATACCCGCTTTATTCAGGATGTGCGTCAAGGACAAATTCGCGATGCGAATGTCGATAGAAATGGCGTGATCACAGGTGAAAAACGTAGTGGTGAAGAATACAAAACAGTTATACCTGGTGGCTATGATCGTGATTTAATTAACGATCTTGTTAAGCAAGGTGTACGTGCCCAAGGAAAATTACCTGAAGAAACTAGTTTCTTAACGACTATTTTCGTTTCATGGTTCCCGATGATTTTGCTTATTGGTGTATGGATTTTCTTCATGCGTCAAATGCAAGGTGGTGGTGGTAAAGGTGCTATGTCTTTTGGTAAATCTAAAGCACGTCAACTTAGCGAAGAACAAATCAAAACAACTTTCGCCGATGTGGCTGGTTGTGATGAAGCTAAAGAAGACGTTGCCGAATTAGTTGATTACTTACGTGAACCAAGCCGCTTCCAAAAACTGGGTGGACGTATTCCATCGGGTATTTTACTTGTTGGCCAACCTGGTACAGGTAAAACGTTATTAGCTAAAGCTATTGCCGGTGAAGCGAAAGTTCCTTTCTTTACTATTTCTGGTTCAGATTTTGTTGAAATGTTTGTTGGTGTTGGTGCATCTCGTGTACGTGACATGTTCGAACAAGCTAAAAAAGCAGCGCCTTGTATTATCTTTATCGATGAAATCGATGCCGTAGGTCGCCAACGTGGCGCAGGTATGGGTGGTGGACATGATGAACGTGAACAAACACTAAACCAAATGTTAGTAGAAATGGATGGTTTTGAAGGTAATGAAGGCGTTATCGTTATTGCCGCAACTAACCGTCCAGACGTATTAGACCCTGCGTTACTTCGTCCAGGCCGTTTTGACCGTCAAGTAACCGTTGGTTTACCTGATATTAAAGGTCGCGAACAAATCCTTAAAGTACATATGCGTAAAGTACCGTTAGGTGATGATGTTAAAGCTGAAGTTATTGCACGTGGTACTCCTGGATTCTCAGGTGCTGATTTAGCTAACTTAGTAAACGAAGCGGCTTTATGTGCAGCGCGTACAGAACGTCGTTTAGTTAGCATGAAAGAATTTGACGCAGCTAAAGATAAAATCATGATGGGCTCAGAACGCAAATCAATGGTTATGAGTGATTCAGAAAGAGAAATGACTGCTTATCATGAGGCGGGTCACGCGATTATTGGTCGTTTAGTGCCAGATCATGATCCTGTTTATAAAGTAAGTATCATTCCACGTGGCCGTGCCCTTGGTGTGACTATGTACTTACCAGAGCAAGATCGATTCAGCCACTCTAAGCAACATTTAGAAAGTAATATCTCTTCTCTATATGGTGGTCGTGTTGCTGAAGACGTTATTTACGGTAGTGATAAAGTATCTACCGGTGCTTCAAACGACATTGAACGTGCAACTAACATTGCTCGTAAAATGGTAACGCAATGGGGCTTATCTGAAAAAATGGGTCCTATGTTGTTCGCTGAAGAAGAAGGTGAAGTATTCTTAGGTCGCACCTCTTCTAAGTCATTACACATGTCTGATGAAACAGCAAAACTGATTGATGAAGAAATAAAAGCAGTAGTTAACCGTAATTATCAACGCGCAGAAGACTTAATCAAAGAAAATATGGACGTTTTACACGCCATGAAAGATTGTTTGATGAAGTATGAAACGATTGATGCGTTGCAGATTGATGACTTAATGGCTAGAACGACTGTTCGCCCACCAGCAGGTTGGGAAGACAATGATAGTTCAAACTCTAACTCTGATAACAGCAAAGGTGATAAAGCTGCAGATGTTGAAGTTGCAAGTAAAGATGCTGAAAAAGCTACTGAGACTGAAAAGCCTACTGAAGTAACACCTGATACGACTAAGCCAAGCGGCGATACTCCTTCAAGTTAATTTGCTTCCAATAAGCTTTTAATAAATAAAAAAGCCTCGATATTTACTTTAAATATCGAGGCTTTTTCTTATGTATAACTCTTGTATTTAAGTATCGATAAGAGCAATAAAGATTAAGTAATGACTGAAAATAAATTAACATCAAGCAACTTAAGCAATACAAATTCGCCACAAGTTATGGGTATTCTCAATGTAACCCCAGACTCATTCTCTGATGGCGGAAAGTTTGCCACGTTCGATAAAGCGTTAGCGCAAGTTGAACAAATGATACTCGACGGTGCTGATATTATCGATATCGGTGGAGAATCGACTCGCCCGGGCGCTGTTGATGTTAGCGAAGAAGATGAGTTAGCACGCGTTATTCCATTACTTAAAGCGATAAAATCAAATTTTGATATCAAGGTATCAATTGATACCAGTAAAGCTGAAGTAATGTCGCAAGCAATCGCTCACGGTGCTGACATTATTAATGATGTTAGAGCATTACAGAACGAAGGCTGTTTAGCGGTATTAGCACAAAGTGATGTCCCCGTGTGCTTAATGCATATGCAAGGTTTACCGCGTTCAATGCAGCATAATCCGCAATATAATGAAGTTATTGGCGATATAAAGCAGTTTTTCATCGACCGTATTAGTCTTTGTGAACAAGCCGGTATTAAGCGAGATCGTCTAATTTTAGATCCCGGCTTTGGCTTTGGTAAAACGTTAGAGCAAAATTATCAGCTACTGGCTCAATTGAATCAGTTTAATGATTTAGGCTTGCCTTTGTTATCGGGTACATCGAGGAAATCAATGATAGGCAATTTATTAGCACGTAATGTTGATGAACGTCTTGCAGGTAGCATAACTACCGCTATAATAGCCGCACAGCAAAACGCTAGTATAATTCGAGTGCATGATATTAAAGAAACTGTCGATGCCTTAAAAGTATTATCCATGACAGCTAAATATCAGTAATCAGTACTGCAAAAATAACAATAAATAATGTTAGTTAAGCTAACAAATCTAGCAGCGAATAAATGCTGCTATAGAATAAAATATATAAGGAAGATATATGTCTGATCGTAAATATTTTGGTACCGATGGTATCCGTGGTTTAGTTGGTCAATATCCAATAACACCAGAATTCGTAATGAAGCTAGGTTATGCCGCAGGTAAAGTACTTGCCGGTCAAGGCACTAAAAAGGTACTTATCGGTAAAGATACACGTATCTCAGGTTACATGCTTGAATCAGCACTTGAAGCGGGATTTTCAGCGGCAGGTATCGATGTAGGGCTTCTTGGGCCTATGCCAACGCCAGGTATTGCTTATTTAACTAAAACATTCAGAGCCGAAGCCGGCATTGTTATTAGTGCATCGCATAACCCTTTCTACGACAACGGCATCAAGTTCTTCTCAAGCACAGGTCAGAAACTACCTGATGATGTTGAATTAGCCATTGAAGCTGAATTAGACAAACCTATGGGTTGTGTTGAATCAGCAAAACTAGGTAAAGCAAATCGTATTAATGATGCGGCAGGGCGTTACATAGAATTTTGTAAAAGTAATTTCCCTAGCAGAAAGTCATTAAAAGATTTAACCATCGTGGTTGATTGTGCCCACGGGGCAACCTATCACATAGCGCCTAATGTATTTCGTGAATTAGGTGCAACGGTTATCGAAATAGGCACTGCGCCAAATGGTACCAATATCAATGACGGTTGTGGCGCAACATCAATGGACGCTATCAGTAAAGCGGTTGTTGAACATAACGCCGACTTAGGTATTGCCCTTGATGGTGATGGCGACCGTATTATGATGGTTGACCATACCGGTTATGTTATTGATGGTGATGAAATCATCTATATCATCGCTTGTAATGACCTAAGAACTGGTCGCAAGGATGGCGGTGTTGTTGGTACCTTAATGAGTAATATGGGCTTAGAGTTAGCCTTAAAAGAATTAGATATCGAGTTTGTCCGCAGTAATGTTGGTGACCGTCATGTAATGGAATTATTAAGAGAAAAAGGTTGGCAGCTTGGTGCAGAAAATTCAGGTCATGTTATAAACCTAAATCACACTTCTACTGGTGACGGTATCATTGCCGCACTTAATGTACTTACTGCAGTAATTAAGCAGAAAAAATCATTACATGAATTACGTCAAGGTATTACTATGCTACCGCAACTTCTTGTTAATGTACGTTTTGCGGGTGAAAACAACCCACTGAATGATGCTGATGTACTAACCGCTGTTGATGAAGTTAATGAAACGCTAACAGGTCGAGGTCGAGTATTATTACGCAAATCAGGTACCGAACCACTTATACGTGTAATGGTTGAAGGTCCAGATATGGATGAGGTCACTTTATTAGCGAATAAAATTGCTGATCTTGTGAAACTTGTTAAGTAATTAGCAAGACTAATCACCACTATTAATAGCTAAATGCCGCGATAAGTATAAAAAAACTGCAACCAGTAAAAGATATGGGTTAAATACTTGTATCTTTTGCGTAGGTTAGTTACTATCTCGCGGCTTCATTTTAGCAATGACCTCTTTTAAAATTAACTGAAGTCATAAGATAATAACCTAGGCTAAGAGGTATAAATGACTAGACAAGCAATTGTAGCCGCAAATTGGAAGATGAACGGTGACTCAGCCCTAGTTGATACTATGGTTTCAGGATTGGCAGATATTAAACTTTCATCACACGTTGATGTAGTTATTTGTCCTAGCTTTCCTTATTTATCTGAGCTTAATCAGAAAATAAAAGCAGCTAAGTTAAATGAAGCAATTCATGTCGGCTCACAGAATGTGAGTGAACATGAAAGTGGTGCCTTTACCGGCGAAATATCCACGGCTATGTTGAAAGACCTAGCGATTAACTATGTAATAGTTGGTCACTCTGAACGTAGAAGTATCTACAAAGAAACTTCTACGCAAGTTGCTAAAAAAGTTCATGCAGCATTAAATGCTGGCTTAACACCAATCTTATGTATTGGCGAAAGCGAAGCAGAACGAGCAACAGGAGAAACAGAAACTGTGTTGTCGGCACAGATTCAGCCAGTTATCGATGATATTGGCATAGACAAATTTATTGATGTTGTTATCGCTTATGAACCCGTTTGGGCCATAGGAACAGGTAAAACAGCATCAAGTGCGATGGCACAAGAAACACATCAGTTTATTCGTCAATTTTTAGCTCAGCAAAACGAGTTAGTTTCGGATAAAGTACCATTACTCTACGGTGGCAGCGTTAACGCAGCTAACTGTGAAGAATTATTCGCACAAACTGATATAGACGGTGGTCTTATTGGCGGTGCTAGTTTAAAAGCTGAACAATTTAAAATTATTTGTTCCGCAGCGAAAGGAAAATAAAATGTTGTATCAAGTATTAATTATCGTTTACGTACTTATTGCTTTAGCTCTAATTGGCTTAGTATTAATCCAGCAAGGTAAAGGCGCAGACATGGGTGCCTCTTTTGGTGCCGGCTCTTCTGCAACTGTTTTTGGCTCAGGTGGTTCAGGTAACTTCCTTACGTCAGCAACAACGTATTTAGCGGTAGGCTTCTTTGTTATTAGCTTAATCCTAGGTAACTTAACTGCCAACAAGACTAAGTCTGTTGATGAGTGGAATAACCTAGCGGTTCCTGCTGAACAGGCAGTTGATGCTATTCCAAGTGAAAGTCTTGAAGCAACTACATTACCAGCTGTTCAAAACAGTGATGTACCTGCATCAGACGAACCTGTTAAGAAAGAAGATAGCAGCAACGTTCCAGATTAAATTTTAACTAAACCTCAATTTAGTTAAAAAGTACAAAGGCAAAAAACATATTAAGTATTGCGCGGATGTGGCGGAATTGGTAGACGCGTCAGCTTGAGGGGCTGGTGACTTAGGTCGTGGGGGTTCAAGTCCCCCCATCCGCACCACTTAATTTGTATAGAATATTAAAAGGCCGATACGTAATGTATCGGCTTTTTTGCGTTTGATTGTCTGGTCTTCAAATTATTCATCTCACTTACCCAAAGGTGCTTTAGTGTTGATTATTTATTTTTATGGGTAAATACGCCATCCCAATCTTCAGTGGGGCGTTCTAGTTGATAACGGGTAATTCGCTGCAAGTAAACCTGGTAAAGAATTGCTATTGGCAGATGTTTGTTTTTCTCAGCAAGCAGTTCAATATCCGTCTTTGCATCATCCCATTTTTGCGCATAGTAGAGTTCAAGTGCATGATGGAATTGCTCAACTTCTTTCTTTATATTTTCACTGACATTCTCTGCCGCACCCAATACCTCATAGATGGTAACCGCCTGTTCTTTACCTTTGACCTTCACCTGGTCGAGTTGGCGAAATACATAATGAGGGGCTGCGGCTTTGGTAAATTCGCTTACTATAAGAGAAACACCATATTGTTTGGTCAAACCTTCCAAGCGAGCACCTAGGTTTACCGCATCACCAACAATGGTATAAACCATTCGATATTCCGAACCCATATTGCCTACATTCATCATGCCAGTGTTGAGGCCAATACCGATCTTGATTGCTGGCCAGCCACGCGCTTGGAACTCTGGTTGGAGTTGCTCAAGTTTTTCCAACATACTCAGTGCCGAACGAATCGCCTGATCGGCATGTTTATCATCAGGTACAGGTGAACCCCAAAAAGACATAATGCAGTCACCCATATATTTATCAATGGTTCCTCGGCAATCATGGATTACTTTTGTCATAGGGGTAAAAAATTTGTTAAGTAATTCACAGAGTTCTTGTGGTGTAAGCTCTTCAGATATCGTAGTAAATCCCCTGATATCTGCAAATAATACGGTTAACTCTCTAGACTGGCCTTCCTGTGTTGCAAGCTCAGGTTGCTCAACCATTTCATCGACTATTTCAGGTGGAACATATTGTCCGAAGAGTTTAGTCACCGATCTCTTGATCTTATTCTCTGCGAAAAATCCCCACGACATATGGATGGTAAATGTGAATGCAATTAAAACCAGTGGCGTGGCCAGAAAAAGAATAATTCCTTGCTGCCAGAGCATAAAATTTATTATTAAGTATGAAGTGGCAACAACCGTTGTAAATAGCATCATCATTAGTGGAGACAAATAACTCGAAACAGCCATCATCAACAAGCCAATCGTTACAATGATCAGTAATTCAACCGCTAAAATATAAGAGGGTTTATAGGGAATTCGATTATCAAGAATACCAGTAATGATATTGGCATGTACTTCAACCCCTGGTAGTTGGGTATCAACAGGGCTTGCCCTTAAATCATGCAATCCAGGAGCAGAGGTACCGAGTAGGATAATACGATCTTTCAATGCGGCAGGGTCAGCCGTTTTATTAATGATATCTTTCACCGATATATAGGGGAAACTTCCTTCGGGACCACGATATGGAATGGTGACAGAGCCACTTTCATCGACAGGAATAACTAGGCTACCCAATTGGACTTGATCAATGGCAGCATAAGAGCCTACTTGCTCTACTTTCACATAATAATCCAGATCACCAATCGCTTTACGCGTTACCGCCAGCGCTAATGAAGGGTAAAATCCATTTTCATACAGCTGAATGAGTGGAACACGACGATATAATCCATCGACTTCAATATTTGGATTATCGAAAAAACCCATGCTATCAGTCGCCTGCTGAATAACATCAATGTTAGTTGTATAACCTAGCGGCTTGGCAATAGTAAGAACCTTTGCAAGTTCACTATTAATGGTTTTAATCGGCGTATTTAATTTATTTAGTGCGGTGTCATTTCCTTGATCAAACACCATGCCTAGCACTATATTTCGACCTTTTATCGACTCGGAAAATATGTCATCAAAGGCCATTTGTTTCTTGAGCATGGCACTTGCTCGATGATAATTCACATCATTAATTTCACTGGCATCAAGTTGTTCAAGTACCCTCAACCCACTAACTTCATCAGCCTCGGAAAATACCATGTCAAAGCCCAGAACCTTTATTTGATAATGGTTAAATAAAGTATCTACCAGCTCGGCTAACCGATCACGACTCCAGGGCCAATGGCCTAATTCAGTTATACTATCTTCATCAATATCAGCAATGACAACCCGATCATCGATACCTTTTGGCATGGTGATTTTTAATCGAATATCAGAAAAAATGCGTTCCAGATTATCGATCACCGGCAACTGAATATAGGGAGTGGTATTGATAAAAAGAACGATGATCACCGCGAAGTTGATCATCCAATCTTTGTATTTATTGGAGTTCATCAATATTGAGCTATCAATAGATAAATATTAATAACCCCTTCGCGGTCTGGGATAAGCTTCCTTCACCGATGAGAATGGTGTGTTACGCCCAACAATGGTTTCAATCAACTGTAATTCGACATCGGTATGGTTAATAAAAGGTGCCGGCTGAATAATATCGCCATTAGAATCATCAGCATAAACATATTTAGGGTTGTCGTGATGATTCGTTTTAACATCTTCATTGATACTAGGATCGGCTATCGAACTGATATTAACATCACCATAACAGGTACAAATATAACTGCGATTATTCTTTATCTGAGACTCGGCGTACAGGCCGGTACCTCTGATGCCCACAGTCGCTGTTGAGGTGTGTAACTTATATTGCTCCTTTTCATCACGGCTGCCAAATACCGATAAAATAGCGCCAGTAAAAAGTCGCATGCCTGTTTCAAGCATGCCTGAGCCTTGTAATACCAGTGTGGAATTTTCTCGAAGGTTATGGGCATCCTTTCCTACAGCAAAAATTATCCAGCTTGATGAAGCAGTAACGATAGTTGAATCGGCTCGAACGATTGTTTTTTCCATATTTTTACTGGTGATTGCATGCTTATCTACGGTTACTTCACCTGAAAAATCATAGATAGATTGCCCTGGAGGTAACTTTGCTGGAACATTTGCCATAACTTTGACCAGAGGGCCGATTAATCCGCTGGTGACAACGGCGGTCCATAGGCCCGTTTTAAACGTTTTTTCGAGGAATTCTCTGCGATTTTTTATTGAGCCTTCTGTCATGCTGCGCTCCCTAGCTGCGCCCATTAACTGAACACTATTAAAAGTGTGATATACAACAGTAAAGTATTTTTTTAGCCAAGATGCAAAGTTTTAAGGAAGAGAAAATCAAAACCATAATCATTCCCATGCCTAGCGTTTTACCAATCTACTACCTATTATATATATTGATTCATTGATTCTTAAAGGCATGTTTAATTAGAAGACAAAGGATAGAAGTAAAAGGATATTTTAAGCGTCAATTAGTAAACTTTTATCAATTCCATTAAGTTTGTGATCTTGTTGTGCATAGGAAAAATACATCAGGGCAAGGCGCTCGATTGAGCAATAGCTGGCTATTGGGATTGAGAGAAACGCTGACATGAAGTATTTTAACCAGCACAAGTGGGCAATAAATTAATAGAATTGCTATTAATCTGTTCAGTCGTAAAAGAGATTACAAATTATGGATAGGAACTTATCGTTTGATAGAGCTTACCTGGAAAGAATTTTAATTATATTTTGCTTTATAGCTGTCAGTGGTCAAAGTTCGCCTATTCTTGCTGCAGTCAATCCCGCCGATGCAAAAGTTACCTACAGTGGCACCAATGGGCTGTATAACGAAGTAATGAATTATAACTGCAATAAATGCCATCAAGCCGTCGAAGACCCTTCTACAGCATATTATAAGATAGCCCCTGATCTGAGCACTTTGATACTTGCACAAGGGCAGAGTAGTCGTATTGCTGCCAGAGGTGGCTACACTGACATAGCTCAGACAATACCAGGTTCAATGCCTACCATTGCTACAGGAGTATCAACACTTAGTACGGCTAAAAGACTAATAGCGGATACTTGGGATGATGACGGAGCACTCAATTACACTAATCCTGCTGTTGATGAGAATCCATCTGAATCAAGTCAAACATCAACCGGTGTAACCGTCACTGGATTTGCCAATGATAATGGCGATGATTCTAGCTATAAATATCAATTTTCCACTAATAATAGCTTTTCAGCTTCTTTGACTGAATGGACCGCGACGCAAAGTAACTCAGGCACTGGTGGTGATGGTTCAATAACCAGTAAAACAGCTACGGCCACAATCACAGACCTAACCTGTAACACACTTTATTATTATAGATTGGTAGGCAGAGATGCAATTGTCACTTCGACAAGAATAACCAATGGTGTCACCAATACTTATACACCAACGGGTTGTACTCCGGTTGCCAATAACGACAATGATACCGTCGCTGAAGGTAGTAGTGCTGTCATCAATGTTCGTGCTAATGATACTGATGCTGATACTGCAACCAACAGTTTAATTGTCTCCAATATTAGCGCAGCGACAAATGGCACTTTAACGAATAACAATGATGGCACAATTACCTATCTCCATAATGACAGTCAAACTAACAGTGGTAGTTTTACCTACACAGTTAATGATGGCACCAGAACATCGAATACGGCCACTGTAAGCATCACAGTAACACCCGTGAACGACGCACCAAGCATCACTGGTAGTCCTGCATCCTCAGTCGCAGAAGATACCCCCTATAGCTTTACTCCGCTAGGGAGTGATGTCGATATTGGTGAAACAGCAACATTGCTTTACGCTATCACCAATAAACCTAACTGGGCCAGCTTTAGCACCTCTACAGGGGCATTGACTGGTATACCTGTAGATGGAGATGTGGGGATTACAACAATAGGCATCGTTATTACCGTGACAGACGTCAACAATGCGTCGGCCTCATTGGCAAGCTTTAACCTCACGGTGACCAATATCAATGATGCACCCACTATTACCGGTACTCCCAGTAATAGTGTCGCAGAAGATAATGCATACAGCTTTACACCAATAGGGAATGATTTAGATGATGATGTATTAACTTACAGCATAACCAATCAGCCGCCTTGGAGCAGTTTTAGTACCACTACAGGCACTTTAACGGGAACACCTGTCAATGCAGATGTAGGCAGCACATCTGCAATTGTCATTTCAGTCAGAGATACCAGTAATGTATCGGCGTCATTAGTAAACTTTAATCTCATGGTGACCAATACCAATGATGCGCCAACTATTACCGGCAGCCCGCTAACCTCAGTCGAAGAAGAGAGCCTTTATAGTTTTACCCCACTCGGGGCTGATGTCGATATTGGTGAGACTGCAACCTTGGTTTATACAATTACCAATAAGCCTAGCTGGAGCAGCTTTAATACCTCTACCGGTGCATTGACCGGAACACCGGTTAAGACTGATGTAGGTATTATTTCAACAGCCATCGTTATTACCGTTACCGACGTCAACCGTGCGTCAACCTCATTGGCAAGCTTTAGCCTCACGGTGACTTTACTCGATACTGATGCCGACACCGTAGCGGATTACGATGATAACTGTCCTGATATTGCCAACACCGAACAAGAAGATTTAGACGCTGATGATATAGGTGATATCTGTGATCTGGATATTGATGGCGATGGAATAGCTAACGTTACTGAAGTAGCCAATGGCCTTGATCCCAGGGATGCAAGCGATGCAGATGAAGATCTCGATGGGGATGGATTAACCAACCTCGAAGAATATCAGCTTTGCGCCGCTAACAATGACGCACTTTGTAGCAATATGCTCGTTGATAATAATCCACCTACTATCAGTATTGCTAATTTAACTGTTCCCGCAACTGGTTACGTAACTGAAGTTGAGCTGGGCGCATCGGCAACTGATATAACTGATGGTGATATAACGCCTATCGCCGATATCAATGGTCCATTCAGGCCTGGTCGATACACCATTAACTGGACTGCTACAGATACCAATAATAACGTTATAACCGCACAACAAATCGTTGATGTTCTGCCACTTGCATCTCTTTCGGGCTCAGTGGCCACCGATGAAGGACAAACCATTAATATCACCTTTACACTCAATGGTGATGCACCCGATTACCCTGTCACTCTCAATTATACTGTGACAGGAATTGCTGATGCCACAGACCATGATTTAGTTGCTGGTTCAGTACAAATCACAGCAGGTCAGGAAGTCAGTATGCCGGTCAATATTCTTAGTGACCAAACAGCAGAATCTGATGAAGACTTTGTCATCACATTGGCCACCGTTAGTAGTCAAGCTATTCTTTCAACTGAGTTGAATTACACGGTGAGGATTTCAGAGCAGAATATGTCACCTATGGTTGCTTTATCAGTGACACAAAATAATCTAGTAACCAGTACTGTCTTCCAAGACCTAGGTACAGTCAATATTGTCGCCAATGCCACCGATGGCAACGGCGATACTCTCACCTATGACTGGTCAAGTTCAGCTATAGAAATGATGGCAACCATTAATGGCAACAGTTTCAGTTTTGATCCCGCAGTGAATAACCTTTTGCCCGGTATTTATCCGATTAAAGTGAGTGTATCCGACGGTGTCTCACAAACAGACCTCAGCCTGATGATTAATGTCGTAGCGACATCACCTGTGCTTTCTGACCTTGCAGATAGTGATAATGATGGTTTTGATGATGCAACCGAAGGTTTGGGCGACAGCGACAATGATGGATTACTCGATTATCTAGACGCCGTGAATGATGAAACTCTATTGCATACCTCTGTGTCGGCAACGGCTGATAATTACCAGAACCTACTACAAACGCAACGTGGTTTCGCCCTGCGTATCGGAGACCTAGCTTTACAGGCTAAAAGGACTGGAGCCATTATTAGTGCGCAAGAAGTAGTAGACAATAATGGTCAAACGGTAATTGATACCAATATCACCAATTTTGGCGGGATTTCTGACTTTGAAATTCACGGACTTACCATTGTGAAACCTACGGCAGTGGTCGTTTTACCACTGAATCAGTTTGTTCCTGATGAAGGAGCAAGTTATCGAAAATTCATTAACGATAGCTGGACAGAATTTGTTGTAACAGGCGATGACAATGTACGCTCAGCCAAGAAAATTGATGGTATCTGCCCGCCGCCGCTCGATGATTTATATCAGACAGGCATTGCTAAATTTTCTGAATGTATCGAGTTAACACTCACCGATGGTGGTCCTAATGATACCGACGGCATGGTTAATGGTGTGATCAAAGACCCGGGTAGTGTCGGTGTTTCTATCGAAAGCAATCAACCACCACCAGCACCCGATAAACCAACAACATCTTCTGGTGGCTCCGGACAAATTTCATCGCAGCTTTTATGGTTACTTGTGATGTTGCTATTTATCAGAATAAAAAACCGAAGAGCACCTTAATTATGCAAAAAACTAAAAATAATTTGCTCAAACTCATTCTGTTTTGCAGCCTTTATATTTGTAGTAGTACGTTTGTTGCGGTAGGCCAAACGATCGAAATTGAATGGCTCCATGATGTAGATATGTCATTTGGCTTTAATAATAATCAGGGGCAGGCACAAAAAGATAGGGATATCATTGAAGATAAATTCATCGAATTGAACTACAGCTTGATATTCAATATCGATATTAATGACGACAGTGCAATCTCTTTAAAAGGTTTCCTTGAAGCCAGAAAACAGAATGTATTGGATGATTTAAGTCGCACTACCTATGGTGCTCAATTCATTTATCGCTGGCAGTCTACCCGAGGTTTTTTCGAACCATTCTATCAATTTAATATCTCCATTCAGGATGATACCTACGGTGTTGTCCAACGTGACAGTACAGTTATAGAGTCGCAATTTTTTGCCACTAAACGCCTGACGGATGCTTTTACATTAGTCGCCGGGATTAAATATTGGTCACAGGACTCGGACGGTACGGTCTTTGATTTATATAGAAATGAAGGCTTTGTTAATTTAGATTACCGGCACAATGCCAGATACTTATGGTATATGACTTATGGTTATCGCAAGGGCGAAATCTGGTCAACTTCACAAGCTGTATTCTGTAATGGCGCCATCGCAGATGACATTTTTCCGTTGATAAACTGGTCTTTAGAAATGGAAACAGACCACGCATTTAACAATGCTTTATGTGGTGATTGGATAGCGTACAAGTTAAAAGCTGATACACACACATTAACCCTTGGCCTAAATGTAGCTGTTGGCGAAAGTAGTGCTTTCGACTTTTCAGTTTTCCATATCGACTCTACTGCAGAGGCTAATATTAGTTATCAAAGTACGATTTTTCGTGCAAGTTATTTGGTGAGATTCTAATGGGAAATAAAACGTTAAAACTGTTTATATTAGCACTCTCTATTGCTTTAACCGCTTGTTTTGATAATAGCCGTGATGATACTGAAGTCATTGAACCTCCACCCATAAATGAGTCTGTAACGGTTAATCATTTTTTACGCTTCATCAATACTCAAGCCTCTTTAGCTGCAGGTGAATATGTCATTGTTGTCGCAACTAAAGGTAATGAAGTAACAGATGACTACCAGCTGACTATTGACTATGACGATGGCACATCAATCAACTTTTCAGGCAGTTGGATCAGCTCAGGTGGCATGGACCATAGTAGTGTCGATAACCCAACTCACCCAATCTCCCTCGCGGTTTCAGGAGGCCTCAAAGTCACCTTAACCTCAACGGCGGATAACTATCTTTATTTAACCCGTAACGGCCATATTATTGCTGAAGATGATGACAGTGCCGGGGGCAGCAATGCTCAAATGGCATTAGATAACTCAAAAATTAGTTCGGCCAGTTATGCCAATGCTTATTATCAAGCGGTCGATCCCAATGCGGAACGTACTACGTTAAGCAGCTGGAAAACATTGAATGGCTTTGATAATGGTGCAGACCAGCATCTTACCTTCAGAGATCGGGTTGACCTTGGCTATGGCCGGGATATGTATGCCAAAACTCGAACCGATGGCGGTATTGCAATCTATATCGAAAACTATGTCGTACAACTGGGGCCTGGCGATGCGTCGACTTATGGCCCTTTAAGTCTTAATGCCGCGTTAACGGCTAATCAAAATTATTTTATAGGCAACTCGGCGCTAGAATATTCACCGATAGATCCCAACGATGCCACGTCGGATAAAATCGTTAAAATGTTCTTTTTTAACATCGCCGATGAAAATGGGCAACGAAGTAGGGCACTGGAAGTAGATCCTGATGGCCGTGGTTTTAAAGCTATGCCCACTCCTTGCTTTGTGTGTCATGGCGGAAAACCATTGCCATTGAACCCTGACGGTTCATTTCCTGAGCAATCTTTACGTTCAGCGAAGATGAATATACTCGACACAGAACATTTCACTTTCTCCAAAACCTCAGGGCACACAGAACAAGCGTTACAGCCTGCGATAAAAGCAATTAACCAGTTGGTACATTCTGCTTATGCGGATATGCAAGGCTGGGATGATGCTATTCAAGGTAAATGGAACGCTGATTTTGCCATTGAATTGGATACGGGCGCTTATGCTGGCGATTTTTCTGCGGTTGAATATGACAAGGATTTTATTCCTATTGGTTGGCAGAAAAATGGCAACCGCCCTGATGGGATTGAACGACTCTACAAAGAAGTCATTAAACCCCATTGTGCCGCCTGTCATTCCCTACTTGGTACAAACTCAGGAGCCAACAGAACGACTCAAATCAATAATGAGTCAGTATCTCTCGCCAATGCTATTAATTTGAGTAATTATGAACAATTCATCAGCTACTCTGACCTTATTATTGAACTGGTATATCGCCGTGGTCAAATGCCACTGTCGTTGCTAAATTACACTACATTCTGGCGGTTTCCTGAAGCTGCGCCGACATTGCTCGCTT
Source organism: Colwellia sp. 75C3 (assembly GCF_002836255.1). GTDB lineage: Bacteria > Pseudomonadota > Gammaproteobacteria > Enterobacterales > Alteromonadaceae > Colwellia. Next base: position 113,158 of record NZ_PJAU01000032.1, on the reverse strand, counting down.
CTTTTTTACCTGGGTTTAATGCCTTCGATGGCAATGGCAATATAAGCCCACCCCAGGTACCTGTAGCTATACTAGGCGAAAACAGAACTTCAACGTCTCCAGTCTCACTCAATGCATCAGCAAGTATTCTTTCTGAAACATTCTCCTGGAAACTACTCTCATCACCTAGTGATGCAACAGGCGTATTATCAAATGCCACCGGAATAAGTACGGTATTAACGGCCGATAAGGATGGTGACTACACCATAGAATTGACTGCGAGTAATGAGGCTGGTTTTTCAGATGTTGAGCAAACAGTTATTACCATTAACAGCTTGATGTCGCCGACTCCACAGGAGTTGACCTTTAGTAATGATATCCAACCCATTATCAGTGCTTGCTCTGGCTGCCATAGAGAGTCAGAGAATTTCGCAGGTATCGCTGTCTATTTTAATTCATCGAATCTTAATATCTATCAAAGTGTGCTTGAACGTGTCGATCTCAATGATCCAGCATCGAGCTTACTACTCTTTAAAGCAACAACACTGAACCATGGCGGTGGTATTAGAATCAAAAGGGATACAGTGGAAGGCGAACAAAATTATCAAACATTACTTAACTGGATAACCCATGGAGCACCCTGTGGTGATGATCCTATAGTTTGTTCATGAGGTAAAATTCTCTCTGTATTAGTCAACGGATCTGTTGACTATTAACGGCTTCTATCAATTCAGTGTGGCTTGATTGAATGCGAACAATATTTTGTGCAAATAAATTATCGTTAAACAACGCGCTGAAATTATCTCATCCTTTATTCTACTATCCTTTATTTCCCCATCAGTTATTAAAAACACACATCACTTATTCAATAATCACACTTTGCCAGCCCACTATTACACATCAATAATCCTCATCAATTTGTAAACTTACATCATCGAAAATTAAGAGGCTTTACTCAACAGGGTAAGTTTTTATAAGAGGCAATGATGAATAGAGTTAACGAAAATAAAGAAGTTATCGGCTTATGTGTTTGGGGCGCAATTTTGTTGTTTATTATCTTTGAAAAAAATATGCCGCTTATTTTCTAAATAGACATTTTTCCTTAACAAAGAGGAAATTTAGAATTATCACACCATGCTATTTTTAGCATTAAAAAGGAAATAATCATTATGTTAACGTTTAAAAACATCCTCTATGTATATAGCGATGCTGCAGATAACACTATGGCACTTACAAAGGCGGTATTATTTGCGAAAGAAAATCAGGCCAATTTAACCGTGCTATTCACACTTACGGAAGACTCATTCCCCAGTAACATTGGTTTCTCTAAGGCTGAAATAATTAATAGGCTTGATTTTTTAGACGTTGAAAGAGACAAAATGTTAAGGCAGTTTTCAAACTTCACCTCAATTCAACAAGAATGTATTCATAATGATTCCTTCATTGAAGTCATTAAAAAAGTTAATAAATATGGATTCGACTTAGTCATCAAACCTTCAAAAGATGAAGGCTTAACAGGCAACGTTTTTGGCAGTAATGACATGGAATATTTTCGTCAATGCCCATGTCCTGTTTGGTTAGTTAACCCTGAATCAGAAGATAATCAACCGAGCCGTTGTGTCATTGCAGCGGTTGATGTTGATGATAGCTATCCTGCCGCAGAACGCGCCACTAGAGATCAACTCAACTTAGCGGTTGTTTCAGCAGCAGTAACACTCGCCATGGCTAAAGGTTTTATTTTAAAAGTGGTATCGATTTGGTCTATACCATCAGAAAGTAGATTAAGGCATTCGTCTTTTGTTAAACAGAGTGAAGAAGAAGTTAATACCTATGTTAAGGAAGTCGAAGACTCCCACAAAGAAAACTTAAATAACTTTATGTTAAATGCATTACAGAACATTGGTAAGGATGCATTTGAATTTCTTTCTCCTGAGAGTATTTCGATAAAGGGTCACCCTAGAGAAGCATTGCCTGCGTATGCGAAAAAAATCAATGCCAATTTAGTCGTAATGGGAACCGTTGCACGCGTTGGTATCGCTGGGCTTATTATCGGCAATACCGCTGAAAATATTTTATATCGATTAAACCAATCCGTTTTAGCAATAAAACCCGAGGGATTTAAAACGTTAGTCGCTTAGATAAATCCCATTATAAATAAATTAAATTAGGTAGATAAAATTATGAATATTATTCAAAAAATCACAAAACGCTTCTTAAATAAAGAATTTAAAATTGTTAACTATCGCAAAAAACACCAGTCTATTGTTTTACGTAATGAAAAAGTTATAAACCCTAATAAATCAACCGATGATTCAATTCAATTGGATGGTGAAAATGGTATTACCCACAAAGTGGTTTTAGCCATCAATGAAAAACTGTCTGTTTACGGAGTAGGGGAGATCTCTAGTTATGACTTTAATCGAAAAGGTGAACTCATTATGGACTTATCTTTGTACGACAATAAAATGCGAATAAATGAGTAAAACCCTATCCTTTATCACACAGGGTAATGCTGCCCCTACAAGCTCAAGTCACAGAAAAAAGATAAAGTTTTCTATGGCGCTGTGGGGGCAATCTATCGCCGCCCGAACAAATTATCCTATCTGTTTATATCAACTAACTTACGGTGTCACCATAATAACTTATACGTGTTTATTCAATCAAAGAGTCAACTAATATAGAGTCATTATTGCTTGTAGTTATTATGGGGGAGATAGTTAATCAATTACATTTAGGCAAAAAAATGAACGATACAAAAGCATAGTTCATTTAATTTGACGGTTAATCAACCCCTTTTTATTTTATAAAGGAGCTACACGATTATACTTCTTACGTAAGGAAAGCATTATCATTCCCAGACTAAACAAATAAATTGAGGCTGGTACAGGTACTGCTACAGTGAGGTTACCTTCACTCTCACCAAAAGTTCTGGAAGATGCTACGTTACCATTTCTAATCGCTGCTCGACTCGTAATACTTTTATCAATCAAAGCATCAGAAAATAATAGATTTGAAGTAAAAGGATTTTCACCGATATTCACACGTAATATGAAATCAGTCATATTTTTTCCGTTAATATCAGGGCCAAGTCCATTGAAATTAAAAGATAAATAACCGTTGGAAGACACACTGCCTAAATAATAAGAATCTATTGTAAATATACGTTCTTGACCATCATTCCATGTGACTTCACCAGAAGCAGAGTTCGAGCCTACTGATTCATTAACCTTTTGACCTGTTGCTACTTCAAAATTTAATGCGATAGATAGAACCGTTGATGAACTACCAAAATAAGGTACAAGAAGAGAGTCGTTGCCTACAGTTGAAGTGCCGTCAAAGTTGATAAGTGTTGCATGTGCGTTCAGGCTAAGGGAAGCCATTGAAAGAAGGGCTAATATTGTAATTAAAAACTTTGTCATTAATATTTATTCCATTAAGTATATTTGTAATTATCACGATGTAAGCAAAAATCATTCCCACAAACTTACTTTGTTTTAAATCAACAACTTGCGTTTACATGGTGACATCAGAAATTAATAGTGTAAAGAAATCAAACACTAACAGATATTATGTTGTATAAAAACACATCTATTAAAAGGTTAATTCGGGAGGAATACTGCCGAGTTTGTTCCTTACGACATAATATTAACCCCGTGAACTTGGCACTTTCGATATTAACTCAAATGCAAATGTACTATTTAAGATACATGGCTAATGACGCTTGTCTGGCATAAGTGAACCTTAGAAAATCATCATCTAATTATTGTGGTTTATGCCTTCTTCATGCGGAAAGGGTAAGTGAAAATAGGATAGGGTAGAATTTTAATTAAAAAATTTTTAATTACCTTGATCTTGTCACTATGATGAAATAGGTTATTTGTTTATAGCAAAAATAAGGATGATTTACAGTGCGTTTATTCCCCCACTTTTTATTTCTACTTGTATCGTTTTCTTCAATTGCAAATGATGATTTTGACAAAGGAAAAGAAGCGTATAAAAATAATAATTACCCCCAGGCTCTTACTCTGTTTAATAAAGCTGCTGGCCAAGGGAGTGCGAAGGCTCAAAGCTATCTTGGTTATATGTATACCAAAGGAAAAGGAGTCAAACAAGATTACAATAAAGCCGTGGACTGGTATCGAAAAGCAGCTGAACAAGGTAATGCTAAGGATCAATACAACCTAGCTATCATCTATGAAAAAGGGAGAGGAGTTGCTCAGAATTATAACCTAGCTATTGAGTGGCACACTAAGGCAGCCGAACAAGGTAATCCTAGATCTCAATTTCATCTTGCGCTTATATATTATAATGGCAAAGGAGTTCCACAAGATTATAAACAAGCGTTAAAATGGTACTCAAAAGCCGCTGAAGACGGTAATGCAGGGGTTCAGTATAGCCTTGGAGTAATGTATGAAAATGGGCAAGGAGTTGCTCAGGATTACAAACAAGCATTTGATTGGTACACAAAAGCCGCAGAGCAAGGTGATGCAAAGGCTCAGTATAACCTTGGACTTTTGTATGCAGATGGTAAAGGTATTACAGCAGATAAAGAAAAGGCCACTCACTGGTCTAAAAAAGCAGCAGAACAAGGCTATTCAAGCAAATCATGACCGTGAAGTTCAATCAACATTTCATGTTTGCAATAGGTACAATGTTAAATTAGCCTTAACGTGGATATTATTTTCAGCTATGGGAGCAAAAGTGCTCCTTTATCATTCAATTTCATCCGGTTGATATCAATGCCCTGCCTAGGGCATAGGTCTTAAAACAGGGCGTTATAGGCAATTGCCCCATGTATATTTTGTCTTAAAACAATAAACTCATCCCATAATTAATATCACGTCAATTATGGAGTCATCATGAGTGATCAATATGCTTACCCAACCTACGCAAAACTCATTCATTTAGGCATGGCCTTTTTTGGTGTTTTTGCATTCCTTACCTCAGAGTTTGCTGAAGACGGAATCACCTCAAATGGCTATTTATTGCATAGTTATTTAGGCTTGTCGTTAGCGGGCATAATGCTGATAAGAGTGGCAATGGGTTTTACCCATTCACCTGCATTGTCTTTTAAGGCATGGTCCCCGTTTTCAAAACAGCAAAGGCAATATGCCATTGAAGATTTTCGTAGCTTACTCACATTAAAAATCCCGAAGCGAGGCCGTCACGAGGGGCTTGCAGGCTTCACGCAAGCGTTTGGTTTGTTAATATTTATTTGGATGTCAGTTACCGGAACAGCGCTATTTATGCTAGGGTCAGAGAGTGGAAGTAACATTTTTGAGTATGTAGAAGAACTACATGAAATAGGTGAGTCATTAATCCCCCTCTTTTTAGCATTACATGTGGGCGCGGTAATTTTACATGCACTTTGTGGTAAACCTATTTGGCGAAAAATGTTCAATAATAAATCGCATTAAACTTTCCTACTTGAGAGGTATTCAGTGTCTTTAAGATTATACTTGCCAGCTATCGTGCTGGCATTTGCCATGGCGTTTTTTATTTTTGACATTGTCAGTGATGTGTTGAGTAATGAAGACGGCTTTCTCCATCTCAGTCTTGAGTTCATGGTTTTCATGGCCATTTCGGTGGTTTTATTTCGTGAACTGCAACATGTTAAATCCCTCAAAAAAGTCATCATCATAGAGAAATCGAAAACAGCAAGACTCGCCGGTGAATTACTGCAAGTGATGAAAGAACAATTCGCTAAATGGCAACTAACACCCTCTGAGTGTGAAGTTTCGTTACTGTTAATTAAAGGGCTTTCGATGAAAGAAATCGCGGAAGCACGACAAGTAAAAGAAAAAACAGTGAGAGGCCAAGCCACCGCGATATATGCCAAAGCTAACTGTGCAGGCAGACACGAACTTGCAGCATACTTTATAGAAGATTTAATGAGGGAGGTTTAACCATGGGTATTTTTGAACGTTACTTATCTGTTTGGATTGGTTTAAGCATACTGCTTGGCGTGACTTTAGGGTTATGGCAACCGGACATATTTCAACTGATTGCCGAGCTTGAAATTGCGCACGTTAACATTGTTGTCGCCGTTTTTATTTGGGTGATGATATACCCGATGATGGTTCAAATTGACTTCTCATCAATAAAAGATGTCGGTAAAAATCCCAAAGGACTTGTGCTAACCATCATCATTAATTGGTTTATTAAACCTTTTACTATGGCTGCGTTAGGTTGGCTGTTCTTTAACTATTTATTCGCAGACTTAGTTGACCCCGAATCGGCGCAAGAATACATCGCGGGTATGATTTTACTGGGCGTCGCACCTTGTACAGCAATGGTGTTTGTGTGGTCTCAGTTAACCAAAGGCGATCCTAATTACACCTTGGTTCAAGTCTCTGTTAATGATGTCATCATGATATTCGCTTTTGCGCCTATTTCGGCATTTTTACTGGGCGTTAGTGATATTCAAGTGCCTTGGGAAACGTTACTTATTTCGGTTTTACTGTATGTGTTATTACCTTTAATTGCGGGGGTAGTCACCAGAAGAATATTAAATAAGAACAGCAATAATATTGAGTCAAATACCGACAGTGCTAACAAGTCATTAGACAACTTATTAGCGACATTAAAACCTTGGTCGGTTATCGGTTTATTAGCGACGGTTGTTTTATTATTTGGTTTTCAAGCCAACACCATCATATCTGAGCCACAAACCATCGGCTTAATTGCTATTCCGCTGATGATCCAAACATACGGTATTTTCATTATTGCTTACCTAGCGGCAAAGTGGATGAAACTGCCGCATAACATCGCGGCTCCCGCTTGTTTGATAGGCACATCTAACTTCTTTGAATTAGCCGTTGCTGTGGCTATTTCGCTGTTTGGTTTACACTCAGGTGCGGCATTGGCGACCGTTGTTGGGGTACTGGTTGAAGTACCCGTTATGTTATCGTTAGTTTACTTTATTAATCATACCCAAAACTGGTTTGTTAAAAGTGAGTAGTTACCAACGGCTAATCATTAATGGCTTAATCCTCGGTATCTTTTGGCAAGTATTTATAGCCGTTAATCATGGCAGAAACTAACGCTGTTTTTTCTCTTCTTTCTGCAATGATAACTCCGAAAATATGCAAAGGAATAAGGAAGAGTAACCCGTAAAATGAATAAACATGCGCGGTTATAAACGGGGTTCGTATCGCACGCATTTCTTTATAGGCCGCTTCATCAACATTCACCTTTGAATAAGGCTGAATCACCTCAGTATTTTGTTTATCTATCGCAATACTTTCGGCGAAGTAGCCACCAAAAGGTGGGTAATAAATATCGGTACCCGCAATAACCAGACCTGAAATCATTTGAGTAAACAATAAGGTAAATAAAGCCAAAATCATTAACTTTCCTGCGGGGTTATGTCCCTTATACGCCGCTTTTTTATTATTTTTAAAGTCGACTAGCGCTTGGGTAAAACCTTTATTAAAAGGTAATACCTTACTCCATCGCTCATGTGCTTTACCGATAAAGCCAATAACCAGCCTGATGACTAAGTTGGTGGCAAAGACATAACCTACGACGACATGCATTGTTTTTAATAAAATCTTGCCATCCGTGCTAACACCAAACAACTTGCCATTTAAAATGACTAAACCGATACAAATGAGCAATGTAATCGCGATTACATTTATCCAATGAAATAACCGGATTTTACCACTCCACACAAAAACCCGTTCTCTGTTAATACTCATAGTAATCTCCCTTTTTGTCGTAAATAGTAAAATAAAAATCCACGGTGTTAATAGCTAAAAATTCGCTTGAAAGCTGATGCGCGATACAAGCTAAACCCTATTTCAATGACACGTAGAAATCACCGCTGCTTGTTAATTCACTCAATAAAAAGTAGCGTCAGGTAATTGTCTCTATGCTAATTATTACCTGAGTTTCATGACAAATCATCGGGCATACGCCAGTTACGGCTAATTTATGCGTGATTTTTAGTGATGGTACATATGCCCACTGTCTATGTATTATATTGATAAGGTTAGTTTTTATCGTTTGGTTTTTTTTATGTAATGTTGCTGGTTCTGGACTCTATTTAGGCTTCTCTATTATAAAGTTTGAACCTTGGTGACACTTAAGTGGGATAGCGTTAGCTTTTCTTATTGGCACACACTCCCACGTAACTGTTACAGGCAGCCATTAATTTTTAATAAGCTATGTCTTTGTAATCTAGATCTTTTAGGAGTACTTTAGTTGTATCAAACAAGATTGGTGCAATTTCGTACTCCAGTGAGCAACGCTAGCAAAAGCATTAACTAACACCGACGTGAAGCAAGCTACACCGAATACTATAATTTTTTAAAAATAATAGATGAATCATATATGTGCGATATCACGCTAACCATTGAAAATGAAGAAAAAGATTTGTTAATGACCCTGACTCCAATGGAGGGGAAGCCTAAAGCTGATCTAAAAAAAATGCAAAAGGCGTTTAAATCATCTCAGTACTCTACTTTTTTACTCATTGATGGCGCAATGGAATCACTTCTAGCAGAAGTGACAAACGCCGCTAAAGATGAAGAGCAAGAAGATAATGTTTGTATTTCTTCCATCATTGCCAATGCTGTTGATGCTTCGGTTACGCTCACTATAGCGCCAGAAAATATGTCTGCCACTATAGAGCTTAAAGCGGGCTATGGCGGTAAACATATTGAAAATTCAGATATTGTCGATGCGTTAAAAGAGCACAAAATAACTAAAGGCATTATTAAAGAAAACCTAATTAATATTGTCAATTCAGGACAGGTGCTTCAAGCAGGAAAAACGTTATCGACAGAAATAGCCAAAGGGGTGCTTAGCACCGCTGGTATAGATGGTTATATAAAATATTTGGTTGATGATCCGTCCGAGCGAATTTTAGCACCTAAAGAACTCGATAATGGCAATGTTGATATGCGTGAACTGGGCGATTTAGTTTTCGTCAAAGCAGAGACAAAATTAGCCATGTTAATTAAACCAACCGCCGGTATTAATGGTTTTAATATTGTTGGAAAAGTTATTGAAGCAGTACCCGGTAAAGTCTGTGTTATAGAAGAAGCCGAAGGATCATCTTTTTTAGATGAAAAAAATAATATTATTATCGCTGCCATTGATGGTATGCCAAAGCATTTAGATAATAGTGTTAGTGTGAGTAATCTACTAGAAATTGAAGATATAGATGTAGGCACAGGCAATATCCGTTTTGATGGTTCTATTTTTGTTAAAGGAAATGTTCGCGAAGGTATGGAATTGTATGCGAGTGAAGATATTGTTATAGGCGGAGTCGTTGAATCGGCGATGATTTCCTCTGGCGGAAATATATCTATTGCTCAGGGTGTTATTGGTCGTCAAATATCGATAGAAGATGAACTAGAGAACAGTGTTGTGCTTCATGCTAATGGTGATGTTATTGCCCAGTTTGTTCAATATGCCGATATTTTCGCTAAAAATGATATTAAGGTGGCACAATATATTTCGCATAGCCAAATTATAGTTGAAGGTAATTTGTGGGTAGGTAATATTGACAATGAAAAAGCGGATGGAAAAATATTTAGTACATTCGTGCACACCGGAGGCGTAGTTAATGTGGGTACACTTGGTTCTGCTGGCGGCGCTTTGACCCACATAAATTTTAATTATTGGGTCGACACAGTAGAAGAGTTACGGATTATTGCGGATGAACTAGCGAATAAACTAATCAGGCGACTGCCTAAAATATATAAATTACTAGCAAGCTGTAATACTCAAAACACTATCGACCCTTCGAAAATAGATCGTATTAATAAAGCATTAAAACAACACTTAGTGCTCTTAGGTAGTCTAAATAAAAACTGGTTAGAAAAAAGGGATAAAATAAGTGAACATTTAGTTGATTTGGAACTATCAGTAAACCAATCAATACTGTCAGGTGTAAATATTGAAATATCGACTAAAACCTGTGCTTTTAAACGTAATCATGAGGCAACTAAAATAAAATGGCTTGAGAATGAAATCAACGTAGAACCCGTCATTAATTAGTTTGAGAGAATTTTAGCCTGTCAAAGCGAGTTGACTGTCAATTAATGGCATTAGCTTTAAGGATGGGGGGTGCTGAACTTATCAGGCCACCCATAATAACTTATGCATATTTCAATCACTAAACTAAGCTTATTTACCTTTGTTAAGTTGGTGAATGAAATGCCTAAGCGCTATCATCGCGCCTCAGAAGCTGACAAAGTTATGGCTAATATTACTAAGCCACAACATCCTGACTTTTAGCACCATGATGCCTATAGGGGAAAAGCCAAGACCTCTTTATGAACTTTATATGGTGTTTTCTGTTTTGTTATAAACTGCTTTTGATGATTTTTCAATCCAGTTAGTTCTTAATAAACGACGACAAGGATTTTCAATCAGAGAAAACAACACGTTTCCTGAAAGAATAGAGATTGTGATATAGCCAGTATAGAAAAGTAATAGATATTCAATACTTGATTGTTCAATAAAATTAGTTCGTTTTAACACTTGGTTAAAAACGATCAGAACTGTGAAATGTGTTAAATAAATTGAGTATGAAATGCGGCCTAAGTAGATCATTATATTGCCAGATAAAACTCTAGCAACAAAGCCATTAGCTCGGCTGAGGTTCAAAATAAGTAGGCTAAAAAGAATGATGATAAGGCCGTCGAAGAAGGCAGGAAGCCCAATAATGCAAACGAAAATAATTATTCCTATAATGCTGACAGCAGCAGTGTCAGTACACAATATTTGGGGAACCTGAGTGAATATGTTAAATAAACAACAGCCTATAATAAATTCAGAGGCTACTCGAAGTAAAATCCATTGCGCTTGTGGCATATATTGGGAAGCATCGTTCATGGTGATTGCCGCTAAGTGCATGATGAAAAAAATAAGTACAATGAGAGTAATAAAAAATTTAGCTGATTTTATTTTATTAAAGGCCCAGGCGATTGGTGGGAACATTAAGTAAGCGAACCACTCCGAAGCAACAGACCAAGATGGAAAATTCCAGCCATTACTGTCAGGAATGCCCCAACCATTTGTAAGAGTGATACTGAACAATAAGCGCTTAAGGTCATAACTGGCATAAGTTCCTTGCGATAAACTGTAGATAGAAAAAACACTAGCCCCGACAACAATTGGAAGCAGTATGAGTGTTGCAGCAAGATGGGCAGGATAAATTCTGGCTAACCGAAGCTTCAAAAACTTAGTTATTAGAGAATAATTGAGTCTGTAAAAATCTTTCTGATGTACGTATGCTATTACAAAGCCACTCAATATAAAAAACAGATCAACACCGAGCCAGCCTTTATTGATCAAGTTGCTTGTCCATTCAGGTAGTAAAGTGGAAACGTTAGTATAATTAGCACCGTGAAGAACAACCACCCAAAGAGCTGCAATTCCACGGACTCCTGTCAAAGCATTAATTTGTTTTGAGCACATATCTTTCTCCTTTAAAGCTGTATTAAAGGCAATAGCAATTAACATACCTTATAAAATATTTTTTGATGAAAATTGTTAACTATCTGATTTTAATGTGTAATAACATGAGTGATAGTCAACATAATTAGAATCCTATATAACCACTCGCAAATTGCATCTTATTATGCCAACCAATTATCTATTTGGAGTTTTATAAATTGTGCAGAAAGTCATGTTGAAATGAAGAATATTTTATATTGAAACTTATCAGGCCACCCATAATAACTTGTGCATATTTCAATCACTAAACTAAGGTTAATTTACCTTTGTTAAGTTGGTGATTGAAATGCCTAAGCCTCGTTCACAACAAATAAGTTTATTAGATACCCCGTATTATCACATTTGCAGTCGTACGGTACGAAAGGCTTTTTTATGTGGAATAGATAAGGAAACGGGTGTCAGTTTTGAACATAGACGGACATGGATTGAAAAGAGACTATTTCAATTAGCACAAGTATTTGCTATCAATATTTGTGCCCATGCTGTGATGCATAATCATTTACATATCGTGCTACATGTTGATACTGACCAAGTAAAGAGTTGGTCTACTGATGAAGTACTTAGGCGTTGGCATCAGTTATTCAAAGGCACCTATCTCACGCGGCAATATCAACATAAACAACCGCTTGATAAATTTCAACTTGCGATGGTTGAAAGTACTGCCGAGATTTATAAAAAACGTTTAATCGATATCAGTTGGTTTATGCGCTCATTGAATGAGCCGATAGCCCGACAAGCTAATCGAGAAGACCAATGTACGGGACATTTTTGGGAAGGGCGCTTTAAATCACAAGCACTGCTTGATGAGGGCGCTTTACTGTCGTGCATGGCTTATGTTGACTTAAACCCAGTACGCGCAGGCATTGCGCCCACACCAGAGCAGTCAGACTTCACCAGTATTCAATTACGGATACAAGCAGCGATAAAAGGCGAACAACCTACAGGGTTATTACCTTTTACTGGTAACGAACACCAACATAAACTCACAGGTATTCGTTTTAGCTTACTAGATTACTTAACACTGGTTGATGAAACAGGCCGCATCTTGCGTGATGATAAACGTGGTGCTATCACCAGTAAAACAGCAAATATTCTAGCTAGGCTTCACATCAATGATGAAAGCTGGTTAAAACTCACTACAGATTTTGAAAGTATCTTCACAGGTGCTGTTGGCACGGCCGAACATTTATGTGAATTTAGCGAGCATGTTGGTTTGCAACGAGCACACGGGATAACTAATGCTCAGCTCTGCTTGAATAGCGCATAAGTACTTTTATTAATAAGACGTAAACTAATGCTATTTTAAAGTGGTCGATTTATCTCGGCTAAAATTCGATGTATTGAGAAAATAGTTGTGATAATACCTAAATAGAAGCGACTTACTTTATTAATCAATATTTTAATAAGCTAAAAAGGTAGCAACTGGCTTGTCATTATTACTTGTAGTTATCATGGGTGGCATAGTTAATAGCGAGCATGTTGGTTTGCAACGAGCACACGGGATAACTAATGCTCAGCTCTGCTTGAATAGCGCATAAGTACTTTTATTAATAAGACGTAAACTAATGCTATTTTAAAGTGGTCGATTTATCTCGGCTAAAATTCGATGTATTGAGAAAATAGTTGTGATAATACCTAAATAGAAGCGACTTACTTTATTAATCAATATTTTAATAAGCTAAAAAGGCAGCAACTGGCTTGTCATTATTACTTGTAGCTATCATGGGTGGCATAGTTAATAGTTAATAGTTAATATTAGTTATCATGGGTGGCATAGTTAATAACGTTGTTGGAACATATTTTCTAATGAGACAAGTTATAGTTACCTCATTGAACGAGGGCAGATTAACTAAGGCAAACTTTTCAATTTCATACCTTAATATCTGCCTTCTTAGCTTTTGAGCTTAATTAGTCATATTTTTGATAAGGATGTCTATAGTTAAAGAGTGAAACGTTTCAATGATCTTAATTAACTTTAACCATAAATTACACTAGGAAAGTCGTTTGATATTCAAAGGCTCACAAGATAAGAATCAACAAGATAATAATAGCGAACCTTTAGAACTTGTTATTAATGCAACAGGTGTGGGCATATGGGATTGGCAGGTTCAAACAGGAGAATTAACATTCAATGAGCGCTGGGCTGAGATTATTGGTTATAGCGTTAATGAATTACAACCCATTCAATTTGATACTTGGTCAACTAATCTGCACCCTGATGACTTAATAAAAGCCAAAAACTTACTAGCGCAGCATTTTAAAGAAGAGTTAGAACTTTATCAGGTTGAAGCTCGCATGATGCATAAATCTGGGCACTATGTTTGGGTACAGGCCTCAGGAAAAGTAGTCGAGCGAGATGATGTAGGTAATCCAATACGCATGATTGGAACGCACTTAGATATTACTGAACGAAAAAATAATGAAGAGCGGATGATTGTTGCCAGTCAATTGTTAAACGAATCACAACAAGTGGGTAAGTTAGGCGGGTGGAAGTTAGATCTTAAAACAGGTGATTTGTTTTGGACAGATGAAACCTACCGTATACATGATACTTCGCCAGAAGAATTTAATCCTACAGTAGATGCAGGTGTTGGTTATTTTTTACCTGAATCTAAAGATATAATTTCCACTGCACTGGATAAGGCCGTTAATAATGGCATAGGTTATGATCTTGAGTTAGAAACTTATACCACCAAGGGGAAAAAAATAGACATAAGAACCACTTGCACCGTTACCCTCGAAGCAGGAATTCCTATTCGCCTAGCCGGTATTTTTCAAGATATTAGTGAGCAGAAAGCGAACCAAAGGAAACTAGAAAAAAGTAACCTTGATTTGGCAGATGCAAACACAGCGTTAAAACTTTCAGCACACTACGATCAATTGACCGGATTGCCGAATAGAAATTTATTAGCAGACAGAATTGAACAGGCAGTAACAAAAAGTACACGTAATGAAAAGTTTGTGGCAATTGCGTTTATTGATTTAGATGGATTTAAAGAAGTTAATGACAGTCATGGACACGATGTTGGTGACGAATTATTGAAAAAAGTGGCTAACCAATTAAAACATGCGCTTAGAGAGGGAGATACTTTATCGCGTTTTGGCGGTGATGAATTTGTCGCCGTAATTGACGATCTGTCTGATCCTTCCGAATGTAATGAAGTTTTGTCACGTATGCTTGAATCAGTTTCTGTTACGCTTAGAGTTAACAAAAAGTTGTTGAAAATTACTGCCAGTATAGGTGTTACATTTTATCCGCTTGATAATGCTAGCCCAGACCAGTTATTAAGGCATGCAGATCAAGCTATGTATATAGCAAAGCAAAAAGGCAAAAATCGAAGTTATACTTTTGATATAGAAAAAGATGAGGCGGTTAAACACCGTAATGTGGAGCTAAAAAGAATAGCTCAAGCGTTAAAAGACGATGAGTTTTTACTTTATTATCAACCTAAAGTGGACCTTAGAACGAATGAATTAGTTGGTGTTGAGGCGTTAATTCGTTGGAATCATCCAGAGAGAGGAATACTTGCACCTGCACTGTTTTTACCCGCGGTTGAGCATGACTTATTAGATATTGAAATAGGAAGGTGGGTTATAAAAACAGCCTTGCAACAATCACATCATTGGCAGTTATTAGGGGCTAATATTCCAATCAGTGTAAATATCAGTCCGCTGCATCTACAGCATGCTGCATTCGTTAGTGATTTGAAGGAGATGATTGATCAGTATCCTGATTTTAAAGCTGAAAGTCTTGATTTTGAAATTTTAGAAAGTAGTGCACTCAAAGACATTGAATTAGTATCAAGTGTGATGAATGCTTGTAGTCAATTAGGAGTAAGCTTTTCAATTGATGATTTTGGTACAGGTTATTCATCATTAACGTATTTAAAGCGTTTACCCGCTAAATATTTAAAAATAGATCAATCGTTCATTAAAGACATGTTGATGGATACCGATGACAAAGCGATTATTCAAGGTATCATTGAATTAGCTAAGGTCTTTAATCTTAAAGTAATTGCCGAAGGGGTAGAAACACCCCAACATGGAGCGCTATTACTATCTTTGGGTAGTTACATCGCACAAGGGTATGGCATCGCTAAGCCCATGCCTGCAAGCGATATATTAATCTGGTTAGTTAAGTGGAAACAAAGCCCTTGTTTAGTTGATGGACGTATTTAATTATTTGTTTCGATTGAATTACCTACATCTTCTTTGTGCTTAATAACTGCCTTTAAAGTTAATAACCTTTAGTCGCTTTGATGTAATGTCTCTATGACCGCTGTGATGGCGAAGCGGTCTATTTATTGTGACAAATACGTATCTAAATTAGGTCAGCAATGTGGTATTAGTGAGCTTTAGATAGTTATTTTAATCGCCATCAAATCTTCAGCTGATAAGCTATTCTTATTGCCTTGAGTTCAAGTGGTGAATGCAACGCTATCTTTAAAGTAAAGGGCGTAGCCATGAAAAGAAGACCTCGTATATTTATACTGCTCAACAAAAAGTTCAAGGCTTTATTAATACGGCTGAATTTTTAGCTGTTATTACTAAAGCGGAAGCCATTAATTTAATGGATGATGCCCATTTTAGCGTTTTTGGTGTAACCAATGATCAACGCAAGGCACGTAAAGCTGCGTGTACTTCCCTGAAAGCCGCAGTAAACAATTACAGTGAGAATAGTTTTTTTGAGATACCCGCTATTGAAAGGGTGGTGAAAAGGTAATTATTGTTATCGGTTTTCATTGTTAATCTTGTATCCTTAACTTGGTATCAGTTGTAAAATAGCCTTTGTTATCGAACGCCACCTTCTAAGTGTCATCTCATCATGATTGAAATAAAAACAGCCGCTTATCACCGTGCTAGCTTTGCCTTAGCATTAGGCTCTTTCCTCGTATTTTGTAATCTGTACATGTTCCAACCTATTCTGCCATTAATGGCTGAAAAATTTAACGCCAGTGCGATTGAAGTGAATTGGTTGCTTGCGTCATCCACGTTAACGTTAGCACTGACATTGGTTCCGTGGGCGGTCTGTTCAGAAATTATTGGCCGTCGTAAAGTGATGATGATAAGTCTATTCTTATTGCCGTTTACGGGCATGGCAATGTTACTAACAGACTCCTTGATGATGTTAACGATAACGCGCGGGGTAATGGGTATTTCTCTTGCGGGATTTGCCGCCGTTGCTGTTGCATATATGGCTGAAGAGTTCACCCCAAAAGCGTTTATGATTGCCGTAGGTGGTTATATTAGTGCGAATTCATTAGGGGGGATTTCTGGGCGTTTATACGGCGGTTTTGTTACCGAATATTGGGGCTTGAATATAGCCGTTATTGGTATGGCTATTCTCAGTTTATTTGGCGCTATTTTAGTTAGTCGACTGTTACCCAAGCAACAACATTTTACCCCACAAAAAGGTCAATTTCGTAATCATAATAAAAGGGTGGTTGGTCACTTAAAACAGCGTGAGTTATGGTTAGCTATGCTTATTGGCGGTTTAAATTTTGCGTTGATCGTTAATCTGTATACCGTGATGGGATTTCGTCTTATCGCGCCACCTTATTCACTATCTATCAGCTTAACGTCGATGATTTTTTTGTGTTATCTCAGCGGTACCATTACGGCAAAACTCAGTGGTAAGTGGAGCCAATTGTATAGTCCAATTAAAGGCATGGTCTTAGGCACAACGGTAAGTGCAATGGGTATGTGGGTCGCTGCTTATGATTCATTATACGCGATGCTTATTGGTCTATTACTAATTGGCTCTGGCGCTTTTTTCACTCATTCACTTGCGTATGCATGGGTAAGTCAAAAGGCTAAAACAGCCAAAGCAACCGCTACGGCGTTATACCTTGTACACTATTATGTTGGCGGTAGTTTAGGTGGTTTTTACTTAATTGCCTGTTGGCAATATGGCGCATGGAACGGCGTGCTTGCTGGCGGCATGATATTGTATGGTTTAATTTATTTATTGTGCTGGCGCTTACAGGGCTATAATTCTTCGCCATTAAAGTAAAAGACAATGGATCTTCGACAAGATACTTCGAAGATGACGGACTTTAAGTGAATGGATCTGCGACAAGACACTTCGAAGATGACGGGCTTTAAGTGAATGGATCTGCGACAAGACACTTCGAAGATGACGGGCTTTAAGTGAATGGATCTTCGATAAGACACTTCGAAGATGACGGACTTTAGGGAATGGATCTTCGACAAGACACTTCGAAGATGACGGACTTAAAGGGAATGGATCTTCGACAAGACACTTCGAAGATGACGGGCTTAAAGGGAATGGATCTTCGATAAGACACTTCGAAGATGACGGACTTTAAGGGAATGAATCTGCGACAAGACATTTCGAAGATGACGGACTTTAAGGGAATGGATCTTCGACAAGATACTTCGAAGATGACGGACTTAATCCCAACCTGAATTTATCTTTACTATCGCGTGTTAATAATTATCCCTATATTTTGCATACGTATTCAAACGTAATCAATTGGTCGTATTTTGTAACTTTCCCGTGACAATTTATCGATATGAATAATCCTCTAAAACTTCGTGATTAATAGGCTGCAGGCTTATTTTTGAGCATTAACTTGTCACTTTATCTACATTTTATTAATAATCGTGTGCTTTTTGCCTATTTTTGAATACGTATGCAAAGCATATCTAAAGAAAAATTCGCCCTTTATATTGTGAAAATAAATATAAAACGAAGTCAGTTAGAAAACTGACAATAATAATATTTCATGGATGAATATGAGGGGAAAATTTATGCGTACATTTAAACCGAGTAAGCTTTCAATAGCCTTGCTTTCCTGTGGTTTTATGGTGTCTTCTGGGGGACTTTATGCTCAAGAAGCGTTGGAGTCTACACCAGAGTCTGCCGCGATAAAAAAGGAAGCAGAGAAAGAAAGTACAGCAATTGAAGTGATTGAAGTGACTGGTTTTAGACGTTCACTGATTAAGTCTATTAATCAGAAACGTTTTGCCGATACGGTATCAGAGCAAATAACCGCTGATGATCTCGGTGCACTACCTGACGTTTCAATGGCTGACGCTTTAACGCGCTTACCAGGTATATCTGCCGTAAGAACAGGTGGGCAAGCCGCTGAAATTAATATTCGTGGTATGTCTGGCGGTTTTGTATCCACTACATTAAATGGTCGCGAGCAAGTATCAACCAGCGGGCAGCGTAGTGTTGAATTTGACCAATACCCCTCAGAACTGATTTCACAAGCCTCAGTATTTAAATCACCAAAAGTATCACTTATTGAAGGTGGCGTAGCAGGTACGGTTGAATTAAAAACAGCCAGTCCGTTGAAAAATTCAGAACAGCATTCGTTCAATGTAAATGCCCGTGGCATGTATAACGATTTAGCCAGTGATGTGCCTGATGCTACTTCAACAGGCCATCGTTTTAGTGTTTCATACCAAGGTAAGTTTGCTGATGATACCTTTGGTGTTGCACTTGGATATGCGCGCTTATTTCAACCTACTGCGACTACACAGTTTGTTGGCCTTAACTACAGTAAATTAAGAGATGTAGACGGATTAACTGACGATACCAATGGACCAACCAAAGAAGAGGGTATTCACCTCGCTAAAGAATATGTTGGTGAAGGTTTTGAGCTACAACACAAAGGTGGTGAAGAAACCCGTGATGGTTTTGTTGCTACCCTTGAATGGCAACCCGTTGAAAATTTCACCCTCAAGTTTGATAGCTTTTATTCTAAGTTTGATTCAGAAGAATTCGCCCGTGGTTATCGAGTAAAATTTGATGGCAGCCAAGCGGCGATTGGTAATGCGACTATTATCGACAACTCGGTAGTAGGCGGTACGTTTAATCGAACTTCTAACAGTTCAACACGTGTTGAAGTTGTTAATGATGACAATAGTGATTCTGATGAAGTACAAAGTTTTGGCTTAAATGCTGATTGGCAAATCACTGACAACTTTAATATGGCGGTAGATTTATCGTATTCATCTGCGACAAGTGATTTTAGAAACGGTTTAATTTGGTCGTTAGTTGCTGATGACGCGAATGCGGCAATGCCAGAGTTTGATAATAATGTATCAATTAACTACTTATTAAATGGCTTAGATTTACCCGATGTTAGCTTAAATCAAGCAGATGCGTTAACTGATTTAAACCGTGTCATGGTAACAAAATACGGTATTTATCCTTATGTGAATTCGGATGAAGTTATTGCTGCTCGAGTTGATTTTGAGTACACCCTTGATACTGATTACATTTCATCGGTAGAGGTTGGTGCGCGTTATTCTGAAAGAGAATACAGCAACGACCGTTCAGTTTTTGAATTTGGTAGCGACAGTGGTTTTAATTCAAAAGAAATGCCGTTAAAAATCACTGACGATATGGCAACAGTCGTTGACTGGAAGGGTGATTTCTCTGCTTATCCAAGCTATTTATCGCTTGATCAAGACAAAGTGCTTAATGCGTGGTTTCCTGAAGGCGTACCTCAACCTGTTCAAACGTGGGGCAGTACTGCCAGTGGCGTTATCAATGGTGATCCACTAGGTAAGGATACTGCTTGGACCATGAAAGAAAGTGGGCAGGTATTTGAAGATATTTTCGCGGCTTATGTCATGGCAAATATTGACATGGAAATTGGCAATGTTCCGGTAACAGGTAACTTTGGTGTTCGCATTGTGAGAACCAAGCAAGCGTCAACTTCGTTACAAGATGTTGGTGAAACTGCGGTAAAAGATGCTTACGGACAAGATACTGTTGATGAAGATGGCAATGTTATTGTTCGAGCAAATTCCGAATTAGGCGCACAGTTTATTACTGATGACGCTGGGCTAGTTAATCAAAAGTATGCACCGGGTATTATCACTAATACTTACACTGATTACTTGCCTCAAATGAATTTAAACTTTCATATAACCCCAGATGACCAAATACGTTTTGCTGCGGCTAAAGTGATGAGTCGTCCTAATATTGACCGACTAGCTTCCAACAGTAGTGTGAATATTAATACGGTGACAACTGACAGTGGTACGTATGCTGAAATCAGTGGTAACGCTAAAAACAGTCCTAATTTAAAGCCGTTTTATGCTAATCAATATGACCTTTCTTATGAGCGATACTTTACCGAATCTGATGGTAACTTTGTTTTTGCGCTTTTCTATAAAGACATAGAATCGGCAGGTATTGTTACGCAAACCATCAGTGAATATGACTTTGAGGGTAATGGTTTAATCGTACCTGACGAATATATTGACCCATTAAGCGGTGTGCCATTAGAAATTCGTAACGGTAATTTTGAAACGGCGTTCAACGATGATAAAGGCGGTTATATAAAAGGGCTTGAAGTAAGTTACACCCAAGTTTTTTCATTCTTACCTGATTTCTGGTCTGGCTTAGGTCTTACGACAAGTTACTCACATACCAAAAGTGAAATTCAACAAATTTCACAATTAGGACAGCAAGATTTACCTATTTCATTGCCGGGCTTATCTGAAAATGTTTTACAAACCACGCTTTTTTGGGGCTATCAAGGTTTTGAAACACGTATCAGTGCGCGTTATAGAGATGAGTTTGTGTCAGAGCAAGTTGCTGTAGAAGCACAAACTGTTAATTACGATGACGAATTGGTGATTGATTACCAGGCTTCTTATCAAGTTACTGAGAATTTAGGCATGGTTTTTCAGGTGAACAACTTAACCGACGAACCGACTAAAAGTTACTTTGGCGTTCAAAGCCAAACAGGCACCATTCAGTACTTTGGTCGTCAATTCTTTTTAGGTATGACCTACGCGTTATAGCGCCAGTTAGAGTGAGTTATTAACCAGAAGTTATTAGCCAGAATTTACGAGTCAGGAGTTATTAAAAATGAATAAAATTAACTATTCACATAAAAAGAATCTAATAATTTCCGTTTTCATTGCGGAGTTCATTGCGGAGTTCTTTTCGGTATTCATTTCGGTGAAGGGTCCGGTAATAAATCGGGTACTAATTTCTGCATTAACTCGCCAATTATATATTTGGAGTAAAAGTTATGTTTAGTCAAAAATCGGTGTTAAGAATTGTCGTCTTAGCATCTGTATCAATAGTACTTGTCGCGTGTGGAGGCTCAGAGTCTACCGAGCCAGGTGAAGTACTCCTTAGTTGTGATGTGCCAATGGTTTCTGATGCTTTGGGCACAAGTTGTGTTGCGCCAGAGCCTATTGAATGTCCTGTGCCAACAGTGCCAGATGCATTAAATGAAAGCTGTGTTGTTGGTATCGACCCAGCGGCACCTCAACCAGTAATTTTTGCTGGCGAAAATCAGGCGTTGTTGTTTTATAACCGTGCAGACGGTGAATACAACGACTACAAAATGCATAATTGGAACAGTGCTGAATGTGACGCTTATGCTGACGATTCATTAGCGCCTTCTTGGGATAATGGCTTAGCACATACCGGTGTTGATCCAGTGTACGGCGCGTATTGGTTAGTAAACCTTAAAGAGGATCACAATGAATGTGGTCATATGATTATTCATAAAGGTACTGATGACGCAGGCAAAGAATTTGGTGGCGGTGACTTTAAAATGCCACTGTTACAAGATGATGAAACATACCAACGTATGAACTTTACCTTTTCAGGTGTCGCGTCTATTTTTGAATACCCGGTTGTTTCATTGGGTAAGCAACCGTTAGCGATAACTGGTTTTGCCGCGCACTGGATTGATAGCAATACCTTTGCCTGGAATGTAAATTTTGAGCAGGTAACCTCGGTAAAATTACACCATTCAGCAACTGCTGATATTGGTGCTAGTGAAGATAATGAAGACGTTATCACTGGAACCGTTGTTGAATTAACAGAAGTTGATTTAACCGACGAACAAAAATCGGCTGCGCCTTTAGTTGCTGACTGGCCTGCATTTACAGCCAGTTGGACTGTTGAAGAAGCAAAAGCCATCACTAAAAACCAATCGGTTCTAGTTGGCTATAACGCAGAAGGCGTAGCGGTTGCTGCGACTTATGTTCAAGCTGATTTAGTACTCGACGATCTTTATACCAACGGCGAAATGGATGCTGATGAAGCAACGTTAGGTGTTGTATACGACAACGGAGCCATTAACGTTTCGGTGTGGTCGCCAACTGCGCAAAACCTTACGCTGAATGTTTACAATACAGCCAAAGAAATGGTTTCAAGTCATGATATGACTGAAGACTCAATGACAGGTATTTGGAGTTATGCTGGTGATGCAAGTCTTGACCGTCAATTTTATCGTTTAGCGTTAACGATTTATCATCCACAAAATAAAGCTATTGAAGAAATTGAAAGCACAGACCCTTATTCGTTAAGTTTATCAACCAATGGTGAGTATTCTCAGTTTGTTAATTTATCTGATGAAGACTTACAGCCTGAAGGCTGGGATGGTCATGTAGTATCAACCATTGAAAACTATGAAGATGCGGTTATTTATGAAGGACATATTCGTGATTTTAGTGCGCTAGATGAAAGTACTTCCGTTGAAAACAGAGGTAAGTTCTTAGCGTTTACTGAAACTGAGTCTGCACCTATGCAGCATTTACAAAAGTTAGTGGCTAACGGTTTAACGCATTTTCATATGCTGCCAGCCAATGACATTGCCACGATTGAGGAAGATGCAGATAAACTTATTGATTTGGATAGTACGGTCTTAGCATTATGTAAATTAAACTTTAAGGCTCCGCCTTGTTATCAAGGAATTGATGATCAAACATTGCGCTCTGTTTTTGAAAGTTATATTCCTTTTTCAAACGAAGCAGCTTTACTCACTGAAGCGATGAATGATCACGATAGCTTTAACTGGGGCTACGATCCTAAACACTTTAATGTGCCTGACGGTAGTTATGCGTCAAACCCAGACGGTGTAAGCCGAATCAAAGAAATGCGCGCAATGATAAAATCGCTGCATGACATTGGTTTGCGAGTGGTGTTAGATGTTGTTTATAACCATACTAATTCTTCTGGTTTATGGGATAACTCGGTACTTGATAAGTTTGTACCAGGCTACTATCACAGCCGTGATGTTACTACTGGCGCCGTTCTAAATGGCACCTGTTGTAGTGATACTGCACTTGAACATCGCATGATGGACAAGTTGATGGTTGACTCGTTAAAGCAGTGGACACAGCAATACCAGTTCGACGGATTCCGTTTCGATATTATGAGCCAAGGCTCTAAAGCGCAGATGTTAGCTGCGCGTGATGCTATTCAAGCGATTGACGCTGACAATCATTTTTATGGTGAAGGCTGGTACAAAGACGCTCGTGGTTTTGAACGTGCAGACCAAGAAAATATGGCAGGTACTGAAATTGCTACTTATAACGATCGACTTCGTGACGGTATTCGTAATGCTACGTTATTTAACAACAAAAGTGATTCAGATTATCCGTTTGAGCAACAAGACATTGTTAAATTTGGTATGGCTGGTACGTTAACTGATTATGTATTGAAAACGTTTAAGGGGACTGACGTACTCGGTAGCGCATCGGGTATGTATGCTAAAGACCCTGCAGATATTATTAACTATGTTTCAAAACATGATAACGAAACTTTATGGGACAACTTACAATTTAACTTAAGCCCTGAAATGGATAACAGCGAACGTGTTCGCGCACAAAATATTTCTCAAGCAATCGTATTGTTATCGCAAGGTATTCCATTTTTACAAATGGGTGGTGATTTCCTTCGTTCTAAGTCGTTAGACAGAAATACTTATGATGCAGGTGATTGGTATAACCTAGTTGATTTCACTTTTGAGTTAAATAACTGGAATAAAGGTTTACCGCTAGATAAAGGTGGTCGAACTGAGGCTGAATTAGTTAATTTAGCCTCTAGTTCATCAAGCTCTGTTGCACTGACTGATATATTATTTGCATCAAATGTGTTCAATGAATTTTTATCAATTCGTTCAAACAGCCCATTATTTAGGTTAACCACGGCGACAGATATTATTAACCGTGTTGGTTTTCATAATGTTGGCAAAAATCAAACCCAAGGTTTGATTGTGATGAGCATTGATGATGGCACAAACCTGACAGATATTGACCCAAATTACGACGCCGTAGTGGTTGTGGTAAATGGTAGTGATAGTGAGCACACACATACTATCACGTCAGCAAGTGGCTTTACTTTACATCCTTTATTAGCTGCTTCAGTTGATGGCACTGTTGCTAGCGCAAGCTTTGAGCAAGGTACCGGTGAAGGTAGCTTTACGGTTCCAGCGTTAACTACCGCTGTTTTTGTTAAAGTTCAGGGCGAATCACAAGATGTTGGTCTTTCTGCTTATGCGACTGCCGGCGCGCCAGATGTAGTACCTTATGGCGATACTGTGGCTTATGTTCGTGGTGATATGAATGGTTGGAATCCGGATGATGCCTTTAGCTATATTGGCGACGGAATTTACCAAGCTAAAATTACCCTTGCTGCAGGATCTTATGGTTTTAAGGTGGCAGATTTTGATTGGTCATCAAGTATTAACTTAGGTGCTTCAGGCGCTAGTAATGAAGTATTAGAAGATCAAAACTTTAGCTTATTAGCTGGTGGCGACAACTTAAGTATTACTATTGCCCTTGACGGTGTTTACATCTTTACCCTTGATGCCTCTAATACCAGCGCACCTACTTTATTGGTAGAAAATGAAGAACCGTTTGTTGGCATACCGGTATTTATTCGTGGTGACATGAATAGTTGGGGTGAAGATAATCCATTAATTTACGTGGGTGACGGTAAGTATCAAGCCACCATTACTATTAGTGCTTCAACACCTAGCTTTAAAGTAGCCTCAGCTGATTGGACTACGGTAGATATGGGCGCCCCAGCTGATGATATGGAAATTACTGAAGGTGAAAATCAGTTATTGTTATCTGGTAGTGGTGATAACTTCAATATGACTTTTGCTGCAGATGGAGATTACACTTTTGTGTTTGATGCCTCTAATTTAGCTGAACCTACATTAAGTATTTATGCTGCTGAAATGTTTGGCGCTACACCAGTTTATATTCGTGGAAGCATGAATAGTTGGGGTGCTGTTGATACGCTTAGTTATGATGGTTTAAGTAGTTATTCCGTGGAAGTAAACTTAACCGCTGGTGATTATGAGTTTAAAATTGCTGATGGTGATTGGTCAACATTCAATCTAGGTGCGCCGGCGGATGTTGACGTGATTACCCTAGACTCTCCGTTAATTTTACTACAAGGAGGCGGTAATTTGAGTTTTACTATTGTTGATGACGGCGTGTATGTGGTTACCGTTGCAGGGCCTGATCCGACAGCACCAACAATAAACATCAGTAAAAAATTGTAATGGCTACTACCGTAATTAGTAGAAGTTAATCTAATTTACATAAAGCCTACCGTTAAGCGGCGTTAGACGACGTTTAACGAAATTAAAAAGCTCTCTACTTGGTAGAGAGCTTTTTTTATGGGTAAAAATTATTTATTGGCTTACTGACAGCAATGTAATTATTGATTTAGTGCAATGTTTTTATAATCAAACATAGCTGTGTTGTTGCCATGAATAGTTGCGGGCGGTAAAATAAGCGCACGCCCTCAGTGGCGGTAAATACCTGCTTTGTAAACCTAAGCAAGTGTCATTGTTTGTTGTTATTAAGATAGAAAAAGTGGAGTTAATGGGTAGTAATGGTAAGCAATCTAAGTGAACTCAACTGTAGTAAGTTGAATAGTGACCAGTTAAATAGTGGCAAGTTGAATGATGATTACCAGGAGCAAGGTTACTTTGTTATTAGAGACTATTTTACTGAAGCTGAAATTGCATCCCTTAGAGAAGTTGTCTTAAAGTTTCACCAGTTATGGAAAAAAGACAACGCTGAATTCTATAAAGAAGTGGCGTTCAACTCGTCTTTAATTACCGGCAGCGAATACTTAGAATCTGATGACAGGGTAAAGCTTTTTAACTTTATCAGCTCAAAAAAAGTGATGACTATTGTCGACGCCGTGATAAAAAATAACCCTGCGTTTATGAATACCCAATTATTTTTCAACCCTATAAACCCCGAGCTTAAAGATTTTTGGCACCGAGATTGTCAGTATGATCATGACATTGATGTGCAAAAAATAGTGATTCATGAGACACAAGTAGTGCACCTGCGCGTACCTTTATTTGACGAACTCGGTATGGAGTTAGTACCCGGTACACATAAGCGCTGGGACAGTGAAGAAGAATTTAATGTTCGCCAAGAAGAAAAGGGCAGACTCAGTAATGAAAGCCTCTCTACTGGTAAAAAAATTAAGTTAGCGGCGGGCGACTTGTTAGTTTTTTCTGCTGACATGATCCACCGTGGTTTATACGGCATGGACAGGTTAGCGTTAGACATTTTAGTGTTTGATTCAGCTGGCGATTTTGTCGATTATATCGATCCTGATTGTTTGCCAGATAATGCAATGTTAGCTCAAATTGACGAACCTAGATTATTTGCTAAAACCCTTGAGTTAATTTCACAGTCTGAAGGGTAAAATCTAAAAGTAAAAAATTACGTAGCTATTCACAGGACTCAGGTACGTAATTAAATATCTGTAAGTTAGTGTATTACTGGCACCATGCCAAGCATTTGCATAAATTGTGCGCTAATAATAAACACACCTAATACCGCCGCTGTAGATAATGCTACTTTTCCGCCCCTCACTTGATACATCTGAACGCCAGACTGGTGCACAGTATCGAGTGTTTTTCTTCGTTGCTTCCATACCATTAAAACGGGTAAGAATATCGCCAAAATTACCAGTGCGATAGCTGCATATCCCAACGCCATGATAAAACCTTGAGGGTAAAATAACGCGAAACCCAAAGGTGGTGTAAAAGTAACGAATGCGGTAATCAACCTGTCTTTGTTAGAGTCGCCTTTGTTGAGCACGTCACTGAAAAAGTCGAATAAACCTAAACTAACACCCAAAAAAGAAGTCGCCAGTGCTAAGTTAGCAAAAATGGTTAAGGTGTTAGCGATGGCAGAGCTTTGCAGTAAAGACGATAAACTGGCGATAAAACCATCGAGTCCTTGGCTGTCATAAAGGTTTTGCTGACTGATAACCCCTTGGCTAACAATTTGCCAAAATAAATAGATAACTAACGGCATAGACGCGCCAATAATCATCACTTTACGTAGTGATTGGATGTTAACACCCATATATTTCACAATAGAAGGAATAGAGCCATGGAAGCCAAAAGACGTTACTATCACCGGGATAGCTGAGATTATTAGCCCTTGTTGTATTGGCATGTTAAGTAAATATTCGCCTTGAATATGAGGCGTTAATATATAAAACACACTCGTTAATGCAATTATTTTTATAATAAACAAAACCCGGTTAATTTTATCAACGGTACCTGCGCCTAAGGTAATAATAGAGCCAAATAATAGTGCAAAAGCAACGGCGCCAGTTTGTGGCGGAATTTCTACCGTACTCCAGTTAGAAAGCATTAACTGTAATTGACCACCACCACCGGCGATATAGGCGGCGCAAAGAGAATAAAAAAGAAAAATCATAGAAAAATTAGCGATGACCTGACCTTTTTTACCGAGTATATTTTTTGCCAATGTGTTTAATGTGGCGTTAGGTGGTGCGTGCTGATGCAACTCTAACGTGAGCAAGGCGGTATAAGTCATTAAGCACCAAGCAAAGAATAATATGACCATGGCGGTTAAAAAACCTAAGCCAGAAGAGGCGATAGGTAATGCTAACATTCCTGCGCCAATAGTTGTGCCAGCAATGATTAGCATGCTACCGATTGTTTTATTTATTATCACGGTGATGTATCTCTGTACAAAAATTTATGCAGTTAACATAAAAGGAACGATAGGTAATTGGAATGATTTTTCGATAAAAAATTGAAAATACTTGTAGAGGTAAATTTACAGTTATTTATTTGAGTAGTTTTATCGGTAAATATTTATCGATAAAACTACTCAATACATTGTTGTTCTGTCAGTAATTAAGTCAGCGATTCAGTGACCAACTTATACGTGTTTACCGCGTGTCCACGTTGTGTTTTTTTCCAATAGTCGCTCGCCGGCGTCAACTGCACCTGTCTCCATCGTGGTGCCCATGGAATCATTCCAGCGGTTTAGGTAACCAAATAAAGAAATTACACCTAATATTTCAACTATCTCACCTTCATCCCAATATTCATGCAAATTTGCACTAATAATATCATCAACGGCATTAGGAATACTTGACGCGGCAAGCGCAAATTCAAAGGCAGCTTTTTCAGCTTCAGTGTATAAAGTACTTTCTCTAAACGTCCAAATGTTGTCTAAGCGCTCATCGGTGCCGCCATAACGTTCAGCCGCCAAAATGGTATGAGCTTCACAATACCTACAGCCAGTATGTGCACTAGTAATATAACCTATAAGGCGCTTTTGCTCTGCCGTTACGCTACCATCATTAGCCATCACTGCCATGTTTAAATTAATAAAGGCTTTGGCAATTGCTGGTCGGCGTTGCATGGTTAATACACTGTTGGGGCAAAAACCTAATGTTTCATTAAAAAACTTGGCGAGTTCTGCCACTTCTTCATTTTCATCTGTTGCTAACGGCTTTACTAAAGGCATAGGGTGATCCTGCTGGTTGATTATTATTCTATTTTCAATATATACAATAGATAATGCATATGCAACATCTATTGTTGTTTGAATTATGCACCAGTTTAATGCTCATAAGTTAATCAATAACAGAGCAACAACGTGATACTAATGAATCGTATAAACTCATTAGACAGGTATATACCCATCACACCTCAAGATGCAGCTTGAAGCGTAATGGGTATAAAATATTTATTGGGTAAGTGGTTTAAGCCTATAGCGAGGCTACAATATTTATGATTAAATAATCTTAAGTAAACAATAACTTTAGGAAATATTATTAGTCCCTCAGCACGTAATAAAGCTTTTAAGCTGTCTAATAAAATAACGCCACAGTTAGATTTAAATAATCACTTACCTTTTCGTATTGCGGTTGTCAGTAATTTATTAGCGTTGAACCGCGATTGGAAAATTCGAGAGCT
The DNA here is from genome assembly GCF_002836255.1 of Colwellia sp. 75C3. Lineage (GTDB taxonomy): Bacteria > Pseudomonadota > Gammaproteobacteria > Enterobacterales > Alteromonadaceae > Colwellia. The sequence goes on along the minus strand of NZ_PJAU01000032.1, from coordinate 83,684 downwards.
TTGCGATTTAGAGCCACGAGAAATGCGAGTCTTATTAAATATTGGCTCATACATGCCAATTAAAGCAGCGGATATTGCTTATCAATCTCGCATTGACTCTTACAACGTCAGTCGAGCGGTAAAAGCACTGCAAAAGAAAAATTTAATTGATATACAGCCTGACGAACACAGCCGAAATATAAAATACTTAGTGCTAAACGAACAAGGCATTAAGTTATATCATCAAGTCACTCAAGCGATGAATGAAAGAGCAGACGAGCTTGAAAGTGTGCTTGATGATGAAGAGTGCACGCTTTTTTACCGTATGCTTGAAAAAATTGAAGAAAAAGCAGAAAAAATACTAGCAGAGCAAGCCATGAGTAAGGTAACTGATGGAGCAGAGCCCCCGGCAGATCAAAAAGAGCTGATCCGTTGGTATAAAAAAAGTACGGGTAAATAAAACAACGGTAATAAAATAACAGAGTAAGACCGTATTTAATAAGCGCCGTACTTTTTGACCGAAAATTCCAGAGAGAAATTTTACCGCACCACCACTGACATTTTTAGTTTACCAGGGCAGCGGTAAAGTCGAATTTGTCGCTTAAATTCGACATATAAGATTTGTTTTAATGGCGTTAACAATAAGTAACGTTATAATGCGCCAAAATTAATAATCTAAAAGGTAAATCAATGACAATTCGTACGGCTAATTCCGCATTATGGGCTTTAGTGATGGTCAATCTTATTTGGGGCGTCGGCTTTGTTGTGGTTGATGGCGCCATTGATATTATGCCTGTTAACACCTTCAACGCTTTTCGTTTTGGTATTGCGGCACTAGCATTATTACCTTTGTATTTTTTGCAAAAAAAGCCAGAAAAATCTGAAGTTGATTACACCGTAGCAGAACTACTTAAAGTCGGTTTTGGTTTAGGTTTGTTATTATTTTTAGGCTTTGCTCTTCAAACCCAAGGCATGATTTATACCAGCGTATCTAATACCGGCTTTATTACCGGTTTATGTGTTCCTTTAGTCCCTATTTTCGGCTTTATACTCTTTAAAACTAAAGTAGGTATAGAAGTTTGGGCGAGTGTTGTCGCAGCCACCATCGGGTTATATTTTTTAACCATGGGCGATAAAATGGAATTCAACCAAGGTGATGTACTCGTCGCTATCAGCGCAGTTTGTTATGCCGCTCACATTACGTTAATGGCAAGATATGGTGGACGATTTGCCGTTATTTCGTTAAGTATCATTCAATTATCAGCCGTTGCTTTATACAGTACTGTGGCTGCAAGTTATGAAGCATTGGCGAATATTAATGAAAGCTATCCGCCGTTTATTGAACAACTCTCAAATGCCGATGTTTGGGCCGCAATACTTTACTCAAGTATTTTAGCGAGCGCGTTTGCCTATTGGGCACAAACTTCCAGTCAACGTTTACTTGAACCACACAAAGTCGCCCTTGTTTTTGCATTAGAGCCTATCTTTGCTCATATCGCAGCATTCTTCATATTAGGCGAACATCTTGGTGTTAATGGCTGGTTTGGTGCAGGGTTAATCATTGCCGGTATGCTTTACTCTGAACTCGGCGGTAGAAGAAAAATTAAAATACAGCCATTAGATCAAATGGCTGCACCGTTAGATAAATAACGCTTTTAGCAGTTCTAGCATTTCTAGCAATTTTAGCAGCAATTATGCGACTATTACCAATGGGTGATAGTCGCTTTATTACTGCAATGGATATAACTACGGCAAACAGGCTCTAATGCAATCAGGCATTATTGTAAAAGAGTTACTTCCAAATCCCGTCTTCAGTTTTACCCTTCAATTCAGGAAAGTCAGCCGCAACAAAGTTTGGTTCAATACCTGCTTTACACTGCGATTTGTAATGCTTAATTACCTTGATAGCAATATTTGATAGCAGTAACAATGCGATTAAATTTACTAATGCCATCAGCCCCATAGAAGCATCAGCAAGTGCCCAAACGATATCTATTTTTGCGATAGCGCCAAACATTACCATAGCAACGACGCAACAACGAAACAGCGGTACAAAGGTGGTTTTGTTGTTCGAGAGAAACATAATGTTTGTTTCCGCATAACTGTAATTAGCAATAATTGAGGTAAAGCAGAATAGAATGATTGAACCAGCGATAAACGCGCCGCCCCAAGCACCAACGTGAAAATCTAGGGCAGCAATGGTAATAGCAATACCATCTCCAGCATTACCCGTATCACCGGCGAGCACAATTATTGCGGCAGTGGCAGTACAAATAACTAAGGTATCGACAAAAACACCAAACATTTGAATGAATCCCTGTGAAGCAGGATGATTAGGATTAGGGGTCGCACTTGCCGCTATATTGGCTGCGCTACCCATGCCCGCTTCGTTCGAGAATAAACCACGAGCGATACCAGCTTTCATTGCTTGTGCAATCGCAAAAGCGACACCACCACTAGCGGCTTCTTGCCAACCAAAAGCACTATTGATAATCAGGCTAAAGACACCGGGTAATCTTTCGATATTCATCAATACCACGACAGTGGCAACAGCCAAGTAAGCTAACGCCATAATAGGTACTAAAACCTCAGACACTTTAGCTACTTTTTTCAGTCCTCCCATTATCACCAAACCACTGGCTATCGAGATAACAATGCCAACTACAGTGGCATCAAAGTCAAATACTGCGCTCATGGCACCGGTAATGGTATTGGCTTGCACTGCATTAAATACCAGACCAAAGGCAATAATTAGTAGTACAGCGAATAAATAGCCCATCCACTTTTGGCCTAAGCCTTTATCCATGTAATAAGAGGGCCCACCACGAAATTGGCCTTCTTCATCTTTTACTTTAAATACTTGCGCAAGGGTAGATTCAACCATGGAAGTTGCCATGCCTAAAAAGGCAATAAGCCACATCCAAAAAATGGCGCCTGGGCCACCTGTGGTTAATGCCACGGCAACACCAGCCATATTACCTGCGCCTACACGGGCAGCCATACTGGTACAAAATACTTGAAATGAAGACAGGCCATCTTTAGCGCCATGACGACTAATTTTCATCAAGCCAATGGCGTGACCAAAGTGGGATATTTGAATAAAGCCCAAACGTAAAGTGAAAAAGATACCGGCGCCGACTAATCCATAGATAAGTACGGTCTCCCATAAAAGGGAATTAATTAAATTGATTGATGTTTCTAACATAAACTACTCGTATTGCAGGTGAATAATTGGCGTGAATTGTTAACAACTAAGGGCTTTTCCTGGTTATAGCTAATGAAGATTTTTTGCTAATGTCGCAGGTAATACCGCTGAGTAAGGGCCAAAATTTTGCGCAACTGTACGCTATTATGCCAATTTAGAGTAGTAACACTTTGTCGTTATTATTTTTAACGTGATTTACATCAGCTTTTATCTGAATTATGTAGATAAAAAGGTCTGAGTGTATTAATTTTAAACGTGTAGGGTGAGTTAATAGATAAAACAATATTCCTACGAAGTACACGCAGGATCTCATGGTAAACGTCATCTTCGACGGTGCTGGTTGAACATCTATTGCCAACGTCATCTTCGACGTTGCTGGTTGAACACCTATTGCCAACGTCATCTTCGACGTTGCTGGTTGAACATCTATTGCCAACGTCATCTTTGACGTTGCTGGTTGAACATCTATTGCCAACGTCATCTTCGAAGTTACTAATCGAAGATCCATTGTCTTTATGCTTTCTCGGCCGATGATCATAATTACTAAGGTGAAATAACTACGTTTGATATTGATTGTTGTTTACAATGATAAAAAAATCATCTGGTCAGGTTTTAATGTCATATCTTATTTCGATTACCTTATTGTGGGCTTTTTCATTTAGTTTAATTGGCGTGTATTTAGCGGGGCAGGTTGATGCTTGGTTCTCGGTATTAATGCGTATTGGTTTGGCGATGTTAGTCTTTTTACCCTTTTTACGATTAAATGAAATTAGCTGGCAAACCGCTATTAAATTAATGGGCATAGGTGCTATTCAATTAGGCTTAATGTACGTTTTTTATTATCAGTCATTTTTGTATTTGTCTGTGCCTGAAGTTTTATTATTTACCGTAATGACCCCTATTTATATCACCTTGTTAAATGATGCTTTTGAGCGAAAATTTCACCTCAATTTTATGTTAACCGCATTACTGGCAACCACAGGTGCTATTGCTATTCGTTTTAACGCCATAGATGCTAACTTTATTGTTGGTTTGGTTTTAGTGCAATCGGCTAATTTATGTTTTGCTAGCGGGCAGGTCTGCTATAAACGGTTAATGGCTAGCCATAAGCTAGAACCGCCTATCAATCAAAAAGCAGTATTTGCTTGGTTTTTTATCGGTGCTTTTTGTGTGGCTGCTATTTGTTATTTAATTTTTGGTGATGCCAATAAACTACCAACAACTGATCTGCAATGGGGCGTATTAGTCTATTTAGGTATTATCGCTTCAGGTGTTGGTTTTTTTGCTTGGAATAAAGGCGCTACGTTGGTTAATGTTGGTGCACTGGCCATTATGAATAACTTGCTGATCCCATCTGGTATAATCGTTAATTTAGTGGTTTGGAATCGTGATGCAGACATCCCTAGATTAGTCTTTGGTGGCTCACTCATTGTACTGTCGTTATTACTGAACCAATGGTTAGAGGAACGCAGAAAAGCGTATAAACCCAGTTTATAAATAGGTGAAGCCAGTTAAGTTACAAGGTTTTAACTTAACTTAACTTAAGTTGGCTTAGCTACGACTTAGCCCGTTGATGCGGGCGCTTCATTTCTTAACGTGAGTCAAATACTAATCTGTCATTAGTGTAGCGAGAATGTCTCGTTGCCAATTTTCATTTATGGTGGTGCAAATGATCTCTATGCGGCTTTCGGCACAGTCCTTTAAAAGTGTTTCGGTAAAACCATCGGCGGTGATGTTGAAACTGTAATGACCTTTTTCAGAAATAATGACTGCTTTAACTCTAATTGCGTCAATATGATGAAGTAATGTAAGTAACTTTTCTTTATTAAATACTTGCTTCGCTACGAAACGCCAGCCGACACTATAAAAGCCTTCGCCTTGATTTACCGCTTTTACAAAACCACAATCGGGTATTGTTACCGTGTTCACATTATTATTTTTTGTCGAATGATTTGCATGATGATGCGTGTTAGTTAAGTGTTTTGTAGACCCCTTAAGCCACTGCATTTGAATTTGTCCGTGTTCCATAAAGTAAAGTTGGCTTGTTTTACTGGTTGACCTTGATAAATAAGCCGCTAACTTTTCTTGGTCTTGCTGATGATACAAATCAAGTTTATTACCAACAACGACATCGGCAATAGCCAGTTGTTGGTTGAAGGTTTCGTGTTCTGTGTAGCGTTTGTCGGCTAAATTTCTTGCATCGACTAGGGTGATGATTTTTTGTAAATGCAATATATCTTTGTAGTACTGATTACTTAATACTTGTATTACCTCCGCTGGATGACCTAAGCCTGTTGGTTCTATAAGTAAACGATGCGGTTTCGAGCGCAGTAATAATTGATTCAAGGCAATTTGCATTGGCACACCCGAAGCACAGCACATGCATCCCCCAGGAACTTCTTGAATATAGACACCGTTTTCTTCGGTGTATTGACCTTCAAACAAACTGCCATCAACCCCTATTTCGCCAAACTCGTTAACTAATACTGCCCAACGCTCATTTATAGGTTTGTTCTTGAGTAAATGAAGAATAGCTGAGGTTTTTCCAACGCCAAGAAAGCCAGTAATAACATTGGTAGGTACGGCTAAAATTTTCTCATGCGCTTTCTTCATCTTATCGCTGTTCCATTAATTATTGTCATTAGTCAGTATTGGGTAAATTGTTACTCTGTTAGCGTACTCTAAACAAGCTATTAGTGTTGCTTGCTTAGCGCGTAGTATCAGTGATTATAAACTGATTGTCGTTAAAGTTAACTGTCATTTTTGCTGCTGGGGCAGGGGCATTGTTCTATTTTTCGACAGCGAGAGTAGTTTTGATAATGACTTATTGCAACAAGCATAGCGCCTAATACGGTGAATATTTTTTCACCTCGTTCGCCAAGGTGACTTTCACCGAACATAACCGCACCAATTAAGACCCCTAAACCAAGCAGCCCCGTCACAACCACAGAAAACGTTTTGTGTTTTTTACAACCTAACGTTAATGCGTAAATGCTAATAGGGATAACCGTGATTACCATCCAAAAATGAAATGACTCTTGGGCAAGTGGCATAACCGCTAAACTTGGTAGTAACATCACTAATAATGGAATTGCTAAGCAGTGTAAAACACATAAAAAAGACAAGCTGATAGCCATTTTGTCTGTGGAAATAGTTAATGTTTTCATTTTTTACCTTGTTAAGTAAACGGGATTTTTTAACGTAAGCAGGCATTGCACATGCAATTAAGCTCTATATGAGAAGATAATATCTGATAACCAAATTGCTTTGCTTTGTTATCTAAATCCGATGATTTGCTAGGCTCTAGCTTAACCTCATCTACCCGCTGGCATAGCTGGCAAAAAAATAATTGTGAGGTTTCATGCGGCTGTTCATTAAGTATGCCAGCACAAGCGACATACTTATTTGCTATGTTCAGTTTATGTACTAAATGACATTTTTCTAAAAAAGCTAAAATTCTATAAATAGACATAGGTGCAAGGGATTCTTTAAATTGTGTTTCTAGCAACTCAACTAATTCGTAGGCTGAAACCGCTTTTTTGACTTGCAACAATGCCGTTAAAATTAACTTTCTCTTTGTGGTGAGTATCAAACCTTGCAGGCGACATGTTTTTTCAGCTTGGTTAATACATGCTTGGATATCTACCATCGTTATTCCTCACTTAACCTAGGTAATTGTAGGAATAACGCGTCTCGAACATTGTTATGAATTGAATGACCTTGCCCGATAACATTGTTAGCGAAGCTGAACAGCGGGCTTATCGCTTTCATGCGTTTTGTCGACATTAACATGCCACTAACTCGCAAAATCTAAAGTAAGCAACAAGCGAGGTATATTTTGTGCTGTCGCAGGTGAACGATGAACTAAACCAGCTTGTTCATTATTATGCCAATGCTCACCTTTAAGTAAGGCGATGTCACCACAAGAAAGCTGCTCAACATGACTGTCAGGGTTGATTATTCCTGAACATTCATCGGCTAGGCCATTGCTGTTACGACCTAATTTACCTCTGTTAACGGCACTGTGAGGAAGCCATTGTGTCGCTGGGCCATGCAACGTTGTTACAAGTCGGCATGGCACGTTGTCGACATGAAACTTAGGGCACATAGGTTGGTTGAGTAGCTTTAGTCGCAAGCCAGCACATTCTAGTTCAAAGAGTGTACAAAACATGTCGACTAACAAACTTATATGTTCACAAAGTGAATGGTTGTGTTCAATGTCGTTGAGGCACTCTGCAATATGCTGATAAGCGTTGTTAGGCGTTAATATCATGACAGTACTAAATTTAGGCTTTTTCTTAATGAGGCTTTCAATGCAAGGTGTCATATTTTCATTCAAAGAATGCTGCCAAACGGCTAAATTAACATCGTCTCGGTATATATCAGTCAACGTGCTCGGGAATTTTGATTGGCTAGAAATACGGGACTTAACTTCGTTCGTGGCGATAGTACTTGAAATAGGTAAATTCAAAATATTAGGTATCCATACCATTATACTTCGCTTAGCTAACGTAGCAGTGAAGTAGTAATGTTTATAATAAAATAATACGGCTACTTTAGTGTTATATTATCACATTATCAAGCGGTAATTTTTCAGATGGCACTATTTATAGGTTATGGATAGTAATCAAATGAAAAATTGAGTTTACATAAAAGGTAACTGTTTATTTATATAACCTTGTATTTGCCTACCAAGTTACGATAGCGCTGTAAAAGGTATCGTGATTTGTTAATAATATAAAAATACCGAGGAAGTTATTTTTTTCAGAATAAGTTGCTATGTTTAAGGACACTTTTTGGAAGTATCACTTCGTCAAGTCGGTATGGATGAAGATAGTGAGGATATTGACTCCCCATTGTTTTGGCGTTATTACCTAAGAAAGTCTGGGAGTTAATCTACTCCCAGATTTTATAACGGGTACTCTGCAACGTACTAATTCTTCTTACTTTTACCTTGTACGGCTTTGAATCTAGGGTTCGAACTACAAATGACATAAATGCGACCGCGGCGTTTTACTATTTGACAATCAGGGTGGCGACTTTTAGCGCTCTTTAGTGAGCTTAATACTTTCATTATTTACTTCCTATGCTGCCAAAGCGATTCTGAAATTTAGAAATACGGCCATCTTTTTTCGCAACACGTTGTTCACCTGTATAAAATGGATGTGAAACGCTTGAGATATCAATAGTGACATAAGGATATTTTTTTCCTTCATATTCGATGATACGTTCGGTTTTAATTGTTGAACCCACCAAAAAATAGGTATCGGCTGCAGTATCATGGAAAACGACTTTTTGATAGTTAGGGTGAATGTTTGGTTTCAATGTTATTACCTTTTCTTGTGTTATGTTATAACATAAAGGTATCACTTTAATTAATGCGCTTCAATGTAAATGATATTTATTATCATTTACTGACTGACTGACTGACTGACTGACTGACTGACTGACTGACTGGCTGGTTTGATTTGGCTTTAGCGCAATCGACTAATTTACGTTTTGTAATCGTGATGCAGACATCCCTAGATTAGTCTTTGGGGCTTACTCATTGTTGTGTCATTATTCCTGAACAAATGCCAAAATTTAATGAATAATATGTGCTTTACATTGCATTAATTAAAGCCATAAAATTAGTCACTTAGTGTTCATTGAGGAATCAGTTAATGAATTTGAAATATAAAAGGAATTAACTTATGGCCTCCGCAGCAGAAAGAAATAAGTATGTTAAAGATCTCCTTGAAAAATCAGCAGCAAACACAACCTCTACAGTCAAACCATAGGACTCAGGAACATTATGTATTTCAAACCATTATTAATAGCTAGTGCTATATTTTTTCTAGTAACCGCGCAAGGGTGTGTAACAAATGCAGCCCCAGAACCCAAAGTAAGTATTCCTGTAAGTTGGAATACAGGCTTTACCTTACCCGAGCTTTTAGCATCTACTATCGAATTCAGTACTATTGAAGATCTTGAGCAATTAATTTCTGCGCCTTGGTATGCCGACATTACCATGACCCATACCAAAGCAGGAGACTCCGTTTTTAATACGTGTCAGAATTATTTTGAGCAAGGAATTGAAACAACACGTACCGCTAAAGAAAATGAAATGGGTCCCTACCTAGAGTTTAAGGTCATGTGTGAAGCAGCTAACCTATTATTATCAGCTAAAAACGCGACATCGAGTTTTTTACCTGAGCGAGTACTAAGTAATGATTTGCCTAAGCTGTTGCCAAAATCGGTAGCACTGCAAACATCACTAGAAGAGTCTAAACGAAATGCCAATAACGCCGCATTAAGCCATTGGGCAGATATAACGCCACTTACCAAATATGAATCACAATCGGCCACTAAATCTACCTATTATCATGACGGCGGATACCAAGAGTTAGAAATCATAGGTCGTGGCGACACAAACAATGATCTTATCGAAGATGTCATTGTTGTAGTACATGATTATTTAGATGGTGGTAATTACATGAATATCAGGCTGTTAGTATTATCGGTTGATAAACAAAATAATTGGCAACTAATAAAATCGTTGTAGTGTAAGTTTCTGCCGTTGTTGTAGGGTTATAGGCGAGTGTGCTAACTAATGTTATTTAAGTGATTCGGGTATCAAATCAACATTACCCGAATCACTTTTAAGTTTGGTTAAGTGAGTACTAAACCACCATCAATATGAATTGATTGTCCGGTAATATAACGGCTTTTATCACTTAATAATAAGTAAGTTAAACCTGTAACTTAAGCGGGTAGGCCTAACCGTTTTGCAAGAATACGGTCGGTGGTTTTTTCCATAGCTTCAGTTGAAAGCCGCTGATGATTTAGCACGTTATTTTTTATACAGCGCCTTATAAAGCGGACAAAGGATAAAATCTACCTCATCGCCACTGCGGTACTTTGCTAATATGCGTTCGGATTGACGGGCGATTTTTCGCCTTAGTTCACGTCTTGCGCCCTTAATTCGCGGAACAGATGTTGAATCATACGCACTGGTTTGATGCCGCATCCAGGCCATTACTGCCAAAGCGGCCTTATCATCCAAAGTCACCGATGAACTACGCGCTACTGTACCGCTACCCACGGGAACTGCGTGTTCTTTTACCAACACCGCTAATTGCTCAACCAAGGCTTGATACTTTTTGTCGAAGTTGAGAAATTTAATAATCTCTTGCTGAAAATCTGTGCTGAAGACGACTTCTTTTTCTTCGCGGCGAACTTTCGCCTGAGCCAATTTCTTTTGATGCTTAGGATCGGCTCGCTGCGCTTCGACCAGTGACTTTGCAGCCTCAATGTGTTCTTTTGCCGCCCAAACACCGTGTGAAAAAGACTTGCGCCCCTTCTTTTCTTGAACGGTCCAACTCGGTCCTAGAGATTTCAACTTACGCGTAATCGAGGCATCCCCAGCGGGTAATTTTTGCCAACCAGCAGGCACTGAATAAACCTTGCCTGTTTTATCTTTTAGGTGGGTATCTGATTTAGTGATTAAAAATGTTCGTGTTTCTGTAGGCATGTATTATTTCCATTGATTCTTTACTTTGTTTATAAACTGTTGCTTTGAGCAATATCTGACCTATTTTGCCGAACTCAGATGGTGAGTTATACAAATTATAATAAGTTTTTCTCCATACAGCGACAGTAAAATTTACAACTTTACTTTATTAAGCATGATCTTAGCTGTAAGGACTTTTTGTTATGAGATTAGCTCAGCTAATTACCTTTTAATAAACCAGGAGGCTACCATTATTATTAGTTTAGAGTAGCGATAATATTAGTAGAAACTATCCAACCGCTAATTTAGCCGTCTCATGCCACAAATATGCGTGCATGGGATGTTTAAGTTTCCATGTAATATTCATCATTTCCCTATAAAAAGTGTCCGTGCTGTTAGTCTCGGACGATATAAGTCCTTATAAAGGCTATTATTTTTAACAGTAATAGATATTGTACGATCGATGGATATTGTATGTTATAAATGGACATGTCCTAAAACTGATGATAAATATTAGATGAATAATTTACAAAAAATTGGCGGCTTTGCTGCACTTGCACAGGCGGTTATTTATGTACTGGCCTTTGTTTATTTTGGCGGTTTTTTTGACTTTCCTCGTGGTGGTGATACCGCACAAAAGTTGAGTTTTTTAGTGGATAATCAACTGATATTATCGGTTGTAAACTTGATTATGTATGTAGTGTTTGGTGTTTTTTTAGCGGTATTAGTGCTGGCGCTTTATCATCGTTTTAAAAACAGTGCGCTGGTATTATCGCAACTTGCCGCAGTGTTTGGCGTAATTTGGATTGGTTTGGTTATTGCCAGTGGCATGATTGCCAATATTGGCTTGGCGACGGTTATCAAACTATCGGTTAACGAACCAGAGCAAGCGATGACCCTGTGGTTAACCGTTAATATTATTGTTGAAGGTTTAGGGGGCGGTAACGAAGTGGTTGGCGGATTATGGCTGTTGTTATTAAGTTGCGCGGCGTTAAAATCTCAGCAGTTTTCTAAGATGCTTAGCTACTTTGGTTTGTTTATTGGACTTGCCGGTATTATGACTATTTATCCTGCGGAGGTACTCACCGAAATATTTGGTTTGGGTCAAATTGTCTGGTTTGTATGGCTTGGGGCAAGCATGCTGGTTAAAGCTGAGCATCGCTAATATTGTTAACATCGCTAAATCAGTCACTTTTGATGACAATAATAGTGATATTGCTATCTAATAATTCCAGATAAGGAATTATTAGATAGGTGCTTTTATTTTCAATAAACTAAAACCCCCCTCCAACTTAGCATCAATAAAAACGTAAACTTCTGACTTTACTCTCAATCCTACCTGTATTTCAAATCACACATCTTCTTACATTACTGATATTTAGTTGTTTTTTGTTACAAGTTTATTTGTATGATAAATAATACGTGTATTTGTATGATAAATGTTGTAATTAGTATTATTATGATTATAGTAAGGCAATCAGCTGATTAAAAAACATCCATGAAACATACAATAAAAAATGATGATGTTACCCGTAGGTAACATCTGAACAGGAGAGTTTAAAATGCAGAATAAAAAGCCAAAACTTAGTTATCTATCAATGCTTGTTATGCTTAATTTAGGCATAACAACGTTCGCTCATGCAGCTGAAGCAACAGAAGACGAAACTGAAGTGATTACCGTGACTGGTATTCATGCCAGTATGGTTAAGTCTATGGATATTAAAAAATCATCAGATGGTATTGTTGATGCAATCGTTGCTGAAGATATAGGTAAATTTCCTGATCAAAATGTTGCTGAATCATTGCAACGTATATCAGGTGTAGCCATTGACAGAGATGGCGGCGAAGGCCAGTTAGTCAGCGTTCGTGGTTTAGGCCCAGAATTCAACTCAGTTTTAGTTAATGGTCGTACTATGTCGACTGTTAGTGGTGGCAGAGCATTTAGCTTTGACACACTTGCCGCTGAATTAATTAGTGGCGCTGAAGTACATAAAACTCAGTCAGCAAAATTACAAGACGGCAGTATTGGCGCAACAATAAATATTACTACTCATCGACCATTAGCTATTGGCGAATTTAAAGCGGTTGGTAGTATAAAAAACACCTACGATGAACTATCAGATTCTAATAATCCTACCTTCTCAGGCTTAATTAGTAATACTTTTGATGATGGTAAGTTTGGTGTTTTAGCCTCGCTTGCTTATAGCGATAAAGACAGTAAAAGTGACATAGCCCAAACAGCGGGTTATCAGCGCGAAGATTTAAATTCATTAGAAAGTGGCGAAACCCTTAATGATGTTTTTATGCCGCAAAACTATGATCAAATCGTTAGAACTGAAAATCGTGAACGTACCAGCGGTAGCTTAGTTTTACAGTACCAACCAAGCGATGAACTTTTATTCACTGCCGATGCGTTGTATTCAAAATATGATGTGAGTTATAGAGAAGATATTCTTGCTCATTGGTTTGAGCCGGGCAATATCGTTGACGCTACGCTTGATGACAATCGCACAATAGTTAAATTAGCCACTGGGAATAATAGTGCGACTGATTACTTAAACCGTTTATCTTACCGTCCAACAACGACTACTGCTTTTGGTATGAATATGGATTGGCAATTAAATGATGCAATCAATATTGTTGGTGATGTTTCCTATTCTAATGCGGAATCAAACGGCGGCAATGGCACTACCGATACCGTGGCAGGATTTTTTAATAGTTACACTTTTGATAATACTCAAGGTGGCGCTGTTCCTGTTTTAGGCTTCTCAGAAAACTTGAGTAAAGATATTTTAGGTGCTAACTGGGCAAGTATCTTTGGTGATGACATTGAAGATGAAATTTTTGAAGCCCGTCTAGATATTGAATGGGTTTTAGATGCGGGTGCTTTATCAAAAGTTAATTTTGGTACTTCACACTCAAACCGTACTTTGTCAACGATGCCGACCAATACTGATAGAACAGTACGTAACGGTTGGGGCGGCTATAACATACAGCTTCCTTCAAGCTTATTCAGTGATTTTGATGCTGATGGGTTTTTGTCAGCAGTTGGCGGTAATCCTGTTAGTAATTGGTTAAGTTTTGATTCATACGAATACATGGCCTTTTTAGAAAGTGAAGAAGGTTACACTCAGTTAGATCCTACTGATGCAGCAAGAATGAAGCAAGCCATGGATAGTAATGGTGGTCATACCGCGCAGAATGTATTGTCAGATTCATATGAAGTGACAGAAGAGCTAACAGCTGTGTACATGGATGCTTATTTTGATGGTGAAATAAGTGATATGCCTTGGCAAGTTGTTGCTGGCGTTCGTTATGTGCAAACAGATACTACTTCAGCAGGTTACGGCAATGCGCTTATCGATATTACCGGCCCGGATGGTCTTGGTAACTATGTTCCTATTACATCTGATGAATTAACGGCTATCAGTATTGATGGTAACTATAGCAATGTACTACCAAGCATTAACGCGAATATCGAGATTGTTGAAGATGTTATTGTGCGTACTGCCTTCTCAAAAAGTATTACTCGCCCAACGTTAACTGAGCTATCTCCTGCTCTGTCATATAGCGAAGGTAAAATTGATAATTTATCTGCTTCGGGCGGTAACCCTCACCTTGAACCTTATGAGTCTACCAACATTGATTTAAGTCTTGAATGGTATTTTGATGAATCAAGTTATCTCGCTGTAGCCTATTACACCAAAGACGTTGATAACTTTATTGATGAAGGTCAATCTCAAGAATCAGTGACTGTTCCTAACGGAGAGTTTGATTTACAAGTAAGCCGTCCAGTGAATGTTAACTCAACAAAAATTGACGGTATCGAGCTTGCCTTTCAACACAGATTTACTTATTTACCTGCGCCATTTGATGGCTTAGGCATGATGGCAAATATGACGTTTGTTGATAGTAAATCAAGTACTGATTCTGCTGAAAAACCATTACCTTTACCGGGATTGGGAGACTCTCAAAATGCGGTTTTATTTTACGAGAAAGACGCTATTCAATTTCGTGTTGCCTATAACAACCGTGATGAGTTTATGCAAACAACCTCTAACTGGGCTGGTGGTGATCCAATCTATGTTGAAGATTATTACCAAGTTGATGTGAGCGGTAGTTATGACATCAACAAATCGTTTACGTTGTTTTTTGAAGGTATAAACGTGACTAATGAAGTCACTAAAAAGCGTGGTTTATATAGTAACCATGCGTTATATACCATTGAAACAGGTCCTCGTTACTCTATTGGTATTCGCGGTTCATTCTAATCTTTTAAAAGGCAAAGGGATTTGCTGAATCTCATGGACGTTAATTTTGCTATGGCGGATTAACGTTTCTTTTTAACTTATACCAATCGGGTCAATACATTAATACATCAACACATTAATCCGTTTGATATTAATAACTGAAAATATATATTATGAATAAGGCACACATTTGGCTTAGAGCAGAAACAAAGCCCCATGAACAACGTACCGCATTGTCACCTAAAGGTGCAAAAGCATTGATTGAAGCTGGATTTAAGGTAACGGTAGAATGTTCATCTCAAAATATTTTCTCTCAAGAACTATACCGACAAGTCGATGTTGAATTAGTTGCTGAAGGTAGTTGGGTTGATGCGCCTAAAGAGGCCATTATATTAGGCTTAAAAGAACTACCTGAAGATAATTTTCCGCTTATTCATCAACACATTTATTTTGCTCACGCTTATAAAGAACAAGCGGGATGGCAAGCCTTATTATCGCGCTTTACCCGCGGCGGCGGCGAGTTGTTTGATTTAGAATATTTAGTAGACGCACAACAACGAAGAATTGCAGCTTTTGGTTATTGGGCTGGTTTTGCTGGCGCGGCATTGTCGGTACTAGCATGGGTAAATCAACAGTTAAGTATTGATCCACCACTCGCTGATATTTCATCTTATAAAGACAAACAGCAATTACTTGTAGACCTTGAGCAAGCGCTAAATAAGGTTGAAGGTCAGCCTACCTTATTAGTGATTGGTGCTAAAGGACGTAGTGGTAAAGGGGCGGCAGATTTAGCTAAAGCGCTGTCACTTGATGTGCTTGAATGGGACATGGCAGAAACTAAAAAGGGCGGTCCTTTTGTTGAAATTAACCAAGCCGACATATTTATTAATTGTGTTTTAATCAATCAAGATTTACCGCCATTTATCACCAGTGAATTACTGAGTAAGCCAGATAGAAAACTCTCTGTCATTGTTGATGTTAGTTGCGACCCTTATGGTAGCTACAACCCATTACCTATTTATCAGCAATGCACCACATTCAAAACGCCATGTTTACGTATTGATCACACTAAGGTGCTTGACCTTATTGCTATTGATCATCTGCCTTCTCTTTTACCTAAAGAGAGTAGTGAAGATTATGGCGAACAATTATTAACGCATTTATTAACGCTTGATGATAAATCTCAAGGCGTTTGGCCTACAGCACTCGCTCTATTTAATAGCAAAACTAATACCATTTGAATTAATTAATGTTACAGAATTCAATGAGAATAAATGTTCAAGAACAAGGCGCTTGATTGACCAATAGCGGGCTATTGGGATTGAAAGCAACGAAGTTATTGGATATTTAGGCCATTTGAAAATGATCACTTAATTAGTTCAATTGGTATATTAATCTATAAAGGAAGAACATGACAAATACTATACATTGGCTAGGCGCCGGACTATCGGCAGTACCTGGTATTATCGAATTAGCAAAAAAAGAAACCCCCCTTATTGTTTGGAACCGTAGCTTACCTAAAGCAGAGCAAGCACTTAAAAATGATGCTGTTGACGTTGATGTTCGTCAGTTAGATTGGGATGCGTTAGCCGATACGGTTAAAAAAGGCGATGTACTTGTTTCAATGCTGCCAGCAACGTTGCATTTAACTGTAGCTAAGTTTTGTTTAGCGCATGAAGCTCACTTTGTTTCTAGTAGTTATATAGCACCAGATATGGCTGAACTAGATTCACAAGCAAAAGACTTAAACCTATGTTTCGTTAATGAAGTGGGTTTAGATCCAGGTATTGATCATTTATTAGCGCACTTATTGGTTGATAGTTACCAAAACAGTGAGCAATTTTCTCCTGATAACCAACATTATTTTCGCTCATATTGTGGCGGTTTTCCTAAAGTTGCCAATGATTTTAGATACAAGTTCAGTTGGTCACCATTAGGCGTGTTGAAAGCATTACGTTCGAAAGCTAAATGGCAAGAAAATGGCGTTGCTAAAACGTCTAATGCGCCATGGGAAGCATTAAGCGAGTATCAAGCGCAGTTAGCTGATCATAGCGAAACGTTTCAAGCTTACCCGAACAGAGATTCACTACCATTCATCAAGCAGTATAACTTTCAAGATGATTGGGATGTGCAGGAATTCGTTCGTGGTACGTTACGTTTAAATGGTTGGTCAACAGCGTGGCAGCCATTGTTTGATGAAATTGCAACGTTAGAAGGCGCTAGTGGCGATGCACGTTTACTTGAAATTAGTAAAGATCTTGAGCAGAAATATCTTTATGGCGAAAACGAACCTGACCGTGTTGTTATGTGCGTAGAGTTAGAAGCACGTAAAGAAGGTAAGGTTGTTTGGCATCAAAGTTATCACCTAGACAGCAAAGGAAACGCACAAGGACAAGCAATGGCGCGTTTAGTGTCGTTGACAGTGAGTTTAGCTATTGAGTCAGTACTTAATAATGAAATCGCACCAGGTGTTAGTGCTGCTCCGGATAAGCCGGAACAAATTGATAAATGGTTATCGGCACTAACGGGTCATGGTGAGTCAATTGGTCATCATAATCATGTAACTAAATAGAGTAAAACATCCGGCGATTAAATTTATTTAATCGCCGTTTTTGTTTGTAGTACTTGAGTTAACTACAAAGACATGTAGTTAAAATGATGGATCAGGACAATATGCGTCCTGCATTGTCTAATAAGTAGCATCCATGCGACGTTTCGATCAGAGACTTCGAAGGTGACGTTACAGCAGCGACTATGCAGAGGACTCTCAGATATTACTCTCGTGGTGTATTAATCGGGGGCCAGTTTGTAAAAAGTTAATGGATCTTCGATCAGAGACTTCGAAGATGACGTTATAGCAGCGACTATGCATCGTACTCTCAGACGTCATCCCCGTGGTGTATTAATCGGGGATCCAGTTTGTAATAAGTTAATGGATCAGGACAATATGCGTCTTGTATTGTCTAGTAAGTAGTATCCATGCGACGTTACGATCAGAGACTTCGAAGATAAGGTTACAGAACACTCTTGAGTTAACCACATAGGCATGAAAATAAAAGGCGAGATGAATATGATAAAAGAAAAACAAAAACCAACATTATTTGATGCTTTATTTCCCATTGTTATTTTACTTTTTTTACTCTTTCTCGCGGTTTATTTTTTTGGCGATGATTCGTCATCAGGACCTAA
The DNA here is from genome assembly GCF_002836255.1 of Colwellia sp. 75C3. Classification (GTDB taxonomy): domain Bacteria; phylum Pseudomonadota; class Gammaproteobacteria; order Enterobacterales; family Alteromonadaceae; genus Colwellia. The sequence goes on along the minus strand of NZ_PJAU01000032.1, from coordinate 65,569 downwards.
CCAAATAGCATTGATGTTATGCGCGGGTATTGCTTGCATCATTGGTTTAAAAAATGGCTATCAACGGCATGAGATTGAAGAGGGCATTGTTAAAGGTATTAGCTTAACTTTGGGTGCTATTTTAATTTTATTAGCGGTAGGCTCGCTAATAGGCACTTGGTTGCTGGCAGGCACAGTACCTACGATGATCTATTTTGGTCTGCAAATTCTAAATCCCCAGTACTTTTATATTTGTTGCTGCATTATTTGTGCATTAGTCGCCTTATGCATTGGCAGTAGTTGGACGGTAGCTGCCACTATTGGTGTAGCGTTAATGGGCGTTTCTTCTGGCATTGGCGCTTCAGGTCCCATGACCGCTGGAGCAATTATCAGCGGCGCTTATTTTGGTGACAAACTCTCACCGTTATCTGATACCACCAATCTTGCGCCAGCTATTGCTGGTACTGAATTATTTGTTCACATTAAACATATGATGTGGAGTACGGTACCCAGTTTTGTCATTACTTTGATACTATTTTTCTTTCTCGGCTTAAATAACACCGGGCAAGTATCGAATACTGAAATTGAACAACTGCTAGTAAGTTTAGAAAGTGAATTTTTTATCGCTTGGTATTTACTACTTCCTTTGGCTATCACGCTACTGTTAGCGGTTAACAAAATGCCGGCGTTTCCTGCTATCGGTATTGGTGCTATTGCTGGCGCAGTATGGGCAGTATTATTTCAACAAGACCTTATTATGTCTTATGCCAATGACGGTCTATCGGCAGTCGAAGCCAATATTATGGTGGTGTGGCAAGTTATGTTCGCAGGTGTATCACTCGATACTGGAAATAAAGTCGTTGATAACTTATTAAGTGGCGGTGGCATGGGCTCAATGCTTAATACCATTTGGTTAATCATATCAGCGATGACTTTTGGCTCAATAATGGAAAAAGTCGGTTTATTAAAGCGTGTTGTTGAAAGCTTAATGGGCGTGACCAATAGTGTTGGCTCATTGATTTCAACTACGATAGTGACGGCTTTTGGTACTAACTGTATTGCCGCTGATCAATATATCGCAATTGTTATGCCCGGACGTATGTTTAAAGAAGAATATAAACGACATTCGTTAGCGCCAGAAAACTTATCACGGGCGCTAGAAGACGGTGGCACAGTAACGTCACCATTGATTCCTTGGAATACCTGTGGTGCTTATATGCAATCGGTATTACTGATAAACCCCTTGGACTACGCGGTATTTTGTTTCTTTAATTGGCTATCGCCGATTATCGGAATTATCTGTGCATTTGCGGGCTTTAAAGTGAAGTCTTTGATAATTAAATCACCTGATAGCACAGCAGTGAATAGTTCTTCAGCGTTAAGCTCTGCAGAGTTAAGTCCATCAGTAAACAAAGCAACTTAATTAACTATTAAAAAATATGCATTAAAAAAGAAGAGAATATTATGTCTAAATCATTAAAACATGTTGTTATTGTTGGTGGTGGCAGTGCCGGGTGGATCACCGCAGGTCGCATTGCTGCAATGCATAATAGTAAGTCAGCGCAAGGAGTAAAAGTTACCCTAATAGAGTCACCCGATGTCAATATCATTGGCGTAGGTGAGGGTACTTGGCCGACCATGCGAGGTACCTTACAAAAAATGGGCGTGTCTGAAACTGACTTCATGCGTGAATGTGATGTTAGCTTTAAACAAGGCGCTAAGTTTGCCAAATGGGTGACGGGTGATGAAGATGATTTTTATTATCACCCTTTAGTACTTCCTCAGGGCTATTTTGATATTGATTTATTTAAATATTGGCAACAAAATAATCAACAGCCAAGCAACTCTCAAAATAGCGAACAAAGCAGCCAACCAAAATCATTTTCAGCAGCAGTGTGTTTTCAAGAGCAGTTGTGCGAAAACGGCTTAGCGCCAAAATTAATAACCTCACCTGAATACGCCGCAATCGCTAACTATGCTTATCATTTGGATGCAGGAAAGTTTGCAGCATTTTTAAAATCGCATTGTATAAACAAACTTGGTGTTGAGTATGTTAGCGATCATGTTGGCACCATCAACAGTACAGATTCTGGCGATATTGCGAGTGTTAACACTAATAATCATGGCGATATCTCAGGTGACTTATTTGTTGATTGCACGGGATTTTCCTCCTTACTTATTGGCAAACATTTTCAAGTACCGCTTATTAGCAAAAAAGATGTGCTATTTATTGATACGGCACTGGCAGTACAAATACCTTATGAAAAGGGCGATGATGCTATTGCTTCTCACACCATATCAACGGCTCAAGACGCCGGTTGGATCTGGGATATAGGTTTGCCGTCACGCCGAGGTGTCGGTCATGTTTATTCAAGTAAACATACTTCTCAAGGTGATGCTGAAAATGCACTGCGTAAATATTTAAAATCTTCTATTGGCGAAAAGAGCGAAGATCTAACGTTTAGAAAAATAGATATTAATCCCGGTATTAGAGAAAAGTTTTGGGTTAATAATTGTGTTGCTGTTGGAATGTCTGCCGGATTTTTAGAGCCACTAGAGGCCTCTGCATTGGTAATGATTGAACTTGCCGCTACGACTATCAGTGAGCAGTTACCCGCCAATAGAGAATGTATGGACATTGTTGCCAAGCATTACAACGAACGATTCAGTTATAACTGGGATCGCATAATTGATTTTCTGAAGCTGCATTACATTGCCAGTAAACGTGAAGATACGGCTTTTTGGCGTGATAACAAAGACCCAGAAACCATTCCTGAAAGCTTGCAAGAATTGATGACCTTATGGAAGCATCGTTCGCCATCGGAGTATGACTTTAGCCAGAAACGTGAAGTTTTCTCGGCAGCAAGTTACCAATATGTGCTGTACGGTATGGATTATGAATTCACGCAATCAAATAGTGAAAAAGATGAAAAAGAGCAAAATCTGGCGCAACGTATGTTTGCGGAAAATGAAAAAATCACCGTAAAATACTCCGCTGCATTGCCGAGTAATCGAGAGTTAATCGAAAAAATAGCGCAGTTTGGTTTTAGCAAAGTATAACTTCTATCATGAAGTTACAGTTTGATTTCAGGGAAGCAGAATAATAAAAATAGTGGGGTCGATAATGGGTAAATTAGAGAAAGTTAGCAGTGAAAAACATAAACACAGCAAGGTATTAGTTGATGGTGTATTGGCAAATAATGCCAATGTTCATATGAGCCATATCGTTTTGCAAGAGTTTGCTGAGGTTGCCCAGTATTATCCGATATTTCTCTGTAAAGACAGTGACACCGGACAATTTCAACCCATGGCGTTATTTGGCTTAACGGTTGATGAAAACATTTATCAAAGCAGTGGTTTATGGCGTAAATGTTATTTACCGTTAAAAATACAAAGCCAACCGTTTTATTTGATAAATGATGTCGACCCAAGTGGGAATAATCAGCAGGACAAACCGAGTTTAGCACTGGACGTTGATGATAATAGGGTACAACAGCAGCAAGGTAATAGCTTATTTAGCCAGGATAAAGCAACGGCCTATTTGCAGCAACAAACCAAAATATTGGCAGACTTAACGCAGGGCTTTGTGTTAAATCGTGCCTTTATAACGTTGTTATCTGAGTATGACTTGATTGAATCGGTAACGTTAGATATCAAGTACAACAATAGCCAAGAGTGTAAGCTTGAAGGTCTCTACAGCATTAATCAAACTATGTTGGAAAAAGTGCCAACAGATATTCAAAAGCAATTTGAACAACAAGGTTATGTTCCGTTAATGTCTGCAATGCTCTCATCCATTAATCATGTCAGTACCTTGATTGATATTAAAAATGCGTTACTTTGTTCTACAGAAATAGCGTAAAGGGCAGGGATATTTCAGAGGGAATAACGAAGACTCCAGCAGTGAAGTCTTCGTTTCAGTTAAACCGTTTTTACTGTGACAGCTCTGTTAAACCTAAACGAAGTACTTCAATAAATTTATCCGCATCAGCTTGGGTAAATGCCAATGGTGGTTTAATTTTTAATATGTTGTAAAAGGCGCCTTCGGTGCTAAGCAATATATGGTGTTGTTTGAAAAACTCCACTAACCAGGATGTTTTATCGGTAGCGGGTTGTTTGGTTATTCTGTCTTCAACTAATTCAACACCAATAAACAAACCTAAACCACGTACATCACCAATAAGGTTAAATTGCTGTTGGAGTTCGATTAGCTTTTCTTGGCAGTATTTTCCGGTGACTAACGCATGGTTTTGTAACTGTTCTTCTTCGATAACATCAAGTACCGCCGCGCCGATAGCACAAGATACGGGGTTACCGCCAAAGGTATTAAAGTATTCCATGCCCGTAACAAAAGCATCAGCAATTGCCTGGGTAGTAATAACCGCAGCCATTGGGTGGCCATTACCAATAGGTTTGCCTAAGGTCACAATGTCAGGCACTACGTCTTGGGTTTCAAACGCCCACATATGCGATCCAACGCGACCAAAACCTACTTGTACTTCATCAGCAATACAGACGCCGCCAGCAGTACGAACTTGTTGATAAACGTTAGTTAAATAACCATCAGGCATAATGATTTGCCCAGCAACACCTTGCAGTGATTCACAAATAAAGGCACTAGGTTTTTTACCTGCTCGCTCTATCTGTGCCAGAGACTCTTTAACACTATTGGCATAAGCATTAGCAGATTCGGGTGTATTTCCTAAGAACTCGCCTCGGTAAGGATCAGGCAAGGTTACCTTATGCACGTAAGGTTGTGCGCCATCACCACCGGGGCCATCAAATTTATATGGGCTAGCTTCAATACAGGCATTAGTATTGCCGTGATAAGCACCATCAACAACCAATAATTCTGTGCCTTTGGTGTAACAGCACGCTAAGCGGAAGGCTAATTCATTGGCTTCACTGCCTGAATTTACCAACATACAGACTGATAATTCGTCTGGCATCGTTGCTAAGAGTTTATCGGCGTAATTAATGATGTTGTCATGTAAATAACGGGTGTTGGTATTGAGCTTGGCCATTTGCGCTTGCGCGGCAGATACAACTTTAGGGTGACAATGGCCCACATGACAAACATTGTTCACCATATCTAAATACGGCACACCTTGTTCGTTAAATAAGTAAGCTCCTTGGCCACGCACCATTTTTAATGGCTCTTCGTAGCTCAAACTTAATGTTTTACCTAAATGTTTTTTACGATAGTTAATAATATCTGCAGGTAACTGTCCGCTATCTACCGGCAGTTTACAGGCCTGGCGTAACTGGCATAAAACCGAGTAAGGATTTAACACGCTGAGTTGTTCGAGTAGCTGCCAAGCAGGTTTTATAGAGACTAATAAATAATCGTTTTCAGGATCTTCTATTATCGCTAATGCTGAATTACAAACGCTAGTACACAAACGTAAAGTAACTAAAGAGTAAAGTACTTCTAACTCAACATCTTGCAATGGTCTAACCTGATGGTAACCCGCAACAATGGCTTTAAATGCGCTAAGTACATTTTGTTGGCCACTTTTTTCACCCATCAAGGCATAAGCACACGCAATAGCTAATTCGTTAACGATATGGCTATGTACGATATCGCCAAAATCAATAAGTCCGGTTATTTTTTTCGGGTCATTGATATCATCAACCAACAAATTATAGTCATTGGCGTCGTTGTGAATAATGCCTTGTGGTAACTGAGACAGTAGCGGCATTGTTTGTGTTTGATAAATAGATAAGAATTTTTCAACCAAACCGGTTTGTTGAGTGTTGAGTAAATGTTTTTTACTCATACAAACGCGATAACCTTGGGCTAAATCCCAGTCATGATAACGATAGGCTCCTGGATGCTGAAAATCAGCAAGGGCCAGATCAATATTGCCTATAAATTTACCTAAGTCAGACCAAAGGGCAGGGTTATGGCTAAGGCTATTTGCATCGGCATAAAACTGTCCAGAGATGAAGGTTAATACACGTAAGCAAAAAGGTTTTTGTTGTCCATCGGTAATCGTGGTGATGGTCTCATCATGTTGATTGACTATGACATGAGGCACCGCACATTGCTTTTCAGTTAAATGTGTCATGGCAGCATTTTGCATTGCTAACTCAATTTCTGGTTCGTCAGAGTTAGCAATTTTGACAATATATTGCTCATTATCTTCAGTGGTCAGTAATAAATTTTGATCGCAATAACCTGGCAGGCTTTTTAATTGCCCCGACAGTTGATACTGCTGAGTTAATAATTGAATAATCTCAATGTCAGAAAACTTAGGTACTTTAGCTGTAGTCATTATTGCCTCTCAAAATTAATACCATGTGGTGCCACAGGTTATTATTATTATTATTATTTTTAGTATTAGTCGTCTTTATTTTACGCTGCGTGCCAGTTCCGCAACATTTACTGTTGCTTTGCTAGCAGGCTCGGCACTAAAAGGGACCAAGGTAAAACCGTACTGATAACTTTTTGCTGGGATAGTGTATTGGGCATGCACTAGGCGTCCCCAAGATGTATCGCCACCAACACCCATTTGTTTGTGATCAATATTTACCGTCACTAAATTTCTCATCGGCACTTCTGCACCACGTTTAGTGGTTACTGGTACTAAGCCTGACGCTGATTCTTCGCCATCTTTTCCGGCGATAAAATCAATGTCACTTTGCTTGTATGGCCAAGCGCTAGCGTTAAGTAATTGATCACCAACTGCTAATAATCCAGAGCCCTCGTTATTTTTTAATGCAAGCCAGCGCACATCCGTTTTGTTGGCATTTTCTTGTGGACGAACATAATGATGAATTTGATCTTTCACTAAGCTTTTATACAAGGATACTTGTGCAGATGTTTTTCTATCCGCATAGTTTTCATGTGGACCGCGACCAAACCAAGACAATTGTTGGAACTCACCCGGCATGGTTAATTGCATACCTAAACGTGGCAAGTTAGGCAATGTTTGCCCCGAAACTATGGTTAAATTATTTTGAACATGTATTTGTCCATCATGCTTAACAATATATTCGACTTGATAATCACCTTTGAAATCCGCTGCTGTATGGTGCGTTATCACTTTAATGCCGTTGGAAATTTTTGTCGATTCAAATGACGTTAAGGTAAGGTTGTCACTGGCAGTCTGCCAAATGGCAGCCCACTTTTGCATGCCATTACCTAAGTCATTATCTGTTGGTGCTCGCCAAAAGTTAGCCTTTAAAGGCGCTTTAAGTAAGGAGGTATTGTTATGGCTATATTGCGTTAACCAACCAGTATTTTTGTTGAAGGTTACTTGGGTATTATCACTTTTAAGCACCAAAGCGCTGTTGTTGTCTTGCTCAATAGTCATTTTAGACATGTTCGCCGTGCGTGGCGATACTTTGGCTTGGGCAAGTTTTACCGGTAGTTTGAACTGCTCAAAGGCTAATTCGTGTCCAGTTGATAACAACCCTTGAGGTGTTCGTAATACCGCAGATAAGGTAATGAAATACTCTTTATTATCACTGCTTGGTAATGTTGGCAGTGATACATCAATGGCTGCTTTTTTTCCTGGTTTTACTGACGGCATTGATTGATGGCCTTGAGCGAATAACTCACCATCAGCTTCAACTTTCCAGTGTAAATCGTACTGGGCTAAATCGATAAAATCATAGCGGTTTTCAATACTGTAATTGCCTTTATTAATATCTAGCGCAGCAAAGCGAATGGCTTGATACACTTTTTTCACTTCAAAAGCATGAGGGTTTGGTTTGCGATCAGGGCTCATTAAACCGTTATTTAAAAAGTTACCATCGCTCGCTAAATCAGGATGGAAGTCTTTGCCATAAGCCCAATACTTAACGCCGTTTTCATTGGTGTATTCTAGTGATTGGTCAACCCAATCCCAAATAAAGCCGCCTTGAAGCACATCGTATTTTTCAATGACTTGCCAATAATCTTTTAAATTACCAACGGAGTTACCCATGGCGTGGGCGTATTCAATCATTATGCCTGGGCGACTTGGATCAGACTCAGCATATTTGATTAAACGTTCAATTGACGGATACATAGGGGCAAAAACATCAGTGTAGTGTGCTTCTCCTGCTGGCTCATATTGTACTAGTCGGCTGGTATCATTATCTTTTAACCATTTGTAGGTAGCTTCAAATATCTTGCCTTTACCTGCTTCATTACCTAATGACCAGATAATAATAGACGGATGATTTTTATCACGCTCAAACATGCGTTGGGTGCGATCTAAGTGAGCGCCTAACCAGCTCATTTCATTGCCTAACTGCGTTTTTTCATCAATGGCTAATGGGTGAGATTCAATATTTGCTTCATCGATAACATATAAACCGTATTTATCAGTTAACTCATACCAGTAAGGATTGTTAGGGTAATGGCTAGAACGAACCGCATTGATATTAAATTGTTTCATCAATTGGATATCTTTTTCCATCGAGGCTTTAGTCACTACATGACCGTGCTGTGGATCGGTTTCGTGACGATCGACACCGCGAATAGTAATAGCTTTACCGTTAATAGTCAGTTGAGAATTAACCACCTCTAAATGCCTGAAACCAATATCATCACGGACAGATTCAATGGTATTACCTTTAGAATCTTTTAAATTAACTAGCAAGGTATAAAGGTTAGGGGTTTCAGCTGACCATAACGCTGGTTGCTTGATGTTACCGGCAAGGGATACTTCAATAGACCCTTTGGCTGATAACTTCACTTTACTTTTTTTACTCAGCAGTACCTTCATATTACTACGAGGGTCTAGTAGTTGTACTTCAACGTGCTGGTTAGCCTTTTTGTTATCATAGTTTTTTAAAGTAACATCAACAGTTAAGGTACCTTGGGTAAAGTTTTTATTTAATGTTGGCTTAGCATGCACATCAAAAACATGCTGCTTAGGTGTAGCGTAAAGATAAACATCACGCTCTATACCTGAGATACGCAACATATCTTGGCTTTCTAAATAACTGGCATCAGTCCATCGGCGAATTTGAAAGGCGAGTAAGTTTTTATCAGCTTGGAGGTACTTACTAATATCGAATTCTGCTGGCGTTTTAGAGCCTTGACTAAAACCGACTTTTTCGCCATTTAGCCAAACATCTAATGATGACTTAGCGGCTCCGACATGAAGGAAAACTTGTTTTCCTTGCCATGATTTTGGCAAGCTGAAAGGTTTACGGTAAGAGCCTATCGGATTGTAGTCTTTAGGCGCATCAGGCCATGTGGTGGTAAAGGGGAAACGCTCATCTAAATAAATAGGGTAACCAAAACCTTCTGTTTCCCAGTTACCTGGAACGGGGATTTGTGACCATTTTTCATCATTGAAATTGGCTGTTTGAAAGCCATCAGGCTTATTTTTTGGAGAACGTTGCCAGTCAAATTTCCACAATCCATTAAGTAACATAAAGTTATCATTTTGCTCTTTAACATTAATAAGTGCTGCATCACGCGATAGAAAGGGGAAAATTGTTGCGTGTGGCGCTTCTTTGTTAATGGCAAATACTTGATTGTTTTCCCAAGGTTCACGCTTTTGTGTTTTGGCATCGACATAAGGAGATAACAGAAAAGCTGTGGTAGCCATCAGTGGTAGTAATAACTTTATCATAGTGCGTATATTTAAATCATGGATACAATACTATTTATAATACAATTAAGGTGGGCGGAAGCAAGTTATTTTTTGTTAAAATTGTAAGTTTAGATTTTAGGGTATATACACTAAAATAATTGCACGATTATCCAGTTACTAAAATGCTTGGCTGTAAGCTCAGGGTACTAAAAGGACACTTACGATACTTATCTCAAATACTATGAATAATCAGATAGTTGATTGCTATGATTTGTCATACAAATGTAAATGATTTATAATCGACGATTAGCGTTAAAAATAGGGTAAAACAGTCACATGGAACCATCACACCGTAATTTGGCCCATCAGGTAGTACATGAGTTGGGTAAAAAAATCATGGAAGGAACTTATAAAGTTGGTGATAGCCTGCCTTCTGAGGCTGACTTGTGCACTCAGTTTAATATAAGCCGAACTGCAACGAGAGAAGCGGTTAAAATGTTAACGGCTAAAGGTTTAATTAGCTCTAGACCAAGACAAGGCATTAAAGTCGTTGATTCAAAGTATTGGAATTTATTTGATGTTGATGTGCTTAACTGGATTCTTTTAGGCAAACCTGACTTATATCTATTAAGACACTTTTTGCAACTTCGTTTAGCTATCGAGCCAGAAGCGGCATCGTTAGCAGCACAATTTGCTCAAGAGAGTGATATAGAAAACATTGAGCATGCATTAGTTAGAATGAAAAATGCGACTAATGGTCAAGACGATACCCATGAAGCGGATATTGATTTTCATAAGAGTGTGCTTTGCGCGAGTAATAATCCTTTCTTTATTCAGTTAAATAATTTTATTGAGACGGCACTTAAAATAAACATTCGTTTTACTAATCGACTGGTTGCGGTAACGGTTGAAGAGTATCAAGCCCATGTTGATATTTTTGAACTCATTAAAAATAAAAAACCACAAGAAGCTTTTGATGCCGCCTTGGTAACTCAAAAAGCAACCTTGGCTATAGTGAACAAACAAATCGAGGTTTTAGAGGCTGAAACAGCGTAAATTTATCATTAAAGTTAATTAGTAACAGATAATGAGTAATATTATTACTCATTATCTAGTCCATATTAGGAATTACCTATAAGTCATTACTAATTAGATGGTTTCTGCTTCAAGACGTTTTTTATTCGCTTCTACTTTAGCTAACCAAATAAGTGGTGCAATGATAAGCACGGTGCCTAGCAACATAGCTAAGTCAGGTACTTCATCAAACCATACAATGCCCACAGCAACAGCACATAACAAACCGCTATATTCAGCGCTGGCAATTTTACTGACTTGACCAGAGCGATAAGCAATTATACAAATTCCCGCATAAATTAAAATAAAGCTGCTTGAACCTGCTGCTGTTAGCATAGGGGCAAAGTCCCACGCTTTTCCTTCCCATATAGCCAATGAAAATGCCACCGGTATGCCAACTATATTTGTCATCAATAATGTTTGAAATACATTCTGCTTTTTAGGCAACTTTCTAATTAATAAATTATTAACGGCCATTGTTATCGCCACGATGAATGCCGCTATTGCCGCCCAATCAATATAAGTGGGTCTTATTACCACTAAGACACCAATAAATCCTAAAACAGCGACAATCACTGCTTGATTTGAAAGTTGCTCTTTGAATATCATCATCGCCAATGGCAGCATTAATAAAGGTGCAGCATAAAAAATGGCGTTTGCAGTGGCTAATGGCATGGCACTGATAGCAAATACCATAAAAATAGCGCCAAATAACCAGATGTGACCACGCAGAATATGCCACTTTAAACCCGCTAATAATGGTGCTTTATTGGTAAAAAAATATAACGGTAATAAAATAGCGACCGCACTAATTTGACGAAATAAGACAAATTGATAAACGGCCACATCTTCCGATAAGGTTTTGATCAACGCATCAGAAAAGACAGCAATTAAGTTACCTATAACAAGTAAAATCATTGCGCTTCCGACAGATATTTTTGGCATAGTCCTGCTCCTTTTCAAATATTACGATTAGTGATTAGTGATTAACGAACGAGATCATATTGCAAAACCATGTATTATGTATTATGTATAATGATTAAAATACGTTTACTATTAGCTGAGTTAATAATGAAATTACCACCATTGCGTGCTTTACAATGTTTTGAAGCAGTTGCTCGACTTAACAGCTTTTCAAAAGCGGCGGATCAACTTAATGTCACGCAAAGTGCCGTAAGCCATCAAGTTAAGTTATTAGAAGAGTATTTAGGTGAGTCGATGTTTAGTCGTCATGGTCGCTCGTTTGCTTTGACTGAAGTGGGGGAACGCTATTTTGAAGAGATCAGTAACTCATTAAGTAATGTCGCTAATGCGAGCCAACTTATTAGGGAAGGGCAGTCGGGTAAAATACGTCTGGCTTTGTATAGCTCAGTTGCGGTTAAGTGGCTTATTCCCCGTTTAGAAGATTTACGTCAACAGTATCCAGAGATTGAATTATCACTGAATATGATGGCAGATGAGCCTAAATGCAGCGATCAAGTAGCAGATTGCTTTATTACCGTTAATCCACCCAAAAATAATTTTGTAGTGGAATTTTTATATGAGGAACGTTTGTATCCTGTTTGCGGTAATAAAATATGGCAACAAATAAAAGATAAACCTTTGCCAGAGGCATTGTGGCAGCATCCTTTATTGTCGGTTCAAAACTTATTTCCGGGCGATGAACTTGGTGAAGATTGGCGTCAATGGTGCAAACTTGGCGGCTATGAATTACCCAAAGAGACCAAGGTGAATCATTTTAGTCATATGTTGCTAGCAGCAGAGGCCGCGCGTTATGACCAAGGCATTACCTTAATGAACCATTATTTAATGTCTGATCAAGACCGACAACAAAACTTTGTCCGTATTCCCTTACATGAATTGAGTACTGGCGATAATTTCTATTTTGTTTATAAAAAATCACGCGCCAAACAAACGGATATTGTTAAGTTGTGTCGTTGGTTAAAGCAACAATGTTTAGACTAGTAAACAGCTAAAAACTTTATATGTCTATGCAGTTAATTCAGAATATTGCAGTAAACGTCATCTTCGAAGTCTCTGATCGAAGATCCATCACTTTTTACAAACTGGAGTCAGGACAATAAGTGTCATCCATGGCACGTCCGAATAATACACCACGGGGATGACGTCCCTGAGCCATGTGTATAGTCATTAAGTCATTAAGTCATTAAGTCATAGCCCATTGGCGTAACAAATTTGCATGTGTTTTGGTAATACGATCAAAGGCATCGGTTTTACCATAATGCTCGATGATATCTTTACGGGCACAATCTAAATCAAATAAAATTTCACGTTGCGAAGCCTGCGGAATGTGGCTTTCAATCCAAGTGAGGGCAACCTTTCTTGAGCCAGAGGTCACTGGGTTTACTCGGTGTAATGTGGTGCTCGGATAAATAATGGCATCACCTGCGTTTAGCTTAAACGCCATTTCCATGCCTGATAAATTCATCACAAGTTCACCCCCTTCATACTCTTGTGGTGATGTTAAAAATACAGTGCATGAAATATCGGTACGAAGCACAGTTTCATTTGCCATGAGTGCATCATCAATATGATTGCCGTAACCACCGCCTAAGGCGGATTCGCTAATAATAAACGGCATCATAGACTTGGCGTATGATGCGCCAGAAAACTGTGGATGCTGTGTTAATGCGCCTTGCATGCCTTGTTGTATTTGTTCATTTAATTCAGATCCTCCTTGCCATTGCTGATTGTTTTTTACTTCTTTTGCATGCCAGCCAGCAGTGTCTATTCCACTAATAAAATCGCCGTGCTCAATCAATTGAAGGATAGAAGAGACTTGCTGCGCTGAAAGAACTTGGGGTAATTTTGTGATCATGATTTTGTGAACACTCCCTTAAACAGACCTATGTTATCAGGGAGAGTGTTTACCTATTTTTATTTAAAATGATAATGAGCAGTGCTAACGAGAACTACTCGTTAGCACTGACAGTTAGAAGTGTTCGTTAAAATTGCTCGTTAAAAGTGATAGTTTAATGATACGTTTACAGTTCTTGGTGTATTCGGTTGTACCGTAACCCAGTTAGCACCGGCTTCTACTCTGTTTTTATCAAAAACATTGTTGATAACTAATCCAGCATCCCAATTGTCGGTTTTGTAATAAGCACCCATATCGGCTTCAATATAAGCTTCCATTTCATAATCATTGTCATTTCGTACAGACTCATAACGTAATCCTAAAGAAAAGCTGATGTTTTCATCAAATATATAGTTGTTCCACAGAGATAATGCATGCTTTGGTGTGTTGTTTGCTTGAATACCTTTATCTTCACCTATGGTGTCATGTGCTTCAGTAAAAGCGTAACTTACACTGCTATTAAATTTTGGCGTAAAGTACATTGCCGCGTCTATTTCAACACCTTTCGACTCAAAGCTTTTACCGGAAAGTTGCGTTAATATCCAGCCATCTTCGCCTCTTTCCCATTTGGTACTGTTGGTTCGGTCTAACGCAAATAATGTTAATGCAGCGGTTAAATTATTGTTGAGTAAATCACCTTTAATACCTAGTTCGTAGTTATTGCCTTCAATCGGTTTGTAGTCTGTTTTTCCATGACCGTATTCAACAATATAACGACCTTTAATGGGTTCATAGGCGCGGCTATAAGTAGCAAATACATTAATATCGTCATTAATTTTTTGAACTAGGCCTAAATCCCAAAGCGATTCGTCAAAGCTTGTAGCAATTGTTTCACCATTACTTAAATCTTCTTGGTCTTGTTTAACATAAGCAAGACCAACAGCGACGGTAGTATTACCCAAACTAATACGGTCTTTTAGGTAAATATTGGTATCCGTTTGCGTACGAGGTTTGTAAGGGCTATCGACCAAACCATCAGGAATAGGGCCCGTCACTTGATTGTCTGGGTTTGATGCTGAAATCGGATTTTTGCCAACAGCATCTTCGCTACTTTGAAAAGCACGAGCAAAGTTAATATCCATCTCGCGATAGTTATAACCAGCAAGTAGGTGATGTTCAATGCTACCGGTTGTCACTCTGCCTTCAGCGGTGATATCAAATAAGTTATAGCTATCATCACCCGCCGAGTAAACCCATTTACGGTTGACCACATCTTTACCTATTTCATTTTCTAATGCCGAAGAATCAGAAATATATAAATCTAGTGCGTTAGAAGTCGTTTCGTTATGACGAACGTTTGCTGCAAGCTTCCAATCATCAGTTAACTGATGTTTAATAAGTAAGCTAGCGCTGGTTGATTCATTTTCGCCTATATCAATTGGGCTACCGTAATACTTGCCACGATTAATAGGTTTACCATAAGTGGTAACTTCACCCGTCTCAAAGTTAGACTCAAATACACCATCAGCATAACCACTACCGCCAGTGCGTTTACGGTCGCTTTTTTCAAAACGCGGTAATATTGTCGTGTTTTCACCAATGTCGAAGCTTAAAGCTGCATCGAATAACAGCTCTTCAATTTCACGGCCGTCTTGAAAGTGATCCCCTGAAGGTGTGTATTGCGCTAGCACTCGATATAAAATGCTTTCATCTGTTATTGGCCCCGTACTGTCTAAGTTAAAGCTGGTATTGTTTCGTTTAAAATTACCTGTATCACTTGAAACGTAACTACGGTTATTAAGTCCAATGGTTGTTTTAGCCGTTGTTTGCGGTTTTTTACTGGTAATATTAATTAAACCACCAGCAACACCTGCACCGTAAAGAATCGCTTCTGGGCCACGAAGGAATGTTGTATTTTCGGCATTGAATGTACTGGGTAATTTAGAGCCAGTGCCACCTTCACCACCTTGTAAAGAACGTAAACCATCAACCATTACATTGTCTATGCTGGTTGAGAAACCACGTGCAATGTAAGTACGATCCGCAGGACCATTCGCTCTAAAACCGGCCACATAATTAAACGCTTCTCTGACATCTTGTATTGCACGCATTTTCAATGCATCGGCATCAAGTTCCATCATAGAACGACCGGTATCTTTGATCGATACATCCATTTTTGTTGCTGTAGTGGCAGGTTTATCAATGTCACTCATTGGTCTACCTGACACTTCAATATGTTCTATGGTGTCTGAATCATAAGCATTATCAGAATTTACGCCTTGCGCTGAAACTGGATTAACGAGGGAAGAGATAAGTACTGTGCTTAAAGACACTTTAGTGATGTTTAATATTTTATTTTTAGTCATGTTTTCATTCGTCATGTTAAAAGATGTAATCAAATTAAGGTGAGGATACTAATGGTAATGATTATCATTTGCAAGTAGTTGTTGTTTGATTTGTTTGTAAATAAGAATTTAGCGAGGAGGAGTTATGTTTTTATTACTGTGGGTAATACTAAGGTGAACGTTGTAACCGAAGTTTATTTATAGTGAGTGGTTACTAATGGAGATAGCTTTAGTTTATTGATTAATATAAGTATTTAATCATATTAAATAAAAAGGCCGATACATAACGTATCGGCCTTTTTGTGATTTTAATTTGCTGTTTTTTGTACTGTTCGTTGTAAGTTATTTAATTATTTCTAAATAACTAAATAACTAAATAACTAAATAACTAAAATTTACTTTTTTTGATTGAACAGGTTAAAAGCACTGGAGAAATCTTTAGCACCATTACCGTTTGCAGCATGCATGGCATATAAACTACGCGCTAATGCACCCATAGGTGTTGATGAGTGACTTTTCACTGCGGTATCCATGGCTAAGCCTAAATCTTTAGCCATCAAATCAACCATAAAACCACCTTGATAATCATTAGATGAAGGTACATTTCCCATCACACCAGGGCAGGGGTTGTATACGTCAAGAGTCCAATTACTACCTGAACTCTTACTCATAATATTTGATAATACTGACGCATCTAAGCCATTACTGATACCTAATTGTAATGCTTCAGAAGTGGCTAACATTAATACTGATAACAACATGTTATTACAGGCTTTAGCGACTTGTCCTGCACCATGGTCACCCGCATGAAAGACATTTTTTCCCATATTATCTAAAACGGGTTTAGCTTGATTAAAGTCCGCTTCACTACCGCCAACCATAAAGCTTAAAGTACCCGCTACTGCACCACCAACACCACCCGATACCGGAGCATCAATAAAGTTAATGCCTTGAGCTAGTAATGCCGCACCAACGCTAATTGACGTTGGTGAATCGATGGTCGATGAGTCAATAACTAACGCGCCTTTGGCGATATGATTGATCAAACCATTTTCAGATAAATACACGGCTTCTACATGCTTACCAGCAGGCAGCATTGAAATGATAAATTCAGCATCTTTAACACAATCACTGGCTTGTGCTTGCGTTGTTGCGCCTTGTTCTACCACATGGGCAACAGCTTCTTTTGATAAATCAAAAACACAAACCTGATGTCCGGCTTTAACTAGATTGATGGCCATTGGGCCACCCATGTTACCTAAACCTATAAAAGCAATATTCGCCATGATGTTGATCCTTTTTTGTACTTAACTATTTCATATAAAAAATAGCCTCGACAATAATTTATTATAGAGGCTATAAAAGAAAACTTATTTCATACTAATCGTTGTATGAACATTCTGGCCATCTTGATGATCAGGTTCAAACCAACGCGTTGTTACAGAGCGGGTATGTGTCCAAAAGCTCACGGTTTGTTTACCATTTGGTCCTAAGTCGCCCAGTTTAGAAGCTCTTGAACCGGTAAAGCTAAAGAAAGCAACTGGAACCGGAATAGGAACATTGATACCTACTTGGCCAACATCGACTTCGTTTTCAAATAATCTAGCATTCCAACCTGAAGAGGTGAACAAAGAGGTACCATTGCCATTAGGATTAGCATTGATGATGGCGATAGCTTCTTCGAGTGTTTCAGCTTCTAACACACATAACGCTGGGCCAAAGATTTCTTGAGTATAAATATCCATGTCGGTAGTCACATTAGTAAATAATGTTGGTCCAACAAAGTTACCGTTCGGATAACCTTCAACCTGACAATCTCTACCATCAACTAGCATAGTCGCGCCTTGTGCAACGCCACTATCAAGTAAGCTGATAATACGTTTTTTCGCTTGCGGTGATACGACTGGACCTAAGTCAGCATCACGCTGAGAGCCAGGACCCACTTTCATTAACTTTGCACGTTCAACTATTTCTGGTAACCAGTTACGCGCTTCGCCGACTAAAATAGTCACCGGGTTAGCCATACAACGTTGACCCGCTGCACCAAAAGCTGAACCGAGTAAATCATTAATGGCTCTGTCTTTATTGGCATCAGGCATGATAACCATGTGGTTTTTAGCGCCCATCATCGATTGTGCGCGTTTTCCGTGTTTGCTCGCATGATTGTAGATATGCGTACCAACATGAGTAGAGCCAATAAACGATACTGCTTTTACGTGTTCATGTTCAATTAAGGCATTAACTTCATCAGGGCCGCCGTGAACAACATTGATAACGCCAGCAGGTAAACCTGCTTCCATCGCTAATTCAACAAAGCGTACTGTTGATGAAGGAGCTTGCTCTGAAGGTTTAAGTACAAAGGTATTACCGCATGCAATGGCAGGTGGAAACATAAAGGCAGCAAGCATTAAGGGGAAGTTAAACGCGGTAATGCCTAAACCTACGCCAAGTGGTTTATGCAAAGTATAAGTGTCTACGCCAGTAGCAACATTATTACCCATATCGCCTAGTTGTAAACGTGTTACTGAACAAGCATTTTCAATAGCTTCTAACGCTCTACCTACTTCGCCTTCAGCATCAGGTAAGGTTTTACCATGCTCCAATGTGACTAGTTCGGCTAATTCTTGCGTGTTTTCACGCACTAAGTGAGCAAAGTTCACCATAATGCGCATGCGATTAGTTAATGAGGTTTTAGACCATGTTTTGAATGCTGTTTGTGCACTTTGCACGGCTAATTCAACTTCTTCTGGGGTTGCAATAGGTACACGAGCAACAACTTCTTGCGTTGCTGGGTTTAAAACATCCAACCACTCTTTAGTTTGTGAACGGATTTTTTTACCATTAATGATTAGTGGAACTTCAGTAATACTCATAGCAACCTCGATTAATTAAAAGTTTGGGAAATGTTGAAAAATTAAAATTATTTAAATCTATATAAGCAAGATAGGCTTTTCTTTATATTCTCACAATAAACATAAATGCAATGCGCTTTGCTTTTTTGCAATAGCGAGGTGTAAGCAGTACACTTATACCCGTTCCACTTGAAGATGCATGATTCAGCTGGAATTAGAAACGGCTTTAGGCAAGGCATTGATTGAAGAGAATAGTTATTCTATTGTCGAAATCAATAACGCAGCATAAAGCGTTTCTAAACCAGCCCTTTGGGGAAGGCTGAGCAAATCATACTCGTCGTTACATTTGTTTTTAAGGGAATGACCCGTAATAAAAAAATGTGCCTTGATTATGAATCGCTCAGATTTCCTGAAACGAGCATCTACAAGTGGAATGGGTATATACCCAAGTCACTAAGTTTTTAAGCACACCAGCATGGATATTTTAACCAGTACAAGTGGACAATCATTTAATGGAATGGGTATTACTAGATGAATTGGGATGATATAAAAATATTTCTTGAAGTTGCTCGGGCTGAGCGATTATCAACAGCGGCTAAGCGCTTAACTATGGATGCATCAACTGTGTCTAGGCGTTTGCATAAGCTAGAAGAGAGCATAGGTACGAAGCTTTTTGACCGAACGCAAGAGGGACACGTATTAACCGCGGATGGAGAAATGTTACTTACCTCAGCCTGTAAAATGGAACAAGATGCACAACATGCGTTGTCTAACATTCATAACAACAATGAAGATAATTGTGGTCTAGTGCGCATTGGTGTTACCGAGGCATTGGGTAACTTTTTTGTTTCACCGAACTTATTGTCATTACAACAGCAGTATCCCAATATTGACGTGCATTTATTACTGTTTTCACGTTATGTCAAAATTAGTAGAAATGAAGCGGATATAGCGATTGCGGTAGAGCGTCCTAAAAGTACTTCTATGATAGTGTCAAAGCTGTGTGATTATAAATTACAGCTTTACGTGCATCAGGACTACCTAGACAAGAGCTTTGATAAGAACCTAGATCGTAACGTAGAACTGCATACTCAGGGCATAACCCTTGATAATTTAGCAGAGCAGAAATGGGTTACTTACGTGGATAATTTATTATTTACCGACCAGTTATCTTATACAAAAGAGCTGAATCGTTACTTAGATGGCGAGTTAAAAGCAAATTTTAGTAGCACCAGTATTATCAGCCAATACTTTGCTATTAAAAGTGGTTTAGGCATTGGTATTTTACCCTGCTTTTTGGCCGATCAAGATAAGAGTCTCATTAAACTTCATAGCCAAGAAATTAGTATTAGCCGAAGTTTTTGGTTGGTTACTCATCCCGAGAGTAAACGTCTTTCACATGTAAATACCGTGTGGCAATACTTAAAACAGCTGGTACAAGAACATGAAGAACTGTTAAACCCAAGTGATTAACCATTGAGGTGATAAAAATTATCAGCCAAAGGGGATTGGACAGAAAGACTAAAGTCTCGCTAGCAGCTTTATAAAGACTTTGTTATTGTGTTAGTAATATTAAAAGTTTTCACTTAATAAGAAATTAGTCATTATTTAATAAAATAATAGATTAATCGATGAGTAATACTATGTTTAATAACATGAAAATAATACTGGCAGATGATCATCCTCTATTTCGCCAAGCGCTAACTATTACCTTAAAAGCTCATTTTGACGGGGCAATAATTATTGACGCGCAAAATATTCCAGAACTTGAGCAGCATTTACAAAGCAAAGAAAAAGCTGATTTATTACTGCTTGATCTTGATATACCGGGAGCGAATGGTTTTAACAGCCTAATTACCATTAGACGTTCATATCCTGATTTAGGGATTGTTATTATTTCTGGTTTTGAAGATAAAGAAACCATTCATAAAGCGATGAGTTATGGTGCTGCGGGTTTTATTCCTAAATCGACGCCAGTGCCTAAAATGGTGGTAGCGATAAAAGAAGTGTTAAATGGCACATTATGGACACCTGAAGGTGAATTTAATCCAAGTGAGCAGGCGGCTCAGACGGATGATAAAATCGCATCATTAACCCCAAAGCAGCATGAAATATTATTAATGTTTGCAGGCGGTTTACTAAATAAGCAGATAGCTTATGAACTAGGTACCTCTGAGTCGACCATTAAGAGTCATGCGAGCATTATTTTTTTGAAGTTAGGTGTACGTAATCGAACTCAAGCCGTTATCGCCTTAAATGAATTACAGTTGCATCAAAATACATTTGGTCAATCAACGAAGTAATAGCACAAATAAACAGTGCTACGTAACTCGAGTAATCATTGAGTATGATTACTCTTGCCACAAAACGGTCGCATCCTAAACGAACCGATATCATGAATGATTAGAGGCTAAATCGGACGTGATATCTTGCTTATCTACCGGCAGCTTCTACGACATAGCCCTCCAAGCAGTTGGTCATAAATCAACTGATTTTTATAACTATTTTTCTTTCAACTGTTTATCTTTAATGCCCATAATCAATAACCATAAGCAAATCCCGATTTCACCCAAGGAGCCAGGTCTGCCAACAAAACTTGGGATATCAATACTTGGATAAAGTATGGCTCCAAAGAACTTAATCAAATAACCAAAGCAGCCAAGCATTAGCAAAATACCAAATAACTTAGGAACATAGCCTGACTTAAATGCTAAATAGCCAAAAGGAAATAACCAAAGCCCCCAAAAGATTTGAATGATCATAATTCCATTATTATATGATTTTAATAATAACATTACTTTTGCATTTAGTTGGTCAATAGTGAATACATCAAGATATTGCGCGTCACTTAATATTGTTAACACATTGAATTTATCAATCATATTGAAAAGAGAGAGAGGAACACTGACCGCAGCAAAGACTACCATGAGTACAGCGTATTTCTTATTAACTGTCTTGAACAGATCAAACAAAATGAAAGGTAATATTAAGAAAAAAATATAACAAAGTACGCCTGCCGCAATACCTGAGCGGAATAGAAATTCATTAGACTTAATATTATTAACCGTAGTTGCCGCATCTGCCCAAACAATAAGTTGAGATGGCACATAGAGCAGGTTAAATATCCCTGTTACCACAACAAGTAAATATACAAATCCAGCTAATCTAGCTGTATTATTTTTAGTCATTCTTTTTACCCTCTTTATTATGTTTGATGGATTTAGCCTCCTATTTTTTAGGGGCTTAATATTGCGTTAAGTAAATAAATATTATTGACTTAAGTTTAGCAAACGCCATGCCACAACTTAATTCATTGATTTTATTGTGGTAATTGTTTGTTGGAGTGGAGGATGTAATCTAATCCCATAATTGGGAATGATAAATTTCAATAATGGGATGGTTTGAATTTATGCATGATAGATAACAACCACGGGGGGAAATTTACTTTGACTAAAACGTTGAGCTGAGTGAACGTGGGGCATCCAAGAGCCTCGCCTGCTTATTCCTATTTTTTTAGATTGAAAAGTACAACAAATATTGCGTTATACACCTCAATCTTATTTAAGGTTATGTGAGTAGTTTTTCGCTAATTCTTTAGTCAGTAATGAGCTCATTAATGCACGTAACGCCAGTGGTTTAATAATTTTTCGTAAGTAGCCAATATTGTGCTGCTTAGCTAAAGTCATCAGGGTTTCATCGGTGGTTGCGGTAATAAGTACGGCGGGTAACGCATAATGACTCATCGCTCTTAGTTGTTTAATGAGTGTTATGCCATTTACAACATCAAGTGGGCATGAGTTGCTATTGTTGTTATTACTTAACATATCAGTAACTATGGTCATGTTGTCGTCTTGACATCCATTTAATTGGAAGTCCACCAATAAAATATCTATTTCATCTTCATGTTTTGCGTAAATTTCTCTGGCCTGCTGCGCGTTAACAGCAGTAAAAACCTGACATTGCCATGCGCCTAATAATTTAGACATCCCCTCAAGTATGCTTGGCTCATTATCTATACATAAAACACCAACACCTTGTAAGCTCATGTTAGCAGGTGGCAATGTCTTTCTCTTGGCTAGGGGCTCTTGAGTCACAGGAACATTAATACTAAAAAGACAGCCATGACCCTGTTGTGATTTTAGATTAAGTGGGTGATTAAGAATTTTTGCCAAACTTTGTGCAATATTGAGGCCTAGACCAAGCCCTTTATGACCAATAGCATTGCTATTACTTAATTGCGTAAACTGCTCGAACACTTGTTGATGCTTGTCTTGTGGAATACCGGGGCCATTATCAAATACTTGTATTGATAGCTCATTACCTTGTCTTCTACAGCCCAATAATACTTTACTTTGGCTTTTGTTTTTATTGTTGTCGTTTTCACTGTTATGGGCATAACGAAAGGCATTACTCAGAAAGTTTTGGATGATCCGAGCCAGTAGTGTGATGTCACTAGCGATATAAAGCTTGCTCATTTTACAGTGAAAATCTACTTGGTATTCATCAGTTAAAACATCAAACTCACTGGCTAATAGCGTGAAAAGTTTTTTGATTTCAATGGCCTCAATAGTTGGCGTGATATTACCACTTTCAATACGGGCAATTTCATTGAGATCAAGTAATAAACTGTTGGCTATTTCTAATGAATTATCGATTTGTTTTATTTGTTGACGTTCGTCATGGGTAACTCTAGAGCTTAAAGATATAGCGGATGAGAACAATCGTGCTGCCGATAATGGTTGCAATAAATCATGACTACAAGCTTTTAAGTATTGGCTTTTTTTTATGTGCGCCTGCTCTGCTTTAGCCCGTTCTTTAACAAGCTCTAAGTTGGTAAGTGCTAACTCTTTATTAGCCTGTTCAAGCTCAGCGGTACGAAATTTAACCCTTGATTCTAGATCGGTATTTTCTTCTTTAAGCACTTTTTCTGTTTGACGATATTTGGTGATATCAGAAAATATCATCACAAAACCTCCACCTGGAATGGGATTACCTTCAATGTGAATGGTTTTTCCATTGTTCAGCTTGTACTCTGAATTATGACGACTGCCAGCTTTGATAAATTGAATCCGTTTTTCTACTTGCTGAGCAATATCGCGAATAAAATAGCTTTGTTGGCTCAAGTTGAAATGAATTAACTGGCTGGCAGGGCAGCCAATATAAATAAAATCATCAGGGTAATTAAAAATATCTAAGTAGCGTTTATTCCACGCAACCAATTTTAGATCGCTATCTATAACCGAAATGCCTTCTCTGACATTTTCAATTGCACCTTGTAATACTGTGCGGCTAAACTCTAATTGCTGAGTGGAATTATCTTCCACCAATTTAGCGACTTGATCAAAGGCCATGCCTCGGCCACTGATGGCAAAAGAGGTGACCAACTTTGCTGAGGCCGAGCCTAATACACGAGCTAGGGTATTTTCGGCATGAAATAATATTGCCTCATTATATTCTTTGTTGTTCTTACTCTGATGCGCAGTATGAAATTGCTGAAAACAGTCACTGGCTTTATCTTTACCAATGAATCTAGCGACTAAAAATTCTAATTCAACAACGTCTACTTTGGGTTGAGAGGGTAAGCGCCACTTAATTTTTTTCCTGTCTTTGTAAAAAAATTCACTTTGCATTTGTTCACGAATACTTTGTCTAGTGACTAAAGAAACAAGCCAAAGCGCGATAACATTAACAAGTAAACCAATAAGCGTGATGACGGTGGTTTTAGGTAAATCCGTGTTTTCAAAGGGATGAGCATATAGGCCTAACTGAGGTAATAAATTAAAGACTGCCCAAATGATAAAGCCACTACTTATACCGGCAAGTACACCGGCGAGTGTTGCTTTACGCCAATAAAAGGCTGCAAATAAAGCTGGCCCAATTTGCGCGAGAGCACCAAAAGCGACTTCGCCTAATGAAGATAATGTATCGGGTGGCGATAATAACAATAAACCATAACTCAAGAAGATGACCAGCATCACTAAGGTTTTACGAATGAATAATAACTGCAATTGAAAGTGATTAAAGTCTTGGTTCTTCTGGCGAGAAAAGTTAAACATTAATGGAAAGATAATTTCATTACTGAGCATGGTGCTTAACGCGATAGTCGAAACAATCACCATAGAACTTGCAGCTGACACCGCGCCTAAAAAGGCAAATAAAGACAGCCACACATGACCGTTATACGCAGGTAAAAAAAGTACATAAGCGTCAGCAGATAACGAATTACCATAATTTAAATTACCGGCTAAGCCGAGAAAACAAGCAAAAAAACCAAAGATAAGTAAATAAACCGGTAACACCCATCGTGCCATAGCACTTGATTTTTTATCTTTTATTTCAACAAACATCACTTGAAATTGTCGTGGCAAACACAAAAAAGCAGACATGACGATAATCAGCATACCGAATAAACCAAATAGGCTACTAAATTCAAACTGTTTACTAATATCTAACTGATCTTTAGATAATTCCCAAATATCCATTGGCGAGTCATAAATGATAAAACAAACAAATAGACCCACTAACAGAAACGCAATTAACTTCACCATAGATTCAAAGGCAATCGCTATCATTACCCCAGGATGACGCTCGGTTATGTCGATAGTACGAATGCCAAAAATAATGGTAAAAACAGCGAGGATAATGCTAACAATTAGGCCGAGTTGCCATATGGGTAAATCTTGAGTTTGTTGTAAAATTTGATAGGAATTAACAATCGCCTTTAGCTGCAACGCTATATAGGGCATGGTTCCTATTAAGGCTACTATGGTAATAATAACAGCGAGAATTTGAGACTTACCAAAACGTGCGGATAATAAATCTGCAATGGAAGTGATTTTCAATTGTAAGCTGGTTTTGATAATGCGTTGGATAAACGGCCAAGCAAAAACAAACAATAAAATAGGCGCTAAATAGACAGAAATAAAAGTAAATGAATGGTTGGCTGCTTGTGCTGTGGTGCCTAAAAACCCCCACGAGGTACAGTACACACCTAAAGATAATGCATAGATAATCGTTTGCTGTTTTGCCTTTAGCTTATTGCGATATTTCCCCCCCAGATGAGCAATAAGAAATAACAGACCTATATAGCCAATACTGACGCTAACTAACAACCAATTTGAAAACATACCATTCTCTTAAACACTTTCCTACTGCTGAATTTAACATATTTTTTTAGATAAAAATCGTTATATCCCTACGACTTAAGTACTAGTCCTTGCGTGGTTTTTACCTACGACTAAGGGACTAGTCGCTTGGTGCTAGGCGCTAAGTGCTAAGCC
Source organism: Colwellia sp. 75C3 (assembly GCF_002836255.1). Taxonomy (GTDB): domain Bacteria; phylum Pseudomonadota; class Gammaproteobacteria; order Enterobacterales; family Alteromonadaceae; genus Colwellia. The sequence continues at coordinate 39,682 of NZ_PJAU01000032.1, read as the reverse complement.
TTATTACCGATTGTTACATTTTTGTACTGCCTTACTATGATTGAGCAAACCTTAGTTAGATGGTTATAAAAATAGTTATAAAACATGAAATATACAGAATAAATAAAAAACTAATAAAACAAGGGAAATAGCAATGTTTACCAATAAATTCAAAAAATTATTACTGTCTTCATCTTTACTTGTCGCCGCAAGTGCAGCTAATGCGGGCTACGACATTAAATTAACCGATGAAGATAAAATCTCTTTTGGTGGTTATATCAAAGTAGACGCGCGTTATGTAGATGGCGATGTCGCTTATAAGCCCTTTTGGATAGGGTCAGGTACTGCGTTAGATGAAAGTAAATCTAATTTTGGCCTATTTGCCAATGAGACACGCTTCAATATGAAGTATACCCATGACGACGTTATGGGCTTTATTGAGATGGATTTTTGGGGCGGTGGTGGTAATGAAATTATCTCTAACTCAGCTAATCCACGTATTCGTCATGCTTTTATTAAATATAAAGATGTTGTCGCAGGTCAAACCTGGTCAACCTTTATGAATACCAGCGCCATTCCTGAATCTGCAGATTTCGCTGGCGCTACCACGGGCTTAGTTTTTATCCGTCAAGGTCAAGTTAGATACACCATGGGTAATTTTCAAGTATCTATTGAAAATCCAGAAACTTGGGGCGGGGAAACAGGCAATGACACTGTGCCAGATGTTGTTGGCCGTTATAACTTAAAAGGCGATTGGGGTAGTGTTTCTTTCTCTGCTTTAGGCCGTCAACTACACACTGAATTAGGTAATACAGAAACTGCCATTGGTGGTTCAATTGCGGGTCGTATTAAAACGGTTGGTAAAGATGATTTCCGTTTTCAGCTTCATCAAGGTGAGTTAGGACGCTATGTGGGTGTTGCTTTTACTAAGGATGTAGTTGGTGAAGAAGTTGAAGAAACTACCGCTTATCTTGCGGCATATCGTCATTACTGGACTGAGACCTTGAGAACAACGGTACTTTATGGTCGCGCTGAAGCGGATGTTTCAGGTGCAGATACCAGTCAATGGAGTGTTAACTTATTTCAAAACTTAACGAAACAACTTTCAGTGGGCGCAGAAATAGGACAGTTCATTATGGATGATAAAGACGCTGATTCGATGTATGCACAATTATCACTGAAGTACGTACTTTAGGCATGACTTTTCATACGTAACATTCCCCATTTTTGTTACGTTTTTGGAGGGGGGATTTCCCCCTCCTTTTTTATTACAGACATTATTTTATCAATTGAGGAGTGTGAGTATGATTGAGTCAATACTCAAAGTAGAGCATGTTTCATTAGCGTTTGGTGGCGTAAAAGCACTAACTGACGTTAGCTTTGAAGTTCCCCGTGGCTCTGTATTTTCCATTATCGGCCCTAATGGCGCTGGTAAAACCTCTATGCTTAATTGTATTTCAGGTCGCTATCGCCCTAATTCAGGCAATATCATTTTCAATGACCAAGATGTCACGTCATTGCGCCCAAACGATAGAGCTGATCTTGGCATGGGTCGAACCTTTCAAAACTTAGCCCTGTTTGGTCACATGTCGGTTTTAGACAATATTATGGTTGGCCGCCATCACTTATTGAAAAACAACTGGTTAACGGGGCCTTTATATTGGGCATCTAATGCGCAAAAAGAAGAACTTGCTCACCGTCGTTATGTTGAAGAAATTATCGATTTTTTAGAAATTTCCCATATCAGAAAATCTGTCGCAGGCACTTTATCTTATGGTCTACGTAAGCGTGTTGAGCTGGCGCGCGCGATGGCATTAAAACCTAAGTTAATTCTTCTAGATGAGCCGATGGCAGGTATGAATTTAGAAGAAAAAGAAGATATGGCGCGTTATATCCTCGACTTAAATGAAGAGTTTGGCATCACAGTAGTGATGATTGAGCACGACATGGGCGTAGTAATGGATATATCTCATCAAGTGATGGTACTTGATTTTGGTAAAAAGCTAATGTCAGGTTTACCTGATGAAGTGATGGCAGATCCACATGTGAAACGTGCTTATTTAGGCATAGAAGATGATGACGAAATTGAATCCGCTAATGCCTATGAAGAAAAGGAGGCGAGCTAATGTCTACGCAATTACCAACAAATAAACAAGATTTCGAAATGGGAGAGTTAGATACTTTTCCTAAAATATTAAGACACAACGCTAAAAATTGGCCAAATGAAACAGCCATGCGTGAAAAAGAGTTTGGCATTTGGAACGAATTTAGTTGGCAAGATTATAACAATCGCGTCAAGTGGTTATCACTAGCGTTAATAAAGTTAGGGGTTAACCCTAAAGAGGCGATTGCTTTATTAGGTGATAACAGACCGGAATGGGTTTGGGGTGAAGTTTCTGCTCATGCTATGGGTTGTTACTCTATCGGAATTTTTCAAGATTCCTTACATGAAGAAGTTGTTTATTTATTGAATAAAAGTAATGCCACTGTCGTTATTGCCGAAGATGAAGAGCAGTGTGACAAGTTACTTGAGTTAGGCGATGAAATTACCGATGTGAAAATTATTGTTTATTGCGACCCGCGTGGTATGCGCAAATATGACGATAAGCGATTGATCTCTATTGAAGAGATATACAAGCAGGGACAAGAGATAGATAAAATGTCCCCTGACTTATACGACTCCTATGTTGATGCAACGGATGCTAATGAAACCGCTATTTACTGTACAACTTCAGGCACAACGTCTAAGCCTAAAATTGCCTTTTTAGGCGGTGGTAACTTTGTTAAGCACTGTAGTTCATATTTACGTGCTGACCCTCGCCAGCCAGGCGATAACTATGTGTCTGTATTACCTCTGCCATGGATCATGGAACAAGTTTATGCCGTTGGCCAAGCGTTAATTTCGCGTCAAATAGTTAATTTTGTTGAAGGACAAGAAACACTGATGGCCGATTTACGTGAAATTGGCCCTAGCTTTGTGTTACTTGCACCCCGTGTTTGGGAAGGTATTTTAGCCGATGTTAAATCCCGGATGATGGATTCAACACCACTTAAACAAAAGTTGTTTGATTTTGCCTTTGCTCGGTCTGAAAAAGCACAACTTGCCGGTAAACGTTCATGGTTTGCCGACTTTTTACTGATGAATGCCTTAAAAGATAGATTAGGTTTTACCTATTTAAAATCCGCTGCAACAGGTGGCGCGGCTATGGGGCCTGATACCTTTAGGTTTTTCCAAACCATTGGTGTACCGCTACGTCAGCTTTATGGTCAAACTGAGTTATGTGGTGCTTACACAGTACACAAAGAAAATGATGTTGATTACGACAGTGTTGGTGTTGCCTTTGATACCGCCGAAGTAAAAGTTATTAATACCGATAAAGCCGGTGTTGGTGAAGTTATCGCTAGAACGGTTGGTATGTTTACTGGTTATCTAGATAACCAAAAAGCCTATGACGAAGATGTGATTGATGGTTGGATGCATACCGGTGATGCCGGTTATTTCAAACCGTCAGGTCACTTAGTTATTATTGATCGCATTAAAGATTTAGCTAAAACCAGTAATGGCGTGCAGTACTCGCCACAATATATTGAAAACAAACTGAAGTTCTCATCATTTATTGGTGAAGCCGTTATTTTAGGTAAAGACAAACCTTACTTAAGCGCCATTATTTGTATTCGCTTTTCCATTGTTTCTAAGTGGGCAGAGCAACAAGGTTACGGTTTTACTAACTACACCAGCCTTTCAGCGTTACCTGAAGTTTATCAAAAGCTTACTGAAGAAGTTGAAAAGGTTAACGCGACCTTACCTGATGCACAAAAAATCAATAAGTTTATTTTGCTTTATAAAGAGCTCGATGCGGATGACGGTGAATTAACGCGTACACGTAAAGTACGACGCACGGTTATTGCTGATAAATATGGCGACATTATTGAGTCGATTTATGACAACAAAGATAGGGTTGATATCGATACGGTGATCACTTTTCAAGATGGTGGTAGCTCACGCATTCAAACGCAACTTAAGGTCGCTACAGTCATAAAAAGAGAAGGTGAAAGTGATAGTCAACATGATGGTAGTGCTGTTTCATCCATAAGTAGTCAAAACCAGAGGAAAGCATCATGAATTTTGAACTCTTAACTCAATTAATTATCAACGGCCTTATTGTTGGCTTGTTATACGGTGTTATTGGTATGTGTTTTGTGTTGGTTTATAAATCAACGCAAATTGTTAACTTCGCCCAAGGCGAGTTTTTATTGATTGGCGCCTGGGTCTGTTGGGCATCATTGATTTACTTAGAGTTACCTTTCTTTGTTGGCTTCCTATTATCGCTCGTCTTCATGGCTGGTTTTGGTGTGTTGCTACAAATGATAGTGCTACGCCCTATGATTGGTGAGCCGATTATTTCGGTGATCATGGTCACTATCGGACTGTCTATTTTCTTCCAAGCGTTAATGAAGTGGATATTTGGTGTTTCACCACAAAGTTACCCGCAAGTATTTGATACACAGTCAATTAACATCATGGGATTAAATGTAGAAATGGCGTACTTGATGAGTACGGTGATTGCGTTAATTATCATGGTCGCGTTCTATTTATTCTTCAAACACTCTAAACATGGCTTAGCGATGAGAGCGACCGCTTTTGATCAACAAGCGTCGCAAAGTTTAGGCGTATCAGTAAAACATGTATTTGCCATGAGTTGGGGCATTGCGGCAACTGTTTCCGCTACGGCAGGCATCGTGATAGGTATGGTTAATGGCGTGTCAGATTCACTGTCTATTATGGGTATCAAAGTATTCCCAGCCGTGATCTTAGGGGGATTAGACTCCATTGTTGGCGCTATTGTTGGCGGTATTATTATCGGTGTCTTGGAAAATGTAGCTGAGTTTTTTGATAGTCAATATTTACACATAGGCAATATGTACGACATCGCACCATTTTATGTGTTGTTAATTATTCTTTGGTTCAAACCTTATGGCTTATTTGGCACCCAAGACATTGAAAGAATATAGATCAATTAAATTAACAGACAATAAAAAGTTAACAATACAATATTTAGGAGTGATTCATGTCGAGTTTAACGATGCGCCCGTGCGGAGATTTCCGCACTAGCTACAAACAAGATAATACAATTTTTGAAACGAAAACCATCCGTTGGGTGACTATTTTTACCATCATCGCATTGTGCTTTGCACCGTTAGTGGTTGATGGATACTTTATTACCTTATTAATTCAAATATCCTATTTGGGCATTGCCGCTTTAGGTTTGAATATTTTAGTGGGCTACACCGGGCAAATATCGTTAGGCCATGGTGCATTCTTTGGTTTTGGTGCCTTTGCCTCGGCTTGGCTAAACACCAGTTTTCATATTCCAGTGTTTTTATGTATTCCTTTAGCGGGTTTCTTAACCATGGGCGTTGGCATGATGTTTGGTGCGCCAGCAGCTCGAATTAAAGGTTTGTATTTAGCAATAGCGACCCTTGCCTCGCAGTTCATTATCGAAGATTTCTTTGCCCGTGCAGATTGGTTTTCTGGTGGTTCATCGGGTTCAATGGCCGAGCCAGTCAGTTTATTTGGTTTTACTTTTGATACTGACCAAAGCTTTTATTATATCGCGTTGTTTTCATTAGTCTTCATGTTTATTTGGGGCTGTAACTTAATGCGAAGTCGTGATGGACGCGCTTTTGTTGCCGTTCGTGATCATTACTTATCGGCTGAAATTATGGGAGTAAAGTTAAATAAATATCGTCTACTTTCTTTTGGGATCTCTTCTTTTTATGCCGGTATTGGCGGTGCGTTATATGCCCATTACTTGGGTTATGTATCAGCAGAAGGTTTCACCATCATGATGTCGATTCAATTCTTAGCCATGATCATTATTGGCGGCTTAGGTTCAATAAAAGGCACCTTGATGGGGGTCATCTTTATGGTGTTTTTACCTGAAGTATTAGAAAGCGGCGTTGGGTTAATGAAAATGACTGATTGGGGCAATATTCCAATGGTTGTTGATGGCTTAGCGTATATCAAAGAAATGGCTATTGGCTTAGTGATTATTGGCTTCTTGATTTTTGAACCTGAAGGTTTGGCGCATCGATGGGCACAAATAAAAAATTATTGGAAATTCTATCCATTTGCTTATTAGGTTTTAAGACATTAAAAAGTGAATGGTGAATAAAGCGCAGTTACCTAGGGGAAACTCAAGTAACTGCGAAGAGCACGAACAAATATAAAAATAATACTGCTACCTATTGATATAAACGTTACTTATAAAAATAGGATCTAAATAAAAAGTTGAGGAATGTTCAGATGAATAATATTAAACATAAAAAATTATTACTAAGTTCAATTACTACGTGTATCGCTTTAAGTTTTACTAGCCAAGTGCAAGCAGAAGATTCTGTTTTTGTTGGTCATTTAGCCGACATGTCAGGCCCTACCGCTTTTGTTGGTAAAAATTATGCTAATGGTGTTCGTGATTCACTGGCTTATATCAATGCCCATGGTGGTATTAACGGCACTAAGTTAGAGTCTGAAACTATTGATTATGCCTATAAAGTACCACAAGCCATTGCCGCTTATAAAAAGTGGAAATCACGTAAGAGTATGGTTGCTATGCAAGGGTGGGGCACGGCAGATACTGAAGCATTAATCTCGTTTGTTGCTCGTGATAAAACACCGGTTTTCTCTGCCTCTTATTCTGGCCATTTAACCGATCCAACGGGTAAAAATCCTCACACTAAAAAACCTGCGCCTTATAACTTCTTTTATGGTGCATCGTATTCAGATGCTTGTCGTGGTTTAGTGCAATGGGCCGCTGATGACTGGAAAACCAAAGGCGAGAAAGGACAACCAAAGTTCACGCATATTGGTGCGAACCATCCTTTCCCGAACGCGCCTAAAGCCGCTTGTGCGGAATATGCAGAAGAGCTTGGCTTTAACGTTTTACCACCTGTCGTTATTTCAATGAAACCCGGTGATTTTAAAGCGCAATGTTTGAGCATTAAGAGCTCGGGTTCAAACTACGGTTATATCGGTAACTTAGGTGGCTCAGTACTGTCGTTAGTGAAATCGTGTAATACCGTCGGTGTTGATATTCAGTTTATGTCAAATATCTGGGGCGGCGATAAAAACGTATTTAAAGCGGCAGGTGAGGGCATCAAGAATTACATCTTCCCAACCATGACACCGTTCTGGAATGACGATGTACCTGGTATGAAACTGGTGCATGAAATTTCAAAAATGTCGGATAAATCAGGAAAAGAAGAGCGCGTTCATCACTACATGCGTGGCGTATGTTCAACCTACTTCATGAAAGAAGCAATGGAATGGGCTAAAGATAACGGTGGCATCACCGGTGAAAATGTTAAAAAAGGCATGTACGTTAATAAAAACTGGGTACCTGAAGGTTTAGACGGTGTCTGTTTAGCGGCTAATTGGACCAATGAAGATCACCGTGGCATCAACCAAGTAAATATCTATAAAGGTAACTACAACGGTGGTGATATTCAAATTGAAAAGGTATCTGAAGTTACCTTAAAACGTCGTGATGACTGGTTAGGTTTTTAATCCTCGTCATATTTGGCACTGTAGTTTTATTGTCTTCGTTGCTCGCCACAATCACTTAGTGTACTAAGTTCAGGTGGCTCGCAACTTGACGGCTTCACTACAGCACCAAATATTTAGAGGATCATGCCTAATTTATTTGAGTAAACATAAGTTAGGCAAGTATGTTTTTATTAACGAATAACTATTCAGCTTACAATCAGATGGGTAGTTATCTTTTCTACGGAGTATTTATTTATGTCACAGGCGGCGGTAAAAATTCAAACGGCTTCACCAATGTTATCGGTTAACAACATTGAAGTGGTTTATGACGAAGTTATTCAAGTACTTCGCGGCGTAACATTAGACGTGCCAGAAGGAGAGGTTGTCACCTTGCTTGGGCCTAATGGCGCAGGGAAATCAACCACACTAAAAGCTATTTCAGGCTTACTGCGCAGTGAATATGGTGAAGTGACTAAAGGTGACATTACCTTTATGGGCGAACGCATTGATAAGAAAAATGGTGAAGATGTTGTCCGTAGCGGTCTGATCCAAGTTATGGAAGGTCGTCGTATTATTGAAGACATGACCTCAATCGAAAACCTAAAACTAGGGGCTTATACGCGTAATGATGCTTATATCAATCAAGACCTCGAAATGGTATTTAATTATTTTCCACGTTTAAAAGAACGTACTGGTTTAGCAGGTTATTTATCTGGTGGTGAGCAGCAAATGTTGGCCATAGGCAGAGCATTAATGGCTCGTCCGAAAATGATTTGTTTAGATGAGCCGTCAATGGGCTTATCACCTTTATTAGTTAAAGAAGTCTTCGGTATTATTAAAAAAATTAATCAAGACCAAGGTATTACCATGTTGTTAGTTGAGCAAAATGCTAACTATGCCATTAAAGCGGCAGACTACGGTTATATTATGGAATCGGGCAAGATTGTACTTGATGGTACGCAAGAGCAATTGCTTAGCAACGAAGATGTAAAAGAGTTTTATTTAGGTGGCGGTAACGAAGAGCGTAAAAGCTTTAAAAACTTAAAATCGTATAAGCGACGTAAGCGTTGGCTATAAGTCCCCTACGTTCCAGACTATTGCCATTTCACTCGATTTTGTTGTCGAAAGTGCTCACTTACATCCGTAAGCTCCGCGCTATCTCCTAAAAATCGAACGAACTGACTGCTTTCTGAAAAGTACGTGAATGAGTAAAAGCAAAACGATATAAAAAAGCAAATGAAAAGTTAACGTTTTCATATTTATAAATTATCATATTTCTAAATAATCGAGTCATCATGAAACAATATTTTTACGAAAAAGAGAGTCAAAATTCGACGTTACGTGAGCAGTCGCTATTAGCGCGTTTACCTGCTTTTATTAGCTACGCGAAGCAAGAATGTCAGCATTATAGTAAGACGTTCGAGCATATTGATGCTGATAAAATTACGAGTCGTGAAATGTTAGCGCAACTTCCGATTACCCGTAAATCTGACTTTAAAAATATACAAAGCAGCAACGCTCCGTTAGGTGGTTTAAATGCAAAATCAGCTAACATAGGCAGAATTTTTCAATCACCAGGACCTATTAATGATCCCGAAAATACCAGTGATGATTGGTGGCGTATGGGGCAAGCATTTTATGCGGCTGGTTTTAGAACGGGTGATGTCGTGCAAAACTGTTTGTCTTATCATTTAACTCCTGGCGGATTTATTCTAGATTCAGGGGCTAGAGCTTGTGGTTGTGTGGTTATTCCTGCAGGGCCAGGACAAACTGAGCAGCAGCTTGATGTTATTGAGAATTTAAATCCTCAGGGCTATTGTGGTACACCTTCATTTTTGAAAATATTACTTGATAAAGCGAGTGAGAATCACCGTAACATTTCAAGTATAACTAAAGCGCTAGTAACAGGAGAAGCATTACCTGAAGCGTTGAGGGCTGAATTTAACGCAGCTGGTATCGATACCCTTCAAGCCTATGCGAGTGCAGATGTTGGTCTTATAGGTTTTGAATCTACTGCAGGTAAAGGTCTTATTATTGCGGAAGATTTACTGGTAGAGATTGTTCGTCCAGGCACATTAGAGCCTGTTAACGATGGAGAAATAGGTGAGGTTGTTGTAACAAGTTTTAATGAAGATTACCCCCTTATTCGCTTTGCTACGGGAGATTTGTCAGCGGTGAAACCAGGGATAAGTGCCTGTGGTCGAACTAATATGTGTATAAAGGGTTGGATGGGACGTGCTGATCAAACCACCAAAGTTAAAGGTATGTTTGTGCATGCAGAGCAAATAGAACAAGTACGAAAAGACTATCCTCACATCACTAAAATGCGTTTATCAGTGACTCAAGTTAATTATAATGACCAAATGAATTTGCAATGTGAGTTAGATACCGTCGCGTATTCTGATGCAGATACTAGAGGTTTAATTGATAGTGTTAACATAAGCTTGAAAAAAATAACCAAGCTCAATGGTACCATTGAATTAGTTGCAGTCGGCTCTTTAGCTGATGATGGTAAAGTGATTGATGACTTACGAGCAATTGGCTAAGCTAGCGTAATCAATCAATCAGTTAATCAATTGCTTTATAAATTTGAAGTTATCATAAAGTCAGTAGTATAAATAAGGTTTTTTATGAAAAAGCATGCTTTTCAAGACTGTTACCCTGAAGAACTAAGCCATTGTTATGGTTGTGGTAAAAACAATAATGACGGTCACCAATTAAAAAGTTACTGGCAGCATATTGATGAAAATGATTTGTTAGCCAGCACAACTGTTGCACATTTTACCCCTGCTGATATTTTCACTGCTATTCCGGGTTTTGTTTATGGTGGTATGACCGCTTCATTGATTGATTGCCATGGCACGGGCAGTGCTTCAGCTATGGCTTATCTTGCACAAAAACGCGAAATGGGTAGTTTGCCAGCATTACGGTTTGTCACTGGTGCTTTGAATATCAGTTACTTAGCGCCGACACCACAGGGCGTTGAATTGGAGTTAATTGGCCGTTTCAGTCAAGTGAAAGATCGTAAGATTATTGTTGATATTACCTTATCTGCGAATAATGTTATTTGCTCAAAAGGGCAAGTTATCGCCGTATTGATGCCAGAGAGCATGTCGCCTACAAAATAGAAGGTCACTGGTTAGCGCTTTTAAGGAGATATTGTATGTTAAAAAAAGAAAATACTGGCCTGATTGTCGTTGATATACAAGGGCAACTAGCACGTTTAGTGCATGATAGTGACACCTTAATAGCAAATTGTGAAAAGCTTATTAAAGGGGCACAATCACTGGGTTTACCGATAATATGGCTTGAACAAAATCCAGAGAAGATAGGTCCCACGGTTGATGAAATTAATACCTTGCTTAGTTCACCGTTAAGCCATCATGAGCCTATTATAAAATATACGTTTAATGCCTGTGAAGATGCACTGTTTATGGACAGGGTGCGTGAAGAAAATGTAGACACCTGGCTTATTTGCGGTATTGAGGCACATATTTGTGTTTATCAAACGGCGTTAAGTCTAAAAGAACAGGGCCTTAAGGTCGAATTGGTTTCTGACTGTGTCTCGTCACGTAAGCTGGAAAATAAAGAGTTAGCTATACAAAAACTGCTTAACAATGGCATTGAGTTAACAGGATTAGAAATGTGTTTATTTGAACTAGTTAAAGACTGTCGAGCAACAGAATTTAAAGAAATACTTGGCTTAATTAAGTAGTGATCTGAATGGTGAAATGGACTTGATTAAGTTTCGTCTTAATATAAACAAAAAGGCCGATGCATTGCGTATCGGCTTTTTGTTTATTGTCGTAAATGGAGTAGAACTAGCTCATCGGTGAAAGCAGCGAGCCTAAAATATCATCGGTTAAACTCAGTTTGTTATCACTCACTTCTTCAGATAATAGCGCTTTTGCTAGCTCGGCTTTATTCTGCTGTATTTTTTGAATTTTCTCTTCAATTGAATTTTCAATAATCAACTTGTAAACAAAAACAGGTTTGTCTTGGCCAATACGATACGCTCTATCCGTCGCTTGGTTTTCTACCGCTGGGTTCCACCAAGGATCAAAGTGAATTACAGTGTCGGCGGCAGTTAAGTTCAAACCTACGCCACCTGCTCGTAAGCTAATTAAAAATACCGGGACTTCACCGCTTTGAAACTTATCAACAACTTCTTGTCTTTTAGTGGTTGAGCCCGTTAATTTAACATAGCCAATACCGGCTTCAATCAGCTCTGCTTCTATCAACGAAAGCATACTGGTGAACTGTGAAAAGATTAATATTTTACGACCTTCATCAATTTGCTCTGGCAAAGTTTCCATTAAATAATCTAGCTTAGCCGATTGATTTACTCTTTTAGCGCCTTCAAGTTTTAATAACTTAGGGTGATTACATACCTGTCTTAGTTTTAATAACGCATCCAAAACTTCTATCTGGCTACGCTTTAAACCTTTATCAGCGATAATATCTTTTAAACGACTATCCATGGCTAAACGTACTGATTCATAAAGCTCAGCTTGTTTACCTTCAATACGCAATTTTTGAATTATTTCCGTTTTAGGCGGTAGCTCAGTGGCAATTTTATCTTTGGTTCGGCGTAAAATAAACGGCTTAATACGCTGGTTTAATAACTGTTTACGCTCTAGTTCACCATGTTTTTCTATTGGCGTTCTAAATAGTTTGGTAAATTGTCTTTGACCACCTAAAAATCCAGGCAGTAAAAAGTTAAATTGCGCCCAGAATTCGCCTAAATGGTTTTCCATTGGCGTACCCGTTAAGCACAATTTATGCTGCGCTTTAAGTGACAAAAACGCTTGGTATAATTTAGTTTTAGTATTCTTTATATAATGGGCTTCATCAAGGATAAGGTAATAATATTTTTGCTCAGTATAATGCTCTAAATCTTTAGTAATTAAGGCATAACTGGTAATGATGATATCAACTTTAGTTTCAAGTTCTTCAGGGTTCTCAAGACAAGCGAAGTGATCTTTACGTTTGCTACCGTGCAATACTTGATAAGAAAGTTGCGGGGTAAATTTATCAATTTCATTAGCCCAGTTAAAAATAACACTGGTAGGCGCAACAATTAATACCGGTTTAGTTAGTCGGCCTTGCTGTTTTTCAATGAGTAAATGCGCCAAGGTTTGAATGGTTTTACCTAAGCCCATATCATCAGCCAAAATGCCGTTTAATTGGTACTCTCGTAAAAACTGTAACCAATTTAGCCCTTGATGCTGATAAGTTCTTAACGTCGCGTTTAAACCCTCTGGTACAGGTACAGTGGTAACTTCCTGAAAGTCTTTCAGTTTATCAGCCAGCTCTCTTAATTTAGTTGTACCTTTTGCTATCATTCCTTGATCATCTAACATGGATATCGTTTGATGACTTTGAAAACGAGAAAGCTCCATAGTGCCATCTTTACTTAAGGCATTAGGCATAAAGAGTTCAATAAACTGTTTCAATATTGGCTGTACACTTTGGTAACGCAAGGCAACAAAATCGCCATTGTCTAGATCAACATATATAGGTGAGTCAGGCGAAATAAGTTGTTCTTTTTCTCGGTCAATCAATGCCGATCTAGGTAGTTGTTCAATAGCACTAAGTAAAATAGGAAATGCCGGCATTTTTCTTCCATCAATGGTTAAGTTTAACCCTAATGAGAAAAAATCGTGGTCATCGGTTTCAATGACCTCGGCATCAAATACGCTATCGGTGGCGAGCGCTTTATAATAAAAATCATCGGCATAGCTGATATTCCAGCCTAGATCTTTAAGTAATTGTACTTCTTGATGTAAAAAACGTTGCCAAAAGAAACTACCTTGCATCAACATTGAAAACTCAGGCGCATCTTTATTCAAATCGTCCTGCGTAGTATAAGTGTAACGCTTAGGTTTAGGCTGAGCGATAAACTTTAACGTGGTAAGTTTATCAATAACCGTTTGTTCAAAGGCTAAATCGCGATAAAGTTTTACTTCGATTGAGTTATCACTCACCGGTAAGTTTGCTGGCGTAACCGTAACACTCTCATTGTGAGGATTAACTAAATTACCTTGATAAGAGAAATTAACCTGCACATAACCTGTCTGTCTATTAGATGCTACCGGCGTTGAAAAGTGTAGGTGCACGTCGGGTTTTGATAACTCTTGTGAAAATCTTGTTTTAGGTTTAGGTAAACGCTGCACCGCATCACCTAACGACATAGACAGTTTATTCATTACCCAAGGTAAAGAATCTTCTTCGAAAATAGGAGAGTTGAGTAAACCTGCTTCAAAATCAGATTTAGTATTGGTATTAATTTTACCAAAACAATTTTTTTCTTCATCATAGAAACATAGAGGTTGGGCTTTTATAATAAGAATACTTGCTGAGGGCTCTGTTAAAATAAGCTGCAAAGTATGTAAGTTATTACCCAATGCTAACCACTGCCATTGGGCTTCTAATGGCTCACTTAAGGTAATAGGGATGTTCAAGTCGTAGTTTTTATGCCAAAAACAGCGATTAGTTTTTATAATTCGCTCAAATAAATCAAAATACTTAACGGTATCGCCAAATTGGTTAGTACGCATCAGCTCGGTGAGCACAGCAACATCATCATTATTGGCATAAGCACTATTAATTAAGGTATTCGCAGAAAATTCACTGCCAAGTGAATTACTCCAACCACCACTATTGGTTGGTTTCGCTGATTTAATCTCTAAATTAAAATAATCGTCATCGTTATAATTGTTGGGCTTTAAAAAGTACAGTAACGATTTTTGTTGAGTATTAGGCGGGTATCGACTGGGTTGAGCTTGAAAATTACTAAGCCATTTATTAACCGTTTTTTCAGCGGTAGCAATACTGCTTCGGTCAAAGTGTTCATGAATATAACACTGTGCCAATGCCGCGCCATGCTTACAGTCACGACCGACATAACAATCACAATAACTGGCAATATCACTAAATTTACCATCAAAGACTATACGCGTTAAGTAAGTCGACTGGTTAGAGCGCTCACTAAAAACGACACCACGAATTGTTTCACCATCAAGGGCACAGCTTTTAATACCACTAGCCTGAAAAAGTCTCGCTCCTTTTTTCCATTCATTTTTGGTGAAATGCTGTTCAAGTAATTCGGGTGTAAAAATGTTTTTTGCCATAAGTTTTTAATTATTAATAATACATATAAGTTAAGACGTTGATCGGTTGATAGATAGCTAAGCTGATAAGTTAGGTCGTTATCTCTTCTCAATAGAATGAAATAGACCATCAGGCTTTACTGCCATCATTCTTTATAGCTGGATAGTACCATAAATGCTGCTTTTTCATAAGTGCGACAGTGTATTTAAATCGAACATGATCAATGACTTTCACTTTAGTGCGCACACTGCATTATTTATCTTTGATGATATGACTGGTCACAGTAGTCACAGCTCTGTTCTATCTCAAATAAATAATTTTATTCAGGTAAATTAACAATAGATGATCTAGTTAATTTTTGGAATTAAAAGTAAAATTAGAAAAATATATCAAAAGTATAGTTTTTATTTTCGCGTTTAAAATAAATAAAACAGTTAATTAATATCCCACAAGATGGGCTAAGCAAGGAACAGTGTGTGATTTCAAAGAAAGTAAGAGAGCTATTTGTCTCATTAATGGAAGCATCAGATGATTCTCCTGTTAGCTATGATGTTGAAACGGATCAATACAGTGGTTTTTTCAATAACGCCGTCGTTGATAAGTACATTGATTTAGGTGCGTTAGAACTTGTTGAGGGAGGGGAGGGTTCAATAACCATTCTGCTTAACAACAGAGATGACTTTTTAAGCTCTTTTGCTGCGGGCGCGAGAGAGGCCAATAATGGCAGCGATCAGTCGTATGCCGACTACAATGCTAATCCGTTTGCATTTTCAGTTGGCTATGAACACTTTCATCAAATAGCGAAGAAAAAGCGGCCGGTAAGTGGCTACATATGCCATGGTTTTGAAAATACAGATACTGGTTTAATGCACCATCAGTAATGCCATGTATTGCGGTTATGGTTTATGATTTTGTGCGTAGACGTTAGTAACGTTGAAATTAATCAATTTTTTGGAAAAAAATATGTGGCGTATTACTTTATTTATTGGCTTGCTCTGTTCAGTAGCACTTAATGTATATTTATTTCTGCAATTAAATGTCCGCACAATTGAAAATAAATTTCAGCAAGAAGTTAGGCTGCAGAGTGAAGCTAAAACAACAAAAAATAAATTTAATACCCTAGATAAAGATAATTATAGTGTCGGGAAAAAAAGCGCTTTTAAAATAGCTAATACGATTAAAAATGCCATTAATGATAAAGACTATTTTAATGCCCGCTTTTTAATTAATAGCTTAGCTAATGACCATGAAACTGAAGTACCCGAAGTAAGACTTTTTTGGTTACAGGCAACAAAGGCATTAATTCAGCAAAAATTATTTACCCATGCTGAAGACTCGATCAGCGCATATTTAGCATTTGAGCCGGATGATGGCGGCTTTCTGTATCTACAAGTTGACTTGTATTGGCAGCAGCAGTTGGCTTTACTTGCGATTAAACACGCCTATGAAGTGCAATACCATGTATTTAATGAAGTTAACAATCGTAATGCTATTAACTTTGCAAGAACGCTGGTTCAACAACACGCTGATGGGTTAATAAAAAATAATCACTGGGTAGAACTGAGAGACTTAGTTGCAGAGGTTATTATATTTGATCCTCAAAATCTTAACTTACAGTGGTTTTTTGTTCGTGCACAATTTGAGCTAGGTGAATTTGAGTATGCACGCGATGCTATTGAACCTTTGTTAACTGAGCCTAATTATAAAATAAAGGCGTTAGCATTATTAGCCGAAATTGAAACTGCGTTAAGAAAGCCACAAAGCATTCCATTAAGTCGTCAAGGTGAACATTTTATTGTTCAGGCGCTCATGAATGATACGTTTAAGGTATCGTTAATGTTAGATACCGGAGCGAGTATTTCCTTGTTATCTGAACCCGCATTTGAAGCATTGAACCAGTATTCAGAAGTCTTTTATATTGAAGACGTAAACCTAAATACGGCAGGAGGCACAGTAACCGCCAGCATTTACCAAGTAGCCGAGTTTTCTATCCAAGGTTATATCGTTAACGACTTTGTTTTTGCGGTAAGTCCTTTTGTTAGTGAGGGCAATGATGGTTTATTAGGTATGAATTTTTTAAAGCATTTTGATTTTCACATTGATCAAAATAATGGTCTATTAGTTTTAAAAAATAAGTAGGCTTCTAACTAACTAACTAACTAACTCTATCTTACTATTGTTAATTCAGTAAAAACTGAGGGTTTAAGGGCTGGTGATATTTGCCAGCGTTATTGCTGCTATATAAATACTCCTTTCTTTATCACTTCTTTATCACTTCTTTAGCGGACTTAACTTTCACTGCAATGTCTGCTTTGATCAGAGGAACCAGCGCTGCAATATTATTCTGTGGAATAATCAGCAATTTGTCTTTCTTATTATCGTAGATGAACAAGTTTCGGGACGTTGAGGTGATTATTTGTACTTCTGCTAAGAGATTGGTTTGATTTTTTTGAATGGGATCATTTAACGAAAGGGAGTAACTTTGTGTACTTTTCTCCTTGATTTTTTCGCTATACGCGTTAGCCGTCAAGTATGGATAAGCACATAAAGGTATTAAAAGCATCGCGGCCAGAGCATAAGTTGGCTTTACCAAATAGAGAGGATAACCAATACCGTAATAAATTTTCTTTAAAAGCGTAGGCTTTTTAGGATCCGGTATTCGACTAAGTTCAAAACGAGAGGCAATAACAGTAAAAAGGATAACCACAGTATACCCAAGAACAATTGCTGGGTTTGATATCAAAGCAAATAAAAAATCGTTAAGCTCAATATGTTGAAAGACATCGACTGAAAAATTATTGAGTAAAGTCGCTAAATAAATAACACCAGAAAAATTACCTATCAGGTAAAGTATTGTAATAAATACGCCTAGGTTGTTTTTTATATAATGTTTAATGGCGAGTATATCGCTGAGCAATTCAACGTAGTACTTGTTAGCAGCTTCTAATATCATTTTTATTCCCTTTTAAAAACGCTGAGACCATAGCTCAAGCCAACACGATAGTAAAGATAGTGTGTTGGAAAGGGAGGGGTTTGTGATTATTGAGTATGTGGTAAATCGATTCATTTATTATAAATAGCTATTCGACTTATGCTATCGCCGCTTGTGCTACAGCGAGATCATTTTCAATAGTTGATCCTGAGACACCAACAGCAGCAATTACTTCACCGTTAGCATTGTTAATTGGCAAGCCACCAGCAAAGGTAATTAAGCCGTTATTGGATTGCTCTATTTGATAAAGGGCACCACCTGGTTGTGATTTTTCCCCAAGTAAATGGCAAGGTTTAGCAAATAAAGCAGCCGTTTTAGCTTTTTTCAACGCAATATCTATTGCGCCTAATAATGCGCCATCCATACGTTGAAAGTTAATTAAATAGCCAGCACTATCAACAATAGCGATGTTAACCCTAATGTTAAGCTGCTCAGCCTTGTGTATTGCCTTAATAATAATTTGTTTGGTTTGTTCTAATGTCAAAGTATTCATGTCTGCGTCAGTGATTTAAAAATAGTATGGTATATTGTATCCCGTTGGGTGGGATGTTTATAGACGAGCCATATTAATAGGCATCTTTTAGCCGCAATGAGTAATGTCTTTACCAAGATGTTGAATAAGTAATGCCGATAATAAGGAATACACATGATAGTTCACCAATCAGTAAGGTTAATCGTTAGGCAATTCGAATTGACTGATACTAGCTTTATTATCGACCTACTCAACGATGAGGCATTTATAAAAAATATTGTCGATAAGCAAGTAAGAACGGAAGATGATGCAAGGGACTATCTGATAAATGGACCTATGATGAGCTATGAGAATTTTGGCTTTGGTTTATATATACTTGAGTTGAAAGATTGTAATACCCCCATTGGCATGTGCGGCTTACTGAAACGGGATAATTTAGAGTATGCCGATTTAGGTTTTTCTTTATTACCACAGTTTTATCGACAAGGTTATGCTAAAGAAGCTTCGTTGGCAGTGTTAAATGAAGCGAGAGATAACTACAGGCTTGCTAAGGTTTCTGCGGTGACAGCGTTAGGTAATATCGGATCTAATTACTTATTAAAAAGCTTAGGCTTTAGCTTTAAAAAACGGATTGAATTTTATCAGAAAGAAGCTAATTATTACGAGATATCATTAGCTTAGATAGACTCATTATTGGCGAGAAGTAGCATTACAGCAGCTTTGATCGATTTCACTAACTGACAAGGTCATAAATACGCTAAAATAGTGGTAATTATTTATGCTTTGAGCTTTTACCTTAATGACCACAGTTACAACCCCAGCCAACTCTACCGTTTCCTTTGCCGAGTTAGGTCTTATTACACCTTTGCTAGCTCGATTATCTGAGCTGGAATATCTACAGCCAACGCCTATTCAAGCGCAAGCTATCCCAAGTGTATTAGCGGGACGTGACTTAATTGCAGGGGCAAATACCGGCTCGGGTAAAACCGCTACTTTTGCATTACCACTATTGCAGAAGTTACGCGCTGACATATCTTCGGGCAGTAAAAACACTAAAGGTAACTTTGTTAGTGGTCTGATTTTAGTGCCTACTCGAGAACTTGCTAAACAAGTTGCAGACAGCATTAAATCTTATGCAGTGCACTTTAACGGCGAAATTAAAACAGTTGCCGTTTTTGGTGGTGTATCAATCAATACTCAAATGCTTGCATTACGTGGCGGCACTGATATTTTGGTGGCAACACCGGGTCGATTACTCGATTTAATTTCAAGTAATGCGATTAAGCTCGATAAGGTTAAAACCTTAGTGCTTGATGAAGCTGACCGTATGTTGAGCCTAGGTTTTACTGAAGAGATAACGGCGTTATTGGCGTTAATGCCAACGAAAAAACAAATCTTATTATTTTCAGCGACCTTTCCTGAACAAGTAAAAACGTTAACGCAAGAATTGCTCAACAATCCTATTGAAATACAATTACAAAGTAGTGATGCCAGTACCTTAGTACAGCGCGTTTTTACCGTTAATAAAGGTGAAAAAACAGCGTTGTTAGAGCATTTAATAAAGTTACATCAATGGCGACAAGTGCTTATTTTTGTTAATGCTAAACACCATTGTGAACACTTAGCTGAAAAGCTTTCTAAACGTGGTATTACTGCCGAAGTGTTCCATGGCGATAAAGGTCAAAGTGAACGTAGTCGAGTGCTTGATGGTTTTAAAGCAGGGGATATTGACGTGTTAATTGCTACTGATATTGCTGCCCGTGGTTTAGATATCGAAAAACTGCCAGTGGTAATCAATTTTAACTTACCAAGAAGCCCATCAGACTACATGCATCGTATTGGTCGAAGTGGCCGTGCTGGCGAAGTAGGTTTAGCATTATCACTTATCGATCATGAAGATTATCATCATTTCAAAGTGATTGAAAAGAAGAATAAAATTCGTCTTGATCGTGAACAAGTCGAAGGTTTTGAAGTGCAAGATATTGCCGAAGATTCAATTTTAGCTGCAGAGCTAGCAGAAAATAAACCGATGGCAAAACCTGAAGGTACAGGTAAGAAAAAACGCAAAAAGAAAGCGGCAGTCAATGCCGATATCTGGTCAGGGTATTCTAAGCCAGAATAAGTCTATCTAAATTAACGAAGCATTCAATAGGTATTAGTCATTGTTTGCTTCGGAACAAGGTGAGGAAAGGCGATAACTATCCATATTTCCTTTGCATTTCCTTGATGAAATCATTGAGTTCTTCACCGTCTACTACAGGAAAAAATCGTGGCGTGAGGCTAATCAATATTATCCTGTCGATGCGAAAATTTCTAAAGTCATTTCTAAGTTCACACCAGGTTAATAGTGTCCAACAGCCTCGCCATAAATGGATTGCGAGCGGACGTACTTCTCGACTGGTTTGTGCTTGTTTGGCATCTTCATAATCCATTTGAAGGTATTGTCTATCGGTGGCTGCTTTACGTAAAAGATCAAGATGTTGAAATTCATTTGATTTGGCATGAAACTTAGGTGCAAACATTAATGAGTTAAATGTTTGCAGTCTTTCAGGTAATACCGCAGATATTTTGATCATTGCTTGTTTGGCTGCACTGGCGAGTTCGCTGCCTCCCCAAGCTTCTACCATTCTCATACCTACTTGAATCGCTTCAAGTTCTGACTCGTTAAACATGAGCGGTGGCACGTCTACTTCACGACGTAATAAATACCCGACACCAGCTTCACCTTCTACAGGAATACCATTGGCAATGAGATCTTGAATATCTCGATAAATAGTTCTTGTAGATACCTCGAGTACTTCTGCTAATAAACTCGCGGTAGTTAAACGGCGATTCTTTAACAACTGAATGATTTGAAATAGTCTGTCTGCACGGCGCATTATTATCTCATTGCTTCAATTGGTATAAAACATAAACCCAGCACTGTGCTGAGTTTATGTATTATTTTTATATACTATTAATAGTGTGTTTTTAGTTACATTTGAGTGGCAAAATAAGCCATTATCTCATCGGTAGTCATTTCTTTTGTTTCATTTGAAAAACAGTAATAACTCGGTCGCATGTCACTAAAATATTGCATGTCCATTGTTAAGCCTTGCAAATCTGGAAACAAACCGACAGGCATATTGTATTCACCTGTCGCGTCTAATTTATAAAATAGATGCGTTCCACATTCGGTGCAAAAACCACGAGATGCCCAAGAGGATGACTTGAATAGGTTAATTTTATCATCACCTTCAATTTTTACTTTTGTACCACATTTAACTGCGAAAAATGGCGCGCCACCCCATGTTCTACATGTTTGGCAATGACACACTGTAAATTTAGGATTAATGTTCTCTACCGTGATTTTTACAGCACCACAAAGGCAATTTGTTGTTGAGTTAGCCATGTTGATAAGCCCTTAATATAGATAAATATATCATTACAGACTTTGAGACCACAACCCAACTTTATTTCCTTCGCAATCTACAAAAAGAGCAATGTAGCCACATTCGCCATCTTTAATAGGCATTGGCGGTAATAAAATTTCAACACCCCCGGCTTTAATCTCATTCACTTTGTCATTTAATGTCAAGCTAAGATGTAAATACACTGTGCTACCATCTCGGCTTGGCACCATCATCTCGTGTTTTAACAGAGCAAAACTTGGGTCGCCTATGTTGGCCGTTTCAGCAATAGACATTTCCATGTCATTCATTACTTCGTGCTTAAACGTTAAATCAAAATGTGTTTGATAAAATGAAACTGCTCGATTCATATCAGTCACAGATATTTCGGCCCACACCAATGGTGAATGTTCTAACATAATTTATTCCTTTAATTAATAAACTCGCAATCGGTTTGATTGCGATAAAAGAACAATATCACTGTGCTACTGACAGCATGGTGTCAGTAGTGATTAGATTTTATTGAAAAAGTGTATTGAAAGAACTCGTTTGTGGAAGTCTGAGCAAATGTAAATGTAAATGCGTTGGCATGAGTAAGCTAAGCAGTACTGCTATCTGCTCATTTGATCTATTCATGCACTGTGTTCGTACTTTTTATTTGTGACATAAAGGTTGCGAACTATGAGGTCTTTTCAGTTTGGCACTGCCAACAAGAATCAAAAGAAGCATCATTTTGTTCTTGGCACTGCTGACAAAACCAATCGTGTTCTCCTTGCTGCTTTAACGCCTGCGCTAGTGTTGCTTCTGCTTTATCTTCATCATGATCATTAATAATCCATAATTCTACCCAGGTATCTATAGGCGCTAATAAACCGGCAGCGCCAGAGGCAAACTCATTTTTTAAGGTAACTTCTATATTATGATTTTCAAGAATATTTTTAGCGTTATTCACTAAAAATGTATTTTCATTACTGTAAATTAATTTCATAGGCGGTGCTCTTTGTTAATGAAAGTAAAGGTTATATTAATAATAGAACCTTTAGCTGGAAAAATAATTTCTTTTCTTTCTTAAGTGCTTTACTCAAGAAGACATTAATCACGTCATTTTCGATCAGGAATTAATTAATAACGACATCTACACTCAGGTGTTCACTAATAGCGGAATCTTACTCAGGAGTTGGTTTATCGTGATCTTCGAAGTATCTAGTCGAAGATCCATTATATTTTACAATTGAGCTGTTACATTTAGGTAAAAAATATCATGTCGACAAACATTATTTGATTCCTATGTGATGTTGTTTGCAGAAATCTCTGGCGATATGAATCCCGTTCACCTGAATGAAATAGCAGCAAAAATAGTGCCTTTGATTAACGCGTTGTTCACAGTGTTTGTCTTAAAGCTATATATCTGCGGTAAGAAAGTCAATTGATAGCGTCTGTGTCTATCAGTGATACTGCTTAAACAATAGAATTTATAATATGTCTGAAATGATAAACGCTACCTTAAGTAGCGTTTGTGAGAGAACAAGTATTTTTTGGCGTTTATTCCATTAACCACATTCTGGCTTTACGCCCTGGCAAGTAAAATTTATGCCATTGGCTATTAATGTTTTGTACATCAACACCTTCAACTACATCACGGTAATTTTTATTCCACCATAAATTGTGCTCTGCAGTATTTACCCAAACATCTTGGCCGTTATCACATTTGTTAATACCCACCACACCAATATGATCACGTTTGAATAAAATAACACAGTCGTTAAAGCTCATCACTTGCATACCATGGCCTTGTGCGGTGTTGTGAAACTTCACCATGCCCGCAACGTCTGAGCGTTTGTATAAATCTAACCAACGATTGTTGTCGTTACTTTCGTTATGATCTGAGTAGATCATCGGCGTACCGCCGTCACGACCCATAATGTAGGCATTAGCTAACACTTCATCGGTAGCATTAAGTATTTGATACCTAAAACCAGCATTGGTTGGAATATCATGGGTTATTGAAAATGTTACGGCTTTCTCAGGTGTTAATGCTTGCCCATAAGCTGCTGGGTCAACAAGTTGATTCATTGAACCGCCAAAACCAAGTGCACCGCGCAGTGAGGCAAATAATGGGAAGTCATAAGCACCGTGTCCGGTGTCATTTAAATAAGGTGCTAGGAAACTGTCGTAGCTATTGTCGCCAGAGCCGCCAGAGGTAATTATTTCACCAAAAACATGTACGCCATTTTTGATGTCGTTATTAAATACCGCATTAATGTGATAGTTGCTCATATGTTTTGCGGCATCAACACGAAAACCAGTAACACCAATAGCTTTTAACGCTTGTAAGTAAGCTTGCTGTTGGGATACTACCTTGTTATTAGGGTCTAAATCAGGCAAGCCAGCATCACCATTACCACCACAAAGTCGCCAATATTGTACATGACCTGGGTTGCCCCAATCAGTAATACATCCAGCGGGATGAAAATCACTTGCGACCAAGTTATTCTCTTGTAGATCACCGAATAACTTAATTGAATTGTAATAAGTACTATCAGCAGCATAGTTAGCAAGGACTGTAGAGCCTGGGTAGTTCAAATCTGAGCGTTGGTATGATTCGTTCGCCATATGGTTGAATACGATATCGGCGTAGGTTTCTACTCCTTTGGCTTTTAAGGCGTTAACCATATCTTTAAAATCATTGGTATCGCCTAAAGGGCTATGAATAACTCTTAAGTCTTGTGGTTGATATCGAGCCCACCACTGATTACCTGAAGATTTGTATGACGGCGAAACAAGTACTTTTTTGTAACCTAAATCAGCAATTTCTTGTGCTTTGGTTGCGACGTCATCATAGGTCCAGTTAAAGGCGTGCAGTATGGTATCCGCATGTGACAATTGACTGAATAATAATGAACTAGCTATGATTGAAGCTTGGGTGATTTTTTTCAATATAGGAGTAGATTTCATGCTTTCCTCGCTTATGTTATTTTTATTATTGTAAACGTGTTGTTGCTGAGACTTACTTCGAATTAGCAATTGAATTGAGCGTAAATTAAGCAGGGGTAGTAATCAATCCCTTTGCATACGTATTCATAAGGGAGCCTGATGCATTTATCCTTAATAGGGGGGATGTCATTGGTTAACAAATATTTAACTAGTGTGTGGCAGGAGGAGTTAAGGTCTATGGAAGGGGATGACTCTTCAGTGGTAAAAGTGACGATTAAAGAAAATGTCTCAAACGTCGTAATTTTTTAGCACTAATAAATATTGGTGCTAATGTTCCCTTGGTGTGCTTTGCTGACGTTAGCTTCAAAATATTTGCGATATATTTTCTAATGAATTGACTGTGTCATATTACTGGGAAGTCTTAGTAATAAATTAAAATCAACATTTCTAAACCCTAACTAATTGATATTATTTGAAATAGCCTTTAATTCTATGTTGGATATTACTGAGACTTCTCAGTAATATCCAAGACCTAACAAAATAAAATATTTTTAGTTTATAAGGTACTGAAAATATGGGATATTAATACGAATTAAATTAAAGTTATGGGATGGACATTACTGAGAAGTCTCCATAATAAGCTGTTATGTTGCAAAAAGGATTTAGATGAAACCTAAAGGATTGTCGGTATTATTCACTTTTATTACCTTAGCTTTAACAGCTCTTTTCTCTAGTTGGTTAATCCTTGAAATTATCATTTTGGTTCTTGTCTTGTCATTTTCAGGGTGCGGTGTAATTTGGCCTAAAAGTAAAAGTACAGAAAACTATTTATAGTTTGGCTTATTTTGGGGGGTAACTATTGGTATATTAAGTTACCCTATCTGGCAACAAACAGGTTTAATTCAAGTTTTGCCAAAGTTATTAGGTCAGGTGTAGTAGCAACATAACAAGAATTTCAAGCAGGACAAAATACAATTGGCTTTTTATTCACTACTTTCACTTATTTTAGCCAACGGTGTCTGTAATCAACTATGCATTTAAAATTCGGACTAAATAAATATTTACCTATCTGGATGTTTTTTTCTTCAGCCATACTACTTCTAGTTGTAGATGGTTTTTTTTATAAATCCCAGGTTGAAGTAGATATAGTAGAAGCTAAGACTATCTATCATTCTAAAGGTACCTCTTGTGAGTTAACTATTTCACTTCAAGGTAAACTCTATACTAGAACAACTCTAAATAATGTTTGTCACTCTATTCACATTCAAACTAAAGCGATCCTCGATAAGACTGAACTTTTAGATCGGTGGGTAAGTTTGAAATCTGATCTGTTTAAAGATATTACAGAGCCTTTTGATACTGTCCATATTCTAGATTGGATATGTTTTTTACTTATTATTATTTTACCTTTAGCATCTCGTTTTGAGCTTAAAAAAGACTTAATGTATGCCTATTACTTTGGAATTACAACGCTACTTTATTATTCCTTTACAATGTGGTTTACAGTATTAAAAACATAAGCCAATTAATCAGGACAAATAACAGTTGGTTTTTGCTCCAGTGTCGCTTATTTTAACCAACTGATATTTGCCCATTATTGGGGCGTTATGAGTTTCGAGGGTTTCATGGCAATTAGTGAGTTTGAGGTATTTAAAGTAGAGAAAGCTGCAAAACAATTCTGTCTTAATAAAAATAATCCTTTTCCACCTGAACAACTCTATATTGATTATAGAATGGAAGACCAAACATTATACTTTTTGGAAGTTCGTCCAAAGTGGGATGACCCGACCTTAAAAACAGAGTTTCCAGTTGCTAAATTTATCTATATTAAAAAAGATAAAGTATGGAAATTATATTGGCCTCGTCAAAATTCGAAGTGGCAACAATATGCACCTGATGGTATTAATCAACATTTAGAACCACTGTTCAAAATTGTTAGCGAAGATTTAAAAGGTTGTTTTTGGGGCTAAAACTCATAACAAGCCACTCAATAGGGAAAATTTATAGTTGGCTGTTTTCATTTTAGCCAACTATAAATTCCCATTAGTGGGGCGTTATGTGTTTTTAATAAGTATGGTGAAATGTGTCGAATATATTAGATATGATCAACAGTAAAAAATGGCAGTTTATTTTTAAAAGAAATGCTCTAACTGAGATCGCAAAACAAATAGACTTTACATATGAAGAAGCTATTAAACCAAGAGAAGTAGAGATCGAAAAAAAAATAGCTGAACTAACAAATGATGAACAAAAGTTATTAGCTGATTTTAGTGATTTAGAGCCGGTTGAAGGTGATCATATGTATCCTACAAATGATCAATTGGGTATTTATCATGACCAAGCGGATATACAGCACACTATATCTATCCTTGATGGGCAAATGATTTCAATGAAGGAAATGCAAATAGTATATTTATATAAAAACATCGAGATTCTTTTAAAAGAAATTATTCGAACTGCATTTCCTGGTGAAGATAAAAGAGATTTGTTTGCTTGGGATAATATGAAATATTTTTTTAAACTTAAAAAAATTGAGTTCACATCAATAAAAGAATTTGAATATGTAAATCAGTTAAGAATAGTGAATAATAATATAAAACATTCTTCTGAAATTGGCACCGAGATTCAAAAAAAAGGAATAAATGAGTTTAAAGGGTTATGTGAATTTAATTTTAATTCTTTAACTGAGTTTTATAATCGAGTTAAAACCCATATTGAGCCATTTTTAGATAATGTGGTAGTAAATGTTAATTTGCATTTATTTGAATTCTGTGATGAACGCATAGACAATATTGTTAAAGATTATGCGCAACATATGGATGAGGAAACATTACTTCGATTATCCAAAGCTCTGGAAGCAGAAACACATAACAAGGTATTTAAACGGAACTAAAACAGTGGGTTACGATTTAAGGAAAGTCTGTGGAAGTATCACTTCGTCCAGTAACAAAAGAAAATTATGAAAAAGTTTGTGAACTCGATATCACAAAAGAACAGGAAGGTTATGTAGCTTGTAATATGTGGTCAATAGTTGAATCTAAGTACAATGAAGGGTATGAAATCAGAGCTATTTATATGAAAGAAGAGCCCGTAGGTTTTTTTATGTGGGTACAAGAATCTAAAGTTAAAATTTCAATTTGGCGCTTTATGGTTGATAAAGAACATCAACAAAAATCAATAGGACGTGTTGCACTTAACCTAGCCTTGTTTGAAATAAAAAAAGTTTCGGGCTTACAAGAGATCGAAATTTGTTATAATCCAAAGAACTCTGTTGCTAAAGGGTTTTATTCTAGCTTTGGTTTTTCCGAAGTCGGTATGGATGAAGACGATGAGGATATGCTGGCTGTTATTAAGCTTTAAAACATAACAAGAAAATAAACTAGGACACGTAACGGTTGGCTGCGTTCCACTTCGTTTCACATTTTAGCCAACAATTACTTAGCCTGTTATTTGGGCGTTAGGTACCTTATCAATCTATGTGCAAATTTCTAGAATCAATTCCATGGCTAACTTCCATTCAAACCCTTGCTGCAACTTTTACTGCATATGTAGCATTTACAGCTTTAAAAACATGGAAGCATCAAGCTAAGGCGCAAAGGAAAACTGACTTTCTAGATCAATTAACAGATTCAGTTCATGATTACATTCAAAGTCTTTCTTTACCTATTGAACAATTAAAATTTATCTATATTGGCTTTGAAAGTCATAAAAATTTACAGCCTAATTCAGATCAACAGAATTCTCATATAATTGAGTATATAAATTCTCGCGGAGCTAATGATGGCAAACAATTATTAGAAGCCCTTGCTAAATCGAGTGACAAGGTTGCTAAAATAGAATCTTTGGTGGCTAGAGGTCAAGTATATGGTTTTAAAAATTATAATATTTGCCAAAAATCAGTAATGAAGCTCAATTTACAGCAGCAAAGCTTACAATTTTTTGCCTCTGTAATTGGAACACCATCTTTGAATTGGGAACATCCAAAAGCTATAGCAGCGCTAGAAAATATACTTACAATTAATGCATCAACTATTAGTGAAAGTTTAAAGGTAAACAATGTCAATTTTATTGACTTTGTAAAAGAAAATTATGAAATAGTTTACTCAGGTACCTAAGCAATTTAATAGGACTAAAAACAGCGGGCTGTTCGCTTCGCTTCCATTTTAGCCCGCTATTTTTAGCCTTTAATTGGGCGTTATCGATACAAAAACTAATCCGAAGTGCTGTTCGGCACTAGTAACCTAATGACCGCTTTGTGGCAAATGAAGACCAGCACTTTTACTTAATTATTCAGTTTAAATAAGTAGCGTAAATATTTACAGTGCTTGGCAGTGTCACCACAAATAGCCGCTAATAAAGCGTGGAAAGAATGGCTATCGCCAAATTGATTTTACGATAGCCAAGCAGGGGAGAGATAATGATGATTTTTTACTGTGCGGTGAACGCTATTATCTCGCTCTGAACTCCAATACCGTCGCATTAATACAAAACCTTGGCTGTCCATTTGGACCATCTGGAAATACGTGACCCAAATGAATACCTGACGTTTTAGAGCGAATCTCTGTTCGTACCATACCGTAACGATTATCGGGCTTTTCAATCACTGAACCCTCGACCGCTTTCGTAAACGATAACCAACCAGATTTTGAGTTAAATCGGTCATTAGTATCGAACAGTGGCGCACCACTTAGTTTATCAATAAAAACACCATCGGGTGTGTTCTTGAATATTTCATACTCTTTACAAAAGCGGCCATCCGTACCTTCATCGAAAGCAACATTAAACGCTTCACTTTTTCCTAATTTAAAAGCACCTAAAGCTTTATAAAAATACTCAGGCTCCATGTACCCTTGTTTTCCAAAGACCTCTTCACCGTCTTGAATAAATAAAATAGTAGGCGTGGCCCACGTTTCAGTCTTTATCGTTAAGCCTTTAAGCTGGCTTGCTAGGCGAAATTTTATAGCAATAGTGCCTTTATAATCATTAGCGACATTCTTTTTAAATTTTTCACAATAAGGACAATAATTTTCTGATTCAATGACAACAATATGTTTGCCCTTTAATAATGCGCTATTATCAATTTCGCTATTCGCTAATTTCGTTCCTGCGGTCTCAGCAGTAAACTTAACGCCAGTAGAGTGATCTGGACAATAACCCCTTGGGTTTTTGGCTAAATAATCTTGGTGGTATTGCTCTGCTTCAAAAAACTCAGTTAATGAACGTATTTTGGTTTCAATCTTTCCGTAACCTGCGTCATTTAATAATGTTTGATACTGTGCTGTTATTTTTAAGGCAATGGCATTTTGCTCTTTATTACTCGTTAGTATCGTTGAACGATATTGAGTGCCGACATCATTACCTTGGCGATTAAGTTGAGTTGGGTTATGTCCTTCATAGTAACTATGTAAAATAGTTTCCAAGCTGACCTTTGAACTATTAAAAATAACTTTAACGACTTCTGCATGGTTATTTACATTGTTTTTGTGCTTTCTTTTAGTAATTTCTCGATAAGTAGCGCTGACATTCTTACCATCGGCATAACCTGATATTGCATCAACAACACCAGGGATGGCCTGATACCGTTTTTCAGCACCCCAAAAACAACCCGCACCTAATACAATACTGTCTAAATGTGCTGTGGCAGGCATTTTTTCAGTTGATTGTGATTTAGGCATCATTTCTTCGATATCACTTTCAATAGTATTTTGAGTATTAATTTGAGTTGAGTCTGTAGCTGAATACTCAGTAGATTGTGGCGCGACAGCATAAAATGTTAATACTGAAACGAATGCGATAGCGGTGATGAATGATATATTGTTCATAATTTTATCCTGAGCCAACCGTGAGATAGATTGATTTGTTAAACCTGACCTAAATTATAAAGGACTGATATCTCTATTTAGTCACCGAGTTATCACAATTTCATCACAAGGGTGCAATAACGTCACAAACCACTGAAATACCGACAATACCTAGGACTAGAAGTGGCTTGATAATCAATTGGTCAGGCGTTGTGAAACATGCACGGCTAATAGTGCTAAAGGTGGTAGGCTAAGTTACAATACAGCTATTAGTAAAAGCCTCATAACATCAAAATAATATAAGATTAGAAACCAGATAAATGACTATACAGTTTTCCTCTATACCGCTTGTGCTATTTACCTCACTTAAGCTATTCATTCTTTGTGCTTTATTATCTACCAGCACCTCAGTTCAAGCTAAGTCCGCTAAATCTACTACATCAAGTAAATGGCATGAGGCAGACTTTGTTGATGCGCATTGTAAGGGGGAAATAGAACATGTTTTACCCGATAGAACGCGGGTTGATTGTTTAACTGATACCCATGCCATTGAATATGATTGGGGAAAGAAATGGGCTGAGTCTTTAGGGCAGGCGTTATTTTATTCAGCCATGACAGGTAAAAAAGCGGGCATTGTATTAATTGTTAATCCGAGAACCAAAGACCGATTTTTAAAGCGATTAAATAAGGCTATTAGTGACAATAACCTTGATGTCGATGTTTGGACAATTACCAACAGAAAGACCTAGTACTGTCATCGTTCTCGCTACGACTGACATTGTTTACTAAAGTGAGATAACCATACTATTGGCGAAAAAATCATGTCGAGTTCTGCCTTTATTAATTGGTGATCATGTTTACTCGAAAACCATAAGACGATATTTTCATGTTCTCCTACTTCAACTACTTTAATTGCTGTTAACTTCCCCCATTTTGCATGGATAATTTCTTCATCACCAGCCACTTCAAATTAATAACGTTCAATCTTACTACTTGCTTGGCGAGAGAGGGGAAATCGAGTTTTTCCCTGTAACAAATTCAGTCTAATCTGTGCTCCTAAGGTATCTAGGTCATATAACGGTTGATTTTCATTTTCATTTTCGCTTTGCTGTTGGTAATGAGACACTTCAGTATTGAGGGTCACCGTTGAGGAAAGGCCATTATCAGAAAGTTCAGCGGTCATTTCTCTGGATTTAATTCCGGTTAGCTTTTGTGAAAATCTTGACGTTAGAAAATGATGGTATTGAGGTGAATATTGCATTGAACTCTGTTGCTGATAGGTTAAGTCAAGCCACAAAAAGGTGACTTCACCGTATGATGTTACCGTTCCTTTGGTTACTTTTTCGCTATTATCCCAGTTAATTGTTCTGTGTAAATAACCAACATTTTTTCCCATGACATACACATTATATTCAAAAATTTTATCACCTTGATGGAGGTCACTAAACTCTTCTGCGGTAAAGGTGTTAAGTACTTTGGCTTGTAATGGATCTGTGCAGGCAATAAATAAAAAGCTTAAGAGCGTTAATACTTTTAAGGAGAATAAGCGCTTTATCGTTAATTTGTTGGATTTAGTCCGATTGGTCAATTTAGTCATCTGTGTTGGCTAACAGCATTTTGAAATATACGCGATATGGGTGCTTATATTAACTCGATTAATGTGCTGCGTTATTGTTGCTTAGCGTATCTAAAGTGTTAGCTAAAATTTTACAAAGGGCATGATAACACATCAATTAATCGAGTATTTTATAGAGTTCATTTTCTAAGACTTTCATTCTAAATGGTTTAACAAGCCTACCTTTGAATCCATAGTTGGTATGATTGGACATAATCTTTCCGGTGGAATATCCACTTGAAACAATTGCTTTTACCTGTGGGTTAATATCAAGTAACTCCGTTATTACCTCTTCACCACCTTTCCCTCCAGGAATAGTTAAATCCATAATTACCACATCAAAAGGTCTACCACACTTCTGTGCATCAATATATTTCTCTACTGCTTTTTTTCCATCAATAGCTGTCACAACTGAATAGCCTAACGCTTCAAGCATCTCAGATGATATATCTAAAATCATTTCTTCATCATCCATCAATAAGACATTGCCTGAACTTTCTATAACATTTCTTTTATCATTTAAAAGCGCTTTATCACTTATCTTCGCATCAGATTTTGCCGGAAGGTAGATACTAAATGTTGTGCCTTTACCAAGCTCAGATTCAACACTGATATAGCCATTATGCTTTGCAATAATACTATGCGCGGTAGCTAAACCGAGTCCACTACCCGATTGCTTAGTGGTAAAGTAAGGATCAAATATATGTTTTTGCTGCTCATCCGAGATACCAATGCCTTGATCGCTAATTTTAAGGCCGACAAATTCGCCTGAAATATGGGGGATAATATTATGAGTGAATTTTTTAATATTAATAGCTTCTATGGTCAGCGTTCCACCTCTGGGCATAGCATGAACGGCGTTAATTAAAAGGTTGGTGAGAACTTGCGATAGTTGTCCTCTATCGGCATTAAGCATCCACAAGTCTTTGGGTAGAGTCAGAATCGTTTTAACGCCACTGCCACTGAGTGATAACTCTATAGAATCTCTAATAATCTGTTTAACATCTATTATCTCAAATAAAGGGTCGCCACCTTTTGCAAAGGTCAGTAGTTGGTTTGTCAGATTGGTGGCTCTATCCATCGCTTGATTAGCCGTTTTAATATGTTGATACGCGGCATGCTCAGGTGGTAGTTTTAACTTCGCTAATTCAAGATGACCAAATAGGCCAGCAAGAATATTATTGAAGTCATGCGCAATTCCTCCTGCTAATAGCCCAACGGATTTAAGTTTTCTTGATTTGAATAGCTCTTCCTCAACTTGTTTTTGCAACGTAATATCGACAATACTGACTGCTACACTTTTGAATCCTTCTTTTGAAGCAGGTATATGATAAGAAAGAATAGAATCTATATTATTACCCACTTGCGAGATAAAAGTAGCTTCAGAACGAAAAACCTTTTCACCGTCCCATATAGCACATAATTCCTTTATAAATACTTCGTCTGCTGCAGGGGTAAAAGAGGCTGAAATTTGCTCAAGAAAATTTTCTTCTGACGTTAGGTTAAACATTTTAAGCGTAGCATTATTAACATCTATGACTTTAATCATTCCGGTAAATTCAAATATTTTCTGAGGATGATCTCTGAGGTATTGATATAAATCTGTCACACCAGTTTGACGGAGTTGATCTAAAGCACTTTTAAGCTCGGACATATCTTCATTTAAAATCGATACATCTGCATTATCAAATATACTACGGAATTTAATTTCACTCTCTCGTGATTTTCTCTCTTGTTTTCTCTGTTCAGTAACGTTTTCTGTTAATCCCATTATTTTTTCTACCACGCCATTTTCGTTAAAAACGGGCGCAAAACAGGAACTAAATGTTAGCTTTGAGTCTTCAGGGCTAAACTCAAAAGCATGATATTGACCTTGATATGCTTGCTCTAAGAAGGTATTTATTTCAAATTTTTGTTTTTCACAGACAAAATCCATGTAATTAATGCCACAGACCTCCTCTTCTCTTTGCATATTCATCATATTAAGGCCAGTGCCATTCATTGAGGTGATCTGGCCTTTTAAGTTAATTTCATGGATACAGATAGGTGCCGCTTGAATAAGCGTTGTCAATCGGTGTTCATTTTCTTGAGCTGCTTTGAGTTCAGCTCGAAGTGACTTAATTAACTCATCTTTAGCATCGAGATCTGCTTGCATTTTCATTCCTTTAGAGCGCAATGCTCTGACTCCAATAATCTCTGTGAGAAAGTATTGGTTGTGATTTTATTAATAGGTATTCCTTTTCACTAAATCACATTTTATTCGTTAGAACGGTAACCTTAACCAGCTTAGTTGATACCTACGGAACTTTCCATGGGAAATAGTTTGAATGTCCTAAACTTTCATAAGAAGTTCTTAATCTTTTCATGTGATTATCGAATGTATGCGTAGGAATAAAACGCATTCATGCTAGCGGCTATTTCTTATTTTAAATACGCATGTCAATTATCTATTATCTGTATATCTGTTTTAAATCCTCATATTGATGGAAGCATTTATTCTATAGTCTAAAATCTTAATGTAGATAAAAGTTATGGTTATATTAATCACTGAGCAGGCAACTTAACGTATTTTAAATTACAGGATAATTGAGTCGATTTTCTTTTTACAATCGACGATTGATGGGCTTATTAGGAACAACGTTATGAGTGATAATAATAAAATAAAAGCATCTGATTTATTTGTACAAGCATTGGAGGCTGAAGGGGTAGACCACATTTTTGCGGTACCAGGCGAAGAAAACTTGGATATGGTTGAGTCCTTACGCAAGTCCACCATTAAATTAGTGTTAACTCGCCATGAGCAAGGCGCTGGTTTTATGGCCGCTACTTATGGTCGTCTTACTGGTAAAGCAGGTGTTTGTATGGCAACACTGGGCCCAGGCGCCACCAATTTGGCAACGCCTGCTGCATACGCTCATTTAGGAGGTATGCCTTTACTTATGCTCACTGGGCAAAAACCAATTAAAAAGTCTAAGCAAGGTCAGTTCCAAATAATTGATATTGTTGGTTTGTTTGCGCCTATTTGTAAAATGTCTAAACAAATTGTGCACGGTGATACTATTCCCTCATTAGTACGAGAAGCTTTTCGTCTTTGTGAAGAAGAGCGACCCGGCGCTGTACTGTTAGAATTACCAGAAGATATTGCTGCAGAAGAGTGTACAGAAAAGGTGATGACACCACATAAACGTCATTATGCTCACCCTAATGATATCGCACTAGAAGAGGCGGTAGCATTAATAAAGACCGCCAAAATGCCGTTAATATTAATTGGCGCAGGGGCGAATCGGCAAAATGTTAGAGAGGCAATGTGTAACTTTGTTCATTCAACGCGCATTCCATTTTTTGTTACGCAAATGGGGAAAGGCGTCGTTGATGAACGCTCTAGTCTATTTTTGGGTACCGCGGCATTATCGGCGGGTGATTATTTGCATTGTGCTATTGAGCGTGCAGATTTAATTATTAATATTGGCCATGATGTTATTGAAAAACCGCCATTTTTTATGGAAGAAGGGGGGAAGAAGGTTATTCATGTTAATTATAAGTCGGCCCAAGTTGACCAAGTCTATTTTCCACAACTAGAAATTATTGGTGATCTGGCTGCTTCGGTTGATGCATTAAAAGAGAAGTTAGGTGGTGAAGTTAAGTTTGACCGTAGCTATTTTGAAAAAGTAAAACTCGCCATTGATGAACATATTGAAGAAGGGGCAAATGATGATCGTTTTCCTATTATTCCACAACGCTTTGTTGCCGATATTCGAAAGGTGATGGCTGATAAAGATATTATTGCGTTGGATAATGGTATTTATAAACTTTGGTTTGCGCGTAATTATAAAGCTTATCAACCCAATACGGTATTACTTGATAATGCCCTTGCCACCATGGGCGCAGGTTTACCTTCGGGTATGATGGCTGCAATGTTAAATCCTAATAAACGGGTTATGGCCATATGTGGTGATGGTGGTTTTATGATGAATTCACAAGAATTAGAAACAGCTATTCGTCTAGGACTAAACTTAGTTGTCACCGTGTTAAATGATAATTCTTATGGAATGATTCGCTGGAAACAAGCCAGTGCTGGTTTTGCTGATTGGGGATTAGAATTTGGTAATCCTGACTTTGTTAAATACGCAGAAAGTTATGGCGCAACAGGGCATAGAGTAATGTCTGCTGAAGACTTGATACCTACCTATGAAAAAGCATTTTCAGCAGGGGGCGTTCACCTTGTTGAATTACCTGTTGATTACTCAGAAAATCAAAAGGTATTAATTGATGAATTGGCTGAAAAGGTTTGTTTAATATAACGCTATAATTTCGATATTTATTGTTACGAGACGACTTAACTTATTAAAGAGCACATTATGGACGATATAGAAAAAAAGCATGTCGCTGCAAAAAGCAAGGCATCTAAAAAACTCAACGTTGTTAATCCTTATGATCAAAGCCACATAGGATCAGTTCCGACTGTAACATGGAATCAAATTGATAAATATTTAGCAACGTCTCACCAACTGTTTAAAGATTGTCATCAGTGGCTTCCCGCTTTTGAGCGAGTCAGTATTCTTAAAAAAGCAGCGGTATTAATTTCACAAAGAGCAGATGAACTCGCGTTTTTGATCGCCAATGAAGGCGGTAAACCATTAATGGATGCGCGAGTTGAAGTGACTAGGGCTATTGATGGCGTAGAGCTTTGCGCAAAAGAAATTTCTAACTTAACTGGTAGCCAAATCCCAATGGATTTAACCCAAGCCGGCGCGGGTAGAATAGCCTTTACTACCAAGGAGCCTATTGGTGTTGTCGTTGCTGTTTCAGCGTTTAATCACCCGTTAAACTTAATTGTACATCAAGTTGCACCAGCCATTGCGGCGGGTTGTCCAGTGTTAGTTAAACCTGCACGAGATACGCCATTATCATGTAAAGCATTTGTTGATATTTTGCATGAAGCTGGCTTGCCGCCACAATGGTGCCGTTTTATTGCCTGTGATATTCCGACCTCTGAAAAAATGATCACCGATGCTCGTGTTGGCTTTTTCAGTTTTATTGGTTCGGCAAAAGTGGGGTGGATGTTACGTTCTAAATTAGCACCAGGTACACGTTGCGCATTAGAACATGGTGGAGTTGCTCCTGTTATTGTTGAAGATAGTGCCGACATTGAAGCGATGATCCCAAGTTTACTTAAAGGCAGTTTTTATCATTCGGGGCAAGTGTGTGTGTCTGTACAGCGTATTTTTGCGCCGAGAAGTAAAGCCAAAGCTATTGCACAACTATTGGCTGATGGCGCGGCGAGACTTATTGTTGGTAACGCTATTGATGAGTTTACTGAATGTGGACCGCTTATTCGTCCCAAAGAAGTTGATCGCGTTGCAGATTGGGTTGATGAAGCGGTGGCAGCAGGCGCAAGCCTACTTACCGGAGGTAAACGATTGGGTGATAGCACCTATGCACCGACAGTACTGCTTGACCCGCCAGTTGATGCAAAAGTATCTACCATGGAAATTTTTGGTCCGGTAGTTTGTGTCTATGGTTATGATGATATTGACCAAGCTATTGCTCAAGCCAATTCGTTGGAATATGCTTTTCAAGCGTCGGTGTTTACAAAAAATCTTGATGTCGCAATGAAGGCAATACGTGAATTAGAGGCGACGGCGGTAATGGTGAATGATCACACCGCTTTTCGCGTTGATTGGATGCCTTTCGCTGGACGAAAACAGTCGGGTTATAATACCGGCGGTATTGCTTATACCATGCATGATATGTCTCAAGATAAAATGGCAGTTATTAAGATGTAATCATTTCTTACTGCCCATAACGAATGTTTTTAAATAAGTCATTCGTCTTAAACAATATCAATAAGAAGAATTTATTATTATATTTAAGTGGGGTAAATACATTGTATCAAGAATAACAAAGCCCTAATTTTAGGGCTTTGTTATTCTTGATTATTTATCACTTCAACGGATACGTAAAAAGAAGCATAAAAACTGAAATTATAGCGTTAAAATATTTATGACTCAGATGTTAGCTATAGCTATGATTTGTCGAAGAAATAGACTTAGACTTGCAGTCTATTTTATAGACAAAGCCCCTCTGATGAGCTACCATAAATCACTGGCTTAAATGCGGTTTTATTGTGAATAAAATGTGTTTTTTGTAGTTAAAATGTTTTATTTGTAATGAAAAGTCACTTGGATTAACGATAATCGAATAAAGGGTAGATCATGAGCGATAATATTAATAAAGATAAAGACCAATTAAATAAACAAGAAAGTAATCCTGTTCTGGTCAAGAAACTAGAAAATGTTATTAATGAGTCTGTCAATGTTGATGCAAAAGAGTTAGCCGAAATTGAAGCTATTCAAGCTGCAATTGAAGCAAATGATGATCCTATAGATGATATTGAAACCGCCGCTGGCGAAGCAAGTGATGGTGGTCGTTCTGTTGTTGTAGATGTCTCGCGTGATGCAACTGAAATAATAGCATCCTCTACTTTTAAAACTGAATCATTCGCTTTTGATGCTGTAGCTACAGAGTTAACAGATACCAATATTAACGATTTATTAGTTAATCCAATACCTGATGTAAATGATGCTGCGACCATAACTCTTGAGTCGACAACAAATACCTTTTTAGAAGATACCACTGTGGTAAATGATCAAGTGGTAAGCTTCAGTACCAATGATGAAGACGGCAATGCGGTGACTGTCACGTTATCCGATACAGTCAATTATGCCCTTGTTGGCAACACAGTTGTCTTAACCCAAGCGGGTGCAGACCTGGTAAATAGTGGCGCTGATTTACCTGAATTCACTTTGTCAGCGACGGATGGTGTACAGACAACCCCAACAACTGTTGATGTTAATCCCGGTAATACTGTCGATGTTAATGATGCCGCGACAATCACACTTGAATCGACGACGCCTAATTTTACTGAAGAAAACGCTGTAGCAACTGATGTTGTTGCGAGCTTTAGTACGAATGATGAAGACGGTGATACGGTAACAGTTACCTTATCCGATACAGTCAACTATGCACTGGTTGGTAACACGGTTGTATTAACCCAAGCGGGTGCAGATCTTGTAAACAGCGGCGCTGATTTACCTGATTTCACTTTGTCAGCGACAGACGGTGTACAGACAACCCCTACAACTGTTGATGTTAATCCTGGCAATACCGTTGATGTTAATGATGCAGCGACAATTACAGTAGAAACAACCACAGTTAGCTTTACTGAAGAAGATGCTGTGGCCACTGATGTTGT
The DNA here is from genome assembly GCF_002836255.1 of Colwellia sp. 75C3. Taxonomy (GTDB): domain Bacteria; phylum Pseudomonadota; class Gammaproteobacteria; order Enterobacterales; family Alteromonadaceae; genus Colwellia. Next base: position 586 of record NZ_PJAU01000032.1, on the reverse strand, counting down.
TGCGAGCTTTAGTACGAATGATGAAGACGGTGATACGGTCACGGTTACATTATCTGATACAGTCAACTATGCACTGGTTGGTAACACGGTTGTATTAACCCAAGCGGGTGCAGACCTAGTGAATAGCGGCGCGGACTTACCTGACTTTATCTTGTCAGCAACGGATGGCAAACAAACTAGCCCAGCTACGGTTGATGTTAATCCGGGTAATACCATTGATGTTAATGATGCCGCGACGATCACGCTTGAATCAACGACCCCTAATTTCACTGAAGAAAATGCGGTAGCAACGGATGTTGTTGCTAGCTTTAGTACGAATGATGAAGACGGTGATACGGTCACGGTTACATTATCTGATACAGTCAACTATGCACTGGTTGGTAACACGGTTGTATTAACCCAAGCGGGTGCAGATCTTGTAAACAGCGGCGCTGATTTACCTGATTTTACTTTGTCCGCGACAGACGGTGTACAGACTACCCCTACAACTGTTGATGTTAATCCTGGTAATACCGTTGATGTTAACGATGCAGCGACAATTACAGTAGAAACAACCACAGAGAGCTTTACTGAAGAAGATGCTGTA
>NZ_PJAU01000034.1 GCF_002836255.1 Colwellia sp. 75C3 | reverse complement strand
TTATAATTAATTCCTTTTTTTTTGCTCAAATTAAATAAAAGTTACTTGAATTTATTGCATAAATAAACGGTAAAAAAGCCGTTTAACCAGTATCTATTTATGATAACTGCATAAAAAGTGTTAACTGTAAATTAAACGGTTCAATTACTGATCTACCTGTTGAAAATTAACTAACTAAAATACAAAAAAACACTCGCAAAAGCCTAAATTTATTCATAAAATTCACTTATTAGTCTATTGTGATAGATAAAATAAATAAAAAATAAAAAATAAATATTATAATTTTGACGCCTTGAGCTCAAAAGCGGAATATTTATAAAAACCAAAACTCAGTTATTTCAAGCTTTCTTTTTAAAAGGAAAAGGAAACACCATGGCATTAGTAAACGGTTCACCCTCGGTTATACTTAGCAATGTTGCAAAAATAATCCAGCAGAAAGTAGACGGTAAAACAGCTCCTTTAGTAGAGCAGTTTGCCCACTTACTTTATGGAAATATGTCATCTTTAGACCTCGATCACCGTAATGAAAGTGATATGTATGGTGCGGTGCTTAGTTTATGGAGCTCACTTAACGAACATAAAGATGATGCTCCTGTAATTCATGTTTTCAACCCATCGGTAAGTAAAAATGGCTGGAAGTCTAGTCATACTATTATCGAAGTGATTATTCAGGATATGCCATTTTTAGTGGATTCTATCCGTATAGCTTTAAACCGATTAGGTTTATCGCCGCATTTAATGTTAAATGCTCCGCTTAAAATTGTTCGTGATAAAAAACATGAGGTGACTGAATTAGCGCCGATTGTAGATAATAAAATAAAAGCGAGCGCGGAAGAAACTGTTTTCTTAATTGAGATTGACCGTCAATCAAGTCAAGACGAATTAGAACTAATTAAAAGTACTTTACTCTCAGTAGTTGAAGATATTCGCTTAACGGTTAGCGATTGGCAACCGATGTTATCTTGTTTAAACAAGGTTATTGTTGATGTTAAAAAAGCTAAATATCCAGGCACCAAAGAACATAAAGAAGATACTTTAAGCTTCTTAAACTGGATCGCCGCTAATAACTTTACCCTAATGGGCTATCGTTCATACAATGTCAAAGCGGTTAAGGGCGATATCTCGTTAGAAGCAGATGTTGAATCTAGCCTTGGTTTGATGAAAAACTCACAAGGTTCAAAATCTCGATTAGTTTCAAGCTTAAGCGAAACAGGGCGTGAAATCGCACTGGGTCAAAATCATCTTGTGTTAACTAAAACCAATTCGAACTCTCGCGTTCATCGTCCAGCTCAATTAGATTATATTGGCGTTAAGCGTTTTGATGATAAAGGTAATGTTGTTGGTGAAGAGCGTTTTATTGGGCTTTTTGGCTCTGCTTATTACACCAATAGCGCATTAGATTTACCTTTTATTAATTCTAAAGTCATGGCTGTTTGCGAAGCGTCTGCTTTTGCAAAGGGTACTCATAACTATAAAACGCTAATCAATATATTAGAAACGTATCCAAGAGATGAAATCTTACAGTCTTCTGTTGAAGAGTTACTACATAATGTAACTGGCATCTTACAGATGCAGGAACGTGATTACACCGGTTTATTTGTTCGTCGTGATGCCTTTGATCGTTTTTACTCTTGCATGGTTTATGTACCAAGAGAACGTTATAACACTCAGTTACGTATGGATACGCAAAAATTATTACAAGACGTATTTAATAGTAATGAAGAAGTTGAATTCACTACCTTCTTCTCAGAATCGGTTCATGCGAGAACCCATTACATTGTTCGAGTGAACTCAACGAAAGCAGATATCGACGTGAAAGAAATAGAAAAGAATTTAAATGATGCAGCCCGTAATTGGGACGATAAATTAGTCAGCGCTTTGGGCGCTAACCGCGGTGAAGCAGCAGCGAAAGCATTAAGCCGTAAGTATGTTAAATTCCCACAAGCTTATAAAGACGAAGTATTACCTGGCTCTGCCATTGTAGATATCGAAAAGCTTGAAAATATTAGTGCTGATAATGATTTAGAAATGCTTTTCTATCAGCCAGTAGAAGAAAAATCTGACAGCCGTTTTGTAAAATTAAAGTTATTCCATAAAGGCGAACCAATTCACTTAAGTGATGTATTGCCTATGCTGGAAAACTTTGGTCTTCGCGTAATCGGTGAACGTCCATATTCAATCACCACCACTGAAGAAGAAACAAGCTGGATATTAGATTTTTCTATGTTCCTAACGGGTGAAGGTGACTTTGATGTTTATAAAGTTCGTACACTTTTCCAAGATGCTTTCGCAAAAGTATGGCATGGTGATTTAGAAGATGATGGTTTTAACCGTCTTATTTTAGGTGCTGGTATTGAAGGACGTGCTGTTTCTGTTTTACGTGCTTTTGCTAAGTATGAGCGTCAAATCGGTGGTCGATTTAGTCAAAGTTACATTGAAAACACCTTCTCGCGCTATCCAGAGATTGCTAAATTACTAATCAACTTGTTTACTTTACGTTTCGATCCAAAAAGTAAGTCAACTGCAAGCGCGAAAGAAAAAGCAACGACCAAGTTGTTAGCTGAAATTGAAAGTTCACTTGATAACGTTGCCAACTTGGATGATGACCGTATCATTCGTCGTTTCGTTGAAATGATCAATGCAACGATCCGTACTAACTATTTCCAACCAGACCCAGTTAAAGGTGATAAATCTTACATCTCATTTAAGATACTACCTGAACTAATCAGTGAAATGCCTCAACCAGTACCTAAATTTGAGATATTTGTTTATTCTCCACAAATTGAAGGTGTTCATTTACGTGGCGGTAAAGTTGCCCGTGGTGGTTTACGCTGGTCAGATAGAAGTGAAGATTTCCGTACTGAAGTACTCGGTTTAGTTAAAGCTCAACAAGTTAAAAATAGTGTTATTGTTCCTGTTGGTGCTAAAGGTGGTTTTGTTTGTAAGCAGCTACCAAAAGGCTCTCGTCAAGAAATATTTGAAGCCGGTAAAGAGTGTTACCGTACCTTTATTCGTGCGTTATTAGATATCACGGATAATATTGTTGCTGGTGAAGTTGTTCCGCCAAAAGATGTAATACGTTTAGATGAAGATGATGCTTATTTAGTTGTTGCTGCTGATAAAGGTACCGCAACCTTCTCTGATGTCGCTAATGCTATTTCTGATGAATACAACTTCTGGTTAGGCGATGCTTTTGCCTCAGGTGGTAGTGTTGGTTATGACCATAAAGCCATGGGTATTACCGCCAAAGGTGCGTGGGAGTCAGTTAAACGTCACTTCAGAGAAATGGATGTCGATTGTCAAAGCACTGATTTCACTTGTCTTGCTATTGGTGATATGGCGGGTGATGTATTTGGTAATGGCATGTTGTTATCAAAGCACATTCGTTTACAAGCTGCATTCAACCATATGCATATTTTCATAGACCCAAGCCCTGAAGCCGCTACTTCTTACCCAGAACGTGAACGTTTATTTAACCTTCCAGGTTGTTCTTGGGAAGATTATAACAAAGAGCTAATCTCTCAAGGTGGTGGCATCTTCAGCCGTCACGTGAAATCAATCAAATTAACACCTGAAATAAAGAAAATGATTGGTACACAAAAGCAGAGCATGGCACCTACTGATTTAATGCAAGCGCTATTATCCATGAAAGTAGATTTACTTTGGAATGGTGGTATTGGTACTTATGTTAAAGGTAGTAAAGAAACACACTTAGAAGTTGGCGATAGAGCTAACGATACTTTACGTATCAATGGTGCGGATCTACAAGCCAAAGTTGTCGGTGAAGGTGGTAACTTAGGTTTAACGCAATTAGGCCGTATTGAATATGCTGCCAACGGTGGTCGTATCAATACTGATGCTGTTGATAACGCCGGTGGTGTTGATTGTTCAGATAATGAAGTTAACATCAAGATATTACTAAATACTTTAGTACAAAATGGTGATTTAACTGTTAAGCAGCGTAATAAACTTCTTCATGATATGACAGATGAAGTAGGTGATATTGTCATTGAAGATTGTTATCGCCAAACACATTCATTGTCTATTACAGCAATGCGTGGTGTGAATCAGTTAAAAGAACAAGTACGCTTTATTCACGAGCTTGAAAGAGCTGGAAAACTAAATCGTGGTTTAGAATTTATTCCAGATGATGAAGAAATTGCGGATAGATTAGCACAAGGTAAAGGGCTTACCCGTCCGGAACTTTCTGTTTTACTTGCTTATAGCAAAATGGTGCTTAAGGATGATTTAGTACACGTTGAAATTACTGATAACCCTTACCATAACAGTTTGCTTATTGAAGCGTTCCCTAGACAGTTACGTGAAAAATATCAAAATGAAATGCAACTGCATCCATTACGTGCTGAAATTATAGCGACAAAACTTGCCAATAAAATTGGTAATGATATGGGCTTTAATTTTGTCAACCGCATGCAAGAAGAAACAGGCGCAAGTATTGCTGAAATAGCGAATTGTTATACTATTGCCAGTGCTGTATTTGAGCTAGGCGAGTTTTGGAATCAAATTGAAGTATTAGATAATCAAATCTCTACGGCTATTCAAACGGAGATGTTATTTCAATATCGCCGTACGGTTCGTCGTGTTACGCGTTGGTTCTTACGTCATCGCAATAAATCACTTTCAATTGCTGAGTCAATTGCTTTGTATCAACCAACGTTTGCAATTTTGTCTGAGCAGTTAGGCAACTTTATGGTCAGTGATGAAATTGAATCCTTAGAGCGAGTAGCTAATGATTTAGTTGAGTCTGGTGTACCAACAGTCATTGCTACACGACTTTCTCAATTAAGTACGTTATTTTCAACAATGGATATTGCTGAAATTACCCATGAAAATAGTTGTACTGTTGAACAAGCGGCAAGATTGTACTTTAAACTTGGAGCGCGCCTAGAGTTACATTGGTTCTTAGACCAAATTACTCGTCAGCCAGTTGCAAACCATTGGCAAGCACTTGCTCGTGCATCATTTAGAGAAGAGTTAGATTGGCAGCAACGTTCATTAACTTCGGTTGTTTTACGTTGTCAATGTGACGCACAATTTGCTGATTTAGAGCAGTTATTAACTGAATGGATTGATACCAATGAGCAACCACTTGAACGCTGGAAGCACATTTTAGCTGACTTTAAAGTGGGCCAATCTCATGATTTCGCAAAATTTTCAGTAGCGTTACGTGAATTAATGTTATTAAGCTTAAATTGCCAGCCAGTTTCGGCAAAATAATCATCGAAACAACGATGAAGTAAGTTTATTTTGGTCAAACAGAGTTAGCATATTGTAATACTAGCTTTAACTGATAAAATCCTCGCCACGCGGGGATTTTTTATTTTTATTATTTGCAAGTCGAGGCATTATGTTTTATCCAGCCATTCGTAAAGTACTTTTTCAGTTTGACGCTGAAACCATTCATGAGTTGACTATTAAGGGCTTAAAAAGCACGGGGAAATCTCCACTTAATGTTTTCTATAAACAACAAGTACAAGATAAACCTGTAACGGTTATGGGGATTAATTTTCCTAACCCAGTCGGTTTAGCTGCAGGCCTTGATAAAAACGGTGAGTGCATAAATGCCTTTGCTGCGATGGGCTTTGGTTTTGTTGAAGTGGGTACCATAACACCACGTCCACAACCGGGTAATGATAAACCACGTATATTTAGATTACCGTCTGCAAACGCAGTAATTAATCGTATGGGTTTTAATAATAAAGGTGTTGATTACTTAGTATCACAAGTACAAGCCGCAAATTTCAAAGGTGTTCTTGGCATTAATATTGGTAAGAATAAAGACACACCTGATGAGAATGCTAAAGATGATTACATTCACTGCATGCGAAAAGTCTATGACTTAGCGACATACATTACAGTGAATATATCTTCGCCAAATACTCCTGGCTTACGTTCATTACAATATGGTGATGCGCTAGATGAACTATTGTCTGCATTGAAAGCTGAGCAGGGTATCCTTACCGAAAAATACGGTAAGTATATACCGCTAGCCGTTAAAATCGCTCCTGACTTAAATGAAGAAGAAGTGAAGTCTATCGCTAAATCTTTAATTGATAATGGCATTGATGGCGTTATTGCCACTAATACAACGTTATCTCGTGAAGGTGTTGAAGGGCTTGAATTTGGTGATGAACAAGGCGGCTTGAGTGGCCAACCGGTTAAAGAAAAAAGCACACTAGTCATTAAGCTATTAAGTGAAGCCCTTGATAATAAATTACCCATTATTGGTGTCGGTGGTATCGCATCCAGTGATGATGCTAATGAAAAACTTCAAGCGGGTGCTAGCTTAGTACAAGTATACACAGGCTTTATTTATCAAGGACCACCACTTGTTAAAGAAATAGTGAACGGTTTATAAGCCAACTCCTATTACACTATGATTCATCTGTTACATATGAATCATAGTGATTAAGAAGAACAATGACGTCTTTGAATAACCTAGTCTACAATGTCAGCTTCAAATTTTAGCGCTGGATGTTCGTTTCAAGTGTTTGACGTAAATAAGAAAAGGATTTTATGAGGAATAGTAAAGTAACTAATATTTTAGTGATTGATGATCGTAGTGATATACGTTTAAGCTTAGCGCTGCTGCTTGAAGATCATCGTTATACTGTCATTGAAGCAGATAACCCACAAGTCGCGCAGGTGATGTTAAAACAACATAATATTGCTTTAGTTTTGTTAGACATGAACTTTACTTTAGATACTACTTCAGGTGAAGAAGGGCTCGATTTTCTTACTTGGTTTCAGACAAGTAATAGTAATGTACCTATTATTGCTATGACCGCCTGGTCTAATGTTGATTTAGTGGTTAAAGCGATGAAGCTTGGTGTTAGCGATTTCATTGAGAAGCCATGGAAAAATAGGCAACTATTACATATCATTGAACAACAGCTATCACTAACAGATTTACAACAACAAAATGCCAAACTTAAACAGCAATTAAATAGTAAACCTAAATTCTCTTCAAATTATCAATGGCGCTCGCCATGTATGCTCAGCTTATTACAACAAATTAAAACAGTCGCTCACACCGATGTTAATATCTTACTTACTGGGGATAACGGTACCGGTAAAAGTGACTTAGCGTTTTATATTCATCAGCATTCAATACGTAAGGATGAAAGTTTAATTAACGTTAATATGGGGGCTATTGCTGAAAACCTCTTTGAAAGTGAAATGTTTGGCCATAAAAAAGGCGCTTTTACTGACGCCAAAGAATCACGTATTGGCCGGTTCGAATTAGCAGAAAATGGCACTTTATTTCTTGATGAAATAGCCAATATACCTCTATCTCAACAAGCGAAGCTTTTGAGAGTATTAGAAAATGGCGAGTTTGAAGTACTTGGCTCAAGTAACACTATCCAAAGTAATATTCGTTTGATATCAGCCACTAACGGTAATATTGCTACGCTTATTCGTGAGGAACAATTTAGAGAAGATCTTTATTATCGATTGAATACCTTAGAATTTCATTTACCTCGTTTAGCTGACCGCCGAGATGATATTGTACCGCTCGCACAATTTTTCATTGATAAATTTATTACTAAATATAAATTAGATAATTGTCTGCTTGCGCTGGAAGCAGAAAAGGCCTTATTGGCTTATCACTGGCCGGGTAATATTCGTGAATTGAGTCATCTTATTGAACGTGCGGTATTGTTATGTCAACACAGTCAAATCACGGTTGATGATTTACCACTACGTAACCAACATTACGCTAATAATAAGCATGGTTGCGATGAAAAAAGTGAGCAAGTCGAATTACCTTTTATGACATTAGAAAAAGCTGAAGTGCTGTTAATTAAACAAGCCCTGTTAAAGGCAAATGATAATATTCCTCAGGCGGCAATATTGCTCGGTTTGACTAAATCTTCATTGTATCGACGCATAGACAAGCATGACATAACGGTATAAAAAATAACTTATGACAAAATCCTTTAGTATTAAAGCTGCTTCATTAGAGCAACATCTAAATCAGCATGTAGTGCTGTTGATACTACCACTGATACTGTTGGTTTTTGTTGTAACGTGGCAATTGTCATGGCCTTGGTGGGGCGTTACTCTCAGCGAAATACTGGTTGTTTTGTATGTTTACCGTTTAAGTAGTGGTATCAAAGCTAAAACATTAGCAAGTTTCCAACGTGCGAGTTTACAACTGGATGCTATTGCCCAAGAGGACTATAAACTCTATGCTAGAGCTTCTTTTTCTAAAGGACAAGTAGCTGAGTTTCATCAACAATTAAATGCACTTAGTGTTGAGTTACAACGAAAGAAATCACGGTATGATCAGCACGTTTTTCTCGTCTATCAATTGATAGGTCAGCTTGAGGCGCCTATTTTAGTGTTTAATGCCAAACAGCAGCTGACCTTTGCTAATGAGGCTTTTTATCAATTAAAAAACCAACCATGGCAGTTATTTCGACATGTTTCTCCTCAGTTTCTAGGGTTAACTAAGCAAGATGGGCAATGGTACTTTCAGCCAGATGATACAGCAATACATAATGAAGCTGAATGTTGGCAAATAAATCAAAGTGAGTTCATTGATTCTGGTGAGCAGCATCTGCTTTTAGTTTTTGTTGATATTCAATCAGCCTTACGGGCAAGTCAACTTAATGCATGGCAACAGATTATTCGTGTTTTGGGGCATGAAATACGTAACTCCTTAACGCCAGTATCATCAATGGCAGAGACCCTCGCAGCTAAAACCGGTAACGATCGCGATAAACAGGCGTTAACAGTGATCACCGAGCGATGTATGCATTTGCAAAGTTTTGTTGAACGTTATGCGTCATTATCAAAGCAGTTAACGTTACAATATCAAACTATTCGGGTTGTTGATTTTTTTTCCCCACTGATAGCATTATATAATACAGATAAGAATAATCAGTTTACTGTTCATTTAGATAGCCAAGTAGAGGCAATCGAGGGAGACAATAGTTTCCTATCACAAGTATTCATTAATTTACTAAAAAATGCTAAAGAAGCGGGTGCTAGTCATGTCAGCATCAACATAAGTACTCAAGCTAACAGCCAACAAACGAGTCACCCGAAAACTAATGCTAACACCGTGTTGATTGAAGTGATTGATAATGGTCATGGCTTTAGCAATTTGGCTAATCTATTTGTGCCTTTATATAGTACTAAAGCGCAAGGACAAGGCATTGGTTTAAGTTTTTGTCGAAATATTATCGAACAACACCATGGCAGCATAAGCCTTGTTAATAATACCTCGTCAAAAGTAAGCGAACGGGGCATTACGGTTGCTATTCATTTACCCATAAAACACATCATTTCGAGATAACAGTCGTTATTAAAGCCAAGCATGCCAACATTGAATTAACACGCGTAAAGTTATTCCCACCCCATAATTATGCCAGAGTTATGTCTGCGCTTTAATGCAAAATTAAATGCATTTACATCAAAGCTATTAGCCTTATTATTTTTTATTTCTTGTAATCGCTCATAGCCGTATTACAAAAAATTCAATTAACGTTCCTTTTTAAGATGAATCGAGTCATTTCGAAAGTGAACTAGTGTAGTCCGAAAATGAACTTTAGAAAGTTAAAGTCTATTGGTTTATTTTAAGCTTATAATAAATAACGTTATTATTGTTGGCATGATTTTGGCTATCTATAATTAGCTAATATTATTCAAGTAACAGATTGCAGTGATGGATATAATAAAAAATAACACCTCTAAAAAAAGTACTTTCTACAATAAATGGTTAATCATGCTATTTATTGCGGGATGTAGTTACTTTTGGTTATCTGTGAATAAGAGTTTTGGGCAAGTAACAATTGCCCGAGAAAGCCTTTTGATAGAAAAAGTACAACGAGGTGATCTTGATGTTGTTGTTGATGGTTACGGAAAGTTGATATCAAATAAACAATTATTGATAAGTACACTCACCAACGCACGAGTAAAAGAAATAATATTAAAGCCAGGAGCTTTAGTCGAAAAGGGCAGTGTTATTGTGCGGTTAGAAAACCCCGAGTTACAACAGCAAGTTGATGATGAACAACAACAACTGGCTCAAAAACAGGGTAATTTACGTCAATTAAAACTCACTCAAAAAAGGGAGTTATTACTTGATGAAGCAGATTTAGCAAAAATCAATGCAGACCTACAAAGTGCAACGCTTAAACGTAAAGCTGAACAACAGCTTTTAACAAAAGGTATTGTCTCTAAATTGGTTTTTGAACAAACAAGGTTACATGAAGTACAGTTACGTCAACGACTGGGATTTTTAAAACTACGTACGGAACAACTCAGGGAAGTACATCTTGAAGCAATTAACATTATGGAACAACGGATTAAGCAGCAACGAGTACGCTTAGTGATAGCTCAATCACGCCTAGCTAGTCTTGATGTTCAGGCTGATTTCTCAGGTGTTTTACAAAAACTATCGGTGGAGCTTGGCCAGAACTTATTGGCAGGACAGACCATAGGTTTAATTGGTAGCGTTAGTGATTTAGTTGCCATTATTAAAGTCCCGCAAAGCCAAGCACAGCAAATAAGGTTGCGACAACAAGTAGTTATTGATACCCGGTCAGATAAAATAATAGGGCAAGTATCTCGTATTGACCCCATTGTCTCTAATAACACCGTGAGCATTGAAATAGCGTTACCAAATAAGCTACCTAGCAGTGCGAGACCTGAGCTGAATGTTGATGGTCAAATCACTATCACAACACTAAAAAATATATTGTACTTGAAAAGGCCTGCCAATATTAAATCGAACGCACAGTCCTTACTTTATAAAGTTGATAAAACCAACCAACAGGCTAAGCAGCAGTCTATTCAATTTGGTCAACAAGCCGGACGATATATCCAAATATTGAGTGGCGCAAAATTGAATGAGCAATATATTATCTCGGATTTAGCAAACATTAAAGCAACTGTCAGTACGTTAAATATTGATTAGTTTCTTATACCAATTCAGTTAAATTATTGACCACTTGTACTGGCTAAAATTCTCCATGACAGCGTTGCTTTCAATCCCAATAGCCAGCTATTGGTCAATCAAGCGCCTTGCCCTGAAGTCTTTTTACTTCGTACAACAAGATCAGAAACTTATCGGAATTGGTATTACTTAATACAAACGTAAAAATATTTTTAAATAAAACGCTCAATAAATAATTAACAAGGAAGCAATGATGAATCAGAGTATAAAAGATATAGCGATAAAGATGACTAATGTCTCTAAGGTATTTCAAACAGAAGCATTAGAAACCCATGCCTTAACTGATATTAACCTGACGATTAACAAAGGCGACTATGTGTCTATTTCAGGTCCATCTGGTTGTGGTAAATCAACGCTTCTATCCTTGCTTGGTTTGTTAGATATGCCAACATCAGGACAGTATTTTATTGAAGGTGAAGACGTTAGTCGATTATCCCTTGATCAAGCATCTGAAACAAGAAACAGTAAAATTGGCTTTATTTTTCAGTCGTTTAATCTTATTGACGAATTGTCTGTATTTGACAATGTTGCTTTGCCTTTACGTTATCATCGCGATAAACCCGATGCAGAAACAATAAAAAAGAGGGTCAATGAGTGTTTAGCACAAGTATCGATGACCCACAGAACAAGTCATAAACCTAATCAATTATCAGGTGGTCAACAACAACGTATAGCCATTGCCCGTGCATTAGTGACTAATCCAGCGATTTTATTAGTTGATGAGCCTACAGGTAACTTAGACTCAAAAAGTGGTGACCAGGTTATGGATGTTCTCGCTAAGCTCAATGAAAACGGCACGACTATTTGCATGGTAACGCACGATCCTCGTTACGCTGATATGGCTAAAATTCAGTTAAAACTGCTTGATGGCGCTATTTTAACAGTGCCTTCATTGCAAATTGCCAACTAATTTAGAGCCAACAAGGAAGCGCACAATGAATTCATTTTTTTACTCAATTAAACAGGCTTACCTAAGTTTGACCCAAACACCGAGTTTTGCTTTTAGTGTTATCACCACTATGTCAATCACTCTAGGTGCATTGTTATGTATATTAACATTAGCGTATGTGATGTTATTTAAACCCTTGCCGTACCCAGATTCAGATCACTTGGTTAAAGTAGAACATATGCTGACCAATAAAGATGGCAGTAGTAGTGAACCTCTCTTTAGTTATCCTAGTCTGATGTATTTAGTTGAAAATCAAACGGCGTTTACGGATGTTGCGTTAAGTTCTTATGACAAGCAAGTGTTAACATCACACTCTTCACAGCCAACGATGTTAACCACTTATGTAACACCGTCATGGTTTAAAGTTTTTAAAGTACCGATGATATTAGGGCGAGATTTTTTAACTGATGTGAACATAAAAAGTGATATTTCTGAGGCGGTTTTAAGTTTTGAAACTTGGCAAGAAGCGTTTAATAGTGATATGAATATTGTTGGTAAAACAGTACGTTTTCGTGATGTCAGTTTTAAAGTGATCGGCGTGAGTGCACAATCATTCATAGAACCTCAATTGAGGTTCTATGAAGATGATAATGTCGGGTTTAAAAGCCAAGTCTGGTTAACGTGGAATTTTAATAGAATGAGTGCACGCGCTAGAAAAGACTGGGGTAGTATTAATGAGAATTTAATTGTTGTAGCTAAGCTCGATAAAAATAGTTCAAAAGAACAAGCTGAACAACAATTAACAACATCAGTAAATAATAAGTGGCAAGAGGGTGTTGCGAGTGATGCATTTTTTGATGGTTGGCGGGTTGATATACGAGTAACGCAACTACAGTCAGCCATTTTATCTACTCATCAGCAGAGTGTTTTATTGTTATTGGCCGGTGTCTTTGGCTTAGTGCTGATAGCATGTAGTAATATTGCCAATCTATTTATTGCCCGTATGGCTCAATTACAAAAATCACTGGCTATCTCTGCTGCCGTAGGGGCAAAAAAAGCACAACTATTTAAATTATTATTAGCAGAATCGTCATTGTTAATGTTTGCTTCCTTGGTCATTGCACTTGCTTTCGCTAGCGTTGGCTTTGCAGTATTACAGCAAAATATGGCGCAGGTATTCCTTCGTGTTGATGAAGTGGCGTTGAGCACTTTTACTTTATCAAGTGCTCTTTTTTTCGCTAGCATGTTTGCGTTATTTTTTGCTTTGTTAGGTAACCAAATGATCAACTACCGAGCGATTAGCCAGCATTTACATGGCAGTGGTAAAGGCGTTGAGGTGCAAGTCTCTAAAAAAGTACGGTATTCGCTTATTGTCAGTCAAGTTGCTATTGCCAGTGTCTTAGTTTTTGGCAATCTAAGTTTGTTTAGCCAAGCGCTTAACGTGATTAATAAGCCTATAGGTATTAATACCGAGAACTTTGTTGATATCGACTTTTCTACTGTGCGTAGACCAACTCAAGAAGAAAGAGACGGTCCTGTACTTGGCACAGCGATCAAAAATAGCTTATTAGCCTTGCCACAAGTAGAAGCTGTCAGTAATTCACAATCACCCTTGAGCGGCTTTTATGACATGGCGCTAACCAATGTTGTCACTAACGAACACATGATCCCAGGGGTTAAATGGATTGATGAGCAATACTTCCAATTAATTGACCAACCGTTACTTGCAGGAGACTATTTTACTATTCATGATATTCGCGAAGGTTTTACAGCACCGGAAGGCAAAGTAGATAATATGGTGATGATTATTAATGATGTTTTAGCAAAGAAATTGGTCTCTCAGGGCGCTAGTTTAGATGATGCATTAGGAATGAAATTTAAAATGGATGAGAGTGGAGTCTTTACGGTGATAGGTATAGTTAAAGGGATGCAAATGCCCGGCGCTAGTACTATTCCCGTGCGTGCATATGTGCCGAGCTCTGTACATTCAATCAGCATGACAGTGAAGCTTAAGCCACATCAAACATTAAGTAGAGAGCAGGTAGTTACGGCGGTAAGTGAAGTCACCAGTTTATTTGCTCTATTTTCTATGAAAGATGTTGCTGAAATTCATCAACAATTACTCTTTAGTGAGCGTGCAACAGCAATTACTACAGGGACATTAGCCTTATTAACTATTTTATTAGCAGCCTTAGGTTTGTTTGGTATTTTAAGTTACAGCACTCAAATGCGCCGTTTTGAAATAGGTACACGTTTAGCACTAGGCGCGAAACGTCGTGACATTGTTAAATTGATTGTTTTAGATAATTTAATAGCCGTTGTCCTTGGCATTATTATTAGTATTGTGATCTTAATCGGGTTAATGATTGGTTTTAATGAGCAATTACAAAACATTGTTAATGTCAGTTTATTACCTTTGTTTTTATTGACCTTGTTATTGATTAGCTGCATTGCTTTTAACGCCTGTTATCTACCACTGCGCGCATACATTAACAAACCTGCCTTATATAGTCTGCGAGGATCTGAATAATGATTTAAATTCTAGAACCATTAAAATCAGCTGATTTAACAATGGTCAACACTAATTAAAGACAGAGTGAAAGGTTTATAAGTTATTTAATATCTAACAATGTTTTGGTTACTTATGTACTTTTTACTTTTGTTACAAGTTGTTGCTTGTTGTAGCGAGTTATTACGCTACACTAGCCCTGTAAAAATCATCAAATAATAATTATTAAGAGAGAAACTCGATGAGTGTTCTGAAAAAAAGTATTTTAGCTATTACCGTATCTGCTAGTTTAGTTGTTGCAACGGCGAGTATGGCGCAACCAGCAAGTTCTGAAAAACATGCTGTTTATGCAACTGAGTTACGTCAATCTATATTCAAATTACTTGGCAGTAACATGGGTCCTTTGGGCGCAATGGCTAAGGGAAAAATCCCTGTAGATGCAGCCGTAGCTGAAAAAAATGCGACACGTATCAACCAATTATCTTTAATGATTGCTGACTATGCTCGTACAGATACATCTAAGTTCAATGTAAAAACTGAAGCATTAGCTAAAATCTGGCAGGATCCTAAACATTTCAGCAAAGATATTGATAAATTAACGGTAGCATCAGCAGCGTTAATGGTTGCCGCTCAATCTAAAGATGAAGGCGCGATTAAAAAGGCTATTGGTGGTATTGGTAAGACTTGTGGTGGTTGTCATGATCACTTTAAAGAAGAATAAATCAATTTAAGTACTTTATACCATCCTACTAATTAATAAAAACGTATAAAAAAGCCTTTGCAAGATTATTTTTAGCAAAGGCTTTTTTGTTTGTGTCAGGTTATTTTTTTAATCAAACAATTAGCCTAAATGGCTTGTTCACTTTTACGCTTAGTAATAAAACTCTTCAATTACGGGGGCATTCATCACAACCAACCAATAAACAAAACCGACACAACAAGCAGCCACTACGCAGGCAAGAATAACCTTAGAATGAGGGATAGCGTCAACAGCCTTAACTTGCTCTGCAGGTTTTTTCCCTGTAATCATAGGTAAAACCAAGTTTTGTTTTTTTACTCGCCAATAATAAGTAACCGCCGCGAGGTGTAAGCCAATAGCCGCAATCATAAAATCAAAAGTATTGTGGTGTAAAAAACGCATTATTTTTTCTAACTCGTTACTTATACTGCCGTAATAGGGTCCTGAAGAAAATACATCGTCATTGATAAATAAGCCGCTAATTGCCTGCGCAGATATGAGTACTATCATTAAAATAACCATCATGGCACCCAATGGATTATGACCAGGTGTTGTTTTATCGGTTTTTGACTTTTGTAAATAGGATAATAGTGTTTTTGGTGACGGCACAAATTGAGAGAATCGTGCATGTTTAGGGCCGATTACCCCCCACAATACCCGAAATACGATCAAAGCTAAGGCCACGAAGCCTAATTGCATGTGTATTTCAACGAGATCTGCGCCTTGCTCTGCAGTATACCAACTCGCTAGAATAGTAACGGCAAAGCTCCAGTGAAAAATGCGTAAGGGTAAGTCCCAAATAAGATGTTTTTCTGTCACGCGATAACCTTTTATTACGTCAATAAATTATAAATATGAAGGTCATTTTACCCTAAATGGCACGATGAAGTTAAGCGGTGAATTGTACACAGTTAACTTTTTGTAATATCGAATAACTTAACCTAAAATAATATTATGTAATTGATCATTTTTCATGGCTGTTATATGTACATAATTCGTTCGCAAAACACGTTGATTTCGAGTGATTATCTAAAATTTATAGTGACTTCATTATCTCTATGGGGACTAACTTGCGACGCGCAAGAGTCTGTATTTGATCTAACATTAGAGCAATTATCACGGGTAAACGTTTCAGTCTCGTCTAAAGTTGATTTGCCATTAAACCTTTCTCCAGCAACCGTTACTACTTATAGTCAGCAGCAACTATTCCAGCAGGGCATACATCAGTTGGCTGACTTAGCGGATATAAGCCCCAGTTTCAGTAGTTACAGTATTTATGGAGAAAGAGTTTTTGAAACACGAGGTCAAAAATCCGGAAGTTTTGAAAATAACAAACATCTCGTGCTACTTGATGGCATTCGCATTAATCATGCAAGGGCTAATAAAGCACCAGTAGAAAATGAATTACCCTTGTGGATGCTAAATAAACTAGAACTCCTACGTGGTCCAGCATCAGCGCTTTATGGACAAAGTGCTTTCTTAGGAGTCACAAGTTTAGACTCTGCATTTAATAATGAAAATGACTTTTCAGCACAAGCTAGTTATCAAAATCTTGGCGAAGCCATAAGAGCTAACTTGAAAGGAAATTTACACTCTCAAGTTGGCCACAGTTATCTTGCTTATTCACACTATCAAAAAGAGAGTAATAATGCGTTGGTCGGTCCAATTTTTTCTCCCCTACAAAAATACTATGATGATCAGAAATCTGAATTTATCTATGCAAGGCAACATGCAGAGACGGATAGTTTAGGTGATTTTACTTTGGGTTACATTGAGTTAAATAGACAAAGTGGTTTAGGAGAGCATTGGACAGGTGATTTTTCAGACCAAGAAAACCAAATTGATTGGGCAACTAAAATTAGTTATTTATCCTGGCAGAAAATATTTAGTGGAGAAGTTAGCGCAAGTATAAAGTTAGTTAACAATGATTCGACAGAGCAGGGCGCTTCGAGTAATGAAAATCGTGACCAAATTAGCCAAGGAGATCCTGTTACCTATAGTCGTTATCGGGTTAAGGTCAATGCCAAGCTAGTGGAAGGGGAGATAAACTGGCAGATTGCGCAACAACAATCTTTGATATTTGGCGCCTCAATTGAAGAAAGACAAGAACAAGGTGACTTCTTTGCAACCGGTTTCACTAAAAGTAACCTATACCAGCCAGCCGATGATTTACCGGACGTTGACTATTTCCCTCGTTCAGACTCAGCAATAAAAACTAATCAGGGAGTGTATTTTCAATACTATGATTTACTGAGTAGCTTCGCTGACATTCACTTAACGGCAGGTATTCGCTATGATAAAGGAGAGTACTTAACGGATAGCTTCTCTCAGTGGTCTCCCCGAATTGCCTTGGTAAAAGTGTTGAATGATCAGTGGACACTCAAAGCGTCTTATAGCTCTGCTTTTCGCGCACCCAGTTTAAAAGAGTACATGCTAAATACAGAGGCAACTGACTTAATCAATCAAGAGGCGAAAGATCCTCAACAAGTTTTAGCGCGCTTACCTTCACAGTTACTGGCAGAGACGATTGACTCTTCAGAGGTATCAATCTCTTATCAGAAAAATAATGTATTGATAAAAATTAATAATTTTTACAACCATACC
This sequence comes from Colwellia sp. 75C3, assembly GCF_002836255.1. GTDB lineage: Bacteria > Pseudomonadota > Gammaproteobacteria > Enterobacterales > Alteromonadaceae > Colwellia. Next base: position 51,131 of record NZ_PJAU01000034.1, on the reverse strand, counting down.
GAGAACTTATTAAATGGTCAGCCAGTGTTTTTTGTGAATAAGAATGACAATATAAGTAGTCAAAATACCTTTATCAATTCACCACAAGACTATTCTGTTTACGGCGCTGAGGTTGAGTTACAGTGGCGTTTTGCTCAAAACTGGCAGCTTAATAGTTTCATTAGCCAAGTTATGCCAAAAGGCGACTCTAAAGAAGCTACCCTTGATATTGCACAGTTTAAAAGTAATCTATCGCTCACTGGGATATTCAGCTGGTTTACGGTTAATCTTATGCAACTTTATCATAGTGATTTCAATGGAGAGCTTGATCATATTTCAAGATTTGATATTACTATTTCTCAACAATATACAGTCATAAATGAAAATTTCAGCACTTACTTAAAAATATCTAATGTCTTCAATCAAGATAATTATCATTCTATCGATAGCGACATTGGTAACCCACTACCGAGTAGGGCTTTAGAAATAGGATTATCTTATCAATTTTAGTCAAGATATCTATTTAACCTTGATTTTTAAAGCGCTTACCTTATGCTTAAAGTACCTTCTATTATCTGATTATCATGAATGACACGAAAATTTGGTTGGTATAACGCTTTTTTTATATTTGGCATATATTTTATTGTCAGTTTGATTAGTGTTGTGAATGCGCAAAAATTTGATGCTAAACATATAAAATCAGCTTATATGGTCAATTTCTTTAAACATATTACTTGGCCCAATGAGACAAGTAAAAACAACTACCATTTAGCTATCTATAAAGAACCTAGCTATTTTGATTTCCTATCCAAAGCTCTCAAAAATAAAAAAATTAAAAACAAAAGTATACTAGTAAGTTATGTTGATAACTTTGAACAGCTAAAGCGCGCAGACAGTGTTTATATACCGAAACAATTCAACGGTGATTTGCATGACATTGCCAATGCGCTTCGCGGAACGAATACGTTAATAATCTCAGACAATAGCCAAAATAAGCACGATGTGATGATAAATCTAATGCATCAGGCTAACTCGACTGTCATTTCTTTTGAGGTGAATAAATCGAATATCATTTATGAAAAACTCAGTATGTCGGCAGACTTATTACTGCTCGGTGGCAGTGAACTAGATATCGCAACACTTTATCGTGAAACTGAAATGGCAATGCAAAAGACCCGAGAAAAAAGCATTGATTTACAAAATAACGTTACTAAGCAACAGCAGCAATTAGTTACATCAAAGCAAGCACTTAACACATTAAATATCGAATTATCTCGAAATGCTAGAGCGGCAAAGTTACAAAAATCTGAATTAGCAAAATTAAAACTAAATGTTATTCAAAAGCAGCAACAATTTGAGGTACAAAGACAGACATTATCACAACAAAAACTCAGGTTAGCGCAAGTAACCGAACAATCAACGGTAACAGAAAGAGAGTTATTCAAACAGCAGTCAAAGCTTGCGGAACAATCAATGAAAAATAGAGGGATATTAGTGACTGTCGAGCAAAACAAAAAAGTATTAGCGATACAAGAAGGAGAACTAGCTCAACACAGAACTCAATTAAAAGAACAAAGTGATGATTTAATCAATAAAAAGAAAATTATCAGTAATCAGCAAACTTACTTGTTGTTAACTACGGTGGTAACTACCCTAGCTATCCTTGGTACCTTATTAATAATCTTCTTTTTTAATAAAAATAAAAAAACAACAAAAAAATTAACCGAAACATTGGCCCATCTAAATGAAACACAAGAACAGTTAGTTCAGTCTGAAAAAATGGCCTCTTTAGGACGGTTAGTTGCGGGTGTTTCACATGAAATTAATACCCCGCTAAGTATTGCGATAACAGCAAACAGTCTGGTATTAGATGATACCCTAGAAATTAAAAATAAAATTGAGAACGCAGCATTAAGTAAAACTCGGATGAACACACATATAGCTAAAGCTGAACAATCATTAATTATGTCAGAAAAGGCTCTAGAACGTGTTAGAAATTTATTAGTAAACTTTAAATTAGTAGCAGCCGACCAAATAGTTAGTGAACAAAGACAAATTGATTTAGCGAAATATATTGATGAGGTAATGTCGACACTATCTGTAGAAATGAAAAAACGTAATATAAGTTATCATTGTAATGGTCCAGATAAGATACTAATTACAACGATACCAGGGGTTTTTTCACAAGTTTTATCTAATTTAGTGATGAATTCACTTGTCCATGGCTTTGACGATATACCAGAAGGTAGTATTACAATTACTGTCTGTGAAGCAACAGATGAAAGCATTGAAATAAATTACCATGACACAGGTAAAGGTATGGACCAACATACCTTGGATAATATTTTTGAACCTTTTTTTACTACCAAAAGAGGTTCGGGTAGTACTGGTTTAGGTATGAACATCGTTTATAATTTAGTTAATCAACAGCTAAAAGGTTTAATTAAAGTGACGACAGAGAAAGATGTCGGCACATCGATAAATATAATCCTACCTCTTATGATTTAATACTCACGATAATCGATACCTTCCAAGATGTAATGTTCTCTTGCAAATCTATAATCTAACTTTTAATAGTAGCTGGTTCTATTGTCACTAGTTTTTTTGCATGTTTTTAGGATCATGTTAAGATGATTTAGTGACAAAAAAGTCAATAAAACACAAATAATACAATACTATAACAAGACCAATACTATGAAAAAAACTCAAATGATAACGGCCATTTCTGTGTTATTAATCAGCACGCAACTTATGGCTCAAACTACCTTAATAAAAAACGTTAATGGCTATACTTTCATCGGTAAATCACTAAAACAGTTTTCTGCTATTTCGTTTACTAATGACACGATAGATAAAGTGTACCTGCAAGGTGAACTAGTTGACACACCTATTGATGCGGTTGTGATTAATGGCCAAGGTCAAACAATGCTCCCTGGATTAATTGATGCTCACGGTCATGTCCTTGGCTATGGACACAGCTTACTACGCGTCGATTTGGTTAATACTTTTTCAGAAATTGATGCGGTTAATAGGACGATATCTTATTCCAAGAAGAATCCATCTTTGGAATGGATACAGGGTCGTGGTTGGAATCAGGTAAAATGGTCCAATAACACTTTTCCTAATGCTAAAAGTTTAGACAAAGCTTTTCCTGACAAACCAGTATGGTTAAGGCGAGTTGATGGACATGCCGGCTGGGCAAATTCTAAAGCAATGGCGTTAGCTGGGATAACCTCAGCAAGTAAAGCTCCTGTAGGAGGAGAGATTATAAAAGACAATAATGGTCAGCCTACGGGCGTTTTTATTGATAATGCAATGGACTTAATAATAGCTAGCATTACCAAACCTTCACTTACAGAAGATAAAATAGCGTTAACTCGAGCAATGCAATCATTAGCAAGTTTAGGTTTAACCAGTGTTCACGATGCAGGAATTGACGAAAAAAATATTGGTTTATATAAGACGCTTGCTCTTGAAGGCAATATGACTATCCGTATAAATGGTATGTTGTATTTGCCGAGTCCTAACTGGCAACAACAATTAGAACAGGGGCCTTATAAATCTACTGACGAAATGTTTGTCATGCACAGTGTGAAAATTCAAGCTGATGGCGCATTAGGTAGTAGAGGAGCTTCATTAATCAATGAATATAGTGATCATTCGGGGCATAAAGGTTTGTTATTGCATGATAATAAAAATTTACAACACTATATTGATTTATCTATGAATGCTGGCTTTCAAGTCAATACACATGCCATTGGTGATAATGCGAATAAATTGATTTTAGACCTTTATCAACAAGCAATCAAAAAAAGTAAAACTAAGGCGTTACGTCATAGAATTGAACACGCTCAAGTATTGCGTTTAGAAGATATCCCTCGATTCTCATCACTTAATATTATTGCTTCAATGCAAGCGACACATGCTACTAGTGATAAAAACATGGCGGTCTCTCGGCTGGGTAAGGAACGTATCCAAGGTGCTTATGCGTGGAGAAAGTTACTTGATAGTAATGCAGTTATCGCTGCGGGATCAGATTTCCCAGTTGAATCACCTAACCCTTTTTATGGTTTACATGCATCAATTACCAGACAAGATCATAAAAGCTTACCTATTGGTGGCTGGTATGCAGATGAGAAAATGACACGTACGGAAGCATTGAGAAGTTTTACACTTGATGCGGCTTTTGCAGGACATCAAGAGAACATTATAGGCAGTCTAGAGGCAGGTAAAAAAGCAGACTTCATCCTTTTAGATAATGACATACTTACTATGCCTGCATATAAAATTTGGCAAGAGCAGGTTTTGCAAACGTGGGTAGCAGGTAAAAAGGTTTTCTCCGCAACGGATGTTTCAACAGCTAAATAGGTAATAGGGGGTGTTGTTATAACGACGCTATTTTTATATTCAATCTATGTTCACTATGCGACAAAATAAGTCGCAAATTCAATTGAATAAATTTTAGTTTTGAAAAAGCCGATAATAGCTATTTATCGGTTTTTTTTGATTTTACTATTACCAAGATAGTGCTTCTTTTGTACTACAAGCAACTGGTTTTCCGCCTACAGCGATGTCAGCGGCAGACGATAACGAGAAACTTTATTCAAAGATACTACTATAGTAATAGTCTGCTTTACTCTCTGGATTATTTACCGGAAATCTAAAGCTAGCACTTTCAAATTGTTAATCAGTTGCTTGTGCTTCAGCATGAACTTTTAAACCTGCAAGTTATTCGCGAAAATCGATTTTTCCTTTACCACAAACTTTATCTTCAAGGTTAATCTTTAGCCTCGTACATAGCCCTATCGGCTGTAGTAATAAGTCTATCCGTTGTGATTCCATCATCCGGAAATATGGCAATACCAATACTACAACGTATTTTAATCATTGCGTCATCGACAAGAAATTCGTTTTTCAGTGCTTTAAATAGCGTTTCTGTCATAGTTGATGCATCTTTTATATCTGATATATTTTCTAATAAAATAATAAACTCATCACCACCAAATCTTGCCAGTGTATCTGAATTACGAATAGAACTTTTAAGGCGCAAAGCTAATTCTATTAGCACTTGGTCACCGAAAATATGACCTTTTGTATCATTAATATGCTTGAATTTGTCGATATCAATAAAAAGCAAAGCAAACCTAGACTCATTACGTAGAGATTGTGTGATCAAATGCGTTAGACGGTCGAGCAACAAATAACGATTTGGAACATTGGTGAGCTGGTCATAATGTGCGAGATGCTCAAGTCGGGCAGTTTCATTTTTACGTTCTGTGATATTTCTATTGATACCCAGCGCACCTAGCATTTGGCCATTATCATCATAGATGGGGACACACATGGACTCGACCCAGCCAATGTGACCATCTTGGTGTAACATACGTATTTCACCTGACCATTTTCCTTCTTGCTCTACCGTAGATATGACTTCTGTGGTTATATCTACGCTATCCTCGGGAACATGTAAAATATTAACTGGCTGGCCAATAGCTTGCTCTTTTGAATAACCATAAAGAGCTTGTGAACCTTTATTCCAATCGATAATGATGCCATTTAAATCGGTTACTACCACAGCATCAAATAAGTAATCGAAAGCTTTCTGTCGTTGCTTGAGTAGGTCTATATTCATTATTTATTAAATCCTATATCAGCCAATGTTAAAACAGGTATGTTGGGTTCACAGTTGAGTATTTTAAGGATAAATCAGTCGGTTTAGTAAAAACAGATCTCTAAGATAGCAGTATTCACGTTAAGAGGGTACATAACTGTTATAACGAAAAAAGTAAGGGTAATGACCATCGTTTTTTGTTGCAATAAATAGCAGGTATAACTCGGTATGCTACTGTAGTTATTGAACAAACTATAAATAATCAAAGACACCAAAACGGCTGGGTAATTAAAGAGTGATTATCGAGTAACTATTGATTAACTTAAAGTTTACCGTTAGCCAATTAAAAAGGGAATAACAGTCACTGAAATAACAATATTCTGTTATTTTAGAACAAGATAAATTAAATATTTTGATTGAGGGGCTAGTGAAAAAATAACATATTTTAATAATTACTCAAGTCTGTCGACTTGGTTGCATCGTATTACTGTGAATGAAGCATTAATGATGAACTTATTCGGATTTTAGCCTTCGATGAAGTTGAGATGACAAGAAAAGTGATCATAAAAAGTATATGAGACTTCACGTTATATCCTATGATTATTCTACATATTAATTGGGTAGGAAACGCATCTCAATATAGGGAATATGATATAAGACCGGATTTATCAAGTAGAATAATTTAGTGCCAGTGAATTTCCCCAAATTTTAATTTTATATGTGCTTATTACGGTTAATTTAATTTAAATTACGGTCTTTGCCATATACTGTTGGTAAGCTTTACTCGTTAGGCATTGAGAATAACAATTAAATTACTCAAATATAGTCTATTTTTTATCATTGCATTAATTTGCCGCATAGCTGATGGCAAAGAAATAATAATGGCCTTTAGCCAAGAAATCCCTCCGTATATTATTGAAAAAAATAATGCTGGTATTGAAATTGATATCATAGCTGCTGCTCTAGCCATTAAGGGACATACACTGAAGCCTTTTTACTATCCTTTAGGTAGAGTTCCTGTCGCTTATAGTCAGAATCTTGTTGATGCAGCAATGGGCGATATGGGGGTTGAATTAAAAGAGGCTTTTTACGGCAATCCCGCTGTTATTTATGACAATGTCTTCATTACACTGAAAAGCCGCAATATTATTATAAATAAACCGAGTGATTTAAATTCTCTACTCGTTGCGTCTTTTCAAGGCGCTGAAAAACGTTATGCACATTGGTTAGCTAAGGTGGTTAATGAAAATAGATTTTTTGGGGTTAGCGATCAATTAAAACAAGTTAAATTACTGCATCTAGGACGGTTTGATGTAGTGCTCTGCGATCGTTATATTTTCAAATATTTCGTAAATAAAATTAAGTTAATGGAAAATCTAGAAATTAGTGATGTCGTTGTAGATGAGCATAAATTTACCACCGCCGACCCAATGGATTATCGTCCGGTATTTAGAGATAAAAAGATACGAGATGACTTTAATCTAGGCTTAAATTACTTGAAAGAGAGTGGCGAATTTAAAAAAATATATGATAAATATTTGAATCTGTAAGTAGCGCTAGTTAGCTTAGTCATTAGGGCTCTTTATTATTAAATGAGAATCCCCCTAATGATGAATGATCATAGGGGGATTAGCGCTTTATGCCTTGATATTATTAAGTCAGTGCCCAATTAGCCGCGAAATATACACCAATATAACCCACCGTATAAGCAATAATTAAGTAGATAGCATTGCGCAAGTAACTAATGAAATTCAACTCTTTAATTTTGCTCATTGCGATAATACCTGCAGCTGAGCCGATAACTAGAATTGAACCACCAACGCCCGTTGCATAAGTTAACATTAACCACTCGGTAACTTTCATATCAACATCGGCTTTTAATAAAGCTGCGGTCAGCGGCACATTATCAATAACAGAAGACATAAAACCTACTAAATAGTTAACTGTTATCGCGGGGAAGTATTGATACAGCTCTGTAAAACCATTCAACACACCAATCTCTTTTAAAATCCCTACCAGTAACAATACACCTAAAAAGAACAGTAGGGCATCATATTCAACTTCACGTATATAGTTTAATACGTCTTTATTATTTTTATTAGGAAGTTGGTTTGCCACTAAAAACATAACGGATAAACCAAACAAAAAACTTAATACCGGGGGGATTTGAAATAACACATTGGCGAGTAAGGTACCTGAAATAGTAAATACAAAAATGAGTGCTATGACGATATCGGCTTTTTCAATTTTAATACGTGTTTGTGCTAATTTAACCTCTCCAGAGAGTTTCATCGATAATAAACTGGCTAACGTTAATACCCCTAAAAACGAGGGGACAATTAAAATAAGTAAATTAGAAATAGTTACTTTGTTTTCTAAAAATATCATCAAGGTAGTGACATCACCAGTTATAAGCGAAACGCCGCCACTGTTGACTGAGAAAATGATTAGCGTGGCGTATTTTAGTCGTTTTTTCACTTCTAATTGTAAATTCATTACTACGGTGATAGACACTAAGGTCGCTGTGACATTATCGGCGAAAGAGGAAAAAACAAAGGCAAATATAGCAATAACAAACATTAAACCACGTTCTGTTAGATACTCTGGAAGTATTCTCTGTACTAGGGCGGAGATAAAACCTTTGCTATTTAAGTAAGCAACAAAGGTCATTGCTGACATAAGAAACAACCATAAGGTGGCTATTTCGAGTAGGTTTTCGTTTAGCTGGTGAGTCGTTTCACTCGCCAAGTTATTGTTTATGGGGAATATAAAAGCAAGGATCCAACAAAGGGTACCAAAAAAAAGTGTAGTTTTAGCTTTGTTGATGTGAATTAAGTCTTCAGTAATAATCATCAAAAAGCTGATGATAACTAAGACCAGAATAACGGTATTGATCATAATAAGGGCTGCTAACGCGTTAAGAGGCCGCTACAACAAGTTGCCTGCTTAATAAAAAGAAAATACTAAGCTATCGCTACTCAATGAGAGTAGTGGCTTAGGGGATTGATTGCTGATTTATAAAATAATGTGGAGGAGGGCCACGGTTACAGCAAGGTAAGGTATGATTTTTTCGATCTTCTAATAGTGTGATGTCTATAAGAAGGCTTGTGTAACTAACCTGTTTTATTCTGAAATTACTATTTAACAGTGCGTCAGATTCAGGGATATCTTCTAATGAAAATTGGGACTGTGATTCGGGTGCTAAGTTACTTTCAGCCAAGCAAGGTTGAGCATAAGCTGTACTTAAAAAGCAAAAGAAGAATAAAAAATACAATAAAGCAAAAGCTTTATGAGTAATCATTATTTTGTTGAATCATTTATTAGCACCATGTAGGCGGATTATATACCCAAATTAACTTTTAGGAAGTGTTAATTTCCCTGAAATAGGCAACCTTCATTACAAACTTTGCTAAAACTTAATGTTCTTAAGTTTCAGTTAAGTTTACTTGTCTAAGCTAATGACAATAAATAGTTTTAAGAATCATTGCTAAGGAAATGAATATGAGAAAAATACTCGCTTTAACTTTTCTGTTAATAAGCTTTAATGCTTTAGCTACACCAGTAGAACAAGGTGATAGTCCACGGAAGTCTCTTGAGCAAGCGCTGTTGGCAGAGGAGGGTAAGGTAGTATATGTTGATTTTTGGGCCTCATGGTGTGGTCCTTGTGTTAAATCGTTTCCTTGGATGAATAAACTTCAGCAGCAATACCAAGATCAGGGTTTTACTGTGATCAGTATCAACTTAGATGCAGATAAAACTAAGGCCAGTCAATTTTTAAAAGATAACCCCGCATCATTTGCTGTTATTTATGATAATAAAGGCACTATCGCTAAACACTTTGCCATTCAAGGCATGCCAACAAGTATGTTAATAAGTCGAGATGGTGAGATTAAATATCGCCATAGTGGCTTTTTTTCCGGTAAAATTAACCAATATGAAGATGAGATTAAACAGTTACTTAACTCATCATCCACCACATTTTTGAAAAATACTTCTAACAAGAGAAACAGAGGCAATCATGAAAGCGAATAAAGCTGTATTTAACACGTTATCGCAAGTTAACTCATCAATAGTTCATTCGTCAAAAGTGAAGCTTATTTTATTAACAGTGATGACTATCAATCTCAGCGCCTGTAGTAGTTTAGGCGTTGAACCTTGGGAGCGTGACTTATTAGCAAAAAAAGAAATGGCGCTTACTTCCAGCCCTGTTGATGCCGCTTTAGATGATCATATCTATTTCTCTAAAGAAGCATCTAGTGGTGGAAAAAGTTTTGGCGGCGGCGGATGTGGGTGTAACTAATGAATAACCTTAATAAAAAAAGTAAAAAAACAAATAAAAAAGTAAACTTAAAAGCAGCATTATCTTTAGCAACTAGTGCTTTACTCGGCACTAGTGTTGTCACTGCTCCTGTGGCGCAGGCAAAAGAAGCTGACGAGTGGCAATTTGACAGTGCATTTTTAGTTTATTCTGAAGTAGACCGAGTCAGTGCCACAGAAGCGATTATCGCGGGCACAAAAACCTTTGATAATGATGAGATTTTAAGTTTAAAATTAACGGTTGATGCGTTAACAGGCGCATCAGCAAATGGTGCTATTGCACAGCCTAATGCACAAACTTTTACTCGTCCTTCAGGTAATGGACAGTACGTTACACCGGCAGGTGAAACGCCACTTGATGATACTTTTCATGATACGCGTGTCCAGCTTAATGGCCAATGGACTCAACCATTAGCGGATAATATTACAGGTAGTGTTGGTGGACATTTCTCCAAAGAATATGATTATTTGTCTTTAGGTGTTAATGGTAATGTAGCTTATGATTTCAATAGGAAAAATTCGACTATCTCAATGGGCTTAAGTTATTTTCAAGATACTTTCACCCCAGAAGGCGGCATACCAAAACCATTGTCATCCATGTTAGTGGGTGACTCTAGTTCATCTGATTGGGATGCTGAATTTGCTAAAACAAGGATAAGCGATAGCGAGGATAAGAGTACTACCGATTTACTTGTTGGTTTTACTCAAGTGATAAATCGTCGCATGATCACAGCTTTTAATTATTCATATTCGATGGTTGATGGTTACTTAACTGACCCCTTTAAAGTAGTCAGTGTGCTAAATAGCGATGGTATAGCACAAGATTATATTTATGAGAACCGTCCAGACTCAAGGGTAAAACAGAGCACATTTATGCAAGCTAAATATCATTTTGATGATAGTTTGCTTAATACTGTGGCAGATGTCTCTTATCGCTATATGTGGGATGACTGGGGAATTAACTCTCATACAATTGATACTCGCTTTACTATTCCTGTTGGCGCAGCAAGCTATATTGAACCGCATATTCGTTTTTACCAACAAAGTGCAGCTGACTTTTACCAACCTTATATCGGTGATGGTAAAGCTCAGACAGGTTTTGTTAGTGCAGATTATCGAATTGGTGAAATGACTGCTGTTACTGTTGGCGCAAAATATGGTGTGGTACTTAACGGTGGAAATGAACTCTCCTTTAGGATTGAATATTATCGCCAAATGCCAACTAATGCAGGTTTTGTTGATCCTCAACGCTTGAATAGCGTGGATTTGTATCCGGTAGTTGAAGCCGTTATTGCGCAAGTGAGTTATTCATTTTAAACTTTAGTCATTATTTACTTTGTAGTTGTATATAACAAAAGATGCAAAAAAAACGGTCAGTTAAATTAAGCCAACAAAAAGACGGCTATAGCGTTAGCTTTAATGCTATGGCCAGTCCTTGTGAAGTATTAATACAAACGCAAGATAAACGGGTCGTTGAGCAAATTTCTCGTTGTGTTAGTGCTGAGGTTTGGCGTATTGAAGACAAATACAGTCGATATGACAGCCTTAGTATTTGTAGTGAAATAAATAACAGTGCTGGTAAAAAAATTGCTATTGATGAAGAAACTTACCTGTTGCTTAATTTTGCCGAGCAATGTTACCAGCTAAGTGATGGCCTTTTTGATATTAGTTCCGGTGTATTGAGGCAGGTGTGGTCTTTTTCTGGATTAAGCGGTGAATGTCAACAATTTCCTAGCTCAATAGATGTTAGTAAAGTATTGAGCTTTGTTGGTTGGCAAAAAGTCACTTATGATCAACATAGCATTTGTTTACCACAAGATATGGAGTTAGATTTTGGCGGTATAGGTAAAGAATACGCGGTAGATCGCTGCATATTATTAGCAAAAGAAATTACTGACGAACCTATTTTAGTCAATTTAGGTGGGGATTTGGCTGTGACAGGTCCCAGACTTAATAAACAAGCATGGCAAGTCGCTATTGAGCACCCTGACAGTGATGCACTTGGTCAACCTCAAGATATGATTGTTGCACTTGTGCAAGGGGCATTGGCTACCAGTGGTGATGCAAGGCGTTACCTAATAAAAGACGGGATCCGTTACGGCCACGTATTAAATGCGAAAACAGGTTGGCCGATAACCCACGCTCCACGTTCCATCACAACCGTTGCACCACAGTGTATCCAAGCAGGTATTTTAGCAACCTTAGCGCTTTTACAAGGTGAACATGCGGAACAATTTTTAACTGAACAAGACATTACTTTTTGGGCAAGAAGGTAGCTAAATATAATGAGAATTTTATTAGTAGAAGATGATCAAGGGCTAGCAGAGGCATTGCAACAGTCTCTAGAGCGAGAAGGTTTTGTTATAGATCATTTATCCCGAGGAAAACAGGCGTTAACTGCATTAGCAGTGCCTAGCCATGATATGGTGATTCTTGATTTAGGTTTACCAGATATTGATGGTTTGACGGTATTAAAAGAGATAAGAGCTAAGAAAAATGATTTGCCAGTTATCATTTTAACCGCCAGAGATAGCATTGATAGCAAAGTAAAAGGCTTAGATTATGGCGCAGATGATTACTTAGCCAAGCCCTTTGATATGCAAGAATTATTGGCAAGATTAAGGGTGATAGAGCGACGGTTGGGCACGGCATCGAGTTCATTGATAACGATTGACAAAGTAAGCTTAGATACTACGTCTCATAAAGTCTTTTTACAGCCATGTTCGAACACCAATGAGGCAAACAAGGGACAAACTGCTACAAAAGAAGAGCAACAGAGGGCAAGTGAAATACACTTTTCTAAAAAAGAATTTATGGTATTGAAAGCACTGATGGAAAATGCCGGACGTATCCAATCACGAGAGCAAATTGAGTCTAAACTCTACCATTGGGGCGAAGAAGTATTAAGTAACGCCGTGGAAGTTCATATCCATAAATTAAGAAAGAGTTTGCCTGATAAATTCATACAAAATGTTCGTGGTGTGGGTTACATTATTAATACTCCTCAAAATTAATCACCTTGAGATCTTCTTTTTTAAAAATAACTAACATATAGAAATAAATATATGAGCATTCGTCGTTATTTGGTATTGACCTTAGTTGCCCTATTAACATTAATTACTTTTATTGCCGCTATTCAAGGTTATAAAGCAAGCATGGCGCGTGCTGAAAAGTTATTCGATCAGCAGTTAGTTGATTTTGCTCATATAATAAAAGGCCTTCACCAAACCTTTGATAATCAAGAACAACACTTTGGTGCAATCAAGCAGCAAACCAGTTTTGCTTTTCAAGTATGGCAAGGGGATCATTTAGTTATCCAGAGTGCTAATTCACCAACAAAACCGATAATTAGTCTACAGCAGGCATCGACACATTTTGGTGAAGTGAATTTTGCAGGTCAACGCTGGCGCGCTATCTATTTAGCCAGTAGCCTGGAAAACTTTCCAGATAACAACATGAGTAATCCGCCGGGTAAGACCGCCAATGATGTCATTGAGCATTCATTTAAAGCTAATGAACATAAATTGGTTGTTATGGTCGCTCAACCGCTAAAGAAACAGTTTCTTCTTGCTCAAGAGGTCATTCTTGCCGCTGTGACGCCGATGATTATCGCTATTGTTATATTGTCACTGCTCATTTTTGGCATTATTACGCAAGGTTTAAAACCATTACATAAATTAACTAAAGCGCTAGCAAATAAACAAAGTAACGATTTTACCCCGCTCGATTTACAGGTTGATAACAGTGAACTGAGCAGTGTGGTGAACACCTTAAATCAGCTGCTTGCCCGTTTAAATTTAGCGTTCGAACGAGAAAGGCATTTTGCCGCTGATGCCGCCCATGAATTGAAAACACCATTAAGTGTGTTAAAAATAAATGTCCATAATCTTTCTCGTGGTTTAACTGATCAAGGACAACAATATCCAACCGACTTAATTAAGCCATTGTGCATTAGTGTTGATCGTATGGGGCATGTGATTGATCAAATACTGCATTTAAATCGCACTAATCCAGACCAAATAAATCAGAATCAACAGCAGATAAAATTAAAACCATTATTACAAGCGGTGATTGGTGATCTCTACCAAGCTATTGCGAATAAACAACAAACAATTACCTTAACGAGTGATGAGGTAACCCTCAAAGGAGATGAACTTTCCTTACAGTTAATGCTCACCAATTTAATATCAAATGCTAATAAATATACCCCACATCATGGCGAGATAAAGGTTAGTACAAAATGTATTAAAGCTGAGGCTAAGCAAACGACAAAAATAGCCATTATTATTGAAGATTCAGGTAAGGGGATTGCAGCAGAAGAACATCACCGTGTATTTGACCGATTCTATCGAGTTGGTGGCGATCAACACGATTCCAGCGTACTCGGTTGTGGTTTAGGCTTAACTATAGTGAAACATATCGTTGATATTCATCGTGGTAATATAGCGTTGTCGCAATCAATATTGCTAGGGGGATTACATGTTGAAGTGTCATTTGAGCAGATCCCAGAACAATTAGCTGCCAAGGTGAATGCAGTGAGTAGCGATGGTAACTTAAATAACAAGGATGAACGTGTCTAGCACTCTAACAAGACCCAAAAGCCTGTTTAAAGTACAGTTTATTATTAGTTATATACTGCTAATGGCGAGTTATAACGTCTTTGCTCAGCGACAAGAGTTTAGTATCACCTTGAAAGATCACCTTTTTTATCCGGCTGAAATGACCATACCGGCAAATAAAAAAATTAAATTGATTATTGATAATCAAGATGACAGTGTCGAAGAGTTTGATAGCTTTTCACTTAATCGTGAAAAAGTACTCTTTCCTAAGCAAAAAGCCACTATTTATATCGGACCATTATCCCCAGGGCGTTATGACTTTTTTGGTGAGTATCACCCTGATAGTGCTAGAGGTGTAATTATTGTCAGTGAGGCTGATTTACCCATACCTGCCATTAAGGAGGTCGATAATGCTAATTAATACCGTGTTAGTTTTTTTACAAAATATTTTGCCTATCTTTGTGGTATTTAGTTTACTGTTCGCACAGCAAGGCGTTTGTCTGCAACTTAATAAACATTCTAAATTTCAATCGATACATCAAAAAAGCGATAAGACTTTCGATTTAACGGTAAGTAAAGTTGTTAAAACAACCATTATTGGTTTATTTCTGATCGGGTCATTAAGTCATTATATGCCAATATTAAGTCAACACTTTGCTGGTATGGGCCTAGAGATTGTTTTTTCCATACTCTTTAGTTTGATCTATTGTTTAATTACCACATCATTCCTACTTAGGCTAACTTCAAGCCATCACCAATGGCACGACAAACCCATTAATGAACAACAAACATTAAACCGACAACAAACATTTATTAGTCTTGCCATCTTATTATTGGTGCTATGTGTTCATGGCAGTTACTTTAGTCTTTATGTCAGGAGTTTACTCTTTTCGAAGGCGACGATTGAAGCATCGTATTCAGGCATTGTTGTTGGCGTGATAATCGGTACGGGAATTTGTTTAAGTATTGCCATCTTATTGTATTTTATTCTTATGACTTTAGATAAAAAATTAAAGGGTAAAATGGTGTACTACTTCTTATTGTTATTTGGTGTCGCTCAATTAATGCAAGGCTTACAGTTACTTGAACAAGTTGATATTATTTCAAGTAATGTGCATTTATGGAGTACGAGTCATCTTATTGCTGAAGATTCCGAACTAGGTTACTTTCTTACAATCTTATTTGGATATGAAGCAACACCATCTGCAATGCAGTTAATCGTCTATTTAAGCGCAATTATTTTGCCAATAATCATTGCAAAATTAATCAGCCATAGACAAAACACTACTGCTTCTTTAATGAAAGGGACTTACTAATGTTTACTTTTCTTCGTCAGCGCTTTTTAATTGATACCGATATTAGCCTTATCAGTAGTGTGTTGTGCTCTGTGTTAGTCTTTTCAAACATAGTCTTTTCAAACATAGCCTTAGCTGATGGTATTGTCGTTGATAAGGTCTATCATCCTTATGTTTTGCCAAACGAGCGCGAAGTAGAATGGCGTATGCTAGCCCAACGAGAAAATGGTGTCAGTAACGATTTAGCGCAACGATTTGCTTATGGACAATCGGTAGCTGACAACCTCATGTTAGAATTTTATCTTATTGGTGAACGCGACAGTAATGATAATTTCACCTTGAGTGCTTATGAGATTGAAGCGCGCTGGATGATGACAGAGCAAGGGCAATATTGGGCTGATTGGGGCATGTTGTTTGAGGTTGAAAAAGAGCATCAAGAGAATAACTGGGAAGTAACCTCTGGCGTTATTATGGAAAAAGAATTTGGCCGTACCAGCTTAACGTTAAATGCTTTTCTCATTTATGAATGGGGCGACACGATTGATGACGAAATGGAAACGGAGTTTAGATTACAATATCGTTTTCGTCATCTTGAGCAATTCCAGCCGGCTATTGAAGTGTACTCAGGAGAAAACTATCTGGGAATAGGGCCTGCTTTTATGGGCGTTCAGCGTTTTAGTGGTCAAAAACAACTTAAATGGGAAGCCGCTTTTATCACAGGGGTAAACAGCGAAAGCCAAGGTCATATTTTACGGTTAGCTATTGAATATGAGTTTTAATATCGCTTGTTTTATTTTATAGCAGAATGAAGAACAAAAAAAAGACCCGATGATTATATCGGGTCTTTCTGTTTTTACTGCTGTTTACGTACGATCTAATGAGTACTTTATTTAGATATAACTTATTCTGAATAAAAACCTACATGCTGGTGCAAACGAACAGTCATTTCTTCTTGATCATTAACAAAACCTAACTTCTCAGTAAAGTTATGCAATGCTTGTTCTATTTTATTAACAAATTTACCATAACCATGAGGCGTTTTATCTTGCACACTAGCCACAAAGACCAACTGTACTGAATCGACAAGTTTGGCTGAATTCCATTTACAGGTATAACCACAGCTCGTATGTTTAGGGTTGTAACCTAACATCAATAACTCGCCATTGGCGATAATATTCTCATCAGCACCCCGACGTACAATAGGTACTAAACCGTTAGCAATAACAGCACCATTGTTTAAATTACAATGCTTTGCCGCATTAATAAAGGTATCACTGATAAGGTTATATAGTGGGTTATAACGTTCTTGCGGATTTTCATCTAAAGGCGCTAATGCTCTCACTCGACGATTAATTGGGAAATCTACTATTGCATACGTTAACGCATCGGCATTGGCTGGCAAAGTCAACTTATCAGCTGAATATCTGTCGGTCATTGAACGGAATTTATGTGGCTGACTGCCTTCAATCCCTTTGTTTTTAGCAAACAAATCATAGGTTAAGTGTTGGTGATCACAAATTCTTATGTCTGCAAGCGGAATAGAGGCTTGCTTGGCAAAACTTTCAAGTGCTTGTGTCACTTTACGGTGAAATAGCGCTGATTGAATTCGAATATCATTACCATTAGCTAAAAAGACTAAGGTAATTTTTTTAGCTTTATTTTTACCATTATAGAAAGTATTTTGGCTCGCATGATATTTAGGATTATATAAAAATAAAACTTGTTGCTTGGTTTGTGCCGTTAGCTTTTCAGGACTAAAACGTACACGAGCGAACTTATCATTAGCAATAAATTGTGTGCTTTCAATCTCTAACTTATCGTTAATAGCGAAAAAATAATCCGCTAATGTTTGATAAAGTTTTTCATAAGGAGCCTCAGCATTGTTATCAATTAAATCACTAAACTTTTCAAGTAATTCATCAGTCAATGGGATTTTAGCCATTAAATATTGGTTTTCACGAGCAGACGACGGAATATAAACTTTATGTTGAAGATTTTTGGTACGTGATATGGGCATGTTTCACCTATGAATTTATGTATGCAGTTAATAAAAATTGTACTGATTAATATGACGATATTATACAAAGGCTACTATAGAGTTTACATGATGTAAATCAATATAAAGTAGGGCTTCCAGTTAAAACGCTAAGCGAAGAAGTTAATCGCTATTAACTTGATATTTATGTTTATTTCACGCATGGTAATAAGAATATAATTTGTTGTACAGCAGGATAAAAATCAGATGAAAAAATTAAAAAATGAAGCAGAATTATTAAAGAAAGCATTAACCATTGGTGAGAAGTATGCGGTTAATCGCGGTTACAATAGTTTTTCAGCGACAAACTCAGCCAAAGATAAGATTGAAAGCCTTTATCGTTTATTGGTCAATGATAAACTTATTCAACCGTTAGCCGTTGATAATGAAGACCACCCCAACATGAAGCATAAACTGGCGCTATGGATTGCAAAGCAACTTCCAAAGGATCATGAATTACTGAAGTAATGGTATTTATGAAGGTAACAGTTAAGGTAGCAATTGAAGTAAATATGGCCTTAATATTTACTTCAATTTCTCTATTAATACGTCGTTAGACTAAATATTCTAAAAACTAGCCTATAACCGTAATTTTCCATGGTATTCAATCATCAACACTGCTAGATTAATGTTGGGATTCTAATTAGGAATTAATAATAAGGTACTTAACACCACATTAATAAACTTAATGGGTATAACGTAAGTTAGTTAACTAGACCGTAAAATAAGACGTAAAGTAAAACTAACTTCAATGAGTATCGTCAACATTCATGCTGATAATGAATTAGTCATCTATTAGTAATGAATAAACAACGAAATAGCAGTAGAGAGCCAACTATGTACCAAACTGACGATGTACGCATCAATAAAATTAAAGATCTTTTACCTCCAATTGCCTTATTGGAACGATTTCCTGCGTCAGAGCAAGCAACTAAATCAGTCGTTGCGGGTAGAACTGCTATTCACAATATTCTTAAAGGCAAAGATGATCGCTTATTAGTGGTTATCGGTCCTTGTTCTATTCACGATCCTAAAGCGGCGCTTGAATATGGTCGACGTTTAGTTCAATTACGTAATAAATATCAAGATAGTCTAGAGATTGTTATGCGTGTTTATTTTGAAAAACCACGTACTACCGTTGGTTGGAAGGGGTTAATTAATGACCCTTATATGGATAATAGCTTTAAACTCAATGATGGTTTACGTTTAGGACGGAAGTTATTAGTTGAGCTAAATGATCTCGGTTTACCTACCGCGGGTGAATTCTTAGATATGATCACGCCGCAATATATGGCTGATCTTATGTGTTGGGGAGCCATCGGTGCTCGTACCACTGAATCACAAGTTCACCGTGAATTAGCGTCAGGCCTTTCATGTCCGGTAGGCTTTAAAAACGGAACAGACGGCACTATTAAAATAGCGATTGATGCTATTGGCTCAGCAGCTGCATCACATCACTTTTTATCGGTAACAAAATTTGGTCATGCTGCGATTGTTGAAACCACAGGTAATAGTGATTGTCATATCATTTTACGTGGTGGTAGAACGACTAACTTTGATGCAGATAGTGTTGAAGCAGTAACCGAGCAATTAACGTCTTCTGAATTAAATACTAAGGTGATGATTGATTTTAGCCACGCTAATTCGAGTAAAAAATTCGAAAATCAAATGTTAGTTTCTACTGATGTCAGTGGTCAAATAAGCGAAGGTAATGACAATATTTTTGGTGTTATGGTTGAAAGCCATTTAGTTGAAGGTAATCAAAGCCTAGTTAATGGTAAAGCGGAAGTCTATGGACAAAGTATTACCGATGCTTGTATTGGTTGGGATGATACTGAAAAACTATTAAGTCAGTTAAATGAAGCGGTTGTTAGTCGCCGACATATCTAAAACGAATAAGGGCTAACAATTCCCTTTATTCTCAATTCATGATAAAACGTCTAATTAACTCTTTATAATTAGACGTTTTTTTATGCCACAAACGCCGCTCATAGTAGATCAAGTCCAAGCCAGTCAACAGTCTATTACTGCCATTTTAAATAAAATTGAATCCGTGGTATTAGGTAAACCGAAAGAATGTCGATTAGCGCTTGCCTGTTTACTCGCTCAAGGTCATTTATTAATAGAAGACTTACCTGGCATGGGGAAAACTACACTTGCCCATGTATTGGCGACTACATTAGGTTTGAGTTATCAGCGTACTCAGTTTACCAATGATTTATTACCTGCCGATGTTGTTGGTTTTTCGATTTTTGATAAAGAAACTAATCATTTCAAACTTCACAAAGGTCCTATTTTTAACCAAGTAGTACTTGCGGATGAAATTAACCGAGCGAGTCCAAAAACACAAAGCGCACTGCTTGAAGCAATGGCAGAGCAGCAAGTAAGTATTGATGGCATTACTCATGAATTACCTATACCATTTTTTGTTATTGCTACCCAGAACCCGTTATTTCATGCAGGGACATATCCTTTACCAGAATCACAGCTTGATCGCTTTATGATGCGTTTATCTTTGGGCTTTCCAGATTTAAAAGCTGAAAAGAAAATTTTATTAAATACTTCACAGCGAACAAATAAAACGGCTCCAGATAACAAAATCGATAATGAGGGGGTGATCAAGCAAGAAGAGCTGATTGCTATGCAGAATGCGGTTACTCAAGTTAATGTATCAAATGATGTTATTGAATATATTATAGCCTTAAGTCATGTCAGTAGACGTGCTTATAGCAGTCACAGTAACGTAACCAATACTATCCACGCTAATACACAGGTAAATGAGCCTGAGATTAGTTGTAAGCCCTTATCACCAAGAGCGTCAAAAGCACTATTACAAGCGGCTAAAGCAATGGCTTTTATTGATAACCGAGATTATGTTTTACCTGATGATGTGCAAGCAGTGTTTTATGTGGTCTGTCAGCACCGTTTAGAAATGCAACCTAGTCAGCAGTTAGGGTCTAGTCATGCTAACGATACCAGTGTCGCTAATAAAATACTTAAATGTGTTGATGTGTTAAATCCTCTTGGCCATGCCTAGGGGCGAGTGATGGGAATAATGCCAGCATTTTCAATACCTGAGTCGGTCAGTGGGTTCTTTAATAGAAATTTTGAGCGTTGGCTTTCAAAGAGGATCCCAACAAGGGATGAACATCAGCTAAATAGCCGTAACATCATGATATACCCAACTCGGTTTGGCTTGTCGTATCTAGGTTTTGTGGTATTGGTGTTTTTTTTGGGGACTAACTACCAAAATAATATCATTTTGCTGTTTAGTTACCTATTAGCGAGCGTGTTTATTAGTGTGATGTTACATAGCTTTTATAATTTCTCTCAATTACGTTTTTATAGTCGGGCTAAGCAGCTAGGTTACGCCGATGATCTGATCTACTTTCCGATTAAAGTCACAGCTGATAAAACACATTATGATATTAATGCTCATTTCACTGACCGTACTCTGATTAGCCAGTCTGAGCATATCGCTCAGTGTGCACAAGGCAGCGAAGAAATAAAATTAACGTATAAATCGTCTAAACGAGGCAAGCACTATTTAGGCCGAGTTACTGTTTTTAGTGAATATTCATTAGGTCTTTTTAAAAGTAAAACCGTATTAGACTTTGGTCATTACGCCATTGTTTACCCTAAAGCTAAAAACTTAGTGGCGGGCCAATATCAATTTTCGGCTCAACCAGACGAACCGAATATGGAGAGTTATCAAACAACTAACAGTGTTGGCACCGATGATTTTTCTGAACTGAAAAGTTTTGTTCGTGGCGAATCAAGAGCAAGAACGGCCTGGAAGCAGTTAGCGAAAGGGCAAGGACATTATTCAAAACATTATCAAGCAAGTCAGGGCCAATTACAGTGGTTAAAACTTAAGGATATGCCAAGTAATGATGTTGAAACACAACTTGCCTATTTAAGTTTCCTTATTGGCGAGCTAACAGCAACTAATCAAGCGTTTGGTTTATCGCTTTCTGCTGATATCAACAATGAGTCAATGAACATAGCACCTAACGTTGGCTTTGAACATCAACAAGCCTGTTTAACTGCATTGGCTTTATATTCATGATATTTTTCAATAAAAAAACATCATCGGGATCTGTAGGGAAAGCTAAAGTAAATTTTTGTTTAAGTAGAAAAAATGCTTGGCTACTTTGGCTGTGCCAATGCTTAAATATTGCAGTGATTGCCTTAGAATTAAGTACTTGGATGTTAGCTATTATTTCATTGTCACTGGCGTGGCAGGCACTTTTATTACATAACAGCCGAGATCGTATAAAAACGAGAAAGAAAGAAGCTACGGTTAAACACTCAAATCACCTTAAAAAACAACAACAGGCAACCATTGTTTCACCTATCCTTTTAGGAATATTTGCTTTACTAGGCTGTCTAGCCATTGCTCTTACTGCTAAAGAAGTAGGGATTCTTGCAAGTATGGTACATTTACTTTGTTTTTCTTATGTACTGAAAGCGTTTGAATTAAAGGCACGCAGGGACTTCTATCAACTACTACTTTTAGGTCTATTTGTTTTAGCATCATCACTTATTTTTAGACAAGATTTACTTTTTAGCTTCATTACACTCACTTTATTAGTCATCAACTTATCGGTTTTGTTACAGTTTTTTTCATCGGAGAAAACTTTTGCCACAAATATCAAAGTGATGGCTGTCATACTGGGGCAAAGTACCATATTAGCAGTGGTACTTTTTTTAGTTTTTCCCCGATTATCGCCTTTTTGGCAAATGCCGAGCGCAAAGTCAGCGGAAACGGGTTTGTCTGATACAGTAAAACCCGGAGATATCGCCAATTTATCCCGATCAACAAAATTGGCATTTCGCGCTGATTTTGGTCAACAAGGCATACCTAATTATTCTCAGTTATATTGGCGTGCAATGGTGCTAGAGGATTACGATGGTAGACAATGGACCAGGATAAAAGCAGCGCTGAAGAATACAGTCAAACAATCACCTAGCAACACCTTTAGTGTTAATCCCAATGACAGCGATATTGTTCCCTTAAACTATCAAGTTACCGTAGAGCCAAGCTTTCAAAAGTATTTATTTGCTTTAGCACCGGCTATTGCTTCAAATGCGAGCAATGGCATTAGGGCAAAAAGTGATTTCACCTTTATGAGTTCAAAAATTATAACGCAAGCGAAATCCTACCAACTAAGTAGTTACTTATCACTGCCGTTATCGCTTGTGTTATCTGAGCACAGTAGAACAGTTAACTTAAACTACCCAGAGGGAAGTAACCCGCGATTAGAGCAAATGGCGTTACAATTAAAGCATAATTACCCTGACGCTCAAGCACGTGCACAAGCGATACTGTCACGTATAAATAAACAAAATTATTCCTATACCTTGCAACCGCCATTATTGATAAATAATAGCTTAGACCAATTTTTCTTTGATACTCAAGCAGGTTTCTGTGTCCATTATGCCAGTGCTTTTACCTTTATTATGCGTGCATCAGGCATCCCTGCACGTTTGGTAACCGGCTATTTAGGTGGTGAGTATAACGGTAGCAATAATGA
The DNA here is from genome assembly GCF_002836255.1 of Colwellia sp. 75C3. GTDB lineage: Bacteria > Pseudomonadota > Gammaproteobacteria > Enterobacterales > Alteromonadaceae > Colwellia. The sequence continues at coordinate 27,798 of NZ_PJAU01000034.1, read as the reverse complement.
GGATGATTATTCAGAGAAGGGTCATTTAAGTATTTATCAATATGACGCCCATGCTTGGTCTGAAATATGGGTAAAAGATAAAGGTTGGGTTCGGGTTGATCCAACGGGTGCAGTAGACCCAGAACGTGTTAATTCAGGATGGTCTAATGAATTATTGCAAGAACAATCTAAGCTGAACAATGAGCTGTTTAGCTTGTATCAGATGAAGAATATCGCCTGGCTCAATAGCTTACGCTTACAATTCGATATTCTTGATTATCAATGGACCCGATGGGTCATTGGTTTTAATAGTAAGCAGCAATATAACTTATTAAAACACTGGTTTGGCAAGATGGCGAGTTGGAAATTCGCTTTGATTATTGCCATAGCATTGGTCATCAGTATGGTTATGCTTATGTTATTTCTCCACTTATTTAATCGGTCAAAGGTAAAAAAACAACCACTATCTAAATGGCAGTTAGTTTATCAAAAAGCGTTAGGAAAATTAGCAAAGCAGGGCATAGTTAAACCTGTTGCGATGACAGTTAACGATTTTTCTAAACAGGTAAGAGAACAATATCCTGAGTTAGCTATTGTTTTTACTCGATTGAGTGTGAGTTATAATTGTTTGTCTTATCAAATATTATCGACTGATGAACAACTAAAACACATAGTAAAAATACAAGAACAATATCGTGACTTTGTCCAAACGTTGAAAAAGCAGCCATAAAAATATTTTATGATTATATGTCATAAAATTGAAACATTTAGCCGTTAGTCTTATTAAGATATAAAAAATGCCTTGTTGAATGGCATTAATTTTCCTAAGTTTAAGGTAAGCCTAAGTTAAACTTTACGTTAAATATTTACCTTATAAAACTTAGGTGAATTCCTTCTTAATATTTACTACGGAGTGTCTGTTATGCCACATACCCCAAGTGATTATGACAATGTTTTTGAAAAGAAGTTGAGCCTAGCTGAACGATTTAAAATGGCCACGTTAGTTGCGGTTATAAGTTACTTTACACTTATAGGTTGGATAGTGGCCATGATAATTTATGATAAGCATCAATCATCACTGGCAAGCTTTCATTTGCGTCAGTCTCTCGGTTTAATTATTACCGGTGCAATTCTTTCATTGATTCCTTTAGTGGGATGGGTACTAAATATTGGTGTCTTTCTAGGCTGGGCAATCGGGCTTTATGCTGCGATTCAAGGCCAAGAATACAAGGTACCTTTGTTAGGTGATTTCTATCAAAAGCATTTAGACTTCATCCAATAAAAAACTGAGTAGACCGTTGAATAAATGTTGATTATGAGATGAATTAAAAGTGGAATTAGAACCAAGTTAAAATCGAATTTGGTTCTAATAAATAATACCGTTTTATAATAACTGTGTAGTACATCCCCAATTACACAATAGCTCACTGATTTTACTAGTGTTCATCTACGCCTTGTGGTTAAATTTGTATAATACCAATTTGATTAAATTTAGCTGACTTCTAGCTTTCTAAGGCATTATCTTGATTTACCTTTATCCTGCCAACAAAATGGAAAATTTGTTGCTGTTACTCAACAAAATTTCACAGCTTTCTCCCCTAGGCGTATTCAATCAAGAAGTCATTGTGGTTCAAAATGCTGGCATGCAACATTGGCTTAACTTAGCTATTGCCAAAGAACGTGGTATTAGCATGAATATGCGTTACGCGTTACCGGCTCAGTTTTTGTGGAAGTTAATCAGGTCGCTTGCTAGCGATGATAAGGTGCCTGATCAGTCACCTTACTCTAGAGAAGTGCTTTGTTGGCGTATCCATGAAATATTAGCACGTGATTCAGTGGTTGAAGATGCTGATTTTAGTCAAGCTACCCACTATTGGCGTGGTGACGAAGTGGTAAGCGAAGGTGAAGGAAACACGCAGAATGAAGGTAAACATGCGCAGTTAAAACGTTACCAATTAGCCACACAATTAGCGGATTTATATGAACAGTATTTGATATTTCGACCGCAGTGGTTAGACAATTGGCAACAAGGAAAATTTGAGCTCAAAGGTTTAGAAAATATTGCAACCAGTGAGCACAAATGGCAGGGGAAATTATGGTGTTTATTAATCGAACAATTACCGTATAACCCGGTTGAATTAATGCATGACGCTATTGCCAATATCAAAGACAAAAAAGACCTTGTTCCGCCACGTATTAGTTTTTTCGGCCTTAATACTATGGCGCCGATGTGGCTAAATTTTATTAATGCATTAAGTGAACATGTTGAAGTCCATTTCTTTCATCTTAATCCTTGTTTTTCCTATTGGGGCGATATAGTTACTGAGAAACTTGCGTTAAATAAGCTATGCAAATGGTCGGATGGTGTCGATGACATACAAAGCTTTGTTGGTAATCCTTTATTAGCAAATTTAGGACAACAAGGGCGTGAGTTCATCTCAATGTTACAAGATTACAGTACCATTGATGTTGAGCTGTTTGAACAAGCTAAAATTGAGCAAGCTAACAGCGCCCAACCAGTAAATGAGCATGGCGAAATAATGAGCGGCGACTTAATTGCCGGTGAAGTAAACAGTGTTTTACATCAGCTACAAAACGATATTCTTGAATTGTCTGATGCAAGAGCGCCCTCTGATGATGAGACTGCTAATCCTAAAGAAGTACAGCTTGATGATTCAATTATTATCACCAGTTGTCATAGTGCATTACGGGAAGTTCAAGCACTACATGACTATTTGTTACATCAATTTAACCAAGATAAAAGTTTAACACCGAAAGACATCTTGGTTATGTGTCCGCAAATTGAAGAGTATGCCCCTTATGTCAATGCAGTATTTACCCGCGGCTGGCAAGATATAGCGGGTGAGGTACCGCCGTTACCATGCTCTATTGCGGATCGTAGTGCAAAAGATAGCGATCCTTTAGTCGCTGCTTTTACTGAGTTACTGACCTTACCTGATAGCCGATTCGGCGTGTCACAATTGTTATCATTTTTGCGTTTACCTGCCATGGCAAACAACTTTGCTATTAACTCTGAAGACTTAGTTAAAATTTCTGCTTGGCTAGAACAAGCCACAGTCCACTGGGGCTTAGATTTAACACATAAGCAATCATTGTTAGGACAACAAGCAAACGCTTCTTTTACTTGGCAACAAGGCTTGTCACGCTTGCTACGTGGTTTTGCTTATGCCGATAGCGAGCAAGTTTATCAACAACAACTGTTGTTAAGTAATGTTGAAGGTAGTGATGGCGTTTTACTCGGTCAGTTAATGCTATTTATCGAACAATTACATTATTTTAGTGAAAACCTACAACGATCGCGCACTGCGGTTCAATGGCAGAGCTTTTTACTTGAGCAATTAGGGTATTTATTTAGCCGAGTTGATGCGGACAACGTCAGTAATGAAAATAGCCTGATGGTGATTGAACAAGCTATTTCCGGTCTAGTTGAACATTGTCATCATGCACATTTTGACGATGATATTTCCCTATTAATTATTGTTGATTATCTATCACAGCATTTTAGTCAAGGTGATGCTAGTAAGCAGTTTATGGTAGGGCAAGTAACCTTTTGCTCTATGTTACCTATGCGTAGTATTCCTTTTAAAGTAATAGCGGTGCTTGGTTTGAATGATGGACAATTTCCTCGTCAACGCCAAGCTTTAGGGTTTGATCTGATGTCGCTATCGAAAGCTGAATTAGGAGACAGATCACGCCGTGGTGATGACAGGTATTTATTTCTTGAAGCAATCATCTCAGCAAGAGATTCGTTATATCTGAGCTATCAAGGCCGAAATATCAAGAATAATAAAGAAAAAGAACCCTCACTGGTTGTAAAAGAGCTAATGGAATACTTAGCACAAGGTTATGGTTGGGATTTTACTGAACAGACCGATGAAGGTGATGCAGAGCAAGAGAAATCAGCTATCTATCAGTTAGCCATGCAAGCTTTTAGTCCGAAAAACTATCAAGGTAAATGGCCAAGTTTCGATGCTAACTGGTTAGCATTAGGGCAAGGTCCAGCGGACACTATTGAAAATGATCTGGATATGAATTTAGAAGCATCCCAAGTAGTGATGCAAAGTGAAGAGATAACGAATGAAGTGAGTTTATCTTGCCAGCAATTAATACGTTTTTATCAGCATCCGGCGAAGATGTTCGCGCAACAGCAGCTTAATTTATATTTTGATAATAACAATACAGTACTTGAAGATGTTGAGCCCTTTAGCGTTAATCACTTGCAAAGCTATTTATTGCGACAAGACTTACTCAGTGCGGCATTAACTGGAACAATCGATACTCAGTCATATAAAGATGAGTCTGAGCAAGTATTAACCCGTGCTCAGTTATCAGGTAAGTTTCCAGATCTACCAACAACGTCAACGCTGTTTACTGATTACCAGCATGATGTGCAACTATTTAGCGAAGAAATCAATAAGCTTAGCTGTGAAAACCCAGAACTTATCGACTGCAACATAGTGCTTGCTATCGACGGTAATAGTATCGACGATGCTAACATTGGTGGACTTAGCGCTAAAAAAATCAAGGTTTTGCTGAATACCAAAGTAGCGGTTAAGAATAACTTATTAGTGCACTATCGTAGTTCAAGCGCCAAAGCCAAAGATAAATTTGTTATGTATTTTCAGCAACTTGTCTTACAGGTATGGCAAGGCCAAGTTATTGCCAATGAAGTGAAGACGTCTAATACAATAAGTACCGATGAACACGCGCATAAACTGCAGCAAGTAACTGAGACTATCGGTTTGTATTTTAATACTAAAGCGCAAAAAGTAGAACAATTCACTGTGGCAAATATACCCGATGCCAAATCAAAACTTATTAACCTCATTAAGCTATTTTTTAAAGGGCAACAGCAAGTATTGTTGCTAAATGGAGAATTAGCAGAGCAAGTTTTTACTAAAAAACGTGGTCAACTCGTTGAAATGACACAAGCACGTTTTGAAGGTTTGTGGTTAGGTGATATGAGTACACGTGGATTAAGTGATGATGATTACTTGAGTTATTTCTGGCCCGAGTGTCCGCAGTATCATAATCACCAAGCTGACCTTGAGTTTGTCTATCAAGACTTATATCAAGTCGTCACTAAAAAAGCAGCCAAGCCGGCCGCTAAAAAGGCGACTAAAAGCACTGCTAAGCCAAGCAAGGAGGCTAAATAATGTCTGATACGACCATTACGTCTTTAAATACCACACTAGCGCCTAATACAAAGACAACTTCTGAAGAAATTCAGTTAAAAAACTTAGATGCCGCGACTATTCAATTAAATGGCAAACATCTTATTGAAGCCAGTGCTGGTACCGGAAAAACTTATAATATTACCCGTATCTACTTACGTTTACTGCTTGAACGCGAGTTAACGGTAGAACAAATTTTATTGATGACGTTCACCAAAGATGCCACTCAAGAACTGCGAGGGCGAATTGATGCTTTTATTCGCGAAGCTCTGTGTGATTGGGATAGCTTGTGTCAGCAAGACGCTTATTTTGCTACGCTTGATAAACGTATTGAAAAACCTCAGCGTGAATTTCTTTTAAAACGCGCGTTATTGTTTTTAGATGAAGCAGCCATATTTACTATTCATGGTTTCTGTCAGCGGGTATTAAATCAATATGCCTTTACCAGCGGTTTACCGTTCAATGCCAATATGGCTGCCAATTCGTCTGAAATAACCCTACAAGTTTGCCAAGATTGGTATCGCAGTTTAGCCAAGTCAGACGATGAAAGTTTTATGCTACTAGCAAGCTTTTGGGCGACGCCAGATAGTTTTGTCTCTAGCTTTAGTAAAGCGATAGGGCACACCAGTGTTTTGTCTGTTGTTGATGTGGAAAGTATTGAAGCGGAGTTTATTGCGCTAGTTCGTCTTGCCTCACAAAGCTTAAGTGCCAACAGTGATCTATTTGAAAACGCCTTAATATTAGTTAAAAAGGGCGCAGATCAAGAGAAGAGACGTGACGAGCTATTGCAATTAACCGCTTGGCTTGAAAGCATTATCAGCAAAGAATTATCACTGCTTGATGTTGGCCAGGGTAAGGTCAAAATGCCGGATGGCTTTTTTGATGGTAAACGTTATGCCAGATCGACTTTTAAAGAAGATTTACTTGAAGCGTTTGCAGCGGTTAAAGAAGTTAAAGAGCAAGTTAAAAAAATAGCGACCAACATTAATAAAGCTAAAGCGTACGCTATTGTTAAGTCGGGTATTTATACTATCCGACAACAAGTGATTGAACAGAAACAAGCGCTGAACTTATTAGATTTTGACGATCTTATTAATACCTTAGCCAATTGTCTTAACGCTGACATGTTAAAAGGTAGTAGCTCGAGCGATGAGGCATCAAGCGAAGACAGTGCAAGTGATGAAGGCTCTAACCTACTAGCACAACAGTTACTGGCGCAATATCCAGTCGCCTTAATTGATGAGTTTCAAGATACCGATCCGAAACAGTTCGGCATTTTACAGTCGATTTATTATGGTGAGAATGCTAAAAAAGCAAAGGCTGGTTTATTCCTCATTGGCGATCCAAAACAAGCTATTTATGGCTTTCGTGGCGGTGATATATTTGCCTATTTAAATGCCCGTAGTGGCTGTGACTACCATTGGTTGATGGATACCAATTGGCGCTCAACGGCTGAAATGATTGCAGGTTATAATCAATTTTTTACCTATAAGCGTCATGAGTCTTTAGTTGAAGGGTCAGCAACACAGCAATCTACACAAAAAAGTGAGAGTGTCTTTGGTTTTGGTATTCCATATTCACCCGTATTAGCGGGTAAAGGGCTAGCGGGTAAAGGGCTAGCGGGGAAAAAAGCCCAAGCCGTTGATGAACCAGTTATCGCAGACAGTGATAAAGCACTGCAATTTATTCATTTCACAGATCATGAAAATGCCGATGATGATACTAACCCGCAAGGTAACAAAGTTAGTCAAGGCAGTCGTCCTATGTTGGCTAACTGGTGTGCTAATGAGATTGTTACCTTGTTATCTACTAGGGAAGCATCTAGAGAGGCTTCGACAGGCCCGTCTGGTGAGTCTTCTAAAGTCACATCAACTAAGGTCAAACCAAAAGACATCGCCATACTTGTCAGAGATGGCGCAGAAGCACGAGATATAAAACATGCCTTACAACAAGCCGGTCTTGATAGTGTGTTTCTATCAGATAGAGCCAATTTATTTCATTCTCAACAAGCTAAGCAGTTATTGGGCTTACTTAAAGGGGTATTATTACCAGAGAATGAACGATTATTTGTTGCAGCGCTGTCCTGTGGATTATTAGGCTTTGATGCGAATAAACTCCATCAACTGCAGCAAGATGAAATGGCTTATCAAACATTGAAATTTGCTTTTGTCGATTATCGAACCCAGTGGCAACGACAAGGTTTTATCACCATGGCCATTAATCTGATGCACAATCTACTTGATGTTCCTCAAAATAATAAAGATCGTTGTTTGACCAATGTGCTGCATTTATTTGAGATTTTACAAGCGGCGAGTGTTCGATTAAGTCAGGGGCAAGAACTATTACATTGGTTTGAGCAGCAATGTCATCTAGAAACTAATGATGTTGAAGCTGAGCTACGTTTAGAGAGTGACGGCGATCTTATCCGTTTGATAACTCAACATGGCTGTAAAGGCCTTGAATTCCCTTATGTCTTTATTCCTTTTGCCTGTCGTCATAAAGATCCGCTTAAATTTGGCAATAAGTCAGTAAGTTATCTTGAGTATCATGATAAAAACGGTGATTTATGCTTGAGTCTTGATGGATCAAAAGAAGCTAAAGCAGCGATGAGCAATGAAGCCTATGCTGAAAGTATTCGTTTGCTGTATGTTGCAATTACCAGAGCGGAACGACGCTGTTATGTACTGTGTTGTTCTTTTGATAACTATCATTTATCGCCTTTAGGTAAAACACTGCAGTTTCAAGAGCAAGAGAGCATCCTTAAACCGCTACAAGCACTGAGAAAAAGTGCTGAGCATGCCATAGGTATTCGTGAAGTAGCACTTGAATGTTACCTTGATGAAGACAGTGATGATAAAGCTGCGCTGAATCAGTTAAATAAAACAAAACAAGATTTAACTGATACAGCAGTCAGCAAATTCATAGGTAAAATAGAGCGAGATTGGTGGTTAAGTTCATTCTCAGCCTTAAGCCGTAATATTCGCCATGCCGGCGTTTCTAATCCAGATAGAGATACTGATACGGCAAGTACTCATCTAGCAACATTACCTGCGACAGAGATAAACATTGAGCCTAACGGCGAGCAGATTTGCTTTAAATTAACCAAAGGTGCTCATACGGGTAACTTATTACACGATATTTTAGAGCAAACTAATTTTTCTGAGCCCGATTGGCATGAAAGTATGGAAAAACCTTTGTTAGCTTATGGCGAATTAAATGGCAATAATACGAATGCTAATACTGGCAGTAAAGGTACTTCATTCACAGCGGATGATTTAATTCAGTGGTTAGAAGAAGTGCTTAGCGCGCCTTTTATTTCTGGAAATCATAACGGTGATAATAACGAGAGTGAAGCATTGGGATGTCTTGCTGATCTCGCTAGCAATAAAACCTTACGTGAAAGTGAATTCTATTTTCCTATGCAAGGCGGGGGCACGAGTGCATTAGCTAATTTGCTAACCGATCACCGAAATAGTGCCGAGCGTACTAATACTGAGGCAACAGGCGCATCGTTAAGATATCCAGTAATGTTGCCTAGCTATAAGAAACTATCCGGTATGATGCATGGTTTTATCGATTTAATCTTTGAGTATCAAGGGAAATATTACCTGTGTGATTATAAATCAAGCCACTTAGGGGATAACTTTCAAGATTATCAGTTTGATGCCTTGCTCGATAATGTTGAGAAAAATTATTATGACTTACAATATCTTATCTATTCATTAGCACTACATCGTTATTTAAAGCAAACCTTAGTGGACTATGATGTTAACCAACATTTTGGTGGCGTGTATTATCTATATCTGCGTGGTATGACGACAGATCCAGAGCATCAAGGTGCAGGGGTTTATTATCGAAAAATAGCTGAGCAAGAAATCAATAATTTAGATGCGCTCTTCTCTAATAAAGAAAGTAATGAACAAAGTAATGAGGGAGCTTAGCATGGCTAATAATAAACATAGCGTGGTTGAACAAGTGTACAGTCGTTTTAGCCAAGTAAAAGAAGTTATCCAAGGTGTTGAAGCCATTGATTATTTCTTTGCAAAAGAAATGCTCAGCGCGTTAACCCCTCAAACTAATGGTCAAATACGAGCAGAAGAAACTACTGAGTCAGAAACTGCGAGTATCAATCATCGTAATTTATACCACGTATTCTTAGCGTTAAGTGCTAGTTTGCGCGCAGGTCACAGTTGTTTGCCTTTGAGTGAGATTGCCGATCAACACTGGGGCAAGGGCTTTGCTATCACAAATAAAGACAATAGTGATGACCTAAATCAAGATCTCAGTCACGCTGGTTTTGTGTTTGCGCCCTTAGCACAACTTCAAATCCTGTTTAGTGAGTTAAACATCCAAGCATTAGACCAGCAATTATTGGTGCTTGAGCATGATAATTTATACTTGCGCCGTTACTTTCAGTTTGAAAGTGATTTGGGACAGGCTATAAACTCGCGGTTACGACAACAATGTCAATATGATAACGACCATATTAGCCAGTGTATCGCCGCGCTATTTCCAGATGAGCCAGTTCAAGCGGAAGATACCGATGTTGGGGGAGTGGAAATTGATTGGCAAAAAGTGGCGGTAGCCAATGCCATTAATAAGAACTTTAGTGTTATTGCTGGCGGTCCAGGTACAGGTAAAACATATACGGTTACTAAATTATTAGCCGCGTTGGTTATGTTAGAACAGTCAAAGTTAGAGCAGCAAAGTGATAAACCAAAACAGCAGGGCAAACCTGTTCTAAATATTGCCCTTGTTGCACCTACGGGTAAAGCGGCACAACGTTTGTCAGAATCCATCGTAAATGCGGTTTCTGGTTTTAAAAATTTAATTGATGATAAAGTGCTCGCTGAAATTCCTACACAAGCACAAACACTACACCGATTGTTAGGTGTATTACCCAATTCACCTAATTTTAGGCACCATGAAGATAATCTACTGGCCTATGATATTGTGCTGATTGATGAAGTGTCCATGGTCGACTTACCACTCATGACCCGAGTATTTCGCGCATTAAAAGACACGGCTAAAGTCATTTTATTAGGTGATGCCGATCAACTACCTTCTGTCGCTGCCGGTAGTGTTTTAGCTGATATAGCACCGAGACCACATGGTGGCTTTAGTCTTGATAATGAAAAATACTTAACGCAAGTTTGCCAACTCAACACGGATCAACTTAATAACTACTTCGCGAGTACTCATTTAAGTAATCAACAAGATAATCATAATGATCAAAGTATTGGAGCTAGCTTTGACTATTTATCTTTTCTTGTTAAATCAAGACGCTTTGACGGTAAGGGTGGCATAGGTTTAATTGCGAATAGTGTTATTCAAGGTGATGTTAAAACGAGTTGGCAACTGTTGAATCAAGCACAGAAAACTCCCCAGTCTGGACAGTTATCTCTTGCCCAAGGTGATCTTAGCAACTGGCTGGCGCCGTTAGTGAAACAATATTATCAACCGATTGAGTATTGTGCTGATGTGAGTGATGCTTTTGCATTGTTAGCCCAGTTTAGGGTGCTATGTGCTACAAGGCAGGGAGATTACGGTGTTGAGAATATTAATGAAGTGATTAAAGGTTATTTAGGAAAAAATAACGCACCTTTTCAGCAAAACCAGCAAACGCTTTATCATGGTCAGCCGATTATGATAAATGAAAATGACTACCGCTTAGGTTTATATAATGGTGATATAGGTATTATTTGGCGTGTTGTCGATCAAGCAGGTAAAACACATCTAATGGCGTGTTTTGAAGATAGCTCAGCTCAAAATGAAAAGGTTCAAAGTAAAGACCTTGGAAGTGGAATACTTGAGCAGAGTGAGGCATCAAAGCAAGCTATCAGACAAATACTGCCATCACGTTTACCTAAATTTGAAAGTGTTTATGCCATGACTATCCACAAAACCCAAGGCAGTGAATTCTCTCATGTCGCTATGGTACTTTCTGCTACACAAAGCGGGCAACAAGAAAAGCAGAAAAGTGGCAGCAAGTTATTATCTAGAGAGTTACTTTATACCGGTATTACTCGAGCTAAAAAACAGCTGACCATTGCCACTAATCAACGTATATGGCAACAAGGTGTTAGCGCACAAGTTCAACGCCATTCAGGCTTAGACTTATACCAATCGGACTAGTTTATTGATTACTTAGCGATAATTAAAAGGCTTAGAGGCAAGGCATTGATTGAAGAGAATGGTTATCAGGAGAATGTGCTCCTGCATTCTCTAGTAAGCTACATCCATGTAGCGTCCTTGTCAAAATTAATAACGCAGCATGTAAGCCTTTACCTTTTATTCGGGACTCGCCCTACGGGAGTTCACTAGCAAACTGATAACGACACAAAATGAATGAAATATAGACTAACTATGTTTAACTCATTTTCCTTGTTTTAAGCTCGCTAATGCAACCCTAAGCTGACCAATAAATTAATCCGTTTGGTATTCTATTCCTATGACATGTCAAAGTGATAAAATGTTAAGATAGTGCTTTAGCACTATCTTATACCAATTCCATTAATTTATTGTTCACTTGTGCGGGTTAAAATATTCCAAGGCGGCGTTGCTCTCAATCCTAATAGCCAGCTATTAGTCAATCAAGCGTCTACCCTTGAATTATTTTTCCTAAACACAACCAGATCAAAAATTTAATGAGATTGGTATTATTAGATTTTTAGCTTTTATTTTTAGATTAACCCTGGATTTCATACCCTCATGCAATTGATTGATATAGATAAAGTACGTTATAGAAAACATTTAAATATAGTAATTGTAGGTTTTATTAGCTCGTTATTAGTGATGTCATTACTTTTTGGCACAATACTTATTAGTCTTTTTTCAACGGCAGGTGAGGTTAATGAGTTACTAAAAGCTGCTAGTGATGCTGTACAAGTTGAGCAAGACACTAATTTTAGATATAACTTATTAGGTGTTGTATTAGCACTTTTATTGAATGGCGCTGTTTTACATGGTATTAAAAACAGTAAGTTTTTTACTGAGATTTATTATGTTTGGCAGATCAAGCAGCTACAAAATCTAGTTTATCGTAAACTTAAAAAAATTAAAGTTGCCGCTAAACAGGGTGAAGAGACAGCATTGATCATTTTATCTTTCTACTATCAAAGCCAACTACAAATTTATAAGCTTGATGATAATACGATTACCTTAGAAACGATTGAAAAACATTTTCAACAAGTTAACGATACAATCACTGAGCATGGCCTGACTATCAGTGCCGATCAATTCGAAAAAAGTTTGATAGCAACCTATAAATAACCAATGAAGAGACAGGCTATAGCGCTGTCTCTGCTTTATCTTTAGGTTTATTACTTATGCTCATGGCTCAGAACGTCATGCCCGTGGTGTTTTAATCGGGGATCCAAATGTGAATAGGGCTCTGGTCTAACAAGCGGTTAGCTGTGCACTGATATTTAAGACTACGACTAAGCTCGAAGTTATTCTTGAACTCATATTTCAGACAATAAAAAACCAGCATTCTAAAAGAGTTGCTGGTTTTTAGTATTGTTGTTTCGACTTCTACAATTAATTAAAAAAGGAAGGCTAAGTCATTACTGGCTTATCTAGCGCGGAAAATAATGCGACCTTTTGATAAGTCGTATGGCGTTAATTCAACCGTTACTTTATCGCCAGTTAAAATACGAATGTAGTTTTTACGCATTTTCCCAGAAATATGTGCAGTTACAACGTGGCCATTCTCAAGTTCAACTCGGAACATAGTGTTTGGTAAAGTATCTAAAACCGTACCTTGCATTTCAATATTTTCTTCTTTCGCCATGGGGCGCTAAACCTCTAATGTTGTGCAAATAACCATTAAATACCCCAGTATTGGTGATATCTCTTGGCAGTTAAAAAGCTGCGCGAATAATGCCTAATTGCTTGGCTAATGTAAAGGCTTGTGGCTATTTATTTAGCAATTTCATACTTATTACTGCTGGGTTTGTTGTTTAATATCCATTGACCACCAATAAAGCGTTCAAAGGGGAAATAACGGTCTTTATAATTCATCTTTTGGCATTCATCGATTTGATAACCTAAATATAAATAAGGTAAAGCCATTTGTTGGCAAAAACTAAGTTGGGTCAGAATTGAAAATATGCCTAAACCATTTTTTTTATAGTCAGGATGATAAAAGGTATAAACAGCAGATAAGCCATTACTCAATACATCAGTTACAGCAACGCAGACGAGTACCTCTTCGTTGACGCCGTTTTCCTCTTCCACAGGTGCCCAAGTTTCAATGAACAGCTGCTTAGTTAGGTTACAGCTCAAGAAGCTTTCAAACTGTGTAAAAGAAGCCGGGTACATACTCCCGTCTTGATGCAAGGTGTTGATATAGTTTTCAAACAATGGGTAATAGCTATCTTTTAACTGTGAAGATTGTTTAACAATAAAATGACTATTTCGTTTCTTAGATCTTTTCTGACTTTTAGAGGGAACGAATTCATCTGTTAGCACACGAATGGACTGACAAGCATTACAATCAGGGCAGTGGGGTCTATAACTTTGCTCGCCGCTACGTCGAAAGCCTTGTGTCATCAGCCAGCCATAACTTTCGCTGTTATGTAAACGTTCATCAACAGCAATCAACAAGCACTCTTGTTTTTCGGGTAAATAATTACAGGGAAATATTTTGCTTACACCCAATGTATAGGAAGTATTACTCATTGATAATTTTCCAGTTTTTTACTTGAGGGTTAAAAAAGCCACTTTGAGTATAAGCTTTTTGTATAATCCCTTCAGTGGATAATAGATTAAACCCTTTGATTAAGGCACGTTTAATTTCTTCAAAATCAGGGTGCTTATTACTTAAGGCGAAATGGCGACTGCCAGGTAAAACGACTTTAATATTGGGAATAGGGATGAATTTTTCACCATCTTGCCTGAAAGATAAATCTGGGGTGTTGTAAAAAGGCGCCAACATAAAGTCGGCTCGACCTTTAATTAACATCTTTGTCATCAAAGTAAATTGACCCGAATGATTAACGCCAGCCAAATTCATTTTGGTTAATACTTGCCAATCAACCAGCCAGTTATTATTTGAAACGGCATGTAGCTTTTTTATTTGCTGTAACGTTTGTAACTTTAATAGTGGTGTTTTGTCAGCATGAACATACAACCCCGCAGTAAACTCACCTTCTTTGATTAATGCAGGACTAATAAAGATATTATTTGCTGTTTTTAAATCAGCCATCCATAAGGTCGTGCCACTTAAATGGACCTCGCCATTTTCTATCAGCCTTAAGCGTCGCTTATAAAAATCAACAGAGACTAAGTTGATGTTTGCTTGATAACCACCTCGGTGTAAGGCCTGTAATAATAAAACTTGTTCAATGTTATCTCGGTAAGCAAATTTACCGGTGAAATTATCGATGGTTAAAGGATCTCTGTTTTTTAGGAAATGATTAAAATTCTCTTGTCCACTTTGGTGAATACCAATAAGCAATGGGGGATTTTTTTTGATCTTTGTTGGTTGAGCTAACGTCACTAAGCTAAAGATAACCGTATAGAAAGTAACTACGCTAAATAATCCAATTTTAACAAGCCAATGCTTAATAGTAGAAATCTCCTTATGGCTAAGTGAGCTATTGAAAAGCTTAAGTTAGCGTTAACGTCCGCGATTGCCAAAAATAATCAGGCATTATTTTAGTTATAGCACGTTGTTGTCGTTGAATAAAATCGTTTCGAGAAATTTCTTTTGCGCCCATGTCTTCCAGAAAAGGATTGAGTAACTGACAATCAATAAAATTTATATTATTGCTTTTTAGTAATTGCCCTAAGGCAATCAGGGCAAACTTTGACGCATTACTTTGTTTATAGAACATTGACTCGCCGGAAAAAAAGCCATTAATGGCTACGCCATATAAGCCTCCGACTAACTCTTTATGGTTATGCTCATCTGTATGCCATATTTCAATTGAATGCGCGTGACCTTGTTGATGCAAGTTAATGTAAGCTGCCTGCATATCATCAAGTATCCACGTTTCGTCGGTTCGAAAGGGCGCATCAGCACAAAGCTGTATAACCTGAATAAAGTCTTGATTAAGGGTTATGGTATAAGGCACTTTACGAATCGATTTAGCCAAAGTGCGATTTATACGCAATTGCTCAATATCTATAATGGCTCTTGGATCGGGTGACCACCACATAAGCGGGTCGTCTTCACTAAACCAAGGGAAAATACCTTGGGAATAAGCACGTAGTAATCTAGCACTAGACAAGTCACCACCAAGGGCGAGTAAACCGTTTGGCTCTGTTAGTGCACAGTCGATGGGCGGAAAATCTAAGGTCGACTCATCAAGTTGATACAGTATTTGACTCATATTTCCTTACCAAAAGAATAATTCTATAAAACAGAATAAAATAAACCACTTAAATTATAAAATTTAAGTGGTTTATTGATGTACTAAAAGGTCTTCGTGACTCTGCTATTGTACTTTTACTTTAGCGCATCAAGGTAGCGTTCAGAATCCAACGCGGCCATACAACCAGCACCAGCAGACGTGATTGCTTGACGATAAATATGGTCAGCAACATCTCCTGCAGCAAAAACACCTTCAACACTGGTTTGTGTTGCGTTGCCTTGCGTGCCACTTTGAATCGTTAAATAACCATCTTTCATATCCAGTTGGTCTTTAAAAATATCAGTATTTGGTTTATGACCAATCGCGATAAATACACCCGATACTTCAAGCTCTTCAGTCGCATCTGAATTCATTTCTTTTAAACGCAGGCCAGTAACACCCATTTTATCACCTAATACTTCATCTAGAGTACGGTCAGTGTGTAAAACGATATTACCGTTAGCTACTTTCTCATATAAACGGTCCGTTAAGATTTTTTCACTACGGAACGTATCACGACGGTGAATTAAATGAACTTCACTGGCAATGTTTGATAAATAAAGTGCTTCTTCAACAGCAGTATTACCACCACCAACAACAGCAACCTTTTGGTTTTTGTAGAAAAATCCGTCACAAGTAGCACAAGCTGAAACACCACGTCCCATAAAGGCTTCTTCAGAAGGTAAACCAAGGTATTGTGCAGAAGCACCAGTACAAATAATTAACGCGTCACAGGTGTATTCACTGCTGCCTTTTAATCTATAAGGCTTAGAAGAAAAATCTACAGAATCAATATGATCGAAAATAATTTCAGTATCAAATTTCTCAGCATGTTTTTGCATACGATCCATTAATGCAGGACCCGTTAAGTCATCAGCATCGCCTGGCCAGTTTTCTACATCAGTTGTTGTGGTTAATTGACCACCTTGTTGCATACCAGTGATCATTACTGGCTTTAAGTTTGCGCGGGCAGCATAAACAGCAGCAGTATAACCAGCAGGGCCTGAGCCTAAAATTAGAAGGGGACAGTGTCTTACGTCGCTCATGGATTCTCCAAGAAAAATTGATTACGTTGAAATAGTTACTTTATTTTAACTACATTACATTCATTAATAGGGATGATAAGGAAATAATGCAAGGGGGTAAATGGTTAGTTCGTTATAAGATAAACAAAACGGTAAATAAAAAAAACGCACTTTTGCTTAACTGTAAGCATAAGTGCGCTATTTAAGATAAAAATTTATTTTTATCTTATGGCCGAACGAGTGATATTTACGCGTTTAAAGCAACACGTGGATCAACATACTCATAACCAAGATCATCAGCAACTGGCTTGTAAGTAATTTTACCAGCAGCTACGTTTAAACCAGCCATTAAATGCTCATCGTCAAGTAATGCTTGCTTAGCACCTTTGTTTGCAATAGTAACAGCAAATGGCATTGTTGCATTTGTTAACGCCATAGTTGAAGTACGTGCTACGCCACCAGGCATGTTAGCTACACAGTAATGTACAACGCCGTCAACTACATAAGTTGGCTCTTGATGAGTCGTTGCTTTTGATGTTTCAAAACAACCACCTTGGTCGATAGCAACATCAACAACAACAGCGCCTTGCTTCATCATTTTGATGTGTTCTCTTGTTACTAATTTAGGTGCAGCAGCACCTGGAATTAATACAGCACCGATAACTAAATCAGCTTCAACAATTAATGTATCCATCGCATCAGCAGTTGAGTAAACAGTTTTTAAACGGCCATCAAATTCAGTATCTAATTGACGTAAACGCGGTAAAGAACGGTCTAAAATAGTAACGTCAGCGCCCATGCCTACAGCCATACGTGCAGCTTGAGTACCAACAACACCACCACCAATAACTAAAACTTTAGCTGGAGCAACGCCTGGAACGCCGCCTAATAAAGCACCTAAACCGCCTTGTGCTTTTTCTAAAGCATGAGCACCCGCTTGAATAGACATACGACCGGCAACTTCTGACATAGGTGCTAATAGTGGTAAACCACCAGCAGCAGCAGTAACTGTTTCATAAGCGATACAGATTGCGCCTGAAGCAACTAATAATTCAGTTTGCTTAGGATCTGGTGCTAAATGTAAGTAAGTAAATAAGATTTGGCCAGGACGAAGCATGTTACATTCAACAGTCTGTGGCTCTTTTACTTTGATGATCATTTCAGCAGTGGCAAAGATTTCTGCAGCACTATCAATTATTTTTGCACCCGCAGCGATATATTGCTCATTATCAAATCCAATTGAAGCACCGCCATTATTTTCAACAATCACTTCGTGACCATTTACTGTTAACTCTTTAACACCTGCAGGTGTTAAGCCGATACGGTACTCGTGGTTTTTAATTTCTTTAGGTACACCAATAATCATATTTATCTCTCTTATGTTTAACTTATTATATTTAGTGCAGCTTCATAGTGAAAAATTGAAGTGCTTTCTTTTAGATGCAGCTAGTATATGAGTAATCTTCTAGAGTAACCTGTCGTTATTTGTCAGGAAGCGATATATAATGCTAAAAACCAAGAGAAATACAGAGTTATATAAATGAGTATTAACAAAACGATTGATCGAATTGATAAAAACATTCTTGTTGAACTTCAAAAAAATGGCCGTTTATCTAACGTTGAGTTATCTAAACGGGTAGGTTTAAGTCCAACGCCCTGTTTAGAAAGGGTTAAACGTTTAGAAAAAGAGCAGTATATTACCGGTTACAAAGCTATTTTGAACCCACATAAACTTGAAGCTGCGCTATTAGTTTTTGTAGAAATCACCTTGACCAAAACCAGTCCAGACGTTTTTGATGACTTTTCTGCAGCCGTTGATGAACTTGATGTTATTCAAGAATGTCACCTAGTGTCAGGTGATTTTGATTTTTTACTTAAAACTCGCGTTAAGGATATGCTTGCCTATAGAGAGTTACTTGGAGACACATTACTAAGGCTACCAGCGGTAAGTGAAAGTAGAACTTATGTTGTAATGGATGAGATTAAATCGACCAACCTACTTGCTATCAAACGTTAACTATAAAAAATTCATATTGGAGTAAGCAATTGATTAGAACAATGCTAGCAATTGCTTACGTGAGAATTAAAGCGGCTTTACTATATATAGCGCCAATGATTTTTAACTTAACCATCTTGCTAAATTCGTGGTTCTATCGAGGTAAAAGTACTTTTTACCTTATCAATTGACATAGCTGTATAAAAAAACATGCACTAATGACAATTTGTTGCTGCCAACCAAGCGCTAATTTGATACTTTAGCTCTGCTATACGTAATTTTTACGTATTCATTTCCAATGGTACTTATAATTGTCTTCTGATCTCATAGAAAATTCCGATGTTTCACTTGATACATTGACCAATAAACAACTCACGGGCGTACAACGCTTACTTGAAGCTGGGTTATTGTTTTTCACAGTCTTTGCCATGTTTATGATGTTGGCGTTATTTAGCTTTGACCCGGCTGATCCTGGCTGGGCACAAACAGGTTATCAATCACAAGTGCGGAACTTAGGTGGCGCGGTTGGTGCTTACCTTTCTGATCTGTTTTTAAACCTTTTTGGGCTTATCGCCTATAGCTTGCCTTTTGTTATCGCTATCGTCGGTTGGTTGTTGTTCCAACGCTTTCATGAATTGATGAAACTAGACTATTTAACGCTAGGGCTAAAATTAATTGGTTTTTTCATGTTCTATCTTGGCGTAACTTCTTTAGCCAGTATGAATTTTGATGATATTTTTTACTTCTCTGCCGGTGGGATTTTAGGCGATGTACTCAGCAAAACCTTACTGCCTTACTTTTCATTTGTCGGCTCTACTTTATTGTTTCTCCTTTTCACCTGTGCAGGTTTTGTATTATTAACCGGCTTTTCTTGGCTTCAATTCATCGACGCTGTAGGTCGGTATGCCATTGCGGGTGTACTTAAACTCATCAGCTTACCTAAACTAATTCAAACGCATCTTGCTACCAGTGATGAAAAAGTTGATGTTGAAGAACATATTGGTGATGTTAAAAGTCGTTTGGTTAAAAACAAAACTAACGTTAAAGAAGAAAAGTTAAAATCAACACACTTACCGCTTGATCAAATAACCGCAGAGCCAGTTAATTCCGACAACTTACCTTCAGGAATATTTGCCCAAACAGCTATTATTGACTTACCTGAATCTTTCAGTGCTGAAGAAGAACAAGTTCCACAGTCAAACAAGGCTGCGCATAAAAGTGAACCCTTTATTGATATTTCTGACTTAATGAATCAATTGCCTGCAGGTAATGTTCAAGAGCATGTTAGTACAAAAGAAATCACCGCTGCTTTCGCAGAAGTCGATAAACCTGACGTTGCCGATGATTTCCAATTCCCCACTCCGGCGCAATTAGCACCTATTGAGCAAAGTATTTCTAATAAAAATGGCCAGGTTAATCTTGTGCCTGTGGAAGAAAAACCTTCTCAAGAAATGCCGTCTATCGATTTGCTCGATCGTCCAGATAAAGCAAAAAACCCGATTAACCAAGATGAATTAGACATGGTTAGCCGTTTAGTTGAAGCAAAATTACTCGACTTTGGTGTACAAGCACAAGTCGTTGCTGTTTACCCTGGACCTGTCATTACACGCTTTGAATTAGATTTAGCCCCCGGTATTAAGGTAAACAAAATAACCAGTTTGTCGAAAGATTTAGCCCGAGCTTTATCTGCTATTAGTGTGCGAGTAGTTGAAGTTATCCCGGGAAAATCAGTTATTGGTTTAGAGCTACCTAATAAACACCGTGAAATTGTCTACTTAAGTGAAGTTATTGGCTGTGCCGCTTTTGCAGAGTCTCCTTCACCACTTGCTATGGTTTTAGGTACAGATATCGCCGGTGATCCAGTAGTGGTCGATTTGGGTAAAATGCCACATCTACTGGTTGCGGGTACTACCGGCTCTGGTAAATCGGTTGGTGTAAACACCATGATTGTCAGTTTGTTATATAAATCAACGCCTGAAGATGTGCGTATGATTATGATTGACCCGAAAATGCTTGAACTTTCGGTTTATGAAGGTATTCCACATTTATTGGCTGAAGTAGTTACGGATATGAAAGATGCGGCTAATGCACTGCGCTGGTGTGTTGGTGAAATGGAGCGTCGCTACAAAGTAATGTCAGCGGTAGGTGTACGTAATTTAAAAGGTTACAACAAGAAAGTACTTGAAGCTATTGCTGCCGGTGAGCCATTAATTGACCCAACATGGCAACCTAATGATGGTATGGACCAAACGCCACCGATGTTAGAGAAATTACCAAGCATTGTTGTAATCGTCGATGAATTTGCCGATATGATGATGATTGTTGGTAAAAAAGTTGAAGAACTTATTGCCCGTATTGCGCAAAAGGCGCGTGCTGCAGGAATTCACTTAATTCTTGCGACACAGCGTCCTTCCGTAGATGTTATTACTGGTTTGATTAAAGCGAACATACCTACGCGTATGGCGTTTCAGGTATCGTCAGGATTAAACTCTCGTACCATATTAGATCAACAAGGGGCAGAGCAGTTACTCGGTATGGGTGATATGCTTTATTTACCACCGGGTACCGGTGTACCAACGCGTGTGCATGGTGCATTTGTTGATGATCATGAGGTTCATGCGGTCGTAAAAGACTGGAAATCCCGTGGCGAGCCTAACTATGTTGAAGAAATTTTATCAGGTGAACACGACCAAGATATTTTACTACCTGGTGAACAAGCTGAAGGTAGTGAGGCTGAAGAGGTTGACGCACTTTACGACGAAGCCGTTAATTTTGTCACTGAAAAACGCCGCGTATCAATTTCGAGTGTTCAAAGACAATTTAGAATAGGTTATAACCGCTCAGCACGAATAGTTGAACAAATGGAATTGCAAGGTGTCGTATCTACACCGGGCAATAACGGTGCGCGTGAAGTCTTAGCGCCGCCACCAGTGCGCGACTTTTAATTTATATTGTTAACTTATTCACAGCGATTGATTAAATTCAAGATCAGGTTATCGCTTATTATTTTCCCTGTGTCAGCTAAACGCAGATACAGTTCATCTTATTAGAAGTAAAGCTATGCAAATTAATTTTAAACAGAAACCATTTTTTCGAACATTCGCGTTAACGAGCCTATTACTGCCAGTTCTGAGTTTTTATCAACCGATGGCTTATGCGGTTCAAGCACCAATTAGCGCTAAGGTCGACGAGACTGCATTAGCGTCACCGACAAATGCAGCTAAAGAGCACTTAATGGCCAAGTTAAGTAAACTGGCTTATTTTAGTGCCGATTTCAGCCAAAAAATTGTTAGTGGACAAGGTGAATTATTACAACAAGGATCGGGAACACTTGCTATAAGCAAGCCTAACCTTGTCAATTGGAAAACCATTACTCCGGATGAAACTTCGATTGTTAGCGATGGTAATACCTTGTGGTTTTATGACCCGTTTATTGAACAAGCCAGTGCTTTTAGCTTAGCTAAATCCATTCATAACACGCCCATTTTGTTACTAACCAGTGATGAACCTCAACTTTGGCAACAGTACAATGTTATCGAACAAGGCTCTCGTTTTGTCGTCATGCCAAAAGATGAAAGCAGCCAAATTAAAAAGCTCACCCTAACTTTTAGTGAAACAAAAACGAAGGATACTCAGTTAAGTGAGTTTTCGTTTGAGGATGCAACAGGGCAAATTAGCCAAATCAGCTTAAGTCAGTTTAATAGTACTGTTAAGCCTGAGGCATCATTATTTACATTTAGCTTACCTGAAGGTGTAAGACTTGAAGACAAACGATAACTCAGGCAATAGACAAGGCAATAGTAGTGACGGTCAGCAAAATTCACTGTTTGATCTAACCCCAGAAAATAATGCTTTATCAGGCTCTAGTGATTCTTCAATGGGCAATGCTTCAACGCAGGATAACGCACCAGCAAGTAGCTTTATGCCACTTGCTGCAAAAATGCGTCCAAAAACCTTAGCAGACTATGTAGGCCAACAGCATATATTAGGGGGAGATTCACCCTTAGCACAATCAATTGAACAAGGTCATTGTCACTCCCTTATTTTTTGGGGACCACCAGGTAGTGGTAAAACCACACTGGCTGAAATTATTGCGCAACATGCTAATGCCGAAATAGAACGTGTATCTGCAGTTACCTCGGGTATTAAAGAGATACGTAGTGCTATTGAGAAAGCAAAATTGCGTGCACAAGGTGAGGGCGCTAATAAACGCAGAACTGTCCTGTTTGTTGACGAAGTACATCGTTTTAATAAATCACAGCAAGATGCATTTTTACCGCATATTGAAGACGGCACCATCATCTTTATTGGTGCGACTACAGAAAACCCTGCGTTTGAATTAAACCAAGCGTTATTATCGCGCGCCCGTTTATATACCTTGAAAAAATTAACTCGTGATGACTTAGCACAAGTATTACAACGCGCACTCTCATTATGTGAAGCTGAACAGCAACTGAGTATTGAGTTAAGTGTTGATGCCACACAAAGTTTACTTAATCGTAGTGATGGCGATGCCAGACGATTACTTAATTTATTAGAAAATTGCCTTGATAGTGTACCTACAATATCTACTGCACAAGAAACTAACTCAGAAAGTCAGCAAGGCGGACAGGGTGCTAATAAGACTAACGGTAATGTAAAAACCATTACTGTTGAGTTAATCGCCCAAGTTGCGGGCAGTAAAATAGCCCTTTATGATAAAGGCGGTGACGCTTTTTATGATTTGATTAGTGCTTTTCATAAATCAGTACGTGGCTCTAGCCCAGATGCGGCTCTTTATTGGTATGCAAGAATTCTTACCGCCGGTGGTGATGCTCTGTATGTTGGCAGACGTTTACTTGCTATTGCCAGTGAAGATATAGGTAATGCTGACCCCCGTGCCATGCAACTTGCTATCAACGCCTGGGACACATTTCATCGTGTTGGCCCAAGTGAAGGTGAACGTGCTATTGCACAAGCTACGGTATATATGGCCTTAGCGCCTAAAAGTAATGCGGTTTATCAAGCCTTTAATAAAGCAAAAATATTAGCGCAACAAACCTGTGACTTAGATGTACCTTTGCATTTAAAAAATGCTACCAGCAGTATCACTAAAGAACTTGGCCACGGCACAGAATACCGCTATGCCCATGATGAGGCTAATGCCTTCGCCGCAGGTGAAAATTACTTTCCTGAAGCATTAGCTAAAGGCGATAGCTCACATACTCGTTTGTACCAGCCAACGGAACGTGGCTTAGAGAAAAAGCTCAAAGAAAAGCTCGATTATTTAAACCAGCTTGATAGGAATAGCCATGACCAACGCTATTAGTAATTTCACTTTATACGCATTTGTTGCCATTGGTGGTGCTTGCGGAGCAAGTTTACGCTTTTATATCTCTCAATTAGTATTAAATTGGCTCGGAAAAGGTTTCCCTTTTGCCACATTGATGGTTAATATCATCGGCTCATTGACTATGGGTTTGTTATATCAACTAATTGAGCATGAAATTCTCAATATTAGTGTGCATAGAACCTTAATAGGAATAGGGTTTTTAGGTGCATTTACCACCTTTTCTACATTTTCTTTAGACTCCTTGTTACTATTACAACAAGGGGACGTGTTAAAAGCGGCAATAAATATCTTACTGAATGTTTCACTGTGTATTGGTGCAGCAGCACTGGGAATGTATATGGTAACTGCTTTAACAAAATAACCGCTGATTACTAATCGCGGGTATAGAATAAACATAAAACAATTTTTAATAACTTCATTAACAAGAATGTGAATAATTATGCTTGATGCAAAACTGCTTAGAACAGATTTAGATAATATCGCTCAACAACTTGCCAAACGTGGTTTCGAATTAGATACCGTGACGTTAAGTTCGTTAGAAGAGCAGCGTAAAGCTGTTCAAGTGAAAACTCAAGAACTGCAAAATGAACGTAATACGCGTTCAAAGTCTATCGGCCAAGCGAAAGCGCGCGGTGAAGATATTGCACCATTACTTGCTCATGTAAGTCAGCTAGGTAATGACCTTGATGCGGCTAAAACAGAACAAGATGAAGTGTTAGCTAAAATTGATGCTATTGCTAGTGCTATACCTAATCTTCTTGATGACTCGGTACCCGCTGGTAAAGATGAAGATGACAACGTTGAACTAAAACGTTGGGGCACACCACGTGAATTCGACTTTGAAGTAAAAGACCACGTCGATTTAGGCTTTGCCGTTGATAAAGGTTTAGATTTTGAAAGTGGTGCTAAACTTGCTGGTACTCGTTTTGCCGTAATGCGTGGCAAAATTGCTCGGTTACATCGAGCTATTGCGCAATTCATGCTTGATACCCATACAGAAGAACATGGTTACCTAGAAATGTACGTACCGTACTTAGTTAATGCCGATTCTTTATACGGTACGGGTCAACTACCTAAGTTTGGTGAAGATTTATTTCATACTGATTTATCAAATAAAAAACTATCATTAATTCCTACATCAGAAGTGCCACTAACTAACTTAGTTCGTGATGAAATTGTAGATGAAAAAGATTTACCGATGAAGATGACTGCACATACGCCTTGTTTCAGAAGTGAAGCTGGCTCTGGTGGTCGTGATATTCGAGGGCTAATTCGCCAACATCAATTTGATAAAGTTGAAATGGTTCAAATAGTTAAGCCTGAAAACTCAATGACGGCCCTTGATGAACTAACACGTCATGCGGAAGTTATTCTTGAAAAACTAGAATTACCTTATCGTACAGTACAATTATGTAGTGGTGATGTTGGTTTTAGTGCAGCTAAAACTTTCGATCTAGAAGTATGGTTACCTGCACAAGATACATACCGTGAAATTTCATCATGTTCAAGTATGGGCGCGTTCCAAGCTCGCCGTATGCAAGCACGCTATAGAAATAGTGAAACGAACAAATTGGAATTAGTGCATACACTGAACGGATCGGGTTTAGCGGTAGGGCGTACCTTAGTTGCTATTTTAGAGAACTATCAGCAAGCAGATGGAAGTATCAATGTTCCTACAGTATTACAGCCTTACATGGGCGGTTTAACTAACATAGGTTAATTAACCTTTAGTTAACTGTAGTTCAGTGAGTATTCAGGTAAAACGCGAGGTAGGCAACTACGTCGCGTTTTTTGATCTAGAGGAATTAGATAGTTTAACCCGTTTTAAAAAGAGAGTTTTTAATAGCCAAAAAGTCTTAGACTAACCTTTAATTTTACTGTGTTTTTATACAGCACCTCAGTAATTCCTTCTTTCTACAAGAAAGCGTGCAAATTTCCTCCTTTCACACATCGACCACGTAAAGCTAATTTTTTAACTCATTGATCTATCGATAACAATCGCGTAATCTCTTGATATTATAAAATTATGGACGATTAATCCCATCTTGTAGAAACAAGGGATATTGCCTCATATTAAACTGTTATGTACCTAAGGAAAGCTATGTCATCTGACGACTGGTATAGAAATAATGAATGGAATGATGAAATCGAAACCCTGTTCTACGCAAAGTTAAAACGTGCTCGTTCTCAACGAGATCAATATATTGTTATTCAATCCTCATATTTAACAGATTCATTCCCTTTAATCTCTTTACGCTTAATTAAAGAATACTTTGAAACGCGAACTGATAAATATGAAGATGTTCTTGCTTATTCTGTGCAGGGTGAGGCGTTTATGACTCTCAGTGAAGTTGATAATTCAATGCAAGCCTATCGTGCAGTACTCAAACGTGAAGATGAATTTCCAAATCACCAGACAACAACTTATGTTGACTATCCGTATATTGTTGCTACTCAAGCAATAGAGGATGAGTATCAAAATGTACTTGTTGTACTTAACAAATATCAAAGCCGACTAATGTTTTCGTTAGACAAATTCAAATGGCACGCGTCATTCGCGCTAATAAATAATGACTCTACACAAGCAAAGTTGGCACTTGATGTTGCTAAAGTAAAACGTTCAGGGTTTAGGTTTCATCAAGATGTTGGTCTTGTTGGCGAAGAACATGTTAATGTAATCAAAGTGTTGTGTGAAATCGGTACATAACAAGCAAATCAACAAGGACTAAAAACAGCGGGCTGTTCGCTTCGCTCCATTTTAGCCCACAATTTTTAGCCTGTTATTTGGGCGTTATGTTTTACGGAGGTTTAAGTGGTAATTCGAATATTGTTAATAGCTTCATTACCGTTTTTTGCTGTTGCTAATGACTCGTGCCAACCAACTAAAGAGTATGCTGAGTTGCGCAGTGAGATTTATACTTTAGTAAATAAGCCGTATAACGAGTGTAAAAAATCCACAAAAAGCTCTAAACATTGGCGAGCTGTTGCTAGCTGCATAGCCGATGCTCAGGGCACTAATGCTTTTGACTGTGGTACATTGGTAGAAAATAACGAATATCCAATCGAGCACACTGAAATATCTCATTGTGAATTGTTAAAGCCTTCATTAGAGCTTTTTAAACAAACTCTGCTAGAGATTTCCGAAGCAAAAGAAATCGTGAAATGTAAAACATAACAAGGGTTTTCAAGACGGACAAATTACAGTTGGCTTTTTGTTCGTGCCTCACTTATTTTAGCCAACTGCAATTTGCCGCTTAAAACGGCGTTAGGAGTACAAATGGATTTCAGAGTAATCATCATAGCATTGCTACTCACCCTCTCTGGTTGCCAGTCTACTTCAAATGAGAAAATGGAAAATCTAGAAAAAGTGGCTGAGGGTGGTGATAATTATGCTCAATACCTTTTGGGGTATAGCTACGAGCGAGGCGACGGCAATCCTAAAGATTTATCCAAAGCTAAGTATTGGTACTCAAAATCAATTGAACAAGGAAATGGGCGTTCTGCTTACAACCTTGCAATTCTTATTTTATCTAGTAGTTTTGGCGAACCTGATGTTAAAAAAGCTATTCAATTATTAACTCTTGCAGCACAACAAAAACATGAGAGGGCACCATTTGATTTAGGTGTTCTGTATTACAAAATGGGTGGCACTGAGAATGTAGACTTAGTTAAGGGGTATGCTTGGTTACAAGTCACAATCCATAGAAAACTCGAAGATCAAGTAACTGCAAAGAGGATTGTTTCAGGTCTAAATTTATCAACAAAGCAATTACAGGATGCATCTAAATATACTAAAGAGCTGATTCAAAAGTATGGGTAAATGTACTCCTAACAAGCTAATAAACAAGGACAAAAAACAGTTTGCTGTTTTCGTTCCTCAACATTTTAGCAAACTATTTTTTGCCTGTTATTA
>NZ_PJAU01000053.1 GCF_002836255.1 Colwellia sp. 75C3 | reverse complement strand
CGCTGTTTGGGATTTAAAAATATTTACTCAGTAGTGTCAAGCCAGTTGCGCCGATAGTAGTGTGACTTATGTTAGATATGTCCATGTGAGAGTACGACATGGCTAGACTTCTAATTTGTGCTTAGGTACACGAGAAGCCCGTTACGAAAGTAACGGGCTTTTTTATGTCTGGGATTTTAAACAATTAAGATAAGCGCGAATAAATTCCCGCCTACAAGCCGCACGCAGTTGCTAGGAGGGTAGTGTGACTTATGTTAGATATGCCCATGTGAGAGTAGGACATGGCTAGACTTATAATTAAAGAACCTGTAGCTAACACTACGGGTTTTTTGCTTTCTGCGATTTGAACGTTTGCCTTATGTTAGATATGCCCATGTGAACGCAAGACATTTTCTATTGCTATTTTTGTTTCGGCACACGAGAAGCCCGTACTAAAGTGATTTGGGAGTTAAACAGTTCTTCCGATGGTTTTGTGGGCCACGTAGAACGATTTATACGGAGAGAATCAGATGTTCATACATCTACTTTGATAATTAGTGACGACAAGACAATATTTATCACTTTAATTATATGAATGCATGTTTTGAAATCATTAGGTAGCCCAAAGACTAAGCTCAGAGTAAAATTTTAAATAATATTTATTGATAGGTGACAGAGCATAAAGGCATCCACATAGTTCAACAATTATAGGACAATTGTTAATCTGAATCTAAGCTTTCGGTTCAAAAGCACCAACAACCATTGAAATAAGTAACATAGCTGAAGCCGGTATCATTGTTAATGCAAATAGGGTATTTAAATCTAACATGGTCTGTCCTTGTATATTTCGCTGATGAATAAGTATAGAAATTGATGCGAAAATGTTTGTAGTTATTACTAAGTTGCAATAAGTGTTACAAAGGTTGTGCCAAAGTTACAATTAATTATTAAGGTACTGAAATCTATAGTTATTTAGTTTTTGAATCGTAAATCTAAACTAAAGTGGGTTGGACCTGAATAGAAGGCTGGTTATAATGACTATTATATGGTTTAAAAGGTAAGTTAGTAGGTGAAATTCACAAGGTTGAAAGTTCTCAAAATTTCAATATCGGGACAACTATTCCCGATATTGAGATCAAATAGCGGGGATTACGGCAATGTTACTTTATTAAAGGCATCAAGGAGTACCTGTCCATTCGCTCCATCTTTACCCGCACACTCACTTAAGTGTTGTCTGAATTTTCTTGCGCCCGATAATCCGTTACATAAGCCGAGCATATGTCTTAGTATATGCCAAGCTCGTCCACCAGCATCAACATGACTGTTAATATATGGCATCATCAAATCAATGATATCAGCTCTGCTGAGTGTCTGTGTATCTGACTGATAAATTAGGTTGTCAGCATCAGTAAGTAGATAAGGAGAGTTATATATTTCACGTCCGATCATTACACCATCGATATGATTAAGATGTTCATTAGCTTCTGCCAATGATTTGATGCCACCATTAATTGAAATATCTAATTCACTGAAACTTTTCTTTATCTGATAAACACGCTCATAGTCTAGCGGTGGTACATCACGGTTTTGTTTCGGGCTAAGACCTGTTAGCCAGGCTTTCCTTGCGTGGATGATAAAGTGTTTACAATCAGCTTGTGCTACTTGCTCAATAAACGTGTGTAAAAACTCATATGAATCGAGATCATCAATACCTATTCGTGACTTTACCGTGACAGGAATATTTGTCGCTGATTGCATTTCATTGACGCATTCGGCAACAAGCGCAGGTTCAGCCATCAAACATGCCCCAAAGCGACCATTTTGAACTCTATCTGATGGGCAACCTACATTTATGTTAACTTCGTCATATCCATATTGCTCAGCCATTTTAGCGCATTCAGTCATCGCTTTTACATCACTACCACCTAGTTGCAATACTAAGGGATGTTCAGCATCGTTGTACTCTAAATAGTTACCTCTACCATGCAATATGGCACCGGTAGTAACCATTTCAGTATATAGCACCGTATGTTTCGACATAAGGCGATAGAAGTACCGACAATGTTTATCTGTCCAATCGAGCATAGGCGCAACGCTTAGCCTGTGATCTATTGTAGGCCTTGCACTGTATGGTGTTGTGTCAGTAATTATAGTCATTTGGTTATACTCTAAGTTGCCTTGAATCGCCTGTACTTTCGTTGGGTTTCCGTTTATGGTGTTCCAAATGCGCCCCATTTTGGGTAGGACGATTAAGGATAATTCAATGGCTTCAGTAACAATTGATAAACGCCAAAAGGCTAACGGAGATTTTAGTTACCGTTGCACCATTCGCGTAAAAAAGAATGGCGTAATTATACATAGAGAATCCAAAACATTCAGTAAAAAAGAATTAGCCAAAACATGGGGTAAGTTAAGAAGATAAGCCGTAGAGCTAAGCAATATTTCAGCTCAAGAAAAGGTAATTACAATGGGTGAATTACTAGGTCTCTATATACATGACATCGATTTGTGGGTCGCTACTGGAAGAACGAAGCAATACGTTGTCAAAATGATAAGAGAATGGCCAATAGCAAATGTATTAACCAACGAACTTAAGAGCAGTGACTTAATAGCACATTGTAAAATGCGGAGAAATGCAGGAGCTGCTGGTGTAACGATTTATCATGACGTCGCATATCTACGCAGTGTAATTAAAATAGCTTTACCTTTTTATGTTATTTCGGCTTCAGCAGGGAAAGGGACATTGGTAGAAGCAGAAAAACAAACGCACTTAATTAGCTTTAAGCCTGAATGGCTAAATAAAGAAATTGGTGTAAACGCTAATGATGTATTTTTGATGTTAGTTGATGGTGACAGTATGTACCCGACATTAAAGAACGGTGCCATGATAATGGTGAACAAACACTTTAATGGGTTATGTGATGGAATTTATGTAATGCGACACGAGCAAAACTTACTTGTTAAACGCTTACAAATGTTGCCTAACGGAATTATCAAAGTGAAATCAGACAATAATATCTATGAACCTTGGGAAATAAATAAAGAAAACCTAGATGGAACAGATATGGAAATTATTGGCAGAGTAGTTTGGTCAGGACAAAGAATGTAATTTAAATAACATTCTTTGTCGCTCTAATTATGTTTTCCGTTTAAACGGGATATTAAATTACTTTGAATATGTTTCTAACTCTTCACAGGCAACCTTTCTTGCTTTAATAACCTTTTTATCTCGTGATCCCATTGATTCCAGAATTGCTGTATTGCATTTTTTTTGTGCTATCTGATAGGTAGATTTCTTTTTAGGTTCTGTAACCATTGCAACTTGAGGTTTAAAGTTAATAGAGGCATTACAATACATATTCTGTAATTTAATCGTTATGTGTTGCTTATTCTTATCTTGTTGTAAATATGAACAAGATTGACGAAATAAATCTTTAGCTTTTACAGTACACAGAGAAAATTCGGTTGAATTTTGTCTGTAGTTATTACAAACATTATCCTGTTTTATTTTCCAAATTTGATAACTATAGGCAATGTTATAGCCGTCAAATTTAACTACTTTTGTTTGCATTTCAACATTATACAAATCTGAAAAATGTTGATTGATACTACTTGATATCATTTTAAAATATGAAGTAAATAAGAATGAAACTGGATCTATCATAACAAACTCCTTTTGTAAGTTAGCGCCCAACTAAGGGGCTGATAATTATTGAGGAACGAGGGAAAGCCAAAAGCTTTAATTGGCTTGATAAACTTAAAGCTCTTCAGTATATCGATACTTAGGAAAACCACTACAAGCTAAAAACTGATTACCTTTATTATTACCTTTTTGAGCTGTTTTGACCATTAACTCAGAAGTACATTTTGGGCATTTTGGGGTAATTGAAGTAACTTCAATAGACTCTGTTTCAGGTGGAACTGTTATTTCAAAAATTGTATTTCTAATCTCATTAACACTATAAGTAGCCCTTGCTTTAAACCTATGTAATTTCAAAGAAGCATTCTTACAGGCAAGTTCGACTAATTCATCACGCTTTATGCTCGCTTTTCGATTGTGGCTACTATCGTCAAGCTCTATAACTGACAATACCGAAAGATCATTGGCGTTACATATAACAAAATCAAAATGCTTGGATGATATTTTGTTAAAGGCCGTTTGCCATTGGCTTCGGTTAAGCCCTTTTTGGGGCTTTAAGATATCAGCAATTCTTACTTTGCCGAATACCACTGCTTTATCATCACATGCTAAATTTAAAGTTCCCAAAAAGGAACGCTCCGCAGGAGTAAATAATGGTCCTATTAATTCATATGAAGCTTCTATGGGAGGAGTGGTTTTAGCTTTTAATAAAACCACCAATAAAATAACGAAAATCAAAAAAAGTATTATAAATTCCATTTTTCACCTTTGAGTTTAAATGCCTTATTATGAGGCTAAAATAGCGAGACACTAACAAGAGCCAATCGTACATTTTTCGTTTGAATGATTTACCAACTATTGCAAAGTTGTCTTTCACAGGGAATCCCATCACCATCTCCATCTATTTCAACATTTGGACAGTTAGCTAAATAGAATTTTGCTTCATTGCAAGATATCATCTGACTACAATAATTTTTCCCTCCACAAGTAAATCCCATTTCATTATAAACTTCAGGTTGTATGGGCTTATTTAAATAAATGTAAGTAATACATGAAGGTATAAGTATTAAGATGGAAATCAATATTTGAGGAGCAAATGGTAGTATCAATTTTGGGATAGGTTGCACATCAATAAATGAAATTAACTTAGCGCTCGTCTTTCCTTTCTCCATTGTGACTTGAAAGTTAACTGAATCACCAACCCTTGGGCTACGATACCCTTTCTTGAACTGAGAGATGTGTGCAAATACGTCACTTTTATTATTTTTAGCTGAGATAAAACCGAATCCTCGGTCGTCATTCCAACGTACAATTTTCCCTTGCATGAGGCTTCCTATATACGGGGATTAATTTAACTGTTGATTATAGAGATTTTTAATTGATAATTTATATCATATATCATATATCATATATCATATATCATATATCATATATCATATCTCATAATTTCAAATATTTAGAGCATAAAAATAAATAGAAACAAGTATTACTTAAATTAGATATAAATAATTTGGGATGTAGTGGGGTTTAGTTTGGAACACTGAAATATAATGAAAAACTCTCGTTGGGTTCCAATAGTGTTCCATTCATGACGAAAGGCCAATAAAAATATATGTTTACGTCCAATCAAGCATTGAAAAAGTAACTATATTTGTCTTATTTGTAGGTATAAAAAAGCCCCGACAAATGTCGAGGCCTTAAATAAAAGTGAATCAACTCATTATGTTGTTTTCTTTTTTCTTCTGAGACCAATACCAGCCAACCCGAACCCGAGCAAAGCAAGTGTTGCAGGTTCTGGTACTGAGTGCGCGCCAATTCGCAGGTCATCAAGTGCAATTGCCTGAAACTCACCGAAGTTAGTCAAGCTATCAAGAGCCGCTACTCGAATTGAAGTAAAGCCTGCGTTATCATTCCAACCAACGGAACTTCCTCGATCCATGGATACATCACCAAAACCGGTGGAAGTGCTACCAACAAATGTCTCCCATATCATATTCATCTGATGGCCAGAGCTGAAAAAAGACGAGCTATGCCCATCCCCTATTCTGAAGTCAAGCGCATTTATCAAGTCACCGCTCGTAAGAGATATTGTAACCCAGCTATAGTTCCCACCCGATCCATAGTATGCGGTATTGCTACAACATTGATTATCGTTAATCGATACAACGGCACCATCTTCGGTGTAATTAAGTAGACTTCCACTAATAGAATCGAACGTTAGGCTATTTGTAGCACTAGTAACGGTCGTAGTATTACTGTAAATCGGTGTCGCTTGAGCTTGCATTGCAAAAAAAGGCAACGCAACCATTGGTAATAATGTGCGTAAAGAGCGCTTAAAAACTGACATGATATTTCCTTGATTTATTATTTTTGTTCATCTTTGTGGGTATCCAAGATGCTATTGCGACAAAGCAAATATTGAGCCACATATATTTACGCTTTAAATATCAGTGTGTTGAATTACTCTGTAGGAGGAGGTAATTACGTTATGTAAAATATTTCGACAGACAAATAATCGGTTAGAATAGATCCTCTGCTAGCCTCTAGTTTTAGAGTCTAAAGATATTTAACTTTTGTTAAAGTTTAAATATTACTAAGAGTTCTCAGTAATATGAGGTGAATAATTTATTAGAAATGGCGCCTTCTAAAAACTTAAAGCGAGGAACAAGGAATCAGAGTTAGTGATTAAGTGGGAGTCTAATTTGGAACCCTTTTTAGATTTCTTTATTTTTCATGGTTCCAATAGTGCTCCATGTCTATCTTAAATCCTTTAAAAATAAAGGTTTATGTCCAATCAAGCATAAGACTGAACTTTCTGTTTCTCATTATTCATGCCGTGTTATTGATACCCAAACAAGGTAAATGGTATATTATACAAAATGCAAAATTAATATAACTTTGATGGTTAGAAAGAAAATCATTCATCAAAAAATAACCGAGTGATAAATGATAAAGAATAAAGGTTTCACCTTAATTGAATTAGTCGTGGTTATTGTCATATTGGGTATATTGGCAGTGACAGCTGCACCAAAATATATGAATTTAACTGATGATGCATTAGCAGCAAAAGTTGAAGCAAATGCGGGTGCTTTAAGGTCAGGTGTAAAACTGGCAAACATGAAATGGAGAGTCCTGGGGTCACCAGCTGCATTTAGTCAGCGTGATAATATTCAACTATATGGGACTGATGCATCTGGACGAATAGATATTAACCCAGAAGGTTTTCCTGCTCAAAGTTATCCTGGTAGTGATACAGTAATATCGACAGATAATGATGATGATTGCTTATCTTTATGGACAGCGCTAATAGAAGATGGTGAGAATAAAGCAGCGATTGATGATTCGAAAGAATTTATTAGTAACTATGAAGGTAATAAGTCTTGCTCGTACAAGCTAACAAGAAAAATTGATTTGGGTTTCACCTACGACTCGACCACAGGAAAAGTTACATTACTTTAATAATTGAGTGTGACTACTCTTATCCCGACCTACCAAATATCAATGTTCTATATAAAGAAACTTAAATATACGAACTAAAGATTATCTATATAAGCGATGAAGAGGGGGGTATTTGGAACCCTTTTTATATTCCTTGCATAGTAGGGCTTCGAAAGGGGTTCCGAAAGCCACTCAAGCGCAGTAAAAACGGTTGTTTAGATCTAATCAAGCATAGTTATCATATAGATAATGTCATTAATTATTCGACAGTAACAAAACAAAGATGTCTTAAATTGGTATGATTAGGCATGAACTAAAATAGTTTGCTACAACCCAAGAGACCTGTGTAATAGCTAACTATTCTTAGTTACTAAAGTGAACTATGGCTTCACCACTAATATGATTACTTGTTAGTGATGGTGGATTAGTACTTCTAGGAGGAACAGCTAAACCAAAACCTTTAACCATTTCTAAAGCTCCAGCTTTACTTTCAGCTAAATCTCCATGATCCCATTGAATATCAATACCGACCATTTTTGTTGCGTCCAGTGGCTTGCATTTTCCACTTTATGTTGGCATATGCCTTTCTTGCGCATTTAATTTAACAGTTTCTTACGGGAGATTTTAAGTAGTAGCCTCATAATTCGAGCCGTATATATATAATCTGTAAACGATTTGAGTTTTAAACATCGAGCTAATAAGTATCCGGTAGAATTTTTTTTCTTGAAATTAAATTTAAAGGTTTTATTTCCAACTTAAAATAAACTACATTAATTTAACATCTGTACGTTTATTAATACCTCAATCAGTTTCTTTGGAATTCATAATCTAAATAAAGGTAGTACTTTGATAAAATTAGGATTACTCATTAGTTTGCTATCGACTTATATTTCTATGCCCGCTTACGCGGAGGATATAATAAGTCTAGAGTCCAGCGAGTGGCGGCCTTATGTTTATATGGAGAAGACACAGCCTAAAGGTTTCGTGTATGAAATAGCCAAGGATGTATTTGAACGTGCAGATGTTGAGTATGCGTTTAGTATTAAACCCTGGGCAAGAGTCTATAAGAATGGACTTAATACCAATAATTATTTTATTACAGGGTTAGGGCGTACTCTTCAGCGAGAGAAGTTGTTTCACTGGATTGGTCCTGTTACGCAAGAATTTGATATTTACTTTTACAAACTTAGAACAAATTCTCTTCAAATTAATAATATTGAAGAGGCTAAAGGGTATTTAACCGGAGTAGAACGGGACTCATATTATCAAAACTTCATTGATGCTAACTTCCCTCAAAACAAACGGAAACTGGTTGTCTCCTCCAATCAATTATTAAAAATGCTTCTAGTAAAAAGATTAGATTTCGTTCTTTTAGAAGAAAAGAGAGTTTTTGAAATTTCAGCAAAGCTAGGGCTTGATCCTAATCTATTTGAAAAATCCCTATTTGCTTTTAGTGTGCAGAATTATTTGGCCGCAAGTCTGAACAGTGATATTGCATTAGTCGATAAATTGAGAAAAGCTTATGTTGATCTTAAAAAAGAAAATCTGATTAATTTACCTAAGTGATTGAGCGCCGTAATTAATTACTAAATCACTTCCAGTAACATGACATAACTAATTTATTAGTAATGAAGAGGGCGTTTTATTTGGGACCTTTTTATAACGCTATTATTTTTTCTTCTGTTCGTTCCTAATTTATTACCTCGATTGATAACATGTTAATTACTTTGTGCTATATATTTATTATGAAGGATTTATTAATTATATGTATATTGCTCTCAATTAACCTTAAAGCCTATGGCGCCGATAGAGTAATTTCTGTTGTGAGCTTAGTCGATTACGCACCTTATGTTTTTGTTGAAAGAAATGAGTCAGTTACAGGGTTTATATCGACTCAAGATGGTACTGAATTAATAAAAGGGTATAGTTGGGATGTTTTTAAAGAGAGCTTTTATTCTATGGGCTATTCAATAAAATACATCGTGGTTCCTTGGCCCCGCGCTATAAAGCTTCTTGAATATGGGCATGTAGAGCTTTTATTTCCCATCAGTAAATCCGACGAACGATTGAAAATATTTAACTATTCGAAAGAATCAATTAATGTGGTCGACTATGTTATTTATTCAGCTAATAACTCTGATTTCAAATGGAAAGGATTAGACTCACTAAAGGGAGAAATAATTGGGGTTAAACGAGGATTCAATTATGGTAAAAAATGGCAATCTTTAAATACTGTAACGAAATATGATATAGGACATATATCGGATGGCTTCCGTATGCTTGAAAAAGGCCACGTAGACGGTTTTATTGGTTATAAAGAAAGTTGGGATTATGTTTTAAAACAAGAAGGTTGGGAACATAAATTTACCAATACTCCTATTATAGATTCAAGTTTGGAGTATGTAGTTTCCATGAAGGGGATTGAGGGAAATAGCAAACTATTAGCTGTTTATGATGAAGGTAAAAGAAAACTCATTAAAAATGGTAGATTGGACGTAATAAAACTTAAGTGGTTTGGTCTAAATAAAACAAAACCTAATGAGTAAGCAATCAGCTATATATTTTTTCACATCGTTTTAGACTGATTATATTTAATAATTAAAACATACAAGACTGTACCCTCAGGTAATAACCCAGTAATGAACGAATTTTGGCCTAGCTGACCTGCCTATATCAACTTTCGAATAAGTGTAATATTCATTTGGTTCCCTTTATGAATATATTTTTTGCAATGGCCCCATTAGTAACGCCTTAATCTCCCTATGCCCTTTTGAGCTATATTTTGTCCAATCGTGCGTTGAGGCGATGGAAAGCTTATGTAAAACCTTAATAAATATATTTTAATTCCAACAAATAAACAAAACCATTACGTCATTGTAATAGTAGAAGCTTGTTAGTTATAAGATATTACCAAGCAAGGGTTAACAACATACACAATCAAGTTTTACTTTGGTAGAATACAGATAATTTAAAGGAGAGCACTTTTATGCCAAATTACGTTGTAGGTCACAAAATACCCGATTCAGATTCTATCTGTTCAGCTATCGCATTATCATACTTAAAAACTACCCTAGGGGAACACACTGTTCCCGCACGCTTAGGTGAATTGACACCTGAAACAATGTTTATCTTAGATAAATTTGGTTTTGAACAGCCTGAGCTTAAAACGAGTTATGCTGGAGAAGGGGTATATATTGTTGATCACAGCGATATTGAACTTGCTCCTGATGATATCGATCAAGCTACGATCTTAGGTATTATTGACCATCATAAATTGGGTGATTTAACAACATCATCTCCACTTGAAATTTGGGTACGTCCAGTTGGCTGTACCAATACAATTATCAAGATGATGTATGATTTTCACAATGTCGAGATACCAAAAAATATTGCCGGTGCCATGTTATGTGCAATTTTAAGTGATACCGTTATATTTAAATCACCAACCTGTACAACAGCCGATATCAAATGTGTAGAAGCATTGGCAGAGATCGCTGGTATCGAAGATTTCAAAGAACTTGGTATGGACATGTTCAGAGTAAAATCTGCAGTTCAAGGTACTCCAATTCGAGATCTAGTAAAACGTGATTTTAAAGACTTCAATATGAATGGTCATAAGGTTGGCATTGGCCAACTTGAAGTGATTGATTTAGCTGTTTTTGATGATATAAAAGATGAATTATATGCTGATATCGCCGAACTAAAAGCAGAGGGTGGACGTCACAGTGTTTTCTTACTCTTGACTGATATCATGAAAGAAGGTTCTGAACTTTTAATTGCCAGTGATAGTGATACCTTAGCTGAGCAAGCATTTGGTGTTACACCAAAAGAGGGCAAAGCTTGGTTAGACGGTGTATTAAGCCGTAAAAAACAAGTTGTTCCACCGCTACAAGAAATTTTTCTTAAGTAATAACTTATTGAATATAATAAAAAACCCAGCGACTGCTGGGTTTTTTATACGCGTAATTAATTATTACACACGTTCAAATACTGTTGCTATACCTTGACCTAAGCCAATACACATAGTGGCTAAACCAATATTTACATCTTGGCCTTCCATTAAGTTGATTAACGTACCTGAGATACGTGAACCAGAACAACCTAAAGGATGACCAAGCGCAATAGCGCCACCATTTAAATTAATTTGATCCATTTTATCTTCAACTTTTAACGAGCGAACACAAGATAAAGCTTGTGCAGCAAACGCTTCGTTGAATTCAAATAACTCAATATCTTGAATTGATAGTCCCGCGCGTTTTAACGCTTTCTTCGTTGCAGGTACAGGACCAAAGCCCATCGTTGCTGGATCGCAACCCGCTACAGCCATACCACGAATTTTAACGCGAGGTGTTAAACCTAACTCTTTTGCCTTAGCAGCAGACATAACTAACATTGCTGAAGCGCCGTCAGAAAGTGCTGAAGAAGTACCAGCAGTCACTGTACCATTTGCAGGGTCAAACACAGGACGTAATGCTGATAAGCTTTCTGCAGTCGTTTCAGGACGAATTACTTCATCATGCTCAACTAATGTTAGTGCGCCTGTAGCATCATGACCTTGTGTGGCAACTATTTCATTGTCCCAACGACCAGCCAAATGTGCTTCATGTGCTTTTTGATGCGAACGTGCACCAAAGGCATCTTGCATTTCACGAGTAATGCCGTGCTGTTTACCTAACAGCTCCGCGGTTAAGCCCATATTGCCTGATGCTAAAGCAATATGTTTATTCAATGCAGGATCGAAATCTACGTCATACATCATAGGAACATGACCCATGTGTTCAACACCACCAATTAGGAATACATCGCCTTGGCCAGACATAATGCTGGTACTTGCTTGATGTAATGCTTCCATAGAAGAACCACACAAGCGGTTAACCGTTACACCACCAATTGATTTTGGTAAACCCGCAAGTAATGATGCATTACGTGCAATGTTAAAGCCTTGTTCTTTGGTTTGCTTTACACAGCCCCAAATAACATCTTCAATGTCTTCTGGGTTTAATGCAGGATTACGCACTAAAATTTGTTTCATTAAGTGTGCTGATAATGCTTCAGCACGTACATTGCGAAAAACGCCGGCCTTAGAGCGACCCATTGGAGTTCGTATGCAGTCTACAATTACAACTTCGTTCATTTTATTCTCCTCGGCTTAAGCTGTTTTAACATCGGTAAAAAAATAAGATTTGCCTGATTTAGCCATTTCACGCAGGCCATCAGTCACTTGATAAATTTCACCTAAATCAGCATATTTATCAGCCATTGCGATAAAGTTATCTAGGCCAAGTGTTTCTAAATAGCGAATTGCACCCCCTCTAAATGGAGGGAAGCCAACGCCATAGATTAAGCCCATATCAGCTTCTGCTGCTGTATCAACTA
Organism: Colwellia sp. 75C3; assembly: GCF_002836255.1. Lineage (GTDB taxonomy): Bacteria > Pseudomonadota > Gammaproteobacteria > Enterobacterales > Alteromonadaceae > Colwellia. The sequence continues at coordinate 57,397 of NZ_PJAU01000053.1, read as the reverse complement.
CGCCTTCTTCTAAACAACGAACCACTTCATTCACCATAGGGATCATCATGCGAGCAATAATTTCTTCACTGCTGAAATCTTTTTTATCAGCACAATGTTGTCCAAGTAACTCGTAAGCTACAGGAGCAGGAACTTTCATTGGACGACCACGTTTATCTTTAATGTGATCATAAAAGCCTTTACCATTTTTCTGACCTAAACGGTCATTTGCATACAGAGTACTTACAGGATCATTATCAATTTTGGTCATACGCGTAGGGAAACCAGCTGACATAACACCAGTACAGTGATCGGCAGTATCGACACCAACAACATCAAGTAGATATGCAGGACCCATTGGCCAGCCAAATTGTTTTTCCATTACTTTATCGATAGCTGTAAAGTCAGCACCTTCAAGCACTAATTGACTGAAGCCAGCAAAGTATGGGAATAAAACACGGTTCACATAAAAACCAGGGCAATCATTCACTACAATTGGAGATTTACCCATTTTAGCGGCATAAGCAACAACAGCAGCTACGGTTTCGTCAGAGGTATCTTTACCGCGGATAACTTCAACTAATGGCATTTTGTTAACGGGGTTGAAAAAGTGCATGCCACAGAAATTTTGTGGACGTTTTACACTTTGCGCTAATAAGTCAATTGAGATAGTCGACGTGTTTGAAGTAAGAATAGCATCTTCACTGATTACACCTTCAACTTCAGCTAAAACCATGCCTTTAATTTTAGGGTTTTCAACAACGGCTTCAACAACAATATCTACATCTTTAACACTGTCATAACTTAAGCTTGGCGTGATGTTGTTTAAGACACCGGCCATTTTCTTAGCATTCATACGACCACGTTCGACTTGTTTAGTTAATATACCTGTCGCGGTAGTTAACCCTAAATCAAGCGCTTGATCATTGATGTCTTTCATAATGATCGGCGTGCCTTTATAAGCTGATTGGTATGCAATACCACCACCCATAATGCCAGCACCTAATACAGCCGCTTTTTTAACAACTTTTGTTGCAAGTTTACCTGCTTTTTTAGCCTTGCCTTTAATGACTTGGTCTGCCATAAACAAGCCAATTTGCGCTGTTGCCGCATCAGTTTTAGCTAATTTGGCAAAACCAGCATTTTCATTAGCCATTGCACCAGTACGATCTAAATTAGCACTCGCAATTAATGTATTTATCATCACCATTGGAGCAGGGTAATGTTTGCCTGCTTTAGCAGCAATCATTCCTTTGCATGTTGTCGACGACATGATTAGTTCTGTTGGAGATAGGTTTAATGGTTCTAGTTTAGGTTGACGTTTCGCACGCCAGTCTAGTTTTCCATTCATTGCCAATTTAAGCATGCTAATCGCTGCAGTGCGTAAATTTTGTGGTTCAACAACCGCATCAAGAACACCTTGTGCAAGCGCTGCCGCTGGTTTAAATGCTTTACCTGTAGACATCCACGTTGCGGCATTATCAAAACCGATAAGGCGAGGTAGTCTTACTGTACCGCCAAAACCAGGCATCAATCCAAGTTTAACTTCTGGAAGGCCAATGCTGGCATTAGTATCAGCAACACGATAATCACAGGCTAACGTCATTTCACAACCACCACCTAATGCGATGCCATTAATAGCAGCTATTGTAGGTAGTTGAATATCTTCAAATGAATCGAAAACGTCAGATGCTTTTTTTGCCCATGCCGCTAATTCATCTTCGGGCTGACTAAACGACGCTAAAAACTCAGTGATGTCTGCCCCAACAATAAATGTTGATTTGCCAGAGGTTACCATAACGCCTTTAGCGTCACTGCAATTGTTAATTGCTGCAACTACAGCGATATATTCTTCAAAAGTTGCTTGATCAAATTTGTTTACTGATCCCTGAGCATCGAACTTAAGTTCTACAATGCCGTCTTCGAGTAATTGGGCTGAAAGGCTGTTGCCTTGATATATCATGCTTCGTCTCCTTCACCTATAAGTGGTGTTGATGTTTTGATGATTAACCTATATTTTTTAGCACTATTTTTGTTCTAAAAAACGTAGATAACTAATAATAGCTGACTGAGTGTGCCTTGAATAAAAATTAAATGCAATAAATTAAAACAAGTGTTTTAATTGTGTGTTTAGTTTATGTTGATGTATATAAAACCAACACACAAAAAAACACTCGACCAATAAATTGGAGGAGTGCTTTAATGAGTCTTTGAATGTATGACGTGAGGTTTAAACTCACCTTCTACGAGTGTTAACTTTGTTTTTGAAGAAAGTTGATGAACTCGTCTGATGGCATCGGTTTAGCATAATAGAAACCTTGTACTTCATCACAGCCTAACTCAATTAAACGATCTTGCTGTTCAACTTCTTCAATACCTTCAGCAATAACTTTAAGTTGCATTTTTTTACCTAAATTAATAATCGTTTCAGCAATAACAGACTGACCTTCTTTATCAATATCGGTAACAAATGCACGATCAACTTTTAATCGATCAAGCGGCAGTTTCTGTAAGTAGCTCAATGAAGAGAATCCAGTACCGAAATCATCTAGCGCTATGCTTATTCCTTGAGCTTTTAACTTGGTTAATGCATCAATGATGATCTGCGGTTCATCCATTAAGATGTTTTCTGTTATTTCTAATTCCAGTTTACTCGGCTTAATATCATGCTGAGTAATGGTATTTATTATACTATCGACAAAGTTTTCCTGTCGGAACTGTGGAATAGATACATTGACTGAAATACTGAGGTCGGCATAGCTTGTTTCAAGCATTTTAAGCTGCTTACATGCTTGACTAATAACCCAGTCCCCAATTTCAATAATGAGTCCTGAATATTCGGCTAAGGGAATAAAAACAGCAGGAGAAACAAACTTCCCATCTGCAGTACGCCAACGTAGCAGAGCTTCAGCTCCAATAACTTTACCTGTGGTTAATGATAATTGCGGCTGATACCAAAGCTCAAGACAGTTATTTGAAAAATCATTACGTAGTTGGCGAATCATGTTTAGACGCCATTGCATTTGATCTTCTATATCCGAATGATAATACGCAAAATGCTCTAAACGATTCTTTTTCGCTATATTTAATGCGATATTAATTTGGTTTAGTACTTGTACACCACTGCTTTGTGCATGTTCTTTCGTACATAAGCCAAAGCAAGCATTAATGGGAAGATGTTGTTCACCCGCTCTAAAAGGCTGGTGAAATAAAGCCATTAAACTTTCAGGAGTTAAACAATCAGCAGGGCCAATAATACCAAAAACGTCAGCACCTACGCGGGCAAATTGACATTCACAATCGATGCTTTGCATGCGCTGACCGACTGCTGATAGTAGTTTATTACCAATATCTTGTCCTAAGGCATCGTTGATATCACTGAAGTGATTTATATCAATTAAAGCCGCAACCTGATTTTTGCAATCATTTTGAGCAAAATCATCAAGTAAACGCACAAACTCTAGACGGTTAGGTAAGTTGGTTAGCGAATCTTTATAGGCAGCATTAGTGAGTTTTTGAAATAAATGGACATTTTCATAACCGACAGCGACGCCGGTTAAAAATACATTTAATAGCTGAGTTTGTATTTCAGTTAACGGACTAGCAAGTTTGACATAGATAACTGCACGGTAATCCCCTTTAGCAACATAAAGATTAAGGCTGTCATCGAGGTATTCATGTTTTTGCTGTAAGAAACAAGCTTTTACCTGTTTACTCGCTTGTTCATCTTGTAACTGATCAAGCTTTTGATTAATTAAGTCATCATCAAAACCTATTTGCGCTAGTACATAAAAACTCAAATCATCAATATTTTCTATGATGCCTTGACCTCTTGCGCAAAATACTGCGGATATTTCACCACCTACGAGGGTTTTTAATTGTGATAAAACACCGTGGCTATATTTAGACAGAGAATGTTGTGAGGATAATTCAGTAGCACCAGAAACTATTTTCTCAAGACCTAGACGGTTCTCATTAACGGTAGCTATTTGTTGAAAAGAACGAATAGCAGCAAAAACCGTAGTGACTAGCTTACGACGTGTAAGCTCTGTTTTCGTTTTATAATCATTGATATCATATTCTTTTATGACACTTTCTTCGGGAGCGTAACCAGGCTGTCCCGTACGTAAAACAATACGGATATCCTTGCGTTGTAATGTCTCTCTGATATGTTTTACAACATTAAGACCAGCATCATCAGTTTCCATAACAACATCGAGCAATACCAGCACAATGTCATCATTTTCTTCAATTAATCGACATGCATCTTTACCTGAATAGGCATGTAAGTATTCAAGACGGCGGCCTAAGACGATAAGATCGGACAATGCTAATTGAGTCACTGAATGAATTTCAGGATCATCATCTACAATGAGAACTTGCCAAGTTTCATTACTGCCACAGGCTAAAATCTCGTCTTCATCACTATCATCGATAAATAAAAAGTCATCGTGTGAATTTTCTGATGCTTGCATACTGCCCTCATAACTAAGCGTATTTGCTTTTAATATACGTAGTTAAAATTGAAATCTAATTTATTTAGTATAACTATAACCTAATACTTCTTTTTTACACCATTGAACGAGATAATAATAGCCCGTTAGGTAATTATTTATTCGATTTATTTAACTGGGTTATACTAAATTGAATTTAACCCTATGTTGTTGACGTTCGTTTGCCTTTTAGCATAGTGTAATAAAGTGCTTAATCATAAGGATTCAGCAAATATTTCTGCTTGATCCTAGAGATAGTGAAATGGAGTTAGTTAAAGTGAATAAAGATAATTTAGACGTTGTCAGACTTGAAAAGGATGTTAAAAAAGAAGCTGATGATAAGGTCATAGTAAAGAGTAATAAATCACCTCAAAACTCTACAGAGTCGAGTGTATCTCAGCAGTTTTTGAAGCTTGCTAAACGTTTTGTGATAGATGGTGCTTTGTTACCAGAAGAAAAACAAATGCTAATTGAAGATCGAACGGTAAAGCGAGCCAGATTGAGTCAATTACGCAAGCAGCAAAATATTGAACATATTATGCAAAAAACATTAAATTATTGTGCTGATTTTGAATTGGGACAAAGAACAGATCATGACTGGTTGAGTCGATATATAACGTTATCTGAAGAAGTAAGTAACCCTACGATGCAAGACCTATGGGCAAAAATTTTAGCAGGTGAACTCACTAAACCAGGCTCTTTTTCATTCAAAGCATTACAAGTTTTTCGTGATATGAGCATTTTTGATGCAAAACTATTAGCTAAAGCTTGCTCATTAGCAATAAAAGAACCAAACAAAAAGGGGATTCGCCTAGTTAGTGGTGTGTATCAACAGCCAGGACTACTCAACTTTTTCTCAAAACAACGACAGCAATATTGCAACTTAAATAACTTTGGTTTGAGCTACGCTGATTTATTAGCGTTAGCTGAAAATCATCTTATTTATTTACAAGAAAGTGAATCGAGTTTAATAGCCAAGGGAGAAGTTCTTCAGTTTAATTATAACGGTTTACCTCTCAAATTAACGGCAAAAAAAGCCAATGTAAGCCTTCAGTTTTATAAATTTACACCTTTAGGCGCTGAGCTTGCTCATTTGATTAGTGATAAAAGTAACGAAGAGTTTTTTGCCTATCTAAAAAGTAAACTGGGTTATTACTTTTCAATAGATAGTGACTAACTAATATATTCCGGCGATGTGCATCACAAGTTGCTCAGGTTTGAGTAAGTTTTGCATGTCATGATATAATTTACTAATGTTATATTATATCAATTGTGATATTATCTCATTTTAAGGGTTGTAACTAACCTGTTAATTGTAAATTATCCCACAATCTCGGAATTATCATGTTAGATAAAATAGGTATTACAGCAACTTCTTTATGTGCATTACATTGCATATTACTACCTATACTATTACCTATGTTACCGTTATTGGGGCTAAGCTTTTTAGCTGATCACGCGTGGGAACATGTCTTTCTTCTTATGACTGCTGCTTTGGGTACCATTGCTTTATTTTCTGGGTTTAAACGTTACCACAAAAGAATTTATCCATTTTACTTACTTTATTTAGGTGTTGCCCTGTATTGGATAAAGCATGATTTCTCTCCTGAATACGAAATGTACTTTATCATCGGTGGAGCGAGCCTTATTATCGCGGCCCACTTCATTAATATCAAATTGTGTAATAACTGCAAGCAATGTGATGATGACCTTTGTACTAGCGAAGCTCAGTAACTAAGTTTAGGCTTTAGCACTAAGCTTTTAGTCACCAAATTCTTTTAACTTTCTCGTTAAGGTATTCCTTCCCCAGCCTAGTTTCTTTGCGGCCTCTTGTTTATGGCCTTGAGTGAATATTAGCGCTCGATCAAGCATTATTTTTTCAAATTCAATTTGAGCGTAATCAAGAATAGCTTCTTTGCCCTGGACTAACTCTTGATCCATCCAAGTACTGAGTACTTCTTGCCAATCATTAGAATCATGTTTTAGAGGAGCAGACTTCTCTGTTAATTCATTAGGTAAATCTTCAATAAGAATTTCTTGACCACTTGCCATTACTGTTAAAAAACGACAAATATTCTCTAATTGCCTAACGTTTCCAGGCCAAAGGCAATTGTTAAGGAAGTTACTGGCTTTTTTACTTAATGTTTTAACTTCAACACTGAGTTCATTAGCTGCTTGTGCTAAAAAATGCTGACTCAGCTGTGCTATATCTTCTTTACGCTCTCTAAGGCTAGGTAAGTGGATGCGAATAACATTGAGACGATGAAATAAGTCTTCCCTAAACTCACCCTTATTTACACGTTCTTCAAGGTTTTGATGAGTAGCTGCAATAATACGTACATCGACTTGTACAGGTAAATGACCACCAACACGATAAACCTGGCCGTCAGAAAGTACACGTAATAGGCGAGTTTGAATATCTAATGGCATATCACCAATTTCATCTAAAAATAAAGTCCCTCCATGTGCCTGTTCAAATCGCCCTTGTCGAACAGCATTGGCACCAGTAAAAGCACCTTTTTCATGACCAAACAACTCAGATTCAATAAGGTCTTTTGGAATAGCGGCCATATTTAACGGAATAAAAGGTTCATTAACTCTAGGGCTATGAGAATGTAGCGCTTGGGCAACCAATTCTTTACCGGTACCTGACTCACCATTAATTAATACACTAATGCTAGAACGTGATAGTCGACCAATCGCTCGAAATACTTCCTGCATGGCAGGCGCTTCACCAATCAGACCGACTGCTAAAGGAGCATTCGGTTGTTGCTGGTTTTTCTCATTCTGCTCTCTAGCATGAGTGAGAGCACGTTTACTTAAGTTGACGGCTTCATCAATATCAAACGGTTTAGGCAAATATTCAAATGCACCACCTTGATAGGCATTAACCGCGCTGTCTAAATCAGAGTGAGCAGTCATAATAATCACAGGTATATGGCTATGGTGCTTTCTTAACTTCTTTAATAGCTCCATACCATCAATATTTGGCATGCGAATGTCAGAAATAATTACTTCTGGCTGTCCATGATCTAATGCAATCAATAAGTTTTCAGCGCTCTCAAAAGCGGCGCAACTTATGTTTGCACTGGCAAAGGCTTTCTCAAGTACCCATCTAATTGAGCTATCGTCGTCAACTATCCACACTTGTTCTGTGATCATAATTCATTCTCTTGTGATAAAGGTGCTTGCTGTAAAGGGGCTTGTGTAAGTGGTAATAGAATTGTAAATTCTGTATGACCTGGTCGGCTATGACATGATAGTTTACCGTTGTGTTGGTTTATTAAAGTTTGTGAAATAGATAAACCTAAGCCGGTACCGTTAGACCGTCCGGATACCATAGGATAAAAAAGCGTATCTTGAATTTTACTTGGAATACCAGGGCCGTTATCAATAATACTAATTTGAACCGCTAATTTTATTCGCTTGCCATGGATCGTTTTATTGCTAGCAATTCGAGTTCTTAAGGTAATGTTATGATTTTCATCAATGGCTTGAATAGCATTGTTAACAATATTGAGCACTGCTTGTTGCAGCTTCTCTTGGTCACATTCTACAGCGGGTAGGGACGGATCATAATCACGTAATAAATTAACTTTATGTCCATTTGAATAACTAACCAACTGGCATACTTTCTCGAGTATTCCGTGGATATTTTGTGCTTGAATTTGGGGCAGTTGATTGGGACCAAGAAGACGATCAACTAAATTAGTTAATCTGTCAGCTTGTTCAATGATCATGCTGGTATATTCTTGTTGTTCATTATTCAATTCTTTACTGAGTAATTGTGCTGCTCCTCGAAGACCACCAAGCGGATTTTTTATTTCGTGTGCCAGTCCTTTAATAAGGTCACGAGCGGCAAGCCATTGCTGATGTTGAAAAACTTCAAGGCTAATTTGTTTTTGTTGATCTATCTGTTTTAATTCAAGTAATACATGCGGAGTCCTTTCAAACTCGACTGAAGAAGCTGTTACTTCTGCAGTAAATCGGTGACTTTCATTTAGCTCTATTACAATATCGCTGTCGGTAAATTCTTGTCCAGTGGCAAGGAGTTGCTTTAAACGTGGACTACTAATACTCGTATTAGCAAAAATAATTTCAGATTCAGTATTATATAAACGATACAGGCTTTTATTTAATAATGCTTCAGCAGCAGGGTTTACATACACGATAGCGAGTTTATCATTGAGGATAATTATCGCGGTAACCAGCTGGTTAGCGAGTGATTGTTGATAAGATAACTTGTGATCTTGTATATAACTACGGCTATGCATAAAAATCCTAGATAGATAACTTTGTGCACTGTTTTAGTGCGTGCAGTGCAAGTTTACTAAAGAAAGGTTTTATTTGCAGTGTTGTTTTTCTTGACTTCAAATAGCTAAATTATATCCTTAACCCTTTTATGACATGTGGTTACGGGTATCTGTTTGGCTTATTTTGATGAAGCTCTATGCATATAAAACGTTACTGATGTTGATGATGCAATAACCTTGCCTTCTTCATCAAGTAGTAACATTTTTATTTTATGCTCACCTCTCTCAATATCTCTCAGAGAAAACATAGAGTGTTTTTGTGGTTTTTTATGGGGTTTTCCGTCAAGTATTAACTGCACTTCTAAGCCAGGCTTAAATCTTGGCTTGATACCACCACCAATGTATATCGAACCGGTATTATCGCGAATGGTGGCATTATTTTTAGGTGTATCTATAGCTATTTCGTATTTTTCTGTCATTTCTTGAGGAGTGATATCGAGTACTTCAGTATCAATAGAGGTGCTTGATTGGATGATATTACCAGGTTTAGTTTTTACTTCTTCAGCACCAGCCCTTGGAGAGTCAGAAAAAACCAATACGCCCTTCTCATTACGCCACACATAAATTTTAGACGTTTTTGGGTGCACAGGTGCAGCTAACGTGATGCCTAATAGTGTAAGTAGTAATAGCTTGATCATAATTCCTTATATTTTCCTGTGCATTGGGTATTCAATATCCGCATCATTCCATAACGTACGCTAATTAAAGTATATATCTATATTTTATACAAAAAAATGTTTTTTATTGTTTTTCTATCAATAAGTGGTTTTTATAGATTAAATGTAGATAAATTGTATTTTTATTGTAACTTAGCGCATAAAAAAGCTCACCGAAGTGAGCTTTTTACTGAGCTAGAACGCTTCAAAGAGAAGCTAAACGAGATTAAACGCTGTAGTACATCGCGAATTCTACTGGATGCGTAGAAGAGTTTAATAACTCAACTTCTTCACGCTTAAGACCAATGTATGCATTGATCATGTCTAAGTCCATTACGCCACCAGCCGTTAAGAAATCGTTATCAGCTTCTAAGCTATCTAACGCGTCTGCTAATGAAGCACATACTTGTGGAATTGCAGCTGCTTCTTCAGCAGGTAAGTCATATAAATCTTTATCCATAGCATCGCCAGGATGGATTTTGTTCTTAATTCCGTCAAGACCAGCCATTAGCATAGCAGTGAAACCTAAATAAGGGTTCATCGTAGGATCAGGGAAACGAACTTCTATACGCATTGCTTTAGGAGAAGGTACAATTGGAATACGAATAGACGCTGAACGGTTACGTGCAGAGTATGCAAGCATTACCGGAGCTTCAAAACCAGGAACAAGACGTTTGTATGAGTTAGTTGATGCGTTAGTAAAAGCGTTTAATGCTTTAGCATGCTTGATGATACCACCAATGTAGTAAAGTGCCATTTCAGATAAACCGCCGTACTTATCACCAGAGAATAAGTTAACGCCATCTTTAGCTAAAGATTGGTGAACATGCATACCAGTGCCGTTGTCACCAACGATTGGCTTAGGCATGAAAGTCGCTGTTTTACCGTATGCGTGAGCAACGTTATGAACAACATATTTGTATATTTGCACTTCATCAGCTTTTTTAACCATAGTGTTAAAGCGACATGCAATTTCGTTTTGACCTGCAGTTGCTACTTCATGGTGGTGAGCTTCAACAACTAAGCCCATATCTTCCATAACTAAACACATTGCAGAACGTAAATCTTGTGAAGAATCTACCGGAGACGTTGGGAAATAACCACCTTTAACACCAGGACGATGTCCCATGTTGCCTTCTTCATACTCAGTACCAGAGTTCCAAGCCGCTTCTTTATCATCAATTTTGAAAAAAGAACCGCTCATGTCAGTATGAAAACGTACATCGTCAAATACGAAGAATTCTGGCTCAGGACCAATTAATACGGTATCAGCAAGGCCAGTAGAACGCATGTACTCTTCAGCGCGATTAGCAACTGAACGAGGGTCACGGCTGTAACCTAACATAGTATCAGGTTCAACGATGTCACAACGGATATTTAGTGTTACTGCATCAGTAAAAGGGTCTAGGACAGCTGTTGATGGATCAGGCATCATTACCATATCTGATTGATCAATGCCTTTCCAACCTTCGATAGATGAACCGTCAAACATTTTGCCATCTTCAAAAAAATCTTCAGTAACTTGGTGATGAGGAATAGAAATGTGCTGCTCTTTACCTTTTGAATCTGTAAAGCGAAGGTCAATAAATTTTACATCGTGTTCTTTAATTAAATCGAATACTGCTTGTGACATTTTGTGTCTCCAGTGAAGTTAATTTTATAAATTTTTATACATTATCGAGTAAGTTGTAAAATGGATGAAGTTATAAAGGTTGGTTATTACCATTATTCATCTATTATTGTTCATTTAATTAGCTAAAATCGTGCCAAGACAAAGTCCATTGATTAATAAGCTTTTTTATTCTTTTAGTTGTTTGGGTTGCACCTAATTGGTGCTTGATGTGCATCATTGTGGTGCGTTAGTGGTTGTTGTGAGAATCCTACTATAGAATATATTTAGCAGCTTTCCCCTATAATTTATATTTTTTTTGTATTGTTATGCTTAAAATAACGATCAAGATAAAGCTCTATTGTTTTTAGATAAACAAGCTCATGTTAGGCTTATCGATATTTATGGTCTTCTATTAAGTAATCACCTGAAAAAGAAATTTTTATGAACAAATTGATGGTAACTCTGTTAGCTAAAGCTTTTATTTTCCTCTTTTCATTGGCACTGCCAACGATTAGTTATGCTGAGGTAGACAATCGCAAGTGGCAGAAACCAACACCCATTTTTAAGCAAGATTTTGATTGGATAAAGCTGACATCTGATGAATGGCTAAAAGGCGATATCGTTTCTATGTATGATGAGAAGCTGGAATTCGACAGTGATGAACTTGATATACAGACAATTGATTTGGAAGATATAGCTGAGTTACGAAGTAAACAATGGCAAAGCATTCGTATGTTTGATGGAACCATTGCTGAAGGGTATTTAGTGTTAAAAGAGGGGCGATTATCTTTAGTCAAACACGGTGTGACCAGCCACTATGAATTGAGTAGCCTTTTATCTATTGCATCATCAGGAAAAAATGAACGAGATTTATGGGATGGCTACGTCAATGTAGGTATTAATTTACGCGAAGGTAATACAGTACAATTTGATTATACATTTTCTGCTGGAGTACAGCGACGAAGTTCGAGTAGTCGATTTAAAACTGATTATACGGCAGATTATAGTCGCTATGAAGATCAAGACACAGAAGAAATGAAAGTTACCGCTGACAGCGAGCACTTAACGTCATCTTATGATTGGTTTTTTAGTCCTAAAGTTTATTTTCGAGCAGCTGATATTGAATACACAGCGGATGAATTTCTAAACTTAGACTATCGTATCCATTATGGTATCGCATTGGGTTATCACATTCTTGACACAAGCAGGACAACTTGGGATGTTAATATAGGTCCAAGTTATCAAAAAAGTAAATTCCTTGATGTTCAAGAGACTGAAAGCGATGTAGAAAGTTCTTTTGGTTTAACTCTGGGTACAGATTATACTTTTGAAGTCACGAGTGATATTGACTTCGATGTTTCGTATAGTATTGAAATGGTTAATGAAGCGTCAGGCGGTAATATCCACCACTTTCAAACAGGTCTAGAGATTGAACTTACTAATGACTTTGATTTGGATTTGACCTTATATGCCGATCGTACTGAAAATCCAAAAGCAGACAGTGATGATAATATACCAGAAAAAAATGATTATCGTTTAGTGGTTAGTTTTGGCTATGATTTTTAATTAACCAACTCGGTTTTTTGTTTCGGGCTTGTATTTCATCTAATACTGCCGTTTTTATTATTGTTAGAGTAAGTGCCGTAATATTGTGAATAAGTATTTATCATTAATTATCGCCTTAATTAGCTTTACCAGCTATGGGCAGGAAATCTTAGAGCATATGGATATATGGAGTCCACCAACACCTGTTTTTTCACAAAATTTTGACTGGCTAAAACTACGTTCAGGAGAATGGCTTAAAGGCGATATCATCTCGATGTATGAGGATGAACTTGAATTTGAAAGTGAAGAGTTCAATACCATTATTTTTGATTGGCAAGATGTAACAGAGTTGCGTAGTCGTTTTGACCAGCAAATTCGTTTCGCTAATGGAGAAGTAAAAGAAGGCTTCCTTATCGTTAAAGATCAACACCTTGTTTTAATCAGTGGTGGCAGTGAACAGCACTACCCTTTATCTGAACTCTTATCAATAACCTCATCTTCTGATGACAGGAAAGGATTATGGGATGGTAAAATTAGTTTAGGTATTGATGTCAATTCAGGTAATGTGAATCAATTAGATTATTTAGTTAACGCTAGAATTCAGCGAAGAACACCTTTTACACGTTTTAGAGTCGACTATATCTATAACTATAGTAAGTCTACTTTTGATGATGAAGACAAAGTTCTTACTGATACAAGCCGACTCACCTTATATCTTGATTGGTTTTACAGCAGTAAAACTTTCTTTCGTGTATTCGATTATGAATATTTTACCGATGTTCAACAAAACATTAAATCTAGAGATACTCTAGGGCTCAGTTTAGGTTATCACCTCGTAAAAAATAAGCGTCTTCAATGGGATGTAACCCTTGGACCTAGTTATCAACAAACCGTATATTACAATACGAGTGACGAAAGTGACCAAAAAAGTGGTGTTATCGCTTTAGGCACTTTATTTGATTATAGTATTTCAAGTAAAATAGATTATATTTTTGATTATCAATTACAATTTGTTGAAGAAAATTCAGGTAAGCGAAATTCACATTTAAAAACAGGCTTAGAATTTGAATTTAGAGACAATTTTGAATTAGATTTTACATTTTTTATAGACCGAGTAGCAAAGCCTGTCGCTTCCGCGGATTCGTTACCGCCAAAATCGAATGATTATAGGTTAATACTGAGTCTCGGATATGACTTCTAGCAGAAGACATGTCCTGTGATCTAACATCTATTAATATGGTTGAATTCAATGTCAGTTAATGAACGACAACCGTACGATAAAACAATACCTTGTTGCTCCTCATATGCTGATAACACATTGGTTCAATTATAAGAAACCTAACCGCTTATGAGTTTTACTTTATAAGAGCCGCAACAACTTGCTCTATATGAATCAGTTGAATTAAGTCCGAAACACCCTCTTGCTTAAACCGTGAGTCAACATTTTAAATTTTTGTCCTATGAGCATTGTGCTGGATGCGTCATTTCTAGTTTGCTCAACTAATTTTAAAGAACCTGTTTACAGATAAAACTTAGTTATTAATGTATGATATCGCCAATTCTAGCGCATCTTTATCTTTTGATTATTATATTTATGACTAATAAAATTCAACATCTTCATATATTAGGTATTTGTGGCACTTTCATGGGTGGACTTGCTGCTATTGCCAAGGAACTCGGCTTTAAAGTCAGTGGCTCTGATGCCAATGTTTATCCGCCAATGAGTACCCAGTTAGAGCAGTTAGGCATAGAATTAATGTCAGGCTATCAAGTTGATAACTTCTCTGATGATATTGATTTGGTTATTGTTGGCAATGCTATGTCTCGGGGCAATACCATGGTGGAATATATGCTAGATCGCAATATTCCCTATACGTCAGGTCCACAATGGTTACTCGACAATGTATTAAAAGATCGCTGGGTGCTCGCTGTTTCGGGTACACATGGTAAAACAACGACCAGTAGTATGCTGGCGTGGATTTTAGAATATGCCCATATGTCTCCTGGTTTTCTTATTGGTGGGGTACCGCAAAATTTCTCTAGTTCTGCTCGTTTAGGTGATGCACCTTTTTTTGTTATTGAAGCTGATGAATATGACAGTGCTTTCTTTGATAAGCGATCTAAATTTGTACATTACCGACCACGTACTTTAGTCATCAATAATTTAGAATTTGATCATGCCGACATCTTTGATGATCTCAGTGATATTCAAAAACAATTTCATCACCTTATCCGGATGGTACCCAGTAATGGTTTGATTTTGTCACCGGCTGATGAAGAAGCAATTAGTGAAACGTTAGCTATGGGGTGCTGGACACCGAACGAATTCTCTATTAGAGATGTTCAACAATTGTCGAGAAAAGCTTTTAAGCAAGACCCTCAATTAGCAATGGGCTGGCAAGTAGAAAAATTAAATGCGCAAGGTAGTGAGTTTATCGTTAACTTTAACGGTAAAAAACAAGGTGTTGTTAAGTGGGATCTTATTGGCGATTTCAATATTGATAATGCGGTGATGGCAATAGCTGCTGCGCGTCATGCTGGTGTGCCAAGCTCAGTCTCTACGGAAGCATTAGCTGAATTTATCAATACTAAGCGTCGTTTTGAACTACGTGGCACAGTTAATAATATTAGCGTTTATGATGACTTTGCTCATCACCCAACGGCTATCGCAAAAACATTAGCGGGTGTACGTGCTAAACTTGCACAACAAAAAGAAGAACACGCACAAGCAGGGCGTATCTTTGCGGTATTAGAGTTTAGATCAAATACTATGAAGTCAGGTATACATAAACAATCACTACCACAGTCGTTAATTGATGCGGATCAGGTATTTATTTATCAAGATGAGCAAATAACGTGGTCAGTGAGTGACTTAATCAATCAATGTAAGCCACCTTGCCAAGTAGAAGAAAACATTGAAAAATTAGTTGAGAATATCACTCAACAAGCACAAGCGGGCGATATAATTGTTGTGATGAGTAATGGTAGTTTTGCCGGAATTCATGACAAATTATTGAACCGTTTGGGGAATAGAATCGTATAGCCTGTTTAAATAAAATATTTAACCAATTTAGCTTAATCAAAATAGTAAAGAGAACCCAGTACAATGACCGTATTAACAATACTTACCGCACCTAACGATAAGCTTATAGACCAAGCATTACCTGTATCTGATGTAAGCAAAATTCAAGTGTTAATCGATGACTTACTTGAAACCCTATACGATACCGAAGATGGTATCGGTTTAGCTGCAACACAAGTTGGCCGTAGTGAAGCCGTAGTGGTTATTGATATTTCAGAAAATCGAGATGAACCACTTATACTTGTAAACCCAGTGATTACTCATGGTGAAGAAACCGCTAAGGGACAAGAAGGTTGTTTGTCTATACCGGGCTACTATGCAGATGTTGAGCGTTTCACTCACGTTACCGTTGAAGCACTAGATCGCGATGGAAAAGAGCTTACTATTACCAGTGATGAATTTCTTGCGATTGTGATGCAACATGAAATAGACCATTTAAAAGGTAAATTATTTATTGATTATTTATCGCCACTAAAACAGCAAATGGCACTTAAAAAAGTTAAAAAAACCATTAAAAATGGTTAAGCATAATCAAAGATTAAAGCGTGGCTTGTTAACTAATGATACGAAATTTGAATAAGGTGGCTAAAGTGAAAAGTGATTTTAATGGTAAAATTACCCTTGCCATCACAGGTGCCTCTGGTGCTGCTTATGCCTTACGTCTCATTGAATGTTTAATATCAGCAAACTATCAACTGTATATTCTGTGCTCAAGTGCAGGTCGTATTGTTGTGGATACGGAAGTTGGTGTGAAAATTCCTAGTTCTCCTGACGCTGCCAGTAAGTTTCTTACTGAAAAGTATCAGGCAAAAGACCAGCAAATAACGGTTTTTGGTAAGGAGCAATGGTTCTCTCCTGTTGCTTCAGGCTCTTCAGCACCAAAACAAATGGTTGTTTGTCCTTGTTCTACTGGAACTATGGCGGCTATTTGTCATGGTATGAGCGACAACTTAATTGAGCGGGCTGCCGATGTGGTGATCAAAGAGCGAGGTCAGTTAATTTTAATGGTAAGGGAAACTCCTTATTCAACCTTACATTTACAGAATATGTTAAGCCTCTCTCAGCAAGGTGTCACAATTATGCCAGCCTCTCCAGGTTTCTATCATAAGGCAGAGAGTATTGCAGACCTTATTGATTTTATGGTGGGTCGAGTATTAGATCACCTTGGTATTGAACAAGACATAATGCCGCGATGGGGTTATAACATTTAGACGTTAAGCATTAAGTAATATTGCGGACATAAAAAAAGCGACGTTAGTCGCTTTTTTTATGAATATATTACAGGTGTTAGACACACCACACTATGACTCGTGTTTCTTACTCATCAAAACTGAATTCAATATAAGCTCTGCCTAAATCACTTTTTAGTGGAATAATAACGATAGGTCCTTTAGCTTTATGATGAATAGAATGGTTGGATCCAGAAACAACAATCGGGGTGGCCATATCAAATTCAATGCCCTTTTCACTCAGCATACGTTTCGCGCCACCAGTAACCATATTTGTTATTTCACCGACTAAATCGATAATCTCTTCATTAACTTCATCAGGAGCTTCACCGACCATTTTTTTCATAGTCGCTAATGCCAAACCCCCTTCAAAAGTAATAGAAAGTGAGCCCTTTGCTTGATCGCTAACCATACCAATTAAACCTGAAACATCACCCAAGGCGACTTCATTTTTTTTAAGACGTGGCTTTTCTGGAATTAATTCCATTTGAGCCATCGTTGACATGACATTAAGCATGGAAGATAAAAATGGATTGATAAACTCTACATTCATGAAGGTTCCGAATCTTAACTGTTTAGATAAAGTGCTTAATCTGATTCTGCATGCTTATTTTACAAATGTAAATCAAATAGCGTGATAGTTGTATAATTTGTGTGGAAAATCGCTCAGTGACTTTACTAGTGAGTTAATTGAGGAGTAATTTTTTCTTTATTACTCCTGTGATCAAAAGTTAAGCTGCCAAAAAAAGCTTCGCCTTGAAGATCTATACCTTGAAAGTTAACTGTATTCACTTGCTTAGGGTAAGTATCGGTGAGTATTGCATTTTTTACCACCATTTGTGGCAAAAAACTTTGTTGCTTACTTTCTTGGTAGGCTATTATTTTCCCTGAAATAACTTCAAAACCAAGCCAGTTAAGCGGTACTTTTATCTGGTTTCTCGCTAGGGTAAATTGTTGCTCAAAATACTGCTGAATATATAAGTCATAATTTTTGTGCTCGGCAGAAAAGTGAATCTGCCTACGTTCAGCGATAGCATTTTCAATATCATGGCCAGTATATTGATGCATTATTTCAATGCGTTGAGTTTTTGGGTTAACATTTAGGTCGCTCACCCCAAAAAAATAGGTGTGACCCGTAGCCGAAGCTACAAGTCCCACATAAAAGCAGATAGCAATGATGTACTTGCTAAACACTTTATTCATTATTGGCCTTCTTCTTTATGTTCTTTTTCATCGTTGATTTTCTCAACTGAAATATCTTTAAGCTTCTTATTATAATCACGCATCATATCTTTTTTCTTTGCTTTATAAAGATCAAAACGTGATTGAATAGGGCGAGCTGGCCAGTAGTTATTATTTACATTCACGTCAGCAGTTTGCCAATTGGCATCTAATGCAATGTCGGTGATTTCTTTATCACGGATTAATAGTTTCGATACCTTTTTACTATTTCGACGCCAAATTTCAGCGGGAATATAAACATGCTCTGTGGTGCTATCAGCATAAGTAATATCAAGTAAAATTGGCATGACTAAGCCACCATGATTAGAAAAATCGATGACATAGAACTTACTATCATTCGTCAATAAGTCTTTTTGCCAAGGTTTTAATTCAGCGTGAGCTTTATTATATTTATTACGATCAGCATTGGTGGCAGTAAACTTATCATGTTCATTATAAAAATCTAATAATTCAGGTTTGTCTTGAGTACGAAGCCATTGGCCTTTATTGCGTAAATCACTGATAAATTCAGGCTGTTCGTTATCCATTGCACGTTCCCAAGCTTCTTCCACATCAGGGTTTTGGCTATTTGGGCGATATAAATACACATTATCGATAGCTAAATCTACGTGATCAGTAGTATAGAACCAGCCACGCCAGAACCAATCTAAATCAACGGCCGAGGCATCTTCCATAGTACGGAAGAAATCAGCTGGCGTAGGGCGTTTGAACTTCCAGCGTTGCGCATATTCTTTAAAAGCAAAATCAAACAGCTCACGACCCATAATGGTTTCACGTAAAATGTTTAATGCTGTTGCTGGTTTGCCATACGCGTTATTACCAAACTGTAAAATAGATTCTGAGTTAGTCATAATGGGTACTTGGTTAGTACTTTTCATGTAACTGGTAATCTTAGCCGCATGACCACGACGAGACGGATAACCTTCTTCCCATGATTGTTCAGCAAGGAATTGTAAAAAGGTATTTAACCCTTCATCCATCCACGTCCATTGACGTTCATCAGAATTAACAATCATAGGAAAGTAGTTGTGACCCACTTCATGAATAATAACACCGACTAAGCCGTATTTAGTACGACGTGAATAAGTTTTCTCACCCGTTTTTTCATCGAGTGTAGGACGAGGACCATTGAAGGTGATCATCGGGTATTCCATACCACCCACTGGGCCGTTAACTGATATAGAAACAGGATAAGGGTAATCGAAAGTATATTTACTGTATTGCTCCATTGTGTGGATTATGGCTTCAGTTGAATACTTCTCCCAAAGAGGATTACCTTCGTTAGGATAAAATGACATGGCCATAGTATCGCTAGTGCCTTGTTGGTAACCTTGTGCATCCCAAATGAATTTTCGACTTGAAGCAAAAGCAAAGTCACGAATGTTTTTAGCTTTGAAGTGCCATGTTTTTGTTTTAGTACTACGTGATTTTTCATTCGCTAATGCTTCTGCTGGCGTAATGATTAATACCGGTTTTTTAGCTTTTCTGGCTTGTTTTAAGCGTTTTCGTTGTGTACTAGTAAGGACTTTACTTTCATTCTGTAATACACCTGTAGCTGCAACAACATGATCTGCAGGTACAGTAATTTTTACATCATAGTCACCAAATTCTAGGGTGAACTCTCCACTACCCAAAAATTGTTTATTTTGCCAGCCCTTAGCATCGTAATAAGCTGCAGCTCTAGGAAACCAACTCGCAATTTCATAAAGGTAGTTATCATCTTTTTTAAAGTATTCATAACCAGAACGACCACCAAGCACTTTTTGCTCGTGTAGTTGATAATGCCAATTAATATTTATCTCTACACTAGCACCAGACTTTAATGGTTTAGGCAGATCAATTCGCATCATAGTGCCATTGATAACATAATGTAGTGGTTTGCCATTACTTGCGGTTACTTTAGTAATGCCATAACCACCATCGAAAGCAGGGGTTTCAGCCAAGCCGCGGAAACTCTTAAAAGTGACCTTATCTTTACTTGGCGCAGTACTTGTCATTTTGTACGCTGAATCACGCTTCATGCGGTTTTGATCAAGCTGTAACCATAAATAGCGCAAGGTATCAGGAGAGTTATTCTGGTAATCCATTACTTGCGCGCCGGTTAAACGCTGAGTTTCGTCATCTATAGCAATGGAAATGTCGTAATCAACTTGTTGCTGCCAATACTTATGACCTGGCGCACCAGAAGCGGCACGATAAATGTTTGGTGTAGGTAAAACTTCTTCTAATTGACGAAACTTATCGTCGAAGACAAGTTTACTTGCCTGGCTATCTGCTGACAGTAAGCCAGAAAGAGCCAGTACTAGGCCAATTAAGGCAGTATAGGTTGAATATTTCATAATTTTCCAAAGTAGAGTGACACACGCTTTTAACGTTTTTTATAGAATGTATACAATATTTAATACTGATCCGGAATTTATACCATAATCAGAAACATCTTGTTACTTGCCAGGTAAAATTTGCGATAAAAAGCAGCATTAATAAGATTAACGGCAGGGGGAGTTTAAATGGTCTTGAGTGGATTAAACCTTGGTACAGTTTTTACAGCGGCCGTGCGCTTCAACTATTTGATGACTGATAGTAAAGCCATTAGCGTCAGCCATGGTGCGCAAAGCTAAATCAAAATTATTAGACTGTATTTCTTCAACATGACCACACTCATCACAAATTAAGAGTTGCACAGGATGATTACATTCACCGAAGTGGTGACACATGATAAAGGCATTAATTGACTCTATTTTATGGACAAAGCCTTGTTTAGATAAAAAATCTAAAGCACGATAAATGGTGGCAGGTTTTGCCGCAGCATCTAACTCTTTTAGCTCAGCCAATAAATCATAGGCGCCAACGGCCCCTTGACGATTAGCCAATAGCAGAAAAACTTGTTCTCTAACTTTAGTAAAGCGCGCGCCTTTTTTTTGGCAAACGAGTTGTGCTTGTTGTAATAAAGATTCTGCCGTCATGGTGCTATTTGGTTATCTGTTGTATAAAAGCGGATAAGTTTTCCAGTGTATCATAGCTATTTATCCGCGAGTAAATATTTTTAACTTAGCCGAATCATATAGCTAGTATGGCTTGGCAGCTAAAGCCTAAAAGGGCAGTTATAAACAATTCGCCATTTATTTAACCTTACATTACAATGAGGAATATTTGCCAAAAGACAGCGCTGTCTTTTGGTGTTGTTTGACGATAAATTTTGGTAGGAAATTAACATGACTCGCTATCTCGCACTTGATGCTTTTAGAGGCATTACCATCGCTTTAATGATTTTAGTGAATACACCGGGAACATGGTCGCATGTGTATGCGCCTTTATTACATGCAGATTGGAATGGTGCAACACCAACGGATTTAGTTTTCCCATTTTTCTTATTCATCATTGGCTCCGCTATGTTTTTTTCTTTCAAGAAAAGTAACTTCGCTGCCAGTCCCGAGCAATTTAAAAAAATCATTAAACGTGGTTTTATCATGTTTTTTATTGGCTTTATGCTCAATGTTATTCCTTTTACCACTAATATTGACGATTGGCGAATTATGGGGGTTTTACAACGTATAGGTATTGCTTACGCGGTAGCGGCCTGTTTAGTGCTAATACTTAACCGTACCGGTATATTTATTGCGTCAACTGTCATTTTGTTAGCATATTGGGCATTACTGCTTAGTGTTGGAGAAGGTGCTTTAACTATTGAAGGTAATATTATTCGTCAGTTTGATTTAGCCGTAATTGGTGCTAATCACATGTATACCATGCGCGGTGTTGCTTTTGAGCCGGAAGGATTATTAAGTACTATTCCAGCCGTAGTGAATATGCTGCTTGGTTTTGAATTAACACGTTATTTAACCAGTATTAAAGATAAAAAAAGTAGTGTTATTAAGTTAACGCTTATTGGAGGCCTAGCAGTTGGCTTTGGTGCCCTCTGGAGTTTAGTCTTACCTATTAATAAGTCGTTATGGACACCGTCTTATGTCATCTACACCACAGGTTTTGCTTGTCTATTATTAGCCGCTTTCATCTGGTTAATTGATATCATGAAACAAGTGAAATTGGCTGAGCCTTTATTGGTTTATGGTACTAATCCACTTTTTGTTTATGTGTTGTCATTTTTAGTGGTAACAGTGTACTTAAACATTAATATTGGTGATGTTTCTATGTATGCTTGGTTATATCAACAACTGAGTGAAGTATTTGCAGCTAAATTAGCCTCATTTATTTTTGCTTTTTCACATGTAGCATTTTTCTGGTATGTTTCGTTAAAGCTGTATCAACGCAAAATATTTATCAAAATATAAGCGGGAGCCCTTAGTTGTAATATTCAGGCCTTAACTTTAATTTTTGTTAATATTAAGGTCTGAAAAGACTATCAAAAAGCCTTGTTTTTGCTATGCTTAGCTTATGATTTTTAATCATGAATTATAAGCTAATCATAACAAAGGGAGTCTTTTTTACGAGTGAATAAAGCTAAACTTAGTCAAGATGAAAACTTGTCGTTTAAAGTTAGTCACCAATTATTGCCACAAGCCTATCAACGTATTGATTTGTACTTTTCCCTGCCAGTTGAAATGGGTATAAACCCCAGTACGCTCAACGAAGAAGAATTCTTCCACTCAAATATTAAAAATCATAGCGCCTATCACGCTGACCAATTGCATCTGCCCTTAGTGCGAAGTCGATTTATTAGCCAAAATAAAGGTGAACAAAGTGACTATCGATTAAACCTTAATTTATATTCCTATCAGGTTAAAAAGGCACTCGATGCAGATGTTAAACAAGCGTTAAAGTTAAAAGTGGCGGAAGAGTTTTATCCAGCGGCAGTTGAATTAGCTGAACAAACCTCCTCGTTGACTAAAAAGTTAAGGCGCTATACGCCTTCTGATAAAAAACTGAACTCATTCTTTGAAAATGCAGATAACTATTTAAGTTGGCATATAGAACAGTCCTTCTTAAAATTACTGACAACAGGTCCGAAAAGTGCTGAATTTACCGCTGAAAGAGAGCTATTGTTAAGTTTATGCCGAAATGAAAATGAATATCGTATCGACAATAAATATAACTCACAAGTTACGCTTGATGATGCTAACCGCATCACTAACAAAATGCGACTGTTACAACGATTGATAGAATACGGTGTGGTCTTTCAGCGCCAAACTCGCTACTTAAATGTTAACTTGAAACGTTTTGTCCGTGGCATTGTTACTGCCTTCATCATGGCTTTTGTTATGTTGTTAGTGCTAAATGCACGTACTAACTTTACCGAAGTTACGCTTGCTTTAGTGGCTTTCTTAGGACTTATTTACGGGTTACGAGAAACCTTTAAGGAAGACTTAACCAGTTTGATATGGCGAAAAATACAGAAAGGTCGGCCCAAGTGGCAAAACCTATTTACCAATAGCGTGACTAAGAAACGTGTTTTGAGCCAAATCCTATGGCTTGAATATATAAAAAGCAAAGATTTACCCAAAACAGTCAACGCTATGTTTCAACGACGCCGACAGCAAAATAAACAGGATGCCCAATTATTGCACTTTCGCTGTGATAATAAGGTTATGGCTAAGGCTTTTTTGCCTGGCTATGACGAAATTCAGCAACAGACATTTTTCAACTTAACACCTTTTGTTCGCTTTCTGAAAAAAGGGGCTGGTCGATTATATAGCTTGGAAGGGCAAAAAATATCAAGCCAAGGGGTAGAGCGACGTTATCAAATCAACCTTATTTTGCGTCATGTTTGTCAAGGTGAAGAATCCTTACAGCGTTTTAAAATCACTTTAAACCGTTCAGAAATAGTCAATATTGAACCAATAAAATAGCCGCACCTCAATAGTGCAGCCGATTGTGGTCTACGCCAGTCAACATCGCTTAGTTATTGCTTGCTTTTTCTGAGTGTTTTCCCTACAATACGCCTCCTTAATTCAGCCTGAACTTTTGTTCCTTGTCTCAACTGGTGTTGGCTGAGCCAGATTATGAGACTACAACCGTAAGGAACTCGTAATGCGTCATTACGAAATCGTATTTATGGTTCACCCTGATCAGAGTGAACAAGTGTCTGGTATGATCCAGCGCTACACAGACTTGATCAATGCTGCTGAAGGCAAAATCCACCGTCTAGAAGACTGGGGCCGTCGTCAATTAGCATACCCAATCAATAAACTACATAAAGCACACTATGTTCTTATGAACATTGAAGCGCCACAAGTAGTTATTGATGAGCTTGAAACTGCTTTCCGTTATAACGATGTTGTTATCCGTAACATGATTATGCGTACTAAAGATGCAGTAACTGAAGCATCGCCAATGGCTGCTGCTAAAGAAGAGCGTCGTGACGATCGCCGCGAAGTTAAGAAAGATGTTGCTGCTACGCCAGTTGAAGCTAAAGAAGACTCTGTTGAAGAGAAATCTGAAGAAGCTGCTAGCGAAGAATAAGTAATCTGTGATTGTCTCGCAAGAGAATTGCCTAGTGTTGATCGGTGAGGTGGTGAGAACCCCTAAACAGTCAACCAGCCCTGCAGGTATTAGTCATAGTCAGTTTTCAATAGACCACAAGTCTATACAAAATGAAGCTGGCATGAATCGACAAGCTTTTGTCCGAATACAAGTAGTTGCCACAGGTGATTTATCACACTTAACTCGTGAATTAGTTGCGGGTACTGTAATAAAAGTGACAGGTTTTATAAATCGTCACGAATCTAGAAACGGGAATCCGCTTTTAGCATTACATGCCCAGCAAATTGAAATGATTAATTAGGCTTTATTAACTAACAAAATTGTTAATTTAATAAAACCGCATTAGGAGAACTCCATGTCTCGTTTTTTTAGACGTCGTAAGTTTTGTCGCTTCACAGCGGAAGGCGCAACATCTATAGATTATAAAGATATTGCAACTTTAAAAAACTATATCACTGAAAGTGGTAAAATTGTTCCTAGCCGTATCACTGGTACTGCTGCTAAATATCAACGTCAACTAACTCGTGCGATCAAACGCGCTCGTTACTTGTCATTGTTACCATACACCGACTTACATAAGTAAGCTAATAGGGGTTTGAAATGGAAGTAATTCTTCTTGATAAAATCGCCAAATTAGGCGGCCTTGGTGACAAGGTATCTGTTAAATCAGGTTATGCACGTAACTACTTATTACCACAAGGTAAAGCAGTATTTGCATCACAAGCTAACGTTGAGCACTTTGAAGCTCGTCGTGCTGAATTGGAAGCTAACTTAGCTACAGTTCTAGTTGCAGCTCAAGCTCGTGCAGCGAAAGTTGTTGAGCTAGCTGAAGTTACTATCGCATCAAAATCTGGTGACGAAGGTAAATTATTCGGTTCTATTGGTACTCGTGATATCGCTGATGCGATCACTGAAGCTGGCGTTGAAGTTGCTAAAGCTGAAGTACGTCTACCATTAGGTGCTATCCGCGAAACAGGTGAATTCGAAATCGCAATTCACTTACATCATGATGTTGATACTAGCATCAAAGTTGTAGTTATCGCTGAAGCATAATTTATAACTAAGCATTTGCTTAGATTATAAAACAAAATACCGCATTCTCATTGAGGCTGCGGTATTTTTTTGTCTTAATTTTCTGTTAACTGACTGAACTGAGTTAAGTCTTACTAAGTTGTGCCGTTAATTTATCGTAATTGGTGATGGCTGGAAACTCTTTAATGACGTTGGTTGGTTTTTTACTATCAGGATTTGCAATCGCCAGTAAATGTTTAATACCGTATTGCTGAGCTGATTTAAGTATTTCTATACTGTCATCAATAAACAGTGTTTTATCACAATCAAAGCCATGTTTGTCTTGTAGACGTTGCCATAATAACTGCGACTCTTTACTGACGCCAAATTCATGGGTAGAGTAAAGCGTATCAAAGTATTGATCTAATTGAGTACGTTCAATTTTAAGTGACAGTGCCTCTGGGTGAGCATTTGTTACCATAACGATATCTTTACCACTGGCTTTCAGTGCTAATAAAAAATCTTTCGCGTCACTGCGTAATTGGATAAGGTGCTGGATTTCTCGTTTGAGTTCTTTGATGGACATTTGTGTTCGCTCAGTCCAGTAGTCTAGGCAATACCATTCAATAGTACCAACAACAGCTAAGTAATCAGCTTTAAGTTTAGCTTTTGCGGCATCGAGAGATATCGACATTTTTTCACTATAACGTAAAGGTAAGTGCTCTAGCCAAAAGTGATTATCAAAATGTAAATCTAAAATAGTACCGTCCATATCAATTAAAACGGTAGAAATTTCGGACCAATTAATGTTTGCCATATTGGTCATTCCTCAAAATAAGTTGCAGTGTAATAAATATTAACATTTTGCTATTCCAAAAGTATTGTTTATCGTGGCATTATAGTGATATCTAACGAAAAACAATTAACTAATGTAGCTAGAACTATGGCTGATAAAAATCAATTACCACTCATTACTAATCGCCGACAAGTGGCTAAAAGCGGACTCTTTGGAATTGAACAAATAGATCTCACCTTTAGTAATGGTGAACAAAGGCAATATGAGCGTATGATGGGCACAGGTCGTGGTGCTGTGATGATAGTGCCCATGATTGATGATGAGACCTTATTACTGGTACGTGAATATTGTGCAGGTACGCATAGTTACTTATTAGGTTTTCCCAAAGGGCTTATTGATGAAGGTGAGCTTGCTGAGCAAGCTGCCAATCGAGAGCTACAAGAGGAAATTGGTTATGGTAGCGAACAGTTACAGCAGATGACAGAATTGATGATGGCACCTGCCTTTTTTAATGCCAAAATGACCATATTCTTAGCTAAAAATCTTTACAAGTCTGAGCTTGAAGGTGATGAACCAGAGCCATTAGAAGTGGTGTCTTGGCCAATTAAAGACTATAAAGAACTATTACAACAAACAGATTTTACCGAAGCACGTAGTATTGCAGCATTAATGTTAGTACGAGATCTTCTTGAAAATTAATAGCAAATAAATTGAAAGTGACATAGTACTAAAGCACGATGAAAGAGGTATAACGATGAACCAAGATAAATTACTGAACATTGCTTTAGAAAGCGCAAAAAAAGCTGGCGTAGAAGTAATGAAATATTATCGTCAGGGAAACTATACTGAAGAAACTAAAGCGGATAAAAGCCCAGTAACCAGTGCTGATATTGCATCAAACGATATATTAATGGACCAGCTTAAAACCCTGACACCAGATATACCTATTATTTCAGAAGAAGTAGGTACAGTACAATTAAGCGAGCGAAAAAATTGGTCTCGTTACTGGTTACTCGATCCCATTGATGGCACGGGTGAATTCATCATTGGCAGTGGTGATTTTGCAGTAAATATTGCGCTAGTTGAAAATGGTTGGCCGACACTGGGTGTTATTCACGCGCCAGATCACTGCCTTACTTATTATGGGCAAAAAAACCTTGGTGCTTTTAAAGATAACAGCCAGGCTAGTCATGCTATTCGTGTAGCAGAATATCAAGAAAACCGTCGTATTAAAGTTGCTATAAGTCGTCGTCAACAGCTTGAATTAATGGGGCAATACTTAAATAATGATTACGACTATGATTATGTTGCCTTGGGGAGCTGTTCCTTAAAGAATTGTCTTATTGCCGAAGGTGGAGCAGATTGTTATTTACGGATAGGCGTCACGGGTGAATGGGATACAGGGGCTAGCCAATGTATTTTAGAGCAAGCCGGCGGTGATATTATCGACAGTGAATTTAACCCTTTAAGTTACAATAAACGTGAAAGTTTACTGAACCCTGACTTTGTTAGTTTAGGGTCAAGAGATTTTTCTTGGCAAAAAATAATTAACGCCCACAGAAAAGTATATGAATAACAATCAGCTAAAATAAAAAATCTCATTCTCATTATCTTTAAGCAAGGTTAAGTAATGGAGGATTAAGTTACAGTTAAAACGAAGTAGTTCGTTTTGCATAAGATTTGTGCTAAATTAGCGCTATTCATTGAAGTGAGCTTAACGGCTGCTTCCGTACTATCGTGATTAGGTAATTTTGTTTTAGCTATGTTATCAAACGTATTAAAAGAACATATATCTCACCATCAAGCAGGGCATCGACCTTGCTTCTTTAAAAGTATCGATCAAATCTAAATTTTTGGTAGATAGCTTATGCTGTCAGCCAAAATATCACTTTGTTATTTTTCCGACCATTTTGCTATCTGCTGCTTTATCAGCTATTAACTTTATCTGTACCCGTAATGTTAATAAGCTGAGCAATAAACTATAAATATTCAATTCGTATTATTTTATTAAAACTACTCAATAAGTAAGAGGAAAAACCATGGCAGCTCAAGTAACCGCACTTTTTAATGAGATCTGGGAACAATATCTCTGCGTGACACCCTCAGCAAAAAAAATTCACCAATTGTTAGGAAATGGCAATGATGTAATTAATGATCATGTCGCTTACCGTACCTTTAATCACCCCAAAATTAACTTAGTGCAATTGGCTAAGGGACTTTTGGCTTTAGGTTACACTGAATGTGGCCAATATGACTTCTCGGCAAAAAAACTGGATGCGAAACACTTTGAACATACAGATAGTACTATGCCTAAAGTGTTTATTAGTGAATTGCGTGTTGAAGAATTCTCTAGTGAAGTCCAAGAAATTATTACGGGTTTAATTGCTCAGTTACCTGATGATGTTAGTGATCGTGCTGATTTCCTTTACTCTGGTCGTCTTTGGGAAATTAGTTCAAAAGACTATGAGACACTGTTAAATGTTAGTGAATATGCAGCATGGTTAGCAGCATGGGGTTACCGTGCAAATCACTTTACTGTGAGCATTAATCACTTAGCGGGTTACGAAGATATAGAAGTCGTTAACTCCAAACTTAAAGAAGCTGGTTATGCACTCAATACCAATGGTGGTGAAATCAAAGGTGATGAGGTAGTGAAATTAGAGCAATCATCGACACTTGCTGATAAAGCGCCAGTAGATTTTTCTGATAAAACAATGGAAATTCCAAGTTGTTTCTATGAATTTGCTAAACGTTATCCTCTTGCCAATGGTGAGCTATATACTGGTTTTGTTGCAGCATCAGCGGATAAGATTTTTGATAGTACTAACGCTAAAGGTTAGGCTATTTTAAGCGGTTTTAACCGTAGAAATAAATAAGTAAAATTTTTAAGCCAGTGCTATGCCACTGGCTTTTTTATTGGTTTTTTATTAGGGCTAAGTCATCAATATTAACTATCCATTACCATTCAAAGTGCACTAGAAGCATGCATATTCTTTGGTAAACGGGTATATATTATAGTTGCTCTTCCATGCCTGCTTTAAATTGATCACTGGGCAATATATTGATGCTTTCATGGAGTTCAGAATAAACCAATACGGCATGACCTTGTTCAAGTTGTTTTTTTACTTGACCAATTTTAGCCTCTTTACTTACATCTTCAGCACCATATTCAGTGCCTTCACGTAAAATAAAGTCTTCAATAATGGCAGTTAATATTTCATGTGATAGTTGTTCTAAAGGGATGATCATAACGGTGTCTTCAGGAATTTAAACAGTGATTCGCTATTGTATCGCTGAATCGCATCAGACCAAACGCATTAATTGATTTACTATACTCTAAACTAATTTATTAAAGAGTAAACCTTTATGCTCTTGGTCCTTTTTTTGAATCATAATAGCGCTTTGTAAAAGTATTTCATTTTTTGCTTGTTCGCTTGATGTTGCAGCATAATCCGTATCTTCAATGCGTGACCTGGAGTCACTAACATTGATAACACTGGTTTGATAGGTAGATACTTGGCTAACAATCGCATTTGTTTGTGCACCTAAAGCACTGGCACTATCATTTACTAAGGTTGAGGTGTCTTGAAGTATGGCTTGAGTGGCTGCTGGGTCACTAGCGTCTAGTCCACTAATAAAATTATCTTGTCCGAGAACACCACTAGCAAGGGTATTTATTTGTTCGGTGATTTGGTTCAGTTCACCCTGAATGGCATCTGTATTATATATTGGGTTACCTGACTGAATCGATAACTCTTGTGCGCGAAACAAACTTTCATTAATTGCAGATAAGGCTCCACTCTCAACATCGTTTATATTGGCTTGGTCTTGTGCGTTAAAGCTCAGTTGTTGACTCTGAGTAATTTCAGTGGTGAGACGGTTAGCTATTTGTAAACCGGCAGCATCATCTGCGGCTTTATTGATGCGCTTACCTGACGCGAGTTTTTCGGCTTGTTCTTCACGTTGCTGACTGAGCTTATCAATAAAGCTTAAATTGGTAGAGGGCTGATTGATCGACAACATAACGACACCTTCACAGACTAAATTATAACATTGCTACTTAATAGTATAGCAATCGAACGCTATTTAGCCTATAGAAGCAGGGGATATAGTCGTATCAAGTTAATGTTTTTTACTATCATCTTGAATATGTGTAATAAAGTAATATACATAAAAGGCGCAAATACCGAGCATAATGGCTATACCGCCAAAAGAAAACATCACAACAGGGTCATTGGCTAACATTGATAATAAGTTCATATTGAGCTCCATAATTTTCTAAGTAATTTCTGATGTACCTAGTGTAATTAAGTTGCTCAATGACTAAACTGATTTAGATCAATAGAAACGCTGCTTTTCTGCCATTTTTGCTTTGTTCTCTTGCTGCTCTATAATTTTTCGATAGATTTTATTAGCCGTTTCTATATTTTCTTCAATTTTTCGCTGAGATAACTCACGCGCGTCCATATTGCGGCTCTTTTCTGCATTCGGGTAACCATTCCATGCGGCAACGGTATTCCATACATAAGATAAATCGATGCTTTTCTCTACGCCTTTACCCTCACTATAAAGTAAAGCCAAATTATACTGAGCAAGGGCGTAATTCAAATTAGCAGCTGTTTTGTACCAACGCGATGCTTTAAAGTCATCTTGTTTAACACCAGTACCGTTGGCGTACATCACGGCTAAATTAAATTGTGCACTTGCTAAATCTTTATTGGCGGCTTTATGTGTAAGTTCAAACGCTTTTTTCAGATCTGTTTTTACTAACTTGCCTTCAGAGTAAATTAAGGCCAATTCAAATTGTGCATCGGGATAATGTTGATCTGCAGCCAGCTTAAATAATTCCAATGCCTTCATGCCGTCTTTAGATACGCCATAACCGTGTTGATAAACTAAGGCCATTTGATATTGAGCAGGGGCGTAACCTTCATTGACTAACGGACGAAACTGAGTAATAGCCGCTTTAAATGCACCCCGGTTTAACTCATAAACACCTAGTTCAAGATCATTGCCCAGCACTGAAAAACTGGATAATAATATCATTGCAGGGATAATTACTTTGGCACTAACGTGCGCTTTAAGACTTGTTTTGATAAACATGGTTATCCTAGATTAGCTTGATTAATATGAATAAGTGTAGCTTAGAACTTATCTAAGTTACATGAAATAACTGTTTCTGCTCCTATATATTTTAGTTATTGTTATAATGCATTTTTGCATATCTTCGGAAACAATCAATGAAGGGACTATTGAAAGGGTTTAAACTCTCTTTAACTAGTTATGTCAGTTTAGCTTTTATCTTTTTTTTATTTATCAGCGCAGGTACATTAGTTGCAGTTAACTACTACCGTATGTCTGTATTCGCTTTTGAAGAAACGTTGCAACAATTTGACCGAGCGATAAAACTTGAAGCGCAAAGTATTCGAAAACATCTTACTCCTGTTTATTTCCGTTTAAAGCTACAGACAAACGTGGATAAATGGCAATATTTTTCAGCCTATCAAAATAACACCACGCTACTCTTTGAACTAGCAAATTACATTGCCATTGATCCCTTAAGCATTGCGGTACATGTAGGTTTTAAAAATGGTAACTTTGTTTCAGTAAAAAAGTTGCTTAATGAATTTGATCGGCAGCAGTATCAAGCACCGTCAGATGCCCATTTTGCTTTTGAAGTACTTGAATATTTCCCTAATGGTGAAAGTAAGAGCACACGTAATTTCTTAAATTTTCAATTAGAGGTTATTGGCAGCACTATCGTCGGTAATAGCACATATGAAATCTTTAACAGGCCTTGGTATGTCAAAGGCCTAAATGCGAAAGAAATTTCTGTTGTTGCTCCTTATCAAGAATATCAAGAGCAACACCGTATGATCAGTCTTGTTTTGAGTGATCGTGAAGCAAAGGTGGTTCATGCAGTTGATATCAACGTGTTAGCGTTAGCTGAATTAATGAAACTCAGCAACGTTACTGATAGCGACGTACAAATAATTCTGAGTACCGAAAATGAAATACTAGCGCATCAACGCTCTGGTGACTTTCATCTCGATTCTGTTAATGACCCAGCAATAGGCTTTAGTGCGCAAGATAAAAGGGCCATTAAAAACTTTGCTAAGAGTCATTTGAATCAAGTCGGCTTGAGTGAGGTTTATTTAAGTGGCGAACTGTGGATGGCGAAAATAGCGCTATTAAATCCAATCGACAAAGCCAGTACGAAGCTATTTATTGCTACGCCAAAAGCAAAGGTCATTACCTCGGTAAAGGAATCTTTGTTTGATGAGCTGTTGATATCTTGCTTAATCATCTTACTATTTATTCCGTTTACTTGGTTATTTTCGGGTGTCATTGTCCGTCCTGTGCACCGCTTACTCAAAAACACTCACAAATTGGCGGGTTTACAATTCAGTCAAGTTTCCTCAGGCGACTCTTTTATTGAAGAATTAAATGAACTTGAGCAAGATATGCTTGCAGTAAGTAATTCCCTACAAAATACTTTTTCCATCATTAACATGTTGGCGAAAGAAAAAAATATGAAAGTGCTCGCTGAAAAAATATGTAGTCAAGCATGTGAAATGTTAAAAGCCGATGCTGCTTTGATCTTTTTAACAGACAAAGATACCGAGGGTAAACTATTACCGTGTTTTGCTTGGGGTCATAAAGCTTCGTTAGCCATTGAGCAGTTTAGCCCCATTGATTTAAGTCAGGAATTAATGGTAAATGTTGAAAGTTTTTTACAAGGCAAAGTACAATTTTCGTCATTGAGTTCATCAATTAAAGAGAGCTTGATACAAGGTGAAATATATCAACAAAGCGACAGACCTTATTCTTTGTTTTTGCCATTAATTGATCGCGATGAGAAGATAAATGGTCTGCTAGGTTTTAGCTTTACTGAAGACCTCAGTTTGTTTGAACGAGAGCAATATAGCGGCATTGCTACCGCACTCTCTAAGTATATTTCTGTTGCCATTGAGGGCAGTGAACTTTTTGAAAGTCAAAAAGAGTTAATGAAGTCTTTTATACAGCTCATTGCTGGCGCAATTGATATCAAATCACCTTATACCGGTGCACATTGTCAACGAGTACCTACGCTAACAATGATGCTGGCTGAAGAAGCAACTAAGTCAAAAAAAACGAGCTTAAAGGACTTTACCTTAACGCATGAACAATGGGGGGAGTTAAAAATATCGGCTTGGCTGCATGACTGCGGCAAAGTAACAACACCCGAAAATGTTGTTGATAAGGCAACCAAGCTGGAAGCTATTTATAACCGAGTTCATGAAGTGAGAATGCGCTTTGAGGTATTGAGGCGAGATGCACAGGTTCAATCATTACAGCAAATAATTGCTGGCGAAAATCAAGTCATAGCGCAACAATACCTAGCAAAGGAAATGTTAGCCTTAGAAGATGATTTTGCCTTTATCGCGCAATGTAATTTGGGTGAAGAAATGATGTCTGCGCAAGCGGTGGATCGTATTAATCAAATATCACAGCGAAAGTGGCTACGTTATTTTGATGATAGTTTAGGTTTATCATCCGCTGAAAAAGAACGTATGCCAGCGACTAAAGTGCAGTTACCGGTAGAAGAGTTTTTACTGGCTGATAAAGATGAACACTGCATTGAGCATATTGCTAGTCATTTACCTGCAGAGTCTGATTCAACGTTTACCATGGAGATACCGGAATATCGTTTTAATTTAGGTGAGGTAAACAACTTGTCGATTACACGGGGCACTATTAATAATGAAGAACGTTATATAATTAATCACCATATAGTGCAAACAATTGAAATGCTTGAGCAACTGCCTTTTCCTGAGAATCTTAAGCGTGTTCCTGAAATAGCGGGTGCACATCACGAACAGTTAAATGGTAAAGGTTACCCTAAAGGCTTAAAAGGTGACGAAATATCGATAGAATCAAGAATCTTAACGATTGCAGATATTTTTGAAGCGCTAACCGCTAGTGATAGGCCGTATAAAACGGCTAAAACCTTAAGTCAAAGTATCGCTATTCTCGATCATATGCGTAAAACCGAACATATCGATAACGACTTATTTGAATTGTTTTTAAGCTCAGGTGTTTACACTGATTATGCTAATAAATTCTTAAGTAAAGATCAAATAGATACAGTAGATATTAACCAATACCTATCAAACTAGCAGTATTATTGCTGATAGTTTGAGCGGCCCATTTGATTAGATTCACTGAAATAGGGGCATCAGTGGTTTAAATATCAGGGTAGGATAATAAAAGTGCTCTCTGGTTGTAGAGCACTTAGTTTTTTATGACGAATTTATTATTACTTTGGCAGCTAACCTATATCCGTCATCATCTCTTCAATCTGCTCAGCCAGCTCAAGCCAAAGCATTTCATTTTCTTCAATATCGCCTTTTAATTTAGCCTGTTTTTTTATTAAGTCGGTTAATTCATTTTTGCGCTCTGCTTGGTAAAGATCACTGTCACTTAATAAAGCTTCAAGCTTAGTTAATTCTTCTTGCCATGCATGAACTTTTTTCTCTAATTTATCGGCTTCTTTACGTAAAGGGCCTGATTTTTTTCTTAGTTCGGCTTGTTGCTGGCGAAGTTGCTTTTTGTCTAAGCCTTTATCAGCGCTTTGTTGTTCAGTTTTAATCGATTTTATCGCTTGTTTTTTATCGTCATTAAGCCATTGCTGGTAATCATCAATATC
This sequence comes from Colwellia sp. 75C3, assembly GCF_002836255.1. Classification (GTDB taxonomy): domain Bacteria; phylum Pseudomonadota; class Gammaproteobacteria; order Enterobacterales; family Alteromonadaceae; genus Colwellia. The sequence goes on along the minus strand of NZ_PJAU01000053.1, from coordinate 22,312 downwards.
ACCGTTAAAATCACTTACTCGGCCGTTGGCAACAAGATAAAACTCATCAACACATGATTCTAATAAGAACCTATCATGGGCAATCAAAATGATCGCGCCACCAAAGTCTTGTAGTGCCATCACGAGTGCTTGGCGCATTTCTAAATCTAAATGGTTGGTCGGTTCATCTAGCAGTAATAACTGCGGTTTTTCTAAGACAATCAAAGCCAGTACTAAACGAGCCTTTTCACCACCAGACATGGTCGAAACTTGTGACAGTGCTTGGTCGCCACTAAAGCCGAACTTCCCTAAAAAGGTACGGGCTTGTGGTTCACCTAACGCAGGTTTAGCACGTAAAATATGATCAACAGGACTTGAAGGGGCATGCAATTGTTCTAATTGATGCTGAGAAAAATACCCTACCGTTAAATCTTGTGCGCAGTAACGTTCACCACCGAGTAAGGAAAGCTCACCGGCAAGGGACTTTATTAATGTTGATTTACCAGCGCCGTTTCGACCTAATAAACCAATGCGACTACCAGGTATTAACGTTAATCCTACGCTATCTAAAATAATCGCTTGTTCGCCATGGTCAGATTTAGGGTAACCACACTGACTTTCTTTAAGTGATAAAAGCGGGTAAGGCAAGCTTTCAGGCTCGGCAAAGCTGAAGGTAAATTGGCTATCAACATGTGCAGGCGCTAAATCAGGTAACTTCTCTAAACGCTTTAATCGACTTTGTGCTTGTTTTGCTTTACTTGCTTTGGCGCGAAATCGATCAACAAAGGCGGTTAAATGTGCGGCTTCTTTTTGCTGCTTTTGAAACTGTGCGTCTTGTTGCGCTAAATGTTCACGGCGTTGACGTTCAAAAGCAGTATAGTTGCCGCTGTATAATTTAGCGCGCTGGTGTTCAATATGCAGAATTTGGCCAATAACCGTATCAAGAAAGTCACGGTCATGTGAAATCAGTACTAAGGTACCAGTAAAACGCTTTAACCAGCGTTGTAGCCAAATAACCGCATCTAAATCTAAATGGTTGGTTGGTTCATCGAGTAACAACAAGTCAGCACGAGATATTAGTGCCTGAGCTAAGTTTAAGCGCATGCGCCAACCACCCGAAAAGTCTTTCACTGGGTTATCAAGTTGTGATTGTAAAAAACCTAAACCATGTAATAACTCACCAGCTCGGGCAGGTAAACTATATCCGCTGATGGTATCTATTTTATTGATAAGGGTCGCTTCAAGGTTACCATTATCAGCACTACGTGCTTGCTCAAGCTGTTGCTCTAATTGGCGGAATTCTTTATCGCCATCCATCACGTAATCAAGAGCTGTTTGTTCTAACGAAGGGGTTTCTTGTCTTACGGTGGCAATATCCCAGCTTGACGGTAAAGCTAAATCGCCAGAGTCAGGTGATAAATCACCTAAAAGTGCGGCGAAAAGAGATGATTTTCCACAACCATTACTGCCAACTAAGCCAACTTTATGATTAGGGTGTATGGTAAAGCTAGATGATTTTATTAGGTTTTTAGCCCCTCTATCTAAACTTAGGTCTGTGGCGATAATCAATGGTATTTCCTCGGGAAAATGGCATAGTGAGACAGAGATAATACCCACTAAAAAAATGCTGATGCATTGTCGCTTTTCCTATGACCACTATTCAAGGTAAAATAGCGATAATTCTGGATTTAATGTCGCGCCTGTTGAACTTTCATATTGAAAAAGCAATCAGTAAAGAGCCACAGAGCCTAATAATAAGTAGTAGATAACTATGAGCAAAGCCCTAAAGAAGAGATTTATCGCCGGTGCAGTCTGTCCTAAATGTAAGGCGATGGATACTATGGCATTAACCAAAGAGAATGGTGTTGAAAAAGTAACCTGTGTGAGCTGCGGCGAACAAATGGTACAAACAGAAGCACATGTAGAAAAGGTTGTACGTGAGCATGAACAAGTGATTGGTGTTTTTAAACCCTAATTTATAGACCTAATAGGCATTAAGTCCGCTGAAGTGATTTCCTTCTAGGAAGAAAGTACTTCAGCGGGTAATCCTTGGTATATTTGACCGAGGATATAATTTTATAAGGGTAATGCTTAAGATGTGTATATCTGTTTAGTAATGCGGAGGTGGTGGCTCAATATTGTCATTTTCATTGTCACTCGATAAGCTACCTGCATCTTTTATACGATTAGCAACTAATTGAATTTGATGTTTCAACTCTGAAATTTCATGCTGATGGGCAGCTAATTCTTCACTTAATTGATCAATCACATCGTCTTGAAAAACATTGCGTGACTCTAAATCGTCAACACGCGCTTCGAGTCGTTGAACATAATTGGCATTGGTGCTGTGTGCACTGAGCGTTATTTCGTTATTGGCCATGATTCAACATATCCTGATGAGCTTATCGTTAATAGATCGTTATTATCGCCAAATGCGACACTATACACAACCGCTCCTGTAGGTCTTTTTGCTTCTTTAGGGGTAACAAACCAATGTGACAGGCGTTTACCAGTGGCAATATCCCAAATGCTAACTTTTCTGGTCGCGGCGCCGGTGATTAATGTTTTACCATCAGGAGAAAAACGAACGGTACTAAAAACCTCATGACGTTTTGTACCTTGCAAACTACTAATACGTTTCCCTGTTTTTAAGTCCCAAATATAGGCAGCTTTCATACTATCGGCAGAAAAAGCATAACGGCCTTTGGCATCTAATGCGACTTTTGATACGCGCGAGCTATGATTAAATTGATAAACCACTTGCCCCGATTGAGTATCCCAAACATAGGCAGTAAAATCATTACCACCCGAGATAGCCACACGGCCATTGGGTAACATATCTACCGAGTTTACTTTTTCTTTGTGGCCTAAAAATTCTAACCGTCTTCCAGTATCAACGGCAACATGTAGTACGGTACCGTTGCTTTTGCCGATAAGTAAGTAGTCACCACCATTACTAATAGCGATATCTCTAATATGAGATTCGCGCACTTGCCAATAACCTTCAGACTTACCTGATTGTAAGTTCCACAGGGCAAAGTTATCTCTATTAGCCGTCAATACATGGCTAGCATTGTCACTAATATCTATAGAAAGTACTAAGTTGTCGCTGGTATTTTGTTCTTGTGACCAGTTATAAAGTCGCTCATTTGTAGTTAAATCCCAAACACTCAGACCATGATGGATAGAAGACACTACTGAGAATTTGGCATCACTAGAAATCTGACCCGCATAGGCGCCTTGTGCAGACTGTTGCCAGCGCTGAAGTGGCTCTTGCGTAATAGGCTTACAAGCAGTGAGTGTGGTCAATAAAATGACTGGAAAAATCCAATTACAATTTAACAAAATATTAATACTTTTTTATTTGCGCATTTATCGTTAGTATAAGTTCTTTTTTGAAATTGTTTAGTGTTATCTTTACTTAAAATGAAAAGTTAAATTTTCAAAGGTAACATCACAGTTTTTTAGTTTTTAATTGGGGAATTCTCCAATTGTATTGTTTAAGTGGAGATATTAATGAAATTGTTTAAGCCTACCCTAATAGCCCTTGCGCTAGTTGCCGTTGTTGGTTGTAATGAAAAAGCTGTTGAAGAAGTTAAAGCACCAGTATTAGATACTGAAGTGCAAAAACAAGCCTACGGCTTAGGTGCCTCAATTGGTATGTACATGCAACGTAACTTAGAAGAGCATGACAAACTAGGTTTAACATTAGATAAAGAGCTTATCGTACGCGGTTTTGTAGACAGCATTGACGGTAAAGCCGTTATCGAAAAAGAAGAAATTCAAGCGTTATTGATGAACCTTGATGCCAGCATGAAAGAAAAACAACAAGCAGCAGCAATTGCCGCTTCTGAGTCTAGCCTAGCTGACGGTGCTAAATTTCTTGCCGACAACGCTAAACAAGAAGGCGTTACAGTAACTGAATCTGGTATTCAATACGAAGTATTAACAGCTGGCGAAGGTGATACACCTTTAGCAACTGATACTGTTAAAGTTCACTATAAAGGAACTTTCTTAAACGGTGAAGAGTTCGATAGTTCTTACAAGCGTGGCGAACCAGCAGTATTCCCACTTAATCGTGTAATCAAAGGTTGGACTGAAGGCGTACAATTAATGCCTCTTGGTGCTAAGTACAAGTTTACTATCCCTTCAGATTTAGCGTACGGTCCTAACGGTAACCCACCAAGCATTCCGGGTAACTCAGTACTACAGTTTGAAATTGAATTATTAGAAATTCAAAAAGCTGATGCAGCACCAAAAGCTGACGGTCATGACCACGCAGCTCACTAGTTAATTTTTGTATAAGTTAAGTATTCTTAATTTATACAACGCATACTAGAAAAATATAAAACCATCAGTAATTACTTACTGGTGGTTTTTTGTTTTTACCTGTTTGTAATTTACATTTTTATTTTGTTATACCAATTCCGATAAGTTCCTGGTCTTGTTGTACGAAGTGAAAATATTTCAGGGCAAGGCGCTTGATTGACCAATAGCTGGCTATTGGGATTGAAAGCAACGCCGTCATGAATAATTTTAGCCAGTACAAGTGGTCAATAATTTAACGGAATTGGTATTAGGCATTAGCTTTTAAACTGTCCTCGAGAAATAGTCGCGTAACTATTAGCTTTATGGTTAAGCTTTCACGTAAAATGTCCCAATGAAAACACTCCTAATAATTGGCTATGTATGGCCAGAGCCTAACTCTTCAGCGGCAGGTAGCCGTATGATGCAGTTAATCCATTTCTTTCAGGCGCAAAGTTATCACATTACTTTTGCCAGCCCAGCGCAACAAACTGAGCATATGGTTGACTTACGTGCCTTAAATATAGTCGTTGAGAATATCAATCTCAATTGCACCAGCTTTGATGATTTCATTAAGGAATTACAACCTAATACCGTGATGTTTGATCGCTTTATGATGGAAGAGCAATTTGGCTGGCGCGTTAGTGAGCAATGCCCACAAGCACTACGTATTTTAGATACCGAAGATCTGTTTTGTTTACGCAATGCACGTCACCAAGGTTATAAACAAAAACGTGCTATCACCGATGAAGACTTACTCACCAGTGATATGGCAAAACGTGAAGTTGCTTCTATTTTTCGTTCTGATATCAGCTTAATGATTTCAAGTATTGAAGTAGAGTTACTGCAGCGTTTATTTAAAGTCGATGCCAGTTTAATTCACTATTGCCCTTTTATGTTAAACGAAACGCAATTAACCCAAAAAAATCTAAGTTATCAACAGCGCGAAGACTTTATGGCGATAGGAAATTTCCGTCATGCCCCTAATTGGGACGCAGTATTATGGTTAAAACAGCAAATATGGCCACTGATACGTAAACAACTGCCTGATGCTAAGCTGAACATCTATGGCGCTTATCCGCCACCGAAAGCGACTGACTTGCATGATGAAAAATCAGGTTTTTTAGTGAAAGGTTGGGTCGATGATGCGGTACTTGCTATGCAAAGTGCCAAAGTCTGTTTAGCGCCGTTACGTTTTGGTGCCGGTATTAAAGGCAAGTTAGCCGAGGCTATGTATTGTTCAACGCCATCTGTGACCACAGATATTGGTGTAGAAAGCATGCAAACTGATTTACCCTGGGCTGGCGCAATAGCCAATGACCCACAAACTATTGCAGATGCTGCGGTTAAGCTGTATCAAGATGACTTAGCTTGGCAAGTAGCCAGTGATTTAGGGCAACAAAATGCCCAAGTAATGTATCAACAAGAAGCTATATTAGCCGAGTTAGGTGAGTGTTTATCAACGCTTGAAACTAATCTTACACAGCACAGACAAAATAACTTTATTGGCAGTATGCTTAATCATCACCATCATAAAAGTACCCAATATATGGCGCAGTGGATTGATGTTAAAACGCAGTTGAAAGTTTTGACAGAGGATACAGAGGATAAATAAAGAAGAAAGGGTGGTTAGCTTTGGTTAATCGGCTAGCCGTCCTTTCGTCATTTCAGTTATTACTTAGGCTGGAATGCCGTTTTTAGCGGGTGACAAAGCGCGATTGACTGAATAGCCAAATCCCCCTAAATAATAACCATAAGGGAATTTTTAGATAACGGCTTAAATGCTAATCGACAAAAATTTGCATCTCTTCACCAATTTGCTTACGCATTTCCATCAATTTCACTGCCGAAGCATGCTGCTTCTTATCTGCTTCCGTTTCTGGCTTCCACTGCGGTACACGTTCTGATTGACCATTTTGATCAACGGCAACCATAATAACAATACAATGGGTAGTTAAGCGGCGGTTTAATGATTTAGGATCGCAGGCGTTAACTTCTAGGGCAATATGTATTGAAGAATTACCGGTATAAATTACTTTGGCTTCTACTTCAACTAAACTGCCTACATGGATAGGGGCAACAAAACGAATACCACCCGCATAAGCAGTAACACAGTAACGACCACTCCAACCAGCAGCACAGGCATAAGCCGCTAAATCTATCCATTTCATCACCGCGCCACCATGGACTTTACCACCAAAATTCACATCTTGTGGTTCAGCTAAAAATCTTAAAGTAATGTCGCGTTGTGGTGTATTCATAAGTGAGCTCTTTATCGTTAATGAGGTTGAATTTGGAGGATCTTAGCAAGATTGCTCAAAATATAGTGTTAGCGGTTAATTAGCAAATAATATCTGTCAGCAATTTTTACAATATATGCATATAGATGTCAGATCTCTTTCTAATTGATTGAAAACTCACTGTAATACATTTAGGTATGTTATTTGCACATGCGTACAGTCTATATAACTTTTTAGGTTTACTCTTTAATGAAAAAATTACGCACGCTTTTAATTGCTCTACCTTTGACAGCTTTATTATCAAACACTGCTTTTGCAGGTTTGATATCAGAAGATTTTAATTCGGGTTCTGTAAATGGAGCTACTCTCTACGGCCCTTCAGTTGTAGTTAATAACGAATTACAATTAACATCTTCAAACCCTAGTTTATTAGGCGGCATGTCCTTCTCTGATCAAGATAACGGTCAATTAATTAAGTCATGGGGTGCTGATTTTGATTTCAGAATCGATGGAAATAGCAATGGCGGTGCTGATGGTATCTCATTAACTTATAGTCGTTTAGGCGAGGTTGGCGTAGCAAGTGAGGAAGGGTTATTTTCTGGTCTTGCTATAGGCTTTGATACTTGGAACAATGATGAAACATCAGGAAATCACATTAGCTTACGTTACGATGGTGTTTTATTAGTAGAGCAACATATTTCTGCGCCTAGCTTACAGGATGGTGTAGTACACAATACTGCAATTACTATGGATGAAGGTTTAGTGAGTGTTTCACTAGATGGCACTTCAATTTTTACTCATCAAGTGGCTAATTGGTCAGCTTATAGTGGTCAATTTAATTTTGGTGCGAGAACTGGTTGGGCTATGAGTCGTCAGGTTGTTGATAATTTTAATGCCAACACTGTTGCCGTACCTGAACCTTCCATGCTTGCTTTATTTGGTCTAGCTTTATTTGGCTTAGCACGCAGAAAAACTATCAAAAAATAACTTATAGAAAATAAAATATTGTTTAAATCCTCGCTAATCAGCGGGGATTTTTTTTGCTTGGAAAACGATGGCTTATTTTACAAAGAAGACCTTTACATGAACTACTTAATTCAATAGAATGAGAATCGTTATCATTTGTGTTGGTGTGTTATGGAAGTTTGGCAATCACTGTTATTAAAGGGCAACGATAGTTTTAACAGACTCGAGTTACCATTAGCAGAAGAATATTATCACCAAGCTATAGAATGTTTAGAGCAACAGTGGTGTGCTGACATTGAAGATAGCAACCTGCTAATGGCATGGATCAGTGCTTTTCATAATCTGGCGGTTTTGTATGAACAGCAAGGGCAGCCGAAAATTGCTTTCAGGTATTTACAAATACCTCATCAACGTATGTATGAATTATCACAAAAATCGCAATACAGTGATGATCTTAAGTTTGTTGCGCTACGTACTTTAAAATTCACATTGATGCCTTTGCTGGCGTTTAGCAAGAAGTACCCTGCTTGTGATGGTTGTTTGTCATCACTAAAAAAAATGGAAGCGGCAATAAACGCTAACCAACCGGTAATGCATTAGTTTACGGACTATTAAGGATATTACGATGAAAAAGACAGCTTATATTTTTTCTTTATTGGCATCACTACTAAGTAACCCATTGTTTGCCCATCCAGGGCATGGCCATAGTACTGGTGGCGCAGGTTTAGCGCATTTATTATGGTTAGTGCCCGTTATTGTTGCTGCCGTTGTTGTGGTCTTCAAAGAGATCACAGCCTCAAAAAACTGATCGGGCAATGGAGGAAGGAAATTATGTTGTTTCACAGTATTTTTGAGAAATTAGATAAAAGACTTATCTTTCCTGTTCTTTGTCCTTATTCCACCAACAGAAACGTTGGTTTATCGTCAACTAGCGCCTTTGTTGCTTTTCAATAGTGAGAAAATTATGTTTGGATTCCATTTTTGTAAAGTAACCGGAATGAGCATGTCGCCGAGGATACCTGAAAACAGTTATGTTTTTGTTGTGCCTTGGCTAAAAATATTTAATTTGAAAGAGGGCAGTTTACTTAAGGTGTTTCATCCTCGCTATGGCCACATAGTTAAGTCATTAGCTAAAGTGGATAGAAATGGCTTGTTTTGGCTTAAAGGGCACCATAAGAATAGCATGCCTATTGAGAAGTTAGGTCCTGTAGGAAAGTCGCAAATACAAGGTAAGGTATTGTGGGTATTTCCACCTAAACAGTAGATAATATTTCGTAGAGGAGGAATAGCCACGACTTCTCAGTCGCGGATATTATTACTTATACGTTATTATAGTAAGCTTAAGCCCTGCTTTAATGTTGCTGCTGCTTCTTTATAACCACTCTTGTCTAAATAAGTGCTAAAGGTATTTATTAAGCCGGGAACTTGTTCAGTAGAAACCCCCAGTTTTTTAAAGGCCGAATTTAAATAGTCGACACTTTCTGCTTTTTTACCGGCATCACCAGCACTAGAAAATAAAGAGCTCATTGATGATTTAGCTACTGTAGGGGCTTTATCTAAATAGTTTTGTGCATCAGGTACCGCTTTACTGATTAAGGCAAAGTTTTCCTGAGATAAGTTATCTTGTGCTACTTTTAATAGTGAACCAAAACTTGCTGCGACTGTGCCTTCAGATAAATTTAACTGCTTGGCTGCATATTCGATCATAGCATTTGTTTCTAATGGCACACCTGCATCCTTAGCTACAGCTTTAAGCTGTTCAGATGAAGATTTGGTGATAGCGCCTAAGTCGATAGCTGATGCTGTTAAACTAGTTAAGGCAACTGAGACAGATAGACATATAATTAATAATTTCATGGTTAACTCAATGTTAAATTTTTGTAATGACTTACTTTAACATGCTTACTGAAATTAGTGAGGGGGATTTTACTGGCATTGAATAGCGTTGCACAAATAAAAAGGCCTTTCTCAAAAGAGAAAGGCCGGAAATGCTCGCATTATGGTCTTGTTACCAAGCTTCTTATTATTAATTTCTAGCTATTATATTTTTTATTATTATTAGTGTTTAGCTATTTTTGTTTTTGTTTTTATTATTGTTTTTCTTTAGCGCAGGCATTTTATACCAAAGCCTTTTTACCATCGCAAGAACTTTAGTAGAGCATAAACTCCACGAGTTTTTTCGTAGTAAACTGGTTGAACAAGCATATGCCGCTAACCTATTGATTCAAAGTTCATTGGTAAAAATCAAGCGTAAATTGAACACTTTAAAAAAAAGTAAAATAAATTGAACTTTTATATTTTTAAGCTACTTTATGATTGATTCACTGACATTTAATTTTTTCAGGTGTGTTGATTTAGCGCATAGATCAAAAGGCTGGTCGATGCTAAACTGCGCAGCATAAAATACATTGGTGAGTTGTTGTTAACTATCGCCATTGATTAACAAAATTCAATGAGTCAGGGCATTATTACAAATAAGTAGTATTGCAAAGTGGCTATAAAATAAAAAATAAGAGGAACTATTGGTGACTGAATTAAAAAATGATACCTATTTACGTGCGCTATTAAAGCAACCAGTAGATTACACGCCGGTATGGATGATGCGTCAAGCTGGCCGTTATTTACCAGAATATCGTGCGGTACGTAAAGAAGCCGGTGACTTTATGTCGGTATGTAAAAATGCTGAATTGGCTTGTGAAGTAACCATTCAACCGTTACGTCGTTTTCCGTTAGATGCTGCAATTTTGTTTAGTGATATTTTAACTATTCCAGATGCAATGGGCTTAGGGTTATATTTTGAGACAGGGGAAGGACCAAAATTCCAACGTCCTATTACCTGTAAAGCGGATGTTGATAAAATTGGCATACCTGATCCGGAAGATGAACTAGGTTATGTAATGAATGCCGTGCGTACTATTCGTAAAGAACTAAAAGGCGAAGTACCGCTTATTGGCTTTTCAGGTAGTCCGTGGACATTAGCAACCTACATGATCGAAGGTGGTAGTTCTAAAGCTTTCACTAAAATAAAAAAGATGATGTTTGCTGAGCCACAAACATTACATTTATTGCTTGATAAGTTAGCTGACTCAGTTATTAGTTATTTGAATGCACAAATTGCTGCAGGCGCACAATCAGTGATGGTATTTGATACTTGGGGCGGCGTATTATCTCCACGTGATTATAATGAGTTTTCATTACAATATATGGCGAAAATCGTTGATGGTTTAACACGTCATAATGAAGGTCGTAAAGTACCAGTAACCTTATTCACTAAAAATGCTGGCATGTGGTTAGAGTCTATCGCGGCAACAGGTTGTGATGCTGTTGGTTTAGATTGGACCATTGACATTGAAAACGCAAAAGCACGTATTGGTGATAAAGTTGCGCTACAAGGTAATATGGACCCATCTATGTTATATGCACCATTGCCACGTATTGAACAAGAAGTCTCAAAAATACTAGCAGGTTTTGGTGACGGCGGTACAGGCCATGTATTCAACTTAGGCCATGGTATTCACCCTGATGTGAACCCAGATCATGCAGGTCATTTCATTGAGTCAGTACACCGTTTAAGTAAGCCTTATCATAAATAAGCCGTTTTAGTTATCGCGGGAATCTACATCCCGCTTTATATTAAATGCAATGAAGCCGTTGTGAACTAACTTACGTTGAGTATGTTAAGTTCACAGCGGTTTTTTTATGAGGTCATTTTAGTCAAATCTATTCGAATTTTTACAATCCCTGTCTCTTTTAGAACCCCCTATTTATGCCATTACTTTGATGATATTAAAGGTGTGTTGTTTTTATACTGAAGGAGTACCGACTCTCAAACGGTCTCAATGTAGACTTGCGGACATACTCTGTTACATTGCTAAAACTTTCAATAATCAAACATCACAGTTTTATTTTTATATTATTTATCAGTTGTTTAGCTGGTCTTTCTAGTCTGTCACCCCGTGCTTTCGTATTCGTTTTCTAAAATTAATAACAAACTGTACTTGTGTTATGGTGTACTGGTGATGTATAACACTAATATCTTTTTGGTATTATTTAAGGAATAGGGCATGACACCTCAATGGGATCCAGAAAAACCGATATACCTACAACTGTATCAGCAAGTAGTCACTCGCATATTAGATGGCTATATTAAAGAAGGCGAAGCTTTACCTTCTGTAAGAAAAGTTGCAGCTGAGTATCAGCTTAATCCAATGACTATTTCAAAGGCGTATCAGATGTTACAGGACGAAGAAGTTGTAGAAAAGCAACGCGGTAAAGGATTGTTTGTTATGCCAGGAGCACAAGTGTTGATGCTAGATAGAGAGCGTGAAAGCTTTTTGTCACACCAGTGGCCGGCAGTATTACAACAAATCGTCCGACTTAAACTTTCGCCAGAAGAGTTATTAACCAGCAGTATGGAGGGTTAATTATGAGTGCATTAATTTCAGTAAATAACGTCAGTAAATCCTTTGGTAAAAAGAAGGTGCTTTCGTCGGTAAATTTCTCTGTAAATGCAGGACAAATTGTAGGTTTAGTTGGGCCAAATGGCGCAGGTAAAACTACCTGCTTACAAGCTATTTTAGGCTTAACAGATTTCGAGGGTGATATTAGTGTTTTAGGCCTTCACCCTAAAAAAGATCGCGTTAGCATGCTAAACGATGTGACCTACATAGCAGACGTTGCTATTTTGCCTAAATGGCTAAAAGTGTCACAAGCATTAACCTATATGCAAGATATCCATAAAAACTTTAATCTTGAAAAAGCTGAAGGCTTCTTAGCCAAAACAAATATAGCGCTAACAGATAAAGTTAAAATGTTATCAAAAGGCATGGTTGCTCAGTTACATTTAGCCCTTATTCTTGCGGTTGATGCGAAAGTACTTGTGCTAGATGAGCCAACGTTAGGTTTAGATATTTTAACGCGTCGTCAATTTTATAATCACTTGCTTGAAGATTTCTACACTGAAGAAAAGTGCATTGTAATCACCACTCACCAAATAGAAGAGATAGAGCACATTCTTACCGATGTCGCATTTATTAAACAAGGTGAGATTGTCTTAGCACAAAGTACCGATGAAATTAGAGAGCGTTTTAATCTCGTCGCAGTTAGTAATGAGCAGGTTGATAACGCTGATGCATTAACGCCGTTATTTAAAAATAGCATGATGGGATTAACCACTATGTTGTTTGATAATCAAGATAAAGAAAAACTACAGAGCTTTGGGAAAGTAACAGTACCTAGCTTGGCCGATGTGTTTGTCGGTATCATGAATAAGGAGATGTGCTAATGAATGTTTCTATAATGAAAGCCTCAGTGAAAAAAGAGCTGTGGGAATTTAGTGGTATGTTGACTTGGGTGCCAGTGGCGCTAGCGGGTATTTTCATTTTTATCCCATTATTAATTATGCTGCTTAATGGCGTAGATATGACCTCGGTACTTGAAGGGTTTAAACACTTGAGTGAAGTTCAATACGGTGATGAAGTTGAGAAAGTCTTTTTTGTATCAACTATTGCGTTATTTGTGCCGTTTGTATTAGTTGGTTTTATTGTGCAATTATATTACTTTATTACCTGTTTATATGATGAGAGACGTGATCAGTCTGTGATGTTTTGGCGTTCTTTACCGGTGTCAGATACGGTGACTATTGCAAGTAAAGCATTAACCGGTGCCGTTGTTATCCCGGCAATATTTTACTCGGCAGCGACCGTTTTATTCTTTATAGGTTTAGTGTTAGCCTTTGTCGCTTGTGCTATTTTATCGATAGGTTTTGATATTTCGCTGTGGGGTTTATGGTCAGGTACCAACATAGTAAGTGTTTTAGCTTCTATTTGGTTAACATTATTACCAACAGCACTATGGTTATTACCACTGTATGCCTGGTTAATGTTGATGTCTATTTATGCTAAGAAAGCGCCATTTTTATGGGCGGTGTTACCTATCGTTGTGTTGCTAATTATTGAAGGCATTGTGGTACATTATTTACATTTATCGCAGCCATTTTTTGGTCAGTTTATCGGAGATTATTTCTCTATTGCCCCAGAAAATAGCACATCGTTTGAAATTGGTGATGACAACGCGTCAATATTCGCACCGGTACTGGCTGTACTTGCTAAGATTGATTATCGTACCGTAATCGTCTCAGCTGCTTTATTATTCGCAACGTATTGGTTTAGAGTGAATAAACAAGAATCATAATGCTAATCAACTACGTGACTAACCCAGTGATTGGTTAGTTACGTAGTTAAGTTAAGCGTGCTGTACTAAGAGAACGCTAGTATTAAAATATTGGCATTTTTTATAAGTAGAAAACCTTATTTCTCCCTGAATTTTTAGCTTGATATAACGCTTTGTCAGCGCGAGAGAATAAGTCATCAAAGGCTTCATCAGTGGCGAGGAAGCTTGAAACCCCAATGCTCACTGAAAGTGTTATTTCACCTTGCCAGTCCCCGATAATTGTTAACTTACTTTGTTCTTCTCTAATGCGCTCTGCAAATGCCATAGCAGATTGAGGTGATGTTTCAGGTAAAAGAATAGAAAACTCTTCACCACCGATACGCGCTAGAATATCCGTTTGTCTTAAATTTTCTTGAAGTTGCTTGGCAACTTCGATTAATACTTGATCGCCAGCAGGATGACCATATTGGTCATTGATGCTTTTGAAGTGATCAATATCAATGGAAATAAGGGTCATAGATAATGAGTAGCGTTTTGCTCGCTGGTATTCTTTTCCTGATTGTTCGGTGAAGAAACGTCGATTATATAAATTGGTTAATGGATCAGTATTAGCTAGTTTTTTAAACTCTTCTTTGAGCTTGAACAATTCAGTTACGTCAGTTGAGAAGCCAATTAACGCAGGTAATTTATCAGGCCGATTAAAAGGAACTTTAGTGCTGATGTAATGACAGGTACCACCCTCGTCATTTTCTGTAGTCTCTTCTATTACTTGTTTTTTATTGGTTTCAAAAACCTGCTTATCTGATTGATAAAAGTGCTCAGCCACTTCTTCGGGTAAAACCTCAGTATCTTTTTTACCAATGATATTCTCTGCCTTGTCGCCAAATAATTCAGCCACGCGGGAATTTATGTATAAAAAGGTGCGTTCGGAATCTTTAACATAAATATGGGCATCGATATTATTTAGCATGGTATCAAGTAAATAGCTTTGCTCATTTACTTGTTCTTGCAGCTTTTTTTCTGCAGTAATATCAGTAGATATACCACACATACCATCAACGATACCGTCACAGTTATAAAGAGGTTTTTTGACCACCTTAAAAATATGCATTTCATTTTTAGCTTTGATAAAGTTACTTTCTTCACTTTCAACCCGCAAAGCTTGGTCCATGACTAAGCGATCATTTATTTGTAATTGTTTAGATAGCGCCAAATCAAAAAAATGACTGTCATCAAAGCCGACAACCTCAGTCAAGCTTTTCTCAAATAGATCTAAAACAGCTTGGTTGGCATAGGTATACTTACCCGATAAATCTTTGGTATAGATAAAGGAATCTATACTATTCAATACTTGACCTTTTATGGAATCAAAAGCGGTGGCTGTATTTTTTTCTTTACTCAAAGTAATCGCCTAAGGTAAAAGGAATAAAAAAGTCACTATCAAAGTGAGTATTGTCGGCTAATGAAATACTAACACATTTCGATGAGTGAAAAATAACCGGCTCTTGATCTATTTAAAGTTTTTAAGCTACATTAAAAGCCCATTATTACTTTCTATATTAGATTTCAGTTGGCTTTATCAATAGTTCTATATTGCTTGGGTATTCTTTAATAAAAGTGCAATAAAAAAGGTACTTAGTAAAGTACCTTTTTTAGACTGCTTAATTGAATTTTCTAACGTTATTCATCTTCAACTTCGTAAGCACTAAAATCAGTAATACCTTTGGCTTCAAGCAAGCGTCTAACACTCGCAGGTAACTTTTCATTATTATCTTTTGCTAAATCTTCATCGTCAGGTAAAGGCTGTCCAGTAAAGGCGTGTAAAAACGCTTCACATAACAATTCACTATTGGTTGCATGACGAAGGTTGTTAACTTGACGTCTGGTGCGTTCATCGGTCAACACTTTTAAGACGCGCAAAGGAATAGAAACGGTAATCTTCTTTACTTGCTCGCTCTTTTTACCGTGTTCGGCATAGGGATTTATATACTCGTCATTCCACTGAGCCATGAATATTCCTCTGTTTTGTTATAACGTATTCTATATTGTAATAGTGTAGATTTTACCTGTTGCATAAAAGCAGTCAAGTAGAAGTTTAGAAGTCTAAAAATACTTGACCCTATTAATGAAAGTGTTTAGAGTTATAGACGTCCAAACATCTAAACGTAATTTATAACAATTTCACGCAAAAGTGATAACCATTGGAGAACAATATGTCGATTAATCACAAAAGTAATATTACCACTTCGGCAGTAAGAGCAGGCATTAATACCGATCAGCATCATGGCGCTGTCGTTGCTCCTATTCATTTATCCAGTACGTATTCATTAAAGGGTTTTAATGACAAACGTCAATTTGACTATTCTCGAACGGGTAATCCGACGCGAGCGACTTTTGCTGAAGTGATTGCAGATTTAGAGCAAGGTAGTGTTGGTATTGTTACCAGTACAGGCATGGCCGCAGTACATTTACTTTGTCAGTTATTGTCGGTTGATGACACGGTTGTTATTCCACATGATTGTTATGGTGGTAGTTTTAGATTATTTACCCATTTAGCTAAGCGTGGCCAGTTCAAACTTATTGTTGTTGACCAAAATGATCAACAAGCACTCGATAAAGCCTTAGCACACAAACCTAAATTAGTTTTACTGGAGAGCCCAAGCAATCCTTTATTACGTATCGTCGATATTGAAGCAGTCACCAAAGCATGTCATGGCGTTGGTGCCTTAGTCGCGGTAGATAACACCTTCTTATCGCCAGCATTACAACAACCTTTAACGCTTGGCGCTGATATAGTTTTCCACTCAACCACTAAATACATTAATGGTCATAGTGATGTTGTTGGCGGTGTTTTAGTCACCAAAACTGCAGAATTAGGTGCAACACTTGCGTGGTGGGCCAACTGTATCGGCATTACGGGTAGTGCCTTTGATAGTTTCTTAGCGTTACGTGGTTTAAAAACGTTACCTGTACGAATGAAGCAACATCAAGAAAATGCGTTGCAAGTAGCCGACTTTCTTAAAAATCATGATGCTATTGATGCAATATATTTTCCTGGTTTACCTGAGCACAAAGGACATGATATTGCCAAAAAACAGCAATTTGGTTATGGTGCAATGTTAAGTTTCGAAGTTAAGGGTGGCGTTGAAGCAGTTAAAAAATTATTTGATAACCTTGAGTTGTTCACCTTAGCGCAATCATTAGGTGGTGTTGAGAGTTTAATTAGTCACCCATCAACTATGACACACGCAGGAATGGAAATAGCCGACCAGTTAGAAGCAGGCATTACCCAATCCTTAGTGCGTATATCAGTCGGTATTGAAGATATTGAAGATATATTGGCTGATTTAGCGCATGGTTTAACGCAAAGCCAACAGTAAACATTAAATAAACAATTGTGATAATAATCTAGCAGTTAAGCAGGCAGACAGATGACACAAGAAAATATTACCTTAAAGACGGTCAACGAAGATAAAGCAGTGCGAAGCAAAAATATTGCGGAGCATGAACTTGTCACTGAAGTAACCGCAGAAAATAAATTGGCTAAACATGCCATTCAAGTACACAAATTTGGTGGTAGTTCATTAGCTACGGCCAAATGCATTAAACGTGCCCTTGAAATTATCCGTGAAAATTGTCAGTTAAACGATATTGTCGTGGTATCAGCTAATGGTAAAACTACCGATAGTTTATTTGCTATTTATTCTCTGGTTGAAAAAACTATTGCTGACCAAGGCATACAAACAAATGATAGCTTAACGCAAGCTATTACTGCATTGGCGAAAGCGCAAGCAGAGTTAATTACTGAATTATTAAATGGCAATAATACCAAGCAATTATTGCTTCGCTTGAATAAAGACATTGAGCAATTAACTGCTTGGTTAGCCGATGATATTGTTCAGCACCATAATGATATTTTAGCCTTAGGTGAAGTGTGGTCAGCAAGGTTGTTGTCAGCGTTACTTAATGAGCAGGTTTGCCCAAGTAATTTCATTGATTCTCGTGATTTTCTCGTTATCGACAATGAACAAAGTTGTGTGGTTGATACTGCGATAAGTGCGGCGCAATTAAGACAACGACGTCAATTTGGTAAGTTAGCCGTTATTACCGGCTATATCAGTAAAGATACTCGAGGGAAAAGTTGTACTTTAGGCCGTAACGGTAGTGATTATTCTGCCACCATTATTGCTTCTTTAGTTGCTGCAGGTAATGTTACTTTGTGGACTGATGTCGATGGTATTTATAGTGCCGATCCTCGTGTAGTGCCCAGTGCTAGAAAACTACATCGCTTACCTAACGGTGTTGCAAAAGAGCTAGGACGTTTAGGTAACCCTGTTTTACATGCCAAAACATTATTACCGCTTATTAATCCATTAAGTGAACATCACACCCATTTACATGTTGCCAGTAGTTTTGATGCACAAGTCATAGGGACTGAAATAGGTCGTTTTGGTCAAATAGCTAAACAAGAGTTATCAGTAACTTACCTTAATGATTTACTGCTAGCGCAATCAGTGAGTTTTATCGGAGAGGCGGCTGCTAATGCTAAAGCAGAATTCTCCCCTATTTGTATGGATGACCAGAAAGGTTTTATGGTTATCACCCAAGCACAACAAAAATCATTAAGTCAGTGGTTGGCGAGTCATGATGTTGAAATCAGCTTTAGACCCGTAGCTATTATCGCAACCGTTGGTCATCGAGTGGCTGAACGTGGTGATATTAGAGCGCGCTTTAAACGTTCATTAAAAACAGCTAAACCATTAAACTTAGTGGGTAGTGATAATAGCCATAGTGTTATCGCTGTTTTACCTGAGTCTTGTTCTATCGAACTCTTAAATACGGTTCACCATGAAATGACAAAAGATGCTCGTCATATTGGTTTAGTCGTTGCGGGTATGGGTAATATAGGTGAACGCTTTTTAGAATTATTACCAGCGCAGCTTAACAAAGTATACGCGTTAGAAAATTTGCACTTAGTTGGCTTACTATCGTCGAAAAAAGCCTTGATCAACAATGATGGTATTGATGTAAATCAAGCCACGTCACTCTTCGCTCAAGAAGCACAAGATTACGATAGTGAACAGCTTATTACTTGGTTGACTCAGAACCCATATGACGAGTTAATTGTTGTCGATATCACCCCAAGTGAAGATTTCAGTTTATTGTATGAACAAATTTTTTCTTTAGGTATTCATATCATCGGTGCCAATAAATGGGCTGCTTCAAGTAGTACTGCTCATTATAATAATTTAGTAAATACCGCGGATAGCAATAACAGTTTATGGTTAGGCAATACTACTGTTGGTGCAGGTTTACCGATCAATTATGCTATTGATGACTTACGTCAAAGTGGCGACAGTATTAGTGAAATATCTGGTATATTTTCAGGTACACTTTCTTGGTTATTTGAAACGTATGATGGCAGTTCAAAATTTTCAGAACTGTTATTAAATGCTTTAGCACAAGGTATTACCGAACCAGACCCTCGTGAAGATTTATCAGGTCGAGACGTTCAGCGTAAATTATTAATTTTAGCGCGTAAAGCAGGCTTTGAATTAGCATTAGAAGATATTGATTGTCAAAATTTAGTGCCTGAGGCATTACAGTCATTATCAACCAGTGATTTTTTAGCCAGAGCTAATGAGTTAGATGAGTACTTTGCCACAGCGTTATCTGACGCAAATAGCATCGGGAAGTGTATTCGCTATGTTGCTCGTTTTCAGCATAATGAAGCCACAGGCGTTAGCGCAAAAGTGAGTTTAGAAGTCTTATTTCAAAGTGATGCTTTTGCCAACTTAACACCCTGCGACAACATTTTCCAAATAAGTAGTCAATGGTACCAAGACAATCCATTAATTATTAGTGGACCAGGAGCTGGGCGAGATGTTACCGCGGGTGGTTTACATTCAGATCTCGTTAAAACTTGTCAGCAGCTGGCGCACAAACAAAATCAAGTGAAAATAAAAGGTATAAATTAGGGCCTGTTGATCTCTCGAGATTATTTTTGCAGCTATTTGTTGGGTATTTATACAAGGTAGAGTCTTTGTAATGTGGTTTTCAGGACAATAGCTCCTGCATTGTCTAATAAGCTACATCCATGCAGCGTCACTTAAAAAGGCGATGACGCTGTAAAAATGACCAACAAACGCTGTCCGAAGGATTCGGCTAAAAACATTTTACTCTTTGTTGAGCAGTCTTTGCTTATAATGACTAGGCTACACACTACCCGCCGCGATTAAAACGTTTTTATCTCGAACAAAATTTAACCGCGAAAGGTCAACAGCCCCTAGTAAGTTACTGCGAGTAATAGCTGTAACTAATAGCCTATGTTTTGTGTAATACCAAGCAGATTAATTTATTGGTCTGATTGGTATTATATTCCTAGCATTTAAAATCTGCACTTTGCAGGTTAACGGCTATATATTCGCTAGGTGTCGACACATTGAACTGTAATTACTTTGATGAACAATGTTAATAGCATTATTTATTTTGTTCATCAAAGTAATAGCTCCTTGCCTAACTATTGCTTTTAGCTATTATTACTAGCATGATAGATATTATTTATTCATTCTTGCGGTGCAATGGCTAAAGACTCTCCCCACCAAACACATTACACTCGACAAATTCAGTATTTGTTAGCAAAAGTCTACGGGCGAAGTGCCGTGAAAGACTCTTTGTT
Organism: Colwellia sp. 75C3; assembly: GCF_002836255.1. Taxonomy (GTDB): domain Bacteria; phylum Pseudomonadota; class Gammaproteobacteria; order Enterobacterales; family Alteromonadaceae; genus Colwellia. The sequence continues at coordinate 1,972 of NZ_PJAU01000053.1, read as the reverse complement.
AGATCGCGCTATCGGATATTTTGAACATGAAGAATTTCGTCCTTCAGATGAAAAAATATCTACAGATGAGTCTCAGCTTGAACAGATGCAGCGTACTGAGCGTCACTCTAGTTTATTGTCTATCTCCCTTGCTATTATTGAGCTGGCGGAAGGTGAAAGCTATGCTGAAAATAACAGAAAATCATCACAATTCTTGGGTACCATTCAACTTATAAGTCCTACAGAAGGCAGGCGTGTTGCTACGAGTAATGAACAGAGTAAATCGATTTATAAAGCGGTATTATGCCTACGCTTACTCGACCGTTTAATTCTTGAAGGCCATATGGCTGAGCCATACATCAATAAATTCTTAATCGATGTTACCCCTAAGCAATATATTCATTTTGCTAGTCATGATAGTGATGCTCATCAACGTTTTACTGCGCAAGTAAAAATCCCGCTTGTTATGGCTGCATTATTGCAAGATATTGGTAATTATCACCCTAAAGCTCAAGCTGTACTTTGTGGTGGTAATGGCACGTTAGATCCCTTTCGTACGTTAGAGGTTAAGGAACGGAAAGAATTACTACAGATTAACTATCGTGAAACGTTGAAATATCTAAGTGAGGGCATTGGCATGCCAACATTTGTTGGCAATACTAAGATTGAGCGTGATAAATTCCTGGTGGACGAGCAAGGTAAACTTTCCTTTATCAAGTTGTTATTAAAAACGAGTGTTAATCCCAAAAATACGATTGGTAACGTATTAAAGGTCCCACAAATTTATACGTCAATCATCCTGTCAACCAAAGAAAATTATAACTACAAGTTATTGCCCCAAGTCTTCCAAGTACTCAATAAAAATGCAGAGCTTGGTGCCTGTTCACAAAGTGTCGTTGATTCCTTATACGCCATTACCGGCATGTTCCCACAAGGTTTTGGCATTGTGTATATGCCGTTAGGCGGAATTGGAGAGCAAGGGGAGTGCTATGAGTATGCTATTGTGAATAATTTGTATCCAGTAAAAGCTGAACACCCCAATTGCAGAATGGCAACACGGAAATTAACGTTTATTGGTTATGGACAAAATTTATTGATCCCAAATAATAGTAACCTTTATTTTACTCAAACGGCAAAGAAGTTAGCAAGATTGAGTAAAGAGCGTTTGAACGAAATATTAGAATTATTAAGTTCAAATTCTCAAGAGCGAAAGGAATTGGATTTGCTTCCTCGCTGCTGGCACGCTAATGAATTTTTCTCTGTAAAAGTAAATCAAAACCTTTGGAACAAAGCCGACTCATAATGTTATTCAATATCGGTATTCGTCCAGTTGCCTTTATTTAAGGTTTGAGAGCTTAAATAAAGGCAACATAAAGGCAACATCTGATTTTATTTAGTTAACCGCTAATGAAGTAAAATTTTAAAATGCAGCCATACGATTAATATGACTGAAAAATATTATAAACAGTAGTGCTGGATCATTTTTGTTAATAGCAGCTCGGTTTTATCAATTTATTCGTTGATATGGCTGCTAAAAATTATAAACAGTAATGCTGGATCATTTTTGATAATAGCAGCTCGGTTTTATCAATTTATTCGTTGATATGGCTGCTAAAAATTATAAACAGTAATGCTGAATTATTTTTGTTAACAGCAGCTCGGTTTTATCAATTTCTTCGTTGATATGGCTGCTAAAAATTATAAACAGTAATGCTGAATTATTTTTGTTAACAGCAGCTCGGTTTTATCAATTTCTTCGTTGATATGGCTGCTAAAAATTATAAACAGTAATGCTGGATCATTTTTGTTAACAGCAGCTCGGTTTTATCAATTTATTCGTTGATATGGGTGCTAAAAATTATAAACAGTAGTGCTGGATCATTTTTGTTAATAGCAGCTCGGTTTTATCAATTTATTCGTTGATATGGGTGCTAAAAATTATAAACAGTAGTGCTGGATCATTTTTGTTAATAGCAGCTCGGTTTTATCAATT
>NZ_PJAU01000052.1 GCF_002836255.1 Colwellia sp. 75C3 | reverse complement strand
AACAGTCCATCGCTCTACCAACTGAGCTATTGGGGAATAAACTTTTTTAACTTCTGTTTATAACGAAGTATAATGTGGCTCCCCAAACTGGGCTCGAACCAGTGACACATGGATTAACAGTCCATCGCTCTACCAACTGAGCTATTGGGGAATAAACTTTTTAACTTCTTTTGGTAAGGAAGTTAATGTGGTTCCAAGCTGTGCTTGATAACCAATTAGCGATATATGCTTATTTAAGAGAGTTAGTTAATTGCTCTTACAATAATCACTAATTTAATAATGTGGCTCCCCAAACTGGGCTCGAACCAGTGACACATGGATTAACAGTCCATCGCTCTACCAACTGAGCTATTGGGGAATCGCGTTAACCTCAGTGGCTAACGGGGCAGAATAATAAAGACCTGTGGCCTAAGTGTCAACACAAAAACAATAAATAATTGAAATAAATATCGTTTGCTGAAGATGTGTTCAGAAGAGGTGCTTTTACTATACTTATTGACTGTTTTTAGTACGCCACTCTTGCTTGGTTAATTTTCACTCTAATAAAAAGTTAATATTTAGTTATCCACTGTTCCTGTGGATAACTATGTGGATTAAAGTGTAAGTCTACGTTGCTTATGCGTTTTGATTGGCGTGGCTATAAGTCAACAGAAAAGAGGTATGTTTTTAATTGTATTAACTTCAATGACTTACCTTGTTTTTATGGTTTTTCTGATAAAGTGGTTGTTTTTTAATCGCCTTGTTTTTTGGATATATTAACTGTGCGTTGTTTTATTACATCATGACGCTACTATAACCCTGCGTGCTTTTCGTTAAGCACAAGTGTGAAGGGTATTTAAGGTACTTTTTGATAAACGACCTTATCTGATAATCTACGCTAGGTAAAAGTTAGTTAATCTCTTACAATGTATCGCTACATATTATTTACCCTGACTAATAGAACCACAGATAATATTAAATGACTAAAACAAACACGGCTCGACATAACAAGAAACAAATTAATCTCCTCGAAGACCCTGTTCCTAATACGCTAAAGCGTATGACCATTCCTATGATATATGGGATGGTTCTGCTAATGACGTTCAACTTAGTTGATACGTTTTTTGTTGGACTTCTCGGGACACAACCTTTAGCAGCAATTAGTTTTACATTTCCTGTTACTTTCACGGTACTTAGTCTTACTATTGGTTTGGGTATAGGTACCTCTGCCGTTATCGCTAAGTTTTTAGGGAAGAAGGATCCAAAGTCAGCAAAAAATGTTGCAACAGCTGCATTATATTTAGCAGCCATTATAGTCGCGTGTTTATCTACAATAGGCTATTTCATTACAGACCCATTATTCACTTTACTTGGTGCTCAGCCGTCATTATTGCCTTTAATCCATCAATATATGGATATTTGGTATGTCGGCAGTATTTGTTTAATTGGTCCCATGATAGGTAATGCCGTATTACGAGCATCTGGGGATACTAAAACACCTAGTATCATTATGGGTAGTGCGGGTCTCATTAACGCAGTACTTGACCCTATTTTTATTTTTGGTTTTGGTCCTGTTCCTGCCATGGGAATACAAGGCGCTGCAATTGCTACCTTAATTTCCTGGGTTTTTGGTTTAGGCTTTGTGTTGTACATATTAACTAAAAAGCACGATCTTATTCATACGACTATGTTACCGATGAAAGAGCTGATTTGTGCGTGTCGGCATATATTAAAGATAGGGTTACCTGCTGCAGGCGCTAATATGTTAACGCCTATTGCTGCAGCAATAATGACGGCAATAGTCGCGTCGTATGGTGAATCAGCTGTAGCCGCTTTTGGCGTTGGCTCAAGGCTTGAGTCGATAGCTTGTTTGATAGTGCTCGCCTTATCTATGACTTTACCGCCTTTTATTAGTCAAAACTTTGGAGCAGGTCAATTACAACGTGTAGAAGATGCTTACAAAGTTACCATAAAATTTATCTTAGCTTGGCAAATTGTAATTTATATCTTGTTAGCTTTTTGCGCACCTTGGATCGCGAGTGTATTCACCAAAGAGGCGGAAGTTGCCGAATTAATTAAACTCTTTATTTGGATACTGCCGCTGGGTTATGGTTTGCAAGGCATCGTCATCTTAACTAATTCATCATTCAATGCTTTGCATAAGCCAATGATCGCGTTGGGATTAAGTGTTGTTCGATTATTTGTTTGTTATTTACCTTTAGCGTATTTAGGCAGTTTACTTTTCGGCTTAGCAGGTCTATTTGCTGGAGCTTTACTTGGAAATATTTTAATGGCCATGATTTCGTACCGACTTTTTACGAAACAATTTGTGGTCAATGACTCCGGTTCAGCGGAGCAGGTCGTATGAAAAAGTTAACTATTTGTTCTGATTACACACCAAGTGGTGATCAACCAACCGCAATAAAGCAACTTTTAGACGGTATTGAATCGGGTTTAGCCCATCAAACGCTTCTAGGGGTTACGGGTTCTGGTAAAACCTTTACCATTGCTAATGTGATTGAAAAACTTAATCGACCTACCATGATGTTGGCTCCGAATAAGACTTTAGCGGCGCAATTATATGGTGAAATGAAAGAGTTTTTTCCAAGCAATGCCGTAGAGTACTTTGTTTCTTATTATGATTATTATCAGCCAGAAGCTTATGTACCAACGACAGATACGTTTATAGAAAAAGATGCCTCAGTTAATGAACACATTGAACAAATGCGCCTATCTGCTACCAAAGCACTGTTAGAGCGTCGTGATGTTATTATTATTGCTTCTGTTTCTGCCATTTATGGTTTGGGTGATCCTGATTCGTATTTAAAGATGATGTTGCATATTAGCCAGGGTGACATCATTAATCAGCGCGATATTTTACGTCGTTTAGCTGAATTACAATATAAGCGTAATGATGTTGCTTTTGCCCGTGCTACTTACAGAGTTCGCGGTGATGTTATAGATATTTTTCCTGCTGAATCTGACCGCCTCGCGCTACGTGTTGAACTATTTGATGAAGAAATAGAACGTATAAGCCAATTTGACCCACTAACGGGGCAAGTTGAAAGAACACTGCCTCGCGTTACAGTCTATCCGAAAACACATTATGCAACGCCTAGAGAGAAAATTTTAGCAGCAGTTGATAAAATTAAAGTCGAGCTCAAGCACAGATCTCAGCAACTCAAAGATAATAATAAATTAGTTGAAGAACAACGTCTTACTCAACGAACTCAATTTGATATTGAGATGATGACTGAACTTGGTTATTGCTCGGGTATAGAGAACTATTCTCGCTATTTATCAGGCAGAGATGAGGGGGGAGCACCCCCAACACTATTCGATTATTTGCCTGATGATGGATTACTCATTATTGATGAGTCTCATGTTACCGTGCCACAAATTGGTGCCATGTATAAAGGTGATAGATCGCGTAAAGAAAACTTAGTGGAATATGGGTTTAGATTACCTTCCGCCCTAGATAATAGACCAATGAAGTTTGAAGAGTTTGAAGCTATTTCGCCACAAACTATTTATGTATCGGCTACACCGAGTAAATATGAGTTAGAAAAATCTACGGGTGATATTGCAGAGCAAGTGGTTAGGCCGACAGGTCTGCTTGATCCTCAAATCGAAGTGAGACCCGTTGAAACACAAGTTGATGATTTATTATCAGAGATACATAAACGTCTACCATTAGACGAAAGGGTTTTAGCCACCACGTTAACTAAACGTATGGCAGAAGATTTAACGGATTATTTAGATGAGCATGGTATTAAAGCACGCTACTTGCATTCGGATGTTGATACGGTTGAACGGGTCGAAATTATAAGAGACTTTAGACTGGGGAAATTTGATGTTTTAGTTGGTATAAACTTACTTCGTGAAGGCTTAGATATGCCAGAAGTATCCTTAGTAGCAATTTTAGATGCGGATAAAGAAGGTTTCTTACGGTCTGATCGTTCTTTGATTCAAACTATTGGTCGTGCAGCGCGTAACCTCAATGGTCGAGCTATATTGTATGGCGATAGAATTACGGGCTCTATGCGGCGTGCTATTGATGAAACAGAACGACGTAGAGTCAAACAACACCAATACAATTTAGACAACAACATTACCCCTCAAGGCGTTGTTAGACGAATTACTGATGTAATGGGTGTTGGTAATTACAGTGATGCTAAATCACTTGATAAAGTTGCTGAAGCTAATACCAATTATCATATTAACCAGCAAGCAGAAGAGCCTTTACTTACTACTAAGCAAATTGACACTAAAATAGTCGAGTTTGAAAAAATAATGCAAGGGCATGCACAAAACTTAGAATTTGAGCAAGCCGCATTGGTACGTGATAAAATCGCAAAACTACGAATACAGCAACTATCAACTTAAGTAACCTATATTAAGTTACTTAAGCTCTAGTATTGAGTAATGACCTAGAATTGTAGCAACCGCATCACTGCTGCAATGGGTGAGATGACTAATATCTTCTATTATGCGGTCTTGAATATCGACAGGAAACAACATGAGTCGTTCCATATAAAGGTGAGCTTGAGTTTCATTATTTGAATCTATCATCTGCTTCAAACGTCGTGCTTGATACTTCCACGTAGCACTCATAAGACATCCTCAATTTTCTTTAACTTCTTATAAGTCTAGGGGGAAAGAGGCGTTACTGATATAAGATCTTTATCTTAAAAGCGTTTTTAAGGACGATTTTCATCTATAGAAAGATAAGTTATTAATATGCAGTGTATTAATATTTAGCGGTTATTTGTTTATTGAACAAAAAACCAATTACTTTCCGCAGTGAGGGCACTTTTTGTGGTGATTTACTTGCTTTAATTGTGCAATGCTTCGCTGAAAGTCTTCTGGATCAATCTCTAACTTATCAGCCAACAGAGCTAGTTCTTGATACTGCTCTTGGGCTATATAACCATTAGTTAAAGCCACCTTTATTTTACTATCAAGGTTATCTTTTCGCTCTCTAAGCTCTTCTCCAAATCTTGCTGCTAACATACCTGCCGGTAATGCAACTAATCCGACACCAATAAGCATAATAACGGTAGCGATTACCTTTCCTATTGGCGTAACGGGTACTACATCACCATAACCAACAGTGGTCATAGTCACAACAGACCACCAAAGAGAGCGTAGAATACTGCCAAAAGTTTCTGGTTGAATTTTACCTTCAATGGCATGCATTAAACTAGCAGCGATAACAATTAGAAATATCATCACCATCATGGCAGCGGTGATACTTTTTAATTCTTTAGCAATTACTGAAATGAATATATTAAAGCCCTTAAAATAATGGGTTAGCTTTAATAAACGTAATACCCGAATAAGGCGTAATGATCGCAAATCGATACTGAAAAACATGGCAATAATGAAGGGTAATATCGCAATAAGATCAATTAAGGCGATAGGAGACAATATATACTTAAGTCTCGCTTTATTCGGTGATAAGTGAGCGTATTCTTTTGCTTCAACACAGCACCACAAACGTATAAAATATTCACCACAAAAAATAGATAAAGAAATAAATTCAAATAGAGCAAATTCTACTGAATATTGTTCATGGTAGTTGGACTCTGATTCAAAGATAGCTGCAATTACATTAGAAATGATAAGTATAATCAAAAAGATATTTATACTTTTTGCCACAATACCTATTTTAGAGTGGCCTTCTAGCAACTGATAGGCAGTAGCTCTATATGATTGTGCTACTGGTTGAGTTGCTATATTTACATCTAACTTTGATTCAGTCATAGCGTCACTTTTAACTTGTTTTACCTGTAACTTAGCATTTTATTCGTATGTAATTGGATCAGTTACATTATTTTCTTCAAAAGCTTCTAAGCGTTCTTGGCATGAACCACATTTACCACAGGCTTTATCTCGTCCGTTATAACATGTCCAAGTATTACTATAATCTAGGCCCATCGATATGCCATCAGCAAGAATTGCTGTTTTATTAACCGTTAGGTAAGGGCTAAATATTTCAACACTTTCATAATTAGCAATTTTACAAACATCATTCATCTTTTCGACGAACTCAGGTCGACAATCAGGGTAAATAGCATGGTCGCCTGAATGTGCGCCGTAATAAACTTGTTCAGCACCAACGGATACTGCATAAGCAACAGCTAGCGAAAGTAAAATCATATTTCGATTAGGCACAATCGTTGATTTCATATTTTCTGCTTCGTAATGACCTTCAGGAATATCAATGTCATCTGTTAGGGAAGAACCAGCAAGTAATTGGTTAATAGCAGAAATATCAATTACTTTATGATTAACACCGAGTTCAGTACACACAGTGCTCGCGCATTCCAACTCCTTTACATGGCGTTGACCATAATCAAAGGATAACGCAAAGACTTCTTTGCCGTCTTTTCGAGCACGGTTTAATACAGTAAAGGAATCCATGCCACCAGAATAAATAACAACAACTTTTTCAGTCATTTGAAAGCTCTCTTAATTGATCTAAGGTATAATAATAAACAACTGTTATTTTACTTGAAATAAGCAACAGGCTAAAGCAGAAAGTGAATACCACGCCGAATAATACCAAACGGATTAATTTATTGGTCAGCTTAGAGCTATATTAGCGAGCTTAAAACAAGCAAAATGAGTTAAACATAGTTATTCTATATTTCATTCATTTTGTGATGTTATCAGTTTGCTAATTAGCTCCCAAAGGGCGAGTTTAAAAGGCTTACATGCGGCGTTATTGATTTTGACAAGGGAATAACCATTCTCGTCAATCAATGCCTTACCTCTAAGCCTTTTAATTCTCGCTAAGTGATCAATAAATTAGTCCGATTGGTATGAAATAAACCACCATGCAGAAGAGAAAACCATAACACCAATGAACTATAAAATTAATGAACTTTTTGAAACGATTCAAGGGGAGGGTTCCTTTACGGGCCAGCCGTCAATTTTCATCCGATTACAAGGTTGTCCTGTAGGGTGTTCGTGGTGTGATACCAAACATACTTGGGATATTGAACTTAAAGATCAAGTTACTCCTGACGTTATGTTTAATAAAACAGCAGAAACGGTGCAATGGTCTAATTTTACAGCCGAAGATATTCTAGCGTTAGTGAAAGATAAACAATTTCGAGCAAAACATATTGTTATTACTGGCGGCGAACCTTGTATGGTTGACTTAACGCCATTGTGTGAAACCTTTGAACAACAAGGGTATAGTACGCAAATTGAAACATCAGGCACGTTTGAAGTTGTCACCACGGAAAAATGTTGGGTAACAGTTTCGCCTAAAATCAATATGCGTGGTGGTTATGAAGTATTAGCAAGCGCTATGTTACGTGCTAATGAAATAAAACATCCGGTGGCGACAGAGCAACATGTTGACGACTTAAAGGCGCTATTGGCAAAACATCACATTGAAAATACCCCAATATATTTACAACCGATTAGCCAAAAGCAACGAGCAACTGAATTAGCTATTGAAACATGTATCGCTAATAACTGGCGTTTATCAGTGCAAGTTCATAAATATATTGGTATTGAATAAAAAATATCAGTAATACCATTTGGATTAATTAAGGTTTCAGAATTTAATGAGAATAAATTTTCAAGAACAAGGCGCTTGATTGAGCAATAGCTGGCTATTGGAATTGAAAGCAACGACGTTATTGGATATTTAGCCCATTTGAAAATGATCACTTACTTAGTGCAATTGGTATAACTTAACTCGCAATCACTTTGGGTACCCGTTTTGATACGCGAGTTAATAATTCATAATTAATGGTATCGCTGTTTTGAGCAACGGTATCAATACTTATATTCTTACCCCATAATTCAACAGTATCCCCGATTATAATATTATCTACATCGGTATTATCTACATCGGTATTATCTACATGGGTGTTATCTAAACCGGTATTCGTTAAATCGCTATTATTTAGATCCGTAATATCTACAGTGACCATATCCATTGAAACTCGACCAACCAGCGGAGCAATAGCACCCTTGATGAATACAGGTGTACCTGCTTTAGCATTACGCGGGTAACCATCAGCATAACCAATGGCAACGGTTGCTAGAATCGTTTCGCGTTGAGCTTGCCAAATGTCGCCGTAACCAACATATTCACCTGTTTTTACAGTATGTATAGCAATAATCTTTGCTTGTAAGGTCATCACTGGAATGAGTGGTTGGCTTAATGGAGTATCACCAATAGGAGAAATGCCATAAAGCGCTAAACCTAATCGGGTATGATCGCCATGACTTGTTGGCCAATTTAAAATACCCGCAGAGTTAGCCATACTAAATTTACAGTGATATTGTGAAACCAACTTCTTTAATTTAGCCAGTTGCTCTACAGGTTTAGTGCTATTAATCTGTTCAGCCGTTGAAAAATGTGAACACAGAACCAATTTTTTTCTTTGTTGAGTGGTTAATTTCGACATGATGTCGTCAACTTGCTCAACTTGGAAACCTAAGCGGTTCATTCCTGTATCTACTTTTAGCCATACATCCCCAGAAAACTCAGGATTCATAGCGCTCAGCCATTTAATTTGATAGTCACTGTGTAGCATAAGAGAGAAATTATTCTCTACCGCTATCTCAAAGTCACTTTCTTTAAAAGGTCCTTCAAGAATGAGTATTGTGTTATCAATGCCATCACTTCGCAGTGCTAACGCTTCATCAATAAAGCCAACGGCAAAAAGATTAACGCTAGTGCTTAAAGCACTAGCTACTTTAGTGGCATCATGGCCATAGGCATCTGCTTTAATAACTGCAATGGTATTACTATTGCTCGCGAGATTAGCGATATATTGATAGTTTTTAACTAGGGCGTCTAGGTCGATAACTGCTTGGGTAAGTCTGGAAGTATGGTTCATATCTGTGGCTGATAATTTACTGATGAATGATTATACCAAGTTGATTAAGTTCTTTCCCACTCAGCGAGAGTTAAAGGGTTTAGAGGCAAGGCATTGATTGAATAGAATGGTTATTCCCTTCTCAAAATCAATAACGCCGCATATGAACCCTTTAAACTCGCCCTATGGGAGCATACCCAATGCCCACTAACATCGTTAAATTTATTTGGTTTAGAATGACTAGACCTAAACAAATTTCCCTTGTTATTGAACATTGATCACAGCTCTGAGCTGGGAAGAAATTTAATCAAATTGGTATTACTGATAAATAAAGACGGAAAATAAAAATTATTCGACAATCAAAAAGGTCGTTAATTTCTTTATATATTAATACTGTTCAGTGTACCATGATAAATATTATGCGCCTTAGCTTAATTGTAATATTTATGGTTAAGAGACGAGCGTAATTAGCTTTACTTAAAGTTAATTACGCAGATAAATAGGCCCTCAAACCATCACGAGAGAATTTAATGGATACGCAAGTAGACTTAGTTAATGAATTAAAAAACATTACCACCGAAGGACAAAATCCTAATACCTTAGATATAGATTTACTTGATTCATTAGGCGTACTTAAAAAAATAAATACGGAAGACCAAAAGGTGGCAGCCATAGTCGGTCAACTATTACCTGAAATAGCAAAAGGGGTAGATTTTATCGTCGATGCTTTTGCTTGTGGTGGTCGTCTTATTTATATCGGTGCAGGTACCAGTGGCAGATTAGGTGTACTTGATGCGGTTGAGTGTCCGCCTACTTTTAGTGTGTCGAGTGAACAAGTTGTCGGTATTCTTGCTGGAGGCGCTGGCGCTATGTATAAAGCTGTTGAAGGAGCAGAAGACAATAAACAGTTGGCCATTGATGATTTACACGCAATCAACTTATCTAGTAAAGATGTTTTAGTGGGAATAGCTGCTAGTGGGCGTACACCGTATGTGTTATCTGCAATGGCCTTTGCCAAAGAGCAAGGTGCTAAAGTTATCGGTATCAGCTGTAGTGTTAACAACATTTATGCGCAAAGTAGCGATGTTGATATCTGTGCGGTAGTTGGAGCAGAAGTATTAACCGGCTCTACGCGTATGAAATCAGGTACCGCACAAAAGCTTATTTTAAATATGCTCAGCACTGCCAGTATGATCCGCAGTGGTAAAAGTTATCAAAACCTTATGATTGATGTTAATGCCAGTAATGAAAAGTTATACGCACGTGCGGTTAGAATTGTAATGCAAGCAACAGAATGTGATTTTGTCACCGCAGAGCAAGCGTTAAAGCAAGCAAATAATCAAACCAAACTCGCTAGCTTAATGGTGTTAACCGGACTAAATAGTACTCAAGCGAAAACCGCGTTAACCAGTAATAATGGCTTTTTACGCAAAGCTGTTGAGCAGCAAGGTTGTTAAGGTCGCACCGATGAAGTTAGCTATTATTATCAAAGCAATAATCCTATTATTTACCTTAAATATATACTGTTTTAGCTTGCCTGCTGGCGCTAGTGCTCGTACCGAAAACCGAATAACTGTGGGGGCGGAGCAAATTGAAAAATATTTACCGCAACTAAAAGGAAAAAATATCGCGTTAGTGGTCAATCAAACTTCTAACGTATTCGATGAACATTTAGTGGATGTATTGTTAAAAAATAATATCGATATCAAAATGATATTTTCGCCTGAACATGGTTTTCGTGGTAATAGAGATGCTGGTGAAAAATTTGAATCAAGTGTTGATACTAAAACCGGGATACCGCTGGTGTCACTTTATGGTAAAAACCGTAAGCCTTCATTAAGCATCATGGAAGATCTCGATATTATTGTTTTTGATATTCAAGATGTAGGTGTGCGCTTTTATACTTACATTAGTACTATGCATTATATGATGGAAGCTGCAGCTGATGCGGGTGTAGAATTTATCGTTTTAGATAGACCTAACCCCAATGGTTCTTTTGTTGATGGTCCTATACTGGAAAAAGAGTTTCGTTCATTCGTTGGCATGCATGCAATCCCGTTACTACATGGCATGACTGTCGCAGAGCTAGCATTAATGATTAAAGGGGAAGGTTGGTTAGCAACTGAAAAAGAACTAGCTCTGAGCGTTGTTAAAGTAAAAAATTACCAGCGATTTTTAGCGTATAGTTTGCCAACAAAACCGAGCCCTAATCTACCTAATGCACAATCAATTTTTTTATACCCCTCACTGGCTTTTTTTGAAGCAACGCCAGTAAGTATAGGCAGGGGAACACCTTTTCCGTTTCAGGTGATCGGTCATGATAATATAACCATTGGCGACTTCGACTTCACACCAGTGTCGACATCGGGGGCTGCGAGTCAACCTAAATTCATGAATATAAAATTACAAGGAGAGGATCTTCGCCACATTGATAGTCACGGATTAAATTTACATTTTATCCTGCACTGGTATAAAGCATTTGCAGATAAAAAGATGATGTTCTTTAATAGTCCCAAATTTATGGATAAATTGGCAGGCACAGATAAATTAAGAAAGGCGATTATTGCAGGGCAAAGCGCTGAGCAAATTAAATTAAGTTGGCAATCGGGTCTTACTGAATTTAAGCAAACGCGAAAGCCTTATTTGTTATATCACTAATACTCAAGTTAGCCGCGTTAGTTAAGTAAGGATTTGATATTAAAACTTAAGCGGCGGCTGTTCTATTGCTACCGGTATTTTTTGCTTTATATAGCGCTCTATTTGCACGAGAAATTAAATCATTAAGATCTTCATCATGCATTTGTGCAACACCGGAACTACAGGTTATTTTAATCTCATTTGGCCAAGCATTGTCCTGTATCGCTTTTCTGATTTTATCAGCAACATCAACCGCAGGGGATATTACCGTATCAGGGCATACTAATAAAAACTCTTCAGCATTCCAACGGGCCAAGGTATCGCTAGAGCGGCAAGTACTATTAATTTTATTGACAAATTGTCGTAAAACTTCATCTGCTTTATTCTTGCCGTTTTTTGAATAAAGCTCTTCGAAGTAATCAATACTAATAAAAATAATACTTAAATTCTTTAAATCGGTTGGCGCTAACTGATCAAAACATTTTCGTAAGCCAATACGGTTAAGTGCACCTGTTAAAGGGCAACTCATGGCACCAAATTTAATCGTCTGTGTCAATTTTTCAGGTACCTCTACCTTTACTTTTACCGCGGTTCTAAAACCTCTGATGACATAGCCTAACGCTATGCTCCATAGCATGATCAGCAGTGAAGTCAGTGTTATTGTACTAATATATTGACCTTTTAACTCAATGCGTTCAATGGTTAGTTTATAGTTACCCTGCTGGACTTGTGTACTGGGTGCTATGACAATGGAATGGATATTTGAAAAGTCAGTACCGCCATGGGTTAGCGTTAAATTATGGCTGTTATGCCACCATTGAGGGATAGAAAAATCATTCATCTTCAGCCAAACAGGATTAGCCACGTATGCTTCTAGATACTGCAAGCTGTTAGGTTTTAATATCACTTCATTCTCTTTAGTAGAGTAATCATGATTGAAGTTTCGTAACTCAATGCGCGTACCCGGTTGTGTTGGATGTTTATGTTTTATCCATAAACCAATTTGTTCATAATTAGATAAATCTACTCCAGCAAAAGATGCTTGTTTTTTTAAATCTTGTAAGTCTATGATTAGCTCACAATAGGGTCGATCTAAATGTGATTTTGTTACTTGGCAGCTAAATTCAAGGCCATGATTCGTTTTCACCACCCTTGCTACCGATGCACCTAGCACTTCTCGATCATCGATAACGTTAACAGTAGCCGAATTTAAATTGATTATTTTATGCTTTTCTAAGTTGAGAAGCAGTAAGGCTAAGGTGATTAAGGTTAAAAATACCAATAAAATAGAGGCATAAAACCCTTTGCTTCGTTGATTATCCTTCGCTACTTTCATAGAAAAACCATCCATTAAAGACTGTGAACTTATTTAAGTATCTAAATCAAAGTAAAAGCGCATTAAAACTGAGTCAAAACTGCAATAAAGTTAAATTAACGTGAATTTATTGGATTGAGATATTAGAATTTTAAAATAGGTGCTACTTTAAAAGTAATACAGCATTAGCAATAATACCAATCGGACTAAGTTATTGATCGCTTTATGAGAACTTTAAGGGCCTTTATATTGATAAATATTATTATCAATTACAGCGGATAGTAAGCTATTGGGAAACTTATACCTCGCAGATCAGCGTAAACAGTACTATGTTATTCAAGGAGACTTCAAATAAAAAATAATATCGAGAGATTAGTGTCAATTTAATGTTGATAAATTTATTTGCAACAAAAATTGTACAAGATTTTAATTATTGACTTATTAAACAGTGAAACTGCAGCTTCCCAGTTTGAAAGTAAGTCGGTAAACTTTCAAACATTAAGTCCCCTTAAACTAGTAATACATTTTATATGCAAAATACTGAAATATTTAACTATTCAACAAAAAAAATCAACAAAGTCAGCTATGAATTTTCCCGGGAAGATACCGGTGACGTGTCAGCAAATAATCTAACCAAGTTGAGAAGAAAAGCCAGCGAAGATATTGTTATTGTTGAACAACCTTTGCAGATTACTTTATCTTGGTTAGAGCAAGGCATAGTAAAAAACAAAGTGTTTACTATTACTATGCGTACACCCGGGTATGATTACTTTTTAATTATTGGTTTGTTGCATAGTGAAGGGGTAATAAAACAACTTAAGAATGTTGAATCAATAAAACTAGAATCAGAAGATGTTGCTGGCGAAGGTAAATATAATGAATGGTTGGTCAAGTTCACTAAGGGTTTTATCCCCGACTTATCATCACTAGATCGATATATGATGAGCTACTCTAGTTGTGGACTTTGTGGCACTACATCATTAAAAACACTGCAATTAAAGACGGACATAAACTTATCGCATAGCGATCATAAAAATGGGCTTGCTGCGCAATCAATACTGTTATTGTCAGATAAAATGCGTAGCGAACAAGGACTCTTTGACCAAACAGGTGGGGTACATGGCGCAGCATTGTTTGATAGTAAGTTAAATATGCAGCAACTCTATGAAGATATTGGTCGTCATAACGCAGTCGATAAAGTGGTAGGCGCTTTATTAGCGTCGGATAAATTCAGCGAAGCTACACCTTTATGGATATTACTGGTTAGTAGTCGAATCAGTTTTGAAATTGTACAAAAAGCCATTATGGCGGGTATTAGTGTCTTAGTTGGGGTTGGAGCACCTTCTGATCTCGCAATACAAGCAGCCAAGCAATTTGACCTAACTTTGATAGGCTTTGCCAGTAATAAAGGCTTTAATGTTTATCATGGTGATTGGCGCTTAACTAATTAGGGCTAATAGTTAATTAATTAAGCATACAAAAGGTGTTAAATCAGTGGTGGATTTTTAGCTTTATTGATAATTACCGCGACCGATTTTGAGGTTGGTGTATAAGAGCGATCACCATAACTATCCAGTGGTACCAAAGGATTGGTTTCCGGGTAATAAGCAGCAAGATTACTTCTTGGAATATCGTAAAAACAGAGTATAAAATTATTTACCGTTCGATTTTTGTTATCAGACCATATAGAAGTGATATCGACATAATCTTCATTTTTAAAACCTTGTTTTAACGCATCTTTTTTATTAATAAATAACACGTTTCTCGCATTACTAATACCGCGGTATCTATCGTTCATACCATAGATAGTCGTATTGTATTGATCGTGCGAACGTAGTGATTGTAAAGTATAAATTGGCTGGTTTTTGTTTTGCAGATCGTTGAGTTTATCTTCAGAAATATTGATAATACTTGTTGGCAGATCATGGGCAGAAAATAATGCTTTTTCTGGTAAATTGCACCATTTAAGTTGTGCAGCACTGTTACCAAGATGAAAGCCACCCGGTTGTTCAAGCTGTTGATTAAAGTTGGTAAAACCTGGGATACTTTGCTCGATCAAATCACGAATCAGGTCATAATTTCCTTTTAACTCTTGCCAGTTAATGGCGGAGTTAGTATTGATATTAGCTAGCGTTGCATCAGCGATATCCGCGACAATGGCGGTTTCAGACCGCAATGACTTTGCAAGAGGAACTACGCTACCTTGTGATGCATGCACCATGCTAAAAGTATCTTCCACTGTAATAAACTGCTCACCAGTGTCTTGGTTATCTATTTCCGTACGTCCTAAACAGGGAAGGATGAGGGCGTCTTGACCGATACATAAATGACTTCTGTTGAGCTTAGTACTAATTTGTACATTCAATTCGGTACTTTTTAATGCTTGATGAGTTTGTTCTGTATCTGGTGCCGCTTGTGCGATATTACCGCCTAAACAAATCAGTACCTTGCTGGTTTTATCCAACAAAGCATTTAACGCATAATAAACGTTATGGCCTTTTTCTTTCGGTAGTTTGGTATCAACGGCTAGCGACAGTTTATCGATAAAAGCAGCAGTAGGTTTTTCATTGATGCCCATAGTGCGATTACCTTGCACATTTGAATGACCACGAACGGGGCACAAACCGGCGCCTTTTTTACCTATATTGCCTGACAGCAGCTGTAAATTAACAATTTCTTGAATGGTAGCGACAGAATGTTTGTGTTGAGTGATTCCCATTGCCCAGGTACAAATTACTTTGTCCGCATTTAAAAAAACATCAGTTGCTTGTGATAATTGCTCAAACGATAGCCCTGATTGTTGTTCAATTTTTTGCCATGAGGTGTCATTAACCACTTGTTGATATTGGTCAAATTTCTGGCAATGTTGCTTGATAAAGCCATTGTCGATTATCGCTGGCTTGCCATTGATTATCTGCTCTTCGTTACGGCTAAGTATAATTTTTACCATGCCACGAATGGCAGCCATATCACCGCCTAATTTAGGGGTGAAATATGCATGGCTGATAGTTGTTGCTTTGGTGGTGAGGAGTTCTATCGGATCTTGCGGGCTAGCAAAACGTTCGAGTGCTACTTCCTTTAAATTGTTGAAACTCACTATTTTACAACCGCCTCTTGCGGCTTTACGCAAGGCATTCATCATCCTTGGGTGATTAGTTCCTGGGTTTTGTCCAAAAACAAATATCGCATCGGCGTGATTAAAGTCGTCTAGTATTACTGTGCCTTTACCGATACCAATTGATTCATTTAATGCTACGCCACTGGCTTCGTGGCACATATTTGAGCAGTCAGGAAAGTTATTAGTGCCGTAGAGTCGGCCAAATAATTGATAAAGAAAAGAGGCTTCGTTACTCGCGCGGCCAGATGTATAAAATTCAGCCTCGTGGGGGGAGGTTAAGCTTTTTAGTTTATTGCCTATCAGTTGATAGGCTTCTTGCCAGTCAATAGGTTCATAATGATCAGTTTGTGTATTGTATTTCATCGGCTCAGTTAACCGACCTTGGTACTCTAACCAATAATCACTTTGTTTTTGTAATTGGCGGACACTATGTTGGGCGAAAAACGCGGCGTCTACTTTTTTGCTGGTTGATTCCCAGGCAATAGCTTTAGCGCCATTCTCACAAAACTGCAGTAATTCTTCTTTTTGATCACCCCAAGCACAACCTGGACAATCAAAACCTTTATCTTTATTTGCCTTTAATAAATTTTTGACATTAGTTTGTGGTTGTTGGCTTTGAATTATGTGCTTTAAGGTCGAAGTTAATGATGATAGGCCACCGGCTTTTTTGGGTTTTTTACTAAAATGCTCAGACACGAAATACACCTTGAAATAACTACGCAGACAATTGAAAAATTCAACCACTATTGTTGCCTCAATTATATACGGAGGAAGAGCCCATACGCTAGTATTTCAAATCTTTGGGGGGGATTAGTTCTGTGGAAACTAACATTTATGTGGTGAATTGAATACATTTCACCTACAGAAGCCATAAAAGAACGTAACTTCTTGTTAATTAATTGAGTTATTTATACCACTTCAAAAGTTACGTATTGAAACATTAATTCTATTGACACTAGTTAGTTTATTTAAATCAATAAGGTGCCGTTTTAATTGGCTTGTAGCGTATTTTAGGTGTGACTGGTTAACCTCTGTCAGTAATTTTTACATCGCAGAATTGCTTTTGTAAACACTCAAAATAATGGGTTGGTAACTAGCTGTTTTACTACGGGTTGTAAATGTTGGCACTAACATTGCTTTAATGCCGGCGTATTTAACGAACTCCGTTAAGCTGTACTAATTTAAAATTAGATTTAACAAGGTAAAAGATGAAATTATTAAACAAATTGGCATTAATACTAACACTTTCAATAAGTGTTATAACTAACGCTAATGCAGGTATTATCAAACTAAGTACTAGTTCTTTAAAAGCAGACATCGAGTTAGGCGTACTTTCTCTAGATGAGAGCTTTGAAAGTTTTTACAATTACAGTAAGTATTCTGCTCATACTGGCTATGAACAAAAAAATAAGTTAGTTATGTTTTTTGCTGAATATCAAGACAACGTAGCTTTGTTTGCGATCAGCGACCAGTATAGAGATGGTAACGTTTGGAATAAAAATAAAGGTTCTGCTACTTTTACGATTGATAACTTAGCACAATCGGGTGAAATTATTTTCAAAGATGATGAAGCTGATGACTGGACAGAAAATGGTGTAAATTGGGCTTGGTCTGCAAAAAGAACAGATGGTTTAATTTTTCAACTAGATAATGCTAATAGCTTTAATTTAGATATCGCCATTACTAATAAAAAAGGTTTATGGGGTAACTACCAATTTTTATCTTTTGATAAAAATAATAATGCCACCCAGCACAATTTTAAAGAGTGGAACACCAAAGGTCAGTTCAATGTCTCTGCAATACCAGAGCCTACTACACTCGCAGTATTTGCTTTAGCTTTGTTTGGTTTAGCTGCGGCACGCCGTAAAGCATAATTTAGCTTCAAGTAGATACTGTTAAAAGCTCAAGCTATTGCTTGAGCTTTTTTATATTTGTTATATGCAAATGACCATTCAGATAGCTAAAGCACCCTAGCAGGAATGCCTTAACTCGTCGTACGGGATATCTCTAATATAGGATTAAATAAATAACTTTAGTTTCCTTGAATTATAATCACCCGTTATGTCTTACCATAAAGCTGCTCAGCTTTGTTATACATTAACCATGAAGTGACTACATATTTCTCATCTGATAAAGGAACATGACCTTTATGCGTATGAGTGAACCCCGCAGGAAAAATAACGAGTGAACCTTTTTTAGGTTTAACTTTCATATCCTGATAATGAAATTCAGTTTCGCCGCCTTCTTCAACATCATTTAAGTAATACAAAAAGGCGAGTACCCTATGTAGAGGCTTATTATGCGGTAGTTGCGGATAGATTTCTGAATGCCAGTAATGATAACCACCAACCCCTTGTTCATAGCGCTGAACGGTAAAATTATCGTAACAAAAAACATATTGGATCAATTGGTCAAGATAAACAGGACCTAAACGTTCAAAGTTTTCTTTGGTTACTGAGATAGGTAGACCGGTATCTGGATCTGTGACTGTTGGGTTCAATGCTGAAATTAACGCCATATAATGCTCAGTCAAATAAGCTTTTACATGGGGGTAGCTGGCATTAATAAGCTCAAGTTGCAGTGCTTGCCAGTCTTTCTCAGCCATAGTGACATCATGGCTATCTTTTAGATCTGTATTCACGCCGCTACCAACACGACCTTTAACTATTCTGTCACTTTTTTGATGGCCTTGCATTAGTCTATCGCACAGTTCATCAGGTAAAGCGTTATCAAAAACACCTATAAATTGGCTCATGAAAAATCCTATAAATTATTATTTATTTTGATAGAGGCATGTACTTATGCCTTTTTCGTCTTAATTAAATCGCAGTGCAATTATTTTGTTACATACGCGTAACACTATTGTAACATTTACGGCATTAATGTTATCTTTTGTTTGCTCTGATAAAAATCATTGTGTACTGAGTTTGTATAAAAGGGAGTTTATATAACAAACATAAAAATAATAATTATAACTAACCCAATAGGATACAAGATGTCAAATAATAATAAAAAATTCAAATTAATAATAAGTAAAACAGCAATAATAACTACAGCAAGTGTATTGTCACTCTCTATATCAACGGCACTTTATGCAGCGCAACCAGTGGGCGTGCAAACAACAGATAACTTATTATCTGCCGTTGCGAGCTCCCCTTTACCAAAACGCTTTATTGTTAAATATAAGCAAGCTGGTAATAGCCAATCGCTGATGAATAACGCTCCAAGTACCAGTAATTTTGCTAGCCCTCAAGCTAACCTTCGTCTTGCAAAAGTAAAAAGAAAGTTAAAGAGCCTAGGTGCTAAAGATAAAGCTGAATACCCAGAAATGAATATGATCAGTGCCCAGTTAACTGCTGCTGATGCAATGAGTCTAGCAACTGATGAAAACGTTGAATACGTAGAAGAAGATTTACAACGTCGTTTTATGGCACAAAGCGTACCTTACGGTATTGGTATGGTGCAAGCCGACCAAGTTGATGACAGTGTTGCATCAGCTAATGCTGGCGGTAAGAAAATTTGTATCATTGATTCAGGTCTAAATTTACCTCATGAAGACATGGGCGCACAAGGCGGTACTATTAATGGTACGAGTGATAGTGGCACGGGTAATTGGTTTGACCATGGTGGACCACACGGTACTCACGTAGCGGGTACTATTGCAGCACTTAATAATGGTATTGGTGTGCGTGGCGTAATTGGTACCGACCCTAATTTACATATCATTAAAGTTTTTAATGAAGCTGGTTGGGGTTACTCTTCTGACTTAGTTAGCGCTATAAATAAATGTGTGAGCAATGGATCAGATGTTATTAACATGAGTTTAGGTGGTACAGGTTCAAGCACTAGTGAGAAAAATGGCATTCAAGCCGCTTATGATGCAGGTGTATTACTTATCGCTGCTGCAGGTAACGATGGTGTTGCAACAAGCACAACCGATGTTGAAAGCTTTCCAGCATCATACGACTCAGTAATGTCAGTAGCCGCAATTGATAGCGCTAAAGTATTAGCTGATTTTTCACAGAAAAATAGTCAAGTTGAAATATCAGGCCCAGGTGTTGATGTTTATTCTACTTATCCTGAAGGATTAGGCTCAGTCGTTGAAGTATCAGTTTCTGGTACAGGTTATACCGCCAATGCTATGGAAAACCAAGGCAGCGCAACAGGCTCTTTATATAACTTTGCGACAGGTGAAGCTATAGATTCAGGCGCTAGTGGCAATGTTTGTTTAATCCAGCGAGGTAACATTTCTTTCCATGATAAAGTGAAAGCTTGTCAAGACAGTGGTGGTGTTGGTGCTATTCTTTATAACAATGCAGCAGGCAGCTTTGGTGGTACTTTAGGCGATACCAATGCAACCAATATCCCTAGTGTTACTGTATCTGATACCGATGGCGCTGCGATGTTAGCTAACCTTGGTTTAAGTGCTACGGTAAATATTGGCGCGGGTAACTACGGTAAAATGAGTGGTACGTCAATGGCATCTCCTCATGTTGCTGGTGTTGCTGCCCTGGTTTGGAGCCATCATCCAACTTGTACTAACGTTGAGATCCGTAATGTACTTAACGCAAGTGCACAAGATCTTGGTGCTACAGGTCGCGATGTGAAATTTGGTCACGGCTTAGCGCAAACTAAAGATGCGATTGATTACATAACCGCGAACGGTTGTGATGGCAGTGGCTCAGGTGGCGGCACAACACCAGGCGATACTGTACTTGAAAATGGCGTTGTAAAAGGTGGTTTAACAGCTTCCACGGGTAATGACTTAGTATTCACGATGGAAGTTCCTGCTGGCGCAACAGATATTAATATTGCGACTACTGGCGGTAGTGGTGATGCAGATTTATATGTGAAGTTTGGCGCAGAGCCAACTGACGGTGTTTACGATTGTCGTCCATATAAATCAGGTAATGTTGAATCATGTGCAAGCACACAAGAAGGTGGCACTTATTACGTAAGAGTTAAAGCGTATAGTGATTTTGCAGATGTTACCTTAACGGGTAGCTATACTGAGCCGAGCACAGGTGGCGGTACTGTAAATCCAATTGATAGCACAGTGAATGATGTTTCGGTAGCAAGTAGATCATGGACTCGTTATACCCTTGATTTAGCTGAAGGTTATGCTGACTTAGCGGTTACGTTATCAGGCGGTACTGGTGATGCGGATTTATATGTAACACAGGGTAAGCAATCAACAACCTCTACTTATGATTGTCGTCCTTATAAAAATGGTAACAATGAAACCTGTAACTTTACCGCTCCTGCTAAAGGTCTTTGGTATG
The DNA here is from genome assembly GCF_002836255.1 of Colwellia sp. 75C3. Taxonomy (GTDB): domain Bacteria; phylum Pseudomonadota; class Gammaproteobacteria; order Enterobacterales; family Alteromonadaceae; genus Colwellia. The sequence goes on along the minus strand of NZ_PJAU01000052.1, from coordinate 49,142 downwards.
TTGATATCTACGGTTATTCAGCAGCATCAGGCGTAACGTTAAACTTGCAAGCTACACCACAGTAACCTGTGAAATAGCTTGATAAATTAAGCATAAGTAAACCATTGAAAGGGTAACGAAAGTTACCCTTTTTTATTGCCCACTTGTGCGGGTTAAAATACTCCATGTCAGCGTTGCTCTCAATCCCAATAGCCAGCTATTGCTCAATCAAGCGCCTTGCCCTGATTTATATTTACTATGCACAACAAGATCACAAACTTAATGAGATTGGTATAAGTTAAAGCTCTTGGTATTACTGCTTGTCCAAATAAAGACATCCCAGACGTTACCCTTATTACTCATGTTTAAAAATACTATCACTTAATAAAGTAAAAATTGACAAGTTATTTATTAATGATACTTTTCATCACCTTAATATCTTTACTATTTTAGCCACCATATTTTCGCTTTTTGTAGCGTTAGCCCTTTAATAAAAATACATAACAGTTAAGGATTATTTCAATGTCAGCATTGATTTTAGATGGAAAAAGCGTAGCCAAAAAATCTGAAGAAGATTTACGTACAAGAGTTGCACAGATTAAGACACTGAGTAACGGTGTTGTTCCTATTTTAGCGACAATTCTCGTAGGCAATGATCCTTCATCGGCAACCTATGTAAAAATGAAGTCGAACGCCTGTACTCGCATTGGTATGGATTCGTTGAAGGTCGAAATGTCAGAGCACACCACGACAGAAGAGTTACTGACTGAAATTGAAAAACTTAATGCCAATCCAAACATACACGGCATTCTCTTACAACACCCAGTACCAACACAAATTAATGAAAGACAATGCTTTGATGCCATAGATTTATCTAAGGATGTTGATGGGGTAACTTGTTTGGGCTTCGGTCGAATGGCAATGAATGAGACCTCTTATGGCAGTGCAACACCAAAAGGAATCATTCGAATTTTAGAAGCATATGATATAGAGCTAGAAGGCAAACATGCCGTTGTTGTAGGCAGAAGCCCTATTCTTGGCAAACCAATGGCAATGATGCTACTTAATAAAAATTGTACAGTGACTATTTGTCATTCAAAAACTATAGGCCTTGATAAAATTATAAGTAATGCAGATATCATCGTTGGCGCTGTTGGTAGACCTGAATTTATAAAAGCCGATTGGATTAAAGACGATGCTGTTGTAATCGATGCTGGCTATCATGAAGGTGGTGTTGGTGACATTGAATTATCACCGCTTGTGAATCGAGTTAAGGCATATACCCCAGTACCTGGTGGTGTTGGACCAATGACAATAAACACATTAATCTATCAGACAGTAGCAGCTGCTGAGTTAACGTTACAAAAATAATCTATATCCATTGAAGGCTAGCTACATTATTTCTTATGACTGTTGTTTCTGCTAATAGGGAAATACAGCTCAATTTATAGCTTCGCCTTATAGAGTTGTTACTAAATTTGTAATTCACATAAAATGACATGATTTCACTTTATGATTTATTATTTTATAGCGATGTTAAGTTGCTAAGTTTTATATTTATTCAGTCAACGCTGATGAAATAATAACGAATAGGTCGATAATGTTGGGCATGATTTGTTACATCTAGCTGTTTAAGATTACTTATAAATTTTCGATTATTGGTTAAAATTATTAATTAAGCAAAAGGAATTGTTTTAGCAGGATTGACGTTATCTCGTTGTTTGAGTGTTTCCTCCACTGTTAATTAGGATAATTTGATAAAGGAGATTTCCAATGAAGATTAAAAAATTCTCAATTTTAATTGCTGTAGCTCTATCAATTGCATGCGTAAATGTTAATGCTCAACAATATCGATTTGTTGCTAATGATAATACTCTTGAAACTAAGGTTTGTGTTTTAGTCGGGTCAAATAATTTATCGAAATTAAAAAACATTATATGGAGATTTGATATTAATAAGAAACGCCTTGCCAATGTTTACCTCTGTAATGATCTAGGATTAGCAAAGTTTGCTCATAAATATAATGCGAGTGAAACTTTTAAGTTTATTAATCATTTTAGTAATAGAAAAAATAAAGTAGAAACCAATGTCACTATCAGTGATATTGCAATGCTTGCACCTGAGACAAAACTAGCACCTATAACGGTTTATGTAACAAGCACTGATTAGGTGATTTTATTTTACATGAGGTATGGAAAGGCGATTTTCATACCTAATGCCTGTTAGCTAATAGCTGACAGGCATTTTTATTGTTTTTCTTTGTTCTGATAATGATAATGACAGGACGGTAGATGATTTGTATTCTTAGGCATAATAAGATCACAAAGTAATGAAAAAGTATGATCATTAGACAAATGGGATATCATGAAACTTACTCTCTGCTTTTACAGACATTACTTATCGGTCAAATTAAATGCCGACCTAAACGCATTGCGCAGTAATTTAACCTTACGGACTTCCCTTGGTGATTTCTTGTTTACCAGAGATAAATTAAATTGATAGGTAAGCACACTTGGCTGGATAATACGGATTTCACCGGCATTTAATTCTTGTTGAATGTAGCTTTGGGGCATATAACCAATATATTTCCCAGACAATATCATCGCCTTACGCGTATCAAATTGATAAGCCTTTGCATTTAAATTGAGCTTTTTCAGTTGTTCTCGGCCAGCAAAATCAATATCAATTCCTGGGTGAATAGCAGCTACTGAAGCAAAATCTTCACTGGTTATTTTAGCATCAACTATATTGAAAAAATGGTGTTTTTTACTACAGCATAGGTAAATGGGCTCACTTGATAAAGGCACATAATTTAGTCCCTCAACTTGCTGATAACCTGGGAATATCCCTATATGAGCTTTATCTTTAAACAATAATCTTTCAATGTTTGAAATTGAATCCCCATCTAAAACAATATGTAGGTTAGGGGCCGTTTCATGGACTAGCTCAATCACCCGAGCCAATTTCTGTTGTTTTTTATTATCTAACTGATCAGCACATAGTATGACCAATTCACCACTTAATTCTTTGCCTAGGGTACCCACGTGCAAAGAAAAATCATTGAGTGAATCAAATAAATTGATAACTGCTCGATAAACCGATTGGCCATCTTCCGTAAGTGAAAATCCCCCACGGCCACGTAAACAAAGTTTTAGCTGCATTCTTGTTTCTAAATTAGACATATGCACACTGATGGTAGATCGGGTTATGCCTAAGCCCTTTTCAGCGGCGGAAAAGCCGCCATGTTCAACAACAGAGACAAAAATTCGTAATAACCGAAGATCGTATTCGGTAATAGGTTTTGGAATAATTGATGTTTTACTTAAGGTGCTATTTAGGGGACTGCTTAAGTTATTATTCAGGATGTCAGTCAATGTTTGGCCTACATAAAACTAAAGGTTTAATGTTTTGTATTTAACCAGAGTTGTTTTTAAGTTTCAATAGCAACAAGCGTAACAATAGAAATATCATCGGAGATAAACATGCAAGGTATTAAAGACACGCAATTACTGAAGAATTTTTCTTATATCAATGGCAGTTGGCACAGCAGTGAAACTACTTTTGATGTAACCAATCCTGCAACGGGTGAGCTTATTGTCAGTGTAAGTAACGCCGGTATTGCTGAAACAGAGCTGGCGGTTAAATCAGCTAAAATTGCATTAAAAATGTGGTCGGCAAAATCAGCGAATGAGCGCGCTAATCTTTTGCGCAACTGGTTTAACTTGATGATGGAAAACCAAGAGGATCTTGGTCGTATATTAACACTCGAGCAAGGTAAACCTTTAGCAGAAGCCAAAGGTGAAATAGGTTATGGCGCTTCTTTTATTGAATGGTTTGCTGAAGAAGGTAAACGCGTTTACGGTGATGTGATACCTGCACCATCGGGCGATAAAAGGCTAATCGTTGTTAAGCAACCTGTTGGCGTTGTTGCCTCAATAACGCCATGGAACTTTCCTAATGCCATGATTGCGCGTAAAGCAGCAGCGGCATTAGCTGCGGGTTGTACTTTTGTTGTTCGTCCAGCAACACAAACACCTTTGTCAGCACTCGCAATGGCTGAACTGGCAGAGCGTGCAGGCATCCCTGCCGGCGTCTTTAATGTCGTGGCCGGTAACGATGCAAGAGGCATGGGTAAAGTCTTAACGCAACACCCAGACGTAGCAAAATTCACCTTCACCGGCTCAACTGCTGTGGGTAAAACCTTGATCCAACAATGTGCGACAACCGTTAAAAAGGTTTCGATGGAATTAGGCGGTAATGCACCTTTTATCGTTTTTGATGATGCTGATATTGAGGCGGCTGTTCAAGGCGCTATGGTATCGAAATACCGCAATGCTGGTCAAACCTGCGTTTGTACTAACCGTATTTTTGTTCAAAAGGGCGTGTTAGCAGAATTTACTGAAAAGTTTTCTGCCGCGGTAAAGGCATTATCAGTAGGTAATGGCTTAACTGATGGTGTGGTGCTTGGCCCAATGATTTCTGAAACTGCGGTTAACGACGTTGAAAAATTAGTGGCTGATTCAGTTGCCGCTGGCGCAATTGTTCATCTGGGTGGTGAAAAACACAGTGAGGGATCAAGCTTCTATCAACCGACTATTCTCACTAATGTCACTAATGATATGCCTATTGCCGCGAATGAAATTTTTGGTCCTGTTGCACCGATAATTGCTTTTGATAGTGAAGATGAAGTGATTGAAATGGCTAATAATACCGAATACGGCTTAGCGGCATACTTTTATTCTCGTGATATAGGCACTATTTGGCGCGTAGCTGAAGGCCTAGAATTTGGCATGGTAGGCATTAACGAAGGCATCATTTCTAATACAGCAGCACCTTTTGGTGGCGTCAAACAATCAGGTAATGGCCGAGAAGGCTCTAAATACGGTTTAGATGATTACTTAGAAATTAAGTATTTATGCATGGGCGGCTTAGCTAAGTAACTGCGTAAATAGTTAATGTTTATGTTGTTTCAGCCAACTTTATTGTTACGAGTACTTATTCAGTTTATGACGCCGTGCTTGTCAGAAAAATTAACTGAAACAACATGGTTACAAGCAATCTATCTCCATCTAGAACGATACCAAATTATAAAGAATTAGGACATATTATGAATAACGAACAATTACAGACGAGAAAAACTAAAGTTATCGCACGCGGACAAGGCAACGTATATCCAGTTTATGTTGACCATGCTAAAAATTCTGAGGTTTGGGATGTTGAAGGTAAACGTTACATAGATTTTGGTACCGGCATCGCCGTTTGTAATACCGGCCATTGTCATCCTAAAGTTGTTGCCGCAGCAAAATCGCAAATTGATAAATTTAGCCATACCTGTGTGATGGTTAATCCTTATGAAGTGGCAGTAGAATTAGCTGAAAAGTTAACTGCCATTGCGCCGGGTGATTCAGATAAAAAAGCGATCTTTGTTTCTACGGGTGCAGAAGCGGTAGAAAATTGCGTTAAAATTGCGCGTGCACACACAGGGCGTCGTGGCGTTATTGCTTTTAACGGTGGTTTTCACGGACGCACAAATTTAACCATGGCACTAACAGGTAAAATTACCCCGTATAAAAATTTATTCGGTCCTTTCCCTGGTGATATTTTCCACGCACCATTCCCTATAGAATGTCATGACATTACCATTAAAGAATCTCTCAAAGCAGTAGAGAATTTATTTAAAGTAGATATTGCACCTACTGATGTTGCCGCAATTATTGTTGAGCCTGTCCAGGGCGAAGGGGGTTTTTATCAAGCACCGGCTGAGTTTTTACAAGCATTACGTAAAATTTGTGATCAACATGGCATTGTTTTAATTGCCGATGAAATTCAAACAGGTTTTGGCCGTACCGGTAAAATGTTTAACTTTGAATATTCAGGGGTTGAACCCGATTTAATCACCATGGCTAAAGGTATCGCGGGCGGATTCCCCATTGCTGCGGTTGTTGGTAAAAGCGAAATTATGGATGCACCATTACCCGGTGGATTAGGTGGAACTTACGGCGGTTCTCCTGTTGCATGTGCTGCTGCACTAGCGGTTTTAGAGATCATCGAAGAAGAGAACCTGGTACAGCGTTCAAATGAAATAGGTGCTTTATTTAATGAGCGATTAAGCGCTATTAAATCTCAACACCCTGATTTGATTTTAGATGTCAGAAATTCAGGTTCTATGATTGCCATGGAGTTGGTTCAAAATGGCGATGCCGAGCAACCAAACACTGCCTTAACCCAGGCTATTATTGCTAACGCCGCTAAATACGGCTTAATTTTATTAGCGTGCGGTTTTTATAGTAATGTTATTCGATTTTTACCGGCGTTAACCGCTAGCAATGAAATTATCGAAGAAGGTTTAGCGACATTTACCGAGCTGTTTAATGAATTAGCTCAGTAAAACTGCTTCCTAACCGGTAATAGTTGCATGTTTCTCCCTTATAATGTGCATTTATTACCGGTTAGTTTTTTATAACGCATAATGGAGAGTATGTACTTCGTTGATTGTTACTGAAGCACATAGAGATGAAATGATAGAAAAAAATAAAAGTCACTCGATCAAAATTTAGATTTCGTAACCCAAAAAGAGCTATTAGTTATGTAGTCTTTAGACCCGAACTGAGCCACATCAGCTTAGCCTGTTGCTGAGACGACTTAGTAACAGGCTAAGCTGAATAATATGTGATGAAATTACTGGAATAATCTTGAATATTTCCATTACGGATATTTCAGTAATATCAATAAGCAACGGTAAAGCGCTTTCTGCTATTCTTTTCGGACTCAGCTTCGTCTAATAATGCAATGGCAAAATCCTCAAATGAAATGGTAGATTGTCCTTGTTCATCGACTAACAACTCATCTGTTCCTGTTCTAAATATCCCGGTACGCTCTCCAGGCTTAATGATCGCTGGAGGACTTAAGTAACTCCAGTTGACAGACTCATTTTCTTGGCAAAGATTGTGCTGAGCAAGACATGCCAGCGCAATATCTCGCCATGCAGGTTGCACTAAATTTGCATCATCAACCACTAATATTCCCTGGCTATTTGGTACTGTTAAACTTGCGGCGCCGCCGACCAATAATAAACGCACTTGGGTTTGCTCTAATCCTGATAATAAAGCTTTAGCCGTGTCTACTAGTTGATTTTCTTGACCCTGAGGGGGCCGAGTTGTGCTAATGACGATATCTTGTCCGTCGCTCCACTTTATAACATCATCAACATTGTCAGCATGACCAATAACTACATTTACTGCAGTATCAAATTCATTGGCCCGAGCATTATTTCTTAGAACGGCAGTTATCTCATGCCCTCGTAATAACGCTTCCTTTATAACTCTAGTACCTACATTACCCGTTGCGCCAAAAATTGTTATTTTCATTTATAATGCCTTTTTAAAATTGGTGTGTTATCGATTTGATAGCGCCAGTCTACAAACAAGTTTTGATAACAACATTAACCTAGGTTTATTATTTGAATAATAATTATCGTAGGCAATTCACTTATAACTAAGTAACTTTATTCACTAAACCTAGGTTAATTACAGTAGAGAATTTCTCGGTTAAGCTGCCCTTATCAAATAAACAAAGCAATAAATAAAGGAATGACAAAGTGACCAACGCCCAAATAGCTCAATCATATTTAGCCGACTTAACTATTAAAGGGAATTCATTAGAGATAGGTTTTTTAAATGAATTACAAAGCAAACACATTGCACAATATAGTTTTAATAATCTTGCGGTAATTTTAGGGCAGGAACTACCCCTCGATATTGAATCGCTATTTAATAAAATAGTTGAACGACGCCGCGGCGGTTATTGTTTTGAGCATAATAAACTGGTTTTTACCGTTTTATCTGAGCTGAAATTTGATGTACGGATATTGTTATCTAAAGTTATTTATAATCAAGATGTTGAAGTTGCAAGAACGCATCGAGTGACACTGCTTACCTTAGCCGGTGAAGACTATATTGTTGATGCTGGTTTTGGTCATTTAGGCGCGCGTTTTCCGGTAAAAGTGTCACTTGGCTTGGTACAAGATCAGGGAGATGCTCAGTACCGTATTATCAAAAATGGTCGGGGTGATTATTGTTATCAAGTATTTAAAGATGATGGCTTTTTCACGCTATATACGTTTGATTTACATCACTATACTGAATCAGATTGTTTGTTAGGTCACTTCTATTCACATAAACACCCTAACGCGGCTTTTGTTAATAATTTAGTGATTTGCCGTAAGTTCTTTAATGATATTCAATCACTACGAAATAATGAATTTCATCACGTCAAAGACGGTATTAACAAAATAACTAAAATAACTAAAATAACAAGTATTAATCAATTACATCAATTGTTTATCGAGGTATATGAACTCGATCTTGATATTGCTATTTCAGCGTTTTTATTTCATAAGTTCGTTACGGCTAAAGCAGCATAAAATTTTGGATAACAGCAGATGAAATCAGTACTTATTGATAATTTTACTTTACTGCTTTGGGTTAGCTTAATGGCATCATCATTTGTTGTCTCAGAGCAATTAATACCTTTTGTTAATCCCATTGCGAGTACGGCATTAAGATTTATTTTAGCAACAATGTTGATGATGCCTTTTATAGGGAAAACGTCAATCCAACAATTAAACTATAAAATATTATTTCACTATAGCGTCATCAGTTTATGTTTAGTTTTGTTTTTTATTGGCCTATTTGAGGCACTTAAAACGACTAATGCGATGAGAACCTCGGTCATTTATACCTTGCTACCGTTAATGAGTGTGGTAATAACGTATATCGCTTTAAAACAGGTAACAGCGAATAGGCAAATAGCGGGTTTTTTGGTTGGAACGCTAGGGTCAGTATGGGTTTTATTGAGCGTAACCCAAGAAAAATTAGCATGGTCAGAATGGCGACTTGGCGATAGTATTTTTTTAGCCGCTTGTTGTTGTTTGGCTTTACACGTGATTTTAATTAAGAAATGGACAACTGATGTACCGCCTATGTCGGGGGCATTTTATATTATGCTACTAGGCAGTATAATTTTATTGCCATTTTTAATACTTTTTGGTGACTTGGCTAACATTGCTTGGCAGCAAACGACCTTCTGGCAGACGTTGTTATATTTAACGATATTTACCACGATAGCGACTTTTTTATTACAGCAACATCTATTAAAAAAAGTAGGGCCTAATCGTCTTTTAGCCTTTACTTATTTAATACCTAGCCTGGTAGTGATACCACAGGTGATAGCGAATTCCTCCCAATTATACAGCGCTTTACCTGGGATAATGTTAACCTTCTTAGCACTTTACCTGATATCCGCCAAGTATCAGTAATTTTATAGGAACTCTATATGGAAATAATTAACAAATGAGCCTGCAAATACCTATGGAAGACTTCGTCCACTACTTTTTGGGTAACAACCTTAATATTGATAAAGCTGATTTTGATAAATTTGGCTTAAAACCTAAAGTGAAACATTATCAAAAAGGTCAGCAGTTGATTATTCAGGGACAGCCAGCTCCGACGTTTTTTTTTCTAGTTAAAGGATTTGTTCGTTATTTGAGTGTGTCTGCTGAAGGCAAAGAATTTACGCAATCTTTCGCTTATGCACCAGGTATTAGTGGTTCAACGCGGGCGATGACCAAAAATGTAAACTCACTGTTTAGTATCGAAGCATTAGACGATGTGATTTGTTTAGAATTTGATTGGCCAGTGTTTTTTGAACAGATGAAATCACAACCCGGATTCATGGCGGCTTACAATCGTTTACTTGAAAATATGTTTATTAAAAAAGAAGAACGTGAATATGCTTTTGTACAACAAAGTGCTGAACAGCGTTATTTAACGTTTCTAGATAAGAACCCACTAATACGTGACAAAATACCACTTAAAATGATCGCCTCACATATTGGCATTACCCCAATAGCGCTGAGTCGTATCCGAAATAGGCTAAAGTAGATAAACCGTCACAGGCAAAATATTTGGACAGCCATAATAATAGCTGTCCTATGAAACTCTGTAAGCTCACGAGTTTAAAGTTCGCGACGTTACAGAGTTAGGGGTAAATCAGTAAAAATATTATTGATAATTAATTTTTTATTGCTATGAATTCAAGCCAAGTCATTGACCAGTAATCAAAACCTTCATGCATAATACTTAATTGCATAGTATGTATGCCTTTTTTTAAGAAAACTTTATGGCGATTTGAGCTTTTATCGTCAATATTTGGATCGTAATCAATATCACCGACTAAGGTATTGTTTTGCCATAACTTAAAAAATGGTCTGTTGTGAAAAGATTTTCCTCGATAATTTAATTTATACCAAGCCGTTTTTTCTACATTTATATTAAACGTTGTCGCGACTAAAGGCTGCTCGAAGGATTTATTCAGTTTTGATAAATAATATAACTCGGGCTTATCGTTTTTTGCTTTTCTATAGACCAGATGTACATTTTCTAAAGCGACACTGTCCTGCATATTAATTCGACCTGGAATATTTACCGTCTTAGCTTTCACATCTACCGCAGGCTGACTAGGTAAGCTAGTGAGTTTAGTTGTTTTGGTCACTACACGAAAACTCCCGCCTTCATCAGGTAAGCTCAGTTTAATTGAGTTTTTCGTTGCGTTGACTGTTTGAACTTTTACGTAATGATTTTGGTAGAACCCGTCGTTTAAATGCGCATATGGGCTAGTTGATTTGTATATTTCATAACCTTGTACATGAAGGGCATTGCTTGGTTGCCAACTTAACTCGTAGGTATTATTGCTGTTATTATTTTTTAACTTAACTAATTGCAGGTTTTTAGGAGCTGAGGGTAAATTAGGTCTAGTGGCTACACGTTGTTTTTGGGCGCTTTTTAAGGTTATTTCAAACGTTGTTGTTGAAGGGTCAACTTTATCGCTATGACCATCAGCGGCCAAACGAAAACCGGAACCAGAAAAGGGTTTCCATGTTTTTTTATTACGACCTCTGCTTGCTATAGGCTGTGGTGGATAGTGCCAAGTGTTTCCTCTAGTGGCGGTAAATTCGCATTTACTTAAATCCATGTCGTCTTTAGAACGTTCTTTGTAGCCATCTTCGTAATAACACGTGTCTAAATGTTGTGATACGTTTCCGACCATATCATACAAACCAAAGGGGTTTGCTCGATACAAGCCAACAATAGAGTTATAGGCTTCGCCATCATCACAATTTGCATAGCCTAAAAAGCCAACATAACTGGCCCCATATTGCTTAGATGCAATATACTCACCCGATTGGTCGGCGAAGTTTCCATATAAACAGGCTTGGGTCATTGTAGGATCGTCTCCCCAAAAGTAACGACTTGTTGTGTTAGCTTTTGCTGAATACTCCCACTCTTGTTCGGTCGGCAGACGATATTGAACCCCTGTTTTAGCAGTTAACCAATCGGCATAAGCATTTGCATCTTTTCGTAACATACAAGTCACAGGCAGATACTCACTGTTGGTATACCTATGTTTATCCCAGCTAGCGCTTCCTATATCTGTAGGACCGCTTAACCAATTTTTATCTAAATGGTCTAAACATTCTGCTTCAGGATTAAATCCAGTATCTTCAGAAAATTTTCTAAACTCAGCCATGGTAACTGGATATTTCGCCATTTGAAAAGCTGCAATTGATACTGAATGTATTGGTTTGGCAGATGCTGCTCCGCTTTCTGTTCCCATCATAAATTTTCCGGCAGGAATGTTAACCATCGGTGGAGCAATATAATCTTCAGCCCAGGTTGTTGAAGCGGAGGCTGTACTTAATAACAGTATTTTTACCGCGAGATTTGAAATTGTATAAACAAATGAATTATTGCGCATGTATGTTCCTCTTAGTTTTATTCAGATTAAGAGGTTTGAGCTTAGACGTCTTAGAATTTATCTATTGTTGTTCTATTATTTATCTTACAAAAATAAAGCCACCTATTTATGAAGCAGTATTTAACTACTGTAAATAAGCAATCATAAACCCCAAGTAAATTAAACGCTGTAGAGTAATTACCTAACTCATTTTTGTCGCGAAACTTGCTTGTTAAAGTAAACGTTCAGAAGTTTATTTGGATATACAAGAAAAATTAAAAAGAAAATAAAGTTGGTCGCCGATCTATGAGGTATAGATAAAGTCAACTATTACAGCTTGTTAGCTTTATTTATTTCTATAATTTTTCTATTTTCATACATCCTAGGTTTTTAGTAAGACTTTTAATAGTCTACTGCTCATTATCAACCCACTTAAAAAAAGGAAGCCTAAATGAAATTAAATAAATTCGTATTGACCCTCTGCTTATCAGCAACTAGTTATCATCTTTATGCGGTTGAACCTATAGAGCCTATTATGGTTGAAATACCAAGTGGTAGTTTTGCAATGGGGGATACTAGCGAGAAAAACAGTCAACCTATCCATAACGTAAACGTTGCAGAGTTTAGTTTAGGAAAATACGAAATCACCAGAAAAGAATTTAGGCAATTTGTTGAAGCAACAGGGTATGAAATGCCCTCACAGTGTATTCATCAACTTAATGGTTGGTTTAATTATGGTGAAACTGCAGGTAGTTGGGACAATAATTCATTGACAACGAATGATTATCAACCGGTGAATTGTATTGGCTGGAAAGCTGCTAATGCCTACACCAATTGGCTAGCAAAAGAAACTGGCCGACCATATAGATTACCTAGTGAGGCAGAATGGGAATATGCAGCGAAAGCAGGTACAAAAACCAAGTTTTACTTTGGCGATGATGTCGACCAAACCTTGGTCTGTGATTATGAAAACACCGCAGATTTAACGGGTGAAAATATATTACAGCGTGATTCGAATACCAGTTATGTAAACTTTTTTAATGGTAAATCCAGTTGTGTAGATCACTCGGCCTATTCAAGTATTGTCGGCATGTATAAAGCTAATTCATTCGGTCTACATGATATGGTAAGTAATGTTGTTGAGTATATTGCTGATTGTTATCAAGACAGTTATAAGAATGCACACAATACTAGTGACGCGCTTATTGATGACGTATGTGAATATCGTGTCACTCGCGGTGGCAGTTGGCATTGGAATACATTTTCAACTAGCCAAAGAGGACAAATAAATGAAACCTTTGTCGGCGGAGTTGAAGGTTTTAGGGTTGCACTTGATGGCAGCCTTGACTCAGTATCAAACAATACAAAATCTTTCTCAAAAGAATTACAAACAGCTCAACGAAATGAACAACGCAGACGTGATTCACTGCTTCCTTATCCAGATAAAATAACCAATTTAACATTAAGCCAAGCGAGCGGTTTAGTGACATTGACATGGGATAAAAGCTTGCAAGAGGGGATTGATAGTTATCGTATCTATCGAAATGCCGGTATCGGTGGTTCTTTTAAGTTGATGGCAGCTAATTTAATAGAAACAACGTTTAAAGATGCAAATGTTGATGGCCTTAGATATGAATACACGGTAGTAGCCGTAAGACAGCATCAACAAAGTGATTATAGTGATGTGGTCACGACTAAAGCTCCTATAGCTAGAGCGCCTGGTCGAATAGAAGCGGAAGGTGCTGTTAAATTGGAAGGCGCAGACGTCACAAGAACTTCAGATGTTGAGGGTAAATACAATCTGACAGGATTTGGCGGTATAGCAGATAGCGCAGAAATGACATATCAAATAGATGTATTAAAGTCAGGCGATTATTCTCTTAATTACCGTGCTGCTGCACCTAGAGATACAAAAGGTTTTAAGGTGTTGGTTGATGGTAAAGAAGTGGCAATCGAAAAAGTGATGAAGACCGGTGGCTATAATAAATGGAGTACTCAACAAGGTGGAATGTTACACCTTAACAAGGGCAAGATTACGCTAGTATTACAATCACTTGATAATAACTGGAAGCTAAACTGGTTAGAATTAAACAAAATATAAATTTCGTGACTAAATAGAAAAACTTGGGGTTATAGACCTCAAGTTTTTTCCGAAGCTTACTATATTTTTAGTTAGATTATTTTTAATATAGTCGGCATATTCTTGCCATTTTACATATAATAATATGCTTTGAATGTTAACAAATGGATATACGAGGGCTTACTACTCAATAATATAAAGTGAGATGTAAGCGCTAGCTAAGATCGGGATGAAGCAAGTTTCTATATAAATTACACTGTTTATTTTTTAGTAAACGGTGACATCATAATTGTCTTTAAGTTGTTTTTTAATACGTTTTGCTTCTTTACAATATTGTGTGTTTGAGGAAAAGCCATTCAGCTCATGATTAGGGCTCCATCCAGGTCGTGATGAACTGCGTGCTGCCTTGTTATAATTTCTGTCGGCAATCTTTTCTACACTTTCGTGACAATAGGTATCGCGTCTTTGTTTACACGTATCAATTATTCGTTGCTTTGCTTTTTTTAATCCATTTCTGTCTGAACGACAAAATTTTTGGGCTGTATTATATTTTTTTTGTAAGTTATTAATCCAATTTAGGTTTCTTTTCTCACTGCTGCTTTGCGGTGCTTGTTCTATTATTACGCTGGGCTTACTAAATTGAACACCTTTCTTAGATATATCAGGCTTTAACGTTTTTTGTTCGACACCTTCATTACATGGCACTTGTTGATAGGTATCGTTACCACACTGATATAATTCAGCGGCTTCAAGATGAGAAACAAGGCAATAAGAAAGCACTATTATTAAAAAAAACAATCGATTTATCATCGATAATCCTTAATCGGAAAATTTAAGCATAGCTCTTCTTTATAAGGTATATGCGTGGTCTTGTAAATAGATTGCCCCAATAAAGCGTTTCTGTTCGAAGTGATGAATACCGCAAATAATTAGTTAACTTAACATTTACTTATCAAATTACGCTTAGGTCAAAAACTTCGCCTGTACACGAAAAGCAGGGAGTAATAACGACATACATACGATATTTTATTAAGACATACCATGATGAATTATGCAGCGTATAAATAGAAACCTCTGTCACTAAAGTATTATGACAAATGTCATAATTAACTTTCTATAATCTAGTATTCTAAAGTTAATGCTACTTTGGTTTTTACCGTAGTTAATCAAGACCTTTGGCATCGAAGATTGTATTTTGTAATGTTATAGTTAATTTGGACACCTAATAAGTCCATTTCATCCCTAGTACATTTATTTAACATACTTTCTTTAATAATGTGATTACTCGATGATGAGATTCATTAAACAGATGAGTTGATCTAAATTCTTAGAACCTTGTTTATAATATTTACCAAAATAATTTCAGCATGCAACTATAGCGATAGGACACTAATGACAAGCCTTTTTAAAACAGAACAATTAAAAAAATCTTATGTTACCGGTGACACTGAAATTCATGCCCTTAGAGGGGTCACAACTGAGATACCTAGTGGTGAGTTAGTGGTTATGTTGGGACCGTCAGGCAGCGGAAAATCGACTTTTTTGAATATTTTAGGTGGTTTAGATCAACCCGCATCAGGCAAAGTGCTTTTTAAAGGAAAAAACTTAGCTAACTTGAGTGATCATGAATTGACCTATTATCGAAGAGAGCATGTCGGTTTTGTTTTCCAAGCTTATAATTTAGTGCCAAGTTTAACGGCACTTGAAAATGTAGCGTTAGTGACTGAGATATCTCCCAATCCAATGGACCCCTTAGAAGCGCTAGCAATAGTAGGGCTTAAAAACAGAGCTAATCATTTTCCTTCACAAATGTCAGGTGGTGAGCAACAGCGTGTTGCTATAGCTAGAGCATTAGCAAAACGCCCAGAAGTACTTTTGTGTGATGAGCCTACCGGAGCACTTGACAGTGAAACGGGCATTGTTGTGCTTTCCGCCTTGATGAAAGTCAATGAAGCATATGCTACCACCACTATTATTATCACGCATAACGCTGCTATTGCATCGTTAGCCCACCGTGTTATTCATTTTTCTGATGGTATGATTCATCATGTACAGATTAACGAAACACGAAAAACGCCTCAAGAGATCGCGTGGTAATGACACCCTTCTTGAGTGTGTTAAATAAAAAATTATTTCGCGACCTATTAAATATCAAAGGTCAGGTAGCTGCAATTACGTTAGTGATGGCTGCTGGAATCGCTATATTTATCATTATGTTTGGTGTACTTGATAGCTTAAAATTAACGCGAGATACCTATTATGACCGCTACCAATTTGCGGATGTATTTGCTTCATTAAAAAGAGCACCTGAAGCGGTAAAAGATAGAATAAGTGAAATACCTGGTGTTTCAGTAGCACAAAGCCGTGTTGTATTCGGTGTTACCTTACAAATGGAGTCTATGTTAGAGCCTGCTACGGGTCGAATTATCTCATTACCTGATAGCTCTCCGTCTTTGCTAAATAAGCTTTATTTACGTGAAGGACGTATGCTTTTCCCTAATGAAGAAAATGCAATTTTAGCTGATGAAAGCTTTGTTAAAGCACATGATTTAAGTTTGGGTGATAACTTAACCGTTATCATGAACGGCTATAAAAGAACGCTTCATATCGTCGGCATAGTTTTGTCACCTGAATATGTGTACAGCATAGCACCGGGTGCATTAATGCCAGACAGTAAACGTTTTGGCGTGTTTTGGATGAGTCGTCGATCACTTGAAGCTGCTGTTAATATGAAAGGTGCCTTTAATGATATTTCCATTAAAACAGAAAGAAATGTTCCCATTGAAGCAATATTGTCACAGGTAGATTCAATTCTAAAACCTTATGGCGGCTTAATATCATTTGCGCGAGAAGACCAACTATCCAACTTTTTTGTCAGTAATGAATTAAAACAACTTGAGGGCATGGGATCACTGGCTCCCGTGATCTTTTTAAGTGTGGCTGCCTTTTTAATTAATGTCGTTATGTCGAGACAAATAGCCACTCAACGAGAACAAATTGGTATGCTCAAAGCGGTAGGTTATAGCAATAAAGAAGTCTCGCTACATTATTTAAAAATGGTTTTAGTGATAACGGTTTTAGGTTCTATTATTGGCTTATCGCTGGGTGCTTGGATGGGCTCAGGCATGACTCAAATGTATACACAGTTTTTTCACTTTCCCATACTGAAATATAGTTTTTCATTAGAAGTTATGATTCTAGCTGTGTTTTCATGCACATTAGCCGCGGTGATAGGCACTTTATTCGCTATTAACAAAGCGGCGAAACTTCCGCCTGCTGAAGCGATGCATCCTGAGAGCCCGGCAATATTTAAGGTTGGACTACTTGAGCGTATTGGTGCTGATCAATACTTATCATTTACTAGCCGCATCATTATGAGGCAGATAGAACGACGCCCGGTGAGAACAGTGATGTCATCGGTTGGTATTGCGTTTGCGCTGTCCATTCTAGTTTTTAGTTTCTTCATGGAAGACTCGATGGAGTATTTAATGGATGTGCAATACGGCATAACACAACGTGAAGATGTGAGCATAGGGTTTGTTGAGCCAAAAGCGGCCAAAGCCCTTGAAGAAATTAAGACGATTCCCGGTGTGTTAATGGTTGAACCCCTTAGAAATGTACCCGTCTACTTTAAAAATAAGCATTTTAAGAAGCGTGGTTCAATCATGGGATTAGTCAGTAATCCTCTATTAAGACGAGTCATTGATGAAAATTTGGCGGCTGTTACCATGCCAAATGAAGGTATAGTGCTGAATAAAACACTGGCGGGTATTTTACAGCTTAAAGTAGGCGACACGGTAGAAGTAGAAATACTTGAAGATAAACGACAAACCTTAACCATCTCTGTTGCTGCAATTACGCAGGAATTCATTGGTTTAGGCGCATTTATGAATATACACCAACTGAATAAAGTGCTTGATTCCACACCAAAAATAACCGGAGCCTCGTTATTGGTCGACCAAAACCACAGTGCTTTGTTATATAAAAAACTTAAAGCGATCCCTGCCATTGTTGGTTTGAATATCACATCAGTATTACGGCAAATATTTGAAGATATTATGGCGGAGAACTTACTGAAAATGGTGGCGACGAATGTTATTTTTGCCAGCTTTATCAGCTTCGGTATTATTTATAATACCGCGAGAATTACCATTTCTGAGCGAGGCAGAGAGCTAGCTAGTTTACGAGTGCTGGGCCTTACTCGGGCTGAGGTTGCTTATATATTATTTGGTGAATTGGGTTTAATCACCTTACTTTCTCTACCGATAGGGCTATTTTTAGGCTATAGCATGTCTGTTGGCATGACTGAATCTATGGACAGTGAATTATTTCGTATCCCCGTTTATATAAAAAATAGTACTTATGGTTATGCTGTGCTGATTGTTCTGCTAAGTGCCATCGTTTCATTTTATTTGGTCTGGCGACAAGTTGATAGCATAGATCTTGTTAGTGCTCAAAAAGGAGTTGAATAGTGTTAAAAAATACAATGCCATATGCAGGAACAAAACGTGTGGCTAAAATAACCCTAGTTATTAGTGCGGTTGCCTTATTAGTTTTTGCTTTTATCCCTGAAAAATTACAAGTTGATCTGATTTCTGTAGAAAATGGCGACTTAATTATATCGGTTGAGGGCGAAGGAAAAACGCGTATTCATGATATTTATACGATTTACACCCCGATTGAGGGCAGAATAACCCGTATAGAAAGTATTGCCGGAGACAGTGTTATTGCGGGTAAAAGCATTATTGCTAACATGTACCCAGCAAATCCTGCCTTTTTAGATAAGCGTTCAGAAATCCAAGCAAAAGCTGATATCAATGGTGCAGAAGCCGCCCTTGAGTTAGCAAGTTCAAGAATGCGACAAGCTCAAGCACAGCTGAAATTTGATCAATCTGAATATAAGCGTACACAAGAACTATTTAACAATAAGATGGTTTCAAAGGCTGAACTTGAACGTGCCGAAATTAAATTAACGATGCAAGAAGCCGAAGAGGATACTTCTAAAGCCAATAGAGCATTAATGTCGTCTCGATTAAGAGCAGCACACGCTAAGTCGTTGCAGCCTGCCTCTATTAGCAATAATCAAAGTGATAGCTGTCAAATTTGCATCTATTCGCCCATTGATGGCTATGTATTACGACTATTACATAAAAGTGAAAGCATTATACCTGTTGGTACTGCGTTGGTTGAAATCGGTGACCCTAAAGATTTAGAAGTCAATATTGAAATGCTATCGACCAATGCCGTCAAAGTGAATGTTGGTGATAAAGCGTTGATTAAACGTTGGGGAGGCATGGAAGATCTTGCGGCAATAGTTAAGGTTATTGAACCATCAGGTTTTACTAAAATTTCAGCGCTGGGTGTGGAGGAGCAAAGGGTTAATGTAATTTTAACGTTAACGGACCCTTATGATAAATGGAAAAGTTTAGGCGATGCTTTCAGAGTCGAAGCTGAAATCGTTATTGACGATATTAAAAAGGTTAATAAAGTGCCACTATCTGCATTATTTCGTCAACAGGGTGAATGGTCTGTATTGAAAGTTATTGATGGAAAAGTTGTCTTACAAAAGGTTATGGTAGGAAAGCGAAATAACTTCTTTGCCGAAATTACCGCAGGTTTAACGGTTGGTGAGCAACTTATAGTGCACCCAAATAACAACATCGATGTAGGGATGAGTGTTACTCAACGTCTATAGTCATTATTGTGATGGCTAAAAATTTAGTTTATTACATTTACCATAAAGGAAATAAAGTGCTTCGATTACTCTTCATTATAATTACAGTTTTTACTACATATACTCAAGCTAATGAGCCTATCATTTCAGGCCATATAATGAGTCATCATTCTACGGTGTTAAAGCAAGAACGACGTTTTATGATCGATTTACCTGAAAATTATCATGATAATGAACGTGATTATCCTACTTTGTATGTCGTAGATGGTGACTTTCAATTTCACCATGTTTCAGCGGTTGTTAAAAATATGACTCGAATGGGTAAAATACCGCCAATGATAGTGATTGGCATCGCTACTCAAGGTAACGCCGATTATATTTACCAAACAACTTGGGCAATTGATGATGAGCCTGACTATGGTGGAACATCAGAATTTTATCAATATATCAAGCAAGAACTGGTTCCCCATATTGATCGAGACTACCGAACTAATAATAATAGAATTCTTTCTGGATACTCTTTAGGTGGATTATTTACAACCTATGCAATGGTACAAAAAAGTACCCCGTTTAATGCGTACTTAGCGATGAGTCCTAGTTACTGGTTCGATGATTATTCTGCAGAAAAGTCTATTGCAAAATTTATTGATGGAAAAACAAAAGATGAAAAAACACCGCCATCACCATTATTTTTATCGGTAGCAAATGAGCAAGGAATGGGGGTGGATAAAGTGTATAAGAGCTTGAACGACCTCAAGATTAAGGATTGGACGTTAGTTTATAAACAATATCCTAATGAAAATCACTTCAGCACAGCACTACCGGCAATACATGATGGGTTAAGCTTTTTATTTGAAGGCTATTACGAAGACGGATATGAGCTAAGTGAACATAACGATGTTGCAGATGTTTTAGCGACATTTGAGAAGAAAAAGCAAGACTATAATGGCTTTAGAGTGGAGTGGTTACAAGCTTATAAATTTTCAAAGTATGTTTTTGGTTCAAAACAAACGGGTAAAGTAGACGATATTCTCGTTGAAATTAATAAACGCTTTCCTGACTCAATAGTCAATGTAACTAACTACTTAGCGTTAGGTTTTAATAGGAAAAGTCAGTTTGAAAAAGCTAAAGAAATTCTAGAACGCATTAAAGCACAGGGTGAAAAAACAGCCTTGTGGCACCATCAATATAGTTTAGCTCACACAGGGTTAGGACAATTTGAGCTAGCTAAGGCATCTCAAAAACAAGCAATGGCATTGGCTAGTAAGCAGCACTTACCTATGTGGCAGATCTGGGAGATGAAATAGATCCTATAACTTTCCTATGGTGCTGGTAGCTAAGAGCACCATAGAAGTATTTTAATGATGCCCCCTTCAAGATTAAAAACGTAAAAGTAACAGCGTAGATAACAGATGAGTTACTACACTTAGTTTATCTGTTCAGGTAAACTATGGGCACTTCTTCATTGCACAGTCCCTTACCGTTTTATGCGCATTATCCATACCTCAGATTGGCATCTTGGCCAATATTTTTACGGCAAAAGCCGCGCCAATGAACATCAGCAATTCCTTACTTGGTTATTAGCCCAAGTTACTACCCATAACATTGATGCAATTATTGTTGCCGGTGATATTTTTGATACCTCAACACCGCCAAGTTATGCCCGTGAAATGTACTTTGATTTTATTGCTAAGTTACATCTGACCCAATGTCAGCTCGTTATTTTGGCCGGTAATCATGACTCTGTTGCTATGCTGAGTGAGTCCCAAGCTGTTTTAGCCAGTTTATCTACCCGTGTTATTACTCAAGTTATTCCTGCCTCAATTGGTGAAGGTGATTTGGAAAGTACACTTGGAAGTACTGCACTAAATCAGCAAGTCTTCCCATTGTACAATGCTAACGGACAGCCAAGTGCCATCCTTTGCGCTATACCTTTTGTTCGTCCCCGTGATGTTATTAAAAGCAGGGCAGGCCAGTCAGCTAAGGATAAGCAACAAAGCTTACAACAAGCGATCAGTGACCATTATCAATATCTTTATCAACATGCGCTTTCCTTATCAAAAAAATTATCAAAGCAGATTGCTAAAAAGCAGGAACTAGATGAGGACGAGCAACTGCCGATCATTGCAACAGGTCACTTAACGGCGCTTGGCGTTTCGGTAAGTGATAGTAAAAGCGATTCGGTAAGAGATATTTATATTGGCTCATTAGAAGCCTTTCCAGCCAGTGCTTTTCCGCCAGCGGACTATATTGCCCTTGGCCATATTCACCGAGCGCAGCAAGTCGCTAAATCAGACCATATACGCTATTGCGGCTCGCCAATACCATTAAGTTTTGATGAAGCTAAGCAGGATAAACGCGTGCTGATGGTTGATTTTACTTCAGGTAAGTTAAATCAAGTTGAAGATCTTATTGTGCCGTGTTTTCAGCCCTTGTATATGGTGAAAACATCGGTAGATGAACTTGAGTCAAGTTTGAAAGAGACCTTGACTGAGTTTGAACTGTTTAAAGAGAAACAAGCAAAAACAGATGATTCTACCGAGCTCACTGCGGCGATTTCTGCTGGCTCTGCTTTAAATATTAAAGCCTGGCTTGATATCGAAATTGATAATGGTGACCATTTAAGTGACTTATCACAACGGGTGAGTGAGTTAGCTGCTGATATGCCTTTTGAAGTATTGCTGGTACGTCGTTGTAAAAAGGCGCGTCAACGCAGACAAGCACAACTTTCACAACAAGATAACAGCACATTAAGTGAGTTATCTTTAGCTGAAGTCTTTGATTCGCGGTTATCGCAACTTGATTGGCAAACCGATGAAGAAGTCGCCCGTAAAACACGATTGAAGCAGTTATTTACCGAGATTTCCGTAGCGTTAGCTGATGAGAAGAAACCAGCTAATTTACCTGCCGAGCAAAGTATAGAGACAATAAAAATAAAAGAAGCTGATCTAAGCGTAAATACTGAAGAAGTTGGACAAGAAAATTTATGAAAATATTAAGTTTACGCTTTGAGAACATTAATTCACTCAAAGGCAGTTGGAAAATAGATTTTACTGAAGCTCCCTTTGATAACAATGGCTTGTTCGCCATTACAGGTCCTACGGGCGCAGGTAAAACCACCATACTCGATGCCATTTGTTTAGCGCTTTATCATGAAACACCACGACTAAGTGTCTCTAAAAAGCAAAATGAATTAATGACACGCCATACCAGCCATTGTATGAGCGAGGTTGAATTTGAGGTGAAGGGACAGGGCTACAGAGCTTTTTGGAGCCAAAAACGCGCACGAAATAAGCTAGATGGTAATTTATTAGAGCCTGTTGCCGAGTTAGCCAAACTTGATGGCACCATAGTGTCAGATAAACTGAGAACAGTGCGTACTGACATTAGTGAATTAACAGGGCTAAATTTTTCACGTTTTACCAAATCTATGATGCTCTCTCAAGGAGAGTTTGCCGCCTTTTTAAATGCGCCTGCTAATGAACGCGCGCAATTACTTGAACAGCTTACCGGCACTGAAGTGTATGGCGATATATCAAAACAAGTTTTTGATAATCACCGTAGTGCCAGTGACGAGTTAAAACTATTACAAGCGAAAAGTCAGGGTGTCACCTTGCTTAACGATGAGCAAGTCAGTGATCTTGAGCAGCAACTTGAACACACAACTAATGAAGAAAAACAGTTAAATAAACAATTGCAGCAAGCCCAATTAGTAAAAAATTGGAGCTCAAACTTTGTCGCTAATGAACAGACGAAAACTGCAGCCAAACAGCAATTGTCAGCGGTAGAAGCGCAAGAGAAACTCGCTGAAGGCGATCTTGGTTTACTCGCACAATCTACAATCGCAGAGCCACTTCGCGCGCCTTATGAGAAAATGGTGCACTACCGTGAGCAATATCAACAAACCTTACAGCAAGTTACCAGTCAAACAGAGCAGTTATCTGTACTTGATCAAGCTGTTGTAGCCAGTGAAGCAACCTTAACACAATTAAAAACTACTCAGCTTGAAGCCGAAGCACAGCGTAAAGTGGTTGAGCAAGTTTTACATGAAAAGATTGAGCCACTTGAGCATGCTATCAGCCATCAAAAAACGATTTTGTTAGCAACAAGCAACAATGTTTCGACACAAAGCCAAAAACTAAATGATGATACCAATAAACTTGAGGTTGCTGGCGTTGAGCAACAAAAAGCATTATCAACGGTTGGGCAACAACAAGCGTATTTAGCTAACAGCCAATCGTTACAACAATTGCCGGAAAAATTACCACTGTGGCAAAACCAATATCAACAATTAACGTTGCAGCATGCGAGTGTGCGACGCTTATTAAGTGAGCAAAGCAATGTTGAAAAAACGCTTTTAGGCTTAACGTCAGAGCAGCAAGTCCAACAGCAACAGATTGCTGAGAGTGAAGGGCAATTACAGCAACTTAATAATCAAAAGCAAGTGATGTCTGAGCAAGTACAACAACTTGTCCAAAACAGCCAAGTGGCTCAAGGGATCTTAGTTAATGTTGCTGTTCAAGACGCGGAAAAAGAAACAGAGCTGAATATTACCGCAGTAGCTACGGCGCTTAATCAAGCGGTTGTTGATAGGCAGAACCAACAGTTAACGTTAAAGCAAGCTATACAGCTAGCACAACGTTTTCATGTGTTAGGGCAAGAGCAGCAAACGCTTTCATTGCAACAACTAAACGACCAGCAACAACTCGATGTAACAGAGCAAGATCTAACACAGTTACGCCATACTTATAGTGCTACCAAACGTCAGGAAAAAGATGTAGAAACATTACTTGCTCAGCAACAAACTATTATGGCGTTAAGTGAGCATAGAGCAAAACTTCAACCTGAAGATGCTTGTCCTTTGTGTGGCTCGCTTGAACATCCAGCAATCAGTGACTATAAATCTTTGGATAGTGATGAACATCAAAACCGTTTAGCACAGCTTAAACATGAATTAGCGACCTTAGAGATTCAAGGAAAACAGCTCAATAAAGTGCAAGCACAATTTACCGCGCAACTAACTGCTCAACAAAATCGCTTGCAAGGCATAGTGAATGAGCAAAATACTATTGAGCAGCATTGGCAATCATTAAATGTGAACCAATTTTGTAACCAACCTGAACAGCAGTTTTCATTACAGAACATGAATACTGAACAAGACTTAAATAACCAATTAAACGAATCCTTACATCAGCTTGAAGAGTTAGTTTCTTTGCAGCAACAATTACAAGAAAATAGCCATTCTCAGCAACAAATCGCGGAACAAATAATTCATTGTGATAAGCAATTATCGGCTCGTCAGAGCCAATTACAATTGGTGCAAGAGCAAGGTAATGCGCAGCACAATGTTAAGACAAAAATTGTTACCGACTTAGCCTCTGAGCAAGAAGCTATTGTTATGCACAATGGGCAATTGTTAACAGATATCACAGCCACTCATATAGCAGAAAAGATAGCGTTACCAATGAGTGAGAGTGACCAGCAAACTCAAAATATCTGTATTGATGAAAACTGGCTGGCGTCAGTTTCCAAACAAGGGCAAGAATATCAGGGTATTGTTAACACGCACCAAACCGCACAAGCACAGTTAATAGCCCTTGAAAACAATCTTGCTTTATTAAAGCAGCAAGTGGAACAGCAACAAAATCAGCTAAACCAAGAAAAAACACAGTTAACTCAGCAAGAAAGTGAGTTAGCCATTAATAATAACTCACGCCTTAGTTTGTTTGTTGAACTGGGTTTTGATGAGCTTAGTAGGCAAGATACTACTGTTTTGAGGGCTGATATCAGCAAACAACGGGGCGATAACGAAAACTCTTTGAGTATTGCTGATAATCAACATAAAGAAAAGCTATCCGTTCACCAGCTTAATAAAGGTCAATTAACTACGGCAACTGCCCAGTTAGAAAGTTTGTTGAAACAAAATGATGCCGTAAATGATGATTGGCAAAAACACTTCTCTACCAGCAGCTTTATCGATGAAGCACAGTTCTTGTTGGCATTGATTAGTCCCGAAAAAGCACAGCAACTTCATAAACTTGCTAGTGACATTAGTGATAACAAAAAACAAGCGCAAGTATTGATTGCTCAAGGTGAAAAAGTAGCGCTGGAGTTAGCTAATAAAAAGGCTGAATTGAGTGAAAATGGCGCTGTAGATTTTGATGATGAATCTGTTTCAAACACGCTAATTAAACTGTCAGAATTACTGAAGCAGTGCCAGCAAAAAACAGGACAATTCAGTCAGCAAATTAGCCATGATAAAGCCAATAAAATCCAGCAACAATCTCTGCTTGAACAAATCAAAAACGCGCAACTTGCGTTAGATGATCTTAGCCATCTTAATGCACTGATTGGCTCTGCCGATGGTGCTAAATTTAGAAAGTTCGCGCAAGGTCTAACGTTAAGTAATTTAGTGCATTTAGCTAACGCGCAATTAGAGCGACTCTTTGGTCGCTATCAACTGCAATGTCAGCAAAGTGATACATTGGCGCTGGAAGTCGTTGATACGTGGCAAGGAGATACTGCACGCGATATTAAAACCTTATCTGGCGGTGAAAGCTTTTTAATTAGTTTGGCGCTCGCTTTAGCTCTATCAGATTTAGTAAGTAACAAAACCAGTATCGACTCACTCTTTCTTGATGAAGGTTTTGGTACGTTAGATAACAACACCCTTGAAGTGGCGCTTGATGCGCTCGATAACTTAAACGCCAGTGGAAAAATGATTGGTGTGATCAGCCATGTTGAAGCACTAAAAGAACGCATTGGCGTGCAAATCAAAGTTAAAAAACTCAGTGGTCTAGGTGTTAGCAGTTTAGATAAGCAGTATGAATTTCATGCTGAGACTGTTAGCTAGCACGATGCTAGCTATCTTTTATTATTACTAATTAACAGGTAAGGGCACTTCTTTGGAAATTTGGATTTATTTCACTTTATTAGCTGCAACTATGCAGGCGGTAAGAACAGCAGGACAAAAGCAGTTATCGGGTAAGCTTAATTCAATGGCGACTACCGGAGTACGTTATTTCTTTGCCTTACCTTTTGCATGGGGCTATCTTTGGTGGTTGCTCGATTTTAGGGAAGTAGCAGTCCCCCCGTTAAATAACGACTTTTTACAATACGCGTTAATTGCTTGTGTGATGCAAATTTGGGGCACCGCGTGTTTGGTGGCGGCTTTTCGTTACCGTAACTTTGCCGTCGCTACCAGTTTAGCTAAAACGGAGGCGATTCAAGTAGCCATCGTTGGCGCTTTGTTTTTTGGCGCTACGCTTTCTGGTTTAGGGTGGTTTAGTGTCGTTGTCGGTGTAGTTGGCGTATTTTTAGTCTCTAAAGTGAAGTTTAACCCCAGAGATTTATTGGCTGATTCACAAAGTCTTATTGGTATGGGCTATGGTTTAGCAGCAGGTCTTGGTTTAGCTATTACCACCTTACTTATTCGAGAATCAAGTTTAGCACTTAATACTGATTTAATGGTCAGTGCAGCCGTTACCTTAGTGTTTATGATCACGGTGCAATCGTTGATCTCATTCATTTACGTTTACCTTCAAGATAAATCACAATTCCCCGTTATGTTTAAACACTGGCGGTTATGTTTATTTGTTGGCATAACTAGTGTATTAGGCTCTATTGGTTGGTTTACGGCGGCGAGTTATCAAAATGCTGCTTATGTAAAAGCATTGGGACAGGTTGAATTCTTTATCACATTGGCATTAACTTACCGCGTCTTTAAAGAAACTATTACCTTAAAAGAATACCTAGGCATGTTCCTGATTGTGTTAAGTGTGGTTATCTTATTACTTTGGTCGTAAAGTATGGTGGTAAATCCATTTGATTACTGAGTAAAGATAGGTAAACTGCACACCATAACATTAAAGTTTATTTTTACTCACGCGAGTATGAATCTAAATATTAACCTAATTATTAATAAAGTACTAAAGAAGAGATTACTATGAAAATTGCTGAAAAAACCGTTGCTCACTTTCACTACACCCTTAAAAATGAAGCGGGTGAAGAAATAGAATCATCAGACGGTCATGAGCCTCTAACCTATTTACATGGCGCTAACAACACTTTACCAGGCTTAGAAGTAGCATTAACAGGTAAAAGTAGAGGCGAGAAGTTTTCAGTAACTTTACAACCTGAAGAAGCTTACGGTCCTTATCAAGAAGGCTTAGAGCAGCGTGTTCCTGTTAAACATTTACACGGTTTAGTAAGCAAGAATGCTAAATGGAAAAAAGGTATGACTGCTGCAGTTCAAACTGACGCGGGTCAACGCCAAGTTACTGTAGTTAAAGTCGGTAAGTTTATGGTTACTGTTGATATCAACCCACCATTAGCGGGTAAAGTACTGACTTTTGATATTGAAATAGTTGACGTACGTGAAGCGACTGAAGAAGAAGTTACTCACGGCCATGTACATAGTGCTGATAGTAGCTGTGGTCACGATCACTAGTTCAAAATTTACTATTAATTAGCCGTTGTACGGTTGAATAATTGATAAATAAAAAGCGCTAAGTAGTTAACCTACTTAGCGCTTTTTTATATGTGCATTACCGCGTCTGTGGATAGCCACAAATTATAAAAGTTTTTTGAACCGTATTTTCTGGGCCGGAGATAGATTGGGAAGAATAATTAAAATTCTTGCATCAAAAGTAGTGATAAAACTATAAAAAACGTCACAAAAAGCAAGAAAATAATGGCAACTTGATGCCACTTTACGGACATTATCCCATGAGAATGGAAAGTTGATTCGGATTATATTTTGTATCGGTAATGTTTTGCTAATGGGAATAAGTGAGCAAATTAAGCAACCTGTTATGTAGATTCTATGGTGGGTGAATGAAAAATAACACAGGGTGTCCTAGTTATTTTTTATAGATTCCTGGTCATGCAAGAAATAGGTTTTATGCCATACTTAACTCTCATTCATGCGGTAATAAAATGTTTTTAGTCTAAAATATTTTATTACCGCATGAATGACTACCACTTCTTTATTTTTCAATATATTACGCTGTTTTTTTTCGTGGAGATAACTCAGTTGTCACACATTAAATTACAGTTTTATTTTCATTTATGCTGATTTTAATTTCGAAGCGGGTGTTTGGTTTAGCACGTTAACAGTCTATTTTACTAAAAAAGGGGTTGACCATGTACCATAAAATAATTGCATTATTCGGATCGGTTGTATTTCTTGTCTTGGGTATAACAGCTTGTGGCTCTGATAGCTCAGATGACCCTGGAGTAACTGTAGACCCTGTTGAAATTGTCGCCCCAGACGATATCGTGGAGCCCATTTCAGTGCTTATCAACGATGTTAGTATCGATACCTGGATGTATCAAATCCAGGGGTTGGATGATAATACTAAAATTGACACCTTAGCCGTAACAGATTACGACATGATAGTGGTGGAACCCGGGCATAATTTTATTGGATTTTCCTACGACACAGATTACCTAGTAAATCAGCTTGAAAGTAAATCAAACGGTGATGAACGTATTCTTTTAGCCTATGTCGATATCGGAGAGGCCGAAGATTATCGTACTTATTGGCAGTCCGACTGGGTTGCTCCCACGGAAAATGCTCCAGGTTCTCCCAGCTTTTTGGTTACGATTGACCCTGATGGCTGGACTGGAAACTATCCTGTAGCATACTGGCAGAATGAGTGGAAAGATATTTGGTTAGGACCAGACGGAATAGTTGCCGAGTTAGCAAATGCAGGATTTCATGGGATTTATTTAGACTGGGTAGAAGCCTATGATGATGATACTGTTCGTGCTTATGCGCAAGAGGAAGGTGTAAATCCTGAAGAAGAAATGATGCTATTTATCGAAGAAATAGGTGCTGCTGGTCGAGCTATTCGTTCCGATTTTATTGTGATTGCTCAGAATGCGCCTTATCTACTTGATCATGACCCAGTGCGTTATGCGGCGATGATTGATGCTATCGCGTTGGAAGATACCTGGTTTTATGGTGAGGGTGATGCTGAATGGGGTGATTCCAATGCCGGTGATCTTTCCGGAGGGGAAAGGCATAATGATGAATATTCTACTGCCAGCAGAATCACTCAAAACCATGTTTATCTTGATTTCGGTGTGCCTGTCTTTACCGTTGATTACTGCATATCAGAGAGTAATGCCAACATGACCTACGGAAACTCTCGTCGTGAGGGCTTTGTTCCTTTGGTTACCCGTGTATCTCTTTCTGAATTAACTGAAACGCCGCCCCCAAATTAGAGCGCAAGCATAGGTTCGGATGAACGGTAAAGTGCAGAGCCATTGATGGCAAGGAGCGCAATCAGTTCAGCGCTGCTACGTCGAAAAAGCTTTTATTTATTTCAGAATAACGCTTGTTAGCAGCGCCATGTAAAAGTATTGTGGGAAAGTAAAACTATGAATTAATATGCAATAACTTTAAATTGAATTTTCATCCCACAAATTCAAAGCATTAGAAACCACTGTAACCAACTTGTTTATTAAAAATAGGATGTTACTAAGCCCACCCCCCAGTAAGACCCCTCATAGAAGACGGTATTATTAACTAAAGTAGGACACCCATACTTTAAAAAAGCTAAATGGTCATCGCTAACCAATAAAGTATGGGTGTCCCACTTTGTGTACTAAGGACAGGGGTCAATAACATCCTGACTGATTTTATCCTTGCTTACTTACCAGTAGCATATGTAAATTATCCAAGGCTGTTATTTTTGCATCTCTACTGCGGATCAAATCGCCTTCTTTGACATTGTAATAGCCACTTTTTTTGGTGTTTTTAAGTTCTCTAATTACCGCTTCGCCTGTAATTACGTAGGATAATTGTCCACGGTCTAAGATAAGGCTTTTTCCAGCTTTTAAGTGCACTATGTCAATTAAGGTATGGCTATCAAAGGTTTCTGATTGGCTTTTATTTCCGCCATAAATGCGCGTAGCACCATCCAATTTAGGTGTATAGGATTTATATGCAGCGGGCTGCCCTTTAACTTCTGGCAAAGCCCATATTTGCAACATTCTATTTTTTCGATTGTCAGGATTGATTTCATTATGCTCAAAACCTTCACCACCGGCACGTTGCACCTGAACATCTCCAGCGACAAGATCTTTACCATGTTCCATTGAGCCTTCATGGCTGACTCTACCGTCAATAATCACTGAAATTACATCAATTTCGCTATGTGGATGCATGCCAGACTTGCCATTAGGGTTGTACTTAGCATCCGCTAGGTAAACCATATTGCCTAATCCTTCTGAAGTTCCTGGTTTTTTACGGTTGCCAAAAATACGACTATCAGTTACTAATCTGTGCTCTTTAATACCTGCAAAACCGCCTAGTGATACTGAATTTCTTGATATTATGTTCATAATTATGATCTCTTTTTTTGTTTATTTTGTTTATTTTGTTTATTTTGTTTATTTTGTTTATTTTGTTGTTTTCTCAGTTGATGAAACCATTTTATGAAATAACTATTGTTTAATAAATACCGATAAATTAAAATCATTATTCCATTTAAAACAACAATAGGTGTTTCGTGGCAAAGACAAGAGATCTCAACGACATGATGTTATTTATCGCCGTAATAGATGCAGGTAGTTTTACGCTGGCAGCAGAGCGATTAAATATGCCTAAGGCAAATTTAAGTCGAAAAATTTCACGTTTAGAGCAACAATTAGGGGTGACTTTATTAGAGCGAACGACTCGAACACAGCATATTACAGAAGCGGGAAATCATTACCTGGCTCATTGCCGACGTATCAGTCAGGAGATAGAGCTAGCCGAGGTATCTATCACTCAGAGCCTAACCGAAATTAAAGGACAACTGCGTATTGGTGTTTCAGTTGGCATGGGCCATGAAATTATTAAACCCGTATTGGGGCAGTTTTTGCGTCAACATTCAGCGATAAACTTACAGCTAAGTTTATTAAATAGTCATGTTGATCTGATTGATGAAGGTTATGATTTAGTTATTCGTATTGGTGAACTGTCTGATTCACGTTTGGTCGCTAAACGACTTGGTAAGGTGGGAAGAAAGATATTCGCTAGCCCAGAGTATATGAAACATCATGGAGAAATAAAATCAATAGAACAACTGAGCCATGCTGATTTTCTATTGATGAGCAGTATTCAAGGTAGCGGTCGTATATTATTAACATCCAAAGAAAAGCAGCAGGAGTTAAAAGTTAAGCCGAGGGTGCTTGTTGATGATTTTTTGATACTAAAACAAATGATCTTGGAGGGGATAGGGATCGCAATTATTCCGGATTATATGTGCGAGGAAGAAGTAGCGAATAACAAGTTAGTACAGCTGATGCCAAACTGGGGCATGACAGATGTAGATGTATATGCGCTATATCCTAAACACAGACTTAATTTGCCGAAAGTGAAGGCATTTGTAGATTTCATTCAAATAGTATTTAAACAACGATTGCTCAACTAATTCGAATGACTAATGTAGTTAGATGATGGAAGGTTAATAGTAAGTACAACACCAACAATTAAATTTATCCAATGTATTGCCACCAGCGGTTGAATTCAAGGCGATAAGAAGGCGTGAGAATATTGAGAACCTAATGTATGCATTAAAACAAAAAACGATAAAATATCTAGATCTATGTGGTAATAGTGAAGGTTAACTCGCAATGGGGGCGAAACCGCCATAGACTTAATACCCTAAATTTATTTAAAACTTAAATAATTCCAATGTCCGCTTTGGGGATTTAAGATCTAACGCCATGCAAAAGTAATAGTTATATTTTTAGTTGTGAATGGATGTGGGTTTTAAATGAAAAAGGAAGCTTAAGAATCTCTGCTCTGCTGTTATTTCCTGAAAAGTTAACGCCACCTATTGGCTATCAGTTGACCTAAATAACATGTGTGTTGCGTCCATCGATTGAACTCAAGGCACATTTTTGACATGAAGGTGATCTCTGAAGAATTTTAATAATTGAAGGGTTCTTGGAATGATTGCTAAGGGCAGTAGCTGCCACAAAGCGGTCTTAGTAATTAGAACAACAAACTCCATTTTTATGTCAGCTATTTTCAAGGGTAGCTGACATTAGAATAAATTTTTATCTCGCTTCCGTCCCTGAAGCGAGTTAGACACTATTAAATTGTGGCCAATATAATTGAACCACTTCATATTGTTATGGTCAGAGTGATTTGGTTAGTAACCAAAGATTCCAAAAAAGTACAATATAGATAACGCAAATAGCATAAATTATATAATAAAAATAATTACAGGAAGTAAAATGAATAAAAAATTAATTGCTTTAGCTTTATCCGCAGCAATGAGCATTACGAGCTACGCAGATACTACCCTTGTTGCTACGGCTTTAGAAAATGATGATGTAAAAGCTGCTAAAATTGCTTTTAATGAACTGTCCTTGGAAGAGAAGCAAAGTATTGAAGGGAAAATATTAAGTGGCAGAATTTTATTGCAAAAAGATAAAACTGAAGAAGCGTTTGATTATTTTGAAGAATTACGCGATGACCATACCGAAAACATTGACGTAAATTATTACTTAGGTGTTAGCGCAGTGATCATGGCACAAAAAGCGAGTATTTTTTCAAAGCTAGGTTATGCCGAAGATTTTCTAGAAGCGATGGATAAAACAATTAAATTAAACCCCGTTCATGAAGATGCGTTAAATACCTTGATTGGTTTTCATTTAGGAGCGCCGAGCATTGCAGGTGGTGATACAGATAAAGCGCTTACCTATGCAAAGCAACTGCAAAGCTTTAATAAAGAGCAAGGTTATGAACAACTAGCCAATGTTTATTGGCAAATTGAAAAAGCTGATTTAGCCGAGCAAACGTTGCTTGAAGGTTTAAAAGAATTTCCTGAAAGCGCTGCATTATATTTGACTAGAGCAAGTGCTTATATTAAAGATGAAGCGTGGAAAAAAGCCCGTATTGATTTAAATCTTGCAATAAAACATGCCAAAGACAATGAAGAAAAAAGTCGTGCTTTATATCAACAAGGTAAGGTTTCTGCCGAATCAAGACAAGAAATTGAATTAGGCATTGAGTCACTTATTGAGGCGATACCATTAGCCGATGAACAATATAAGCCATGGGCAGAGTATCGTTTGGTACAACTTTATATTCACAATAAAGAGTTAGATAAAGCCCAAAGCTATATTGCCAATATTAATGTTGGTGAAGATGACGATTTAAAAAGTAAAATTAAGAAACTAAAAAAGAAGCTTAAAAAGCTAATAAGCTAATAAAACTGAACATAAGTTACCTTGAGCAGATGGAGCTAAATTAGGCCTGAATAATATCCCCTTTTTGTACATAGCAGTCTAAATTAAAATGAAAACTTAGGGGGCTATTTCCTCAAAGCGATAGAGCGAGGGGCTAGTTCGATGACTGCTTTGAGACGATAGCGGACCTTACGCTTGGCTTATCTAACGGTAACTGATCCGACAAAATCTTCCCTACATTAGATAATGAAGTGTTCTAAATCTTCATCTTGAAACTTGAAAAATAAATACTCAAATTTGATTTGAAATACGTAAAGCGGACATTATATTAATACCGATTTACGTGATTTCTTATGTATTAAATCTATTGTACTCATGTCTGCTAAATCCCTTGCTAATAAAAATACTCATGACACTTTTATTAGCGATAAACCGATTTCAAAATACTTCATAAAAGTTAGCTCCTGAGTGTTAAAGCTGAATAATTATTCTCTTGAATCATATGTACCACTGCATTTGAACAAATCCTGTAAGTTAGCCTTAGTCAATTGGGTTTAGTGGCTTTATGTTACTAACTGTTTGAATATAAGCGATATTGTTGTTTGATTGATAGTGCAGTCTTCCATATCACTTATATCTATTGTTAATAACACCCTACTACTAAAGTATATATTGATACGTATTGACTCATTATGTGACTTTCTGTAGTGTTGTTAATTCGATACGTTCTGTCTCATTTTGACTGCTCGTAAGTTTTAACCAACCTTCGGATTAGCAATTATGAATCAAATAAGTGAAACAGATGAAAAGCCAGGCCCTTTGTCTGGAGTTACCGTGTTGGACTTCTCTCGTGTGCTAGCAGGACCTTATTGCACCATGGTTTTGGCGGATCTTGGTGCGCGGGTTATTAAAATTGAACGATTTGGCACTGGCGATGATACGCGTGCATTTGGGCCTTTTGTTGGCGTTGATTCGGCCTATTTCATGTGCTTCAATCGTGGTAAAGAAAGTATTTCACTGGATATTAAATCACCACGCGACCGCGAACTACTAGAGCGCCTGTTGGACAGTTGTGATGTGGTGGTAGAGAATTTTCGACCTGGAGTGATGGAACGTCTGGGTTACGGGCCTGAGCGCCTTGAAAAAACGCATCCTCATATTATTTATACGTCGATTTCAGGTTTTGGTCACAGCGGCCCATTTAGTGAATTACCAGGCTACGATATGGTGGTACAGGCCATGGGCGGGGTGATGAGTTTGACGGGCTGGCCAGATGAAGAGCCTGCTCGCGTTGGCACCAGCTTTGGTGACTTAGGTGCGGCACTCTTTGGTGTTATTGGTATCTTGTCGGCACTCTATAGTCGAACCCGTGATGCTCAAGGAACTCGAGTCGATATAGGCATGCTAGATTGCCAGGCGGCGTTGATGGAAACGGCACTAGCAAGATATGACGTGGAAGGGATTGTGCCAACACGCACCGGTGACAATCATCCATCGCTTGCACCCTTTGAAACCTTTGCCGCAAAGGATGGAAAGTTCGTGATCTGTGCCGGTAATGATACGTTATTCTTGCTCATGATGGATGCGTTAGGCTCTCCTCAAATGGCCTTAGAAGAACAATTCTTAACCAACGATTTACGTGTGCAAAACCGTAAACAACTGGTTAAAGATGTTGAGGCAATAACACTCAGCGAGCCAATGCAGCATTGGATTGATGCCCTCAATGAAGCTGGAGTACCTTGCTCACCGATAAATAGCATTGATAAATTATTTACCCACCCACAACTCCTAGCTCGTAACATGATCGTTAAAGTAAAAGGGGAAAACGAGAGAGCAATACGAACGGCCGGTAACCCAATAAAGATGAGCTCAGTATCAGAAATTGATCCCGAGGTACCGCTCAAGTCCCCAGCGCTTAACGAGCACCGCGAGGCAATCTTAGCAGAATTGATGGCAAACAACGGTGCGTATGCGCCGAGCCCTCAACCTCAAAAGAATTCGGGTGATAGTGAGCTAGAGAGTCATTCCAAAGCCACTTCTGCCACTTAATCCTTCATATGCCAAAAGAGAGAATCGAATTATGAACAGTAAAAAAGGTGTTAAATCTAAACCCGATAGCACAGAGCAGCAAAGTAGAGAAAGCAAAGAAAATGCCGAATCTGTAATTGCCGCTCAACCGACGGTAGCAGCGATGGAAACCATATTGGTCGAACGCCGTGAACGGGTAGGTATGATCACCCTTCATAGGCCTAAAAGCCTAAATGCCCTAAGTAGACAACTTGCCAGAGAAGTTGTTGATACCTTAAAGGCCTTTGACGCCGACGATAATATTGGCGCGATTGTTATTACCGGCAGTGCTAGAGCATTTGCCGCTGGGGCAGATATTGAGGAAATGGCAAATCTGACTTACGCCGAATTTTATTGTGACGATATCTTTGCACCCTGGGATGAATTGCGTTCAATCAGTAAACCTATCATTGCTGCCGTTAGTGGTTATGCGCTAGGTGGGGGCTGTGAGCTAGCGTTGATGTGTGATTTTATCATTGCCTCTGAAGATGCCCAGTTTGGACAACCAGAAATTAAGCTTGGTATTTTACCTGGTATCGGTGGCTCACAACGCTTGGCTAATGCAGTCGGTAAGTCACTGGCGATGGACCTTGTCTTAACCGGTCGAACAATTGATGTTCATGAAGCAAAAGCTGCTGGCCTAGTAGCGAGAGTTGTGCCGGGTAAAGAGCTGTTACAAACCGCACTAGAAGCAGCACATACTATTGCAGGGTATAACAGTCCTGCGGTACGTATGGCTAAAGAAGCGGTAAACGTAGCCTTTGAGACCAGCCTAACTGAAGGAATGCGTCATGAGCGTCGGTTATTTCAGGCAGCCTTTGCTACAGAAGGGCAAAAAGAAGGTATGCATGCGTTTATCGCCAAGCGAGCACCTGTTTTTCGTCATCGTTAGAATAATCTAATTCGCGGGTGGTGGTGAGACCTTTGATATTGAAGAAACCACAAGCCCTTATGTTTAAAAAATAGAGAGAAGTTGATATGTCTACTCAAGTTATTCTGCCACGTATTATGCAGGTAGGTGAAGATGCTATCCTGCAAATACCTAATATATTAGTTAGCCTTGGCTGCAACCGCCCCTTGATCATTACCGACAAAATGATGGTAGCACTGGGATATGCCGGTCGTATTCAAATGAGTTTAGGAGCACAAAATATTTCTGCCCCTATCTTTGATGATACTGTGCCAGAGCCCACGGTAGAATCCATTCAAGCGGGTGTTGAAAAGGCACAGAAGGGTAATTACGACTGTATTATTGCTCTAGGTGGCGGAAGCCCGATTGATAGTGCGAAGGCGATCGCGATTTTGGCCAAACATGGCGGCGTGATGCAAGATTATCGCTTTCCCCGCATGGTCATGGAACAAGGCTTGCCTGTCATTGCAGTACCTACCACTGCTGGGACTGGCTCTGAAGTAACAAGGTTTACCATCATCACTGATGAAACCACTGATGAAAAAATGCTTTGTGTCGGCATTGGTTTTATGCCCGTTGCGGCGTTGGTGGATTATAAGTTAACCATCAGTTTGCCGCCAAGAATAACCGCCGATACTGGCATTGATGCATTAACCCATGCTATTGAAGCTTATGTGAGTAAAAAAGCCAATCCATACAGTGATAGTCAGGCAATTGCTGCGATGAAATTGATTGGACCAAACTTGCGCAAAGCCTATCACAATGGTGAAGATCAACGTGCTCGTGAAGCTATGATGCTTGGTTCTACCTTAGCTGGCGTTGCGTTTTCTAATGCATCAGTGGCCTTAGTGCATGGCATGAGTCGCCCGATAGGTGCTTTTTTTCATGTGCCCCATGGCCTTTCAAATGCAATGTTATTACCAAGTGTTACCGCTTACTCAATGCCAGCGGCAGCAGAACGCTATGCTGATTGTGCGCGAGCTATGGGTATCACAACCGCGCAAGACAGCAATGAGATCGCTAATCAGAAACTATTAATTGAACTTCGTGCATTGAACGATGAATTAGCTGTGCCAACGCCAGAGCAATTTGGTATTAAGCGCGATGAATTTTTCGACGTTTGTCAAACCATGGCCGAGCAAGCATTAGCTTCAGGCTCTCCAGCTAATAACCCGATTGAACCGTCTATCAGCGATATGGTCGCTATTTATCAAGGGCTGTGGGATTAAACCCTGCTAGTTAAATTATTATTTTTTAATATTAGGAATTATTTATGAATACTATTGGACACTTAATTAACGGTGAAATCAGCACCGATGCTACTCGCACTCAAGATGTATTTAACCCAGCAACGGGTCAGGCGATTCGACAAGTGGCATTAGCTTCTGTTGAAACAGTAGAGCAAGCAATTAGCTGTGCTCAAGCTGCATTCCCTGCATGGCGTAATACGACGCCGATCAAACGTGCGCGAGTGATGTTTCGTTTTAAAGAATTGCTTGAAGCCAATGCCGATAAAATTTGCAAAATGATAGGTGAAGAGCACGGTAAAATATCCCATGATGCTGCGGGCGAATTACAACGCGGTATCGAGAATGTTGAATATGCTTGTGGCGCACCAGAATTATTAAAAGGGGAGCACAGTAAAAATGTTGGACCAAATATTGATTCATGGAGTGAATTTCAGCCTTTAGGTGTTGTTGCTGGTATCACGCCATTTAATTTCCCTGCGATGGTGCCACTGTGGATGTTTCCAATGGCTATTGCTTGTGGTAATTGTTTCATTTTGAAACCGTCAGAGCGCGATCCAAGCTCAACATTATTTATTGCTCAGTTATTAAAAGAAGCGGGACTACCCGATGGTGTGATGAATGTAGTTAATGGCGACAAGGTCGCAGTTGATGTGTTGTTGTCTGATCAACGTGTTAAAGCCGTTAGCTTTGTTGGCTCAACACCAATTGCTGAATATATTTATGCTACCGCTAACGCGAATGGTAAACGTTGTCAGGCATTAGGTGGCGCTAAAAATCATGCCATCGTGATGCCAGATGCTGATATGGACAATGCAGTTAATCAG
This sequence comes from Colwellia sp. 75C3, assembly GCF_002836255.1. Classification (GTDB taxonomy): domain Bacteria; phylum Pseudomonadota; class Gammaproteobacteria; order Enterobacterales; family Alteromonadaceae; genus Colwellia. The sequence goes on along the minus strand of NZ_PJAU01000052.1, from coordinate 10,372 downwards.
TTACTGGGTGCTGCCTTTGGCTCTTCTGGTGAGCGTTGCATGGCATTATCTGTTGCTGTTGCCGTTGGTGATGTCGCTGGTGATGCCTTAGTTGAAAAAATGACTAAGGCGATGGCAGGACTTAAAGTGGGTGCATTTAGCGAAAGCAGCAATGATTTTGGCCCCGTTATTACCGCCCAACATCGTGACAAAGTGGTTGGTTATATTAATCATGCCCAGGAGCAGGGCGCAACGATTGTCGTTGATGGTCGAAACCCACAGGTTGAAGGTTATTCGGATGGTTTCTTTGTTGGTGGTACGCTAATCGATAATGTTACGGCTGATATGGTGAGTTATAAAGAAGAGATTTTTGGTCCGGTATTACAGGTTGTTAGGGTACAAACAATGCAAGAAGCCATGGATTTAATTGATGCCCACGAATATGGCAATGGTACTTGTATCTTTACCCGTGACGGTGAAGCGGCGCGTTATTTCTCTGACAACATACAAGTGGGTATGGTGGGTATCAACGTGCCACTGCCTGTTCCTGTTGCATATCACAGTTTTGGTGGTTGGAAGCGTTCTTTGTTTGGTGATTTACATGCCTACGGTCCAGATGCGGTACGCTTTTACACCAAACGTAAAACGGTTACCCAGCGTTGGCCTTCTGCCGGAGTTCGTGAAGGTGCACAGTTTTCAATGCCAACTTAAGTTAACCAAGCATAATTAAGATTGCTCGCGCGTTGTGCATGAGCTCCTATTGGCTAGTCTTTATCATCGATAGGCTAGCCTTTATCATTTATGAGAAGTGTTCTTGACACTGTTGTTGCTTGCCTATCTATGTCAGGCTTGCTTATAATGAACACGAAATTTATGACAGGATATAAAATGACAGCTCAGCGAAGAGAAAAAGGATCATCTATAACTCGGGTACTCGAAATTATCGAGGCTATTTCTCGTGCCGAGCGACCTATGTCACCTGCTGAATTGGCCTTTTTACTCGATATTCCAAAACCGAGTATACATCGTTTATTGCAGCAACTTGAAGCTGATAATTATATACAAATTAATATGCGTGGCTTGTTGCTTCCAGGTGACCGCATGCATAATATCGCTTTAGGGGTGCTCCATAGCAGCCGTTTTAAAGCGTTGCGTCAGGCTATATTAAAAAACCTGGCGGAAACCATTGGTGAAACTTGCGGTATCTCGATTCCCGATGGTACTGATATGATCTATTACGATCGTGTTCAAACTAATTGGCCGTTGCGGATCCATTTACCTGTCGGCAGTCATACGCCTGTATGGTGTACTGCCAGCGGTAAACTTTATTTAAGCTCTCTGCCCAAAGAGCGTCGTCACCGTATTGTCAGTAAACTATCACTGGACAAGTTGGCACGTAATACATTGACTGAGCCGGGGTTATTAGAAAGCGAGCTATTAAAGATTGAGGCAAATGAGCTAGGAACGGATAACGAAGAATTTGTCGATGGTATGGTTGCCTGTGCGGTACCCATTAAAGATCAGGACGGCAAGTTGTTTGCTTGTCTTTTCACTCATGCCCCGGTTATCCGCAAAAGTTTAGATGAGTTACTCGAGTATGAATCAGTATTGCGTCAGGCAGCCATCGAATTAGGTGAACTGCTCAAAGAACAATAATAGCCCTGCGATTCACAACATGATCTATCCCCCGATAAAACGGACACCTTTTATTTCAACTTAGCTATCAATTCAGCTAATTCTTTTAAAACCAATTCAGGCTCTTCTTTTTGAATAAAGTGATTACTCTTTTTAGTTAAAACAGCTTTACCTTGTGGAAAAGTTTCAGCCCAAACCTTAAGTGCTTTAGCCATTTTTTCTCTACCTAAATCTGTTATTTGCAGTACGACTGGATTCTCAAACTTTTTAATAGAAGTAATTATTGTTAATGGCTTATCACCAATTTCATCGAAATTTGGCATTGGTCTTTTTGCCCAATAATCTAAATACTCATTAGCCATGCCATCTTTGATGCCTATACTTTTCATCCATTTGGTTTCTTTTATTGCTCTAGAGAGATCTATTTTTTTTACTATATCTAAATCATGCTCCGTGGAAGGGTCTATTAAAAGTAAAGCATTTACTGAATTAGGATATTTACCAGCAAACGCTCTTGCTAACATTCCACCATATGAATGAGAAATATGAATAATGGGTTCATTAATTTTTAAGGCGTCTAGTAAGCTTTTTGTATGATTGACATATTGCTCAGCACTAAATTGTTGATTGGTTTTCGATGAGTTTCCATTACCAGCTCTTGAATAACGTATTACTCGTGCCATTTTTGATATATCTGGAATAATAGTATCCCAGTCACTTAAGTCACGTGTCATTCCGGCTTCAAGTAAAACAATATGTTTACCTGAGCCTGACAATTCATATTCAATATCAAAATCGCCAATATTGATTGTTTGTACTTGCGCTAAACAAGAAAAAGAGAATAACAGTGAGGTTAATGCTAAAAATTTCATTTTGTCTCCATACTATGAAAAAGGGCTAACTCCCCAATAAGGGGCTGTTAATAGTTTGCTAAAATGTGTAGCGAAGCGGAACTGAGCAAACTGTTAGCAGACCTGCTTTATTGGCTTATAGCTACGTTTACTGAGTTTTAGTGTAATACTCTCTTATATGTCCGTTACCGCTTCTACCAGCAACCCCCATATATTCCCAAAAGGTTTCATCATTTTCAAAGTGCAATTGTGATATTTTTACTACACCATTTCTTTCGTACTTCAAAACGATATTCTTATCCGTACAGCCTAATACATTGATGTTTATACGCTCTTCTTTAGGTGCACGCTTTATTTTTCTTTCACCCATTTTGAGTTCCAATTCAGGGGTAGCAATAATCATCATTGTGTTGCTCTGGAACGTAATAACTTCATGCCCTTGCGTTTGGATCATAAAAGACCAAGCTTTGTTATCTATGTTTGCCCATCGTTTATTGAAGGTTTCAAATTTTTCTATAGAAGATGACCAAGTCCCCTCTAATGACGGACAACCAAATGCAACACTAGGTATCATAAAAGACAAACAGATTAATATTTTTTTCATATCCAAAATCGAACACCTTAATCAAAAGTAATGAGGAGTAGCTAACGCCCTCGTTAATGGGCAAATAATTGTTGGCTAAAATAAGCGACGCAGGAGCAAACAGCCAACGGTTATTTGTCCTTGTTTAATTTCTTATAGCTGAATTTACACAAATTTTTCCAGTACATAATTAGTAAGCACTTGACCGCGAATTTTTACTTGTTGCTTTTTAACCACTTTGAAACCGAAATGCTCAAAAAATGGTTTTGCGGTAATACTTGCATGAGAATATAAACGATTAATACATTTCTTTTGCCCTGCAGCGATTAGTTTGTGTATTAGGGCTTTACCAATACCTTTACCTTGATGATTCCAATGACAAAAAAAATGGTCGATATAACCATCATCTTGAATATCTGCATAACCTACAATTTCGCTATCTAAAACAGCCACAAAAGGATTAATAGAGCTAATACGTTTATACCATTCAGATTGGTTATAATCATCTGGAGCCCAAGCTTGAACCTGTACTTCAGAATAGTCTTTAATATTCACGTTTCGGATTGTATTAAAAAAGATTTCTCTTAAAGCTAATTCATCACCATTTTGAAACTTTCTGATAATAAGCACCGATGCCTCCTTATTCAGCCAACGCCTCACTAAGAGGCAAATAATAGTTGGTTAAAATAAGCGACGAAGGAGCAAAAACCAACTGTTATTTGTCCTTTTGAGTGACTTGTTAAGTTTCGTTGTTTATACTAGCCTTAATTAAAGACCACTTTAACGTACTGAGTAAAGCATGACAACTAGAATATTAACTGAAGCAGCTGCAAGTATTAGTGAGCTTAAAGCAAACCCTATGAAGGTCGCATTGAGTGCTCACGGAGAAGCTATTGCTGTATTGAATAGAAATGAACCTGCATTTTATTGCATACCAGCAGAGACTTATGAGTTTATGATGGATCATATTGAAGATTTAGAGTTACTTGCAATTGTTGCACAACGCAAAAACGAAGCAAGTATAAAGGTTAGTTTAAATGACCTATGATTTAGAATTTAAAAAGTCTGCACTTAAAGAGTGGAAAAAGTTAGGTGCGACAATTCAATCACAGTTTAAGAAAAAATTAACCGATGTTTTAAGCAACCCACATATTGAAAGCGCTAAGCTATCTGGCGGTAACGAATTATATAAAATTAAGCTTAGGCAAGCGGGTTATCGGTTAGTTTACGAAGTAAATGATAGTGTAGTTACGGTCACCGTGATCTCGGTTGGAAAACGCGATAAAGGAAAAGTATATAAGGCGGCAATGGATCGCATCAACTAGAGAAACTTAACGCCACGTTAAGCGGCAAAAAATTGTTGGCTAAAATTGTGAACGGAGTGAAACAGCCAACTGTTTTTGTCCTTGTTTAATTTCTTATAGGTATTTTATATGCATTAAGTAGCCAACGATAAGTCCTATTAAGAAAAACACTGGCCATTGAACATACATAAAGAAGCTAAATAACTCACTTTCTCCATCAGGTCCAGGCTGTATATCGTTATAATAAATATATATTTCGTTAAGATATGGTGTGATTAAAAAACTTAAACCAAATAAAAAAACAAAGCCAAATATTAATGCAGTTAAATACTTCATTGCATTGTTTCCCAGAACCATATTTCTTTTGAATCTTCAAAGTCTGAAAAATCATCAGTAATAGAGTGCAATCCGAATGAACCGATTCGAAGATTAATTCGGGCCCAAGAAGTTGAATCCGTCATACTACTTCCATTCCATAAATCAATGTGATCACCAGAACGGTTTCGAAAAGATTCTTTATTGCCTGATGGCGATCTTCGCCAATAGTCTTTAAAGAATATTATCCCTTTTTTTCCTTTGATTTTACTTGAGAAGTCATTAGGAACAATTTTGATCACAGGTCTTAAACCTGAAAGTTGTATTTTATCTAAGCCTTTTGCCAATTCTTCAGCTCTTATTACATGCCCCTCTGATTTTGCATGTCCATGCCAACAATGCGTCGCTCCGGGTATAGATGTAGTTTTTATTCCACATTTTGTTAAAGATACGCCTACACGGATAGCGCATTGATTAGAAAATTTTTTCTTACCTTTAGTTGTGCATGGGTTTTCTATATCTGTATTTGTAGGGTGATTATCCCATAGTTTTTTAAATGTAATCATTGAGCTCTCCTTGCCTCGAATAAATACCAACGCCACAATAAGCGGCTAAGTATTGTTGGCTAAAATGTGAAGCGAAGCGGAACCGAGCCAACTGTCCGTTTGATTGCCTTGTTAGTTGCTGCGCGTTAAATCACATAACTAACAGTAAGTTACCATGTTCACGGGATAAGCGGAAGATGCAATAAATACAAACCCGCAACTTTGCCACAAACCGTGAACTTTGAGCCGTTTACGCCTTTTGCTAATTGTTTTTACCTTGCAAAACTAAGGCGAAAACTGTGTAGCCAAGAACACAAAACGACTTTTAAAAACTAAAAATTGAAAAAAAAAGGAAGGAGAAAAACACCAATCCTTTGATGTGAAATACCGCACGTTTAATAAATAAATAAATTTACTCGAACAAGTTGCGGCAACTAACGCCGCGATAAGCGGCTAAGTACACTTTGCTATACTGCGCGGAGCGCGAGCACACTGTACGTGTCCGTTTGATTGCCTTGTTAGCAGGTTATTCACCAACAGCCTCTTTTGGTTTTAAAAATTGAATAGGCGCAAGATATGAAAGAATAATGACTACCAATGCAAATAAAAACCAACTAATTTCTCTTAAACCAAAAAACATAGCTGTCGTATTGCCGAGCAAAAAGGCAAATGCTACTGCCATTACTATTTGTTTGATTGTGGGGATTATAGTGCTTTTCTTGACTCCGTAAAAGAAAGCAATAGCCGACGGCACCGCTAGAATAGTTGATGTTATTAGCAGGTTCAATATTAAGTCGATATCCGTACCATTAACTTTAGAGATTTTGAAATAGGTTAAGATAAATGCGGTAACAAACATAATTAAACCAAATATAATCGAAGACTTCTGCATAATTCCTTTTCCTGCTAACGCCACGTTAAGCGGCAAAAAATTGTTGGCTAAAATTGTGAACGGAGTGAAACAGCCAACTGTTTTTTGTCCGTTTGAACGCCTTGTTAGGTTAAAGACCACGAAATTTCATGAAGGCTTAAACCTGTACCTTTATTAAACTCCCACCTTGAACTAGTGATAACAAGATCAGAGTTGTTCCAATTGCTTTCGAATTCTCGCTCTGCGATTTTACTCTCAAAATAACAGTAAGCATCCGTTTTACCGTATGCAGGAACATCAGTTTTGCCCATTAAATATAAATGACCACCATCATGTCCAGTTCTCAAAATCGTTACATTTGATAATAAAACTTGGAGATTATCCATATTTAACCTAACGCCCTATTAACAGGCAAAAAATTGTTTGCTAAAATGTTGAGGAACGAAAACAGCAAACTGTTTTTTGTCCTTGTTTAATAGCTTGTTAGCATGAAATAACACTAATATTCGTATGGGACAGTGATGGCTTCGTGCTTTGTTAATACGGCAAAGACTTCGCTAGGAACAAAGTAAAACTCTGGCATATCATCATTAAGTAAAGAGACAAACATTCCATCATTATTTTCTTTTTGAATGTTCAGAAGGTTGTTTAAAAATTCAGAGCTAAGATGATCAGATTCTTGTTCAAACTCCCACTTTTTTTCAAGTCCATTGAAGGAAAAAGTGAGTGTGACATTATCACCATCAGTTTGAGACTGTAAGTTATCAAATGTCACTTTACCATCTGAGCGACTTGAGAACATTTGTAATATTTCTTCATAATCTTCTCCTGCGTCATCTTCCGTACCAATGTCTTCAACCCAAACGCCAAATATTTTATCTGAATCATGCTCAGCAATTAACTCTCTGACGTCATAAACACTTTCAACAGCATCGTACTCGGTTGATGAAGGGACAATGTTATGTTTTATTAAAACATCAACAATTTCTTTTGATAAAGCATTAATAGTTTCTGACATTCGGTATTTCCTTATGGGTTAAATAGTAAATTGAAATGCAAGACTCGAAATCAAGCGTATTCATGCTAACGCCACGTTAAGCGGCAAAAAATTGTTGGCTAAAATGTTGAACGGAGTGAAAACAGCCAACTGTTTTTTGTCCGTTTGAACGCCTTGTTAGCAGTGCATTACGCAAGTGCTAGAGTCTTCATTTATATAACCGTAACCATCAATCTTCACTGATTTAGATTCTAAACCATAAACCGGAATTGATGTGGCTACTATTGGAAAGTTAAGCTTAATTAAACCAACTTCGTTTGGTTTAGAAATACCAAACCAAAAATTTACAATTTCACTTTTTACGAACATACATGGTTGAGAATATCCAATTTCAGTTAAACCGTAATATATAAAACCTACAAATTCAGAACCGACTGCATCAATAAATTGGGCTTTAACGATGATGTTTGAGTTAGGGTTTAAAGCATCACTTTCATTTGCAGGGGAAATAATTGTTTCATCACAGCTATCGTCTTTCCATATAGGAAAATGCCAAACAGAATGATCTGATAAGTCTTGAAGAGTGATATCCCAGATTTGCTTGCTCATAACTTCCTTGTACTGCTAACGCCCAATTAACGAGCTAAAAATTGTGGGCTAAAATGAGCGAAGCGATAGCCCACTGTTTTTAGTCCTGTTGAATTGCTTGTTATGTTTAATTACTCATTAGATTCATTATATTTACGTTTTAAATACTTGATGCTTGCGTTTAATTCTTTAATTTCAGACTGAGACGATTCTATAACAGTAAGCATCTGTTTTACCCTTTTGGATATTAAAAAAACAAATACAGGCACTGTAATCCATAAGAGTATTAATAGTAGATAAAACAAGGCGGCGAATACCCCCATACCAGATGTAACAACGTCCATTTCAATATTCTCCATTTAAACATAACGCCCTAATAATGGGCAAAAAATTGTTGGCTAAAATGTTGAGGAACGAAAACAGCCAACTGTTTTTTGTCCTTATTAATTAGCTTGTTAGGTTACATAAACCTTAACCGTGTTTTAATCACTACCAATTACTTTTCGCCCGATAAAAATAACAGCACCGATAAAAAATAGAAAGAAAAACACTAAAACACTAAGTATAAATAAATCATTACCTAGAACCATTTGGAAATACTGATAATAATTAGATGTGTAATAAACGCCTTCTATTAGAAACTCTTCAATGCCCCAAAATATAAAAAATATGGATAAGGCTATTGTTAATATTCCTTTAACATTCGGAACAAAATTAGTTATAAAATCACTAAGCCTATCATTATAAGTAACGCTACTTCCAAACCTTGAATTGTTTTTTAAATCTTTAGTATGAACTTTGTTATATGCTTTTTCACAACTAGGACATTGCCAATGAGGATTAGAATCGCTTTTCTTTCTCCGATAAGTGCAAAATGGACACTGCATATTAGTAACCTAACGCCTTACTAAGCGGCGCGAAATTGTTGGCTAAAATAGCGAGGAACGAAGCTAGCCAACAGTTTAGCGTCCGTTTGAGTAACTTGTTAGAGGCTATTGTTCAATAACTTCATCTACATCTTCTGACAGGTTTTTGTCTTTTACATAGCTACAGATCATAACCCTATTTTGATAAGTCAGATGCTGCCACCCCTGCTTCCAAATATTAAAAGATTCCCAAGACAGTCCCAAAACTTGTCTTTTAGACATGTTATCAAAAGACTTTTCAACTGCAGCTAAATATATTTCTTCAAGTGGGGTCTCACTAATATCCATAATCGCACCTAATTGGACTAACCAGCTTGCTAGGTGAACATATTGGTTCCAAGCACCACTTTCACCGGTAAACCCTCTTTTCCTTTTCAGTACGTCTTTAAGAAAATTTACTACATTCGAATGCGAAACTATTATTCCATTTGAAGAAAGTGTTGAAAGTATTTCGAAAAATGATTCTCTCTTCTTTAAATAAGAATCCGTAAATTTTTGAGTGCCTTCTAAAACAGGAATTAACAAAGCTCTAGATTTTGAAACCCGATCTTTTATTAATTTATGCTTTTTAGAAATATTCTTAATAAATATATCGATATCAGTTTCATCAATAACTCTTAAACCGTAAGTCCGATCATAATAATCTTTCAAAAGGCCATCAACTTTGGATCTAGATAAGAAGAATAGGTGTTGCCTATTAATATCATGCTGTCTGTTTGTACGTAGCTTGTTAAGAATTGACTTGAAATTTATATCACCTAAAGAGTAACCCATTATGATTGTTGTATTTTCTTCAATTAAAGTTTGTACTTTACTTGAAAAATAATCTGGCTTATTAATAAACCTGAAGTAGTCTTCCGCAGTTACTACCATTTTAGAGGGGTATTTGATAGACCCATGCATATGGTAGATCTCAACTCCCTTTGGTTGTCTGCTAACAGGATAACCACTTGAGTAAGAGGTAGACATATCTTTATCAAGCAATTCGCTTTCAAAAAGTAAATCATAGTTTGTTGTTATAGCTTTTAAATAAGGAAATTTATTTAAAAAATCCTTAGTTACTTTGGCATTGGATCCAACTTTTACTTTTTTTATAATTTTAGATATTTCTGTATGGAGGCATTTCCCTTGAACATCCATTTTAACTTTGATTACACTAGCGCATTCTTCTAAAGGCATTATGGGTTTGCCATCAGGAAATAATTGTTCCGATAATTCATCACCATCTGCAATTTTTTTACAGCATTTCTGGAGTAACTCTAACCAGTTAGGTGCTTTTCCATTTGTGATATGCATTGAAAATCCAGTGCCTACAAATAGACATAAGGATTTTGATTCCAAAGCATATGCTAATTCATAATAAGGATCCAAATTTTGCTCCGACTTCGAAAGCCTCTAACGCTTATATTAAGCGGCTAAGTACACTTTGCTAAACTGCGCGGAGCGCGAGCAAACTGTACGTGTCCGTTTGAATACCTTGTTAGCAGCAGGTAGTTAAAAACACTAAACCCACGGCTAACGCTAAAATTAAATTAGTGGGAGTGAGAAGTTAAATTACTGCGCCACTTACCCACTAAACTTGATTGATAAACAATAACATAGAATGCTTAGCAATTTATTAAACTAAAATAATTTTCACGAAAAGGAAGGGAAACAAACACCAATCCTTTGATGTGAAGTGCAAAGCTAACCACATAATTAATTCGAACTAAGTGGTGCCTGCTAACGCCCAAATAACAGGCTAAGTAATGGTTGGCTAAAATTGTGTAGCGAAGCGA
>NZ_PJAU01000051.1 GCF_002836255.1 Colwellia sp. 75C3 | reverse complement strand
GCACCACCACTAATTAACCCTGTGATATCATCCATTTTGGATAGAATAAACTCATCGACCTTGTCGCCACCGGTTAGGTTAGCAAAACCAATAAACTTAAGTGACTCTGCACCTGCAGTGTAAGTACCATCATTGATACCTAAGCTATCATTATCGTTAGCATCTTTTACTTTGCCTATAGTCCAAGTACTAGCAATGTCTTGACCAAGTAAAGTACTGGTTAAGTTATTACCAACAATACCGGCAAAATCTAAGAAACTACTGACATTAATATTAGTTGTTAACGCAGAAACATCTGCCCACTCATTATCCTTGCCGGTAATATAAGTTTCAATACCCGAGAAATCACCAACATATAGTTCATCTGCTGCAGGGTCATTGTCTTGCGTTAATGAAGATAGTGCATCAGTAAAGGCCCATATATTGGTAACATTAGTGCGAGCCGACAGGCTATCAACACCTGCACCACCTCCCCCAACAAGGGTATTTATATTGCCGGCAACATCCATAACAAAATCGTCATTGCCAGTACCACCGGTTAGTTTATTGAAATTAACAAAGTTAACTTCATCAGCCGTAGCGTTATTAATTACACCTTGGTTGTCGCCAGTAACTAGCCAACTATTAACTATATTACTCGCGGTTAAGGTATTATCCGTATCAAATGCTGTAACAGTTTCAATAGCTGAAATATCAGTACCGATAACAACCGACTGGCTAGCGGTTGTAAGTTTTAAGGTATCAAGGCCTGCACCACCACTGATTAACCCTGTGATGTTATCCATCAATGCCAAGGTGAAATTATCGACTTCGCTGCCACCGGTTAAATTAGCAAAACCAAGTGCTGTTAGATTAGTATTTAGTGTTGTATTGGTCGCATTAATTACCCATGCATTAGTTCTATCAGCACCGATTAAAATATCTGTAGTCACAGCAGTTGTACTTGTTACAATTACACTCGACGTAAAACTATTCGTATTGGTACCGCTATGATCATATGTAAGTGCTACTGTGCCTTGATTCTCACCTTTTAGAGAAATATTTACCGCACCTGTTTTAGAAATATTAACACCTTCGGAATTAATATCCCCAGCCAAGGTAATAACTGAACCCGATGTTGCACCAACACCATTATCTTCAGCAGTTACGTCAATATCTCCAGCTCGGTTTATACCTAAACTATTTAAGGCTTGTAAACTTATAATGACTTTACCGTCATCATTATCTATAGCACTTATGTTAATAGCGCGGCCATCATTAGTGCCCGAGCTGTTAAGGCCCTGTACATCTATGCTCGCGTTACCCGCACCACTATCAACCACAGCTAGGGTAATTGTTCCGCCATTACGCGATCCTGAGCTATCTATTGTGCCACTTGCTTGTAAATTTGCATTACCCAGCTCGGTATCAGTAACACTTAAATTAATCACACCACCATCACGCGAGCCCGAACTATCTATAGAGTCGATTATGATTGATGCGCCATCATTCGTAGAGCTGTTACTTACCTTTAAGGTAACGCTACCACCATCATTACTTGTTGAAGAGGTATCAATATCACTAACATCAAGGTTGATCGCATTGATGATAATATCGCCACCATTTTGACCATCAATAACAGTAGTTATATTTCCTGAGGTGAAATCTGTTGAACTAACAACATTTAGGCTAGCAGAAGTGATATTTACATTAGTAGCAGTGACAGCACCTGTTGCTGTGACTTTAAGATCACCAAGAGTAAAAATGTCACCTAGATTGTCGGTAAAGATAATATCTTTACCTAACAATGTTAAATTTTGGGCATGAGCAACACTGCCGTTTATTGTCGAAGTGGTCCCTGGGATAGCACAATCATCAGTGAAACAAATATCACCGTCAGTGCTACCAGTAGCATCAATAGTGATGTTATTAGCTAAAGTGACCGCGCCATTTAAAATAACGTTAGCGCCAGTACCTAAGACCTTAGTATTGGCATCTGGATCATTGCCACCTTTAGCTGATAAGTTACCTTCAAGCATAATGCTAGTGCCAATAAGGGTTATAACAGCCGCATTACCCGCAATATGATCATTACTTGGGTCTTTGCCATCGGCATCACCACCATCACTACTTACGGCTGCTAAGGTTACTGAGCCAGTAGTTGCTTCAATGGTGATAGCTCCAGCATTACCGCCGCTGGCTTCATGATCATTCTCAGCAGTATGTCCATTACCACCAGAACTATTAACTGTATTTTCCAGGTCTATATCCCCGCCAGCACTGGTTAACTTGACAATGCCGCCCGCGCCACCGTCATAACCTGAACCACCGGTATCCTTATCTCCTCCCACACTACCTTGGGCATTTATCGCACCTGTTACCGTAATGCCAGTAACAGCTTCAATGGTAATATTACCTGCTGCATGACCATTTCGATTGTAAGCTTCCCCCCCTTGGGTGGTTAGTGCTCCCGTTTCAACAGAGCCTGTTGATGCTTGCAGAAGAATAGCTCCCCCCGCAGAGCCTTGTAGGCTATTAGACCACCCTTCAAAACCTAATGTTGTTACTTCAGCTAGGGTTATACTTACACCCGTTGCAGTAAAGTCTCCACCTGATGTTTGAATATTGGCAATAGCAGTAACATCTCCTTGATTATCCTTGTCGTAATCAGCTGTTAAGGTTAAATGAACAGGGTCATTGTTAAATTCAGAATCATAAATCTTTCCATTAATGTTAATATCATTATGCGCCTCAAGCGTTAAGGTTGAGACTGCCCCATCTTTAGTGTGTAAATCAAAATCATCTACTAAGGTAATATTGCCACTACCAGCAGTGGTAATATTGCCGTCACCGTCAAAGACAACATCAGCCTCTGTAGTGCTACCTGACTCGCTAGTTCTTATGGTTACATTGCCACCATTATCTAACGCGGTGAGTAATGTACTCAAATTAATGTTTGAATCGCCTCCATCATTAGTAAACATGGCATCAACATCCACACCATCAACAGGGTCGGGATCTGTCTCATTAAAGTTTGAACCATCAGCGTTTGACATAGTTATGTTATAGGGATCAATTAACCAGGCACCGGCATTACCATTTGCAGCTGATACATCAACGGTAAGGTCTAAACTCACCACACCTGCAGAGGTTTCAACAAAACCACCATCACCACGGATAAAACCACCGGTAGCAGAAATATTTCCATATACCTTAGCCGAATCATTACCCCAAATAATAATACGGCCGCCATCACCCTCATTTATTGCATTCGCACTGATCTGGGTATTACCCGCAATGAAGCTAGCCGTGGCATTTCTTATTAAATCGTTTTCACCAAGATAGTCGCCACCGATGAATATTCCACCACCACCAATATCACCGGAAACATCAACAACGGAGTTGTTTAATAAGCCAACTTTATCACCTAATACTTTTACTATACCGCCAATGCCATTAGCACTGGTAGCAAGGGTTTGGCTGTTCTCGGTTAACAGCGTGGTATTTTGTGCATGCAGCTCGATTTCGCCTGATGGCTTAGTTGTATTAGTGCCATTGGCATAACTGGTATTAGCCAATAACTGACCACTACTGGTAATATTATCACCTAAGATGACAATTTTAGAGCTGGTGGTATTGCTTGATAAATCAAAAGTTTCGTTTGCTTGTTTAAGTTCATCGAGCAAGAAAGAATCTACTGACTCATTAATGGAAACATCAATAGTCCCAGTGTTTAAGACATCAGCGCCACCGCCCAAAGTAAAGCTGCCATCGGCATGCATAACGACGCTACTAGCACTTTCAATACCTGAGTTTACTGCTTGTGAGAATACGTCTTGACTAACACTGGCGGTTAATAATACCCGACCGCCTTTAGCGGTTATCTCGCCACTATTAACCAGCGCAGGATCTAGCCCTAGTTCATCTTGTAATATTGCATCGGTAATACTTACCCCTAACAAACCACCGGCTTCAAAGGTTAATATCGCTTGTTTACCCACCGCTAAATTGACCGCACCTAAGTTAGCTGAGATATAGCCGTGGTTCTCAACTTGTTTACCTAATAAGGTAACACTGCCGCCCGTAGCAGCGTTAATAATGCCATGATTAATTACCGCGCCGTCAGCATTCTCGAATGCATCAAATACATAGTTGCCATTGATAAAGTCATCCGGGGTAATACTCAAACCAGAGGCTACTAAACTACCAACATTCAGGGTAGAGCTTTGGGTAAAAACAATGCCATTGGGGTTAACTAAAATCACTTTACCGTTAGCATCGATATTACCGGCGATGACCGAGCCATTACTGCTTAGAATATTATTGAGGGAGACTGATTGGCTATTGGGCTGTATATATTGCACGCGTTCATTACTGGCAACATTGTAACTGTCCCAGTTAATCGCCATATGCTGCGAGTTTTGTTTAATAATGGTTTCAGCGGCATCTTTAGTGATACTACCACTGCCCGACACAACCACGCCGCCTTTAGGGCCAGCAGCAAACGCAGGATTAATAATGCTAGGTAAGGCATAACTAGACAAAGCTACACAAACAGAAAATGCCGTTGAGGAGAGTGCAAAATTTTGGGAGTTTAATTTTTTAGTTTGGCTATTTTTCGCTTGATTTTTACTCGCTTGAGTTTTTTTCGCTAATGGCTTATTAGGTTTTAGCTTGTTAGGTTGCGCCTTGCTCTGTTGGTTTTGGCTACCTGTGTTTTTTTTATCATTCAAGCGATTGCTCATGCGAATATCCTTACTGCAAGTTAAAATAATCTTAGGGTTAACGGTTTAGCGCTCTGTATTTATTCTTTATTTCTGTGCTGTTTTTTTGATGCCTGCTTAACTACTCCATAACGGCTAAGTGAAGAAGTTAATTATAAAAATGAGCTTTACGGATTTACACCATAAAAGCTCATTGAATAACGTATTAATGCAATTAGTTAAGCCTTAAAACAACAATCGCTAAATAAATAATCACCCCCTACCGTCGTCAATAGTCCAACCATAGGTACCTGTTAAA
This sequence comes from Colwellia sp. 75C3, assembly GCF_002836255.1. GTDB lineage: Bacteria > Pseudomonadota > Gammaproteobacteria > Enterobacterales > Alteromonadaceae > Colwellia. The sequence continues at coordinate 80,105 of NZ_PJAU01000051.1, read as the reverse complement.
ATATTGCGAGCTGCCTGTGAGTTTGCTGAGTAGCCATTATCTCCCATACCAAGATACACATTACTTTGTACCTCTTGCTGACTCCATGCCTGTAATAAACTATCGAAGTTAAGTGTGCTAATAGGTGCAGCTAGAAACATGCGACCCATACTAGTAACAGAGCTGACATCCCAAGCACTGAGATCTTGATTGAATGAACTTGCATTCGAGAACATTTCCCTCATATCGGTAACAGAGCTAACATCCCAAGCACTAAGCTCTTGATTAAATGAACGGGCTTGCTCGAACATGCTTTGCATATTAGTAACAGAGCTAACATCCCAAGCACTGAGGTCTTGGTTAAATGAAGTGGCTACATAAAACATTCTACTCATATCGGTAACAAACCTAAGGTTAGGGCTATCAATGGCGTTACTTACCACATTGCGACAACCATTGAAGGCCTTCGTTAATGATAACAAGGCTCCATCTCCCCATTGCTCAATTGTGAGTAACTTCTCACTATCATCACCATTGAAATAAAGTTGAGGGAAATCACCACTAATGGTAATGGTATAAGTATCATCAATGCTTTTGTTAGTGTAAGTGTGAGTAATATCACCTCTTACATCTACGTTAGTCTCACCGTCACCCCAGTCAATAGAGTATTTATATTCTATTGGGTAAGCGGCGGTGTTAGTAGTAATAGTAATTTGATCAACATTACTATTACCGGGGTTATCTGTCTTCCAAGTAGTAATAAATGGTTTAGCTGTTAACACATCAACGGTGCGCACAAGTGTACTTGGATTATTTTCCGCATCCGTTACGGTATAAGTTAACTCATACAGACCGATAGTATCGTAATCAACAGTGCCTGTTGGCGCGCCAACTACAATTGCGCCATCTAGGTTATCAAGTGCAGTTGCGCCCAACTCTTTATAGACACGACCTTTACCCAAGGTAATAGTATTGCCGCCTGTAAGAGTAATAACAGGGCCAACTAAATCAGCAACATTCACTATTCGCTCTAGGGTTGCTTCATGACCTAAAGCATCTTTTGCCGTATAAATAACACTGTAACTACCTATTTTATCGATAAGAACTGTAATTTCGGTTGTAACATCAACATTTCCATCAACATTGTCAGTCGCAATAGCACCTTTGTCGGTATAAACATCGCCATAGTTATGTTCAATTATCGCGGCACCCGTTAAAGTAATCACAGGCCCAGCTAAATCTTCAATATTAACAGTACGAATTAATGGAGTCGCAACATTACCCGCCGCATCGGTAGCGGTATAAGTAACAGTGTAAGAGCCAATAACAGCGGCGTTGACCTCATCTGTTGTAGTAATAGTAATGCTACTCGCATCATCAAGGTTGTCAGAAACTACAGCACCTAAATCGGCATAATCATCACCCGCATTATGAGAAAAAGGAGTAACACCGTTTAACACAAGTACAGGCGCGATATCATCAACCACATTCACTGTACGTGTTGCGCTACTTGCATTACCCGCCGCATCTTTGGCACTGTAGGTTAGTGTGTAACTACTCACAACAGCGCTATCAACAGTACCGGTTGTGGTTACGTCAACGCTGCCATCGGTAGCATCATTTGCGGTAGCACCTTGCTCTGAATAGGCCGTACCTACGCTAAGCGTTAATGCGCTATCACCCGTTAAGGTAATAACAGGTGCTGTGGTATCTTTGGCTGGAGTTGGTGCTGGAGATTTACTGCCACCGCCACATGCGGTTAAGGTGCCCAGTGTAAGTAAGAATAATGGCGCTAAAGCGGATAACTTCATAAAACGTCCTTGTGTAAGTAAAGTAAAAAATAGTAAATAAAATAGGTAAAACGATTACCTTAATTCATACATTAAATAATGCGTTGAAAGACAGTAACTACACAAAGACCAAGCCATGTGCCATTACTTAAGTTACGTAGTAAGTAATAACTCTGTTACCGTGACGTTAACCAAAGTCTTTTCCGTGCGCGAAATTAACATATTTACAACTTAATTGACACAATAATAACCAGAATTGTTACTTTATGTGTACTTAATAATTGTACTAGTTCTGTAACGAATATTATCTAACCTACAATAAAAAATATATGTAATGCGTTGATAATAAAGGTATAAGTCAAGTGTAAATTAAGCACAGGAAGAAAGGTATTCTCTATATGTACAAAAAAAAATGTTAATGAAGGCAATGCATTTGATTGGGATCCGATTTCAAACTCAAATCTACCTTGAAATCTGAATTATTAGGGACTAAGAGCAAGAGATAAACAGCATGGGTTCCCGGCTAATACACTACGAGAATGTCGAAGGGCTAGGTTATTGGTTAATATATAAAAATATCAGTACATAACATTCTTAAATACCACTTTTACTACATTCAGCGTCTAGGCAATAAGCACCAAAAGTAGGGTAGAATATCATTACAAGCATACTAAACTTCCATTAGAAAATGTTATTAGTATGTAAATTAAATGATATTATAAGTAATAAATAACGTGCATTAACCTTTAAAGCCTCGTTATAATTAGAAACATTAAAACCATTGTATTCAACGGACTGTGCACAATAAAATGTTAACCTCACAAGTGTTCAAAAGTAGAACAGGCCTGCATTACACTATAAGGCTTACTCACAAAGGCGTAAGCTCCTTACCCAACTCGATTAAAGCCGAGTCTTTTACTAACAAAAATTCTGCCCTTCAGTTTATTAATAACTTGCAGGTACCGTTATTTTTTTGGGAAAACTTGGCACAAGCTAATTCATTTTTTAGTTATGCCAACTGGAACAATACCAATCCGTGGTCGAGTATAGAAAATTATATTGCTCAAGCATTATCACAAGGTAGTGTGCAAGCTTATAAAACGGCATCAATAAGTGAGTTAGATGATTCGCGTCAATTAAGACGTTTTAAAGACACCTTAGGTAAACGCTTCGAGTTACAGCCTGCAGCAAGTTTATTAGTTAATACAGTTGCCGATGTTAAGCCTGTTCATGACCAGCTTAGTGCCAAACAAATTCTTCAAGATCTTGAGATCACAGCCCATTCAGCAGAAGTTATTAACAAGTCGCTTAATTTGCCAACAGGTAATGGTAATAGTATTGAGTTATTACAGGCTGCATTGGTTAAGGGTGACATTGTACTTACCCAACTACCTGAGCCACTTAAGCCTTCTACCGGTCAAGATTTAGTTGAAACCGTTTTTGAGGCCGCTAAATCGCCATCAGATCCTCCGCCGGCCCGAGATTCTAAAGAGTCGAAAGGATCTTCTGACGAAACTGAATCAACATCTTCGGACTCACAATCAACATCTACTGAATCGACACCTGCTGATTCGACATCAACTGAATCGCAATCTACACCTGCTGAGCAAGAAGCCACAGTCCGTGATGATAAAAAAACTGCAGAGGGTTTGAAAGAAGCCGCCAAAGCAGGCACGCCTTTTTGTGAAGAATGCCAAAAAGACGATGACGAAAAAGCCGCTTAAGCTCCTTTTATTCAAACTTATTGAGAACAAAACAAATGACAACAACTCCTTTAGCGCCATTGGATATAAACAGAATTCAGCAACAACTTTGGCAAGTAAATGACTCAGGAAAACTACCCGTTGTTTACGCTATTTTAGGTGGCGCACGTGATAAACAAATAGAGAAAATAATACGTTTAGGCTCACTAAAAAATTCTTGCTTGATCGGTGGAAAACTCAGTTACGAAATGGCCATTGCTGCACCTTATATGGTGCGTTTAGAAAAAGACCACCCTCAAACAATTGAGATATTAAAAAAAGGTTGGGGCAACAGTTGGGGTATTTTTGCTATTACCCACCCACCTGCAACACTCATTAATATCCGCCAGAATTGTAAAAAAATGGCTATGGTACAACTCCCTGACGATAAAAGAGCTTACTTTAGATATTACGATCCACGTGTTATGCGCCCTTACCTACCAACCTGTACGATTGAAGAAGCTAATAAAGTATTTGGCCATATCAGTGAATACATAATGGAAGGCGAAGAGTCGGGCACTATTCATCGTTTTAAACGTGATGAGGATGGAGTAGTTGATCTTGGTTCAGTGCTTACCAATGACTGTACTCAAGATGAAATCACGGTAACTGATGCTGATATCGCAGAGCTTAATGAAATAAACACTGCAATTAGCGAGAAAGTTGGACTTGATGTTATTCGTCAAGCGACTGGTTTATTAAAACTAAAACCACTAATTAATACAGATCAAAACGATAAAAATGCATTGCTTGAAATAATTAATCAAGCCTTAGTCTTTTGTGATTCATTTGAGTTAGTCGTTGTAACTCCCGAGCCATTAACACAATTAGCATTAGCCATTGAGCAATGGGGAATAGATTTTTTTATCAACGCCTCTTGGATTGCTCCGCTGTTAGCTAGTAATGAGTTTACTTTTGAAGAAAAAGTAAACGAATTATTCTTAGAGAAAGCTTTTTTAGACGTGGGCAGTAACGTAATAGACTTTTCTAGCTACTGTATTTTACGCTTTAATAATCGTTATGCCGATAACGATTTTGAGAACGTTGATATTCATGTTGCCGCTCAAATAGCTTTAGAAATATGCCAGCAGAAAAAAATTAACGGTTTAACTAATAATTACCTTTGTACTGAAATGATCTTAGTCAATGGCGGTAACTTTATGGAAGATGATACATGTGTAGAGGTACAACATATATTTACCAGCGATATATTAACTTCACAGCAAAAAGTTACTCAGGGTATTTCTTGGCTATATGCGCAACACTAAAGTCTTTTTTCAATTAAGAATCACGAATATGGAAGTTAACAATTATCATGTTAGATAAACTAAAAAGTGTTCTAAGTAAAAAAAAAGAAAACACTGAAAATACGCCAATTTTGGAAAATTCTGGTTTTTCTAATAAAAGTGCGAAAAAATTCAAGAAAAAAGACGCTAAATCTTATGAGATCCATCAAAAGGCCTACAATCAGTTAAACGATACTGATATGCGCGAGCGCTTTGATTCTGAAAGCAAAACTGTGGTTGCAGCAATGGCTATTGCTACTTTACGCATAGCTGAAGAAGGTAAGCTTGATAAAAAGTTTAATAACGAACAGCATAAAGATATTGTAAAATCCTCATTTAACAAGCATTACGATACGGCATTACAAGATATCAAAGACGGCCACGTTGATATTAAAACACCTAAAAAATTCTTATCTGAAAAATCTATCGTGAAGATTGATAACGAGAAAGAAAAAGCAGCTATTGATAAAGCCTTAACCGCCTCAGGAAAATCCCCCTTAATAGAGAGTACCGTTGGTTGTCAAAAAAAGGTCTGCAAGTTAACAAAATTCAAAATTATAAAAATTGAAAACCTAAATGATGGTAGCGAAAAACTTCTACTAGCAGGCGCAAATAGAGTTATTGATGGTATTAATAAAATCCTTGATAAGTCTATAGAACCTAAAACTATCGCTCAAAATGAAATACATATTACCGATATTGAAAAGCTAAGTGCTGGGGAGGATAGTTTTCATTTTGTTGGTGGGCACGAAAGCCAATTTCAAACTAATTTTAAAATAATAGCCGAAGGAAAATGTGGTTATGGTGAAGACAGTAATTGCCCGACCGTTGAGGTTGAATCTGAAGATACCACTATCGCGGATTTGAAAAAAAAGAAACATGATTTTAAAAATACTGACCCAAAACTAGCACAATTACGCCTTAACCCCTCTAGCATTACCAAAGACAAAGGTGAGTCTACGGTAGAATATATATATTCCGTATTAAAAGAAAAAGACGCGTTTAAAACACGTGCTGAATACAACCTATTCTTAAATAGCTGTAGTAGCAGTGGTGTACAAACTTATGGTGACTTTGCCCCTTTAATAACGATTCATCAAGCTTCAATAAAAAAGTTAGCCTTAAGCTTGTCCTATAATCTTGAAACCAAAGGGTTAGATGTAAAAATATCTGCTTCTGTTCGCCAAGACACTGCCACTTACGAATATTCCCTTTCAGCAGAAGATATTAGCGACCATGATGCCGCGGTTAAAAAGTTTCTAGGAGGTAGTGTTGTTGTTAAAGCTATTCTCAATGCAGGTAAAGTATTTGATAAGTTAATTGATTTGGGTAAAACAGATAAAGTTGAAGAAGATATAGGAGAATACGAAGAATGCATTATAGAGGCTAATAAGCCGGTAGCATCTGGCTATAAATGGCAGGCTCCGTGTATTAATCTTTCCTATATTAGAAAAAAAGCTAACTTGGTCACTTCTGATACTAACGATAAACGTGTTTATTCTGATATAGGATACGATCAATCTTGGTTTATCTCTGCCTCACCCTTATTTAAATATCAAAATGATATAAATTTACTGAATATTTTTTGGCGTGAAAGTAGAAAATTAGCGCTTCGTGTTGCTACTGGCGGCTTATCTGATGTTGCTCGTTATACCATTAAGGGTTTAGGCATTGAAGAAAATGTAGTAAATTCATGTAAAAATTACGTCGCGTTAATGAAAAACTCAGTGGTGAGCGCTGCAAAGCAATGTGAGAAATTTAAAAGCGCTACCGTTGATGAAATCAATGCCGAGGAAATTCAAAGTGATCTAGATAGCGTCACTGATGAAGAAGTTAGCGAACATGCGGCAACGAAAAGCTCTACCTCTGTTACCTGTAATTTAAGCTTGTCTGCCGCCGCAGAAACCGACGATCCTGCAGCGGGTCTAGTGATGACTAAATTAGCGGGACAAAGTAAATTTTCTTTTGATCACAAATCGTCCTCAATCTACGCAGGTATCAATGCGCAAGTAGATGCTAAGCTAACCGCTGATTTACAAATTTTAAAGTCAGTTGGCTTTGGTAAGTACTTACCTACAGCTCTGGGTGGTGGTATACAAGGTAGTGCTAAATCTGCCGATAAAACGGGGGAATCACGTTTAGGACTCACCTTCAATTACTTAAAAGAGCCAGATGAAGACACGGGTACCTCAGGACTGTCATATCAATTGTTTTATAGTGGTTTGTCGGTATTTATTGAAGCCTTTATTTGGTTTGGTAAGTCAGTGGCAAGACAAAATAATGAAGACGAGGCTAAAATAGCTGAAGCTGAGAAAAAACCAAGGCGACGAGGTGATGATGTGGGAAAAGTCGCAGTACCTACAACCGACACTGCGGACAATAAAGTAGAGAAGAAAAAGACCTTAATTAATTTTTGCTTATTTAAAGCACGTGAATCTGAAGTTAAACCAATAAAAAAAATATTTACCTTAGGTATATAAACGTAAGAAATAAGCTAGTAGTTAAACAAAAGATTGAGTAAATGAAAATCAAAGAGAATTATTATGAATTATAAACAACCTTTTTACACCCTTCGCTTGAATAGCCAGAATTGCGGTTATCGAATAACCGTTAACGGCTGCTTCATTGAAGAGCAACGTCACGGTGAAATGAACGTGATGGAATATCCTATCAACCAATGGTTAAAAAATGGTGATAATCTATTTGATATTTACCATATAAATATACCGACACCAGCAGGTATAACGGGGCTCCGTAATGACGGAAAATTAACATTAGAACTCTGTGTTAGAGAAAACAGTGGGTCTGAAACAACTATAATTAATCGTACTATTTATGATGGTTCCCACTTAAAAATAGAAGATGATAGTGTTGACTATACTGATATTGAAGGCTTGTTATCATCATTATCAACTTCCTTCCTAACTAATAAATTTGATGTAGTTAGTAATAAAATTGTGCCCTCTGATACTGGCGAGTTTAGTATCGAGGATTATCAAGTCAAAAAGGGCGAATACAATCACGCACTACAAACAACTCAAAATATCACTCTGCCTGCACCTTTCCCATTGTGGCGCTTCTTTAAAGCAGATGAGCTTACTAATCATAATGAGTTATCTGATGAACAATGGGAAGCCACTCGAAAAAATATGATTAATGAAGTGTATCAACCTGTCTGGAAAGCGCTTAGAGACAATGATGCTAAAGCCCTTAAAGCCTTATTTCTTGAACGTGGCAAAGAGTATGATCAAGCCTTTTATAAAGAAGAAGGTAAAGATGTCTATGAGATGGTAGTGCACCTTCGTAGTTTAGTAGATAACGAAGATTTATCTCCAGTGCGCGACTTAAACATTAATGCTTGCGATGTTGCCGTTGCTTTTAATAATAAACTAACTTGGTTACATGATTGGGACCTAAGCCTTTCTGAAAAAATAGAATTTGAACACCTAGGAACAGATCTTCTAACAAGTATTCCCCTTAAATTTGCCCGCTTTGATGGTAAATGGGAAATTGTACGCTAGATTACCTGCGATTAAAGCATTGCCAAACGAAGAAAACTGATAGTGAAAAAGGATGTAAATGTTAACCATACGCCAAGCGCAAATAGACTTAATGATGATAGATAAGCAACAAAATATTGCTTTGACTATGGGGCTGCACCTACAAAATAAACATCCCGCTATCTTTCAGTTTTATAATGAAACACAAATGCAGGTGTGGGTTAGTAGGCAACTGAATGATTTAACATTATGGAATTTTTTTGAAAAAGAAAATATTGAAGCTATCATTGAGATAATTGCCCTTCTAGGCGAGCGTTTCGAACGTTGTGAAGACACGAGTTGGGCTTTTAAAATTATTGAGGATAATAGCTCAACTGAAACCATCCGTAGAATAAAACTGCAACGAGCCAGTAAAAATCAGCTCAATGGCACAATTTAGCGATATGTAATGTATTAGCTGTAAATAAGAAGGTAATAACCGCAGTTATTACCTTCTTATCTGACTAATTGATTTAACTCTACGCTTACCTGTAAGCAAAACTCTCCGCCCCCCCCCTAACACTATTACGATGGCAAGAACTCCACCGGATACGTCACAGTAACCGCCTTCACATTCGCTGCACCAAAGTTAAACTGTCTAACTCTTGCAATAATGCGTGACTCAAGTTTCTTATCATTCAATTCACTCGAAGCAATATTAACTACTAGCACTTTACCTTCAGGTGAAATGGTAATTTCTAAGACTATTTTACCTTTAATACCAGGATTACTTCTGCGTGCTTTACGATACAAAGCGTGTAACTTGCTTTTGTTCTTATCCATAACATAAGCAATGTCTTCTTCTGGTCGGTAATTACCGGTACGTTTGAAAGATTTATCTACCGATTTATCTGGCTCAGTGCCTTCTACTAAACTGGTATCAGCGCGTGAAGCAAGTAATTGCTGTTGCGCCGCTGCAACTTGTGCACCATCTAACTTAACAGTACTGCGACTGCTATTAAGTACGCTTGAAGTACTAACGCCGCCACTACCTTTACTCGCATCGGCGGTTAACAAGTTATCACGTTGAGCTGAGCTTACTTGGTTAGTGGTAGTATTTTTAGCTATTTTATTACCTACCATGGCATCAATGCTTGAAGTATCCATTAAGTCAGATAATTCATTACTTAATGCCAGCAAGCCACTTTCACTAGCGACTTCACGTGCTTTTACTTGTTTCTTTGTTAAGACTTGCACTTTTTTGTCCTGCTTTTTCTTAACTTTTGGCTTGTCTTTTGGCTTTGGCGGATCCTTTTTGATCACTTTAGGTTTAGGCGGTTCTTTTTTAATGACCTTAGGTTTTGGTTTAGGTTTTGGCTTTTCTAAAATAAATTTAGCCACTCGCTCAGGTATCACTACTTTGGCACGTTTGGTTTCTTTAGGCAGCTCTACTGAGCCGATATAAAGACCAAAGCCAACAAAAAGTAATACAAACACCACCGCAAAAATGACAAAGGGTTTATCACTTTTGCTTTGAGGATGCCAAGCAAGCGCTAACTCTTGATAAGTAGCAGTTGTCATGAATATTACCCTTTGTTCTTAGCGGTTTGCACCGCGGCAAAGGCTATTTTGGTGTAATTGGTTTGGCGACAGGTAGCGAGTATTTTTCGAAGTAACTGATAGGGGATATTTTCATCACCCATGATAGTAATAGCCTGCCCTTCGCTTTGGTCTGCTTGCGCGTATAGGCGATTGTCAGCTCTAAAATTAAGCTCGTTTACTAACTCACTAATAATGATCTCATCAGTGTCCATTAGCTTGGCAATATCAACAACCTTCTTACCTTGCACCAATACTTCAGTCGCGGTGATACTAATAATTAGTGTCTCTTTTGGTACCTTGTCAGCAACCGACGTTGGTAAAGTAATATCTTTACTACTAGGTAACTGCTGAGAGCCAGAGCTAACCAATAAAAAGAATACTAAAATCGTAAAAATATCCATCAGTGACACGAGGTTTAACCCACCGTGTTTATGGAGGCCTGCAAAACTCGACATGCGTTTTGAACGACCGGATAACTTAGCCTTGCTCATAATATTTACTCTTTAGCACGTTGGTCACTTGCTTGATCTGACGTTACGTCAGCTCCGGCGGCAACGGTTTCATCCGTGATAGCTACAGTCGTAATAACTTGGGCATCACCAATTGAAATATCGGGGAATAACACCACGGTTACGGCTTCAAAACCGGTAACGACTTGGGCACTGCGTACCTTATCCATTACTTTGATCATGGTTTTATAATCAACCGCTGGTTCAAGTAATAATGAAATACTGCTTTCATCTGGAAAACGCGTTTTAATCGCCACCATAGCATCAGTAAACTGTTTCCATTGGCCATCTTTTTGAGTGCGCACAATGCTTTTAATCAGACCTATATTAGCGTCTTGAATGTCAAAACTGTGCTCGCGTATCACCAATTCTAATTGCAGCTTTACCTTGGCAGATGTTTCGCCTTTCGCATCAAGTGCAGGTAGGTTTAATTCAAGTACGGTTAGTCTTGAAAAAACCGCTGTGATCAATAGAAAGGGTACTAATATCACCATTAAATTTAAAAAGGCGGTGATATTAAGCTCTTCAGCTTGTTGTATACCTTGTAAGCCTCTTTTTTTCATTTAATCTCTAACCATTAAGTTAAGTGCTTTAAGGGCTGATTTTTCAACATTATCAACTAAGTGCGCAGTTTTAGTTATTAAGTAAGAGTGAATTAATAACAAAGGGATAGCTGCGATCAAACCAAAAGCGGTAGTGTTCATGGCAACAGCGATACTCGCTGAAAGTAAATCGGCTTTCTCTGCAGGATCCGCTTGAGCAACAGCAGTAAATGCTTGAATTAGACCGATGATAGTACCTAATAAACCTAATAAAGTAGCAATGTTAGCTAAGGTCGCTAAGTAATGCGTGCGTTGAGTTAGTTGTGGCATTTCATCCATAATGCCCTCTTCTAATGCCGCTTCAATTATTTCGCGGCTTTTGTTGTCGTTATGACGTGAAAAACCATAATTAAGTACATTGGCAATAGGGGTTTTTATTGCAGAGGTGAACTTTACCGCACGTTCAAAATCTAGCGCTTTTAACATTGGTACTAACTCAGACCATACTGAGTTAGTCGCTTTTTCAGTTCTGAACAAATAAACAAAGCGTTCAATGGCAATGACTAAACCGAGCGCCAGAACCAATAAAATCGGGTACATAAAAGTGCCGCCCGCTTGAAATAATTTAACAATTTCCATGAAAATACCTTTTGATTAGTGATTATAATTTTTGATTGATTGATTTGTTTTTGATTCATTTATTGTTGTTAAGCTACCTTTGTTAGCTAGCTTAACTAATGTTTGTGCCTTTGATAAAATTCATACATTCATCTATTTTTTTGACTAAGTAGGGTTGCGTTTTATCATGTTGTTCATGACTTTCAAGATGTTGAGTAATATCAAGACTCGCTATTGGTGCTGGTATTACTGATGGTAGCGCTTCACTTTGAAGGTTCGCGATACCATTGACGGTATGGTCGAGAGCATCTAATAACACCTTTCGATCACGTCGATAATCGTCTAACGACATGGTGTAATTGGCATGAGCTTTAGTTAGCTCTCGTAATTGTTTTGAGCATTCAAAAATATTCATATTTAGCTACCTACTAAGTCTCTAACTAAGCGAAAACCGGTAATTTCATCAGCACTACCCGTGTGACTGGTAAGCGCTGAACTGGTACAAACATCCATAGACGTTTGATACGATCCACCCACTGCGGCAACTTTTTTACCCGAAAGGTAAACAAGCTCTCGCGCATTACCTGCATAATTAATTACGCCCCAGGTATTCTGTTTACCTGTAGTCGTTTTAATGAGTTCATTACCTTTGTTAATACCGCGCGAACTGATTTGACAGTTACGATTCGAATCAAGTTGGTTATCTTTTGATTGCGCAGCATGAAGCCATTCGTGCTTGTGTGGTAGACGATATTTTTTACCCGTTGTTTTACTTAACCAACTAATGTAATTAGTCATTTCCGCTAAGCTAATATTGGTAACAGGCAAACGTTTACTGATACCAAAAATAGGCTTACAGACCCCAGATTTAGTACAGTAAAGATTATATTGTGATATTGAAACTTCGTATCGACCAATGGCAAATGCTTTAATTTTGTCATTGCCAGGTATCACGACCATCGTTGGTCCGGTACCACCAACTTTTAAGGTATCTTTACAGACAGCGCGAGATCCACGAGCACCTAATCCAGCAATAGACAGCTGACAACCATCTTTTTCTTTAATCACTACCGAGGCTATATCTTGATTATTAGCAAACAACAACAACGCATAACGCTTCGCATCTTTAGCATAATCAGGACTCACTTGTCCCATAGTAACAAGACAAGAGGCTACACTTTTGGTGATTGTTTTTTCCGCTTTTTTATAACGGGAATAATCTAAGGTTCTTAGTTTTTCAATGGCAATTTTGAAATCACGCATGTTTAAACGCTGCGTACAGGCCAATTGATCATTTACGTTGATCATGGCTAGGTTATAAAAATTGGTCGTGCTTTTTTTATCCGCTAATTCAACCTGTTTAGCTTTATTCACTTTTGCGCTTTGCGCTGCCTTTCTTTTTCTCTCAAGGCTAGCTAAACGATTAGCTTGCTCAGATTTTTTATCCGCTGCTTCTTGTTGCGCTATTTTTTGCGATAAATTGAATTTCTGCTGATCTAACTTACTGAGATCATCGCTATATCGACTGGCACTAGCGATTAATGCATTAGCGCGTGAAAAACTTGCCGCTCCGATAGCCTTAGCAACTTGCCCTAGATATAACTGATAGATTTCTTCGCGCTTAGTAAAGTACCAAGGCGTCGGCTTTTCAGGAAATAATTTAGCGAGGGACTGTACTTCTTCCCACAACGAACCTTGCCACTCAGTTGAAAAGCTTGGCGAAGCAATAAAACGTTCGATGTTTTCTTGTAGTACCTGATAACGAATTTTAAATTCAAGCTGCGTCATCAACTCTGCTTGTGATACTTTTGGCTCTTCAAGCTTAGTAAATTCATAATAAGCAAATCCAGAAGCGGCAACAGCTACCGCAAAGGTGACTCCGAGCAGACCACTTGCTTTTTTCTTTTCGGTAATTTCATTATAAAAAGCTTCAACAGAGACTATGCGATCTTTTCTCTCAAAAGCTAACGCTGCTTCGATGGCTTTCCAGTAACGTTTTTTAATACCTTGAATACGCTTAGGCTTTAATTTTTTATCATAAGCTTCATCTGCAGGTAGGCGGGTAAAGGGATGATCGCCAGTAAGCATTTCATAGGCAATACAACCCAAAGCATAAATATCATCACGCACGTCAGGGACTTGCCCTAATAACATTTCACGACTGGCATAAGCTGGCGTAAGTGCGCCTAAGTTACCGGCATCAAACACGGTACGGTCTTGCTCATTATGACTACGGTCAATTTTTTGCACCGCTCGCGCAATACCAAAATCAAATATTTTTGCAGTGCCATTTTCGGTAACAAAAATGTTGCCTGGTTTTAAATCAGAATGCACTATATCTTCGTTATGTGCGTGGATAAGCGCTAAACACATACCTTGAAGAATGCTCCACGTTTCCTTAGGCGGTAAACCCGTGGCATGATATTGCTTTACCATTTGATCAAGAGGTTGGCCAACCATGTATTCCATGGTCATAAAAACAACGTCACCATCACGATCAAAATCGTATACTTTTACCGTATTATGATTGGCAATATGCTGGGCTTTTTTCGCTTCACGTTGTAAGGAAATAAAGGCTTCAGGGTGAGTTCTAAACTCTTCACTTAATACTTTAATCGCTACGTAAGGGTCTTTGTCTTGTGCTTCAACTTTTAATAAATCTTTGGCCTTGTACACAACCCCCATACCACCGATACCTAAAATTTCTTCAAGCACAAAACGGCCTTTAAGCAATTTCCTTTCTTCACCTGAACTATCAATCGCAGTGGTGGCATTGGCGGTATAAGCGGTATTGGTTATATTCGTGTCTTGAGCTTCACCTTGACCATTAATAAGATCAACCGCGCTATGATTAGTATTGTTGGTACTTTCGTTGCCGAGAGTATTGTGATTAGTGCTGGTATTAGTATTGTCATAAGCACTTGCTGATGATGAATTCGATATGGCACTTTTTGTACCAAAGCTACTTGGGCTAAAACGCGTCGCATCATCGGCAACCACATTTTTAATAACTTTTGGTGGTACACGGGCAGCAAAAACTGTTTTATCGGAATCAGCCATATTTGGGCTAACATCAGTTTCAACGAGTACTTTAACCGCTGCTTTAGGAGGAACTCTTGGTGAAAAAACAGTTCTATCTGAAGCTAGCGTCTCGTTGGCAGTTATCTTGGGAGAGAGTCCGGCCTCTTCACTATGAGTAACAGCATCAAGACTTTCACTGGCAACAGCAGCATTTTTTGATTTAGCAATAGCAACGGCTTTAGCAATAGCCTCTGCTTTGCTTTTAGAAATAGGTTTTCTAAACACAGTTTTGGCTTCATCTTGTGTTTCAAAAGGCTTAGCAACTACTTCAGAGGGTTTATCTGCTACAAGCGGCTTTCTAATTACGGTTTTTGCCGCTTGATTTTCATGATTCGGTACATCTGTTTTATCACTTATCTGTGTGATTACCGCATCATTTTTATCTTGGTCATTGATTGACATGACTAGCTAAGTACTCCATTACGCTTATACACTGACATTTTGATGAATGCCTTTAACCAATACCACTGAAACATTATCAGAAGCTTTGTTGTTTAATGCGGTTTGTATTAAGTTATTTACTGAACTATCCAAGGTGCTTTCGCGCAGACATTGCATAATCTCATCGTCTTCAACGGCGTTATACAAACCATCGCTACAGAGTAAAAACTGATCGCCGACTCTGACATCAAAAACATCAACATCAATATCAATACGCTCTGAAGTGCCCACTGCACGAGTAATTACATTAGCTTCAGGATGAGTTTTAGCTTCTTCTTCAGAGATTAAACCTTCACTAACGAGTTCTGCAACGTGGCTATGATCTCGACTTAACTGGCTAAGTTTATCGTGTCTAAAACGATAAAGCCTAGAATCTCCTGCCCATAAACAAACGCCAACATTGCCCTTAATTAACAATGACACAAAGGTACTACCAATAATTCGACCATTTAACTGTAAACGTGAGTATTCTAATAAGCAGTTATTGGCATCTGTCACACTGTTTTCAATGTCATTAACGAACGCATCTAAATTGCTTTTTCTGCTCAGCTGACTTAAGTTTTCAACGATCATTTGGCTGGCCACACTGCCGCCGTCGTGACCGCCCATACCGTCAGCTACCGTCCACAAGCCAATTTCAGGTTGACATAAAAATGAGTCTTCATTTAAAGGTCTTACTGTACCCACATCCGTGGCACCTTCACTCACCCACATCAATGGGCGTCTTACCGTTACGTCGTTCATAGTTTATTTCTTTATTTGATTCTTTATTTATTACTTAACATGCCTATGTATTCAACTAAGTAGCTTGCTGTTAACGTCACCTTCGAAGTCTCTGATCGAAGATCCATCACTTTTTAAACACTAGATCCCCGATTAATACACCACGGGGATGACTTCCTTGAGCCATGTACATAGCAACGTTACTAAATGACTTCATTATCCGCACACCTACTTGGCGATATAGGTTTTTGGCCAGCCCCAATGCGCCCAATTACCATCTATCATGGCCGGTAATTGGCTTGCTGGTGGCAATGATTGCACACTAAAAAGACAAGGTGATATATTCTCTGAGCCACTCGTTGACCAAACACTGTAACTATTTAGCGTTGAGGTGAACATGCTATCGAGCAAATGGGCATAGACATTCATTGGTAATTCTTCTTCGAATTGAAAATCTATGTGCTGACTACTTGTTGATAACTGCTGCCCTGTTTTGCGGTAGGCCATCGGCACCATAACCGCTTGGTGATTAGCTTTTTCAAGCAATTCTTCAAGAGAAAACTGTCCATCAAGTGCTTGTAACGCTAGCTCTTCAATATGTGCAAACCATCGACCATTACTTGACATAAACTCAAGCGGGTTAATGTCATTATTCAGCGGCACAACAAGTGTAAATGGATAATAACGACCGACCTGATCAACACTAGGCAATACTATTCCTGCCCAGTTATTTTCATCAACAACACCTGCTGATAAAACAAAACGCCAAATAGGGCTGGTTAAATAAATGTCTAACCACTGCTCGCCAATTTGCTCTTTTGAGCTTGAGACAAAAAGCTGCAACCATTCATCCCAAGTAGTGATAAATTTGGTCGGTAGATTACGGTGAACAAAGTCACCGTAGCTCGGTAATTTACCGTATAAACCTAAAGGTATATCAGCGTTCACTAGATCCTCTCAGGGCATTTAAACAAGCTTAATAATTTCTTTTCAAACGGGTTATTGATACTTTTCGCTTTGATTTTATAAGAAATATTGTGTTTAGCATCAAAAGACTGCCTTTCATCATCACTGTTATTTGAAATGGCATAAGTCACTAAATAAGTGCTAGATTCATTCGTTTTGGTCAGTTTTGATTGAGCTAACAACCTAAACCAAGCCCATGGACCTTCAAACGTTTCACTATGCTGTTGCTCATTTAAGTCTTCAAATACGATACGCACACGGCTTTGTTCGCTATCAGCTGACCATTTCAGGCTTTTCCAAAATTTAGGTCCGTGGCTATAGGTTATTCTGTTATCACCCACTTCAAGCATAAATCTGACATTGTTTTTTGGCATTGCATCAGGTTTTAAGCTAAAGCCTAAACTGGGTGTTTCAGCGCTTTCTCTGAACAAGACACTTTTAATTTCTAAGGCGCGCTGTATTTGTCGTAACGTGCCTTTGGATAAGCCTACGTTGTACTTATCAATGGTTTTATTTTTCCAACCATTACGCGTGGTAATGAACGGCTTAACGTTCTCTTGGTAAAAAGCATCAACAGTACCGTTAGCTTTGAAAAAGGTAACAAAGTCAAATAATGCAATATCGTTATCTGAATTCTCAGCTACCGGATAACGACCTTCAATGCTGTCCATGTAAGCCTGGTAAACGGTATTTCGCCACTCATTATCAATGTGTTGATGCGCAGAGAGTAGTATCACTCGCCACGTTTCATCTGCGAGGCTAGTTAACCAACGCTTAACCGGTTTAGGCATATTTTTTGCGTAGGAGTGCAGCGCAGTAATCGCATTATCCGCACCATTTTGATAGCGTGCTTTCACTAATTTAAACGCTTTTCGACTAGGATCTGGCGCTAAACTGATGCTATTTACCATTTCTTGCAGCTGAGATATTTTTAACAACGCTGTGTTTATTGCAGCAGGCTGCTTTTTACTTTCACGCAACAAGACATTAAGACTTCGATATCTTTTATCTACCGTGGTCCACTGGGCTTTCGACGCAGCAAAATCAGCCAACGCACCTGTGATGCCGGTTGAATTGTCATCAGACACGTTAGCTGCCGCTTGGCTCGATAGCTGAGTATTATTTGATGTGACATTAAGTATTGCTACTATCGGTGAATATATAGGGTCTGCAAAACTTGACAATAAGTTACTGGTTTGTGAAATGTTTTTAACCGGTTTTACATTTAAGGCATCATATATTTGTTGCCAATGTTTATTATAGTCAGCTAGATAAAGTGCCTTCACTTTTTTACTGATGTCATCAAGATCATCACTAATAAATGCAACTTCTTGTTTAGCTTCATCATGAAGTAACCATCGTTCGTTTGCGATGCTAACTATAAGTTCAGAATCAGCAGAGAAATCTATTTGGTCATAGCTGGTTTTAGTAAATAACATCGGAATGGTTAATTTAGCTTCAATAGCCGGATTAACTCGATAACTGTCTTGTACCGCACCACCCATTTCAGCAAGCATATTAATCGGTTGTGCGTACTCAGCTTTAGTGCGAATACGTTGATAAATACGCTGTGAGATTGGCATATGTAATAAACGCTGCCTTGTTGAAGCAACTAAGGGTTTGTTCAGCTCTGCGGGTCTAATCGTTAAGGCTAATAACGCCGTTAAATGAGCCTCAAGTGCCTGTTTATTTTCTGTTTGTTGAGCAAACTCATCTTGCCATTGATTTAAAAACCATTCTTGAACAAGTGTTCTATCCATATGCTCAAGTTTGTTGAACATAATGTAGGTTCTAAAAGCGCTATATAACTGCTCAGTCGAGCCACTGCTTTTTAAATGTATCTCAACATACTTCATTAGTTTTGGATAAAAGACATGGGTTAAGTGACTTTTATAGGCATCATTTGCTGCTTCATCAACGCTAGTATCATACATACCTAAGCTGTTTAGCCATGGATTTTGCTCTTGATCATAGACAATACTGGCTTTTGCTAAGGCATTAAGCGTTGGTAAGGTATTGCGAATATCTGAAGACCAACGGCTTTGATTTTTAGCTTGTTCGTTATATTCAGCGACATAAGTTTCAACTTCATGCATATGACTTTCATGCTGAGTAAAAGCGCCGGTCCAAAGTACAACTAAGGCAGCCGAGATGCCCGCCATGGTGGTGTAAGCAACACGCTGCCCCCATTTAATCACTTTTTCATAAAAACGATTCGCGCCCACCAGCTCTGATTCAGTAAAGATAACATCTTTGAAAAGCTTGCCTAAAAAGTAACTTTTGCCTTGTTGTAGTGGCGAATGGCCACCCGTGTTAGCAAAGCCAAAATTAGACGAAACCGAGTTCATTAGACGATCGATAGGTGTGCCATCTTGTATACCGCTGGTAAAATAAACACCACGCAGGTATGGCTGTAAACTGTATCGGTTTTGTGCAAAAGTTTGTTGAACAAAGCTATCAACCATGTCTTGCAGGTTTTCCATTTGCTGTGGAAAACCTTGAATAGCACTACGGCGTTTAATATCACGCTCGTTGTGTACTCTGAAAAGCACACGCTGATATAAACCCTTAATGATATTTTTGTATTCTAGCGTTAATTTTTCAAAATCAGGTGCTTTTGACGGCTCAGGAGAATCGGGTAAAGAAATACCTAATACTTGCTCACGCTCTTCTTTGCCTAAATCTTCGAAAAACTCACTGAAACCTGAAACTAGATCACATTTAGTGAACATCAAATAAACGGGGAAACGTACTTCAAGTTTTTCCATTAACTCGTCTATGCGACTTCGAATAAGCTTCGCATGTTTAGCACGTTCTTCTTCAGTTTGTGTTAATAGCTCCTGCAAACTAATTGCGACAATGGCGCCATTAATAGGTCTTCTACGCCTATGTTTTTTAAGTAGACTTAAGAAACCTTCCCACGCTGAACTATCAACCACTTTATGACTATCTTGTGTGGTGTAACGACCCGCTGTATCAATTAAAACTGCATCATTGGTAAACCACCAATCACAATTTCTTGTGCCGCCAACGCCTTGTAATGCGCCTTTTCCAAATTGCTCGGCAAGGGGAAAGTCTAAACTGGAATTAACTAAAGCGGTTGTTTTACCTGAGCCAGGAGGCCCAATAATAATGTACCAAGGTAATTCGTATAATGCCGCTTTTGATCCGCCACCATTAAAGTTTAGTTTTTTCAAGGTAGTTAATGCTTGGGTAAAGCGCTCACTCATCTGGCTCATTTCATCTGAGGTTTGATCGGCAATAAGATCACCCGCAGACTCTTCTTGTGAGTTCTGTAAATCATTAACTAGGTTGTTATTACTCTGCTTCTCTTGATGTTGGATTCGTAGGTTATTAATGCCCCACAGTAGAGAGATCACTAAAATAGTTATTAATCGGGCGCTTTCTGATAAGAGCGGCGCGGTATTGTCTGCACCAAATTTAAACGCTGGGCCGATAAACCAAATAAGTAACGCTAAGATGATTAAACCAATAACGGAGATGACAATTCTATTTTTAAAAAAAGCGATAATATTTTTCATTAAATACTCAGATAATTTTTAAACGACTTGCTTATAACGACTTAGGTGACGGCTTAGTTGACTTCAAGCCTTTTACAACTTGGTTATTGTCACTTTTTATCTCACTAAGCTGCTGACTTACTGAGCTTGAAGATTGGTCTAACCAATACCTAAAGCCTGAATAAGTTAACGCCATAAGCCCGACGACTACACTGGCAACTACCCACATAGGCACGTAATTTAAAAGCGTATTTTTAGAGTGAGCTAAGCCTTGCCAGCAAGGTGATAACGAGCGTTCATACTCACCTCGATAACTGCGGATAATATAAAATAAGTCATCACGTAATTGTTCTAATTGATCTCTACCGCGTGCCACAACACGATATTTGCCTTCATAACCTAAGCTAAGACAAATATAAATAAGTTCAAGCACTTCAATGTTTTCAGCTGGGCTATTACGTAAACGGTCTAAAATGGCAAAAAATTTCTCACCACCCGCTGTTTCTTTATGAAATAT
Organism: Colwellia sp. 75C3; assembly: GCF_002836255.1. GTDB lineage: Bacteria > Pseudomonadota > Gammaproteobacteria > Enterobacterales > Alteromonadaceae > Colwellia. Next base: position 59,309 of record NZ_PJAU01000051.1, on the reverse strand, counting down.
GCCTAATAATGTTCTTTGATTCCAAGAGCTTTCAGCGCCCCATGGTGTATTGAGTACCGCTTCATCTAAGATGGTACACAGCAGATAACGAGCGACCATCACGGTATCTTCTTTAACGCCGACACTGCGAGCCTTGGTATCAAAAGTCTTTATTTCACGGTCAAGCTGTTGGTGTAAGCTGCCAACATTAGGGTGACTAAGTGATTCTCGCGTTTTTGAAAATACTGCTAATAAGGTAGAAGCCGCGTTAACTAACGGGTTTAAGCCGTAAGTGGTAGAGAAATCACCTGGGGAATCATGTCTTGGCATGCTCACCTGTTGAGCCGGCTGAGCATGATAGGGCTGATGAACCGGCGCTTGAGCGGGTTGATTCGATGGTGCTCGCCCACCTGGCATTGGACGTACTACCGTGCCATCACCTCGGTTAATAGGTTGTCTAAATACCGTTTTATCTGCATTATCAACTGACATATTCATTCCTTTGAGGTAAGTGAATTATTGGCGTATGGACCAAAGCTCAAGTTCTAATCCTGGGTAGTCAGCACCAATATGGAAGGCAAACCCTCCTGAATGACTGAGTTCTTTCCAGAAGTCATTATTTCTTTCAAGCTCGAAGTAACAATAACCCGCATGATAAGGGATTTGTCTTGGTGCGACAGGTAAAGCTTTAAGGGGAATACCCGGCATAGCCGCATTTACTAATTGGCGAATACGCTCCACTGGACCCACTTTAACGGTGGCTGGAAATTGATTTCGTAAGTTATTCTCAGGGATTTGAGCACGTACAGCCAAGACAAAAACGCCGGTACTAAGCAAGGTTCTATCGGTTATTTGCGCAACTCTAATACCAAATTTCTTTTCAATAAGTGGCATTGAAACAGCAGTTTGCTCGTAAACCATGCTCAAACATTGTCTTAATGAAGTCATTACCGGGGTAAATGTTTGTTGTAAATTACCATGTAAATAAGCACCGAAGCTTGGTGGTCTTTTGGTTTCGGTAACAAAGGTAGAGAATTCACCCACCATTTGCACTAACTCGGTATATAACTCGAGTGGATGCAATGTTTGCAGTGTTGATAAATGTGCAGCTAAAGGCTCAAGTCGATTGATCATTTGCAGCATCATATAATCAGCCACTTCAGCTGTACCGCCACGTTGAGTATCCGCTAGACGGCCGGCAATTGACTCGCCACGATGATGAAGTAAACCAACAAGTTCAGATAGAAATCCAGACAATTTTAACGCTGCAGTACAATCAAGACAGGCCGGAATATAGTTATCATCAAGTAAGACGTTTTTATCTTCTCTTGTTTCAACAATTTTAAGTAAACCTATCGTGGCGTAACCGCTTAAATCATCAGAGCCCAGTAATAACCGTAACCTCGGTTTTCCTACCGCAATATCTAATGATTCTCCACCATCAAAAGAAACATCTCTAATGGCCTGTTTTGAGGAATAATAACGCGCTACTCCTTGTGAATCATCATTAGATAGGATCTCAAGTGCGCCAGGACGTTTAACCGGTATAGCAAGGTAAACAATTTGATTGGTGGTGTTTTCAGGTACTTCAAATACATCGGGACGATCGTTATGATCAGGAAAACTAAATGGCGTACCATCAGGGAAAATACCCGACGATCTTATTAGGGATATTTTCCCTAATTTAAGCAGTTCTTGGTCTAGGTCGAGTTGATTAATACCCCAAGCATACGCTCCCATCGCTGAGCATTTACCTTGAATATACTTTTCTAAGTAACGTTCTTGCTGCTGGAAATGGTGAGGATTTAAAAACATCCCTTCTGACCAAACTACTTTGCTATCTAGTGACATAAGATCCTGCTATTTTTATTATTATTCCATTGACCGTAGTTCGCCTTCACTGCCACTTTTAAGGACGTGAGATGGATACAGTCTACAAACGTAAATTCTATTCTTCTATATGCCTAATGCAGTTAACTCAGGAGCTTGCTGTAAAAGTCATCTTCGAAGTCTCTGATCGAAGATGACTTTTACAAACTGGTCCCCCGATTAATACACCACGGGCATGACGTCCCTGATCCATCGGCATAGGCATAGGCATAGGCACGTTATTTTATTCTTACAATACTTATTCTTTTAATTTTGTACTATTTCAACAAAATCATATTGTTTTCAAAAAGCTGTACTTTTGCCGTTGAGCTAACAACGTTAGTTTCGGCTACAGGAATAATGACTTTATATTTAGCATCTTCATACTGTAGAAATTCAGCGTACAAGCCGATAAATTTTGTGCCTTTGCTTAAGACAAATCTTCCTGAGCGATCTTCATTCGGCTGAATAGGCTTCAACGACTGTTGGCTAATCATCGTTTTACCTAATACGTCTGCATCTCTTTCATATAAGTCGATAAAATTGGCATTTTCAAAAGCCTTAGTTGACTTCAATTCGTACATTCTGACAATCAGTGGTGAAGATATTTTACTGTCATCAGGGTTAACACTTTTGTCTACCACAAAACTCAATTTCAAATCAGTATCAAGGTCGAGTAAGCTGCCCACTTTACTATTTACTGAAGTGCAAGAAATAAGTGAAAACGCGATTGCGGTAACGAATAATATTTTACTGATATTAAATTTTCTCATTTTGGTTCCGTTATGCCTCGTAAATTAGTTAATTGACTCATCTTTATCGCTTTCATTTGGTGAAAGCCTTGCACTGATTAAGCGTTGCATTTGGTCTTCATACGCTTGTACAAAGTCATAACCAAACAAATGCTGAAAAGAATCATCTAGATTTTCGGTTAAACCTTGATGATATTCTTTATAGGCTGACCAACGTTTGCTTCTTTGCCCTAGGCTTAGCAAACTTGAACTCTTGTACTTTTCAAAACGGCTCTCTAAATTACTTGGATCAAATCGTTCTATCATGCCTCTAAATGCTGCTTGCATCCCAGCAATCACCGCCACTTGATGTTCAGCTATACCTTGAAAACCTTCTCTTACTGCATCAACAGGCGCTTTGTAAGCATTGTTCTCTTTGATGAACATATTTTCCATCGCATCATCTATATTGGCGGAGAATTTTAATGGGTTATTTTCAACAGATTGAATGGTAGTCACGTTGATTCTAAATTCTTCTTTAATTTTCTTTCTAAATTTTAATACTCGCATCATGCCTTGCATGGTTTCACGCATTAACAATCCGACCATTTCATTTATTTCAGCGACTTTTTTATCATCTAGATTCCACTTCGCTAACCCCATAGCATTAACAACACTATGGGTTTCACCTCGGCTATTAATCGCTGCACTTGGCGTAGCTTGCGTTGAATTCGCCTGTAACAATTGCTGTTTCAATTGTTCAACTTCACTTTGTAACTGTTGGTTTTTCAATTTTAGCTGGGTATATTTTAGCTGGGTATATTCAACATCCGAAGGTTTACCTGCTGGCACCGCTACGGCTGCAACGTTAGCTTCATGGTTTTGGTTTTGGTTTTGGTTTTGGTTTTGGTTTTGCGGAGCCTGATGTACTGGTGTTCCATTGGCTGGTGCTTGCTGTACTGTTGCTTCATATATTGGTGTTTCATAAGCAGGCTTTTGTTGCACTGGCGCTACATATGCTGGTTTTTCATAGTCAGGAATAACTTGAGCTGGTGCAGTAACTGCTGGACCAAAATCAGAAAGTAGATCCTCGTCATCCCAATCATCAGGAATTAAGCTAGTGTCCTGATTTGCCGAAGGCCAGCTAATAGAATCAGTCGCTACATTATTACTTTCAATTGACGTGCTGGTACTGGCTACAAAAGAATCTTGAACATTATTTTTTGACACATGACTACTTTGTGAAAAGTCATCAAGGCCATTTATTGGCATTGCAAAAGGATCATTAGCCGATTGGGCATTGTCTAATAATTCAAGAGGATCAATTTGTTCCGCATCAAAAGCTGATAATGGATTGTTAGCCGAATGACTTTGATTGATGCCTGAAGCAAAAGGATCGTTGTTTGAGAAGCTTGATGGACTTGACGACATAAAATCATCTTGCCCTGATGCAGGAGCACTGACTTCATCAAAATCAGAAAAGTCCGCAAAAGGGTCTGCATTGTTGTTATTTTCGAATATATCCGCATCAACCATCGAATTGGGAATATTAGCGATAAACTCATAATCACTGATAGTAAAATGATCACCATCATTTAAGGCTATTTGATTATCATTACCAATGGGCTCAGATGCGCCATTAATAAAAGTACCATTAGTACTTAAATCAGTCAGGAAATATTGTTCTGCTATACATTCGATTTTGGCATGAACAGATGACATATATTTATTAGGATCATCTAATATCCAAAAGTTATTACTGCCGCGTCCTAGCGTTCCACCCGCCTCTGGAAATGTATGGTTTGACTGACCTACATTGACATTGCTTGGTGAGTTAATAATGGTTATTTCAATTGGCATAAAATCATTCCTTGATAAGGAACCTCATCATCATTATTAATCAAAGAACTTCATGTTCTTACTCGGTATAAATAATTAAATTATCTATTTATTTATTTTATTCATGCATTACTGCCATACCGCAAAGTAGCGGGTAATTTAAATGGGGCCTAACATTATAAAGGTGTTAAACCTATGTTGTTATATGATGGATATTTTAGACTTTAAGACGTGGTACATAAGATTAATAACGGCGTTGAAACTCAACAACCAACGTATGTATTACTACAAAATTAAAGTGTACTACCAACTGAACAGATAAATTGACGTTCATGTTACAGATGATTAATATGAAAAGCCATCAAAATTAACATTGTAGCATTATCCCTTTGTACAATAACTCTCGCAAGATAAAACCCGCCAACACCACCGACATAAGCCACTAATTTAATTGAAATTAAGTGATTTTTAACTATTTCCAAGCTGTTGAAAGACTTGCTAACCAATGTAATTATATTGTTAATAAATATTTATCGCATCTATTGCAAATAAAGCCATTACATAATAATCTTCTCAGCCAGAAGGACTACATAACACTAAATATACGGAGATCATAGATTCAATGCCCTCACCTGCACTAATTGATATTTCATACCTGCTATCCCCTATTGAAGGTGAACTTAGCGTTGGTAATGACCCACGTATTGATACAGCTTATTCTTCAAATTATTCCCAAATAAAAGACGCAAGACGTGCAGCCCGCGATGCTGAACGCAATAACATGTTTGATGGTGACAATACTGAAGCACAAGAACACTGGGGGAAAATATTTTCATTAGCGCCCAAATTGATAGCGACTCAAGCTAAAGATATTGAAATTGCCTGTTGGCTTACCGAAGCGTTAGTAAGAAAATCTGGCTTCCAAGGCCTTAAAGATGGCTTTACCTTAATCAGACAATTAATTGAAAACTATTGGGAACAAGGCTTATATCCAGTAGAAGATGAAGATGGCATTGAAACTCGCGTTGCGCCTATAGCGGGATTAAACGGTGAAGGTGCCGATGGCGTTTTATTAACACCTATCCGTAACTCGTTTATTACCGAGGATGCCGCTTCCGAACCCTACTCTTTTTGGCAATATCAGCAAGCAGTAGATGTTAGTCGCATGTCTGATGAAAATAAACAACGAAACCAAATAGAAAGAAATGGTTTTTCAATGGACAACATTGAAAAAGCGGTGGGTCAATCTTCAAATGAATATTATGCAAATTTATATGATGATATCGATGTATGTATCACTGAATACAAAGCCGTTGATGCGTTATTAATTGAATTGTGTGGCCGTTCTGAAGCGCCACCAACCAGTAAGATAATTGAACTGCTTGAAGGTGCTAAAGGTGCGATCAATCACATAGCGAAAGCTAAGCTACCTATTGTTATTGAGACCAGTGAAAGTGATGAACAGAGTGATGAATTGATCGATCAACCCGAAGTCACTGCAAACGCTTCACAATCAAATAATATTACTGCCGCATTGAACTCACGAGACGATGCATTTAAGCAACTTAATATAATTGCTGACTATTTTAAGAAAACAGAACCACACTCACCTATATCATTTATGTTAACGAAAACAGTGAGGTGGGGGAATATGCCGCTTGAAGAGTTGATGAAAGAGTTAATTCCTGATTCGTCTTCAAGAGATACCTATAGCTCTCTTACCGGAGTAAGTGTTGACGACGATTAATATTTTTTCAACGTATAAGCTGTCAAAACTTATACGCTGATGAAAAGTTATTGTTAACAATCAAATTAATTTTTATACACGGAGAAAAACATGAGTGAAAGTATTCATAACAAACTGAAAAGAGTAAGGAAACCTCGCGTACACATTACTTATGATGTGGAAACGAATGGCGCTGTAGCTAAAAAGGAATTGCCTTTTGTTATGGGTGTCATGGGTGATTATTCTGGTGATAATACCAAAGATAAAAAAGCATTAAAAGACAGAAAGTTTTCACAAATAGACCGTGATAACTTTAATGACATCATGTCAAAAACTGCGCCTAAGTTAAATTTACAAGTTGAAAACACGTTAGCGGGTAATGGCAGTCAAATGGAGGTTAATCTTAACTTTAACCACATGGAAGACTTTGAACCGCATAAAATTGTCGAACAAGTTGAACCGCTTAAAAAATTACTACAAACACGTGACAGATTACGTGATTTATTAAGTAAAGCGGATCGCTCTGAAGAGTTAGAAGACCTTTTAGAAAACATTCTAAATAATACTGAAGCGCTTTCTACTTTATCTGGTGAGCTAGGTGTTGATGCTAATAATGAAGGAGATAAGTAATGTCTATTGAAGAAACTTTATCCAACCAAGCAGAAGCAAGTGCTGGTGATGTAGTAGAAGCTAGCTTTTTAGAACAAGCTATCTCAGCAACTAAACAAACCCCTAGAGACGAAACCGAAGCATTATTAAAAACGCTTACGCAAGAAGCAATGAACGGCACTGTTTCTTGGGATAAAAGCTTAACGGTTACCATCAATGCTGCAATCGATGCTATTGACGTTGCTTTGTCTACTCAGCTTTCTGCGATTATGCAAGAGCAAAAGTTTAATAAACTTGAAGGCTCATGGCGTGGTCTGCATCACACTGTGATGAACTCTGAAACTAGCTCACAATTAAAAATTCGTGTGCTTAATATCAGTAAAAAAGAAATTTATAAAGATCTTGAAAAAGCGGTTGAATTTGATCAAAGCCAGACCTTTAAAAAGATTTACGAAAGTGAATTTGGTACGGCCGGTGGTGAACCTTATGCAGCATTAATTGGTGATTTTGAATTTTCATCTCATCCAAATGACGTAGATTTATTATCAAATATCTCAAATATCGCTGCCGCTGGCTTCTGTCCATTTATTGCGGCTACTGCCCCAGAAATGTTTGGTTTTGAATCATTTGCTGAATTGTCTAAACCACGTGATTTAGAAAAAATCTTTGATTCTGCTGAATACATCAAATGGCGTAGTTTCCGTGACAGTGATGATTCACGTTTTGTTACCTTGACTATGCCACGTGTATTAGCACGTTTACCTTACGGTCAAGATACCAAGCCAATTGAAGCATTCAACTTTGAAGAAGGTTCGCTTGATGAAAGGGGCAATCAGCTTCAAGGCAAACATGACAGTTACTGTTGGATGAATGCTGCTTACGCAATGGGCGCAACATTAGCAAAATCTTTCGCTGAATATGGTTGGTGTACAAGTATTCGTGGCGCTGAAGGTGGCGGTAAAGTTACCGGTTTACCAAGCCATACTTTTGTTAGTGATGATGGTGATGTTGATCAACAGTGTCCTACCGAAATTGGTATTACTGACCGTCGTGAAGCTGAATTAAGCAAGTTAGGCTTTTTACCGTTATGTCATTATAAAAATACTGATTACGCAGTATTCTTTGGTGCACAAACGACTCAAAAACCTAAAACGTTTGATGACCCAGATGTAACAGCTAACTATGCAATCTCTGCTCGTTTACCTTACATCATGGCAACTGCACGTATTGCACACTTCTTAAAAGTAATGGGCCGCGATAAAATTGGTTCATTTGTTGAAGCATCTGAAGCTGAAGAATGGCTTAACAAGTGGATTAACAGTTATGTAAATAACAGTTCTGATGCGAGTGCTGAAATGAAAGCACAGTATCCATTAAGAGAAGCTAAGGTAGAAGTTAAAGAAGTTCCAGGTCAGCCTGGCTCTTATAGTGCTATTGCACATTTATGCCCTTGGTTACAAATGGAAGAGCTAAGTGCTTCCCTTAGACTAGTCGCTAAGATTCCAAAAGCTAGCTAATTGAACTACGTTAGGTAATATCATTTGGCTAATATCGCCAAACGGTATTACCTGCAACTATTAAGGGAATAAATAATGAAGCAGGGTGTTACTTTTACCAAAGACGATAAAGCATTGATGACGATTGCCAATTATGCGCAACTGTCATTGGCTTTTATCGATCAGTTAAAGCAGCGCCCTCTATTATTTGTTTCCTTATTATTCAATTACTTAAAGCTAACACTAACCTTATCGTTAACACATCCAACAATAACGCTTTATACGTTCACTGCTTTACCAAGCAAAACTTAACGTGGCCTACTCCCCAATACTAATGAGCAACCCTGAATCAACTCGGCTTGATTCGGTACTTCTTGATGAGGTATTGGAGCAATCGGCTTACATCACTAATTTAACGCAGCTGCTCGCTGAAAAAGACGATACCAAAGCGTTACAATACTGCATTGAAAACTTTGTCGATAAAAGCAAGTTAACGTCAGCCAAGACGGTACGAAATGCCTTACTTAGACTTGTTGCTGATATTGATGAGCAAATAAATGAACAAGTAAATCAAATTATTCATCATGCCAGACTGCAAAAGTTAGAAGCCTCATGGCGCGGCTTATGGTTATTGGTTAAGCAAGCTGAAGGTTACCAAAGCATCAAAATAAAGATGCTTAATATACGCTGGACTGAAGTGGTTAAAGATATCAGTAAAGCCATGGAATTTGATCAAAGTCAGCTATTTCAAAAGATATACAGTGAAGAATACGGTACGCCTGGCGGTGAACCCTACGGCGCCATTATTGGTGATTATGAAATTAGTCATCGAGTAAGCAAAGATCATCCCACTGACGACATTGCCACCTTAGCCGGTATTGCACAAATTGCTGCCGCCTCTTTCTCGCCTTTTATTACCTCAGCCTCGAGTGATTTATTTGGTATGGATGACTTTTCTGGCTTGGGTTTACCGGTCGATTTTGAAAAAGTTTTTAGCCAAACAGAATACATTAAATGGAATGCCTTAAGAAAATCTCCTGATACCCGTTTTATTGGTTTAGCCTTACCGAAAATATTAATGCGTCGTCCTTATCAAACAACGATGGGCAGTTATAAAGGCATTAACTTTTATGAAAAAAGCGCTCGCCATGGTGAAAACAATTTATGGGGCAATGCCTGTTACGCCTTCGGCTGCATATTAATCAGAGAATTTGCCGATATCGGTTGGTTTGGTCATATTCGCGGCGCACCTAGAAACCAACTTTCTGGTGGTATTTTTAAAGAGCTAGCGGTAGATAGTCATGCGACCGATGCCAATGATATTGCGGTTAAACCAACGACTGACGTCATTATTACTGACGCTATCGAAAAGAACATTAGCGAACTGGGCTTCATTCCTCTTTGCCAGGGTTATTTATCGCCTTACACAACATTTTATAATAACCAATCACTGCATAAGCCAAAAAAATACACGACGTTAGATGCAACCACCAATGCTCAAATATCGTCAATGTTACAACATGTTTTATGTGGCGCAAGAATATCGCATTTTATTAAATTGATGGTCAGAGACAAAGTCGGTTCTTTTATTAGCGCAGAGAAATGTGAAGATCACATCAGACAATGGCTAATGAAATATACCACTGGCAGTGAAGATCTTGATTGGGAAGAACAAGCAAAATATCCTTTAAAAGAAGGCTATGTACGGGTAAAAGAACATCCAAATAAACCCGGCCACTATTTATGCGTTATCCATATACAGCCACATTATCAGCTTGACCAAATGGTTTCAGAGCTGGAACTAGTGACTGAACTAGCCTCTTTTAGGAAGTAACGATGGCACGTATTGATAAAGACAAGAAATTACGCCCTTCCATTTTAGATCGCCTTTTTGATGATGAACCTCACAATCAGGTAGAAAAAAAATTGGAACATCACCAAGTATTAAAACAATTACGCCGTAGTATTCGAAGAGATCTAGAGTCTCTGCTTAATACCCGTTTTCACCTGATACAACCTAGCAGTGACTTGGTAGAAGTTGAAAAATCACTTTTCAATTATGGTTTACCTGACCTTGCCACCGTTAACATTATGGATATTGAACGACGTAAAAAATTTATTATTCACTTAGAAGGCACCTTAAAAATTTATGAGCCTAGATTTAAATCGGTCAGAGTCTCTTTTATTGAAAACGCTGACAGCATAGACCGCACCTTACGTTTTCGTATTGATACGGTTATTTATGCCGATCCACTACCAGAAGTTGTGGTTTATGACTCTATACTCGATTCTGTTACGCGCTCTGTAAGCGTTAAGGAACTTTAACTATGTCCGATGAACAACGAAATTTCCCGATATTGCCTGACGTAGTGGTTTATGAGTCTATGCATGGTTCTCTGCTTGATTCTGTTACTCACTCTCTTATTCAAACAGAAAGCGTTAAGGAACTTTAACTATGTCCGATGAACTGCTGCCCTTTTATGAAAAAGAGCTGGTCTATATACGCCAGCTAGGTGCTGAATTCTCTAAAGAACACCCGAAAATAGCCTCGCGTATCGGTATTAATAACGACAGCATTGAAGACCCACATGTTTCGCGTTTGATTGAAAGCTTTGCCTTTTTAAATGCCCGTATACAGCACAAACTTGATGATGATTTTCCTGAAATAAGTGATGCTTTGCTTGGTACTCTGTACCCGCATTATCAACGCCCTATTCCAGCAATGTCTATTGTGCAATTTGTTGCCGACAAAGAGCAATTAGACTCAAGTTACACCATTGCTAGCGGTACTTTATTAGAGACAACGCAGTTTCAAGGTGAGAATTGCCGTTTTACCACCAGTTATGAAATCCCGTTATTGCCGATAGAAATAACATCAGCCACTTTAATGGCTAAGCCTTTTTTCACCCCTGGTTCAGCGAGTATTAGAGGCGCGGATAGTGTACTTAAGCTATCACTTAAAACCTTCTCTAAAGAGTTAAACTTTGCCGATTTAGCTATAGATAAGCTACGTTTTTATCTTAAAGGACAAGCACAGCATATAAACCCGCTCTATGAAATGTTACTCAATGATTGTAACCGTACTTTCATAGCGACTTCTGAAGACGATATTCACCCGATTGATTTGGGCATCAATGCGATTCAACCAGTTGGCTTTTCAACGGATGAAGGCATGTTGCCCTACCCGGCGTCCTCTTTTATTGGTTATAGATTATTAACCGAGTATTTCGCCTTTCCAGAAAAGTTCATGTTCATTGATATTGTTGGTCTCGCTAAAAAATTAGCAAATCATGATGGTGATACCTTAGATTTTTATATTTATCTTAACGATACCAATGTCGAACTTGAACATAATATTGCTAAGTCGACCTTCAATTTAGGCTGTACACCGGTAGTGAATTTATTTGCGCACAGCGCAGATCCGATAAAACTTGAACATACTCAGCACGAATATAAAGTAACGCCTGACTCACGCCGAACAAGAGGTTATGAAGTTTATAGTATTGATCAAGTGACCGCGTCCTCTTATTACGGAGACGATGTTGATTTTCTACCTTTTTATGGCATGAATCACGAGCAACAAGAAAGCAATTCCCATGCATTTTGGTTTGCAGCCCGCCGTAATGCCAAACTTGATACTTATGACCGAGATGAGGGTACAGACGTATTCTTATCGTTAGTGGATTTATCGTTTAATCCAAACATACCTGAAGATCGTACCATCACCATTGAAACGACTTGTAGTAACCGAGATTTACCACAGAAGTTACCTTATTCAGTCGGTGAGTCACAATTACAATGTACCGACAGTGCGCCACCTTGTTCCGCAATTCGTTATCTTATGCAGCCGACTCAGGTCATTAGACCGCCTTTAAGAGATCATGCTAGATGGCGATTAATTTCTCACTTGAATTTAAATTTTTTATCGTTAACCGGTGGTAATGACGCCTGCTTAGCCTTAAAAGAAATACTGCGTTTGTACGACTTTAAAGGCTCCGCTGTTACCCGCTCGGTAATAGAGTCCATTACAAAAGTACATGCAAAACCGATCAGCGCGCCTTTAACTATTGATGGTTATACCGCGATGTGTCGAGGTATAGAGATAACCGTAAACATTGATGATTCGCTATTAAGTGGCAGCAGTGTTTTCCTATTTTCAAGCATGTTAGAACACTTTTTTGGCTTGTATTGCTCTATTAACTCTTTTACTCGACTACTGATAAAAACAAAAAATAAAGAAGGCTACTTAAAGAAATGTCCACCGCGAGCTGGCGAAAAAATACTGCTGTAATAGATACATTAGCTCAGCATCCATACCAGTTTTCTTTTAAGCAAGCTGTCAGGGTGATTGAGCGCAGTAATAACTATAACGACATGGTTGAAGTTTCGGCAATTCAATCTGTGGGACGCTTTATGCCTCCACTATCTGAATGTATCCGTTTTACCAGCCGTCAATCGTTATCGTTTCCTTCTTCTGAAATTTCATCCGTTGAACCTTTATATCAAGATAATAAAGAGAATAATCAATGGAAAATGGAGTTGAATTTTATTGGTTTGACCGGCAGTAATGGCGTATTGCCTTATCACTATACTGAGACGGTATTAAAGCGTTTAAAAGTTAAAGATAAAACAATATCCGAATTTTTTAATTTGTTTAATCACCGAACCGCTTCATTGTTTTATCAATCATCGGTCAAATATTTTGCCCCGTTAGAGTATGAACGTTGTCGTTTAACTCAACGTAACAATACTCAAAGTAGTAACGGTCAAAGCGTTAATACTCAAAGTAGTAATACTCAAAGTGTTGACATTCAAAGCGGTCAGACTAAAAAAAGTACACGTAATCAAGCGAAGACCCAAACCGATAATTTCACCAAAATGTTATTGGCGTTGGTTGGCCTAGGTACTGATAACCTGACCGACCGTTTATACACCAAAGACGAGTCATTATTACGCTATGCGGGTTTACTTAGTAGTTCTGTACGTAGTGCATCAGGTCTTAAGCAAATCCTTGAAAGTCACTTTGAATTGCCGGTCGAAATAAAAGAGTTTGTTGGCCAATGGCAACCTTTAATAGACGATGTCAGAACAAGAATGCCACTTAACGGCGCTGCTGGACAAAATAATCAATTAGGCAGAACGGTAATGTTAGGCAAAAGTGGTTTTTTTGCCCAAGGAAAAATTAATATTATTTTAGGCCCCTTAACGGCCAAACAGTTACAAAAATTCACCCCGCAAACACCTCATCTTAAAGCACTGGATGAGTTGGTACGCTTATATTTAGGTTTTGAACAAGATTATAGTTTCATCTTACGAACGCTCAAAAAAGAACTACCTAGTCAGGTAAGTTTTGCCTCGAAAAACAAACCAATTTTAGGCTGGACCAGTTGGTTATCGAGTAAGAGCATAAGCAGCGAACATGACAATTCCGTGGTAGATATACCGATATCAGTGAGATAAAAATGCATCTTTTTTATAAATATTTTACCGTTAACAAAACAGTAGCTCCGCCAATGTTAGTCATGTTGTTACTGCTGTGTTTGGTTTTCCTCAATGCTTGTTCGTCAAGCAGAAGCGCTAATGAATTAACCGAGATTACCATACTGGCGCAAGGTGAGAATATTAACAGTCGTCCTGAAATGACAGAAGCATGTAAGGGCTTTTATGTCAGTACTGAAAAGTTAAAAAGTTTTTACCTAAATTCAGCACTAACACATGATAAACAAGCCAGTAGCAATAAGAGAGAGTTGCCCTGTTATTCTTCTGGCATTGCTTTTTTAGCTGATGAACAAATCCATTGGGTTCTTCGTGCTGGCGGTGTCGGTGAGTTTTATAATGGACAAAAGAGTTTTACCAAAATTTGCGGCATCTCCTGCTGCGACAGCGTACAAGGCGTTTGTTAGTACCAACAAACTTACCAAAGTAAATAACATCACGTGAACAATAGGGAATAGATATGGTTACAATTGATTTAAAATCATTAGTCGGTAGGTTGAATGAAACCTCTCGTAATGCGCTAGAAGGAGCTGCGGGACTTTGTCTTTCACGTACTCATTATAATGTTGAGATTGAACACTGGTTATTAAAATTATTAGAAGTACCCGATAGTGATATCTTGGCTATTTTTGATAAGTTTGACATTGACCTTGGCAGACTTCATCAAGACCTAAATAGAGAGTTAGATCGCATTAAAGGCGGCAATACTCGAGCGCCGGCATTATCTCCAAGTATTGTTGATATCAGCAAAAATGCCTGGATGCTTGCCTCGGTTGAATATGGTCATGGCATAGCGACATCAGCTCACATTCTAACTGCCTTAATGCTTGACGATAGTATGCGTCAATCAACCTCAGCATTATCAGGTGAATTAAAGAAAATTCAACCTGAATCATTACGTGAAGTAACGCGCGCAATTGTTGGTACCACGGCAGAATCTTTATCGAGTGCCATGGGTGATACCTCTACCGGTCGTGCTCCAATGCCTGGCACACCAAGTAAAACACCATCATTAGATAAGTTTACCGTGAACTTAACCGAAGATGCCAAGCAAGGCAAAATCGATGCTATTTTAGGCCGTGATGAAGAAATCAGACAAATTATTGATATTTTAATTCGTCGTCGTCAAAACAACCCTATTTTAACGGGTGAAGCGGGGGTTGGTAAAACAGCAGTAGTAGAAGGTTTCGCTTTGCGTATCGCTTCGGGTGACGTACCTGACGCACTGAAAGGTGTATGTGTTCGCTCACTCGACTTAGGCTTATTACAAGCCGGTGCCAGTGTTAAAGGTGAATTTGAAAACCGTTTGAAATCTGTAATTGCTGAAGTAAAAGCCTCTCCACAACCTATCATCATGTTCATTGATGAAGCGCACACTTTAATTGGTGCTGGTGGCAAAGAAGGCCAAGGCGATGCAGCTAATTTATTAAAACCTGCTTTAGCACGTGGCGAGTTACGCACCATTGCAGCAACGACCTGGGCTGAATACAAAAAATACTTTGAAAAAGACCCGGCATTAACACGTCGCTTCCAAGTAGTAAAAATTGAAGAGCCTAGCGAAGAAAAAGCCATTAACATGATGCGCGCAATTGCTGAAGTATTACAAAGTCACCACGGTGTTCGCATCATGGATGAAGCCATTGTTGATTCAGTGAAATTATCAAGCCGTTATATTACTTCACGCCAGCTACCTGATAAGTCGGTTAGTTTACTTGATACCGCTTGTGCACGCGTTTCATTGAGCCAAAGCTCGACCCCTGAAGCGGTTGAAAATACTCGACGTAATATTACTCAAGCGCAAACAACGATAAAATCGTTAGAGCGTGAGCAAGCGACTTTAGGCGACCATCAGGAAACCATTGATGAATTAAATGCTCAGCAAGTTTCTCTTAGCGAATTATTAGTTGCTCAAGAAGCACAATGGCAAGAAGAGCTCGGTGTGGTTGCTAAGATTCATGGTTTGCAACAACAAATAGAACAGAGTCTAGCTAAATCTGAGAAAGCTATTAATGCTAACTCTGAGGGTGTTAAATCTGAAAATACGGTAGAAACTAGCGCTGAAGCAGCTTCATCGACTGAGAAAAAGCAAGAAACCAAAATATTAACGGCTGATGAAATTGCTGCGACTAAACAAGAATTGCATAGCTTAATGGCAACCTTAACTGACATGCAAGGCGATGAGCCCATGATTCAAGTTAACGTCGGTAGTCAAGCCATTGCTGAAGTAGTTGCTAATTGGACCGGTATTCCTGTTGGTAAAATGGTTTCCAACGAAATCAAATCAATTATGGGTCTAAAAGATACCTTACAAAAACGTATTATTGGTCAAGACCATGCATTAGAAGCTATCGCTGAATGTATCAAAACATCACGTGCTGGGTTAACTGATCCGCGTAAACCCGTTGGTGTATTCTTTATGGTTGGCTCAAGTGGTATTGGTAAAACCGAAACTGCACTAGCACTGGCTGATGAGTTATACGGTGGTGAGCAAAATATCACCTGTATCAATATGTCAGAGTTCAAAGAAGAGCATAAAGTGTCTATGTTACTTGGCTCTCCTCCAGGTTATGTTGGTTATGGCGAAGGTGGTGTATTAACCGAAGCTGCGCGTAGAAAACCACACAGCATTATCTTACTTGATGAAATGGAAAAAGCGCATCCAGGTGTGCAAGATATTTTCTATAACTTATTTGATAAAGGCACCATCAAAGATGGTGAAGGTCGTGATATCGACTTTAGAAATACCATTATCATTATGACGTCAAACGCAGGTGAAGAGCATATTCGTGCTATTTGTGCGCAAAGCGAAGAATTGCCAGATCCAGATGTATTGTTAGATAACTTTAGACCTCAGTTACTTAACTACTTCAAACCAGCATTTCTTGGCAGAACGACCGTTATTCCTTATTACCCATTAGGTGATGAGAACTTACTGAAAATATGTAAAATCAACATGAATCGTATTGCTAAGCGCGTTAAAGAACATTACAACGCGACCTTTACTTTTGATGAAGAAGTAATGTTGCATATTCTTGCCCGATGCCAAGAGGTAGATACCGGCGCGCGTAATATTGAAAATATTTTAACGCGTACGCTTTTACCGGCAATGGCTGTTGAGTGTTTAACTAAACTCTCGAATAACGAAGAAATATCGAATATTGAAGTCAAGGTTACTGAAGACGGTTTATTTACTTACCACCTCACGTAGCTCATTACTCAATAAGTGACTCAGTAAGTGACTTAAAAAGATAACACATCAGTGAGTACGCTAACCAAGGTTAGTTTACTCGCTGATTTATCTTAGTTTACACGCTCATTAATTCAGCACTAAATATTAACCCTAGGATGTAGCTAAATAGCCCACATCAAATGAAGACCCTTTAATGAAAATCACTGTTACTCGCATGCTTGTACGTTCTCTTTATATCAGCTTATTTTTACTAGGCTCACTTGCTAGCACCTGCAGTGTCGCAACCGATATTAATACCTATCAAACACAGTTAGATAGTTTGGATAAAGCGCACCAGACGTTTAGCAAAGACTTTTATAAAAAAATAATTAAAACACCTGCACTACAAGATGCCCGATTTAATTCCATTGGGGCGTTATCGCAAGCGGTACAGCGTGCAAATAAAAATAATAGCCCAGTAAAAGCCATTGCCTTAATTCTTAGAAATGAATTCTTACTTAGCCGTGACTACGACGACCCAAAGGTTATTTCTTTAGTTAAAGCCGTGTTAGATAACAACGCATTACCAAGCGCTAATAAGCTCATCAAAAACATTAATCGCCAAGGCGATGATAATGTAAATACACAGCTTAATTACCTGTTAGCTGACTTTTATTTTCAACGTGAAGATTGGCAGGAAGTACTAACTTACCTTGATGATAGTATGAGTAAATTACCCTTGACGCATTACCACCATGCATTATTAATCAAGGGCATTTCATTACAAAAACAAGGCGAACATCAAGCGTCAATAAAAGCCTATGTAAAAATACCCGTGACAGCTAAAGACTACATCGCTGCGCAGTTCAATATAGCACTGGCTAACATTAGACAAGGTTGGTGGACTGATGGGCATCAACTTATTTCTCAATTATTAGCTTCTGAACAGGCAGAAAATCAAGAAAAAACATTGAACCGTTTATATATCACCTTAGGATATTCACTTCTTAATCAAGCCTATTATCGTAATGCTAGAAAAACATTTCAATCAGTCGGTTTAACTAGCCGTTATAGCAATCAAGCGTTGCTGGGTATTGCGTTAACCGCAGCTCATCAAGATGATTACATTGGCGCGTTAAATGCGACGCGTTTTTTAAAAAATAAAACCGGTGATGATCTGAATATTGATGAAGCTTATTTATTAATGCCATTTTTTTATGAAAAATCACAACAACTTGCTACCGCTTCACTGGGGTATTCTCAAGCATCAACTTATTATCAAAATAAAATCATCGCATTAACGCAGTTAATTAATACACCAATCAATTTTAACAAGTCGCCAATAACACTTAAAAATGGCGCCATCATGACTATTGAAAATACCTATGTTGATTTTTTAACTGAGTACCCACAATATTTCTTTGTTCAGCGTCACAACGCCTCACAATATAAGACTCAGCTTGCTGGCTTAAATACCCCGAAGCTTAGCCGAGACTTAATAACGCTAACCAAAGAATATGATGAGCTCACCGCTAAAATGGCAAAAAGTATTATGCAAAACAGAGTGGCTCAGTTGAATAGCTATTTAAATCAATCTAGATATGGTCTCGCTAGACTATATGACAACAATACGGTTGAACAATAATGCCGCTTATCTTAATGCTAACTAAATTAATGGCCTCGAAAAAAAGGCTATCTAAAGTAAAAAAAGCAAAATCATCAATACGTTACCTACTGATAGCTTGCTGTTTAAGTTTATTGCTTAGTGCCTGTAACGAGCAAGAAAACTCACGACAAACACTAAAAACACTACAAAGTATCGATAGCAATGAACAAACAAAAAATAACAAACAAGAGAAAGCTATCGCCACCTCTGAAAGTGACATTCGTGACGCCTACGTTAATTATTTAAAGCATGCTTCAAAATCTGATTTATCGCGTGCAGATGCTTTAAATAGACTGGCAGCTATCGAATTTAAACTATCTGAAGAATTACAACAAAACTCTACGGCAGAAGATGTTGAGTCTACCTTGGCTGAAGAAAAGCTTAACCGCACCATTAAGTTATTAGAAACATCAATAAAGGATTACCCCAAGGCTAAACACAATGATGTAACGCTTTATCAGTTAGCTAAGGCTTACGATCAAAAGGGCGGTTATGATCAAACACACCAAGCATTAAAAGCACTGGTTAAGGGGTATCCTAAATCAACTTATTATATAGAAGCACAGTTTAGGTTGGCTGAATATGCCTTTAGTGCCAAGAAATATGCCTTAGCAGAAGATAAATATACTGAAATTATCTTTGCCAAAAACAATGCGGTATTTTATGAGAAGTCGTTATATAAACGTGGCTGGGCTCGTTTTAAACAAGAGTTCTATATTGAAGCTGCCGATGACTTTGTCCAGGTTATCAACGTTAATGATTTTCAACAGTACGAGCAATTAAACGCAAGTAAGCAGAGTTTATTTGATGAGTATTTTCGCGCAATGGGCTTATCATTTTCCTACATGGGGGGCGTTGAACCATTAAATTTGTACTTTCAACAAACTGAGCATGTAAATAACTTATATTATATTTACAGCAGTTTGAGTGAAACCTTCCTCAAGCAACAGCGATATAACGATGCGGTAAGTACTTTAGACAGTTATATTTCTCTGTATCCTGATGCAGAGTTTTCAGCGAAAGCGTCCTTAAAAATTGTCGATATCTGGAAAAAAGCCGGTTTTGTTGAACAACGAAAGGCTGCTTTCGAACAGTTTTATACTGACTATCAACCGACAAGTAGCTACTGGCTTAAAAATAAAAAACAGTATAAAAAACGTTTTGAATCCATAAACCTAGCACTTAAAAAACATATATTAATTGAAACGGCGACTTACCATAAACAGTATCAGCAAAGTAATAAGTCAGCTGATTTTTCTCGTGCTGAGCGTTGGTATAAAAACTATTTAACGCACTTTTCTGCTTATTCTCGCCAAGACAATATTAACTTTTTATTCGCCTCATTATATTTACAGCATAAAAATGAAGACCTTGCCTTTAAGTATTATCAGTTAGCGGGTTTTGATGAAGAAACCATCACAAATAAAGAAGCGGCATACCAAGTTATTACCTTGGCAGATAAGTTATTAACGAACACTAAAAACAAACAAAGTCAGGCCGTTTGGATTAACCGACTCATTGACTCTTCGACATTATATGCCCAACAATACCCAACCGATAAACAAACCATTAAAGTTATCGCTCATGCCAGTGAAGTGGCTTATAGCAATAAAAAGTATGACGATACCATTCTGTTAGCTGAGTTAGTTTTCAGTGATAGAAACACTAAACTTATCAACAATATCAATATGGTTAAAGCCCATGCGTATTTTCAAACTAAACAATATTTAGCCGCAGAAAATACCTACATGGCGTTAGTGCACACTTCACAGTCAAGCTCACAACTACATTCAAAACTAACCAGTAAGGATAAATCGTCGGCTAAAGAAGGCCTTGCCTTAGCAATATTCTACCAAGGCAGTAGCGCCGCAGAACAAAAGCATCTGCAGCTTGCCATTGATCATTATGCAAGGATCTCAAACGTAGCACCAAAAACGGCAACAGCTGCGTCAGGACTATTTGATGCTATTGCCCTGTCGATTCAAAGCGAACAATGGTTACAAGCCATTGACCATATCAAGCGTTTTAGAACACTTTACCCGCTTCATAAGAACTCGAATGATGTCACCAAAAAACTATCTGTCGCTTACTTAAACTCTAAACAAGATATAGCGGCTGCTAATGAGTTGGAGAAGCTATCAAGTCATGAAAATAGCCCTGAATATAAAATGGCTTCATTGCTAAAAGCGGCTGAGTTATATCAAAAAAGTAATGATGTTACCTCAGCAATTAGATCATTAAAAAAATATATTAAAACCTACCCGCAACCTTTGATGCCTCATGTTGAATCTATGTATAAATTAACGCAATTATATAGTCAGACCAACGAACTCAATAAAAGTCTTTTTTGGCAAAAGAAAATTCTGTCGGTGGATAAGAAAACGCCTAATAGTAGCAAGAATGGTCGCTCAAAGTTTATTGCCTCCAATGCTGCAGTAGCTTTAGCACGAACAGAGCAAAAAAACTTCGCCAAGGTGAAACTCGTGACACCGTTAAAACGTAATCTCAAACGTAAGAAAAAAGCGATGCAGGCTAGCGTTAATTATTATGCTCGCGCCTCGTCGTATGGGGTCGCTGAAACGGCAACGGAAGCAACCTATGAAATCGCAACTATCTACAATGACTTTAGTCAGGCTTTATTAACATCAGAAGTGCCCAAGCATCTAAATGAAGACCAAAAAGAACAATACCTCTTTTTATTAGAAGATCAGGCTTTTCCTTTTGAAGAGAAAGCTATTGAATTTTTTGAAGTGAATTTACTGTACACCAAGGATGATATTTACGATCAATGGATACTAAAAAGCCATCAAAAATTGCAGGGTTTATTTCCAATAAGATATCAGCGTGAACCTAAAGTGGAGGACGTTATAAATGCATTACATTAAAAAATTACTGAGTATGGCCTTACTCCTGACTATTACCGCCTGTAGTAACCAGAGCACAACGACTAATACTGAGGGTGAGAATCAAAACACTCAATCGTCAGTACAGGAATTACAACTCTATAAAAGTGCCATCATTGCTTTAAATAATAATGAACTGGATAAAGCTGAGCAGTTATTTATCACCATGAGTGAACGCCAGCCTAACATTGCCGGTTCGTGGGCTAATTTAGCCTTAATCAGTATTAAAAAAACTGATTTAACGCAAGCTGAAGTTTATGCAAAAACTGCCTTAGCGAAGAACCCAAATATGCCACAGGCATTGAACTTGTCAGGTTACTTAGCACAGAAAAAGGGCGAGATTAATAAGGCAAAATCTTATTATTTGAAAGCTATCAGTCATAAATCAGATTATGCATTAGCGCATTATAACGTGGCACTACTTTTTGATATTTACCTACAAGACATTGCTAAAGCGATTGAGCATTACCAATTCTATTTAGCTTACAGTGAGCAAAAAGACGAAAACACTGAAAATTGGTTAGAAGGTCTAAAGGCAACCATGGCGGCCAATAACACATGAAAACAGTACTCATGAACATAAGACTAAAAATTAGTTTAGTAATACTGGCTGTTGTCTTTGTCGATACCAAAGCCTTGGCCAATGACGAACAAGCCACAGCGGAACCCGTAGATAGAGTCGAGTTAAAAACGAGTTTTATCAAAGGTAATAAAGAGCTACCACAAGTGCTTTACATTGTGCCTTGGCAAGAAATAAAGAAGACCACTAAAAAGCCAAAAAACATGGTGTTACACAGTTTATATGGTGATATTTTCCAGCCAATAACACCAGCAGATATTAGTGAATAATAACTAACACTTAGTATTAAAGAATAAACATAAATAATAACAGTGAGGTTCTACATGAAAAATTACTACTGGCTCCCATTTCAAGATAACGGGTGGCATAGCGATACCGTTGCTAGGATGACTAATCGTGACGCTATCTTACCTTTTTCTGATGGCACGTCTGCTAGTCGTACCCGACTTGGTAATTCCAAGCCTGCTGGACAATGGAGTGATATCGGCTCTGGCGACCAATTATTAATTGGCGGCCATGGTCATAAGTACTCTACTGAAAAAGTAACGTGGGTATTAGCCAATAAAAATGTGAGCTGGACAGCATCACAATTAGCTTCAGCAATTAAACTTAATCTTGCTAACTGCGGGCAACGTAAAATTGACTTCCATATTCTTGCCTGTTTCGGCGCTAATAACATGACACCATTAGCGAAAAGCTTTGGTTCTAAGCTCGCCAAAGAATTAAAAGTACGCGGCCTTAGAGGCACATTAACTGCTTATAAAGGCGCAACAGGTATGATGGCAGCTAGAGGTCATCAAACAGGTACTAGCCGTATTACCGCATTACCTAAGTTTGCTTTTGGTGATGGTGCGAGTACTACTGGTAACCCGACGAAAGATGCCGGGGTAATTTGGCAGTTACACCCGTAAAGTTTCAACCACTATTATTTATGGTCATTACTTAAGATAAGTAGTTCATTGCTTTGAGTAGTGGCCATAAACACCTACTATCTCCTTATTCAAAATCACCTCCCTAATCCCAATCAGTTTTTCTTAGTGATCTCATTTGAACAGCTTAGTGCATTAAGCTAAGATGGTTTTTTAATCGTTCACTGAGTAATACAATGAAAACTATAGCATTTATAACCTCTGTTTTATGCCTTGCTAGCAGCTCATTAAGCTATGCGGCAACTAATGCCGCAGTTAATACTAGTAGTAATAATACAAAGCTAGTCAACGCAGCCATGCCTGAACTAATGACGCTATATAAAGACTTACATCAAAGCCCTGAGCTTTCTAGCGTAGAATTTAATACCGCCAAGAAATTAGCTAAAACCGCCCGCGCATTAGGTTTTGAAGTCACTGAAAAAGTAGGTGGTACCGGTGTTGTTGCCGTATTAAAAAATGGTAAAGGTCCTACGGTACTAATTCGTGCTGATATGGATGCCCTACCAGTGAAAGAGCAAACAGGTTTAGCCTTTGCTTCCAAAGTTATTACTACCACTGAAGAAGGCTTACAAGCTCACGTAATGCATGCCTGTGCACATGATACCCATATGACGAGCTGGGTTGGTACCGCAAAACTGCTTAGTGAAAACAAAAAAAGTTGGTCTGGTACTTTGGTGATGATTTTACAGCCTGCTGAAGAACGTGGTCGTGGTGCAAAAGACATGCTAGCTGACGGTTTATATAAACGTTTTCCAAAGCCTGATTATGCGCTAGCTTTTCATAATTCTGCTAGTTTAAAAGCCGGTGTTATTGGTTATACCCCAGGTTTTACCTTTGCAAATGTTGATAGTGTTAATATTCTGGTAAAAGGCATTGGTGGCCATGGCGCTTACCCGCACGCCACTAAAGATCCTATTGTATTGGGCGCACGCATTGTCGGTGCCTTACAAACATTAGTTAGCCGAGAGTTAGATCCTCAAGATCCTGCGGTAGTTACTGTCGGCAGTTTTCAATCCGGCACTAAACACAATATCATTTCTGATCAGGCATTATTGCTGCTAACCGTACGTAGTTACTCTGATGAAACACGTCAAAAATTAATTGACGGCATCACCAGAATAGCTAAAGGGGAAGGCATTGCTATGGGTTTACCTGAAAAATTACTACCAGTAGTTACTCTAAAAGATGAATATACACCGGCAACCTATAATGCGCCTGAATTTACCAATGAGATGGCGCAATTATTCACCGCTGAGCTAGGTAAAGATCGTGTTATTGAAGTACCAGCAGTAATGGCAGGAGAAGATTTTGGTCGTTATTACAGAGCAGATACCAGTATTAAAAGCATGATATTTTGGGTAGGTGGTGTACCGCACGATAAATGGCAATCGGCGCAAGAAACTGGCGCAGGTTTACCATCACTACACAGCCCATTTTGGGCACCTGATGCGAGAAAAGTTATTGCTACTGCAACACAAGCAATGAACAGCGCCGTGTTAACTATTTTGGCTAAATAAGCTTCATTTAAACATTGATTGAAGCTTAAAATACGACGAGTGACTAGTTAGCCTAACTAGTCGCTGGTATTTCCTACCTTATTACCCAGTTCCCTAAATTAAATAACTGACTTCACTACTTTAATATTTAAACGTTTGGCAATACGGTTTAAATTAGCTCTATCGGTAGATAGTCGTCTTGCCGCTGCCGCCCAATTACCCTCTTCTTCTTTTAGAATTCGGCTAATTAACTGTTTTTGAAAGTTCTCTGTTTCTTCTTTCAAATGAAAGTTAGCATGCTGTTCCGCTGCTGATAATAAGCCATTCTCAGCAATCAGCTCTATCGGCAGCTCAACGCCGACCGCGTTAAGTGATCCACAATCAACTTTATCGATAGAGATTATCGCTTTATCACGTTGTCGAGCACGCGCTTTTAAAGTTGCTCGACTAACCACATGTTCTAATTCACGTACATTACCTGGCCAGTTGTATTGCGTTAAATGGGCTACCGCTTGCTCGGTAATTTTTAATTGAGTTATGCCAAGCTTACGTCGGGTTTGTTCAACAAAATAACCAGCTAATAGCTGCACATCACCAACTCTTTCATAAAGCCTTGGTACTCTAATGGGATAGACACTTAATCTGTGATACAAATCGGCACGAAAGCGCCCTTCACCGACTTCTTCTTTTAAGTCTCGATTGGTCGCGGCGACAATACGAACGTCAACTTCTTCAACATTGTCTTGGCCAACCGGTTGGATCTCATTACTCTGTATAGCTCTTAAAATCTTACTCTGTGCAGCCAGCGGTAACTCCCCTATTTCATCTAAAAATAATGTACCACCATCAGCCAGTGCGAATTTACCGGCACGGTTTCTTTCTGCGCCAGTAAATGCTCCTTTTACATGACCAAAAAGCTCACTTTCAATCAGATTTTCCGGCAGAGCAGCACAATTTACATAAACCATAGGCCCATTATGTCGCAGTGACTTTTGATGTAAGGTTCGGGCAACAAGTTCTTTACCTACTCCGGTTTCACCATAGATCAGGATGTTGAAATCAGAGGAGGCGACAATATCTAATTCTTGTTTTAACTGCGACATGATTGGACTTTCACCAATGAGTTCCCCACCATCACGTTTCCACGCTTCTTCGGTTAACTCTGCCACAACTCGCTGTGAATGATCCGCCCTACTTTCTAATTGATCCAGCAAAAAAGCGGTATTGAGCGTTGCTGCCGCAATGGCCGAAATAACCTCTAAGGTACGTACCTCAATATCTTCAAAATCATGGGGCGTTAGGCTATCAATCGTTAATAAACCTAACAATTTATCATCATAATACAGTGGTAATCCCATGCATGAATGCACAGGTAAATCGCCTTCACGATCTATTAATAGTCCATCGTATGGATCAGGTAATGGTGAGTCGGCAGCAAAACGAATTGGTGATTTTGATTGGCAAAGCGCTAGAAATCGAGGGTGCTCTTGAACATAAAAACGACGCCCTAAGGTATCTCGACTTAATCCTTGTAGGGCAATAGGTTTGAGCACGTCACCATGAAAAGACAGCAATGCTACCGCATCACAGGTAATGGTTTTTCTAACGGTATCTAATAAACGATCAAATCTATCTTTGCTATTTAAACTCGTTGCAAGATCGAGTGCTAACTCAATAACTGCCGTTGAAGATATTTGTTTCATAGTTTGTCCTGGTGCGAGAACCGATTTTGAACGTTAGCTTTAAAGGTAGAGTCACTGTAACTATTACTGCAACTTTCAGTGAGACAAAATAACACATCCGAGTCTTTATGACTACCAATGTAATGAGTCGATATGACTACATAAAGTAAACATTAAAACATAAACCATTGAATATAGTGAACAAATAAATGTGGCACTTACTTTGCAATTACATAGATAAATAAGTGCAGTAAGTAAATAACATTAGATAAGAGGCCGCCATGTATTCACAATTTTCTATCGCTCGCCAACTACCCACTATAGATAACGCATTAGGTTTTCAAAAGTGCTTAGTTATAGGTAACTACTTAATGTTGCTGTCTGTATTGATTGTGAGTACGTCTATATTTATTGCTTTCGGGTATGACGAACACTTCACCATTTCAGCGCAAGTATCTGCGCATATTGCCACTATCGTTTTTGCTGGTTTACTCAAAATTGGCTATGTCTTGCGCTGTGTTGCTTTACATGGCTTTGGTAAAAGGAACTTTTAATATGTTACAAATTCAAGATTCA
Source organism: Colwellia sp. 75C3 (assembly GCF_002836255.1). Classification (GTDB taxonomy): domain Bacteria; phylum Pseudomonadota; class Gammaproteobacteria; order Enterobacterales; family Alteromonadaceae; genus Colwellia. The sequence goes on along the minus strand of NZ_PJAU01000051.1, from coordinate 32,563 downwards.
GAGACTGCTCAACTAACTTATGACCAGCAAGGTACAAGTTCAGTCAGCTTTATAGCACAGCACCCAGCGCTTGATTTACCCTTTAGAAGCTACTTTTTACTTGCCGTGGTTTGCTCTTTGTTCTCGTTAGGAATATGGGCAGCATACTTTAATGGTTATTTCACTTTTAGTGAAAATGGCATTAGCCCCTTAGCCTGGCATATTCATGAAATGATATTTGGTTTTGCTGCCACCGTTGCTGTCGGTTTTGTTCTAACTGCGGCACAAACATGGACAGGACAACCAAGCATTAAAGGCTTACCTGTATTAGCTTTTATAGCACTTTGGCTAATGGTTAGAGTCGCCTTATTAATTAACTTACCTAGCACTATTGTCATAGCCATCATCTTGCAAAGCTTTTGGTGGCTTGGTGCCATTGCTGTTTTCACGCGCTTAGTACTTAAAAGTAACAACCGCCGAAACTACCTATTTATTCCATTATTATCGGTATTAATGCTGCTTAATATTGCCTTATTACTGCTCGACTTCAACGGTCATTATGAATTGACCCGTCATATTGCTAGAACCAGTGTGCTGATGTTTTGCTTGCTAATGGGTATTTTAGGTGGTCGAGTGATCCCTTTTTTCACCGTATCAGGTGCTAAACTTTCACCAATAACTAGCCCTAGTTGGCTAACACCATTACTAACCATTACTTCAGTTTCAGGTGTAGCGGTATTTTTTAGTTCGACTTTCATTGATTTACCCTTTAGCCCTGCTGGATTAATGATAACAGCAGGACTACTTCACCTCGTTAGACAAAGTTACTGGCGTAGCTTTGCTACCAGAAACATCGCTTTATTATGGTCCTTGCACTTATCGTATTTTTCACTAGGTATGGGATTAATATTACTCGGTATGAGCTACCACCCCTTGCATGGCATTGGCTTTATTCAATTAGCCATTCCCTTTGGTGATGCACTGCATTTAATTACCATAGCCGCAATGGGCTTGATGATTTTTTCCATGATGAGCCGAGTATCGCTTGGTCACACAGGCAGAGCATTAACACCGAGTAAACTGGTTTCATGGGTCTTTATTCTGATTACTCTCTCAGCACTGACACGAGCCTTTATGCCAACATTAATTTCTCAGCCGCTGTTGAGTTGGAATATTAGCGCCTTCGCATGGCTAATCGCCGGTGCTTTGTTCTTAAAAATTTACTACCCGATTTTGACCGCTAAAAAAATTGAGAAGTCCTTTAGTCGTTAAAAGAATAAATACACAGCAATAGCAATTATTTCAAAAATACAAAATCCATTAATACCACGCTAGGTAATTTTACCTAGCGTTCATTTTTAATTTCCGTTTGCCTTAGGAGCAATCATGTTAACTGACCAACACATCGACATAATAAAAAGTACTATTCCCCTGTTAGAAAATGCAGGTCCCGCGTTAACTGGGCATTTTTATCAACGATTGTTCACCCATAACCCTGAACTACAAGACATCTTCAATATGGCCAATCAACACTCTGGTAGACAGCAAGTTGCTTTGTTTGAAGCTATAGCAGCTTATGCTAAAAATATTGAAAACTTAGCGGTATTAACCACTGCGGTTGAGCGTATTGCGCAGAAACATACTAGTTTCAATATTAAAGCACCGCACTACGCGGTTGTAGGTCATCACCTTATCGAGACATTGCGTGAATTAGCCAGCGACGCTTTCACTGCCGATGTTGAAGAAGCATGGACAGCAGCTTACCAATTTTTAGCGCAAATATTTATTAACAGAGAAGAAGAACTATACCAAGAACGAGCTGAGTCATTAGGTGGTTGGCGCGACGCCAGAGCATTTACAGTGATAGATAAACAAGTTGAATCTAAATTAGTCACGAGCTTTATTTTTGCACCTGTTGATAACAAACCAGTAATAGGCTTTAAGCCTGGCCAGTATCTAGGTATTGAAGTCTCTGATCCAAAAAGGGAGTTTAAAGAAATACGTCAATATTCTTTATCTGATAAAGCGAACAATGAAAGCTATAGAATTTCAGTAAAACGTGAAGCAAACGAAGTACCTGGTATTGTTTCAAACTATTTACATGATGAGCTACATATTGGTGATGAAGTTGATTTATACGCGCCAGCAGGTGACTTTTTCTTTACTGACCGTCAAGCTCCGGTGGTATTGCTTTCTGCCGGTGTTGGCATAACGCCGATGCAAGCCATGTTAGAGACGTTAGCACACCAAGGTTATAACAAATCAGTACAATATTTACATGCCTGTGAAAACAGCGAGCAACATTCATTTTCAACAAAAACAGCCAGTCTTATTAGTGAAAATAATTGGCAACAAGCTATTTGGTATCGAGACGGAGTGAATGAGCAAGCACATATTCATCACGGCATGATGGATTTAACCAAGGTAGAATTACCTATTGAACACGGAAACTTCTATCTTTGTGGACCGATTCCTTTCATGCAATTTGCCAAGCAGAAACTACTCAGTTTAGGCGTAGTATTAGAAAATATTCACTATGAAGTCTTTGGTCCTCATGCCGATTTATAACTAAAACAGGAGCTTTAAAATCTCACTAGAATTTGCCGATAAATAATCGTCACGAAAAAATAAAGTAGCACTTAACAGCTGCTGCTTTATTTAATTCGTAGCATTAGTAGAAAGTTTACATTGGGATTCGTTCATTGTGCTGTTCATAGCAGTAAACTAGCCTAGAAAAAAAGTTCTAAGCTCTGCTATTGTCGGCTGAGATCTAAATATCAAACTACCGTCAATAAAAATATTAGGTGAATGGCGAATATGATTTGATTCAACTAAATCAAGGTTTTCTTCAATATATTCAACACTATAATTTATACCCACACTTTCTAGGTTACGCTTAAGGCCAGGTAAACTAGGGTCGGTATGTGTTACTAGAAGTTGTACATCCATCATTAACTCCAATTAAGCAATTTATTAACTTCTAATATTAGTATAGCTAGATATTTTCCTTTATGAGCTTTAGTTAAACCCTAACAATTAGTACCTGCCAGCTAGCTTCTAATGATCATCAATAATATATTATTTTATTACCTTACTAGTTTTTTATTCTCTATATTTATTAGCTCACGTTTTCGATTATCCCCCCAACGATATCCGCCTAATGCACCGTCACCACGTATTACTCGGTGACATGGAATAACCAGAGCGACATTATTACCCGCACAAGCATTGGCCACAGCTCGGTATGCTTTAGGGGCACCAATAGCTTTAGCTATTTCGCCGTAAGACATCACTTCACCATAAGCAATGGTTCTTAAAAAGTCCCAGACCTTTTTTTGAAATGCAGTTGCTCGTACATCTAGCGGTAAATTGAGTTCATTTGAACACCCCGTTAAATACACGTTGAGTAGATTTAACCAATGATGTAATTGCTCTGAGTTTTCATCCGGCATTAAGGTTATTTCAGCGCTTGGGTATTCAGCAACAAGTTGAGCCAATAACTGATGCTTAGACTCGCCAAATTGTAAAAATGATAGCCCTTTATCTGTTGCAGCAATCAACACTAGTCCTAGCGTTGTCAGGTCAATAGCATAAGATATTCTTACCCCTGCCCCACCTTGCAGATACTTTTTCGGAGTCATACCTAAATGACTATTCATTCGTCCATAAATGACAGAACTAGACTCAATGCCTGACTGGTATATAGCATGACTAACGTTATCGGTTTCTCGTAAGTTTTTCTTTAGTAGCGTTAACTGAATTTGATCGATATAACTTTTTGGCGTAACACCCAGGTATTTTTTAAACAATCTGTTTAGCTGAAATTGATTGATACCTATCGACTCGGCTAATTGCAACGCAGTTATCGAGCCTTCGGTATGCTGTTCTATTTTTCGACAAGCGTGGATAAGTTTAATTAATCCGCTATCTTGCTGAGCATTTTTGTCAGGCTGGCAACGTTTACAGGCTCGATATCCCTCAGCCTGAGCTAACGAAATACTGTCGAAAATAATAATGTTATCTATCAGCGGTGTTTTGCTTTTACACGATACATTGCAGAATATTTTTGTGGTTTGAACACCATAGTAAAATTGAAAATCAAATGCATCATCTCGTGCTAATACTGCCGTAGAATAGACTTCATTAACCATAGTAAATATCCTTAATTTAACGCCGTTACTTTCTATCAAGTCTTAAGCTGTAGCAACCATAAGCAGCAAATCTTGCGATGATAAAATCAACCTGTTCTTGTTGAAAAAACTCAACGATTGTTTGTTCTGCATTGGCAGGAGTCACTAGCCGTGCATCAGAAATAGACTCTTGCTTATCATACGCCCTTAAAACAAATACTTCGCCAAAGTAATCATTGATAGAGTTAGTCGGCAAAGGAATTTTATCATAATTAACAGGCTCATCAGTTTGGTTAGCCAACACAAAAACAGCGCCGTATTCTTTATAAGGGCCTGGTTTTGAAAAGGGGCAATAACTCCCAAGTATTAATTCTTCACCGACATTCGCTCGTCGTAAGACATCTCGACACGGCTCTCCGCCTTTTGCTACTGTGGTGACTACAGGCTGATTTTGATCATCAATTCCTGCTTGTCTTACCTTCATTAAAAAATCGTTTCTTATAGGCGTAATTTGATAATTCACACGTAATCCTTAATACATCAATGATTAGCTAAATCTAAAAGGAATTTAACTTTCGATAAGCATAAACGCCTGACCATTGAGTAACTATCGGATTATTGCGCTGTGACATTATTTATGGGAATACAATGTTAATTACCCTTGATTCATATAAAAATCAATCAACCCCTGTGTAGAACTATCATGCTTAGTATTAATATTTTGTGTCATAAGTTCTTGCTGGATTTTATTAGCCAGACCTTTACCTAGCTCTACGCCCCATTGATCAAAAGAGCATATTTGCAAAATAATGCCTTGCACAAAAATTTTGTGTTCATACAAAGCAATCAAACTACCTAAACTTTTAGGTGAAATCTGCTTCATTAAAATGGTATTTGTCGGTCTATTACCTTTGTGAACTTTGTGCGGCGCCACCTTATCTATATAATCTGCTGTTCGCCCTTTTGCTTTTAAATCAGCTCTAACTTGCTCCTCATTTACGCCTTGCATTAACGCTTGAGTTTGCGCAAAAAAGTTAGCCATTAGAGTTTCATGATGGCCTTTTACCGGTGTGACACTATTAATCGAGCCGATAAAATCTGCCGGTACTATGTTATTACTTTGATGTAGATATTGGTAAAAAGCATGCTGGCCGTTTATGCCTAGTTCCCCCCAAATAGAGGGTACAGTTGCATACGAAATTTCTTCTCCATGCCAGCTAACCGACTTGCCGTTACTCTCCATTTCAGCTTGCTGTAAATAAGCAGACAACATATGAAGCGATTGATCATAAGGTAATATAGCCTGAGACTGAGCACCTAAAAAAGTACAATTCCATACGCTCAGTAACGCCAAAATAACTGGCGCATTCTCTGCGAGTGGTGCTTGTTTAAAGTGACAATCCGTTTCAAACGCGCCATCGAGTAATTCAATAAACTTATCAAAACCTAAATCTAGCGCGATAGGTAAACCAATCGCTGACCATAATGAAAATCGACCGCCAACCCAATCCCACATATCGAATATATTTTCTGCAGCAATACCAAACTCAATAGCATTTTTTTTGTTAGATGAAACCGCAACAAAGTGCTTACTAATAGCTTCAGCATCAAATGAAGAGGCGACCAACCATTGCATTGCGGTTTGCGCATTGGTCATAGTTTCAGTAGTAGTGAAGGTTTTACTAGAGACAATAAACAGCACGTTTTCGGGGTTTAAAGGCCTTAAAACGTTAGCGATTTGTGTGCCATCAACATTAGAAACATAATGCACATTGACACTATCATCACTGTATTGTTTTAAAGCCTCTGTGACCATTTGTGGGCCTAAGTTAGAGCCACCAACACCAATGTTAACAATATCGGTAATACGTTTACCGCTATAGCCGCGCCACTTTCCTTGTCTTACATTCTCAGTGAACAACTGCATCTGTTTCAGTGCTGTACGTATGCTGTCTTTGACATTGTGACCATCAACAATGAAAGGCTCATTAGTACTATCTCTCAGCAAAGTATGAAGTACCGCTCGGTCTTCTGTTTTATTGATATGCTCCCCAGCAAACATTTTATCGCGCCACGATTCAACCTGACATTCATCGGCTAGTTTAAGTAATAAGTTCAAGGTCTCTTCGGTAATCAAGTTTTTAGAGTAATCGAGTAGCATACTCGGCAATTGAATAGAGAAATCATTAAAGCGATTATCATTAGCTTCAAATAAATCATTCATATGCCTACTTTTCATGGCTTGGCTGTGTTTTATCAATTGCTGCCAACTTGGTAGTGATTCTCTTGTGGTCATGGCCATTCCTTAAAATTATTTAGTTATATCTAGGAGTATCTGGTGGGTAGGTATTGAGATAAGCCTTATGTTAATCTTTTATATTTAACGCTTATGCGGAGCCTAGTGTTTTTATTTTTTCTGCTATCAACGTTTTTAGCTGTTGCCACTCTTCGGCTTGCCATTGACCATCATGAGGTAACATAGAAAAGTGATCCGCGTTAGGCATGATAATTTGATCAACTACTCCCTTAGCATTATCACAATAATGTTGTGTTTGACTAATGTTCACACAAGTATCTTGTGCACCGTGAACAAGTGTTAAATTTATATCTTCGCTATATAAAGTACTGGGATCGCAAGCGAGATAACGTTCAGCTTTAGTGTTGGCGCAACCCCCCATCAATCGTTGTATTTGCTCTGGTTGGTCAACATCACCAGCGTTAAAGAGGTTTGAAATAGCAGCGATTGAAATAACACTATGTATCGATAGAGGCTTTTCTTCATAAAGCTCGCTGTCTGGAGCAATGTTACTTCTTGAAGCTGCCCAGGTAGTTAAATGTCCGCCAGCTGAGTGGCCAATAAGTAACACACGATTCAAATCTAAGTTTTCTTCATTAGCAATTGTTTTTAGATGGTCTAATCCCGCAGCAATATCTTTAAATGTTGCTGGCCATGGCGCTTTAATATTTTCACCTATAGCATCCATACGCCGATATTCTAAATTCCATATCGCGGTATCAAAACCTTGTAAATAATCAACAATGGCAGAAGTCGCATAAGAGTCTAAACTATGGCTATCTTTCCAATAACCTCCATGAATGACAACTACAATAGGTAGTATTTTAGTGGAATTAGGTTTGTATAGGTGAGCGAACTGCTGGCTATCACGGCCATAAAAAATAATTTTTTTCAGGTGATTGGTCATAAATACATAGATTTTAATAATAATCGCGCTTAAGATGGTATAACAGGTACACCAACCAAGCAACAATTTTAATTATCTGTGTAATATTGCATAAATGTCTAAAATTCAATCAATTTCAATAATTTCGTATACATTTTACTTTGCCTTGGTATAATAGCAAAATAGGTAAACACATAACCGATACTGTGTTAAGGAGCTACACATGCCAATTACGATTAAACGTCCCGTTGAAAGAAAAAAATTATCTGAAACTGTTGAAGAAGAGTTAGAGTTAATGATCCGCCAAGGCGAAATTGCTGAAGGTGATGCACTTCCCTCAGAAAGAGAGTTAATGGCTGCGTTTGGTGTTGGTAGACCTTCAATTCGCGATGCTTTGTCTGCACTTGCACGTAAAGGCTTAGTCAAAATTAGCAGCGGTGAAAGAACCCGAGTAACGAGACCTTCGCCAGATACTATTATCTCTGAGCTGTCGGGTATGTCGAAAGATTTTTTATCTCAGCCTAATGGCTTACAGTATTTTGACCAACTTAGAAGTTTCTTTGAATCAAGCTTAGTGCGTCATGCCGCTGAATTTGCTACCGAAGAGCAAATTGAAGAGTTAGAAAAAGCACTTGAATTAAATGGTAAAGCTATTAATAGTGAGAACCAATTTAAGAAAACAGATATTTACTTCCATCGTGTTATCGCCTCAATACCGGGTAATCCAATCTTTTTAGCTATTCATCAAGCGCTTGTTGATTGGGTTATTGATGCAAGACCAGCAAAAACTAATGCCAAAGTGCTCAACGCTAAGAGCCATCAAGATCATGTTGAAATTTTAGAGTGCATTAAAAAGCGTGATGTTGAAGGAGCGGATAAAAAGCTTACTCAACATTTAGAATACGTCTTTGAAAAGTATTACGCCGAATAACAAGTCACGCCATATCAAACCTTAATATCACGCTTAAAGGCTGCCATTCGGTAGCCTTTTTTGTTGGAATTTTTTCAACATAGATTATCGTGTAAAGAGAGAAAATTATCAAAGACTGTAAATAAAGTAGGATGTTTTTATAGTATTAATAAAACACAAGTGGTATAACAGGTATACAGCACAAAACAATACCACTTGAGTACATATGATTACAAAGATGTTTAAATATGCAGTCATTTCATTTTTAATGATGCCCTTATTCACCAACGCCCAAACTATTATTAATTGGCAGGAAGTAAGCACGTCTTCAGTTGAACAAGTTGACATCGGCCATGGCGCCTTTATAAGTAAGCAAAATAATAACTTAATTATCTCTTCAGGGGTAAATATTGACAAAACGACTAACAAGTCACCTTTTATTGCCGAGAAATTAGCACGTAATAACCAATTAAATAGCATGTACATCGTAAGTGGCGAAAGTGTTTTTCCTACGACTTTAACTACTGAACTAGGTAACAGAGCCTACGCAGCATCAGCAAGCTTTCATGATACAACACTTGTTATCGGTGGTATTGCCAAAAATGAGGCATCAGCCTTAGTTAACATAGTCAACTGGCAAGCGTCATCAAAAACACTGCAAAGTTATGCACTACCTAACTTACCTCAAGCGGCCTCTTCTCCTTCGACTGTCATTATTGATAATACCCTTTATGTTTTAACCGGCTCTGACGCGAATAATCAATTCTACACGTTAGACTTAAGCACGTTAGTAAACAATAAAGGTGAATTATCCTTTAACAAAAGTGATATCTCCTACTTTACTGCTCACAGTTCGTGGAAAAAACTGCCCGGTTTACCATTAGCCAGTAGAAATAAACCTTATCAAAACGCTATCCAATTAGCGGTACAAAATGATGGCAGTGGTGAGAAAATATTCGCAATGGGTGGTTATCAGTTTTCTGAGGGTTACCTTACTAATCAAGGTGAAGTAACACCACTTATTAGCCATTGGAAATATGATCCTTCATCTCAAAGTTCTGACAAAAACTGGCAGGAACTTGGCGATATATTTATTGCTAAAAATTCACTTAAAGAACGAATTAATACGCTAACGACCTTAGGACAATCACATATATTAGCATTCACCAACCAAGGTAATACCTTGTCATTTAATGCTATTACCAAAAGTTGGACGAAATATTTAGCTGTTAACAATATTGCTGAAAGTGACAAGACACAGAAAAACAATCCTCAAAATAACACCGTAAACTCTGCGCGTTTTATTAGTGAAAGCGTAACCTCCTCTAACGGTGAAGTATTTTCACTAAATCGCGCTGATGATAATCAAGGATCACTACATCTTTGGCAAGTATCGCTCAAACAACCTGAAAAGAATTTCGGTTGGGTGAATATGACGGTACTCATGGTCTATTTATTAGGTGTAGTGCTGCTTGGCCTGTTCTTTATGTTTAAGAATAAAAATACCGATGATTACTTCCGTGGTGGTCAATCGATTCCTTGGTGGGCAGCAGCCTGCTCCATTTATGCCACCTTGTTAAGCTCATTAACTTATGTCGCCCTGCCTGCCATGGTCTATCAAACCAATTGGTTAGTGTTAATTGGTATTTGGATGATTGTTGTCGCTGCACCAATTGCTGTTTACGTTGCTATGCCTTTTTTCCGTCAAATCAATGCCACCAGTGCCTATGAATACCTATCGAAACGTTTCAATATGACTGTTAGGTTATTTGCTAGTGGCTTATTTACTTTATTTCATATTAGCCGTATGGGTATAGTGATGGCGCTAACCGCCTTAGCGTTGTCCGCTGTAACGCCACTATCCGCCAGTGATAGCGTACTAATAATGGGCGTATTGTGTTTAATATATTGCACCATGGGCGGTATTGAAGCGGTTATTTGGACAGATACCTTACAAACCATAGTATTGCTTATTGGCGCTGTTATTTGTTTTATTACCATTATTATGGGATTAGATGGCGGTTTAACTGACTTTATCCGCATTGGCCTCAGTGATGATAAATTTACTATGGTCAATGCTGACTTTAGTTCAAGCAGCATAATGACCCTTTCTATTTGGGTAATTGTGCTTGGCGGTATCGGTCAAAATTTGGCAAGTTACACTGCTGACCAATCAATTGTACAACGATATATGGTCACCAAGGACTCTAAGGCTGCAGCAAAATCAATTTGGGCTAATGTTGCCATGGCGGTACCTGGTACGCTGTTATTTTTCTGTATTGGTACTGGTCTGTATGCTTTTTATCAAATGCATCCAGAAAAGTTAGATCCTACTATTCAAATTGATCAAATTTTCCCAATGTTCATCGCAACTGAATTACCAATAGGCCTTGCCGGATTAATTGTTGCAGGTATTTTTGCTGCCGCACAATCTACGGTATCAACCAGTATGAATTCTACCGCGACTACGCTAATAACAGATTTCATCAAACCCTTTAACTTGATTAAAACAGAAAAGGGTTACTTGAATGCGGCACGCTGGTTAACGTTTGTTATGGGCGCATTAGGCACGCTTGCAGGTCTTGTTTTTATTAACCCTGAAATTTATTCATTAATGGCCGCTTATTTTAAAGTAATTGGAATGTTTATGGGCGTACTCGGTGGTTTATTTGTACTCGGCGCACTCACTAAAAGAGCCAATTCTACGGGTGCCATAATAGGTATTATCTCCAGTTATATAACCACGATTGCAGCATGGCAATTAGGTTGGGCTAACGGCTATTTATACGCCACCATAGGTATTTTTTCATGTCTAATCTTTGGCTATATAGGCAGCTTGTTAACGCAGACAGCTAAATCCACAGAAAAAGACTTAACTGGCTTGACCTTATATACCATGCACCCTCCCGTGACTAAATAGTCATAAACTTTTATTCATATCAATCCGTATAAAGAAGTACTCACTTTATTATGCGGATTAGTATTAGCTATAAGGAAACTTGTATGTCTGTTGTAAATAAAACACGCGAAGCCCAGCTGTTATCTACTTTGAAACACTCGTTAATCGCCTCTTGCCAACCCGTTGATGATGGCCCAATGGATAAGGTTGAACATATTGTTGCTATGGCATTAGCTGCCGTTGATGGCGGTGCTAAAGGTTTAAGAATTGAAGGTGTTAAAAATGTTACTGCTGTTGCCAAAGCCACCTCAACGCCTATTGTCGCTATTGTTAAAAGAGATTTAATTGATAGCCCTGTGCGCATTACTCCATTCATCGATGATGTGGTCGCGTTAGCCCAAGCCGGCGCAAGCATCATTGCTTTTGATGGCACAGACCGAAAGCGCCCGACTGCGATGTTAGATTTGCTTAACGCAATCCATGAATCAGGCTGTATTGCTATGGCAGATTGTGCTGATTTTGATACTGGCTTAATGCTAGCCCAACACGGTTGTACCTTTATTGGCAGTACCATGTCAGGTTATACCGATTTGGATAATATCCCTGACGAGCCCGATTACCCGTTAGTAACACGTTGGGTTGAACAAGGCTTAAATGTTATCGCTGAAGGTAGGTACAATTCGCCTGAACGCGCAGCCAAGGCAATTGAATTAGGGGCATTTTCAGTGACCGTTGGATCAGCTATTACCCGTGTTGAACATATTACTCAATGGTTTGCTGGCAGTATTGATGGCGCTGTAAAAAACGCAGCTAATCACGCGATTAGCAACTCTACAGTATAACCACATTGTAAAAACGTAACCTATAACCTAGATAAAATGAAGGAAAGTAATTAATGATCATAGCAATCGATGTCGGTGGAACTAAAATATCAGCGGCATTAATCGCAGATGATAAAATACTAGAGCAACGCAAAATTGCTTCGGTTATTCACAGTGATTTAACGAACCTCAGCCACTACTTAATAGAACTTTGTCAGGACTGGATTGCACAAGCAACACTCGTTGCCATCGCTTGTACCGGCCAAGTAGGTGATGAATACGTTAATTTTCTTTCTGCCAAACAAAAATTACCACTGAAAGATCAGCTTGAATGTGCTTTTAAACTACCGGTTACAATTATCAACGATGCAGCTGCAGCAGCTTGGGCTGAATATTGTGCCATTAAGATCACTGCCAAGCATGACACTCCAACGCCCAGTGCTGACAGCATTAATCTAAGCGATGATACGCTGGTCTATATCACGGTATCAACAGGCATTGGTGGTGGCATGATTCAAAATGGTCAATTAGTTACTTGTCCAGATGGCTTTTGTGCGCATTTAGGCCATGTCAGTGTTCAACATAACAGCCAAGAATCAATTACTTGTCATTGTGGACGCGTAAATTGCGCTGAGGCCATTGCCTCAGGCACCGCGATTGCCAAACAAGCATCGTTAATTTTAAACAAGAAGGTTAGCTGCAAAGAAGTATTTGAACAGTATTTAGCAGTAGCCGAAATAGCACAGTTAATTGATGATGCCAGCAGCGCTGTCTGCGATTTAATAGCGAATATCAAAGCCGTTACCGGAACAAATATTGTTGTTTTAGGTGGTAGTGTTGGCTCAGTCGATATATTCCACCAGCAAGTAATAGCCAAAGTCGCTAATTTACCAGAAATTTATCAAGTACGTATTACACCTCCTAAAATGGGCGCCGATGCCGATTTAATGGGTGCTGCTTTTTACGCTAACAAAAAATAAAAATATTACTTAAAGACCAGTTAACTACTACATCAAATTCAAAAATATCATTTTACAAAATTGCTTTTAAACAGGGTAAGTCATGCAAGTTATAATATTAGAAAATCCAGAAGAAGTTGCACAACACGCTAGTCAATGGGTTGTAGAACTGATTACCAAAAAAGCTAAACCAGTATTAGGCTTAGCAACGGGTAGCACACCTATCAGCCTTTATAAAAACCTAGTAAAAAGTCATCAGGAAGATCAAATAGACTTTAGCCATGTCACCAGTTTTAACCTTGATGAATACCACAATATTGATATTGCTAATGAGCAAAGTTATCGTGTTTTTATGAAAAATCATCTTTTCGATAAAATAAATATTGATCAAAAAAACACGCATTTACCTACCTGTACTCAGAATGAAAATCCTCGTGTTCAAGGTCTTGCCTATGAAGAAAAAATTAAACATGCCGGTGGTATTGACTTACAAATACTAGGCATAGGCGCTAACGGTCATATTGGTTTTAATGAACCAACCTCCAGTTTACGTTCTAAAACACGAATAAAGACATTAACTCAGCAAACCCTACAAGATAACAGTCGATTATTTAAAGCAGACGAGTATCAACCCACAATGGCTATGACCATGGGCATCTCAACGATATTAGATGCAAAATATGTATTACTCATGGCAACAGGGACAAACAAGGCAACAGCAGTTAATGACATGATAACAGGCCCACTCTCTGCAATATGCCCAGCATCCGCCCTGCAATTACATGAGCATGCCATCATTGTTTTAGATAAAGCGGCCGCAAGTGAACTAGCGAATCAAGAGTACTTTATTTGGGCAAATGAAGAACACCAAAAAATAAACAAAACTTACGGGTTTTTCTTATAAGTATGAATAAAGGTAAAAATTAAGGTGATAAGTTAATAAACGGCTAATAAACAACTCAAAATAAAAGTAAATTTTAACACCATATTTTAGCCGTAAGCACTAGCTCCAATGACTTAAAAATTATTACCATTTAGTCTATTTAGCGTGTTTTTTGTTATTCAATCATCGGACCAGTAGTGATACCCTCCTCTCATAACTATAAAAACAATAACTATAACGATAAAAAACAATAAGATGAATAAACCCATGTTGACTTTTCGAAACCCGCTCAAAAAATGTATTTTCTTACTTCTTTGCCTGAGCATTACCAGTTGTGGCGGCAGTGATGAAGAAAGTACCGAACCAGCTAATCCTATTCCTACAACACCAGATACAGCCAATATTGCTCCTGTAATATCAGGAACACCAACGGTTGCCACAGTAGGCACAAACTACACTTTTACACCAACGTTATCCGATAGTGATGGCGATGACGTGATATTAGGGTCAGAGAACTTGCCCGCTTGGTTAACTTTAGACACCACAGGTATTAAGGGCACTGCCTCTGTCGATGATATTGGTGAGCATAACCTAGTATTAACCGCCTCTGACGCTAAAAGTACAATTCGCTATGAAATAACTATTTCAGTCATTGCTATTCCAGAAGAAGAAAAAGAAGTTAAACCCGAAAATAATAAAGCACCTAAACTATCAGGCATACCTAATAAAGCAGTCGTTGAACAAGCATTTAGCTTTACTCCTGTCGCAACCGATGAAAATAACGATGAGTTAGCTTTTTCAGCCACTAATTTACCGTCATGGTTAACTGTAGATGGAACAACTGGGGAAATGACCGGTACACCACAACTCAGTGATTTAGGGAGCTTTAGGAATATTGAATTAACTGTGTCAGATGGTGTTCTTTCAACATCGATTACCGTAGCAATATACGTTGTTAATGTACCTGTCGTAAATCAAGCACCAACAATCTCAGGCACAGCTAATAATGTGATAACAGAAGATGCCTTTAGCTTTGCCCCGATAGCATTAGATAAAGACAACGACATATTAACTTTTAGTGCCACTGGTCTACCGCTATGGTTAAGTATAGATAACACAACAGGTGAGATAACAGGTACGCCAGGATTAAATGATGTAGGTATCCTTGATATTAAATTAACCGTTTCAGACGGAGCATTATCCGTATCACTAAGTATTAGCATCACCGTAATCGAGCGAAACTTAGCACCGACAATATCAGGCATACCTAGTGAAGCGGTAATTGAACAAGCCTTTACCTTCACTCCCTCTGCGGCAGATGAAAACAACGACGTATTAAGTTTTAGTGTAACTAACCAACCAACATGGTTGAGTATAAATAGCACTACTGGTGAAATGACAGGTACGCCACAAATAGGTGACTCAGGCATAAGCGGTGATATTGAACTTGTGGTTTCAGATGGAAAATTATCCACGTCACTGAGCATTAGCATTAACATTCGTATATTTCCAGAACTCACCACATTAATAGCACAAGCGGTATCTGAAACATTATTTAATTTCGATTTAAGAAACAAGGCAGAAGAAAAGAGTGTAGTAACTTACAGTGCATCTTCTTTACCTAGCTGGCTCACGCTGGATAGAAAGACAGGTATATTATCTGGTACCCCAGCCATAGAGCATGTTGGTGAAACTATTATCCCAATTACCTTAGATGACGGTGTAGCGCAAAGAACATCAGTTTTTACTATATATATTGATGATGGTTCGTTAGATTTAGCAATCGCTACCGGCAATACTTTAGTGATAGCAGAAAGTGATAGTATTTTAAATGCAGCCCTTGTGGAAATTGACAGTCACAAAGTCCGTTTTAATGAAGTTAAACGTCAACTTTTCCAACTCGATTCTACCGAGAATAAACTTACTGCCATTGATTGGGATCCTAGCCATGACGCTGCTATTTTGTATGGGCAATATCCTTTTAATGACACAGTACTCAATACGAACAGCTCATATCAAGCGGGTGGGATAGACCGAGTTCTCCCTATTGCCATTGCGGGTAGTAAAACCACTGATACTGGCCGTTACTTAGCCTTTGGTGGTAATCCCTTTAGAAACGGTAAGAACGCCCAAATGGAGCAATTCTTACATAATAGTTTTGATTGGTTAACACAGAAAAAATCAACAGAGTTAGCTGAGTTTAAAGTGATATTTACTCAACTTGATGAGAGTCACTGGTTTAAGGATCGTAGCCAAACCCGTGCTTGGTTTGATAATAACGTAACGAATGTTAGTTATAACGATGCGGGTGTTTGTGACGGTACTAAGCTTGCCGACTGTATTGCCAATAAGCCTGATTTAATTATTATTTCACGCATTGCCCGCAGTGGTGATGATAAAGCGGCCATCATCCAAAGCGTAAAAAACGCGTTAGCGCAAAATATTCCGGTGATCTACCTTCAACATGACGGCGGTATTGGTGAGCACGGCCGCGAGCTACTCAGTGTATTTAACATTACTCACGGTCATGACAATTACTGGTGGAAATTACGTTTACAAGCATTTGATCCATCAACCTTAACGGATGGTTTACCCAGTGATATTCTCAATATAAGAACACTGTTAACAAACTTTAAAAATAATTTTTTCGATGTCGACTTAACGGGTTGTAGTGTTAGAAATTGTCCTGCAGAGTCTAACGTGCAAAGCGAGTTTTTTGATGGTGCTAATGCCACCAATGCGATGTTTAACATTTTTAACAGCCAAAAAATAAATATATTTAATAGCGAAGATTACCGCCTGAACAAACTGTTAATTTTACTAGCCGATCACTATCGCCAAACAGTTAGCTATCCTATGGATAAATTAACAACTGATACGGTAGACTTTTTTAAGTCTTTATATGCTGATTACGCTATCTACAATACCCGTGATATTAATCCAGTACAGCCTGACATGGGTAACTTTAGCCGTTCTGACTTTAGTCATATTACTCCTGAGAGTGCAAATGTATCATTAACATCTAAACCCTCTTTTCGCTCTGCCGGTGTTTATGCATTACCAGGACAAACGTTTACGGTTACACGTACCGATAATAATATTGCGGATACCAGCATTTTTATTAATACCTTAAGAACTGGCGCCACACATATATTCAATGGCAATAAATATAACCGTCCTTACCTATTACAAAGTAATCGTTTAACGATTACTTCTGGTGAAACAATACGTTTTACCTCAAGTTACGGTGGTCCCATTCAAATAGGTTTTTCTCAAAAAGATATCGAGGTCAGTTTTACCTTTACCAATATTGGTCGTCACCCACATTGGCGAACACCTGCAGATGATATTGTTTTTGCCCAACAAATGGATAAAGGTGATTATGATTGGGCTGAAATTGCCACTGAAGGCTTTGAGGTACATTCTAAATTGACTAAATTACGTGCGTCATTATCTGGCAGTATTTGGCCTGTCGCCTCAGATTTTGCTAATGCGACTTACCGTTACACCCATAATAAGGTGCATGTACTCGCAGGCTTTAAAGGACCTGGTATAGACGTAGTCCCTGAAATACATGACTTTGTCACTAATCGTGGACTCTCAGTTGATACCATCGATATTGTCAAACACATGAATGCCGACCAACCAACGTGTGGCTGGGGCTGTAGCGGTAACCCATATGATGCTGGTTGGAACTTCAGTCCTACGGGACATGGTGACTTACATGAATTAGGTCATGGCATTGAACGAGGTAGCATGCGCTTTGAAGGATATGGCGGTCATTCAAATACCAACTTCTACTCATATTTTTCTAAGTCTATTTATGAAGATGAAACCGGTGAGTCTGCAAGTTGTCAGGGGCTTCCTTTTGAAACGATGTTTAATACTTTACAACAAAGCAAGTTAGCAGCGGATCCAGCACTATACATGCAAGAAAAGCTATCTAAAAGTTGGTCTGAGCATCATGCGCTATATATCCAATTAATGATGGCAGCGCAAGCAGAAGGTACGATTACAAACGGTTGGTACTTATACCCCCGAATGCATATTTGGGATAGAGAAATGTGGCGCTTAGATAACTCAATTGAAACGTGGGCTGCAGGTAAAGTAGCACTAGGTTTTAATGATTACACACTCGAGGAATTTAAAGTAACCAGTCAAAATGAACGCTTATTTATCTCTTTATCTGAAATAACGCAGTTAAATTTAAGCGATTGGTTTGCTATGTATGGCTTTGAGTTAAGTGCTAAAGCAAAAGCACAAATCACGGCAAAAGGTTATAAAATGCTACCGCAAGTATTCTATACCTCGACCAGTACGGGCTATTGTTCAAGTTTAAACCAAAGTAGCCTGGCTATTGATGGCGTACAAATATGGCCAACACCATAACAGAGCACTTTAAATGCCTTAAACGAGTAAAACCCAAATAATTACAAAGCAAAAAAGTCAACGTTCAGCATATACTGAGCGTTGACTTTTTATTTATGGCTACAATAAACTGCTGATTATTAATCATTTACATTGCAAATATAAAGCAGTAAAGCTGTGAATAACAAAAGTATTTTCAATCATTAAAACGATACAGCCAAAATTGGTAAAGTAAGACTAACGAAAAGAAAAATCCTGGCAAATTAGCCCCTAGGATGTACCAATCTACCGGATTACTATTCCAAGCGTACAATGACCACATCACCAAAGTAATGGCACAAAAGACAATCAACATTAATGACAAACCTTGCGTCGATTTTCTCCGATAGTTATTGATAATCTGCAAGGGTAAGCCAAAACATAAATACAAAATTGATGACAACATTGCCATCCAGCCGATGATGTCGACAGTAAGCATTATTTACTCCTATTTTTTTGACAAAAAAAACCATCAACAAAGTGTTGATGGTTGTATATATTTTTTATATGTAACACTTATATAATTGCTATTTATAGATTGTAAAAATGGATATAACCTTTGCTAGCAATCATTCATATACAAAGCGTAAGTAGTTACCTAGTCGTTAAATTATTATTATTCCGTGTTCTTAATCGGTGCTATGAAGCCTTTATGTGCGCCATAAAACCAGCATCTTTCATTTTAGCAACAACATCTTCTTTTTCTGCTGCCGAAAGTGCACGAATAGGGAGTCGAGGATCGCCAACATCAATACCGTGTAGCAACATTGCCGCTTTACCCGCAGCAACCCCACCATATTGTACGAGTGGACGAATAATACCGATAACCTTATCCATAAGGGCGGTTACGCTAGCTTGATCGCCGTTATTGAATGCTTCGATAATGTCTAAGTAAAGCGGTGCCGCGTAGTTATAAGTACTACCAACAGCACCAATAGCGCCTACCGCAAGTCCACCTGGTAGGAATTCATCAACACCAAAAGGAATATCGAATTTTCCATCGCAAACACGTGTACAACGTTGGTATTCATAAAGATCACCATGATTGAACTTAATACCGGCAAGGTTTGGAATAAGTTTATCTGCTTTGATAAGGAATTGTTCCATATCAAACATGACACCAGACATACCTGAATGATAATAATAAAAGGCCTTTGTCGGAGCCGCTGCAGCAACAGCAGCACAATAGGCGACAAGGTCATCCACTGAGCCTGGCTTGAAGAAACATGGAGCGATAACTGAAGTAGCAAAGATATCGAGTGTTTCTGCATGTTTTGTTAATTCAAGTGTATCAACAATTGACAAAGCGCCTGTATGCACCGTGATACTGAGCTTGCCTTGAGCTGCGATAACCCAACGTTCAGCGACAGCTTTACGTTCAGCGACAGAACAATTAAGGCCTTCACCTGTAGTGCCACAAATATAAACACCTTCAACGCCTTGGTTGATGAGTAGTGCGGCAATTTGATCGATAACAGCAAGATTAACTTCGCCATGTTTATCAAAAGGTGTATGAGGGGCGGAGATCAATCCGGTAAGTTTTTTCATTGTAAACCTCTGTAATTTAGAATATTTGTTTGCCGCCAATCCATGTCTGGCTAACATGTAAAGCAGAGTTATTACCGTATTCAAGTAATGTGAAGTCAGCATTAGCACCAATGGCTAGCTGAGGGGTTTCTGTATTTAAGCCAAGAAAATTTGCCGGATATAAACTTGCCATTCTTAACGCTTCTTCTAATGGCACATCTAGCATCATTTTGGCATTATTTACCGCTGTAATCATATCTAGGGCCGAGCCAGCTAATTGTCCTGTTTGACTGGTTAGCTTATCGTCTGATAACTGTATTTTATGGCCGTCAAATTCAAGTGTTTGTTGGCTACTGCCTATCGTTGACATTGAATCTGTCACTAACATCATCTTGCCCTTTTTTTTAGCACGTGTTGCTAACTTAGCTACTGCGGGATGAACATGATGACCATCTAAGATCAAACCACACCAACTGTGTTGATCAAGCAATGCCGCTCCGACCATATTAGGCTCGCGAGACGTCAGCGGTGACATCGCATTAAATAAATGGGTAAAACCAACTGCCCCAGCGGCCAATGCAGCCTGCGTTATTTCAAAACTTGCATTTGAGTGTCCTAAACAGACTTTTACATCGTGCTCGATTAAATATTTAATTTGCGCTGTAGTGACATTTTCAGGTGCTAGTGTGACAATTTTCACGCCTAGATCATCGCGACAGTAAATAGCTATTTCTTGTTCGGATAAGGCTCGAATGTGCTCACTACTATGAATGCCTTTTTTAGGCTCACTAATATGTGGTCCTTCAAAATGTACACCTACGATGCCAACCATTTGCTCTTTTATTGCGAAGGAAATCGTGTTTGCCGCGGCATTTATTGTCTCAATGTCGCTAGTGATAAGTGTTGGCAGCAATCCTGTTGTTCCATAGCGACTATGCGCTAATACCATTGCTTCAAGCGCTATTAAGTTAGTGTCGTGGTTAAATAAATATCCGCCACCACCATTAACCTGTACATCAATAAAACCTGCCGTAAGTAAACCTGAAACCTTTATTTCCTTCGAGCCTTTAACTGAATCAAAAGCGATCACTTTACCGTCCGCGAAGCTTATCGCCTGATTATTTATGATGCTGTTACCATCAAACATTCGCTTTGCTATTATTGTGGTAATCATGATTATTCGACTTCTCTCTACGTTGTTAGTTTATTAAAAACTATTTATAAAACTTATAGCTACAGTGAATAAGATCAAACTGAGATGCCATTTTCTGACTAGCAAAACGCCTACTATTTAATAATTTACGCCTATGGCACAGCGTAAATACAAGGTACACCATCAACCTGTTATACCAATATACCATTTAAGTATTTTTATTGTCAAAGTGAAAATATTTTTTTTCAGTAAAACAATTAAATAAAAACAGTAATAGATTGTTTTTATTCGCTTATATAATTATTTTTATTTGAAAGTCATTGCAGATTGAGTCCTAATACTAACGATAAGTAGTCATTATTTTCTAAGTAGCTTCTATAGAATTACTCATTATTTCTATTTTTTTCTTTAAATTTCTCTAAAGTTAACCTGTAAATGAAAACCTCGATTAAAAACCAGTACGTTATATTGCAACAAAACAGGAGTGATGGTATAAAAGGTACACCAGTAAAGTCAAATGACTTATCTATTATCAAGGCTGACACTTAATGGAATATATTATTGGCGCATATGCCACTGCACCTTCTACCGAACAATGGCACCAAGAATTAGAAACTCAGTATTATCAACAACTCAAAGCTATTGATCGTATTGCAGGTCTAGAGCACCCTTTTACCGGTAAACTTCACCCTTATGACGATGATTGGTTTTTAGAGAATATCGATAAAGATTGGCAGTTTATATTTACCTCAATCCCAGGTGTTATGGGCAATATTGCTAAAAACCCTCACTTTGGCATTGCTTCTACCAATGAAGATGGCAGACAAGCCGCACTTGCTTTTTATCAACAAGCTCAGCAGGCCATATTAAAACTCAATAGTTACTTAGATAAACAAGCCGTGAGCTTTATAAAAATACATACCGCGCCAAGAATCACCGCTAGCACGCATTCATCTATACAAGCGCTACAAGCGTCCCTTGACACTATGCAGTCTTGGGATTGGTACGGTGCAAAACTTGTGATTGAACATTGTGATGCCCACATTGTTGGACAAGAAGCAGAAAAAGGCTTTATGTTATTGGAAGATGAGATTACCGCTATCAAACATGTTAATAATAGGCTTAACAGTGACATTGGTATCAGTATCAATTGGGGCCGCTCAGCTATAGAAACACGCAGTTCAACAGGCCCTTTGCTTCATATCAAACAAGCCTACCGAAGTGGTTTATTAAAAGGCATAATATTTTCAGGCGCCTCGGGGCTTGAAGGTCCGTATGGACAATGGAAAGATACCCATATGCCACCAGAGCAAGCATTTAATATTCCAAGTTTTGCGAAGGGTTCTCATTTAACTATTGAACAAATAGAAAACTCTCTGCAGCAATGTCATTATGATCAGCTTGATTTTATCGGCGGAAAAATATCAATAAGTCCAAATAAAGCGAGTGTTGCCAAACGTGTTTCTTATATTAAGAGCTTGATCACTTTATTAGATAAAGTGATCATTTAGCGTTATTTATGCTCTTCAAAATAAAGCAGCTTCTATTAACCGGTTCAGGCTTTTACCAAGATTTTCTGTATTTACTTATTGCTAAATTGTTAAGTATAGTAATCCCCCTACCTCCAACAATCATTGGCCTGAAGATCTGCTGAGGGGATGTAGGTTTGTTGATGTCGCGTTTGTCAGCAAAACAAAAATCACATTAACTACAACATTATTTAAAAAAGCTTCAGTGGTACTTTAGGTGCAGGGCTATCGTTAAAAACATCGATAACACCATAGTCCGTTTTATTCGAAATACGATCATTAGGATATTGGGTTCTATGAATGTTTACGGTTGGAAGAAGCTAGCATCAAACCCAGATATATTGAATGAATATTAGACACCTGCTTTAGTAAAACATAAAAGCAGGTAAACCTATTATGATTCTTTTGCTAGAGCAAACTATTTCACGCGTTCATGATTAATCTCTAGAATATGAGCCAAGATAAATATTGGGACTACGAATAACTGGTTTAATTTCACCTGAAACCCAATAAATACTATCACCTTTTTGTGTAACTGTTAACGGCCCCGCGCCACCGCTAAAAGGCACTTCATCCGTTAAGGCATGCCATGAATTTTCGCTGATATCATAAATAACCTGACGACGACTAAAGTTAATATCTTTTTTACTTAACGAGAAATAGCTATGCTTGAAAGCCTGTAAAGCTTCTCCTTTAAGGCTAGTTAATTGTAAAATAGCATTATTAAAAACGTCTCTATTCACCCCGCCTAATAACACTAACTGATTATTTGGCAGAGCTGCTACACCGCCACCTGCGACTGAAAATGCTTTTTCGTCCACGGTAATAGGCGCTAATGTTTTCCAGCGGGCTTTGTTAAAATCAAAGGCATAAACATCGGTTAATACGTAATTATCTTTTCCTGCCGCTAAATTCAAACCACCAAAAACATAAAAATGGTCATTATGGTTAATTGCTGGAAAGTCGGATCTACTCAGCCCTGGTACTGGTGGGGTAGTGTTGCTATCAACACACGTTTCGCTTCGAAAAGAGTATTTACAGACTTGGTTGCTCACTTGGCCATTTTGTTTACCAGCAAAAGTATACAAAGCATTATTTTGCCAAGCCGCACCACCGGAATCCCACGTAAAAGGTAAATTTCCAATAACCTCTGTTATTGGTTTTTTGGATCCATCAAGGGTGAGTTTTATTATTGTGTCAAAAGCTTGTTCGTTGTTTTTGCCGCCAATTAAATACAGACTGTTATCAACAATCAACGTTGCACCATGGCCAGCTTTGATGGGTAAGTGACCACGAGCGACTAAATTCAGTTGTTTGTTAGCCGTATCAAATACAAAGATATCTGAATAAAATTGTTTATTTCCCTGATCAAAAAAGGGATGCCCTTTGGGAAAATTTGCGCCTCCAGCAACGATCAAATAATCGCCTATAAAACCGCTATAAGCGGCTGAAACACCGAGTGACTCTGTAAATTGTTCAGGTACAGGTAATTCCCCAAATTTTTGCCAGTAAATTTTGTTGGCCTTACTGGTAATAACATTAATGTCACTGCCTTGGTCAAAAGCATGAGAAAAGAAACAAAAGAATAACGTACTGATCGTACATAGCTTAAAAAAGTTCAATGAAATTTCCTTTTTGTATCATTATACAGAAGCAGTTCGACTTCCTACTAAAGTAGTCTGTGAAAACGTCCACCGTAGAAACAATAAAACCTAATCACTGTATAGAGGTAAGCGATTAGGTTTTATTAATGTATTAACTATCATCAGCCAGTAACTAGACCTCAATAGTTTAACTCAGTTAAATTAGAACTTAAGTTTTAATCCAGCGAAGATAGTACGACCAATTGCATCATATGCTCTAGGCTCTGTGTTAGTACCTACAGAAGCAGTGCGTACGTCAATATCAGGTTCTTGATCAAATAAGTTGTTTGCACCAATATAGACATTTAACGAATCCATTACTTGGTAACTTGCTTTAAGATCAACATATACTACAGCGTCCATAGTATTTAAATCTTCACTAAAGCCAGCTCTGTCTGCTTCAAGGTATGATTCAGTTTCAGAGCGATATCTAATTTGAGAGAAAAGATTCAACTCATCAGTAACGTTGTAAGAGATATTTGTTGTAGATCTGAACTCTGGGAACAATATACGGCCTTTAAATTCTTGAGTGCCACTAAGTGTATCTTCATCATACTCACCTAAGAAGTTAGCTAAGAAGCTAATGTGCAGGTCATCAATTGAATAAGAAACTTCTAAATCTACACCACTAGTTGTAATAGTGTTGGCATTTATTATAGCAGAATTTAACTGTAAAATTGGACCACTAGCATCACGTTTAACATTACCTTCACAAGTAGCATCAAATGAACCTGGAGCAACGTTATGACAACGTTGAACAGCTACATCACCAGCGATTGAAGTAATACCATTTTCAATTTCAATTGCATAATAATCAAGTGAAAGAGAAAGGCTATCGATAGGAGTAAAAACCACACCTAATGTTAACGAGTCAGCTGTCTCTTCTTTAATATTAACGTTACCTGTTGTACGTTGCGTTGTATTGTTCGCTTCTGAAGCTTCTAGTTGAAATACACCACCATTAGCCGCTTGACGAGCTGCAATAGAAGCAATTGAAGAACAGTTTACAGAAATATTATCAGTAGCTGTATTACTAACACCATTACAAGCATCTACATTATTAGCCGCTGTACCTGCAACACCATTAGAGAATAAGTCATTGATGTTTGGAGCACGTACTGAAGAAGATTGACTAGCACGAAGACGGAAAGAATCATTAATAGGTGCATCAAGACCTAAACGGTATGTTGTTAAAACACCCACTGTAGAGTAATCAGCAACACGCGCAGCTAAACTTACGTTTAACCAATCTGCAACAGGAACATAAAGCTCACCAAAGATTTCTGCAACATCAAATTCACCTTCGATAGCTGTAATTGCTGCACTACGTGCTAAACCTAGTTGACGGAAACTATCAGGAGTTTCTATAGCTTCTTCTTTACGGTATTCAACACCAGCAGCAAAACTGATTTCGTCGTCATTAAATGAATAAGGTAAGAAACCAGAAAGAACACTTGATACTACTGTTTGTTTAATTTCACCAGTTTGGCCTGTAGTGATTTCAACATAATCCACACCTTCAGGTGAAAAACCAACAATACCAGCATCACCAGCAAGACTATCTACAGTGCCGAAAGGGTTGATAGGCACACAACCTTCAGCTCTAGCAGCTTCATCAGCACATTGATACTGACCAGGATTTAGTGGATCTTCTTGAATAGTTACAGCGTTACGAAGTTGAGTTCTGCTGTAATCGCCACTACTAGTTTGTTGTTGAGATGTTATACCATAAACAGCACTCGTTTTTAATAATAAATCGTCTTCAAATTCGTAACTATAGCTACCTGCAACTCTGAAAGTACTACGGTTATTATTTACAACACGGTCACCAATTTCAAATATACGTCGACCAGTAGTTAGTTGATTCAGAGATGTACCGTTGCCAAGAGTATTAAGCTCTGCAAGTAATTGCTCACCAGCACTACTACCAACAAAGAATGGGCTAGTTGCTACATCAATACCAGTATCGCCGCCACGGAACAAATCACCTCTAACACCAAGTGAACCTTCTTCTATTTTAGAAGATGATGAAGTTCTTGAGTAATTAATTTCAATTTCAGCTGAAGATTTATCAGAAAGATCAAAATTCATACCAGAAGAAACATTAAAACGTTCATATGGTGAAACAATAAGTCGACCTGCATTTTGATTATCAAAATCAGTTGGGCCTACAGGTTTGAAGTTACTATCAAGTAATGGTTGTGGTTTATCGTAATTATTATAAAGATCGCCATTACCAAACAATTGAAGACTACCTGCAAAAAGTGTTGAACCATCTACATGGTTAGGACCATTACGTACAGCTGGAGCATCCATGTCGCCATCGCCATTAGTATCTAAAAAACGTAATTCTTGTGCAGCAAAGGCTCTATCCTTAGAGTCTAATTGTTTTTGTTCTGCAAAACTTGAAGAAACCCATACGTTACCTGTATCAAAGTTAGTACCGTAAGTAAAATCAACATTACTTCTACCTGCACCACCTTCAGTTGACTCAGCAGCTAAAGCACTAACTTCAAAACCTTCAAAATCTTTCTTAGTGATGATGTTGATAACACCAGCAATTGCATCAGAACCATAGATTGCTGATTGACCACCAGTTAATACGTCAATACGTTCGATAGTAGCCGTTGGGATAGAGTTTAAATCTACACCGTAACCCGTGTTAGCTGATACACCTGATACATAACGACGACCGTTAACTAAAACCAACGTACGTGCTGAACCAAGGTTACGTAATGATGTAGTTGCAGTACCGATGTTAGCTGCTGGACCAGCACTAAATGAGTTGTTGTTGCTTGATGCACTGATATCTGATGTAACTGATGGGATGCTATTTAAAACACTCTCAACAGAAATAGAACCAACACCTTCGATAACTTCTTTACCAATTTCAGTAACTGGTGCTGATGAAGAGAAGTTTGCACTACCACCTCTATAGATGTTTGAACCAGTAACAATAATACGTTCAACTTCTTTTTCAGCTTCTGCTGTTTTAGCATCTTCTGCTGCCATAACTGCTGGACTAAGTAGTGCTGCAATACAAACGGATAATGCTGTGCGACGAAATGTTTTTTGATTAGTATTCATAACTTCCCTCAATATTTAATTGTTTTAATGTTTCGACTGTTATTTTTATTAACTTATTATTTAATCGTATAATACCTAGCACTGATATCATGCAGTTAACCTATCATACCAGTATACATCCAGCAACACTAAACAACAAAACAACGAACATTAATCACACAAACACTTATTAATCAGTACGAAAAACATCAACTAAAACAAACACACAAAACAAAATAAATAATTGTTTAATAAGGAATATAATATAAAAATCTAATGTTTTTTAGTGGTGTTTATAAAACCAACGTCACTGATATAAGATGTAATAATATTTATTTAATCTCAGTAAAAATAACTTTTAGATAAAAATAAAACCTATAAAAGAGTTCAATAATGTTAGTTTTTTTGGAAAAAAGGCTGGTATTTCTTTATTAGCGGATGAAATTGAAATGTATTGCCTGGTTTTAATAGAGTGAAATTGAGTATAAAAAAGACTTGGCACTTATACTCAGGCTTTCGAGAAGCAGTTGAACTGACTAATAATAAACAAAGCATTTGATATTCAATGCTCTATTATAGCCAAAATCATCATGCTTAATAAGACAACTTAGTTATGATTACTGGCTCCTAAAAAATCCAGTAAAAAACATAATGCCCGTAAGAAGTAGAGCCTATCTTTTCCGTAAGAAAACATAGACTCCTTAAGCACTATTACGTGAGATTTTCATCCTGATAAAGCCAAAATATAGCCATTGGCTAGCCTAATGAGAGTAACCTACTCCACCTTAATTAGAGTCAATACAATAAATTGTATTGAGATGCAGCAGACTTACTGCCTCAGTTTAATTTAAATGTATGCAAATTATTTAATTGACCTTTTTACCGGAAGAACAAGCTGCTCCTTTATATTCAACTCGATACGGCGATTGACCTTATGTGCCTCTTCGGTATATCTATCATCAATGAATTCTGATTCTCCCTTACCAATAGGCTCAATGATTTGTTTATCAATATTAAACTGTGTTGCCAAAACTAGGGCGACTGATTCAGCTCTTTTTTCTGATAACTTTAAATTGTACGAACGAGAACCAGGGGCTGAAGTATGACCAAATACTTTCAACGTCTTAACTTGATGTTTGGTGATGAATGCCGCCAAAGCTGAAATTTTGTCATTATATTCTGCCGGTATTTCATAAGAGTCATTAGCAAAATAAACGATTAATGAGAAGTTAAACTGCTGCTCTTGCATTATAGTACAACCAACCACATCGACTTGATGGCTTATATCCGTACCAGGGCACTGATCATTTTTATCTAACACACCATCTTTGTCTGTATCTAGCGCTTTAACAATAATGATGGCTTTAGCTATTGGTGCTTGTTTAACAACAATACTCTCCTCACCAAAATAATAACGAACCCCTAATGCAACATTGCTGGTTTTATCTCTTGCTAGTTCAAAGCGTTCCGCACTAAGGTAAACCTGAAAGTTATCATCAATACGATAGTTCAGCTCACCGCCATACCAAAAATCCCCTCCAGAAACGGCATCACTACCGACCTCGGCACCTTGGCTTAGTTCATTCGTAATATAGTCCCCTTGCCAATCAAGGTAACCCAATTTCGCGGAAACTTTAAACGACTCAGTTAATGGCCACGCGCCAACAACGGCAATTGAAAAACCATTGCCCGATTGTGGATAAACATGCTCGGCATTATCATAGAAATTATCTGTGTCTATATCTTGTCCGGTGAAATAGACAGTGCGTTCACCTAAATCTAAATAGCCCACTTCAACACCAACGTGAGTAGTAAATTGGTAACCACCAAATAAGCTAAAACTGGTGCCATCGTCGTCAATAGAAATACTGTTCGCCGTTAACCCTGATTGTTGAAAGAAGCTATCTAAATCTTTCTCATTAATATCTGTAGTGGCATAACCAATATCACCACCGATATACCAGCCTAAATGCGTATCACAGGTTTTATAGTTTTTCTCTTCGTCTTGGCAATTTCGCTCATTACTATACGCCAGGGGCAATAATAGGATGCTAATAATTGCTGCTGAAACTCGAGTAATTATTTTATTTTTCATAACGATTATATTGCCTTCTTAAAAATATCATTAACAACAGGTATAGAGCGATAAGGTGCAAGGCACCGCCACCAGAAGTTTTTGCATTAACTTGTATAACTTCTCTAACGGTAATAATCCATTGCCCTTCTGCCGTATTACCCAAACTATCTTGCACAACATAGTTAATGGTAATTACACCAAAGAAATTAGCGTTGGGAGTAAACGTGGCTTGACCATCAGCAGTGAAACTCACTTGCGCATTATCAATACTTATCAAAGATAAAATATCGTTTTCAGCATCACTATCATTATCGAGCAAATTAATAGATACGCTTCCGTCTTGATTGATAGTGCTGTTTTCATTAGCAATGATGGGAGCAGCATTATTGAGTATGGTAATGTATGCAACCGCATGATCAGTACCGCCATTATTGTCGGTGATACCGTAATCAATAGTGATAATGCCAATATAATTAGCTACGGGTTGATACACCAATTGATTATTAACTATATCAACAGTGCCAATATTAACAGTGGCCGATGAAATGATTAATAAGTCCCCATCTTCATCGGTATCATTTACTAATACCTCAATGGTTTTTTCATTATTCATGGTCATTTCTAGGTAGTCATCAACCGCAACAGGTAACTGGTTTGCACTAAGCATTACAGCAACACCTCCGGGATCAAACACCATAGAATTAACTAGACCATCATCATCATTAATACCACCGTCTTCGATAATTTGTTGCACACACCAATGCCCTTCGGTTAAACCTAAAGTCCACTGGTTATCACCGTTCGTATTGCTATTTGGTGGAGGACAATACCCTGGCTCTCCTTGGGTTGACCATAAACTATTACGCTCATTTTCTATGAAGAAGCCCCAGCCACTGCCTGCTCTATACTTTCGATACACGCCATTAGCCGGAATAGGTTTACGTTGCGGCATAGTGATAGCAAACGTCATACCATGATCAGGTAAACTATAAGCAATATAATCAAAAATACCGCCGACATTTACCGCTTCAGAATCTTCAACAAACTCATCGTCATGGTTATTTACTATGTCGTCTTCAGTGATTTGTGCTCCGCCAGTTTGACCTCCTATGGTTAAACTTCCTCGGCGCAGACATACTCCTGATTGCCCTTCAATAAGGTAACCATCATGAACTATCGCTTCTTCTTGTAAGACATTACACTCACTAATACGGTCGAGATAATCTGGAATACCATCACCATCTGTATCCTTATATCGTTCAACATTATCAGGTATTAAATCACCATCGTTGTCAGCACTGGTTAGCTCAGCTAGTGCACTAACAACCTGAATATAAACTGTTTCTTCATCAGATAATTGAGGTGTACCACTATCAGTAACAGTCACTGACAATGTATAAATACCGACACTAAGCGCACTAGGATCAAAGGTGAAACGAGTCAAATCTGTTGATGTATTAACGATGCTATTATCTGACGGTTGCCAATCATAACTAAAGCTATCGGTGGTATTTGGATCATATACAGCCCCTAAAACTGTCACCACACCATCGGCTAAAGTAACCATTAAGCGTTGTTCTTGGTTTTGTAAAACACTTAAGCTAAGTTCTGGCGCAACATTATTTTCTGTTATCACAAAGCGATGACTATTTTTGGCGCCAATATTTAAGGTATTGGAAAGTGTAATATCGACTGCTTCATCTCCCTCAGCAACATCATCACTAAAAGTGTCAAAGTTCACGGTAACTTTAGTACCAGAGGTGATAACAACTTCACCCGAGTGCAAATTATGATCACTTTCATTACCAATGACATCAAAAGCAACAACTACCGGATAAACTGGCGATTTACCATTAAGGTAAATGCTAACAGTCGCTGACTCCCCTTCAAATACCGTTTGATTCTTTTCAATTGAAATGATCGGATTAACACAAACAAATTGTTTTTCAACGGCTGTATTACCTTCCGCATCGGTCGCTTGCCAAAAGGCCTCATTAATGCCAGGTGGATACAATACTTGACCATTAATTAAAGAGACTGGCAGTACATTACCAAAACGGTCAACCGCTGATGCTACGCCTAAATCCACACGTGAATATAGGCCAGTGGCATTCACGGTAAAATCACCACACAAATCTTGCGGTAAGGTAATAACAGGTCCATTTTCTGACTCAATACGCACAGATATTTTAGCTTTCGCAATATTACCCACCGAATCTTTAATGCTGTAAGTTATGGTAAAAGTGCCACCAACGCCTTGTTTAGGAGTATAGATAAGCACACCATCAACTATTTCCACCTCGCCAATATCTGATTGCACACTCACTAACTCTATTGGGTCATTCTCTGGATCACTGTCATTTATCAGCACATCAAGTGTTACAGGGGTAAACGAAGTAAAGGCATAACTATCATCAATTGCAATTGGTGCTTTATTTTCAACAACAATTACCGTAACCGTTACCACTGCACTGGCAATACCTCCGTTACCGTCACTAATAGTGTAAGTAATAATATCTGTTTCAGAGCTTTCACCAAGCGGGCTGTAACTTAAAGTACCATCACTTTTAATAGTAACAGTACCGTAGTTTGCTGACACTTCAGTTACCGTTAAGGTATCACCATCGGCATCTGAATCATTACTCAAAATATCGATGATATTATGTTGGCTATTTTGTTGAACGTCGACATCATCATTATTAGCTATAGGGATAATATTAACGATAATAAGGCTAAAGGCTGCGCTAACTGAACAACTCGCGGCAATGGCACCCGTAGTAAATGTATTACCCAATAAACTACCACTACAACCACTGACCGTACTAATAGCATAACCACTATTTGGTGTCACCGTGACTGTCGTTGTCAAACCTTGATTAATCGTTTGTGTTGCTGGAGAAACCTCACCACCCGTGCCGGAAAGAGCACTTACCGTGTGCGTAATTGGTGTGAACGATGCACTGACCGAACAACTCGCCGCAATCGTACCCGTGGTATAAGTATTACCCGATAAACTACCGTCACAACCACTGACCGTACTAATAGCATAACCACTATTTGGTGTAACTGTGACTGTCGTTATCGCACCTTGTTCAACCGTTTGTGCTGCTGGAGAAATCCCACCACCTGTACCTGCAATCGCACTGACTGTGTGCGTAACACCCGTAATAGGCATAAACGATACGCTAACTAAACAACTCGCTGAAATAGCAGCTGTAGTATAAGTATTACCCGATAAAGTACCGTCACAACCAGTAACCGTACTAATAATATAACCACTAGCCGGTGTCAGCGTGACTGTCGTTGTTGTACCTTGATTCACCGTTTGTGTTGCGGGAGAAACACCGCCACCCGTGCCAGCAGAGGCACTTACTGTGTGCGTAATAGGCGTGAATGAT
>NZ_PJAU01000050.1 GCF_002836255.1 Colwellia sp. 75C3 | reverse complement strand
AAAAGTATTTCGAGAAAAATTTAAAACAACACGTTAACTTATGTTATTTACCAAATATTCGGTTAGATAACATATCAAAACAGTCCGTTGACGATTCATTTTGCGTGAACCCCTTGGAACTGGAGCGCATTATAGAGAGCTTTAACATTTGATCAAGGGTTATTTTCACCTTTACGTTTGTTCGCACGATTTACGTACATATAGCTTTCTTATTGGGCTATAAAGCACGATCGTTGATGATCCTTGAGCAATTCATTAAACAATACTGAGTTTACAGCTGTAGTTATCTCACTATGTATTATCAGGTAACGTATCGATTTAACTTTGTTATGACACTAGTTTAGATTAATTATTCCGTATAATAATGAAAAAACCGACACTAAGGTCGGTTTTTTAACATTATCTAAATGATCATAGGATAAAAAGGCTAGATCACTAAGATGATCTATCTGTTTTACCAAGCCAAATTTTAGTTAGCTATTTTCTTGTTCACGTTCGATTGCACGATAAGCAATGTCTGTTCTAAATTCGACACCTTTCCACGTGATCTGATGTAGTAACTCATAAGCCGTTTGTTGAGCTTCAGTTACTGTATTGCCCAATGCAGTTGCACATAGTACACGACCACCGTTAGTAACAACCTCACCTTGCTCATTTAACTTAGTACCAGCATGGAATGTTTTGGCTGATACATTGTTATTTTTATCTAAACCAGAGATCACATCACCTTTTGGATAACTTGCAGGATAAGATTGTGCGGCAAGTACTACACCTACAGCTGCGCGACTATCAAATTCGATCGTTGCTTTATCTAATTCACCACGTGTAGCGGCTAGACATAATTCAACTAAATCTGATTGTAAGCGCATCATGATTGGCTGTGTTTCAGGATCACCAAAACGACAGTTATATTCAATAACGTTCGGTGTACCATCACTTGCTATCATTAAACCAGCATATAAGAAGCCACTATAAGGAGCATCTTCGTTAGCCATGCCTTCAACCGTCGGCATAATTACTTCAGCCATAATACGATCATGAATTTCAGCCGTAACTACTGCTGCTGGAGAATATGCTCCCATGCCACCCGTATTTGGGCCTAAGTCACCATTGAGTGCACGTTTATGATCTTGGCTTGTTGCCATTGGTAAAACATTTTTACCATCAACCATTACGATGAAACTAGCTTCTTCACCTTCAAGAAACTCTTCAATCACTACGCGATGACCCGCATCACCAAAAGCATTACCCGCTAACATATCGGTAATAGCGTCTTCTGCTTCTTTTAATGTTAATGCAACAATAACGCCTTTACCTGCAGCTAAACCATCAGCTTTAACAACAATAGGTGCGCCCTGTTCACGAACATAAGCCAATGCAGGCTCAACTTCGGTGAACTTTTCATAGCTGCCTGAAGGGATTTTGTTACGTGCTAAGAAGTCTTTAGTAAATGACTTTGAACCTTCAAGTTGAGCAGCTTTGGCACTTGGACCAAAAATAGCTAACCCTTCAGCTTGAAAAGCATCAACAACACCATCAACCAGTGGTTGTTCAGGGCCAACAATAGTTAAGGCAACGTCTTCACTTTGAGCAAAAGCAACTAAGGCAGCATTATCACTAATATCGATAGCAACATTTTCTAATTTTGCTTCGGTTGCTGTACCAGCATTACCCGGAGCAACAAACACTTTAGTAACCTGACTTGATTGAGCCGCTTTCCATGCTAAAGCATGTTCACGACCGCCGCCGCCTATAACTAAGATTTTCATATGTTTTCCTATTAATTTTCTTTTGGTTAAATCAGCAATTATTTCGCTGGTTTAACAAATTTTAATGTCATACGATCGCTTTCGCCAATCGCTAAATATTTTGCTCTGTCTTTATCTTTAAGCGCTAAGCTAGGTGGTAAAGTCCAGACTTTGTATTGTGCTAAATCTTTTGGGTTAGCATTAATTTCACTAGAAGCTGAAAATCTAAAACCAGCCGCTTTAGCTTGTTTAATAGTATTAGTTTCAGAAACATAACCTACTGCTACTTTAGCATCACCGTCTGCAGGTAATCTGTGTTCAACTACACCTAAAACACCACCTGGCTTAAGTGCATTAAAAGCATCTTTAAATACTTGCTCTACACCCGCATCTTTCCAGTTATGTAGATTTCTGAACGTTAAGATTAGATCAGCACTACCTTGTGGTGCTAAAACACTTTCTTGACGTGGAGTAAAGTCTGTTAAAACAACGTCACTGAAAACTACATCTGAAGCAAGTTTCTTCACTAATTTTTTACGTGAATTACTGTAATAGTCATCAGCACCTGTATCGGGGTAATGAGCACCATATAATTTACCAGTACCTTTTAACGCTGGTGCTAGTATTTCAGTGTACCAACCACCACCTGGCGTAATTTCAACGACGGTCATATCTGGTGTAAAACCAAAAAAGTTCAACGTTTCAATAGGATGACGATATTGATCACGCGCTTTATTTTTAGCCGTACGATGATCACCTGACACAGCATTTTCAAGTACTTTTATTGATGCACTTTTGTTGGAATTAGCTTCATGTGCATGAGTATCATGTGCCGTAGCAGATAAACTTAATGCTCCACAGCTTAAGGTCACTGCAATAGCGATTGATTTAAGCGCGTTTGTTTTAATTGTCATAACTATTTTCCTTTGTAATACCAATCTCACTAACTAAGTGCTCATTTCTACTTGTTAAAACAACCAACTACTGCGTTATTTATTTAATAATTAGAACAACTAGTTATTAAAATAAATGCCTTGTATTTGTTCGTTTTCCCTACGTATAAATTGATCACCACATTAGTGAAACTGGTATGAAATTATTAGTATTTTTATCAATATCATTGAAGATATAAATTATCAGCAATATTTATAACAGATTTGAAACAAACAAGCAGCGTAGATTTTATTACCATACTTATTTTCATTGTAAGTAAATAAATCAACACTGCTTTTCTTCTATCTTTTTCTTTCACCTTAAGAAAGGTTCTTTAAGCTGTTAGTTTCAATTTATAGGAAAAAGCACGGAGCTGACGTTAGTCAGAGAGTACATTCGACAACTAAATTGTGGCTAACAGCGACAAGAATAAATCTTAATGGCGGAAGTGACGCATACCTGTAAACACCATCGCGATGTTATGTTCGTCTGCTGCTGCAATAACTTCGTTATCACGCATAGAGCCACCCGGCTGAATTACGGCAGTAATGCCTGCTTCAGCAGCTGCGTCTAAACCATCACGGAATGGGAAGAATGCATCAGAGGCCATTACCGAACCTTTAACTTCTAAGTTTTCATCAGCAGCTTTAATACCCGCAACTTTCGCTGAGTATACGCGGCTCATTTGGCCAGCGCCGACACCGATAGTGGAGCTATTTTTAACGTAAACAATCGCGTTAGATTTAACAAATTTTGCTACTTTCCAACAAAATTGTAAATCACGCATCTCGTCTGCTGTAGGTTGACGCTTAGTAACAACCGTTAAGTCATCACTTGTTACGCTACCTTGGTCAGTATCTTGTACTAATAAACCGCCGTTAACACGTTTCAAATTAAAGCCAGTTGATTTGTTATCCCACTGACCACATTCTAATAAACGTAAATTAGGCTTAGCAGCTACAATTTGTGCTGCAGCATCAGAAACACTTGGTGCAATGATTACTTCAACAAATTGACGAGAAACAATCGCTTCAGCAGTATCTGCATCTAATTCGCGGTTAAACGCGATGATGCCACCAAAAGCAGAAGTAGGATCAGTTTTATAAGCGCCTTCATAAGCCGCTAAAATGTTATCACCAATCGCAACACCACAAGGGTTAGCGTGCTTAACAATGACACAAGCTGGCTCATCAAATTCTTTAACACATTCTAATGCTGCATCAGTATCAGCGATGTTGTTATAAGATAAAGCTTTACCTTGTAACTGAGTCGCGGTAGAAATTGACGCTTCTTCAGGATTCGCTTCTTTATAAAAAGCAGCATCTTGATGCGAGTTTTCACCGTAACGTAAATCTTGTGTTTTAATAAACTGGCTATTAAAAGTACGTGGGAATTTAACTTTATTTTCAAAAGACGCTGTCGATTCTGTTTCGCCGTACGCTGGTAACATTTTACCAAAGTAGTTAGCGATCATTCCATCGTAGCTAGCAGTATGCTCATAGGCAGCAATCGCTAAATCAAAACGTGTTTTATACGTTAATGAATCATTGTTGTTATCTAATTCTGTTAACACACGATCGTAATCGCTGGCATTAACAACAATAGTCACGTCTTTATGGTTCTTAGCAGCGGCACGAACCATCGTTGGGCCACCAATATCAATATTTTCAATTGCATTTTCTAATGAACAATTTTCATCACTTACTGCATTAGCAAACGGGTACAAGTTAACCACTACCATATCAATTGCGCTGATATCGTTTTCTGCCATTACTGTTTCATCAATACCACGACGCGCTAAAATGCCGCCATGTACTTTAGGGTGTAATGTTTTAACACGACCATCCATAATTTCTGGGTGACCTGTGTAGTCAGATACTTCAGTTACTTTAATGCCGTTTTCAGCTAATAATTTTGCTGTACCGCCAGTAGAAAGAAGATCAACACCTTTCTCACTTAAGCGACGAGCAAATTCAACAATACCTGCTTTATCAGAAACACTTAATAGTGCGCGTTTAATTGGACGTGGAGTATCCATTATTTTTACCTTTTTAGTTGTAACGTACTGCTAGCCTATTATCATTAACTGATAACGCTAACTTGCAAAGTTACATGATTAATTAAAGAGATTTAGAGTGCTATAAAACTTAAAAAGCACCCGAAGGTGCTTTATATAAAAATACTGGCTTAGTTCATGCCGTATTTTTTAAGTTTCTTGCGTAACGTACCGCGGTTAATGCCTAACAAGTTGGCAGCGCGTGTTTGGTTACCGCGAGTGTACATCATAACTTCTTCTAACATTGGCGCTTCAATTTCGCTCAATACAAGATCATACATATCATCAACATCGTTACCATTTAATTGTGATAAGTAGTTGCTGATTGCGATTTTAGCTTGAGTACGTAATGGAGAAGTCTTAGTTTGTGTCTGAATATCGCCAGTAATAAATGGAGAAGAAACATTTTGTTCGAACATATGATATAACTCTTTCTTTTGTTAATAAAAATAAAATAAAACTACAACAATTTTTCACTCGCCCCTAAAAGGAACCAGTAGCAAAATCATCAAAAAATTTGTCTAACGTCACCAATTGTTCATCGGTCGACGCTAAACCATTAAAAATAGCTCTAAACGCTTTGCCTTGGTCAATGTTAAACGCTGCGCTGAAGCCTTCAAGGCAATCAACTAGGTTATGTACATACCAAGACACGTGTTTTCGGGCGATCATCACACCTTTGAAATCGCCGTAAAACTGATGTAACTCCATAACATGGGCCAATACAATTGAGCGTACTTCACTCAATGCTGGTGCTAACATTTTATTGCCCGTTGTCAAAAAATGATTAATTTCTCGAAAAATCCACGGACGACCCTGTGCACCACGGCCAATCATTATGGCATCTGCTCCCGTAAGGGTTAAAACCTGCAGTGCCTTTTCAGGTGACGTAATATCACCATTTGCCACTACCGGAATTGAAATCGCTGCTTTTATTGCTTTAATAGTGTCGTATTCCGCATTGCCTTTATAAAAGTCATTACGAGTACGGCCATGCACTGCGAGTGATGCTATACCACTACCTTCGGCAATTTTAGCTATTTCAATACCATTACGAGTATCTTCACACCATCCTGTGCGAATTTTTAGCGTGACCGGAATATTTACCGCATTCACCACCGACTGAACAATACGCTCAACCAATGCAGGTTCTTTCAATAAAGCAGAACCCGCTAATTTTTTATTTACCTTTTTTGCAGGACAGCCCATATTGATATCAATAATTTGCGCGCCGTTATCAGCATTTACTTTCGCAGCAAACGCTAATTCTTCAGGACAACTTCCAGCAATTTGTACCGAACGAATACCTGCAGCATCGCTATGCACCATTCTCAATTTAGACTTTTCGGTATGCCACACTTTCGGATTTGACGAAAGCATTTCGGACACTGCTAAGCCTGCACCCAATTGACAACATAATTGTCGAAAAGGTTGATCGGTAATCCCTGCCATAGGGGCAAGCATTACCTGAGAATTGAGTTGATATGTGCCTATTTTCATACTGCTGTTTTTTTGAGCTACCTTCCAAAAGGGCGCTAAGTTTACACGTCTTTTTTTCAATTGAAAAGCATAGAATTTGAACAATATTTGTTTTTTTTCACCTTTTTGATATTGACATTTATTAAAGTATTAATGTGGGCGTAAATCATACAATTCATTAACAAATTTGTTGACAAATGAGACAAAAAAGACAAAGCCAAATATGGCGCAAACTTAGCTCGAATAACGGCTGTAACTGTGGCAGAGTAAAATAACAGCACTTAGGCCAACTGAAGTTAAAACAATAATAATCATAAAAATAATGACAAATGCCATGACAACAATGTTAAGAATGCCTATTACCAATGTATTTGGACAAGGTGATTACAGCGTAACCTTACATCTAGGTAGTGAAAAATCGCCTGTTAACCTACTACTCGATACCGGTAGCAGCACTTTGGTAGTAAAAAGTACAACTTACCAAGCAGCCCTTGATAAAAAGTTAACGCCTAGCACCGCAATACAAGAAGTTAATTATGGTGTTGGCGGCTGGAATGGTCCGGTTATATATACCAGTATTAATATTCATGAGCACTGCCATCACTCCAAACATCCGCAAAGCATCGCAAAAAGTCCAAGTATGAACTTGAGTGATGCGCCAGTTGCCCTGGTACATTCTGCAAAACAAAGTAAAACCTTTGGTGCTGCCGATGGTATTTTAGGCTTGGCTTATCATCACCTAAACAAAAGCTTTGATTTTAGTAACTACTTTACTGAGCATAATATTAATCCTGCGCTCAGTTACCCTTGGCCTTTTAGTGAAGAAGTAAGTGAAAATCTAGCCAGTTTTAAAAAATTGATGTGGAAGTACCCCGAACATGACGTTACGCCCTACTTCACTTTATTAGAACAGCAGCAACTCAGCGCCAACAAGTTTGCTTTCTATAGTAAACGTTCTGCGATACATATTAATGCCGACAATACTGACAACACTCCCGCTCTTGAGTTGGCTAAAGATCCTTTGAACCAAGGCCTGTTGATATTAGGTGGTGGTGAAGAACAAACAGACTTATACCAAGGTGAGTTCCAAAGCATTAAGGTAGAACACGATGTTTATTACAATGTAGCGCTAAAGTCTGTTCAAGTGGGAAAAAGCAAGCCTATAACAGCAGAGCCACTTGAGCCGAACAAACTAAAGACTTACTTCACTAACGCCATTATCGATACTGGTGCAGGGGGTATAGTACTTACTGCCGACATTTACCAACAAGTCATTAACTACCTCATTGCTTATAACGGCAACTTTGCCAA
This sequence comes from Colwellia sp. 75C3, assembly GCF_002836255.1. GTDB lineage: Bacteria > Pseudomonadota > Gammaproteobacteria > Enterobacterales > Alteromonadaceae > Colwellia. Next base: position 82,895 of record NZ_PJAU01000050.1, on the reverse strand, counting down.
ATGTTTAGCACCTTTTAAAGAAATGAGCGCACAATTAACAGGTATAGATGTAGGTAAGTTAACACTTTCAGAGTGGCCAACGCTGTATTTCAACTTTGTTGGTGAGGCAGCAACCGCCACAACATCTGAGAAAATAGTACAACTAGCTTGTACGCCACAAACGTACTGGCAAATAAATACCCCTAATCATAACAAGGCCTGCTTGCGTTTATTGAGCCAGTTACCACAATGGCCTAATCAAAGTATTATTGGTTTGCCCTTATTAAATAACTATTACGTGGTGTTTGACCGCTCAGCTGAAAAAACAGGTGTAGTAAAGTTTGCCCAGCAACGATAGGTAAAGACTTATCAATAGTTGAAAACCTAAATGTAAAACAAAAACACACGGGAATAAGAAAGTAAATAAAGACGCTATAGCAACTTCATTTACCTAGCTCCTGCTCTACATAGCTTATGTTTGCACCATGGTGCAAATAAAATCAATATAAACTAACTAATTACCCTAACGTCCGAGGTAATAAAGCCCAGATTAATCATTGCTCTCCCCCCCCTAAACCTGCTAATTTAGCAACCAACAAAAACAAGTAACAAATGAGTTACCTTTGTTACTAAAGCATTTAACTCTTTTAAAAATAACAAAAATGGAGTAAGCCGTATGAGTAAAGTAATAAACGTATTAGCAACACTGGCTAACAACCCCAGCTTAACAACTAAACAAGAAATCACAGCGTTATTAGAATATGCTGAAATTTCAACTGAGCAAAAACAAGCAATATTAGCGCAAGATAGTGAACGTTTAGCTGAAACTATTGCTAACTTTCCACTTTCAATGTGTGCCATTGTATTACCTGCTGAAGATGAAGAGCAGGAAAGCCAAGAAGAAAGTCAAAGTGAAGAAGCTAAAAACACACTCCGCTTTATAGTAAAGGCTTAATTACATTAACCATTAATACACGAGTTAATTAATTTTGCCACCTAAAGGAATAGTGCTGCTGTGACATTTATTTATATTGAAAATAAGAAATATATTCTCCTGCACACTATAGTTGTACTTTTTTTATCGCTAATCACTTGCGGCAACTTTGCTTACAGCCAGCAGGAAGACTTACAATCAGCAAGACATATAAAAACAATACCAACAGATGCGCTAAATAGCATTTCCGAAGCACTTAAACTCGCAGATAATATTAGACGTACACAGCCATTAAAATTCCAACAAATATTGAAAAATCTTGCTATCAAGAATAATTTTACCAAAGAACAGCTACACTTATTCAATTTCTTAAAAGGCTATGATCACACGTTTAACGGACGATATAACAAAGCAGAAAAGCAGTTCTCAAGTATTTTAGCCTCAAATACAAATAAATTAATTAATTTTCGCACCAGCTATACGTTAGTCAATATTTATGCCGCAAAAAAGGAGTGGTTTAAGGGGTTAGCCCTCATCAATAAAAATATTAAAGCCTCTGAACTAATAGATAATAACTTTCATTATCAGGCACATTTAACTGCCACCATTATTTTTTATAAAAAAATGAAACAATATGAGCTCTCTTTATATTACATCAAAGAGTTATTAGCCCAAGCCCTATCACCAAACCTTAACTGCATTGCTAAGCAATTAGCTATTGAATCTAAATTCCACTTAAACCAACTATCTAGCAGCGACCCTGTTATATATACCGCGCTCAATAGCTGTGAAAAAAACAATGATATTATGGTCAGTAGTATCATTCGTGTTTATCAAGCACGAGCATTTTTAGCTGAACAAAATATCAATGGTGCTATCAATAGCCTACTGCCATACATAGAAGCAGTAAAAAGCACACATTACCCTGAACTAATTACGGGTGTGAACAATATTTTGGCGCAGGCTTACTGGCAAACAAATGACATAACCAACAGTAAATACTACGCTGAACAAGCTGCACTAACTAATACATCAAACAACAATGTTAACCAGTCAGCTAAAACGTATAAAGTACTTTACCAAATTGCCAAAAAAGAAAACAAACTCCACTTAGCACTTAGTTACCATGAAAAATATGCTGCCTTTGACAAAATAGATTCTGATGATATTAAAAACAAACACTTATCTTTCCAGCTTGCCCAAAACAAACATCTTGTTCAGCAAAGCCAAATAGCACTATTAAGTGAAAAGAATAGTTTATTGTCTGCAGAGCAAACGTTGGCTGAAACTAAAGTTAACAACCGCCAATTAGTCATTATATTGTTAACCTTTATTATTATCGTATTAACTTTAGGTGGTTTACGTTTATGGCGTACTCATAAGCGAGTAAAACAACTAGCAGAGTACGACCCTTTAACCGGAATATTTAACCGAGGTCATTTTACCCAAGTAACACTCAGTGCCTTAAAGTATTGTCAAAGTGCAGAGCAAGACTTATCAGTAATTATGTTTGACTTAGACCACTTCAAAAAAATTAATGACAGCTTCGGTCACCTTTCTGGCGACTGGGCATTAAAAGCAGTGACCAAAGCCTGTGAGAAGCTTGGTAGGCAGAATGATATATTTGCCCGTTTAGGAGGGGAAGAATTTTGTATTGTATTACCTAGCTGTAATATTGATGTTGCCATGCTGAGGGCTGAAGCTTGTCGCGCCGCCATTGAAGCAATAACTACGGAAGCATCAGGCTGTGACTTTACCATAACCGCCAGCTTCGGCGTTACTGATGCACAACGATCAGGTTTCACACTAGAAAAACTCATTGGTGATGCTGATTTTGCTGCCTATGAATCAAAACATGCGGATCGCAATAGAGTCACCATGTTTACTGCACCGGAAAAAACAGAAACAGAAAAGTTAGATACCTCATGGGGATATAACTAACGTTGCCTCAATCAGAAACACCTAACGATGTAAGCGAGCTTATGCATAGCTTTACCACAGAGCGATTATTAATAAGACCTTTATTGGCTGATGATGAGGACTTTTTTTGTTACCAGCTCACTAATGAAAAGGTAATGCGTCATACAGGGGGGAGTTTAAGTTCCGAGGAGGCGAACAAAGCTTTTCAACGTTATCTCCGAGCTAATCAACGCGCTATTAATGGGGGTAAAAAATCAGTAATTACGTGGGCAATCGTTTGTCTAAAGAGTGAAACCATTATTGGCACGCAAACCTTGTCATTTCTCATCCTGCCGCACAATGCAATCACAATGAATGAAACTGAGGTTACTGACATAAAACAAGCTGAAATAGGAATTATGCTATCTCCCAAAGCTAATGGTAAGTTATTTCCTGAAGAAGCGATGGGTGCGCTAATGGAATACGCGTTTACTCAATTAAAAATCTCTCGTATCAATGCCTTTTATAATAGTCGTAACCTAGCGACTAAACGTTTTGTTAATAAGCTAGGTTTTAATCCTGCGACAGCGGTTAATGACCACAGCAAAAGTATCGATCATACTCACTACCAGTACTTTGATCATGAACAATGGCTGCAGCAGTTGATTACTAAAGTATTTCCTGCTACAAAATAAGAGAAAAGAGAAAAGACAACGATTATTATTTGAACGCAGCCTGTAAAACATCACCTATAAAACAAGACGATAATATCAATGATAGCCATTGCGTTAACCGCCCTAACTCTGCTAATTTAGTGACCCATAAGATTGAATTTAATGTATTGCTTAGGCTAAAAATCCAAAGCATTTTTAAATCGCTAACAATAAAAACAAAATGGAGTATGAATTTTGAGTAAAGTAATTACAGTATTAGAAAAAATGGCAAGTGACGCAGCACTTAATAGCGAAGATGCTATTGCTGATTTAGTAGCAACCAGTGATATTAATGATGGTCAAATGCAAGCTATTGTGGCTAATGATGTTGAAGCGTTAGTTGAAAACACTGATGAAATTTCAAAAATTAAGTTTTTCATTCCTATTATTCCTGCAGAAGATGATGAACCAGAAGAAAGTGACAAAACGAATGACAGCACAGAAACCGCTAGTCAGCTAATAACCGTCAATTACTAGTTTGCCTCCAGTAATGTTGATAAAAACTAACAGTGCAGTAAAAAACAATACCTTGATATTTAGTTTTTTTGTGCTGTTATTTTTTGTACTGTCAACTTCTATTCAAACGTCATTAGCAGATGAAAGAACCAAGCCAAAACAGTTCGAAAACAAAAACCTTACACTGAAAGAAATTAACGATAAGCTGCAATTAGCAGATAAAAATAGACGTTCCAATCCTACAGAATTTAAAAAGTTAATTTTTGAACTAAAGGAGCATCAGCTCACAGACAAACAGCAGCAATATCTGGATGCATTATTTGCCTTTCATTTCATTTACAGCGGGGAATATGATAAAGCAGAGCCAAAATTAAAGACTCTGCTAAAAAAAAACACTAGCAATTTAATCAAATTTAGAGTCAATTACTCTCTTATTGTTGTTGCTGCTGCAACCAAAAACTGGGCAGAGGGGTTAGAGTATATTACCACTAACATTAAACTTTTACCCACTATTAACAATACTGAACATTATCAAAACGGTTTACTGACCATCATTGTATTTTACAGTCAATTAGGGCAATACCAATTAGCATTAAGTTACATTGATAAGCTTTCACAACAAAAATTACCACCAAAAAATAATTGTGCCCTTAAACAACTATCTCTAGAAGCAAAATTTAATTTAAATCAATTAAAGTTGGACGATAATGACTTCGAAGATGCGGTAGCAGAGTGCATAAATGCCGACTTTTTAATTCCAGCACATATAGTTCGTACACATAAAGCCAAGCTGTATTTACAAAATGATGCGCCCCAAAAGTCATTGGATTTCCTTTTAAAATACTTAGAACCAACTAACTCTACTCAATACCCTATGTTGATAGCTGAAGTAAATAATATTATCGCTAAGGCCTATTTGAAAATAGACGACGTAAAAAGTGCTAAAAATCATGCTATAGCAGCACTTGCAATAAACAGTAATGTATCGAATATCCTACAAGGGGTTGAGACTTATTCTTTGCTATATCAAGTTGCTAAAAAACAACAGGACTTACCCCTCGCCCTTAAGTACTTTGAAAAATACTCTGAAATAGAAAAAGCTCATCTTGAAGGTGAAAAGGCCAAACACCTAGCTTTTCAATTAGCTGAACATAATGCCTTTGAACAAGAGAGCCAAATACAGTTACTCAATGAAAAGAACCATTCATTGGCTACCGAACAAACCTTAGAAAAAACTAAAGTGGCAAATAGGCAGCTGATCATTTTACTGTTAAGTTTTATTATTTTAATTCTCGCTTTTGTCGGTATGCGTTTTTGGCGCACCCATAAGCGCGTAAAAGAACTGGCTGAATATGATCCCTTAACCGGTATATATAATCGTGGTCATTTTACTCATGTCACCAACAGCGCCTTAAAATATTGTAAAAATGCCGAACAAGAATTAAGTGTGATTATGTTCGATTTAGATCACTTCAAAAAGGTTAATGACTCGTTTGGTCATGCTTGTGGCGATTGGGCATTAAAAGAAACCATTAAAGTATGTCAAAACATAGGCCGAAAAAATGATATTTTTGCCCGTTTAGGTGGCGAAGAGTTTTGCTTAGTATTACCTAGCTGTAATATTGCTGCGGCTATGCTGCGCGCAGAGGCGTGCCGCGCTGCAATTGAAGAGATAATTACTGAAGAATCTGGTTATGATTTTTCAATCACCGCCAGCTTTGGTGTTACCGATGCTAGGTGCTCAGGTTTCGATTTAGATAAGCTATTAGCTGATGCTGACTTTGCCGCTTACGCCTCTAAGAAAACCGGTCGTAATAAAGTCACTATGTTCGAAGTACCTGAAACCGAAAAAACCGCACAGTTAAATAGCGCTTGGAACTATAACTAGTCCTTTTGTTGTTTATCCCCCCTTAATACTTATATTCCATTGAAGAGTTGTACATGCACAGTTTTACCACTGAACGGCTATTAATCAGGCCGTTAATAGCGGAAGATAAAGCCTTTTATTGTTATCAATATACCGACAAAAAAATGATGCGAGTGGTTGGCGAACCACTAACACAAGCAAAAGCACATGCTGCTTTTGATCGTGCGTTAGCAGCCAATAGCCTTGAAAAAAACACCGTACGCACATGGGCAATTGTCGATAAAAAAATCGATGAGATCATAGGTACTCAAGCTTTTTCTTGGTTAGCGGCAACTCAAACCACTAAACCAAGCAGTTTGCCTATTGAACAAGTAGAGATTGGTATTATGTTAGCCACTAAAGCTAACGGTAAACTACTGCCTGAAGAAGCGGTTTCCGCGATAATGGAATACGGATTTAAACAACTTAACATTGATAGAATCAATGCTTTTTATGCTAATAAGAATAGAGCTACACAACGTATATTGCGAAAAATAGGCTATGTTTTCGAAGCCAACTTACAAGAGACTACCTCCGAAAATGGTTATCAGTATTTTGACCAAAGCCAGTGGCAAGCTAAGGTAATACGAAATTATTTGCCACACCAGTCTCTAAAGAAATGGTCATTGCTATTGATTAAGTCCCCTCAGTAAAAACAATACTATAAAGTAATATACTGATTGCCCCTGATACGTGCTTCTGGTAATTTAGTTACAAAATAATAACAACATTACGACTTTCCTTTTTTAGTAGGCATCGCATCATTGTTATCCCCAGATTACCCCTAAGAATAAAAAGGATTTTACCATGTCAGGCAGTTTAGTATGTGTTGGTACTGGCATGACTTTAGGTGCGCATATTAGCCCTATTTCCCAAAGTCATATCGAACAAGCAGGTGTCGTATTTTCACTGATGGCCAATGGCTTTGCCCAAAAATGGCTTGAAGGTATGAATACTGATGTTCGCTGTTTACAACGCTTCTACGAAGAAGGTAAAAACCGCAACATTACTTACAATGAAATGGTTGATACTATTTTAACCGAAGTGCGTGATGGTAAAAAAGTGGTTGCCGCTTTTTATGGTCACCCTGGTGTGTTTGCCTGTGTTAGCCACCGAGCGATTAAAAAAGCTAAAGCCGAAGAGCTACCTGCCACTATGGAACCAGGCATATCTGCTGAAGATTGTTTGTATGCCGACTTGGGGATAGACCCAGGTAAGACAGGCTGCATGCATTATGAAACTAGCCAGTTTATGTTCTATAAGCGCAATATTGATACCTCTGCGCATTTAATATTATGGCAAGTCGCCCTTGCTGGTGATAAGTCGTTAGGTAAGTTCTCTACGGGTAAAGCTTATCGTCAGGTTTTAGTTGATTTGTTACTTGAACATTATCCCCGTGATCACGAGGTTATTCTTTATCAAGCTAAAGGTATTGCTATTGATGCCATGCGTGATGAAAAAATATTACTCACTGAGCTTGTTGATGCTGAATTATTCATGCATACCACCTTAGTGCTCCCCCCTTGTAGCACCATGCAACCTAACGAAGCAGTACTGGCAAAACTAGTGGCAATAGATAAAAAAGAAGAGCGTATAAAAAACGGTCCCGAATTGAGCTTAGTTTTATAGAATATAAAATTTACCGTCAGAGAATTATCGTAAACGTCTCAAAGATCACATGGAGTAAGTAGTATGAGTAACGTAATTGAAGTATTAGTAAAAATGGCCAGTGACTCGTCACTCAATAACGATAATGCAGTATCTAAGATGTTAGTTATCGCCGATCTCACTGAATATCAATTGTCTGCCATTAGTAGTAAAAATACGGCACATTTAGCTGAGACAATATATGATTTACCCATGATTAAATGTGTACCATTGATGGTTCCAGAAGAGAGTAATGAGATAGAAATTGTCACTTGCATCAAGACGTTCGCAACTAACTTTTAAAAATAGAATAAACTAAACATGAATAACATCTGCATTTTAAAGGAACTAAAAGACAGTTGTCACTCAAAGAAGTGGCTTATACTCCTATCGCTATCTATTACCGTTTTAGTTTGCACTACATCGAGTAAAGTAGTCGCTGCCTCTAATTTTCAACCTGATAACATAACACCGCATGAACCATTTAGAATAAATTCTCAAGAGATATCTGATAAGCTTTTACTAGCGGATAAAAATAGACGCGATGACCCACAGGTATACCAACAATTATTGTTCGAGTTGTCGCAGGTAACGGATTCATTCACAGTAGAACAACGCTACTATTACCAATTTCTTCAAGGTTATTTAGCAACTTACCGTGGTGAATATGATCTCGCAGAGAACCTATTTACAGAAATATTAGCGTCTAGTGCAAACAATTTGATTAGGTTTAGAGCTAACTACACGTTAATAAACGTTGCGGCAGCAAAAAAGGACTGGTCTGATGGTTTAAGGCATATTGCTTTAAATAAAGAAATGCTCTCTTTGATTCATGATGAGGAGCATTATCAAGTAAGCATTCTTACTGCCATGATGTTTTACAACCAAATTCAACAATATAATTTAGTCCTCAATGAGGTCGCTTTAATTAAACGTGAGAGCTTATCTTTGCAGCATAATTGTTTTGTAGAGCAGCTATCACTTGAAGCAAGAATGAATCTTCAACAAATAAAACCAGATGATAAGAGTATTGATACTGCTTTAAACATATGTATGAATGCAGAGAATAAGGTATATACCAATATCATTCGTGTATACCGAGCCAACTTATATTTAAAAGCGCATGAAGCTAGTAAAGCGCTTACTTCATTATTGCCTCACTATGATGAAATCAATGCAACTCTCTACCCAATGCTGACTGTTCGCATGCACAACATATTAGCTAATAGTTACTTTAAAATAGATAACTTACATAACGCAAAAAAATACGCATTAGAAGCAGTAAAAACCAATAAATACATCGATGCTTTTCAGAATACTGATAGTTACAGGCTTCTTTATCTTATCGCTAAACAAGAAAAAAAAATCGACTTAGCATTGAGCTATCATGAGAAATTTAGTGAGTCCGAAACAGAGCGTTTAAAGGGTGAGAGATCTAAGTATTTGGCATTTCAGTTGGCTGAATTACAAACTTTTGATCATGAAAGTCAAATAACACTATTGAACGAAAAAAATAATTTTTTAGCTACCGAGCATGCATTAGCCAATACTAAAGTTGCTAATATTCAGCAGATTATTACCGTAATGACATTTATTATTATTATGTTAACACTTGGCGGGGCTCGCTTATGGCGCTCTCATAAACGGGTCAAAGCATTGTCTGAGCATGATGAGTTAACCGGTATATATAACCGAAGACACTTTGCACAAATTGCCATGAGCACATTAAAATATTGTAAAAGTGCTGAACAAGATTTAAGTCTGATCATGTTTGATTTAGATAACTTTAAAAAAATTAATGATACTTTTGGCCATATCTGTGGTGACTGGGCGTTAAAAGAAACGATTAGAGTGTGTGAAAATATTGGTCGAAAAAATGATATATTTGCTCGTTTAGGCGGCGAAGAATTTTGTATTTTATTACCAAGTTGCAATATTGATGCTGCAGTTTTACGTGCTGAAGCTTGTCGCGCTGCTATTGAAAATACGATTACTGAGGAGTCTGGTAATAACTTTGCTATTACGGCTAGCTTCGGTATAACTGATGTGACGCGGTCTGGGTTTGATTTAGAGAAGCTATTAACAGATGCTGACTTTGCTGCTTATGAATCTAAACATGCGGGGCGAAATAGGCTGACAGTTTTTGAACCTAAAGAAGATGAAAATGGAGAGCCGTTAGATAACTCATGGAGTGTTGTTTCTTAATTGTAGGTCCATCTATTTATCCCTGAAAAATTTCCTCTCATCCCACGAGTACAGTGCTTTACTGCTATACTAGATTCAATGCATTAGTTAGTGAGTTGCTGTACCACTCTATTGATTAACGATTAAATATTTTCGATTTACAATGACTAGTTCTATACACCTGTTAATTCTCTATCATGGAATGAAATAAGAATAAATAAGCGCGTATTACGGCCTTGTCAGGAAATAAATAAGCGTGATAGAAGTAAGCCCCCGGCCTAACATTAACTTAACTCAAAAAAAAATAGTCACCTACAGGCTATTTTCCCTTGACCTTCGATTTTTTATTGCTGTTAAACCGCTATTACTTTGTTTGTTGCTTGCTTCAGCTAATACTGCCTGGGCAATAGAATAAAAGCGTGCACTTAACCTCAAAGCATTTTCACCATGACAGATGAATAAAACCTTACTCATCAGCAGTGCCATTACTGGAAAGAAAAATATTTAGCATTGTATTTATTGGGTGATGAGGTCATCAAAAGAACAACAGGGCCCCGTTAAAGAGAACAATATTTGCTGGATTGAATTCTCCAATTTAGATGCCTTATTCGCTGCCTACTGTTTTAGACAACTAATTGTTAACTAGCTATGAACGAGTGTCAGTATATTTTACATAACTCCTGTAGCGTTTATTTATTGTACAGTCAGTTGTTTTTTCGTTGTTTTTCTTTTAATTACTCTTTTTATATTGAAAACTTATTTCTGTTATTTTTACTGAAGAGACTAAAACAAAGGCTTTTAGCTGTGTAGCTTCGCTTTTATTTTCATTTATGTCAGCCTTTTTTACACAAAGGCATTGCCGTTCCCCCACCTCTTGACTGGTCACTTTTTAAGCTACTGTAAATTAAAAACTAAATAAGTCATTTGCCTTGTTGGTGTACTAATTGCTTTGTTCTTACTGTGATTATATTAGTTAATATTGTTCTGGTCTTGTTCATTATTTAAACATGATAGAGGAAAGGAAAATGAAAAAATTAATAAAACAACTTATAGTAAAAATAAAAGGTAAAACGAAGAAAGCTTTAAAAAGTTTATTGGCGATTGGTTTGCTAATGTTAGCAAGTGCAAGTGCCTTGGCAACACCAATAACCGCTGGCGTGGTAACTTGGGACCCTGATTCTGTCCTCGATTTTTCTGCAGGCTCTTCTTTCAAACAATGGTTTACTACCAATAATAATGGCGAATCTGATGCAAATATAATAACAGGTGACGATATAACAGGTGCAGTGACAACTGCTGATATTGTTACAGATTTTACCACTAATAATCCCCCTGAAAATGACTATTTTCTAACTGGCTTTGGAATAATTACAGCACTAAATGGTTTAACATCAGCATCAGCGTATCTTTGTGATGGTTGTGAGCTAACCTATGCTTTCGGTGGTCTAAAACTTGAGGGTGATATGCTGAGCTTTGATGAAACAGATGCTTGGTTTACATTATTTAGTGATTCTTCAGAGGAGTTTGATTTGCTTGCTATTCACGAAGATAATTATGCAGCAGCACAAGATGGTGTTGTTTGGTTAGAAGGTGGGTTTGATAGCTTCGCTATAATTTCAGGTACGATAAATGCAGGTTTCACCGAAGGCTTATTATCTGTGACTGACGGTTTAGCCTTTGGTAATTTTGATACGAATGGTGAACCGGAGGGTCTTGGTGGCTCTGATATATCATTATCTGGTTCTGCTCAATTTTCTTCGAGTTCCCCTTATAATACTAGTGGTACAGTAGATTTTGAGGGAGACACCATACCCGAACCCAGCACATTAGCCATTTTTGCTTTAGCTTTATTGGCCTTGGCAGGTGTAACCCGCGCTAAGCAAAGATAGCTTGCATAAATGAAGGACTGAAAAGTATTAATTTACTACTCCCTTAAGTAATATGAACAAGGCATTTTATGCCAGCACCCCATACTTGGTCTAGGTAACCGCCCTGAGTATGGGTTTTTTTATTTGATTTTCGGCTAATGAATTTAACCTAAAACGCGTGCTATTCGTTAAGCTAATCCCTCAAAAACACTTCAATGTCATTAATTTAAACGTTTAGCACATATGTTTATAATTCATAGTAGAACTGCCTATTTCGCCCTACATCCATACGAGTACAGTGCTTTACTGCTATACTAGATTCAATGCATTAGTTAGTGAGTTGCTGTACCACTCTATTGATTAACGATTAAATATTTTCGATTTACAATGACTAGTTCTGCACACTTATTAATTCTCGGTCATGCGATGAACTGAGAATAAATAAGCGTGCATTTCTGCCAAGTCAGGAAATAAATAAGCGTGATAGAAGCAAGCCCTCGGCCTAACATCAACGTAACTCAAAAAACAAATAGTCACCTACAGGCTATTTATCCCTTACTCGTCGATTTTTTTATTGCTGTTAGACCGCTATTACTTTGTTTGTTACTTACCTCTGTGCATATTGTCTGGGCAAGTGAAGAAAAACCTCATTTAGCTGATGCCCTTATTATCAGTGAAGATATCGCCAAAAATTTTACCCTTGCTGATGAAAGCCGCTTAAGTGATCCAAAGTTGTTTAGGAGGTTACTCGAAGAACTCAATCAACAAAAAGCCCACTTTACTACCGAACATCAAGAGTTTTATAATTATTTGCAGGGTTATCATTTTGCCTACATTGGCGAGCATGACAAAGCGGAAAAAACACTTAAAGCCATTTTACTATCAAGTACTGATACATTACTTAAATTCAGAGCCAATCATACCCTCATTAATTTGTCTGCTATCAACCAAAAATGGACGGATGGTTTGCAATACATTGCTGATAATAATGCGATTATAGATAAAATTGACAATGAGAAGATAATTCAGAGTAGTTTGTTAGCTACGGTTCTATTTTATATAAGCGTAAAACAATATAATTTAGCGTTAGAACATATTTCACAATTAGAGCAACATGAACTATCACCCCAGAACAGATGCTTTGCTAAGCAATATTACTTCGATGCAAAATTTAACTTAGGACAACTTAAGGTAAATAGCCTAGCGCTTAATGATGCGTTAAAGCGCTGTATTGCGAGCAAAAATAAAATTGGCGCCAATTCAATACGCCGACATCAAGCCAACTTGTACTTACAATTAAAGGCACCTGAACACGCGCTCAATTTACTTTTACCTTACGTTAATGAAGTAGAAAGTACCTTGTACCCAATGCTTATAGCCGCTGTTGATAATATTATTGCCCAAGCATATTACCAATTAAATGACATGGACAATGCCAAATATTATGCCACTAAAGCGATGTTACTCAACAAGGAGAATACTGGTGTAGAACGTGGCCGAGATAGCTACCAAGTATTATACCAAGTCGCGGAGAAACAAAAAAAACCCATTTTGGCACTACGTTATTTCAAACAGTATTCGCTATTCGATAAAGCATTTCTTGATGAAGTAAAGGCTAAACACCTAGCGTTTCAACTCGCTGAGCATGATAGTTTGGAGCAAGCCAGTAAAATAAAATTACTGAATGAGCAAAATAATTTGCTAACGACTAAACAAGCTTTAGCCGAAACTAAGATACACAATGTGCAATTAGCCATTGCGATTCTGATTTTATTAATAAGTATATTGACGGTATGGGGCACGCATTTATGGCGCGTTCATAAACGGGTAAAGATACTATCTGAAAGTGATGAGTTAACCGGCATATACAATCGCAGGCATTTTAATTATGTGGCGATTAGTGCCTTAAGATATTGTAAAACTGCTCAGCAAGAATTAAGTGTCATCATGTTTGATTTAGACCATTTCAAAAAAATTAATGATAATCATGGTCATCTTTGTGGCGATTGGGCATTAAAAGAAACCATTAAAGTTTGCCAAGCCATAGGTAAAAGTAATGACGTCTTTGCTCGATTAGGTGGAGAAGAGTTCTGTTTGTTATTACCCAGTACGAATATTGATAAAGCACATAGTAGAGCTGAAGCGTGTCGAGTTGCTATAGAAAGCATTATTAGTAAAACTTCGGGCAGTAATTTTTCTCTTACCGCAAGTTTTGGTGTTACTGATTTAACACGTTCTGGTTTTCGTTTAACCGACTTACTTAAAGATGCCGATAGCGCAATGTATATCGCTAAGAATACTGGTCGTAATCAAGTGATATTGTTTGAACCGCCAAACAAAGAAAAACCATTAGACAACTCATGGAGTATTACTTCTTAATTGCTGAGAGAGTAAAAACTGGATAAGTTGCGTTGATTAGAACATGAGCTGGATCCCCGATTAGAAACTTCGGGGATGACACTTAGGCAAGATCAGTTTGCACATATCACTGTATTACTTAAAGGGGACGCTAAATAATTTGTGCTTACTTTCGCTGTCCGTTTAAGCGTACCCATTCTTCTTGTACGCTGACTGGTTCCATATCACACCATTGCCCGTACATTGTTTGTAATACTTCAGCTTGCTCTTCTAATACGCCAGATAATGCTAACAAGCCTTTATCACCAACAAATTCCATGATAGTTGGCGCTAACTCGCGTAATGGTCCGGCTAGAATATTTGCCACCACTACATCAGCTTTAAATGCAGGCTGATCTTTCGGTAAATATAATTCAAGTCTATCGGAAACATTATTACGTTCTGCATTAGCAAGACTTGCTTGCAGTGCTTGTGGGTCGATATCAATACCAATAACTTTCTTAGCACCTAACTTAAGTGCTGCTAATGATAAAATGCCTGAGCCACAACCAAAATCGACTACTGTTTTATCTTGTAAGTCTAAGCCATCTAACCAAGTTAAACATAAAGCCGTGGTTGGGTGAGTTCCTGTACCAAAAGCAAGGCCTGGATCTAACATAACATTAACCGCATCAGGATCTGGAACATCGCGCCAGCTAGGACAAACCCATAAGCGTTCGCCAAACTTCATTGGGTGGAAGTTGTCCATCCATTCACGTTCCCAGTCTTTGTCTTCTAGTTGCTCTAATTTATAAAGCATCTCTTCTTTATCTGGATGAATACTTTTCAAATAGCTGATCACTTTATCCATATCGTGACTTGCTTCAAATAACCCCATGACGACAGTATTCGACCAGTAGAGAACTTCATCACCAGGTAATGGCTCATATATTGGGGTGTCTTGTGCATCGACAAAAGTAACGGCTTGTGAGCCACAGGCTGAAAGCCAGTCACTATATTTTTCGGCGTTATCTTCGTTGGCACTTAATCTAAGTTGTATCCAAGGCATCTAATTTTCTCTACTGGTATTTTGTGTTTGCTGCTACGCGTTGTCGCTGTGGTTGTCCTTGAGACAAAGGACGATGTAATTGGCAAATAGTAGCAATAAATAAGCTTGATGCTAGTTTATCATTCATTACTGCTAGAGTAGGGAAAAATAATGATAAAAAGGAAAATACCATGCTAGATTTATTACCCGATTTATTTGATGAATATCCTGAGCAACTTAGTCTTGCTGATAAAGCATTTATTGATTATGGCAAGAAAATTATCTTTTATGGCGAGATAGTTACTGTGAGCTGCTTTGAAGATAATTCGAAAGTGAAAGAGCTATTAGCAACTGACGGTACCGGTAAAGTATTAGTAGTTGATGGTAAAGGCAGTATGAACCGCGCTCTTTTAGGCGATATGATAGCAGAAAATGCGGTAAAAAATAATTGGCGAGCTGTGGTTATCAATGGCTGTATTCGTGATGCAGGAACTATTAGCACCTTAGCTATTGCGGTAAAAGCGCTTGGTTGTAATCCAATAAAAACAGAGAAGTGGGGTGTTGGTGACACTAACATTACCGTTAACTTTGCCAATATTGATTTTATTCCTGGTTGGACTATTTATGGTGATGCCAATGGCTTGGCAGTCAGTGAATCAAAGTTAACGTTAATTAAACCATAACATAACTATCAGCAACGAAAGCATCAACTTAATACAGATTAAGGTTTTATCTTTTCTGCTATGTTAATGTGAACATATAAGATTGATAAGTAACAAAGTTGGTTTGTAGATGAAGTATTTTCCCGTTTTTCTTGATGGTAGTAAAATTAATGCCATGGTGGTTGGCGGTGGCGACGTTGCTGCCCGTAAAATTGAATTACTGTTAAAGACCACGACACAAATCACCATTATGGCTGAGAGTGTTTCTGAAGGTGTTGAACGTTTAATTAACGAGAATCAACTAACATGGTTACAGCATAACTATAAAGCAGGCTTGTTAACCAAAATTACCTTAGTGATTGCCGCCACCGATGATACCGCCGTTAATGAGCAAGTTTATTATGAAGCGCTAGAATTTAACATTCTTGCTAATGTGGTTGACCAACCTGCCCTATGTACTTATATCACGCCAGCGATTATTGATCGTTCACCGATGATTATTGCGCTTTCAAGCTCAGGCAGTGCACCTATTCTTATACGTATGCTACGAGAACAGATAGAAAAGATTTTACCGCAAGGTTACGGCCGTTTGGCTGATTTTTCATTCAAATTCCGCGATCATGTCAAAGCTCGTATCAAAGGAATACCTAATCGCCGCACCTTTTGGGAAAGTGTTTTACGTGGTTCAATAGGACAAGACTTGCTTGATGGTAAGCAACAAGAAGCTGAGCAACAATTGATTGCTAGTTTAAAAGAGAAAATTGCACCTGCTCAAGGTGAAATTATTTTTATTCAAACCCTTGAAGGTAATCCTGATAATTTAACCTTGAATGCTCATCGCGCTTTACAATTTACTGATGCTGTTTTTTATGATGGCAATGTCAACATTGAGTTAATTGAATATGTTCGCCGCGATGCCGAAAAATATCCGCAAAGTGTCAATTCGACTATTATGCTCAATTATCAGCATGCTTTAGAGCTTGCTCAAAAAGGCCAACAAGTTATCTACTTATTAGCTGGTAATGAAGAGTTACCTAGTAATGAGGCCTTAATTACCAGTGGTATTAGTACTAGAATTATTACCAGTGGAAGTTAGCGGGTATTACTAATTAAGTGTACTGAATGGTACAGCCCACAACAACTCTACGTTTATACAGCTCACACTTTTAATAATACATTACCCATAGAGATAATAAAATTAACCTTAATAAAATAGAGAGGCCTCCATTTGTGAAGGCCCTCTATTTTATTAGTATTTAAGCAGTGCAGTCATTAGTGATAACGATTAGAATAGACACTATTTATAAAGCATCGCTTAGGCATACGTCGGCGTGGTTTTTCTTTATTAACGATTTATAACCTATTTGTCTAATTCCCTATCATGCTTAATACCTGCCGCTCATCCTGTTTGACAAAATTCACTAGTGACATTAGTCAATACCCATTACCTGCGAAATTTACTTATCCTTTTCATTATCAAGCCCATGCATTGGCTTTGGCGGCCAGTGAAGAGTTACAGCTGAAACTGAAAAGATTTCATCCTGTTGATACTGAGCAGCAAGGCAGAATGTATGGCGTATTAATTGTTAAAGATGATGAAGGATCCCTTGGTTACTTATCAGCTCTTTCCGGTAATGCCAATGAGTGGCGTGGCGATACTGATGCTGTGATTAACTTTGTTCCCACAATACATCAAGCCTATGAACAGAGTGAGTTTGAGAAAACACAGCAAGTTGAAATTAATGATATCAACACAACCATTACCCGACTCGCGGCTAATGCTGATATTAGTAAGTTAACTATTTTATTGGCTACTGAAGTCACTAAGTCTGATGAAGACATACAATCGCTGCAGCAACAAATGCGAGAGAATAAGAAAGCGCGTAAAGAAAAACGTGCTTGGCTTAGCTCTGCAGATTTACCTGAAGACGAACACAGAAACATTAGCATTGAACTATCTCGCGCCAGCGTAACGGATAAAAAAGCGCTGCAAGCATTAAAGCTACATCATCAAACAAGCATGGACTTAACCGCCAGTAAATTACAGCAACTGACTGATGAGATAGAGTCACTAAAAAAGATAAGAAAAAAGCGCTCCGCAAAACTACAAAAGCACTTTTTCAAACAATACCAAATGTTAAACTGTAAAGGGGAACGTAAAGACTTAACTGAGATTTTTGCCGACACTATAGTACAAAAGCCACCAGCTGGCTCTGGTGATTGCGCAGCACCAAAGCTATTGCAGTATGCTTTTGAACATAAACTAACACCATTATGTATGGCAGAATTTTGGTGGGGAAAGCAGCCTAAATCAGAAATCAGAAAACATAAACACTTCTACCCTTCCTGCCAAGGTAAGTGCCAACCCATTTTAGCTCACATGCTTACGGGTATGGATGTAGATGAAAACCCTTTGTTGATTAATCCGGCTGAAGGGTTAGATCTAGATATTGTTTTTCAAGACGAGCATGTTGTGGTAGTTAATAAACCAGCAGGTTTATTATCTGTTCCTGGAAAGTCGATTAAAGACTCCGTATATACGCGTATTAAAGAACAATTTCCTCAAGCCACTGGTAGTTTGATTGTCCATAGATTAGATATGGCTACTTCTGGCTTGTTAATGTTGGCGTTAAATCAACGTGCTCACAAAAACTTGCAACAACAATTTCTTGATAAAGAAGTGAGCAAACGTTATGTCGCTACTATTGAAGGTAAATTAGAAAAATCCATTGGTGAAATATGTTTACCCCTTCGTGGTGACTATGATGATAGGCCAAAGCAAATGGTATGTCATGAACATGGTAAGTATGCGGAAACGCATTGGCAGCTTATTGAAGAAATAGGTAATACCAGTAAGTTATTTTTATACCCTATTACAGGCAGAACGCATCAGCTACGCATGCATTGCGCGCATCCTGACGGACTTAACACCCCCATTATTGGTGATGGCTTATATGGTACCACGGCTAATAGACTTCATTTACATGCACAGCGTTTGAGCTTTTTACATCCCATCACTAAAGAGCGTTTAACTTTTGAAGTCAAAGAAGGTTTTTAGTGCTGAGTATCTTTAAACACCTTGGGTTCCTAATGTGTTTACAATTGATTTATTCATCCCATAAACATAAAGTTGACATGAAAAATGAATCCGCCTAAACTCTTGTGCAGGTTGCAGAGACGCCTTTTCCGCTCAAGATGAATTCACTCTGGTATCAATGATTAATCAGTTCAATACGAACTAAGTAGGCTTTGCGGAATGCCAATTTACTTAGAGGAATTGAATTGTGATCTTTCAAGAAAATCATCAGGCTTGCCCTGAATACTTCCCAAAAATAGAATTAAAAACCAACTATAACCACTGTATTACTACCAAATGCACATCTACATTCGGCAAGCTCTTTTTGCTAATGATATGTTTGGTTATATGTGAAGCATACAACCTATTATCAATAAACACTTTTACTGCTAGCTTCGAATTATCCTTAGCTAATACCTTTTCATTTCATACAAGCATTGAGTTGAAGTAGAGGTATACAATGGAATACGCATTAAACGAAGTAAAAACCCAAGCCAAGAAGTTATTAAAAGCATTAAAGTCAGAGCCTAGCTTAGTAAATAGTATGAAAATACCGTTAAAAAAAATTGCCGTTACTTCACTCGATGAATTAAAACTTAAACACTGCTTAGCTCTAGTTGCCATTGAATTAGGCTTTAAAGATTGGCATGAAGCGCAACAGCTTTTATCTGGTGCGAGACCATCGTTAGTGATGATAAACATGGGCACTTTCTTTTACCCAGAAAACTGTGGCGGTTTTATTAATGAATGGTTTGCCGATTACTCGCAAGCTGAAGAGACTTTGCTAAAAAGTGTGACATCAAAATGGCTGCTGCCTTATAAAAATCAATTTATTGTAGTAGAGCACGATTATGTTGCCGTATTTAAACTAAATAAAGCGTTGCAGCCTTTATGGAATGAAGTAAAACATGACATGGTCGCCAGTTATAATAGTTTAGCGTGGGATAAAATAGCGTGTGCTGTGATTAGAAATAGACAGCGGAGTTATTAACGTTAATAGTTATAATTAAAGCAATAGTTAACAGACTTTAATAACTGATTCAGCTAACCATAACAAGTAAGCCTTAGCACTTTATAACGTGCTAAGGCTTCTCATCTAACGTTTGTTCTTTATATAATTAATAAGCGCCCGCAGCATAAGATAATTCATAACGGTGGCTATACATTTCTTAAATATTACCAAAGGTATTTTTAATCGGCTCTATATAGATGAATACCATTTACGCAACACAATTAATTACGTAAAATTATCATAATCTATAGTTGTGAGAGCATTTTGTAATGATAAATCTTGTTTGGTTAAAAACCTTCTGCTGCCTTGTTGATATCGGCCATTTTACAAAAACCGCTGATAAGTTATTTATGACGCAATCTGGCGTTAGTCAGCACATAAAGAAATTGGAGCAGTATCTAGACACCTTATTATTACTTCGCGAAGGTAAGTCTTTTTCACTCACTGATGCAGGAATGAAACTCTATCAACAGGGTCAAGAATTACTGAAAACATCTGAAGAAATGGCTGCATCAATTAAACAAGATGAACCATTAATTGGAACAGTAAAAATAACAACACCTGGCAGTGTTGGTTTGAAGTTATATCCACAATTGTTGGATATTCAACAACAGAATCCAACATTAGTTATTGATTATCGTTTTGCGCCAAACTCAAGCATAGAACAAGACTTAATAGATAGAAAAGTGGATATTGGGTTACTCACTGAGCAGACTAAAAGCCCAGCCTTAATGAGTACCCCAATAGCAGTAGAGCCGTTAGTTTTAATCACTTCAAGAAACATTAGCGTCGTTAACTGGAAAGTATTAAGTGAGCTTGGATTTATAAGTCATCCTGATGCTGAGCATCATACACAACAATTATTAAGTGAAAACTATAGTGAATTTGAACATATTAATCAGTTTCGACATTCCGGATTTTCTAATCAAATTAGCTTAATTTTAGAACCCGTTAGTCGAGGCTTAGGTTTTACTGTCTTGCCCTCACATGCCGTGAATGCTTTTCATAAGCAAGATGACATCACCATACATTATTTAAAACATACCGTTAATGAAACCTTATACCTTTGCCAAAATCGTCATTCTTTTGAAAATAGCCGCACTAAGTATATTAAATCGGTCATTATTGATTTGATTGGCTAGTATTATTTTTAATAACAACGCTAATAGGTATAACTATCGCGAGTAAAATATTAGTTAAATGGGCTTTATTATTTATTGCCAGCCTATTTGCCACGTATCGCTAAGCTTTAGTTCACGCCAATCAATCGCATAGTCCTTTTTAGTCATTACTGCCTCTATGACACAGTCAACAACCTTTTGGTCTTCATCAAATTTAACCTCTGTGATGATAAAGTGTTTTTCTTTATTGGTGACTTCGACCTTGGTCCATTTACTGTGGATGAGCGCTTTAGGATTAACTTTGTTCATCGCTTAACTCCTGCCAAACTTAAGACTAAAAATGGATAGTAAAAATGGGCCTGTTACCTTTTTTGTGACTAAAAACCCAACTTGGTCAATGTCTTCCGATTTAAGTACTGCTGCCGTCATGATATTACGGCCACGAAATGACGCCTGAAAATCAGCCAGTGTAAATCTAATTTTCTGACGCTGACCAGCAATACTATTAAAACTGTGTTTATAAGCCATTCGGTAACCACTAACATTAACTATCAACCTAACCTGGTAAGTTTCGCCATCACCTTGTATATCAATGGTGACATGTTCAAGACCAATATTCAGTGAATTCACGGTGCGATAAACGGCACTAAAACCACCGTTATTTTTTAGTGAAATATTACCCGTGAAAATACCTTGCTCTTCACTAATGCTGATGTTGCCATTAGAACATCCGCCCATAACCGCATCGTTGGTTATTTGCCATTTATCAACTTCATGTTTATTAATAAAATCTATCATGATTTGTTATGAGGTAATCACTTGAGTGTTTAGGTTGAGAATATAATGGTTCATCATATTCTTACGATATAACGACACATTAAGATCAAATATAAGCAAATATAAGCAAATATAAAAACAGTAGAAAAAACCTGAACCGTTATGAGCTAAATCCTTTAGTGCATCGTATAGGTTAGATAATTGTAATAACAAACGAGAACGTATAAATGCGTACTATTATTTTATGTCTTTTCATTAGTTTGCTAACGGCCTGTAGCACTAATCACCCAAACCAAGATATTACCGGAAAATCTTTTCCTTCTATCAGTGGCCAAACACTTGAAAAAAACAACATGAATATGCCGGAAGATTTTAAGGAAGACTTCACGTTATTACTCATTGGTTATAAACAAAACTCACAGTTTGATATTGATCGCTGGTTAATCGGTTTAGACATGACTAAAACAAAAGTCGCGGCCTATGAACTACCGACTATTCAAGGACTGTTTCCACAAATGTTCAGTACCTTGATTAATAATGGTATGCGTTCTGGTATTCCAAAACCGCTATGGAAAGGGGTTGTTACTGTTTATAAAGATGGTGATAAAGTACAAGCCTTCACTGGTAATGAAAATCCTAATAATGCACGAGTTGTACTGCTAGATAAGAATGGCATTATTCTCTATTTTTACGATGATGGATTTTCAGTCACTGCACTTAACGAAGTGAGAAGTTTTTTGGATAATAATTAATTTACGGTTTTATCTTTAATACACTAGGGAGTTAACAGTTACAGTTAAGGTAAGTGCGCTCTAGTGTGAAATAAACTACATTCCCATCTACCCATGACTTAAATAACGATGCATTTTATATCACTACTTGGTAAAACTATTGTCTGGCGTTCCGGAAAAACATGCCAACACATAAGGATAACTCTGCGTAATGTAATAGCCATATGCGCTATCTTTTGTCATACCATTACATTCATCTAAATCCCCAAGTCCTTCAACATATTCATAATCATCACGATATTTTCCATCGTAACTGCCTCCGGGGTCACCTTCACCATTAGGACGATTACCTGATTTTAAGCGGTAGCTTGATTGCGCTTGGCGAATAGTACCTTCATCATTAAAATTTGAGCCAAATATCGGAAAACCATCCGCGGCAAAACCAACCACAGGGGACTCTTGATTATCCGTATCATCAAATAGTGCTAATGGTGATCCGTGATAATGGTAAGTGCCATCAGGCTGTGCATGCGCATTATGTGAATCAACCGCAAAACCATTCGCTTCATGCATTGGATCATAACGCCATGCTTGAGCCATATCATTACAGCCAACTTTTCCATTTCCTATGCCATAACAACCCGCAGCTAAAAGATCGACCTTAACACCGTTCAGTAATATCGCATTGTCTACTTGTAAAGAGAGCGGGGTAAATTGACTGGCTTTAGTTGGGGATACAGTAATTTCAAACTGATCATTTTGTTCACTCACATTGTTAGGAAATGCGCTACCGCCATCATTAAAGTCGTGGTTAGGAATGGCATTGGTATTAAAAACACATTTATCGCCTATCTGAGAAATAACAAGATCACCCTGAAATACAAGACCTTTATTTATGTCATTCACCGTTGAGGTAAATTGCTCAATATAATCTAGACAGTTTTGACTTTTGCTCTCCAATATCGCATTAGTGATATCGATAGCTCCTTCAGTAACCTCAGAGACATCTCCTTGAGTGACCGTAGCAAAGCTTTCTAAATTTCTTATGGCTTCAAGTAATACATAGTCACTGGTCGGTAATAAATTTTCAGATTCTGAAAAGCCATCTTGTAATGAATAGAACTCTTGTATTCCATCATCAAACTCGATTAACTTGTAGTTATCTGAACGGGTTGTCCACCCTGTTACTGCTTCAGATTTATATGCCGTATAAACATAGCTTCTCTCATATATTCCTTGCTCTGAGAAGAGCGACTTAAAGCTTTGGCTATCATGTATTTTAGTATCAGTTACGCCGGCAACATTTGCTATGGTTGCATACAAATCAGTTGCGGTAACTAAGGCTGTTTCTCTCTCATTTATACGTGAAACGCCTTTTCCTGAAACAACAAACGGAGTAGCTACACCGCCTTGATATAAGCTGAATTTACTGTGAGTTGCACTATAAGCGGCAGTATCTATAACCGCCTTGGGCGTACCATTGTCGCCAATAAAAATAATAATAGTATTGTTGCGCGTATCTTTGTCTAAGGTATCTAACAGTCGCCCTATTTCGGTATCCATCGCTTCAATCGCAGCTAAATAATAATCACGTTTGTTGTTAATGATATCAGTGGATATTCCTGATAAATCTCGACTATGTAATGATGTTGGTGGTAAATGAAAAGGCGAATGTGGTGCAGAATAAGCTACCCATGCAAACCAAGGTGCTGTTTGTTCACTTACCCAGTTAAGGGCTAAGTCAGTAATTTTAGTTGAATGATATTCGGTGGAGTTTTCTACCACGCCATTGATAGTAAGTGACCAATCGTAGTAGTCAGATAAATTCCCTATATTACCCGCATAATAATCAACGCCAATATCATTGGGATGTGTTGCACTAGTGCCACCTATATGCCATTTACCAAACACTGCCGACTGATAATTGTCAGAAGTGGCATTACCCTTTAAATACTGTTGTAATATTTCATGTTCTGCTGACAGATTCCCAGGTAAGGACTCAACGCCATTATTAATCCCATATTTACCGGTAATAATAGTACTACGCGTTGTTGAACATGCTGGCGTTACCCACATATTTTCGAAAGTAATACCCTGTTGCGCCAGCATATTTAACGTAGGGGTTTGTGGTACATCGTCACTAAAATCATATTGAGCAGAGGCATCTAAGCCTTGATCATCAGAGATGATAAACAAGATATTAGGTTGTACTAGTGCATTATCATCTTCTGCAGGCGGCTCGATCGGACTTTCTATTGGCGCTTCGACTGGGATTCCTACTGGAATGACTATTGGATCCTCAGCTTCTTCTGTGGACCCTCCGCCACAACTAGCAAGGATAACAAATAGGGTACTGAGTATAAGAAAACGTAATGTGTTTAACATGACAATCGCAACCTCTTAGCAGAAAGATGAAATGAACCTATAAAATACAGCTTAGCTTTATTTTTTATTAAAAATTAGCGTCATCATATTTCA
Organism: Colwellia sp. 75C3; assembly: GCF_002836255.1. Lineage (GTDB taxonomy): Bacteria > Pseudomonadota > Gammaproteobacteria > Enterobacterales > Alteromonadaceae > Colwellia. The sequence goes on along the minus strand of NZ_PJAU01000050.1, from coordinate 58,067 downwards.
TCAACTTAGTTTGCACTAATATAAGTGAGGTTGGGTAAAGCAAGCGTAAAGTTATGTAAAATTGATGGAAACCAAGAACATCATAATTTTAAAGATGTTACTACAGATTAATACTTTGCCTACATGGACCTACAGTACCTGTAGTGGTCATCTCAGTATTTAGTAATAACTTAGAGTCTAAAGCATAATAATTGATTAATCACAGCGCCAATCATATGCATTTAAAATAGCGGATACCTTTTGACTACTGTGATCCTTATTAGTCACCCTAATCATAGGAATACTTCGTTTATTCAAAGTCATATGAAAAACATCAGATTCTTTGAATTTTTGAGATAAGTTTTGCTGACTACATTCATTTTCAAGATTTATTAGTGAAAGTGACTTTGCTTCTTTTAAACTGTCTTTACGCAGTTGGATTAAGCTCTCTTTAAAACTAAAGTGCACTAAAACATAGTCCTCCCCCATCTGGTAGTCGTATTGATATGGAATATTATTATTCATTAATTTTGAAATAAATAAGCCATTAGTGAATGAGTCATTGAAACTCTCAACCGAGTAAAACTCAGCCTCATCGCTACAGCTAATACAAGTTAGTAACAGTAAAAAGAGCAGTGAAATTTTCATTATGTACGGCCTAAGTGAAAGAAATGAACGATTGCTTTGACGAATGAACTACCATTAAGGTCGAAAGTACCATCCTCTAAAAACGATTATAATTAAAGATGAATATTTAGACACGCTTGGCCATTTTACTCACCACTAACGTAAATGAATTATCCATCATACGCTCAAGTTCGCTCTGTAGAAGTAAACCATCAAGAATGATTCTATTCCATAAACGTTTAATCGTGTAAACATTAACGTTCTCAATTTTCAAAATGCTGCACATCACTACACATTAATCTGAGTATTATCACTAATTAGAGTACATCAATTAATTCAAGAACTACCGCTTAGAGTTTCTGTTCATTGCCAAGTAGTATTGTTGCTTTTGTGAAATATTCATTTTCTTTTACTTAATGTTAATATTTTGTTAGATTCAATTCGACCAAAATACATTTTAACTATTAAGCTCATGATTTAAATAGCTTAATAAGTAGCGCAATTAGAGGACACTATGATTAAAAAAATATTTAAATGGCTTGGGCTTTTATTACTCACAGCTATCGTTATTGGTGGTAGTTTCGCTGCTTACGAATGGAATTCTGATAAGCCGATGAGATTTAGATCTTTTGTCGATCGAGAAGTATTGAAGATGGCATTTGAAAGCCCTGAAACATTAACGTCTTTAGGCTTTTTAGAGTCATTAGGTATCACTGGGCATAACGGTGAACTTGATGATGCTAGCCTTGCTAAAACAGATGAGCTATTTATCAAATTAAAAGAAGTGCATAAAACACTTAGCTATTATGAAGACGATAGTTTAAGCGAAGCAGATCTTCTTTCTAAAGAAATTGCGATGTATTTATTAGATTCTGCAAAAGAAGCTGAACAATTTCGTTATCACAGTTACCCTGTAAACCAATTGTTTGGTATTCAAAATGGATACCCAAGCTTTATGGAAGCTCAACATCAAATCAATAGCACTGATGATGTAGAAAACTACTTATCTCGTTTAGCACGAGTAAAATTGAAATTTACTCAAGAACTTGAAGGAATAAAACTCAGAGAAGAGAAGGGAATTATACCACCGTTGTTTGTTATTAAACGTGTTCTTGAAGAGATGAATGCTTTAGTAGATAAACCAATAGAAGAAAATATTCTGTATACATCACTCGCAAAGAAAATGATAGACAGTGGCAACATTGATAACACTGCTCAAGTAAAATTATTAGCCAAAGCGAAAGTTAATATTGCTGAAAATGTGCACCCTGCCTACAAGTTACTGATTGATTACTTTACTAACTTACAATCAAAAGCAACAACCGATGATGGTTTCTGGCGTTTACCAAACGGAGAAGCAGCCTATGCAAGCTCGTTAAAATTTTTCACTACTACAGATTACACCCCCCAATATATACATGATATTGGCTTAAAAGAAGTGGAACGTATTCAGTCAGAAATAATGACTATTCTTGCCAGCCAAGATTATGATGTGTCTCAAGGGTTTACCACTGCTATCGAAAGTTTAGCAGCACAGGAAAGCTTTTATTATGAAGACAGTGATGCTGGTCGAGCACAGATTTTAATTGATTATCAAAAAATTCTTGATGAAATAGATGCCGGTTTAGACTCAGCATTTAGAATTCGCCCTAATGCTGGTATGGAAGTTGTTAGAATTCCAGAATTTAAAGAAAAAACTGCTCCTGGTGCTTATTATCAACAACCAGCAATAGATGGCAGTCGCCCAGGTCGCTTTTTTGCAAACTTATATGATATTAAAGCAACACCAAAATATTCAATGAGAACCCTAGCTTACCATGAAGGTATTCCTGGTCATCATTTTCAAATTGCTGTAGCGATGGAGTTAGAAGGCTTACCATTATTTAGAATGTTTTCACCATTTACCGCTTATGTAGAAGGCTGGGCGTTATACAGTGAATACTTAGCATGGGAAATGGGCTTTCAAGACGACCCATTTGACAACATTGGTCGCCTACAAGCTGAATTATTTAGAGCTGTTCGCTTAGTGGTTGATACTGGAATACATTATAAAAAATGGAACAGAGAAGAAGCTATTGCTTATATGAAAGCAAATACAGGTATGGCGCAATCAGATGTAGTTTCTGAAATTGAACGATACATAGTAATGCCTGGCCAAGCAACATCGTATAAAGTAGGCATGATGAAAATATTAGAATTACGCGAGAAAGCAAAAATCGCATTAGGTGATAAATTTGATCTACGTGATTTTCATGATGTTGTGCTTAAAAATGGCGCAGTCCCTCTTAATATTTTGGAACGTTTTATTGATGGTTATATAGCGGAGACATTGAAAAAATAAACTTCACACTTATTTATTGATTTACATAACTAATGAAAGGCCATTATTGGCCTTTCATTAGCCAGAATATTAATATTTAAAAAACACTATTTACGGCTTATATCGTTCGCTCATAATGAATCTCATTACTTATACCAATTTGATTAAATTTCTTCCCTACTCAGAGCTTCATTGATGAGCTTAGAACAAACAAAATTTGTTAAACATAGTTATTCTATATTTCATTAATTTTGTGATGTTATCAGTTTAGCAATGAGCTCCCAAGGGCGATTTTAAAAGGCTTTTATGCGGCGTTATTGATTTTGATAAGGGAATAACCATTCTCTTCAATCAATGCCTTGCCTCTAAGCCTTTTAATTCTCGCTGAGTGGGAAAGAACTTAATCAATTTGGTATTAATTTATCGAATATAATGCTAGTTAAAATATACCTAAATATTGTTTTGCCATTTTATGAGCCGCATCTAAGCTTAAATTGGCTGCAACATCTAAGTCTGGTGTCACACCTGTTTTTTCCCAATTCGAATGAGTAGTTGGATTTATAGGAATAGCTATTGGAATATTTAAACTGATGTAATTGTTTATTTTCTGATTTTGTAGCACATGAGCAATGCCCATGGTTTTTTCACCAACGATAACGGCTTTTTTGAAATGCTTAAGGGTATAGCAAAAAAACTCTCCTGAACTTGAAAGAAATGACGATGTAAGTATATAAATAGGAAAGTCATGCTTAAACTTATCATTACCACTATTTTCAAACGCTCTTAATCGCTTTCTCTTATTTTGTTTGTCATAAAGAATTTCACTTAGTATTGTGCCTTCTTTTATAAAAAAACTCATAAAATATTGCGCTAATGGTATCGAATCACCTTCCGTATCCCGTAAATCTATGATCAATGCGTCCACTTTAGATAACTCTTTTAATGCGTGAAAAATTTCATTTTTTGCATTATGATTTTGATAAAAGTAATTCATCCTCATATAGCCTATATTACCTGAAAGGAGATCTACACCACCAACTCCATAGCTATCCTGGATATTAAACACACTTTTCTTTTGCGCTTTTTCAAGAGTAAGTGAAGGGTTGGTTTCAACGATATCAAGGTACATATCACCACTAATACCTCGTATAATTGCATTAAGACTTCTTATAAAAGAATACCAATCACTAATTTTATCAAACTCATTATTGACTAATTTACGTCTCAACTCTTCTTCTACTAACAGTGCTTTTTCTGGATAAATATACTCTTTTTCCAAAAGTAGTATGATATTACTAATCGCTTTCTCGATATTTTCTTTAGACAAGGTATCGTTTAGACTTTCCCTATTTAAGTCTGATGCTTGTGAAAAACCTATACTCAACCAGAGTAAAACATACATCAATATTATTTTAATTTTTTTCATTTTATTTATTCTCATGTATAACTAAATTAACCGCTAAACATCGTTTAGCAGCTATGAATAAAATAGAACATGAAACTAATGTGAGTAGGTTAGCTGAGCTTTATACTGCAAGTTACTGGTTTTCCAGCCTGAGATTTTTAAACGCGACCCATGCCTTAAAGCTATATACCAAGGAGGTGGTGATGTGGTTGGCTTATACCATTGATAATTTACAACACAGACCAAAAATAAAACTAATAGAACAACCAGAATATAATCAAAAGTAATTTGATTTAAATGATTGAAATTTGCAGCCTGATTAATATTAACAAAAATAGCAACGCTATTAACGAGGTTATCAATTTCAGCAATAGGCAATTTATACTCAACTGAATGATTAATTTCACTGGAAGTGGTCATGCCCCCTAGCGTTACAATTAGCAATAGAAATGCTAAAAAACAAAGTGATTTATTAAATAAACGCACGTATTTAATCATTTGGTTGAATTGATTTTAACAGTGTAGCACTGGTTAATAATGAATAGAAATCGACTGCTGACCTTTCTTGGTCATTTTACTTACCACTAGCTTAAACGAATTATCCATCATGCGCTCAATTTCACCTTGGGGAATTGAGCAATCAAGAATGATTGTATTCCATAAACGTTTATTCATACTTCACTATACACAGTTAAAAACTTGAGGCTCATCAAAGGAAATTTCAACGAAATAATGATCATTGTCAATCCATGTCTTATATTGCCAATGATGCTGTAAACAAATCCTTTCAATAATCAATGTTCCTAAACCATAACCTTGTTCTGGCAAAGAAGTAGGCCCTGGCTGCGCTTTCATAACGCTATTACTTATTACGCATGTTTTATCTGTTAGCTTAATCTCGATACCCGAAGCCGTTGCATGTTGAATGGCATTTTTAATAATATTAGAAAATATAATTTCAGCGGGTATTTTCTCAATCTGAATAGTGGATGATAATTCACCGACGACCTGTACCACTTTACTTTTTAATAACGCCTGTTCTTTAAAAGAGTGAAGTACTTGGGAAAATGTTGCATCAATTGGCTGTAACTGAGATTGAGTACGATATTGTTCTCGTGACAAACTTAATAGCATTTCAATCATACCTTCCATGCTGTGGGTTGCCCTTTCGATGCGCGCTAATGGTTTGGCTAAGTGTTTACATTCATCTTGCTGTAACTGTAATAGCTCAGTGGCGCCTTTAATGATCATAACTGGTGTACGTAATTCATGACTGGCAAAACCTGAAAACTCTTGCTCTCGTTGAATAAACTTTTCAATACGTTTACTGTAATCACCAAATGTTTTATATAAAAGTCCTAGCTCATTATCTTCTGGATGCTGATATTTAAAATCATGATTTTGTTTTGTTTTAGGTTGGTATGTTTGCTGCTTTACTTGCTCAATCAACTGAAACATAGGGGCTAATGCGCGCTTAACCACTAATTGAAAAATTAAAAAGAAGACAATAAAGAGCACAATAAAACCAATGAGCAAGTACCTAAACATTTCTCTCTCTAAGTCTTCGGATAGCTCAATGCGATTAACGTCAAATAAAAATATTTGCTGATTTTTTGCTGCGTTTTCTGTAATAGCATAGTGGTAATCTAAGTCTTCGGGGTGGTCTAGCTCATAAACACCGATAGCCGTTTCATCTATATATATCCCTAAATTATCAGGTAGTTCAGACACATCGGAATAAACGGTAATGACGGTGGGTAATAGCGTTTTTTCACCACGACGTTCAGCTTGTTGATATTGCTCTATATTGAGTATTAGCTCTCGCTCAAAAATATAGTCTTCTATGCCTTTAGTCGTCGCAAAAAGTAGCACTAAGCTAATCAATGATAACAGTATAAAGCTGGTAATAAAGGTCACCTTAACACGCTGACTTAAACTTAAATGAACCATGTTATTTACTCAACTTATGCGTACTCGCGAGCTTATTTTTTAGAACAAGTTGATAACCTTGCCCATGTTTCGCAAGTATTGAAATATCATCATTACATTTAGCCAGTGACTGCCTTAAGTTATAAATATGGCTCCGTAAAATATCGTTCTCTGGAGGTAAATCTCCCCACAATAAAAATTCTAGCTCAGCTTTAGCGACAAGGTTTGGATAGGCCTTGGCAAGTTGCCACATGATTTTAAACGTTGTTGGATTGAGCACTAATGGCTTTCCACTGATAGCGGCTGACTTATCATTATGATCTAACATAATATTTTCAACCGAAAATTGGTGGTGGTAACTCGTTTGTGACTTTCTCACTTGTGCTTGAAGGCGCGCATAAAGCTCTGGCATAGCAAAAGGCTTCACAAGATAATCATCCGCGCCAGCCGTAAAACCGTCTAATTTCTCCGCTAAAGTATCTTTAGCAGTTAGCATAATAATAGGTACATCACCTCGGGGGCTTTGCCTAATTTGTTCAGTGGCTTTAAGGCCGTCGACTTTAGGCATCATTATATCCATCACCACGACATCAAAATCATGCTGATTAAAGAGCTCAACAGCCATTAAACCATCATAAGCATAATCGACATGATGACCATTCATCTCTAAAAAATCGCCAATATTTTCAGCAATATCTAAATTATCTTCCGCGATTAATACGCGCATTGTAGCGATTGGAGAAGCCATGTTTTTCCTTTGAGTGTATTCATCAACAGCATTATATTTAGCTAAAGCATAAGTTTGCTAGGCTAGTTAAAATATAATACAGAACGCTTTGTCGATAAAGTGTCAATGCTTAACGCCCTTCGTTAAGCCCGTAGCATTGACACTTTATTGACAAGCTAACTTTTACACTGTGTACCTCTATTAAGCTACACGTAATTAAAGCCATGAATGTTAATACCATCACAATGCTATTAGTCTTGTTTTCTATTTGCTCCGCCATCTATGTTTACCATTTCAGAGGCGCTGTAAAATTTGCGAGTGCTGTAGAATATTTACGAAAAGGCTGGCCTATTTTTGCGCCGCTTAACGTAATGTTATATATGGCAACTAAAAAGTGGGCATCTACTCCTTTCATTAAAACCAGTCATTTTGATCATTTAACGATGCTTGAAGATAACTGGCAAGTGATCGCTAAAGAAGCTAAGGCGTTATTAGACAATGGCTATTTTGAGCAAACCACCAATAAGCAAAATGATAGCTTTTATGATGTCGGCTTTCGCACTTTTTATAAGTATGGTTGGAGTAAATTTTATTGTACTTGGTATGGCACAACACTTAATTCAGCATTAGCACACTGCCCTAATACTGTCGCGTTAATCAATAAAATCCCGGCGATTAATGGTGCCATGTTTACCGTATTACCGCCACGCTCTAAATTAACTCGACACTTAGATCCCGCAGCTTGTTCATTAAGATATCATCTGGCTTTAGATACACCAAATAGTGACCAGTGTTTTATTAATGTTGATGGTAAGAGTCAATCATGGCGCAATGGTGAAGCCTTCATGTTTGATGAAACTTATTTACACTATGTAGAAAATAACACCGATGAAACCCGACTCATTCTTATGTGTGATGTAGAAAGACCAATGAACATCTTTGGCAAGCTCATCAACTTTTTTTACAAAAAGCTCATTACACAAATGTTGGTACCGAATATAGAAGGAGACCAAGCGGGTATTGTGAACAAATTGTTTGCTAAAGTTACGCCATTTTTAGCCTCAGCTAAACAACTTAAAAAGAAAAAACCCCGTGTTTATTACCCGATAAAGTGGTTGTTTAATACTATGTTACTTTTACTCTTATTAAGCTTAATAATCAGTGTAATCACCATGTTACTCGCCCTTTTTTAAGCTGAAAATAGCGAGTATTGTCATTTAACTCACTACCGTTTTCCCCCTTGCCCGTGTTGCTTTAGCAGTACGGGCTTTTTTTGTATCTACCTTTTAATAATAAAAATACAGTATTTACAAAAGCCATTGACACATCGTTGACAACCGCCTTGCTACTGTTGCAGTACAAAATATTACGGAGCAAAAACAATGTTTAAAAAATCACTAATAGCCCTATCTCTTATCTCACTTTTATCTGCATGTGATAGTGATGATGATTCAAGTACTACCCCTATAACGCCAGTGCCAACTAACCCAGCACTTGAATTAGTTTTGCCCATTGAAGGCTCTTCTATGGTAGATGACTTTCCATTAGCCATGTACGTAACCTACCCTGAAGAAGAGCAGGTAGTTGATGCGATTACTAGCATAGATATCAATTGGCCAATGTTTGATATACACCAAGCAAATAAAGAGTACGGTTTTATAGATGGTGATTCAAATGAGTTGTTTTATCACTCCGTAGCACAACAGTCGAACGAAGCAATGAACGCGGTAGACCTTGAACGTCAGGAAGATCTCATTTGGTTTGTCTCGGGTGACAATGTACTTTCTCAATATAATCGTAGTACAGACAAAACCACCCAATGGACTGTAAACGAAGGTGCAGAGTTTACCGAGCTTACGCTTGATGAAGAAGGCAATAAAAACATTTGGTTATATGACCAAGTAGCCCATCAATTAGTACATTTCAATGCAGAAACTGAGCAATCAATTAACTATGAATTAACCGCAGATATTGCCGTTAACGGCATCTCGATTACTGAAGAGAAATTTTTCTTATTAGCCGAAGCTGACAACAACGACATGGTAATGCTTTACGAGGCCGAGGGTTCTACATTAACGCACAACGACTCTTGGTACTTAGAAGGCTTTGAGACAACAGCCTTTAATGATATTAGCTTAATGCCCGATGGCCGTATTGCCGTTTCAACCAGTGATATAGAAAATAATATTTACTTAGTTATGGATAAAGACGATCTCATTGGCGCAGGACCGATTGAAGATAGCGGTGAGTTAACCTTAGTTGCACAATATCCATTATCTGAAGACATCGTGCAGCCATCAGGTATTTGGTCAATGTTTGATGATACTTGGATGATAATTACTGACCAAGCAGAAATGTTTACCCTTGATAGTGACTTCAATAAAACATCACGTGTTGAAATTAATTTTGACAGTATTAACTGTAATCAAGGCTGTACTGAAGCCATTGTGGGCGGCGTAGATGAATTTTTCGCCTTAACGGATACGGGTTTAGTTGGACAGTTTAATAAAGTCAACGATGTCTATGAGTTAACAAAAGAACATCACATTGATGTAAAGAATGATGATGGTCATGGCTATCGTTATTCCGGCTTAGGAAAGGATGAAAGTTCAGGGGAATACTTCTTAGTGCCTGACCAAGGTAATGAAGACGATAAAGATGTATTAATCATTTTGAACCGTGACTTCTCCTTAAAAGAAAAACACGATATTACTTTCCCTGAAGAAACCAATGGCAGTATTTTTGCTTACGATGCACAAGGTGTTCAATATAGTGATGGTCATGTTTATGTTTTATCTGAAACATTTACTAAGGTAATTCAACTAAACTTAGTCGGTGAAATTATCGCGGTATTTGATCTAGATAATGAAGATGTTACTGACCCGAGTGATTTAGCGATAAGAGATGGGCAAGTCTATATTTTAGGTGACCATGAAAATGAAGAGCCTGTTCCACCAGTCTCGGTATTTACTATTACCTACCACTAGGCATATTTAAGTAACGGCTTAATTATGCCAATTTACAAAAAGCACCATTCACAAGTTTGGTGCTTTTTGGTATGAAGGCCTAAGGGATAGTACATTACAAATGTGTCAAAATTGATGGCTGATCTTTCTTGGTCATTTTCCTCATCACCAACTTAAACGAGTTACCCATCATACGAACGTTCTACCCTTTTATAATTGAGTCACCAACAATCACTAGACTACCTATATATCTGATAATTATTGTTATTACTTGGATCGCATAACCATTCACTTCATTGTTTTCTCATTCCACATTGCCTTTCACTACCTCTCGTACCCTTGGTAGTATTCTTCGACTAACGGGAACTTCAGCACCTGTTTGTAACATTAACAATCCACCACTTGTCGCTCCTTGCTTATTAGACAAGATTGAAACGACTTGTTCTAAATTAACAATATAAGAACGATGCACCTTGATAAACGTTGCAGGTAATTGTTCCTCTATGGCTTTTAACGTACCACTAAATAAAGAGAGCTGTTTATTAACAAGGAAGATTTCAACATAATCGCCGGCAGCTTTGCAATATTCAACATCTTGGGTAAGTAGGAATTCAGTTTTTCCTGCACTGGTTAACTTTAATTTTGTCGGCGTACTTTTTTGCTGAATTTGCTCTAACTTCAGCTGTAACTTTAATACTTGTTCACTTTCTTTTTTTCTAAGATATTTTTCTTTAACTAGCTCATTGGCTTTATTAATGACGAAGAAAGTTATCATTGCCGTAACAATGTAGTAAAAATAATTAGCATGAAAAGAAGAAAACGTCAGTACTATGCTCAGTGAGAAAAAAGCGTAAATACATACCACGGTTAATAATTTTTTATCGCGTTCTTTAAAGTATTTAGCGCTGATAAATATCAAACTATTTAAGGTGGGAACCAAAATAGCCATTGCGGTCTTTCCGTCAAAACCCGGAATTAACGTTACCGCTAACATGCTTAATAACAATGTACTTAACAACCAAGTTTTAGTGTGTGAGCTATTATATTTTTGAAGTGAAAAAGCCAAAAAACTAAAACCAAAACCTAAAGCGAACAACGTTATAGTGATTAATCTTAAATCCTGAAAAGGGTAACTATAGCTAAACAGCGCTCGACTAACTTCAATAAATAATTGCCCACTGGATAACACCGCCATAAGTAACAGTAGCAGTGTGCTTTTTTTATCTTCCGATTGAAATGCGATGGTTGCTAACGCAATACTCCCCAATAATAACGCACCTAATAAACTTAATAAAAGCCATAAATCACGTTGGAAAAATGACTGTGGGTCGTCGTATTCAGCTAAGCCAATAAAATGAATTGGGCTTGCTAACGATATAAAGCCGTGATGTGAAGAAGCATAAATAATAACCTCATTATCACCTTGCTTGATTAACTTGGGCGGCACATAAAACCTGACATCCATTTGACCGACAAACTCTTTATTTGAAAGTACATCTGGTGTGCCGTTATTACCCAGTCGCTGGCCATTAAAAAACACTTCGCTCGACATCTTAGCAAAAACAAATAAACCCGAGGGTTGCTGCCGTTGTAAGTAACGTTGCGTTACAGGTAAGTTGGCTTTCAACCAAATAGCTTTGTTTTGAGGATCAACGGTAGATAAATGTTGGCTATGACAATTATCTTCATCAAAAGTAGGTGGTGTCGTAAAGGCCGATATTGCCAAGCAAACAACAATCGATTCATTATCAATTGAAATAATTGATTGAGCATAAACCTTGTTTACGCTGATAAAAAACAGCAATAAACAAAGAATACCGCTAAAAATTACCTTTTTCATTATTAAATCACCATACCGCTTATCGGTTTTTTCATACCGCTCATACGTTTTACCCATAAAAATGATGCACTTAACGGAATATAACATGCATTAGTCTAAATAAGCGGATTTAATGATTCCAGAAAACACACTCTATTTAAAGGAAAGTTCATGATAAATTTTGGATTAAATAAACATCATCTATTATCACTTGCGGCATTATTAACTATCGCTTCCGCTAACATTCAAGCAAATGATAACCAAAAAACCACCACGCAACACGTTATTTATAGTAATGAAAATGCCATTATTTTCGAAACTATGGATGGCATAAAGACGGATGCCTATGAAGGTTTTATCACGGTTCCTGAAAATCGCAGTAATAAAGCGAGTCGAACAATTCCCGTTAAATATGTTCGCTTTCCAGCAACAGGTAATAAAAATGGCTCACCAATAATTTATTTATCGGGCGGCCCTGGAGGCTCAGGAATAGATACAGCTAAATATCCAAACTTTCGCTTTCCTTTGTTTATGGCGTTAAGAGAGTTTGGTGATGTAATAGCATTAGACCAACGAGGTACCGGTGCATCTAAAACAGCGCCTAAATGTGTTTCATCACAAACGTTACCGCTAACAACTAAATTAACCAACAATAGTGTAACTCAGTTATACCAAAAATCAGCCAATGAATGTGTCAAGTTTTGGCAAAGCGAAGGTGTTGATATTTTAGGTTATACAACAACGCAAAGCGCTTTAGATATAGATGATTTAAGAAAGCACCTACAAGCAAAAAAAGTAACCTTATGGGGAATATCTTACGGCAGCCACCTTGCTTTTTCAGCAATGAAAGAACTAAAAGGAAAAATTGATAAAGTCGTTATTGCCAGTGCGGAAGGATTAAACCAAACAGTGAAATTACCTGCAGAAACTAATGCCTATTTTGCACGATTACAACAAGCGATAAATACTCAGCCAGAGGCTAAAAGTGCGTATCCAGACATTGTTAAACTGATACACAGCGTACACAAAAAATTAGATGAAAGCCCGATGCCAATGAGTATTCCTCAAAGAGGTGCCTCTAACATTGACATGTTATTTCAAAAAGTACACTTACAAATTATCGCCTCTTCGATGATTTCAGATCCTCAGCGCGGTGTAAAACACTTATTGATGTTGTATAAAAGCTTAGAACAAGGCAGTGATACTATGTTGGTTGAAGTATTAAAACGTGGTTATTTTTCAAATACCCCCATTTCATTTGATGCTATGTCATTTGCTATGGATATTGCATCAGGTATTACCGATGAAAGGTTGGCATTAGTTAATGAACAAGCAAAAACATCACTACTCGGCTTAGCACTTAACTTTCCAATGCCACATTTAAATAAAGCAGTAACAGGCTTAGATTTGGGAGATAGTTTTCGAGAAGATCCCATTAGTGATATTCCTACCCTTTTATTGACTGGCACATTAGATGGAAGAACTTACATTAACTCGCAAAAGTTGGCTACGCAGGGCTTATCGAATTTAACGCAAGTAAAAGTAATTAATGCCGGGCATAACCTTTTCATGGTTTCGCCCGAAGTCACTGAAGTGATTAAATTGTTCTTAAGTGATAAAGAAATCGCAACACAATCAATTACTATCAAATTACCAAAATTCGCACCCCAAAGATAATAAGTATTGTTAAGAGATAACACATGCACCAAGAGAGATGCTTTTTCTTTCTTGGTCATTTTCCAATATCCAACGCTGATGAGTTATCTTTCATAGGCTCAATAACTTAAGGTAAAAATAGTTTGTGAAATTGAGCCATAATTGTTCACGTTATTCCGTAATATTTTGATCCTATCTAGTAATTAGCCTATTAACTTAAAGTTAGTCTTTCTCAATACCACACTGTTGAATAGCTCATAAATAGCGCGTCTTCCGATACTCAGCTACTTAAGACATTTCTGTTATGTTTTTACTATTGTGCTATGTTTGTACTAAAAGGATATATATAACTTCGTGTATAAACCTCAATTAAAGCGTATTAAGTTAACTATCCTGACTTGGCTCCTAGTTATTTTTACTCTGTCGTGCGCTAGTGCTTCAAGTACTAGTCTGCCAATTAATTCTATTAATGAAGCCACCCCCTCCGATGCTAATGTCACGTTTGAATATTTTGAAGATGCAGATAAAGGGCATAGCTTTGAAAGCATAATCAAATTGCCTGACGCACAATGGACAAAGACAGAAAAAGGCAACATATCTCTTGGATTTAGTCACTCACAGCTCTGGTTACGTCTAAATATTAATAATGCTGAAATCAAGACTAAAAACCTTGTCTTTGAAATAGCATATCCACTGCTAGATGATGTGATTTTTTATGCCATACAGCCGGATGGCTCAGTTCGATCCTTAGATATTGGTGACAGTAAGCCCTTTTATCCTCGCGATATTGAACACCCTAACATGTTATTTCGTTTTCAATTGCAAGCAGGTGAAAACGTAGATCTATATGCTCGAATAAAGACCCAAGGCTCTATGATATTGCCAGTCAGAATATGGCAAGAGAATAATTTTTTCGAATTTGCGGCTAAAGAACAAAAATTCCATTTTTTCTACTACGGCTCCCTTTTCATCATCATTCTAATTAATTTGGCTATATTTTTTACCTTGCGTGAAAAGTTGTATCTGTACTATTCATTAGCAACGACAGGTTATATTCTATTTTTCATTACCTTTAGAGGTTATGGCCAGCAATTATTTTTTCCTGACTTGCCAGCAGTTAATAGCCAACTATTTCTATCTTCAATGCCTTTCCTTGCATTATTCTCCTTACTGTTTGCGCGTGAATTCTTGCAAACCAAACAACATAGTCGTGTATTGGATATGGCCCTTCGTGGCATGATCTATTTCGAATATTTTAATATGGTTGCTGCCGTATTTTTTGATTACAACACGGCGGTTCGGATATCAGCCGTTTCTGCAGTGGTTTTATTTGTTGTTTTGTTTTTTGCCGGTCCTATCTCATGGTGGGCTAAAAGACGAGCAGGTGTATTTTTTACCATTGCTTGGATACCTTTAACTATCGGTTTCGCCGCAACTGCAGGGCGATCATCAGGTATTCTACAGAACAACTTTTTTACCGAATATGCGATGCAATTAGGATCCGGTTTAGAAGCCTTAATCCTAACATTAGCTTTGGCTGACCGATTGTATAGAGAAAGAGAAGACAAAATTATTGCCCAAGCTGCAAACATACAAAAAGAGCAGCAGCGACTCGCAATTCAGCGCCAGCTATCCGAAACAATGATGCGCGATCCCATTACGAACTTAGCCAACCGAAACCGTTTTGAAGTGCTGGCAAACACTATGTTTAGCAAACACAAACATGAGCGTTTTGTTATCTTTGTTGCAAGAGTCACACGTATAAATGAAATCACGAGAACATTAGGTATTTCAAGTGTAGAGCGAATCTTCCGAACGATTTCAGAACGTCTAAATCAATCTCTCAGCCGCATGCCCGGCGTGGTTACTTCAACACATTCACCAGGGGCTACGGATGCTATATTTCAGTTAACTGGCGATACTTTTGGGGTATTGATAAGGCAAAATATCTTTGTAAAAAACCGAGAACAGTACCAGAGTTTTACCAAAAAGCTTTCATTACCCATTGAAATGGATTTGCTTTCCATAGAGCTTGAGCCCTTAATTGGTGGTGCGCTTTACCCTGAACATGGTCTTGATGCAGCGCAATTAATTCGTAATGCATTAGTGGCAATGGAAAGTTCACATAATTCGACCGATCACATTCGTTATTATGATCATGCGTTGGATATTTATAATGAAAGTCGTTTAACTCTCATGTCTGATTTAAGAGAGGCACTCAAGAATGATGAACCTACATTGCATTATCAACCGAAGCTAAATTTAAAGGACAATACAGTTGTCGGTTTAGAAGCATTGATTCGTTGGCAACATCCCAAACAAGGATTTGTTTCACCTGCTGACTTTGTGCCTTTGGCAGAACAAACCGGTGTTATTAAAAAGCTGACCTTATGGGTCATTGAGCGTGCAGCGAAAGATCTTCAATGGCTTCGTAGTATTGGCTATTCAGGCAATATGTCTATCAACATCTCAGCGAAAGACTTGTTAAGTGAGCGACTGAAAGACCGAATTGAAGAAATATTAGAAAAGTACCAAGTAGATCCATCGAAGATCTTTCTTGAATTGACAGAAACTGCCGCGATGGATGAACCTGAAGCAGGGCTAATAGCTTTGAATCAACTGACGTCACTTGGCTTAAAAATTTCTATTGATGATTTTGGTGCAGGTTACTCTTCATTATCTTATCTGAAGCAACTTCCTGCTTCAGAAATTAAGCTGGATCGTTCTTTGATTCTAGATATAACTAACAGCGAAAGTTCACGTATTATCGTTAAAGCATCAATTGATATGGCGCATGGCCTAGGATATAAAGTTGTCACTGAAGGTGTTGAAGATACAGAGACGTATCAACTTATGAAAGAACTTAACTGCGATGAACTACAGGGGTTTTGGTTATGTAAACCGAAGTCTTTACAAGACATTGGCGATTGGTTGTCATCTAGATAACCAATACGCATATAACAGAAGCTAACTGCCTATATGCAAAAGAATAGACTGCTGATCTTTCTTGGTCACTTTACTGACGACTAACTTAAATGAGTTATCAATCATCACCTCAAGCTCAGTTGTTCGGATTGGGTTGTCAAGAATCACGGTATTACAAAATCTTCTATTCATCTATCGTTGCACTAAAAATTAGCTCGACAACTAAATACTGCTAATAAAACCTCTCCCTTCGATTAACTACGTTGAAAATTTGGCATGCTAAGCGGCTTTGTTAATCACAATGACATGTTGTAATGAGTTAGTCATATTTATCAAAATTTATTTGTGGCATGTTGTTATCTAAAATACAGTCCACACACTATTTAATTGCTTAATTACTGTTTTTTAATTGCACCAACATTTGGCAATTGTTTTAAAACCGTGCACTTTCAATAGATTAAAAACACATAACAACAAATCACATAAATATAAATAATCATTATTTTACAAGGGATTATAATAAATAATTAAGTTATAACTAGAATGGCATAAGATTTGATATAACAACCATAACTTGTATTTTTTATTTAGGATGGAAATAATGCTTTCAACTTTTATTAAACAACACAACTTACCTGAAGAATTTAAACTTACGGTCAACGAATATTACCAACCATTGGCGGATCAGATATTTAACCGATTTACGCAAAATAAAGAGCCTTATTTTGTCGGTATAAATGGTTGTCAGGGAAGTGGTAAGTCAACATTAACTGATTTCATTGCCACCTATTTAACGACACAGTACCAACTCAATGTTGTGGTGATGTCCTTAGATGACTTTTATTTTTCGAGCGAAAAGCGCAGCACGTTAGCACACGACATTCACCCTTTATTAGCAACACGAGGCGTACCAGGAACACATGATGTTGTTGAACTTAATCATGTGTTAACCCAGTTGAAGGAAAAGAAAACAGGGTTTTCTATTCAAAAATTCAACAAAGCTACTGATAACCCTTATCCTGAAGAACAATGGCCGAACATTGAAAAACCCGCAGATATAATCATAGTCGAAGGTTGGTGCTGGGGCGTAGAGCCACAAACAGTAGAGCAACTAAAAGCGCCAATCAATGAACTTGAATCCCAATATGATAAAACCGGGGAATGGCGAGATTATGTTAATCAACAACTTAAAATCGCTTATAAACCTTTATATAAAAAAATGGATTTCTGGTTAGCACTGCAAGCGCCTTCATTCGATTGCGTATATAAATGGCGTTTAGAGCAAGAACAAAAATTAAAAGACAGAAATATCGATTTAATAAATTCAAAAATTATGTCTCCCGCAGAAATACTCAATTTCACTCAATTTTTCCAGAGACTTAGCGTTCAAGGTTGTAAGACATTTCCACAATCAGCTGACGCTATTTTTTACTTAAATTACGACCGTCAAATCACAAAAATATCTATAACGGAAAGTATATGAGGAAGTTGAAAACGCTTATTTTCAGTGATCTAGATGGCACGCTGCTTGACCACTTCACTTATCAATCAACCGCCGCAGAAAAAACACTCCAGCAATTGGAAAGTGCAGGGGTACCAGTCATTTTAAATACCAGTAAAACACTCGCTGAATTAACAATAATTCAGCGTGAACTTCATTTAAATACACCATTCATTATAGAAAATGGTGCTGCGATATACATACCAATAAACACCTTCAAAACACAGCCTGCGGATACGATCCTTATTGATAGTTATTGGGTAAAATCATTTAGTTTACCTAGGCAACATTGGATAACTTTATTAGCAGATCACGCTGATGAATTTAGCGCTGACTACCAGAGCTTTTCAACCTTATCAGCAACAGAGTTGTGCAAAATCACCGGGTTAAATTTAGCTGAAACTGAACGAGCTAAACAACGACAATTTGCTGAGCCGCTTCATTGGCTAGGCGATGAAGCGACTAAAAAATCCTTTGTCGATCGATTGATTAGCTTAGGTGCAAATGTGGTTCAAGGAGGAAGATTTATTCATGTCGGGGATTTTTGCGATAAAGGGCAAGCACTTCTTTGGTTAACTGAACGATACCGCGAGCATTTCGATAACATTTCTATCTTCACTATTGCCTTAGGAGACGGAGAAAATGATAGTGCTATGTTAGAAGCAGCAGATATAGCGGTACAAGTACGCTCTCCTGTTCATGATTTTCCAATATTATACCGTCAGTATAAAACCACTAAAACTCAATTATACGGTCCAGAGGGTTGGGCTGATGCAATCCAAACACTTTTAGCTAATCAACTAGTTTCATCTTTACCTTCACTTAACTCAGGAGAAAATCATGGCTGATTTTTATCAAAATGGCACAGTGACTACATTGCATAATTTGGCTCAACGTGACCCATTGGACATGGCAGATGAATTATTAACCTTCTCAAAGACTCGTTCTTTAGGGCTTATGTTACCGTCTTTATTCTCTGAATTAGAAGGCAAAGCCTTACCTGATATAATTAATAAAATTAAAGACGTGAAGTACTTATCTGAAATTGTTATCGGCTTGGACAGAGCGGATCTCGAACAGTATAAACATGCGCTATCCTTTTTTGGTCAATTACCTCAGCATCACCGTGTATTGTGGAATGATGGTCCACGATTACAAGCGATTGATGCAAAATTACAAGCTCTTGGTTTAGCCCCTAAAGAATTAGGAAAAGGCCGAAATGTTTGGTATTGCATGGGCTATATTTTGGCCTCAGGCAAAGCAGAATCTATCGCGTTGCATGACTGTGATATTTTGACTTATGAAAGAGACTTGCTTGACCGGCTACTCTATCCCGTTGCCAATCCATTATTTAATTATGAATTTTCTAAAGGTTTTTATGCGCGTGTCGCGGACGGAAAAATTAATGGTCGTGTTTCGCGCTTATTGGTTACCCCATTAATTAAAGCACTGAAAAAAACAGTAGGTCATTGCGATTACCTTGAATACATGGACAGTTTCTTGTACCCATTAGCCGGTGAGTTTTCTTTTCGACGAGATGTATTAAACGACATCCGTATCCCAAGTGATTGGGGCTTAGAAATTGGTGTGTTATCTGAGATGTACCGTAACTATTCACCAAACCGTATTTGCCAAGTCGATATAGCATCAACCTATGATCATAAACATCAGGATATGTCTTTAGATGATTCTACTGCCGGTTTATCTAAAATGTCGATAGATATCAGTAAAGCATTTATTCGTAAACTCGCCACACAAGGTGAAACATTCACCACTGAAAAGTTTAGAACTTTAAAAGCAACCTACTATCGTATTGCCTTAGATTACGTGGAAACCTATCGAAATGACGCCATGATGAATGGTCTTAAACTTGATATTCATAGTGAAGAAAAAGCAGTAGAAATGTTCGCTGAAAATATATTAACCGCTGGAAGCACGTTCTTAGAACAACCCATGGAAACGCCTTTTATTCCTTCGTGGAACCGTGTGGTAAGTGCTATTCCAGATATTCTTTCACAATTAAAAGAAGCGGTTGAATTAGACAACCAAGAATTTAGTCAAAAATAGAGTCCTGAGTATTTAAGGGGTATAAAACTATGCAAATGCAGGTTAATCAACTAAAAAACAAGCTAACTCAGCAGCTTGCTACTATTTATAAAGATGTTGCCCTTGAGCAATCGTTTGATGATATTGCCCAAGGCCTGCTTAACACTATGCGATTGTCGAGTGAGGTAGCGGTTGTAAAACCTTATAGTAACCAATGGTCTGAAAAAGATATTATTTTAATCACCTACGGCGATAGCATTATCAAAGCAGATGAATCGCCATTAAAAACGTTAAAGCATTTTTTAGATCGTACTATTGAAAATACCATTAATAGTGTGCACATTTTACCGTTTTTTCCTTACAGCTCCGATGATGGTTTTGCCGTTATTGATTATTCGTCGGTTAATGAGTCATTGGGAACATGGCAAGATATAGAGTGTATAAGTAAGGACTATCACTTGATGTCTGATCTTGTTATTAACCATTGCTCTAGTCGTAGTGCATGGTTTGATAACTTTGTTAAAGGTGAAGGCCAAGGTAGCGATTATTTTTTCACTGCACTACCCGATGATAATTTATCGGATGTCATTCGCCCGCGAACATCCCCTTTATTGAAAGAAGTAGAAACGGGTAAGGGCAAAAAATTTGTCTGGTGTACCTTTAGTCATGACCAAGTCGACTTTGACTTTCGTAATCCTGAAGTATTAAAAGCCTTTACGTCAATCATCAGGCAGTACCTCGATATGGGCGTGAAAATATTTCGCTTAGACGCCATCGCCTTTTTATGGAAAGTTGTAGGATCAGCCAGTGTCAACTTACCCCAAACTCATGAGGTTGTTCGATTATTGAGAACACTCATTGAATCGGCTGAGCCTCAAGCCATTATCATTACCGAAACCAACATCCCTAATACCCAAAACCTGACCTACTTTGGTAATGCAAACGAAGCTCACGGTATTTATAACTTTTCATTGCCGCCCTTACTATTAAATACTTTGCTCACTGGTAATTGTTTATATTTAAAACGCTGGTTAATGAGTATGCCTCCCTCACAAGACGGCACCATGTACTTTAATTTTATTGCTTCACATGACGGTATTGGTTTACGTCCTGCAGAAGGTTTATTAAGTGAAAGTGAACTTGATAATTTGGTGCACACAGTAGAGAATTTTGGCGGTAAAATTTCATGGCGCACGTCTGATAATGGCGAGCAAAAAGCCTATGAGATGAATATTTCACTCTATGATGCGATGCAAGGCACTGTTAACGGTAAAGATGAATGGAATTTTGAACGTTTTATTTGTGCTCATGCCATTATGTTTGCCCTTGAAGGTATACCTGGAATCTATATACATAGCCTGCTTGGCACTCAAAACGACTATAAAAAATTAGCAAATACCCATCATAACCGCTCTATTAATCGACATCGTTGGCAAGAAGAGGCTTTGGAAGAAGCGCTCGCTGATAAAGATTTACATCATGCAAAAGTACTATCAACGTTAAAAGTACTATTAAATACTCGCATTACACAATCAGCATTTCATCCCAATGCGACACAATTTACCCTCCATTTAGGTTTACAACTCTTTGGGTTTTGGCGTCAAAGCCAAGACAGAAAACAAAGTATATTTTGTGTAAGTAATATTTCTGACCAAGTGATAGCACTACCCTTAAGTGAACTGAATTTAATTATCACGGAATCTTGGTTTGAGCTTATTAGCAAAAAAGAAATCAATAACTTAACACAGGAGCTACTATTAACGCCTTATCAAACGGTTTGGATCAGTAATGTAATGGCATAAACCTTTTAAAAGTGCACCAAGATAGACTGTTGATCTTTCTTGGTCATTTTACTGACTACTAACTTAAACGAGTTATCCATCATTCGCTCAATCTCACCTTGAGGAATTGAACCATCTAAAATGACTGTGATCCACAAACGCTTGTTCATGTGATAGCCAGGAACCACTGACGAAAATATATCACGTAACATAACAGCTTCATCTGGATCGCACTTTAAGTTCATCCACCAGTCTTGTTTATCTCCATCACCCTTGCCCATTTTTCCAATGGCCAAAGTAGCAAACATTTTGTTTTTCACTTTAAAGACTTTAACATCGTCACCAAAAGGAAAGTCTAACGTGGTTTCAACTTTATTTAGTAAATAGTGCTCAGCTTGTTGCTGCTTAAAATTAAGCATTCAAATATCCTTATTAATAAAAACCATTTGAATATCTAATACCTTCAAATGGTGAACAGTATAAAACCAGTATTTTAATCACTGAAAATAATGCTATATTCGTTTTAAACAAGCACATCATTAAGTACTCTTTGCCAATTCTGCCCCATCACTTTATCAATTTCATTACTAGTAAACCCAGATTTTGTTAATAAATATTCTATCGAGTGCATACGTTTAATATGATTAAGTTCAGGGATGATAATGTGGTTTGCTTCTCGCTCAAAACCTAACACGCCTGTTTTCCCAATAGATTCCCACCATTGTTTGTAGCCATCGATAGCAATTTTGTTATTATTTCCTGAAGCTAATGCTTTTTCATGACCTCTTAAGGGGTAGTCATTTGCGATTGCAACTGCATCCGCTCCTGCAATATTTTTAATATGCTTTAAATGATTTATATAGTGCTCAGATCGAGGTACTTTTTCATTAGTTAACCACCAAGACATCATAAATACACCAAAAACGCCGCCACTTTCAGCTATGCCTTTAATGATATGATCGGGGGAACAACGAGAATTATTAATAATGGCACGTGCTGCACCATGTGTTTGTACAATAGGCCCTTTAGCTCGGGCTAAAGATTGTTCTGCACTAGCATCACTAGAATGAGATAAGTCTATTAACATATGTTTTGCTTCTAACTTATCAATAAGCGCTAAACCCTCATTTGATAAGCCCGCATTACCGACACTTAACGCCCCTCCTGCATATACATTATTATAGTGATGGGTAAGTTGTAGAACTCTAAGTCCTTGCTCATAAAACTCATCAACTTGCTGCAACCCATCTTCCACACAGTCTGCACCTTGAATTTGTAAAAACACCGCACACTGATTATTTTTTCTCGCTGTCTCTATATCTTTCCCTGACTTTGCAATCATAAATATTTCAGGAGAAGACTCTAATTGTGTCTTTTTCTCCTTAATACTTTTCATACATGCTTGATAGGTACGTTTATAGTTCATACTTCCATCAGGTCTCGCAATTGCTTCAATATCAGAAATATCTGCAATAAAAGCATTTAAACCTGACGCTTCAATATCATTATGGTCGGAAGGAACAAACGATAAGCCATCGATAAATAGCCGTTTTTCTGGCTGTGCCGCTATCATTTTTATTGGCGCAGCACATGCCATTAACGTACTAGCTGAAACACCTAAACCAATGTTTTTAATAAATTCTCTTCGTTCCATGGTGCGACCTTACTTTTATTTCGGTAAATAATTAAATGGACGGTTTTATAAAGCTAATATTTTATTAGTTTTGTACTTACACCAAATGAGTGAAATACATCACTTAGCATTCTAGCTCTATGAAACATGCTTTAATTTATCGTAATGCTACTGGAGATGAAATGCTATCCTAAAAATCATTCTATTTAGTAAAATACTCAAAACAGTATTTTAGGCATACTACGCCTAAGATAGAACGTAATGTTAGTGATTACTGCTGAAGTAACGAGTGGAATATGATCAGCACTGGGCAGTAAGTTGCATCCATTATTTCCAGAATGAATTTGAATGCGATGAACTACTGGAGTTTGGTTATGTACACCTTTGCAATATTTGGGCGATTACTTGTCATTTAGGTGAATAAATCTCCGAACAAATGGTCCGTATTGCAAACACCTAAATAAGGTTTAGGTGTATCTCATTTTCGTCTTATTACGCTAAGACATTAATGAATACAGATCCATTTCACCGAGTAATAAGCTAGCAAATATTACGGTGCTTGTTGAAGGGATCATCGATTTTAATAAAGAGGGGTAAACTGAGAGAATAAACGCTATCGCTATCATCAGATAAATAGAGTATCCATAAAAAAGCCAAGACCTAAAGTCTTGGCTTTTTCACTTTTTTTGCATCTAATTAAGGATGACTAATTACTTTTGCAGTGTTTAAAAATCAACAGTAACAAATTCACTACAAACTTCGGTGCCTTCTTCACACACCTGATAGGTATATGAATTAACATTTTCATTTATACGATCATTATAACTGCCATCATTGGCTGTGGTCGAAATGTTTATACCATTTCGAAATATGTCAACAACAGTACCTGCTAGACCAGACCAAGATAAGTTCACTTTCTTTCCTTTAAAACTAGCCGTTAAAGTAATATCATCTATAGGCTCAGGATCCGTAATAATACCACAGCCCTCAGCGGTTAAATATTCACTGGCGGCTTTTGCTTGCACAATACCATAACCAAAATGAACATCTTTTCCTGAAACACCACCATCTTGTGCCGTTGCTTTTAACGCATTGCGAATATCAATACCAGTACAGCCAGTGTTATGTGACCAAACTAAAGCAGCAACGCCTGCAACAGCAGGTGTAGCCATGGAAGTACCACTCATATAGCCATAATCTGAGCTGGTGATGCTAACAGCAGCACTGCTTGAAGCATTCAGTGCTGTTCTATCGGCCAATGCCGCACCAACCGCAGGAATGCTTGTTCCGTTAGGGCTTCCTAAAGTTCCATATAACATGCCCTCAACATTATTAATAATAATGGCACCTAAACCACCAGAGCTTTCACAATTAAGTACTTTGGTTTGAAAAGATATATTGTCTCCTCTATCAATGAGACAAATTTTACCACTAGCCCCCTCATCCGTTGTTCCTGCAGTCCCCATTGGGTAGGTTTCTGCATTAGCTGTACCTGAGTTTTCCATCACCGATGAGGCATAATAAATACTCTGAGTATCACTTCCTGAGGTTGCCGTTAAACTCGCCGTTCTTGCTAAACCTTCCGGATAAGTTGATAAGGTATTAACGCCACCAGCGGTGACTTCAACACATCTAGTTTCATCAGATACCGTTTTACGATTTTTTCCTCTGCCGGTGGTGATATCACAACTTGGGTATTGTGAAAAATTAGCAATATTATTGTCCGCATCATTTGCCCCAATCATCATGACTGATGAATAGCCTGCCGGGTATGAACGAACATTGTTGCTGTCGTTACCTGCCGCCGCTAACACTAAACCGCCAGCATCAGTAAAGTTCTTAAATGCGTTTTCCTCAGTGCTATTAGTACCACCACCACCAAGGCTCATACTAATGATATCAGCGCCAGAGCAATCATTGGCTGCTTTAGCTAAATCTGAAGAGTATCCCCAACCGCTCTCATTAAATACTTTAACTATATGAAGGTAAACACCGGGTGCCATACCAACGACACCGACACCATTATTTTTTGCGGCAACAGTACCTGCAACATGAGTACCATGAGGGCCGCCATGCTCAAACCAATCGCCAGTGCCTGAATCATTAGTGCCTGAAATATTGGCCCAATTAAAATCGGGGTGATATTCGCCTTCGTCGTCAGTATTTCTCCCAATACCAGAATCAATGATGCAAACTTTGATGCCAATACCAGGATCAAAGCTTAACTGATCAGCTTGGGATTGATAGACAGCGTAAGGGGTGATTTGCGACGAGCCAACCTCCGTTGAAAGTACATCATTATAAGGAAGTGACATTAAATGACGTTTTTGATCGACTTCAATTAATTTGATATGTGGGTTACTAAGAAGTCCTTTTACTTGAGTAAGATCCTTGCCTGCAAAACTTGCAGCGATAAAACCATGGGCATCAAGGTGCACATCGCCACCTAATTTTTTAGCCAGAGCTTTAACGACACCTTTGTTATTATTATCAACTTGAATGATAAAGCGCTCTGCCATTGAATTAGCTGAAACACTCGATAAAACAGCAACTGTTAGTGCTGAAGCAGTGAATTTTAATAAACTCATAGGGACTTCCTTCTTCATTGGAAATATATATTCTCACCTAATTGTTCTAGTACTAACCGTGCTTTTATCATTATCTTTAACATAGCGACACAATCAAAAAGCAATATTAATAATTAGACGGTTATTAATAATAATAGTCTAAAAACAGAGGAAAGAAGCCCTATCAACAAAGTTCAATAGTACATTTGTTCAAAATAAGTTTAAAAAGAATAGGTTGCCTCAATCCAAGCACTCATACCTTCGCTAGGTAATCTTGTCATCACTGGCGTACCCATTTCTTTAACGCGGTTATAGCCACCTAAGTGATTTTGATATTCTCTATCAAGTAAGTTATCAACACCGCCACGTAGGGTAAAATCATTGCTTACGAAATATTCGACATCAATGTTAACTAAACCGTAACCGGCGGTAGCCTGCTCGGTATTTGTTTCAGAGACATCATTTTGTGCTGCTACGGCGATTAACGTTACGTTACCAATGATATTATCACTATGATAAGTAAAGCTTACTTGGCCATTAAGTGGTGCAATACGATAAAGGTTGTCATCAATATCACGACGTTCACCTTTGACGTAGCTGGCAATACCAGATAATTGGAAGCTATCATTAATATTGTAATACCAGTTAACATCCGCACCGTATAACTTAGCATCAACATTACTAAATTTAAGTGCGTTATCATCGCCTGACATCATTGATGCCATGGAAGAAGCCGCCATATCGTCCATTCCCATTGGCGTACCTTGAATGTAATTATCAATATTTTGATAAAAGACATGCGGCGCAATCATGAAGTCGCTACTTTGCCACGTTAAGCCAAGGTCACCTTGATAAGCGGTTTCTGATTCAAGATTAATGTCACCAATATAAGTATGACCATCAGCTAAACCACCAGTGGCTTCCATTGGTGTCCACAAGTAACGCTCTTGATACGATGGCGCGCGGTTTTTAACACCTGCACCAATATAAAGTGATAATGACTCACTGAGTTGAGTCTCTGTACTAAGGGCAACATCAACGTTAGTATCTGACACTTCACGGTCGGCATTATTAAAGTCATCCTCAAGATCACTCATTAAAGTACCCATGCTAGGCATTGCCATGCCAGAATCCATAGCAGGCATATCGCCCATACCTGAGTTCATGTCACCCATCGTCATGTTCATTGGCATATTGCCGTGAACTTCATCAGCATTCGATTTCGCATGTTTTACTCGTACACCTAACTGGATAGTTGTTTGGCGATATGTATTTTGCCACTCGGTAAAAAAGGCAACACGATCATCTGTGACGTTGTTAAAGTTAACAACCTCAAACATATCGTTACTTGGGTTCGTGATAACAGAGTCATGGGTCGCCATGTAGCCATCAATGCCAAACGCTATTTCACCTAAAGAAAAGTCACCAAAGCTCAATTCACGATTTAATACGAATTTAAAATCAGTGGTATCTGCAATTGCGGTATTACGACGTTTTTTCATTGGATCATGAGCGCGCATAAGAAAATTAGTCATACCGTGATCGGCATCGAGATAACCAAGCGACCATTCTCCTTGCCACTCTCCCATAAGAAAGTCACCATCTACGTTGATGCGCTGACTTTCAATATACTCAATATCCATCGGTAGCGCCGGCGTACCTGAGCCGGTCGTTTTGGTGTAGTGATAACTTAAACCAATGGTGTTACTTTCAACTGAGTGTCTGATATCAAAACCTGCTTGGGTTTTATCAAATTCAGTGGGGGCTATTACAGTACCGTCACCACTTTCCATATCATCACCCGCTTGGGTATTACCATAAAGCAGTACAGCAACATCGCCTTTAGCAATATTAGTAACACCAGAAAGTGTACTAGCACTATTGTTACTACGATAGCCGGCCTGTAAATCACCACTAACTTGAGTGGTGTCTGAGCCAATCACTTCTGCTTTACGCATTTTAATATCAATAGCGCCACCTAGCGTATTCATGCCCGCAGAGACGGGTGCAATACCACGGTAAACCGTCATTGAATCAACAATAAGTGGTGTTGAATAACTTAACGGCGTATCCATCGCATTAGGGCCTGCACCAACAATAGGGTGGCCATCAAGGGAGGTTGCTACTCTATCACCAAATAAACCACGATATTGTGCGATACCAGTAATAGGGCCATTGCTATTAATATTTGCGCCTGGTACTGAAGCTAACCAATTAGCTAAATCAGCTTCAGTGGTTTTTCCTTGCGCATAACTTTGATTATCATCTAGGGTATTATGACGCTGATTTGAGATAGTGATAACTTCAATATCTTTAATAGTGCCTTGGGCCATATTTGCTGAAGAATTGAATGCTAAGACTGGCAGTGCTAAAGCACAACTACTTAATACAATCAGGTTAATCGCGATAGCAAGAGGTTTTAGAGTAAAATTCATAGTGATTCACTTACGGGTAATATTAAATAAATTTAGGTATACCGCTATTTTGTAAGTGATTACATTTGAAAACAAAGGGAAATGGGCAATGTGCGACAAAGTGTCGCACCCTAAAAGTTGCTTACTTGCGCTAGGTCAAATAAGGGTGAAGAGACAAGCGTAAAAGACTAAATAACACCTGCTTTTTTCAAATGATTTCTGGCTATTTTAATACGGACAGCTTTCATTTTTTTATAGTTTTCTCGGGTAAAGTTAAAGGCGAAATAATGCACACCTTTATCATTTTCAACAAAACCAACATACCAACCTAACATCGCTTTACTGCTTTTATCTTTATCATTAGCTCTACCTGCTCCTGTTTTTGCGTAGAGCGAGTAGTTAGCGTTTTTTTCAACCAGCATGATTTCTTTTAGCGTATCAATACTGTCTTTGCTTATCGATAGTTGGCCTCGATGCATTTTTTGTAAAAATAGTACTTGTTCAATAGCTGATATTTGCATACTACCATTTAGCCAAAAACTATCTAATCCTGAAGAGATGTCTTGGTTGCCGTACTCAAAGCTTGAGACATAAGACTGCATGGTCTCTTGCCCTATATCCGTTGCCATTTGACGGTAAATAGCCACCATAGAGAATTTAAATGCGCTGGCAAGATTGTATGTTGGTAGTTTCCAAACCGATGGCCACCACCCTTGCACTGGATATTTATCTTTATCAAAAGTTAAGCTTTGTTCTGTATTAACAATCAACTTAGTATCAAGAGCAATTAAACTATTCGTGATTTTAAAGGTAGAAAAAGGTGATAAGCGTTGTTTTGCTCTTTCTTCATTCACCAGTAACAGCATTTCATTTTCTTCGGTAAATGATGAGCCTTGAGATATTTTTCCTTTATGGTGAGAAGTCTCCACCTTACTAATTGTCTCACCCACTGTTTCACTGACTTTTTGACTTAACAAAACGAAAGTACAGTCGTTATTGCTGGCAAGGCAAAGCTCATCGCTAGCACTTGCTAGATGAGCAAAGCCGCTCAATACCAATGCACTGACAATACTGATAAATTTTTTCACACAAACCTCTTTAATAGAAAATTGACTAGGCAATTATAACCATTCCACTCAATGCTGCATTATGGTGTGGAACGATAGATATAGAATAAAAATCATACGCGTCTTCAACAAGGGAAACTATGACTTAAATCAAGCAAGGTGATTTATGGGTGACAAATGTAAATTTACTGTCACAATGGCTGAATAGGTTATCAACAGGAAGATGAATGAAAGCTTTTTTTACCTTAGTTTTTATACTATTAAGTCACACTACTTTTGCTTCTGAGCAAGCAGAAGAAATATTTGCTCAACTCACCCCATCCCTTTATCAAATTAAACTAATTGATAAAGCCAGCGGGGAGAAATCGTCTATCGGATCAGGTTTTCAAATCAGTAAAGATGGGATTATTGCGACTAACTACCATGTAATATCTAGCTATGCGCGCCACCCAGAAAAATATCGTATTGAGTACTTAGATCACCAAGGCAACACTGCTGAAATGGACTTGGTAAGTGTCGATGTTATTAATGATTTAGCGTTAGTAAAACGTCAGGTTGACGGTGACATGCCCTACTTCAGGCTTTCGGATACAAAACCCATTAAAGGTGAGAAGTTATTTGCTTTAGGTAATCCTCATGATTTAGGCATGATTGTGGTACCTGGTACTTATAATGGTTTAAAAAAAGAATCCTTCAATGAGCGTATTCATTTTACCGGCTCTATTAATTCAGGTATGAGTGGCGGACCTGTCGTTAATAAATCTGAACAGGTCGTGGGCATCAATGTCGCTACCTCTGGCAATCAAATTGGCTTCTTAGTTCCACACGAGAAGTTGGTTAAACTATTTCACGATTACAACAAAGAAGCACCTGAAGATATAAAGCAACAAATGGCAGCACAGTTATTTTCAAATCAAAATAAACTGATGAAAGCACTGCTTAATAATACTTGGCAAAGTAAAGAACTTGCCGGTAAGGCAATGTTCCCTGTTATTGAAGTACCCTTTATTCGCTGTTGGGGGGATTCCAATGCGGATAAAAAAGATGCGCTTATTTTAGCTGCCATTGCTAATTGTTCTTTAGATGAAAACACCTATATTTCATCACACTTTTTTACCGGCAGTGTCGAAATTGAATTTCGCTATATGCAGGCAAAAAACTTAAGTGATAATAAATTTTATCATTTATATCAAAAACAAATAGCTCGAGCTGGTAGCGGTAATAGAGCGAGCAAAAATGATGTCAGTGAATACCAGTGTAACAATGATTTAATTACGCCTTCCAGTACTGCTAATACAAGTAAGAGCATTACCAACAAAAGCGTTTTCTGTACTCGCGCTTACAAAGACTTCCCTGGTTTGTTTGATGTTTTGTACTTAGGTGCTAGTGTCGATAAAAACCAGCAAGCTTTAGTAAGTCACTTTACTTTAGCCGGTGTTAGCCAAGAGAATGCTATGGAATTTACCGGTAAGTTTATGGAGGCGGTATCATGGAAATAGGCAAGGAAGTAGATATGGACGTGATGAAAGATGCTCAAATTGGGATCATTGAAACAGAGACAACAATGCCAGTTGAAAATGATGACTTACCGATAGAGCAAGGTGAGATTATTATTGAAGAAATCACCCGTAATCATAAGTTGTTGCATCGTCATAGACTAAACCAAAATAATATTACCATTGGTAGAAATTATCAAAATGATATCATTTTAACTGACCCACATATTTGCCCTCAGCATTTATCGTTAAGCTATTCTCAAGACGATTGGCGTATTAATGATAATAATTCAGTTAATGGCACAAGCTTAGAAAACAGTGAATGTAAAAAGCAAGATGCCCATCAACAAGTACTTAATGATGGTGATGTGATTGTTTTAGGGAAAAGTCAGTTAAGGATCCTTTTCAAGAACCATAGAGTTGCCGATACTATTGCCTTTAGCCCGTTCGAGTCTCTAATTGATTTAATTCGTCACCCTGTTGCAGTATTTACTAGTATTGCTTTGTTTATACTTATCGCAGCTAATATTGCCTATTTGAACCAACCAACAGAAACAAATATAAGCCAACTGTTTGTTAGCGCTTTTAGTATGAGCTTACTCTTTGCTGTATGGCCAGCAGGTGTGGCGTTAGTATCTCACCTCACCAAACATGACCCTCGGATATTAGCCCAGCTTGGCATTAGTTTTACCTTTTTTATTCTGATGTGGCTTAGTGATCTATTGGAAGAAATTATTGCGTTTAACTCGGCGAGTAATTCAGTGCTAGGTTTGATTATTGCGCTAGTTCCGATTGGTCTAGCTTTTTGCCTGTTTTGGCTAAATAGTTATATTGGTTTTCATGTAAGCGCGAAACGTAGAATTGTTGTGGCGCTAAGTATTACTACACTACTGTTCGGTGGTAGTTATTTATTACAATACAGTAAAAAACCAGAGTTTAATCCACACCCACAATACAATGCCACCATCATGGCACCCAGTTATTTAATTGCTCCAAGCAATAGTGTTGATAGCTTTATAGAACAAAGTAATGCTTTATTCGAACAAGCTAACAAAGCAGCTCAGCAAGATTAAAAAAATATCCTACAAATAGCGCTTTTATTGCGATTATAAAAAAGGCTTGTTTTCTTTCGAAAACAAGCCTTTTTTCATGATGAAGTACTAGGGTAAGTGACGAGTTAGATGCCTAGCCAAATTATCCCCCCTGCACTACATTACTTTATTTATGGGCGAGGAATAAAACCTACCGCATCATATACCTTAGTAAGCACTTTACTCGCACGGGCAGAAGCTTTCTCAGCACCGTTACGCATGACTTGCTCTAAGAAGGCTTCATCTGCACGATACTTATGGAACTTAGCTTGAATTGGCTCTAACAAAGCGACTACCGCATCAGCCACATCACCTTTTAAATGACCATACATTTTATCTTCATAATCAGGTACTAAGTCGGCAACAGTTTTACCGGTTGCACAAGATAATAATGACAATAAATTTGATACGCCTGGCTTTTCTTCTAGGCTGTAATATATATTGGCTTGCTCATCTGAGTCAGTTACTGCACGTTTTATTTTCTTAGCAATTTTTTTAGGGTCTTCTAATAAGCCAATGAAGTTACCTGGATTAGTATCAGACTTAGACATTTTCTTAGTTGGCTCAAGTAAGCTCATTACACGGGCGCCATGCTCAGGAATAAAAGGATCCGGCACAGTAAAGATATCACCATAAAGGTTATTAAAACGCGTAGCTATGTCTCGAGCTAACTCTAAATGCTGCTTTTGATCATCGCCTACCGGAACCCGGTCAGCACCATAAAGAAGAATATCAGCAGCCATCAATACTGGATAAGTAAATAAACCAGCATTCATGTTCGCTTCAGATTTTTGTGACTTATCTTTATACTGAGTCATGCGATTTAATTCACCCATTTGGGTATAGCAGTTCAGTACCCAGCTCAATTGCGCATGCTCAGGAACATGTGATTGAATAAAGATAGTACTTTGCTCAGGGTCAACACCACAAGCTAGATACAAAGCTAAACCGTCTAACGTTGCGTTACGTAAATCGGCGGCTTTTGGACGAACAGTGATCGCATGTTGATCAACAAGCATGTAGTAACACTCGTGTGTTGACTGCATATTAACCCATTGTTTTAATGCGCCTAAATAATTACCAATAGTTAACTCGCCTGACGGCTGACAGCCACTTAATACAATAGGTTTACTTGTCATTTTTTTACCCTTTAAATTCTGAATACTTTACTTAATGTTTATTGAGAGATTATTGCAAAACTACTGAGAGACCTTGGCTAACTCACTACGCATTTCATCGATTGCTACTTTATAGTCAGCTTGAGAAAATATTGCTGAGCCAGCAACGAACATATCTGCACCTGCTTCAGCAATTTCTGCAATATTATTTGCTTTAACGCCACCATCTACTTGTAAGCGGATGTCATAGCCACTTTGTTTAATTTTTTCTTTTACCAAACGTAATTTGTCTAATGTAGTTGGAATAAAAGATTGGCCACCAAAGCCTGGATTAACTGACATTAATAAAATAACGTCAAGTTTGTCCATCACAAAATCTAAACAATGCAATGGTGTCGCTGGATTAAGTACTAAACCGGCCTTACAACCATTATCTTTAATTAGTTGTAAACTTCTGTCTATGTGATCACTGGCTTCAGGATGAAAGGTAATAATGTCCGCACCCGCTTCAGCAAATCCTGGAATAAGCGTATCAACGTTCTTAACCATCAAGTGCACGTCAATTGGCGCCGTTATACCGTATTCACGTAATGATTTACATATCATTGGGCCGAACGTTAAATTTGGAACAAAATGATTATCCATCACGTCAAAGTGAACAACGTCGGCACCTGCTGCTAAGACATTAGCAACATCATCACCTAAACGTGCAAAGTCGGCTGATAATATAGAAGGAGCAATTAAAAATGGTGACATGGGCAAATTTCCTAAAAAAATATGCAGGTATTATACCCATGCTAGTTGAAAATGCGAGTTCCAAGCTATTGCAACAGGCCAACCTATTGCACTTTTTATGATCATTTACTAAAAAACCGCACCAACATAGTCCATCACATTAACTAAGCAGAAAATAAATAATGAGTGCAATAATAAACGACCACACTAAGTAGCTGATTATTAAAGGCATAAAGATAAAATCAGAATAACGTCTATAATTAATGATCTAGGCATCATGTTTGCAAATTAATAGCCAGACACTTTTTATAACAAACAATAACGAGACCTTTTATGAAAAAAGCATTAACAACTATCGCTATGACATCATTATTAGCTACTTCCGCATTTTCTTTCCAAGCATCAGCTACCGAAGGGCTATCTGCTAATGTGGCAGCTACCAGCAACTATTTATGGCGTGGCCTTGAACAAACAGGTGGTGATGCTGCTATTTCTGGTGGTATCGATTACGCTTCTACATCGGGATTTTATGTTGGTACTTGGGCTTCAAACGCTTCTTGGGGCGACATGAGTACTGAATTAGATATATATGGCGGTTTTTCTGCTGATATCAATGACAGTATGTCTTATGACGTTGGTTTCATTTATTATGGCTACCCTGATTCAACTAGCGGTGACGCTGACTTTTCTGAAATTTACGGTAACTTCACTTTTACTGGTTTAACGGTAGGTGTTGCTGTTTTAACTTCTGCTGAAGGAGCTGATGCAGGCGATAGCATTTACGCTAGTGCTGATTATGCTTTAACACTTAGCAATGAAGCCGAACTTGCTTTCCACCTTGGCTCATACAGTGGTGACTTCTCAACTGATTCAATTGATTTTGGTGTTTCGTTAAGCAAAGACAACTTCACTTTTGGCGTTTCAAAAACTGATTACGATGATGGTGTTAGCAGTGACGATATGAAGTTCTATGTTGCTTATAGTATCGATATCGATTTATAAGCATAATTACTCAAAGTAATGTTTAGATATTAGAATAAAAAACAAGCAAAGACATTGAGGTGAACATAGCTTATAATTGTTCACCTCTTTTAGTTTAAAGTATATACAAATGTCAAAACGGATTATGACAAATTCTTCTTTTTCAAAGTTTAAGCAATTATTTTTTGCTTTAACTCTTACTCTAGTTATTCTGTTTACTCTGAACAAACAAACTGCCAGCCAACGTATACAAGCCCAATTACTTGCTTCATGCTTGGTTGTAGAGTCAAACTTACCAATGAACCATATAAATCATCCATGCCGCACAAGTAATATGTCAAATAAGAGCTGGTTATCTTGGTTATCTGGTGAAAGTAAATCAACGCATTTACATTATTTAGATTTTGTGGAGTTGATTCATTATAGCCTCCATTAAAGCGACGTTATCTTTCATCGCCCAAACCAGCATAGTGGATACTTTTAAAAGTGTTGCTGCTGCTTTCTTTGGCGTGCAAAATAACAATAACCGTAAGCGAGATTTGTCTCAAGGTAAGCTCTCGCACTTTATTATTGCCGGTCTGCTCGCGGTACTAATTTTTATAGCTTGCTTGATAGCAGTTGTTAGCTTAGTTATGCCAAGCTAAAAACCGTGTAATTACCTAAATGGTAAATAATTATAGCCCGATAGATAGCCCATAAATTCAATACCTTCCTGCCAAAGTAAAGCTTTCATACTAAAGACTCTCCTCTACTCAAGCAAACGATATATCGTATACAAAAAGCTTGCTATTAAAAGTTAATAATTTATTCTCTTAGGACCCATAATATAATAAATGACTAATATGCTTAATAGAACCACTCTATCTGCGCTGTTAATTACTGCTACTTTCTCTTCTACTTTATTCTCAGCAAGCATTTATAAATTAAGTATGAATAATGAGTCACCCAAATGGGCATACTCTCATATCCCCAATAAAGCCTCATTACGCGGTACCGCAATAAAGCAAAACTCTTACTGGGTAACAGGCAGTGCTAATAGTGTTTTTGTCAGCCAAGATGGAGGAACCACTTGGCAAGATAAATCTATTTCAGCAGAACTAAAAATGGATTTTCGAGATATTGAACTTTTCGATAATAAAACCGCGATAGTGATGGCTGCTGGTACTGGTGAGCTTTCGACACTTTACAAAACAACTGATGCGGGTAACAGCTGGCAATTACTTTATCAAAACACAGATAAATTGGGTTTCTTTAATTCTATTGCCTTTTGGAATGATAAGCGGGGTTTGCTAATGGGCGACCCAGTTGATGGTTATTATGTTATTAAAAAAACGAACGATGGTGGTAAAACCTTTCGTAGAATTGCTAAAAATAAAATACCCAAGATTTTAACAAAAGAGTCTGCCTTTGCTGCCAGTGGTAATAGCATCATTGTTGGTAATAATGGTAAAGCATGGATTGCCACCGGCGGTTTCTCTGCCTCTGTCTATGTAAGTGATGACTACGGTGAAACTTGGCAGCGTAACTCTGTACCACTATATAAAAATACACAGACCTCTGGTGGTTATGGTGTCGCCTTGAACCATCTAGAACAGCCATTTGTCATAGGCGGAGATTACCTACAACGTCGACAGAAGTACCCGAATATGGCTAAGCTAGCTAATGGGCAGTGGCAATCGATCAAGACTGGTAGTACAGGATTAAGGACAACGATGTCGTGCCAAGATTCGATTTGTCTGGCCTCAGGTAAAACGGCGACTGATATATCGTATGATGCAGGAAATACCTGGCAAGCACTTGTTAGCGCACAGCCAAATGAAAACGCTAAAGATTCCCGAGGATTCTATAGTTTAGCGAGTGATGACAATGTATTTCTTGCTGCAGGGGCTGAAGGTAAGATAGGGGTTTTATCACTCAAAGAACTAGGTCCGAATCAAGTTACTAAGGAACGTAAGTAAAGCCCTGTTGAATTGTTAGATTCGCTTGATGCTTTATTAATACCAATATAACGCTTACTTATAGAGTGCTAATACTTCTTTGACTTTGACTCGTCCTTTTCCCTTTGGACTGATTGAACGTTGTACTTGAAAAAACTCTCTCTTATCCGCATTTTTGTATAGTTCACGGGTAAAATCTACGTGATGATTAGAAATAATAGTCGGTACACCTTGCAGTTTTGCTTTTTCGGCACAAGCGACTAATCTAATTTGATCTGCATCCGTAAACGAGTTTCCTGCATAAGCGGTGAAATTAGCCGTTCTATTAATTGGCGAGTACGGTGGATCGCAATAAACAACATCATCACTTCTAAGTTGAGAAAATGCAGTTTCGAAATCCCCTTGAATAAACGTTGCTCTTTGCGCTTTTTTTGAGAAAAACTCTATTTCAGCTTTTGGAAAGTAAGGGTGCTTATATCTTCCAAAAGGGACATTATAACCGCCACTTTTATTGTAACGACATAAACCGTTATAACCATGCCTATTTAGATATAAAAAGAGTATTGAGCGTTGGTATGAATCACTGGTTTCATTAAACTGCTTACGTAATTCATAATACTTTTCAGCATGGTTATAATCACCATTAAAGTACTTTTCAGCATCATTTATAAATTCAGCCGATTGATTTTTGATAATATTAAATAGAGCGATAAGATCTTTATTCATATCAATTAACAGATATTCATCAAAGTCTATATTCAAGAAAACAGAGCCACCACCAACGAAAGGTTCAACTAATCTTTTTTTGCCTTTAACTGGCAAAACTTTTAGGATATCACCAATAACTCGTTTCTTTCCACCTGCCCATTTTAAGGCCGATCGCATATTGGTTTGCAATGTATCTTTACTCACTCTAAACCTTATTGCCAATACTGCATTTATGCTGGCGTTATTTTCAGGAGAATAATAGCAGTTATATATTTTGCATAGATCTGGGCAGAAATATATTGTCGAAGTATCCTCTCATTACAACTAAGTATGAGTAGTCTCCTTCATCAACTATGCTTGATCTTTATTATTCTGGCTGCAGACTTAAGCCGTAGCTTCATTTAATAAATTAAGAGCGGATTGTAGCTTGAATTATCGCGTAAAGGTATTAATTTCATTGATAACGGACGAAATAGACTTGACCCAAGGTTTGCGTTCGATCAGTTGTATTGGTAACGACTGGATTGTTGCTTTAGCTTCCGTTTTATTTTTAAAAACCTTTGAGGTTATAACTGTAAAACTTTTACCATTAAGCTGCCTCTGGTAGCTATGAAAATTCTTTTCTGGGTAAAGTGCTAAAAATCGTTTCAATAAATTTTCATCAGAAAAGCCAGCAATTTGCACGACATAGCCATTTTCATATTCTTCTGCTTTCGTTTGATAATAGCTATTAGTGATTTCAACTGTTTGAGTTTGATTAGCTGCTTCTTTAGTTGTTGCACGAGCAACATTAGCATCGCTCTTATTGTCCGCGATAACTAATGCTTGCAGAACATCACCAGCTTCAGCGGGTAATATCTCAATAGGTGCAACTAAGATATTAGCCATTAAGGCCTGATTAATCTCTTCACTCGTTGCTAGGTTTATAACTTCTGATGCAGTTAATGCAAGTGACGATTCCATTACTTCAGTTTTATGTTTCTTTTGCATTTGTCTTGCCGGCTTATTACCTGAGCTGTCGGTTAATTTAGTCGGTAATAAAGTTTGCTCGCTATGCTTTTCCAGAACAGTCTGATCCGTACTGCTGAAAGTCTGCTGATTCACATCCTCAGCTATTAATAAATAGATCCAGAATAGTGCAACAGCAACAAGCAGCATAGCACTAACCAAACTTACCTTTTGCCCTAACGATAAAGGACTCACATCCTTTTTAAGCATAATTTTATTATCATCTAAGCTAATAACTTGACCTGTTGCGGCATCAATAATAGCCAT
Source organism: Colwellia sp. 75C3 (assembly GCF_002836255.1). Lineage (GTDB taxonomy): Bacteria > Pseudomonadota > Gammaproteobacteria > Enterobacterales > Alteromonadaceae > Colwellia. Next base: position 19,364 of record NZ_PJAU01000050.1, on the reverse strand, counting down.
TTTATTCTTGAACAAACTTTTATTAATCGCGAGTTGTTGGGCTGCTTCCGTTAAACCGAAAAGTACCACGTTAATCGTGAGCTTACTTTTTTTGGCTAAGTTCACTAATTGACATAATTCATATTTAACCTGCAATGAAAGAGCATGTGCATGGTCTATTACGATAGAAATTGCTTCACCGTGCTGTTTAGCAAATCGTAAAACACTTACCGCGAGCGATTGCTCTGGATCAAATAAGGTATTCACAAATAACTGTTCGATTAATCGACATCGTATTTGAATATCATTTAACTTTGAAGAGGCTGAAACAAACGCTACATTAATGTGATTATCTTGATGAGCAAGTTCGCCGGCAGAAGGTTTTACAGTAGAAAGATTGACAAGAAATTGACTAGCTAATTGTGAATACTGTTCCGCATTATTACCTACAACTAGCACCGCTTGTTGAGTAAAACGTAAGTTGTAATCGATACGTGAAGTTACGCTAATACCTATATTACCATCGACTAACGTTGAGTCACTCTCTGTTAGTCCTTGTGGTGTATGGTATGCCGATGAGGTGTTTGCGGCTGCAGACATGCTTAATCCTTTCTATGCTTTAAATTCGTCTCGCAGGCTGCTCGCCGACGAGAAAAGTTAATTATAGAATTTCTTGAAGCGTATCCTGAGTGACATCGTCACGAATTTCAGATTGGCCAATAGCTGTTGGTATTATAAACCTAAGCTTACCGGCTATATTTTTTTTGTCTCGACGCATATGGCGGATAAATTCAGCGAAACCCATGCCTTGAGGAGCAGTTACAGGTAAATCAAACGCTGCTATCAGTTTTTCCATACGTCGAAGTTCTGACACTTCAAGCAAATTCATTGCTACTGCTAACTTAGCAGCAAGTACCATGCCAGTAGCAACAGCTTCACCATGTAACCACTTACCGTAACCTTGCTCTGCTTCGATTGCGTGGCCAAAGGTATGACCTAGGTTTAATAGTGCTCTGATACCCGCTTCAGTTTCATCACTGGCAACAATGTCAGCTTTACACTGGCAACATCGTTCAATCATCTGCGCTAATACAACTTTGTCACCAGCCTTAATCGCTGACATATTATCTTCAAGCCATACAAAGAATGACTTATCACCTAAAATTCCATATTTAATGACTTCGGCCATTCCTGCATTAAATTCGCGAATGGGTAAAGTTGTAAGACTATCAATATCAATAAAAACAGCTTTAGGTTGGTAAAAAGCACCCACCATGTTTTTACCTAATGGATGATTTACTGCCGTTTTTCCACCAACTGATGAATCCACTTGTGAAAGTAATGTTGTTGGAATTTGTATAAAATCAATACCACGCTGATAGCATGCTGCTGCAAAGCCAGTTATATCACCTATAACACCGCCACCTAAAGCAATTAAAGTTGTATCTCTACCGTGCTCATTTGTAAGCAGGTGGGACATAATAACTTCAAAGTTAGCTAAACTTTTCTCAGCTTCACCATCGGGAAGTATGATTTCATCTACGGCAAAGTCTGTTAACTTCGCTTTTAATGAATCTAGGTATAAAGGCGCTACAATATCATTTGTTACTATACATACACGTTTAGCGCGAATATGTGATGAAAGCAGGTCTGTTTTATTTATCAGACCTGAATCAATATAGATAGGATAACTACGCGTGCCTAAGTCAAGATTAAGAATTGCCATATCAGGTTACTACTAGGTTCCAACGCGAGTTTAAATTAGAAGTCGAGACGCTCTATAATTTTATGAGCAACAACTTTGGCACTTTGATCATCAGTTTGTACGATAATATCTGCGATATCTTCATAAAACGGATTACGCTCAACAGCCAAGTTTTCCAAAACTGTACGTGGTTCTTCAGATGTTTGTAAAAGTGGACGACGACGATCACGTTGCGTACGAGCAACTTGTTTATCAATCGTTGTTTCAAGATAAACAACGATACCGCGAGCAGACAAGTGATTTCGAACGTTAGTGCTGATTACCGAACCACCACCTGTAGCTAAAACAATACCTTGTTTCTCACTCAAGTCTTCAATTACCGTTTCTTCTCTTTTGCGGAAACCTTCTTCACCTTCAAGATCAAAAACCCAAGCAATGTCTGCTCCTGTACGGCGCTCTATTTCTTGGTCAGAGTCAAAAAACTCAAGATGTAATCGGTCTGCTATTTCTCTACCGATAGTGCTTTTACCAGCACCCATAGGGCCTATAAGGAATATATTACGTTTTTCTGCCATTAGATTTACTTAATACTCGTTGTGTTTACAGAACAGTCAAAAGTCGAAATACAATGAAATAGAGCTTTTGACGCAAAAGAGGTCTCCCTCGGAAATTTCAAGGGCGTAATTATCGCAATTGTTATGCATAAATAGCAAGCAACAATAACGTTATCTTTGTTAAAAACTCACTTATTAAAACAAAAAATCCATTAAATGTCGAAATAACACGGCATTTAATGGATTTCCTTAGCGCAAGATTCTAAAAGTGTTCCGTTACAATTCTCGGTGTAACGAATATTAACAGTTCTTTTTTCTCATTTAACTGGCTTGTATTTCTAAATAACCAACCTAGGTATGGGATATCACCTAACAATGGAATTTTAGATACTGTGCTAATAATAGCTTGCTGATATATACCACCTAAAACGATAGTCTCACCGTTATTAACTAAAACCTGAGTGCCAATACGCTGAGTATCTATAGCGGGTGCTGAACCACTGGTGATATCAGATACTGTATCTTGGGTTATAACTAAATCCAGAATAATTTTATCATCTGGGGTTATATGTGGTGTTACTTTCAAACTCAAGACTGCCTTTTTAAACTGTGTTGCTGTTGCACCACTCGAAGCGGCTTCTTGGTATGGAATTTCAACACCCTGCTCGATGTAAGCTTCCTTTTGATTTGCAGTAGTAATTCGCGGGCTAGCAATCACTTCACCTTTATTTTCTTTTTCTAGCGCTGAAAGTTCAAGATCTAAAATTGTTCCATTAGCTAACCTAGCAATTTGAAAAGCAATTGTTCCTGCGGCATTGGCGACTGGAAGGTTTACATTTAACCCATCACCAAGCGAAGGAACTGTAGGTACTCCTGGAGTATTTGATCTTGCTCCGCTAGCAGTACCATTTCCTTCAATACTACCCGAAGTTGAATACTCGCCATCGGTATTAGTTACACCCCAACGAATACCAAGCTCTTCATTCATATTATCTTTGACTGTAACCATTCTAGCTTCAATAACAACCTGTCGAACAGCAACATCAAGAATAGTGACCATACGTTTAATGTCTTCAATGCTTCTGGCTGTATCGCGTATTAGTAAAGTATTGGTACGCTCATCAACTGACACGCTACCACGAGGAGATAAGATGCTAGTATCTTCATTTTTAATTAACTCTGCAAACTCAGCTGCTTTAGCATAATTAATTTGAACATACTCAGAATACAAAGGAGCTAACTCTTCAACTTGTTGCTTAGCCTGCAAAGTTTGCGCTTCACGAGCAGCTAATTCATCAGCAGGAGCTACCATTAAGATATTACCTTGCATACGTTTATCTAAACCTTTCACTTTTAAGATAATACTTAACGCTTGATCCCAAGGAACGCCATCAAGACGTAAGGTGATATTACCTGTCACGGTATCGCTGATAATTAAGTTAAATTCATTATAATCAGCAATAATCTGTAAAACAGTACGTACGGGGATATCTTGAAAACTTAATGAAATACTACGGCCATTAAAATCATCAGACTCACCTATATAGCTAGGCTCTTTTACCGCTTTTTCTTTTACCGTTAGAATAAATAAATTGTCTTCCTGTTTCTGGGTAAATATAAAGTTACTATCCACTTCGATAACTAAGCGTGCGTTACGCCCTTCTTTGAAAGTCTCAATACTGGTAACTAGTGTCCCAAAATCAGTTACATCTAATTTGTAAAGTAAATCGTCAACAATTTCGGTGTTATGAAATTCAACATTTAATTTACCTAGCTTGTCATTAACATCAGCAGCGAGCATGTTATCTTTCAAATAAATTAAAATTTGTCCTTCATTTTCAGCATTTAACCTAAAATCAATCGACTCTATATGGTTAATAAACTCGTCACCTGCAGGACTCAGTGTTTCAACAACTTCAGCTGATTCCCCATAATTAAAGGTAATAGAAAATTCTTTATCATTATTTAATGAGACATCAAAAACAGCAAGTTTCTCTAAACTAATCAATGCAACAACTTTTCCTGTTGTAGCATTTAGATTAATTGACTTTACACCGGCATGATTCACTAGCGTTTCTTTTTGGTCTTTATCAAAGGCATTTGCGTCAAAAGTCACTTCAACAAAAGCAGGCGTCATCGAAGTTTTGACTTCAGGTAGACTAGTGATATTTTGTGCAAAACTGAAAACAAGCACAATTTGATCACTTTGAATTGTATTATATGAAATACCAACCAATTCATTGTTATTTACCGAATCACCTTCAGCAGCAGTGACTGAAAATGACAGCAATACTGCAGACAATAAAAATACAGTGGTAAGCCAGAGTTCTTTAACAGCAGTAAAGCTTTTATAATTGTTCGTTTGATTAAATAGCATTATTAATTCCTTTACTTATTTGACTCTTCAGATTGCACAATATTCAATGTAGCTTCACGCTCTACCCAACATCCTGCACCATCTGGAGCTAATTCAATTATTTTCACTGTTTTTGCACTCACCTGTGTAATTCGGCCATTATACAAGCCAAGATAATTTCCTAACGCAACTCTATGTAGACTTAAATCAGAAGCTTCCAGTAGAGCCCAGAGCATACTTGCATCACCAAGGGTGCCGCGCATAGTTAAGTCACTTAAAGCATATTTTTCTAATGGTTGTTTACGACGATTATTATCAGGACTTAAACATCCCGCCATTTGTTGCATCTTTTGCTGAATAGCTTCAGGTCTAGGTAATACAAATGGACTACGTAAATCATCTGCTGAATAAGCGATATGATTAAATGGGTGTACCTCAGGCATGGGATCAATATAATTAGTAGTGGTCGCTTTCACCTGTGCCATATGCGTTTTTATTTCAGTAGTATCGTCAAAACAACCTGAGAGCAAAGTAAGCGCAATGACACTGAAAATTTTTGACGTATTATATGTTAAACTATGGGTTGTCATTTAACTGCATCCCCTTGATAACGGTAGGTTTTAGCCTGCAACTTTAGATTTAAAGTTTCACTATCACCTTGTGAAATACTTATTTTAAAGTCATGCAGAGTCACAATTCTTGGCAAGTCCGCAATTTTACTCACAAACTGTCCAAATGAGTGATAAGGACCTATTACTTCAATATCAATCGGTAATTCGATATAAATTTGTTTAACAACTTCTGGTTGCCATTCTAACTTTACAAAGTCTAGACCACTCGTTGTACCAACAAAAGTAATATCATCTAATAGTCCTGGGATTTGATGACTATTAGGTAATTGTCGGAGTTGGTTGGCAAAAGTATCTTCTGCTTCCACCATTTGAGCTCGAAATAACTCTAAATTAGCCGCAACATGATATTTAGCACGATAAGACTCCTTTAAAGTACTTTCCTCAGCAACAACACGATCAAGTTGTTTAATTTGGTCGCTAATTAAGCCCATATAACCTAAAAACGCGATGGTTACCGCTAAAAAAATCGCTAAAAGCAACTTTGCAGCTGCTGGCCACTGCCCGATATTATCAAGTTCAAGGTTATCAAACTGGGATGCGTCAAACTTCATTATTTGCTCCCTTTCTTAGTATAATTTTCTAAACCTTTAATTTTAACTTTCATTTTGAAACTACTAAGCAGTTTAGGAGATCCATCATCAGCCGTTATAGACTCAGGGGTCGCATCAACAAATAGGTCTGATAATTCAACCGCGCGAATCATGTTAGCTAAATGATTGTTCGATTCACTTTTCCCTGTAACCTGTAAGATATTACCTTGTTTTTCAAGTTCAATAATATAAATACCATTCGGAATAATCTTAGCTATTTCGTCAAGTACTTGCGTACCTACATTTCGGCTACGTCCTAACTGCTCAACAACATTAATGCGTTTTTGTAGTGCCAATTTTTTATCGTTTAAGGTTTTTATCTCAGCAATTTGAATATCAAGTTGTGCAATTTCATTTTTTAGGTATTGATTTTTACTATTCTGACCATCAATACGCGCTTGAAAATAAAAGTTAGTACATAGAACCAATGCTAAGGTAAATAAACCAACCGCAGCTAAAATGGTAAAGTATTCTTTTTGCTGCGCCTTTAGTGCCGCTTCGCGCCAAGGGAGTAGGTTTATATGTGCCATGGCGTAAAGCTCCTTAAGGCCAAACCTGTTGCCACCATTAATTGAGGCGCAACATTAGCAAGCTCGTCTTGTTCAATTGAGTCACCATAAGACATATCATTGAAAGGATTAGCAATAACTGTATGGATACCTAATTCGTCGGTAAGTAATGTTTCGATACCTTCTAATGCCGCTGTTCCGCCGGAAATCAATAAATAATCAACTTTTCCCTGGCCACTTGTAGTCAAAAACATTTGAATTGCGCGACGTATTTGCTGCATTAACACTGTATGAAAAGGTGCCAATACTTCAAAGGTATAATTAGGTGGTAAATCGTTAGTGGTTTTTGCCTCTTCTGCTTGTTCAAAGGATTTATTGTAATAAGAGACAATAGAACGAGTGTATTGCTCACCTCCAAACATTTGATCTCGACTATAAATATGCTTACCCGCATCAGTAGCGGAGAAAAGTGTAACCGTTGAACCAATATCAACAATTGCCACTACCTTATCTTTCGCATCTTCAGGCAGTTGTGTTAAGCATAGGTCGTAAGCTCGACCAACAGCATAAGATTCAACATCAATTACTTTTGCTTGAAAGTCTCCAGCCTCTAATGCTGCGACACGCGCTTCAATAGACTCAGTACGCGCTGCGCTAAGTAATACATTCACTTTACTCGGATCAGACTCGTTAACATCCAGGGTTTCAAAATCTAAACTGACTTCATCAAGAGGGAATGGAATGAGGCTATCTGCTTCAATTTCTATTTGGCTAGCAAGCTCATCCTCTGTCAAAGCAACATCCATATAGATTACTTTAGTGATAACAGTTTGCCCTGATACAGCTGCTGCAGCTTCGGTAGCCTTAGATGAGATTTTCTTGCGTATTTTGGCAACAACTGCCCCGACCGCTTCAATATCTTGAATTTCTCGATCTACAACGGATCCTCGTGGCATAGGTTCAATAGCAAAGTCTTCTATTACAAAACCTTCACTTCCCTGACTCAACAATACAGCTTTCGCAGAATGAGAACCAATATCGATTCCCACCATCATTGAACTTTTCTTTTTCCATAGTTTGTCTAGCATAAAGACCTACAATTTTATTTTTGTAATTATTTTAGACGCAAAATACGCATAAATACATTTATTACATGCTTTTACACGATATACTAGTAATATCTTACATTTTAATCCACTTATTGGTCTTTTGCTGTGTTTTCAATCAAATATTTAATAAAAGTCAGTCTGATACTGTTTATTTTGACATCACTTGGCATTTATAGTTTATATCTATCAATGCGTTCGGAATTACCTAACGTTGAATCATTAAAAGACTTGCACTGGCAAACGCCATTGCAAATTTATAGCCGAGACGGCTTGCTAATTTCCCAATTTGGTGAAAAAAAGCGAACACCTCTGACATTTGATCAGGTACCTCAACAGCTCATCGATGCACTATTAGCGACAGAAGACGACCGTTTTTATATGCATTTCGGGGTTGATCCAATAGGTATGGGACGTGCTGTCCTTGGTAAGTTAATGGGACAGGACAAAGGTGGCGCAAGTACGATTACCATGCAAGTTGCACGTAACTTCTTCCTTACTCGTGAAGTAACCTATACCCGAAAGATTCGTGAGATATTCCTGTCTTTTCATATTGAAAGCTTACTGAGTAAAGATGAAATATTAATGTTATACATTAATAAAATTGAGCTCGGTCATCGATCATTTGGTTTTGGCGCCGCAGCACAAGTTTATTATGGTAAAGAGATTCATGAACTTAACCTTGCTCAGATTGCTGTTTTAGCCGGGTTACCAAAAGCGCCTTCAACGTTAAACCCTATTCGTTCTCCTGAACGCGCTAAAGCTCGCCGTTCTGTAGTATTACAACGTATGTTAGTTAGCGGTTATATTTCTGATCTACAATATCAGACAGCCAAAAATGCACCTATAACAGGTAAAAAGCATGGTGCAGAAATTGAATTGAATGCCCCCTATGTCGCTGAAATGGCACATAATGAAATACTTAAACGTTATGGAAAAGAAAAAGCCTATACCGAAGGCTACAAAGTATTTACCACAGTAACGGGAAAACTGCAGACCGCAGCAGAGCAAGCACTGGTAAATAATTTATTGAATTACGATCAACGTCACGGCTACCGAGGCCCTCTTACTTCACTTAGACCTGTTCCAGTATCATCAAAAAATATAGCGGTAGACAACCAAGTCCACCCATTAACACAAGCGGAAATCACTAAAGCACTTTCACAAGCAAACTATTATCAAATGCTTGTACCCGCTGTCGTTATTGCGATTGAAGAAAAATCGGTCAGTATCCAGCTACAGAATACAGAAACAGCTACGATAAAGTGGCAGGGACTCGCTTGGGCACGTCCTTACATCAATGATCAAAAACAAGGTACGCCACCAAAACTTGCAACCGATATCCTTAAATACGGAGATATTATTTTAGTCAGTAAAATGCCTGATGATAATTACCGACTAGGGCAACTTCCAACAGCAAGTGCTGCTATAGTATCCTTATCTCCAGATGATGGCGCTATTAAAGCGGCAGTTGGTGGTTTTAGTTTCAAACAAAGTCAGTTTAACCGTGTTACGCAAGCTAAACGTCAAGTCGGTTCGAATATTAAACCTTTTATTTATTCTGCAGCCCTAGAGCATGGTTTCACCCTTGCTTCCTTAGTCAACGATGCTCCGATAAACCAATCGGATAAAAGTTCAGGTGTTGTTTGGCGTCCTAGGAACTCTCCAGAAGTTTATTCTGGTCTGTTGAGGGTAAGATTAGCGCTAGCACAATCTAAAAATGTTGTCGCTGTACGGTTATTACAAAGTATCGGAATTACCAATACCATCAACCATTTAACTGCTTTTGGTTTTAATCCTAGTGATTTACCACGTAGTCAAACATTAGCACTTGGATCTGCCTCTTTAACCCCTTTAGAAGTAGCAACTGGCTTTGCCGCTTTTGCTAACGGTGGGTTTTTAATTGAACCCTATTTGATTGAGCGGATAGAAAACAGTGATGGTGAAATTATTTATCAAGCCAACCCTGCCCTCGCTTGCGACCCTTGTGTTGAAATAAGTGAATTTGATGAAGCAGAGCAAGCACTAGCATCACTTAATACTGATGAATTTTTAACTGCTGACACTTTAAATGGTGACATTCAAAATAATAATCCAGAATTATTCATTTCTGACTCGGATTCAGTTATAGAAGTAAAACAAGCAACTCGCATCATTAGTCCACAAAATGCTTTTTTAATCACTCAAGCGCTTAATACAGCTATTTGGGGAGCCGATTGGAATACCAAGTTTGCCTGGCAAGGGACAGGTTCACGAGCAAGAGCACTGAAACGTCGAGATATTGCGGGTAAAACAGGTACAACCAACGAAGCCAAAGATGCTTGGTTTTCAGGCTTTAGTAAACGTTTAATCACCACCTCATGGATAGGTTTTGATGACCCTAGTCATATTTTAGGTCAAACCGTTTCTAACAGTAACTTGGGTAAAGACCAAACTACAGGTAACGAATTTGGTGGTAAATCAGCGCAACCTGCATGGATTGATTTTATGCGTGTTGCCCTCGAAGAACTAGAAGACGAAGGTTTTCAGCCTCCCGTTGATATTGTTTCCGTGCGTATTGATAAAGCAACCGGAAAGTTAACAACAAAAACCGATAAAACCAGTCAGTTTGAATACTTCCGTCTTGGTAATGTACCAACTGAGTATGTTGTTGAAGATAACAGCAGTGAGATATTATCAGGTGACAAAGAAAAACAAGAGGAAGAAGAACTGTTTTAATGGGAATTAATAATAAAAAAGCCGTTAACTTTACGCTGACGGCTTTTGTATTTTAGTTAATCTAGAACTAATTTTTATATATCTTTGATAAACACTTTCGAATTACGCTGAAAGTTATACATCTTCTTTTTCCCTTCAGGCAATCTTTCCAGTGATGTCTCTATAAAACCTTGTTCTCTGAACCAATGTCCACTCACCGTTGTTAATAAGAATAAAGACGTTAGTCCCTTCTTTTTAGCACTAAGTTCTAAAGCACTTATAATTCTTTCACCTCGATTACCTTTACGATAGTCTGGGTCAATAACTACACAAGCAACTTCACCTGAGTTCGCTTCAGGGTAGGGATATAAAGCAGCGCAAGCGATGATCACGTCTTCTTTTTTGAGAACAGTGAAACATTCTATTTCCATCTCAAGTAATTCACGAGAGCGCTTAACTAAAACCCCTTCCTCCTCAAGTGGCTGTATCAATTCTAATATTCCAGCAACATCATCTATTGTGGCTGTAGCAATTAATTCTTTATGATCTTTGGCAATCAAAGTACCAGCACCATCGCGGGTAAAAAGCTCTTGTAATAATGCGGTATCACTTTGATAACTGACACAATGACAACGTTCAACGCCATTTTCACCACTTTGAATGATAGAGCGAAGTAATAATTGACGCACATGGCAGTCATTTTCATCAAGTAAGGTTTTTACTGTACGAACACTACAACTACGAATTAACTCGCCAGACTTATCAATAAGCCCTTCGTCTTCGGTAAAGGCAATAAGCTTATCTGCCTTCAACGAAATAGCTGTTTGTGTGGCAACATCTTCTAAGGCAAGGTTAAATACTTCGCCTGTTGGTGAGTAACCGATTGGAGAGAGTAAAACAATAGATCCATAATCCAACTGCATGTTAATACCATCTGAATCTATTCTTCTAACGCTACCCGTGTACTTATAATCAACACCACTGCGAACTCCCATGGGTTTCGCAATAACAAAATTACCGGTACTTACACGGATTTGTGATCCGTGCATAGGCGAATTAACTAAGCCAGTTGAGAGCAATGCTTCAATATGAAGACGTAAGGAACCGGTAGCATCTTTCACCGCAACTAAGGTTTGTGCATCTGTGACACGAATATTATTTACAATACTTGCTTCAAGACCTCGTTGCTGCATACGATCTTCAATTTGCGGCCGTGCTCCATGCACTACCACTAGTTTCACACCTAAACTACGTAATAATGAAATATCATGAATAATATTAGCAAAATTTGGGTGAGTAACGGCTTCACCACCAAACATAAGTACCACCGTTTTTCCACGGTGCGCATTAATATAGGGTGCTGCATTTCTAAACCATTTTACGTAATTCTGCTCGCTATTATTCATGCTTTCCATTCTTTGAGTTATTACTCTTTATTGACTGCTATTTACTTTGACCCACAATATACTCAATCAATCTCAAAATGCATTTTCAGAGCTTGTGGGCCATTTCAGTTTTAGGCGCAGTAATAAAATAATGGTTATTCCCTATTTTAATTGCTGCAACAACAAAATGAACTGGCTCACAAGCTTCTTTGATGGGTTTAAAAATGATTTATTCATCGTTATTAACTTTAATAATGGAATAACCATTAGTTAAAGCGAATGCCTTGCCTAAATCATTTTTAATTCCCACTGAAATTATGCCTGTTGAGGCTGACTGAGTATATATTCCATCGCGACTTCATCAGCAGGATCTTTATGAGGACTTGGTTCGCTGTCTTCGATAATATTCTCGGCTAGCGATCCTTTATCAATTAAGTTAAAACCAAGTTGTTCAAAGTACTGAGGGATATAAGTAAGAACAATTATTTGTTCTAATTCCATTTGATGAGCAAATTCTAACAAATACTGAACTAAGGCCTCACCTTGTCCCTGCTTTTGCGCATTATCTTCAACAACAACAGAACGTATTTCTGCTAAACCTGTTTGATAGATATAAAGCGAAGCGGTACCAACAACCTGACCATCAAGCTCAGCTACGACAAAGTTCTGAATATCGTGAATTATATTGTCACGAGTACGTGGGAGAATCTCACCTTTATCAGCCCAAAATGTAGTCAGTTGAAAAATACTGTCAACATCAGACATTCTTGCTCGACGAACCGACATAGCCGCGGCACGTTGAGCATTTAAACGTTGTTTAACCTGTTTAAGTGCTACTTGAATTCGTTGTTTACCTGGCGCACCAACAACTTGCTCATTTAAAATAGCTTCATTACCTGACTGTGTAGTCGCCAGCGCTTTTTTAACTTGTGAACGTGAAGTACCGCCAAGGGCTTCACGTTTATTAAGCGTCGATTCAATTGAAAGATGTTGATACACATCCTGCTCAATTTTATCACTGAATTCTTGCAGTTGGCTTATGGTTAAATCTTCTAACGGTACACCTTTATCAATAGCCGCTAATACCACTTCGCCAACAATATGATGTGCTTCACGGAACGGAATATCTTTACCCACTAAATAGTCGGCAAGTTCCGTTGCGTTAGCATAACCTTGTTGTGCTGCAGCTAGTGTACGTGAACGGTTTACTTTTAAACCATCCGCGACCAACACCGCCATTTCCATACATTCTTGCCAAGTATCAAGCGCGTCGAACAAACCTTCTTTGTCTTCTTGCATATCTTTATTGTAAGCAAGCGCCAACGCTTTCATTGTGGTTAACATACCCGTTAATGCACCAAAAACACGTCCTGATTTACCACGAATTAATTCACATGCATCAGGGTTTTTCTTCTGTGGCATCAATGATGAACCAGAGCTCACTAAGTCACTCATTTCAACAAAGCCAGCTTCACCTGAGTTGTAGAAAATTAAATCTTCTGCAAAACGTGATAAATGCATCATAGAAATACTGGCTGAAGCCAACAACTCAATAACGTGATCTCTATCAGATACAGCATCAAGACTGTTCATGGTCGCGGTTCTAAAACCTAAACGGTTAGCTAAGGCATTTCTGTCAATTGGATATGCGGTACCTGCTAATGCGCCAGAGCCAAGCGGCGAAACATCTAAACGATATAGCGCATCTTTGAGACGACCAATATCACGGTTAAACATTTCCACATATGCTAAACACCAATGACCGAACGTTATCGGTTGTGCGCGCTGTAAATGGGTATAACCCGGTAACACAGTATCTTTTTCACGTTCAGCTAAATTCATCATAGCTTGCTGTAAGTTCACTAAAGCAAACAATAGTTCACCGCCAGTTTCTTTACACCAAAGCTTTAAATCAGTTGCTACTTGGTCGTTACGACTACGACCCGTATGGAGTTTCTTGCCTAAATCACCGGTTTTTTCAATTAACTGAATTTCGACCCAGCTATGAATATCTTCCGCATCAGATAACAAAATTTGCTTTGGATTTTCTTCTACCGACGCTTTTAACTCTTGTAGGGCTGCCGTTAAACGAAGCAATTCATCATCGTTTATTACACCAACTTCGTGAATTGACTGCGCCCAAGCGATTGAGCCAACAATATCTTGTACGGCCATGCGGTAATCTACCGGTAGCGAGTCATTAAATTTCTTAAATTGTAAACTCGCCTTCTCTTTAAACCTTCCGCCCCATAAAGCCATGGTTATTCTGCCTTATCTTTTAGTGAGCCATTTTGAGAAAGCGCTGTAATACGGCTTGATAAGCTGAACAAACGAATAAATCCTTCAGCGTGTTTTTGGTCATAAACATCATCAGCACCAAACGTTGCAAATGCTTCAGAATACAAGCTATTTGGTGAACGACGTTGAATCACTTGCGCCATGCCTTTGTATAACTTAACAACCACGTCACCTGTTAGCTTTTCAGCAAACGATGCAGCTGAAGCTAGCTGTGCTTTAGCAAGTGGTGTAAACCAACGACCATCATAAATAACATGAGAGAATTCAAGACCGACAGATTCACGGTATTTAAGTGACTCTTTATCTAGAATAAGTGTTTCTAAACCTTTGTAAGCAGCCATTAAAATTGTTCCACCGGGTGTTTCATAACAACCTCGAGACTTCATACCAACCAAACGGTTTTCAACAATATCGATTCTGCCGACACCGTGTGCAGCACCTTTCTCGTTTAAGTACATTAGCGCTTCATAAGCACCGGCACCACTTTGAGAAAAGTCTTTTCCGTCAATAGCAACTAATTCGCCTTCAAGAAAACTTAATTGTACTTTTTCTGGCACATCTGGCGCATCCATTGGATCAACCGTCATCGTCCATACTTCTTTTGATGGCTCACACCATGGGTCTTCTAACTCTCCGCCTTCATGCGAGATATGCCAAGCATTCGCATCACGGCTGTAAATTTTGGTTAATGAAGCAGCACAAGGAATATCACGTTCTGCTAAGTAATCAAGTAAGTCTTCACGAGAAACCATATCCCACTCACGCCATGGCGCAATTACTGTCAGCTCTGGCGCTAGTGCAGCAAAACAAGCTTCAAAACGTACTTGGTCGTTACCTTTACCGGTACAACCATGACAAACGGCATCAGCGCCAACTTTAAGGGCTATTTCTATGTGTGCTTTAGCAATAATAGGTCGTGCCATTGACGTACCTAATAAATATTGACCTTCGTAAACAGAGCCAGTTTTTAAAATTGGGTAGATATATTCTTTTACATATTCTTCTTTTAGATCAACTACGTAACATTCCGATGCACCTGAAGCAATGGCTTTTTCTTTAACCCCTTCAAGCTCTTCATCACCTTGACCAACATCAGCACAAAATGCGATGACTTCACAGCCGTCATAGTTTTCTTTTAACCATGGAATGATCGCTGAAGTATCTAATCCACCTGAGTATGCCAATACTACTTTTTTGATTTTTTTCTTAGTTAAAGCCATTTTCTTCTCTCTTAAATTTTTGGGTATGACTAGTTAGTATTATTACCAACTTAGTCTAAATTATTTCATTATTACTGCTAATAAATGTCTTAGGTTATTTGTTCACACTACCTCTAATTTATCACTGTTCGCTATGCTATTTGATGCTAGAGCAAGAAAAAAGCACGGAGTTGACGTTAGTCAATGAGTACTTTTGACGCCGCTATCGCCTCAAATAGTTAGAACAGTGATTAATTAGTGAATAGTGCGACTAACACGGCGTTCTGTGCCCACATTCTATTTTCTGCCTGTTGGAATACTTTTGATAATTCACTATCAAATAACTCAGTCGTTATTTCTTCTTCCAAATGCGCAGGTTGGCAGTGTAATACCATGCTCGCTTGCGCTTTTACCATCAGAGCATGATTTACTTGATAAGGTGCAAACTTAGCTAAAATTTCAGCTTTCTTAGTTGAATCTTCATCACCCATAGAAATCCAAGTATCGGTATAAATGACATCTTGTTTACCAATGGCGTCGATATCATTGGTAAGTATTAGCTTACTGCCTGACGCTTGGGCAAGTTTTTTAGTTTTTTCAACTATGTCTGCTTGTGCTTCATGTCCTGGTGGGGATACTAAAGTAAAATCTACCCCTAACGTTGCTGCCATGATCATTAATGAGTTAGATACATTATTGCCATCTCCCACATAGGCTAATTTTACTTGGCTTAAATCTGGGTAGCTCTCTGATAGCGTGACAAAATCAGCCAATGCCTGACAAGGGTGATAAACATCACATAACGCATTAATAACAGGAATACTTGCGTGCTCAGCTAAACCTTGAATAGATTCATGGCTAAATACTCTTGCAACAATAACATCAGCAAAACAAGACAAGTTTTTTGCGTAATCACTCACTCGTTCACGCTCGCCTAACTTACCATTTTGTTGACCCAAATATAATGCATGGCCACCTAACTTATTAATGCCCATATCAAAACTGACGTGTGTTCTTAGGGACGGTTTTTCAAAGATCATTGCCACTGACTTGCCAGCTAATACTTGGCTATAGTCCGTAGGATTTTTCTTAATGTTAATCGCTAATTCGATTAATGCTAATAATTCGGTTTTATTTAACTGATCATCAGCCAAAAAATTGTTTAATTGTTGGAATGCAGTATTTGTCGACATAGTATTTTCTCTTAATATTTCTTTAAAGCTTTTGATGATAACGTTGCTTAAAACTAGTTTGGCTGAATTTGTGTACCAACACCGTAACCATCAAGTAATTGGCTAATTTGCTCTGGCGATTGCCAACTGGCAACCGCGATACTTCGTCGTAACTGTTGGGCGGCATGCAAAGCAGCATTGACTTTCGCTGTCATACCGCCGGCAATAACGCCCTGCTTAATTAGGTTTTGAGCTTGCTCCGCATTAAGTGTCGGTAAATACTCACCATCTGCGCCTTTAACACCATTAACATCGGTGAGTAACAAAAGTTCCGCATTGAGTAACTGGCAAATAGCAACGGCGGCATCATCGGCATTTACATTCACTAAATCACCATTATCCAGAGCACCAATTGAAGAAATAACAGGTAAAAACTTTGCCTTTAGCAAACAGTCTAATAACTTACTGTTATTCGTTTGTGGTACGCCTACCTGACCTAAATCTTGAGTGGATAAAGTACAGCTGATCATATCGCCATCATTTAACGATAAACCTACCGCGGCTAAATCCATACTGTTAGCCGTAGCAACAATAGCTTTATTTACCGTACCAGCAAGAGCACCACTTATTAGCGCGACTTGCGCTTTAGGCGTTACACGTAAACCGTGCTTTTTTTCAGTGGTAAAACCAGCTTGCGCTAACATTTCATCTACTACGCAGCCACCACCATGAACCAAAACCACTTGCTTATTTTTCAGCTGTGAAATCACGCTAAATAAAGCATTCAGTGCTGATTCTTTTTCAAGAATGGCCCCGCCAATTTTAATGACTAATGGTTTTAGCACTGATGTAACGCTTGATTTAGCTTTTGGCTTAAGCAATGGGCTGTTCATTATTACTCCTTAACTCGTTTTATTGCTGATTAACGAAAATTCACTGGCCAAACCAAGTGAAATATTAAAACATTGCACAGCTTGTGAAGCCGCGCCTTTAAGTAAGTTATCAATGGCACAACTTACCACCACAACCTGCTTGTCTTCGTCAAACTGCCAATGCACATCAGCGAACGGCGTATAAGCCACATTACCTATTTCAGGCCAACTAGCTACTAATCTTACTAAAGGTTTATCACTATATGCCTGTTCAAAAGCTTGCTTAACCTGAGTATTTGTAACCCCTGCATTTAATTGCAAGGTTACGGTTACTAAAAGACCTCGTTTATAAGGTGCTAAATGCGGATTAAATATAACGCCTATAGCCGCTTCTTGAGATATTTCAGGCTGATGTCTATGTTGCAATACGTTATAAGCTTTTAAACTCACTTCATTAAAATTAGTTGCTAATGAGGCATTTCTACCAGCACCACTCACACCACTTATGCCATTAACCACAACCAATGAATTTTCTACAGCTAAATTGTTACTAGTAAGTGGTTTCAAACAAAGCAAACTTGCCGTTGGATAACAACCCGGAACAGCAACCAAATTTGTACTAGCAATATCATCTTGCTGCCATTCAGCTAAGCCATATTTGGCTACGGCTAACGCATCGACATTTGCATGTTCGAAACCATAGTATTTCGGGTAATCATTAGCATCTTTTAATCTAAAGCCACCGGAAAGGTCAAAAACTTTAACGCCAGCATCGACAAATGCTTGTGCCCAATCAGCGCTGAATTCATGAGGTGTAGCAAAGAAGACCACATCTAATTCTGCTGCGCATTGATCAAACCATGCAGATGAAAACGCTTCTAGCGGTAAATCACATAGACTTTGAAATCGACCATGTAAATCACTAAACAACTTACCTTCTGAACTACTATTTTCAGAAACAACTAAATGACAAATTTGTACATGACTATGTTGGCATAATAAGCCTACAAGCTCTGCTCCTGCATAGCCACTAGCGCCAATAACTGCCACTTTTTGCATACTGTTATTCGAATCGGGTATAGCCTTTGTCATTTTTGAAGTAGCCTTATTAAAGCAGGTTATTTACACTATAAAGCTAAGGTAACATCGCATGGGTAGTTATGCAACTAATCAGCATAACTATTTAAGTATTTATTCAATAATTTATAGGTTCTATATGACACAACTGCCTAATTTCAGTCAAAGCTTAAGCCAGTTAATCGCTTGCTCTTCCATCAGCTCAACACAACCAAGTTGGGACCAAGGAAATAAAGAAGTGATACAACTATTAGCCACTTGGTTTGAGCAACTTGGTTTTACCATTGAAATTCAAGCAGTACCTGATACAAGCAATAAATTTAACTTACTTGCCAAGTTAGGCAATGGTGAAGGCGGTTTGTTATTAGCAGGCCATAGTGACACGGTTCCCTTTGATGAAAACAGTTGGCAATCGGACCCACATAAAGTCCTTAACCAGGAAGATAAATTTTTTGGTTTAGGTACTTGTGATATGAAAGGATTTTTCGCTTTTATTTTGCAAGTATGTAAAAACTTACCCATTACTCAGCTTAAAAAGCCATTATATATTCTTGCGACCGCTGATGAAGAAACGACTATGGCTGGCGCACGTTTTTTTGCTAAAAGCCAAGCGATAAAACCTGATGTTGCCATTATTGGAGAGCCAACCAATTTAGTGCCTGTGATTATGCATAAAGGGCATATGTCACACCGTATTAGTGTTGAAGGTAAATCTGGCCATTCAAGCAAACCAAATCTTGGCATTAATGCTATAGAGATTATGCATAAAGTCATTGGTCAGTTGATTGAGTTAAAAGAAAAATTTCAGCTCAGTTACGAAAATAATGCATTTGATGTGCCTGCTCCAACGCTAAATTTTGGCGCCATTTCTGGTGGAGATAATGCCAATAGAATTTGTGGTCATTGTAATTTAGATATTGATTTACGTTCACTGCCTGGCATGAGTGATGACGAATTGATTAATTGGCTGAGCGAAGCCTTAAAACCTTTAGCCGAACTTTACCCCAGTCGAATCACCTTCGCAGAGTTGCATCCAAGTTCACCTAGTTTTGAGCAAAAGAAACCAAGTACCCTTATCGATATTGCCGAAGAGATTAGTGGCCATAGTTGTTGTGCGGTTAATTACGCTACTGAAGCGCCATATATTCAACAACTAGGTTGTCAAACTATAGTGCTTGGTCCTGGCTCTATTGAGCAAGCCCATCAACCTAATGAGTTTTTAGCACATAGTGA
>NZ_PJAU01000049.1 GCF_002836255.1 Colwellia sp. 75C3 | reverse complement strand
GATATTTATCTATTACAAGGTTTTTCTAAAATACAGTTTTCTTTTAACGATAATTCACTGGAGAAGCAAATGGTCAAATCATTTTAGCCAAGGAGCCAAACAACTACCGAAAGGCAGCTTCTTAGCTAATGGATATGGTTGCTACAGCTATGGTAATAACAATCACTACAAAAACTAATATGAACTAGATGATTTTTTGGATGAATTACTAGAAAAATCCAAGCTGTCTTTAGTGAAAAGGTAATCCCCCCTAAATTATAAAGTTTTATACTACTTAAATTTTGAGGGATGCTGATAATAAATAGAGTCAATAAAGGCACTTCTTAAATTTACTCTATGATTTATATGAAGATATTTAATTATTTTAATGCGCAATTTATTGACAAAGAATAACAATTAGTGGATTGTTCTTATGTCAGAATAGAAGCATAAAAGTATCGATGCGAAAGGAACACGCGCTTGTCACCCCAATTTTATAATGAAAATGCAGAAGCTCTAGCCCAACAATACCTGTCAAAAACATTTGATGAGGTACATCAAAGCTGGCATCAACTATTACCTGCCATTATAGAAAATCCCAACGCACGCATTTTAGATATTGGTGCAGGCTCAGGCCGCGATGCCAAATATATTGCCCAATCGGCAATAAACAAACATGGTGACATAAATGGAACACAGGTGATTGCTGTTGAACCAGCAAGCATACTTGCCGACATTGGCGCACGTCAAACCGCTGGGCTTAATGTTAAATGGCTCACCGACTCACTACCCGCATTAAGCACTATTACCAAACAAGAAGTTAGTTTTGATTTAATCCTACTCAGTGCTGTGTGGATGCATATCCCCGTAAGTGATCGACCACGTTCAATGCGTAAATTGGCTAACCTACTTAAACCGGGCGGCAAACTAGTTATCTCACTTCGCCATTCAGCGAGTACTGATGAAGCAGAGCAAGAACGCAAAGCACGTAAAATGCATGTTGTGTGTGCAGACGAGCTTAAACAGCTCGCTACAGATGTTGGATTATTTACCAAGCTAGAAACTCAAAAAGAAGATGACAAGCTCGGTAGGGGACACGTCTCTTGGCAAACCCTTGTTTTGCAAATGCCAGACGATGGCACAGGTGCATTTCCGTTTATTCGCCATGTCGCAATTAACGATGGTAAATCAGCCACCCACAAACTTGCCTTACTTAGAGTCTTACTGCGTATTGCCGACGGCCATCCTGGTGCAGTACTAAGGCGTGAACCTTCTCCTTTTGGTGACCGAATTATATTACCCGTAGGTCTAGTAGCGTTATATTGGTGTCATCAATATAAAGACTTAATTGATAGTCATAAATTATTTCAGCGACCGGGAAATAATTCGAATATGGGTTTTATGACAGCAAATGGGTGGGACAAGTTAACTCACTTAACGGCTTCAGATTATCGTATTGGTAACCTCTTTACAGGCGATGATGCTAAAGCACTTTGTCGGACATTATCAGCAGCCGTTCAAAACATTAAAAAGATGCCTTGTACTTATATAACACTGCCAAATAGTGACAAAGCAATTTTTGAAGTAGCTAACAAAACCGTAAAAGCCAAAGACAGCATCTTTCTTGATTTACAAAACCTTGAGCAATGGGGCGAGTTTTCATTGCCTGAATCAACATGGCTTGCGTTTAATCGTTATGCCTGTTGGATAGAGCCTGTACTGGTAAGTGAATGGGTAAAAACCATGGCAGGCTATGCAGGTAATGCCCAATATAAATCACCAGAAAATCAATTTAAATTACACCAGGCATTAAATTGGGAAGAGCCTAAACGCACAACTACTGAAGTTCGAAAGCGTTTTGAGCAGTTACAGAACTCCCTAGGCAGAAATGAGAAAATACACTGTATATGGTCGGATAAATCGTTAAAAAATAAATACGACATTGATCACAGCATGCCTTTTGCCCGTTGGCCAAATAACGATTTATGGAACTTGCTACCAACAGATAGCACAGTGAATAATCAAAAAAGTGATCGATTGCCAACAGAGAAAAAATTAAAAGAAGCAAAAGATCGCATGCAAGACTGGTGGCAAGTCGCTTGGCTTGATGAATCAGTGACAAACAATAAAACAGACTTACTTGAAAACAACAGGACAAACGAACAAAGACGCTTTTTCGCTGAAGCTAATATTGCATTACCCGGACTAAGTTCAGACAACTTGTCAATAGATGATTTGTTTGAAGCATTAGTAATGCAGCGTGGGCGGTTAAAAGAAATGCAACAATTGAGAGAATGGTAATAAATGATGGATAAAACCCTTGAGAACGAGACCTATGAAGATGTAACTCCAAATCCAGAGTATTTAATAAAATCAATATCTGAGCAAGGGTACAGTTTTGAAGCTGCGCTAGCTGATTTAATTGATAACTCAATTTCAGCGGATGCCTCTAAAATTGAAATATTGATAGATACTAATAATGCTCCTTATACATTATTTATCGCTGATAATGGAACAGGTATGAATGAGGAGGCATTAAAAAACTGTATGCGCTTTCCTAGCCAGTCACCCGATGATGAACGGGTAAATAGTGATTTAGGAAGATTTGGCCTTGGAATGAAAACAGCTTCCTTCTCTCAAACTAGAAAATTTACTACTTTATCTCGCGTTAGAGGAACAGAGAAGTATTCAGCTCGAACTTGGGATTTAGAGTTACTTAAAAATAATGAATGGAATCTTCTCGTTAATTCCCTTGAAAGTATTGAAAAGAGAATAGAGCAGTACCAACAGATAAGTACCTCTCGTTTTAATGGTTTCGAGAATTTTGATGCTAATACTGTAATTGTTTGGGAAGGACTATATAAATTTGAACAATATTTAAAAGAAAAAAATCGAGAAAATGCGCTTTTTAAAGAAATCGACATCATAGCAGATCACTTAAGCTTAGTTTTTCATCGTTTTATGGAAAAGAATAAGCTTCAAATAAGAATAAATAATCAATTATTGGAACCATTCAATCCTTTCCCTACAAAAGAAAAAGATTTTCGTTCACTAGAGTTCAGGAAAAGAAACTTCGGCAACGATTCAATTAAGATTGAAGGGTTTGTTTTACCTTCGAGAAGTATCAAAGAATCAAAAGAAGGGTTATCAATATGGGCAACCAAAAAAAGAAGTTTGATGGATATGGAAGGTATTTATATCTACCGCGCAAATAGATTGATTCTTTTTGGTGGTTGGAATGGATTAATTAGGAAAGCGCCACGACTTCAATTAGCGCGACTACAAGTAGAGATAGGTAATAATGCAGATCATTTACTTCATTTAAATGTTGCAAAATCACAAGTAATTATTCCTCATGAATTAAAAAGCGCTTTTAAAAATTATATTGATGATCTTAAGCTTGAAGCAGAGAGAGAGTTCTTTAATAAAGGTATAAAACAATTTAAAGAAACTAAAGAAAAAAACAATATTCAATTATTTGAACGAAAAATCTCAAGTAAAGGACCTGTTCTGGAGGTTAATAGAGATTTTGAATTAGTTCAGAGCCTTCTCTTAGATTTAGATAAAAATCAAACCGCAAAATTTAATATGCTTCTATCTATGGTTAATACTCGAATTAATAAAATTAGATCGACTCAAACTAATCAGAACTTCCTAGATGATGACAGTTTATCTAAGGAAGAACTAATGATGAATATTAAGGACTTGAAAAGTAGAGGCGTGAATTCCGCTACTATTAGCCAATATGTAATACCTGAACTTGGTTATACCTTAGAAAGCCTCCCTCAAGACGTTTTAGAATTATTAAAAGGAAGTCAATAGTGTCCGCTCACGAATATGTCGAACAAATAAAAAAAATGATAAAAGTAGAAGTTAAAAATTTATCTGAAAACAAAGAACTTTCGCTTGATGACTTTGAGGTTATTTTTAATAAGGTTAAGAATAACATACCTATTATAGCTCCCATGGTAGGTTTACCTACAGTAGATGATATATCTTTAAAAAGTTATTTTGATTTAGCAAGGAAAGAATACTTATCTCTTAATCCAACAGAAATAGATCCTAGTAGTTCAATTAATAAGGATAATAAAAAGTCTTGGCTAACTGCTGAAAAAAGCAAAAAAATACCATGGAATTATACAAGTCGTTATTTTAGACAGTTAGAGAAAACAGGTCGTTCTGATTCAATAATAGAGGAAACAGCACGTTCAAGTGAGGAGATTATTGGCAAACTTGGAGATCCCTCTTCAATGGACGAATTCTATATTAAAGGGTTGGTCGTTGGAGAGGTTCAATCGGGTAAAACAGGTAACTTTAATGCTGTTATTAACAGGGCTGTTGATTGTGGCTACGGATTAATAATTATTTTATCGGGAATCATGGAGGATTTACGTAGCCAAACACAGCAACGTATAGAAAGCGATGTTATTGGAGAAGGTTTTGATGAGGACTCGGGTAAAAAAGGGGTTAAAGGTGTAGGTAATATAACTAGATTTGGTCAACTTGGTAACTCAGATATTAGGCAAGTAGTATCTATTACATCTGCAAATTCTGACTTCAAGAAGAGTCTTGCTGATGCTGATTTTTCATTAAATCATACTAATATTCTTGTCTGTAAGAAAAATGTAAGTGTACTTAGAAATTTAATTGTCTGGTTACATGATTATTTAGATGAAGATAAAGATAAGCATAACATTCCTTTCTTAATTATTGATGATGAAGCTGACAATGCTTCATTGAATAATGAAGGTGCTAAAGGTCATGAGTATGCTTCTAAAATAAATGGACATATAAGAGCTTTATTACAACTTTTCCACAAAAAATCCTATTTAGGGTATACCGCGACACCGTTTGCCAATGTTCTTCAAGATAGAAATATTCAGCCAACCAAAGATTGGCAGATTGAATTTAAAATAAAAAAGGAAAAACAAAAAAAACTCCTACAGCAAGTTGATAATATTTTTCCTGATGATTTTATTTTCCTATTAAATTCTCCTTCGAATTATATTGGTGCGAAACAAATATTTGAAACTCTAACTGTAATTGATAATAAGGCTGAAGGAGAAAAAATCCCTCTGTTATCTAGCCCTATTAAAGACTACATTTCTGAATTTCCTACGCGAGTAACCGACATTGAAGAGCCTATAGGTATAGCGAACTATGCAAATAAAAAAGAATGGGATGAAAAAGGGGAGCTTGATGAAGATATGCTCTTTAGTGGTTATGCTGAATATAGAAAAAAAACTAGGGCTAGTAAGGCTTATGATGACTTTCCTAAGAAACTCCCTGCATCACTAAAAGAAGCTGTGATTTGTTTTATATTATCAATAGCTATTAGAGAAAAACGTAAGCCAGAAATGATACATTCAGCTCTATACCAGCAGCATCACACCATGCTAATTCATATTTCTAGATTCACTTTATGGCAAAATAAAACAAGCACATTAATTGCAAAATATTTATCTGAAGTGAGTTTATCAATCTTAAATGATGACCCTAAATCAGCTCAGTCGATATATTTTGATATTGAAAAAATATGGTATAAATATTATGCAAAAATAGTTGAAACGATACGTAACTATTTACCACAGAAGTATTCAGATGAATTTTTAACCCCTATGGTATTTGATTCAGTGAAAAAGTATTTGCCTGATGCAGTTAAAGATATTGAAGTAAAGGCGGTAAATAGTATCGCGAAACAAGTGCTTGAATACCCTAAAACAACAGCTAAAAAATTTATTGCGGTAGGTGGTAACAAACTTTCACGTGGGTTCACATTAGAAGGTTTAACAATTAACTATTTTATAAGGAATACTAATTATTCTGACTCCTTACTTCAAATGGGCCGTTGGTTTGGCTATCGACCCGGATATCTTGATTGCTGTAAGTTATTTACAACAGAAGACGCTATAAACAAATACAATCAAACAACAAAATGCATTGAAGAATTAGAGCATGAATTTAAGAAAATGTCCCGTAGAGGAAGTTCACCTGAAAAATTCGTTTTAAGAGTAAAGAAACACCCTGGTGTATTAAAAATTACTAGGCCTTCAATTCTTAAAAATACGGTAGATGTAAAGTGGTCTTATCAAGATCAGTTGGAAATGACGACTACCTTTGATGTGAAAAAATCGAAAATTGGACGAGTATGGGATAACTTTAAGAGTGAATTGGCTCCTAAATTTAAGAATACTATCGATACACCGAAAGGTTTCCTATCATACAAAGCTACGGGTGCTGAAATTATATCCTTATTAAATCAAGAGAATAACTTTCCTTCTGATGACATAACCACAATGGTGAAATTTATTGAGTTATGTAATCAGAAGAAAAAGTTAATTAACTGGACTGTAGTACTCAAAACAACAGGTTCGGCAAAAGGACCAAATGGGCAAGGGAAAAAAACCTTATCACCTATAGACACTAATCTTATTAATGAGGTTGAATTATCAATAAGACGTGGCCCAAGTCAAAGTGAATATCGTAAAAGCTTTCTGAAAGATCATAAATTCCATATGACAGGGAAAAATGCGAACATAATTTCCTCACCTAAAGATTTAAGCGTTAGGTTAAACGAAGCGACTATAAAAAGAGCTGAAAATCAATTTTACGAAGAGAAAATAAGAGATATTCAAAAAAATAAACCATCATTAACGAAAAGTGAAGCAAGAAAAGAAATAAAAACAATACCAGAAAGAGTGTATAGAGAAGGAATGAGTGAGGATGAAGCTGTTCTTATAGTCTACTTATTTGACTCTCATTATTCATTTAATCATGAAGCAGGTAAAGAAGACTTAGATTTCATGGAATATGTAAAAGAACAACAAATTGACTTAAATATACCTTTGGTCGGATATGCGATAG
The DNA here is from genome assembly GCF_002836255.1 of Colwellia sp. 75C3. GTDB lineage: Bacteria > Pseudomonadota > Gammaproteobacteria > Enterobacterales > Alteromonadaceae > Colwellia. The sequence continues at coordinate 86,734 of NZ_PJAU01000049.1, read as the reverse complement.
GTTTTCCGCCGATAGAAAAAGATCCTGGAGGTGCCTATGTACAGGGTGATTACAACCTTGATGAAGATGAATACTCCGAAGAATACTCGGATGAAGATTCTCCGCTGCCTGTTGATGGTCAGGAGTAGCATTATGAATTCAGAGTCATTGATTAATAAATGGGCACAAATATCTACATGTAAAACTATAAAAGGGTATAAGACGATTAGAATTACCAGTGACTGTACTTCTGATATATACCTTGGCATCGATGAAACAGGATGCCATAGCTTGATTTTAAATTTACCAAAAAATCATGGGGTTAATTTTAAAGCGGTTAAAAAAGAGAAGATAGCTATAACGTTATTTCCTGATACTAACTACCTGATAATGACACTTCTTGATGAGGAATATAATAATTTATTCGATGATCTAGTTATATCTCTTTTTAATTCTATAAAAGATATCAAAGAAGTTGATCTATATTCAAAAGTATTCATTCAAACGTTCTATCAATGGATTTTATTTTTTACATCAGATAATAATGATAGGTTGCCAAAAGATGTAATAAAGGGCGTTTGGGGAGAATTAATTGTCTTAAAAGAACTAATACAAGATAGTGATAGTTACAGTATTAATGATGTTTTATCTGGTTGGACTGGTCCATACGATCAAGGGCATGATTTTATTTATGATGATAAACACATCGAAGTTAAAACAAAAGATATCAAGAAGGTTTCCGTACGACTTTCTAGTGAACATCAATTAGAAGTTGAACCTGGTAAGAAGTTAACTCTTACTGTTGTTTCTGTTGATGAGGATATGGAAAGTGGCTCCTCATTAAGGGATTTGGTGCTTGAGATAAAGAAAGCTATATTTGAACGATTAGGTGACTTTTCGATTATTCTAAAAGCGTTGCTTCAAAAAGGTATAACACTCCAAAATATCCAAGAATATAACAATTATCGTTTCAAACCATTAAACATACATGACTACGATTGTTTAGAGGAAGGCTTCCCTAAAATTACAACAAATAACCTTCCTCAAAGTATCAGTAATGTAAAGTATGATCTTAATTTAACCAATTTAGCAAATTATGTAGTCTTAATAAGAGAGTTTTAAATGGAAGTGAATGAATTATTCAAGTATAGGCAGGATATATTAGATGCATCTAAAGATGATGATGAATTTATCAGGCAAGAGCCTGTTCTCGCTGAATTATTACCATATATGCTTGATGCTAAACTAGTCGATTCCGAAGATGTAACACCCTCATACTTTTCTCCTGGCTACGATAGTTTAAAGGTTAATGCCTACACAGTTAATGATTCAAAAGAAAGGCTTCAGTTATTTATTATAAATGATGAATCAATAGATGAGTCTATTAGTGAAGATGATTTATGCATTTCACTTAGGGCTGATTATGGCAAACAGTTTAAAAAGGTAACAAAGTTCCTAAACCTATCTATAAAGGGGGATTTAAATAATAAAGTTCAGGATTCAGACGGTGTAGTTAAGTCACTCATTGCAAAGCTTAATTCTAATGAAGGAATTGACCAATTTGATGTGATTGAAATTTTTCTTCTAACATTGACTGCTACAGTTTCAAATCGAGGGGAATCGATACAGCCTAGGAAAATACACTTTGACGATGAGCTTTTAAAAACAAAGTTTGAAAAAAACGATGAGATTATCAAAAAAGAAATTTTGATTTTACGAAAAGTTATTGATCTAAATTTTATTGCTAATGTGATTGAGTCTAGGGGGAATAGGGAACCTTTAACAATAGATTTTAATAATGATATAAGTCAAAAAATAGAGGTAATACAAGCGGCAGATGAAAAAAACTTTTCTTCATATTTATGTGTTCTCAATGCCCAAGTGATTTCAGATTTATACAAACGATACAGCAGCAGATTACTAGAAAAAAATGTCAGGTCATTCCTTCAATTTAAAGGAGTGAATAAAGGAATAAAGGAAACAATAAAAAACAACCCTGAGCAATTTGTTGCCTACAATAACGGATTAACTATTACGGCAACCAATGCAATAATTAGACCTTACAAAAAGTCATTATACTTGGACTCATTAACTGATTTTCAAATTGTAAATGGCGGACAAACAACAGCTTCTATTTACTTTTCTCAAAAAGAAGGGTTAGACATTAGTAAAGTTAATGTCATGGCAAAAATTAATGTAGCAAAAGATGTCTCAGAAAATGATTTAGATGAATTAATTTCAAATATTAGTAAGTATTCTAACTCTCAATCAAAAGTTACAGATGTAGACCTTAGATCTAAAAGTCCTCAATTAAGAAAGCTAAAATCCTTAAGCGAATCGATCATAACACCGAGCGGTTGTAAATGGTTTTTTGAAAGAGCCAAAGGTGAGTTTTTAACTAAAGTTAGGCACGCAGGGTCTAACGGGAAACGATTAAAAGACGAATTCCCCAAAGAACGTCGATTTACAAACATGGAATTAGCAAAGTATTACAATTCATGGGGAAATAACCCTTGGCTAATTAAAAAAGGTGGAACTACCTGTTTTAGACATTTTATCGAGTTAATGGAGTCTGGTATTGATTCTGATGATAGCTTAGAAATTAATAGGGCGTTTTTTGAAAAATTAATTTCAAAAATGATTCTCTTTAAAAGGATGGAAAAAATATATGGACAAGGAAAAAATTCTCTTGGTCAGCTAAGAGCAGCTGTTATACCTTACTCATTATCAATTATTTATATGTATACGGATGCCATGTCTTCTAGTAATAATTTTAATCTAGATAAAATTTGGAAAGACGAAGGTATAGATAGGGAGTTAAGTGAATATCTTCAGTATCTAATGGTTGCTGTAAATGATCTAATTAAAAAATACTCCGTAAGTGAGGATTACAATGAGTACTCCCGAAAACCAGAACTTTGGGAGACCATTAGGAATTGTGATGAAGTCAAAGAAATGATGACGAATGATTATACGTCATCAACTTTAGAGCGATATTCGGTGAAAATCTAACGAAGTATAGATAGTACATTGTTAGCTATTTTTTTAGCTAACAATGGAGGTACTGCATTACCAACTTGTACATATTGTTCCGTTCTATTTCCTACGAAAAAATAATTGTCTGGAAATGTTTGTATTCTAGCCGCTTCTCTCACCGTTAGGCTTCTGCATTGCAATGGGTCTGGGTGGATGTAGTAGTGTCCATCTTTTGAAATATGACAAGTAATTGTGGTAGCAGGTATATCCCAAGGTTGTACTCGGAATCTATCTGCAAATTTACCACTTTTAAAGTTTTTGTGTTTCGGAATGAGATATTCAGGATAATCTTTGGATTTAGGACTGCGTGAGGCCCAGTTGAATTCTTTACTTACGCTACCCCAAATACTACAAAATAAGTATCTTTGTAAGTCAGCAGTTAAATGACCTCTGGTTTCATGGTTAGTAATATATTTACCAAGACTTTTATCATAAAACCAATTTTTAAATTCATCATTTTCAATATCTGAGGTTCTCTTTAACGCAAATACTTGACCCTGTTTATCACTTGGTTCTTGGATTTTTTGTATTACAGACTTTATTGAATTGGCAATTTCTAATTGCTTAATAGCATTTAAAGATACTATGCTTTTCTTAGCATCATTTTGAATGTTATGAACCCAATTTTCCTTGGTATTTTGAATTTTTGATAAACCACTTCTTAATTTAGGTAAATCAAAGATCACATCCATAACTGTAGCTTGGTGCTCACTTTTAGTAAGACCAATACTACCTACGTTTGGATAAATGTCTTCTCTAACACCTAAAAGAATTACTCGATGCCGTCTTTGGGGGATACCGTACTGCTCACTATAAACAATAAAATCTCTTGGGTTTAGCGCTTTATCTTCATTTTCGGGTACAACTAAGGATAAAACTTTGTAGTTATGCTTTTGTCTGTTTGTTTGGGGTTCTGTGTTTACTGATTTACAGGGGTTATGTAAATCAGTAAAAATTGTTTCATAAATGGATACACCATTTACCTTTGCTGAAAGCATTCCTTTAACATTTTCCATCACAAAAACGGCAGGTTGAAACTGTGCAATAACCTTTAAATATTCTTTATAAAGAAAGTTTCTAGGGTCTAACGTAGGATCATAATCTTTATTACTTCTATTTCCAGCTAAAGAGTATGCTTGACAGGGAGGTCCTCCAATTAAAATGCACTCTTCTTCGCCGATAGCTTCGATAATTTTTTTATTGATAATTTGATTATCTTTACCCAACTCTAAATTTTGAGCTTCTTGTTCGGCCATTGCTACTTGCGTAGAAAATTTTGGGATTTTATATAATTGCTCTTCAGGTGTTTTCCCCAACTCACCTTTGAGGAAATCGTAATATTCTTTAGGGGCATCACCATTGAATTGTCTAAAGAAAGCTCTTAATTTAAGTGTGCGATACGCACTGGGCTCTTTTTCTATGGATATTCCGATTTGAAAAGGAGAGCTTCCATCAGTGTTTTTTAGTGATGTAAAGCCTTCTCCCAAACCACCAGGTCCGGAAAATAAGTCAATTATTTTTATTGGTTGATTCATGAGTAATAGAGAGTGAATTTTTTTATTATGATACTAGGGTTTACTAAAAAAAGTTATGAAAATAAAGATTGATTAGGGTTACTTTCATGAATAATGTGGGATTATAATAAATTGATAGGTCTTAAGTATATAAAACGTTCGGTAATTTGCTTCGTGGGGTTGCTTAAACCAAATTAAACACTATTAATTTTCACTTCTAGGTGTTCGGTGTTATTCATTTCATTTTTGTTCATGTTAATTAATCTTTGGTTTACATGTACCGCAGTCTTTAATTGGATTGCTTCTTATTGTGTTTGTTTCAGCTCTCGTTAGTAGCTATTGGTAACTATGAGTGCCAATCTTTATATAATCATTTCTGGTAAAGCTATCCTCGGTATAGTCTTTTTTAGTGCCGTACTGGTAGTTTTATGGATTACAAAGTAATTAGAATTTGGTGCTCGTAATACATTAGCCACAAAGCTTTGGGGAAAGTTATTAACCCACGTTAAGTATGAACGGTCGTCATCATCAAAAGCTGCCATTTTTATTCCCGTAATTTTTTGATTTAAATCTTATAAGTTAATGGTTTAAGTTTTACATATGGAATTTGCATGCTACATTTTGTTAATAAAAATGTAATTTATATCTGTGTCTTAATCATTAGTTATTTTAGCTGAAATGGACAAATATAGATTATCAAAGAACAAAAAGTTTATTAAGTAACAATAATAAGGAAGTTTTTATGAGTTTAAATGTAGCTCACGGAAAGTCATGTGATATTTGTAATCAACACATATTTACTCAGAATGTTGAAGATTGGCCCCAAAAACTGAAATGTTTAAAGTGTGGGGATATTTTATTGAGCTGTGTTAATTGTCTTGATGAATGCTGCCCATCTTGTGAAGGTGAATTAAAGGCCAAAAAAGAATCTTTTCCAGATAATGTATTTATAGCTATTGGAACTAGTGATATTGAGAAGGTTAGCCAAATTTTAAACCGAGAATATGTTAATTTTGATGACATTACCAATGATAACGGTGATACATTATTAACTCGTGCTGCTGTTAATTTAGATTATGAAATGTGTAGCCATTTGATTAAGAATTATCACGCTAATACTTGCAATCAATCTCAATATGGTCGTACTGCACTTATTGAAATGGTTAGAACTCGAAGTGGTAAATGGAATAAAAAAATTGTTCAATTATTATCTCGTTCAGTAAACATTCAAGATAGTTCTGGTAATACTGCTTTAATGTTTGCAGCGACAGGTGCTGGTTGCTTTGGTTCAAAGAAGGGAAACCTTCAAATAATAAAGCACTTAATCGAGCTTAAAGCTGATTTAGCATTAACGGATAGACGAGGATTGACAGCATTAGGGCGAGCAATTGAAAGTAATAACGTAAGTAAAAATAGTACCAATGATGACGTTGTTGAGTATTTAGAAAAAGTCATGATCCAACAAGAAGCGTTAAAGCTGTTTAATCAACAATATATATATGAAGTATCTGACAAAGGTGAGTTAAGCGTAACTAACAGTTAAGTTTACTTTGCTACAAATATTAAGGTCAACTTTACATGGATTTAAAAGTGAATAAAATGATATATACAGGTGTCAATGTAGAAAAAGCTAACTTACAAACACTATTAGCAAAGAACTTAACACTACCACCTTATCAGCGACGTTACTGTTGGAGAAATGAGCAAGTAAATCAACTGCTAACTGATATTGATGGCTTGTTGACCATTATAGCGGAAGATAATACTTGTGATATAGCCATACCGCTATTCTTAGGTACAGTGATTGTACACCATCAAAATTCAGATGAAGATGGTGCTGTGCATTTTGACTTAGTTGATGGACAACAGCGTTCTCTTACTTTGTGTTTATTAGTCATGGCATTAGTTGAGCTAAACACGAGTAATAATTGGTTTAGTGATGAATTGCTTCTAAATAAAAAACTAAGCTTATTACGAGCTACGTTTACTAATCGTGAATCACAGCAACAATTAGCAAAAAACTTTGCTTTGATTAAATCACATATAAAAACTAAAACATGGGCTACAAGCAAGCAGCACTTAACTTATCTATTTGAAAAGTGCGAATTTGTAGTAATCACTATAAACTCGATAGATCAAGCTTTTGCTTTTTTTGATAGCCAGAATAGCGCAGGTAAACGGTTATCTGAATTTGATTTATTAAAAGCCCGACATTTACGCGGCATAATATCAGAGCCATCAGTTGGCATTGGTTGCTCTCGTATTTGGGAGGAGTATGAAAATCTCAAACTCAATAGTTGTTACAGTCATCGAGTCGCTTATTATTTAACAGAGCAACTTATAGGAAGGGCAAGGCAAAGGCAGCGAGGAAAACATGTTGACCACCTAAAACTTGAAGATGAGTTTGCTGTACTAACAGAAAAAAAAATGTCATCCGTGCAATTAGCCCCTCAAAGTAATTCCTTACTTTATCAAAACTGGCAAATTTGCTATCACCCAAATCAAAAACAGAAGTTCCCTTTTACTTTTAATACAGAGCTAACATTGGATGGCGCTAATAAACTATCTTATTCTCTTGATGATGTAAAAGAAGTACCGTTACAATTAAGCCAAGCTTTAGTTGGCGGTGAACAATTTTTTATGTTTATTGCTAAATATGCCGAGTTGTATAAGCAATTGTTTTCCGCTGATATTGTGCAACCAAGCGAGTCAGAAAAAGTAAAAGAATCGAATGATTCTATACAAGGTACTTTACTAGCCAAACATCGTTTACAAGAACACCAACAAGGCAGAGGTTACCCTCGGCTTATTCAAGCTTGGCAAGCGTTAATCTTATTTTATGTAGATAGGTTTGGAGAAAATGACGATTTTCCAGAATTTGTGCAATTAAGTGATCAATATATTTTCAGTTTACGGATTATATTAACCCAGGTTAAACGTTCCTCAATTGAAAGAAAGTTATTAGATGACGGCGTATTTGCGAATTTACTTCAGTTACCGACTTCAAAGCAGGTGTTAGCTTTGATATGTCGATTAGTCGAAGCGCGTGCCTTAGATCCTAAACTGCAAAAATTAACAAAAGAAGAAATTAAAGGCGTGCGAAAAAAATATATTGATAGCTTTTATTGGCAGGAGGATGAAGAAAACGTTTATCCGAGTAGTCTCTCTACCATGCTACTAGCGCTGCAAAATGAACCACTGGAGAATGCTGATGCTTGAATTAGTACCTAATGAGCTAACTACGTTCAAATATACGCCTGAATTGATTGTTGGTAGTGAAAAAAACACACAAACGCCGGCATTAAAATCACCATTTTTAATTCCTATATATCAACGTTTGTATACGTGGGAAACAGAGCATGTAGAACGCTTGTTACTTGACCTTTGGGATGCATATAAATCACCAAAATCAGATGAATATTTTATTGGTGCATTAGTCACAACTATTGAAAGTGATGCGTCTTTAGTGAGCCTTGAACTCATTGATGGTCAGCAGCGCTTAACCACTTTATGGCTAATAGCGTCTGTGTTGGTGAAAATTAAAGGCTTAAGAACAAAAGAACGCTGGAAAAATTTTTTAGCTATCTATGAAAAACCACGTCTTAGCTTTTCAGGGAGAGACTCTGATATCACAGCATTAGAAGAGTTTGTTCTCTCTATAGATTCAGAACGCAACGGTAAAGATGAACATAACTGGCTAAGCAATGAGTCGATGATTAATGCCCGTAAAACCATCACATTGTTTTTTAATGGCATTGAATCTGATAAGGATGAGGTATTAGATAATTTTAGTGACTACATTTGGAAGAAAGCGAGTTTCGTAATTACTCAATTACATCCAAAATCAGATAAAGAGCGCTTTTTCGATACCATGAATAGCAGAGGTATCCAGCTTGAAAAACATGAAATTCTTAAGTCTCATTTATTAACTAATTTATCTTCTAAAGAATTAAAAGCATACGGTAAAGTATGGGATTTATGTGCTGATATTGATGGTTATATTCCAGGAGCTATACAGACCAAGTTCGACTATGGATTGTCTCAAATAGATAATACTCAGATATTGTCGGTATTCGAGGTTTTAGAAAAAAAATTAACAGAAAGTGTATCGGACTTAGATGAAATTCAGGCTGAGGTTTCGTTAAAAGACATTCTTGAACCTACTTTTTTAGATGCTCAGTTAAAACAAAATAACCTCGTAAAAGCAACTAGGTATAAAAGCCCTGTTTCGTTCCCTGTTTTTTTATTGCATGTACTCAGAGTATTTGTTGAAAAAAATAGTGAAGTTCTTAGTGTGGATACAGGTATATCTCTTGACGATAAAAAGTTAATAGAGTCGTTTAAGTTATTAGTGAAAAGTAACAATGAACTAAGAAAGGGGTTTATTGAATGCTTATTTGAGTGCAGATTACTACTTGATAATTTTATTATTAAAGGTCAATTAGAAGAGTCTAGTGAGCATGCAAACTGGGAAGTCACTTCTCGTCTGGCCAATCCCGATAACAGTACTCGTATTAAGTTTTCAGGCGATGTTTGGAATTCAATCAGCATGTTGCAGACGATGATGCACTTTAGTCCTATGAACGGGGTACAGCGTGCTACTTGGCTAACTCAAGTACTTAAAGATATAAGAGCTATAACTGTGAGTGGCTACTTTAAAGAAAATAGTCCCAAGCAACTTTTAGGGGTATTTGAAAGAATAGATTATCAATACGCGACTAAGCTCCTTAAAGGAAACTCAATTGAGAGTGTATTACAAAATGATGATAAGTCTACATTAGGTACAAATGTGCATCGTTATTGGTTTTATAAGTTGGAATATTGCTTATGGGAGTTATGGTTTAATCGAACCATAGAAGAAAACACACAATGTGCCAAACCTTCTGTTTTGAATAAAACAACGTCATTTAGAATGCGAGCAGTGAACTCAATTGAGCATGTTAGTCCGCAGAGTAAAAAAAACGGAAGTGTGACAGCTGGCAAACTCGATAATTTTGGTAACTTGTCTTTGATTTCAATAAGTGAAAACTCTTCTTATAGTGATAAAGATCCTCTGGAAAAAAAGTCTTCTTTTGTAGTGAGTTACAGTAAAGGTTTGATCCAATCCTTAAAGCTTGCTCATATATTCAGTAAGGTCGGAGATGATGTAGAAAGCTGGAATGATACAACAATGCGGGAACATGAGGAGTTAATGTTAGAAGTACTTAATGAGTCTATGATTGAGAAAGCTGAATAGTATTAGATTGTTTTTCACTCAACAATACCAGCGTATAATTAAGCCGGTATTGTTGAGTTAGTTCTTATTAGGGTTAGGTTGTGGGCTATTATTGATGACCTTGGTGGAAAACATCTATAATCAGTGGCACTTAAAACATTAAGCTATGCCATTCACTATACAATATTACTAATGCTCATAATGAAAAATTTATACATGGAGTAGAAATATCCCAAATATTCTTAGAATATTTTGGCGATAGAATAGCCTGATTTTACAGCGGACTACCCTTTAATAGAAGAGATGGTATTCATTAAACGAATCCAGTAATATTAAATTTAAGCCCCTACGAGTTATTAAATCAGGGCAAAGGATCAGCAAGTATCATCTTTGATAATTTGCGCCCATTACAAGGAGAGTATTTACTATGAAAAGTACTAAGATAAAGGGAATATCCATACCAATTGCTTTCAATTACGCATATAGAGGACAACAATATGGTGAAGTTGAGGTATATTTTTCGTTCAACCCAATAAAAAGCGGAGAAGTAGATTTACTAGAGCCTGGCAAAGTACTTTCAAAAAAAATAAATAATTTCCTCAACAAAAACATAGTCGGAAGTTTCGAATTCCTTATTCCATATAAAGTCACTGAAATTAAAAGTTATGAGGCCCCACATGAAGTGAGGTTCAATATAAGTCTCGTTGATAAAAACCCTTCAACAGCTACTTTGAGCAACAGAATAGGCATGATTCCGTGCAATGAAAATAACCTTGCTACATTTTTAGATGCCTTCCCCAATCATGATTTTTATATCGCTATTAGAGATAATAGGATCTTCTTGAGAATAAAATCAGGGGAGCGTTATGTGGAAATTCCATCTCAGAATTACTCACCCAGTTGTTGGAGGGGATTTGCACATCCTGCAATCACATTAGAGGGGGTAGGAAGCCCTATGGATTATGAAAAATTAGATTGGGAAAAGATAATGAATGATATATGCCATCCGGACGAATAATATAAATCAAGTAAGATAAGCACTACCACCCTTAACAAAGAGTAAGTAAAATATGAATGAATCTAGTGTATTAAGTTTACTATACAAAGAAGATATACAAAATGTTTTAGGACAACTTGAATTATCTAAATCAGGTAACAAGAGCGAACTAATTACTTCAGTTTTAAGCGCAATTTCACTGCAAGAAGCTTTAGAACATGTATATTATCAAGACATAAAATATATTTGTAGTTCTATAGGTATCACTTACACGGGAAAACAGGAATCAATAAATAATATAATAGCTTCACTTGACAATACGGATGTTTCGCGAGAAGACACATTGAATTCAGATTGTTGTGAAAATATTCTTGGAGGGCTAGATAGCCTAGTAGGCCTCCAGAAAATAAAGGACAATGTTCGTGATTTGTACAATCATATATCAGTTAATAAACAGCGTAAAGAGTGTGGACTTCAGGCCGTTGTCGTTGCTAAGCATATGGTATTTACTGGTAATCCAGGAACTGGAAAAACAACGGCTGCACGTATTATAGGTAAATTATTTAAAGAGATGGGGGTCGTTTCAAAGGGGCACTTTAAAGAAGTAACAAAAGCTAACTTGGTTGGGCAATATATAGGGCACACAGAAAAACAGGTTAAAAAAATTCTGGAGGATGCCAAGGGAGGTGTGCTTTTTATCGATGAAGCCTACTCCCTATTTGATAAAAACTCATCTGACGACTCTTTTGGAAAAGCGGTTGTGGAAGCATTATTGACAGCTTTAGAGAATGATCGTGATGATTTAGTTGTTATAGTGGCTGGCTACAAAAATGAAATGAATGATTTTCTTGAATCTAACCCCGGTCTCAAATCTCGTTTCAGTGTAGAGTTGCATTTTGATGATTTCAGTCCACCTGAACTAATTCAGATTATGCATGACCTAGCTGATAAAAATGACTATATCATTGAAGAACCGTTAGTTGAAAAGCTAAAAATAAAATTCGAAGAAGAAGCCAAAGAGAAAAACTTTGCTAATGCACGTTTTGTGAGGAACTGTTTTGATAAACTAATCCAAAAACAGGCATCTCGCCTTTGCCAAGAAAAATCATTTTCTGAAGAATCATTAAAATCACTTACTCTGGCTGACTTTAACTTATAAACAGAGACGTTCATTACTCACAGGGTTGATATCCCTGTGCTAGCTTTTAGAACCACTCAAAATCAACGGTAAGATATTCATATGATTATTCATATCGGTTTAGCCCAATCTACTCCCTTGGTTTGACGAATATATAAGTGAGCAATAATGTGAGTATTAACCTTATACTTTCTCTAATCTTTATTTTACCTTACTCACCCCCCTATCATTGGTCACCTTCTAGTGACATAAAATTTTATTTAAACTCCAATATCCATAGCGACACTATTTGACAATTAAGGTGCTATAGTCATTTTTTATGTTAGGTGAAGGAACATCATGAATAAGAGTACTATTTTAAGACAAATTACCATGCTTAAAATTATTCCTAAGCATCCCGCTTTTGTTCTTACTAAGGATTTGTATCAGCGATTAATCGATGATGGTTTTAAAACGTCTACTCGTACTGTAGAGCGAGATTTACATAAGCTTGCTGATGTTATGGGGTTGATTAATTATGATAGCCCCGAGGGCTATAAGTGGTCTTATATAAACCATGCTCGCGAGTTGTTGCCTGCACTTTCCCCAAGCGAATCTTTATTGTTATTGCAAGCTAAAGAGCACTTGAAAAATATTATGCCATTTAAAGCCTTGCAGTCCTTAGAGCCTCGATTTGATAAAGCTGAGGCTACTTTGTCACAGAATACGGTTATGGCAAACTGGCAAGATAAAATTAAGGTTGTTCAAGGTATGGTGCCCTTGATTGTTGCTGAGGTTAGTGAAAATATCAGGGAAGATGTTTATGAGGCCGTTGCACAAGTCCAACAAGTAAAAATCAATTATCGAAAAAATAATGGCGATGTTGCTGATTATTCATTAAGTGCTCATGGTTTGATTATAAAAGACTATGTTCAGTATTTAGTGGCGAGCAAGCTTAGCTCACCAGATATCTTTCAATTATTCAAATTATCACAAATACAATCAGTAAAACGCCAATTTTTAGATAATTTGCCGAGTGCTGATGATGTTTCAGTATTTATACGCTCGGATGTAACTGGCTTCATGATAAGTGAAGAGCCAATATTGCTAAAAATGAATATTTCTGGCCCTGCATTAAACCTACTAGAAAATTCAAAACTTAGTGATGATCAACACCTTAAATTTTTTACTGGCAGTACTGGACGACAGTGCGCGTTGTTAACAGCGACGGTCGATTTTACCTATAGTCTTGTTCACTTTCTATTAGGTTACGGTAAATTGGTGCAGGTATTGGAGCCAGAAAATTTAGTTGATGCTCTAGAAGAGCGTAAAACAGGTGAAGTGTTTTGAATAATGAATTTTTATCAGTAAAGACTGTTGAAGGTATTGCTCACCACTAACGTTTAGGTGGCGACAACAGCTGTCGGTGGCACAAATACAATAGTCATAGTTCCTTTATTTAAGTACTAAAAGAGACAACTATGGCTATTAGAAAAAAAACTCCTGCATTAAAAATAGAAGCTAAACCTTATGCATTAATTATGCATGAGCAACCACTAGTGCTTTGTTGTATTTATAAATTACTACAGCAAATTCAGACTCATTGTTTAGTATTAGATGATTTGATTGATGAGTCTCTCATAGTCCGTAGTTTGGCTGCGTTAGGTATGCCAAGACGTTTTGTAAATGGGATACACAAAATTGATATCCCAAAGTTCTTACGTAAAACAAAAAATACTAAACAAGATCATCAACTGAAATGGCTGAACAACATTATTGAAGAAATGTCATTATCTACTTTGACAGAAGCTAAGTTTTACCAAAATATTCGTACTTTAGCAAAAAGTACGAAACATCCTCGCTTATATTTCAGGTTGTACCTATTTTGTTATCTTAAGCAGGTTTCAGATCCTTTTCGTCAATTGGTAGACGAGCTTAATTCTGACTACGGAAATAATGAAGATTCTAAGTTTCTACTGTTAAATATTATTGGTATCAGTGAAAGTGATATTAATAAAGCTCTTATAGGCTATGAACTCGCTGAACAGGCCTGTGATAGTTTATTAGTGAATCAAGATGAAGAAAGTATTCACCTTCAAAGCTATTCATGCATTGATATAAGGATACTGCTGGCGAATGTTGAGCTCCCTCAGAAGTTTATTCCTGTTATCAGTAGCCATCCAGAGCTGAACTCAGTAGAGCACTTAATTAGACAATGTTATCAATTAAACTATAAAACTTCATTGACACCATTAGATTTTTCCTCCGATCAGTTTATACCTATGTTCGAGTATTTAGAGACAGCAATAGCACTTAAACAACGGGGAGTGAACATTTTATTGCATGGTGAGCCAGGCGTAGGGAAAACCGAATTAGTTAAAACGATTTCCAGTGCTCTTGGCTGTGATTTATTTGATATTAGTAAAAACTCAAATAATGATGGGCGCGGTAATCTTTCCGAAAATATGGCAAGTGAGTTATTAAGGACTCAAGTGCTATGTGAACAACTTGGTAATATTATTTTGTTAGTAGATGAATGTGATGATTTCTTTTATGAGAGTGTTTCAAGAGGGAGAAATATAAGAAAACATCAGATAAACAAAATTTTAGAGTGTTCTATTAAGCCAACAATTTGGATAACTAATAATCCTTCCAGCCTTGATGACGCTTATGTACGTCGCTTTGATATAGTGATGGAGATCACATCACCAGAGCCGGAAAACTATGAAAATAAAATACGGAAACTAAGTAAGGGGCTACGCTTATCAAGTGAGTTTATTAAACATATTTGCCATCATAAAAACCTGTCAATTGCGCATATTGAAAAAACGATTAACGTAACAAAAACGTTTGGCCTGACGGCAACTAACGCAGAAGAGCAAATGACTATGTTGTTAAATGGGTATCTCGTTGCAGGTAGTTACCCAAAATTAAAAGATATACAAAAGTCTTCACGTTTAGATTATGACTTATCACTGACTAACTGTATTGGGCATGATTTGAGCGTTGTGCAAAAAGGCATTAACCGTTTGGGTGAGTCTCGTATCTTGCTATATGGGCCTCCTGGGACGGGTAAGTCAGCATACGCTAAATATCTTGCAGAAGAGGTTGGTATGCCTTTAATCACTAAAAGCGCTTCTGATTTGCTAGGTTGCTATGTAGGGGAAACTGAAAAAAATATAGCCGCAGCATTTGATGAGGCAAAAGAAAAGAACGCGATATTATTATTGGATGAAGTCGACAGTTTCTTAAACTCTCGAGAGGGTAGCAGTCAGAACTGGGAATCAACTATGGTGAATGAAATGCTGACTCAAATGGAAAACTTTGATGGTGTCTTTATAGCAACAACAAACTTTAATAAAAAGCTAGATCATGCCGTTGCTAGGCGTTTTGATTTTAAAATTAAGTTAGATTATTTAAAGCCAGAACAATCGATAAAAATGTTCAAACAATTAACAGCTCAAATAAGCCAAAAATCAAAAGTACAGATTAATAAATTGCTTAATTTAACTCCTGGTGACTTTGCTGTAGTCGCAAGAAAATCAGCTTTGCTTGGGACGTTTACTGAAAGTGAGATATTAGATATTCTGATTGATGAGTCGGCATACAAACAAACAGAAGCTAAGCCGATAGGATTTATTTAGCTTTTGATAACTTCGCTTACGCATATTGTGAATGACCATGTAAGCCTAGACTAATCGTGACGACAGAAAATCATCAAAATAGATGCACTTTAACCTGGTCGAGATTTTCAAGGATAATGGAGTGCTTCATATCTGGACCATAATCACTAAATGGGATATGCATAAGCTGTAAGTAATATTGCGCCAACGGAGCTCTAATATTTACAACTTGCTTCATCCCATTCATTCCTCTCTCTCTAGCAAAAAGCCTTTGTTGGTCTTTGCTATAGTTTGGGTTGGGGACTATGACTAAATCAATAAATGTATTCCAGTCATGATCTTCAGGTATATCAAGAGGCTCTTCGTTAGTGCTTATAATTTCTAAAAAACGTCCTAGCACGAAATCTTTATATTTTTTAGCTTCCTCACAATACGCGCGAACATGCCAGCGATAACCGCTACTAATGAGCGTATGAGGAGTCATTATTCGCTCTTTTCCTAATGGCGATGATACTGACGCGTATTTAACATCTATTCGGTCTTTATTGCGACAGGCTTTAATGAGCGCTCTAACAATTTCAGGATCAACAGATCTATTTGGTGGCCTGATTATCTCTATTGGTGTGTTTACTTGTTCTATAGCGGATACATGTTTAGCAGCTTCTTGGTTAAAAGCTAGAAACCTTAAATACTCATCAAGCGTACCGTCAGTATATTTTGGGTTGAAACTGTCAGTAGTTTTATAGCCCTTGAGCTTAGTGTCGTACACTAAATTACCCGGGCAATCAGTACGGTAATAACTAATGTCTTTTGAAGCTTGTTGTCGTTTTATACCAAAGGTCTGGTTCAAGCTATTTGAAGTTAGCCTCCCTTCCCATAAAGCGATCATCTCAATCAGTCTGAGTCGTCTATATAGATCTAATTTCAAATCGTCATCTAAATGTCTTTTGGTATTCATCGTTAACCTGCTTGAAAAGTATACATGTACAAAATTACATGTGTACATAAATATTGCATGTATACAAAAGATACATATAATTCATTGGGTAGTCAATTAACGTTTTAACTAATATGGAGACAGAAAATGTACTCAACTCATGCCGAAATACGAATGCAGCAAAGAGCTATTTCACCTAGCACTATTGAAGTTCTACTCGATTTTGGTGAGGTTGAGTTTCACCATGGCTGCGAAATATTTAGTTTACGAAAATCTCTTTGTAAAAAGTTAGTTCCCTTGAAACTTATTTCAAAATCATTGTTAGAGAAGGTTACAGGGATATATGTAGTTATGAAAGGTGATCGCATTATTACAGTAGGGCACCGCTATCGTCGATTTAAAAGAAGTAGAAAATAAACAACAGTTATAAACTTAGGCAAATATTAAAAATAAAAGGGAGTTAATAATGACTAAATATTTATTTAATGAATTAGAAAGAATAGGTCGAATACAGCTTTCAGAACACTTTTTCCTTCGTGACTTTTTATATTCTGAAATAGCTATTGCAAATCATATTAGTAATCTACCAGATAATTTAGATACAGCTGTTGAGGCAGGATCACAATTATGTGAGCAATTGCTGGAGCCAATGCAAAAATCTTGGGGTCGTATTCACATTCGTTCTGGCTATCGTTCTAGTGCAGTAAATGAATTTGGTAACAAAAACAAACTGAATTGCGCTTCTAATAACAGTAATTTTGGTGCTCATATTTGGGATATTCCTGACAAGAATAACGTTATCGGTGCTAGTGCCTGTGTAGTTATTCCAAAGTTTTTGCCTTATTTTAATAAAACAGGTGACTGGGCATCGTTAGCTTGGTGGCTACATGAAAATTTACCAAACTATGCTGATATTTGCTTTTTTAATAGTAATGCAGCTTTCAATATACGTTGGTCAAAAAATCCTAATGTGAAACAAAATATAAAGTCATTTTTGATTAACCCTGACACTAACAACAAAGAAGCGTTAGTTAAAAATAACGTTATACATGATAAATATTTGAATATTTCACCTCTGGTGCGGTTTACAAATATCGAAAACCTTGTAAGTTAACTTCAATAAGTTAAGGAGAACATTATGGAAAATATTATTTTTTGTCCCAAGTGTAATGAAGGAATTGAAACATTTTAAGGTATTTCCGAATTGCAAGTTGATCAAAAAAAGAGCAAAAAGTTAAGTTTAGACTCAGTAAGGTGCGAGATAAAAGTATCGAAAAGCTACTTCTGGTTCTATTTTGCTGACATTGGGATACTTGAACTAACTGAGAGCTAATTACTAAATGAATTTAAACCAAGATTTGAGCTACCAATTGGACATTCAAGGTAATAAAGGAAATATATATGACAATATACACGAGTTGGAAGCAGCTTCTTAAAGCCAAAGATAAGAAGTTAAGTCTTAATTATAGGGTTTGTACAGATAAAAAGCCTTGGCATAATCCAGTTACACCATTTGATAGCTTTGAAAATGCTCTTTTTGGTAATCCATCAAGAAGAAATAATAGTGCCAAAGAGCTTTTTCGAAGGGGCTCTGAACTGCAAAGAAATAGAGAACTTAAGTATGGTAAAGCTCACTTTGTTGTTATTTGGTCTGACATATTCACTTGGGCTTTAGTTATTGAAAACTCGATAAATATTGTAAATTATGTTGCAACATCTGAAATATCAATTTTAGAGTCTGAATGTAAATTAAAAGATTCTAGTCCGTTGAGTTATAAAACTAAGCTTAAATTTTTGTGTGAAAGCGTTATAGCACCAGAGCCTCTTTTATTTGAGAAAAATTCCTTTTCTGGAACATTGCCTGTAGAGATCAAATCAACAAGTAATTCAGATAATAATATGGATTCTTCAAAAGAAGAAAGTACATTTTTCAATGATATTGATAACTTATTTGATGATGACTCACTAGACCAAACAGAAAGAGAAAAGATAGTAATGTCCAGGATCGGTCAGGGTGAGTTTAAGGACAATGTTAAATCTTTTTGGGGGAGTGAAAAGTGTGCAGTAACAGGTTGTGATATACCTGCAATGTTGATTGCATCTCACATAAAACCATGGAGTGAATGTGAAAGTAAGCAAGAAAGGTTAGATGGTGCTAATGGTTTATTATTGTGCGCACATATAGATAAATTATTTGATAACTATCTTGTTACTTTCATTAAAGAGAGCGAAGGGAATTATAAATTAATCCTTAATGATGACTTTTTAAAAACTGCAAATATTGAAAGCTTGGATAAGTTAGGGATTTATATTGATAAGGCTAAGATTCACTGTGACACCTACCAACTGAACCTGTCAGAAGGAAGAAGGTTTGACATGTACATGAAATATCACAATGGAAAATTTAATGAAAAGAATATCAAATAAAGTAAGGCACAAAACATGAATTTGGAAGTAAACATAACTTACTTTGAACAGAAATATTTAACCCTACTCGAAAAAGGGTGTAGTTGTGATGAAGCATCATTGGAAGTCATTGATGCTTACCTTGCAGGGAAACCATTAAAATCAAACAAACAGAAAAAGGTTAATAAAGACAATCTTTTTTGGTCTTCCAAAGTAATTTGGGATTTCAGTACAGAGGTTTTAACTTCTAATGCTTTTGTTCTCGCTTTGTCTCGTTATTTCTCCCAAAACAATACAACTAATTTTAATTTGTTAAAGCAAATAACCAAAAACTCACCATCGTCAGTTTGCAAGGGGCTACGACATTCTGAAGTTGTATTACGACCAGTAAGTGACAAATGGGCTGAGATAAAGAAATTAGGTGAAACGGTGCCTGGTTCGTTGTCTAAGTTAATTAAAGTCTGTGAATGTTTCCAGCTGGCACATAAACAAAGACTAGATTTACTTGCTCAATATCAAAAGCCTTTTGAAAAATTATCTATTTTTGAGCTGTTAAGTTATTCAAGCTTATATGCATTTAAAGGTTTTGTAGAGCCTAACATCTCCTTGGATGGTGAAGTCATATGTATAACCGCTAAGTTTAATGCCTTGACCAAAATAGTAGAGTGGAAGATCAGTAACTCAGATCCCGCTTCATTTAAGTTAACCGATAGAGTGATTGCCGAATCACTGAAACTTCATTTATCACCTATATTATTCCCAAGCAGTGATAGCCCTATTATTGCGGAAACACTTATATTTCAGTTTTCTGAGTTGATTCAGGCACAAGTTGAACTCAATGAGTTTCTTTCGCGGAGTGTTGTGCCGTTTTGTTTTGATGATGAAGAAAGTTACTTTTTAAACGGGAATCAATTAGATCGTACCGTTTTAGATAATGTTGTAAATCAAGAATGGGAGTTAAACGGGGAAAAGCTAAATCTACTCGAAGGCTATTGGCTTAATCGTGGTTTAAAAGATTTTATTAAATCAGGAATGGCAGAGCAGAAAATAGGTTCTAAAGATTATCACGAATTGAACCAAACAGCTTATATCAAGGCCCTTGGCTCTGCTTTACAGCTGAGTGAAATATACGGTGTCGATAAAACTGTATCAACTGATAATGGTATGAACGTTGAAGTTTTCCAAGCTTTGTTATCACTTGAGTTGATGCTTGCTTTTTACAATAAAGATTATACCGAAGTATTTTTTAGAGAGTACGAAAACACAGGGCAATGGCAAGGAGCTCTGACTATGTTGGCGATGGGGGGATTACTTGATACTAATAATAATGAGTTTCAAAATCGATTCCCAATTACCTGGCTCAATTGGAAACAAAAAGCTAAAAATATAGTTGGCTGGACAGTGTCAGATGTCTTTCCAAAGGGTAACTTAAAGGCAGCAGAGTCTATATTAGATTTTTGGTCACTTGATTTTAAAAGATGGAGCAACGAACTACAAAATAGTAACAGGCTAAAACTTCCAGAATTAACTGAACGCCCAATTTTTAAAATAGGTAATTATAGCGTTCAACTTCCATGGATGATGGCATGTCAATTAACGAATGTTAATGCTATTAATAATCTTCGACGTTTTGCAAACAGCAGAGCTGAATTAAAAAGTGAAACCTCTAGAATTGAAGAGCGGCTTGGTGAGTCCTTCAGAAAACGTGGCTTTACTGTACTTGATAGTTATATGCCTCCCAGTTGTGAGTCTATGAACCCAGGTGAAATAGACTTGATATGTAAGTTAGACGACTTTGTGCTGGTTATTGAAGTGAAATCTACTTATAGAAGAAGTAGTAAAAGGGAGGCTATAGGCTATAAAAACCATGCATTAAGGAAAGCAGGTTTACAAATAAAGCGCAAAACTGATGCGGTTAAGCATCTTTTATTAACTGATAATCAGTTTAAATCATCAATTGGAATTGGTGAAGGTTCACATTGTACGGCTATTGGTTGGATTGCTGATACGTGTATGGAGTTTGATCATGAATGTTTTAATGATTTTTTAAAGGTTTCTGTTGAGGAGCTACATATAGCATTAAACGATGATGCTAACCTTTTAATGGATATGACAGAGCTACGTGGTGATGACAAAAATGACAGAGAGGTTGATTCGTTGTATCAAAATGGCTTTAGTGCCGAGTCGTTTGTTGATGTTATTGAAAACTCGAAAATCTGGGAGTCTTTATTAGAAAAGAGGACGGAATAATCTTTTGTGTACCCCAAAGCGTACACAAAGCTACCACACTTAACTCTAGCCCTTTAAATTATAAAGGGTTTCATAATCGTGCCACTTAATGTTCATAGCCATAAACGCTTTTTTGTAAGTACATTTACCAAGTTGGTTGTAGTTGATCGTAATATTCCCAATCACTAAAGGACAACGTAACTTTCACCTAATATAAGGTTTTGAAGCAGGCGAAAATATGGATAACGTGGTAACTCAAAATCAAACTGACTTGATTTATAACGTATTTATTTTCCCTTCGTGTTACCTCTTCGATAGTTAAGTGCTTGAATATTAGTTGAAATAAACCGGTCTTGAAAACCGGCAAGGGTTTGTAGCCCTTCTAGAGTTCAAATCTCTATCTCACCGCCACATTAAAAAACCGCTAATCGAAAGATTAGCGGTTTTTTTTCGTTTTGGATTTAGTCACTAGATTATAAAATAGGTAAAGGGTTTGTAGCACAACACCTCCAACGTAGAGTTCTAATCTTTATCTCACTGCCACATTAAAAAACCCTAATCGAAAGATTAGCGGTTTTTTTTCGTTTTGGATTTAGTCACTAGATTATAAAATAGGTAAAGGGTTTGTAGCACAACACCTCCAACGTAGAGTTCAAATCTTTATCTCACCGCCACATTTAGAAAAGCCCGTTAATCTAAAAATTAGCGGTTTTTTGTTTTCTACAGCCTAAATAACTATTTGAATTTTTAGCGTGAATCGAATACCTAGGATTCAAATCTCTACCTTACCGCCACATTCAGGCAACCTTTGAATGAGTTTTTGGGTTTATTTGAGCTCATTGGCTTTCCGGTATTTACCTTGATAGTCAAAAAGTCTGTCTTTAATACGCCAGTAGTACTTTTGTTTTCTGGCAATGACAAAATCTGGGCACGGCAATATGTTAGCTAGCTTTAAGGCTTGTTCAATACTTGTCACTTCAAACGAGTCTGTAGAGCCCAGTTGAACACTGATTTTAGCGCTAAGGCGTTTAGCAAAAATATCGTTGAACGCTTTAACCTGATTCGGCTTAGTAAAGTCAAAAGATTCATTGAGTTCAGTGCCTTCCTCATCATGGTAAGTGATTTTTAACTTATCAGCTGCCTTATCACTGACCTTGCCATTAACTCTGCTTAAATTAAGACCTGCGCAGCGAATAATTTTTGAATCTTTAAGTTTTAGTGCCTTTTTTAACATATCATCGGGGTCAACCAATACTTCAAGGCACTGTAAACAGTTACGAGCAGCTATGTCATTTTCACCACCGCAGTGAGGACATTCTTTAAAGACAAAACGATAGTCACATTGGCTCTGGCTTTCTACGAGGTATGCTTGTTCTTCACTGCCAGTATCGACAAGGCCTTTACATCGTCGGCCGTAGTGTTCCACTAAATAACCGTCATCATCACAAATACCCCAAAATATATTGGGAAATTCACAACTTGGGCAAACAACTTGCACTGGCTGACTTTTACTATTTGGTTTTTTTTCACCGACTTCCGGATGATAGAGGTCAAAATCATTGCCCGTATAGTCAATCACCAAGCAATCTTTTTTGTTATCACTCAAACGCAGACCACGACCGATGATTTGCTGATAGAGGCTAACAGATTGTGTTGGACGTAATATCGCAATCATATCGACATGGGGCGCATCAAAGCCAGTGGTTAATACTGAAACATTAACCAGGTATTTAATTTCTTTACGCTTGAATGCCTTAATTAACATATCGCGCTCAGTGTTGTCGGTAGCCCCGGTAATTAACGCACTCAATTTGGCGGGTAAATAACTAAAGACTTCCTTTGCATGTTCAACTGTAGCGGCAAATACCATAATACCTTGACGTTTATGACCTAACTCAATGACCTGCTCAATAATGCTTTGAGTCACCCGGGGATTTTTGTTTAATAGATGATTCATATCCGTAGGACTATATTCACCAGAGGCGTTTGCTCGCAGGCTACTAAAATCATAGTGCTCTATGGTGGCATCGACTAAATTGGGTTCGGTTAAATACTGGCGTTTAATTAAGTAACTTAGCGGTAGTTCATAAATACAGTGCTCAAAAGGCCGCTTTTCTTCACTTCGCATAAAGCCACGATAATGCTTTTTATAAATCCAACCCATGCCTAAACGATAAGGGGTAGCGGTTAAACCTAGTAATTTTACTTCGGAATTAACTTGCCTCAACTTCTCAATGATTTTTTGATACTGATTACTATTGGCTTCGCTTTTAGCTTTGTCTTTAGCCGACTCATCGCTGGCCAAATTAACTCTATGACATTCGTCAATAATAATTAAGGAGTAGGGCTCACTAAAGTCATCCAGATTGCGGGCTGCGGATTGTATGCTGGCGAACGTGACTTGGTATTGAGTTTCTTTAAGTTTTAATCCCGCAGAATAAATACCGGCAGTAACACCATAGCTTTCATATTTTTCATGATTTTGCTCGACCAACTCTTTAACGTGAGTTAGTACGAGTATCTTTCGTCGTGCTAAGCGAGCAAGCTCGGCAATGACCAGACTTTTACCTGAGCCAGTAGGTAAAACAATCACCGCAGATTCGTTGCTTTTTCGAAAGTGTTTGAGCACCGCAGAAACGGCTTCTTGTTGATAATCTCTAAGTTGAAAAACTGCCACGCAGTGCTGCTGCCTTATAGGGAACGGATAGCAGCTATAATAGCAAAAGAGTGGATGATTCTAAAATTTAAAGCCAACTTTATACCTTTATTAGTTTGCGCAGGCTAATCTAGAGAGTAGGCTTTAAAAAGAGAATGAAATGCTGCGTATAACGGGGTCTATCACTGAGGCAATTGAGCCTGAAAAAGATTGTTCTACAAAAAGTAATACAACGTAGTAGTGATAGGCAGTTACACAATGTTTTTTACAGACTACTCTAAATAATTAGAAAGTTCTTCATACAAATCAAACAGGCTATTTTTCTGTTTGATTTCTTATCTATAGTGATAATGAGTTTACTCGAGTGGTAATTTTATTGAATACAACCAGTGCCTATACTCGTCCCATTCTGCCCGCCACATTCTAAAAACCGAAATTTTAACGAGTCGCGGTTTTTTATCGACTGAATTTGATGCTTTGAATGGTAACGGGAATAAGACGTTTTAATATATAATATGCGGCATATGTACTCATAATTTATTATTTATCACGGAATTCACATGAATTTACAACAAGCTTTATTGGCAATAGGTGATGCACAAGACAACGAATTACCTATTACAGGTCTCGAAGTGGTTAAAGAAAAATGGGTAGAATTTTATCCTGAATTAGAACGGCTGATAGATCAATTTATCGAAGATGATACATCGCTAACCGACGAGCAGCAGACCATTTTATTTTTTGGTACGTTATTATTAGCGGAATTAAAATATTCTCCAGCGTTAGAAAAGTGTTTGCAGTTATTTGCACGTAGCGATACGTTTTTAACGCCTCTAGAAGCTGTATTTGGCGATGCGCTTACTGAATTAACGCCGACCTTATTTTATAATGTGGTCGATGGTAATACACAAGCATTGTGTAATTATATTGTTGATGGTCATCAAGCTATGTATTGCAAAGCATCTGCTATTGAAGCGGTATTTGCACAGTACGAATCGGGTATTATTGATGAATTCGTATTAAGTGCACATGTAACTCGATGGCTAACTGTATTTTCGGCTTTACCGAGTTTAACCAATAGCTTTTTACTTAGCGCATTAGCCGATTCTTGCATTGAATATCAACTTGATGATTTTAAAAGTCAGTTTATTAGTTTATGTGACAAAGATTTATTTGATGAAGACCGTTTTAAACAAGATGAAGTTAAAGCGTGGAATAGGGCAGGTACGCCTAAGTTGATTGAATCGGGTATGATTCAAACCCAATTTAATGTTGTTGCCATTTTAAGTACTTGGGCTGAAGATGACTCAGAAGATGAAGAACTTGATAGTCTTGTAAATGAAGACATGGAAGACTTTGAAGGCTTTGATTCGTTAATGGGGGAAGGCGGTTTATTGGCTAATATCCTGTATGACGAAAATACAATTTTAGAGAATAGTGTACCCGTCAGTTCATTACCTACGGCTGGCCGTAATGATCCTTGTCCGTGTGGCAGTGGAAAAAAATATAAGAAGTGTTGTTTAAGGTAGTTCTGCAAACTGGAATGGCTTATTAAGCTTGATCCGTGAGGCATAATTACATAGTCAAAGTATGTCTCAAACAAAATACTCGCTTAGAAATACCCCGTAAGAATGGAGTAATACGCTTATGGGAAAATATTTTGTGTGAACACTTTATGTTGCTGGTTCATTTACTCTAATGAGTAACGAGAATAAATAATGATAAACAAGAAAAATAAAAGTTTAAAAAACATCCGAGGTTTGTGTATTGTTTTGTCCACGCTTATCTTTGCACCGAACCTGATGGCTGATGATAAAATATCACTAAACGCAGATAAAAAATTAGAAAAACTGATTGCACAGCACTGGGATTATTCGTTAAAAGAAAGTCCTATGTCAGCAACATCAGAAGGTATCACCACCTATAATCATTTACTCAATCGAGTATCAAAAATTGATAATGATAGGCGACTTGCAGAAGAGATAAAAATACTGGGTCAATTAGTAAAAATCGACCCTAAGCAATTATCCGCCTCTAATCGTGTAAATAATAAATTATTTCAGTGGGTTATTGAAGACTCTATTCAAGGGTACCAACTAAATTTATCACGTATTCCACTTAATACTTTTTATAGCTTTTTTTTAGGGGTATTGGATATGGGTAATGGCTTACCGATGAATACAACTAAAGATTACAATGATTACATCGCAAGGCTCAACGAGATACCGCGTTATTTTAATGAAAACATAACCAACATGCGTGAAGGTATTCGCACCAATTTTACACTCCCAAAAATTGTTGTTGAAGGTATTCTTCCTACGGTACAAGCTCAGATATATGACAAGCCAACTGATAGCAGTCTTTACAAACCGTTTTTTAAAATGAGCTCTAGGTTATCAGACAAAGAGAAAGAAGAACTTAGAGAGTCTGCCAAGCAAGCTATATCTCAATCGGCCGTACCAGCCTTTAGAACATTTGCCGAATTTTTCGGTGGTGAATATTTGCAGGCAGCTACGATAACCCTTGGCGCTGAACAAATGAATAATGGCAAAGCTTATTATGCTCATCAAATTAAAAAATATACGACTTTACCAAATATCACAGCTAACGAAATACATCAAACGGGACTGAGTGAAGTAAAACGGATCCGCGCAGAAATGGTTGAAATAATAAAAGAGACAAAATTTGAGGGCTCATTTGACGAATTTACGGAATACTTACGAACAGATCCTCAATTTTACGCTAAAACACCAAAAGACTTGTTAAAAGAAGCATCGTATATTGCTAAACGAATTGATTATATTATGCCTGAATTTTTTAAAACGTTACCTCGTCTACCTTATGGGGTTGTAGCTGTTCCAAAAGAAATAGCCCCTAATTATACTACCGCCTCCTATAATTCAGCCGTTGTAGGTGGAACACGTGGAGGTGCTTATTGGCTAAATACCTATCAGTTAGACCAACGACCATTGTATGAACTTACCGCGTTAACATTACATGAATCAGTACCTGGACATCATCACCAATCGGCTATATCAAGTGAATTGAAAAATGTGCCTAAATTTCGTTTAGGTCTGTATTTTTCTGCCTATGGTGAAGGTTGGGGATTATATTCTGAAAAGTTAGGTGTTGAAATGGGACTATATGATACTCCTTATGATCATTTTGGCCGATTAAGCTATGAGATGTGGCGAGCTTGTCGCTTAGTTATTGATACAGGAATACATGCAATGAAATGGAGTCGACAAGAAGGGATAGACTTCTTATCAAGTAATACCTCATTATCACCAGCGAATGTTAGGGCTGAAGTTGATCGTTACATATCATGGCCTGGTCAGGCACTTTCATATAAATTAGGTGAATTACACATTTGGAAGTTAAGAAAAAAGGCAGAAAAAACATTAGGCGAACAATTTGATTTACGTGAATTTCATGATGCTTTATTGAGTAATGGTGCATTGCCATTGGCTATGGTTGAAGCTGAAATAGATCGATTCATCACCTTAAACAAAAAATAGGAAAGTTAATTTTTTTCATCACTTTACAAGTAGTATTAGTGCTCATAATACATTTGATTTTTTGATTGGAAATATCCTTACTATGAAGGTTTATTGAGCTGGTTAGTATTTTAAAACAGTCACTTCAATGGCAATTTTATTGAATATAACCAGTGTCCATATTAGTCTCATTCTCCCCGTCACAGAATAAAAAAACCGTTAATCGAAAGATTACGGTTTTTTTTATTCTTTCGATTTTTAATCACTATTAAATGAAATCAGTAGCTAAAATTTTGATGTAAGTTATAGCTACTATGCAGGTAGTAACCAAAGACCACTGAAGTAACCATTAATATCGAGTTATATGGAGATCCTTTATTGATTATCACTTGTAATCATTAATGGAGCTCTCCTGAAACTAACGTAGTTGATGGAAGCTTAAAATAACCAATGTTGCCCATTTCTCCCTGTTTTCGCCCCATTGAACCACCAAGAGAATCGATTATCTTGGTGCATAAAACATAATCAATTGATGTGTCTTGTTCGTAATGTTCTCTATTTGAAATATGGCTATCTTCTACTTCAAATACGATATTAAACTTATCATGATATAGACGAATATTTACGTCACACCCTTCAGAGGTCTTATTAATTGCATTTTTTGTGAGATACGTTATCACTTGCTCTATTTGGCTAGGAGCATGCATGCTCTTTGTATTAGGGTTCAACGACTCTTTAATTACTATGTTACTAACTTTAGCTTTACTTGCACCTATTAAAAGCTGGCCTGATATCATTGAATGTAAAGAATGATTTTTTAATGATGAATCATGTAAATTATTTGATAATTCTAAATAACCTAAGGCATAACTCAAAGTACTGGTCAATTTGGTTTTAGCTGTTTTACACAGTAATTTCGAATGAGAAGACTCGTCTGTTTCTACCGTGTTTTCTAATAAAATATCGTTGATAGTTGATAATACATAGATAGGATTGTATACATTGTGAATAATACTATGAATGATTGTTTTATAGTCATCTAATGATTTTTTTTCTTGATGTATTTTATGAGAGTTAAATATTAGTTTTTTTAACTTGAGTGAAAAAATATCATGGTCTAGTGGTTTTATTAAAACATCATCGGCGCCATCGTGGAGAAACTTAATTGCGCCATTTCTACTTCCTGTTATTCCGATAAAAATGAACTCTCTTGTGGGAAATGTATTTTTAATTTCCTCCATTAATTCACAGCCATTTTGATGTGGCATTTCATAATCTAGAATAATAATATTAATCGATTCTGAATTTTTTAGAAGACCAATAACATGTTCGGGGTTATGCTCGTTATCGTTTTTTAAAAAATCTCTCGACAAATTATTGGTGATAATGGAGGTATCAACTCTAGAGTCATCGACAACAAGTACGTGCTGATACTGATAAATGTTGTATTGCTTGATAAAGCCGTAAATTAAAGATATTAATTCAGGATCAGATGCATTAATTACCAAGTCGATGTTATTTAATTTTGCGGTTCTTTCCATCTCGAAGTTAGATTGGTCTGTGATTAATATTACCGGAATATCGCTTGGCGCTTTTAGCTCGATTATATGCTCTTCTGACATATCGCTATCATAAAAAACAATAAAATTGGTACATTCAATGTCACCATTAAAATAACTAAGGGAACTACTACAGGTAATAGCTTTACATGATCCTAATTTTTCTTTTTTAATTATCTTGGTTAATGGGTAGGTCAATTGTTCAGGTAGATTAACCAATGAAATTTTAAGTATGTCCACGATGATTCCCTTCTCGAATGATATATAAATTAACTTTTGTGTATTAAATTAATACTATGATAATTAATCGTAGTACATATTCTGTTTTTTAGTATCTTGATATAAAAATAGATTGATTTTTTATAAAAATGTACTAGAAGTTTTAAATTTATATAATCATTACTTATATTTTATTCCTAACACTTTGTTTTTTATCGACTACTATAAAGTGGTGACCAATAAAAATAATAAGTACGTCTAAGGAACCAAATGGCATGAAATCAACTTTTAACTTGTTGAATAATACAACAGCCTTAACTCAACTCTCGTTCTCATCAGTCTTTATCAATTTATTGTCGCTAGCGCTCCCTTTTACCATGCTACAAATCTACGATCGAATATTGCCAAACCAAAGTTATGGTACCGCAACTGTACTTGTTATTGGCGTTGCTATAGCAATATTACTCGAATTGTTTTTAAGGTATGCAAGAAGTTGGATGCTTGCTTCTTCTGCTGCTAACTTCGAATTACAAACCACGATAAATGTCGTGAACAGAATTATGGAAGCCGATCATCAGCCCCTTGATAAAATGGGTAGCGGAAGTCTATTTAATAGCTTGTCAGGTATCGCAACAATGAGGGACTTATATTCAGGGCAAGCTGCTGTTGCAATAATGGATTTCCCTTTTGTGTTAATTTTTCTAGGTTTAGTAGCTTATATTGGTGGACCTTTAGTGTTTATCCCCATCGTGGTTTGGTTTGTTGTTATTTCGTTGGTGTTACTGATAAGTAAAAACCTATCGAAAGTAACGGATGAATTATCGGTAACAGACAGCCAGCGTTCATCAATCTTACTTCATGTATTATCAGGCCTTACGACAGTAAAAGCGTTAGCACTAGAACAACGTTTATCGCGAGAATACCGCGAATTAAATTTTAAACGATTAGCAGAGCAAGAGAAAATAGATTGGTTGTCAGCCAAACTACAAGAATTAATTCAAGGTGCTTCCCAAGCAACAACGTTGATCTTAGTGTTACTAGGTTGTTTATCTGTATTAAATGGTGATTTAACAACGGGTGGTTTAGCAGCCTGTTCAATTTTAGCGGGTAGGGCTGTTGCTCCCCTAAGTGCTATTGTCAGTCTTCGTTCTCGAATCGCGATAGCCAAAGTGGCCATGGCAAATGTGGATGGATTATTGTCACTTCCCAAAGAAGCATTTACCAGTGCCAAAATTTATAACGAAAAACTACCATTAGGTCCAATACAGTTTAAGGCGGTTAATTTTGAACACATGGGCGCAAAACTAACCCAATTATCATTAACTATCCAAGCCGGTCAACTTTGTACCATTCAGTCAAACCCCCTGACGCACGCAAGCGCAGTACTGCAAACGTTAGGCTTATTTAAACATGTAAATGCTGGCAGTATTTCTATTGATGGCGTGGAGATAGTCGAACATGCAGTCAATGAATTTCGTCAATCGGTTTTGTATGTTCCTCCTTGGCCAACGTTATTTGCAGGAAGCTTATTAGAAAATATGACCATGTTTCAACCGCAATACGAAAGCTTAGCAATGCAATACGCTAACGTTTTAGGGTTAACAAATACCATCGCACAATTACCTGCAGGCTATTCAACACAGGTAACAGAAGACAACAATAAGATGATTGGGAAAGGCGCTATAAAGTTAATGGCGATAATACGCGCCATGGTGCAAAGTCCGTCTATTCTGTTGTTGGATGAACCCATGATTGCACTTGACTCTGACTCCCAGGCAAGGTTGTTAACCTTACTTCGATCACTTAAAGGTGAGATGACCATGTTAGCGGTTTCCTACTTTGATGAATTATCTGAAATTAGCGATGTCACAATGACCCTGACAAATGAGGGAGAGGAAAATACGGTATTGTCTGAAAAAAGAGGGTCAACTCATGAATAATCATAATGACCTTAACGTTGCATTAATCGCACTATTTAAACAGTTAGGCTTACATTCTCAAGCGAACAGCATTTTAGTAGATACGCGGCTAGATAAATTAGATACCACTGAACTCTTAGATGTTTTAAGAAAATACAGTCTTAATTTTCATGTGCGGCCAATGAACAAAAAGGATATAGATCATACGTTATTACCTTTTTTGGTTATTCCTCAAGAAGATGAGGCTTTTGTTTCTAGACGTAAAAACAATCAATATGAGCAGTTAACAACTGAACAGTCTTGGCAACGGGTTTCTTTTAGGAAAGGTTTTGAGCAGGCAAAAGTCATTATTATAGAAAACCTGCCAACTAAGAAATCTTCAAGTAAAACATTTTCACAACACTTATCAAAACAAAAAAAATGGTATAAACCAGTATTTTGGCTGAGTTTGTTATCAAGTTTAACGGGATTAGCGGTACCTTTATTTACTATGTCTGTTTATGACAGAGTCATTGGTGGACAAGCACCCGATGTATTACCTCAAATAGCCTTGGGCGCCTTTATCGCCTTAGCCATATTAATTGGCAGTCGTCTTATTAGAGCCAAAATAGTGGCCAGTGCGAGTAATAAATTTGCTCGTGACTTATCAGATATCACCTTCAGTAGACTATTAAGAATGCCGTTGATGGTATTGTCTCGCGTTGGTCTGTCAAATCACATCGCAAGAATGAGAAATGCGGAAAAGGTAAGAGGCATGGTTTCAGGACCCGGTGGTGCAGGGTTAATCGATTTACCCTTCACTATCATTGCTTTTTCTGCCATTGCCTTTTTAAGTGGCTGGTTAGTCTTAGTGCCTATTATCATGCTGTTTGTCTATTACTTAGTGATGAAGTTACTGAATCGCTATACCGCACGGGTAATACCCACCATAAACAGTGAATATCAAAACTCTATTAATGAGTTATCTAAAAATGTATTGCAACTTAAAGCCAGTGGACAAACTGAAGCTCGAAGAGTTGAGTTTTTTAGGCAGTGTAGAGAATCTTGTAGACAAAACTTCCTTTTCGCAAAACGTAACGGATTAAAAACTGCTACGGCTCATGCGTTGAGCATGCTTACGGCGTTAGCTACTGTATTTACGGGGATTTTCTTAGTCTTAAATCAAAGCATTACCGCTGGCGCTTTAATTGCCTGTGTGATGTTGATTTGGCGAATTACCGGACCTGCTCAATTAGCTTTTTCATCAGGGCAAAAATTCACCATGATGAGTGGAGCTATTCAACAGTTCGATCGGTTTATGGGGGCAAGCCCTGAACAAAATGAATACCGAATGGAGCAACCCGACAGAGAAACTGCGCCAACGATTAAAATAAATCAAATAACCTTGAGGTACAGTGCTAACCAAGAACCCGTGTTATCAGGTATCTCGGCTGATATTGAATCAGGTGACTGTGTCGCAGTGATTGGTCCCAACGCCTGCGGTAAAACATCATTATTACAGTCTTTACTTGGTGTGGTTGAACCTCAAGCGGGTTTTATTATGGTAAATAATAAAAACTTAAAACAATATGATCCCGAAACTTTCAGAGAATATGCAGGCTATTGTCCCGCAGAGCCAGATTTATTTCCTGGAACGTTAGCTGATAATTTACGTATTGCGAAACCTAACGCCACCGATGATGAATTAATTGCCTCGTTGAAACAGGCAGGAGCTGAATCGTTATTTGTTTCATTAAACTCCAATTTAAACGTCAAATTAGAAAATAACGCATCCAACATGCTTTCTGCAGTTGAGGGAAGTTATATAAATTTAGCGAGAGCTTTTCTTAAAAATTCTAACTTTATTATTTTAGATGAACCATTAGCGAACAGAAACCCTCAAGCGAGAGAAGTATTTAGCAACACGATCTTAGCTTTAAAAGGCAAGGCGACAATTGTCTTTAGTAGTCATGATCCAGCATTAATAAAACTCGCTGATAAAGTGATTGTTTTAGATAAAGGTAGTGTTGTTTATGCAGGGCCAATCCCTGAAAAAAATTCACAAAAAATGGAGTCATCAAATCATGAATAACCGCCAACTTGCGAACCGTCAATGGCCTGAGCATGAGTTTTCTGATGCTATTGAAGCGCCTATAGAGCGAAAAGTGATCAGAAATATCACCTATATGATTTTAGGCTCAATATTTTGTTTGTTAGTGTGGTCTATTTTTTCAAAAGTTGAGGAAATTGCTAAAGCACAGGGACAAGTTGTGCCAGTTGGTCATCGACAAGTTATTCAAAGCCAGTTAGGCGGAACAATTAACTCTATTGTTGTGGAAGAAGGCGATGTAGTAAAAAAAGGCGATATTTTGATTAACTTTATCGCCATTAATAGTCAATCAGCGAAAGAAGAATTAGCAAGTAAATATGCTAATTTAATAATGAAAAAGGAACGATTATCTGCTTTTCAAGAAAGACGAGAAGCGGACTTTAATGCTTACAACGAAACTTTTCCTCGATTAACGCTTCAGCAACGTCAAGCATTAGGAAGTATGAATAGTGAGTTAAGCGCAATAGAGTCATTATCAAAATCTGAGGTGGCTAAAACGCAAGCCGAATACCATGCGATAGAAAAAGAAATACCAGCATTAGAAGACCAGATTCTAGCTTCTGAAAAAACACTCATTATGATGAAAACGCTTGCAGAAACAGGGAGTGTTTCGCAGTTAAAGTTATTAGAAACCCAACAAAAACTGGATTCCTATAAACGTGAACTCAGCGTTTTAGAGGGAAAAGAACAAGTGCTTGCCAAAAATATTACAAATTTAGATGAACAACTTAACAGTAAAAAAGCGTCTCTTTTAAAACTCGTAGGTGAGACATTAACAGAAACTCAAGGTGAGATTCTTGCGATTGAAGCACGACAAAGATCATCAGATTCGGATGTTTCGCAAAATACCGTTGTTGCACCCGTTAATGGCATTATTCAGTCAATTCCCAGTAGTAGTGTTGGTAGTGTCATACCTCCAGGAGGAACAGTCGCGATTATTGTTCCTGTTACAGCAAAAGCCTTACTGGAAGCGAAATTATCTCCAAGGGATATTGGTTTTGTTTCTATCGGACAAAAGGCAAGAATTAAAATTGATGCTTTTGATTACAGTAGATATGGTGCTTTAGATGGCATAGTTAAGAAAATATCACCGAGTACGGATGCCGATGAAAGAGGTGGTGTTTTTTATAAGGTTCAAATTGCCATTGATAAACCCTATTTTGGTAAGAACCCTGGTGATTTAGAGTTGATACCCGGTATGACGGGGGAGGCTGATATTGTTACAGGTGATAAAACTATTTTTCAATACTTATGGAAACCGGTTTTTACTAACGTAACTAGTGCTTTTGGTGAGAGATAGAGGCTTTAATATGACAAACGATAAAGATAAATCACAGCCAAAAGATAAAGTCGCTAATGAAGAATCGAGTAAAACACGTAATTTAAGCGTATCGAAAGAAAAAGTACTTAAAGCGGATAAAGATGTAGAGCGACTCAAAGCTAAAGAATTCAAGGATATTAAAGACAATTTTGATAAATTGAATACTGACATAGTTGCAGATAAGTCAACGACTCATTTGGTTAATGAGCCTTTAGAACAGAGTAACCAGTTAGCAGTAACAAATGAAAATACAGCATTAGAAAATGATTCATTAATAGCTGAAAACGTAACAGAAAATATTTTAAATACGAGTGAAGAGAAGTTTTCTCTAAAAGGCGATTTACCAGCTGAACAAGTAGATTCAACAGAACCAGCGATTGATACAATCAACCCACCAAAGTTTCATAGAATAGGAAAAGGTGGAGCAGTCACAACACCTCAAGGTGCGACATTTAATCTTACTAATGGCGTAGAGAAAGGTTTTGTTTTGAATCATAACCCTTCCGTTTTAGGTGTTGATGGTTTAACTACAAGTAATATCTCACAAGTTCCACCAAACCCTCAAATAGGAGAATCCGTTACTACTGCTCATAGTCATCAGGTTACCCCCTCTATCGGTTCGAAATTACAGTCTGGTCAGGTACCAAACGCTATACCGAATCAAGTGCCAACACTGGCGCTAGGTCAAGTACCGACAGCGATACCCAATCAAGTGCCTACACTGGCGCCGGGTCAGATACCGACAGCGATACCCAATCAAGTGCCTACACTGGCGCCGGGTCAAGTTCTGACAGCCATACCGAATCAAGTGCCAACGCTGGCGCCGGGTCAAATACCGACAGCGATACCCAATCAAGTACCAATGCTGACACCGGGTCAAGTACCAAACGCTATACCTAATCAAGTGCCAACATTGACGCCAGGTCAGGTTCCAAGCGCGATACCCAATCAAGTACCAATGCTGACACCGGGTCAAGTACCGAACGCTATACCGAATCAAGTGCCAACATTGGCGCCAGGTCAAGTACCGAACGCTATACCCAATCAAGTGCCAACGCTGACGCCAGGTCAAGTTCCTAACGCTATACCCAATCAAGTGCCAACGTTGGCGCCGGGTCAAGTTCCGACAGCCATACCCAATCAAGTACCAATGCTGACACCGGGTCAGGTACCTACTGCTATACCTAATCAAGTGCCAACACTGGCGCCAGGTCAAGTTCCTAACGCTATACCCAATCAAGTGCCAACGCTAACGCCGGGTCAAGTACCTACGGCTATACCGAATCAAGTACCCACACTAACACCGGGTCAAGTACCGACGGCTATACCAAATCAAGTGCCAACATTAACACCGGGTCAAGTACCGACAGCCATACCGAATCAAGTGCCAACACTGGCGCCGAATCAAGTACCGAACGCTATACCGAATCAAGTGCCAACGCTGACGCCAGGTCAAGTACCGAACGCTATACCGAATCAAGTGCCAACACTGACGCCAGGTCAGGTTCCAAACGCTATACCCAATCAAGTGCCAATGCTGACACCGGGTCAG
Source organism: Colwellia sp. 75C3 (assembly GCF_002836255.1). Classification (GTDB taxonomy): domain Bacteria; phylum Pseudomonadota; class Gammaproteobacteria; order Enterobacterales; family Alteromonadaceae; genus Colwellia. Next base: position 50,869 of record NZ_PJAU01000049.1, on the reverse strand, counting down.
GTACCTACTGCTATATATAATCAAGTGCCAACACTGGCGCCAGGTCAAGTACCGAACCCTATACCGAATCAAGTGCCAACGCTAACACCGGGTCAAGTACCAAACGCTATACCGAATCAAATGCCAACCCTGACGCCAGGTCAAGTACCGAACGCTATACCGAATCAAGTGCCAACATTGGCGCCAGGTCAAGTTCCAAACGCTATACCGAATCAAGTACCTACACTAACACCGGGGCAGGTACCAAACGCTATACCCAATCAAGTGCCAACCCTGACGCCAGGTCAAGTACCGACAGCAATACCCAATCAAGTACCAACGCTGACGCCGGGTCAAATACCGACAGCGATACCCAATCAAGTACCCATGTCAGCAAGTATTTCTGTCAATGCGATTACTCCAGACAATATAATTAATGCGATAGAATCTAAAACTAATATTACTGTCACAGGTGATGTCTGTGGGAATGTAACTGATGGTGATTTAGTCACACTTGAAATAAATGGACATAATTTCAATGGAATGGTTTTATCAGGAAAATTCAGTATTTTAGTCCCGGGCAGTGACTTAGCGGTAGATACAAATGTTCATGCAATATTAGTAGCAACTAATTCTCTTGGGCATAATATGACTAAGACGGATGATCACAGCTATATTGTCGATACAAATGTCTCAGCTACAGATGATTCAAGTACAGCAATAGAAGGGCAGTCGAAGGCTGCAACAAGTGGTAATGTTTTAACTAATGATGATCATGATTGCACAAAAGTAATAACCACAGATGTCACTGGATCTTATGGTACTTATCACTTTAAAGTAGATGGAAGTTACACTTACCAGCTTGATAATACTAGCTCTCAAGCGCTAACAGCGGGTCAGGTTGAACATGACTATGCTACCTATGAAATCACCGATGCTGCGGGCAATAAAACCTCTGCAACCTTGACGACTACTATTACAGGCACTAATGATAACGCAGTAATAACAGGACAAGACATAAGTAGTGTAACTGAGGATGTTAACGCAACGGCTGTAAATACACTTAAAGGTCTTACACCTATCTATCAGGGAATCGCCACACATGGTCAGTTAACAATATCTGATCCTGACGCAGGTGAAGCTCATTTTGTTGGTCAACAAACAGCACAACCTCATGGAACCTTTATCTTAAGTGAAAAGGGTTATTGGAACTATACCGTTGATAATTCATCAAATGCTGTTCAATCCTTAGGTGCAGGGCAAAGTATTACCGATACTATTATTGTTACTTCAGCAGATGGAGCAACACATGATATTGTCGTAACAATTCACGGTAGCAACGATACTCCTCACTGTACCTCAGAAGTCCAATTAAGATCGGGTACAGAAGACACAACTATTAATCTTACAGCCGCTCAACTTTTAGCCAATAGCAGCGATATTGATGCGAATGATTTAGGTCAACTTCATATTGACTCAATAACTGCAAATCATGGTGTAGTTAATCAAAATTCAGATGGCTCATTTACTTTTACGCCAGATAAAGATTATAACGGTGCAGTCCATTTTAGTTATGACGTTAAAGATGCACATGGTGGGATGACGCATACAGGTGCTACAACTAATCTACAAGCCATAAATGACAATCCAGATGTAAAACCAATCACGGATAGTTTAACTGAAGACACCGATCAAAAGCACCAAGTTAACCTCCTTGGGAATGCCACCGATGTAGATGGTGATCCACTCTCAATCAGTCAAATTCAAATTACATTTGAAGGGAAAACAGGACCGTTACCAAAGGGTGTTAGTTTTGCAAGTGATGGACATACCCTCGTTGTTGATAGTCACAATCCTACTTTTCAGCACCTTAGTGCGGGACAAAAAGCCGATATAGTCGTCAACTATATGGTGGATGATAATCATGGCGGCCAAACAGCAGCTGTTGCGACAATTACGATGATAGGTAGTGATGATAAAGCACAGCTGCAATCTTCTACCATTGATATGACAGAAAGCGAAGCATTACATACCTATTATCAGATGGGCAGTAAAGTTGGTGGCACACTTAATTTAGTAGATCCAGATACTAACGACCACACTCAGTTTGCCTTCTCGGGTGATCAAGGAACTCAAGGTTATGGCGCGTTAACGATTTGGCCTGATGGGCATTATGAGTATGATCTAGATATGACGCGTAATCATCATGCAAATGACAAAGTCGCAGCGCTCAAAGCAGGTGAAACCTTAACTGATCAATATCAAATAAAAACCAGTGATGGTCAAACAAAAATTGTCACTGTTACCATTCATGGTGAAGATCATGACGCCCGAATCGAAGTCAGTATGCCACAAGCCTTGTCTGCTAATCAGAATGTCACTGAAGAACATTTTGTACCTGCGAGCCCTACGCATTTATATTCAGGTGGCATGCTAAACGTTATCGACCCAGATCATGGTGATGCGTATTTAAAACCTGAAATAGTAACGACAGCACATCATGGAGAGTTCAGAATCAGAGCCGATGGGGGCTGGAGTTATAAAATTGATAATGCGCTAGATACGGTTCAACATTTAGGCGCTGGAGAGTCTTTCACAGAATCACACACCGTCCATTCTAAAGATGGCACTGCTAGTCAAGTACTCTCTGTGACGGTTCATGGTACGAATGATGCGCCAATAGTGTCAGCTAAAGTACAGCTAGTCGCAGGCACTGAAGACACAGATATGCAACTGTCTACTGTTGAACTACTCGCTAACGCGACAGATATTGATCACAATGATATTGGGCAACTGAGCATTGCTAATTTAGTTTCTGATCATGGCGTTATTATTGACAATAAGGACGGTAGTTTTAGATTTATTCCCGAGAAAGACTACAACGGTGAGGTGCTTTTCAGTTATGACATCAAAGATGCCCATGGCGGCGTCACTCAAACAGTTGCAACGACCTTGTTAGCGGGAGTCCAAGATAACGCAGTCATTAGCGGACAAGACGATGGAAATGTAAAAGAAGATGTCAATGTCGGCCCTGTAGTAGCAGGCAATGCCAATATGATTGAAGCACATGGACAAATGCATATTAGTGATCCAGATGCCGGAGAGAATCACTTTGATTTTAAGAACTATGCTTTTATTCATGATGCAGGACACCCTGATTTTCATCCTATAGTAAGTGCTTTAGGCGGGTATCTTAGTATAGGTTCAGATGGTTTTTGGAATTATAGAATTGATACAAGAAAAGCGGTGGTACAAAACTTAGGCGCTGGTGAGACAGCGATTGATAAAGTAGTTGTCCACTCAATTGATGGCACTGCACATGAAATTCAAATAACCATCCACGGAACTAACGACGCACCTTATTGTAGCTCAGAAGTTCAATTAGCAGCGGGTAGCGAAGACACTGTTATTAACTTGTCTTCAGCGCAACTTTTAGCCAATGCCAGCGATATAGATATTAACGATTTAGGGCAACTGAGTATCGCCAATTTAGCTGCAGATCATGGCTGCATTGTTGATAACCACGATGGAACCTTTATCTTTACCCCTGCAAAAGACTATAACGGTCAAGTGCATTTCACTTATGACGTAAAAGATGCTCATGGTGGTGTTACGCATACGGGCGCAACAACTTCGTTAACAGCAGCCCAAGATAACGCAGTGATTACAGGGCAAGATTCAGGTAGTGTCACTGAAGACAGAAATGTTTCTCCTGTAGTTTCATGGTTTGGTAATATGATAGAGACTCAAGGGCAGTTGCATATCACTGATGCCGATTCAGGCGAAAACCATTTTGAATTTAGATCATTTATCAAAGATGCAATGCACCCACAATGGGCACCTTATAGCAGTGACCTTGGCGGCCATCTCAGCATTGGGCCTAATGGTTTATGGGAATACAAAATTGATACCAGCAAAACGGTTGTACAAAACTTAGGCGCTGGTGAAACAGCGATAGATAAGGTTGTAGTTCATTCAATTGATGGCACCGAACATGAAATTCAAGTAACCATCCACGGAACCAACGACGCACCTTATTGTAGTTCAGCAGTTCAATTAAGCTCTGGTATCGAAGACACGGTCATTAACCTTACATCAGCTGAGCTTTTAGCGAATGCCAGCGATATTGATGCGAATGATTTAGGTCAACTGAGTATCGCGAATTTAACCGCAGATCACGGCACTGTCGTTGATAACAAAGATGGTAGCTTTAGCTTTAGCTTTACCCCGGGAAAAGATTACAACGGTGATGTGCATTTTAGTTATGACGTAAAAGATGCTCATGGTGGTGTCACTCATACTAATGCAACGACAACACTTGCAGCAGTAAATGATAATCCAGATGTTTCACCATTAACGGATAGCGTTAAAGAGGGAGAACGTAATCATCATAGCTTAGACCTACTGTTAGGTGCGACTGATAAAGAAGGTGACTCATTAAGTATCAATCAACTCTCTTATTCTGTAGATGGTTCACCTAGTACGACACTCCTACCTGCTGGACTATCGTTGGCTGCCGATGGTCATAGTATCATTGTCGATGCGACTGACTCAGCCTATGAACATTTGCAAAATGGACAATCACTTAAAATAGTAATTTCTTATCTGGTCGAAGATGGTCATGGTGGCCAAAGCCAACAAACGGCAGATTTAACCATTCAAGGAACAGACGATAAAGCCACCCTCGTTTCTAACGTCATTCAGATGACTGAAACACAGGCGATTGATAGCCAACATAATACGTTCAGAGGAATACTTCAGCTTATCGACCCAGATAGTGGTGATAATACGCACTTTGAATCCAGCGGAACATATTTAGGTAATGGGTTCCCACCAGGCTCTCTTAGAGTTCAGCCTAATGGGTCTTATCAATTTACCTTACAGTACGCCAACAATCGCTATGCAGATGACCATATTGCTAGTTTGCGCACTGGTGAATCGACGGATATCCCTTACGAGATAAAAACCAGCGATGGGCAATCACTGACAATCATTGTGAAAGTTATTGGAGAGGATAACAAAGCAAGCATTGCTGTGGCCCCCTATTCAAGTTTCACTAATCACGCCTATGAAGATCGTACCTCGGCGAGCACACCGACTCAGATATGGAGTGGCGGAAATTTACATGTGATCGACCCCGATCATGATCAAGCAGGTTTTGTTGCACAAAATATCTCTACAGCTGAGGGAGGAAATTTCTTTATAAACTCACGCGGTGATTGGGCTTACACTATCGACAACGCAAAAGTTCAGCATTTGGGGCAAGGCGAATCTTACCAAAAAACATTCACCGTTGACTCTATTGATGGCAGTGCGCATCAAGATATTACCGTTACGGTTCATGGTACTAATGATGCCCCCATCATTACCAGTGCCATTTCGCTAGCTGCGGGTATTGAAGATACAGAAATTCACATCACCCAAGCGCAACTGCTGGCCAATGCTAGCGATGTTGATGATAACGACCTTCAGCAACTTCATGTTGATAGTATAAGTGTTGACCATGGCGCTATAACGAAAAATTCCGATGGCTCTTTTACCTTTAAACCAACGGCAAACTACACCGGCGCAGTGCACTTTAGTTATGATGTAAAAGATGCTCATAGTGGCGTGACACATACCAGCGCATCAACAACGCTTGCTGAAGTTCAAGATAAAGCAATCGTCAGCGGCGATATCACAGGTGATGTTATTGAAGAGAATGACATTATCACAGGTAATCATATTGAAGTGACGGGACACGTGTTTGTTGCCGATCCTGATGCTGGGCAACAAGGTTTTCAATATCGAAGAACGACCAGCGTGGATGATCCGTTTGGTGGTACTTTACACATAAGCTCAGGTGGCACTTGGACATATGACGTGGACAACACCAAACTTCAACACCTTGCAGCCAATGAAGAAGTGCTGGTTACCCATCGAGTTTATACTTTAGACGGGACAGCCCAAGACATTGTTATTAAAGTGACAGGCACCAATGACAAACCAGTCGTCACCGAAGTTCAGCAAGGTCCCCATAACATTACGGAAGATGGAGGTAATTCAACTTCCGGCCAAATTACGATTAGCGATGTTGATCATAGCGATCAACACTCGGTGACAGTCGAGCCTAACCATCAGCCGCAATATGGCTCAGTGAGTTATAACAGCACCACTCAAACTTGGATATATGCACTGAATAACAATGATTCCAACGTTGATACCTTAAACGATGGTGACCAATTGACCGATAAATTCTCATTACTGGTCGATGATAGTCATGGTGGAACCACAGTCCAAGAGGTCCAAATGACCATTAACGGTCACAGTGATGCTCCACCTATGCCAACACTGGTCGCGCCTGCAAGAATAACAGGTGGGGCAGGCCATCAAGACTTGCATGCTTCTATTGGTACGCCTCCAATTGTTCAGGGAACGGCAACATCATTAACAGGCTGGGGAATTTCCGATAACCATGGACACTCCCTTAGTTCACTGCACGGTCAATATGGCACCTTGCATATTAACCCCGCAACGGGTGAGCTAAATTATGATTATCAATCTTCATCGAGTGTTATTAAGAGTCATACTAGTGGCTCCTACGGAAGTGGCTCGGATCAAACTGATTCATTTTTATTAACACTAGGCGGTAATCAAAATTCACAAGTCGCAGTTCATTTACATTTACATTCACAATCAGTGCATGGAAATAGTGGTCATCATATTGACCAAACCACATTAACGGGCATGGATATATCGCCAATAACTCTAATGCCAGCACTGACTCCGAAAGTGTCAGATATGAATGATGATCCAGAAGCTGTAAGTATAATTGAAGATGTTCAAGAAATAAGTGTAACGGATATCAATAGTGTTGATGATAACGATATTTTTTCTGCTTCTCAGGACTTACTTTCAATTAAGCCGGTTGATCACTATCTTCAAATGCTAGGTATTAGTAATGAAGAAACATCAAAATTCGACATACCATCATCAGAAATTGAATCTGCTTTCATTGGTGGAAATCATTCTGAAAATTCAGATCCCCTAGTAGATAGTATGACAGTAGACGTTTTTGAAAATCCACTTGCAGATGAAGAACAGCAGGGTGTTCAAGCAGAAAATGTATTACTCGATAACGCTAATGACACTTCACATTTAGACAATTTAAACATTGATGACGACGATGACTTGAATCAAGCATTAAACGATATGCATTCACAATTCTAATATTAGATGAATATTAATAATCAACAAGGACATTCCCTGTATGGTGGCTAAACAACTTTGATTTATTTATTTATTTTTTTGTTTTGAATTTGATAATTACTATAGTTAAAAATCTACCTCACTAGCACATTCAAGGTATGTATAATATTCAGCTCTTTTATCGCTTACCCTAACCAATTATATTATAATCCACTGGATACCAATAGGGCTAACCTCCTTGTATTTTAAGCGCTTAATCTAGGTTTTAAGCTAACCATCATCAAACTTGGCGAACAAGCTTTATAACAATACTCTAAAGCGGAACAACATATAAAAATGAAAATATTTTTACTTACCCATGAGCGTGAATTACATAGAGGAACGAATACCGGCTCTCTTGCTTTAGAAAATTCTCAGAACATTGTTGAACGCATACTTTGGGAAAGGATAAATCCTAATAAAGAACTTATGAGATTAATAGAAAATAATGAAGCGGTATTATTATATTCGAAGGGCGAATCAATAGTAGAGGGCGATACATCACCTGCGGTCATTGAAGAATATGAAAACATTATAATTATTGATAGCACATGGCAAGAAGCAAAGAAAATGTTCAACCACAGCGCTTATTTAAAGAATGCGGCACTATTTACGTTGAAAACGGGAAATAATTCTTTATACAAACTTAGGGCCAATCAACCTGAAGGTGGTCTGTGCACCATCGAATGTATAATCGAAGTCTTAAAAATTAAAGGGCAAGATAAAATAGCATCGGAATTATTATTAAAATTTGACCAATTTAATGGCTAAAATTTAACAATAAGTTTCAACCGAAAATAGATAACAATACCGTAATGTTTACGTGTGTGAGATTGATTTAATGTTAAACGAACGTGCTACTTAATACTTTGAAAATTAACTATTTTGTTTTGTATTAGTGCCGCCGGATGATAATCACTAAAATACCAAAGCAGACATTTGTATAATTAGCTTTCCAGCGAAACAATGAGTTGTTATTATTCAGTCAAATATTGTTTAATTTCAGTGGTAAAATTAATGTTCAGCCACTTTAAAATAATAAAGAAGCGTGCCTATGCCTCAGGACAATATGCGTCAGGATAATATGCTCCTGCATTATCTAATAAGGTATATCCAGTACCGCCTACATTGTCTAATAAGTAGCATCCATGCTACGTTTCGATCAGAGACTTCGAACATGACGTTTACAGCAAGATCCTGAGTTAACTCATAAGCATGTAAAAAATTAAGCTTGCTCCGTCTGCATACGCCGACTACACAGCAAAAATATAGTATCTAACAAAGAGATAAAACACATGGTTAAAGGACTAACAACTTTAAAAGTAATATTGCCCTTACTCTTATTACTTAGCGCTTGCTCGGAACAACCCGAAAGTAATAGCACTCAAGCTGAAAATAAAACACAATCGACTATTGAAAAAGAGCAACAGCGGACGAAAAAACAACACAAAGATTTAGCACCTATAGCTGTAGAAGAGGCTGTTAAAAATCCAATCACTGTTGAATCCGCAGAGCTCAGTCAACGTGACAGACAAATTGAAGTATTAGATATTGCAGAGCGTAGTTTTGATGGCGGTAATGCCATAGCGGTTACTTTATCTGCGCCGTTAAATCCAGCATTGAAACATGACGACTATTTCTCACTGACAGAGAAATCTGGTGCAAAAGTAGATGACAGCATTGTATTATCTAAAAATAATAAAATCGTTTATTTTCCTTTTATTGAGCCATCTAACACCTACAAACTAACGGTGTACAAAAATTTAAGTGCGAAAAATGACTCTCAACTTAAAGAAGATGCTTTTAAAGAAATAACTACCCGTCCGATACTTGCCAGCTACAACTTTGCCAGTAAAGGTTCTTTTCTCCCGTTGAAGCAGCATAACGGCTTACCTATTGAATTAGTTAACATCAAAGAAGTTAATGTTAATTATTTTAAGGTACCTGAAGATCAAGTTGTAGAATTTCTAAGTAATAAAGATTCTTTTCAAAATAAGGTTTACCGCTATTACGCTCAACAAAGTATTAGCCGCACTGAGCTGGTTTATTCAGCACACTACCAGTTCAACGGGCAAAAAAATAAGCGCCGAACTTTTAATTTACCTATTCAAAATATTGAAGCTTTATCCACACCGGGTATTTATCTTGCGGTAATGACTCAGCCAAGTGATATTTACAATGACATTTCAATGACGCATTTTATGGTCACTGATATAGGCATGCACGTACGCGTTTATAAAGAGCAATTAGAAGTTGCTTTAAATAGCTTAACCGATCAAAAAGCACTGTCCGGAGTCGAAGTTACCTTATTAAATAATAAAGGTAAGCAAATAGATCAATTCAAAAGCTCCCCCGACGGCTTAGGTACACTCAGAACAAAAAATGATGCTAGATATATTGTTGCTCATTCAGGGGCGTCTTTTTCTGTGGTTCCACTTACCGGTCCAGCTTTAGATTTATCTGAATTTACTCCCGCTCATCGTCCCTTTTCTGCCCAGGAAGTTTTTGTTTATAGTGCACGTGATTTATATCGCCCCGGTGAAACAATTGATTTAAACGCGCTATTACGTGATCAAGATGGTCAACTAATTAAGACGACAAACCTGAAAGCGCGCATTAAAGATCCCAGTGGTCAAACGGCTAAAGAATTTACTTGGCGTAGCATCAGTGATGGTTATTTTTATCAGCAATTTACTATTCCAACAGATGCCAAAACAGGGACTTGGCTACTAGAAATCCGTAAATATAAAAAGGTTTTAACTACCTATAGATTTAAAGTGGAAGAATTTTTGCCAGAGCGTTTAAAGCTTACTTTTAACCAAGACGAAACAGCTAAACTTTATCAGCTTAAAGACAAACTAACCGTTAATGTCTTAGGTGAATACTTATATGGTGCACCAGCATCCGGCAATCGCTTTGAATCACGTATTGCCATTACACCACAGCGTCAGCCATTTAATACCTTAAGTGATACATTAAAAGGTTTTCAGTTTGGTAATAGTATTGAAAAAAATCTAAGCCAACAATATAAGTTAGCCGACGTAAAATTAGATGCTAAAGGCAAAGCAGCAATCACCATAGAAAACCGCTGGGCTAAAGTTAAATCCCCAGTACAAGTTACCTTACAAGCCAGTTTGTTTGAAACAGGTGGTAGAGCCATTTCAAGACGGCATCAAACAACGGTAATTTCGGGTAATAAACTCATTGGTATTAAACCTCACTTTAAGAATAACCCAGAGCCCAATAGCCGTGTCTCTTTTGATGTCGTGACTACCAATGCAAAAGGCGAATTAACTAAAAGCACCGCCTTAGACGTTAAATTAGTCAGAGAAGACCGTCGTTATTTTTGGGAGTTTAATAATAGTGAGGGGTGGCATTATCGTTGGTCCGACAGTGAATTTGTTGAATACAACAGCGCTGTCGATACTAACGCGGATAAAGCGAGTCAATTAGAAGTACCGGTTGAATACGGTCGATATCGCTTAGAAATTCTCGATGTAGCAAGTAAAACCATGACCAGTGTACGATTTTTTGCAGGTCATGACTGGTACAGTTCATGGCAGGATAATCAATCATCTTCGCAAGCTGCGCGCCCAGATAAAGTTTCTCTCGCCTGGGATAAAGAGTCGTATAATGCCGGTGATGTGGCGCAATTAAGTATTGTGCCACCTAAAGCTGGTGAAGCACTACTCTTAATAGAATCTAACAAGCTGCTCTATTCTCAGCGTATTACCATACCTGCAGAGGGGCTTAATGTGGCGATAAACATTGATGAAAAATGGCAGCGACATGATATTTATGCCTCAGTAGTACATTTACAATACGGCGATAATAAAAAACGTATTACACCTACCCGTGCCATTGGTTTAATTCACTTACCTCTTAACCGAGAGCCGCGTAAGCTTGAACTTGAGATAGAGTCTGCCGAGGAGATTTATCCTAACCAACGCTACCAAGTTAAAGTTAAAGTAAATGGCCTTAATACTCATCCTGAAAATCGCCCTAACAAACAACAAGCTAAATTGACCTTAGCTATGGTAGATGTTGGCGTGTTGAGCTTAACCAATTTTGAAACACCTGATGCGCACCAGTTCTTTTTTGAGCCAAGACGTTTTCAAGTAGACAGTAGAGATTTATATCAAAACTTAATTGAATTAAATGATGCCCCACTAGCGAAACAAAAATTTGGTGGCGATGCAGAATTAAGTCGCGGTGGTAAAAAAGCACAAGCTGAAGTACAAATACTGTCGCTATTTAGTGGTTTAGTCACTGTTGATAATAATGGCTATGCAACAGTGGCTTTTGATATTCCAGATTTTAACGGAAGAGTACGCTTAATGGCGGTTGCTTTTACTGATAATAAGTTTGGCTCAACTGAGAGTGAAATGACTATCGCTGCGCCTATTGTGAGTCAAATTGCTATGCCACGCTTTTTAGCGACGGATGACCAATCGACTTTTGCTCTTGATTTGCATAACTCCACCGACCAAAAGCAAACCTTAACCGTGGCGTTAACTACCTCTGATCCAGTTAGCCTTACCAACGCTGACAAAAGCAACAGCCAAGAAGTTACCTTAGCTGCTAAGGAAAAAACGACTTTGATCTACCCTGTGTCCGTGGGTAGTCTGGAAGGACGAGCGAAAGTATCACTCAGCGTACAAGGCGTTGAGGATTATCCTATCGAAAGAAACTGGCATATTGCCGTACGCTCAGCTTATCCAGCGCTCATTGAGTACAAAAATACCACGCTAACCAAAGATCAATCATTTAGTTTTAGCCCAAGTGATTACGCGCATTTGAAAGCAAATACCCTTGAAGCAGTATTATCGGTAAACAATATGGTTGAATTTAACAGCCGTGAACAAATGAAGCATTTACTGAAATATCCTTATGGCTGCTTAGAGCAATCAACCAGTTCAACCTACCCATGGTTATACGCGAATGATGATATTCTCGATTCGCTCAATTTAAAAAATGCGACAAATAAAAACCGATTGGAAAGTATCAACCATGGTTTATCACGTATTCAAGCCAAAGCATTAAAAAATGGTAGTTATGGTTTATGGAGCAATACCAGTCAAGAAGAACATTGGTTAACCGCTTATGTAGGGGATTTCTTAACAGATGCTAAAGAGCAGGGGATTGGTGTTAATCGTAAGCAATATCAAAAAACGATGGCTCGTTTAACCAGTTACTTAAAAAATCAAAATGGTAGTTATACCAATCGTTGGTCAGAATCGGTTAAACATTATGATTTTGCCTACCGTGCTTATGCGGGATATGTCTTATCTCGACACAATAAAGCCTCGTTATCTAAATTACGCGACCTAGCTAATCATAAAAGCAAAGATGCTGAAAGCCAGTTAGCCTTAGTTCACTTAGCACTCGCGCTTAAAAATCAAGGTGATGACGTTAACAGCCAAGCTATGTTTGCTAAAGCGATCACCCTTGAGCGTGGCACTAAATATTTAAGTGATTATGGCTCAGTTACTCGCGATAAAGCATTGATCATTCACTTACTCATTAAACATCAATATCAACTTGATTATGCCTTTGATACAGCACTGGTATTGTCAAAAACACTCGCGGATAAAAAATATTTAAGCACACAAGAGCGTAATGCACTGTTTCTTGCCAGTATATCTTTAGAGCAAAGCGAACAAAAAGATTGGCAAGCACAGTTGACCTTTAATCAAGCAAAATCAACGATCAAAAAAGCAGGTGCTTACGCTCAAAAACTATCGGCAACCGATTTACAGCAAGATTTAACCTTAACGAATAACGCTGATGATCGTCTTTATGTTAACTTTGCCTATCAAGGCATTAGTAAAATTAAACCTGAAGCAACAACGGGTGATTTGACTATTGAGCGAGATTATTACGACAGCAAAGGTCAGCAGATTGATGCAAGTAAATTAAAAGTAGGGGACATGGTCTTAGTCGCTATTCGTGTTTACTCAGAGCGTCGAAGCCCAGATTTATTAGTGGTTGATTTATTACCTGCAGGCTTAGAGCTAGAAAATCAAAATTTAGGCCATGCCATTAAACTCGACAGTATTATCTTTGATGGTAAGCCCGCCAGTGAATGGCAAAAGAAAACCAAGATATTACATCAAGAGTTTAGAGATGATCGTTATGTCGCGGCAATTGATGTTGGTTATCGAGGCACGAGTTACTTGTTTTATTTAGCGCGCGCGGTAACACCAGGAAAATACAAGGTACCAGCGCCGTTAGTTGAAAACATGTATCAACCCGATAAAAATGCAGTAGGCAATACGCTAGATACCATTGAAATTACTAACTTATAAAATAAAGCAGGCGGCAAGCACTAAGCGATTTTGGCTCACCGCCATTTTCGCTAGTATGCTGCTATTGTTTTACTGCTTGCACCTTGCTTATCCACTTAACATCCCCAAAGCGGAAAAAAGCTTTGCACAAGTGGTTTATGCTGATGACGGTCGTGCGTTACGTGCTTTTGCTGATAGTAATGGCATATGGCGTCAGCAAGCTGAATTGCACTCTGTTTCACCCCTTTATATTCAAGCGCTATTAACCTATGAAGACCAGTATTTTTGGTCTCATTTTGGCGTGAATCCAGTGGCATTATTACGTGCTTTATACTTAAATTGGCGTTGTGGTTGCATTGTTTCTGGTGGCTCTACGCTTAGTATGCAAGTTGCGCGAATTTTACATCCACACAGCCGGTCTATCCGCGGAAAATTGCTACAAATTCTACGTACACTACAATTAGAATTCAGCTTATCGAAAAAAGAAATTTTAACGCTCTATTTAAACTATGCACCTTTTGGCGGCACTGTTGAAGGGGTTGAAGCGGCAAGTCAGGCGTATTTAGGGAAATCAGCTAAGCAACTTAGTCATGCTGAGGCAGCGTTGCTGGCGGTATTACCCCAGAGCCCATCAAGAATACGTCCAGACCGTTATCCACAAAAAGCTGAAAAAGCACGTAACAAAGTACTAAAACGCTTAGCCAGCCAACAAGTATGGTCTGATGCACTGATAAAAAGTGCCCAGCAAGAACAAGTTTATGCTGCTAAGCCAAGTCGACCTAACTTCGCACCATTATTATCAAGAAAGTTAATTCAACAATTTCCACTGAAAAAACAGATTAACAGCACCATTGATTATGATTTACAGATAGGTCTTGAAGATCACTTAAAGAGTTTTATCAGTAGCCAGCCGGATAAAAGCTCGGCAGCAGTATTGGTGATCGATAATAAGAATGGCACGGTAAAAGCGTATATAGGCTCAGCTGATTTTAATGATAAATCTCGTTTTAGTAACGTTGATATGATCAGTGCTATTCGCTCTCCGGGATCAACCTTAAAACCGTTTATATATGCTAGCGCTATTGATAAAGGCTTAATTCATTCACATAGTTTATTAAACGATAGTCCGCGTTATTACTCTGATTACAAACCAGAGAACTTTACCGGTCAGTTCAGTGGACCTGTTACCGTACAAAGCGCATTACAACGATCCTTAAATGTACCCGCCGTTCAAGTACTTGAGCATTTAGGCGCGCAAAATTTTTATAACCAATTAGCGTCAGCGGGTATCAAATTAACGTTACCAAAATCTTCAAAACCTAATTTATCCATCGCCTTAGGTGGTACGGGTATTAGTTTATGGCAGTTAGTACAAGCGTATTCGAGTTTGAGTAATCAAGGAAAAGTATTATCACCTCGTTATATTGATGACTCAGTAACAGCGGCCCCACGTTATCTAATGAGTGAAAGTGCAGCTTGGATCACCTATAAAATGCTCATTGATAATCTTAGGCCTAATGCTCTGTTAAGTGAAAATATTCGTAGGACAACCAATGATATTGCTTGGAAAACAGGCACAAGTTATGGCTTTAGAGATGCATGGGCTATCGGCACAAGTGCAAAATATACCCTTGGTGTCTGGCTAGGACGCCCAGATGGTACGCCGCAGCCCGGTCACTATGGCGGGTTAACGGCCGCTCCATTATTATTTAATATATCTGATGTACTTCATCAAAATGATCATGTTTGGCTTAACAAACCTGAAAAGGTTAGCAAAACGGAAATCTGCTGGCCGTTAGGTAAAAATAAAAAACAGACCGCTAAAGATCTTTGTCATGTTTCACATGAGGCATATACACTGGCAGGTCTGACACCTAATTCTTTGCAAGCTATCAATCATGATAAATGGCAAATGAACCCACAACCTTATTGGCAAGAGACATCAACGGGATTATTAACTGACTTTGCATGCTCGGGTGTAAAAACCAAGCACTATATCGCATTGTGGCCAAAATCACTTGAACCTTGGTTACCCAAAAAATTTACTCGCGCTGCGATGTTACCGAAAAAAAGTCAACGCTGTCAAAAATTGACAACACCCAACTTTGGCAATATTAAAATAGTTGGCTTAGCAAAAAACACCGAAATTATAAGGCTCAACACCAATAAACCTCCACTCATTCCATTGTCAGTATTAGGTGCTATCGGTCTGCTTGATTGGTATCTTAATGGCAATTTTGTAAAAAGTTTAGCCAGTGACAAAATATTTTTTTATGCGGCTGATAGCGATGGTGAACAGCAAATAGCGGTAATAGATCAACATGGCAACAGTGACATGATTACCTTTCAAGTAAGCAACAGTAGATAAACGTATTCTTCATGACGACAATTCTAAAAGTCTTAAAAACAATGATTTAGGAGCTTATTTTTAGTTTGTTTCTATATGTTAACTTCTACTTACCGTTACCGTTGATTAAACGAGAGCCATAAATGTCAACTTTAGCGGTGAAGCAGAAGTCATGAACTTATCATCTCTAACTTCTCAAGGCGCACAAAGAAGGACATGGCCGCTGAACATCAAAAGGCTGGTTAAAGTCATAATATAAGGCTCACTAATGCCACTTAGAAGACGTTAACATTTGAGAACTTATACGAAAAAATCTTTGTACGTTTTGATCTACAGCGGACATGGTTGAACAACCACATTACGTTCACAGCTGTTTAGGTTTGTTAGATACCAGTCGCGACAAAACACCATAAGATCAACAAGCTTCACTCCTCAGGCTGGTGTCTAACAAACTCCAGAGAACGAAACCGCGTGAACCAAGTGCTTACTATGGGGAATGCTATATCGTGGTAGGATGTTTTACTGGGTAATTTTGAATTAGCGCTTGTTGTAGTTTGACTTTAGTTGGCATAAACGACTTATTAACGAGTAGAAACTCAATAAAGTATAGCGTCGTATTCGCTATTCCGGTGTTTTTGGCAAAACGATCCCTTATCAACATTCGATAATAGAGACACTTATTTCCATTTGCTAATTTACAAGCTTGATTGGTGGTGCACGAGGTTTTAACTGACAAATAAGAATACCTTTAATAATCATTGGCTCTCTACATTCTGGGCATGTAAATACAATACTTTTTGCAGCTGGAAGTGATTTATCCTTAACTAATTCCGGTGTGGTTACTTCAAGCACTTTTACATTGAGTAGACCCTTAATTTTAGTTAAATTCTTCTTACAAGTCGTATTGGCAATCAAGCCATAATGCCTGATACGTTGAAACCCTGAAGGTAAAGCATGCAATAAAAACCGTCGTATAAATTCACCATGGCTTAATGTCATCGTTCGGTACCGCTTTGACGCTTCAGCACGATAGTTTTTACAACGAAACGTGACGTCCTTTTCATCACTTTTAACCAAGCGACTATTGGATATCGCTACGCGGTGTGTATAACGAGAAAGGTAAGTGAAAACAGCTTTAGGCCCTGCAAAAGGTCTTTTAGCATAAACTACCCATTCTTTTTTTCGTAATGGCGTAAGCCATTTCCTAAACGACACCTCCTCTTCAAGCGACTTACTTTCACCAAAGAATATCAGTTGATTTTGTTGATAAGCTTCAGCTAATTTCTCAAGATATAAGCGACGAAAAAATCGAGATAACACACGAACAGGAAGGAAGAAGCCTGATTTACTCGATACCCACTTTTCCCCATCAAGTGATAAACCACCGCCTGGTACAATACCATGCACATGCGGATGATGTGTCATCGCAGAGCCCCATGTATGAAGGACAAAAGTAACCCCTAATTTAGCGCCAAGTCGCTTTTCATCAGCACCTATCGTTAGAAGCGTTTGTGCCGCCGTTTTCAGTAATAAGCCATACATTATCGACTTATTGTAATAGGCTATTTCTGCGATTTCTTTTGGTAAGGTAAAAACCAAATGATAATAATCGACAGGTAGCAGTTGCGCTTGTCTCGCTTCAAGCCATCTTTTTGCTGAGCTTGCTTGGCATTTTGGGCAATGCCTATTACGACATGAATTATAAGAAATATGAGTCTTATGACATGATTGGCAATAAAGTTGATGCCCACCTAAAACCTCTGTTCGACAATTTTCAATGGCTGACATGATTTTCAATTGACTGAGGTTAATATGTCCTTGATTGCGTTCACGCCATTGTTGACCGTGCTGTCGAAATATATCGGCGATTTCTAATTGAGGACGAGTCATGATAAATACTCACGACTTGTCCTTATTTTTAGTCTTATCCTTGTTTTCTAAAGCGTCAAGTGGACTGATAACTTCGCGTAATAAGTTTGTTGCGACCTGAGCATATAAAGCCGTGGTTCCTAATTTAGCATGCCCAAGCAATACCTGTATGACACGTATATCAAAATGCGCTTCAAGTAAATGTGTTGCAAAGCTGTGACGTAAGGTATGCATCGATACCTTTTTATTAATGCCAGCGTTCTTGGCCGTTGTTGTACAAATTCTAGCAAGCTGACGACTCGTCATATGATTAATCGGATTAAGCCCAGGAAACAACTTCGCTAACGCGAAGTCCTGCACCATAAGCAACAGAAAATGCAGCATGGTATTTAGGATGAGCAGCGGTTGTAAGGAACAGCTTTATCTCTTCTAGACTCAAAATAATGGGTAACTTACGGGCGACCGAAACAGTTATTAATTTGGTGAGTAACTGCGGTTTATCTAACGTGACATTATATAAAAACCTCAAACCAGAAAGGGTGCTATTAATCGTTGTTCCTGTTGCGCCGTCTTCAACTAAAAACAATTGGAACTCGCGCAAATTGTCACGGGTAGCGTTTTCAGGTGAATGTTTCAAATATTCACATAAACGATTTAGTGCTCGGACATAACCTATTTGTGTTTTAGCCGTAAGATTACGGATAACCATGTCTTCAGTGAAACGTTGGCTCAGCTCAGGATCAAAATAAGTAGAAAAAATCATGTTAAAACTCCTCGTTAATTGAGGAGAAATGCCTCAATACTAAGAGTAGAAAAGAATATGAAAGGATAAGGGATTTAAAGAATTAGCCAAGAGCTCCAATACCGCGGAGCGGTTTAGTTCATTTCCTGATAGCAGACGTTCCCCTATAGATTAAAATATGAGTCTTTTGATGATGACTTTTGTCAATGAGTCGTTCAGCCTGAATGTGAACTAAGCGCACTATCGAGACATGATCACTTTTACCACCAAGTGAACGCTAATGTTTTTCAGTATTGACAACTTATACATGAGCCTCAACTTGATGGTTCAAACTAATTTGAACCTTGTTGTTGGTGGTAAAAGGGGTACAAAAATCATCTTAATCACATGTTCAGCAATACCTGCACCATTATCATGTCTTAATGGGACCGAGTTATAATGATCAGTAAATCAGTTGCAGAACCACTAGTATTAACCAAGGCGACTAAGCTTCTATTATTTGTTAGTGCTATTTAAATTTTATTTTGTCGCTATTTTATTAATAATGGTCGCTTTTTTACTATATTTACCAGTCTTCCTAATTTAGTCTTATTGTAGATTTGCTATGTAGTAACTGCAAACGATTTAAACTAAACAATAATAAGGGTAAACAATGAAATTTAAATTAAAGTATGTTGCTGCAGCAACAATATTAGCATTGAGTACAACAGCTGCTCAAGCAGGTAACCCAACATCAAAGCTAGATGTAATCGTGAAGTTGAATGCTAACTTAGCAGTGTCTGGTCACGAGTCAAACAAAAGCAATGCCAAAAATATTGCCGCTGGTATGGGCGTAGGAGCAGTTAAATTTTCATATGGCTCGGCATTTTTTGGTTTTGCCGCTTCAGTGACTGAAGGTCGTTTGAACGCTTTGCGTAATAATCCTAATGTTGCCTCAGTTGAATTTGATGGTGAAAAAAGCATTAACAAAGGAAAGCCTGGTTCTGGTGGCGGTACTCCTTCCCCACAAGTGATGCCTTGGGGCATTTCGCGTACTGGCGCAGACTCCAATAGTAATAGCGGTGCTGGCGTGCATGTTTATGTACTAGATACAGGTCTTGATTCCGATCATGCAGACTTAGCTGGCAATATTGGCAACGGTATGGCTTTTGAAAACTGTAAAGGTAAAGACTGTAGTCAACCATGGGATGACGATCATGGTCACGGAACTCATGTTGGTGGAACGATAGGCGCAATTGATAACAGTCAAGATGTTGTAGGTATGGCTCCAGGTGTTACATTACATGCTGGTAAAATCTGTTCAAGCCGTGGCTCATGTCCTAATTCAAGTACAATTGCTGCGCTTGATTGGGTTACATCTGAAGTAACAGCACGTGGCGAAGCCGCTGTTGTTAATATGTCTATTGGTGGTGGCGGAAGTGTAACGGGTACCTGTACTAATAATGGTTTTACTGGTAATGATTCATATCATGAAGCGATTTGTAATGCTCGTAATGCTGGTGTTGTTGTAGTTGTTGCCGCTGGCAATGACAGTGATAATGCTAAAAATTACACTCCTGCTGGTTACGCTGATACTGTAGTAACAGTTAGTTCAGCCAAAGAAGGCGACGATTGGAATAGCTTCTCAAACTGGGGGAATCAAAGTGCAAGCTGGACTAGTAATAATTCTGCACCAGTAGCTATCGCGGCACCAGGTGGTAGCATTTTATCACTTCGTAAAGGCGGTGGAACAACAACAATGAGTGGAACGTCTATGGCATCTCCACATGTTGCAGGTGCGGCGGCTCTTTATTTAGCAAGCAACCCACAAGCAGCAAATGGCAGTGCTTTTGTAAATACGCGTGCTGCTTTATTACAATCAGCTGAAAGTACAAATGGCTTTAGCAATACTTCAGGCGACCCGCACACAGAAGATTTTCTAGATGCAAATAATCTATAATTGTTAGTTAGTTAACAAAGCTTACAGTAAAGTCCTAACGTTAACTCGTTAGGACTTTTTAATTTTTAGGGAGGCAGTCACTTAAAACGGTGACTTCAATATTGTAGCCAACTTTTTTCCTACAATCCGTGTTTTTTCATCAGTAGGAATAATTAAAGTTACATATGTTTTCCAACCTCAAGCTCAACTTCGAAAATTTAAATTATCAATAACCTTAAATAGACTGGTGACATGGTCTAATTGATACGACTAAGCACCAATCATAGAAATCGGTAGCTATACTCCTAAATTGGTACACACTACGTGAGGCGAAAAACAGGCTCATAGTTAACATTCAAAGAGATAATATTAACGGCAACTATGAGCTTGCAGCAGTTATAGAGATTTTTCTCATTATATAACTGTATTTTTCTTTTTTGATTATGAAACAAGTCTCAAAATCGATTTTTGTAACGTCCGCTTTTCTAATGATTTTCAATTCTGCTGTCGAATGTCTTAGGTCAACTAAATGGTCATGAGTTGACCTAGACAAACACTATCAATTTCAATTTTTTATTCCGCTTAGCGCACTTTTTTGACGTTAGCTTTTGGTGAGGACAAACTTACAAAAACTCATTCATCTAAGGTCATTAGCAAAAGTGACGATTAACTCAAATTCCCAAATCGGTTTAATTTTTAGCACTGATATTTATGAGTACTAATGTTCCTTTAGTGCGCTAACCGGAAGTCATGAATCAAAATCCCAGGATTTATTATAGTCTGGTGTAATACCTGATAACATACTTTAGTACACGCTGGTATCGCTGTCAGTATAGCGAAAGTATATCAGTTGGAATCAAAGCTAATGTTGTAGGTCAGGGGCGTTATCTGGTGCTGATAATTTGCCACAATGGGCTCGAAGATAGTAATCAAATTTTCCACTATCAAAGTACCCTGTAAGCGCTAAACCCAGAGTTATTTTGCGACACTCTTAACCTCCTTGATAAGTTATTCACCCGTAAGTTCCTTTGCCTTAAGTTCTAATGCAATATAGGAAAAGTTAAAGCACATTTCATCATCCGAACCATAACCTCCGTAAACTATTTCATCGCTATAATTTTTAAAGGTGCAATCGACAGACAGTTGGATTTGTTTAAATCGATTCTTCTCAAAACGCTTTGGTTCTGCCAGAGTAAAGTCTCTTTGCCAATCAATATCCCAGCGTGGGATCGATAAAAGCGTCTCTGTTTCGCCGTTTTCATACACTAGTGCCGTGCTTCCTGAAGCGCCAAAGGCGTGCATATGTACGTTAGCAGAATGAATTTCCACCGCATTAACACTTTCCATTTGTGTTTCTGTTATCCACGCAGTGTAGTTGGCAATGCGTTTCAGTGAAGCATTAACTGAGTAAGTATTCTGTTGTCCCGGATTGATTACCATGGATTGGTTTTTTTTGCTGTTAAGCCAACCGTTGTTGGTTAAAGGGTAATGAATTGCCGGTTTTTTTACGGAGTCGGCAAGGGTAAAACTCAGCTGACTTCCTGGATCTTTTTCTCCTGGAGCAAAAGCCGAATAATAGTGGACCTGCAAAATCAAAGCCGAACCTTTTTTGACTGGAACACCGGTATTCTTAGGAAAATGATAACCGTCCATTCCTGGGGCCCAGTGAGCTAGCCAATAATTATTTTGACTTAGTTTTTTTACTCCTTCAGGATGTTTTTTTTCAAACGAACGTCGTGTTTCGTCATCGCCCAGCCGATCAGGAACCGCGCCGCCGAAGCATTGATAACCAATGCCTTCTTCTTCGGCTGCTAACTCCTTAAACATGTCGGTGACTTCTGGTCTTGCAGCAAAAAGAACGATGTGATGAACTACTTTTGTATTACCGGGGATAGCTTTAAATCCAGTAACAAATTTATCTTTGGTTTCAGGCCAATCGACGATAAAACATCGATAGTCATCTTTTTGATTTTGTTTAGGCAAATAAGCTTGCTGTGCACTTTTCAGTGAAAGATCGGCATTAAAAGAGTTAGTTATCTTGTCTTGTTCAAGTTTGAACCCTGTTGTTTCCGTTGGTTTATTCCCCTTAGGATAACCCGCCTCAGCCCACTGTTCAAATTGTGTGAGTTGTCGATGGGACAAAGAGATATCATCCTTATAAATTTGATGACCATTTTCGGCTAGCCATGGGGGCATACGCCTTTGTTGCACTGCAGAATTTATTGCGGCGTGATACAGATAAGCTTGCTCGGGATCCTCGAAAGAAAATGAAATTCCTTTTGATGAATGACACCCCAAACAGTTTTGTTCAATGATTGGTCTGATATCTTGGTAATAATTTGGTGTGTTTTTTTCAGCCGCACTAATATTAGCAGTACTGATGAGTAGTAGCGTTAGCAAATAAATGGGCTTCATATCAATTCCGGTTGGTGAGCTGGTCGAGATTATTATTAGCTAACAATTGCTTGAGTTTAAACAAGTCGTCGCTATTAAGATGGCCGCTTGTGCGCCAAATGGGTTTCCCTTGGTGATCAATAATAACCACCGTTGGCACTGTAGTGATAGCGAGAGACTGTTTTAACTTACTTTGTTGATCAAACCAGAATCGATTTCTGTGTTTCTTATAGAGCGGATGTTTTGCCAAATAATTCTCTGCATCGATGAATTTGTCGTCTATGCTGATGGCGTAATAAGGAGATTGGGTCGCTGCACTGATCTTGTCTAAGTCGTACATAAAACCCGCACAGCTATGACACCAACTCGCCCAAAATTGAAGCAGCGTATATGTTTTTTCTGTCCGTTGGACTAGAGTTGGCTGAGGTGAAATTACCTGGCTAAACGTGCTAATTTTTTGATTTTTATCGAACGGCACAAGTGAGTCGTATAAGACGATACTATTAGCCGAAATGAAGTTACTTTGAGCTATTGCCAGAATGAACAAGGCTATTTTAAAAAATCTATCCATAGAAAAATTACTTGCTGATGCGCTGTAGGACCAACATATTCACCGAATTAGACTGCGATAGCAACTAAATGGTAACGGTCGACTAATTTTGGATACTTTATGAGAGATATTACTAATGCTTCAAGCGGGTCATAAATGAACTTACTCCAATTTGTACTGTTACAATGTTGAAAATAATAACTAACTTCAATCTCATTTAGTGATTGGTAATTTCAAACATGATGCGTAGCCACAACTAATTGTACTGTTGAATTTTCTCATGACGTGATTCGTTTCTCATCATTTATGAATATCCACACATCTAAAAAACACCATTCATTCTATTTCTCAACAAGTTATAATGAGTTATTGTTTGGTTTTAAATTTTTTTATTTATAGTGGGAAGTTCTTTTGTCTATTATCCCTAATTTTACCGGTAAACGCTGGTTAAAAATATCATTACGTACCGCCCACTTAGTTGGCTTTGCTGGGGTTTTTGCTTCGATCTTAACATCAAGTGAACAAGATGTTTATTGGGGCATTACTATTGTAAGTGGCTTAGGTTTATTAAGCTTAGAAGCATTATCTAACTTTGTCTGGTTTGTACAAATTAGGGCACTAGCTATGTACATTAAATTGATTCTACTCACCTGTGTTTTCTTTTTTAATGAATATGCTTGGCATTGTTTAGTTGCGATAATTATTATTTCAGGCATGATTTCTCATGCGCCAAGTTCGGTGCGTTATTATTCATTTGTTCATGGTCGAAAGATTACTTCATTAAACGACACTAAAGGTTAGAAAAGGTTAGCTTCAATTGAATCATTCCCCGTTATTAGAAAAAGCTATAGAGTTATTACGTGAGGTTAATAGTGAAGAGCCTGTGCTTGACCTTGCCTGCGGTAATGGTAGAAATGGCCTTTACCTTATAAATCAAAATATCGATGTGGTATTTTCGGATATAAAAGAGTCGGCTCTCGAACAAGTGAAAAGTACGCTAATAAGCCATCATGACGAGGACAAATCATCGGCGAAATTTTGGCAAGTTGATTTTGAGCAAGACAGTTTTGAGCAAGAGGAGTTAAAACCTTTAGCGGGTAAGTCCTTTTCAGCAATTATCGTTTTTCGTTATTTGCACCGATCTTTATTTGAACAAATCAAACAAGCTGTTACTGCTGGGGGTTATGTTGTTTATGAAACCTTTAGCGTAGATCAGCCCCAATTTGGTCGACCTAAAAACCCTGATTTTTTATTAAGACATGGTGAGTTGGCTGAACTATTCTCTGATTGGCAAATTATCCATAGTTTTGAAGGCATCATTGATGCAAAAAATGCTGATGCTGAATCTGGAAAACAAGCTATTGCCCAGATTATTGCAAGGAAACCTTAAACCTGATTGATAATAGAATTTAAGGTTTTTAGTAAGCTGGACTATTTAACTATCCAGAGTGCAGGTTAACTAGAGTTGCGGTTTACTCTTAGCCAATAAGTTAATTCTAGAAAAATAGTGCCTTCTGTAATGTCTGCAATCAAAATAACAGACACCCACTGATATGACAAAACTATGAACATTGAAGAGATTATGTAGCAGATAAACTATTATTTCTAGCTGATTTTTTTGCTATTGAAGTTTGTGCTTATGCAGTTATAAGTAATCACAATCATATAGTTGTATGCGTTAATGAAAAAGAGTTTAACTCATGGTCAATTCAATAAATATTTTAGCGTAGGCATAAACTT
The DNA here is from genome assembly GCF_002836255.1 of Colwellia sp. 75C3. Classification (GTDB taxonomy): domain Bacteria; phylum Pseudomonadota; class Gammaproteobacteria; order Enterobacterales; family Alteromonadaceae; genus Colwellia. Next base: position 25,816 of record NZ_PJAU01000049.1, on the reverse strand, counting down.
TTTAAAGGTACGATAATCACTCAGCGTTTTTTACGTGGTGAAACACTGATAGCACCATTACCAAAGATTGTTGAAGAGACAGCATAAGTATATAGGCAAAGGCTACCAGATTATTGTTTGCTGTTTCAGTAAAGGTTGTTAAGAAATTTTTTGTTACGCATTTTCTTTCGATTTATGAAGCTCTTTCGTTATATGGGTAATTAAATCATGCAAGTCTTCACCATTTGTTTGGGCAATTCCTGAACGGCATGAGATTTGTCTTTTTTTTGTCCATATTTTATTATTTATGTTTTTGCTAATTTTTGTTGCAAGGTTAATAGCATGTTCAAGGGGGATTATAGGGCAAACTAAGAGGAATTCTTTCATATCCCAACGTACAATTAGATCTTCAGAGCCGCATAGGCCAATACGGTTCAGCGTACCAGTTAACGTACAGAGCATTGTAGAAAACTCAATTTCGTTTGTGGGCTTCTCAGATATACCAACAAATTTTTGTGGAATTGAGTTTAAATAACTCAGGGTATTCCCCATTGTTTTATATAACCTTTTACTTCGACTTACATTATTCACTTCTGCTTCCATAGAAAAGTATCTCGCCAAGTGTTTAATAAATAGCTTAAAAGTTATGTTGACAGAGGTGGTGACTTGTTACAATTGATTAACATTTTGAGTGGTGAGTATTAGTTAATGATAAATAAAATCTTAATAAAAAAAAGCGCTAAGCAGTTTAACTGCTTAGCGCTTTTTTCCCGTCGTGCAAAACGACGTGAGAAGGCTTTTAGCCACTTTCTTTATGAGCTCATGAATAAGCTGGTAACATCAGAAAAGTAATATAATTGGTATAACTATATACGGTTGAATTTAGTCTATTTATAAACGCTCAGCACCTTACGCACTCTTTTTATTTCACCTTTTGGATCAATATAGGTGATGTCCCATACCAGCTCATTGTTGCCAGCAGCACCTGACATATCGGAAAGAATAGCAACTCCACCGGTGTAAACATCTTGGTTTCGGATATAAAAATCACCGCATACGCGCATAGGTACATATCCACGCATCAAACGCTGCTCAATCTCACCATTATGCTCAATGATCGATACAATATCGATTACTTGAGAAGGCAAAGTGATATTTACATTGAGGCGAACATCTTGCTGTTGGCTATTGATGTATAGGCTATTTTTTACTTCATTGATTTGAAAGTTTAGCTCGTAGTCTTTTGCTTGATTTGTATTACAGCTCCACTGAGTACGATAGGCATTATTACCTGAAGATCCGGTTGTTTTACAACCCGAAAGAACGACAATTGATGCCAATAATAAGGAGGTTACTAATTTATGGTTTAGCATAAGACTATTGCTCTACTTGCTGGTAAATGGGTTTTAATCCGGCACTCGGTTCGTTGAGTACTTCAAAAATAAGTTGTGTATAAACTTCAGTTAAAATAGCTAACTCTTTATAGTGAAACTTGCTCATTACCACTTTCCATTCTGTTTGCTTATCGCTATCGTAGCCATTAAGCGAGACAATCACTTGGTTTTCTAAATCATCAAATTCAAGTTGGCCAAATAAAATAAGATCTTTTGTGCCTTGTTTTGTTAACGTTGCCAAAAATACACCGCCATCAAGATCGTATTCTTGATAAAAATTTGAGCTTTTCAGCTCGCTAACCGTGGGTGCTACCGGATAATATCGAGGTAATTCATTGAGTACATTCTCAATAGCTGCGGCGAAGCTGCTGCTATTGACTTGCGCTAATTTAGCAACAGCTTTTTGTGGTGCTTCCGATTCATAGAGAAGCTCAGGCTCTAGGTAGTGAATACTTTGCCATGAATTTGCATGACTAGCTGTGGTGAATAGTAAACAAATCATCATAACATGTGATTTTTTAAGAAACTTAAACATTGGGAATAGCCCCCTTATCAATAATAATTTTTTTTGTAAAATCAGTGTCTTGAAGTAAATAGGTGTTATGTGTAATCAATAAAAATCCTATTTTGTATTCACGACAAATCTGTTTAATACTTTGCCAGGTTGTTTCTTGTAATTCAGGCTCCAAGGAATTTAAAATCTCATCGGCAAATATATATTTTGGTAAACTAATAATGGCTCGGATAATGGATATTCGTTGCATTTGACCACCTGAATACCGTGATACCTTCATATCGAGCAAAGCATCAAGTTCTTGCTGAGTCATTCCTTGACCGATAAATAAAGTATCAAGTAATTGCTTAATTAACGCCTTATTAAAGAGGTGCATACGGCCAGATAACTTAAGCGGTAATATTATATTCTCCCAACCCGATAGGTTTTTAGCGAGTCTTGGCTCTTGGAAAATAATGCTGATCCATTCAAGGCGGAGTTTATCTAATTTGTTAAAGTTGGCTTTAACATCATGGTGACCCCATTTTATCTCGCCAGCGCTTGCTGGTAATAACCCTGAAAGTAAATTTATAAAGGTTGTTTTACCGCCACCCGATGGGCCACTGATACATACTAAGTCAGTTCGCTGCATTTGAAATGGTCCTAAGTTATTTAGGATTTTTTTATCACCAATCTGATACGTTAAATTATTTACCGAGAGTGATTCCAATTTTTCAGTCTCCACGAGAGGCTCCTTGTTGCATAATACTTGAGTTAAGAGTGACAGTAAGCAAGCTCCATACAGCCATCCACGCGATAAAATTCAATGCTAATCCAGAGATTAATAGCTGGGTATCAAATACCATCAAGGGCACATTGAAATAGATAAGCACTGCGTGGTTCATATAGTGCAAGGTTAATTTACCCACTAAAATACACACTAGGCTACTGACGAAATAAATAAATAAACAGCTCAATATAAGCGCGAGGTGTGGCTTGCCCCCAAAAATTTTAATGAGGAATAATTCTTTAGATAAAACGCGTCTAAAGGGTAAGGCTAGGGCGAAAAACATAAGAGTTATCGTTAGTACAATTAACGCCAGTAGTAATCTTGCTGCCCACAATGAGGTGAGGTTAGTTTGACTTTCAACAAAACTTACTTGGTTAATACCAAGTAAAGATAATTGCTTTTCAAGGGCATTTTTCGCCGCCGTCAACTGGCCTAGATCTTTTAATAAAAACCGGTTAACGCCTCCATGGCTTAGTTTTGTATATCCTTGACTTAAAAACATCTGATTGGGGTTGTGCGTCAGATCGGTTTGATAGTCATAATGACCCCAGGCGGTAAATTCCTGATTGAAATTAAGTGTCTCGCTGCTACAGTCTATTTTAACTTTTTTATAATCGAAATTATGACCGAAAATTTTTCGAAATAAAGGATCTGATATCATGCCCTTAGCCCGTTCATTGTCACCATTAAATGACAATCCAGCTAATAATGTTGCGTTATTTACATTGCTCTGGCCGTTGGTATATTCAAAATCCGTTTCTGTCATTTGCTCAAATTGTACACCAGAAACAAATGGCATATTAGCGCGGTTAATTTCCAGAATAAGTTGGTTATGACTTAGCTTGGCTAGCGCTGAAATACCACTATCACTCTCTTCAAGTTCATCCTCGTCAACCAAATAAAAACGCGCGTCTTGTTCATCAAACACGTAAGGACCAATAAGTTGTTTTTGCATATTAATATGAGAGAAGAAGTAATGGTCGCCGTCTAAAAACTCATGTGCTGAATTTAACAAGGATACGCTTAAGGTTTCTTCTGAGATACTATTAAGCTCATAGTTACCGATGCTTTTACCCTGAAAAAAGGCAGACAATTGTATACGTGTCGCGTCGAGCAATAATTCATTGAGTTCAATATTATATTCACCACTTGGTACCCAACTGGCAACATGGCGATAACGTTTTATCACTTTGCCGTTCACAATTTTACTGACTTTTTTCCGTTCTGAAACGGAGACATAAAAGCGGCAACTTAAATCGACAGTGTTTGCAACAGGCACAACCAGTGCTTGGTACTTGCTGTTTATAGCTTGCGCTAACGCATTGGCTTTAGTTGCCGTTAAGTGACTAGACACGATCTCTAAGTACGCATCGGATACTAAGCCGCGACCAGCGAGTTCTTGTTTACTTGATTGTTGCTGTAAATATAAAATAAAGCTGAGTAACATACCCGTAGCGACAAGCAAACAGATAAACCCAGGCCACAGCTTTTTATGTGCATTTAATAGCAATCGAATTGCAGTGATCAAACTTAGCATATTATTCATTTGTTCCTAGTGGCTTTAATGTTGCGTGTCTTTCCAGCGCTGACTGAATTTTCGCGTGTAGAAATGACTAAGAATATAAACCAGTGGGAAAACCAGCGTACAGAGCAGGGTGATGATATAGGCGTACCAAGGAATACTTGCCAAAAAGCTAAATAGTTCGAAGCTATCATAGAGTGGCTTTGATATAACACTTAATACGGCATATGCACAAGCGAGTGCTGCGCTAAACATCAATAACCAAAATACAGATAACGCAATACCAGCATGACGTAGTAGGTGGGATTTGTTACTGCCATAAAAGCGCATCATGTAGAAACCTTCCTGCAAGCTTTTTTGCGTCATAAGATATAAATTAGTAATAAATGCTAACGACATAAGCGCTGTTAAGGTTAAGAAGATGAATGCACCTAACTGTAATTTTTTCAATATAAGCTTTAAGTGATAGGGTAGCTGCTCTATCCAATAAATCACCTTAGCGTGTGTATTAATCGCGTTGAAAACCTCACGTTCATTATGTGGCTTACTATAGAATACATCGACTTGTGCGAGTCGAATAGCCATGTTCAATGGCTCTACGTCTTGGTAACGAAGTACTAACCAACGCGCATTACTATGTAAAGGCAGTACCCCTAGAATAGGGTAGCTATTCATTTTAGCGTCACTTTGACAGGTTTTTAAATTGAAATAAGCACCGTTATTTTTATATAAATTGATGAGTTTTTTCGAATCTTGCAGGGCGTTATAAGGGCGACCAAAAATAACTTCGTAGAGCTCGTTGCTCAACCACACACCGGCCTGCTCACTTTGAGGATAGCGTATATTTTGCTCAGCCAGACTCTCAATTGCTAAAGAGCGTACGCCTGTTTCAATTGGTCTTACGCCAATACCTCTACTATCACCTATACAGACGGTCAGCCCTTCCATAAAGTGCTCTTCTCGACGATCAACATTTACTGGAATGAGTTGTTCATCGACTTCACCCGGGTGACTAAATATAGGCGGATAAATACCACGTAACTCATCGAAATAAGTTACTTTGTATTGAAAGGTCAGTATATTCACTAACCACAACGTGATTAATGATGTAAATATAAGTAGTAAAGAAAATACACCTAAACGGTTTTGGTAGGGTCTTAATACCCAACCAAAACCGTTTAATTGTTTAGCTTTTTGTAAAATATCACTATATTTCATTGCTGTTAATTGGCATCAAGGGTAATATGGTTAACTTTTATTTCCATTACGGCTAAACAGTCAGCAATTCTCTGGGTTGTTATATCAGTGGATGTTCTAGTACCTTGGTGCAGGTAACTGATAAGTTCATTGAGGTCTTTCATCACGGAATTTTTCGCATTATTGAAACCAAACTGACGTAATTCACGCTTGTGTTCAGCGTTAAGTGAAAATTTACCCAACTTCTTTGATTTAAAACTGAGGTCATTAATCATCAACTCATCATAGGTCTCTGTTGCTAATGCCTTCGTGCTCAAACCTATATTCATTCTGTAGTTAAGCTTATTAGCTTTAGATTGGTTGACTTGTACGTCAAGCATGTTGACGTGGGTGTCAAAGCTAACGTATTTGCGTTTTTTCAAATAATAACATTTAGAGGTATTATCCATTAAGTCATTTTCAAATTCATAAAGGTAACGGTTGCCACCCTTTTTTATTTCTCGTAACACAATGTGGCGTTTGTAAAAATTATCATCCCAGTCAGCACTTGAGGTAAGTGTATGGTCGAGGGTAAAACTGATACGAACAGGGCCTTTTTCACGTTTTTTAGCTTTGGTATAGTGCTTTGAATATTCAGCAGCTGTTGGCGTTGTCTCAGCAGACATAGCTTTAACACCTTCAACATTAAGACTCACTACCGCTAAACAGGTTAGTAAAGCTAATTTATTCAGATGCTTGATCAAAGATTTGCTCCTTAATATTTTTGATATCGTTAAAAATTTGGGTAGAAACGGTTTCTAATGCCTGTTTTCTACTTCTCATAGGTAACTCAAGTTCAATGAAAAAGGGAGTTTGCACTTCGTTATCCAAATCGTACACCGTATACATAACCTCTAAGGATCCTACTTCAAACCCTTCTTGCACATCTTCTTCCATTATCGAATCCCAAAAAATCAACATCGACATTTTATTGCCTTGCAATTCAAGTTGCTCCGATAAAAAGTCTTCACCTTCGCTATCAACATTGTCATAAAATTCAGTAACCAAATTAGGGATTTGATGGTTCTTCTTTTTTACAGGTTTGAGTGGCTTAGTTTCCCCGTCGTCGCTGCGATAACGAAAAGGCGTTGTTTCGATACAAGCATCTTTATACACTAAAGAGGCAAAGGCTTTATTTAAGCCATTCCATAATGCCATGGGTACCATACGAGTTTTACGCGTTTGCATAAAAGGTTCTTGATCTATGGTGATTTTACCTATTACTTTAACATTGAGTCCGCCGCCACAACTGGCATAGGAAAAGAAGCTAAAACAAGAGAAAATTACCACTAAGGCCAATTTTATAAGTTTATTAAACATCATGACTTACGAACCTATTTCCAAAGAGCTTGTTTAGTTAACGATGCAACACTACATTTAAGCTCAACCATAAGTGCTTGAGTTGTTGGTTTTACATCACTACATTTTTGACCAGACGCAGACAGTAATTTTTTAAATTCAACCAATGAACCAACGATCTTTTGTCGACTGTTGATGTAAAGATTCTTATCTGTTCTACTTTGTTTTAATTTATGTATTTTAATCAACTCTCTGCTGCTACTCGTGGCTTTATTAACAACCGTTTTTGCGACGATAAACTCATATTGATCATTTGTTTTATTGTATTTGAACGTATTAGCAGAGTTTCTTCCATTGCTAAGTAAGCGACTAACATTTATTTTTTTGTCTGCTTTAATCGCGTCAGCCGCTTTTGCAAGTTGCTGCTTAGATATAGGGTAAGATTGTTTAAATTTCACTTCAAAGCTATCACCGCTAAAGCTATCGTTGAGTGATAATTTAACCTGGTTTATATCTATCGAAGCAAGGCCTATATTGTTAAGTTTCATTTTTAATCGTTTACAAATAGATCCGCCATGTTTAGTTATTACGTAGCGAGTAGCTTGTGAACAGGTGAATGTTTTGGGCGCTTTTACTTTATCGTTGATTTCAAGAGAAATACGTTCTAATGATACCTGTATATCATCACTTTGAACCGTTAACTGAGAGCAACTCTTATTCAAGTTATACTTCAGGTGCTCTTTACTAGAGTCTTCAACGCGATCTTGTGCTTCTTTACAAACAAAACCCCTTGGCACTGATGCGTAGTACTGATTATTTTTATTTGATACTTTTATTTCATCATTTAATTCAGAGTATTTATCATTGAGGCTCGCTGCTATTGCCTTCTTCTTAGCTTTAGCATCAGTATTTAGTTTAAACACCTGTTTTTTCTCAAGTACTATTTTATTATTACGTTTGGTGACTATAATGTCAGCGCTTACAGTTGTTAGACTGTTGTGTTTTATTTGTTTTTCTTTAGCAAAATAAAGTTGCTCAAGCTTTGACTGTGACATTTTTTTTGCCACGTTAAAAACGTCTTTTTTAATGATACTTTCCACACCAACAAAATTTAAGCCTAACTTCCATTTACCTGATTGAGATGACAATTCAAGAGGGTAGCCCTTGCTATTAAAATAAATAGCATACATTGGTGTGGTAATATTTTTTCGTTTGTTAAACTGCGACACTTGCATTTTTTGCGCATCAATACTCGGGAAAGCATCTAATGTTGTATCATGTTTACCTTGCATTTCAACCACCATACGCTTGCTGCGTTTAGGCTCGAACCAATGTAAATTGTCAGACAAGCCCGCATTACCTGTTACAAGTTGCTTCAAAAGTAGTGACTCTACGCTGACTAATGAAATAGCTTTGTCTGATACGATACGTGCACGGGCCAGTTTTTTACCTTTGGCATTTTTAGTTTCGACGCGCGCTTTCACCTTTTTGTGCTTAAGGTCGTATGTTACTTGATGAGTACGAAGTACTAGTCCATCTTGGCTTTCAATGATCTTATTTACGGATAAATTCTTTGGATTAAAGAAGACTTCTTTTTTGATTAATTTACTTTGATCATCGCCACTTTTACCACCGCAAAAAGGGATGCTGGTAATTTTTTCCCCTTCACACCATGATGTTACGCTATTAGGCCAATTCGACATGTCTAGTGAGTAAGTCGCACTCGGCAGTCCCTGTTTACTCAAATCTACACTAAAAGAAAATACTTCATCCTGCTTGAATGTTTCAGCACTTGCTGGTGAGAAGCATATGCATGCTGCGATTGCAGCGGCGCTAAGTAGCAATTTTGTCTGGGTAAACATTTGATTATCCTTTGTAATTTGCTTATTGATGTTGAAATTCACATTGCAAAGCGGTGAATATTCGTTTCTTTCTTGGTAAGTCAGTGACTTTGACTGAACTTGTTCCTATAGTGCAAAGAGATAACTCACCTTTAAACATGCAAGGTGATTTTTGTCCTCTTTCATCAAAGGGCAAGCACAGTCTTAAATTATCCAGCGCATCGTAGCTTGGAATAGCTCCACCACATTGAGCGCATGATTTTTCAAAAAATTTAGCTGAAATAGTAGAGCCTTTTAAATTTTGACCTTGGCTCATTATTTCACTGCTGCAATTAGGTAAGCTTAATAATTGGGTAGCAGAATTTAGGCGGCATTTTTTTAATTGTTTAAATGCGCCAACAATGCGTTCCTTGGTAAATAAAGACGTACTTTCTTGGCACATGCGTTCACATTCACATTTTACTGGATTGGTGAAATATTTTACTGGCTTACCTTTAACAAGGTAATTCTCAACGAGCATGACTTTGCTGTCTTCGGTCCTAATCACTTTTAAGGTGAGTTTAGCGACTGGCTTACCTGAATCATGCAAGTAATGAGTGTTTATTTGTATGAAGATAACCAAGTCCACCAACCAGTCTTGTTCATTAAACTGAGCATCATCGGCATAAAAAGACAGCAGTTTTGCTTGCTCAAACGCTGGAAAGCGAAAGAGTGGTAATTTATTGAGTAAGCGACTGGTTAAGGCTTGCTCTAGCTCGATAGAGCCTTTTGACTGACAAGGTCGGTCGCTATCATCAGCAAGGGCAATTTTTATTGCCACTTGCGAATTTGCAGCAAGCTTTCTTTTTTTCACTAATCGTTTTACTTGCTTAACTGTGTCTGAAACCAAATTATCAAAGCTCAGCAACTCAAACGGTTGTTTCGCCTGTGAAGATGAGAGAGGTAATATCAGCAAGATAAAAAATGCAAAAACAAGGCTAAATTTAGTCATTGATACCAAAACCATGCTTTTCAGTTAATATGATCGTTATGGGTTCGATAATCGCTGTTGTTAACCGGATGTTCTTATGTGTTTTAGCATTAATATGGTCATAATTTTGTGATATTTCACGACTATTGCGATCATAGATAGTCAAATTTACATCGTCCAATTCTGTGCTGCCAGCATTTAAAATCTGGATAGACTTAGCTGATAACTTGCTCGGTAAGCTAAACGTCCGCAACCCCCATGAAGCAACTTTAGTGGTGTAACTGATCATTACCGCAGCTTTTGGTGAATGTTCACGCTTAATGTTTAATACCATCTGGTTAGGATAATAGCTCGCTGTGGCGGGACACTCCGATACTGAAATGTCGCTTATGTAGGCGGTACTGTTATCGATTAAACAAAGCTTGATATAGTCTGTTTCACCATCGTAAGGCAGTAATGCAATGGCTTGTTCTGCTTTGCTTTTTGCTTGTTGCCATTCGCCATCTTTTTGATGCTCGAGGGCTTCTTGGTAGATATTGAGGGTTTCGCAGGTATTTTCTGGAGAACTACACTCTTCGTTAGCGAAGAGTGTAGTTGAGAAAACAGCGAATACCATGATTAGGTATTTAGCCATAATATTTACCAGTTATAACGAAATGCAAATGATGTAAACGTTTCATCAAGTGATTGATTATCGCTCTCTTTATCACACCAACTGTCATTGTCACTATCAATACATACCATGGTATTTTTGAGGGTTCTCATTTCTTGGGCAAACTCGAGGGCTATGCCACCATCAAAAGCAACTTGCATACCCCATGATGTCGCATTGACATTAGGGTAAATCAAACCAGTAGGTAACTCTCTGCCTTGGTTTCTTTCTATAATTGCTGCGTTGTATATACTATCGGATTCACTTGAATAGCTACCGACGCGTAATTCAACTTGTTTTACTAGTGAGTCAATAGGTGCCCAGCGGATTGATGCACCGATTGAGCTACGTTCATAATTCATGTTGGTGACTACACTGTCAAATTGTGTTTCGCCAACCTGAAAAGATAACTCGGCTGAAAACAAACCATAGTGTACGCTTTGACCAAGTAATGTACTTGCGCTTAAGCCCATATCCCAACTGGTAGGTTTTTTGTTGAAAAAGTCATCACTATTTAAGGTAACGTCGTCCCTATTACGATCCATCATTTCTATATCAGAGCCTGAATCAAGCGATATAGCTTTTAGGCGGTATACAGCACCAAACTTAACTGTTGGTGAAAATACCTGTCTACTATCACCTTTATAAATAGTAGAAAGCACGCCTACTGAACCAGATAGTGCTTCGTTTGAGTCATCTAGATCAACGCGGTCAATGCCACCATTTGTGCTCATGCCATAAAAATCGATTTCAGATGAGCCATAGTCTGTCATTACGATTTCTAAAGTCAGACCATAATGTAAGCTTGAGAACCAGGCTTGCTCTGGAGTATTCCATACTACACTTGACCAACCCGCACCCAAGATACTGACTTCTTCTTCAATTTTACCCAGCACTTCAGATGCATCGTTAATTTTTGCAACGACAGGCATCGAGATGAAATAAGGAGAATAGTAATAGACGCTAAAGCCACTGTTTTGACCATCACCTTCATTATATGAAGCAAAAATAGATTGGTTGTCTGCGGCCATTTCACCCCAGCTAGTTGCATAAAACGTTTCTGTTGTTCCATCAGGCATGTCGATATTATTAAAGGTAACCAAGCTCTCTGCAGGATCGCTTGGGTGATCAAATGATGGAGCACCACTTACTTCAATGGTTACGTTGCTGCCATTCATTTGGTATAAACCAGCAGGGTTATGCCAAGCCGCAGATGGGTCATTGGCTATCGCTACAAAAGCATTACCCATAGCACGTGCTTTTGTACCTGGAGATACTGCCCATGGATCTGCACTTACAGAAGTTGCAACAGTTGCTAAACCTACAGAAATCAAGATTGATGAAATAATTTTATTCGTTTTAAACACTTTTTACTCCTAACTTTACACTCGGTGGTCATAGATCATGAATAGCTTGAGTGCTATTTAAATTCATTGTCTTATTGAGATGTTTTTATACTGGAACATACTACATTTGTACTATTTCAAGTGACGAGTAGAGTAGTTCTGTACTTAACGGGCGGCGAGTATAATCAACTATTTGTACAATTTCCACATAAAAATAACAAATACTTACAGTTTTCTGGTTATCAGACTTAAATTGGCTTTCATCCTTAGAGCCCCCTAAAAATAAGGGGCAGTGTAAATCTTTTCTAATGTGAAATTAGAAAAAATATTCTGTTTGTAAGTTTATGTAAGTAATAGTGATTAACCTAACTCGCTTTTTTATTGTTCAATCTAACTTTTATTAAAACTGTTTTTTCGTTATTTTTTACTATAGACTCGGCGGCCAAATTAATAATTTCGGCCAAATTACCATTTCAAAAAGGGAATATTAATTTTTTGATCTTACTGCCCATACTTGCAGTTAATGATTTTGCCAGCCCTAAATAAGAGAATAACTCGACATGAAATATCTATTAAACAGCCTTACTCTGTTTGCATTGGCAATCGGACTTTCTTTTAGTGTGCTCGCAGCAGACAATCCTAATCTACTCGTTATGGGAGAGGATGCAGATAAAGATACAATCCCCCGTGATAGCCGTGTTTTTAAACGGGTATTAGGTGCTTTAGCTAACCAGATGCATGAGCAAAATTTCAATGTGTTTGATGAAACGACGATCACGTTGGATAACTTTGCACAAGGACGTATTCGTCGTACTGATGCAGAAATCATTGATGTAGCGCGCTCGGTTAAGCGTCCACCAATTGATATAACCGTTATTTTTTCAATTTATGCCAGTGCCAAAGATAAGGGATATACCACTAAGGTTAATACTCGTATTGAAGGTAGGTTGTTAAATGTTAAAACGGGTCAGAAATTAGGTAACTTTGAGGTTGCAGCCCGTAATTACAGTGCACCTGCTAATTGTAATCGCGAATGTGTTTTGGGCGTTGTAGGCGACAAATCACGTATGCTTGGTAACGACTTAGGCGCAGTACTTGCAGAGAAACTAGCTTGGATGGTTGACGGTGGTCAGCAATTAACGGGTCAAAATCGTGCTGGCACAAATAAGATGATGACTAACTATAACTTAGTGTTTTCTGGTTTTACCGACCGTGAATTTTCAGAAATGGAAGAGTACCTCGTTATTTTCTCTGGTTACCATAGTCACCGCCCAACAGAAGCAAGTAAAACCCACACTGAAGTGTGGTATTCATCAGCTATCGGTTCGGCTAAGTTAAATCGTAATTTAAAACGCATGCTAGCAGAATTAAACCTGTCTGGTTACCCAAGTTTTGATCAAAACACGCAAACGTTTACCGTAAAAAAAGTGAGCCTTCGTGGTAAAACGCGTAAAGCTGATAACGATGGCAGTTGGTAAACAGATATAAATAAGGCCTGCTTAGTTGGCCTTATTTAGGTATAAAATTATGCGTATACAACTTATTGTTATATTTAGTTTTTTGTTTCTATCATTGCAGGTTTCGGGCAATGAATTACACCGCGCTTTTCAAGAACAAAGTTCGGTAAATGTGATACTGGCTTTGAAAACTAGGGCGGCTAGTCACTCTGAGTGGCGTAATTTAGAACAACATATTGACGTTATACAACAAAAACTAATAAATGAGATGGGATGGGTAAATATCAACCATCTTGTGCGTTATAAAAACGCACCTTTTATCGCTAAAGCAGTTGCAAGATCTGAGTATGATCGTTTAAGGCAATCTGAATTTGTTGACACCATTTATTTAGATAAATTTACCTTGTTGCGAGCACCAGAGGCATCACGGCAATTACCAAATCGTAAAACAGCTGACATTAATCCCAAAATTAAGCAGGTCAACGCTGTTGCAGTAATTGATTCTGGCATCGATTTTAATCATCCGTACCTGAAAAACAAAGTGGTTGCGGGCGCATGCTTTTCGGCGTCAGGGCATTGTCCTAATAAAGAAAAAAAGCAATTCGGTATCCAAGCAGGTAAACCTTGTTTATTTAATGGCTGTAATCATGGGACACATGTGGCGGGTATTTCTGTTGGAGAAAATGTACAGCATCGAGGGGTTGCACCTCAATCTCAATTAGTGAGCATTAACGCCATGTCCCATAATGGTTTTGGTGCTGGTTTCACTGATTCAGATATTTTACAAAGTTTGGATTGGGTGTTAACTAATCATAAAAAATATAATATTAGCGTTGTTAATATGAGCTTAGGTGGCGGCCGGTTTTATGATAACTGTGATACTGACTACCCTTATACTGCGCTGATAAACCAGTTGCGGGATAACAATATATTGACTGTGATTGCGTCTGGTAATGACTATTTAACGGACAGTATCGGAGCTCCGGCTTGTATTAGTAGTGCGGTGAGTGTTGGCTCTGTTAATTATGACGGTGAGGTATCTGATTTCTCTAATAGTTATAAGCGCATAACTATTATGGCACACGGCTCAAAAATACTGTCATCGGTTCCTGGCGGTCAATTGGAAGTGATGTCTGGTACTTCTATGGCGTCGCCTCAAGTTGCTGGTGCGGTTTCCTTATTAAAATCTGTTTACCCAAGTGCGACAGCAGAACAATTGTACCGGTCTATGTTAAGTGGAGATGATTTTTTGGATAGCCGAAATCAGGTTAAGACCAAGAAACTTAATGTTAAAAAATCATTAGCTTACTTAAAGCAGCAGTTTAAAAGAGCACCTGATAAAACTAAGCCTATAAAAGAAGATACCAATAATTGCAGTAACAAGATTGATGGTATTTTAATTGAAAAATCAAACACTGATTGTGGTAAAGCCATTAGATGGTAATACCATTTTCAAATACATTATATGAATAAAGGAAAGTAAATGCGTTTAGTTATAATCACTTTGATGTCGCTGTTGCTTACAGCTTGTAATTGTACACCTAATTATTCGGTAAATGCCGTGGTATTTATTGAAAGTAATAGTGAGTTTTCTCTAGCAAAGGATCATCGCGCTCTTAAACGACTGGAAAGAAAACTGACCAATGATCTTATTGCTCAAGGGATTAATGTTTATGACGATACAGTCATTAATCTAGATGATTTTAATTTAGACTTTAATAGCTACACTCGCCATGATTTGATTAATGCTGTGCGTAATTTGAATGGTATTGAAATTGATTATTTGTACATCATTTCTGCCGATGCGATGATTGTTGATAAAGGCCATCGTAAGCAGATAAGCACAGATGTCTATGCAACAAGTATCGATGTCAGCTCGGGTAGAATATTATTTAATGTAGAAGAAAGTGGTCGTGATATTAACGCAAGCAATGACTGCTTTAATACTTGTATAGCTGAGCATATTTCCACCTCGATGAAAGATGCCGCTAGTACATTGTCACATGCTTTATACACAAAACTACCCGTAGATCAGTGTAATGAGGTAAAACCACAACCATCGCAAGTAACGAGTCAATATTCACTTTTATTTGAAGGTTTTTCATCAGCTGAATTAAGCGAAATTGAAAGCTATTTATCACACTTTCGTGGTTACAAAGGCTTACGTTATAACCAAACAGGTCTAACTTACAGTGAAATTTGGTATAGCGCGAATACCTCGTCAGCTAAGCTGTTAAGGGATGTAAAAAAAGCATTCGTTGAGATGGATATATCTGTTTATACGCAAATGCAGGGTAATGAAGTCAGTGTTAAAAAAATAAGCTTACGTGGTAAGCCCCATAGAGATAAAGAACAGCCATTAAAAAATATAAATGATTGGTAACCTCTAAACTGATAGTCGCTGTGGTCACGATCACTGGTTTGTAATTTATGCGAATCAGGTTTTATTGCGGGTTACTACAATGATAAATCATCTACAAACTATCTCTATGTAAAAGCGCGAAGCAGTTTAACTGCTTCGCGCTTTTTTATATTTATAGAGTATTACAATATGACATGAGCGGAATAAGTACTAACTTAGTCGAAGAGCCATCGACAAAAAAACGGGTTTCTCGACCAGACACTTCGAGAATGACAAGTTCAGTTATACAAAGGCCACTAAAAACTATGCAAAGGTGAGTTCAGCAAAGTATTCAGGTCTGTGATAATCAGGTTCAACTACCTCAATATTATTCCATACTGCGTATTGTGGTTCAGTTCTACCACCACAGCGGTAGAAGTTGGCAAACCATCTCTCTTTATTGATTTTCTCGCCAGTGAGTTGCTCAATAGCGTTAAAAGGCAATGCTATTTCTATTGTCCATTGGCTATCTGTTTCACTTTCAAGTTTTTTCGGGCTGTCCATATCAAGGCTAAGACTACTGTTACACTGTATTAAGCTTGCTGCTTCTATGCTGATAAATTGACGACTTTCACGACCAGCACCATAAGCTAAGTGTAAAGTACCGCAACAATTAACCTCTAGATTGACGTAACTACTACCAAGCACGCCTGAAGGACTAAAGAAAAATTCAACACAAGAATCTTCGCAAATGAGCATATGGTTGAGCTCAGTTTGTTTGGCAAAACTGTAGTTGTCTTGCGCAATTATTTGTATGAATAAAGTATCGTTATTGGCGCTAAGTTTAACTTGTGTGTTTTGTTTTTTACCTGCTTGGTACCAAGGGAAATGATTAACATCTATGGCTTTGATTGTTTGCCAATCAGGACTAAAACTCGCATTTTTGTTAATCGAAACGGCTGGATGAATAATATATTGGTTCATGGTTATCTCTTTAACGGACGCTAAATCGCGACTTACGGCTAATTATTTATTAACTTGGGTAATATTAAGTACTAATACGGTGTCCAACGTGATTAATTGCCATTGGATATTTAAGTCATACAAACTCATCCCATAAATCTTATCATCAGTTTTACCTTGTTTATAGGCAGGCCGAGGATCTTGTGCTAATACTTGCTCTATTAGTAAGGCTAACTCACTATATTTTTGCGTATATTGCGCTAGATCAGTTTGGGCTTTTTTACTAAATTCTACCGTTAACCCTGCTTCAGGTTGCTGTTGTGCAAAACCAGCATCGGCATCGATAATTGCGTCAGAATAGGGCACATAGGGTTTAATATCGATAATTGGCGTGCCATTCAATAAATCTAACCCTGAGATATGTAAAACCGTTTGTTGTTTTTCAGTCACAACTTTATCAAGTTTCACTACAGACATGCCGATGGGATTTGGTCTAAATGTTGAGCGCGTAGCAAGCACACCTGTTTTTACATTGCCGCCAAGTCGAGGTGGTCGTACTAATGGTTTCCAACCCTGTTCTTGTGTGCCATGAAATACAAAGAGTAACCATAGATGACTAAATTGCTCAATATCACGCACCAATTCGTGATTATTGGCCTCGCCAACAAGCACTACTTTGCCTTTTGCCGCACTGACTAGGTTTGGCTGACGAGGAATAGCAAATTTTTCTTGGTAAGGTGATTCAATAATGCCTATAGCATCAAATTTAAAGCTTTGTATTTCATCAGTTGTATCACATGACTTTGACATTTTATTGCTCTATTGGCTCATGTGGAGCGCCTAATCGATAAGCTTTACCGTAACAGACTACTTGTGCGACACAATGTTTGGTTTCAATATCAACGCAACTGGTAAAAATAACAGCGTTGGCTTTTTGTGAAAATGCCATTTGTCTTGCTTGGGTTCGCGCATTAATAACATCAGGTGCTGCAAGATGCTGCTCTTGTTGGCAGTCCTCTCCTTCGACTAAACCAACATACTGAAAGCTAGACATAAACTCAGTTTCATCTTTAAAAATTTTAACCTTGCTGGCACTAAAATATTCATTAGCGTTATCAGGTTTTACGTTGCTTTCAAAGCTATAGTTACCGCTACAGCTTACTAATAAAGGTAGTGCGATGAACATGCATAGTATTTTTTTTGCTAACGGTATGGTCATTTTTTTAGTTACTTTTTGAGGTGTTTGGTTAGTCATGAAGAGTTTCCTTGCGGATAGCTTGTTTAGATATGTCTAGAAAAGTAGTCGGCTTTTTACCTGCTATCCAATAATGGAACAGTTGGTCAATGGAATTATTTTGTTTCATCATGAAAATCCAATTGCGCAGGTAAATTTCAAAGGCATTATCATCAGTATTAATAGCAAAAGCCATTGATAATTCTGGTCTTGCTGGCTTAGGGACTATAACCGTATATTCAGGATTTATTAGTGTCCAGGCGGAAGCGGTTGCAGCACCAAAAAGCATGGCATCGATATTTTCATATTCTTCTTTAAAAAATAATCGAGGAGTAGAAATTTCCCATACGGTATTTTTTTCAAAATAACGGCGGACAATATTTTCACTGTAGAAAATTTCAGGTATACCTATGATCAAATCTTCTCGGCTAAAAATACTCTGCCAATCACTAAATTCTTTTCGTCGCTCTTCTTTAACCAGAAACGCCATCGATTGACTAGAATAAGGCACTGTTAAGGTATATTGCTTCATATTATGGGGTGTTACTGGCATGCCGGTGGTCATGTCTAAGTAGCCAGAGGAGAGTAACTGTTTTGCTTGATTGTGGTAAATACGGACAAATTCGATTGATACGCCTAAGTCATCGGCTAATAGATTGATAATTTCAATATCAAAACCAACAAGTTTCCCTTCATTATTATGAAAGGTGTAGGGTAAATCGTCACGAAAATAGCCAACACGGATAAAACCACGCTGGGCAATTCTTTGTAAAACTGGCACATTAAGCATTGTTTTATCGACGTTTAGTTCTGGCTCAGGTAATACCTTGGCTTTTACATCAAGTAGTATAAAGTCTCTTTCAATAAACTTACTGTAACCTTGGTACTGGTAACTGATGGCATCAAAAGTAAAGCGTAACGAAATGAACGCTATGATAGAGATAATCGGTAAGATGGTTAAGTAGACACTAAATGAACGCCATTTAAAGGTGAATTTTTTTAACATACTAGTGGCAATAAGTAATACCAAGCTAACAGAGAAAATCACACTAAGCAGGGCGCTAAAACGTCCAACAATAATGTTTTCAGCGACTAAGAATAAATCAAATAAAGAGCCAGGTACGTTAAAAATATCTAATAAACTCGGTATAGCGAGCGTTGTTGTGCCAAATAATTGCGGGATACCAGCGACTAACAATTGTAAATAGTCACTACTACTTACTTGGGAGCCTGAAAACCAAGCCGCAAATAAGGTAAATAATAAGGCTAAAAGTTTGCCACCAACAGGTAAGCTAAAACTGATTGGTACAATAATACTGGGCATATTACTCGCGTCTGCTTTGATGAGTTTATTACCATTTTCAGCAGTCGATAGTTGCTCTATGAGTTGTTTCGTTTTTTCAACAATAATAGGAATCACAATAAAGAAGCTACCCGTAGCAAAAGCGGTGATCATCGCTTGGCGAGAACTTACTAATATTTGGCGGTAACTAAAGGGCGTAATGGTAGCGACAATGGCTGGCAGTACGATAAAGGTCAGTAAGAAGACTAAAACCGCGGCGGTAACAATATAAACTTGTAATCCGTCGAGTTGTTCACTGTTTATAGTGGCAGCAGCACGTTGAGCAATACAAAATATGCCAACCGGTGCAAAGCGCATCACCATATTGCTTACATTAACGACCGCTTTATTTAAGCCATTTAATACCGACAAGGTGCTTTTTTTAGTTTTTACCTGCATTAAACCAATGCCAATAAATATACTAAACATAACAACACTGGGTATTAAGCCATTGGCTAGAGCATAAAAAGGGTTTGTCGGAATAAACAGTGAAATGATATCAAATTCTGGCGTGGTACTGATGGTATTCAGGCTATAAAAATCTGCACTCACCCAATTTGGAAAGGCGATGGGGGCGAGGAGTATGAAACCTAAAACGACTGTCAATAATGCCATCAAAATCACCAGAGTGATCTTCAAGGTATTGGTGACTTTTGTCGGCGATAAACTACCAATACCAACAATAAGTGATAGCGCAATGTAAGGAAGCGCTGTCATTTGCAATAACATGACAAAGGCATTGGCTAATTCATTAACACCGATATAGACAGTAGAAGATTGCGCACCCAATGTTAAGCCAATCATCATTGCTAATAGAATGCGTAAGGATAAAGGTATTTTGCTAATTAAACGGCTTAATTTAGTCATCAATGTGTTTATTACCTATTGAATATACATAAAAGAGTACACTATTTTAGGTATAACTTTATTAAAAAGGAATACATAAAAAAGACTTTATTTGTTATTTTACTGCGATAGAAACAAGAAAAGGTATCATTACTAATGATACCTTTTCAAATCGTTAAACCCCAGTATGTAAATAACTGCAGGAGTTATTTAACGCGCATACCCGCTATTGCGCCATCATCTGGATTTAATATCCACAAGTCTTTATCGCCAGGGCCAGCTGCTAGTACCATACCTTCAGACATACCAAAGCGCATTTTACGTGGTGCTAAATTAGCAACCATCACCGTATGCTTACCGATTAAATCTTCTGGGTTATAAGCAGATTTGATACCGGCAAATACTTGACGAGTTTCAGTACCTTCTTCATTAAGTGCTAAGGTTAACTGTATTAATTTATCAGCTTTTTCAACGTGCTCAGCATTAATGATTTTAACAATACGTAAATCTATTTTAGCAAAATCATCAAAGCCAATTTCTTCAGAGATTGGATCGGCCGCTAAAGGGTCAGCAAGTGCAGCTGAATTATCAACTACTTTGGCAGGTTTTGATTTTTTCTTTGGTTTTTTCTCTTCTTCTGCTCCGCCTAAGCTGTCTTTTGACGCATCAGTCATCGCATTCACTTTATCCATATCAACACGCTGTAATAACGCTTTGAATTTATTTATTTTATGATCAGTTAATAACGTTTTGTGTCCTTCCCAAACGAGCTCATCATTTAAGAAAGCGGCAGTATTATCGGCAAGGGCAGGCAGTACTGGTTTTAAGTAGATCATTAAGGTACGGAACATGTTGATACCTAATGAACAGATATCGTGTACTTCTTGTTGCTTAGTTTCGTCTTTAACAAGCTGCCATGGTTCTTTAATCGCGATATATTCATTTACTTTATCAGCAAGTGCCATTATTTCGCGCATGCCACGACCAAAATCACGTGCTTCATAATGAGCAGCTATACTATCACCTGCAGCCATTACTTCATCAGCTAAGGCTTGATCATCAACATTAGTTGATAACATGCCATCAAAACGTTTAGTGATGAAACTTGCACAACGAGACGCGATGTTAACCACTTTACCGACTAAATCAGAGTTAACGCGTTGTACGAAATCTTCAAGATTTAAATCTAAATCATCAATTTTGTGCGTTAGTTTAGTCGCGTAGTAATAACGTAAGTATTCAGGATTTAAATGCGCTAAATAGGTATTGGCTTTAATAAAGGTACCTTTTGATTTAGACATTTTTTCGCCGTTCACAGTAACAAAACCATGCGCGAAAACAGCGGTAGGTTTACGGAAATCAGCACCTTCTAGCATAGCTGGCCAGAATAGGCTGTGAAAATTAATAATGTCTTTACCGATAAAGTGATAAAGCTCAGCGTCTGAATCTTTATTCCAATAGCTGTCAAAGTCGATGTTTTGTTTATCACATAAGTTTTTAAAGCTACCCATGTAACCACAAGGCGCATCTAACCATACATAGAAAAATTTACCCGGGGCATTAGGTATTTCAAAACCGAAATAAGGCGCGTCTCGGCTGATATCCCACTGTTTTAAGCCTTGGTCGAACCATTCACTGAGTTTATTTGCCACTTCTTCTTGCAAGGTACCCGAGCGAATCCAGTCTGATAACATGGTTTCAAAAGCAGGTAAGTCGAAGAAGTAATGTTCAGAGTCTTTTAATATCGGTGTAGCACCTGAAATAGCTGAACGTGGGTTAAGCACTTCTGTTGGTGAATAAGTCGCACCACAGTTGTCACAGCTATCACCGTTTTCATCTTCACTTTTACATTTTGGGCAAGTGCCTTTAACAAATCTATCGGCTAAGAACATGCCTTTTTCAGGATCAAACAACTGAGAAATAACACGCGTTTTAATATGACCTTTCGCATGTAAACGGTTGTATATTTCTTGCGAGAATGCTTTGTTTTCATCACTGTGTGTTGTGTGGTAATTATCAAAGCTTATATGAAAGTCACTAAAGTCTTTAATACGCTCTTCACGCACACCTTTGATCATTTCTTCCGGTGTTATGCCAAGCTCTTGCGCTTTAAGCATAATCGGTGTGCCGTGAGCATCATCTGCACAGACAAAATACGTTTCATGTCCACGCATTCGTTGAAAACGTACCCAAATATCGGTTTGAATGTGCTCTAGCATATGACCTAAATGGATAGAACCATTGGCATATGGAAGGGCACAAGTAACTAGAATTTTGCGCTTTTCTGCTAAAGAATGCGATGCAGTGTTTGATGTAGCTTCAGATAAAGTAGTTTCAGACATGAAAAATAGTTGTTTTTGATGGTAATAATGTCGGCAATAGTACAGAATTTAGCAATGATTTTCATTAGTTGAATGCAACTATTTCGCTATTTCTCATATATTCTTTTATACAAGGTCTCCAAATTACTATGTTTAGTAAAAAATTTGGTCAAATATTCTCGAAAAGCACGTCTAAAAAAGACGTAAAATCAAACGGTGCAATACTTAATGCCGATGAAATTGAAGAACTTATTAAAGAATCGTTAACGCATTATATTTCAGATAATTTCCCACAAGGTGTTCTGGCTGTTTGCGAGCAATTTACCGTTACTCAAAATAACAAGCGGAAGAACGTTGTTGTTATCAATCTCATCATGCCATTTGTTTGCCAAGGTGAATTAGACTTGCTAGCACAAACGTTATCTGAGCATTTAGCTTGCCCAGTTAACATTAAGGTAGAGTTAGCGATAAAGCCTGTTCGTCAGTTTTCCCTCGGAAAAGGGCAGGAAAATATCGGACAAGGCAAAGTAGCTAATATCATTGCTATCGCGTCCGGCAAGGGCGGGGTCGGAAAATCTACTACTACGGTCAACTTGGCTTATGCGCTAATGGCAGAAGGCGCAAGAGTGGGCATTTTAGACGCGGATATATACGGTCCATCAATTCCTTCTATGCTAGGTCTTAAAGATGAAAAGCCAAGCTCTAGTGATGGCAAGCTGATGACGCCACTATATGCTAAAGCAATTAAAGGCGCTAAAGGATTAAGTGCCATGTCTATTGGCTTTTTAGTTGATGAAGCCGATGCTACTGTTTGGCGAGGTCCTATGGCCAGTACCGCGTTTAACCAATTATTAAATGAAACTGATTGGCCAGAGCTCGATTATCTACTCATTGATATGCCGCCCGGCACGGGTGATATTCAATTAACCTTGGCACAAAAAGTACCCGTAGCTGCCGCCGTTATCGTTACCACACCACAAGATATTGCTTTAATTGATGCGGTTAAAGGTATTGCTATGTTCGATAAGGTTAAAGTACCGGTATTAGGTATTGTAGAGAATATGAGTTACCACTTGTGCGAAAACTGTGGTCATCAAAGTCATATATTTGGTGAGGCAGGTGGCAAGCATATGGCAGAAGATCAAGAAATATTACTATTGGGGCAATTACCTTTAGATATCGCTATTCGCCAAGATGCTGATTTTGGTGAATCTGACATAATTGAAAATAGCGCTGGTGAAATAGCTAACCATTACCGTAAAATAGCTCGAAATGTTTCGGCGCAATTATTTTTACAGTGTGACAATGCCAGCCCGCTAACGGCAACAATAACCACGCGTACTTAAACCAGCAAGGTTTAAGCGCAACTAAGGTAAAGACAAACCATTATGAGATTATGTGATAAAGATATAGAACAATACCTTGATGATGGAAAAATCATTATTGAGCCAAAACCTGACACTTCAATGATCTCAGGGGTTAGTGTTGATATTCGATTGGGCAATGAATTTAGAGTTTTTCAAGACCATACCGCGCCGTACATTGATTTAAGTGCGCCAAAGGCTGAAGTACAAGAAGCAATGAATTCCATCATGAGTGATGAGATTCATATCGCAGATGGTGATGCTTTCTTTTTACATCCAGGAGAGCTGGCATTGGCTGTGACGCTTGAATCAGTGACATTGCCTGATAATATCGTCGGTTGGCTTGATGGTCGCTCATCATTAGCTCGTTTAGGCCTAATGGTGCATGTAACCGCTCATCGGATTGATCCCGGCTGGTCTGGTCAAATAGTGTTAGAATTTTATAACAGTGGTAAATTACCGTTAGCACTTCGCCCACAAATGAAAATAGCGGCATTAAACTTTGAAACGATGTCATCAAGTGCAGCACGCCCTTATAACAAGCGAAAAGATGCTAAATATAAAGATCAAAAAGGTGCTGTTGCTAGTCGAATTAGTCAAGACGATAACGAATAAGCACTTTATTAGTTAAGTGTATTCGTTAAGCGTATGAAGTGAAATAGCGGGCAATTAGCTCGCTATTTCTATTTTAGTCGGGGTAGAAATTTGATTTACGCAAGTTTCTAATGCATGAATGAGCTTTTCATTATCATGGTGATGTGCCACTTTGTTGTGACTTAAGTCTTGGCAAATAATATTAACTTTATCCGAGCTGATATTTTCATCTTGGCAAATAACACTGTCAATCGGCAAGCAACCAATATTACTTTTAATCCAATCCAGTTTCTCATCAAGCGTTAATTTAGCGGCAGGGCTCTTCTCTGCAACGATATTATCAATAAAAACACAATGCCCTTTACGTTTATCTAATGCTTTAGCAATATCTCTTACTAAAAGTGGTGGTACCACACTTGTTAAAAAGCTACCTGGGCCTAAGATAATAAGGTCGGCATTGTTGATTGCTTCAATACAAGGTGTTACAGACTTAACTAAGGGGGCCAACATTAAATCGGTAGGCATTATTGGCATTTCATCTACAGATAGCTCACCGAGTCGACAGCGACCTTCAGGGTAGAAAGCCATTAAATCTGTTGGCGTTTCAGACATAGGCAATACCTGCGTCTTTACGCGTAATATACGACGTACTAACTTAATAGAGTCCATAGGGCTTGATTGTACTTTGCCTAGTCCGTAAAGAATCAAGTTACCTAGGTTATGGCCGCCAAGTTCATCTTCTCCTTCAAAGCGAAAATTAAATAATTGACTACCAATTGAATTTTCATCTACTAACTGAGTTAAACAATTACGCAAATCACCCCAGGCAATAGTACTACTTCTTTTTCTTAATCGACCCGTTGAGCCGCCATTGTCTGTGGTGGTAACAATACCAGTGAGCTGATGACCCATAAAGGAGAGGGTAGAGAGTACACGACCTAAACCGTGTCCGCCGCCAATCGCGACTATGTTAAGTTTTTTGAGCTGCATACGGTTTACTACTTCATTATTGTATGGCTAAGTACGGTAAACCATACCGTTAAACAGCAAAAAAATAAAGTAACTAACCGTATGGACAAGAATATTCTTTTATCAGAGGGTGCAATAGGGTGCATAACTCATGCAGAAAAAGAAGAGTACTATTTTATTTTATAAAGACTTTTATATGTGGTCAATAATTATACCGCCTTTACAGGCAGTTAGCATAAATCAGACAATAAATAGACAGCTTGCTCATTATGCGATCAGCTAAAGCATTTCTTACTAATTAAATGCTTTTTTTTACAAATAAGTGTTGACAGTTTAAAGGCTGCTGCTCATAATGCGCCTCGTTTTCAGCAAGTGTTAGGTCCACTGGTTGAGAACATGTTTGATAGCTATTAGGCCAGTTATTAAACGACTCGAATAATTCGGGGCTATAGCTCAGCTGGGAGAGCGCTTCGCTGGCAGCGAAGAGGTCTGCGGTTCGATCCCGCATAGCTCCACCATATTAGGTTTTTTGTTCAGGTTAACTCTTGAGTTGGCATTTACAAAAAATAGATAGTTTAATTGGATTGTTAATATTATTTATAATGTAAGCTCCAATTTGTGTCCCTATCGTCTAGAGGCCTAGGACACCGCCCTTTCACGGCGGTAACAGGGGTTCGAATCCCCTTAGGGATGCCACTATTTCTTTGTCACTTTCATTATATGAATGTGATGAAGTCAATTAAGTTTGCTTAAACTTATAAAAAACTAAGCATGTTCTGAAATAGCAATTAGCTAGTTCTGTGTCCCTATCGTCTAGAGGCCTAGGACACCGCCCTTTCACGGCGGTAACAGGGGTTCGAATC
>NZ_PJAU01000058.1 GCF_002836255.1 Colwellia sp. 75C3 | reverse complement strand
TTTTGAAGATTACCCCATGACTTATGGGTGGTTGCTCGGTAATATAATGTGGCGTATGCACTGTAATGCTTTATCTAATTTCGATAAGGTCGCGACAGTTTCAGATGCAGTTAAAAAAGCTGTCAGCACTTTGGTTACAACCCCGCTAATCACGGTTAATAATGGTGTAGATACTAGTAAATACAAATTCGAAAATATTGATAATACGAGTGAATATGTTAATTTATTGCATGTAGGTCACATCAGTGCACGCAAAGATCCAGAGACTATTATTAGCGCTGTTATTAATTATAATGAGCGACCAATACAGGTTAAAAAGTTAAAACTTACCTTAGTAGGGGGAGGGGAGTTATATGACAAACTTCATATAAAGTGGCAAGGTAATGAATACATAAATGTTATTGGCCGAGTGTCGAATGTCGAAAATTATTTATCGCAATCTGATATATTTGTTTCAGCCTCTCTTTCAGAAGGTTTTCCTAATTCAGTTTTAGAAGCTTTGAGTTCAGGCTTGCCCTGTGTGTTAAGTGATATACCTCAACATGCTGAATTTAATAAATATTACATTGAGAATGACGAGTTTATTTTATTTCGACGTTCTAACGTGACTTCATTAGTCCAATCGCTTGATAAATTTATAAAAAGTATCCATGGTAGAAATATAGGTCAGTCTATTAGAGTTAAGGCTTTAACAACTATAGATTATTCCATTATGTCACGTAAGTATCAGGATATTTACTCTACGATTTCTGTTTCAAATATTTAAAGTTTTAGGTGGTTATTATGGCAGGTAAAATTGCTGTCGCAATGTCTGTATATTGTAAAGATGAGCCAAGTTTCCTAGTACAATCAATTGAAAGTTTGTTAGATCAAACTTATAAAGATTTTGACATATACATTGAAGTTGATGGTGCTGTTTCTGATGAGCACATCAATATACTTAAAAAATACTCTAACTTTGCCAATATATATGTAAACTATAACAACGAGAATAAAGGGTTAGCACTAAGGCTAAATCAGATAATACATAAAGTTTCTAATGTTGGAGGTTATGAATATTTGGCTAGAATGGACGCTGATGATATATGCACCCCTGAACGATTTGCAATACAAGTCGAATTTCTTAAGCATAATAGAGCTATATCAATAGTTGGGAGCGATGTTGTAGAAATAGATGCTAATGGTAATAAAATCTTTTATAAATCTATGCTTTCAACACACGATGAAATATTCGAACATGTGATAAAGAGATGTCCGGTTAACCATCCAACTGTGATGTTTAGAGCATCAGTTTTTGAAGACGAATCTATAACTTATAATCCTCGTTTATTAAATACCCAAGATTACTATCTATGGATCGATATGTTGGCTAAGGGTCACATATTCGCTAATATCAGCCTACCACTTGTTAGTTTTAGAGTTAATGATAACTTTTATTCTAGAAGAGGCGTAAAAAAAGCTATTAATGACACCGTTTCAAGATTTTATGCAATGAAAACTTTGGGTATATATAACATTTCCAATATACAGCATGTTTGCTTATTGTTTTGCTTACGTTTATCCCCATCTTTTATGAAAAAATATATATATAATAAATTTAGATAGAGATAAACATGAATATAATAATTGCGGGTACAGGCTAAGTAGGGCTTTCAAATTCTGTTTTACTAGCACAACATAATAATGTTATAGCCCTTGATATAAACGAAATGCGGTTTTAAAAGCGCATCCAATAATTGGGGAATCACCCTTTGTTGTAGTTTTACCTGATGTTATTCTGGATGATGCTAGCAGCAATTTAAAAACTGAAAATCTAGCTGCTATGTTAACTCGTTTTTATGAAGTTGGTCACAGTCAAATCATGGTAGAGCCTGTAGCTATGGACATGGTTAGTAATTATGGTGTTGCGGATTGTGAAGGTCATCAACTTGCTGCTGGTGAATCAAAAGCTATGACTGCTGTTGTAGAGAAACCTTCTCTTGATGAAGCACCTTCTAATTTAGCTGTTGTTGGCCGTTATGTATTATCAGAGAAAACTTGGGATATGTTAGAATTTACACCTCCAGGGGCTGGTGATGAAATTCAATTGACTGATGCTATTGCTAGTTTGATGAAAATAGAAACTGTTGAGGCGTTTCATATGACAGGTAAGTCACATGATTGTGGTTCTAAGTTGGGTTATATGAAGGCGAATGTTGAGTATGGTTTACGTCATCCCGAGTTAGCTGATGATTTTAAAGCTTATTTGCAAGAAGTAGTGAAAAGTTAGCCAAACGTGTATATGAATTTTTTTTAGTGGTCTGGACTCTCGAAGAAGTGACTAGTTGTATCTCATCACAGAGCCCAGAGTTCACTTACTCTGTAAATCGCGAAACGACTCC
The DNA here is from genome assembly GCF_002836255.1 of Colwellia sp. 75C3. Lineage (GTDB taxonomy): Bacteria > Pseudomonadota > Gammaproteobacteria > Enterobacterales > Alteromonadaceae > Colwellia. The sequence continues at coordinate 124,744 of NZ_PJAU01000058.1, read as the reverse complement.
GTGTCCTCTGTGGTGATATTAGTTTATAACAAAGAAAATGGATTCCCGATCAGATACTTCGGGAATGACGCAGCCAGAACATGAGTGTTAGCTTTATATAGTCATCGACATGTATAGCGCTCATTTTACCGCAGAAACACTAGAGTGAAGATCCCAGAGAACTTTTCCTTATGGCCTAAACGCTCTTATCTTCGTTAAATCTTGCTTCACCACAAACTCATGAAAACATTCGGCTAACTTATCTGTCTCCTCCAAAACCTTTTCCCAGTACTTAATACGTGTTGTACTATCAAGTTCAGTAAAATCAGTTCTATCTGGGATTTTATTAAAGGGCAGTGACCTAATGAATTTTTCTGAAGGGGCTAGCAGTACAGTATTTTCATAACTACTGGCTAATACCTTTCTCGTAGAGGTTTTATCAAACCAGCCTGCTTTAGGCGCTGAAGTAAAATGAGGATATAGTGTTAGACCGTTCTCTATTTCGCCACCGTCTCGTTCATTACGGTGTTCATGCAGACTGTGTTTGTTGAAAACTCGTTTATCAGAGCCGTTATTGCTCAATGAAAAATCAAAGTGATAATCAATAATACCGCCATCTCGGTAGGTACCTTTTTCTGCTCCATGTATATCCCTCACACCAGACATCACCATAGGGATCGAGCCAGAAGCTAATACGGCGCTTTTAATATTATCAGCGGTTAAGGTTTGGTAAACGTTATTGAAGTTATACGGATCATTTATGATTAAATTGCTGGCTGGATGTTTAAATATATAACGCTGGTATTGTTTACTGAGTAGCTTTCTATCTAACTTGTTCAGCAAGATACTATTAATCAAACCAGCACCTTGCATTATTTTATTATCAAAAGCGGTTAAGCCATTACACTTGGCCACTAAGAAGTGAGCTTTAAATACTTTATTATTGATAACCTCATCAGCACCATTACCGGTAAATAGCTGCTCAACTATACCAACAGCCTTCTCTGATATTTCTTTTGCGCTAGGTTTTGTAGAGTAAACCGTATTGGCGTAGTTATACGCTAACCCCTCAATGGCTTGTACTGGATTATTTTGTGTTAAACAGGCAGCGCGAAACGCTCCTGCGCTTGAGCCAATTAAGTTAAGTTCCGTCGTTCTATTTTTGAAAAAATCACCGAAAAGATACTTATCTAAACCAAAAAGCGTAAACCACTTAGGCCCGCCGCTAGCACCAAGAAAATTAGTAAACAACTCTTGTTTAAATCCCTGCTCTTGAATAGTCTTAAGGGCATTTTTTCCGGAATATATCTCTAACATTACTGCAATAGTCTCATGTTTTAAAGTTGTCGTTTATATCAGTCTGTTTAACGTCATTAAGCTTACTTACGTTAACTGGTAGTCTGAGGCGGCATGGGCATTAAAGAGTGACTGATAAAGGCGCGTAGCGTAATCATCTGTCATACCAGCAATATAGTCGGCTATTACTCGCTGCGGGTTTTGCTTATTATCTATTGCTTGCTGCCAGCGTTTAGCGCTGTTGCTTGGCAGTAATCGGTTAGGATCAGATGATAAGGCTTCAAACAGCTCCATCACTATTTGTTGGCCTCTATATTCCAAACGCTGAAGGCTGGTTAATTTAATCACATAGAAATAAACAAAATCCTTAAATATCTTCAGGGCTTCTGCTGTCGATGCTGATAAGGTTGCGTTATAGCGAAGTAGTGGCTCTGAAAAGTTTATATCATCTTGATCATTGAGATCGGTTAGTGCTATCGCTGTAATGAGGTAGTTTACTAAACCGCCAATAGCGTCTTTTTGTAAATGATGATGATCACTAAAAAGCTTTTCTGTTAAGGTTATGCTGTATTCTTGCAGCCAAGTATCGTCAATTTTCTGTAGCTTTTGTATCACTTCACGGTCAAAGTCATCACGGTTCACTACTCTCGTTACTATGGCATCTTCTAGATCATGAATGCCGTAAGCAATATCGTCAGCTAATTCCATAATGGAGCAGTCTAATGACTTGAATCTGGTTTTATGATGTTTTTTGGTATCTTGCAAAGCTGGGTTTGTAATGCTTGGGCTTTGTTCGCTAATACTTTGCTCACCGGTCTTTTGACCGCTGATACTGTGACTATTCATACTCTGAAACAAGACACGATCAGCTTTGGATAATGGTGCTAGGATCCAGTCGATAATATCTTGGTCGTCACTATATAAGCCTTTAGGCGGATGCCACTCGTAGGATTTAAGTTGTCGAAAGTTAGCTGCAATACTTGGCTTCGACGCTTTGCTCAGTGTTTCAATTAATTGTGGATATTTCATCAAACCAAGCAGTGTCCTTCTGGTTAGATTCATACCAAAGTGTTCACTAAATGTTTCTAAGCGCGCTACTATGCGCAACGTTTGGCCATTGCCTTCAAAGCCGCCATGATCACGCATCATATAATTCAGTGCTACTTCGCCGCCATGACCGAAGGGTGGATGACCAATATCGTGAGCTAAACAAATGGTTTCTATTAAGCTATCGCTAGTCGGAAAAAGTGCGTCACACAGTTCGGGAAATTTGTAGCGTAGTTGTGCGGTAATGCCTGAGCCTATTTGTGCTGCTTCTAATGAGTGCGTTAAGCGCGTACGGTAGAAATCACTTTGTCCGCTACCCATCACTTGGGTTTTAGACTGTAAGCGTCGAAAAGAAGCTGAGTGCATTATTCTAGCGCGATCTCTCTGGAAAGGGTCACGATGATCTTGTTGTCTGTTAGTCACTTTTTTAAGTCGTCTTGCTAACCAAACATCACTCATAACATTCCTACCTCAATTTAACTGCATAAGCTTGAATAAGAAGCTAAATATACGTTATATTTTCTTATTCAAGTCCAGTTTTATACGTTACACCAGTTAGTTAGGCATTAGCAATAAATATGGCGCGTTTAGGGGCAGGGTAACCTTCTATGGTTTTACTGTTATCATTTGGGTCAAGAAAATCTTGTAGTGATTCAGTATCAATCCACTCTGTTTTTCGTTGCTCGTCTAATGCAGTAATGTCAGTATTTACCACGCGAACATTACTAAATCCACAGCGTTCTAACCAAGCACACATGGCTTTTTCACTCGGTAAAAACCAGACATTGCGCATTTTTGCATAACGTTCGCCGGGTACTAGTACCGTGTTTTCATCACCATCAACGATAAGCGTTTCTAATACTAACTCTCCACCTTTAACTAATTGTGCTTTTAATTGATAAAGAAAATCAATTGGTGATCTACGATGATACAACACACCCATGGCAAAAACGGTATCAAAAGCTTTTAGCTCTGGCAGTTGTTCAACACCTAAGGGCAATAAGTGCACCTGGTCATCATTAATAAAATGCTTTATTGCATTAAATTGCATCAAAAATAGCTGCGTAGGGTCAATACCCACAACAAATTCAGCGCCGGCACCACGCATTCGCCATAAGTGATAACCGCTGCCACAGCCTATGTCTAAAACATACTTACCAGATAAGTCACCAATATGCTCAGCTAAACGATCCCATTTAAAATCACTACGCCACTCGGTATCTATATGTAAGCCATGAATATGATAAGGACCTTTACGCCATGGTTTAAATTTTTTCATTAAATTTTCAAGGCGTTTAAATTGACCTTGGTCTAAATCACCTAATTCACCAACTTTCACCGTATTAACTATATCTGTGGTTGTATTAGTATCTACTTGAGGTAAAGCATCTAATGTTTTTTGCCAATGTTTATAGTCACCATGCAGGTTATTGTCGTGCCAATGGCTCAATTGTGCAGGTAAAGTGTTTAGCCAGTGGCCTAAGCGGTTGGTGGCAATTTGTTGATAAAATTTATTGAACTGCTTCATAGAATTCTAATTTTTCGTTTGAATGTGATGAGATTATTTTTAGTTGCCGTTAACTATCATTAATTAACGGTAACCATTTGGATAACAATTATTTAATGGCGATTAGTGAAGTGAAATTGAAACATTGAAACCATAATGATGCATGACCAAAGCCTGCTTGGCTTAAACGTTCTTTATGTAACTCAAGGGAATCAGTTAGCATTACTTTTTCAAGGGCGCTACGTTTTTGAGCAACTTCTAATTCACTATAACCATTATCTTTTTTGAAGCTATGGTGTAAGTCAATTAATACATCATCAATAACATGATCATCGCTGGATATTTTTTCAGACAAAACCAACAAACCACCAGGGTTAAGTCCCTTCGCTATAGTATTTAGCAACGCCTGTCGCTGGGATTTTTCGATAAACTGTAAAGTGAAATTCAACACTACCATTGAAGCATTTTCAATTTTGATATCTTGGATGTTACCTTCAAGGATAGTGACAGGAGTATTTCCTTTAAAAGCATCAACATGCATTTTACAGCGCTTTACCATATCGCTAGAATTATCCACACCAATGATTTTGCAGCTTTTAGCGGTAATGCCTTTACGCATTGAAAGTGTTGCAGCACCCAAAGAGCAGCCTAAATCATAGACATTACTATTTTCTTGGACAAAGTGTTGGCTAAGTCGACCTATAGTGTCGATAATAGTATTATAGCCCGGCACAGAACGAGAGATCATGTCGGGAAAAACTTCAACTACTTGTGCATCAAAGGTAAAGTTCTTTACTTGCTTATGTGCTTGTGAGTAAATTAAATCGGTATCAGAATCTTGCATTGTCTTTGCTATATTCACTATTGTGTTAAGTTAGTATCGATAATGGCTTATTTTAACCGATCTTATTAGCAACGCTATATTTATAGGGTGTTTTTTTGAATTTTTTTTATAAACAGACTTGTTACTTTATTTTAATTACATTGTATTTGACTATTTCAAGTCATGCAGTGTTTGCTGAAAACGTCGTCACCGAAGTTAGTAAGGTGACAAAACCAGACTCTGTGGTTGTTAAAAAATCGTTCACTATTGCGATTAATGCAACCTCTTTTCCCTATCACTCAATTGACGAACAGGGTAATGCTATTGGTTTGATGGCAGATATGTGGCGTTTATGGGCCAAAAATCAGCAGGTTGAAGTCAAGTTTGTTGTATTGCCTTGGATCGAAACCTTAAGTGAAGTAGCCAAAGGCAATATCGATATTCATGGTGGTTTATCAATTATTGATTCAAGGCGTAAAACACTTCAATTTAGCCAGCCACTCTTTTCTATTTATACTCAGCTTTATGTACATCAACAACTTAATAATGTTAATAGCCTAGCGGATGTAAAGCCCTATAGCATAGGGGTAGTAAAAGGCTCAGCACATGTTGATATTCTACAAAATAATCACCCTGATTTAGCCTTGAAAACCTATGATAACCGCCATGATTTATACCGTGCAGCGTTAAATAATGAAATTTTAGTTTTTACCGGTTTAGAAAAGCTGGCCGATAATTTCCCTGATCACGATAGCTTAAGACAACGTTTTCCCGTACATAAGGAATTACGCTATCAACAAGGTGACTATGGTGTTGCGGTTGCTAAAAATAATGTTGCGTTACTGAGTTTTATCGAACAAGGTTTTAAAAAAATATCAAGACAAGAGCGCATCGCCATTGAAAGAAAATGGTTAGGCCTAGATAAACAAAAAGACAGTTTACTTATCGCCTTTTCATCACATTACCCACCTTATATGGGCGTTAGCCCATCAGGGGAACCACAAGGTTTATTGATTGATGTATGGCGCCTATGGTCTAAACAAGTGGGTATTAATGTTGAATTTGTCGCCCGCGATATGACTGAAGCATTAGATCTTATTGCGGAACAAAAAGTTGATGTGGTTTTGGCTTACCCTGATCATGCAAAAACACCTGAAGAGACGCTTTTTTCTAAGCCGATTTATTTATCTGATGTGCAAGTGTTTGTTAGTGAAAACGTCAAGGACAGTGAAGGAAAGCAAATCCATTCACTCGAACAATTCAGTCAACAGTTTAGTGAACATGTCATTGGTATTTGGCAAGATTCAACATTTAAAAAGCAACTGTTAGCACAATATCCGCAATTGAATATCCGTTACTTTAGTAGCCTTACCGAGATGTTAATCGCTGCGGAACAGGGTGAAATATCGGGCATAGTCGGATTGGTTGATTTAATTAATGCACGATTAGTTCAAAGTAACTTACAGGCGCTATTTTATCGATTAGCAAGTCCCGTTATCACCTTGAAACTATCCCCGGTTATTCATCAAGAAAATAATAAATTAATAGAGATTATTGACCAAGGTTTTAATGAGTTAGATATTAATACCCTCATTAAAATAGAAGCGAGGTGGTTGAATGGTAATTCAGGTGAATATTATTTTAAGAAGCAAGCGCAAAAAATTAGACTAAGTGAAGCTGATAGAGCTTATTTAGCGTCTCATGGAAATATAAAAGTTGGTCTTATTAAAAATCTATCACCAGTTGAATTCATTGACGAAAATGGAACCTTCTCTGGTATTAATCGCGATATTATTAATTTAATTAGTGATAGAACCGGTATTGTATTTGACTATGTTGCTTTTGATACCTGGCAACAATTATATCAAGCATTATTAAGTAATGAAGTAGATATGCTAGGCAGTATTACACCCACACCGGAACGTGAAAACCTGATACTATTTTCTGAAAGTTATTGGCAAATGCCATGGGTAATGTTGCATCCGTTATATTCTGGCCGAAAAACGAAACTTGAAGATTTTTATGGTAAGCAAGTGGCTATTGTTAAAGGATATTATTTGATTTCCTGGTTACGGAAACAACACCCTTTAATAACCTTTAAGTTAGTTGATAACCGAGAGCAAGCATTAGCAGCACTTCAGCAAGAACGTGTGGATGGTTTCATCACTACGATGGCATCGGCGACACAACTATTAAAACAAGAAAATATTCTAACGTTAATGATATCTATGATGGAAGATGTCAGCCTAGATAAAAGTCATTTTGGTATAAATAAAGAGTTGCCGTTATTAAAATCAATAATCAATAAAGGCCTGTTATCGATTACTGATAAAGAGAAACAAATCATTTACGACAATTGGTTTACCCTCGCAATTAAAACAGGGCTTGATAAAAATGTTGTATTGCAAGTAGGTGCGCAAATAGGGGTAATAATTTTATTAGTGCTCGGCGTTATTGTTATGTGGAATAGACGATTACAAATCGAAATAAAACATCGAGAGCAGCTTGAAAAAATAATGAAACATATGGCAACTCACGATGAATTAACCGGGCTTGCTAATCGCGTATTATTAAAGGATAGATTAAACACTGCTATAGCGTTTCATCAACGCCAATCACTGAAAATGGCGGTATTATTTATAGACTTAGATGGTTTTAAAAGCATAAATGATACTCATGGTCATGATGTTGGTGATGAATTATTGCAACAAGTTGCGGTTCGCTTACAGGGCTGTGTCCGAAGTTCAGATACAGTAGTACGCTTTGGCGGTGATGAATTTGTTTTACTATTAACTGGTTTACATAGCCCTAATGAAGCGGCCTATGTTGCAGAGAAAGTACTAAGGTTGATGCAAAAAGAGTTTGAACTGTCGAAAACGAATGCTTTTATCGGCTGTAGCATTGGCATTGCCATGTATCCAGATGACGGCGATAACGATACAGAATTGCTTAAAATTGCTGATACTATGATGTACAAGGTAAAAGCTGCCGGTAAAAATCATTATCTATTCAACTAGTTTTTTACCTTCTCTGTGGGACATTGTGCTTCACAGAGGCAGAGACTTTTAATTCAATTTCCTTTTTCTTTCTTATTATAAGTCAGTGTTCTCCATTCAAAGGTGCTTGAAGTACCTTTAATTTACCCATCCGCTTGTTCTGGGGTGACATTAATATTCTTTGCTTTATAATATGGCCAAAATTATCGTAACAATCGTAAAATAACGCTTGTTATAAGTTTAATAGAATTGGTATAGGGCAAAAATACATGCGCAGTCTTTATTGTGGTGAGGTAAATGAATCTCACATCGGACAAGAAATAACTTTATGTGGTTGGGTTAACAAACGTCGTGATTTAGGCGCAGTGATCTTTTTAGATTTACGTGACCGTGAAGGCCTTGTACAAGTTGTTTATGATCCAGATTTACCTGAAGTGATTAAAAAAGCGAACACTTTACGTAATGAATTTTGTGTACAAATAAAAGGTAAAGTACGTGCTCGTCCTGAAGGCCAAGTAAATAAAGGCATGAAAACAGGTGGTATTGAAGTATTAGGTTTAGAACTTACCATCTTAAACAAGTCAGCGCCTTTGCCATTAGACTCTAACCAAGTCAACTCTGAAGAACTTCGCCTTAAATACCGCTATTTAGACTTACGTCGTGTTGAAATGACTGAACGTTTACGTTTCCGCGCAAAAGTAACTTCTGCAGTACGTAGTTCATTAGAAAACTTAGGCTTTTTAGATATTGAAACGCCTATTCTAACGGCGGCGACTCCTGAAGGTGCTCGTGATTATTTAGTACCAAGTCGTACCCATAAAGGTCAATTTTTTGCATTGCCACAATCACCACAATTGTTTAAGCAATTGCTAATGATGTCAGGCATGGAACGTTACTATCAAATAGTTAAATGTTTCCGTGATGAAGATTTACGTGCAGACAGACAACCTGAATTCACGCAAATAGATATTGAAACCTCGTTCATGAGTAGTGATCAGGTGATGGAAGTAACGGAAAAGATGATCCGTGAATTATTCCAAACAATGTTGAATGTTGATTTAGGTGAGTTCCCGCGTATGCCTTATTCTGAGGCAATGACGCGTTTTGGTAGTGATAAGCCGGATTTACGTAACCCACTTGAGCTAGTCGATGTTGCTGATATCTTAAAAGATGTTGAATTTAAAGTATTCTCTGGTCCTGCTAACGATGAAAAAGGTCGTGTTGCGGTAATTTGTGTGCCACAAGGCGCAGCTAAATTCTCTCGTAAAGGCTTAGATGAATTAACTAAGTTTGTTGGCATTTACGGCGCTAAAGGCATGCCTTGGTTAAAAGTAAATGATATTGATACGGCTCTTTCAACAGGTCTTGAAGGTCTACAATCACCAATCTTGAAATTCTTATCAAGTGATGAAGCAATCGCATTATTAAAACGTGTTAACGCTAAAACGGGCGATATCATTTTCTTTGGTGCAGACCAATATAATGTTGTTACTGAATCGCTTGGTGCACTTCGTCTTAAACTTGGTGAAGACCTTGCGTTACTTGAAGGTGAATGGAAACCTTTATGGGTTGTTGACTTCCCAATGTTTGAAGAAGTTGATGGCGGCATGCACGCTATTCACCATCCATTTACGGCACCAACAAATTTAACTGCAGAGCAGTTAGAAGCAAATCCTGTTGGCGCTTTATCTGATGCTTATGACATGGTATTAAATGGCTGTGAACTTGGTGGTGGCTCTGTACGTATCCACAATCAAGATATGCAAGCAGCGGTATTTAGAATTTTAGGCATTAGTGATGAAGAAGCAGAAGAGAAATTCGGCTTCTTACTTGAAGCACTACAATATGGTGCGCCGCCACATGCTGGTTTAGCGTTTGGCCTTGACCGTTTAGTCATGTTGATGACAGGTGCTAGTTCAATCCGTGACGTAATGGCTTTCCCAAAAACCAATACCGCGGCTTGTCCATTAACTAATGCGCCGGGTATCGCTAACCCTGAGCAGTTAAAAGAATTAGGCGTTGCTGTTCTTCCTAATGAAAAGAAAGAAGAACCTGCTTCACAAGAGTAATAGATTAACGATTAAATCTAACTAACCAAAGTTTAAAAGCTGGATCCTCGATTAATAGACCACGAGGATGACGAAAAATGGTTAATAGCTCATAAAAAAGCGTATTGAGGGTTTCCCATCAATACGCTTTTTTTATACACTTATACCAATTTCATTAAATTATTACCCACTTTTGCTGGTTAAAATAATCCATGGCCGCGTTGCTTTCAATCCCAATAGCCAGCTATTGCTCAGTCAAGCGCCTTGCCCTGATTTATTTATCCTACGCAAAACAAGATAACAAACTTAATGAAAGTGGCATTAATTGGCTCATATTGGTTAGTTTCTATAATTTTAAGGGTTTAAATGACAATTATTTTAGGTATTGATCCTGGCTCACGTTTTACTGGTTATGGTGTGATAGAGCAGCAGGGGCAAAAATTCACTTACCTTGGTAGTGGCTGTATTAAAGCACTAAGCCAAGGGGAAGATTTCGCTTCACGTTTACAAACTATTTTTGCGGGCGTGTCTGAGTTGATTATTCAATTTAAACCAGATCTGTTTGCTATCGAACAAGTTTTTATGGGCGTAAACCCCGGTGGCGCGTTAAAGCTTGGTCAAGCGCGTGGAGCGGCAATTGTAGCGGCAACTAATACGGGCTTAACTATTGGAGAATACTCAGCAAGACAAATTAAACAAGCGGTAGTGGGTACTGGTGCAGCAGATAAAAGTCAAGTACAGCATATGGTGAAGAGCATTTTAAAGCTACCGGGGACTCCGCAAGCAGATGCTGCAGATGCTTTAGCAGTAGCACTTTGTCATGGTCATAGTCATTCTAGCCTAGCTAAATTAGCAGGGCAGGCCAGTAAAACGGTTAGAGGCCGTTTACGTTAAGTAATACCAATTCCGTTAAATTATTGACCACTTGTACTGGCTAAAATTCTCCATGACGGCGTTGCTTTCAATCCCAATAGCCAGCTATTGGTCAATCAAGCGCCTTGCCCTGAAATATTTTTACTTCGTACAACAAGATCAGAAACTTATCGGAATTGGTATAATTAAAATATTTCACCACCGAGAAGTGAATGAGGCAGGTTATATGCTCCATGCATAACCTAAGTGACCTATATCCATGTAGGCCTCGCTACGCGCTACGCGAAGAAGTGACTTTTAGCCTAAATATGGATTCCTGACAGGACACCTCAGGAATGACAGCCGCATTGTTATACCCAAACCACTCAGACTGTCATTGTCGAGTTGGTTTGTCGGTAATCTATTCTTTTTCTATCTTTACTGTATAAATATATAGTGGTAGTATCTGGGACATTAATAATAGCTCTTGGTACTTGATGTGATTGGTCGTTTACGTGGCATACTTGTCGAAAAAAATTCTCCTGAAATATTAATTGAATGCGGCGGTGTTGGCTATGAAGTCACCATGCCAATGACCAGCATTTATGCTTTACCTGAGCTCGAGCAACAGGCGATCATCTATACTCACTTCGTCGTGCGTGAAGATGCACAGTTACTTTACGGTTTTGCTAATAAAGTTGAGCGTAAATTATTCCGTTTATTGATAAAAGTGAATGGCGTAGGTCCCAAATTGGCGTTAGCTATTTTATCAAACATGTCAGCTGATCAATTTGTCAGTTGTGTTCGTCATGATGATATTACCGCGATTGTAAAAATCCCAGGTGTTGGTAAAAAAACAGCAGAGCGCTTACTTATTGAAATGCGTGACCGATTAAAAGACTGGCAGGCACAACAAATACATTTAGTCAGCGATGATGGCGTAATGCCAGAACAACTTTCTGCGGAATTGAGTATGGACAGTACTTTTATTAGCGATAATAAAGGTGATGCTATTAATGCTTTATTATCACTTGGCTATAAGCAAGTACAAGCAGATAAAGCAGTTAAATCAGTATACAATCGCGGCATGTCTAGCGAAGATATTATTCGAGACGCGTTAAAATCAATGCTTTAATACTCGATAACTCATCAATAAATTAGTCCGATTGCTATCAATAGCTAAAGTATAGGAAAACAAACCATGATTGAAGCAGATCGCTTAATAGAGCCAATTGCCTCGGTAGAAGATGAAAGGGTAGATCGTGCCATTCGTCCTAAAATGCTACAAGATTATACCGGCCAAGAACATGTTAAAGCCCAAATGGAGATATTCATTCCAGCGGCAAAAAATCGTGGCGAACCGTTAGACCACTTACTTATTTTTGGCCCTCCGGGTTTAGGTAAAACCACCTTAGCAAATATCGTTGCCAATGAAATGGGCGTTAATATTCGTACTACTTCAGGACCGGTATTAGAGAAAGCGGGAGATTTAGCTGCACTGCTTACCAATTTAGAAGAAAACGATATTCTTTTTATTGATGAGATCCACCGCTTGAGTCCAGTGGTTGAAGAAATACTCTATCCAGCCATGGAAGATTATCAATTAGATATTATGATCGGTGAAGGACCCGCTGCTCGCTCTATAAAATTAGACTTACCACCATTTACCCTTATCGGTGCTACCACGCGTGCAGGCGCCCTAACGTCACCACTACGTGACCGTTTTGGTATTGTGCAGCGACTCGAGTTTTATAATGTTGCCGAACTATCAAGCATTGTCAGTCGCTCGGCCCATTTTTTGAATTTAACCATAGATGAGCAAGGCGCTTTTGAAGTAGCACGACGTTCACGCGGTACGCCCCGCATTGCCAACCGTTTATTACGCAGAGTACGTGACTATGCCGATATAAAATCCCATGGGGTGGTTAATCAACAAACGGCATCTGCCGCGTTAGATATGTTAGAGGTCGATAGTGAAGGCTTTGATATCATGGATAGGAAGCTACTACATGCCATTATTGACAAGTTTATGGGCGGACCTGTTGGTTTAGATAATGTTGCAGCAGCTATTGGCGAAGAGCGAGAAACCATTGAAGATGTGTTAGAGCCTTTTCTTATTCAACAAGGTTTTTTACAGCGAACACCACGCGGGCGTATTGTTACTGATAGGGCCTACAAGCACTTTGGTTTGACTAAAGAGCAGTCCGAATAATACTAAGAACTAAGGTCTTTATTTAAAGCTATATAGGGATCAGTCTTTGAGCTGTAGGTCTGTCGCTATTTATAATAGCCTTTAAATTATAATTTAAAATAAATCATATACAAAAATGCCAGCATATTGCTGGCATTTTTTGTCTTAAGGGCACGTTTGAAACACGCCGATGGTTAAAGCGCTATTATCGGTGCGGGCGACTCTTCCAGGCTTTAATTGTCTGATAACGCCACATTGCTTGTATAACGAAATAACCCAAGATTGAAAAGATTACTGCAAGTACACCGCAACCAACTAAAAACGCAGGTCCTATGGTTGATAAGCTATCGAGTACCCATTGCCAACTTGCTTGAAAAGCAAAGTCTTGTTCAGGCACCGCTAATATCCAAGTCCCCACTAAATAACAGGCATAAAATATAAAGGGCATAGTCAGTGGATTTGTTATCCAGACTAATGCAATAGAAAGCGGTAGGTTTGCATGTACTATAATAGCAAGACCAGCGGCCAAAACCATTTGAAAGGGTACTGGAATAAAAGCAAAAAATAACCCTACGGCAAAGGCTTTAGCGACAGAATGACGGTTTAAATGCCAAAGGTTAGCATTGTGAAGTAAATTACCAAAAATTTTGAGGTATTTGTTCTCTTTTATCGTTTGATGATCAGGCATCATACGCTTTATGATTTTTTTGGGCATATACTTCTACAGGTCCCTTGACTAAAAGTTAGTGCGTAAATAATTTAGTTAATATATTTACTGAATATAATAACTTGCTAAGTAAAGCAATCAGTAATGTCAGTAAGGTGTTAGCTTGATAAATTCACCGCAATACATAAAAGGATTTTCATCACTATGGATTGGTGGTTACTGACATTTTTTCTTGGTGCTATATTGTCCTTGTTTTTGCCGGAAGTGCCAGCGCTTTTTCAGCTATTTTTACTTTTATGTCTTGGTATTGGCTTCTTTTCACACAAAAAATTACGTGGTAGCTCTGGATTATGCTTTGGAGCTTTGTGGATCTTAACTCAAGCTTACCTCTATCATAGCCAGTTACCAAACACCTTCATCGATCAAATGAAAAAAAAACAGCCATTTATTGTTGAAGGTGAAGTACTTAGCATACAAGTTAAAGCACTTAATATCTCAAATAATATAGCGGTAGCTGCTATTTATCAGAAACCTGATACCACTAAGCGATTTAATTTTATGGTGAGTAAGGTTAATCAGCAACAACTTAAATCCCCTATTGTTATTCGATTAAGTTGGAAAAAATCGAGCGTTGATCTTGCTCAAGGAGAAATACTTAGGTTGAAAGTCAAATTAAAACCAGTCCATGGCTTAGCTAATATAGGTACTTTCAATTACTTAAGTTGGCTCAAAGCACATAACATTGTTGCGACTGGCTATGTGATTAACCCAAGAAAAAAGAAAGGTAATAATAAAAAAAACATTCATAAAAATACCGCTCTAGAAAATGAAGACTTATTCGATATCAAAAGCTTAAAAGGGAATAAATTACTCATAGCAGAACGGTCATTCAGGCAAACGTTACTTCAGCAGTATCAAGGTCTAACGCCAAACCATCAATTTACCCCTATCTTGTTAGCATTAACGTTTGGCGAGCGTAGCTTACTTAATAGTGAACACTGGCGAGTATTACAGGCGACAGGTACGAGTCACCTTATTGCTATTTCTGGTTTACATGTCGGGTTACTTGCCGGCAGTGCCTTTTTCATCGTGATGTTGTTTTTTCAATATTTACCGTTAAGAAACCCTCACTGGCAACGCGTTAACATTCGGTATATTGCTATAGCGGTTAGTGTGTTACTCGCAACGTTATATGCTTATTTAGCGGGATTCTCTCTACCCACCCAACGCGCTTTGGTAATGTTAAATTTGTACTGGTTTAGTCGTTTAGTCGGGATAAAGTTCTCTCCTAAGCGCCTAATCTTAATGACACTATTTTTGTTATTGATTGTTAGTCCTTTTAGCTTATTAACGGCGAGTTTTTGGTTATCTTTTTATGCAGTAGCAATTATTTTTGTAACTTTGTGGCGATTCAATGCATGGTTAGCTAAAGGCTCGGCCGTGTGGCGCTTCTTTAAAGGGCTTTTTATTATTCAAATATCCCTTACTGTTATGTTAATCCCTATTACTGCCTTCTTTTTCCAGAAAATGTCGTTGGTAAGTTTACTGGCGAATATCATTGCTGTGCCTTGGATGAGTACTTTTAGTATTCCTACTGCGCTTTTATCAGTGTTGTTAGTGCCGGTAAGTGAGCCCTTAGCACAATGGTTTATGAGTATTTCCCTGCAATCATTAACTTGGCTTTGGCATTATCTAGATTTTATTAGCATGCTACCTAATGCCATTGTTTCATTATCATTAGCGCAACAGCTGATTGTGTCAATCATAGGTCTTGCTGCCTTTATTATACTTTATCTTGCACCATTTATTTGGAGTAAACGCGTCAAGCAGCGCGCCTTGTTAATAACCAGTTTAGTCCTGAGCATCAACTTATTGATTCAATATTTACCAAGTATGCCTTTTATAACTGCTTATTTTCGCCCACAGTTAGAGCATTGGAATAGGGGGCATGTTAACGACCAAAAATATAAAAATGTTATCTCATGGCAAATTGTCTTTTTTGATGTCGGTCAGGGCCTATCGGTGTTAGTGAAAAAAAATAACCATGCCATTTTATATGATACCGGAGCCGCTTATCCTAGCGGTTTTACCCTTAGTGAAGCGGTGATACTGCCTTATTTACGATATTCAGCCATTGATAGGCTCGATAAGGTGATATTGAGTCACAGTGATAATGATCACGCGGGCGGCATTAAAGCCTTAATAGCCAATATAGCTATTGATGAAATAATCAGTAATGATAAAAATATCGTAAACTCAAGTAAGGTTATTTCAACTAAAACAATGGTAAGTTCGCGTCAAGTCCCCATTAATGATTGCAACCCAGCACAGAGTTTCTCTTGGCAAGGGTTACGCTTCGATATCTTATGGCCTTTACCTTCACTTATAGCAAGATTCGATGAACCCGCGGATGAAATGACGCATAGCACAAAGCAAAAGAATGATGATTCATGTGTCATTTTAATAAGTGATCAGCAGGGACATAAATTGCTTTTAACGGGTGATATCTCCGCTAAAGTCGAGCAGCAGTTGTTAGCACTTTATCCTGTGCTCAGTGTTGATATATTACAAGTACCTCACCATGGTTCTAAAACATCATCTAGCCAGGATTTTCTGAATCAATTGTCACCTAACATTGCTGTAGTCAGTGCTGGTTATTTAAATCGTTGGAAAATGCCGGTAGCCGTTGTTAAACAGCGCTACCTTGATGGTAATATTACTTTATTAAACAGTGCTGAACTGGGACAAGTTATAATAACAATTGATGAGGAGGGAATAACTACACAAAGTTATGTTGAGGATTTAAGGCCTTTTTGGTTTAGCCACTAGTCTTTTTAGCTATTACTTTAGTTGAGAACTCGTTTATAGCGTGGCTCTGGATACTGTATTTCGGTCAACATATTATTAACCAACTCACTTTGATCTTGTTTTGGTTATAGTTTTTGTTGGTTGTCTCGCCAATTCACGGTAAAATACTATTATAGACACTGTAAACATGATCAAAGTACGCTTGATAGCGTATGTATTGTTAATGTTTTATCAATTTCTCCTAAGCCAATTTACATACCCGAGTAATCATAACTAATGGCATTATCTTCAACAAAAAGCGCATTACCTTCTTCTGACTTATCGAATGCAACCACATGGCAAAACTTTAAACGACTGGTTAGTTACGCTAAGCCTTATAAAATCGGCATGATCGCCGCAATCTTCGGCATGCTTGGTTATGCGGCGATTGATATATATTTTTTATCAAAATTAAAACCTCTTGTTGATGAGGGGCTCGCGGGGGAAAATACTGATTTTATGAAATGGGCACCAGTCTTTATTGTTGCAGCGTTTATTATTCGCGGAATAGCCCATTTTGTCGCCAATTATTGTCTTGCTTGGGTCGGTAATAATGTTGTCTCTGACTTAAGACAAAAACTTTTTGAACATATTATGTCAATGCCGGTAGCTTTTCATGATCAACAATCAACCGGCTCACTTATTTCAAAAATCACCTTTGATACTGAGCAAGTATTAAATTCAGTCAGTAAGTCTATTTTAGTCATGGTGAGAGAAAGTGCTTTTGTTTTAGGATTACTCGGTTTGATGTTTTATTACAGCTGGCAATTATCCTTGATTTTTCTATTAATAACGCCTGTTATTGCTGCCATTGTTAGTGTGGTATCAAAGCGGTTTCGCAAAGTAAGCAAAAATATTCAAGGTGCTATGGGGGAAGTCACCACAGCAGTGGAGCAAACCTTTAATGGCCATAAAGTTGTGTTGACTTTTGGTGGTCAACAACGCGAATTTTCCCGTTTTGCTAAAATTAACAAAAATAATCGCCAGCAGCGTATGAAAATGCAGGCTACAAAGGCCGCAAGTGTGCCTATTATACAAGTGATAGCCTCATTTGCTTTAGCTTTTGTTTTTTACGCGATCACTTCAGATACCTTAAGTGATGCTATCTCAGCTGGTACATTTGTCAGTGTTATTACTTACATGACTATGTTGTTAAGACCGTTAAAAATGCTGACTAATGTTAATAGCGAGTTTCAACAGGGTATGGCGGCTTGTGTCAGTATCTTTTCCATACTCGATCATGAAAAAGAAAAAGATAACGGTGACATGAAAATTGAGAGAGCTTCAGGGGCTTTATCTTTCAAACATGTAGATTTTTCTTATGCAAAGAGCGATACAACATCAAGTGATACCACGCAAGAAGCTAAACTCGCGTTAAGTGATCTCACTTTTGACTTAGCACCAGGCGAAACCGTGGCGTTAGTTGGACGTTCAGGCAGTGGTAAATCAACGGCAAGCTCATTATTACTACGTTTTTATGATGCCACGTCCGGTGAGATATTGATTGATGATATTAATATTGAAGAATTTGAATTAAAAGATTTACGTAAGCAGTTTTCTTATGTATCTCAGCAGGTTGTCTTATTTAATGATACGTTGGCTAATAATATAGCGTACGGTAAACCTGAAGCAACTGAAGCTGAAATTATTGCTGCAGCTAAAAGTGCCCATGTGATGGAATTTGCTGAAAATATGGAGCAAGGTCTTGAAACTAATATCGGTGAAAATGGTGCTTTACTGTCAGGCGGCCAACGTCAACGAGTCGCTATTGCTCGAGCCTTGTTATGTGATACACCATTTCTGATTTTAGATGAAGCGACCAGTGCATTAGATACGGAATCCGAGCGACATATTCAAGATGCGCTGCAAACATTACAACAAAACCGTACTTCTATTGTGATTGCGCATCGGTTATCGACCATCGAGAGTGCCGATAAAATAATTGTTATGGACCAAGGTAAAATTGTTGAACAAGGCAGTCATCAAAGTTTACTCGCCAAACAAGGCGCTTATGCCCAATTACATAACTTCCAATTTGAATAAGGAAGTTAAAATATGCGCTTAATTGAAAAGGTCTGGTTTAACAATCACCCCGCTAAGTGGCTATTGCTACCTATGTTATTGCCTTTATCAGCTGTTTTTTGGCTGCTTAGCTCACTAAGGCGTCTCAGTTTTAAATTCGGCTTATCAAAATCATATAATGTAAGTAAGCCTGTCATTGTGGTAGGTAATATCGGTGTTGGCGGTAATGGCAAAACCCCTATTGTAATTTACTTGGTTGAACTGACTCGTTCATTGGGTTTAACGCCAGGTGTTATTTCTCGAGGTTATGGCGGACAAGCGCCGCATTATCCTTATTTAGTCAATAACGATTCAACCACATTCGCCGCAGGTGATGAACCGATACTTATTCAACAACGTTGTCAGGTACCTGTTGCTGTGGGTAGTGATCGCATTGCTAGTGCAGAGCTATTGATTTCCCAAGGCTGCAATATCATTATTAGTGATGATGGTTTACAGCATTATCGCTTACAGCGTGATTTAGAACTTATTATTGTTGATGGGAAACGTTTATTTGGTAACGGCTTGTTATTGCCCGCTGGACCGTTAAGAGAAGGACAGTGGCGTTTACCTAAAAGTGATTTGGTTATCTATAACGGGCAAGGCTTTAATGATAAAGAAGCCAAAGACACTCCAAAATCATCAAATCTAAGCTTACATATGTCATTGGCGGCTACAGAAGTGTGTAACTTACTTACCAACGAGCGCATTAACTTAACTGATTTTATTATGATTAATTCTTCAGTTAATGCTATTGCAGGCATTGGCGCGCCGCAACGCTTTTTCGATACCTTGACTGTAAATAAACTAAAAGTAATTAATCAACAAAGTTTTGTTGATCATCATAGTTTTACCCTTGCTGATTTCAGCGCTTTTGATGATAATATACCGTTATTAATGACTGAAAAAGACGCGGTTAAATGCCGTGCTTTTTGTAAAGCCAACTGGTGGTACTTACCTGTTGATGCGACTTTTAGTCAAGTAGAGCAACAAATATTGCAAGATAAAATTAAAGCCGCCAGTTAGCGTGGCATTGATAAAATATAACTAAACATATAACTAAACAGTTAACTAATAAATAACCAGTGAGAAACCATCATGGCCTTCGATACAAAATTAATGGAAATCCTTGCCTGCCCAGTATGTAAAGGTAAGTTAGATTACGATAAAGAAGCGAAAGAGCTGATTTGTAATTTTGATAGACTTGCCTACCGCATAGAAAAAGATATTCCAGTGCTACTCGAAGGAGAAGCACGAGAGCTTAACGTTAGCCAGTCAACTGAGCAGGGTAGCTAATTATGTCTGTTAGTGGCAGTCCAGCAATAGACAAAGCAGTAAGCGACAAATCGACAGGTGATACAAGCTTTGTTGTTGTTATTCCTGCTAGATTTCAATCATCACGTTTACCCGGTAAAGTTTTAGCCGATATTAATGGTAAGTCGATGATCCAATGGGTTGTTGAAAAAGCACTGCTAAGTGGTGCGCGCCAAGTCATTGTTGCTACAGATAATGATGAAGTCGCTGCTGTAGTTAGTAGCTTTGGCGCAGAGGTTTGTAAAACACGTTCAGATCATCAATCAGGTACTGAACGCCTGGCAGAAGTGATGGAACAATATCAATTCAGTGATGATGAAATTATTGTTAATGTACAAGGTGATGAACCCTTTATTCCACCAGAAAACATTGCTCAAGTAGCCAATAACTTAGCCAATCAACAACAAAATAATCGTGTAGCGCGCATGTCGACTTTGGCTATTAATATTGACTCTGTTGATGAAGCTTTTAATCCCAATGCAGTTAAAGTGATACTTGATAAAGATGGTTATGCCTTATATTTTTCACGGGCTACTATTCCTTATGATAGAGAACGCTTTTTAAATGAGAATGCCAATACGGAAGAAAATATTCGTGCAATAGGTGATTTTTACTTAAGACATGTCGGCATTTATGCCTACCGCGCAGGCTTTATCAAAGACTATGTTAATTGGCCAACAAGTGAATTAGAACAAGTTGAAGCACTTGAACAGCTAAGAGTTTTATACCAAGGTGAGAGAATTCACGTAGCAGTAGCAAATAGTCATGTGCCAGTTGAAGGCGTTGATACCCCAGAAGATTTAGCTAAAGCAAGGGCATATGCTGCCAGTTTAACGTGATGTGCGTTTATCGGTAATAGTTTTTATGTCTAAACCTATATGATTTTCCTCATAAAATCATATAGGTATTTTGATTTTCAAAGCAATAACAATTTCGACTTTATTAATCTGAACACTAAGTTAAACGATAACTTATAGTACTGAAGAAAAGGTATATTGATCACGACCATTTTCTTTTGATTTATACAAAGCAGAATCAGCTTGTTTTATTAGCGTACCTGGATGTACATTAGGTAAAATATTCAGCGTTGCTATACCTATGCTAATGGTGACATGTTCGGCAGTGTTTGAAAACTGATGAGGAATTGCTAAATCCTTAATTTTTTTCATACAACGTTGGGCAAGCCTTTCCACTGTGTTTTGATCTGACGTTGTCATTAAAATAACAAACTCCTCACCGCCATAACGAGCGACAAAATCATTTTTACGCGCCACTACAGAACTTAACGCTTGAGCAATTAATTTTATGCATGAATCCCCTTCGGGATGTCCATAATTATCGTTATAGGCTTTAAAGTGATCTATATCTATCATCATCAATGTTAATGAGCCAAATTCACGGGAAGCACTACTCCATTCTTTATCTAAGGTGCTATCAAATTCACGTCGATTAAAAATACCGGTAAGACCATCTTTAATCGCCAATAACTGCAACTCTTGGGTACGTTCTGCTACTTTATTTTCTAGCGTTTCATAATGGCGTGCATTAATTAAAGAAACAGCCGCTTGTGCTGAAATAAGCTCAACGGTATCTTTATGTTTTTTAGTGAAAGCGTGTTCTGTGAGGCTATTTTCTAGATAGACGATAGCGATTAATCGACCTTGGGCAGTAATAGGTAAACATAAGACCGATTTCGGATTATTTATCCGTAAGTAACTGTCATTAATAAATCGAGGATCTTCAGCAGGATTATCTATGAGCAAAGTTTTCATCGTTTTTTGTGTATAACGAATTAAGGTATCAGGTAATAAGGGGGGCTCTGCTGTATCAACGTCATCAAGGTTGATGTTATGTAATTGGCTCTCAATAGAGGAAGATAAATTATTGATATAACCTACTATTTCCACTGTCAATTGCGCTTCTTCATTTATGATAATCGCGCCATGTTGAGCGCCTGCGTTCTCCATCAGTACACTCATCATTTTTTCTAATAATGAATTGACATAAATTTCTTCCGATAAAAGTTGATTGGCTTTTAGCAGTGAGTGTAAATCAATAGATTGAGTTTTATCGGTGACAGTATTCTGTATTGAATTTTGTAAACTGCCTCCAAATGGAACAGTACCACTGATTAAATTGAAACGTTGTTGCGGCCATTGCGCTTCTAACTGAGTGCATTTTGCTACAGCTCCCCAGCGAGCATAAAGATAATAGGCATCCTTAATACAATTCGCAGCGATTCGTTTTTGTCCTAAATCAGCCCAATATTTTGCATAACGCTCGTTAATCAGCGCTTCACAATGAATAAAGTTGGCTATTTCAACAGCATCAAGGGCTTGAGCGTAAAATTCTGTCGCTAGGGCATGTTGTGCTTTTACCCTGGCTATTTCTGCAGCGATTAATAAATATTTATGTGAATAGTTGCTGGAACTATTAACGGACCATGCTTGAAACTGGTCACAAATTTCTTGTGCTTTGGCCAAGTCATCTTTGGCATTTGTAACCTTGCCATTTGTATCGCAATCAATGTTATCCAATAAAATTAATGCCACATAAAACAAGCTCTCTGTCATTATTGGACTATCAGGTAGAAACATGCAGACAACATCAATATTTTTAATGCATTGTGCTTGTAATACTTTGTCATTCATCAGATAAGAAAAACGCAGCGTTGCAAAAGTATAAAAAGCCATATCCATAGAAGGTGCATGGAAATCGTTATTAAAATATTGACCGACGTTAAAGGATTCAGTGTTTAAAGAGCTAATACCGGTACCTGAGGAAGGAGGTGATAGCGTTTTTCCTTGTAAGGCTAATAACGATTGATAAGCGCCTAATAATACAAAGTTTATTGTTGCAGGTTGTTGTTTTTTATTTAAAAAAGCTAAGCCATACTCAATATCTTTTTGTAATTCGTCTAACTGAACGCCTTTAATAAACTTGTTACAGGCTTTAAATAAAACGCAGTAGCCAGCGAAAACAAGGTTGGTACCTTCTTCTCCCCAAGCGATAACTTGCTCTTGAAAGACATAGGTATTTTCAATTGGCTCACACCAATGTTGATAGCTTGAAGCAAAGTACTGATAAATGGTTGCACGGTGATACTTACTTTCCCATAAGTCTGAAACACTTTTAGCCAATTTACTCATTTGGTAACAAGCAGGGTACTTTTCACCCATCATCGACATGGCTGTGGCGTAGGCAGCATAACCAATCGAACTAAGTTCACATTGCCCATACTCTAAAGTAAGTTGCACCATATGACATGCGTTATTAGCGTATGAACGAGCGCAACCTGATAAATATAGAGCGGGTGCTAAAGCATTGTGTATTTCCATCCGCAGTAAACAATGCTCATCTGTCATTTTATCTGCGACTAATAATTGTTCATCGGTATATTGATTACGAAATTTTTGTGTGGCGGTAAAAGTAGCGACTAATTGCTTTTCGGCTTCAGTTTCATTTAAGGGGAAGTCAACATTCAAGGTGGCTAAGCCGCTCATCAAAACTGCTATTGCATCAGGAAAACTTCCGCGTGATTGGAATTGGTCTGCTTGTACTAAAATTAGCGCCACTTTTTCCACATTTGTTGGAGCACTGTTAACATTCTTAAGGTATAAATCGCGTGCGGTATCAATGTTTCCAGCTAAGAACTCAGCTTCTATTAACCCTTTTACTATGGCTAACGTGTGCTGTGGATCATTTTCCCATGCATTAATCGCTAAATGTTGCATCGCAATGCGCAGATAACTGGCTGCTGCATCATAATTGGCGGCACTTTTGCTTTTTAATCCTGCTCTCAAATTTAACGTGACGATTTGTTTTAATTCATCAGGTTTATCGATGATATTGATGGCGCCATTAAGTACATTGAGTAATGTAAAAAGGTTAACCTCTAATTCTTCTTCAGTTATAGTCTCTAGCCAATGTTTACCTATATGCCATAATAATTTTTCACGACCTGCTTCAGGTGTTAATTGGTAAGCAGCTTGTTGAACTTTATCGTGTAAAAAACAATAGTGAGATTGACTTAAGCTCGATTCGTTATCGATAAATTGATAGTACTCATCTTGCGGTAATATGAATCCCGCCTCGAGGAGAGGCCACAGCGTTTTGGCGGTTGTGGTGGTATCGTATTTACACGCGGATGATAATTGGTGGAGACTAAAACTATGGCCGAGGTGAGCTGCTATAGACGCGAGTGACTGTGTTTCACTCTTAAGTTGTCTAAATTTTTCAATCATTAAATCAACAACATTATCGGTCATTGAGTGTTTATTTATTTCATCAATACACCACTGCCATATTCCTGTTTTATGGTTGTAGTTAATGCCATCTTCTTGATAAATAGTTAATAAGAATTGCTTTAGGAAAAATGGATTACCTTGTGTTTTTTTGAAGCATAACTTAGCTAACGCCGATACATCATCAAAATCACATTGTAGTGTACTACGTAGTAATTGCTGAACATGCTCTAGCTTGAGCGGAAGAAGGTGTATTTTGGTTAATGCATTTGCTTGCTCTATTTTTTGTAAGGCAAGAGTAAGTGGATGCGCTTCATCAACTTCATTATCGCGGTAAGCACCAATAACATATAAGCCATTCTTATTACTATCATTTACTTGTTGTTGTAATAGGGTCAATGTGGGCATATCAACCCACTGCAAGTCATCAAGAAATATAACCAGTGGTTGCTCTTTAGAGTACAGCACACTGACAAAATCAATAAAGACCATATTTAATCGCATTTCAGCTTCAGCGGGTGGTAATACTGTTAGTGGGGAAGCAGGACCGATAATTAGTTCGAGATCGGGTAATAATTCAGTAATAATGGCAGCATTATTACCAAGCGCCACTTGTAACTTAGTGCGCCATTGGTTGAGCTTTTCACTGCTTTCACTTAATAAATTTTGTAATAACTGTTGCAACGCTTCAATTAAGACTAAAAAAGGTTGTCCACGGTTGTATTGATCACATTTACCCATGATAAATAAACCATCTGTGGCGATTATGTTTTTTTGCAATTCATGTACTAGCGCTGATTTACCTACACCAGAATAACCAGTAACCATAGCTAATTCAGAGTGTCCTGTGCAGGCGCGATTATATGCTGCTAAAATAATCGCCAATTCATTTTCACGGCCGTAAAGTTCATTTGAGACATTAAAATAAAGAGATACATCTGATACGGCTAAAATGAAGTGTTCAATAGCGTTGTTTTCTTGCCATTGCATGAAACATTTATCTAAATCATCTTGTAAACCATAGGTACTTTGGTAACGATTCTCTGGCGACTTATCCATGAGCTTACTGATTATTGACGAAATTACCGATGGAACACCATGTTTTAACTCAGTTAAAGGCTCGGGTGTTCGAGCAATATGAGAGTGTAATAAAGTCATCGCGTTTTGCGAAGTAAAGGGTAAATGCCCGCTGAAAAGTTCATAAAGCGTGACACCTAGCGAATAAAAATCGCTGCGATAATCTACTGGTATGTTGGTACGTCCTGTTTGCTCAGGTGAAATATATTCAAATTTCCCCCATAGATCATGATTAAGTAATTTTATTTGTTTATGTCTAAGACGAGTGGCTAAAGCAAAATCGCACAATTTTAATTGCATTGTAGCGGGATCGATTAAAATATTACTTGGGTTTATGTCTCTATGGATTAATTGTAAACGGTGCACATCCGCTAAGGCGGAAGTCAACTGGCAAGCGATATGTAAACGCTGGCTAAATGTTAGTTCGTTTGTTGCTATCAGCTTACTTAACGTTGTTGACGAAAAATCTTCTAGTACCAATATATGGCTGTTTTGATGTCGCTTTAAAGCGTGTGCTTTAATTACCCATTTTGAATCGATAGCGCGTAAAATTCTAAATTCATTTTTCCAACGAGAGTCTAGTTCTACCGAGGGATAATCAGTATTTTGGTATTTAATAATAACGGTTGGCTTTTCAGATGTTTTATTAGCAAACTCAGTATTGTTAGGGATAACACGTGCGACAACAGTATCTTCGTAGGAATAGAGTATATTTTTTATTTCACATTGGGATAAATTCATTAAGACTAGTAACCTTTAATTACAGCACTACACAGTCGATTTAATTAATCCGATATATCCCTTACGAATTAATGCGAGCACTGTGTTTTATTATTATATAGTGGATGATAACCCTACGAGTTATTCCTAATCATCACTGTAAACTATACCTTCTCTTCTATCAAATATCCGATAAAAATATCGAAAAGATTAATCAATAATCAATTTTTTTCTTGTATGCTATTAATCACTGTAAAGCTAGCTGTGCTATGTAACTCATCATTTTTGGTGTATTCTTTGGCTTCTAACGCTTTGCTAAAGTCAATTCATCATGGGTGTTTTGTAAAAAGCAGGCAGAAAAATCTACTAAGTCATGAACCGAACTAGGTAGTTGCTCGATATCAATAGCATCAATCAAGTTTTTAACTTCTAATCCAAGTTCAGTATCACCTTCAATTTTTAAACGACGTTGAAAAAATAATGTGTCAGGGTCTTGTTTACGACCTGCAATCAGTACTAAGTCATCACCGTTAGCACTAAAACTGACATCTTCAGTAATATTCTCTTCAAGTGATGCCATGATTAATTGGTCTTTATCGAAGCTTAACCACCAGTTGAGTTGCAAGTCGACAATTGAAATCTTAAGCCACTTTCCTTGTAAAAACTCAAAGTCGCCATCTTCAATAGCCTCACCAAAAATAGAGTGTAATGCCGGGATAAGTAATGACTTTTGCGCGCTAAAAGGCACTAACCGTAAGCTAGGTCGTAAAATATTTGGCATCGCTTTGATTAAGTTTGCCTTGACCTTCAATGGTAACTTTTGCTCAACGAGTGATAGGCAGGGAGTTAAATTCGCCGTTATTGATTGTGTAAGGGGTAATAATGAAGGAAATTTTAGCACTTCTCTTTACTCTAATGTGGCTTGATAGCGGTAGCTAATTCTAGCAAGGCTTAAAAAGCAATTAATATTGCAGATCAAGTTTTCTTTAATGCACATCAATAAATAACAATGATGAACAACATACACTGCAGAAAATTAGTTTTCTAATAATGGTTGGGAGTCGACGTGGAGTTACTTTGTCCTGCGGGTAATTTACCTGCACTAAAAACAGCAATAGATAATGGTGCTGATGCAGTTTATATCGGTTTAAAAGATGATACTAACGCTCGTCATTTTGCTGGTCTTAATTTTAATGATGGTAAGTTAGCAAAAGCTGCTGATTATGTGCATCAACGGGGGAAAAAATTGCATGTTGCTATCAATACTTTTGCTCATGCTGGTGGTGAAGAACGTTGGCAAAAAGCGGTAGATAACGCTGTTGCTATAGGCACAGATGCGTTAATTATTGCCGATTTAGGCGTACTTGATTACGCCGCAACAAAATATCCTGATGTTGAACGTCATGTTTCTGTGCAAGCTTCAACCACCAATCTTGAAGCGATAAAATTCTTTAAAAATAATTTTGATGTTAGTCGAGTGGTACTGCCGCGGGTTTTATCGGTGCAACAAGTTAGGCAGTTAGCTAAAAGTAGTCCTATTCCTTTAGAAGTCTTTGCCTTTGGCAGCTTATGTATTATGGCAGAAGGGCGCTGTTACTTATCATCTTATATGACCGGTGAATCTCCTAATACAGTCGGTGCCTGTTCACCGGCAAAATATGTTCGCTGGCAAGACACGGATAAAGGATTAGAGTCTCGCTTAAATGGCGTGCTTATTGACCGTTACCAAGCGGATGAAAACGCAGGTTACCCAACGCTGTGTAAAGGTCGCTTTGAAGTCGATAATAATGTTTATCATGCACTAGAAGAGCCAACTAGCCTTAATACCTTAGAGCTTATTCCTGACTTAATAGCCATGGGCATAGTATCGGTAAAAATTGAAGGCAGACAACGTAGTCCTGCTTATGTGGAACAAGTCGCTAAAACGTGGCGAATGGCATTAGATAGATATCAACAGAACCCTGATAACTTTGTCGTTGAAGGCGCTTGGATGAATACACTCGCCAATCTATCGGAAGGCTCACAAACAACCCTGGGTGCTTATCACCGAAAGTGGCAGTGATAGTCACTCATCTTGTCGCTGTATAGTCCAATTTATTTGTCATAAGTACTCATTGACTAGCGTCAACTCCGTGCTTTTTCCTCGAAATTGAACGATACAGCTTAAAGCTGAATAACTATGAAAGTGGCAGTAGTGACATACTAAAATTAATTGGATAAATTATGAAATTTTCATTAGGACCGAGCCTTTTCTTTTGGCCGAAAAAAGAAGTTGAAGACTTTTATCAACAAGCAAAGTCTAGCGCTGCGGATATCATCTACTTGGGTGAAACAGTTTGTTCTAAAAGACGAGAGCTTCGCGCTAAAGATTGGCTTGCCTTAGCACAAGAAGTAGCGAAAGACACTAATAAACAGGTGGTTATATCCACCATGACCTTGCTTGAGTCCCCTGCTGAAATACAAGTCTTGAAACGTTTATGTGACAACGGCGAGTTTTTGGTTGAAGCAAACGATTTAAGTGCCGTGCAAATAATGCATGATCTCAACATGCCTTTTGTTGCCGGTCCTGCGATCAATTGCTACAACTTATCAACGCTTAAAGTCCTATTAAAGCAAGGCATGATGCGTTGGTTAATGCCGGTAGAGCTCAGTGGTGATTGGTTAAAAATATTACTAGAACAAGCTACTGATGCCGGTATTCGACAAGCGTTTGAGTGCGAAGTGTTTTCTTGGGGATATCTGCCGTTAGCCTACTCGGCTCGTTGTTTTACTGCACGCTCTGAAGATAAGGCAAAAGATGATTGTGAGTACTGCTGTATTAAGTATCCACAAGGTCGTCGGATGAATAGTCGAGAAGGAGAACGAGTTTTTGTGCTCAATGGTATTCAAACTTTGTCGGGATACCAGTATAATCTCATCAATGAAATGCCAGCCCTTAAATCAATGGGGGTTGATATCGCCAGAATTAGTGCTGATAGCAGCGCAGCTTTTACCCAACTTGATAACTTTAGAGAGCAACTCGTTCACCCAACGACAACGCCACTCGATGGGATTGCAGAGTGTAATGGCTTTTGGCATAAAATTGCCGGCATGTCCGTGGCTTAATATAAGTAGTAATTGTACTAATTGTACTAATTGAAATAAATTAAATGAGAGCACTATGTATACCTTAAACTTGAAGCAAATGACTCAGCAAGAATTCCTCGATGAATACTGGCAAAAAAAACCAGTGGTAATTCGTCAGGGATTTAAAAATTTTATTGACCCAATTGCTGCTGACGAATTGGCAGGTCTTGCGATGGAAGAACAAATAGAGTCTCGTTTGGTTCATAAAAAAGACGGTAAATGGCAAGCTGCTTTTGGTCCTTTTGAAAGCTATGAACACTTAGGTACCAAAAACTGGTCTTTGGTAGTACAAGCCCTTGATAACTTCTCTGAAGAAGCGGCAGAAATTATTGAAGCATTCCGTTTTATTCCTCACTGGCGCCTAGATGATTTAATGGCAAGTTTTGCTATGCCAGGCGGAAGTGTTGGTCCTCATATTGATAACTACGATACCTTCATTTGCCAAGGCTCAGGTAAACGTCACTGGCGAGTTGGAGATAGTGGCAAGCATGTAGAATTTGCGGCTCACGAAGCGTTATTACATGTTGAGGCATTTGAAGCTATCATCGACGTTAAGCTAGATGCTGGAGATATCTTGTATATTCCGCCTGGATTCCCTCATGAAGGCATATCTCTTGATACGTCAATGAGCTTTTCAGTCGGCTTTCGCGGTAATTCAGCGGTAAGTGTACTCAGCGCTTTTGCTGATCATTTAATTGATAATGAAAAAGGCAGTCAGTTATTAACCGATCCAGACAGACAAGTCGTTAGTCACAGTGGCGAAGTAAGTAACGACGATTACACCAGTATTAAGTCTCAAGTTCAGAATTTATTGGATGATGACGAGAGCTTTAAAAAATTCACCGGTCAGTTTTTAACGTCCGCGAAACATGATCTCGATATTTTAGTACCCGATGAGCCATTTGAGCTTACTGAAGTGAGTAACTTACTTAATAGTCATGCTATTAAACGCTTAGGCGGTTTACGTGCTTTTTATTTTGAAGATACGATAGAAGAAGGATTTTGTTATATCAACGGCAGTGAATTGGCTTTTTCAGCAGAAATAGCGGATGGCGTGAAACTGCTTTGCGATAAAGTAATGTTACTACCTGATGATATTTCAGAATGGAGCCGTAACGCTGCTTTTGTTGAATTAGTGGCTGAATTACTTAACCAA
This sequence comes from Colwellia sp. 75C3, assembly GCF_002836255.1. Lineage (GTDB taxonomy): Bacteria > Pseudomonadota > Gammaproteobacteria > Enterobacterales > Alteromonadaceae > Colwellia. The sequence goes on along the minus strand of NZ_PJAU01000058.1, from coordinate 94,793 downwards.
GGTTACTGGTATTTAGCTGAAGTAGAATAGATAACTTTACGCTAGTTTATTCAACTCATTTGTTTTTAAATAAAAGGCACTTACTCTTTTAACTTAGTAAGTGCTTTTTTATTGGTGATCGTATCGAGGCTAAGTTAAACGGGTGATAATTTATTTACATAAAGCATTGCTTGTTAATTGTGAATAAGGATAATGGCGCTCTATCTTCATATATTCATTTCCGATTAAACTATGCGTCTAGATAAATTCATTTGTAAAAGTACCGAACTTACCCGAACTGAAGCTAAAAAAGTGCTTAAAAGCGGTGAAGTACGTGTTAATGGTGAGGTTGCTAAAAATGCGGCCATGCAAGTACATGAAAATAATACCATCACCATTGATGGTCAACAGCTTAGTGCGCGTGGCTCACGCTATTATATTTTACATAAATTAGTAGACACTATTTGCTCAAATATTGATGAGGTCTATCCATCAGTATTGCACTCTATCGAGGTCGATAAAGCCTTTGATTTACATATTGCGGGACGTTTAGATGCTGATACCACAGGTTTGGTATTGATCACTGATGATGGGCGTTGGTCTCATAATGTAATTTCCCCCAAAAAACAATGTCAGAAAACTTATCGCGTATGGCTACGTAGTGAGATTGAAGATGACAAGTTATCCTCTTTAGTGGCAAGATTTGATAGTGGACTTCAGCTTCAAGGTGAAGATTCTCTTACTCGACCTGCAATTTTAACACGAGTCGCAGAAACTGATTTGGTTGATGAAACGGCTTACAAGAGTGAAGTATTACTGACTATTACCGAAGGTAAATATCACCAAGTTAAGCGAATGTTTGCCGCGGTAGGTAATAGGGTAGTGGGTTTACACAGAGAACAGATAGGAGACATAACGTTGGGTGATTTAGCCCCAGGGGAATGGCGAGACTTAACTGAAGATGAAATCGCTCAGTTTTCATAAGGTTGGTCACTTATTCCCCTGTCTTATATTGCATAGGATAATACAGGGGCTTAAGCTCATTTCGTATCGCTAAAAATATTACTTTTTATTTAGCGCATTAAATTTAGCCATTTGCTCTTCGGTCGCAGGTAATTGGTGGTTTTCTTTCCATTCACTGTATGACATGCCGTAAACTTGTTCACGCGCAGTATCGATATCAACGTCAACACCTAACTTTTCTGCTTCGTTGACTGTCCATTTACTAAAACAATTACGACAAAAGCCAGCTAAGTTCATTAACTCAATGTTTTGTACATCTTTACGTGAGTCTAAATGTGCAAGTAAACGGCGAAATACCGCAGCTTGAATTTCAATTTCTTTATCCATTTTATTAACCCTTACCTTTATTTTTTACTTTGAGAAATTTAGTTTGTTAATATTAGTTTGATATTACTTCTTTGCTTGACTAACGGCTTCATTAGCAGGTTTTGTCGGATCAAAACGCCTAATTTGCACTATCATGCCTATATGAGGATGGTCAAAATAATGGATTTCGCCAGTGATCACACGGCGATCTTGTTTAAATGAGATAACCTTATTTTGACTTGCTGTGTTGTTCGCTTTATTTGATAGCTTTGGCGATGAATCAACAATATTTAATTCGCTCTCGATATAGAGATAATTATTACGTTTTAAATGAACCTTGAAAAGTCCATCGACTGACCAGGGTTGCGTAGGTTCGGTGATGTCTCTTTGCTTATCAGTTGTATTCTGTAGATTTAATTGCGACTCTTTTGCCGTGATATCAGATGATAACTGAGCAACAATACGTTGAACATTCTCTTCATTTAACACTATTTCTTCGTTTTGACCAACGCCGTTAGTGTTATTTTCTTGTTTCTCTGATTGATGGTTTAATAATGCAAACTGCTGAAAGATATTCTCAAGTTGTTGCTGCTTGGCTTGTAAGCGTAACTGTTCAGCTATTGATAACTCAATAGTCGCTTCAGTATTGTCTATAGCCAAATCGGATGATCCATTCTGACTTATACTCATGCCACTATTGTTGCTAACCTTGTCTGTAGCAAACTCAGTCGTATTGTCAGAGTTAATTGTTGGCGTTACATTGACAGTGATTTGTGCTGTTTCAGTGCCATCTAAAGTTATTTGACTATGTGATAATATTTCTGCTTGTTGTCTTTTCGCTAGAATAGCCTGTACTTCAAGCATTTTTTGCTCTAACTTTTGTGTCGCTATTGCTTGTTGGTAACCTAGTGCTAGATGGTCACCAGTATATAGCTGTATGGCTTTAGCTTGTCTTTTGGTATCACCTGTTTGACGCCATCCTAGGTGTAATAATGGCGCATAGTTACGAGAGCGCTTGATGCGATTAGAAATAGACTTCAAACGTAGTGAGTCTTGGCTTATTAAGTAAGGGCTATCACTTGCCCAAGTGATTTCACCATCGTCATCGTCTTGCCATTGCTCAAGTCCATTAATGGTTTTTGTTATCTTTTCAACAGGAAAACCATCGATATTAAATTGTTCGAGTTGGTCTGCAGTTAAGTGTTGTTGGAAGAACTCAGCGGGGATAACACATAATGGTGTGTTGCTACTTATCGGATATTGGTTATAAACGGCTAAAACAATAGCGGGCTCAATGGTGCTGGTGTAAGTTTGGTCGTTTTTTTCAGTCAAGCTTTCTTCATTCATGGCTTTTTCAGTAGCTGCCACATTTTCTATAGTTATCTCATTGGATGGTGCTGAAAGCACAGTCACTGACATATTAGTTGATGAGTTTGATTCTTCACTGTTTGCTTGCACAGAAGAATTGTCGGTACTGCTACTATCAGCATCGTTGCTTTCATTATCTAACTTTTCAGCCCATAAGATACTTGGGTTAATGTTATAAGGTAGTGAGGTTTCTGGTTGTTCACAATTTGGTAATAATTGTTTTAATGAAGCAATGTTAGGTTGTAAGTAAGGCGCTAATAAGTCTAATGCTCGTCGCTTTTTAACACTCAAATCGCTAGCTGAAAACTGCTCGATATTGTCTGAATTCTTTGCGGAGCTACTTGAAAGGTGTTTAAAAAGAATGACCTCAATTTCAAACCAACGTGCTTGTTCAGCGGAAGATTTTTTAGAGCTTTGTGTTGCCAAAGAACTGTTACTTGTTAATAAGCATAACAAGGTTAATGCAGAGGTAATAATTGAATGGTATTTCATTAAAATTCCGTGATTGAAGGCAAAATTATAACCGTATTAGGTAGTCATTGGGTCAAGTTATTATTGCTTGTTGAGCCAAGTTATTACTGACTTGAACAAGTAACGCTTAACTGAAGCGTACTGTTCAAGTTTATCATAATACTCGTTACCATTATAAGTAACTATTTGGCTAAGTCATTTAAGATATTAGTAATTAAAGTAAAACGTTTTTGCGTATCGTCATTGGCTTTTACAAACTTTAACTTGCTTGCACCAGCCATGCTGTACATTGCTGGATTCTTTTGAATTAAACCAATAATTAACATAGGGTCAACGCTAGTGGAATCACTAAACTCAATAGAGCCGCCAGTTGCACTTGCCTCAATACGTGAGATTCCAATGGTTTGCGCTTTAATACGTAATTTGGCAATTTGAACTAAATTTTTGGTCGGTTGAGGTAATAAACCAAAGCGATCAATTAATTCTACTTGTATATCGTCCAACTCTCTTTTGTCTTTACAGCTGGCAATTCGTTTATACAGACTTAAGCGTAAACTAACGTCAAAAATATAATCTTCCGGTATCAGCGCTGGTATACGTAATTCGATTTCAGTTTGTGCAGACATAACTTGGCTTAATGATAATTGCTTGCCTTCTTTAAGTGCAGCAACGGCTTGGTCAAGCATTTCCATATACAAACTAAAGCCTACTTGGCACATTGAGCCACTTTGATCTTCACCTAATAATTCACCGGCACCACGAATTTCTAAATCATGGGTCGCTAAAGTAAAACCTGCACCTAAATCTTCAAGTGAGGCAATAGCGTCTAAACGTTTCTTAGCATCTTTAGTGATACGCTTTTCATGTGGCGTTAACAGATAAGCATAAGCTTGATGATGCGAGCGACCAACACGGCCACGAAGTTGGTGTAATTGTGCCAAACCAAGATGGTCTGCTCTGTCCATAATGATGGTATTAGCACTAGGTACATCGATACCTGTTTCAATAATAGTGGTACAAACAATAACGTTAAATCGTTGATGATAAAAATCACTCATGATACGTTCAAGCTCGCGCTCGCGCATTTGCCCATGGGCAGTAACTACTCTTGCTTCAGGCACTAATTTTTGAATGTCTGCAGCGGTTTTATCAATAGTATCAACATGGTTATGTAGGTAATAGACCTGACCACCACGTAAGGTTTCACGTAAAATAGCTTCTCTGATTAACGCTTCATCGTGCTCGCGGACAAAGGTTTTTACGGCTAAACGTTTTGCTGGTGGCGTGGCAATAATGGATAAATCACGCATACCGCCCATGGCCATATTTAAGGTACGCGGGATTGGTGTTGCAGTTAGTGTTAAAATATCAACGTTACTACGTAACTGTTTGATTTTCTCTTTCTGTTTAACACCAAATCTGTGTTCTTCATCGACGACAAGTAAACCTAAATCTTTATATTTTATGCTGTCTTGCAGTAACTTATGGGTGCCGATGAGAATATCAACTTGACCTGATTCCACTCTGGCAATGACTTCTTTTTGCTCTTTAGCGGTTTTAAAACGTGATAAAACTTCTGTGACCACTGGCCAGTTGGCAAATCTATCTCTAAAGTTCTCGTAATGTTGTTGAGCAAGCAATGTCGTAGGCACCAGTATTGCAACTTGCTTGCCATCATTAACTGCAACAAAGGCAGCACGCATAGCCACTTCTGTTTTACCAAAACCAACATCACCACAAACAAGTCTGTCCATAGTTTTAGGTGACATCATATCGCTTACAACAGCGTTAATGGCTTGTTTCTGGTCAAAGGTCTCTTCAAAACCAAAGGTATCACTAAAAGCTTGGTAGTCTTGCTTGTTACGTTTGAAACTATGACCATAATTACTGGCACGTTTTGCGTAAATATCGAGTAATTCAACGGCAACATCACGCACTTTCTCGGCGGCTTTTTGCTTAGCTTTACTCCAGGTATCAGTGCCTAATCTATGCAATGGAGCATTGTCACTATCCGCACCTGAATATCTACCGATTAAATGTAAAGCGCTTACTGGTACATAAAGCTTGGCATCGTTGGCATAACTCAGCATTAAAAATTCGGTAACTATACCCGCATTTTCAATCGTTTGCAGACCCAAATATCGTCCAATACCATGTTCTATATGAACTACTGGCTGGCCAACGGTTAATTCAGCAAGGTTTTTAAATAGTGCATCGGCTTGTAAATCTTGTGCTTTGGTACGTCGTCTGGCTTGAGAGACATGATCGCCCAATAGTTCGGCTTCAGTAACCAGTGCAATAGCATTCTTCTGGCTGTTACCTTTTGCTTGAAAAGAAAAACCTTGTGTTAAACTATTTACGGTAATACCAATAGTATCGGTAGCGTTGATGAAGTCGTCGATGTTATCGAACTGTGCCGGTTTGATTTTGTCGCGTTCAAGCAACTCAAGCACACTTTCTCGCCGCCCTTGGCTTTGCGCAATAAAGAGCACTTTGTTGGGGGTTTCTTTACTGGCTATAAATGCATTAATTAGTTCGAACGGCTGCTTCAATTTATGATTTATGGTTAAATCAGGCAGTGGCTTAACATCAAAACATATGTCACTGCTTTTACTTTTAGTTTCATTTATCTCGCTATCAGAGGCTTGGTCAACATTGTCTGAAATATTTCCAGCGATGTCTGTTGTGTGCTTCGCTTCTACCAAAGCTTCTGTTGCAATAGTGATACGATCAAAAGGTTTTAAAGCGCTATAAAGAGTTTCGGTAGTTAAAAATAGTTTATCAGGCGGTAATAAAGGACGAGTAGGGTCGTAACGCCTATTTTCATAGCGATAATCAATATCAAGCCAATATTTCGTTAAAGAATGCTCAATATCACCGCTAATAACGATCAAGGTATTATCGGTTAAATAATCACAAAGGGTATTACTTAACGTTGCTGCTTTTTTATCACTGGCTTGATTGCTGTCAACATTGTTATCAAAAAATAGTGGTAAATAATATTCAATACCAGGCGGTAAAATACCGTTACTGACTTTGTGATAAACAGACTCTTTATGAATATTGCCCTGAAATTGTTCACGAAATTGGCTGCGGAATAAATTGATACCTGCTTCGTCTATAGGAAATTCATGAGCAGGTAATAAGTTGATCGAATCAATTTTTTCTTTGGAACGCTGGCTTTCTGGATCAAAGAGTCTAATTTCATCAATTTCATCATCAAAGAAATCTAAACGAAAAGGTTTACTACTGCCCATAGGGAAAAGGTCTAAAATGGCGCCTCGAGCAGAAAATTCACCATGCTCTAATACTTGATCAACATTACGATAGCCACTAGCTTCAAGCGCTTGTCGCATTTGATGTAAATCTCTTTTATCACCTGTTTTTATTATTAAGCTGTTCGCTTCAATATATTGTTTAGGTGCTAGCTTTTGCACTAGGGTGGTTACCGGCACGATAATGATGCCCGATTCCATACGTGATAGCTGGTATAAGGTCGAAAGACGTTGAGAAATAATGTCTTGGTGTGGAGAAAAATTGTCGTATGGCAGTGTTTCCCAATCAGGAAAAAGACAAATACTTACCTTGTGTTCGCTATTAGTTAAGTTATCACTTTTGGCTAAGCTGAGCAGCTCTTGCTCAATTTTTAATGCTTGAGGCGTATTGTGCGTAATCAGTAATATCGGCGTTTTTGCTGTTTGCGCGGCTTGATAAAGAGCAAAGCTGCTACTGCTACCATGTAAATTATGCCAGCTTTTTTTATCTGGGTTTTTGCCACGGCGCTTGGCCAATACTGGGGTCAACAGGCTGCTTGCTTTGCTCATGATTTCCTTACACTAATTACAGAAAAATAATAATAATGACCGCTATTCTAATTAAGCTATGGCAAAAGCGCTAGTAGATACGTATTTTACTTTTGTTTGTTGGAAAATAGTTGAATTTGAGGTTAAATACCAGGTAGTTAATAAACTCAATCTATTTAGGAACAATCTTCATGATTCAAAGCTCAGCAAGTAAATTTAAGCAGTTATGTTTTATCGTTAGTTTAGTGATTACTCTGTCTGCTTGTCAGGCATTGCCAGTAAACCAATCAAATGCTGTTGTTCATGATGAATACGTCAATACAGGAGATTCATTACCTATTGAGAGTATTACCACCATTGACGGTGAAGTGATTGATTTACAAGAATTAGGTAAGCGTAAGTTAGTTATTTTGTTTGCCACTTGGTGTCATGATTCTAATAACTTATTAAACGCGTTAAATAGCTCTGCTTTACTTGATAACGATGATATCGAAATAATTGCTATTGCGCGTGAAGAAGACACAGAAACGGTTACCGCTTGGCGTGATAAACGTGGCATTAAAGTGACCTTAGCCGTTGATAACGATCGAAGTATTTATAAACGTTTTGCTTCGGGTGGCATTCCGCGTCTAATCACCATAGGTGAAAATAATAAAATTATTAAAATGAATTTGGCTGAAGGTCAGCAACAATTAGATAAGATTGTTTGGCAATAGAATAACTTAATCAATAACAGTCGTTGTTAACTTGTAGAGAGCTAATCAATTGAAAGTAACTCTGCTAAATTGGTATTTTGACAAATGTGAGTAAACGTTCTACACCTAATGATGACTGTTGAGTTGTTCTTAGGTTTTCTATTAGACGGTTAACAGTTATTAATCATGCCAATCAGAGCGAAAAATTAGTCCGATTGGTATCACTTTACAAGGAATTAAAGTATGAATAATAAGCCAAAACACCTCAGTAAAACGTTGTCTGCTTTAACGCTAGGCGTTATTTTACTCGTGAACAGTTCATTAACTCTTGCTAAAGAGGCTAATGATACTCAATCTGCGAAAGGGCAGAGTACACAAGTAATACAACAAGTTGTAAACCTCAATAATTCAACCTTTGAACAGTTAGTCACTTTAAAAGGCGTAGGTCAGGCTAAGGCGCAAGCTATCATTGTATATCGAAAAAAAGTAGGTGCTTTCAAATCTATTGATGAGCTTACTAAGGTGAGTGGTATTGGTGAAAAAATAGTTAGTCAAAATAAAACGAGATTAAGTATTTAAAAGTCAGGAGTAAAAGTATTACTTAAAAAGTCAGCTTAAGCTGACTTTTTTGTTTTGGTTTATTCTCAATAATTTTAATTTTAGCGCTGCTTTAGATAATAAATAGTTATCATATCCACATCTCATATTACTTTTTAGTATATCGAATGCGTTTCTTATATAGAAAATATATTTATTTGTGGCATTATAGACTTATTAATTTTTCATAAAGTTTATATTAGCAATGAATTTAACCCATTTAAAAACACTTGAAGCTGAATCTATCCATATTTTTCGTGAGGTAGCGGCTGAATTTGATAATCCCGTGATGTTGTATTCAGTCGGTAAAGACTCGGCAGTATTACTACATTTGGCTCGCAAAGCTTTTGCGCCAGGTAAAATACCTTTCCCTTTATTGCATGTTGATACCAACTGGAAATTTAAAGAGATGATTGCCTTTCGTGACAAAATTGCGAAAGAGTATGGTTTTGAGTTACTTGTACATCAAAATCCTGAAGGCATTGAAATGGGCATGGGTCCATTTACGCATGGTAGTGCTACGCACACTGATGTCATGAAAACTCAGGGCTTAAAACAAGCACTAAATAAATACGGCTTTGATGCTGCTTTTGGTGGCGCACGTCGTGATGAAGAAAAATCACGTGCCAAAGAACGTGTCTATTCATTCCGTGATGAAAACCATCGTTGGGATCCAAAAAACCAGCGTCCAGAATTATGGAATATCTACAATGGTAAAGTGAATAAAGGCGAAAGCATTCGTGTTTTCCCATTATCTAACTGGACTGAGCTTGATATCTGGCAGTACATCTACTTAGAAAGTATCCCAATTGTGCCACTTTATTTGGCGAAAGAACGTCCTGTCGTTGAGCGTGATGGCACCTTAATCATGGTTGATGATGACCGTATGCCTATCGGTGAAGATGAAGAAGTACAAATGAAAAGTGTTCGCTTTAGAACATTAGGTTGTTACCCATTAACGGGTGCAGTTGAGTCAACGGCTAATACCTTACCTGAAATTATTCAAGAAATGCTACTAACGAAGACCTCTGAACGTCAAGGGCGCGTGATAGATCACGATAGCGCTGGTTCAATGGAAAAGAAAAAAATGGAAGGTTACTTTTAAACATTAACAGCTAAGCCCCATTTTAGTTTGTAACACTTTTATTTGATGAAAAATTTCCGAAGGAACAATTTATGAGTCACCAGTCAGAGTTAATTGAAGAAGATATTCAAGCTTATTTAAAGCAACATGAAAACAAAGAATTAGTACGTTTTTTAACGTGCGGTAGTGTAGATGACGGCAAAAGTACCTTAATTGGTCGTTTATTGCATGATTCAAAGATGATCTTTGAAGATCAACTTGCTGCCATTGAAAAAGATTCTAAAAAATCAGGTACTACCGGTGAAGCAATCGATTTAGCCTTACTTGTTGATGGTTTACAGTCAGAGCGTGAGCAAGGCATCACTATTGATGTCGCTTATCGTTATTTCTCAACTGATAAACGTAAGTTTATTATCGCTGACACTCCTGGTCATGAGCAATATACCCGTAATATGGCTACCGGTGCTTCAACCTGTGATATTGCGATTATCTTGATTGATGCGCGTTATGGCGTGCAAACACAAACCCGTCGTCACTCGTTTATTTGTTCGCTATTAGGTATCAAGAACATTGTTGTTGCAGTAAACAAAATGGATTTGGTTGACTATTCTCAGGAACGCTACCAAGAAATCAAAAAAGAATACCGTGAATTTTCTGAGTCACTTGAGTTTAGCGATATACGCTTTGTGCCATTATCAGCACTAAATGGCGATAACGTGGTCGAAGAAAGCGAAAACATGCCTTGGTATCCTGGCGCTACGTTAATGAAACTGCTTAATACCATTGATGTTAAGAAACAAGAAACATTCACACAACTGCGTTTTCAAGTGCAATATGTTAACCGTCCTAATCTCGATTTCCGTGGTTTTGCCGGTACTATTGCCTCAGGTCATGTATTGGTTGGCGATACTATTGTTGCCTTGCCATCTGGCAAAGAAAGCGTAGTAAAAGAAATTGTTACTTACGATGGAAATTTAGAACGTGCTGACAAAGGTATGGCAGTAACGTTAACCCTTGAAGATGAAATTGATATCAGCCGCGGCGAAATCATCGTTAAAAAAGGCAGCTTACCGGTATCAGCAAAAGAGTTCAGCGCAACCGTAGTATGGATGCATGAAAATGAACTTGAACCAGGTCGTGAATACTTTATCAAGCACGGCAGCAAAATGACCACAGGTCATGCACAAGCAGTTGTCAGCAAGTATGACGTTAATACCATGGAAAGTTTATCTAGCTCACAGTTAGCAGTAAATGATATTGGTATTGTTAACTTTGTTGCTAGCGAAACCTTACATTTTGATGCTTATGCAGATAATCAAGGCACGGGTGCTTTCATTATCATCGACAGATTGAGCAATGTTACTGTCGGTGCCGGCATGATAAATCATGCTATTGATGAGAAAACGCAAGAGTACTCAGCATTTGAATTAGAATTAAATGCGCTAGTACGCAAGCAATTCCCACACTGGGGTGCACGCGACATTACTAAATAATTATTTTAAGTAATTATTGAATAGTGACTAACCATTCGCCTTGTTGCTGAAGGGTCCAATTTATGCGTCAAAAGTACTCATTGACTAACGTCAACTCCGTGCTTTTTCCTTTAACTTGAACACTTCAACTTAAAGGTGAATGGTTAGTTTTATCAATTGAGAAGGGATACTCTTAACTGATATGAACTCAGGGTAATATGCATTCTGCATTGTCTAAAAAATTAACACCTATGTCACGTCCGATAGAATACCTCGGCAATGACGTACAATTTCCCTAGGATACAAAATTCAATGACGATAGAGCAGTGGTTGATGATAGGTGTGTTTATTGCCACTTTTATCAGCTTAGTTAAATACAGCCATGTACCAGAGCGCGTTTTTTCTGTGACGGTATTATTGTGTTTGGCTCTGTCGTTTGTCAGTGTTGATGACATTCTAACCAATGCCGTTAACCCCGGTCTTGTTACGCTTGTTTTACTGGTGTTGTGTTCATTCGCTTTTGAACGCACTAGTATTTTAAGGCGTTTGTCTGCTGGCGTATTTAACGGCTCAAAAGTTAAATCAACCTTACGTTTATTACTCGGTACTGCGTTGGCATCAGCGATAATGAGCAATACGGCGGTGGTGGCAACACTTATCAATACCGTGAAAAAAAATAAACTCATTAATGCAGGTAAACTCTTATTACCGTTATCGTTTGCCGCAATTTTAGGAGGAACGCTGACGTTAGTGGGTACCTCAACCAATCTTATTGTAAACAGCTTATTGATTAAACAAGGTCATCAAGGTTTTGGATTTTTTGATTTTACCTTAATTGGTCTAGCGGCTTTTGTTCTATGTTTATTTGTTATTTTAGTACGCAGTCGTTCTTTACCTAATTTAGTTGATGATGATTTAGCGACCAATGATTATTTGCTCGAAGCGGAAGTCGCGTTATCTTCAGCTTTAATTGGTAAAACAATTGAAGATAATGGTCTGAGAAATTTAGACTCTTTATTTTTAGTTGAAATAGTACGACAAGGTCGATTAATTTCCCCTGTCTGCCCAGAAGAATGTGTACAAGCGAAAGACAAGCTTATTTTCAGTGGTGATATCTCAAAAGTACTAACATTGCAGCAATTTGATGGCTTAAACCTCTATGCAGAGCAAGGTAATTTACTGCGGGAAAATCTATTACGAGATAATTTAACTGAAGTTCTAGTTAAAGCAGATTCCACCATTGCGGGGAAAACCTTAAAGAAAGCAGGTTTTCGTGCTCGCTTTGATGCCGCTGTTGTTGCGGTCCGCCGAGAAGGCAGTGCCTTATCAGGAAAACTCGGTGATATCGTACTACAACCCGGTGATTTCCTAGTATTAGCAGTAGGTCAAGATTTTGCCACCCGACCAAATCTATCTAAAAACTTTTACATCTTATCAGGCCATCAGGCAGATAATATGCTCAGTGGTTGGCGTGATTACACCACCGTTTGGGGTTTTATTACCAGTATTTTAGTGTCAGTTTTTACGCCATTACCACTGCTTAGCTGTTTGTTTATCTATTTGGCTTTTATCATTTTTAGCGGTGCATTATCAGTCAATGAAATAAAACGCCGTTTTCCGCTAGAAATTTGGATGATAGTCTTAGGGGCACTTACCTTAGCATCAGCTTTTGAGAATACAGGTATTGCTGGCATCTTTGCACAGAATATTGAAGGCTATTTGTTTGGTCAAAGTATCTATCTTGCCTTTATCATTATCTTTGTTTTAACGCTGATAATGACAGAGCTTATTACCAACAGCGCTGCAGCGGCATTAGCTTTCCCTATCGCTTATAATATAGCCTTAGGCCTTGGCGTTGACCCAACACCGTTTGTTATGGCGGTAGCCTTTGCGGCCAGTGGTAGTTTTATTAGCCCTTATGGTTATCAAACGAATGTGATGGTGTATAACGCCGGTAACTACCAGTTAAAAGACTTTGTCCGCTTTGGTTTGCCCATATCACTGATTTATAGCACAACGGTAATTTTGGTTATCCCCATTGTTTATCCGTTTTAATTTTCCTGTTACCTTGGTCCTGATTTATTAACTAAACTTACGTAAGTAAACGACCTTGATTACACTCAACTATAGAGCTTATCTAGAATGACAACAGCGAATACGAAAACCCCCAGTTTGAAAACAGAAAATACCGTATGGCATAATCAACAAATCAGCAAATCACAACGTGCTGAGTTAAAACAACAAAAACCAGCGTTACTTTGGTATACCGGCTTAAGTGGCTCAGGTAAATCTACCGTCGCCAATGCCGTAGATGCCTTGTTATTCAAACTTGGTTGTCATAGCTATTTACTCGATGGTGATAATGTACGACACGGTCTTAATGGCGATTTAGGTTTTAGTGATGAAGCGCGTATCGAAAATATTCGTCGTATTTCTGAAGTGGCTAAGTTATTCCTTGATGCCGGTCTTGTTGTTTCAACCGCTTTTATTTCCCCATTTGCCAGTGATAGAGCGTTAGCCAAAGCTAAGCTTGAAGACGGCGAATTTATCGAAGTTTTCATTGATACACCTATTAGTGTCTGTGAGCAACGTGATCCTAAAGGCTTATACAAAAAATCACGTGCAGGTGAGATCAAAGACTTTACCGGTATTGATTCAACTTATGACGTACCCACAGCCCCGCAAATTCATGTGAAAACGGACACGCAATCTGTTGAACAATGTGCAGAGCAAATTGTCGGTTATTTAATGGCGCAAGGTTTTATTAGTAAAGCTGATTTAAGCTAAATATTAGGAATATTCCCACCATGCATTATGATGTGTTTAATGGCGACGCCGACGGCATTATTGCCTTAGTTCAGTTACGCTTAGTTGAGCCTAAAGAATCAGTGCTTATTACGGGCGTTAAGCGTGATATCAGCCTACTAAAACAAGTAGATATCACCACAGCGACGTCAGTAACGGTATTAGATATTTCTCTAGAGAAAAATATTCAATCGTTACAAGGGCTACTTGATAACCAAGTTGATGTGTTTTATGTCGATCACCATAGAACAGGTGAGATTCCCAGTTCAAGCAAGCTAACTACCTTACTTAATACTGACGCTAATATTTGTACTAGTTTATTAGTCAATGACTTCTTGCAAGGACAGTATGTCAATTGGGCCATTGCCGCCGCTTTTGGCGATAACATGCACGCCTCAGCAAAAGCACTTGCCGTAAAAGTAGGGTTAACTGAAGCGGAGCAAGCACAGTTAAATGAGTTAGGTATTTATATTAATTACAATGGTTATGGTGCCAGTGTAGAAGATTTACATTTTCATCCTGCTGATTTATACCAAGCGTTATTAAAATACCCTGATCCTTTTACCTTAATTAATGAAAAAAACTCACTTTTTTGGCAACTTAAACAAGCTTATTTGGCTGATATGGCTAAAGCACAATCAGCTAAAGTGATCAGTGAAAAAACTAACGTAAAAGCGGTGCAGCTAGCGGATGAAGCATGGGCAAGGCGAGTTAGTGGCGTTTTTGGTAATGACTTAGCTAACCAAGCACCTGATAGGGCACATATTGTACTGACTTTGAATAAAGTTAACGTAAACGAAACGGCACAGATTGATGCCGCTAGTTATACGTTAAGTTTACGCGCTCCGTTAAATAATAAACAAGGTGCTGGCGATATTTGTTCACAATTTCCAACCGGTGGTGGTAGAGCTGCGGCAGCAGGAGTCAATGAATTACCGATAAGCCAGTTAGATGAATTTATTAAACACGTTGAAAGCTATTACCAAGATTCGAAATTGTAGAGACAAATATAAAGCTTGAAAATGCTATCAAAGTGAAAAACTAAGCGTTAAAATAGTTTTCATGAATTTGAGATGTTTTATTGACTTTCAACGAGTTATTACAATGAGCTATTTCAAACAGTTAATGAAAAGAGTAGGGATATAATGAGTTTATTAATCACAGGCGGTACGGGTTATATTGGTAGTCATACCGTTGTTGAATTATTGCAAAGCACTAATGAACAAGAAATTGTTATTGTCGATAATTTATCTAATTCGTCAACTAAAGTGCTTGAGCGTATTGAAAGAATAACCGATAAAACAGTTACTTTCATCAAAGCCGATATTTGTGATGCGAACGCTTTGGATGAAGTATTTAATCAGCATAATATAGAAGCGGTCATTCACTTTGCCGGCTTTAAAGCGGTCGGTGAATCTAATGAGATACCTTTAGCTTATTATCATAATAATGTCTCTGGTACGGTAACCTTATTAGAAGTTATGGCGAGACATCAGGTTAAGAATTTAGTTTTTAGTTCTTCAGCGACTGTTTATGGTAATAACGTTTCACCATTAAATGAAACTATGCCGACTTCTGCGACTAATCCTTATGGTCAAACAAAATTGATGGTTGAACATATCCTTTTTGATTTAGCTAAAAGTGATGCGTCTTGGTCAATTGCTTGTTTACGTTATTTTAATCCTATTGGCGCACATCAGTCTGGTTTGATTGGTGAAAACCCTAATGGCATTCCAAATAATTTATTACCCTATGTTGCACAAGTCGCTGTAGGGCGTTTGGCGCAACTACAAGTATTTGGTGATGATTACGATACGGTAGATGGTACTGGCGTTCGTGACTATATTCATGTGGTAGATCTTGCGCAAGGACATGTCAAAGCGTTAGAAAGCCTAGGTCATGCTAAGGGTACGGTAAAAGGTTGTCAGGCTATTAATTTAGGTACAGGCAACGGTACTTCTGTTTTAGAAATTGTGAATACCTTTAAAGAAATTAGTAATCAAGCTATTCCTTATCAGGTCGTACCGCGTAGAGCTGGAGATTTAGCGACTGTGTATGCAGATGCTTCTTTAGCCAATGAACTGCTAGATTGGCAAGCTAAACTCGATTTAACCGCGATGATAGAAGATACTTGGCGCTGGCAGTCTGAAAATCCAAAGGGTTTTTAAAATAAGCTAGAACGGCGTTGCTTGATATACATAAAAGACCAATGGTTTACACCCTTGGTCTTTTTTTTCGCTATTTTTTGCTTTTAACCGTTAATAAAACTAAGTAACAACAGCTAAATATTAATCCACCTACCGCGCCCCATAAATGGGCATCAATTGCTACGTTGGCATTAATCAATGTCGATACTTGTTCGCTGGCCCCATAGAATTGTTCATGGGCTATTTTGAGCCAAACGCCAATAAACAATAAGTAGCCAGTTTTGTCTTTATGGCGAATATCCATCATGGCGCCAAAAACAAAAATACCGTGTAATACCCCAGATAAACCGACATATTGATGGATGTCAGGTGAAAAATAAAATAAGCCGGTACTACAAATTAATGCAGAGCTTATAAAGAGTAAGCTGTAGTTTTTTAAATTATAAAAATGGCCGTGTAAAGCCCACAATAGTATTAATGCGGCTAAATTTAATAACAGATGAATGCCGTTGGTGTGAAAAAAGTGGCCAGTGAAAGTACGCCATAATTCACCTTGGCTAATTAATTGATATTGATAAACAAAAAGTGAGTCAATTTTATCATTAAATAAATAAGCAAGAATAGCGAGTAAAGCGATAGTTATCACTAGCACGCTGTGTTGTTTTTTCAAAGGAAGGTTTTTAAGTGTTAATGTCATTTTATTAAGGTATTACTTAGGCTATTAATTAAAGTGGTTTTATCAGGGCAATAGTTAAACGTCAGTTGTTAACAAATTGTCAGTTATTTATCGCGTGTTTATCAGTTATCGATTGATAAAGTATTTATATAATATCAATAAAGTATACAATGACTACTTTATTAATTGCGCTTTAATTTACTCTTCTATGTCTCGAATACTCTGCCTTACTTGTCAGCGGCCTGAAAAAGCTTGTATCTGTGCTTTTACCACAGAGATAACAAATAATATTCATGTCGTTATTCTACAGCACCCTAGTGAAGTTACACAAACGAAAGGCACAGTTGCCTTATTAGCTAAATCATTACAATCTTGCCAAGTACTGATCGGTGAAGTCTTTGATGAACATCCCTGCTTTTTAGACGTGATGGCGCAGTACCAGGCCGTTTTACTTTACCCGGGTGACCAAGCACAAATTATTCATCAGGATTTATTAGTGCAATTAACGGATAGCGATAAAAAAACTGACAGTTCTCACAACAATGTTAAAGTCAAACCCCTTTGTTTAGTGATACTTGATGGTACCTGGAAAAAAGCATATCGCATGTTTATGTTGTCAAAAACACTACAAAAATTGCCCCAGATTTGTTTACCTGAATATCTTGCCGACGCAGGGCAATATCTTATTCGTAAGGTTGCTAAAAAAAATGCTTTATCAAGTTTAGAAGCAAGCTGTTATGCTCTAGCGCTCTTAGAGGCAGGTAGTGACTTTGATGATATTACTCCTAACTATGCAGGGAAATATCAGCCGTTACTGAATAAGTTTCAACAATTTAATCAGTTCCAATTATCTTTTAGACCAGAACAAACAAGGAAATCTGATGATTCATAATTCATTTTTATTACGTATGAGTTCACTCGCATTGATTGTTACGCAACTTATGTTAAGTCAGGCTGTATTTGCTAAACGTGAAATCCGTGAACCTGAAGCGGCAACGGGCTTTAACCAAAATAAGGCTGTTTCGGCCAAACAACATATGGTGGTTGCAGCGAATCCTTATGCTAGTCAAGCAGGTTTAGCTATGCTCGAAAAGGGCGGTAGTGCCGTTGATGCTGCTATTGCGGCACAGCTTGTATTGAGCTTAGTAGAACCGCAATCTTCGGGTCTTGGTGGTGGTACTTTTATGCTGCATTGGCATAAAGAAACACAAAAATTAACCACCTATGATGGCAGAGAAACTGCGCCTGGGGCAGCAACCAGTGAACTATTTTTAAATAAAAATGGCAAGCCACTTAGGTGGACTGATGCCGTCGTCGGTGGCAAATCTGTTGGTGTACCAGGTTTACTTGCTGCACTTAATAAAGCACATGAACAATTTGGTGTATTGCCTTGGCAAGTATTATTCCAGCCAGCAATTAAGTTAGCTGAAAACGGCTTTATTGTCTCACCGCGTTTAGAAAAATTACTTGGCATGAATTTCAATCCGGGGATTCATCTGTTACCCGAAATTAAGCACTATTTTTCGCCCAATGGTATTGGCATAAAAGCGGGAGATACGTTAAAAAATCCTAAGTTGGCTAAAGCACTGCGTAGTATTTCAACAGAGGGCATAGATGTTTTCTATAATGGCTGGATAGCTAAAAAAATTGTTGATAAAGTGCAAAACTCAGCCATTTCGCCAGGTTTATTAAGTCTTGATGATATGAAAAATTATCAAGCAATAGAGCGAACTGCTGTTTGTGGTCCGTATCATCAATATAAAGTATGTGGCATGGCGCCGCCGAGCTCGGGTGGCATCAGTGTTATTCAAATATTAGCGCAATTACAAAAATTTGAACTTTCACAATACTCACCGAATTCATTACACGCGGTGCACTTATTAACGCAAAGTGCGCGTTTAGCTTTTGCAGATAGAAATAAATATATTGCTGATAGTGACTTTGTTAGCGTACCTGTTAAAGGGTTGTTAGCGGCAGATTATATTGCTAAACGTGCCGGTTTAATCAATGAAAAAAGAGATATGGGTCGCGCAATTGCAGGTGAACCACAAAAAAGTTTAGTGCTTGCTAATGATAATGCAATTGAAAGACCATCGACTACTCATTTAGTCGTTGTTGATAAACAAGGTAATGCGATATCAATGACCAGTAGTATTGAGAATGGTTTTGGCTCGGCACTCATGGTGCAAGGCTTTATTTTAAATAATCAATTAACGGATTTTTCACTCGCGCCAAAGCGTGATGGGAAATGGGTAGCTAATAGAGTGCAGCCGTTAAAGAGACCCCGTAGTTCGATGGCGCCAATGATGGTGTTTAATGAAGATAATTCATTACGATTACTTTTGGGAGCACCAGGAGGCAGCCGCATTATCAATTATGTCGCGCAAACCATTGTCGGTGTATTAGATTGGCAGCTTAATGTGCAGCAAGCTATTAATCTGCCTAAAGTGACCAACCGAAATCATGTCACCACGCTAGAGCTAGATACCGATATTGTCAAACTCAAACCCGCGCTTGAGGCAAGAGGCCATCAAGTAAATGTTAGGTCGTTAAATAGTGGTGTACATGCCATTGAAGTCACTAAAGGCGGTCTTGTTGGTGGAGCAGATCCTCGTCGTGAAGGTCTGGCGTTAGGGCATTAATATGGTCGGTATAGCAGTTATATTTAAGTACAATTAGTAATACTAAGTACTGTTTTTTAATATTGAGGTGCGCTGTTTAATACGGTAATTGAAGCGGCAATAGCAGGTAACAGAGGACGTTATTTTGCCGCTAAAGTTCGTCAACCGGCAAACAGTGCACAGATCTGTACTGTAAAACTTACACATATAACCGTTATCAGCCAAAGTGCTCAAGTACTTTGCAACATGCATCTTGATTGGTAACGGGGATCACTCATCAAATTTCAGTCGCGGCTATTGAGCAATTAGCTAGCGGATAATATATCGCTCAGCACATCATGAAGTTCCTGTATGCAAGACGACACTTTGACGTCGAAACAAATAAACTCAAAAGGTCACTTATTTTATTGCTAGACTCATTACTTTTGTTACATTGATTAACGTTAAAATCCCTTCATCACAAAAATAACCATTCTTGGTGTGAAAATTGCTTTGTTTTATTTATTCGTAATCCCCTAAAACCGACAAAATGTTGGCAGGAGTGAACATAGTGACAGCAATAAAACTTCCTCATATCGTTCAAGTATTGTGTCTTTTTATCGCTATATTGACCAGTAAGAGTCATGCATTAGAAAGCTCAGTACAACTGCATAAAGTAGATCAAGAAACCAGTTTTGGTTATAGCCTCTCAATAGGTGATGATTTTTTTAATCAAAAAGCCTTTAATTGGCAAGTCAGTTACAACCGCTTGGAACATGTATCGATTAGTGACTTAGACGAAACCAGTCAGAAGTGGGATGAAGCCGATTTAGAGTTTGCCCTGCAAACAGTCGACTTATCTTTAGGTTATCGTTATTACCCTAGTTCTTACGATAGTTTTGTTAATAGTCTAATGGTTGAATTTCAATTAGGTGCGGCCATTAATTTAAGCGATCATAATCTGGTTTTTGAAGATGATCCAACGCTTGGTTTTCAAGGGTTCGAACTTAATTTAGCCAAGCAAGGTGATATAAATCCGGTGATGTCTATTGCCATTCACAAAAGCTTTACTAAAAATTCAGCCATGCATATAGGCTTCAAACATTATCCTAGTTATTCTGAATTTGGCAGTATAAGTACCTTATATATTGGCTTTAACTATCGCTTTGGTCGTACAAAAGGTTATTAACCACTACTCGAATACGACTCAAGTTATACCTAAACTTGCCGTTATAAATAAAACCTGTAAACGGATTATTGCAGCTAAACTTATTTCTATACCTTATTATTTTTAGTTTTACTAAGGTTAGTTGACATTAACATCTGGCAGCTACTTTAGCGTAATTGTCATAGGTAATACCCTTCCAGGAGAAGCGTGTGTTGAAGTATAAAATACGTTGCTTTAAATTTTTAAGCATACTTACCCTTGTCATCAGTACCAGTGTTTTTGCCGTTGATACTGACGGTGATGGTTATGATGATAGCGTCGACTTATTCCCCGCTGATCCAACCGAATGGATTGATACCGATCTTGATGGTATTGGTAACAACAGTGATCCAGATATTGATGGTGATGGCCTTATTAACGGTACTGACGGTGGTCCCGACAATAACGATGATGGCGATCTTACTATTAATTTATATGATCCCCTACCTAAAGACCCCAGTGAATGGTTAGATACCGACAATGACGGCTTAGGTAATAACACCGATACTGATGATGATAATGACGGTGTACCTGATGCGCTTGATGTATTTCCGCTTAATGTGCTAGAAAGTTTAGATACAGACCTTGATGGTATCGGCAACAATGCCGATAGTGATGATGATGGTGATGGCGTGCTTGATGTTTATGACCAATTCCCCCTCGACCCGCTTGAAGCCATAGACACAGACCTTGATGGCATAGGTAATAATACCGATATCGATGATGATGGTGACGGAGTTAATGATGCTGATGACGCCTTTCCGTTAGATGGGAGCGTGAACGCTGATTTAGATGGTGATGGCATAGGTGATGCACAAGACCCTGATATTGACGCAGATGGTATTGTTAATACCAATGATGTATTTCCGTATGATGTCAGTGAATGGTATGACACGGATGGTGATGGTGTTGGTAACAATACTGATAGCGATGATGATGGTGATGGTGTTGTTGATATATCGGATGCTTTGCCACTTGACGCAAGTGAAAGTGTCGATACCGACAATGATGGTATAGGTAACAATGCCGATGATGATGACGATGGTGACGGTGCTTCAGATTTATTAGATGCTTGTCCATTAGATCCCCTTGAGCGCCTTGATACCGATGGCAATGGCATTTGTGATGGCCCTGATACCGATGCCGATGGTGATGGTACCTTAGATAGTGGTGATGCTTTTCCTTTAGATAATACTGAGCAGCAAGATACTGATAATGATGGTTTAGGGGATAATAGCGACAATGATATTGATGGTGATGGCGTTGATAATGCGAGTGATGACTTCCCTGTAGATGCTACTGAGTACCTTGATACCGATGGTGATGGCATAGGAAATAATACCGACTTAGATGATGATGGTGACGGTATTACCGATGATTTAGATGCCTTTTCCCTTGATGCAAGTGAGACTACTGACTTAGATGGAGATGGCATTGGGGATAACGCTGATACCGATCGTGATGGTGACGGTATTCTTAATGGCTCTGATGCTTTACCAGATGACTTTTCAGAAACAACGGATACCGACGGTGATGGTATAGGTAATAATCTAGACGACGATGACGACGGAGACGGCGTGCTTGATAGTGATGATATTTTCCCATACAACATTGCTGAGAGCACAGACACTGATGGCGATGGTATTGGTAATAATGCTGATGCTGATGATGACAATGATGGCATTATTGACGGTGATGATGCCTTTCCACTTGATATTAGTGAATATCTAAATACTGATGCTAGTCATCCAACGAATAGTGATTTAATTGGTGATAATGCTGATACCGATGATGATGGTGATGGTGTATTAGATAGTGATGATGCCTTTAGACTGGATGCTAGTGAGCAGTATGATACTGATGGCGACGGTATAGGTAACAATAGCGACAGTGATGATGATAATGATGGTTTCCCTGATAGCGATGATGCCTTTGATACGGATCCGCTAGAGTGGTTTGATACCGATATTGACGGTATTGGTAATAATGCTGATGATGATGATGATACTAATGTTATAACAGGTATTGGTGATGGATTTTTAGACGCTGATGATGCCTTTAGACTCGATCCTCTAGAATGGCTAGATACCGATGGTGATGGCGTTGGTAACAATAGTGACAGCGACGATGATAATGATGGTTATATCGATAGCGAAGATGATCTACCGCTCGATCCTCTAGAATGGCTTGATACTGATGGTGATGGTGTTGGCAACGTTAGCGATCAAGATGATGATGATGACGGTGTACTTGATGGCTTTGATTTATTCCCACTCAATGCCAACGAATTTGAAGACAATGATAATGACGGTCTAGGTAATAATGAAGACAGCGATGATGATAATGATGGCATTCCTGATGAACTAGATGATTTTCCGTTTGACCATACTGAAAACAGAGACACTGATGGTGATGGTATTGGAGATGCGCTTGACAGTGATGACGACGGCGATGGCATAGCTGATTTTGAAGACCAATTACCACTCGACCCTACTGAGAGCATTGATACCGACGGTGACCTTATAGGTAATAACGCCGATTTAGATGATGACGGTGATGGTATGAGCGATGCCTTTGAGCACTTGTACAACTTTGACTCTCTTGATCCGGTTGATGGACTTTTTGATACTGATTTTGATGGTGTTACTAACGCAGAAGAGGCGTTAGCTGGCTCTCATCCCTTATTGGATGATTATGCGCCAATTATTACCCCACCACAGGCGGTACATATTAATGCTGAGCACACCTTTACCCCGTTAAATTTACAGCGGTTAATCGACCTTACAAATATTACCGTGCGAGATGGACTTGATGGTAGCAACTGCTGTGGTTTAACCGCGCTGGGTTTTGAAACAGGCGATAAAAATGTTAGTTCAGGTTTACAAACGGTTCTTTGGCGGGCAGTAGATAATGCCGGCAATATTGCGACTGCATCGCAAGTATTAAATGTTCATCCGTTAGTCAACTTTTCAGCAGCACAAATTGTTGCTGAAGGCGGAGTTGCGCGAGTGGAGGTGATTTTATCTGGTGAAGCTCCCGCTTATCCGGTGACTTTACCACTAACTATTAGCGGTAGTGTTGATGTTGCCGATTACAGCCTTACGGATAACAAAATCGTAATAACACAAGGCACTGCTGGTTTTATTGATATTAAGCTCAATGATGATTTTCAATTGGAAGGTGATGAAGAATTAATTATTAGTTTTGAACAGGGTGTTAATGCCGGCGTGCATGCAAAACATATCATTACGGTGACTGAAGGTAACGTTGCCCCTAATATCAATATTGCCGTATGGCAAAAAGGCATACAAGTCCCTAGTGTTGCTATAAATGATGGTGATATAGCCATTGTTTTAAGTATTGATGATTCTAATGTTTTAGACACCCACAAAATTGCTTGGACAATACCTGACTATGTAACTGCTGTGCTTTCAACGGATGAATTGCAACTCGTCTTTCCAGCAGAGGGGATAAATCTACCTGAAGATAATAAGGGCCTTATTAACCTCAGTGTCACGGTAACTGATAGTGGTAATACGACTAATAGTGGCAGTGAAGAGTTGTCACAAACTAAGCAGATTTTTATACCACTACTGGCGAGTCAACAAACGTTACGTAACCTAGATAGTGATAGAGATGGTATCAGTGACATTGATGAGGGCTTTAGCGATGATGATTTAGATGGCTTACCCGCGTATATGGATAATTCAACCATTGCTTACTTGCAGCCATTGCATATTAATTCATCGGTGGTGAAACTGGCAGAAACTGAACCCGGTTTACAATTAAGGTTGGGCAAGTTTGGGCTTCTGCAAAGCTCTGATGGTGTTGAACTTTCACAGCTAGAGGTTTTAGATACCGGCTTAGTTGAAAAAGACAGTTTAGAGAATACTTCGGGCTATTTTGATTTTGAAATACACAATATTATGCCCTTCGGTCGTTCAGTTACTATTGTTTTACCGCTGTCGACCGCCTTAGTTGAATATTCTGTTTACCGTAAGTTAAACGTGGAACAACAATGGGCAAATTTTGCTGAAGACAGTAATAATATTATTGCCTCAAGCTCAGTTGTTAACGGTGTTTGTCCACCGCCGCACAGTCAACTCTATCAACCCGGTCTTAATGTTGGTGATATTTGTTTAAAATTATTAATTGAAGATGGCGGGGCAAATGATAGCGACGGTATTGCCAACGGTGTAGTTGATGATCCGGGCGGTATAGCCGTTATTGCTAACGAGACCATTGCACTTGACGTAACCCCGGAAAAATCAAGCAGTGGCAGTCTTTCTTTATTTACTTTATTGGCTTTGTTTTTATGGTACTCATTGAAGATGAGTCGACTAACATTCTTATACCAATTCCGATAAGTTTCTGATCTTGTTGTACGAAGTGAAAATATTTCAGGGCAAGGCGCTTGATTGAGCAATAGCTGGCTATTGGGATTGAAAGCAACGCCGTCATGGAGAATTTTAGCCAGTACAAGTGGTCAATAATTTAACGGAATTGGTATTAGCTAAAGAGTAAGTGAAATAGTGGTTTGAACCGTTGTGTTTTGGTAATTTAAACCACTAGAAAAACACGACATCAGTGTTGAATTATCTTGGCTCTCATTATGAGGGCCTTTTTACTTTATAAACAATCATAGGTTAAATACGGTTAATCTATCCGCAAATTGTGAGTAGATTATCGATAAATCATATTTTTGGTTGAATCCTTGGCATATTCTTGCTCAAATGGCGCCCCATAGTCATAAATAATTAACATTGGTTACTTAGTTTGTTTGGTCTTTCATCTATTCATCAATACATCGATGGGATGAAAACAGCATGCAACGATAACCTAGACATAATAAGCAATAGCCACCTAAATGAAATATTCCCGCGTTTTTATTAATAGCTTAGCGTATGAACTGGCCCCTGAAGTGGTAACCAGTGCAGAGCTTGAATCTCGTTTGACCCCGTTATATCAAAAGTTTCGTATCCCTATGGGACAACTCAATGCGTTAACGGGTATTGAAGAACGCCGTTGGTGGCCAACAGATCATATGCTTTCAGATGGCGCTATTGTTGCTGCACAAAAAGCAATGACAGAAACGGGCATTGATGTTGCAGATATAGGCGCGGTTGTTTATACCGGTGTATGTCGTGATCAACACGAGCCCGCTACCGCGTGTCGAATAGCAGCAAAGCTTGGCGTATTGAAAAATACCGCAATCTACGATATTAGTAATGCTTGTTTAGGTGTGTTATCCGGAATTTTAGATATTGCTAACCGTATTGAACTTGGGCAAATTAAAGCAGGGCTTGTGGTTTCGTGTGAATCTGCACGCCACATTGTTGATGTAACCATTGACGATATGCTTGCCGATCCAAGTATGCAAAATTATGCGCGCTCATTAGCGACATTAACGGGTGGCTCAGGTGCTGTCGCGGTATTACTTACCGATGGGACTTTAAATCTAGATACTGACCGTAATCATCAATTATTAGGGGCAAGTCACTTATCGGCACCCGAGCATAATAATTTATGTCAATGGGGCCTAAAAGAAGTTGGTCCACAATTGTTTCGTGAATTTATGCGCACAGATGCGGTAAGCCTACTTAAAGAGGGCGTCTCGTTAGCGAAAGATACTTGGGAGCATTTCTTAGATCAACGTGAGTGGGTTGAAGAAAGTGTTGATAAAGTTATTTGTCATCAAGTGGGCGCCGCTAATCAAAAGAAAGTATTAACCGCCTTAAATATCCCAGCGGTAAAAGAATTCCCAACATTTAAGTACCTTGGCAATATGGGTACAGTTTCTTTACCGGTCACAGCCGCTATGGCTCATGATCAAGGCTTCTTACAAAAAGGTGATAATGTCAGCTTTTTAGGAATAGGAAGTGGCTTAAATTGTATGATGTTGGGGCTTAAGTGGTAGTTATGACAGATAATTCTTCAGATAATATGTTTAAAAGTACATTAAGCGATACGTTAGAAAAGTCATTCCCCTTTAAACGTAACTTTATTAATCGTAATGGTCATCAATATCATTATGTTAATGAAGGGCAGGGCTCTCCTGTTGTTATGGTTCATGGTAACCCTAGTTGGTCTTTTTATTACCGTAATTTAGTAAGCGAATTAAGCCAAAATCACCAGTGTATCGTGCCAGATCATATTGGCTGTGGTTTATCAGATAAACCCGGTGATGACGGCTATGATTACACCCTAGCGAATCGTATAGATGATTTAGCTGCATTACTTGACCATTTAGATGTAAAAGAAAATATTACCCTGGTAGTACATGACTGGGGCGGAATGATAGGTATGGGTTATGCTGCGCGCTATCCTGAACGTATCAAACGTCTGGTTATTTTAAACACTGGTGCTTTTCATTTACCTAAAGCTAAAAAGTTACCGCCTGCTTTATGGTTAGGCCGTAATACTTTTGTAGGAACGCTGTTGGTACGAGGTTTTAATGCCTTTTCAAGTGTTGCGTCATACATTGGCGTAAAGCGAAAGCCAATGTCAAAAGAAATACGCCAAGCTTATGTAGCCCCTTTTAATTCTTGGAAAAATCGTATTTCAACGTTACGTTTTATTCAAGATATACCATTAAAACCCGGTGATAGAAATTATCAGTTAGTTTCTGACATTAGCGACAGTTTGGAACAGTTCAATAAATTACCTATGTTAATTTGTTGGGGCTTAAAAGACTTCGTTTTTGATAAGCACTTTTTAGCACAATGGCAACAACGTTTTCCTGATGCAAAAGTACATGCTTTTGATGATTGTGGTCATTACATTTTAGAAGATGCCAGTGATGAAGTAGTACCATTGATTAACAACTTCTTAAAGACAAGTGAAGCGTAATGAGTTAAATAATTCTTTGCTAATTTGAAGTTAACTTAATAGCACTCAACTTAGAAAGAATTAACACCACAGGAAACAGGGTAAATGACAGAGACAACACATAATTCTAACCAAGCTAATTTATGTCGTCACCTTGCCCATGCAGCAATAGCAACGCCCACCGCGTTAGCTGTTGCCGTGCAAAAAAGCCGATTCGGCAAGCTTCATTATCAAGAAATTGATTTTGTTACTTTGCACCAACGCAGCGATGAAATAGCCTTTGCATTGAATGCTTACGGTCTTAAATCAGGCATGAAAGCGGTGTTGATGGTAACGCCCAGTATTGATTTTTTTGCGTTAACCTTCGCGCTATTTAAAGCCGGTATCATCCCTATTTTAGTTGACCCTGGCATGGGTATTAAAAACCTCAAGCAATGTTTTGTCGAATCTGCTCCTGATGCGTTTATTGGTATTCCTAAAGCGCATATAGCCAGAATCTTATTTGGTTGGGGCAAAGGGAGTGTTAAAAAATGCTTAACGGTTACTGAAGGCGGTACTGGCGCCAATATGTTCGCGTCACTTATTGGTGGCATGAGTTTAACTAAATTGTTAGCTACTTATTCTATAAAAAATAAGCCTACACCAAAGAACCCATCACCTAAGAACCGTGCTTCTTTTGATATGGTAAAACTAGCTGATGATGCTATGTCAGCCATTTTATTTACTAGTGGTAGTACCGGTACACCGAAAGGTGTGGTGTACAGTCATAAAATGTTTGAAGCACAAATTTCTGCGTTAAAAGAAGATTATGCTATTGAACCAGGTGAGCGTGATCTAGCAACTTTTCCCTTATTTTCATTGTTCGGCCCTGCATTAGGCATGGCCTCTATTGTTCCTGAAATGGACGCGAGTAAACCGATTAAAGCCAACCCTGACTTTATTTTTGCTGCTATCGAAAAGTATCAATGCAGCAATTTATTTGCCAACCCTGCATTGATTGAAGTATTGGGGCAGGCAGGTACGCTAAAAGATAAGACAACTAAGGGTAATATAACCAAGCTTAATAGTTTAAAGCGCGTTATTTCTGCTGGTGCTCCGGCCACGCTTCCTTCAATCGAACGATTTACGCAATTACTTAGCGATAATGTGCCTGTACTGACTTCCTATGGCGCGACTGAATCACTGCCACTGACTAAAATTTCCAGTGCAGATTTACTCAAAACAAGCCATATCACCGATAACGGTGGCGGTATTTGTGTCGGTGCGCCCGTTGAAGGCGTTGAACTCAGCATTATCGACATTAGTGAAGAGGTCATTGAAACGTGGCAGGACAGTTTAGCCTTACCAATAAATACCATTGGTGAAATTGTTGTTAAAGGCGCTATGGTCAGTCAGCAATATTATCATCGAGATTTAGCCACGGCACAGGCTAAAATTAGTGATGGAAATGTAGTTCGTCATCGAATGGGTGATCTAGGTTATCTTGATGAATCGGGTATGTTGTGGATGTGTGGACGAAAAGCACATCGCGTTGAAACCGAAACAAAAGTGCATTTCTCTATTCCTTGTGAACGAATATTTAATACACACAATGCAGTGAAGCGAACTGCTTTGGTGGGGGTTACCATTTACCAAAAACGTGTGCCAATACTTTGTATTGAGTTAACGGATGAAGCTAAAAAAGATAAAAACTTTGATGAATCCGTGCTTTTTTCTGCATTAAAAATATCAGCATTGGCACATAAGCAAACATCGGCCATCTCACACTTTTTAATCCATGAAAACTTCCCTGTGGATATACGCCATAACGCCAAAATATTCCGTGAAAAATTGGCTGTATGGGCTCAACAAGAACTCGACTAATCTACCGAATAACAAGAGCTCAGCCATGATTAAAAAAAATGAAAAGACTAGTGTCGATGGCACAATTACGTTCAATGAAGCAGTTCAACAACCACTTAGCGAACTTGCAGCGAAAACTAAACATGTCTTTGTTACCGGTGCTGGCGGGTTTTTAGGTAAAGCCATCTGTCGGTTACTGCGTTTAGCTGATATTAAAGTCACTGGATTTGCTCGAGGCAGTTATCCTGAGCTCACTAAAATGGGCGTTAATATGGAACAAGGCGATATTACCGACTTTGTTCGCCTAAAAGAGGCCATGCAGCCGTGCGATCTTGTTTTTCATGTCGCTGCTAAAGCAGGCGTTTGGGGCAGTAAAGACGATTATTTTAAGCCAAATGTACAAGGCGCCCAAAACATTATCCGAGCCTGCGAAGAGCTTGCTATCTCTCGCTTAGTCTATACCAGTACACCAAGTGTCACTTTTGCTGGCGTTGATGAAGCGGGCATTGATGAATCACAGCCGTATGCGACAAACTTTTTAAATTTTTACGGTGAA
Organism: Colwellia sp. 75C3; assembly: GCF_002836255.1. Lineage (GTDB taxonomy): Bacteria > Pseudomonadota > Gammaproteobacteria > Enterobacterales > Alteromonadaceae > Colwellia. The sequence goes on along the minus strand of NZ_PJAU01000058.1, from coordinate 65,334 downwards.
TCTAAAGCCCTAGCAGAGCAACAAATATTGGCTGCTTCAGCTCATTCTATTCAAAACTCTCTTCAAAGCGATAGTCAAGACCCTCAACAAGACCCTCAACAAGGCTCTCAGCCAGGCTCTCAACTAGTGAAGTCACCGGTAACACTGTTAAAAACGGTAGCATTACGTCCGCATTTAATTTGGGGGCCAAACGACCCTCATCTGGTACCACGAGTATTAGAGCGAGCTCGAGCTGGCAGATTAAAACTGGTTGGAAAAGAAGATAAGTTAGTTGATACTATTTTTGTTGATAATGCGGCCTATGCCCATATTTTAGCGGCAATTGAATTATCAAAAGCCAATTCACAGTGTATTGGTAAAGCGTATTTTATAAGTAATGATCAGCCCATCACCATGGCCGCTATGCTCAATAACATTCTTCATTGTGTTGATTTACCCCCAGTGACTAAAAGAGTACCTAGCTCGGTTGCTTATGCTGCGGGCGCGACGTTAGAGTGGTTTTATAAAATATTGAATAAAAAACAAGAACCAATAATGACACGCTTTGTCGCCAAACAGCTGTCGACCAGCCATTATTTTGATATTAGCGCCGCTAAAAAAGATTTTGGTTATACGCCGCTTATTTCGATAGACGAAGGTATGAAACTGCTTAAACAATCATTAGTTAGCCATTAGTTAGCCATTAGTTAGCCATTAGTTGGTTATTAGCTAGTTATTAGCTAGGAAAGCGTAATACATTTTTGACAAGAATTATTTGGAATTTATATGAGTAAAATTTATCATCATCCCGTACAAATATATTACGAAGATACCGATCATTCAGGTGTTGTCTATCACCCTAATTTTCTCAAATATTTTGAACGTGCGCGTGAACATGTAATCGATAGCGATAAGTTAGCAACCTTATGGCAAGAAAAAGGGTTAGGTTTTGCTGTTTATAAAGCCAATTTAACCTTTCAAGACGGTGTTGAATTTGCTGAAATTTGTGATGTACGCACAACTTACCAATTTGACGGTAAATATAAGACCTTATGGCGACAAGAGTTATGGCGCCCTAATGCGAATAAAGCAGCGGTCATTGGTGATATTGAAATGGTTTGCCTAGATAAACAAAAACGCCTGCAACCAATCCCAGAAGAAATACTTACGCCACTTTCTGCGGGGTAAAGCTAAGCATAATCCAGTGGGGTAGGCCAGAGAGCCGTCAGCAGGATAAATTTCTCAATAAGTCAGTGTAAGCCTTATAGTAAATAAGGCTTACAAACCACCCGCTAAATCTAAAAAATTACCGGTCGAAAAAGATGACTTCTCACACGCCAGCCAATAAATAGCCTCGGCTACTTCCCCTGGTTGTCCGCCCCTTTGCATTGGAATAACGTGCTTTAATCGCTCAATACGCTCAGGCTCTCCGCCATCAGCATGCATATCGGTATAGATCAGTCCAGGACGTACGCAGTTAACTCGAATGCCTTCTGCAGCAACCTCGAGTGACAAACCTTTAGTTAACGTGTCTATTGCGCCTTTTGACGCCGCATAATCAATGTATTCATTAGGTGAGCCCGAACGTGCTGCGCCAGAAGATACATTAACAATAACGCCACCTAAACCATTATGACGAGTCGACATACGTTTAACTGCTTCACGACAGCATAAAAAATAGCTGGTAACATTGTTGGTCAGAATTTCATTAATGCGATCAGCCGTCATATCTTCTAGTCGTGACTGTTTTTTCAAAATCCCGGCATTGTTTACCAACACAGTAACAGCGCCCAAGGTCTTATCTACCGTACTAAATAGTCTTTCTACCTCACTTTCACAAGAAACATCGGCTTGCACGGTAATACATTGGCCACCATCGGCGGTGATTGATTTTGCTAATTGGCTAGCTGATTTTTCATCTGATTTGTAGTTGATACAAACCGCATAATCGTTTTGAGCAAAAAGCCTTGCTGTTGCTGCGCCAATGCCTCGACCTGCACCAGTGATTATTGCTACTTTTTGTTTACTCATTATTAATCCTTTAAAAATATAATATTGTCTATAGCGCCATAGTGGGAGGTTGAGTTGCTTATATGGTTAGTTATAGATTGTTATTCATGTTTACTCTCACTGAAATCCAGCACTTGAAAGGTAACGGGAATATATAATCATATGCTAAGTGTTTTTCATTGTCGACAATTTGCGTGATTATAACCTTTTAGTATTGTAAAATAATATTTAAGCGCCATAATTGTCGACAATATTATTTTGGAGTGTTTCTATGTGGTATGATTTATTTGGTGTAATAAATACTTTTTTTATTCTTGTTAGTTTATACGGCGTGTATTTACAGTTGAATAAACTTTGGCTGAGAAAGACGAACGGTGAGAAAAAGGTGACGGATATCTTATCGCAAAATCAATTCACTATGAGCTTTTTAGCTTACTTTTCCTTTTTTGTTTATGGCTATAGCATTGATATATTTAATCATTATATTGTTTGGCCAAGACTAATTGCCTCTGTTTTGGTGATACTGATATTGTTTGAAATGTGGCAAGACAGAAAGACTAAAGCTGCTATTGCTAGTCTTGTTTTGGTAGGTGTTTGTTTTAGTTTGGGTATTATAGGTCTTGCATTTAATGAGGCTTTTTCTGATCAAAGCAAACAAGTGTCGACAATACTTATTCTAATTATCACCTTGTTACTTGCTCAAGGATATAGCCATCAAATTAAACTTATCATTAGCTCTGGAAAGACAGGAGCGATTGACATTCGTATGAGCCAATTTATTTTAATGATGGATATTTCCACCATTGCTTTTGCCATAACTATGGGACTTGCTCAAGGTTGGCCGCTAATCTGTTTGGCGACAGTGAGTGGTATAACAAAACTTATTATTATGTATTTATTTCGCTGGGTAAGGCTCAGTCCAGCAGCTAAAAATAGGAGTGAATGCGGTTAATTATATGAAGGTATAATTGCTGGCTGGTCTATTTAAAATTATGAACAAAGCCAGCATATTTAGTGCTGTTGAAGTAGCTGTTATAGGCAAGTACTGCGAATTAGTTCACTTTGCTTTTTAACTTCATTAGCATTTTTATCTGCTTGAGCAATAGCGACATCAATTTTAGCCGCGGTACATTTATTTGATAACTCTTTGTTCATCAGATAACTTTGATCTTTCTGTTGTTGAGTTAAGCCCTCAGCACCACTGTATTGATCTCTATCTTCTGGTGCTCTGTCTTGTTGATAGGGAGGTGGTTGACTCGCGCCACAGGCTGATAACAAAACAACGGCTGAAATTGGTATTAATTTATTGAACAAAGTTTGATACTCCATGTATATATCCTTATTTAATGTATGCGGTTAACACTGAAATGGATCCAAGCGCCTAAACATTCCTATTGATTAGTAACGGGATCCCGCTAACGGTTAGCATTCCCTGTTAGTTACTGTTACCTTTTTACCACATTCTCCATTCTTCAGTGATATCACCAGGAAAGTCTATATTTGCAGCTGATAATACTTTTTGAATGAACTCACAAATGTCTTCACGTTGACCTGTGTCGATTAAACAATCATCACAGCTTTCATTTAACGAATTTAAAGACAAAACTAATGTTTTAATGTGCTCTTTAGCGCTATCTTTTGTTTGTGATTCTGACTCGATAGCTGACATAAAATCTAGCAGAGTTGTGATACAAGCCGCCACATCCTCAGAGGTATAGTCAGGGTCATCTTCACCTTCAATGAAATCTAAGAGGTCGTACTGAATACTTTTAAGTAAATTTTTCACCTAACTCTCCGTGCTAGATAACGACACATAAGTAATGATTGGTTAAGTTCAGTTTGAACCTATCATTCAATTTATAGTGCGCTTTATTATTTAATAACGACAACACCAGGAACTTCTACGACTGTTTTAGCTTCAGCACGTTCGATAATTTTTAATAAGGTGGTTTGAATAGTTTCGTCTTTTCTAGAATCGTCTTCACTGGAAAAGGTTTGCTCTTGAACTGCAGCCCCTTCTTCTTGGACAAAGCCCACTACAACTTTTGTTGCGCAATTAACGGATTCACCATAATAAGACAGTGATATTTGAGGGTAACCCTGAAAGCCCTTTTTGACTCTTTTTGCTATACGTTTTGTCGATTTATCTAAATTCATAATAAGTATCCAGAAGAAAAATAATACCTCATTAAGAGGCTAGAATAAGGGCTAAATTATGTATGGACTGAACCTAGCCACTTGTTTTGTTTCTGTTTAACTGCATATTATATCAATTAATCACAACAAGCCCTGTTTTCTTGAATAGGGGGACATTTCACGGTACCAAAAGAGCAATAAACACAACAATCACCCGTTAGCGCTTTAATAACCGTATGACACGAAGTACATTCATAATAATACTGGCATGCATCCGTTGGCATAACTTCTTTTTTATCAAAGCCGCATTCAGGACAAGTAATCACTGATTCTAATAATATTTTGTTCATACAAGGCCTTAATTGATAATTGAATTATGTTTCATTTATCTCAGCGACACTAACCGAGTTTACGTTTTGATTCAATATTTCTTCACAACATCCTGTTTAGTTTTACGAAAAGTATTATAATCCCCATAAGATTTTTATGAACAAATATAAAGTAAGGTAAATCATGAATACAAAAATATACAAGCACGTGCACTCGTTAGCTAAAGACTTAATGCAAGCGGTTCATAGAAAAAATCAAATTCGCTTCGATGAATGTTATGCAGAATTACAGAAAGTATGTGATGATAATGACAATACCGATAAAGATCATCCGGTGCAGTGGGAAACACTCGCTGATTTTACTGATGATTTAGCACTAGCTATTACTATTTACGAGAAAGCATTACAGAAAGCTGAAGCTATTAATTCAAAAGACTTTCTATCATCAGTTGCTTTTGCTATCGCTTCATTACAAGTCGAGTTAGGTGATAAATCAAGCGCTATTGAGCATCTAAAAAATGCTAAAATTAACAGTAATAAAATTGCTGATAAAGACTTAAAAGCTGAAATAGAAGCCTTATTAGAAGAATTAGGCGGAGTAGCTGAAGTCGTTGAAGTAGCGGAAATAGAAGAAGTGGCAGAAACGGAAGTAGAAGCACCTGTAAAATTGAAAGCATGGAAAGATATACAATAGTTAACCCTGAATACGCTAACTATAAACGTTATAAGTTCTTCACTGTCTAGATTATGAATACAGCTTTTATTTAGTAATAAAAGCTGTTGTTAGACTGACGTTACTTCTAAGGAAATCGTGACACCAGTAGACTTGGCGTTGTCGCTTGAGTAAAATTAGTTAGTGATCAGTTGATTAAATATCAATATCAAAAATAAGGACGTAGCCTAAAATAAGCACGTCCTTATTTTGTTATCAGTAATTGTTAATGTTTAAGCTTTTTAAAGCGTTTCATTGCAATAAAACATAGCGTTAAAAATAAGAAAGATATACTGCCTCCACTTTTATCTTCTTCAATCACCGTCTCCGGTACAACAGGAGTCTCTGGTACAACAGGAGTCTCTGGTACAACAGGAGTCTCTGGTACAACAGGAGTCTCTGTTTCAATAAGTGCATTAGAAATTACGTAATCATTACTGGTCTCTTCTTCTGTCATTATAGCAACACCTAAGCATTGATTAGCTTCATTGGTTATCGCGGCTCGACGGTTACCAAACCATTTCCATGTGGCAACACTGTCATAAGTCTCACCTGTTTGTAAGGTAGTAAAACCAAAGCTTTCACTTAGCTCGCCCGTTGTGTTGTCAACACGATAGATACGTACAGGTTTATCACTGTTATTTACAAAGGAGAAGTCAGCTTCAAAAGGACCCGTTAAATGTGGTGCTTTTAAATCACAACTACCTATAGTGTTTTCATCTGGAATAACTTCTGATGCAGCAGCATTGTTTGCCATTGCTTGACTAACAGTAAAAGTACTCACCGCATTATTTAATACCCCGACACTTAAACAATTCAAGCTGCTATCAGTCACCATTAAGCGACGGTCGCCATACCAAACATCATTGCTATAACTCGCGCCTGGAGCTAAAACACCATAACCATGAGTAAAACCGGTACCGCCACTGGTGGTGATTATGCTGCCGGTAGTATTATCTATTCTAAATAATCGCAATGCGGTGTCTGAGTCATTGGTAATAGTAAATTCATGTGATTGGTCCATAATCAAATGTGGTTGTGCCAATTTACAACTACCGAGTTGATTTACCTCAGGGATAATTTCTGGCTCAACATTTTTTACTAATTCGGTGCCAACGGTGAAGCTGTTATTGTTTTCGGCCATTACAGCAACACCTAAACAATTCATGTTGTTATCGCTTAACATCATGCGATCGCCAACGGTCCAAGTTGATGATGTATAAGTATCGCCGTTGTTTAAGGTTTTATAGTTTTTACCAAAGTTTGTTTCACCCGTTGAACTGTTAATCCAAAATAATGACACCGGTGTTTCGGTAGTATTGGTAAAAGTAAAGTGAGTAGTATCAGCATCAAAGTAACGGGCATATTGTTGTACTAAACCACAGCTACCAATGGTATTAGCAGCAGGCATCTCTACCGCTATCGGCGCTATAGTGTCTGAGTTTGCTAACATATAAGCTTCAAAACCTGCGCCAGTGCGAAGTACCGCAGCTTTAAGCGCGGCTACATAGGCATCATTGTCGCCAGCTTTTAAGGTGGTAACAATCAGCTCGACCTCGTCTTTATGCTCTTCACTTAAATAACGCATGGCAAAATAGCCCCATGGATATAAGTTGTCGTAGCCATATTCCATAAATACGATGTTATACAATGGTGGAATAGTCTCACCTTTGAGGGTATTTAATGTGCGGGTATGATCTTTACCCATAGCCATGTACTCAGCCATACCTTCAGCCCATGCCGCATTTGGATTAAATGTGCCATATGAGCCAGCTTTAATATATCGACCGTCTAGGTAATGGGTAAATTCATGTCTTAGGTTATAAACTTGGTCTTCATATTGACATGAGCCACCTATCCAAGAATCAGGACATTGCATGGCAATAAAACGTGCTTGGTTACCTTGAGCTGTTGGCGAACCTTCTAAGTACATACCGCCATTGTCGGTAGAAATACCAAAAAATTCACCGGCATATTTTTCATAATCTTCAGGACTAGCAAAGGCAATCACTTCAATATGTTCATTTAAATCGCCGGTAACAGGGATACCAGCCGTATTAAAGAAGTCATGAAATTCAATTTCTTGCAACGCCATGTCAGCACACGATTGATCAAGGGTTGCTTGACTAATAGATGCTTGTGCGCGAATAGTGATGTTATCAGTACAGTCATAGCTTACCGTTAAAATGTCTTCTTCTTTTGGTGGTACTAAACAACTACCATATAATGCATCACCTTCATCACAAGAACGTCCAGCATTTTCTAAATAGTTTTTAGTGATAATTGTTTCAGTGGTTTCAATTGAAATATCATTGATTACTTTTGAGTGAGTTTCTAAAATAACACTATCAAAACGCGCTGTAGCTTCATCACTAGCGATCATTGATAGTCGACCCATCGCATTAAATGAATGTGGCATTATCCATTTTAGATCGGCTTCTGCGGACCAGCGCATATCCAATGACGTTTCACCTAAAAAGATGAATGAGCGCATTACTGATAACACATCAAACATAGTGTCATTAAAGGCTGCTTGAACAGGCGCATCACCATAATAAGCAGCGGAGTCGATTGAATTCATCAATGCCATGGTGGTATCACCTGCATTACTTAACGTAAACGGATTAGTTTGAATAGAGTAAAACTGAATAACTGCTAATAAGTGAGGTAAGTGGTCTTTATAATAAACAGCGCCAGAACTACGTTGGAAGTTTGTTAATGCCGCAGCATAACCTTCTTGAATAACCGCACCAGATTCACTGACGAAATCAGTCATTTGAGTGACGGCTAATAATGCAGTGCTTAACGCAGATGCTTCGGCATCGCTCATCGCTTGTGCATAATATTTATAAGAGGCTAAAAAGTACAATAATTGATTAAGGTCGGGATCAGTTAAATCATCCGATTTGGCAAGATAATGAATAGCATCAGCGACATCACTAATCGGATCATTGACAGCACTTGCAATGGTTTCAAATCCAGAGTAACTCGCGGCTAGTATCTCAGGAATAGTTGAACCGTATTCAGCTTTAGATGATATAGAAGCGGCGACAATATTGACGGGGATGTTAGTATCGTAAACAAGATATTCATCAGGCATTGGTGGTGGAATATCACCACCCGTTATGGTGACGTGTAAGCTAACTTCTTCAATGTCGCCACCTATTGCGAAATAACGATTACCCGCACGAGAGACAAATGAAATGCTTTCATCGTTTGTTGCTGCAGTAATACTACTGAGTTCAATATTGCCGCTCCAATCATCACCATCATACAACTTGATATCGGCATCACTACCACTAAACGAGCCACCTGAGGTCGTGATAGTAACTTCACTGTTTTCGTAGGGCACATTGACATAAAGGTAATGGCCATAATCGGTAATACAGTGTGTTTGATTAGCAGGTACTTCACCTTGGCGGTCTACTGTTTTTATACCGCACATTTCAATAGCTTGTACATTAGCGATATTCATCGAGAGTAATATAGCGCTAGCGAGTAACGATTTTTTTATTAATGACTTCATAGTATTGCTGTGACCTGTTTCAATTGATTTGAGTTTTTTAATACTTCACAAAGGTGAAGACTCCTTGACTGATAATGTTGCGCAGACAACTATTTTCAGATAACTCAATACATCCATTTGATGTTTTATTATATTTTTAGGCGTTTGTAATAATTTGTTACACAGACTTTATATCACAACTTGTTGTGAGTATAAAGTATACAATATTCTATGTTGTTATTGTTTATCGCTAAATAGGGGCAAGAGCAAGGCGAGATTCAGTTAGTTTGGTCTGCAAGGGCTGAAATTTAGTGGTGTTTATTTATTCGTGCACTAAATAAAACCGTCGAACAGAAAGAAGGGACCTTTCGTTTTTTCGCTGATTAGTTACATTTGAGCTTGTTTTAAAAGACTAGCAGATGATTTTGATCTACTAGTCATCATAGGGGGAGGGATAAAACACCTCAATTAAGATAAGTTGAGGCGAATTTAACATATCAATGATAAAGAGGAATACTTAGTCGTTAATCACTATGCGTAATAGAAAATAAAGAATAGTCATTATCTTAAGAGTGGCGTAGTTCCAATGATTGTTTCTCGTCAAATACTTCATCGCGTAAATATAATTTGCATATTAACGGTTAAAACCATTAGCTCTACCAATGTTATCGTGTAATAGAACGCTGTAATCTGCGTAATATAATGCTTAGAAAAATTCTATAGAGATTTCTAAGTAGTTGTTTTTATTTCCAAAGGTGTGGTTGCCTGTTACACAGTGTTGTTAAGCTATTTTCGAGCTTTGATTGCGTAAAGTAGGGGAACTTGTTGTCCCTTGTGTAACATTTGATAGCCGAGTTCGGGAATATACTCAAGACCTTCAAAACACTTATAAGGGCTGTATGGGTATTCTTTAAAATGCTCGATAGTCAAGCCGGCAGATATTAAGGCCGTAATGACTTCACTAAGGGAATGTGCCCAAGTGACCATTGTTGATTTTGTGCCATCACAGTTTTCTGTGTAGGTCCCTTCATCTTCAATATCCGGCTCAGACTGAGGGAAATAAGAGTAACCGCTGAGTAAATCATTAAAAGTATGAAACTCGACCAGGTGAAACTCTCCACCAGTTACTAATGAACTAGCGATTGTTCTTGCCCACTTATCCAGATCGGGCAGCCAGCAGAGCACACCGTAAGAGGTAAAGACAATATCAAATTTTTCTGTGCTTTCTTGACCAAATTGATAAATATCTTTAGCAATGAAAGTTGCCTGTAATCCTAACGCTGATTTGAGTTTATTTGCCTGCTCAATGGCTTCGGTAGATAAATCAACCCCTGTAACCCTTGCTCCTTGTCTAGCCAATGACATCGTATCTTGACCAAAATGGCATTGCAGATGTAAAAGGCTTTTTCCTGTAACATTGCCAACTTGCTCAAGCTCAACAATATTAAGTGAAGACTTTCCTGCTTTGAAAGCTTCTACATCATAAAATTTTGAATCCACATGAAGCTTTGCTCGCTTATCCCATGCGTCTTTATTAATATTTAGATAATCCATGTAAACTCCAGTAGTTGAATGTCACTAATCGGCTATTGGCTAATCAATGGACTTTGTTTGCTAAGGTCGATTAAGTGCTACATAGTTTCTCGTAGGGCTATAACCGTCGCCGCCCATTTTTCCTACCGAATCAATTAGCTCTTGGTTAATACCTTTATCACTGTAAAGATCATCTCTTACATAAACTGATTTCACCTCTAAAAGCACAATGGTGCCTCCAGCAGGTAAATCACCGATAGAAATTACTTCTCTTAAGGTACACTCATAACGAATGGGTGACTCAGTAACAGACAAGGGACTGACAACAGAGCTAGAGCTGTGCTCAACGTCGGCGAGATCAAATTCACTCTCATCAATGGGAATGCTGGCACTGGTAGCGTTCATTCTTTCTAGCAAATGGCTATTAACAATATTAACTACACATTCACCGGTTTCTGTTAAGTTTTGTAAGGTGTCTTTATCAATGCCGCTGCGTTGTGTTACCTGTGTATAAAGAAGTACAGGAGGATTACAGCTGGCAACGGTAAAAAAGGAGTAGGGTGCAAGGTTATCAACCCCCTCTTTTGAACGCGTGCTAATCCACGCGATAGGTCTTGGGGTTACCCCGCCATTTAATAAACGATATTTTTCTTGAACGCCAAGCTCTGTAATATCAAAATTCATCTGTTATCCATTATCTATATAAAAATTGGGTATACACTACTTAACAATTGATGCAGGCTCTATCGAACGAGTAAATAGGCACCAAAGCCTAGACCAAAATACATCATCAAAGAAAATATGCTACCAACAATATTTAAAGCTGTTGAGATACCAAAAAACTGGAAAGTCAACGCGGATGAAAGTGCTTTAGGTCGTGATTGAAATGAATGAAAAAATTTAAACTCTGTTAATTTATCTGCTAATGCTTGATTGTTTTTAATCGCATTATCAATAGTTTTGTCATAAGTAAAAGCGACTAAATAAAAGACGATTAAAAAGGCTAAAATAGGTTCCATAACTCATTTCCTGAATAGGTATAATATTACTGTCAGCAGCTTATTATTTTGGTTTAAATTGTTGAAGAGTTTAAGCCTCACTCATTATTTTTTGTTTTGCACAATAAAGTAATGACTCAAGGGCATCTGATAATCTTTTAAAATTACTTATCTAAAAATCACCCTGCGTATGTTAACGCGTAATCAGCTGGTTAAGCCATAGTTCATGGTAATTAATTATTCTTTTTTAATAGAATTAATGATTAACTTAATTCACCTATTAATTCTATAATTGATCACTTATCATTGTTGTTATCGTTACAGCGAGTAAATATTAATATGTCAAATAAACTACCAGCATTACACCTTTTTGGAATTTTTGAAGCCGCCGCGCGCCATGAAAACTTTAAACAAGCTGCGGCTGAATTATTTATAACACCCTCGGCGGTAAGTCATCAAATTAAAGCGCTAGAAACGTTTTTAGGTTTTGAGCTGTTTCAACGAAAAAGCCGTGGTGTTGCATTAAATGCCGCTGGAAAAGTATATTTACATTATGTTCAGCAAGGCATAGACAAGCTTGAGCAAGGTACAAAGGTTGTTCGTAATAAATTTTCGTCACCTTCACTTAAAATATCAGCCTTTCCGACCATGACGAGTAATGTCATTATTCCGCAATTAAGCCTTTTTCAACAGAAGCATCCAGATATTGATATTCGCATTGAAACGGGGATGAATGTTTCAGATTTGCGTTATGACGACTGTGATTTAGCTTTACGTGTAGGAAAAGGGGATTGGCAAGGTGTCGTGGTTAAAAAATTACTGGACCTTACTGCCCACGCTGTATGTACGGCAGACTTTGCCAAAAAACATAAACTTACTTCCCCTGAACAAATCAGTCAGGTACCACTTATCGATCTCGCTAATATGGACAATGTTTGGCGGACTTGGGCGGAAGCCATGCAGTTACCTGAAATGCAATATCAGCATAAATTAACCTTTAGTAATTACGATGCTTCTTTACAAGCAGCAGAACAAGGACTTGGTTTGGCACTGGCGATAATGCCGATAGAACATTCATTAATTGAACGTAATTTATTGGTGTTACCGTTCGAGCAAGGTACTAGTTTTCAACAAGCACTCTATGCAGTATACCGTGAAGAAGATCAAGATCGTCATGACATTCACTGTTTTCTTGACTGGTTAATGAAGTTAGATAATTTGAAAGTTATTTAGTTTTTCACTATATAGGTGATTTTAATTCATCTATACAGTGAATATTATCCTTTTGTAACACACTCTATATACCACTAACATTGCTTTATCAAATATGTCGCTAAATCCAGTTATAAATAGCTAAATTATCGACTAACCCAAGGATGAATAATGTTAAGTTCAAAAATTTTGGTGATTTATCGAATCATTACCGTGTTACTACTAAGTATACCAATGGCTGTAAACATTTATATTAAAGGAGATTTTGTTAGTTCGATTGTTTATGTGCCATTAATAACGTTAGTATTTTCAGGTCTCGCTATTTTCATTGATGGAAAACTTGAAGGCTTATTAAAGCGCGGTATGGTTTTACCTAGATTTACATTACCTAGGGGCAATATTCACATAAAAACGGCTAACGATATAATGGTATAAAAATCCGTTGGTTTGAATTTTCCATAACTCAATTAAGAAAGTTCTCTTCCATCATCGTTATTATTTGACTAATGCTAACGTCTTTTAATACATGTTCTGATGAAGAGTGTACGTCCCCAGCTTTGTCACCTAGGGCAATGTCGACTAAATCAGGTTTACTATCATGTAATACCAGCACTATTTTTTTATTGATGGCGATACAGTCTATTGTTATCGCATCGGCGTTCATGCCTTGCTTACGTAATGTTTTATCCATAATGCCCATTAAAGTATCTACATTTTTATGACGTTCAAAAAATATATCATTGGCTTGGGCTACTATCTCAGAGAGTTCTTTTAAGGTTTCTTTCATTATATTCTTAAAGGCAATGTGTGGGTTGTAAACAATTTCGATACTGTAAACTAGTGCGCATTTAAAATCTATCTCACCTTAGGTGATTATTTCCCACTGTGGAAACTGACCCTGACAGTTCGCTTATCTTTGCTGGCGTTGATTTACATATAGATACTGGTTAGTTGTTTTGAGACCATTTATACTGCGACCATCTTTTTCTCGGTATAAGTATAATAATTATGATAAAAAAAATTGGTTTATCACTTCTTTCAGCCACAGTGTTAGTCGGTTGTGTTGCTGCAACGTCGGATGACTCTTCACAAGGCAACTCCTCACAAGTGAATAGTGCTCAAGATATTAGCGCAAGTTATGACAGTATTAATACGGCGCAATTAATCGAACACACAAAAGTCTTATCTTCTGATAAATTCGGTGGTCGTGCGCCATCAAGTGAAGGTGAAAAACTTACCCTTGACTACTTAACTGAGCAGTTTACCGCAATTGGCTTTAAGCCAGGTAATGGCGACAGTTTTTTACAAGAAGTACCGTTAGTATCAATTGAAGCGTCAACTGATATGACATTGGCTATTGGTGGAAAAAACTACCAGCACGGTACCGATATGGTAATGGGTAGTGCCCGAATTAGTGAATTAGAGCAGCTTAAAAATTCAGAGCTAGTCTTTGTTGGTTACGGTGTTAACGCGCCAGAATATAACTGGAACGATTATAAAGGCCTTGATGTTAAAGGTAAAACGGTTGTTATTTTAGTTAATGATCCTGGTTTTGCTACACAAGACCCTGAGTTATTTACCGGTAATGCCATGACTTATTATGGTCGTTGGACATATAAGTATGAAGAAGCGAGCCGTCAAGGCGCTGAAGGGGCAATTATCATCCATGAAACTGCACCAGCTTCATACGGTTGGTCGGTAGTTAAAAACTCTTGGACTGGTCCTCAGTTTAGTTTTCAACGTGATGATTTAAATAAAGACAGAGTTGCAGTAGAAGGTTGGATTAACAGTACTGTTGCAAACGAGTTGTTTGAAAAAGCCGGTCTAGATTTTGATAAAATGAAAGAACGTGCTTCACAAGGCAGTTTCAACATTGATATGGGTAATTTGGATGCTTCGATTACCGTTAAAAATACAATCAAAAAATCAATCTCGTATAACTTTATTGCGACGTTACCAGGTCATAAAAAAGCGGATGAGCATATTTTATACTCGGCGCATTGGGATCACTTAGGTACTGATTTAACTAAAACCGGCGACCAAATTTACAATGGTGCCCGTGATAATGCTACCGGTACTGCTGCCTTAATCGAAGTAGCTGAAGCATTTGCAAAACTACCTAATACACCTGAGCGTTCAATTACCTTTTTAGCCGTAACGGCAGAAGAGCAGGGCTTACTTGGCTCTAAGTTCTATGCAGCAAACCCAGTTATTCCAGCCGCCAAAACAGTTGCTAACATTAATATGGATGCGTTAAATGTTAACGGTAAGAGTAAAGATGTTGCTGTATATGGTTTAGGCCAATCAGAGCTAGATGATTTTTTAACTAAAGCTGCGTTAAAGCAAAACCGTGATATTTCAGGTGATCCAAGACCTGCTGCAGGCATTTATTACCGCTCTGATCACTTTGCTTTTGCTAACGTAGGTATTCCAGCGTTATATGCAAAAGGTGGTGCTGTACCGGCAGATGAAGCTACAGCTGCTTTACGTGCTAAGTTAGACCCAATTCTTGGTAAGTGTTATCACGGTCTTTGTGATGAATACAGTGAAGATTGGGACTTAACAGGCGCTGTTGAAGACATGCAATTGTTCTTCGAAATTGGTGTTGAATTATCTGCTTCAGACGTTTGGCCACAGTGGAGTAAAACGTCTGAATTTAAAAGATAAGAATAGCGTTAGGTGTTGTTTTAATGGAAGTGCATATATTTTTTAAGAATTAGTATATGTACTTCATAAACTAAGCGGTAGTAGCCATAAAGCACTACCGCTTTTTTGTGACTTTTTTATATTTGAAAGGTTACTGACAAATGTCAGCTAACTTTGCTTGAGTGGCTTGCTGTAAATCTTGCGGGCTTAATTCAATTTCTAAACCTCTTTTCCCAGCACTGACAAACATAGTTGCAAATTGTTGTGCTGAGGAATCGATTACTGTTTTTAAGGTTTTCTTTTGACCTAGAGGGCTAACCCCGCCCAACACATAACCGGTTGAACGCTCAACAGCCATTTTGTCGGCCATCGAGGCTTTTTTACCCGCGAACACTTTAGCGATTAACTTCATACTTAACATTGCCGACACAGGAAGCACAGCAACCACCAACGTTTTATTATCAATATTTACTATTAAAGTTTTAAAAACTCTCTCGGTAGATAGACCAAGTTTTTTTGCTGCCTCATCACCATAAGATTTACTTGCTGCATCATGGCTGTACTCATGAAGGTGATAAAAAATGTTAATTTTCTTAGCGGCATTAATTGCGGGTGTCATGTAAATCTCTTTGTCATAGTCAGTTTGGACATAACTAATAAACATAAGTATTAGCGGAATGTCACTTTCAGTGAAATTTTTCTTTATTTGTTGATGAAAAAAATAGACAATAAAATATCAAAATAAACGTCTTAACATTAAAATACAAATCATTTTGAAGTTATGATGTTAATAAATATGCAATTCGAAAATGGTACCAAGCAATGTCTAATAGTTTAAACGTAAAGGGAATTAAGTCTGTACTATTTGTCTGTATGGGTAATATCTGTCGTTCGCCTAGTGCGGAAGCTGTTTTTAGGCATAAAATGACAGCACAAGGTCTAGCATTAAAAGTTGATTCTGCGGGTACTTTGGGTGCTCATGCTAAAGAAAAACCTGATCACCGCGCTCAAAAAGCGGGTGTTGCACGGGGATATTCTTTTGATGGCATTAAAGCACGTAAAGTGACGCTACAGGACTTTAACGACTTTGACCTCATTTTAGCTATGGACCATGACAATATTGAAGAGTTAAAAAAAGTAGCGCCTCCCGCAACGGAAGAAAAAATACACTTAATGTTAGATTTTGCCGCAGGACACGAAGAAGACCAGGTACCAGATCCTTATTATGGTGGTGCCAAAGGTTTTGATTATGTACTCGATTTAGTTGAAGCGGCAAGTGAAGGTTTATTAGCAAAAATATAAACCGACATATTTATCCTCATAGCTGCTGATCTTCTCCGGCTCACAGCGAGCAATTAGTATAAAAAGTACCACGGTATAACCTTTGTAAAGTTTAACTATCGTAAAACTACAAGGGTTATTCTATGTTTGAAAGTAAAACCACACTAGACTTAGCAAAGTCACTTCAATGCCCATCGAAACTCAGCACCTAAACATCAATAAATAAAATGACGTTATAACTTTTTGTTTTTCTTAATCTGAACTAGATTTAAGTCATGATATTTTAAAGCTTAATAAAATATTTTTGATTACCCCTGATTAAATTATTTTTATCAAAACAACTCTACAGGCTTTAAAAAAAATATGAAAATAAAAAAACTACTGATAATAATATTAGTTTTAATGTCAATTTTACCTGTTTTATTCAGCTATTTTTTTATATCAGCAGAAAGTAAAAAGTTACTTCATGATAATAGTATTGCAAAACTTAACGATGTAGCTACTTTACAACATAAGCGTATACGTCAGTTATTAAGCAGTAAAAAAGAATCGGTAAACCTAATTTCCAATAGTACACAGTTAAAAGTATTGGTACGACAGGTACAAAAAATCGATTCAAAAATTAGCATAAATACAATATTGAATATACTCGTTGATGCAAAAAATTCATCAAGTAACATCGAGGATTTATCTATTATTTCTCTTGAACAAAACCTTATAGTTTCAACGGAAAGAGAAATAAATTCACACCATCGACATACTTTTAACTACTCAAAACAAAGCACAGAAAACTTGTTCAATATTCAAATATTTAAAGGGGACGATGATAGGTTAATTGTCGGTTTTTTAGAAAGGTTGTACATAAATGATAAACATATTGGCTATATATCTGTTGAGTTTTCTAGCCAAGAATTGATCAACATTATTTCCGACTATACCGGGCTAGGTCGTACGGGAGAAGTGGTACTTGCTGGGAGGAATATCGAAGGTAACACCATGTTCTTAACGCCAACTAGGCATAATGAAAACTCTGCATTTAATATTATTATACCAAAAGATAAATTAGATATCCCCATCACCTTCGCTATGCAAGGCGAATCAAGCATATTAAAGGACTATGTTGATTACCGAGCAGTACCAGTACTTGCTATATCTCGCCATATACCAGAGATGAGTTGGGGTATGATAGTTAAAATAGACAATAATGAAGTTTTTGAACAATTAGTTCATTTACAATCTTTTATTCTACAGCTTGGTTTACTTGTTATTACTTTCGCTATCGTTATTTCAATTTATTTGAGTCGGAAAATATCTGAACCAATACTTGCATTACAGCGTGTCGTTTTAGGCATTAACGAAGGAAATATAAAGTTAAGGGCACAAAGTTCCAAGTTAACGGAAGTAAATAAATTAGGGGATTCATTTAATGAAATGTTTTCATCTCAACTGCTTGCTGAGGTGACTTTGCATGATGCTATAAAGCAGTTAACTGATACGAATGGGCAATTACACGCTGAAGCGGAGCGTTTTCAACGATGGAAAGAATCTAACTTTATCGGAATACTTCATTCTGATGCTGAGGGTAATATCCTGGATGCAAATAGTGCCCTGTTAAATATGTTAGGTTATAGCGAAGTAGAATTGCATAACGGTGATATTGATTGGCAACATTTAACACCGAAAGAGTTTCTTCATTTAGACATGGAGGCTATTGAAGAAGCAAAAGAGAAAGGTTATTGGACGCCCTTCGAAAAAGAGTATTTACATAGGGATGGCAGAAGAGTACCAATACTGATTGGTGGTTCATTATTTAAATATGACTCGCAAGAATTTATTGTATTTATTATAGATTTAACCGATAGAAATAAGCAATTAGACGTATTAGAAAAATATAGACGCATCATAGATGACTCAACTGACTTGATAGCATTTATCGATACAAACTATAAGTATCAAATGGTCAACCCTACCTATTGTAAATATCATGGAATATCTAAAAAGGAGATAAAAAATCATTATATTAGCGATATTTTGGGTGAAGATATTTTTATTGAAAAAATAAAACCCCTGACTGAGCGGGTTTTATTAGGTGAAATCATTAAAGATACAGAAACTATTAATTTTAAAGCCTTAGGAAAAAAACTACTGAACGTGACATATACGCCTTATAAAAATGATGTGGGCAACATTGTAGGTTTTATATTTAGAGGGGAAGATATTACAGAGTTAGAAGAGCATCGACAATTAATTGAATCAACCAAAGTAGAGCAGCTACAAATTATTAATAGCATGCTTGAAGGTGTATTAACTACTGATAACACCGGTGTTGTATTAACCTTTAATCCGGAAGCTGAAAATATATTTGGCTATAAAGCCAATGAAATTGTAGGAAAAAATGTCTCTCTACTTATTCCCCATCATCATGCGGTACAACACGATAGCTACTTGATAGGTTTTTTAAAAGGAAATGAATCAGCGATGGTTGGTAATCGCCAAGGACGCGATGTGCTTGCTTTGCATAAACAACACCATGAATTTCCTATTAGAGTTTCAATAGCTGAATTACCCTCAAATCAACAAAGCAAAGCAAGATTCATTGCAAATTTCCAAGATTTAACCGAAGTAGAGCGACAAAATGAAATTATAAACCGCAGTCTAAGAATGGAATCATTGGGTAAGGTTATTGGTGGGATTTCTCATGATTTCAATAATATACTAGGTATAATTACCGGTTATTGTAGTTTACTGTTAGATGCTCCAACCACTGAGTTGGATAACCGATATTTATCAGTCATATCAGCCGCTAGTGAAAGAGGTGCTAAATTAACTGAAAAATTATTAGCATTTAACAAAAATCAATCTGCAGACATTAGCTTACTCTCTCTCAATGAAGTTATCTTAATGAATAAGGATATGATAGTAACGCTACTCACTAGCCAAATATCTTTACAGTTAGAGTTAGATCCTAAGCTGCGATTGACTTGTGCTGATAAAGGCTTATTGGAAGATCTACTGTTGAATATGTCAATTAATGCCATGCATGCCATGCCCAGTGGTGGCAAATTAAAGATCAAAACAGAGAACGTAATACTGAGTAACGATGACAAGTTTGATATGTCTTTTCAAGCAGGACCGCATGTAAAATTGACCATTGAAGATAACGGTTGTGGCATGGGTAAAGAAGTGTCCTCCCAAATATTCGAACCCTTCTATACTACTAAAGGAAACGTGGGCCATGGGCTTGGTTTATCACAATGTTATGGCTTTGTGAAATCATGTAACGGTGTTATTAATGTCGATTCTGTTATCAATAAAGGTACAGTTTTTTCAATCTACCTTCCTGTCACTGTAGAAAAGAAAATCACTAAAAAATCACCTGCCACTATTAGCGATGGTAATATTAAGTTTGATGCAAGAAATTATACGTTACTCATTGTTGATGATGAAAATGAAATTCGCTCATTAAATAGTGAAATACTCAACAACGCTGGCTTTAAGGTTTTTAGTTTTGACAATGCAACACAAGCATTAGCGCTTTTAAGTGATGAGCATATTGACATGATCGTCACTGATGTAGTGATGCCTAAAATGGGGGGGCTTGAATTTATTGAAAAAGCCAAAGAATTAGTACCTTCAATAAAGTACCTTTTTGTGAGTGGTTATCTTGATGAAAAAGATTCGACTCAAGCTGAAAAAATAAAACCTTTGTTGAATAAACCATACCGAGGCAGTGAACTAATTTCGGTCATAGAAGCGTTAATTCAGTCATAGAGAATAGTTATAAAGTGAGTAATACTATTTAGATTATAAAAAAGGGAGTTATAAGCTCCCTTTTTTATTTGATTAATTATACTTTTGCCTATTTAAGCGAAACGAGTTTTAACTGAATCAGCCAATAATGCTAAAATGTCGTCACTTACGGCTAAATCAACACAAGCATCAGTAATACTCTTTCCGTATGTTAACGGTGTATCTGCCTTAACAGCTTGATTACCTTCTTCTAAAAAGCTTTCAATCATCACACCAAATAGGCTGTCTTCGCCTTGACTGATTTGCTCCGCTATCGAACGAGCAACATCAATTTGCTTATTGTGATCTTTATAGCTATTACCGTGGCTACAATCAACCATAATGCTTTGCGGTAAAGAGGCTTTTTCAAGTCTTTGGCAAGTATCTTTAATATCAGCAGTATGATAATTAGGTACTTTGCCGCCACGTAAAATTACGTGAGCAAAGGGGTTACCATGGGTTTGGTAGATACACATTTGGCCACTTTTATCAGGCGAATATAATACATGCGGAACACTTGAGGCTTGAATAGCGTCAAGGGCAATTTTAACATTACCATCAGTGCCATTTTTAAAGCCAACAGGGCATGAAAGTGCCGAGGCTAATTCACGGTGTACTTGGCTTTCGGTGGTACGTGCCCCAATAGCGCCCCAGCTGATTAAGTCAGATATATACTGACCGGTAACCATATCTAAAAATTCAGTACCAGCGGGTAACCCTAAGTCATTAATTTCGACTAATAAGTTACGGGCAAGTTTTAAACCTTTGGCAACGTGAAATGACTTATCTAGATCAGGATCACTGATCAAGCCTTTCCAACCAACAGTAGTACGCGGCTTTTCAAAATAAACACGCATAACAATGAGTAATTCATTTTTATACTTGTCACGTAAAACGGTTAATTTTTTAGCGTAGTCAACAGCAGCGGTAGTATCGTGAATAGAGCAAGGGCCGATAATCACTAATAAACGCTTGTCTTCACCATTAATGACCGCTTCAATTTCTTTACGGCTTTGCATAATGAAATCTGCTGTCGCAGTGCTTAACGGTATTTGCTCAGCAAGTTGTGCAGGAGAGGCTAAATTTTCAATTAGCGTAGTACGTAATTCATCAGTTTTAATCGTCATGAAGTTCTAATTTTTATTTCGTTTTAGTTTGATTTAAGTTTGGCTTCTTCATGGGCAGTAGTACGTCGCGCATAAAGTAATTTATGCGCGATAACATAGCTAAATTAGCCACTAAAGTGAACTGTTATTACAGATTAAAGCGAATATAAAGCAATAAAAATCGAATAACTTACTAAAAGATTCATATTAGGCAATTATTCGTAATTCAATTTAATATTTGTAACGCTGTAAGCCTGTTTCTGTCAGTATTTTAGCGGTAATTTCTTCAACAGAAAGCTTGGTGGTATTGATGAAGGGTATCTTCTCATTTTTATAGAGTTTTTCTACTTCTCTTACTTCCATACGACATTGTCTTGCCGAGGAATATTTGCTATTAGCCATTCTGCCATCTCTAATATCGATTAGGCGTTGGGCGTCGATGGTTAAGCCGAACAGCTTTTTATGAAAAGGTTTCAAGAAAATAGGAATTTTAAGTTCTTCCATATCATCATCAGTGAAAGGGTAATTTGCCGCTTTTATGCCGTATTGCAATGCTAAATAAAGTGCACTGGGGGTTTTTCCTGATCGTGAAACACCCACTAAAATAACATCAGCATCATCATAATTAGTGACGTTTGAACCATCGTCATTGGCCAAGGCATAGTTCACCGCTTCAATTCGGTAATCATAACTATTTTCATGAATACTATGGGTTCTATGTGTTTTAGGTTTGGCTTTTATCGCTAACTCTTTTTCAAGAGGGGCAACAAAGGGTTCTAAAAAGTTATAAAGAACCGCATCACAGCTCTCAATAATTTCACGAATATCGTTATTAACAAAGGTATGAAACACCAAGGAAGGTTGACCTGCGCGATTAGTGGCTTTGTTAATACGCTCTTTTGCAGCAAGGGCTTTCTCGGTCGTTTCAACAAACGAAATGGTATGATGTTGAAATTCAGTCGGGAAAAGTGACAAGAGCGCATGACCGAAAACTTCAGATGTTATGGCGGTACCATCCGAGATATAAAAAGCTGATCGCATATTTAATTCTTCTTATTGAATAGTTATTTAGCAGTGATAATTTTATTGTGAAAGTTAGACTGAAAACTTTTAACTTATATTTCTTTTTGTCTTTAAGTTTGTACAACTGGCAGTGTAGAATGTAATGATACCAAGTCTATTAAGTTATTTCCCACTCAGCAAGAATTAAAAGGCTTAATAGGTAAGGCATTGATTGCAAATAATGGTTATTCCCTTATTAAAATCAATAACGCAACATTTAAGCCTTTTAAACTTGCCCTTTGGGAGCTTGTCAGCGTTCTAGTAACGGCACTAAATTTATTTGATTTAGAGTGACTAGATCTAAATCAATTTAGCTTGTTATTAAAACGTTGACATAGCTCTGAGTTGTGAATTAATTTAATAGAATTGGTATTACGCTACAAATAAATAGATACAATCAAACAAATTTATTTTTTAATTGGAGAAGTTACGTGCAAGAAAATGTTCTTTGGTATCAAAGCTTAGGCATGAATGATGTAGACCGTGTCGGCGGTAAAAATGCATCACTTGGTGAAATGATTTCTAACTTAGCAAATGTTGGCGTGCAAGTCCCTACGGGCTTTGCGACTACGTCGTTTGCATTTAATGAATTTTTAGAGCAAAGCGGTATTAATGAAAAAATTTACCAACTCCTTGATGATTTAGACGTTGACGACATTAGTGCGCTAGGAAAATGTGGTGCTATTATTCGTCAATGGATTATTGATACACCATTTCTTCCTCAAATGCAGAGTGATATTGAAGCTGCATATGCAAAACTTGCCGGTGACTTCTCAGACGATGCATCTTTTGCAGTACGTTCTTCTGCAACAGCAGAAGATATGCCAGATGCCTCTTTTGCTGGCCAACAAGAAACTTTTTTAAACGTTCGTGGTTTTGACTCAGTCATGATTGCTATTAAGCATGTATTTGCATCGCTTTTTAATGATCGAGCTATTTCATATCGCGTACATCAAGGTTATGACCATCGTGGTGTGGCGTTATCTGCTGGTATTCAGCAAATGGTGCGTAGTGATATTTCTGCTTCAGGTGTTATGTTCTCTATTGATACCGAATCTGGTTTTGACCAAGTTGTTTTCATCACTTCAAGCTTTGGTTTAGGTGAAATGGTGGTACAGGGCGCAGTAAACCCTGATGAATTTTATGTTCATAAACCAACATTGGCTAAAGGAAAACCTGCAGTAGTACGTCGTAATATTGGTAGCAAAGCCATTAAAATGATTTACTCAGATAGCCAAGAACATTCTAAGCAAGTTGAAATTGTTGATATTGACCCAGCTGATTCGAACCGTTTTTCATTAACGGATAGCGAAGTTGAAGAATTGGCTAAACAAGCGGTAATAATTGAAAACCATTACGGCCATCCAATGGATATTGAATGGGCTAAAGATGGTTTAGATGGCAAGCTATATATTGTTCAAGCACGTCCTGAAACAGTTAGAAGTCGTGAAAATGCCAATGTAATGGAACAGTTTCAATTACAAACTAACGATAACGTAACGGTTGTTTGTGAAGGTCGTTCAATTGGTCACAAAATTGGTAGCGGTGAAGCAAAGGTCTTATCGTCACTAGCAGAAATGGATAAAATTCTACCGGGCGATGTGTTAGTTACTGATATGACAGACCCCGATTGGGAGCCTATCATGAAACGCGCTTCAGCGATTGTGACTAATCGCGGCGGAAGAACTTGTCACGCAGCTATCATTGCACGTGAAATGGGTATTCCTGCGGTTGTTGGTTGTGGTAATGCTACTCAACTTATAAACACCGGCGATCATGTTACTGTTTCATGTGCAGAAGGTGATACCGGTTTTATTTACCGTGGCGAGCTAGATTACGACGTGAAAACGTCTGAAATTAATGATATGCCAGAATTACCGCTTAAAATCATGATGAATGTTGGTAATCCTGACAGAGCTTTTGCTTTTGCCCGCTTACCACATGCTGGTATTGGTCTGGCGCGTTTAGAGTTTATCATCAATAAAATGATTGGTATTCACCCTAAAGCGCTACTTAATTTCGATAGCCAATCGGCTGATTTACAAGACGAGATTAATGAAATTATCGTGGGTTATGATAACCCTGTTGAGTTTTATATTGCTAAGCTAACGGAAGGTATTTCAACGTTAGCGGCAGCATACTCACCAGAGAAAGTTATTGTGCGCATGTCTGATTTTAAATCAAATGAGTACGCTAACCTTGTTGGCGGCGAAGCGTATGAACCGCACGAAGAAAACCCTATGATTGGTTATCGTGGTGCTGCACGTTATATCTCTAAAGATTTCAGAGATTGTTTTGCTCTTGAATGTGAAGCGATAAAACGTGTCCGTAACGATATGGATTTAACCAACGTTGAAGTGATGATCCCATTTGTACGTACCTTAGGTGAAGCGGCAGCGGTTATTGATATTTTAGCTGAGCATGGTTTAAAACGTGGCGAGAATGGTTTACGCATTATTATGATGTGTGAGTTACCTTCCAATGCATTATTAGCAGATCAATTCCTTGATTACTTTGATGGCTTCTCTATTGGTTCAAATGACTTAACTCAGTTAACCCTTGGTTTAGATAGAGATTCAGGTTTAATCGCGCATTTATTTGATGAGCGTGACCCAGCGATCAAAATCTTATTAGCGATGGCGATAAAAGCCTGTAAAGCACGTGGTAAATACGTCGGTATTTGTGGTCAAGGACCTTCAGATCATGAAGATTTTGCTGCTTGGTTAGTAGAGCAGGGCATTGATAGTGTCTCGTTAAACCCAGATACAGTGTTACCAACATGGTTATATCTTGCTGAGCAATTAGCGAAAAAAGATAACGGCTAGTTTTACGCTAGGCGAATAAAAGCGGCTTACTCTATTGATTAGATAAGTCGCTTTTTTATGTGCTTAATTTGTCGGTTATATCTTAATTTACTCACTTGTAATGAGAATTTTTACCAAGTACGTTCATTGCATAAGGTATACCAAACTATTCATTTATTTGCCAAAATATTGAATATATAGCGATTGTTTGCGTAAAAATCCATTTCTTCCATGATATACTCGAAGCACTATCCTGTTTCAAAAAAGTTAAGTCGTTATGCTTCCCCATATTAGCCATAAAAATCATCTTCCTGCTTTATACACCGATTTTATTAGTTCATTAAAAGACAAAAACTTTACTGGTGATATTAATGCCAGTTATAGCGCAAGACTTTCAGTCGCAACCGACAACAGTATTTATCAGCAGTTACCGCAATTAGTCATCCAACCGCGTACTAAAGCCGATATAGCATTACTCGCTAAAACAGCGAGTAATGAGCAATACCTGAGCATAAAGTTTAGCGCTCGTGGCGGTGGTACGGGTACCAACGGGCAAAGCTTAACTCCAGGTGTTGTGGTTGATTTATCTAAATACATGAATAAAGTATTAGAGATTAATGTCGAAGAAAAATGGGTACGCGTTGAAGCTGGCGTGGTTAAAGATCAACTGAATGATTATTTACGTCCCCATGGATTTTTCTTTGCCCCGGATTTATCTACTTCAAACCGAGCGACCGTTGGCGGCATGATCAATACTGATGCGTCAGGTCAAGGCTCATTAGTTTATGGAAAAACATCTAATCATGTTTTAGCCCTTGAATCAGTATTGGCTAATGGTGAGGTTTTTAAGACTGAACCTATGGATTTAGCTCAAGCGCAAAACTTAGCAACGTTAGAGCGTACTCATGGCGAGACTTATGCGAATATTATGGCGCAAGTTCTTGACTCATGTATTGAAAATCGTGGTTTAGTGTTACAGACCTTTCCGCGGTTAAACCGCTTTTTAACGGGGTACGATTTAGAGAATGTATTAAAAGCAAACGACAACGGAGACATTACTGGCGTTGATTTATCACGCTTGATCACAGGCTCTGAAGGTTCATTAGCGTTTGTTTGTGAAGCAAAGCTCAACATTAATCCTATTCGTGTGGCTAAAACGCTGATTAATATCAAATACGATAGTTTTGATTCCGCACTTCGTCATTCTCCAGCATTGGTCGAAGCCAAAGCCACATCGGTAGAAACGATTGATTCACGCGTACTAAACCTAGCTAAGCAAGATATTGTGTGGCATAGCGTCAGTGAATTAATAACTGACGTGCCTGGTAGAGTCATGGATGGTATTAACGTTGTTGAATATAACGGTGATAGCATCGCCGGTTTAGCAGATCAGGTTGCTGTGCTGACCTCAGGCCTTGATGATTTGATTAGCCAAAGTGGCGCAGATAGCTGTGGCGTCATTGGTTACCAAGTCACTTCTGATCTTGCTAGCATTAATAAAATTTATGCGATGCGTAAAAAAGCGGTTGGTTTGTTAGGTAAAACAGAAGGTAGCCAAAAACCGTTAGCTTTTGCCGAAGATACTGCAGTACCACCAGAAAACCTTGCCGATTTCATTGGTGAATTTCGCGCGTTACTTGATGGTTATCAATTAAATTATGGCATGTTTGGTCATGTTGATGCTGGTGTATTACATGTACGTCCGGCACTTGATATGTGCGACCCTGAGCAAGAAAAATTATTACGCACTATCTCAGATGAAGTCGTTAAGTTAACCGCGAAATATGGTGGCCTTATGTGGGGCGAACATGGTCGAGGTTACCGCTCTGAATACGGTCCAGATTTTTTTGGTGAGCAATTATTTAACGAGCTTAGAAAAATAAAATCGGTATTTGATCCTCATAATAAAATGAATCCAGGGAAAATTTGTACGCCACTTGATTCAGATGAGCAATTAGTTAGCGTTGATGATATCAAACGAGGTACTTTTGATAGACAAATACCAGTGACAGTTAAAGAGTCCTTTACCGCCGCATTAGATTGTAATGGTAACGGGCTCTGTTTTAACTATGATGCAGATAGTCCAATGTGTCCGTCGAGCAAAATTACCCGTGACAGACGTCACTCGCCTAAAGGCCGCGCAGGTTTAATGCGCGAATGGTTACGTTTATTAGAAAAACAAGGTGTTGATATTCTTAAACTAGAAGACAACATTAATAACTCGAAAAATATTTGGTCGGTAAAAGAGATACTAACAACTGCTGTCGATAAATTACGTATCAATTTTATTAGCAAACCTCAACAAGATGAACAGGGTAATGGTGACTTCTCTCATGAAGTGATGGATGCAATGCAGGGGTGTTTAGCGTGTAAAGCCTGTGCTAGTCAATGTCCAATTAAAGTCGATGTGCCTGATTTCAGATCACGTTTTATCAATATATATTACTCCCGTTATGCAAGACCATTAAAAGATCACCTTGTCGCTAACGTTGAAATATTAGCGCCATTAATGGCTAAAGCCCCTAAAATCGTTAATGCGGTACTTAATACTAAGCTTTACGACAAGTTATCAGCTAAAACAATTGGTTATGTTAATACGCCTTTGCTTTCTGTTCCGACCTTGAAAAAACAAGTGAAAAAATCCGGTTTTTCAGGCTTTGATTTAAGTAAATTACAAGGGTTAACCAAAGAGCAACGCAAAGGTTATGTACTGATTGTACAAGACCCTTTTACCTCGTTTTATGATGCTAATACCGTTCAAAGTATGATGAGTCTGATTAAAAATCTTGGTTTAGAGCCTATTTTATTGCCCTTTAAGCCCAATGGTAAAGCGCAACATGTTAAAGGCTTTTTAGCGCGTTTCGCTAAAACGGCAAAATCAAGCAGTGACTTCTTAAATCAACTTGCAGCACTTGATATGCCTATGTTGGGGATGGATGCGTCAATGGTGTTGTGTTATCGCGATGAATACGCCAAAACCTTGAAAGAACAACGCGGTGACTTTACCGTATTACTTGCTCATGAATGGTTATTGACTTTTATCAAAAAAGATACCGATTTCAAAGGAGCCTTGGCCTCAAAAAATGTCTCGACAGAAATGTCAAAAGAGCCTTCTAAAAGCAAGGTATTCAAACTTTTCTCCCATTGCACCGAAAAAACAGCGTTAGTAAACAGTGAAAATGAATGGCAAACAATTTTCGAACACTTTGGCTTAGCATTAGAAAAAGTTAGTGTTGGTTGTTGTGGCATGGCAGGTACTTACGGTCATGAAAAAGCTAACTTGGACAACTCCAAAGGTTTGTTTGAATTGAGTTGGCAACCTAAAGTCGAAGCGTTAGAAAGTGAACAAATTTTAGCTACTGGCTTTTCTTGTCGCTCGCAGGTTAAACGTTTTAGTGACTTAAAAGCGAGACATCCGGTGGCAGCTATACTCGAGGCTATGCAGTAAAGTAGCTAACATTTGTTGAACCAAGCCCTAGACTTGCAGAAAAATCGAGGGGCTTGGCATGATGTTTATCTTTATAGTTTCGGAGTATAGTTTTGGAGATTAGTTAATGTCAGAGCAACGATTAGTTCTTTTATTGAAAATATCTATCTGTATCGGCTTATGTTTGTTATTGCTAGGCGTTTACTTACATCTATATAGTGATTATATGGCGTCACTTGGTGTCACGGGGATTATCATTAGTGCTATGTGTATCGCTTTTGGCTTAGTGTTTTCATTACCTACTAAAATGTATCTAACTTTTATATTAATTAAACGCGAAAGTGAAATGCAAAGTAAAGAATAAACCATTCCCGAGTAACCCACTGCTTCATCAATACCTTCTCGTTAAGCCTTTTAATAACCGTTGAGCGGTAAATTAGCTAATAGACTTGCTATTATTCATTAAAATCAACTATTACTGCTACCTAAAGCTTATTTTTCGTGTAAAATCTATCCCATTTTTACTATTTGACTTTTTATTACATTCTTTATTAATTTAATAAAGATAGAAAAGTCTACTGGTAAACGATTAAACGCAGTGCTTATTTTTAAGCCAAGACTGTTTAATACGTTTATTAACCCCCGTTTTAGAGGAAATCATGAGCTTAGACACCACCACTATAGATGATATTGTAGCGCAGGCTGAAGTTGCCATTGCACAAGCATCAGACCCAACGGCACTTGATCAAGTGCGAGTTAACTTTTTAGGGAAAAAAGGTTTATTCACCGAACAAATGAAAGGTTTAGGTAAATTACCGAAAGAAGAAAAGCCTAAAATGGGACAAGTAATTAATATTGCTAAGCAAGCAGTACAAAAATTACTTAACGACCGTGGTGAATTATTACGTGCCCAAGAGATTAAAGAAAAACTAGCGGCAGAGTCTATTGATGTAACTCTACCAGGACGTGGCACACAAATAGGTGGCTTACATCCAGTAACGCGCACTATTGCACGTATTGAAAGTTTCTTTGGTGATTTAGGTTTTGAAGTTAAAGATGGCCCTGAAGTTGAAGATGATTATCACAACTTTGATGCGCTGAATATTCCTGAACACCATCCTGCACGTCAAGATCATGATACATTCTACTTTAATCCCAAATTAGTATTACGTACGCAAACATCTGGCGTTCAAATCCGTACTATGGAAGTTGAAAAACCGCCATTGCGCATTATCTCTCCAGGTAAAGTATACCGTAACGATTACGATCAAACGCATACGCCAATGTTTCATCAAGTTGAAGGCTTGATGGTAGATAAAGACGTTAGCTTTACTCACCTTAAAGGTATTTTGCATGACTTCTTGCATCATTTCTTTGAAGAAGAAGTAGAAATCCGTTTCCGTCCTTCTTACTTCCCATTCACAGAACCTTCTGCCGAAGTAGATATTATGGGCAAAAATGGTAAGTGGTTAGAAGTATTAGGTTGTGGCATGGTGCATCCAAATGTTTTACGTAGTGTTGGTATAGATCCAGAAGTTTACACAGGTTTTGCTTTTGGTATGGGCGTTGAACGCTTAACTATGCTGCGTTATGGCGTAAATGATTTACGTGCATTCTTTGAAAATGATCTTCGCTTCTTAAAACAGTTCAAGTAGGAAAACTCATAATGAAATTTAGTGAATCTTGGTTACGTGAGTGGGTTAATCCTACACTTTCTTCTGAAGAATTAGCGCATCAAATAACAATGGCAGGCCTAGAGGTTGATGCTGTTGACCCTGTAGCTGGCGAGTTTAGCGGTGTTGTTATTGGTGAAGTGGTTGAATGTGGACCACATCCTGATGCTGATAAGTTGCAAGTAACAAAAATTAGTTTAGGCGATTACAGTTCAGCTACCGTTGAAAAAGGCGAGTTAGTTGATATCGTTTGTGGCGCTAAAAACTGTCGTTTAGGTTTAAAAGTAGCGGTTGCAACGGTAGGTGCGGTTCTACCTGGCGATTTTAAAATTAAAAAAGCTAAACTACGTGGCGTACCTTCTTTTGGTATGTTGTGTAGTGAATCTGAAATTGGTTTAGCCGATGATTCAGATGGCATTATGGAATTAGCGAGCGACGCGCCGTTAGGTCAATGTGTTCGTGAATATTTAGATTTAAACGACGTTACTATTGATGTTGATTTAACAGCTAACCGTGGTGATTGTCTAGGTCTTAAAGGTTTAGCACGTGAAGTTGGTGTATTAAACTCTTTAGAAGTGACTGAGCCAACTATTACGGCTGTAGCGCCAAGCATTGATGATGCGCTAGCTATCAATATTGAGGCGGTTGAAGCATGTCCTCGTTACTTAGGTCGTGTTATTAAGGGGATTAACCCTAATGCAACAACACCACTTTGGATGGTAGAAAAGCTTCGTCGTTGTGGCACTCGTTCAATAGACCCCGTTGTTGATGTAACTAACTACATCTTGCTTGAATTGGGTCATCCAATGCATGCTTTTGATTTAGCTAAACTAGACGGCGGCATCAATGTACGTTTCGCAAATAAAGACGAAAAGTTAACATTACTAGATGAAAACGAAGTAACGCTAAAAGAAGGTACTTTAGTTATTGCTGATGAGACAAAAGCATTAGCAATGGCCGGTATTTTTGGTGGACTTGAGTCGGGTGTTACCAATAGCACCACAGATATCTTTTTAGAAAGTGCATTTTTCGCGCCGTTAGCTATCTTAGGTAAAGCACGTCAATATGGCTTGCATACCGACTCTTCACATCGTTATGAACGTGGTATAGACCCAACGTTACAACATGATGCCATTGAACGTGCGACTGAACTGTTATTAACTATCGTTGGTGGTCAAGCAGGTCCAGTTGTTGAAGCTAAATCTGATGCTAACATTCCGCAAACCAAAGACGTTAGCTTACGTCGTAAAATGTTAGATAGTCGTATTGGTCATCATATTGAAGATGCACAAGTAAGCGAAATACTTACTCGTCTTGGTTTTACTGTTAATACAACAGGTGAAGGCGAAGATAAAGTATGGCAAGTAGTTGTTGCTGCTTACCGTTTTGATATTAAAATCGAAGTTGATTTAATTGAAGAAGTGGCGCGTATTTATGGCTATAACAATATTCCAAATATTTCGCCAAAAGCTACCTTGAAAATGTGTGAGAAAAAAGAAGCTAAGCTTTCTTTATCAAACCTAAAACAAGTGTTAGTAAATCGTGATTATCAAGAAGCGATAACTTACAGTTTTGTTGATCCGAAAGTACAAGCCTTATTGCACCCAGGACAAGAGGTGATGACGTTACCACACCCAATCTCTTCTGAAATGTCGGTAATGCGCTTAAGTTTATGGACCGGTTTGTTGCAGTCGATGGTTTATAATCAAAATCGTCAGCAAGGCCGAGTACGCTTATTTGAAACTGGCTTACGTTTTGTTCCAGATGAAAGCGCTGAGAACGGCGTTCGTCAACAAAACATGTTAGCGGGTGTTATCAACGGTCTTCGTGTTGATGAACACTGGAGCATGGAAAAAGCGGCAACTGATTTTTATGATATTAAAGGTGATGTCGAAGCGTTATTAGCATTGACTTGTGATGCTCATGGTTATGAGTTTTCAAAAGCTGAAGTTGATGCTTTACATCCAGGTCAAACGGCACAAATCACTAAAAATGGTGTTTATGTCGGTTGTGTTGGAACCTTACACCCTGAATTAGAAAGAAAATTAGGTCTAAATGGTCGAACATTAATTTTTGAGCTATTATTGTCTGAAGTCTTAGTGCAACAAATACCCGAAGCCAGCGACATATCTCGCTTTCCTGCCAATCGTCGTGACTTAGCTATCGTAGTGAAAGAGGACATTGATGCAAAAAAAGTGTTACAACTTATTGAAAAGGTTGGCGGAAATTATTTAATTGATCTAAACTTATTTGATGTATACCAAGGCCAAGGTATTGATGACGGTTTTAAAAGTCTCGCTATAGCCTTAGTATTACAAGATACAAATAAAACTCTTGAAGAAAAAGACATCACTGATGTTATCGATAGAGTAGTTGAAACCTTAAAAACAGAACTAAATGCATCACTGAGGGACTAAGCAATGGCGCTTACCAAAGCAGAAGTAGCAGAACATTTATTTGAAAAAGTTGGGCTGAGCAAGCGCGACGCAAAAGACATGGTTGAGATCTTTTTTGAAGAGATTCGCGAGACTTTAGAAAGTGGCGATCAAGTCAAACTTTCAGGTTTTGGTAATTTCGACCTGCGTCATAAAAGCCAACGTCCTGGACGTAACCCTAAAACAGGTGAAGATATTCCAATTTCTGCCCGTAAGGTTGTTACCTTTAGACCAGGTCAGAAACTGAAAAGCCGCGTTGAAGACGGAAATAGCGACTAACTATAGAGAATGTTAAACTCTCGATAGTAAACTGGACAATTTAATTGTTCAGTTGTAGCTCGTTCTTCTGTGGGTAATTTAGTACTTGCTTGAGAAAAATAATAAAACCCGCAGTAGCGAAAGCTAATGCGGGTTTTTTGTTTTAAAAAAGGCGAGTAAAACCCAGTTTATAATTATTTGTTGTCTTCGAAGGGAGCAGGGATGCTTCTTATTAGCAAATCAGCGGCTGAGCCCCAACCATCTACCAGTAACATTTTATCCGCAAGTACACCAAACCTATTAACCGTCACTCCCGTAGGCGGGAATTTATTCGCGCTTGTGTCTTATGGCATGGGTGCCACTTATGAAGATAATGCAGACGGTACAGGACGTACCTTATTAGATAATGCAGGAGCATATTATCCTGACGCATATTGTCCTGATTCATCACTTTTTAGTGACTGGATCCTCGATTAAGACACCACGAGGATGACGCCTGAGAACGCACGTTAATTTACATGCCTATGTAGTTAACTCAGGAGCTTGCTGTAACCGTCATCTTCGAAGTATCTGATCGAAGATTCATCACTTTTTAGTAACTGGATCCTCGATTAAGACACCACGAGGATGACGTCCCGGAACCATATGCGTAGACAGGTTTATATATTTACGCAGAGTGTGGGGGTATTAATCGTTAATCACTGTTAAGGTTAATGCGTTCGTTAGGAGTAAAATTAGCCTCTTTTGTTTTTACGCCAATCACGTTATCTATTTTTCTAATTAATGTCTTAGCTTCGTTAACAGAGATGCTTATCTGTGCACTTTCTACATTGGTATCGTTAAAAGCTAATTTATTTAACTTATCTGTTAGCTGACAGTCTTTTATATATGCTTGTTTATTTGATAGTACTGCATATTGATAAAGGTATTGGCTAGCCGCGAGGTAGTTATTTTTTTTAATACTGCTTAATAAATTTCTGCGCAGTAATCGTTGTTCACGTTTAGTAAACTTATTATATAAAGCAGATAAATGATGACGTTTAACAAAACCTAAATAGATAAGTATGAGTAATGATAAAAGCATGAAAAGAGTTATTATTGTTTCAACAGTGAATCTAGCGTCTTTTAAACCAATCAATGGGTTAATTTGTCCTAAAGCTCCCCCTGAAACGGTCCATGCTGATGATGGAATGAGCAAACGTTCCAGTGTGTTTGACTGGCTATTCCACCAGTAAATAACTTGTTCAGCAATTACATAACGTCCAGGCTTTTCGAAAATATAAGTAAAAGATTCAACACGTGTACCTATTAACGAACCACGGTTCGTTTTATCAAACACTTGTCCTGGTTTGTGATAAATACTTACCCCATCTGCAATACCCTTGGTAGCTACATCATTAACGAATAAGTTTATTGGCTTTATCATCATCGCCGGCGTATCACTGGCGGTAATTGTTATGGTTTGTGTAATAGCTTCACCGACAGCATAATCTCTGTCTTCATCGAACTGACCATCAATACTCAAGGTTACCTGAGGGGATACGATGAAATCTTCAATTCCTGCCAGTGCTTCAGGCAATTCGATAGTAAAGCTACTTTCTTGCGTACGAAGCACGCCGCTAACTACACCATCCTTTTCTGTGTTAATCGATACATCAACCTTGATAGGCGCAACGTGATAAACACCTGATGCAGTTGGGTATAAAGTTATTTCATGAGTTTGCATCGCCCACGTTTGACCATTGATGCGTTTGCTGCCATTGATGGTGGTGGTATTGTTTGCTTGCATCACGACATTTTTCAAAGTGAAATGCTGAACTTGGCTACCTGTAGCAAACCATCGGTCTGTTGATATTTCAATAGAAATAATAAGTGCTTGTCCGACTATATACTGTCTATTTTGGTTAACCTTTAAACTAATCGTTAACTTACCCTGAGACACTAAGTCTTCAATGTTTTTCGCCGCCAATGCCTTTGATATCAACGCTTGTTGACAAATAAGCAGTATGAAGGCCAGAAGAGGAATAAATTTTTTATTCATCATCAGCCCCCTTGTTATCTATTTTGGCATCACCTTTATCACTATTTATTTGTTGGGTATCTTTTTTAGTCTTAATCATTTGTTGCATATAAAACTTTTGTGATAAGAAATTTGCAGGATTCTTTTGTACTTGCCTTAACCACATTTCATTTAAGTTAGGGTCGAGTAGAAGTTGCTCAGCACTGAGCTGTTCAATTTCTTGTTCTTTGGGGGCTTCTTCTCGTTCAGCGCCATCACCTGTTTGTGGTTCATCGCCGAGCTCTTTTATTGACTCTCCTTCTTCTGCTTTTTGACTAGCAGATAAGCGGTTCACTTCATCAATAATTGCCTGAACTATTTTTATATTGGTTTGTGCAGCAAGGTTTTGTGGCTCAATAGTTAATAGCTGTTGATATAAATTACGCGCATTAATATATTCACGACCATGAGCAAAAGCATTAGCCTTGGCTATTTGACTATCAATATCGTTAAATTGACTATAAAGAGTGACCGCATTTTTATACTGCTCAGCTCCATAACTGCTATAAGCTTGCCACTGAGTATTTTTAAAGGTGTTGCTGGCTTGTTGGTAATGCCCAAAATTAAACAGTACCTGTCCTTGTTGATCACGGGTCAACCATAAATCAGAAAACAGCTGTGGTTTCAAATAGGCAAAAAGGCAACTTGCGATAACGAAAGTGGTAATTAACCATTTTTTCTTAAAATAGCGATTATTCAAGTATTGGCGTTGCTTGGATTGTGATGAAAAATCAAACCAATGTCTCTGTAGTAATTTTACCATTGCAGAGTCCATCCTTTTCTAAACCAGAATAAGAAAATTCCCGCGACAACAAAGACCATAGGGTAACCGGAATCATGCCATGGCCTACTATTGTCATCTACAATTACAAGGTTGTGCTTTATGTAGTTATTAACGCGCTTAACATCACTGTCGTCGTTGCTCATCAATATCAGACGACCGTTACTTTCATTAGTTAATGCTTTTAGTTGCTCAAGTTGTAATGGAATAATATCCGTTGATATGGTGTCAGGTTCTTGCGCTGATTGGGCTGATTTACCTATGCCCCAAATGAGTAACTGCGCTGATTTTTTATCAAAAAAGTCCTGAAAGGCACTTACCGTATTACTGGTCGCGCCATCGCCGACTAATAATACAGTACCGGGCACACTTGTTGTAGCCAGTAACTTATCAACTAAAGGCAGTATAGTTTCAGGTAACTTACCGGAAACAGGCATCACCTTTTCATCTAAAGCATCGAGAAAGTGGCGTATCATCTCTCTGTCATTAGTTATAGGCATGACTATATGAGCACTGCCAGCAAAGGCGACAAGCGCTGTTTTACTATCACCTCTGAGTTCGAGTAATTCGATGATTTTTTGTTTTGCGCGTAACAGTCTTGAAGGTTGGACGTCACCTTGTTCCATGGTTTGTGACACATCAAGTGCAATGATCAGTGCTGCATTATTCTCACTAAAAGGCGACGGTTGTTGTTGCCAGGTCGGACCCATTAGTACGATGCAAAGCGGAATAGCTAAGATGATTGACATCTTTTGTGGTGACAGCCAGTTGTTATTATTACCGTTCACCGTTAAAGATGACAAAATTTCGGCAGACATTAAAGATCGCCATTGCGCTAAATTATCATCGCGTAATGAAAATGCGCGAATGATGTAAACAATAATGATAAATGCCAGCAACCAATAAGGGCGTAAAAAATGAAAGTGTTGCATGCTAGCAAAAAATTGCGAGATATTATCAATCATGAAATACCTCCTGGGTTGCTTGAGCTTTGTACATGACGCAGCTGTTTTCGTAACTGTAAACGAATACGAATGTTGACAATAAACAATGCTAATAGATAAATACTGACAAATAATACGATAGGGTAGTGATGAATACTGACCCTGGGCCTAAAAGATAAAGAGTCAAATTGCTGTGGTTCAAGTTTATCAATCTCAGCGTAGACGTCTAACAACTCCTCACTGTTTAGCGCTTGAAAACTTTTACCTTTGGTAACGCTAGCCATTTCAGCTAATACCTCAAGATCCACTTTTTCTTCGCCTACGGCCGTTGGATCGCCAATCGCTATGGTATATATCTTAATATCATGGGCCGCAGCAACTTTTGCCGCTTCTACAGGGGGGACTTTAGATGCCGTATCATTGCCATCGGTTAATACAATCAAGACACGATTTTGAGTATCAGATTGTTCAAAAACACTGATAGCTAAGCCTATGGCATCACCAAAAGCAGTACTTTGACCTGCCATACCAATATCACTTTCGTTAAGTAAGGCTTGCCATGTAGTTATGTCATCAGTAAAAGGTGCTTGCAGATAAGGCGCATCACCAAAAAGGATCAATCCTAGTCTGTCGTGCTCGCGATTTTTAACAAAAGTATTGAGCACATGCTTAACAGCAATCAGGCGATTTACTTGTTCAGGTTTGGCTGTAGAACTGTTCGTCGTATTAGGTAGGGTAAAGTCTTCAACTGACATAGAGCCGGATAAATCTACGGCAATCATTAAATCTCGCGCAGATTTTTCTTGGTTAATAGGCGCACCAATCATTTCTGGTTTAGCGATAGCAGTGACGATACAAAGCCAGGAAAAAGCCACAATGAGGCGTTGAATATTATTACGATTGAGTAACACGGCGCCACTTTGTGGTTTTTCACCTGTTACATCAACAAGGCGAGCAAAGTAGGGCACTTTAATTGAAGATTTACGTTCTTTGTATGCTGGAGCAAAGAGCGTTACAAAAACGGGCACAACTAATAAGACAAATGCCCAGGGGTAAACAAATTCAATCATGTTTGTTTCCCTAAATCATGTTGCAAGCTTTCATCATTGAGCTGATGATATTGAATCCATAAAGTAATTTGTTGGCGAAGCTGTGTTAAGGCGTCATTGAATTTACTATCATTAAGGTCAAGTTGCGGGATATAAGCGAGTTTTGTCAATAATTTTTCAGTGGAAAGGGGAGCTGTTTGATGACTGAATTTTGTTTTAGTGCACTGTTCGTCTAACCATGTTGCCCATGCATTACCAGAGAGCTGAGTGATTTCATCTCGGCGAACCTTAACAAGTTCAGCACTTTCAGCTAAGCGATTATTGTTATTTACCTCGCAAGCTAACAGTGCCGTTTTACGAAGTAGTGCAGGTAACTGCCTGACATCGTTTTCATTTGAAAGAGAACATTGTGAGAGCCATGCTAAGGCTTCACGGCGATAAGCATTCGCTTGGTAAGTTTTCCAGAATAGATAACTTTTTTTGATCGTAAATATTATCAAAAAAATAAAAATTAACTGCCAAGCAATGGTTTGCGGCCAAAAACTGATTGTCTCGGGCGCTTTTGTTTCGACAATCGCTTCAAGTAAATAATTACCCCAAGGTTTTTCAAAACTCATATGTTTACTCCGCCTTTACCACTACCGGCGCGGTGACCAAGGGCTTTACGCAATTGTTGCTCAACAGGGGCAATAGTATCAATTTCAATTAACGGGATTCTATATTTTTTAGCCGCTTTTACATAACTTGCTAACTGTCGCGCTATTTCAGTTTCATACTTCTTTTGAACCTGTTTATTATCAGAAGAAAACTGAATTTGTTGTTTACCATCACTGACAATCATTTGTGACATTTTAGGCAAGGTTTGCTCTAAGGGATCAAAGATATGACAAGCAATAACTTCATTATGTTGTCTTAATTGCTTAATGAAATCGGTGCTTTTATCGTTAAAACCGTGACCATCGCCAATTAAAATGATTAAACCATTATGACTGGCGACTTTATTTAACGTCGCCAACATTTTGTTATAGGATTCGCTATCATTATTTTGCTGAGGGTCATTGTTATCGATGGATCTCTTTAAAGATAATTCATGGTTTTTCTTTAATACTTCAGACAGTAGATTGACAACATGTTGCTTGCCACGTTTTGCGGGAATAACTTTAGTTTTTTCATCATTATAAATCACCGCACCAATGCGGTCGCCACTGTCACTTATTTGCCATGCAATTAATGCAGAAAGTTCAGCTGCTATGACTGATTTCATTTTATTTGTGCTACCAAAAAACATCGTCATACGTTGGTCTATAGCTAAAAAAACATTGCGTTCACGTTCTTCTGTGAACACTTTAATATGTGGTTTTCCGGTTCTTTGCGTGACTTTCCAATCCATAGAGCGAATATCATCGCCGGGGCGATAATGACGTAGTTCTTCAAAGTTGAGTCCACGACCACGAAGTTTAGAAACATTCTTTCCACTTAAGGCACTATTCGCAGGCTGGTTTGGCGTAAACGAAAAGCCTTTAGCTAAGTATTTTAGCTTACGCAATTCATTTAAGTCAGCGTAAATAGCTGACGTGTCTTTAGATTTGTCTTGGGAGCTATCTTTAGAGCTATTTTTATTAGCCGATGTGTTGGTGCTCATATGAACTCCCTAGGCAACAGCTACCTGTTTAAGTATTTCATCTATCACCACGTCGGCAGTAATGCCATCAGCTAAAGCATCATAACTGAGCACTAAACGGTGACGAAGGACTGAATGGGCAACAGAGCGAACGTCCTCTGGGTCAACAAAATCTTTGCCGTTTAACCATGCTTGCGCGCGGGCACATTTATCAATGGCGATACTTGCTCGTGGGCTTGATCCGACCGTTAACCACTGCTGTAAGGGAGAGTCAGGATAGCGTTCGGGCTTTCTTGTGGCCATAATAATAGCAACGATGTAGTCAATAATGGCTTGGCTTGCATGAATATTATGAATTTCATCACGGGCGGTAAAAATGTGCTCAGGGCTAATGTTTTCTACGGTTTGTATACTTTTTTCTTCGCTGCGCACTAATTTTATTATGGCAGCTTCAGCGGCATCATCAGGATACTCTAGATTTATTTTCATAATAAATCTGTCCATTTGCGCTTCAGGTAAAGGGTAGGTACCTTCTTGTTCTATCGGGTTCTGTGTCGCTAAAACCATAAATAACTCAGGTAACTTGTAAGTTTTACCGGCAACTGTGATTTGTCTTTCTTCCATCGCTTCTAGCAGTGCAGCTTGAACTTTGGCGGGTGATCTATTGATTTCATCGGCAAGTAACAGGTTATTAAAAATAGGACCTTGCTGAAAAGTCAGTACAGGTTTGCCATTAACTTCTTGGTAAACCTCGGTACCCGTGACATCAGAGGGTAATAAATCAGGGGTGAATTGCACGCGACCTAAATCAACGGCAAGTGAACGTGCTAAGGTTTTAATTGAACGAGTTTTTGCTGTGCCGGGTAAGCCCTCCAATAGAATATTACCATTGATTAATAAAGCAATAAGCAGAGAGTCTACAACATGAGACTGACCAATAACCGATTGCTCAATTTGTGCTTTTAATAACTGCAGCTGCGCTAGCGCACTCGTTTTGTCACTCATCTGCTCATTCATCTAAAAATCCTTTCTCTATTGATTTTCAATTATCTATGGTAGTTAACGCTTTTATCTTACGAAGACGTTACTGATTTAACTGTTGTCTAAGCGCTTGAATTACATTGACCGGCACTAACGGTGCAAGTTGCGCTAAACATTGCTTAGCGACAGCACTTTTATGGCGTACTTGCATGTCACATAATGCGTATAAGTGTTGTGGGTTATTACTGATCTGAAATGCTTGATACAAGGCTTTATACGCTGCACTAGGTTTCTGTTGCTCTAAACTTAAACCGTAAACATAAAAGTAATGGCTGTTTTGTGGATCAAGTTGGGTAGCGGTAGCTAACGCTTGTGCTGCTTTAACTTTATCTTTAATCCTAATATAAGCGAGTCCCAAATTGTAGGGCAGGCTTGCATCGTCAGGATTCGCAGTTGCTCCTTGTTGCAAAACTTGAATACTTTGTTGGTTGTTGCCGGTTTGATAATACACTTGGCTTAAATTAAGGTAAATTTGTGCAAAGTTTTTTTCTATAGCTATCCCTTTCTCGAAGGCTTTAATTGCTTGATCATATTGTCCTTGATAGGCAGAAATAATGCCTAAATTGGAGTGCGAAAAACCACGATCACTAT
Source organism: Colwellia sp. 75C3 (assembly GCF_002836255.1). Lineage (GTDB taxonomy): Bacteria > Pseudomonadota > Gammaproteobacteria > Enterobacterales > Alteromonadaceae > Colwellia. The sequence goes on along the minus strand of NZ_PJAU01000058.1, from coordinate 24,353 downwards.
TAAATTGCTGACTTGTTATATATTCGTTGAGTGCCGGGGTTAATTGTTGGTGTTGCGGCGTTGATAAATTTGACCACAAGCTCGTTAAGGCAAAAGCAGCACTGGTTCTTACGATTAGTATTTTATCATTTAATAACGGTGATAATACTCGCCACTTTTCAGCGCCGGCCATGCTCTGTGCGCCTTCAATGGCACCTAATCGTATGTTCTCATCGGGATTTTTTACCGCTCGGGCAATAGCAATAAGTGTATTGGTGTTGGATACACTTGCCATTTTGGTTAATGCAGAAGCGCGGATAATGCCAGCATAACTGATGGTTTGAGAAATACGAGATAACTCAGAGGCAACACCTTCTAATTGTTGCTCATTTAATGCCAAGTTAATCGCTGAAAATACCGCGACAAAATCTTTTTCATCTTTAATAGTCGAGTCAGGATACCAAGCAGCAACCTTACTACTGCTCCATTGACTGTCTTTATCTTTATGGCAATTTAAACAGGTATCAGGCGTACCTAATTGTTTTGCTAGGTTAGGTGTAGGAATATGAAAGCCATGATCGCGCCGGGCGTCAATTTCCATATAGGTTGTTTCTGGCATATGACAATTAACACATTGTGCGCCAGTTGAATCTTCAGGGTGTTTGTGATGTTTGGTTGATGCGTAATTATCGCTTTGATGGCACTGTAAACAAAGCACTTCTATCGGAAGCTTTAATTCAGCGGTATGCGGGTTGTGACAATCACTACAAACTACGCCATTTTTGTACATTTTTGATTGCAGAAATGAGCCATAAACGAAGTTTTCGTTATAGACTTGTCCATCGGGGTGATAATTGGTGCTAGAAATTAAATCAAGTAAGTATCGCTCACCAAAAGCATTAGCTTCTACATGGTCGTTATTACTTATTTGAGTACGTCGGCTATGACATTGGGCACACACTAATACTTGTTGGCTATGATCAATACTTTCAGGCGTTAAGGTTTTTAAATTATCTTTTGATTGCCAATTCTGTACCGATTTTGATAAATCTCGACTAAAACCTTTACCACTCGAGGTAACCGTTTTATTTGTTGTTTCCGATTTTGATTTTTTTAGTGGTAGCGCTTGATCTGCCCAAGTTAAATGGTCACTGGCAGCACCGTGACAACTTTCACAAGCAACATTAATTTCACTAAAAGTAGTATTGTAGGTATTTGTTTTTACATCAAAGTTTTTATCTACATTAGTTGAATGACAATCAGCGCACATGTAATTCCAGTTCTGGCCAGTATTGGTCCAAAAGAACTCTTGACTATTTTTAGTCATCTCAGGGTAGAGGTTAAACCAGCGTTGTCCGCCATCTTCTTTGGTGCGCGAGTCCCAAGCAAACGGTATTAGTTGAACGCGACCGTCATCAAATTCAACCATGTATTGCTGCAGTGGCTCATAGCCAAAGGTATATTTAATTTGATAGTCGTGCAGCTTGCCATCATCACCTTTGATATTTACCCAAAATTGTTGAGCCTTTTTAAAGAAAGTACTTAACTGTTCCGGGCCGTTATCTTCATAAGCTAACGTGGCGTTATTAAAATCCCCTAAAACACTTTTGCTATCGGCGTGTTTCATCGACATTTCATGGTGGGACCCTTGCCAATCTTGATAAGCTTTTTCATGGCAGCCAATACACGCTTTAAAGCCGACAAAATCAGCAGCAATACTTTGTGATGAAAGAATAGGGCTGAGTATAAAAAATAGTAGCGCGAAGCTTAAATTTTTTGATAAATTCATCATGTTTTTATACCAATATAGTAAAATAATGTGTGTCATCTAATCTGTACTCATCACTAATCGATAACCAATATCAGGCATGCGAACATTATTGGTAGCCCCGTCTCGCATAAAGACCAAGTTCTCAGTGGCATTGAATTCATAACCACCGCCACGAATCACTTTCATGGCTTTTCGTTTAAGATTTTTTTTATCGCCAATAAAAGGATTATGACTCTCAATACGGCTATAGGCTTTTCGGCTCATATCATCTAAGCAAAATTCCCAGAGGTTACCTGTCATATCATAAAGACCAAGTTCGTTGGGCTGTTTAAGCCCTACAGGGTGACTTTTCTTATTGGCATTATCGGCAAACCAAGCGACATCATTGAGAGTGTTCGACCCACTGTACTTAAAGCCTTTAGATTTATTTCCACCTTTGGCGGCATAAGCCCATTGTGCTTCGGTAGGTAGGCTGAATTTTTTACCCGTAATACCATTTAAGCGCTCGATGAATAATTGCATATTAAACCAACTAACGTTATTAACCGGGCAATTACCGCATTGAAAGTAGCTATAATTCCAGCCCATGACTTGTTCAAAGATATCTTGGGTTAATTCATATTTGCTAATGTAAAAGCTATCGAGAGTAACAGGTCGAACGGGTTGTTCTCGTTTTCTGGCCAATGGAGAATCAGAGCCTAAAGAAAAACTACCTGCTTCTACCAATACCATGTTACTTAGTAGCTCATCTAACATGGGCTTAGGTAATGCTTTTGTTAACGATAAGTCTCTTTTCTTTTGGTTAACATTTTTAGATTCAGGCGCTGATGACTCTGTTAAAGAGGGTATTGTTTCTGCCTTGGATATCATATGTACAGATAACAAACTACAAGCAAGCGAGACTGAGAATAGGGTACGAAGGGATGTTACTGAAAAAGAGGATGTTTTAGCCATAACTATTATTGGTTCTTATTAATGAAGTAGATGATTAATTTTCTTACCTTATGGCACTTATTAAATAACGATAAGGTAAAAAAGTTAATGCTTAGGATTTATCTTAATAGTGAATAGAGCCAAGCGGCTCTATTCACTTACCAAAGACTTTAAAAAACAGTCATTGTTAGCTTATGGAACAAAGCTTCCCGGCTTTTGGCGCTGTGGAAAGTCTTTAAAGGTAGCTTTAAATTTGACTACTTCAGTTACCGCAGGGGCAATTAAGAACATGTGTTCGGCAAACCATTGCTGATATCCACCGCCGTCATGACCCATACGTTCTAGAGGATCCATTCTTAAGTTAAATATTCTAGGCGCCCTCAGTTCAGTCCACGGGTTTAACCAAACATCCAATCCATGGGCATGCTGTTCACGAAATACAAATTTGTAATCATTGTAACGTAAACCCACTACGTCCCCAGTATCAGAGCTATAAATAAACTCTTTACGTGGACCTTTTGTTTTGGTGTCTAAAAAGTGTGGTAAAAAGTTATAACCATCAAGATGCACTTTATATTTAGTACCGCCAATATTCGTACCTTTTTTTAGCTTGGTTTTTATTTTAGAATCGCCAACAGCGGCCATAATGGTCGGCATCCAATCTTGAAGACTAATGATTTCATTAGACACTTGATGTGGTTTGATTTTACCTGGCCATTTTACCATCATAGGAACACGGTAACCGCCTTCCCAGTTAGTGTTTTTCTCACCACGAAATTGTGTATAACCACCATCAGGCCATAACATTAATTCAGCACCATTATCTGTGGTATACATGACGATGGTATTATCAGTAATGCCAAGTTTATCAATTTTATCTAATAGTTGACCAACATGACCGTCATGTTCAACCATGCCGTCAGCATACAAACCTTGGCCACTAACACCAACAGATTCGGGTTTTAAACGGGTAAATATGTGCATGCGGGTGGTATTAAACCAGACAAAAAATGGTTTTTTAGCAGCATGAGCTTTATCGATGAATTTTAATGTTTTTGCTAAAACTTCTTCATCAATAGTTTCCATACGCTTTTTAGTTAATGGACCAGTATCTTCTGTTTTTCCATCGGCAAAAGAATGAATAACGCCACGTGGACCAAACTGTTTTTTAAAGGCTGCATTTTTAGGATAGTCGGCATGCTCAGGTTCTTCTTCAGCATTTAAATGATATAAATTACCAAAAAACTCATCAAAACCATGGTTAGTGGGTAAATGTTCATCTCCATCACCTAAATGGTTCTTACCAAATTGGCCAGTCATATAACCGTGTGGTTTAAGTAATTCGGCAATAGTAGGGTCTTTTTTATGTAGACCTTCTTTTGCACCCGGTAAGCCAACTTTAGTTAAACCAGTACGCATAGGGTGTTGGCCAGTAATAAAACCGGCACGACCTGCAGTACAACTTTGATCGCCATACGAATCAGTAAATAAAATACCTTCATTGGCAATGCGGTCAATGTTAGGCGTTTTATACCCCATCACGCCGCGGTTATAGGCGCTGATATTAAAGGTGCCAATATCATCGCCCCAGATAGCAAGAATATTTGGTTTTGAAGTGTCGGTAGTTGCTAACGCAGCACTTGATGCAGCAATTAGTCCCAAACCTAAAATCAGTTTTTTCAACTTATTTTGACTTACCATGGTTTTTCCTTATCACAATGGATGAGTATATTGCTCACGTTAAATGAGCGATATGCTAATTAGTATCATTATCAATATTACACGGTTATTTTGATAAATCTATTGTTAATGGAATATACTCATCAGTGTTTATTCTTGTGTTTGGTGTTGTGTTAGCCATTGTTTCTATTGTGATTTTTTAAATTTTAAGCAATAACCCATGAATACTGGACTTTTAGCACTTGGAAAAGCATATTGATTAACAAATATCATTTTTACTTAAACGACTACCTGCTTGGAAAGGATATCCATCAATAGTGCAGATAAACTTTTTTATTATCGTGTAGTTTTATTTAATTAATTTTTATAAGGAAAATTGAAGATGCTCATGCAAAAAAAAGGAACGTTATGGCAATCAAGTTTTGTTATTGCAGGTTTGTTATCATCCTTACCCCTTCAGGCTGCCTCAGTAAAGCCTAAGTTAGTGCTACAAATAACCGTAGATCAACTTCGCGGCGATATGCCTACCGCTTATTTAGCTAAAATGGGCAAAGGCGGTTTCAGATACCTTTTAAATGAGGGCGTGGTATATAAAGATGCTCATCATATTCATGCTAATACAGAAACCATTGTCGGGCATGCAACGTTAGCTACGGGCGCACTACCGGCTGTACATGGCATGATAGGCAATGTTTGGTATGACGATAAATTAGAGCGTCTTGTTTATAACGTTGAAGATTCAAAGTATCCCTTATTATCAGCAAATGCGGGGGTTAATCAAAAAACAGAACTTGACCCGACTCAACGAACCGCTAAATCTTCAGGTCGATCGCCAAAGAACATACAAGTATCTACGTTTAGCGACGAATTAATGATTGCCTCAAATGGCAAAGCGAAAGTCTTTGGAGTGTCGGTCAAAGACAGAGGTGCTATTTCCATGGCAGGGCATATGGGCAAGGCTTTCTGGTTTTCTAAAAAATCAGGGGAGTTTGTCACCAGTGAGTATTATTACGATAAATACCCTGAGTGGGTAGCTAATTGGAATGAGGCAAAACCAACTAAAAAGTATCATCAAAAATCATGGCAGTTAAACCAAGCACAGAAAGGTTATGTGTTTGCCAAACAAGATGACCAAGAATGGGAAACTAAACTCCCTGGTTTTGGACGCACGTTTCCTCATCAATATGGTGATATGAACAATGCTTATTTTAATACATTTTTAACGCTAAGCCCTGCAGGTGATGAGTTAACGTTAGACTTTACTAAAGCCGTGGTAACTAACGAACAACTTGGACAAGATGATATTACTGACTATTTATCGGTAAGCTTTTCTTCAACGGATTATGTTGGTCATATTTTTGGACCATCGAGTTTAGAAGCTGAAGATAATTTACTCAGGTTAGACCGTACGTTAGCAAAGTTACTTAAATTTATTGATAAAAAAGTCGGTTTAGATAATACCCTTATCGTGTTATCTGCCGATCACGGTGCTGCGGAAGTGCCAGCATATTTGTCATCCTTAGGTATGAAAACCACTGCGGTTGCTCCTAAAGAATGGGATAAAAAACCGAGTATGAAAGCCCTTAAGAAACAGTTTGGTTTTGATACTGCACTCATAAAAAGCTACTTTCACCCTTACATTTATCTTGATAGAGACTTAATTGCTAAGCGTAAGTTATCGTTAAAGCAAGTACAAAAAGCAGTGGCTGCTGAGGTTTCAAAATTTGATGGTGTAGCCCTTGCGGTCACAAGTAGTGATATTGAAGCCGGTAATACCCCGCAAGATTATTTACATACCTTAGTGGTTAATAATCACAGTAAAACTCGCTCGGGTGATATTTATGTTGTGCTTGAGGCACATCGCTTTGTTGCAGACATGGAAGGACTTACCGTAGCCGCTACTCATGGCTCTCCTTGGGGATATGATACTTTCGTACCACTCATATTTGCTGGTTTTAATATTGATGACGAAATTATTTACGACAGAGTAAGTACCACTGATATCGCGGTAACATTATCGGCAGTACTCGGTATTAAAGCGCCATCAGGTGCCCAAGGACAAGTACTTAAGAAGGTACTAGATATTGACTAAGCTTTTATTAGTGAGTGCTGGTCAGTTGTGATTGGTTAATAACCACAACGATATGACTATAAAAAATAGGTAGAATAACAAAAGCGTTGTTCTAGCTATTTTTTTGGGTGAACAGAAAGTGTAATGAGTATTTAATACATGTCACATTTAATTTAATGAAAAATTATTATAAATCAATATATTTACTGTAATTATTAGGCGAAATTAACTTTCTAATTTATTATTAAATTTTTACCGTTAAACACTCACCTTAAAGAGACTCCATGCGCCCCTCTAGTTACTCAGACCAAGAAGTCAGTTCCATCAACTGGCAAGCATTCAAACTTATATTACCTTACTTATTCGAGTATAAAAATCGCATAGCAGTGGCGATGTTTTGTTTAATATTAACTAAAATAGCCAGTGTTTATTTACCTTTCATCCTCAAAGACATTGTTGATACCTTAGACGCTAATAGCTCAAATGAACAATCTGCGCTGATTATTGTACCGTTAGGTTTAGTGGCTGCTTATGGTTTAGTACGATTGTCGATAGTCGTTTTTGCCGAAATTAGAGATACGTTATTTGGCCGCGTTACAGAACGCGCGATAAGACGCATTGGTTTAAAAGTTTTCCGTCACTTACATTCACTTGATTTAGACTTTCACCTGAATAGACAAACCGGTGGCTTGTCTCGCGATATTGACCGAGGCACTTCGGGCATTAATTTTTTAATGCGCTTTATGGTCTTTAATATTGTACCTACCTTGCTTGAAATAGTGATGGTGGTGACTATTTTATTCGTTAAATACGGCATCTGGTTCGCGGTAATAACGCTTTCCTCAATTATTACCTATATTGCTTATTCTATTTTTGCTACTGAGCTGCGCACACGTTACGTTCGTGCCGCTAATAAAGCTGACTCCTCAAGTAATACCCGCGCCATTGATAGTCTCTTAAACTACGAAACCGTCAAATACTTCACCAATGAAGAATTTGAAGCACAAGCGTATGACCATCAATTGTCCACGTGGGAAAAAGCTAAAATAAAAAACCGTTTATCGTTATTCGCCTTAAACGGTGGTCAGGCACTTATTATCGCGATAGCGATGACCGCTATGTTGGCACTTGCCGCTAATGAAGTCGCTGCCGGCGCTATGACCCTTGGTGATTTTGTGCTGATAAATGCCTTTATGATGCAGTTGTTTATGCCGCTTAACTTCTTAGGTTTTGTTTATCGAGAAATAAAAGGCTCGTTGGCCAATATTGAAAACTTATTTGGGCTATTAGCCAAAAAACCTAAGGTACAAGATGTTGCTGACGCAGTAGCGTTAAACCTGACAGAGCAGGGCGACAGTTCTACTTCTCAGGATACTTCTCATTTGACTTCTCATATGAGAGAGCAGGCTAGCATTGTTTTTGATAATATTGCTTTTGCCTACAATGCAAAACGCCCAATCATTAAAGGTATTTCTTTTAAGGTAAATGCCGGTGAAAAGGTTGCGGTAGTTGGACAAAGTGGCTCGGGTAAATCAACGCTAGTTAAATTACTATTTCGCTTTTATGATGTTGATTCAGGCGCTATTAAAATTAACCAACAAGATATTAGCCAAGTTAGTCAGCAATCTTTACGGACTCACATAGGAATCGTGCCGCAAGATACTGTGTTATTTAATGACTCGTTATTTAATAATGTGCAATACGGTTGTCCAACAGCCAGTAAAGACGAAGTTTTAAAAGCCATTGACCTCGCGCACTTATCTGAATTTATCGCTAGTTTGCCTGATGGATTAGATACAGTGGTTGGTGAGCGTGGCTTAAAACTTTCAGGTGGTGAAAAACAGCGGGTTGCGATTGCTCGAACTATTTTGAAAAACCCACAAATATTAGTGTTTGATGAGGCGACATCATCTTTAGATAGCCAATCAGAGCAAGCTATTTTAACAGCAATAAATGAAGTGGCTAAAAGTAGGACCAGTCTTGTGATAGCGCATCGATTATCGACCATCATAGATAGTGATAATATTATTGTAATGAGTCATGGTGAGATAGTTGAGCAGGGTAATCATCAACAATTACTCGCGCTTCAAGGGCAATACAGTAAAATGTGGCAATTACAGCAATCATAACGTTATTAAATTAATTACAAAAACAGCAGTGTTAGAGTAGACAGTAATGAGTAAAGAGAATCAACAATCAGTAAACCTAAAAGCATCAGCTGAAATTGATGCAACAAAACAATGGTTAGATGAAATTATTATCGGGTTGAATTTTTGCCCTTTTGCGAAGAAAGAGTTTGTAAATAATACCATTTGTTATCATCAGTCTGAGGCAGAGCAAATTAAACCCGCTTTGAAAGAATTCGTAGAACAATGCCATCATCTGCAACAACATGATGACATTGAAACGACTTTACTCATTTATAGTGAAGGATTTCGCAGTTTTGAGCGTTATTTAGATCTAGTTGATTATGCCAATGATTTATTAATTGAATCAGGCTTTGAAGGGATATTCCAACTAGCCAGCATGCACCCCGAATATTGTTTTGCTGATGATGACTTTGATGCGGCCAGTAACTTTACTAATCGCTCTCCGTATCCCATGATCCATATTATTCGTGAAGCCAGTATGGCTAAAGTACTTAAGGTATATAAAAATCCCGAACAAATCCCAGAAGATAATATGGCGTTAGCTGAGCACAAAGGCAGTAATTATTTTCAAGATATATTAAAAGGCATTCACCAAGCCCATCCGCAAAAATAAAAACCACCAACAACTCAGTTATAATTGCGTTATTACTATGCAGTATTATTTTGAAGTACTACTTTGCAGTATTACTTTACGGTATTGCTGTGAAGTAAGCTGCTCATAAGTAACCAATCAATACGCTAAATTACATTTGGTTAACGGTGCTGCTTGATCAAAACTTATACAATGCTTGTTCTTTATTTAACATTAATAAGTTAGCGTATGAAAACAAGTTACCACGGTACAGAATATCGCTTTAATTGCTTTGAAGATCTTTGGGCTTTTTACCGCGGCATATTAGTGCAAAGTTCTGTGGGCTAATGCAGAGTAATTAGTAGCTAATTACTTACACAATGAACTGAGCCTTTTTGAGGCTAAGGTCGCTTTATTTCATTTCTAAGGTAAAATAACGCACTTTTCATAAACAGCCACGTTGTAATATGCCAGCTTTAGAACAGTTTTTACTTATCGCCATGGTACATTTTTTTGCCGTAGCCAGTCCCGGTCCTGACTTTGCACTTATTTTAAAACAAAGCATCCGATATAACCGCCGCATTGCGATCTACACTAGTTTTGGTATTGCCGCAGGTATTATTGTCCATGTGACGTACTCCCTAGTTGGCATAGGGCTATTAATTGCGAGCGATGAGCGTTTATTTACTGCCTTAAAGTATATTGCTGCTAGCTATTTTTGTTATATCGCATGGCATTGCCTTAGGGCTAAAAAGCCTGATGAAGTGTTATCTGCAGCAGATAGTCATGATACAGATAATAAATCCCTCATAACGAATGAAGATCCGACCCAAGAAGCCAAAGATGGGACGAAAACTAATAGCCCGTCGGCTAAAAAAGCTTTTCTTAATGGTTTTTTAATCAATGCGTTAAATGTTAAAGCGACCTTATTTTTTGTCAGTTTATTTTCTGTTGTTATCGCCCCTGAAACCTTGTTAAGTATTAAAATTGCTTACGGCGCTTATTTAGTTGCAGCAACAGGTGCCTGGTTTTGCTTTTTATCTTACATACTGACTCAAGAAAGAGTCCGTTTTGTTTTACAACGTAAAGGCTACATTCTTGATCGGATTATGGGGGTAATTTTATTGCTATTAGCCATTCAACTCGTACTAAGCGACCTTAACTAATCGCTAGTTATCCATAATATTCCCCTCAAACTTCTTATTAGTTTAGGGGGAAGTTTTCTTTGTCGAATTGTCGTTAAATTGAGCAGTGAGCAATCTGCTAATATTTCTAGTATAATAGCCAAAAAATGTCGTATTAATGTATTAAAAAAGGGTTGATTTTGCCAGAGAAAAATATAATTGTATCCATTGGTGGTAGTGTTGAGGGTGCTGTAAAAGGTGAGTACTCAATTGATGTGAAAGCTGTGTTAAGTGAAGCATGGCAGCATACAGTAAAGTCCAGAATGTCGATCAATCTAGCATTACTCTTCGTTTTAATTTTTGGCATGATGGTGTCGTTTATTGCCAGTAGTTTTTTTGGTGGTATCGAACTTGTTATCAAAGACCCAGAGTTACTACAGTTAATTAATGTCATTGTCACTATTGCCGTATGGCCATTTATGGCAGGTATTGAAATGATGGGTATCTTCCATGCAGTTAACAGACCTACGCAGAGTAAAATGGCGCTGTCGTTCTTACATCGAGGTAGTTGGGTTGCGCTTTGTGCGCTGTTAACGTCTATTCTTATTAGTATTGGTTTTCAATTGCTAATCGTACCCGGTATTTTGTTGGCTGTACTGTTGTCGCTAACGATACCTCTAGTAGTAGAAAAAAAACTCACGCCAGTACAAGCTATTATCCTATCAATCAAAGCGTTGCGCTTTAAAGTAGTGCCGCTACTTAGCATTTATGTTGTCTTGTTTATGGCATTAATTTTTCTTACCCTGCCAATTGCTTTATTGCTTGAATCTAGCTTAGCACCACTTGGCATTGTAATATTCTTATTTGGCTTCTCATATTTAGCACCCTGGTATTACAATGTTAAAGGCGTATTGTACCGTGAGATTTTTGGCGTATTTGTCGATGAAAATAGTATTGATAGTGACTTGGTTGATTCTGTTAATCAAAATTCAGCGAATAAAGACACTGACCACAATGGCTCAGACGATAGCTTTTCCGCTTAACTTTCATCGTATATAAGGACTTTTTATGCAAAGAAATTATTTAATTCGCTTTATTTTTATTACAGCGTTACTGGCAGCTATTATTGCACCTTTTACTTTTTTGAAACCTCAACCTATGGTTATTGTTACTGTCGTTGAGGTTGTACCGACACTTGTTGAAGTAGTTGTCCCTGTTGTTGAAAAAGTGAAGGTAATAGAGAAACCATTACACCAGGTAAATCTACCTGATTTTGCTGCTATTTATGATATACCCACTAAAAAAAGTGAATTTTTTGCTTTTATCCGTCCAGCCATTGAAGATAAAAACAATGAGCTATCCGAAGATAGAACGAAACTTGAGTTTTGGCAGGGGCAAATATCATTAGGTTTAGGGCTAACTGAAGAGGAACAAGCTTCTCTAGACATACTTATCAAGGCTTACCGTATCAATAAGCAAGCTTCAATATTACAACAAATCAATGATTTGTTGGTGCGTGTCGATATTATCCCTACCTCGTTGGTTTTGGTGCAGGCTGCTAATGAATCTGCTTGGGGAGCCTCACGCTTTGCTCGAATAGGGCTAAACTTCTTCGGTATTTGGTGTTACAGAACGGGTTGTGGCATGGTACCTGGTGGACGTAATACTGGCGCAAAACATGAAGTCGCGGCATTTCAAAGTGTCGATGCTGCTGTTTCGGGATATTTCAATAATATAAATAAGCATAATGCTTATCATATGTTTAGAACAATCCGCGCTGAGTTAAGAGCACAAAATCAGCCGCTTGATGCCGGAATTTTAGCAACGGGTTTGTTACCTTATTCTGAGCGTGGTGCCGAATACGTATTAGATATCACTGATATGTTACGCCATAACCAGCGTTACTTTGTTCAACCAAGTAGCCAACAAACTGCTCTAGCTGATTAACACGCTAATTTATCAATGAAAGCTATCAGTTAAAGTGGACAAATAAAAACGGCCAATGTTATAAACATTGGCCGTTTTTTTTATTTGCGATTTTAGTTCAGCTTGTTATCTAATTACTGAGAGGTAACCACAGTGCTATTATTTAACTTCAACGACATTGAGCTGTTGGTCAACATTAAGATAATCTTTAGCGGATTTCTCTTGTGGTGTTTCAATCACTACTTCATCAAAAGCAGTATCACCGCCGTTAATAATACCGGACGTACTATCTATGTTTTTAAAATCAAATAAATTACTATCACACAAGTGAGAAGGAACAACGTTTTGCATTGCCGTAAACATAGATTCAATTCTACCCGGGAATTGCTCTGACCAACCATTAAGCATATGTTTAATGTTTTGTCTTTGCATATTGGGCTGTGAGCCACATAAATTACACGGGATAATCGGGAATTTTTTCAATTCACTGTATTGAATAAGCTCACTTTCTTTACAAAAAGCTAAAGGGCGTATAACAACATGTTCGCCATTGTCAGAAACAAGCTTGGCAGGCATAGCCTTCATTTTTCCGCCATAAAACATATTCAGCATTAAGGTTTCAATCATATCATCACGGTGATGACCTAAAGCTATTTTTGTTGCGCCAATATTTTTAGCTGTTTTGTATAAAATAGCGCGACGTAACCGAGAACATAAGCTACAGGTCGTTTTACCTTCTTCTACTTTTTCTTTCACTATACCGTAGGTATTCTCTTCAACAATATGATATTCAATACCGAGTTTATCGAGGTACTCGGGTAAAATATGTTCAGGGAAGCCAGGTTGTTTTTGATCTAAGTTAACGGCAACAATGTCGAAGTGGATAGGGGCAGCTTCTTTTAACAGCATTAAAATGTCGAGCATGGCATAGCTGTCTTTACCGCCTGAAAGGCATACCATCACCTTGTCACCATCTTCAATCATGTTGTATTGCGCTATGGCTTGGCCAACATTACGTCTAAGCTTTTTTTCTAACTTAGATAATTGCGTTTTTTGGATCGATGTTAGTTTGGTCGTTGGTAACGTTAGTTGTTCTACAGTCATGTGGCTTACTTTATTGATTGAAATTAACGGCGGGAATTATAGCAGTTTGATAAGGAATACCAAGAGGATTAATTATTCATCTTAATGACAGAGGGAACTTGAGAGGGGATAGATGTTTTAGACACAATAAATCACCTATATAAAATCGTTTTTGTGTTTTATTTGGTACTGTTTCTGGTGCCTATTTTTAGTCGGGTGATCATTCACCAAGTAACGCATAGTACTAATTCGTTATGAGGGGCGTTTTTCAGATGTATAAATCTATGTTGAATTGAAATGGCATAGTTACAATTTTTACGTATTTTTACATCACGTATTTATCGTCTATGCTAGCTCTGCATTATTAAATATCCTTAATATAATTTTAATTCAATATATGTTAGAATTTAACAATATTAATATTTAAAATCATTAGGCGTATTTCATGTCTGAACACCCAATTTTCGACATCTGTGTTGAACCGATAGAACTTTATAAATTGCTCAAAATTTCCAATTTGGTTGGCGATGGCGAAGCTAAAACCCTGATCAGCGAAGGTAAAATTTTAGTAAATAAGAAAGTAGAAGTGCAAAAGCGTAAAAAAATTCGCCGTGGCGATGTTATCGGTTTTGACGGTAAAACGATTGAAGTTGCTTATACTCCGACTAAAAAATCAGCAGAGTTTATTAGTACCGTTGTTTCAGCGAATAATAAATCAAAAATTAAAAAAAGAGCTAAAAGTAAGGCGCGGGTTGCTGCATCAGAAACTGCTAGTAAACCTTCGACCGAACGCTCGAAAAGAAAGTCTGAATCGGTTTAATTATTCGTTAAAACTTGACAGTAATTTAAAAATTGAATTAGACACTTAAGAACCAATAAAGCCCTGTAAAGCCTGATTAATAAGGATTTACGGGGTTTATTGTTTCTTAATGAAAACTTGAGATACCCATACTTTGTTGAATAATTAAAACCAGCACGCGCTGAGTCACAAACCGCTTTGTCTGTTCCATGAAAGAGAGCTATACGCAGTTGTAAAGCTGAAAACTGTTCATTAGTTTCAATATCACAGATCAATCAGAAAGTATGACGGTGAGTACTATCACGTGCCTGAGTAAAGTGAGGCGTCAAGCCCCATCTTAGCTCTATTACCCCATCATAATCTGCGAACACTGCACGATAACCAATAACTAAATTATCAGCACGCTTGTCACCATCTATTTTATTGACGCTTATTTTATAATACCAATTCCGATAAGTTTCTGATCTTGTTGTACGAAGTGAAAATATTTCAGGGCAAGGCGCTTGATTGACCAATAGCTGGCTATTGGGATTGAAAGCAACGCCGTCATGGAGAATTTTAGCCAGTACAAGTGGTCAATAATTTAACGGAATTGGTATAATACCTTGAATTCAATCAGTGGATGCTACGCATAGCCGACCTAATTTCGTCTTGAACTCACCAATTATGAACATTTAAACGAAAGCCTGAATAGCAATATTCAGGCTTTTTTATTTATCATTAAAAATTAGGACCTACATACCTCTATCAACTTGCTGAAATCTGCATCTTGAAGTGTGATGGGTATAATAAACCAAACATTATTTAACAAAGCTAAGAAGTAAGTAGATACCAAGCATCACAGCAATCCACATAGCCATGCTACCTGAAGGGTGGTTTCGTGAAAGTAAGCCACTTAGTCGGTTATTCTTAGATGCTAGGTAAGCAAAAGAGTGACTGAGTTTTTCTTTTATCATATCTCTTACCATCCGATCTACTTTCCAAATAACACTGAACATGTTTTGAAAAACTAGTGGCATAGCACGGCGATATATCCAATCAAAATCTAGATTTGTCGAGCGAAGCTCCGGTGGATACATGCCCTTTAAGTTGAGCCAAACAAAAGCTAAAGCAGAGAAGAACAATAGTTGTGTTTGCGCTAAAACATGGGTGGCATCATATGGATTGTAGCCAGTGTCGTAAGGTAACAATGAATACAAAGCTGATGGATATATACCAATGGCTATACAAAGACATGCAGCGATTGTCATTGCAAATAACATATTTTTAGGTGGATCACTTGCTCTTAGACCGGAGTCATGTGCGAAGAAGGCAAAATAAGGGATTTTAATGCCTGCATGGTGAAATACACCTGCAGAAGCAAATAATAACATTAACCAAATCCAATCATAACCTTCTTCAAGTGCTGCGGACATCACCATTGATTTACTAACAAAACCGCTAAAAAGAGGGAATGCTGAAATAGAAGCTGCGCCAACAATACATAAGATTGTCGTCTTAGGCATAGTTTTGTAAAGGCCACCCAAATCAGAGCCATTTATCTTTCCTGTCATGTGCAATACTGCACCCATCGACATAAATAACAAGCCTTTAAATATTACATCGTTAAATGCATGAGATACCGCTCCGTTAATCGCTAGTGCGGTGCCTATTCCTATGCCCACAACCATAAAACCAACTTGGTTGATCAGGCTATAAGCTAATACTCGGCGTAAATCATTTTCAATAACAGCGAAGAATATTGGGAAACAAGTCATGGCCGCACCAATGTATACCAATAGCTCGGTACCTGGGTATGATCGAGCTAACGCATACACGGCAACTTTAGTGGTAAAAGCACTAAGGAAAACAGTACCAGTAACTGTTGCTTCAGGATATGCGTCGGTAAGCCAGTTATGGGCGATAGGAAAAGCACATTTAATACCAAAAGCTATAAAAATGAGCCAGCCAGCAATGCCATTGAGTCCAATATAACCAAAATCTAAGGTGCCATTTTCAACAGCATAAAAAAGTGCTCCAACTAACAGAATAACCCCTGAGAGCACTTGAATAATCAAATAGCGCATTCCTGCTACATACGATTGTGGAGTACGCCTCGCCCAAATTAGAAACACTGAGGTAAATGCTAAAAGTTCCCAGAAAACAAACAAAGTAAGTAAATCACCGGCAAATACCGCACCTAAAC
Source organism: Colwellia sp. 75C3 (assembly GCF_002836255.1). Lineage (GTDB taxonomy): Bacteria > Pseudomonadota > Gammaproteobacteria > Enterobacterales > Alteromonadaceae > Colwellia. The sequence continues at coordinate 8,081 of NZ_PJAU01000058.1, read as the reverse complement.
CACTACCAGCGTATAACATTGCTGATACTTGCTGCACAGTGTCTTTTACATGAAGCGAATAAATAATGGCAATAAATGCGGCGATGTGAAAAACATACCCAAACATCAGACTTAGCTTATCAACGCGATAAGGACTAAGTTGGTAGTCAAGAAAAGCAAATTGTAAGTGAATACCTTCTGGTACCATCCAAAGGTGCAAACCACTGACAATAGGCACGATTATCATCAGAGTGTTACGTAATACTCCACGGGTAAAGGCAGCAATTAATGCCCCGATAAAGAAGGGGATAAAAGGAGGTATTTCAATCATCCACATGATGACCTCCTGTTTTTGATGCGATATTTTTAGTTAAGGGCTCTTTGGTTGTTTCACCTAAGTTTTTCAACTCTATATTTTCATAGTAATCTTCATCTCGCATAAGGAAACTGCGCATCCAAGTGGCAACCACAACAAGGATCACACAACCAACAAAGCCATAAAGTGGGTAGAACCCCCATAAACTTTCCCAACTGTGTATAACATGGCGGTGAATAACAAAGTCTAAAATAACTAAAAGTGCACAACAGCTATAAAGAATGTATAAAACACGTTTTACATTTTTGGGATCATCAAATAAGTACTTTTTCTCATTTTTCATGAATTATTGCCCGCTGGCTAAAATAGCCGTTGCCAAATCAAATAAAGGTTGTGGATAGATAAACAGGAATAAGCAGCCGAACGTGGTTATTCCAATAGCGAGTAAAGAAGGCCATGGAGCCTCTTTTATTTGTACTTGTGATTGGTCTACGTTTGAAGCTAAATCTACTGATTCGTGGTTACTGGATGATGCATCATGTTTTTCGGGTAAAGGGTTAGAGAAAAAAGCATGAAAGGGGATAGGTAATAAATAAGCGATGTTAAGTAAAGAGCTGATCATTAACACTACCATTAATATCCATTGCTCGGTTTCAATTGTTCCCATTAACAAAAACCATTTACTCCAGGTTCCCCCTGTTGGCGGAACACCTATAATACTGAGACTGCCAATAAAAAATGCAATCATTGTTAACGGCATTTGACGGCCAAGCCCTCGCATTTCACTTATTTTAGATTTGTGTGCAGCAACTAAAATAGCACCAGCACAGAAAAATAAGGTGATTTTACCAAAAGCGTGAGTAGCGATATGCATCGAACTACCAATAACACCTGAAGACGTCGCTAATAGTGCACCTATAGTAATGTAGCCTAATTGACTGATTGTTGAGTAGGCGAGCCTTGCTTTTAAATTATCTTGTCGCATCGCTACAATCGAGGCCAGTAAAACCGAAGCCCCTGCTAAATAGAGTAGGAATTGAGTGGTAGGTAATATGGCTAATAAATCTAAGCCAAAAATAAATACGCAGACTTTTAAAATAGTGAAAACACCCGCCTTTACCACAGCCACAGCATGCAATAATGCACTTACTGGTGTTGGTGCTACCATCGCGGCAGGTAACCACCGGTGAAAAGGCATTATCGCTGCTTTACCAATACCAAAAATAAACAAGACAAGTAGTGCTCCTGCAATTGCTTTATCAACATCAGGATTGAATATGCCTCCTTGCTTGAAATCCAGAGTGCCAGTGATAAACCAAGTACCGGCAATAGCTAATAAGAAGAATGCAATTGAAGTACTTAATAAAATGCCTAAATAAACTCTGCCACCTTGTTTAGCTTTTTCGGTACCTGCATGGGTAACTAACGGATAGGTAGAGAGGGTTAATACTTCATAAAATACAAATAATGTAAATAGATTATCAGAGAATGCTATGCCCATTACTGCGCTAATAGCTAAAGCAAAACAGCTATAAAAACGGGTTTGATTTTCTTCTTGATGACTACGCATATAACCAATGGCATAAAATGTAGTGATCAACCATAAGAAGCTAGCGATTAATGCGAATAACATGCCTAGCGGCTCAATGGAGAAGCTAATACTTAAGTTGGGCATTATGTCCCACCAAAAAACATTAACGTTTTTACCCGAGAGTAGACTCTGATATAAACTCGTAACAATAAACAGCAACAGAATACTGGCGGAAATTGTTATGCCTTCACGAATGTTTGGTCTGTTATTAGCAAGGATAATCCCTACAATCGTCAACAAAGGTATTACAATAGTTAGTTGCAACATGACTTCTATAGAAAAGTTCACGGTGATACTCCAAACAGACTTTGCGCCGCAGCACTAGCAACTTGCAAACTAAGGCGGGTATCTATGCCAAAATAGATATTGGCTGTAATTAATAGCCATATAGGAATGAGGAAAAACAGCGGCGCTTCTTTTACCGGAACGCTGTCAGCTAACGGTTTTTTAAAGTAGGCGGCTTCTACAATACGCCACACGTAAATAACCGCGAGCAATGAGCCTAACAAGATAAGTATGGCTACTGGCCACCAGCCTTTCTCTAGTAAAGCGGTTAATAAATACCATTTACTAACAAAACCAACCGTGAGAGGCACACCGATTAAACTTAACCCACCAATAACAATTGCCGCCATAGTTAACGGCATCTGACGGCCTAAGCCATTAAAACTGCTCAGTTGAACATTACCTAGTCGATAAACTACAGCTCCGAGTGCTAGAAAAATGGCGCTCTTCATAAGCGCGTGATTAAACAAGTGAAGTAACGTTGCGGTTAAACCTGTAATGGTGCTGGTACTGAGTCCAACGATAATGTAACCAACTTGCGCGATGCTCGAATAAGCAAAAACATGCTTAACATTGTTTTGATAGATAGCGGCACTAGAAGCAACAAATATTCCAGTTAAACCAAGCAGTAAGAACAAACCTTGCAAAGGTAGTGTAGTAAAAGAAAAGGACAGTCCAAACACCGTAAAAGTGAAACGAATCAGTAAATAAATGGCTACTTTGGTTGCCGTTGCCGCAAAGAAAGCGGTGACAATAGAGGGCGCATACGCGTAGGCATTAGGTAACCACAAGTGAAGAGGAAATAACGCCAACTTTAAACAAACACCGACAATGACAAAAGCAAAGGCAGTAAATACGGTTCGTGTTTGAGCAACCTCTGGCAAGCGTTGAGATAGATCTTGCATATTGAGCGTGCCCGTCATCTGATACATCAAGCCGATGCCAATAAGTATAAACGTTGCGCCGATAGTGCCCATGATAAGGTATTGATAAGAAGCCCAAAGTGCTCGTCTGTCTTGCCCTAAAGCAATTAAGGCATAAGCTGACAAGGAGGATATTTCAAGAAATACAAATACATTAAAGGCATCTCCTGTGGACACAATACCTAACATACCCGTTAGGGATAACAAATATAGAATATAAAAAAGTGTGTGTTTCTCTTTGGGAATTTCTTTTTCGATGCTGGTCTGCGCGGCAATTAACACCACAGTGCTAATAGCTGAAATGATTAATAATAAAAAGGCATTGAGTTTATCAATGCGGTATTCAATTCCCCAAGGGGCTTCCCAGCCGCCTAATTCATAACTAATCACTCCAGAGGTCATTACTTGTTGCAACAGCAAAACACTGATAATAAATGCGATAGCGCTAGCAAAAAGTGAAAACAACCAAACTAGCTGAGAACGTTTTAATAACAAACAGATAGGTGCTGCCATTAACGGCACAATTACCTGTAAAATTGGCAAATGAGATATCACGATTGATCACCTTCTGTTGCCTGAATTTCAGTTTCGTCTTGAGTTTTATTATCTAAATGCTGAATATCCTCTTCTTCAATACTGCCATAAGCCTCTTTAATGCGAACTACCAAGGCTAAACCCAATGCAGTAGTTGCAACACCAACCACAATGGCAGTGAGAATTAACACATGAGGTAGGGGGTTAGAGAATTGTTTTATACCTTCAGCCAAAATAGGAGCACTACCGCCTTCAACGTTTGCCATGCTGATATATAAAATAAATACAGACGTTTGAAAAATAGCGAGTCCTACTATTTTTTTTATTAGATTTCCGTGAGCAATAACGATATAAAGTCCGATCATCATTAGCACAACAACAACCCAGTCATTAAAGAGTCCTATTATCATTACAGTGAGTCTCCCTCTATATTGTTAACTTTTTCATTGTTTTGTTGCATTTCTCTACGCCCAGCAAAATTGAAAAATATCATAATCATGACTGACGCAACCGTACAACCAACGCCCCACTCAATTAATAATATGCCTAAATGTTGTCCTGCAACGGGGTCACTGGCTAAAACGTTGTAATCGAAAAAATTAGCACCGTTAAGCATTGAAACTATGCCAACACAGCCATATAACAAAACACCAGCAGCAGCGATGAACTGGATAAATGATTGATTGATAACCTTTCTTGCGGTAGTTAAACCGAATAACATGGTATATAAAATAATAGCGGCTGCGAATATCACACCCGCTTGAAAACCACCGCCAGGACCAAAGTCACCATGAAACTGCACATAAAGTGCATACAATAATATAAAGGGGATCAACATTTTTGTGACGATGCGAATAACAAGATACTCTTCATGCATAGAGTCATTTATAGCTGTTGTTTTTTCGTCTTCTTCTGGTCTACGACCAACAGAGAGTAGTGCCATAACGCCAATGCCAGCAGTAAAAATAACGACAACCTCGCCGAAAGTATCAAATGCGCGATAACTTGCAAGAACAGAAGTGACAATATTTGGTATGCCAATTTCTTTCATTGACTCATTAATATATCGAGGGGCTACATGACTATGGATAGGGGCATCAGCGATGCCAAAATAAGGCATATCAAACGTACCGTAGATCAATACACCGCCAGTAAACACAACCACTAATAGTGCAAGCCAGGGTTTATGTCTGGTAGTTTTTTCACTGCGACCAGTCATGGTAATGACGACCAACATCAGTAAGGTCGAAATGCCAGCACCCACAGCGGCTTCAGTAAAAGCAACATCTACAGCGTCCATAGCGACAAAAAAGCTAGCAGATAATAAGCTGTAAATACCTAATAACATCACAACAGCAAAGAGGTCTTTCATTTTAATAATAGCAAAAGCAACTATTAGCAATAAGGTTAATAAAACAATATCAATTAATAATTCGATGAGCTCGTCTCCTTAATATTGTCCTCTTGCTGTAATTTTGGCATCAAGTTGTTATGCATGGCCGCTTTTGCCAACACATGGCTGGTAGTAGGACCTATTAATAACGTTAAAAGCAGAATGATTACTAATTTTGAGAATGTGAGAAAGTCAGGACTATAAAACATTAGACCGATTAATATCATTCCCGCTCCCAAGGTATCGGTAACCCCAACGGCATGCATACGTGTGTAAAAATCGGGAAAGCGTAATAAGCCCACACCACCAGATATACAAAGAAAACTACCAATGAGTAAAAACAAGGCACCACTAATATTTATAATTATGTCCATTTAATATTCCTTATCCAATGGTTTTTCATTAGAAGGCGTGTGTTTAAGTTTATTCGTATCTGAGTAGCGTAAAACGCCGATAACACTTATAAAATTGATGAGCGCGTAGACTATTGCAATATCTAAAAACTCTGGACGGCCCATGACAAAACCTAATAAAGAGATCAGTAATACTGTTTTTGTCCCAAACATATTAACCGCGAGTATACGATCATACAGTGTAGGACCAACAATCCCGCGTATGATGGCTAAAATCATGGCAACAAAAATAGCGAGTGTGGCAGCAATAAACATTAGCGTTCCAATTGACTAACGCGGCGATCCATTTCGCCAGCGAGTAATGATTCTATATCTTGTTTTAGCAGTGCGTGCACAACCACTTCGTCATCAATAATATCAATTGCTACGGTGCCAGGGGTTAAGGTAATAGAGTTTGCATAGATGACTTTACCCATATCAGTTTTTTGGCTAATTTTAATTGTTCTTAGCGTTGGCGATATACTTTGATTTCCAAGCCAAATATGTTTTACCACCACGATATTGGCTTTAATAATTTCTTTGGTAAGCCATAAATAGTAACTAAAAATATTACGCGTTAAATAAAGCGGTTGTGACTCGTGATCAACTACATCCATTTTATGAGAAATGACTAAAACCAAAAGTATAGAAGCGAGCCCAAGCAGTAGAATAAGTAAAGTATTATGACCTGAATTGAGTAACCAAAAAGCAGCTAAGTTTAAAAATAAACAGACGGTGTGGAGCTTCATTATCTTTTACTCCCTTGTGATGAGATTTTACGATAAATAAGTCGAGTTGCTTTTTGAATGGTTCGATCTATAGCGCTATAGATATCTACCTGAGAGTCTTCAATCAAAATTTCTGAAAATTGTTTAAGGGTAATAGTTAACGAGCAATGCTTGGTATGTTGCGCAGTTCGACTCAATACATTTGTTAGAATAAAAGTGACGGAAGATATATGTGATTTTACGTTTGAAAAGGCGAGCATTAATCGTCGCTGAATATCAGCTTCTAATGTAGGTTCGTAATCAACTAAAGCATTCTGAATATCGATTTTCATCTGATTTACTCATTGTTACTTTCATTAAATCGGAGTATTTATTTTATAAGGACATGTATAAAATATTGATAACCCCACAGACCATTCATTGATCAGGTGAATTAACGGTATAGTATATTTATCACAAAAATAAAAATTTACCCTTAAATAAAAAATTAATCATTTAAGTATATGATCTTCAAGTACTCTAAATTTATAGCTCACTTGTTGTTGAAGGTAAATTCGAATATTATTGATTTTATCATCGAAAAAACTTGGTTTAATAATTTATGAGCCCGCTTAACTACAATCATCTTTTTTATTTTTATACCGTTGCCACTGAAGGGAGTATTAGTAAAGCAAGTACAAGGTTAAATCTAACACCACAAACAATAAGTGGGCAAATCACCAGTTTTGAAGCACAAATGGGTGTTACTTTATTTGATCGTAAAAGAAAAAAATTATACCTTTCAGAAATGGGACAATTAATCTATAGCTATGCAGAAGAGATTTTTCAGCTGGGTGATGAAGTAAAACATATACTTAAAAAACATCAACCAGTAATGTGGCATACCTTTACAGTAGGAATAACAGACGTAATTCCTAAAGTATTAGCGCATCAACTACTTGCTCCTGTGTTAATGATGAAAGAGCGGGTTCGTTTAATTTGTGTGGAAGGAGATCAAAATAGCTTACTGGCAGACTTAGCTGATAATAAGTTAGATTGTATATTGACAGACCAATCACTCCAGTTGGGAAGCCATGTTAAAGCTTATAATCATCTACTGGTTGAAAGTGGTTTTACTTTTTATGCGTCGGACTCCCTATTAAAAAATTGTAGTAGTGATTTTCCTCAATCTTTATCAGAGTTACCTTGGCTAATACAGAGCAAAAAGTCAGCAGTAAGAGCACGCTTATTTTCTTGGTTTGAAAAGAATAATATATCACCAAACATTGTGGCAGAATTTGACGATAGCGCACTAATGAAATCTTTTGGACAAGCCGGTTTTGGAATATTTAGTAGCCCGACGCTAATTGAAGATTATGTTGTTGATAAATATGATGTGAAAATTATCGGTCGTAACGATGAAGTTGAAGAAAATTATTATATTATTTCTCCAGAAAGAAGATTAAAGCATCCTGCTATACTTGAAATTGTAACCGCGGCAAAAAAACAGTTTCAATCTGAAATTTAGTAAACACTTTATTTGGTAATCTATAACTGTTTAGGTTTACTATTCAGATTGTATTGGTATAGATTCAGCCATATTGACAAAGCAGTGTTTCATCTAAGATGTTATCGTTTAGGTGTGAATACTAAGTGATTTACTTGTTATCCATCGTTAAATAAATACAAAATCACCAGTCATCACCAATATCAAACGCACCTGAAAGAAAGTGTTGTATTTTTCTTTTTTTAGCTGGTTTTTTAGTCGGTATAGCGTTCTCTTTGCTAGTTAGGTTATTTGACCTATTTTGTTCTGGTTCCTCAATCAACTGTGTTTCAATTGTCATTTTTGCTATATCCTCAGACTTTAACCATACCCCATGACATTGAGGGCATTCGTTCACTTCCAAAGATTGACGCTGGATAATAATAAAAGAGAGCTTACATTCAGGACATTTCAT
>NZ_PJAU01000057.1 GCF_002836255.1 Colwellia sp. 75C3 | reverse complement strand
TAAATATCTACTATTTGCCCAGCAGCAAATAATAATCTCCTCTCGAGAGCCCTATTAAAATATCACTTTCGCCTGCACTAGAGTCTCTTTGAAAATTTTTTAAGTAAATTATGATTACAAGAAAACAACACAGCATCGTCAAATCGAACCCGTAATACAGTGAACTAAAAATATAACTAAAATACAAAGCTTGGCATAGTAACTTGTATCAACCGTAAGCTTGTAACCAACTTGTGCAGGTTGGAAAACTATTTGTTAGTGTGCCTAATAAACTGCAGTGCAGTAATTTTACTCAGTAACTGTATGGAGAAAGGCGTCTAACCCTGCTTGATATTCTAAAGCAGCAAGTGTTCTAGACTTTCACCATACCCTTACCCTAGGTCAGCCATGCTGTAGAAATTTCTGTGCTTTCTAATGATAGTGTTTTACTTAACTATTTTTGAATACTGCTGTTTTCCTACGCTTATCTGCATCTTTCCTACGCCTCTCAGCCCAAGAAATATTATGCTCAGAGATCCCTTTTACATCTTTCTCGATGTAATTTTCCTTGACCGTTTGCATTGTATCTTGGATCAGTTCGGCACAGCGGTAAATATCATTAGGGTTGTCAGCCATAAATACCGATGGTACAAAGTGGCGCAATGCGTGTGGGTTAAATCCCCATGTAATAAACTCACGTTCAGGCCACAAGATTTTTTGCGCTCTGTAGGTATAGGTATTGATCCTCAAACCTGTAAACGCACCTCCTCTGTAACCAACTAAAAACGAATCACTAGCTGCACCTTTCGCCTCTAACCTCTCAGCCCTTACTTCTAGATAATTATCGATCTTTGCTGATACATCACAACTAAAAACAGTTTTCAACAAACGACTGTTCTTAACAAAACGAGGGGGTACTCTTAAATGATAAGTACGCTCCCCTCTCGGCTTCCAAATACAAGGGTACGTTGCTTTTTCAGCTTGTTCTGGTGCAATAATCTTCAACTGACTCCAATTACCTGCCCTCATGGGCTGCTCAAACATCATATTCATAAACAATGCTGCCTGACATGCTTGGTAACCAACGGAACAGAGTTTATTTCCATATAGCTTAGATTCCGTTTCTAGCAGATCAGCAATCATCATGTATTCATCATACCCCTCTTGAATACCACCAGATAAACCATTTGCAGCCCTGAAGTCAGATTGAATTAAGTGGGCTATATTACGTTTACCTACAGCTACATCAGCGTCATCACTATTTACTTTAGCCTCGTTTTTTAGTCTCCTAGCCTCTTGCGTAAGGTATTTTACGAGTGCTCTCTCAGTCTTTTCCCAACACTTAAAACTTTCCTTTTCATCTTCATTTAAGAGGTAGTGTTTAACAGGTGCATGTACCAGAGACAAGTAACTAACTTCACCCCCAACGACTCCGACTAGTGCTTTAAGAACCGCGACAAACCTCCCTAAAGCTGTAGTAACACCATGCTCCCGACGAGATATACAAAAGTCAGCAATACGTTCAACAACAAGTAAATCTGACAGATCAAAATCAACAAAACCATCTAACCTAGTGAACAGCTCAAGACCCTTTTCCTTTACAAGAGAAACAAGTGCTTGCGCCTCAACATCTGGATCATTAAGTGCCTTGACCTTGAATTTATCCCCCTGTAGTTCAGCATAATCTCCAATTCCCTTTTTCTTCTTTGCTCTTTTTATTTGGACTTCATTACCAACAACCCATGACTCAAAGTACTCTTCAAAACCCACCTCGCTTTTAAAGTCTTTAGGGTCAGAAATATACCCTTTTTTCATCAACCAATGACGGTAAGTATCAAACGAGGCATTAGCACTTGCTGCTGTTACACATTCATCAACTCCATTTTCAGTCCAAATTCTTTTTGCTGGCCGAAGATCACTAGTATCTCTATATTCCGGAAACACTACCTGTAGCTTGAACGTGTTACCCACCCCTTTCATGTGGTTCTCAAGATTCTTTAGCTGTGCTGATACTTTAGCTGAGTAAGGATATGGCGCATAAGTTATCACAGGCCACTCCTTTGCGCTTTGCATTCCTCTGAGACTTACAAGTCCAATACCACTAGGTAAGAACCTAGTCAAAACACCTTCTGGTACGCCAAAGAACAACTCAAAATGCTTAGCTACCTCTATATTTACTTTAGTTATTTCAAGATTCGTATTTACAGGGGATCGCTTACCCCGTAGCCATTTATAGTAAATACCTACTGTAACTTTTTCACATTCTTGTCTTAAAAGTTTTGCCGTGCTTTTAAGATCTGTGGACTCAGGAAAAGCTCTTGTACTCAAGAAACAAAGCGTTTCAGAAAAATCTAAACCGTCTAAATCTAAACCTAAATCTTTTACATTATAACCCTCGGCGGTGGCTCGTTTTTTGCCTGCTAATTTTGTAGCCAGCTCACTACCTATGCTAACAAAAATCAGTTTCAACGATCCCTTGTTAGTTCTAGCTGTTGCAGTATTTAGCTGGCGATTCTCCTTGGCTGCTCGCTTTTTCTCAACCTCAATCATCGCAGCTAGATAGGATTTACCGTATTGAAGAAAATACTGCTGGTTAGTAAATGTTTCCATCAAACTTGGTGCTGGGAGCTCACGAACCATCAATATTGATTTCTTGAAATTACTTTTTGCCTTAGAAAAGGCAGAAGTTCCCTTTGGTTTGATAACCCCTTTGGCTTTTTCTTCCAATATTTCAACTTTCCGCTCTGCCATCAGCTCATCTAATCGAGTAACTACAAAGTTTTCAAATTCAATGTTATTCATATTCCCATCCTTAATATGGCCATTAATTTTACTAACATTTCGTTACTAACATTTTTGACCTTCAAAACCGTTGCGCCAGAGCAGGAAAGACAGTTAGGCTTACCTATCACATTCCGAACACCTCACTAAAAAACAAGGGGCGATCTTACTAACACCACCATCACACCACCTAATTAAAGCGGACCAGAGCGCAACCTGTCAAGACCTTACATATGGGCTTATTCGCGGGCTCCAGACCTTTTGTTAGTAAGAATAATACTGATAACGACTCTGCCAGAGTAGTTATCATCATCATGAAACATATGCTTCTCGCATTGATTTTTTATCAATTTTTTTGCTCAGGAAATACAAGTGTGTTTTTTGACCTCGGTTTAACGATACAACACGATTATTAAATAAGGGAAAGAGTTACTTCGTAACTATCTCTGATAAAATGGCAGCAGCCACAAATAAAATCTCAATAGCTTTTTGGGTATATAAAAAGGCGTTGAATGCGTGTTAATAAGATATGGACAATGACATCATTTGTACCACCTAATTGCATCAGAACTGCCAGTCATTATCATCTAATAACATTTACTTTGATCACTGAATAACATTAGGTTTACCACTAACAAATATGTTCACTTTGTGCGCATCATTGACGTAATCTCTTGAAAATATTAAGGTCACTTTAGTATCTAATAGCTGACCTGGTGATATAAGAAAGTATGATTAATCATAAAGTGGAAGTCATTAATGTAATAGCTAAAATCCTAACGAACAAGAGGCTAGTGGCTGTATGGATTACGCATTAATAGCTTATAAAAATGTGTAGGTCGATCTGATATATACCTAGTCCAGTGTCATGGTTACGCGAACATTTGAATGTTTTTAAGGAAAATAGTATGTCTCAAGTTTATAAACCCAACCAACAAGCAACTATTTATGCAGCAACAGCTTACCCAAGTGGTAATAAAGATGCGAGGGCAATGACGATTGCTGCATTTAGGGTTGCTCAAAATGAATCGGAAATTGACGGTAGAGCGATGGATCGTAATCTGCTTTATTTTTTGCTTGCTAACAGTGATAGTGCCATTAACCATTGGGAAAAGAAAAATAGGCTTAAAATTGGAGACCAAACTATTCACATTGAAAAAGATGGAATAGATGAGTGCAATAAAAGCCTTGATGGGGAAACAAGAGGATACAATGTATCAGAAAGTGATGTTAATGAATGGATTCAGAGAATGCTACATAGTGACCAAGTAGCAACTCAATCTTATTCTTTTAAAGCTGAATCAAGTGTATTCAATGAACTTGAAAGTAGCTTTGAAGAAAACCCTATAGATGAGAATACATATAGATTGATTGAAAGCAGAAGGGGTCAAGCTAAGTTCAGACAGGCTCTGTTATCAACTTTTAATGGAACTTGTTGTATTTCAAACAGTGAAGTATTAGCGGTATTAGAAGCTGCTCATATAATTCCACATACTGAAGAAACAAATTATACAGTTACCAACGGCCTGTTGCTCCGGGGAGATATTCACACTCTTTTCGATTTGAATCTGATTGGTGTTGATGAAAATGGTGTAGTTCACACTTCATTATCATTAAGGAATACGGAATACTTTCAATATGAAGGTGTTCCTATCGGAGATAATTTACCTAAAGTAATGGCTCATAACCTAGGACAACGATATACATTGTTCAAAAAACAAGAAGTCTAATAAGTGGCACTTACATTGATTTTGATACAAGGTCGGGTTATTGCCTGTTAATAGTACAAAATCGTCCTTAGGGGAGTTTTTTATAGCTGACGAAGTAGCTAATGGCACTTGAGTTCAAATGGTGAATGCAATTAGGTCGCACTGATACTAGAGATTTTACACTATAACTTCATCTTCGCTTCTAACCAGTGATTCGCATACGTAAACTTATAAAAACCGCACGAAATTTAAATCACGTAAAGCACTGCAACGCACTGTTTTACGTGAACTAAAGCTTTAGAAAATCAAAGGAACACCATAAAAAAGGTCACAACAGGATATTAATGACCTGCGCCGCAGTCTTTTACGCCTAAATCGATAGCTAAATTTGTTATTACGGCCACTTATAGTCACCAATAAAATGGTTGTTCTGTGCTTTTTTTATTAAACTGAAAGATATTTGCGCTCGTGTGGAAATATGACAATTTAAAACTAAAAATAAATTACCCTATAGTACATATACATTGCCCTAAGAAAAGTAAATAACACTTGTTGTCACCTCAAAAATCAACTTATCAATAATTTATTAAAATAAATGAAAATTATTTACCCATTTCATTTTCGTCTCAATTTTACAGCCCTCCTGTATCAGTACCTGCAGAGTTGTACAACGCCAAACACCCCGTTTTCATTGACGTTGGACTCCATTTACCAATACTGCTATGTTTGATAAAACATTCATTATTTCGACAAAGAGACTCCGTTGAAAATACACCTAATGTTGATGCTGGTGATTATAGTTGACGCACAAATTTGCACTGTTTTTTGTGACATAGGGAGGTAAAAATGATTACTCAAAAACTAATAAGTTTAGGCCAAGAACTACAAGAGATTATGCCTTTTAGCAATGGTATTCAGACAAGAGACCAGTATAGCGAGGCTATCAAAATGATTGACGTACTTGTCGGTGACGCAGAGAGAAACGACCTGCTTATAAACTATTTATTCCCTATTATCGAACGGTATGAAGCAACTGCGCCTGAGTTCAAAAAATTTAATGCTAAAATTGATGCCATGAACATGGGGCAAACTGTACTGCGTATTTTAATGGATCATCATATTCTAAACACTACCCACTTCGCTGAAGAAATTGGTAGTGAAATCTCAGTTTCATTAATTGCCAATGGCAAGCGCCAGTTAACAACTAAACATATTAATAAGCTTTCAAAACGTTTTGGGATCAGTCCTGCGGTGTTTTTCGATTAAATTTATCAGATAAAAGCACAAGGTGTACGGTTCAGAGAAATGAATAAAAAACTAAAATGCGTCACTATTGCAGATACTCATGGCATGTATAGAGATATCAAAATACCTGATGGAGATGTTCTAATCCATGCTGGGGATATCACCATGCGAGGACAACTATCAGAACTCAACGATTTCAATGATTGGCTAGGTGAACAACCTCATAAACATAAAATTATTATCGCAGGAAACCATGATTGGTGTTTTGAGCGTCAAAAAGAAGCAAGCATAAAAATAATAACTGCTGTTTATTTAGAAGATCAATCTATAGAAGTAGAAGGGTATAAGTTTTACGGTTCACCATGGCAACCATGGTTTCTAAGCTGGGCTTTTAATTTACAACGGGGTCAAGAAATACAAGCAAAGTGGGATCTAATTAGTAATGATATTGATGTTCTAATTACTCATGGACCGGCTTTCGGTATCTTAGATAGAAATATCAATGGTGAAAATACAGGTTGTGAAAACCTATTAAGTAAGATTGAAGAACTAAAGCCTAAAGTTCATGTTTGCGGACATATTCATGAGGGGTACGGACAAATAGTCAGTCGTGGAATTAAATTTATTAATGCCAGCGTAAATAATGAACGCTACAGGCCTACTAATAATCCAAATTTGTTTACATTGGATTAAGGCTTTTTGAGCACCAGATGAATTTAGATAATGAAGAACCAAAAAATATGAAAGACCGATTTGTTAACCAGTTCAACGATAGCATGGCAGTTTTCATCGTTACCAAATATAGCACAGTACAGTAATGTTAGGAAAAGCCGGCTGTCTTTCATTAGACCCTAGTGACGCTTCATCAATACTAGAAACTATTGGCAAAATAAAGCCAAAAAATACAGGTTAATATGTTCGAACAAGGCATAACACAAGTCTTTTTCAGCCATAAATTCAACTATGCGATACAGCTCTGAGCCATCTATTAAGCTAGAATTAATTAGAGGAACAATGCTTATGTATGAGCGTAAACCTAAGTTAATTCGATTGTGTTTTGACGGACATTTAAGAGGTGCTGTATGGATGATAGTGATTTAGATATTAGCATTTGTAAAGGTGAATACTCGCATATTGGAAGTGTTGAAACTGGTGTTAAAATCACACATAGAGCAACAGGCATAACGGTTTCGTCCCTCAAGAAAAAGTCCCAATACACTAATAAGGTGATTGCTATGGAATTATTAGAAATTGAATTGAGTAAGCGCTTGGAAAATAACGTGTGACTGTGCCACCCAATAGCATCGACTATGCCCATTCAATTACATATAGCGTTGCCACTTAACAAATGACAAATATTCCATAAAGCAGTCATTAGATAGATTATGCGAAAGGGCCACTTGGAGCCTTTAGCTGCCGTTTTGAATTAAATACTCACATCCATTTACAGCTGAATTTTGTCTGCTTTTTTTGCGTGCAGTTAGGCCTCAAATCCCAAGATCGGACATTGAAATCATTCAAGTACCAAACAAATTTAGAGTATTAATTCTATGGCGCTATCGCCCCCTGAGCGAGTTAGTAACAATAAATTAGTGGCCAAAATTATTTAACCACTACAGTGTGCCTCAGCCCAAAAACAACTTAACAGTTCTTTTGTCAACTTGAGGGAATACTGCTTTTAACTGATTGTCACTCAACGACCATTGTTGTGACAAAACAGTTGCTAGCCAAGAAAAGGTATTACTGGTTGGCATTAAATCACGTTGCTCAAATAGTTGATTATTTTTCAGTCCAGGCCAATCTCCCAAGACTTTACCACCATTAACTGACCCACCAGCAATAAACATAGCGCTTGCTGTCCCGTGATCCGTTCCACCTGTTCCATTTTCTTTTACTGTTCTGCCAAATTCTGTCGCAACAACAACAACGGTATCTTTCCACTGATCTTTTAATCCGTCTTTTAAAGCTTTTAATCCTTGATCAAGCGCTTTAAGTTGCCGAGACAAACGGGTTGCTTGGTTATTATGTGTATCCCAGCCACCCAATTCTAACATCGCACAATCTACACCATTATTGCCCATCATTAAATTTGCACAGGATTTGGATAACTCAATGAATTGTCCTTTTTTCTTAATGTTAAGTGTTCTGTCACCTACCATGGTATCGGCCATCTCTTTTACTGCTAAACCATCTTCAAGCCTATTAATTAATAACTCATCATTTTGGTACATTTTCATTAAGGCTTGATACACATCCTCATCCGCCTCTTTTAACTGAGACGGATACCAAGTACTCGCTTCGCTGCTTCTCAAGCTAATTGGCGTTGAATTAGCTATAGCCAACGCTTGCTTATCCTTCATATTAACGGCTCGGCCTAACCAGCCAGTATCATGGTCAATATTAGCCAAGCCTGATTCTAAATAATCTTGTCCATCAAAATGAGAGCGCTTGGCATACCCCGAAGAAACCGCGGTAATCGGCAGTAACTCACCCTTTTTATACCACTGGTGCAGGTTACTTAAACTTGGATGTAGCGCAAAACCATTATCTAACATCAATAAATCATCTTTAATACTCGCGAGCAATTTGGGTCTTAATACCGATAATTCAGTATCAAAAGTGGGCACTAGGGTATGTAATGAATCCATCGCCCCCCTTAATACAACCCAAATAATTTTTTTATTCCCTGATTTCGGTGAAGAAGCAGATAATGCCTTAGCAACAGCATTTGGTGTTTTAAATAGAACTAAAGTGGCAGCCATAGATTTGATAAATTGACGACGTTGCATGACTATCTCCTTTGAAACTCTGGGCTCATCAAAAGCAAGGTCATTGCTTGCTCTTTACTTTCTGCACGCAATATTGTGTTATACGACAATTCGCTGATGTTTTTACCAAAAGAATTGCTCATTATAGTCTCAACATTTACTGTGTGTTTAAAAGATAATTTGGAAGATAGTGCTGCTGACCAATTAATTCTAGCCATTATGGCACTGCCACCATTCCAATCATTACCACTGTCACTAAAACCTGCGGGAGATCCTGCACTAAAGGGTTTTTGTCCTAATGCTGATAACGATTTCATCAACTGACGTAGATTCAACTTTTTATTATCCCCTATGGATCTTAGCGATGAGATAACAAACTCTCTTGGGGTTTTAAATTTTTGACTATCGGCATGCCATGACTCTTCAGCATTAATTAACGTAATCATTACCTCCCTAATATTGCCTTTTGTTGCAAGCCAACGTTTGACCATTTTATTAATTAATGATTCTGGAGGTTGTTCAGAAATGAAATGATACGCTAATTTAAAACTAATATGTCGAGCAGTGGCTGGATGATTAGCTAAATCTCGTAACATCATTTCACCTTGTTTCGCGTTTTTCCTGCTCTTTTTATAGCTTTTACCAAGCAAGGTAAGACTTCCTGGTTCATGACCATTAGCTCGATATAAAAAACCGCTACCTTCATCACGCCCGATTCTAGCAACACTCCAACCGGTAATACCCTTTGCTAGGGCAGTAACATCTTGTTGCTGATAACCACCATTAACACCTAATGTGTGGAGTTCAAGAATTTCACGGGCTAAATTTTCATTAAGACCTACCTTTTTCTTGCCTCTGCCATTTTTATTAATTTGAGAGTTGGTACCAAACGATCTTTCATTATTCAAATAAATTAACATGGCTGGATGTTGGCATACACTTAGCAACAAATCTTCAAAGTTACCCAGTAAGTTCGGCGCAATAGCTTCTCGTTCTAATGTTGGTGCAATAGCTGTCATTACAGGACCTGAAGCGCTGACACTAAAATGGTTAGAGAAAAAATCGAGCAAACGCCAATTAAGGCTATGATCAGATCGAATAGCTTGGTCGATTGCATCTGATGAGAGTTGGTTTAACAATTTATGAGCTGGATTTCTAGCTTTCTTAGTAACAACACCTTCCATGGACATTTGTTTATCAAAATCCTTCCCAGCAAGTTCTTGGGCTATTTTTTTAGCTACTTTCTTGTTTTTACGATAAGCATGTAATTGGATGAAAATATCACTAGAGCTTGGTAAGGAATAATTAAATGCTACTGGAGGAGATTGAGATAGTTGTTTAATCAACCATTCTTTTGGCGACTGGGCCACTAAAATTAATTCATTCGGTTTGGCACCATAACCAAACCTATTAACCGCGATCATACTAGTAGTAGCCATTTTCATTACCTTATTAGCCGTTGTGTTTCTTCAAACCTTCGACACTTATCATGATGAAAAGCTATTTTAAGTACAAGTTGATTTACCCTTCTTTACACTAAAGTTGGTTCAAATATGCTGCGGCTCCTAAAAGGCCAGGTTGAGTTTCAGTTATCACATAAGTTGGCGTTTGTTGGGTTAATGAGGATAACCGCCCTTTTGTTTCAAAACGTTCTCTAAAGCCACTCTTTTCAATAAAGTCGATAAACCTAGGCACAATACCACCAGCAATATATACGCCACCTAAACTATTAGCCGTTAGTGCTAAATTACCAGCAAAACTTCCTAATACTTTACAAAAAAATTCTAATGCTTGTTTGCATAAAATACAGTCACCATTAATCGCATTAGTACTTATAATTTCAGCCGAAAGGTCACCGGCCACAAAATTATTACTTTTGCCTTCATTAGTTATCTTAACAAGCGCTTGATATATCTGTTCTAAGCCATAACCAGATAATAATTGTTCATAAGAAACCCGTTTTTTATAAGCATAAATATAAGAAAAAACTTTTACTTCCAACTCATCAACAGGGGCAAAATCGACATGTCCTCCTTCACCACTAATACAGTGCCATTTATTATCTAATGGCACTAAAGTAGCTACACCTAAGCCAGTTCCAGGACCGCATACAGAGATAGCTTTATTACTAACCGCCTCACCAGCCCCTATTTTCACTTTTTGAGAATCGCTAAGATAAGGAATAGCCAGAGCAATGGCGGTGTAATCGTTTATCAAGGTTAAGGTATTTAATTTTAATTGTTCTTTTAAATCTTTTTGAGAGAACTGCCAAGGTAAATTGGTCATGGAAATGTAATCATCATCTACCGGACAGGCAATGGCTAAACAAGCATTGATAGTTTTACCCTCAAGTTGCTTTTCCATTATATACAGCCGGATGACATCAATTAAATTAGCAAACTTCGCACATTGATAAGTAGCTATATCCGTAATGACATCCGAAGGTGAAGCAATGGCTAATCGAATGTTTGTGCCACCGATATCAGCAACCAAGTTGATGCCATTTTTATTAAGGTTATTCATAATTTGTCCGAGAAATAAAACGAGTTAAGCCATTTAGCGGGTAAACCTACGCTTGGCTGATGTTTAGGGGGATCCCCCTAAACAATTTATTGCCGAAATTGTAAAGCTTTATTGCAAACCAATCCGAGAACCCTTTACACCATAAAACATGATGTATAAGTAACACATAACAGGAAGAACAAATGCCATTTGAATACCAATAGCATCAGCTAATACACCTTGAAGTAGTGGAATTAAAGCGCCACCAGCAATAGATAAACATAAAATACCAGAGCCTTGCCCTGTAGCTTTACCTAACTTATTTACCGCTAGGGTAAAAATAGTAGGAAACATAATAGAGTTACATAAACCCACCGATAAAATTGCCCACATAGCGACTTGACCTGATGATGTTATTGCCACAATAAGAAGAATTACTGCACTAATAGCATTGACAGTTAGAATTTTATTAGCAGCAACAAAACGCATTAAGGCTGCACCAATAAAGCGCCCTACCATAGCCCCTCCCCAATAATAAGCAATATAATTAGCTGCTTGTGCTTCAGCTAAACCCGCAATATTATCTTCACCTAAAAATGAGATCAAAAAGCTACCAATAGAAACTTCGGCTCCTACATAAACAAATATCCCTAAAGCGCCCAACATAAGGTGTGGTGTTTTCCACGCAGAAGGCTGTTCCTTCAAGCTAACCGCATCAGCACAGTTATCATCCGTTTCAATAGATTCTATTTTTGGTAATTTTAAGAAAGTAAAGATAGCCGCAAGACCAAATAAAATACCAGCTAAGACTAAATAGGGTATTTGTACTGCTTGTGCTTCTTGTAATTTTGCAGCGGCTTGCTCTGCTACAGAAAGTTGTGCAATTTGTTCCGCACCTAAAGAAACAGCAGATAATATAAATAACCCACCAAAAAATGGCGCTACCGTTGTACCTAACGAATTAAAAGCTTGAGTTAAATTTAAACGACTCGATGCAGTTTCGGCACGACCAAGGCTAGCAACATAAGGGTTTGCTGACACTTGCAGGCAAGTAATACCCGAAGCAAGTACAAACAAAGCAAACAAAAACAAAGGGTATGACTGAGCTCCTGCCGCTGGATAAAATAATACGCAGCCAATTCCTGCAATAGATAATCCTGAAACAATACCAAATTTGTAACCCACCTTCTTGATCAAGGCAGCGGCTGGCATTGAAACAATAAAATATGCGCTAAAAAAGCAAAACTGAATTAACATTGCTTGGGTATAGTTCAATGAGAAGACATTTTTTAAATGTGGGATCAATATATCATTCAAACAGGCAATAAACCCCCACATGAAAAATAACGATGTCAACACGACTAATGTGAAATTATAACTCTGCCCTGAGTCACTTTGCGCTTTAAACTGTGACAAGTCTGCCGAACCACTAACCGCCATCTTTATTCCCCTTAATCTATTATATTTTTAATAGTTTGATATGTAAATTTAACAAATACCTATAATAAGGATTAACTCTTAATAGGAATATTCGCTATGTTTTATTGATAATATGTTATTGAAGATAAAACTTACTGACATCGATGTCAAGACAAAACAAAAGCAATGTCTTTATATTTGAAAACCCCCTCCAAATAACCAACTTTTTAATTCAGCGGCAGCTTAACAATCACGTCTAAACCTTTTTCTACTCTATTTTTCAGCTTAATTTCACCGCCATGATCTTGTATTGCTGTTAAGGCGATAGTCATACCTAATCCCATGCCACCAGACTTTTGGTTTCTAGAGTCATCCAAACGTTCAAATGCTTCAAACATACGCTGTTGTTCAGCTTCAGGGATCCCCTGCCCTTGATCGGCAATGATTATATTGATAGATTTATTGTTTTCAAAAATCGATACATGTACACATTTCCCGTACTTAACACCGTTTTCAATTAAGTTACTAAAAGCTCGTTTTAGCGCAACGGGCCGACAAGAGTAATTAATTTTATCAGTGATATCACAAGTCACATTTAAACCAATATCAGATAGATCTAAGCATAAACTCTCTATTAGAGCGCATATATCCACCTTACGTGATTTTTCAAGCCATGAGTCTTGTTTAGCAAACGAAATCGTTGCCTTAGTGATGTGCTCCATTTCATCAAGTTTTTCAATAATTTTATCTTGAGTAACTTCATCGCTAATAAATTCTGCATGCAAGCGCATAGACGTTAAGGGTGTTCTTAAATCATGAGACATAGCAGCTAAGGATCTCGCTCTATGTGTCACCATTTTATTTAAGCGTAACAGCATTTGATTAAAAGCTTTTACCGCGTGTTGAACATCTTCAGGACCTTGCTCCTTTATCGGTTGAATACTTTCCCCTAAGCCAAGTTTTTTTGCATTATCGGCCAACTCATTTAATGGCCTAATAATTCGCTTAACAGAAAATACTACGATAACAATTAACACTAAGGACATTATTAACAGTGATATCAGTGTTGTTTTCGCCCAAAGAGGAAAAGGATCTCGGCTATACACACTCATCATCAGCCACTGCTTATCTTTTAACTCGATAGCTGTTGTAAAAAGTTTTAATCGTTTAGGTTTTCTATTACCAGCTTTAGTAGGCTCTTTGAGTTTTTGATAAAGGTATTCAAGTAAAGTAGCAATGCGACTACTACTGGCTAAGTCTTGATATACATATACTTTGCCATATTCTTTATTTAGCATTTTCCTTAATAATAGCCGCTCAGCTAAAAATGACTTTTCATTAAAAGACACTGTATTATCGGTTTCTGCTGATTGACTGATATAAAATTTAACCCGGTGCACACTCATTGCTTTTAACATCGCTTTATGATGTTTCTCAGGCACGGTTGCTAATACATTTACCGCTTGTGCTGCTCTACGTATTAATTGCTTTGTTTCAATTTGTTCCGCAATATAATCAGACTCAGACAGGAAGAAAAACAAGGTAAATAATTGAGAAAAAGTGAGTGTTGAAAGCAATAATAAAATCAGCTGTCCGGTGAGCCTTTTAGGTAACCATGATTTAACAATGGTTAACATTTTATTGATGCACCACTGGAACAGACAACGAATAACCACCACCCCATACAGTTTTAATTAACTTTGGTGAACTTGGATCTACTTCAACTTTACGTCTTAGGCGGCTAATCAAATTATCGATACTTCGATCAAAAGCTTTAGCTTCCCTACCATGAGTAAGGTCAAGCAATTGATCTCGTGTTAATACCGCTTGTGGACGTAATAAAAAAGCTTTAAGTAAGCGATATTCAGCGGCACTTAGGGCTATAGTAACGTCACTTTTATTTATCAGCTCACGTTGATTAATGTCTAAACGCCAATCGTCAAAAATAAGGATGTCTGATTTAACCTGCTCAACTTGTACGGGGAAACTTTGACTACGACGTAATACCGCTTTAATTTTGGCAAGTAATACTCTTGGATTAAAAGGTTTTGCAACATAATCATCTGCGCCCATTTCTAGTCCAACCACTCTGTCGGTATCTTCCGTTAATGCTGTAAGTAAAATCACCGGAATTTTTAAATTACTTTGAACAAAACGACACAAAGATAATCCATCTTCACCTGGCATCATAATATCAAGCAAAATTAGATCGATAACACTGTTTTTCAATGTTTCACGCATTGCTTTACCGCCATCAACGCTGGTCACTCTCATGCCATGGTCACCTAAATAACGAGCCAAAGGCTGCCTAATATCAGGATTATCATCAACAATTAAAATATGTGTCATAACTACCTCTTTTAAAACTAAACGCTATTTAAACGATACTTAACTAGCACTATATCGATTAGTTTATAAGATTTTTAAAAAAAATTGTATCAAGTTGTCGCAAACCCCAAACCTGAGACAACTTGATAACACATATTCCAACGTAGTTAAAAATATTTGTTTAAATAATCTTACCTGCTCTAAACAATAATAGCCGATACGCTGATGCTTCACTTAACAAGAATAAGCTTTCCCATAAAAAGCCTCTTTTTACTCCTGAGTTTATCCCTACCAAGCTGTGCTGTGTATCAAGGAGCAGAACTTACAGAGCACCCAGTAGAAAAACTATCAAATAACGTTGAAGACGCAACACCAAACACAGTAATAAAATCCCCGCGGAATAAAGATTGGTGGACAAATTTTAACGAACCTCAACTAACTTATTGGGTTGAAACAAGCTTTAAAAACAACCCTAGTTTACAAGCAACTTTTAGTAGACTAAATCAAACACAAGCAAAATTAAATATTGTCAAAGCGAGTAATAATCCAGATCTAAATTTATCACTATCATCGAAAGTAAAGCGCAATAAAAATTTAAACACTACTCAAAATGATAACTATCAAGTGGTGGGATTAAATGCTAGTTGGGAAATAGACTTATGGGGAAAACTTAATGCGGGTGAAGATAAAGCATTATGGGAGAATTCAGCGAGCAAAAACGATATTAGTATTAAAGCAAACTTAATTGCCGCTAATGTAAGCAGTGCTTGGGTTGGTTGGATGGTAGAAACTGAAAAAATAAAACTGTTAACACAGCAGAGAAAACGTACAGAGCAGGGTTTAAAGATAATACAGCGTCGCGTCGCGCTTGGAAAAACCGGGAGAAGTGATGCTTGGCAACAACAAGGTTTATTAGAGTCATTAACAACGCTAACAAATAAAGCATTAGCAAAGTCAGCTTTACAAAAACAAAAACTCGCTTTGTGGTCAGGTACTTTAGCTAATCAGTTACCACAAAGTCCTCAAGGGAAATTCCCCATACTACTGTCCATTCCTGTATCAGGTATTGAACTAAAAGCATTAAAATACCGACCCGACATTCAGAAGTCTTATGCAAAATTACAAGCAGCTGATGCCGAAGTTGCCATTGCCGTTGCTGAGCAGTTCCCACAATTAACCTTAAGAGCCTCTTACTCTTCAACTAATCAAAGCGCAAAAAATATATTTAGCGATTGGCTTGGTGACTTTAGTGCAGGTTTAATCATGCCCATTATTGATTATGGACAACGAAAACAAACCGTAAAACAAAAGAAGTATAACCTTAAAGCTTTGCAATATGACTATTTACAAAAATGGCAACAAGCAATTTTTGAGGTTGAAGAAGCATTAATTATCGCTAATGAATATCAGCAGATAACCATTAGCTTGGCTTTGCAGCTTGAACTTGCTAAAAAAATTCAACAACTTAAAAAGAGATATTACCTTAATGGGCAAGCACAATACCTACAGTTACTACAAGCACAGGACAGTACACTAAAACTTGAGCGCCAGCTTATTGATAGTAAGCATGCACAGCTTGAATCTCGCTTATCCTTGTATAGCGCAATTAGTCATGGTGATTTTATATCACTAGAGCAAAAAGAAGGAAGTAGTCATCATGACTAAATTTAGCCGCACAAATAACAAAAACACCTCAAGTCAACTAGACCTACTAAAGCAACGCTCCTTAATGAAAAGTACCTTACCGATTATTATTTTAATTATTGCTGTGCTTGGCAGCTATTTTATTTATCATTCAGGAAAATCAAATTTATTATTAAGTACTAAGGTTAGTGAGACAAAAAAACTAAATGATGTAACAAAATCAAAAAATCAAAAAAAAATACGCATTGTAAATACTCAATTAATAACGGTCAAAACACATATCCCATTATGGCAAACAACGGGCGTGGTAAAACCGGCTCAAACATTAAATCTTAAAGCTGAAGTTGCTGGTGTTATCAATAAAGTAAACCCTGATGCTATTCCAGGGGCATTAATTCACCAAGGAGAAACACTTTTAACACTCAATAGTGAAAACTTCCAATATGCACTTATTAATAAAAAATCGGCCTTAATACAAGCGCAATCAACGCTTAGCATTGAAAAGGGAAACCAAGTTCTTGCCCTAGAAGCGTTTGCCTTTATGCCTGACGACATGCAAACGGAACAGGAAAAATCTCTTGTATTAAGAGAACCCCAAATTGCTAGTGCCATAGCAAAAGTGATGAGTAATCAAGCAAGTGTTGATAAAGCAAAAGCTGATTTAGCAAAAACAGAAATAACCATGCCTTTCACCGGAAAAATTCAGAAACGAAATATAAGCTTAGGCGCAAGCATCAACGCCAACAGCTCACTTTATCAGATTTTAAATATTGAACAGTTTTGGCTAGAAGTAAAAATACCACGTCAATTTTTCACTATTTTAGACAAGAAACAACCCGTTTTGTTAACGCATCAACAAAACAGAAATATAAAACATACTCGCTTAGGTAACATTCTGACTAGCTTAACGTCACTAGATAGTCGTGATAGACAAATACAACTGCTGGTTAGTATTGATGACCCTTTATTGCTAAACAAAAGGGGACTTATAAAGGCGACACTTGGGACTGAAACACAAGCAACATCAAACAATTCACCTAACCTTATTTTCATCAATGATTTTTTGTTTTTATCGCTTCACGGCAAACCCTTAGAAAACACAGTACAAATCAAACCTCATTGGTTAATAGCTAATGACTACATTTGGGTGGTTGATCAAAAAAACACCTTGCAACAACGTAAAGTTGAGGTGGTATTTCAGGGTAAAAAGTACTTATTTGTCAGAGGGAATTTCTTCGAAGGTGATCATGCACTTACCGATAAGCTGTCGATCGCGGTCAGTGGTATGAAGGTGAAAAAACGTTCTTTAAAGAGTTTATCTCTAAAGGATAAAGACAATGTTTAAATCTATCACTAAAGAGTCAGCTAGCGATAAAAAAGCAGCTCAAAAATACAATTCAATTGCATGGATGATTAACCACGGCATTGCGCCAAATTTACTCATGTTATTGCTTATTGTCGGCGGCTTAGTAATGTCGTTTATAATACGCAAAGAATATATGCCTGACGTCACCCTAGACCGAGTAGGTATTGTTATAAATTATCCCGGAGCCTCTCCAGATGAAATAGAATCAGCAATTGCCCTGCCCATTGAAGCAATTATCACACCATTAGAGGGCATTAAAGAAGTAAAAACAATTATCCGAACAGGCCGTTTATTCATACGTGCTGAACTAGAGGGCTCAGATAATGCCCAAAAGATATTTCAAGATGTTCAACAAGCAATCACCCGTATTAACACATTCCCGACTGAAATGGATAAACCCAGAATATTTCTTGCCAGTAAAGTCAGAGATGTAATGGAAATAGTCGTGCATGGTGATTTAGATGCAATAGGTATAAAGCGACTCAGTGAAGAAATACGCGATCGTATTTTACAGTCTGTTGATATCTCTAAAGTCACTTTACATGGTACTGCAAAAGAAGAAATACATATTGATATTTCTCAACATATGCTCAACAGCTTACAAACTGATTTAGTGACAATAGCGAGAAAAATCAGTTTGTTAACCAAAGAACAATCCTCAGGTACGATTAAATCTAATCGCGGAAACATATTAGTTAAAGTAGATGAGCGCCTGCTTTGGGCTGATGAATTTTCTCAACTAAGCATAATGTCTGACAAAAATGGTGGAGCATTACAACTAAAGGATGTCGCTAAGGTAACAGAGGGCTTTGCTGATACTAAATCAATGATCACCTTTGATGGCCAGTTGGCCGCAAGTTTACGCATCTACCGAGTAGGTGAGCAATCTCCCGACAAAATAGGTAAAGCAATAGAAGCAATGTGGCCAGAGTTAGAAGCCTTATTGCCCCCTACAGCAGGGCTAACTATTATTGATGACGATGCAAAAAACTACCAAAAACGACTTAGTTTATTACTAAAAAATGCATTTTTTGGCTTACTGCTCGTATTATTTTTTATGAGTTTATTTCTTGATTATCGTTTAGCTTTTTGGGTAGTTGCCGGTATTCCAAGTGCTTTCTTAGGCGCTATTCTTTTTTTACCAAGCTTTGGTATTTCCATCAATATGGTGTCTATGTTTGGCTTTATTATTGCTCTTGGTATTGTGGTTGATGATGCCATTATTGCAGGGGAAAATATTTATACGCACATGCAAGAAGGCATGCCATTTTCAAGTGCAGCGCAGCTTGGCGCACAAGAAGTTGCCAAACCGTTAACCTTTGCAATATTAACCAACATTATAGCATTTATCCCTCTGCTCTTTTTACCCGGTTTTATGAAGTTGATGTTTGGTGCAATACCTGTGGTTGTTATTCTATGCTTTGTTATTTCATGGCTTGAAGCCTTATTTATATTACCTGCACACTTGGCAAGAATTAACCAAAAAACAACTAAAATCCCAGGTAATAATATACTCAGTAAATCAGCCTCTTATTTTAGTTTTGCCATGCAAAAGGCTCAACAAAATTTTGACAAAGCCTTAGAGAGCTTTATTCAACACCCGTATTTGTCGGTATTGAAAAAATGCCTCTCATGGCCGGCTCTAACATTATCTATTGCTTCGCTCATTTTATTATGGGTTTTAGGTTATGCCTTTAGTGGAAAAATGGGCTTTAGTTTAATGCCAAAAATGGAGGGCCGTTGGGTAAAAGCGAGTATAGTATTACCTGAAGATTTTACTTTAATGCAAATGAATAAAGTAAAAGACAAGCTTGAAAGTAATGCTAAAGAGATGCTCTCAAAAAACGGAATTGAGCAGGCAGTTATTAGTATTAGAAGTGAAATTTTTGAAAACACCTTAGAAGTAGGTTTATTACTCGTTGACAGTGAAGAGCGTGAAATTAGCTCAGTAGATATAAAAAGCCTATGGCGAGAGCAATCAAAATTATTAGGCAAGCAATCTTTAAACAATTTAGGCAAGCTGCGTTTTGGAAGTGCCCGAAAAAATAGTAACAGCCAAATTGAAGCTTCTATCACTCTTGAGCTTAGACACAATGATACTAACGTATTAAGTAATGCAGCTATCGCAGCGCAAAACTACTTTCAAAGTGACCAGCAAAGTGGACAATACATTACCAGTATTACCAACTCAATGGAGCAAGGTAACCCACAATGGTCATTAACCTTAAATGAAAATGGTCAAAGCTTAGGGTTTAATGGAGGTGATGTTGCTAAACAATTACGTTCTTCACTGTATGGTGCACGAGTTACCCGCCAGCACAGAGGACAAAACGAAGTCACTGTATTAGTACGGCTACCATTAAGAGAAAGGCAAAGTTCTGGTGATATTGAAAACCTACTGATTAGTACGGGCGATGGCGGCTTTGTCCCCTTAAATGAAATAGCAAACATCAGTAAAACTTACAGCCCGGCCACAATTAAACGCTATAAAAATCAACGTATAGAACAGCTTTATATTGAAGTAGAAGACGAAACTAAAATCCCACAAGTTAATGATTTTATTCATCAGCAACTCACTCTTAGACTTACTCGCCAGTTTGCTGGATTAAAAGTTTCAATGAGTGGTGATCAAAAAGAGATAGCGCAAAGTGTGTCTAAACTTGAGTTAGGTACCCTTTTTGCGCTTACTGGTATTTATATATTATTAGCCATTGCTTTTAAAAGTTACCTGCAACCTTTACTCATTATGGCCATTATTCCTTTTGGCGCTGTGGGTGCTATTTTAGGGCATATAGTTTTAGGTTTTGGCTTAAGTATTGTGAGTTTAATGGGTATGCTTGCCCTTGCTGGCGTGGTTATTAATGACAGCCTTATATTAATCGAGTACGCCAACAAACAAATAGAACAAGGGCACAAACCTAAACAAGCAATTATTAATGCAGGTATGCGTCGCTTTCGTCCAATACTACTAACCACACTGACCACTTTTGGCGGTTTAGCCCCCATGGTTTTTGAAACATCACGCCAAGCTCAATTTATTGTACCTATGGCTGTATCACTTGGCTTTGGCATTTTATTCACAACCTTTATTTGTTTATTAGTGCTACCTTGTTTATACCTAATAACAAGCGAGTACAACGATATCAAAGCTTAATAAAACTACACAACTAACACCTTTAAAATATTTAACTCCATAAAACAATGAGTTATGAAATAACACTAAAAAAGCCATCAATACTAAGATAAAATAATTGATATCGTTGTCAATAAGTGTTAAAAATTGTATTACTTTAAAAATGAAATAAAGTTTATTTACGATTTATACTTAAATAAGCTTTGTTTCAGTATTATAATTCAAACAATAGTTTTATGGGGTTAAGTTATGTCATATCTGAAAAGTAGAAGCAGCAATATCAATAGTATTCAAAGCCATACATTAAAAACAGTCGCTGCAGCGGTAATGTTATCATTAAGCTCAGGTGCTTATGCCGCCTGTGATTACACTGCCGGTGATGATTTTGATAACGATGGCGTAACGAATCTACAAGATGGTGCTCCTTGTGATACTGACTTACAACAAATCACCATCAACAGAGTCATTAACAGTGATTTTGAGGCTGGCGCTAACTTCTGGGCTAAAGTTTCAGCTGATGCTTCATATACATCAGTAGATAATAGTTTTGATGGTTCAAAAGCCATTGAAATGACAACAACAAAAAATAACAAAGGCTTAAGTGCTCCAGACATGACTGGGGATGGCTTCTCTTCAATCACACTGAGATTCTGGGCAAAAGCGGTTACCGTATCTGACCATACTACCCCAGTTAAAATAAAACTGACCTTAAAAGCTGAAGACGGTAGTGTAAACGGTAAAGGTAAGCCTACTTCTGATAAATACCTTGCTCCTGTGCTCGTCGATAACCAAGATGACCCTGATTTAGCAGATGATGTGACCATCATCAATGCAAGCGAGTGGACTCCTATCTCTCGTACCTTTGTTTTTGCCGACATACAAGCTGAAGCCGATGAAGCGATTGCCTTAGGTGGTTCAATTGCCGGCACTCGCATAGCTTTAACCGATGGAAAATACAATGATATTATTAGATTACAAATTCAACCTGCCAAAGCTGGAGATGTTATTTTAATTGATAATATTAGTTTGTATAGTGATACCGACAAAGCCGCAATGCAATTAAATGCTATTACCGATACTGATGACGATGGTTTAATGAACGATGCTGATGCCCATCCAACACAAGCATATTTCACTGAATCTAAGCCGAATGATGACTTTGACGGTGATGGTATTATCAATAGTGCTGATATTCATCCGTATAGTACAACGCCAGCAACTGATTTAAATAACGATGGTTATGACGATACTACAGCCCCTCTAACCAATGCGTTAGCCTCATCAACAACTACGCTAGAACTACTTGATGCTGAACAAGACAACTGGAGTGTGGTTAAATTTGTTTCCTCAAAGGATGCAAAAATTGGTGAGACTTCTTACAAAGTAAACAATGCTGCAACCAGTAAAGCCAATATTGTAACTATTGATGCAACAGACCAGGTTTCATTAGGTTTTTGGGCTAAAACCGATGCAGCAGGTTTTGCTGCTACTGGCGATGCGTTCCTTGTAAAAGCCAGGTTGATTAAAGCAAATGCAGATGACTCAGATGTATTTGTTAATTTACCACTTACAGATACTGATTTATCTACCGAGTGGCAGTACTTCCAACTAGATAAAAACCTTAGTGACACTCAAACAGCCAGTGAAGTAGAAGTTATCCTCTTAAAGCCTACCATTGAAAACCTAGGCAATCTTTGGATTGATGGTATCACTTTATTCGCTGACCAAAATGTGGATGCATTATTAGCCGCAGGCAGAGATTCAGACATGGATGGTATTCCTGACTTTAATGATAACGATGACGATAATGATGGCTTGCTTGATGGTGAAGATTTGGAGCCATTAAATGCTATTGGTAGCTTTGATGCACCTGATATTGATCACGATGGTGTTGCAGATACAGCTGATGCTGATACCGATGGTATTTTAGATTATTTTGAAGATAGAACTGCACCTGTATTAACTTTATCTGGTAGTAACATCAGTATTCAGATAGGTGGGAAATATAATGAATTAGGTGCAACGGCATTCGATGACACTGATGGAGATATTACTGCAAATATCATTGTTACCGGTAGCGTTGATACTTCAACTTTGGGTGACCATACCATAAGCTATGATGTTATGGATGCTGAAGAAAACGCCGCTATTACGGTGACACGAGTTGTTAGTATAATCAGTGAAGAAATTATAGACACTTCAGCACCGATTATTACTTTAATTGGTGACGCCTCTATTAGCGTTTTTGAAGGAGGAAGCTACACAGATGCTGGAGCCACCGCACTAGATGAGACTGATGGTGACATCACTACAAATATTACCTCCACAGGAGCTGTCGATACTGCAATCATCGGTACTTATGTTATCACTTACACTGTTAGCGATGCTGCCGGGAATATTGCGACGCTAACTAGAAATGTTATCGTAGGAAGCACTGATGTGACCGCACCTGTTATCACCTTAGTAGGTGAGAGCAATACCGTAGTAGTTGAGGGTGAAGAATATACCGATACTGGCGCGTTAGCAGAAGATGAAAAAGATGGAGATATAAGCGCAAACATTGTTGTGACTGGCAGTGTTGATATTTCAACAGCTGGCTCTTATACCGTAACTTACAATGTTAGTGATGCTGCGGGAAATAATGCTGAAGAAGTAACAAGAAAAGTAATTGTAGCTAGTAATGCTGTGCCTGTTTTCTCAGGTGATTTACCTGACTTAACCTTCCATAAAGCCAGTGTTGATGCTGTTATTGTACTTAGTGACTTAACCGATGCTCCTGTTGCCATTGATGAAAAAGATGGTGCTATTACCGCAACTACAGGATTTAAAGATGCAGTTTACCAGCCAGGTAAAACTTACACTATTACTTGGAAAGCCACCAACTCTGCCGGTAACAGCAGTGAAATAACACAAAATTTGACAGTAACCGCACCAGAAGTGGTTATCGAAGAAGTTGAAAGTAAAGGCGGTAGTTTCTCATTTGCTGGTTTATTCCTGATGGTAAGTCTATTTACTCGAAGATTATTAACTAAGAAACAATTAACTAAAAAATAATAACTTCATCCTAAATACCAAAAACAAAGGGCGCTTGTATTTATACCGCGCCCTTTTTGATTTCCATCATATGAAACAATAAACCCTATTAAGTACTGATGTTATGAAAAATAAATTAGCCATTACAAAACTATCTAATAATATATTTTTGCTCCTTTGCACAGCATTAACATTCACACCAATAACCAATGCGGCAGAAGTTATTGAATTAACCATTGCTGAACCAAGTGCTTTAAAGACAGACTTTACCGGTTACAATGCCAACATGATGTCAGCGATGAGCACAAATCCGTGGGATCGCACAGAACTAACACAACTTTTCAAAAATACTGGCACTTCCATAATACGTTACCCCGGCGGCACCATTGCTAATAACTTTGATTGGCCTACGGGCAATCAAATTAAAATCAATGCGTCAGGTGAAGAAAGCTTAGGAAGTTATGACTACAAAATTAGTAATTTTAACACTGGATATCAAAATGCAGGGTTTGAACCAATTTTTGTTGTGAATCTATTAACAAGAGATCTACAGCATACCCTTGACGGTCTTGCCGATGTTACTGCCAAAGGTCTACCAATAAACCGTATAGAATTAGGCAATGAATTCTTTTTAAAAGATGAAGCCTACGTAGATATGTTTCCAAGTGGTCAAGACTATGTCAGCAAAGCAGATATCTGGACCGATGCCATTAAAGCAATTTATCCTGATGTCGAAATTGCTTATGTCAGTACCATGAAAAAAGATCCACGTTCATTAGAGTGGAATGAAAAAATATCGCAATGCTCAAAGTGCGATGCCATCATCATTCACACCTATACTCGAAGTGAGCTAAACCCGGTATTACCCGCAGACAAAAGCACTAGTTACTTCGGTACCAGTGAAGAGCAAAGCCAACAATGGCAACAATTTATCACCAATAGTGGTGTTGATATTATGCTAGCTCAGCCTTTTGAAGCATGGCATGGTTATACCTCTTTAAATAATTTATCTAGTGACAAAAAGATTTGGATCACCGAGTTTAATATGAAAGATGCTACAGGCCCTACTCGAAACACTTGGGCCCATGCACTTTTTAATGCTAATCAAGTACAAAGTTTTTTAACCGACGGACGAGTAGAGATTGCTTTATTACATAATCTCATAACAGGTGCAAAATCAGGCTCTCATTACTTAGGAAATACTTTTAGTGGCTTAACCATAGATCATGGTCAAGGCGACTTATCTTCACAAAAATACAGTTTATCTGCGGGTGGCATTGCCATGAGAGCATTTGGCAGCGTGCTAAAAGGTATGGATACCATCGCCAAAATAAACTTATCAGATACTCCAAGCGTTTCACCAACAGGTTATGCTGACTATGATGCTATTTACGGTTGGCAAGGTAATAATAGCGCTAATGATGAGCAGCGTTATTTGTTAATAAATACCTCGTCAGTAAGCTACACAGTTAACACTGAAAACTTAACAACAAGCAATAAATCCGTTCGCCAATATTGGGCAAGTCCACAAACGTTTATTCACTCAGAAGAGGTGCTTTCCGGTGGTATGGTCAATAGCTTACCTACATTGCTTAAGCTTCCTGCTTACAGCATCACGGTAATTGGTGAAACTGCTGTTGAACAACCCAGTAATTATCAACAAACGTTAACATTAACGGCAACTGATGATCACTTCGCTAAAGAAGCAAACCCTAATGGCAAAGGACAACCAACAGCCAGTCAAATAAATATAAATAATAGTGAGGGAGACCAATCAAGACCTCATATTAAATTTAACACCAATCAAGTAAAAGGCAGTATCGAGTCAGCTACTTTAAAGGTTTATTCAGAATCAGTTACCGGCACAGTTAGCGTCCATAAAATAAGCAATGAATGGGATGAGTATGAATTAACATGGAATACTATGCCTACCTTAGGAGAATTCATTAATAGTGCAAGTGCCGTTAAAAATGCTTGGTTAGAAATAGATGTCACGGCTAGCCTATTAAAAAGCGACTCGTTACTGTCATTTGCATTAACAAATAGTTTAACGTCATTAAATAAATTCAGTTCTAAAGAAGGTAATAAAGCACCTGAATTAATAATGACCACCAGTAATGCAGTCATTAATGTGGCTGATACGAATATCACCAAAGATGATGCTAATATCTTACAATACTATAGAAACAGCCTAGCCGATGCCGTTAGTGATGGTGATAATGATGAGCTTTCATTTTACAAAACATCAGGACCATCTTGGTTAATGTTATGGTCAAACGGAAAAGTTGAGGGTACACCGACAGCCGATGATATTGGTGAAAATACTTTTACGATAAAAGTGAGTGATAACACCGGACAAGCAAGTGCAACAACAGAATTAAACCTAACCATTAACGTTATTAGTGATGCACCTACTAATGCAGCCCCTGTTTGGAATAACATTCAAAACATACTGCAACAAGCAACAGAAAACATCAGTTATAACAGTAATATCTCAGCCTTGGCAATCGATGCAGATAACGATGCTTTAATTTTTGCCAAAGTATCAGGTCCTGACTGGTTCTCTCTTTCTGATGTTGGCGAAATAACAGGTACACCAACAAATTCAGATATTGGTGAAAATAAATTTATAGTGAGTGTTACCGATGGCACAAACCATTCAGCACAAGTCATTAATAATACCCTCACTATCATGGTCAACGCTAAAGTAGAACCTGAACCAACCCCGGAGCCTGAGCCAACTCCTGAGCCTGAGCCAACTCCCGAGCCTGAGCCAATTCCTGAGCCTGAGCCAACTCCTGGCGGACCAATGAGTCTATGTTTATTGTTACTGTGTTCTATAAGGTTATTTTATAAACGAATGAAAAATACTTACATTCACTAAGGTTTTTATTAACCTGAAGAATTTTAGCCAGTGGAATAGTTCAATAATTTAACGGAATTGGTATAATAAATAAGATCAATTTTAAGTGATTAAAAAAGCCAGCGATATAAAGAGCTGGCTTTTTATTAAAACCGTCAACTTATTTTAGGACGGGACAATGATTACTACTCACTAAATTTACTTATTCAATAGCTTTAATTCTTGTTTGTGCCTTTTCAATAGCAGCATCAAGCAGCCATTTCATTTTTATTCTGATACCTTCTAATGATACCTTATCAGCTAAATTTTTAAGCTCTTGAGGATCATTTTGATGATCATAAAGCTCTGCGCCAAAGTGCCCTTCCCCCCACTCGGTATAACGATATCGATTAGTCCTAATGGAGTGTCCTCGTATTTTTGTAAAGGCAAATTGGTTATTATCCCCTTTGTTACGATTTAAAATAGCGGAATAAGCCCCCTTTCTCACTTGAAAATCAACATTATTAAGCGCCGGTGTTAAATCTTTTCCCGCCAAATACTCCGGAGCTACTAATCCGGCAAGCTTTGCTAATGTTGGATAAATATCAACTAACTCAACAGGAGATGTTACCACGCTACCATTGCCCTTAGCATTTGGCGCGTAAATAATTAACGGAGCGCGAGCTGAGCCCTCAAATAAACTACCCTTTTGCCATAAACCGTGTTGACCTAGTTCATATCCATGATCCGATAGAAAAACAACAATAGTATTATCACTTAAACTTTGTTGCTTTAAAGCATCAAGCACTCGCCCAACTTGGGCATCAACGTAAGAAACCGCGGCATAGTAACCTTGGATAATTTGTTTGCGTTGGTTCAGAGTTAGAGCTAACTGTCCTTCTCTATCTTGAAGAGCTATAGCTGGAATATCTTTACGGTCATTTTTCGGCGCTATATAGGGTTTTATTTTATCTAGTGGGTATAAATCAAAGTATTTTTTCGGTGCAACAAAGGGAGTATGTGGACGATAAAATCCCGCACCAATAAAAAAAGGTTTACCCGTTTTATCTGGATGATGGTCTTTTATCATGTTAATCGTTTCTGTGGCAACTTTACCATCGGTATGCGCTTTGTCATCATTCCCAATAGCTAAAAAACTTAATACTCCACCAAATGATTGGCGTTTTAGTGCTTTTTCATTAAAAGCTATAATCTTATCTTCAACGTCTTTATCCAAACCAATAGGGTTGATGGTTTCGTGCCAAGAAGCAGCATCATCAGCCCCCGCAGTGCCTATTTGATTCGGCACCCCTTGGTGATAAATTTTACCTACCCGGCCAGAAAAATAGCCATTATCTTTAAATAACTGCGGTAAAGTGGTTACTTTGGGAATATGATCACGAAAGTGAGCGGTCATTTGAGTATGTGAACCATGGGCAATAATACCCGTTTGGTCAGGATACAAACCTGTCATAAAACTAGAGCGACTTGGCGTGCACATTGGTGATTGGCTATAGGCTTTATCAAAGCGAATGCCTTTTTTTGCTAAAGCATCAATATTTGGGCTTTTTACCAAATGATGACCATAAGCGCCTAAATCGTTATTTAAATCATCAATGGTGATAAAGAGTACATTCATCGATTGTGTACTACTTATATTTAATTGTGCTGCACTGATAGGATTGACAACGAAAGCCAGTACAAAGTGCATGGAAATTATTCCACTGTATTTCATTTTTTTCATAAGATAACTTTTCATTTTAAAACCAACTTAACAGTTCTTCTGTAGCTTAAGTATATTTTGCTACAAGAATAAACAATCCTACTAAATCCCTTGCCTTATAGCCAACCAGACACATTAGCTGACCCTTTTTCGATTTTCAAAAACTCTAGCATGCCTTTATATTTATCATAAATAAAATAACCAATGAGAGTAACAAAACTGTCGCATACTTCTCCTCTGCGACAACTTATTACAATTTAACTATTAATCATTACAAACATCATTGACAACGATATCATTTTATTTGATGATAAAGCAATATAAAGATAACAAAGCATTAAGGGTCCATAAAATGAATTATTCTCAACTTAAAAGTATTCCTATTTACTTTTCTTTACTTGCAATATCAGTAACCAATGTAAGCTGTGTTCAGCAAGACGTTGAAGTCAACTTAACCTCTAAAACATTGAGTGAAAATCTGGACTCAAAAGCCCTTCGTCACAAAAATAAAGAGCAAGATGTTGAGAATTTATTAGCTCAACTGACCTTAGAAGAAAAGATATCACTCGTACATGCTAATACTAAGTTCGCTAATGCTGCGGTTGAGCGTCTAGGCATTCATAGCATGGAAATGAGTGATGGACCTCACGGTGTTCGCCGACAGATATCTCGAGACAGTTGGAAACCTGCAGGTTGGGATGACGACCAAGCGACTTATCTTCCTCCCTTGACCGCAGTGGCCGCCAGTTGGGATCCAAAAATGGCGACTCTGCATGGTAATGTTTTAGGTAGTGAAGCACGTCATCGAAATAAAGATGTTATTTTAGGCCCTGGCGTTAACCTTGCTCGTCTGCCTTTATATGGTAGAAATTTTGAGTACTTAGGTGAAGACCCTTTTCTTGCCGCTAAATTAGTGGTGCCTGAAATTATTGCAATACAAGCGAATGATGTCGCAGCAACAGTAAAACATTTCGCACTTAATACCCAAGAGCTAAATCGTCATGGTGTTGATGCAACGCCCGATGAACGTACCTTACGTGAAGTTTACTTGCCAGCATTTGAAGCGGCAGTAAAGGAAGGTAATACCTACGCTATGATGGGGTCATACAATAATGTTTATGGTACTAATGCCAATCAAAATAAACATTTAATTATGGATATCCTAAAAGGTGAATGGGGCTACCAAGGTTTGTTAATGACTGACTGGGATGTTGATATTAATACCTATGATGCCGCCATGAATGGCCTTGATTTAGAGATGGGCACCCGCGCTAAGAGTTATGATGATTACTTTTTAGCTAAACCTTTATTAAAGATGATCCAATCAGGCAAAGTGCCCGTAGCAGTACTTGACGATAAAGTGCGCCGTATCTTACGTGTACAATTAAGCATTGGCATGATGGACAAACAACGTTTTTCTGGCCAACGTAATACCCAAGAGCACAGAGATTTCGCTCGTCAAATAGCAACACAGGGTGTGGTGCTACTTAAAAATGAAAGTGTTACTAGCGCAAATAACTCTGATCAGACAAGCGCGGTATTACCTTTAGATAAAAATAAAATAAAAAACATCTTAGTATTAGGTCCTAATGCTGATAAGAAACATGGCAGTGGTGGTGGTTCATCGCAAGTAAAATCCCTTTGGGAAATAACACCTCTACAAGGTCTTAAAGATAAGCTCGGTGATAATGTTGAACTACAATTTATGCGCGCCCGCAGTCAAAGTGGTGTGCAACCTATTGCTGAAGACTTTGTTAAAACCAATAACCGTGGCACAGGTACACCCGCTTGGCGATTAATTGAATATAAAACCGCTGATCGCAGTAAAAAAGCTGAGCATTATGGTTGGTTACCTGAATCTAATTATAACTCGCCGCTAGGTGATGTTATTCAACACATTAATTTAAAAGCTGACATTATGCCGCTAGCCAGTGGTGAACATGTACTGCAGTTAGGTGGCAAAGGCAATGTGAACTTAGTCATTAATGGTAAAGAAGTGCTCAATACCACCTTAAACGGTGATAAGACTTATCAACACAAGTTAACGTTAAAACAAGGAAAGAAGTATGTTTTTACGCTTGGTTATGATGGTGCAGATAACGTTGTTCTAGGTTGGAATGCCCCTGGCAGTCCATTTAGCACTAAAGATGAATATTTAGCTGCAGCAAAAAAAGCCGATGCGGTGATCTACTATGCTGGTTTAAGTCATGCTGATGATCGTGAATCGAAAGATAGATCAAATATGGTATTACCGAATAACCAAGATGATATTATCAGTGATTTAATTGCGGAAAACTCAAAAACAGTGGTATTTTTTATTGGTGGCTCAGCGGTTGAAATGCCATGGGTTGAACAAGCCAATGCTATTGTTTGGGGTTGGTATGGTGGTATGGAAGCTGGACATAGTTATGCTGACATCTTGTTTGGCGATGTTAATCCATCAGGAAAAATGCCAATAACATTACCAAAAAAATTAGCCGATACAGCACCAATCGTGCTTAATGACTACAATGAAAAAACCTCTACATATCCTGAAGGTGTATTTATTGGTTATCGTTGGTTTGAACAGCAAAACATCGAACCATTGTTTCCTTTTGGCCATGGCCTAAGTTATACCCGTTTTTCATTTGGTGACATCTCCCTTAACAAGGATGTCATTTCTGCCGGTGATACCATTACAGCAAGCGTAAAAATAACCAATACCGGTAAAGTGGCAGGAGCAGAAGTTGTTCAATTATATCTACATGATGAACAATCAAGTGTTCCTCGCCCAACAAAAGAGCTAAAAGGTTTTGAAAAAGTATTTTTACAACCTGGTGAAAGTAAAACAGTCATGCTTACTTTAACCCAACGCGATTTATCTTTTTGGGATGTAAACACTAAAAACTGGCTAGCAGAGCAAGGTCAATTCTCGGTACATATCGGCAGCTCGGTAAATGATATTAAAGCGAGAGCTAGTTTTTCTTATCAATAAGAAGACACAATACAATCTTATTGATCATGCAAAGACAGTGTTATAGTGCTATCACTGTCTTTTTTATTTTACACTTACCTTGAGAGTGTTATGCCGCTGTTTTCAATCGCTATATTGTTATTTTTGAGTTCATTCACCCCTCACGCTTTTGCGAACAACGATCCAGTCCCCACTGAAAAGTTTATTGGCAAAGCTTCCTGTGCAAATTGCCATCAACAGCAGTTTAACGATTGGCAAAACTCTCACCATGATTTGGCTATGCAGCCAGTGAATAAAGACACCGTACTGGGTGATTTTAATCAGGCAAAGTTTTCATTTCACAGCACCACCGCTGAATTTTATCGCAAAAATGAACAGTACTTTGTCAAAACACAAAATGAAAAAGGTGTACTAACTGAATATAAAATTTTATATACCTTTGGTTTTACTCCGTTACAGCAGTACCTAGTAGACTTTGGCCAAGGAAAATTACAGGCTCTATCAATCGCTTGGGATAGCCGCCCAAAAACTGAAGGTGGCCAACGTTGGTATCACCTACAAGCCGACCAAGGAGAGATCCCCTTTGACGATATGTTACATTGGACAGGTAGTTATTTTAATTGGAACAGCCGTTGCGCTGAATGCCACTCCACAGGCTTTGAAAAAAACTTTGATGATGAAAAGTTAATTTACAACAGCACTTGGACCGATATTGATGTTGCTTGTGAGTCTTGTCATGGTGCTGGTAAAGACCACCAAACGTGGGCAAAAAATGGTGCTAGTATAAAACAAAATAATGGTTTAATTAACCTAGCACCTAAAGGGTTATGGCAAATAATACCCGACAGAAATACCGCAAAATTCACACCTAACAAAAACCATAAGAAGAGTTTACAACTCGATACCTGTGCACACTGCCACAGCAGACGCAGTACACTGACAGAAAACTATTTAGGTAAAAAGTTTGATGAAAGCCACCACCTACAATTACTCGATGAAAATATTTATCATAGTGATGGTCAAATTCAAGATGAAGACTATGTATACGGATCTTTTATTCAAAGCAAAATGTATCACGAAGGCGTAGTCTGCAGTAATTGCCATGAACCACATAGCTTGAAGCTACGAGCCCCTGACAATGCGGTTTGTACTCAATGCCATAAACGTGAAGTATTTGATACTCCTAAACATCACCAGCATGATATGACTAATACAGGCGCGCAATGTGTTAATTGTCACATGCCAGAAACGACTTACATGGGCGTGGATCCAAGACGAGATCATAGTTTACGTATTCCTCGCCCTGATTTATCAAAAAAACTTGGCTTACCTAATGCGTGTAATACTTGTCATCAAGAGCAATCAATCGATTGGGCGGTAAAACAAGTCGAGAGTTGGTATCCAACAAGTCAAAAACGCATGACCCATTTTGCTAAAACACTCTATGCCGGCAGAAAACAGTGGGCGACCGGTCATGATTTATTAAATAAATTAGCACATGATACGACACAGGCGAGCATTGTTAAGGCAAGCGCGCTAAGTTTATTAACGCAATACCCTACTCAAGAAACCCTTAACACTGCAATTGCTTCATTAAAAAATACTGACAGCAAAATACAGCGTTCAGCTCTTGGTATGATAGAAATGCTACCAGCAGAACAAGCATATCAACATTTAGCGCCATTGCTTGATGTTAGTAATTCATATAGCAATAAAGCCATTAGAATGGAAGTAGCCAGAGTTTTAGCTGCAGTGCCTTTAAATCAACTGCCCAAAGTACAAGCGCAGCAATTAGCTAATGCTCAAAACGATTATATCGTCAGTCAACTTGTTAATAATGATACCGCTAATAGCCACCAAAATTTAGCGCTGTTTTATGCTAAACAAGGGAAAATTGCCAAGGCTGAGCAGCTTTATAAGAAGGCATTATCCATAAATACTCAATTTGTACCTGCCATGGTGAACTTAGCTGACTTATATCGTCAAATAGGTAAAGATGGCCAGGCCACTGCATTGTTATTTAATGCGGTAAAAGTTATGCCCGAAAATGCGATGGCACAATTTGCGTTAGGCCTACAACAAGTTAGGCAAAAAAATATGATTGTGGCAATAAAGCACCTGCAGATAGCGGCTGCGTTATCCCCTAACCTACCCTATTATCATTATGTTTATGCGGTTGCCTTAGATACCAACAATGAAACAGAGAAGGCTGTGGTTGTTTTAGAAAACTCACTAAGGGTTAACCCTAATAATCAACAACTTATATCATCTTTGATCAGTTACTATCAAAA
Source organism: Colwellia sp. 75C3 (assembly GCF_002836255.1). GTDB lineage: Bacteria > Pseudomonadota > Gammaproteobacteria > Enterobacterales > Alteromonadaceae > Colwellia. Next base: position 146,216 of record NZ_PJAU01000057.1, on the reverse strand, counting down.
GTTAGGAAACATGAAAAAAGTACAGTTTTACATGAAGCAGTATCAACAGTAATACCAAATTGATTAAGTTATTTCCCACTCAGCGAGAATTAAAAGGCTTAGAGGTAAGGCATTGATTGAAGATAATGGTTATTCCCTTGTCAAAATCAATAACGCCGCATGTAAGCCTTTTAAACTCGCCCTTTGGGTGCTTGCTCGATACCCACTCACGTCGTTAAATTTATTTGATTTAGAATGACTAAACCGAAACAAATTTGCCTTATTATTGAGCATAGCTCTGAGTTGGGAAGAAATTTAATCAACTTGGTATCATAAATGAAAACAGCTTATTGAATTAACAATAGGCTGTAACAATGTTCAGACTCAAATGATAAAGTAACCTTATATAACTTTAAATAACCAGAACTCATTATCCAGAGTTCTGGTTAAGTTATATCTCTTATCAATTAGCGTTTTCCAATACTCTTTGCATTTCATAATAAGCTTTTTGGGGCTTAAATTGCTCATCCCATAAACCTAAGACTTCTATATTTTTAGCTCTAAAATGAGGAGCATTAGCCAATGTCCATAAACTCCATGCCACCACACCTGTTTGATGATTATCAAGTAACGTTTGAGTGATATTCCCAAAAGCTTTGGCAACTATATCTGTTTGATAAGGTTTGTTATTTTTAATATGAATGTTATTTTCTGTGGCATGAAACTCAAAATCATACTGATGAGCCCATTTAATTAAGTTATCCAGATTTTTAATTGCTTGGCTATCAATATTGGCAAAGTCGACATATTCTGCACGAAGGTGCGCTTGCCAGCCTATTGCATCAATACGTAGGTTCCTATCTCGTAAATACATGACTAACTCTTTCATTAATGCTATAGATTTTGGAGAGGTCATTCGGTGTTGATTAAGCACCAAGGTTAAATTAGGGGCATGCTCATTGGCAATTTCAAATGCCTGAACAATATATTTCGGCACACCTAGCTTTTGAAGCAAAGGGAATTTATCTGGAATATCAGTAATAAAGCCTATTTTAGTCCAAGGGTTTTCCCATGCAGTCACCCCTGGTTTTGGACCAAACCAAGTACCTTGTTCAGTAATAGTTTCATTAACCACATCAAGCCATTTTACCTGAGGTTCATTGTTATAACGTTTTGCCAAAGCGGTCATAAACTCCACTAACATCAGCTCCAACTCTTGTGCTGTTCTAGCATCATCTCTAACCCACTTTGAGCTTTGAGGACTAATAGGAGCATGCAGTCGTACTAACTGATTATTTTTTTTAGCTCGTTGGATCCAATCATCTGGCGCTTGCCATTTCCACTTATTCGGTGTTGGGTGAATGTGTGATTGTTTGTAAGTATTTGCAGGCGTTATATAGCTAAACTCATTATTCAATAACTCGCCTTTAGCACTATTCAATTCTCGGTATTGAATAGTTCCGCCAATATAAACATTGCTTGGATACTTATCGGCAACGATATCTTTTAATCGACGACCGGTAGGTTTCTCTGTGTATACATAGGTATTTACATAGGGGCTATAATAGGAGTTAACAGGCTCATTCGGCGTGGAACACCCTAATAAAATTAGCGCCGTAAAAATTGATAGTGACTTTATTGAATTTAACGATTTCATGATATGACTTCTTTTAAATTTATGAATTCAAGTAATTGGCAATAGTTACAGACTCTTTAAAAATATCAGAGAACATGTACAGCATTTAAAGACGTGCATTAATCACTTGCCCAAATACTGGTTGATTCTCGTACAACTAACTGACATTCGAACAAGGTTTTTACCTCATCAAATGAGCATTTATTAAGTTGAGCAATGAGTTTTTTTGTCGCGTGTGAAGCTATATCTCGTATTGGTTGTCTAACCGTTGTTAGTGCAGGCCATATTTGTTTTGATACAGGGGTGTCATCATAACCAACAATAGAGAGCTCTTGTGGTACTTTAATCTGCTTTTGTGCGGCAACTTTTAATACCGCTGCAGCCATATAATCATTACTAGCAAAAATGGCCGAAGGCCTATTTTTAAGTGACAGTAATCGTCTAGCCGATATTTCACCTGATTCAAAAGTAAAATAGCCTTGCTCAAAAAATGTATCATCTACTGCAATATTATTTTCAGCTAAGGCATTTTGGTAACCTTTTAACCGCTGATGACTATCACCATGGCTTGGGTCACCCATAATAAAAGCAATATCTTTATGGCCTTGAGATATCAAGTATTCTGTCATTTGATATGAGGCTTGCTCATCGTTAGAGCGAGCAAAAGGTGCTTTAGGCTCTGAAGTTGTCGGTGATATCAGTGCATAAGGTAATTTATATTTATCTAATAAATCAATGACCTCTGGCATATCACAAAGTGGCTCGATCAATAATACCCCATCGGTCGATGAACGTTGTAATAACGATTCTATTTTTTCAAAAAAATGTTCATCGTTATGATCACAAGGCAATATTTGCAAATTATAATTATCAAGATCACATTGCGCTTGAATACCATTTTGCACTTCTAGAATATAACCAGGGTTGGGATTTGAATAAAGTAAGCTTAAAATAGAGGTCTGTTGATTTCGTAATGCCCTAGCTAAAGGGTTTCTACGAAAACCTAACTCATTAACCGCTTTTTTAACTTTCTCTTGCATCTCTGCACGAACGTTAACTTCATTATTTATCACTCGTGACACAGTTTTAACAGAAACCCCAGCCCTTAGTGCAACATCTTTGATTGTTATTTTTGTCATCAAATCACCCTTAGAAATATTTATTATTTTTCAATTTGTGCGATATGGGCAACTAACTGATTATGTAAATCAACAACCACTTGAGCGTATTTAAAATCTTCAGCGACGTTAATTGTCTCTCTAGGATCAACACGGTGATCGAATAACATTCTTGCTATCACTTTGTTATTTTTCTTATTGCGCCATTCGGTATACATATAATTTTGGGTTCGAATACTGTCAGCATTTTTCCATCGAGGAAAAACAGCGTCATTGACTGTAGCCTGTGGATTTTTCAACATGGGAACAAGGGAGTCACCTTGCAATGAACTTGGCGCAGGTAAGCCAGCCAACTGGGTTAAGGTGGGAAATATATCAACTGACTCAACTAAACCTTTGGCGAATTCCCCATTAGTCATGCCAGGCACTTTGATAATTAATGGAATATGATTAGTAACATCATAAGAAGAGTGTTTTGCCCAATGAGTATGTTCACCTAAGCTCCAGCCATGATCGCCCCATAAAACGACAATAGTATTTTCTTCTAAGCCTAAACTTTCCAGCTCAGTTAAAATGTTACCAATTAATGCATCACTATAGCTGGTAGCGGCATGATAACCATGGATAAGTTTTCGTGCCATCTCATCAGGCATTTTGCCCTTTTTTGGCATAGCCCCATCATGGCCATAGTTTCTTAACTCATTCCAATTATGATCGGATTGACTTGGAGAGTTCTTAGCTTTTAAAGGTGTTTTAGTAAGTTCAATTGTGCTTTCATCATACAAGTCCCAATATTTACTTGGCGCATTAAAAGGTAGATGTGGTTTTTTCAAACCTACGGCTAAAAAGAAGGGTTTACCTGCTTTTTTCAATCGTTTTAAATCACTAATAGCACGTTTTGCTATCTTGCCATTTTTATAAACATCATCCACGACATCCGCTTTTTCAAAAGCAGGATGATTTTTAATACCTTTTTCAGCCATTGCAAGACCATCTGACGTTACATAATCGTGCCGTGATAACAAGCTTGCTTGTTTTTTATTACCACTAGTTGAATCTTCATTTTTAGCCCCTTCAGGACGCCAAGGAAATTCACTCCAATCATTTGCATGATCAGTTAAGTTATTAAATATCTTGCCTAAACTATAGGTTGTATAACCATTATCGGAAAAAACTTTGGCAATAGAAGGTGCCCAAGGAGCCACTTTATCAGCGCTTTCAAAAGCAACAAAGCGATTAATAGTTGGACGAACACCTGTTAACATCGAAGCGCGCGAGGCACCACACACAGGCACATTGCTATAGGCCTGAGTAAAGGCAACCCCTTGATTAACCAAGCGGTCAATATTAGGAGTTATAGCTTTGTCAAAATCATATGGTCCATATTGCACCCGCAAATCATCGACTGCGATAAATAATACGTTAGGTTTAACGAGTTTTTTTGCTGTGCCCTGGCTAACAGCTGGCTTTGCTTGGATATTTGTATCGGCTGTACAAGCACCTGTTATAAAAGCGGCTAAAAGGCTAGTTGCGACTAATGATAGTTTTTTCACAATGAATTTTTCCTATATGTTTGTTTTGTAATAATACTTTTTAATAAATAAACAAAAAAGTATTAAAAATAAAGATATACCTGTACTACCTGCTGATGAAGATTCAAGCTTTTCTGGTTCAGGCTCTAGCTCAGGTACTGGCTCTAGCTCAGGTACTGGCTCTAGCTCAGGTACTGGCTCTAGCTCAGGTATTGGCTCTAGCTCAGGTACTGGCTCTAGCTCAGGTACTGGCTCTAGCTCAGGTACTGGCTCTAGCTCAGGTACTGGCTCTAGCTCAGGTACTGGCTCTAGCTCAGGTACTGGCTCTAGCTCAGGTACTGGCTCTAGCTCAGGTGCTGGCTCTAGCTCAGGTGTTGGCTCTAGCTCGGGTGTTGGCTCTGGCTCAAGTGTTGGAATAACATCAATAATAAAACTAGCATTAACAGCACCGGCTGAGTTGTTTATCCCATCAGAGGTACTCATAATAAAAATATGTTCACCCGTATCGGTAGATAAAGGAGTTCCAGTAATCACTCCTAATTCACTAACATTTAACCAATCAGAGCCCGATACTTTAGCAAAAATAAGCGCTACATCTTCAGGTCCACTTACGTCAACTGAAAGGTCATAACTGTAAAGTTCACCTTGTTCAGCATCAGCTAAAGTAAAAGTAGTATTTGTCCATACAGGCGCTTGATTATCAACAGCAGGATCTTCCGCGTCAACTTCAAGACGAAGCGCCATAATAGCATCAACGACTTCTTCTAACTCATTCCATTGATTAGTAGCAACATCATAAAATTTCTTGGTCGCATTGACCGCGTGTGGAATTTTTCTATCGTTAAGCACTTTAACAAAATCTTCTACAAAGCTAACTTGTCTAGCAATATCATAATCATTACCTTTGTTATAGTTCCCCGGCATCCACGCACCTTCCCAAATAGGAATACCTGTTGATTCACTCCAAGCCACTGCAGCATCAGCGCGAACAGTCATTAACTGAATTTCACCCACGCCGCCATCCCAATAATAATGAGGATTAGTTGAGTCTGCACTTGGGCCTGATGCATAACCTTCATGAAACTCGCCAATTAGAAAGTTATTACCTTGCGTTGGAATATCAAGCTGATTCATTCTTGTTGCATCAGATCGCTTGTGTGCACTAAAAATTACGATACGTTTATCATTGTAGCCGCCTGCATTACGTATAGCGGTAACCGCTTGTTCGTAAGCTTCATTTAATTGATCAATAGGCTCATTTGATAACGGACTACTTGCCGCAATTTCAACAATCAAATCAAACATTAGTTCGTATGGGTAATCCTTATAATGTACTGCCATATCTTGCCACCACCGTACCCAGTCAGCTTGAGTTTGCGCTGTAGGGTTATCTTCAAAGGCATGAGATTGGTTAGCGATAATAGGGATCATGCCATTATCTAAAGCATCTTGAATTTGTTCATCTAAATACATCCATGTATCAGCAGCGGGATCTTGAGCAAGACGTAAACGTATATGCTTAAAGCCCTTGGTAGCAAAAGCAATACTCGCATCAGTAGTATATTCGGCTATCTTATTAGGCACTTCAGACCAAGTAGAGTCGACCCCTGAACCCATTTTTTTCACCATATCTTGCGGCGTAATAGCTATTTTTGAGTTAAGTACCTCGGCGTAGCTCATATTTGAAACAGTTGCTATAAGTACTGATGAGAGTGCTATTGCAATTTTCATATATTGATTTATGAGCTTATTCGTTTTAATCATGATTCTTGCTCTATTTTTATTAATGCTTATTTTCTGCATTTTATTAAATACTTTTTAATCAAAAATCCTTGTAATGATTAAAAAGTCCACCTCACATCATTGATAACGTTATCACTATTAAAGAAATAAAATGACCTTATCAATACACCTTTAAGGTCTTTTTTTACTAATACGCCTAAAATGAAATAAACCCATAACAGCTAAAAGAAACATTGCTATGTTCGTCGGCTCAGGCACAGAAACTGACGTTACATCACCCTCTCTAACTGCCCATGCTTTAAAAGTGTCAGATTTTAATTTATTACCATTTTCACTGCCATTACTAAAACTAAAAGACCATGCTTTAGTGTCATTAGCCGATGTGTCAGTCCAATATCTACTGCCAAAAAGGTTACTAAAACTATAGTTTTCGCCGGTATTTACATCAGAGAAGCTTTTATTTATTAAGCTATCGGTATTAGTTAAATTAACCATAAACATATGGCCTAATTCTGATTTATCGCTATTAACAGTATCTACTGTAGCTAAGCGCCAATCGGAAAAACCACCCACATTTATTGAGTCGACCCAAATATTGGCATTTGCCCAAGTCATTTTACCACTTGAATCAGCGTCAATTGCGCCACTGGTTTTGGCATAGTTAGCATCAAGCAGCCAAGTGATGTTTAATACATCATCATATACCATTCCTTCATCGCGCATTATTAATCCGGCTGACGCCTGATAAGAAAATATTATTGATAATAATAGAATACTACTTTGAACAAACTTCATTATTTTATTTTTCATTGTTTACTCTCTCATTCCTACTTCAAAGATGATTTTTAGTTGCTAGCCTTATCTTGGTTAACAATCTACTTAAATAATAGAACACTTTTGACAACGTTATCAATATAAATTAAAATTAAGTCCTAAGTTATTAAATTAGTTGGGCTTTGTTTGTATTTGTCTTGAATCTTTCTCAATTTATCAATAATAATTTGGGCTCCTTGAGTATTTGAATACTCTTTTCCAGCATATTCAGCGCTAACCCAGCCATTAAAGCCTGATGCCAATATCTGCTCCATATTCCAATCATAATCAATCATTTCAATATCACCGTTAGGTAGGAAACTTCGTGCTTTACCACTTATCCCAACCGTAAATGGAGTTAAGTCGATTACACCTTGTTTTAAATCATACCAGCGTCTAGGTTTAGCATTAAAACCACCCATAAAAAAATTACCAAAGTCTAAAAAAAGACCTAAATTACTATGATTAGTTAATTCTATTAACATGTTCAACCATGCGCCATTGCTTGATGGGTGACCATGATTTTCAACGGTAACTTGCATGCCAACATTGCTAGCAAACTCACTCAATTCATATAAAGACTCTGAACATTGGTTCATTTGCTGTAAATAGGTGCCATCACCAAAAGGGTTTACTCTGATGTGCTCACACCCTAACTCTACAGCCGCTTCTATCCAATGCTTGTGATCATCTACAGCTTTCTTGCGCGCTAATAAATCACTTGCCCCAATTTTGGTAGCGGTATCAGCCATTAAACAAACAAATGACACATCATGGTCTTTGCCTTTTTCCTTAAAGCTACGTAACCACTTAGCACTATTTCTATGTCCATAAATCATCGAGGTGACTAAATCAACGCCATGTAAATCAAGCTGCTGTGCTTTAACAACAATGTCAGTGGTATCCATAGAGCCTTGCAAAACAGCCTGAGGATCCTGCTCTAGCATTTTTTTAAACCATTTGTAGTTATCACGTCCTTTACCAAAAATTTCACTTTCAAACGCCCATTGAGATAAAGATATTTGAAAGGGCAAAATGGAATTACTGGCTAAAAAAGGTTTTGCTAATGATTGAGATATTAGTGTTGGTGCAATAGCCATCCCACCAACAACACAAGCTATTTTTTTAATAGCTGCCCTTCGTTTTTCTTGTTTATGATTCATTTGATACCTCACAATTAATTTATCAACGATATAAATGTAATTGATAACGTTATCATGAATAATAGTAACATCAAATTGATAACGGTGTCTAAAACAGTTTTCTTTAGATTGCGGGGCTTCAAGGTTAATGCTATGATTTTAATAAATTATAGCTGATAACAATTAAAGGAATACCTTGGCTAAAGCTACTATTAAAGATGTTGCTCGTGTTGCCGAAGTTTCGGTTAAAACAGTTTCAAGGGTACTTAATGATGAACCTAATGTCAGACCTGTATTACAAGACAAGGTACATGCAGCAGTTAAAGCATTAGATTTTAAGCGTAACCCTTTAGCAAGAGGTCTTAGAGGTCAACAATCTTTTATTATCACCCTACTCTACTCCAACCCTAATCCGGGCTATATACTTGAATTACAAAACGGTGCCTTATCTCAATGTATTGAACAAGGTTATAACTTACAAATTCACCCTTGTGATCACAACAGCGCTGATTTAATTAAAAGTGTCGAGTCGATAACCCAATACTCAACTCAAGATGGTTTTATTCTTACTCATCCACTTTGTGATAATAAAGAGCTTATCGCTCTGCTTGATGAAAAAAACATACCATTTGCTCGTATTTCCCCTTTTGTACGTGAGCATGATTCTCCATATGTTATGAGTAATGACGAAGAGGCTGCTTTTGAAATGACCAAATATCTAATATCCCTTGGTCATACTAAAATTGGTTTTATCAAAGGCCACCCTGACTTTGGTGCCACCCATAAACGTTATAAGGGCTACCAAAGAGCACTTGAAAACATGGGATTAACACTTGATGAAGATTATGTAAAACAAGGCATGTTTACTTTTGAAACCGGTGAAAGCTGCGCAAGACAACTACTTAATCAAGAAAGTAGACCTACGGCTATTTTTGCCAGTAATGATTATATGGCAGCGGCAATTCTTAAAGTAGCGGCGCAAATGAAAATTAACATTCCAGCCGATTTGTCTGTGGTTGGCTATGATGACGCTCCTGTGTCTCAACAAATATGGCCATCTATCACCACAGTTAAACAACCAATAAATCAGATGGCCAATACCGTAGTAAAAAAACTAATTAAAAGAATTAAAAAACAGCCTTTTGAAGAGTTTGATACTGAGTTCGACTGTGAATTAATTATTAGAAACTCTACCAGCCCCTGCTCATAAATTACGATTTTCAATAAAGTATTAGGCTTTTTCCCTCTCTGAAACAGCCTACGCTTTATAATTTTAAACACTTTTAAACAAGGTTTTCCTTACCTCACTTCTTCTTCAGTGTTATTTTAATTTCATATACCAAACTTAATAAGTAAATGTACTATGAACTACCTACTAAAAACATTGCCTATGATAACTGTACCTGCTGCTTTTTGCTTATTATCACTATCATTACACGCTCAAACTAACTCTACAGAGATTTATGACGGAACTAACATTACCGGCATAGAGAAAATAATAGCCGAAATAAAATTACAAAAAAATGGAACCAGTGAACAACAATGGCGCATTGACGCTCAGCAGCGAATTAATAAACACCGTAAATCTCAACTTACTGTTGAGGTAAAAGACAAGAATGGCACTCCTATACCTAATGCTAAAGTCGAGCTAAAACAGCTTAACCATAAATTCAATTTCGGTGGAGTAATCTCTACTAAGAAATTTGCGAAACAAGCAGAGGTATTACCAAACTTCATTAATCAAATTGGCTTCAACAACGGGCTAAAATACAAACATAAAGAAAGATTAGCGGATACTGTAGAACCAATAATAGATTGGGCAAAACAGCACGATATCAGCGCTCGCGGTCATGTGCTTGTTTACCCTGGCTGGCAGTTTATGCACAAAGACGCCAAAAAATTAAAGAACAATCCTGAGCAGTTAAAAAACTTTATAGAAGCTCAACTATATGACTATGCAAAGCGTTGGGATGTTGTCGAATGGGATGTAATGAATGAACCGTTAGACAATCTTGAAATTGCTAACCTTTTAGGTCGAGGTATTATGGCTGATTGGTTCAAGCAAGCCCAAAAACACGTTAGAAATAAAGATGCTCGTTTATTTATTAATGAAAATAGAATTATTTCAGCCCCACCAGCCAATATTGATAGGATTGTAGAATACAAAAAAATTATTAAAGAAATAATTTCTGACGGCGGTCCTATTGAAGCTATTGGTGTACAAGCACGATTTAGAGTTGACTCCATTACCCCTGAAATGGTCTATCAGCGCCTTGAGCAATTTAATGAATTCAACCTCCCTATCGTTGCTACTGAGTTTGAAATAGTAAATACACCACGCTACAACTTCAAGCCAACACACTTAAGGCGTGCTCAAATGACCGAAGAGTACATGCAAGTGCTTTTCTCACACCCTAATGTCGATGGCATCGTTGCTTGGACAGTATTAAATAATTTAACAAGTCGCTCTTCAGCTAATGACAAGTCAACTACCAATGAAAAAGAAACCAGAGGACTATTAAACTGGGATATGAGCTTGCCACTTAATGGTAAAATTTGGCTATACCTTATCAATAACCACTGGCAAACAAATGAAACTAAACAAACTAATAGCGCTGGAAAATTTGATGTCAGTGCTTTTCATGGCAAGTATCAAGTTACAATAAGCCAAGGTAACAGTAGTATTGAGCATACGATTAACATTGATAAAAACACTAACGAGATTGCCCTTTCCTTTTAGTATCCATGAGCATTGTTATTTACCAAACTAAAAAAGCCGTATCAACTTGATACGGCTTTAATTTATCTAATCCAATTGAACTAGCTTAACTGACCAACAACAGGGTTAACGAACACAAGTCACATATTGACGGTTGGTATCACCTAAAGCTGACATTTTTGCCGGATCTATGCTTGTTTTCATTAAGTGATGTTTACCATCAGCAGGAAAAGTACCAGCCCAGTAACCTTTATTTACAGGCCAATGCTCGGTAGCGGAGAAACTGCCATTGCTAACCTTGTCTGCATCATTAACTAACGTTAATAAGTTATCTGATAACTCTGTTTTAGTTGGTAATCTTGCACCAATATCACTACAGTAAGCTTCGGCTTCACTCCAATTGAATAACTTCCATTTATTACCTTCAACTGTGGCAGCGCCACCATCAAGTGTCGTTTCCGTCGCCAGGGCTGGACGAGTAAAAACTAAATCACCAGCATTGATAACACTCGAAATATCACCATTGTCACCACTAATCTCAGGTGGTGAATAAACAACAACTTCATCAACATTGGTTACTGAAATAACTAATGCTAGTTGGGCGAAATTATCTTCTGAATCAGTCGCGACAAGTGTTACTAGATAGTCATTATCTCCAGCTAAATCATTAGCATTTTCAAAATCTTGAGCCGCTAAAGTTAATGCACCTGTCGATGAATCGACAACAAATAAATTAGCATCATCGCCTTCAACAGTCCAAATAACACTACCAACTGCTTCATCACCAGAAAGGTTTGGCAGCTCACTGCTATAAATTACATTTTCAGCAATTGTTGTGGTAATGAATTCATCAATAGTGAAGTTTACTAGTACTTGGTTATCGGTAAGATTATCAGTTACAACGAGCTCTAAAGCTAATTCTGCAAAATTACCAACAGCATCCGTCGCAGTTAAAATAACCGCATAGTTATTATCAATATCAGTATCAGCTGGTGATTCAAAGTCTTGTGCTGTAAGGCTTAAAACGCCAGTTATAGAGTTAAGGTTAAATAAGTTGGCATCATCACCGGTTACAGTCCAAGTAATAGCGCCAATATTATCATCACCTGACAGGGTCGGTACTGTACTAGTAAACATAACGCCTTCCTCTACTTCAGTATTTTCAAAACTATCAATACTGAAACTAGCAGGTGTTGCACTGTCGCTACCATTGGCGTAATTAAGTAACTGAATTGTTTTACCCTTTGTGCCATCAATCCAAGAGAAGTCAACCTGCTCATCAGGGTAATTTGTAAAAGATACCGTTGCAGTATATTCACCTTTAAAGCCGTTTAGCTGTGTTTCCCCCTGCCTATCTAACCAAGTGGTAACATCGGTATTCCAATGTTTCTTAACTAAATACAACCACGTTTTTCCTCGTAAATTAGCATTGCCTTCTAAGTCGACTAAATGGCGAGCATCACTTCGGCTAGAGCTTTCAAAAAATGTCCAGACTAAAATATCACTGACACTTTCTTTACTAAAGTAAACAGTCATCACTCGTTCAGTTAAAACAGCGCGGTCAATCTCTGTGGTTATCAAGTCATCTTTAATCTCAAATTCCGTCGCTGAAATTGGCAGATTTAAGTCATCAAAATAGGATAAACGTTGATAAATAGTATCCGCAGATAACATCGAACCAAAGCGACTTTGAAATCCAAGCGCTTCAACATGACCTTCATTTAACGTATCGTCTGCAAGAATACTTTCAACATTACTTTTATAGCCTGCAACTTTATCTGAAACCACAGTTTCACTGCTATCTGATATAATTCGATTATCATTAATAAATAATGTCGCCGAATTTTGAACATTAGCCTTAGCTAATTTGTACCAATGTGCTTCTTCTTGATAGCCTAGAATATCTTGCACATCGTAGTGACCTCGTAATTCGTTAGCAACATCCCACTCAACAACATCCCACTTACTCGCCCAATTTCTAATCGTGGTATCAACATAAATTTTCAGTTCATCACTGGGAAGGTTCGCAACATCTCCTTGGGTAATGCCCATATCTAATGCATCTTGTGCTGATACTGTTGTTTCCATATTCGTCCATTTTGGCCAGATCAACGCATGCCCACGCACAGGGATATCATGCGCTTTAAACCAAGTAAGCATAGCCGGTACTAAAGGCTCTAAACCTGCTCTTAATTTATATTTTAAAGCGTTTTGAAAACCACCTTTATTAAAACCAAAATCTAAATAAGCCGCTTTATATAGATCTGCAACATCATCGGCTTCACCATGCCATAATTTTGCCTGAGCAATTCCCCCAAACTTAAAGTTATGACGGTTAAGGGTTAAGTTCACTTTAGCGTTAGTTACTGGCTCACCATTTTTATCAACAATAGTAATAGTACCTGACGTTTTACGAATGTTATTGATACGTTCGTTAGCTGCTTCTCGCCATGGTTCTACACCACATTCAATATCACTAACAAGACTCTCAATTCCTTCAATATTATTACCTGAGAAGTTTTTATCATCAGTAATATTTTCTGTGGTTTTATCACATTGGCTGGTAGTAGCTATACAATGAACAATAAGGTTATTGGCTTGCTCATCATTAATTGTGCCGCTGTTATTAATCAAATTACATTGATGTTTTGTTGCTGCAGTTTTTACGCTCAATATAAACGTTTCATCACTGATAAAAGGAGTAACAAATTCAAATTGCCCCTCACTTGCCACCGCTAGCGTTTCAGCACCATTAATTGACAAGTCAATATTGTCATCAATTAAGCCATCAACAACCCCTGACACACGATAACATGTCGATAATAATGGGTCATTTAGCAACTCACTATTATCATTTAACGCTACACCTAGCTCATTCCAAGGGTTATTACATTTTGTCATCGCTAATTCAAAAGCAGAAAGTTCAACGTCTTCCTCAACTGGAACTTCCTCAACTGGAACTTCCTCAACAGGAACTTCCTCAACTGGAACTTCCTCAACTGGAACTTCCTCAACTGGAACTTCCTCAACTGGAACTTCCTCAACAGGAACTTCTTCAACAGGAACTTCCTCAACTGGAACTTCCTCAACTGGAACTTCCTCAACTGGAACTTCCTCAACTGGAACTTCCTCAACTGGAACTTCCTCAACTGGAACTTCCTCAACTGGAACTTCCTCAACTGGAACTTCCTCTGCTGGAACTTCCACATCAGGAGTTTCAAGTATTGGTAGTTCTTCTATTACTTGTTCTTCAGAGCCACAACCTTGTACTCCCAAAGAGAAAATAAGCATAAGTGCAAAGGTACATTTATAGTTTTTCATTATTAGTTACCATTCTTTATTAGAGTTATATTCAAGCTGAAGCTACAATCGATTGATAACGTTGTCAATTGAAATTATAAAAGATATCTAAACTAACAGTTTCTATAAACCACAACAAAGGCACCATAAGTCATTGAATTGATTGAACTCATGCTACCACTATCATTTAGCTGAAATGAAAATACCTCCTTAAGAAGCATGCGAAGTACAAAACTTTAAACAACTTTAAACATTTTAAATTTACATCTCTGTTGATAACGATATCAATTACTGCTAATTTATATCTTTAAACACATATCCAAACATGCAAGTAAAGGGGATAACATGTCTTCAAAAATAGATGCGTTAAAAATAACAGTGCTAAGTTTAAGTTTATGCTTTTCGGTATCATCGTTATCAGCAACCGTAAACAAAACAGTAAAACAAAAGAAAAATGTCATCTACATTTTAACTGATGACCAACGCTACGATGAAGTAGGCTTTTTAAACCCACGTATTGATACACCCAATATGGATAAACTTGCCGCTGGCGGTGTTTATTTCAAAAATGCTTTTGTTACTACCGCCCTTTGCTCTCCTAGTCGTGCAACGATATTAACCGGTCAATACATGCATAATCATGGTGTAGTTGATAACAATAACCCAGCGAAGGAAAGCTCAGTTTATTTCCCTTCTTACCTACAAGAGGTGGGTTATGAAACAAGTTTCTTCGGCAAATGGCATATGGGTGGTCACGGTGACTCTCCTCAACCGGGGTTTGATCATTGGTTAAGTTTTGCGGGTCAAGGACATTACTATCCCAAAAAAGATAAAAAAGGTCGAACAAACAAAATTAATATCAATGGCGAAAGAGTTGACCAAAAGGGCTATATTACCGATGAGTTGACTGATTACGCGGTGGATTGGTTAGACAAACGTGATTCAGACAAACCATTTTTTATGTATTTATCTCATAAAGCGGTACATTCTAATTTTGATCCTGCTCCACGCCATAAAGATCAATATAGCGATGTAGCAATTGAAGTCCCTGAAAGCCAAGCCGATACTCCAGAAAACTATGCAGGCAAGCCTATGTGGGTCAAGAATCAACGTAATAGCTGGCATGGGGTCGACTTTCCATACCATAGTGAAATGGACGTTCAAGAATATAAGCGTCAATACCATAGAGCACTATCTGCCGTGGATGATAGTTTAGGTCGTGTATTAAAGTGGCTAAAAGATAATAACTTAGAAAATGATACTATTGTGATGTTAATGGGCGATAACGGCTTTATGTTTGGCGAACACGGTTTAATTGACAAGCGTAATGCTTATGAAGAGTCTATGCGTGTACCGTTACTTGCTTATGCTCCCGGTTATTTCAAACCCGGCACCGTAGTAGACGAAATGGTTGCTAACCTAGACATAGCCCCTACAATATTAGAAATTGCAGGCGCTAAAAAACCAGCTCACTTTGATGGCGACAGTTGGTTACCTCTTGCTAAAAACAAAGAAGTAAATCAATGGCGTGAGAACTTTTTATATGAATATTATTGGGAATTTAACTACCCTTCTACCCCAACTACTTTTGCTTTGCGTACTGACAACTACAAACTAATTCAATATCACGGTGTTTGGGACACTGAAGAGCTTTATGACTTAAAAAATGATCCTAAAGAAATGAACAACTTAATCAATACACCTAAACATCAACCACTTATAGCGCAAATGCGTCATGATTTATTCAACCTTTTAGTGAATAAAAAAGGTGATAATGTTATCCCTTACACTGAAAAGTATACTCCTGGTGCGGTTTACCGTGAACGTGACCGTGGCGAAACAGCTGACTTTCCAGATAACTGGTTGAAAAAAGAGGGTGATGATGGTTTAAGAACGTTCTTACGAATAAAGCCTATTAAAGATAAAAAAGATGACAAGAAAAAATCAGCTAAACATTAATAATTAATGTTGGTATTAAATTATAAAGACCAACAATTATTGTTGGTCTTTTTGATTGTGACAAATATTAGGATAAATGATGAAACAGTTTAACTCTATAAAAATTGCTTTAGGTTTAGCACTCGCTATAAGCTCTGTAACAAGTTTTGCAAAAGAACAACGTCCCAACATACTCTTAGTTGTCGCAGAAGATATGAGCGCAAAAGTAGGTGCATTTGGTGACCCTGTAGCTCAAACGCCTGTATTAGATGAGCTAGCTAAAACAAGTGTCCGTTACCCTAACACCTTCACTACCGCGGGTGTTTGTGCCCCCAGTAGAACATCGCTCATTACTGGGGTTCATCAAATATCCGTCGGTGGCCAACACATGCGTACCCGTTCATTTGAAGCATCAAATTATAGAGCAGTACCCGCACCCGAAGTTAAAGCTTTTCCAGAGTTATTACGAAAAAATGGCTACTACACCTACGTTTCATCAAAACTAGATTATCAATTTAGCAATACCTCTGCACACAGCGGCCCATTTACCGTATGGGATTATGAAGGTAAAAAACCGACATGGCGAGGCCGAGAAAAAGACCAACCCTTCTTTGGTATGTATCATTTAGATATAACTCACGAAAGTCAGTTGTTTCCCAAAAAATCAACGAAGAATAAAAAAAGTGGTTTAGTTAAAAATTGGATTAAACCTGAACAGGTTGTGGTTCCCGCTTATTACCCTGATACGCAACTTATTCGTGAAGGTATAGCACTGCATTATAATAATATTCATGCTATGGATACCCAAGTGGGTGAGTTATTAACACAATTAAAAAAAGATGGTTTAAGCGATAATACCATCGTTATTTGGACAACCGATCATGGCGACTCTCTTCCTCGTGGTAAACGTGAAGTTTATGACAGTGGTTTAAAAGTGCCTATGATCATTCACTGGCCAGAAAAATATCGTCCAAATAAAGCAATAAATGGCAGCATTGATAGCCAACTATTAAGTTTTGTTGATATTGCTCCATCAATTTTAGCCATGGCAAATATTAATATCCCTACCTACATCCAAGGTAAAGCACGCATTCCAAATAATAATGCCACAAACAAGATAGCTAAACGTAAATATATATATGCCTCAAAAGACAGACTTGATGAGTTTCCTTTTCGAGAAAGAGCGGTACGCAGCAACCAATTTAAATACATTAAAAACTACGCACCGAATAAACCAGGTGCTACCCATTTAGCCTATCGTGATCAAATGATATTAATGCAAGATTTATGGCGTGAATTTGAAGCGGGTAGAATGAATAAGCAACAAGCTTTCTGGTTTAACAACCGACCTGCTGAAGAGTTATACAACATCATTAAAGATCCAGAGGAAGTGAATAACTTAGCAAGTAATCCAGCCTATAAAAAGCAACTTAAGAAGATGCAATCTGCTTTGAAAGAATGGCAATCTCATGTAGATGATTTAAGTGATCGACCAGAAATAGAACTTGCTAATGATTTTTGGCCGAACGGTCAACAGCCTATCACAGCTAAACCTAGTATTTATTTAGATGAGAGTGGCTTTATCGCCATTAAAGGCAATACTCAAGGCTCATCTATTGGCTACCAAACGAGTTACTTAAACAAAAAAGGTAAATGGATAACGAGTAAAATGCGCGTTTATAATCAACCGTTTGCGATTAAGAAAGGTATGAAAATTATTTCAAAGGCCGTTCGTTATGGTTATAAAACCAGTGAAAAAACTATCAGAAGCTTTTAGCGAGAAATATTATGATAAACGCCATGAAAAGCGCCATGACAAAACTTAAACAGTTAAGAGTATTGTTACTGTTATTAAGTACTGTCACGCTAGGAAGTTATGCTACTGAGAGTCAAATTAAACGTATTGATGTACATAGTGATAAAATCCGATATTTAGGTACATCGTACGTCTATAAAACCAACATTGATAACAAGCCACAGGTAAGTTTTACTCGACATGCAAAATCGGTACTTGCCCTACCTAAAAAAGACACTAACTTTAACAGTGACAAAGCACAAACGAATGCTAGCATTGCTATTAACTTTGCAACCTCTAGTAATAATGTTGTGTTAACTTTTAAAGCGCTGCCAAAAATTAATCGCGGCTCAGACATTGCTGTTTATCAAGTAACAAGTCAGGGTGAGCAATTAATTAAAACGGTAAAGTTTTCGCCTAAAAAAGAAAATTTTAACGTTACTTTTCAATCAAAAAACATTAATCAATTATCGGAATATAAAGTATTACTACCCAGCTTAGCGAACCTTGCTTTAATTGCACTAGACCTTGATTATGACAGTGAGTTAACAACGCTTTTCACTCCACGTAAAGCTAAATACATAGTAATGGGTGACTCCATCAGTCATGGTGTTGGTCAAGGCTCGGCAAGTTATCTCACCTACCCTTACCAAGTTGCTCAAGCACTTGATTTAGAGCTATTCAACTTAGCCGTTGGCGGTGCACAAATATCAATACCTACGGCACAGATGTTAGCTGATTTTAATAACGTAAAATTAATGAGTCTGTTAATTGGCTACAATGACTGGAATGCACCTAATGCCGATTTAGCCACTTTTAAAGAAAGATACAGTAAGGTCATCGATACAGCGTTAAATTTACATCCAAAAGCCGACTTGTATTGCATTACACCACTGTTTACTCGTCGTGATAAAGCCAAACATAGCAAATTACCCATTCAAGCCTACCGCGACGTCATCATTAATTTAGTTAAAGAAAAGCAACAATCAGGTAGAAACAAACTACATATAATTCATGGTGATACTATCAGCTCAGTTGATAATCTTCGCACTGACAAGCTGGCTGATCCTGTGCATTTAGGTGTTGAAGGCGCTAAGTTGTTTGCTGATAAGTTAATCACTCTCTTTAATCGTTAACTGCTAATCAAAGTGAAAAGTACACTTGATGTATTTTGCGACAATTAGCGACAAACACTTAATTGACATCGTTATCAGTCGGTGTATGCTTATAACAATCATATTATTTTAATCAACCTATACCGGAGTATAGAAATGCTTAAAAAGACATTTTTATTGCTAGCTTCACTTACGCTAATTAGTCAAAGTCTACTAGCAACCCCCATAAAACGTTCCGAGCAGGATATCGACAAGGAAGTCACCCACTTGCTTTCGAAAATGACCATTGAAGAAAAAGTAGGTCAAATGACCCAAATTACTTTAGCGGTAATTTTAGATAAGGGTAGCCGTGAAACAGGTGACGGTTTAGTTATTGATAAAGAAAAACTGAAAAAAGCCATTCATACCTACAAAGTAGGATCAATTTTAAACTCAACAGCCACGGCATTAACGGTAAAGCAATGGAATCGATTGATTAAAGAAATTCAAGATGAGGCACTGCAAACACCTAATAAATTACCCGTAATTTATGGCGTTGATGCAATTCACGGTGTTACTTACACTAAAGGCTCAACCCTTTATCCTCATAACATTGGGCTAGCCGCTACTCGTAATCTTAAACTGGCTAAAGCTACCGCTAAAGCGACAGGTAAAGAACTACGTGCCACAGGCGTTCGTTGGAATTTTGATCCGGTACTTGATTTAGGTGTTAACCCAATTTGGTCACGTTTTTCAGAGACCTATGGTGAAGATACTTACCTAACGACTCAAATGGGTGTTGGTGTAATTCAGGCATATGAAGAAGATGGACTTGAAAATACCACCGCTGTAGCTTCTACCATGAAACACTTTATTGGTTATTCTGATCCCGCTAATGGCAAGGATAGAACGCCTGCTTATATTCCTGATATTGTATTATGGGAAAAGTATTTACCACAATTTAAAGCCGCTGTTGATGCTGGCTCATCATCAATAATGATCAATTCAGCCTCAGTAAATGGTATTCCTGTTCACGGCAGCAAACGTCTATTAACAGATCTTCTCAGAGGCGAACTTGGCTTTAAAGGATTGGTGGTTACAGACTGGGAAGATGTTATTCGTTTGCATACTCGTCATATGGTCGCTGAATCACCACGCGAAGCAGTTAAACAAGCTGTTGATGCAGGTATTGATATGAGTATGGTGCCAAAAGATTTTTCATTCTATGAATTATTAGTCGATTTAGTAAAATCTGGCGATATCTCAGAAGCACGTATTGATAAGTCTGTAGGTATTATTTTAAAGCTTAAATATCAATTAGGTTTATTTGATAACGCCTACCACGAAGCTGAGGCAGCCAAAAACTTTGGTAAAGCTGAGTATAAAAACTTAGCACTAAAAGCGGCTCGTGAATCCATTACGTTATTAAAAAATGACAACGATATTTTGCCTTTGCCTAAAAACGCTAAAATATTATTAGCAGGTCCTACAGGCCATTCTCATGCGCCATTAAATGGTAGCTGGTCATATTCATGGCAGGGTGATGTTGAGGCTAACTACCCTGAAAATGAAAAAACAATTTTAGATGCTTTTCATAGAGCAGTTGGTAAAAAGAACTTAATCACTCACACCTACGCAGGTTTTAATAACGAGAAAAATTATGACGTTGAAGGTTTAATTACAAAAGCAAAAAAAGCAGATTATATAGTACTTGCCTTAGGTGAAAATGCCTATGCTGAATCGCCGGGTGCCCTTGATGACCTAAACCTAGCAAACAATCAGATGGCTTTAGCACAAGCGGCATTATCAACGGGTAAACCCGTCATTGTTGTTTTAGCCGAAGGACGCCCACGCATTATCAAAGACATTGTTGGCGCAACAAAAGCAATAGTTCAAGCGTATATACCGGGTAGCCAGGGCGCACAAGCTATTAGCGATGTTATTTTTGGTGATTACAATCCTAACGGTAAATTACCTTACAGTTACCCACAATGTACTGGTGATTTTGCTAATTACGACCGTGTTTATTTAAATGATATTCAACAATTAACTCCTGGTGACATGAGTTATAACGGTTACAAACCACAATGGCCATTCGGGCATGGTTTAAGTTATACCACTTTTGCTTATTCAAATATTAAACTGAGCAGTAAAACACTTAAAGGTGACAATAAACTTAATATTTCGGTAAAGGTTACCAACACAGGAAAGTTTGAAGGAAAAGAATCCGTAGAGCTTTATGTTAGCGATTTATTCGCCTCTGTTAGTCCTGCAGTTAAACGTTTAAAAGCCTTCAAAAAAATCAATTTAAAAGCAGGACAAAGCAAACAAGTTAACTTTAGTATCAGTAAAGGTGATTTAACTTTTGTTAACCCTAAACTAAAGCGTATTGTTGAAGAGGGTGAGTTTACCCTTGCTATTGGCAGTGAAAAAATAAACTTTCATTATCAATTTTAGCCTTTGATTTTAGTTACCAGTCCCAACCTATTTGGCTCTTTCTAGCAACATTTGATTGAGCCAAATTTTACTTAGTTGCCAAAGGTTAATAACGGCCTCAAGCCAAATATGAACCATACAGTTCATTACTGCCTAAAAATGATGCATAGACTTTGATTTATGGGCAACAGTAAAGAAAGATTCTTTAGCCCTGACGCAATGATAGGCGCGAAACGCCTTGAATTCAGGGGTAAAATTAACCAAGTTAACGCCCAATAAAAGTGGCTGTAGCATATAAATATCAGTTTAATGCTCACTAGCCATTAATTTAACTATTATTTATCAATATAAATTGGAAGATGTTATGAAAAATTCATTATTTTTATTATTTTCAGGACTGAGTTTATTTACCTGTAGCCAAGCTGTTGCTACTCCTGATAAAAGCACGAGTAAACCTAATGTAGTGATGTTATTGGTTGATGATTTTGGTCGTCAAGATTTAAGCACCTACGGTAGCAACTTCTACGAAACACCTAACATAGACCAGCTGGCCGCAGATGGCATGAAGTTTGATAACGCTTATGCCGCACACCCTCGCTGTGTGCCTTCTCGCGTTGCAATATTTAGTGGTAGTTACCCTACGCGCTATGGTGTACCGCAAGGTGAACGTGTCGGTAAACATCACTTACCTTTATCTGCAGTTACTTTTGGTGAACATCTAAAAGAGGCTGGTTATCAAACGGGTTATATCGGTAAATGGCATTTAGGTAAAGAAGGCGGAGATCCAACCAAGCAAGGTTTTGATAGCAGTATTATGGCTGGTCATTGGGGCGCGCCACCGAGTTATTATTTTCCTTACACTAAAATGAGTAAATCAGGAAAAAATAAAGGTTTTGCTAAAGTAGAAGGCTCCGAAGAAGAATACTTAACGGATCGCCTAACCGATGAAGCGTTAACGTTTATTGAACAGAAAAAAGATCAGCCATTTTTATTAGTTTTAGCGCATTATGCTGTTCATACACCTATTGAAGGTAAGCCTGCTTTAGTTAAAAAATATAAAACTAAAATGAAAAAGCTAGGCATTGCCAATGCGGGTCCTAAGAGTGATGCCGATTTAATTAAAGATAGCACTGGCTATCATAAAACCATTCAAAACAATCCAGATTACGCTGCGATGGTTGAAAGTGTTGATATTAGTGTCGGGCGTATTGAACAGCAGTTAAAAAAATTAGGACTTGAAGATAATACTATTATTATTTTAACTTCAGATCACGGTGGATTATCAAGCCGAGGTTTAAAATCTAACCGTGTGCTTGCTACTAGCAACAATCCCTACCGCCACGGTAAAGGCTGGATTTATGATGGAGGCACTCGTGTACCACTTATTGTTAAATGGCCTGAAAAAGTAAAAGCAGGTTCAATTAGCCAAGTACAAGTTACCGGAACAGATCATTACCCGACTATATTACAAATGGCTGGCTTATCACTTGCACCAAAAGATCATCAAGATGGTGTAAGCTACTTAGCCGCTTTAAACAGTGATGAAACACCTAGAAAAGCTATGTTTTGGCACTCTCCTGCAGCTCGCCCCAGTAAAACAGGTGATACCAATAGCTCTGCAATAATTGAAGGCGAATGGAAGCTGTTAGATTTTTGGTCTACAGGAAAAGTTGAATTATATAACTTAAAAGATGATAAAAGTGAGGCGAACAACTTAGCCAAATTAATGCCAGAAAAAACAGCTGAAATGCTTGCTAAACTCACTAATTGGAAAGACGATATTGACGCCCATACTGTAAAAAAGAAAAATAAAAAAAGTAAGAAAAAATCTAAATCGCATTAAGTTGTTATTAGAAATAACCTTATAACTAACGTGCCAGTAAAAGCAATTTAACTTTTATTGGCACAATATATAAAGAGAGTAATATGAAAAGGACTTCAAAAATACGGTGTTTTATCTACGTATTACTCATATTTTCAATTTCTGCTACCGCTAAGGAACCAATTAAAGACATTCATTACTTTGGTAGTAAAAACAAATACAGCGTTGAACTCTTACAACATGTACTTAGTTATAATTCAAAAAAAAATTATCAACTAGTGCCTTTTACTGAAAAAATCCCTAAAGATCGTGCTTTTGCATACATGGAGCAAGATGAATTGTTTGATGTTATTTTTGCTGGTGCAACAACATACCGTTTAGAAAATCATTTAGCGATAGAATTTCCTTTACTCAAAGGACTTAACGGTTGGCGCATTCCGATGGTAAATACAAAAAATAAAGATATTTTTAAGTCTTTAACAACGCTAGACGACTTTAAAAAATTAACGCCTGGTTTATTTCACCTTTGGAGTGATACCGAAATAATGCAAAGAAATAACATATACGTAGAAACAGGTAGCAGTTTTAACGGACTATGGTTAATGCTAGATAAAAACCGATTTGATTATTTTCCACGTTCCATTTTGCAAGTGTTTAACGAAATAAAAAACTACCCTACACTTAATATCATGATAGAAAAAAGTAGCATGATTCATTACCCTACAGCTTATTATTTCTATGTTAAAAAGGGCAATAATGACTTAGCTTCAGATATAAAATCTGGCTTAGAAAAAGCATTAATAGATGGCAGCTTCAACAAATTATTTACGACTTATTATGGACATCTTATTAACAAAGTAAAAAAACAAAATCGAAAAGTATTTTCTTTGGATAACCCTTTAGTGCCGGCAAGCACGCCATTAATGCGTAAAGAGTTATGGATAGATTTATCATCAAACATAATTAATTAAATTAAACCAAATCAAAAAAACAAAAACAGTCTAAAAACAACGAGTTAGAATTTATATTTAAAACCTCTCATTTCCGCTAAAACAATTATTACACTTCTAAGCTGTCACTTTATTTACCAAAATGATGGGCTAAATATTCCGTAATCACCTTTTTCGTTAACTCTTCAGCTGTAACACAAAAGTATCCTATTACCTAAAAGTGTTGTCTACAATATTGCTAGATAGCCAATATAAGTTAATTGAATACAAGTAACTGTTCTTTGGCACCATTGATGCCGTCAGCGTTTAGCTTAGGCAAGTCATTAAAGTGGTATTTGCTACCATTAGAATTATAAACGGGTAAAAATTAAATAATAAATTTAATTAAAACTAATTAAAACTGAACAACTTGTAAGTTTTGCTATATTTATCGTTACAATAAAGTTGACAACGATATCAATTATGATACTTTTTATAGTGAGAATATTTATCGCTAGGACAAAGTTTTAGATATATCTCTATACAAATTATAATAATAACAAAAGAGGTATGATTATGACTAACGTACTAAAAAGCAGATTCACTAAAAAACTATCTTTAACAACAAAAGCAATTTCATTCGTATTATTAGCAAGTTATGGCACGTTAAGCCACGGGGAAGTGCTTAATTCACAAACACCTATTACACCACAAGATATGGTGAAATTAATGAAAGCCGGGGTAGATTCAACTTGGTCAGAAGTGCCCAATAAGATAGAGGATTATACTGCCGTTGCTACCGTTGAGTTTGCTGATAAAGGCTTCAAGCATATTCGTTTGCGTATTGCTAATGATTCACCAACAGCTGTATTTACATTTTTAGATGAACAAATTCAAGATGCATTAGATAATGGGATGATTCCAATTATCGCCAACCAATCACATACCTTTGAAGATAACCCCACCGAGTCAACTCAAGCCGCTTGGGTACAGTGGTGGGAAGATATCGCTGTTCATTATAAAGATTACCCTTATGAATTAATGTTTGATTTGATTGTTGAAATTGCGGCGAGTAGTCCGCTTTCAGATGAGCCTATTAACCAATTAAATGAAGCCTATGAACAAGCAGTTACCGCGATACGTGGTACTGGCGGTAAAAATGATGAACGTATCGTGATCTTTAGTGCTCATAAACGTTCAGATCCAACCCGTATGAACCAACTTGATATTCCAACCGCTGGCAATGACTATTTAATTGGCGAATTCCACGAAGGTTATGCTTCAGGTCCAAGTACAGATCCAACTAACCCTCATTATTATTGGGATGGTGGTGCAGCTGAAATTACGTTAATGACTGAGAGAGCTGATGCGGCTGTAGCTTGGAGTGTAGATACAGGTATCCCTATTTGGGAAGGTGCTTGGATGGCAGGTAATTATAACAAAGGTGATGATTATGATAATGCCCGTCAAATTGCTTTTGTTAAAGATTTTGTTGGTGTACTAAATGATAGGAATATTCCTCATGCAGTAAATGCTACTAAAAAATTCTATGATGTATCAATCAATGAATGGACTACATTAGAACCCGTTGCGGATGCAATAATTGCATTAGTTCCTGCTGATATTGTTGAACAGGTTATATTTAGTGATGATTTTGAAAGTGGAACGCTGAGTGATTGGGCTGTATCAGGTGTTTCGGGTGATGCTACCTTATCATCTGCTTTTGAAGGCTCTTATGGTGCAAAACTTACTAATGCCAGTCGAATGAAAACCACTATTTCTACTGCAGCCTATTCTGCAGCAACGTTATCATTTAGTGTTAAAACTAATGGTTTAGATTCAGGTGAATCATTGAAAGCAGAATACTCTATTGATGGTGGTAGCTTGTTTATTACCTTGGGTGAAACATCGGTAAGTGCATGGGAAGATTATTCATTTACTTTACCTAGTGATGCGTTAGGACTTGATAATTTAGTTATTAAATTGGTGCTAAAGGCTAACAAAAATAGTGAAAATGCATATATTGATAATGTAATTATTACTGGTGAATAAGCTTAGTAAGTAAACGTTAATAAATAAGTGCCTATTAACTTATGTTAATAGGCACTTATTTATATATAAAAAGTCATTTAATAGCCTTTATGATTATTTGTTTAAGTGATGGTTAACATGACTAAAACAAATAACGATAAAATTAGAAGGGTTAATCAGAGTCACCGTATATAGATGTATTGAGATAGTAGTACTAAGGAAATGTTAATAGAGTACTGAAGGTTATTGAACCATAAGTAATTTATATACTGGTCGTTATTGTTTATTTATAAAATAGTAATGCTAACAATACTAACCTTATTAAAAGCACACATTGATATTCAACTATTCATTATTAGCTTTGGTAAAGAACAGCTAAACATTCGTATTATGCAATAGGCAATTTAGACTCTGTAACCCTAATTTTAGGGTACCAAAGAAGCTCTCAGCTACCGCATTATCCCAGCAGTAACCTTTCTTACTCATATTACCAACAAAGCTATGTAACCTAAATACTCGCATATTGAACACTTTGACCTGAATGAACTATCAATCCAGCCTTGGGTTTCCGTTGCCACATTGCCATTGTCAGCGCATCACAAGCTGAGCTTTAATTCTTGCTCCCATGCACCAACCGACAATTTTACGAGAGTAAAGATCGATTACTAGCGCCAATATAGGGTCCGCTGATCCTCCTTAGTCATATTTTTTAATTGATATAAAATCGCCAAAAGGTAAACGAGTACTTTCCAGATTAAAATAAAGTTTAGGATAATTCTCGTGTTCCTATTTTGATGGGGGCTGAGTCATAAGGTAGGCTGATTTTTTAATATCTCAATGTCCATTTCTAGGCGCTTTACTTGAGCTTTAAGTTTACGGATTTCATCTTGCTCTGGTGTTAGCTATCCACTTCCTCTAAAAGCATGGCCATCATTATTTTTAGCTTATTTTATCCTTCGACCAAGCACTTAAGCACTAACATCTAAATTTCTAGTGGCTTCTGCTATAGCGTTTTATGCTTTCTAACGAGTACAGTTACATCTAATTTGAATTCTTTTGAATATGTTTTACGGTTTTTAATTTGTATACCCAGTTAAGTCAATTATGTCTTAACTGGGTAGGAGTATCAATTAGACCATGTCATAGGTTTACTATTGAAAGCACATTTCAGGCTAAAAAAACAATAAAATTAGGCCGTATTGGTAGTTTCCCTATAAAACGACCAATCCAAGAGCACAAAAAAGGCCAGGAGCAAAGCTACTGGCCTTCGATTAAAACCGCCACCTTACTTTAGGACGGGACAAAATAATATTATTTTTGACTTGAAAATTCATCAAAATTTAGTTGACCATCACTGTTACTATCTTTACGTTTAAAGCCGTTATTAACTTTTTTCTTTTGTATCGATTCATCCGTAATAGATTGTTTAGCAAAGTATTTCTTCATATGTTTGCTAAATTCAGCTTTATCTAACACCTGGTTTTGATCAATATCTATTTTATTAAAATATTCTTGTTTACCTGCTTGACTGTTAAAGCTAACGACTAACAACAAAGCAAAGGGAATTAAATTTAGTTTATTCATCACTATTCTCCTAAAATTCTAGTTTTAAAAGGCTCTTATTACATAAGAAGAGCCTTTATGCTGATTCACGTCAATATGACTTAAAATCAGAGCTTATAGTGCATACTTAAAGCTTAAGCTAAATGTTCTGCCGTTATCACGAACCGCATAAGCACGAGACGGGTTACCAACATACTCATATACTTGCTCATCAGTAATGTTTTTCGCTTCAAAGTTAATAGACATTTTCTTAGTAAAGTCATAACCCAATTGGAAATCTAACTGATCATAAGCTTCTATATACAGCGCCTCTTCAGACCAAGAGAACTGATTAAAGTATTCGCTACGATAGTTCCATGCCAAACGAGTACTAAAGCCATATTTTTCATAATAAACCATAAAGTTAGCTGTATCTTGTGATAAGCCAGGTAAGCTCATAAACTCACCGGTAACGTTGTTAATCAATTCCGTTTGGCTGTCATTATAGGTATAGTTTATTGCGGTACCTAAGCCATCAAACGGCTCTGGTAACATATAGAAAGCTTGTTGAAAGCTAACTTCAAAACCTTGTACAACACCACCTTCACCATTAATAGGTTGAGTGACTTCATATGGTGTATCATCACCAATACCTGGCAATGTTGTTGATTCAGTTCTAGTGGTAATGAAGGATTCTATGTCTTTATAAAAGATACCTGTAGAAAGTAAACCTTCACTGTCAAAATACCATTCAGCACTTAAATCAAACTGATTTGCACGGTACGGGTCTAAGTCTGGATTTCCGATGATATACTTACCGCCATCCTCTGCATCCCATGATCGTATTTCTCGAAATACTGGTGCAATGTCAGCATGGTTAGGGCGCGCCATTACTTTAGCGGCAGCAGTACGTAAAATTAAGTCATCTTTAAGGTTAAAGGCTAAATTAATACTTGGCAGTACATCTTGATAATCTTTGTCTGATTCAGTTAAAGCTGGATCTTCACCTGCTAAGAATTTATAAGCGGTTGACTCTATCTTTGTGTCTACATACCTAACCCCAAGATTACCGCGTACAGGAATAGTCAAGAATTCTGTATCAATATTGGCTTGAACATAAGCAGCAGTGACACTTTCAGTTATTTCATAATTTTCTCTTTGGACTTCCAGCTTTTCAACAAGGTGGCCAAACTCTTGATCGATTTTGTCAAAGTCAGGCACATACCAAGCATCTACAGGCGCGTTGTCTAACATGCCATCCGTTACTGTATAATTTGAATAATCCGATAAAATAATTTGTGTGCCACCATTTGCCTCTAAAATATCAGCTTGAATTTTATCTTGAAATACTTGGTTAGTTTTTTGAATTTCATTATAACGAGCACCAAATTCAATTGAGCTGATATATTCATTGTCTAAATCAGTAGATAAATCTAATTGTGCGTAACCTTGCTGATCTTCTACTTCAAAACTTTTATAGTTCATCACATCGAGTTGAAGATTTTCAGGGTTCATTGCCGCTAATTCATCAGGGTCAGTTGGGTAAATAATTTCTGGCATGTAACTACCATTAGGTAAACTGTATCCTAAATTTTGAACTTTGGTACTGAATAAAGGGTTAATATCATCACGTAAACCTGTCGCTTGGCTATAGCCAATTTTAGGTGTTATGGTCCAATTGTCATTTAGCATGTAATCAAGTGTAAAGTTTACCGCAATGGTTTCATCATCATAAGCACGATCAAAACCTGTTTGTTCATGATTATAGTTTTTACCTGCCTTGTCATTGGCGCTGGCAATTTGTGATACAACATTTTCGCCATCAATTACAATACTGTCCATGTCAACAATCAGTTTATCATTATCTCTAAAATCAACATCCCAGTTGGTTGAAATAAAATTACGTTGCTGACGGCTATAAAGCGCATCAACACTAAAATCTAACTCATCTGAAATTAGCCATTGTGCTTTAGCATTAACATTGATACGTTCTCGCTCATCGTGTCTAAAGTTGGCACGAATATCTTCAATACGATAGACAGGTGTATCACTAACACCAGCTTTATTTAGCGTACCATCTTCGTTATATTCGTTTACATAAGGCGCTTTTTTTTGCAGCGCCCAACCGCGACTTTCAAAACTATTACGTTGCGTAGTTCTGTCAAAATAACTTATAGCAACAGAAGTACCAAAAGTTTCAGCATCATTGACGCTATTTAAGAATAAATTTAAGCCGCCACCTGCCGCATCGGCATTTTCATTATAATCAGCACGAGCTGTGATGGTTGCTTTATTACCGGCATCAATAGGGCTACGGCTTTTCAAATTAACCGTACCACCAACAGAGCCTTCCACCATACTTGCAATTGGGCTTTTAAAGACTTCTATTCCGGCAACCATTTCACTGGCTATGTTATTTAGATTAAAACTACGACTTGATGCACCATTACTGGTAATAGATTTACTGTTACTATTCGCCATTGATTGACCATTTAAAGTCACTTGGCTTAGCCCTGGCGCCATACCACGAATACTGACAAACTCACCTTCACCATCAGCACGAGACATTGATACACCAACAACTCGAGAAAGTGCTTCGGCAATATTATTATCAGGTAGCTTACCGATATCTTCAGCAGAAACACCATCCATTACTTGATCAGAAAAACGTTTTGCATTCATAGAACGTTTTAAGCTGCCACGGGTACCGACAACTTCAATGACTTCAATTCCTTTGTCATCTTTATTTTTAGCATTTTTAGCACTCGCTTTCTTTTCAACTTCAGCTGTTGTGCTAGTTTCAGCCGCTTGAACGATAGTGGCTCCGCTAAGAATAGCGAGAATACTTACACTTAGTAGTGTTTTATTAAAAGTTCGTTTCATCATTAAACCCTTTCTCTTAGTGACATAGTTATATTCATAATAATTACTTTGTGCAATATTATTTTTATTATTAGATAGCTTAACAATACACCAGTTGATATCGTTGTCAATACAATTTAATACACTTTAATTACATTTACAATAATCATAAAAATATTTTTATGATTAAATATTAGATATAAAAACAATGAAAACAATGTCAATTAAACAGCAGACAAAAACCTACACAGAAAACATAAAGACCTGATAACAAGCACTTAATTAAGGGGTTTCTCTGATAGGATTAATGAAGGTGACGTTTAAACTGAGCGTTTACACCTCGAACACATTAACTATATTTCGGCCTAGAGCTAGCTCATTAATCAGTTATCACATCAATAGAGAGCTATAAATAAGTCAACGTGAAGTTAACACTTAAAATATCGTTATCAAATCAATTATCTATAATATGTAATTGAAACAAATAAAAGCCATTATCTATAAAATAGATAATGGCTTTTTATCTTCACGCTAATTTATTCCAGTCCCTATAATTTCAATCTTTTTAAACCTGCACTGTTGGTATGAAGTTGCTTGTTCAACCCAACCTCTAACAATTTTCCTTCTGGTGTATTGATGATATTTTTGGTTTCTAGGGGGTCGTTAATAAGATCATACAAATCACGATAAACAACTTTACCACTTGGTGTAACCCACTGGGTATATCGATATTGCTCTGTACGCATTGAATAGCCATACGCTCCTTTTCGCTTGTACTGGCTAATAGCGACTTTATTAATTGATTTCAGCTTTCCTGTTACAAGAGAAACTAAGCTTTTTCCTTGCAAGTTATTGGGTATTGAAAGTCCTGCGGCTTCGCTTAGTGAAGGAAAAACATCAAGTAATTCAACAGGCTTAGTGTAACGATTAGCTTTACTACCTGGGATTTTAATAATTAATGGAACATGGTTAGCCTGCTCCATAGTAGTATGCTTGCCCCATAAGCCATGGTCACCTAAATGAAAACCGTGATCCCCCCAAAAAACAATTATCGTATTTTCAGATTTTCCTGTTTTTTCAAGCTCTTCGAGTAATTCACCAACAAGGCTATCAATAAAGCTTACCGAGGCAAAATAGCCATGTAATAACTCTTTTTGGTGGGCAGAAGATAGTTTACCTTTTGGATAATGCTTTATCTCTTCACCCTTAATAGGCGTTGGTTTATACCCTCTCAATTCTTGGTTTTTATGAAATAAATAAGTTGTATTAGCATCTTCTGGAGCACTTTGGTAACTTGCTAAATCAAAACTTTCTCTGTTATATAAATCATAATATTTTTTTGGTGCTACAAATGGTAAGTGAGGCTTCTTAAAACCAACAGCTAAAAAGAAAGGTTTGTTTTTATTTGCCATTTTTTTAAGTAATTTTTTACCACGTTTAAGAATACCGCCATCGACAAATTTTTCATCAGGGGCATCAATAGACTCAACCGCTAAACGGGTTTTACCCTTTAGTCCGTGTGTAGGCCTTTGATAGGGAATTGACCAAGATAAAACTTCTTCTTTGCTGCGACTCGTCGTGTTCCTTGGATCGAAAATCTTCCCTGCTGCCGCTGTTTCATAACCCTTATTTTTAAAAAACTGAGGTAATGTTATAACGCTTGGGTTAACATCACGAATCTTATCTTTCAAATTCATAATGCCATTTGATTCTGGTCGCAACCCTGTAAGAATGCTCATGCGAGAAGGCCCGCATACCGGATATTGAGAATAAGCACTGGTAAAGACAGTACTTTGGCTCGCCAATTTATCAATATTGGGTGTAAGAACTTTAGCTGTTCCATAATCACGAATAAGCGGCTTTAAATCATCAACCGCAATAAAAAGTATATTCGGCTTAATGAGCTTATTTGCATTGACATAACATGAGGCAAAGCTCAGTAAAAGCACCCCACTCCATTGAGTTATGCTCTTAATTTGTACTTTCATATTATTCCAACTGTTAACTTTGACTACAAACATATTGCAACAAGCTGATAACGTTGTCAACAAGCATTACTATTCAAGTTAACCTAATTTATAATCAGGTTAGAGCCTTATCAATATTTTGGTCAACCTACCATAAAGATATATGTAGTGACTAAGTTAAACTGACCACCAACATTTAGGCTTTTACCTAACAATTATCTTCCCAGTCGCTAATAATATAAGTAAATGACAGCCAATTGGGGGATGCATAAGGGGAGATTAAAGTTAAAAATCTATGGCGCTATGTACCCCACAGTGAGATAGAAACTAACTATCACTTTCCACATTGAAGACCTATTTTATAGGTCAAAATCACCTACTCTAATGATCACTTTGATACGTTAGCGGACGTTCCCCACAGATATAAATATGTATTGTTTGACCATAAATTTTTCCAATGAGTCGAATGGCCTGACTGGCAAAAATCCCACCATTGCTGCCAGTCAGGAAGTCGCATTCGCATGACTTCAAAAATGAGCTAAAAAGAGGTTAGCGCCTGCTTGCTCTTAAGATTAACTTACCGTTAGAAGGAAACATCTATAACAGATTTGGTAATGCTAAGTACTGTCGCAAAGAAAACACTAGAGATTATTACAAACAGGTCTGCTTTATTTTGAGTTACCATACATCTTTTCAAATCCAGGAATACGTGACTCCCAAATAGGTGTTTTATCACCAACAATGTCCTTTAATACATCCATGAAAAGCCTAGTTTTTAATGGTGAATCACGATGTGGATATACGGCGTAAAACGTCCCATAATCAGTTAAGTCGATATGGGTCATTATAGGAGTAAGCTTGCCTTCCAAAATTTCATTTTCGATCATCTGAGCTGTTGTAACCGTTAGCATGTTTCCTGCCAATGCAGTATTAATTAGCATCTCAACTTCATTTACTTTGTAAGCGATATTGAGCTGGATAAAAGCTTCTTCCCTGTTAATATCTTGGTATTTTATTTTATCAATTATCAACCCTTGAGTTGAATACACAACCGCTGGTAAGGCTTCTAACTTTGGCACAGTAGTTGGCAAGCCATATTTTTCAATAAAGCTCGGTGCGGCAACAATTAATAACCTATTCCTCGCTATTTGTTTAGAAATTAAATTTGACGCTTTAGGCTCACCGATACGAAACCCAATATCAAAGCCTTCTCCTACAATGTCCACTACACGGTCTTCTAATAATAATTCAATACGGATATCAGGATACAGTTGTTGAAACTTAAGAATAGCTTGTTGGACGTATTGACGACCAAATAACGTTGAGCTAGATATTTTAAGTTCGCCTCGTGGTTCATTATGGTAATTCTGTGCAAGGCGTTTTGAGTTATTGAGCAATTCTCTTAAATGCTTTGCCTGATTAGTCATTTCCTTCCCTGCCGCAGTTAATGACAATGAACGCGTTGTTCTATTCAATAGGTGAATGCCAAGCTCTTCTTCAAGCTTGCTTATTTGTTTCGATATAGCAGATCTATTGACGTTCCTGTGCTCGGAAACTTTTGCAAAACTGCCTAATTCAGCAACTTCTAATAATAGTAATAATCGGCTTGCGAGATCCATAACGACTCCATTGGTGCCTTTTTGGAATCATTATAGTTCAAATTAGTCTGTTTATTGAGTCTTAATATAGTTTTAAAGTAGCTACATGAATTCGAAGTGACACAAATAGTGTCATTCTACTATCTAACTGAATAGGAAATAATGATGACTAAATTAATGATATCTAAAGAAGCTGGCGTAGCTACCATATTAATTAAAAACCCTCCTGTGAATATTTTAACTATAGATTTAATCAATGAGATTAACGCTTTTGTATTATCACTAAAAGATGACAGGGAAACTAAAGTCGTTATTTTTAAATCATTTCATGATACATTTTTTATTGCTCATTTGGATTTAAATGTAATTAATGGTAGTCAAGGAGGGCAAGCAGCTTCAATTGAATTTAACCATATGATTGGCAATATAAAAGCAATGAAACAACTTTCAATTGCAATAGTCGATGGCGTAGCACGCGGTGGTGGCAATGAATTTGTTATGGCATGTGATCTAGCCTACGGTACTGAAAATTCGGCTTTTGCTCAGCCAGAGTTGTACATCAATATTCCAACGGGAGGTCAAGGTGCTGTTCAGTTTGCACGCCGCCTTGGTAAAGGTAAAGCACTGCAAGCATTACTAACTGGTGCAGACTTCACTGCTCAGCAAGCGGAGGCGTTAAACATCATTACTCAGTTTGTGCCTAAAGTAGAGTTAGACGCTTATATTGAACAGTTATTGTCGTTAGTAAGTGCATGGGAAGTTCGTGATATCGTAATGTATAAGGAAATCATTGCTGCTTCTATTAAAGATGAAGACGTGGGTAGTGAACTAGAGTTGCGATATTTTCTTGAACGCGCTAAAGAAGAAAAAACGCAAAGGATTATTGCTGCGTTTCTAAAGCACGGTGGTCAAACAGAAAGAGAAGCTAAAGATATCCAAGGAATATTTGTTGATACAGCAGTAGAGCTTTCAAAGTAAGATCATATTAATCAGGTTATAAAGACAGTCTGCTACACAAGGACTGTCTTATTCATCAGTTGGCGTTCTGAGATGAAACACCACAGGCAGCTACAAGCTTAAACCAGCCCCACAAATGATCAGAAAATCTTACCTAATATTGCCCTAAATATGCTACTGAATTTGCAAAGGCTTAATGTCCGCAATTGTTTAGCAGTTGTCGTAAGTCTCACCAAATTCCTAACATCTGCAATGTGTCGGATCTGCTGCCATTAGTTACGCAAATGCTAACCTAAAAATCACTAGATAATGTAAGCCTAAATAATCATCCGTTCAAAGCCTAGGTAATTATGGGCAACTTAACTTAGCGACAACAATTTTAAAGAAAAACATTCCTCAAATGCTACCAATCAAAAAAACTTAAAGTTTTTTCACAAATCCCAAAGTACTGCGCCGCAGGCGTTAATGGTGCGCAGCCCTTTAAAAATAAAGACCCTAGGAATTCAAGACCTTGTAAGCTGCATTCTAATACATTATATTTACTTTAAATCGAGTAACTAATCGTAATAGAAATTAGCACTCTGCTATTACGGATTGAGTATTGAACCTCAATGGAAGTTATTAAACCAACTAACTAAAGGTATTGAATATGAGCCATCAAACATTAGATCTTAACTTAACGCAAACCTATAGTCATAAATATCGTTGTTTGAACCAATTGATAAAAGGAGACATCACTGATGTTGTCAATATTGGATAAAGAAGATCTTAGGCAATTGACTGGTTATGTTCAGCCTGCGGATGTCGCAAAATGTCTCAGAAAGCATAAAATTTACTATATTGAGGGTAAGGACGGCCAAGTACGTACAACTAACAAATGGATAGAGCAAGCAGGACAGAACCGAATAGCTAAAGATGACGGATTTGACCTAGATTTTTAAGGTGTAGACTGTGACTCAACAACGCAAAGCTGAAGATCAATGGATGCCACCTCGGGTTTATAAAACAAAAGTGGCATATGTATTTCAACCAAAATCTGGCGGGAAAATTCGTTTGTGTGGATTGGACGTTGCTAAGTCGCTTGTTTGGATGTTATACGAAAAAGAATGTGCAGCATTGGATAATTTCAATTCGGTTGCTAGTTTGTTTGAAAAGTTCTTTCTCAGCGCATCATTCATCGACAAAGCACCCCGTACTCAAAAGGATTATCTAGGTTACAAAAAGGATTTGTTGATAGCTTTTGGCAAGATGGACATCAACAAGGTTGAACCTAAGCATGTACGCATGTTCATGGATAAGAAAGCTGTTAAGTCTGGGATTAGTCAAGCAAACCGTCACAAATCTGCATTACAAGCCATATTTTCATGGGCGTATGAACGCGGAAAAATAAAGGTGAATCCTTGTGTCGGTGTAAGGAAGTTTACCGAAAAAGCGCGTGACCGTTACGTCACAGATGTTGAATATCAAGCGTTGCTAGATCACGCTTGTCCCGTCATCTATGCCGCTGCTGAAATATCTTACCTTTGTATGGCTAGGCGTGGTGACGTTGAGAGATTACGAAAAGAACAACTTATTGCTGACGGTATTTATATCAAACAAGGTAAAACTGGCAAGAAACAAATAAAAGAATGGTCTCCACGTCTCAAAAAAGCTATTTCTCACGCAAACAAAGTGAACCCATCAATTAGTTCAATGTATGTCATTCATCAGTTTAACGGTTCAGGTTATGGTACTAATGGTTTTCGTGATCGTTGGGTATCAACGATGGAACGCGCAAGAAAATCAACTGGTTATTTAATGGATTTCACTTTTCACGATCTAAAAGCCAAAGGGATAAGCGATTTTGAAGGCAGTTTAGAAGAAAAAAGAAACGCTGCTGGCCATACAACTACAAAACAAACGGCTGATTACGACAGAAAAACTCACATTGTTCCCACTGTCAAAAGTCGAAATTAGCAATTGAGTTACCTTTTTGAGTTACCTTTCAGTTACCCTCGATACTTTTTAGCCTAAAAACGAGAAAGGGCCGCCTTACGGCGGCCCTTTGAATGTGGCGGTGAGATAGAGATTTGAACTCTAGAAGGGCTACAAACCCTTGCCGGTTTTCAAGACCGGTGCTTTCGACCACTCAGCCATCTCACCTGAAACTAACGAGTATAAAGTTGGTTCACTTTCTTTATACTTTAAAACAAAAACCGCTAATGATTTATTAGCCATTCTTTTTAATGTGGCGGTGAGATAGAGATTTGAACTCTAGAAGGACTACAAATCCTTGCTGGTTTTCAAGACCAGTGCTTTCGACCACTCAGCCATCTCACCTGAAGTTAACAAATAAGCTTGTAAAACAATGCTTGCTTGAGAACGAGGCGGATATTAAAGTCTCTCTAGTACGTTGTAAAGCACTATTTTAGTATTTATGCCTATTTTAGGTTTGTTTGCTAAAAAAACAGTCAGCTTGCTTTTTTTTAAAGCAATTTAAATGAATTAAAGAAGGATTACACCATGACAGCAGACATTACCTGCCGTTGCCCTTGGTTAGACACTACTAAGTTAGACTATGTCAAATACCATGATGATGAGTGGGGTGTGCCCGTTCTCGAAGATAATAAAATGTTTGAGTACTTAGTTCTTGAGTCAGCGCAAGCGGGTTTAAGTTGGTATACCATATTAAAAAGGCGTGATGGCTATAGAAAAGCGTTTTCAAATTTTGATGTAGCTAAAGTAGCGCAATATACTTTAGCTGATGAGGAGCGTTTGGTCCTCGACGCTAGTATTATCCGTCATAAAGGTAAAATTGCCGCAACAGTTAACAATGCTAAGTGCTTTATGGCGATACAAGAGGAGTTTGGTAGCTTTATTAAGTATGTTTGGGCATTCGTTGATAACAAAGTGCAAGTCAGTGATATAAACGAATTGGCTGATTACGTGGCCACATCCCCTATTTCAGATGTGTTAAGTAAAGACTTAAAGACAAGAGGTTTTAAGTTTCTTGGCTCAACCACTGTATATGCTTATCTGCAAGCATCGGGTTTGATTAACGATCATAGTAATAGCTGTAAAAGAAAACAAGCTGTTATTAACAGCTACCAATCCTTAGGATTAGAGTGGGTTCAATGTTAACTAACATCACTTTCTATGTTGAATAGCCGGTGTTTTTTTAATTAATGGTTACAAAATAAAACAAATTATTGCCACTTTTAAACAAAGCAAAGCGTAGTATTTTAAAAATCACCATGCCATAATATGTCATAAGGCACTAAGTTAGCGTAAGTCAGTTCTTTGGTTATTTAAATAATAAAAACTTGAACTTATCTAAAATGACCTTATCTTAGCTTATAACAAGTAAATAGAATTAAATTCTTAAGGAAGTTTTATGCAATCTAATATGAGTTTTCAAACGGCGAGTAAAAGTTCGGCGATAGAAATTAATAAAGTATTGAAAAATACTTACATGTTGTTATCAATGACACTTGCATTTAGTGCCGTTACAGCTGGCATTTCAATGGCAATGAACCTACCACACGGTGCTGCGCTTATTATGATGTTAGTCGCGTTCGGTTTAATGTTTGTTGTGAACAAAAAAGCTGATTCTGCTAGTGGTGTTTATTGGATTTTTGCTTTTACCGGTTTAATGGGAGCTTCATTAGGCCCTATGCTTAGTGCATACGCTGCAATGCCCGGCGGACCTGCGATGATAATGCAAGCGCTTGGCGGAACTGCATTAATATTTTTCGCACTTTCAGGTTATGCGTTAACCAGTAAAAAAGACTTCTCGTTTATGGGTGGCTTTTTGATGGTTGGTTTGATTGTAGTAGTGGTAGCAAGTTTAGCTAACATCTTCTTCGCCATCCCTGCCCTTTCACTAGCGATTAGTGCTGCAGTTATCATGATTATGTCTGGTTTAATTTTGTATGATACAAGCCGTATAATTAATGGTGGTGAACGTAACTACATTCGTGCCACTGTTTCTTTATACTTAAACATCTACAATATCTTTGTACATTTATTGAGTTTATTAGGTGTACTTGGCAACGACGATTAGTTAAATCTAAAAAGTTTCGTTAAAAAACATAATAATCATTTATAATGTTTTATAATAAAAAGCCTCGCAATTGCGGGGCTTTTTTTTGAGCTGTTTTACTCTTTATTTTCTTTATAGTTTGGATGTGTTGTGAAAACTCTTGCTGTAGTAGTAACTACTCCCCCTTATAGCCACTTAACAATTACAGCATTAACGTATGTTGAGGCCGCTTTAGTCGCTGGCATCAATGTTATTGGTGTATTCTTTTATCAAGATGGTGCAATGCATGCGAACAAAAACACTAGCATTGCCAGTGATGAATACCAGGCAATAGCGCACTGGCAACGATTACAGCAACAATATCAATTACCATTACATATATGTATTACTGCGGCTGAAAAGCGCGGTATAGCCTGTGACTCAATAGACAATGAACAAGTAAACAAAGCCTTTACCGTATCGGGTTTAGGCGAACTGGTTGAGTTAACGACAAAAGCTTCTCGCTTGGTACAGTTTTAATGACAATAATAGAGCAACAAACGCCCGCTATTTTACCTAAAGAA
This sequence comes from Colwellia sp. 75C3, assembly GCF_002836255.1. Classification (GTDB taxonomy): domain Bacteria; phylum Pseudomonadota; class Gammaproteobacteria; order Enterobacterales; family Alteromonadaceae; genus Colwellia. Next base: position 106,679 of record NZ_PJAU01000057.1, on the reverse strand, counting down.
TCCGGTTTAGCCATTATCAATAGTAAAGCACCTTTTAGCAGTAATCACGGTAAAGATGCTCTTGATGTTGCATTGATTTTTGGTTCATTTGAGCAAAAGGTTTCGTTATTTTTTCAAGGTGATGGCGTTTATCAGTTAATTGCTAATCAAGATGGTCGTTTAGTCTCAATTAAAGATTATTTGAAAACATTTTCAGCTTTTGAATTCTACGATATTGAAGACATCTATGCTTGCCAACAGTCCTTAGTTAATCGTCAGCTTAATGAAACATTTCATATTAATGATGTGCAAGTATTAACAAGTATTGAGTTTGGTAAAGCACTGAATCGCCATCAACATGTACTACGGTTTTAAGGAACACCATGAGCACTTTACATTTAGTTAGGCAATCAGCTTTTGCCACCAATGATTTCGCACAGTGTTTAAGCGTATTGGATCATCAAGATTCTATCGTATTGATGGATGATGGTTGTTATAACCTTAAACACTCATTGATGGATAGCTTACTCAAGCGAGTAGACGGCACGATTAACATCAATGTTATTACAACGCATGCTCAGGCAAGAGCTATTGAAACGATAGCAACCATTAACCATATAGACATGGCTGATGTTGTAGAATTAACCTTTAACCATAAAAAAGTGATCACATGGCAGTAACATTAAATTTTGAAGGCAATATCATTACAACAGACAAACAAGGTTATTTACTTGACCATTTATTGTGGAAAAAAGAGTTAGCACTTGTTATGGCAAAACATGATGAATTTGAACTAACTGATGCCCACTGGGAAGTTATCAATTTTGTTAGACAGTTTTATTTAACCTATAACACCTCTCCGGCTATCCGTGCATTAACTAAAGCAATGAAGAGTGAGTTTGGTGAAGAGAAGGCAAGCAGCCGATATTTGTATAAGTTATTTCCTGAAGGTCCCGCCAAACAGGCCACTAAATACGCGGGATTACCAAAACCTGCTCGCTGTATTTAAACATTAATTGAACACACAGGAGTGATAACCAAAGGTTATTTACACTTTGATGTTAACATTAAAACCACTATTGCCCGATGGCGCAGGTAAATTACTAACACTTGCTGATTGAATTAGCTGTAATACCATTTTTCCTTCAACTTCTTGTTGTCTTTTAGATAACGCTGCTGTGAGCAACTCCGCACCAGAAGTATTTTGCGCTGCGGCTGAACTATTTTGACCTACACTGATAGACATAAACCCAACTTATAATAATGATCAATACTTTGTTATCGACCGAGCAATTAAAAACTTGAGTTAAATAACAATTTAATTACTGCTCTTTTATGATATTTAATTTACGAAATGTAAGCGTATATTATCAAGTAATATGCACCTTTATTTGCAGTATCAACAGGACTGTTTGCCTGAATAGAAAAAGTTCCCTGTCTAGAAATTGGCAACCAATGAAATTTGATCGGTGACACCTGAATCAATATCGTCGGTGTTGGCGTTAATATCTCCAATACAGCAAAGCATGTTAAATGTTAATAATAGACGATTGCAGTTCATATTCTTGAGACCTGCCTTCAACCAAAGTTTAGGATTATATCTAGTAATAGGTAATTTTATTTACTCTTTCAAGGTTGAAGGATCGATATTTAGCAGGCTCCTAACATTTTAGTCCTTAATTTTCTCCTCGGTATCTTCGTTATAGGTTTGAATACTATGCACATCAAAGCCAAAATATTGTAAATATAACTTATCGGTATAGCTATTTGCTTTTAATAATAATAACGACTGGTAAAAACGGTATGCAATACTATTAGAACCAAGCATCATAGGATAGTTATCAAAACTCAGTGGTTTTTCTGGATTATACAAAGTATTTTCAACTTCACTATAATGAATAGATTTTCTTGAAAATCCCATCGTTAAATCAGTTAAACCACCACAACAATTTAAATGATATTTAAGCTCTTTTTTTCTTAAATTGTCTTTCAATAGATACGCGATAGTAGAAAGTTCATCGACATAAACATCTGCTCGGCCAGCCAAAATGTGGTTTATTGCTATCGAGTGGCTCAGCTCAGATGGACGTTTCACAACTAATGCATGTTGATGACGAATAAGTTCTGTTGAGCCGAAGGTTGACAACAGTATTTTTCCCGCGAAATCTTCAGGGCCTTTGATCTCTTCGACATCTATTCGAGTTAATCCTATATCTAATGAAGGCAGGCCATTAGGAATAAATAAAACAAATTCGGCACGTGCAGGTGTGAAAGTCAGACCAGGATAAAAATCAATAGTACCATTTTTTATTTGTCTCATAATTCGCTTTTTACTTGACCGTATTATATTCAATTGACACCCTATATTAAAGGCGGCTTTATGATACAAGTCATAATATAAACCTGAGTCATTGTTAGCTTGAATATTTGGGAGTCTTGCAGTCGATCGGTAACCCTTAGTTAAAGTGCAGGCTTGAGCAGCCTGGCTGATAAACAAAATAATAATGAATATAGCAATTGTATATTTCATTTATTTACCCTAACTTAAGTAATTTTAATATCTAGTATTCAATATATAAGCGTAGGATGAATTTATGCTCGATACCACCCAAATAAAATAGATACTTGATATCCAGAACATCATTTGCAATATATTTAGGTAGTACCTCATCATCGAGTAGCTTTTAGCAGACTCTATTTCTTAATCCTGTCGTACGTTTTCCAGTGGTTCGATAACTGCACATAATTTCTTTCATATCGAGTGAAAATTCACTTTATTTTAAAACCGCTGGTAAGCTCTTAGTGGGAACTAAATTAATGGGAACTAAATTAATGGAATTGGTATAAATAGCAACATTATAAAAAAGGGCACATATTAAATTAATATGTGCCCTTTTTAATAAGCTAGCATGCTAGCTTAGGTAATTATTACTTTAACGGTAAAGAAGGTACTGTAATTCCAGACATCTCTAGCATTACTTGTACAACTTGACAGCTGTAACCAAACTCGTTGTCATACCAAACGTATAATACTGCGCGATCACCATCAACAATAGTTGCTTGTGAATCAACAACACCTGCATAACGTGAACCCACTAAATCAGTAGAAACGATTTCGTTTGAAGCCGTGTAATCAATTTGATTTTGTAACGGTGAGTTTAATGAAATATTACGTAGGTAATCATTCAACGCTGCTTTATCAGTCGCTTTCTTTAAATTCAAGTTCATGATAGCCATTGAAACATTAGGCGTTGGAACACGAATTGCGTTACCTGTTAATAAGCCTTTAAGCTCAGGTAATGCTTTAGCTACTGCTTTTGCAGCACCGGTAGTACTGATAACCATATTTAAAGGAGCACTGCGACCACGACGTGGTGCAGGATGGTAGTTATCAATTAAGTTTTGATCGTTAGTATATGAATGGATAGTTTCAACATGGCCATTGCGAATACCATATTCATCATTAAGCGCTTTTAATACCGGTGTAATAGCATTAGTAGTACAACTCGCTGCAGAGATTATTTTATCTGAGGCTAAAATCATATCGTGGTTAACACCATAAACGATGTTTTTGATATCACCTTTAGCAGGTGCTGTAAGTAAAACTTTAGCAACACCTTTTGATTGTAAATGCTGACCTAAACCATCTTCGTCAGTCCAGATACCGGTATTATCAACAACTAATGCGTTAGTGATACCATGCTCTGTGTAATCAACTTCCGCAGGTGATTTTGCATAGATAACTTTAATAAAAGCACCGTTAGCTTTAATTACGTTATTTTCTTTATCGATAGTAATACTACCGTTAAAAGCACCATGTACGGAATCACGACGTAATAAACTTGCGCGTTTCTCTAAATCATCGCCACCTTTACTTGGACGTAAAACGATAGCACGTAGATTTAATTTAGCATTTGGACCAGCACGTTCTATTAATAAACGCGCTAAAAGACGACCTATACGACCAAAACCATAAAGAACAACATCTTGGCTTTTTTGATCTGAGTTTTCACGGCTTTCTGCTGATAATTCTTTATCTAAATATTGTTCAATAGAAAGGTCATTGGCTTGACCTAGGTATAAATAGTTATACGCTAACTTACCTACATCGATGCGTGCAGGTGCTAAATCCATTTTGTTGATTGCTTCGACAAAAGGGAAACTTTCACGTAAACGCAATTTACTTTCTTCATGGAGAGCAACAGATTTATGTGCTTTAATAATATCAATAGAAGATGCATTTAATAGTGGACGACCGTACACTAAAATTTCAATGCCTTTGTTGCGAAAAAGCTGTCCAATAATTGGTTGCATGTTTTCAGCGAACGTTTGACGTTCTTGCCAGCTTGCTTGATACGTTTCCTCAAGATGAGAAGTCATTACTTAAACCTTTTATTTCAGTCAATTAAACATTAGGCTATTATCATAGGGTACTAAATACAATAATAGCTAGTTGAGAGTACATTTACTGGCGTATTGTAATTGAGTATGAAAGATTTCTCTATAGGTTACAAAAAACTTTTTGGTATTTTTTATGATTAATTTTAGAAAAATAAAACAGCTTAAATCCTCCTATACCGTTAAGTTTGGAGCAGTATTATGTGTACTTATTCTCAATGGTTGCGATAACAATGTTAATTTAAAGCAACTTTGCAGTGAAAATGCAGAGATATGTAATGAATTCGGCAAAGATAGTTGGTGTAAAGTTCAACGGATAGACGTTGCAACGAATCGAATAAAAGTCAAAAACAACAATTTTGATGCAGATAAGTATAAATTACTTATTGCTTATGAAGGTTATATAAAATGTATGTCATTGGCTTCTCAAATCCAACACAAAAAATTAAAAGAAAAAACAACGCTTAGAAAAGATAATTTGTTGAAGGCTAAAGCTCAGTTATCACAGTTGACTGAGCAAAGCGCTAACTCTAAGCACCCCCACCTTCTTTATTATCATTGGTCAAGAGAGTCTAACGACTTGGCTTTAGAAAATTTCCTCCAATTAGAAGGGGATCCCGTTCTCGAAAACTCAACCGCACAGTTTCATTTAGCGACATATTACATAAAGCGAAACAGTAAAAAGACATTGGGGTTGTTATACCACGCGCTTGAACTACATCAACCGGGAAGTGAACTCTCCCCTGAAATATTACAATCACTAGTAACAATCTTTGCTAAGAAAAAACAATATAAGCAGGCATATATTTGGTTACGCACTTATCAGCTATTACAAGATGAACCCGATGAAATGATCGAGACTAGCCTCAATAGCTATCAACAAGCAAAAACATTGGACGCAGAATTTCTAGATAAAGTCGCTAGCACTACCCTAGCTAAAATTGAATCAGGCCAATTTAGTAGCCCTAATTACTGATCACTATAAAACGAATGAAAGTAAAGAATAGGCACTATTCGCTATTCTTTACTAAATGAGGTGAGTTTATTCTGCTTGGAATTTCAAGCTAAGTGAATTCACACAATAGCGTTTACCGGTAGGTTGTGGACCGTCATCAAAGACATGACCAAGATGAGAATCGCAAGCTGCACATTGAATTTCTACACGTTGCATTAGATGTGAATCATCTGATTTGTAAGCAACTTTAGTTTCAACAGCCGAAGAAAAACTTGGCCAGCCACAGCCCGCATTAAATTTACTCTCACTATTGAATAAAGGCTGTTCACAGCAGGCACAATGATAAGTGCCCTGCTGCCAATGATCATTATAAATACCGCTAAAAGGTTGTTCAGTTGCCGCTAACCGACATACTTTGAAAGCTGCATCGGTTAATTTGTCTTTATAATGATCATCATTTTTCATAAATTTTTAGCCTTTAACCATCAACTAGAATGGTTTTTCTTTCATCTGTTGACCATTCTACATGGTATTTTTTACCTGAAGCTTTATCTATGCGTTCAAAGGTATGAGCACCAAAATAATCTCGTTGACCTTGCAATAAATTAGCCGGTAATGTTTCGCTGCGTATTGAGTCATAATAAGCAAGTGAAGAAGACAACGCGCCTATAGGTACACCTTGCATTGTTGCATGACAAATAGCCTTGCGCCAGTTTTGTTGACGACTGTTTAGTTCTTTAACAAAAAAGTCATCAAGCAATAGGTTATCTAAATCTTCATTACGTTCGTAAGCGTTAGCTATTGACTGCAAAAAGGCAGCTCGAATGATACAACCTGCGCGCCAAATTTTAGCAATGCTTGCAAAATCTAATGTCCAACCATGTTCTTTAGCCGCAAGTTTCATTAACTGGAAACCTTGCGCGTAAGCACAAATTTTAGCGCAGTACATTGCATCATGTAATTGCTCAATAACTTGCTGCTGCTCTTCTGACGACAAAGGTGATTGCTGTGGTCCACCAAGTAATGATGAAGCCTCAGTTCTAAGCGATTTAAATGAAGAGATAGAACGAGCATAAACCGCTTGAGCAATAGTCGGTGCTGGACAACCCACTTCTAAGCTACTCATAGCAGTCCAAAGACCAGTACCTTTTTGCCCTGCTTTATCTAAAATCAACTCAACCAGTGGTGTATTGGTATCAGCTGATTTATGACGTAGTACTTCGACTGATATTTCCATCAAGTAACTATCTAACGGGCCATTATTCCATTGAGAAAAAATGTCTGCTATTTCATCACAGGTTAAGTTAAGACCTGATTTCAACACATGATAGGCTTCACAGATAATTTGCATATCCGCATATTCAATACCGTTGTGAACCATTTTAACATAATGGCCAGCTCCGGCTGGACCAATATATGCAGCACAAGGTTCACCATCAGTGATAACTTGTCCTGGCTGAGTACGCTCTATTGGCTTACCCGTAGCAGTATCAACTTTAGCGGCAATAGCTTCCCAAATAGGTTTAACTCGAGCCCAGGCATAAGGAGAGCCACTTGGCATTAGTGAAGGGCCAAAACGTGCGCCAACTTCTCCACCTGAAACGGCAGAAGAAAATAATAAGAAGTTACTTTTATACTTCTTCTCTCTAGCGACTGTATCAACCCACAGGCTATTACCTGTATCAATTATAATATCATCTGGCTGAATACCTGCACCAATAAGATTTTCACAAACTTGGTCAACAGGGGCTCCCGCAGGAACACTTAATACAATGAGGTGTGGTGCTTTAAGTTGCGATAACAATTCAGTGTAAGATGAACAGCCATAAACACGTGGTATATCAGTAGAGTTTTCTACCTCATCTTGTGCAATAACTGCTTGAACTTTTTCATCACTTAAATCGAAAGCTGCAATATTATAGCCATTATCAGCTAAATTAAGCACCAGGTTTTTACCCATAACACCTAGGCCAATAAAGCCGATGTCACACAATATTTTATCTTGTGTCATAAATATTTATCCTATGTCAGATAAGGTCAATAGTCTAAGTCTGTTGACTATTATTCAAAATTTCGCGCATTCTACCATGCTATTTAAGAAGTATTATACAAAATGCAAAAATAATTAATCTACAGGTGGAAACTTTAGTAATTAAGTCAACATAACACAATAAAACTGAAACTTTTTAGTCATAAAAGCCATCTTTAGCTTGTATTAATCTCAAAATGGTGTAATTTTACTACATAATGAATTTAAGAGGTTCACCATGAAAATTAGAATTGGTATAAATGGTTTTGGCCGTATTGGTCGTTTTGTATTTAGAGCTGCTGCTGAACGTAATGACATTGAAATTGTTGGTATCAACGATTTAATGGACATTGAATACATGGCTTATATGTTGAAGTATGATTCAACACATGGTCGATTTAATGGCACTGTTGATGTAGTAGATGGTCAATTAGTAGTGAATGGCAATACTGTACGTGTTACTGCTGAACGTAATCCAGAAGATCTAAAGTGGAACGATATCGACGTAGATGTAGTTGTTGAGTCTACTGGCTTGTTCCTAACTGATGAAACTGCACGTAAACATATTACTGCCGGTGCTAAGCAAGTTGTGTTAAGTGCACCTTCAAAAGATGATACCCCTATGTTTGTTTGTGGTGTTAACTTAACTGAATATAAAGGCCAGGACATCGTTTCAAATGCGTCATGTACTACTAACTGTTTAGCGCCTATTGCTAAAGTATTGAATGACAATTGGGGCATCCAAGATGGCTTGATGACTACAGTACATGCTATGACAGCTACTCAGAAAACGGTTGATAGTCCTTCAGCTAAAGATTGGCGCGGTGGTCGTGGTGCAGGTCAGAATATAATACCTTCATCAACTGGCGCAGCTAAAGCCGTAGGTAAAGTTATTCCAGAGTTAAACGGTAAGTTAACCGGTATGGCATTTCGTGTGCCAACGCCTGATGTTTCAGTAGTTGATTTAACCGTTAACTTGAAAAAACCAGCAACTTACGCTGAAATTTGTCAAGCAATGAGCGCTGCCGCTGAAGGCGAGTTGAATGGTATTTTAGGTTACACTGAAGATGCTGTTGTTTCTAATGACTTCGTTGGTGAGACTTGTACTTCAGTATTTGATGCTACAGCGGGTATTGCCTTAACTGATACTTTCGTTAAAGTCGTTTCTTGGTATGATAATGAAATTGGCTATTCAAACAAGGTATTAGACCTTGTTGCTTTTATCAGTAATTATGAAAAATAGAACGCTATAGAAACAAAAAAGCTAGATTTAAATCTAGCTTTTTTTTGTCTTTTTTTTAACTAACTCACTACTACCTATAGCCTATGAATTAACTAATTGAAGCATTAATTTGTTGCAATACAAGTTGAGGGTCAACAGCTTTAGTAATTGGACGTCCGATCACCAAATAGTCAACACCAACATCCATAGCTTCTTTAGGTGTCATAATACGGTGTTGGTCATCTAGCGCAGAGCCAGCTGGTCTTATACCTGGGGTTATCAGTTTAAATTCTTTCCCTAAATCTCTCTTTAATTGTTCAGCTTCCCACGCAGAGCAAACCACACCATCTAAACCGCTTCGCTTGGTTAAACTCGCTAAGAAGTCCACTTGCTCGGCTGGTGTTTTATTAATACCTAAACCACGTAAATCGGCTTCATTCATGCTAGTTAACACGGTGACAGCAATTAACAGTGGTGCATCTTGCCCGTAACCATCAAGTGCCTGCTTAGCTTTACTCATCATTTGCATACCACCACTGGCATGGACATTCACCATCCAAACACCTAAGTCCGCAGCAGCGGTAACTGCCTTTGCTACCGTATTAGGAATGTCATGAAATTTTAGATCAAGAAAAACATCAAAACCTTTACCAGTTAGTTGCTTAACAAATTCAGGACCAAAATAAGTGAACATCTCTTTGCCAACTTTTAAACGAGCATCAGTTGGCTCAATCTTATCAACAAAGGATAAGGCATCATTTTTGTTATCAAAGTCTAGCGCGACTACTACTTTTGGATCGTTCATGGGATTTCCTGTTTTTTAATACAATAGTTTCCGACCTTTCCATGTAGAGAGTTCACATGGGAAGTTCGGGAATGACAATAAGTTAATTCCCGAATTAAATATCGAGAAGTATAATAAGTTTGCTATTGGTAGCTCTTGAAACTAATAATGATTCGTTTCAACGTTGTAAAGTGCAAGAGCAAAGAGAAAGCACGGAGCTGACGATAGTCAGTGAGTACTTTCGATGTAGCTCTTGTGTTTTACAACAACGAAAGGGATTATTATTCCCCTTCTAGACCTCGAATAGGCTTAAGCTGTTCCCATTCATGACAGGACGGACAAGACCAGTAATGTATTTGGCTATTAAAACCACAACTACGGCAATCATACCTGTGTTTAACTTTCAAATATTCACCAATTAATTCTTTAATTAAGTCTAAGCTATCATCATTGACATCAACTTGTACTTGGTTGATTTGCATATTAACGAAGTGTTCAAAGCCTCGAATAGTTGGTCTGCGTTTTAATGCTGACAACATAAACTCTATCGCTTTTTTCTTACCATGCTTTTGTTCGACATGACTTAGATAACAAATTAAGGCGCTCGAACTAGCTGTTTCATCATAAACCTTTTTAATAAAGGCATAGAATTCATCCAGTTCATCTAATCGTGTATAACAAGCTAACATGGGTTCAATCACATCTGGAAAGAACTCATTATCTTGATGATAAATAGCTTGATAACACTTAGCCGCTAATTCACATTGCTGGTGGTTTTCATAAATTTTTGCCATCAGCCAATTAGCACGACATGAATTGGGATCGAGTATCAGTGCTTGTTCTAGTAGTTCAATTACTTCTATAAATTGATCTTTTTCAAAAGCCGTTGTTGCTAATTCACAATAAAAGTTCGCTAGTGTGTGCAATGAGCGTTTATCGTCATATTTAACAATCAGCTTTTGTCTATCTATGCCCTGCTGCCAATCTTTTGTGGATTGAAAAATTTTCAATAGGTAAGTTATAGATTTTAGACCATAGTCTTTTGATTTTAATAATTTTGTAAACATTGTTTCAGCACGGTCATACAACCCCGCGCTAAGGAAATCTTTTCCTAACTCAAAGACAGCTTGCTGTTTATCTTTAGTTGGCAAATGGTTAAGTCTAACAAGGTGTTCATGGACTTTTAATGCGCGGTCTAATTCGCCACGTTTGCGGAATAAATTAGCCATTGCGAAATGTGCTTCTACACTATCGTCTTCTACTTTCAAAGCATCAAGCAATGAGTCGATGGCTTTATCTTGTTGATTAGATAATAAGTAATTTAAGCCCGTCGAGTATTTTATTGATAAATCTTGCTTAGCAATTTGTTGGTTTTGTTTAATGCTATTACGACCCATAAACCAGCCATAAGCCATGGCAACGGGTAATAATAAAAAGAGTAATTCAATCATTAGAGCTCTTGAGACAAGTTATATGTTAAGTAGAAAAGTAGCGTTGAAACTATTTTTCCTGGGATTTGTTTTTCGCGAGTGCCTTTTTACTTTTTCGTACTATACGCCAAAGAATAGTGACTAATAAGCCTAAAAGGAAACCCAAGCCGGTAAATAAACTCACGGCAGCAGCCACTGTTATTTCTGTGCGCGCTACTAAATAGTTTAAAGTGAGTAATTGGTCATTTTGGCTACCAAAAATAAATGCTACCGCCAGTAAAACTAAAATAAAAAAGAGTGTTAAATATAATCGCACTATCATCGGCCTTTATAAAATTATGCCAAAAAAAAACGGCATGGTTAACATGCCGTTTATTATCTAATTTTTTAGTTAGCTTTGCAATTTATGCTACAGAAAGATTAACTCTTTCACGTAACTCTTTACCCGGCTTAAAGTGAGGAACGTATTTACCGCTTAACTCAACCGATTCACCAGTTTTTGGATTTCTACCAACTCGTGGAGCGCGATAATGCAATGAAAAACTACCAAAACCTCGAATTTCAATACGCTCTCCTTTTGACAAGGATTGCGCCATTAATTCCAAAATTTCTTTTATAGATTTTTCCACTTCTTTAGCGGATAAATGACTTAATTTATCTGCTAATTTCTCAATAAGTTCTGACTTAGTCATTTTGACCTCTCAGTATTTACCTAGCACCGCGCAACTTTACTAATTAATATAAAAATAATAGTAAAAATTGGCTCCGCCAATGGCGTTAAAAATAAGAAAAGAGTATCACCACTATAGTGATAAATACTCTTTTCACCTGCTGTATTAATTACAGCACCATTGCAAAGTAAAACTATTTCCGGTTAAGGAATATTAGTTTTTAGCGTTTTTAAACGCTGCAGCCATAGCACTTAAACCAGTTTCTTCAACTTGGTTTAGGTTATCCATTGCTTCACGTTCATCAGCTTGATCTTTTGCTTTGATAGATAGACTGATAGTACGGTTCTTACGATCCACACCCATAAATCTAGCTTCAACGTCGTCACCAACTTTTAATACTGTAGATGCATCTTCGATACGTTCTACAGAAATGTCGCTAACACGAAGGTAACCTTCAACACTTTCAGCTAACAAGATAGTTGCGCCTTTAGCATCAACTTCAGTTACCTTACCGTTAACAATAGCACCTTTTTTCTTATCTGCAAGATACATATTGAACGGGTCGTCTTCAGCTTGTTTAACGCCTAACGAGATACGCTCACGTTCTGGGTCAACTTGAAGAACGATAGCGTCGATTTCATCGCCTTTCTTATAATCACGAACAGCTTCTTCACCGCCAGCCCATGAAATATCAGATAAGTGAACTAAACCATCAATGCCGCCGTCAAGACCGATAAAGATACCAAAGTCAGTGATTGACTTGATTTTACCAGATACTTTGTCGCCTTTGTTGAAGTTTTTAGCAAACTCTTCCCAAGGGTTAGCAATACACTGTTTAAGACCTAGAGAAATACGACGACGTTCTTCGTCAATTTCTAATACTAGTACTTCAACTGTGTCACCTAAGTTAACAACTTTAGATGGGTGGATGTTTTTGTTAGTCCAATCCATTTCAGAAACGTGAACTAAACCTTCAACGCCTTCTTGGATTTCAACGAAACAACCGTAGTCAGTTAAGTTAGTTACGCGACCAGAAAGTTTAGAACCTTCTGGGTAACGGTTAGCAATTGCTACCCATGGATCTTCGCCTAACTGCTTCATACCTAGAGACACACGAGTGCGCTCACGATCGAATTTCAATACTTTAACTTGTATTTCATCGCCAACATTTACGATTTCACTTGGGTGCTTAACGCGTTTCCAAGCCATATCTGTGATATGTAATAAACCATCAATGCCGCCTAAGTCAACAAATGCGCCGTAGTCAGTAAGGTTCTTAACTATACCTTTAACTTCTTGGCCTTCTGCTAATGACTCAAGTAATTCATCACGTTCTGCGCTGCCTTCAGCTTCAATTACAGCACGACGAGAAACTACTACGTTATTACGCTTTTGATCAAGCTTAATAACTTTAAATTCTAGAGGCTTGCCTTCAAGGTGAGCAGTGTCACGTACTGGACGAACATCTACTAAAGAACCTGGTAAGAAAGCACGGATATCGCTAACTTCAACAGTGAAACCGCCTTTAACTTTACCGTTGATAACACCGATAACAGTTTCTTTTTCTTCGTATGCTTTTTCAAGCACTTGCCATGCTTCGTGACGTTTAGCTTTTTCACGAGATAGAATAGTTTCACCGAAACCATCATCTGTTGCATCTAAGGCTACGTCAATTTCATCACCAACAACTACTTCAACTTCACCAGCAGCGTTTTTAAACTGATCAATTGAGATAACACTCTCAGATTTTAAGCCAGCATCAACAATTACATTGTCTTTGTTAACGGCTACGATTGTTCCGCGGATGATTGAACCCGGACGTGTTTCGATTTCTTTTAAACTTTCTTCAAAAAGTTGCGCAAAATTTTCCATAACTTGTTATAAACTCAGCTATTAATCCAGTCAACGTCATTGTTTCATGGGGTTATTAAGTATGCCCAGTGTGTCCGTACAGTAGGCTTTCTATTAAAAGTTCTTTAATACTAGCTGGTATTAATGATTTCGCTAGCATAAAGCTGTTAGTTTTACGTTAATTTGCCATTGGCAAAAGTAAGGATTTCATTAACGACTTCTGTAATAGAAATGTCAGTGGAATCAATAATTAACGCTCCTTCTGCCGGGATAAGTGGAGCAACCTTGCGGTTTTGATCACGCTCATCTCGTTGACGTATGTCGTCCAAAAGGCGACCGATTTTAACATCAATCCCCTTCTCTTTCAACTGATTAAATCTTCTTTGTGCCCGTTCATCTGCACTAGCAGTCAAAAATACTTTAACGGGTGCTTGTGTGAAAACGACCGTGCCCATATCACGTCCATCAGCAACTAAGCCGGGACTAACACTAAAAGCGCGCTGTCTTCGTAGTAGTGCTTCTCTAACACGCGGGAATGCAGCTACTTTTGATGCTAACTCACCCACTTCTTCAGTGCGGATAATATCGGTAACATTCTCGCCTTCTAAAATAACTTTACTTTCGCCTTGGCTATTAATTTCAAATTGAACATCAAGATGAGCAGCCATAGGGATAAGAGCTTCTTCATCATCTAAAGCAAGTTGATGATGCTGAATTGCTACGGCTAAGACACGATAAATAGCGCCACTATCGAGAAGTTGCCAACCCAATTGGTCTGCAACTATTCTAGCAACTGTCCCTTTACCTGCGCCACTAGGGCCGTCAATGGTGATAACCGGATTGCTTTCCTGCATAAATCTTTCTCCTAACATCGAAAATCGGCGCAATTATACGGGATTTATATCGTAATACCAATCGGACTAATTTATTTATCACTTAGCGAGAATTAAAAGGCTTAGAGGCAAGGCATTGATTGAAGAGAATGGTTACTCCCTTCTCAAAATCAATAACGTCGCATGTAAGCCTTTTAAACTCACCCTTTGGGAGCTCATTAGCAAACTGATAACATCACAAAATGAATGAAAGATAGACTAACTATGTTTAACTCATTTTACTTGTTTTAAGCTCGCTAATGTAGCTCTAAGCTGACTAATAAATTAATCCGTTTGATATGAAATCGCGTAAAAATATTATTCTGTAACATAATTAGCAAGATACTTGCGCTAACTTATCAAAATAGTCAGGAAAAGTTTTGGCCGTACACTTAGGATCATTAATCGTTACCTGTGTATTGCCCAAAGCAACAAGAGAGAAACACATAGCGACTCTGTGGTCGTTATAGGTATCAATTTCAGCATGTATAAGGGATTTTGGTGGGGTGATTGAAATATAATCTTCACCTTCAACAACCTCTGCGCCAACTTTTCTTAATTCCGTAGCCATCGCATTTAATCGGTCTGTTTCTTTAACACGCCAGTTATATATGTTTCTAATCGTTGTTGTGCCCGTTGCGAAAAGTGCTGTGGTAGCAATAGTCATGGCCGCATCCGGAATATGATTCATATCCATATCTACTGCAGTTAACGGCTTACCTATAACGGTGATTGACTCATCATTCCAATGAACTTCTGCGCCCATTTTCTCAAGCACATCGGCAAAATGCTTATCTCCCTGAACACTGAGTTTACCAACACCATGCACAGTAACTTGACCACCTTTAATTGCGGCAGCCGCTAAGAAATATGACGCAGAAGATGCATCACCTTCCACCATATATTTGTCTTGTGCTTGATATGACTGATTGCCACTAACACTGAAAGACTTATAATCATTGTTTTGAACATTGACACCAAATCTAGACATAATATCGAGTGTAATATCAATGTAAGGCTTGGAAACTAATTCACCCTCAATTACTATTGTGGTATCAGTTTCTAATAAAGGTGCAATCATCAAAATAGCAGTTAAAAATTGACTTGAGATAGACCCATCAATGGACACTGTATTACCAGTTAACGCTTTACCTTTAATTTTTACCGGTGGGTAATCTTTATTTTCCAAGTATTCTATATCGCTACCAAGCTGACCTAAAGCATCAACCAAATGTCCAATAGGTCGCTCTTTCATTCGTGGTTCGCCAGTTAAGATAAATTCGCCTTCACTCGCTGCAAGTGCAGCGCATAATGGACGCATAGCGGTACCTGCATTACCTAAGTACAATTCCAATGGCTCTTTAGCATTAAAAAAGCCATTATTGCCGATGACTGTACACTCTGTGCCACAATCACTTAAGGTATATTCAATACCAAGAATTTTTAACGCATCTAACATATGGTTAATGTCATCACTAACTAATAAATTAGTAATTTTTGTTACGCCATTCGCTAACGCTGCAATTAGCAATGCACGATTAGATAAACTTTTTGAACCTGGTAAAAATATCTCACCATTAATTTTATCTATTGGGTTTAATGTTAACTGCTCCACTTTATCTATTCCTCTTTTCAAACTGTTGCATAAATTCTACAAGTGCCTGTACACCTTCAAGTGGCATTGCGTTATAGATACTTGCACGCATGCCACCAACAATTCTATGGCCTTTAAGTGCAGTTAAACCTGCTGCCTCTGACTCGATTAAAAACTTATCATTTAAAGTTTCATCTTTTAGCCAAAAAGGAATATTCATCTTGCTACGATACTGAGATTCTATGTGATTAAGGTATAATTCACTGTTATCAATTGCTTGATAAAGTAACTCAGCTTTTGCTTTATTTACTTTAGCAATAGCTTTTACACCACCTAAATCTTTAAGCCACTGGAAGACTAAACCCGCAAGATACCAAGCATAAGTTGGTGGAGTATTATACATTGAGTCATTATCTGCAGCTAATTTGTAATTCATAATACATGGCGTTGCTATTTGAGCATGACCCAATAAATCTTCACGAACAATAACAATTGTTAATCCCGATGGGCCGATATTTTTTTGTGCACCCGCATAGATTAAGCCAAACTTACTGACGTCAACTTCGTGAGATAAAATAGTTGAAGACATATCTGCAACTAAAGGCACACCATTAGTTTCTGGTATTTCATTAATTTCGATACCGTTAACCGTTTCATTTGGACAATAATGAACATAAGCCGCGTTGGGACTTATAGGCCATTCTGTTGGGTTAAGGACACTAATATTGCCATTATCTTCTTTGGTGATGTTAATAACATTAATATCACCAAAGTTTTGTGCTTCGGTTGCTGCTGCTTTAGACCATGAGCCGTCAACAATGTAATCAGCAGTTTTTCCTGCAGGTAATAAATTCAATGGAACAGCAGAAAATTGTCCACGTCCGCCACCATGACAAAACAAAACTTTATAATTATCAGGTATAGACATCAGCTCACGTAAATCTGCTTCCGCTTGAGCAGCCATAGCCATGTATATACCGCTACGATGACTTAATTCCATTACAGAACTACCAGTACCTTGCCAATTAACAAACTCTTGTTGTGCTTTTGCCATTACAGCTGTTGGTAACATGGCTGGGCCAGCACAAAAATTAAAAACTTCTGACATTATCATTCCTACTTTATTAACTGCTATTAGAAATATTATTTCACTAATAAAATTACAATAAAAAAGGCGGTTATTAGCCGCCCTTTTCAATGTTACTATAACGACTACTCTTCGTTATTGTCTTCTGTACTTTCAACATCATCCTGTTGAGCGCTATGCTCTGGATTGTGCTCTGCACTCGTTTCAATAACTTCATCACCTTCAACAACTTCTTCAAGTTGTTCTGGCTCTTCAATTTCATCAATACGTTGTAATGCAACCACATGCTCATCATCAGCAGTACGTATTAAACGTACTCCTTGAGTATTACGACCTATAACACTCACTTCATTAACGCGAGTACGTACTAATGTACCACTGTCAGTAATTAACATGATCTCATCAAGGTCTTCAACTTGAACTGCACCAACGACTTTACCATTACGCTCACTCACTTTAATAGAAACAACACCTTTCGTTGCTCTACTTTTAGCTGGATATTCAGCTAAGTCAGTACGCTTACCAAAACCATTTTCTGTAATGGTTAAGATAGGTCCATCATTTTTAGGTACGATAAGTGATACAACTTTTTGATCACCTTCAAGCTTCATACCGCGAACACCAGTCCCAGTTCGACCGATAGGTTTTAACGCCCAACGTTGTTCACCAGTTTCTGGATCAAGCTTTATTTCACCTGTTTCGCTATCACGCACTTTTTCGTTAAAGCGCACAACTTTACCTGCATCAGAGAACAACATAATATCGTTGTTACCATCGGTAATATCAACACCAATTAAGGTATCATCATCACGTAGGTTTAAGGCAATAATACCGTTAGCACGTTGATTTGAGTAAGCATCTAAACGTGTTTTCTTAACTGTTCCAGAAGCCGTCGCCATCACGATATATTTATCATCTGCATATTCACGTACTGGTAATATAGCGGTGATACGTTCATCACTTTCCAATGGTAAGATGTTTACAATTGGGCGTCCACGCGCTGTACGACTTGCTAATGGTAATTGGAACACTTTCAACCAATATAATTTGCCGCGATCTGAGAAACATAAAATAGTGTCATGGGTATTAGCCACTAATAAACGTTCGATGAAATCTTCTTCTTTCATCTTAGTCGCTGCTTTACCTTTACCACCACGACGCTGAGCTTCGTAATCACTTAGGACTTGATATTTAACATAGCCTTCATGTGATAGTGTCACTACAACATCTTCTTCAGTGATTAAGTCTTCTAAAGACAAATCATGTGAAGCATTAGTAATTTCAGTTCTACGCTCATCACCAAACTCATCACGAATAGCAACAAGCTCTTCACAAATAACTTCCATCAAACGAGCAGGTGTAGCCAAAATATGCATTAATTCTGCAATAAGGTCTAATAACGCTTTGTACTCGCTTAGAATTTTATCGTGTTCCATACCCGATAATTTGTATAACTGTAGGTCGACGATTGCTTTTGCTTGCTCGGCAGTTAAGTAATATAAACCATCACGAATGCCGTATTCAGGTTCTAACCACTCAGGACGCGCTGCATCATTACCAGCCTCGCTAAGCATGTTAGCAACATTACCTAATTCCCAGCCTTGAGAAATAAGCTTTTCTTCAGATTCTTTTCTGTTATTAGAATTTTTAATCATTTCTATGATTGGGTCTATATTTGCTAATGCAATAGATAAACCTTCTAAGATATGAGCACGGTCACGCGCTTTTCTTAATTCGAAAATAGTACGACGAGTAACAACTTCACGGCGATGTAAAACAAACGCTTCTAACATTTCTTTAATATTAAATATTTTTGGTTGGCCGTTGGTTAATGCCACCATATTTAAACCAAAAGAAACTTGCATTTGAGTAAGCTTGTATAAGTTATTTAAAACAACTTCACCCACTTCACCACGCTTGATTTCAATAACCATACGCATGCCATCTTTATCAGACTCATCACGTAAAGCAGAAATACCTTCAAGACGTTTATCTTTAACAAGCTCAGCCATTTTTTCAATTAAGCGTGCTTTGTTTACTTGATAAGGCAGTTCGTGAACTATTATTGTTTCTTTACCCGTGGTTTCATGTACATCAATACTTGCACGCGCACGAATTTTTATTTTACCGCGACCCGTTCGGTACGCTTCTTCAATACCGGCACGACCACTGATAATACCTGCTGTTGGAAAATCAGGTCCTGGGATATATTCTAATATTTCTTCAAACGTTAATTCACTGTTTTCAATAAGCGCTAAACAAGCGTTGATAACTTCAGTTAAATTATGTGGAGGAATATTGGTTGCCATACCAACAGCAATACCTGACGTACCATTGACTAGTAAGTTAGGTACTCGGGTTGGCATAACCGCTGGAATATGTTCTGTACCATCATAGTTAGGTACAAAATCAACGGTTTCTTTATCTAAGTCGGCAAGAATAGAATGGGCAATTTTAGACATTCTAATTTCGGTATAACGCATTGCTGCTGCGCTATCACCATCAACAGAGCCGAAGTTACCTTGTCCATCGACAAGCATGTAACGTAAGGAGAATGGCTGTGCCATACGAACTATTGTATCGTAAACTGCAGTATCACCATGAGGGTGATACTTACCTATTACATCACCAACCACACGGGCTGATTTCTTATAGGCTTTGTTCCAATCATTACCTAATACATCCATAGCGAATAACACGCGACGATGTACAGGTTTTAAGCCATCACGAACGTCAGGCAATGCTCGCCCAACTATTACGCTCATAGCATAATCTAAATAGGAGGTTTTTAGTTCATCTTCAATATTAACTGGAACTATTTGTTTGGCCAGATCGGACATAAATCGATGGTATCCCTTAACTAATTTCTTTTGCCTAACAATACTAGTTATTTAGCGAAGCTAATTTAGTATTGAATAAGCAGTATTTTAAAGATTTTATTGTTATATATTTACTGTTATACAGCTATGTAACAGACACTAATAATAGTAATCAACGCAGCATACTAGCATAAAAATGTTTGATGCCATACTGCTTTATTTAATGGTTTTTACGGGGGTTATGAACAGCTTAAAAAAGCACCGAATAAGCGTAGATTTGATCTATCCCCTTTGCTTAAAAATGACTTTCGTTTAGAATCGAAATATTGAAAGTTAATTTAAAGTAGTGAATGTATGTCAACCAAACCGCTTAACGTAAATGAAGATGAAATTGCAAAGTTCGAACAAGTCGCTAGCCAATGGTGGGATTTAACCGGTGATTTTAAACCTTTACATCAAATTAACCCTTTAAGAGTGCAATTTATAAGTCAACACATTGCCCTTCAGGTTAATGACATTGAATCAAATAACGGCTTTTATGATAAAGAAATTATTGATGTGGGTTGCGGTGGTGGAATATTATCTGAGTCACTTGCAAAACTCGGTTCAAAGGTAACTGGTATTGATATGGGTACAGAGCCACTCAATGTTGCAAAATTACATGCACTTGAAAAAGGCGTAACAATCAATTATCAAAAAATCACCGCAGAAGAAAAAGCATTACAAAATCCTGAGGCATTTGATGTAGTAACCTGTATGGAAATGTTAGAGCATGTACCAGATCCTGAATCAGTGATTCAAGCATGTTCTACTTTAGTTAAACCCGGCGGCTTGATATTTTTTTCAACCTTGAATAAAAGTATTAAATCTTATTTACTTGCCATAGTCGCCGCAGAAAAGCTTCTAAAAATAGTTCCTGATGGGACTCATGACCATGATAAGTTTATTCGCCCTTCACAACTTATTGGCTGGGCTGAAGCGCACGGCTTGAAGTGTATTGATGCTAGTGGCATTCATTACAATCCAATGACAGGAAATCATAAGTTAACTGACTCTCTTGATGTCAATTATATATTGTGTTGTCGCAAGCTTTAAAAACCCACTATTAATGCTGCTATAAATAGCGAAATTATTGCTAAGTTAGTACTAACTCTATTGCTTCAGTTGAGTGTAGAATTATTGTTGTATAAACAATCAAGTTGTTTAAACATTAATCTACACTTGCCATCTACATACAAGGCACTGTTAAATAAGTACTTTATTTCATTTAGATTAATTCACTACCGTGAGTATCATTATTTAACAAAAATAATTTATCAAAATAATCAGCGTTAAAAAAAATAAAATAATCGTTGCTTTTAGTAAATTCCAAAATGAAAAAGTCTTGCTAGGTTAGTCATCACTAACCCTGAAAAAACGATAAAAATAATCACAAAGATCAACATATTTTATCACTTGCAAAACAGGTCAAACCTCACTATCTTGTGTCTAGAATTATAAAAAACCCTAGATATTGTGCATTTGATGCCCAGTTGTTATTTTTAATACTACGTATTTGAACACTTATTTCTAATACGTATGTGGGATTTTTTATTAGGGACGTTTTAGATCCTTTCATTAGGAATAATAAACAATAACAATAATCGCTTTGCAGGTATTTCATGAATAACAACCTTTCTGTAACTAAACGAAATGGTAAAAAAGAAACCATTGATTTAGAAAAAATTCATCGTGTCATTGCTTGGGCTGCTGAAGGCTTAGAACAAGTATCAGTGTCTCAGGTCGAATTAAAATCTCACATTCAGTTTTATGACGGTATCAAAACTGAAGATATTCATGAAACAATCATTAAATCGGCCGCTGATTTGATTTCTGAAGAGACACCTGATTACCAATATTTAGCCGCACGACTAGCTGTTTTTCACTTACGTAAAAAAGCCTATGGACAATTTGAACCACCGGCACTTTATGACCATGTGGTAAAATTAGTTGAAGCTGGTAAATATGATCAGCACTTATTAGCAGATTATACTAAAGCTGAGTTCGAGCATATGGCCAGCTTCATGGATCACAGCCGTGATCTAAACTTCAGTTATGCTGCAATGAAACAGCTTGAAGGTAAGTATCTAGTACAAAACAGAGTAACAGGTGAAATTTACGAAAGTGCTCAATTTCTTTATATTTTAGTCGCGGCATGTTTATTTGCTAAATACCCTGCTGATACTCGCTTAACGTATGTAGAAAATTTTTATCACGCTATCTCTCGCTTTAAAATATCCTTACCAACACCTATTATGGCTGGTGTTCGCACACCGACACGTCAATTTTCATCTTGTGTATTGATTGAGTGTGGCGATAGTTTAGATTCAATTAATGCAACATCCAGCGCTATCGTTAAGTATGTTTCTCAACGTGCCGGTATTGGTGTCAATGCGGGTCGTATTCGTGCATTGGGTAGTACCATAAGAAATGGCGAAGCATTTCACACTGGCTGTATTCCATTCTTTAAACATTTCCAAACAGCTGTTAAAAGCTGTTCTCAAGGTGGAGTTCGCGGTGGTGCTGCTACACTATTTTATCCATTGTGGCATCTTGAAGTTGAAAGCTTACTGGTTCTTAAAAATAACCGTGGTGTTGAAGAAAACCGTGTCCGTCATTTAGATTATGGCGTGCAATTTAACAAGCTGATGTACCAACGCTTAATTAAAGGCGGCTCTATTACCTTATTTAGTCCTAGTGATGTACCAGGGTTATATGATGCTTTCTTTGAAGACCAAGAAAAATTTGAACGTTTATATGTACAATATGAAAACGATGATTCTATTCGTAAAAAACGTATAAAAGCGATTGAATTATTTACCTTGTTTGCGCAAGAACGTGCAAGTACAGGTCGTATATATCTACAAAATGTTGATCACTGTAATACCCATAGTCCATTTGAACCGACTAAAGCGGCTATTCGTCAGAGTAACTTGTGTTTAGAAATAGCGTTACCTACTAAACCAATGAATGACATTAATGATGAAAACGGCGAAATTGCCCTTTGTACCTTATCTGCATTTAACTTAGGTGCGATTGATTCTTTAGATGAAATAGAAGGTCTAGCTGACTTAGCAGTGCGCGCTTTAGATTGCTTATTAGATTATCAAGATTACCCTATTGCAGCAGCACAAAGTGCTAGTATGGCGAGACGTACATTAGGTATAGGTGTTATTAACTATGCGTACTATCTTGCTAAAAATGGTCTTTACTACTCCAATGGTAGTGCAAATAACTTAACGCATCGTACTTTTGAAGCGATTCAGTTTTATTTATTGAAAGCGACGAACCAATTAGCAAAAGAGCAAGGTGCTTGTCCTAAATTTGATGAAACTCGCTTAGCACAAGGGATTTTACCGATTGATACTTATAAAAAGGCAATCGATGACATCACAGGCGAACCGCTTCATCTTGATTGGGAAAGCTTACGTGAAAGCATTAAAAAGTACGGCGTAAGAAACTCCACTGTATCAGCGTTAATGCCATCAGAAACATCGTCGCAAATATCTAATGCAACGAATGGTATTGAGCCACCTCGTGGTTTAATAAGCATTAAAGCCAGTAAAGATGGTGTATTAAAGCAAGTTGTTCCTGAATATGAAAAACTTAAAGGCAACTATGAATTACTTTGGAATATTCCAGATAATCAAGGCTATTTAGAACTGGTTGGCATCATGCAAAAGTTTGTTGATCAAGCTATATCGGCAAATACTAATTATGATCCGAATAAATTTGAAGGCGGAAAAGTACCCGTTAAACAAATCTTGAAAGATATATTAACGGCTTATAAATTAGGTGTTAAAACACTTTATTACCATAACACCCGTGATGGTGCCAGCGATGACATTGAAATTGAAGACGATGGATGTGCTGGTGGTGCTTGTAAAATTTAATCATTTTACTTAATCCCCCTTATTAAATGTACCCAAAGTTAATATATAAATAAAAAGCCTAGCAAAGTACTAGGCTTTTGCTACTACAGCTGTGTAGTCCCAAAGGAATAAAAACATGACGTATACCACGTTTAATCAAATACCTAACAACGCACTTTTAGAACCAATGTTTTTAGGTAATAGCGTTAACGTTTCTCGCTATGATCAACAACGTTATATTGCTTTTGAAAAATTAATAGAAAAACAATTATCGTTTTTTTGGCGTCCAGAAGAAGTTGATGTATCTAAAGATAGAGCTGATTGGCAGAGCCTAACAGACTCTGAAAAGCATATTTTCATCTCCAACTTAAAGTATCAAACACTTTTAGACTCAATGGCTGCACGCTCTGTTAATGCTGTATTACTTCCTTTAGTCTCTTTACCCGAAGTAGAAACATGGGTAGAAACCTGGGCCTTTAGCGAAACTATTCACTCTCGCTCTTACACGCATATTTTACGTAATTTATTTACGGATCCTGGTGAAATATTCGATGATATCATCGTTAACCCTGCTATTTTAAAACGTGCTACTAGTATCGCTAAGTTTTTTGACGATGTAATTCTTACTACACAATTATTACAATCTCAGGGCGAAGGTACTTATGAGGTCGAAGGTGCTAATTCTGAAAAAAGAACGGTTGAAGTTAGTACCAGAAAACTTAAAGAACGTTTATATCTTGCAGTTTGCTCTGTTAACGCACTAGAGGCAATCCGTTTTTACGTAAGTTTTGCTTGCTCATTTGCTTTTGCAGAACGTGAGTTACTAGAAGGCAATGCAAAAATTATAAAGTTAATTGCGCGCGATGAAGCACTTCATTTAACGGGGACTCAACATATTCTTAATAATTGGAGATCAGGTAAAGATGACCCTGAAATGAAGGTTATTAGTGAAGAGCTTCGTGATGAAGGATTACAAATTTTCTTAGATGTTGTTGAGCAAGAAAAAGAATGGGCTCAATATTTATTTAAAGATGGCTCAATGATCGGGCTTAATGCCGAAATTTTGAATCAATATATTGAGTATATTTCTAATCAACGTTTAAGCGCTATCGGTTTTGATGCCCCTTTTGACATTAAAAGCAATCCTCTACCTTGGATGAATTCTTATCTTGTCAGCGATAATGTGCAAGTTGCTCCACAAGAAACTGAGATATCAAGCTACCTAGTTGGGCAGGTTGACTCTTCAGTAGCTGCAGATGACTTTGACGATTTCGACTTGTAAAAATGAAAATCGCATTGGCCTTAATTAAGGCTTGTTAATAAGTATGAAAGCAATACATGCACCTAAAAACTTGAAAGACATTATTAAATTAATACCAAAAATTCACGTTCAGGGGAAAGTTGTTCCTTATGAAAATAATGAACAGACATTACTCGATTGTTTAGAGTCTGCTAATGTAGAAGTTCATTATCATTGTCGTGATGGGTTTTGTGGTGCATGTAGAGTCACACTCGTAGCAGGTGAAATTAACTACCCTTTAGGTGAGCCGCTAGCTTATGTCGGCGACAATGAAATCTTGCCTTGCTGCTGCGTGCCTGTTACAGACATTAGCTTACTGATTGACGAATAGCCTCGCTATACGTTATATAGTGTGCCGATTAGCTCACATCCAACTGTAATTCTATTCCTTTCATCACTCGGTTAATTTGCGGTGATAGTTGTGAAAATAAGCTATCAAAATCTTCCGGCTTATCATCATTAACTGCTATGTCCAGTGCTTTAGTGGCTTCAAATAAGTCCATAGCACCAACAGAGCAGGCAACTCCTTTTAAGGTATGCGCTAGATGTTTTACTGAATCTATATCTTGCTGCTGTATAGCACTTTCCAATTTGTCTCCGTCGAGGTGATGGTCTTGATAAAACATCACTAATATCTCTTTAAACAATGCTTCGTCCCCTAATACATTACTAACGCCAACATCAAAATCAATACCATCATAATTAGCCATGATTATACCTTCCTGCAAAGGGTTATTTTTTTCTATATCGTCAGTATTCATTAAACTAACGAGCATTTTATCACTTTCATCTGGGGTGCTAATAATTCTAGCATCAACTACTTGGTTACGGCCATGCTCTTTCGCATAATAAAGTGCGCTGTCTGCTTGCTTTAATAATTCGTCAATGGTTAATGAGTCATTGGGAGCTAACACAAGTCCGATACTGACGGTAATATTAATATTTTTTTCATCATTATTATCAGTAATAATACCAACACTGAGTTGCTCCATATAATAACGGAATCTTTCACAGGCAATATTAGCACTTTCTCTGTTGGTATTAGGTAAACAAACAGCAAACTCTTCACCGCCAACGCGACCAATAATGTCATAACCCCGAAAGACTTCAGCCATACCTTGACTAAAAACACGCAAGACTTGGTCGCCCGCGTCATGTCCATAGTTATCATTTACTAGTTTGAAAAAATCAATATCAAACATTGCTACCACTAATGGTTGCCCGGCTCTATTTGCTAAACTGATAGCGTTATTACTTAATTCAAAAAAACTTCCACGATTATTAATACCTGTCAGGAAGTCGGTTTTCGCTAAATATTCAAGTTGAGCTGTTTTTTCTTTTAATCTGATCGCTGTTCTCATTCGAGCAAGTAGTACTTTTGCAACATAAGGTTTAGTTACATAATCACCGGCCCCTAACTCTAAGGCAGCAACAACCTCATCTTCATCTGTTGAAGCTGATAACATAATAACGGGGATTTGTGCACTAATAGTTTGTGCTTTTATTTGAGCTAACGTTTCTAACCCTGAAAGTCCGGGCATATACATGTCCAGTAAAATGAGGTCAATCTCTTGTGTTTCCAATGAAGCGAGTCCATCTCCGCCACTATCACAACATGTGACCTGGTATCCCGCTGCGCTAAGATCAAACTCCAATAACATCTGAGTATCTTTAGCATCATCAACAACCAGTATTCTATATTCTTTATCTAATATCATTTAGCAATCACCAGACTACAAACAAATTATTAATCTATGCATTATTATACCTACAAAGATCATTATTATTACTTTTATATAGCTAAAAATTCAGCTAACTCTTTAGAATTGAATGGCTTCCTAAGTACAGGGTATTCCCAACTCCTATCTTCAATGGCAATATAACCACTAATTGAGAATATATTTATATCTGGAAATTTCTCTAACACCATTCCCACGGCCTCTTTACCGGATAAATCAGGTAAAATCATATCGGTAATGAATATATCAAAGACAATGTCGCCATTAATTTTTTCGATTAGTTGCTCTTTATTATTCGCAACAACAACATTTGCCCCCTTGCTATCTAAAAACAGCGCGACAAATTCAGCAATACTTATTTCATCATCTAGCACTAAAATATTTGTATTTTTATAACTTAAAGATGATGTTTTTGATTCTTTAGCTAAATATTTTTCTTTTAATACTTTGCATTTAAAAACAAGGGTAAAGTGCGCTCCACCAATGTCACTGACGCCTTCAACTTGAATCAGACCATTATGTTTATACATAGTACTGTAAACATTAGCCAAGCCAATACCATTGCCTTTATTTACTGATTTCGAACTGTAAAATGGATCGAATATTTTCGTTAGGTTTTCTTTGGCAATGCCTACACCACTATCTTTAACATGAATTTCTAAACGATTGCTTTCAAGTAAATTAGCTGAAATCTCTATGTGACCACTTAGCCCTTTTTCTTGTATAGCATCTTGAGCATTAAGTACTAAATTCAACAAAATATTAATGAATTCCCCTTGAGGGAAATTTATCAAACAGTGCATAGGCTCAAATTTAAAGGTAACGTTAATCGTACTTAACAACAACTGCTTGAACAGATATTGATTATCATAAATATCTTGAATAGGGTCGAAACTAACAACTTTCACCGTGGGTTTGCGAGTAAAGGCTAATAACCGCTCAGTAACATCCTTACCTTTGTCTATGGCATTTTTTACTCTATCTATGTATGACGAAATATCTTGTTCGCCACGAGAAAATTTTATTTCCAACATTTCAATGGCACCAAGAGCAACACCTAATACATTATTAATATCATGGGAGACATTACCAAACGTATTTCCTAATAACGCTAGGCGATTGGAAATTACTTGCTGTTGCTCTGTACGGAATTTGTCGGTTACATTTTCAACTATCCAAATATAGATACCTTCATCTGCTTCATAGGTAACAGATAGGTCAAATACTGAAGTGTATTTATCAAAACTGACATTATTTTCTTTAATTTGACCTTGTTCTTTCGCCTGCTTTTTATATTCCATATATTCAGTAATACTGAAATTAATATAATTAAAAAGTACCGCACTCGCACCATCATGATGAGGGGATATGTCTTGGTAAACGACATTATCATTATCATCAATAAAAAATATTGGCACTTTTATAGTAAAATTAACCATTGCCAATAATTTTAATTTTTCAAAAAGATCTTCACTACGTGTGATATCTTTGTAAACACCAAATACCGCTAGAGCTACACCCTTACTATCTCGTTCAACTTCAGCGATAATCTCTACTTTAACTTTCTTACCCGTTGGCTGTATTAGCTGTGTTTTAAGGTGAAATGGCTGTTGCTGATGAATAGCATTATGAAAACTAGTACGAAATTTAGATCTATCTTTTTCCCGCAAGGCATCAACCGCACTTTCAAAGTCAGGTATTTTCGACTTATTATTCAATCCATGTATACGAAATATCTCGGCTGACCAGTCAAGTGTTGCTGACTGGATATCAAAGCGCCAGTGACCTGAATTACTGATGCGTTCCGCTAACATTAACCAATCATTTTGTTTTTTTAACTTCACTATCATATTTTTAGTAGCAGTAACGTCTTTCACTGTACCAAACATTAAACTCGCTCGACCATCAATACGTTCAACCACCTTACCAACTGCATGTAGCCATAGTTCTTGTTCTTGATTATTGACTATTGGGATAGTGACATCAATACGATCAATGTAGCCTTTAAGATGTTGCTGTATTTGCTGATGCACAGCATTGAGGTTATGACTATCGAGGTGTTTCTCCCATAAAATACTTTCACCAATTTTCTCTTCATCGGCATAGCCAAGTATTTTCGTTAATTGGGCTGAATAAAAGATATGTTCATTGACTAGGTCCCATTGCCAGTAGGCCTCATCAATGCCAGTTAGTACTTTGTGTGTTAAGTCTAGTGATTGTGAGTTCAAAATAATTCATCCTCATCATCAATATCATTATCATCTTCGTCATTTTCAGTGTTTAACTGTTGAAGCTGATCTACACTGTTAAGCGCTTGGTCAAGCAATTGGGTGACTTCTAAAAAATTTATATCATCTTGACTATGTTTTTTAAGTGCTCCATGTACCATTTCGGTGAGGAAATCTTCTTGCTCTTGTGACATATCTAAAATATGAAAACTAGTACCCATTTTTTGCACTATTTCATTCATCACTTCTTGTTGATGATGCTTGGAAATTTCAACCATTTTTTTAGTGGTGCTCACCGCTCGCTTTATTTGCTCTTGAACATCCACCAAAGAATTTTTATAGGTTATAAACGCCATTCTAGCGCCAATACATTCAATAACTGACGCTAAGGCATCAATATATATATCAGTGTCAATAGTGCCTTCTTCTAGGTTTAGAATAAATAAAGAGACTAAGGCATGGTTAAAAATAGTTCTTGAACCAAAACGATAAAGACGAGGTTTTACCTTTAATAGCTCCATTACTTCAATTTCTACGGGAGAGCACACACCTTTTTGAGCACTATAGAAGCTAGGTTTGTCATTGATAGGGTAAAATGCAATGCAGCCGTGTAAATCCATACTGTGAAAATAAGAAAAAACTTCATCGCGAATTTTTTCGTAGGTAAAGCAATGATTAAGTTTTGAAGTCAATTGCATGCAGCTTCCATACTTTGAAGCTTGTGCCATTGAAACGTTGATTACATTATTTTTTGATTGAATTTCATCTTCAAAATCATGGATTTTATCCTGGTAAACAATAAGTTTATCAAGCTTGGAGTGAAGGGTTAATAAAGAAAATGGTTTTGCTAAAAAGTCATCTGCACCACACTCCAAACCTTTAAGTAGTGCTTCTTCGGTTGCCATGCCTGAATACAAGATAAATGACGTCGGTGAATTATTGTTGCTCTGCTGCTCCTTTATCCAGACAGAGCCTTTTTCATTGCCAATATGTTCATCAACTAAGGCGATATCGAATTGTATATTTTCGCGCAGTAAATCCTTTGCAGCGGCTAAGTTACTTGCACATTTCACCTCGAAGGTGTCCTCTAAACTTTCTGCTAATAAGTTTAAGTAGTCAATGTCATCATCAATAATTAATAAATTGTGTTTTATCATCTTACAATTCCTTTTTGTGCAACCTTAACGACATTTAAACATGCCAAATATAACTTGCAGTCACTAAAGTACCTTTTTCTTGATATTCCAAGGTATCACAGAGTTGGTTGACTAATTCGACTCCTCGGCCACTTAATTTTAGACCGTCATTCATTGCAATGCTGTTATCTTTTATAACATCTAATACTTCAAATCCTTGACCACTATCTTTAATGTTAATAACCATTTTCCCACCGTGCGAAAGTGGGAAGTATTTCAATGAAATTCTGACAAAATCATTAGGTGCATTAATAACATTTCCAGCGAGTTTATCTAAACGTTTTGCCCGCTCATTAAAATACTGACTAAAACCTTCCGCTGAGTCTTTTAACGATGAATTTAATTCTAAGACCCCATGGTCCAAGGCATTAATAAAAAGTTCGGTTAATATAGTATATAAGCTCTGCCAGTGTTCGCCAGCACCTTCCAGATCATTAATTTGACTCATCACTAAAGGAATAGGATTCACTGTCTTTAATAATTTTCCTGTTAAGTGTAAATGATAAGACCACGTTGGTAAGGCGCCTTGTGGTATTCCAAAATAATTGTCTTCTTCGGAAAATCCTTCAGGTATCGCGACCTTATTGGTGATTTTAATTTTTTTCCAGCCACTACAGGGAATATCGACTAAAGAGATATCGTCTTCTTGCTCACAATGTTGACAAAAGTCATCAAGCTCTCTTAGCACACAGCTAATTAAATCTTTATTTTCTATGCCCTCTATCGCTGCTTTTTCAAACCGAGGAAAGCCAAAAAGTTCTCCTGGTGGGTTTCTTGCTTCGACAATTCCATCAGTGATAAATACTATTCGATCATTACTTTTGACTTGAATCACTTCGAGTTGAGCATCGGGCAATAGTTGCGGTAAAATTCCTAACGGGGGATGTGTTGAGGCAAACTGCTGTATAATTTTTGCACCTTCATTAAATAGGTAACCATCGGGTAAGCCTGCATTAAAAATATATGCTGACTTTTCATGTTCTGAAATACTCGCAAAACTTGCTGCAAAGAATAAATCACCGGGGAGTAAAGTATGCATTTGTCGGTTGATTTGAGCGATAATCTCTAAAATAGAGAAACCTTTTTTAGTCATCGCTCTAAACGTTTCAGTTACAGGAATTGCACCAATAGAAGAACGTAAACCATGGCCGGTAAAGTCGCCAAGTAGCACATGGAGATCACCATTAGGACACAAAGCACTTAATTGGATATCGCCACTAAAAATGGTGGCGGGCTTTTTAATCACGCCAATTTTGTCTAGCGCAAAATTTCTTGCTTCAATCACATTCGACATCATTTTTTCAGCAAGTTCGGCATCATTCTGCTGCTCTTGTTGTAGGCCTTTCACCTGTTCTACTAAATCACTTATTCTTTGCATCGATTTTATTTTAGCTTTAAACACGTTAGGGGTAAAAGGCCGTACTAAAATACTATCCCCTCCCGCATCAACACTCTTAATAAAAGCTTGTTCACTGTCCATACTAGTGATGAAAATAATGGGTGCTAGATTACCTACCCCCGAAAACTTTTTGATTCTTCTCGTCGCTTCAAAACCGTCCATAATGGGCATATTGATATCCATTAAGACAAGATCAGGTTGGTGATCAATGTACATTTGCACACCACTTGCGCCATCATTTGCAACCACTACGCGATAATTTTCTTCTTCCAGCAATACAGACAGCAATTTACATTGCATTTTAGAATCATCAACAACAAGTGCAAGTTTTTGGCTTGGAGACATATCACGTCCTTACAATCTACAGGTTAGGCCTAAATTTTAACCCGATAATAAAAAATGCTATTCAATCGTCATTAAACGCTGAAATTGCGCTATTTCTAATATTTTTCTTACGGTATCACTCGGCTTAGAGATAATAAGGTGTCCCGCATGAAGTTGTACGTGGTCTTTTAACAATAAAATCATACCAAGTGCCGAGCTATCCATATATTCAGTTTGGCTTAAATCTAAAATATAGGTTAGCTCTTGAGTCGTTAAACTGTTGTATGAGTCACGAAATTGTTGATGTAGAGAGAAATCAAAACGCTCATCAATTGAAATGACAAGCTGTTTACCATCTGCTGAAAGTTTATTGTTAATAGTCATGAGTATATTCCTTATATATTTATTAAATTTCGAAAGCTTAGAATAAGTCTATCTCACCTTCATCCATATTTAGTTGCTTAACACTACGTGAATCTTCTGCTTGCTGAGT
Source organism: Colwellia sp. 75C3 (assembly GCF_002836255.1). Lineage (GTDB taxonomy): Bacteria > Pseudomonadota > Gammaproteobacteria > Enterobacterales > Alteromonadaceae > Colwellia. The sequence continues at coordinate 74,398 of NZ_PJAU01000057.1, read as the reverse complement.
CACCTGATAGACTTGTTGACAGGTCGTTTTAAGTGAAATTAATTGTTGATGAACAGCTACATTGGGATTTTTAACAAAGGTTGCTAATGCATCACTTATTTCATGGAGGCTACTGACATTCATCTGTAATGATTCTAGTGATTGTCGCGTTAAATCCTCAAACTGTAACGAACGTACGCCAATATTGACTGCTTCGGTAATCTTAGGTGCAATGATAGCCAACTCTTCAACACTCTGCGTTGTTTGGTTATTAACATCTTCAACATGGCTCATCATCACGGTCATTTTGTCTTTTGCCTCTAACGTCGAGGTCATATCTGCCGAGGCCATTGTTTCAACTGAGCCACGTAATTTAGCAATGATTTCTTTGGCACTATTAATTTCAGTACGGATATCTTCATTAAGTTTTGTTGAACCAACAGATAAACTACGCACTTCATTAGCAACAACAGCAAAACCACGACCCGCTTCTCCCGCTCTTGCCGCTTCTATTGCCGCATTAAGTGCTAACAAATTAGTTTGGCTCGCCAAGCCCTCAACTTGTGATAATAATTTAAAGATACTATCAAATTGTGCAACCATATCATCAGTATAGGTCATCGTTTCAAGACTTTGTTTACTGGTATTAATAATAACACCAACAAAATCATCAAGGGTTTTATTGGAATCAGTGACAAAGCTTTCTAATGAGCCTCCTTGGCCATCTTCCATATTGCCTGAATGAGAAATCAATAACTGAATCATTTGTTGCTGATCATCACTCAAGTTCTGTAACTCTTTAAAGCTTTCTGATATTCCTGTCACTGCATCTGCAACCAACATTTTTGTACGTTCTAATTCTTTTTCAACGATTTTTATTTCTTGATGAATAAATTGCTGTAACTCGTAAATAACACTATGGATTAATTCATCGTCAACCACCGGCATTGTTTCACTATTTTTTGCATCACCTTTTCCAGAGATAAGTTTATGTATTTGGGTAGCTAACACTATCAATAAAATAAATAGAACAGAAAGTAAAAGCACAAATATAGTTTCTTCATGAACAAAAAAATGATTTACCCATATCAATAACGTGAGTACGCACGATAAATACAATCCTTTTTTTATATAACTCATAGAGCTTTTCCAACACTACTTTTTGCTAAGACGTCCTGCATCTGTATTCGATTTAAAGAAGCATAATCAAGTATATGCTTGGCAATATCAGTTAAAGGTGCCTCCATAGTATGAGCAGCAATGGCATGCGCCCTGCCTGGCATTCCCCAAATAAGGCTGGAGTTTTTATCTTGTATTACGGTTCTAGCGCCGAGGTTTTTTAACCTTAACATTCCTTGAGCACCATCTTGACCCATGCCAGTTAACAGAACAGCTTGTACGTTATCAGCTAAACTACTGACAGAATCAAATAACACATCTACTGCCGGTTTATGACGATTAACTTCATCGCCATCACTTAAAGTACAAAACAATGCCCCGTTTTTATGAACCACTTCTAGGTGTTTATCTCCCGGAGCAATATAAACATGTCCAGTTTTTATTTTTTGACCGTGACTAGCCTCATGTACCTCAACCTGACAAGTTTCGTTCAAGCGTTGGGCAAACCGTAAACTGAATGTTTTTGGAATATGTTGAGTGATAACAATAGCTGGCGAATTACTTGGTAGCGTTATCAATAGTTTTTTTATCGCTTCCGTACCACCTGTTGAAGCACCAAGGGCAACGAGGTGATTAGCGCGTTTAACACCGACAAAGGATAAAACATTACCAATATTTTTGGTTGTTTTATTACTTGCAGTATTATTTGCTAAGGTATCTGATAATTTAAAATTCTTTTGATCAACCTTTACAGCCTGAGTAATTTTTTCTATCAATACTTCCTTAAAGCTGTCTTGAGTTGCCATTAACTCTTGTACTGTTGGCTTAGCAATAAAATCTAAGGCGCCAATTTCCAAAGCCTGCAACGTTATATCAGCTCCTTTAGTGGTGAGAGTCGAAAGCATAATCACTGGCATAGGACGTAAACGCATAAGATTAATTAGAAAAGTAATACCATCCATTTTTGGCATTTCTACATCTAAGGTTAATACATCAGGATTTAACTTTTTGATAAGGTCACGAGCAACCAAAGGATCTTCAGCCTCGCCAACCACTTTTATATGTGGGCTATGGCTAAGAGATTCTCTGATTATGTTTCGAATTACCGTAGAATCATCAACGATAAGTACTTTAATTATATCCATGGTATTTGACTCCTTCACTGAGATGATTAAAAAAGCTCAACATCGCCACTCACCTCTTTTTTATAAATTTGACTGCTATAGTCATTTTCACGTCGGATAATAGTGTCATTATGCAGGTTATCGAGTCGCTTAATAAAAGCACGGCCACTACGCGGTTCAAAAATCACTTTTCTTGGAAATACATCGCCAATATCACTACTTTCAATAAAAATTTCTTCTTGATCTAAATAAGCTAAGGCAAAATCAATATTCTTTTGCCCTACATCAGACATTTGATTAAGCACCTTAGCTCCACCAAACACCTTAGCGCGTAAATTTCCCCTTCTACCACCTGATCTTAAAATAATATTAATTAGATGTTCCATGGCAAAATTTCCATAACGGGTTGCATCACCTGTTTTTTCTCTTTGGCCCCAATTTACTTCATGCGCTTCTTTATTGGTGATCGGTAACATAAAATGATTCATACCACCGATTCGACTACGTTCATCCCATATACAGGCAGAAATACATGAGCCCAACGTAGTGGCGATCGCGACATTCTCCGTGGTCATATAAAATTCACCGGGTAAAATTTTAGCAACCACCATATCCCTTTGCCTATCCCAATAATGGTTAACTTGCTTAAATTCAGGTAAGCACTGATCCATATATTCAGATAACTGTGGGTGATCATGTCTTTGCACAAAATATCCTCGACTTAATGGTTGATACCCGATCCACTTGAAGATGCTGGTTTAGAAACGCTTTATGCTTCGTTATTGATTTTTAAAAAGACGCTACATGGATGTAGCTTCCTAGAGAATGCAGGAGCACATTCTCCTGAGTAACCATTCTCTTCAATCAATGCCTTGGCTAAAGGCGTTTCTAATTCCTGCTGAATCATGCCTATTCAAATGTAACGGGTAAACATAAACCTAATACGGTTTCCTGAAAATGGTTCTGCCAACATTACTAAAATATTGTTGATAGTTACCTAAGTTCTCACTATGCCCTAGAAAAAGTAAACCTCCGGGGGCTAGCAACTCAAAATAACGGGCAAACAATTCGTGTTGAGTTTTTTTATCAAAATAAATGATGACATTTCGACAAAATATGGCATCAAATGGTCCTTTAATCGGCCATTCATGTAATAGATTTAGTTGTTTGAATGTGATAATGCTTTGGAGCTTGTCATGTACTTTGACACTTTGACTGCTTTTCCCACGTCCTTGAAAAAAATAGCCCTGCTTAATTTTTTGTGGAATGTCTTCAATACGGTTAACATCATAAACGCCTGCTTTTCCTTTAGCTAACACTTCACTATCAATATCTGTTGCCAGAATTTTTATATCCCAGTGAGGTAAGTCCTTTTTCATTGCTTCAAGTAGCGTTATGGCAATGCTGTATGGCTCTTCACCCGTTGAACTTGCTGAAGACCAAATTCGTAAACGCTTTTTACCATCGGATCCTGCAGTCTTACTTTTTAATAAAGCGGGTATTTCTTCTTTTGTTAAATATTCGAAGTGATGGTTTTCTCTAAAAAAACTGGTTAAATTGGTTGTTATTGCATTAATAAAAAAATCTTTTTCTTTATCTCCTTGGTCTCTTAACAACTGACTATATTCAGAAAATGAGTTGAGTTTTCGATCTCTAACAATGCGCGTTAATCGTCTGTATAACATCTCTCTTTTACTATCATTGAGAACTATACCCGTGTTTTCGTAAACAAACTGACAGATGAATTTAAAATCATCATCTGAAAGTTGCATAGCTTGGTCTCTATTAAGACCACGATCTTTTGGATGACCTTGCCTGTTACTCATATTTCCTCTTAGCTCAGTCATCCTAATCTTTCTCCTTTATAGTATGTTTCTACGCTACGTAATTAGTTGCCTTTAGTTTAGGTTAAAACTCCTCCCACTCTTGATCACCCGCTGTACTTGGGCGTTTAGCTGCTCGTACTGGCCTAGGCGCTTTGGTATTCGACTGCCTAGCGGCTGGAGCTGCTGGTGCTCTAGGTTTAGCTCTACTTTGACGTTGTTCAGCTACCGGTTGTTGCGCTGTTTCACCATTATTGAAAAATGATACTTGGTCTAATAGTGACTGAGACTGCTCTTCCATCGATTTACTCGAAGCGGCGGCCTCTTCAACTAGTGCAGCATTTTGTTGAGTCATTTCATCCATTTGGCCCACTGCAGCGCTTACTTCGCCAATGCCTGCAGACTGCTCTTTACCTGCATTGTCAATATCGGCAATCATTTTACTTACATCTTCAATCGCAGTGACAAGTTCACTAAATGTTTGCCCTGTTTCATCAACTAGCTTAGTGCCTTGACCTACCGCTTCGACACTGTCGTTAATCAACCCTTTAATTTCTTTAGCTGCGCCGGCAGAGCGTTGTGCTAAGTTTCTTACCTCAGCGGCAACTACCGCAAACCCTCGTCCTTGTTCGCCTGCTCTTGCCGCCTCTACCGCAGCGTTTAAAGCAAGTAAATTGGTTTGGAAAGCAATTTCATCAATAACACTGATAATGTCAGCAATCTTTTTACTCGATTTATTAATATCACTCATCGCAGTAATAGCATTTCGAACCACTGCACCACCGTTACTGGCCTTATCCATTACTGATACAGATAACTTACTTGCCTCAGTGGTATTCTCAGCATTTTGCTGCACGGTACTGGTTAATTCTTCCATGGCAGAAGCTGTTTCTTCTAAACTTGAAGCTTGTGATTCAGTACGATGACTAAGCTCATTGTTACCAGATGCTATTTCACGAGCTGAATCAAAGACATTGGTAGAAGCATCACGTATTTCATCAACCATATTGCTTAAGTTTTCAATGGAGCCGTTCATGGCATTAGCAAGTGCTAAGAACTCACCACCATAATCATTACGCATTGTTTTAGTTAAATCACCATCAGCAAGTGCTTGAGCAATATTAATGGCATCATTAATCGGTTCAACAATTGAATTCATCAAGTTATTAATATTATCACCTAACTCCTTCATAAAGCCTTGATATTCAGCAGTTTCAATGCGGCTATCTAACTTACCCGCTATAGCATCGGTAATTAAGCTATCTATTTGACCCTGCGCATCTTTTTCTTCGGTTAAATCGACCCATTGAACAGCCGTGCCAACATGATTTCCTTCTTCATCTCTTAATGCAATGGCTATAAGTTGGAAAGTTAGACCAACAACTGATATTTCAGTGGTGTACGGCAAATTATCAGGATTTCCTAATAAGTTTTGCTGATGAGCTGGATTTTTATGGAAGGTATCAAAATTAGTACCTACCATGGTATCAACACTAAACGATGGTAATACAGTACGAAGTTGCGCTTCTCGGCGACGTAACATGGTGGCAACTGATGGGTTGGCATACACTATATTGCCTTTAGTATCAGCCATCATTACATTGGTTGTCATGCCTTCAATAGTAGATGTTAATCGACCAACTTCGACCGACTTAGCACGAGCAGCGGTGACATCCTGCCACTCCAGAGCATTACCAATATAGTCCCCTGAAGCGTCTAGAATTGCGGTAACATTAAGTTGAAAACTTAAATGTTTAATTTGAATGTCGGTTGTGTACGGTAAATTATTTGGATCTGATAATAACTTGCGTTGATGACTTGGATTTCTATGGAAGCTATCAATGTTAGTACCGATAATCACTTCTGGATCTGCGGTAAAACCAGGCCAATTATCGGCAAAGGTTGCTTCATGCTCTTTTAATAGCGCGAGGGTTGCTGCATTAGCATAGGTGATATTAAAATCTCTATCTATCATAATACTGGCGGTAGCAGATTGATCAATGGCGCCCTGTAGTTGCACTGCTTTATTTTCTTGTTCCCTCATTGCGGTTACATCTGACCACTCTAATGCATTACCAATATATTCACCATTAGCATCCATAATAGCGGAAACGTTCAGTTCAAACGTTAAATGCTTTATTTGAATATCAGTTGTGTAAGGTAGGTTATTTGGGTCCGCTAGTAATTTACGTTGATGGCTTGGATCTTTATGAAAAGTATCAATGTTGGTACCCATCACCGATTCAGCATCCGCTTTAAACCCAGGCCAATTATCGGCAAAGGTTTTTTCATGTTCTTTCAATAGCGCGAGGGTCGCGGCATTAGCATAGGTGATATTAAAATCTCTATCGATCATCATATTGGCAGTAGCTGATTGATCAATCGCACCTTGTAGCTGTACCGCTTTATTTTGTTGTTGTCTTGTTAAAGTAACATCTTGCCATTCAAGCGCATTACCAATATATTCGCCGGCATCATCCATGATGGCACTAACGTTTAATTCAAAAGTTAAATGTTTAATACTAATATCTGTTTTGTATGGCAGGTTACTTGGGTCTGATAATAATTCTCTTTGGTGACTAGGTTGTTTATGAAAACTGTCTATGTTAGCAGAAAGAATGGCTTCGCTACTTGCATCAAAACCAGGCCAATTATCTGCAAAGGTTTTTTCATGTAGCTTTAATAATGACAACGTCGCTTGGTTGGCATAAGTTACATTAAAATCTCTATCTATCATCATAAATGCCGTAGCAGATTGATCAAGTGCACCCTGAAATTTTGCGTTTAAATCATTGTTCTGCTTTTGTTCGACAGTATTCTTTTTCATAGTAGGTCCTTTTGCTGATTGGGTTGATGCGGCATCATTAGCTGCAGCAATCATAGTAGTTGCTAAAGTTTGGTATACCGCTGTCCAAGCCTTTTTTGTCGGGGCAGTAAAGTCTGCACCGAGACCTTGTGCCAACGTTTTCAGTAACGCTGCGCCAACCGTGTCGTAATGTTCTGACTGGGCCCCATATTTAAGGTGCTTAGCACCTAAGTTTTGCACTGCCGGAATTAACTTATCAGGGTTATCAAGTAACTTTACTGCGGTGTCGAGCATCGCCATTAATTTTTTGCCTTGCTCGGCAATATCACTAGAAAATAATGTTTTTAATGAAGGATCCATTTCAAACAAAGTGGTATAAAATATCTCTGCGGCTTGAGGCGCGATGGGTAATACTTTTTTCCAACTTTTTTGCACTAAACTTATTTGATTTGGGGTCATAAGTTATTTTCCTGTGTTGTTATTGTTAATCAATGGATTCTGTATATTTAGCTTAGTGTTCGGATGTACTTAACTAGAGGTCTTTAATTAAGCACTAGACAAGGAGGGTGCGTCTCTACTTAGTGTAGAGTTACTATCGGTTTTAGCTTGCTGCTGAACTGTACTTGCTTCATTACGTTGGACAGTGCGATATAAGTCGTCCTCGTTTAACAGTGAGTCACTATCAAGTAAGATAATCAGCTTTTCTTCGACTGATACTAATCCCTTTAGAAAACAGCCATCAATACTACTGCCAAAAGCGGGGGCTTTACGTATAGATTGAGTGGTAAATTTGTAAACTTCTGACACAGCATCAACCACAATACCAACAACCATACTGGTAGATTGCTGCCGTAATATAATGGTGACGGTCTGCTCGTTATAATCAAGTGGTGGCTGACCAAACCGTAGGCGTAGATCAATGATAGGTATAATGACACCTCGAAGATTAATTACCCCTTTGATATAGTCAGGTTTATTAGGCAATTCAGTGACAGAGCTCCAAACCCGAATTTCTTGTACACAGAGTATGTCAACGCCATACTCTTCTCCTTGAAGAATGAAAGTAAGATACTCTTGTTCTATATCTGCCATGATCTTTCCTTTAAACAAAATAGTTTCGTTATTACTCATCAAATGACTAGTAACTGAGAATAAACATTAACTTTGCAATCTATGCTTTTCTACTTGTTGTAAATGAGCAACATTAAGAACTGTTACCACCTTATTCTCACTATTAATTAAGCCATCAATATATTGCTGACCTACACAGCCGCCAAATGCTGGTGCTGGTTTAATATCAGCTTGTTCAACATTGAGCACATCGGAAACAGCATCAACAACAAAACCAATAGTGCGTGATCTGTCTTCGCTTTGATAAGTAAGCACTATCACTACCGTGGTTTCTAAATAATTAGCGTGACCAATGCTAAACTTAAGTCGTAAGTCGACGATGGGAACAATTATTCCTCTCATATTAATGACACCTTTTATATAACTTGGTGCATTAGGAATTTTTGTTGGCTGCTCCCAACTTCTTATTTCTTCAACACACAAAATATCGACCGCATATTGTTCTTCTGCTAAGAGAAAAGTTAGGTATTGATCACCGCTGGTAATAAAGTCAATACCTTCGACTGAGTGCTCCCCTTCCACAGGAACATCTTGTGCCATAGCTTGTATATTCATAAACAGACCTCCTCAGCGATATGGCTAGTTCCATCAGTTCTTAGCCGTTGGGCTTTTTGAGCTTGCTCTAATGCCATCATTATCATTCCTGGTATATCTAGTATCATTGCGACAGAGCCATCACCGAGAATTGTAGCGCCGGATATCCCTGCAACCTGCTGATAATTATCATTTAAGCTTTTTATTACCACTTGTTGCTGAGCCAACAAATCATCCACCATCAAACCAATTTTTTGCCCATCAGCTTCAACTACAACCAGTAATGCTTTATCAATTTCTGTGCATTCTGTCTCTAAATGAAACATCTTATATACCGGTAAAACAGGAACATTGTCATCACGTAATCGATAAAGAACCATATCGCCTGAAACTCGGTTAATGAGGGTATTATCAATTTGTAGTGATTCAACAATTGAAATAAGTGGAATAATGTATGTTTCAGTGCCCACTTTGACTAACTGGCCGTCTAATATTGCCAGTGTTAAAGGTAGGTTTACTTTGAAAGTGCTGCCCTTACCTAAAGCAGATTCAACTTGAATTCTGCCTCCTAATGATTGAATGTTACGTTTTACGACATCCATACCCACACCACGGCCCGATATATCAGTAACTTCAGCCGCCGTAGAAAATCCAGGCTCAAATAATAAATCATAAACCTGACTATCCGTTAAGGTAGCATTGGCGTCTATAAGGCCTTTATCAATGGCTTTATCTAACACTGTTTTTGTATTGATACCTGCGCCATCATCCTTAATTTCAATAACAATATTGCCACCTTGATGATAAGCATCTAATGAAATGGTGCCTTTCTCTGGCTTACCACTCGCAAGTCTAACTTCTTTAGATTCAATGCCATGGTCGGCAGCATTTCTTACTAGATGTACTAATGGATCACCAATTTGTTCCATTACCGTTTTATCTAGCTCGGTTTGTTCACCACTAATCACTAACTCCATTTCCTTACCCGTCTTTATGGCTAAGTCGTGTACAAGTCGAGGGAAGCGATTAAAAGCAAAACTGATAGGCAGCATACGGATACGCATGACACTTTCTTGTAATTCTTTGGTATTTTGTAAAAGTTGTTCAAGACCACTGGTCAGGCGTTCAACTTTACTCATGTCAAAATCATTGCCTAATTCGGACAACATAGATTGAGTGATAACTAGCTCGCCGACTAAGTTAATTAAACTATCAACTTTATCGACACCAACCCTAATTGAGCCTAAGTCGGCTTTTGCTTTACCTTTAGTTTCTTTATTTTTATTTTCAACGACTGCAGCTACTTCATTACTATCAAGAGGCTCTTGATTGGCGACATTGTTTGATTGGGGAGCGCCGGCTGATTGATTAACGTCTGAATTAACATCCTCTGCTAAGTTTTGACTAGTCTCTTCATCAGATATATCTGTTATCGGCTCTAATTCCAATAAACATTCATCTTCAACCCATTCAAAAATCTCTATTATTTCAGCTTCTTCTGCTTCTGTGATAAGCGTTAATTGCCAGCTTAAGTAGAGCTCTTGTGCATCAATATCCATCAATGCAGGTAATTCTTCGGTGTTAGCACAAATGGTTAACTCGCCCAGCTCAGCTAACGCACTAAAAAGGAAGATGGGATCATTACCCGTTTTAGCTAAGCTATGCTCAGGAATAAATTTGATGTGGTAACCACTGCCACCATTTTTACTATCATCATGTTCAATTTCACTGTCACCTTCGGTTGATTGTTGTTCACCTAAGGTTTCAGATAATCTTGCCGAGGTTTTCGATACCTTGTCATGATCGTAATCTTCATCATCGCGAGCGGCTTCAATCAACAAACGCATACAATCGACCGAGTCCAGTAATATTTCGGTATCTTTACTGGTTACTTCTCGACGGTTATCTCGCATTTCATCGAGTAAGGTTTCGACTAAATGAGTAAATTCGGTAACACTATCAAAACCAAAGGTACCAGCACCGCCTTTGATCGAATGAGCAGCTCTAAAAATTGAGTGAATAGTCTCATTGTCACCCGGTTTTAAATCTAATAGTCCGGACTCCATCAACTCGAGTCCTTCAAAGCTTTCTTCTAAAAAACTTGGAATAAATTGTGATAAATCGACACTCATAACAGATTACCTACTCTTTCCTTGTCAAAACCAGGGAAATTACCACAACAAAGTACTTATATAATAGGTACTTAAGATAAGTTCGATAGATGTACTAAAACGATTGAACAGACATTGATGCCAACAATGTTACTTAACCACACGTTTAATGGTGGCTAATAATTTTTCGGGATTAAACGGTTTCACTAACCACCCTGTTGCGCCAGCCGTTTTTCCACGCATTTTCATATCGGTAGAGCTTTCTGTTGTTAGCATCAAAATAGGAGTGAATTTAAAGTTAGCTAACTTTCGTAGTTCAGTACATAAACTAATACCATCCATATTTGGCATATTTACATCTGAAATAACTAAGTCAAAATCACAGGTTTGCGCTTTACTTAAACCATCTTGACCATCTTTAGCTTCGACGGTTTGGTAACCGGCACTTTTTAGGGTAAAACTGACCATGTCTCTTATTGAGTTTGAGTCATCAACAACTAACACTTTAGTCATACTGGTTTCCTCAGAGGTTAATACTTCGAAGTTCTGGATGTTTATATTTTAATAATAAATACAAAGACTTTAATCCATGATGTATTGCAATAAAATGGCATCACTGATGCCAAGTTGTTGAATGCTTTCTTTTAGGACGCTTGATTTGGATTGCCACTTAATTTCTTTACCTTGGGCAATAATATAGGTAACAACTGCAAGGATAAATTGCACACCAATAGTATCAATGCGCGCTAACTCACTGTCATCAATGGTTATCACATCTTGGTCATCTATTAGTGGAAGAATTTGAGCTTGGTACTCGTCTACCTGAGCAATTGTTAAGTCACTGGGAAATTTGATCATTTTGATGCATATCCGTATTTATTATTATTTTACCTTGTGCCATAAAGCATATGACAGATTTACCGTAATGCAAGAAAGTAGAAAAATAAATACAACTATTACGTAATACACTGATAAACATTGTTATTTTTTGTCGTGAAAAGATAAGTCATTTGAAAAACAACACTTTTTTTTGGTAGCAATAAAAGCAAAAAAGCGCAAGAAAAAATAACTTTTCCTTACACTTTTTAAGGTGTTACAAAATTGGCTGCTTTGGCTGCTTTTACCATAACGCAGAGATGAAATATTTTAACGGGGTAAATAAAAGACCATAACCAGGCAGAATAGTGCTATCAGCCAAAAAGCTTTAACAAAAAATCTTACCTTAATATTTCTATCATTTGGGTGTTTTATAGGTAATTCCATACCACAGTGTCGACATTGTTTATTTTCACCTTCACAAGTGTTTTCAGATTGACAATACAAACACGTTTTAGTCGTTTGGCTCATACTATTCCCTTATTCATATTCGTTTAATAGCAGCTAATGTGAAGTCAACTGATGGTACAATTGCGGTAAACGTATAGGTAATTGCGCCGGCCTTAATATTTGAGTAAAACCATCATTACCAAATAAGTAAGGTAAATATTCTTGTGCATCAACATCTATCGATATACAAAAAGGTTTGATGCCTAGGCGTTTTGCTTCATTAATTGCCTGATGAGTATCTTCAATACCAAAACGACCTTCATAGTGATCGATATCATTAGGTTTACCATCAGTTAAAATAAGCAATAACTTATCCGCTGTTTTTTGCTCACTTATGACCTTAGTTGCTTGACGTATAGCCGCCCCCATACGTGTATAAAAACCAGGAGTGATTGCCTGTATACGCCCTCTGACATGATCATTATATTTCTCATTAAAGTTTTTAAGCATAGTAAAGCGAACATTGCTGCGTTTTACTGAAGAAAAACCATACATGGCAAAATTATCACCTACCGCCTGTAATGCTTCACCAAAGAGTAATAAACTCTCCTGCACTACATCAATAACACGATTATCATTGTCTAAGTAAGAATCTGTCGACATTGATAAGTCAGCTAATAACAAACAAGATAAATCACGATTGTTACCTCTATATGATTGAAATAAGCCTTTTTCCGCCGTAGCTGCCGTCCTACTCTCAACATGAAAATCAAGCCAGGCATTGAGATCAAGCTCTTCCCCTTGCGGTTGAGCTTTCATCCAATACTTTACACTACGTAACTGCTCAAACTGTGCCTGGATCATTTTTGCTGTTTTTTGTAATTTTATCGGTAATTTAGCTGGTGTCGAATCACGAGGTAACATTGGTTGTAATAAACAACGGTCTTCTTGTAAGGTTTGCGTTTTATAATTCCACTCAGGTAACTTTATACCTTCTCCTAGTGGAATATCATCTTGAGACGCCGAAGGTAAATCTAAATCTATTTTTATTTGACCGCTTTTTTGATGCTCTTGTTTTTTGGTCAAGGTAATTTTATCAAGATCATCAATCGTACTTTGATAATCCTCCTCGTCTTCATCACTGTCATCCGTACCACGATCCATTTTAGAAAACTCACTCCATGAAAATAAGCTTTCTAGGCGAAAAATCATCATGCCTCCACGACTATCTGGCGAGTCAACGCGCTCAGCCTTTTTTCGTGAACTAGTCGATTTTTTGGTTGATTTTTTTTCTGCGTCTTTATCTTCACTATCATTTAACAGTTCATCTTCATCGCTCTCGGGCGCAAAAACATCATCACTATTGGCGGACGGATAAAGCCATAAACAGACCGCTTGGGGAGCAAAATTTACCACAGGGAATTCATTAACCGATCCAGGGGTTAAGATGGCATTTTGAATAGACTGCTCCATCGTTCTTTCTATTGGGGGCAATTTATCTAATGGCGGTCGCATCGCTACGAATGCTTTGGCTAAGCGGCGGTATCGGTTGTGCAGCGCAGGAAATTTCTCGAGTACATCGACGACTAACGTTTGATTGTCTTTAGCCCAGTGACGAAAACTGCCATTATGATGAGCAGCTAAAACGGCGAGCCAAATGTAAAGGTCATAATTAAGCGTTTTGTCATTAAAAACAGCTAATGATTCAGGTAAGCGTAAGCTTTCTTCATCTTGCCAAGCAAGACTAACGAGTTGATTATCTCCTGATATTTTTTGCAAGAAGGTTTTACGTGTTAAATATTCGCGTCCTGTTGCCGCTTCAACGCGTTTAACAACATCACCACCTAAGGCTCTAAAAACCATCGCGACGGATTTACTTACTTGATCAAAATTTACCCGTGCCTCATCAAACTCGGGGTTTGCTTTACGAGTAATATATTTATGCCAAAGTCCACCAACCCACTCTTCCATAGCCGTACTTCATTCATTTAAATAGATAGTAGTAAGATTGTATCAATAAAATTATCGATTGCTGTGATGTGGGTCAATAGAAGGTTATACCAGCTTCATTTAGTTTGTGATCTGGTTATGCGAAAAGAAAATAAAATAAATTAAATTAAATTAAGGTAGGCGCTCAATTAAAGAGTAGCGTGCTATTGGGATTAAGAGTAATGCAGCCTTGTTATATTTTTGCCCGCACAAGTAGGTCATAATTTAATTGATATTATTTAGGTTTATCAAAATTTAGAATAGGATCGGTGGTAAAGCGGGGTTTACATTCAGCGGAAGATTTTTTTACTAATATCCGTCTAAAAGATTCATCAAGGTTTAACCATTTATCAATTAGATCAGGATGGGTATTAGTTTCACTAAAGGTCTCGATAAGTAGCTGTTTTCTTACATCAAATAACTCATCGGGAATAAACATATGACTATGTGCTATTGGTGGTGCTTTACCAATATATAGATTTTCTCCACCTAAGACCTTTTGCATAAAATCAATTTGCTGATCTTCAATATGCTGCTGAGGAATATTGAGAAAGTACTGTTTCAACCACGGGTGTTGATAAACCTTGTCGTAAAATACCTTGTTAATAGCGATCAAGCTAGCTCGTCCTCCTATACGATCGAAATCATCAATTCTATTCATTTAGTTCATCGACCTTAAAGCATGTTAATTAAACTATAGAGTGAAACGTGAATAAAGGATATTAAAACATAGGGAGCTTTTTTGCCATTGCACGAGATAAATTCAACATACCAATAAGAACAAAGCCAGCGTGTAACGTGACAAAATAAACTAATCCCACCATGATTGATGTTTGTAGTTGCGAGGTGAAATAGATGACAACTAACGGTATTACCACAAGTAAAATACCCGCGATGACTGAAAGTTGTATACTTCTTATCAGGTGAATCTTGCCTATACCTAGATTTCGACTTCTTATTTTATTATTACCTGCGTGGTCTTCGATACCTTCATTGTGAGCTTTTTGCTGCTGGTATTGACGATAATAATAAAGTAATACTAAAAAGAAAATACCAGGTAAAAGGAGTAAGTTAGCTAAGTATAACGACTGACAAATAATGGCAAAGGTTCCACTAGGACTGGGATTTCTATTAATCATGCTTTCCTCCTTGATTCGTTTAATTACTTATGACGAGTAATATATACCCGCTACAATACAGTTAGCTTAAATATATAACGGTTATAATTAATGGTAGCAGCGCAATATAACTTAAAAATAACACACGCCAAAATTTGGGCGCGGTCTTAAGTTCCATAAAAACATCAACGATTTGTTGACCTTTTATAACTACAATAATTAACGCGCTGATAATGTATAAACTTCTATTATCAATAAATTCAGATAACGAAATAGCGATAACACTCAAGACAATAAGTACTAGCCAACTCTTTGTTGCCGCATTAACGATGCTATTGTTTTGCACTACTTTATCCTTATTTATTACCTTGTTCATTAACTAGCTTCGATTAAATAACATAAATCAATGGAAATAGAATAATCCACAATAAGTCCACCATATGCCAATAACTCGTTCCTGCTTCAAAAGCAGAGAGGTCGTTATGTTGATATTTATTTGTCCAAGCACTGTGCGCAATAAACGCTAAAATCACCATACCTAATAAAACGTGCATTAAATGAAAAGCAGTAATTAAAAAATATAAGGTGAAAAATGTATTCGTTTCAATTGTTATACCTTGATCAAATAACGAGGTGTATTCCCAAACTTTGACACAAATATAAATGACAGCAAAAAATTTAGCGGTGAGTAATAACAGCACCGATTTTTTAGCTTGTGCTCTATGCATGGCCGAAAGTGCCAACGCGACAAAGTAACTACTGGTTATTAACGCAATAGTATTAATTAAGCCTGACGTTTGATGCAATTGCGCTTTACCTTGGCTAAACATTACTTCGTTTAGTTGTTCATTTACGGCAAAGCCAATAAAGAAAATGGCAAAGACAGTAAGTTCAGCCAAGATAAAAAACCACATGGCTAAATCACCTGGTAATTTTTTATCTGACCGTGCTTTATTTGGAAGTGCTGTCGAAATTGATGAACTGTTCATAAAATGGCTAGGACAACTAATCGAAGTAAATTCTGGCAACATCCATCAAGGCTTGTACCGTTTGAGGATCATCAGATAAGGGTTCAGCTAAACAACAGCGGCAAACTTCTAATGGGTCCATACCTGAACTTATCATTCGGGCCGCGTAAATAAGTAAACGTGTTGAGGCAACTTCATCTAAATCATTTTGCTCTAATCGGCGTAAAGCCCCTGCTAGTTCAACCAATTTAAAGGCTAAATGAGGTTCAGCTTTAGCTTCTTTTATCAAAATTTGCTGTTCAAGCTCTGCACTAGGGTATTCAAACCGTAAAGCAACAAAACGTTGTCTGGTACTGGCTTTCATACCTTTAAGTAAGTTTTGATAACCAGGATTATAAGAAACAACCAACATAAAACCTGGTGCAGCTTCAAGTAGCTCTCCTGTTCGCTCTAAAGGCAGGATACGGCGGTCATCGGCAAGTGGATGCAAAACCACGGTAGTATCTTTACGTGCTTCGACCACTTCATCTAAATAACAAATGCCGCCTTCACGTACTGCACGAGTTAAAGGGCCATCTTGCCAATAGGTACCGTTAGGACCAATTAAGTGTCTGCCGACTAAGTCTGCCGCGGTTAAATCGTCATGACACGCAACTGTGTATAAAGGCTTATTCAGCTTTTCTGCCATATGGGCGACAAAACGTGTTTTACCACAACCTGTTGGCCCTTTTATCAATACGGGAAGTTGGTGTTCAAAAGCATAAGTAAACAATGATACTTCATTGCTTTGTTCTTGGTAAAATAACTTGTCTGCTGTCATGAGAGTGATTTATCTATGGTAATTGAACTTGACGTTAAAGTACCTTGCTGCTTATCAAAGTACAATTACGTAAAGCCTGTTCGTTGATGAAGATCAATGACAATGGTGAAATAAAATTTTTATAGTTCACCAATTAGTAAATATAAGCTTGGCTATTAAACTCGCATTCGTTAAAATTGCCTTATTCCCGTATCGTGATTGTTAAAATAGCGTTTAACTTCACTTTTATAGTCACTTTTAGGCTCACTTTGAACAATGGTATTATATGCAGTTATTCCTTGAGTACTTCCCCCTCGTTATTTTTTTTATTGTTAATTCAATCGCTGGTATTTATTGGGCTACAGGCAGTTTAATTATCGCCGCCTTTTTACAAATCATTTATTTCATGGTTATGAAAAAGAAAATTCCGGCGAAACAATGGATAATCTTCGGCTTGATAGTTGTTTTTGGCGGCCTGACTATTTATTTGCAAAATGATGCTTTTCTTAAGTGGAAAGTGACTATTATTAATGCCTTTTTCGCGGGTGCATTATTAGTGAGCAATACCCTATTCAATAAGAATATCATTAAGGAATTTTTAGGTGAGTCGTTAACCTTACCCGAAAACATTTGGTCAAGATTAAACGCTGCTTGGGCTCTATTCTTTCTCTTTTGCGCAGGCTTAAATTACTACGTTGCTTTTAATTATGATCTAGATACTTGGGTTAATTTTAAAGTATTTGGTTTAACCGGCTTAATGTTTATCTTTTCTATTACGTCTATTTTATTGCTATATAAGTATTTGCCTCTTGAAGAAGATGAGAATGAAAGCAACACGATTATCGATGAGAAAAATAATACTTCTAATTAAATTATCCGTTTACAATTTGTTAACCCTATTTATTATTTAAAGGAATACACGTCATGTTTTATGTTATCTACAGTGAAGATGTTGAAAACTCACTCAGCTTACGCCTATCTGTTCGCGATAAGCACATTGAACGATTAAAAGACTTACAAGATCAAGGCAAGTTGTTAATTGCAGGCCCATGCCCTGCCATCGATAGTGAAGATCCTGGTGAAGCTGGATTTACCGGTTCATTAATTGTTGCCGAATTTGATAGTTTAACAGCCGCGCAAACGTGGGCAGACCAAGACCCGTACATCAGTGCCGGTGTTTATAAAAAAGTGACGGTAAAACCTTATAAAAAAGTATTACCTGCCTAATAAAAACCGTAGATTAAGCTAATTATCAGCTAGACTTAACGCTAATATTTACTGTTCTCTGGTAAAATTAGCGTTAAGAACAATTTTCTTTGTAATAACTAGAGTATATAACCGTAAAATGATCCGTAATAAAACCTTTTTAGTCGCCACACTTTTCTGTCATTTATTGATGATATCACCTGCTAATGCGACAAAAAGCATTGAAGAGTGTCGTCAACAAAATGCTGAAAAAATATCCTTTGCGCCACTGTCTCGTTGTTTAGACAGCGTTATATCCTTTGTTGATCGAGAATTACAAACCTGGGTAAATTTACATACCTTTAATTTGGAAGAAAAAGCATTAGTTAATGGTCGTTACTCGGCATTAAAGATGTTTAAGCGATCGCAAAGTAATTTTATTACTTACAGGGAAAATGATTGTCGTTGGCAATATCTGGCAATATCCCCTGAAAGAGGTGCAGATTTGGCCTATAAAACGTGTTACGTGATGTTAAGTCAAAGCAGGATAACCGCGCTCAGTAACATTAAAACAACTAATCCTACTCCTTAGTTATTTACTCTATTTGAAGTTGTTTTAGGACGAATGAGCGATGACTACTCAAACGTCCTCTTGAGACTGGTTTAGAGCCATTTCTGTTACCTAATCAAGTAAAGCTTGCTCGGTTTTATCAACCAGCTCATCTTCATCGCTTAATAACACTGCTAACCATCGACCTTCTGGTGAACTCTCTAAACCTATCTTTAATATCATCGTCAGCGGTACACTTAATAACATACCGACAGTGCCAAGCAACCAGCCCCAAAAAATCAGTGATAAAAAAACCACTAACGTAGATAAGCCGAGACCTTTGCCAAGATACCTAGGCTCAATAATATTGCCCATGATCATATTAATTGAAATAAAACCTAAACCTATTAAGCCAGCTTCTCCTATACCCAGTTGTAAAATAGCTAATGTCATTGGTGGTACTGCAGCAATGATAGAACCGATATTGGGAATATAATTAAGTAAAAAGGCCAACACGCCCCACAATAAATAGAAGTCTAAACCAAAAGCCCATAACATCAGCGAAACGATACAGCCAGTAGCAATACTCACTAACGTTTTAATGGCGATATAATCGTTAACTGAAGAAAGGAATCGCTCAATTTGTTTCAAGCGCATTTGCGGGTCATCTAGCGCTAAATGTAACTTATGAGAAAAAGAAGACGATTCAAACAATACAAAGACGACGGTTAAGATGATCAGAAATAGGTTTGTCATCACTGAGCCAAAACTTGATAACATTTCAGCGGCTAATCCCATCGCTGCTGCAGGATCAAAATATTCAGTTACTATCGATGAAGAGAGTTTAATATCGTGGCTGCTAAGAAAGTCTGTTAACCAAGCAAATTGCTCTTTGAGTTGTGCTCTGTATAGAGGTATATGCGTAGAGAGTTCATTCAACGAACTGCCCACTAAGCCCGTTAAAAAAACAGCCATGGAGACAAAAACGGCAATAACAGAGATGATAGAAAATGCTTTCGGTATTTTCAATGCACTGGCTTTATTAATTAATGGGTTACAGATGATTGCGATAAATATAGAGAGTAAAAAAGGTACTAATATACTCGCCGCAATTTTAATGCCCGCAAAAATGATAAAAATTGCAGCAACAGTGACAAAAGCTTTAGCGATAGAACTTTGATTTGAACTTGAAACCATAAAAATTTTCCTTATATTTTATCGCATCAATATACCTCAATTATAAAATTTACACTAGGAACTGTTGATTTATCAGTGTTAAGTTTTGCTAATTAAAAATGATTTAATCGCAACACGAGTTATTTATACCCTTTCCACTTGCAGATGTTCAGTTTTCCCCAAAGGGCTGGTTTATAAACGCTGTATATTACGTTATTGATTTCGACAATAACGCTAGTTGGATGGTGTTATTAGAGAATGCAGGAGCATCTTCAAGTCGAGCGGGTATAGTTATTTAGCGCTCCCAATTGAGGTATGGGAGCGCTGATATATATTAAGCAAGCTTTCTTAGTAAACCTTGAGTATTTTGTCTCATGGTTCTTGCAACCATAAAGTAACCAATAGATGAAACAAAAAAAGCGCCACTAAATGGTCCTAATAACCAAATATAAGGATGCAGGCGACCTTCGATACTAAAGAGTTGCTGTTGAATTACCAGTAAAGCAACGTCACTGACGATGGCAGCAACTAAGCCAGAAATAGCGCCCAACAACATGAATTCATAAAGCGTGGCGAGCTTAATTAGTCGACCTTTAGCACCTAATGTTCGTAATATCACCACTTCTTGCATACGCTCAGCCAAACTGGCTTGTACTTGTGAAATAAGCACTAAAGCACCACTGACCAATACAATAGATAAAACAAAACCAATCGCTAATGAAACTTGCGCAATAATAGATTGGGCTTGTTCAATTTGAGATTTGATATCAATCATACTTATCGTCGGATAACGCTGTAATAACTGACTAATATCCTTGGTGTGCTTATCTTGCAGTTGTGCTGCGCTGAAATAAGTTACCGGTACCATGCCTGCCATGTTTGGACTTAAAATCATGACAAAGTTAGGTTTTAGCGTACCCCAATCAACCTCTCTGAAACTAGTGACTTTAGCTTCTATCGGTTGTTCATTCACTAACAGTGTAATGGTATCGCCCAGTTTTAGATCAAGTGATTCTTTCCAGCCATCAAAAACGGATACTTCGATCTCATGACCAGCCATAGCTTCATCAGAGAACCATTGCCCTTCCGTTATTTCATTACCTTCAGGTAGGGTTTCTAACCAAGTTAAGTTAGGCTCTCTACGAACGCCTTCTTTAGCGTCTTCATCTTTTTCTTCACCCTCTTGCTTTGATACTCTTCGAGCAAATTTCTCACCATTTACCGCATCAACTCTGCCACTGAAAACAGGATAAAAAGCTTCATGGGCAATATTGTTTTCAGTAAAGAATTGTTCAATTGGAGTAACTTCGTCTTCAGCAATATTGATGATAAACATATTAGGCGCATCGGCTGGAACCTGCATTTGCCAATCGGCTATGATATCGGTTTTTAATACCACCAAAAATAACATTAGCTTAATAGCCAACGCAAAACTGATCAGTTGAATAGCATTCGCATTCGCTCTTTTTTGCAATGTTGCTATCGCCAAAGACCAACTAGAGCCAGGTCGAAGGCCTAAACTCCGGCCAGCGGCAAATAATAATCGAGATATGCCGAATAAAATGGCAATGACTAATAAAGTAGAAGCAAACAAAATTAGCGTAGTAACAATCTCACCACTAAATATCCACATTAAAACAAAAATAGTAATAAATGATAACGCAAGGTGAAGGCGACTAACGGCTAAGGTATCGCCTAAATTACGACGTAAGACACGCAGTGGCGGAATATCGAATAAATCAAGTAAAGGTTTAAGTGAAAACATCATCGCGCAAATAAGACCAATAAAGCTAGACAATAACCAAGGTCTAACACCTGCTTGTGGTAATTCAGTGCCCATAAATGTCGCTAAATAATCCGCACCAATGGTTTGTAAGATAAAACCTATCGCTAAGCCAGCAGCAATAGAAAAAGTTGTTACTAGGCTAAGGTGTAAAAGAAAAATATTACGGATAACTTTACGACTACCACCAAGTGTTTTCATCATAGCTACGGGATCATACTGACGTTCACAATAACGTTTCGCTGAAACGGCCATAGCAACCGCTGCTAGCATAATACCAAATAAACCGGCGAGTAATAAAAATCGTTCCGCGCGGTCTAAGTTATTGCCCAAAGGTGATTGTCTATCTTTAATGCCTTCCCAATTTTGATTACTTTTAAGTTCTGGTTTAAGCCAAGTATAATAATCACTGAGTTGTTGTTCATTACCTGAAAAAAGAAGACGATGAAATACTCGACTACCCGCTTGAACTGCTTGAGTTGTCGGGATATCGTCATAGCTTAACAGGACACGTTTATTACCCGATAAAGAGAAAAATGGTGCGTCAGGCTCTTTCACCAATACTTTACCGACGTTGAAAACACCTGCACCTAATTCGATCTGATCACCAATTTTTAAGTCAAGGGTATAAAATAAACCTTCACTCAACCAGACTGAACCAGCCTTAGGACCCGTATCAACTTCATAATCAGGACTAGTTAGGCTGTCTTTGATTGTTATTTTTCCGCGCAAAGGATAGGTCTCAGTTATCGCTTTTACAGAGCCTAAAACCAACTCATCATTGGCAAACAACATTGAATCAAAGTAGAGCATCTTGGCCGTTTCAAGGCCGAAATCATTCGCTTGTGTTAGTACTTGTGCATCAAAGGCGTGATTACTAGACAAACGGCGATCTGCTGCAATGAAATCACTACTTTTTTGCGCTATATTCAAGCCAATTCTTTCGGTAATTGACGATAAACTAAAGACAGTGAGCACCGCCAGCGCGATTGCAGCAAAGATAATGGTTAATTCACCACGACGAAACTCTCGTGAGAAGAGTTTAAAAGCCAGCTTAACCCACATTGGCTGCTCCTCCTTCGCTGATCTTTTCAAGCTGCCCGCCTTCAATGTGTATGATGCGTTGGCATTGCTTTGCTAATTGCTCATCATGAGTAACTAACACGAGTGTGGTGCCGTTTTGTTTGTTTAAATCAAATAATAACGTTTCAATCAAATGACCATTTTTACTGTCAAGATTCGCTGATGGCTCATCGGCAAACAATATTTTTGGTGAGCCGATAAAGGCTCGAGCAATAGCGACTCGTTGTTGCTCGCCTCCTGACAATTGTGAAGGATAATGTTC
The DNA here is from genome assembly GCF_002836255.1 of Colwellia sp. 75C3. Lineage (GTDB taxonomy): Bacteria > Pseudomonadota > Gammaproteobacteria > Enterobacterales > Alteromonadaceae > Colwellia. The sequence continues at coordinate 51,592 of NZ_PJAU01000057.1, read as the reverse complement.
AAGTCGATGTGAAAGCCCTACTTTCTCTAATAACTCAATTGCTTGTTTTTTGGCATCATGATCGCCAGCAAGCTCTGCGGGTAACATGACATTTTCAAGTGCGGTTAAACTTTGCACCAACATAAATGATTGGAAAACAAAACCAATTTTCTCTGCTCTAACCCGAGCACGTGCTTCTTCATCAAGGGTACTTAAGGCCTCACCATCAAGATGTACATCGCCTTCACTGGCTATATCTAATCCGGCTAATAAACTTAGTAATGTAGATTTTCCAGAGCCGGAAGCGCCAACAATGGCTACTGACTCTCCTGACTTGACAGTGAAGTTAATATCGCTAAGGATAGTGAGGCTTCCTTCAAGTGTACTTACACGCTTAGTAAGCCCTGACACTTGAATAACATTTAACTGAGAAAGTACTGACATGACGCGTTATTTCCTAAAATTTATTATTATATTAATTCTGACAAACCTATCATTTACAAGTGTTGCCAATGATAGAATTTTACTTATTGGTGACAGCTTAAGCGCTGGCTATGGTCTTGAGCAAGCTCAAGCATGGGTTCATTTGTTACAAAATAAATATAGTGACGATAACACACCCATCACTATTATTAATACCGCCATCAGTGGCCAAACTACCGATAACGCTTTATTGAAAATAGATGCTTGGCTAAAGACACACCAACCTAGCCATGTCTTAATTGAGCTCGGTGGTAATGACGGTATAAGAGGATTTCCTGTTAAATTATTACAAAAACATTTAAGCCTGCTGGTTACTAAAAGCCAACAACATGGAGCAAAAGTTGCTCTCATGGAAATTCAAATACCACCCAATTTAGGCCCCAGATACCTGCAAATGTTTACTGGTAGTTATAATAAAGTAGCCAAGAAAACAGGCGCCTATCTGATGCCATTCTTTATGGAAAACATTGCAATAGATACTTCGCTAATGCTAAACGATAATTTACATCCTAATGTAAAAGCACAGCCAATAATCCGTGATTTTATGGATAAGGAAATTACTAAGTGGCTACAAGAGTAGTGCGCAGATTAAGCGTAGAAAACCATTAAAACATGCTCGTTAAATGACAATTAACGTAGCTAAATCAATATAACTAAATCAAATTTCCATTAACATAGCAGGTTATCAATCACTATAACCCGCTATGACTCATTCAAGCGATTTTCTCATTAAATTTCACACTTAACAAACCTTGCTATATTAGCTGATTTAATTGGTATAAGAGCTTGTTTTTAAGGTAAACTTACCTTAAGTAGAGTGAGTACATTATAAAATATTATCCGATAAATATTTTTCATAATTTATCGTTAGTGCTAAAATATATCTCGTCTCATTTGTCAAAAAATCAAACCTTTTCTGTTTAATAATCAACATAAACTAGAGCAATACTATGGACTTTATCTGGATACTTTTCGCTTTTATCTGTGGCCTAGGGGCAAAAACGATCTCACTGCCCCCTTCCATTGGTTTCCTTGCTGCTGGCTTTATTCTAAATATCGCAGGCTACCAAGCTGATGAAAGCTTAAGTCTATTAAGTGATCTTGGCATTACCATCATGTTATTTACCATAGGTCTAAAGCTCAATGTAAAAAACCTATTTAAAACAGAAGTTTGGTTAGGTTGTTCTTTACATACCTTACTTTGGATTGTAGTCACGATAACATTTGTTAAGGTACTCGCCATGATGTCAGTGAGTTACTTCAGTGATTTAGACTTAATGACCGCTGCATTGATTGCTTTTGCCTTGAGTTTTAGCAGCACGGTTTGTGTCATCAAATTATTAGAAGAAAATGGCGAAATGCGTACTCGACACGGAAAGTTAGCGGTTAGTATCCTTGTCATTCAAGATATTATTGCCGTTGCTTTTTTAGTTGCCGCTACCGGAAAAATGCCATCCGTTTGGGCCTTTTCACTATTAGCCTTATTCCTAATAAAGCCCCTTATTAATAGAGTGATCAATCATGTTGGTCATGGTGAGTTAATTCCATTAATGGGCTTCTTTTTAGCGCTAGGTAGTTATGAATTATTTGAATTGGTTAATATTAAGGGCGACTTAGGGGCATTACTTGTTGGTATGTTCTTAGCTTCTCACCTTAAAGCGACAGAAATTAGTAAAGCTTTGATGGGGTTTAAGGATATATTTTTAATAGGCTTCTTCCTCTCTATAGGATTTACCGCGGTACCAACACTAGAGATGTTAGGATTAGCAACCTTATTAATATTATTAATTCCCATAAAGTTTGTAATGTTTTACGGTATTTTCAGCCTATTAAAAATGCGTTGTCGCAGTGCTTTCTTGAGCGCTTTATCTTTAAGTAATTTTAGTGAATTTGGTTTAATTGTAGGAGCCTTGAGCGTAAGTTCAGGCTGGCTTAGTAACGATTGGCTAGTGATCCTTGCATTAAGCATGGCCATCTCGTTTATTTTAACCAATATCCTATATAGGTTTGCCCATACACTCTTTGCTAAACACAGAAGTTTTTTGTCTCTTTTTGAGCGGCAAGCGAAACTCGAAGAAGACGACTTTTGTCAACCATCTCAGCGCCCTATCGTAATAATTGGTATGGGTAGAGTCGGCATGGGTGCTTATCAAGCCATTAATAGCCATAGCACTAATCCTGCATGGGGCTTAGATGCCGATAAAGAAAAAATAACCTGGCTAACAAACAAAGGTATAGAAGCCTACTATGGGGACGCTGAAGATATCCACTTTTGGGAAAGCATGGATCTTTCACGACTTGAGCTAGTATTGCTTGCGCTGCCTTCAGTACAAGATGCGATAAGTATTACCACACAGTTGAATGCTGCAAATTATCAGGGGAAAATTGCCGCTGTCGCACGCTATGATGATGAACGTTTACAACTAGAAGAATTCGGTATTGACAAAGTATTTAACTTTTACACTGAAGCTGGTGTCGGTTTTGCTGAGGAAAGTTTGGCATTATTGCCTAAAACATAAAATGGCGGGTGCAATAACCACAAAATTTACTGTGGTTGATTTCGCTTAGATAGGCAGATAAACGCCCAAAAAAAAACCAAAGCTCAGCTATAGCTGACGCTGTGTAAATCCTGTGGAAAACGTGTGAAAAAGCAGTGCTGTAACTGTGAGTAATCTTAGATTAAAACATAGATAAACAGTGTGAAATAACCATCAAGCCTTTGTATTTTAAGCAGTAAATAAATAAATAAAAAAACATTAGCTATTTAAAAAACATACACTACACTTAATATCACAAGCTTAGCAGGAAGTAAGTTTATTACTGTTAAGGTGTAGTAAATTGGATTACAACCCTAGTTTATTTTTGTTTTGTTTTTGTTTATGTTTTTATCTTAATTACCAGATAATGGTTAATTAGCGCACGGCTCAAACCCCTTGAGCCAACCCTTGAGCCCAAACGTATGTTTGGGTTTTTTTTTGACTAAAAATCATGAAAATAACGGTTACGCTATCAAAATTATTTATAGGTTAAAGAGACGATTAAAGTTATCACTCGATAGCTTCGCTATTTCTTCAACTGATTGTCCACGAATACTTGCCAAGTGTTTGGCTACTTCAACTACATAGGCCGGCTGATTTTCTTTTCCGCGATGAGGAACAGGTGCTAGATAAGGTGCATCAGTTTCGATCAAGAATTTATCATCAGGTACTAATGCTGCCACTTCTCTAAGGGCTGTAGCATTTTTAAAGGTGACAATACCCGAAAAGGAAATATAAAAACCTAACGCTATTGCTTGTTCAGCCATATCCCAGCTTTCAGTAAAGCAATGAAGAATACCACCTACCTGCTCTGCCCCTTCGCTGCGCAATAACGACAAGGTATCCTCTTGTGCTGCGCGAGTATGAATAATAAGCGGTTTATTTAATTGCTTGGCAACATGAATATGTTTTTTGAATGAATCAAGTTGCAGGTCTTTAGTCTCAGGGGCGTAATGATAATCCAGGCCTGTTTCACCAATAGCGATAACACGGTCATTTTGACTTAAGGCCAATAAATGCTCTGGTATAATTTCATATTCTTGATTTAAAGGGTGAGCCCCACAAGTCAGCAGAACATTATCATAATGAGCTGTTTTTGCGGCCATTTCAGGAAAGTCAGCTAACGTTACACTGACACACAACAATTTATCTACTTTAGCCGCTTTTGCAGCCTGAATAACATTATCGAGATTATTATCATGCAGTGATAAGTTAAGACGGTCTAAATGGCAATGAGAATCTATAAACAACGAGGAGCTCCTGTGCTTAAAAGGTTTATTAAAAGAATGTTTGCCACTTATAGCCGCTACCAATCAAGATACTCGTTTCAACGTACACTTGAATGCTAAAGGATATGTCGTAGTGACTAGAAAACCAAACTACATAGTGAGTGTTGGCTCTGAAGAGTTTAAATGTCGAGAGATTATTTGTTCAATTTGATGGCGAATCTTCTCAGGATCTTTAACAAAAGTGACACCGACACCAGGTGGAGTACCATTTTGCGCACCAACAGGGGTTAACCAGCTAACTTCACCATGAACGATCGATTCTTCTAACGCATCGGGTAGCAATATATTTAATTCAACTTCATCGCCTAAATCATATTGGCGTGGAGTACGCACAAAAAGACCGCCTTCTATAAGAAAGGGCATAAAGGCAAGGTATAAATCACGTTCTGAATGAAATTCTACGTTTAATGGGACCAAGTTGGTCTCCTATGTCGATGGTCTAACGATATTGTTTATCGTCATAAGAAGCTGTTCACCGACGAATTGTCGGTTAGCTTGAGTATAAGACTTTATCAGTTTATTACTACTGATGATAGCTTGATATATTTGATTAAGCACCTGTGCTGAAATTTCCTGCTTAGCAACCAATGCTGCTTTCTCGGCTTCTTTGACTAAATAATATTGCCTGACTAGATTGCAAGTTATTTTTTCTAACCAACGTAAACTATGTTTATTATCAACTAGTTGACTGAGAACTTCACTTTCACTTTGTCCCAAATATAAAAAATCTAAATAGCATTGATTAAAAGTCTGATACTCTTGAAAAATAGCATCGTCGGTTAATTCGGCTAATTGGGATAAATTAACAAAAGCACTCTCATTTAATCTTTCATGCAAGGAAACATCACTTGATAACTTAACCTCACCATGACTCGATGACTTAAGTTGCGCCAACAGTGCTTCACCCACCATTGGTCTAATGGCATACACTGCACATCGGCTTATTATTGTCGGTAATAAGCTATCAAGATCGTCTGTGATTAAAACAATATAGCTGTTCGCACTTGGCTCTTCTAAGGTTTTCAATAATGCGTTAGCTGCAGCAACCGTCATGATCTGGGCTTGTGGAATGAATATTGTTTTCACCTTACCTAAATGTGCAGTTTTCTCGAGAAATGCATTACCACGGCGAATATCGTCAACACCTAAGGTTTTATTCTCGCTTTTCAACAATAAGTGATCAGGATAGCTATCACTTTTTCTTAACAAGCAGGCTTTGCATTGCCCGCAGGCAGAAACAATCGATTCAAGCTCTGTTGTGCTATGTGCTAACAACGGTTTTTGACATATTAGTAACTCAATTAACCATTGTGCTAATGCATCTTTACCACAACCTTCGATACCTTGAATAAGAATGGCATGTGCTAAGGTTTGTTGCTGGTATTGTCGGCTTAATTGACGTTGTTTTTCGCGGCAAATAGGTAACATTTTTGCTCTCTAAACCAAGGCTGTTTTAGCGATAAAGGCGATAACAGATTTCTCTATATCCTGATGCACTTTTAACATTTCTTGTGCTGCATCAACCGTAACAATAGACTCATCTTGCTCGGCAATCTCTCTATACTTATTATGAACACGAATAAAAAAGTCCATTTTCTCTAATTCTATACGATCTAAATCTCCCCGAGCTTTCGCACGAGATAAACCAATATGGGGGTCTATATCTAAGTACAGTGTAATATCAGGTCTAAAGCCTTTTAGGGTTATATCACTAATAGTATTCATGATACTTTCGTCAAATCCTCGTCCACCCCCCTGGTATGCACGAGAGCTTAGGTCATGTCGATCACCAATAACCCACTTGCCTGCAGCTAAAGCGGGAAGTATTTTGTTAGCAAGTAATTGACTACGGCTGGCATACATAAGTAATAGCTCGGTTTCAACAGTAAGCGTTTCTTGATTGTCTACTGATTTAACCATGTCGCGTAATGACTCTGCTAGAGGTGTGCCTCCAGGCTCTCTGGTATTAATATAGTCAATACCCTGTTCATTTAGGATACTTTCAATAACAGCGATAGCCGAAGACTTACCAGCTCCTTCCATACCTTCAATTACAATAAATTTTCCTGTTGACATATTTACGCTTTGACCTTATTTTCATTTGTTTAATTTATATCTGCCCTAAATACTTCGAGCCAATTTATTTTTGTTTTTGCTTCTGTATTTTTAAGTAACTTCGCACGGCGGCATTGTGTTCAGCTAAGGTTCTGCTGAAAACATGCTTACCATTACCACCGCTTACAAAATAAAAATAATCACTCTCGGCTGGGTGCAACGTTGCTTTAAGTGCTGATAAACCAGCCATTGCGATAGGTGTAGGCGGTAGACCATTTATTCTATAGGTATTATAAGCTGTCTTTTCTCGTTTATGTGCGTAGGTAATATCACCTTTATAACGGTCCCCTAGGCCATAGATAATAGTAGGATCAGTTTGTAAACGCATTCGCTTTCTTAATCGATTTACAAAAACAGATGATATAAGGGGCTGCTCTGCCACATAGCTTGTTTCTTTTTCAATAATTGAGGCCATAATTAACGCCTCATAAGGTGTTCGGTAAGGCAGATTATCCGCTCTGTTTTGCCATTGTTTATCTAATTGAGCCTGCATATTTGAGTAAGCACGTTTTAATAATGTTATATCTTGAGTATCTGCAGTAAAAGCATAAGTATCAGGAAATAACCACCCTTCAGGGTTTTTAGCCTCAATACCTAATGTTGTTGCTACCTTGCTAATCTCGACACCTTGAATGCTGTGTTTAATATGAGGATGCGCTGCGAGTATCGTTAAGGCATCTTTAAATCTCGTTCCTTCAATAAAAGTTACCGAAAACTGGTGCTCTTTACCTTCAACCAGTTGTGCTAATAATTGCGCTAACGTTGAATCTTTAGCTATTAGATAAGTACCGGCTTTAATATTTGCTTTATTCGGAAATATCCGGCCATAGTTTCTCAGCCAAAAACGCATAGGTATCCATTGCATCTGCTCTAATTCTTTAGCAAAAGAGCTAATAGAGCTACCCGGTTTTATTGTTAACAAACTATCTTGTTCAATTGCTAAAGGCGCTTTCAATGAGTGATCAAATTGATAAACTAAGGCGCCTAAAGTGCCAAGCAATACTAATAAAGTAATAATAATAAGTTTTCTGAACACGAATTTTCCTTAATAAGTAATGACTAACCAACGATAAAAATTTTTAGATAAGTCCTTGCATTTGGCTTTGAAGCTGGTGAACATTATCTACAGCAAGTATGCGGTTATTGTACTTTTTTACTGGCATGATGCCCATCAAAGAATTACAGATAAACATGGCTTGTGCCTGTTTGAGATCGCCAAGCTTAGTTTTGCATACTTTGACTTGCGGACTTTTAGCTATTATTGTCTGTCTAATAATACCATCAACGCCTGATGTTGATACGTCAGGGGTACATAACTGCTCATTAAACCAATAAAATAAATTTGAACTGGTCGCTTCTATAACATTTCCTTGGCAATTAGTAACAATTAGATCATCTTCAATTCGCTCATCCAGCTCAGCTCTTAGTAAAACTTGTTCAAGCCTATTAAGATGTTTAATTCCGCCTAACATTGAACTTGTCGCAATTTGTTGCTTACTGTCTCCGAGGTTAATTCCACGATGAGCAAGTACTTGGTAATGATTTGGAAAGTCAGACACCATGATAATTAGGTTAGTGGCATTATCGCTTAGCCCTACCCTAGAGTAACCTCTACCACCACTGCCTGCCGTAATCATCACTTTTACTACGGCTAGCGGAAAGTCTTTAGCAGCCGATTGCAATTGCTCCATTAAACGCTGACGAGATGGTGCTTGGATTTTTAATCGTTGGCAGCCATAGACTAATCGCTCAATATGCTTGTCTAGTAATATTACTTTACCCTTAACAATTTTAGCCGTAGTGAATATTCCATCACCGTAGGCTAGACCTCTGTCGGTAATCGTTATATCTGTTTGCTGTTGACCATTTACCGAGCAATATTTCATTGGGTGTCGCTACATTCTTAATAATATAAATTTTTGACATAAAAAAGCCTGAAGACTTCCTCAAGTTAGAGGTTAGTATTCAGGCTTACTCATTATTTTTCAAGCAGTTTAAACGCTTTGCTAACAACGAAACTTAAAAACTTTAAGAAAATTAAATTTTCTTAAAGATCAATGAGCCGTTTGTGCCACCAAAACCAAATGAGTTACACAGTACATATTCTAATTCAACATCACGTGCTGCACCGGCAATATAATCGAGATCACAACCTACATCAGGATTATCTAAATTAATTGTCGGTGGGACTTGGTTATTCATTAGTGCTTGGATGCTGAAAATAGCTTCAACAGCGCCTGCAGCCCCTAACAAATGCCCTGTCATTGACTTAGTGGAGCCCATCATTACATTCTTTGCACCAGCCCCAAAGACAGTTTTAACCGCATTAGTTTCTGCCATGTCACCCGCTTGGGTAGAAGTACCATGAGCATTGATGTAACCAATTCGGCTAATATCAACTTTTGCATCATTAATGGCATTTTGCATAGCACGTGCGGCACCATCACCGTTTTCAGGAGGTGAAGTCATGTGATAAGCATCACCACTCATACCAAAGCCGACAAGCTCAGCATAAATTTTTGCGCCACGGGCTTTAGCATGTTCATATTCTTCAACAACGATAACACCAGCGCCATCACCCAAAACAAAACCATCACGGTCTTTGTCCCAAGGACGAGAAGCTGCTTCAGGGTTGTCATTACGACGTGATAAAGCGCGAGCAGCACCAAAACCGCCCATACCTAAGGTAGTGGAAGCTTTTTCAGCACCACCGGCAACAACTGCGTCTGCATCACCGTAAGCTATCATACGGGCAGCATGCCCAATGTTATGAACGCCACTAGTACACGCTGTGGTAATCGCGATATTAGGACCTTGCAGACCAAACATAATTGATAAGTGACCAGCAATCATATTAATGATGGTTGATGGCACAAAAAATGGCGATAACTTACGTGGATTACCTTCGGCTTTTATCAGCTTATTATGGTTTTGCTCAATTAAGCCTAAACCGCCAATACCAGAGCCAATAGCAACACCAATACGCGGTGCATTTTGCTCAGTAACTTCAAGACCTGAATCTTTAAAAGCTTGTACACCCGCTGCAATACCATATTGAATAAAAAGATCCATTTTCTTGGCTTCTTTTCGTTCCATATAATTTTGGGCATCAAAGTCTTTTACTAAGCCAGCAAATTTAGTGGGATAATCTGTGGTATCAAAATGATCAATATTACCTATACCACTTTTACCAAGCAGTAGGTTTTGCCATGTTTCTTCTGCGGTGTTGGCTAAAGGGCTAAGCATGCCCATACCAGTAACTACTACACGTCTCATAACAGAGCGGCCTCCGAAAAATTAAAAGTATTACCCAATGTAGTTAAATTAATCCGTTTGGTCTTAATCTTCTATTGAGTATTATCGTCATCTTAAAGATAAAAAAAAAGCGGCCACTTGAAATTAAGTATACCGCTTTTATTATTTTACTAAGATCGATAATATCGAACTTATTAACAATTACTGGTTAGCAGTAACGTAATCAATCGCTGCTTGAACTGTTGTAATCTTTTCAGCTTCTTCGTCAGGAATTTCAGTATCAAATTCTTCTTCTAACGCCATAACTAATTCAACAGTGTCTAATGAGTCAGCACCTAAGTCATCAACAAATGATGAATCAATTTTAACTTCTGCTTCACTAACACCTAGCTGTTCAACTGTGATTTTTTTTACGCGTTCTTCGATATTACTCATTTTATTTCCTTTACTGAAAGTGCAGTTTTTCAAATTGCGTGTAGTGTATTCGTCAACAGCTTGCCATGCAAGCATCTAATTCACTTTTTTAAACTGGTCTAACCTGTTGAACTATTGAAAAATATTATTAAAAAACAATGTAAGCCGTAAAAATAAAGGCTTACACCATGTACATACCGCCATTCACATGAATAGTTTCACCGGTAACATAAGCAGCCGCATCGGATGCTAAAAACGCTACTGTACTCGCTATTTCTTCTGGCTTACCTAAACGATTAGCTGGAACTTGAGAGAAGATACCTTCTTTTTGCTCATCAGTTAGGCTTTGTGTCATATCTGTATCAATAAAACCTGGTGAAACGGTATTAACCGTTATACCACGAGAAGCAACTTCACGGGCCAAAGCTTTAGTAAAACCAAGTAAACCTGCTTTAGCTGTTGCATAGTTTACTTGACCAGCATTACCCATGGTACCAACTACAGAGCCAATATTAATGATACGGCCAGTACGTTTTTTCATCATAGGACGAATAGCCGCTTTACTTACTTTAAACACAGACGTTAAGTTAGTTTCAATAATATCTGACCACTCATCATCTTTCATGCGCATAAATAAGTTATCACGTGTTATGCCCGCATTATTAACAAGAATATCAATAGAACCGTGCGCTTCTTTAATAGCGGCAAACATTTCAGCAATAGATTCATCACTCGTTACGTTAAGTACTAGACCCATACCACTTCCGTTGTCTGCAGTTAAGTACTCAGTTATATTATTGGCACCATTTGCTGATGTAGCAGTACCAATAACCGTTGCACCAAGTGACTGTAGTTGTGTTGCAATTGCTTTACCAATACCACGGCTTGCACCGGTAACTAAAGCGATTTTACCTTCTAAAGAAAACATATTTTTTCCTACTATTTTTATTTTATAACACTGCCTTGATAGTCAAGAAAGCGCATCATTTATGTTGATTTTAATAAATTACTAAATAATAATTAAATTCAGCTATTAATTAAATCTTTTGCTTGTTGTAACGAGTCTGTCGTATTGAAACTAACACTGCGTAGTGATTTGTTTATACGCTTATTTAAACCTTGTAAAACCTTACCCGGTCCAACTTCAACAACTTTTTCGATACCATCACTTGCGAGTAGACTCATAGTTTCGCTCCAGCGTACTGGCGAATATAATTGTTTCACTAATGCGGCTTTTATTGCTTCACCTGAAATCTCTTCAGAGACATCAACATTATTTACAACGGCTATTTTCGGCTGGTTAAAAGTGATGCAATCTAGCTCCATAGCTAGTTTATCTGCAGCATCGGTCATTAAAGCACAATGTGATGGCACACTAACAGGCAATGGCAAAACACGTTTAGCGCCTGCGGCTTTGCAAAGCTCACCTGCACGCTCAACTGCTTCCTTATGGCCAGCAATAACAACCTGACCTGGCGAATTAAAATTAACCGCTGATACCACCTGACTTTCTTTCGCGTTTTCGCAAGCTTTGATAATTTCATCATCGGCTAAACCAATAACCGCAGCCATAGCGCCCACACCTGCAGGAACACAAGCTTGCATGAACTCGCCACGTTTTTCAACTAAGACTACCGCGTCACTTAGGGAGAATACACCGGCGCAAACTAACGCTGAATATTCACCTAAACTATGGCCCGCCATGACATCTGGAGTCACTTCCGATTCTGCTTGCCAAACTTTCCACAAGGCAACACTCGCAGTTAATAACGCAGGTTGAGTAAAATTTGTTTGATTAAGCTTTTCTGCTGGACCTTGTGCAACTAATTGCCATAAGTCATAACCTAATGCTTTTGATGCTTCAGCAAAGGTTGCTTGTACGATACTATTTTCTGCAAAGTCACTGAGCATGGCAACAGTTTGTGAGCCCTGCCCTGGAAATACGAATGCTAATTTATTTTGCATATTAATACTCTATTTAAGTTCTTGTTAGTAAATACGTTTATTTTAATACTTTTTACTTAAGAAAAAGTTAGCTTAATAAAAAACATACAATGAGTATATTTTTTATTACGTAATAGGAGTTATCGACCAGCAAAGCCATCTTCGAATGAGGTTTTAATTTTCTCCGGAACTTGCCTTTCAACTTCTTTTACTGCTTCTTCTATTGCAGATAAAAAAGCACTTGAATTGGCATTACCATGACTTTTAACCACTATACCGCGTAATCCTATCAAACTTGCGCCATTGTACTGGTCGGGGTTCATGGTTTTGAACAGTTTTTTGAAGCTTGGTTTAAGTAATGATCCAAATAACTTGGCTAATAAGCTAGCACTAAATGCTGCTTTAGACTTTTGATAAACGAGCCGTGCGACACCTTCACAGGTTTTAAGCGCGACATTCCCAACAAATCCATCACAAACAATAACATCGGCTTTATTGGAAAAAATATCGCTACCTTCAATAAAGCCGACATAGTTAATATCTTTATTTTCACTTAATTCAAGTGCAGCAAGCTTTATATGATCGCTGCCTTTAATAGCTTCTTCACCCATATTAAGTAAAGCAACGCGTGGTTTACTGATGCAATCTACTTGCTCAGCCATTATTGAGCCCATTACACCGAATTGGTATAGAACATGGGAGTCACAAAAAACATTAGCGCCTAGATCAAGCATAAAAACATGTTTGTCTTTATCATGAGTGGGTAAGGATGAGATAAGTGCTGGGCGCTCTACCCCCGGAATACTTTTTAACACAAAATGTGCCATCGAAAATAATGCGCCGGTATTGCCTGCGCTTACACAAGCTTGTGCTTTTCCTTCATGAACCAGATCAAGCGCTTTACGCATTGATGAGTCTTTTTTGGTTCGCAGGGCAACAATGGGCTTATCCGACATTAAAACAATTTGAGAGGTCGGGAAAATACTTAACTGCTTATGAGTAGCTAAATTTTCTTTGGAAATATTAAAATGGGCAAGGTTTTCTGTAATGATGGGTTCATCACCACAAAGAATAAGGTGCAAGTTAGGCTGTTGATTAATTGCCATTATTGCTGAAGAAATTGTTATAAAGGGGCCTTGGTCGCCCCCCATAACATCTAACGCTATGGTTAGATCACTATTTAAGCTCAAACTAAAGTAAGCCTAAAATGTAATCGCTATCTAGCGATTACTTTAACGCCTTTGTAAAAACCATCAGCAGTGATATGGTGACGACGATGCGTTTCACCTGATACTGGATCTACTGATAAGTTTTCGATTGCTAATGCATCATGTGAACGGCGCATGCCACGTCTTGAACGAGATTTTTTACTTTTTTGTACTGCCATGAGTTACTCCTGAACAGGTTATAAGTTAAAAGGCTTTATGCTTATTAACTATTTGAATTGTTTTAATAAATCAAATGGATTTGGCTTCTCAAGCTCTTCTGGTAATTCACCCCAAACTGAATCAGCATCCGCTGGACAGTCTTGAACTTCATGCCGTGGAATTAATGGGATAGCGAGCATAAACTCTTCTTCCACTAATTCACGTAAGTTTACTTCGCCATTTTCATCTAATTCTACTACGTCATAATATGACGGGATTTTCTCAGCGGCTTCCTCATTCTTGGCAGGACTGAAAGTAAAATCTACTTTAAGTTCCTGGTCAAAATTTTCGTTACACCGCTGACAAGTTAATGCAACTAATGTTGAGCTCGTACCTGACATTACTGTCAAACCACGTTCATCAACATCAAACTTAACACTAACTTTAACATGCTCGCTTCTGCTTTCGCATTCACCAAGCAGTCTAGTCATATCAGACAATTTAAACACACCTTCGCACACAAGTCTGCGTTGTGAGCTACGGGATGGATTTATTGTTACTGGAAGTTTAAGATTCTGCATAAGGCGCGCATATTATAGTCCCTACAGGCAAGTGTCAAAAGAAAATTGCACTATTTTGTTTAAAAGTTCAAGATAGCCTCAATATTCACAATTATTGTATAATAATTGTTTATTTTGACAACAACCGCTATTTAAATAAACAATCTTGTTCACTATAGCTAGCTAATACCATTAAGTATAAGAAAGTGCTCACTTCTTTATACCAATGGTATTATAGCAAACGGACTACTTTAAAAGAATCTATATTAAGAGGGTAAATATGAAAACCTTAGTACTCGGCTCTACTTCTCCATTTCGTAAAACTATTTTAGAAAAACTCCAGCTGCCTTTTCAATGTGCAAAGCCAGATATCGATGAGACAGCACACCAGGATGAAACACCTCAAGCGTTAGTTGAACGCCTTGCTATAGAAAAGGCCAAAGCGGTTGTCTCACAATACCCAAGAGCTTTGATTATAGGCTCAGATCAAGTAGCCGTATGTGAAGGGGAAATATTAGGTAAACCTCATAACTTTGACAATGCTGTTGTTCAGTTAAGTAAATTTAGTGGTAAAAGCATTATTTTCTATACAGGTCTATGCGTTTATGACAGTGAGAATGATAACGCAATCGCTTTAGTTGAGCCCTTTACCGTTCATTTCAATGAACTCAGTCAAGTAGAAATAAAAAATTATCTACATGCAGAGCAACCTTATAATTGTGCCGGTAGTTTTAAAAGTGAAGGTTTAGGTATTTGCTTGTTTAGCAAACTTGAAGGTGATGATCCCAATACATTAATCGGGTTACCGTTAATTAAGCTGGTGGAATTATTAAAGCAACAGGGTATCGATGTATTAGCTGAGCAAAATAAAGTGACTGATTGATAATACCATTTGGATTAATTAAGGTTACAGAATTCAATGAGAATAATAATTCAAGAGCAAGGCGCTTGATTGAGCAATAGCTGGCTATTGGGATTGAAAGCAACGACGTTATTGGATATTTAGGCCATTTGAAAATGATCACTTAATTAGTGCAATTGGTATAAGTTGCGATTTAAGAAAATAAAAAAGGTAAGTAGCACATTTTTTTATGCTACTTACTTCAAGAGTATCGTTATATTAAAGCACGCTACATAATCATCTGTGCGTTATTAAAGGCAATAGTAATTGTTGCAACTCAGCAAGGGAGTCAACAATAGCTATTGGCTGGAAGTTGTTTAATATAGCTCTATCATGCACGCCTAGGGTAACACCTATCCTATCTATACCCGCAGCTTGTGCCATTTGCATATCATAGCTAGTATCACCAATCATAACGGCTTGTTCTGGTGTAATGTTTAATTCTTCTAACAAGCTTAATAGCATTTGAGGATCAGGCTTAGACCGAGCCTCATCTGCACAGCGTGATGCATGAAAGAAATGTTCAGTTTGACTCGCAGAAAATACACGTTGTAAACCTTCTCGCCCTTTACCCGTTGCTACAGCTAACAGCTTATCGTTATCGATAAGTGCTTTTAATAACAACAGCGCATGTTCAAATAAAGGGGCCGGTGTACTATTCCCTTCGACATATTGAAATTTGTACTGCTCAAGCAAAGCGGCTATATCAGTTTGAGAAGCCCCAGGGAATAAAACATCAAGTACCTTGGGTAAACTTAAGCCGATAGTATCTTTTACGCTATTGTCTGTCGGTATAGTTAATTGACAATGATGAGCGGCTGCTTGCATTGATGAAACAATACGCGCAATTGAGTCCATCAAAGTACCATCCCAATCGAAAATAACTAATTTGTACTCAGTCACTTAAACTATTCTTTAACCAACTTAGTTAATAATTTCTCTAAGCTAGCCTCCATCGGCGCTTCAATTTTTAAGCGTTCTTCTGTACTTGGATGCGTAAACTCAATACTAGCGGCATGTAAGAACAATCTTTTTAAGCCTTTACTCTTCATCTGTTCATCAAACTCTTCATGACCATATTTTGCATCCATAGCAATAGAGTGACCACTTGTTTGACAATGTACGCGTATTTGATGTGTTCTGCCCGTTACAGGAAAAGCCCTTACTAACGTAGCACCACGATAGCGTTCTAATACTCTAAAGCGTGTTTCAGACTCTTTGCCGTCTATATTATCAACAACGACAACGCGTTCACCTGATTTCAAGTCGTTTTTCTTCAGCGCTTCAGTAACACGGGTTAGTTTAGTCGGCCAATGACCTTTAACTAAAGCGTGATAGAATTTTTGTACATTTTTTTCACGAAACTGTTCATGTAGATGTCGTAAAGTAGAGCGTTTTTTGGCAACCAGTAAACAACCTGACGTATCTCTATCTAACCGATGAACGAGTTCTAACATTCTCGCATCGGGTCTTAACGCACGAAGTGCTTCAATTAAGCCAAAGCTTAACCCGCTTCCGCCATGTACAGCCATACCCGATGGTTTGTTGATAACAATTAACCGATCATCTTCAAAAAGTATTTGCTTTTCTAAGTTGGCGACAACATTTAATCCCGTAGAAACCGCATCTTTCTCTTCTGACACTCTGATGGGTGCAATACGAACCTCATCATTTAACAATAATTTATAGACTGGTTTA
Source organism: Colwellia sp. 75C3 (assembly GCF_002836255.1). Taxonomy (GTDB): domain Bacteria; phylum Pseudomonadota; class Gammaproteobacteria; order Enterobacterales; family Alteromonadaceae; genus Colwellia. Next base: position 35,050 of record NZ_PJAU01000057.1, on the reverse strand, counting down.
ATACGTTTTTTATTAACCCTTATCTCGCCTTTACGCAATAAACGATATAGATGACTTTTAGGCACACCTTTTAGTGTTCTTAATAAAAAATTGTCGATTCGTTGGCCAGCGTCCTCACTATCTATAGTAATAAAGCGCACTTTTGGCTTTTCAGGCTCAACAGCGACCTTTTCTTGAATGGGTTTTTCAGGTGTAACTTTTTTGTGCTGGATCTTTTTTACAACTGAATGATGTTTTGTCTTTAATTTAATTTTAGGCACGTGTTTGGCTTTTTTGGTCTTAATTTCTTTCATGGCGGTAGTTTAACACACTTTTTTTAGCTAATAATGCAATTAACTCCCTTTATTGTTGGCTAAACAACAAAGATAATGGGATAATATAAGGGTTATTAGTTGATATTTAACGCAACAGTGCATTAAACAACAATGCATTGAGAAGCATTAAGCAGCCATATTAAAGATTCATACAAGGCTAGTCGACGTAACAAATTTAACCCTAGAAGCTTTAAAGAGAGACGTAAGAGGCAAACTGCGGCCACATTTTTATGCGAATTTTATTTTATTAACTGCCCCTATGTAGCGTTAAAAATGTAGAAGACGACATATTGATAGTACGGCCTATTGTATTAATTGACACAATAATTCATCAGTCTTGATGAATTATCCGTTGTAGATTGTCAAAAAAGCATAAACAGTTTTATCATTTTGATGTTGAAATGTTATTAGCCCAGCACCATAAAGCAATTATTATAAAAAATAATACCTGAGCGAGAATGCACTGGTATTTTGCACAGCACACAAGCTGAGCACATGAAGAAATAAATTAGCATTGCCACTTAAATAAAGGGCGATGATATAAAAAACAATCAGAATTTATAATAGCTTAACTTGGTTCTATGACAGGTTAACCGTGACAACCGTGAGGTTGACAATATGCTGTTACCAGAAAAACAGATTGCTTTGTGTCCTAAGCAAATGGTGTGTTGTGACTTAAATGAGTCCGACAAACTATGAAACGTATGTTAATTAACGCTACCCAATCAGAAGAATTGCGCGTAGCACTAGTAGATGGTCAAAAACTTTACGATTTAGATATTGAAAGTCCTGGTCATGAACAAAAAAAATCTAATATTTACAAAGCAAAAATCACCCGTATAGAGCCTTCTTTAGAAGCTGCATTTGTTGATTACGGTGCTGATCGTCACGGTTTCTTACCAATGAAAGAAATCGCACGTGAATACTTCCCTAAAGGCTATACATTCCAAGGCCGACCTAACATTAAGGAAGTATTACACGAAGGCCAAGAAGTTATCGTTCAGATAGATAAAGAAGAACGTGGTCAAAAAGGCGCTGCCCTTACTACCTTTATAAGTTTAGCCGGTAGTTACTTAGTATTAATGCCAAACAACCCGCGTGCTGGTGGTATTTCACGTCGCATCGAAGGTGATGAACGTACTGAATTAAAATCATCGTTAAGTAAACTAGATTTACCTAAAGGTATGGGCTTAATTGTAAGAACCGCTGGTGTTGGTAAAGATTACGACGAATTAAAATGGGACCTCAGTGTTCTTTTACATCACTGGCAAGCAATCAGTGACGCAGGAAAAAGTCGCCCTGCTCCTTTCCTAATTCATCAAGAAACAAACCTAATTTTACGCGCTATTCGTGACTATTTACGTCGTGATATTGGTGAAGTATTAATTGATCGCCCTAAAACCTTTGAAAGTGTTAAAAAACACATTGAAGTTGTGCGTCCTGACTTCTTAAGTAAGATTAAACTTTATACCAGTGACGTACCTTTATTTACGCACTATCAAATTGAAACGCAAATAGAAACAGCGTTTCAACGTGAAGTCCGTCTACCTTCTGGCGGTTCAATTGTTATTGACCCAACTGAAGCAATGACTTCTATTGATGTTAACTCTGCCCGTGCAACTAAAGGTAGTGACATTGAAGAAACAGCATTTAATACTAACTTAGAAGCAGCAGAAGAAATTGCGCGTCAACTACGCTTACGTGATTTAGGTGGCTTAGTTGTCATTGATTTCATCGATATGACACCCGTTCGTCATCAACGTGAAGTAGAAAACAGAATGCGTGATTCAGTTCACCAAGATAGAGCACGTATTCAACTAGGTAAAATATCTCGATTTGGTTTGTTAGAAATGTCTCGTCAACGTTTACGTCCTTCTATTGGTGAAACAAGCCAAGGTGTATGTCCGCGTTGTAGTGGTACTGGTCATGTCCGTGGTGTTGAGTCATTAGCTTTATCTATCTTGCGTTTAATGGAAGAAGAAGCGATAAAAGATAATACCTTACACGTACAAGCACAAGTTCCAGTGCCTGTTGCGACTTACTTGTTAAATGAAAAACGCCGTTCAGTTATGCATGTTGAAAAACATCATAATGTTAGAGTGTTAATCATTCCTAATCCACATATGGATACGCCGCAATACGAAGTGTTACGCGTTAAGACTGATGAAACTGTTGTCGAAGCAAGTTATGAATTACCGGTAAAACAAGCTGAACTTGAAGAAGCTAAAATGCCGAAATTTGATAAAGTGACGTCAAAACCTGATGAACCATTGATTCAAGGCATGTCTGCACCGACATCTGCTCCTATACCTACTGAGAAAGTTGTGAAAGCCGCTGTTCCTGCGGTATCAAAGCAAACTAAACCTGCTGGCTTCTTTTCTTGGTTGAAGAGTCTATTTGTAGCAGAAGAAGTTGTTGTTGAAGAAAAGAAAGAGACAAGTACTAGTCAAAAGCCTAGACGTCCTCAAGACAGACAAAGAAATCAGCAAGCTAAACGACGTAATAATCGTGGTGCTAATCGTAACGACCGTACCGAGCGTAACAGCGAAGATTCTACTAGTCGTCCTACTCAGAAACCGACTGAACCAAGAAATGCTCGTCCAGCTCGTGATGAAGAGGTAAATAAACCGAAAAGACAACCACGTAAAAATGACAACATAGATAAAGACGATGTTGTTAAAGAAGTAAAAACCGGTGAGCGTCGCCAACGTAGGACTAATCGTAAGAAGATACGTATAGAACCAACAAATAAAGCGATTGAAACAACAGAAGCATTAACAGCAGTTAACACTACTGATAATGAACAAGTTAATACCCCTGTTGTAGAAGGCGTAGCTCAAAATGATGATAAACCACGTAATAGACGTTCTCCTAGACACCTAAGAGCAAATGGTCAAAGACGTCGTCGTAATAACAATACTGCTGAAGGCTCACAACAAGAGCAAGCATTAACTGGTGAAGAGGCAACTATCGATGAATCAGTAGAAGCTCGTTATCCAGCTACTGCACCAGTAGTAACCGCTTCAGTTGAAGCTGCTCCAGTGGTAACTGCTCCAGTGGTAACTGCTCCAGTGGTAACTGCTCCAGTGGTAACTGCTCCAGTGGTAACTGCTCCAGTGGTAACTGCTCCAGTTGAAGCTGCTCCAGTGGTAACTGCCCCAGTGGTAACTGCTCCAGTGGTAACTGCTCCAGTGGTAACTGCTCCAGTTGAAGCTGCTCCAGTGGTAACTGCCCCAGTGGTAACTGCCCCAGTGGTAACTGCTCCAGTTGAAGCTGCTCCAGTTGAAGCTGCTCCAGTTGAAGCTGCTCCAGTTGAAGCTGCTCCAGTGGTAACTGCTCCAGTGGTAACTGCTCCAGTGGTAACTGCTCCAGTTGAAGCTGCTCCAGTGGTAACTGCTCCAGTTGAAGCTGCTCCAGTGGTAACTAACCATGTGACAGAAGTTCAACAAGAGTTACCGTTAGAACAAAAAGAAGAAGTTGTTAACGTTGATGTTCCAGTTAAAAAAGTCAAGAAATCTGCTCCTGCTAAGAAAACAGCACCAAAGGATAAGAAGTTAGCAAGACAAATTAAGAAAGCAAATAGTCTTTCTGGTCATGCAACGGCTCCAATGACAAAAACGGAAACAATCACTGCAATTAAAGATATCCCAACAAACTTTATGGCTGATAGTGAACGACACGTTCATCAGTCATCAGGTAAGACGGCTATTCTTGCTGATGTAGCAAGCCGTAGTAGCGCAGTGGCTACTAAGCCATAGACCAACGCGTTCTATAAATGTAAAAGCCAGTTATAAATATTATAACTGGCTTTTTTTTGTCTAAATTTTAGCAAATTAAATGACCACTGCCATTTGTAACTCAGTTATGTACTTATACCTGAATATAAGATAATAAAAGTATATTAATTATAACGTTATCGTAGTACATTCATATAACATACCATTTACATGTACGTTAGGATAAGCCGAAGAAAATGTTATATCAGGCTATAACTTAGCCTTAACAAAATAGCTTGACTGTTGGCTTAAGCTAACGTTAAATGGTGAATAGTAGAAGACCCGTTATTAATAAATTAGATAGGTCGTTATTGTTACCTAATTCAATAATAAGGTAACGAATATTAAAGAGAGTAATAATTATTATGAAAAAATGGTTTTTTTCTAACAATGGTGAAGTAACTGGTCCTTTAGGCTTAAAAGAGTCAAATGAATTTATTTCAAAAAATCCCGACTTATATGCTTGGCATCCTTCTTATACTCATTGGGTTCCGGTTAGTTGTATTGATGAATTTGTAACGTCAATTACCCCTCCTCCCGCTCCAATAGAGATCCCAAGTGGTCTTATTGATGACTTAATTGGGGAAGAGAAAGAATTAATAACAACATTAGACCGTATTGATAAAACGATTAAAATCACGTCTGATTCTTTGTATGAAATTGATACTGACCTTGATAATTATGGAAAAACTGCTCGTGACTTAACAGAGCAAGTTAGAATAGTGGTCAAGCAAATTGAAGAGCAGTATGCCTCTCTACAGAAAAACCTAGCTAACGTAATTAAAACTGATTATTAATACTACTCATTGGTTATATACCAATTTTGTAGTACATCAAATTAATTATAAAACTAACGTTAACAGATAAGAGTATTTACGATGAAAAAATGGTTTTTTTCAAATAATGGTGAAGTAACTGCCCCATTAGACTTAGACGCAGCGAAAGAATATTTAGCTAGTAACCCAAATGTTTATGGTTGGCACCCTTCCTTTACCCAGTGGAAGCCTGTCAATTGTATTAGTGAATTTGTCGATGTACTTCCGCCGACAGTACAGGCGCCTTTAATTCCAAAAGAAATATCTGACAAATTCTTAGCTAAAAAACAACGCTTAGAGTCAAAATTGACATCAATTGACGATAGCATTAATCACAGTCAATCTTCTCTTAACAAGTTTGATAAACAAATTGAAGAGTATAAAGATCTCACTCAGAACTTAAATGATGATGTGAAAGGTGCTATCGATAATATTGAGAAAAAATACAACAGTCTAAGACGTAAACTATCTCAAGTTCAAGATGCTGTTAATATCGCTGAATCAGAAATGACTGAAGTTGTCGAAGACTTTGACCGTAGAATGAGCTCTAACGATATATTCATGCCTTCTTGTAACCAAAGCATAGCAATGTTACAAGACAGTGCTCAAGTAAGCAGAGCCAAACTTGCTCAAGAAAAATTAGCTACTCCTCATAGCCGTGCTGACTCTGCTGAAACAAAAGCTGAAGAAGCTGCTGTGGAGAAAAAAGAAGCTGCAAAAGCGCAAACTAAAGATGCAGAAAAAACAGCATCACAATCGCCTTTATACGACGCTGTTGAAGCAAATCATTCAACTAAAGACAGCTTCAATGGCATGAAAAACATGATGAAGTCTGTATTTAAAGGCGACAGTAAAGTAGAAAAAGTTGAAGTCAAAGAAGAAGTTAAGAAGGTTGAAGTCAAAAAAGGTAAAGAAGAGCCATTATCAATGGCTCAACGTTTGAAAATGGCACAAAACAACCAATAAAAACGTTACTGCTTTCGCAATGATTAGTTGATAAAGCAGCATAAAAAAAGCCAGTCATTATTAACAATGACTGGCTTTTTTATGTTTAGACCCGTTACTATTCAAAAAGTAACGAGAGTGCTCTATTTTACATGCGCTAATACTTGGTTGGCTAGCCGAGTGATTTCAGACCAATTGTTATTCTCTACGATTTCACTTGATACTAACCATGAGCCGCCACAACAAACCACATTAGGTAAGGCTAAATAATCACGCACATTATTTAAGTTTATGCCGCCAGTAGGACAAAAACGAATGTCAGGGAAAGGGCCACCAATGGATTTAATAGCATTAACGCCGCCTGATGCTTCAGCAGGAAAAAACTTCAAATGATCATAACCATAATCAGCGCCATCCATAAGCTCTGAAATAGAGGATATACCAGGAATTAACGCTATATTACCTTCATTACCCGCTTGTAATAAGTCTTTTGTTAAACCTGGGCTAATAGCAAATTTAGCGCCTGCATCATAAGACTGTTGTAACTGCTGACGATTAGTTACTGTACCTGAGCCAATTATCGCTTCTGGTAACTCTCTTGCGATAGCACTGATAACATCAAGTGCGGCCGGCGTACGTAAGGTTACTTCTAATACTTTAACGCCCGCAGTTAACAGGGCCTCAGCAATGGGTAACGCATCTGCAACGTTATTAATTACTAGTACAGGAACAATAGGTCCCATGTTGAAAATGTCCTTTGGCATGATTTGCCAATTTTTTGATACGGTCATAATTCCTCTTTATTTTCTTGGTGGTACTTCACCCAAAGGTAAAATAGGCACTGAATTCTTTATATTATTAATTATAATAAGGAGTCAATGTGTGACTCCTTATTTGTGATTTGTGATTAAGAGTCGAATAACGAACACGCACCTGTTTCAGCTGAACTCAAGTTGCGACGCATAAAACCAAATAACTCACGGCCCATACCTTCATGATGGCCATTAACTTGAAATAGTGCAGTTTCGCGATTTGCTAAAGCTTGTTCATCTACGAGTAATGTTAATTCGCCCGTTTCACCATCAAGGTTAATCATATCGCCTGTCTGTACCTTAGCAATCAAACCACCATCAAGTGCTTCCGGGCATAAATGAATGGCTGCAGGTACCTTACCTGAAGCGCCAGACATACGTCCGTCAGTAACAAGAGCAACTTTGAAACCTTTGTCTTGCAGTACGCCTAACAATGGCGTTAATTTATGTAATTCAGGCATGCCACGCGCTTTAGGACCTTGGAAGCGAACGACAGCAACAAAATCTTTTTCTAGCTCGCCAGCATCAAATGCAGTTTGTAATTCATGTTGATCTTCAAATACAACAGCAGGTGCTTTAATGACAAAGCTACCTTCTCGAAGTGACGACGTTTTAATAACAGAAACGCCCAAATTACCCTTCATCACACGTAAACCGCCATGAGCACTGAATGGCTTAGCTACCGTAGCGATAATTGCATCATCGAGTGACTTTTCAACGCAATCAACCCACTTTAGTTCACCGTTCTCTAATACTGGTTTTTTAGTGTATCGAGTTAAACCGCGTCCACAAATAGTTTCCACATCTTCATACACTAGTCCACCTTCGATAAGCTCACGGAACAATAACGCCATACCACCTGCTTCTTGGAATTGGTTAATGTCTGCATGCCCATTAGGGTATATGCGTGTTAATAATGGAACCTCTTCAGAAAGGTCATTAAAATCTTGGAAGTTAATAATAATGCCAGCCGCTTTAGCAAAAGCAATAATATGCATGGTTAGGTTAGTTGAACCACCTGTTGCCAGTAACGCAACAATAGCGTTTACCACTGAGCGTTCATCAACCATTTTACCAATCGGCATGTAACTGCCAGATTGCTGTGTTAATCGAGTTGCTTGACGAGCAGCAGCTTTTGTTAATTCTTCACGAAGTTGTGTATTAGGTGCAATAAAGGAAGCGCCAGGTAAATGTAAGCCCATCACTTCAACCACTAACTGGTTAGAGTTTGCTGTACCGAAGAAAGTACAGGTACCTGCAGAGTGATATGACGCAGATTCGGCTTCAAGTAAGGCTTCTTCATCAACTTCACCTTTAGCATGCTGCTGACGTACTCGTGCTTTTTCTTTATTTGGCAGACCTGAAGGCATTGGACCTGCAGGAATAAATACGGTTGGTAAGTGACCAAATGTCATACTCGCGATCAGCAATCCCGGTACGATTTTGTCACAGATACCTAACATTAATGCGCCATCAAACATGTTATGAGATAGGCCAACAGCTGTTGACATAGCGATGACATCACGGCTCATCAGGCTTAAATCCATGCCCGGTTGACCTTGAGTCACACCATCACACATAGCAGGAACACCAGCAGCAACTTGTGCAACACCACCGGCGTCTTTAACAGCAGCTTTGATAATATCAGGATACGTTTGATACGGTTGATGTGCACTAAGCATATCGTTGTAAGAGGTAACAATAGCGATATCTGAGTGTTGTATACCGCGTAACGAGGCTTTATCTTCTTTACCACAAGCTGCAAAGCCATGTGCTAAGTTACCACATGATAAGCCGGCACGATGTACTGTGTCTGATTTGGCGGCATCAATTTTGGCTAAATATTCAGCACGTGTTTTAGCACTACGTTTGATGATTCTGTCGGTAATATCTACTATTTGCTGTTTCATTTAATCTCTCAACTTATATACTTTTAATTTATATATATACCCGATCCACCTGAAGATGCTCGTTTCAGGAAACCTGAGCAAATCATAATCAAGGCACGTTTTTTTGTTAATGGTTATTCCCTTAAAAACAAATGTAACGACGAGTATGTTTTGCTCAGTTTTCCCCAAAGGGCTGGTTTATAAACGCTTTATGCTGCGTTATTGATTTCGACAATAGAATAACTATTCTCTTCAATCAATGCCTTGCCTAAAGGCGTTTATAATTCCAGCTGAATCCTGCATCTTCAAGTGGAACGGGTATCAACTTAAACTTATTTTTCCAAGTAAGTTATGGTGCCCAAAAAATTTGAGTGTTTAAGCTAGGGTGTTGTAAAAATGCCCTTATAGGCATTTCAAACGGATCATCACCATTTAACGCTTGTGTTAATACCGTCTTCTTTCCTTCTCCGCATGAGTGAAGGAAAGTGTTTTTGCTGGTGATTAAACTAGCAAAAGTAAAGCTTATGCGCTGATGCGGCGCCGTTTTAGGTTGAACTTTCAATAGAACAGCATCATTAGCCTCATCAAGACCAGCTTTGATTTCGTCGCTACAGGGGAATAATGAAGCCGTGTGGCCGTCTTCACCCATGCCTAAAATCAAAACATCTAATGGTAACAACGTTTTATTTGCTGCCACGTTTAAATCAGCTAGTGTTTCATCTGTTAACTCATCACCTTGTTTAAGGTGAAAAAACTTAGCTTTCTCTGCTTTATTTTGCAGTAAGTTTTCATGTACTAAACGAGTATTGCTGGCGTCGCTATCGATTGGAACCCAGCGTTCATCTGCTAAGGTAATAGTCACCTTTGACCAGTCAATATCGCTTTGTGATAACACGCTAAAAAAACCTTTCGGCGTAGAGCCACCTGATACAGCAATGCTTGCTTTACCGGTCTCTTTAATCGCTTTAGCTAAAATGGTACTTACGGTGCTTGCTAGTTCAGTATCTAAATCGCTACGTGCTGGAAATTCTGTTATTTTATGCATAATTATTCTACCCACTGGCGATCATCACGCGCTATTAAAGATATAGAAGATACTGGTCCCCACGAGCCTGCTGCGTATGGCTTCGGCTTCTCATTCGTTGTTTTCCACGCTTCAATAATGCTGTCCGCCCAAGTCCAAGCGGCTTCAACCTCATCACGACTAACAAATAATGATTGATTGCCATTCAATACTTCTAACATCAAGCGTTCATAGGCATCAACAACACGTTCATCGTTATACGTATCAGAAAAACTTAAATCTAACTTGTTTTCTTGAATACGCATTTGTGATGCTATACCTGGTATTTTATTCATCATTTGTAATTCAACCCCTTCATCAGGTTGCAAACGTATGGTTAATTTATTAGCGGGTAAATCGCTGTAACTGTCTTTAAAAATATTGTGTGGTTGTTGCTTGAAATGTACGACAATTTCACTGTGTTTCTTCGGCATACGCTTACCTGTACGAAGGTAAAATGGCACGCCTTTCCAACGCCAGTTATCTATTTCTGCTTTTATCGCGACAAATGTTTCAGTATTACTATTAGCGTTGGCACCTTCTTCATTTAAATAGCCAGGTACCGGCGCGCCTTCTAAGAAACCATCACTGTATTGGCCACGAACCGCTTTATCTTTAATGTTATCTCGATTTATCGCTCTTAATGCTTTAACGACTTTAAGTTTTTCAGCACGAACACTTTCCGCACTTAAATCTGCCGGTGGCTCCATCGCCAAAAGAGATAGTATTTGTAACAAGTGATTTTGAACCATATCACGCATTTGTCCGGCTTCATCATAAAAGCCCCAGCGACCTTCAATACCAACACTTTCGGCTACAGTAATTTGTACATGGTCGATGCTGTTACGGTCCCAGTTATTGGTAAAGAGTGAGTTGGCGAAACGTAATACCAATAGGTTTAATACTGTTTCTTTACCTAAATAGTGATCTATACGGTAAGTTTGATTTTCTTTGAAATATTCAGACACTTGATTATTGATTTCAATTGAAGACTCAAGTGAGTGCCCTATTGGCTTTTCCATAACAACACGGTCAGCATCAGTAATTAAGTTAGCGTGAGCTAACCCCTTACAAATATCACCATATATAGCCGGAGGCGTTGAAAAGTAATAAACACGGGTACTATTACCACTGGCTAGCGTTTCAGCTAGTTTATTGAATGAGCTGTTCTCTTTAAATTCTAGCTGTTGATAAACCAATCGATTAATAAAACGCGCAAGCACTTCTTCATCTATTGTCTCTTTAACAAAATTATTTAAGTTTTCTAAAACCACACTTCTGAATTCTTCAAGACTATGCTCTTGTCTTGCAGCACCAACAATACGGCTATCTTTATTGATTAAACCACACACTTCTAGTTGATATAATGCTGGTAGCAGCTTGCGGCGTGATAAGTCACCTAAAGCTCCAAAGATAACGATTTCACTCGCTGATTGACAATCTAAATTACTCATAGAATTTCTCTTATATAAAATTTTATTGCTTTAATTTTGCTTATATCTTTACTCAAGCATCAAATCTAATGCGCTAGAGTAAAATAATTAGTTGTAACTAAACTACATATACACCTAATTTAGCGCTTGTTTAGTCGACAGTAAAGAACTTTTTGTAATTTTACTACATAAAATAACCTTCACCCTGTTATTATGCTTCAAAGAACATTATAGCTGTGATTAAAGGCATATTATCAGGAGGGGTAAGAACTACAGCCTTGTTTAAATAGTAAACATTATCAAAAGACACTGCTATTTTCTTATATTCATTCTAAATTATGAAATAAAATTTCATTATTTCTGTTCCTTAGGCAGAAAATAAATTACAGTATAGACGAAATAGCCTATTATTTGTTGCACGCTATCATTGAAATAACGTTCAAAACTCTATTATTGAGACGTTATATAAAGAAGATCTAGGATCAGACCATAATGAATATATTAGAAAAGATCACTAACGAACTAGACATGCTCAGTAAATCAGAACGAAAAGTAGCTGAAGTTATATTAGCGTCACCTGGTACTGTTATTCACTCAAGTATTGCTGCACTCGCCAAACAAGCCAATATTAGTGAACCAACCGTTAACCGTTTTTGTCGTCGCTTAGATACTAAAGGTTACCCTGATTTTAAATTGCATCTTGCGCAAAGTTTAGCTAACGGTACGCCCTACGTTAATCGTCATGTTGATGAAAATGATACCGCTGATGAATATACCTCCAAAATATTTGAATCAACAATGGCTAGTCTTGAATTAGCACGTAAAAGTTTAGATGCAAATGATATCAATCGCTCTGTAGATTTGTTAACACAAGCCAATAAAATCTCATTTTTTGGTCTAGGCGCTTCTGCCATTGTTGCTCATGATGCACAAAACAAATTTTTCCGCTTCAATGTGCCAGTTGTTTATTTTGATGACATATTAATGCAACGTATGAGTGCTATAAATAGTCGCCAAGGTGATGTCGTTGTTGTTATCTCGCATACCGGTCGTACTAAGTCACTTGTTGAAGTGGCAAGTTTAGCTAAAGAAAACGATGCCACAGTAATTGGTATTACGACCACAGGTACACCACTTGCCAAAGAATGTAACATCGTACTTAGCGTTGATGTGAGTGAAGACACTGACCTTTATATGCCAATGTCGTCACGTATCGCTCAGTTAGCTTTAATTGATGTTTTAGCGACAGGATTTACTTTACGTCGTGGTAGTAAATTTAGAGACAACCTGAAAAAAGTAAAAGATAGTTTAAGAAGTTCGCGCTTCGAGAGAAAAGACTAATCGTAAATTATTGATACAAACCATACACTAATTTAAAACATAATTTAGAACGTTATTAAAAACGTAAGAGGATTCCAATGCCTAGAAGAACGAAAATTGTTGCTACCTTAGGTCCTGCAACTGACGATAGAGAGATTTTAAAAAATGTATTAGCTGCTGGTGTAAACGTAGTTAGACTGAACTTTTCTCACGGTATTCCACAAGATCATATTGATAGAGCTAACAATGTCAGAGCAATAGCAAAAGAGCTTGGTGTCTATGTTGGTATATTAGGTGATTTACAAGGTCCTAAAATCCGTATTTCTACGTTCAAAGATGGCCCAATTAAATTAGCCATTGGCGATAAGTTTGAATTAGATGCGACACTAGAGAAAGGCCAAGGCTGTCAAGAAAAAGTAGGTATTGATTATAAAAAATTAGTACAAGACGTTAATACTGACGACATATTATTACTCGATGATGGTCGTGTACAATTAAAGGTATTATCTACTTCTGAAAATTCAGTATTTACCATAGTTACTGTTGGCGGCCCGCTATCAAATAACAAAGGTATTAATCGTCAAGGCGGTGGTTTAACTGCTCCAGCCTTAACAGCTAAAGATAAAGAAGACATCAAATTAGCGGCAAAGATTGATGTTGATTTCTTAGCTGTTTCATTTCCTCGTGATGCAGCTGACATGCGTGAAGCACGTTTACTCGCACAAGAAGCTGGCTGTGATGCTCGTTTAGTTTCTAAAATTGAACGTGCTGAAGCGGTTAATGATGACAAGATTCTTGATGGTATTATCTTAGCCTCAGATGTTGTTATGGTAGCCCGTGGTGATTTAGGTGTTGAAATTGGTGATGCAGCATTAGTTGGTAAACAAAAGCATATTATAACTCGCTCTCGCCAGTTAAATCGTGTTGTTATCACTGCAACGCAGATGATGGAAACCATGATTGAGCAGCCTATGCCAACGCGTGCTGAAGTTATGGATGTAGCAAATGCCGTATTAGATGGTACTGATGCTGTGATGTTATCAGCGGAAACTGCTGCAGGTAAATATCCTGTTGAAACAGTTACTGCAATGGCTAATGTTTGTGTTGGTGCTGAGCAACATCGTTCAGTTAACATTTCAAACCACAGAATTGAGCTGACTTTTAGTGAAGTATCAGAAACAATTGCACTTTCAGCTATGTACGCGGCAAACCATTTAGAAGGTGTTAAAGCGATAATCTCTTTAACTGAATCAGGTCAAACAAGTAAGTTAATGTCACGCATTACTTCAGGCTTACCTATATTCTCGTTATCACGCCATCCAAAAACATTAAATAAAACAGCAATATATCGTGGTGTTTACCCAATTGAATTTGATTCAACTCACGTAAACAATGACAACTTATCTGATGAAATGTTAAAAGTAGTCAGTGGTCAAATTGATTTAGTTGTTGGTGATAAACTGATTTTAACCCATGGTGATATGATGGAAACTGTTGGCGCTTCAAATACATTGAAAGTGTTAACGGTTACTAAAAAGCACCTTAAGTAATCTACGTATTATTTAGTAGATAACTAACTCTTTGAAGTACTTATTAGTAATACCTTAGTAAAAAAACCAGAGTTAGTGCTAAAAAAGGCCATATGTTATCGACATATGGCCTTTTTTGTGTTTTTTTGATTTGTTAGTTGAAGGTAGTTTCAACTTATAAAGCTACTATTAAAGAAAGTTAACTGTTAACTGCCTGTTTTACTTTGTCTTTATAACTACGACTTACTTTTAATTCTTTACCATTTTTCAAGACTAAAAAGTACTCACCGTTTACTTGACTACAAAACTTATCAATAACATCTTTATTCACTATCGTTGATCTATGGTTACGAATAAATTGTTTCGGGTCTAAACAAACCTCAAGTTCTTTCATGGTTTTTCGTAAGATGTAAGTATTTTCATTAATACCATTTTGTTTATCTGACAAGGTATGAACACACATATAATCACCCGCCGCATCAATCCAAAGAATATCTTTTACCGGTACACGATTAACTTCTCCCGCATCCTTAATTGCCAATACATCAGAATAGCTGGATAACGTTAACTCTTGATCATTGTCCAATTCTGACAAAATTTGTTGATAGTCATTACCCGTAACATCACTCACTAAACGCACGAGTTTTGATTTATGAGCGCTATCGGCATTACTTTTAAAGTAATGTTTTATTTTATCAATTGTTTGCGATAAGCGTTCTTCATCTGCCGGCTTTAATAAATAATCTAGCGCATGTACTTCAAACGCTTTTAAAGCGTATTGATCAAATGCAGTCACAAAGACAACAACAGGCATAGCTAGGCCTTGATCGATAATACTTTCTAATACCTGAAAGCCATTAAGGCCTGGCATTTGAATATCAAGAAACATAAGGTCGACTTGGTAAGCGCGTACCGCTTCTAATGCCTCTCTGCCGTTACAGCACTGCTCAATAACGTTTATATTATCAAACGCTTTTAAACGTATTGCTAAACCTTTACGAGCCAGCGGTTCATCATCAACGATAATAGTTGATAGCGACATAAAAAATTCCTAAGTAATGGTTTCACACAAACGGTGGCGGTGTATTCATATAAAGCTAAATTATTTGACTATATTAGCTTAGTTGAAATGGCATACGAATATTTACTTTAACACCTGAGGGTTGATTATGGGAAACAACTAACGAAAATTTTTCATTATACAATGCCTGTAAGCGTTCACGCGTATTTACTAAACCAACACCACTCTCTCGGTGTAAGTTTCCATTAACTATATCTGCACCGGGCCCGTTATCTGCAACTTCTATCAATAAATCATCCGCGAAGCGATTAACTGAAATAGTAATTCTACCGCCCTGCTCTTGTACAGCGATAGCATGTTTGATCGAATTTTCTGCTAGTGGCTGTAAAATCATGCTTGGTACTAAAGCTTGCTGACAATTATCATTTATTTGAAACTCAAGGTGTAACCTATCTTCAAAGCGTACTTTCTCGATAGCAAGGTAAAGCTGCAATGCTTGTATTTCAGATTCCAAGGTGACTTTTTTCATAGGATCTTTATCAAGTGAATAACGTAAGAATTCACTTAGCTTAGTGACCATAGAGTTTGCCGTTTTATTTTCTTCTATCAAAATAAGCGTTGAAATGGCATTAAGGGTATTAAACAAAAAATGTGGGTTTAGTTGATAACGCAACATTTTTAGCTGTGCTTGATGAGCAACTGCGTTAGCTTTTAAGACATTTTGTTTCGCTACCTGTAACATTTGATAATATTTACTACCAAAGTAGAGGCCACTCCAACTTAAAATTATATAAAAAGAGCCTAAGGTATTTTGGGTATACATATACCAAAACTTTGGCTCATAGCCATGCTTATAGATTTCCCAGTGATTTATGTTTTTAACTATTTGCCACAACACACCGGTAAAATAAGAGGAAAGAATAACGACTAAAGCAATCTTAATTGGCGGAAAATTCCACGCTTTACGATAAATGTAACGCAGCGGTACTGTAAACAACCAACCAGCGTAAGCATTAAGAAAAATGATTATAACGAAGATATCACGTAAGTCATGTTGCAATGAGCCAAGATAATGCACAAAAGCAAAGCCAAACCAGCCCACTGTATGGGCAAGCCAAAACAAACGATTTCTATTTTCTAGTAATTCTTTCCAATTCACAAAAATAACCATTTAATGGATGCTATAAATAAGTATGCGCTAATAATTAGATGATTTCATTGTCTTTGACCGTAGCAATCTAGCGACTCATCGCATACTTACGGTGTTAATTAACGGATTATTTTTCTACAACGACAACATTGAGCCTAATGGTTGGCCACCTAATAAGTGCATATGAATATGGTACACCTCTTGTCCGCCATCACTATTACAATTAATAATTAAGCGGTAGCCATTCTCATCAATGCCCTCTTCTTTAGCCAGTCTTTTAGCAACCGTGATCATACGCCCTAGCGTTAATTCATCATCACTGGTGACATCATTAATAGTGGCAATGTGCTTATTGGGAACAATTAATATATGACTATCAACACGTGGGGAAATATCTCGAAAGGCGGTAACTAATTCATCTTGATATAATAATGGTGTAGGAATTTCTTGACGGATAATTTTAGAAAAAATAGTTTCTTCACTCATAGCGGTATCTCTATATAGTTAACGGGAATCGGTTTGAATATATTAGTAGTTTACCGCCATAAAAATATAAATCACCCCTTTACTACTTTTTATTGACCTTAATCAACATGCTAGTTGTTGCAAGTGTGACATCCTTGTCTTTTAAAAGGATTTATACATCAACAGAACACAACTTAGGCAGCACTATGGATATAGATTTTAGCGAAATTAATTTTTTAAAAGATCCTACATGGCAAGATTTACATGCGGATTACGAACAATTTCTTTTATCTATGACAGGACCAACCGTTATTGATGTATCAGGTACTGATCCAGATAAATATAGAGTGTTTACTACACTACTGCACGGTAACGAACCTTCTGGTTTAATAGCTATGCATCGCTACTTAACAGAAGTGTTACCTCAAGATAAGCCTACCACGAATTTACGGTTTATCATCTGTTCGGTAGAAGCAGCCACAGCTAAACCATTATTTAGCAGACGTTTTGTTAATGGTGGCATGGACATTAATCGTTGTTTTGGTAAGGATTGCTCTTTTGAATGTCGTGATGGGCAAAGAGGTTATTGTCAACGAGCATCATTAGTTGAACAAGCAATCAGGGAAGTTAACCCTGAAATGGTGATCGACCTTCATAACTCATCAAGCTCAGGTCCTACATTTTCAGTCAGCTCAATGGTAACAACAGAAGTTCTCTCGCTTGCCTCGTTATTTTGCCAGACGCTAATATTGTCTGATTTAAATATTGGATCAATTATGGAGCAAAATTTCAATTGTCCATTTATCACCATTGAATGTGGTGGATGCCAAGATGAACAAGCCCATGAAATTGCATTTTCAGGGATTTCACAAGTGGCCAAATGTGAAAGTATTGGTTATATAGAACAAGAAAAACAAGTAGAAGTCATTTATCGTCCCCTTAGGTTGCAATTAAAGCATCAAACTAAACTGTCTTACGCTCAGCATGATGAGGGCTATAGTGGCGTCACCTTAAAAGACAATATAGA
Organism: Colwellia sp. 75C3; assembly: GCF_002836255.1. Lineage (GTDB taxonomy): Bacteria > Pseudomonadota > Gammaproteobacteria > Enterobacterales > Alteromonadaceae > Colwellia. Next base: position 17,491 of record NZ_PJAU01000057.1, on the reverse strand, counting down.
GTGTTTTAATTTTGGCAGTGCCCACCAAGATGAAATGTTAGGTTGGATTGATGGCAATGGTCTTGATAACTTACAGCTTATAGATAAGAGTGGTAAAGACGTACTTGATGAATACTTCTATGCAAGGGATAACCAGTTAGTTTGCCGACATAATTTACGTCTATTTAAAGCGACCACTAATAAGAGTACTGCTATAAATGATTGTTTGTTTTATGTGGTAAAACTGGCTTCAACCGATATTTAATAGCGACTAAGGGTAATATATTGGTATTGGTATTGGTATTGGTATTGGTAGGAAAGTATCGTGTTAAATAACACAATATATGCAATATCTAACTAAGCGCGACAGTGTCGCGCTTAGTTAGTTTAAAATACGGAAGTAGATTTATGCGTTGGAGAGCACTTCATTAAAACGGTCAAAACCTTTCGATAAATCTTCAAGCAAGTCGTCAACATCTTCTAAGCCTATATGAAGGCGAATTAACGGAAACTCACAATCAAAGGTTGTCGCACTACGAATAGCATTAACATTAGTGATACCTAAGATTAAACTTTCAAAACCGCCCCAAGAATAACCCATTTTAAAATGGTGCAAGCCATCTAGAAACGCTGTTAGTGCCACTTTGTTACCGCAATTAAGGACAAATGAGAATAAGCCGTTAGAGCCTTCAAAATCACGTTTGAAAAACTCATGTCCCGGACATGAATCAAAAGCTGGATGTAAAATTTTAGCCACTTCAGGTCGAGTTTGTAACCAATTAGCGACTTTCATTGCACTTTGTTGATGCTGTTTTAATCTAACCCCAAGGGTGCGAATTCCGCGAAGCGCTAAATATAAATCATCCGGCGAAGTACACTGCCCCATCAAATAACTGTAATCACGAAGTTGCGGCCAATATTTCTCTACCGCTGTTGCCGTACCTAGCATGACATCTGAATGACCAACAATATATTTTGTTGCCGCTTGTACACTCACATCAACGCCATAATCGAATGGTTTGAAGTTAATACCAGCCCCCCAAGTATTATCAAGCATCACAATACAATCATGTTTATGAGCAACGGCACTAATAGCAGGTACGTCTTGTACTTCCATAGTAATAGAACCTGGTGATTCTAAGAAAATAAGACAGGTATTATCTTGAATCAAGGCTTCAATATCAGCACCAAGCATAGGATCGTAGTAGGTTGTGCTAACACCCATTTTAGTTAATATTTTATCGCAGTAATCACGGGTAGGTTCATAAGCACTATCAACCATTAAGATATGGTCGCCCTGCTTAACAAAGGCTAAAATAGCATTAGTGATCGCTGCTGTACCTGATGGATATAAAGCACAACCTGCGCCACCTTCTAACTCAGTCATTGCATCACTAAAAGCAAACGACGTATTAGTACCACGTCGACCATAGACCATCGTTTGGTTATGTCGATTAGCAACAGCATTATTCATTTCAGCAACGGTATTAAAAACTACTGTCGATGCACGTGTCACTGGTGGATTAACCACGCCATTGGTCCATTTAGCACTACGACCAGCATTTACTATCTTGGTATCTTGTTTCATATTGACCTCCATCAAAGGGATTTTGAACTAGGGACATTAGCTTTTATTTCAGCTATCTAGCCATCTAAAACTTATATACCGTATTTATAACCTGAATAGACTTAACTGGCTAGAGTTAGTTAACAAAAAATTGTAAATACATATACCGAATAATTATATCGATAGCTGCGATGTTAACGTCATTAAAAAAGTCCCATTTGAGCACCCGTAATAGACTCAAAATCTTTACCGATAAAGGGTAAGATATCATCAGCTATCGGTTTAAGTTGTTTCTCTACATAAAAGTCATAATCAAGTTTACTATTCTTAAATTCTAAAGGTTGTACACCATCCAAAGTAATGACATATCGAATAGTACTTCTATGCTTATATTTTTGTTTTAGACCTTGGGCCTCTAGCTTGGTATTGGCAATCAATGCGGCTTTAATATGGGGTGGAGTATTAACGTAATCACTTAGCTTACGTCGTATTTTTTTCTGATAGATTAATTTATCGTCATGCGCTCCTTGCTTTAGTTCATCCACTATCTTTTTAATGTACGCCTCGATAGGCTCATCATTAAAAACTAATCTATATAACTCTTGCTGGAAGTCTTTACTTAAATCGGTCCAATCACTTCGAACAGTTTCCAAACCCTTAAAGATAATCACGCCATTAGACAATCCTGCATAGCGCTTTTTGGTACCAATAGCCTTTTGATCTTTGATGTGATTAAGACCGCGTATTTTTGGCATTAGAAATTTAGTAAAATGTGTTTCATATTCGATGTCTAATTGACTGCTGATTTTAAAATCTTGCTGTAAGGTAAGTTGCCATTTATCGTTAATAAAGTTTTGTAGTTCAATACCTAACTGACTTGCCTGTTGCTTTGATTTATCTGAACCAATGGAAACAAAAATTGAGTCGGTATCACCGTAGATAACTTGATGGCCTAGCTTTTCAATCCAAACACTGGTTTTCTTTAAAATCTCATGACTTCGCTTGGTAATAGAGCCCGATAACCGGGGATCAAAAAAACGGCAACCCGTTGAGCCCAGAACACCATAAAAACTATTCATTATGATTTTTATCGCTTGTGACAAAGCGGCATTTTTTTGTTCTTTTGCTTTATCACGCTCAGACCAAAGAGACTCAATAATATCGGGTAAAAAGTGCTTAGTTCTCGAGAAATAGGCACCATCAAAACCACTGATAACTAGATCACGAATATCTTCTTCTTGATGAGCCGCGCTTTCATCAGCTGGGTTCTCTGCAACTGAATTATGAACACTGACTTGTGCTAAACCTTCAATTAAACCCATAGGATCAATTTTGAAGGTACGAATCAAACTGGGATATAACGATTTAAAATCTAACACCAATACATTGTCATATAAGCCTGGTATAGAATCCATGACATAACCGCCAGGAGAGACCAACCCCGAGACACCATCACCCATATTCGGTGCTATATAACCACTGCGATGCAATTTAGGTAAATAAAGATTAGTAAATGCAGCAACTGAGCCCCCGACTCTATCGATGGCAAGCCCGGTCAGTTGTGATCTTAATTGGGCAAAAGCGAGTAATTGCGTTTTTTCAAAAATTAGCCAAACCAAGCGACAATCTTCAAGATTATATGCCGCCAAAGCCGACTTATCATGGTTAAAGTTATCTATTATCTCTTGCATTCTATTTTCAACATCAACGACTTTTTTACCCCGTCCAAGTAGAGTGTGCGCAACATTATCGAGTGAGAAACTGGTAAAGTTATAGGTCGCAGTTTTCAGTAAATCGATACCATCAAGCACCACACGCCCAGCTATTTCAATAAAATGTTGATCACTGTTATTGGCATTAGTTCGCCAATAAGGTTTACTGCCGTCGCGACCGATAGCAAACTTAATTCCATATAAATCACAGCGTTGTTGTAATAACGAAAAGTCAAAATTAATAACATTCCAGCCAATAAAAATGTCCGCATCAAATAAGTTTACTTCATTAATAAACTGTAACAATAACTGTCTTTCATCAACTTGCCATTGAATATAAGTTTCACTATTTAATTGCGGCTCGCCAATCATCAGCACTCGTTGAAAGTTTTCTTTAATCCCTAAAGAGTTAGTATTATTAGCATATAAGCCTATCGAGTAGAGCTCTCCTTGCATCGAGCACTCTATATCAATGGATAGCATTGTTAAGCTGATATCATCTTGTTTTTCAGTGCGTTTACATTGAGCTTGCGTGACTAATTGATAGCCCTGAATGGCTTTATCGTGTTCAGTAATCTGATTACTTCTAAAGCTATCAATAGACTGCCCCACATAGGCAACATCAGCGGTGATATGACGCTCCATAAGAAATCGGTCGTCTGCACGAATATCATCTTCGTAACACTTTATTTGTTGAGCTTTTAAGGCATCTCTCGCACGGTAAAAACTTCGCATCGAAGAAAAATAAAGTGCAGCAACTTTTTGCTGAGTAAAAGTCTTTAAGGATAACTGTTGTGATTTTTCAAGGGGAATTCGTTGGTCAATCAGTATACGTTGCGCGGCAGCCAAATGATGATGTTCGACAAAAAAAACAGCCAACTCATTATTTATTTGCAACTTAGTTGGACCTGAATTACTTTTTAACCATAACGTTATTTGCAAGCCCTTCGCGGTGTCTTGTACTTGTCGTGTCAGTAAAAAACCACGATTAATATCAGTTGTCTTAAAATTTGTCATTTTATCGTTAAATTTTTCGTGCAACACGTTTAATCCTGTTAATATATACAGCAGTGTAACCGATCTCCTGTTTTTTGGAAACTAGTAACAATGTTATCAGATAAGTTAAAGCAAGCTATTCGCCAAGCATATAAAGCCATCGGCGAGAACTTAACACATTTTAATCCCCGTAAACAACAAACCCTATTGATTGCCGAAATAGCTAAAACTTTAGCGGGTGAATACGACAAAGATAGAAAAATAATTACTATCGAAGCTGGAACCGGTACAGGAAAATCACTTGCCTATTGTTTAGGGGCCATCCCTCTTGCTCTTTCTCGTGATAAAAAGGTGTGTATTTCAACGGCCACCGTCGCGTTGCAAGAGCAATTAGTTGATAAAGACTTACCTTTTTTAAAAAAATACGCTGGATTAAATTTTGACTTCACTTTAGTCAAAGGTCGACAACGTTATGTATGTCGTCAAAAATTAACACAAGCGGTAACAACAGGCTCTGGTAGTGAACCGGCACAAGTTGGTTTTACTTTTGCTGAAAAGCCTGATGCTAAAGATGTACGTACCTTAAATTCCATGCATAAAGCCTTACTTGATGGTAGTTGGTTAGGCGATATAGACTCATGGGAAACGCATTTACCTCATCATATTTGGCAACAAGTACAAAGTGATAAACATAGCTGTTTAAAAAACTTATCTGAACATACTCATTGCCCGTTTCACAAAGCGCGTGAAACGATGGACCAAGCCCATGTATTAGTGATCAACCACAGCTTGTTATTGGCGGATCTGGAGCTAGGCGGCGGAAGAATACTCTCCTCACCTGAGGATACCATTTATATTATTGACGAGGCACACCATCTACCCAAGGTAGCACGTGACTTTTCTAGTGCAAGTATCACCTTAAAAGGCTCAATTGATTGGCTCACTAAGCTCAGAGAGACGGGCGATAAAATGGCTAAATTGATTAAGTCTCGAAATGCTATTTCTCCAGCATTAAAGTTGGGCGATGATTGCCAAGATTTATTATTAGAAATGCAGAAAGTCCTCAAGTTTGTTGAAGCGAATGCCAATGTTTATTTTCTCGAAGAAGAATCTACTCAAGGGTCAACTTTTGCGAAAAAATCTCAAAGTGATTCTCAAGTATATCGATTTGAAAATGGCGTTATTCCACCAACATTAAAAAACTGGGCTGAAGATCTACAAAGCCTCAGTAAAAAATCATTAACCAATTTAACTAAGCTCTATAGCGGACTTATTGAAGCGGTAAAAGATGGCGATACTCAGATGTATTTAGCTGAACCATTACTGGCGGAAGCTGGTTTTATGATCCAGCGATTGGAGAATTTACAGTCTCTTTGGTTTATGTATGCCAAAACCGATAGCGATAAAGGTGCACCAATGGCACGTTGGTTAGAGAGAGTAACCAGTAAACGTTTGGATTACTTATTAAGCGCCTCGCCTATTGAAGTGGGCTTTACCTTAGAAAATATGCTTTGGAGTCAATGTGAAGGAGCGGTATTGTGCTCAGCAACTTTACGTGCATTAAACTCTTTTGATCACTTTCGTTTTCAAGTCGGTTTAAAAAATAATGATGGTAGTCAATATCAACAAGTAGATTCCCCTTTTGATTATCAAAACAATGCACAATTAGTCATAGCAAATATGGATAATGAAGCCAGTGCTCCAGCATTTACTGATGAAGTGATAACTAAATTACCGCGTTATCTGGCACAAGGCAGTGCTAGCTTAGTGCTGTTCTCTTCCTATTGGCAAATGAATAAAGTTGCCGAGGCATTAAGAGATAACAGCAATATTGAAATTATGGTTCAAGGCGAATTGTCGCGCCAAAAAATTATTGAACAACATAAAAAACGCTGTGATGATAATAAAGTGAGTATTATTTTTGGTACACAGAGCTTCTCCGAGGGGTTAGATTTACCTGGAGCCTATCTCAACAACTTAATCATAACCAAACTGCCATTTTCAGTGCCTACCTCTCCGGTGGAACAAGCACAAGCAGAATATGTCACAGCAAAAGGTGGCAATCCATTTATGACCTTGTCCGTTCCAGATACATCAAAAAAGTTGGTACAAGCTTGTGGTCGATTATTGCGAAATGAAATGGACGAAGGTGTGATTACTTTGTTAGATAAACGTGTAGTGACTAAACGTTATGGCAAGCAATTACTGGACTCTCTTCCGCCTTTCAGGCGAGTTTTTGAAAAGTAGCTACGCTGTAATCCTCTTCTGTATTCATTACTAAATTGTGCTTCTTTACCCGCTGAAAATTAAAGTGTTTGTGTATTAACCGTAACCAAACCGTATATCTTTTTCAAGGCTGTAGACCATTCAGGTTTGGCTATAGTGATTAAAGCAGCCTTGTTCTATTTGCTGCTTAGCAACAAATAGAAATGTCTCTTTGCCTGAACGGGTGTTCTTTAAAGGGTAAGTAATACCAATTCCGATAAGTTTCTGATCTTGTTGTACGAAGTGAAAATATTTCAGGGCAAGGCGCTTGATTGACCAATAGCTGGCTATTGGGATTGAAAGCAACGCCGTCATGGAGAATTTTAGCCAGTACAAGTGGTCAATAATTTAACGGAATTGGTATAATATCTTATCTACCAATTTTATTAAGCTGAATTGCGGTTAATCTTTATTCTTCGGACATAAAAAAGGCTTAAAATAAATTTTAAGCCTTAATCATTTTTCACACTACTTTTTTAATTTTTCTTTTTAGATTCTGCCGCATCAGCTAATGTTTTAGCAAAAGCTTTTGTTGTTGCCATGACATCTGCTTGTTTGGTAAATTCAATATTTACCCCTGTATTAACAAGTTCTTGATAAAAGTCTGTAACCATACAGCTTTCAACTTGTTGACAAACAATCGCATATTTTAGTATTGCTGGCTCATAAGCTTGTAACGCTGCTTCTTTAAGCCAAACAAGTGATTCATGTAAATCTTTTTCAACTGCATTACCGTTAAGGTACATTTGAGCTAGGTTTACTTGTCCTGGTGCAAAACCTAAATCAGCCGATTCTTCAAATTTCTCTAACGCTGATTCTGCTTTATCACCATCTTGAGTAAACTTTAAATACTCTAAGCCAGCAAAGTTTTCTTTTTTACCTGGGATAAATATAGAACTTGATTCAAAATGAGAGTCTGGAACAACAACATTGCCATCAAGCATATTACCTTCAGGTCGTCGCGCTAATACAATAGCACCAGAATCAACCATGGTTTGTAATTCAGTAATCGTATAGTTGTGACGTTTTTCTTGGAAAAACTTTTCATACCTTAGTTGTGCATAACGAATAGCTTCATTTAATTCATGCTCTTGTAGATAAAAATAGCTACTAAAATTAATGGTAACTACATCACCAGTAATATCTTGAACTTTCGCCATACGAAACTTTTCAGCTGGACGAAGGTTTTCTTTAATTACACGAAAATCAACATAGTAAAAGTCATTCAATTGCGGGGCCGCAATTATAGCATTCGTTTCTTCATTTAATTTTTGGTCATTATAAAAGACACTGCCTGCCACACCAACAACAGCGAGGAGAACTAACAAAATTATTTTGGTTTTATGCAAAACCAACCAAGGATCCGGATCCTTAGTATCCACTGTATAATGATAATAGGGTTCTTCTTGATCGTTTTCAGCGGTTGGAGAATCGACACTTGCTATTGCGTCTTCAGATTGCGCTTCTGATATTTCTTGTTGATCAACTTCTGCTGTATGCAAATGTTCATCTTCCTCATCATACTCGCGAATTGCTGCTTGTGGCATAACCGCTCCTTTATTTATTTTTTTTATTTTATTTTATTCTTATTTTCTTAGAAAATACCATTTGACCATAAATTACACAAGCGTTAATTTAATGTTACTTTGATTTAACATCTATATTATTAAACCAAATCCCATTCATTATCGTGCTAAGGCGCCCTGTAATCATGACTTTAATTATTATTGCAAGCTGTTGAGTTTATTGCAGTAATTTAAAAGTCTAATATTAACAACTCTATAAGAATCGAGTATACATTATATTACAAGTTAAACAATCGTTTGATTACTATCCCTCAAAGGATCTTTAAAGGATCCTTGCAACTAAAATCCTCCCCTTAAAACCCACCGTTGTTGCTTGCATTGAAATTTCTCAATCACTGTGAAAGCGCCTATTGAATGGTTTGAGGTTATATATCTATTAGCCTAAGTTGTCTTATCAGGATAAGATGCGCCTACTTCGATAGTCTTATCTGCGATACAAACATGAAACAAACAATAAAAGTTACCTTATTATCATTACTAGTATTCCCTGGCGTTGGCCATTTAGTGTTAAAAAAATATCTTATAGCCATAGCATTCATTGCTAGTTCGGCTTATCTCCTATTAGGGTTTATTAAAGAAATACATGAAAAAACTCAACAAGTGATTGATAGCATCATCAAAGGTGAAATCCCTATCGAAGTAGCAGCAATACGCCAAGCATTAATTGATCAGGGAGCACTAGATAATCCCAACTTTGCTACGATTGGCTATTTGTTTCTATTTATTTGGGGTATTGCCGCATTTGATGCTTATAGAATTGCGAATAAAAACGTTATAGATATCACTGATTAATATTAATAAATAAGTTAGCCGCAAAGCTATCAACGCACTTTTCACTCTTATACTGACACCTAACTAGCTATTAGCTTATGTAGCGCTTTTTTATTTGGCTATTGCTGGGTATAATTAACGTGTTTCCCTTTTTGAGCAATATGAATGAATTACCTTCCGTTAGAAAGTTTAAAGAATGCTTGGATTTTTAAGCATAAAAGTTTACCCATTGCAGATAAAGACATAGCCAAAATAAAACCCATGAGTGTTGAACGAGCAAATATAGTCTGGGACACTTTTATTTCACGTCAAGTAGACCACCCTGATTTTTTCAAAAAAGGCGATTGGCCGTCAGATAACAATAACTGGTCAGAGCAAGGAAAGTGGGAAGGTCTTTGGGATAGCAGCGAGGAAGCATTACCTGAATTAATTGAAAGCCATCTAGATTGGGATCAAAATACCGTGGTTTACTATTGCAGTTCACGCGATAATGTAATAGAAACAAACTGGCTAACATTCCAAAAGTGTTGGAAAAACTTTTTATTTATGGACGATGGTCCTATTTTATTAGGTAAGAAACGCCAACAAGCAGTTCAATTTACCAGTAATGGTAATTTTAAAATTGGCTTAAAGCCAAGTAGTAACTAAACAACCTTCTATTCAAATCATCCTATTATTACAACGGTCCTACTTTGCATAAAAACAATCGTCACAAACAGGGTTATAATTTTACGGCTTTGGTTAAAGCTCAGCCAGAATTGTCACGTTTTATTATAAAAAATAAATATAATAATCAAGATACTATAGATTTCTCTAACCCATTAGCAGTGAAATCGCTTAACTTTTCCTTATTAAAAAGCGAATATCATGTTGCTTTTTGGGACATACCTGAAGGTTACCTATGCCCAGCTATTCCTGGCAGAGTTGACTATATCCACCACCTTCATGATTTATTGGCAACAACACCAAAAGTATTAATACCGAATAATACGCCGGTTAAAGTATTAGATGTAGGTACTGGGGCAAGTTGTATTTATCCTATTTTGGGGCAAAAAGTATATGGTTGGCATTTTGTTGCCTCAGATGTTGATCCTGTCTCAATAAAAGTTGCCAATCAGATCATATCAGCTGACAAATTATTAAACAAAAACATCAAATGCCGTCTACAGCCTGATAGTAACCATATATTTAATGGTGTAATTGCTGAAGGTGAGTTTTACCATTTAACACTATGTAATCCCCCCTTTCATGGCTCTTTGGCTGAAGCAGCTCAAGGCACTACACGAAAAATAAGAAATTTGAATAAAGCGAGCCCTCTAGCTAAAAGTCAGGAAAAGACACTTAACTTTGGCGGTCAAAAAGCGGAACTTTGGTGCCCCGGTGGGGAATTGGCCTTTATTGGAAAGATGATAAAAGAAAGTAAGGTGTATCATAAGCAAGTACTTTGGTTTACCTGCTTAGTATCAAAAAAAGATCATTTGTCCAAGCTAAAACTCAGCTTAAAGAAATCTAACGCAAAACAAGTGAAAGTCATTAATATGGCTCAAGGGCAAAAAATTAGTCGCTTTATCGCTTGGAGCTTTTATGATGTTAATTAAGCATTATATTTTATATATGAGCCAGATCACCTGCAACAAGTTCTCCTAGGCAAAATAACTGCCATTGTCCGGCCGTCATTTTATGCCAGGTCTCATTATCCGTCAGCGGCTTTGTCGCAATCACGGTAACCACATCATTACTGGTGGTTTCTTTTTGAAAGTCGACTGCCATCTCAGCATCAATAAGACTTGCTTGTCCAAAAGGGGCTCTACGCGTAAGCCAATGTAAATTATTAGAGCAATAGGCGAACAAGTATTCACCATCTGTGATGATAATATTGGCAACACCTAGGTCATCTAATTTAACGGCGAGTGAGGCTATAAAGCCAAACAATAGCTTGGCCTCAACTTGCTTAGCACCAAACTCAATATGCAACTGATCAAGTATCCAGCAAAAAGCATGTTCACTATCGGTTGTTCCAATAGGCAAATGAAATTCAATCGGTAGCTCACTGTTAAAGTCTTTTAATTGACCATTATGAGCATAGGTCCAGTTTCTTCCCCACATTTGTCTAACAAATGGATGGGTATTTTCAAGACAAACTTCACCCGAATTTGCTTGACGAATATGACAAACAACCGCTTCACTTTTCATTGGGTACTTAGTAACAAGCTCCGCAATTGGTGAGTGAGCACTAGGCATAGGGTCTTTAAAGCTACGACACCCCTTACCTTCATAAAAAGTTACGCCCCAACCATCACTGTGTGGTCCAGTATTACCGCCACGTTGCATTAAGCCACTAAAACTAAAGCAGATATCCGTTGGGACATTGGCACTCATCGCTAACAATTCACACATTTTTTAACCTCTTTAAACATCCAAGCACTTTAAAGTAAAATGAGCTTGGCTAAATCAACAATTTATTCTATAAATAGAGTATATCATTTACTAAAAATTATTTTAAATTCAAATACTTTTTCTTTATTAGCTTTACAAAAAAACAACACTAAAAGGGAATCCTGTGGATATTATTCTTTGGCTATTTGCTGCAATATCGTTAACTTGGTTTATGAGCTATACAAGAGCATCATTATCAAGTTATAGCCTAACCTTTGCCGCGCTGATGGCATTTGGCTCGTTATTTAACATCATAGGTATCGTTTCTTGGCTGCTTTTTGCCGTCATAGCCCTGCCGTTGAATATAGATACTATTCGCCGACAGTTTATTAGCATGCCGTTATTAGCACTGTTTAAAAAAATAATGCCACAGATGTCGTCGACAGAACAAGAAGCAATTGATGCGGGTACCACATGGTTCGATGCTGATTTATTTCGTGGTGATCCTGACTGGAAAAAACTTCACAATTACCCTCGCCCTCGTTTGAGCACTCAAGAGCAAGAGTTTTTAGATGGTCCTGTTGAGCAAGTCTGTTCCATGGTAAATGATTGGCATATTACCCATGAAATTGCTGATCTTCCTCCAGAAATCTGGCAGTTCATAAAAGAAAATAAATTTTTTGCCCTCATCATTAAAAAACAATATGGTGGATTGGAGTTCTCCGCTTATGCCCAATCTCGTGTTTTACAAAAGTTGACAGGCGTGAGCTCTGTTCTTGCCAGTACCGTTGGAGTTCCTAACTCTTTAGGACCAGGAGAATTACTGCAAGAATATGGTACTAAAGCTCAACAAGACCATTATTTACCACGCTTAGCTTCAGGTGAAGAGATCCCTTGCTTTGCCCTTACGAGCCCAGAGGCAGGCTCTGATGCCGGTTCTATTCCTGACTACGGTATTATTTGTCATGGTCAATTTGAAGGCAAAGATGTTTTAGGTATGAAACTTACTTGGGATAAACGCTATATCACCCTGGCGCCTATTGCTACCGTTTTAGGATTAGCCTTTAAATTACAAGATCCCGACCAACTTCTTTCAGAACAACAAGACTTAGGTATTACTTGTGCGCTTATCCCAACAAATTTATCTGGCATAACTATTGGAAGAAGGCATTTCCCGCTCAATATTCCTTTTCAAAATGGTCCAACCCAAGGTGATGCAGTTTTTGTACCGTTAGATTTTATTATTGGCGGCTCCAATATGGCAGGTCAGGGATGGCGTATGTTAGTTGAATGCCTTTCTGTTGGTAGAGCAATAACCTTGCCATCAAACAGCGCAGGAGGAGTCAAAGCAGCCGCCCTAGCGACTGGTGCATATAGCCGTATAAGACGCCAATTTAAAATGCCAATAGGTAAAATGGAAGGTATTGAAGAGCCATTGGCGCGTATAGGCGCAAATGCTTACTTAATGGATGCAGTTACAACGATGTCAACCGGTGCGATCGATTTGGGTGAAAAACCCTCAGTTATTTCTGCCATCGCCAAATACCACCTAACAGAAAAAATGCGATCGTCCATGATAGATGCCATGGATATCCATGGCGGTAAAGGTATTTGCATGGGACCGAACAATTATCTAGCGCGAGGTTATCAAGGGGCACCTATAGCAGTAACCGTTGAAGGTGCCAATATCCTTACCCGAAGTATGATTATTTATGGTCAAGGCGCCATTCGTTGTCATCCATACGTATTAGCCGAGCTCGAAGCAGCAAATAACAGTGATAATGAACAAGCGCTCAATGATTTTGACCATGCACTTTTTGGTCATATCGGTTTTAGTATTAGCAATATAGGCCGTAGTTTATGGTGCTCTTTAACCGGGTCTCGCTTATTAAGCAGTCCATATGAAGATGAGACGCGCCGATATTATCAATTACTCACACGCTATAGCGCAAACTTAGCTATGCTTTCAGATATTGCTATGTTGTCATTGGGGGCCGATCTAAAAAGAAAAGAACGTATCTCAGCCCGACTTGGTGATATTCTAAGTAACTTGTATTTAGCTAGCGCCACATTAAAGCGTTATAACGATGAAAGAAGAAAAACGGCGGATCTGCCTTTTGTTCAATATGCTGTTGAAGACTGTCTGTATGACATCCAACATGCCATTGATGAACTGATTAGTAACTTTCCCAACAAAATAATATCGAAGATTTTACGCGTTATTATTTTTCCTCTCGGTACCTGGTTAAATAAGCCAAGTGACGAACTTTCGCATAAAGTAGCACTATTATTACAAACGCCTTGCGCCTCGCGTACTCGCTTAGGCCAAGGACAATACTTAACCCGAGATGGTTGTAATATTTTTGGCCGTTTAGAACAAATACTTGAAGATATAATCCATTGTGAAGCAATTCATGAAAAAATCTGTCGAGCATTGGATAAAAAATTACCCTTTTATCCACTAAATGAAATAGCGGAGATCGGTCTTAGCAATACCATCATTTCAAAAGCGGAAGCAGAATTATTAACGACTACTGAGCTTGGACGTCAATGGGTGATAGCCGTTGATGATTTTGATAGTGAAGAATTAACGGCAACTAGCCCTTCAATTTAATACTCTAAACAGCAATAGACTTATTACAATTTCGTTACATTTGTAATAAGTCTATATTAAATGTCTTTTAATATTATCAATAGCTCAAAACAATGTTAAAATAAAGTAAATGGACTGCTAAAACAATAACAGAGCTAAAGATGCCCGTAAAAGATATCATAACTCCAGAACTAACTGAACAGCATAAAAAAATGCCTATTAAACGTCGTTCTAAAGGAGAAAAAACACGCGAAAAAATTCTAGTTGCTGCAATTGAAATTTTGGCACTTAATGGAATAAAAGGTACCACACACCGTGCTATTGCTAGTCATGCACAATTACAACTTTCATTAACTACTTATTACTTTAAAGACATCCAAGAGCTCATCCATCAAGCCTTTAGGTTGAATTCCGATCGTATTTTATCTCGTGCAGATACTATTTTAGAGGCAACATTTACCGCTATTACTAAAATAGAAAAAAAAGAGTTAAGAAAAACGGTTGTGAAAGAAGTTTTGTGTCAACAATTGAGTGATATGACCTCTGAACACTTAGTTGATAATATCAAACATCAGGCTATCTCACTTGCTGTAGAACAATTGATGTTGACCGAGATTCAAGTAACGCCTGAGTTGCGTTTACTTGTACAAGAGCATGAGTTAGCGCAGCTTGTACCTTACGAGCAGCTATGTCGCTTCTTCAACAAAGTTAATCCTGAGCTTGATGCCAAAATATTATATACCGTTTTCTCTCAACTTCAATATAGTCAGCTGGCAAAACAAGTAAATATAGATAACGAGTTAATTTCACAAACAACGCGTAGAATTATTGCTTGGATCATGTCACTAAAATAAATAGACCATACCACAAAAAACAGTACCCTCTCTCTTATAACAATTGTACTTATTAAAACAAAAATGCACGGTCAAGACCGTGCATTTTTATGAGTAAAGCCTAGTACTTTTCATTAAATTTTACAGAAAAGACATTAACTCTTGATCTAGCTGCATTAAGGTCTTTGGATCAGCCATCATAGTTTTTGCTAATGATTTTGTTCGTGGCAACATACGTTCAAAATAAAACTCTGCCGTTTTAATCTTCGCACGATAGAAGTCACGATTCTCAACATCGCCCGCTAACTTCTCATACGCAGATTGTGCCATTTGCGCCCAGAAATACGCCATAACGACATAACCTGAATACATTAGGAAATCTACTGATGCTGAGCCAACAACGTCTCTATCCGACTTAGCTTTAAGTCCTAAACGAACAGAATACTGTTGCCAGTTAGCAATAGACTTACTTAACGGCCAAATGAATCTGTTCATTTGACGTTTATGTGGATTACTTGAAATTAAGCTATTATTTTTACAAAAACTAAGTACTTCTTTTGAGAAATTATTTAATGACTTACCACGGGTCATTAATATCTTTCGACCTAATAAATCGAGCGCTTGTATACCCGTAGTACCTTCATAAAGTGTTGCGATTCGTGCATCACGCACTATTTGCTCCATGCCCCACTCTTTTATGTAACCATGACCACCAAATATTTGTAAACCATGATTAGCACTTTCTGAGCCAAGCTCAGTTAGAAAAGCTTTTAATATCGGTGTTATAAAACCTAAACGGTCATCTGCTGCTTTACGCTCCGCTTCTGATTTTGCCATTGATATATCATCAAGAATTTTGGCGGTATAATAAATCATTGCCCTGCCGCCTTCTGAAATGGCTTTCTGTGTCATCAGCATTTTACGTACATCAGGATGAACAATAATTGGGTCAGCAACTTTTTCAGGATGTTTTTTACCTGTTAAAGAACGCATAGATAAACGCTCCTTCGCATAAATCAATGAGTTTTGAAACGCCAACTCAGATGAACACACCCCTTGTAATGCAGTACCTATTCGTGCGGTATTCATAAAGGTGAACATACATTCTAAACCTTTATTTTCCGGGCCTATAAGCTCACCGACGGCATTATCAAAGTTAAGTACCGCTGTCGCAGAAGCTTTAATACCCATTTTATCTTCTATTGATCCACAGGTAACACGGTTTGTATCACCTAACGTGCCTTCTTGATCAGATTTTACTTTGGGTACGATAAATAATGAAATACCACGAGTACCTTTTGGCGCATCGGGTAGTCTTGCTAATACAATATGGATAATATTATCTGTTAAATCATGCTCACCCGCAGATATAAATATCTTCGTACCGGTAATATTGTAGGTACCATCGCCATTTGGCTCTGCTTTGGTAGTCACTTGCCCCAAATCTGTTCCACATTGCGGCTCAGTTAAACACATAGTACCTGTCCAAGTACCTTGAATTAAACGGGTTAAGTACAGCTCTTTTTGCTTATCGTTACCATGAGTATTGATAGTATTCATTGCACCATGACTAAGACCTGGATACATTGCCCAGGACCAGTTAGCAGTACCTGTCATTTCTGATTGCACCAGACCTAATGAAGGCGGTAAACCTTGGCCGCCATGTTCTATAGGGTGCGGTAATGAAGACCAACCACCATCAACATATTGCTGATAAGCTTCTTTAAAGCCTTTAGGAGTGATTACTTTGCCATTATCAAACTGACATCCTTCTTTATCGCCACTTTGGTACAAAGGCAATAATACATTTTCACTAAACTTTGCACACTCTTGAAGGATTGCGTCTACTAAATCAGGGCTAGCTTCTTCAAATTCTTCATACTTTTTATAATGGTCATAATAATTGAATACATCTTCAATCAAAAATTTAATGTCTGCTACTGGTGCTTTATAACTTAGCATTACGCTTCTCCGACAACTTTAGTGTTCTATTTATAATTATATAACTAGATTAAACCACTGGTCGTACCACTATTACAAGTTGTTTTTTATTATTTTATTCAAATAGTTGAATCTATTAAAAATTTATTATAAAAATAGTCGGCTATTACCAAGTTTAAAATATAATATGAAGGTGATATGTGATATCCGTTTCATTAAATTGGTAGTCTTGTTGTGCATAGGAAAAATAAAACAAGGCAAGACGGTCGATTACGCAAGAGATTTAAGTATTTGAACATTTCGCAATAAATTAAAAGGACTTAAATAGCCAGTCAGCAATGCTCATTAAGGTTTAATAGCAACTACATTAATTAATTGAACACTTCGCAAGAATAGCAGGCTTAAAGGCAAAGTATTGATTCGGAAAGCACGGGCTATTGAGATTGAAAGCAATGATGTTAATGGATATTTAGAGTATTTTATCAATGAGTTTTAAATGCTACAGGAAAGGAACTGTGAAAAATAGTAATTGGCAATAGCGTGTGACATGGCAGTTTACAGAAATATTAAATTGATATATTTAAACTATATTTTGATAAGTATTTAATGAGGATATTCAAACCTTTGTGCTAATAACGATTATCAGTACAAATTATACAAAGTTGGCGGAGTGGACGGGACTCGAACCCGCGACCCCCGGCGTGACAGGCCGGTATTCTAACCAACTGAACTACCACTCCGCGATCTTTGCTTACCAGTCACAAATAAATTAATAATTATGACCTTTTTCTGCTGTAAATTTTAGCAGGACTTACAAACCCGCATCAATTATGATGATTTTAACAAAATTGGCGGAGTGGACGGGACTCGAA
>NZ_PJAU01000056.1 GCF_002836255.1 Colwellia sp. 75C3 | reverse complement strand
GTTGGTTGCGGGAGCCAGATTTGAACTGACGACCTTCGGGTTATGAGCCCGACGAGCTACCAGGCTGCTCCATCCCGCGTCCGAATGGTTCAAATATTACTATTGCTAATAAATATTTAAACAAGCCACAATATTTTACTTCTTATTGCGTGAAGTTGCTTGAAGAAAGGTTACTCCCTGAAAGCGATGCGTATAGTAAGGATAGAGCATCGATAAAGCAAGCGCTTTTATAAATAAATTACTGTTCGCATGATTCTCATTCGTTACGTGTAAAAATCAGGCAGTTTAGGTCAGTAAAAGTTAACTTTTGTTTATGTGCTTTGCGTTTGCGTATATAATCGCGCCCATAGATTACTCTGCTGCTTACTCCGGAAATTCACCATGAAAGAATCCACGCAACAATTTTTAGCTTTAACTTCTCCAGGTATTGAAGTTTTACTGTTCGATGAAATAAAAAGTCTCGGCGCATTTAACGTTATACAAAAACCAGAAGGTGTTTATTTTCAAGCCTCTTTAGCTTTGGGATATAAGATATCTCTTTGGACACGTCTTGCGACACGTATCATGCTTAAACTAGGTGAGGGTGAATCGAAAGATAAGGACGAGTTGTTTAAAGCCGCTAGTAGTATTAACTGGCCAGAAATTTTTAACTCGACTACAACCTTTGCTGTCGACTTTGTTGGTTATAGCGAAGAAATTCGTAATAGTCAGTTTGGTGGCTTAACAATTAAGGATGCGATAGTTGATCAATTTAGAGATCAAGGTTTCGAACGCCCTAATGTTGATAAAAAAGCACCACAGATTAGTTTTCAGGCTCGTCTGCTAAGAGATCATGTTACCATTTTCCTTGATTTTTCCGGACGAGGTTTATTCCAACGTGGCTATCGTGAGCACAGTGGTGCAGCACCTTTAAAAGAAAACTTAGCTGCAGCGTTAATAATACGTTCGGGTTGGTTAAATGATACCAGCAAGCCGTTGGTTGATCCTATGTGCGGTTCAGGCACTATTTTGATTGAAGCTGTTTCAATGGCCGCTAAGCAAGCACCTGCGATTAACCGTCAGTCATGGGGCTTTGAATCTTGGTTATCTCATGAAAACGCTGTTTGGCAAAAAGAATTAGCGTTAGCAATAGATAGCTCTGAAGAAAACATGGCGAACCTCAAAGTAAAAGTCTTTGGTATCGACATAGATGAACGTGTAATAAGAACGGCGCAACAAAATGCCCGTAATGCACAGTTACACCAATATATAGAGTATACCTGCAAAAACACCAATGACATGGATAATACCTTCGGACAACCGGGTACCATTTTATTTAACCCTCCTTATGGTGAGCGTATTGGTGAATTACCCGAGTTAGTAGAAAACTTTGTTTTATTCGGTCAAAAACTTAAAATGCAGTTTAAAGATTGGCGTATTGCTATATTAACGGCGAATGTTGATTTACTGTCAATGTTGAAACTGTCGAGTTTTAAACGTTACAAATTTAAAAATGGTCCGTTAGATTGTCAATTAGCTTTATATAACCTTGATGCAAAGCAAGGGGCAAAAGATGTGGCAAACCCACAATCTGACTTTGCTGAAGAAGATAGTGCCTTTGCTAACCGCTTAAAGAAAAACCGTAAAAATTTAAAGGGCTGGTTGAAATCAAATGAAATTGAAGCCTACCGTTTATATGATGGTGATATCCCAGAATATAATGTTGCTATTGATCTTTACGGTGAGTACTTAGTGATACAAGAGTACGCCGCGCCAAAAACTATTGAAGAAGATAAAGCGCAAAAACGTCTGCAAGAAGTTATTTATTGGGCGCCGAAGGTTTTAGGTATTCCAAGAGATAAAGTGATTTTGAAAACGCGTGCTAAGCAAAGAGGCGCTAATCAATATGAACGATTAGAAAAAACGAAACAATCTCTGACTATTAATGAACATGGCGCGTTGTTTAAAATTAACTTATGGGATTACCTTGATACTGGCTTGTTTTTAGATCACCGAAAAACGCGTCAAATAGTTGCTAAAAAATCTCAAGGCAAATCATTACTTAATTTGTTTGCTTATACCGGTTCGGTATCAGTACAAGCAGCGGTACAAGGCGCAGCGTCGATTACCACTGTAGACATGTCTAATACCTATTTAAATTGGGCAGAAGATAACTTTGCCTTAAACAAGCTGAACGGTCATAAATATCAATTTATTCAAGCTGATTGCTTAGATTGGTTGAAAAAGAATGTTAATAAATTCGACATAATATTTATTGATCCACCAACATTTTCTAATTCAAAGCGTATGGAAGATAGTTTTGACGTACAAAGAGATCATGTTGTATTAATTACGGATGCGTTAAAATCACTTAATAGAGGCGGTGAAATATTTTTCACTAACAACAAACGTAACTTTAAAATAGATTTTGAAGCATTGACTGAGTTGGGCTTAACGGCAGAAGCAATGACTGATGTTACGCGTGATAAAGATTTCGCCCGTAACAAGCACATTCATAATAGCTGGTCTATTAAGCGCACGGCGACATAAATAGATAGTAATAATGATTAAGTATAATTTATATGGCAGCGAAGGTTGCCATTTATGTGAACAAGCGCTCACATTATGTTTAACAGTATTAACGGCTGAGCAGTTAATACAAATTGACATTATTGATAATGAGCGTGTTGATCATGAAACGAAAACACTGGTCGAGTTATATGGTGTACATATTCCCGTACTCGAAAAGTTAGCACAAAACAGCAATGAAAATACTAAGCTGTTTTGGCCATTTACCCAAGCGCAAGTAACGCAACTAGTTAACAGAAACGCATAAGAAGAATTATGGAATTATTAAGAATAGCCAATGGTGAGCTTGCCTTCGGCGAAGATAAAATTTTAAATAAAGCAGATTTAAGTGTACAAACCGGCGAACGCATCTGTTTAGTAGGGCGCAATGGTGCAGGTAAGTCTACCTTAATGAAGATATTAATGGACTTGCAAGGTTTAGACGATGGTCAAATTTTAAAGTCTAGCACCATGAAAATGTCAATGTTAGAACAAGATCCACCAGAGTCATCTGATATCTCTGTGTTTGATTATGTTGCTGAAGGGGTAAAAGAAAACGCCGAACTTATCCGTCGTTATCATGCCTTAATTCACTTGATTGGCGAAGATCCAAGTGACAAAAACCTTAACAAGTTAGCAAACGTACAAGAAGAGCTTGAAAAAGCCAATGCTTGGTTAGATGAACAACGTATTGACCAAGCCATGACGACGTTATCATTAGATGCAGATGCAAAAATTTGTGACTTATCTGGTGGTTGGTTACGTAAAGTTGCGTTGGCTAAAGCACTTGTTACCAGCCCGGATATTTTATTACTCGATGAGCCTACTAACCATTTAGATATTGAAAGTGTGTTATGGCTAGAGCAATTCTTAAAAGACTTTGCCGGTACTATTATTTTTATCAGCCATGATAGGGCATTCATCCGTGGTTTATCTACCCGTATTTTAGATTTAGATCGTGGTAAATTGAAAAGTTACCCGGGTGATTATGATTTGTATATCGAGCAAAAACAGCATGATTTACAAGTTGAAGATCAACAGAATGCGCTATTTGATAAAAAATTAGCAGAAGAAGAAGTATGGATCCGTCAAGGGGTTAAAGCCCGTCGTACCCGTAATGAAGGCCGAGTACGCTCGTTAGAAAAACTTCGTCTTGAACGTACCGCCCGTCGTGATGTGCGTAATCAAAGCACCATGAATATTACTCAAGGTGATCGCTCTGGCAAACTAGTCTTTGAAGCTGAAGACGTAAAAGTTGCCTTTGGTGATAATGTAGTGATTGAAAACCTTAACCTACTTATTACACGAAATGACCGATTAGCGTTAATTGGTGCTAACGGTACAGGTAAGTCAACGCTGATTAAACTTATCATGGAAAAGCAAGCCGCTACGAGTGGTAAAATGCGTTCAGGTGTTAATTTAGATATTGCTTACTTTGATCAACATCGCGAAGCCCTTGATTTAAACCTAACCGTGCAAGAAATTGTCGGTGAAGGTAAACAAGAGGTTGTCGTTAATGGTCGTTCTCGACATGTATTAGGCTATCTACAAGACTTCTTGTTCAGCCCTAAAAGAGCGCGTACTCCTGTAAGAGCTTTATCAGGTGGTGAGAAAAATAGATTATTACTTGCTAGATTATTTTTACGTCCTAGCAACTTGCTTATTCTCGATGAGCCGACTAACGATCTCGATATTGAAACCTTAGAGCTACTTGAAGAAGTTGTTGCAAATTATGCAGGAACCGTTATTTTAGTGAGCCATGATCGCGACTTTGTTAATAACTGTGTGAATACTTGTTTGTATTTTGACGGTACCGGACAGATAAATCAGATTGTTGGTGGCTACGATGATGTAGATGATTACCTGGCCTTAAAGAAGGTACAGCGTGATAATATGGCTGATGGTGCGGAAAAAAAAGTCAGCCAAGACAAACAGTCTAAAAGTAGTGTTCAGCTTGAACAAAGTAATGCATCAACTGAACCTGAAGCGAAGAAAAAGAAGTTATCATTTAAAGAAGCTCGTGAGCTTGAGATGCTACCAGGTAAAATTGATGAAGTAGAAAGTTTGATTGATTCACTTCAAGCACAAGTTAACGATGCGAACTTTTTTAGCCAAGATGAAAAAATAACGCAAAAAGTTTTGAACCAGCTAGCAGAAAGTGAGTCAAACCTTGAAATCGTCTACGCCAGATGGCAAGAACTTGATGATCAATAGTCATTAAGTATTGTCCCAAATAACAGTCTTCAATTCGTTTAACATAACGAATTGAACAGAATAACCTTAAAGAGTAAGCAAGTAGTATGAAGCAATTTGCAAAAAATATATTGGTGTTAGGGGTTACTAGTGCTTTAAGTCTTAGTTTCCTTAATCTAAGCCACGCTGCTACTTATGAAGTAGTCGACAAAGGTAATGCAGAAAATCTTGAGTATACTTACGGTAAAAAACAAAATAACCAAGGGGTTATGGCCGTTTCGGGGACAAATGTCTATAACTTTCCTGTGCAGTATCAATACTTAGATGAGAATGATTTCAATAGTATTAAAAACTTAGCTATATCACGAGAAGACTATTACTTCGGTCTTGGAATCATTGAAGATTTTGATGCATTAAAAGCAGGTAACCCAACGGCGAATGACTTAGCTTGGGCAAAGTTGTACCTTCAAGAGATGAATAGGTCTAATTCAAACCCAAACTTTGAATATCAAATAGTTGCAGATACAGCAGCCATGATTAATGAAGGACAACCAGACAGTAAATCTACGGAAGTACGAATATTCGATACTAGTTTTGATGGTGATTACAGTGCAGGAAACGAAATTACGCGTTCTACGGTTGATGTTATTGAAGGTATAACTGAGGATGATATTGTCTTTGGCACAGCATCGGCGCCTTATTTGCCAATGGCAGAGTTTACTGATAGTAGTGGTAATCTTCATACGCACTGGGTAAGAGAACACGGACAGAGAGGATTCTTCACCCCTGATAATGGTTCGACTATTTTTCCTGTTTTACCTATTGAATCTCGTTACGGTGGTGGTACTTCAGCCGTCTATGATATGAATGGCAATGGTACTGCTGTTGGTTATAGTAGTTATAAATTAGGTGTAAATAGAGAAGAGTTTGTACTTGATACAACCGGCGGTTGTGCAGATCCAGATATATTAAAAGATATACCTTATGAGATATGCGTACAAAAAATTCAAAATGGTATGTATCATATTCAAGCATTTAAGGCGACGTTATCGGCAGACCAGGAAGTGGTAACTGAACAACTAGGTTTGTTGATAACCCCGCATGCTGATGATAATAGGGCTTTCTCTAGTCAAGCACTTGCTATTAATAATAATGATGTCGCGGTCGGTTACTCTCATGGTTGGGATAGCTCAGATGTCACTACGCCAACTTCAACTGAGCGTATGAGCGGCTCTTATGCGGTAATGTTTAAAGAAGGTAAAGTTTTAGATTTTAATCAGATACATTATCGCTTTGGTACAAGTAGCCCTTTTCCTTTTTCGCGCGCAAATGACATTAATGATAGTGGTTTAGTTGTTGGCTATACCACGAATATTAATACGTTCGTTAAAAAGTTTTTCTATGTGAAGACTGATGTAGCTGAAAGTGACATGGAAATTATCACTCCTAAGGATTTCTTTACCACCTCAAAAAGTACTGCTTTTTCAGTAAATAGTGCTGGTGTTATTGTTGGAGAAGGCGAAATAGAAACCCATAATGATAGTTCAGATAACCCGCGTCGTACGGCAGGCTTCTTGTTTGATACTTCTAGTGACTCGCCTGTTATCATTGACATTAATACCTTGTTAGAATGTAAATCAGCGTATAATATTATTAAAGCAAACGATATTAATGATGACGGTTATATTTCTGCTAATGCCATTGTTAAATCTGAAAGAAAAGATGCTAAAGGTGAATTGATACTTGATGAAAGTGGTAATCCGCTGGAAATTGATGTAGTTCGAGCTGTATTACTTAAACCTATTGAAGGTGGTGTAGTAGACGATTGCGGCTTGGTTGAAGATAAGGTAGAAAGACAAGGAGCAAGTATTAGCTCCATAGTATTGCTTTCACTATTTACCCTCTTTGGCATTCGTCGTAGAAAACTTAACAAATAAATTTATGATGAGTAATTAAGTTTCAACGCTTAATTACTGATAATTAAGTATAAAAAAAAGCACCTTCGCGTGCTTTTTTTATGTCTTGGATTTATCAACTTTAATCATTGTATTTAGGCTTTCTTGAACTATGCTTAATGGAGTTGCGCAATATCTGTTTGACGAATTAGCTTGAACTAGAACAATGATTACTTATCGCAACGGATATTGAACTCTCTATTAAAAAAAACAAAGGAGCGTGTATTTATGATGAAGCGGCAAAAACGCGATCGCCAAAATAGGGCACATACAAGAGGTTACCAAGCAGGTATATCTGGTCGTTCTAAGGAACATTGCCCGTACCAAATTGATGCAATAAAGTCAGAATGGCTTGGCGGATGGCGAGAAGCCATAGAAGATAAACAGCAGGGCCTATTTAAATAAACAATTTTTTGTTTTGTAAAATATAGCTCGACAGTATCTTAATTAATTTGAATTTATATATTAAAAAGCCCAGCAAGTTGCTGGGCTTTTTCATTTTAATTTATGTAAAATTAAAGCGTGATTTTTCATTAGTAGTTAAAAAATTACTTGCTGCAATTAAGTAAAAGTTACTTTAGAACTTGCTAGTATCAGTAAACAAACCTACTTTAAGATCTTTAGCTGTGTATATTTCACGGCCGTCAACACTTACGCTACCGTCAGCAAGACCCATGTAAAGTTTACGCTTAATAACGCGTTTAAAATCTATTTTAAAAGTAACTTTTTTAGCGGTCGGTAGTATTTGACCGGTAAATTTAACTTCACCCACACCTAAAGCACGACCTTTACCCGGACCACCAGTCCAAGCTAAGAAAAATCCAACTAGTTGCCACATAGCATCTAAGCCTAAACAACCTGGCATTACCGGGTCACCTTTAAAGTGACAATCAAAAAACCATAAATCTGGTGTAATATCTAGTTCGGCTAATATATAACCTTTACCATTTTCACCACCTTCTTCAGAGATGGTAATAATGCGATCCATCATCAGCATGTTATCAGAAGGAAGCTGTGAATTACCTTCACCAAATAACTCCCCTGTGCCTGCTTTTACTAGATCTTCTTTACTGTATGAGTTTTGTTGTGGCATAGCCATAATAAGCTGAAATCCGATAATAAATTTTAGGAGGCTACTTTAGCGTACACTTGTACTCTAAACAACTCTGAACAGTTAAATATTCAAAATAATTTGTATTATACCCGTTACCAATCAATATGTACGTTTCAGAGTACTTGAGCTATTTCGATTCAAGGCGCTGTGATGAATTAATGGTTATTCCATTATAAGTCACAGCAACGATGAAGTGATGTTGCTCAAGCACTTCTTCGATGGGTTTAAAATGACTTTATACGGCGTTAAATAATCAAAGCATAGAGTAACTATGCTTGAATTATTTTACTTGCCTAAAGTGATTTTAATTCCCACTGAAATCCTAAATTTTGAATGGTAATGGGTATATATCAAATTTATTTCATGCCTTGATTATACCGTCGTTATGCGTAACTATAGATGAACGTAGCTTGAAATAAGCCAAATTGTAATGAAAAACGCCGAAAAAACAAATGAGTTGCCTAGTAAAAAAATAGCGATGAGTAATGCCGAAAAGCAAAAACGTTATCGTGAACGACAGAAAGAGCGTGGCTTGCAGGAGATGCGCGGTTATATGTCACCAGAGGCAAAGAATTGTTATAAGCTTATTAGCGAACAAACTAACTGGTCTGACAGTGTTATACTCAGTAATGCGGTACGACTCACTTATGCTGCTTATAAAAATGGTCAAATAGGCTTGTTAAATAGTTGGCTTAAAAATAATAAGCTCTAAACAACGTTAATTCAAAACGTATTCTGCCTTTGTTATAACAGCCAAGCTGTAAAAAATGATGGTATTAGTATTCGACTACGTCAGTTGATATTAGGCAGTATTCGCGAGTATTCAATTGAATAATAAGTACTTTCGCTATACTCTTGCAGTTTCTCATAGTTAATTAAGGATGCCTTTCGTGATAAATGTTTTATTGGTTGATGATCATCACCTTGTTCGTGTCGGTATTAATAAAATTTTAACGAGTGTTAAAGGCTTAAATGTTGTCGGCGAATGTGAAACTGGTGAAGAGGCAATTAAATTTTGTCGAAACAGTGAACCTGATGTTTTACTCATGGACATGGATATGCCTGGTATGGGTGGCCTTGAAGCGACTAAAAAAATATTACGCTTTGCACCAGACGTTAAAATTATAGTGTTAACTGCACATTCAGAAGACCCTTTCCCTAGTAAAGTGATGCAGATGGGGGCAGCGGGTTACTTAACCAAAGATGCAGGCCCTGATGAAATGGTTATTGCTATTCGTGCTGTTCATAGTGGTCAACGTTACCTTCCTTCTGATATCGCGCAAAAAATGGCGTTGAATCAATTTAAATCCGTTGATGACAATCCGTTCAATGCTTTATCTGATCGAGAATTACAGATTATGATCATGATAACCCGTGGTGATAAAGTCCCTTCAATCTCTGAACACTTAAATTTAAGTACTAAAACGATTAATAGTTATCGTTATCGTATGTTTGAAAAACTCAATGTCAGCAACGATGTCGAATTAACACATTTAGCTATTCGCTTTGGTATGTTAAAAACAGAAAAGCTTTAACTCCCCCTAAGAAGCCTAGTCTTAATGCCGTCAAAATCTGATGATAATGTAAAAAACATACCAACAACCCAGGCCTCAACTTTTGATAGTGAGGCTTTTTTACGTGTGGTTACCGCGAAAGCGGGTGTCTATCGCATGTATGATAGTAAGCAAGTGGTGATTTATGTTGGTAAAGCCAAAGACTTAAAAAAACGTCTAGCGAGTTATTTTCGTAAAGATGTAGATTCTGTTAAAACAAAAGTATTAGTTAGGCAAATTGCTGCCATTGAAGTTACCGTTACTCACACTGAAGGTGAGGCGCTGATCCTTGAAAACAACTACATCAAAAAGTACCAACCCAAATATAATATTTTATTACGTGATGATAAGTCATACCCTTATTTACTTATTACCGCCCATAAGCATCCCAAATTAGGGCTGCACCGTGGTGGTAAAAAAATCAAGGGTGAATATTTTGGTCCATTTCCAACGGTTGGCGCTGTCTGGGAAAGTTTGCGTTTAATGCAAAAGATATTTCCTATTCGGCAATGTGAAGACAGTTACTATCGTGCACGTTCAAGACCCTGTTTACAACATCAACTAGGTCGTTGTTCAGCGCCGTGTGTAGATAAAATCTCTGTAGATGATTATCAAGACCAAGTTAATTTAGCCAAGCTATTCTTACAAGGCAAAAGTTCGGCGGTAATTGAGCAATTAGTATCAAAAATGGAATTGGCCAGTAATGAGTTACATTTTGAATACGCGGCAAAATATCGTGATCAAATAGTGACGCTGAGAAAGGTACAACAGCAACAGTTCGTCAGTGGCCATGTTGCCGAGTTAGATGTTGTCGGTTTATACCGTGATAAAACGCAGGTATGTATTCATCTGCTCTTTATTAGACAGCATAAAATATTAGGCAGTAAAAGCTATTTCCCAACAGTGCCCAGTGAAAGTAGTGACAGTGATATATTGCAGGCTTTTATTGCCCAGCACTATTTAAGTGCTGAAACCTTAAGTAATGGCAAAGTACAAGGCAGTATTCCCAAAGAAATTGTTATTAAAGAATCAATTGAACAGGTAGCAGATCTAGCAGCTCTATTGAGCGAACAAGCAGATCATGAAGTTAAGATATCAACGAATACACGTAGCGAACGAGCTCAGTATTTAAAGTTGGCGGGTACTAACGCACAAACGGCACTCGTTACCCGAAATAGTCACAAAGAGTCAATGCAAGCACGCTTTGCTGCGTTAAACGAAGTCTTTGAGCTGGAAAATGGCATACAGCGCATTGAGTGTTTTGATATAAGTCATACCATGGGCCAACAAACGGTTGCTTCTAATGTGGTGTTTAATCAAGAAGGACCTCTTAAAACAGATTACCGCAGATATAATGTTTTTGGCATCACCCCTGGCGATGATTATGCTGCTATGGCATTTGCTTTAAGAAAGCGTTATGGGAAATTAAAAGCTAACCCAAGCAAACCTGAAGAGCATAGTGCCTTAGAGAAATTACCCGACATTGTCTTTATCGATGGGGGTAAAGGACAACTTGCCGAAGCTGAAAACTTTTTTAGTCAACTTGCGTTAACAAAAACACCGTTATTAGTCGGTGTCGCTAAAGGTGAGTCACGTAAACCTGGTTTAGAAACATTGATACTAGCTGGTAGTCATCAGTTGATCTCTTTACCTGGCACATCACCCGCATTGCACTTAGTGCAACATATTCGTGACGAATCACATCGGTTTGCTATAACAGGGCATAGAGCAAAACGACAAAAGGTGAGTAAAAAGTCTCGGTTAGAATCAATTGAAGGAATAGGCGCCAAAAAACGTCAAAGCTTATTAAAGTTTTTAGGTGGCTTACAAGAAGTTATGCAAGCCGACATTACCACCTTAGCCAAAGTACCTGGCATAAGTCATGTGTTAGCAGAGAAAATCCATAATGCGCTACATGAGAAATAATACTCAATAAAATAATGTATGAGCCAACTCAGAGTTGTGTCAGGGGAATTAGAACACGTAAAATAGTGTATATATACAGCGTTATTGATTTTGACAAGGAAGTTACATAGATGTAGCTATTCTCCTGAGCAATCATTATCTTCAATCAATGCCTCCCCTTAAACCTTTTAATTCTCGTTGAATGATCAATTCATTCATCAATTAGTATATCCGACGATAGCTGCATTTTACCTAAACTTGTCCAACTCTGCCGTAGCACTGCTATAACAACTTGTGTAAACTAAAGAAAAATACTTGCAGTGAAAAGTGAATGTGGACAATACCTAATCAAATAACATTATTCCGGATCGTCTTGATCCCAGTTTTCTTAATAATATTCTATCTACCACTTTCGTGGAGCAACTTTGGTGCATTCGCCGTTTTCTGGTTGGCAGCAATTAGTGACATTTTAGATGGCTACCTTGCTCGAAAGCTCAATCAGTCTTCTGCCTTTGGCGCATTCATCGATCCCGTAGCCGATAAATTGATGGTTGTTGTTGCTTTGGTGATGATTGCCCAGGATTATAGTTCATGGTTGGTATCTATCGCTGCTATTATCATGATAGCTCGAGAAGTGTTTATTAGTGCCTTGCGTGAATTCATGTCTTCCATAGGAAAACGTGACATTATTGCGGTCTCTAATATGGGAAAATATAAAACGGCAGCACAAATGCTCGGTATCATGGGACTCATTTGGCAACCTAGTTACGATATCCCGTTAATTTTATTTTACTTGCCACATGAAGTGATTAATTACCTTTCTTATGCTTTTTATTCTATTGCGACTGTTCTAACAGTGACTACTTGGGTTAGTTACTTCAAAGCGGCATGGCCAGAGTTAAAAGGGCAATAAGAACTTTTGACTCTGTTTGATTGTAATTTAATCAGTCAAACAACCATTGACTTAAAAATAGAACAAACAACTCGCTTTTTAAGCAGTTAGAATAAAAAGTTAATTTAATAGTTGACTGGAAAATATTAAGATGTAGAATGCGTTTTTGTTGACAGGGAGTCAGCAAGTAAAGCGAGATTGACCAAGCTAATGTTAATTGACTTGTTCAATGTTTTACTAGAGTTTTGTAATATTTAAGATTTAAATGAAGCGGCTGTAGCTCAGCTGGTAGAGCATCACGTTGCCAACGTGAATGTCACGAGTTCGAGTCTCGTTAGCCGCTCCAATTTAACTTAATAGCAAAATTCATTGATATTGATATCAAAGATATATCGTTGACAAAAAGGCGGGTTGGCAGAGTGGTCATGCAGCGGATTGCAAATCCGTGTACACCAGTTCGATTCTGGTATCCGCCTCCATTTTGCCCGGGTGGTGGAATTGGTAGACACAAGGGATTTAAAATCCCTCGCCGAAAAGCGTGCCGGTTCAAGTCCGGCTCCGGGTACCATATCCTCAACGATATTTGGGAAGTAAAAAGTAAAGCTCTCATGAAGCGGCTGTAGCTCAGCTGGTAGAGCATCACGTTGCCAACGTGAATGTCACGAGTTCGAGTCTCGTTAGCCGCTCCAATTTTAGTTAGTAATACTAAAAGAAGTTTTACCTGTAAAATAGTAAAAGAATATTAATATTCTACGAAGCGGCTGTAGCTCAGCTGGTAGAGCATCACGTTGCCAACGTGAATGTCACGAGTTCGAGTCTCGTTAGCCGCTCCAAAATTTTTATAAATTTATAACAGTTGTTAATCACTTTTAGTGATAAGTAAATTTATAAAGAGTAGGTACCAACCTACTATAAAAATACTCCCTTATCGAAAGATACAATGCCCGGGTGGTGGAATTGGTAGACACAAGGGATTTAAAATCCCTCGCCG
This sequence comes from Colwellia sp. 75C3, assembly GCF_002836255.1. Taxonomy (GTDB): domain Bacteria; phylum Pseudomonadota; class Gammaproteobacteria; order Enterobacterales; family Alteromonadaceae; genus Colwellia. The sequence continues at coordinate 172,989 of NZ_PJAU01000056.1, read as the reverse complement.
AAAAGCGTGCCGGTTCAAGTCCGGCTCCGGGTACCATTTGTTTAGATAATTAGTAGTAAAAGTAAAGCTCTCATGAAGCGGCTGTAGCTCAGCTGGTAGAGCATCACGTTGCCAACGTGAATGTCACGAGTTCGAGTCTCGTTAGCCGCTCCAAATTTTACTTAAGAATAAGTAGGTAACCAATACTTACTATAAAAAACCCTTTATCTTATAGATAACGATGCCCGGGTGGTGGAATTGGTAGACACAAGGGATTTAAAATCCCTCGCCGAAAAGCGTGCCGGTTCAAGTCCGGCTCCGGGTACCATTTATTTAGAAATAAAGTAGTAAAAGTAAAGCTCTAATGAAGCGGCTGGTGTCAGCTGGTAGAGCATCACGTTGCCAAAAGCGAAGTGAATGCCACGACTTATGTTGATGAGAGTAGTCTCGTTAACCGCTCCAATAAAGCTAGTAAACGAAAATATCTATGAAGCGGCTGTAGCTCAGCTGGTAGAGCATCACGTTGCCAACGTGAATGTCACGAGTTCGAGTCTCGTTAGCCGCTCCAATTTTTTATAATTTTATGACAAGAGTCAGTCATTTTAATAAAATGATAAGTAAATTTATAAAGAGTAGGTACCAACCTACTATAAAAATACTCCCTTATCTTTTGGTGCAAGCTAAAAAGATACAATGCCCGGGTGGTGGAATTGGTAGACACAAGGGATTTAAAATCCCTCGCCGAAAAGCGTGCCGGTTCAAGTCCGGCTCCGGGTACCATTCTAGTAAAATTTAATTTTATTAGTACTGAAATAGTAAAAGTTAATCTCCTCATAAATACCACATAAATACCACATAAATACCACATAAATTAAAACTTAATCGAGAAAACCACGCTAATATAAAACTGTAATGCTCTGCATTTACATAGATTTTAATTCCTATATAATATGCTCGAATTTTAAACTATTATCTCTGGTATATCTTATTTTGATGTTAAATCTCCTTTTTTTATTAATACTCATTACTTCTGGTCTTGTTAACGCAGAAAAAAATGTAAAACCCCAAGCCTTAGTCACAAGTATTATACAGTCATCTACTCTTGAAAATGTTAAAGGCTTCATAAAAACAACAGGATTTAGAGACTCTCACTTATTTCCAAAAGGTTATAAGGCCAGAAGGGGAGACGATAGGAAAGTTAGAAGTAGTAGTTCACCTAAATGGATGGAAGCTGTTGGTAAGTTAAATGTTGATGGTGTTAAAACTTGTACTTTAACACTAGTAGAAGAAGATGAAGATAAGGATTCAAGGATCGCTATTACGGCATATCATTGTATTGATATAGTTTTAGGTAATAAAAATAAAGAATTAAATGCTACTTTTACTTCTAATTCTGGGAAAGTAATAAAAGCAACGGCAAAAGTTTTGAACCATGGTGGGGGAGATCTTCATGATTGGGCCATACTTTTATTAGATAAAACTATTTCGAAGGAGGATGTTAGGCCTCTTCTTATCTCTGGAGAAAGTGTTGTTAGTCTTCGCGAGGGTGTTGAAGATGGAGACTACGAAAATCTTGTTGAAACAGCAGTGGGGCATTCAGCTGATGCAACTCGTAGTTTAGGAAATAAAGGAAAAAATCTTACATATGACAATGACTGCAAAATAAACATGGATCAAAATAATTACAGTTCAAGTCGTTGGGCAAAAGATTGTGACATTTACCCAGGTGCATCTGGTGGAGCTTATGTAACAAGCATCACATTTGATGATGGTGAAACTGAACATTACATTTCGGGGATAATAGAGGCTTCTTCAGGAAAAGGTCTTATGACATATGTAAGTTTAAGCTCTGAAGCATCTCGATATAATAGTACGCCTGTAATCGATATTCTATCTAATATCCTTGAGGATTATAATGAATATTAATAGAAAATATATACTTGAGTCATTAAATTATTTATCTCTTGGAACATGTAAAATTTTATAATTAATCTGGCTAATGCAGGGCGTTACCACTCTTAATATTATTCATTGTATAATTTGAATATATTAATGACCCAGGAGACCTCATGAAGTATCTATTACTTTCATCATTGTCTATTTCTACTTACGCTAATACCGATCTTTTTTGTAAGGTAAAAGGCGATGGAACTACTCATTATAAAACTAACAAAAGTCACTATATATTTAAGGGTAGAAAGCTTTATAAATTTGAAAATGAGATGACAACCCTTTTTCCATCTAAGTATCCAATAAAAGCAGTTAAAGAATATAACGACAAAATCTATATTCTGACTGGAGAGAAAAATAGCAGGACACCCAGAAGATTCGGCTAAATATTGAGCAATAACTATAATTAATAAACTGCTTATTTCTTTGTAGTGGCTTTCATCATGACTCAATCACGTAGTACACAAGTTTCCCTGCAAAATATCACTTAATTTTACGTCGTGTTCGGCGTACTTATCTTTGTGGATTTGATCCCTACAATCACGCCAATTATAAACACTGCAGGCAATGGATGGTCGATCGTATTCGTTGCCATTCATGGCACTCACCCTTCGGGCCAGCTAAAGCTGTTCTAATTTATTCCCTATAAATTAGTGGGGAGGACGGTTTAAATTACAGGCGTTATTAGATGAAAAATAGGTGTTAGCGTGTATGACCTACGTTGACTTAAATCCTATTCGAGCCAACATGGTCGATTCGGTTGATACCGCGCAGTTTACCGCTATATTTGAGCGTATTCACGACATAGCCAGCGACCAAGACGATAAAACCGCATTACCTTTTTCGGTAAAATCCTTACTTGGTTTTATTGGTAACGATCATCAACAAAGCCCCAGAGGTATTGCCTTTTCGCTACTCGATTATTTACAGTTAGTAGAAGAAACAGGCAAGGTGATTAGGGCAGATAAACGCGGTTATATTGATGAAAGCGCTTATCCTATACTTCAACAGTTAGGAATAACAGGGGATGATTGGTTAGATCTCGCTCAGCATTTTGGTAAACAATATCACCAAGCGGTAGGCTCAATCAAAGCGCTATCAGCTTTTGCCGCGCATACCAATAAAAAGTGGATAGGCGGACACCGACAACAAACAACGATATTTCACTAAATTCATTGTTATAAATTTAATTGAAACACTGTTGTCATTGATAGTGGTGTTTTTGTGTCTGTAAAGCACACTAATTGAACTTTTTAGCCTTTGAAAACCGAGGGTTACACCTTAAGGTTGAGCCGTTATTACTGAGTGTTTTTCAATTATTTAAGAAGACATGTTTTTATTATATTATCAATTAATGGCTGTCCTCTTTTCTCTGTTATTTGTAATCGTACTTGCTTATTCAGGGAATCAACGCTTATTTATCAGCCCAATACACCAGTATATAAGGAGAAAGTATCTAAGGATTACTTTTTTCAGACCCTGTAACAGATTTTGTGTAACTGCCAGTTTTAAATAAATTCCTTTAGACGGTCTTCGAACTCAATCATAAATCGATTCAAGGCCGTTTTCCAGTTTCTTATCGGCATCGTCCATTTTTTGGATGCCGCACCTATTGCAAGATAAACTACTTTTCTCGCTGAATCATCAGAGGGAAATAGTTTACGTTTCTTAACTGCCTTTCGAATAACACTGTTCAGTGACTTTATCGCATTCGTCGTATAGATGGCTTTCCGTATGTCTTGAGGGTATTTGAATAACGTATTTAGGTTCGTCCAATGCGCACGCCAAGACCGACTGATTTGTGGGTATTTACCATCCCAACGTAAGCAGAAATTATCGAGTTCAAGTAGCGCCTCTTCTTCTGTCACTGATTGATATATGCGCTTTAAATCACCGGTGACAGCCTTGTAATCCTTCCAGGGCACATACTTCATAGAGTTACGTACCATATGAACAATACAGAGCTGAACTTGGGTTTGAGGGAATACGGTATTAATTGCTTCAGGGAAACCTTTCAGGCCATCGACACACGCAATGAGGATGTCATTTACCCTTCGGTTTTGAAGTTCAGTCAGTACGTTCAACCAGAACTTAGCCCCTTCGTTTTCCGATATCCACATGCCGCGTAGCTCTTTATGACCTTCGGTATTCACGCCTAAAGCCAGATAAATAGCTTTATTGATAACGTGTTTGTCTTGTCTGATTTTTACGACTAAACAGTCGAGGTAAACAATGGGGTAGACTGAATCTAAAGCTCTGGCTTGCCATTCAATGACTTGCTCGATAACCGCATTGGTGACACGAGATATCAGTGTGGGTGAGATATCTGCATCATACATTTCCTTGAACGTATCAACGATTTCCCTTGTCGTCATGCCTTTGGCATATAGATACAAGATTTTGTCGTCCATTGAGGTAAACCGCGTTTGGTTCTTTTTGACTAATTTAGGTTCAAAGTTTCCTTCTCTATCACGTGGTGTTTCAAGGTCAACTTGACCATCTTCAGTGCGAATAGATTTAGAGGGGTAGCCATTTCGGCTATTGTTCGTGGTGGATTGCTCATGAAGAGCATAAACAAGATGTTCTTCAAGCTCTGCGTTTAAAGCGGCTTCAACGGTTATCTTGGTTAATATTCTACGAAAGTCGATTAAGTCTTGTTCTGACTTAATACCTTTGGCTGCTTGTTTAGCAAATACCTCTAGTTCTTTCTTGTTCATAGTCTGCCTATCCTAAACCCTATATGGGTATTAATGATAGGCAGTTACACAGATTTTGTTACAGGGTCGTAATTTTGATTATTACTTATCATTATCTGCGAATGAATGTTAGTTTTCTAGTTGTTGTATTTCTTTTTTCCTTTTGAGTTGTGCTCTTTGGTTTACTCGCTCTGAAGATAGCACTGATTCAGTTTTGGCTGTTGATACTTCAATTACCCGTTTATGGCAGTTTTTATTAGTATCGTCAGTTGATTCTAGGCAAACGGCATCGGTGCTTAGGTTATTATTTTTATGTGGTGCCCACATCTTCAACATTGAATCTCGCAGATTTCCGCATGTATCTGAGTTGATCGATGTTGTCGTTGCACATGCAAGATTGGTAATCATTATTGAAATAAAAAACAGTAAAACTCTTTTCACTTTGTGCGTTATCTTCATATTGTTATTTTGTCGTCATGGCATAAGTTACTTTATAGCTATATTGTACGCTGATTCATGTGTTTAATTGGAAAATCAGTATCTAATAAGTAAAGTATTAATTATAAAACCATTTAATATCAATGAGTAAACTATTTATGTTTGCGATTACACGAAGAATTTAAAATCCCTCGCCGAAAAGCGTGCCGGTTCAAGTCCGGCTCCGGGTACCATCTTTTTACTAAACACTCTGTTTAGTACAATCATAAAATAATAAAACTATATTGCTACAATAATTACCCATATAATATAATTGAAGACTATAGGACTATCTCGCGGCAATAATGTCTAAAAATTATCAATACCTAAATCCCTCAGAATTTAATACTTTTTCTTTATAAGAAAAAACGTCATGTTAAAATTGATACAATTCATAACCGCGCTTATTAGATACACAGATAGACACTTACTTCGTATCCATTACTTACTTCTTCTACGTCATCTATATACCTTGCTACGCTCTATACAAGGCCTAAGTCTTTTAATTCCCGCTAAGTAACCAAATAAATTACTCTGCTTGATATAACTCGGCTGACAAAATTAGCGCTTCTTGGTATAAATCAGCATCATTTTCTTGAAAATATTTAACTCTAGTCACAGCGGGAGGTAAATTCTGCTCAGCGGCATTAATTAACCAAGCGAGGCCTGATAATTGATCTTCGTCAATACCTTCTCCAAGAAAGTATGACCTTCCCATCGCGCCCATTGCTTTTGAATGTCCTCGTTTTGCTGCTTGTTCAAATAATAAGAAGGCTTTTTCGCTTTCGGCTTCTTGCCTCATGATCACCGCTTGAGCAAATAACTGCTCGGGTTCAGGTAATATTTGTTCACTAGGGCAGAGGGGAGCAGTTATTTCTATGTCAGCGGATTGCAGATTATCTTCTATGTCAGCGGATTGCTGATTATCTGCTATGTCAGCGGATTGCTGATTATCTTCTATGTCAGCTGATTGCTGATTATCTGCTATGTCAGTTGATTGTTGATTATCTGCTATGTCAGCGGATTGCTGATTATCTGCTATGTCAGCGGATTGGTGATTATCTGCTATGTCAGCGGATTGTTGATTATCTTCAATGTCAGCGGATTGCTGATTATCTGCTATGTCAGCGGATTGCTGATTATCTTCTCTGTCAGTTGATTGTTGATTATCTTCTATGTCAGTTGATTGTTGATTATCTTCAATGTCAGCGGATTGCTGATTATCTGCTATGCCAGCGGATTGCTGATTATCTGCTATGTCAGTTGATTGCAGATTATCTGCTATGTCAGTTGCTTGCTGATTATCTGCTATGTCAGTTGCTTGCTGATTATCTGCTATGTCAGTTGCTTGCTGATTATCTGCTATGTCAGTTGATTGCTGATTATCTGCTACCTCTGGTGTGGTCATCAGTGTACTTTGAGGTGACGTAGCGAGTTCTTTTAGCCTTTCATTATTTTTATCTATTTCAAATCCAGCGTCGGCGGACAATTCTCTTATATTATGATCTATTCTTTTTTCCTCTAATAAAGAGGTCATAACCGTATCATAGCTGTGATGTAAGTTATCAATGGTTTGCTGTTGTTTATCTATTTGCTGCTTATAATAATCAATGTCTTTTCGAAGCTCTGTGATATGAGATTCTTGCGATAAGCCTTGTTTATCTATTTGCTGTTTATAACTTTCAATGTATCCACGAAGTTCTGTGATATGAGATTCTTGCAAGAGCAGTTGTTTTTCATGAGCGGCTTTTATATTTGAAATATGCTCATCGTTGGATTTATCAATAGGTATTTGCTGAGCAGCGCTATAATGTTCCACGCTTTTTAAATCCAATGCGGCACTATGATCTTCGCTTGCTTTAATTTTTTCGACCGAGGAAAATGTTGTTTTTAACTGTTTATCAGTTTGACGCTCTAATGCCTTTATTGCCGTTCGGAGTATTTCACTCTTATTCAATGTCATGCCTTGAATAGCAAAACGTAGCTTAATGCTGTCAATTAAGTTGTCTTCTGATTGTAGTAACTTGAATTGACATGGCACAACGGAATCTTGAACAATGTCAGCCTTCTTTTTTTTGACTGTATTTTTTGTATTTTTAGCAGCAAAACTCACTTCTTTTTTTGCAAGTAAGATATCTGCTTTATCGAAGCGGTCTTTACTTGTTTTTTGCGCTTTATTACTTGTATTTCTAGCGGCTTGACTGAGATCTTTTGCCATGATGTCTTCCTTTAAATTAATTCAATAATTTCATCAGTGAGTGCTGTAAAGTCTTCCTGCAGTTTTTTACCCTTTGCCCCCATCTCGAAAATAGTTAATCCAAGCAACTGTGATTCTGGAACTAGCGTACTAGTCCTAATACGGGCATTAAAAACAGGAAATAATTTATCGCTTTCTACCACATCAATAACGGCTTTTACCAATCGAGTATTATTGACCATGTTATAAAATAACCCCCCCTTTAGCGGGTATGAGTCAATTTCAGAACGCATAATATCAACATCTTCGATATAAGCTTTAATGGGGGGTAATGCAGATAATTCTAAGCTTTTAGGAATAAAAGAAAGCACGTAAGCATCACTAATTAGTAAGCATCTTCTTAATATACCATTCTCTAAATTAGGCGGGGAATCGATAATAATATAGTCATAGCTATCGAAATACTTCTTTAGCTCTTTACTGATGAATTTAGCATTATTTTCTAGTACTCTTATTTCAACAGGAAAACCATCAGTTTCTTGAGATGCCCCAGCCCAATTGTAGGCACTGAGCTGTGGGTCAGCATCAAACATCAATACACTATGACCTCTACGCTGTAAGTCTACAGCGAAAGTGACTGCTGATGTTGTTTTCCCTACGCCACCTTTTTGATTACAGTAAGTAACTATTTTAGCCATGACTTTTTTATCACTCTATTAGTGTATTTGTTTTTATTTGTCATAGTACACTTTATACGCTAAATCTTTATTATACAAACCATGCAATCGATGGGTCTTATCTGACGTCGATATATTAGTTAGAGTAAAGGAGCTTATTGTAAGTATAAAAAATTCAATGCTTTACTGATAAAAGTGTTATCGGCTAAATTTTGGCAATAAAAAAAGCTGAACGAGTCAGCTTTTTTTCAATGGTAATTAACTTAATTTCTACACAGTAGGATCTACTTAACGAGTTATTTAGTCATTTACCTCTAACTTAACCCATTCAAACGTTAGCTCTGCCACTGCCGCGTAGAAATGACCCGCATCATGCTTTTTTACTTGCTGAGTAAAATCAGCTAACCAAGTCATCAAATATGTTTCGATGAAGTTGATTTGGTTATCTACACTGGTGGATAAGCAAAGGTGGCCAAGATACGCAAGTATAACTGCAAGATGATCGGCCGGCTCTGGAAAGTCACTGTGTATCTGCATATTACTGTTTGTTAAAAACTCAGTCATCTGCTGATGTAATTCGCCAAAGATCTGTATTTTATCGGCTTTATTATTACCACTAATCACATCACTAGGCTCATTAGCAATATACTGTCCAGCATAAAGTGAAACACTTGTTCTACCATCAACTAAGAATAAGCCACAAAAATCAGCGGCCAGTTCTAACAGCGATTCTTCACTATTTAGCTGAGTTAATTTAGTATTAATATCATCTATTGGAGCGGCTAACTTTGCTTCAAGGGAAAGCGAGCTTAAAAAGCGCTGGCCTTCTTTCGAGGTAAGTTGTTCAACTAAATCTGTATTTACTTCTTTAGCAAATAAAGAGGAGAGAAAATTATAAACTATGGCTCTCGCTTGATTTTCTTCAGCTATCTCTTTTGTCATATCGGGTATTTGTTGCTTCATGCGCCAATCTCCAATGGTCCAGAAAATGAAGTTACCTGCGGCAATTTACCGGTAAATTTCTCATAATCTACTAAACATGTGTAAGCAGAGCAAGCTTGAGCTAATTTAGATGAGCCAATATCTTGGGTTAAAGTATTTGGATCGCCATAGCTACAAAGTGCGCCAATTTCAGCTCCACCTGTGGTACTGCCATCGTCTCCTACAGGACCATACCAAGCACCTTCATGTATACGAATAACACCTTCAGGGAAGTTATCACTTACTACTGCGCCAGCAAGTAATTGGCCACGGTCGTTGAATACTCTAACCACGTCGCCATTTTTAATGCCGCGGTGTTTAGCATCCGCTGGATTTAAATAAACAGGCTCTCTGTCTTGTACTGTATAAGTAGAACGATATTCTTTTGATTCACACATTTGTGAATGCAAACGTTTGTCCGGGTGGCAAGACTGCATCCAAATAGGATGTTTTTCTGAGCCAGGACCACCGTGGCTACGTTCACTTTTTTCCATCCACGTTGGATGGCCTTTACAATCATCATATTGATAACGTTCTATTTTTCTACTGTGTATCTCAATCATTCCTGAAGGTGTGCCTAACGGGTTTATCTCAGGATCTTCTCTAAAATCTGCATGACGAGTCCAGGGTTTACCTTCGCCAAAGTGTACATATCCATCTTGCCAAAATTGTTCAAACTCAGGCATAACAAACTTACCGTCATTAGCTTTTTTACAATCATTATAGAGTTTTGTTAGCCAATCAAACTCAGTCATACCGCGGGTGTATTCTTTTTCTTTGCCTAAAACTTTGGCAAAGCGAGTGAATATTTCATAGTCGGATAAGCTATCAAATAGTGGCTCTACCATTTTCTGCATGGCAAGCAAACCACGATTAGCATAACTCCCATAAATATCGATGTCGTTTCTTTCCATGGTAGTACAGGCTGGTAGAACAATATCTGAGAAACGACAGGTTGCCGTCCAGTTGATATCGATACTGACCACACATTCCAATTTATGAAATGCTTTTTTCATACGATTTCTATCTTGATGATGATTCCAAGGATTATTACCCGAGAAAATCATCATTTTTATATCAGGGTAAGTCACTTTGGCACCATTGGCATCAATGACTTTACCTGGTGCTAATATAGCGTCAATCCAGCGCGCGACAGGAATAGTACTACTGGCACCTTTAAAATCATTATTATCAAATATTGGCTTTTGACCTTCGTCTACATTACGAGGGAAAGCTCCCGGTGCTGCTGCGCCAGAAGAGGGCACACCAATACTTGAATAATGGTGACCATAACTAATGCCGCCACCAGGTAAACCAATTTGACCTATCATGGTCGCTAATACAGCAGCCATCCAATAAGGTTGTTCACCATGTTGTTGACGCTGAATACACCAACCCATTAATAATTGTGTACGACCAGCGACCATGGTTTTAGCCAGTTCTTTAATTACCTCGGCAGGTACTGCGGTAATTTTCTCTGCCCACTCGACTGTTTTTGGAATACCATCTTCTTCGCCGGTTAAATACGGTACAAAGCGGTCGAAACCGAGGCTGTAACCTTCAATAAATTCTTTGTCATGTAAGTTGTTGCTATAAAGTTCATAAGCAATAGCCAGCATTAAGGCAACATCAGTTTGTGGATTAACATAGATTTTTTCACAACCTAAGTAATCTTGTGTTTTTGATGCCACGGGATCTATGCTGATCACACGGATCTTACCTTGTTTTACTTTTTCTTTTAGCTGAGCAAGATATTCAAAACTTTCATGAGTTTCCGCATTCCAGCCCACTTGTAAGTTTTTATAAGGGTCGTTCGCCCATAATACGATTGTCTTAGCATTGTCTAAAATTAATGGCCAAGAAGTGCCTTGAGCATATACTTCGGTTGAGCCTAAAACATACGGTAAAATTGTTTGACCTGCGCCGGTAGAGTAATCACCAATCTTTTTAACAAAATTACCGTGCATACCAACAGCGCGTTGCATGTGGCTAGTACTAGAATGTAATTGCCCAGTGGCACGCCAGCCCGTTTGACCTGCGTGCAAACCAGAGGGGCCATAATTCGTTTGTATTTCATCAAGTGATTGTTTAAATAACGTTAAGGCTTGATCCCAAGTAACTCGTACAAAACGAAAATCACCACGTTGGGTAGTATCACTTTTATGGCCCTTGAGCAAAAAGTCTAAGCGCACCATTGGGTAGCGAATACGTGAAGGGTTATAAACTAGCCCTTTAACTCCGTTGATCATATCGGTTGGATATTTATCTAAATCAAAGGGTTTTACTTGATCAATAACACCATTTTTCCGTTTGATTTTAAAGGCTCCAAAATGAGAACCTGTTGTTAGCCAATCATCACGGTTTTTAGCCCCTATTTTTGCTAAAGCGGTCAACGGTGTTAAAACCGATGCCGTACTAATAACGGTAAATGATGTCGCTAAAATGCCCTTTAAAAAATTTCTTCTTTTCATGATTATTTCTTTCATGGGATAGGCTCCGATTAATGTTCTTTTTTAACAAAAGTAGATGAATGTTGTTGCAGGTATTTTTGTACCAGCGCTTGTGTGTCTTGATCCATGTTGACAAAAGCTATCATGCCTTGGAACATACCTGGCCAAGTATTGGCGTCAAAGTGAGCTTCGTCAGGTTGGGTGTGACAAACACTACAGCTGCTTCTAAACGTGGTACGAGCATAATCCCAAAGCGGTTGCTGTTCGGTAATTAGGTATTCGGCATCAGTCCATAATGTCGTTTCAACACGTTGCCATTTCAAGCCTGTCATCTCGTCTTCTTTTTCTTCAAAACCATTGATGACACCTTCAGTTTTTGCCGCTTCTTTTGATAATTGTGCTGTCAGCATATTGATACCAAAATCAAAATAAATGACTCGACCAGCACCAATTTGTTTACGCCAACCACTAATGGAAACTTTCACTCTATTTTCTTTACTTTCTAATATTTTAACCTTAGTCGCGACATTCAATGTACCTGCTTCTACATCACCTTTAGCGCTAAAAAACAATGGCTTGGTCAAGGCACTGAAGTAGTATTGTTCATTGGTGAACTTACTTGGCCCAGTACCCACTTCAGCGATTAATTGTGGTGCTCTTGCGGTGCCCATATCAGGCAACGTATGGGCTATGCCTTTGTGGCAATCGACACAGCTTTGATCTTTTTCTGCGGCACGTTTCATTTGTTTTTGTGCCAACTTAGACATGCTTTCCCATTTCATTGAGTCATAGTTATGACAATTTTTACACGCCAATGAGTCATCTCTCTCGAAACGTGCCCATTCACGAGATGCCATTTCTAAACGTTTATCTTCGAATTTTTCACTGGTGTTAACTGTGTTAAAAACCCAGCCCCAAACATCACTTGATGCTTCCATTTTACGCGCTATTTTACGTCCCCAATTATGCGGTACATGACAATCCGGGCAGGTCGCGCGTACACCTGAATGATTAGACCAATGCACTGTCTGTTGTAATTCTTGATAAGGTTTGCTTTCCATACTGTGACAGCTGATACAAAACTCTTCAGTATTTGTCGCTTCTAGTGCCGTATTGAAACCGCCCCAAAAGATAATGCCCATGACAAAAGCGGTTAGACTAATTGAGCCTAATGTTAAGTATTTGGCAGGTTTGTTCAGTGTTTGCCAAAGATTCATTAACCATTTCATTGTATATTCCTTATTTCTTATCGTTTTATCGTAATATTAATGAGGTGTTACGCCGCCGAATATTTGCATTAACCAAATAATCAGACCATAACCACCGACAGCGAAAACACTTAACATGGGAAATAACACCACAATAATAAAACCTAGTGCTTTGAGCTCTTTACGCTTTCTTTTTTTACTTTCTTCTTGATCTATTTGTTTCGTTGTCATGCTGAAACTCCTGTCATTCATTAGAGGAATTGGTTTGATAGTTTATTATAGTTAAGTGATATGAATGACGATGAAGGGGTAAATGTCAGCTTGGGTAAAATTGTGAAAAAATATGAACAGTATTCTGTTGCATTAATTAAGTCTCGAAGTGAGACATCACGGTATTTGGTAAGAATTTTTTGGGGGGAGAGGAACGCTTAAAATGCTTTAGCAGCAATAAAAAACAGCTTAACCTTTAGGTTCAGCTGCTTTAAATTGGGTCAAATATGATCTATGAATTATTGAGAATTCAGCACTAGAAGCTTTTGCTGACACTAAAAACAAAACGTTGGTCAAATATCTTTTGTCCTTCTTCTGACCCGTAAACTTTATGGGAACTATCAACATCAGAGTCGTGATAACGTACATCAACATTTAAGCCATATAAATTCTTACTCATACCTAAGTTCCAGTGAGTCCAGCCTTCAGCACCTTCACCAGATAGCTCCTGATAACCAACAGAGCCCGACACTTTTATGCCATTATCAAAGGTGGTACTTGGGTGAATGGCATAGTTAACGCCACTCCAGCCTTCAACACCAAACCAGTCATTTAGTGTTGGGGTTATTTCAAGCTTCATGTTTACCGGACCAAAATCTTTAGCAACTTCCATCCAAAGTTCGGTGTAATCCATGTTTTCAACACCAGGATAGGTATAGTGGAATACAAAAACATTGTAGCTAATGTCGGTATCACCAAAGGTGCCGAATTTTCCAATATAAGGCGCAAGCACTGCTCTTATATCAGGTGACGATTCAAATTTATTGGTTGCGCCGAATACACCGGCATAAACACCATCTTCATGCGTCCAAGTAAAGCTACCTTTAATAGCAGGAATGTCACCATCGGCTGTTTCTGACTCACCACGGAAAACATAATCAGAGGCCATTTCTAACGATCCACTGAAGGTGCCATTAAATAATGTTTCTTTACTTTCTTCGCTACTTGCTAAAAAAGGGCAAGTTAGTAACATGGTGCCAACTAGAAGACGATTTGCTGTGTTTATTATTTTACTCATAACTTAGAACTCCAAGATTGATATACATCAGATAAACTATTTGTTGATTGAGTTATTGTAACGGTCAGTTATGAACAGCGTTGTGTAGTTAAATGAACGCAATATGTAAAAATGTTACTCGATTTTTGATAATACCAATTACGCTAATTAATTGATCAACGTCGAGTTGTATTAGCCAACTTAGAACAAGCGAAATTACTTAAACATAGTTATTCTATATTTATTTAATTTTGTGCCGTTATTAGTTTGCTAATGAACTCCCAAAGGGCGAGTGCCTAATTAAAGGTAAAGGCTTACATGCGTCGTTATTAATTTCAATCAATGCCTTGCCTCTAAGCCTTTTAACTCTCGCTAAGTGGTCAATTAATTAATGTACTTGGTATAAATAAGCTAATAGGAAATAAAGCTTGAACAATAAACATATTTTAGTGGTTGAAGATGAAGCGATAACGCGAGCCAAGTTGGTCGGTTATTTTCAACATGCCGGCTATCAGGTAAGTGAAGCAGAAAATAAAACACAAATGGATGTGGTATTAGAAAAGCATCACATTGATTTAGTCATGTTAGATATTAATCTGCCGGATGAAGATGGTTTGATGATCACGCGCAATTTACGTAGTCGTTCTAATATAGGCATTATATTGGTGACGGGTCGTACTGACTCTATAGATAAAATAATCGGCTTAGAAATGGGCGCAGATGATTATGTTACTAAGCCGTTTGAATTAAGGGAGCTATTAGTTAGAGTTAAAAATATTTTATGGCGAATTTCTTTGACTGAACAAATGCCGGCGATTACAACGCAAGCGACGCCAATTGAAGATGATGATTTATTTCGTTTTGGCCAATGCACGTTTGATATTCCTAAGCGTAAACTACTCAAAAACAATGTCCCAGTGAAGTTGACTAAAGCTGAATATGACATGTTAGTCGCTTTTGTTGCTAACCCAAGTAGGGTACTAAATCGGGATCGATTACTTAATCTTATTGATCATCGTGTTGATGCCCCGAATGATAGAACTATCGATGTACTTGTTCGACGATTACGTAATAAAATTGAAGATAATGCCAAAGAACCACAAATTTTTATCACTATTCATGGTGAAGGCTACTTATTTGCTGCTGACGTAAGTTAAGTTAAGTTATTGTTAATGTTAATTATTATTAACCCGATAAATAGGTTTAAAATGACTGGGTGATAAGGATAACTCAGCATCCAGTGTATTTATATTGCTTTGGTCTAGAGTGATAATTTCAGGGCCTTGGTCTGCTTTTAATTTACCGGTTAACAAATAAGTGACAGCTTGATTGATGGCCATTCTCCCCTGTAATACCATCTGGTCTGAATTCGCCATTAAGATTTTTTGACGCTTTATGCCTCTATACACCCCGTGACTAAGATAATGGCTAAGGATTTTGGGTTGCTGATCTTTAGCTAATTGCGCAACTTCATTAATTGCCATTTCAGCCATGACCGCATTACCCGCTAAGTAATCGATGTTTTTATATTTTTTCAAGGTACTTTTTAGTAAAGAGAATTGGGTGATTTTTTCATTTAAACCGTGCTGTATCGTCACTATTCCGATATTGCTGTGCGCTAGGGCCGCTTGTAAACCTTTTGTTGATTGTGAACTACCACCACCACTTTTAGGTCCTGGAAACCAAGCAAGCTGAGCAGGAGATTGGTTAGCTTTTATTTTGTGCCTTTTAACCAGGTACTCTCCTAATTTATAGCCCATTTGATACCAGGAGACGCCTGTTCTTCCTGTAATGCTTTTTGGCGAAATTTCATTTACTAAGGCAAAAATTGGCGTATGCTGGTTTACTTGTGCAAGCTTTTGATTCAATTGCTCAAAATTAACTGAGCCAATTAATATTGCACTTGCTTGCCAGTGAATGCATTGTTCTATTTGTTTTAACTGTTCATTAGTATTTTGATAACCACCCGCTTCAAGCACTTTTAACTCAATTGAACTTTGTTTTGCTTGTTCAGTCATGCCAAAATTGATACTAAGCCAATAAGAATCTTTCAGGTGAGGATAGACAGCACAGATTTTTATTTTGTGCATTGGCTGTTTACTCTTTGTCACCGCTTCAGCAGAATAAGCTGCGGGTGACAGAAAAAGTAAAGAATTAACCATGGTTAGCAGTAAAATTAAAGATATTTTCACAAAGAAACTCTATTTAAAAACTAATTAATCGCTCAGTAAAAGAGGATATTACATTGCACTTTCGTCGAAGTATAGGTAACAAATTATTATTTGCCTTTAGCTTTGTAGCTGGTTTGTTATTGTTTGTCAGTATCGTTGCATGGAATGGTCTTAGCCTTATTGCAAGTACCGGCGATACCATAACGCAACAAACATTACCGACACTCTCAAGTGCCCGAGAGTTGGCAAATATTAGCTTGAAAATAACTCACGCGACCACGTTATTAAAAAACACCACAGATGAAGCACAGCGACAAAAAAACAGCCAACAACTAGTGCTGCTTAATCTAGCTATTGAAGATAAATTTTCAGCCCTTGCATTACTCAATATTAATAATGAAAAATTAGTCGATTTATTAGCACTAAAGAATGAAATTACTCAAGATATTGAGCAACTTGATGGTTATGCTAAAGATAAAATTACTAATCAACAACAGCTTGATGAAACTTTTTTTATAGTGAAAACGTCGGTACATGAAATTTCAGTGTTATCTCAATCACAAGTGGCGAATGCCAGTACATTTGCTTTAGTCCGTTTATCAGGGCTTTATGATTTGATTGAGCAGAAGGATAAACTCGAACAAGCGCAGCACGATATTGATTTAATCATTGATGAGGATCTTAACCTGCTTGATAAGATGGCCGCGTTAGAACGACATGCGTTGGAACTAGAACAAATTGCCAATTTAGTTATTACCTCGAAGCAATATCAACCACTCAGTGAACTTGCGAATGAAAAAAATGCCCATTTGTTATTAATACACCATTTAGTAAATGCCATTACTGATCCCTACCGATTTAACTTAGCTCGTTCAGCGCTAGATAAACTGAAATTATTTGACAATTTTATTGTCTATCAACAAAGAGCGATTGAATTAGAACAAAAACAAAATTTATTACATCAGCATATTTCTAATCAGTTAGACCAATTAAATCAAGAAATTTTGAGCTTAATTAAACGTCAAGGTGAGTTAGCTAAGCAAACCAGTTTTCAACATCAAAAGCTGGTTTCTTGGTCGCAGAATGTTTTTTTAATCACCACGTTATTATCACTTATCGTTATCATATTTGTGATGTGGAAAGTTGTATATCAAGGCATTGTGTTTAAATTACAAAAACACACCGATGCAATTGAAAAGCTGGCAGCTGGCGATCTTGAAGTCACTGTTGAATCATCAAACGATGAAGAGTTAAAATATATGGCCGATGCACTCGATGTTTTTAGAGAGAATGCCATTAAAAAGCAGCAACTTGAAAATGAGCAACGTCAGACAGAAAAAGAATTACGCTTACACAAAGAAAATCTTGAACAACTAATTAATGCTCGAACTCAAGAGTTAATATCTACCAATGAAAAGTTAAATAATGAGTCTGAAGCACATGCCTTAGCCAAACAACAAGCAGAGCAAGCCAATAGAGCTAAGTCAGTCTTTTTGGCCAGTATGAGCCATGAAATACGTACACCAATGAATGGCATGATTGGTACGTTAGAGCGATTAACTGATACCACGCTTACGCCAGAACAAGCTAAATATGCCCAGACTATTCTGTATTCAGGAGAAAGCTTACTCGATATTCTCAATGATATTCTTGATTACTCTAAAATAGAGGCAGGGCATATTGAACTCTCTTATCGCGCTATTGATTTAGCGAGGCTAGGACAAGATGTTATTCATTTAATGCAAGCTAGGGCGAGCAATAAGGCGTTAATATTACGCTTTGAAATAGGAGATAATCTTGACGCTTGGCGCCTTGCTGATTTGGGTAAGTTACGGCAAGTCTTAATAAACTTGATTAATAACGCCATCAAGTTCACATCGAGGGGGAGTATTGTCTTATCAATATCAAGCAGTGATGAAAGTAAAAATGGCTCTGCAAATATCACCTTTTCGGTGACAGATACCGGTTGTGGTATTGCTAAGGATAAGCAAGGCGGTGTCTTTCAGGCCTTTACTCAGGTAGCGAACTTACAAACGGCAACCGGTACGGGCTTAGGTTTGGCAATATGTCAGCGTTTAGTGAGTGCAATGAAAGGCCATTTATCTCTGCAGAGTGAAGAAAATAGAGGCAGTTGTTTCTCCTTTAGTATACCGATTGAAAAAGCATGTTCTGAATCTATTGCTGCACAACAAATAATAACGATGCCAGTAAATATGCCATTAAAAGAGTTATCACAACGTTATAAGGTATTGATTGTTGAAGATAATGAAATCAACCTTGATGTTGCCTGTGCTTTGGTTGGTAAGCTTGGCCATAGCGTAACAGCCGCTAGCGATGGCACTAGCGCACTAAAATGCATGTTAGAAAACCAGTATGATTTAGCCTTACTCGATATTAATTTACCCGATATTGATGGTGTAGAGCTTTCCAAGAAACTTAAAGCAATAGCGAAATCAAGAGAAGAACATTTTAAAACTATTGCGGTATCAGCGCATGTTTTTAATGAAGATATTGCTAAGTTTATCGCTTCAGGTTTTGATGGTTTTGTCGCAAAACCGGTGCAAATGAAAAAGCTAAAACCAAGCATTGCTCAAGTGATGTTAAATGTTACCGGCTTACTCAATCAGCGCCTTGAAAATGGTACGACTGCAATAACTGAAGAAGGTGAGGGCTTAAATTTAAGTATAGATACCGTGGCAGACGTTATAAAGAACAATGATTTATTAAGTGAAGAGAGTGACAACGATGATAGCAATGGGTTGTTATTTGATGCTGAAATCCCAAATCAAGATATTGAGTATTTAGGCAGTGATAAAGTAAAACAACTGGCGTTGTTATTTTGCCAACAAGTTAACAATGAATATCGTGACTTTGCTAACTTAACAATGAGTGAGCAACAGCAAAAGCTTCATAAACTCAAAGGCGCAGCTATTGCTTTAGGCTTAGTTAGGTTATATCAGCTATGCCATCACTTAGAATCACATTGCCAAGCCGAACCGCTAAGTGAAAATCAGTTACTAATGCTTGACGAATTAAAAACTAATTCACTCATGGTGTTAAACAAATATGCCGATAACCTTTAACTTTAGCTGTGGTTATCGGTTTAAATAAGAGTATGGCTGGAAGAGTGTTTAGCTACTATTAGATTATGTTGAGTGAGTTGTGAGCGAATATTCAGCCACTTTTATAATTAAGTAATTTACTCTTATCTAACGCTATTCTCCCCCGTAAACACTTGCTATAATGCCGCTTATCTTGGTGCGTTAAACGTACTTTATATCCAGCTTTATACCCATCGGACTAATAAATTAATCCGAGTGTATTAGGTTATTTTCAGAGGTTTATTTTCATGTCGGATACCGAAAACCGCCCAACAAACTTTATTCGTAATATCATTGATGCAGATTTGGCTAGCGGTAAGCACACCAGTGTGCAAACACGTTTCCCTCCAGAGCCTAATGGTTTTTTACATATAGGTCATGCTAAAGCTATTTGTTTGAGCTTTGGTATTGCCCAAGATTATAACGGTTTATGTAATCTACGTTTTGATGATACTAACCCTGAAAAAGAAGATATCGATTACGTTCATGCTATTCAAAAAGATGTAAAGTGGTTAGGTTTTGAGTGGGCAGGAGAGATTAACTACTCTTCTAATTACTTTGATCAGTTACATGGTTTTGCGGTAGAACTTATCGAAAAAGGTTTGGCGTATGTTTGTTTCTTAAATGGCGATGAAACACGTGAATATCGTGGTACTTTGAATAAACCAGGTAAAAATAGCCCTTATCGCGATACCTCTGTAGAAGAAAATTTAGCCTTATTTGCCAAAATGAAAAATGGTGAGTTTGAAGAAGGTATTTGTTCTTTGCGCGCGAAAATTGATATGACTTCAAGCTTTATGTGCTTGCGTGATCCTATTATTTATCGCGTACGTTTTGCTCATCATCACCAAACGGGTGATAAGTGGTGCATTTATCCAATGTATGACTTTACCCATTGTTTATCTGATGCAATAGAAGGCATTACTCATTCTCTTTGTACGTTAGAATTTCAAGATAACCGCCGTTTATACGATTGGGTAATTGAAAACGTTTCAGTACCAAGTACGCCACATCAGTATGAGTTTTCTCGCCTAAACCTTGAATACACCTTGATGAGTAAGCGTAAGCTAAATACTTTGGTAGAAGAAAAGTTAGTTGATAGCTGGGATGATCCACGTATGCCAACGATTGCCGCTTTTCGTCGTCGAGGTTATACACCTGCGTCAATGCGAGAGTTTGCCAAGCGAATTGGTGTAACTAAAATGGAAAACACTATTGAGATGAGTGTTTTAGAAGCGTGTATCCGTGAAGATTTAAATGATAATGCGCCCCGAGCAATGGCTGTTTTAGATCCGATTAAATTAGTGATTGAAAATTACCCTGAAGACAAAAGTGAAGATCTTGTTGTTAAGAATCACCCGAGTGATGACGAGCAAGGGACACGTATTGTGCCATTTTCTAAAACGCTTTATATTGAAGCGGAAGATTTTAGAGAAGAAGCCAACAAGAAGTATAAACGTTTGGTCATCGATAAAGCAGTACGTTTACGTGGTGCCTACGTGGTTACTGCAACACGTTGCGATAAAGATGCAGAAGGTAATGTCACAACGGTTTACTGTACTTACAATGAAGATACTTTAGGTAAAAACCCAACGGATGGCACTAAACCTAAAGGTGTAATTCATTGGGTTGATGCAACTAAATCACTTGATGCGACAATACGTTTATACGACCGATTATTTACCGTGCCTAACCCGGCAGCAGAAGACGATTTTAATTCAGTTATTAATCCTGAGTCTTTAGTGACGATTAGCGGAGCTAAAGTTGAACCGTCATTAGCAGAGGCAAAACCTGAATGTGCATATCAGTTTGAACGCCAAGGCTATTTCTGTTTAGATAATGATATTAAAGAGCCAGGTGCTTTAATTTTCAACCGTACGGTTGGCTTACGAGATACCTGGGCTAAAATTAGTCAGTAATATAAATTAGTAAAAACACAGTAAATTTATTTGTAGTATTTACAGTAATTTATTAAAAAAGTCAGTGATGAGTTATTTAAACTCACCACTGGCTTTTTTTTTGCTAAATCTGCTATTGTGACAGATAAATTACATACCATTAGTTCGAGCATATTGAGTGAAGAAACCGTTAGCTATAATAGTGAGCTTTTTTATGCTGTTGAGTCTTACTGTTACTCCTGTAAAAGCAGCAGAAATAGAACCGGTACATTATGCTTATGCTAATTACCTGGGTAGTGGTATTTATAAAACCACAGGGCAACATGCTAGTTTGATCAGTTTGCCTTTCTCATACGAAATAGGACAGAAAGATAAAACAAGTTACGGTTTACGTTTACCTATTTCTGTCGGATTCTTTGATTTTGGTTTAGCCGATTTACCTAACTTTGATTTTCCTGATGAAGTGGGTACGGTGACCTTTACTCCAGGGCTTGCTTTTAACTATCAATACAACAAAAATTGGCATGTAGAAAGTTATATTGATATTGGTTATGGTCGAAATTTAACGACTAAGAAGGGCGTTAACATCCACTCTTCAGGCATATCAGCACTTTATAATTTTGATATAAAAAATTATGATGCTATATGGGCTAATAGAATTTACTATGCACGTTATGACGGTAATGGTTATGACGCGAAAGATTCCTATGCTGCGATACAAACGGGTATAGATGTGGGGCTACCATTACAATATCAAATGTTTGGTTATCAATTTCAACCAAGGGTTTTTGCGATGGCATTTTGGTACTTTAGCGAAGTAGATTTTTTAACCCCAAGTATTCAAAGTTTTGATGAAGAGGAAAATGTGACATTGACTAACAGTGTCGAGTTTGGCTTTACTTTGCACTTTACTGAAACTATTGGTTATTCTTGGGCTGGAATTGAAAGGTTAGGGCTAAGTTACCGCTATAGTAAAAACTTCAGTGCCTTTCGTTTATTATTTAGCTTTCCTATATGATTATTATTTATATCTTGTTTAGTGCGCTAATATAGGCGATGTAACTTACTCTAAAGTAAATACAGCAATAAAAAAGAGGCATAAAGCCTCTTTTTCCTGTAACCAATATTCTGTAACAAAATCAGCGTTTCGACTTCACCTTATTGATTAAATTCTCAATGCTTTATCACCACGAGCCATACCGACACAACCTGAACGGGCAGATTCAATAATTTCAGTCTCATGCTGTAGAGCACTAATAAAGGCATTAAGCTTTTCAGCATTACCGGTGAGTTGAACCGTATAAACTTGCTTGCCAATATCGATAATATTACCGCGAAATATATCCGTTATGCGTTTTACTTCAGTTCGGGATTTATCTGTCATAGCTGCTACTTTTACTAATAATAGTTCACGTTCAATATGCTGTCTGTCGGTGATATCGATAATTTTAATCACGTCAATAAGCTTATTTACTTGTTTAACAATTTGCTCTAAAACCTTGTCGTCACCTTTAGTGGCAATGGTCATACGAGACAAACTATTATCATCTGTTGGCGCAACCGTTAAGCTTTCAATATTAAAAGCACGTTGAGAGAATAATCCAACGATTCGTGATAATGAGCCAGGTTCATTTTCCATCAATATAGCTAAAATTCTACGCATTATGGCTTTCTCCAATGCTGTGCTGGTCTTCTTTAGTAAATAATGAGTCGTTCAAAACGTGTGAAAATGAACTTGCTTCATTTTCCGTCAGCATAACTAACATAGCTAAAATTCTACGCATTATGGCTTTCTCCAATGCTTTGCTGGTCTTTTTTAGTAAATAAGGAGTCGTTCAAAACGTGTGTAAATGAACTTGTTTCATTTTCCGTCAGCATAACTAACGTAGCTAAAATTCTACGCATTATGCCTTAACTCCTTTTTTCAGCCACATTTCATCAATTGCACCCGTACGTATCTGCATAGGGTAAACATGTTCTTTTTCATCAACCATAACGTCGACAAAAACTAAGCGGTCTTTGATATTAAAAGCTTGTGTCAGTTTATCTTCTAACTCATCTAAGTGATCAATCTTAATGCCGACATGACCGTAAGCCTCAGCGACTTTAACAAAGTCAGGTAAGGATTCCATATATGAAGAGGAATGGCGACCACCATAAACCATATCTTGCCATTGTCGTACCATACCAAGGGAGCGATTATTTAAGGTGACGATAACAACGGGTAATTTATATTGTGAACAAGTAGAAAGCTCTTGAATGTTCATTTGAATAGAGCCATCGCCGGTTATACAAATAACATGTTTGTCTGGAAAAGCTAACTTAACACCCATTGCAGCGGGTAAGCCAAAGCCCATAGTGCCGGCGCCACCGGAATTTATCCACCGACGCGGTTTATCAAAAGGATAATGTTGGGCGGCAAACATCTGATGTTGGCCAACATCAGAGCAAACGTATGCATCACCTTTCGTTATTTTATATAAAGCTTCAACAACACGCTGAGGTTTTATTTTTTCATTCTCAATTTGCTCATAGCTCATGCTTTTTACACTGCGCCATAAGTTTATTTGCTGCCACCATTGAGTTAGTGCCGCTTCGTCAGGAGCAAAGTTAATGTCATTTAACTCATCTAATAACTGCTGCATAACCACATCAACTAAACCAACAACGGGAATGTGTGCATTAATCGTTTTTGATATTGACGTAGGATCAATATCAACATGAATAATAGTGGCATTAGGGCAAAATTTCTCGACATTATTAGTCACCCTGTCATCAAAACGAGCACCTAAAGCTAAAATAACATCAGCATTAGCCATGCTCTTATTTGCTTCTAAACTACCGTGCATGCCCAGCATACCAATAAACTGTTCGTGGGTTCCTGAAATACCACCAAGGCCCATTAACGTATTGGTAATGGGTGCCTTTAATGTTTCAACTAAGGTGGTGAGTAATTCGGAAGCATCAGATAACACAATACCGCCACCAGAATAAATGACCAACTTTTTGGCGTTAGCAATAGCTTGTGCTGCTTTTTTTATTTGCTTAGGGTGGCCGTTAATATTGGGATTGTAAGACCGTATTTTAATATCAGTTTCGATACTAAATGGTCCTTTATTTTGTGGGATCAAGATATCTTTAGGTAGCTCTATCACAACAGGGCCAGGTCTACCGGTACTTGCAATATAAAAGGCCTTAGAGATAGCATCAGGAATATCAGCTAAGCTTCGACAGCTAAAACTGTGCTTGATGATAGGACGAGTACAGCCGACGATATCAGTCTCTTGAAAAGCATCATTACCGATAAGTGACGTGGCTACTTGACCTGCCAGCACTACCATAGGAATTGAATCCATATAAGCCGTCGCTATACCTGTTACACAGTTAGTTGCGCCAGGGCCAGAAGTCGCTAATACGACACCAACTTCTCCAGTTGCTCTAGCATATCCATCGGCCATATGCGTTGCTGCTTGCTCATGACGTACTAAAATATGTTCTATTTCATCTTGTTGAAATATAGCGTCATAAATATCTAAAACGGATCCGCCAGGGTAACCGAAAATGTATTTAACCTTAAGTGCTGATAGTGATTTAACTACCATTTCTGCACCAGTAAAAAGCTCTGTTGTCATGCCATCACCTTGATTCTATGTAAATTTAGTGTTTTAAATAAATATTGAGATAATAAAAAACCCTCGGTCTTAAAAAGAGCGAGGGTTTCTTGATATTATTGCTTAATCGTTTTTGTTAAGCACAAGTAATCCCCGCTAGTGGTGAAAGCACCACTACGACTAAGAGGACGACATTGAGGACAGTTGTTTTAAAACTCATACAATTAACAAAAACTTAAATATTATAATTAAGTCTATTTTTAAAGACTTTCACTGCTTGTGTCAACCAATAAATACAAAACAGTTAAAAAAGCATGTTTTATTTTTAGTCAAAAGTATTGACCACTACATTGTTTAGATGAACATTCATTTTTATTACAGCTGAAAACAATTTTAAACACTGTTTTACCTGTATTAGTGAAACATTATGATTTATATTAACTGGAGTATTATACCGCCGACCGCAAGACTTAAAATATTGGTCTTACTACAATAAATGGAATAAATATGACCCCAATTAAATTATTAATAATTAGCACCTTAATTGCTTTTACCGCAGGTTGTGCGACACATTCAGCTAAAGTAGATTTTGACAGAAATACTGAGATTGAAACGGTTCATTATAAAACCTTTGCCTGGCTAACCAACGCAAAAATAATGGCCGCACCTGTTGATATTAATCCTGTAATGAAAGAACGCGTTGATACCAGCATTGAGCAAGCTTTTATCGCTAAAGGCTATCAATTAGTTGAGAATGCTGAAGATGCAGATTTTACTATTTCTTATACGGTAGGTAGTCGCGATAAAATTAAAGTGAACAGCTACCCAGCTACATATAACTCTGGTTTCGGCTGGGGACGCGGTTATTATGGTGGTCGAGGCTACTATGGTTCTATGTCTATGGGCACAGAAACTAGCGTTAGACAATATACTGAAGGTAAGTTAGCTATTGATATTTATGATGTTAAAACTCACCAACCCGTATGGCATGGCTGGGCGACTAAACGTATAACGTCTGAAAATAGTGAAGATCCTTTAGCCGTGATAAACAAAGTAGTAATAAAAGTAGTAGATATGTTTCAATAGTTACAGTCTTACTATCTTCATTTAATTAAGCGGCTTATGCCGTTTTTTTTGCTCCAAAGGTAACTAATTTACACTGACAAGTTTCAATAGACTATTTTGTAATCGTCCTAGTAATTTAGCATTTCTGAATTACACTAATATTATGGTTTAAATAACAAAATAGACATCAATGAGTAACTTTATTTTTCAAGACGAAGTCGAAGACGAAATTGATGATACATCAAATAAAGCTGATAAGTATTGGCGTATTTTGGTCATAGATGACGATGAGTCTGTACATCAAGTAACTAAGCTAGTACTTGCAGATGCTGAAATAGAACACAGAAAACTGGACATAGTTTCTGCTTATTCAAGTAAAGAGGCGAAAGAAATTCTGCTAACGGATGATACTTTTTGCATGGCATTTGTTGATGTTGTTATGGAAACTGACCATGCAGGATTAGAGCTTGTGGAGTGGATTAGAAAAGAGAAAAAGAATCAATCAATTCGTTTAGTCTTACGAACAGGGCAAGCGGGCTCTGCCCCTGAAGCGAAAGTCATTAAAGAGTTTGATATTAATGACTACAAAGAAAAAACTGACTTTACCGCCAATAAAATGATCACCACTGTCTATGCAAGTATACGTGCATACCGCGATATCATGACCATTCAGCGCAGTCTTGACGCTTTTAAAAAGCTTATTGAAGCGACTCACGATTTATTAAAAATCAACCAGTTAAAGAGCTTTGGTTCAGCAGCACTCAATCATTTACTGGCGTTAATGAACGTTGAAAGCTCTGCACTTTATATCGCCAGAACCCAAACCGATTTCGCACATAACTCTACCAGTTCAATCATTGCTTGTACGGGTAAATATGTCTGTGAGTCAGATTCATTAGAAACATCAGATATTAGTGAGCAAGTTAAAATACGTATCCAACAAGTATTTATTGATCAAAACCATTATCGTGATGAGAGTTGTTTTGTCGGTTTCTACCGTGGTTCGAACAATGCTGCATCGGTATTATATATTGAGTTTGAAGATGATAATGAGCACTTTAAAGCTAATTTGGCTGAGTTATTTGCCACTAATGTAGCGCTGATTCTTGAAAGTTTCACCAAACAACAAGAAATAGAAAAAACTCAAAAAGAGTTGTTATTCATTGTTGGGGAAGCCGTTGAAGCACGTAGTAAAGAAACAGGTGCTCATGTACGTCGTGTTGCCATTATTTGCGAGATGCTAGCAAAAAAACTAGGCTTAGATGAAGGCTTTGTTGAAGCGATACGATTAGCGGCACCATTACATGATTTAGGCAAGATAGCTATTCCAGAGCATATTTTACATAATCCTGGAAAATTAGCAGGTGAAGACTGGAAAGTTATGCAATCTCATGCACAAATAGGTGCTGATATTTTAGAAAAATCTACCGTCAGTATTTCTCAGCTTGCTGCTAGGCTTGCTAATTACCATCATGAGAATTGGGATGGCACGGGTTACCCAGAAGGATTAAAAGGGGAACAAATACCTATTGAAGCACGGATCATGGCAGTAGCCGATGTTTTTGATGCTTTGGGTTCAAAGCGCTGTTATAAAGAGCCTTGGCAAGCTGAAAAGATTAAGGATTTTTTGTTATCTGAAATCGATAAGAAATTTGAGGCTAAAATGGTTCATCTTATTGTTGATAACTTTGATGAATTTTTAGCGATCAGAGTAAAATACCCTGATTATATCGAGGCAGAACATTAATTATTTAATTGCTAAGCATTGTTCAACCTGATCAAACTCAGGATTTTTATGATTAATCTAATCGAGAGATTTAAAATACACAGCGGCTATGATTACAGAGAAGGGATTAACGCTTCTCTGTAATCATAGCCTTGATTTATTGCTGCTTATTGTTGTTTATAGCAAAAAGATAAAATCAGAAACTAACCGTTAGTATTTAAGTTTCTTAATTAACATCAACTTGTTTATAAGTAGCGAAAAAACTTTTTAGTTTTTCAAGAGCGGGTATCAATTCATCGACATGCGGTAAAAATACTAATCTAAAATAGTTATTTTCTTTAATATTAAACGCTCGACCATGAACCAATAGTATTTTCTCTTGTTTTAGTAAGTCCAAAATCATACGTTCATCGTCGGTGATGTTGAATTTTTTATTATCTACTTTAACAAATAGATATAAAGCGCCCATGGCAGGATTACATGATAAACCATCGATATCATTAATCATTTCGTAAGCAATATTACGTTGCTTTATCAAACGACCGTCATCACGAATTAATTCGTTAATACTTTGGTAACCGCCTAAAGCAGTTTGTATAGCGTGTTGGCTAGGCACATTCGCACACATTCTCATCGATGATAATAAAGTAATACCTTTAATATAATCTTCTGCGTGTAGCTTAGGGCCAGAAATAACCATCCAACCCGATCTAAATCCAGCAATGCGATAATTCTTTGATAATCCACCCAGTGTAATGATAAACACGTCTGTCGCTAATTTTGCCGTTGGGACATGCTTAGCTTCATCATATAGAATCTTATCGTAGATCTCATCGCTATAAATTATTAGCCCATGCTTTCTTGCCAGAGCAATTATACCCTGCAATATTTCTTCTGAATAAACCGCACCAGTTGGATTGTTAGGATTAATTAATACAATCGCTTTGGTTTTTTTTGTAATTTTACTTTCCATATCCACTAAGTCTGGAAACCATTGATTTTCATCATCACAGCGATAGTGTACAGGTTTACCACCTGATAACGCTACCGCAGCAGTCCATAACGGATAATCTGGAGAAGGAATTAATACTTCATCGCCATTATCAAGCAATGCTTGCATGGCCATAACAATCAACTCACTAACACCGTTACCAATAAAAATATCATCAACCATGACATCTTTAATGCCTTGCTGTTGGAAATATTGCATTACAGCAACTCTGGCTGAATAAATGCCCTGGGATTCAGAGTACCCCTGTGAACTAGGTAAGTTATGGATAACATCTTTTAAAATATCATCAGGGGCTGCAAAGCCGAAAGGGGCAGGGTTACCAATATTCAACTTAAGTATTTTATGACCTTCATCTTCAAGGCGCTTGGCTTCATCCGCTATTTGACCTCTAATATCGTAACAAACATTGTTTAATTTAGATGACTTGGTAATAGCTTTCATGAGTGGGCAACTTCTTAAGTTAAATAGAGAGAAAAGTGAACATGTCATTGTTGCCAATAATACGCTGTTTTGAAAGCCTTATTTTAGCTTTTTTTAATGATAAATTTTTTGTTTTTCTCTAGAAAAGGCATATCGAAATAATGAGTTTATGCTTAACAAGATTCAACTGCCTAATACATTAAAAGAGTGTTAAATTATTTACGTAGAAATAAGCCCTAATACAATATGTGGGTAAGCTTAATAAAGGGAAGACATTGGTATGTATCTTGGTAAATGTTTATGTGGTGAAGTTCACATTAAAGTGAATGGAAATATTAGTGAAATCATTCACTGTCATTGTTCTTTATGTCGAAAAAATAGTGGTACTGCATTTGCCACTAACGGTTTCATTAATACGGCAGATTTTGAAATAACGTCAGGAAAAACAAGTTTAAGTTCGTTTTCGTTTAAGCCAGGACGTAGTCGACATTTTTGCCGTAAATGTGGCTCACCCGTTTATAGCGCTAATGAAGATGATCCAACGCGTTTAAGAATACGCTTAGGTATTTTTGATAGCGACATAACCGAAAGACCCATTTCACATAACTTTGTTAGCTCTAAAGCAAACTGGGAAGATCTCGATGCTAATTTACCTCACTATGATGCTTTTGAGCCAAGCCGTCAGTAACGTTTGTTTTTGCGATTGAGAGTCATAAAAGTGGGACAACAAAAAAGGAGCCTAAGCTCCTTTTATAGTATTAACGCTGTTGCCAACTGAATTCGATTAGTTGAATAAAGACATTACGTCATCAATAGCAATTAATGACTTTTCACCGGTAATACGGTTTTTAAGTTCAACCTGCTGGGCATCTAAATTACGTTCACCAATGATTAGTAATAATGGTGTGCCCATTAACTCATGATCAGCAAACATTACACCTGGACGTTCCTTTCTGTCATCAAACAATACTTCAATACCTGCTTGAAGTAATGAGTCATATAAGGTGTCAGCCGTTTCTTTAACGCGAGCCGATTTTGCCATATTCATTGGTACAATTGCCACTTGAAATGGTGCAATCGCTTTAGGCCATTTAATACCGTTTTCATCGTGGTTTTGCTCTATAGCTGCAGCAACAATACGAGAAACACCAATACCGTAACAACCCATGGTTAAGGTTTGGTTTTTACCACCTTCATTTAGAACAGAACAGTTCATCGCTTCGGCATACTTACGACCTAACTGGAAAATATGACCAACTTCGATACCACGTTTTATTTCGATGTACCCTTGGCCACATGGGCTTGGATCACCAGCAACAACATTACGGATATCTTGAATGTTGATCTCACCACAATCTCGTTCCCAGTTAACACCAGTGAAAGAGTGGTTATTTATGTTAGCACCACAGACAAAGTCGCTTAAGTGAGCAGCACTATGATCTACAATCACTTCAATAGATAAACCTTTAGGTCCTAACGAAGTACTATGGCAGTTAGTAACAGCTGATACTTGTTCATCAGTCGCGAATGTTAACGGTGAAGCAATGCCAGCTAAGTTCTCAACTTTAACTTCATTGAGTTGATGATCGCCACGAACAACTAGTGCAACGATTTTTGTTGGTTGACCATCAGCAACAGAGCCAAGTACTAAGTGTGTTTTAACAGTAGTCTTTACATCTATTTCTAAGGTTTTTACTAATTTCTCAAGTTTTAATTCTACTGTAGCTAACTCTTGAGTCGGCTCACCGCGTTCACCTGTAGGTGCTAATGCTTCAGCTTTTTCAATGTTGGCTGCAAAATCACTGGCATCACTAAAAGCTATGTCATCTTCGCCTGAATCAGCAAGTACATGAAACTCATGTGATTTCTCACCACCAATAGAACCAGTATCAGCTATGACAGGTCTAAAGTTCAATTCTAAGCGTTCAAAGATACGACAGTAAGTATCAAACATTATTTGATAGGTTTTTTCTAAACATTCGTCTTCTAAATGAAATGAATACGCATCTTTCATCAAGAATTCACGGCCACGCATCACACCAAAGCGAGGACGAATTTCGTCACGAAATTTGGTCTGAATTTGAAAAACATTTAAAGGTAACTGCTTATAGCTGCTAAGTTCATTAGCGACTAATTTTGTTACTACTTCTTCATGTGTTGGTCCTAAAACGAAAGGACGCTTATGGCGATCGCTTATACGTAATAACTCAGGACCATAATCAGCTAGTCTGCCAGATTCTTCCCATAAGTCTGCCGGTTGTACCATTGGCATTAATACTTCATTACCACCAGCACGTTGCATTTCTTCACGGACAATGTTTTCAACTTTTTTCAAAACGCGTAAACCGGTTGGTAACCAAGTATATAAACCAGAAGCAAGGTTACGAACAAGGCCAGCTCGTAACATTAGCTGATGGCTGATCACTTCTGCGCTAGCAGGGGTTTCTTTAAGAGTAGACAGTAAATATTGACTGGTACGCATTGTAAAGGTTTCCGTAAAATAGGGATAAATATAATTGGCGGTATTCTATCAGGGGCTTAGCTTATGAAAAAGTAATATATGTAATATTTCTGACTTAGTTACATCAAAACTAATAATGTAATATTTTATGTCTTTATCGGGTCATTTTTTTTACAAAAACTACCACAAAGAGAGCGATAGTAAAACTACCCGTAAAAGCCTCTATCGCGGCAATAGCACGAGATATACCTACGGGAGTAAAATCCCCATACCCTAGGGTAGTAAAGGTCACCACCGAGTAATAAAGTGATGAAAAGAACAAGGATGTATTTTCAGTTAACGTTAGGTCCCCGCTGATAGCTTGAATATTACCGCCGAAACTTAGCCCAGTAAAAGCATAAATAATGGCACATATAAAAATAATCGCGAGAGATAGACCTATGATACGTAATGGTGCCTCGCCGTAACCACAAAATATATCGACCATTTTAGATAAGGTACGTTTAAGACTGTAACGCGGTAATTGTAAACGACGCATAGTAAGCTCTTTTTGAATAAAGTAGCCTGACAGGGTAAAGATTCCTTCGTGTTCAGCATGTTTGCGTAAATCTCGATAAATTTCTTCTGCTTGTTCTAAAAAATCAATATTTCCTTGTTGATCTTTATTTTTCAGTGCTGACTTAGCTGAATGCTCTTGTTTAATTTTTTTACCTATTTTTACATTTTCAAATTTACTGCCGGTCCACTTTACCCCTAACATATTGGTGTCTTCTAAATTAGCACAGTTAAGGTTAGCATCTCGTAAATCCGCTTTCATAACACTGGCATGTTTTAGGTTAATATTAAATAGGTGACCACTGTTGAGATTGGCATGATAAAAGTCTGCATAGGAGAAGTCATAACCCATTTTTTTATGATGATTAACAAGATCTACGCCTTTGAGTTGGGCTTTTGTTAGTATAATACCTCTCAGCATTCCACCGCTTTGGGCATAGTTTTCTAAGCGTGCTTTAATCTCTGAACCGGATTTATCACTGCTTTTATCATGCCAAAAACAAAAGCCAGAACTATTAGCTTCACCTTGGCAGCAAAAGGCTTGTTGCTCCGTGCTATCGGGGTCTTGGTATTGGCACAACAATTTTATTTTAGTCATTTAAATAGTATAGTGCGCTCTATCAAAAAGTAAAAAGGAACTGGCGTGCAAATAACTTTAATTCAAGCAGATTACCATAATGAGCAACACGGAAAAGATTTAGTGATGTTGTTAAATGCCTACGCACTTGACCCTATGGGTGGTGGAACAGCACTAACCGACGATGTTCAACAAAACTTAGTTGCAGCTTTAGCAAAAAGAAATGATTTTTTAACCTTACTTTGTTATGTCGATGGAAAACCCGCGGGCATACTTAACTGCGTGGAAGGTTTCTCTACTTTTAAATGCAAACCTTTACTTAACATCCATGATTGTGGTGTATTAAAAGAGTTTCGTGGTTTAGGTTTAAGTCAAAGATTATTTATTGAAGTAGAGAAAATATCACGAGAACGTGGCTACTGTAAATTAACGCTTGAGGTCTTAGAGGGCAATGTAGTAGCGCAAAATTCTTATAAAAAATTGGGTTTTACTGGTTATGAATTAGATGAAAAAACGGGTAAAGCAATGTTTTGGGAAAAAGTCCTATAAATATAGGATTAAACGTTAATGATTGCCCAAATGGCTTTCATTAACGTTTATTAATCAACAAGTGATATTAATTACCATTTAATTACTAAAACGAGATAGGTTTTCTTTTTCTTGGTACTTTAACTATTTCAATCTCTTGCGGCTGAGCTATAAAATCATTTTTAGCTTTTTTTGCGGCATTTTTTTTAGACTTAGCCTTTTTCTGTGCTGTTTTCGTCTTTGGAGCATCGTCAGCAACTTCACTAACATTACCGTCTAAATTCTCAGGCGTTGCTTTTACTTCAACAAGTTCTTCATTGATGATTAACTGCAATACTTCACCATTAAACTCGACCACATCCTCATGATAAACTTTCTTACGCTTTTGATATTCAACTTCACCATTCAGTAAAACATAGCCTTCACTGATAACGACTTTTGCTTCACCGCCACCACTGACAAAATTTGCTATTTTTAATAGCTTACATAACTCAACCGGTTGGTGGTTTAATTCAATAACTAAGTAACTTTCTGACATGGCTTTCTCGATAATAAACAGATTTTAGTCTTGTGATAATTGTGCTAAAAGTTCAGTGATTTCAGTTTGTAGTTCTTCGCTATCAACCGTTTGTGCTGCTTCGTTCGCTTTATTAGCAAAAATGAGTGCTTGCTCTTTTTCTTCAAATTCCACTTGGCGTTGTGCCATTGCTAAATAAGCAGATGCAGTAAACGTTGGTAAAGCTAATTTTTCTGCTGTTGCTAAGGCAACTTCATAAATGTCCATTGCTTGTTCACCATCTTCGGTAAAGTCAGCAAGAGCTTCCCATTGTAGCGGGTGATCTTTCGATGAATCTTGGTTTGTAGCACACAGAACTTGTAATTTTTTACAGCTGGCTAGTCTCAATTCATCATTGTCTGTGTTTGATGCGTTAGCAATCTCTTGGCAAATGGCAAGAATGTCGTTATATAAAGGGGCTTTCATAGATAATCCTAGTGTATATAAGTAGTTACCGACTTAACTTTTAATGTAATTATATTTACAGCGGCATAATTTCAAGCGATATTATCATACTGGGGCTTTTTATACATTAGACAGCGCTTATTTTACGTTAACTGGCACAATACAGGATTGTATGATGAATACTCGCTTTAATGTTCAAACACATAAGTTTGTTAAAACATGGTTTATAGGATGTTTTTTACTACTTCTTTCTTTACCTAGTTTTGCAGATGATTGGCCACAAGAATTAACGGGGGACAAAGGCACAATAGTCATTTATCAACCTCAACCGGAAAAACTCGTAGGTAATATACTGACAGGTCGAGCGGCAATGGCACTGGAATTAAAAGAGAGTTCATCGCCAGTATTTGGTGTTTTTTGGTTTTCGGCACAAATAGCCACCGACCGTGGTGAAAATACCGTAACGATTAGCCAATTAAAAGTGACTAAAGTGGGATGGCCAGAGTCAGACGAAACGGGAGAAAAGAAATTTACTCAATTTGTCGAAAAGCAATTAGCCAACTCATCATTTACAGCTTCCTTATCTAAATTAACGGCGAGTTTGACCAGTGCGGAGCAAATGAAAGCAAGTCTTGCCAATATAAAAAATGACCCGCCAGCTATAGTATTCTCAAATACATTATCTGTATTACTGAGCTTTGATGGGGAGCCAGTTTTTAGAGATATTGAAAACAGCTACTATCAGCGGGCATTAAATACGCCATTAGCGGTAATAAAGAAACAGAACCAAGACAAATTTTATTTAACCAGTGGTCACTTATGGTACCAAGCGACAAATGCCTTAGGACCATGGTCAATTTTAGCTAATCCTCCGACAGACCTTAAAGCTTTGATCCCAAAAGGTGAGAGCCAAAGTGATACCCCGCAAGTGCTAACAGCACCTAATATCATCGCTACAACCAAACCTACTGAATTAGTGGTTTCAGAGGGTAAAGCAAAATGGACTAGTTTGGTTGGTGGTAAATTACTTTATGTAGAAAATACTGAAACGCCTTGGCTGCGTGAACTGAGCAGTGGCGATATGTACGTTTTGTTATCGGGCAGGTGGTTTAGCAGTAAAAGTGAAAAGGGTCCTTGGGCTTTTGTTCGTGGTGATAAATTACCGCAAAGTTTCAAAGAAATTCCCCCTGAATCTGCTATTGGCGGGTTAAGAACCTCTATCGCGGGTACAGATGAGGCGGAGCAAGCGGTTTTAAATGCACAAATTCCTCAAACAGCAGCGATAAAACGTAGTAAAGCAAAACTGACTGTGCACTATGATGGCGAACCTACTTTTGAGAAAATTGTTAATACCCAAGTTGAATATGCAACGAACACTTCAGCACAAGTACTTAGGATTTCAGATAAGTATTATGCGGTTGATAATGGTGTCTGGTTTGTAGCCAGTGCACCTAAAGGTCCTTGGCAAGTTGCAGATAACATCCCTAAAGAAGCTATAGCGAAAATCCCGCCTAGCTCACCTATGTATAACACCACTTATGTCACTGTTTATGATTCAACCCCCGAAGTTGTCTATGTTGGTTATACTCCGGGTTATTTATGGTCTTATCCTTATTATGGCGTACCTATTTATGGCACAGGTTGGTATTACCCGCCTTATTATGTTGGTGGTTGGTATTATCCTCGACCACCAACGTGGGGTTTACATGTTGGCTATAACCCCTGGACAGGTTGGAATGTTGGCGTAAGTTGGGGCAGTCCGTTTTTTCGCGTTGGTGTTGTATGGGGCGGCGGTTATCACCATCATCCTAGACCTTGTTACGGAAGGTATTATGGCGGTGGTTATAGAGGCGGCACTAACATAAATATTAATGGTAATGTCAATATTGGTAACTCGGTTAGTATTGCCAATCGTGCTCAGGCACAAAAAAATATTGCAACAAATCCTGCCAATAGAGCGGGTGGAAAAATCGCACAAGGTAATCGACAAAATAATTTATATAATCAAGGAATAAATAAAAAGCGCAATGTCATAAAAAAACCATCAACGGGCAAAATAAACAGCGCCAAAGTGTCACCCAAACGCGCTAATAATGTTTATGCCGATAAAAAAGGTGGAGTGGTTCGTCATGAAAATGGTCAATGGCAAAACCGCAGTAATAAAAACTGGAAGACAATACCTAAACAAGGTGGCATTAACTCGCCTGCTAGGGCTAATCAGCAGCCTCGTAATCAGCCATCTAGGAATAATCAGCCAAGTACTATGCAGCGCCAGAATAACCGTTCATTTGACCACAAAACGATGAATCGTGATTTACATGGCCGACAAATGGGGAATATGTCGCGAGGTGGTCATCAGCCAAAGGGAAATGTTCGACGAGTAAGATAGCTCCATTTCTTTGGTGCTAGTGCTATAAAAACACTAAAGCGAAAACTGATTTAATATTACCCATGTGTTAATCCGGTTGTAAGGTAGTCTTCGCATTACATTTAAAATAAAAGGGAATGAAAATGAATAAACAACAAGGTCTAAAACTCAGTGTTATCGCATTAGTTGCATCTTTGGCTATTGGCTGTACTTCTACTAATCCAACAAGTGCGCCTCAAGTTTCGCCTGATGGTATGGAGTTAAAAAAATCAACACGATCTACCGTCGCTTATAAAAAAGAAGGTGTAGATTTTTCAGAATACGACAAAGTACAAATATTACCGAGTGCAGTAGCTTTTAAGAAAAATTGGAAACGAGATTTCAATCGAAATCAAACATCATTATCGACACGTATACGTGATAACGATGTAATACGTATTAAGGCGGATGTTGCTGAATTGTTTGATGAGGTATTTAAGGACGAATTTGGAAAGGATGCTAAATTCCCTCTTGTCGATAAAGTGAGTTCAAATACGTTAGTGATAAGACCTGCTATTGTTGATTTAGATGTTGCGGCACCGGATATTAAGTCATCGGGTAATGTAAAAACCTATGCCAGTGATGCAGGACAAGCAACTTTATTTTTAGAGCTTTATGATGGTGTTAGTGGTGAAATATTAGCGCGAATTTTGAGTGCCTCGGTTGCCGGTGATAACAGTCATTATCAGTGGGCTACACGGGTTTCTAATCGAGCAGATGCAAAACGTATGATCAGAAAATGGGCTCAAGCATTACGAACTAAATATGATGAAGCACATATGGCAAAAACTAATTAGGCTAAGGTTAAACCGATTTTAACTCAAGTTGATATTACAATACCAACTTAAGTTAATCCTAGCCAAGAGGGGTCGCAATATATCGCACTCTGTACTTGGCTTGGATACTCTTTGAGTTAACATGTATGGGTTACGAAGATTTTGGTAAAACGCTTTCATGATAAAGCTGTTATATATTATACAGCTGAGTATAGGATACCCTGGGTTATAATCTTATTGTAGATGTACGCTGGTTAACGTTTTATATATTGATTGGTATCAAGCGGTATTTTTTGTCGAGGGAGGCAGAGTTTCACCGACTATACATCGAGATACATTGTTATTGAGTGGATATACCATGGAGGAATATCATTCATGGCACTAACCGCTGGTCTTGTCGTAAGGTTAGACTTCCTACGGTCAAAAAAATACATAAGTATTTGGTGATGCTTGGACACACATTTTAGTTTCTTAGCCGAAACTACGAAAAGTAGATTTTAATGCACACTAATCCAGCGTTATGGCTGAAAATAAATCAAGCGGCTAATATTTTGAAAAAAAACACTATATTTACCGATTTTCTGTTGACAGCTTTTTCTATCTCCCTATAATACGCCCCACTGAAACGCAGACGGTTTAGCCTAAAACGTTGCAGTGTTAGAATTAAAATGGACGATTAGCTCAGTTGGGAGAGCACCGCCCTTACAAGGCGGGGGTCACTGGTTCAAGCCCAGTATCGTCCACCATCTTTCCATAAAGATGTAAAACTAAAATGGACGATTAGCTCAGTTGGGAGAGCACCGCCCTTACAAGGCGGGGGTCACTGGTTCAAGCCCAGTATCGTCCACCACTTTTTACCAAAAAGGTGGTTGTAGAAAACATTCTGTACCATAAAGAATTAAAACTAAAATGGACGATTAGCTCAGTTGGGAGAGCACCGCCCTTACAAGGCGGGGGTCACTGGTTCAAGCCCAGTATCGTCCACCACTTTTTATTTAAAAATAGAAAGTACATTCTTTACCATAAAGAATTAAAACTAAAATGGACGATTAGCTCAGTTGGGAGAGCACCGCCCTTACAAGGCGGGGGTCACTGGTTCAAGCCCAGTATCGTCCACCATTCTTTACCATAAAGAATTAAAACTAAAATGGACGATTAGCTCAGTTGGGAGAGCACCGCCCTTACAAGGCGGGGGTCACTGGTTCAAGCCCAGTATCGTCCACCACTTTTTCCAAGAAAGGTGGTTATAGAAAACATTCTTTACCATAAAGAATTAAAACTAAAATGGACGATTAGCTCAGTTGGGAGAGCACCGCCCTTACAAGGCGGGGGTCACTGGTTCAAGCCCAGTATCGTCCACCAATTTTATATTCAATAATATTCCTCGTATAACGCTTAAATAATTCAGAATTAACTCAATTGCAAAGCACCTTCTACCTTTTACATCCTGCGGTATTTCGCTAGTTCAAGCCCAGTATCGTCCACCAATTTTATATTCAGTAATATTCCTCGTATAACGCTTAAATAATTCAGAATTAACTCAATTGCAAAGCACCTCTACCTTTTACATCCTGCGGTATTTCGCTAGTTCAAGCCCAGTATCGTCCACCAGTTTTATATTCAGTAATATTCCTCGTATAACGCTTAAAAAATTCAGAATTAACTCAATTGCAAAGCACCTTTACTTTGAAAACCGTCATATATTTTTAATTTCATATGAATGTTTAAGTTTATTTTAAATTTGAACAGAGAACATTTAATAACTAAAAATATATAACTGAAACTCCCATTGAAATGATCATCAGTCTCGAAATCGACTAAAAATGATAATATTATCTTTATACCAATCAAATTGTAATTTGGTATACAATATACTTAGCTTCAGGGTGATAGTATGATGCATAGCATAGTCACCGCGCCCACGGGTTTTCACAAATTCCAACACCACAAAGGCTTGGGAAACAGCTAACAGGCAGTACAGTCAATGCTGATATTGTTCGTTTTAATCGTTGCTAAGTAAAAAATTACTAACCGATAGGCAGTGAATAAGGAATAACACTTGATGAACACAATAAACCATATTGCAGAGAGTTACGTTAAACTGTCGCTTAACATTGGCCAGCATTGCGAATATTATGTTGACGCATATTACGGGCCCGAGCAGTGGCGACCGAGCACACAAAAGATCACCTTGGCTCAATTGAAAGAAAATGCCCTGACTATAATCTCTGCTGCAGAGTTGTTGAACGACGTTCAGATAAATGGCCAACAGGCGAGGCTTGATTATTTGACCGTTCATTTACGTGCTTCTCTGGCTTACATAGATAAACTAGCCGGTGTTAAGCTCGATTTTCGATCAGAGTGTAAAGCCCTATACGATGTGGTACCGACTGAGTATGACGAGGCACATTTCGATCGGGTTTTAATTGAGTTAGATGCCTTGGTGCCAGGAAAAGGTGAACTTAATCAACGATTCAATGAATACAGATCTGAATTCATTATTCCAAAAGATAAACTCAGCGAAGTATTTGATGCGGCCATTAATGAAGCCAGACGGCGAACGCTGCAAAATATAGATTTACCGACCAATGAAAATTTTGATGTTGAACTGGTACATGACCAAGTATGGACTGCTTACAATTGGTATAAGGGCGAGAGTTACAGCTTGATCCAGCTAAATACTGATATTCCAATCTATATTGAACGTGCGGTTGATCTTGCTGCTCATGAAGGTTACCCAGGCCATCACCTGTTTAATTCGTTACTTGATAAAGAGCTGTATAATGATCGCGGTTGGGTTGAGTATTCTATTTATAATCTATATGGGCCAACATCTTTACTCGCTGAAGGCAGTGCCAATTATGGCATCGAAGTCGCATTTCCATGGCAGCAAAGAATTATCTTTGAACGTGATACTTTATTTCCGCTTGCTGGAATAGATCAGAGTAAAGCCGAAGTCTATTATCAAACTCAGACAGTGTTACATAAATTATCTTATGCAGATAATATGGTCGCACAACGCTATATTGATAATGAAATAACTGCGGAACAGGCTATTGGGCTATTGATGAAGTATTCATTATTTAACGAAGAACGAGCTAGACAACGTCTGAGTTTCATTGAACGTAATCGCTCTTATGTTATCACCTATAATTATGGACAAGATCTGGTACGTGATTACCTTGCCACACAAGTAACTAATGACAGCCATAAAGAACTATGGTTGGAATATTTAGTATTACTTGCCTTACCAAAGACGGGATCGATGATGGAAAAGCCAACCTAAGGGCGGGCTTGAAGACAATACCACCTACGACTTATTAAAGATATGGAACAGATCCGTGCACATATTTGTGTAGATATATGGCTCGCAGTTACGGTACTCGTCGTTTCTATATTGTGGGTAAGTAAATTAAAATAAACCTGACCATTTGCTCTGTTTTATTCTATAGTTAAATTTAAGTAGCTATAGTGTAATATTTAAATATTTACATAGCTACTCAAATAGCCAAGTAAAGAGAAGAGGGTGTTTGATGTTCTTGTTTATTATATGTATATATAATAGTGACTTAAGTAGGAAGTGTCATAGCTGTAGTTAATGAAGGGAATTATTGATTTCCCTCTCTATAATAAAGTTACAAAATGAACAATTTGAAATATTAAAAAACTATCCATTTGGTTGGTTTAGGAATATCATCCACTTTTACCAGGTAAATTAACCGTATTTATTAACAGCATAAATATTGCTATATAAGATCAGTTTAAAATTGAGTGAATATTTTATAAATATAATTTATGAGTCGAGGGTTTTAGCTATCTCATCATAAAGTATATCGCTATCTAACCAGACTATACAGACTAAGAAATTAGCTTACTATATTTCAATACATGTGTGACTTTACCGGTACCTCGTGAAGGTCGCATGTCAATATTAACGAACACCGAGCCTAAAGCATGACTAGCGCTAATCAAACAAAAAAAACGGGTAGTATTCGAGAAAAAAGCCGAGTTAAAATTCTCATGGCAGCTAGGACAGAGTTTGTTCTACAAGGCTATAGAGGGGCAACGGTACAATCTATTGCTGATAGGGCTGAACTACCCAAAGCAAACATTCTCTATTATTTCAAAAATAAAGAGAATATATATCACGCCGTTCTTGAAGATACACTAGAAATGTGGGACCAAGGTATCGGTGATATTGAGCCTAATCAAGGCCCGAAAGTTGCTATAGAAAAATTTATTGCGGCCAAAGTGAGGATGTCATTCAAGGAGCCTGAAGCATCAAAAATATATGCCATAGAAATTATCCAAGGCGCTCCGCATTTAAAGGATTATGCTCGTACATACCAACGTCAATGGGTAAGAGAAAAAGCTAAGTTATTTCAACAATGGATAGATAATGGTGAAATGGCCAACGTTGACCCAATACATCTCATCTTTCTTATTTGGTCTGCTACCCAGCATTATGCAGATTTTGATACTCAGATTTTGACCGTAATGAATAAAGCAGATTTTGAAGAGGATGATATTGAACAAGTTATTACTTTTCTATCTAACATGATTTTACGAGGTTGTGGTTTAATTTAATAATCGGTGGTGAGCTGAGCTTCAATAATTTCGTGGATGTTACCTGATATATATGCCACTTAATAAATAAAAAAACGGTTTTGAATGACTTCAAAACCGTTCACATATTCTATAGTAAACTGTCATTAAACAGTTTTATTCATACCTGCTAGAAACGGTAGTTTACACCTACCTTCATTTGCCAGCCGGAAGAACTTAGGTTAGTGCCAGTATGGTTACGAGTATCCGCACCACCGTAAACTTTATCAAGTTTATACTTGCCATTGTCATCAAGTCCGCCAAAATCATAAATCGCTTTACTACTATACTGCATTGATTTTTCAACACCCCAATCATCATTCAAAAGGTTAGCAAAATTATCAATCATGAAGAATATTTCACCTTTATGATCCGCAGAGATACCAGCAAATTCTTGTTTAATACTTAAGTCCATCGTTGTTACCCAAGGTTGAGTCGCAGTATTACGATCAAGTATTTCGCCACGTTCGCTGATACCAGCTTGGTTTAAAAACCCTTCTAGCTCATCCCAAGATATACCAGACTCATCCCAATTAACA
This sequence comes from Colwellia sp. 75C3, assembly GCF_002836255.1. Taxonomy (GTDB): domain Bacteria; phylum Pseudomonadota; class Gammaproteobacteria; order Enterobacterales; family Alteromonadaceae; genus Colwellia. The sequence continues at coordinate 130,694 of NZ_PJAU01000056.1, read as the reverse complement.
TTTACGTCATCAGCACCTGTTGGAATATAGGCTAAATATGCTGAATTACTGTAAAAGTCACCTGTATCACCTAAATCATCATCTTTATACATGCCCATAGTCCAGCTAAATGGACGACCTGAGCGACGTTCAAAGAATACGTTAAGATTAGTATTATATCCTTCGAAAATTTGCACAACATAGTTAAAGTTAAACTTGAAGCTATGTTCAACTTCGTAACCACCGCGAGCAGCAAAATCTTTGTTTCTGCTCTTAACAGTATTATGCTTATAGTTACTTTTAGCGACTGACGCGCTACCTACATGATTTTCAGTAACATCTTGATGTGCATAAGACATTGTCATGCTTATGCCATTATCCCATTGTTTGGCAAGTGCTGTTGAAATGATAATTGAACTCGCATTTTCGGATGCATTGGTCATTTGAATATCATAATTAGCGTATTTACCACCAGGGTAAAGGTTTTCATAAATGAGACGTTCGCCATCAGCAGCAGTTGTTGGGTTTATCATCGCAGTATTTTTCCAAACTGCATCGTTTTCTTTAACTTGGTGCATTAATTCGGTTGACCAATTATAACCATTGCCTAGGCTTGGGATATCAAAAGTGTAATTAGCAGCAATACGAGAACGCCAGCTAGAAGGTAATTTAAAATTAGGGTCTGTATAGTTTGTGCTACCGGTACCTTTTACTAAAGAATCAGTTATTTCAGTAGGCACGCCAAAGCTAGGATCAACAAGGTTGTTATCACCGTAATAATCTTCAATAACCGTACTTGATGCGTTTACAAGTGTAATACCATCATATTGGAATGGGTTATTATAGAAAACATTTGGAATACCACCTTGGAAGCGACCAACACCAGCCTCTAGTGTTAGAGATTGTGAGGCAACCCATTCAATATTTAAACGAGGTAAAATGATATCTAAACCGTCAAGGTTTTCTTGGTTAGTGTGACCGTAAGTTTCTTCAAAAGCGGAATTGAGTGTAGGTTTGTCACTCGATCCGAGTCGCTCATAACGAACACCCGCGGTGACAGTAATATCATCAGTTAAATAGAAAACATCTTCAACATATAATGATAATCGGCTACGTGTTATATCATAAGCGAGGTCTTTGCTATCTCCCGTATAAGCATTTGCATAAGTAAACTCACTATATCCTTTTATTTCTCTTGCCTCAAATGCGTCAATACTATCAAATTCCCACGAGCCAAGTGAATGTTCAGCAAATAAATTATATAAATTTAAATTTTCATATTGAAGACCAAAATTAATCTCATGTTCTTCCATTAAATAAGTAGCATCTAACGATAACGTTAAGTTTTTGGTTGCTGATTCATTCGCGTGGCGTTTTTGCTCTTGTCCAAAGATAAATTCTGGACCTTTGTATTTAGTAATTGCCGTGACTTGACCAATATCGCTGTTGGTATCGCTATTATTAGTCGTATCTTTATAGCTTAAACCTACTTCAGTACTAAAATCATCACTCCAATCTGAATAGATTTTAGTAGAAAAATTATTTAATTTACTAACGGAGTTATAACGGCCTGATGCTAATTTTACTCTATCGCCACCGGTGCCAAAGTTCTTTTCAGCTTGGTCGTCTTGCCATTGGTAAGTGAAATCTAGTCGGTGATTATCATTGATGTTCCAACTTAACTTAGCTAATAAAGTTTGATTACTGCTTTCTGGATCACCACCTAAAGAATCGGTCAGGCCGTAAACATCACCCAAAATAGTGTTAAATTCATCAAACTGTTCTTGAGTAATATCATATTCGTGCGTCGCGTCGCTGCCGGCAAAACCATAATCGAGCGCTAGCTCACTAGCCCAATGGCTATAGTTAACAAAGAAAAACAATTCATCTTCAATGATAGGGCCACCGACGTTAAAACCAAAACGAGATTCGGATTTTATCGGTGCAACATAACGTGTCTCAAAGGTTTTATGCTCCTTATCATCAAGGACATCATCTCCGTATTCATTAGTAATTGTTTGGATGTCTTGAACATCACCAGCCATATCAGGTGTAGATGTTTCGGCAAAGCCTGAAAATTTAAATTCATTCGTTCCTGATTTAGTTACCGCATTAATAAGGCCGCCACCAAAATTACCTTTTTTGGCCGAGAATGGTGATACATCAACAGAAATTTGTTCGATGGCATCTAATGAAACAGGAGGCTGCGAAGTTGGGTAGCCACCGAACTGTAAACCAAAATCATCATTTTGCCCGATGCCGTCAACCGTTAAGCTGTTTGAGCGAGGGTTAGCACCGGCAAGCGTTAATTGGCCACTACCATTTATGCTAGCAAGCGGATTTAAGCGTGCAATATCTTTAATATCACGGTTAAAGCTTGGCGCATTATTAATCAAGTCTGCACCAAAAACACTATTTGAACCACCTGCAGTTTGCAACAATCTTGAGCCTGTCACTTGTATGCGTTCTACATTATTTACTTGAAGTTGCTCACTAATACGGTGGGTATTACCTAAATTTAGAAATATATTATCTAAGGTTGTATCGCTATAAGTGTCTGAATCGATAATTACCGTATAAGGGCCGCCTACACGTAGGCCTTTAGCACTAAAATTACCCGCGTCATTTGTTGTAAACTCACGGCTTGTTTTTGATGGCTCATGAATGACAGTGATTTTTACGTTAGAGGCAGCTTCTCCAGTAGGGCTGAGGATTTTACCACGCATGGCGGATGAGGTATCGGCAGCCATTGCTGATGTTGATAAGCCAACAGCGATGACAATCGCACTCGCTATTTTGGACAATTTTGGTTTGTTCATCTTCGATTTATTCCCATAATGTTGTAAAAGGAACTAACGTAATTTTTAATATTCGGCCTTGAAAAATAAACATTAAGTTAGTTCGTTAATCTCTAAAAGTTATCAATGTTTAAAATAGTTTTTTTTGCTCTTAAGCCATATTTAATAATATGTCTTTAATACCGAGCACCATTGGTCTTGTATAGAGGCATTACTAGACTCTACTTTCTAAACACGAGTGTCAAGTTTTTCTTGACCAAGTGGACAGGAAAGTATTATTTTAATAATAGAAAATAATTTAATTTATAAAATATCGTTAAGTAGGGATAAAAATGTTGTCACGTAAAAAACGAGCAAATGCTATAAGAATATTAACTATGGATGCCATTCAAAAAGCAAAATCTGGTCATCCAGGAGCCCCAATGGGTATGGCCGATATTGCCGAAGTGCTGTGGCGAGATTTTTTAAAGCATGATCCAAACAATCCCGATTGGTGTGATCGTGACCGTTTTGTTCTCTCGAATGGTCATGGTTCTATGCTGATTTATTCTTTATTACACCTTTCAGGTTATGACCTCTCGATAAATGATTTAAAGAACTTTAGACAGTTGCACTCTAAAACACCAGGGCACCCAGAATATGGCTATACCCCTGGCGTTGAAACGACAACGGGGCCATTAGGCGCTGGTATTTCTAATGCCGTCGGCATGGCAATAGCCGAGAAAACACTCGCTGCACAATTTAACCGAGAAGGGCATAATATTGTTGATCATTTTACCTACTGCTTTTTAGGTGATGGCTGTTTGATGGAAGGTATTTCTCATGAAGTTTGTTCTTTAGCGGGTACGTTAAAGTTAGGGAAGTTAATTACCTTTTGGGATGATAATGGTATTTCTATTGATGGTGAGGTTAAAGGCTGGTTCACCGATAATACCCCTGAACGCTTTGCTGCATATGGCTGGCATGTACTTTGTGTGGATGGTCATGATGCTATGGCAATACATAATGCTATAGAGCAAGCTAAAGCGGTTACTGATAAGCCAACGATGATTTGTTGTAAAACGGTGATTGGTTTTGGCTCTCCTAATAAATCAGGCTCGCATGATTGCCATGGCGCTCCTTTAGGTGATGATGAAATCTCTGCAACCCGTAAGTTTTTAGAATGGCCCGATGAAACGCGCTTTGCCATCCCTGAAGATATTTATGCTCAGTGGGATCATAAAAAACAAGGGCATAACAATAGCCTTAGCTGGTCAACAAACTTTTTAGCGTATAGTGCCGAGCATCCAGAGTTAGCTGAGGAGTTTAAGCGCAGGGTTATTGAAAGAGATCTACCGAACGACTTTGATAAAAAAGCTAATGACTATATAGCGTTGTGCCAAAGTAAGGGCGAAAATATAGCTAGCCGTAAAGCGTCACAAAACACCATTACACAGTTTGCAGCAATTTTACCCGAAATACTCGGGGGATCGGCAGACCTTGCTGGCTCAAACTTGACGTTGTGGCCTGATGCCAAGGGTATAGAAACGGATGCGGCAGGTAATTATATTTATTATGGTGTCCGTGAATTTGGTATGAGCGGCATAATGAACGGTATTTCTTTACATGGTGGTTTTATCAACTATGGCGCTACCTTCATGATGTTCATGGAATATGCACGAAATGCTGTGCGTATGTCAGCATTGATGGGCATTCAAAATATTTTTGTTTATACCCATGACTCAATTGGGCAGGGAGAAGACGGACCAACACATCAACCAATCGAGCAACTAACCAACTTACGCACCACGCCTAATCTCACCACATGGCGCCCTTGTGATGCGACAGAGTCTGCAGTTTCTTGGAAAATGGCAGTAAAAAATAGACAGGCACCTAGTGCATTAATTTTTTCTCGTCAAAATTTATCAGCAATAAGCCGAAACCAAGTACAAGTGGCTAACATTGAAAATGGAGCTTATATACTGACGACCTGTGAAGGTACACCTGAGTTGATCTTAATTGCCACGGGCTCTGAAGTGCAGTTGGCCTTAGACTCTGCCAAAGTACTCTCGGCACAAGGACAAAAAGTCAGGGTAGTTTCTATGCCATCAACCACTGTATTTGATGCTCAGAGTGATGATTATAAAGAAGACGTTTTACCATCAATAGTCACTAAACGTATAGCCATTGAAACGGGCCATGCTGATTTTTGGCGGAAATATGTTGGTTTACGTGGTGCTGTTGTCGGTATCAGCCGATTTGGTGAATCTGCACCGGGTAAAGTGTTACTAGAGTACTTTGGTTTTACCGTTGAAAATGTCGTTAATACGGCTAAATTATTATAAATGTAGCCGTTGTTTTATTGCCTAGCGCTGTAACTTAAAACTTGCAGCGCTTGGCTTAAAACGAATAGGCAATATGTTATTTTTTTGTTACTTACTAGTTGACTATGTGGTCAGTTTTAATTAGGTTGTACCTGTACTGATTTTGTACTGGCTCTGTATGAACTTTATTCGATTTATGAATAAGACAACCTACAAGGCCAAGAGGAACATAAGGAGGTGTAATCATTATTCAATAAAAGTGAGATCAATAAATGAATTATAAAAATAATATTGCTGCTTTAATACTAGGTGTTGTTAGTAGTTATGCAACAGCAGAGGTTACTAATGGAAGTTTTGAAACATGGTCTGAGGGATTACCTACGGGCTGGACTACAATTGATTCGGGCATAAGTATTAATCCAAATGCGAATTTAACGCAAGAAGGCTCTAGCTCTGCTGCCATTACAGTGAATACAGGTACTCAAGGTTCAACTGACTTCAGGCAAATGGTTAGTGTTGTCGCAGGACAAAGTTATGATTTTTCTGTAGGGATATATCATACGGAAGGTGGTGTTAAAGCGCGTTTATATGTTGATGGTTACCAAGGCTACTCTAATGAAAGCTTAATTAATCAATGGCAGCAAGTTACTCATAGTTATGTTGCAAGTGCGACGACAGACATTGCGGTTGGTTTGCGTTTTTATGATACGCCGGGCTTTGATGGCACTGAAATTGTTTATGTTGATTATTTTCAGCCGACCCAAGCATCAAACGATGGAACGGGAGACGGAAGTTGCAGCAGTAATGATGTTGCGTTTAGTTTAGCTACCGACAACTACGGTTATGAAACCAGTTGGACGTTAATAAATGCAAGTAATCAAGAAGTGGCCAGTGGTGGCAGTTATGATAATTCTTCCAATTATAATGAAAATTTTTGTTTAGCTGATGGCGATTATTCCTTCACCATTAATGACAGCTATGGTGATGGGATTTGTTGCAATTTTGGCAATGGATCTTATGATTTATCTTTGGCTGGTACAACGCTAATTTCAGGTGGCAGCTTTGCTAGTACTGAAACTAAAAGCTTTACACTAGGAAACTCTGGCGGTGGAGGAGGTGGCTCAGGTACCTACACGGGCACGTATTACGATACGATAACTTCTCAAGTGGGCTATTCTTTAAAAACAGAATTACATAACTTAATCAATGGCCATTCAGGTCAAGGTTATTCTGCGCTATGGACATTTTATGAAAATCATTCACTCGATGTTTATTTTGAAAAAGATGGTTCAATTTTAGATATTTATTCTGAAAATCCTGTTTCAGCTGACAATTATACTTATACTAAAGTAAGCGATCAATGTGGTAATTATAGTGGCGAAGGTGGGTGTTACAATAGAGAGCATACTTTCCCTAAGAGCTGGTTTGGTGGCAAAGTAGAACCGATGAACTCTGATGTGCATCACATTTATGCAACCGATGGCTATGTCAACTCAAAACGTAGTGGTTTCCCCTATGGAGAGGTGGCAACTGCTTCTTTTACCTCAACAAATAATAGTAAATTAGGCTCATCAACGAGTACTCTAGGTTATAACGGTACTGTTTTTGAACCTATTGATGAATTTAAAGGTGATTTAGCGCGAGCGTACTTTTATATGGCGACTCGTTATGAAAATGTTATTAGCAGTTGGCAGAATAATTCAGTTTATGGTGATGCTATTTTAGATGGTAGTAGTAATCAAGTGTTTGAATTATGGCAATTGGAAATGTTGATACGTTGGCATGCTAACGATCCCGTTAGCCAAAAAGAAATAGATCGTAATGAGGCTGCATTTGGCCATCAAGGAAATCGTAACCCTTTTGTTGACCATCCTGAGTATATTGACAATATTTGGGGGAACTAATAAACAGTTAGTTCATAAAAAGATATAAACACATAATAATAAGGTATTTAGTCTTAAGGATTAAATACCTTTTTTATTGATAGATGCTAAAACGTTGCGAACTATTGAAGTTTATTTTTATAACGTGCTCAGTATTTTTATTACCATTAAACTTGACTGTATGGTCAGGTATTTACTATTATGTAGTTCTACTAAATAACTAACTATTATGTAAATGTAGTTAAATAATATATTAACGATTAGGACATTCTTATGCCAACAGCACATATATCCGCTCATGCAGGTGATTTTGCCGAAACAGTTATCATGCCTGGCGATCCTTTACGGGCGCAATTTATCGCTGAAAACTATCTAACCAATGTAAAGCAAGTCACAGCGGTTAGAAATATGTTTGGCTATACAGGAGAATACAAAGGAAAACGTATCTCAGTAATGGGCTCGGGCATGGGCATACCTTCTATGTCGATTTATGCTACAGAGTTATATCGAGATTACGGCGTTGAGAATATTATTCGTGTAGGTAGCTGTGGTTCAATTCGTGATGATATACAGTTAGAAGATATTGTTATTGCGATGGGAGCAAGCACAGACTCTAACGTAAATCGCCAACGACTTAACAATTTCGATTTTGCTGCTATAGCAAATTATGAATTATTGGAAAAAGTTGTTACTACCGCGAAACGATTAGGAAAAACACCTAAAGTAGGCAATGTTTTTTCGGCTGATTTATTTTATGTACCAGAATTTGAGGTCTTTGAAAAACTTGAAAAATATGGAATTCTTGCTGTAGAAATGGAAGCTGCTGGACTTTATGGCGTAGCTGCTGAACTAGGAAAAAAAGCACTTTGTTTACTTACGGTAAGTGATCATATCAAATCAGGTGAAAAAATGTCTGCAGAAGATCGCCAATTAAAGTTTGGTGAAATGATAGAAATGACACTTGAAAGTATTGTTTAGTTATTTCCACACATTTTGTACACGCTAGTGGAGCTGGTTATCAGCTTCACTAGTTTATCTTTATAACGTAAAGGAAGTCGAAACTTTTTGTTAGCCATATAAAACAGGGATGTCGTCAATTTGAAGCCTTTAATATCAGTGTTAGCGCTTGTAGTTCATCATATAAATACGCAACTAATGTATCAGTAACGAGTACGATGAACTTAATTGCCCAGACGGAAGCAATAGCGCCACAAGGAGTGAAAGGCACATTTCAATTTGTCATAAAAGCATCAGGGGTTAACAATGGTGTTGTTTATTGACAAAACTATTGGCGTTACAGGGGAGGTTAAACGTGTGAAGATATATTTCATTGCGAACGGTAAAAGCACTAAAAAATATTATTATCAAACACAGTTAACAGTAACGTCGTTAAAACAAGTTAACGTTATAAGTTAAGTCTATCGACAAATATCTTCATTGGTTCGGAACAAACACTGAAACCATTAACTGTTAGCTGTTCGCTTCTCTTTATAGCGTCAGTTAATTTTTTTATCGAAATAAAAGCCACTTCCTTTGCCAATCAAAGGCCTTTACCGACAAACGGAACGTTTTACCGTTACTTCACTGAGGTTCTTCTTATTCATTTAGCTACTATGAAAATTAAATTATTAATGTGAGGACCGCTATTATTTCGTGGCAGCTAATTGGTATTTTTGATAAATTGCTTTGATTTTTCCAGTAGTTAACATTTGTTGTAGAGCTGCGTTTAATGCAGGTAAAACATGCACTTTTTTTGGGTGGACCCTAAGCGCAACGTCTACTGATAAAAGCGTATTGCCGATTTCTAACTGGCGATAAGTTTTATCTTTAAGCATATAATATTTGATTACGCGTTTATCAATGAAAATTTGGTCAAAGCGTTGATAAAGTAACTGTTTTAAAATAAGACCTTCATCTTTGTTATCTTGACGAAGTACTTCTGGGTGATCATATTCACCGTACGTATAACCTCTAACGGTACCAACAATTTTTCCAAATAAATTTTTGGGTGTTTGTACACTGAAAGCCATACCTTTTCGAAACACTATGACATCTTCAGCTTTGGCAAAAGTAATCGAGTATTGACCATATACTTTTTCATTAATGCGCCAGCCATGGAAAATACCGGGCTCTATATCAACATTTCCTAGGAAAAACTCGTGCTGCGCTCTAGCAAAAGGATAATCAATTAATATGAATTTATAGGGGCTGATTATTTCTAAATGTTGAAAAATATCAATAAAAATGCCTTGTCGCTTACCCTCTTTTTTAAACGAGTAGGGCGGATTATTGGTATCGTAAAGCATTACACTTAGGGTTTCTCCATAGCTTGCTAGTGATAAAAACAACAAGTATGAAATGATAGAGTAAACAATAAAGTGCATCGAAATAATTACCTTTTAGGGATATTTACTCATGTAAGTATAGTTGTTGTTGTCGAAGTAAAGGTGGAGAGGATATTTTGAGATAACAAGGAGGTGTATGGTTATAAAAAATGAAGCAAGTGGCATTGAATAAATGCAACTTGCTTCACTAAAGTAAATTGGAGTCGTTTAAATTAAATTCAACTACCTTTTAAATCTTCTTACTGTTAGTAAGGTAAGTCCAGCAAGTAGAAAGTAAAAAGTACCACCACTAGATTCAGTCTCTATCACTTCAGCGGCCACATTTATAGTAACAGGGGCTGTACTCGTTTTACCTAGGTCATCAGTTACGGTAACGCTAAAAACTAAGCTTTCATCTTTACCTACTTTTGGTACTACAAAAGTTACAGTAGCGCTATCAGCATTAGTAATAGTTGCCGTTTTACCACTTATTTGTGTCCAAGCATAACTAACAATACTGCCATCACTATCTGTAGCAGTTGCGGTTAGCGTAACGTTGCCAGCAGAGGCTACTGATTGTTCATCACCGGCGGAAACTGTTGGCGCTACGTTAGCATCACCATTGTCAGTACCACCACCGTCAGTTCCAGTACTTCCACCACAAGCTGAGGCATAAAGGCTATCAACCCATTCTGGGTGATCGATAAAAGGGTTACGGTTTCCTTGATATTCATAGATGTTGTGGTTACGGTTTGTTTCAACGGTATCAACAGGATCTTGAGAATGCCAATCAAATAATGTACACAATTTACCTAGCTTACCAGTGCCATCACTTAAAGTACTAGTCGCTGTACCAACACTATCAACGAGTATTAAATCGGGCATGGTGCTTTCTGTACCTGCATCGTAACGTACATCCATATAAAACATCATACGGGCAACATCACCTTTAACGTTGTCTCTTGGTTCCCAAGTATCTGTTGTGCTCATATTTTCAGGTGCTTCATCGTTAGGTGTACCCCCGATATCAAAATCACGATTGCCACGGTCACTGTTCATAGAAACATCAGTAGGGCGTAAATGATGAATATCGGTATAACCTAACTGACTAGTCTCTGGAAAACCATGAGATTTTGCCCAAGTATGTTCGCGATTCCAGAAATCTTGATTACTTGAAGCTGAACCACTACCGTTGTCTGCTTTAGCAATAGATCGCCCTGTGTAGAGTAAAATTATATTGTTACTATTAGCAGGGTCTTCATCGGTATAAGTTAACGCTGTCCATACCTCTGAATAACTCAGTTGCTTATGCACTGCACTGATGTCTGTCGTGATTGCGGCACGTAAAGCATTCGCTTCAGCGGCATTTGCATTAGCGTAATAACTGGCTTCTACATAAGTAGCACGGTCAGCAATTTTTGTTAGATCAGGACAGTTTGTACAAATTCCTTCAACAGGCGTAGAGCTGTCAGCGATTAAGGTACCGGCAGTAGGTAGTGGCTGTGAACCATCACAAGCGATTTCGCCAGTGCAACCTAAACCATCTGCAGTGTCTTTAGCAAAGGCCGACCATTCAGTTGACGGGTCAAAAGCATCATCCGTTGTTATATCTCCTTGAGTAATCGATACTTTGCGACGTAGGGTATGATCATTAGTAGCAAAATCAGCGTCACCCCAGTTACTACCAGGATCTGTACCTAATTGTCCAAAGCTATCAATAACGCCATCAGCATTTGAAAGTATTATGGCATCATCGCCATTGAAATAAGTAGCACTCGCATCAGCAAGACCTTGAGGTGCTGACAGCTTAAATGCATCTGTCGCATCTTTGTTATAAACAACAATGCTGGAGTTAGGAATTAATAAACCTTGTAATAAAATTCCATTAGTACTTTCTGTTTTACCATTAGTAAAAAGATCGAGTTTATATCCTCTGGCGGCTAAGTCGACGTCTGCTGTGCCTAGGTTAGAAATTTCAATGGCTTTATTGCTGCCACCTCCTTCGACATATTCAGTGATTATTACTATGTCTTCACTATCGGTAGAATCACCTATTGCAGCACCCACAGACGGTAATGGTTGTGAACCATCACAGGCTATCTCGCCAGTACAGCCTAAGCCATCAGCCGTGTCTTTAGCAAAGGCAGTCCATTCAGTAGACGGGTCAAAAGCATCGTCTGTCGTTATATCGCCTTGAGTAATAGATACTTTGCGACGTAGGGTATGATCTTTAGTTGAAAAATCAACATCACCCCAGTTACTGCCGGGATCTGTACCTAATTGACCAAAACTATCAATAACGCCATCAGCATTTGAAAGTACTATGGCATCATCGCCATTGAAATAAGTAGCACTCGCATCAGCAAGACCTTGAGGTGCTGACAGCTTAAATGCGTCCGTCGCATCTTTGTTATAAACAACAATGCTGGAGTTAGGTATTAATAAACCTTGAAGCAAAATTCCGTTAGTACTTTCTGTTTTACCATTAGTAAAAAGATCGAGTTTATAACCGCCAGCGGCTAAGTCGACGTCTGCTGTGCCCAGGTTGGAAATTTCAATGGCTTTATTGCTGCCTCCACCTTCAACATATTCAGTGATCACGACATTAGCATGACTTGTGAGTACGCTAAGGCCAAGTACTGCAGATAACATTTGTATTTTCATAATTTTCCTTTGGGTTGTTTGCTCAATGGTATTGAGTCTTTTAGTTAGTATTTGTTGATGTATGTATTAACGGGTATTAGTTAATTTGATTTCAGTACAGTAAATAGCTTGTTCGCTATGTCCGTATTGGTTTGATGTAGCGTAAAGTCGTTAGCGCCAGTGCCAGCAGAAAACACTTGTACATCGATGCCTGTATGACCGCTTGAGGTCCAGCCAGTATTAGTTTTTTTATCGATTAAGTGTTTTATTTGCTGATAAATTAACTTTTCACTTTTTCGATTAACAAATAAATTGGCTTCTTGCACAGATACAGTAAAACCAAGTAAATCTGATAGTTTTTGTGCCGTGATAACCTCTTTATCTTGTGCTAATTTTTCAGCAATGCTTTGCGGGGACAGAGTTAAATTTTTCAAATACTCAGGCTGCCAACGATAATCACCTTTAGCGCCAAGCGTTAAACCGCCAGTGCTATGATCTGCTGTGGCAACTAATAAAGTATCTTCGCTATTTTCTACATAATTTTTTAGCCAAGTTAAGGTTTGTGCTAAATCCGACATTTCCCCCATAGCGGCAGCGATGTCATTGCTATGGCCAGCCCAATCTATTTGACTTGCTTCTACAAGTAATACATAACCATCAACGTTTTCTAGCTGTTGTACCGCACTTGTGGTCATCGTTAATAGATGATTATTATTTTTATTATCGAGCGTCCAAGGCAGGCCCACTTCTGCAAACAAACCTAATACCGCTTGTTGTTTATTGAGTGAAGCAAGTTGTGAAAAATCATCAATATATTGAAATCCAGCATTCTTAAATTCGGCGACTAAGTTTCTATCTTGGCGATTAAAATATTTTGTTCCGCCGCCTAACATAATGTCGGCTTTAAAATGACCATTTATCCGCTTATCAAAGTAACTGTCAGCAATTTCATTGTAATTTTTACGACTTTCATTGTGAGAAAAATAAGCGGCAGGGGTCGCATGGTTAATTTGTGAGGTGACTACTAATCCCGTTTTTTTACCTAATTGTTTAGCTAATTCCATTAGGGTTAATAAAGGTTTCTTATCTGTATCAACACCGATAGCACCATTATAAGTTTTATGTCCGGTAGATAGCGCAGTGGCTGCGGCAGCAGAGTCAGTTACATAACCTTGAGTGTTTACTGGATAAGTACTAACCATGCCGGCTAATAAATCATCAAATACAGTTGTTTCTACCAGAGGCGTACTTTTATCATCGATAAAATAACGGTAACCAGTGGTATAGGCAGGTCCCATTCCATCACCAATAACCATGATAATATTTTTTGCGACTTTTTCTTTCGTTGTTAGGGTTAAGTCAGCCCAGACTAAACGGTGGTCTGATGAAGCTGAACGGCGATCAATCAAACGATAAAGAGGGGAGGTTTTCTTTGGCCAAAACACACCATTTTTTTGTAGCTTTAAACCTGCTCGAGAAGGTAAAACATAATCTGCTCGCATACCCCAACCAGCAGTATGGTTGGCAGCAAAAGGGCTGTCGCTATTGTTCATTCCTCCAATGCTAACAGGCGTTATATCATTATTTGTTAAAGGGCTAGCGAGTAAGTTTGCTATGCCTTCTTTACGTGCGGAACCTTCATCTTTAGAGGCATTTTGATCCCCTAAAATGACGAAGCGGCTATCAATTTTCATACCTCCTTTGAGACCTTCATCATCGTAAATATAGTTGCCTTTGTTCGGGGTAATATAATCTTGCCAGAAGCGAATTTCATCGTGGTTTCTCGCGCCATTACGGTCTTCCTTGCCATCAAATACAGGGGGCGTTGGATGGCTTGCCAATATGTGAACAATTTTTCCTTGCACATTGACAGGAATATCCCAGTGAGATTTTGAAGATAAGCGCAGTATTTGCGATTCTTGGCTGTTATACCAAGGTTCGTTAGTGTTCGGATCTATAGGCACAATGGCATTGGGCATATCTTTCCACAGGAATTTTTGGAAGGTTCTAATTGCTCGTTTGTCTATTGGATATTTAGACAACAACACCATGCCAAAATGCCCAGGGAAGTGGCCAAAGCCTTGAGCATCGCCAAGGTTATTTGTTTTTTCACCGTTATTATCTAAATCAAATGGCGTGTTAAGCCCTGTATTTACTGGGGCGTAGTAATAATAAGGGTAATCAATGGCTTGGCTTCCTTGTTGAGCTTTCCCTAAGTATTCTTTCAAAAAAAGTTCAACACCTTGTTTGGGGTTCGCAATATAGTCAAATTCATTGAGTAATATGATGTCAGGACGAGAGCGTTGAATGATTTCTGCAATATTCTTGATTTGTTGATTATTATTATTAAGTGCATTAATCAACTCGATACCTGTGCCTATTTCATCTTTAGGCAAATAGTTTGTTGCATCCATACTGACATTAAAAGTTGCCACCTTGATGTTAGTGTCATTATTTTCGAGTGTTTCAGCATGAATTACAGGATTGAGTAATAAAGTGGCCATTAGGGTTATTAACACCCTTATTGCCATGGCTGGATGTGTGAATTCTTTTTCTATTTTTCTAGGTAAAAAATCAGTTCGAAATATCATGTTTTGAGAGCCTAATCATAAAGTTCTGAGTAAACATTCCCTACAAAAAGAGGTCAGTTTATTTTTAGTAATTAACTTGTCACTACTGTCAGGTTGCATTAAGAATGTAAAGTAACTTGACCATGTGGTCAATATATTTCAATAAATAAATATTATTAGTATTTTAACCGGTTAATTTGGCATTAAAGCTTGTTTCGAAACGCTTTAAGTATGCACGCTCATAAACCCCCACAATAACGCTGAATTTATTGGTTGATGAATTAGGAGTATTAGACAGCGCAAGAAAGTTATTTATTAACGCGTAATTTTGTTGTGCTAAGCAGGCTGAACGTCAATGTTAATGAGGTTTAAGCTGATGGTGAAGAAATCTAGGATAAATACGTTAATAAATTATATGTGACACGTACAGGTCATGACATTGACATTTTATTCAAAAATATCCTATTGACCTAGCTAGTTTCTTAGTTTAAATTAAAAACCTGACTACCTAGTCAGGTTTTTGGTTAGGGTTAACACTCAATAATAAATTCTTCATACAAGGGTACTTTCTCTAGTACCAATGTCATAAGAAATAACAAGGAATAATATGGATACCAATATTTTACGTAGCATCTTGGGGATTTTTCTCCTCTTAGGTATTGCATATTTAGCCTCCTCAAATAGAAAAAGTATTAATTGGCGTACGATTATTGGTGCACTAGCGTTACAAATATCTCTCGGCGCTTTTGTACTCTATATGCCCGCAGGCAAAGATATTTTGCTCGGAGTTACCAATGGTGTATCGAGTGTTATTGGTTATGCCAATGCCGGTATTATCTTTATCTTTGGAGAACAAATAGGGCAGAAAAGTTTGGGTTTTATGTTTGCCTTTCACGTTTTACCTGTAATTGTATTCTTCTCATCCTTGATCGCCGTACTCTATTACATTGGTGTGATGGAACTGGTGATTAAGTTTATTGGCGGTGGTTTACAGAAACTACTAAAAACCAGTCAAGCAGAGTCTATGTCTGCTACTGCCAATATTTTTGTTGGTCAAACCGAAGCGCCCTTAGTGGTTAAGCCTTTTCTTCCTAAAATGACACGTTCTGAACTGTTTGCTGTGATGGTCGGTGGCTTGGCTTCAGTCGCTGGCTCTGTTGTAGCGGGGTATGCTGGAATTGGCATTGATTTAAAATATTTAATTGCCGCTAGTTTTATGGCAGCACCCGGCGGTTTGTTGATGGCGAAAATGTTAGTGCCTGAAACAGAGCAACCCAATGATGATTTAGCTAATTTAAAAACCGATGCTAAAGAGGCTGTTAATGTGATTGATGCTGCAGCGACAGGCGCATCAAATGGCATGATGTTAGCGCTTAATGTTGGTGCCATGTTATTAGCATTTGTTGCTTTATTAGCAATGGTAAATGGTTTATTAGGTGGTTTTGGCGAATTATTTGGCTTTGAAAACTTAAGTTTACAACTCATTTTAGGCTATGTTTTTCAGCCTGTTGCCTACCTTATTGGCATTCCTTGGCATGAAGCGAACATGGCAGGTAGCTTCTTAGGACAAAAAATTGTTATCAACGAGTTTGTCGCGTATTTAGATTTTATCACCGTGGCTGATCAGTTAAGTACCAGAACTCAGGCGATTATTACTTTTGCCCTTTGTGGTTTTGCCAACCTCTCTTCGGTCGCTATTTTATTAGGCGGTATGGGTAATATGGCACCTTGCCGTCGCCATGATATTGCCAAACTAGGCATGAAGGCTGTATTAGCAGGTGCTATGGCTAATTTAATGAGTGCGACTATCGCGGGTATTTTTATCTAATAGCTTGTCTTATACCAAGCAGATTAAAGCAAACGAATTTAACCTAACTAAACATACAAAACTTTCTAACAGGAATTATCATGCAAGCACATATTTCTCAATTTTCTCAACTTGAACAATTAAAAACAATGACAACGGTCGTTGCTGATACCGGCGATATTGAAGCGATAGCGCAGTTTTCGCCGATGGACGCTACAACTAACCCGTCATTATTACTAAAAGCGGCGGCCATTCCTGCTTATCAAGCTTTGTTAACACAGGCAGTTAATTGGGCTAAAAGTCAAACAAGTGATAAGACTGTGCAAGTGAGTCTTGCGGCGGATAAATTATCGGTATTAATTGGTTTAGAAATATTAGCGATTGTACCTGGCCGTATTTCTACGGAAGTAGATGCCCGTTTATCTTTTGATAAAGAAGCCAGCATTGTTAAAGCTCGCCAACTCATCGCTATGTATAAAGAAGCGAATATAGACAAAGAACGTATCTTGATTAAATTGGCGTCAACGTGGGAAGGTATTCAAGCAGCCAAACAACTTGAACAAGAAGGCATTCAATGTAATTTAACGCTGTTATTTAGTTTTTCGCAGGCAAAAGCGTGTGCAGAAGCCAAGGTATATCTGATTTCACCTTTTGTTGGTCGTATTCTAGATTGGTATAAAAAAGATACTGGGCGTGAAAGTTATCTAGCGAGTGAAGATCCCGGAGTGATTTCAGTCACTGAAATTTATAACTATTACAAACAGCATAGCTATAACACCGTTGTCATGGGAGCAAGCTTTCGTAATGTTGATGAAATAATTGCACTTGCTGGCTGTGACCGTTTAACCATCAGTCCACCCTTAATGGCTGAGTTGGCTGTAAATCACGAAGTGATAAAACAAAAATTAACAGCGGCAACCAGTTTACAAGACCAACCAGCGACCTTAACCGAAGCTCAATTTCGTTGGGAAATGAACCAAGACGCTATGGCAACAGAGAAACTAGCGGAAGGTATTCGTAACTTTGCCATCGATCAGTGCAAGCTTGAAGTACAACTAAGCCAGTTATTCTAAAATAACGTAAGGATATTTTTAATGCGATTAGATACCTTTAATGATAACTGGCGTGAACTTCAGCAGCACTTGAGTGAGATTGAAAATAGTCATTTACGTGATCTTTTTGCCTGTGACTCTCAACGAGCTGAAAATTTATCAGTGAGCGCATGTGGATTAAATCTTGATTATTCAAAAAACCGAATCACGTTAAAAACCCGCGCCTTATTAATGGCGTTAGCTGAGTCGGCGCAACTGACACAAAAACGTGATGCGATGTTTGCTGGCGCAGCGATTAACAATACTGAAAATAGATCGGTATTGCATACAGCTTTACGACAACAAGATAACAAGCCAGTGTTTGTTGATGGTGTTGATATAGTGCCTCAAATCAAAGCCGTGCGACTTAAGGTAGAAACCGTAGTAAACCAAGTACGTAATAAAGAATGGCTTGGTTATAGTGGGAAATGCATCACGGATGTTTTGAATTTAGGTATTGGTGGTTCTTTTTTAGGGCCAAAAATAGTGACGACCTCTTTAAAACCTTATGTTCAAGGTGGACCTAAGCAACACTTTGTTGCCAATATTGACGGTAACCATCTTCATGATGTATTAACTAAGTTAAATCCTGAGACGACTTTGGTGTTGATTGCCTCCAAGTCATTTAATACTCAGGAGACATTAACTAATGCTGAATCGACCCGGCAATGGTTCTATGATTTTGGTGTTACTTTTGAGCAGTTAAGTTGTCACTTTATTGCCATCTCCTCTAATGTGAGTAAAGCCGTAACCTTTGGTATTAGCAGTAATAATGTTTTTCCTATGTGGGATTGGGTCGGTGGTCGATATTCTTTATGGTCCGCTATTGGCATGCCGATTGCGATGGCAATTGGTAATGCAGGCTTTGCAGAATTACTTAAGGGAGCAGCTGATCTTGATAATCATTTTAATGAGGCGCCACTTGAGAAAAACTTACCGGTATTAATGGGTATGTTAGGCGTATGGAACCATAATTTCTTTGGTTGTCAAACTCATGCGTTATTACCTTATAGCCATTATTTACGAGGCTTTCCTGCTTACGTGCAACAAATGGACATGGAGTCTAATGGTAAAAGCTGTCAGCTTAATAATGAAATGGTGAGTAGTACAACAGGCCCTGTTATTTGGGGAGCTGAAGGTACTAATGGTCAACATGCTTTTCATCAGTTATTACATCAAGGCACTTCAGTAGTCCCAGTCGATTTTATTCAACCGCTAGTGGCTGATCATAATATGGATGGTCACCAAGATATGTTAGTGGCCAATTGTTTCGCACAAAGCAAGACCTTAATGCAAGGGAAAACGCATCAACAAGCCTATGATGAGCTTGTTGCATCAGGTATGGATGGAGCCTTAGCTAAAGTGATTGCTAAGCATAAGGAAATGCCGGGTAACCGACCGTCTAATACGCTGACTTTTAACCGCCTAACACCCTATCAATTAGGGACACTGATTGCTTTGTATGAGCATAAAGTGTTTGTTCAAGGGGTCATTTGGAACTTAAACTCTTTTGACCAATGGGGAGTCGAACTAGGTAAAATATTAGGCGACGATATATTAGCCCGTATTGAGCAACCAGAAAACACAGAGCTTTCTGATAGCTCTACTGAGTTATTACTTACCCAATATAGGTATGCAAATCAGTAATACTTTTAACGAGCTATTTAACTGCCGAGTAATATTATTACTCGGCATTTTATTACGCTGATAGATCATCGAATCGGTAATTTTGACTCTTTTAATTAACGATAATTCTCTTCTGCTTATAACCGCAATATCCTATAATACGCAGTCATTATTATGGAGGCTTTAAATGACAAATAAACAACTTTTACCACTACTGATTTTAATGGTTATTTTTAGCCCATTAGCCATAGATATCTTTCTGCCCGCTTTACCTGTTATGGCTGCAGAATTTGTTGTTCCTATGAATCAAATTCAGTGGAGCATAACGATATTTATTTTAAGTATGGGATTTGGCCAGCTAATAAGTGGTCCACTCGCTGACCGCTATGGTCGACGACCAATTGCGTTAGGCGGTATCCTTATTTATGGCTTAGCTTCTATTATTTCTGCTTATTCAGACAGCCTAACGTTTTTTCTTTTTAGTCGTTTAGTACAAGGCCTTGGGGCTTGTGCGATAGTCGTTGCAGCCTTTGCCAGCGTACGTGATAAATACAACGCGATTGAAAGTGGCGTTATGTACTCTTATTTAAATAGCGCTATTTGTTGTATTCCTGCGCTTGCACCTTTGTTAGGTAACGTATTAACTGAATATTTTGGCTGGCGTAGTAACTTTGAATTTATGGCAGGATATGCTGTTTTTGCAGGTTTTATTTTGTTTTTAATGCTTAAAGAAACAAGACCAGAGCACACAGTGCAGCATAAAAAACTTATCACCTTAGGGCACTTTATACCGGTAATAAAACACCCGGTATTCCTGTTTAATGCAGTACTTGTGATGTTAGCCATGGCAATTATTATTGCTTACGTCAGTAGCTCTCCAGCTTGGTTAATGGTGCGGTTAGGTTTAGACCAGCAGAGCTTTGTTTATTGGTTTAGTTTAAATGCAGCGATTAACATTGTTGCATGTTTTATAGCGCCTAGAATCTTAGTGAAGTTTGGCGCAAGAGTAACGATAGGTTTTGGTATGGTTTTATTGATTAGTGCCGGTTTGTTAATGTTAGCCTTGTTGGCTTGGCAAACTCCTATCGCCTTTATGTTACCAATAATGATTAGTTCACTGGGTTTTTCATTGTTGATGGGAGCTTGTGCAGGACAAGCGCTTGCGCCTTTTGGCGAAAAAGCGGGTTCGGCGTCAGCACTGTTAGGCTTTGTGCAAATGAGCGGCGCGGCAGTTATTGTTTACTTATTACAATTGTTACCACTAAATGAAGCTGAGCAATTGGCCTTGTTGATGCTGACCATAATCCCAGTGTATGTAATATGGAAATTACCTCAGGTGAAAATACATATTATGTTGAAGAGTTAATTGGCTGATTTATCGTCCTTTTTTATAAAAATGAGGCCGTTTCAGTATGGCTTCTATTGTTCATTGAAATATGCGGTTTACCCTTGATTATTGCTGCCACAACAGCGATGAAACTCTCTCTCACAATCATCTAACCTTATGTTCACTTAAATACGAAAGTGGACCTTTAAGTTTATGGACTTGTCAGTAAACAGGGCAGAAGTAAGTTTTTGAAATATTGGTGTATATTTAATTCATTAGTATACCCATTAGATGACCTAAACATGTCGAAAGATAAATTAACATCTTCTACTTAGTGGACGTTGATGAAATCAGTTTGAGACTCACTTTTTGACATTCACATTGCTGCTTAACTACACACTTTAAGGAAAACATGAACCTATTATTTTATTGTCAGGCTTACTTGACATTGTCATGACTTGGTGACAATGTGTAATGGTAGCCTGACATAGTGTCAGGTTTGTAAGTCATTTGTACTTGCCCCATCAATATTAAGGGCACACACTTTAAGGTAAATATTATGGAAAGCACTAAACAAGAACCTTTGTTCCTAAAACTTTTTATGACAGCTATGGTGTTATTTCTCATCCTGATTGCGGTGCAAACATTTTCTTTAGAACTCTTAGACATGCCAACTTGGCTAAAAGTTGTGGTTACTCTAATGCCAGGTTTACCGTTAATCTGGGCTTTTTTCATCTTTAGAGCTCGATATAAAGCATTTGATGAATACATGAAAGCACTCACCGGCGAGGCTTTTTTATGGACGCTAGGTTTTCTGTGCGTTTCGTCTTTTATCTATGGCATGTTGGCAATGAAGTTCCCTATGCCTGAAGTAGAGTTAGCGTTAGTTACCCCTTTTGTATTTGGTAGTCATGGCTTGATAGTGCAATTATTAATTTGGAAAGACAATGAATAATCGAATTAAGGTATTACGCGCGGAGCAAGATTGGTCACAACAAGCTCTTGCAGATAAAATAGGGGTTTCTCGACAGGCTGTAAACGCTGTTGAAAGAGGAAAACATGATCCTTCTTTGCAATTGGCGTTTGATATAGCCAACCAATTTAACCAGCGTATTGAAGATATATTTTTTCCAGAGAAATTAACAAATTCTGAAGGATGCGAGTAAACAATAAAATTTTCCTAAGAAATAATTATGGTTTGATCTGCTTCTAGCGATCAGTTGACCTAAAGAACAACCGATCGCGAATGCATTCAATGGATACTAAGAAGGCATATCCTTTAAAGCTTCAATTCGTTTAAAAAAGACTGACCGTAATTCATGGCTTCCAATTTAAATAAACTTGCTAAGGTTTGACCCAAGTCGGCAAATGTATTGCGTTGCCCTAGATTAACGGAATCGATATGGTTGTGATAGGCAATAACGGGTACAAATTCACGGGTATGGTCATTACCAGGCCAAGTAGGATCGCAACCGTGATCAGCCGTTAATAAGAGTAAATCATCATCCGCCATTTGCGCTAAGAATTCAGCTAAACGTTCATCAAAATATTCTAAGGCTTCACCAAAACCAACAGGGTCACGTCGATGACCAAAGTCTTGGTCAAAATTCACTAAATTAGTAAAAATAATGCTGTTATCGTCTGCGGTTTTCATATGAGCAAGGGTTGAGTCTACTAATGCTGGAATGCCCGTCGCTTTAGTCTTAATACTGATACCTTGGTGAGCAAAAATATCGGCAATTTTACCGACACTAATTACTGTACCACCGGCTTGCGTTAATTTCTCTAAGACCGTCGTTGCAGGGGGTAATACCGAATAGTCTCTGCGATTACCTGTGCGCTCAAAGTCAGCAGGGCTTTCACCAATAAAAGGACGAGCAATGACACGACCAATATTCATTGGGTCGAGTATTTCACGTACTTGCTCACAGTATTTATAAAGATTGTCTAAGCCAAAGTGCTGTTCATGTGCTGCAACTTGAAAAACACTATCGCCAGAGGTGTAACAAATAGGTAAACCAGTTTTTATATGTTCCTCGCCTAAATCAGCAATTATATTGGTGCCAGAAGCGTGGCAATTACCTAATAAATCGCTATAACCTGTTACTTGGTTTATTTGAGCGATTAGCTCAGGTGAGAAGCTATTCTTTTTATCAGTAAAGTAAGTCCAATCAAATAAAACAGGCACGCCTGCCATTTCCCAGTGACCACTGGGGGTATCTTTACCAGTACTAATTTCAGCGGCATAACCATAGGCACCTTTACATGGAGCTACTGCCTCTACGCAAAGTGTTCGTTTTGATGCTTGCTCACACGCTTTTACTAAACCTAGTTTGCTTAAGTTAGGTAGCTTTAATGGTCTGTTTTTACTTTGCTGAAATTTTTCAGCCAAATTGGCGAAGGTGTTGGCATTAACATCACCAAAAGCGTCGGCATCAGGGGCATGACCTAAGCCAAAACCGTCTATTACAAGAATAATAGCTCTCGACATGATTTTTCTCTTTTTAAAAATTTACTTGAATCTAAAGTTAAGGCGACAA
The DNA here is from genome assembly GCF_002836255.1 of Colwellia sp. 75C3. Taxonomy (GTDB): domain Bacteria; phylum Pseudomonadota; class Gammaproteobacteria; order Enterobacterales; family Alteromonadaceae; genus Colwellia. The sequence continues at coordinate 107,803 of NZ_PJAU01000056.1, read as the reverse complement.
TAAAGTCGCCTTAACTAAGGGGGGCTGTACAACAAATATTGCCCTAACTAGATAACTAGGTAATTAGTTGATGGATCACTGGCTCAATAGTAACTTGGGAATCTGAAATTTCAACCGCTGTTAAATACTGTTTAATCGCAAGTGTTGCTTGGGATTCGTCATTGGCATGCACAATCGCAATAATATCACCTTCAGTTACTTTTGTGCCTTTAGGTTTAATGTTACTAAAGCCAACGCTATAGTCTAGGCTTTGATTGTGATCGACACGACCACCACCCATTTGTACTAAGGCCATACCAATCGCTCGGGTGTCCATAACGCCAATAAAACCAGCACTCGGAGCTACTATAGTTTTTATAACATTCGCTTTAGGTAGAATATTTTCAGCATTTGTTAATAAATCAGCAGGGCCACCCATCGCAATGATCATTTGGCTAAATATTTTTGCTGCTTTTCCTGATGTTAGTGCTTCTTCGGCTAAACCTGTTGCTTGTTGAATATCATCGGCTATTTTACTGGTTAATAACATGCGAGCAGCAAGTGCTATGGTAATTTCATGCAACCTTGGCTCGCGGTATTTTCCCGTTAAATAGTCAATAGTTTCTTGTATTTCTAGTGCGTTACCTACGGTTGTACCAAGTGGTTGGTTCATGTCGGTAATTAAAGCTTGAGTTGGAGTACCAGCTCCGTTAGCCACAGACACTATAGAATGGGCTAACGCCTGAGCTGATTCAATATCAGCCATCATGGCACCATTACCAACTTTGACATCCATCACTAAAGACTCTAGACCCGCGGCTAATTTTTTCGATAAAATTGACGCCGTAATCAACGGGATTGACTCTACCGTACTGGTAACATCTCTGATGGAGTAAAGACGTTTGTCAGCAGGCGCTAAATCTTTGGTCTGTGAAATAATTGCCGTGCCTTGCTCTTTAACTGTCGCTTGAAACTCTGGCAGGCTAGGGCGGACATTAAACCCTGGAATAGCTTCTAATTTATCAACCGTGCCACCGGTGTGACCTAAACCTTGGCCTGCAATCATGGGCACATTAGCACCACAAGCAGCAACTATTGGCGCTAACATCAAACTAACTTTATCGCCAACACCACCGGTTGAGTGTTTATCAACAATCGGTTTATCTAATTTATTCTGCCAGTCAACCACTGTGCCTGAGTCGCGCATAGCCATAGTTAGGTTAACAACTTCATCTGTTGTCATACCATTTAGCCAAATGGCCATAGCCATAGATCCAACTTGTGCGTCGGTGAAATCACCATTTTTAAGACCATCAACAAAGCTTTGAATTTCATCGATTGTTAAGGTTTGTTTATTACGTTTTTGACGAATAATATTTTGAGGTAAGTGCATAGTGAGTCCTTAAGATAATAATTGTGGTGTAAAAGCATCGGGAAGCAATTCTGCAACCGTCCATACTTTCATGTGGTCTAGGTGGTTAGCTGATGCGACTAAAGCATCTTGGCTAAGAAATTCAGCGATTACTTGTCTGCAGGCTCCACAGGGGGGCGTTAATTTTTCTTGTTGAGTGTAAACAAGTAGTGCTTTTATTTGGCTTGATTGTTGGTTTACGGCAAAAGAAAGACAGTTACGCTCAGCACAAACCGTTAATCCATAAGAAGCATTTTCGACATTACAACCAGAAAATATTTGATTGTCGGTATTGATTGCCGCTGCGCCTACATGAAATTTACTGTAAGGGGCGTAAGCATTTAACGCTGATTTTTTGGCTTGTGTGATTAGTGGCTGCCAATCGGTTAGCTTCATGTTGCTGTTATCTAGTTTCATATTTATGCCGGTAACTTACTATTCTATAGAATTTAATAGGCATATATTGTGTTTATTTGACTCATGTGTCAATATTATATTTATTTAATTGACCTTTTGGTCAGGAAATATTTTATTTCTGTTTGTGTTTGTATTTAAACTTAACTACTTGTCAGTGGCGTTTTTGTTGGTTTTTGTTATGCCTATCTATATTTATTAAGTTTCAATGTTGTAATACTTGCCCATATGGTCAAGTAAATTTATTTTATTTAAAGAGTGTTATCATGTCCCTGTTAGAAATGTTTGGTTATGTTGCTAGTGTGTTAATTGCTTTGTCATTGATGATGTCTAATATCAAGCGTTTGCGTTGGCTCAACTTTTTAGGTGCTGCCGCGTTTAGTGCTTATGGTTATCTTATTGATGCCTATCCCGTTTTTATTCTCAATGGTTGGGTTGCTTTAGTGGATGCTTACTATTTAGTGCGTATTTATCAGCAAAAAGATCAATTTAATTTAGTCAGGTTAAAGTCAGTAACTTCGCCATTATTTAATTTATTAAAAGATAGTTACGGTAAAGATATGATGCAGTTATATCAAAAATTCCAATGGCAGCAGCTTGATGATGCCGTAGTATTATTAATATTTAGAAACATGAAACCCGTTGGTGTTTTTGCTTATAAAGAGTTAGATATTGAGGGGAGAGTAGAAGTGCTATTGGATTATATTATTCCGGAAAATAGAGACTTTAAAGCGGCAGAATTTATGTTTACTGGTCAGAGTAACCCGCTTAATCAAGAAGGGGTTAAGCACTTAATAGTGCAATCGATTGATAATCAGCATGAACATTATTTAAAGCGTGTTGGGTTTATCAAAAAATCTCAAAACTTTGAGTTAGTATTGAATTGACGTGGAGGTGATTTTTAGAGATGACTTTCTTAGTAAGGTTACCCACGTACATACTTAACAGTACATACTTTCAAGTAAAATAGCAGAATCACTTTTATTTGATAAGCGACTCTATTCCCTTATTAACACCATAAATATCGCTAGGAGAAAACCCTAAGGTTACATGGAAATCTTTATTATTTAGTACTAAGTTTTGACGATAACTTGTCGCCTGTGAGGATTGAGCAACAACAAAATAAGTGGTTTTGTCATTCAAAATCACCCGTCCTAAACCACTTAATGATACGGACAAGGTTGTTCCAATAGCGATATCCTTTTTTAACGCCTGATATTCATAGGGATTAATTAAGGTCATGTGGAAACTTTGATGATCTCTCGCGCTCTGATTTTGTCGGTAGAGTGCAAAGTCATTTCCTAGTATTTTCTTCATTTGTGATAAATATAGCTCAAGATCAGCTGGATTCACTTTCCCACCGATATAAATTAAACCGCTATTATCAGTTAATTTAACCGTCTCTATTTGAATTAATTTAACCAATGGTTGTTCTAAAGCTAAATTAATATCAGGCATAGGTATTTCTTCAATTTGATTATCGTGATTATTAACTAGATACTCTGGTGTTGTATTGGCAAATACACTCGTTTGCCATAAGATTACCAGCGTGAATAAAACACGTTTTAAACTAGCTATGTCATTGATTTTTATCATCGATAATGTCCGGTTAATTATAACTTAGATTGAAAAATATAAAGTACTAGCATAACATTATTCATCTTTGTAACCACTAGTACCTTCTAATTCTAACGACTAACTCGCTATACAACTTTATGCTGATTTTATCTCAGTGGAAAATTTAGTGCTTATAAAGGTTTGTCTCTAGAGGCGCAGAATTATATCTATGCAGATCATAACAAGCACTTTCCCAGTAATGTCTTAAAGCCAAACCAACAATATCAGCGGAAAATTACCTTTGAATTCTCAGCGATAAGTAGCTGAACTGTGTGAACAAACCAAGTTATACCAATTACATTGTAGATTGATTCGGCTTAAATTATTCCCTTCAGTTAAAGTCATTCTAACGTCCTCTCAAATCCTCAACTTTCAAGGGCGGGGACGTATAATTATCGTCCAATAATTTATAGCTATCACCCATCAATATACATGTTGTAAAGATTCACTATTTAATTACATCAAAGTGATGAATTAACTTAGGCGCGATGCTAAAATGCCCCCAATTTTATGATTCATACTCCTGATGTCGTCAATTAGACGCTGTTAGTGACACCCTGTAGAGATTTTTATGACTTTAACAACACGTTTTGCCCCAAGCCCAACCGGTTATTTACATGTTGGTGGTGCTCGTACTGCCTTATATAGTTGGTTATATGCCCAGAAAAATGGCGGTGACTTTATTCTTCGCATCGAAGATACCGATTTAGAGCGTTCAACCCAAGCTTCTGTTGATGCCATTATGGATGGTATGAACTGGTTAGATCTTAAATGGACACATGGTCCATATTTTCAAACGGAACGTTTTGATCGTTATAAAGAAGTGATTGAACAGTTACTTGCATCGGGTAATGCTTATCGTTGTTATAGCACCAGCGAAGAAGTAGATGTAATGCGTGAAGCAGCCAAAGCAGCAGGCGGCATAGAAAAATATAATGGTTTATGGCGTGACCGTACTGATCACCCAACAGATAAACCTTTTGTAATTCGCTTTAAAAACCCTATTGGTGGCGACGTTGTTATCAAAGATATGGTTAAAGGTGATATTACCATCAGCAATGACCAATTAGATGATTTAATCCTTGCTCGCTCTGACGGTACGCCAACGTATAACTTAACGGTTGTGGTTGATGACTGGGATATGAAAGTATCACATGTTGTTCGTGGTGATGACCATATTAGTAATACTCCTAAGCAAATTAACATCCTTACAGCATTAGGTGCAGATATTCCTGAATATGCGCATATTCCAATGATTTTAGGTGATGACGGTAAGCGTTTATCTAAGCGTCATGGCGCTGTTGGTGTTATGCAATATCGTGATGACGGTTATTTACCTGAAGCCTTACTAAACTACTTAGTACGTTTAGGTTGGTCTCATGGTGATCAAGAAATATTCTCTCGTGAAGAAATGATTGAGTTATTTGATTTAAAAGATTGTAACCGTGCAGCGTCTGGTTTTAATACCGACAAGCTTATTTGGGTAAATCAACATTACATGAAAACCATGGATCCTGAATATGTTGCTAAGCATCTTGCATGGCATATGGCTGACCAAGGTATTAATACTGAAAATGGCCCAGCGTTGGCTGATGTTGTTAAAATTCAAGCTGACCGTGTAAAAACGTTAAAAGAAATGGCTGATATTTCTCGTTATTTCTATGAAGACTTTACTGAACTTGATGCCAAAGCCGTTAAAAAACATTTACGTCCAGTTGTTAAAGAGCCAATGATTTTAGTTAAAGAAAAATTAGCAGCATTAACTGATTGGTCACCAGAGCCTATTCACGCCGCAATTAATGATACAGCGGTAGAATTAGAATTGGGTATGGGTAAAGTTGGAATGCCACTACGCGTTGCAGCAACAGGTGGCGGTAACTCACCATCACTTGATATTACTTTAGCGTTGTTAGATCAAAGCAAAGTAATCGAACGTATTGAACAAGCTTTAGTCGTAGTAGAAGCACGAATTGCAGCGGGTTAATGACATCTCTAACGATTAGTCAAAAGAGTTTTCTAAAGATACGTCTAATGATTAGTTTAACCATTTTAAATAAGTTTAGGAGAAAGCCGAGTGCAATTTAGTGATTTTGGTTTAGACAGTGCTTTAATGAGTACCATTGAGCATATGGGTTTTAACGAACCAACACAAATTCAGCAACAGGCCATTCCTGCGGCAATGGCGGGGCATGATTTAATTGCTTCGTCTAAAACCGGCTCAGGTAAAACCTTAGCGTTTATTATTCCTGCTTTACAGCGATTAAATAAAAATCGTGCGCTGTCAAAGCGTGATCCACGTGTGGTGATTTTAACGCCAACACGTGAATTAGCTAAACAAGTTTTTAGTCAGCTGCGTTTGTTTACCGCGAATACTCAATATAAAGCGGTATTAATTTTAGGTGGTGAAAACTTTAACGACCAAGTAAAAGTTTTGCAGAAAGAGCCTGAGTTTATTGTTGCTACACCTGGACGCTTAGCCGATCATTTAACGCAAGGTCACTTTCATTTAAATGGTTTAGAACTGCTTATTTTAGATGAAGCAGATCGCATGCTTGATTTAGGTTTTAGTAAAGAGCTTACGCAGATAAATAATGCAGCCGATCACCGTAAACGTCAAACGTTACTGTTTTCAGCAACGTTAGATCATGCGCAAGTTAATGACTTTGCCAAAGAGTTATTAAAAAAGCCTAAACGTGTTGCTATCGAGTCGGCTCATACTGAACATGAAGACATTACTAAACGTTTCTACCTTGCTGATAATCTGACGCAAAAAGAAGCGTTGTTACAGCACTTCTTGGTCACTGAAAAGTCACGACAAATCATTATTTTTACGGCAACACGCAGTGATACTGACCGTTTAGCTAAGTTACTTACCGAGCAAGAGCTTAATGCGGTTGCCTTAAGTGGTGAGTTAAACCAAGGTCAGCGTAATCAAATTATGGACAGCTTTGCTAAAGGCCAACATAAAATATTGGTAACGACTGATTTAGCCTCGCGCGGTCTTGATTTAATTAATGTATCGCACGTGATTAACTTTGATATGCCAAAACATACTGAAGAGTTTGTTCACCGTATTGGCCGTACCGGCCGTGCAGGAACAAAAGGTGATGCGATTTCATTGGTCGGCCCAAATGATTGGTTGAGCTTGAAAAACGTAGAAGCATTTTTACAGCAAAAAATAAGCTTTACTAAAGTTGAAGGAATAAAGGTTAAGTTTAAAGGCTTAAAACCGAAAAAACCTAAAGCGGTTAAAGCGAAAGAAAATGTAGTACAAAACAAAAAGCCGCTAGTGAATAAACCAAGAAAAGTAATCAAAAAAACTTTCCTTGATATACAAGATGCTGGCGCAATGAAAATTATTAAGCGTAAAAAGTTAACACCAGATCAAATTGAAGATGCGACTAAAAAAGAACAGGATTAATACTGTTTAGTTAATATCTTTAGCTAGCACCTTAAGTTAACATTGAGATAGAAAGGCAACTACGGTTGCCTTTTTTTATGTCTGAAATTTGGCTTAATTATCGTATTTATTAAAATAGCGTATTCAACGAAGTCTGAATAATGGTAAGTTATTACCATTAAACTTTTTAATTAATGCGTTTGATTTATATAATAATTATAATTTTATAAGGACATTTTATGACCATCATGCAAAAAATTCTGTGGCTAATTGTCAGTATTGGCAATTTTATCGCTGGTTATTTTTATATGTACAACCCGAGTTTTTTAAGTGTAGCGTTATTAGTCTCTTCATTAGCCTATAGTCTTATTGGACTTTATGACGTTTTTTACAGTCCCCATAGCTTGAATCGACTTTATCCTGTAGTGGCTTATTTACGTTATTTTCTTGAATCTTACCGTGTTGAAATACAACAATACTTTGTCGCTAATGACACCGAAGAGCGTCCATTTAACCGAGAGCAACGCACCTTAGTTTATCAGCGTGCTAAAAATATACGCGATACCATTGCTTTTGGTACCCAGCGTAACCTCGTTGAGGGGAACTATTTAAGCTTGTGGCACTCATTATCACCGGTGCATGTATCAGAGCAGGCTAAATGTGTATTGATAGGTGGAGATAGTTGCTCTAAGCCTTACTCCGCATCTTACTTAAATATTTCAGCGATGAGTTTTGGCTCATTAAGCACTAATGCTATTGAAGCGCTTAATTTAGGCGCTAAAAAAGCTGGTTGTTATCATAATACTGGTGAAGGTGCTGCGAGCCCTTATCATTTAAAACATGGTGGTGATATTGTTTGGCAGTTAGGCACTGGGCTTTTCGGCTGTCGTGATGACAATGGACGGTTTAATCCCACTACCTTTGAGCAAACAGCTAAGCTGCCGCAAGTAAAAATGATCGAAATAAAGTTAAGCCAAGGTGCCAAACCAGGGCATGGTGGTGTATTGCCTAAAGAAAAAATCACTGATGAAATTGCTCGTATTAGGCATATTTCAAAAGACCGTGATTGTATATCTCCAGCGGTTAATCCGGAGTGTACCTCTCCTAAAGCACTGTTGGCATTTGTGCAACAATTACGTAGCTTAAGCGGTGGAAAACCTGTTGGTTTTAAGCTCTGTATAGGAAATCCTGCAGAATTTTTAAGTATTTGTAAGGCGATGTTAGAAACGGGTATTACTCCCGACTTTATTACGGTTGATGGCGCAGAAGGAGGCACAGGCGCAGCGCCGGTTGAGTTCTCTAATCGCCTTGGTATGATTTGTCTTGAAGGCGTACACTTTGTCAATAATGCATTAGTGGGTGTTGGTCTACGGGATAAAGTTAAAATTATTGCCTCAGGAAAAACAGCCACAGGTTTTGATTTGTTAGCAAAAATTGCTGCAGGTGCCGATTTAGTTAATGCTGCAAGAACCATGATGATGGCAATAGGCTGTATTCAATCAAGGCATTGTAATACAAATAATTGCCCAACAGGGGTTGCTACACAAGATCCCGCTAGAGCCAAAGCAATTAATATTGACGAAAAAAGTGAGCGTGTTAAAAATTTTCACCATAATACCTTAGAAAGCTTTTATGAATTGGTGGGCAGTATGGGGCTTGATGATCCCTGCAAACTTTTACCGCAAATGATCAAACGCCGTTCTCCCTACGGTACATTAATGTCTACAGGTAGCCTTATTGCGCCGCTTAAAGATAATGCTTTATTGGATGGAGATATAGCCAATGAAACATGGAAAAACTGGTGGCAAAGTAGTAGTGCAGAACAATTCTATGTTAATGATGTCTACATTTTAACTTCACCTGAATTTCATCGGAAGAAATAAGGGCTCTTCAACTTTAGTAATATTATTTTTTTATAAACGAATAATGCTATTTTTTTGATAAATATGGGATTGTAATCTAATCTGTTAATAAACAAGAAAGATAGGCTAACTGCATGAAAAATTCACAAATACTGATATATCCAGCCATATTAATAGCTGGTATGTGCTAATTACCAAGACAAGTAACTGGTTATGGCTTCTCTGTTAATGTCGCGGTAATGAATAACTATCTTAGCACTTGAATTTCCAATTATTTTTGGTCATACGAATGACTTACTAGCCATGTTTTTTGCTGGCTATACTACGAATTAGAAAGCTTATACTATTGATCTTTAATCGAAACTAATTACAACAAGGTCATATGGTGGGTCAGTCTATATGCAGCAAGAAGTAGATTTCCTTTGGATTATTATTTGTAGTGCTTTAGTTTTTCTAATGCAAGCTGGGTTTTTATGCTTAGAAAGTGGCTTAACGCGCAGTAAAAATAGCATTAATGTTGCCATCAAGAATTTGGCTGACTTTTGTCTAACAACATTTATTTATTGGCTCTTTAGCTTTGCCTTAATGTTTGGCGTTAGCGCTAATGGAATTCTTGGTACGACAGGTTTTGCCATAGACTTTCAATCCACACCAATGATGGCAGGGGCATTTTTTGTTTTTCAAGTCATGTTCTGTGGTGCTTCTGTTACCATAATTTCTGGCGCTATCGCTGAAAGAATTAAGTTTGGTGCTTACCTCCTTATCACCTTAGTGATTGCCGGATTGGTCTACCCAGTTTTTGGTCATTGGGCATGGGCGGGCTTAGATCAAGGAGTAGCTAACGGTTGGTTAAATTCCAAAGGCTTTATTGATTTTGCTGGCTCTACTGTTGTTCATAGTGTGGGTGGTTGGGCAGCTTTAGCTATTTTATTAATTGTAGGCTCTCGTCATGGCCGCTTTAATGAAAATGGTAAAGCTATCCCCATTAAACATTCGAGCTTATCGCAAGCCACACTAGGCACGGTTTTTCTTTTTATAGGCTGGTTAGGATTTAATGGCGGTAGCACTTTAGCATTGAATAGCCAAGTATCCCTGATTATTGTTAATACCGTAATTGCAGGCTCTGTTGGTGCGTGTTCCGCAGGGTTGCTCGGTTATGCGGTACAAAACAAACTCAATGTCACTCAATTTATGAACGGCTGCTTAGGTGGTTTAGTCGCTATTACTGCGGGTTGCTTTGCTGTATCGACACCTGCAGCGGTAATGATAGGTTTGGTAGGAGGTATGATAGTCATTGGTGTTGAGCAATTTTTAGAATATCGACAAATTGACGATGCAGTTGGTGCTATCCCTGTACATTTAGGTGCCGGTATATGGGGTACTTTAGCCGTAGGTCTATATGGCGACTTAGAGGTTTTAGCTACAGGACTTACCCGTTTTGAACAAGTTCAAGTACAATTTTTAGGTGTTGTTAGTTGTGCCGTTTGGACACTAGGTGTCACCTACTCTTTGATGTTTCTCATTAACAAGGTTTATCCAATTAGAGTGAGCTTATCTCATGAAATTATCGGGCTAAATGTTTCTGAACATGGCGTGGTTGAAGAAAACTTGGCTGATGAAAACCTTTCAGATAAAAATGTACCGAAAGACCTAAACGCTAAAGAAGATGTTAATAGTCTTAAAGTGATATAAAAATTTTAATGTATCACTATTATAAAAATATCCAAGGAAATCATTTATGTTTGGTAGTTTTAAGATAGGCACTAAGCTTTTATTAGTTACCGTTATTATTACCGTAGTCGTTATTTTAGTTAATGGACTTTATTCTAGTCGCAGTATTCGCGATACAGTCAAAGAGCAAACCTTTGCGAAGCTAACCGCTGTTAGGGAAATGAAAGCTCAGCAAATAGAGGATTACTTTGCCCAAATTAGTAACCAAATACTAACATTTTCTGAAAATAAGATGATTATCTCTGCAATGGCTGAATTTACTCAAGGGTTTAACACAATAAATAGTGAAATTAATAAAGATGAGCAAAAACTACAATCAAGCCTTAAAAACTATTACCAGCAAGAATTCGTTTCCCGTCTAAATAAAGCAGAGCAAACTAAGTTTTCAGTACAAGAATACTTACCTCAGCAGCAAAATAGCAAGTTACTACAATCATTATTCATAGCAAACAATGTGAACAAAACAGGTGAAAAATATCTACTTAATAACGCCAATAATGGTTCTAGCTATGAAGACACCCATCAAAGCTACCATCCTACTATACGCTCATACTTAGAGACTTTTCATTATTATGATATTTTTTTAGTCGATGCTAAAACGGGCAATATAGTTTATAGCGTTTTCAAAGAAATAGATTACGCGACCAATTTAATTAATGGGCCCCATAAAGATTCAAATATTGCACAAGTTTTTCAATTAGCGAATAAAAGCCAAGACAAAGACTTTGTAAAAATTGTCGATTTTAGCCCTTATATCCCTTCTTATTATGCTCCAGCCTCATTTATCGCTTCACCTATATTTAATGGTAATGAAAAGATTGGTGTATTGATTTTTCAAATGCCGATAAATCGTATAAACGACATTATGACCAACAAAGAAAGTTGGAGTAAAGTGGGTTTAGGTACCTCAGGTGAAACCTATATTGTTGGTGAAGATTTAACTTTACGTAACCAATCTCGTTTTTTAATTGAAGATAAAAGTAATTATTTAGCGATGATCAAAGCCATTGGTACCGATGAAAAAACGTTAAGTTCTATTGAAAGTTTAAATACTTCCATTGGCTTGCAAAGAGTTGACACACAAGGCACTAACGCTGCCCTGACAGGTTTAAGCTCAACAGCAATATTTGATAATTATCGTGGAGTAAGTGTGCTATCTGCATTTTCTCTTCTTGATATCAATGGGCTTCATTGGGCGATAATGAGTGAAATAGATGAAGCAGAAGCCTTTCAATCTTATAGTAAGTTGCGTGACCAAGTCATTATGCTCTCCTCGGTATTAATTGCGCTAGCTATTTATATTTCCTATTACTTATCAATTTCTTTAACTCGGCCATTAAGGAAGCTTGAACATTCTGCAGAGTTACTTACTTCGGGCGATTTAGAAACAAAAATAGAGCGGGTTAGTAATGATGAAATAGGCGATTTGTCTACTAACTTCGAAAACATGCGTCTTGCGTTGAAAAAATCGTTTTTAGACGTCGAGCATAAAAAAGAAGAGTTAGAAGTTAGGGTAGAAGAGCGTACTCAAGAGTTAAATAAAATTTTAGCTGAGCAAGAGCAGCAAAACTTACTCTTAGGTCAACAAAATGTAGAACTCGAAACTATTCAAGAAGATTTGTTAAATTCTCGAAAAGCTATTGAAAATAGTGAACAGCGTGTTGCCACCATTATACAATCAAGTCCTGATGGCATTATGACCATAGATAAAAAAGGCACTGTTTTAAGCTTTAATTATTCGGCAGAAAAATTATTTGGCTATCAAAGTGATGAAATTATAGATAAAAATTTAAAAATATTAATGCCAAAACCTATAGCCTTAGAACATGATTATTACTTAGAAAAATACATCCCTAATTCTGAATCAACCATTGTTGGTAAGAGCAGAGAATTAGTAGGTCAAAGAAAAGATAGCAGTCAGTTTCCGTTAGAGTTAAAAGTTGAGTCGGTATTCATTGATGATGAGTTGATGTATATCGGCCAGATCCGTGATATTACTGAACAAAAACAACTACAGCAAGATGTGCAAGACGCCTTAGATGCAGCTCAAAAAGCTAGCCAAGCTAAAAGTGGTTTTTTGGCTAATATGAGCCATGAACTGAGAACACCAATGAATGCCATTATTGGCTATTCAGAGATGTTAGCTGAAGATGCTGAAGATGATGGTTTAGATGATATGCTGGATGATTTAAACAAAATCACTGCTGCAGGTAGGCATTTATTATCCTTGATTAATGATGTGCTCGACATTTCAAAAATTGAAGCGGGTCGTATGGACTTATACCTTGAAGACTTTACTTTAGGTGAAATTATTATCGATGTTGCCTCTACCGCGCAATCTCTAGTGGGAAAAAACAATAATAAACTAACGACTAACATCAGTGATGATCTTGAATTAATGCATGCCGATGTGACTAAAGTAAGGCAGATACTGTTTAACTTAGTGTCAAACTCAGCCAAATTTACCACCGATGGTGAAATAACAATATCAGCAAAACCTCTTTACCAAGCGGGCGAGAAAATGGTGAAAATTTCAGTAGCTGATACTGGTATAGGTATTCCCGCTAATAAAATAGAGACCATTTTTGAAGAATTTTCACAAGCGGATGAGTCAACAACGCGTAACTATGGCGGTACAGGTTTAGGTTTAGCTTTAGTTAAAAAATTCTGTGAAATGATGGGCGGAACTATTTATATTGAAAGCGCTGAAGGCAAAGGCTCTACTTTTATTTTTGAATTACCCACTACGGTAATTAAGCAAGATGAAGAACTAGAAATCACCCCCCAACAAACGCTTAATCAGGTAACTGAAAACAGACAGGATTCATCATTATTAAAAGATGTATTAGTGATTGATGATGATCCACAAGCGCGTGATTTATTAAAACGAAATTTAGAAATGGAAGGTTATAGTGTTATTACTATTGATAATGGCAAGGACGGTATTGAGCTAGCCAAAAAGTATCATCCCTCTTTAATTACCCTCGATATTATGATGCCTGAAATGGATGGCTGGGAAGTATTAAGGGCATTAAAAGCAGAAAACAAAACTAAAGATATTCCCGTGGTGATGATCTCCATTGTTGGTGATAAAGCCATTGGTGCCTCACTGGGTGCCGTAGAGCATTTAAGTAAGCCCGTTGACCGAAACCTTCTCAAAGAAGTGGTATTAAAATTTGCCACTCGAGGTAAAGCTTTAGTGATTGACGATGAACAAAATTCTCTAGATATTGCTGAGAAGTCATTATCGTCAATCGGCTGGAAAACAGTTACAGCGGTTAATGGACAGGATGGACTAGAAAAGTTTTCAGCAAATAAGGTTGATTTAATCTTACTCGATATCATGATGCCAGTAATGGATGGCTTTGAGTTTTTAACTCAGTTACGCGCATTACCAAAAGGTCGTGATGTACCAGTAATAGTATTAACAGCAAAAGACTTATCAGATGATGAAAAATTAATTCTTAATGGTAATGTTGAGCACGTTTTCTCTAAAGAAGAAACCAGTGTTGAGCAGTTAGTTGCCGATATAAATGAACAGTTTGGTAAAAGATAGAGGTGAAGTATGAGTAAGATTTTACTGGTTGAAGACAATGAGATGAATCGAGATATGCTATCTCGTCGGTTAATTCGTAAAAATTATGATGTAGTAATGGCAGTAAATGGCCAAATTGGCGTTGATATGGCAAGCTCCGAAAAGCCGGACATCATTCTACTAGATATGAGTTTACCTATCATGGACGGTTGGACAGCCGCAGGGTATTTAAAAGCAAACCCTGAGACTAAAGATATTCCTATCATTGCTTTAACAGCGCATGCAATGGCAGAAGATAAAGAAAAGGCGCTTGCTGCAGGTTGCGATGATTATGATACTAAACCGGTCGATTTTAAGCGTTTGCTCGGTAAAATAGCCGAACTTTTGGGCTAATATTTAGGAGTTACTGCTATGACTAAACTTTCAGTTTTTCAGCATAAACTGGCAGATCTTCGTCATGATTTAAAAACACCTATAGGCCATATTCTTGGTTACAGTGAAATGTTACAAGAAGAGCTTGAGGAAGATCCATGGGAAGAATTTCAAGTTGATTTAGTTAATGTTCATAGCTCAGGAGACAAGCTACTTGCATTAATAGAAGATAACTTAGCGGCCACCAAAAGCTCCGTTCATGATATAGATATTCCCTCTGCACAGTTTCAATTAAGAATGCAGCTTAACCATATCACTGGCTATTGTGAGTTATTACAAGATCTTGCTGAGGATGAAAAACGAGTAGGGCTAATTGGCGATTTAAATAACATTATTCAAGCATCAACTGTATTTGCTGAGATAGTTGAAAATAAGTTATCTATACATTATCTAGAAACAGTTACAGAACTAGAAAAAGTAAAACAAGAGTATGATCAGTCAACTGAAAAAACAAAAAATACAGATTTTTCAGAGAAAACATCCGCTACCACTAATATGACTGAGACAGATGATATAGCTGTAAGTACTATGGGAGAAGGCGGAATAATACTGGTTGTTGATGATAATCCAACCAATTTAGATTTATTATCAAGAAGATTAAAACGCCAAGGTTACCATCCCATCACCGTTGATTCTGGGCAAGCGGCGCTTGATTATCTTGCCGATAATATTGTTGATTTAGTATTGCTTGATTTAGTGATGCCGAAAATGAGTGGCACAGAAGTGTTAACTTTCATTAGACATAAGCCAAAATTAAGAAACTTACCTGTCATTATTTTATCTGCCCATGATGATATGGACATCATTGTAAAGTGTGTACTGCTAGGCGCAGATGATTACTTATTTAAACCCTATAACCCTATTCTACTCAAAGCCCGTTTAGCTGCAACACTAGAGAAGTACCGTTTAAGGCAAAATCAAGTGCCACGTTTAGAAGTATTTATTTCCTCCCCTGGTGATGTTATTCCTGAACGTAAAGTTATCAGAAGTATTATTAACGACTTAAATGTAGAACTTGCTGATAGGGTTCGACTGGTGCCTGTGTTTTGGGAAGATGAACCTTTACTTGCTTCTGATACTTTTCAAGCACAAATTCACCCAGCAAAAAATTCAGATATTTATCTGGGGATCTTTTGGTCACGTTTAGGCTCACCACTACCTGACTCTATTACTAGGGAGGACGGTTCTTTGTATGATTCAGGCTCTGAATACGAATATGAAGATGCCTACTCTGGCTATAAGAATAATGGCAAGCCTGAAATTTTGGTCTATCGAAAAATGTCAGAAGCTTTTGTTTCATTAGCTGATCGTGACAATGTAATGGCCGCCATAGCACAATTTGAAAAAGTCGATAGTTTTATTGAACGTTGGTTTATCGACCCCGAAGACGGCAGTTACAGTGGAGCTTACCATTGTTTTGAACAGCTCGAATACTTTGAAGATATGGTTTATAAGCACTTAAAAAAATTGGTAGTATCACAACTAGAAACCATGTAACTCTCTTTATTTTCCACAATAAGGGCACTTTCCACCGTGATGACTTTTCTTCAGTAATGCAATATTTCTATCTAAATCCTCAGGGCTAATCTCTAGTTGTGAGGCTAACTCTTCTAATGCTGTGTATTCATCTTTGTCAATAACACCATCGGCTAAGGCATGTTTAACATGAGCATCAAGATTCCGTTTACGTTCACGCAGTTCATCACCAAAGCGTGCCGCGAGCATACCCGCAGGTAACGCCACTAAACCAACTCCAATGAGCATAATAAAAGTAGCCACCATTTTACCCAATAAAGTAACCGGAGTAACATCACCGTAACCTACAGTGGTCATTGTCACTACCGCCCACCATAATGAGTGTAAAATATTACCAAATACTTCAGGCTGAGCTTCATTTTCTAAGGTGTACATCACACTTGCAGCAATAATGACTAGAAACATCATAACCATGATAGCAGCGGTAATACTTTTTAACTCCTTCCTTAATACAGTAAGAAAAACATTAAAGCCTTTAAAATAATGGGTTAATTTTAATAACCTTAATACGCGAATTAAACGTAAATAGCGTAAATCGACCATCAAGAATAATGAGAGGAAAAATGGCAGAATCGCTAATAAATCAATTAATGCAATGGGGGAAAAGATATAGCGAACTCTAGCTTGAGCAGATGAATATTCTTTAAAGCGAAAAGACTCGGTACAAGTCCACAGGCGCAGTAAATATTCAACGGAAAAAATACTGATAGAAAATAATTCAAATAGCATTAATTCTTCAGAATATCTTGTACTTATATTTTTATCAGATTCTAAAATAACTGCGGAAACATTGACTATAATGAGGATGATTAGAAAAAGGTTAATCAATTTAGCTTTAGACGATTTATGAACCGAGCCTTCAATGAGTTGAAAAATATAATTTCTCATTTTTGCTAAGTTAATGGCTTTAGGCATGAGTTTTCCATAAAAGATTAAGTTACAAATAATTAAAGCATAAGGTCATAATAATGAAAGTAAAATCCTATGTTATTGGCATAACTGGTCATAGAGATTTTGATGAAACAGGTGATAAGCGGTTATCTGCAAAGCTAAGTTCCTTTTTAAATGAACTAAAGGAGTTATTGCCTAATACTCCTATTGAAATTATTTCAGGCATGGCTGATGGCGCTGATCGCCTGTTAGTTAAAGAAGCCTTAAAGAAGAATATTGCCGTTAGTGCGGTATTACCTATGCCTGAAGAGCAGTATAAAACGGACTTTTCGACAGCGTCTTATCAAGAGTTTAAACAAATCATTACCGACAAAAACGTTAAGGTAACAACCTTGTCTGTAGCAAATATTGATTTAACTGTCGCGCAACAGCAAGGCGATGAACGTAATAAACTTTATCATGCACTCGGGAAGTATATTGTTGAGCAATCAAATTTAGTCGTTGCTGTTTGGGATGGTATTAATTCAGGCTTTAAAGGAGGCACCAGCGATGTAGTATTAAGCTATTTACAGGCTAAAGATATTTCTGCAGAAATTACTAATGAATGTATTGATATACTAGGTGAAAATATTGCTGTTAATCGAAGTTCTCCTTCAGTGTTTTGGCTGCCAGTAACTAAACACACTCATGATAAAAAAAGTTTTCATCAAGTAACAAAAAGGGATAATGCAAGTTATTTAACAGGCTTGCAGGGACCTTATTCGATAAAAACACAGAATGATATGCCGAAAAGTCTCTATCGAGAAATTCAAGAGTTAGATGAATACAACCATCAATACCAAACATTGTTATCTCAAAATAAAATTAGTACAGAGTACCGTTTACTATCAGGCTATCAAGAAGTCGAAAACAATAACAATGCAGAAATATTAAAGAACATTGATGATGAATTTCTTAAAGCAGATTCCATCGCTTTAGCCAATCAAAAAAAATCAGACGGACAATTTAAGTTGTTTGCTTATATGGCGGCTATGATGGGATTATTCTTTTTGGTTTACGCTAAAATAGTTGCGAGCAAATTTCTATTAATTGGCTACTTGATATTATTTCTTGCAGGGTGGTTGTTTTTTAGACGTTCTGAGAAAAGTAAATACTTTACTCGTCATTTAACGGCACGAGTTTTAGCTGAGACCCTAAGAACGCAATTTTATTTAACCCTAATTAAACGACAGAATACTTCAAAAGCAGTTGATTTGATGGCTACAACAGGGGTCAGCCAATTTTCAGGAGCCAGCTGGCTTAAACAAATAGTTACTTCAGTATGCGCGGATAAAGATCGGCAAACTATTGGGCAAACTGATAAACAAAAAAATGACAATATGGCTTTTGTTTGTCAACACTGGGTAATAGATCAAGCAGAGTATTTTGATAAAAAAACAGAGCAGTTATCGTCACATCATCATCAGTTAGAAAAAATAAAGGGCCTGCTATTTATCGGTTCAGGTGTGGCAACTATTTCATTAATATTATTTAAATATCAACTCGTAGATATTATTTTATTTGCCCATGTTGACGCTAAAACTTTTACCGTTTTATTGATGGGGTTATTGCCTTTTTGGTTGGCTGTGTGGGAACTTTATCAAAATAAAATGGCGATAAAAGAATTATTATGGCAATACCGCAATCAGTCACTTGTCTTTAACCAAGCTCAACAACAGCTTCAAAACGCAACAACCCTAGAGCAAAAGTCTGATATTTTAGCTGATTTAGCTCACCATTCAATGATGGAAAATTATATTTGGATTATCCATCGTTATCATCGTGAGCATGAGCCGCCGACAGCAGGGTAAGCAACATTTACTTATATTAACCTAAAGTCGGCTTAACGCATATCGGTCTAGTCGCTATTTTACTTACTTCTACTCAGCAATAAGTTGGTTTAGCGTATAGCTCGAGCCATTATCACCTAACTTAGTTTTCATATATGGTAATATCTCTTCCAGCTGTTGAGACAACTGCCATGGCGGATTAACAATAAACAAACCAGTACCTGTCATGCCATACTCTTCTGTATCACTTTCTAGGCAAAACTCTACCTGCAATACATTCTTGACCGAACTCTTAACGAAGTTATAACTCATTTGCTCAATGAGCTCGCGTTTAACAACGGGATACCAAAGTATATAAGTACCGGTAGAAAACTTTTCATAAGCCTTAACGATAGTCTTAACTGCTTTTTGATAATCTTCTTTAAGTTCGTAAGGTGGATCAATAAGCACTACACCACGACGGCTTGGTGGTGGTACTAAACCAAGTACACCCTTATAACCATCAGCTTGTTTAACAAAAACTTTACGCCAGCGCTGACAAAAATCTTCTAAGTGTTGAATATCTGTCGGATGTAATTCAAATAAATGACTACTATCTTGGCGACGTACAAAGGCTTTAGCTATGCCAGGGGAGCCAGGATAAACTTCAAGCTCATCACTACTGTTTGAATTAAGGTTAAGACTCTTAATCAATGATAAATAAGGTTCTAGTGACTCAGGTGCATCATCATCATTAATGATTTTGGCAATACCGTCTTTATATTCACCTGTTTTTTGAGCATATTCTTCGGCCAATTGATACATGCCAGCCCCAGAGTGACTATCGATATAATGAAAGCCTTTTTCTTTACGAGTCATATAATCTAAAACAAGTGATAAAACACTGTGCTTTAGTACATCGGCAAAATTGCCAGCATGAAAAGCGTGACGATAACTAAGCAAGGTAATTCCTTAAGAGGGAGTAATGGTAAACAATGAAATACGGCTATCAAAAGGTTATTGATAGCCGTTATATATTTTAAACTTAAACTTAAACTTAAACTTGGCTTGCTAAGTATTCATCATAAGTACCAGCAAAATCAATATAGCCGTCTTTGGTTATTTCAATAATACGGGTAGCAATGGTGGAAACAAACTCTCTGTCGTGACTAACGAATAAAAGTGTGCCTTCGTATTGCTCTAACGCCATATTTAATGATTCAATTGATTCCATATCCATGTGGTTGGTTGGTTCATCAAGTAACAATATGTTTGGATTGTGCATCATTAGTTTGCCAAACAACATACGGCCTTTTTCACCACCAGATAATACTTTAACTGACTTATTAATATCATCAGCAGAGAAAAGTAAACGACCTAAATAACCACGAACTGCTTGTTCATCATCTTCTGGTTGACGCCATTGGCTCATCCAGTCAAATAAGGTCATGTCATTTTCAAATTCGAATTCATGATCCTGTGCGTAATAGCCGATATTGACATTTTCAGACCAAGTGAACTCGCCTGAATCTTGTTGGTAAGCTACTTCGTTCATTAACGTACGTAATAACGTGGTTTTACCAATACCGTTTTCACCGATAATGGCGATACGTTCACCGACTTCAATTAACGCTGAAATGTTTTTAAGAACATGGGTATCTTCAAAACTTTTATTCAATTTTTCAATAACTAAAGCATTACGGAATAATTTCTTTTCTTGCTCAAAACGAATAAACGGATTACTACGACTTGATGGTTTTACTTCATCTAATTGAATTTTATCAATTCGCTTAGCACGAGACGTCGCTTGTTTTGCTTTTGATGCGTTAGCTGAGAAACGAGCAACGAAAGCTTGAAGTTCACCAATTTGTGCTTTCTTCTTAGCATTATCTGACAATAAACGGGCTCTTGCTTGTGTGGCTGCCAACATGTATTCGTCGTAGTTACCTGGAAAAACACATAGTTCGCCGTAATCTAAATCGGCCATATGCGTACAAACACTGTTTAGGAAATGTCTATCATGCGAGATTATGATCATGGTTGAATTACGTTCATTTAACGTTTCTTCTAACCACTGGATAGTGTGAATATCCAAGTTGTTGGTTGGCTCATCGAGTAACAAAATATCAGGATTTGAGAAAAGTGCCTGAGCAAGTAATATACGTAACTTAAAGCCAGGGGCTATTTCGCTCATTAAACCGTAATGTTGCTCAATTGGAATACCGACACCGATTAACAATTCACCTGCACGACTTTCAGCACTGTAACCATCCATTTCAGCGTATTCAGATTCTAAATCGCCGACTTTCATACCATCAGCTTCGCTCATTTCAGGCAAAGCATAGATACGGTCACGCTCTTCTTTTACTGCCCATAGTTCGGTATGGCCCATGATCACAGTATCAATAACGCTGTTAGCTTCAAAAGCGAACTGGTCTTGGCTTAATTTACCTAAGCGTTCACCGGTATCAAGATTAACGTTACCAGATGTTTGCTCTAAATCACCACCTAGAATCTTCATGAAGGTAGATTTACCACAACCATTTGCACCGATTAAACCGTAACGATTACCGCCACCAAATTTTTGAGAGATGTTTTCAAAAAGAGGTTTCGCCCCGAATTGCTGGGTTATGTTATTTGCTTGTAAGATAAGTGGCTCGATAGTTGATATATGAATCTAATTAGGCGCATTATACTTAAAGCGGTTAATCAATACCATCTATAGCAATTAAATATCTAGCTAGAAATCCCCCCTTATGCAACGTCCTGAAAATTATAAAATTTAATAGAAAACTGATAAATTACAGAATAAAACCGTTTGTAGCTACTTTGTTATATTTCCTTAGTGCAAAATGCGCGATTAAAATTGCCCCGACCCAAACAGGAATACAAATAGAAATGAAAAAATTAGTCGCTGCTTTAGCTGTCATTACATCCATTGCCCTTAGTGGCTGTTCAGGCAATGGAATGTCAAACGTTAAACAACTTAATACAAATGAATTCAAACAAGCTAAAACTCAAATTGTCATGATTGATGACGACAAGCAACGGACGTCAGTTAAAAATGTATTATCTGATTGGATGCTTGAAAATGACTATGATGTTGCAGATTATAACGTGAGGGTCAAGCAGAAGCTTAAAGATGGACAGGTGCTATTTAAATACAACGCTAACTGGTGGTGGGATATGGCGTCATATATGCGCTATGCGAACCTAGAGTTAGTTGATAAAAATGGCAGTGTTTTAGCTAGTGTAGATTTTGATTCCGTTGAATATGGTGGGATGGATAAATTTGGCAATGCGGAACGACGCTTGATAATCTTAATGGAAGTCTTAATGAACGAAATGGATATTAAGGCGGCAGAAAAGTGTTTGGAACTTGGCTGCGGAGATTGACAACCAAGTCGGTAGTTCATAGACGATAACATACGAGTGTTATTTTTAAGGTGTCATTTTTAGTCTTTTAAATACAGAGCATTCGCTGAATTAATTATTTTAAATCCCTCACTATAGAGGGATTTTTAGCCGTATTAATAATCATATATTCTGCTAGCATGCGGTACTTACCATAATCCCTTGAATTGATATTCTCTTCAATAATTATAAATTTATAGTTAATAAAGCAAAAAACGTGAATTGGCACTAATTGCACGGTACTTGTCGCAAGATGCAAAGCACAGTTTAGAACACTTCAGTATCATACTCCTATAAATGACACCTTATTACATATCTCGCAATGTTTGCTGTGCTTTAGGTGTACCTAGTGAATGAATAACATTCAAACAAATTAATAACGTTTAAGGGTTAACAAAACATGAAAAAATTAATTATAGTGGTTTCGGTTGCAATGGGTTTGGTGATGAGTTCTTTTGGTGCTAGCGCTCATGACACAGGTAGATATCACAAACATCAAGCGACCAAGAAAGTGATTGTTGTTAAGCCAAGACATACTCGCGTTTTAATTGCGCCAAGACATAGCCACCACAATACATGGTTAGCGGTAGCGGCAACTGTTGGTATAGTGTTAGCACTTAATGCTGATGGTGATACGGTCGATAACAATGGTAACAAGGTTGTTTTTCTAGATGCTAATCGCTATCAAGGCGGTGATGATGTTCAAGTTATTAATCAAAACGGTATTACGTACATCATCAAATAGTAATAAATTTAGAATAATGGCGACTAATTACCACCTATTATCAATATAGGTGGTTAGTTGCTCGTGTATTTTCGCTCAGTATAAGCCATTTCATATATCCCCCTTTAACAATCTAAAGTCTATATACGTAAATTATAAATGACTGTTGTTTATCTATTTTTTTAAGCACTTCAAGTAAAGCATTGCTACTCAGCAAATCTCACGATTTCATATATACCCGCTCCACTTGAAGATGTTCGTTTCAGGAAACCTGAGCGAATCATAATCAAGGTACATTTTTTTGTTAAGGGTTACTCCCTTAAAAACAAATTTAACGACGGGTATGCTTTGCTCAGTTTTCCCCAAAGGGCTGGTTTATAGACGCTTTATACTACGTTATGGATTTCGACAATAGAATAACTATTCTCTTCAATCAATGCCTTGTCTAAAGGCGTTTATAATTCCAGCTGAATCCTGCATTTTCAAGAAGAACGGGTATATACTTATAAGATAGTACTTTAGGGACGAAGTTAGCAGTATAACGTTAAAGTCGAGGTAGTATTATGAAAGCAATAATGAAGTTTTTGTATTTAATCTTATTCGTATTTTTTGCGATGACATCCAAGCCGTTAAGATTAGTTGGCTTATATCATCAAGAACGATTTTTAACTGTGGCGAAAGAGGTCGGCGTAAAATTATCTTCAGATAAAGCGATTTGGATAACAGAGAAAATCAATAACAAAGTAAATGAATTAAAGGACTTTATTAGTGAGCAAGAACTTTTCGACCCAACGCATAAGGTCGCTATATCATTAACGGAGGAAGTTAATGAACTTGTAGGAGCACTCGTTGCTGAAAACACTAAAAGCATACTTTATCGATGCTTTGTCTGGTTTACCTAATCTTTCATCCAATACATATCCCTAGATACATTCTAATACCAAGATAAATGTAACTATTTTTTTGATTTACTTGATAAAAAGCAACTCCCTGCATAAGCTTTTTAGCAAAATCATGAGTTTTATGGTTTAACTTTTAGGGGGCGCAATGAGTAAAACAATATTAGTAGTAGATGACAGCATAGTTTCACGCATGATGATAAAGGCAATTATTGAATCTCATGTTCAAGATGTGAATATTATTGAGGCTGGTAATGGTGAGCAGGCGCTTGAAAGGGTTGAGCGAAATAAGGCTATTGATATTGCCTTTATTGATTTCAATATGCCGGGTATGACAGGTTTAGAATTGATTAGTGCATTAGCCGACAAGCTGACAATCCCTAAAGTTGCGTTATTAACTGCCAACATTCAAAATGAAATCAGAGAGCAAGCATTAGCTGCTGGCGTGACTTTTTTGAATAAACCCGTCAATGAAGAGGTTATTGCTACTTTTTTACATAATTAGTCGCATCCTTAACTCACGAGTAATCCTATATGCAAGATAATTTAACTCCCCTGGAAATTGATGCTTTAACCGAAATTTTTAATATTGGTATTGGCCGTGCAGCTAATTCTTTGAATCAAATGGTTTCTCAAACAGTTGATTTAACCATTCCTGAAATTGAAATATTACCGAATAAAGAAGCTAAACAAAAACTAGATTTTGATTCAGGCATAGAAATTAGTGCCGTGACGCAGCGATTTTCTGGGGATTTTCAAGGTCAAGCGTTGTTAATGTTTAGTAAAGAAAATGGCTTACAGTTAGTCAGTTTATTACTTGGCAATAAAATACCGATTGAAGACTTATCCGAATTAGAGCAAGACTCCTTGGTGGAAATAGGTAATGTCATTTTAAATGCATGTTTTGGTACTGTAATTAATTTTTTGCAATCATCTATATCAATCGAAATGCCTGAGTTCATACAGGGTAATATTGATAAAATATTCACTTATAGCAGTGATAATGATTGGTCGCTGTATATTAAAGTTAAATTTTCTTTGCCAAGCAAGCATATTGCCGGACATATCTCATTTATTATGGACATTACCTCATTAGAAGTATTTCAAGAGTCAGTAAGAAAATTTGTCTTTGGGATCACAAACAAAGCTGGCGCGTAGGGGATAGTTATGGCTTATCTATCGAATGATATTTTATACTCCGCTTTAAACCAGTTATCAGTTGGCATTATTATTATTGATGAATCCCAAAATGTCGTTTTTTTTAATCAATGGCTTAGTGATTATTCAGGTTTAGAATTAATAGAGCAGGAAGGTAAGTATCTAGGTGATATTTTCCCACAATATCAGGATTCTAGGTTAAGCAATGCCTGTGAATCTGCTTTAACATTAGGTTTACCCTCGCGCTTATCCCATACCTTTAATCCAACGCCTTTACCCTTGTACCAAAAGAACTTTATTGGCGAAGAGAAATATATAATTCAGCAGCAAATCAGTGTTAAAAGAATTCCCATCAAGTCATCACAACAACTTTGCCAAATAGTGATTGATAACGTAACTTATATGGTTAAGAAAGAGAAAACGTTACAAAAACTAGCTGATGATAATAAAATTCAAAGGCAAAAGGCAGAAGTTGCTAACGAATCAAAATCTCAGTTTCTCGCCAATATGAGCCACGAAATAAGAACGCCGATTAACGGTGTTTTAGGTATGCTCACTTTATTAACGGATACTCAGTTAAGTAAAGCACAAAGCCATTTCTCTCAGCTTGCTACGGTAAGCGCTGAAACCTTATTACATTTAATCAACGATATATTAGATTTTTCAAAAATAGAGGCTGGTAAACTTGATATAGAGAAAGTAGCTTTCAATCTAGTCGACTGTATTGCTGAAACAGTGCAAACCATGGCTATAAAAGCACAACAAAAAGATATTGAAGTTATTATCGATAGCACGGTTTCAGTTGAAGGGCTTGTCATTGGCGATCCGAGTCGATTGAAGCAAGTAATCACTAACTTGCTAAGTAATGCCATTAAATTCACTGACAAAGGTGAAATAATTATCACCGTTAAAACGGTAGACGTTGATGCAACTCATCTTAAGCTTTTGGTCAATATAGCGGATACCGGGATAGGTATTCCCAGAGAAAAATGCGCTGATCTCTTTGATGCCTTTACTCAAGTCGATGCTTCTACGACCAGAGAGTATGGCGGAACTGGACTTGGCTTAACTATTGTTAAGCAATTGTGTCAACTGATGGGCGGAGAAATTGACGTTGAAAGTGAACAAGGCCAAGGTAGCCAATTTATTTTTAATTTGATTTTAGACAAAACAGAGCAAGTAACAAAACCTCTCAAACAGTTTAATCAGAAGCCAGTAATGGTGATTGACTCGAACGTAAATAGTGGTGATATACTGAGTAAACAATTGCAACTATGGGGTCTCAGCGCTGAATTTAGTGACGCAAAAACTGATGTTAAATCGTTATGTGACAATATTGAAAAGAACCATTTTTCAGTGCTATTACTTGATGAAAACCTTGATGAATTTTTACTTAAAAAAGTTTTTGATTCTTTGGTTAATAGCAAAAAGTCTCAGCTCAATAAAACACAAGTTATCTTATTAACCCTGATGAGTAATACCCGCGCTAGCAAAAGTGCATTGTTGACATCATTAATGACACAAGAACAGCCTTATACCCTAACTAAACCTATTGTGGCTAAAAACCTACATCAAATATTAACCCAGACTTATTCATCTGTAACAAAGGCGGTAGATAGTGGTTCTACAAAATCACTGATAGAGCCTAAGGTGATAGCGGATAGTGATAATGAGCAGGTGAAAATATTATTAGTTGAAGACAATAGAATTAATCAAGAAGTTGCACTGGGACTATTACGTAAAATGGGGCATCGAGCGGATGTGGCTAAAAATGGTGTACATGCTTTAGAGCTACTGCAGCAACGTCAACTGACACAACCATATACGTTAGTTTTGATGGATTGCCAAATGCCTGAAATGGATGGTTATCAGGCAACGATAGCCATCCGCTCAGACGATAAATATCAGCTGACTAGTCAGGTTAATATTATTGCTATGACGGCTAATACCATGAAAGGCGATCAAGAAAAGTGCATAGCCGCAGGTATGAATGATTACCTAGCTAAGCCAATTAACCCAAGCTTATTAGCCGAAAAGATATCCTTTTGGCTAGTTAACTAGTGTAATGCTCTGATCTTCATTCAGAGCATTACTAAACTGCTATTACTTGCTATTTTTCCTATCAGAGAACTGATTGTCACTAAAACGCGTTAAACCTTTTTTGTGTGTTGGCGTTTTCTTCTTCTTGCCATTTCCTTGCTCTAATTTAGGCTTGTTTTGACCTGGACTCGTTTTAAACCCTTGCGAGTTGTTCTTACCTTGTCTATCTTTATTTGCTAATTGCTGCTCGCCACGTGTTTCTCTTGGTACAAGACAATTTGGTGCAGAGCCAATCAACTTGGTTAAACCCATTTTAGTTAGTGCTTGGCGAACTTGTGCCCAGTTAGCTGGATCGTGATAACGTAAGATCGCTTTATGTAATCGACGTTGAATAGTCCCTTTAGGCACGTTAATTTTCCCATCTAACTTGGCTAAATTTTTACTGGTAACATTACGTAGCGAATTAAGCTCGGTATGATACAAGGTCGTTGCATTCGCTAAAGGTGAAGGGTAAAAATTTTGTACTTGATCTAACTTAAAGTTATTTTCTTTTAACCAAAGTGCTAAATTCACCATATCTCTGTCAGTGGTACCCGGGTGTGCAGAGATAAAATAAGGTATTAAATATTGTTTTTTACCAGCAAGTTTTGAGTAATGATCAAACATTTCTTTAAATTTGTCGTAGCTGCCCATGCCAGGCTTCATCATATTATCAAGCGGGCCTTGCTCTGTATGTTCAGGTGCAATTTTTAAATAACCGCCCACATGGTGAGTTGCCAGTTCTTGCACATACTCCGGATGCTCAATAGCTAAATCATAACGAACACCTGAGGCAATCAATACCTTTTTAATACCTTTAACTTTACGGGCTTTACGGTACAGCTCTATAGTTGGCGTATGATCTGTATCTAAGTGACCACAAATTGTTGGCCAAACACAGGAAGGTTTTCTACACGTTGCTTCAGCCTTTTCACTTTTACAATTAAGCTGATACATATTGGCAGTTGGACCACCAAGATCTGATATAACACCCGTAAAACCAGGTACTTTTAGCTTAATATCTTCAATTTCATTGATGATGGATTCATGAGAACGACTTTGAATAATACGTCCTTCATGTTCGGTAATTGAACAAAAAGTACAACCACCAAAACAGCCGCGCATGATGTTAATCGATGTTTTGATCATATCGTAAGCAGGTATTTTTGCTTTACCATAACTTGGGTGAGGTACGCGTTTATAGTCAAGACCAAAAACACCATCCATTTCTTCAGTTGATAATGGTTTAGCTGGCGGGTTTAACCAAATAAGACGTGTACCGTGGCTTTGCACTAATGGCTTTGCAGAAGTTGGATTAACTTCTTGATGAAAAATACGTGAAGCATGAGCATAAAGCACTTTATTTTCTTTTACTTGTTCAAAAGTGGGTAAATAAATGTAAGTTGTTTCCCACGGTTTAGCTTTTTTATCCCAGGTTTTATTTCGATAATCAGCAATTTCAATTGGCTGTGCTGTTTTAGTTATATCGTTATCTGAGATAGATGCTGCTGTTTGAGCTTCGTTATCACTACAAGACTCTGGCGTAATTTCTTCATAAGGGCTATGAATAGGATCAATTTTACCAGGTCTGTCAATATCGCGTGAATCAATACCTTGCCAACCAGGGAGTACTTCATTGGTTAAAAAAGCGCTACCTCTAACATCGGTAATGTTTTTAACATCTTCACCGCGGGCGATGCGATGGGCAATTTCAACTAATGGACGTTCGGCATTACCAAAAACTAATAAATCAGCTTTTGAATCAAACAATACTGAGCGGCGTACTTTATCTGACCAATAATCGTAATGCGCTATTCTACGTAAGCTTGCTTCTATTCCACCGATAATTACTGGAACACCTTTAAAGGCTTCTTTACAGCGTTGAGTATAAGCAGTTACAGCACGATCAGGACGCTTACCACCTTCATCATTCGGCGTATAAGCATCATCATGACGCATTCTTCGCTCTGCGGTATAACGGTTAATCATTGAGTCCATGTTACCTGCAGTAACACCAAAAAATAAATTAGGCTTTCCTAATTCCATAAAGGCATCTTTTGAGTCCCATGCGGGTTGTGAAATTATACCAACTCTAAAACCTTGTGCTTCAAGCATACGACCGATAATAGCCATACCAAAACTTGGGTGATCAACGTAAGCATCACCAGTAACAATAATAATATCGCAGCTATCCCAGCCGAGTATGTCCATTTCTTTACGAGACATAGGTAAGAACGGTGCTGTGCCGTAGCACTCAGCCCAGTATTTTGGATAATCAAATAACCCTTGCTGAGTTTTCGAAATTATTTGTTTTTTTACTGAAGTCATATCACCATTCCCGTTGGGGGTTAACCGATTTTAAATCGTTGTACTGCTAAGTAACTGTACCGCAAATAGCGGGCGCGAGATTATATCAGATAATTCATCTTATCCCCAAATATATCTGTTTGTTTTTTGAACAGCTAAGAGATGTCATATTATTTAAATCTGGGATTGTATAATGTTTACAATGTTAGTGGCATTTGTTCTAATCTATATGTGATGAAATGCAGTACTAAACGAATAAAAATAGTTAATAAATAAAATAAAAATAACCCATATTGATAAAAGATTTTTTGAGGAATATATGAATAAAAATTTAAAGAATAGCTTATTAGCGACTGCTATTATTGCCGCGTTAGGCTTGACCGCATGCGATAAAAACAATGATATTGCCACCGAAACAAAAACAACTACAGCGCCATCAGCGACTAATGAAAAACAATCGGTTAACGCAAAGCAAGAATTAGCGTCTTTATATTTACAAGCTAAGCAAAGCCTTTTTAAGCAGCGCGCTTTATCAGCCACTATGTATGGTTTATCCGAAGAAGATGTGGGTCAAGCCGTTAGTAGTAAAATGGAACTTTATAGCCCTGAAAATGAAACGAAACTCAGAACAGAGTTATTATCATTATCCAATAAAATTGCTAATATCAAGCTAGATGATGCAGATATAACCACGAAAAACAATCAACAAGTTATGTCTGGATTAGCGCGGTACTTTGCTGGGGCGCCAAACTTTACTATAGGTTTTATTGATACATGGATGGGCCTTTCTCCTTTTATTGTAAATCAAATCAATGGTCCGTTGATTGATATCCCGCGTATTATGCAAAATGATCAGCCAATTACAACTGAGCAAGAAGCATTAGATTACATCGCACGTTTGGCACAGTTTGATCAATTGGCTGCAAGTATTATTGAAAAACAAGCGGCAGATGCGGCTCAAAACTGGTTGCCATCAAAAGTTACCCTAAAAGGTGCAATCAAGTATTTGAAAGGCTTCACTCTTGTCGCAGCTGAACAGCATTCATTTGTTAGTGTTTTTCGTGAGAAAGTAGAAAAAATTGAATCACTTAGTACAGAGAAAAAACAGTCTTTAACAAATCGAGTTATCGCTGAAGTAAGTCAGGTGGTTTATCCAGCCTATCAATCAGTTGAAAAGGCCAGTGAACAATTACTAGCTAAAGCTCGTACTGAATCGGGAATATGGGCACAGCCAAAGGGTAGTGCTTACTACCAAGATGCGATTAAGCAATTAGGTGATAGTGAATTAACGCCGACTCAAATTCATCAACTTGGCTTAGAAGAAGTAGCGCGCATTAGTAGTGCTATGGATAAAATTTTACTGGAACAAGGTTATAACAAAGGCTCTGTTGGTGAACGCATGGTAGCGTTAAATGAAGAGCCAAGATTTTTGTATGAAGATTCCAAAGCAGGACGAGAAGAGTTACTCAGTGATATTAATGGTTATATCACCGACGTAACTGAAAAAATGGCGCCTGTATTTAAAACTACGCCAAGTTACCAAGTAGAAGTAAAAGCATTCCCTGTAGAAGTACAAGATGGTGCTCCAGGCGGTCAATATACATCACCAGCTGTTGATGGCAGTAAACCCGGTATTTATTGGATTAATTTGCGTGATATGAAAGCCAACCCTAAGTTTGGTTTAAAAACGCTAACTTATCATGAGGCAAATCCTGGTCATCATTGGCAAATAGCCTTGAATTTAGACCAAGCTGAATTACCTTTTTTACGTAGAATTGCACCGTATAACGCCTACGCCGAAGGTTGGGCCCTTTATTCAGAGCAAGTCGCTTATGAACTTGGCATGTATGAGAATGATCCCTTTGGTGATTTAGGTCGTTTACAAGCTGAGTTATTTAGAGCTGTACGTTTAGTCGTTGATACAGGTCTACACGATAAGCGCTGGACGCGAGAGCAAGCTATTACCTATATGTCTGAGCAAACGGGTACCGCAGAGTCGGATGTTATTGCAGAGATTGAGCGTTACATGGCTTGGCCGGGTCAAGCGTTAGGTTATAAGCTTGGCATGTTAAAAATCTTAAGTTTACGAGAGCAAGCTAAAAACCGCTTAGGCGATAAGTTCGATTTAGCAGAGTTTCATGATGTAGTACTTTTAAATGGTGCGGTACCGATGACGGTTTTATCACGTAATATAAACCATTGGTTAGACACTAAGTTATAAGTTACTGAAGCCCAACACGCTCGTTTTAGTAGGGTGGCACATATTATAAAAGCCGTATTGTTTTAAACAATACGGCTTTTATTTTTTATAATTTAAATAAATTGTATCAGTGATGGCTTGATTCGATTTTTAGCTTTTAGCTTTTAGCTGTTAATTACTTTAATGTAATTTTTTACTGTTTAACGACATTTCATTCTTTCGATTATTTTTAAGTAGTACACATTGAGTTTCACCTAAACGTGCGCAGTTATCGAGCGCGATAATTTCATCTGCTGCAAAAGATGCATTTGAAAGAATAACAGCAGAACAATTACCGCGGCATAAAACATTTTTTATTTGCTCTATATCTAAATGAGCAGACTTTTCATCAAGTAAGTTATTCACTTTATTTTTGCCTTTAAAACTAACACAAAGCACTTTAGAAATATCAACACCATGTGTTTGTGCTAACTGCTCTAATGATGATTCTTCAGGGTTGATAAACAGCACCCATTTTTTTTCTTGATTATGCTGTTGGCAAATAGTTGCATAGTGCGACGACAATTCTTGATGGTTTTCAACATTAGCTAACTTTAACCAAACCTGCTCTGTAAGTGGTGTACTGATGGAATTCTTTATTACATTACTGTTAATTGCATTGGTTGTGAACATAGTTTTGCCTCGAGTTGAATAGTGATATATAACTATACTGTATGGATGTACAGTATATGGTATTTGGTGGCTATTCAAGCATTATTTGTTGTTTTTTGAACAAAACATTCAATTGATATCACTATCCTTTGGTTTGTTATCTTGAGCTGTGTTTAAAAAGCATCTGATGCTGGGCAACCGATAGACTCAATAATTATTAACTAACAGGTTTGAGGGCAATACAGGTTCCCGTTCTTTAATCAGCAAAATAATTCTAATAAAGTTTAATCACATCATGTGCTAGGGAAGTTAAGCCAGTAGTAAATTTTAGGTATGGGTAACCAGTAGATGTAGTCGAGAACGTGCATTTATGAATTACTAATTAAGTAATTAAGTAATTAAGTCAGGACAAAAAAATGAGCATGTATTATGCTCATTGATTGCTGTACTTATTAAATATGGGTGTTGCTACTTAAGTTCTAATGTCGATAATTGTGCTTCAAATTGTTCTGCGCCTGCTTTTACTTGATAGAGTTTTACCAGTAAGTAATTTAACTCTGGGGCAAACCAAGCATAAGTAATGCGTTTTTTCTCAATGATTTCACGTTTTAAGCGAATCGTTTTAACTAAGCCATAAGGGAGGATAATCTCCTCTTCACCATCATACTGATATTGATAATTTTTGATCGAGCCTTTAGTGCTAATTACCGGATAGACAAAGCGCTTTTGATCTGGGTTATTAATTAAGTCTATGCGGTTTTGTAAGTGATAGCTCAATTTATCTAACAGACCATCAGTGAAATCTAGTGAGATCTTGTTATTTTTTTTCAAATCTGCTGCCGTTTTACCTGCTAAATCATACTGCCATTGATAGTATTTATCACGGCCTGTTCCCTCGCGCTGATAATCATAATTTAAGGGGATAACTTGATTGTTTTCTACCTTAACTATCGATGTTTCGCTGCGTTTATCAGAAAAAATCAACCAATTTATATCCGTTTCATAATGATATTCAATTTTATCATCTTCAAGGTAAGTTAATTCTCGGATCGCGTTGCCAACGGGATCTGATTTACGTAATAAGGTATAAGTTGCACGATAAGCAGGGATGATCGCCGAGAATGATTTTTTTTGTTCTACAATGCTTGGTGTTGAAGGCGTTTGAAGCTCTGTGTTCGCGTAAGCTAAAAAAGGTAATGTTAAACAAAGTAGAGTGAGAGTTTTTCGCATAAGAAAAAAATAATCCAGAAGCAATTAGTAGCGAATATACTAACAGCTTCTGTAGAACGGGTATAGCTAACTGTATTTAGCCACAAAGGCTAATCGTTGGCATAACCTGAAGCAGATAAAATATTATCATCTAATATTGCATTATCGCCTTGCATGCTTAGTCGTTGTTCAGCAAACCACTTTACTACCAATGGGTAGATGCGGTGTTCTTGTTCATGTACTCGGGCCGCTAAATCATCACAGTTATCACCTTCAAATACAGGCACTTTGGCTTGAAGAATAACAGGGCCGCCATCAAGTTCTTCAGTAACAAAGTGAACACTTACACCATGTACATCATCACCGGCATCTATAGCGCGTTGATGGGTATTTAATCCCTGATATTTAGGTAAAAGAGAAGGGTGTATATTGAGCAGTTTACCTTGATAATGTTGAACAAAGTTAGGCGTCAGAATACGCATAAAACCTGCTAATACAATTAAATCAGCATCAAAACAATCAATTTTCTTGATGAGCGCTTGATCGTAATCTTCACGGCTATCAAAGTCTTTATGAGAAAGTGCTACCGTGGCAATATCAGAATCTTTAGCACGTGTTAGGCCATATGCATCGGCTTTATTTGATACTACCCCAACCACTGTCGCGGGGTAATTACTATCAGAACAGGCGTCTATAATGGCTTGTAAGTTAGTGCCACCACCAGAGATCAAAACTACTATTTTGCTCGACATATATTTTCCTCATATATTAATAAAGGGTGAATAAACAATTAATAAAACGGAGATAAATAAAAGGGGCTAGTAAATAGCCCCTTTATAATATATTCGCTTGTTTAAACAGTTAACTGTTTAGGCAAAAACAACAGGCTCTTCGCCGTCAGCTTTATCAGCGATTTCGCCAATGTGCCAAGCATTTTCACCATGTGCTGCTAATATCTCAATACTCTGAGCTACTTTATCAGCTGGTACTACGATAACCATGCCAACACCACAGTTGAAAGTGCGGTACATTTCATGTTCAGTGATGTTACCGTTTTCTTGTAACCAGTTAAAGATGCTCGGCCATTGCCAGCTATCACCTTTAATAACAGCTTGTGCTGTTTCAGGTAATACGCGTGGGATATTTTCCCAGAAGCCACCACCAGTGATATGAGAAAGTGCGTGAACATCTACATTTTTAAGTAACTCAAGTACAGATTTAACATAAATCTTTGTTGGTTCAAGTAAATGGTCAGCAATTTTCTTGCCTTCAAGTAATTCATTCGTATCAGTGTTGTTCACTTCTAATACTTTACGAATTAAAGAAAAACCGTTTGAATGTGGACCTGAAGCGCCAAGTGCAATCAATTGATCGCCAGCTGCAACGTTAGTACCATCAATCAAGCGAGACTTTTCAGCTACACCAACACAAAAACCAGCGATATCGTAATCGCCTTTGTGGTACATACCTGGCATTTCGGCAGTTTCACCACCAACAAGAGCACAACCTGCTTGAATACAACCTTCCGCAATACCTTCAACTACTGATGACGCAACAGCAATATCAAGTTTAGCCGTAGCATAATAATCAAGGAAGAATAAAGGCTCTGCACCTTGAACGATAAGATCGTTAACACACATAGCAACTAAGTCGATACCAACAGTATCGTGCTTAGCTAAATCAATAGCCAAACGTAATTTAGTGCCAACGCCGTCGGTACCTGCAACTAATACAGGTTCTTTATAACCTGTAGGTAATTGACATACCGAACCAAAACCACCTAGACCACCCATAACTTCTGGACGTGTTGTGCGCTTTACCGCACCTTTAATGTTTTCTACTAGTGCATTACCAGCATCAATATCAACACCAGCATCTTTATAGCTTAATGATTGTTTTTGTTCGCTCACAGGAGACCTCAGAAATTACTGACAGTATTTAAAGGGGCGTATTCTATCAGCGCAAAGGCTCATACTCAAGACGATAAACAGTATCTTCTGTTAGTTTTATTTTATTGGCCGATTTACAAGGTATTTATTCTGTTTTGCGGGTATTAATTGCTGACAATGTGGTAAGATAATACATATGAATTCATTGAGTTTTTGAAATTTTTAGTAGATATGTTTAGATTTTCATCTGTAATAATTATATTGGTTTTTTCGGTGCTTAGCGCGAGCTCGACAGCCCTTGAAGTAAATGATCTGTACCAAGCCAAAGTGGTGGTCGACTCACAAGATCGAGCGCAACGTGAACAGGCAACAAAAAAAGCACTGCAAGGTGTTTTTTTGAAAGTTGGCGGGAAAAAGAGTGTTTTAGCACATGATGTGTTAAAAAAAGCTCAAAAAAGAGCCAGTCGCTACGTTAGTCAATATCGATATCAACGTAAAGATGATCAGCTAAGTTTAATTGTTAGCTTTAACGAAGACAAAGTGAATCAATTATTTGAAGAAGCTAATCTGGCCTTATGGGGCAGCTTACGCCCACAAGTTCTCTTGTGGTTAATTGATGAACAAGGCGTTAGTCGCAGTATTGTCGCATCCGATGCTGATTCAATAATCCCTAGTAGTGTTAATGATTTTTCCACACAACGTGGTTTACCTATTATTATGCCTTTAATGGACTTAACTGATAGTACACAAGTGGTATTAAGTGATTTTTGGGGTTATTTTCCTGAACAAATTCAGCAAGCTTCTTTGCGTTATTTTGCTGACACTATTGTGGTGATGAGGGTTTCTGACTCGAGCTTAGTTGATGTGAATGAAAATACGGTCGAGTCAAATACGCTTAATGATGCTTCCTGTGGTTTATTATGTGAACAACAAGAGCTTGTTATCCCTAAAGTACTGGATTGGCGTGTGTTCACTCAAGGTATTCGTTATACCCAAAAATACCAAGGCGTTGATAAAGTCAGTTTGATTAACCAAGGTTTATCCGATATTACTGAATTGATTTATCAATCTTATGCGTTATTAGCTTCAGCAGAGAGTGACTTTGTTATTGAAGTGAAAAATGTCACCTCATTAACAAGTGATACCCAGTTGTTTAATTTCTTAACGGATTTATCTGCAGTTAAGGCGGTCACTTTAATTAGTGCCCAAGGTGATGTTCGTCAATTTAAATTAGATTTAATTGGCTCGAAAGCTTCATTTTTAGCCTCATTAAGACTTAACAATAAGTTAACGCAACAGTTTGATGGTTTGCTTGATGACTTTTCTCAAACGCAGCAATTTAATAACCCGGAAAATGTCACGGTTGATCTTAATAATCTTAACTCTGATCCTGCTCTAAGCGAGACTCTTGATAACTCAGTAACACCTTCTATTAGTAACCCTGATGTACATATTGATAAAATCACCCAAGAGACTAACCCTACGGTAGAGAATAGCGGTACTTTGAATGCTAACTCTGTCGATGAACTAACCAAGAATGATCCATTGCAAATATTAACCGAAACAATAACACCACCTACCATTGTACCCAAAATGCCCGTTTTTTATTGGGAGCAAGGATGAAGCAAGTCGCTCAATTAACCTTGATGGTGCAATTACCCGATGATGAAACTTTTACTAGTTTTAAAAGTGATATTAATCAGAGTATTGTTAGCCAATTAAAGTCTTATATAGACCCACAGCAATCAACACCACACAGTTTATATTTGTTTGGCTTATCAGGTACGGGTAAATCGCACCTAATGCATGCCAGTAGTACTTATGCTGCACAAATTGGTAAGTCGTCCGTTTGCTTATCTTGTGCAGAGTTAAAACAATTACCGGTAGAAGTTTTAGATGGCTTAGAGCAAATTGATTTAATCTGTTTAGATGATATCCACTTAATTGCCGGTGATAAGCGCTGGGAACAAGCTGTTTTTGATTTATATAACCGGGTATTAGAACAAAATAATTACTTATTAATTTCAGGGGATGAAAGTGCTCAACAGTTAGGTATAAGTTTACCTGATTTAGTCTCAAGGCTGACTTGGGGGTTAACGGAGCAGATTAAGCCACTTGATGATGACGAAAAGGTTATTGCTATACAACACCGTGCCACTCAGCGAGGTTTGTTTTTGTCAGATGAAGTGGTTAAGTTTTTACTTAATCGTTTAAGTCGAGATATGGGCAGTTTAATTACTTCACTTGATATATTAGATAAAGCTTCTATTCAAGAACAAAGAAAAATAACCATTCCCTTTATTAAAGAAGTGCTTAGCCTTAGTTAAGTAATATTATCGAAAAAATGGACCTTACAAAATAAAAAACGCGACTAAATCAGTCGCGTTTTTTGTTTGAGTAGTATTTAGAGTCGTAGCAATAATACTAAGTCGATGTATTATTCACAGGTCCTAATCGTTACAGCTAATGAACAGGTAACGGTTTTTGATAATAGCGGTTAAAGTTATTTACTGGCTGTGTTTTAACATCTTTTGATGATGAACGGGTAAAGTCGTCAGGATTAGTATAACTTTTCAGCTGTTTTATTAAATTACTCAGAGTTGGTTCGCTTGGACTAATGGTTAAATTATCAATCCAGCTATCTCCTTCAACCATTTCAATAGGCGTTGTAACTAAGTTCATTGCAGCTTGACTGTCAAATTCAGGCAATACTCGACTGGCGCTAAAAAGGACTCTAGCTCTTAATTTATCGTCTCCAATGCGGCCACGTTGTCCCCAAGTGACAATATAATCAGCAGCGGAAATGTTTTCACCTGTGGGCTGGTTCGTGATAGCAACATCACGTATTACCGCAAAGCGGTTTTGCATCATTAACTCTTCAAATAACATGGCGTAATCTTCACGTAGACTTGAGTAAGCATAAAAGTCTGAGGCACGATCAGGACTGAAAAATCCTTTTATATCTATAGGTAAATAATCTTTTTGCGTTTCATTTGCTGTCTCACCAGCAAAGCTCACTTGGCCCAAATTACGCATCTCTTGGCTTGCTAATGGCAAGGTAATAGCCAATTCATCTGACTCGAAATTTGTACTGACAGCAGCATCAAGCACTCGTTGGCTGCTATTATGCACATACCATTCATTACTTGGGAAAAAATCATTGGCATGAGCGAGTTCATGGTACATCAGTGATGTTAAGCGAAATAAACCCTCGGATGCTGTTCGAGTAACCCGGGATGATTTACTGTAACTGAAACTAGCATAGTCATTATCTTTGACATAGCGCCACGGCATCACGAATTGTAAGTCGTTACCAAAATCAGCCCTAAAATCAGGCGCTTCATTAATAGTATCTCGTTCTTGAGGAGTTAACCAAAAGTTTTCTGCGTCTAAATATATGGCGCCTGTGGCAGCCCAATAAAATGAAGGACGCACATCATAAGAGATAACGATTGCCGTTGTTGCTCTTAACAAGTTTTTTATATCGTTGTTAGTATCATTATTGGTCAAATATTCTTTAAAGCGATCACCCATCCATCGATGTGAAACAACAACGCGATCCATAATGTTTTCTATTGATGGTGCAGTTGAAACGCTTTTAACTTCTTCTGCTAATAGCGGTGTTTTCGCTAAAGTACACGAGCTGCTTAAGGTATTAGAGTAAACACAAGCAACTAGGTTATCAGCATAAGGGCTATTGCTGTTATAGGCAAAAACTGAGGCTTTACGGTCTGAAAAATAAGCATTACTTCCAATTGCAGCAGCAGGCTCTACTAATACTGCGACTTTATCACTGTAAGTGGTGTTATCTACATCAGAGGCTGTAACATTAAATACAATGATGGTATCTAGGCTAACGTTTGGCGCATCAAAAAATATAGCGAGTTCACCGTTAGTATTTTCTGTGGTTAAGGTAACACTAGGACCAGAAACTTGTTGCCATACTAAAGTATCTGCATCAATCGTTGCGTCTATTTCACTTCGAAATGATACCTTGTTGTCAGCTAGTGCCACATGAGATAAACGGTTAGTGACTTTATGGGAGTCTTCAGTGACAGATATACTTTTGTCCAAGGTTTTTTCAAGTTCATTATTAAGCGTGAAAGTGACACTAAAACTGTAATCGCCTGGAAGACTAGGAGTAAATGAAACTACTTTACTTGTTTTAGCTAAAATCGTAACTGGCTCCCCAGCGGTTTGCTTCCAGCTAATATTACTTAAACTGTCATTAGGATAGTGAAGAAGAAGATCTATGCCTTGATTAATATTTTGTGTTTCATCCAACTGTATTATGCTATCCACTGAGTAATCCGTTTCATTAAAAGAATTACCATTACACGCTGCTAATAACGTGATGAGTGCCAATGAGAGTAATAAGTAGACGTTTACAATATTTATGCGCATTCACTTCTTCCTTGTTATTTTTCGAGAAAAAACGGGTAGATCTATTTATTATCTGAATCTACGTTTTTCTTTTTTCGGATACTCAGACCAAGTTCCTGACCACGGAATTTAGCATAATAAGTGGCACCAAAAAACATAGTACTAGCAAATATCAACTCTAATATGGCCCATATTCTGTCTGCAGGCAATACCCAGAGTGTCGTTAAGCTATGTAAAAAGTAGATTAATACAATAAAGTTAGACCAAGCATAAGTAAAAGGGTTGCCTTGTAACATACCTTTTAACGGAAACAGTAATGGCAGAGTAAATAACAATAAAGAGGTAGAAACACTTAGACTCTCGCTGGGACTGAGAAGGATTAGCCATAAGGGCATGAAGATGAGTAATGAAAAGTATCCTGTTAGGGCTACTTTTTTGTAGTTACTCGTTGTCATTCTTTGTTTATTCATTGGGCTGCTTATATATTTTAATAGGTTAACTGGATTGTATGATTAAAAGAAATCTAAAACATTCTCTGGCGGGCGACCGATGATAGCTTTGCTGCCATTGGTTACAATAGGGCGTTCAACTAACTTTGGTGTATTAGCCATAGCGTTAATTAGCACTTCATCATTAGCACCTTTCAAGTTTTGCTCAGAAAATTCAGCTTCTTTAACGCGCATCATGTTAAGTACTGAGCAATCAAGCTGTACTAATAGTTGTCTAATGTCATCATGAGACAGTGGTGTTTTTAAATATTCAACAATACTAATGTCTTGGTTAGTCTTTTGTGCTTGATCTTCGAGTAATGCTAAAGTTTGACGACTTTTAGAACATCTAGGATTGTGATAGATAGTGAACATTGGTTTTCCTTTGCTAATTTAATGATAGTTAAACGGTCATTACATGGTAATTAAATGCTAATAACAAGACTATAAGCGTTTTAAACGATTTTCTTGTTCTTGTAGTTGTAAGATACGGGCCTTTACTCTTCTTTGCATTAAAGGTTGCTCTTCAAGAAATCCATAACTGGTTTGTAATTCGTCAACTGCTTTTGGATAAGCGCCAAGTAAAGCAAATACTTCAGCTTTACTCATATGCATTAAGCCGGTTTTCTTTTGAGTACGGTATAAAGTGGTTAATATATCATAAGCGATAAAGTTACCGGGATTGACTAACAAAAAGTCTTGTAATATTTGTGCTGCAAGGTCATATTCTTTAACTTTGAGCAGAGCGTTGGCATAGTTCAAACTCACAACTTGGTTGTTAGGCATGAATAAATTTAATTGCTCAAGCATTTTGACCGCTTTAGTTGCTTGGTCATTTGCTATGTAGACATCCGTTAACGCATCGACATAAAATAAATTACTTTTGTCCTTTTGCTTTAATGCCTCTAATAACTGTAAAGCTTCAATCGTTTGTTTGTCTTCAAAATAGGCTAGGGCTAAACCATATTGCGCAGCATCTTTGATGGCATAGCGTTTTTTAGCTATTTGTTGCTTAAAAAATGCTATGTTTGATTTTGCATCGCCTTGGTAGCGAGCCTTTAATCTCGCTTTAGTGAGTTCAAAACCTAGGCTAGGTGGTAGTGGTCTTGCTGGATAATTTAAAGCTCGTTGGCGAGCATCGGCTATACGTGATTCTGGTAATGGATGAGTCAGTAACATGGCTGGTGGTTTACTAGCATAGCGATATTTAGTCGACATTTTGCTAAAAAAGCTTGCCGCACCTTGGGGATCAAAATTACTACTGGCTAACAAGGCAATACCAACTCGGTCAGCTTCTTTTTCGTTACCGCGTGTGTAGTTAATACTCGCTTGTTGTGTTACGGCCATACTAGCCGTAAGCGCTGCCATACCTACCGTAGGATTAACTAAAGTAAGTAGCACACTAGAAAGCATAGCTGCCATGGTTAAACTTTGGGTTTGGCTTTGTGATTCTAAGCGACGTGCTAAATGGCGCTGGGTAACGTGAGATATTTCATGCGCAATAACCGACGCTAATTCACTTTCGGTGTCAGCAGTGGTTACTAAACCACTGTGAATACCTACATGACCGCCAAAAAATGCAAAAGCGTTTAATTCTTTATTATTGATAAGGAAAAATTCAAAAGCATAATTAACTCCTTCAGCATTTTTCACTAAGGTATTGCCTAAGTGATTGATGTATTCAATGAGCACAGGATCTTGAACGAGTGGTTGTGAACCACGTAATTGGCGCATCATCGCTTGACCAATTTGAGGCTCTTTATCGGTTGATAATACGCTGTAACCAGAAATACCTATATCAGGTAATTTATTTTTGTTGTTCTGATTATCGATGGCGCTAGCATTAAAACTAGTCGCTGTAGCAATACCTAATGTTAGTAACAAGGTAATAAACATGGGTTTTAGGTTAAACAATATTACATCCTATGGTCATAATTGAAGTGATTAAGCCCACTTAGGCTTCTTGAGTAAGGATATTACCATTTCTTTTAGCAATTTCTTGGTAAAACTCGGCAATACTATAACCTTTGACCGTAATAATTTGAAAAGATTCGCTCAAAATTGTAATCAATTGTTCAACTTTGTAGTGCGCGAATTTTAAGAGTGCCATATCTGCATCATCACCGTGTTGAAAACAGTGAATCGCGAAAGCAATTAAGCTATTAATGCGAAAGAGCAATTGCATTTTTTCAGGTAACCAATTATTAAAAGGACAGTTGCCTTTCTTAAGCATGCTCATAGAGACAACTTCACCATCAATAACCGGGAAACAATGCAACTCGTAGCCCATGTCACTGAACTCATGACGCAAGCTAATTTGTGGCTTGTTTTTTACGTGAATACTACCATCAGTATTTTTGCTTGCACCTAACAGGGGTAAGTTCCATGAGTTTGGGTTTAAAATTTGTTTATAGGCACTATCAAACCCATGCGTTAGTATGCCGTCTAAATCACCTAAAGACGAAGAAAATAGGTGATAAATAGCTGACGTTTCACCCCAGTTAATTTTCTTTTTATATGCATTGATTTCTTTTAAGTTAGCAGTTCGGCTTAATGAACTCATTTTATTAATATTCCTAGCAAAAAATTGATTTTCATAAGACTTCCCCATAGAGGTAGGCTATTATAACTTGAATTAGCACAATGGATTAATTGTCGCAAATTAGTGAATTAAATTAAAGCGATGTTTTAAGATTATATGATTTATAAATATGATGGTAGCGGGGAAAAATGTCCTGTACCTTTAGTCAATTTACGTTTGTTACTAAAAAAAATGCAAGGTAGCGATCAATGTATAATTAGCATTGATGATATCGGTTCTATTAGTGATATTCCTAAGTTATTGGATAAACAGGGGTATTGTTATCGAGAACATGCTATTGAAAATGGTATCGTAGAGCTAACAATCGATGCACTCAAGCGCAATGAGCACAAATTAAAGAAATAGGTAGTTATGTTTAAGTTATTTAGTGATTGGTACACCCGTAAATTCTCAGACCCTCATGCGGTCACTCTGGTTGTTATTTTAATTTGTATTGCATTGTTTATTGCTTTGTTTAGTAGCCTACTGATGCCGGTATTTGTCGCTATAGCATTAGCTTTCTTGTTAGACCTTCCGGTCAATAAACTAATGCAGAACTCAATGTCGCGCTCTAGTGCAACCGTTGTGGTTGTGGTTACTTTTCTAGGATTTTCCTTGTTAGCGGTCTTAGGGTTAATGCCGATTATATGGAAACAAAGCAGTAACTTATTGCAAGAAATACCCCATATGATCACCCAGGTACAAGTCTATTTAATGACCTTACCTGAAAAATATCCAGACTTAGTCGATGTTGCTCAAATAGAAAGTTTTATTGTCCTAGTAAATGATAATTTACTTGAATGGGGGCAGGTGGCACTAAAAGCGTCATTAAATTCCATTTCTGATATCGTCGCTTTAATGGTTTACTTAATTCTTGTGCCGCTAATGATATTTTTCTTCTTGAAAGATAAAACAGAATTAATGAGCAGTATTGCGCATTTCCTTCCTAAAGAACGTCGTATGGCAATTAAGGTAAGCCAAGAAATGAACCAACAAATTTTGAATTATATCCGTGGTAAAGTCATTGAAATTCTTATTGTTGGTACATCAACGACAATTGCTTTTATGTTCCTTGATTTACAATATGCACTATTATTAGGGGTTTTAGTTGGTTTGTCGGTACTTGTGCCTTATGTCGGTGCTACCGTTGTAACCCTACCAGTCCTGTTGGTAGCACTTTTTCAATTTGGATTTAGCAGTGAGTTTGGCTACGTTATGCTTGCTTACGGAATAATTCAAGCCGTGGATGGCAATGTTATTGTACCGTTACTTTTTTCTGAAGCGGTTAATTTACATCCTGTTCTTATCATTATCGCAGTAATATTTTTTGGTGGTTTATGGGGCTTTTGGGGCGTATTTTTTGCCATTCCGCTAGCAACCCTAGTGAAGGCGGTAATTAATGCTTGGCCGACAATACCGGATACGGAAAGTACAAGTGAAGCCCAATCATAGTCGAGTTATAAAGCAAGTAACATGGAGCTAATATGGAATTAACGTACACCCAAAGACTGATGCCAGCACATAAGCGTATGGCACTTGTTGCTCATGATAATAAAAAAGCTGATCTGATCGCTTGGGCACAGAAGCGAAGTGATGATTTAAAGTATCACCATTTATTCGCTACCGGCACCACAGGAACCTTATTAAGTACGGCTATTGGCCTACCGGTAAAGTGTTTATTCTCTGGCCCAATGGGTGGTGATCAACAGTTAGGTGCATTAATCGCGGAAGGCGAGATTGATGTGATGATTTTTTTCTGGGATCCGTTAGATGCGGTACCCCATGATCCCGATGTAAAAGCGTTGTTAAGATTAGCTGCCGTATGGAATATTCCCGTAGCGACCAATAAATCAACGGCCAACTTTCTAATGGACTCAGAGTTGATGACACAAGAAAGTTTTATTGAAATTCCAGATTATGCTGCTTACCTAACTGAGCGTACGA
Source organism: Colwellia sp. 75C3 (assembly GCF_002836255.1). Classification (GTDB taxonomy): domain Bacteria; phylum Pseudomonadota; class Gammaproteobacteria; order Enterobacterales; family Alteromonadaceae; genus Colwellia. The sequence continues at coordinate 63,261 of NZ_PJAU01000056.1, read as the reverse complement.
AGTAAAATCAACCTGTGATAAGTAAAGTGACCTAATCAGTTCCTGTCGCTCATATATACCAGCCCTTTGGAGAAACCTGAGCATCTTCAAGTAGAGCGGGTATATAAAGTAAAAAAGCCCTAAGCTAATATTACCTAGCTTAGGGCTTTTTATTTGTTCTTTTAGTGCTGAGTTAGCCACTTGTAAATACTTATTAAGCGACTAACTCAATTCATTTAAAACAGCTAAAACAACATCATGATGTTCTTTCGTTTTAAATTTATTGAAAACATGGCTGATTTTTCCATCAACGCCAATTAGGAAGCTTAAACGATGAATACCATCGTATTCTTTACCCATAAATTTCTTTAAACCCCAAACACCAAATTCATCGGCTACTTGGTGATCAACATCAGATAAAAGTGAAAAGTTTAAGCTATCACGTTCGCAAAATTTAGTTAGGCGTTTTACTTCATCAGGACTGATACCAAAAACAACCGTATTTAAGGCGGCAAGTTCCGCCTTTATATCGCGTAACCCTTGCGCCTGAACGGTACAACCTGGAGTCATCGCTTTAGGGTAAAAATATACCAGTACTTGCTGTTTACCAATATAGTCAGCCAATGAGATTGACTCATCATTTTCATTGTTTAGGGTAAATAGTGGTGCGGTATCACCAACGTTTAGAGTATTCATAATAAGGTCACTTTTATTCGTTTATTTTAAAGTTATTATTGCTGAGAGCTACAATAAGTTAGTATTGGCTTTTTTGATACAACCTTGTACGTCGGTTTGCTGACAGAGCTCTAGGAAATCACGCTCTAGCTCATCAATACTAATTTTTTCAGTTAGAGCAAACAAGATATTGGCGCTCATATGGTTGGTTTTCGGATCTATTTCTGACTTTAACGAAGAGATGTCTATTTTACGTGTGGCAAAGAAGGCGGTCATTGATTTTAGAATGCCTGGTTGGTCGATACCTGAATATTCGGCTTGGTAATGTTTTACTAAATCAAAAGTTCTGTGACCAGAGGTGCGTTTCATCATAGTGATTAAATCCAAACTATGCGCAAGTTTCGGAATTCTAGCTTCAATCTTATTAATCGCTCTGGTATCACCAGTAAGCAACATAATAAAGGTAAATTCAGAGCCGAAAATGGCCATTCGGCTGTCTAATATATTACATTCGCATTCACTTGCTAATTTAGTTAATTCACTAACACAACCAGTTCTGTCCGATCCCATCGCTGTTAGTACTAAATACTTTGACATTCATTGCGCCTATGTTGTCATGAAAGGCGTATTGTAACTGATCATGATTAAAGTTGGAATCATCTTACATTTTTGTGGTCATATAACTTGTGTTTGTAAAATCAGCCAAGTACCATGGGGCGCTGTATTTGCCCTGTATTATATCGAATTATTTTTAGTATTTTTTAGTGAGCTTAGAGGGTTTTGACTATCAATAACCTAAGCCACAGGAGTTTTAATGAGTTGTAGAGCATTTTATTTATCACTGTTAGCCTTGTCACTAACAGCTTGTGGATCTGTTAATAATAAACAAGCACAAGGTAGTTTTGATTATCAGCATAAGCCTGAAGCTAACGATCTCGTTATTCCTGCTAATTTGAATAAACCAAAGCAAACTAAAGATTTTTTTATCACAAATAAGATAAACCATCAAGGTCCTGTCGGAAAGGACATGGATATTCGAGCACCTTCTTTAGTTATGCCTGTTGCTGCGTCTTCACGTGTTGTTGATGAATCAAATATCGCCATCATTTGGTTTGATAAGGTATTGGAAGACAAAGATTTATTAGAATTTATCGAAAAGGTGGTCAAAGAACAGTTAACGGAAGACGAAATTACCTATAACTACGTTGAAGAAGATACGGAAGTAACCTTAAGTAAAGTTATTGAAGGATCGACCAGTTTAAAAGAAACCAGTATCAAACGTGAAGGTATTAAAACGGCTATAATTGAGTCTGATTGGTATCATAATGAAATTGATGCTGGTTGGATCTTCACTGACATTCAATTCTCTAAGAGTTTGCGCTTTCGTTACCAATTACTTGCTAAACCGCATGGTCGTAGTGTTTCATTACGTGTTTCATTAATCGATTTCATTCAAACGGATGAAACAGGTGGTAGCAAAACAATGGATCCTATTGATAAGCAACGCGCCGAAAAAGCGATGCTTAATGAGTTAATAGCCGCCGTTGATTATAACTATCGTGTTCAACAACGTGCAGATCGTTTAACTCGTGCGAATCAAAAATTAGTAACCCTAGGTAAAAATATTGAAGAAGAGCCTGCTTATGTGGTTGAAATGGGCTTAGAGGATTTATGGGGTAACATGCCATTATTCTTCGAAAACAATGGCTTTACTATTAACGATCTTAATGAAGATAAAAAGATTTATTATGTAGACTTCGTTCAACCGGATACAAGTATATGGGACAGTATCTGGGGTGATGATGCGCCAGTAGTCGATGTTAATGATGCTAATTATCAATTTGTATTAGCGCCGCTTGACGAACTTAACCATAAGACATCAGTAACTATTTATAATGCTGCAGGTGAGCCATTACCACTTGAAACATTAGAAAGAATATTCCCAGTAATAGAAAAAGGTTTATCGTTTAGAGATGTTTTCTAACGTTAGATTGATCTAAGTAAAGTATATCCCTAAACTGGTTTGTGAGGCTTGGGGATATAACTTTACAGACATAAAAAAACTCCGATAGTTGGAGTTTTTTTATGTCTGAATTTTGCTGTTTATTTCAGAGGGTTTTTCTCGACAGGTTTCATTTTATGAGCACTTTTATTTGTTCTAGGTAGTGTCTCTTCTCGGTCGTTTAAACTTTTTTTACGCATTCTTTGTTTTGAGCTTTTTTGAAATGTGCTCAAATTTCCTATGATAATAACGACTGTTATTACTATCATAAAAATAGCTAACCAATTGTCCATTGGGCTGCCTCTTGGTAAGTTGGTGGAGTTAATTCGCTAAAATTAGTACCTTCGATGACTATTTAGCCAGTATAACATTGCTTGGTGCATCACAAACATTGTTAATATAACGATTTGCTATGTCATCTATATTTTCAATAATGACATCTTTACCTAATATAGCGCTGTTTTTTAGTGCTTGTGTTAATAGTTCTACATCAAATGCTTGTTGGTATTGTTGAGCTAATGGCAGGTATGATAAATGCCAAGGCTCTTTGGCAACACCACCTTGAAAGCGTGCGTAAGGGAAATAAAAGCCAAACTGGTGCGCGTATTGACCAAGCCAAGCTGATAACTTTGCTAATGGTCCTTGTTCACTGTATTCCCATGGTTCAAGTTGTAATTGATAATCTTCAGCTAATAGATTTGGCGCGTACACATCAATGTCACAACCCCAATGATGGCGGCTTGCCCCAGGTAGGGCAGAATAAAGTAAAATACTGTGAGTTAGTTCAAGAGGAGATAAGTCTCCTAGAGAAACTACTTCTCCGTCACTATCTTTAATCGATGTTTTCCCCGAAAACTTGTTATTCCATAACATAAGTTGTCGATCAAATGAGCGAAATCCACTGGCAATTTCTAGCTCGATGCCATCACCTTTAGCCGCTGCCACCATCACATCAAAAGTGGCTTTCATCTCTTTATGAATGGCAACTCGTTCATTTACATAGTGTAAGTGAACGTCGGTTTGACCCAGTAATTGAGCTGGATTGATGTGCTTGCTCGTTAGCATAGCTAAATTAACCCTTATGACTAATTAAATAGAGAATTAACTAAAGAAAGAACTAAGTATTTGTTTTATGCGTACATAGAACATTAACTAAACAATGATAGTAAATATCAACGAGCTTTTCTAAATCATCACAACAAACCGACTCATTTACTTGATGGATAGTGGCGTTACAGGGTCCAAGTTCAATAACTTGTGCCCCTGTTGGCGCGATAAATCGACCATCTGAAGTGCCACCAGACGTAGATAACTGCGTCTCTTTACCGGTAACCGACAATATTGCTTGGCTAACAGCGTTTAAAAAACCGTGCTCTGATGCAACATGTTCAGTAATAAATGGCTTACCATTAAAGGTCCACTTTATATCATAATCAAGTTGGTGTTTATCAAGGATAGACTCTACTTGTTTTACAATAATTTGGTCTGTTAATTCAGTGCTGTAACGTAAGTTAAATAAGGCATTGATATGGCCAGGTACAACATTTGTTGCACCAGTACCGGCATTAATATTAGACAGTTGAAAGCTGGTAGCAGGGAAATAATCATTACCTTGGTCCCATTCAACTAAACTTAATTCGGTTAACGCAGGCATAGCTAAGTGAATGGGATTTCTCACATGCTCAGGGTAGGCAACATGGCCTTGTTTACCTTTAATATCTACCTCAGCTGAAATCGAACCACGACGACCATTTTTGACAATATCGCCGACAGAGTGAGTACTTGAAGGCTCACCAACAATACAGTAAGTTATTTTTTCATTACGTGCTTCTAAGGTATCAATAACTTTAGTGGTGCCATTGATAAATGGCCCTTCTTCATCACTTGTTATTAAATAAGCAATTGAACCTTGATGATCTGGGTGGTCTTGAACAAAGCGCTCTGTCGCTACTATCATTGCCGCCAGACTACCTTTCATGTCCGACGCACCGCGGCCATATAACATACCATCGATAATTGTTGGTTCAAATGGCGGCGTATTCCATAATTCAAGATTACCGGCAGGCACCACATCTGTGTGACCAGCAAAACAAAACACTACATCGTTTTCTTTCTTGGTTTCAGTGCTATCACGACGAGACCAAAGATTTGTGGTATCAGCAAAAATCATACTTTCATTAGTAAATCCGAGCTTTGCTAATCGCTGTGCCATCAGTTTTTGACAACCAGCATCTTCAGGGGTAACTGAAGCTCTAGACATTAGATCTATTGCCAACTCGATAACAGCGCTTTGATTTTTTTGTTCAATTTGACTCACAAGGACTACCTTTACTTAATTACAATGAAGTGGTTTTAGTGACGTATTTTTAATCGAAAAAATTAATTATTTATTAGCGAAAAGAGTTTGGTACTGATCTACTTTAAAACCAAGGTTGAGTTCACCATTTAATGGCAATAGCGGTCTTTTAAGCAGTGTAGGTTGCTCAAGCACGGTGGCAAATATAACTTCATCTGTTAAGTTGTTTTTTATCTCATCAGGCAGATTACGAAAGGTTGTGCTGCGCTTGTTTAATAATAAAGACCAATCACTTTGGCTAACAAATTCTGTTAATAACTCGGCGGTTAACGGTTGCTTTTTAAAGTCATAAAGCTGATGTGCAATGTCATTTGCTTCAAGCCATTTAGTGGCCTTTCTCACGGTATCGCAATTTTTTATGCCGTATAAGATAATCATCTCTGAGCGTTTCCAATGTCTAATAATCAAGGCTTAATATGATATCAGAAACGATAGGCTATATCCGCTTTTCTTCGGATAGCTGAATGCCTAATCACCAGAGATGCTATGGCTCTTTAATATCGATAACCTGTGCTATTTCGGTAGTAAATTTATTGTCCAAATCGAAATATGAAACAGACTTTTACTTAAATAGAATTTACTAAGGTGAGTTTTATAGCAATTATCATTAAGACAAACCCCGACACTTTATCAATTTTCTGTTTTTGTCTATTGAAGCGAGGCAAAATATTTGGGTGTGATAATAATAAAGCAATACCGCTGTACCAGATGAAATGTGCCAACATAATGATCAATCCATAAGTTATTTGCATTATTAAGGGCGTATCTACCGACACAACTTGGGTAAAAATACTCAAGAAAAAGATAGATGTTTTGGGGTTTAATATATTGCAAGTAAAGCCTAAACGTAATGCCTTAAAAGCTGACATCCGGGCTGTTTTATTGTTTTTATCTTTATTTAAAAGAGCAGGTGTTGTTAATAACTGCCAGGCAATATAAATAAGATACGCGGCACCTAAGTATTTAATGGCCGTAAATAACCATGGCGAATTTGCAATAATTACGGCTAATCCTGCAATTGAATAACTGGCATGAATACAAACAGATAAACACATGCCTAAGCTCATATATAAACCGGCTAAACGACCATTGTAGATACTGGTACGCGTCACCATCACAAAATCAGCTCCTGGTAACATAGCCATAAAAATAGCGATTGTACTTACCGCAATAATTTCTGCCATATACGTATTTATTAGTGCTTCCATATTTTCCTCTTACAATGTGAAGTCTGTTCAAGCAAGCCGCTTATTATCCAACAACTATGTTAATCTATGAGATATTTAAAACAATACACACATTTGTAAAAGGACTTGTGCCTCATGGACACAAATAAACTAATGCCTTTATTAGCTGACATGGCTATTTTGGTTACTGTGGTTGAGCAGGGGAACTTTAGTAAAGCGGCAAGGAAACTAGGAATTACTCCCTCGGCAGTTAGCCGACAAATTAGTCGATTAGAAGATGCGTTAGGTATCAAATTATTACAGCGAACGACAAGACAATTGGCATTAACTGAGTCAGGGAAAATAACGTTTGATTATTGCAAACAGATGGTTGAATCTGCTGAGCAAGCAGTGAATGCCAGTCGCTCTGCAACATCGACGGTTAGTGGTTTACTGAGAGTGGCTGCACCAAAATCACTAGCGAATCAGGTATTACGTCCACTCTTTGTTGAGTTTTTAAAATGCTATCCGGACATTCAGTTACATTTAAAAGTAACCGACCGTATTTTAGATCCTATTCATGACGGCGTTGATTTCTTAATTCATATTAATGACTATCCAATTGAAGCGTTGGTAAATGTTAAAATTGGTCGTGTTGAACAGGTATTATGTGCCAGTCCTGATTTCCTCGCGAACCATACTCTGCCAACACACCCCGATGATTTAAAATATTTACCGTGTATTTGCTTAGGCGAAAATATGACAGATAATCGTTGGCGATTTAGTAATAAAAATCAAAAAACAACTGTAGAAGTAACAGGATCGTATTTACTTAACCATAGTGAAATGCGTCGAGATGCCATTGAACAAGGCTTTGGTGTCGGTTCTTTACCTGATTACACCGCGCAAAAAGGGATTGAAGCGGGAAAACTAATTCCGTTATTGAAAGATTGGCATTTACAATGCAGTTACCACGGTGATATTTGTTTGCAGTATGTGCAAAGTAAATATATGCCTAATAAAAACCGCGTGTTTATCGACTTTATTAAACAAAAATCATTGGAAATTCAGCAGGATTCGTAAGAAAGGCGTCGACTATACTTTTCTGATCAGGACCGTTAGATCAGCAAAACCTAACGTAGTTCTGGTCATACTAAAGAGGCTGACTACCGCCACTGTGTCTAAATTACTTAGCTTACCGGCTGATTATTATCAAAAGAAAAAGAATAGCTTTGTCACTATATCACCAAATATTGGTTAGCGCGTAGTGCTTCAATGGCTGTATTCATACATTCTTCTTTTACCAGGATGTAATCTGTGTCAAAGGTAGAAATGGCGAAGATGCTAATTTTTTCATTCGCCAATACAGTAGAGATATTCGACAAAATCCCTGTCATAGTAAAAGCAAGCGGGCCAACGACTTCTAATGCATGCCAGTTTAACTCGACTTCATCACTTTCAATCATAATGCTTTGTGGTAAAACAATGGATATTTCGTCAAAAGTCTTTGCAATAAAAAACATACTTGCGCTAAATACTTCCCCCGGAATAGTCGCACTCTCGGATAAACTGTGGATGGCGAATTGTTCGTTAATAAGTCTAAGCGTTAACTGTGCCATTAATGTCCTTAAAGCTATCTATTTGATTAATATTCTTAGTATATTCCCATGACACATCAAACTGAATCTCGGGGGGCGTGGGTATAACTATAGCACTAGTTACTTGCTGTGTTGTTTAATGTGTTGAGATTATCATAGACTCGATCAATGTCTGCGCATTGAAAATAGCTACATTTAGGGGGAAGTTATCTAAAAGGTTTGTTTACGAAAGTTTTACTCGGTTATTTATCGGAAATATTAATAGTTGCCTTAGGGTTTTCTATCCACAAAACCTGTGGATAGAATTGTGCGTAATACGTTGTTAACTGTATATCACATTGAAATAAAAGGGAAATAACAGTTGTACGTTTTTTGACTAGCTAGGGTTTAAATACTAATAAAGTGGATAAGTCATCAAAATACACTGTTGGGTTCTTTTATCTATATAAGTAAAGTTTTAAGACGGTTAAACTTATCAAAAAATGCGTTTAACCGTCTTGTTATTTAATTATGTCCAATAAAGAACCAAGATTATTACTTTATTTCAGCCAATAAACCTATGTGATGCTACATCGTCGCCTGTATTGCTGTTAGTGCAATGGTATAAACAATATCATCGACTAATGCACCGCGAGATAAATCATTAACCGGTTTGTTCATCCCTTGTAACATAGGACCTATGCTGACTAAGTCAGCCGAACGCTGTACCGCTTTATAGGTGGTGTTACCCGTATTTAAGTCAGGGAAGATAAACACTGTCGCTTTACCCGCTACCGGACTATTAGGCGCTTTTTTCTTGGCGACGTTTTCCATAATGGCTGCATCATATTGAAGTGGTCCATCAATAATTAGATCAGGTCGCTTAGCTTTGGCTATTTCAGTGGCTCTAGCGACTTTTTCTACATCAGCACCTTGACCAGATCTGCCGGTACTGTAACTGATCATGGCAACTCTTGGTTCAATATCAAAGGCTCTAGCAGAGTCGGCAGATTGGATAGCGATATCAGCTAACTGCTCGGCATTAGGCTCAGGGTTAATAGCACAATCGCCATACACAAGCACTTGATCAGGTAACAACATAAAGAAAATTGATGAAACCAAAGAGCTATCAGGCGCAGTTTTAATCAGCTGTAAAGCAGGTCTTATAGTGTTTGCAGTGGTATTAACAGCGCCAGAAACAAGGCCATCAACTTGACCGAGTTGTAACATCATAGTGGCCAAAACAACATTGTCTTTTAAGTTCTCTAGTGCAATAACATCCGTTAGACCTTTATTTTTACGTAGCTCGACCATAGGCCCAACGTAATTATCTCTAATAGAATCGGGGTCTGTTATGATTAAATTATCAGGTAGCTGAATACCTTGATGTTCGGCAATTTGCAGAATTTCTTCTTTGTTACCAATCAATTGACAGCGAGCGATGTTACGTTCACAGCAAATTGCTGCTGCTTTAATAGTGCGTATATCTGTGCCTTCAGGTAAAACGATTAACTTATTTGCTTGGCGAGCAAGCTCGGTTAATTTATGTCTAAAAGCCGGCGGTGATAATAAGTTATAACTATTGTTCTTAGAGGTTAAGCTTTCTAGCCAATCACTACTTAAATTATCAGCAACATGTTGTTTTACTTTGTCTTGTCGCTGAATATCGTCTTTGGGTATTTCTGGGTTAAAGCCCATGATATGACGCGATGTTTGCCAAGTATCCCAGGGGACAGACAGAACAGGTAAGCCAGCATCAAGGGCTTGCTGACATAAATCCCACACCTGCTCGGAAGGTTCAAAACCATTAGTTAAAATTAAGCCGCCTAATTTTGTACCATTCAACGCCGATAAGCAGGTGGCAATAATAATGTCAGTGCGATCACCAGGGGTAACAATAAGACGACCTGGTACTAAGTAACTGACCAAATTTGATACGGTTCTAGCACAAAAAGCAACACTGCGAAAACGGCGATGTGCCATATCACCCGCGTTAAGCACTTTAGCTTCAAGGTAGTTACTAATATCACACACACGTGGAGCGATTAGATCGATGTCCCACATTACTGTGCCGAGTAAATCAAAGTGTCGGTCTTTAAAAATAGATAAATCTAACCAATGGTTTAGATTAAAATCACTTTCTATTTCTTCTTCTTTGGGCAATAAACCATATTCTTCTTGATCTGGGCAATTGAGCTTGTTGATAACACAACCAATGAGGTGTTTGTTTTTTATGCCTCCATAGGTTTCTGCGCTGACTTCAAGTCTGTCTTCAAATTCTTCTGCGCTGTCATCACCAGGGCTGGCAACTAATACAATATTTGCCCCAAGTGCTTGAGCTACATCACGGTTAATGCGACCCGCATAAGGTTGTCTAGGTGTTGGCACTAAACCTTCAATAATGATAACGTCGTGATCTTTTTTAAAAGCATTAAAGTTAGCAACAATTTCTTCTAGTACAACATCATGAAGACCATCGCCCATTTTTCCTTCTACATAGCTAAGCGATACGCTAGTACTATTTTGAGATAAGCTAATTGCTTCAATGGTTTTATTCTTTTTAGCTAAGCTATTACGTGAGGGTTGGCTAATAGGTTTAAAGTGTCCTACTTTTATTCCTTTTTGCTGACAAGCATGCAATAAACCTAACGATACGCTGGTTAAGCCTACGCCTGAGCCAACAGGGATTAGCATAATTCTATGTGGCATAAATCAAATCCTATATATTCTTTATTTGAAGCGCTATTTAGCTAAATTTGTTAATAACTGAGCTGATTGCTCGGCAATGACCCATTCTTCATTGGTGGCAATAACTAAACAAGCTCTTGAGCTTTTAGTCGCGATATTACCTGAGGCGCCAAAGCGAGTAGCTTGGTTCTTTTCTTCATCGAGTGAGAAATTCAATAAACCTAACTGTTTAACTATTTCAGCGCGTATCCAACTTGAATTTTCACCAATACCACCGGTAAAGATTAAACCATCTAATTGCGTTAAGCTGGCGCTATAAGAGGCAATGCTTTTGGCTATACGGTAACAAAATACCGTCAGTGCTAATGTCGCTTGAACATGGTTATCTTCTAACATGGCATTTTCTAGAGTACGACAGTCATTGCTCAGGCCTGAAACACCTAATAAACCACTTTCTTTATTGAGTAATTTATTAACATCTGCGATGGAGTAACCTAAATTATCGACTAGATGAAAGATAATACCGGCATCAATATCGCCACAGCGAGTACCCATCATTACGCCTTCGCCAGGTGTCATGCCCATGCTGGTATCAACACTTTCACCATTTTTAATAACGGTAACACTACAACCATTACCTAAATGTGCACTGATTAAGTTACATTGCGCTAGTGGTTTCTTTAATTGCTTAGCTGCTTGTTTCGCGACAAAATAATGACTAGTTCCGTGAAAGCCGTAACGTCTTATTGCATGGTCTTTATACAAAGAATAGGGCAGACCATAGATGTAGGCTTTTTCAGGTATGCTCTGATGAAATGCGGTATCAAACACGGCTACTTGCGGTAAGTTTTCAAAGGCTTCTTGGCATGCTTTTATACCGATGAGATGGGCTGGATTATGCAATGGCGCTAGTTTTGCCAATTGACTAATGCTTTGCTCTACCTCGGTAGTAATTAATGTTGGTTGTGAATAATGTTCACCACCATGAACAACTCTATGCCCAATTGCACTGATATCTTTGACCAAGTTAAGTTGTTGTAATTGCTCCACCAATACAGAGAGTGCTGTTTGATGATCAAAAGCATCAGGTAATTTATAGCTTTGTTTTTCACCATCACGTTTGATAGTGATTTTTGCTTCAGGGCTAAGTAAACATTCGGCTAAACCCGATAATAATGTTTCACCGGTCGCTGGCTTTATTAAACAAAATTTAATAGAAGAGCTGCCACAGTTTATCACTAAAATAGCATCAGTATTAACAGAGTCTTTACTCTGAAGTTTTTGTTGAGTCATGTCTGTTGTCTTTTAAAAAAGTGAAATATATCGAATAATTAGTTGCAAAAATAATTAGATGCAAAATAACGTTGCAACTATTATAGCGCTTGACTGGCGAATATATATTGATGCAATACAATAAAATCGTGTTTAATTGTGTTTTTAATGATTTCTATTCGTAATAGGGAAGTGTATTCGATTGTTGTTATATACTTGCGAACATTAAAACACATGACTTATAGAGCAGTTTGATTGCTAGCGAGTATAGGGACTAGCTGCTATAGTAGAAGTATGAATATCTCCGTTGTACAACTCATTTATTTGGGTAAAAAATACTTATCTCTTTGGCCCGATAAGCCAGAGTTAACTCACTATTTCGAAGATTATCGAGGTGTGCAAAGCGCGCGCTTTGTTTGTCGATATTTTCCTGCGTTAGCCATGTTTACTGTCGTTATGCAGCTTTATGTCGCCTCAGGTTATCCTCTAGGTCAAGGCTCTATAAGTAATGCAATCAATGCACTACCTCAAGCACTTGTTTATGGTTTGTTTTTATTAAGCCTGCCGGTACAAGCATTAGTTTTTTCAGGTGTTAAAGCAGATAAGTTATTACCACCTTCGCTGGCTTCTTGGTATCACAGTGGTGTAGAAAAGGTAAAACAACAATTTATCGAACAAGGGAAGCATAGCAATGGTCACAGAAATGATAATGCTATCGCTAAGCTAACAACGTATAAACCCCGCTATATCGATCTGGCGCAACTTTTACAATTAACTTATGCAAGAACAGAGTAACGCGCGTTATTTGGTTACTCTGTCTTTAGAGCATTATGTCTTCTGATACAAACGTAATACAAAATCAGCTTGGCAACTAAATTCTTTTTGTTGCTTTAACTCGCTAATTAACGTTTCACTGGCTTTAAAGGCAAAAGGCGTCATTGCCAATAAGTTCAGTACATCGTCACTATCAGAAAAGTTCATTGGATAGTTCAAGCGTTGTTCTTCAACCAAGGTTAACTCTTCAATTACTTGCTTAGCCGTATCATGTTTATTTGCTTGTCGATATATCAGTGATTTAAGCTCAAACAAATGATTATCGGCGGGGGTAACCGTCAATAAATAGCCTTTATCTTGTAAGATGCGGGTAAACTCATTTTCTAAGATGGGTGCATAAACACTATAAAGCCAACCAAAATGTTTATTAGCAAAAGGCAAGTCAGAAAGCGTTGCTACGCTAAAAAAGCAATCTTGATAACGTTTTGCCGCAATCTTTATGGTCTCTTTAGCAATATCAACACCGTAGACACTGTTGTTGTCAGTTTTATGTTGATGTGTATAAAAACCTTCACCACAGCCAGCATCAAAAACAGCTAGGTTTTTATCACCATACTTTTGATATAACGCCAACATACTGTCAAGTAAAGGCTGGTAATAGCCTTTATCTAAAAAAGCGCGCCTAGCTTGTACCATTGCTTTATTATCGCCTGGTTCCTTTGAGTGTTTAAACTGGACGGGTAATAAATTAACATAACCTTGTTTTGCTTGATCAAAGCTATGGTTATTTTCACAACGGTAACTCTTTTCAACAAGTAATAAAGCTTGCTGACAAAGAGGGCAACGGTATTGGGCTAATTTTTTACTCGCGACGTTATTAGACATGTCAGTATGCATTAACAATAAACCTTATGAAAATGTTGACCAAATAGGTGCATGATCTGAAGGCTTTTCAATACCGCGTAATTCATAATCAATATCGGCTTCAATACATTGTGCGGCCATCTCTTTTGTCGCTAGTACAACATCAATACGAAGACCACGGTTATCATCAAAACCACGTGAGCGATAATCAAACCACGAGTAACGCTCAGTCGTTTCAGGGTGCAGCATACGGAAGGTATCTACAAATCCCCAATCCATTAACCTTGTTAACCATTCTCTTTCTTCCGGTTGGAAAGAACATTTTCCGCTTTTCAACCAGCGCTTGCTGTTTACGTCACCAATACCAATATCTAAGTCTTGTGGAGAAATATTAATATCGCCCATTACAACGACATTTTCATCATTTGTGTGGTTATCGTTAAGGTAAGTCATCAAATCTTTATAAAACTGACGTTTATAAGGATATTTAGTTTCGTGACTGATGTTTTCCCCTTGTGGGAAATAGCCATTTAAGACAGTCACTTTTTCGCCTTTCTCATTGGTAGTAGTTACCATAATCATGCGTTTTTGCGCTTCATCATCGTCACTAGGGAAACCTTTTTGTACCACATCAGCTTCTTTCTTACATAACATGGCTACGCCATAATGAGCTTTTTGACCATGAAAATATACGTGGTAACCCATTGCTTCAACTGCTTCTAATGGAAAAACTTCATCATGAACTTTAATTTCTTGTAAGCCAATAATATCGGGCTGATGCTTGTCGATAATCGCTTGTAATTGGTGAAGACGAGCACGAAGGCCGTTAATATTAAAAGAGATAATTTTCATAGAATTCCTAAAGATTTTTAGCAACAATATCGTCATGTATTGCGTGGTAAATAAAGGCAATGATCTTGCGTGTTTATCTATCGTCTCGCAAGTTTTATTTCTCACATCCTGTTATAAAGTGTAATTTAATCGTAACAACTAGTAGAACCTATTGTTTAACCGTAATAACTTGTTTAAGCTAACCCTAAATGAGCAATACAATATAGAAAACTGTTACTGCAGTCATCTATCATTACAATATTAGTACCGTGTAATAAATAAGGAAATGAACATGCCAGATAGTAATGCAAACGTAAAAAAAATATTATTGGTTGAAGATGACCGCCAATTGTCAGATTTAGTTACCGACTTCTTAACGAGTGAAGGTTTCCATGTGAAACAAGAGTTTCGTGGTGACACTGTAGCGAAACGTGTAAAGCTTTTCTCTCCAGACCTTATTATTTTAGATGTCATGTTACCTGGTAAAGATGGTTTCGGTGTTTGTCGTGATTTGCGTCCAGAATTTAATGGTCCAGTATTAATGCTTACAGCAAAAAGTACTGACTTTGATCAGGTGCTTGGTTTAGAAATTGGTGCTGATGATTATGTAATCAAGCCAGTTGAGCCTCGCGTATTACTAGCACGCGTAAACGCTTTATTACGTCGCGGTGATTTACCTAATCAAAGTGAAGAAAAAGGTGAAATTACTTGCGGTGGCTTATTTATTAATAAAGCTTCACGTAAAGTGACTTTACAAGAAGAAAATATTGACTTAACCAGTCAAGAATTTGATTTGTTATGGTTACTTGCTAGTAAGTCTGGTGAAGTACAAAACCGTGATTATATTTATAAAGCGGTAATTGGTCGCGAATATGATGGTTTAGACAGAAGTGTTGATGTTCGTATATCTCGCTTACGTAAAAAATTGCACGATAGCACTGATACACCTTTTAGAATCAAAACTATTTGGGGCCAAGGTTACTTGTTCGTTCCAGATGCATGGAGCTAGGCTCATTCAGTTATAGCGCTGTAACGCTACTTTGATTTTACAGTACTAAATATACCAAGGCTTTGTTTACTTTTCGCAGTTACAAAGCCTTTTTATTAAGTTCATTTTACATTGCCAATAAGGTACCTTGATGAAATTAGGCCGTTCGTTTTTTAATCTTTATTTCTTTATTATTTCCACATTCATCATTTTTTCTTGGGCTCTTGATGAAGTGTGGACTTCGTATCTCGAGCAAGATATTGAATCCTATACCGGTTATAAAACGTTAATGATGGCTACCGGAGATTATGTTCAAAAACACCCGGAAGAAGACTGGGAAAAGATAATCGCGAGCGCGGGCAAGCGCTGGGGATTACAGTTAAATTTAGTCTCTTTAGCTGAAGTTGAAGCTATTGATCACAGCGAACATCATGTTCTATCACACTCCAATGCCCATATTTATCATTTCGATGATCAAGTAGTTATTCATTATTTACTTGAAGATTCGGAATCAGTTATTACCTTAGGTCCTGTGAAAATGCCAACCAGGCCCAGAGTGAAATCAACTTACCGTGTTTTGATACTTGCTACTTTTGGTCTGGTTATCTTTATTTGGTTGTGGCCAATGTCACGAGACTTAGAGCAGCTTAAAAAGGCGACACGTGCCTTTGGTCAAGGACAGTTCGATAGTAAGGCTCCTGCGGCTAAATCAACCATGATAGCGCCGATGATTGCCTCATTTAATATGATGGCAGCCAGAATAAGGCGGCTAATTGAAGCCCATAAAGAATTAACCAATGCGGTTTCACATGAGCTGAGGACGCCACTAGCACGAACAAAGTTTGCCTTACAGATGCTTGGTTCCATCAAAGATGATGAGAAAAGAGCGAAATATGAGCTCCAAATAAAAAATGATGTGTGTGAATTAGAAGAACTGATCAATGAAATGCTAATTTATGCCGCTTTTGATAGTGATAAACCGGAACTTAATTTTACCCGCACTAATTTGAGTAATTTAGTCACCTTACAAATAGCCAGTCATGATCAATTTGTTAGTTCGGTAGAGTTTGTTAATAAGTTGCCTGACGATTATGTTTGTTGCGACAGTCACTTTATGGACCGTGCTGTTAATAACTTTATTAGTAATGCCATTAAATATGGTAACGATAAAGTTAGGGTCACACTTTCGTTAGTAGATGATCAATGTAATATTTGTGTTGAAGATAATGGCGACGGTGTCTCTGATGAATTTAAACAAGTTATCTTTGATGCTTTTTCACGTGGCGATCAATCGAGAAACCGTGAAACAGGTGGTTTTGGTCTCGGCTTAGCCATTGTAGCTCGTATAATGGAATGGCATCAAGGGCAGGCATCTATTGGAGATAGTGAATTGGGTGGTGCATCTTTCACACTGACTTGGCCAGTAAAACTAGAGAGTTAATGTCATAAGCTAATTTAGTAGGGTAACTGAATCAGGTAGTCACTAAGCTGACTTAGTTCATTTATTTAAGTTAACAGTCGATAAGACAGTAACTTTATAAAATTATTTTATATTTATTGTCTTATCGGCTAAATGTTTTTTACTTTTAGCCGATAACTTATTTATCAAGACATAGATAAATAAGAGATAGGGCATTGGCGGTAGAGCTTTCACAACTGTTTTCAACAACTAATACCTCACAAAGTAATGACGTGGTAAAGGACAGTGCTGGACAATTAGCCACTGACTTTTCATCCGCTAGTGTATTACTTCATGAGTTACAGCTTGGTGATCAGCTAAATGAAAGTGTAATACAAGCGCGTCGTGCGGATTTTTCCTTGATGCTGGCTATGTTAACGGAAGATGTTCGTGAACAAAGCCAATTTCTATTGCCACAAGATGAAGAGGCGACAGTTGCTGATGTTACAAACATCGCGTTGAGAAAACAATTTAACCTACCAGAAAAAGCGGCATTAGCATTAACCAGCTCCGATGACGTTAACCAATTTAACCAAGTACAATCTATTGTTGATAACGATCTCGCTAATATACATCTTACTAACGCTATGATGCCTAAACCTTTGGCATTTCGAGATGACAAAAAATATATCGAAAGCCAAGTGTTACTCAATACTAGCTTATTTACTCAGCTCAAACATAAACAAGCGGTAGAAGTAAGCCAACTACACAACAATCAGTTACAAGTAAATCAAGCGCAAGAAAAGCAACTAGCCAGTACTGTGGATAAACAACTTAGCCAGCCTTTAAGCTTTAATGCCAATGCCTGGTTAGATGGTATCCAACAATCTTTAGTTAAAGCACCACTGCTTAACTAAATCTAGCCGCAGATAGCGGTTCACCTAGCACAGCAATTTTTGAATTTTTTACCTTTCTTTGCCGACCACGCCGTTGGAAATTTGTTACATGGGCAAATATCATTGCGTTTAATAGTGCTAGTACCATTATTGAACGTGAGTTCGTTATGCGCAGTAATATCGCCATCAATATAGCGCCACTGGCCTTTTTCAAGGGTGAAGTTAGATTTCTCTCGTAATTCGTATAAAGTATTGTCAACGATGTAATAAGCTGAAAATTCAACCGTACTTTCTGTCGATTTATGTATAACTAATGCTAACCACAGGCATTCATCAGCCCATGTCTGAATGTCATTAACTGATTGCTCTAATTGAGGCATTGCACCGTAGGTATCAAAAATATACTGCCCGGCTTTTGTTGCATAGGCACTAAAGCGCGATCGCATTAATTGTTCAGGAGTGCTGGGTGATTGTTTTTGTGTAATAAAAAGTTGGCAGCAAGTATTAAATAATAGGGTAGAACCGCAAGGGCAAAGCATAATAATATGTCCAATGATGATATTATACCCGACGGATTAATGCTCGCTAATTGATCAAGAAGTTAGCCCGATTGGTATTAAGTGTAAACCGTTTTATTTTACCGTGTTTTTAACGCAGATAAAGCACTATTGGTCGTTTTCTTTAACACATTATTTATCAATTCGATTAGGATAACGGGTTAATTACATTCTCAAGAGCCGCTAGTATTAGTGAGTAATAGCAATTTAATTGGTATTGCTTGGCGACTCCTCATTCATTCTTTTTTTCTTTAATAAAAGAGTAAAAGAATAAAAGAACTCAACATAAGAATTTATTTTATGAAAATACAACTCATTGCCGCTGCACTCAGTTTATCATTAGTTGCCTGTAGTAATACTCAGCTTAATGAAAAACTTAATACTAGTGTGCCAGATAAAGTTCAAGGTGCTGTTGCTACTAATGCACAATCAATCGATATTATTACTTTAGAGCAAATAATGGCAGACCCAGATTGGTTCGGTCGTTCGCCAGAGTCTTGGTATTGGGGTGATGACAGTAACACTGTCTATTATCAGCAAAAGCAATTAGGTAACCCACTACGTGATTTGTATTCCCTGGACCTATCAAATAGCAATAAGACCACACAGGTTGCGTTGTCGAATAAGCATAAGGTTGCGGATCAAAACGGGCTACTTAATCAAGCTAGAACTCATAAAGTTTATACTTTCAATGGTGATGTATTTGTAAAAACACTCGCCAGTAATGTCATAAAACAGCTTACCTTTACCTCAAATAACGAGCGTAATGCGCTATTTCTGACTAATGGTGATATTGCTTACCAAATAGCGAATGTTTTTTATGCCCATAATTTACAAACAGGTCAAATTAAAGAGTTGGCAAGTTTACAAATGTCAGCAAAACCTGCAGGCGTTACTGCACCTAAAAGTTACTTAGAAAAAGAGCAGCATAAGTTAATTGACTATATTGCTTTACAGCAGCGAAATACTAAATTAAAACAAACGAAAAAAGAACGTCTTGCAGCAGAAAATACTTTTGTGAATGATAGAAATTTTTACTTTGGCAAAGACAACCGCGTAGCGCACGCAAGCTTATCCCCAATGGGCGATAAACTATTAGTTAGCATAGCGTCAGCAAAATCTAGTCGTGATAAAACAGATATTATGCCTAACTACATTACTAAAGATGGCATCATCGCTGCAGAGAAAGTACGTGCTCGTGTTGCGAACAACAGACAATATCAAGAGCAATTGTTTTTACTTGATTTAACTACAGGCACACAACAAGCGTTAAGTTATGACAGTCTGCCAAGCTTTGATAAAGATGTTTTAGCGAGCGTTAAAGCTGAAAACTTTGCTCGTGAAGGTAAAACATATAAGTCAGAGAAAAAGGCACGTAATATTCATGTGCTGCAAATGTACAATCCTATTAAGTGGAGTAGCGATGGTCAGCATCTAGCGTTAATGTTAGAAGCATGGGATAACAAAACTCGCTGGTTAACAACGGTTGATTTTGATAACAATGAACTTGTTACTCAACATAAATTACATGATGATGCATGGATTAACTGGAGCTTTAATGAGTTTGATTGGTTAGCTGCTAATGGTACTACTCGAAAGGACGCAAGCCTTTATTACTTATCTGAAGAGTCAGGTTATTCTCATTTGTACCATAAAGACTTAAACAGCAAAGCTGTTAAGTTAACGTCTGGTAAGTTTGAAGTAAGCAGTGTTACCGTAATGCAAGATAACCAGCGCTTTATTTTTAAGGCTAATAAAAAGCACCCGGGTATTTATGAAATCTATCAAGTTGATTTAGCTAAAAACTTAACTGCACTGACTGATTTAGGCGGTAAAAACGATTACGCGATCAGCCCTGATGAATCAAAGTTATTAATTCAGCACTCCACCGTTACTATGCCTCCTGAACTTTATGTAAAGAGTTTAGCAGGCACTGATACAGCGAAAAGAATTACTCATACTGTATCAGATCAGTTTCTAGCAATGCCTTGGACTGCACCTACTGTTGTGGCTATTCCATCAAGCAAGCAAAAAGAGCCTATTTATTCAAAAGTATATTTCCCTAAAAACTTTGATAATACATTAACTAAAAATCGTGCGGTTATGTTTACTCATGGAGCAGGGTATCTTCAAAACTCTCATTTAGGTTGGTCAGGGTATTTCCGTGAATTTATGTTCAACTCTATGTTAGTTCAACAAGGATACGTAGTTATTGATATGGACTACCGTGCATCGGCTGGCTACGGACGTGACTGGCGTACTGCTATTTACCGTCACATGGGTAAACCTGAAGTAGAAGATATGCGTGATGGCGTTGAATGGTTAGTTGAAAACGCTAATGTTGATGCGAAACGTGTTGGTACTTATGGTGGCTCTTACGGTGGTTTCTTAACATTAATGTCAATGTTCACCGATCCTGATTTGTTTGCTTCGGGCTCTGCAATACGTTTAGTGTCTGACTGGGCTTATTATAATCATGGTTACACTTCCAATATTTTAAACACTCCTGAAGATGATGCTATTGCGTACGAACGCAGTTCACCAATTTATTTTGCACAAGGGCTTAAAAATCCATTATTAATCAATGCACCTATGGTTGATGATAATGTGTTTTTTGAAGATACGGTACGACTTGTTCAACGTTTAATTGAGCTTGAAAAGCAAGATTTTGAAACGGCAATTTACCCAGTAGAGCCGCACGGTTTTGTACAACCTAGTTCATGGTTAGATGAATACCGTCGTATTTACAAGTTATTTGAAAATAATTTATAAGCGAATATAAATATCAGTTTTTTCCCTGTTTTATAAGGTAAGAACTGATATTTTGATTAATACAATAAAAATAAAAAAGCCCTGATAGATACTGTGTTAACAGTGATATCAGGGCTTTTTGTTTTTATGATGAGGTAAAATCTTTTGCTGTGATGCTCTTATGTATTACTTCTAAATAGCATACCTAAATAGACCAAGATACCGTTTCACTGATGTTTTGTTGCCATTGTCCTAAAGACTCATTCTTATCGGCGACAACAATGATATTACTGTGGTTAAACTCAATAGAGCTCCCAAAGTACTGCTTATCATTAAAGGCATTACTAAAGCTGAGTTGTTCGTTTTTAGGCACAACAAAGACAGTGACAGGGCTAGTTTTGCCTTGATAAACTAAATGCAGACTCTTCATACCATCAAATCGACAGTAATCAGCAAATAACAACTTGCCTAAAGATTCACTGAAGTTACCATCAAATGCAGCCATTTTCTTATTCAATGACGTTAAGGTAACTTGGCTACTAGCATTGTTAGTAATACTACCTTGTTCATGGTAAACATGGGCTAGGGCATAATCACCTAAATTGCTATAAGCACTGGAAAACTGTAAAAAGTTAAGCATTAAGCCACCGACAATAGCGACAGATGCGGCTAACGCTAAATGCACACGATTTTTTCGTTTGTGTACTTGGTGACTTGCTAACGTTTGACGTAAAATCAGTTTATTACATAAGTCATCAGGCACAGGTACGTGTAGTGCTTGTTTAATTCTTTCATCCAATTTCGAAATTTCTTGGGCAAATTGTTTTTTGCTTGGATCTTCTTTTTGCGCTGCGACAGTGTCAGCATCTTGATTATTAGGATCGGCATATATAGCACGTCTAAATTGCAAATCATCCATTGTAAGTACCTCGTTTTACGGGCTCTGCTTCTAAAGCTTCTTTAAGTTGATTTCTCGCTCTAAATAAACGTGTCATCACAGTGTTTTTATTTAGATCTAACATAGAGGCTATATCTTCACCGCTAAAACCACCAAGTACTTGTAGAACAAGGGGCTCAGAGTATTCTGGCGGTAGTTGTGATATTTTCTCTCTTAACCAGTGATTTTCTAATTCTTGTTCAGTGGTCACTGATTTAGTATCGGTTATGGTCGCTTCTTCATATTCACTCATCTCAAAACGCTTTCTCTCAAAACGTCTGGCATTCTCTCGTCTTAAAATAGTGATTAACCATGACTTAGCAGCCTTTTCATCTTTTAATGAGTCAAGAGCTCGCCAAGCACGTAAAAAGGTTTCTTGCACTAAGTCTTCAGCCACCTGTTTTTCATGGGTGAGCCAATAGGCGTAGCGATATAAATCACCGTGTAGCGCCTTTACTAGCGCTTCATATCTAACTTGTTTTGTCATCATATGTTTATAGACCCTAGCATGAGGAAATTTATTTCAAAGGGGAGTGATTATTTAGTGATTATCGAATAAATGCTTAGTCATTATTTAATAGAATAGTTATTAAGCATCCTTATTTACTGTCCCGTGAACAGTAAATAAGGATGTTAATAGAGTATATACCCGTTACCATCCAAGATGCATGTTTCAGAGTGCTTGAGCAATTTCAATTCAAGGCGCTGTGATGAAATAAGGGTTATTCCCTTATAAATCATAGCAACGATGAAGTGATGTTGCTCAAGCGCTTCTACGATGGGTTTAAAATGACTTTATACGTCGGTTAATAATCAAACCATAGAATGACTATGCTTTAATTATCAACCTTGCCTAAAGGGCATTTTAATTCCCACTGACATCCTGCACTTTGAATGGTAACGGGTATAGATAGGTCTCAATCTTTAAGGGGAGGATTAAGGGTTAAGTGGGGATATCTGATGGTTTTTAACTTTAGTACTTTGTTGCTTTTCAACCATTTGAATAGCCGTTAATAAGGCAAGCCCTTGCCATGAAGGTGCACCATTTATCGCGCTTTTTCCATAGAGATGTTGCTGTAAATCATTAAGAGCGGTGGCAAAGCTTTGCTCCTGCACAACAGCTTGAGCTTGGGCAATATTATTTATTTCTAATGCTGAGTTATCACGACTAAGTAATACTTTTAACCAAGGTAATACTAAATTTAATGCTTGTTCAGCATTATTTTTCTTACAAGCGGCTAAAAGGGCAAGATAGTGATTATTGTTATTCGTTAAGTGATTAGTCTGAGATTTATTAATCGCCTGATTATTTTTCTTCAAATAAATCATGTGAACAAACCATGCGAAACTCGTTAATAACCATAAGCTAAGGAAGAGCCATTGTAGACGTTTATCTTGAACAGAGGTGAGTGTACCTAAAGCAGGAAGCTGCCCAGCTGAATTTTCAGGATTATTACTCGCGTTAACACTGTTAGCTGAATTATTTGTAGAGTTAGCCATTTTATTGGTTGCAGCATTAAAGTCATTAGCAGAATTATCGGCAAAGCTTGCTTCTGCAGCTTGTACTGAAATAGTCTGTGATGGCAAAGTCGCCTGTTCGATTCTATTGGTTATGGTATTAAACCAACTAACACTCATTTCTGGTAATAAAAACTCGCCAGCTGCACTCGGTACTAAGGCAAAGTTTTGCACTTTTTGGCTGACTAATCGGTCATTACTTAAGTTAGCGTGTAGTTCTGCTTGATCAGGATAAATTTTCAAACCTCGGCTACTATTCATTTCAAGCTTTGGTAATTGTGCTTTTGAAAGACCTGCTGCAGTTAACGTTATAGTACGTGTGATAGGCTCGCCAACGGTAAATTTTTTGTCACCAGTCTGCCATTCTTGATGCAGGGTAAGTATGTCGGTAGGTAACCATTGGGCATTACTTGGGTAGTTTGCTGGTATAGGTAAAACTGAAATCTTTAGTTCCTCACCTAAAATACTCACGGGCTTAGTTTGGGCAAAGCTTAAAAAACTTGAGCGCCGTTTAGATTCTTGTAATATCTCACCAGAAAATAGTGGCGCTTTTAAGGTAAACTCACCACTTTGTTCTGGTGTTATGGCATAAGTTTGTTCAATGACACGGTAACGCTTACCGTTGATAATATTATCAGACTGCTTGTCTTGACCTATCTTTTCAATAGTAGCGCCGGTTAAGCTTGGCTCTGTTAAGTTGCCACTTTTAAGCTCAACAGCAAAGTGTAGTTTTATTGATAAGGTCAACAACTGCTGCACGTAAACTTCATTACTGGATAATTCACTGGTCACAAAAATATCAGTTTGAGCATCGCTGCCAGATTCTTTCGTTGCAACAATAGTCAGCTCTATCGGATCGCTTTGTTGATTTGCAATGCTAAGCGCAGGAATGACAAATTGTCCGGCATTACGTGCAATTAAAACGACCTGCCACTTAGTAGTACGGGTAGTTTTAAAATTGACCATACTGGTTTGTGAGCTAACTGACGTCTGACCGACAATAAAGTCACTAAGCAATGGGCTGGTATCCAAAGCATTACGATTAACATCGTCATCAGCAGTAACGGTTAATAATATCGACTCATTAATCATCGCAGGATTTTTATCAACTACTGCCGTAATTTTTGATAAAGCGTAGGCATTATTACTTAATAAAAAGGTAGTGATAATTAACAGCGCTAGCATAATGCTCTGCAGGGATAAATATGACAATTTAGCTGTGAATTGCATTGAAAAATTTCTTACCACTTTTTAGTTACTCCTTGGGACGCACCCTCATTTCGGCGTTTTTGGTATTCGAGGCGCATTTTGTTTCGTAATAATAAATAAGGGTCATCTGTTACCTTATTTAATAGTTGTTGATGTTTCTGTTCTGTTTCTTGGGCTTTGCTGTCAATAGCTTGTTGAGCTAGGGATTTTTCTTCGCCTTGCTGGTCTTCATCAGATTCTTTGGCTTGAGCCGCTTGTTCTTCTTTTTCTTTTTGCTCTTGCTCTTTTTGTTTAGCTTCTTGTGATTTTTGGTCGTCTTGTTGTTCACCTTCTTTTTCTTCAGGATTACCTTGCTGCTGGTCATCTGATTGCGGATCATCTTTGGACTGATCTTCAGATTGTTTTTGACCATCCTGACTTTTCTGTTCACCTTCTTTATCTTTTTGCTCTTGCGGATCATCTTTTGATTGATCTTCAGAGTCCTGATTTTCTTGGTCACCTTGCGATTGCTGTTCTTGTTCTTGCTGTTTTTTAAGCGCTTCTAGCTTTGCTAAATTGTCTTTGGCATCGTCTAAGTTAGGATTTTTTACCAGCGCTTTTTTATAGGCTTCAATCGCTTCATCAATTTTTTGTAGCTGCGCTAGAGAATTTCCTTGGTTATAAAGTGCTTGAGCGCTGTCACCCTGTTGAAAAGCTTGTAATGCTTGCTCATAATCACCAGCTTTATAGTGGGCACTGCCTTGCCATTGACTGTCTTCAAATTGCTTAGCTGCTTGTTGATAGTCTTTTTGTTGGTAGTGCTGTTGTGCTTGTTGGTCTGACGTTTGCCATAAATTCTGCCACAGTTGGCTAGCGCTGCTAACGGTAGACTCAGCGCTAAGCTCACCGTTAGTCTCCTCAGTAGCTTTGGTATTAGCGGTTTCAGCAGCAGACTGTGCAGCGTTTTGTGAACTATTAGGCTCAGCGGCATAGCTGTTAGGGCTAAATGTTGTGAAACTAAACAACAAGGTCAGTGGCATAAGCCAGCTTATTGCTAAGATACTGGTGCCGCGTCGAAAATAGCTTAACAGTAATGGCAAAATGATAAGTAATAACCAAGGACCTTGCTCTTGATATTGATCTCCTTGCATTGCTTGTTTACTTTTTGATTCATTTGATGCCTGCGAGTCTAGGCTGTCATCAAGGTTAATGCTTAAATGAGCCGTTAATGCTTTAATATCTGAGTCATCATTTGTCATGGTTTGATAAACACCTCGGCCACGTTGAGCAATGGCCGACAATCTACTTTCAGGTAATTTTGGTATGACGATAGCTCCTCTATTATCTTTAAGTAACTTACCGCTAGTTAGCTTTATTGGCGCGCCAGTTTTACTACCAACCCCTAAAATATTCACTTTATGGTTATTATCGTTTGCCCAGTCATAAACATCTGACATTTCTTCATTATCAATATCATCAGTAAACCAATAAATGTCGCCGCTAATATGACCCGCATTCTTCAATGTTTGATCAGCTAACATCAGTGCCACCAAAGCATTCGCTCCAGGCACAGGCATAATATCAGGTGACAGTGAGGGTAAAAGTAATTCTATATTTTTTACATCCTGCGTTAACGGGCTAATAATAAAAGCATCACCAGCATAGGCGATTAAGCCAACATCACCCTCGTTGATTTTTTTAAGTAAATCGATAGCTTTATAACGGGCGCGGGTTAATCTATTAGGTTTCACATCTGTTGCATACATGGAATAAGACATATCCATGATAAGCACAGCGCCACGTTCTAGTTGATAAACCGGTTGTGGTAACTTTTGCCAAGCAGGTCCTGCAAGGGCGAAAATAATGCAACCGCCAATAACGCTTGGCTTTAACAAATAACGTGTTTGTGATGATTGAACTGTTTGGCATGATTGACTGTGCGAGTTTTCCAACAAAGCATTGGTTAAGTGACTAGGTAAAAAATGCTGCCAAGGTGATTGGTAATAGCGAATTTTTTTCAATAAAAATAATACTAAAAATAACGCGAAAAAGGCCAATAACCACCAAGGTCGAATAAAGTGGAAATTGTTGACTAACCCTTCGAAGCTAAAGCCTTGAAAAGTGAAGTCGCTAACTGCCTGGATGAAGTCAGTGAATATATTTGTCTGTTGAGCTGACATATTATTTGCCCCCCATAGCGTGAACATCATTTTTATTCATGCTTTTTTTTGTGCTTTTAGCGGGCAGTAAAAAACTGAAATGTAAGCTGAGCAAATAACCAAAACAAAGTAGGGCAGCGAAAGCCAGCGGCCAATAATATAAAGCGCTAAGCGGGCGCATTTGTTGCTGCTCTTGCTCAATTGGCTCAAGTTTATCTAATAAACTATATATTTCACTCATGCCTTGGCTATCGCGGGCACGAAAATATTGACCACCTGTTTTCTCGGCAATATTGGCTAAACTTTGCTCGTCTAAGTCACCTGAAGGATTAATACGTTGTGTTCCCCACAGTGACCGTTGCAACATGACATCGGCGCCAATACCGACTGTGTAAATCGTAATCCCTTTTGCAACCGCTAATTCTAATGCTTGCTCAGGAGTAATCTTGCCGGCGGTGTTCTGACCATCAGTCAATAATAACAAGACTTTGTTCGATTCTTTTTTTGCATCAAAACGTTTTACTGCCAGCGCAATAGCATCACCAATAGCTGTTTTTCTACCGACGAGGTTGAGTTCACTTTCATCTAACATTTGTTTTACTGTTTTTCTATCAAAGGTCATCGGTGTTTGCATATAAGCATCATCGGCAAATAATATTAAACCAAGACGATCGCTCACACGGCGCTCGATGAAATCACCGAGAACAACTTTAAGCATTTGTAAACGGTTTACATTACGACCATTAAGGCTCATATCCTCAATTTCCATACTGCCGGAAAGATCGACAGCAATCATCATTTCTCGACCTTCACTCGGTATATCAATTGCTTCACCAAGCCATTGCGGTCTACTAATCGCCATCACTAGAAAAATCCAACAAAGTGATAAAACAATTAGCGGTGCTTTACGTTTTTGCTGATCGCTCACCGAATTAGCGGATATATTAATAAGTACAGGCATGATCAGTGCGCTTTGTTGGTTCGTACTTTTTTTAGCGGGTAAAAAATAGATAATTAGTGGTAGTGGTAATAGGGCAATCAACCAGGGCCAAGCAAAGCTTATCATGCGCTTAACTCCTTTTCTTGCTGCGGGGAAACCAATTTATTAGCGTCTAGTGATTGATTAACGGGTAAAGGCTCATCAACAATGAGTGGTTTTATAATAGGAAGTGCATGGGTTAGCCAAAGTTTAGTGGCTTGCAAGCAATCACTATCAATTTCGCTTGTGACTTCTGATTCTACTGTGGTTGTCGAAGCTTGATATTGCGCTTTAAAAGCGGCATTGCTTAACTTAATAAAGCTTGCTTGATGTTTTTCAGGTAATTTTTTCATTAAAAAGTCTTGAAAATTATCGCCGTATAACTTGGCTAATTGTTGACGATTAACGTACTGCAATGCCGCCCATTTCAATAAAGTAAGGCATTCTTTTGCGTTTATTGATGGATTATTATCTAGCATGCTTAACGCCTGTTGTTTACTGGCATTCAAGCGTTTACTTTTTTTGAATTTCTTATAAGACCATACAGCGCTAATAACAATGAGTGCTAACAATAACCACCAACCAGGTGCGATAGGGTAATTGCTTACTTGCTCGGGTAGATGAATATCATGTAATTGTACTGTTTGGCCTGACGGAGGTTGACCAGGCGAGGTAGGAGAGTTTGTCATAGCCATTATAAAGAGGCCCCACTATATTTTAATTGCTGCTCAAGGGTGTCGCCAGCACTAAAGTGAATTACGCGAGCACCTGCTGACTGCAACAGTGACTGCATTTGTTCACTTTGTTCAAAGGCTTGCTGTTGGTACTGAACGGCAGTATTTGTATCGCCTAATGTTAGCTGTTGACGGCTGTGACCATCAGTAATGGTTACCGCTAATTTTAGCGTACTGTCAGGCAACTCTTGCTCTAGGGGATCACTAATGAGACAAATGACTAATTCACAATGTTTACTAATTTGGCTCAAATGTCTTAAAGCATGTGCACAGTTTTTTTCATCGCGAAGTGCATGTCCATCGGTTATCAAATAAACAAGAGAGCCGGGTTTAGCAAGATGTCGTAATCGAGCACAATGCTGTTCGAAATGGGACTGACCGAAAGAATGACTTTTTTGAGCTGAGGTAACGTCATCTATTGGCTCTTTTTCATCATGCAGGGCAGAGTTACTTACCTCCACCGCTTTTTGTTTTTTGTGATTATTTAACGTAGTTAACGCATGTAAATAATGCAATACCCCGGCTTTACGGCTACGCGGTTTTAATTCTATATGCTGTTCATCACAAAAGACTAGGCCACCTATACGATCACCACGACTTTTTGCATGCCAAGCAACCAGCGCCGCTACATGGGCAGCTTGTACTGATTTAAAAAGGAGTTTGCTGCCAAAATGCATATTTTGGCTCAAGTCAGTGGCAATCAATACCGGTCTTTCTATTTCTTCTCTAAACAGTTTTGTATGGGTTTTTCCTGTTCGCGCAGTGACGCGCCAGTCAATGGCACGCACATCATCACCCGTTTGGTAATGACGAACTTCATCAAACTCCATGCCACGGCCTTTACTACGGGATAAGTAATTACCCGATTGTTTACCACGAATATTCTTTTTACCAGCCAAGTCAATCAAACGACTCTTACTTTGGTACTGTAATAGTTCCTGCATCGATAAATCTATGCCATTACTATATAAGCCCGCAAGTAAAGATTGAGCAGCCTCATTATTCACACTATTTGAAGAAGATGTTTTTTGACGATTAAACCACATAAAGTAACTCTACTTGCTCATTTTATTTTTTAAAGTGCAGCGATGGAAAGTCATTAGCGTTACAACAACTAGGTTATAACGGCTAAACACTTTCAATTAGCTATCAATTAAGCAACAGCAACTTGGGTTAAAATATGGTCAAGTACTTGATTCGACGTAATACCTTCTGCTTCAGCTTGATAGCTGAGTAAAATTCTATGTCTAAGGGCATTGTGGAAAACTGCTTGAATATCTTCAGGGCTGACAAAATCACGATTATGCAACCAAGCACGGGCTCGGGCACAGCGATCTAAAGCGATAGTTGCACGAGGGCTAGCACCATAGGCAAGCCAGCTCGCTAACTTATCGTCATACTTTTCAGGTTGACGAGTTGCCATAATCAAATCAACGATATAGTTTTCTAAAGAAGGCGCCATATGTATGTTCAATACTTGTTCACGTGCAGCAAAGATTTCGCTTTGACTTAAGGTACGTAAACTATTTTCTTTTTCATCTGTTGTCTTATCACCATGACTCGCATTTGATTTTAACGCTTCACCACGGTTTAATTTAAGTATTGCTAACTCACTTTCAGCGTCAGGGTAACCTATTTCAATGTGCATTAAGAAACGGTCTAATTGTGCTTCAGGCAGCGGATAAGTGCCTTCTTGTTCAATCGGGTTTTGCGTGGCCATCACTAAAAATAATTCTGGTAAGTCATAGGTTTTACGACCAACAGTTATTTGTCCTTCTGCCATTGCTTCTAATAAAGCTGACTGAACTTTAGCAGGGGCACGGTTAATTTCATCGGCAAGCACTAAATTTTGAAACAAAGGACCCGGTTGAAATACGAAGGTGCCATCTTCAGGACGATAAATATCGGTACCGGTTAAATCTGCAGGTAATAAATCAGGGGTAAACTGTATTCTATGAAAATCAGCTTCTAATCCTTGCGCTAAGGCATTAACAGCACGTGTTTTTGCTAAACCTGGAGGTCCTTCAACAATTAAGTGACCATTAGCTAATAGGGCAATAAGCAAATTTTCAACTAACGCTTCTTGACCAATAATTTGTGAAGATAAATGTTGTTTTAAGGTAGAAAAATGTTCAATTGCCATGCGAATAAATTCTTATAATATTGGTCGTTGAAAGATGAAACTTAGCGATAACTTAATCTTGCCACTCTCTAGCAGCACTATTTTATCTAACCGTTATACTAAGGTAAAAGTTAATATGATATTTTATATAAGGTTTTTATAAAAGAAAACAAGTGATACGTAACAAAATTTATCTGATATTCAGATCCATAAAGCGTAAAAAGTGGTGATTAGTCTTTTTTGATATCAGGTAATGATTGAATTTTTCCGAAAGTTAGTTAGAATCAAGATAGTTTCAAGAGGTCAGACCTCTTGGTTTTGAATATATTTGAATTATAGATACTGAGTGAGTGGAGTAATAAATGACAATAAAAAGACTAACAACTTCTACGGGTGAGCGCATAGCAATCGTTGCAGGCTTGCGTACTCCGTTTGCTAAACAAGCAACGGCTTTTCATGGTGTACCAGCAGTTGATTTGGGCAAAATCGTTGTTAACGAATTATTGCAAAAACACGACATTGACCCAGGCATAATCGATCAGCTAGTTTTTGGTCAAGTAGTGCAAATGCCGGAAGCGCCAAACATTGCGCGTGAAATCGTTTTGGGTACCGGCATGAATGTTAATACTGATGCTTACAGTGTTTCTCGCGCCTGTGCGACGAGTTTTCAATCAACGGTTAATGTTGCTGAGTCTATTATGGCTGGCCACGTTGATGTAGGTATTGCTGGTGGCGCTGATTCTTCATCAGTAGCACCTATAGGCGTTTCTAAAAATCTTGCTCGCACGTTAGTTGATTTAACCAAAGCAAGAACCTTTGGTCAAAAGCTTTCATTACTTAGCCGTCTTGGTTTAAAAGATTTATTACCCGTTTCGCCAGCAGTAGCAGAATACTCTACTGGTATCTCTATGGGACAAACCGCAGAGCAAATGGCGAAAACGTATAATATATCTCGTCAAGATCAAGATGCTTTAGCGCATAGATCACACACGTTAGCGACACAGAACTGGCAAGAAGGTAAATTAGCCGCTGAAGTAATGGCGGTACATGCAGAACCTTATAAAAACTTTATTGATAAAGATAACTGTATTCGAGAAAACTCAGTTTTAGAAAGTTATGCTAAATTAAAACCCGTATTTGATCGCAAACATGGCACAGTGACCGCAGCAACAAGTACGCCATTAACCGATGGTGGCGCGGCTATTTTATTAATGCGTGAAGGCCGAGCGAAAGAGTTAGGTTATAAACCATTAGGTTACATTCGTAGTTTTGGTTTTGCCGCCATTGATGTTTGGCAAGATATGCTGATGGGCCCAAGTTATGCTACGCCAATTGCCTTGCAACGTGCGGGTATGAACTTAGCAGACTTAGATTTAATTGAAATGCATGAAGCATTCGCTGCGCAAGCATTAGCGAATATGAAAATGTTTGCAAGTAGAAAATTTGCGCAAGAACATCTTGGTCGTGATCAAGCTATTGGTGATATTGATATGGATAAGTTTAATGTTATGGGCGGCTCGTTAGCTTATGGGCATCCTTTTGCGGCAACGGGCGCTAGACTTATTACCCAAACCCTTAATGAATTAAATCGTCGTGGCGGTGGTGTTGGTTTAACTACGGCTTGTGCTGCAGGTGGTTTAGGCGCAGCAATGATTGTGGAGACAGATTAATGACTGAAAAAACAAATTCAAATAATAGTGAAGACAATACCATCGATAATACCGAAGTAAGCACAGAGGCAAACACTGAAGTAACTAGCGAAGCAATAAACATTGCTGAGCAGGTAGCTGTGAATGTTGAAAGTAATGGGGTTACGGAAGCTACTTCTGTTGAATCAACCGACAGTGCCTTTACTTTAGTTCGCCATGATAATGGTATCGCTCATTTGGTGATTGATGTTGTTGGCGAAAATGTTAATACGCTTAAAGCGGAGTTTTCTGAGCAAATTAATGCGGTATTAGCTGAAATTAAAGCTGATAAATCGATTACTGGCATTGTGTTATGTAGCGGTAAGAAAAACTCTTTTGTTGCTGGCGCTGACATCAATATGCTTGATGCGTGTCAAAGCCGTGAAGAAGTTGTTGCCTTATCTCGTCAAGGACAACGAATCTTTTCTCTGCTAGAGCAACTGCCTATTCCGATTGTTGCGGCTATTGATGGTACCTGTTTAGGTGGTGGTTTAGAGCTAGCTATGGCATGTCATGCCCGAGTTTGTAGCGATAATCCTAAAACAGCGCTGGGTTTACCTGAAGTACAACTGGGCTTATTACCAGGTAGTGGTGGTACGCAACGTTTACCTAAGTTAGTTGGCTTACAAAAAGCGTTAGACATGATGCTTACCGGTAAACAATTACGCGCTAAACAAGCACTAAAATCAGGTCTAGTTGACGATGTTGTGCCAAGCAGTGTTTTGCTTAACGTGGCAGAGCAATTGGCTATATCTTTGCACCAGCGCGGTAAAAAATCTACTGGGCGTAAGCAAGGCTTAATGGATAAGTTGTTAGAAAATAATGCGGTTGGTCGAAACATTGTTTATCAACAAGCACAGAAAACGGTACTAGCAAAAACCCAAGGCAATTATCCAGCACCCGCTAAAATCATTGATTGTATTCGCACAGGTATCGAATTTTCCCCTGAGAATGGCTATAAGTTAGAAGCCGAGCATTTTGCTGATTTGGTGATGAGTGATGAGTCTGCACAATTACGTCAGCTATTTTTTGCAACAACGGCAATGAAGAAAGAGCAGGGCGTTGCTGATGTGATGCCAGAAAAAATAGCAAAAGCAGGTGTTTTAGGTGGCGGTTTAATGGGCGGCGGCATTGCTTTTGTCACAGCTACTAAAGCTAATATTCCGGTAAGAGTTAAGGATATTAGCCACAATGGTATTAGCCAAGCATTAAAATACAGCTATCAAATACTGAATAAAAAAGTTAAACGTCGATTTTTACTTAACAGTGAAATGCAAAAACAGTTAGCAATGATCACAGGTAGTGTTGAATACACTGGTTTTAAAGCCCTTGATATTGTTGTTGAAGCCGTTTTTGAAGATTTAACTTTGAAACAAAAAATGGTGGCTGAAGTTGAAGCCCACGGTAATGATAAAACTATTTTTGCCAGTAATACTTCTAGCTTACCCATAGGGAATATTGCTGCTAAGGCGAAACGACCTGAAAATGTTATCGGATTACATTACTTTTCTCCGGTTGATAAAATGCCGTTAGTGGAAATAATTCCCCATGAGACAACATCAGATCAAACGATTTCAAATACGGTAGCTTTTGCTAAGAAACAGGGTAAAACACCTATCGTTGTTAAAGACAAAGCGGGTTTTTATGTCAATCGTATCTTAGCGCCTTATATGAATGAAGCGGCTATTTTGCTGCTTGATGGTGAGCCAATTGATAAGATTGATAAAGCGCTGGTTAAATTTGGTTTCCCTGTAGGACCGATGCAATTACTTGATGAAGTAGGTATTGATGTTGGCGCTAAAATTGGTCCAATCTTACAAGCTGATTTAGGTGATCGTTTTTCTCCTCCACCGGCGTTTGATAAGTTACTTGCTGATGGTCGTTTAGGTAAAAAAGCACGTAAAGGCTTTTATCAATATCAAAAGAACAGCTTAGCTAAAACCTTACAAAATACTCTTAAAGGTATTAAGTCGGGACAAAAGCAAGTAGATGAGACTATCTATGACTTATTAAGTATTAAGCCTATGGGAAGTTTATCAGCAGCAGAAATTAGTAAACGTTGTACATACATGATGCTAAATGAAGCGGCACGCTGTGTTGATGAAGGCATAGTGCGCAATGCTAGAGATGGCGATATTGGTGCTATCTTCGGTATTGGTTTTCCACCCTTCTTAGGTGGACCGTTACGCTATATTGATAAAATTGGCGCTAAGTCAGTTGTTGCGCAATTAAGTCAATGGGCAGCACAACATGGTGAACGTTATACTCCATGTGAAGCTTTAGTGACTATGGCAGAAAATGATCAAAGCTATTACGCTTAGTTTCAAGTAATAAGGGCGTATAGTTTAATCAAAAAAGAATAAAAAAGGCTGTTGAGACTTTTTAAACGTAATCGTTTAATTAATATCAACAGCCTTTTTTGATCTTTAATCGTTAGTACTTTATCGGACTGCCTTTAACAAAAGCTTTCATATCTGTAATTATTTCACCGCTGGGTTTTTGTGCTTGTTCTAGCAAATCACTTTGCGAATACAGAATAAATCGATCAGGCTGACAAGCATTAACTAAACTGTTTTTAACAAAGGTTTTTACTTGCGCTAGCGTTAAATTTAAAACCGCCTCCAGTAAATTTTCTTTGTGGGTAAACTCTTCATCTTTATTACAAATAGCCGCCCAAAAACGCTGACTTTTAATGCGTAAGTTGTGGTCTTTTTCTTGTAATTGACTCGCTAAACCCTGCATTAAATGTTGCCATTGATCATCGCTAATATCATCGAGCACACTAACACTATCGCTAATAAATTCATCCATAGCTTGCGCTAAGGTAAAAGCATCACAATGGGGCGACTGAATATAAAAAGCGATACCTGGGTAGCTGTTAATAGGTACATAACCGACCCCGACTAAATAACCATATTGTTTTTCTGTGCGCATTTGTTGAAAGAATAAAGGTGATAAGATGTGGCTAGTGATCATCGCAAGCGCTACTGAGTTATCATCTTTGTGTTCAAACGTCGTATAGATAACACAAGCATGATCGTGTTCAGGTAAGCTAATAGGCAATAATAGTGTTCCTTTGCTCGTCATATCGGTTACAGGGCACAACATGGCATACTTTTCGTCAACATTACCTTGGAAAGCTTTTTCAATGGTCTCGCATAATTGTTGGGCATGTCCAATCAACCAATTACCATGTATAAGCACTTCTAATGTCACTTGTTGAAATAGTTGCGTAGTAAAGTGCTGATATTGACTAAAACTAACCTGACCAAGCGCTTGCGCTAATGCTTTGCTCGGAGGATTATTAGGTTGCATTACCGAGCTAAGGGTAGCGAATAATTGCGAAATAGATTTACTTTTTTCATTATTATTCCAATGTTTAACCAACTGTTTTTTGAACAAATCAAAGTGTTCTTCAGTTACCTGATGACTATGTAATCGCTTTAACAGTTTACTTAACAACAAATGTTGGTTTTCACTATATCCAGAGAGTTGTACCGTCACGCCACCTTGATGGGCGTACAAATGATAATGGATACCTGCTAATTCTGCTTCGTAGTTCTCTTCAATGACAGTATCTGTATATAAATCGACAAATAAGCGTGTCATGGCGATATTAGCGACACTGGCGACAACAAAGGGGGAATCAATACCTATATATAAGTAACCTTTGGGAACCTTAAATGTGTGATCTTGTTTATACCAAGCCACCAGTCCATTTTGATTCACTATTTTTGTTGGAAGTACTGCTCTTTCCTGCGTTGATTCTTGACTCTTTTCACTGTTATATATTGTTGGCTCTTCAACAATATAAGGATTTTGATCAGGTAAATACAAACCTTGTATGTGATCCTTATCTGTGGATTCAATATCGCGCCAGTGAACTAATTGTGGTTCAGAAATGGGCGTTACATGATAAGGCACTTGGTACCAAAAGCTATTCTTAGAAAAACTATTTTGCTGGCTAACATGCATGAGTCGCATATTATCTACCTGTAAATAACTGAGTAACTTGCTGATATTGTCTCTAGACATACCAGACATCACATAATCACCAAAAATATAATCTTCTTCAGGGTAATACTGCATGTTGATGACTAATTGACTAACACTGTCGAGTGGTCGAGTTTTTTCATGGTAAATAAAAGCGAGGTTACTAATCTTTTGCTTTTCTTGGTAATAGTGTTCCGCTATTTCACTATTTTTGAGCAGAGCAATATAAGCAAATACTATATCGACTACCTCATTAATATGTTCTTCACCTAATTCCGTTAAGGCGATGCTGATATTAAAATCTTTAAAATTAGAGCCATTAATACCTGAGCCTGCGGTCAATGCTAACGCCCATTGATGTTTTTTCAGTAATGATAAAACACTACCTTCACCTTCATGGCCTAATAAATAAGCAAGGATAGACTCGGGCTTATCTAGATAATATTTATCAATACTTTCCATAGCAAAACTGATAATCAACTGATGATCATTTTTAACCGGGCATACATCAATTTTAATTTTTTGATGCATGGGTAAATATAAAGGTTGAGTAACTGCTGGTAGTGGTGATTCAGCTGACTTGATTGGAGTGAACAGTTGCTCAGCGAGACATTTAAGTTCATCTAAGTCTTGCGGTCCTTCAATCGCTAACGTCATATACTCTGCGCGATAAAACTGTTGAAAAAAGGCTTGTACTTCTTTGCTTATATTTTTACCACACCGGTCAGCTAAGGTATCTAAGTTACCCACTGAAAATTGAGAGAAAGGGTGTTTAGGGTTAATGGTATCTTTGTGAACATCATATAAACGTCTGATATCATCTTTTAATTTTAAGGTGAATTCAGCATCGATATTTTCACGCTCTTTAACGACAAAATCATCCGCAAGTAAAGGGGCAATAAAAAACTCACTAAAACGCTCTAATGCCGACGAAAAGTGTGTTGCGGTAATATCAAAGAAAAAACAGGTATGTTCTGTGCCAGTCCAGGCATTATGATTACCGCCATGCTGGCTAATAAATTTTTGATATTCACTGCCATCAGGGAAATTCTTTGTCCCTAAAAATAGCATATGCTCTAAAAAGTGCGCTAAACCTTGTCTATCTCTTGGATCATTAAAATGACCGACATTTACTGCCAAAGCAGCAGCCGACTTAGCTGTTTCATTGTTATGAATAAGTAGTACGCGTAAACCATTGCTTAGCGTAATTGCCTGATATTCTTTTGAATCATTGGGACTTTGCTTCAACATTAAGGCTCCTAAGAACACATTATACCAATTCTATTAAATTTATTTCCAACTCAGAGCTATATTAGCGAGCTTATAATAAGTAAAATTGGTTAAACATAGTTATTCTATATTTCATTAATTTTGTGCTGTTATCAGTTTGCTAATAAACTCCCAAAGGGCGAGTTTAAAAGGCTTATATGCAGCGTTATTTATTTTGATAAGGGAGTAACCATTATCATCAATCAATGCCTTGCCTCTTAGCCTTTTAATTCTCGCTGAGTGGAAAATAACTTAATAGACTTGGTATCTAACAACAAAGCGTATTGCGGGAATATGGATAGTTTCTGAATTTCACAGGGAGATAAAACAATTCCTAATTACTTAAAGGAATAAAAAAAGCCTATTTATTCTAAACCGTTGTTACTAATACGAGTTCATTTCTATTACTATAGCCGCAAAAATAACTTAGACTCAATACTTTAGCTAATAAAAGTTGTAATAAAGTTATAAAGAAGCTGAAATTGAAATAATCAGCGAACATAATCTATAAGTAGTCGGCGAGAGAATTAATGCAAGTTTATATAATGCGGCATGGCGAAGCTCAAAACTTTGTTGCACAGGGCAGTCGTGATGACAGTCAAAGAGCGTTAACCGCACAAGGTAAAACCGAAGCGAAAATGATGGCGAATTGGTTGCAAAAAATGCAGATTAATCCAATACATGTTTTTGTTAGCCCTTATGTTCGAGCTCAACAAACCTGTGCTATTGCAACGGAAATGATGAAAAGTGCCATTACCACGCTAGATTTTATTACACCCTCAGGTGATGCTAAACAGGTACATGACTTTATTGATGGTTGGTGCAGTGAGCAACAAGCAGTGTTAGAACTGAACACTTCAGGTCAGCAAGAGATAACTAATATAGTGGCAACTAAGCAACAGTCAACTAATCAAGAAGCAAGCTTGCTAATCATTTCTCACATGCCGTTAGTTAGCTACTTAGTAGCGCAATTAACGCAATCGGACAATGCCCCCATTTTTGCTACAGCAGGCATTGCGCACATTGATTATGATATTGAGCGAATGCAAGGAACCTTGCAACGTCTGGTCTCACCGATAGAACTGTGTTAATTGCAGTTCAAGCTATCTATTAATCTCGATTATATTTATCTTTTAGTTCGATTAACGCCAAAATAGCGCCATCACCACCCCATTCTAACGGTGCTTGATGAAATGCCATAACATCAGGATGCTGTACTAACCAATGCGGCACCTTATTCTTTAATATATGTGAGCCTATACCATGAACAACACATATACATTGGGCGTGTTCCTTTTGGCAGGCAAAGAGTAGGGCAGCGAGTTCCTTTTTCGCTTGGTGCTGATCTAAACCATGTAAATCAAGAATAAGATCGGGTCGATAATGGCCGCGGCGTAAGTTTTTAACTTCAAAACTGTCAACACCCTCACGAACATATTTCATTGGGCCTTGCTTATTTAAATTAGGTTCAAATTCATCAGAAAAATGAAATTGAGCAATGGCCTTATTTGCCTTGTTATACTCTTGGTCATTTTTTAGGGAAGTGTTAGACTTATGCCCTCTTTTAATTAAGCGAACTGTGTCGATAACCAACGGCTTAACTTGACCGATAGCATCAGCAAAAATTTGCTTTTCATCAGGCAATACTGTGTTTAATACGGGGTT
The DNA here is from genome assembly GCF_002836255.1 of Colwellia sp. 75C3. Lineage (GTDB taxonomy): Bacteria > Pseudomonadota > Gammaproteobacteria > Enterobacterales > Alteromonadaceae > Colwellia. The sequence goes on along the minus strand of NZ_PJAU01000056.1, from coordinate 24,234 downwards.
AATTGACGCATTAGTTTTACGTAATGACTCAGCCATTTTATTTTGTTGAATCTTGCTTTGCGCGGTCGCTTCAATATTCGCGCGAACTTTGGCTTTAATTGAAGAAAGTTTGGATTTTAGGGCTCTGTTTTTCATCAGCGCAGTGTAAAACATTTTAGTGCCAATACATAACAATTAATGCTGTTAAGCCCCTTAGGTAACATACAAAAAGAGCTTCACAGTTAAGCTGTACAATTAAACTTCAAGTTTATGCAGCAAAATATAAGAACACTTTTGAGGAAGATACATTGAGTAATACCAATTTCGCAGAGATTACCGAGCAGTTACACACCATTGCTGATTATTGTCGTTATGGTGCTAGTTTATTTAACCAAGCTGAGCTTTTTTATGGTCATGGAAATGACAATGCTTTAAATGAAGCACTTACCTTAGTGATGTTTGCTTTATCCTTGCCCGAGGAGATGAGTCAAGACGTAATGACTTGTCGTTTGGTTGAAGTTGAAAAGCAAAATATTCTAGCACTCTTTGAGCAACGTATTGAGACACAACAACCAGTTGCCTACATCACTAACCTTGCTTATTTTGCGCAATTACCATTTTATGTAGACGATCGTGTTTTAGTGCCTCGTTCACCTATTGGTGAATTGATTGAAAAACACTTTTCTCCTTATTTCAGTGAGAAAAATCCACCGAAGAACATTTTAGATTTGTGTACCGGCAGTGGTTGTATTGCTATTGCCTGCGCGAGTTACTTTCCAAATGCAGAGGTTGATGCTGTCGATTTATCTATCGATGCGTTGGATGTTGCACAAATTAATATTGAAAACCATGGTTTAAGTGAACAAGTTATTCCAATTCAATCTGATGTTTTCTCTGGGGTTATTGCACAAAAATATGATTTAATTGTCACTAATCCGCCTTATGTTGATCAAGAAGACATTGATAGCTTACCGGCGGAGTTTACCCATGAACCGAAAATGGGATTAGGTTGTGGTGAAGATGGTTTAGATATTGTTCGTGTTATCTTGGCTGAGAGTGCTCTGCACCTCAATGATGATGGCATACTCATCTGCGAAGTAGGTAATTCACAGTATCATGTTGAAGCGCTCTACCCAGAGGTTGATTTTACCTGGTTAAGCTTTGAACGCGGTGGTCATGGTGTATTTATGCTAAATAAAGCGCAGTTAGAACAACACACTGAAGCATTTTTAGCAGCACTTAAATAACATAAATGTAAAATTAGCAGCTATCTACAGCGACAGTTCAAAAAACAAACAGTGAAACTAGATAGTACAAAAAATTGCTAGTACTCATAGCTTTAAAAATAAATTAATAGGCGGTAATGTTCAATGTCAGGTAATACCTTCGGAAAGTTATTTACAGTCACCTCATTTGGTGAAAGTCATGGTTTAGGATTAGGCGCTATTATCGATGGTTGCCCACCAGGGCTTGAATTATCTGAAGCTGATCTACAAATTGATCTCGACAGACGTCGTCCAGGCACATCTCGATATACCACAGCACGTCGAGAAGCCGACGAAGTAAAAATTCTTTCGGGCGTATTCGAAGGTAAAACTACCGGCACGCCAATTGGTTTAATGATTGAAAACACCGACCAACGTTCAAAAGACTATGGAGATATTGCGCAAAGCTTCCGTCCAGGTCATGCAGATTATACATATTGGCAAAAATATGGATTACGTGATTATCGAGGTGGTGGTCGTTCTTCTGCCCGTGAAACTGCTATGCGTGTTGCTGCTGGTGCGGTAGCAAAGAAATACTTAGCCGACAAATTTGGTATGACCATCCAAGCCTGTGTTACCCAAATAGGTGATATTGTTGCCAGTGGTCCAAATGGTGCACCGTTTGATGTTAATACTGTTGACTGGGCTAGTGTAGAAGACAACCCATTCTTCTTCCCCGATGAAACTAAAATTGACCAGCTTGGTGAATACCTGCGTGGCATCATCAAAGAAAAAGACTCTATTGGCGCTAAAGTAACGGTTGTAGCAACTAATGTACCTGTTGGTTTAGGCGAGCCTATCTTTGACCGGTTAGATGCTGACATTGCCCATGGTTTGATGAGTATCAATGCAGTTAAAGGTGTTGAAGTTGGTGATGGATTTGCAGTGGTAAATCAAAAAGGCTCAGAGCATAGAGATGAACTTACCCCGGAAGGTTTTTCAACTAACCATTCTGGTGGTGTTTTAGGTGGTATTTCTTCAGGACAGCAAATCATTGCGCATTTAGCCCTTAAACCGACATCAAGTATCGGCGTAAGTGGTAAAACGGTTGATTTAACCGGTGAAGCGACTGACATTATCACTAAAGGTCGTCATGATCCTTGTGTTGGAATTCGTGCTGTACCTATTGCTGAAGCGATGTTAGCGTTAACATTAATGGATCATTTCTTACGTCATCGTGGACAAAATGCTGATGTTCAATGTATTACACCGAACATTGAAGCTTAAATAAAAAAAGAACATAAAATAACGTGCCTATGCACATGGCTCAGGCACGTCATCCCCGTGGTGTATTAATCGGGGATCCAGTCATTATAAAGTGATGGATCTTCGATCAGATACTTCGAAGATGACGTTTACAGCGAACTCCTGAGTTAACTATATAGCCATGTAAATTAATGACTATTTTCAATCATCATAAGGCTACTCCCTTGGTGTTTTTTAACGTGATGTTTGTTCGTTTATCTTCGAATTACTTCTTCTACTTTGCCTTACTGGGCCTAATCTCACCCTATTTAGCCATTTTCCTTGATGGACAGGGGTTTAGCTCTCGTCAAGTGGGCGAAATTCTTGCCATTATTACCGCGACAAAAATTGTTGCACCAAGCTTATGGGCAACACTTGCAGATATAACAGCAAAACCGCTACTTATCATTCGACTCGGTGCATTGTTAGCACTAGTTAGTTTTAGCTTACTTTATTGGTTTACCCAGTATTGGCCAATCACCTTTTGTTTGGCACTTTTTACTTTATTCTGGACAGCAATTTTACCGCAATTAGAAGTGCATACGTTAAACACTATTAAGCACAGCAGTAAAATCTATGCCCGAGTTCGCTTATGGGGGAGTTTAGGCTTTATTGTTTTAGCGGTAGTGGCCGGCGAGGCTATGAGTGCATTAGGACACCAAGCCTTTACCACATTAGGCGTTATTACTTTAGTCTGCCTATTGATCAGTACCTTGTTTTTAACCGCCAGGGAACCAGTGAAGTCAGTAAATAAAAATGCCAACGAACCCGCTCCGATACTTGATAAAATTCTTGATGGCCGTTTTATTTGTTTCTTTATCGCAGGTTTATTATTACAAGTTAGCTTCGCGCCTTATTACGGGTTTTTTGCTCTGTTTTTACGAGACCTCCAATATTCTGGATTGACTGTAGGCTTAATTATTTCTTTGGGCGTGGTTGCTGAAGTTATTGCCTTTATTTATATGGGCACACTATTTAAACACTTTTCCTTAAACACCTTATTAGTCTTTAGCTTAGGCATTACTGCCGTACGTTGGTTCATGATACCAGTAGTTGCTGACTCAGTTGTGTGGCTTTCGATAATACAATTAGGACACGCGGCGAGTTTTGCTATCTATCATAGTGCGAGTATGAAATTTATTTCTTCGCATTTTACTAAGGTACAACAAAGTCGAGGGCAGGGGATTTATTTAGGTGGCGTGTATGGTGTCGGTGGAGCAATTGGTGCTTATCTAACGGGTGTACTTTGGCTAGACGGGCAAGGTGCAGATAATACGTTTATTATGGCCGGGGCAAGTGCATTAATTGGCGCTATCATTATGATTTTTACTAAAAATAAATCAATTATACCAATTTGATTAAATTTCTTCCCAACACAGAGCTGTACTCAATGTTCAATAACAAGGAAAATTTGTTTTGGTCTGGTCATTCTAAACCAAATGAATTTAACGATGTTAGTGGTCATTGAGTAAGCTCCCATAGGGCGAGTTTAAAGGGTTCATATGCGGCGTTATTGATTTTGACAAGGGAATAACCATTCTCTTCAATCAATGCCTTGCCTCTAAACCCTTTAACTCTCGCTGAGTGTGAAAGAACTTAATCAATTTGGTATTACTTCGTTTAGCTAATCTACTTTTCTTTAGAATGCTGTAGAGTACTGTATAGTATTTAACGTTGCTGAAATTACGCCACTCAAATAATAAATAATAGATAAGGTCATCAGATGAAATATAGTTTTGTTAAAAAAATTGCCACCACTATTGTACTTGCTATGGCATTAACTACTACCGGGCAAGTTGCCGCTGAAGATATAAGTCAAAGCCAATTACAAACGATTATGAAGAATGAGCAACAAGTTATTGTGCTCGATGTTAGAACGGTTGAAGAATTCGAACAAGGCCATATACCTAATGCGGTAAATATTCCACATAAGCAGCTTGAAGCCCGATTAGCCGAATTGTCTGGTGCTAAAAACACGCAAGTAGTTATCTATTGCCGTTCAGGTAGAAGAGCAGAAGTTGCCAAACAAGTACTGGTAAAAAGTGGTTTTAATCAGTTAGATCATTTATCTGGTGACTTTAATGAATGGACCAGTAATAACCTACCGATAAGTAAAGGTAAGTAATACCAAACGGATCTAAAATAAAAAAGCCCTCGCATTAATTAGTTTTAATAAATGCGGGGGCTTTTTTCGTTATAATTAACGTATGTAGTTAGCTTTGACGTTGGGATACAAAACAAAGCTAAAAAGTTAATCAATAAAGTTAAGCAATATAGGCTTTCACCGGTGACCAAACGGCCAACTCGTTACCACTCGGCTCAGTAAAGTGAAAACGACGTCCACCAGGGAAAGAGAAAATAGCTTGGCTTATAGTACCACCAGCGCTTCTAACGCGTCGTTCGGTTGCTTCTAAATCATCACTAAGTAAAACCAACAAACAAGCGCCATTCGCTGTATTTGAAACAAGCTCAGACTTAAAGAAACCGCCTTCGATGCCTGAATTGCTAAAGGCAGTATACTCTTCACCATAATCAATAAACGACCAAGCGAAGGCTCGTTCAAAAAAGATTTTGGTCGCAGGAATATTTTTTGCAGGCAATTCTACATAATTAATCATTTCCCGGGGTGTCATAACTAAGCCCTCCTAATAGCTATTTAGACTAAATGAAACAATGCTAACTATAGCTTAATGCTTTACTTTTTGTTTAGGGTAGCGATAGAGTCAAAGTCATTTAAATCAACCGTTACCTCTAATTCCCTGAAATATTTGATAAAACGTTTTGGGTAAATAAAGTAGCCTTTATAGCGACAAACTCTGCTTTTTAATAAAATAAAGGTTAGCAGAGCAACATAAGTTATGTATAAAAGTATCGTAGATATAATAAGGCTGCTGCTGAGTAATTTTAAACATAGAATAAAAGCGAAAATCCCCACAACGAATGACAATACCTTATGCTGTGTTATTTTAGGGTAACCGTAAAACTGAAAATAATCGAGACGGTTGAGATACCAAGTGCCTGTTTTAGAACCTGATTCGTTAAGATATTTATTTTCTCTAAACTGTTTGGTCATCAGGGTTACTCATTACGTCTTTGATTATTTTATATCTTTAAGTGCTACTGCAGCACTAACAGGATTACTGCCAAAGACACTAATAACCAATGAAGCGATACCCGCTAATTCAGCTGCTTTTGATAATGACTTGCCTAAAGGCGATTTTTTCTGCTCACCAGTGCGGTAACTTTCAAATCGCTCAGGGCCAATAATATCATTACGAATTCTTCTGTAAATGGCTTTTATAGCATCATTAGCTTGCGCTTGAGAGTCGTTAAGTACAGATTGATAAACACGATTTATCACCTTATTAAATACATCAAATTGCGTGACAACTTGTTCAGAAGAAGGGGAGTAACTGGCAGTGCTTTCAAGTAATCGTACTTGCTTTTGAAAATAACGAAAATGCGCAGGGTTTTCTAACTTAAAACGTACTTGTCCTTTTTCTAAGCTTTCAAGTTCGATAGATACACGTGACAATGAAGAAATTATATCCAACCAAACCTCTACTTCATCTTTACCAGAAAACTTTATCCAACCGGTTTCCACCAAAGATTTTACCCGGCTTTCTTTAATTTTGAAGGTTTCCGATAGTGCAAAAACATCTACTTTTTGAGTACCCGAATATTTAAGGTATAAATGAATAATGAGCGCATCAAGATCTGCTTTTGGCATAGAGCCTAAACCTTGTTGACCAACATAACTTTGCATTAAGTCCCGTAAAAATAATGCTTTTGAATTTTCTGAAATATTTTCTAGCACAATAAATCCCTATTTTTTGACTGCTATTTTAGCCGTCATGCTGTAAACGTTAATACCTATTCGGTTTTATTCACGATGAAATAAGTATTTTTATTGCCATCACGATTAAAGTGAGACCACCGACAAATTCAGCCTTACTCTCCAACCACGTTCCTCCTTTAGCTCCCACTAAAACACCAAGCCAACTAAAGGCAAAGGTAATCACACCAATAATAAAACAGGCAAGAAATGGATTTACCGGTAAAAGCGTTAAGCTAAATCCAGCGGCCATCGCATCAATACTAGTGGCAATGGCTAAAATCAATAAAACACGGTGAGTGATCTTACTTATATCTTCTTCAATACCTTCAGAGAACGAGTCAAAGATCATTTTTGCTCCTATAAGAAATAGCAACAAAAAGGCAATCCACGGCGTATACGATTCAACCCAAGTTAATACGCCCTTACCACCCAAATATCCAATAATGGGCATAACACCTTGGAATACTCCAAAGTAGATTGCCACTATTATGCCTAAGGGCGCTATTTTGCTGTGCTGTTTAGTTGCACCTAAACCAATAGAAACGGCAAAGGCATCCATACTTAATGCTATCGCGAGAATAATGACTTCTATCATTTAAAAACGTCCTAAATAACTTATTAATTGATTATCTCAGTGACAATTTCAGTTTTAACTGAATTGGCGATAAAACATTGTTCATGTGCTTGATGGTGCATTTTTTCAAGTTGTAATAGTGTTGGTTCTTTATTACTCGAAAACAGCGCATGTGGCCTTAAAGTAACTTTTGTCATTGCCATTTTACCTTGTTCATCTTTTTCCATAATGCCGACAGCATTATCGACATAAGAGTCTACAATATATTTTCTTTTAGCAGCGATAGATAAAAAGAATAACATGTGACAACTAGATAGTGAGGCAACAAATGCTTCCTCAGGATCAACATTCGCTTCAACAGAATAGGGAAGGGCAACAATGTGGGGCGAAGAGGATGCTTGTACAATTGCGCCTCCGTCAAATATCCATTCATGTGCTCTACTATATTTATTATCAATATAGTTTTCATCAGCGGATCTAAGCCAATTGATTTTTGCGAAATATTCAGACATTTTAGCTATCTCTCCTTTTATTTATACCAAATACTTATCACGATTGTTGACGCTTGAAATGAACCACCACTTTGAGATTGAGTGATATTCTGAATTTTGATATTGGGTTGAGTGGCTAACCAGATATTAATATCGCCTTGTAAACCATGATCCGTAGCGGTATCTGTTTTAGGTAAAAAACCAATTTTCGGTCTTAAAATCTTAGTAAATATTTTAACTTCCATGATATCTCCATATTTCTATTAGCATTGATACGTGACTAGCTCATTATGTTCTATTTATCCATATAAGCTTGAACTGAAATGGTATTTACATGACAGATATTAGCGGTAACAACGGTATCGTATTGAACCCAATTTATATGATCTTCTTTGATAACCGTAATATCATATGTTCCTTTTCTTTCTCCTGCGACTGAAAAAGTGAAATTTTCTGTACAGCTTTCACCCGCTTCATTTGTTAGTTCTTCAACAAAGTCACCATCCTGAACTTTCACTGTTGCACCACATGCATTAGGAAATCCAGTTTCTTTATCAAATACATTAATTCTAAGCGCTGGTGAAAATTCCTCAGTGCAAGCAATAACATCCCCATCGTTGGTTGTTTTTTCTTCACAACCAGCTAAAGCAATCAAACTGAGAAGAGATAATTTAACTATTCTTAAATTCATATTCATATATCCTTATAAAAATACCGTTAGAACACTTTGTTATCAAGCAATGGCGTAATCAATGATTACGCCATGTTCAACCGACATTGCTAGTTTTTCAATACCATGAGATGGAGTCCATCTTTTAAATTCAGCAAAACCATGTTTCTTATATAAATTTATTGCAGGTGTATTTACCACTGCGGTTTCTACAACCGCTTCAGCAATATCAAATGAATTTAGCACATAGTTTATCAATTTATCGGCGATACCTTTCCTAAAATATGCAGGGTCAACAGTTAAACTATCAATACTTAACTGCTTATTTGCTATAACGATCTCAATAACCGCAGCGAGACATTTATTTTTACTAAAACCATAAAACTGTGTGCTTGAACTTTCTATATCCTTAACACTTCGAAATAGTGGAGGAAAATCAAGAGTACCTATAAGTTGAGCTTCAATTTTATAAGAATTCTGAAAAATGTTGAAAATCTGATTTGCTACGTCTTTATCTGTATGTTCAAGTTTTGTAATCATGTTATCCCTGATCTCAATAGTTACATTGTTCTCTAATGGCTACGTTAATAAACCTTTGCTCTTGAGCCAATCCATAGCTTGAATCGAACCAAGAGAGCAAAGATGTTTGTCTTGATAACCGATAAAACCTATTTCTTCTATCTCTGCATCAGGCGAAATATTTCCTTGAAAGTCAGCGTAATAACACGTTAACTTAACCATTGTTCCATTATTTTTTCCATCAGCTTGAGCTTTAAACGTTGCAGCATATTTGATTGTACTAGGAATTAAGTCTACAGATATTTCTTCTTGAATTTCACGTACGAGTGCTTGTTCATCTGATTCACCTTTTTCTCGCTTACCACCAGGAATATAAAATAAATCTTTGTTTTTAGAACGAGCGCTCAGTAGCTTTCCATCTCGAATATATAACCAAGCCAGTTTATCTATTTCTTTTTTCACAAATACTCCTTACGTGAATGACATTTATGACTTTATTTCTGACCATGTATCAGCACCATCAAAAAACCGAGTGTTAAGGGAGCTGAGAATAGTGGCATTTACTAAGCGAAAATTGACAGCCATTTTATCTTTATTGCCCAATTGAGTTGGTGTGTAATGAGTTAAACAACCACAGTTATTACAATGATGAAATTTAATTGTTTTATCACCCCAGCTGTACGAAGAAATCGTATCTTTTTTTGCGACAATCTCAACTTCCAGGGGGGAGAAATAAGCCCATAGAGACGCATACTTGCTACAAGCAGAACAGTTACAGCAGGTGACTGTTTCAGTACTGTCAGGAACAGTTATTTTGATATTCCCACAGTGACAACGTGCTTCTATCATTCAGTGATACTCCTTGATGTCTAATGATATACCTTATTTTTAGTGTGAAACATCCAACTGTTTTAGTCCTACTTGATGGGCGTATTTTTATGCCTACCAGATATATATATTTTCAAACCAAAAAGCGTTAATGTCATTAACAGAATTAACCCAATGATACCCATATACTGATTAATACCTTTATAAGGAGTCCATTGTAAGTAATGTATCTTATATAGTGTATTTATCAACCTTGTATCTTCACCTTTTTGCCGCAGTGTTAATCGCTCCCAATTAAGCGATACCTCAATGCCTTTACTTGTTATAACTTTAAAATTATTCCTAGAAATAACTTGCCCATATCGGTCTGATTTATTTAAAAATGAATCATTGAAAAGCGAGTTAAGCGCGACACCTGCCGGTATTTCTTTTGATTGCAATGAAATAGGATCGAGATGCTCGAAGCCGTTTTTTGTTTTAACAAGTAAATGATAACCAAGTATTGTTTTTAAAAGCCTGACCTCTGTCCATTCTTTTGATTCGGGGATGATAAATGACTTTTCTAAAGGATACGTTTTTACTGCTAACTGATCATATGCAGCTTGATAACCAGGTTTAATAAAGAATACTATTCCTGTAAAAGTCCAGCCAATCACCGGTAAAACTAGCAGTAATCCAATGATTCTATGTATTCGTTTACTTTTCATAATAATAACTTAACACTTGAAATCGGTGAAAATAATTCTGTACGCTTAACGCCAAAATCACAGACTAATTAACGTTTGGTGGCTTAATTGCTTTTAAGAAATAACCAACCAGTAAAGACACTAATAAACCAAAGAAGGAAACAAGTGATGATACAAATAAAACAGCTTCGCCAATGTTACCCTGTTGGCTGCTCTCATCATCTAAGCCTAAATAATTAGACTGAAACACAAATATAAATAAAAGTGATAAAACAACGATTGCTAGCGTCGAACTAATCGATGCTTTCCAAAATGAATTAGGTAGCTTCCAGTGAACGCCACCCGCAATTAATACGGATAATCCGGCTAATAAATAGGGTATCAAATCTTAAACCTCTCGAATAAATAATGGCCACTTAAGTGGACCCAATAGTTGGTTAAAAGTATAGCGAAACGGAGCCTAATCAATTGTTTGGTTCCGTTTGAAGTTATTGTAATCGTTTCATCATGTATAAACATCCTTATTGATTACTCGTTGTGTACGATCACCAATTTTCGACTGACAACATTGGCCACTGCTCTTTCCACTTAGTTGCTTTGTCTTCATAAATGCTTTTGTTTACTAATACTTTATTCGGCCTAACGAGAAGAGAGAACATGTCTTGAAACCCATGTGGAGCAATAAACTCCAATTTCCCATCCTTAATACGCATAGCCATACAAGCCCCAATAACGGGCCAAGTAGAAATAGATTCTTGAACACTAAAGTATTCAGTTTTAGGAATACCAAAGCGCTCTTCATACCATAAATGTATTCTAGCAATATTTTTTACATCAAAAGGAATGTTAATATTTGGAAAGGCTTCAGTGAGTGAAGTAATGTAGTTATTTTCTGACTCCCAGCTTAAATCTTTATCATCCCAGTATAAGATGTCAATATCCTTTATATGGGTATTAAGCTCATAGCCATGCATTGTATTCCATACATTCTGAAATATTGTTCCAGCACCAAGCCATGCATCAGGCAGTTTACAAATTTCATCGAGTACTTGGGGGATCCCATCGATTGTCATTACAAATTCTGACAACAACTTAATTTGGTCATTAAGAGCCAGATGATGCCCATTTAATAATTTATTTTTCATGCTAATGTTCATAATTTCTAGGGGGCATAACGCCTCATTAAGAGGCCTAATATGGTGAGGTAAAATGAGTAAAGAAGAAAGAAAAGTTAACTTTTTTGTTCTTTTAAACGTCTAATAGTTTGACCAAGATACTTACTTAGGCTTTTCTTCGTTAATAAGCATATCCATGAATTTTGTAAAGCGCCTAAGTCTAGTTTCGGGCTTCTTCGCACTTATCAATCCGTACGCGATAATATAACGACTCGATTTAGTGAGCGTTTCAAAAAACGCTTTAACATTCGGTTTACTCTCCAGTGAAGCTAGAAAATCCTCGGGCACTTCCATTTCACTTACCACATAGGCGCTTTCCCAACGACCGTCAGCTTTTGCCGCACGTATATGTACTAGCCCTGATTCCATCATCCGGTTCTCACTTATCAAACGTTCCGCATGCTCTGTGTTCCTTTTAGACCAGTTGCTTCGTGCTTTTCTTGGTGTGACCCGCTGGAGATAGGCTTGGTCATCGATGGACTTCTTGATGCCATCAATCCAGCCCCAGCACAACATTTCAACGACGACATCATCCCAAGTCACGCTAGCAATTCCAGTTTTCTTCTTGAATATCTTTACCCACAATTCACTTTCAATGGCGTGATTTACCTTGAGCCATCGACCGAGATCTACCGGCGATGCAAAAGTCATTGTTTTTTCTGGGTTGGCTTCAGGCATAAAACTAAATTCTCTTTGATATAACGGCCATATAATTGGTGAAGTAATGGTTCGCTAACATTGAACATTGAACATTGAACATTGAACAGAGAAGCGAAACCTAGACAACAGGTACGAATCCTTGTGTATTTTCTTACTATGTTTTAACAACTCAATTGATATTCTGACCAATGCAAAGTATTGCCTATTAGCACTACACTACCTGATACAATAAAGCTTAGAGGCCCTATCAGTGCCAATGCCACAACACATCCTCCAAAATCGCCATCATCACACATGTCCATGTCTTCCATTTCGGTTACTTTTAACGTTAATTTATTGGTAAAAGCTTCCCGTTTACAATAAGGCTGTTTAGTTGCAATTGATGGTTGATATGCACACGCCGTAATAGACAAAGAAATTAAAGTACTAAATAATATTTGTTTGAAATTCATACAACGTACATCCCTGTAAAATTGGTGTTACCCATAAATAATAGGCTAAGTAATGGTTGGCTAAAATTGTATAGCGAAGCGACAAGTAACCAACTTTTACGTGTCCTTGTTTATTTTCTTGTTATATTTTTTGTGAAATACATGAATAATTGTAAAGAAATTAAAAACATAAATAAACTGATGAATATATTTACAAAACGAATTTCTTGCATAGGCAGCAAAAATAAATGCTCCAATATTGGAGTGTTAGGAATTACTACAAAACTAATAAACGAAGTTATTAGTACAGAATAAATATAGTACCTTGCATGCCCGAAATAATTGACAAAAAATGAACAGATTAACGTAAAAGTTAATAGTTTAGGAAAAAGTAACCAAACATTAGCAATTATATTTGTAGCCCATTCATTCATATTTTTGAAATTAACCAACGTAAGCAATAATTCCATCCATGAACGGCTGCCTATTAATATTGAATTACTATGTAAAAAAATTGAAGATGCGATACCGCAGATAATAATAAAAAACTTCAATTAAACTCCAAAATATAACGCTTTGCTAACATGCGCGGAACACGAAAAAACTGTTGTTTGTCCGTTTAAGCAACTTGTTAAAACTTACTTTATTCAAACTCTTGTTGTTGAGGTAAGTTATCGGTAATTTCATGCCAAGCAGCTTTACTGCCAACGTAGACATGACGAGTGGGTTTTACTTTAGGGTCTGTATCTAATGTACCGAATGGAAAACCTAATATATTTGGATGAGAATCGAATTTAGTAAATAAACTAGAACCACACTCAGAGCAAAAGCCTTTATGCTCACCAGGAGATGATTCATAAAACTTAATAAATTTTTCACCCTGAATAGTTTTCCAGCTTCCAGTCTTAATTTTTGCTCTGGTTCTGAATGCCGACGCATGTAATTTACGACACATACCACAATGGCAATTTAGTACATCTTCAAATTCACCATCGATTTCATATTGGACTTGATTACACAAGCAACTGCCTTTGTTTATCACGATACTCTCCGTAAGTTATAACGCCCCACTATGAGGGAAAAACACTTGGTTAAAACAAGCGGCGCAGGACAAGAATCAACCGATTTTTGTCCTTGTTTTACCGCTTGTTATGCCTTAATTGCGACTACCGCCCCAGTCGACACCATAATGGTGCCTGCTGTTTTATTAATTAATGATAATGCATTAGGGCTCTTTAGCACCCTCTTAGCTCTTAAAGCTAATAGCGCGTAGCAAATATTGACACTACCAAAAGCGAGTGTCGCAATTCCCATTATTGCCAGTACATCTACTGTAACCACTTGGTTAACATCTATAAACGCAGGAAATAAACCAATATAAAATACAATTGCTTTTGGATTTCCTAAATTTATCATTAACCCTGTAGCTAAGCTTGCAACTAAAGAAGACTCTTTTGATGCTTTAATATCTTCAGAGGTTGCTTTAGATTTTATTAAATTAATACCTAACCAAATAAGGTATGCAGCACTAGCGTATTTAATTATAAGAAAAGTAGTTCCCATAATTTCAGAAATTATAGACAGGCCAAACAAAGCAAGAAGTATAAATATAAAGTCACCTAATGTTATACCTACGATCATCATTAAACCGCGGCTAAATCCAGATGAAAATGTACGCGCAATTACAGCAAATACAGCAGGGCCAGGTACAAGAGCAACGATTAACATAGCTCCAAAAAGTGCTAACAAACTTGCAGATGACAAATGAACTCTCCTTGAGGCATAACGCCACATTAAACGGCAAAATATTGTTGGTTAAAATGTTGAATGCCTTGTTAGAAGTTTGAAAGCACTTTATCTATTAAACTGTCTTTCACACGGAATACCATCTCCATCACCGTCCATTTCAGTATTAGGACAGTAACGGATAAAATACTTTGCTTCTTCATATGAATTCATTTGAGAACAATGTTGTCTGCCATCGCATTTATAGGTAACTTTAGGCTTAGCTATTTCTTTAGCTTGAGCTAATGTTTTCATGGCGTCACTATTTGAGAATTCAGATGTCGCCTTTTTGTGAGTTGTTTCGACTAGAGAGCTATTTTTAAAATAGAACTGCCATGCCGCGCCACAAATAACTATGAGAATAAGTAAATTTTTCAATTGAACACCATCCTTGATAAAACTTATAACGCCCATTTAAGGGGCTGATAATCGTTTGCTAAAATGTGTAGAGAAGCGAGACGTAGCCAACTGTTACGTGTCCTTGTTAATTCTCTTGATATAACCCTGATTGAACAGAAGGTTAAATAACTTATTTCCAGCAACACAAAACACTAATCCCAGCATAATTAAAATAGTACCAGTTATTTCATGAGGGTTTAAAGTTTCATTTAAAAGTAAACTTGATGTCACTATACCTACAACAGGAATTAATAGTGCAAATGGCGTTACAAAAGCGGCAGAATAACTTTTTAGTAAAAAACCCCAAATTGAAAAGGCAATCAATGTCGAGATATAGCTCACATAAGTGAGTGCTCCCCATGTTTTTATGGATGTTGAAAGAATGGCACCTAAAGGATCATTAGTTTCCATGATAAACGATAAGCCTAGAAGGGGGATAGGAGGTATTAAGCAAACCCAAACCATAAAATGTAACAGATTAACTTGTTTTATTTGCTTCATAATCATATTTGAGATTGCCCAGAACAAAGCTGCAAGTAAAATAAGCCCCAAACCAGTTGTTGTGATATTTCCACCTGCATTAAAAAAGAAAAAGCTAAAACCAATTGCTGCAACACTTACTCCTAATAATTGTGTTTTAGTGATTAATTCTTTAAAAAACAAAATACTTAAACCAATGGTAAAAAACACCTGAGCTTGAAGTATAAGTGAAGATAGACCAGCAGAGGCATCTGATTTCATTGCAACAAATAACAAACCAAATTTTAATACACCTAAAAAGAAGCCAACTCCAATAACATTCCAAATTGAAGTTTTAGGAAATGGAATAAAGAAAACAGCAGGTATCGCTACAATTGAAAAACGTATTGCAGAAAAAAGTATCGGTGGTAATTCTTCTAAACCAATTTTGATAAAAGAAAAGTTAATCCCCCAAATAAAAACCACCAATAATGCTAAAAATATATCTTTGAGGTTCATAATATCTTCGTTTAAGGGTTATAACGCCCCACTAAGGGGCAAATAATTGTTGGTTAAAATAAGCTTAAATATTTGATAAAACACCTATCCATGTGAATACAGCCAACTGTATTTTTTCCGTTTAATGTTCTTGTTATGACGAAACTGGCACCGTTACTCCAGGTTCGATGATTGCTTCATGCTTGGGTAAATTGATAGACATCCATTGTTCAAATTTATCTAAACTTAAATCATTAGGTATTCCACTAATGCTTTTATGAATGTATATCCAAACATATTCCCTCATATAGCCCGCATCATTTACTGATACCAAGGCATCTAGATCTGTATCAGGAGTTACACTATTTTTCTGTCTTAATTCTTGCCAAATAAGTGCTACTTTCGAACGAGCAAAAACTTCTCGTTTATATAAGTCAGTATTTCCATGTAGATCAAGTTCAACAGGCCACATTTTCAATGCCATTCCGTAAAAGAGCCAACCTTTAAATGAATTTTCATTATTCATTACATTCCGATCTAAAGTTATTGGATTTTGATTAGTATCTTTTTTTGTGCCGGAACAACCTAGAATAAATAAGGTGATAATAATTATGATTAGATGACGCATATGATTCCGTTCGTTATATTTTACTTTTTTACCAACTCAAAAAACTGACAATGATCTTGATTACCTTTAAAACGGATATAACCTTTATCTTTGAGAGAATGCAAAACAATTAACCTTTCAGCTTCAGAGTCTGTATCACAAGATAAAAAGCGCTCATCTTTAGGGAAATTATCCAATTCTGCTTTTTCACTGGTTGTTAACCTTGCCAGATTAAAAAGACTCTTGATTTAAAATGCTGATGCCAGCTTGTAAAATATAACGCCTTGTTAGCCGTACTTTACACGAACTTTTTATAATTTAATGACTTGAGGTAATTGGACAAACGACTCTTAACTTGTGGAGTTAAGCCTAAACTAATTAGAAATGTTGAAAAAATAGAAATAAACATGATGCTTTTAATTATTTTAGCGCCAGTTAGCAACGCGACAAGTATTAATAAAGCAACATAACCTAAACCTATTAGCCCCAAGAAAAGACAAATCCCTTTAATATCATTATTCATAGTAATTCCTTAACTGAATATAAAATTTTATTCTAACCCAAAAAGTTAAATATGTACTCATAATCATGCGTACTGCTAACGCCTGTATAAGCGAACAAAAATTGTGGCTATAATATGAAGCGAAGCGTAGTCAACTGTTTTTGTTCCGTTTGAAGTGCTTGTTAGGTGCATTTACTATTTGTTAGAAATTATCATTTCTTTTGCGACAAGTGCAGCTGAAGGTAGAAACATTGTTGAGATAATACGTTGATCTTCGATCACGGTATGTTTATCTTGTAATGTTTTCTTATTTTGAGCAATAGCACCATTCTTATTAAGCTGACTTTCTATAAGAAAAGGCAATAGTTCCCCCTGTTTTGCCCACGGCTTAGATGTTTCTGTAGAGTTCGGAAATCCAGCTACTTTCTTTCCTTTCACCAAAAAGTCACCGTTAGATAATGTCACATTAACAATACCTGCAGAGCCATGACCACCAACACCTACAACACCACCTGACTCGTATACATTGCTGATGATTGAATGGATTCTTTTGTTATCTGCAACATCAAACATTACACCATACCCACCACCAATGAATACGCCCCAATAATCGCCTGGAACAATTTGAGAAGGAGAGAATGAACTGTTCGCTTTTTCTAAGAAATTTTCATACTTTATCGTGTAACTACTTATACCTCGTGGTTCCATCATAAACTCAACTTTTCCACCTTTAGGCGATACAAAGTCAACTTCAAAGCCGTGACTAACAAAAACGTGATAGGGAGGCGCGAATTCCCATAAATTATTTCTAGCATCATGCTTTTCAGGATCTCCCATATCTATTGTATTCGATACTACGATTAGCACTTTCTTAGATGGTTCAGCTAATGCGTTTGTGGTAAGTAAAGCCGTCATTAGTATAATAGTGGTTAAGAATCTCATTGTTTTCCTTTGTAAATAATTAAAATCACTACTTAGACGCTATAAGTGGCTAAAAGGTTTAAATGCTGAATAAGCGTAGGCATTTAACGCCAAGCTAAGCGGACAAATGCCGTTGGCTAAAATGCGCAGCGCCAGCAAACTGATCTACCCCCGATAAAACGGACACATTTTCCGTTTAAGCACCTTATTATGTTTAAAATTGATAACCAGCCTGAATAAAAGCGCCTGTGTCACTTTCTTTGCTTCCCTTTCCCGCTAGGAGAGTAAAACCAATATTGAAACCCGACTGGTCAATACCACTAAAAAAGTAAGAGTAACCTAATCCGCCACCGTAAATTGGATCGTAGCCATCGAAAGAGTTTTCAGTGCCAACTGCTCCAACGTATATGTTTATACCATGTTTTTTACTTTGAAAATCAAACATGTCTGTAGTTATCCACCCAAGACCCAAACCGTAGGTGGTACTGTTGCCGCTTAATTGCAAAATTCCAGCCGAAACATACTTTATGTCAACGTCAGACTGAACTCCTGCATTCATGCCGAGTCCACCATACATAGTTCCAACGCCAAGACCCAAAGTATAATTATTGTCAGCTAATGACTGAGGTGAAAGAGCTAAGACAATAGAAAATAATGATGATTTATAGATGATATTCAAACGTACTCCTTACGCTTTAAGTTTTATACATAACACCCCATTAAGAGGCTTTTAATTGTTGGCTAAAATTGTGAACGGAGTGAAACAGCCAACTGTTTTTTGTGATCTTCCCCCGTTTGAGTGCTTTGTTAGATTTTATGCGGGAACACCAGCTTTAGGATTAACGCCATAGTCATTTTCATCATGGCTATCTTGAGCTAAAAAGACAATCATGACTATTATTCCGATAAGTGGAACTAAATAAATTAACTGCCACCATCCAGAGCGGCCTGTATCATGCAACCTTCTAGCTCCAATACTAAGGCTTGGAACTAGAAGCCCAAGACCCAATACCATAAGAACCAGATTCAAACCAAGTACTGATAAAACGACTTGGATAATCAGGTAAATAAGCATGAACATCCAGTACTCTTTCCTACGTGCTCGACCAGTAAAGTCAGCATATTTTTTCAGTGCGCCTATAAAATAATCCATCGTTGGACTCTCCTTGTTGTTGATAAACTTTTTAAAACCTTATTGGCTTGTTATGTCTCTAACTCTAACACCATTAATTGTGAGTTTTCACCATAATTTGAGCAAATTTCTTCACTAGGTATATTTATAAAACCAAACTTAGCCCAAAATCCAGTAGAGTTTTGAACAGCTACTAATAAAATTTTTACATAACTTTTAGCTTTGGCATTATGAATTAGGTTTTGCACTAATTCTTTACCTATGTTTTTTCCTCTTCCTTCAATAGCTAATGCTAGATCATGAATAAATAAAATTGGGCTGTTAATTACAGGGATTTTTTCATTTAACTTTGGTGGGATTTCACTCGCCCATGGGTGTGCTAATAAGTAAGCTAATACTTTGCCTTTGTGGTCTGTAAATACGGCACAGGTTTGTGGCGATGAATACCATTTACTTTTTAGAACTTTTACATCTTCAGGAGCTATATCGGTATAGGCCTCTTCCTGAATTTTTACGATGCCATCCCAAGAGTTTTCATTAATTGGACTAATTGACATGACAGAATCTCCGAGAGACATAACGCCCAAATAACAGGCTAAGTAATAGTTGGCTATGATAGCGAAACATGAGCGCAGCCAACTGTTGCGTGTCACGTTGATTACTTGTTATGTATTTATTTTCCCGTAAGCAATGACCATAAAATATCTAATAGAATGGTTTCACCTTCTTCAGATTGTTTCTGATGTTTAGCTGCTGCCTTATATTCTCTCTGCGCAGCTTGAGGCTGTCCTATTGATTCATAGTAACGACCAGCTTTAGCATTATTCTTAGACATTTCTGAGAGATCAGAACTCGACGCACACCCGCCTAATACTAGAGAATAAACAATAATAACTATTAATTTGAACATCCATAAATCCTTTTAAACACCTAAAGTGGTAAAATACATAACGCCTCACTAAGAGGCAAATAATTGTTGGTTAAAATAAGCGACGCAGGAGCAAAACCAACTGTTATTTGTCCTGATTGATTGTTATGTGCAAATCAGGCACTAAAGCTACCATTATCACCTTTATTTTTAAGCGGTAAAGTGTTTGATATAACTAATTCTATAATATATGCGGTAAAAACACTGTCTAATAAATTGAATGCAAAAATACCTGCCAATATATTTATTTGTTCAGGAAACAGCCACATTAAGGTGGAATATAGTGGACTTAAAAAAATCAAGAATACTTCTAACCATTGAGGTATTTCTGCATAAGCGAATAATAAAGCGGGAAGCATAAACAGTAACGCGACACATGAAACTAAAAATACAATGCTGAGATGTATTAATAAAATTCTCTTAAAGCGAGCACTATTAATATTTGTATTAAAAGGTAGTCGTTTCTTGATACTGGTACCTTTTAATGAAGAATCTACTAAGTAAACCAAGCAACATATAATTGTGATAACAAATAAAACTATAAATAGTAACTTGGCATTGGCTATATCCACGCAACTTTCCTTTTGCACATAACGCCCAAATAAGGGGCTAAAATAGTAGGCTAAAATGGAGCGAAGCGAACAGCCTGCTGTTTTTAGTCCTGTTAATTTGCTTGTTATATTTTTGTGACCAACTCTGTTTTTACAGGAGAAATTAACTCTTTAAATTTAGGGTTTGTAATTAAATCGCGAATTAAAAACTGGACAGCAGGTGAAAATTCTTGAGCAATTTGCTGACAGGCGGTAGAGCCAACCCAGTTGGTTGAAAACTCATGTCTGGTCGATATTTGTAGGGTTTTATCATTATTTGATGATGCCGTAAGTTCAAAAATCCATTTTCCATTACCAACATTTGAATTGAAGTCTATCTCGGTAAAGTGAGCATTTAAAGTAATCTCAGATTGCTCTTTATATATTCCTGCAACCTTTAGCTCTGAAACGAATGCATTATGAATATAACTTTCAAAAGACTCTTTATTAGGAGTTACAACTGAACCTACTCCTCTACAAGTTATTCCACTTCGTCCGGACTTTACTGATGTAAATGGCTTAACAGCAACTTGTACACCATTATAATTTTTAAGTGTTTCTATATTTTCAAATGATGCGCCATATTTTGAGGTATTGGAAGAACAACCTGAAATATATATAGCAACAATCCCTGTCATCATTATTTTTATTATTTTATGCATTCTACCTTCCTTTTTGTGATTAAAAAATATAACACCCCTGTTAAGCGGCTAAAAATTGTTGGCTAAGTAACTTAGAGCATAATAACTAGAGTTGAAATTTTAAAATGTTCGATTAATGTTGGGGAAATGTGAAAGTGTGTAAGATATACCTGACGCGACCAAAAAATATAACGCCCCAATAAGGGGCTGGAAATTGTTTGCTAAAATGTTGAGGAACGAAAACAGCCAACTGTTTTTTGTCCTTATTAATTAGCTTGTTATAACGCTTTAGCTAATACACTTGGGTTAGCTTACGATTTGTTCCGAATGAACTCCAACCCTTAGAACCCACTAAGTAACTATTTTTAGGTTCTAATTGATTAAAGATACCTTCACTCGTTGTAAAAGATTCATCTTTGCTTTTTATTGTGAACATAAGAGCTTCTACACACCCATGTTCAGTGCAATGCTCAACCCACTCAGAATCTTTTGAGACGACATATATTTCGATAGTATCAATACTGTAACGATAACATTGATAAAAGATAACGCTGATTATAAATAGTGATGGAAAGAAAATTTTAAATAGTTTTGATAGCTTCTGATCGTTATCCATGTGATTACATTCCATTGTTCAATTTATGCCTAAGTGAGTGCAACTTTCTGAAAAGCGATATAACGCCCACATTAACGGGCCAACTGTTGCGTGTCACGTTGAATTGCTTATAGTTCGACCAAGCCACCTAATTGACTAAAGTAACTTACTATTATATTAGGTGGAACATGCTTCTGTTGGCTAAAATAAGTGAGGCACGAACAAAAATTCAACTGTAATTTGTCCGACTTGAAAACCCTTGTTAGGTGTTTATTTAGGTGGCCAAGGTCTTATTTGGTTTCTAACTTGATCGTCTAATGTCCAACCTTGTGGTTGTGCTTTAGCCTCAAACCAAACGCATCCGTCTTTTACCCAATCAGCATAAAACTTAAGATCATCATCATGTCCATACTCACAGCCACAACAATCACAAATATCATATGAACAGCGTAATTCTAAAACCGATGTATAACTTTCATCAGCTTTAAAACCGCAGATTGGACAATGATTTATCGATACACTCACGAAACACCTAACGCCTTACTAAGCGGCGCGAAATAGTTTGCTAAAATGTGCGAGAAACGAGCGCTAGCAAGCTGTTTCGCGTCCGTTTGAGTAACTTATAGTGTTTTATTCACCAAGCCATTTTAGTTTGGCAGTTTTGTCAATTTCATTAAACTCAGCTTCGGTTATCTTTCCATTAGCCAAGTCACCTTCAGCTGCCCATATAACTCTGATGTATTGAAATTCTGTTGCCGCAAGAATATAACCTAGTTTTCTTTCCGTAATTTTACCGCTATGAAATTGGCTCATCGCTAACTTTTTATTCCACGACTGACCTTTTGGAGGAGCTGGTAGTGTAAAGTCAATAGTGAGCAATCTTTCATCTGATATTGTGTAACCTTTAGCAATTGAATCTTTTGCGCATTCATATAACACATAATCAATAGAATCTTCTAGGCCATAGAAATGCCAATCAAAACCAGCATTACAACCACCTACAATTTTCCCTTCTTTATCACTAATATCGATGACTCTTTCAGCGCAGCCTGAAAGAAAAAATAATAGGACTATTGTTTTTAATAAATCTCGATACATCGACTAACTCTTCTAAACACATAACGCCCAAATAATGGGCAAATATTAGTTGGTTAAAATAAGCGACGCAGGAGCAAAACCAACTGTTATTTGTCCTGATTGAAACGCTTGTTATATGCCCAGTTGCTTCTGTAGAAAGTAACAGGTATGTCCATCTGGCATATTAGCCAATTCACCAAAAACTGAATAACCAGCTTTTACATAAAAGCCTAACGCCTGAAACGTCGTTGTTTCTAACCGAATGTTAGTGGTTGTTTTGGATAAAGCATATTCTTCCATTTGAGATAGGAGTTTAAGTCCCCAACCATCATTACGGATGCTTTCATCAATCCAGATGCCTTGAATATACATCCAGTTCCAATTTATTTCTCCTAGAACACCACCAACAATTTTACCTGAGTCATCTTTTATAAAGGACGAAACTTTCTCCCTGAATACGGTTCCAGTAAAAGACTCATTAAATGTTGTAAGGCCTGTCCTTAAAGCTTCGATATCATCATCTTGCGGCGGTAAAGGTTTAGTTAACTCCATAGTATGCTACGAACTCCGTTTGGGCATATAACGCCCACTTAAGCGGACAAAAATTGTTGGTTAAAATGTGAAGCGCAGCGGAACCTAACCAACTGTTTTTGTTCCGTTTGAAGTGCTTGTTAGCTGCTTATATGCAGCTTTCATTTCTTTTCTTCTAGCTTTGTTTGTTTGAACAAATGAATGCTTATTGTCTTTTATATTCAAAGGTAAGTCGTGACTACTTATGAGGCTACTTTCAATCGACTTAAAATCAGGAGTTTCATAATAACTCATGTATACATATTTATTTAAAAACTCATTCAGCTTTTCTTGCTCTGATAAACAGTTGATATTTTCATGGTTAGACATATAGCTCAACCTTAACGTAGATAAGGTACCATGAACAATGCACGAATGAGATACATTAACTATCCCTAAATGCCACTTAAGCCGATATTGTATATCCTTGGCTAACCCAATATATAAGAGGTATACAGTACTTCCATCATCAGCTGTTTCTTGCTCTGTAGGGTCAACACCGCTTAGGTATTTTAAACCTTCCTTATTGATAAAGTGCTTGTAAACACCTCCTGATTTAGGTGCATCAGCAATATTATCTCTAATTACTTTTGCGGATGTTATTTTGGAGAATATCACAACGATTTCCTAAAGCAGCTAACGCCCTAATAATGGGCAAAAAATTATTGACTAAAATGTTGAGGAACGAAAACAGTCAACTGTTTTTTGTCCTTATTAATTAGCTTGTTATGTTTCCGATTCATCATCGAAATACATATCCCCAAGTATATCCAAACCTAATACTGAAAGTCTACGCATTAACTCAACTGTTAAGGATGGTCCACCTTGTCCAGTAGAATCCCAGAAATTTGTAATCTTAGTTTCACAACCTTTATTCCTTAGAGCCTCAAGAATACTTTCTTTACCCTCTAGTTGTTTAAGAATAAGATTTAGATGTTCGATATTATCGGTGGTTTTACATAAATCCTGAGTCGTCCATTTCCAAATATTACGTTCTCTGCGATGCTTATATTTATGTTCGGGATCTTTTACCCAAATATCATGAGCAAAGAAGCCTAATGATTTATTGATTACATCCGGAGTAATATCCTCCGAAAATATTAGCAAGGTTGAATAAGTTTCAGTACACGCCAAATGAATTTAACTCCGAACTCTACAAGGAAACATAA
>NZ_PJAU01000048.1 GCF_002836255.1 Colwellia sp. 75C3 | reverse complement strand
GAAGGAAAACTATGTAAAACAACATTAATGTGAGTGCTCACACAAATTGCATGATAACTAATTGTTAAAGAAAACGTTTATTACATAGAGTAAGTAAACGTAGATGAGAGTCGCATTCGCTCTTCACCGATACTGAAAACCGTGTGGTTAATCAGTGTTGCTCGTTGCTGTTGCCCCGAAGCAGGATGCGTATAATACGCTTCCGATTTTTGATGTCAACGTTTATTTTAAAGTATTTATAAAAATTTTAAAACTTCATGTTAACTTACGTCATTTACTGATATTCCAGCTAGATAACATATCAAAACAGTTCGTTGATGATTCATTTTGCGTGAACCCCTTGGAACTGGAGCGCATTGTAAAGAGTTTCAGTATTAGCACAAGCACTAATTTAACATTTTCGTTTGTTCGATTGTAAATCATACATAATGTACAAAACGACAACAAAGCATATCTGTCAGCTTTTTTTACACATCGACGCATAACTATTCAAACAATAGATAGTCAGCTTTATTCTATAATTAACAATACGATACCTAAAATGAATACAATATACACCCGTTAATTATGACTACTATTGCACTTATAACAGATAATTATGTAAAAAAACTTTACATAATTAACACAACCATAACCTACCAAGCACTACGTATCTGTCTACAACGCATAGAAAACGCAACATAATTAACATCTATGTAACAAGGGCACTATTATTGCTTATAGTTATCACTCGCTATTTTTCATTCAGCTTTTGCTAATGAAGATAAAGAAAGTGTAATAAATATACACAGCGAAGATATAACAATAAATCGGAGATAAACATGCATTTCAAGAAATCCATAATTGGGAGTCTGATTACATTAGCATTTACAGCTGTTGCGTCTAACGCTGCTGTTGCTAACGAAGTTACTGGTGATATCAGTAAATTCAAATCAGTAGGTAATGAAGTAAACACTACTAAACAAACAACTAACTTTATTGTTCAGTTAAAGGGAAATACTGCAATTACCCAAGCTCAAAATATTGGTGAGCTGCTACCTAGTAATCAATTGGTCGCTAATACTGGTAATCGTTACAACGCTTATACGCCTGCAATGAAGGCATACACTCGAGCAATGGAAAACAAACAGCAACAAGTTGCTGGCTCTATTGATTCAATTGAAATACTGCACTCTTTCAAACATACCTACAACGGTTTCACCGCTAAACTGAATGCTAAGCAAAAACAGCAACTAGAAGCTCACCCTGACGTTATTGGCGTATGGGAAGATAGATTAGAGATTATTAACACTTCTAATACCCCTGAATTCCTTGGTTTAACCGGTCCTGGTGGTCAGCACACTATGAACGTTAAAGGTGAAGGCGTTATCATAGGTATTATTGATACTGGTATCTGGCCTGAAAACCCAAGTTTTTCTGATGATGGCTCGTATTCTCCTGCTGCCGATCTTGGTTGGCAAGGCGCTTGTGATACAGGTACTGATGCAGAATTTACTTGTAATAACAAATTAATTGGCGCTCGCTATTTTGGTGATAGTTTTAGCTCACAACATGAAATTCAATACGCTTTAGGTGAATTTGATTCTCCACGTGATGCGGATGGTCATGGTAGTCATACAGCAAGTACTGCGGGTGGTAACGAGGGTGTTGCCGCTGTACTTTCTGGCGCATCTGCTGGAACTGTTTCTGGTATTGCACCTCGTGCCCGTATTGCTGCATACAAAGCTTGTTGGAACAGCGATTATGAAACTCCTGAAGGCGCTAAAGAAGCAGGTTGTTTCTATGGCGATACTATGGCAGCAATTGATGCTGCAGTAACTGATGGTGTTGATGTTATCAACTACTCAATTGGTGGTAGTAAAACTGACTTAACTATTCCATCAACAGCTGCAATGTTAAATGCTGCTGCTGCTGGTGTATTTGTTGCAGTATCTGCAGGTAATAGTGGTCCAGATAAAGAAACGGTTGGTACTCCTGCTCCATGGGTAACAAGTGTAGCTGCATCGACTTATAATGGTACTTCAACAATCATCGGCAAAGCACTTGATATTACAACTGGCGCTCTTGCTGGTTCTTCACTAATGTCTGTTCCTGCAGGCTTTGCTCCAGCAGCTGCTAACCTTGCTGGTGAATTAGTTCTAGCTGAACCAGTTGTAGCTTGTGATACAACGCCTCTAACTAATGGTCCAGATTTAGCAGGTAAAGTTGCTTTAATCGCTCGTGGTGCATGTGCTTTTACTGAAAAATTCATGAATGCACAAAATGCTGGAGCTATTGGTGTAATTGTTTATACCACAGAAGGCACTTCTGCTTTCTCTATGGGCGGAACTGATCCTGCCGTAGTTACTCCTGGTTCAATGATATCATTTGAAGATGGTCAAGCACTTACAGCGAGTATACTTGCTGAAAGTACTTCAGTTATCTTCACTGATAACGCAGCTTCAGGTGAAGCTATTGAAGTAGGCAATACGATCGCTTCATTCTCTTCACGTGGTCCTAACTTAAATACTTACGACATTATCAAGCCTGATATCACTGCTCCAGGTGTTAAAATATTAGCGGCAACAACTTCAGCTCCTATGTTCGGTACACAAGGTGAAACATTTAAATACCTACAAGGTACTTCAATGTCTAGCCCTCACATCGCTGGTTTAGCAGCACTGTTTAAAGAGTCAAATAGCTCTTGGACTCCTGCACAAATTAAATCTGCAATGATGACAACTGCTCGTCAAGATTTAACTAAAGAAGATGGTACTACGCAAGCTGACCCATATGATTTTGGTTCTGGTCATGTAGCTCCAGTTTCAGCGTTAGATCCAGGTCTATTATTTGATACTAATCTTGCTGATTACTTAGCATTCCTTTGTGGCCAAGATAAAGAAGCATTTGTTTCTGGTTACGATACTACTTGTGCTGAGTTAGCAACTGACGGTTTCAGTACTGATGCGAGTCAATTAAACTTACCTTCAATTGCAATCGCTGAGTTATTAGCACCTGAAACAATATTTAGAACAGTTTCTAATGCAACGCCAATAGGTTCTTCTTATACTGCAACAATTGAAGCTCCAGCAGGTTTTGAAGTGAGTGTTCAAACTTTCGATTCTGAAGGTACTGAAACGCCTAACTCAACATTAGATGTAGCAGCTGAAGGCGGCAAAGCTAGCTTTGCATTAACGTTTAGCAAAACTGATACAACTGAAATTGAAGCATGGAAGTTTGGTGCTATCACGTGGACAGATAACGCTGGTCACTCAGTACGTTTACCACTTGCAATTAAAGCGGTACCAACTGTTAAAATTGAAGTACCTGAATTAATATCTGGTGATCTTAAACGTGGTCGTTACCGCTTCCCTGTTAAGATGCTTTACTCTGGTACTACAAGTATTGAGCATGCTGGTTTAGTAGCACCATTTGGTACTGCTGGTACGGTAGAATCTGATCCTGCACAAACATTTGAATTTTTAGGTGCTGGTACAAACTACCACTTGTTCCATATTCCAGCGGGTACTCAAGTTGCACGCTTTAGCTTAGCGGATTCACTTGTAGCAGAAGATGGCTCAGACCTTGATCTTTACGTTTACCACTGTGTTAAATGGAGCTGTACTCAAGTTGATAAATCAACTAGCGACGGTTCAAATGAAAATGTTATCTTAGTAAATCCAGAGCCTGCTGCTGATAGTAGCGTTGGTGATGTTTATGTAACTATGATTCATGGTTATTCAACTGGTGATGCTCCTGCAACTGATTACACTATGGTTGGTTGGGTTGCTGACCAAGCTGAAAGCACTACTCGTGTTATTTCAAGCCGTAGAGCAATTACAGGTCGCTTTAACTACACCACTATTTTGACAAGAGGTTTACCTACTGGCACTACTTATATGGGTGCAGTAACTTACTTCAACGCCGATGGTGAAGCTGAAGGTACTACAGTACTTGAGTTAAATAACTAGTTGAACACAATATTAAAGGCTAACTCGCTAATTTAGTGACTTACTCCGTAATATAAACAAAACCCTCTTAGAGATAATTTAAGAGGGTTTTTTATTGTTATTTATAAACACGATTCAACGTTAACTTTTGTAGTAATACCAAGTTGATTAAGTTCTTTCCCACTCAGCGAGAATTAAAAGGCTTAAAGGCAAGGCATTGATTGATGAGAATGGTTATTCCCTTCTCGAAATCAATAACGCTGCATATAAGCCTTTTAAACTCGCCCTTGGGAGCTCATTGATAAACTGATAACGTCACAAAAGTAACTAAATATAGAATGACTATGTTTAATAATTTTTGTTTGTTCTAAGCTCATCAATGTAGCTCTGAGTAGGGAAGAAATTTAATCAAATTGGTATAAAGCCTATTACATTATCCTCTCGGCTATATTCACTATTACAACAGCTCAATTAATTTGCTTAAGTAAACCTTCTCAATAATACTTTCTACTCTCTATTACGTTACCACTAGCGCATACAGAAACCTCACTATACGCAGCCGCAGCTCTGCGTGAACAACGCGAATATTAATATGAAGTAATCTGTACTAAGTGACAGCAAGTTGTCACAACATAGCTAAGTAGTCTCACCTTCGATAATAATGATTGTTAAGCGACTAACTCGCTTAACGACAGCGGTAAATTTAAGGTAATACAACTAACATAAAATGATACTGACGTCTTTAGTGTGCTTAACGCTAGTTTGAAACTCCGTAGCATTACAATAAAATATATAAAGACACGATAAGCAAAGGGTAAGTCGAGGCTCTAAACATTATTGTTTATAAAGACTAAATGACAGGCATAAAAAAGGCCTTACCTAAGTAAAGCCTTTTTGTATTATTTTAATAACTCACCTAATTAATAGGTGAAGTTAATTAATAATAGGGGTTTAAAATTAGCTATTTTTACGACGTGATGCTAAACCAGCAACAGCAGTCAAAAACAATATTAATGTAGCAGGAGTAGGAACAACTGTTGCAGCCCCAAATGCTAAAGTACCTGCATCATATAAATCTGCATTAGCATTATTGAAGAAAGAATATGTAATATTATCAAGTACAGGGTCGAAAGCATAAGCATCAATATAACCACCAAAACTAAGGTCAGTAAATAAAGTAACATCAAAATCAAGTGATTCAATGCCTGCTGTAATATTAGTAATGTCAACTACAGCAAAGAACAAATCAAAATCCTTATCAGCTTCAAAACCGTAAAAAGTGAATGATTCCCAACCCGCTTCTACATATCCATTCTCATCCATTGTATCTAAGCTAATAGTGATATTACCTATAACTTGATACTCATCAACTGTATCAAGCGCAGAATCAAAAAGAATATCTTGGCTTATTAATGTTGCATTCGCAGCACCGGCAAAACTAAAGGCTAAAGATAACGACAATAAAGCGCGTAAAACTAATTTATTTAACATGTTACTTCCTAATTATAATATGGCTATTTTATTTTTATAGTATTAATAGCGGTAAGCTTAAAAGCATATAAATGCACATTAAACCAATACCGACATTAATTAAGATAAAGCAATAATCGCGCCCAAATAATATTAATCATATATTACAATTGGATACCACAAGAGTAACATCAAGGTTACCATTATTTAACACCATTCGCCTTGAGTGTAAAAAAATCCGACACTTCACTGTAATAAGCTAGTTATATTAAGCATTTGTTATTAGATTAATAATTTGCTAGCTTATGGGCTTAAAAATAAAGCTATACTTACTTATGTCTACAGGACTCGGTATATTAGCAATGATATTCGTTGTACTATTACCTATAAGTTATCAATAAGTTATCAATAAGGTTTTCTATGAGCATAAAAAAATTATCTTTCACAGCCGCCCTGTTAACAGGGGCGCTACTCACCTCATCAATCGTTAACTGTGTAAATGCAAAAGAAATTGCCATTTATCGTTGGGTTGATAAAAATAACGTTGTGCATTTTAGCCAAAATCTTCCAAAAAGTGATGACTATAAAGAATTTAGTACTATCTCATCTTATAAAGCATTATCTAAAGCAGAACGGAAAATGATTGCGGATCAAGATAGCGCGGATAAAAAAGTTGAAGATCAAGAAAAACAGATGGATGATACTACCGCTAAAAATAAAGCAACTTATGAAAAAAACTGTAAAGCCGCTCGACTAAATATTAAAATGTTAAACTCGTTAGATGAGATACATGTTAATGAAGAGAAGGATGATGGCACTATAGGTAGTCGTCCATTAACCCCGGCTGAAAAAGCAGACAAGCTAGCATTAAGTAAAAAACACGAAGGCCTTTACTGCAATAAGTAGTAGTAGAATTAAATATGCTTAATTCTACTACTTATTGCAGTAGTAGAATTAAGTATTAAAGCTATGTAATATAATTACTTGCCTTATTCTCCAAATTATCCTTAATGTTATTTAGATGTGAAGGCTAACTGCCCTTCCAGAACACTCACTTCAATTGTATTGCCCTTAGCAAATTCATTGCCCAGTATCTTTTGTGCTAGTGGATTTTCAACACCTTGCTGAATCGCCCGCTTTAACGGTCTTGCACCAAATATCGGATCAAAGCCGACAGTAGAAATTAACGATAGAGCCTCTTCATTTAGTACTAAATTTAGCTCTTGCTCTGCTAATCTATCCGCCAAGGCTTGAATTTGTATTTTTGCAATTTGCTTAATTTGTTCGGCAGCAAGTGGATGGAAAACCACAGACTCATCAACTCGGTTAATAAACTCTGGTTTAAAGTGTTGACCTAATATGTTCATTACTTGCGCTTTCATTTCTTGATACTGACTATCGCCAGAAAATTCTTGAATAATCTCAGAGCCAATATTTGAAGTCATAATAATTACAGTATTTTTAAAATCTACTGTGCGGCCTTGGCCATCAGTTAACCTTCCATCATCAAGTACTTGTAGCAAAATATTAAACACATCGGGATGAGCTTTTTCTATTTCATCGAGCAATATTACTGAGTAAGGTTTTCTACGTACTGCTTCTGTTAAATAACCGCCCTCTTCGTAGCCAACATAACCTGGAGGTGCGCCGACTAACCGTGCAACGGAATGTTTTTCCATAAACTCAGACATATCCACACGAATTAATGCATCTTGTGAATCAAATAAAAACTCTGCTAGCGCCTTAGTTAATTCTGTTTTACCTACGCCCGTAGGCCCTAAGAACAAAAAAGATCCTATGGGTTGATTTGGATCACTTAAACCTGCACGAGATCGTCTAATAGCGTTAGACACTGACGTTACCGCCTCATGTTGACCAATTACATTTAGGTGTAGGTGATCTTCCATATGCAATAATTTATCACGCTCTTGCTCCAACATTTTTGCAACAGGAATACCGGTAGCGCGACTGAGAACATCAGCGATTTCAACTTCGGTAACTTTATTCGCTAATAAAGTCATTTCTTGCATTTCAGCTTGGCTAGCTAAGTCTAATTGTTTCTCTAATTCAGGTAATCGTCCGTACTGTAGTTCGGACATGCGATTTAAATCGCCTGTCCTTCTTGCCGCTTCAAGCTCAATTCGCGCTTGTTCAAGTTCTTCTTTTATTGTGTGTGCACCATAAAGCGCTGCTTTTTCCGTAGTCCAAACTTCATCTAACTCATCATATCGTTTCTGCTTTACTGAAATTTGTTGAGATATTATTGCTAACCGCTTGATAGTAGCCTCATCTTCATCTTTTTCTAACGCCCTTTGCTCAAGCTTTAATTGAATTAAGCGACGTTCGAGTCTATCGAGATCTTCTGGTTTAGAATCCATTTGCAAACGAATACTTGAGGCCGCTTCATCGATAAGATCAATCGCTTTATCCGGTAATTGTCTATCACTAATATAGCGATGAGATAATGTTGCTGCTGCAACAATAGCTGGATCGGTAATATTTACCGAATGATGCAATTCATAACGCTCTTTTAAACCACGTAAAATTGCAATGGTATCTTCAACGCTTGGCTCTTCGACTAGCACTTTTTGAAAACGTCGCTCAAGTGCAGCATCTTTTTCAATGTATTTTCGATATTCATCAAGCGTAGTGGCACCCACGCAATGTAAATCCCCCCGCGCTAATGCTGGCTTTAACATGTTACCAGCATCCATAGCACCATCAGACTTACCTGCACCTACCATAGTGTGCAATTCATCAATAAATAGGATGACTTGCCCTTCTTCTTTAGACAATTCATTTAAAACAGCTTTTAAACGCTCTTCAAACTCACCTCGATATTTTGCGCCTGCAACGAGACTACCCATGTCCAGTGATAATACCCGTTTGTTTTTTAATCCTTCAGGTACTTCATTATTTACGATACGCTGAGCTAAACCTTCAACAATGGCAGTTTTACCGACACCAGGTTGCCCTATTAGCACAGGATTGTTTTTAGTACGTCGTTGTAATACTTGTAACGTGCGGCGGATTTCATCATCTCGGCCGATTACCGGGTCGAGTTTACCCTGCTCAGCAAGTGCGGTTAAATCAACAGTATATTTATTTAACGCTTGGCGAACATCTTCAGCATTTTGCTCTTCAACATTTTGACCACCACGAATATGATCGATTGCCGACTTGATCCGTTGTTGATTTGCGCCCAATTCAGCAAGCATTTGTCCTAAAGAGCCTTTATCATCGATAGCAGCGAGTAAAAACATTTCTGATGATATGAATTTATCTGACATTTTTTGCGCATGTTTATCGCAAAGGTTTAAAATTCGACCTGAGGCTGCTGATAATTGCACATCGCCAGCGCTATCTTGAACTTGGGCGAGTGAACTTAACGCTTCTTCAAGTTTCTGACGCAAAGAGCGCACATCAACACCGGCACTTTTCAATAACGCAATAACGGAATTTCCGTTCTGATTCAGTAACGCCATCATCAAATGAACGGGTTCGATAAACTGATGATCTTTGCCAAGGGCAAGTGATTGCGCATCGGCAATTGATTCTTGAAATGACTGGGTAAAACGATCTAATCGCATTTTATATCTCTTAATTTTTCTTGTAGCACATACTTAAGTTATAAGGCTAAAAGATTATTTTTCAATGAAATTTATAAGATATGATTGATATAAAACAACAACGGATGCGTTAATACGCTAATTAGATAACTAAAGCATTAACGTCTACAGATAACACTCGCCATACGTCCCGTTATTTGCTCTTTTCGATACGAATAATATTTATCAGTTTCTTGGTAAGTACATTCTTCAAGATTAGCAATGACAGTAACACCTAAAGACTCTAGTTGTCGTCTAGCTATTTGATGTAAATCGGCTAGGTACTTGCCATTTTCTTGCTTTAAAAAAGCATTATTAAAAGCCAAGTCAAGTTGAGTAAATGCTTCTTTAACCTCCTCCCCCACTTCAAAAGCCGCTTTACCAATACACGGACCAAGCCAGGCAACAATATCAGCAGGTTTACTGTGCATATTATCTATTGTTCTAGCGATAATATTTGCCACTAACGGTCGCCAACCACCATGTATTGCAGCAATCTCATCGCCAGATTTATGACTTAGTAATATCGGTAAGCAGTCGGCTGTCATTATTGCTAAAGCAATATTTTTATGCTGTGTGATACTAGCATCAGCAATTATAGCTTGTTCATCTACATCAGTAACTGTCACGACCGCATTACCGTGAACCTGTTCTAGCCACTGAATATTTACTTCTTCAGTTATTTTTTTAGCTGAAATAGATGAAGCCGTTGCTAACTGTTGGCGAATAAAGTGTTTTAGCTCGTTTCGATTATAAATAACGTGATCAGCGTTATCGCCGACATGTAAACCTAAATTAAAATGATTAAAAGGGGATTTTTCACTGTTTAACTTTTCAACGTCAAGTGATGAAATAGCTGGTTTTTGAGCATTTAGGGGAAATAGTTGTACTTGTTGAAGAGCAAAACGTGTTGTTTGTAGAGCGAGGACTTTATCATCGAGCGAATGTGATGGATAAAGTGGCCATTTTACCAACTCAAAAGTAGCGTTGGTAAAATTAGCCAAGGTATTATTATAAATATTCGTCTTCGGCATTAAGCTTGGTATCTTCTTGAAGCAATTCAATTAGCTCAACAAAATCTTCAGGTAATTCTGCATGCCAAGTCATTTCTTCTCCCGTTATAGGATGAAACAAAGATAACATTGCTGCGTGCAACGCTTGGCGTTTAAAGCCACGTAACTTCAATAATAACGCTTCGGTTGAGTTTTTTGGTGGACGAGGACGGCCGCCATAAACAGGGTCACCTACTAATGGATGCGTTATATGAGACATATGAACACGAATTTGGTGTGTTCTACCTGTCTCTAAACGTAAGCGTAAACGTGTATGTAAACGATATTTTTCCATCACTCGGTAATGTGTTACTGAAGGTCGGCCAATAAAAGAAACCGCCATTTGCGTACGTTTAGTAGAATGACGACCAATAGGCTCATCAACTAAACCGCCAGCAGTCATTACACCGTTTGCTACCGCTTCATATTCACGCGTGATCTCACGTAACTGTAAAGCTTCAACCAAGTTAGTTTGCGCTGGAATAGTTTTTGCTACTACCATCAATCCCGTAGTATCTTTATCAAGACGATGAACAATACCTGCACGAGGCACTACAGCGAGTTGCGGGTAGTGATGTAACAAAGCATTGAGCAAAGTTCCATCTGGATTACCAGCACCAGGATGAACAACTAAACCTACCGGTTTATTTATCACTAAAATATATTCATCTTCATAAACAATATTTAACGGGATATTTTGTGCTTCAAAACGTATTTCTGCTTCAACGGTTGCATTGATTTCAATCTCTTCGCCGCCATACATTTTCTCACGAGGAATGATTAAAACTTTTCCATCTACTCTGACTTGTCCGGCTACGATCCAATCTTTTAACCGTGATCGTGAATAATCAGGAAACATTATCGCTATTGTCTGGTCAAACCGTTTACCTAAACATGACTCAGGCACTATATCTTTATGTTGAATGATTTCTGACATTAAATTCTCTTTTAACTGGTTTAAACCTAGCGAAATAATCAAATTACATTTGCACTGTGCAAGGTAAGATTGCTAGGGTAGAATGCATATTCTTAAATATAGAAACATTTTACCCGTTTACGTGGTGGTTTGATATTTATTTTAATTAAAACAAAGTAGCGATAATAAATTTCATGGCAAAATTGACAGTAAAAATTATTTTAACCGTAGCAGCATTAGCGCTAACGGGTTGTTCATCCTCTGAAGATGACATAGAGAAAGTTCCTGATAAATCAGCACAATCTTTGTTTGTTGATGCTAGGTCCGCACTTGATAATGGCTTGTATCAAAAAGCTATTCAAATATTGGGAGCTATTGATTCACGCTTTCCATTCGGTCCTATATCTCACCAAGTTCAGCTTGATTTAATTTATGCTTACTATAAAAGCGGTAATGCGGCGCAAGGTATAGCCTTAACTGATAGGTTTTTACGTCTAAATCCGAATAACTCAAATATTGATTATGTTTATTACATGCGTGCACTTATCAATATATCTACCGAAGAAAACTTGTTTCAAGATATGGCCGGCATTGACCGTACCGATCGAGATCCAGAAGCTTCACGTAGTGCTTTCAATGATTTTAAGCGCATAATAACTGAATTCCCAGACAGTAAATATGCTGCGGATTCACGTAAGCGAATGATTTCAATTAAGTCTCGTCTTGCACAATATGAAATAGCAGTCGCTAAATATTATATTAAACGTGAAGCTTATGCTTCAGCGGCAAACCGTGGACGTTATGTTGTTGAATATTTCGCGCCTAGCCCTGAGATTGAACAAGCACTTGAGATAATGATTGAGTGTTACGATAAGTTAGGACTAAAAGATTTACAGAAAAATGCAATGCAGGTACTTGCGGCTAACTACCCAAACAATAAATTAGTTAACTAATTTTCATTTATAAAAATCGGTTCTCAGTGCACTGATTTTAATTAAAAAAGCTAAATCACCTCGGTAATTTAGCTTTTTATGTCTGTACGCTAATACAGTACTATCAAACTTAACTGTCAGCTATTTTTACAACTATTTATACTTACAAGTGATATGGTTTTCAATAATAAAATAGTGCTTATATTGGCTATAAAGCTACACGAGTGCTTTTCAACCGCAGTAATATCAGAATCACACCAAACAGCAATAATAAGCTAGCTCTTGGTTCAGAAATGACAGTAGGACCATCCTCAAGAATAGGATCATGTGCATAAACTGATATATGAGAAATAGCATGTGTGCCGAGCCAATTAAAAGTACCAGCTAAATTATAAGGTACCTCTAAATCAACATCTAATCCTGTGATGCCCTCTATTTCAGCCTTTATTATATTAAAATTAAAGTCGTAAATTATAAATTCATCGCCCGCTTTAATAACAAAAGCTAAATGATCAAAGAATCCATCGCCAAATAAAGGGTCTAAGTCTTCTGCTATTGATGCAATAGGCGACAACGACCATTGATTACAACCATCATTATTGATGATGTTAACATCTGTAGTCGTATCATTATTAACATCGCAACCAAAATCAATTGTGATAAGCTCTCCAATATTCAATTGCAGAGAATTATCATTTTCATCAAATAAACCTATGCCGGTATCAGCATAATCAAAATCATTACCCGCATCATTTGTACGCCCTAAAAAAACCCAACCAGGATCATCTTGGCCAGTACTCTCAATGACTTCGCCATCTTTATCGAAGATGCCATCACCACCTATGTCTTGTATATCATCAGGGCCAATAAAAACAAGGTCATCATTAAAGCCATCACCTAGGTCATCTATATTATCTGATACGTTTGGGATACCATCTAAATATAAAGGGTCAAATAACATGTTATCTGGATTCAACAAAATATCTGTATTACTAGGACTGATTTTTGCATTTTGAAGTTCACCATTAAAAAAACCATCTCCCCATTCACCTATATTATGGTCATCTGGGGTTTTCATATCATTGCCATCAAAAAAACCAGCACACTCAGTAGCCTCACGTCCGTCATCACCGTAACCAGTAGCCGCTCCACTAAATGACGTTAAATCTATAACTTCAGTAGGGGCTGTCACTAAGGCCATGGAAGTAAGAGTAACAGTGCTAAGATCATCCCATTCATCACAGACATAACCCGCAGTAGCTGTAGCACTATAGATTAATAGCACTAAGACTGTTTTTAGTTGATTTAAATATTTCATAACGTTTCCTCGTGTAATTGAACAACCATTAAACTGCTTTGATTTATTCAACATAAAAAATTCGTTATTAAAAAAGCTGCATAAACTGCACCAAAGTACAATAAAGACCACTT
Source organism: Colwellia sp. 75C3 (assembly GCF_002836255.1). Taxonomy (GTDB): domain Bacteria; phylum Pseudomonadota; class Gammaproteobacteria; order Enterobacterales; family Alteromonadaceae; genus Colwellia. The sequence continues at coordinate 172,917 of NZ_PJAU01000048.1, read as the reverse complement.
ATCAACCACTTAACAGCACAGGTAAAAACCAAAAACTTAAAAGTGTAAAATAAACCGACACTTTTAGGTGGCTTTAGCTACATTTATGCTCTTATTTATATCGAAAAAAAGAGCGAAGTAGATGATGAATAAGTAAGGGGGAGTAGACGATAATAGAGCATTAGTAATTTATGAAGATAGGTAACTAAAATAATAAATGAACAACGACTTCAAGCAATGTTGGGCCGCTGCTGTATGTGTACAAAAACGCGAGAGTTTATTAAATAGCTTCTCGGTTCTCTTCACCTGTTCTGATACGGATAACGCGTTCTACATCAGTAATAAAAATTTTACCGTCGCCGATTTTACCGGTTTGTGCCGTTTCTAAAATAGCATTAACACAGCGCTCGACATCTTCTTTAGCAATAACAATTTCTAATTTCACTTTAGGCAAGAAATCGACCATATACTCGGCGCCACGATACAGTTCAGTATGACCTTTTTGACGACCAAAACCTTTTACCTCAGAAACAGTCATGCCTGTTACACCAATTTCGCCAAGGGCTTCTCTTACATCGTCCATTTTAAATGGCTTAATAATCGCTTCAATTTTTTTCATCTGCGTTGCTCATCAGTTAAAGTTGTATGGATTTGCATAATAAATATATTACAGCGCGTTTATTGCGATTTAGCAATATCCAATTGGCTTTTAATTTTGTTAAACTAGTGAAAACACCTTACTTTTCACTCAAGCCTTGCTAGGAAGTCTCATGGATCAGCAAACCATTATTGCCGAAATGAAAGTTTTACCTGAAATTGATGTTCAATTTGAAATAAACCGCCGTGTTGCCTTTATCAAAAAACAATTAGTGCAATCAGGACTAAACAATTTAGTGTTGGGCATAAGCGGTGGCGTTGACTCTTCAACTTGTGGTCGATTAGCTCAACTTGCTATTAATGAGCTCAATGAGCAACAGGATGATAATGAACATAGTACTAAATATCAGTTTATTGCAGTACGTTTGCCTTATGGTATTCAAGCAGATGAAGATGACGCTCAACAAGCTTTAGACTTTATTCAACCTAGTCACTGTTTAACCACTAATGTATTAGCTGCTGCTGATGGCATTCATCATGAAGTTTTACAAGCAATGAGCAAAGCCCAAATCTTAACGGCGAGTGATGGCCAAATTGATTTTTCTAAAGGTAATGTTAAAGCGCGAACACGTATGGTAAGTCAGTATCATATTGCTGGAATTATTGGCGCTTTAGTGATGGGTACAGATCATAGCGCAGAAAATATCACGGGATTCTTCACTAAATGGGGTGATGGCGCTTGCGATTTAGCACCACTTTTTGGTTTATCAAAAAGACAAGTTCGATCACTTGCTAATGCACTTGGTGCGCCCAGTATTTTAGTCGACAAAGCACCTACTGCTGATTTAGAAGAGCTTGAACCCGGTAAGACTGATGAAGATGCCTTAGGCATTAGTTACGATCAACTAGATAACTTCTTAGAAGGTAAACAAGTTACTACAGCAGTTAGCGAACATATAATAAATATCTATAAAAAAACTCAGCATAAAAGACAAGCGATACCAACTATTTACGCTTAAACACCTATTGAAGCGCTGTTAATACTTAGCAAAATCCATTTTTATTATCTATAACTGAATAACAGGGCAGTTAATAAAAATGGATTTTTTATGCATCATACTCAGCCGGATTACTACACCCAAAAAACGACGATAACCTCTACTTCTGATAACCCCCAAAAGCAATATAAGATACAGCTATGCCGAGGCATGACCCTAATTGAACTAATGGTCGGTATAGGAATTACCTCCATACTCAGTACAATAGCAGTGCCTAGTTTTAACGACTTTATAGTTCGATTACGGGTCGACAATGAGATTTCGCGTCTTGGCCGGTTATTACTCACCGCACGAAATCACTCTATTAATAGCGAAAGTAACGTCATTATCTGCCCAATAGCAGATAATGGTGCATGCTCGGTAAATTGGCATGAGCAGCTTAGTGTATTTATAGATAACAATGGCAATCAGCAATTTGATAGCGCTGAAGGTGAACTACTCATAGCAACAAAAAGCCCTGTAATCTCGGGTGATATACTAAAATACGCGACCAATAGAACCAAAATAACGTATCAGGCAACTGGCCATTTATTTGGTTTAAGCAATGGCACATTACGCTATTGCCCGAAAGGACATGAAGAGAAATCGAGGGCTATTGTGGTAGCACGGTCAGGAAGATTTTACGCAACCACTGATATCAATAATGATGGTTATGATGAAACACGGAGTAATCAGATAATTAGCTGTGATTAGCTAATTTATTGCTATAACAATATTTAGACAGCGTTAATTTTTATTCACCGTTAGGGGATTGAAGGCTTTAGCCAGATTTTCTACGGTGAAAGTTAATGGCATTGAAGATGACAGACTAAATCGTGAAAAATCATAAGAATCTAGCTTTTTATGACTTAATCTATCAGTGAAATTAATATAATGTGGACTTAAACTCGACTCAAATATGTCAATCACTTGGTGCCTTTTATCAATAGTAAGACTGTTACTATCAATATCTTTGAGCATAGCTAAAGACTTTGCACCTAACGCTACATGCCCACCAAACGATAAATTCACCGGGTAATGCATATCGTCTACATCCCAATTAATACCACCGATGATAATTGGATGATCAATATTAGCCGCTAACAGTGCTTTTTTAGCCCCAAAAGCCATCGAATCGTTAGCCGTCCAAATGATATCAATCTTAGCTTGTTGCAAAATACCTTTTACTTTTTCATAGCTTTGTTTCTTAGACCAGTTAGCAACAGTGCTATCAACAAGTTGTACGCTTTTATTAGCTTTTATAACATCTAATAACCCTCGCTCTCGATCAAGGGATGCAGGAGTAGTGTAGTCACCTTGCATGGCGAGTACATTGATCAATTGCTCAGCATTGGCATTATGCTTCTGTGATTTATTCTTCGAGCTATAGAGTGCAATCAAACCATTGAGTAGCTTTTTTCCTGCGTTATAATTATTGGGAATTACACTGCCTTTTAATAAATATTTTTCTTTAACTGACAACAATGCTAAATCTTTATCATTTAAATTATTCAACAGCATAAAGCTTGCTATATCGCGACTCGCGAGTTGCTTAATAATATTTAACGCTATGCCCTTTTCATTAACTAAAACAACATATTTAGGCTGGTGTTTTGCTATTTTTTCAACCAGCGACTTCATTAAAATATGATTGCGATAAGCATATACAGTGACTAGCTCAATATCTAAATCTGCAGCAGCGGCATCCATAAATTGAGTGACATGTACCCAAAAATTACCGGTAGTGTTTTCTTCTGGAAAGCCTGGATTTAAAAAAACAACTTTAAAGCTTTTAGCGAGACTGTAATTCGGCTGAAATAAAAGCACTAACAAAGCTAATTTCACTAATTTTTTATACATCCAAACCACCCCCCTTTACTCTGATAACCATTCTATCAAGTTTAGCTCATTTTAAATATAGACCTTGATACCCAGAAATTTCATTCCCACTTTTAATTCTCGATTCCCTTCTGAGGGAAATCAACACATCAACAAAAAGTAAAACCCCATAAAAATCAACAATTAACACTTTGGCATGCTTCTAGCTATTTACTACGCCATAACAACTTATTTCTAATATTATTGAAAAGGCCACAGCATGGACCTAACGACTACACTACAAAAAAAACCGCAAGGCATTAATAAAAAAAGCCTATTGGTAATCTTCATTTTATTAATAACAATATTACTACTCTGGGGAGCTGCGTCACTTAACAGTGAACCTCAGTTGGAGTTGACGACTCTGCGCATTGGAGAAGTAAAACAAGGTGACTTTAAAGTCAACGTCGCCGGTTATGGTCGTTTAAAAGCAAAATATCAACGTTTATTAACCAGTCAAACTCAAGCTATTGTCGAAAGTATTTCACTCTATCCTGGCGCTAAAGTCAGTAAAGAGAGCATCATAATGACGCTCTCTGATCCGCAACTTGAACAAGCAGTGATCAATGCAAGATTAGAGTTAGCACGACAAAATGCAGAGTTTAACCAGCAAATTATAGCCCATAAGAGTGAACTTTTAGAGCACGATGCACAAATAGCCTTATTGAACAGTGAATTAGAAAATGCGCAGTTAAGAGCAGAAGCTGAGCAACAATTAATTGATAAAGGTATTGTTAGCGCACTTGATTTTAAACGTAGCCAATTAGCTGTGCGTCAATTAAAGCAAAGAGTTGCTATTCAAAGAGTCAGACAAGAACACTTAAAAGCAATGCAAATTGAGCGTACAAAAATAGGCGAAGACCTTATTACCCAATACAAACACAACTTTACTATGATCAAAAAACGTTTTGATCGACTAACCGTTCGTGCTGGTCTTGATGGCGTACTGCAAACAATGCCTGTTGAGATTGGTCAAAGCTTATCACCCGGTACTCAGTTGGCGATGGTTGGCTCTGACAAAAAGTTAGTCGCACAATTACGCGTACAGCAGAACCAAGCAGACCAAATAGCGATAGGTATGTCAGCCTCTATTCAAACCTCAGGTAAGACTATAACGGCGACAGTGCTAAGAATTGACCCTGTAGTTACCGACGGTCGAGTCATGATTGAGTTAGATTTAACAGGTAAATTACCTGCAAATGCCCGTCCAGACTTAACGGTAGAAGGAAAAATTCACGTTAAAGAAATCAGTAATACCCTTTATGTGGAACAACCTAACAACGTTTACGACTTTAAAGAACAAAACATCTACCAACTAAGCAGCGATACTCAAAGCGCGCAACTAACCTTAATAAAATTTGGTACACTTTCGGGTAATCAAATTGAGGTGCTTAGTGGAGTTCAGCGTGGTGACAAACTCATTGTTTCAGATATGTCTCAATGGCCGATAACGCAACAAAAATTACTTATAAATCAATAAAGGAATGATAATGAACAATACAACAAGCCCTATAAAAGCAGTAGAAAAAACTAAACAAAAGCCAATAATTTCATTAAATAATATTTCGAAAGTTTATCATTCATCTAATATCGAAATTAAAGCTCTGACTGATATTAGCCTAGATATTATGGCCGGTGATTACTTATCTATCAGCGGGCCGTCAGGCTGTGGAAAATCAACATTACTATCACTATTAGGTTTATTAGATTCACCAAGTAGTGGTGAGTACCGGATCGAAAATGTTGATACACATAACTTATCAATGGATCAACAAGCCGAATTAAGAAACCTACATATAGGTTTTGTTTTTCAATCCTTTAATCTAATTGATGAACTAAGTATCTTCGACAATGTTGCCTTACCACTAACCTACCGAGAAGAGACGTTAACCAAAGTGGAAATTGAGCAAAGAGTAATGCAAGCATTGACTCAAGTAGAAATGGAACATAGAAAAAGCCACAGACCAAATCAGCTTTCTGGCGGTCAACAGCAACGTGTCGCAATCGCTAGAGCACTTGCTGGTCAGCCAAGTATATTATTAGTCGATGAGCCTACAGGTAACCTAGATTCGAAAAATGGCGATGCGGTGATGGATATACTTAACAATCTGAATAAACAGGGAACGACTATTTGCATGGTCACCCATGATGTTAGATATGCAGGTCATGCCACGAAACAAATTCAATTACTTGATGGCAAAGTTATTCATTTTTCACACGCCCAAGAAAACACACCAAGCAATGAAGATGTTATCACTCACCTACCTGAACAAGCCGTGGTGTAATTATGAATGCTTTTATCAAAACTAAAACACAATTTAACCTTGCATTTAGGTCACTAAAAAATGCCCCCGGCTTTGTTGCCTCGGTTATGGTTACCATGTCACTAACACTGGCAACCTTGTTTGTGGTTTTTTCCTTAGTAAATACTTACTTTTTAAAACCACTCAACGTATTAGATGAACAAAAACTCTATGTCGTTGAGCAAGAAGTCGATACGCCAGCAGGTACTCACAGCGGTTATCAAAGTTATAAAGCTATTATTCATTGGTATAAAACCCAAAGTAGCTTTGACAAGCTTACCCCCGTAAGCCCTAATAATATGATATTAACTAGCCTACCAGGTGAGCCTAAGGTTGTGGCTACGTTTGCCATGCCTGACTATTTTGACTTATTTAAAGTGCCGATGTTATTAGGCCAAAGCTTTGCTGATGACCTGCCTTTAGAACAAGCATCAGATAATGTTGTTATATCAGAAAGTTTTTGGCAAAAATACTTTGACCGTACCCCGGATATTATTGGTAAAACAATTAATGACGGTGAACGTTCATTTACAGTTATTGGTGTTGTAGCCAAGTCATTTGAAGCGCCATATATGTTCTATAGTGGCAAAACAGATATTTGGTTGCACTTTGGATCTGATCAACGCTTCTTTAATAATGGCGAGTTTGACAACCCATGGGACAATACTTATAAGTCATTAAAATTAGTGGGCACTGCAAAAGTGGGCACGAGTAAAGCAAGTATATTGCAAGATCTTGATGATCGTATTGAAGATATTCGTGCCGAGTGGCTTGAAGGTTACGAAACATCCATTGATTTTAGACCGCTTGTTACCCCTTATAGAACAGTCGAGTTAGGTGATAAAGGGCATTTAAGCTTATTCTTATTGGCTGGCACTTTAGGCCTTTTACTTATCGCAGTAGTAAATGTCTGTAATTTATTTTTCTCACGTGCTTTAGCGCAACATAAAACCTTGGCACTACAAGCGGTATTGGGCGCAAAACGTCGTTTATTATTTAGTGCTATTTTAACTCAAACGCTACTATTGATGAGTTCTTCGGTTGCCATAGCGCTGTTTTTATCTGCTTGGGGCATAAAGTTATTTAAACACCTCGCCATGGGTAAATTACCTTTAGTACAATCACTTACTATTGACGTTAATTTATTAGCCGTTGCTATCGCATTAAGCTTATTTTTAGCCTATCTATTTGCCCTAGTCACCTCACGTTTAGTTGATTACAAAGCGTTAAAAAACCAATTACAATCAAGTGGTAAAGGTAGCGTTAACCAAGTTTCAGCTCGTACAGTAAAAATACTCATCACCACACAAATGACCTTTGCGAGTTTGTTAATCATCTTTGCTTGTTTAGCACTAACAAAAACCCATCAAACACTCGACCGTCCAATGGGCAGTAAAGTTGATAACATGTATTCTTTTATCGCTTTTATTCGTGGTGAAAATGACGTGCTTTCAGTACCTGAGCGCTTTGATAAAAACCAAAGGATTAAAAGAGCATTTGAACAACTGCCTCAAGTTGAAAAAGTATCAAGTGGCAGAAGCCCTGTCGCACTTCGAATTACCAAATCCAACTTAACTGATATGGATGGTAAGGCGACCGACTTTGTACCACAAGTCTGGGTAGGCAGTGATTACTTCGAACATACGGGTCTAAAAATACTTAAAGGGCGTACCTTTAGTGATGAAGCGCTACGTGGTGAAAAAAATGAAGTAATGGTTACCCAAAGCTTGGCTTTTCTTTTAGATCCAACTGGCGATGTACTAGGCAAAGTCTATGATGGTCATAATCCAAAAAATGAAATTGTGGGTATTACCGAAAACTTTAATCACCCTAACTTTTTTGATCAGGATAAAGGCAGACATATTTGGTGGCCTAACCAAGCCTTTAGCTACAACTTAATTGTTGAAACTAAACCCGGTTATACCCTCGATCAAGAAAAGGTATTATTAATTCTCCGCAAAGAAGATGCTCGCTTTAACATATGGGAATTTCGCTCACTTGAGACAGTGTTTGAACAGATCATTTACATGGATATTATCACCTTATATTTAAGCTATATACTTGCCGCTTTTACTCTACTACTCGCTAGTGTTGGTATTTATGGGGTGCTAAGTTATAACTTAGGTTTACGTCGCTTTGAGTTTGGTATTCGTATGGCCCTTGGCGCTAAAAAAGCGAGGCTCTATAAATTGCTTATTAAAGATGCCATAGTACCTTTATTAATTGGCGTGGTTCTGGCAAATATTATTACGCTAGTAATTTATAATCAATTTAAGGAAAGCTTAAGCCCTTGGTTAACCTTTGATATTAGCTTCGCACTACCTGCTATATTCATAAGCACTAGCATTGCAATATATGCCAGTATCAGACCTATGCAAAAGATTATTAAAGCTAGGCCAATGAAAGCCTTAAGAAACGAGTAGAAGATTATCGGCATTAGTTAGCTTGAGCGAATCAATTTACTAGCTAATGCCGTTTGCTGTTTTATCTATCTTTTTTACCTTATATATCTTATATATCTTATATAAATAATTAAAATCACCTTATTGAATAAGCCAAATGGAAGTCTAGTCATACTATGAATAAAGTTCTGATTGTTGACGATCAACTTGATGTACGCATGTCAGCATCAATCGCCTTAAGTAACCACGGGTTCTCTTGTGTTGAAGCCGATAGTCCGTTGCAAGCGATGCAAATAGTCACCTCCGATAAGATTGATCTTATCTTGCTTGATATGAATTACTCCAGTGATACTACTTCAGGGCAAGAAGGCTTGACCTTTTTACAACAGCTACAAAGTAAAAATATTAGTGTACCCGTTGTTGTGATGACCGCTTGGGCAAGTATTGATATAGCTGTACAAGCGATGCAACTTAATGCGGTTGATTTCATAGAAAAGCCTTGGAAAAACACTCGTCTGGTAGCCATTGTTAAGCAACAAATTAACAGCGCACAATTACATCGTGAAAATGCTCGCTACACCGCATTAAGTAAACCATCTATTAGTCCAGATTACTTAGTACAATCACCCGTTATGCTTGAGTTATTGGCTAAAGCAAAACGTGCTGCGCCAACAGATGCCAATATATTACTTACTGGCGAAAATGGCACGGGTAAAAGTTTACTTGCCAATTATATTCATCAACATTCAAACCGAGCAGATAATCGCTTTGTTAGTGTCAATATGGGCGCAATACCTGAATCTCTTTTTGAAAGTGAATTGTTTGGCCATAAAAAAGGCGCTTTTACCGATGCTAAAGAAAATCGTTTAGGACGCTTTGATATTGCCTCAGACGGCACACTTTTTTTAGATGAAATAGGCACGCTAGGCGCGAACTTACAGAGTAAGATTTTACGGGTATTAGAAAGTGGTGAATATGAAGTCGTTGGTTCAAGCCAAACCGAAAAGACCAACGCTAGAATTATTTCAGCCACCAATGCCAATCTTGAACAAATGATTGCCTCTGAGGGCTTTCGTCGTGACTTACTCTTTAGACTAAATACTATTGAGCTACATATTCCGCCACTACGAGAACGTCCTGAAGATATCACTTTACTTGCAGAGCACCTTTTAGCAAAACATGCGACTAAGTATCACCGTGGCGAGATGACATTATCTAGCGCAGCACATGCTGCTATTTTACAACATCCTTGGGTAGGTAATGTACGCGAACTAAGTCATAGCATAGAGCGCGCAGTAATCATGTCAGAACACGACGTACTTGATGTTAACGCACTTAGCTTAAATAACCATAGCGAGAATACACCACAAAGTTGGCCGCTAATGACGTTAGATGAAAGTGAAAAAAGAACCTTAATTGCCGCGATAAAACATTTTCAAGGCAATGTTATTGAAGCGGGTGACTACTTAGGCATGAGTAAGTCAGCTATTTACCGTCGATTAGAAAAGTTTGCGATAGACCCTAAGAATTTGGATACTTAATTGAATAAAGTAGTAAGTGATAAAATGAGAAATCCCTCACCGGCGAAATCAACGTTAGAGCATAAGCTACTTTACTTATTTTGCTTTTTGGCCTTATTACCACTTATTCCCTGCATTTATATTATCAACTCATTAGAATTAGAGTTACTTAGTGCTAGTACTTTACTTCTTGCTATGATTATCCCAAGTATATGGGCAGCTAATCGCTGCTTTTATTATGTTACCGATACCCTAGATCGCATTAGTTTACAGTTAGATTCTTTAGGTAATGAAGAGTTTAATAGCTGGCATTTAGCCGAATTTAATAGTGGAAGAATAACTAACCTCAAACGTGATTTTGAAAAACTCAGTGGCAAGTTACAGGCTAAACGCTTTGAATACATGCACAACGAGTCTTTCTTATCTGAATTTATTAAAGAATTAAACTTACCTATTCTGGTACTGGACCATCATCAACAAATATATTCTGCGAATAATGCCATTGAATTATTGCTAAAAATACCGACAAATAACTTACTTGGCAAACATGCACAGACATTAGGTTTAGTTTTTGAGGATAATAAATGGCAACAAAGCAGTGATAGTCAATTGGTACAACGCTTTGAAGTAACTCACCATGTATTAAAGCGCAGTGGTCGTAATTATCAACTATTGGTATTGTTCTCGATTGAGCAGCAACTAAGAGCCAATGAAAAGCAGGTATGGCAACGATTAATAAGAGTACTCAATCACGAAGTAAGAAACTCATTAACCCCTATTTACTCGATGACGCAATCTTTGCAAGAAATGAAAGTAACAGGACCATTAACTCCAGAGCAAGAAGTCCTCGAAAAAAATATTTTACACGTCATTGAAAAACGCTCGTTACAACTATTAGAGTTTGTTGAAAACTATTCAGCCTTTAGTAAATTAGCGCCAGCAAAAATGGCGATGGTTTATCCAAAAGACATCGCTCAACGTATGCAAGCCATCTTCCCTAAGTTATCAATACATATTAATGATAGTGAGTTAGCCTTTTCTGCCGACGCGGGTCAATTAGAGCAAGCGTTAATTAACTTAATTAAAAATGCTTTTGAAGCCTGTGAAGGCAATGAAACGAGCCCTGAAGTACAAATGCAATGGCAACAAAGCCGTCAGCAAACAATCATCAATATTCTAGATTCAGGTCAAGGCATTGCCAATAACGATAATTTGTTTGTACCCTTTTATTCAACCAAAGCACAAGGCTCTGGTATCGGCTTGATTATCAGTAGAGAATTTATTCGTAATCAAGAAGGTGAACTGACTTTAAAGAACCGCCAAGACGGCCAAGGAGCTGTAGCAAGTATTAGTTTGGCTAGTGTGTTGCAGCAATAATAATTTACCCGACTACGTTAGCCTAAAATTAGGAGTAACTCTCAGGAACTAAGTTATGTTAAGACATAAAAAAACCAGCTAATAAGCTGGCTTTTCTTCGAAGACTAAACTTCGAATAATATTACTTTAATCAATAAGGTTACTGAGCTATTTTCACTCGGATCTTATTCTTAGCAACTCTTGTTTCATGCAAGTTAGACATTGCTACTTTTGCTTCAGCATCATTAGGCATTATAACAAAAGCAAAACCTTTTGATTTAGCTGTTGCTTGATCTAAAACTAAGCTACATTCTGTGACTGCGCCGTGAGCGGAAAATAAAATACGAAGTTCTTGCTCTGTTGTTGAGCGAGAAAGGTTACGAACTAAAAGTTTCATAATGAACCATGGGTTGTTATCTATATCCTAATTGTCTCATAATTTGGTAATAGACCAAGCATATATTATGCATTTAAAACAAAATAACTTATTGTTGAGGCCCATACCTTCATAATATCCCCCTTTAACAAGGAATAGTAATGCCACACTTTGTAATGGACTGCTCACAAAACGTCTTAGAATCTCATGAAGAAGAGTTTATTATCGAACAAATACATCTTACTGCCTACGCAACTGAGTTGTTTGATGAAGGCGATATCAAAGTAAGAATTAACCCTTTTAAAAAATTTATTGTCGGTAATAAACGTGACGATTTCATTCACGTTTTTGCTCATATAATGCAAGGGCGAACAACAGCACAAAAAGCAATATTATCAAAAATGATCGTAGCAAAATTAGCTGCTATGTTTCCTGACGTCACTAATATCGCCATGAACATTAGTGACTTTGAACAAGCCACTTATTGTAATAAAGCTATGTTGTAACGATCTTTAGCTTATATAACCAGAGCTATACTTAATAAATAATTATCGAACAGCTATTTTCATTCATCAAAATATAACATCAAGGACGCTGTCATTTCATGAACATTTTTTTAATTATCGCAGGGGGATTAAGTGCGGTTGCTGCACTTTTACATTTAGGCTGTATTTATTTTGGCGCCTCATGGTATCGTTTCTTCGGCGCAGGTGAACAAATGGCATTAATGGCTGAGCAAGGTAGCTATCAACCAACAGTAATTACCTTAGGAATTTTTTCAGTGTTAGCCATTTGGGCTGCATATGCTTTTTCTGCCGCTGGACTTATTGTCCGTCTACCTCTGCTTCGTTTGGTCCTTTCGCTCATCACGTTAGTGTATTTAGTGCGAGGCCTGGCTGGTTTCACCTTGATGAATACCCCCATGGGCCGTAGTCCGGAGTTTTGGCTTTGGAGTTCAATTATCTGTGTAACCTTTGGTGTTATCCATGCGATTGGCCTAAAAAAGCAATGGTCTACTTTGTAACGATACATAATTAATAATACTGATAAAAAAAGGGCATTGTGAACGTCACAATGCCCTTTATCGTTTAGATAAGTATTTATCTATTCAATATATTATTCTTTTATTCTAGGTTTTATTAGCGCTCACTTTTAATAACGTTAGCGCTTTAATACAACGCCCCATATTTTGATGACTCGCTTTTACTGCTTTTAACACTTGTGGCTTCATATCACTGTAGTCTTTAATCAGTTGTGCTAATTCTAGCTCACTGGCTGGCGTACATTGAGATGGCAACATGCTACCGGCAAAAGATTCTAATAAACCTAAGTCACTTCCTTCGTTTAATTTAGGAATGTGCGCTAAGATTTTAGCTTTATAAGGTGCTTCTAAAGCGTGTTGCTCTGAAGGAAATAAACCCCACATGATATAACGAAGTGTAGAAAGTTTTAATTTGTCAGGGTTATTAATAACCACGTTAAACCATTTTTCTTTAACTTCAGCTTCAGGGCGTAAAACTTCTGCGTAAATAGCGCTTTTAACACCTGAATCAGTATTATCTTTTGTGATTTCTGTTGTTAATAATGCTTGGTAATTGCCATGCTGGTAACGATTCATTTTAGCGACTAATGACCAACGTTTGTCTTGATCGATAGTTACACCATCAAAGCTTAATTCACCGTTTAAAATATTTTTTAAATTATCCAGATGCTTTGGTGTTTTACTTACTCGAACATAGCGACCATACCAAAGTTTTTGAAAATCAGATCCTGCTTTCGCTTTTTCTAATAAACGTAAGTATAAATCTTCAACTTCCATGTAAAGCGCTGAATAATCATTTTGCTCTAAGCGTGTCGCTACCGTTAAATAGTTCAAGGCTGAAGTTAATGTACTAGCAATTTTACGTGTTACGTTATAATCAGTTTCACCTTCAAGGTTAGCCATAGCAAAATTCACTAGCTGATCAGCCGATAAATTTGCATCACGAACACTGTCAGACAAACTCTGCCATAACATTAAACGCATTGTTGCATTATCAATAGCATTGATATGTTTCTGCGCTGAAGCTAATGACTTTTCATCAAGGTCAACTTTCACATAACCCCAGTCGGCTTCGTTTGGATAAACTAAATCAGGACAAGCTTGACCAATAACTTCTTTAATTTCAGTGGTAGCACCTTTATACATGATTGGTGTTGCTGAGGTTAAACTCATGGCATTACCATCAGCATTAATATTGTATAAACCAATTTGAACACGTTGTTCGCGTAACGTAGGATGACCTTCAGGTGCTGTTTGGTTTATAGTAAACTCACTAATTTTACCGTCGCTACATTGATAATTTACTTTAATGGTGTTCAAGCCAGCATTAAATAACCAGTCTTGTGTCCATTGGGTCATATCTTTGCCAGCAGCTTTGCCTAACTCACCAATAAAGTCGTCAAGATCTGTGTTTTTGTAAGAGAATTTTTTCAAATAATTACTCACACCAACACGGAAGTTTTCTTCACCTAAATAGTAAGGTAACTGTTTTAACACTGAAGCACCTTTACCATAAGTAATGCCGTCAAAGTTTGACAAGGCAACGCCGGTAGAAGCAACTGGTAACTCAATGGCATGAGTGTTTACCGAATCATCTGTACGGTAAGCCCACTGTTTAGTGCCTGAGTAAAATACATCCCAGTTATTTTCAAAGTCACTTGCTTGTGCAATAGCTAAGTTAGCCATATAAGTGGCAAAACTTTCATTTAACCATAAGCCATTCCACCAGCGCATCGTGACTAAATCACCAAACCACATATGTGCCATTTCATGAGCAATAACATTCGCTAAGCTCATTCGCGCACTAGTCGATTTTTCACCGCGTGCAATATAGCCTTCACTGAACGTAACTGCGGCAACGTTTTCCATTGCGCCGGCGTTAAAGTCTGGTGCTACAATCTGATCGTATTTTCCAAAAGGATACTCCACTTCAAAGTATTTGTTGAAGAATGCAAAACTTTGTTTAGTTGGAATAAACCATTCATCCGTTTTTACGTACTCAGCTAAGCTTTGACGAGCAAACAAACGTAATTTCATACCTTCAAAATCGTCTTCCCAAACGGCGTAGTTACCCGCATGAAGAGAAAAGACATAAGAAGAAAATTTTGCAGATGCAGGGAATGACCAAACTTTAGTATCACCCTTATCACTAATACTGGTTTCGCGTGTTGCACTAATGATTTGCCAATGAGCTGGCGCAGTCACTTCAATTTTGTAACTGGCTTTTAAATCAGGTTGATCAAAATGAGGAAATAAACGGTTTGCATCATAAGGTTCAAAATCGGTGTATAAGTAAACTTCACCGTTTTTAGGATCTACAAAGCGATGAAAACCAGAGCCGTCAGTCGAATAAGGACGTTCGTAATCAATCGTAATAGCCTGCTTGCCAGCAGTTAACTCCGCAGCTGGAATGGTAATAAACCACTTTTCATAGCTAAACTTAACTTCTTTACCATTAACGGTTAATGATTTAACTGTGCCTTCATCAAAATCTATCGTTAAATCATTTTGATTATCTTCAATTAATTCAAAATTCAGCGTTGTTGAACCAGAAAAAACTTCACTTTTGTTATCTATTTTCACGTGTAAGTCATAGCTCACATCGCTTATTTGTTTCGCTCGCATTTCTGCGTAAGTAGCATTGAGAGATTCGCTTTTCATACGAACAATACTGCTACTGGCTGACGATGAACTTTTAACCTGAGGAGGGGTGCTTGCTTGCTCACAACCTGATAATGCAAGACCTGAAGTGACTAGTGCTAGGGTTAATGCCTTAGTCAGTTTAGATTTATTAATAAACATTGATGTTGACCTTAATAATGATAACGACTTTCTTCTTAGGAATTTATGTTGTTAATACTTATACCCAAGCAACCTCAAGATGCAGGATTCAGCTGGAATTAGAAACGTCTTTAAGCAAGATATTAATTGAAGAGAATGGCTATCTCCTTATCTAAGTTAATAACGATGGATAAAACGTTTCTAAACCAGCCCTACGGGGACGTCTGAGAAAATCATATTCATCGTTGCATATGTAATTAAGGGAATAACCATTAATAAAATACGCGCCTTGATTATGAATCACTCAGCCGTCCTGAAACGAGCATATTGAAGTAGCCTGGGTATATCACCACGCATTTATAACATATAACTTTTATGAATAAAGCATGACCGTCTTAAAAATCAGTACATTAGTCGCTTTGTTAAGATTATTAGAAAGGGGCTTTCCAATATGATTTTAAATAAATAGTGGTCTACATTGGAAATTAAAATAATTTTTTCACTACAATTGACTAATGATACACTAAACAAAATCACCACCACTTTGCCTTAAAAGTTACTAAGGATCACAATGCGTTACTGTGCTGCAATATCATTTACCCTCTCCTTACTATTTTCATCAAACCTTTTAGCTGAAAAATCTACTGAAGAAAGTATTACAAAAGGTACTCCAATCAAGAGTAATAACACGCCAGAATCTACAGAACACAGTAAGATTTACCAAGAGCAGACTTGGGGGTTAGGTGTATTAATGAGGAATGCAGAAATCCCCTTCGACACTGAAGCCGACAATGTTACTAGCTTTGTTCCTATGATGTTTTATCAGGGAGAAACCTTTTTTATTCGGGGTATTGAAGGTGGAGCGCATTTGTATCAAAAAAATGATTGGCAGTTGAATGCCATGGCGCGTATGCGTTTTTTCGATATTCCTGCTGAATATCAAAATGAAGTACAAGGTGACACAGTTGATCTTGGTTTCCAAGCAAGAAAATCATTCAGTAAAGGCAGCTTTTTTGATGTTGAACTATTTAGCGATCTTGAAGGTAACCCTTACGCTAACTTGAGCCAAAGTTGGTACTTTCAACACAACAGTTGGGAGTTTATGCCCAAAGTGAGTGCTCGTTATAAAAGTGCCAGCTTTAATAGCCATTATTATGCATTAACCAGTATCGCTGATATACCTGAACAAAATATTGGTGCTGGTATTGAAGTGAATGCCGGCATTGAAACTCGCTATCACGTAGCAAAAAACTTCTATTTATTAGCTTCAGTCAACGCCACCTTACTTGATAAAAATGCTTACGAGAGCGATACCGTCAATCAACGGTGGCAAAGTGAGGCATATTTAGGTTTCGCCTTTTTTAACGATATTAGTAAAGCCAAAAAATCAGACCTAACAAATCATGGCTATTTACGCTTAGCCCATGGTTGGGCGACACCTTCTAATATTGGCGATATTCTCGCCGGTGATACCGTCAAAGATGAATACAATAATCAACTCAGTTCAATATTTTACGGACTCCCATTAACTGATGAGTTATTTTCATTACCGATAGATATCTATTTAACCCCTGGTTTTGTTTGGCATTGGAATTCAGACGTTCAAGATTCAGAGCAAGAATATGTACTGGCAATTAAAGCCTATTACACTATTAACTGGCCCGTACGCTGGCGTATTGGTTTAGCAGAAGGATTATCTTATGCCTCTGATGTGTCTTACATTGAAGCATCTGAAATGGAACGAAAAGGCTATCGCCCCAGTGAGTTAATGAACTATATAGACTTTACTGTAGATATTAATTTAGGTGATATATTTAATATGAATGCACTCAATGAAACTTGGCTAGGTTATAGTATTCATCATCGCTCTGCCATTTTTGAATCTGCCTCACAGTTTGGTCGCATTAAAGGCGGTAGTAATTATAATACCGTTTATGTTCAATTCGATTTTTAATTACTGTGATCACTTTGTATTGGATTAAAGAAGCTTTAGGCATTTTTTTGCCTATTTATAATAAGCATTAATCAATCTTTTACTTACCAGTTTGGCTGTTTTAAAAGTAACTCAAACTCAGCCGCACCAACCGCTTTACTGTAATAGAAGCCTTGTGCCGAATCGACAACAGTACCTTCAATGAATAATTTTTGTTCTGAGGTTTCAATACCTTCGGCGGTTATTTTTAAATTAAGGTTATTTGCGAGAGAGATAATAGCTTTGGTGGTGATGATATCCTCTTTATTTTCAGGAATATACCGGATGAAGCTACGATCGATCTTAATACGATCTATGTTGAGTTTACATAAATAACTCATTGAAGAATATCCAGTACCAAAATCATCGAGGGAAATAGAAAGCCCTAAAGCTTTTAGTTGCTCTAATCTGAGCATAGCAATATCAACATTTTTCATAATAGTAGTTTCGGTTAACTCTAGATCAAGATAGTTTGCGTCTAATTTACTTTTAGTTAAACAGTCTTGAACCGTGGTTACAAAATTTTCAAACTCTAGTTGGCGTACAGACATATTAACTGACATGACCAACCCTTTATAACCAGCATCATGCCAAGCTTTATTTTGATGACATGCTTGCAATAATACCCAGTCTCCAATAACTGAAATAAGACCTATATCTTCTGCAATGGGGATAAAAACATCAGGAGGTACACTGCCTAACAAAGCATTATTCCAACGTAGAAGTGCTTCGCACCCTTTAATTTTATTTGTTCCGGTATCGATGATTGGTTGGTAGTGAAGGGTAAACTCATTGAGTTCCATTGCTTGGCGAAGTTGATTACTGATTTTTAACTTGGTTTTTGCCTGTTGATCAAGTTCACTAGAGAAGAAACGAAAAGTGTTTTTTCCAGAATCTTTAGCATGGTACATTGCAGTATCTGAATTTTTGATCAACTCTTCGGCAGTTTCACCATCGGTTGGATAAATGGCAATACCTATGCTTAGTCCTATATAAGCCTCATTGCCATCAAAAACAAAAGCGGGTTCTATTGCTTCAATCAAATTTTCAGCTAAATTGCTAACACTATTTGCCGTGGGCAGTGTTTCTAAAATAATTATAAATTCATCACCCGCAATTCGGGCAAGTGTATCATCGCTACGTAAACGTTCTGACATTCTTGTCGCCGTTTCTTTGAGCACATAATCACCAGCATCATGACCATAAGTATCATTCACTGCTTTAAAACTATCTAAATCAATAAATAAAATAGCGGCTAAACTCTGTGATCTTTTTGCATGCACAAGAATATGTTCTAAACGGTTGTTACATAAATCTCTATTGGGTAAGCCTGTTAAACTATCAAAAAATGCTAATTTTCTAATCTCTTTTTCCGCATGAAAACGGCGTTTTATTTCGAGCTTTAAATATTTTCCATTGCGAACAGTAATAAATAAGAAGGCAAAAGAAGAAATCATTAACAAAGTAAATAATTCATCTAACTCCCAATCTTCATGTTTACGGGATTTTTCTACTAAATACTCAAAAGCATCATATTCTTGCGCAAACCAAAAAATTAGCAAGGCAACTAAAACAATGAGGATAACTTCTCTTATAAGACGCGAACGCAAAAGGTCTGGTAACAATATATTTATTTTTTTTATTTGAGGCATTGTTAAAACTCATTAAGTGAATGTGTTTGTTTTATAAAAAAGTTAATAGGTAACCAAAATTATAATAATAAGTATAGCAACGATTTTTTAAGTTATTAAAAAGTATCGATTGTCTTTCTAGAACCATACTCATAAAAAAAACCCTAGCGACTCTCGTCTGCTAGGGCTTTTTACTTAAATCTAAGTCACTATAAAAGCATTCGTTGCTTCGTTAGTAAGATAGCTTATTTAATATGACAACAGCCATTAACCTTGTTGTTCTGCCTTTTCTATTTCATTGGCAATCGCTTGCGGAGAGCCCGTATTACGACATAACCAATAATATGCGCCCGGTACAATAAACAAGGTAAATATACTCGCCAGTGATACACCCGCAAAAATAACGACACCAATAACCATTCGACTTTCTGCGCCAGGGCCAACAGCTAACACTAAAGGAATAGCACTGGTAACTGTGGTAAATGTCGTCATCACAATTGGGCGTAAACGCTGCTGAGAAGCACTAATTAATGCTTCTTCAAAAGCAATACCTTTGTCACGTAACTGGTTGGCAAATTCGACAATTAAAATACCATTTTTAGCCGCTAAACCTATCAGCATGACAATACCAATTTGACTGTAAATATTTAAACTCATACCCATTAACTCAAGTCCGGCAAGGGCACCTACCAGCGCCAGTGGTACGGTAAGTAAAATAACAAAGGGATGAATAAAGCTTTCAAACTGCGCAGCTAACACTAAATAAGTAATTAACAGTGCCAGTAAGAAAACAAACAAGATAGAGTTGCCCGATTCTTTTAGCAATAACGACTCACCTTTATAATCCACTTGCACATGTTCCGGTAGTTTGTTCTTAGTCACATCTACAAGAAAATCTAGTGCATCACCTAGAGCATAACCATCAGCTAGGTTAGCCGTAACGGTAATACTACGTAAGCGATTATAACGATTCAGTCTAGATGATGTGGCATTCTCACCAATATTCAGCAAGTTAGCTAATGGAATTAACTTGTTCGTCGTACGAGAGCGAACATAGAGATTGTCAATGTCGGTAGGGCTTTGAAATTGCTTCTCATCACCCTCAACAATCACGTCATATTCTTCACCACGATCAACAAAAGTGGTTACACGACGTTGACCTAGCATCGTCTCCAAAGTCTCAGCGATATCACCAACAGGCACACCTAAATCATAGGCGCGTTCACGGTCAATTTTAACTAATAACTGAGGATAGGTTTCTTTGTAATCACTATTTATATTCGATAAATTTGGATTTTTTTGCGCTTCAGTAATCAAAATATCACGCCACAGTGCTAGTTCTTCAAAGGTATTACCTTGTAGAACAAAAGAAACAGGTGCATTACTGCCGCCACCGCCGCCACCAATACCTCGGCGCATAATGGCAAAGGCACGAACATCGGTAACACTTTGCACGTCACGATTTATTTTATTAATAAAACTAAAAGTATCAATGCTACGTTCATCCCAATCAGGTAAACCAACAATGGCAATACCACCAGTGCCACCGAAACCGGGAACACGCACTATCACTCGGTCTAACTCACCCTGTGCTTGGTAGCCTAAAAGTTTCTCTTCAATTTTATGCATGTTTTTAACGTTATTTTCATAACTCGCACCTTCAGCGCTTTGCATCATTAAAAAGAAATTACCGCGATCTTCTTTAGGTGTGTATTCAGAAGGTAATTTATTAAATAGCAAAAAGACTGCGGCTAGTGACAAGCCCAACACCAGTACGATAAGCATGGGTTGTTGAATACTACTTTTCAGGGCGCGACCATAAGACGCTTCAAAACTAGCAAATGCGCGATCTAGCTTTTGACCAAAAGAAGAACTGCGCTCTTTGTGTTTTAACATTTTTGAACACATCATTGGGGTAAGTGACAAAGCAGTTAAACTTGAAAATATTACCGCGGCTGCTATTGCGATAGCAAACTCGGTAAATAATCGCCCCATATTGCCGGATAAAAAGACCAGCGGTACAAATACAGCAACCAATACTAAGGTGGTGGCAACAACAGCAAAAGCAACTTCCCTGCCCCCTTCATACGCCGCCATCAAGGGTGTTTGACCATTTTCGATACGACGGTAGATGTTTTCTAAAACCACAATGGCATCATCAACCACCAGACCGATAGCCAAAACTAAAGCGAGTAATGTTAAAAGGTTAATGGAGAATCCAAACCAAGATAACGCCATCATTGAACCAATTAAGGCAACAGGTACCGTAATAGCAGGAATCAAGGTAGCGCGAACATTACCTAAGAATAAAAAGATAACCAATACCACCATTAACATAGCGATAATTAGGGTGTTATATACTTCATCAATAGAGCCCTGAATAAATACCGAACTATCATAACTATTGGTAATGGTTGTTCCCACAGGCAGAGAACTACGAATAGTAACCATCTCTTTTCTAGCAGATTTAACTACATCTAAGGTATTGGCTTTAGATTGCTTAATTACGCCCAAGCCCACCATGTTTTTACCATTACCACGGAACATGTTTTCATCATCTTGTGCACCAATGAATACTTCCGCAACATCGCCTAAACGCACTACAGAGTTGTTTTGGTTATCACTCTCTGAACTATTTTCTGAGCTACCTTCTGAGTGACTAATTACCATGTTGGCAAAATCTTGCTCAGATAAATAACTACGCTCTACACGAATAGAAAAATCTCTATCTACTGATTCGATTCGACCTGCAGGTAACTCAACATTCTCATCACGTAAAGTATCTTCAACATCTTGCACTGTGATATTACGCGCCGCCATAGAGGCTCGATTAAGACGAATTTTCATCGCATATGTTCGACCACCGCCCACTTGCACACGAGCAACACCGTCAACCACAGCAAATCGATCAACGATATAACGGTTCGCGTAATCGGTAAGCTCTAATGTACTCATGGTTTCGCTTTGTAAAACGAACCAAACAATGACGTTTTCATCATCATTGGCTTTAGATACTTCAGGGGGATCAGCTTGCTCAGGTAAATTGTTCAATGCCCGTGAAATTCTATCGCGTACGTCATTGGTCGCGGCGTCAATATCACGGTCTAAATTAAACTCAATAGTAATACTTGAACGACCAACACGACTATTGGAATTAATGGTTTTAACCCCTTCTACGCCGCTAATTCTGTCTTCAAGTAATTGCGTTATTTTAGTCTCAACTATTGCCGCTGATGCGCCGGGGTAATTGGTGCTGATATTAACAATCGGTGGATCAATATCTGGGTATTCTCTTAATGGCAACATTAAAAAAGCGACAATACCAAAAGTAATAATAAGTAAGTTTATAACGGTAGCAAAAACCGGTCTTTTAACCGATAAATCAGATAAAATCACTAGGTTTTGCTCCCATTATCAGGAGTAGCAGTTTTATCTTCTGCTTCAGTTTCTTTTCCAATAATACTCACAGCAGAGCCATCTCGAAGTTTAAGCGCTCCTTCTACAACCACTTGTTCGCCTTCAACTAGGCCTGATATAACTTCCACGACACCAGGATGACGTCGACCAATTTTTATTGCCTTACGTACTGCTTTATCATCGCTAACAGCAAAAACGTAATGGTTGTTTTCTATTGGGATAATAGTGCTTTCAGGCAATTGCAGAATATTTTCAACTTGTAATAACACGCTAATATTGAGCAACATGCCTGGGTGTAGTTTCAACGCTTTATTACTGATGGTAGCGCGAACTTTAAGACTACGGGTACTTGAGTCAATACGACTATCAATAGCAGTGATTTTTCCAATAAATTCTTTACCTCGGTAAGCACTGTTCATAGCAGTAACTTGTTGACCAACATGAATATGGGTTAATAAACGCTCTGGTAAATGAAAGTCTACCTTGATACTACTGAGATCATCTAAGCTAGTAATAACATCGCCCGCATCAATATAAGCCCCTTTACTGACTTCACGAAAACCTAGCACACCAGCAAATGGCGCACGAATAGTTAAGTCATTTAATTTAGCGCTAGCACTAACAAGTTGTGCTTCAATCGCTTTAGTTTTGGCTTCTTGTTGCTCCACTAAAGACTTCGATGTTGCCCTACTCGACAGTAACTCAGTTAAGCGCTTTAAATGTGCTTGTGACTCGGACAAATTAGCTTTTAACTCATCAACTTTTGCTAGCTCTTCTTGATTATTTAACTTAACTAATAAAGCGCCTTTTTTAACTTGTTGGCCATCGTTAAAATAAATTTCATCAACGAGATCAGAATATTTACTGGTGATAACCACTTGCTCATTTGCTCGAGCGGTACCTACGGCTTCAACACTTTCAATAAATTCGGCAAGTACCACAGGTACCATTTTTACCGCAACAACACGCTTGAATTTACTTTTTTCCTGCTGAGCTTCAGGCCACTGTAAATAAGTAATTAATACCACTAAAATGGCAACTAACATGAATAAGGGTAAACGGCTGGTAAAGGTCGAAGTACTCGTTGGCGCTGTAGATACAGACTTATTTGACATAAAGATTCTCTAATAGAATATTGATAATGAGGTTAAAACTGCGCATTTGGCGACTATTTGCACACAAATACTATAACCTATAGCCTACTTAATAGCATTTACCTAGCCGGTAACTTAGCTTAAAATATTAACCACTTAACGCAAATTGACGTAAAAGAGAAAAGCCCTTGAATAAATTAGCTGTACTAGCCTTTGCCACCTTATTATTTCTTAGCTCTATGATGTGGTATCTCGCTAATGGATCGTTAAATGATTACCTCAAAAGCCAAATTTTATTACAAAGTGAATACTATAGCGCTCAACAAGCACAGCTACTCAGCGCTAATTTCTCTAATAATACCGGCATCACCAGTTTTACTAACTTTTCCCTGAGTAATATTGAAGGCTTAACTCAGCCTCAGCTATTTATCGTTGATAACATTAACGCGCAGCTGGCAGTAGTACCTACTCACCAATTAGATTCACCGAGCATACAGAAAAAAACAACGACTATTGTTCACGTTGAAGAAGTTCGCTTTGGCAATTTACAGGCTTGGTCTGAGGTACTTAAAACAAGTGCGACAGGTAAAACGAATATAGAAATTTTGTTTAAAAAAACACGTACGCAACTGGCCACTGATTACCCAGCGTTATACCCCAAAATAAGTGCTGAGTTATACGCAAAGATGTACCCTGAGCGAAGTGAAACATTGGCCTTAGAAGATCTAGATACCAAACAAAGAGTACAAAAGATTGAAACCAACACAGCGGTACTAGCCTCCAATGAAGCTAAACAGAAAAAACGCCTATTAGGTAAAGCACAAACTCGCATTATCATCACATCAGTGATAATTGAACAGTTGGCCCTGACTATCATTAAAGACAATGAAACGATAACTAAGCATTTAAAAAATGTAGAACTAGGTCGTTTTGGTGATGAAAATGGTTTAGCGAGTAATCAATTAGGTGGTGAGCTACTTAAAAGAATACTTGCTCAATTAATAACTGTAGAAAAATCTACCCAGGTACAAAACGAAACTATTGAGTAAGAGTAGCCATAGTAAATAAATTGTTTTATTTAGTTAAAATTCACTAAAGTTAATGAGTTTTTGCCGATATAGATCAAAGCGATAAATTTATCTTATTGTTACCATTAACTTAACCACTTTATGTTGTGTAATCTATGTCATCTATTATGAAACAATTAATTTCTGTTACCGACTTAAAAGGTAACTACACCTATGCCAATGAAGCTTATTGCCAAACCACTGGCTATCAAGAAAGTGAGCTACTTAATATTGATACACGTAGCTTAACGCATCAACAAATGCCTAAAGTAGTGCTTGATGAATTATCGGCGACGCTTGCAAAAGGCTTTTCTTGGCAAGGTTTATTACAACTTAAAAGTAAAAGTGGTAAAAGTATTTGGCTTGATGTTTTTATCACGCCACAGTATAGCCAAAGTAAAATAACGGGTTTCCAATGCATTAGTACCGTTGCAAACACGGCTCTTGCAGGCAATGCTGACAGAATATACCAAGCACTTAATAATAAAAATAACTGGGTTACTTTTGAGTTTACTAAAAATCATAAGTTTACCTTTTTAGTGCTCCTATCGGTTATTGCGCAAGGTTTCATTTTTACGCAATTGGGTTTACTTGCCTCTGTTATTGCCGGCATTAGTGCCGTGACCCCTATTATCATTTTTTGGTCTGATATTATTCCTACCGCTATGCGAGCACAGCGTATGCAGAGTATGTTTGATTCAGTGTCTCGTAAGGTCTATTTTGGTAAAGGAAGCGCCAGTGTTTTTGATTTCAATTTTTCACTGTTAAAAACCAAAATCAAAGCCATTATTGAACGTACCCTTGACGCGGCTAAACCGATAAAAGCAGTGATGGCAAAAGTAAGGCAAGGTCTTACAGATACTCGAACAACATTAGCACAGCAAAAAGATGATTTAGAGCAACTTAGTACTGCTATGAGTCAAATGCAGGATTCTACCCAAGACATTGCCCAAAACACCGTGCATGTCGCCAGTGAATTAGAAGTGACTTTTGAACACTGTGAACAATCTCAGCAAAGCATTTATGATACCAGTGATAAAATAAGTCATTTGGCGAAAGCGGTAGAGAATGCTTCAAGCTCTGCAGATAGCTTAACGCAGTCGGCAAATAACGTGGGTGAGTTGATGGACGATATTCAATCCATTGCTGATCAAACTAACTTATTAGCCTTAAATGCAGCCATTGAAGCAGCTCGTGCTGGAGAACACGGTCGAGGTTTTGCCGTAGTAGCTGATGAAGTAAGAAATTTATCATCACGTACCCAAGAGTCTGCAGAAAAAATTCATCAACGTTTAACCATTATGCTCAATACCATAGAGCAATGGGTTGTCTTAATGAATAAAAATAAAGATGAAGCACAGTTCTGTGTAGAGAGTGCTCAGGCATCTCATCAACAAATTGATTTAGTGGTCGAAAAAATGCAAAACATTAATCAAGCCGCCACCCAGATAGCGACCGCAGCAGAAGAGCAATCTTGTGTGTCTCATGAAATTAATAGCCACTTAACCGATATTGCGCAAAATACTGAATCTACTTGGCAACAAACCGACCGTGTAGCCGAGCAAATGGAAGAGCTGGCAAAAAGTGTTGATGATATTGCGGACTTAGCCAGTACTTTCGTCCCTAAAAGTAAGTAAAGATAAGATAAAATAAGTAAGGATTAAGCATGTCTTGGAAGAACACTGAAAATCACTATGGTTCACTTTCAATTAAGATACATTGGTTGATGGTGCTGTTAATGATTTTT
The DNA here is from genome assembly GCF_002836255.1 of Colwellia sp. 75C3. GTDB lineage: Bacteria > Pseudomonadota > Gammaproteobacteria > Enterobacterales > Alteromonadaceae > Colwellia. Next base: position 146,718 of record NZ_PJAU01000048.1, on the reverse strand, counting down.
GTTTTTGCCAGTATTGAAGGCAGAGTATTTTTTGAAAAAGGCACTGAACTGCGAGACCTATTTAAGATGACGCACTTTATGCTAGGTTTATTGGTTTTTATTCTAGTCTGTGCTCGTCTGTATTTACGTAGTGTGCAAGTTACGCCACAAATAACCCCGCCGCTTTCTGTTATACAGGCTTGGGGGGCAAAAATGGCTCACCTAACGCTTTATGTTTTCATGATTGCCATGCCTATATTTGGCTGGTTTGTTCTCAGTGCTAAAGGTAAAGTCATTCCCTTTTTCGGACTAGAGCTACCTGCGCTTATCCCTTATGACAAACCTTTCGGAAAAATATTAGAAGGTTGGCATAAAGATATTGGCTCATGGGGTTACTATCTTATCGCTTTGCATGCCGTGGCTGGATTAGTACATCATTACATTCAAAAAGATGACACTCTGACACGAATGTTACCAGTAAAGAAAAAGAACTAAATGACTAAGTTCTGAACGAGATAATAGCTGAAAGAGCTAAGGAACTAGCTCTTCGTTACTCTCAATAAATACCGTTTTACTGCCATCACAATGTAAGTCTGCAATTAAATATGGTGAGCCATCATCATTGATCTCTAAATAGCCCAAGCCACTTTTAGGTTGCAGTCTTTGATGGCCTAATGTTAGCCTTTTCTCTTCTCCATCAACCATTAACTTCCGTCCTTTAATACGCATAGAACGACGCTTAGTAAATAAGTTAAGCGGTGAGTAAGGACCATAAAGCCAACGATTCATCCGATCAAAAAAACCAATCAGCGGTTGAGGAAATTGGTTTTTAATACCACTAGAGGTGATTTGCCAAATATGTGGAGAATTGTCACGAAATCTTAGCTCAATATCATAAACAAAAGAGTAATGTACATCCCCTGAAAGAATAACAAAGTGTTGCGGTGTTTTCGGATGTTTAAAAATATTCAACAAGGTACTCGCCGCGCCAGGATGTGCCATCCAATTTTCGGCATCTACGGCTAATGGCTGACCTGCTATCGTGGCCATTCGCTGTATCGTTTCAATAACCTTAACACCAAAAATAGGTGCTGGAGATACCAATAATATCGAATCATGTCCTATCAATTCTTGCTGTAATTCACACAAAGCCTCCCAGTCCATTAGCCCTGAAGGATCATCTAAAGCATGTTCTGAGCGCCAGCGACGTGTTCTACTATCAAGCACCACTAACTTAGGGTGGCTATCAAGAGTGTATTGCCAATGGGAGAACTTTAATAAATAGTCAATAAAGCTGTCTTGTGAACATAAGTCGTGTGAGTCCGTAGCTTGTAGGTCAGAGTCTTCTTGTTTGAAATCTGCTTCTTTATGCTTAACATTAGCCACTTGATAAGCATTAGCAACTTGATAAAAATCACCTTTAAATTGTTTGGGATCATTGCCCCACCCTTGGCATAACCAATAAGCAAACAAGCTATTACCAATAATGCGCCTTGCCAACGGATCTTGATAAGCAGCTTGTTCCCAGGCTGCGGTTAAGTTCCAATCATCTGTCACATCATGATCATCAAAAATCATATAAGTAGGCGTGTGTGCTAACAAACGTTGCACTTTATCCAAGCCACTCACAAAGTCTTTAATGGCGGCTAATTCTTTCTGATGAATCGCTTTATATTTTACCGGGACGTTAAAACCTTCCAGTTCAACCTGCTGCCATAAAGTTGCTGACCATACTAAACAATACATCGCGATATTTTCAGCAAAGGTCATTACGTGATTATGAGCATAAGTAGAGGTAAAAATAGCGTGTTGCTTTTTTGATGAAAAAATAGAAGAACTAAACCAAGACTCAGGTGAAGTACTTTTAGGTAGCAGTAATTCCCGCTGAAAATACTGATCAGCAAACTGATAAAGCTCACTTCCACAGGTAATGCCCTGCTCAGCTAAGTTGCTATCGGTAAAACGTTCATCATTTAAGCCCAATAAAGCGATAACTTGATGAATAGCATAAAGCGTAACGCCGGCAACATGATCCGCATAAATTTGATCGCCAGACATCATCAATAACGCTGGCCTTTTCTCAACATTAGTTAAGGTTTGTCCAACTAATTGATCACCCGCTAACAAGCTATCTTGACTCGCATGATGAGGGTTTCGACACGAGCCATGCAGTAAATTATTAATATTTTCTTGGATAATAAAGGAAGGTCTACTTTTACCTGCAAAGGTTAAATCAGGGATAATGTCAGCTAGAGATTTAGTTTTTTGTTGAGAAGTAGACTGAGATTTATTTTGAGGGCTATGTCGAGTTTGAGAAGAATCAGTTAAGCATAAATCATATTCAATATAGGTATCAGCAGGTAAGTTAATACTTACATCCAACAAATGAACAACGGCATGTTCACCAACACGAAATGTTGTTAAATTAGTCTCATTAAGCGGTGCTACAAAAATTGGCTGACCTTTAATTGAGCCAACATCATTTAAGCTATCATCATCTGAGTTCCCATCACTTAAGTAACATTGAAATTCACCGCTACACTCAAACGGACTAAGCCACCACAGCACTAATTGTTGTGCTGTTAAACGTCGTAAAATGGGTCCTACTAAAATATCTGCTAACACCTAGGTCTCTACTATTTATAATATGTGAAAAGTAATCGTTAAAACGAATGGCTAAAATAAAAATATAAAAATATAAAAAGTGTTTATCTCGTAAAATACTCTTTATAGCAAGACGAAGTTGTTACCTTATGTAATGAAGATCAATGAGTAGGAGCACTACTGCCGCTGTATAATAGATTCATTACAATGTTCAACCCTTGTGCAACTTCTGTTTCATTCATTGCTGCAAAGCCTAATCGGATAAATCGATACTCATCTTTAGCTAAGTCAGCAGGTAAGTCACAGGGTAAATTTTTAACCATGCTAAATTCAACTTCCGTTTGTAAGTAGACTCCTTTGGGTAATAGTCTTTCTTTCAAACCAACAATAGATTTTCCGGTATCAAGCCATATTGCCATACCGCCAGCAGGCACAACAAAATGTATTGGCAGACCTTTTTCTTGATAGGACTTTAATTGCTCAACCATGAAGTCACGACGCTTTTGGTATAAGCGGGTCATACGTCGTAAATGTCCTTCAAAACCGCCTTGTTGCATCCACTTAGCCACAGCTTGTTGCACTAAGACATTACTTTTGTGGTTCATCAGCATTTTATAAGCTGCCAACTGCTCAATTAAGACCTTGTTTGCGACCACATAACCAATACGCGCGCCACCAAACATCAGTTTTGAAAAGGTAGAAATATAGATAACTAAACCGGCAGGGTCATCTGCAGCCATTGGCGCAATAGGTTGGCTGTCATAATGAAATTCATGATCATAATCATCTTCCACTATGGCAACACCATATTGCACCGCTAATTGATAAATTTGCATACGCCGAGAGATATCTAAAGAGACTGTTGTTGGGTATTGATGTAATGGCGTAAGATAAAGCAGCTTTACCTTACCCTGTTCAAGTACTTGCGCCAAATGCTCTGGCACTATGCCGCGTTCATCTTGTTTAATAGAGATTAACTCGGCGCCAGTTCGCTCAAAGGCGGCCCAAGCAGGGGGATAACCCAGCTGTTCAACCGCGACCTTATCACCGGGTTGTAACAGTAATTGTGAGACCATATACAAGGCTTCTTGCGAGCCATTACAAATCATCAGTTCTTTGCCGGTAATTGAGCGAACCCGTCGTAAGTAGGTCGATATTTCGTCAATAAGTTCAGCTTCTCCGCGACTATCGCCGTAACTTAAGTTATCAATTTTAGGCCGTTGACAGGTTTGTGCAAAATGACTTTTAAATTCATCAAAGGGAAACTTTCTGATATCGGGCTGACCACCGGAAAAGTTATAAGGATATTGACTGGCTTTAACTTTGGGCGTAATAGGTAAGTTTTGTTTTAGCCTAAATTGCCAGTCAAAATTTTGCGGCGCTTGATTCACTTTATGTGTAGCAAGGCTACTTTGAATAGGTAGATTTTTTACCACCCGATAACCAGACCGCTCTTTCGCTTCCACCCAACCTTGCGCCACTAATTCAGCCAGTGCCGCCATAATAGTATGGCGATTTACCGCTAACTGCTGAGCAAGTTTTCGCGCTGAAGGTAATGCTTCAGTCGGTGCAACCTGCCCTTCTTTAATGGCTTGTCGTAAGGCATCGGCAATGACTAAGTATTTTGCTTGTTTAGCAGCCAATTTATTGGGGGCTGATTTTTCCGCAGATAACGTTACGTTTAGGTTTAAAGTTAAGGCTTTCAATCTGGTCTATCAACTTATACAAATCTGGTTGTAGTAGTTATACCAAAAGCACCCATAATAACAACTATCAACGAGCCCTTTTCATGGAATAATCAATGGAACAACCAATGTTACAGCCAACGCTAAAACCTATCACGCTAGAAACAAGTTTACTCAAATTAGTCCCTATGACTATGCAACACCTTAACGACTATTGCTTGGCAGGAAACTATCCACAAGTTTGGCAACACATGCCACTCAATCGAAGTGCTAGTCACGATATTGCCAGACCATGGATGCAAGAAGCAGTTGATGAAATGGCACAAGGACTGCAACTAGCTTTTATTACCATTGATAAAAAAACCAATAAAGTTATTGGCTCAACACGCTTATTTCGTTACAACGAAAAGGATAAAGCTATTGAACTTGGCCATACTTTTATCACCCCTGAATTTCAACGAAGCTACGTTAATTCCCATGCAAAGTACTTAATGTTAACGCACGCTTTTGAACACTTAAAAATGGTTCGTGTCGAAATTTGTACTCATGAAAATAATCAGCAATCTCGAAATGCTATTACCCGAATTGGTGGACATTTCGAAGGCATTTTAAGAAAAAACAGACGCGCACCTAATGGTGATTATCGAAATACCGCCTTGTTTAGCATCCTTGATGAAGAATGGCCTCAAGTAAAACAACAGCTGCTCGCCAGTGGAATAAACCAAGAGGAGTTTGATCATGTATCCACCTAAACACTTTCAAACAAATGAAGAAGAAAACCATAAATTAAACGCGTTAATTAATGACAACCCACTGGCAACCTTGTTAGTTAATATTGATGAATCCTTACCACATATTAGTCATATACCTTTTCACTTTGCAGAAGATGATACTTCTACTGAAGCAGAAAAAAAAATGTTGATTGCACATGTCAGTAATCGACATCCCTTAGCGGCAAGATTATTAACGCAAGGAGAGGTACCTCTAAGCTTAGTGTTTCATGGCGAGCATAGTTATATTTCACCTCACTGTGGCACCAATGTTAATACTAATAATGCTAATGACAATACCAATGGCCAAGTTGTGCCAACATGGAATTATGCCAAAGTTCATGTCACAGGCATCGCCACAGCCATTATAGATCCAGAGCTAAAATACCAACAAATGAAAATAAGCAGTCAACATTTCGAACGAGAGCAACAAAAACCTTGGGAATTAACAGAAGTTAGCGATAAAAAGATACGACAAATGCTAACCGCTATTACTTTTTTTAATGTCCGTATTGAGACATTTGAGGGGCGTTTTAAACTCAGTCAAAATAAACCAGCAGCAGTAAGGGTACAAATTGCTGAGCAAGTAACGAGTCTCAACAAACCTTTTTTAGCACAACAAATACGCGATTGTTGATAAAACACTTATTTCCCTGTCCTTTAACTGTTGAAATTGCGACCAATTACTTTTGCTGATATGTTAACTACCAAGAGTTAACTTACAACAGTGTTAGCCTTGGTTTATCCAAAAATAATAATATAAAAGGACGTTACGATGAAGAAGACATTAGTATCTTTAACTGTGCTCATAGGATTAATGGGGTGTAATAATAGTAATAACGTAAATACATCAAATGAGGATAACAGCGGCCCTGTTCTTGTCTCTGGCTTAAATATTACCTCGATAGATAACACAGTAAAACCTGGCGATGACTTTAATCTTTATGCCAATGGTAATTGGATTAAAAAAACCGAAATACCCGCTGACAAATCATCTTATGGTGTCGGTACTGTCGTTCATGAGCAATCTCAAAGTGATGTGAAAGCAATTATCGAAGCCGCTTCTGCAGGTGATTTTGCTCAAGGCTCTAATGAGCAAAAAGTGGGTGATTTATACCAGTCCTATATTGATTGGGATACCCGTAATAAAATTGGTTTAGCACCTATTCACCATGAATTTAGTCAAATAGATACCATTTCAAATCATAACGAATTGGCTGTGCATTTTGCTGTGGCGAATAAACTGGGTTATGCCATTCCTTTTAATCTCGGTCAATATGTCGACTTTAAAAACCCCAATACCTATATGCAATATACCTGGCAAGCAGGTTTAGGCTTACCTGATAGAGAGTATTATTTCTTAGGTGACGATGCCTCAAAAGAGATCAGAGCAAGTTATCTTATCCACATCGAAAAAATGCTGACCCTTGCCGGTTTAGCAAATCCAAAAGCAGCAGCTAAAGACATCTTTGCTTTAGAAACAAAGCTGGCTAGTTTTCACATGAAAAAAGAGCAAACCCGCGACATGGTTGCTCTTTATAATAAAATACCTACCCCTGAGTTAACCAAACTTATGCCTGATTTTAATTGGGACGGTTTCTTAGCTGAGTCTGGCGTTAGTGATATCGATGGCGTGGTAGTCACGCAAATTGATTACATGAAAGCATTGAATAACATCATCAAAGATACGCCGATATATACTTGGCATGTTTACTTAAAGTGGGGAGTTATTAATAACACCGCAACAAGGTTGACTCAGCAATTAGATCAACAACACTTTGAGTTTTACGGCAAAGAATTACGCGGCGTCAAAGCCCAATTGCCTATGTGGCGCCGTGGCGTGAGTATAGTTAATCAAAATATCGGGGAAGTTGTTGGCAAGGTTTATGTTAAAAAGCATTTTCCACCACAAGCAAAAATACGCATGGAAGAGTTGGTGAATAACCTCATTAAAGCCTATGAAGTGAGTATTAAAAATATTGATTGGATGACACCTGAAACCAAAAAACAAGCACTTGATAAACTGTCTAAGTTTACCCCTAAGATTGGTTACCCGGATATATGGAAAGATTACTCTGCGTTAACCATCAAAAAAGATGATTTATTTGGTAACTTAAAACGTTCTGCTTTAGTGGTTTACCAGCAAAACTTAGCTAAACAGAATGGTCCAGTACAAAAACATGAATGGGCTATGACGCCACAAACCGTTAATGCTTATTACAACCCACCACTCAACGAAATCGTATTTCCTGCAGCAATACTACAACCACCATATTTTAATTTAAGTGCCGAAGATGCCGTAAATTATGGTGCTATTGGTGCTGTGATTGGACATGAGATTGGCCATGGCTTTGATGATGCTGGCAGTACTTTTGACGGTGATGGTGTATTACGTAACTGGTGGACAGAGGCTGATAAAGCTGAATTTAAAAATAGAACAGCCAAGCTAGTCGCACAATATGACGAATTTGAACCGCTTGAAGGCGTTAATGTTAATGGATCCTTTACCTTAGGTGAAAACATCGGTGATTTAGGCGGATTAAGCATTTCATTGATGGCATATAAAATGTCATTAGCTGATAAAGCAGCGCCGGTTATTGATGACTTTACTGGTGAACAGCGTGTGTTCTTAGGTTATGCGCAAAGCTGGAGTAAGAAATACCGTGAAAAAGCACTAAAGCATCAAATAAATACCGACCCACATTCACCTTCTATGTATCGAGTGAATGGTGTGGTGCGTAACGTTCCTGAATTTTACGAACTATTTGGCGTAAAAGAAGGTGACCACCTTTACTTAGCACCGAGTGAACGCGTTAAAATTTGGTAGTTATAATTTTAAAGTAAGTACCGTTACCATTAAAAAAGCACTGAGTTGTTGTTATCAACTCAGTGCTTTTATCTTCTATCATTTTTATTAATAATTGATGACCCCTCGTTATAACCCTAGCTCTGTTAAGCTCGGATGATCTGCAGGTCTGCTGCCTTGAGGCCAACGGAACTTACGCTCTTTTTCAGTGATTTTTGCATCATTGATACTGGCATGACGTTCAACCATCAGTCCTTTCTCATTAAACTGCCAATTTTCATTACCATACGAACGATACCATTGCCCTTGTGCATCTAACCATTCATAAGCAAAACGTACGGCTATGCGCTCACCATCAAAAGCCCACAATTCTTTTATCAAACGATACTCTTGCTCTCGTTGCCATTTTTCTGCTAAAAATTTAACAATTGCGGGTCTTCCTTGTAAAAAGGTATCACGATTACGCCAAGCGCTTGTTAAGCTGTAGGCGGTTGCGACCTTAACGGGATCTTGGCTATTCCAACCATCTTCCGCTTTTCGTACTTTTTCTTGTGCTGATGCCAAGGTGAATGCAGGTAAAGGTTGGCGGATTTCTTCATGTTCAATATTAAAGTTCAAGTTAGGCCTCTGTTTCATATTAGGTTTCATATTCGTATTCATAATTATTCCTTATTTAAATATCTATCTCTAACGTGTCTTGAGCTGCTATTGAGACGCACAGGCACATTAGTTTATTTGATTTATCAGTTTTGGTTAGGCATTCATCTTTATGAATGACATTGCCTTTAGTTACTGATACCACGCAAGTTTTACAGGCGCCTGTTTTACAGCTGTAAGGCACATCAATACCTTGTGCTAATACCGCATCTAAAAGTGATTCTTGGGCTGAGACTGTGATTAGCTTTTGTGAACGTTTAAGCTTCACCGTAAAGGGTTTTGCCTCGCTATCTACCGTAGTGATAAAACGTTCAAAATGGAGTCGGTCAGTAACAATGCCTTGCTGTTGAGTAATATTTAGTAACTGGTCTATCATTTTTTTCGGGCCACAAAAGTAAAAGTGAGCATGCTTTGGTGATGTGCTTAATAGCTTTTCTATATTTAACTTGGTACCTTCATCTGTCACATGTAAATGTAATTTATGGCCTAATTGCCTTGTTAATCGGTCGCTAAAAGCCATTTCATTGATTGAACGACCGCAGTAATGCAACGAAAATTCACGCTGCTGGCTTGTTAACGTTAAAGCCATCGCTTTAATTGGCGTGATGCCAATACCACCGGCAATCAAAACAACAGGATCAGTTGATTGCTCAAGTGGAAAGTAATTTTGTGGCTGTGCACAATCTATCCTGAGCCCAAGCGTGAAGTGTTGATGGATAATGGCAGAGCCACTTTCTGTAACGTCGCTATTATTTATTTCAGTTAACTTATCTGATTCACTCTGCTCATTTAAATTACTTTGCTCACTCAGTACCGCAATTTCATAACAATCCGTTCGACTTGGATTTGAAGAAATTGAATAATGTCTGTGTGTTAACGTCCCGTTATTTAATATGATGGGTATGACCAAGTGTGCTCCGGCTTCAAAGTCAGGTAGTGCCTCACCGTTGGCATGTTTGAGTTCAATCGCTCTAATACGAGGCGTCAATTGTCTAATACCACTAATGACTAGCGGTAATTCACCCTCTCCTGATCTTTGCGGATAACTCGGTGATACGGCTAATGAAGCTTCCATCGATGAAGAGGCTTGCTGCTGTAACTTTAACTGAGATTTTACTTCGGCTAGTTCATTAGTTATCGGGGTAATTAATGACTCAATATCACTTTCAGTGTACCGAGGGGTAATATGTTGTGGGCAGTTCCAATCAAACGCTTCAACTTTAATGATAAAACCACGCTCAACTTTAGCGCGATAATAATCATCTTCAAGACTAGCCAGGGTTTGCCAATCATTTTCTGGCACTTGACTGATCCGTCCCATTAACTTTAAACGACGTTTATTTGGATAATCGACAAATATAATAGACACACGATCATTATTTCGAAAGTTTCCAGCACTCACGTATTGGCGATTACCTTTATAATCAGCAAACCCTAGCGTTGATGCATCAAGCACTTTTAGAAAACCTTTCGGCCCACCACGGTGTTGAACATAAGGCCAATCGGTTTCACTTACACTCGCCATATAAAAGCTATCACGCTGGCCAATAAAATCTGCTTCAACCCTTGATAAGAGAAAGTTGTAATCTTCTCCTTGATCCATACTGGCATAGCCTGCTCGACTATTTTGCTCTTGCTGCATTGCTCTTACTTCATCAGTAAATGCCAGTTGTGCATATTTATGTGCCATTGTTCTACTCCTACGAGGTCACTAATTTTCATTTACAGCTAGATTTGGTTTAGTAAAACTAGCCCAAACGAATCCTTTGATTGTTTGAGCCACTAACGCTAATAATGATACTAAGATGCTTTTTGCAAGGCTACTTTAGGGAAATCGATAGCGACACGACTTGCTTTACCTAAAATGTTTGTCATGATATTCATACCTACATGGGTAATTATTTCAACGACTTCTGCGTCTGAATAACCTGCGTTGCGAATTTCTAGTAATTCAGCTGTGGTTACTTCGCCATTGTGCTCAGCTAAAGAACGAGCAAATTTAACCGCGATAGCGGCTTGTGCATCTTGACTACCACCCGCTCTGTTTGCGGCCATTTCATCTGTCGTTAAACCAACACCTTTACCTATTGCAGTATGTGCCGAAACACAATATTCACAAGCATTTTGCTCAGCTAAACCTAGGGCTATACGTTCTTTCGTTTTCGCCGTTAAGTCTCCTTCGCTTGCAATAGTGTGTAAACCTAAAAATGCTTTTAAGGCCGCGGGTGAATTAGCGAATACTTTTAAAAAGTTTGGCACCATACCTAGTTGACTGGTGATAGCTGCATAAAGCTCTGCTTGTTCTGGATTTGCTTGCTCTGGGGTTACTAAATTGATACGGCTCATGTTTATTCCTTAGTTTCTTAAAGTGAAAGTTTTATGTGCCTATGCATATGGTTCAGGGATGTCATCCTCGTGGTGTCTTAATCGAGGATCCAATCACTAAAAAGTGATGGATCTTCGATCAGAGACTTCGAAGATGACGGTTACAACAAGCTCCTGAGTTAACTACATAGGCATGAAGTTTTATGTTCTGTTTATGTTGCTTTCTAATTTCACGCTTACTCATTGTCATTTCATCTAACGATTAATGCTGCTAATCAAGCGATGAAGCTATTGTGAAACAAAACGGTTTAATTAAGAATAGGCATGATTTACAATTGATTATTCCAATTAGTGAAACAATGAACAGGTGAACACCCAATGGATCTATTTCATTTAATGAAGGTTTATATTGCTGTCGCTGAAGAGCAAGGTTTCTCTGCTGCGAGTAGACGGCTAAATATGTCAGCACCTACCGTTACCAGAGCTGTTGCGCATTTAGAAGATAAGTTGGAAGTGAAACTGCTCAATAGAACCACACGATACGTGCGAATGACCGAGGCTGGCGCTCGTTATTTAGAAGACGCCAAAAGAATTTTACAGGATGTTAATATTGCTAATGAAGATGCACTGGGCATTAATTCAACGCCACAAGGCAACATTAGTGTCACGGCGCCTGTTTTGTTTGGCCAGCAGTTCGTGCTGCCAACTATCACCGACTATTTACTTCGTTTTCCGCAGACACAAGTTAATGCCGTTTTTTTAGATAGAGTGGTAAATTTACTTGAAGAAGGTCACGACGTAGGTATTCGCATTGGTGAATTACTTGACTCAAGTATGCGTGCGAAAAAGGTAGGTCACGTTAGGCTAATACTCGTTGCTTCCCCTGAGTACTTAGCAAAAAATGGTATCCCAAAAAAATGCCAAGAGTTAACTCAACATACCCTTATTGCTGCCAATACCGGTAGCCTTAATCCTGATTGGCAGTTTCTGGTCAATAAGCAAAACCAAACAATAAAGATCAAACCTCGATTAACTGTTACCACTAATCAGGCGGCTATTAATGCTGCAAAAAATAGCTTAGGTATAACACGGATTATTTCATATCAAGTGGCTGATGAACTAAGGGATAACAAACTTAAAATTGTATTAGAAGATTTTGAACACCCAGCGAAGCCCATTAACATAGTGCATAGAGAAGACAAATTTTCTTCCGCTAAAGTGAGGAGCTTTATCGACCTACTCGCTAAACAGCTGCAAGCTAACCCTGCATTGAATTAAGTTTTACTGGAAGTTGACACCAATAGCGTTTGAGATGAGTAATCTATGATTAAAGTTACCTGTTCATCATTAGAAATAATGCACATTAAGAACATTTTTTTGATATTAAAAAGCCGTCGATAAAGACGGCTTGCTACAAAATCATTCTCTCTTAATAACAAAGTAGTATGCGACTTTGTTTTAAGTAGTTATGATTTAAAATAAATAGGAAATAGTTAAATTTCCAGACATTGCAAAATAAGTTCCAGATTCATACATGAAATCTTCATACTTATCAGCTTGGCGTAATGTTAAAACAAAATCTAAAGCTGCTGGTCCCCAGTTATAACCCAAACCGCCACCAAGTTGAATACCTGAAAAAGACTCGCTATTACTTCTAGAATCCCATTTATCTGAAAAGAAGCCTGCTCCACCGTATCCTCTGAATCCCTTCTCAGAGAAACCTACACCGCCGTAGGCCATCATGTCGAATCCCTTACTTTCTAAAGCACTATAATCGTCATTTTCTAGTGAAAAATACGTAGCTCTGACTTGAAAGTGATTATTGAAGGCATAACCCGCGGCCAAATTAAAGCCACTAAAATCTAGATCAGCACTTGAGTTACTCTCATTTGCTACAGAGAAAACGTAAGAGCCTACGCCTACACTCCAATGAGTTTCAGGAACAGATTCTACTTCACTCGCATTGATTTGAGCTGCTAGTAACAAAGTAGATAAAAACAGAGTTCCTTGGAATATTTTTTTCATTATTTTTCCTATTTAATATTTTTAAATTTAGCTTTATAGATAATCATCTTAAAATAATTTTCTATTATTGAGGCTGCAATATAATTTAAGATTAACAAACAAATCACTGAGCGAATTGTATGAACCAAATTAAACTATAAAACATTGATATTTTTACTATTACACTTAAAATTCGGCAGGATGATAACGTATGTAGTTGTTGTGTGTCCAACGGTGATTAATTGTTTTTCATAAAACTAGTTTTACGAAACCTTTTGAAATTGCGGGTAATATCAAAGAGCAGGCGTAATCACGCAATAGGCAGCGGGTTGCTGGCTCAGGTTATAAAATTATGCAGATTTTAGTATTTTAAATTTATCATTAACTCGTAATTATTGAGTCAGAAAATTTTGTTGAACCAGCTTAGTTGACCTGCGGGATATACGAATAGTAGAAGTGAGGATGTATTGCTGATTACTTTTACATTAATAATCAGCAATATTTGTGTCTAATGTTTTTTTAACTCATTCGCTTTAAGTAACATCGATTTACTTTCTTCGAGGAAGTCTCCAGCATAATCGCCAAACCAATCGGAGACATGATTAAACATATCAACAAAGGCATCTTTATCATCAAGGCTAACATCTTCAAGCAGCTCTAAAAATCGGTAAGCAAAACGTTTCATCATGCCAACATTCTCTTTATTAGCAAAAATAATGTCTGCATAAAGGGTAGGATCTTGAGCAAATAATCGGCCAACCATGATCAGCTCTAATCGATAAATAGGTGAGCTCATCGCCACTAATCTTTCTATATCAGCACCTTCACTCATCAAGTGATAACCGTAGGCAATGGTAGAAAAATGTCGCATAACTTGCACCATCGACATAGCTTCATCATGTTCATGGGCTTGTACGGGATAAATCTTAGCGCCCCAAACTTCAAATTGTTGTAACAACCACTGATATTGCTCAGGGTAACGTCCTTCACAACTAATAATCGTTTGTTTAATCAAACCAGTAACATCAGGGCCAAACATTGGGTGTAAACCAACAACAGGACCTGCATGTACTTTTTTCATTTCAAATAAAGGCGATTCTTTAATACTGGTTAAATCAGCAAGAATACAGCCTTCGGGTAAATTATTAAGATGATGAATAACCATTGAGGTTAAGCGGATAGGTACGGCGACAATAACTAAACCGGCGTCAGCTAAAATAGCCTCACTGTTTGGCCAATCCTCTTGATCAAGAATGGCAACTTGATAATCTGAGCGCTTAAATAAGTCGACAAAAACTGAGCCTAGTTGCCCTTTCCCGCCAACCACAACAACCTTTTTACACTCAGGATTAACACAACGATAACCACTGGCATCTTGGCTGACATACGAATCACGCATTAAACGGCGCAATACATCTTCAATTAAGTCAGGCGATAAACCGGCATCACTTGCTTGCAAGCGACGTTTAGCAAATAAACTTGCTTCACGTACGGGATCGTAAATAGGCTTACCAACATTACTTTTTAACTGTCCTACCTTACTGGTAACAGCAAGACGTCGGTGCAATAACTTAACTAAATCACTATCAATCTCATCAATTTCATCACGTAATTTTGTTAACTTTGTATCAAAGTCGGGATCTGAATTCGTCATCGCTATCTCTTATAAAAAACATCTTATGGGGAAAATATTGGTTTAAGTATATTGCTTAAAGTATTTTTCTTAATGTCGTAGCTCGAAGCCTTAAAATAGAAAACGCGACATAAGTCGCGTCTAATACCAATAAAGCTAAATTATCTTACCTACTTAAATTAGGCAATACGTGAGGTTAAACAACCTGATAGTTGTGCATCAGTATCCGCTAATAATTGCTCTGTTTCAGCAAAATCAATGCATGCATCAGTAACCGATACGCCGTAAGCTAAATCTTCTTTCGCTAAGTCGCTACTTTGATTACCAGCATTAATATTACTCTCTAACATTATACCAATAATTGATTTATTACCCGCACAAATTTGTGCAACAACATCTTGCGCAACTAATGGCTGACGCGTGTAATCTTTACTTGAATTACCGTGACTACAGTCAACAATAATACCTGGTTCAATACCTTGTTTAGCTAAAGCTTGTTCGCACTCTGCAATACTTGTTGCATCATAATTAGGCGCAGCGCCGCCACGTAAAATAACATGGCCATCAGGATTACCGCGAGTTTGAATCAAAGCAACCTGCCCTTGACGATTTATTCCCATGAAGTGATGTGGTGAAGCGGCAGATTGTAATGCGTTTACTGCGACGCCTAAGCTACCATTGGTACCATTTTTGAAACCGATTGGCATAGATAAACCACTGGCCATCTCACGATGAGTTTGTGATTCAGTAGTACGCGCACCAATAGCTGACCAGCTAAATGCCTCTGCTAAGTATTGTGGACTAATAGGGTCAAGCGCTTCAGTTGCCAACGGTAAGCCAAGCTCTGTTAAATAAAGAATCAATTCACGTGCTTTTCTTAAACCGGTTTCAACATCAAACGAACCATCCATGTGTGGGTCATTAATCAAACCTTTCCAACCAACAGTCGTACGCGGTTTTTCAAAGTAAACACGCATAACTACATACAACGAACCTTGGTATTTGTTGTGTAGTACCTTTAACTGACGAGCATAATCTTTAGCCGCTTCAACATCATGTACAGAACACGGACCTGAAATAACTAACAAGCGAGGATCACGTTTATGGATTATGTCACTAATTGTTTTACGCGATTGCTGAACAAACTCACGACCTTCTTCTGAAAGTGGTAATTCAGCACGTAGCGCTTCAGGAGTAATTAATACATGCTCGGCATTAACATGAATGTTATTTGAGCTGGTTGGCACTGCTGATAATTCGTTGGCTGTTGTCATTGTTTTTTCCTTACTTTGAACATTTTCCACTAAGTGGAAGTTCAATATTAACTTTAAAAATAGGGTTTACGCTAGTTAACTAAACAGATAAAAACTTGAAATTCAGGAAGGATAACAGTCACTTTATAAAGGCTACAGCTCAACCAAAAACAAAAACAAGAAATCGTAAAGATTTAATTACGCGATTTGTATTGTTATTTTTACACTCTTTTTTAACTATGTATAGTCTTTATTGGAAAAATAGAGAGAAAACCGAGTAAAAACTTTATTGCTGAGAAATCTGCCTCGTCATTGTGGTTATCCCTTAGGCCGGAATCCAGTTTTAGATGTCATGAAAAAGTAAAATACATCAACGCTAAAAACAATGGATTCCCGACAATACACCTCGGGAATGACGTGCCATTCCCTATATTGTCATTGTGGTTATCCCTTAGGTCGGAATCCTGTTTTAGATGGCGTTAAAAAGGAAAATACATCAACACTAAAAACAATGGATTCCCGACTAACAGACCTCGGGAATGACATTCTGGCCTATTCCCTCATTCAGCTTGTCCCTTAGGCCAGAATCCAGTCTTTACGGTTGAAGCTTAATTTCATAGATTAAAAAGTTTCGACTCATAAATATTGATATTTATTCTTATATATCAGTCAATGCCATAATGATTAAAAATAACCACTCTAGTGCATGCCGTTGCATGCTAGTTATAAAAATTAAGGACATACTTTGAGCGATTTTATCGGCTTTGCTAATAACCTACTCTGGAATAACGTACTCATTTACTTGTTAGTTGGCGCAGGCATTTGGTTTAGTTATAAATTAGCCTTGTTACAAGTGCGTCACTTTCCTCACATGTTTCAAATACTATTCAACAAAAGTGACAGTGATAAAAAAGCAATATCATCATTTCAGGCATTAATGACTAGCCTTGCAGCACGTGTAGGCACAGGTAATTTAGCCGGTGTTGCTATTGCAATAACATTGGGAGGCCCTGGCGCTATCTTTTGGATGTGGGTAATCGCTTTCATTGGCATGGCCACAGGTTTTGCTGAAAGTTTACTAGGGCAACTCTACAAAGTACGTAATAGTGATGGTGAGTTTCGTGGTGGTCCCGCATATTATATAACCATGGGCTTAAATAAACCCTGGTTAGCCTTTGGCTTTTCTCTGTGTATTTTCATCGGCTACGGTTTAGTCTTTAGCTCAGTGCAAGCCAATACCATCGCTGATGCTTTACAAAATGCTTACCAAGTAGACGCCGAATATTCAGGACTTGTTATTGTTGTTCTCGCTGCCTTTATTTTTATGGGTGGTGTAAGAGCCGTAGCACGCACCGCTAGCGTTATAGTACCTATCATGGGCTTAGCGTATTTAGTGTTAGCGTTATATATTTGTCTCATTAATATTGAGCAAATACCGGCAGTATTAATGACTATTTTCAGCTCAGCTTTTGGTTTACAAGAAGCTGGCAGTGGCGCCTTAGGTGCCGCTATTATTAATGGTGTTAAGCGCGGATTGTATTCTAATGAAGCGGGTTCAGGCACAGTACCACATGCTGCAGCGTGTGCTACGCCTAATCCTCATCACCCTGCTGCCCAAGGTTACGTGCAAATGCTCGGCGTATTTATTGATACCATTGTGGTATGTACTGCAACTGCGCTGATGATTTTATTAGTATTAGGCACAGAAACATCTGACTTAACGGGCATAAGATTAACCCAGTACGCGATAACTGAGCATGTAGGGCATTGGGGCAACCACTTTATTTCGTTAGCCATTTGCTTGTTCTGTTTCACTTCAATTATTGCTAATTATGTTTACGCTGAAAGTAACTTACATTTATTCAAACTTGATAACGCCTACGGTCGTTGGGGCTTTATTTTAGTATTTTTATCAATGACATTTTGGGGTTCTATTGCCGCCTTACCTGACGTATGGGCGTTAGCAGATTTATCTTTAGGCATACTAACGGTTATCAATGTCGCTGTTATTTTAGTGCTAACACCCACTATTGTCGCCGTAACAAAAGACTATAACCAGCAGTTACAAGGCAATAAGTCCCCTCGTTTTACCCTAACTAAAAGCGATAAAATTCAGGGATATGTCACTAAAAACATCTGGAAATAACTCGATTATTGAAGATTTAGTGCATTTAAAAATGATCACTTAGCTAGTGATCATTGGCATTAAATAACCGAATGCAATAAAGCTAGCGACTAGCATTATAATAGGTACTTTCATCGTTCTAAGCGCAAAAAATCCAACAATGACTACGGCCATATCAACAGGAGTCACAATCGCAGAGGTAAATACCGGTTGATATAATGCTGCTATAAGTAAACCCACTACCGAAGCATTAATGCCCCAAACGGCACCAGCAACTTTAGGTTTAGCCGCTAACGTCTCCCATGCATTGTGAAAACTTAACACAAGTAAAAACCCGGGTAAAAAGATAGCCACAGTGGCAATTAATGCCCCAGTTAAGGGCGAATGAGCGAGTAAGTCTGCGCCTAAAAATGCAGACAATGAAAACATAGGTCCAGGTACAGCTTGCGCTGCGGCATAACCCAATAAGAAGCGATCAGTCTCAATGGCCTCACCTAATGCTTGCTGTAACATAGGTAATACCACGTGACCGCCACCAAACACTAAACTGCCTGACTGATAAAAATCAGCAAAAATAGTCAACCATAATGGTGATTGACTTAATAAGGGTAGTCCCGCAAATAACGCAGCAAAGATAATTAAGGGTAAATAGTTTATTTTACCCTTCGTTGTGATCCCAGCTGCTGTAACGGATGTTACCTCATTACTTTTTTTGATGTTCATACCAATCAACGCTGCTGAGATAAGTACCAGCATTTGCATTAATAGGCTTGGCGCAACTAATAATACTACCGCTGTTATCATACAAATAATGATGGTATTACGCTCTTTGCAAAAGGCTTTATACATATTCAATGCTGCATCAGCGACTACTACCACAGCTAATAATTTCAAACCATGGGTAACATTGACTAACCATTGTGCATCTTGTGTCTGATTGGTGGTCGCAAGGAAATAGAGTAATAAAAAAGAGGGAAATGTGAAGGCTATAAATGCAGTAAAACCACCAAGAATACCTGCACGACGTAAACCGATAGCAAAACCGATTTGACTTGAACCTGGGCCGGGTAAAAACTGACTTAATGAAATTAATCGAGCATAGCTTTCGCTATCTATCCATTTCAATTTTTGAACGAATGTTCTTTCGAAGTAACCTATATGTGCTGCCGGACCACCAAAACTGATCCATCCTAGTGTAAAAAACTGCCAAAAAACTTGCCAAAGTTTCATCATTACCTTACCTAACTGTTATGAAATATCGATTTATCGCCATCATTATATTTCAGTTTTATTACAGTTAAATGACAAAAACAGTGTGATTATGTACCCGAAGAATAAGTTTTGTAATGTTGATGTGTCATAAAAATAAGAGTCGAGTCAATAAATGAGAATCAGTAACTACGCCTACTATTTGAGACTACCAATCACTAAATGAGATTGGCTTCTTATGATCACTTTTACCACATTGCGGACATTAGTTCGTAAGGACTAAACAATATTTCGGATTAGTTTTTGTATAGAAAACTAACCATAGTCTCTTGTTAGGCATCGGCATCAGCTGAAAAATTAAGGTTTCTTAATGATTTTTTACCTTCTTTCCTGTATTGAATATACTTTTCTCGCTGTTCATCTTTACTTTTTAGCGCCTTAGCTAGTCGATCATGTGCATACTCAGATTCAGGCTCCATTTTTATAGCTTTTTTCAACCAGTCAATTGCTTCAGAATGGAAACCTTTGTTATTCAGCATATTTCCAATATTGTGTAAAATCCAAGGACTTTTAGATTCTGTAAGTTCTTCTGCTTTTCGACAGGAAAACATCGCTTTTTCATATAAGTTTAGATCTACGCACGTATTGCTTAAATACCCCCAATAGGTTTCGCTTTTTGGGTAATTGAATACAAGAAAGTCTAGCAAATATAATGATTCCTTATTCCTGTTTTGATCTTGTAGTTCCCTTGCGAGTGCATAAATTAACTTTTCATCATTAGCATTATTCTCATACGAACCAATTAAGATTTTTAATTTATCTTCTGATTTTTTTTCGAATGTAGATGCTAATGCCATGGCAACAGTGGGGTTTTCATCGGGGTTATGTTTTTGTAATATCTCACGAGCCATGTCAGTATCGTCATTTTGATCATAAGCTTCAGCCAATACTGTGGCTAATTTAGGGCAACTATTTGAGGCTTCATAAGAGGCTGTTGCGATTTCTATCGATTTATCATGATAATCTTCCCAATATAACATTTGCGGAACCAATGATTCGACTTCAAAATTTCCTACATTACTCTTTGCAAAATTGCATAGTTCTAGAAGGCCATCTTTATCATTTTGCTTTAATTTAATAAACGATATCCACATCTCATTTTTTAATTTTTCATCACCGTTTATTTTAGATAGCCCTTTTTTTAATTTATCTGTGGCTGCTTTATAATCATTTTTTATGAAATCTGAAAACCAATCATCTTCTGTTTTCGAAGTTCCCGCTGTAGAATCACCAGAGTCCTCATGCTTTGTTCTTTCCCTTAGCAATCCTAACGACTTTATTTGAGTTCGCATTTGATTACATACAGCACCCGTAGCAGCTTGAAAGCTGCCGTCAGCTCGACCAGATTCATATTTACCTGGTGTGACTCCTAATAAATCAGTAGGGATATGTATAGTCGTACCATCAGGAATTACAAAGAAAACCCTATTCCTCCCCATTTTTCCAATAAATAAGCCAAGTTCAAATAGTACATTATCTCTTACGGTTGGAGATTCTTTATCTCTCATTGTTGTAACATCATCAGCACTAAAAACAAAAACACCGAAATCCATTGATTCAAGTGTTTTATCTAGAGATTCTATGGTTGTTTTTGATAAATCAAATACGCCTTGATCCCAAACAGTAGATTCTGCGTCATGTGTTAAGTTTTGTTGAATTGCGTAAGCTATATTTAGGCCTTCAACAGAAGAGCCAATAAAAATTTTGGGCTTCATTTATGTTCCTTCATTAATTTGCAGAGAAATGCATGATTCTAACTAAATGCCTAACGGCTTATTGGAAGGCATGGTGCCTTATTTAAACAACGCACCATGCCTACTTTCATAATTTATTGAATTCAACCATAACGGTTAACTCAGTGATTTTCAAGGGATTAACAAGGTATATGGTGCATATCCCTAAGTTAAAAGAAAGCATAGTGCCTTCTTTCACGCAAAAGTGTAACTTCTAGAGGAACTGTTTATAAAAAAATTTATATAGCAAAGTAAATTCATTAGAAAATATAGGGCGAAATTTTTGATGCTAATGTCAGCAATGCGCACAAAGTGATCATTAAGATTGTTGACTGAATATCAGACCTTATCATTGAAAACAGAGAAACTAATAAGCTCTCATTTGTTTTATCCCATCAAAATAAACATAATAACTTTCTGGTGATTGGTGATGTTATTACTGTTTTTATTAGTCGTCCCCCGAACAATAATAAATGATTTCACCTGTCGGCTTCCAGGTATTATCCAGCCAGACAATCCATTTTTGAAGATCAACAAGCAAGATACCCTAATCACATATCAATGTTTACTGCCTTTTGTCGACTAAATTGAAGACAAAAAAAAGCGCCTTTCGGCGCTTCTTATTAATCAATGTATTGAGCGTGCTGGTTAACTTTTTGCAGCATGAATAATACGTTGAGCAATCAAGTTCTCAACAACACTTGGGTCTGCCAATGTTGACGTATCACCTAAAGTATCTACATCATTCTCTGCAATCTTACGTAAAATACGACGCATGATTTTACCTGAACGTGTTTTAGGTAAACCTGGTGCCCATTGAATGTAATCAGGCTTAGCAAAACGACCGAGCTCTTTCGCTACAAACTCACGTAGTTCTACGTTTAACTCGTCAGACTCAGTTGCGTTACCCATTAAGGTTACGTAACAATAAACGCCTTGGCCTTTGATTTCATGTGGATAACCAACAACCGCAGCTTCAGCAACAGCTGGATGAAGCACTAACGCACTTTCGATTTCAGCAGTGCCTAATCTGTGGCCTGATACGTTAAGCACGTCATCAACACGACCTGTTATCCAGTAAAAACCATCTTCATCACGTTTCGCGCCATCACCGGTAAAGTAGTTACCTGGGTATTGACCTAAGTACGTTTGGTAGAAGCGATTATGATCGCCATAAACCGTACGTAATTGTCCAGGCCAACTTGCAGTCATCACTAACAGACCTGCGTTCTCACCTTCTAATGTATTACCGTCTTTATCAAATAACGCCGGTTGAACACCAAAGAAAGGCTTACCAGCACAACCTGGTTTCATGTCAACAGCGCCCGGTAGTGAAGTAATTAAAATACCACCCGTCTCTGTTTGCCACCACGTATCAACAATTGGACAATTACTCTTACCAACAACTTCGTAATACCAGTGCCATGCTTCAGGATTAATTGGCTCACCTACCGTACCTAACAAGCGTAAAGACGATAAATCAGAGGCGTTAACTAAGTCATCACCAATACTCATTAATGCACGAATAGCTGTAGGTGCGGTATAAAATACGTTAACTTTATGCTTTTCACATACTTGCCAAAAACGACCAGCGTCTGGGTATGTTGGCACACCTTCAAATACTAAGGTGGTTGCGCCGTTTGCTAACGGGCCATAGAAAATATAAGAGTGACCAGTGATCCAACCTGCATCGGCTGTACACCAGTAAACTTCACCTTCTTTATAATCGAAAACATACTTATGTGTCATGGCTGCATATAAAATATAACCACCACACGTATGTACTACACCTTTAGGTGTACCTGTTGAACCCGAAGTATAAAGAACAAATAATGGATCTTCAGCATCCATTATTTCTGGTTCACAAATTGCTGCTTGTTTCGCTACAGCTTCTTCGTAGTTGATGTCAGTTTTTTCATTCCAAGCAACATCACCGCCAGTACGGGCAACAACGATTACTGAATGAACATTAGGACAATCGGCAACGGCTGCATCAACATTCGATTTAAGTGGAATACGTTTACCGCCACGAAGACTTTCATCAGCCGTGATAATGACTTTACAATCAGCATCTAAAACACGTGCTTTAATCGATTCAGTAGAGAAGCCACCAAATACCACTGAATGGATTGCACCAATACGTGCACACGCTAACATTGCGTAACCCACTTCAGGGATCATCGGCATGTAGATACAAACACGGTCGCCCTTTTTAACGCCACGTTCTTTTAATAGGTTAGCTAAGCGACAAACGTGATCGTGTAATTCTTGGTAAGTAACTTTTGAATCATCATTTGGATCATCACCTTCAAAGATGATAGCGGTATCATTTGCTTTAGTCGCTAAATGACGGTCAATACAGTTATAACTTACGTTAAGTTTAGCGCCAGAGAACCAGCTGATTTCAGAGTTTTTAAGATCAACTTTACTTACGCTGTCCCAAGGTTGATACCAATCAATAAATTCTTTTGCTTGCTCGCCCCAAAATTCATCAGGTTGTTCAATTGATTTTTTGTACATAGCATCGTATGTCGCTGCATCAATATGAGTATTCGCCTTGGCTTTCTCTGAAACTGGGTAACAAGTTTTTAATTCTTTCATTTCTCTTCCTTCGGACTTAACTTGATGTTTATTTATGTGAGCCAACTCTATGGTCAACTTTTGGGCACATTTAACTGTTATTAAACATGCTAAAATGTTTACAAGGCTTTTGATATACGCCTTTAGTCTTAATTTACGTTTTTACTCTATTATTTTGCTCTATTTACTTTTACTTATATTGATAGAAAGCTCAAGTAATTAAAACAACTAACTCATAACTTAACATTGAATAAGTAAATTGACAACGCTGTCATTACTTACTTAGATGTTGCCCATAAAAAAGCACCCGCCGTTAAGTTGGGTGCTTTTATTTATCTATTCACTCTATTTTCAAGTATTAATTAGGACGTATGCAACGAGTACCTATTAAAAACTGACTTTAAGTAATAAAGATATGTTTTCAACTTTGTAGCTCGTTTTATAATGACCAGTAGTTGAGTAACTAAAGTCTTCATAAGTTCCTGCATCAGATAGAGATTCGCCCCAGCCCATATCAAGAACAGAATACTCTACTCCTAAGCTTACCGATTCATTAACATTGTATTCTGCACCAATACCATAATAAATATCATTATCGTCTTTTTTCATAGGCTCAAATTCGCCAGCCGTTGATGTAGCTTTAAAGTCCCACTTGGCAAGACCTGCTCGGGCAAACAAAGATAAATCATCTGAAAGTGGTAAAATGCCTTTTATGCCAGCACTAATTGAAGAGCTTTCAATTTTAGCACTACTGTTAGCACCATCTTCATCAACGTCGTTCTCGTTCCATTCACCATATTGGTGATGACCAAGTTCAACGGCAATATAGTTATTAAATTGATAACCAAATCTAACACCAAAAGACGTACTTTTCTCTGATGGAGAGGAGTCAGTTTCAGTCTCAGTTTCGCTCTGAGTTTCTCCAAGGTAAGTAGTGGTATACGTTGCGGTGTAGTTTGCCTCTGCTTTGTTTTTAGCTGATCCTGCTGACAATTCAGCATAGAAACCAGCAGTTGCAGGCGCAGTTAATAACAGGCTTGATATAACGGTTGAACATACGAGGGCAATTTTTTTCATTGAAAACATCCTGTTTTAAATTATGGAATAAACATAAAGGTCTACGTTTATTTTTAACATTTTTATTACATAAGTAACTTGGCGCGCATACTAACAAGAGGCATTAGCAAGTTCAATTGCTAATGCCTCTCATTTATCAAATAAACAGAGGTACAATCCTTGCTCTATATTCTAATAAAAATATTAATCCTTATTTTACAGGCATAAAAAAACCGAGCGATTGGCTCGGTTTTTAGTAGCTTAAAGAAGTAGTTGTGCTGCTAACTAATCTTCAGACTCTTCTTCGTCTCTTGGAGTGAAGGTTCTAATACCTTCTTTAGCTACAATCTCAATGTAGAATGACGTTAAGCCGTCAACTTGAGTTTGATCAATGCGCTTATTAATGTCTGACAATTGTACTGGCTCTGCTTCTTCTTTGGTATTACCAAATTGGCAATCAAAATCCCAAAAATCAGCTCCTGAAGGTAATTTTTTATTACGTTCTCTTTTAAGATATTTTTTAACTTCGTGTTTAACGGCATCAACACGTCTTTCAAGTTTAATTTTCTCGTGGGTTAATTCAAATACTTTTTTCATGGATGGCCTTAAGTCAATGGCTACAATTACTCGCATTTAAAGCACGAATAATAGGTATAAATTAGATAATGGCAGTATTTTACGTTACTTTCACGCAAGTAGCGAGATAGTGATGGCAACACAGCATAAAAAAATCACTGTGTTGCCCTAATCAGATTTATAAGCTTAATATTACAGTGATAACATTGCTTGAGTTGCCGCAATTAAATGATGTTTAGTATTCGGTTCAACTGAGGCATGACCCGATGCTTCACTTAGTACTAAGGTTGATTTTGGTAATTGTTGGTGTAATAACCATGCATTATCGGCAGGACAAACAATATCGTAACGACCATGAACTATAGCCGTTGGAATATCTTTGATTTTATCGCAATTAGCTAAAATTTGATTGTCAGTTAAAAAACAATCATTAACCATGAAATGCGCCTCGTGACGAGCCAGTGTCCAAGCATGGTCATCACCCGTTGCCGCATCAACAAATGCTTGGTCAGGTTTTAAGGTACAACAACGAATTTCCCAAATACTCCACGCTGTAGCAATTTTTTGCGCGAGCTCTTTATCTTCACCAATTAACATGGCGTAAGCGGCTTTAGTCGTCGCTTGTGCGCTACCTTCTGGTAGAACATCTAAATAATCTTGCCAATAATCAGGGAAGATACGTGTCGCGCCACCACCAGAGAAAGTCCAGTTAGTGTCAACATCTCTGCCTAAGAAAATACCACGTAATACTAAACTACTTACACTTGTTGGATGTGTTTGAGCATAAACTAACGATAACGTAGACCCCCACGAACCACCAAAAACATGCCATTTATCAATAGCTAAATGTTGACGGATTTTTTCTATATCGGCAACTAAGAAGTCAGTTTCATTATTATCTAAACAACCGTGCGGTAATGAACGACCACAACCACGTTGATCAAATAAAATTATATGATATTGCTCAGGATCGAAAAAACGTCTGTCATTCTTTGAACAACCGCCACCTGGGCCACCATGAATAAAGAGCACTGGCTGCCCTTTTGGATTACCACATTGTTCTACATAAATTTGATGTTGACCGTCGACATCAAGTAAAAAGTCATTAAAAGGGGCTATTTCAGGGTAAAACGCATTCAGGGTGCTCATTATATTATTCTCTTTATTCTAATTAGGTATTGCCTGCTATTACGTTAATACAGCACTTAACTCAATCAGCAGGACTTCACTTTATTCACTTGGATTATTTCTATCAGATTATTTTGTTTAACTTAAGTCTAAAGCAAACTTTTTTAATATCTCGATAGGTACTATTTCCAGAGCTTTAATATGGGTTTTTCTTAGGTGAACTCTTGGTGCTCTGTCACCTTCGTAGGCTTCTAACCAGCGCTCTGCACATAAACACCAAGTATCACCCGGTTTTATGCCTGCAAAATTAAACTCTGGAATTGGCGTTGATAAATCATTGCCTTTAAAGCGCGAAAATTCTAAAAATTGCTGACTTGCTTCAATACAGATGGTGTGCGAACCAACATCTTGCTCAGAGGTATTACATTTATTATCACGAAAAAAACCAGTTACCGGATCGCCACCACAGCCGACTAGCGCTTCACCGAATACATTAATTGACTCATCCATTTCCATAATTTTTCTCATTGCTACGATAGTTGAACTCATCTTATACCAGTTACTATTCAAAGTGCAGGAATTCAATAGGAATTTAAGTGTCTTTAGGCTTGAGGATAATACAAATATAGGGCTTACTTTTTTTCTTATTATCTTGCTGGGGATTATCTAAATGATTCAACATAATAAGTATTAATTACTCCTGGTAATAAGGCACTAAAGTGCGAATGGTGGTGTATTTACCTTCAACGGAGGAATAACTAATTGAATAACCATGCTTACTGGCTCCTTCCACAATACTTCTTGTTCCTATGCCATGTACTTTACCGTCGCCATGTTGAAATAATATTGTTTTATCTAATTCTTCTTGGCTCATGCCTTTGCCATTATCTGTAAAAGTCCCCACTAAATATGTTTCTTTCATCTCGATATGTACATCAAGCTCTGTGGCTCCTGCGGCAATAGCATTGCTAACAATATTTTCACGTAAGCGTACCAATTCAACGGGGTTTAAATAAGCATTTTTAGGCTCATCAATCATAGTGACTTTTAAGTTAATTTTTATATCATAAATTTCCATCAACTTATCATATGCAGGTTTTGAATTTTTAAGGAAATGTTCCTGCACGGCCATCAGTACAAA
This sequence comes from Colwellia sp. 75C3, assembly GCF_002836255.1. GTDB lineage: Bacteria > Pseudomonadota > Gammaproteobacteria > Enterobacterales > Alteromonadaceae > Colwellia. The sequence goes on along the minus strand of NZ_PJAU01000048.1, from coordinate 119,394 downwards.
GTCGTTCTTGGTCTGTTCTGTTTCCTGATAGGTTCGAGCCAACTCATGTGATAAATCTCTCGCCCTTAATAAGCCGTTAGTCACACGTTCTACATAAGAATTCTGCTGTAATTCAGGATTCTTTAGTAACAATAATTCAAAAGACCCCATGGCAATGCCCAAGTGATTGTTAACATCATGGTTTAAAAACAATACATTCTTATTTTCACTCATCGGTAACATCCTTTTATTTACTTCCTTTTATATAACGTAGACTATTTTAGTAAAAAAGTAGTGAGTTAACGTCATCAGTACAAAAAATAGAAATAATTTTGTGATATTTCATGGGAAATTTCAGGCTGTGCTTTATTACTGCGTCACACTGGTTGCAATCAACTCAAAGTCTCTAGCCGAAAACTCTTTACCATTGAGTATGATTGATACTTGGTGCCTACCTGCATAGTACACGCGCGTACTAATGGCTTTAAAGCTCTGTTTACGATGCACTTGATGCGTTTCATTGGCGGCAATAATACGCTCGCTTATTTTAAAAACTTTTTTAGACAACTGACCGTTTTTTTTCAAAAAATATAAGCCGTATTCCAAACGTATTTTTTTACTTCTTGCTGAGGTGTTTTTTAAGGTGAAACTGAACTGGGCATACTCGCCAAAATTAACCTTGTCAGTTATTACTTCAAACTCAATGAGCTCAATACCGGTGCTGTCATAACCAAAGAGCGCCAGCATCTCAGGACAAGCTTGTTTTAATAAGGTTCTAGCGCCATGTTTTAACGTTCGATCAAACTGCTCACTTTTCCCTAAATATTCTTTTACAAAATCAATAACCACTTGCGGGTTATCTTTAGCGATATCATTTAAGTTATTGGCAACACTGCGGCGAACAATTTCGGTAGGGTCATCAATTAACTGATGTAAAATAGGGAGAATATCAACGGGGGTTTTCTTATATTCCTGTAAAGCTATGGCCCAAGGTAAACGCGGTCGACTACCCTCACTAGCTAAACGTCTAACCATATGATGTTCATGTTGGCTCCATAAAACCATCTGCGCCAACATTTTATTGCCGTATTTAATGATGAAGGGCCGTATGGCAAATTCACCACTGGTAAATTTCGTTATTTCTTCCATCACTTCAACAGATTTTTGATAGTGATCTATACCGTAAGTTTCAAGGTATTCCGGCAAGAACATGTATTCAACACTACCTTCTGTAATACCTGATTTGGTTAAACTTTCTATTAACTTAACTAAAACGTCTGCGGCTTGTGAAAAATCAGGAGGCATAAACTGATGCATTACTGCATTGGTATGACTCATGCGCTCTTTCAACTCTAATGCATCAAAGTTATCGCATAACATAAGTGCCATAAATTCTTGCTGATTAAACTTTTGATCATCATGATTGGCTAAGCACCCCTTTAGATGTTGAGATAAAGTTAGATAGAAATCTTTGTTATATAAGTCTTTTAAAAGTTCAGCCATGTTTATTATTTCAATCTACTATTTTTATAATGGCAATAACTATACATCGCACCACAACTGTATGTAAACACAGTCACTGATTTATCTATAACTATTCTCTACAGCCAACGTTTTACAAAATTATTTAATTTATTAAAACAAAAAAGCACCCTAAGGCGCTTTCAGTATGCTTATTCACTACGCCCAATAACTAATTAAGCATCGCTAACTGCACTTTATGTTGTTCTTGCTCTCGTTCAACATACTTGCCCCATTGCAACGCCGTTTTTTTAGTACTGACAAATTGTGATGCTTTTGCAAATGCAGCTAAAGAGCGTTCAAAGCTTTTCACGTTAAAACTCGCCATACCTACAATCAAATGCATATTAGCGATGTCTTTAACATTTTTAACTTTACTTTTTTTATGCTCAGCATAACGAGCTAAAGCAAGTTTTGCAGCGTTCATCGCAGCTTGCCACTGCTCAGTATTTAAATACGTTTGCGCTAATAAGGCATCATGCTTGCCTGATTGGGCAATATCACTAACGCGAATCAATACCTTAATCGCTTTATCGTCTTCTTTAGCAGCTAAATAGGCACGAGCTAACATACTTAAATTATCTTCATCGGCAAAAATACTGCCTTGCTCGATAGCATCATCCAAAACTGCGGCACTTTTATACGGTGCGCCATGAAATAAATAAAGTTGCGACAAGGTAATAATATCACTAGTTTTGCTAATATAACCCGCTTGGTAGGCCGCCTCCATTACTGCCATTTGTTTATCTTCTTCACCGATTTCACCGTACATACTTGAAAGCTGTAACCAGTATTGTGGTTTATCATATAAACGCACTAGCTTTTCCATTACCTTGGTTACTTGCTTCGGTTGTTGTAACTCATAATAAGTAGCACGCTGTAAAGTTAGCCAATTTTCTTTAGGCTGTTTATTGTTAGCTTCAACTAAACCCACTGCTACTTCAATATGCTTTAAACTATTAATAAAATCTTTATCTTGAAAATACACTTGTGCAAATAACATTTCTTGATTACCCGTTAGCTCCTTCTGATTAAGAGTTCGCCACTGGTTTAAGTAATCAAGCGCTGATTTAAAGTCTTGTTGCTGCATGCTTAATTGCGCTAAAGAATAAAGCGTTGAGATGATCAAACTATCAGGAATGGCTGTCTCAGCAATAACCTTATTGAAACTATCAATAGCCAATGCTAAATCATCATTACCGTAATACATAAAACCGTAAAAATTAAATAACATCGCGCGTTCATAACTATTTAAGCTATCAAGGCGCTCTTCTACTTCGCCTAATACTTCAAAGCCTTCTATTTTATCACCTTCATCCGCCAACTGTTGGGCACGGGCTAATTGTGCATAGACGCGATTTCGCATTGCGGGTACTTTTTTACTGGCACGGTAACTTTGTTTAGTGACGTTTTTTTTATCTGCACTGTTTTCATCTGCATTAGTTGCTGTGCTTGTTTGTGCAGCAAAAGTTTTGCTGCTTGTTATCGTGACAAGTAATGTAAATACGGTTGTCAGTAGTAAGGAATTTTTGCTTTTCATAACTTGCCCCTTAATTATCTATTAATAGATAATTTATAAAACTTAATAATGGATTCAACAGAATGTACGTCCTGCATATTCTACTAAGTAGCATCCATGCTACGTTCGATTAAACACTTCAGTAATGACAGATTCATACCTTTGAATTCTTTGAAATTTTTAGCCATCAATTTCAAAGCTAATCTTGTTTTGTACGCCCGCAACTTCCATCGCAATACCATCAACAACACGTGGTTTGTATTTGAATTTGGCAACCGCATCAAGCGCTGCCCGATCAAATACCCCTTCGGGTTTTGCTTGAACAACCACGGCATTACTCACTGCACCTGTTTTTGTCACAACAAACTCAACAATAACAAATCCTTCAATGCCACGAGATTGTGCTCGACGTGGGTAAATAGCGGCAACTTTAACAATCGGTAAATAATCACCATCACCTGTATCTAAACTTAAACCGCCTGCCAAGCCCATATCCGTTTGAATATCCGCTGCAAAACTACTTTTAACCGCATTAGCATTAGGGTTAGATTGTTGCATTTTCGGTGCGTTCATTGGTGGTGGTGGCTCTTTTGGTTTTGCTGGTTTTTGTGGTTTTCGCTCTTTTTTTACAATGGTTTCATCTTGTTTTAAGCGGATAAAATCAAGCACACTGCCTTTAGCTGGGTCTGTCATTACTTCATTTCCCCCGGCGATTAGCTTCTGCATACCCCAAAGTAAAAGGAAAGTCATGCTTAACGCTAATACTCCAGCGATTACATAACGAGTACCACTACGTACAATTATATCTTTAGATATGTCCTGCGACATTTGTTGTGACACATCCTGTGCCATATTTTTTGGTATGCTTGTTAACATATTAACTCCCAAGCCTATTTCTAGGCATCTTGTGCTGCAATAGACACGTCATAAACACCGGCGGCACGTGCAGAATCCATCACCTTAATTAAGGTATCAGTGGTAGATTTTTTATCGGCTTGAATCACAACAGTACCTTGTGGGTTTTCTGCTTTTAAACGCTCAATATTTGCTTGTACACTGCGAATATCTACTTTACGTTTATTGATCCAAATATCACCTTTATCGCTTATAGCAACTAAGATATTGGCACGTTCTTTTTTCACCGCTGTCGCCGCTTCTGGACGATTAACGTCAATACCTGCTTCTTTAACAAATGAGGCGGTTACGATGAAAAAAATCAATAAGATGAAAACCACATCTAACATCGGGGTCATATCAATTTCTTCTTTTTCATCTTGGTCTTGTAACATTTGGTTTAAGTGACGCATAACTAACTCCTACAATTCTATTTTTAAATAACTGTTTCGCTTCACACGAAACAGTTATCCGCTATGATTTAATAGCTAATGACTAATGACTAACCGTCAAGCTGTCGGCTAACAATTCAGATTCTTTTTTAGCATTTCGGCGTAACCAGGTTGCAGTAAACACACCTGATAACGAACCGACCATACCCGCCATTGTTGGGATAGTGGCGCGTGATACACCCGACGCCATAGACCTTGCATTGCCGCTGCCTGATATTGCCATCACATCAAATACTTCAATCATGCCGGTCACCGTGCCCAGTAAACCTAACAACGGACACAAGACAACCAAAGACTGGATAAGCGCTAAATTACGATTCAATTTAGTGGTACCACGAGAAATTAACGCATTGCGTATTTGCTCGCTGTACCAAGATGTTTGATCCTTACGACCTTGCCATACACTAATCATGTGTTTCTTTACGCTACGGTAGCTGTAAAAAACAAAAACAAAGCGTTCAAAAATCAATAACCACATAATGAAGATAACAGCGGCGATCACGATTAATACTTGACCACCGGTATCCATAAACTCATTAATGGCGTCGTACATTTCCATTAAGGCAATCACTATTTATGCTCCTTGACCTGCAAGTTCAGGGCTATTTTCAAGTTCTGCGCGCTCAGCTCTTTCAGCAATAAGCCCAGTACTTTCTTGTTGTAAAATATTAACAATGTTGCGACTGCGACCATTTAAGTAGGCAAAGATAAACACCATTGGGATAGCAACAACTAGGCCTAAAACGGTAGTAACAAGCGCTTGAGAAATACCGCCAGCCATCAGCTTAGGGTCGCCAGTACCAAATAAGGTAATCGCTTGGAAGGTATTAATCATGCCCGTTACCGTACCGAGTAAACCGATTAACGGAGCCACCACTGAGATGATTTTAATTAAGGTGAGACGTTTGGATAACTTGGGTACTTCTCTTAAAATAGACTCAGATAATTTAAGCTCCAAGGTTTCAGTGTCTAGGTTTGGATTGTTATCTTTAACTTGCATAACACGACCCAACGGGTTATCGCTCGATGCTATCGGTGACTTAAGCTGACGTTCAACTTTAGAGCCAATAAGCACTAAGCTAATTAAACGTTCTAGCGCGATAAGTAGACCGACAAAACCAATCGCTAAAATGATGTAACCCACTGGTCCACCTTGGTCTACTCGTTCTTTTAAATCAGGGGCTTGCACTAATAAACTTAATATTGAACCACCGGTTGGGTCTAAAGCAAACGCAGTGGTATTGCCGCCGCTCTCAATCAAATCACTCGTTGATGCTAAGTAGCGACTTGAGGGCTGCCTCATAAGCTCTGCAACCGAGCCAGTTTCATCAATGTATTCCAAATATTTGCCATTAGAGATTAAATTAAAGCCACCTACACGGGTAACTTCAGCATTTTTACGGTCGCCATTGGCTAAAACAATTTCACGGTTAAACGTGGTTACTTTTCCGCTTTGCGTCATTTCACGTTGTAGTTCAAACCATAGGCGCTCAATCTCGCTGATGGATGCAAGCTTTGAACTTGAGCCCATACTTTGCGCAAATTCATCTAAAAACTGCCCACGTCCGGGTATTTGCGCAGAAATAACTGACGTTTGAAACTTACTGCGTGTATCACCTGATACTTGCTGTAACACACCAAACAATTCTTTTAGTTCACCTAAACGTTTATCTAAAGCTTCAGCCTTATTTGCTAAGTTAATTTCATTATCAGCAAAGTTTTGTTCAAGCTGCACACTCAGTACTAAGGCATTATCACGCTGTAAGCCCATGTCATTCAGCATATTTTGCTGTTGATTAAGTTTGCCTTTAAATTCACTTTCTCGTGCTTGATTTTGCTTGGTTTGCGTGATTTTTCCTTGCGCTAGCTGATTTAATAAATCATCCAGATTCACTGCATCTTGTGCATAACTAGCCGAACTCAAAGAAGCTAGCGAAATTGAAAGTGCAGAAACGGTCAACGCTTTCTTGATTGTGTTTTTTATTACGCTCTTTATTACATTAGGATAAATAGTCATCATTATTACTCTGCTTGTGTCGATGTTTCATTGAAAGACACTGGTACCATAATCAAATCTGGTGCTAGCTGTTTACGGGCGATACGTAAGGCTTTATTAATACCTAAACGATAATCTTGTGACAGAGTTTGCCACTGACCGCTTCCTGTTGAAGATTGCTTCCATTCGCCTAAATGGCTACCGTCACGGGTTTGATAGACCAAACTGACGCGGCCAATACGTAAAAAATCAACATCCATTTGTTTACCATCAATCGGTAAAATACCGCTGTACGCTTCAATAGTACGGCCGTAATCTACTTCAATTTGATAGGCTTCGAGGACCCGACGAAACTTCTCAGAAACAGCGATATCCGCACGATTCATCATGGTTTTTAAATCTTCAACACGTTTTGTTCTTTCGCTTGGCAAGAAAGGTATATCAAGGTCTACAAAAGTATCTAACGTGCTAATCATACGCGCCATTAATGGCGATATTTGACGTTCAATAACACTCACTTCTTCCATCGACTTAGCTAGCTGGGCTAGTTCAGTTAATTGGCTGTCTAGCTGCGCTTGCATTTGTTGGTTATAAACACTGAGACCATCAACTTCTTTTGTGACCACATGAAATTGCTGTAATTTAGTTTGTACTTGGTCAGTAAAACGATTTACTTTTTGTTGTGATTTAGCGGCTGAATGATTGATTTGCTGACCAGCGCTAACAACATGCGTCAATTGATCGCTATTAGTTTCAGGGAGTTGCTCTGCGAACGACAGAGATGAAAAAACTAAGCTGGTGGTACTTACGCTCAACAACAAACTTGCTTGCGCTAGTTTAGATAACTTCATAGATTTACCTTCTTCGCTAAAAATTAATATTTTTATGGATAATGCCTTAATGGTTCGGCGTAATTGCGCGAATGCATTAGCACGACTGAATCGAAGCATTAAATGTATGAGGCGAAGTCTACCGAGCAAATGTGACACTTAAACTGTAAAAACATGACACTTAAGTTGCATTAATGTTTCTATTTAGTGACAAGGTGTATCTGAAGGGTGTTTAGTAAATACGTTTTAGAAGGCGTTAGCTAAGTTAAGCACAACCAATTGGCATAATTAAAGATGCTTTTCGGTTACCTCGTTAATACCAAGAAATTAAGCCGCAGAAATTTTGATAAAACGTTGATCGATAGCTTGAAACAATGGCGACAATTGTTCTGCGGGGGATTGAAACCAAAAATCACGATACTGAGGTAGTATAATTACAGGCATACGTAGATGGTATTCAGCACACTTTGCATTAGGCTCAGTTGTTAGCGTTACCAATTGTTGCTTTGCTTTTGGACTCGAATTTTGCTTATTACTTCCTGATGAGTCTGGGTATGAAATTTGATTTTCGCTTTGCTTTACCTTTTCAATTTGCCTTTCATCTTGATTGGAATACCAAATACCAGCCATCAATAATGGCTCTTCATTGACGTGGCTAAAAAGGTACTTTTTCTTATTATTTCCCTCAGTTCGCCACTCATACCAGCCCGAACAGGGAATTAAACATCGGTGTGTTTTAATCGCCTCTTTAAAGGTACTTTTGGTGAGTACCGTTTCACTTTGTGCATTAATAAGTAGTCGCTTTGACCAGCTAGGTTGAATACCCCAATTGCTATCAAGTTGCTTAAAAGGTGACTGCTGATTTTTATCATCTTCGGCTGAAGCAGCGCTTAAACCTTTACTAACGAGCGTTGCGACTGTTTGCCCTGGGCTGAGGTTACTGTTTGATGGTGCACTAAAATTACAGCCAAAAAATTCGCTTATTATTTTACTGTGCTTATTATCAAAATTCATTCTGCCGCACATAGTTACCTCAATTATTAACATAGCCTTTCAATGATTATACTTCACAGCTTGAATTACTAGTCGTTGTGTTTTTATTTTATTTGTCACTTCAAAGGGGTAACAAGTGATCAGTGTTATCATTGTTTCATCTTGAAATAGATACGATGAAACATCATATTCCGAGACAATATTAATAGTTGTGATCCGGTAAGTTAATATTTTCCCTTGTTGGTCTTCCAATAAAAACTCCTCCCCTACATCGCTATCTTCTAGCACATTAAAATGACTGTCGTTATGTGCAGATATCACTGTATTGCCGTATTGATTTGGCTTTGCTGAATCTTCAAGCCAAGTGGGTGCAAACGCCATAGCGCGTCCTGTCATTCCTGCCATTATAATCCAAGACACATTGTTTTTTTTATACGTTAATTTTGCTACCGGATAGCTATCTGCCCATTGCCAAGGCAGATATTTTTCCTGACTATGTTGCTGCTTATCTTGTTCAGGAGCTTGTAAATATGTCTGCTGAGTCTCTTGCCACGCATGTTTTAGCAATACTTGTGCAAGCACTGATTTAGCGTACAGGTAACTTGGTTTTATCAGTAATAAACAGGCAATAACAATTAAGCTTAATAAAATGATTTTATAAGGATTTTTACTAAACTTATCCTTTGTGTTTGTTGTAAGAACGATACTATCGCTCTTACAACGATTACTGGAATTAGCCTTGTTCATTATCTTCTCGGCTCGGCATTAACAAAAGTGATATCACTGACATGATCAATAAACATATCGCGCCATTAAATTGCCATTGCCAATTTAATGCTGTGGACGGTAGCTTTTGTCCCACAGGCAACATATTTTTTAACTGTTTAGCAATCGCTGTTTGATGGTGTGGCCTAGAGACTTCTTTTTCAACCGCGACTAGACTGGTGAACGGCGTAACCAAATGATATTTCAAGGCAAGTTCAATAATATTATCTTTTGCTTTAGTATCTTTATATAACATCAATTGACGATAATGGTCGGCAATTTTACGTCTTGCCCATAGGGTTGCCAATGGCGGTATATTTAGCTCCTGTGCCGACTTAGTAGACTTAGCTTTATTCCTCTCAATATCCCCTAAAACATTATTTTCAACATTGCCTTGTTGATAATTTTCAATATTAACTGACCAGATTTTTCCCTGATATATACCCGTAAGTAAACTATCACTTTGTTCGCCTGTTACTTGATAACTTAGAAATAACGGCTCATTCGCATAAACATCTGGAATAGGATTCGGTGTGGTCAATAACGCACCGTTTGGATCATTCAGACTCATGTTTAAATCGGTCAGCACTGGTTGGCTCAACTTGGTAAAAAGTCGGTCCATTTGTTTTACCAATTCATTATGATTACTGATGAATTGATAACTTCCACGACCTATCTCCGCCGCTTTTTTCATAAAGTATCGGTTAGGTGCAGTACCTAAACCAACAGTGAATAATCGTTTATTACCAATCCTTTTTTCTATATCTGAAAAAATTTCCGCTTCATTACCTACAGCACCATCTGTTAAAAAAACAATTTGCTGGAGCTTTTCATTGCCATTAGCTTTTTCGTTGAGTACTAAATCTAACGCTGATTTAATTTCAGTGCCGCCAGTAGACTCTAACGCTGAGACAAAACGCCAAGCATGTTTTTTATTCGTTTCATTGGCAAGTACGGGAGCTTGGAAAAGTTTGGTCGGGTACGAATTAAAAGCGATGAGTTGAAAACTGTCACGCTCGTTTAAACTCGTTAGTGCATATTTAAATGCTTGCTTGGCTTGTGCTAAAGAATCACCGGCCATAGAGCCAGAGGTATCTAATACAAAAGTAAGCTCGCGCAGTGGCGTTATCTTATTTGCAGCTGAGTTCTCATTCAACGCCGACAGTCCAGGTAACACCATTAACAAACCATACTTTTTATTTTGATAAGCTTGTTGAAAGTTTAATATTTGAGGCAATGTTTGTGGGGGATATTGCCATGTTAATTTGAAATCTTTTTCAACCGGCTGGTGGACTATCTTAAGCGTATAATGCCCTTGCTCTTGTTGTTGAGAGATTAAAGAATGATTTATGCTATTAACTTTCGCTAACTCTGCGCCAGAAAAAAGATCAACAGTTAAATCAATAAACGGGCCTTGGGCTTGACCAACACTTGAATCTTGGTCAAATAATGAGGTGTTTGAGTTCTTTTCTGTTCTAGTGCCTACTAGCGTTGCCGCTCGCGCTTGAAAAATTAATGCGGGTAACGAATTATGCGTTTCAGATATTTTAGAGCCCTTAGGTTGATACCTCGGTGTTATTGCCATAGGGAAATGTAAACTGAACTCCCCTGCTTGATAATCAACCTGTTGAAAGTAATTTAGCTCTACTTCAACTTCTTCATTCGGCGGGATATTAGCCAATTGGGTGGTAAATAAGTTAGGCCTATGTTGCTCAATTAGCGCCGCCTTTTTGCCACTTTTTTTAGCATTATTAAAGGTTTTTCTCGCTTGTTTTTTTTCTTGAACTTCTCCAACAATAACGCGTTCGCCAATACGCATTTTAAGTTGATTAATCGCCGCATTATCAGGTAACGGAAAAGCATAAACACCGTGTTGCCAATTATTGCTAGTATTCGTAAATTTTTGTTTCACTTTCACATTCGCTACCAAACCGTTAATTTCTATCTCGACTTGGGTTTTAAGTTGAGGCGCTTGCAAAAATTGCTTGCTGTTGTTCTGCTTAAAAAGCAAGGTGCCTGAGCTAACGTCATTCAGGTTAACTTGATGGTAATCCATGTTATTGGAAACTAAGTTATTGTTGTTTTCGACTGCATAGACATGACTACTAAGACCGAGAGTCATGCCCAGTGTTATGCCTGAAATGATAAATAAATTGAGCGTAATGGGGCTAAATCTCATGCCTCTTCTCCGTGAGAATATGGTACTTAAAAATGCCGAGCAATCATAAATAAAAATAGGGGCTGTTAATGAGAGCTCGACCAAGGTTGGCAGTTGAAGAGAATTAGTTTATGTCTGCTAATACTTGTGTGTGTGCAATAACTTGCTTTGGTAAGGTTACCTGCTGCTTTGCAACTTCAAATCCAGATGTTTTCTGCTTTGCTACTTTTTTCTCAGTTACTTTATGCCCTGGTAAGGTCACATGAATTTGAGCAACATCCTGCTCAGATATAATGACCTGCTCTTGAGCAAATAATTGCACATCTACACGACGCTCATTAAAGTTGCTATTCGCCGTACGGTTAGCTTGCATTGAATTACTCTCACCAAATGCTTCAGTGCTAATATAGTTTTCATCAACACCTAAATTAACCAACATTAACTTAACTGACTCAATTCTTGCCTGAGAAAGCTTTAAGTTACTTTCTTCGCTGCCACTTGGATCTGAATAACCCGACAGGCTCACCGACAACTCAGGGTTTTCTTGCATCATCATAGCTAAGTGCTTAATTTGCGGGGTGTAGAAAGATTCAACTTGCGTTGAGTCCACATCAAACTGAAGGTTTAATTTAAGCTGCTCTAATTTATCAGCTTGGCTCAGTGTCTTTTCTGTCAACGCTAACTCTTCAGTTAAAAGCTGTTGTGTTTGTTCACTTTTCGCTAGACGTTGTTGCAAAACCTGCTTGTCATTACTTAGTGATTTCATCGCCATTTTATTTTTTACTAAGTGTGTTTCTACTTGTTCTATTTGATCTTTTTGTTCTTGCGAGTGGCCAATAAATAAGCCGATAGTACCGGCGACCACTAAACCAACGGGACCGGCAATCAATCCGCCGATAACAGCACCGGTACTTAGTCCAATTATTTCATTGGTATTATCATTATCTTCCTTTGTTGAAGAAGCCATAGCTGGAGTCATTGCCAGAGATAAGATAATGCTTGTCGCGATTAGTTGTTTTTTCATGTTTGTACCCTCAGTAATTTATTTAGTATTTCTTAAAATGTTTTTAAGATTGGTTAATGTTGCTTACGAGATCTATTAAACAACAACCAAATGGCAAAACAGGGGCTGAAAAATGGCAATGTGATGAGCAATTGTGGCGAAAAAAAGGCAATCACCGTTTGGCTCTATTTATGTTGGATTTTATGGTAGATAATGTCATACCAAGTACATTAATTAATTGACCACTTAGCGAGAATTAAAAGGCTTAGAGGCAAGGCATTGATTGAAGATAATGGTTACTCCCTTGTCGAAATCAATAACAACGCATGTAAGCCTTTTAAACTCGCCCTTTGGGAGTTTATTAGCGAACCGATAACGGCTCAAAATTAAAGAAATATAGAATAACTATATTTAAGTAATTTTGCTTGTTCTAAGCTCGCTAATACAACTCTAAGTTGATCAATTTATTAGTGTAATTGGTATTACTAAGCAGTTTAATGACAAACTAACTATGTAGTTACAAGGACGCTCAATGAGCCGAAGTATTGCAATCGTTGAAGACGATATTTCCATTAGAAAAAACTACACTGAGCTTTTAGAGAAGCAAGGTTATAAAGTACAAGCCTATAGTAATCGTAAAGAAGCTCAGCTTGCCTTAACGGAGAAACTGCCTGACTTGGCCATCATTGATATTGGTTTAGAAGATGAGATCGATGGCGGATTTACTTTGTGCCAAGCGTTACGTCAATTGTCGAGTTCATTACCTATTATTTTTCTAACAGCTCGTGACAATGACTTTGATACGGTCAGTGGTTTAAGAATGGGCGCAGATGATTATTTAACTAAAGATATTAGTTTACCGCACATGCTCGCCCGCATTGCTGCACTGTTTAGACGCATTGAAGCAAGTCATAAACCAACAAGTAATGATGATAATATTATTACTGGTTCACTCACTTTATGTCTTGAACGCATGTTGGTTCATTGGCAACAACAGTTAATTGAACTTACCGTGACCGAATTTTGGTTAGTACATTCTTTAATTAAAGTTCCTGGACATGTTAAAAGCCGCCAGCAACTCATGGAAGATGCCAAAGTGTATGTTGACGACAGCACTATTACTTCTCATATCAAACGTATTCGTAAAAAATTCATTGTGTTGGATAATGATTTTGACTGTATCGACGCGGTTTACGGTATGGGTTATCGATGGAAAGCAGAGAAAACAACTGAAAGTAACCTTGATTAACCATGAAATTTAATCGCCCGACCTTTCGCTTTGGTTTAAGAATAAAGTTATTTTTACTTTCTTTGTTTTTATTCGCGATCCCATTATTAGGTTATCAATACGTATGGGAAATGGAAAAGTATTTACGTATTGGCCAAGAAAAAACCTTAATGGGTACCGTGCGTGCAGTCGCAACGGCTCTTCATGAACGTCCAAAATTATTTAACCGACAAGCCAGTTTCTTACCTACGGTACAAAAAGGCCGTGATCTATACGCCTACCCTATTGTTGATCCTATTCAGCTCGACGGAAAATTAGATGATTGGCACAATCAACATCGAGCATTAAATTATCAACAAGATTATTTAATTGAAGGACATGATATTTATCAAGAGCAAAGTCTCTCTTTTAAACATATGGTGGGTAAATACCGTGAGCATCTGTATGCCTATTTTTCGGTAACCGACGACAGCGTTGTTTATAGACCTGAAAACAGCTTAAGAATAGACAAAAATGATTTATTACAAATTGCCTTTATTACCCCTGAGGGTGACTTTCGTCGCTATGTTATCTCAACTAAAGCGCCTGGCTGGGTAACCGCTTATCAAATTGATACTAATTCATCCGTTGGCTCATCCGACAGTTCATACGATAATAAGCCTTTAGCGCCAGAGCCACGTATCCAGGGGATGTGGATTGAAACAGAACAAGGTTACACTATCGAATTACGACTGCCATTAAGCTTATTAGGAAGCCAATTAAGTTTTGCGATTAGTGACATTGACCAAGGCAGTAAAGAACAAAAAATTACCCTAGGCACTTCACCATTTAAACAAGCGGATCAATTAGGTACCGTTTTATTACCCTCACCTGAAATTGAACGTATTTTAAAAGGCTTAGACCATAGTGAATCACGTATATGGGTGGTCGATAAACATGGTCGCGTATTAGCCAAAGCGGGTGATATTAAAAACTCAGATGGTGTTTGGGGAAAAATGACTAAGCCTGATCTTGAAGAAACTTGGTATCGCCCACTTCAGCAGCAGTTATTAGCAATATATGACAAAATTTTAACAACGCCACCCAAAGATTTTAATGATCAACTTTATGATGTGGCTCACTTGCAAGGTAGTCATCTCACCAAAGCGCTGAATGGTAAACGCGGGGCAACTTGGCGTTTAACCACAGATAATAAAGCCGTTATTTTATCTGCCGCTTATCCTATTTACAGTGACGGCGAAGTAAAAGGCGCGGTCATTGCAGAAGAAACCACCAATGGTATTAGAACGTTAAGAAATCAAGCATTACAAAGTTGGTTTAACGTTATTTTGGCAGTGATGGGGTTAGGCACATTTGCCTTATTTGTTTTTGCCTCACGCACGTCAAACCGAATTCGTACCTTACGCAACCAAACAGAACAAGCGATTGATGAGCAGGGTAAAATAATTCACCCTATTCCAATTAGCAATGCCTCTGATGAGGTTGGAGATTTACAGCGTACTTTCGCTTTAATGGTGCAACGATTAAGTCAATATACTCAATATCTTCAGGGGATGTCGGCAAGTTTATCACATGAGTTAAGAACGCCAGTAGCCGTGGTAAAATCGTCACTAGAATCGTTAGAGCTTGATTTACCCGCCAGCCAAGATAACGTCTATATGCACAGAGCAAAAGAAGGCGTTAACCGCTTATCGACAATTTTAACCTTAATGAGCGAAGCGACTCGTTTAGAGCAGAGTTTACAAAATACCGAGCGAGTTAGTTATGCCATTGACGAGGTTGTTTCGGGTTGCGTACAAGGTTATCAGTTAACTCAACCTCAACAAGCTTTTACCTTATCAATCGATCTATTTGACGATAACCTTAACGAAAATAAAGAGAATCAAGTTAATGGTGGACCTGAACTACTTGCCCAACTTTTAGATAAGTTACTGGCTAATGCAGTAGAGTTTTCTACGATAAATACCTGCATTGATATAAAACTAACCGCTAAAAATGATCTCTTTATTTTAACTATTGGCAATATAGGTGCATTACTTCCTATAGCCATGCAAGATCGTTTGTTTGATTCTATGGTCTCTGTCCGTAAAGGTAAGCAAGATCCACAACCGCATTTAGGATTAGGGCTCTACATTGCACAGTTAATTGCTCAATTTCATCTCGGCAGCGTTGAACTAGTGAATAATGAAAGTGCTACTGGTGTTGATGCCATAGTGACGATTCCTTCAGCAAAGAAATAAAGATGGGTGCAATTACTGAATATTATAATGATCACTTTGTGCGCTTTCCTGACTAAAACAGAAATCTAGGTAACGACTGGTCTATGATCATAAAGCGGACGCTCGGTGATTACGGGTTTAGTTTTCAGCTAAACGTTAATTAATGCGTCATTGCAAACGCTGTCAGGCCGTTGAGTGCCACTTTGAGCCGTTAGCTAAGGTTGTTCCACACTTCACGACAAATAAGAAAATGGACATTCAATCTAATTCATTAATGGACAATCATGAGTTTGAAGGGGGTATTTTTTTGATTCATTAAAGCAGTTTATAAGTAGCTGAAAATAGCAATGACATCAGTTAAGGTGCAATCGTTAGTTATATATAAGTTAGGTACCGTATATTGTGGATAATGGCGAGAAAGTTTTGGTTAAATTGCGCTTTTTCTTCAGGACAATTTATTCTGTATCTATTGAAATACTTTTGTATTTCAATAGATAACCAACACGTTGCGGGTTAGGTACTAGTGAAAAAAGTGTAAAGTTTCATTGCGGTTAGCCCTTACATGCGATTAACGCTTTATCTCAGCAAGCTGTTGTTCTAACACTTTTATTTTTTCTTTGGCTTGCTCTGCGTTGTTAGTTAACCGTTCAAATGTTGATGCTTGATTATGCTTCATCAACTCTAGCTGTTCTTTGAGTTTTATTCTTTCTTCTTTGGCAGGACTATTAGTTTGTATTTCTAAATCAAGCTGTGATTCAAGTTCTTTAGTACGAGAAATTGCTTGAACGGATTTATCGGTTAAGCGTTCGATCGTTGCAACTGAATTAGTTTTGATGTGTTCAAGTCGAGTTGCTAATTTGTAGTTTTCACTACGTAAATCAGCGATCATTCGCTCTGCTTTTTCAAGCGCATTTAAATCACTTTCTACCGTTAAGCCAGTTTCGTGCTGAGATAATTGCTGCTCAAGCGTGATGATTTTTGCATTTTCTTCTTCAAGCGACGCCAGTAATTTAGTCTTAGATGCCTTATCTTTGGCGATATCATTACTAACATTAACTAAGCGTGTTTGTAAGTTGGCAGAGTTTGACTGTTCTTCTGCAAGTTGTTGTTCCAGAATTTTATTTTCCTGTTGTATTTTGCTCAGTTGTTCGTTGCTCTCATCACCTTGTTGCAAATTCTGAGAGAAGGCTTTTGTTATTTCGTTTTGATGGGTGGTATTTAATTCATTTATTTCTTGTTGGTGAGCATCGCGTAATGCGTTGAGGTTTTCTTGGTATTGTATTTTTTCTGCTGCAGTATATTGTTCTTGTTCGGCCTTTTCTTCAGATAATTGCTGTTCAAGTTGACTCATGGTTCTTTGCAGCACGCTTAATTGTTGCTGACTTACTAGATATTCCTCAACTTTCGCCTTTAGTAATGTATTAGTTTCGGTTAATTGCGTAACTTGATCACTTAAGTTAGCTAGTTGCGCCGCATTCTCATTGATAACACTTTCAATGGCTATTTGGTGTGCTTGTTGTTGAGCGATTAACGACTGCTGATGGTTTTGCTTTAACGTGATGATTTCATTGTTGTAGCCGCTAGTTAGCTGTTGGAATTGCTCCTGAAACTCTTGTGATTGTTGTTTAAGTTGTTGATGAGTTTCGTCTACAAACTTAGATTGACTCTCAAGGTTTGCCTGTAACTCTTGGCTTTTAGCGATAAGAAATTGTTCGATGTCTTGTTGTTGAGCGAGCAAGGTTTGCTGCTCTTCAGCTTGGCTGGCTTGCTGTTTAGCTATTTCTTCTTGCATTATTTGGGTAATGCTAGGCGGAATTGCGGGTTTGTTGTCTGAATTTTGTGAAGAAGTAGCTAACGATTGATTCAATTTAAGTTGACGCCACTGGTCAAAACAGGCAACGACATCAATAGAGTTGTTGGGAAACTTTTCTAGCACACTCTCTAAGGTTACAGAAGTACCTGTTTGGAGGGTTTGCTCACAGAATAATTCCACATCCTCATAAGTGAGTGATTTAAGTGCTTGTGCCATAGGGTTACCTCCAAAATACAAGCAAAAACCCAAATATTCGTTGTATCAAAAAATAACGATTACTGGTAATTATAACAGGTATTAGGGATAATTTTTAATCATCAAGAAAACTTTGCCAGCATCCGTGTTTTTTGGTTATTCTTGTTAAGAGTTAGCACAATTGAACGTCTGCTTTCAGATCATATACCTGACCTTATCTAGATTTCTGCTTTAGTCGGCTCTGTGGTAAAAGCTGAAACGGATTAACTGAGCTTTCAGTATGATACTTAATTACTATCCCACAGTAATTAAGGGAAAAATGTTGATAATTGAGTGGAAAATTTGTGCTTGTTTAAATTAGATTAATAAAGTGAAAAACGCAGTATTGCCCTGTCATGACCCGTAGTCATTAAAAAGAAACGCGCAACATAGTCGTTAAGTGGCTATATTGCGCTAAAAACTAATATACATTAAATACTGCTTAAAAAGCTCAAAACACAGCTAATTTTGCGCTCAACCGTATCTAAATAATTAACCATTAAAATTCATATTTATAACTCAATTCCATTATTGTACCGACTTCTTTAGAGCGGACTGTTATATCGGATTGAGTAACATCCTGATCTTCACCTAGTATATTTTTAACTTTTAATTTAATGGTTGAATCAAAACTTGGATAATAGGTATACACAACATCTAACGAATTAAATGGTTGTTCAAAGGCATCTTCACGCCCACCAACACCAGAAGCGAGTATACGCTCACCAAAAACATTATATAAAAGTGAACCCGTGTGATTACCGTTATCAGAATCATAACCTAACTGAAAATTCACGACATACTCTGAATGACCAGTCATCCTTTTAGTTGAATTTGTTAAATTCCCTGCATAAGCAGGATCAATAGAGACTTCTGAATCACTCAACGTAATATTACCAGAGGTAAATAATCCACTAGTAAGCCAAGTTAGACTATGTAGCCATTCCATTTCAATACCATACACTTCGGCTGTCTCACCATTAACAAATGTCATGGTGTAATCTTCATCGCCAACCGACAATA
Organism: Colwellia sp. 75C3; assembly: GCF_002836255.1. GTDB lineage: Bacteria > Pseudomonadota > Gammaproteobacteria > Enterobacterales > Alteromonadaceae > Colwellia. The sequence continues at coordinate 100,767 of NZ_PJAU01000048.1, read as the reverse complement.
CATTTTCAATAGGTGATTCAATATCTTTATAGAAAGCAGCAATACTATAATTATCACCATTATCGCCATAATATTCGAAACGGGCGTCATAGTTTTTCAATGGACTACTTTCTAGGCCGCTTCTACCGATAGTGCGAATATCGGTTAGCGGGTCATAGTAAGCCACTGGCACAACCTCACGTATATCTGGGCGAACTACCGTTTCACCATATCCAATACGCATTTGATAGTTACTATCTGCTATGTATGTCAGTGACAATGCAGGGAAAAAGTCATGAGATAAAATAGTGCCATCTTCTATTTTTTCTGGAGAGAAAAAGATATCTAACTCAGCTTTTGAAAAAATCAAACTTGATGTACCAACAGAAACTTGCTTAAACTCTTCATATCGTATGCCGCCACTGATGCGCCATTTATTATCATAAAACACATCAAATTCGCCATAATAGGCATCGATTTTCTGTGCGGCTAAATAATCATCGGCATCAGGAGCCGTTGGTTCATTAAAATCAACTAAGAATGAGTGAGTATCGACTAATTCATCAGTAAGATAACTCGTAAGACCTAAAACCCTATCTTCATTATTATTAACAGGTATAAAAACCCCTGAATCATTATTTACCGCAAAAGAAGAAGTATTATAAAGCCGAGCTTTATCGGTAAAGTCATAACCAGCCTTAAACTCCATTTGATAATTACCGACATAGACAGGTAGCACTAAATTACCACCATAAGACTTTACATTGTCCTCGAGATCGATAAAAGAATATACCGCGCGATTATCATCACCCGACACTTCTGATTTACTGTATGCACCGTCAATATAACTGTCATCAAATTTATACGTTACATCAATTGGGATTTCAGTTTTTGCCGTCGACTCAGTGTATTGCCAATCAAAACCTAAACCGCCATAATCTAAAAAAGTATGTTGGCCAATAGCTTGTGTTATACGTAATTCACGATCTTCATAACTAAACTCATGAACTCTATCTGCTTGACCATTACCAAAAATAGTATTCACTGTACTGCCATTAGGGCTTTGTGAAATACCTACTTCAGTTGTATCATCAGAATCAGCTAAATAAATTTCGGATAAAGACACGCTATGGGTATCAATTTCATAACCAAGACTTAATACTCCGCTTAGCCGTTCATTTTCTGTGGTAACTAAAGACTCTGTCGCGGTATTAAAACAAGAGTTGGCGATATCTGCTGTTGTTAATAATTGCTGGCTACAATCGTCAGAAAAATTTTCACTTAGTACCGCTTGAAATTTATTTGAGCTGTCCCATTCATTTTTATATGAACCGGCCAATAAAAAGCCTATTTGACCACCAAACCAGTTTTCAGCAAAGCTATTACCAATATGTGCTTTAATACCGTAATTCGGGTCTAACGACTCTTCAGTCATTTCCATATTACGCGGTAAAGATTTTAATAAGTCGCTATTAATAACTCTTGCTTGGTCAGCTTTATCATCACCGACTAAATGATCATTATTGATAATACTACGTAGGCTAAAATCCCCTTTATATTGAACAATAGCGTTATTTAGTAGCTCTGGAATTCCATCATCATTACGATTGTAGGTATTGCCAGAGCCTGAATTGGAATTGTATCCTGCACCTAATTCAATACCTGCAGTAAAATCTTTTGGTACTGTCTTAGTACGAATATCAACATTACCACCGCCAAATGCTGCTAGCATAGAAGGAGAGTACACTTTTTGCACTGATAAACTTTCTATAATACTTGCAGGAAAAATGTCTAACGGTACAACATTCCTCGTCAAATCTGGGCTTGGAATACTGGCTCCGTTTAAACGTGCACTTGAGTAACGTTCACCCAAACCACGCACATAAATAAACTTGCCATCAACCAAGGTTAACCCTGTAACACGACGTAATGCCGAAGCAGCATCACTATCGCCTGTTCTTGACATTTCATCTGCGCCTAATATATCAGCAACAAAAGCTTGATTTTTTCTTTCTTCAATGACTGCGGCAGCACTACCTTTTAAACGACTAGCGACTACAACAACTTCTTCCATTCCGTCTTGTTGAGCTTGTATATCTTGCTCTTGAGCATGAAGGTTATTGGTGTACGATAACAATCCCAAACTGACTGCAAGCGTCACTTTTTTGAGTTTATTTTGAGTTTTCATATGAAAATTTTATCCTCAAATAAAAAATAGGCACACCACGCATATAACCAGTAGGGACCTATTTTTATAAGCTATTCTTTATAAGAATTTACAAAAGCACTTTGTAAATTAGTGTAGAGAAACTGAGATTAATCTAGATCTGCGGCAGTAATTGCTGTTTCTACCCACTTATACCAATCTGAACCGGTGTCTTGGTCTGAAACAGCTCCAACATGACTTACTGTTTCAAAGAAACTGTCATTTAACGAAGATAAGTCATTTGCTGTTACTGTGATGTCTGTAGACGAAGTGTTTGTTGCAAAACCATTAGCAACAAGTACAGAAGCATTGCCACCTATACGTTCGTTGACGCCGCTATTATCAAACCAATCTGTTTTGGCTGTACCTTGCAATGCTACTGGCGCTTTACTACCAAAAACACTATCGCCCTTAAATTCATTAATACAAGCCATCGCTGAACTAGTGAAAGAAAGGGTGTCTGCATTTTTTTCGCCGTCACTCTTAAACTGCACACAATCAGTACCATTGGTTCCGTCAGTTTTTACCATCAATACGTTGTAGTACATACCTTTAATAGCATCATCAAATTTAAATGCTTGTGAAGGGTCACCGTCACGTAAAGACTTACCGTCAGTAGTAATAACGGTTACGTTGGCAATAATTGGGTTAGATGCTGGTGCTTGACTATATTCTGCACCGGAGTTTTTCTCTCCATCAGTTTCAAAACCGTTATTTCCCATAAATAATGGCGTGCCTGCAGGGAATATTTCTTCTGGTTTCTCTTCAACGCCACCATCAATAATTGCAGGGCTAATAACTTCTTTCTTACTTTTAACCGTGCCATGCTTAACTACGATGAATTGTGCTTTACCTTGCCAACCACCATCGATGTCAATGCCATCATCTTGAGTATCAGTTACAACAATATGCTTAAGTGTGGATGCACCACCAAAAAATTCAATGCCGTCATCAAAACCTTGATGAATGTGAATATAATCAAAAGAAGTGCCTGAGCCAACACCGTTTAAGGTAAGTGAGTTAAGGTCGTCGCCTGCACCGCCTGTTTTAGGTCCAGAGCCTGCATACCAAATTTTAGCGTACTGAATGGTGCCACTATTATCTGTATTGTCATTGCCGCCAAAGTGACTTAACACACCTTCTGTCGGTGCATTACAAGTACCTGCATCACGTGATACATCAGTACATTGATTAGTAATACCAAAACCGTTGATGATAATACCACCCCAATCAGCAAATTGAGGTCCATCACCAACGACATCTAAACGGTCATAAGCATTAGTAGAAGTAAAGTTAATAGGTTTATCAATGGTACCAACCGCATTAATTTTAGCACCTCGAGCAACACGAATAATCGCTTCACCAGAATCAAAGGCTAAATTAGCACCGGCAGCAATAGTTAATGTTGGTCCATTAGCCGCTACCGTACAGGAAGTTGTAGTATTACAGTCTTTACCAATTAATAATGCACCGCTAAAAACATGTACTCCATCACTTTCAAGCTCAGCAAAAGTTAAATCTTCAGTTACTTCAACATTTTTACTCGCAAAAGCAGCGCTATAAGAACAATCTTGGCCATCAAAAGCACCTTGTAAATCACCACGTGTAGCACATGGGTTGGTATCGCCAACAGGAGGTGTAGTGTTACCTGAATTGTTGGTACTATTGTCAATACTATTGTCATTTACTGTAGGTGTAACATTAATGTCTCCACCACAACCTGCCAACGCTAATGCACCTGCAACGATACTTACTTGAAATATTTGTTTTAATTTAATTTGCATTTTATCTCTGCTCCGCGGAGTTATAATTGTTAAAATATGTAAACCTGAGTAATTGCCCGACATGCTACAAGAGAAAAATGACAGAAATGCTTTAGAAGTGTGACTATTTGATGTCGTTAATATTTCAGAAAAATGACAGTGCGAATAAATAGCGGACATAAAAAAAGCGCCGAAGCGCTTTATTTAAAGGGGATAGTAGATGACTCAATGTCGTCATCCCGTGGTTTATTAATCGGGGTTCCGGTTTAATAAAAAAGTGATGGTTCTTCTATCGAAGACTTCGAAAGTCACGTTTACAGCAAGCCCCTGAATTAAGTAGATAGTCATATCACTTACAAATGATAACCTGATTCTTCATGTGCAGACTGATCTAAACCGTTGACCTCTTGTTCTTCATCAACACGTAAACCACCTGTCATCAAACCGACCAATTTAAGGATGATATAAGTCACTACCGCAGTATAAATCAGTGTAGAAAATATTCCGACAAGCTGAACACCAACTTGCTCTGCCATGGTAGCAATACCCTCTGCAAAACCAAAACCACTAAACACACCGAGGCTCGTTGCTGAGAAAACGCCCACTAATAACGTACCTAAAATACCACCAACACCATGAACAGGAAATACATCTAACGAATCATCAATTTTTAATTTTTGCTTAATATAAACTGTTGAGTAAAAACAAACAAAACCAGCGCTAATACCAATAACTAATGCGCCACCAGGACCGACAAAACCAGACGCTGGCGTAATGGTACCTAAACCAGCGACCATACCGGTAACTGCACCTAATACACTGGCTTTACCAAATTTTTTCCATTCAATGGCAGCCCAAGTTAATGTACCTGCGGCGGCTGAAATATGCGTAACGAGCATAGCCATAGACGCATCACCATTAGCCGCTAAAGCACTACCACCATTAAAACCAAACCAGCCAACCCAAAGCATACCCGCGCCGGTAACTGTCATGGTTAAGTTATGTGGCAACATAGGTGTTTTAGGAAAGCCGCGACGAGGACCAACAACAAGAGCAGCAACTAAGGCCGCGGTACCTGCGGTAATATGTACCACAATACCACCGGCAAAATCATAAACGCCCATTTGTGCTAACCAACCACCACCCCACACCCAATGCGTAACAGGGGCATAAACAGCCAATAACCAAATACCACTAAAAAGTAATACTGCTGAAAACTTCATGCGCTCAGCAAAACCACCAATAATAAGGGCTGGCGTAATAATGGCAAACGTCATTTGAAAGAGCATAAATAAGCTTTCAGGGATATCTCCTGATAAAGCATCTTTAGGGATACCGTGCATCATCACTTTACTGAAATCACCAATAAAGCCATTACCTTCAGTAAAAGCTAAGCTGTAGCCGACCAATAACCATAAAATTGAAGAGATAGAGCCAATAGCAAAACATTGCATTAAAATTGAAAGCACATTTTTTTTACGAACCAAACCACCGTAAAAAAGTGCCAAGCCTGGCAAGGTCATCAATAAAACTAATGCTGTGGACGTTAATATCCAACTAGTGTTCGCCCCGTTAAGTTGCGCTTCTTCCGCCCACACCATAGTGGGAAAAAAGAGGCTTAATAAGGTTAAACACAAGATTAAGGTTTTGCTCATAGTCGTTTCCATAATGAATTATTCAATAACTGAACTCTATAAAGCACAAAACAAGCCAGAAAATAACAGTATATTTTTCATTACGTTAAGAAGTATAAGTATTATCATAGTGCTTTTGTGCACCATAAAGACTCAAAGAACCGCACTGTTCGCCCCAAAAAAGTGCAATATTGCACAAAATAAGTGAGTCTTTTATTTTCAGCTTCACTTGCCACCCTAAGACCCTTTACCTACAATGACTTCCTCACAGTTAATGGCTAACCGACGGTAAGAAGATGGACTCACAATTAAGTTCGACAGCGAACATAGAAATCACACCAATCATCGCATTTTTCAAAAGCCTACAAGATAAGATTTGTCAGGCATTAGAAGAAGCTGACGGTACAGGAACATTTATTGAAGATAACTGGAAACGTAAAGAAGGTGGTGGCGGTAGAACGCGCGTCATGACCAATGGCTCAGTTGTAGAGCAAGGTGGAGTGAACTTCTCTGTGGTATCAGGGGATAAATTACCGCCATCAGCTACTGCTCATCGCCCAGAACTTGCTGGCAGAACTTGGCAAGCTTGTGGTGTTTCACTTGTTATCCACCCAAAAAATCCACATATCCCGACCGCACACGCTAATGTGCGTTTTTTCATTGCTGAAAAAGAAGGTGAAACACCAGTTTGGTGGTTTGGTGGTGGCTTTGATTTAACGCCTTTTTATCCTAATGATGAAGATGTTCAACACTGGCATCAAACAGCTTTCAATTTATGTCAGCCTTTTGGTGACAATGTTTATAACGATCATAAAAAATGGTGTGATGAATACTTTTATTTAAAACATCGCGATGAAACCCGTGGTGTCGGAGGCTTATTTTTTGATGATTTAAACCAGTGGGATTTCGACACTTGTTTTGATTATGTTAAAGCGGTCGGCCAAGGGTTTATCGATGCTTACGTACCTATTATGCATAATCGTAAAGATGAAGTTTATGGTGATCCAGAACGTCAATTTCAGCTTTATCGTCGCGGTCGCTATGTAGAATTTAATTTAGTCTTCGATAGAGGAACTTTATTTGGTTTACAGTCTGGCGGTAGAACAGAATCAATTTTAATGTCTATGCCACCTCTAGCTCGCTGGGAATATAACTTCCAAGCCGATGAAGGTAGTAGCGAGGCTAAGTTAGCGGATTATTTAAGTCCAAAGGATTGGCTAAACGTATTGAAGTAACATTCGACTAGCGATTTAAGAGGAGAGTCTTATTTAATAAGGGCTTTAAGTGATTACTTAAGCCGCTATTAAATAAGACTCTCGTCCTACGTTCTTAGCTTTACGCTGGTATGAACCTTTACCTTTCTTTGCTTTGACTACCTGCATTTTATAAACTTTCGAGGTGACTAACGCCGCTAAAAAATTACCGGTAATTTTACCTCTACCCAATTCTGTTTCACTTTTATTTACTTTAACTGTACTAGCTTTCGCTAATGTTTTCTTCTGCTTACTCATGATTTATCCTTTAAAAGTATCTTATTTATTACGCTAAAGTTACCACCTTAAGATCATTACAATAACGTAGTGCACTTTTATTATACGCTTAAAATATTAAATAGTAAGTCGATACTATTTTTCTTGTGAATCTACGCGTAAACTAATTCCACTAATAAAAATTGCCCTTTTATTCACCTATCAAGTACAAGGACACGTTAATAATAATGATCATTCAACAGCACAGCCATGATATTGAAACCCCTACAGGTACTATGCGTACTTATGTTTATCGTCCGCAAGCACAAGGCAAGTTTCCCACAATTATTTTTTACTCTGAAATATTCCAGCAAACGGCTCCTATAGCAAGAACAGCGGCATTAATGGCAGGACATGGTTTTGTTGTACTGGTACCCGAAGTTTTCCATGAACTAAACCCGATAGGAACCGTTTTAGGCTACGATGATGCGGGTAAAGATAAAGGTAATCAAGATAAGTGGGCTAAGCCTTTAGAGCATCACGATAGCGATACACAAGCTTTAGTGAATTTTGTGCAACAGCAAGATTATTGCACGGGTAACATAGGTTCTATGGGGGTTTGCATTGGTGGTCACCTAGCTTATCGCGCGGCTTTAAATAACAACGTTCTAGCCGCCGCTTGCTTATACGCCACTGATATTCATTCAGGTGACTTACCAAGCGATGAGGGCAATGATTCACTAACACGTACGAAAGATATTAAGGCCGAATTGCTGATGATTTGGGGTAAGCAAGATCCACATATTCCTGATGCAGGTCGTATGATGATTCATCAGAATTTGCTGGCTTCAGGTAATGTATTTTCATGGCATGAGTTTAATGCCTCACATGCGTTTATGCGTGATGAAGGTGAGCGTTATGATCCTCAGCTTGCCCTAAGAGTGTACGGTATGTCTGTTGAACTTTTTAATAGAACATTAGCTTAATCCACGGTTTACTGCTGTAGCTTTGCTTATACTCGTAATCATTCAAAATGCTCGATTCAGAGTGCTTTTTGAATGGTCACGGGTATATACAGCAAAGCTACAGCTCAAATAGTTACCTCAAAGATAGTTAAGTTGATGGCAAGTAACTTAAAGGCTCAACTTGAATATCACCGCCCTTCTCCACTAATAAAGTAATTAACTGCTCAGGTAACACAGGCTTACTAAACCAATAACCTTGAATTTCATCACAATCTAAACTCCGTAAAAACTCAACATGACTTTCTTCTTCTACTCCTTCAGCAATTAACGATAAGTTTAAACTTTTTCCTAAAGAGATAATGGTTTTTATGATGGCTTTATCTTCATCATTTTGATGGCAATCCCGAATAAATGACTGATCAATCTTCAACTTATCAATAGGAAAACGTTTCAAATAAGAAAGTGACGAGTAGCCGGTACCAAAATCATCAATAGATAAATGTAAACCTGCTGATTTAAGATGCTGTAACACGGCGAGGGTGTTTTCTTCGTTGTTGATAAAGACTCCTTCAGTTATTTCTAACTCAAGATTTCGCGGTGGTAACTTCACCTCGTCCAAAACACTTTGTACCGTATGGCAAAACTGCGGGTGACTGAATTGACGAGGCGATACATTCACCGCAACAATAATGTCGATATAACCTAAGTCAACTAACTGCTTAGCAAATCGACATGCTTGCTCTAATATCCATTGGCCTATTGGAATGATCAACCCTGACTGCTCAGCTAGTGGAATAAAATCTACCGGTGAAATGATATTATCCTCGTGTCTCCAGCGTACTAACGTTTCGATACCGGTTACACGATTGGTGTTAAGATCTAATTGTGGTTGAAAGACTAAGAATAATTCTTGCTTAGCAACAGCGTGGCGAAGTTTATTAATTAACTCGATACTCTGCTGTCTCTTTTCTGAAAAAATGGGCTCATACAAACAAAAATTATTATGTTGATCTTCACTGGCAACCGCTAAAGCATTGTGAGCACACTTGATTAAAAAATTACGGTCTTTTCCATGTGTGGGATAACAACCATAGCCAAAATCTAATTCGACAAAAAATTCGCCACAATGAGTTATCAATGATTGGTCTGCAACATCACTGACGGCTTTAGTCAATTTTTGTAAAGCGAGTGTGTTATTACTTTTAGTACACAACAAACCAAACTGACTGTCATTGATTTGATAAAAATAGACACCTACAGGCAATGCTTGAGAAATGTTACTCGCTAATGCTTTAACAAGCGCTTCGGTCGCCTCTAAGCCCAATGTACTAACTTTTTCATCAAAAGCACGAATTGAAAAAATACCTATCGAGAATTTTTTACCGGTAGTTATAGCGGTATCAATATCCTTATTAAATTTATATTGATTGGGCAAGTTTGTCTCTTGATTATAAAACGCTAGATGTTTCACTTTTTCTTCGGCTAACTTGCGCTCGGTAACATCCTTAATATGAATATCATAAGCATCAATTTCTTCATGCCAATAAACGCTAATTTGTAATATATGATCATTAAGCATTTGCTCAACGATAACGCTATGATCTTGTTGCGAGGTCAACTGTTGCCTTAAAGACAGAAAGTTACTGGGTAACAAGTTATTGAAGTCATGAGCTTGGTGCCCTACACAAAGTAATAATTTTTCACTGGCTGGGTTAGCGAAAACAACTTCACCTAAATTATTAACACTTAATATTGGGTTAGGGTTTCGATGTGAAAATAAAGCTAAACGGGTATTTTTTTCTTGTGTGAGCATATACTGACGGATATACCAGGAAATGACACCCGCAATAAGCACAATAGAAATACCATAAATAATGACTAACCAATGCGATATAGCCATTTGCTCTAACGTTGCTTTGTGGCCTTCATCAACTGTCTGTTTTGTTTGTAGTTCAATAGACTTAATCGTTGGCAATAATTGTCTTCTCACCGTTGATACTTTTGTCAATATAGCCCGCATTTCATCCCAATTATCTTCCTCTACTTGCATTTCTTGATAAAAAAGATCAAACAAATTGGCTATATCTTGCTGACCCTTAACTATGATATCTGTTTCATCGTTAAAACGATCTTGCGACAAAATAACAGCTAAGTGCATGTTAAAAGTATTTTTAACTTGAGTTGAGGACACAGTAAAAGTGTCGTTATCTTGTGAGCGATAGTATTCATATATGATTCTCTCTTGCTCGCTCAAATCAGCTATTAATTCATTAATACTGGTTAATATAGGGATACGGTTACTGACTAAGTCAATGGCATTCGTTTTGACATTCACCGTAGATTGATAGACAACAACGGATAGAGCCAAGCCCATAAAAATGGCAAAGCCCGCTAATAGTGATGCACGTACTAAATAAGGCCTGCTAATCGATGACATGCTGAATCCTTGTTTCTTGAGAAACTTCTATGATTATTATACTAGTTAATGAGATGACACGGTTTTTGATAAAAAAATTACAACAATTATAAATTATTTTCTAAGTATTACTCTGTCAGTAAAGGCGTCGTGGTGATGAAATGCAAGATTTCTATTGTATTGTTATTCTACCTGAAAATAGAATTTTTAAGATGTAGAGTAACGGAAACTATAAGAGGTAATAAGTTGCGGGATTATAGATAAGGAATAAAAACAAAAAGGCCTGAATAATGAATTATTCAGGCCTTTTTTCAAACTTTCTTTACAGAAAATGGGTTTAGAAATATTTCTATTTCTTAGCCAATTTTTCTTTGATACGTGCTTTACGGCCAGATAGCTCGCGCAAGTAGTAAAGTTTAGCTTGACGAACATCGCCACGACGTTTAACTTCAATTGAGTCAACAATTGGGCTATGTGTCTGGAATACACGTTCAACACCAACACCGTTCGAGATTTTACGAACAGTGAAAGCAGAATGTAAACCACGGTTTTTAACAGCGATAACTACGCCTTCAAACGCTTGAAGACGTGACTTATCAGCTTCAGTAACTTTAACTTGAACTACAACAGTATCACCTGGGGCGAATGCTGGTAGATCTTTTTTCATTTGCTCTTGTTCGAGCATTTCAAGAATTTTACTCATAGTACCTTCTTCCTAGTGTGCACAGTCTAAGTGGTGTGCTTCGCTTGTTTTTTAATTAAAGCGAGTGCTTTCACCTGCTCATCTGTCAGAGCTAGGTTAGTTAATAATTCTGGTCTTCTAGTCCACGTTCTTAGCAAAGATTGTTCTTGTCGCCATAAGCGTATATGTTCGTGATTACCACTAAGCAATACTTTTGGTACTGACACTTCATCTCCGTTAGGAGTGGTCATTACTTCTGGCCGAGTGTAATGAGGACAGTCTAATAAACCGTTAGAGAAGGAGTCCTGCTCTGCTGATTCTTTATGTCCTAAAACGCCTGGCACTAAGCGTGCTACAGCATCAATCACATTCATCGCAGGGAGTTCACCACCACTTAAAATGTAATCGCCAACCGACCATTCTTCGTCAATATCTGACGCGATTAATCGCTCGTCTATGCCTTCATATCGTCCAGCAATAAATACTAGTTGATTATGTTGTGCTAATTCACTTACGCCTTGTTGATCAAGCTTTCGTCCTTGCGGAGACAAATAGATAACTTTGACATTTCTGTCATCATTACCTGACTCAAGCGCCGCTTTACCTGCTGCAGTTCTTGCAGCATGTATTGCATCTCGTAATGGTTGCACCATCATTAACATGCCCGGACCACCGCCATAAGGACGATCATCAACGGTACGATGTTTATCATGGGTAAAGTCTCTTGGATTCCATAAATGAAAATCAATTAACCCATTACGAATCGCTCGGCCTGTTACTCCATACTCAGTAATAGCATTAAACATTTCGGGAAAAAGGCTTATCACCCCAATCCACATTTTGTTATTCTCTTTATCAGAGGTAGTGCTAGTCACAAGTTAAAAACCCGGATCCCAGTCAACACAAATTTGTTTATTTTCGATGCTAACAGATTCGATTACTTGTTCAAAAAGATAAGGGATTAACCGCTCTTTTTTACTAAAGCCATCTTTCAAGTTAGCTTTCACAACCAGTACATCATTAGCGCCAGTTTCCATCATGTCAGTAACTACACCCAGGTCGTAACCCTTGTTAGTCACAACAGACATACCTATTAGATCGCGCCAGTAAAAATCATCTTGCGACAATTCTGGTAACGCGGCTTCATTGGTTAATATTTCAGAGCCGACTAATGCTTGCGCTTCATCTCTGTCATCAATACCCGCCACTTTCACAATAAGTACTTTGTTATGCTTGCGCCAATCAGTTATTTCAACTGTTTGTGTATTATTCCCTAATTTTAATGACCAAGGGAAATAGTCAAGTATGGCTTCAGTTTCATCAGTGAATGAATGAATTTTCAACCAGCCTTTGATGCCGTAAACAGCGCCTACTTTACCCAAGATGATTTGTTTTTCTTCTGTACTCACGAAATTCTCCTAATGCCTACTAAGCAATTAAGCCGCAGATGCGTCTTTAACTAACTTAGCCACACGATCAGATAACGTCGCACCTTGACCTACCCAATGGGTAATACGGTCTAGATCTAAGCGTAATTTTTCTGCTTGACCTTGTGCTGTTGGGTTGAAGAAACCAACTCTTTCGATGAAACGACCATCGCGAGAGTTACGGCTATCTGCAACAACAACCTGATAGAATGGACGCTTTTTAGCGCCGCCACGAGCTAAACGAATGGTAACCATATCGTCCTCTATATATGTTAAGTGTAAAAACGGATTTTTCAGTCACTTCTCTTCGACAAGCGACAGAAAAGCTCGCGTATTTTACGCTTCTAGTATATTTTTACAAGCTTTATTTATCTATCAAGTAAGGGATAGTGGTGCAGATTTTGAGGTTATCGATGCAAAACTGTCTAGTGAAAGTGAACGAATAAATTTTATTGCCATGAAGGGGATTGTAAAAGTTGCTCGAATGCTTTGGCATCAACAGGGCGACTAAAGTGATACCCCTGCATGGAATCAACATCATTTACGGCCATAAACTCTCGCTGATCGGCTGTTTCAACGCCCTCGGCGGTGATGTGTAATTTTAATTGCTTAGCTAAAGCAATAATAGATCTTGTCGCCATAACATCCCCAGCACTTGGAGGAAAATTTTTTATAAAACAACCATCAATTTTTAATTTATTTAACTTGAACTTAGACAGATATTTTATTGATGAATAACCGGTACCAAAATCATCAAGCGCGATAGAAACACCTAAAGCACTTAACTGCCTAAGTTGCACTATCGATTTCTTTGCATCCTTCATCAGCGTGTTCTCTGTAAACTCTAACTCCAAATATTGAGGCTCTAAGTGTGTTTCTTCAAGAGACGTAGAAACCGTGCCCGCATAATTTATAACACCCAATTGCATGACTGACATGTTAATTGACATGACCATTTTGGGATAGCCCTGCCGCTGCCAGATTTTATTTTGAACACAGGCCTGATCAAGTACCCAATCACCAATTTTCGTAATAATGCCTATTTCTTCTGCGATAGGAATAAATACATCTGGAGCCAAATCACCGAGTAATTCATTATGCCAACGTAACAACGCTTCTACGGCAATAATCTCATTGGATTGGGTTGCAATGATAGGTTGGTAGTGCAGAACGAGTTCATCTCTATCTATTGCACCTAATAATTGTTCGGCTATTTTCTTCTTGATATTAACCTGCTCTTGGAGATCTTTAGAGAAAAAAGCTAAGCTGTTGGGGCTTTTTTCTTTGGCAAAGCACATTGCCGTATCTGCATTTTTAATTAACTCTTTGCCGTGTTCACCATCACTTGGATATAAAGCAATACCTACATTACCCGTGATATAAACTTCTTGCATGGCAATGCGGTAACTTTTGGCAAGCTTTAACAGTATCTTTTCAGCAAAAGTATTTACATTATCTTTAGCTGAGGCTGCCTCAAGTATAATGAGAAACTCCACCCCGGTAATTCTTGCTAATGTATCACCTGAGCGTAACTCACTCGATAACCGTTTAGCGACTTGCTGTAGTAGTTTATCGCCGCCATCATGACCTTGTTGTTCATTAACGCCTTTAAAGTCATCAATACCAATAAATAACACAGCAATTGAAGTGTTATTTCTTGCTGCCCTTGCTACCGCGTGATCTAAGCGATTTTGGCAAAGTTCTTTGTTAGGTAAATTAGTTAAACTATCAAAAAAAGCGAGTCTTTTAATTTCGTCTTCGGCAACAAATTGTCGATTCATTTTTTTGCGTAAATAGAAGCTATATCGCGTCAGTAAGACCAATAGTCCCAAAACTGCAATACTAACATGAGTGATAATTTCATCTAAGTGCCACTGTTGTTGGTTACTCGATAATTTAAGAATAAATTCAGACACATCGACAAAGCGTGTTGACCACATAAGTACGGCGGTAATAAGCACGATAAATAAGCTTTCAAACACCATAACAAACCGTTTAAAAAATCCCGGTTTTTCTCGTCTATCCAATTGGACACGAGCAACAGTCTTGTTAACTTTGTTTTTAGTCATTTAGTCGAGCACCTCAATTAAGTTGATAGTTGAATAAAATAGACAAACATTATGCATTTCATCTGTTAAGCACATAAGTTAAAAAAACTAAGCAAAGTACTTATAAATAATTGCTCATTAAGCGGTTAGTAGATAAGTATAGCTAGCCAATAAGAAAAACGTCAATAATGCGCAACAAACGTTTATTTATTACGTTTTTGTTTTGGTAAAAGAGCAAGGACAGTTTTCTTGAAGGGGTCAAAACATATAAACATTAAGCAGCTGTAAATTTAATGATTCACACAGATGTCATCAATAATTTTATCAAGTTGGGATGCTTTAACATAACTAAAAAAAGCTATACCATAACGCTAAAGCTAAACAAATAAATCAGGAAAAAAGCATTATATCTTGAAAATAAAAAAGGCCGCGAATGCGACCTTTAATAGAGGGGGTATAAAAAATTGTAAGTGGGTTTAACGGCCGAACATACCGCCACCGCCGCCCATGCCACCGCCACCTGGTGGCATCATACCTTGCATGCCACGCATCATTTTTTTCATGCCGCCTTTACCTGACATTTTTTTCATCATTTTTTGCATTTGAGTAAATTGCTTAAGTAGCTTATTTACATCTTGTATTTGAGTACCTGAGCCAGCTGCAATACGACGCTTGCGAGATCCTTTAATAATATCAGGACGTTCACGTTCACCAGGAGTCATAGAATTAATAATGGCTTCCATTTGCACGGTAATTTTATCATCCATCTGATCTTTAATTTTATCAGACATATTGCCCATGCCAGGCAGTTTATCCATCATGCCCATCATGCCGCCCATACTTTTCATCTGGACAAGCTGGTCACGAAAGTCTTCTAAACTAAAACCTTTACCACTTTTAACTTTTTTAGCTAATTTCTCAGCTTGCTTTCTATCAACCTTTTGCTCAATTTCTTCAACAAGTGATAATACGTCACCCATGCCAAGAATACGTGAGGCAATTCGATCTGGATGGAAAGGCTCAAGGGCTTCAATTTTTTCACCAACACCCATAAATTTAATAGGCTTGCCAGTGATATGACGGATTGATAACGCAGCACCGCCTCGCGCATCACCATCGGTTTTTGTTAAGATAATACCTGTTAGCGGCAGAGCGTCATTGAAGGCTTTAGCTGTATTAGCAGCATCTTGACCTGTCATAGCATCAACAGTAAAAAGTGTTTCTATTGGATTGATAGCAGCATGAAGTTGCTGAATTTCACCCATCATGTTTTCATCAATATGCAAACGACCCGCAGTATCGACAATTACCACATCAAAAAAGTTTTTCTTAGCATGATCAATGGCAGCATTGGCAATATCAATTGGTTTTTGCTTGATATCACTTGGAAAGAAACCAACACTTATTTCTTCAGCTAACGTTTCAAGCTGCTTAATCGCCGCTGGACGATATACATCAGCACTTACGACTAAGACTTTTTTCTTTTCACGTTCTGTTAAGAATTTTGCTAATTTGGCTACAGAGGTAGTTTTACCAGCACCTTGCAAGCCAGCCATTAATACAACGGCTGGTGGCGCAGCTCTTAAGTCAAGACCTTCATTGACTTCACCCATGGCTGCTTCAAGTTCTTTTTGAACTATTTTGACAAAAATCTGCCCAGGCGTGAGGCTTTTAGAAACATCAGTACCAACAGCTTTTTCTTTTACTTTGGCTACAAATTCACGAATAACGGGTAAAGCGACATCGGCTTCAAGTAATGCCATACGCACTTCGCGTAAGGTTTCTTTGATATTGTCTTCGGTTAAACGGCCACGGCCACTAATATTTTTAAGTGTTTTACTTAAGCGATCGGAAAGATTGTCAAACATGAAATACTCTAACAGCGAAAATTGATTAGGTTAATGCTGCTATTATACCCAAATATCCTTAAGATGCGACAGCAGATAATTCCAGATATGATTTTGTCGGTATTAAAGTGACTCAATAAGGCATAAGTTATCGTGCTGAGAGAAAGATTGGCGTGATATAGTAGTGATGATTTTCATTTTAATCTCGTATAATAAACATAGGTATTTATGGAACAGTTAACCGTCCTAGCGATAAATTTTCTCGATTTAAGCGCCGAAGCTAGCCCTTGGTTATTATTAGGCTTGTTAATCGCAGGCTTAATGAAAGCCTGGGTGCCAAGTAAAGTATTAAGTAAACATCTAGGCCAAGGAAAGTCGGCCATTATCAAGGCAGCTCTTATTGGTGCTCCACTACCCTTATGTTCTTGCGGGGTTATCCCTGTAGCGACAGAGCTTAGACGAAGTGGCGCTTCAGCTTCAGCAACGTCTTCATTTTTAGTTGCAACCCCCGAAACAGGCATTGATTCGGTTTCTGTATCTTATGCTTTATTAGGCCCTGTTTTTGCCATTTATCGCCCTATTGCAGCGGTCATGTCTGCCATCGTTACCGGATTATTGGTAGCCACCATTAAAGAGGAAGATATAAAATCTCCTCATCATCATAAAAGCAACGAAAAAAAAGGTTGCTGTGGCAGTAAACCGATAATTAAAGTAGAAGAAGTTCCTGAGAAGGAAAAATCCTGCTGCGCAAGTAAAAAAGCATTACCCACTAAAACAGAAAACACCTTTGTAAGCAAAACCAAGCAAGGGGTTTATTATGCATCTACCAAACTGATCGATGACATAATTATTTGGCTTTTTATCGGTTTGATCTTTGCTTCACTTGTTCGCACTTTTTTACCTGAAGAGTTTCTATTAAGTTATGGTAGCGGCCTTCCTGCTATGTTGTTGATGATAGTAATCTCGATTCCTATGTATATTTGTGCAACCGCATCGACCCCGATTGCAGCTGGGTTTATTCTGGCAGGGTTATCACCAGGTACCGCGTTGGTGTTTATGATGGCTGGGCCAGCAACAAACATTTCGACTTTAGGTGTTATTCGAAATGAGATGGGTAGTCCGGTATTAATTCGATACTTGCTTGGCGTTGCACTTTGCGCCCTTGGCTTTGCATTACTACTTGATTTTGGCTTGAATTTTTATGACATTAATATTAGTGAACAAATGCAGCATAGTCATGAACTTTTACCTAAATGGTTTGGATTAAGCTGTGCTGGCTTGATTGCTTTTCTATCAATTAAACCTTTAAGACGGGTGTTGATAAAATAACCTTTAGCTTTCTTTAATTTTAAGTCAATAGTTTGCGCTAATCACATGGCGTTGAAGATTTTATCTGATAGAATCAATTTTTTAATGCGTATTTTCAGTTGCTTTAGGGGTTTTTTGTGAATTTTTTGGTTATAGGTTCAAGTTTAGCGTTTTTGCTTTATATACTTGCTACGTTGGCAATAGTTACACGATTATTTCACCCTAAAGGCCCTAATATCACCTTAGTTTTGAGTTTAGCTACCGCTGCTATTGTCGTGCACGCTTTCAATGACGGGTTATTATTCTTTTCTCAAGACGTTATTAATTTCAACTTACCCAACGTAATTTCATTGGTCAGCTTAACCATCACGGTAGTCGTTACGCTAGTTGCCTTAAAATTTAAAGTCAGTTTATTACTACCTGTAGTTTATGGCTTTACCGGCTTGTGGCAGTTAGTTATTATTTTCCTTCCACCCATTGATTCAATTCCTTTGGTGGTTGAGAAGGTGATTTTGCTCAGTCATATCAGTTTCGCTTTAATAGCGTATTGTGTTTTGATTATAGCTACTTTATTTGCTTTTCAAGTGACTTATATCAACATAAAACTTAAGAGTAAAAACTTAACGGCTGTGGCTCACTTGCCTCCTCTAATGCAGGTTGAGAAGCAACTTTTTAGTATATTAACGGTTGGCACGGCGATTTTGTTTGTTAGCGAAATTATTGGTTTTGCTTTTCTAGACGGTTTTTTAGCGAAAGAAAATGCCCATAAAACCATACTATCATTACTCTCTTTTGCTATTTACAGCCTAATTCTTTGGGGACATTTTGAAAAAGGTTGGCGTGGTCAAAAAGTGTTAGTGCTTATGGTGAGTGCCAGCGGTTTGCTTACCCTTGCCTACTTTGGTAGCCGATTCGTTAAAGAATTCATTTTATAAACATCTACTATTCACGCTGATTTTATCGTAATAACACTGCTACTATTAGCGAGCAGTGTTACTTAATTATTTTAACTACATAACAGGAAAACCCTTTTTGGACAGTATAACCACACAGATGCTTTTTACTATTCTTGGCATCTTAATACTTATCTCTGCCTATTTCTCAGGTTCTGAAACAGGCATGATGTCATTAAATAGATATCGATTACGTCATCTCGAAAAACAAAAACACAAAGGTGCTAAACGGGTTAGTAAATTACTTGCCCGTCCAGACCGTCTTATCGGTTTAATACTTATTGGTAATAACCTCGTTAATATCGCAGCGTCTGCGATTGCAACTGTCATAGGTTTACGCCTATTCGGTGACATGGGTATTTTAATTGCGACAATTGCATTAACGCTAGTCATTCTTATTTTTGCTGAAGTAACGCCAAAAACATTGGCTGCTATGTATCCTGAGAAAATAGCTTTTCCTAGCTCTATTCTTTTATCTATTCTATTAAAATTACTTTTCCCGCTTGTGGTGGTCGTTAACTGGATCACTAATGGTTTCTTAATGATTTTAGGGATTAATTCAGAGCAAAGAGAGCAACACAGCCTGAGTAGTGAAGAATTAAGGACCGTGGTGAATGAATCGGGCGCTTTATTGCATCAACGCGATCAAGACATGCTGGTAAGTATTTTAGACTTAGAGAAGGTCTCAGTTGAAGACATCATGATTCCCAGGAATGACTTGGTTGGTATAGACGTTAACGATGATTGGAAAAAAATACAGAAACAACTGACTCAATCTAACCATACTCGCGTATTACTTTACCGCGATAGTATCGATGATGTTGTTGGTTATATTCATGCTCGTGATGCTTTGAAACTGTTATCAAAAAATCAATTCACCAAAGCAACATTACTTAGAGCGGTACGTGAATTATATTTTATACCCGAAGGTACGCCATTAAATATTCAATTATTGAAGTTTCAACACGCTAAAGAGCGCTTAGGTTTAGTTGTCGATGAATATGGCGATATCCAAGGCTTAGTCACGTTAGAAGACATTCTAGAAGAGATTGTTGGTGACTTTACTACAACGATGACACCAACAACCAGTGATGAAGTAACTTTGCAGCCCGATGGCAGCTATTTAGTCGACGGTAGCGCGAGTATTCGTGATATTAATAAAGAGATGTCATGGCAGTTGCCCACAGATGGCCCCAAAACCCTTAATGGCTTGATTATTGAGTATTTGGAAGAGATACCACAAAGTAACATAAGCTTACGTATTTCTGGCTACCCTGTCGAAATCATTGACGTTGCAGGGAATAAAATAACAACAGTGCGAGTTATGCCTGAACACTTTATCGGTGAAAACGCCGACGAAGAATAATTAAGCTAATATAAAAGTTAACCACAAAGTTATCCACAGAATCAGGTTTTCGAATATCCTCATTCAGCTTTCCACAATTTCTGTGGATAACAATAGCCAACCCTATCAGCAGCAGCATTTTGCTATTTCAACATTTATTTAGCAAAAAACCATACTTTATTTTCTTCTTATTTTCTGAAAGCTCTATCTATTCTTGTAGTGGTTATCGCAGCTAGGCTCGGTGATTTTTTATTGTAAAAAGAACATATTGGCAAGCGTTATGCTTTTGTAGCATTATTAAACACAGAAGTTAACTGGTTAAATACTGCCATTTCGATTTTCACTGGTTAGCCAAAAAATAGACGCCACAACCAACCATGATCGAGATCTTTTTCACAGCTCTTTAACTGACTACTATAACGTCGTGCACGATTATCAACTTTCCTGGAAACTTTAACTAACCATGGTTTTTTCTTGTAGCTTTTGCGCTTAAAGCCGCCCCAACCCTCATGATAATTTAGGTATTGGCTATAGGTGTCCCATTTTGAGACACCATTAACTTTTTGGGTTTTAAAAATAAACCAACCCATGAAGTCTATTGCGTCATCAAAATCATCGCGATCTGCACCTGAATTCCCTGTTTCCTTAATATAGTCCTTCCAAGTCATCGTTTTCGCTTGTGAATAACCATAGGCTGTACTTACTCTTCCCCAAGGAATAAAACCGAATAGATAGTCCATTGGAGGTGTTGCATCATGACGAAAAGAACTTTCTTGATACATCATACTCATTGGAACATGAATAGGTACGCCCCAACGTTCACGAACTTCTTTAGCCGCAAAATACCAATCACGATGTTCGCGAAATATTTCACATATATTCTCAGGATTTTTCGGTGGGGGGGTTGCACAACTAGCAAGTAATATTACACTCGCTGCTGTTAACAATGCAGTTTTACATGAAGGCATAAACAAATAACGGTTATTATAATTTGTTATTTATAATGACAGAAAGCGTTAATTAATACAGTTTTTGCTAATAAATTATTAGTTTTAATTTTATTTAGAAATATTTAAATTAATTTGAACTAAACTACACAATAGTACTCTTATTTAATAGTTATGTTATTCCCTTAG
Organism: Colwellia sp. 75C3; assembly: GCF_002836255.1. GTDB lineage: Bacteria > Pseudomonadota > Gammaproteobacteria > Enterobacterales > Alteromonadaceae > Colwellia. The sequence goes on along the minus strand of NZ_PJAU01000048.1, from coordinate 79,589 downwards.
TGTTTCATGTTTTATGCGCTCTCTAAATTTAGTTGGGCGCTTTTTTTTGCCTGAAATTCCATAAAGGATATTTTATATTTCCGGTTATGCGCCTGAGAAATAAAAATTAAAACAAGTTGAACTAAACATCAAAACAACACTCTTACTTAATAGTTATGTTATTCCCCTTGTGTTTCATATTATATGCGCCCTCTAAATTTAGTTGGCGCTTTTTTTTGCCTAAAATTCGATACCGGATATTTTAATTTTCTGATATGACGTCGGAGAAATAAACATTAAATAATTTGAACTAAACCTCAAAACAACACTCTTACTTAATAGTTATGTTATTCCCTCAGTGTTTCATGTTTTATGCGCCCTCTAAATTTAGTTGAGCGCTTTTTTTTGTCTGAAATTCGTTAACTTATATTTTTACAATAACGTCACTAAGGCTTGGTAAACAACATTAAGACAAAAGTTTTAAATAATTTGAACTAAACCTCAAAACAACACTCTTACTTAATAGTTATGTTATTCCCTTAGTGTTTCATGTTTTATGCGCTCTCTAAATTTAGTTGGGCGCTTTTTTTTGTCTGAAATTAGACAAAGATATAGAACAGCTATGTTATCCCACTCTTATTAGTGACGTCTCATGCTTTATGACCTATCTAAATTTAGTTGGGCGCTTTTTTTTGTCTAAAATTCGACAAAGATCTAGAACAGCTATGTTATTCCACTCTTATTAGTGACGTCTCATGTTTTATGCGCTCTCTAAATTTAGTTGGGCGCTTTTTTTGTCTAAAATTCGGCAAAGATATAGAACAGCTATGTGTTCAATTAAAACTTAGAAGCGTATGTTTTGAAAAGAAAGATAGCTTAGAGAACGAAATGTATGATGGATAAGTTTAGTAGGGGAAGATGTGATGAATGAAGATATTGTAAATAAAATGAACTTATCTGCTATTACCACGTCTTAATAATTGAGACATTCCTCCCTGGATTGCTTTCATTTAATTTAAGACTTGTTTACTTAAATAACGGCGCGTCATCTTGACGCGCTTTTTTTATAGTTGTTTTTCTATTTTTATGATTAAAATGCCCTTTTGTTTAGGCAAAATAATCGGACAGAAAATCATCAAAGTTTAGTTTGTCACTTGCTTCAATATCCGTTTGCGCTTTATGAGAGGCTGGTACGCTTTCATCAAAAAATTCTTGACTGTAAAACTGATAATCACGTGCTTTCGCTTCTCGTTGATATTCACTCGCTTTATCTAAAGCAAACTGCGATAAAGATTGCTCTTGAATAATTGATAATAGTTGCGCTGAAGGCGTTAAACTAGCGTCATTTATCTTGGCTTGTTCACGAACAATAGCATCGCTATATTTACTCGTTTGGTATGCCTTATCTAAAAGCTCTGCAACTTGTTGCATCTGCTCGAATAATTCATTGCCCCACTCAGGAACCGATTTAAGCTTAACTTCACCACAACAATTCGCATCACTAAGTAATAACTCAGGATCACGACCACGTAAAACCACTGCATCCATATTCTGTTCATGCAATGTTTGGCGTGTACAATCAAACTCTTTATTATCGACAAAAGCACAAAAAGTTATAAATATATCTAAAAAGTGAACTTGCTCAAGGCTAATACCGGTATCTGAAAACGGATTTACATCGAGGGCTCTTACTTCAATGTATTCAACACCGCGCTCTCCTAGAGCAACTGAAGGCTTTTCACCTGGTTTTGCTACTCGTTTAGGACGAATAGGTGCATACAGCTCATTTTCAATTTGTAGTACGTTGTCGTTAAGCTGTTGGTATTGACCGTTGACCTTGACACCAATACCAGAAAAATCCTTAGATTTTAATTTTATAGCTTGTTGTACGCCATCAACATAATCAGCCAAATTGTTGTAACAAATTTTCAATGCTGATTGCTCAGAGCTGGTATAACCTAAATCACTCATGCGTAACGAGGTGGCATGCTCAAGGAAAAGTGCACCAGAAGGTGATTTTTTAAAAGGTAACTTATGCTCTTGACCTTGCAAAAAAGATCCACATATTGCTGGGGAGCTACCGTATAAATAAGGTATTAACCAACAAAAGCGTTTGTAATTTCTTAAAATGGAAAAATAACGTTCAGAGATGAATTCATCTAGAGGTAATGATTTTTCACCTGATGACTGATGTAAGTTTTGCTGAACCTGCCAAAAATCTTGCGAGAATGAAAAGTTAAAATGTATGCCTGAGATAACTTGCATCATCGAGCCATATCGGTTTTTCAGACCTTGGCGATATACGGTCTTCATTTTACCTATATTAGAGCTACCATATTGTGCTAACGGTATCTTCTCAGCATCATTAACAAAGCAAGGCATACTCATTGGCCACAATAGTTCCCCTTCAATATTTGCAAAGGTATATTTTTGAATATCTTGAAGTTGGGCAATAGCTTGCTCTGGTGAATGGCTAACCGGAGTGATGAATTCAAGCAAGGTTTCAGAATAATCTGTTGTTATCTGTCCGTGAGTAAGGGCTGAACCAAGCTGTTGATAATGACCATGCTCAGATAGTTTTCCTTCTGGCAGTATTCGCAATGCTTCTCGCTCTATACCGCGTCCAATACCTGCAACAGCAGCCAAATTTTCACTTTGGCTAAAAGCGCCAATATAATCTGTTAATGAGAGTGTCAAAATAATTCCTATATATACTAATCAGGCTAACTATTAGCTTAATTTAGTATTTAGCTAGTAAGGGATACGAGCAAAAAACCCCTTATTGATAATCATATAAATAAGGGGTCTGGTGGTACTTTTCAATACTTAACTATTTTTATTTACTAAATAGTTTATTTAGCTAGTTCGAGGTCTACTACTTCGATATCAAGCTTTTGTAATTGTGGTCTAACTACTTGACCGTCGCCAACAACAATCCATTGCATAGGTTTTGATAATTCTTTTGCCGCAATAGCATTTAACTGCTTAAGAGTTATGTTATGAATTATATTACTCTGTTCTTCACCATAATTAACCGGCAGATTAAACTGTAATAACTGTCTTAAGAAGCCACTTTTTTGACTTGGCGTTTCAAAGCTTAACGCTTCATTTTGTGAAATAGCTTGGCGCATAAATGTGACTTCATCTGCGGTTAAACCATGTTGCTGGTAGTTTTTAAGCTCTGCTTCGATTTCAATCATTGCATCATATGTATGATCTTTTTTAACACTAGCGCCAGCACTAAAGCGACCTAACGTTTTACCTGCAGAAAAGTAGCTTGATGCGCCATAGGTATAACCTTTATCTTCACGTAGATTTAAATTGATTCGACTATTAAAAGCACTGCCTAACGGGTAATTCATTAAAGTCGCTTTAAAGTGTTTACCGGTAGCATCATAAGTCATCGCTCTACGAGATAGTTTAATCACCGATTGGCTAGCGTTAGGTAAATCAACAAAGTACAGCTTGTTCGGTGTAACCTCAGGGAACTCATAATCGCCATTGATTGCGTAGTCATTACCTTTCCATGCTTTTAATGGCCATAGTTTTGTCAGAAAATCCTCCTTTTCAATATCACCAACCACAACTAGGCTTGCTTTAGCTGGCGAGAAGTATGCTTGATAAAAAGCTTTAACGTCATCTAGCGTTATCGCAGATACCGTAGCAATGGTGCCGCTATCTGGCAAACCAAAACGATTATCTTTACCGTAAGTCACTTGCTTTAAGGCGTTACTTGCTAAGGTGCTAGCATCTTTATTACCTTGCTCTAAACCTTGAATCAACTGATTTTTAACACGATCAAAATCATCTTGGGCAAATTTAGGTTTAAACATCATCTCATTCATCAATGCTAACGTTGCATCAAGATTTTTTACTAAGCTACTCACTTTAATGTAAGTATTACGTCCACCTGCGCCAATAGATATATTACTGCCAAGTATGGCCAACTCATTAGATAACTCTTCTTTACTGTGTATCGTGGTTCCTTCATTCATCAAACTTGCGGTTAAACTCGCTAAGCCGGCTTTATCAACTGAATCAAGCAATACACCACCATCAATGCTTAATAGCAAGCTTACGGTTGGTGTCTCACTATTTTTAGTGGCAATGATATTAATGCCGTTATCAAACTTTTCACGCCATAAACTAGGTACAGTAATTTGTGGATTAGCCGTAGAGCTAGGCATAATACTGCGATCAAAATCACTGCTATTCTTCATAATAGGTGTATTAAGTTGGGCTAGTTCTGCTGGCTTACTCACATCAGGTAAAGCAAAGTTATTTGCTTTCGCAATCAAAGCTTCTTGACCCTGTGGCACTATCGATAATACCGCGGCACCTTTACCTTGAATATATTGTTTGAATACACGCATAACATCGGCTTTGGTCACGTTATTATAACGAGCGACTTGCTGCTCAGTGTAATTAGCATCGCCTAACATTGTTTGATAATGCGCTAAGTTAGACACTTTACCTGAAACACTTTGCAGGCCATAAATTGTACCTGTTTCAATGCCCACTTTAGTTTTTAATAAGTCTTCGTCGTTAACACCACGCTGCTCAAATTCAGTTAACGTATCATTAATCACTTTTTCTATTTTTGCTAAAGATAAACCTTGCTGTGGGTTTGGCAGCGCATAAAAGCTCATTTGGCACGCTAATTCTCGACAAGGGTGACTAGCACCGGCTTGAACAGCGACACCTGATTTAACAAGATTCTTATAAAGTAATGAGGTTGGTCCACTACCCAAAATATTCGCAAGAACGTCTAAAGCCGGTTCATCTTCATGCATACCATAAACCGTTGGAAAACTAATATATAACAGGGGTAGTGATACATTATCGCTAAAAGAGTAGTAACGATTATCTTCAAGGCTCACGGATGTTTTAGCCATACTTTCTACAGCTGGCCCAGCATTTAATTTACCAAAGTATTTATTAACCCAAGCTAACGTTTGTGCTTCATCAATATCACCACCAATAGTGACTACCGCATTATTTGGACCATACCAACGAGAGAAGAACTCTTTTAAATCAGTGACTGTACCTCGGTCAAGATCTGATAAATAACCAATAACAGGCCATGAATAAGGATGCTCACGTGGAAAAATCATTTGGCTAACGGTTTCATTTAATCGCCCATAAGGTCGATTATCAACATTTTGACCTCGTTCGTTTTTAACCGTGGCACGTTGTATCTCAAATTTTTCTGGCGTAATAGCTTCTAATAAAAAGCCCATACGGTCAGACTCAAGCCACAACATCTTCTCTAACTGGTTTTTAGGTACCGTTTCAAAGTAGTTAGTGCGATCTGAATTAGTGGTACCGTTTAAGTCGCCGCCACTTTGGGTAACAACTTTAAAGTGCTGTTCATCAGCAACATTTTGAGAACCTTGAAACATCATATGCTCAAAGAAATGCGCAAAACCTGATTTACCTAACTGCTCTCGGGCTGAGCCTACATGGTAAGTAACATCAACATGCACTAAAGGGTCTGAGTTATCTTGATGCAAAATCACCGTTAAACCATTGGCTAACTTATACTTTTTAAAAGGAATGTTAAGTGTATCTTGCTGGGCAGTAACCGTTTCAACCAAACTTACCCCGAGAGGTAATTGTGCTGTTTCTTGACTACTACAAGCAAATAATAATGCCGTACTAGCGGCTATCGCAGTGATTCTAAATTTATTTATTATTTGTGCCGAAAAGCGGCTCTGAGGAGATTGTCGCAAAATAACATCCGGTAAAAAGAGTAAAAGGTAAAAGTTTGAATTATCATAGCAAACATAAAGACTACTCGGTTAATTTAAATGTATAAAATTATTGCAGAACATCCTGATTTTATTGTTGTTGATAAAGTAGCAGGCGTGAACTTTCATGACGAAGGTGACATTGGCTCAGGGCTTTTTTCGCAGGTAAAGAACCAAGTCAAGAAACAGAATCAAAACCATGATGATAATGTAGAGTTATACCCTGTGCATCGATTAGATAAAATGACATCGGGATTAGTCATCTTTGCCAAAACCTTAGCTTGCGCACAAATCTTTGGTCAGCTATTTAATGATCACGACATTGATAAATATTACCTTGCCATCAGCGATAAAAAGCCAATTAAAAAACAGGGACTTATTAAAGGTGATATGGGTAAAAGCCGTCGTGGCATGTTCAAGCTATTAAGGACGATGGAAAACCCCGCTATTACGCAGTTTTTCTCATATAGTATTCCGAATAAGCAGCGTTTATATCTGCTTAAACCTCATTCAGGTAAAACTCATCAATTACGTGTAGCACTGGCGAGTATAGGCGCGCCTATTGTTGGTGACTCATTGTATTACAGTACATCACAAGCAGACCGAGGTTACCTGCACGCCTATGCACTCAAGTTTACTTATTTAGGCGAACTTTTCGAGTTTACTTCGCTGCCGACAGATGGTGAATTTTACCTAGACCCACAAGTGAATGAACAATTTTTGGCAATAAAAAAGCCTTGGCAGTTAAATTGGCCAAGGCTTTAAATAAATACTTTAAGGTTTTAAAGCTGTATACCTTCAAACATTACAGCTATAGAGTTTAACCTTAACAAATAGGTTAACGACTATCTGTTTGGTGTTTATACAAGACAGAGTATGTGACGTGTGGTCTGCTACACGAACATACGGCTGCACCTGCTTAGCAGGCCGAATAAACTTCAAACAGGTGTCGTTAGAGAGAGTGCCAGAATACTAAGGCGATAGCTGTTGGACAAACAAACTTAGTATACCAAGGCCAAATCTTCCAAAAGAGGCTATGTTCAACCTCTTCGTTGCCTTGTTTAATCTCAGCTAAAATATCACTTCTATGCCATATCCACCCAGCGAATACACAACACAGCATAGCTATAATTGGCTGACCATATTGTGTAGATAAAATGGCGACAAAATCTAACATCCACTCCAAATTAACAACAATAATAATACTCAACACTAAAATGCCTAAACCGATTAGGGTTGTTGCTTTTTCTCGTGGTATATCGTGACGTTCTACCGCAAAAGATACTGGACCTTCTAGCATAGAGATAGAAGAAGTTAATGCTGCTATCGACATCAAAACAAAGAAGCCAAAAGCGACAAACAAACCAACAAAGCCCATACCCGAGAATAACGCCGGCAATACGGTAAATACTAAATTGGAGCCTGAAATAAGGCTGCCATCTTCTGCAAATATTGCAACACCTTGCGCTTGTGCAACATACATAGATGGAATAATTAATAAGCCAGCTAAAAAGGCAATAGAGACATCAATTAAGGTTACTTGTGCGCCAAGTGTGACCAAATTTTCTTTCTTGGCAATATAAGAGCCGTAAATAATCATGACACTGGTACCCAATGACAAAGAGAAAAACGCTTGTCCTAAGGCACTAATTAAAAGGTCTGGCTCCAGGATGCGAGAAATATCAGGATTTAAATAGGCATTAAAACCTTCTCTGGCTCCCTCAAGTGTAAAGACGTAAATGATTAAGAGAATAAGCAAACCTATTAACATAGGCATAAGACGTTTTGACCACTTTTCAATGCCTTGTTCAACACCACGACGAATGATAAAGATGGTTAGCCCCATAAAGAGTGCTGTAAAGAGAATATTGCGAATCAACGAGTGGTTTATCAACCAGTCAGCTACGCCAGTTAATCCACCAAGCCTTGCTAAAGGTTCAAGAGCATAAGACATCATCCAACCTGCAATAATGCCATAAAAACTTAGAATGAGTGCAGCACAAATAATACCGCCAAAGCCGACCACAAAACCAAAGCGCTTTTGCCAAGTATTGCGGGCAATTTTTTGCATACTACTAACCGCATTTGCCTGACCATATCGACCAATTAACAGCTCTGCCATAAAAGCTGGGTAAGCTAAAGAAAATGCTAATACTAGATAGACTAGAACGAAAGCAGCACCACCATTACTTGCTGTTTGGGTTGGAAAGCCCCAAATATTTCCCAGACCAACAGCCGAACCTGCCGCTGCCATGATAAAACCGAAACGCGAACTAAAGCCGCCTCTTGAAACACCCATTTACTTCCTCACTTTCTTGCATTCTGTCTGAAAATTATCCGTTCAGATTATTTCTCAAGGATAATATTATTTTTATAATGACTCATATTGCTACGAGAGCACTAATCTACGCAATTACGGCTAAGAAAAATAGAGTTAGGGGTTAAATAAAGAAAAAAGCCTTGTGTATCGCTCTCTGTACAGAGTTTTACACAAGGCTTTACATGTTTTAACACTATAATCAGTTAACTTTATGTTTAGCTGACCATTATTTGTTATAAACGATAAATATTATCGGCACTGTCTCGGTCAATATATTTAACAAAAGGATCTACGCCAGCAAAAGTAGGTTTGCCTTGAACTCGAATAGTCACCTCATTAGTACCCGTTTTTATTTTATGTTTGGCTAAGTATAAAACAAAGTCCTTCGCTGAAAGATCTTCAGGATCGGCACTAAATAAACCAATATCGATTGAGTCAACAAATTCAACTTCAGTTTCTTTACCTTGACCATCAGCTCTTTTCAATGCGGCATCTATGGTCAGTGTTACATCATAAAAGTCATCCATACCTTCAACAGCAGCAATTTTTACATCGGTTGTCTTGAGGTCATATAAACTAATGTGCTCAAACATATTACTAACAAAAGACTTTTCTTCTTCTGTTGCATCATGGGTAATATAAGCCATTAAATCTAACGTGGTTGGGTAAGGCGTACTTTGATATTTAAAGTCTTCTAAGAAACGCTGCAAAGAGGCATTAACTCTTGCCTCGCCAAAACGATCCTTAAGCGCCATCATCACAACAGAGCCTTTTCGGTAATGAATATATTGCTGATTTTCACTACGGAAAAGCGGCATTTCTTCAATAGACTCAACGCTACGTCCGCGCAAATATCGATCTAATTCGTATTTCAAAAATTTACGGATCTTTTCTTTTCCGTATTTTTTCTCCATAACCATCAACGCGCTATATTGCGAAAGACTTTCAGAAATAATAGCGCTACCTTGTACGTTAGCAGCACCTACTTGATGACCCCACCATTGATGAGCAACTTCATGAGCGGTTACATAATATGCAGGATCAATATTCTCAGGATCACGCACGTCACTAATAAAGCCTATTTTTTCCGAATATGGCACGGTATTAGCAAAACTTTGTGCAAAACTACGGTAACCAGGAAACTCAATAATACGCATTTGTTTGTGTTGGTACGGACCAAAGTTTTCCGTAAAATAATCGATAGAATCTTTCACTGACTCTATCATACGGTCAACATTCATCCCGTGAGTTTCGTGATAATAGACCTCAATATCAATGCCTTTATATTGTTCTTTTTTATTCGCTAGTTTGGCAGACATCACAGAATAAAAATTAACCATCGGAGCGTTCATTTTATAGTGATATATTTTACGATCACCTTCTGTTTTTTCTGATTGCAAATAACCTGGCGCAATAGCAAACTGCTCTTTGGAGGTAGAGATTGTCGCTTCAAAATCAATAAAACCTACACCGTTGCCAAAAAAACTTTCATTATAAAAACGTTTATCTTCAAGTTTATTTGCACGTTGTAACGGTTCTAAATCGTGGTTCCTGCGGTCATGCCGATCACTGAGTTGATAACCTGATTGATAGCCAAATGCAGGAAACAACGCAAAGTTATTAATAAAAGTACCATTTTTTACTAGGCTGAAATCATTATTACCGTCGGTAAAGCCGTTGTTATCACGTGTTGCCGTTAGCCTACCTTGACGTATTTCGCCTGGCTGTAAAGGTTTATCAAAGACAAACCATGCGGTATTGAATTTAGTATCTACTTCACCTACTTTACCGCCATCGATTTCAACACTCCATTGCTGTGTATGCTCAGGTTTCGAAACTAGAAACTTTTCAATTGCTTGGCTTGAAGTATTGGTTAACGTTAATTCAGCTATCGCCTCAATACGCCTTTCTTTAGGGTAAATATCTACTTTAGCGTGAGTTTTAGTGATTGTTGGAATAGTCGCATTAAGCTGTGCAACATACTTTTTCTCATAAGCCGCTTGCAAATCTTCACGATCGTCACTAATCACATATTCATTCACAACGCGGGTATTATAATGAATAACGCTACCCGCGCCGATAAACAACACTAAACCTAACGCTATGGTTACTTTACCTGGTGTAGCAAGGTAATAGCTCACTCTACTTAAACGTGTTTTAAGTTTTTGTGCTGGACCTCTGTGCCAAAGAGCATAGGTTAAACTAGCCAGCACCAAGGTTAATCCGCCCCAATAAAGCATATACCAATGGTTACTTTCTAAAAAGCTGCCATAGCCATTAATATCTGAATAAGGCACTTGTGGTGCATTAGCAAACTGAAACATATTATGGCTAAAACCAAAATTACTTAACGTCAATGAACTAATGAGAAAGAGTACAAATAACATCATGCCGATATATTTATTTGGGCTAATAACTTGTAAGAAAAAGGCGAAAACGGCTGTAAAAATTAATGGCACTAAACCTAAGTACCCTAAACGAACAACGTATTGTGATAGGTCAATGTTGTTATAACCGAGTAACCATTGATTAATAACAGTAACCGCTACACCACAAACATATAGAAGCACTAATACCAAACTTATTGCGATAACTTTTGATAGCCAAAAAGTAATATTATTTACTGGCATAGAGTCAACAATGTCGCCCATGCCTGAATTACGCTCGCGCCAGACAATTTCAGCACTGTAATATGCGAGTACTATCATCATTAATAAGCCTGTTGAACCTGCTATAAGCTCAACCATATTCTGCGTTAGTGGCCAATTAGGGGTACCAAACATACCTTGAGGATCCACAAGTGGTGCAACAAGCATAAAAATAGTCAACACGGCTAACACTAAAAATGGTGCACTAAAGACGACTTGTTTTATTTCAAACAAAATTCTCAAACGGATATGCGCTGATGTTTGTACGCCAGCACTTTTGGTTGAAATATTATTATTTAATAACAGAGGTATGTTTTCTGTTTGTAACGCTAATTGCTCTTCAGCTTTTTTAAGTACTTTTTTGCTTTGTTTTTTTACTTGTCCTTGGTTTAAACGCACTTTAGATCGAAAACCGCCAAAAAGTGCCATGATGGCAACCGAAACACCAAGCCAAAGTAAGCGGTTTTCAAGTAAAATACCACTCAACTCAATCGGGCTATTATTCTTATCAAACATGGTCCAATAACGTGTTACTTCGCCAAAGGTATTTAATGCAAACGGGTCAAGCAATGCCGCCATTGTGCGGTATTCTGGCTCATTTAATAACTGACCTGAAATCGAGTAGAGAATAAACAACCCCACAGCAGAAAGGTATACCGCCATCATCGAACGGAACTTAATTGCGACCGCATAAAAAAAACAAGACAGCACAAATAAGCTAGGCAGTGATAAGTAAAAGTAAGCGGTAACATAATGACTTAAGTTAGTTGCCCCTAAACGTTCAGGATCAATCCAACCGACTACACCACCCAGTACACTGCCAACAAGTATACCTAATGGTACAAAGGCAAAAACCGTAGCCACAACAGCAAACGAGCCTAAAAATCGCCCTAATTGATAACTTAGCGGATTGATCGGCTTACTATAAAGTAACTCTGACATTTTACTGGTGTCGTTTCTTGTCGCTGTACTCGCAACAAAATTGACCACTAAAAACATGGCAAACAAGCCCATGATCAGTAGTGTTTGGGCAATAGAGAATGGTCCGTTGTATAAAACATTTCCGCCACCACCAATTTGTACATTTTCACTGACTGTTGCAAAGAAAGTCAGTAAAAAGAAAATTAAACTAGTGACATAAAAAGAGGGTTGTTTAGTGAAATAACGCCACTCAAAAGCGAACATTTTCATTAACATAAGTAATTCCTTATTCTTTGTTAGCGCGATTAGGCAACGTTGCTTTTTTCTGAAGCTTCAGCTGATGTTTCTGCTGGCATTTCAGAGGTACTTGAGCGATGTTGATTCAATGTTGAGAAGTAAACATCTTCTAAGTTAGCTGGCGCTGCTTCAAAACCTAATGGTGCATTGTCGGCCATAACATGAACTATGGTTTGCCCAGCAAATAAACGCTTAGAAATAACATTGTATTGTTCTTCAATACTACTTAACTCAGCTTGAGCAATAGCTTTACGCCATATTTGACCATTTAACTGGTTAGTTACCTCAATAGGATTACCTTCAAGTACAATTTTACCTGAGGCTAATACCGCCATATTAGGGCAAAGCTCAGTGACATCTTCAACAATATGCGTTGATAATATAATGGCTTTTTCTTCACCTAGACTTACAAGTAAGTTATGAAAACGGTTACGTTCTTCTGGGTCTAAACCAGCAGTGGGTTCATCAACAATTAATAAGTCAGGATCACCTAATAACGCCTGAGCAATACCAAAGCGTTGACGCATCCCCCCAGAAAAACCACTGACGGAGTTTTTTCTATGCTGATAAAGGTTAGTTTGTGCTAACAAGCCTTCAACGGCTTCTTTACGTTCTCCTGAATTTTTTAAGCCTTTTAATATGGCTAAATGATCAAGTAGTTCGTAGGCGCTGATACGTGGGTAAACACCAAAATCTTGCGGTAAGTAACCTAAACGTTGTCTTAAAGCTTGAGGATCATTGAGTACGTCAATACCATCAAAATCAATACTGCCGCTGTCTGCATCTTGTAGCGTGGCAATAGTACGCATTAATGAAGACTTTCCTGCTCCATTAGGACCAAGTAACCCAAACATACCTTTTGGTACTGCTAGGTTTACGTTATCAAGCGCCTTAACCCCATTGTCATAAGTTTTAGATAAATTTTTTATTGTTAACATTATTATTCCTTGCGTTAAGTTCTTTATTATTTTTCACGACAATAGACTACTGCATTGTTAATGCCATGTAAATATTGAGAAAAACACAAAAGAATACTTCACCTTCTTACACAAATAAAAAAACCCGTAGTCATATAACTGACTACGGGCTTTTTAATCGTATCTGTACGATTAATTTTGCATTGATTTTACTACAACAAAATTATTCAGCTTCAGGACGCATATGTGGGAATAAAATAACGTCTTTGATTGTTGGTGAATCAGTAAACAACATGACTAAACGATCAATACCAATGCCTTCACCAGCCGTTGGTGGTAAACCGTACTCTAGCGCATTGATATAATCAGCATCATAATGCATCGCTTCATCATCGCCAGCATCTTTTTCTGCTACTTGTTTTTGGAAACGTTCAGCTTGGTCTTCTGCATCGTTCAGCTCAGAGAAACCGTTAGCTAGTTCACGACCACCAACAAAGAATTCAAATCTATCTGTTATGAATGAGTTGTCATCGTTACGACGTGCCAGTGGTGAAACTTCCCATGGATATTCAGTGATGAATGTTGGTTGATCTAATAAGTGTTCAGCCACTTCTTCAAAGATTTCACAAATGTATTTACCAGGTCCCCAAACTTTAGAAGCACTGTTTTCTTTAACACCAACAGCTTTAGCCATGGCTTTGATTGCATCAAAATTATTTTCAGGGTCACGTAATACAGCTTCATCAAGGCTTGCTGCTGCGCGATGGTCTTTACCGTATTGTAAAATAGCATCAACCATAGATAAGCGTACAAACGGCTTACCTAGGTCGTAGAATTTCTCTTCTACTACTTCACCTTCAGCATTTTTAACGGTATTACGAATAGTGGTAGTACCTAATACATCTTGTGCAATAGTACGTAACATTTCTTCGGTAGTGTTCATCAAGTCATGGTAATCAGCGTAAGCTTGATAGAATTCAATCATGGTGAATTCTGGATTATGACGCGTTGAAATACCTTCGTTACGGAAACTACGGTTAATTTCAAACACACGATCAAAACCACCAACGACTAAACGTTTTAAGTTAAGCTCTGGTGCAATACGTAAGTACATATCAAGATCAAAAGTATTATGATGCGTCATAAAAGGCTTAGCCGTTGCGCCGCCCGGTATGATTTGCAACATTGGCGTTTCAACTTCCATAAAGTCACGCTGCGTTAAGAAGTTACGAATGCCAGCAACAATTTTTGAACGGATTTTAAAGGTATTACGCGTATCTTCATTGATAATTAAATCAACGTAACGCTGACGATATTTAGTTTCTTGATCAGATAAACCGTGGAATTTTTCTGGTAATGGACGTAAAGACTTAGTTAATAGTGAGTACTCGTCCATGTTCACGTAAAGATCGCCTTTACCTGATTTATGTAAAATACCTTTAATACCAACAATATCACCAATATCTAATGAACCCCATTTAGCTCTTATTTCTTTTTGAACAGTTTTTTCAGCATAACCTTGAATACGACCAGACGAGTCTTGTATTACTAAAAACGGTCCACGCTTAGCCATTACTCTACCGGCAATAGCATAAGTCACTTGTAGCGCCTCAAGTTCTTCTTTAGTTTTTTCACCATGTTCAGCTTGGATGTCAGCGGCTAAATGTTCACGATTAAAATCGTTAGGAAAACCATTAGCGGAACAATTAGAGCGAATTTTTTCAAGTTTTACACGGCGCTCAGCAATCAATTTATTTTCATCTTGTGCTACGGGTGCATCACTGGCTTTAGTGGCTTTATCTGTCATTTTATTTCCAAAGTTATCTTTAATTTGTTCAATAATTTAATTGGTTTTTGTAAGTGTAATATTACAAACCAGACTTTAAACTGGCTTCTAGAAACTTATCTAAATCGCCATCTAATACAGCTTGGGTATTTCTATTTTCAACACCCGTGCGTAAATCTTTAATACGGCTATCATCTAATACATAAGAGCGAATTTGACTGCCCCACCCTATATCGGATTTACCATCTTCTAAAACTTGTTTATCAGAATTTTGCTTTTGCATTTCCATTTCATACAATTTAGCTTTAAGCAGCTTCATTGCTGTCGCTCTATTTTTATGCTGAGAACGATCTGCCTGACAAGCAACCACAGCTCCTGTGGGCTCATGAGTAATACGAATAGCTGAATCGGTTTTATTTACATGCTGACCTCCAGCACCAGATGCTCGAAAAGTATCGATACGTAAATCTGCTGGATTGATATCAATTTCAATATTGTCATCAATTTCAGGGTAAATGAAGGCTGAAGCGAATGAGGTATGACGACGACCTGAAGAGTCAAATGGTGACTTACGTACTAAACGATGTACACCTGTTTCAGTGCGTAACCAACCATAAGCGTATTCACCAGTATATTTAATAGTACAGCCTTTAATACCAGCAACATCACCATCAGTGACTTCAATCGCTTCAGTTTTATAACCGTGTGCTTCACCCCAACGCAAATACATACGCATTAGCATTTCGGCCCAATCTTGCGCTTCTGTACCGCCAGAGCCAGACTGAATATCTAAATAGGCATTATTCGCATCTTGTTCGCCACAAAACATGCGGCGAAACTCTAATTTTTCTAATACTTTATCTAAAGCATCAGCTTCTACTTCGGCGTCATCAAATGTTTCTTGATCAGACTCTTCTACCGCGAGTTCAACCAAATCTTCAATGTCAGTACAACCCGTTTCGAGTTCAACAATGGTATTAACGACTTCTTCTAAAGCACTTCGCTCTTTACCAAGGGCTTGAGCACGTTCTGGCTCATTCCAAATTTCAGGGAGCTCTAGCTCGCGAGAAACTTCAACTAAACGTTCAGCTTTAACATCGTAGTCAAAGGTACCCCCTAAGCATATTAGCGCGCTCACGGATTTCTTTTAATTTACTTAATATCGGGTTTGTTTCGAACATAAATCTTCAAAAATAAATTTAATAAGTAACCTTTGCCAACATCCAACAGCAAAAGGCGAATAGTCGCGCATTGTAACGTAATTACAGGGGTAAATAAATGACTATAAATTGTAGGTATTTCTTAAGTTTACTATTTGGTTAAGACATAAATTTTTCATGAAGATGTTGCTGCTTAAAATAGCATTAACTTAAGGTGATATTTACTTAAGTAAGACTCAATATATTGAAAGATATATTTAAGAAAAAAACCTAGTTCTTTTGTTAGTCGTTGTTGGATAGTGCGTTACTAAATCGGAGATATGTGTGGAGATTGCTAATAATTAAACTTGCATATAACCTCCGTAGAATTAGAAGGAATATAAGATTAAGCCCAAAAGGTGGTTGGTAAACACCAAAAAAATTACTGACTAAAACGAAGATGATACTAACTAGAATGAGAGCGTTAAGTATCATACTTTCGTTTTACTTTGTGGCAGATCCTTTAGTAAGTGACTTTATATTAATAGCACAAACTAATCACCCTACTCAGTATTTCTACGTTCCTTGTGACTAAATGCTTCATCCCCACTATTTTTTGAGCTAATTTGAGGACTGTAGACAATAACTTGATTACGGCCATTATGTTTTGCAAAATATAAGGCTTTATCGGCTAGAGTGATCACCTTGTCATATCCACTGGCTTCTTTGTTATCCATTAATCCTATACTTATGGTGATACTCAGGCCATGAGCGATTGAATGAAAATCATAGTTTTGAACAACTATGCGTACTTCTTCACAAATATCAACAGCTTGTTTTTTGCTCGTAGGTATTAGTAAGGTGAACTCTTCCCCTCCCCAACGAGCACACTTTATGTCTAATTTGTGTCGTTCAAAGTGCTGCGATAAAATTTCAGCGATGGCTTGTATTACCTTATCGCCAACCATATGGGAGTAACCATCATTAACTCGCTTAAAGTAGTCAATATCAATAATAGCGAGTGAAAGCCCTTTTACACTCGCTTTGGCTTGATCAAAGTCATTCTCGCACCAGTTATCAAAAGCACGCCGGTTAGGCAATCCCGTTAGCTGATCATGTGTGGCTTGATGAGCAAATAATTTTGCTTGCTGTTTTAATTCAACCGTTTGCTTGGCAATTAGTTGCTCAAGTCTTTCCTCGTTACGTTGAATTTTGATAATCCGATATCGATAGGCGGTATAAAGCACAAGAGCAAAAAAAATAATCATTGCTAGTTTAAATACTCTGGTTTGCCAATAATAATACTCAATATTAAATGTTAGCAATGCTACTTGCTCACGCCACTTACCATCAGGGTATTTAGCGCGCATTTGAAAGGTATATTGTCCAGGAGCAAGGTTGGTAAACTCAGTATAGGTTTGATGTTGTTTATCAAGCCAGTCACTATCAAAGCCTATCAATTGTGTTTGATATTGAATGCGTTCTGAATTTAAAAAACCTAAACCTGCATAATAAACAGCCAAATGAGTGGTCCCCGCAGGCAAGATGATATCTTTATCTTCTGATATGGAGAGCTTATTACCATCAACAATGAACTGTTCAATGGTTACCGGTAACTGTTGCTCTGCCATTCGGTTTAATCTATGTTGACTCACTTGGCTCACGCCTTTCGCTGTAGCTAACCAAATGGTGCCATCGCTATGCAAAGTCGCCGCTGGCGTTGAACCTCCGTTAGCTTGGGAGCTGAGTAAGCCCGACCCTTCATTGAAAATTTGATAATCAACGATGTTAGTTTTACCCGATAAAATATTATCTATTTGCCGACCTGCAATTTTTATAACACCTCGATTGCTTGTTAACCAAAAAGCACCTAGTTTATCAACGACAACTTGAAAGAATTTATCTATGGGCAGGCCATTTTCTCTAGTAATACCATCGATTTTAGAAGTAGCGAGATCAATACGTAATAAGCCTCTATCTGTTGCCATCCAAACTGCATCAGGCTCAATATGAAAGCCAAAAGCATATTCCGCATCAAATGTATCCGTTAGTGGATACGTTTTCAAAACCCCACCACGATAAGATGCGACACCAACACCAGTACCAATCCAAACTTGCCCTAAATCATCTTCAGCCAGTGCCATGATAAAGTTTGCTGGTAACCCGGATTGTTGATTGATGTATTGCACTTCACCCGTTTTAAAGAATTTAACTATACCTGCCGTAGTACCAACCCAAGTACTTCCCTCAGAATCAACCAATATCGACCTCACCTCGTTACTATCTAAACGATTATTGATGGCTTTAACTGGCACTAACTTATTATTCACTACATTGAACACGCCTTGAGTATATGAACCTACCAGAACATCTCCATTTATTCCTTCCGCGAGGCTTAATACTGAAATGTTTTTTCCATGTTCTCCAAGCTTAATAGTCTTAATTTTATTACCTGAAATTTGACTTAAACCTTTACTACTCCCCACCCACAAGCTGCTGTCAGAATGAGATAAAACCGAGCGGACATAATCTCCCTTTAA
Organism: Colwellia sp. 75C3; assembly: GCF_002836255.1. Taxonomy (GTDB): domain Bacteria; phylum Pseudomonadota; class Gammaproteobacteria; order Enterobacterales; family Alteromonadaceae; genus Colwellia. Next base: position 61,292 of record NZ_PJAU01000048.1, on the reverse strand, counting down.
ACCTTGTTTAGAAGTCAGTGTAATAAAGGGAGCTTCGCGCAACCTAAATAAGCCAGCACTAGTCCCTACCCAGATACTGTTTTCTTTATCTTCATACAGAGACACTATACGGTTATTAGGTAAGCCTTTATTATCATCTAGTTTTTCAATACCGTTATCACTGAGTCTATATAAGCCATTGTTTGTGGTACCAATCCAAATATCATCATTACTATCTTGTAATAAACTCATTACTGCTTCGGTATTTAATCTCTGTTCAAGGCTAATAAAATGATTATTATCCAAGGTGAAAACGCCACGCTCTGTACCAACGATTAATTGTTGTTGCCTAGTAATCATGACAGTGTAAACAGGGGTATCGGGTAAGCCCATACCTGAATCATAATGGGTAACTTCGTTTTTGTTTTTTACACTATACAAGCCTTTGCTTGTCGCTAGCCAGATGGTGTTATCTTGGGTTTGAGCAATCTTAAAGACCCGAACATCCGCAATGATGGTATTTTCTTGTTCAGTTTTGTTATCTCTAAAAACAAGACCTTTCTCTTCTAAGCCCAACCAAATTCCTTGCTCATTATCATAAATCGCATGGTTGATTAAAGTAGAAGCATCCTTTCTCGGTTGCCAAGTCCTATTTTTTCGTTCAGATAAGCCACCACGAGCACCGGCTATTAATAAGTCACCATTAGCACGTGCAGTCAGGCTTTTAACTGCTGAATCTGGCAGGCCAGTTGCCGAGCCTCGCACAAAGACTTTGAATTCTAGACCATTAAAGCGAGCCAATCCTTCCCAAGTAGCTATCCAGAGGTAACCATCTTCTGATTGAGCTAAAGCATTAATTGCATTATGGGGTAAACCGTCACGGGTATCCCATGTTTGAGCAAAGTATTTATCTAGTGCTAAGGGTGTTTTCTGAGATGCACTAACAAATGTAGGCATGAGCAATAAAACCAGTAACAACTTAATTATAATCGTCGATAAATTCAAAATATTAATACCATACTAATTGGAGTGCGGATATTGGAGGCCTTTGGGCTACTTTAGAAAGTTAAATATACAACATTCTGCTCTTTATTAATTTACTTTTGCTAACAACTTAGTGTTAATTTTTTATTATGAGCCTATTATATTTTTTATTTAGCATTAAGAATATTGCCGATGCTAAGCCTGCTGAAGCAAAGACCATACACATGACCATAATTTGATAACGCGCTGCAATAAAGGGCGAGACGCCAGCCAGAATTTGTCCTGTCATCATTCCCGGTAACGAAACAATACCAACAGCAAATAAGGCATTCACATTGGGGATCATAGACGCTTTGAAGGCAATATTACGTGCATCTAGATAGCTTTCACCGCGATTAATTTCAGCAAAAAAACGTTCGCCACATAAACTTACGCTATTCATGCCATTAGCGAAAACCATGCCTGCCAGTGGCACCAGTGTTTTTGCCTCATGCCAAGGTTCAAGATTTAACACCCCTTGGGTAATGACCAACAAGACAATAACGCTACTGATAAAGATGGCCCAGAAGGCACTATTAAAAAGAGACTTCCCTGGCGATTCAATATTATTTAAAGCGATCCAACTTGAAAAAAGCACCATAACAAGTAACAAGGCGCCGATAATCCAAGCATTATCACTTTCAAAAATGTAACTTAAAACATAACCCACCAGTAATAACTGCACTAACATGCGAACCAATGCGTGCCAGGTGCGCTTTTGTGGCAACGACCAGCAAGCTAATAATACCAGTACAAAGACTACCGGTATAAAAGCTATGGCGAGCTTACTTAATGGAATAGTGGCCAGTGCTTGATCCATCGTTATGTCCTTCGTTCTCTATTTTTAAAGCTACGCTGTACGGAGATCTTCAATCATCAACTGTACCGTGCGCTTACCACGAAATTCATTAACATCAAGACGATAAGCAAGGTGAACTTGTTTCGCTTGTGTATTAGGCCACGCGTTAACGTCAACATTAAAGGCAATACCATCGAAAACTTGTTGACCATGAATAGTGTCTTTTTGCACAACAAGTTTTAAATGCTTTTCACCAACAATTCGCTGCTGCACTAAGGTGAAGGTATCGTCAAATAAAGGCTCGGGAAAGTTTTGTCCCCATGGACCAGCGTCACGTAATTTTTCTGCAAATTCAAGGGTAAGTAAGTCTGCACTTAATTCACCATCAGACAAAATGATGCTGTCTAAATCTTCAGGCTTTAACCATTTACCGGCCACTGTATTAAAGTGTTGTTGAAACAGAGCAAAATCTTTTTGTTTAATCGATAAACCTGCCGCCATCGCATGACCACCAAACTTAATAATTAACCCTGGATTTTGGCTATCAATATGTTCGAGTAAATCGCGAATATGCAAACCTGGAATTGATCGCGCTGAGCCTTTAATCTCGGCATTATCGGCATCATTATCCTCTTCCTTCGCTTTAGCAAAAACAATACAAGGGCGATGAAATTTCTCTTTTAATCGTCCAGCAACGATACCAATAACACCTTGATGCCAATCAGCTTGAAAAAGTGAAATAGCATTAGGTAAATTATCATCATCAAAATTGAGTGATGTCAGTACTCGTTCTGCTTCTTGTTGCATGCCCTGCTCTATTTCTCGGCGAGCTTTATTTAGATCATCAAGCTCTGCTGCCATGACACGAGCACTCGATAAATCATTAGCCAATAAGCAATTAATGCCATAAGACATATCATCTAAACGTCCTGCAGCATTAATGCGCGGACCTAGTGCAAAACCAAAGTCACTGGCAACAAGTCTTTGCTGGTTTTTATTAGCTATTTCAATAAGCGCTTGAATGCCAGGTCGAGTTTTACCTGCACGAATACGTTTTAGACCTTGGTCAACTAAAATTCGGTTATTGGCATCAAGTGAAACCACGTCGGCAACAGTACCTAAAGCAACTAAATCGAGTAGCTGTGCGATATTAGGTTCACTAATACCCTGCTCAGCAAAGTAGTTATGCTCACGGCAATATTTTCTTAAAGCCAGCATTAAGTAAAAAGCGACACCCACACCTGCAAGGGCTTTACTCGGGAAGTTACAACCATGCTGATTAGGGTTAACAATAGCGTCAGCAATAGGTAAAGAATGACCAGGTAAATGATGGTCAGTCACAATAACCTGCATACCTAAGTCTTTTGCACGTTTAACACCCGCAATACAACTAATACCGTTATCTACCGTTATTAGCATTTGCGCATTTTGTTGTGCTGCAAGATCGACTATTTCAGGTGTTAGGCCGTAACCATATTCAAAACGGTTTGGTACAATAAAGTCATGATTATTACTACCAAATAGGCTTAATGAAATCATCATCAATGCGGTACTGGTAGCGCCATCAGCATCAAAATCACCCACAATGATGATACGCATTTTATTTACGAGTGCGTCATGAAGTAACTGACATGCTTTGTCCATGCCCATCAGCGCTGTTTCATCAACCATACCTTGTAAACGAGCAACGCTAAGCTCAAGTTCTTCTGCTGATTGCATACCTCGGCTGGCATAAATTTGTTTTATGATTTCAGGTAAGCTCTCTGGCAAATGATTTGTGGATACTTGCGCTCGGCGAATAATTTTTTTATTCATGCTATTCGTTCTCAGTTTTTCTGGTGATAAGAGGAGATATTAGTGACTTATTTTGAACGTAAAAAAAGTACTTGGTGATAATCAGCAAGTACTTTTATAGAGATAATTTATTACACTAATGAATTGGGATTAAATAGTTTTCAGTAACTTTTCTAATTGCTCTGGCGGCTGATAGCCTGGAATCATAGTACCATTTGATAAAATAATTGCCGGTGTGCCACTTACACCAACTTTACGACCGAAATTGAACTGGGCTTCAATCGGTGATTCACAAATTCGATTAGCGATACCACTACCTGATTTAGCTTTAGTCAATGCCAGAGCGTTATCTTCATTACACCACACTGAACGTAAATCTTTGAAGCCTTGACTATAGTTACCTATTTGGTCTTTTATACCTGAACGTGGGTAAGCTAAATAGCGAAAAGTAATACCGCGCGCATTGTAATCATCCATTTGTTCATGCATTTTACGGCAATAGCCACAGGTAATATCGGTAAAGACGGTGACAACATATTTTTCATTTTTAGCTTTATAAACAATAGTGTCATCCTTAAACGTTTCTAAACCCTTAAGTCGCACTTCAGCCAAACTATTTTCGGTTAAATTTATAACCTTATCACCTAAACTATACACTTTGCCATGTATCAAAAAGTCGCCATCATAACTAGCATAAAATACGCCTTGGTCTGTCACTACTAACGCAATACCAGCTATAGGTGTAGCTTCAATTTTATCAACCTTCATTCCTAAACTTTGACTAAATTTTTCTTTTAAAATTTCGACGTTAAGCGCAGTATCGTTAGTTGCTGGTTTAGCTAATGCGGCAGGTACATTAACAGACGTTGCTGCATTTGCACTTTGAAAAAATAAAGGTAAAGTGAGCGTGGTAAGCACCGCGCTAAAAAATAATGTTTTATACATAATGGTTCCTAACAATTTCCTAACAAGTAATAGCAATAAATCGATATTAAAATAAGCAAAATAATCGTGCTCATTACAATAGACCTAGTTATATGCAAGGAAATTACAGCCATGAGAGATTATTTGCAACTTAAAATAGTCAGTAAATTGAATTAACTTGTAAACAAAGATAAATCTTTTTGCTAAAATCTCGCTGATTCTACCCGTACTCGCATTTAAATTGGATATAGCATAATGAAAATTGGTTTATTTTATGGTTCAACCACTTGTTACACTGAGATAGTTGCCGAAAAAATTCAGGCGATAATCGGTGCTGATCTGGTTGATATATTTAATATCAAAGATCAACCATTAGCACTGTGCCTTGATTATGATTTTATTATTTTCGGTATTTCTACCTGGGATTTTGGTGAACTTCAAGAAGACTGGGAGTCAATTTGGAGTGATATTAATCAGTTAGATCTTTCGGATAAAATTATTGCCCTATATGGCATGGGCGATCAAGTGGGTTATACTGAATGGTTTCAAGATGCATTAGGTTTGCTACACGAACAAGTAACAGAGCAAGGTGCAAAAGTTATTGGTTATTGGCCAAATCAAGGGTATGAGTTTATTGCTTCAAAAGCATTAACAAGTGATGAAAGCCAATTTGTCGGTTTATCGTTAGATGAAGATAGCCAATACAACTTAACCGACGAGCGTTTAGATACTTGGTGTGAACAAGTATTAGTTGAGTACAGTAACTTACTTTAATTGCTTCTAAAAATTCAAAAAAATCTCTCAGTTAATTTACTCCATCAATTTACTCAGTCAATTACTTAGTCCTTGCGATAAATAGTTACAGCAAGGGCTAAAACCACTATAATTGCCCTCATATTATCATTATACCAATCTCACTAAGTAATTAATCATTTCTACTGGTTAAAATAACCAACTACATCGTTATTTATTTAATAATTAGAGCAACTAGTTAGTTAAATAAATGCCTTGCACTTGGCAATTTTACCTACGTATTAAAGTAGATCACTTATTTAATGAAACTGGTATTATTAACACTTAGTGAACTATCCCCTATGTTTGAGCAATTTGATCTAGACTCAGAATTATTAGCCAGTATCCAAAAAATTGGTTACACCAAGCCTACCTCAATTCAAGAACTTGTAATCCCTGAAGCGATGATCGGCAAAGATATATTAGCATCTGCCCCAACTGGTACCGGTAAAACAGCCGCATTTTTATTACCTGTTGCTCAGCACTTGTTAGATTATCCACGTACTCAACCAGGCTTTCCGCGTGTATTAATTTTAACACCTACACGCGAATTGGCGATACAAATTGGCGCAGATAGTGAACAGATTACTGAGCTGACAAAAATAAAAACTGGCGTAATAACAGGCGGCGTTAATTACGGTAGCCATGCAGATATATTAACCACGACAACTGATATTTTAGTCGCTACACCTGGTCGTTTATTAGAATATATTGAAAATGAACAATTTGATGCGCGCGAAATAGAGATTCTTATTTTAGATGAAGCTGATCGCATGCTCGACCTTGGCTTTAGTGAAGCGATTAATCGTATTGTTGGCGAAGCTCGCTGGCGTAAGCAAACCATGCTATTTTCAGCGACTTTAGAAAGTGCTGGTGTAACGCGGTTTGCCGAAGAAGTACTTAATGATCCTATCTTTTTAGAAGCAACTCCATCACGTAAAGAAAAAGCAATTATTCATCAATGGGTTCATTTAGCTGATAATTTTGATCATAAGCTCAAATTGTTGGTGAATACACTTAAGCAAGAAGGCGTTGAACGTACGGTAGTTTTTGCGAATAAACGTGAAACGGTACAGTACCTTTCAGGCAAGCTTTATGCTGAAGAGTTACCTTGTGTTTGGTTAGAAGGAAAAATGCCACAAGACAAACGTAATAAAGCTATTGAGCGTTTTAAAAGTGGTGAAATAAAAGTATTAGTCGCGACGGATGTTGCCGCTCGCGGTTTAGATATTGACGACATCACTCATGTTATTAATTTCGACATGCCACGTAAAGTTGATATTTACATTCACCGTATTGGACGTACAGGCCGTGCCGGTAACAAAGGTACTGCTATCTCCTTAGTAGAAGCACACGATATGGCCGTTATTGGCAAAATAGAGCGTTACACCAAAGAACGCCTATCACGCCGTTTTATTCAAGAGTTACGACCAAAGAATAAAGAATCACGCGTAGTCAATAAAAAGGCAAAAATTAAGCTTACGACTTCTCAGAAAAAAGCTAAAACTAAGAAGCAAGTAAAGAAAAAAGCTAAGAAAGCCAAAGCAGCGAAATAAGCTTAGCCAAATCCCAGCCCCTGAGTGTTACATTATTGTGACACTTTTATTTCACTTTAGTCCCCTCATGTAATATTTCTGTCATAAAGCAATGTTGTAATAGCACCACATTCACTTTATGAATGAAGTTATAGCAAACATTTTAAATAACGACTCGACATTGACCCGTTAATTAACCTGTTTGGTATTTAACAATCCTACATTTATTAGCGCCGCGCTCAAAAATGAGTAATATCCTAAAAATTTGGTCTTCAACTTTATGATAGTAATTAATATGAAAAATCAGACATTAACTAATAAAACATCAGCACGTGCCCTTTCACCTGCAAAATTAATCATTGCAGTTGCTGTGGCAACGTCACTGAGTACTTCATTCGCTTATGCAAAAACGAGTGCTGCAATTGAAGACAATGAAATAATCACGAAAGCAACACAATACTCTGAAGTAAATAAAGGCACTGAAAGTAATATTAATGATGCGTGGGACTTTGCTAATTTATATGACAATGATCAAGGTGATTACTTTAAATTATCAGGCCGCTTGCAACTAGACTCTGCATGGGTTGATAGTGAGCAAGGTGATTATAACGATACTGCATGGCGTCGTTTTCGCTTTGGATTTAAAGGAAAAACAGGCGAATTTACTTACGCATTAGAAGCGGATATTAACTTAAATGATTCATTAGATGATGCTTATAATCGCTTAACGGATGCAAATGTCGCTTGGTCACTAGATAAAAATACTGAACTTAAGTTTTTAAAACAATCTACTGGCTTTACTTTAGATGGTAAAACGTCATCTAAAAAGCTACTTACACCACAAAGAAACAACCTTACTAATAATTTATGGTTTACCTCAGAGTACTTTACTGGTGTTAGCGTTAAAAGTAAGTTCACTGATGATTGGTCGTATAAAACAGGTATATTTTCTAGCGATGGATCAGATGAAATATCGATTAGCGATGCCAGTTACTTCGCAATGTTTTCAACGGCTAAGAAGTTAGCAAAAAATAGTCTTTGGGATAAAGGTGAAGTAAGTTTCGATTATATTTATAACGATACTCACGAAGAAGGTAATACCCGCGACTTCTCACAAGTAATTAGTACCTCTAGTAAATTTAAACAAAATGACTGGGGTTTACTTAGTGATATCTCTTGGGGTAAAGGTGATTTAGGTCAAAGTGATCTTTTTGGTGTTGTGGTGATGCCAACGTATCAACAAAGTGAAAAAATTCAGTGGGTTGCTCGTTACACCTACTTAAGTAGCTCAGAAGATAATGGCGTTCGTTTAGGTCGTTATGATAGCAAAGTAGTTGATGAGCATGGCGTAAGCATCGTAGACGGTGAGCGTGGTGATAAATACCAAGAAGTTTATGCAGGTGTTAACTGGTTCGTAAACGACCACAAATTAAAGTTTCAAGCTGGCTTACAATACGCAAAAATGGATGATAACGCCAATGATGGTGGAGCGTATGATGGTTGGAGTTTCACTGTAGCTATGCGTAGTTACTGGTAATACTCTAAGAACATAAAAAATAAAAAGACCGGTTTGTTTTGAGCAATCCGGTCTTTTTTATGCTTAATATTTACGAAGCATAAATGGTTCTTTTGAATATAAACGACTCATTAACTAGCTTCTGGCTCTTCTTTAGCCACTAAGCGATATAACTTCGCGCCAATAAAGCCACCAATTATAGGAGCAACCCAAAAAAGCCATAATTGCGCCACAGCCCAATCACCAACATATAAAGCAACACCAGTACTACGCGCCGGATTTACTGAGGTATTTGTTACTGGAATACTGATCAAATGAATTAACGTTAAACACAAACCAATAGCAATAGGTGCTAATCCTGCGGGTGCACGTTTGTCCGTTGCGCCCATAATGACAAAGATGAACATCATGGTTAACACAACTTCAGCGACAAGCGCTGCTGTCATCGAATAACCGCCTGGAGAATGTTCACCAAAACCATTTGAAGCAAAACCTGCAGATAAATCAAAACCTGGTTGGCCACTCGCTATAAGGTATAAAGCACCACCACCAAGAATAGCGCCAACCACTTGTGCAATGATATAAGGCATAAGTTCGTTAGCAGGAAAACGTCCTCCTGCCCATAATCCTACCGACACTGCTGGGTTTAAATGACAACCCGAGATATGGCCTATCGCATAAGCCATAGTAAGTACCGTTAAACCAAAGGCGAATGATACACCAAGTAAACCAATGCCCACTTCAGGAAACCCTGCAGCTAGTACAGCGCTACCACAACCACCAAGTACCAACCAAAAAGTGCCAATACATTCTGCAATATATTTATTCATTGTTATTCCCTTATCTGTTAATAAATTTATATTCTCGTGCATTAATAAGTATAAAGGGCCGCCAACATCCTATTTCCTGAGCAGCTTAGTACACTTTTCTTTAACCAAATAAATCGCCCAATTTATTTTTTAACTTATCTTTGGCTTTATCTTCAAGTTTTTTCTGCTGTTGTTTAACAACATCTGAATTTTTTAAATCAGCCAGTGCTTTATCGGTATCTGTTAATAAAGCTTCAAGGTCTAATAATTCAGCCGCTTGGCTATCACCTAACTTTAAAGCACTTGTTAACTTTTCATTTAAACCTTTATTAACTTTCTTTTTAAAGTCACCTAACTTACCGGCAACCTGATCTTTGAAAGCACCTGTTAGTGCATCATTTATCGATGAAGCAATAGTAAAGTTTGGTTTGTTAAGCTCACCATTTACGCCAACATCAACCGTTAAACTATCTAATGATTTAACAGTATCCAATAATAACTTGGTTATTTTAGATTTCGCATCACCTTGGTAACTCGCTTGATTAAGTGATAAATGATTAGTTGCAACAATTTCACTATTGATCACCTTAAAGCGACCTTTACCGTCAAGTTGTGCTGAGTTCAGTGATAACGTTAATGCTTTACTTTGGGTTAACTCAGTATTTGATAACGCTTTGTCATTAATTAACCACTCACCGTTAGCATTAAAATCACCTGATTGCGTTACGTTAAAGTTACTGCTTAGTTTAAGCTCTCCATTACCTATTGAATTGATATTGATAAGACTATCTTTTCCCCTAAACCAATGTTGATGTGTCAACTCACTGCCGGTAACTGTTACTTCACCCTGTTCAAGTTGAATTGAGAATAATGCCTTTTTAATTAATACCGATGGTAGTGGTGACTCTTCTTTAAAAGTGATAAAACGTCCCTCAGCATGAGACTTAACGTCACTAACTGTGCCATCATCTTTGGTATTCGCCATTAAAGGTGATATTTGTTCATAAGCCCATTGCGCCTTTTGCACGTACTCTCGTGCTTGCTCGCCAAAAAGAATGTGCGCAAAATCTTCTGTATCAAGACTTTCTAATTGATAGGTTTTTTCTATTTGTTTCCAATCTTTACTGGGGGCCGCTTTTAGCTCATCAACTTGCTGCGCTAATAGGCTTTTGCTGGCTAATACTTGCTGTTTAGCTTTTTTAACCAGTGCTTGATCTGTTTTGAACTCAGCTTTAATTTTATCAAATTCAGTTTTTATTTTTTCTATATCAGCCAATGAACTTACTTTCGTTTGTCCTAACGCTTTGACTTTATCTTGATAAGATTTAAGCTTTGCTTTAGTAGGTAATTGTGTTTTCAGTGCTTTAAGTTTCGCCTGTTCAACCTTATAACTATCTTGTAATTGAGTAGTGGCTTTAACCGTTAGTAAGTTACTGTCATTCAGTAAAGTTTTAACATCAGGCAACTTCATATCGACTTCTGGCAACATTGCTTTTGCTTGATCAGATAAGCTTTCTTCAGCTTTCCCATCGACCTCATCATTTACATACACTTTACCGACTTGAGACCTAACACTAGAAAAAGCGAGTTGGCTTACTTCAAGCTCGTCAATAATGATTTTCCCGAATAAATATTGCCAAACTTCAACACCCGCTGTAGCTCGCTCAAAACTAAATAAGTTCTGTGTTGGGGTTTCTTTGTCTGTAACTTGTAAACCTAGCACACTGACTTTTAACGGCGAGTATGCCAGTTTTACTTCTGCCACATTCACTTCAGCGCCAAAAGCACTTTCGGCCGAGCTAACAATTGCAGTTTTAACTAAACTTTCAGCAAAAAAATACAATAACCCTGCGACTAACGCACTTAAAACAATAAAGGCAATAATGCCTTGCCAACGAATAAAACGAGCCATTATAGACCTCCTCTAGTTAGGCTAGATTCACCCGAAAAACTACTATATAAGCTATAGAACTTCGAGGCATTTAACGCTTTGACGATTCTAAACTTCTCAAAAAATGTCATGATATGCACTCGGTACTTCTCAATAATGAACTTGCTGATAAAATATATTGGCGCACATAACGCGGCACCTAAAACAAAGGCGCCTAATATATAGGTGTGATGCCAATGTGCTAATTTAAACAAACTGAGTTGGTATAATGCGGTAAAGAAATCAACTAAAGCGGGTTGTGTAAGTAGGGACTCACCTACCTGAACAATTACCGGTGATAATAAATAACTCAAGCCAGAAAAGAAGCCAACCGCAAGTATAAAGCTACCTAAATGCACTCGAATAAGTAATACAAAAAATATTATGACGATATTGTGTAGCGTTAAGATTGGCGATAAACCAACGATAAAACCTAACGCAATGGCTAGCGCTATTTGTCTGATAGAACTATCACTGTTTAAGGCATGAAATAGCTTTGCGAGTAAAGTTAACATGTGGCCTCCTATTAAAATGTTTAAAATATCTCATCGACAATCCCACCAACGGAGGTGGCTATTGGCTGAGTTAGCTTTCTTTACGTGTAAAAACCCAATCATTGTCTTTCGACATCGCTTCATTATATTGATAACCCGCTAAATCAAATAACTTGATCTGTTCAAAGGAAGTTAACTTATTTTGAATGATGTAGCGTGCCATAAGACCACGTGCTTTTTTAGCAAAAAAACTGATGATTTTATATTGACCATTTTTCCAATCTTTAAATACTGGTGTAATAACAGTGGCCTTTAATGACTTTGTCTTTACCGATTTAAAATACTCGGTTGACGCAAGGTTAATAAGAACATCATCTCCGAGTTCACTTAACGTTTTATTCAGTTCGTTAGTTATGATGTTACCCCAGAACTGGTATAAATTATCGCCGCGACTATTACCAAGCTTACAGCCCATTTCTAAACGATACGCTTGCATTAAATCAAGCGGTTTTAGCAAACCATATAAGCCAGATAAAATTCTGAAATGTTGTTGGGCAAAATCAAAATCTTCATCGCTAAAGGATTGTGCATCAAGACCCGTATATACATCGCCGTTAAAGCTTAATATTGCTTGCCTGGCATTATCTTGGGTAAAAGGCATAGACCACTCACCAAACCGTGCTGCATTTAAGCCGGCAAGTTTATCACTGAGTTTCATCAAGCTGGCAATATCACTGGGAGAAAGCTTAATACAGTCATCCATCAATAATTGGCTTTGCTCTAATAAGCTAGGTTGGCTAAATTTTTCGGTAGCTAGTGGGGATTCAAAATCTAATTTTTTCGCAGGTGAAACAACAAGTAACATATTTTAAGCCGGTTTTTGTGAGTACTTAATAAAACGTAATATATCATAAGGTTTATGCCCGTTACCATTCAAAGTGTAGGATTAAACCTGCCACTTAGTTGGTACGGATACACGCATGTTAATAGCGTTTAATCTAGGGTAATTAAAGCCCAATCAATCACGTTTGGCGTAACTTACAAACAAATAAGTAATAAATAGCTAAAAATAGCGCAATAAAGGGTGCTTTTTTATTTTTATGTTGTAATATTTCACCAGCTACATTCATTATTGAATTTAGAAATGATCCGCAATCAAATTTCCAGAACACTATTAAGGTAACGCCATGACAAATTCTTCATCACAGCTTGCACAATTAAAACAAATGACCACTGTTGTGGCTGACACAGGTGACATTGAGGCTATAGCAAAATTTCAGCCTCAAGATGCGACAACTAATCCATCGCTTTTATTAAAAGCGGCTTCTTTAACTAATTATCAAGGCTTAGTAAAAGACTCGGTTGCTTGGGCGAAAACACAATCAAGCAGTGCTGAACAGCAAGTTATTGATGCTGCAGATAAACTGTCAGTATTAATTGGTCTAGAAATTTTAAAAATTGTTCCTGGCCGTATCTCTACAGAAGTTGATGCTCGATTATCTTTTGATACTGCAGCCTCAATTAGTAAAGCCCATAAGCTAATTGCTATGTATCACGAAGCTGGCATTAGTAACGATAGAATATTGATTAAACTTGCCTCTACATGGGAAGGTATTAAAGCGGCAGAGCAACTTGAGCAAGAAGGAATTAATTGTAACCTGACTTTACTCTTTAGTTTTGCGCAAGCACGTGCCTGTGCTGAAGCGGGCGTTTATTTAATCTCACCTTTTGTCGGCCGAATTTTAGATTGGCACAAAAAAGACACTGGCCGTACTGACTATGCAAGTTTTGAAGATCCTGGTGTTGTATCGGTTACGGGTATTTATAACTATTACAAACAACAAGGCTTTAATACCGTAGTGATGGGCGCAAGCTTCAGAAATATTGGTGAGATTCTTGAACTAGCCGGTTGTGATCGTTTAACTATCAGCCCAGGATTAATGGATGAACTAGCGAATAGCACTGAGATTGTTGAACAGAAGCTAACTACACGTGAAGCGACTGCAGAGCAAGAAACAGCATTAAGCCAAGCACAATACCGCTGGTTGATGAATGAAGATGCCATGGCAACAGAGAAACTTGCTGAAGGTATTCGAAACTTTGCTATTGATCAAGTCAAACTTGAGAAGCAATTAACTGAAATGCTTTAATAAGCACTCTATATTTCAACCGAATAACGATTACTTTCAACGCATGTTTTATAAAAAACATGCGTTTTTTCGTTTTCATGACTAATGAATTGTGTTAAAAATGTTATTAAGCCTAAAGGCGGCTTAGAAAAAAGGCATTTGTTTTTCGATGTGATGGTAAAAATAAGGGGCACTTAATGGATAAGATAAACCAAGTTTTAAAATCAACAAGTCAAATAGCACATAAACGCGTAACATCAACAACTAAAAGAAAATGGCGAGAAATTGAATCTATACGAGACAAGTTTCAGCTAGAAAAAGATCTACGCATGTACGAAGACTCATTAGAACATATGTTAGAAGAGTTTTAGCCTGATAAATAGCTCTGTAAAAACTACGTAATACACAAAAGCCCAGTATGCTGGGCTTTTTTATGCCTGTCACTTTATTCAACTAAAATGCGTAACTTGTTGACAAAATTCAAACACCCGTTTAAATTTTGTCTTCACCTTTATCCATAAACAAATTCAATGACCAAAAATGTAATCAATTTTGCCCATGCTAATGGCTTTCCTACAGGTAGCTATCAAACATTATTTAATTACCTGCCTGATAATACTCAAGTGATCGCATTAGATAAATATGGCCATAATCCAGAGAAGCCTATTAATCATAATTGGCAAGCGCAAGTCGAAGAGTTGATCGCGTATGTTGAGGGGCAGCAAGTTGATGGTAATAAAGTTATTTGCTTAGGTCATTCCTTTGGCGGCGTAATATCTTTTATTGCCTGTTGTCAGAGACCTGATTTATTCAAAGGGCTTATTATGCTAGATCCTCCTGCACTTAGTGGAGTTGGTGCATTAGCGGCTAGGCTATTGAAGAAAACAAAGTGGATAGATAAGTTTAGCCCTGCAGGTAGAGCTAAAAATCGGCGTAGTCATTGGCCTTTAGGCTCTGACATTGCCTCAAGCTTTGCTCGAAGAAAGCTTTTCAGACCGTTTGATAGTCGCTGTTTAGGTGATTATATCACCTATGGTATTTGTGAACGTAATGATCAATTAGAGCTAGTATTTGATGCTCAAGTTGAAGCGGATATTTTTAGAAATATTCCATCAAACTTATCCAGTTATAAAAATAAATTAACCGTACCTGCTACTTTGGTTTACGGAGAAACGACTGATGTTTTCCCTCACCATATATTCCGTAAATTTATAAAACTGAATAAGCACATAAAGCTAAAAACAGTTACCGGTGGTCATATGTTTCCCCTTGAAAGTCCTGAGAAAACAGCTCAGTTAATCGCTGAAATTATAAAAGACTTCCCTGAAAGTTAATTATTAGCGGTGGAAACTACAGTCATAAAAAAACGCGACGAAAGTCGCGTTTTTAATATCTGTTCTTTGGTGTTTATAAGCTAAAGACCAAAGATTTGAATAATATTTAATACATAAGCTTATTGGTAATAAGAACAAGGCACATGCACGGAGTTGACGTTAGTCAATGAGTACATGTAACGCTGTTATTTTACCTAGAAACAAAGGTATTAATTATTATTGGCCTTTCACTTCTGATAGACCATTAAATATAGCTTTATCACCTAAGAACTCTTCAATACGTAATAATTGATTGTACTTAGAAACACGGTCAGAACGACATAAAGAACCGGTCTTGATTTGACCAGCAGCAGTACCTACCGCTAAATCAGCGATAGTTGCATCTTCAGTTTCACCTGAACGATGAGAGATAACAGCAGTAAAACCAGCATCTTTAGCCATTTTGATAGCAGCTAACGTTTCAGTTAATGTGCCGATTTGGTTAAATTTGATTAAGATAGAGTTACCAATACCGTTTTCAATACCACGCGCTAAAATCTTAGTGTTGGTAACGAACAAATCATCACCAACGATTTGAACTTTATCACCAAGTAAATCAGTTTGGTATTTGAAACCATCCCAATCTGACTCGTCTAAGCCATCTTCAATTGAAACGATTGGGTATTCTTCACAAAGCGTAGCTAAGAAATCAGAAAATTCGTTCGCTGTAAATTGCTTGCCTTCGCCAGTAAGGTCATAAATACCTTTATCTGCATCGTAAAATTCAGAAGCAGCACAATCCATTGCTAAGGTAACGTCTTTGCCTAATTCGTAACCCGCAGCTTCAACTGCTACTTTAATTACCGCTAATGCTTCAGCGTTAGATGCTAAATCAGGTGCAAAACCACCTTCATCACCAACAGATGTACTCATACCTTTTGAAGATAATACTTTTTTAAGTGCGTGGAAAATTTCAGCACCCATACGTAACGCTTCACGGAAACTTTTAGCGCCAACAGGCTGAACCATAAATTCTTGGATATCAACATTGTTATCAGCATGCTCACCACCGTTGATGATGTTCATCATTGGTAATGGTAATGAGTAAACACCTGGCGTGCCATTTAAGTCAGCGATGTGTTCGAATAATTGAACTTTCTTTTCGTTTGCAGCCGCTTTAGCATTTGCTAAAGAAACAGCAAGAATTGCGTTAGCACCAAATTGCTCTTTATTTTCTGTGCCATCTAAATCGATCATGATTTGATCAATGTTAGCTTGGTCTAAAGCACTTTGACCGATAAGCGCTGCTTGAATGTTAACATTTATTGCTGCAACAGCTTTTAATACGCCCTTACCTAAATAGCGTGCTTTATCACCGTCACGTAGTTCTAATGCTTCACGTGAGCCTGTTGATGCACCAGAAGGAGCAGCGGCACGACCAAAGGCACCTGATTCAAGATACACATCAGCTTCTACTGTTGGGTTACCACGAGAATCCATGATTTCACGTGCTAAAATTTTGCTAATTTTTGACATTATCATTCCTAGTAATTTTTATGATGCTCAAACAAAGTGTTGAGCAATAAAGTTAATTTTAAATCTTGCTATGGCTACATACGCATAGCCTAATATTCTTCATATACTTAAAGCAAAAACCGCAGCAATAGCTACGGTTTTATATGGTGTTTTCGGTTAGCTTTTTTGCAGTTCAAAACTGGCTGCAACAAAGCTTTCGAATAACGGGTGACCATCACGTGGAGTAGAATTAAACTCAGGATGAAATTGACCCGCAATAAACCATGGGTGATCCGCTATTTCAATCACCTCAACTAAACTTTTATCTGTCGATAAGCCCGAGAAAATCAAACCAGCTTTGCTTAATTGTTCTCGGTAGTTATTATTTACCTCAAAACGATGACGATGTCTCTCATTGATTGTTTCACTACCATATACGTCGCAAGCCTTGGTACCTTTCACCAAGTGGCACAATTGTGAGCCTAAGCGCATAGTGCCACCTAAATCTGATTGCTCATTTCTGTACTCAACCTGACCTTCTTCGTCTAACCATTCACTGATTAAACCAACCACTGGAAACGGTGTTTCTTTATTAAATTCAGTACTATGTGCGTCAGTTAAACCGGCAACATTACGTGCAAATTCAATTAAGGCTACTTGCATACCTAGACAAATACCTAAATAAGGTACTTTATTTTCACGCGCATATTGTGCCGTTAAAATTTTACCTTCAACACCACGTTCGCCAAAACCACCTGGAACTAATATCGCATCAAGGTCAGCTAAAATTTCAACACCTTTGACTTCGACATCTTGCGAGTCAATGTATTTGATATTAACAGTAACTTGGTTTTTAAGACCTGCGTGTTTTAATGCTTCGTTTACAGATTTGTATGCATCAGGTAATTCAGTATATTTACCTACCATACCAATTGTCACTTCACCGATAGGATTTGCCTCATGGTAAAGCACTTCTTCCCATTCAGTTAAATCGGCTTCTGGTACGTCTAAACCAAAGCGCTTAACAACTATTTCATCTGTACCTTGCGCTTTAAGTAAAGCTGGGATCTTATAAATACTGTCAACATCACGCATTGATACAACCGCTTTCTCTTCAACATTAGTGAAGAGAGAGATCTTAGCGCGTTCCGCATTAGGGATAGCACGGTCTGAACGACATACTAAAATGTCAGGGAATATACCAATAGAGCGTAAATCTTTCACTGAGTGTTGTGTAGGCTTAGTTTTTATCTCACCGGCAGCGGCCAAATATGGCACTAAGGTCAAATGCATAAACATAGCACGATCACGCCCTACCTCTAATGCCAATTGACGAATAGCTTCTAAGAAAGGTTGTGATTCCATATCACCAACCGTTCCGCCGATTTCAACCATAGCGATATCGTAACCTTCAGCACCTTCAATAACACGACGCTTAATATCGTTCGTGATATGAGGTATAACCTGAATAGTAGCA
This sequence comes from Colwellia sp. 75C3, assembly GCF_002836255.1. GTDB lineage: Bacteria > Pseudomonadota > Gammaproteobacteria > Enterobacterales > Alteromonadaceae > Colwellia. The sequence continues at coordinate 43,263 of NZ_PJAU01000048.1, read as the reverse complement.
CCTAAGAATTCACCTTTACGCTCGCGCGCTAAAACATCTTGGTAAATTCGCCCCGAGGTAAAGTTATTACGTTTGGTCATTTTGGTGCGAATGAAGCGCTCATAGTGACCTAAATCAAGATCAGTTTCCGCGCCATCTTCAGTAACAAAAACCTCACCATGTTGTATTGGGCTCATGGTACCTGGATCAACGTTAATATACGGATCAAGTTTTAGCATGGTAACTTTTAAACCACGCGCTTCAAGAATTGCTGCCAATGAGGCTGCGGCAATGCCTTTACCAAGAGACGATACTACACCGCCAGTTACAAAAATATATCTAGTTGTCATGTTTACACCGATGTCAGAAGAAACAGAATTTTGTGCTTAATTTGTTAATATTTATAAACTTTATATCAATTTAACTTTTATATATGACGTTATATTTCTGTATTAAAGAAGACTTAAATACAATATTTACGTAAATATTAAGGTGTTGAAATAGGAGTTTTGTCAAACAAGCAGGACGGGAAAGTATTATACGTATAATCCAGTGAAACAACAATAACAACAGACCATCACAGCTATAAAATTGTTTGTTTATTGTGGTTTTCTGTATTGATTGAAACCTGTCTGATTCTTTTTTATCAGTAACACGTATAATGGTGCTACTTTCCTTAATTAAACCGTGGTTTATTTTAAAATGACTAGTGAAAATTTAAACAATACCTTAGCCGCCATTGACGAAATTAATCGCCAAGATCCGAATACAATATTATCTAACGATATTAGCCAAGCAAAAGAGTTAGTTTACGGACAACAAATGACTGATTGCTTAAAACAATATTGGCCTGAGTCAAATGAACTATTACAAATTGCCGTTCGAGCGCAACATATAAAACGTTGGCAGCTAAAGCGAACTGAGTTTAGCGAAGGGAAAACTGGGTACTATCAATGGAGAATTGCACAAGGTAAATTTCATGCTGAGTTAACGGCAAATATTATGCTTGAACAAGGTTACACTACAGATCAGTCAGAGCAATGTGCTGCGATTATCCGAAAAGAAAACTTGAATACAAATAGTGATAGCCAAACTTTAGAAGATGTAGCCTGTTTAGTTTTTCTTATGCATTACTTTGATGAGTTTGCGGCAAAATATACCGAACAAGATAATGAAGCTAAAATTGTTCGTATTGTGCAACTTACCTGGAAGAAAATGTCAGAACAAGCACATGATATTGCTTTAGGTTTAACACTACCTGAACATTTAGGCGTGATAGTTACTAAGGCACTTTCTTAGAATATAACTAAATAAACGCTCTATTACTCAAAATAATAAATGCAGCTTATCTCGTTAAATCATTTAGATAATCTGCACAAATTTATTATTTACTCAAAGGTAAACGAGCTACAAAAATAAAGGGTCCAATGATTAACGCAACAACAAGCGCTGTTAACATTGCACTTTGCAACATAAAAGCTGACCAGCATACTGAAAGGACCATTGTTAATAATGCAATACGTTTCGCTTTTCTAGGAATGCTACGGTATTTTTGCCAATCATGAATCATTGGGCCAAAGGTTTTATTTGCTAGTAACTTTTGTTGCATGCGCGGTGAAGATTTGGCAAAACAGGCTGCCGCCATGATTAGAAAAACAGTGGTTGGTAACACTGGTAATATAGCACCCAATATAGCTAAACCAACACAAAAGAGTCCTGTGACGTTCAACAGTAAAATTTTTACTTTACTCTGAACCGATGGTGAAACAGGACAGGAACTAATGTTTATCTTTACATCTGTGGTCACTTCTTGCTCAGTACTAATCATTCTTTCCATATATGATTACTCACATTTAAGGTGGTTAATTGCCGATGTCAGTTTTAACTTTTGATGTGTTATTAGTATCACGACTTTTTCTAATCAACGCATTGTCAGCCAACATTGAGTCTTTCTGATTAGTCAAAGATTTTGCTAATCGGTCATAAAGCAAAACATTGACCGTTGCCGCTAAGTTCATACATCCCACAGTTGGCACATAAACGACATCATCAGCTATATCAATAACATCTTGTTTTATTGAACTATCTTCAGGACCGAAAATATAAACAGCCTGCTCTGGATGAACAAAGTGTGGCAACGGTGTTGCGCCTTCCACTAAGTCTACACAAATTATTTTAGCAGACGATGGAATACTTTCCAGTGAGTCTTTAAGACTTATAAAACTTTCTACCTGCAATAACGGGATTTTATCCCTCATATTGAAGGTATCAGTTTGTAATGTATGCTTATGATATTCAGCCGCTTTTGCATAGCGATTACCGTTATAAATGATTTGGTCCGCTTGATAACAACCCACGGCACGCATTACTGCACCAACATTAGTTGGTGTTTTTGGATTAGTTAGCGCTATGGTCACGTGTGCTTTATTTGGAACGTTTTTTTCTGTCATATTGTCGGTCATATTCAATGTCTTATTTCTGGGTACAAGCGTATCTAGGATTCTTCCTAACCTTGCTTTTCTTGGATTTTAACTTGCTGCCAATAGTTTTCTAATTCAGCTAAGTCATGTTCAGTAAAGGTTTTACCTGATTGATTTACTTGCGCTTCGACGCCAACGAAGCGTCTGGTAAACTTTTTATTCGCTAAGCGAAGTAGTGTTTCAGGGTCTTCTTTAGCGTGACGACATAAGTTTACTACTGCAAACATTAAGTCACCTATCTCTTCGGCTAGTGCTTTTTTATCAAGAGAGTCAGCTTCTAACTCCTCCTTAACTTCTTGCACTTCTTCTTCAATTTTAGCAAAGACATCGGTCATGTTATCCCAATCAAAGCCAACATGAGAACATCGCTTTTGAATTTTTGCAGCTTGAGACAAAGCGGGTAAATTTTTAGGAATATCGGCTAAGATACTTAAATTAGTTAAATCACTTGAACCAGCGCTACTTCCCATTTGCTTTTGGTTTTTTTGCTGTCTTTCTAGCGTCTTCTCATTTTCCCAATTGGTCTTAATTTCTTCATCGGTTTGTAAATTCGCCTGAGCGAATACGTGCGGGTGACGTCGAATAAGTTTTTCACAGATTGCCGCAATTACGCTATCAAAGTCAAAGTGCTGCTGTTCTTTACCTAACTGGCTATAAAAAACCACCTGAAATAGTAAATCGCCAAGCTCCTTCTCAAGTTCGACAAAGTCACCTTGTTCAATAGCATCAACGACTTCATAAGCTTCTTCTAGGGTATGACTGGTTATAGAAGCGAAATCCTGTTTCATATCCCACGGACAACCCGTTTCTGGGTCACGTAACTCAGACATAATCCAACGTAGTTTGTTTATTGAGGCTTGTTCATTTAGCATTATAATTACTTCTTTTTCACGTGTATCGTTCTTGAGGCGCCAGCTTACTTAGGTAAGATAAAAACTAAAGCCGTCTGACCTGCGTAACATCATCTAATTGGCGTAATTTGTCTAAAACTCGTGTTAATAACTCACTACTGGCAACTTCTAATTTGAGGTTCATGCTCACCGTTTGTTTAACTTTGTCGGTATTACTATCCATGCCAACAATGCTAACTCTTTCGTTAGCGATGATGGTAGAAATATCGCGTAATAAACCTTGTCTATCACTGCCAACAATTTGAGCTGAGGCTTGATAGCTTTGTTTATTATCACTACCCCATTGCACTTCAACTAAACGTTCGGGTTGTAAATTAAGTGCATTAGCTAATTGTTCGCAATCTTGCCTATGTACAGAGATACCTCTTCCTTGGGTGATAAAGCCAGAGATGGTATCACCCGGAACGGGCTGGCAACATTTAGCCATATGCGTAAGCAAGTTACCAACACCAGAAACAGTGATACCATTATCGTCTTGCGCTAAGGCTTTATTCGTTGAACTTTGTTTAACTAAACTTTGTGGATCTATTTCAGGCGCTGGCTTTAATTTGCTATCAAGCTGGGTAAAGTGGTTAACGACTTGCTGTAATCGTGCATTACCCGTACCTATCGCCGCATAAAGATCATCAACGGTTTTCATATTAAAACGTTTTGCTGCCGCTAATAAGTCTATCGTCGCAATATCATGCTTAGCTATCTCACTCTCAAATAGCTCTTTGCCTTGGGCAATGTATTTATCTCTATCGAGTAATTTAAAAAAGTGCTGAACTTTAGCGCGAGCACGTGAAGAGTAAATATAATTTAAATTAGGATTAAGCCAATCACGGCTCGGATTAGGTTGCTTACTTGTTAGTACTTCGACTTGATCACCAGTTTGTAGCTGGTGAGTAAAAGGCACAATTTTGCCAAACACTTTAGCGCCAATACAGCAATGACCAACATTGGAGTGAATGTAATAGGCAAAATCTAACGGAGTTGCTCCCATAGGTAAATCAATAACATCGCCACCTGGGGTAAAGACATAAATACGATCTTCAAACACCTGACTTCTCAATTCATCAAGTAATTCACCGCTTTCAGCAACATCATCTTGCCATTGTAATATTTTTCTTAACCAGCCGATTTTGTCATCAAAGCTATTAGTTTTACCGCTCGCCTGACCTTCTTTGTAACGCCAATGCGCCGCAACACCAAGTTCAGCATCGTCATCCATTTGCTTAGTTCTGATTTGTACTTCGACCGATTTTCCTTCAGGCCCTAATACCACGGTATGAATAGATTGATAACCGTTGCCTTTCGGGGTTGCTACATAATCAGAAAACTCTTTGGCAATATGTTGCCACTCGGTATGGACAATACCCAAGGCTGAGTAACAATCCTGCACTTTTTCGACCACAACTCGTACTGCTCGAACATCAAACAGCTGCTCAAAATCAAGTGACTTTTCCTGCATCTTCTTCCAGATGCTATAGATGTGTTTAGGGCGGCCATAAACCTCACCATTGATTGATAAAGCATTGAGTTCATTATTCAAATGACCTACAAAACTGGCCATGTATTGTTCTCGTTCTAGACGTGTTTCATCTAAAAGCTTAGCAATTTTTTTATAAACCTGCGGGTGAAGGTAACGAAATGAAATATCTTCGAGTTCCCACTTTAATTGGCCTATACCCAAACGGTTCGCCAGTGGTGCATAGATATTCGCGCTCTCTTTTGCTACCAGTACACGTGTTTCTTCATCACTATTTTTCTTTTCACGCAAATCACATAAGCGCTCAGCCAACTTGATCACTACAGCGCGAACATCATCTACCATCGCCAGTAACATACGACGAATATTATCTATATTTTGTGGATCTTGGCCATTCGACAGATTACTTTGTTGGCGCAAGGCTTTAATCGCGGCCATCTGCTCAACACCTTGGCAAAGCATAAGGATATCTTTAGAAAAGTGTTCCTTAACAAATTCTATATCAACAATATTGTTCGCTAATAAAGGAGCAATAAATGCCGCGACTAACGAATCTGCATCGAGATTTAAACCACTTAAAATCTCAACCATTTCCATGCTCTTGTTAAGCAACTCGAGCTTTTCTGACTCTTCATGCTGATAGCAGTTGGATACCTGTAACCATAAAGCTGACAAAGCATTGGCTTTTACATCGGTCAACGCTAAACTGGTTAACCATTGCTCAAAACTTTGTACTGTTATCTGATGTGATTTACGTACGGAAACCATGGGTATCCCTTTATCTTTGAAAGCGGTTTAATGTTATTTTATAATAAATATTATCGAGTAAACAATACCATAGTCTCAACATGCTTGGTTTGTGCAAACATATCCATGATTGATATTTTCTCAAGTTTGTAGCCCTTAGAAACAAGTATTGCACTATCTCTTGCTAAGGTAGCGGGATCACAGCTGACATATAAGATGCTAGGTATTTTTAATTTAGCGATTTGATGCATTGCTTCTTCTGCGCCAGCTCTTGCTGGATCAAGTAAAACTTTATCAAAAACCTGTGCTTTAGCCCATGATTCTAATAACCAATTACTATTCAAGTCTTGCTGGTAGAATTGGCAATTATCAAAGCCATTTGTCTGAGCGTTATGAGTAGCTTTATCAACCATCACTTGCACCCCTTCAACACCAACAACCCCTTTTGCCAGTTTTGCCAGCGCTAAGCTGAAGTTTCCTAGACCACAAAATAAGTCCAATACATTATCGCTAGGTAAAACATTTAACCAAGCTAAAGCTTGGCTAATCATGGCATTATTAACCTCATGGTTAATTTGAATAAAATCACCACTCGAAAAATAAATTTTACTGTTATCCACTAATTCATAGGAAAGTACAGGGGAACTAATGCCTTTGAGGCTATCAAGCGACTCTTGCTTGTCACCATTATCAATAATGACATGCCAGTCATGTTTCTGAGCATAGGATTGCCAAAGCCCAATATCAGCTTTGTTCATTGTCCTTAGTTGACGAACAACGAGAACAACCTGATTATCTTTTTGACTTTTATTTTCCGCATTTGTCTCAATAATATCAGCGTGAATAACTTCTATATGGCCAATTGCTGATTTTACCGTAAGTTCTGCTAATAGCTTTTTTAGCAATGGAAAGATAACATTAAGGGGTTCCACTAACACAGGGCATGACTTTATCGCTGCTAACTGGTTGGTCGATTTTTGTCTAAAACCAATAGTTGCTTGGGCTTTTTTGTCAAATTGTACGCCTATACGCGCTTTACGACGATAGTGCCAAGGGCTACTTTTTATCGCCGCGTGCCAAGGCAGGTCTTTTTCCGCTAAGTTTTTGACTACATTTTGATCACTAAAACAACGTGAGAAAAGTTCGCTAACTTTACTTTGCTTAAAATCGAGTTGCGCGGCCATATCAAACATTTGCAGGTCACAGCCGCCACAAAGTCCGAAGTGCTGACATTGAGGTGTAACACGACTGTCACTTGGATTGCTAATAGAGATCAGTTTTGCACGAGCGTATTTATTCTTTTGCTCGATAATCTTCACCTCAACCAATTCATTAGGTAAAGCTCCTGATATAAATACTGGTTTATTTTGCCAACGGGCAACACCTACACCGTTCATATCCAGTTTATCAACAGTCACGGTCAATCGCTGATTTGACGCTTGTGGTTTTACTGCAGCTTTAAAATAATTTGCCATTTTCACCCTAGAATTTACGCTAACTTTATTGACGCTTGTTTATTTTGGAAAAGCTTATACCAATCGGACCAATTTATAGCCGCTTATGAGACTATTTATGTTAAGTTGGATAATCGATTAGATCGCTAATTATTTCAGTGGGTATTTTACCCTAAATTTATCAGAAAAGTTCAACAAAAAAATGCATAAAATAAGCCTGAAAGACTGGGTTATCATACTCACTATCATCCCAACTACCCTAATCGGCTTTGGTTTAGCCAGTTATTTTTCCTATAGCCGCTCTGTTGAACTAAATGACTTCCTTGAACAACGTGCTAAAAGCATCATTGAACCGATTGCAATTGCCAGTAAAGACCCTTTACTGAACAAAAACAGAGATAAACTTCGTCAGCTAATCGGCTTCACTCACCGCAACCAATCAAGCATTGTTAAAAGTATTGTGGTTTTTACTGAAGATAACCAAGTGTTTGTTACCAGCGCATATCATGGTGATACTAATCTAATGCGGCTAAAGGCGGGAACAGACTTACCAACCCACACTGCCCTTCAACCTTTATCTGACTTTATAATATTTAGAACTCCTATTATCGATGAAAACTATAACTATCAAGCGAATAAAAACTTAACCGCAACCGATAATCCACAATATAATTCGACTTCCAATAACTCAAAACCTGTGATTATTGGTTACATAGCGATGCAAATTGATAAAAGCCACCTCAACTTTCAACAACAAAGCCAATTTATAATCGCTTTTTCCTTTGCTTTATTAGGCTCCTTACTTAGCGCTATCTTTGCAATCAGGCTTATTAAAAAAGTCACTAAACCGATTAACTCGATGGTACAAGCAATTGAGAGGATTAGAGAAGGAAAACTAGAAAGTAGAGTTAGTGGCCAACTCATTGGAGAGCTTAATTTTTTAAAGAGTGGCATTAATGCCATGGCACAGTCACTCGACAGTTACCAAAATGAAATGCATGCCAGTATAGATCAAGCCACTATAGATTTAAGGGAAAGCTTAGAGCAATTTGAAATTCAGAACGTTGAATTGAGTATTTCTAAACGTAAAGCGCAAGAAGCCAATAAGGTAAAGTCAGAGTTCTTAGCCAATATGAGCCATGAGTTACGTACACCACTCAATGGTGTAATAGGCTTTACTCGACAAGTACTGAAAACGCCACTTACTGAAAATCAGCGCGATTATTTACAGACCATTGACCGTTCTGCAAATAATTTATTGACCATCATTAATGATATTCTCGATTTTTCTAAACTTGATGCCGGTAAAATGGTTATTGAAAATATTCCTTTTTCTTTAAGGGAGTCCATTGAAGATACCCTTACTTTATTAGCGCCAACTGCCCATAAAAAGAATATTGAATTATCGATAAATATTCCGCAAGAATTACCCGACTCTCTTGTCGGTGATACCATGCGAATCAAGCAAATAGTCACCAACTTAATCAGTAATGCAATAAAATTTACCCCGCAGGGCTGTGTTGCTGTCGATATAACCAGTGAAGAAATAAACCAGAAAAACATTAAATTAAAAGTCACGGTTAACGACACAGGTATTGGCATGACGACCAATCAGCAAAGAACCATTTTTGATGCTTTCACCCAAGCAGACCAAAGTATCACTCGCTTATATGGTGGTACCGGTCTAGGGCTGGTAATTTGTCAACGACTAGCACAAGAGATGACTGGCGATATAGGCTTTACCAGTGAAAAAAATAACGGCTCTAGTTTTTGGTTTACATTTCAATGTGAAATTAATGCTATGCCGTTAATGTTCGAGTTAGATAACCAGCATTTAGCAACTAAAACGGTACTCTACTTTGAAGAAAATGATCACAGTCGCCAAGCAACTAAAAACATATTAAAGCATTGGAAAATGCGTGTTACCAGTGTAATAAACAAACATCAATTATCACAAGTACTCTCACATAGTAGTCAAGCTGAACGAGGTTTTGATTATGTACTTATTGGCCATAACCAAACCGCTACGGCATTGAGTGATCTCAAAAAAACCATAGCCCAGTTAATGCCCCTTTCTGAGCAGATACATGTCGCTTTAAATAATAATTCACCAAGTTTACAAGAAGCATTGATTGCCAGTGGCGCTGTTAGTTGTATGAGTAAACCGCTAACACCAAGTGCTTTAAGTCGAGCATTACAACCAACTATAGAAGCAAAGGCAGAACGACTGACGCTAAATGCGCCTATTGGTAATATATTGCCAATAAAAGTTTTAGCTGTTGATGATAATGAGGCCAACTTAAAATTGATTAAAGCACTACTGTTAGAGCAAGTAGCGGAAGTCGTGGTCGCCGATAATGGTTTAATCGCTATAGAGCTTTGTAAAGTGGAGACCTTTTCTTTAATTTTCATGGACATTCAAATGCCAATTATGGACGGTATTAGTGCTCTAAAAGAAATAAAGCTGTTAGATAATAATAACAATAACACGCCTATCATAGCCGTTACCGCTCATGCATTAAGTGGTGAAAGAGAGAAAATGCATCAGCAAGGCTTTAATGCTTATATGACAAAGCCAATAGATGAAACGATGTTACGTCATATTATTTATGAATACTGTGACTTTAATCACCTAGTAACTCCTGCCGTGCCTTTAATATCAAGCAACATCATTGCTCAGGCAGAACAACAAGCAAAAGTCATTGATTGGCCCCTAGCACTTAAGCGTAGTGCTAATAAAGTCGATTTAGCCAAAGAGATGTTTCTAGGTTTAGTAGAGAGCTTACCCGAAATTCAGCAAAGTATCAGTGAAGCAATTGAAGCTCAAGACATAGCTTCGATTAAGCGTTTAGTCCACAAACTCAATGGCACTTGTTGTTATACTGGTGCGCCTAACCTAGCGAAGATTACGACTCAATTAGAGACTCAGTTAAAGATGGGATTAAATTTAGAAGAGCTTGAACCTGAATTCCTAGAGTTTTTTGAACATATAGAACAGGTTTTATTTGCTGTACCTGAGGCACTAAAAGAAATGAGTGCAAAGAATATTTAATCTCAACACTGTTTAATTTGAATTGAGTTAGCCTTCCTAAAATAAAAAAAGCAACAGAGACTGTTGCTTTTTTTTTCGGATATTTAACTATTTTTTAATAGTTAAATATTGATAGTTAACGAATTATAATGTTTGGCGAAGTATCTATATCTCCATCCTCAGAAATTACGGCAACACCGCTACTACACTGAAGTACCGCTAAACTTTCATTGCTTTCCTTATCTTTACGAACAAAGGTCAACTCATAGCCAAATTTCCCCAAGCTACTTGCCGAAAACTTTTGTGCTAATGATAATTTATCCCACCAAACTGACTGCTCCGGAGCTTCCCTTCTTCGCTCTAGCATTGGTTTCATGTTTGTCTGCATTATTAATCCTCACTTAGCTTATGCTGAGTCCTTTCTGCACTCTATCTCTTAAAGTATAGACTATAATTTAAGCAAATATAAAATAAATGGTCAAAAAAATAGTGTTTTTAATAATGCATAGTCACACTACTTTTATACTAGGAGTTATATGACCTTGCTTCTAACATCAATTGCTTCATATCTCGAACTGCTTTATCTAAGCCATCAATAACTGCACGTGCGATTATGGCATGTCCAATATTTAGTTCGATAATTTCTTTAATCGCTGCAATGGGTTTCACATTGAAATAATTTAAGCCATGACCAGCATTAACTTTTAGCCCTAAACTATGTGCATACTTAATGCCTACCGTTAAGCGCTCAAGCTCTATTTGCTGTTCTTCCTCTGAGGTCAAGTCAGCATAGTGTCCAGTATGGATTTCTATATAAGGCGCTTTACTAGCAAGTGCAGCATCAATTTGTGCTTTATCAGCATCAATAAATAAACTTACCGCGATACCTGCTGCTGTTAACTGTTTAGTTGCTTGAGTAATTTTATCTAATTGCCCGACAACATCTAAGCCCCCTTCTGTTGTTAGCTCTTCACGTTTTTCTGGCACTAAACAACAAAAAACGGGTTTCACATCACAAGCTATCGCTATCATTTCATCAGTTACAGCCATTTCAAAGTTCATACGAGTGTGTAACGTCTGCTTTAATACGTGAATATCTCGATCTTGGATGTGACGTCTATCTTCGCGTAGGTGCACGGTAATACCATCGGCTCCGGCATGCTCTGCAACACTCGCGGCATAGACTGGATCAGGATAATTAGTACCACGGGCTTGTCTTAGTGTGGCTATATGGTCAACGTTTACACCTAATAATAATTCAGACATTTTTAATCTCTTTTTAATTTTATTGAATACTTTATTGATTACTTTATTGAATATTTTATGACGTTCGAAATAACTTAACTGTATGCTTTATTGGCAAAAAGTTTACGGCTATTTAATGGTTTATTCCCTAATAGCTGATTTATAACCTGACGCATTAACAACTTAAAGGTATAACTAACGTCTTCTGTCACCTCACTTTCAGATAACGAGCTTTCAGTTAATGAGTTTCCGGATAAAGAACTTTGATATAGATATCCCCGTTGAGCAATGGCTTGTAAATGGCTTCTTTCGAAGCATTGGGCACTATTTTTTGGGGAATAACTATATGCAGGAACAAAGCCTTGCTCGGCGATATAATGAAAGTATTTAACATCCTGCTCAAATACAGGACTAAAGTCAAATGACAGTCCTAACTCTTCAAGTAGTGCTAGTTCAAATAAACGTAAATGGGGGGCTATTTCTTCGCCTTGAGCTAAGGCGATTAACGTTGCTTGATATTGAAAGAATAATTGCTGACAAGCAATGTGCTCAGTTAATAAACGAATCAGTAATTCATTAATATAAAAAGAGCTAAACAGACTATGCTTTATCAGCGAATATGATTTTGCAATAGAATCAATGTGGGTGATTTGTTTAACATTACCTTGGCCTTTCAATGTTAATCTTAGCGGTAAAAAAGGCTGAATTAAGCCTTTTTTAATAGAACGCTTAGATTGACCAACATAAACTAAAGCAGTCAGTTTACCATCGTGCTCTGTTAATAAATCAACTATCTGCTGATTTTCCCGGTACGGTCGACTATGCAAAACAAAGGCGTTTTGTTCAATCATTTACCGTACACCTATTAACCAGAGTAATCATCACCATAACCTAAGCTACGTAATGCTCGTTCATCATCAGCCCAACCTGATTTTACTTTTACCCAGGTTTCAAGGAAGACTTTACTCTCAAACAAATTTTCCATATCTCGTCTGGCTTCTTGGCCAATGGTTTTCAAACGCTCGCCTTTATTGCCAATAACCATACGTTTTTGGCTATCTCGTTCAACTAATATAAGTGCATTTATATGAATAATTCCCTTATCATCCATCTTAAATTGCTCTATCTCTACCGTGATAGAGTAAGGTAACTCATCACCCGTAAAGCGGATCAGCTTCTCACGAATAATTTCAGAAGCCATAAAGCGACTAGAGCGATCAGTGATGTGATCTTCAGGGAACCAGAAAACGCCTTCCGGCAGGGATGATATACATAATTGGCGAATGGTATCAACGCCATGGCCTTTAGTCGCACAAATAGGCACGATATCTCTAAAATCATGCATTTCACCTAATTTTTGTAAGTGAGGCAATAACTCATCTTTATCTGGGATATTATCAGTTTTATTAACCACCAATATACATGGCGTGCCACTTTGCCTAACTTTAGATAACACTAACTCATCATCTTGGGTCCAATGAGTCCCTTCCACTAGAAACATGATTAATTCAACTTCCGCAATTGAGCTACTAGCTGCACGGTTCATTAACCTGTTTATTGCACGTTTTTCTTCTGTGTGTAAACCCGGAGTATCAACTAATACTGCTTGTCTATTCTCTTCGGTCAAAATCCCTAAAATACGATGACGAGTCGTTTGTGGTTTTTTAGAGGTAATACTAATTTTTTGCCCTAACAAGGCATTTAATAACGTTGATTTACCAACATTTGGGCGACCGACAATAGCAATTAAGCCTGCATAGGTTTTTGAGGTATCGTTTTGCATAATTTATTTTCTCAGGCTGCTTTTTTTACTTAGGTTACTTTTAGTATGTCGGGGATTTGCTAATTTAGCTTGCTTTGACGGCTTTATTTTCACTTCTTTCTCTTGTTCAATTAAGGCAAGTATCTGCTGCGCAGCCTCTTGTTCTGCCTTTCTACGACTCGTTCCTTTAGCCACCACCACTTCACTGATCACAGATGTTTCACATCGTACAGTAAACTCTTGGTTATGAGACTGCCCTGTTGTATCAATCACTTCATAACTAGGAAGAGGTATCTTTCTTCCTTGCAAGAATTCTTGAAGGCGTGTTTTGGGATCTTTTTGTTCATTACCTGGTTTAATTACCGTCAAACGTTTATCAAACCAACTTAAGATAAGTTCTTTGCAACGCTCAATAGTCGAGTCAAGATACACAGCACCAATAATGGCTTCAATGGCATCTTCTAATATTGACTCACGACGATGGCCGCCACTTTTTAACTCACCTGGTCCTAATATCAAACATTCGCCTAAATTAAAGTCACGCGCCAGTTCTGCTAAAGTGACTCCTTTAACTAAACTAGAACGCATACGAGTAAGGTCACCCTCGTCATGTTTTGGGAACTTATCATAAAGCGCCTCAGCAATAACAAAACCTAAGATTGAGTCCCCTAAGAACTCAAGTCTTTCATTATGGGCACCTTTAGCACTACGATGAGTTAGTGCTTGCACTAACAATGCCGGTTCATTAAATTCATAACCAAGCTTTTTGGTTAATCTAGCAAGATTATGTGGATTAATATTCACGATATAGCTCTTTGTGCCATGTAAAAAAAGTGACCATGTTAAATAATTGCGCCTATGCGATCAAAACGGACACCTGTTGGTAACCATTGAGGTAAAAAACTGTCTGCATTTCTATCGAAATCAAAACTCATCCATATTGCAACCGCTTCACCGACAAGGTTATCTTCAGGTACAAAACCCCAAAAACGCCCATCTAAAGAATTATCACGGTTATCACCCATAACAAAGTAATGCTTTGCTGGCACCAAGAACTCATCTGCTGCAGTCCCTGACTGTTGGAAATAGTGCGCTACTCGGGGTAACGTTGGCGCATCATTTAATATCTGATGGCTTTTATTGAACATTTTTGATTCAAATTGATTCATACCTGATTCAGCATCAGGTCCGGTATATTGACCCACAAGATTTGCCTGTATTTGTTCGAAGTCTGGACATTTAGTATCAGATTCTTGGCAAGCTCGTTTGATATAAAGTGATTTATTACGGTAGATAATTCGATCACCTGGTAAGCCAATTACCCGCTTAATAAAGTCAACTCTTGGGTCTTCTGGATATTTGAAAACGACAACATCACCATGCTCAGGCAAGCCATTTTCAAGGAATTTATGTCTTACAACAGGATCTTTCAAGCCATAATTGAATTTATTCACTAAAATAAAGTCACCATCAAGTAAGGTCGGCATCATTGACCCCGATGGTATTTGAAATGGCTCGTACAAAAAAGAGCGTAAAATTAAGACAAAGGCAATCACTGGAAAGATTTGTATTGCTGTATCTACTAAAGGCGACGGCTCTGATAACGTTGCTAGGGTTTCTGGTGTTAATTCAGCAGCACAAGACTCTTTGGCGGCAAGTTGCGCGAAGCTAGCTTTTAATTTACGTTGTGGTGCTAAATAAAATTTATCAGCAAACCAAACCATCCCTGTTAATACCGTAATTATCACTAAGATAATCGAAAAATAAACGGCCATATTATTCCTACTTTAAAATGCTATTAGGTAAGTTTAGCGACAACGTTTATTTGCCATCGCTACTTTTTAAATTAACTTAACGGCTAAACTAACTATCAAGCTTAAGAACGGCTAAGAACGCTTCTTGTGGTACTTCAACATTGCCCACTTGCTTCATACGTTTTTTACCATCTTTTTGCTTTTGTAAAAGCTTCTTCTTACGACTGATATCACCACCATAACATTTAGCAGTAACGTTTTTACGTAACTGTTTTACTGTAGTACGCGCAATAACATTACTGCCAATAGCCGCTTGAATAGCGATATCAAACATTTGACGATGTATTAACTCTTTCAGTTTATCAACCAACAAACGTCCACGGGCAACCGAGTTTGCTCTGTGAGTGATCATAGCTAAAGCATCAACACGATCACCGTTAATCATCACATCTACACGAACCATGTCCGCAGGTTCAAAGCGGATGAAGCTGTAATCTAACGAAGCATAACCGCGACTTGTTGACTTAAGCTTATCGAAGAAGTCCATTACCACTTCAGCCATAGGTAATTCATAAGTAACAGCAACTTGGTTTCCATGATAAATTAAATCTTTTTGTACACCACGTTTTTCAATACAAAGCATAATCACACTGCCTAAATACTCTTGTGGTACTAAGATATTTGCTTGAACAATTGGCTCTCTAATTTCATCAATATTATTAATTGCTGGTAAATCAGAAGGGTTATCTATAGAGATAACTTCACCGCTTGTACAGGCTATTTCATAGTTTACTGTTGGCGCTGTAGTTATAAGATCTAAATCATATTCACGCGCTAAACGTTCTTGTATGATTTCCATATGCAACATACCAAGGAAACCAATACGAAAACCAAAACCTAACGCTGATGAGTTTTCTGGTTCAAAAAATAATGACGCATCATTCAGGCTTAACTTGTTTAACGCATCTCTGAAATTTTCATAATCATCAGAACTTATCGGGAAAATACCTGCGTAAACTTGTGGTTGTGCTTTTTTAAAGCCAGGTAACGCTATTGCTGTTTCTTTTTTACTGATAGTGATGGTATCACCTACTGGTGCACCATGAATTTCTTTAATACCAGCAATAATAAAACCAACTTCACCCGCTCTTAATACACCTGTATCTGTTTGCTTTGGTGTAAATATGCCGACTTTATCGATTTGGTGGACTTGTCCTGTAGACATGACCAACATTTTATCGCCTTTTTTAACTTCACCATTGATAACACGAACCAGTGAAACAACGCCTTGATAATTATCAAACCATGAGTCAACAATTAACGCTTGTAGCGGTTCATCTACACTGCCTTTAGGAGAAGGAATGTTTTTAACAATTGTTTCTAAAACATTTTCAATACCAATACCCGTTTTAGCTGAACAAGTTACCGCATCTGTAGCATCGATACCTATGATATGTTCAATTTCTTCACATACACGTTCTGGATCGGCTTGAGGTAAATCAATTTTATTCAAAATTGGTAAAACCTCTAAATCCATTTCTAGTGCGGTATAACAGTTAGCAACCGTTTGTGCTTCAACACCTTGTCCGGCATCAACAACAAGTAATGCACCTTCACAAGAAGCTAATGAGCGTGATACTTCATAAGAAAAATCAACATGTCCTGGCGTGTCGATAAAGTTTAGTTGGTAAATTTCACCATCTTTCGCTTTATAATCTAAAGTAACACTCTGCGCTTTGATTGTTATGCCACGCTCTCGTTCAATATCCATTGAATCAAGAACTTGTGCTTCCATTTCACGCTCTTGTAAGCCACCGCAATGCTGAATTAAACGGTCAGAAAGTGTTGATTTACCATGATCGATGTGGGCAATAATTGAGAAGTTTCGAATATTTTTCATAAAAGGCAGTCAAATAAAGGGCGTTAAAATAATATAATGACGTGATTTTAACGAATTTAGTGCCTTGGGGCTATCTTTTGTTCAGATATCTTTTGTTTCAAGCGGTAACAGCCTAAATCATCATTTACTGAGGTTTGTAGAAGGAATAACTTCGATTATTTTAGGTTGTAAATTTTCGCTTTGCTTACCTTGTTTTTGCTGATACTTAGCCAGTCTATAACCTAAATATCCTCCGGTAATACCAAGCCCTAAAGCATATAATTCATGAGGTAATATTTGCTGTTTTAATAACCATTGACCAACCGCTGAAAAAGTAATTAAACCAAGTAGAGGTAATAGATAAACTTGACCAGCACTCGACAAAATGTGTTTTTCCGGTAAAGCTAAAACAACACAGTCACCCTGCTTTAATTGCTTTCCTGTTGTCTTTATATCATAAGGTAAAGTCAGAGTAAGTTTAGCTTGTGGTAGCGCTTTAGCAATTTGCCCGCTACCGCAGGTATCAACTTGCGCGCAACCACTACAAGTTGATTTTATTTGACTCGTGACGGTAACTTGTCCTGCATCAATAGCAACAACATTAGCCAATTCTTTAATCATCTGACTATTCTCTTACAGACGGTTGAGAGTCGTCTTTTATCTTCTCAACCTTTAATGGAACAATTGATTCTGCAATTTTTTTGGCCGTTGCAACAGGAATATCACCAACCACGCCAACTTCAACTCCTTGGACTATCTGGTTAAATACCATTGTAGCGCCATCACTAGCGTATTCAGGTGCTCTAAACTTTTCTATACTTGAGTTCACATAGACAGAGACTTCAGTTAAACCGTCCGAAAACAACATAAAATCAACGGTTTTATCATCACCGCGATTACGGCTATTCAAATTATGTTGGTTTGATTTAACTACTGAAAACCCCTGTGGCAGCCAATCCACTTGCCAAGAAAGTGCTTTGTTTTGGGTTTGATTAGTTAGCTGCATGACATCAGGTAATTCAGTTATCTGCAGTTGTGCCAAGTTTTCTGATAACTGGTCATTTACTTCAATGTGAGTAAATTGAATTTGCTCTAATAGTTGTCCTTGACGTGTAAGTATCGCCATTTTTAACAGCAAACCGGTTTTCTGATCAAGCCAAAGCCAATAGCTAAAACGATATTTATCTTTTGCGACAATACGAACAAGTTGAGCGACGCGCCCCAATACCCGGCTGCGACCAACAGAAATGAACCGGTAACTTTCTTCAAGCTCGGTTATATCACCGCGAAATATTGTAGGAATTGGGCCTCGAACATCAGTAGAGATGAGAGAGTAGGCTTCTTGCTCAGGTTCAATATAACTAACAATCGCCCCTTGACGTAGTACATCACGACGAGGACCATTTAGACGAGTGAAAATTTCTAATTCTTGATCATTTTCACCAATGCCATGTAACCAATGATAGGGCTCGGCTTGATTATTTTTAACCACGACAAAGGAGGTAGTGAAATTAAGTTGACGTAATGATTGGGAAAGTCGCTCTAGCCAAAGTTTTGCTGACTCTGTATCAGCAGCTATAGCTGATACATTAAAGCTAAACAGCAATAAAAAAAGTGCCGGTAATTTCATAAATTCTCGTAGATGATGGCTGAAAGTTTAATTATCAACTAATTCAGCCAATCACGCTATTGATTACTACCTAATTTCACTTGTTGGTTATGATCGGTTAGCAGCGCTTGCAAACGACGTTGTTGTGCAACTCTTTCAGAAGCTACCTGTTCATTCATTGCTTGTTGTGTTTGTTGTTTACTTTGAAGGCTTGGCTCTGGTTGGGCCGATTGAACGTTAAAACTAACAGGATTAGCATAACCTGTTAATGGTACCGTTTGTACTACTTGACTAGGTGTTACTAAGTCATTACTACCAACGTTATGCTGAACACCAACAATCATTAAAGCTGCAGCAGAAGCAGCAATAGCAACTTGCCCCATCGGCTTAACTAAAGCAGATATTTTGGCTTTAAAACGATTTGTTGCATCAATAACTCGATTATTACTTTGTGTCTCTTCAACTTTATGAATAGTAATGCTCTCATCAGATGATGAATCAATACTTTCGGCCAAAATCTGAGAAAAACCTTGAGTAGAAGAGTTAGGTGACAATATCGTTGCTTCTTGAGCAATTGCCGCTGAAATTGTTTTGCTTAAATCTAGCTGTAATGACTGTGGCACTTCATCACGTAAAACATCACCTATTAAATGATAGTTTTGCCACGTACTTGATAAGTGTTCATCCTTAAGCATATTATCAACTAAATGCGCACTAACACTATCATCTGCTGATGGAGAGTAATTATCGACTAATGAAGATACTGACTCTGATTTAATTTCACTCATATTTTACCTTAAAAAAACTTAGTTAATTTTTGCTTTCACAAATGACTTAATTATTTTTCTGCAACAGGGGTCTGATCTTCTTATCGATTGCATCACGTGCTCTGAAAATACGTGAGCGTACAGTGCCAACAGGACACTCCATTATCGTCGCAATCTCTTCGTAACTTAAACCTTCAATTTCTCGAAAGTTAATGGCTAAGCGCAGATCATCTGGTAACGACTCCATGGTGCTGAAAATAACTTTTTTAATTTCGGCTGTAAGTAATATCTTTTCTGGTGAAGCAGTTTCTCGTAGCGCACCACCGGTATCATAAAGTTCTGCATCAGTAATTTCGACATCATTACTTGGTGGCTTACGACCTAATGCTACACTGTGGTTTTTTGCACAATTGACAGCAATACGATAAAGCCAAGTATAAAAAGCACTATCACCTCTAAAGTTTGGCAATGCTCGATATGCTTTAATAAACGCTTCTTGAACGATATCAGGAACATCACTATGATTCTTAACATAGCGACTCACTAGGTTTGCAACCTTATGCTGATATTTTGTTACCAGTAAGTTAAACGCATTTTTATCGCCACGCTGAACCCGCTCAACTAATTGTTGATCTATATTTGGTTCAATTTTTTGAGGCATATCTTTTAACACTGACAATTGATTTGTACTCATATTTTCCATTGCTCGTAACAAACTCATAAAGTAAGACTAAGGTTTCTCAAAAAAGTTCTTTTTATTTTTGATTTTTTTTAATCTTTAGACTAGATGGCTTATCAAGCAATGATATTATTAATATCCAGAGTGTGATTCAACGCGAATTAAAGATTAATCAAACACTAACTAAACTTTAACTAAACATTAATTAAACGCTATTATCTGGCGGCTTATACCTATGTATTATAGAATACCTGCAACTTCTTTACTATATACCCTTATCACTTGAAGCTTTATCCTCATATGGTTTCGGTATTTATTCGCTTTTATAACCGAACTTAATCAAAAGTATGACTCAACAAAACAATTGTGATGTTTTAATCATTGGCAGTGGCGCTGCAGGCTTAACTTTGGCGTTGCATTTAGCTAAAAATGCTGATGTCGTCATTTTAAGTAAGGGGCCATTAAACGAAGGCTCAACTTTTTATGCCCAAGGCGGCATTGCTGCCGTATTTGATGAAAATGATAGTGTCGCCGCTCACGTCGAAGACACGATTATTGCCGGTGCCGGTCTATGTGACGAAGAGATTGTGCAATTTACCACTGAAAATGCAAAATCCTGTTTAGAGTGGTTAATAGGCCAAGGTGTTGTCTTTGATAAAGAGCAGAGTGATAAGGGAGAAACCCGCTATCACTTAACGCGCGAAGGTGGACATAGTCACCGTAGAATATTGCATGCCGCTGATGCAACAGGCCAAGCAATTCAGACAACTTTAGCCGATCAAGTAAAGCAGCATTCTCGTATTCGTATATTTGAGCGTTTTAATGCTATTGACTTAATTTGTCAGTCAAGTACGACAGGTAACAAACCAAAGAAATGTATTGGTGCCTATATTTGGAATAGAAATACTGAAAAAGTTGAAAGTATTTATGCCCAAAAAACTATTTTAGCCACTGGCGGTGCAAGCAAAGTTTATCAATACACTTCTAATCCGGATGTAGCCAGCGGTGATGGTATTGCTATGGCATGGCGAGCAGGTTGTCGAGTAGCAAATATGGAGTTTAATCAATTTCATCCTACTTGCTTATTTCACCCTTCTGCTGGGACCTTTCTGCTAACGGAAGCACTACGTGGTGAAGGCGCTAAATTAAGACGCCCTGATGGTAGTCGTTTTATGCCTGCTTTTGATGAACGCGCAGAGCTAGCACCGCGTGATATTGTCGCACGTGCTATTGATTATGAAATGAAGCGCTTAGGTGCAGATTGCATGTATCTAGATATTAGTCATAAGCCCAGCAGTTTTATCAAACAACACTTCCCAATGATTTATGAAAAAACTATGTCTTTGGGTATTGATATTACTAAGCAACCTATTCCTATCGTACCTGCTGCACATTATACCTGTGGTGGCGTCATGGTTGATAAACAGGGTAAGACCGATGTTAATCAGCTTTATGCTATTGGTGAAATGTCATACACCGGCTTGCACGGCGCAAATCGCTTAGCAAGTAATTCATTGCTTGAGTGCCTTGTTTTTGCTCGCGCTGCAGCCATCGAAATCAGTGAAACCTTGGTACAAGACAATCGTATCTTAACGCTTCCCCATTGGGATGACAGTCGCGTAACCGACTCTGATGAGGAGGTTGTTATTCAGCATAACTGGCATGAGCTTAGATTATTCATGTGGGATTATGTTGGCATTGTCCGAACAACTAAACGCCTAGAGCGTGCATTACATCGTGTTGAATTGCTACAACAAGAAATGGAAGATTATTATCAACACTTTAAAGTGAGTAATAACTTACTAGAGTTAAGAAACTTGGTACAAGTTGCAGAACTAATAATAAAATGTGCCATGGAACGAAAGGAAAGTAGAGGTTTACACTATACCCTGGATTATCCTGAGTTATTAACAACTGTTGAGCCAACAATACTGACGCCAACTTCATAAAATTGCTCAGCCAATAGTATTAATAAACAGAAAAAATAAAGAGATAGAGAAACTATTCTAATTGTTCTATCACCCTAGTAATACGGGAGTAATCTTGCTCATTCATACTATCCCTGAATATAAATAATTGTTTAGGGATTTTTTCAGATAGATTGGTGTGAGGGGGGAGAGATGGAACATCTTGTATCATAACTAACCAGCAGCCAATAAAGCTGAGTCGGCTATTCGCTAATAGTTGATAACTGACTTGCTTGTTATTAAACTCAATACTACCGGTATTCGTTAAAATTAGAGAGTTGGTGAAGGGATTTTTATTGCCAATTGATAAGAATAAACCAAGAGAAATAATGCCTACTACAGCGACGGTCTGAGCCAAGATATAATAAAAAGTAAAACTAACCAACATAACTAAGAAAATGAATATTCCTAAAGCGCTATAAACGGCTAGCTTATATCGAGACTCTCTTACATTAACATTATACTTTAACGCGTTTGAGTATAAATTGAACGATGGCGTTGAGCTCTGTATCTTCACAAACTTCATGCCCCATAAACCATGCAAATAACTCAGGATCTTGGCCGGTAAGTAAACGTTCAAAAGTGAACTGATCCTTCGTTGATAAGTCAT
Source organism: Colwellia sp. 75C3 (assembly GCF_002836255.1). GTDB lineage: Bacteria > Pseudomonadota > Gammaproteobacteria > Enterobacterales > Alteromonadaceae > Colwellia. The sequence continues at coordinate 20,918 of NZ_PJAU01000048.1, read as the reverse complement.
CATATGCTTCATCAACAAATGGAATAAACAACATATCTAACTCTAACATACCGCGACGACATGCCCACTTTAAGCGAGCCTTGTTAACTTTTAAAAGATTAGCCGAGTTTTCATTATTTGTCACTGTGTTGCTTGAAGCTTCGTTACCTGACATAAGTACCCTTTATTGATTGATACCGTTAATCAATAGTGTTGATTAACGCAATTAATTTATACGCCGACATTGTACCAATAACTCTCTGGGCACAGCTATTAAAAACACTAATTATCACTAATATAATCCACCACACGAGTTGTTTTTACTATTTTCGCCCCTATCCTATAGTTATCCGTTAATATACAAGCATTGCTTCTTCATAGAGTTTATTATGACAATTACCACCAGTACACAATTACCATCTATAACACAGCTACCTGAGACCTACCTTATTGATCTTAGTGATTTCGGGGCAATTTCGTTATCTGGTGAAGAGCAAACTAGCTATTTACAAGGACAAGTAACCTGTGATGTTAACAATAGCACTGAATCAAACTTACTTGTCGGGGCTCACTGCGATGCTAAAGGAAAGGTTTTTTCCGTTTTTCGATTAATCAATCGCTCTTCTGCTCATTTATTATTGCAACCTAAAGCCAGTATAGAGAGTTCACTTAAAGAGCTGAAAAAGTTTGGTGTGTTCGCTAAAGTAACCATTGATGCTATTGAAGGTTTAAGTTTTATTGCTTTAGTTGGTGAACAAGCAAGTAGCTTGTTACAACAAGAATTCTCACAAGTTCCAGATAGCTTAAGTCCTGTTGTGCAAGTGGGTACAACTAGTTTAGTTTATCTTTGTGGTGAGCAGCCTAGATACATCATTATTGACGAGCAAGTGGCTATTAAATCCTTAATCCAGAAATTAGCTCTGCCAACCTATTCTCAAGCAGTATGGAATCTATTAGAAATAAGCCAAGGCTTTCCAATTTTAACCGCAAGCACTAGTGGTCATTACGTCCCACAGATGCTTAATTTACAAGCGATTAATGGCATAAGTTTCACTAAAGGCTGTTATCTAGGACAAGAAACCGTTGCCAGAATGCAATATTTAGGAAAAAACAAGAGAGCACTATTTTCCTTAACAGCTCAACTTGAACAACCTTTTCAATCCGATGATATCATCGAGAAACAACTGGGTGAAAATTGGCGTAAAGCAGGCGATATACTAGCTCATTACCAAGCCGATGATGGCAGTTGTGTTATACAAGCAATATTAGTTAACGATGGTGACTTACCGACAATGCGCATTGCTTCGCAAACTGAATCCGTAGTAACAGTTCAAACATTACCTTATACTCTTGCAGCTGAATAAGCACAAATTTTAAAATAATTAGGAAAAAAAATGAAAATAGCTAAAAACAATGTCGTTGTTATGCATTATGCCGTATCTGACAGCGAAGGCACTTTAATTGATAGCTCATACGAAGATAAGCCAATGGCAATTATTCAAGGTACTGGTTATTTAATCCCTGGCTTAGATGATGCTCTTATTGATCATGAAGCTGGCGATAAGTTTGAAGTTGCCGTCGCTTGTGAAGATGCTTACGGCGAACGACATGATGATTATGTTCAAACAGTTCCTAGAGAAGTACTTGCCGGTGTTGAAGATCTTTCTCTTGGTACTCAATTACGTGCAACAACTGATGATGGCGAGCAAACGGTCATTGTTATTGATGTACAAGAAGACGAGATTACCGTTGACGGTAATCACCCGCTTTCAGGTTTAGACTTAAGTTTTGATGTAGAGATTATTGAAGTACGTGAAGCCACAGCGGATGAGCTTGAACATGGTCATGTACATAGTGAAGGTGGTTGTGGACACGACCATTAGAAATTTTTGCTGACAAGTTTGTAGGGTTTTACAAACTAATCAGGCATAAAAAAACGTAACCTTACGTCTAAGGTTACGTTTTTTTTTACTAATTTTTATTAACTGTTAGTAATTAAATTAGTATTAACTATTCAGTTACTGCTGCTTCTTTTTTATCTTCAGTAACAACATCTTTTGATAAAAACATATCGCGTAATTTAGTATCAACATCTTTAGCCATGTCCGGATGTTCATCTAAATATTTCGCTGCATTTGCTTTACCTTGACCGATTCGTTCACCATTACAGCTATACCAAGCACCCGCTTTTTCTACAAAACCATGCTTAACGCCAAGTTCAATTAACTCACCTAAGTTGTTAATGCCTTCGCCGTATAAGATTTGGAATTCAGCTTGTTTAAACGGTGGAGCAATTTTGTTTTTAACTACTTTAACGCGTGTTTCATTACCAACAATTTCATCGCCGTTTTTAACTGCACCAATGCGACGGATATCTAAACGTACTGAAGCGTAGAATTTTAATGCATTACCACCAGTAGTAGTTTCTGGGCTACCGAACATAACACCAATTTTCATACGAATTTGGTTGATAAAAATAAGCATGGTATTAGATTTTTTCAAATTACCAGTAAGCTTACGCATCGCTTGTGACAACATACGTGCTTGTAAGCCCATATGTGAATCACCCATATCACCTTCAATCTCAGCTTTAGGTGTAAGTGCGGCAACAGAATCGACTACAATAACGTCGATAGCACCAGAACGCGTTAACATATCAACAATTTCTAATGCTTGCTCACCTGTATCAGGTTGAGATATTAATAATTCATTAATGTTAACACCTAATTTTTCAGCGTAAACAGGGTCAAGAGCATGCTCTGCATCAATAAAGGCACAAACTTTACCATTACGCTGTGCTTCAGCAATAACTTCTAACGTTAGCGTTGTTTTACCGCTAGATTCTGGACCATAAATTTCAACAACACGACCTAGTGGTAAACCACCAGCACCTAATGCGATATCTAAGCCTAATGAACCGGTAGAGATTGTTTCTACATCCATGGTGGTGTTATCACCAAGCTTCATTATTGAGCCTTTACCAAATTGGCGTTCAATTTGTGCTAAGGCTGCTGATAGTGCTTTATCTTTATCGTCTTTCATAGTTGCTCCGCGACTCTAAATCGCTAGTTCTTGTTTATGGTTTCGTTTAGATGAGACAAGTATACTGTATGGTCGTACAGTATCAAGCTTTTTATCAACTTTTTATTTATTTCTAAAAAAACTTAACTACTGGTACTTTTAATTGACTGATAATAAAGAATTATTTATCACTTTATATCTTTTTATTGTTTCACGCTAAAAAGTTACTATTTAATTATCATCGTTATTTAACAGCTTTTTTAATTTTTAATTTTTTCTACGTATTCTAGATTTAATTATCATAATAAGGAGGGCTCTCTCGTTGCTATAGTTAAACTGTTAAACAGTGCCTTCTTGATGCTTTAGGTAACTGGGTGGGGACATTTGGAGATCTTAAGATATTGCAACCCCCCGTTAACTAAACGGAAGCTTTGAAAGAAAGGAAATCATACCACTGACTAAGATAGTGGGTTTTATTTTAGCTTTGTTACTCATTAGGCCACCTAAAAGCTACTAGTAGAATTGAGAGACTCTATTAGCTCATTATTGGGTTACTTCATACCAAAGTTCAGGTTTATGGATATTATAGCCTTGCCCATAATCAATACCAATCTCGATAAGAATTTCTTCAATCACCGAATTTTCGACAAATTCAGCGATAGTTTTTTTATTCATCGCATCCGCAGTACGTTTAATATTTTCAACAAAAACTCGGTTGACCGGATTGGTATCGATATCTCGTACAAAAACGCCATCAATTTTTATTATGTCTACAGGAAGTTTTTGTAAATAGCTAAATGATGACAAACCACTACCAAAATCGTCTAATGAAAAACTACAACCAAAGTCTTTCATTTTATGAATAAAATATAAGGCAGAGTCTATATGACTAATAGCTGAAGTTTCCGTTACCTCAAAACAGATTCGTTTTGCTGACACTTGGTATTGTTCAAATAACTTAATTACCTGACTATAAATATCGCGGTCGGCTATAGTAACGCCAGATAAATTAATGCTGTAAGTTTTATTATCATCAGGCTGAGAAGCAAGCATTTTAAAAGTATGTTCAATGACCCACTGGTCTATTTGTCGGATCAGCCCGTATTTCTCTGCCGCTGGAATAAAGTGATTAGGTGGCACTAGCGCGCCCTGTGCATTTTTCATCCGAACAAGCACTTCGTAATGAGAGCTATGGATATTTTTTAGCGACTTAATCTCTTGTCGATATAACAAGAGACGATTTTCTTTTAAGCCTTCAGCAACATCATGTAAGACTTCCATTTCTTTCGCATGTAACACTAATTGCTCATCATCGCTTTGATAAACTTGTACTCTATTACGACCTTTTTCTTTCGCTAATCTAACCGCCTGACCTAATGATGAATACACTTGTTGCGCATCAAAAATAGAATGGTCCAAAATAATCACGCCAATACTGGCGGTGATATTGGTATCTTTTTCAAGTTCAGGAATACGAATCCCCTGTATTTCTAAGCGTAATTCATGGGCATAATCTTTAGCCTCGCTAAATAACATGACAGGTAATAACACGGCAAATTCATCATTACCTAATCGACTTACAATGGCATTATCAGGAAGGAAATTCTTCAGCCCTATTGATATTTGATGAAGAAATTTATCACCAATCGCATAACTCAGACTATTATTTATCACTTGAAATTTATCTAAGTCGATGTGCATTACAACACCAACTTGATCATTTACTAAAGTGTTAGCATTAATTGAGTTATGAGCGAGTAAACGATTAGCCTCAATATATTCCGATAACTGTCTATCAAAATTAACCCTATTCGCTAAACCTGTTAGTTGGTCATGGTTATCCACGTAAACTAATGTTTGTTCAACTTTCAGTTGTTTTTGTAAACTATGCTTTTTCTGGCGATAAAAAAGGTAAATAAATAGCGTTAGCAATCCCCATATGAGTATTGCCTTTATCAAACCTTGCCGATATAAATCGTTACTATATTCTGGAGATTGGCGGATAGCTAACTGCCAAAGGGTATGTGGAATGGGTTTGACAAAATTAAAAGAATTTAGCCCTTCCCCCAAAATTAATTCGTTGTAATTACTCTCACCTTTTTCAGTAGAAAGCTCAATTTCCCCAGGTAGATCCGATCGCATTAAAAAAAGTTGCTGATGCGGTAACTGATATTTTGTTAATATATCGGTCAAGATATCGGGATTAAAAGCGACAAAGAAAAAAGAATTTTCTCCTGAGGAAGTAGCTAATGGTTGCAGTAAATCAAAATGAATACTGCTTTTACTTCGGTGTAAAAATAATTTTTCTTGTACGCCATCGACAATAGTTGTCGCTATTTCATTTTCGCAATCAGGTAAAAAATTTCCCGTAATATGCTTTAAACTGCCTTGGCCATTCTGATCTATCAAAGCAAATAAACGGGTATTATCAATGTCATTTTTCAACGATGTTAATACCTGCATATATTCTTCTTTTGAAACCTCAATCCCTTTTTCTTCCAAATTTTCAATAGCATTGAGTTGTTTTTGTTGAAAAAGATCGATCTCTAAACGAAGATGAGTGAAATACTCTTGATAGTCAGAAAGGATACGATCCGTTACTGAGTCCATTAATGACTCTTGGTAACTGTGATGAATTTTATTGGCGGAAAACGATTGCGATATCAATAATATTAAAATTAAAAAACTCGTTAAAACAACCACAGCTTTTGACGTCTTTAATGCTTTGCTTTGCTGTTGTTGTAAAGATGAGTAATTCAAAAAACGTTCAAATAATAGATCGGGGAATCAAAACAATATAAACAGTCACTTTATTTAACGCAAGTACTATAAATATCCACAAGGTTAGTATGCTAGTTTTTCACGGCCTATATTAACGATTTGTTCGGAAATCTTTTTGTTAACGCCTTTTACTAGCACCCAACTATGCCAATACAAGGTCTCTACCAATTCATTATCCGGACATAGGTTTATTAATTGATCTGTAAGTAATTCGTGCTCTATTTGTAACTTAGGTAACAAACAATAAGCTACCCCCTGTTTAACTAATGCAACAAACGCTTCTGATGAGCGAACACTGTGGCAATAATATTCACTAGCCGCCAAACTAAAATGTTTTGCGATATAGCGAACGTGCATATCATCCTTATGATCATAACTTATCGCTGGCGCCATTTTTAATGAGCTTTGGTTCACACCTTCAGGAAAGTATTTTTTCGCAAAGCCTTCACTCGCGACTAAACAATACTCCATTTCACCTAACTTGAAAGAGCGATACCCCTTTAACGGCTTTTCAATAACGCTTACCGCGCCAATGGCCTGACCGCTTCGTAGCTTATCTAAAGTTCTCTCTTCATGTTCAATAATTAAATTTAATTCAACTAAGTGATTTTTAAGTACAGGAGTAATCGCATCGATAAACCAAGTGGCAATACTATCTGCGTTAACCGCTAAAGATATTTTCATCGGCTTTATTGGCTTATCCGGAGATAACAGTGGTACCAATTCATGTTCAAGTTGTTTCACTTTTTTAAAGTGACTGAGTAATTGTTCACCGGCTGGCGTTGCGACGATGGGTTGATTACGAATAAGAACCGGTTGGCCAACATGTTCCTCTAACGCTTTAATACGTTGAGATATTGCTGATTGCGAAATGAATAATTTTTGAGCTGCCAACTCAAAGCTCTGCAGCTCAATGACTTCGGACAGTGCAGCTAAAAGCTTATAATCAAAATTTGCCATATTTTATCAAAACCCCTCATAAGTTTTACTAATGATAGTTAATTATTATTAATTATATTTAAATAGTGAATTAATGCAAACTAGCGTTTATCAAATTCCCAGACAAATTATCGAGTACCATTATGAGCTTATTAGTTTTAGCAAAAGGTTTTACCCTTACATTAAGCATGATCATACCGATAGGCACACAAAACTCGATGCTGATAAACCAAGGTATTAATCAAAATCATCATAAAATGACCGCAGCTCTTTTTGTACTTTACGATGCTTTATTAATAAGTATGGGGGTACTTGGCGGAAGTATTTTACTATCCCGTAATGCCACTTTGTTCAACGTGCTCACTTGGGGCGGTATCTTGTTTTTAAGTGTCTATGGTTTAATGTCAATGAAGTCGGCTTTTGTACAAAGCAAGAATACAACTGATACGGTTTTGAAAAAGAAATCAGCAAAGATTATTTTCCTAACAACTTTAGCGGTTACTTTCTTAAATCCACATGCCTATATTGATACCGTTATGGTTATTGGTAGTGTTGGTGGTCAATATTCTGATGAAGTGAAAGTGTACTTTTTGATTGGCTGTGTTTTTGGATCATTAACATGGTTTAGTTGTTTAGCATTTGGAGCAGTAAAGCTTTCAAAACAATTAAGCAGACCAAAAGTAAAAATGACCATAGATATAATTATTGCCTTAGTTATGTGGTTAGTCGCTTGGTCACTATTTAATGCTTGGATGGCGAGATAATAAGTATTGTTGCAACCATTATTTATAATTAAGAAATGCTAATACTAAAATGTTAGCATTTTATCTAAAAATTTCTTTCACTACTCGGCTATCGGATTCATTAGCCTCCCTCTTATTATTAAAGGGCGAACCCTTCTCAGAAAAACTAACACCAAAAAACCTATAAAAAGCCTGCAACTCAATAGATTACTCCTATACTCAACTATATTTCTGTGAAGTAAAACCATACACCCCTCTATAGAAAGTAAAAGGAGCACCATGAGCACACTATCAGGTTCAACGGCATTACGTCCCGATCTAGATTGGAGTCAACTAAAAGAAACCGTATTAATGTTAAATCTTGCTGTCGCGCAAATTGACGGTTCAATGAACGAGGGTAATTCTTCAATTGAAACACTTTCGGCATCATTTACCGGACTGGCAACAAATTTAAGTGATATTCAGTCATCGATTTTACAAATGAAAGGTAAAAATGATGATGGCGATGCAGATAAACTGAAGCTGATTATTGAAGGTTCAACGACAACAGCATTAGATAAGGTGCATTCAGCAATTATTGCTTTTCAATTTTACGATAAATTAACCCAACGGCTTGACCATGTTAGTCAGAGCTTAGGCGCCTTAACAGCATTAATATCTGATCCCACTGCACTATATTCACCGGTAGAATGGCGAGCTTTACAAGAATCTATTCGAGCTAAATACACCATGAAAGAAGAGCGTAATATGTTTGATAAAGTTATCGCTGGCATGCCTATTGAAGAAGCGTTAGCTGATTTTAAACAAGCACTATTAGAACGAGTCGACTGCGAAGAAGATGAGATAGAATTATTTTAATCTTTACGCTTTAACGGGGCTTGCGCCCCTTTCTTCAAAACGGTCCTTGAATCACACAATCCAACCTCAGATTATTAATTTAAAACTCTCCCTGTTGTACAACTAAGCAGTTATTACTGTAGAATTAGCTTAACCATCTTGCTTCTATTTTGAAGGGTTGCCGCATTCTCAATGCCTTATTATGTAGAGATATACAAAAGCTACACTAGCCCTTCATAATAACCAAATTTTTTGATATAGACTGAAACAGCAAGCCCAATATATACGCTCGTACCAAAAAGAATAAGAGAATTAAAACAGTATGACTAAACCTTTAAAAGAAAGTGATTTCTCCTCGCACACCCCAATGATGCGCCAGTACTTAACCATTAAGGCTGAATTTCCACATATTTTGATTTTCTATCGCATGGGCGATTTCTATGAATTATTTTTTGATGATGCTAAAAAAGCTTCAGATTTATTAGATATTTCGCTTACTGCCCGCGGCAAAACAGGTGGGAACGCTATTCCAATGGCTGGGGTGCCTTATCATGCCGTTGAAAATTACTTAGCAAAGCTGGTCGCCTTAGGTGAGTCTGTCGCTATTTGTGAACAAATAGGTGACCCTGCTACCAGTAAAGGTCCGGTTGAACGTAAAGTTGTTCGTGTTATCACTCCGGGTACGGTAAGTGATGAAGCCCTATTAACAGATAAACAAGATAATTTAATTGTTGCCATCGTAGATAATCAATCGCCTAACGCCAAGCTAAAAACGAGCTCTGCACCTGCTTTTGGTCTTGCTTATTTGGATATGGCCAGTGGCCGATTTGTACTGACTGAGCCACAAACCAATGAACAACTTCAAGCTGAACTCCAACGTTTATCTCCTGCTGAACTACTTTATAGCGAATCGCTACAGGATTTTAGTTTAATAGAGAATAGAAAAGGTTTACGTCGTCGTCCTGAATGGGAGTTTGACCTTGATACGGCCGTTAGTTTATTGAATAAACAGTTCGATACTAAAGAATTAACCGGCTTTGGTGTTGATGATAAACCATTAGGTTTGGCTGCCGCAGGGTGTTTATTTCAATACGTTAAAGATACTCAACGTACCGCTCTTCCCCATATTCGTTCCATAATCAGTGAGTCTGCCAATAAAGGGGTAGTACTTGATGCGGCTACTAGACGTAACTTAGAACTAACCCAAAATTTACAAGGCGGTTTAGATAATACCCTTGCCGCTATTTTAGATAAATCGTCCACACCAATGGGATCGCGTTTACTGAAGCGCTGGTTACACTTTCCATTACGGGATTTAACTGTTCTTAATAACCGCCATAATACGGTAAGTGACATCATAGCCTTAGATCTAATCACACCAATTCAGCCATTATTAAAAGGCTTAGGCGATATTGAACGTATTGTCTCTAGAATAGCGTTAGGCTCTGCTCGACCTCGAGATTTTGCTCGCTTACGTCATGCGCTACAACAGTTGCCTGAGTTACAGGATGAGTTACAAAATGAGTCGCAAGGTGAATTTACAGAACTCCACACTAGCGATTCAGCTGCTAACTACTTAACGACCATTGCTCAACAAAGCCAGCCAATGCCTCAATTACAAGCTTTGCTGGAACATGCCATTATTGAAAATCCACCGGTGCTAATACGTGATGGTGGTGTTATCGCACCCGGTTATAATAGCGAACTCGATGTATTACGTGATTTAAGTGATGGCGCTACTCAATTTTTAGCACAGCTTGAGCAACGTGAAAAAGAGCGTACTGGCATACATTCATTGAAAGTTGGTTATAACAGAGTTCATGGTTTCTTTATCGAAATGAGTCGCACTGCTGCAGTTGATGCACCCGATGATTACATTCGTCGCCAAACATTAAAAAACAATGAACGTTTTATTACCGAAGAATTGAAACAACATGAAGAGAAAGTGCTGAGTGCTCAAAGTAAATTCTTAGCCTTAGAAAAAGTACTCTATCAGGAGTTATTCGATAAAGTATTACCTGATTTGGCACAACTACAGCAATTGAGCCAAGCCATTGCTGAACTTGATGTATTAACTACCTTTGCAGAGCGTGCATTAGCCCTAAATTATGTAAAGCCTAATTTAGTTGAAAAGCCAGGTATTAGTATTGATGCGGGTCGCCATGTTGTCGTTGAACAAATGACTCATGATGCATTTATCGCTAATCCAGTTTCGTTAACGCAACAGCGAAAAATGTTGATTATTACCGGACCAAACATGGGCGGTAAATCAACTTATATGCGTCAAACAGCTTTAATCGTATTGCTTGCTCATATCGGTTGTTATGTACCTGCTGACAGCGCAACGATAGGTTTGGTTGATAGAATATTTACCCGCATTGGTGCTTCCGATGATTTAGCCAGTGGTCGCTCAACCTTTATGGTTGAAATGACTGAAACTGCCAATATTTTACATAATGCTACTGATAAAAGTTTAGTACTGCTTGATGAGATTGGCCGCGGCACCAGTACTTACGATGGTTTATCACTAGCTTGGGCTTGTGCAGAAATGTTAGCACTTAAAACTAAGGCTTTTACCTTATTCGCTACGCATTACTTTGAGCTGACCATGCTTGCTGAGCAGATCCCAAGCTTAGCCAATGTTCACTTAGATGCCATGGAACATGACGATAACATCGTTTTTATGCACGCAATACAAGAAGGTGCTGCCAGTAAGAGTTTTGGCTTGCAAGTAGCGCAATTAGCCGGCGTACCCAAAATGGTGATCAAGCGTGCTAAACAAAAATTAAGTGAACTTGAGCAACAGCAAACACCAACGTTACTTTCTACAACAGCTGCACCTAGTGATGCCTTTGAGCAACTTACTTTTGCCTCAAATGAGCATCCTGCACTAACAACGCTTATCGACACCGATGTTAATGAGTTAAGCCCGAGACAGGCGTTAGATTTATTGTTCGCTTTAAAAGAGCAATTGTAGGAATCTAATAACAAAAGTAATTGAGTTAAAAACACTCAATTACTTTTGATTTACAGGCATCAATTAACTAATAAATAGTTTAATTAAAGTTAGCCATGCAGAAACGAAAAAAGCCTCAACATTAATAGTGTTGAGGCTTTTGTCTTTTTATGGTGCCCCGACCCGGATTTGAACCAGGGACACGAGGATTTTCAATCCTCTGCTCTACCAACTGAGCTATCGGGGCAATCTTTATAAAGCAGAACTCTCTAAAGAGAGCGTATAATATAGTGAAGTTTTGGTGCAAGCAACCGTTTTATAATAATAATTTACTTAAAATCTAATTTAATACATTACGGTTAAATAAGTGTTCAATTATTAAACTTAAACATACATTTTTATTGTTGATAAGTTGCTGGTGTTATTTTTTTTAAGATAAACATGCCATCCCAATAGGTTGCCCATTCACTAGCCGCGAGTATCTCTTTATAGTCATTACTAAAAACGTGCATCTCACCGCCTTGAAAGGATAAACCTTTATTTTCAATATAACTAATTGGCGAGGATTTAGTTTGACTGAATAACTGTTCTACTGAATTATGCTTTGGTTTAGCTACTTCTTCATTTGTTAAATCAATATAACTTAGATATTGGCCTTTTTCACCGCTAAAGTGCACCATGTAATAAGCATCACCAAAGGCATCACTAACCACTTTCCCGGCATTAATTTGGTTATTACCCTCTTTAGTCAAATGCCATGTATGCGCCCAAACAATAATTTTCTTATCTGGGTATTGTTCAGCCCACCACTTAATATTTTCACCCATTTGCTGGCTACGGTTATCACCCAACTGCCATTGCCTTTTTGCTTGCGCGGCTAAGCCTTTTGAAATACGAAACCAAAAGCCATTCTCGTGCTGTTCAAAGTTACTTGCTAATTTATCAAGTTGAGTAAAAAATAATTTTTCTTGTTCTGATGACAAGCGTTCCCTTGAACCATCAAGTACTTGTTGAATTTGCGATGAAAAGACTAGCCACTGTGAGCTGTTCACCCAAGCTTTATCAATTGTTTGTTGTGCTTTAGTTAAGTCAGTAACAAGGCCGGTTAATGAGATGCCTCCCGTATGTTGACTATCGAAACCTACCATCATCAACGGGTTATCAGTATTAAGCTGTTCATTAACATAATCAAATAAAGGCGTAACCTCTTTACTATTGGCATACATATAAAAAATATTGCCCGGCGCTAATGCTTTTATTGATTGCCCATTTTTCGCTTGTTGAACTATCTCACGCACATCATACATGCCACTTTCCAATATGAATAAATCGAAACCATGGTGCTTATGTAAGTATTTTATCAAATCCGTTTTCAGGGTAAAAACATTACCTGCGCCATGAGTTTGTTCACCTAAAGCTAAAATCCTAACATTTTCGATCTTTTTAGCAAATTCAGCTAAACCGCGACTATCAATATGTCCTGAGTTATCGACATTAATGGCTAGATGATTATCTATAAGCTGATGGCTAAGATGGGTGTCTATCGGGATATTTAAATGACTTGGCTCATAACTGCAAGCAGTTAAAACTATGACATAAATATAGACGAGGCTTATTAAACGCATTAATTTCATCCTTGATAATTGTAGTATTCTATAGGTGGTAACAGATAGAACGGACTAAGAATAATACACTGAATTTCAATAGATTATTAATGATATCGATAGTAGAAAAATGAATATTATAGTTCAAAATCACTAAAATCTAAGTCGATGTCTGGTGCTGTATTAGTACTACTTGGGATATCTAGTAAAGATGGCTGCATATCAGCTTCAAGTTCAGCGGTGATAACTGCTTTTTCTTGCTTGGGATTATGCTGATTTTGTTTACGTTTTTTTCGTTGAACGCAGAGTTTTATAACTTTTTGTTTTTTATCATTATTAAATTCTTTCCAGTTTTGTCTTTCATCACGGGAGCGCATGCAACCTAGACAATGACCTTTATCATCAGACTGACACATGCCAATACAAGGGCTAGGAACATCAAAAAATTCTAATTGCATTTACCCCTCCCTAATACCAGTTTCAATAAATGATTGCCCACTTGTGCTTGTTAAAATACTCCAAGTCCGCGTTACTCTCAATCACAATCGCCAGCTATTATTCAATAGGGTGCCTTGCCCTAATTTATTTTATCTACGCACAAAAAGTGCACAAACTTAATGAGACTGATATAAAAAAAACAAAAAAAATGCGCTGTAAGTTAAGTATAACTTATCAACGCACTTTTTATAACAGCTAGCTTAGCTAGATGATTTTAAAGCTAATTTTATGCTAACTTATCACTGACGATATGATAATCAGGATCTTCAATGATATTAAGCTCAACTAATTTATCTGCCTTGTCTAACAGCTCTTTACACTCTTTATTTAAGTGCTTCAGATGCATAGCCTTATTGCGTGATAAATAACGTTCAGCCAAGGTATCAATAGCTTCAATAGCTGAATGGTCGACAACACGTGCATTTTTAAATTCAACAATGACATCATCACTGTCTTCTTCTGGCGTAAACTGCTCAAGGAAGTTTGCAATGGAACCAAAAAATATTGGTCCACTTACTTCATATACAGTTGAACCATCTTCATTAACACTACGTTTAACTATAATATGTTTTGCGTGTTCCCATGCAAAAACTAATGCAGATACAATAACACCAACAATAACGGCGACAGCCAGATCTGAATAAACAGTAACTCCTGATACCAGTATAATTACAAAGGCATCAGCTTTAGGTACTTTGCCTAAAATACGCAGACTAGACCATTCAAAAGTGCCAATAACAACGATAAACATAACCCCAACCAATGCAGCTAGAGGAATTTGCTCAATTAAGCCAGAAGCAAATAAGATAAAACCTAATAAGGCCAATGCTGCAGTAATACCTGATGCTCTACCACGACCGCCGGAGTTTACGTTGATCATCGATTGACCGATCATCGCACAACCACCCATACCGCCGAAAAATCCAGTAGCAGTGTTAGCTGCACCCTGTGCAATACATTCTTTATTACTGCGTCCACGAGTCCCCGTTAATTCATCAATTAAGGTTAGTGTTAATAACGATTCAATAAGACCTATTGCTGCAAGAACTAAAGCAAAAGGAAGAATGATTTTAAAAGTTTCAAAGGTGAAAGGTACATCTGGAACAGAAAATGTAGGTAAACCGCCTGCAATCGAAGCAGCATCACCAACAAGTTTAGTATCAAGGCCGGTAGCAAAAACGAGTAATGAAACACCTACAATTGCAATAAGAGTAGAAGGTACTGCTTTAGTCAGTTTAGGGAAAAAGTGTATTATTGCCATAGTCAAAAGAATCAAACCAGCCATAGTAAACAATGGCGTACCTTGCATCCATTCAAGCTCACCGGCAGCATTAGTTACTTTAAATTGCCCTAATTGCGCTAAGAAGATAACGATAGCTAAACCATTAACAAAACCTAGCATTACTGGATGTGGTACTAGGCGAATAAACTTACCTAATTTGAATATTCCCGCCATAATTTGCAGTAAGCCCGTGAGCACCACAGTGGCAAATAGGTATTCAACACCATGAATGGCAACTAAACTAACCATTACTACAGCCATAGCACCTGTAGCACCTGAAATCATTCCCGGACGACCACCAAAAATAGCCGTTATTAAACCGACCATAAACGCCGCATATAAACCAACTAAGGGTTCAACACCGGCAACAAAGGCAAAAGCTACGGCTTCAGGTACCAGTGCTAACGCAACTGTTAGACCTGATAACACATCATTTTTCAAGTTGGACACTTTACTGGCGTGTAATTCAAACATTTTTATCTCATTGAGTTTATCGCTAATAGTTAACCTTTTAGGTCAAATCTTTGGCGAATACGAATTGGCGAACTGTTTTATTTATACTTAATTAACATTAAGCATAGACAAAAATAAGCAAGTTTACTGTGGTTTTGAGGGGCGTGAATACTATAGAGATGGAGAGAAAAAGTCAATATTTGCTTACTTTTACAACATAAGTAAGCAAATAAATTTTCAGCTAAGAGCTAAGTTAAATATTAGCTGCTTCGCGTTGCTCTAAAAAGGCTTTTATTTCATCTCTAGAGCTTAGGATATGGTGTTTCAATACGCCAACAGCTGCGTCTATATCACCAGTTTTACAAAAGGCTAGTAGCTGGTTGTGCTCAGGTCCTGCTTTAGAAATACCGCCGGCCCACAATAAGTGCATACGAATATATCTATCCGCATTTTTATTTAGCGTGTTCACTAAATCTTGCGTTTGTGGTCTATTCGCCGCTGAATATAGGCAGTTGTGATAACGAGAGTTAAGTTCACTCCAGGTATTTGCTGCATTTTCCTTACCCAGTGCTTTATCTAACTGCGCTAAAATATCAGTTGCCTCAGCTAATTTCTCGCTGGTTAACAAGGGTAATGAAGCGGCTAGTAAATTCCCTTCAAGCATTGCTCGTAATTCAAAAAGTTCCGCTACATGCTTAGCGCTAAGCTCGGTTACTGTAGCACCTTTATGTGGTTCAAAGACAACTAGACCTTCACCTTCCAGCTGAAGCAAAGCTTCTCTTACTGGAATACGGCTGACATTTAATTCGGTCGCTAACGCCGCTTGACGAAGTGATTCACCCGCTTTCAATTCACCGCTAAGGATTTTCTCTCTAAGAGTTTCAACCACTAACTGCGTTCTTGTTTTATATACTATATTCATAAAATGCTTCCGAACAATATTAGCAATCATTATAAGGAGTCATTTATATAACACCATTAAAAAATGTACTTTTACCGTTTAAGTTATCTAAAAAAAGACAGATAGGCTATCTGCTATTTTATTTTAGCTATTTTGAATAAACATCATAGCTTATTATTTGCGACAACTACTAAATAGGTATTATTCAACTATCCAGTAAGTTTCTTTCATTTCGCCATTGCGTAAATATTTAAAGGTAACTCTATCGCCTTTTTCAAAGCTAGCAAGATGTTTCTTAATTTGCATTGCTGAGGCCAAATCAATGATAGCACGACCACCGACTTCTAGCAGTATATCACCACCAAGTAAAATAGGACTACGACCCATTACAACACTAAGAGTACCACCTTTAAAGCCAAGTTTATCTGCTAAAGTACCCGGTATAACATGTTGAATTAACATACCATGACCTGCGGTATTGTTAATTGCGTAAGACTGTTTTTTATTAAGTAAAAGTGGAATAAAGCCAGAAAATGTACCGGGACCGCTATCAATAATATGGCGAACAGTATCAACTGAAACAACAAACCCTAAACCATTGCTGCCACCACTTTTAGATAATATGTGGCTAACAATACCAACAATCTCACCATTAAGGTTAAACATTGGACCGCCAGAATTACCTTGATTAATTGAGGCATCCGTTTGCAATAAGCGTGGTATTAGGCTTCTTCCAGGTATTGCTTTACCGTCACGAATACCACTTAAATAACCGACAGATAAACTATGGCTAACACCAAAAGGTGCACCAATTATAATAACTTGCTCACCAATTTGGTAATCGTTAGCCTCAGCTAACTTTAATGGCTTTGCTGTACTAGGCACTTCGCCTGCTTGAATCATAGCCAAATCAATAAGAGGTTCTATCCAAACAACATGACCGGTTGTTTTAGTGCCATCGGCAAACTCAACTTCGATTGATGTCGCTTTATCAACAACATGTGCCGCGGTTAAAATACGTCCTTCGCTACTAACTAAAGCACCTGAGCCCAATGAATTTGACATTTTTTCTTTATAAGCCACTTGACCGACTTGCGGATCAGCTAATGATTGTACATGCAATTCGACTACTGAAGGATTAACTTTCTTATATAGGGTTTGAATTGAATTTTCTTTTACTTTATATGCTTGTGTTGGTGTTGCGCATCCACTTAAGAAGAAAACACTAAGAATTAGAAAAACTCTGCTCATTGATAAAAATCCGACTGTCATTAAATTAATAACAGTGTAACGAACTGTTATCTTTTTATCATTACTTTTATGCACTTGTATAGATAAATAATCAAGTTAAGGTGCTATGATAATCGTGAGTATTAAAATAGGAATATTACATGGAAATTATCGCCACACTGGCGTTACTGTCATTAATTTGGTTGTTTTGGCAATTAGTTAAAGCAAAAAGATTTACGCGCTTTAAACAACAAATTGATACTGAGTTAAAAGATAAAGTCATTGCTAAGATCATTGAAGAATTAGCACTAACTCGTAGTGAAAAGTTTCCAAATAATGATTGCCACCAAGCAGCAACATTAGTTTATTGGACCCAATATAAAAGCCGTATATTACATGCAGCTTTAGCACGTGAAATTATTGACCAACAATGGTTAATAGACAGCGGAAATTTACGTAACGCTCAACATTTATTTTTCATTGAACGTCAATTTTTACCCTCACCTAGCCAAAGCAAAGCTTAAGCAAGCCAAAACTAACTTGGCTAAACTAACTTGACTAGATGAAGTACAAAGGTTTAACGGAAAAGTTAAGCCTTTTTAGCAAACTGTAAATCCCAAACACCATGACCTAAATTCTGCCCACGGTTTTCAAATTTAGTTAACGGACGAGAATCTGGACGTGGCACATAATCACTTGTTTCAGACAAGTTATTATAACCTGGAGCACTTTGCATATCTTCTAACATACATTCCGCGTAGTTTTCCCAGTCAGTCGCCATATGGAATACACCATCAACTTTTAACTTTTGTCTGATAGTTTCTACAAATTCTGCAGAAACAATTCGGCGCTTATGATGCTTTTTCTTATGCCATGGATCAGGGAAAAACAACTGTACGGTTGTTAACGTGCCGTCAGGAATGCAGTCGGCTAAAATCTCGATAGCATCGTGTTCATAAACTTTTAGATTGCTAACACTTTCTTCAACTGCAGAGGAAATACAAGCGCCAACACCAGGTTTGTGAACTTCAATACCAATAAAATTTAGTTCTGGTGCTGCTTTAGCCATTTCAACTAAAGATTTACCCATACCAAAACCAATCTCTAAAACCACAGGGTTATCATTGGTAAATAATGCTTTAGTATCAATAACGCCATCACTATGGTTTAAGCCCATATTTTTCCAATGATCGTTAATCGCTCGTTCTTGATTTTTTGTTAACCTGCCTTCGCGTTTAACAAAGCTACGTACCTTACGAATGTACTTACCTTCTTGCTCGGCTTGTTCTATGGTTTTATGTGTTTTTTCAGTCATATTGGATCTTTTACTAATATTTGTTCAATTATATTCAGCAAGCATTATAGATAGTGCTGCATAAGTAGTTCTTCGACTTCATTATTCTAAATAAATGGATTTTAGACAAAGCCGTCAAGTTATTCAGTGCCAGCGCTTATGGAACATAAGTAATGGTAATGAATAACGCCGACAATGCCGTATAAAAGTCATTTATGACGAATAAATTTATTCAGCCCACCAAACATCGTACAAATCGCTAACAGCTACTGAAGTAGCGCCATTATCAGTTAACCATTTTTCAACAGTGCTGCGATTCTCATCTGTACAAGAACCTAATTTCTGAGTGCAAATAAGACCATGCCATAAAGTATCACCTTCACCGCCAAAACCTAGGCCATTTGGCTGGATAGCTTCTGCAAAAAACTTATTGATAAAAGCATCAAGTTCTTCGCCATTTATGCCATCTTTTAATTTCCAAGCAATATCGAAGCCTAATTCCTGAAACTCATCAACACGTAATTTTTTACGGATACGAGTACTACGGTTTTTTGCGTCAATTTTCATTATAAAGCCTTATATTTTTCTTCATGCTTTAGTTAGTTTCAAGCTGAACTAAGCGAATCGAATTTTAAAGGCGGGATTATATACCCGTTAGCACCAAGATGCGAATTTGCCTATTTGAGCTCGACAACTTATTTAGTTACACTGCGCGCTATGAATAATCCTATAGTACTATCAGCCAACTCGGCTGAACAATTTGGTCAGCAAGTCGTTAGCTGGTATCACCAACAAGGTAGGAAGCACTTACCTTGGCAACAAAATAAAACCTCATATCGTGTGTGGATTTCAGAAATAATGTTACAACAAACCCAAGTTGCAACAGTTATTCCTTACTATCAACGTTTTATGGCAAGTTTTCCAACAATTACTGACTTAGCCAATGCCGATGAAGATGTAGTTTTGCATCATTGGACTGGTCTTGGGTATTACGCGCGAGCGCGTAATTTACATAAATCAGCTAAAATAATGGTCAATGATTATGATGGTCAATTTCCTATTGAGATTGAACAAGTTATCGCTTTACCTGGCATAGGTCGCTCAACCGCTGGCGCTATTTTAAGTTTATCGCTAAACCAGCATCATCCTATTTTAGACGGTAACGTTAAACGTGTATTAGCACGCAGCTATCTTATTGAAGGCTATAATGGCTTGAGCAAGTTCGATAAAGCATTATGGCAATTAAGCGAACAATTAACCCCTGCTATAGAAACTGACAGCTTCAACCAAGCAATGATGGACCTTGGCGCAACAGTTTGTACTCGCAGTAAACCAAACTGCGAGCTTTGTCCTGTTGAGCAGAGCTGCTTGGCCAAAGCTGGTGATCAACAAATGAATTTTCCTCAGAAAAAACCTAAAAAGAAAATTCCTGAGAAGAAAACCATCATGGTAATCCCTCGACTAAAAAACGAACGCTGTGATAGGGTATTAATGGAGAAGCGGCCACCTGTTGGTATTTGGGGAGGATTATGGTGTTTTCATGAAATTGATGAACTCACTGAAATTGATGGCTTAATGACTAACTTATCCTTAAAAGCACTTTCATCACAAACCTTAACGGAATTTAGGCATACTTTTAGTCACTTTCATTTAGATATCACTCCTGTGATAGTAGACTGCCAGCAACTTGATTCAGTAAATATAAACGAACCTGATCAGCAAAAGTGGTATGATTTACACCAAGAATTAAGTGTCGGCTTAGCGGCCTCGACACAAAAACTACTTACTTTACTTAGAGACTATTGATCTTTCATATTTAAATTTGTTCACATTAAATTTTTTCATATAAAATAAAAGTAAAGTTCAACAGCCTAAACTAATTAACTACTACCTAATATAGATAAGAGAAACCATTATGAGTCGCACAGTATTTTGTCAAAATTTAAACAAAGAAGCCGAAGGTTTAGGTTTCCAACTCTACCCTGGTGAAATCGGTAAACGCATTTTTGATAATATTTGTAAAGAAGCTTGGGGTATTTGGCAAAAGAAGCAAACCATGCTGATAAACGAAAAAAAAATGAATATGATGAATGCTGACGATCGTGCTTTTTTAGAAACTGCCATGGTTGCCTACCTTTTTGAAGGTAAAGAGCCTGAAATTGAAGGTTACGTTCCTCCGACTAAATAATCACATTTAACAGCTACACTGGTTTTCCCTGGTTATTTTATAACTCGTTAATGCTTACAAAAGGCACACTAAAAAAAGATGTGCTGTAAAAACCAGCAAACAAACACTTTTTATAAAAAACATAGCAAAAAAGAGTTGACGGGATAAAGGAAAAACAGTTTAATACGCCCCGTCTTAACGAGGTAACGAATACAGCCAAGTTAAGCATGTTT
>NZ_PJAU01000033.1 GCF_002836255.1 Colwellia sp. 75C3 | reverse complement strand
CGAAGATCGTCGGCCGCGGTCGAGTTGTATCAGAGACACGACCTGTACTGGCGACCTGCCGATTATGAGGGCGAGTACTTCTTTTTGCACCTATCTATGTACCCTTCCTCAAGCCTGTCAAACGACCAGTACTTAACCCTGCTGCCCCCCCCCCCCCAGTTTTCTACATTTCTAAGCTAGAGACAAAGCACCAAGAAACGACCAGACAAGTACCGGAATTTGACCAGCAAACTAGCCCCACTGAAATACGCCCCACAACTAAATTCTAGCGACTACTGACGAGAGATTCTAAGCTGTTTTTGTCAAAGTTAGAAAGTATGCGCATCAATACCATCTGAAAAATTCGGTGAGAAAAACAGATGATTTTTCAGTCGCCGCAACCTCGCCAAACAGTAAAAGCTATTTCTCCATGTGCTTTGTAAGACAAGTCTGCAATTCAAGGAAGAAAAGCTAGCCAACATGGTGAGTAGTAGTGGCGTAACCATCTGAATAAAATGTCTATTTACACTTAACCCAAGTAGTAGCTATAAAAAACACAGTTGTTTTTATATGTAACCATATGGCTGAGTCAGTAGAAGTGACGTATTATTATCACAGTTAGGAAGCGCGGGGTTACAGGAAGTGACTCAATTGTCAGGGAATGGAAGAAGACAAATACAGGATAGTGTCAAAGAGAAAAAACAAGGATTGGTTCGCTAGGATGGCGATAGTATTACAGGGCTTAATACTAGATTAAATGGATTTGCAGTGGTCAGGGAATGAATAAAGGTGTGACTTCGGTTACGCCTTTGTTGTTTCTACAGCTAAATAAACTTCTCACAGCATCTTCTTCCCAAAATCAAATCGACAAACCTATCAGTTCAAACCCAATCTTTAAAAAAAATAGCATCTAAAAAAATTTCAACATTTTCCGTGACCGCGGCGACAGAGTTTTTTACTGAAAAAAGTTAGCTCAAGTTCGGTCGCCGCAGTCGCCAAAATCAGTGAAATCTACTCAAATAGACCAGTAACTCAGAGATGACAAAAGGAATGAGGTCACATTCTATACTTTTGCCATAGAACACTATGTTCCTTACGCCACAGTCAACAAGCTCACTGTTAGAAATGACTTAGGCATATTGAAGAAGTATCTATACCCCGAATGGAAGACAGTCCCACTAACTAGAATATCTCAACATCATATTCAACGAGTGCTTGATAGCGCATTAGTGAAGCTAAAACCTGCAACTGTGAACAGGATCCGTAGCTGTATCTTGCGGATGTTTAGGTTAGCTATGGAATGGGGATTTGTAGAAAAACATCCTGGGACTTACATCAAAAAACTAAAGGAGAACAATGTTAAGCAACGGTTTATAAGCAAAGATGAAGTTGTAATGTTCATACAGGCTTGTGATGCAGGTGAAGGTGGCGCAGGTGCTAATGCTTTGAAAGTAGCCCTACTAACGGGTATGAGAATTAGTGAGATTTGTCAGTCTCAATGGAAGGATTTTGCTATTGAAGATGGCAATGCAACGCTATTTCTACCACATACGAAAGCAGGACTAGCTAGAACGGTTTTGATCAACAACGCGGCACTGACTGTACTTGAGGAACAAAGCAGACGCAGAAAGCGAAACAATCCGTATATCTTTGCTAGTGAAGTTGAAGGCAAGGCGATCACTAGACCTAAGAAATCATTTTCTCGAATTAAAGAAAGGGCTGGGATCCTAGAACATTTGAGAATACACGATCTGCGGCATAGCTTTGCTTCGATTCTGATCAACTCAGGAAAGGCAACGCTATACGATGTTCAGCACTTGTTAGGACACCACTCACCACAAACAACTACGCGGTATGCACACATTCAATCGTCGCGTCTACGCTTTGTCAGCGAACAACTTGGCGACTTTGTACTACCACGCAAACTAATTGAAAAGGAAATACGTCATGACCAAACATGAAGAGAATTTTGAACAAGGACTAGAAGACATGGAGAAAGCAAACGAAGCACTGGATGATGGAAAGATTGTTGAGTCGCTCTACTACGCAGGAAAGGGAATTGCGAAGCCTATAGTGGGCGTGGTGAAGGATCCGCTAGGGTTTGCAAAAGAGCTTATTAGTGACTGGATAAGTTAGCTACTCCCCCGACACCACCTGTCACCCGCTATATGTACAATCATTAAAGCAATCAAAAAAAAGGAATAGATACAATGACAGTTCAAGAAAATTCAAATGAAGAATCGATTACGAGAAAATATAATGATTTGCTCGACATACTCAACAGTGTAAAGCCATTTGGAGCTATCAAATGGCTTTACAGGAATCTCAGGTCGACGCACGTTAGAAGATGCGCTCGTTTCTATCGCTCAGAACACAAAGGCACCCCAATCGCTATTAATTAAATTAGCTAAGAAGCAAGGTGCAAGCGGGAGCTTAGCACTAGCTGTTGCTAGCAACCCTAATGCCCCAGAGGAAGTGTTTGATGGAATTGAAGCCGAGTTGAACCATATAGAAAGGGAGAAGTTAGCACGAATCCCTGAATTGCCAAAATCTCTATTAGATAGGTTAGCGGGTGATGCTGACTTTGATGTTAGATGCGCAGTTGCAGCACACTTAAAGACATCAATAGATATTCAAAAACTAATTGAAAGTGATGAAAATGCCCCTGCTAACAAAAGAGAGTTAGTGATAAACCCTAAGACACATGGAGCAATTCTCCAAAGATTTGTTGATGACCCCGATTGTCTATTCGCCAAAGTTTAGCAGCACACCCCAATGCATCATCAAGCGTTCTAGATTATCTAATTCGTGATGATGCTGTGTCTGTTAGGCCTCAAGTTGCATTAAACCCAAATACATCTGCAGGGGCATTGTCTGATTTAGTTGATGATATCAATTCAGATGTACAAGATGCTGCAGCCTCAAATCCTAAAACACCAAAGGTACTTTTGGAAGAATTTGGTCTTATTTAACTATTAATCAGAAATAATTCACTTCAACTAACTGAGGAGCTTAATATGCTTGAACAAAAATTAAACTTTGAAATTAAAGCAGGTAAACAAAGGCTAGCCTGTTTTGAGAATGTTGCCGCTAAAATAGGTGGTTTGTTTGGTGAGGAAGGCCGTGGACTGGGGAAAGGATTGATAAAATGACTGAGAACATCACTGTTAAGCAAGATATTTTAAGCTATGACGATGAGAAGTCTGAATTAAATATCTAACTTTGTGTATGACAAAAACAATCGAAAGCCTAAGTATTAGCTTAGGCTTTCGGTGTTTCTCAAGACAGCTATTGCCTAGTTTTTTTAACTTAAATCACTTCTGAGAACCTAAGTAATAAATAGTCTTCTAGATTATCTGAGATTAGATCAAGTGAATTAGGTGAGAATTGAAATACACCTTTATCCATGACGATAATCACATAATTATCTTCCCCTATATCCTCAATAACAACGGCATTAGTAGGAAAGCTTTTATATTCTTTCATTACGTTCAAAGTTGCTGTAACAATATTACGATAAGAAGTCATTGGTACTCCAAGCCCAAAAGTTTCCATCGACTCATATGACAGGAGGCCATAATTAGCAAGGTAATAGGTATAATCTGCATCGAAAATAAAGCCTAACTTGTCCTGCGCTGCATTTACTTCACTTTTAGATACCCCCGTTTTCATTAGAAAATCATGTTTTTTGGCTTCAATGTATTCCTTAACTTTATTCATTCTAAACTCTCTCAACTTTTAATTGTTCAACTCTTTCTTTCCAGTAATCTCTTTTTTCTTTATCAAAATCCACTCTATTAATTTTTGAATCCTGCGTTCCATCATGAAGAACAATATTGTTCCCCACCTCACCATCACGATGTTCTTTGTATGATAACTCCGCTAATGGGCTATCAGCTTTCTGACCAACATGGTGTAACTCAATAGGTTTACCTGTTTGATCCACTGGTGGTTTCCCTTTTTCCATTCGTTCTAAATTTGATTGCCCCATCTCATCTGCTTTATTTAAGTCGATATCATCTCGACACAATGCAAGATTATCATTAACAGTGTTTTCTGCTAAAGGAACATCTTGGTATATACTTAACTCATCAGTTGAATACATTGCCTCATTAATACTTTTTGAATATTCACTTTTATTTTTGATTTCATTTTGTTCGCTTTCCTGTAAAACTGGATTATTATTTATTTCTTTTGCTGAACGTTTAAACGTAGGAATCTTACTTTCAAGTGAGGACGTTTCATTGTTTTTTGAAAAATCAGGTACTTTATCACCCAATTTATTTCCTACTTCACTGACTTTTTCTTTTACAACATCTGTTATTACCTTCTCCATAGCCAGTATCATAAAATCACCTCATGTAGACGTGTCATCTTTTCCTTCTGAATTTCAAAAACATCTCTATTACAAGGTTTTTCAACGACCAAAATATCTAAAACCATTTTTAACAGGTCGCATTTTGACTTTGCATCAAACTGGCTTAAATCTAAACTCTTAAATATTTTAACTTCCAATGTTGCAATCCAGGTATCAATTGCATTAGAAGGGATATTATCTAATAAGGTTTCTAAATTAAGGATGCTTGCCATTTCACTAAACACTGAAAAAGAATGGTCTAAATTAAAGTAAATATTTGGGTAATAAAAAGCGCTGTTTGAATGGTCTTGTTCAATCGCCAATTTAACTTGCTCAGCTGTATCACCTCTTAAGTAACCATTTAGCAGCACTTTAACTAACTCTGTTTTGCATTTTAGCCGTAAATCAATATTCACCAAATCCGTTTCTTTTGATACCTCAAATTTTTGATGGTTATTTTCATCAAAATAATCCCATTGGCATAAAACGGCTTCTTGCCAATCATTTTGATAAATGGCTGCGCAACCTGTCCTCAACCTAGCTAATTCTTCAATCTGTTGCTCATTGAGATTTATTGCTTTTCCAACTAAGTTTCTATCTTCCCAATCAGGAAGACGTAGAATTATTTTCGTATTAGTATTGCGGATCACTGATTGGTCTAATAAACCAGGAGCTTGATCAGCAATAATAAAACCTTCACCATAAGTCCGCATTTCAGCAATGGCATTTGATATCATTTCAACAGATTTCCCCTGAAGATTGGCCCCTTCCTGGCTTTGTTCGGAGCTTGTTCTACGCAGTAAGTGATGAGCCTCTTCTAATACTGTTATATGTTTTAATTTAGAGTTCGAGCCCCTATTAGATGACATTCTGTATTCTTGGAGCTTAAGAAATACCATTCCCATTAAAAGAGATTTAGTTTCTGAAGAGCCCACTCTTGATAAATCAACAATACAAGGCTTATCAAACAAGTCACTAGAAGCTAGGTCCTGCTTTTGAAAAATTGTTTTAAAATAGCCATTAGTCATAGAGCGAACGCGAGTTAACAGAGCACCAGAATAATTGCTTTTAACTTCTTCAGAGTATTCTGAAGTTGCGATAACCCTTGGCAGCTCCTCTAGCAGATCCTGAAAGTCAGGAAACACGACTGGCTCATAACGGTTTTTTGAATTTAAGAGGTCCCATCCTAAGCTCTCATAAGTTAGCTCTACCGCTTCTTTCAAAATAGCTGGCATAGCCGCATACATTGGCCATACAGCATTAAGAATTTCGATTAAACGATCTATATGCTCTGTAATATGAATATCAGTAGGGAAAGAAAAAGGATTGATTTTAAGCAGTGGTGAAATATTTGGATTGGTACCAAAAACAGCAACATCTTTATTGCCACCAAATACATCCTTATACTCACCTTTAGCTGGCTCAATAATCAAAAATGGAATTTTATTTTCACTCCATAAACTATTAAGCATTGAGTAGATGGCATTTGACTTGCCTGAGCCCGTACTTCCTGTCACAAATGTATGTGAAGTAAGTGAATCAACATCTAAATTAACTTTTAAATGCTCATCTATACTGCCTAAATTAAAAATTGAACCAATATCTATTTTATTAGTAATGGCTGAATTTCTATAGGTTGTTACCGCACGACCAAACTCTACCGACTCAAAAACGGGAATACCAGGTAAAGATTTTTGTGGCAGCCCCATAGCCAAAGCAACTTCTTTAGTGCTAATTAACGAGGTAGTAGAGAGCTGTGTCGTTCTAAAATACGGGGGTGTCTCAAATATAGGATGTTTTAACTGAGCAACATATTTTGCAATTTCGGTGAATTTATTGTCATCATCTCTTCGTGACCAAGTAGAAATAGCATTCCTTTCTATCCCTGACGATTCCCCACGTAAAATGCCTGAGTACAGATCAGCACCTAGGTTAACATCTAACTGGCTTTCTCCAATAAAATATGCGCCCCAACCCCACATGCCGTAACTTTTACACTCTTGAATGCGCTTAAGTTGCTGATCGATTGACTCTAATAATGACTGCACCACTTTATTTTTTTCTGTTACCTGAATAGAGCGACTGCTACCAGAGCTAGATGTTTCAGAGTCAGTTTCAGTGCTACTATTTGCTGTCGAGTAACTCTCGTTCGTTGTGTAAGCATCTGACTCGCTATGATTTTCGCCCGTTGTAGAGCTTTCTGTTGTGCTTTTAGAACCACCAAGCAAACCTATGCCAAAACCACCTATTCCACCTACAAGAGCACCTGCGCCAGCTCCCAACCCTCCAGTAGAAAGACCTGCGGCGATAGCCCCAGAACCCGCACCACTTGCAGCCATACTCAACGCTTTTTTGATATCCCAATCTGATCTTGTTTTAGAGTCTGAATGTGACGTAGAGCTATTGGTTCCGTTGGTATTCGTTATAGTTTGCCCTGCACTCTTAGAGAGTGTTTTAGTCACGCCATCAGTAATCGACTTACCTAGTGCAATACTGTCATTTATCGATAAAGTCAGTTGTTTTTGTTCAAAAACAGATAAAGTTGAATAAATTTCTTGATACGCGACCTCCATCACTTCAAGCTCTTGCCTTGAAACGGGGGTTGCTTGAATAACAGCTGTGTAAATTCTATTTTTCATGCCTTCAATAATTTTTTCTATGCCCTGTGAGAAACCTTCCTTCTCTTCACTTTTCAAAGAAGGTACGCCTAGCACACTTGCTATATGGTTATTATTTTCAGACTCAATAGGATTAAGTAATGACTCAATGTCTGAACTAAATAGCGGTTCGCCAAATTCAATACCTTGGAAGTTTCCCTGTAATGCTGCTGTTAATGTTTCTCCAGCATCACCACCACTCATACCATTACTACTATCTATCTTATTTGTACCAATGTAGATATCAGTATATTGCTTTTGGCCTTTTAAGATAATAACTAATGAACTATTGCAGCTGTGTAATGATGCAAACGCATTTACTAACTTATCTAGATTATTTTCATTCCTGTCATAAACAATTCGGGTTAATTTATTTAATCTTATTTTTGTAATCGCTTCTTCAAGATCACTATTTAAAGGCAGGATATCAAACTTTTCAATTTGCTCTAAACAGCCTTTAAATACGATTTGGTCAACTTCTAGTAAAGCGAGTTCCAAATTTTCATTTTTTTGCAAGTCATCGACATTTTGTAATTCATTCATTACTTATCCTTACTGCCATTTACAGATTGACCAAGACCACCACCAATAGCAGCACCAACCAAACCACCTATAATGGGACGACCTACCACCGCACCCAATACAGCACCTAGAGCCGCTCCCGCAATAACTCCGATTTTCAAGTGATTTTGCTTTAGATTAGTACCTTGTTTTGGATGTCCCGAGTTTTCTTTAATTGGTGCAGCTTGGGGCGATGATGTTTTTTCTTGGAAATCTGGGTCACCCATCTGGCGAAGGTGTTTCATTACCTTAATAATATAAGCTAACTTTATTTCTGAAAAATTATATTCTAATTCTACGCGTAAACTTTTCCATAAATCTACATTCCAATTATCACTATTGTCTGTAAATTCAGTTGTTCCATCATCATCAATGAAAAAAGTAAGCCCATTTTTATTAAATTCTGTATTGGCGTAATTTGCCCATTCAATAAATGGATAAATGTGGTCGTTACGAGTCTTTCTAAATGAAGCAAGAATAACAGCTTGAGCAGCGTTAATATTTTTACTGTTTATGGCTGATTGTAATATTTCATTAGTTTGCATAATGTTACTCCTTAGATAGCCAAAATGTCGTCAAGTTTAGTTACAAAATTGTCATACCACTCTTTCTTTTCTTTGCATTCGGTTAACATTTTTTCTTGATATTCTTTATCTGAAGCCGCGTTGCTTAGGCTTTCAATAGTCTCTGCCATCTTATTATCTATCTCATCCATTTGCTTCAATAAGATATCTTTTGCATTTTCGTAATTGTTTTTTGCGTTTTTTTCGAAGGCATCAAAATTTTCTTTTTTGGTAACTCGAATACTGTTTTCTAATTCAGCCCAAGGGCCTGACATATCAACATACTCTTCAGTCTCAGTTTTATATATATCTCGTTTTTTCATCCATAAAAAGCCATGTCTTTCTGTACGAACAAATACTTCTGTTTTCTTTTCTCGTGTCGCATTGCTCAATAATAATTTTGTATCCGGCATACTCATAGAGACAGATTGAAAATTTCTCATCTCCATATCCTTATCATCAGGAAATGACTTATCCAGTATTTTAGCTACAAACTCTTGGTACTCATCCTTAAAATCATTCAGGCTTTCAATCTGTTCTTTGTTAATTGCATCCGATAAAATTTCTTCGATATTATCAAATAGATATTCGCACTCCCTTTCTGCTTTTGTAAATGCCATCTTAGCTTCGGAAGGTTTTACTTCACTCTCAAATTTCCCTTGTAATTCATCGAGTAAGTCATTAATTTTGTTGTCTATGTGTGACCTTGATTTTTTTGCGCCTGCGGAAATATGATATTTTGACGATTTGACTTTGCTTCTAAAGTCATTAGCCTGCTTTATGGTTGATTTATCTTCTGTAGCTTTTTTAAGTTTATCAACAATATCTTGCATATCATTTTCATTCTTTTCAATTAACTCATTTAACTTATCAATACCTTCTGCTTTAGCCATTACTCCCGAGAATGAGTCAACCGCGTCTTTTAGTTTTGCTGGGATAGCATGCTTTGCTATAAAATTATCGAGAAGTGCTTCAACAATAGGAATACCACTTAATATTTCGGCTTGTTTAGCATCGTTCTTACTACCTTTTTCAGATTGTAGTCGCTCATTAATACTATTGTAGGTACTTTTACTAATAGAGTCTTTTACATGCTCCAACATATTCATATCAGGCTCTTCAATAAAAAGATCGGTGTAATTATTTAAATCACCTTTCTGCCTTCTAGTTAATGATTCTTTACCTTCAAATTCACTCACTCGTAATAACTTTGCCAATTCTGCCGAGGCAGGCACAATAATAGGATTATCAATACCGTTGTATTGTAAGTATTCTTTAACGTTTTTTAACGCTTTCCCAACGGACTCTCCTTTTTCAGGATCAAAATTATCAATTTTGTTAGCTATAAAGATAAAGCGATCTTGAGCCTCTCGCCCACCTTGATTCATAGCTTCTTTAATCATATTCAACAATGTTTTGTCATCATCAGTACTTAATTGAGTTGCATTGAGTACATATAAAACCATCGACATATTTTTGGCTGAAATAGCTTTAGTTGTTGCTTGGCGGTGCTCAGAATCTCTTGAGTTATTTGGCCCTGGGGTATCAACTAACACAAGACGAATACTTTCTCTTTCTTTGACCGCTGGGATATTTCCTTTTATTTCAATAACTGAAGTGTTTTTATCATCATTCCATCGTTCCATTAACTTCGCATCAGCTAGTTGCCAGTCATCTATCATATCTTGCTTATGATCTGTACGCTTTGCCGTAAATTGAGTTTCATCATCATGGTCTGAAATTTTTGCTATGGTCGCGGTACATGCTTCATTTTTAGCTGGCATTAATTCTTTACCTAGCATGGCATTTATTACCGTAGACTTACCGGATGACATAGTGGCAATGACATTTACTTCAAACTCGGGTGCTAATGCGCCTTCAAAATTTAAAGCCATTTCGTCGGTACGAAATTCATCAAAAGGACCTTCTTTTGCCTCGTTGTACAAAGCTATCAATTTAGTCACTTTGTTATCAACAGTCTCGTTCGTTGTGTTACAAGTTAATTTAATCGTACACTTAGAGTTTTTGTTGTGGATAAATACAGCATCTTTAACGTCTTCAGAATCTAATAAAGCCCCAGTAAAGACAAAATATATGTCCTTTGAGTTATAAGTCTTTAATACTGTATCAAACAGTTTGTCTATCCATTGTTGTAACCTTTTTTGTGATGTTATATCAACTAAAGGGCCATCATCTAGCGTGCGTCCATTGATTTTAAAAACTGATTTTACCGTGTATGGGTTGTAGGCTAACTCTAATTTTAATGCACTCATTTTTAGTCCTTAATTTATTTATTTTTTTTATGTTTCTTAATTTTTGGTTTTTTCTTTCTTTTAGCTTTCAGCTTCGTCGTTTTTTTAACACTAGGTTTTTTAAAATCGTTTAGCTGGTTACTATTTTTTAACAGTTCAATCTCTAGCATTTCCTCTAGTAATGGAATCCCGGTAATAATATCTGCCTCAATCAACCTACCAATAGATATCTCGGTTCCTGCTAGGGTTAGAGTTTCGTGTTTGTCTATATTTCTAGCTTTTTTTTGTGCTTGTTCTAAATGCTTGTTCTGAACTTTTGTATTAAGGCTTGCATCTTTATAGTCGGTAGAAAACTCAAATAAACATTCAATAGTATGAAGAATTTTTTTCTGCTTTCTGCTTGAGAACGGTAATTCACTTTTGTTTTTATGAGCTTCTATTAGCTCTCTAATTTCAAGCGATGTCAGACTCATTATTGGTACAACTACAGGTCTAAAATAACCTATTTCATTTAAATACTTACGAATCTTGCTTATCAATGCTTTTGGACTTTCCCCCCCTTCAACATCAAGTTGATCCATTTTATTTACAGCAAAAACAATTTTTGTTTTTTGGCCTTTTTCATTTAAGTCATTTAACAAATTAGTTAATAAAATACGCTCATCATCTACGCCAAATTGTGAAGCATTCATAATACAGAGCACAAACCCAAACGGATTATTCGCGATAATGTTATGTGTAATCTCGGAATGTGATTTATCGGAAGAGTTGTTTGGGCCTGGAGTATCAAGAAAAGATATAATGTTTTTGTGATTATCTATGTGAGGAAAATCCCCTTGTATTTCGATACTTTCAAAACCACCATTATTCCATTCCGATAATTTATCCTCTTGTGCGCTGATTTCCTCCCAATCAGACTCACATCCCTCTTTGGTAATGTAGCGCGCTTTAATATGATCTAAACCGTCAATATCTTCTATTTTATAGACTGTTGCTGTACATGCTTCATTCATTGAAGGAAGCAATGGCAAGCCTAACATAGCGTTAAGAGTCGTTGATTTTCCTGAACTCATTGTTGCAATAACCGCAACACTAAATACGTCTTTGTTATTTTTCTTAAGTGTCATCTTGTATTTTCCGATTCAGTTTGTGGGCAAAGTTTAAAAGTGCTTTGATGCGCAGAACGATTCCAATATTTATTGTCGTTATTTTATTTAACTCATTTACTCTAAATACCCCTTAATATCTTCCCTTAGCCTTTTTTCTAATATAGTTGGCGAAATAACTTTTACATGTGGTATCCAATACTTAATAATTGGTAAAATCTGTTGTTCGTTTGCAACCGTAGTGGTGACAATCAAGCTACCATCGTCACACGTTTTTGTGATTTCCTGCTCTGGTATTAGATGTCGTCTGGTGAAGTAATCAGCAACATCAGCACTAACTTTTAAGACCACTTCTAATTTCTCATCACTAAACCAAATGGTTTCTTCATCTACAATTTTTTTATCAATAGAAGTGTTACGTTTAAAACCCTCTTGAGTTTCCCAAACGCTACTCATTTTACTCACTGAAAATGTTTTTAATTTCCCATTGTCTACACCCGCTAGGTACCAGATACCCTTATAATTTATTAGCTTATAAGGTTGAATGTTTTGGTAGTCTTTTGCTTTGTAATAGAAGTGAATACATTGTGTCGCATTGATAGATTTTTCAAGTTTACTGAAAAGTTGTTTAGATGCTTGGTCAGTTAATGATTCATAATTATGCGGCTTAACTAAAAAAGCAGACTCACTCTCTACATCCATAATAGACTTTAGAAAATTATCATCTAATGTAGGGAAAAGCTCTCGTATGCCACTGATGGCTGCGAAGTTTTGGATGACTTTGTGGCTTAATTTACCGATGGATTGTGTATCCATCTTCCATAAATTATCAGACTTGATCAGTGATAAAAAACTTAAGCGCTGAGTGATGTCTCGTTGAATGGTTCTCTCAGATGTACTAAACCGCTCAGCTAAACTGGTTGTACATATGGATTCGCCGTTATTGAGCATCCCAATAATCTCGGCAAGTCTTTCTGCTAATTTTATATCAGCCATATGTCCTTATATATCCCTATTACTTCTAGTTATTGAAACTATACAGGTTGGCTTGGACAGGTGGTGTCCAAGAAGTATTTAATCCTTTCTTATTTTAAAACTAACACTGTTTTTAGATTTTTGCACTAAAATACTAATGTAATCCCTTGATTTAAAGCAACTTATCCAGCCTTGAATCATCAATCGGTGGGCCTATTGTCAAAGATAGGCTCACAACTCTAGCCCAAAGCCACGCCAACACTGGTTCACACAAATATCTCAACACCTGTCAATCTGCTCACATCTGAGTTGCTGGTCCTATGCTGGTCTATTTGAGTAGATTTCACTGATTTTGTCGACTGCGGCGACCGAACTTGAGCTAACTTTTTTCAGTAAAAAACTCTGTCGCCGCGGTCACGGCAAATGTTGAAATTTTTTTAGATGCTATTTTTTTGAAAGATTGGGTTTGAACTGATAGGTTTGTAGATTTTATTCTGGGGAAGAAGATGCTGTGAGAAGTTTATTTAGCTGTAGAAACAACAAAGGCGCAACCGAAGTCACACCTTTATTCATTCCCTGACCACTGCAAATCCATTTAATCTAGTATTAAGCCCTGTAATACTATCGCCATCCTAGCGAACCAATCCTTGGTTTTTCTCTTTGACACTATCCTAGTATCTGTCTAATTCCATTCCCTGACAATTGAGTCACTTCCTGTAACCCCGCGCTTCCTAGCTGTGATAATAATACGTCACTTCGACTAATTGGGCCATATGGTTACATATAAAAACAATTGTCTTTTTTATGGTTACTACTTTCGTTGACGATTAATAGACCGACTATTCATGATGTTACATCACTTTTGATAGCTAAGGTGGTTAGAGTTTCTACCTCAAATTGCAGACATGTCTTACAAAGCACATGGAGAAATAGCCAACGATTTGGTCAATGGATTTGAGCAGAAATAGCTTTTACTGTTTCCCGAGGTTGCGGCGACAAGACTATCTGCTTTTTAGGTACATTTTTCTGTTGGTGTTGATACACCCGATTTCTAACTTTGCTAAAAACAGCTTAGAAACTCTTTTCAGTATGTACTAGGATTTAGCTGTGGCGTATTTCAGTGAGCTAGGTGTCTGGTTCATTCTGCTAATTCTCACTAGTTTTTTGGCGACGACGACGTCAATGATTAGCTAAATTTTTTGGGGCTTTTAAAATGCGTTTGGGTGAGGCTGTTGGGTGAAAGTATATCAACGGTAAGCTAATACTCTGTTCAACTTTAACTATGTACTTCTTAATGGGGTAATCAGATATTTTTAAGGGTTTTTTATTAACTCACTAAGTAAAAATAATACTAAGAATTATTCATGTGCTTTGAAGTAAGTTCTATCAGATGGTTAACTTTTTTGAAAAAAATAGGTGATGGGGGAATATAAATAATTTTTAGTAGTTTCGTTGTCGCCGTCGTCGAGGTTTGAGCAACATACAGAAAAATTTGATACCAGCCATGGACCGGAACTTTGAGGTAAGGAAATTTAACTTTGAGTAAACTGACCGAAAGGGTTGTACTACATGATGAAAATGGTGGGCCTTCGCAGACTTGAACTGCGGACCTGCCGATTATGAGTCGGATGCTCTAACCAACTGAGCTAAAGGCCCATTTTCACATGTATGGCCTGTTCTATTCTAATATCTTAATTAGTGCAATCAAATGAGTGAACTAACAAAGCGGGTGCAGTATAAGCATTTTTTATTTTGTTGTCACCTAATGAACTTTAAATAATCGTGTTTTTTTACTGAACGCTCATTTCTTAAACAAACCAGCACAGATAAGCGCTAAAAACGATAAGTTATACCGACACTCACTTCAGTTTGAAACCAAATATCGCTAGAAATATATATTGCGCAAGTTTCAACATCACAAAATATTGCGCTATCGGAGTTAAAAAATGTTCCGTAAACGCGGCTATCGAACCTTAAGCTAACACGTTCACTCAATTCAATTTTCGACGCTAAGCCAATATTAACTGAAAATCGTGTCTCATCACTGAGTTGGTCATCTTTGGGAGCAAGGTGAGTTAACCCAAAACCGCCGGTAGCATAAATAGGAACGACACCATCTGATAGCTGAACATTGCCGCCAAGGTGGGCATAAGTAATACCAAGACCGGTATTACTTGCTGAAAAATCACCCGACTCTGAGAAATCAGTATCATAATGGCTTATTAAGAATTCACCTTGTCGCTTTCGATCAAAAGACCAAGCGGTTAATAGACCGTAACTTGTTCCATCACTTAACTCTATTCTATTGTGAACCTCATCTTGAGTCGTATCAAAATCACCACCAAAGCGATAGCCAATCAATGGGGTAATCTCTACGTTAAGTGCTTGTTTTGCAATGGAAGGCATAGAGATGGTGGCAAGAGTGCAAGCAATAGCGAATATAATGCGCATAAAAGTTCCTATCTTAGAATGTAAAAAGAGTAAGTTAGAATGACTAACTTACTCTTTTTTAACTGTATTTAAAACTGTATTTTAAATACTATTTTTTATTCACCATCTAAGAAACTTTTAAGCTGCTCTGAACGAGATGGATGACGTAACTTACGTAACGCTTTCGCTTCAATTTGACGAATACGTTCACGTGTTACATCAAATTGCTTACCAACCTCTTCAAGAGTATGATCAGTATTCATATCAATACCAAAGCGCATTCTCAGTACTTTAGCTTCACGAGCTGTTAACCCTGCAAGAACTTCATGAGTAGCACCTTTTAGGTTCTCTGAAGTAGCTGAATCAACCGGAAGTTCGCCACTACCATCTTCAATAAAGTCACCTAAATGTGAATCTTCATCATCACCGATTGGCGTTTCCATTGAAATTGGCTCTTTAGCTATTTTCAATACTTTACGAATCTTGTCTTCAGGCATAACCATACGTTCAGCTAATTCTTCTGGCGTAGGCTCACGACCCATTTCTTGTAACATTTGACGAGAAACACGGTTTAGTTTGTTAATCGTTTCAATCATGTGCACAGGAATACGAATGGTACGGGCTTGGTCAGCAATAGAACGAGTAATTGCCTGACGGATCCACCACGTAGCATAAGTTGAGAACTTATAACCACGACGGTATTCAAATTTATCAACGGCCTTCATTAAACCGATGTTACCTTCCTGAATTAAATCAAGGAACTGTAAACCACGGTTAGTGTATTTCTTCGCAATGGAGATAACTAAACGTAAGTTAGCTTCAACCATTTCTTTTTTCGCACGACGAGCTTTCGCTTCACCGATAGACATACGACGGTTGATGTCTTTAATGCCGTGAATATTTAAGTTTGTTTCTTCTTGAATTTGATTCAGTTTGTAGATGCAACGCTCTACATCATGCTCAACATCGCCAAGCTTAGCTGAGTATGGGTTACCGGCAGATTTTTCTGCTTCAAACCATTCTTTTGACGTTTCGTTACCTGGGAATATTTTGATAAACGTCGTTTTAGGCATGCCAGCACCAACAACACAATGCTTCATGATTAAACGTTCTTGAACACGTAATCTGTCCATCATGCTACGCATGTTTTTGACTAACTTATCAAATAATTTAGGGATTAAACGGAATTCTTTAAAGACTTCAGCAACCGCATCAATAGCTTCTTGAGCATCTTTATGACCGCGGCCTTTCTGATCCACTATTTTGGTAGCATTCTCATGAGCTTCACGTAACAGAGTGAATTTTTCACGTGCTAGCTCTGGATCTGGACCAGTATCTTCTTCTTCTTCGTCTTCTTCTTCATCGCCTTCTTTCTTTTCGCTATCTTCATTAGCCAAATCTTCTTTAGAAAGTTCGCTACCAACATGAGTCGCTGCAGCAGGTACATCTTCATCTTCGGCATCTGGGTCTAAAAAGCCAATAATAATATCAGTTAAGCGAACTTCTTCTGCTTCGAAGTTATCCCACATATCTAATAAAAAGTTTATCGCTGGCGGATATTCAGAAACACTGCGCTGAACTTCTTTAATACCTTCTTCTATACGCTTAGCAATGACGATTTCGCCTTTACGCGTTAGAAGTTCAACAGTACCCATTTCACGCATATACATACGTACAGGATCTGTTGTTCGACCAATTTCACTCTCTACCGTTGCAAGCGCTTGTGCTGCTGCTTCGGCTGCATCTTCATCAGTATTACCTTCGCTCATCATCAAGGTATCTTGATCAGGAGCGTTTTCAAATACTTGAATACCCATATCGTTAATCATACTAACGATATCTTCAACTTGATCAGAGTCGATAATGTCTTGTGGAAGATGATCATTAACCTGCGCAAACGTTAAATAACCTTGTTCTTTACCTTTGGTTATCAGGTCTTTAAGTCTTGATTGAGGGGCTGGTTCCATTGACGAGTGTCCACCTGTATATTATAAATATGGGATGTAAAATATGCGCTTTATACATTAGTAAAAGCTAATAAATGACGCAATAAAGCCGGAAATTATAGCGAATTTCAAAGACATTTACCAGCTAATATGCTGTCTTAATCGCTTGTTAACATTTCAAGCTATATAATAGCTCTTATCTTATTTAATACTCGCTGCATCTGAAGATGCTTGCTAAGTATAGCTAAAACTAACAGTTAAGCATTTAGTATTGCTTGTAACTCTTGCTTTTCTTCAGCTGTCATTTGTCCAGCGCGTGCTTTTTGTAATAATACTTCAGCTCGCTGCTCAACAAAGTTATTCAATAACTTCTCAATACTATCAAGAAAAACATCAGTTGCTGCATCAGCTTCTACATGGTGCTGCCAACACATCAACTTTGCTAATTGTGATCCCTGCTCAGTACCACGAAAGTATTCAAGCAATTGCGGTGACTTAATATCAGGGTTTTGCTGACACACACCAAGTACCTGCATTAACAAAGGTATTCCTGGTGCCGTTAGCGGCTGCAACACACTAATTTCACCTAAGCTATTTGCTATATGGGGATGCTCTAACAATAAAGCAAGTGCTAACCTCACGGGTGTTACTTTTGTGCTTACTTTAACGGGTGACTTAACAACTTCACCTTGTAAACTTTTGGTAAACTTTGCAAGAAAATGCTCGCTACCGGTACCAAAATTATTAGCTACTTCATTAATCATGGCGTCTTTTAAAGTACTAGCAGGCAGCTTTGATAAATACGGTTGGAATGACTCAACTAAAGCTGACCTTCCTTCTAGGGAGCTCATATCAACTTTCTGCATGAGTTGCTCAAAAAGGAATTTGGATAACGGCATGGCGTTATCAATAATTGTTTCAAAAGCTTTTTGCCCTTGAGTTCTTATTAAAGAGTCAGGATCTTCACCATCTGGTACAAAAACAAATTTTAACGAAAAGCCATCTCGAATAAGCGGTAAGGCATTTTCCATTGCTCGCCACGCAGCTTCACGCCCGGCTCTGTCGCCATCATAACAACAGATAACATCGGGCACAGTACGAAATAATGTTTGTAATTGCTCAAAAGTAGTCGCTGTACCTAGCGATGCAACAGCGTAATCAACACCGTGTTGTGCTAACGCCACGACATCCATATAACCTTCAACCACAATTAAACGCTTAAGCTGTTTGTTGGCTTGTTTGGCTTCATGCAAACCATAAAGCTCTTGGCCTTTATGATACACACGTGTTTCTGGCGAGTTTAAATACTTGGGCTTTTCATCACCTAAAACGCGCCCACCAAAGCCAATGACTCGTCCACGTTTATCACTAATAGGAAACATGATACGACCACGAAAGCGATCATAAGGTCGCTTTTTATCACCCGCAATGGCCATACCTAAATCAATTAATTGCTGATTAGCTTGACCATTACGTGAGAAGCTACTCATCATACCGTCCCAAGCGTCACTTATGTAGCCAATACCAAAGCGCTTAACAACCTCGCCACTTAGCCCTCGAGCTTTTAAATAGTCGATAGCTTTGTCTTTATCACTAGCCACTTTTAATTGCTGCTGGAAAAAACGACTAATTTGCGACATTAGCTCATAGTCATCTTGTTTTTGCTGGTAAACTTGTTGCTGTCGACGTTGTTCCTCTGGACTGGCAGTATTTTCTTCTCGGACCACTTCCATTCCGCAATGGGAAGCAAGCTCTTCAACTGCATCAACAAAATCAAGACGATCGAATTCCATCAAAAAAGAAATAGCATTGCCGTGTTCGCCACAACCAAAGCAGTGATAAAACTGTTTATCTTGGCTTACAGTAAACGAGGGGGATTTTTCATTATGAAATGGGCAACAGGCTTGGTAGTTTTTACCCGCCTTTTTTAACGGTACTCGGCCATCAACGAGATCAACAATATCTGCTCTGCTGAGTAAGTCATCAATAAATTGTCGAGAAATGCGTCCAGCCATAATGTTTAAGCGTCACCGTTAAAGGAAAAATATTATACCAATCGGGCTAATTTATTGATCACTTAGCGAGAATTAAAAGGCTTAGAGGCAAGGCATTGATTGAAGAGAATGGTTATTCCCTTGTCAAAATTAATAACGCCGCATGTAAGCCTTTTAAACTCGCCCTTCGGGGGCTCATTAGCAAACTGACAACTTCACAAAATGAATGAAATATAGAATAACTATGTTTAAGTCATTTTATTTGTTTTAAGCTCGCTAATGAAGACCTAAGCTGACCAATAAATTAATCCGTTTGGTATTACCTGCGTATTCTACACAATACGAGTAAGAATGTAGCTGACTATTTTAAATTCCAGCGAGATAAAATTTATTCCGCATCATAAAAAAAAGGCATAAAAAAACCGTAATAGCCTAGGCGATTACGGTTTTATTTAATGCACTAAATATAGTGGTAGCTATAAAGCCCGACTATAAACCTTGAAGACCTGCTCTTACTTGACCGCTTACAGCGCCCATGTCAGCTTTGCCTTGCATTAAAGGTTTTAACACTGCCATTACTTTACCCATATCAGCCATAGAGGCTGCTCCAGATTCAACAATTGCTTTGCTTATTAATTCATTAATTTCTTCTGCACTAAGCGGCTGTGGCATAAAAAAGTTTAAAGCAACAACTTCTTCTGCTTCTTTTTCTGCCAATTCATCACGACCACCTTCAGTAAACATCTTAATGGACTCTTTGCGCTGTTTAACCATTTTGGTTAAAATCACAATGATATTCTCATCAGTTGCTTCGGTTTTATGATCAATTTCTGCTTGCTTGATTGCAGAAATTGCCATGCGAATTACACCAAGACGTAATTTGTCTTTAGCTCGCATAGCAGTTTTCATTTCATCTTTGAGTTGTATTAGAAGTGACATCTATATCAATCTCTTAGAGTAGTTATACTAAGATAATTCTTAGTACATGCGAACGCGACGAGCGTTCTCACGAGAAACTTTTTTCGCAGCACGTTTAACGGCAGCGGCTTTCTTACGTTTACGTTCCCAAGTCGGCTTTTCATAACATTCGCGACGACGAACTTCTGAAAGGATTCCTGCTTTTTCACATGAACGTTTAAAACGACGTAATGCAACGTCAAATGGTTCGTTTTCTCTTACTTTAATTACTGGCATGTACTTTATTACCTTAGGGTAGCTATATAAATTGGCGACTGATTTCGACTGAATAATGCAATTATTTGCAATATTTGTCTCATCTACACCCACTCTATTAAAAATTTGGTGTCGTATTCTACTGCTAAGCCATCACTAATGTAAAGGTTAATTTAAGGGCTATCGCTCTTTCAGGATTAAAATCAGCTGGTGTCTATCTTATAAACACAGTAAAATTGCCTCGCCAATAGTTACTCGTATTGCGATTAGTGATTGTTGGTTACTGTTCCTATTTTTTGAACCGTATTTTTGAGCCTTCTTTTTAAGCTTTTTTTGAGAGTATATTTATGCGTATTTTGGGTATTGAAACTTCTTGTGATGAAACTGGCATCGCCATTTATGATGACGGCCAAGGAGATAGTCCTGAAGGCATACTCGCTCATCGTTTATATAGTCAAATAGCTGTTCATGCCGATTACGGTGGTGTAGTACCTGAACTTGCCTCAAGAGATCATGTTCGTAAAACGATACCTTTAATTAAACAAGTATTAGCCGATGCCAATCTTACGCCTCAAGATTTAGATGGTGTTGCTTATACTGCAGGCCCAGGATTAGTTGGTGCTCTCTTAGTAGGTTGCTCAATTGGTCGAAGCTTGGCTTATGGTTGGGATTTACCAGCGGTTCCTGTACACCACATGGAAGGCCATTTATTAGCTCCCATGCTTGAAGATGATGTTCCTGAGTTTCCTTTTGTCGCGTTATTAGTTTCTGGCGGACATACTATGTTAGTTCGTGTTGACGCTATCGGTGAATACAAACTCTTAGGCGAATCCGTTGATGATGCTGCTGGTGAAGCTTTCGATAAAACAGCTAAGCTACTAGGCTTAGACTATCCTGGTGGACCTGCTCTATCCAAGATGGCTGAAAGTGGTGAAGCAGGTCGTTTTAAATTACCTCGTCCTATGACAGACAGACCTGGTTTAGATTTTAGTTTTAGTGGTTTAAAAACAGCAGCTGGTACTTTAGTTCGTAAGCAGTGTATTAATATTGAGCCTGCTTTATCTGCAGACCAATTGAAAAAAACTCATGCTGATATCGCCCATGCTTTTCAGCAAGCAGTAGTAGATACGTTGGCAATAAAGTGCAAACGCGCTTTGCTACAAGAAAAGTTAAGTCGATTAGTTATTGCTGGTGGTGTAAGCGCAAATACAGCTTTGCGAGAGCAACTTGCGATAACGACAAAGAAACTGGGCGGTAGTGTTTTTTACCCTCGTCCAGAATTTTGTACTGATAACGGCGCCATGATTGCTTATGCTGGCATGCAACGCTTAAAAGCTGGCACCGATGCTGACTTAACTTTTAAAGCTAATCCCCGTTGGCCGCTAGATTCTCTACCATCAGTAAAATTGTAAGCAAGATAACTATCGTACGTCCTGAATTTTGTACTACTCATATTCGGGACTAAATGATTGCTTATGCTGGTATGCAACGTTTAAAAGCGGGCACAGATGCTGATTTAACTTTTAAAGCTAATCCGCGCTGGGCGCTAGATTCTCTACCATCAGTAAAGTAACCAAAAAGTAACGATAGTACGTCCTGAATTTTGCACTACTCATATTCGGGACTAAATGATTACTTATGCTGGTATGCAACGTTTAAAAGCGGGCACAGATGCTGACTTAACCTTTAAAGCCAACCCTCGATGGGCTTTGGATTCACTTCCATCAGTAAAGTAGCAACTGCATAGAGCGAAAAAATCACCTGTATGCATTAGCCTATGGGTGACTTATTAATGACGTTCATAGATGATTATCTAAATTTTATGAGTGATTTTACTTTCAGTGCCGTTTAATAAACGTTTAATGTTCTCTCGGTGGCGAAAGATTATCAACGCGCTAAGCATCAAGGTTGGGTAAACATAGAGCGGTTTTAAAAAGTAAACATAAAGTGGGGCGAGAGATACGGTGACAATGGCCGCTAGGCTAGAGTACTTACTAAACTTAACCACTAATACCCACGTTAGAATTAATAATCCCCCCAACGTAAAACCAATAGGAAGTAAAGTTCCCAGTGCTGTAGCTACGGCCTTTCCCCCTTTAAAGTTAAAAAATATGGGATACATGTGGCCTAAGCAAGCAGATACGCCAATTAAGCCTAAATACAACGCATCAATTTTTAAAAAATAAGCGCCCCACACAGGGATAGTGCCCTTAACAATATCTAAAAATAATACTGTTGCAGCAGTAAGCTTATTGCTCATGCGCAATACATTTGTTGCACCCGGATTTTGCGATCCCGTCGTTCTTGGATCCGGTAATCCTAAAAATTTACAGACTAATATCGCACTCGAGATAGAGCCTAT
This sequence comes from Colwellia sp. 75C3, assembly GCF_002836255.1. GTDB lineage: Bacteria > Pseudomonadota > Gammaproteobacteria > Enterobacterales > Alteromonadaceae > Colwellia. The sequence continues at coordinate 740,388 of NZ_PJAU01000033.1, read as the reverse complement.
TAAATAAGCGGCAATGATCATAGTGAAAATGAGTAGTAACATCTAAGTAACAAATCCATTAGTGAGTATAATAAAGGGAATTCTTATTCTATCTGCATCTCTGCTAGTTTTTCTAGCGCTTCGCAGGTAAAATCGCCCCTTATTTTGTAACAATTGCATAACTACTGCAAATAGTTAATACAAATAATTCTTCTAACAGTATTTCACAGCATTATAGGTAAGTCATGGATAAGGTGTTCATTAAGGGTTTAAGTATTCAAACCACTATTGGTTTTTTTCAGTGGGAAAAAGAAATAAAGCAAACCTTGGTCATAGATTTAGCCATGGGTTGGGATACAGCAAGTGCGGCGCAAAATGACGAGTTGGCTAAAACGTTAGATTATGCTGATATTTCAGTGGCTATAGAACGCTTTGCTAACGACAACCCCGTTGACTTAATTGAAACACTTGCTGAACGCTTAGCGAGTTATTTGATGACGCAATATCATATCCCATGGTTAAGGCTTAGTATTGGCAAACCTGGCGCTGTACATAATGCACAAACCGTTGGTGTAGAAATAGAACGTGGCAAAAAAACCACTGAGTCTTCAACTTAATGGCTCAAATATATATATCATTGGGCACTAATATTGACCGTGAGCATTATGTTAAACAAGGTCTACTCTCATTAGCCAAAGAATTTGGTCTGCCTTTTGAACAGTTAACATTGTCTTCATTATTTGAAAGTGAAGCTGTGGGATTTAATGGTGCTGCTTTTTATAATATGGTCATTGGCATTAACTGTTCACAGAGTGTTGAGCAAGTCGCGATAATATTACGCGCAATAGAGTTTTCTCACGGTCGTGACCATAGCGCTAAAAAGTTTAGCCCACGTAGCTTAGATCTTGATTTGTTATTATATGATGATTTGATTATTGACTCGCCCGCACAACTTCCTCGTGATGAAATCACTAAGAATGCTTTTGTATTATGGCCTCTGAGTCAAGTTGCACCTGAGCTTGCCCACCCAATTTCAAAACAAAACTATCGAGATTTATGGCACGGTTATAACAAAACTAGCCAGCAACTTAGCATTGTCGCTAACTGCTGGTAAAGTAGCATATTTACTCCATCAAAAAAGTTAAAGGACGACTAACGACACATGAGCACTTTAGAAATATTTATCCTTGCATTATTGCAAGGCTTGACCGAATTTTTACCTATTTCAAGTTCCGCGCATTTAATTTTGCCTTCACAAATTTTAGGCTGGAAAGATCAAGGTTTAGGTTTTGACGTTGCTGTACATGTTGGTACTTTACTGGCCGTAATGATTTATTTTCGTAAAGAAGTCGGCGTTATGGCGGTTGCCTGGTTAGGTACTGTTGGCGTTGGTCCAGAGAAAGGTCGTAGCAGTTTTGATGGCAAATTAGCTTGGTGGATTTTACTTGCTACTATTCCAGCGGGTTTATTTGGTTTATTAGGTAAAGACTTTATCGAAGAAAATTTACGCTCTGCTTTAGTCATTGCCTTAACGACATTACTCTTTGGTTTCCTGTTAGGTTTTGCTGATATTAAAGCCGGTAATCGCACTGAACATAAACCTATGGATAAGTTAGGCCTTAAAGGTGCAATGTTAATTGGCTTAGCACAAGCTGTAGCGTTAATTCCGGGAACTTCACGTTCAGGCATTACCATGACAATTGGTTTGATGTTAGGTTTAAGCCGCGACAATGCTGCTCGTTTTTCATTTTTACTTTCTATCCCTGCTATCGCGATGGCAGGTAGTTATTTAACGTTAAAATTAGTTTTATCAACAGAAAGTGTCGATTGGTTTGCCATGGGTTTAGGCAGCTTAATAGCATTTTTTAGCGCCTATGCATGTATCCATTATTTCCTTATTTTATTAGAAAAATTGGGGATGATGCCATTTGTTATCTATCGCTTAATTCTAGGTGTTGGCTTACTTTGGTTTATCTTAGGCTAAATTTCACCTTGCCTAAGTTTCGTAAATCGACAATGCAAACAGCACCAATTTCCTGTTGAAAACATGATTATCAACATATTACCAACACATTCGAGAATACAAATATGATTGCCATTACCCTAGATAACTTTCAGCAAATGGTTGTTGAAGAATCAAAAAACAAGTTAGTACTTGTTAGCTTTTGGGCAGAACAAGTACCCGAAAGTGTTGAATTAAGAGATAAACTAGCCGTTAAATTGTCAAATTTAAGTGAGCATATAACGTTGGCGACAGTTGACTGTCAAAGCCAAGGACAAATTGCTCAACAATTTGGTATTCAAGGCGTACCAACAGCGATATTACTCAAAGATGCCCAACCTCTTGATGGTCTTTCTGGACCACAAGATGATGAAAGCATCGCGGTATTTTTAGATAAACATTTGCCTAAGCAGGAAGATGTTTTACTTGAACAAGCGAAAGCGGCTCTTAACGACAACCAGTTACTTGATGCACAAAATGCTATTACGCAAGCCTATGACGTTGATAATAGTCGCGCTGATATTAAGTTAGTGTTAATTGATGTTTACTTAAAAACGGGTAAAACCACTGAAGCGAAAGCATTATTAAACACGATTATGATGGTTGACCAAGATAGTGAATATCAAGCATTAATGGCAAAAGTAGAATTAGCTGAGCAGGCAGAGAATTCGCCTGAAATAAAAGCCTTAGAAGCACAAATTAAAGAAATACCTGATGATGTCAGCCTGAATCAGCAACTTGCGGCGCAGTACAGTCAAGTTAATCGCCAAGAAGAAGCACTAACGATATTGTTCCGACTTGTTCAAGCTGGAGATGAGAGCACAAAGGACAAAAGCAAAGAACTCTTTCTAGATGTCTTAAAAGCATTACCTGATGGCGATCCTCTTGCACTTAAATTTCGTAGAAAACTTTATACCTTAATGTACTAAATATTGGCATATTAGCTCTAAATTTTATAGCTAGAATTAGAGACTAATTTACAAATAATAAAAAGCCCGACTCATTAATGACTCGGGCTTTTTTGTTACTTTTATCGTTGGATTTTATAATGTCTTTCTTCAGTGATGCACTATCGTTTATGGAAGATGTTCACTGGCAAGATAGTCATGTGATTGCATTTCCTGTAAACGACTTAAACAGCGTTTAAATTCAAATGCTAAGCGTCCACCACTATACAAATCTTCTAACGGCAGCTCTGCCGACATAATTAACTTCACATTACGTTCATAAAATTCATCAACTAAGGCAATAAAGCGGCGAGTAGTATCATCCGTGTCAGGACCCATTTCTTTCACATTAGCCATTAACACGGTGTGATATAGCTGACTAATCTCCATATAATCACCTTGACTACGTGCACTTTCACAAAGTACAGAAAAATCAAAATACACCACGCCATCACTCATTAAAACGGTTTCTAATGGACGATTATGAATCTCGATAAATTGCCCTGCTTTACCCTCATCGCTCGATAGTTGTTTGAAATAGTGTTTTAAGTTTTCATCCGCTTGGGCATCAAGGGGGTAATGGAATATTTCCGCCTGCTCTAAGGTTCTTAAACGGTAATCAACGCCGCTATCAACATTAACGATGAGAGTATGTTCATTGATTAGTCTGATAGCCGGTAAAAAACGCTCACGTTGCAAACCATTACGATAAAGTTCATCTGGAATAATATTAGATGTCGCGACTAAGGTTACATTATGAGCAAATAACTCCTCAAACAATGTACCTAAAATCATGGCATCAGTGATGTCTGATACAAAAAACTCATCGAAACAGATAATTTGTGTTTCTGCAGCAAACTTTTTAGCAATGATTTTTAGTGGATCAGATTGTCCGGTTAAGCTTTTAAGCTCTTGATGAACTCTGTGCATGAAACGATGAAAGTGCACGCGCATTTTATTATTAAAAGGTAAGCTGTCAAAAAAAGTATCAACCAAATAGGTTTTTCCTCGACCGACACCGCCCCAAAAATACAAACCTTTAACAGGTTGCGCTTCTTGTTTTTTATAAACTTTTTTCCAACGATTAAGTACTTTTTTAAAACCCGAAACCGCTAAAGGTTTATTTTGTAAGTCATCATATAAACGTTGCAGGTGAATAACAGCATTTTCTTGTGCTGCATCAAAAAGAAAATCATCTCTGGTTAAATCTTGCTTATACTTATCTAGAGGAGAGAGCTTTATCATTGAGAACCTATATTAATTTTAATCAATTATTAATGCGTAAAAATACACTTGAAAAAGTCACTTTTGCCACGATATTTTTACTAAGTAAATTGTTTTGATGGTAGTATAATCTATCTCGGCAACATATTTAATTTCTAATTACAATGTAAGGTACACCCTATGAATGTAGTAATCGCTCTCGTTATTTTTATCATCGGCGGAATTGGTGGTTTTTTCGCAACTCGTCTTCTTTCTAACACAAGCCAAGAGCAACGTAAATTAGCGGACCAAGTTACTAAAAGTGAAACCGCTTTAGACCAATATAAGCTTGATGTTGCCGAGCATTTATCGAGTTCTGCTAAGTTACTTGACCAAATGAATAATACTTGCCAAACGGCAATGAAACAAATGCAAGAAAGTACCCAATTACTGCAAAAAGCAACAACAGCAGAAGTTGAAGGTATGCCATTTTTTTCTGCTGAAACTCAACAACAATTAGCGCAAACAGCGACTTTACGTCATCAAAAACGTAGTTCTGAAACAGCTGAAGGCATGACTGAAGCTCCACTTGATTATTCAGGTAATCCAAGTGGTTTATTTGCTGACCAGAAACAAAAAGTTACAACTACAGTATGATTTGAGACATGATTTACTGAACTAAAGCCTTTTAGTTCAGTCTATTTAATAGTAATTATATATCCCCTTTACCGTCAATGTGTAGGAAAGTACATATTGATTAGTAATGGATATTAAAGTTAACTGTGCAACAGTTAACTTTTTTTAACTGTTAATTTCGGAGAGTTCTTAAGTATGAAAAAGTCATTAAAACTATCTACATCATCAAAATATTCTAAATTATCTATTGTCATCAGTGCTGCATTACTTTCATCCACTTTAGCACTTACTAGCGCCCCAGCCCTCGCAAACTTACCCGCTCAAGTCGGTGGTCATGTAATGCCGAGTTTGGCTCCTATGCTTGAACATGTTACCCCAGCCGTAGTAAGTATCTCTGTAATAGGCACCCATAAGGTACAGCAACAAAATGTTCCTGATGCTTTCAAATTTTTCTTTGGTAACAAAGGACAAAATCAAGCGCAACAACGACCTTTTCGAGGGCTAGGCTCAGGTGTCATCATTGATAGCGACAAAGGTTATATTGTCACGAACAACCATGTCATAGAAAATGCTGACAAAATTATGATCACTCTAAAAGATGGTCGTCAGATAGAAGCTAAAAAATTGGGTAGTGATGCGAAAAGTGACATTGCTTTATTGCAAATTGACGCTGAAAACTTAAAAGAAATGAAGCTAGCAGATTCCGATAATCTACGCGTAGGTGATTTCACTGTTGCGATTGGTAGTCCCTTTGGCTTAGGGCAAACAGTAACATCGGGCATTGTTAGTGCTTTAGGACGTAGCAACTTAAATATTGAACATTATGAAGACTTTATTCAGACCGATGCTGCAATTAATAGCGGTAATTCAGGTGGTGCACTAGTTAACTTACGTGGTGAATTAATAGGTATTAACACGGCGATATTAGGTCCTGGTGGCGGTAATGTCGGTATTGGCTTTGCTATTCCAAGTAATATGATGCACAACCTTGTTACACAAATCATTGAGTTTGGTGAAGTCCATCGCGGTATCCTTGGTGTATCTGGCCGTAGTGTTAACAGCGAAATTGCTAAAGCAATGGAGCTAAAAACTAGTCAAGGTAGTTTTATTGAGCAGGTAATGCCTGACTCTGCTGCTGATGAAGCGGGTATTAAAGCGGGTGATGTTATTATTGCTATGAATGGTAAAGCAATAAAGAGCTTCTTTGAACTGCGTGCTAAAATAGGTTCAATTGGCGCAAATAAAAAAGTTAAGTTAACGGTGATAAGAGATGGTGATAATAAAGTCTTTACCGTTAAGTTAAAGCAGGATCAAAGTGCAGATATTGCCGCAGCTAGCATTCACTCTATGTTAGATGGCGCTCAATTAGAAAATGATACTAAAAAGCAGGCAATTATCATCGAACAAGTTGCCGAAGACTCCCCAGCTCAAATGGCAGGATTTCAAGCGGGTGATATTATCACTGGCGTTAACCGCAGTCGTATCAAAGATATCGCTCAATTACGTGATTATCTCAAAGATAAAAGTGGTGTATTAGCATTGAACATTGTTAGGGATAATCATTCCCAGTACATAATGATCCGTTAACAATACTGCGGATAAGTAAATAATATCTAAAGCTGATTACATCGCGTTCAACTAACTTGCCTCGGTTGAACTCAATGTAATCAGTTTTTTTTATGTTACACTGAAAATATTGGTACAACATAAAATAAGATAACCTTTGAAACTCTTCTCCTCAATAAAATATATAATTACAGCAATAAGTTACGGTGTACTGCTCGCCGTAGTGTTATTACTCCTTATGCCCGGATTAGTTCCTGGCTTAAACGAGACCAGTTTAGCTACCAGTCTTTTTAAAGGTAGCCAAGCACAACAAACGCCATTATCTTTTGCCAAGGCTGTCAGTATCGCCAGTCCTGCCGTTGTAAACATTTACTCTGAACAAATTGAAGTAAATCCACAATATGGCCGTAAAGCTCGTAAAAGCACTCGTTTAGGCTCAGGGGTGATTATGAACACCCATGGTTATATTCTAACTAACTTACACGTAATTCGCCAAGCAGACCTTATTCAGGTTCTTCTACAAAATGGTCAGATCTACCCGGCAGAATTGATAGGCTTTGATCATTACACTGATTTAGCCGTGCTAAAAGTAAATGCGAGCAATCTGCCAGTAATCCCACAAAGAGAGCAACAAATATCACTCGTTGGCGATATCGTTCTTGCCATTGGTAACCCATTAAATTTAGGCCAAACCGTCACTCAGGGTATTATTAGTGCCACTGGTCGTAATGGTTTGAGCAACACCAGTTATTTAGAGTTTTTGCAAATGGATGCTGCTATCAATGAAGGTAACTCCGGTGGCGCACTTATTAATAGTAATGGTATTTTAGTTGGTATCAATTCAAGAAAGTTTACCCAGTCAAATCCACAATTAAGCATTCAAGGCATATTCTTTGCCGTGCCTTATCAATTGGCTTACAAGGTGATGCGTCAAATTATCGAAAATGGCAAAGTAGTACGTGGCTGGTTAGGCATTTCCACGACCAATTACAATACTGAGTTAAAAGGTTTTATTGTCGAAGTAGTCATGAATAATAGTCCCGCACAAGCGGCTGGAATAAAAGTGGATGATGTGGTCTATCAGATTGATGATGCTCCTATAAAGAGTGTTGCTGATGCCCTAGATATTATTGCCGAAACTCAACCTAATACCGAACTGACCTTTAAGATTTACCGACAAGGTAATGCGATAGAGACCAAAGTAAAGATTACCGAATTATCTAACTAACCTTTAACTGAGGCTAAACTAACGTCAACTATCGATAGCCTAATAATGTTTTAGCTATAAAAAAGGCAGACTGTAAAGATACAGTCTGCCTTTTTTAAATTATACCAAACGGATTAAGACCATTGGTATTACTCACTTTAATTAATTGAGTAGCACTATCAAGCAAGTATAGTTAACTAAACGTTACCCGTTATAGTTCTTATGAGTCTAATTCAAGTAAATACTTCACTAAGTTTTGGTAGTCTTGCTCAAAATTATTTTTATCTAATTTAGTCGCATCTATTTTATACTTACCATTCACGATAATCGTTGGAACACCAGTCAATACACGTTTAGCTGTCATATTCTCTTGATATTTCTTCAATGATTTAGCCTTTGAGTTCACACTAAAGCTCTTCATCAACTTATCAAATTTATCACCATCAGCACCATTTAAAACAAAGATATTTCTTAAGTCTTTTTCTGAGGTAATTACCGCACGTTGTACATGAATATAGTTAAATACTGCACCAACTAATTTATCTGTGTCGCCTAATTGTTCAGCCACTACAATTGATTTGGTGATCATTGCTTGAATTGTTTTGCTAGCTCCACCTAGAAAATCAACATGGTTACGTTCAAATGAAGCATCCTTAGGTAAACTTTTCTTAAGACCGTGCATGATAGGCTCAAACTTAAAACAGTGACCACAATATACTGAGAAGTACTCTCTCACTTCTTTCTTTTTCGTTACCGAATCATTCACTTTAGTATAGTGCTCATCCTCAGTGTATTGTGCAGCAGCTGCGTTTAACGATAAAGCCAACAACGGCATTAACAAAAGAGATTTTAGTATTTTATTCATTATTATTTCCTAAAGTAAAATTACCTAATTACAGTAACAAAAATAAGTAATTTATATTACTTATTTATTATTACTTATGAAGGCTAAAAGTTATTCAAACTTAACGGTGGTTGTTGCAAAGCTGACATTTGCTCTTTAAGCATCAGTATTTGCTGCTCCCAATATTTCTCAGTATTAAACCAAGGAAAATTTTGTGGGAACGCAGGATCATGCCAACGTTTACATAACCATGCCATGTAATTAACGACTCGCATAGTTCTTAATGATTCTATCAAGAGAAGCTGGTCATTTTCAAACGTAAAGAACTCTTCATACCCCATTAATAGTGTATCAAGTTGTAACAACTGCTGTTGTCTATCGCCTGATAACATCATCCAAAGGTCTTGAATTGCAGGACCCGTTCGACAATCATCTAAATCAACAAAGTGAGGTCCTTCATCGCGCCATAAAATATTACCTGCATGACAATCCCCATGTAAGCGAATTTTCTGCATATCCTTGGCAGGTAGATACTGCTCAGCAGCCACCTTAATCACTTGGTCTAAAATGGTAAAAAAGGGAGTTGTTAAACTTTTGGGGACATAATTTGAGGCTATGATACTTTCACGAGCTTGATAGAGTAACTCTTCGCTATTAAAACTTGGTCGCTGTATGAAGTCATTTTGTGATGAAACAGCATGAATTCGGCCAATAAAACGTCCCATCCATTCTAACTGATTAAGATTATCAACCTCAAAAATTCGCCCACCTCGACAAGGAAAAACGGCAAAATGATAACCTTGATATTCAAATAAACTTTGTCCATTAACTTTAAGTGGCGCAACAATCGGTAATTCTTGCTCTTCTAACTCAAAAGAAAATTCATGTTCTTCGTTTATTTGCGCAAGCTGCCAACGCTGTGGTCGGTAAAACTTGGTTACGTATTTAACTAAGTTATCATCGTGAAATTGATAAACACGGTTCTCATAGCTATTAAGCGCTAACAAACCACTATCAACACTAAAACCAGCACTCTCTATGCCATCAATGATTAAGTCTGGTGACAAGGCACTAAAATCAAATGATGCCATTAGCGTTTATTGAAAAATCGGCTTTCTTGCTCGATTTTCGCCTCACCTTCCGGTGCAATTTGTTCAACGGTGAAAGTAATATTACTCATATATTTTTCCAGTTCATAAGGGTCAACCGAGATACTAATTGGCAATGTATAAACAGTCGCTGCTTCAACGGTTACTTCTTGCTTACCATGCCATATCGTATTATCAATACCTTTCACTGACAATTTATAGGTATTATCTGTTTGCGACATATTAAGTATTTTTAAGGTGTAAACATTTTCAATTTCACCGTTAAATTTCTCTCTTGCCAATTCAGTACGATCTCGAATGATATCTAAAGATAACGGCACACGATTAACAATTTCAAGCACTAACATAGTACTCATAATAACCAATAATACTGCATAACCAATGAGTTTAGAGCGTACTAGATTAACTTTCTTACCTTTTAATTCATGCTCTGTAGTATAACGAATCAGACCTTGTGCATAATTCATTTTACTCATCACACCTGAACAGGCATCAACACAGGCACCACAATTGATACATTCATATTGTAATCCGTTACGAATATCTATACCGGTAGGGCAAACTTCAACACATAAATTACAGTCTATACAGTCCCCTAACCCCATAGCCTTATGATCTTGTTTACGGCCACGAGGACCTCGGCTCTCACCACGCTTAGCATCATACGAAACCGTAAGAGTATCTTTATCAAACATCGCTGACTGAAAACGCGCATAGGGACACATATGCAAACAAACTGTTTCTCTCATCCAACCCGCATTACCATAGGTGGCAAAGGTAAAGAAAGCTAAAACACCTGCCATCATCACACTGGTATCTAAGGTAAAAACGTTGACAAATAAATCTTGCATTGGAGAGAAATAACCCGCAAAAGTCATCGCTGTAAATAAGGAGAATAACAGCCAGGCAGCATGCTTTAAGGTTTTTCGTATCACCTTATTACTACTCGTTTTTTGCCCATCTAGTTTTCTCCGTTGATTAGCGGTCCCTTCAATTTTTTCTTCAAACCAAATGAAAATGAAAGTCCACACAGTTTGCGGGCACATATAACCACACCAAACTCGTCCGAGGAAAGTGGTAACAAAAAACAGTAAAAATGCCCCAAATATGCTGAACCAAGCAAGTAAGGTTAAATCTTGAGGCCATAATGTCAGACTCCATAAGGTGAAACGCTGTTCACTTATGTCAAACAATACCGCTTGATGACCATTAAACTGAAGCCAAGGAAGCATTAAAAAGAAAGCAAAATACACCAAATTCATACGCTGTCTTAGCTTCTGAAACAAACCAGAAACTTTACGTACATATATTTGATCACCTGGTTTATAACGTTCTTTACCGGTATTTTTACTACCATGGATTTTTACATTTTTAATGGGGATATGTTGTTCTACCACCGCCTTGTTTGTCTTAGGCGTTGAGGATGATTGGTCGTCTGCTCTCACGATGAATCCTTGATAAGCGAAAAGTAACTACTAGCGGATGACTAAAAAAAGCTAGCTAGTATCAAAAAGAGAATGATTTTATTAACAAAATCGTACAATTGCTAATAATTATACCTTAAACGGTCTAATTAATATAAAATCCTCTCTTCTAATTTATTATATGACATATTATGAAGCATTTATTGATCTTAATCGTGGCTGCCGCAGTCTATTTACATTTCTACCCTAACGAGGAAGTGACCAAGTTCTATAATGACGGCATAGCTGTTTTACAGGATGGTTTCAGTGAGTTTGGTGATACAAAAGTACGTTTGAAGGCCGATAAAATTTATCTAGACTTAAAAAGTGAGCTCGATAATTTTTCTGAAATAGAAGTTGAGCACTTACTAGAGATCACTTCATCAAGGAAAAATGTTAAATCATTTTACTTATCTGTCTGTAAGACAGAACAAAGAGACATTGTTTTTCATATCACTAATGAAAAGAAAGTTTGCGCAACCATAAACCGCTACACAAGCATGCTTTAACCCCTAGATTAAAGCATGCTCTTTATGCCAATACTAACTAGCAGATAGCTTAACTAATAGTTTAGCAAAGTTATCGCTAGTTTTTTCTTGGTCAAGATGTTGTTGATCTATTACCTGCCACAACCCATTAACCATCACATCCGAAATAGGATTTTGCTGACTAGCAAAAATAACACTATCCAGTAAGTGTTGCTTAGCATTAGCAAATAACTTGGTTTTATCCTTATCCAGTACTAATAAATCCGCCTGTTTACCAATAGCTAAACACCCGGTATTACTGTTAGTACTCTGAGCACCACCTTGAGCCGCTTGTTGCCATAAATTTTGTCCAACTGAAGCTTGTTCATCGGTAGCTAAAATAGCCCGTTGCTGCTTAATAAGACGTTGGGTATATTCAAGCCAGCGTAATTCTTCAATTGGGTTTACTGAGATATGACTATCAGAGCCAATAGCAATAGTGCCTTTTTCGCTAAGAAACTCAGTGGTTGGAAAAATACCATCACCCAAATTAGCTTCCGTAGTAGGACAAATACCAACAATAGCTTGTTTAGCGATAATACCTTTTCGTTCAGATTCATCAATATGCGTGGCATGAATTAAACACCAATGCTTATCAAGCTCTACGTTATCAAGTAACCATTGCACCGGCCTTTTACCGAAATGACTCAAGCAATCATCAACCTCTTTTTGTTGTTCACTAATATGAATATGGATAGGTGCTTGGTTATCTAAGCTACGTACGTTTTTTACTGCACTTAGTAGTGATGTTTTATCAACTGCACGTAAAGAGTGTGGCGCAATACCAATATTGGTATTCGAGTATTGTTCACTTAAGGTAAAGCAATCACTAACTAACTGGTTAAACTGTCCGGTAGAATTAATAAATCGTTTTTGGCCATCACTCGGTGTTTGCTCACCGAAACCACTGTGTTGATAAAGAACAGGCAATAACGTTAAACCGATACCGGACTCTTGTGCCGCATCAAAAATGGCTTTTGCCATGGTAGCTAAGCCTGCGCTACTCTTTTTTGAGGTGTTGACTTCAGAAGTATTAGATCTATAAGAACTACCATCAATATCATGATGTAAATAATGAAATTCAGCGACGCGGGTATAGCCCATTTTTAGCATTTCAATATATAGCTGCTTAGCAATATTTTTTGCATCAATATCAGTTAACTGAGCTAAAAATTGATACATAATTTTTCGCCAAGTCCAGAAACTGTCTTGCCCTTCACTGCCTTGCTCACTAAAACCAGCAAAAGCACGTTGGAATGCATGAGAATGACAATTGACCATACCAGGAATGACGGCCCCTTTAGCTATCTCTGCACCTTCAACCATGCCAGTTTCGATAGCCGTAATAATACCTTGCTCAATAGTAATGGTTTGATTGCTTGCCCAACCATCATTTAATAAAATATTTTCTGCGTATAGTTTCATATTGCTCTACTAAATTTCTCTATTAATATTGTTGCTGATTTATCAGTATATTATTGCTTTAGCGTTACTTATCTTGAGTGAAATCAGCTAAGCATTGCACAAATGTCTGTAACTTTTCTTTTACTTTAGCTGCTTTTTCTTCATTGTATTGATCGCTAGGCTCATCCATATAGGTATGTTGTGATAACTCTAACTGAACAGCATGAATATTTTCTGTCGGGTTGCCATAACCACGTGTGATGTAACCGCCCTTAAAACGACCATTTACTACGCTAGAATAAGGAGAAAGGTCAAGTTGGGCTATTTTATTAATCAGTTCCGCGCTACAGCTTTCACCATTTGCACTACCAAAATTAAAATCGGGTAACTGTCCTTCAAAAAAACGTGGTACTTGTGACAATATTGAGTGAGCATCAAGTAAGACAACTTTGCCATATTTAACTTTCATTTCAGCCAGCGTATTTTTCAATGCTTGGTGATAAGGTTGCCAGTAACCATCAATTCTTCGCTGAACTTCAGCTTCATCGGGTTCTTGCCCGGTGATATATAATGGCGACAAATCAAATGCTGTGGTTGGGCAAAGCTCTGTGCTGTTCGCTCCTGGGTATAAATTTACGCCATCAATGTTTCGGTTTAAATCGATAACGTAGCGGCTATATTTAGGTTTAATAATCGAAATACCAAGATCTTGAGCAAAATCATAGAGCTTATCCATATACCAATCAGTATCAGGAACCTGATGACCCGTAGCTGTCATATTACTTGCGATACTGTCGGGGATTAATTGCCCGTTATGCGGCATGCTAATTAACATACCAATGTTACCCGTGACTAAGTCATAACTTGTATTCATATTATCCCCTAAAATTGGCCACTAACCAAATTGTATATACAACTTTGCAAGCGCTAATTTATCATGCGTTAGTTACTGTGAGCAAGGATAGATGGAATTCTTTTAGCTTGCTCATTATTAAACTAGCTATGCCACTTACCATTGTTGATAGGTATTAACTATCGTAATGATAGATTTAATCTGTTTTACTTAAATTAGTTGAGCTATCATAATAGCTTCATCTTAACGAGTTAAGCTAAGCAGCTACTCGCAGAACAAATACAATTAACCCATAAAGGATTTCATTATGTTTACTGATATTACCGGTCAAAAAGTCCCTTCAGTCACTTTTCCAATCATAGCTGATGACACATGGATTTCACGCAACTATAACGATATATTTGCGAATAAAACGGTGGTAGTTTTTTCATTACCGGGTGCATTTACCCCAACATGTTCATCGTCTCACTTACCGCGTTATAACGAATTAGCACCTAAATTCTTTGCTAATGGTGTTGATGAAATTGTTTGTGTTTCTGTAAACGATACCTTTGTTATGAATGCTTGGGCAAAAGACCAAGATGCCGACAAAATTAGCTTTATTCCAGATGGTAACGGTGAGTTTACTCAAGGCATGGGTTTATTAGTTGATAAAGCTGAGATAGGTTTTGGAAAACGTAGCTGGCGTTATGCTATGTTAGTTAAAAATGGCGTTATTGAAAAAATGTTCATCGAAGCTGATTTACCAGGCGACCCGTTTGAAGTATCTGATGCTGATACTATGCTTAACTTCATAAACCCTGAAGCAGTTCAAAAAACAGAAGTAGCAATTTTCACTAAACATGGTTGTTCACATTGTACTAAAGCCAAAGCGTTATTAACTGAACAAGGCTTACAGTATGAAGAGTTGGTATTAGGCGATGATACAACGATTACAGCAATGCGTGCTATTTCAAATGCAGATACTACACCACAAATATTTATTGACGGAAAACACATTGGTGGCAATGACGAATTAACAAAGTATTTTAGCTAACATTTCTAAGTAATTATAACGTTAAAAACTAAGCTATATCCCAATAAAAACACAATAATGATATACTCTTGTTATTGTGTTTTTTTTGTTTACAGACTACTGCTAGTTCTCAATAACTAGTATTAATGTTACTTATTGGAATAAATAATGGATAACCAGCCTTACAACCCTCTTCACGGCCTAACACTAAAGACCATCGTTGTTGAACTAGAAGCCTACTTCGGCTTTGAAGCGTTAGGTAAAACAATCAAAATTAAATGTTTTACTGATGATCCAAGTATTCAATCAACATTAAAGTTTCTGCGTAAAACCCCCTGGGCGAGAGAAAAGGTTGAGCAGCTTTATATTAAAAATAAAATTAAAATTCAGAATTCATTTGAATCAGATGATTTGAACTAGTTCGACAGATTCATTTGCTTAGCTGGCTATTCATTCTATAAGATATAGCCAGACAAGCTATTAAAACACTGGCATTACAACGAAAAATATCTAATGATGGCTACAATACTCATTAAGAATTAGCTCGTTATGTCTTTAGCCACCCATTACATTTTAACTTGGCAATGCCCTGACAATAGTGGCGTTTTAGCCAAAGTATCACAAAGCCTGTTTTTACACGGTGCTTTTATTACCGAAACCTCTCAGTACAGTGACCCATATAGTGAAACGTTTTTTTCACGTATTGCCTTTGATGATCGTAACTTAACCGTTTCAAGTAGTGAGTTTGTTGAAGCATTAGATGAATTAGCAAAACCGCTCGCCATGCAGTATCAATTGCGTAAACGTGAGGATGTACCCAATATTCTTATTGCGGTATCAAAAGACGATCACTGTTTAGTGTCGTTACTGACAAAGTGGCGATCGGGTGTATTACCCATCAATGTCGTTGGCGTTATCTCTAATCATCAAGATTGTCAGGCGTTAAGTGAGTGGCATAAAGTGCCCTTTTATCATTTACCGGTAAATGCAGAAACTAAACTAGAGCAAGAAGCTCAAATTACCAATTTGATGAGAGAGCTTAAGGTCGATTTATTAGTATTAGCCCGTTATATGCAGATACTCTCTGATGGTTTATGCCAACAATTACAAGGTAAAGCCATTAATATCCATCACTCGTTTTTACCTAGTTTTAAAGGTGCTCGCCCTTATCACCAAGCGCATGCTCGTGGGGTTAAAGTTATTGGAGCCACTGCCCATTATGTAACGGCTAACCTTGATGAAGGACCTATTATCGCGCAAGAAGTAAAGCCAATTAATCACACTTTTACCATAGAGCAAATGGTACATATGGGTCATGATTTAGAAGCGACAGCATTGAGTCATGCGGTAAGAATTCATGCGGAACAACGCGTTTGCGTCAATGGTGATAAAACAGTAATCCTGGCGTAACTTAACTTACTTGAAGCTTAATTAAGCTCTTTAAACGCTTTCATCTCTACGGCTGTAATTATTTTTGTACAGCCGTCAACTCCCCCTGACGTATAGTATTTTACTAAATTAGGTTTAAATTAGCCTAATAGGTCGCTTTATGATTAAAATTACCTCATAAGCTATTTTAATAGAAGTCCTGATCATGATTAATATAGAAAAAATTCATCACGTTGCCTATCGTTGTAAAGATGCAAAAGAAACAACAACTTGGTACAAAGACAAGCTAAACATGGATTTAGTGCTCGCTATTGCTGAAAATGAAGTACCTTCAACTAAAGCACCCGATCCTTATATGCATATTTTCCTCGATGCAGGAAATGAAAATGTATTGGCCTTTTTTGAATTACCTAACTCTCCAACCATGGACAGAGATCAAAATACGCCAGCTTGGGTACAGCATATTGCCCTAAGAGTTGCGAGTTATGATGAATTAGTATCCGCTAAAGAAGAGCTTGAAAGTAAGGGTGTTGATGTTCTAGGACCCGTTAATCACGGTATATTTAAATCTATCTACTTCTTTGATCCTAACGGTCACCGTTTAGAGCTTGCTGTCGATATTGGTACTAGCGAACAATATAAAGAACTTAACAGAGTCGCTCACGACATGATTGATGAATGGTCAGTAACTAAACGTGCTCCACGTCATGCGGCCTGGTTACACGAACTAGATTAATTTATTAGCGTTATGTCTAATTAGCTTACAGACAAAATATGAAACTAAAAGCACCTTAGCTAATCGCTAAGGTGCTTTTTTCTGCTACATTCGGTGAACGAATATCGTAAACACTAGAATCTAAATCATTGGGATAGGCTTGTTCATCAACGCATCAAGTAAGGATATGTTATACCAATTACACTAATTTATTGATCAACTTAGAGTTATATTAGCGAGCTTAGAACCAACAAAATTACTTAAACATAGTTATTCTATATTTTATTAATTTTGTGCAGTTATCAGTTTGCTAATAAACTCCCGAGGGCGAGTTTAAAAGGCATATATGCGGCGTTATTAATTTTGATAAGGACGCTACACGGATGTAGCCTCTTAGATAATGCAGGAGCACATTCTCCTGAATAACCATTATCTTCAATCAATGCCTTGCCTCTAAGCCTTTTAATTCTCGCTAAGTGGTCAATAAATTAATGTACTTGGTATTACCAATGATCTCAGCAAACATGGGCGTGGCTACTTTGCCTGATTGGTTAGCCTCAAGCCTTATCTAGCAATCACTTTTTCATTGTATGCGCTTAGGAGAAACAGGTATTCATAAAAAGCTTTATGCCCGTTATGATAAAAATAGTAAGCAGATAGCCATGATTGAAAAGCTACTGCCTGAAGCCATCAAAGAATTTGCGAACTTATATGTTAGCTAACAATAAATAATCATCATAAAATATGAGATAAACCATGTGGAATCAAACTGAACTTACATTGAAAGCGAGAAAGCGTGGTTTTCATTTAATCACTGAAGAAATACTAAACCAGCTACCAGAGCTGAGTAAAGTGAGCTGTGGCATTCTTCACCTTTTTATAAAACATAGCTCTGCCTCCATTACCCTTAATGAAAATGCTGACCCGACAGTACGCTCAGATATGGAAGCGCACTTTAATCACTTTGTGCCTGAACGAGCACCTTATTATCAGCACACATATGAAGGTGATGATGATATGCCAGCCCACATAAAAGCCAGTTTGCTAGGTAATAGTCTTAGTTTGTCGATTAGTCATGGGCAATTAAATATTGGAATCTGGCAGGGGATATATTTAGGTGAACATAGAAACCATGCAGGTAGCCGCACGATTGTAGTTACCATTAATGGCGAGTAGAGTGCTGAGTCGTCAGGCCTGATTAACCTAACTAAACAGGCGTTATTCCCTTGAATTTATGATTTAGAGGTATAAACGATAACAAACTGGATCCCCGACTAAAATACCACGGGGATGACCACTGAAAGATTCATCTATAATAACTTACCTTTAACTACTAGGCTTAATTTACAATAGCCTAACCTCAATGACGTCATTCTCAAATTTACTTATCAATAATAGCATTCAGCTTTAAGTTGTACGGTTCAAGTTAAAGGAAAAAGCACTGAGTTGACGTTAGTCAATAAGTACTTTTAACGCCTATATTGGACCATACAACGACAAGATGAGTGCTATTTAGCTATAAGTTTAGTCTTCTTCTAGGACATGCGGTCCGGCATAATTATCAAAACGGGAATACTTACCTTGGAAAGTTAGGGGTACACGTCCTATCGGTCCGTTACGTTGCTTACCAATAATAATTTCTGCCATGCCTTTAAATTCACTATCATCGTTATAAACTTCATCACGATAAATAAACATGATTAAATCAGCATCCTGCTCTATTGAACCTGATTCACGTAGATCTGAGTTAATTGGTCGTTTATCTGCACGTTGCTCCAAACCACGGTTTAACTGAGATAGTGCAACAACAGGTACTTTTAATTCTTTCGCTAAGGCTTTGAGTGAACGAGAAATTTCTGCAACTTCTAAGGTACGGTTATCAGAGAATTGTGGTGCACGCATTAATTGTAAATAATCAATCATGATCAAACTGATACCGCCATGATCTCGATGTATTCTTCGCGCTCTTGAACGAACTTCTGTCGGCGTTAAACCAGCAGCATCATCAATGAACATTTTGCCTTTTTCCATGAGCAAACCCATGGTTGAAGAAAGGCGAGCCCAATCTTCATCTTCTAACTGACCGGTACGAATTTTGGTTTGATCGATGCGTCCTAAGGAGGCTAACATACGCATCATGATTTGATCTGCTGGCATCTCTAAGCTGAAAATAAGCGCGGGATGTTCTTGTGTCATCGCGGCATGCTCAGCCAAGTTCATCGCAAAGGTTGTTTTACCCATCGATGGACGAGCAGCAACAATGATCAAATCAGACTTTTGTAAACCGGCTGTCATTTTATCTAAATCAGCATAACCACTCGGTACACCGGTAACACCACCTGATGGTGTTGAACAAAGCTTTTCGATTCTATCAACGGTTTTTTCTAATACTGAATTAAGACTTTCAGGGCCTTCATTTTTATTGGCACGTTTTTCAGCAATAGCAAAAACTTTGGTTTCAGCAAAATCGAGTAAATCAGCACTGCTTCGACCTTGGGTATCATAACCTGCTTCAGCAATTTCATTGGCAACACTGATCATTTCACGCGTTACTGCACGTTCACGTACAATATCAGCATAAGCGGCGATGTTTGCTGCACTTGGCGTATTTTTCATCATCTCGGCGAGATAAACAAAACCACCAGCATCATCAAGTTTTTGATCGTTTTCTAAAGCTTCGGAAAGGGTAATTAAATCAACCGGTTCGCCTAACTCAATTAATGCGCCAATAGTTTCAAAGATAAGGCGATGTGAGCGACTATAAAAATCAGCGGCAACGGCTTTCTCAGCAACACGATCCCACGTTTCATTATCAAGTAGCAGTCCACCAAGAACCGATTGTTCCGCTTCTAATGAGTGTGGAGGTACTTTTAATTCATCGATCTGTTTATCTCGAATGAATTGCTGTTCTTTTGCAAATTTACGTGGCTTTTTGTCGGCCATTACCTTAACCCTACTCTGCTACATCACCATACTCGCGCTTGTCTTAATTTTTGCTTTGACTCTTGCTATTAGCAAGGTAAAACAACACAGGCGAGTATCTAAAAAAGGATTGCTAATGTAGCAGAATTTGCCCTTTGGGAATATAAAAGTTTATCCAAAAAAGGGCATTATGGGTAAATAGATTCCTAATAGAATACTAATGGATTACTTACTACTAACCTCAACGTTACCACTAACCGTTGATACTCGAACTAAAGCACTACCATTAACGGTTTGAAAGTTTAACTTAGCACCTGGACCATATTCATCATGCTCTGTTTTATCTTGAGTGATGTTATTGTCTATGTCGCCGCCAACACTTGATTTAAGGCTGAAGTCAGCATCAATACCCTTTTGAAAAGTAAATGTTAAATCACCACTTACCGTTGACGCTTTAAGTAATGCTTTCTCATTTAACGTTACTTTTGCTTTTAAATCACCGCTAACAGTTCTTATACGAAGCTCCATAACATCAGCTAAATTAAGCTTACTTCTACCTGAAACGTTATTAAAAAAGACTTCCTTGGCTTGGCTATTGGTAAAAACTTCACCACTGACTGATCTAATCTCTAACCGCCCAGTGGAGTCAGTATCTTTTATATCGCCACTCACTGCAGATAACGATACCTTACCTGATAATTTATCAGTGTTGATATTGCCACTAATACTGTTGAGTTCAACACTTTGTGTTACATTTTTTGCCAAAACATCACCGCTAACGGTTTTAACTTCAACACCACCATGTAAGTTTGATAGATGAATATCGCTAGAAATACTTGACGATTTCATGCGAATATTTTTTGGCATAAAAACAGTTATTTTTGAGCCATCAGCGCTCCAATTATCCATTCTAGGGTATTCAACACTAATAAGAACTTGAGCACCTTTTTGTTCAAAAATAAGTTTTTCTGCATCATCATCTAAAGTGCCAGTAACCGATATTTTATCTTTATCCCAGCCGACAACATTAATTAAGCCACTGTGGTTATTAATAGATATGTTAGTGACATTATCACTTGGTAAGCTTTCTGCAATTTCTGTCGCTGCGTATGTCTGTGCACTTAATAGTAAGCAAGATACCGCTGTGATGATATTTGCGCATTGTTGTATTTTTCTTGTTAATTTGTTCATAGGAACCTCTTCTTTGGGTATTTAATACTGTGTTTAGCTCATTCTGCTTTGAGTAAATGTTACTCTTAGTTAACGCTGCTTTAGTAACGTCTATTTAGCTAAATCACTTGATATTGGCGATATAATTGTTGCAACAACTTCAATTCTTGCTGCTGAGTAAAGTCTAATAAATTCAATAAATCGGCATTATTTTCATCCGTTAGCAGCGCTTTTCTTATGGATGATCTGGCATCAGCTAGCTGCGTTAATTCTTTTTGCATTGCTGGCGGTAATTTATCAACGGTCGGTTGGCCATAACTTACTAATAATGTCTGCTTTTGTTGCTGAAAGTTTTTTTGCATAAAATCAACTAACTGCCCTTGAGTAACACGGTTTTCTTCTTGCGTATTCACTAAGGCAGTGGCATCTTTTTCACTTATAGTGGGTGAAAAAGTAAACCAAGACATCAATATCACCATTGTAATTGAAGCTGCCCAAGCACTTGGAATAAAAATATTACTTTGCTTATCAGTGGTTACTTGCTGACTCTTATGGCTGATCGCTCGCTCGATACCTGGCCATAAATCTCGCTCTGGTGCCATTTCATTCGGTAAATTTGTTACTTGCTGTGCGAGTGATTTTTCTGAAATTCCATTCGCTGAAGTTACCTTGCCTTGAGATATCTTTTTACTCATGATTCATCTCCTCCTCAACCGATATACAATCACTAGCCATTAATGATTCTTGTAGTAAATTTCTTGCTCTGTGGTATTGCGATTTACTTGAACCTACCGCCATTTTTAACATCTTCGAAATTTCCTCATGGCGATACCCTTCAACAGCAAACAAAACAAAAACTAACCGTGCTCGTTCTGGTAAACGGGCAATATGCTGATCTAATATCATCAGCGTTGAGTCATCAGTTAAACTAACACTAGGCTCTGCCATATTTGTGCCTTGCTCTTCAATGCTAAAAACACGCTGCAACCAGTTTTTATGTTTACGTAAATGCCCTAATACTACATTTGTCGCAACACTATGTAGCCAAGTACTAAACTTACTTTCGCCACGAAAATTATTAATTTTTTGCCACAGCACCACAAAAACTTCCTGACATACATCTTCTGCACTGTCTTTATCTGCCAGCATTCGCCAGCACAACGCATAAATTTGCCGGTGATGTTTTTCATAGAGCTGATAAAAAGCACTTTGTGAGCCCTGCTTAGCTTGTGCTATCCAGGCCTGCTCACCGTCAATATCATCAGAGCCATGATTTTTATTAGCACTCATTTTGTTCGCACTAAATAATGCTTTGCCATCAATGACTTTTTTATCTTTATTTATTTGGCTATCCAAATGCTAAAGCCTCTCTCTGGTTCAAAATAATTCTCTAATATAGTTGTCTAAAACAATGTTCGATATTAACTAAGATACCTAACGTGATAAAAAGGTTTAAAGAGTATTTTATAAAGTTTAAAAATTCTATGTGAACCTTACACAGCTAAACAGCAACATCTTGTTACGTTTTGCTGAGTTTGCTTAGTTACTTTCCCTGAAATCACGGGTAAATTATCATAACTATAACAAGAAAAGCATATCCCAAGGATTTTCAATGAAATTAACCAGTCTCGCCATAGCACTTACACTCGCTTTAGGCAGTAGCCAAATAGCATTCGCCGATGATACTAAAAAAGATAAAGATAAAAAGAAAGACCAAACGATTGAACAAATGATTGAGAAGAAAACAGCAACATTAGGCTTATTTGATTTTTATCAAGATAAAAAGACTGGTGAAACCTTAATGCTGCTTGATGAGAGTCAATTAGATAAACCTTTTTTGCATTTTGCACAAACTGTTGATGGCTTAGCTGATGCAGGCCATTTTCGTGGTGGTTACCGTGGTGAGAAAATTATTGAGTTTAGACGTTACTTTGAGCGTGTCGACATCATTACGAAAACGTCTCGCTACCAATTTGATGAAAACAACCCACTTAGTCGCGCGAAAGAAGCCAATATAAGTGAAGCGGTTTTAGCTAGTTTAAAAATTGAAAAAGTAGAAGATGGTCAAATAGCTTTAAAGGTCGACAAACTTTTCTTAAGTGAAGCGCTTCATAAAGTATCTCCTTGGGCACGTGTTGATGATAAAAAAGCTAAAAAACGCTTTAAAGTAGGTAAATTAAATAGCAAGAAGTCGCGAATTTTAACTAAACGCGCTTACGATAATAATGTTGATATTGTTGTCGATTATGTCTTCAACAATCCTAATCCAAGTGTCTATGGTTCTAACGCGGTTTCCGACCCACGTTCGGTATCCATTAAGTTGCAACACTCGTTCATTGAATTGCCTAAAGAAGAGTTTTCTCCACGTTATGAAGATGCCCGTATTGGTTATTTTGGTACTCAATATGATCAAATGACCTCAAGTAGCTGGGCTCCTTATAAAGATGTCATTAATCGCTGGAATTTAGTAAAAAAAGATCCAAGTGCGACTTTATCTGAGCCTGTTGAACCTATCGTTTGGTGGATTGAAAACACCACGCCTGTAGAGTGGCGTGACACAATTAGCGAGGCAGTATTAGCATGGAACTCATCTTTTGAAAAAGCCGGTTTTAAAAATGCCTTGCAAGTTAAAATTCAGCCTGATGATGCCACCTGGCAAGCTGGCGATCTAAAATATAATGTATTGCGTTGGACTTCTTCACCTCAACCTCGTTTTGGTGGTTATGGACCGTCTTTAGCCAACCCATTAACAGGTGAGATGTTAGGCGCGGATATCATGCTTGAATTTGTATTTATGAAAAATCGTTGGATATATAGCAGTTTATATAGCCAAGGCGCTGCAAGCATAGGTTTTAGTGATTCAGAAGAAGAGATGCAACAAACACCTAGATCTAGTAATGCATTGAACTGTAGTGCAGGTCATGAGTTACAGCAAGGATTCTTACTTGGCCAGAGTATGTCAAACGGCAGTGATATTGAAAATAAAGCCATTTTAACAGAAGGCTTACGTCATCTAGTCCTCCATGAAGTTGGTCATACACTCGGTTTAAATCACAACATGAAAGCATCAATTATGTGGGATGAAAAAGAAATCCATGATAAATCGATGACTCAAGGTATATTAACTGGCTCGGTAATGGATTATGCACCAATTAATGTTGCTCCTAAAGGCACGACACAAGGTGATTACTTTCATACTGAACCAGGTCCATATGACGATTGGGCTATTAACTACGGTTATTCAGTTGCCCTTGAAAATCCAGAGCAAGAAGCTGAACGTTTAGCTAAAATATTATCCCGCTCTGCTGAGAAAGGTTTAGCCTTTGGTAATGATGCTGATGATATGCGCGCTCCAGGTCGCCATATAGATCCACGTATTATGACAGGAGATTTATCATCTAACCCTGTTGCTTATGCTGCTGACCGCATGCTTTTGATTCAAGATTTACTGGGTGAGTTAAAAGATAAAACGTTAGTTGATGGTCAGTCACATCAACAATTATTAATTTCAGCCAATTCACTCTTTGGCCAATACAAGCGCCAAGCTGATGTTATTTCTCGTCAAATTGGTGGTGTTTATGTTGAGCGTAACGTTGTTGATAGCAATACTGAACAAAGCTTGCCTTATACGCCTGTACCTAAAGAAAGACAGCAAGCCGCTATGCAAGCCCTAACAAGTTATGTGTTCGCCGGTGATACTTTAGAAAGCATGCAGCCTCTGTACAGCTATATGCAGCACCAACGCCGTGGTTTTAATTATTACAGTAAAAATGAAGATCCTAAAGCGCATGATATGATTTTGAATATGCAAAAGTCGGTATTAAACCAACTGCTACATAAAAACGTATTAAAGCGTATTTCAGATACGAGTTTATACGGAAATGACTATTCGCTAACCGCTGTGATGGGTGATTTAACCACTGCAATTTTTGTTGATAGTAAAAAAAGTAGCTCTACTAGCCGTAATATTCAAGTAGAGTATGTGAAACGTCTCATTGATATTGCCGGTGTAGCTAAACCATCATCTTACGACAACTTAGCTAAAGCAGCGGCACTAGGTCAGCTTACTGAGATTTTAGATAAGAGCTCTTCTATGGGCTTTGGTAAAGATACAGCAGTAAAAGCGCAAGATGCTTATATTAGCTTGATGATAAACAAAGCACTTAAGGTTTAACAACTTATTGATTTAACAGAAAGCCCAGCATTTATTGTCTGGGCTTTTTTATGTCTACACGTTTAGATAAATTAATATCTGAGCTTATACGGAGAGAACAGTCATCAATTTACAGACACAAAAAAAGCGCCAAAAGGCGCTTTTTTACGTTTTTTGCTAATTAATAAGAATTTACTTCTTACCCATTGCAGCAAAACGTTTGTTGAATTTATCAACACGACCACCGGTCTCAGCAGCTTTTTGCTTACCAGTGTAGAATGGATGACAAGCAGAACATACGTCTAAATGAAGGTCTTTACCTACAGTAGAACGAGTAGTGATCACATTACCACAAGAACAAGTAGCATTGAACTCAACGTATTTAGGATGAATATCTTTTTTCATGGGAACCTCTATCTCTTTAAAGAGAAATTGGGCGTATCGCCACTTAGCCATTTACTTATTGTTTACCTTTAAAAAATAACCTCTCAAGAGTTTATTTGATTAAGAAAACCGAAATGCCAAGCACCATACGTAGTTAAAAATTAATGGGGGCGAATAATAAATGATAGCCTAAATAACTGCAACATAAATCAGCGTAAACTGACTAAAAAAGGGCTTATTAGCGTTATTTAGAAAGAAAGCTGCATTGTTACTTGGCAGTATTGATTACAGCGGGCAAAATAGTGCTAACTATTGATAACCAAGCCTGCTGATTAAAAGTGCCCGAACAATACATTCAAGTTGCTATTCCTGTCCCTATGCGACAGCTATTTACCTATCAAGTGCCTGAAACACTCAGTTTACCTGCAATTAAAGTGGGTGAGCGTGTTGCTGTTCCTTTTGGTTCGCGCAAGGTTATTGGTATTGTTATCGACGCACAAGCACAATGTAATTTCGACGTGCGGAAAGTTAAAAGCATAGCTGGTCGCCTGAATGATAACTTTAACTTAAGTCAGTCACTGGTTAGTTTTTTACAATTATGCGCTCATTATTATCATCACCCCGTTGGCGATGTTTTCCAACAAGCTTTACCTATATTACTCAGAAAAATAGAAAATATAAGCTTAAGCCCACCTATGGTATGGCAAGCACAAGCGCCAAGTGAAAACAGCGCCGATCTAGTGTCTAAGTTAGCGAAGAAAGCCGCCAAACAATATGACCTTTATCAAATGATTAACAGCCATCATGGCATCAGCTGGGTTGAGCTTCGTACTTTGGGTTATAACAAAGCACAGTTGAACGCTTTACACAGCAAAGATTTGATCATTGAAAAAGAGCAAGTTGTTAGCCAATTTGTTTGGCAAGAAGATACACTCAACCAAGCTGATAAGTTAGTGCTTTCCAGTGAGCAGGCGATCATCGTCAGCGCAATAAACAGCTCTCTAGCAAGCTTCTCTTGCCATTTGATTGATGGCGTTACCGGCAGTGGTAAAACTGAAGTCTATTTACAAGCCATGGAAGATGTACTTGCCAATAACAAACAAGTATTAGTGATAGTGCCGGAGATAGGTTTAACACCACAAACATTAAGCCGTTTTGAGCAACGATTTAACGTACCTATTGCTCTGCATCATTCTGGGCTAAATGATAAAGAACGCCTTGCCACTTGGTTAAGCGCTCAACAAGGCTGTGCTGCCATTGTAATTGGCACGCGATCGGCAATTTTTACACCTTTACATCACCTCGGTTTAATTATTATTGATGAAGAACATGACTCATCATTAAAACAACAAGATAGTTTTCGATACCATGGTCGAGATATGGCTATTCTTCGCGCTCGACAGCTAGATATTCCTATTGTTTTGGGCAGCGCGACGCCAAGCTTTGAGTCTTTACAAAATGCGTTGTCAGGTAAATATAGCTACCATCAACTTCATAATCGTGCCGGTAAAAGTATTAAAGCTAAAATTGCGCTTATTGATATGAACCAACAACAAGTTGAATTTGGCTTGTCTGGTACACTTAAGCATGAAATGAAAAAAACCTTAGCACGCGGCGAACAAGTATTATTATTTTTAAACAGACGTGGATATGCACCCGCAATCAATTGCCAGGAGTGTCATTGGCTTGCTGATTGTCAACGTTGTGATAAGCCTTATACTTTACATCAAAAACAACTGCTGCTTATTTGTCATCACTGTGGCAGTCAAAGACGCATACCTCCACAATGTCCAAGTTGTGGCAGCGTTCGTATAGCGCCATTAGGTCAAGGTACAGAGCAATTAGAATCACGCTTAGAAGAGTTATTCCCTGACAGTTCTATTGTACGTATAGATCGAGATAGTACTCGAAAAAAGGGTGAATTGGCAAAGTTACTACAGGAAGTGAGTGATAAAAAACATCAACTATTAGTGGGTACTCAAATGCTCGCCAAAGGGCATCATTTTCCCGATGTAACCTTAGTTGCGGTACTCGATGTTGATGGTGCTTTATTCAGCTTTGATTTTCGTGCCAGTGAACAAATGGCGCAGCTTCTGATTCAAGTAGCGGGACGTGCCGGTCGTGCTAGTAAACCAGGTAAAGTATTAGTGCAAAGTAACTTTGTAGATCATCCTTTATTGCAAGATTTAGTACACAATGGCTACCACCATTTTGCTCATCAAGCACTGACTGAACGAAAACAGGCACGACTACCACCTTTTACTTTTCAAGCCTTGTTGCGGGCTGATGCAAATTATCCTTCTTACCCAGAAAAATTTTTACGAGCACTAACTCAGCAACCACTAACCGGTTGTGAGTTTGCCGGACCAGTCCCTGCAGCAATGGAGAAAAAAGCAGGTAAATTTAGGTATCACTTGATCATTCAAGCGAAATCGCGAAAAGAATTGCACCACGGAATTTTACAGCTACTGGCATTGATACCCAAGAATGAATGGCAAGGTAAAGTACGCTGGAGCTTAGATATCGATCCCATTGATTTAAACTGGTAACAAAAAAGCCTAAGGTAATCGTGTTTTTTCATGTTAGCTCGGTTACACTAGCTAAAATTTCCCCCTTAGCGACTCTCCCTATTTCATGGCTAATCAAGATTACGTTTCCCGCGCACCTGCAAAAAAGAAAAAGAATACCCGTAATGGTAAAAAATCACCTAAAAACGCTAGTGGAATTCCACTTAAATCGAAATTGATTAGCCTATTACTTATAATGCTAATTGCTGCATTTTCCTATGGTTTATGGTCACTAAAGACAGATCCAAGTACTAAAACGCCACTAGTTGAGCCAGTTAAAGTCACGACAGAAATCAAAGCTAAAAATAGAGCAGACGAATTACCTGAGCTACCTAAAGAAAAATGGACTTACGTTAAAGATTTAGAAACTAAAGAAATTGAAGTGGGCCAATATGAGGTCAAAGAAAAAGGCCCATATAAAATGCAATGTGGCTCATTCAGAACAGCCAAACAAGCCGAAACGTTAAAAGCTCGCATCGCCTTTTCAGGCCTTGAAGCGCAAGTGAAAAGTGTCACGGGTACAAGTGGTCTTTGGCATAAAGTATTTTTAGGTCCATACCCTCGTAAACGCCAAGCAGAAAAGCATAAACATAAACTCAAACGTAATAATATCAATGGTTGCCAAATTTGGGGGTGGTAGTAACAAGACTTATCCCCGCTCCACTTGCAAATGCTCGTTTCAGGAAGTCTGAGCGATTCATAATCAAGGCGTATTTTTTTATTAAGGGTTATTCCCTTAAAAAGAAATACAACGCAGAGTATGATTTACTCAGCCTTCCCCAAAGGGTTGGTTTAGAAACGCTTTATGCTGCGTTATTGATTTTGAAAAGGGAGTAACCATTATCTTCAATCAATACCTTGCCTAAAGGCGTTTCTAATTCCAGCTGAGTCCTGCATCTTCAAGTTGAACGGGGATATACTATTAATTATTCCCCTCAATCCTTGAAAAATCCATAAATACCCCAATTACATTAACATCAAAGAATTCAGTTAAGATGAGGTTAATGTGACTACTATTGTTTCAGTAAGACGTAATGGCAAAGTGGCTATTGGCGGAGATGGTCAAGTATCACTTGGCAATACCGTAATGAAAGGCAATGCCCGTAAAGTTCGCCGTTTATATAATGGTAAAGTACTCGCCGGTTTTGCCGGTGGTACAGCCGATGCTTTTACTTTATTTGAGCGTTTTGAAAGTAAATTAGAGCAACACCAGGGGCATTTAACTAAAGCTGCCGTTGAGCTTGCTAAAGACTGGCGAAGTGATAGAGCCTTAAGAAAACTTGAAGCCTTATTAGCCGTTGCCGATGAAACAGCCTCTTTAATAATTACCGGTAATGGCGATGTTATTCAGCCTGAGCATGACCTTATAGCCATAGGTAGTGGTGGTAATTTTGCCCAATCTGCGGCGACTGCCCTCTTAGAAAACACAGAGTTAAGTGCTAAAGAAATAGTAGAAAAATCACTTACTATCGCTGGCAATATCTGTGTCTTTACCAACCAAGAACAGACTATAGACGAACTATAGTTCTAAGTTGAAATTGATTAATATATTACCTGAGTCTGAGTTAAGTACTCCTCAGGTAGTAACGAGGAATAAATAATGTCAGATATGACCCCACGTGAAATCGTTCATGAATTAGATAGCCACATTGTTGGCCAAAGTGACGCCAAACGCGCTGTTGCTATCGCCTTAAGAAATCGCTGGCGTAGAATGCAATTAGACAAGGGTTTACGTAACGAAGTCACCCCTAAAAATATCCTTATGATTGGACCAACCGGCGTTGGTAAGACTGAAATTGCTCGCCGTTTAGCTAGACTTGCCAATGCGCCATTTATTAAAGTGGAAGCGACTAAGTTCACCGAAGTGGGCTATGTAGGCAAAGAAGTTGAAACCATTATTCGTGACCTTGCTGATATGGCAATAAAAATGGTCAAAGAAAATGAAATGGATCGTGTAAAACATCTTGCTGAAGAAGCCGCTGAAGAACGTATTTTAGATGTGCTTTTACCTCCTGCACGTGATGGCTTTGGTAATGATGAAGAAAGCAGTAATAGCAATACTCGTCAAATTTTCCGTAAAAAATTACGTGAGGGTAAATTAGACGACAAAGAAGTTGAACTTGATTTAGCTGCACCTTCTGCCGGTGTTGAAATAATGGCTCCGCCAGGCATGGAGGATATGACTTCTCAATTACAAAACATGTTCCAAAATATGTCTAGTGATAAAACCAACAAACGTAAACTTAACATTAAAGATGCCCTTAAAGCTTTGCAAGAAGAAGAAGCGGCTAAAATTGTTAATAACGATGACATCAAGCAAAAAGCTATTTATGCGGTAGAGCAAAACGGCATTGTCTTTATCGATGAAATTGACAAGATATGTAAGCGTGCTGAGAATTCAGGCGGCGGCGATGTCTCTCGTGAAGGCGTCCAACGCGATTTACTACCATTAGTTGAAGGCTCCACGGTCAGTACTAAACACGGTATGATTAAAACTGATCACATTTTGTTTATCGCCTCAGGCGCCTTTCAAATGTCAAAACCATCTGACCTTATTCCAGAACTACAGGGTCGTTTGCCAATTCGTGTTGAATTACAAGCACTAACAGCTGATGATTTTGTTCGTATTCTAACTGAACCTTTTGCTTCACTTACTGAACAATATATTGCATTACTCGCAACTGAAGGTGTTACGGTTGCCTTTACCGATGATGGTATTAAAGCTATTGCAGATTCGGCTTGGCAAGTTAATGAGACTACTGAAAACATTGGTGCTCGTCGTTTACATACTATGATGGAGCGTTTAGTAGAAGATTTATCATTCAATGCAGACCAACGCAGTGGTGAAGTGATCAGCATAGATAAAGCTTATGTTACTAAAATATTAAGTGAAGTCGTTAAAGATGAAGATTTGAGTCGATTTATTCTTTAGTAGTCTGGTGTTAGCTAAGATAATCAAAAATTATCTTAGCTAAATAAAATAAAAGGTTCTTTACTGCAATGAAAATAGCCCGTTTTATTATAGATAATACCCTACATAATCTGACTATTGAGTTCTCAGCTAGTGCAGCGATAAAAAACACACAACTTAGCTTTGAATATTTGCGTGTTAGCTCCCCAGCGAACTCAACTAAAAAACCAAAGACCAGTCAAGTTACCGCTCATAAAAAGGATATATTGTTAGTCAACATTGAGAGCGTCGCAAAGCATGGTTATCGCTTTATTTTTGATGATGAACATAGCGCTATTTATAGTGAAGACTATGTCCAAACATTAGCTTTGGAATATGAGATTCGTTGGCAGAGTTACTTAAATGAGCTGAAGACCAGTGGTCATTCCCGTGAAACTATGATTAATTTTAAACAGTTATAATTAGCTAA
The DNA here is from genome assembly GCF_002836255.1 of Colwellia sp. 75C3. Classification (GTDB taxonomy): domain Bacteria; phylum Pseudomonadota; class Gammaproteobacteria; order Enterobacterales; family Alteromonadaceae; genus Colwellia. Next base: position 708,953 of record NZ_PJAU01000033.1, on the reverse strand, counting down.
TTTAGTCGACTCAATATAATCGCTTTATGTTTTCAGCCCAATAAAAAAGGCCCTAACCTTCAAAAGAGTTAGGGCTTTTTTATTTACATCATTTCCAAGGTAAGTCTACACATTAGTTTAAACTGTGAAGCGACTCACTTCTGTCGTTAGCACTTGTGCCTGTTGAGACAACTCTTCACTCATCTGCTCATTTTGTTTCGCTGAGTTACCTGATTGCTCTGTCACATCTCTGATCATCACTACGTGTTGATTAACTTCTGAGGCAACAGTACTTTGCTCTTGGATGGCAGTGGCTATAGTACTATTCATTTCCATTATTAGCGAAACGTCTTGTGCTATTTCATCGAGCATAGCACCGGCTGAACTCGCTTGCTCCGCACTTTCTTTTCCCTGATTACGGCATTGCGCCATTAAGATTACAATCTCTTGAGTACGTTTTTGCAATAGACCAATGATGGTTTCAATTTCTTGAGTTGAGTCTTGAGTTCTACTCGCAAGCGTTCTGACTTCATCAGCAACAACAGCAAAGCCTCGACCTTGCTCACCCGCTCTAGCAGCTTCAATGGCGGCATTTAAAGCAAGTAAGTTAGTTTGGTCAGCAATACCACGAATAACATCTAATACTGAGGCAATGGTGATGCTTTCTTTTTCTAACTCCTTGACTACATTTTCTGAATCTAACAATTTCGCAGATAGCTGACCTATTTGTTTTATTGTTTGCTCTACCCCTGTTTTACCTTTTCCAGCATTGCTATTTGTTAGCTCGGCCTTATGAGCTGCTTCTCGAGTATTAGTCGCTATTTCATCTACCGTTGCGACCATTTCTGTGACCGCTGTAGCAACAAGGTCTGTTTGCTGCATTTGAGTCTCAACACCTTCATTGGCGTTATAAATATTTTCAGCCAAGCTACCTGTTGCGGTATTAAGTGTGACAACTGAGTGATTGACTTCAACAATAAGTGAACGAAAATTAGTTAACATATGGTTAAATACTTTAGCCATTTCAGAGAGTTCATCACCACCGCTAACGTCTATTTCAGTGGTTAAATCATTGCTCTGAGCAATTTTGTTCATGGTAAGTTGTAAGTTGCTAATTCGATCTAAGATACTTTTGCCAACGAACCAAGCACTCGCTAAAGCCACCAATAACACAATAAAAAACAAACTGTAAGCTAGAGTATTTACATAACTCACACTGTCTTGCACTGCCTGTTCACTTTTAGTTAATAGTTTTTTAAGTTCATTATCAACTTGATGAACTACACTACGCATTTCCTTGATTACGCCCATTTTTTCGTTATAACCCAACTCTCTTTGAGCCATAACTAAATTGGAGAAAGCGGTTTGATAATCTTTGGTAAGCTTACTAACTTCCTGCTTTTTAGAGGACGAAAAATTACTCGATTGAACACTGCTAAGTAACTTACTAACATTACTTTTAAGTTTATCTACATATTTATCATCTAGACGTAGCATAAAATCTTTTTCATTACGTCTCAGTTGTAACATTTCACTTCGTAAACGGTAATCATCATTACCAATAAGCTCTTCCACATTATGAACAGCAGCACGAAGTTCCCCGTACAAGCCAGATTTAGCATCTAGGCCGATTTTCTTTTGCAAGGTAACAACGTTAGTAAACTGTGTTTGATATTGAGTAAGAATATTACCCATACTAGCCAATTCTGGTATTGATAAACCAATATCTGTAAAGTCTGACGATAATCGCTTAATTTGAAAGTGAGCTTCCTTTATTTTACTTTGAAACTTATCATCATACTTCAGATTCTTACGGGCAAAAAAATCTTTTTCTTCACGCCTTAATTCAAGTACAGAAGCTTTAATATCACCTATACCCTTTGCAATCGATATATCATGTTGTAATGCTGAACTTGCATAATTCAGTAATACTAGCATTAGGCTCATTGCCAACACTAGGATGCCGGTATTAATGATTAGTTTGTGTTTTATGAGCATAGAATTTTACCTTTAAAGTTTAATCTAAATAATATAAAAATTGATAGTGGAAAATTTAGCTTATCCTTAGCCCATGTAACTTTACCTTTCCTCTGTAGTGTATTGCTATGAAGACAGCGAAATACAAAATACAACAGAAAAAGGAAACCTACTCAGCCTTCCTCCTTCTAGTATAGACCTGTATCGGTAACTATCAGATTTTTGTTAATATTTTTTTATATTTTTATATTTTTATACTTTTATACTTTTTAATTTTTAATTTTTAATTTTTTGTTTTTTGTTTGTTTATTGATAACTTATCGTTAAATACTGCTTATTTTTAGATAATAGCAAAATCCCAGACATGCTCGTGATTACAATATACATGCCTATTACTTTATTGTTTGAGAGCTAATTAAGGAGAGTTATTTGATTAAATAATTGGAGTTTATAAGCTTAGGTATAACTTTTATTTAACCTATTTCCTTTCAAGATACCGCGCCAATTTTTCTTCAGGCAGTGGTCTGCTAATATAATAACCTTGTACTGCATCACAGCCTAAATGACGTAGTAAATTGAGTTGTTCTACTGTTTCAACACCTTCAGCTAAAACTCTTTTACCTAATCCATGTGACAGATCGATCATGGACTTAACGATAGTAAGATCTGAATCATTGCTTTCCACTTCTTGAATAAAGCTTCGATCAATTTTTATTTTATCTATCGGCAAGTCTCGTAAATAGGCCAAAGACGAATAGCCTGTGCCAAAATCATCAATGGATACTTTAATACCCATGCTTTGCAATTTAATAATACTATTCATTGCCCTAGTAATATCAGTCATAACAACGTTTTCAGTAATCTCTAATTCAATATATTTAGAAGGGATACCATATTTTTGCAATAACATTTGCATATTAGTAACCAGTTGCTCATCTTGAAATTCAACAGCGGTTATATTCACAGCAATAGCTACACGACGTTGATATAATTTAAACCAGCGTTCACTTGCTTGGCAGGCTTTGGTTAAAATATAGTTATCAAATTCATTATGCATACCCAAAGCTTCCATCTCAGATAAAAACTCACTCGGCGGAAGCACGCCTTTCTCAGGGTGCTGCCAACGCACTAACGCTTCGACACCCTCAAGCTTATTCGTTAATAAGTTTAATTGCGGTTGATAATATAAAATAAATTCATCATTTTCTAATGCCAATCTTAACTGCTTCTCCATCAAGACTAAATGTCTACCTTGTGCTTGCATACCGTCTTCAAAAGCAACTGTTGGTATATTATTGGTTTCTGCATGATGCAGCGCAAGGTTAGCTTTTTGTAGTAAATCTTCTGATTTATCGGCATCACCTGGATAAAAGCAATATCCGACGCTAGCTTGAATTTTTATTTCTTGCTGCTCATAGTGGAAACAACGTTCAATAAGTTCATGAAGGTGGTCTACGGCTCGATCGACATGCGATAGCTGTTCAAATTCAATGACAAACATAAATGAGTCACCACTTAAACGACCTACCGCTTGTGGAATGAAAACACTATGATTTAGACGATTGGCTATCTCCCCAAGAATATAGTCCCCTATTTTTAAGCCATAAGTATCATTGATAAATTTAAACTGTTTTATATCTAGTAAAAAAATTGCCAGCTTTACTTGGCTCTTATTTACTTTATTTGTCTGTGTCAGTTCAAGCATTTTATCTGACAACTTCGCCATCACTTGCTCACGATTAAGTGCTCCCGTTAATGAATCATGTTTACCAAGGTATTGTGCTCTATTTATAGCATTTAAAGCTGCAAACCTTTCAGCACCTTGCATCCAAATGAGTAAAGTAAAGCCAAGGATGCTATGTGCAGCAACATCAAAATACAATAGGAATGACTCTAGTTGACGAAACCAGGGTTCTGTTAAAGCCACAATGGATATAAAAGAATATATTAAGTACCGTAAGCCAAACGTGGCCGAAAAATACATTAAGACTTTACTTGAAAAATAGCTTTTTTTATCAAATAAAAGGTAGCTGGCTAAAGAAAAGAAAGAGCAACCAAAGATAAAACTAGGGAGGCTAACGGTTAAATAAAAATGGTTAAATGCTTGGCTGGAATCAAAGGCAAATAATACTGTAGTGACAATACTGAGTACGACAATTACAGCGAGACTTCCCCTTAATATCTTCGGAGGTATTTCCTTATTCGTTTTTGCATTAAAAACGCCACACCCAAGGAAAATCAGGAAGGAATATTGGAAAATCTGAAGTAGTAATTCCGCTAGAATCAGCCAATAATCACTTGAAAGGTGGCTAGTAGAATAAGGTATAATAGATTTGATTAAATAACTAAGGCATAGCGCGCCAATACTTACTAACCAATATTTAACGTATTTACGAAGAAATGTACGATAATAAGTATAAAAAACAAATAATAGCACTGAAAAAACCACGGCTTGCGTCGAAAAAAGAAATGTCCGGGGTGTTATAAATTCGATCATAATACAACTTTAATCATGGCTATTAATGTACCTTTTTGAACGAATATACTTTTAAAGTGTGTTTGGTTCTAGTGCCAAATCATTAGTGCTATTAAAAAGGCTTTTACCTTTAAATTCAAGTAATACCCGTAAATGAAATAAAATATATAATAGATTTTATTTCATCAGAAAATTATACATTAGCTGAACTCTTTATTTTATAACAAAAGGTCTCTTACCTCTCAGCTAACCACCTGTATTATAGGTGTTTAGTTCAGTTCAGTTGATACTATTGATGCGACTCAATACTGAGAGGGCCTATTAATGTAAGTATTACACAATGTGCTGAGAATACGACTAGGAATGGATGATTTGTTATAGCAGTGTCGATTTGTAGAATATATCGACATTCCTAACCAATCATTAATGGTAACAACTGCTATAGGTAAGTAAGCAAAGTATTTAGCAATAAATGCTGCCATTAACTCTACCGAGGTTACCGTGTTCGCTGATGGCCATATCCATGCTGAGAATACCGAGAGTATATGATCACAAGAAGTACTCGATATTGAATAAAGTAGGACTAATAAATAGATGGTCTCGCTTCTGGAGGGATAGATCCTGGGTGCTGTAAGTACCATTTCTCTAACCATATTTCTATTTCGTCAGGAACAACTCCTGAATGAATAATATCTCCTTGAATTAACTCTCCACCCATAGTTATATAAGCTTCTGACGCATCATGCCTATCAATATCGGTGCCTACAAGGGGGATTTTCATACTACGAGTTAAAGTAACAAGTGCATTAGTTATTGCCTTATCTACTCGATTACTACTGTCGTTACTTAATTGCTGACAATTGATTTTAAGTTGATGAATCGCCATTTTCCTTACATAACGTAACGACTCATAACTACCTGAAAAATTGGCAATAGAAATTTTTATATCCAATGACTTAAGCTGATCAATAATGACTTTTACTCGGTTACTCGCACTAATCATTACATTTTCACTCAATTCAATCATTAAGTATTTACCTGATATTTTATGCTGTTGCAGTTTTGTCTCGATGTAATCGACTAGATCCACCTCAAATAAACTTGCACTAGACAAAGTAACAGAAATACGTTGATACACGCCTATATTGTGTAAACTTTCAAGAGTATTAAATGCTTGTTTTAACATCTGCTTTGTCAATAGATACAATTCACCACTATGCTCAGCAAGCTCGGAAAAATCATAGAGTTCTAATGGTTTAACCAGCTCACTTTCATACCAATGAACCCTCAATTGGAAGCCTACAATATTGTGGTTATTAATATTGACTTGTGGTTGTAAATAACAAAACAACTTCTCTTCTTTAATATCTTGACGTATTGCCTCCATCCTAGCGAGCTGACTTTGGTTATAAACAATACTTTTTTTATCAAAATAATTAATGGCTTGCTGTTTCTGTAAACCATTTAATAAAGCATCGCCTGCATGGGCGATAATTTCATCAAAGTTATCGCCATGTTCACCTGAAATAGCAATACCAAAAGCGAGTTCAAAATTCAAAGAGAAACTCTTAAAACTCATAGCATTAGGGACAGAGTCAGCTAATTGATGACAGAGTTCATCAAGCATAATTTCATCATCAAATCGACTATCGGTTAAGTTATATACCACCAAAAATTGTAAACTCTGTAAACGAGCAATACGGACAGGCTCAGGACTAAAACCAAAACTTAACAAACTTACATTATCAGAGATTTTTTGCTGTAAACAGTATGCAAGCTGTAATAATAACAAGTCAGAATTATGATGGCCCAATAAACTATTTACTTGCTGGAAATTAACTGGTTTGAAGACCACAGTAGCATAACGTTGTCCCGTGTTAGACTTGATGGCCGCTTCAAAAGTTCTTTGAGCTTGCTGTGCTGTTGGTAAGTTAGTGGTAGGATCATGGGTATAAGAAAACAGCTCTTCAACACTAATAATTTCAGTATCCGCTTTTACAACCGTTGAACTGAATGATTTTTGAATGAATAATAGAGCTAAAACAGTCGCGGTGATAACCGCAACAAGATAGCTAATAATAGCAATCAAGCTGATCGGAAAATTTTCACTGTATTGTTGTGCAAAAAGCGTAGATAGAGCAACAATTACAATAAGAATAATAAATAGTAAAATGTACTTGGCGTTAAAACGACTCATATTTAACCCCCCATCCTAGGAAATTTCATCAAAGTAATGCCCTAGCCTATTAAAAATATGACCTTTTGTACAGATATACCACGTTATTAAGCTGTTATATTAGGAATGACAATTACTTTTCTTGTCTTTGATAGGTCGACTGGAGTTACCTTCATCTATTGTAAGCAGAGCATCAACTAAAAACAGGAACCCGTTGAGGTTATCACTAGACCAATAACGTTTTAATTTTTTATCGCTGGTTACTATCAATGCTACGAATTTTTTATAAGCCGAACTATCCTGGTTTGCAAAACACTTCTGGCTAACCGATTTTAGTCGACCTTTTCCTTTTAGACACTCCCTAAATACAATGCTGTAATTGTTAATTAATGGACTGATTAATTCTGTATGTAGCAAAAGTTGTTCGTCATCGTTGGCTTTAGCATACGCTTTTAAACGTTGTAATTTTGCTTTAGAGAACTCTTGCTCTCGCGTGGCAACGAGTGTAATAGACTCCACTAATAATTTATTTTCCTTACGGGTGGCCAAACTTTCACGTTGCTGACTTATTAGCTGTCTTTGCAGTTTTTCTGCGCGAAAAAAGAAGTAGATACTAATGAAGACAAAAACAACGGTTATAACTAAAACAAAAAACATTACGATACCTTAGACTGGTTAACTTGCTCGATATTAACAGATTCAGCAATACGTGCCAAAAAGAGATATGGGTCAATATCTTTAAAATCAGGAGTATTCAACGAGTATTTCATCGTTACTGAAAAATCGCCTAAGTTGGCAAAAGCTCGTGTATTTATAGCTTGCACCAGATTATCGAGTTTAACACTGACTTCTTGACTACTTTGATGCTCAAATAATAACAGATACTCCCCCTCATTTAGCAAGCCCGCATAATCAAATTCAGATATGTGATCATTGATAAGGCTGGCGATTTCCTTCGTCACCTCATTGATGCTTTTTTTATTGAAGTGAAAAACAAGTTCCTGCCAATTGTCTACAATAAGATAACCAACATTTAGAGAGTATTTAAACTGTCTTGCCTTCTGAAAGGCTAATTGATAATTAAACTTTGTTTGCATGGGAGCAGCTATTGCATAACTGGGTTTTTCCATTTCTTCATAGGCCAGGTTCATTTTTTGTGCTCTTAATCTCAAAAAGAAGCCCACTAAGGTGACTAATAATAAACAAACTAAGGCCGACAAACTTGTGATGATGACTCTTTGTTTTTGATACTTTTCAGTAAAACTACTCGACAGCTCACTACTTTCTGCCAATTTTACCGCTAGCCTTTTCGACTCTTCAATTGGCTCTACTTTAAGTGCCTGCCCCAAAGCTAAAAAAGGAAATCTTTGCACTATTTGGGAGGATTTATTCTTGTCTTTAAGCTTATCAAGCAAGACTTGACTATGCTTTTCTTGCCAGCGATAAGCAACTTGATAGTTTTTTTTCACAAAGTGCATTTCAGCAACCATTCGATAAAAACCTGCATACTTTAATGAGATATCCTTGCCATCAAGAAGTTTTATTACTTCAATTAATAAGTTATAACCATCAAGGGTTTGCTTAACGCTCAACTTTGCGCTTACCAAAGCCACAGAAGTCTCTATACGTTCAGATTGAATATTATGTTGGGAAAATATTTCTATTGCTTGCTGTAAAGGCACAAGTGCTTGATGAAATTGTTTTTGTTTTATTAAGGTAAGGCCTAATCCCTTATTTGCATGAGCAACATTAATAGGACTATCGCTCTTTTGAGCTGCCTTTTTAGATTCCCAATAGGCATTATATGCATCATCAAAGCGCTGCAAATTAAAGTAGGCATAACCTAAGTATAAATAGGTTTGAGCAATATTATTTTTTTGTCCCATTTCAAATTTTGATTTCAATATTTTTAATTGCATAGTTAACGATGTTTGATAATCACCTAGATGATGATAGGCCAAAGCTAAAATAGTCAATAATTCTATATACTCTGTCAATTCACTTTTACTGATCCCCTGTTCGACTTGCTGTAAATCAGCTAAAGCACCTTGGTGCTTTCCTAACATTGACAACGCGACACTGCGATAACTTAACGAAAGTAATTGATACTTAATGCTCCCTGTAACTTCACTATTTTTTACTGCTACTTGGGTTAATTCTAGTAACTTTTTATAATGCTTCCTGGCAATATAAACATCAGCTAACTTCAGCAATAACGCTAATTTAACTTTTTTATCTAGACTATTCACTGCTAAGCCATGTTGAGCAAACTCGAATACTTGGTTTATATTTCCTTGCTTACTAGCTCCCCTTGCTGAAAGTAAATAGACTTTAGCGAGGATATCATTTGAGTAATGTTGTCGATTATTAATGATTTTTTCCAATAGGTATTTCACTGTATCCCTATCAACCATTTCATCATTTACTTTTAATAATTTCTGCACTTGATTGCTCAGTATCGCTTGCTCAGGCGATGACTGTGCAAAGGCTGCAGTCACTATAAAAAAAGACAATAATTGCACTTTAAAAGGAAAAGTCATGAAAAGAAATAACCGTTTTATCGCCATATTCATACCATTAGTTATTGAAAAACAAAGTATTGGATACAATACAGTGCAACCTAATATTACTTTTTACTATATTTACCTTATAAAGGTAAACAAAAATAGTATTTTCTGTTTACATTTATAGAATTCATCCTATAATAACTGTAGTTGAGCTTCAAAGCTTGCTAAGGGCAAATCTAATGAAAGTTAGAGACGCAAAGTTACCGGTCTAAAGGGAAACCTATGATAGCGGGACTGCCAAGTTTAGATATAGTGGGGGCTTATCTCAACTCGATAGCTCACTATCTGTTTCTTCCGTTCTCTTTGCGTCGCCCCCCTCTTTATTTTCAATATAACAACTCTTTCCTGTTTATATAAAAGAAATAACTCATCGTAGTAAACTACTAGAGCCTAACACAGCATATTTCTATATCAGGCACTTTATAAAAGTAGTTATACCAATTGCTCTAAATAAGTGATCATCTTCAAATACCCTAACGATCCAACAACGTCGTTACTTTCATTCCAAATAGTATTACCCCGTATTTTTAGATTGTTGAACGAGGGATTTTTTCTCACTAATATAATGCGTTATTATTTTATCCAACATAGTTAATGGCATTGAACCACGCATCAATAACTCGTCATGGAAATCTCGTAAATCAAAATCCTCGCCTAAAGCTTGTTCTGCTTCTTTTCGTAAACGCTTAATGGTTAACTCACCCAGCTTGTAAGATAACGCTTGCCCTGGCCATGAGATATAACGATCTATTTCCGTTTTTACATTATGCAGTGATAAGGCGGTATTATTAGCTAAAAAATCCATTGCTTGAGTGCGACTCCAGCCTTGCGTATGCATACCTGTATCTACAACTAAGCGACAGGCTCGCCACATTTCATACGTTAAACGACCAAAGTTATGGTAAGGGTCTTCATACATACCTGCTTCTATACCTAGGTATTCAGAATACAAGCCCCAACCTTCACCAAAAGCAGAGATGTAGGTTCTGTTTCTAAACTTCGCTACATTCTTCATCTCTTTTGCTAACGATATTTGTAAGTGATGACCTGGTACTGCTTCATGAAGTGTCAGTGCTGTTAAAACATAAAGTGGTCGACGATCTAATCTATAAGTATTGACCCAGTAATTCCCCGGTTGGTCATCTCGTGATGATCCTGCGTATCGTCCTGTTGTATATTTAGGCGCTATATTAGCAGGCACAGCCATTACACCATATGGAGTTCTTGGTAACGTCTTAAATAATTTAGGTAATTTGGCATCCATTTTCTTAGCAATAAAGGAGGCTTCTTTTAATAGCTCAGTTGGTGTCGTGGCATAAAATTGGGGATCGGTACGTAAAAATTGCACAAACTCACTGAAGCTACCTTCAAAACTAACTTGTTCGATGATTTCGTCCATCTCGGCTCTGATACGCTTAACTTCAGACAGTCCCTGTTGATGAACTTGCATTGCCGTCATAGGTAAAGTGGTATAGTGCTCTAGTCTATTTTGATAATATTCATTACCATTAGGAAGTGACTTAGCGGCAATATTATCACGAGCATTAGGCTGATATTCATTAACCATGAAGTCATAATAGGCCTGATATGCCGGCATAACTTTAGTGATTAAAATCTGCTTAGCTCTTCGCTGCAAGTCATCTTGTTGGCTAGGGGTAATAAAAGCTGACATTTTGCTAAAAGGTAAATAATAACTACTCTCATAAATATTTTCTTTTATGTAAGCCGCAATAGAATGTTCAAATCCCTCAAGCACTATTTTAGGCTGACTAATTCCACTTTTCAGTCCTAGTTTCATCCAATGGATTTGTTGGTCAAAATATCGAGGAAGAGCCGATAGACGTGCTAGATAATCTTGATAATCCTTATAGGTTTTAAAATCAACTTGCTTTGAGATATTTGCTATCCAGACATGAAACCCTGACTCTGCAGTAAGAGGCATGTAATGCTCTTTATTGGTGTAACTATCTAGCTTGTTTTTTAAACTGTATACAAGTACCGATAAGTTAATCTGATTTTCTTGTGTTAACTTTTCATTATCTAATGCGGCTAACTGCTGATAAATAGACAAACCTTGCTGATACTTAGCATGTAAAGAATCTGCCGACAAATCGGGTAATTTAGCGTTATTACCCACAACATCTGGTTGATTGAATGGGCTTGATTTTAGATAGAATTCTTCATGAACTTGGATAATACTAGCTAATTGTTGATCAGCATTAATACTGTTATCTGTTGTGCTAGCAGCATTACTGTAATTTATATGGCCGATATTAATCAGTAAGAGCACTAGGTAAGTGGCTACATTTTTCATTGATAATACTCAAAAATAGGAAGCGGCACGATAATAGCTATTCATGCCTTAAATAATTTGTATATTTAATGTTATACCTACTCTACTTATAGATGTAGAGCAGGGTTCAAGTTATAGTTTGAAGAGAAGCTCTCTATATACTTTTAACTCAGATATTGACTCTTTGATGTCATCTAGCGCCAAGTGAGCGCCAATTTTAACTACCGATTTTAAGACCTCTGGTTTCCAACGTCTTGCCAGCTCTTTAATAGTACTAACATCAATATTACGGTAATGAAAATGATCTTCAAAATCAGGCATATACTTATTAATAAATCGTCTATCTTGGCCAATACTATTACCACACATAGGTGATTTACCTTGAGGTACCCATTCTTGTACAAAAGCTAAGCTTTGCTCAGTTGCTTGCGCTAAGCTCACCTTGCTGTCACGACAACGTTGAGTGAGACCAGAATTTCCATGATGTTCAATACACCACTCACTCATATTATCTAACACATCATCGCTTTGATTGATGGCAAATATTGGTCCTTGCGCTAAGGTATTTAAATGGCTATCGGTGATAATGATAGCGATCTCTAATATCACATCCTCTGCTGGCTCTAATCCTGTCATTTCCAAATCAAGCCAAATTAAATTGTTATCATTACCCGCCATAAACTTCCCTTAAAAAAAAATGCATAAACATTGGTATATAATTGTTAGTATATACCCGTTACCACTCAAAGTGCAGGATTTCAGTGGGAATTAAAATGACTTTAAGCAAGGCAAATTATTTAGGCATAGTCATTCTATGGTTTAATTATTTAACGCCGTATAAAGTCATTTTAAACCCATCGAAGAAGCGCTTGAGCAAAATCACTTCATCGTTGCTGTGATTTATAAGGGAATAACCATTATTTCATCACAGCGCCTTGAATTGAAATTGCTCAAGCACTCTGAAACATGCATCTTGATTGATAACGGGTATATACCCGTTACAACCAAGTCGGGTCAAAATTAAATGTTGGATCAAATTAAATCGTATGAATAAGTCACTTGTCTAAGGTAAAAAAACTGACCAAAGGTCAGCAAAGGCGCATTAAAGCCAATCATGATAATAGATTACATGGTAAAACCACTAAAAATAAAGATAAAGTGCAATGGGAAGATGACGACTTAGGCACTCCTCAGCAAGGCGTTATTATTAGTCGATTTGGACAACATGCAGATGTCGAAAGCGAACTTGGTGAAATATACCGTTGTAATTTACGTCGCTCTATTGGCTCGCTTGTCTGTGGAGACAAAGTACTTTGGCGTCTGGGCAGAGAAACTCAGCATAGCATCACAGGTATAATAGAGGCCGTTCATGAGCGTGACTCTGTACTAAGTCGTCCCGATGTTTATGATGGTGTTAAGCCTATCGCGGCAAATATCAGTCAAATTCTCATTGTTTCTTCTGTGTTGCCCGTTTTTAATAGCGATATTATTGACCGTTACCTAGTGGCTGCAGAGCAAACGGGTATTACGCCTGTTATTGTACTCAATAAAACTGATTTATTAGACAGTATTAGCGCTGGGGAACAAGAGAAAATAGCTAAACAACTAAAAATTTATAAAGATATTGGTTATCAAGTACTTTACGCGAGTAGTAAATCCCGTGATGGTATAAGCGAACTAAAAATGCAACTTACACAGCACACTAGTATTTTTGTTGGTCAATCAGGTGTTGGCAAATCAACGTTAGTTAATGCCCTCATGCCAGATTTAGGGATACTAACAAAAGAAGTCTCAGATAACTCAGGTTTAGGGCAACACACCACTACCGTAGCACGCTTATACCACTTTAATGAAGGTGGTGATTTAATTGACTCACCTGGTATTCGCGAGTTTGGTTTATGGCATTTAACGCCAGAACAAGTTTGTCATGGTTTTATTGAGTTCTCCGACTTTCTTGGTTTGTGCAAGTTTAGAGATTGTAAGCATCAAACAGACCCTGGCTGTGCCCTAATAGCGGCAGGAGAAAAGCAAGAAATCAATCCTGCTCGCCTAGCAAGCTTTCAACGTATATTAGCTAGCCTCAATGATAATAAATTAACCTCACGTTTTAATAATTAAGGAAAAATGAGTGTCTTCACAAAATAATCTTAGCGATAAAATTAAAATCACCTTGCAGTACATCATGCCTAAACACGCTATTTCACGTTTAGTAGGTAAATTAGCGGCTGCAAAAATGGGTTGGTTGACTACTAAGCTTATCAAGCTTTTTATTGAGTCTTATGGTATCAATATGAATGAAGCCAAGCTTAAAAAGGCTAGCGACTTTGATACCTTTAATAACTTTTTCACCCGTGAATTAGAAGAAGGTGCTCGAACTATTGATAGTAGTGAAAATGCCATATGTTATCCCGTTGATGGTGCGATTAGCCAACAAGGTGACATTATCGACGGGCAACTTATCCAAGCAAAAGGTTTCAATTACAGCTTAAGCTCTTTACTAGGCGGTGATGAAAAAACAGCAGCACCTTTTCAAGGTGGAAAGTTCTCTTGTATCTACTTAGCACCAAAAGATTATCACCGTATTCATATGCCAATGGCAGCTACTTTACGTGAAATGATTTATGTTCCAGGGGAGCTATTTTCAGTTAATCCTCTTACCGCTCGAAACGTGCCTGATCTTTTTGCTCGAAATGAACGTGTTGTTGCCATTTTTGATACTGAAATGGGTGAACTTGCCATGGTATTGGTTGGTGCAACGATTGTTGCCAGCATAGAAACAACTTGGGGTGGCACTATCACTCCACCGGCAGGAAAAGATATATTCAGATGGCAATACCCTAAAGATGGAGAAGATGCGATTACCTTTAATAAAGGTGATGAGATGGGTCGATTTAAGCTAGGTTCAACCGTTGTGAGCACCTTCGCACCTAAAATGATTAGTGAATTTGCAGAAAATGCTGGACCGGGGACTGTCACTCGTCTTGGCGAGCTTTATGCTAGCCTCAATAAGGGCGAAAAATAGTTACCAATAAATAGTCACCAAACAAAACGGTTGCTCATTTACTGTACTCGATATAAGCTAAGACTAAATACGATCGCATTCGTATTTAGTCTCTAACTTATAAAACTATCGAATAAGGATATGTACATGGCGCATGAAAATTCTGCAGTCAAACCCACAGAAGCCGAGTTAACACTACTCAATGTGCTTTGGAAGATGGGTCCTGCAACGGTAAGACAAATTCACGATGTAGTAAGTATTACACAAAAGACTGGCTATACCACCGTATTAAAAATACTCCAAATTATGCATGAAAAATCACTGGTCATCCGAGATGAAAGTAATCGTGCTCATATTTATGCTACAGCTAACAGTCAAACACAAACGCAATCATCACTGATTAAAGACTTAATAACTAAAGCTTTTGGTGGCTCAACTTCAAAGTTAGTGATGCGCGCTATCGATGATTCAACTAGCGATGAAGAAATTAATGATATTCGCCAGTTATTAAACTCTCTAGACAATAAAGAGTAAAATTAACTTTAACTATGTTTGAGCAATTATTTAACAGCCCTTTTTTATATAGCTTATCGCTAACCCTAGTGCATTTTTTATGGCAAGGTTTACTCGTGGCGCTTATCTTAAAGTCTTTGTTATTTATAGTTGATAAAAACAAATCAAAATTACGATATACCTTAGCTACCTTAGCGATGTTAGCAAACGGCGTACTTGCTGTACTAACCTATACCATGGTCTACCCTGACACAAGTTCAGGCATGAATAGTAACCTAAGCCCTATCCCACTCACGAGTTTAGTGAATGAGTTAACCCAGCAAAACCCTTTATTTACTTATCAAGAATTACTGCCTTCGATATTAGCCCACTCATTGCCTTATCTTTCATTATTTTGGTTGGCTACAATTACGATCCTTGCCAGTAAGTTACTTATTGAGATTCGTAATGTAAATAATTTGCCCCGCTTTTCGAGCGTTTCTCCATCTTCGGCACTGAGTAAGCGCTTTGATGAATTAGCCAAACAGATAAAGCTAACTAAAACGCCAAAATTACTTATTTCCTTAAAAGCTGAAGTTCCCATGGCTATAGGGTGGTTAAAGCCGGTAGTGTTATTACCCGCAAGTATGGTGACAGGGTTAAACTCAGCTCAACTTGAAATGCTTATTTTGCACGAACTTGCACATATTCGTCGTCATGACTATTTAGTTAATTTTTTGCAAACACTTATTGAATTGCTATTTTTCTTTCATCCAAGTGTGCATTGGATCGGCAAGCAAATGCGTAACGAGCGTGAATATTGTAGCGATGACATTGCTGTGGAGCATTGTGGATATGCAATAGCGTACGCACATACTTTGACCGATACCGCTTCTTTATGTTCAAAAAATCACTTCCATACCATTCCAACTATGGCTATGGCTGCATCTGGAGGTGATTTAAAGACCAGAGTACTTAGGCTTGTTGATCATCACTGTGCACCAACGAACAATACCAGTAAATTTCTTGCTGCCATGTGTTTGTTTTTGACGCTAACATTACTGAGTATTAATCAATTACTAACAATGCCTTTTGCCCAGCAGCTAAATAATCAATTCCCGTGGCAAGACACTCTTAACAAGGGCGCTATCAGTGCAAATATGAGCGTAATCGGCCTAAATAAAGCCGATATAACAAGAAAAAGTACCCTACTAAAAAATGACTCAATAGCTCAGCAATTATTAAGTCGAACAAATACACCGACTCCGAGCTTTCTTGTAGAGAAAAGCAATTATCAAAACATATCTGACTACGGAATAGAACAAGAAATCACACTAACGACAGCGGCTATTGAGCCTTTAACGCCCAACCACAAAGAAGATTTTATTGAAACCGTAAAAGAAATAGCTCTGCAGAGACAGCTAACGACAACGGCTGATGAAGATCAAAAAACAAAATTTAGATATGAAGAAAAACAGACTAGTTTGACCGTAAACATGTTGGATACAAATAAAACAATTGCCCTACTCTCACCTGTAACACCTGCAGCTATTGAAGTAGAAGACATTTTAAGCTCAAGCGCTAGCAAGAAAAAACTGGCAGTTATACCAGCACAAACCCAAATGATTTTACCATCGATAACAACTGAAAAAACAAGTGTCGATACTGTCTTACTTGAACCTTTTAAAAAGGGAAATAAGCAATTATCACTTGCATATGATAAAGGCTTAAAAATCAAAGAAGATCCATATCGCCAACTCACCTATAATGAAGAAATCAACACTTTGTCAATGCAAAATAATCTGTATCAAGCTTCCCATAATACTAGAGACCTAAAAAGTCAGCCAAATGAAACTAGCCAAATAATAGAATCAAAGCATGAGACATTACCGATACCAAATACATTAGAAGCTAAGTTACTGAATTCTGTTAATCCAATATACCCAAGCCTTGCAAAGCGTAGAGGCATTGAAATGGAAGTAACAGTAGATTTCACAATAGATAAGAGTGGTAGGGTAATTGATATTAATTTCGCCCAGCAAAGTAAGCTTGTATATTTTAAATCCGCTATTCGTTCAGCGATCCGAAAATGGAGATTTACTCCTGCGACAAAAAACAACCGTAAAGTTGAAAGTAAGATGACCAAAATATTCTCTTTTAGCTTACACGCCTAATCGCCATTAAATACTGACATTCAAGTTGATCTATATCCAAAGTACATTAAGGTAATTTGATATAGAAGGGGGATATATTTGAGTAAATACCATCCATTTAATCCAGAAGAAAACCTCAAGGATAAGCTTCCCGATAAAATCACTTACTTTTGGCAGCAAGGGTTATTTGACTCATTTTCTGGAGTAGGCGAAGTAAACATCCATTACGCCCAGTTCATTCAAAAACAGACTGACCTCCAAACGATAGTCGTTGTGCCCGGCCGATGTGAAAGCTACTTAAAATACCAAGAGTTAGCATTTGATTTATACCATCAAGGCTATAATATTTTTATTATTGACCACCGAGGTCAAGGGTTATCTGGGCGACTTCTGCCAAATAGGGAAAAAGGTTATGTCACTAAATTTCAACATTACATCGATGATTTACAGTGTTTTATTGAGGATATAGTTACTCAACAATGTTCAGAAAAGCCCTACCTATTGGCACACTCAATGGGTGGCGCCATTGCAACACGTTTTATGCAAAATTTTCCCTATACAATTAAAGCGGCAGTTATATCATCTCCTATGTTAGGGTTTTATTCTGCTTTAATACCCCAGAACATAGCAAAAGCACTGGTAACTATTAAGCTCCGACTCAATAATATTATCAGTAAAACACCTTGGTATTTTATCGGACAAAAGAACTATTCCTCTGTTAGTTTTACCGAAAATAAACTTACACACTCAAAGCACCGTTACAGACACTTTGTCGATTTGTATAAAAATAATAAACGGATCCAACTAGGTGGTGTGACTACTCATTGGTTAGCAGAGTGTATCGCAGCTCAAAAAGAAATCTTTGCTCAGATATCTCAACTTAAAACTCCTATTTTGTTACTGCAAGCTGGTAGCGATACCGTAGTTTGCCAACAAGCACAAAATGATTTTTGTCAGCAATTATATGCGTCACAACCACAGTCGTGTCCAGGCGGACTACCCAATAGAATTGAGCATGCCTACCATGAGTTGTTTTTTGAGACGGATGATTATAGAAACCAAGCAGTAGCACAAAGTATTGCTTGGTTTAAACAGCACAACTAGCAGATTATTTCACAGCTTACTATTCAAAATGACAGCCCTAGCACTCATGAATAGTAACGGCTGTAAGCTATAACTTATTTTTACTGTTCATTTTGCACTACTGAAGTAGGGTCTTGGTGAATAAATACCTCACAAGGAGCGAGAGCACTGCAAATTCCGGCTTCAATCTCATCGCCAATGCTATGTGCTTCCAACAACGATAAATCATCACTCAGCTCTAAATGAAATTGAATAAATTTTTGTACTCCCGATTGCCTTGTCCTTAATTCATGAATGCCTATGGCTTGCTTATGGCTCAAAACAATCGTTTTAATTTTGGCTAATTCTTCATCACTTAATTCACTATCCATTAATTGCGAAACACTTTGCACCATAATTTGACCCGCACCAAAAACAAGATATAGCGCTACTAATATGGTAAAAACACCATCTGCTTGTAACCATATCCCCTGACTCAATATAATTGCCGCTAAAACCCCTAGATTGAGGAATATATCAGACTGGTAATGCAATGCATCACCACTAATAATAATGGAGCCTGTGCGCTTTATTACGTAGCGTTGAAAAACAACCAATATAAGCGTTAAGACAATAGAGATGATTGTTACCCAGATAGCCACTTCACTCTTTACAATCACCTGCGGATTAAGGAGTCGAGATACACCATTAAAAATAAGTATAATGGCAGAGCCAAGTACAAATGAAGCTTGCACCAAGCCAGCTAAACTTTCAGCTTTACCATGACCAAAACTGTGCTCTTTATCTGCAGGAGCTAAAGCAAAGCGTAAAATAACAATACTCATAATTGAAGCAAATAAATCTAAAATAGAGTCAGTAGTTGAAGCCAGCATGGCGCTTGAGTCAGTTACCAGCCAAGCATACAGTTTTATCACCACTAAGATTAAAGCGGTAGAGGTAGAAAATATAGCGGCTAAACGCACCCAAAATGCATAATCGTCTGTTGAGTTTTTTGTAACCATGCCGGATCCTTGGAGAAAAATTAAGAACTGAAAGTTATTATTGGTTATAATAACAAAAATTTTACCACATGATGATTGTTATGCTAGATGTTGTTCTTTTTCAACCACAAATACCGCCAAACACCGGTAATATAATCCGTTTATGCGCAAACTCAGGTTTTCGTTTGCACTTAATAGAGCCATTAGGTTTTGATTTAGAGGATAAAAAACTACGTCGAGCTGGTTTAGATTACCATGAATTTGCAGCGATTCAGCGCCATGCAAACTTCAATGCTTTCATGGAGAAAGAGCAACCAAAGCGAGTATTAGCGATTACCACCAAAACTAATAACTTCTATGGTGACGTCAACTTTGAAGCCGGTGATTATTTATTGTTTGGTTCAGAAACAGCTGGCTTACCTGAAGAAGTGCGTGTACAAATCCCTGATAAAGATAAAATTAGAATTCCGATGCTAAAAGAGAGTCGTAGTATGAATTTATCAAACGCAGCGGCAGTAATCGTTTACGATGCGTGGCGTCAGCTAGGTTTTCCTAACGCGGTATAAGAAGTGCATTTTAAGATAGGTAAAGTAATACGCTAATAAAAAAGCTGTAAATCAAGTAGCTCCGATTTACAGCTTTTTTTGTGTGTTTCTTCACAATATCTCTTTATAGAATAAAGTGATTATTCAAATTTCTTATCACGAGATAGTAAATCAGCAGCAGCTAATTTTGCATCTTTTCCGCGATAAAGCACTTGATATACTTGCTCAACAATTGGCATTTCCACACCATGTCGCTGCGCTAGCATATACACTTCTTTCGTATTTCTGTAACCTTCAACTACTTGGCCAATATCAGCAATAGCTTGTTCTGCTTCACTACCCTGACCTAGTGCTAAACCAAATCGACGGTTACGCGATTGATTATCAGTGCAAGTAAGTACCAAGTCACCTAAACCCGCCATGCCCATAAAAGTAGCTGGCTCAGCATTTAATGCTAAACCTAAACGGGTCATTTCAGCTAATCCTCGGGTAATTAACGCAGTACGCGCATTTGCACCAAAGCCAATGCCATCTGCGATGCCTGCGGCAATAGCGATAACATTTTTAACCGCACCACCAAGTTGTACGCCAATAAAGTCTTTATTAGAATAAACTCGAAAGCGTTTTTCACAATGCAGTAAGTCAGATAATTCAGCGACAAAATCATCATCTTCAGAAGACAATGAAATAGCAGTAGGTAAACCTGAAGCCATTTCTTTAGCAAAAGTAGGTCCTGATAACACAGCTAAAGACACGTTATTACCAAGAACCGTTCTAGCTACATTTTGCAATAAATCACCTGTCTGAGGGTCTAAACCCTTAGTAGCCCAAGCAATTTTAGTATTAGCCGTTAACATAGGCTTAATTTTCTTAAGCATATCGGCAAACGCATGGCTTGGCACAACAACTAGTATATTATCGCTCGCTTGCACGGCCTTTGTTAAATCACTTTCGAGAATCAAGTTTCCAGGAAAAGGGCAGTCGGCAAGATATTTATTGTTTTCTTTATCTTGCTTCATTGCGGCGACATGATCAGCGTCACGACCCCACAATAGTGTTTCATGACCATTTCGGGCTAAGCAGATTGCTAAGGCGGTGCCATAAGACCCGGCCCCAAGCACTGTGATTTTCGCAGCTAAAGACATATACAACCCTATTTATAAGCTAATGTTATTTTCGGTATTATGATTAGTGTGTTTCGCTGCTTTGTGCGATATTTTCTTGTGTAGCACGTTGTTGCACATAAGAAGCATACAAGCCTTCAAAGTTAACAGGCGTTAAATTAAATTGTGGGAAAGAACCACGATTTACTAAACTTGCTACAGTTTCACGAGCATATGGGAACAATGTTGTAGGGCAAAAAGCACCAATAGTATGAGCTAATTGCGCTTCAGGTAAATTACCAATAGTAAAGATACCTGCTTGTTGTACTTCAGCTAAAAAGGCAGTTTTATCTTCTACTGTAGCAGTAACCGTTACTGATAAAATAACTTCATACGTATTATCAGCTAACTTAGTAGAGCGCGTATCAAGATCTAATTTAATTTCTGGTTTCCAATCTAATTGAAATATAGCTGGAGAATTAGGCGTTTCAAAAGAAACATCTTTAGTATAAATACGTTGAATTGCGAACTCTGGAGATTGTTGTGCTGCTTCACTGTTCTCTACTTCATTTTCTTCGGCCATGAGAGGCTCCTTTATTATAGTTTTTTTAATTGAATTTATTATTACTTATTGAATTTATTGCTATTTAGCTTCGAGAAGCCCATCTAATTGGTTATTTCTTTCTAAAGCGACTAATTCATCGCAACCGCCAACAAGCACATCATTAATAAATATTTGTGGCACTGTATAACTACCATTACTGCGTTCGATCATAGTGCTACGCATAGCCATATCACCATCAATCTTAATTTCATTATAATCTGCCGACTTACTTTTTAATAAGGCAAGAGCATGAGTACAATAAGGGCAGTATGCTTTGGTATATATTTCAACTTTTGCCATTTTATCACTCTTTATTTACTATTTTGATGGATAGTGAAAAGTACTATTTAGCGACAGGTAAGCCTGCGCCAGTCCAGCTATTCATACCACCTTTAAGTACGCTAACACGAGTAAAACCACCTTTAAACAAATCATTAGCAATTTGTACAGCGCTCATACCGGCAGCACATACTACAATGATGGGTTTGTCTTTGTGTTTTTCAAGACTAGTAAGGCCATTTTTGCTTATTTTTTCACTTGGTAAGTTGATTGCATCAAGAATATGGCCAGCTTTAAACTCTTTTTCCTTACGGATATCAAGTGCAACGCCTTCTTCTCTATTCATCAAAAAAGTTAAATCTTGCGTACTAATTTGCTTAATCGGTGACATTTTCATTTTAATTGTTGTTACGAGTATCATTACCACTAGGGCAACCCAAACAGCGCTCAACATGCCATTACTGCTTGCGAAAGCAATTAATTGTTCCATAAATAAAAGACCTTTTTTATCAAAATTCGAATCGGCACATTATACGCAAATCACCTAGAATTGCGAGCGTATACCCACTAGCATTCAAAGTTTGATATTTCAGAGGGAATTAAAATAAGTTTAAGTCGGATAATAGTTTACCCATTGTTGTTCTATTTAACGTTGGATAAGTCATTTAAAATCCATAGTGTAAGACTTAGATATATACCTTTAACCAAAATCTAGTAACCCTACGTGGAACATTTCTATGTTAAATCCTTAGTGAATAACCCAATCTGAGGGTGTATAGTACTTTCCCATAAAATGAAGAACACTAAATTTAACGGGGAAAACAATGGCGAATAAAAAATCAACGGTACTGATGATTCTAGATGGTTGGGGATATAGAGAAGAAACGAGTTCAAACGCTATTCTTCAAGCTAACACACCGGTATTAGATGATTTAAAAGCCAATTACCCAAATATGCTTATTGATACTTCAGGCATGGCCGTAGGCCTACCCGATGGACAAATGGGTAACTCTGAAGTAGGTCATGTGAACTTAGGCGCCGGCCGTGTTGTTTATCAAGATTTCACTCGTATCACTAAAGCGATAAGTGATGGTGAGTTTATTGAAAACCCTACGTTGTGCCAGGCAGTAGATAACGCGGCATCAAGTAATAAAGCGGTGCATATTTTCGGTTTACTTTCTCCAGGTGGCGTTCATAGCCATGAAGAGCATATCTTCGCCATGATGGAACTTGCTAAAAACCGTGGAGCTAAAAAAGTTTACTTACATGCCTTTTTAGACGGCAGAGATACACCGCCGCGCAGTGCTCAAGCTTCTTTAGAGAGAGCACAGCAAAAGTTTTCTGCGCTATTTAGTGAAGACGATGCTGCTGAAGGCCAAATAGCGTCTGTTATTGGTCGTTATTATGCGATGGATAGAGATCAACGTTGGGATCGTGTCGAAGCAGCTTATAACTTGATGGTTAGTGGCGAAGGTTTACATCAATATAATAGTGCCTTAGATGCGCTTTCAGATGCCTATGAACGTGATGAAAATGATGAGTTTGTTGGCGCTAGCGCGATCACAAAACCATCAGGTGAAAGCATTAAGATAAATGATGGTGATGCATTAATCTTTATGAATTTTAGAGCTGACCGTGCACGCCAGTTTAGCCGATGTTTTACCGAAGAAAACTTTGATGGCTTTACACGAAAAAATGTTCCCGCAATAAGTGACTTTGTGATGTTGACACAATATTCTGCCAATATTGATGCACCATCAGCTTTTGCTCCTACTCCGCTCAATAACGTAATGGGTGAATGGTTAGCTAAAAATAATAAAACTCAATTACGTATTTCTGAAACGGAAAAATACGCCCATGTCACTTTTTTCTTTAGTGGCGGTCAAGAGGATGAATTTACTGGCGAAGACCGAATTTTAGTACCTTCACCTGATGTGGCCACTTACGATTTACAGCCTGAAATGAACTCAACGCTACTTACCGATAAACTCGTTGGCGCCATTGAAAGTGGAAAGTATGACTTTATTGTTTGTAATTATCCTAACGGCGACATGGTTGGCCATACTGGAAGTTTTGATGCTGCCGTAAAAGCTTGTGAAGCAGTTGATACTTGCGTCGGCCGTGTGGTTGAAGCATTAAAAAATAACGACGGTGAATGTTTCATCACAGCAGATCACGGCAACGCAGAACAAATGCAAGATCCCGTATCAGGTCAAGCACATACAGCTCACACCTGTGAACCCGTACCGCTTATCTATGTTGGCCGAAATGCTACGCCAGCAGCTACTGGCACATTAAGTGATATTTCGCCAAGCGTATTACATTTAATGGGCATGGAACAACCTAAAGAAATGACTGGCTCAGTGCTAATGCAGTTAACTGAGTAATATGAATACCCGTTCAACTTGAATATACCGGCTTCAGCTGGAATTATAAACGCCTTTAGGCAAGGCATTGATTGAAGAGAATAGTTATTCAGGAGAATATGCTCCTGCATTCTCTAATAAGTTACATCCATGCTACGTTATTGTCGAAATCAATAACGTAGCATAAAGCGTTTATAAGCCAGCCCTTGGGGAAACCAGAGCAAAACATACTCGTCGTTACATTGGTTTTTAAGGAAATAACCCTTAATAAAAAAATGTGCCTTGATTATGATCCGCTCAGGTTTCCTGAAACGAGCATCTTCAAGTGGTACGGGTATACCGCATAAACTAAGTGATATTAAATCAATAAGCTAAGTGATATATTGGCTTTTGATTTATTACCATCATCGATTATGAGATTGTTTATCCACACGTATTTAGCAAATAAGCACCTATCGCATATAACAACAAGCTTAGTAATACTATGCTTGTTGTTTGCTTTCCCTTCGCAAGCAGCACAAAGTAACCAAAATGAAAATGCGCAACAACAAAGCCGTGATAAACTCAGCGATGTTCAAAAAGCCATTGCCAAACAAGAATCTAATATTTTTGATGCTAACAAACAACGTAGTAGCTTAGAACAGCAACTAAAAACTGATGATTTAGCTATCTCAAAAGTAGCCAAAGCTATTAATAAAATAGAAAGAGAACTCAGTACTACTCAAGATAAAATATCGATATTAGCAATTGAGAAAAAACAGTTAAGCATTGCAAAAAAGAGGCAGGAATATCTACTGGCACAGCAGCTTAGAGCAGCCTATACTACCGGCCAACATGACTATCTCAAACTATTATTAAACCAAGACCAAAGTGAAAAAATACAGCGTACCATCAGCTATTATCAATACTTAAACCAAGCAAGAACAAAAGAAATAGATAACTTTCAATCGACCATCGCACAACTCCTAGAAGTAAGTACTGAACATCAAACTCAGATTGAATACTTGCAACAACTCAAAGGCGAGCAATTGCAGCAAGATGCCCAATTTAGAAGCAGTAAGGCACAGCGAAGTAAAACCCTGAAAAAACTTGGCCGTAAATTACTTTCTAGCCAGCAGCAATTGAACAAACTAAAAGCAGAAGAAAACAACTTAAACCAAGCCCTAAAGAAATTAAGCGAAATTATCCAAGCCGAAATAAATTTAACCGGTTTAAGTAAGTTGAAACATAAATTATCTTGGCCTGTTAAGGGCCGTATGCTGCACCGTTTTGGCACGAGAAAGCAAGGTTATTTAAAGTGGAAAGGTGTCTTGATTTCGGCGCCAATTAGTAGACAAGTACAAACTATTCATAATGGCACCGTACTATTTTCAGATTGGCTGAAAGGTTATGGGTTATTAACTGTGATTGATCATGGTAATGGCTACATGAGTCTTTATGCTCACAACCAAACCTTATTAAAATCTGTCGGTGATCGTGTTGAAACAGGAGAGCCCATTGCTTTAATTGGGCAAAGTGGTGGTTTAGAACAATCAGGTCTCTACTTTGAAATCCGCCATAAAGGCAAAGCTCTCAACCCTAAGCTTTGGTGTCGGTAAGTATTGAAGGTCTGTTAAACAATATTTATCAACAAAACAACTTAACAGTAAGTAATCTCTTTACTTAATTAGGTTAAAACTTTATATTTTTTAACCAATACCAAGTCCATTAAGTTTGTTCCCACTCAGAGCTTACCAGCCGTTTGAGAACAAATAGAATTTTTTGCATATAGTCACTCTATATGAAAGAAATTCTGTGCGGTTATCGAACCGCTGGAAAGCTCCCAAAGGGCGAGTTTAGAAGACTTATATGCTGCGTTATTGATTTTGAGAAGGGAGTACCATTCTTTACAATCAATGCCTTGCCTCTAAGACTTTTAACTCTCGCTGAGTGAGAGAAAACTTATTGGAATTGGTATAAACAACTGCTACGCTTTATTATAATAATTAAAAAGAGACATAATACTCAGTGCTAAATACTCTTTTCAAAATCATCTCTATACGTTCATTTTTAATAATTATTTTGATGTCATTCAATGCTCAAAGTAACGCCCAAACTAATCGAGTTGCTATCATCATTGATGATATGGGCTATCGCTACACCGACAAACATGCATTAAAGTTACCTGGGGCAATTACTTATGCTTTTCTCCCCCATACTACCTATGGTAGAAAACTTGCCGTTCAAGCAAATAATGCTCATCACGATGTTTTAATTCATATTCCAATGGAGTCTGAAAATAGCAAAAAATTAGGTCCTGGTGCGCTAACAAGTAATATGGATGAGCAAGCATTTAGCCAAAGCTTAACGGAGTCTTTCGCAGAGATCCCATTTGCCATTGGCATTAATAACCATATGGGTAGCTACCTCACCCAACTTTACCAACCCATGGCTTGGACTATGGCTTTTTTAAAACAGAACAATCTACTTTTTTTAGACAGTAAAACGAGTCCTCATTCAAAAGCAGAGCAAGCTGCCAATGATTTTGGCGTACCGGTAAAAGCAAGGCATATTTTTTTAGATAATGAATTAACTGATGAGTATATTAGTCAGCAGTTTAAGCAACTCATTAACTTCGCTCAAAAACATCAAACGGCTATAGCTATCGCCCACCCGCACCCTGAAACAATGGCAACACTAAATAAGTTGATCCCTACCTTGAAGTTACATGGTATCGAGTTAGTACCATTATCCCGTTTATATCACATTCCGAATATCAATAAATCCATCGCTATTAGCGAATAATATTTGTATTAATAAAATTAGAACGGCAAGTTAATACTAAAAGTATCAATGAGACCGTTTGACTATAATTTAATGTTATTTTCTCGAAGCACTTGATGTAAATACTTTACAGGAATGGCATAAGTTATACCGCTAGGATTACTAATAACCGCTTCTTTAGTTGCCTGTACAAAAACTTTATTGATTATGCCCACCACTTTACCTGTTTTCATATCATACATCGCACTACCACTATTGCCAGGATAAGCCGTTGCATCAAGTTGATAAACTAAATAAGGGTTTTTCATACGTTTAAGCATTTTTAAATTTATTTGCTGTGCAGAAACTGCAGGTATAACCGTTGGTGTAATACTGGCTATAATGCCTCGATGAGTTACCGGGTATAAGCCTAAAACACCACCAATGGGAAAGCCGGTGAAAGCAATGCTACTTCCATCGGCATAGAAATCACTACTTGCTAATTGCATAGCAGGTAAAGCAGGTCCAGATATCTTTAAAATAGCGAGATCATATAAGCTTGACGTTGCAACAATTTCAGCTTCTCGTACTTTAGCGTTTCTGCCTGTACCAATGAAAACTGCCATTTTTTGTAATAAGCTTTCATTTAATAAGCTTGGCAATACATGGTCATTAGTAACAATGTAACGGCCATCGCCAATAACAAACCCTGTGCCGCGTAAAATATTTTGAGGTCGGCTGGTCGGGGTATGTATACCTATGCCAACCACTGAAGGCTTGATTTTAGCAACAACGTCAACAAACTCCGCTTGAGCGTTTGGCGTAAATAAAGAAACAGTCATTAGCAATAACGCTATATGTCTAAACATAATTTTTCCTAAGTAAAATAACCGATATTTGTTATCGAAAACAAATACTACCTTAAACTCTATTGCATAGAAAATGCTTTCAGATGGTGATAGGCAAACAATATTCTTCGCTATATTGCTAACTTTGTTCATAATTAAGGCTTGAGTCTGCTAATAAAAATAGACTTTCAGTCCTATCCTTGCTGTTAAGGAGCTTAAATGAATAAAGCTATCGTCCCGATATTTGCTGGTGGAGGTACTCGACTCCCTGCACATTTAGGTGTGTTAAAAGCGCTCGAGTTGCTCGATATTAAATTTGATGATTTAGTCGGAGTATCAGGTGGCAGTATTATTGCCAGCTTTTATGCGGCAGGTTTACCGTTAAACGATATAAAAAGAATTGCCTTAAAAACGAACTACAATCAGTTTCGTGAATTCTCTCTTCTTAAGCTAATCCGTCATGGCGGATTAAGTTCCGGCGATGCTTTTGAACGTTGGGTAGATGAGCATTTACAGGGAAAAACTTTTTCTCAGCTTGAAAAGAATCTCCATATCGTTGCAACAGACGTTACTAATGGCAAGCCTGTTATTTTTGATGCTGAGTTGACTCCTGATATGAAAGTATCACAAGCCGTGCGGTATTCTATGTCAATTCCCTTAGTTTTTAGTTTCAAACCTTTTGGTAAACGCATCATGGTGGATGGCAGTATTCTATCTGAAGATGCTTTGCATAGAGATTGGGATCATAAAGGTACGCCTGTACTTTGCTTTCGTTTACGAGGAGAGCATGAATATGACAACTTAAGTGTCAATGGTTTTTTCCCTATATTTAATTACGTTACCTTACTCATTCGAACCTTCATGACCACCATTTCACGTGAATATATTAACGAACATTTTTGGCACAATACTATAGTGATAAATATTGGCGAGTATTCCGCTGTTGATTTTAAAATGACCAAAGAAGAAAAACATCAGTTATATAAAATAGGTTTTCAAACGGCCATGGAAGTTATTCCACTAAAAATCGATATGGCAACCCATGATATAGCACATTAAATTATAGCTATTAAATTTATCTCCTACTTGCCTATGTAATGCTTTCACAGTCATAATAGTCCTGCTCCGCTGAGCTATATTAAATTTTCAGGATGATAAATGACTACTTTTGTTCACGAGCTTATAAGCCATAGTGCACCCCCCTTGATATTTTAGCCGACAAAATGATGTTACCCGAAGCAAGTATCGGCGATTATGTTGTCGTATTTCAATCTGGTGCCTATGGCGCTTCAGCCAGCCCAAAAGATTTCCTTAGCCAGCCACAAGTAAGTGAAATATTACTTTAAAAACCATGTAAGGTAATACCTTAGTTATTACCTTAAATCTTATCTAAGCATTAATTACAGATAAGTTCGCTTACCGACTATACTGATACTAGCCTGATTATTTACAATTTCATTATGGAATAAAAATGAGCTGGAATAAACGATTGCTAGAAACACCTATTATTGGTGATATCACTAAAAAAATTGTCTCCGCTAAGGCGAGTAGAGAAGCGCACAGTATTTCAGATCATTTTACTGAGTTTTTGCAACCTCATGTTGCCGTTGACCAAGCATTAAAAGAAGAAGCATTTAAAATTCGTCATAATGTTTACTGTGAGGAACTAGCATTTGAAGATGTTAGAGATAATGGTCAAGAAACAGATGAGTTTGATCATCAATCAATTTTTTCGTTAATCAAACATATACCTTCTGAAACATTCACTAGTTGCGTACGCTTAGTCACTTCAAATGGTCCTAATGAATTACTTCCTATTGAAAAATATTGTATGGGATCAATCACTAATGAAAACCTTAGCCCTAAACGCTTTAATCGTGCTGAAATAGCAGAGATATCACGTTTAGCCGTTAAGTCTGATTTTAGGCGTCGTAAAGCCGATAGCTTTAAGGGCTCAGGAACAGGGGTTATTAGTGAAATTAGCTATTCAGAAACTGAGTTACGTTGCTTCCCCTTCATCGCCATAGGATTATATATGGCCGCAGCGACTATGGGCATGAATACCGGTATTCGCCATGTTTATGTCATGATGGAGCCAAGACTTGCCCGCAGCATGAAGTTTATTGGTATTACCTTTCAGCAACTCGGAGAGCCTGTTAACTATCACGGCTTACGCGCCCCCTATTATATTAATCCTGAAATTTTTATGAAGAACCTTTCACCTGGTTTTAAAAGCCTTTATAAAACTATTGAAAAAGACATTTGCCTACAATTGAATCAACTAGACTTAACCTAAACAAAGTTAATAAAACTTAACAGCGGATAGCCGCTAAGCATCTATTATGCCACCAAAACTTATCGCCCTTATTGAAAAAGTATTAGCTACTGATTCAAGTCTATCTTTTGATCCTCAAAAACTTTCGCGTTTTATGCTTGGCACTGAGGGCTTAGAATATTTTGATAAGAAACAAAGAAGGTTAATGGCCGTTATCACCCTTACTCAATCTTATGAAATTAAGGCACTACTTGATTTAGCCAATCAATGTGCGATAGATGAAACGCTCGCGTTTTCCCTTTACCCAATTAGCACAGGACAAAACTGGGGTTACGGTACTAGCCAGCCAGCTGGGTTAAGCAAAAACATTATTCTTGTCGATCTAGGTAAGTTAACCGATATAAAGCACTTCGACAGTGAACTTGGCTTAGTAACGATTGAACCTGGGGTCACTCAGCAACAACTGAGTGATTATTTGCAGTTAAATAATCATGATTATATGGTACCTGTGACGGGGGCTGGTCCCGATTGCTCCATATTAGCCAATGCGTTAGAGCGAGGTTACGGCATAACACCTTATACCGACCATTTCAGTGCAGTAACCAGTATTCAAGGCTATTGGGCCAATGGCAGGCCTTATCAGTCTGCCGTCAATGAATTAGATGCCAGTGATGATAAGTTTGTTGATAAAACCTTTAAATGGGGTCTTGGCCCTTATTTAGAGGGACTATTTACTCAATCTAACCTTGGCATAGTTAGCCAGATGACTATTCGTTTGGCCAAAAAAAAAGCTGATTTCACTTCTTTTTTTATCCAGATGCAAGATGATGCCTTACTTGAAGAAGCGGTGCCCTTAATCAGACAAGTATTACAAGACTATGAAGGTATCGTTGGCTCAATTAACTTAATGGATCAACGGCGGTTATTATCAATGTTTGCCCGAAACCCAAAGGGAAACGCTACCCATCAAGTAATGAACAATAAAGAAATCAAAACGTTAGCTAACGATTTACAAGCCCCTAGCTGGACTATTGTCGGCAGCATCTACGGCAGCGTAGGCGTTGTCAGTGCAGTAAAAAAAGAAATAGATGTTATCTTTAAGCAACTACCATGCAAGCGAGTATATTCAAATAGCCTTGCTATTGTTTTAACTAACAAAGTTATTAATAAGCTACCTGATTGGTTAATCATTAAAATACCGATTATAGCTAAAGTAGCAGAGCAACTTGATTCATTTAATAAGGGTAAGGAGATTATGCTAGGTAAGCCTAACAAAGTTGCTTTAAAACTCGCTTATTGGCGCCATAAAGGTGCCCAAGGTTTCGACAAAGATAAATTATCACCAGGAAAAGATGGTTGCGGTTTACTCTGGTATGCTCCTTTGATAACAATGAAAGCAAATAAAATGCGAGAGTTTGTTAACTTTATTAGAGAAACATGCCCGAAGTTTAATATTGAGCCTTTTATCACTTTCACTAACCTTAAACACGACTGCGTTGATAGCACAATTCCGATAGTCTTTGACTTGAGTAACGCCCAGGCAGTTACTGATGCTCATAATTGCTTAAAAGAACTGGTAGAAGAAGGGCTAAAAAAAGGCTTTGTACCCTATCGTCTAAGTATCGATCAACAACAGTGGTTACTTAATAAAGACAGTGATTTCTGGCAAACAGTCGATCAACTCAAAACCAGCTTAGATCCCCATAATATTCTAAGCCAAGGCCGATATAATCCTAACTAGGCTTAATAATTTATCCATTAAAAAGCCCGATAAACGTGTGTTTATCGGGCTTGGGATAATTAAAAGTCACTGCCTGCTACGGTTAAACGCTACTACTGACCACTAGTAAAGCATTGAAGCCTTAGGATTTAAAATTGACAGTAAACCTAAACGCTCTAAGTCACAATAATCAACAGCATTGTCTATCATCGATTTATCAATACAAAGCAAAGCTAGCTCTTCTTTAGTTAATAAGTCACTATAATCTAAGTCTTGGCCTTTAAATACCTGATTTCTGCTCATTATACGTTTAGCTACATATAACAGCTGCGTTTCTGCGTTGTATTGACTTAAGTCTTCGACATCCTGATCACGAATAGGTGCAAAAATGCTATAAGGCAGTTGCCATTGTTTTAATAATTCGGCAGAACATTGTCCAAAAGTAAACCCTAAAACTTCTTGCTGCTTCAACCAGGGTAATAAATTAATATCCTGACTTTCACAAGATTTCTGTTTTTCCGTAGCAACTTGTTGAACAACTAATTCACCTAAATTATGCAATAATCCTAAAATAAATAGACGCTCCGCATGAACAATACCTAGGCTAGTACCTAGAAACTTCATCAATAATGCACAATCAACACTTTTAATCCAAAACTCATCAAGATAGTCTTGGTTTGCATCAATTTTTTTAAATGCTTCAGTAGTAAAATAGGCAATAACAAGGTTATAAACTTCAGTAATACCCAATACTAAAACAGCCTTCGAAATGGTATCTATTTTACCCGGATAATTAAAAAAAGGGCTATTTGCCAGCTTTAATACCGTTCCAGAAAGCGCAGGATCGATCAGGATTACTTCTGAAATATCATCGATAGTCGATGCTTCATCATCAATTAATTCTCTAATTCTAATAAAAGAATCTGATAAGACAAAAATCTCACTGGCCTGTTCTACATAATCATCTGCGGTCATTCTTTTACCTTAAATACAACGGTCTATAATTTGACATATAAGTTACTAAGTAAATATATCCGCTCTTCGGCGAAACATAAAGATATATTCTCAAGTTCAAACGACTAATAGTCAATACTTATCTGATATGAGCTAAACTTTCTCATATTTATAACACCTTTATCAAAAATTAAATACTGACCTTTAATACCTAACAACACCCCTGTAACCGTATCAGTTTTATCAAAATTAAAAGAGCTTATTTTAGTTAAGTACTGACTTACTGGGTATTTAATTTCTTGCACACTTTCATTTAGCTCCTGAACAGCATCACTACCAAATTTAAGTCTAAGTTGCGATAAGCGTAAACTAATCTCAGGGATTAACTCTTCAGCTTTTGCCTTTAAATCTAATGGCTCGGGTTCACCTTTCAACATGGCACGCCAATTAGTTTTATCACTAATAAATTCTGCTAATGCAGTTTCTACTAGCCCAGATTGCAAGCGAGTACTCACTTTAAATATAGGTAAGGCTTGGCAGGCACCTTGGTCAATCCAGCGAGTAGGTAATTGAGTGTGTCGTGTTATACCAACTTTCAAACCTGAGCTATTAGCCAAATAAACATAATGATCAACCATACAGTTGCTTTCACCCCATTCGGAATCTCGGCATGTACCCAAGTGAAAATGACAGGTTTCTGGCTTCATAATGCACATGTCACATTGAGGAAGTTTAGCCATACAAGGATAGCAATATCCTTGAGAGTAGCTTTTTTTAGTGCGCTTGCCACAGTGCTTACAGGCAATAGTACCTGAGAAATGTAAACTTATTTCTTTACCTATTAAAGGATTTAATTCAATACTCTGTTTAGTACCATCACCATTAAGACTAACCAAAGGTAGTTGATACTGAACTAAATTATTACTATCAAGTTGTGCGGTAAGTTTTTCTACTGCACCGATGTCACTGATTGGCATGGTTGCTCTCTATTTTATGTCGTTTAGATATTAGGTATTTATATTTCATTCGTTCGGGTATTGAATAAAACCTCAAAACTCATTTCACTGCGTGAGGGTAAATTAATATTGACTACAGCTGCACTTTTTTTCGTGTTTGTTTAACATCTTTTCTATTAGACTTTCCTGTTAAACGTCTTTGCACAGAACCTCTAGTAGGTTTGGTTGCTCGTCTGGATTTTTGAACTATCATAGCTGATATAATTAATTCTTTAAGTCGCTTGAGTGCATCATCTTTGTTCATTGACTGAGTTCTAAATGATTGGGCTTTAATTATAATAATGCCTTCACTTGAGATTCGACTATCTGATAGCTTTAATAATCGTTCTTTGTATATTAAAGGTAATGTTGAACGCTTGATATCAAAACGTAAGTGTATAGCGGTTTCAACTTTATTTACTCGCTGGCCTCCATTGCCGGTGGCCCTTATTCCAGTAAGTTCTACTTCCCAATCAGCTAAACTGACATTGTTTGATATCTCAAGCACTTTTATTTACCATTAGTTTATCTTTAGTCTATTTAAAATCGCGCAATATGACAAAACGCAGTGAAACAGGCACTTGGTGGGTTTATTTACTACGCTGTAACGATAATAGCTTATACGCTGGTGTAACCACAGATATTCATCGTCGTATAGATGAACATAATAACAGTAAACTTGGCGCAAAATATACACGAGCAAGGCGACCCGTCAGCTTGGCTTACCTTGAAGAAGCAAGCAACAAAAGCACTGCTTGCCAAAAAGAGTATCAAATCAGGCACCTCACTAAACTCAAGAAAGAGCAACTGGCCAGCGAGTATAACAAAACCTGACTGGTCTGCTTAGTTAGATATATGCACTTTTTTTCGATTTAGCGTCAAAGTACTGTTAGACTGCTGCGATCGAATATGTTTTCCTCAAAAATAAAGTTGTATCTGATGTCTATAAAAGAAATGTTTATTGAGAGCTATTGCCCACTTAACGCTGATAAAATCAGTTTCACTCGCCAACAAGGCAGTGACTTTGCCAAAAAAGTGGCTGATGATTTTAATCCGTTGCACAATATTGATGCTAAACGCTTTTGTGTGCCTGGCGATTTACTTTTTTCAATCATTATCGCTAAGTCGGGGCTTCATAAAAAAATGACCTTCGACTTTTCAGGTATGGTTAGTGACAATGTTAACCTCACTTTTCCACAGAAAATTGATAACAGCTTTGATATTAAAGATGATAAAGATAAAACCTGCCTAAGCGTAAGTGTTAGCGGTGAATCCACACATAACCCAGTACTAATTAATGCACTAACAAAAGCTTATGTAGACTTTTCTGGACATACTTTTCCCGATATATTGGTCAAATTAATGTCAGAAAATAGTGTTATGATCAACCCTGCGCGCCCAATGGTTATGTACCAATCAATGTCTATCGATTTACATACCTTAGATGCTGAATCAGTTACGCTAAAGCTGGCTAAAACTAGTTTAAGTATTGATGGCAAGCGTGGTGATGCTTGGCTTGAGTTTGATTTATTATCAAACGGTGAAGTGATTGGCCACGGTAAAAAACATATGTTATTGAGCGGTCTTCGTTCATATGAACAAGAGTCAATAGACGCCATGGTTAACCAGTACCGAGAAAGTAAAACAAGTTACGCGTCTTAAATTCAATATTTAGTTAAGTGAGATGACCTAGATCAGTTCCACTTAATCAAACGGCTATTAATCACGATATGTTTTTTCAAATTCGCCTTGTTGTTGTAATTTATTTTCACTGCAATAGGCGAATATAGACATACTTTTA
Source organism: Colwellia sp. 75C3 (assembly GCF_002836255.1). Taxonomy (GTDB): domain Bacteria; phylum Pseudomonadota; class Gammaproteobacteria; order Enterobacterales; family Alteromonadaceae; genus Colwellia. Next base: position 673,544 of record NZ_PJAU01000033.1, on the reverse strand, counting down.
GGACGTTGGCATTTAATCGGTTTATGATAAAAATCTAACCAAGAAAGCATTTTATCTCCTTGATACTTTGACTTAATAACAATTGCACTCCCTTGATTAAACGTTGTCACCTTATGTTGTGGGTAGGCTGATGTCTTCTTCATTTTGGTATAATAAGTCTTATTTACCACTGTCTTTTTATTTTTATATTTTTTAGCTTTCTTTTTTTTTACTCCATATTTGGCTTTAAATTTTGCTTTAGAACTATTCTCACACTGCCACCATTTATCTCTCGCTTTATCTTCTTTAGCCCTTAAGTTTTCGCCTCGTTTTAAAGAATAACCTTTACGTTGCATAGTTTGAATCTTATGCAGTTTCTCCAGAAAAGGCTTACATCGTTTTTTAGCAAATACAGCTGAGCTATATGCAAAAGAAAACATCACAAAAGCTGAACACAAGACAACGAGGGGAGTAAGTTTTTTCATTATAGCAATCCTTGCTAAATTTCCTTAACTTCGCCGTATAAAGCTCAGTCATTGACCTTAATAATTAAGATCTCCATTGCTAAAATATAGACTAAACTTTACTTTTTACCAGTATCACATTATACAAATCAGATTGATCTGTTGAGCACCTAACAATAATCAAAAGGTTTGGACTTACATGGAGGTTAATGATGAAAAAGTATTATTTATTGGTTTTATTTGTTCTAGCTTTTACCGTACATAAGTCTTTAACTGCACAACAGACTATGCAAGTTATCAAACCTAAGATCCAGCATGGCGTGACATATAAGAAAGTCCCCAATATCAATCAATATTATGTTTCGGAAAAACTTGATGGTGTCCGTGGCTATTGGGATGGAGAGAAATTACTCACACGCCAGGGAAATTTAATTAACAGCCCAAGTTGGTTTACTCAATATTGGCCTAAATTACCTATTGATGGTGAACTATGGCTTGATAGAGGAAAATTCCAAGCATTGCAGTCCTGTGTAAGCAAGCATAGCGCTGAAGAAGACAAAACAATAAGTTGTTGGAAAAATGTACGCTTTATGATGTTTGATCTTCCTAAAAATAAAGGCGATTTTAATAAACGAGTACATAAAATGCAGCGTTTATTAAAACAAGTCCCCTCTCCTTATTTAGCGATGATTAGCCAAGTCAAACTTAAAGAGATAAGCGAACTTGATAACAAACTTAATGAAGTCATAGCAGGGCAAGGCGAAGGTCTTATGCTACATCTCGCCAGTGCTCACTATAAAACAGGCCGAAACGTCGCCTTGATGAAATTAAAGAAACATCAAGATGCAGAAGCAATCGTGGTTGGTCATACTAAAGGCAAAGGTAAGTATCAAGACTTACTTGGGGCAATTGAAGTCAAAACGGTAGATGGTATAGCTTTCAAAATCGGATCGGGGTTTAGTGATTATCAGCGTGCCAACCCACCAAAAATTGGCACTATCATCACTTTTAAATACAACGGACTTACCGATGCTGGTATACCAAGGTTCGCCCGATTTTGGCGGATAAAGGCAATAGATTAATTAGCCAAACATAGCTCTATCTCATATAGAGCTAATTCATATAATTATAAATCCTATAGCCCTAACCCACAGTGTTATTTAGGCTGATAAGTAAAAATCAAGACTTTAAGACCCTTGCCTTCATGTGCTTCTTTAAATACGACTGGGTTTTCAAGTCGCTGTTCAAAGTGGCAATCAGGGCATTCACGCGCAACTTCCTCTTTTAAGAAGTTGTCATCTAAATCAGGGGAGTTTAAACATAACATCAATGTAGCGCCGGGGTTCATCCACTGTGGGATACGGCGAATTATTTTAGCGTAATCACGCTGAATATTAACACTACCTTTTTGAAATGACGGAGGATCGCACACTAAAATATCATAAAGGCCATATTTTTTAATACGGCTATTAGATTTGAAAATATCTACCCCTTCAAAGATAACTTGCTTACCTTCTTTTTTCGCCAACTTGTTAAGTTGGTGATTTTCTCTACCTTTACTTAATGACGATTTACTTAGATCGATATTAACAGCCTTACTAGCACCACCCGCAATGGCACTTAAAGAAAAAGCACACGTATAAGCAAAAAGATTTAGCACATTCTTCCCTTCAGCACGCTGTCTTAACCATTGTCGGCCATTACTCATATCTAAAAACAAGCCACTATTTTGTGCCTTGCCAAATTCGATATGATAATTAAGTCCCTGCTCGCTCACGATTGTATGATTTATTTGCTCTCCAAGTAATAATTCAGTAGGTGCAAACTTTTCATAGCGATGCTGTACTTGAACGGAGCGACATTCCTTAATCAGGGCTTTTAATGCACTTGCTTGTACAGCAAGCCATTCACTATCAACAGCTTGATATAAAGTGATAAGAATAACAGGAGAGAACCAATCAACATTAATGTGGCTCAAGTTAGGATATGCATGCCCTCGACCATGAAATAGTCGTTGGACATCGGTAAAGTCAGTGCTGGTAATATGTTCAATCATGGTTATGGTATCGGATAATTAATAATAAAAAACACCTAATAATAACATTGATATCATTAGGTGTTTAAATTAGTTAAAGCGTTTCATACCATTTAGTATAAAGAAAAAGCTCTTTCTTATAAGGATTGATGCCAGCTAAAAACCAAAAAGATTAACTGCAAAAAACTTTGTTGCCACGGTATTAACAAATATAAGCAATACAATAACAGGGATAAAAGTACCAAGTGAGAAGTTAATATACTTTTCTACCCATGAACCTTTGTAGTTCTCATTACCGATACTTAACTCTTCTGACAATTGTTTTTTCTTCCAGCGATAACTAACAAACACACACAATAGGAAACCGTTAAGCGGTAAAATCGTATCGTAAAACACATCATAAATAACATCGAATAATGACTTAGTACCGCCAGCATACGAGGTAAACTCGGTAAAGAATGGCACCATACCAAAAGATGCTGTTGCACATAAAGTAAGAACACCTGCCGTGAGCGTTAAGTAGCCTAATGCCTTTTTACGACTGTGCTTTTTCTCAGTCACTAAATATGAGACCGGTACTTCAATAATAGAAACTAACGAAGTGATTGCGGCAAAAAAAACTAATAAGAAAAAGAATGCAGCGACAGCACTCGCACCAACATAGCCAAGAGACGCTTGTAGCGCTAAAAATATCTTCGGTAGAAAGGTAAAAATCAATGAAACTGAACTATCACTTAGCTCACTTGGATTAACTTCAGGGTTAAATGAAAATACCGCAGGTAGAATCATCAAACCAGCAATAAAAGCCACACCAGTATCTGTAATAGCCACTAATTTAGCGGAATTAGGGATATTGGTTTGTTTATTTATATATGAGCCATAGGTTAGTAATATTCCCATACCTAAAGACAATGAGAAAAAGGCTTGTGATAAAGCACCGTTAATTACGCTTGGCGTTATTTTATTAATATCAGGAACTAAGAAAAAGGTAACACCTGCCATGGCATTATCAAGAGACAATACAAATAAAACCATAATAATTAGCATACCAAGCAGGGCTGGCATTAATATTTTGGCTGCTTTTTCAATACCGTCTTTGACCCCTGCGGCCAAAATAAAACTAACAATACCTGCCACACCAACTAAAGCAACGTATAGGTACGGGCTGTTAATAAACTCGCCAAAACCTGCATCACTTGCTAAGTAGTCTAAATGGCCAGTAACTGTTAACGCAATATAACCAAAAATCCAAACAGTGATCACCATATAAAAAACAGCAATCATAAAGGGAGTCAATACGCCTAAAAAGCCTGCTGCTCCCCAAAGTTTGCTACCTTTACTCAAAGTTTTGAATGCGCCCACAGGTTCTTTAGCCGTATTACGACCAACAGCCATTTCAGCAATCATCACAGGTAAACAAATAAGAAACACAAAAAGCGCATACATTAACAAGAATGCTCCGCCACCATTTTTAGCGGCGTTAACCGGAAAACCAACTAAATTACCGATACCTACTGCAGAACCCGCGGCGGCTAAAATAAAGCCAATGCGTGAGCTAAAATGCTCTCTAGAAGCCGACATACTTACCCTTTTTTTTATAATTATTATATACCCAACCGGACTAATTAATTGGCCACTTAGCGAGAATTAAAAGGCTTAGAGGCAAGGCATTGATTGAAGAGAATGGTTATTCCCTTGTCAAAATCAATAACGCCGCATGTAAGCCTTTTAAACTCGCCCTTCGGGAACTCATTAGCAAACTAATAACATCACAAAATGAATGAAATATAGACTAACTATGTTTAATTAATTTTGCTTGTTTTAAGCTCGCTAATGTAACTCTAAGTTGACAAATAAATTAATCTGTTTGGTATTACGTGATAAACTTGAACTCTCGATGCTAACAAGCTTTACTGGCTTTGTCTTCTTTTTAGCTAAGCTTTTCTATTACCAAGAAAATACTATTTTTAAAAATTGTAAAGTTAACTTGAGTACGCTCATAAGCGAGGGTTAAAATAAAGCATACTGCTTTAAGTTTTCCTATCTTCACGTTTCTCGCTTTATAAAGTAAAACTATATTTAACTAAGTTTATAGGTTCATCACTTCATGAAAAAATTAGTACACATTATCCCTCTGCTATTTTTTTTGGGTTATAGCGCTAATGGTTATGCACAAGATAAAATACATTGGTTCACCGATAGTGCAAAAACATCCGCACAATTAACTCAAGATATAAGTGTTCCTTTATCAGCCCTAGCAGACACTAATCGATTATTAATGACAGCACTATCTCAATATCAATTCAACATTGAATACGCTCAAAGTCCTAGTATCGCTAGATTATTAAAAAAGCTACCTAATAGTTGTGCTCCTAACAGAATGAAGACACCAGATCGATTGAAAGATAATATTTACAGCTTACCGCTCAATATTGCCTTAGGTTTACGCCTTTATTTTAAACAAACAGCTAAACTTAGTAATTTGTCACAAAAAATCTTTAACAAAAATACGCAATCAATATCATTACCTTCATTGTTCGTTGGTAAATCTACATACAATTTAGGTATTGAGAAGGGACGCTCTTACGGCGTATCCATAGATGCTGAAATCAATTCGCTAGAAAAGCATAACCTAGTGATTAGGAGAGGTGATGAAGCGACAAAGTCGCTGGTACGAATGCTATTAAAAGACCGAATTGACTATATGATTGACTATCCATTTGATATGAGTGAAACATTAAGTAACCTCTCATCAGAGATAGAAATAGGCTCATTACCTATAACGAGTTCTAGTGATTATATCGTTGGTTATGTTGCCTGCCATAAGGGTTCATTAGGACAAAGAATTATCGAGGACATTAATACAGAACTACAAAAGCTTTATCGTAGTTATCCATTTTATCATGCCCATATTCGATATTTAGATAAGACAGATTTAGTCGACTTTAACCGAGCTTACCAAGAAGTATTTAATGTGGCTATCCCTTTAAAAATAAGCCGCTAATAATTACATCCCCCAAAAAATAAAAATAATTCAACTAACTTAATTGTCATAAATCAAACCAATGTATAAGATTAACCTACTGAAATTACTTAGAAAAAAGTGTTGGATTCATAATAGATAAAATACTTGTCGCTTCTTTCCCAGCAAATTCAGCGGCTTGTGTTAAATCATCGACTGATAACCCTAAAGGTCGACATAAAGATTCATCAATCACATCATCATAAGTAAATTCTGCGCTGTGACTATCAATGAGTGCCAATCGTGATGCGAGATTTAAGATCTTTACATCCTTATTAATCTCTATCGATGATGCCGCATTAAAGTGACGAATAGGTAATATTATTTTTTCAGGTATTTGCCAGATTTTTAACAAATCAGCAGAAATGTCCGTGTAGGTAAAACCTAAGGTGTTTTCTTGCAACTGCCAAGGCAACTGGCTTTTATCGTACTTTTCACAATGCTGAGCAACGTCAGGACTTATTTTAGCGACTAATAACTCACCAAAATTTTGCAATAAACCCGCCACGAATAAACGCTCTATATCACGGATACCAGCACTAATAGCGAGGTTCTTAGAAGCTAGACCACAATAAACACTCATACGCCAAAAACGCTTTAAGTCTATGGCTTGATTTTCAAAGTGTTTAAAAGCAGAAGCGGCGACATCAACCAACATCATATTATAAATGGCTTGTGTTCCGATGATGGTGATAGCGCGAGAAATGGTACTAATCTCTCCGGGAAAGCTATAAATAGCACTGTTAGCTATTTGCAACAAACGCGAAGTCATGGAAGGGTCAATACCAATAACACCGGCGAAATCAGAAATTTCAGAACTTTCATCAGCCATTAATTCTTTTACTTTAAAACATGCATCTGGCAAAGCAAATGAGCCATTAGCTTGTGATGCATAATCATGTGCGTTCATAGTTATCCTCAGAATTAGCAGCCTTAAAAGTAAGTTTCTTAAAGTCAGCTTATTAAATGTAAATAATTTAAATATATAGCAAAACCTTATCAGCTTAACAATACTATTTAAATTTTAATGAAACTATTCAATACAAAAGCTTTATCTTGAAACCTTACCAAAAGAACATTAGTTGAACGGTACACCACCATCTTGCTTTATATGCTCGGTTACTATGTACGTTGTTGTTTGCGCGATATCAGTTAATCCACCAATTTTTTCTAACACTAACCGATAGTTTTCAATATCCGCAAAGCGAATTTTGAGCAGATAATCATATCCACCAGCCACTAAATGACATTCGGCAACTTCTTTTATAGTGACGACTTCTTTATTAAATCGTTTAAAAGCATCAGAAGTTGTTTTGCTTAAATTAACTTGCACAAAAGCACTCATACCATAATTTAGTTTTCTGGCATTTAAAAAAGCACCATAGCGCTCAATATAGCCTTCATTTTCTAGACGCTTTACCCTATCTAAACAGGGGCTAGCACTTAGACTTACTTTTTGCGCCAAATCAACATTTGAAATTCTGCCATCGGCTTGTAAGGTAGAAAGGATCATTAGATCAATACGATCTAAGGGTTTTGTTTTGTTATTACCCATAATTACAATACTTAGTAGGGAAGATATTGGATACTGCCATAGTAAACGCAGTAAAAATAGTAAAAAAAAACAAAAAAAAACAAAAAAAAACGCGAATGCTACCTTAAGGTATACATTCGCGTTTTTATTTAATCAAGCTGCTTAGTTAATGACTAAACAACTTATTCAACTAGTTATACCAAGTACATTAATCTTCTTCTACTAGTGTCATCAGTGAAGTATTACCACCTGAAGCGGTTGTGTCGATGCTCACCGTCTTTTCAGTCACTAAACGTTGTATCATGTTATCAAAATATTCAGAGCTGATTACCGGCAAGATAGCGCCATGACGTTGTGCCAATTGATCACTAACATAATGCTTACTCTCACAACCACTATCTACAACAACACCAGATAAAGCTGGGTGAGCTAACATTGTCTCTAAGTGACATTGTCTCGCTACTTGAAAAACATCTTTATCTGCGCCTGTGGCAACAAACTTATCTTTAAATACCAATGATTCTTGATAAAATAAATCAGACACAACGGCAATAACAGTATTACCTGTAGCAAGCGCGGTTACAATTGACTGTACCCAGAAATGGAAACTTACATTTTCATCTGCATAACAAATGATATTACCGCGATTCTCCAAATAAATAATATTTGATTCACCCGTTGGACCAGGTAATTGTTGTGGTTTTTTCAAACGCTTTTCAATATCAATAAGCTGCGAACGTGCCGCGGCTAATGTTACATTTAAATCGTCAGCTAAATCTTCAACAATACCAACATGAGCAATTTTAGCCAGTAACTGACGAACACAAGAAATACGGGTATTTAATTCTGTTAAACGCCAGTCTTTTTCTGCCCAATGTGCTTTATCCATGATGCGTGTTGCTTCATGCTTATCTGCTGCGTTACCTGTTAAGGTAGCTAACTTTTCTGGTGTAGCATTGAATTTATCTTCATCAGGTGTAGATTTTTCTTTCACTAAACGCGTTAAGTAGTTTGGACCACCGGCTTTAGGGCCTGTTCCTGAAAGACCTCGACCACCAAAGGGCTGAACACCAACAATAGCGCCAATCATATTACGGTTAATATAAATATTACCTGCGCGTGACAATCTTGCTAACTCATAAGCTCGATGTTCTATACGAGTATGAATACCCATAGTTAAACCAAAACCAGTACCGTTAATTTTATCAACAACACTTTCTATTTCATCACCTTTAAAGCGAACAATGTGCACGCAAGGACCGAATACTTCTTTTTGTAATACGTTAATATCATCAATTTCATACAAACGAGGTGCAAAGAAAAAATGACCATCTTCATCTACCACATCGTCAGAAAATTCACATTGGTATAATAACTTGCCATGTGATTTCATATAATCGCTATGTGCATTTAAAGCATCAAGTGCTTTTTGGTCGATAACAGGACCAATATCGGTACTTAATTTTGCAGGATTACCCACATGCAATTCAGCCAATGCACCTTGCAGCATAGCAATAACATTATCTGCAATATCTTCTTGTAAAAAGAGTACACGCATAGCAGAACAACGTTGACCAGCACTTTGGAAACCCGATGAGATAACATCATCAACTACTTGTTCAGGCAACGCCGTTGAGTCAACAATCATACAGTTTTGACCACCCGTTTCAGCGATGAATGGTACTTGATCGCCGCCACGCTCGGCTAGGGTTTGTGAAATATGTGTGCCTGTTTCGGTTGAACCGGTAAACATTACCGTTTGAATACGGCAATCAGGAATAATGGTACTACCTACCGCACTACCGCGTGCAATAACGGCTTGTACTACGTTTTGAGGTAAGCCTACTGATTTCATCAACTCAATAGCACGCAGGGCAATTAAGCCGGTTTGTTCTGCTGGTTTTGCTAATACCGTATTACCGGTAGCAATTGCCGCAGCAACTTGACCTAAGAATATAGCAAGCGGAAAGTTCCATGGGCTAATACATAACACCACACCACGTGCTTCAAGTCTGTCATCTTCACTTAATTCGATAGCACGAGCAGCATAATAACGACAGAAATCTACCGCTTCACGCACTTCATCGATACCATCTTGGGCAACTTTACCGGCTTCTTTGATACAAAGCGCAATAAGCTCATCCATATGGCGTTCTAAAATATCACCGATACGACAAAGTAATGCTGCACGCTCTGCTACGGGGGTTTTCGACCACGTAGTAAAAGCTACTTCAGCATTATCAATCATCGCCAACATATCATCTTTACTAGCATGTCGATGGTAACCGATAATTTCACTTCGATTCGCCGGGTTCATTACCGCGTTAGCCCCTTCAGGCACATCATTTTTATTTAATAAATGATCAACAAACCAAGTATCTAAAGATGTTTTTAATGGTGTAATTTCATTAACATCAGTTAAATCTAGACCTTTAGAGTTATCACGCCCTTTCTCACCTTCACCTTGGTACAGATCAATAGGTTTGATGATTTGATTATTGTACTTAAGCTTAAGGCGTTGAGTTTTTTCTACCGGATCTTCTAGTAATGACTCAACAGGCTGTGATTCATCAACAATGGCATTAACAAATGAAGAGTTAGCACCATTTTCTAATAAACGACGTACTAAATAGGCAAGTAAATCTTCATGATGACCTACTGGTGCATAAATGCGACATTGAATACTTTCATCTTTAACAATCTGGTCATATAAAGAATCACCCATGCCATGTAAACATTGGAATTCAAAACCCGCTTTATCATCACCTGCTAGCTCTACAATAGTGGCTGCCGTATAAGCATTATGCGTAGCAAATTGTGGATAGATAGTATCGCGATATTCTAATAACTTATTTGCACAAGCATGATAAGACACATCAGTAGATGACTTACGGGTAAACACAGGAAAATGACTTAAGCCATCTTTTTGAGCATTTTTAATTTCTGTGTCCCAATAAGCGCCTTTAACCAAACGTACCATCATTTTTCGTTCAGTACGCAATGTTAGATCACGCAACCAATCAACGACATGAATGGCGCGTTTTTGGTAAGCTTGCAGCGCTATACCAAAACCTTGCCAATCACCAAGCTCAGTATCAGTAAATACCGCTTCAATAATATCTAGTGAGATATCTAAACGCTCAGACTCTTCTGCATCAACCGTTAAGCCAATATTGTATTGCTTAGCCTGTAAACATAGTGCCTTTAATTTAGGTACTATTTCTGCCATTACACGACCTTGATGAGAGAACTCATAACGAGGATGAATAGCAGACAACTTAATTGAAATACCAGGTACTTTGCGCGGGTCATTTTTACCCGAAGCGACAGCAACTTCACCGATAGCGGTAATAGCATTTTCATAGGCTTTAAGGTACATATCGGCATCAGCCATAGTACGTGCACCTTCACCTAACATGTCGTAAGAGTACACATAACCTTGCTGCTCTTTAGTCGCTGCACGTTCAGTAGCGGCTTTGATGGTTTCACCCATAACGAACTGCTTGCCCATCACTTTCATGGCGTAGTTCATTGATTTACGGATAACGGGCTCGCCTAAGCGACCAACCGTTTTTTTCAATAAGCCGAATTGCTCTTTTTTACGTTTATCAGCGTAATTAACCATAGAGCCGGTAAGTAATAATCCCCATGAAGAGGCATTAACAAAAATAGAGTCACTTGCACCTAAATGCGAGCTCCACTTACCTTGAGATATTTTGTCGCGAATAAGCTCATCTTGAGTATGTTTATCTGGCACACGCAATAACGCTTCAGCTAAACACATCAATACCACACCTTCTTCAGAAGAAAGTGAATATTCATTAAGTAGTGAGTCAATAGCGCCATTACCTTCTTGGTCTTGACGAATTTGTAATACCATCTTACGAGCTCGATCCCAGGCACGACTTCGTGCACTTACGTTTACTTCCGCAGCAGGTAATATGTGGTCAACGGCAACATTTTCGTCAATACGGTAGAATTCACGAATTTTTTGTCTGATCGGGCAATCTGTAACTAATGAACCAGTAAAGAGCATGGCTATATCCTCAAATGCAAGCAGGTTGTTTCCTGCTTTAGTTATAGTATTATTCGCTATAAATAGTAATTTTATTAGCAAATGACAGTATGAAATTTATAAGCGCATTCTAAGAGAACAACCACAGAATGTGTTGGTTATTTTTGGGTTTTTATTGTTTTTTATACGGAAGAAAGCCAATAAGTCAGTATAATATACTGTATATTGGTTTTTTAATGGCTTATCTATAGCTAGGCAAGGTAATTACTTATTTATTTGTTCAATAATATAGTCTGTTGTATCTTGAGACGACATAGGCTTGGCAAAGTAATAGCCCTGCCCGTATACGCAGTCCATTTGTTGTAACAACTCAGCATCGGCTAAATTCTCAATGCCTTCTCCAACGGTAGACATTTGTAAGTTATTAGCTAAATCAACAATAGTCCTAATAATAGCCCTATGGTTGTCATGTTCGTGAACATTACTGATAAAAGAGCGATCTATTTTTAGTACATCAATGGGGAATCGATGTAAGTAACCTAAACTTGAGTAACCCGTACCAAAGTCATCTAGTAGTATTTTAACACCCATTTTTTTCAAGGCTTGCATATTAGTCAGCACGATATCGGCGTTTTCTAACAAGGCGCGTTCAGTCAACTCAACCCGAAGGTTATGAGGCGCTAAACCAGTATCTGTTAAAATCTTTTCAATGTCTTGCGGTAAAGTGGTACTAAAAAATTGTTTGGAGAATAAATTACAGCTGATATAAAGGTCATCACAGCCTAATTCGTTTTGCCAAATTTTCAACTGCTGACAAGATTTCTCAATAATCTGCATATCAATTTCTTGTATTAAGCCTGTGTCTTCAGCCAGCGGAATGAAGTCATTCGGATAGACAAAACCACGCTTGGTACTTTTCCAGCGAGCGAGGGCTTCAAAACCTCTAAGCTCTTGGTTATCCAGCTTAAGGATTGGTTGGAAATAAGGAATAAACTCCTGCCAACCAATCGCCTCTCGAATATCAGCTTCAAGACTTAACGCATTTTGTACCTTCTGATGCATACTATCGTCAAAAACTTCATAACGCCCTCTACCATTGTCTTTGGCATGGTACATTGCTGTATCAGCATCTCTGAGCATAGTATTAGCATCATCATAGCGTTGATTACTAAATGAAATACCAATACTTGTACCGGTATACACTAATTGGTTATCAATAGTAAAAGGTTGCTCGAGAAATTCAGTGATTCGCTGCGCAACTTCAAAAGCTTCATCATTTGAAGCTAAATCTTCAATTAAAATAACAAACTCATCACCACCTAAGCGAGCAACGGTATCTTTATTGCGAACAATTGATAATAATTCTCGGGCAATTATTTTCAATAATACATCGCCCGCATGGTGCCCTAAACTATCATTAACTACTTTAAAGCGGTCTAAGTCTAAAAATAATACCGCAAATGAGAAGTCATCTTTACGTTTATCGCAGGCAATCGCATGATTGAGCAAATCAAGAAATACAGTTCTGTTAGGTAACCCTGTTAGACTGTCGTGGGCTGCTGTGTGCTGTAATAATTTCTCTGCTTGTTTACGATGGGTAATCTCATCTTCAAGAGCCAGTGTTCGTAACTTAACCTGTTGCTCTAATAACTCATGACTTCGTCGTTCAAAGTCAGCCAGCTCTCTACGTTTAATCGCAGCCGAAACATGGTTAGAAACAAAGTTAAGCAACTCTGCGTCTTGTTGATTATAAGTGGTTTTATAATGATAACTCTGTAAAACCATAACGCCCAGTAATTGGCCTGAGTAAATCAATGGTACGCCTAACCAAGAATGTATGTCGTCTTGTGGTTTTCTCGTTTCACCTTCAAGATGTAAACTCATCATTTCTTGATAGCTAAGTAAGACAGTTTCACGACGTCGCAATACTAACTCTGAATAAAGATTGGACAGATTTTTTGGCTGTAAATCAGTCACTAAATCAGACGAATGTTCATCGACATAATAGGAAAAATTTAAGGTGTTGCTTACTTGTTCATACTTGGCAATAAAAAAGTTCTTTGCATTGATCAGCTGACCAATAATGTTATGCACTTTACTATAGAAGGTGTCTATATCTAGCTCGACATCCATGGTCAATTCGGATATTCGATATAAAGACTCTTGTAATAACTCAGACTTTTCTCGTTCACGAATTTGCGCCATCAACTCTTTAGTACGCGCATTAACGGCATTTTTCAAACGTTGCTGATCTTGTAAGCGCACCATGGCACCAACAATATGCTGAGCGGCAAAGGTCAGTAGGTTCAAATCATTTTCATTATAACGAATTTTTTCATCATAACTTTGTATGGTAATAATACCGATCACTAGCCCATTTTGCAGTAAGGGCACGCCTAGCCAGTCAGTGCCTCGGGCACCAAACTGTTTGATTTTATAATTATCAAAAAGCTGTTTTTCTAATTCTGGTGTTAAGAGTAAAGGTTGCTTTGATTCAATGACTAAGTTGGTAAATGAGCCTTCGTAATCTTGATAATCGATGATGCCGGACGGCTTTTCATCTTTTTCATCAATAAAATAAACAAACTCTAAGGTTTCAAACGTTTGATCATAAAGAACAATGAAGAAATTTTCCGCAGTCATTAACGAAGCAATAGTTTTATGGACCTGCGGATAAAAGCTATCAAGCTCATTACATTCTTGAGATAGCTGGTTGAGTTTAAATAATGCGGTATAACGTGCCTGTAAATCAGTATTTTTCTGTGCAAGAAAATCGATTTCCTCTGTCAACTCAGCAACACTTACCTCATTGGTAGGTATATGCTTTTTTTGGCCTTTTAGAGTGTTAGCCTTTTGATTATCAGATTCCAAAGTTATCATACCGTTTAATTATTTATTGCTTAGATTCGGCTTCAACCGACTTTATAACTTCTTTAATCTTATGTTTATTACCACAGATCGCTGCTTGTTTTTCATCGCGGTAATAACGTATTTCGACACAGTCTTGTTGATAACGACGGTCTAATTCTGTACGGATAATCACACTTTTAGCATTAATAATTTGTTTATGTAGCGTCTGGCACTCTTGAATTTGCTCAGAGGCTAAGGTGACATCCTCACAAGAATTTTCAACACTTGAACAACTGGCTAAAAGTGTGACGACTGAAAGTGATAAAAGTATTGATTTATTCATTTAGTTAACTATTCCATTTACATTGAGAAACAACTTATTACTGCAAACCATTATACCCAAGCAGCACTAAATTGCGAGTACCTAAATTGTTCTTAGTAATATCAATTTGTTAGTACAAAAAACAGTTTTTTTCGATTGTTTTTTAATCACTTACATTAATTACCTATATCAATCACTTCAGATACATTTAAAAGCCTGCTTTCACCACATTTAAGCGTCTCATCTAACGTTAATTGCCCTATTGAGTGACGATGTAAACCAATCACAGGGTTACGAAAACGACCAAACATACGCTTTATTTGATGGTAACGCCCTTCAGTTAAGATGACTTGAGCCTCAAAAGTAGAAACAATGCGTAATATTGCTGGTTTCGTCGTTATTTTTTCATAAGGAAAATACATACCTTGAGCAAAAGCATCTATATATTCTGTTGTTAAAGGGTTTTCTAGCGTCACTTGATAGCACTTTGATACTTTATGTTCAGGTGATGTTAGCCGTTCAGACCACCGACTATCATTGGTGAGTAACACCAGCCCTGAAGTATTTAAATCAAGTCGTCCAACAATATGTAAACTATCTCTAGTTTCTTGGTCAAACTGTCCAGTGAGTAAATCAATCACCGTTTTATGTTTGTCATCTTTGGTCGCACAAACCACGCCAATAGGTTTATTCAGCATAATATAATGTGGCTGATTTTCTTGCAGTACCTCGTCGTCCATAACAACACGAGAAAACTGGTCAACGATCTGATCAATATCAACTGCGATTACACCATCAACAGTTATCCGCCGCTGCGCCAGAATCAAACGTACTTTTTTTTTGTTAATTTGACATAGTTCACTAATCAAACGATCTAAGCGTGAAGTATTAATAGCCATTACTTTTCATTACCTTTAAACAACGCCGTTAGAAGTTAAATACTTGCCAAAGATTGCTGTTGTGCAATTAGGTTAAGTACTTTACGCAACTTTGCTTCTATGAACCCTGCTAATAATTTCGGTTGTAATACTAATAAATCCAACTCTGAGCTGGTAATTGCTATGGTGCAAAGTAATTGTTGTTCGTCTTTATTAAAACAACTAACAACATCATCAGAGAAATGACTAATACTCACTTCACTTGGCGATAACTGCTCTAGTTCTTCTTGGCGTTGTTTGAAACTTTCTGGTGTTTCTAAGCATAATTGAATAATTAAAATATCATCTTCATCGCCATACCAATTAGCCGTTAGCGTTTGAAAGTTGAATTGTGCTTCAAGTTTATTGCTTACGGATTTTAATTTGGAAAATTTATCGAATAAATCGTTATTTACTTTTATCGTTATCGGTAGCGTTTCGGTCATATTTTATGCTCTTCATCTTATAACCAATAAAATTGCTCGTTAAACCTAACTTAAGTGCAATTTTAATCGCTATTTCCAGTGTCTCATATCATAACCGTGTTGCAGCAAAACTTCAGCTTGTTCGCTCAATATCATTGAAGTAACGTTACTTCATCTAGTAAAAAGATAACATTACACCGCCTTACAAAGAGCATTATTAAGGCTTTCATAAATAGACAATTATCCGTCAGAGATAACTTGCTATAACAGCCTTCCATAAAACCAGCGTAAAAATCACTTTCGAACATTTAACTTTTAAAATCGAACAGACTTTTACTTAATTAAAACAACTAAGACACCAACATATTGATTTTATGAGTATTAATATATTGGCATGATTGTTTCATTACTTCTGTCATCAAGTATAAATAACAGTGAACATTTATGAAAATTGCACTAACTAAAAAACAACCGTGGAAAAAGTGGGCTGCTATCACCAGCTTTACCCTCTTAATGGGTTATGCCGGTTATAGCGTCAGTGGTAAAGCAACAAAATCTATTGCTTTAAGCCAATTAAGCTTTCAAACGGTAGTTCAAGGCGACTTAGATATTTATGCAAATGCCTATGGCGAATTCGCTTCAGCAAAAGAGCGCTTATTAACAGCGCCGGCATTAGGCAAAGTGTCTGAGATTTTAGTTCGCCCTGGCACTAAAGTAACGCCTGACACCGTCATTTTACACTTATCAAACCCTAAGTTAGTACAAGAAGTAAATGCAGCCAATGGCCAACTTGCTCAACAGTTAGCGCAAAGAGAAGCCTTTAAGTACGAACAACAAAGTGAACGTTTAAATTATCAAGGTCGCATTGCAGACATTGAAGCTGAAATTGAAAAAGCACAGCTTGAATTATCGGTAAATAAAAACCTGATGGATTTGGGGGTTTCTTCAAAAATAGAGTTACAACGCGCCAAGTTAGCCGTTAAACAAGAAAGTAGAAAGCTTGGTTTTGAAAATAAAAAATACAAACAGTTTATCGAGATGCAAGGCTATCAACTTACTCAGCGCGATATCACCATCACACAACAACGCGCGCAAGTTAGCTTACTTGAACAGCAACTTGACGACATGAAGGTAAAAGCAGGCATTAACGGTTCACTGCAAACCTTAGAGATTGAATTAGGTCAAAGTGTTCAGCTTGGAGAGTCATTAGCCAAAGTAGGTAGTGATGAAGAACTAATAGCCCGTTTACGGTTACCGCAAAACCAAGCCGATCAAATAGACATCAACGCTCCTGTTTTAATTGATACGCAAAAAGGCATTATCAAAGCCCACATCACACGTATTGAAAGTGTTGTTAGCAACGGTTCAGTGCTTGCTGAAGCTGTTATTGATGAAGTATTAACTTCCAATGCTCGCCCAGCGTTATCAATATCAGCACAAGTATTTATTCAACACCAGCAAGGCATTAGCTACATAGATCAAGTACCTGGCTTTAGACCACGTAGCAAGCAAAGTCTGTTTGTCCGCGACACTAACAACGCATTAATCCAAAGAGAAGTCACCTTTGGCGAATTATCAAAAAATAAATTAATTATCACTGCAGGGTTACAACCTGGCGAGCAGATAGTCAGTAGTGATACCCAACAATACAATAAATACCCACAACTTTTGATTATCGAATAATAAAACCGAATAAAAAAAATAATTCTCAGCACTAAATTATAGTGCCGCAGCTAAACAAATTAAGGAAAACAACATGAAAAATATAGTTACCATGTCAAACATCCACAAGCGTTACGACGGTCAACAAATAGAAACTCATGCCCTACAAGGTGTTAGTTTAGAAATAAACCAAGGCGAATTTGTTGCAATTACGGGTCCTTCTGGTTGTGGTAAATCGACTTTATTATCCATTATGGGCTTAATGGACTCAGCCAGTGAAGGCGAATATCAACTGGCTAACATTGCTACCACGGGTTTAAAGGTTGACCAACGCACCCAAATTCGTAATGAGCATATTGGTTATGTATTTCAATCGTTCAACTTAATAGACAATTTAACTGTGTTTGAAAACGTTGCATTACCACTCGAGCACAGAGGCTGTGCTAAAAGCGAGATTAAAAGCAGAGTTGAAACGGTATTAACACAAGTTGATATGCTACATAGACAACACTACCGACCTAATCAGCTTTCTGGTGGTCAGCAACAACGTATTGCCATTGCTCGCGCTCTAGTAGGCAAGCCTGACTTGATATTAGTTGATGAGCCGACAGGTAACTTAGATAGTAAAAACGGCGACCAAGTCATGTCATTGTTAGAACAACTGAACAAAAACGGCTCAACCATTGTCATGGTTACCCATGATAGCCGTTATTCACGCTGCGCTAGTCGTCAAATTCAGTTGCTTGATGGTCAAATTGTTTCCGAAATCAACGCGAGTCAAAGCGCTGAGCATAATGAACAGACATTGCAGGGGGTTGCATGAGTTTATTCAAAAAATCCTTAGTTCAAGGCATAACGCGGATATTTTTATTGCCTCGCTTAAGTGTACCGTTAATATTAACCCTTGGTTTAACCTTAGGTGCTGTACTTAGCGTTATTTCAATTTCATCAACCTTGCTGTATCAACCATTACAAGGGGTTAAAAACGAGGCTTCACTGCAAACGTTTGACTATCGCTTTAAAATGTCAGATACCTTGAGTGTTTCTTACTGGAACATGAATCGCTTAGTCGATTTTAGTGAACATTTTAGCGACTTAGGTGAATGGGCGGGTATTGCTCCTTCTGAGCAAGATGTTGTAGTAAACAACACCACGTTTGCGACTACCCGTTATGATGCTTCAAGTAACATTCTTTCGGTTTTAGGCAGTCAGTTGATACTGGGTGATAATGTCACTGTTGAATCACCCGAAAAGTATGTGTGGATTTCTCAAAGCTTTTGGCAAAGTGCTTTTGCTGGCGTTAAATCTGTCATCGGTAAACAAGTCACTATTACCAATAAAAATTATATCGTTGCCGGTGTCATTGAAGATGTTATGGCGATTAAAAGTAACCAAGCAATTTTACCGCAACAGGTCTGGTTTATTGCCAGTTTAGCCAAAGTAAAGTCGCAAACGGATAATGTCGGCAATATTAGTAATGAGATTGATAACCTACTGCTAAAGTCTGCAAATGGCCAAGCACAGTTACCATCTCAAGCAGAAGTTGATGCTTGGTTAGAAGATTATGTCACCCGAAATGTCGATGGTGAACAAGTACAAATGTTTTTGGATTTTATTACCAACACCAAAAAAGAAGCGAAGAGCAGTAGCTATCGTAGTAATATGTTAGGTGAAACTGAAAGTCTGCTTACTGCCTTATTTGCAGCCGTTATCGGGCTATTATTAATGGCGACCCTTAACTTACTGAATTTATTTATCGCTCATTACCAAGGCAGAACTAAAGAGTTTGCCATTCAAATAAGCTTAGGTGCAAGCCTAACAAAAGTGAGATTACTGGTATTACTTGAGAACCTACCTAGCTTTATTTTAGCGGCGTTAACCGGTTTATTAGTGACCGGTTGGGCAATAAGAAGTTTACCGCTAATTGCCGGTGATAGCTTACCTATGATGGATGACATTGGTATTAATAGCACCACCATACTTGCTTCAATCACCATCATATTAGCGCTAAGTGTACTGTTTAGTTCCCTCGCATTAGTTGATATTGATAAACAGGCGTTAGGTAATAATTTAAATAGCAGTGGTAAAGGTATTCAAGCACAAAGTAATCAGTGGTTGAGCCGTGTGTTAATGGTTTTGCAATTATCAATAGCCTCCGTTCTACTTACTGCCTCGGTGATGATCGCTATGCAAAGTTATCAAGCGGTATATCAAGACACTGGCTACGATATCGGTAATAGTTATGAAATAGGTATGACGGTTAGCGATGAAGAATACGTTACCCAGTTAAATACTTTTGACTCTTATGGCAAGAGCGAAGCGAAACAATTACTTGATGGCTTATCCAACTTAATAGAACAACAAGTACCTGATAGCCAGGTGATTGTGCCTAACTATGGCCCACTATCAGATTCTTTAAGGGTAAATGCCTTTCTTGATGAAGAATCTGGTGTGCGAGTTATTCATCAAATAAAAACTTTAGGTCCAAATTATTTCTCTGCCTTTAACATTCCTATGCTAGCGGGCGCAAATGTAAGCCAAGCACAGATTGATAATGATGAAGATAGAATTGTTATTGATGAGAATATGGCCAAAACCTTATTTTCAACATTAAGCTACCAAGAGGTTATTGGTAAAACTATTCAAATGAGTGCTGATGATTCCACCCCGCCGTCAATTGTTACCGGTGTAGTTGCCAATACCTTAAGCCAAACAGGTATTGCTGAGCCATTAGGTTTACCTTCAGTATACTCTCATCGAGTAGGGCCTGGCACTACCATGCAATTTACTGTGATGTTACCAACAGGAAAAACCATTACGCCAGTGATGCTAGAAAGCGAGCTTAAACGTCAATTTCCGCGTTTAACTAACTTAACCATCGAATCATTAGCCGATATTAAACAGAGACAAACATTAAACCAACGTCTTAGCTTGTGGATAGTGCTCGCCATGACGGGATTAACACTTTTCCTTGCGGCTATTGGTGTTGCAGGTTTAACACAAATGACCACAAATCATAGAAAATATGAACTGGCTGTGCGTATGGCAACTGGTGCTAAACAAGCGAGATTAGTTAACTTTATTCTTAAAGATGCGTTATCTATGTTAGTAATAGGTTTGGGATTAGGTTTTATTGTCTCTGTCTTTGGTTATCAACAAGTATCACAAAACTTAGAGATGTTACCTGATTTTAACTGGTTAGCTATGGCTTTATTAGATGCAGCGTTGACCATTATTGTTATTTTATCGGTAATTATGCCCGCATGGCGAGTGATTAGCAGCGATCCTATGCAGGCGCTACGTGCAGAATAATCACCTAAGCAATATTATAGTGAATGCATAATTGTTAGCTAAGTAATAAATGCCCGATAAACAGGGCCTTTATTACGTTATTGCTAGCCAATCCACTAGAGTAATTGGCATACTAAGATCAACATATATACCCAAGCAACATGAAGATGCCGGATTCAGCTGGAATTAAAAACGTATTTAGGCAAGGCTTTGATTGAAGAGAATGGTCGTTCCATTGTCGAAATCAATAACGCTGTATAAATCGTTTTTAAACCAGCCCTGCGGGGATGTCTGAGCTAACCATGTACTTCGTTATCTCCTTTTTTAAGGAAATGACCATTAATAAAAGTAGACGTCTTGAACATGATTAGCGCAGGCATCCTGAAACTAGCATCTTCAAGTTACTTGGGTATATACCCAAGGAAACGACTGACCTCGTTTCCTTTTTATTTCTTTTGCTTTAATCTGAATAAAGCTAGCCCTTCAATATTTATGGAAACCCTTATGTCAAATGCCACTATTTTAATTGCTGATGATGATGAAGATATTCGTTTGGCTTTAAACCTATTACTAAGCGCCGAAGGTTACCAAATTATTGAAGCCGCTAACGCTAAAGAAATTATCATTCAAAGTAACCGACAGCAGCCCGATTTAGTACTACTGGATATGAATTTTTCTCGAGACACCACCAGTGGTCAAGAAGGATTAGCCATTTTAGAACAGTTACAACCGTTAAATATCCCAGTGATACTCATGACTGCTTGGGGCTCAATCGAACTCGCGGTACAAGGGTTACAAAAAGGAGCTAGTGACTTTATAGAAAAGCCATGGAATAAACTTAAACTGTTAAATAGTATAAAACAACAACTAAGTTTTTCTCAGGTAAAAGAACAAAATCAAGGTTATCGACAACTACTCGCTCCTGAGAATAAAAAAACCTGGGTATGCCAATCACCTAGCATGCAGGCTATTGAAACCCTGATAGAGCAAATAGCACCAACGGATGCCAATATATTAATATTAGGTGAAAATGGTACCGGTAAATCACTGCTTGCTGAGCGTATTCATCAATTATCATCACGCCAGCATGCACCACTCATCACCGTAAACATGGCTGCGATCCCTGAAAATTTATTTGAAAGTGAACTCTTTGGCCATCAAAAAGGTGCATTTACTGATGCTAAACAAAATCGCGTTGGACGCTTTCAGCTCGCTGACAAAGGTACTTTGTTTTTTGATGAAATAGGCTCGCTACCACTAACGCTGCAACCTAAATTGTTACGCGTTTTAGAAACAGGCCAATATGAAATTTTAGGTTCAAGCCAAACTCAAGTCGCTGATGTTCGTTTAATTAGTGCAACCAATGCCGATTTAAACCAATTGGTCAGTGAACAAGCTTTTCGCCAAGACTTATTATACCGTTTAAATACTCTCGTTATTACCATTCCACCTTTGCGTGAACGACTTGAAGATATTGAAGCCTTGGCAATAAGCTTTATCACTAAATTTAGTGTTAAGTACCGTAAAAATGCGTTAACGATTAGTGCTTGTGCCCTAAGTAAGTTGAATCAACATAATTGGCCAGGCAATATTCGCGAATTCAGTCATATGATTGAACGTGCTGTATTACTGACTGCTGGCGATGAAATTACGGCACAACAGCTCTTACTAGAAAGCACCGAGAGTACAAACGACACGATAATATTACAGCCCCTTGAACATGCAGAAAAACAGTTGATTGAAAAAGCGATGGCAGTATCTGGTGGTCAAGTAATAGAGGCAGCAAAATTACTCGATATTTCTCGTAATGCGCTTTATCGGCGTTTAGAAAAATTCGCTATTCAACATGCCGAATAACAGGCTAAACAATATGAATAAGCCCACACCCCCCTTAAATTTAAAGTTAAGCCTAAAGCTCAGTCATGAACATTGGCTGATCTTAGGTTTAGCTAGCACAGTATTGGTTATACTCGCTTTAGTTACAGCATTAACTTACAACATCGGCTGGAGTAAATTAGCGTCGGCTACTTTAATTTTTTTTCTATCTTACCCTTTGATATGGCTTGCTTGGCGTTGTTATCATTTTTGGCGACAGGCCATTATGCAATTAACTACCTATACGCAAGTTATCCGTGAAGGTGAAACCAACCTGCGCTTTAAAGCCCAACATCAAGACAATTTATTGGCTGAATTACAGCAAGAGATATCTGCTTTAGCTATAGGAAACGCGCACAAAGTACAGCAAAACCAGACCCTTGAAAATGTACTCAGCCATATTCTCGATTCTTGGCCTATTCCAGTGTGCTTATTTGATGAAAATAATCAGCTAAGTTATCGCAATATCGCCATGAAAGAAAAAATCCAACAACCTATGCTTATTGGCGCCGATGCTGAAGATTTAGGTTTTGTTATGAATAACGGTAACTTAAGCCACAGCCAATTTGATCAACAGTGGCAATGTCAAAGTATCAGCTACCTCTTTCAACAAAAGCAATGTCATATTTTTTCTGCCTTAGATATTTCACAGCCCTTGCATCAGCAGCAAAGCGTTACCCAGCAAAACCTTATTCGCGTATTAGCCCATGAACTGCGTAATTCTTTAACGCCAATGGCATCAATGGCTGACACGCTATTATGCAATGATAGTTTTAACGAAGATCAAGTGCGCTTAGTGCTAAGCAGAATCAGACAGCGTAGTAACCGCTTACTTAGCTTTATTGAGCAATATAGTCAATTAAGCCATCTGCCCATGCCAAAATCGAGCTGGTTTGATTTAAAAGAAGTGCTTGATGAGGCTAAAGCCATGATCACCGAGCCCTGTACTATTACTTTTCAAGGCAACAGGCAATGCTTTGCTGACATTCAACAAATGGCTCAAATATTGATTAATATTTTCAAGAATGCGCAAGAAGCTTGTGACAAAGAGCACTGTGAAATTGACGTGAATCTTTTTTATCCACAAGAGAGTTCACAGGGGCCTTATAAAACTGAACAAGTGATTGAAATTACAGATAATGGACCCGGATTTGGTAATTTAGATAACGCTTTAACGCCTTTTTATACCACTAAGAGCCATGGTTCAGGTATTGGCTTGTCACTATGCGCGGAAATAACCCGAAACCATGGTGGAAAATTCAATATAGAGAATACTGATAACGGTGCAAAAATCACAATGTCGTTGCCAGTAAAATAAAGAAAGCTATCGGTATCTAACAATACTCGCTTTCCACGCTTCATCTTGCTTAATAATGCTGGTAAGTTTTTGAAGGTGTCGATGGACATTATTCATATTAAGGGGAATAAGGATTTTTCGTTCAAAAATATCGTGAGGAGTATTCGACAAATAAAATTTCTCTTGCCAATTATTCTTTTTAATCATGTAGTCAAAGGTTAATGAACCTATAATAGCAATTTCAACGCGCTGTTTTATTAGCATAGTAAGTAAATCCGGCTCACTAACGGTATCAACACGATTTGCTCTATTAGCAGAGACCAATTCATTAATACCGTAATAATAAAATCCCCTAACACCACCAATAATTTTGCCCGCTAACGAGTCAGGTCCACTAAATTCAACCGATTTAGTTCGAAGGGATACAATTTCATCTCGATCATTAATGATTGAAGAAGTCCATAAGTAGCGAGTTTCATCTTTATCTTTGAACCATACAGGGTTAACACCGAGTAAAACACCGCGCATTGATTGACTATCTAACATGCGTTCAATTCTTTTCCTGGGAATATAAGCGACTTCAAACTCATACTTATCACTTAGTTTATTTAAGCGTTCCACGAACTCAAAATATAAACCTCGTTTGCTTGCTAGATCGATAATTAAAGGCGGTTGTAGGTGATACACATAAACCATTACTCGCACTTTAGCTTCTTCTGCCACTGCCTGAGAAGTGAATAACAGGTAAATACAGAGCAATGAGCTGAATAGATATTTAAGCATACACTCCCGTATGACAATGGTTTTTAATGAAACAATAACAACACTATAACAATAAAATAACTAAAGTACATAAGATCGCAAACCGTTTAACTCACCACCCTAGTAAAATTTTTACTAACGTATTTTAAGATAAAGTAGCTGATATAAAAAACGGGCCTAAGGCCCGTTTTATTAGTTAACATCTGTCTACTATTTGAGTGTTAAATACTTAACTCATTCATTACTTACTATTAATGAGTAATAAAGTAGTTAGTTATTTCACATCAACCTGTACTGAAACATCAGTCCCAGTGCTTTCAACCGCAATATAAAACCAACCTGTAGGTGGGTTATTAACAGTGATACTTTGTACTGTAGTACCTGAAGTTGTTGATTTATTGTTATGGCTAGCAGCTGTTGGCCAGCTTGTACCCGTATAAAGTTCTACATCACCAGTACCATGAGCAGTATTAACTTCAATACTACTAACACTGCCATCTAAATAGATGTAATAACTGTTATGACCATTACCTGTACATAGCGCCTTACCTGATTCAATACCTCCGTAGGTAAATGCACTGTCAGTTTCACAAGCGTTAACAACATCACCCGTTACTGGCGGCTCTACTGGTGGTTCAACTGGTGGAATTGTATCACTACCCGTCAAACTCACTTTAAAGCTTACATCAGAGTAGCTCGTTGAACTTGCTAATGAAATATAGCGCCAGCCTCGATTAGCCGTTACTTTTAAGCTTTGCGTTGTTGCCGAGCCTGTAGAAGATACTTCTGCATTTGTTGAAGATGCCCAGGTATCAGCGTTGAAATGAATAGCTACATCACCATTACCACCAGCAGTAGTTAAGTATAAGTCAGTCTTGTCATCTTCAACCCAAACATAGAACGAACCACCATTACCCGCTACACATTCTGTTGTTTCAAGGGTTAACTTACCACTAGAAATAGTTGCCACACCACAATCAGGTACGTCAACAATAGGTCCGCCATTTGGATAAGGGTCAGAATTATCACCTAAACCATCATTATCAGAATCTGCCCATTCAGTTGCATCATTAGGGAAAACATCTGAGTTATCGCCATGTCCATCTTCATCTGAGTCTAACCATTCAGTTTCATCGTTAGGGAAAACATCAACGCTATCTAAATGACCATCGCCGTCAGTATCAACATCACCATTTGGTGTTGGATCGCTGTTATCACCAGTGCCATCATTATCGCTATCTAACCATTCTGTTGCATCGTTAGGGAACTTATCGCCATTGTTACCAACACCATCACCATCTGAGTCAACTGTTTCTGTCGGATCATTAGGGAAGTCATCTTCGCTATCAATTACGCCATCCCCGTCACTGTCTACAGGTCCCGTAGGTTCGCCCGTTAAGTCATTAGTAATCACATAATCATTACTGGTTTCTTCTTCGGTCATTACTGCAACACCTAGACAAGTACCACTTTCATCAGTGATAGCGGCGCGGCGATTACCAAACCATTTCCAAGTAGCAACACTGTCGTAAGTCTCATCTTTTTGCAATGTAGTAAAACCAAAGCTTTCACTTAGTTCACCCGTTACATTATCTACACGATAAACACGTACTGGTTTATCGCTGTTATTTACAAATGAGAAGTCTGCTTCAAAAGGACCCGTTAAATGTGGTGCTTTCAAATCACAACTACCAATGGCATTTGCCGCTGGAATAACTTCTGGCGCTGCTGCATTATTTGCAACTTCTTGGCTAACAATATAGTTACTTACTGCATTATTTAATACACCAACAGTTAAACAGTTTAAGCTGCTATCAGTTACCATCAAGCGACGGTCACCAAACCAAATATCATTACTATAACTTGCGCCTGGCGCTAAAACACCGTAACCATGCGTGAAGTCAGTGGCACCGCTGGTGGTAATAATTGAACCTTTGGTATTGTCGATTCTGAATAAACGCAACGCTGTATCTGATTCATTAGTGATAGTAAATTCATGTGATACTTCACCAATCAAATGAGGTTGTGCTAGTGCACAACTACCTAATTGATCAGGTGTTGGAATAACTTCTGCAACAACATTTTTCACTAATTCTGCGTCAATAATAAAGCTATTATTATTATCAGCCATTACCGCAACACCTAAACAATTCATGTTGTTATCAGATAACATCATGCGATCGCCTACCGTCCAACTAGATGATGTGTAAGTATCACCATTGTTTAAGGTGTTATAATTTTTGCCGAAATTAGTTTCGCCCTTTGTACTGTCTACCCAGAATAATGACACTGGCGTATCGGTAGTATTAGTAAAGGTAAAGTCAGTTTTTTCAGCATCAAAATAACGTGCATATTGCTGTACTAAATCACAACTACCAATAGTATTTTGAGCTGGAATTTGTGCGGCTACTTGCGCAACTGTTTCAGAGTTTGCCAACATATAGGCTTCAAAACCTGCACCGGTACGTTCTACAGCACCTTTAAGCGCAGCTTTATAAGCATCGTTATCGCCTGCTTTTAACGTAGCACTAATAAGATCGACTTCATTTTTATGTTCTTCACCTAAATAACGCATGGCGAAGTAACCCCAAGGGTATAAGTTATCGAATTCATAACCCATAAAGATAATGTTATACAATGGTGGAATCGTTTCACCCTTTAAGGTCTTTAATGTGCGGGTATGATCTTTACCCATGGCCATGTACTCTGCCATACCTTCAGCCCATGCAGCGTTTGGATCAAATGTACCATATGAGCCTGCTTTGTTATAACGGCCATCAAGATAATGAACAAATTCATGTCTTAGATTATAAATTTGATCAATATACTGACAAGAGCCACCTAACCAGTCATCTGGACATTGCATGGCAATAAAGCGTGCTTGGTTACCTTGGGCTGTTGGCGTACCTTCTAAATACATGCCGCCGTTATCAGTAGAAATACCAAAAAATTCTGGTGCATATTTTTCGTAATCGGCAGGACTAGCAAAAGCAATAACTTCAATATGCTCATTTAAATCGCCTGCGACAGGGGTACCTGCAGTGTTGAAAAACGCATGAAATTCAGTTTCTTGTAATGCCATGTCAGCACATGATTGATCAAGCGTTGCTTGACTGATTGACGCTTGCGCACGAATAGTAATGTTACTTGTACAATCATGACTTACCGTTAAGATATCTTCTTCTTTAGGCGGTACTACACAGCTACCAAATAAAGCATCGCCTTCTTCACACGCACGACCGGCCGATTCTAAATAGTTTTTAGTAATAATAGTTTCAGTGGTTTCAACAGAAATATCATTAATTACTTTACCGCGCACTTCTAATACTGTGCTGTCAAAACGAGTTTTAGCTTCGTCTGTGGCAATCGATGAGATTTTACCTAAGGCAATAAATGAGTGAGGTAGTATCCATTTTCTATCATCTTCAGTTGACCAACGCATATCAAGCGAAGTTTCACCATTAAAAGCAAAAGAACGTATTACCGATAATACATTGAGCATGTCGGCATTAAAGGCCGCTTTTACTGACGCATCACCATAATAAGCACCTGATCCAATTGCGCCTAATAATGCCATTGTAGTATCACCCGCATTACTGATGCCAAAGGGGTTAGTTTGTATTGAATAGTATTGAATGATGGCTAATAAATGCGGTAATTGTTCATGGTAATATGCGGCACCAGCACCTCGTTGAAAATTAGATAACGCCGCAGCATAACCTTCTTGAATAACACTGCCAGCAGGGGAAATAAAGTCTGTCATTTGAGTAACAGCTAATAATGCAGTACTTAATGCAGAAGCTTTAGCCTCTGTCATCGCTGGGCCATAATATTTATAAGATGCTAAAAAGTATAATAATTGGTTAAGATCAGCATCGGCTAAATCATCAGCTTTAGCAAGATAATGAATAGCGGCAGAAACGTCGTTAATAGGATCGGTTGCTGCACTAGCTATACCTTCAAAATCACTGTAACTAGCCGCTAAAACAGCGGCAATTGTTGAACCGTATTCAGCCTTAGAAGCAATAGGGGCAGCACCAACAATTACTGGGATATTGATATTATAATCATCAATATAATCACCCATTGGCGGTGGAATATCACCACCTGAAACCGTGACGTTAAGACTAACTTTATCAATTTTTCCATCAACTTTAAAGTAACGGTCACCGGCACGAGAGACAAAAGAAATACTCTCTTCGTTAGTACCTGCAGTTATGCTACTTAGTTCAACATTACCACTCCAATCATCACCATCGTATAACTTAATGTCGGCATCGCTACCGTCAAAACTACCACCGGAAGTAGTGATAGTAACGTCGCTATTTTCGTAAGGAACGTTAACATAAAGATAAAGTCCATAATCAGTCATGCATTGTTCTTGGTTTGCTGGTACTTCGCCTTGGCGCTCAATGGTTGTACCAACACAGTCTGCAGCTTGAGCGGTTCCTATATTCAACGATAAAAATATCGCGCTAGCGAGTAATGTTTTCTTTGCTGTTAGTTTCATATTTCTTAAGCCTATTCTTATTATAGCGATTAGGTAATTCGTCCGTGTTGTAATTTAAGCTTCTTATATTTTTTGTTGCCGTAATTACATCTAAAGCGCACATCCCTTTCTCGTTGAAATATATTTTCAAATACACCCCAAGATACTTTATACGGTATTCTGTATACAATATTCAAGAGTTATATTTATAAGAATTATTTCGTAGTTTATTAATAAAGCATTTATCGTTTGTTATTAACATGTTACATCGTGTGATTTTTTCATGAAAAATAAGATGAGAAGTATTATTTGTACGTTAAATAACAATAATGGGAGATGATAACGATGAACTGATGAAAGGAATAATAATGATAACCGACGTCCTTATCGGCTAACAGAGTAAAAACTAGCCTTTACTTTGTTGTTCAGGAAGGGGCTTTTTTGGCTCGCCTGGAGGGATGATTGAGTTATCTTCTGGATGTCTTTTTTGCTGGTCGTGTTCATGGCCATGATGTTTAGGTTGATTTTCACTGAAATGATCGGACGGTTTATTATCCGCTTTGGACAAAACACTGACTTTTTGTTGACTACTAATAGAGGGAATAATCAAGCTAGTAGCGTTATCATCTTGCAACTCTTCCGATGCTACTGCTGTTACCAAAGTACCATCAGTGATGCTTTCTTTATTCGTGGTACTGTCCAGTGCATTAGTTAACTTTGACTTGCTCGATTGCTCAATGACCTCACTATTAACACCTAACTGAGATTCATTTGCTGACTCTTGTTGGTTATAAATAAAACCCGTAGCTATTGCTGCACAGATTACACCAAGTAATACTTTATTTTTATTCATACTGATTATCCAACCACCTAACTGTATATTGAATACAATAAGCTATCATGTAATTTGATCAGGGTGCAATAGTAAAATTTAAAATTCAGTATACTTAGCAAGTTAGTCTGTTACCCTACGTTACGGCATAAATACTTTCATAACTATCAGTTAAATACCTTAATTATTCCTGTAAAAGTTAAACTACTGTCTACACTAATGATACATAGCACTCATAAATTTAAGGGTAAATTCAGCAATGTGTCTCCGCTATACAATTTATCTATTCCTTTTATATTGTTTTCTTACTTCACCTGTCGCTTTTTCAGTCAAAGATAAACTAACAGCAAGTGTCCCCTCTTTCGCTCCTTTTTATTTTGTTACTGATGACGAAAAATGTCAGGGAGTGGCTGTTAACGTACTGGCCAATATTACTAAGAAAATACACTACCCCGTTGAGATACTTCCCTTGCCTTACGCAAGAATTATTCGCAGTCTAGACATTGGCACGTTAGATCTTGCGCTTATTTTCAAAAATAATATCCTTGCGGATAGTGTAGATTATATGGGTCCTGTTTCTTTGTCTAAAGTGATTGTTTTAACCGCTATTGATGCGCCTATACATGAATATAGCGAATTAAAGAATTTGACCGCTATTGCTGTTATTCGTAATGCGCAATTTGAACATAAATTTGACCAAGATGAATCGTTGAATAAAGTGTCTGTAGAAAGCTACAGTCAAGCGGTGAAAATGTTTAATCGTGGTCGAGTTGATGCAGTGATAGGCTCATTAGTTGGTTTGGATTACGAGTTGAGAGCACAAAATTTGAATTTAAAAATGTTAGATAGCGCCTTTCACTTAGGTAATAAAGAGTGGTGGTTACACGTATCTAATAAAACTTCAAATCACCACATATTGTCACAGTTAAGCGTGGCCGTTAAAAGTACCTATCGGCCAAAGCTTATTCACCAAACTTACCTACAACACGTTAATGATTGCCAAGTTAATTTACCATAAAAAGTTGAAACATCACGTCAAAAAAGTATTAACTTATTTATTAAGCTAAATTTTTGTCAAAAAAAAACCTCTACATTACTGCAGAGGTTTTTTCTTGGAATAGGTGAGTTGACACTATATAAGCCGGGTTTTGTAGCTCAATTACTAAAAGTAAATGAACTGACAATCATTCGTCTAGGCCTTAAATCGCTCTAAGGCTCAAGCAACCTACCCGGTTTCCACGCGAACCACGCTTATATTATCGAAACTTGCGTAACAATAATCATGAAACCCTATTTGGTCTTGCTCCAGGTGGAGTTTACCCTGCAATTACTGTTACCAGCAATCCGGTGCGCTCTTACCGCACCCTTTCAGCCTTACCTGTGAATCCCTAAGGAAACCATCGGCGGTCTTCTCTCTGCTGCACTTGTCGTCGGCTCACGCCGCCCAGGCGTTACCTGGCACCCTGTTCATTGGAGCCCGGACTTTCCTCCCGCTAGAAATACTTACGTAAACTAGCCAGCGATTGTCTGGTCAACTCGGCGCGCATTTTACCTTATTCACGGGAAATGTCCACGACCTTTGTTTAATCAGTACGATTTAACTTTCTGATTTCAAACTTAAAGCAACTTCATATAAGGAATTTTTCTTCACACCATAGATTTCAGCAGCAATTGCGCAGGCTTTTTTTGGCTTCATTTCAGCCAGTAATAATTTCAATGTATTAATCACTTCTGCTGATATTTCATTTTCTTTAGCTTTATAACCTTCGATGATCAAGACCATCTCACCTTTAAGCTGATTAGCGTCTTCTTCAAGCCAAGTAAGAAAGTTTTCAGCGCTATCACTATGGATAGTTTCAAACGTTTTAGTTAACTCTCTAGCGATGACGATATAGCGTTCACCACCCAGGGTAGTAACAATATCTCGAACGGTATCTATTGCACGGCGAGGCGCGTCATAAAAAACCATGGTACGAGGTTCATCAACCAAGGCAAGTAAAGTCGCTTGTCTTGCGCCTGACTTAGAGGGTAAAAATCCTTCAAAGCTGAATCTATCAGTCGGTAGTCCGGCAACAGATAATGCTGAAATAGCTGCACAGGCTCCTGGGATAGGAGAAACATTTAGGCCTAGGCTTCGACAATGTCGTACTAAATGAAAACCAGGATCACTTATTAATGGCGTTCCAGCATCTGATACTAAGGCAATAGTTTTGCCCTCTTGTAACATCTTCGCCACTTGCTCTTGGCGTTGACGCTCATTATGGTCGTGCAATGACATGGTTTTATTTTTTATCGCAAAGGCAGATAGCAACTTACCGGTATGGCGAGTATCTTCACAAGCAATAACATCAACTTGTGTTAATACATCAATTGCCCTCTGGCTGATATCGCCTAAATTACCGATAGGGGTTGCCACAATATAAAGGGTAGCTGGTGTTAAGGTTGTTTCACTCATGTAGACTTACTTCACTCATTTGGCATATACCTATGATACCTCAAAAATCGTGTGTCAGGAATTTGAAGTAACATGGGTATTTATTAGTTGTGACTAACTTCGTAGGCGTTTATTATAACCCCATACTGATAACAATACGCACGGATTTATTCATGTGCTAAAAACAGCATCCTTACTTGTAAGATTAAGCCAACAGGATTAGATTACTTTTCAATGCATTTACACTATATTAAATCTCGAGTTTTACCCGCTCTGTTGCTCACATTAATTGCAAGCTGTAGCACTAAGCAAGTTCCCGAACCAAAAACACAGACGGTACCAAACACCGGGATTGAAGAGATTGCGGTAGATTTAGGTACGCTCTCGGCAGCACATCATATTGAGCTTGCGCAAACATTAGAAACCAACGCTGCCATAGGTGAATTACTTATTGCAACTAAGCTATTTTATCAGCAACAAAATTACCCTAAAGCACTTTGGCTTGCTGACAAAATTATGCCGTTAATGGACGAGCAAGTTTCTCACAACACCCATGAGAAAGTTCAACTAGTGCTAATTAAGGCGAGTAGCTTACAAAAACTTGGTTTTTATACTGAAAGTCATCTGCAACTCAATCAACTTGAACAATTTGCTAATGAAAATAACATCCTACTTACCGCGACATACTACCGGTTATTAAGTACTGTATTTCAAGAGCAAAAAAGACCTATTTCAGCGTTAAATGCACAATTACTTGCTTTTTCTTTTACACAAAAATCATCACAGAGCCAACAACAAATTGACAGTATTTGGCGTAATCTGCAGAGTTTATCTCAATGGCAACTGAGCCTTTTAGCTTTGGATAAAGCACCCGATAGTAAAGGTTGGTTACAACTCACAACGTTAGCGAATAGATTTGGTGATGATCAAAAGAAAATGCAATATCAGCTGAGCATTTGGAAAAATAAATTTAAATTGCACCCTGCTAATGTTATAGCCAGCCAATTGACTGCTCAAGCTATTATCCCGAAAAACATTGAAAACATTGCTGTAATCCTTCCCTTAAGTGGAAAACAGAATACGGCTGGCCGAGCAATTCAACAAGGGATTTTGGCTAGCTTTGCTAACGAAAAAACGAAAGCCTTGCATTTTATTGATAGTAATACCGTGAATTGGTATGGCTTAACCAATGAATTATCAACACTAAAAATTGATTATGTTATTGGACCATTGCTTAAATCCAATGTAGACAAATATATCAGCTACACAAGTGCGCAAACACAAGCACAAAATGACTACTTACTTAATGCCAGTAGCGATTTATTTGATATTAATAAATCCGAAGAGTCTGTCAAAAATTCAACCAATAACCAGAATAAATCAATTGATTATATTACCGCTATTGACAGTGAATCAGCGATAAACAGTTATTTACAAACGCCTAGTAATTCTAACGGCATTGATACCCTATTGTTGAATATTCCAACTAAGACTTCGCTAACAAGTCAGCATACCGTGTTTTCAATGCGCCCAGAGGATGAAGCAAGACAAGCGGCTGTAACATTGAGTCGTCAAAACTTTAAGCGCCCTGTTGTATTAAGCCAAAAGAACATTGTTAGCAAGCGTATTGCTCAAGCCTTTGCCAAACAGTGGAAGCGAATTACAGGTGATACTATTGAGGTTGTCGATTATGACACCGGCTCTCAAATGCAAGATAATATTAAAGCCAGTTTATCAGTGAATAAGAGTAAAATTAGAATTGATAAACTTAAAAGTCGACTTAATCAGAGTATAAAAACGCAAACTAGAAATCGTCGTGATATTGATATGATCTATCTCGTTGGTACCCCAGAACAGACACGATTAGTAAAACCTTATATTGCAGTTAACATCAGTCCATTTGCAGATGTCATCCCTGTATTTGCTAGCTCTCGTAGTCATAGTACTCAAAGTGATTATAGCAGTAATAGTGATTTGCAAGGGTTGACCTTTACAGAAATCCCTTGGTTGTTAGCTGGTGAGCAAAACGCTGAGTTGTCAGCACTTAGCCAACAGCTTTGGCCAAAACGCAGTGATGGTTTATCGCGTTTATTTGCTATGGGTTATGACAGCTACCAACTAATAAATAAAATTCCTTTGATGCAGCAAGCACCTTACCTTCAGCACTGGGGGCAAACAGGTGTACTAAAGCTAGATGATAATAATATTCTCACGCGTAGTTTACTTTGGGGTGCTTACAAACGTAATAAGGTAGTATCTATTGCTATGGAATAACAATGCCTCGGCTAAAAAGGCCACCAGTACAGATAAAGGAAAAATCACTGAACTTTATGCTGAGCAGTACCTAACTGAGCTGGGCTTAACGTTAATAGAAAGAAACTTTCACTCTCGCCAAGGTGAAATAGATCTTATTATGCTTGAAGGCGATACTTATGTTTTTATCGAAGTAAAGTACCGTAAGAACATAATGTTTGGTGGTGCCATTGCAGCAATCCCAGTGAGTAAGCAAAAGAAAATTAAGCATTGCGTTACATTTTACCTGCATCAAGCCGGTTTAAATGAATATAATACGGCCTGTCGTATAGATGTAATAGCGCTTGAAGGCGATATTACTCAACCACAAGTAACTTGGTTAAAAAATGCCTTTTAACCTGTTAGCATTCATCATTCAACTATAGTCGCGGAGTCAACTTTACATGCTAGAGCAGATCAAAAATAATTTCACTGAAAGCATACAAACGCAAATTGCCGCTAGCGAGTCGATAGGCCCATCTATAGAGCATGCAGGTATGATGATGGTTCAATGTTTATTAGGCGGTAATAAAATCATATCATGCGGCAATGGTGGCTCTGCAGGACACGCTCAACACTTTTGTGCGCAACTGCTTAACAAATATGAAACTGAACGCCCTAGCCTGCCAGCAATTTCCCTGAACAGTGATATTTCTACCATTACCTCTATCGCTAATGATTACCAATATGATGAAGTATTTTCAAAGCAAATAAGAGCATTGGGCCATAATGGCGATGTTTTATTAGCTATTTCTACCAGTGGTAACTCACGTAATGTCATTAAAGCCATTGAGAGTGCAGTATCTCGTGATATTCCGATCATTGCCTTAACAGGGTTTGACGGCGGCGATATTTCAGGTCTATTAGGTGAGGGGGATGTTGAAATACGTGTACCCTCAGCGAGAACCTCAAGAATTCAAGAAGTGCATTTAATTGTTTTACATAGTTTGTGTGAAATAATTGATACGACTTTATTTCCGCAGGATGATTCATAAATGTTGACCTTGAAAAAAGCCCCCTTAACATTAAGCAAAAATAAATCTGTGCAATTAGCGGGGATATTGATGCTAATTTCCGCGCTACAAGGTTGTGCTGTTGCTACCGTAGTAGCCGTTACTGCTGGTGCAACTATGGTTGCCGATAGGCGTACTTTTGTTAAACAAATAGACGATCAAAGTATTGAGTTTATTGCGCATAATGAATTAAATAAACAAAAGGCATTATCTGATAACACCAACTTACATATAGTTAGCATGAACGGTACCGTTTTAGTGATTGGCCAAGCTCCTAATACCTATTTAAGAGATCTTGCTATAAAAATAATTCAGGATGTTCCTGACATTATTACTATACATAACCAGATTCGTATTAGCTCGACTATCGCTATAACCACCAGAAGTAATGATATATGGCTAACATCTAAGGTCAAATCAGCTCTGCTGGCTAATGGCGAAGTTAACGCAAAAGATATCAAAGTTGTTACGGAAAATTCCGAAGTGTTTCTACTCGGTTTAGTCACCAAGAAAGAAGCCGATATTGTGGTAGAAATAACCCGTAATATCAACGGTGTTAGCCGTGTATTTAAAGCTTTTGAATATATTTAAAACGCGACTTTTCGAACAAAAAAAACCGGAAGATATCAGTGATATCTTCCGGTTTTTTGTCATTTAACTATAAGTAAACAGTGAAAGCTATTTGATGATTTTCAAACTTGCTTTACTCTTTCCTTTGGGCTTGTTCGATTTTTCTGTCTCACTACCCGTTGAAGCAACACTACTTAAAGTAGATTTTGGCTTTGTCGGAGCCACATCAACTATCTCATCTTCATCCACAATAGGATGTTCAATAGGCAATGAAGTTCCAGCACCATTTTCTTTAGCGTAAATAGCACCTATCGCACCATAAGGTACGGTAATGTGCTCTAACTTACCGCCAAAACGGGCGCTAAATTCAATGGCTTTATCACCTAATGCGATAGTACCAACTGCTGAACTCGCAACATTTAGCACAATCTGTCCATCAGCGACATAATTCATTGGCACTAATACACCGTAAACATTAACGTCAACCATGATATATGGCGTAAGGTCATTGTCTGAAATCCACTCATAGAAAGCCTTAACTAAATAAGGCTTATTCGAACTCATAGAGCTAGGTGTTGCATCTTCCATTATGCAGGGTGACCAAAGCGTAATTCACGCTCTTCTTCAGTCAATGATGCTTGGAAAGATTCACGTTCAAATACACGTAACATATACGTTTTAAGTTCTTTTGAACCTTGACCAACTAATTCAATACCAAATACAGGCAAACGCCATAATAATGGTGCTAAATAACAATCAACTAAGCTGTATTCTTCGCTCATAAAGTATGGTGCTTCATTTAAAATTGGTGCAATACTTAATAAACTTTCTTTCAATTCTTGACGAGCTTTAGCGGCTTTATCAGCGCTGCCTGTCATGATGATTTTAGTTAGACTATACCAATCTTGTTCCATACGGTGCATCAATAAACGGCTACGACCACGTGCTACCGGATATACAGGCATCAATGGTGGATGAGGGAAACGCTCATCTAAATATTCAACAATGATTTTAGCTTCATATAACGCTAATTCACGGTCAATTAAAGTCGGTACTGTACCATATGGATTCAAGTCCAATAGGTCTTCAGGCAAGTTAGCTAAATCAACTAAGTTGATGTCAACACCAACACCTTTTTCTGCTAAAACAATGCGTGTCTGATGACTATACATATCATCAGCATGAGAGAACAACGTCATCACAGAGCGTTTATTTGCTGCTACGGCCATAAAGCCTCCTAAAAAAACTAACAAAGGGGTATTCGATATTTTACTATCAAATACCCCTGAAATTTATTGCACTTAGTGTACGTCTTTCCAATATTCTTTCTTAAGGAAATAAGTAAGAATAAAGAAGAAGAATAAGAAAGCTAGTACCCAATAACCAAGCGCTTTACGCTCAAGTTTATT
The DNA here is from genome assembly GCF_002836255.1 of Colwellia sp. 75C3. Taxonomy (GTDB): domain Bacteria; phylum Pseudomonadota; class Gammaproteobacteria; order Enterobacterales; family Alteromonadaceae; genus Colwellia. The sequence continues at coordinate 636,055 of NZ_PJAU01000033.1, read as the reverse complement.
TGGCTCACCAACATATTCTAAGAAGTTTGTTAAGTCACGCACTACTACATCATACTCTTCAGCAGTTAAACTGCCACCCATTGCTGGTGATAAAGTAGATACTTCATGCTCTTCGCCGTGTGAATCAAGCTTTTTACTTACCGTTAAAGTACTAACGCCTTGTAAATTTTGTAACACATGCGGCATACCAACATCTTTAAATACTGTGTTGTTCACGCCAAATGGACGCGACTCATCAATATGGAAAGAACGTAAGTAAGTATAGATCCAATCAGGGCTACGTAAACGTGCTTCTAATGTTAAATCTGGTGGCGCGCTACCAAACCATTTTGCCGCTTCTTTTTCTGGCATGGTATTTAGAATGTGACCACCAACTTTATCACCTGTAGGCATGAAGTTTGCAACACCATCAGCTTCTTCAATACCTAAATCGACAAACGTACGATTGTAACGTTGATATTGTAACTGATGACAGCCTAAACAATAATTGAGATACGTTTTAAAACCTTTTTTCAAAGACTCCTTATCCGATAAATCATTATTCGCTTTGTCTAATTCAATACTTGGCCCTGCAGCAACAGCGCTGAACGACACGAGTGCCGTTACGCTGAAAAGTATGCCGAAAGTAGCGGCTATAATTAATTTTTTCATTAGTCTGCAATCCTCTCTGGAACTGGTTTAGTATTTTCGTTTTTGCTGTAGAACCACAAAGCAATAAAGAAACCAAAATAACCAAAACTAGCAATGACACCAATTAAATTAGCTACTGGTGTTGCTGGCATAGTACCTAAAGCACCTAGAACAACAAAACAAATCGCGAATTGAATCAAGTTAACTAAATGTAACTTTGAACGATAGCGAACAGATTTAACTGTGCCACGGTCAAACCATGGTAATGCAAATAACATTACGATAGCGCCAAACATGGCAACCGCACCTAATAACTTATCAGGAACAACACGTAAAATAGTGTAGAAAGGACCAAAGTACCATACTGGTGCAATATGCTCAGGTGTTTTCAAGCCGTTTGCAGGAGTAAAGTTTGGCGCTTCCATGAAGTAACCACCCCCCTCTGGTGCAAAGAACATAACCCAACAAAATAAGAATAAGAAACCAGCAACACCCATAATATCTTTTACCGAGTAATAAGGGTGGAAAGGCACTGCATCAACAATATCGTATTTTTCACTGTATTGTTTATGGAAAGTAAACTTACTTAGTTCTTCAGGTTTAACACTGCCTTTAGGCTTCTTAATGTCAACACCTTCAGGGTTATTTGAACCGACTTCATGTAAAGCAAGGATATGCAAGAACACTAAAATAACCAATACCAACGGCATAGCAATAACGTGTAATGCGAAGAAACGGTTTAAAGTGGCACCTGAGATGACGTAATCACCACGGATCCATAACGTTAAATCATCACCAATAATCGGTACAGCACCAAACAGCGAAATAATTACTTGAGCGCCCCAGTAAGACATATTACCCCAAGGTAATAAGTAACCCATGAATGCTTCGGCCATTAATACTAAGAAGATCAACATACCGAAGATCCATAGTAATTCACGCGGTTTTTGGTACGAACCATACATAAGGCCACGCATCATGTGCATATATACCACAACAAAAAAGGCTGATGCCCCTGTTGAATGCATATAACGTAATAACCAACCGAAGTCGACATCACGCATAATATATTCGATAGATGCAAATGCACCTTCACCAGAGGGTTCATAGTTCATCGTTAACCAGATACCCGTAAGGATTTGGTTAACAAGGACTAGCATGGCTAAAGAACCAAAAAAGTACCAAAAATTAAAGTTTTTTGGTGCCGGGTACTGCGCTAAATGTTTATTCCAAGCATCAGTTACAGGTAAACGTTTATCAATCCAGCCCATAAAATCAGTAGCTAATTTCATTAACATTATGCGTCTCCCTGACTAACACCGATTAACAATGTGTCATCGTTGGTAAAAGAATGCTCTGGAACCACTAAATTTAATGGAGCAGGAACGCCTTGAAATACACGACCAGCCATATCAAATTTACTACCATGACAAGGACAGAAGAAGCCATTTGGAACGCCTTCAACGAATTGGTCGAAATCACCGCCATGGTGAGTAGGAGCACAACCTAAATGAGTACAAACACCTAAGGCAACTAAGAATTCAGGTCTAATTGAACGATAGGCATTAGTTGCATAAACAGGTTGTTGAGCTTTTTCAGAATTAGGATCACGTAACTGGTCATCGTGTTTAGCTAAATCACTAACTGTTTTTTCCGTTCTACGTACTACATAAACGGGTTTACCACGCCATTCGGCACGGATTAATTGACCAGGCTGTATTTTACCTATATTAACTTCAACTGGAGCACCCGCAGCTTTCGCGCGAGCACTTGGATTCCAGGAAGCAATAAAAGGCACAGCAGCCCCAACCACACCAGCACCACCAACAACTGCAGTAGCAGCCGTTAGGAAGCGTCTGCGGCCGTTATTCACAGGCACATTGCTCATTCATACTCTCCAACTAAGACACTAACAAAACAATTATTTTTATGACTAACTAAGCGATAAATTTATAATAACCAGCAAGCACAGCGTTTGTTTTTGTTAGATCAAATTAATACCAAGCGGTATATCGACAAAAAAATTTTTACGATCATAAAGAAATAGCGTGTTTTTTACAAGGTAAAAAGGGGCTTAGGCACTGTAAAAGCAGAAATAATTTGAAATACTTTGAAATAGAATAAATAAAGTATATTTAGCGTGATTAAAAACCAAAGCATGCGCGATTAAAATCCCGCCTACGGCACTCTCAAAACCCCATCCATACCACTCCCTCGTAGGCGGGAACTTGTTCGTACTGCTTTATCATCAGGCATAAAAAAACCGACACAAGGTCGGTTTTTAAAAACACATAAATTATATCATGCGTCTTATTTTCTAAATGATCTGCATTTAGGCAAGGCGTTGAATTATGAGTCCCTGCTTCTCTAGCTAACCATAGATGTACTAAATGACTGGGACGAATAATGATAATAACGCAGCATAACCAAAGCATGCGCGATTAAAATCCCGCCTACGGCATTCTCAAAACCCAATTCATACCACTCCCTCGTGGCGGGAACTTGTTCGCGCTGCTTTATCATCAGGCATAAAAAAACCGACACAAGGTCGGTTTTTTAAAAACACATAAATTATATCATGCGTCTTATTTTCTAAATGATCTGCATTTAGGCAAGGCGTTGAATTATGAGTCCCTGAATTTAGATCTACTAAATGACTGGGACGAATAATGATAACAACGCAGCATAAATGCTGAACATAACGAAAATTAACGTTTTGAGAATTGTGGCTTCTTACGTGCTTTATGAAGACCAACTTTCTTACGCTCAACTTTACGCGCATCACGAGTAACGAAGCCAGCTTTACGTAGTTCACCACGTAAAGTTTCATCGAAAACCATTAATGCACGAGTAATGCCGTGACGAATCGCGCCAGCTTGACCAGAAATACCACCACCTACTACAGAGATGTTAAAGTCAAACTTTTCTAACATTTCAACTAACTCTAATGGTTGACGAACAACCATACGAGCAGTTTCACGACCGAAGTACGTAGAAATGTCACGTTTATTAATTGTGATTGCACCGTTACCAGCTTTCATAAACACACGAGCAGTTGAGCTCTTGCGACGACCAGTACCGTAATATTGATTATCAGCCATTGCTTATAGCTCCAAAAGTTGTGGTTGTTGTGCTGTATGTGCATGCTCTGGGCCTGCATATACTTTTAATTTGCGGAACATTTCACGACCTAAAGGACCTTTAGGTAACATGCCTTTCACTGCAAATTCAAGAACGCGTGTAGGAGCTTTTTCAATTAACTTTTCAAAGCTAATTTGCTTAAGTCCACCAGGGAATTCAGTATGCGAGTAGTAAATTTTACCTTTCGCTTTGTTACCTGTTACACGTACTTTCTCAGCATTGATAACAACGATATAATCGCCAGTATCTACGTGAGGTGTATATTCTACTTTATGCTTACCGCGTAAACGGGTTGCAATTTCAGTTGCGATACGACCTAAAGTTTTATCTTCGGCGTCCACTAAGAACCATTCGCGTTGTACGCTTGCTGGTTTTGCTACAAAAGTTTTCATTAAAAAACCCAATCTTAAAAATGTTACTTAAATGACAATGTAAAAATTAATTTAATTGCCGGTTAAATGGACTACGCCATTGCCCCTTCGAGCATCGAGCCCAGCACCACTGTTTATTGGGACTTTACTTAAAAATAATAATTTATAAGCAAGAATAATCCACAAAACAATAGGCTTTTGTAACGTAGGGAGCGCGGATTATACAGAAAGAGTCGACAAAGGTCACCTACATTTCACTAATAAAGCGATATTTTTCTAATTAACACCATAATGACTAGTTAAAAGGCCTTCATTGACTTAGAGCTATGACCTATGCCAAATACATTAAATCTGTATCTTGCAGTACATTGCAAAAATACATCAAGGTAAGGCGCCCAATCGAGAAATAGCTAGCTATTGGGAATGAGAGCAACGCTGACATAGAATATTTTAACCAGCACAATTGAAGCAATAAATTGATCGGGTTAATAGTTAGCAATTGGCTATAGTTAATCGTTGCCTTGCATACTTATATAAGATGCGAGATATAATACCAATCCCATTAAATTTGTGATCTTGTTGTGCCTAGGAAAAATAAATCAGGGCAAGGCGCTCGATTGAGCAATAGCTGACTATTGAGATTGAGAGCAACGCTGACCTGGAGTATTTTAACCAGCACAAGTGGGCAATCAAGTAATGGAATGGGTATAAGTTACCGCTTTGGTAAAGTGCTACGGTTAAAACAAGCAGAAAATAATATTTGCCTCTTATTCAAGCTATCTACATGGCCTTATGCGTACTTTAGCTGTGTTATTAAAGGCTGCTTGTGAATCATCGCCCTACATCTACCAGCTATCGTTTTCTGTTGAAAATTGTAATGCTGTTGCTCATCGGCGACATGTTGACATTAAAATTAAAACAACTTAATTTGTTTGCGTTAATTAAGGGTTAAAACTTCATAAGAAGTTAATCTTTAGTTAATAACGGGTTATAAAGTAATCGCTCACTGGTTAACCAATAATAAAAACAAAAATAAGTCGCAACAAAATTTTACATTTGTGATTTTTTGTCGCAGTATGAAGTCAGCCCCCGTAAAAACAAAATGGAATATAAATTATGAAAAACTTACAACAAATGAAAAAAAGTGCACAGAAAGGTTTTACCCTGATTGAATTAATGATCGTTGTGGCGATTATCGGTATTTTAGCATCAATCGCCTTACCGGCTTACAAAACCTATACAGATCGTGCAAGATTTACTGAAGTAGTATTGGCTGGAACACCAGCAAAAACTGCCGTTGATATTTGTATTCAGACAGGTACTAGCTGTTCTACCTTAACGACAGGTACAACTGGTTGGGATGCTTCGATATATGTAAAGTCAGTACTTGTTGAGACCACCATGCGAGATGTAGTACCTGCAACTGTTCCAGTTACACAAGAGCCTGTTCCCGGCGCGCCTATAATTATAACAGTAACTGCAGTAGATAATTCTTTTGGTATTACTGGAGCTGGTTATACATATATCCTAACCGCTACACCTGCTAATGGTTCTGCACAATGGGCTTCATCCGGTACGTGTAAAGAAGCAGGTCTTTGTTAATTAACACTCAAATATTGGGGGCAGAATTATATTAAACGCTAATATTTTCACCTCTAAATTAAAGGCTCCTTCGGGAGCTTTTTTTTAATAGCTTTGATAAACCGATGGTTGTTGCAAAGCATTTAGCTAAAAACAACAATATCTCTTCTAATCTGAAATCTTAAGCTAATGATTAACTATCTTAATATTTACTCTAAGATTGTTAATCTTTTAAAATTATAATAAAAATAGTATCAATCTTAATTTAAATTAATGATTAAAGAACACCACCCTCCAGAAATCTCTTTGTGCTTTTAACAAAGTTATAAGTTACACTAAATTAACCGTCACAATATTAATATTCCCAAGAGGTTATCTCCAGAAATTATGAAAGGCAGCCATCAACAATCCAGCGTTTTATCCGCTCTATCAAAACAGAACCTTATTTCACTAGAGTCAATAGATGAAATCGCGGCTGACTTCGTCGGTAAGAACATACCTTTTATACGTTTTCTTATAGAGGCTAAAAATATTGATGGCAAAAGCATTGCCAAGGTGCTTTCTAAAAGCTTTGGTTATCCTCAAATTCAATTGTCCAATTTTGATACCGGCCTCGTACCTGATGGTATTCGAAATGAAAAACTGATTACTAAACATAATGCATTACCGCTTTATTTACGTGGCAAGGTACTTTTTGTTGCCATGTCAGATCCAACCAATCTAGATGCCCTTGAAGAAATACAGTTTAATACTGGTTACAGCACCGAATTAGTCTTGTGTGATGAAAAAAGCCTACAAGCTTGTATTGAAAAAGTGCTCGAAGATGAAAGTGATGCACTGAATATAAGTGACATAGATGCAGATGAATTAGCGGGTATCGATGTTGCTGAGTCCAAAAAAGAAGAGGACAATGCAAGCGGTGAAGATGATGCCCCCATTGTTGTGTTTATCAATAAAATATTACTCGATGCGATAAAAAAAGGTGCCTCTGATTTACACTTTGAACCCTATGAAAAGTCATTTCGTATTCGCTTTCGTATTGATGGCATTTTATCTGAAATCGCTAGACCACCAGTAAGCCTTTCTTCAAGAATGGCAGCCCGCTTAAAAGTCATGTCTAAATTGGATATTGCCGAACGTCGTGTGCCACAAGATGGTCGAATAAAGTTAGCGTTATCCAAGAAAAAATCCATTGATTTTCGTGTTAGTACCCTACCCACTATGTGGGGTGAAAAAATCGTAATGCGTATATTAGATTCATCAAGCGCTATGTTAGGTATTGATATGCTTGGTTACGAACCGGAACAAAAGAAAATTTATACCGAAGCGTTAGACAGGCCACAAGGTATGATATTAGTTACCGGCCCAACAGGCTCAGGTAAAACAGTATCCTTATATACGGGTCTTAATATCCTTAATACCCAAGAAAGAAACATATCTACCGCAGAAGATCCTGTCGAAATTAACCTTGAAGGTATTAATCAGGTACAAATTAATAACCGTGCGGGATTAACCTTCCCTAGTGCTTTACGCTCATTTTTACGACAAGATCCTGATATTGTCATGGTCGGTGAAATTCGAGATTTAGAAACCGCTGAAATTGCTATCAAAGCCGCGCAAACCGGCCATTTAGTTTTATCAACTTTACATACTAACTCTGCAGCAGAAACCTTAACCCGTTTACTCAATATGGGTGTACCTTCGTACAACGTTGCCAGCTCAGTGTCTATAATCATTGCCCAACGTTTGGCAAGACGATTGTGTCCTCAATGTAAAGAAGAAGAGCCCTTATCAGAGATGCAATTAGCAGAGCAAGGTTTCCCTGCAGACAAACTAGCTGAGATAAAGCTGTTTAAACCTGTAGGTTGTACTCACTGTACTGGTGGTTACAAAGGTCGTGTGGGTATTTATGAAGTAATAAAAATAAGTCCCGTCATATCCTCTATTATTATGGAAGGTGGTAATTCCCTTGATATAGCCAAACAATGTCAAAAAGAGGGTTATAACAATCTGCGACAATCAGGGTTAATTAAAGCAATGAACGGTATGACCAGTTTAGAAGAGATTAACAGAGTAACTACCGCTTAGGCTTATATTGGGCTAACTGCTTAGACTTTAAAATATAATTTTTATTAATTAATATGCAAAACACTTTACCTGCTGCAATGATAAAGCAATAGTAGAGTGATTTATGAACCAGGATTAACTATGGCTACTACAAAAAAAAGCAAATCAGCTAAAGATAAAACTAAAGTTAAAGACCAAGATGTCTTTGTTTGGCATGGTGTGAATCGTAAAGGAAAAACAATCACCGGTGAACTCTCTGCTGATAATATTATCCAGCTAAAAACTCAATTACGTAAGCAAGGCATAACACCAAGTCGTGTTAAGAAAAAGGCAAAACCATTATTTGGTATAGGTGGTGATAAGCCTATAACCCCTGCTGATATAGCGGTTATCACCCGACAAATAGCGACTATGTTAGGTGCTGGTGTACCACTAGTACAAACACTCCAAATGATTGGCTCTGGCCATAATAATGGTAAAATGCGAAAGCTTTTAGCTGATATAGAGTCAAAACTTTCTTCTGGCATCCCCTTATCAGATTGTCTACGTGATCACCCTCTTTATTTCGATGACTTATATTGTGATTTAGTTAACTCTGGAGAACAATCTGGTGCTTTAGAGACTATCTATAGTCGTATTGCTACTTACAAAGAAAAAGCAGAAGCACTTAAATCAAAAATAAAAAAAGCAATGACTTACCCCATTGCCGTTCTCGTTGTGGCTTTTATAGTTACCTGTATATTACTTATTTTTGTTGTTCCTGTTTTCCAAGAGATATTTTCTAGTTTTGGTGCAGAATTACCTGGTTTTACTTTAATGGTTATTGCTCTTTCAGAGTTTATGCAGGCCTATTGGTACTTTGGCTTAGCGGGGCTTTATATAGCCGGTTTTTTATTTAAAAGAGCCCATAGAAATAGCCAAAAATTTCGTGATAGCGTAGATAAAAATATATTAAAAATCCCTGTTATTGGTGATTTATTAGAAAAAGCTGCTGTTGCCCGTTACGCAAGAACATTATCAACAACCTTTGCCGCTGGTGTGCCACTGATTGATGCGTTGGATTCTGCCGCGGGGGCATCTGGTAATGCAGTTTTTCGTGATGCAATATTAGAAGTAAAAGCAGAAGTTTCTTCTGGCATGCAGATGAATCTTGCGATGCGTAACTGCAACATATTCCCGGATATGGTTATTCAAATGGTTGCTATTGGCGAAGAGTCTGGAGCTGTTGATGATATGTTGTCAAAGGTTGCCACTGTTTATGAGCAACAAGTAGATGATGCTGTCGATGGATTGACGGCCTTATTAGAGCCCATGATTATGGCTGTATTAGGTGTAGTTATCGGTGGTTTGATCATTGCCATGTACTTACCAATATTTGAAATAGGTAAAGTTGTTTAATCGATTATAACAAATGAAGTAGCACTATATTATTGCTGCTTCATTTTTATTTCTTTATTTCAATTAATCTATTCCAATTAATCTATAACTTCTGTTTTATACCTGGATTCCACTTTGTTAAACAATAATTTTTTATCTTTTATCGACACCATTTACCAGTTATTCCTACAACTACCTGCCTTTTTTTATATCACTGTTGGTTTTATATCTTTGGCAATAGGTAGTTTTCTTAATGTAGTAATCTATCGAACACCTAAAATGATGGAATACAGTTGGTATCATGACTGTCGCGAGTTTCTCGCTGAAGAAGTTGTGAGTGTTAAGGCTAAAAACCTCACGCCAATGAGCTTATCTAAGCCCGACTCCACTTGTCCAAGTTGCGGTCATAAAATTCGATTTTACGAAAACATTCCTGTATTAAGTTGGTTAGTGTTAAAAGGAAAGTGCAGCCAGTGCAAAAATAACATTTCTGCGCGTTACCCTTTAGTTGAGCTGGCAACAATGCTGCTAAGCCTTATTGTCGCACAACATTTTGGTCCTACCATAACGATGCTTTGGGTTTTGTTACTGACATGGTGTTTGATCTCACTCACCATGATTGATTTTGACCATATGTTACTGCCCGATCAAATCACCTTACCATTGTTATGGTTAGGTTTACTGATAAACATAAATGGGACTTTTGTTCCTTTAACCGATGCTGTTATTGGCGCTGCCGTTGGTTATATGAGTCTCTACTCTGTCTTTTGGCTTTTTAAACTCTTTACTGGTAAGGAAGGCATGGGCTTTGGCGACTTTAAGTTATTTGCTGTTTTTGGTGCCTGGCTCGGTTGGCAATTGTTGCCGTTACTGATTTTAATGGCATCAGTAGTTGGCGCAATTGTTGGCATTACTTTAATGTTATTTAAAAACCACCAAAGAGAACAAGGCATTCCCTTTGGTCCCTATTTAGCGGTAGCTGGTTGGATAACGCTATTATGGGGTGAGGGTATTTGGTCATGGTATTTACAGGAGCTTCACTAATTTACATGCCTATGTAGTAAATCAAGACAACACTGTAAATGTCATCTTCGAAGTCTCTGATCGAAGATCCATTATTTTTTATACAGTGGATCCCCGATTAAGAAACCACGGGGATGACGATCCTGAGCCATGTGCATAGGCACATTAATTTAAAAGCAGTTTATAACTACAATCAACATATCTGAGCTATTTTTATCATGTCTAAACTAATTATTGGCCTTACCGGTGGCATAGGTAGCGGAAAAACTACCATAACCAATTACTTTGAGGCTTTTGGTATTGATATTATTGATGCAGATATCATTGCCAGAGAGGTGGTGGCAGTAAATAGTCCTGCATTAAAAGAAATTGCTCTTCACTTTGGCGATGACTATATACAAGCTGATGGCTTGCTTAACCGTGCATTATTACGTAGCCGTATTTTTAGTAATGAAGCAGACAAACAATGGTTAAACAACTTATTACACCCTTTAATTCGAACTAATATAATAAAGCAAACAGAAGAGGCAATAAGCCACTACTGTATTTTAGTTGCCCCCTTGCTGATTGAAAATAACCTATTAGCTATGGTAAATCGTGTATTAGTTATCGATGTAAGCGAATCAACTCAAATAGCCCGCACGATGACTAGAGATAACAGCTCATTGCAAGAAGTTAAAGCAATACTAGCGAGCCAAACTAGTAGAGATAAAAGACTCGGAGTTGCAGATGATGTCATTAAAAATGACACAACTGACCTAGAAGAAGTGAAAAAACTAGTCATGTCATTGGATAAAAAGTATTTAACCTTGACAAAAATGGTTTAAAAATCAACAATAAATTAATTCGTTATTTATTTACATTTCTGGTTAACAGGTTACAAAACGTTGTATGTCTACGGTCTTATATGAACATCCGCTCAATGAGCGAATACGAAATTACTTAAAACTTGAGCAACTCTTTGCTCAGGCATACTCATGCCTTAGCAGTGATATAAGTATAAAGACTAGCCATCAGGTATTTTTTAATGCGCTATTTTCTATTCTAGATACCTTAGAGCGTAACGATGTTCGTGGTGATTTAATTAAAGAATTAGAAAAACTAGAACAAAACCTTGTTGTTTGGTCCAAAGTGCCTGATGTTGATACCAGCGCCCTTGAGAAGAACCTATCAGAAACCGTCAAGTTAGTCAGTCACCTTAGAATTGCACGCCCTACTTGGATGCAACTTAAAGAAGACAAGTTACTCTCCTGTTTGAAACAACGTTTTGCTATTCAAGGCGGAAGTTCCAGCTTTGATTTGCCGCAATTGCATTTTTGGCTTCATCAAGATGAAAAAAAAATTAAGCTAGAGATACAACAATGGCTAAATTTACTGAACGATGTATCGTCGGCACTGGCAATTGTACTTAAATTCATCCGTCAACGCGCTGAATTTGAAACAATTGAAGCTGATAGTGGCTTTTATCAAGATAATGGTGAAGGGCTTTTATTATTACGAATAAAGTTAGCTAAAGATGCCCCTTATTATCCGACAATCAGTGGTAACAAATTCCGCTACTCCATTCGCTTTATGTTACCTTGCCAGCATACCGGTCGACGGTATGCCAACCAAGCTACTGTTTTTCAATTAGCACGCTGCTAAGTTCACTTTTATTTATAGTTCTGCTAACGATATTTCCATTTTGATAACGTGTTTGTTAACTTGCTAATGATTCCATCCAATCAACATTCATGTATAATTACTATTACTTCACCCTCTAAATAATATATAACTATGACCTTAAAAGTTCCCTGCCCGCAATGTAAAGAATCGGTTTTATGGCAAGAAAGTAGTGAATATCGACCTTTTTGTAGTAAACGCTGCCAACTAATTGATCTCGGTGAATGGGCTGATGAAGGGCATAAAATCAGCCAAAACATTCAAGTAGACACTGTTTTATCAGAAGAAATGTTAGATGCAATGGAAGATGAGTTTTTACTTAATAATAAATTTTTTGTTGAACCCGAGTAGACAGAATTTTTAAATCCGGTTATATGTTCACAGAACGCGCGAACAAGTTCCCGCCTACAATTGAATCTCCCGTAGGCGGGATTTTAATCGCGCTTCTATGATAACTTAGCAATAATTCCCTTATTAGCTTCAGGAAAATCTAAATCTTGTAATTCTGCTAGTGAGAACCACCCTTGTCCTTGCCCTTCTTGTGCGCTTGGCTCACCAAGAAAGTTATCAACGATAAAAACATCTAAACAGACACTTTTATCAGCCTTTTTATTTCCTTCCTTATCTAGTCCTTTACCGAGATAAGTATGCTCAATTTTAATTAACGGTTGGCAAGACAAGACATCAATCGCCACTTCCTCTTTAAGCTCTCTAGCAAGCGCCTGTGCAACCGTTTCATCTTTTTCCACCTTACCACCTGGGAATTCCCACTTTCCTCCTTGATGAGCCTGCTCTAAGCGTTTAGTTAAGAAGTAATGAACACCACCTTCTTCACAGCATCTTGTAATCACCCCTACGGCAACGTGAACAACTTTATTCATAATATCTCTACTCTATAAAATAAAAAAGCCAGTCGATTGACTGGCTTATACTCACAATAAAATTTATTTAACTCAAAAAACTTAAGTCTTAAGCTAACTTACCGTGACATTGCTTATATTTTTTACCTGAACCACATGGACAAGGTTCATTTCGACCTACACGAGGAGTTTGTGCCTGCTCGTTAGGGCTTGATGCTGATTGATGCTGAAAATCCATTGGTACTTCTTCAGACTTTCTATGTTGCTCTTCAACCGCTTCAACATCTGATTCAGCACGAATTTGTACTTTAGACAAAATTCCCACTACATCGTATTTCAAGTTATCTAACATTTCAGTAAACAGCTCAAATGATTCACGCTTAAATTCTTGCTTTGGATTTTTTTGTGCATGAGCACGCAGTCCAATACCTTGACGAAGGTGATCCATGGCTGATAAATGTTCTTTCCAATGCGAGTCTAAGCTTTGTAACATTACTGCTTTTTCAAACTGACGCAATACATCAGCACCAACCGCTTCTTCTTTATCTTTATAAGCTTGTTCAAACTCAGTAATGATCTTTTCACGCAAACTTTCTTCATGAAGCTTGCTGTCATCTTCAAGCCATTTAGCGACAGTTAATTCAGTTGAGTAATCACCTTTCAATTGTTCTTCAAGGCCCTGAACATCCCACATTTCGTCTAATGATTGACGCGGAATGTGCTGGTCAATAACACCGTTAATCACATCATTACGAATCGCACTGACTACTTCGCCAATTTCTTCATTATCAAGTAACTCATTACGTTGCTCGTAGATAACACCACGTTGATCATTAGCAACATCATCATATTCTAACAACTGCTTACGCATATCAAAGTTACGACCTTCAACTTTACGCTGAGCATTTTCAATACTGCGGGTCACCCAAGGATGTTCAATCGCTTCACCATGTTCCATGCCCAACTTACGCATCATATTAGAGATACGTTCAGAGGCAAATATACGCATCAATGAATCTTCCATTGATAAGTAAAAACGGGTAGAACCTTCATCACCTTGACGCCCTGAACGGCCACGAAGCTGATTATCAATACGTCGAGATTCATGACGTTCTGTCGCTACTATATGTAAGCCACCTAACTCAAGTACACGTTCATGATCAATTTTCCACTGTGCTTTAACTTTAGCTAGTTCTTCTTCACTAGGATTACTTAACTTAGCTATTATGGCATCTAAATTACCGCCTAAAACGATATCGGTACCACGACCAGCCATGTTAGTCGCTATAGTCACCGCGTTTTCTTTACCTGCATCCGCAACAATTTCAGCTTCTTGTTGATGGAACTTAGCGTTAAGTACCTTGTGTTTGATTTTTTCTTTTTTCAAGAAGTCTGATAAAAACTCAGAGGTTTCAATCGCAATGGTACCTACAAGTACTGGTTGTCCTCGTTTCACACAATCTTGAATATCAGCTAAAATAGCTTCAAATTTTTCGTCTGTTGTTAAGTAAATCAAATCAGGCATATCCTTACGAACCATTGGCTGGTTGGTAGGAATAATAACTGTCTCTAGACCATAAATGTGACTAAACTCAAAAGCTTCAGTATCTGCCGTTCCTGTCATACCTGACAGTTTTTCATAAATTCGGAAATAGTTTTGAAAGGTTATAGAAGCAAGTGTCTGATTTTCATTTTGAATATTAACACCTTCTTTAGCTTCAACTGCCTGATGAAGACCTTCAGACCAACGACGGCCTTCCATCGTACGGCCAGTGTGTTCATCAACAATGACTATTTCATCATCTTTTACAATATAATCGACATCTTTATGAAAGAGTTTATGAGCACGAAGTGCAGCCATAACATGATGTAATAAAGTAATATTAGCGGCTGAGAACAGAGTATCACCTACCGTTAATAATTCTTTTTCAACCATGATCTCTTCAATGTGAATTTGACCACGTTCAGTTAAATAAACTTGTTTTGCTTTTTCATCAATAGTGAAGTCACCCGTACTTTCTTCACCTTCTTTATCTTCTTCTTCTTGCTGCTCGAGCGTCGGTACTAAAGTATTAATAATTTTATACAGTGCCGAGCTATCTTCAGCTTGACCTGAAATAATAAGTGGCGTTCTTGCTTCATCAATTAAGATTGAATCGACTTCATCAATAATTGCAAAATGTAGTGGTTTTTGAGCGCGTTCTTGTGGAGAGAACACCATATTGTCACGTAAATAATCAAAACCGAATTCGTTATTGGTACCGTAAGTAATATCTGATTGATAAGCAGCTTGCTTACCTTCAGTTGTCATACCGGCAACGTTACAACCAACAGTCATCCCAAGAAATTCAAATAAAGGGCGACTCCAATCCGCATCACGTGTTGCGAGGTAATCATTCACGGTAATAACGTGAACACCTTTATCCGTTAAGGCATTTAGGTATGATGGTAAGGTAGCGGTTAATGTTTTACCTTCACCGGTACGCATCTCAGCAATTTTACCGTCATTAAGCACCATGCCGCCAATCATTTGTACATCAAAATGACGCATACCAAAGACTCGTTTACTGGCTTCTCTGACTACAGCAAAGGCTTCAGCTAATAATTGCTCTACCGTTTCACCTTGAGTAAATCGCTCTTTAAACTCAATGGTTTTCGCTTTCAATTCTTCATCACTTAACGCTTCTAAAACAGGCTCGAGTGCATTTATTTTAGTTACTTCTTTGCCCATCTGTTTTAGTAATCTATCATTTCGACTACCGAATATTTTTGTTAACAAACTTCCAAACATCTTATTTAAACCATTAATTGAGAATTATTAGTGGCTATACCCATGATACTTCAAAATGCGATTTTCAGGATAACTGAGCGACTCATGATCAAGGCACATCTTTTTATTAAGGGTTATTCCCTTAAAAACAGATGCAACGAAGCGCATGATTTGCTCAGTCGTCCCCATAGGGCTGGTTTAGAAACGTTTTATGCTACGTTATTGGTTTCGACAATGGAACAACCATTCTCTTCAATCAATGCCTTACCTAAAGACGTTTCTAATTCCAGCTGACTCCTGCATTTTGAGGTGACATGGGTATATACTAACCACCATTCGTGAATTATTATGATAACCGCTTAACGTTTCAACCGGTTACTTCCCTTTTCGATAAACAAACTTAATTGGGTCAATTTGTTTATTATTTCGTAATATTTCATAATGAACATGTGGTCCAGTTGAGCGACCAGTACTGCCCATTCGTGCAATTTTTTGCCCTTTATTTACGACATCACCGACATTTACCAGTAAATCTTTATTATGACCATAGCGTGTAGTTAAACCATCACCATGATTTATTTCAATTAAATTTCCATAACCATAGCGCTTACTTGCCCAAGTGATAACGCCTGCTGCCGTAGCAATAATAGCGGTATCTTCTTTACCCGCAAAATCGATGCCTTTGTGCATGGTTGCTTTACCATTAAACGGGTCTTTGCGGACACCATAATAAGAGGATAACCAGCCTTTGGCTATTGGTCGACCTGATAAGTAACCATTATTTTGTATATGGTGACCAAATGTCAAAGATTCAAGCATTTGTAGTTGTTTTTCTTCGTAATTTATTTTGCTTTCAAAGAGCTCTATTTCAATAAAGAGTTGTTCAAGTGTTTTATCATTAACTAGAAAAGTATTCGATGCGGGTCCACCACTTGCTGGTAGTTGCTTGAAGTTGAATTCTTTCTCGGGAATATTAGCATCATCTGCTAAGCGATCACCGAGAGCATTTAAACGTAATACTTGGCTTTGTAATTCGGCGAGTTTGATAGTTAACGCGGTAATTTTTTGTTCTTTAACTTGCATTGGTACTGAATTAACTTGAGATAACACTTGGTACTTTTCGCTATTAGGTTGTAATTTATTACTGGCAATTAGATGAACGATTAACCCTGAAATTAACGCAAAGGCGCACATAGCGGATAACCAATGCAATTTAGTTAGTCGCATTGAGAATCTGACGTTCTTTCCTCGGTATAGTAGTGTTAAACTCATAGATATCTATTTCGGTTAATTTATTCAGTCAGTTTTATTACTGAATTTTGCTAATTTTTGGTGACAACAATGGCTAGAAAATCAAAAGTCCCTATTAATATGTCAGCCCTATTGCAAACAACGACAGGCACTTTGGCACATATTCAAACAAAAACCAACTCTTTGACTATTTTGGCGGACATTGTACGAAAAATTTGTCCTGATTTACCAGAAGATGCTTGGCATATTGCAAATTGCCGACATGACACCTTAATTATAGAAGTGAAATCTCCGGTTTGGGGGCAAAGATTACAGTTTGAACGTAATACCATCTGTAACGCATTAACAACCAGTACTGATGGTACTTTTAAAAAAATAGAAATCAAAGTTAACCCGCAAGGCTTCCGTCAGCAGCGCCATCAAGTTACCGAAAAAACAAGATCAGATCTTTTACAATTTGCTAAAGCCGTTGCACCAAAAAATAATGCCGTAGTAAATGAAAAAACCGCAAAGCAGTTTCTTGATATAGCGAAGAATGCCCCTAAAGGTCTAAAGGAAAAGCTTGAGAAATTAGCGAGAGTCGCAGGAAGAAAATAAGCTGACAGATATAAGTTAATCAATTGAAGCATGCGTTCACTGTGGTTAATTCATGTTTAAACTCTATTTAAACATGAATTAAACGTTCTTAATGTTCGCACTTCTAAGAATATTGGAAAGATTAAAATGCCGCAGCATTTATTTCCTGGTATTCAATTGGTGAGGTTTTATCACCTTCATATGTTACCCATTCCCATGAATCAGTCTGTTTAAAAACTTCTCTTAATAATAAGTTATTTAAACCATGTCCAGATTTAAAGGCGTTCAACTCACCTAAAATACTTGCACTACACATATAAAGATCGCCAATTGCATCTAGTATCTTATGTTTTACAAATTCATCATCATAACGTAATTCATTTTTATTTAGCATACGATAATTATCAAGTACTATCGCGTTTTCTAAACTGCCACCTAAGGCTAAATTATGAGAGCGTAAAAATTCAATATCTTTCATAAAGCCAAACGTTCGAGCACGACTAATTTCTTTAATAAACGAGCAACTAGAAAAGTCCATGCTCATCGTTTGACAAGTTTTTTCGATAACAGGGTGTTCAAACTCAATAGAAAAATTGACTCTAAAACCTTCGTAAGGCAGTAACTCTGCCCATTTATCACCTTCTTCAACACGGATTGGCTTTTTAATACGTAAAAAGCGCTTAGGGGCATTTAATGTCTCGATACCAACCGATTGAATTAAATAAACGAAAGGTAAAGCACTGCCATCCATGATCGGAATCTCAGCAGAGTCAACATCAACAAACAAATTATCGATACCTAAACCGGCAACTGCTGAGAGTAAGTGCTCAACAGTTGATACCTTCACCTGCTGTTCATTAACCAAACAGGTACATAACGTTGTTTCACCCACGGCTTCAGGCGTCGCTTTGATTTCGACCACAGGGTCAAGATCAATACGACGGAACACAATACCGGTGTTTGCTGGTGCAGGACGGAGAGTAACCTGCACTTTTTCACCTTTATGTAATCCAACACCTACGGTTGAAACACTCGTTTTTAATGTACGTTGCTTAATCATATCAGCCTCGCTTACCTTGCTTTTTATATGTTAATAAATGCAATTGCTCTAGTAAATATCCTATTTAACTTTTTAAGTCATATAGAATAATTCACTCACAGCACTTTAATCGGCGCATAATATATCAAAAAAAAGCACTAAAATCAAAAATACCAATAACAGCCTGAGTTAATTGATATCAATTGAATTATAGTTAGTCAGCTTGTTTACGTAAAAATGCCGGGATATCTAAATAAGTATCTAAGTCCGTTGCCGCAACTTTTTGCGCATTACTATCAGTCATGGCTACAGCTTCAGTAGCAACATTTACCTGTGGTGCAGCTGGCGTATAATCACCACCGACAACTTTTGGCTCTGCCATTGGCATTGGGTTAACTAAAGTAATATCAGGTTTACTTTCAGCGCCAATACCCGTAGCAACAACCGTAACACGAAGTTCATCTGTCATATCCATATCAATGACAGCACCGACGACAACCGTTGCATTCTCAGAAGCAAAGGCTTTTACTGCATTACCAACAGTTTCAAACTCATCGATACTAATATCCATGCCTGCCGTAATGTTAACTAAAATACCGCGTGCTCCGGCTAAATCTACATCTTCTAATAAAGGACTTGAAATGGCTGCATCAGCCGCTTCTTGTGCTCTATCATCACCCGAAGCAGTACCTGAGCCCATCATGGCAGTACCCATTTCAGACATTACCGTTTTCACATCGGCAAAATCGACGTTGATTAAACCTGGACGAGTAATTAGCTCTGCAATACCTTGCACTGCGCCAAGAAGTACATTATTTGCCGCTTTAAAGGCATCCAATAAACTTGTTCCTGGGCCAAGTACTTTTAATAATTTTTCATTCGGAATAGTAATAAGTGAATCAACACTTTTAGATAAAAACTCAATGCCTTGATCGGCATAGTTCATTCTCTTTTTACCTTCAAATGGGAACGGCTTTGTTACTACAGCAACCGTTAAAATACCCATTTCTTTAGCAATTTCAGCAACTACAGGTGCTGCACCAGTACCTGTACCACCGCCCATACCAGCAGCGATAAAGATCATATCGGCACCTTGTAAGGCTTGCTTAATTGTTTCTCTGTCTTCTTCAGCTGCACAACGGCCAATTTCAGGGTTAGCGCCAGCGCCTAATCCTTTAGTGACATCTGCGCCAAGTTGCAAAGTAACATTAGCTGAAGAATTACGTAACGCTTGAGAATCAGTGTTTGCCGTAACAAACTCTACCCCTTCAATTGTTTGTGAAACCATGTGCTCTACAGCATTACCACCACCGCCACCAACACCGATAACTTTAATTGTTGCTTCTTCGCTATGGTCTTCCATTAATTCAAACATATTTCTCTCTCCGTTTTACTTACAATAACTTAAAATACTTAATAAACTGTTGTTAAATATTACTTTATTAACGACAACTCGAGATAACTGTTATTTCCATTTAACAGCTCACAATACAATTTTTTAGAATTCGCCTTTAAACCAAGCATGTATCCTTGACCAAATATCGCCAACACTTTCACGCTTGCTTTTAACACTCTCTACTTCACTTGTCGCCTGCATACCATAATGCAAAAGGCCAACAACGGTTGCGTAACTAGGGTCATTTACATATTCTTTTAACCCTTGTACGGACAATGGATTGGCAATACGAACTGGCATTTGAAAAATTTCTTCTGCAAATTCAAGTACACCTTCCATTTTCGCCGTACCACCCGTTAATACATAACCAGCAGCAATTTGATCTTCTAAACCTGACTCTCTAATTTCATCTTGAATTAGCTCGAACAATTCTTGATATCTTGGCTCAACCACTTCACATAAAGTATGACGCGACATTGAGCGAGCAGGACGACCACCAACACTCGGTACATCAATGCTATCTTCCATACTAACCAATTCTTTTAAAGCGCAGGCATACTGCACCTTAATATCTTCAGCATGGCTTAGTGGTGTTCTAAATATTTTAGAGATATCACTGGTCACCTGGTTACCTGCTACAGGTATTACCGCGGTGTGACGTAAAGTACCACCAGTAAACACTGAGATATCCATGGTGCCTGCGCCCATATCAACAACACACACACCTAACTCTTTTTCATCATCAGTTAACACGGCATAGCTTGACGCCAGCGCTGAAAAAATCAATTGGTCAGCGGTTAAATCACAGCGTTCAACACATTTAACTAAATTTTTAGCCATATCATTGGCACAAGTTACGATATGTACTTTTGCTTCCATACGTACGCCAGACATACCAATTGGGCTTTTAATACCGTCTTGACAATCAATACTGAATTCTTGAGGCAGTACATGCAACATACGACGTTCAGCTGAAATAGGAACCGAACGTGCGGTATGAATAACGTTGTCTATGTCTTCTTGAATGACTTCTTTATCATTAATTGGCACCATGCCATTTTCATTCTGGCAACTGATATGCTTGCCAGATATGCCTAAATAAATTGAGCTTATTTGACAATCAGCCATTAATTCAGCTTCATTGATGGCGCGTTGAATTGCTTGAATAACTAGATTCAAATCATTTACACCACCTTTATCCATACCGCGAGCAGGTTGATTACCAACACCAATAATACTTAACTGGTTGTCTGGCGTGATCTCCCCTACTGCGACAGATATTTTGGAGGTGCCTATATCAAGGCCGACCACTAACTTTCTTTCTGCTGCTTTAGACATTTAACGTAAACTCTTCACTGATTGTGCTTATATTCGGCACTAGTTTTAGATGATTTTTATTGTTATTTTTTTTCAATTTTATCAATGTAATTTTATCTACTGTTTTCCAACCAACAGCCAATCCCGTATCATACCGCAAATCGATGTAATCAACCGCCTGATTTTTCTGTTTTTCCGCAATTATTTTTGCTTTTAGTTGTGCTTTTATTATTGGATAAACGTCCATAAATCGTTGGATACGTTCAACTCTCTCTTCTCGACCTAAATTAAGCGTCACACCATCATTCAAGGTTAACTGCCAAGAGAAGCGTTCACTCAATATTAACTCATCAATTGCTAGCGCTTTAAAATCTAGTAACGCATTGAGATCTCTGTAATTTTTTAGTGCTATTATCTCAGTCCCTTCAGGTCCAAAGAAGTTTGGCAGGTAATGATTAATACGCTCAATATCCGCCTGAAAAACTAGCCCTAGTTGATTGATTAAAAAGTTTCCGTTCCATAATGCCACCGGACTTTGATCAACCACATATATCTTTAATTCATTTGGCCACTGTTTTCTAACCGCTACCGAATAAACCCAAGGTAAAGCGAGTACATGATCTTGGACTTCATTTACATCTACCTGAAAGAAATTGCCCATATCAATCTGATCAATGGCATTGATAATGTCGCTCCGCTCGCTATAAGGCATTTCACCTGAAATGACGATTGACGTTACCGGTGCACTTTCCTGGCCAACAAAGTGCTGAGTAAGCCACCAACTAATTGTTATTAAGCTGAACAACACTACAACAAAAAAGACTAATCCCAAGCCAAAAGACAAAGTACTTTGTTGGCCTTGTTGATTTAATTTTTTATCTTTTTTTTGTTGCTTACTCGCCATAGCCTTTGTCTTACCCTTTGACACTAAGTAGTAAGATTTGTGTCACTAATTCACTGAAATTCAATCCGTATACATTCGCGGCTTTAGGCACTAATGACGTTTCCGTCATGCCAGGTACTGTATTAACTTCTAATATTTGCCATTCGCCAGTACTATTGCGCATAATATCAACGCGTCCCCAGCCCTGAGCGCCGGTTGCATTGAATGCTTTAACAGACAGCGATTTTATGTCATTTTCTTCAGATTCACTTAACCCACATGGGCAATGATACTGTGTACTGCTTGATTGATATTTTGCTTCATAATCATAAAATTCACGTGGTGTTTCCATATGAATTGCAGGTAAAGCCTTATCACCTAAAATGGCAACGGTATATTCTGGTCCATCTATCCAAGCTTCAAGTAATACTTGTGTATCAAAACCAAAGGCTTCAATTAATGCATTTCTCAGCTGTTCAACTGTCTGCGCCTGCGCCATACCAATACTTGAACCTTCATTGGCTGGTTTTACCATTATCCTACCGCCTAAATCAGCAAGGATAGAAGCTAGCGATAAGTTTTCAAAATCGGCTTTATTAACAACAGTAAAAGGTGCAGTTGGTAAGTCACATGCTTTAAATATTTGCTTACTGCGTACTTTATCCATGGAAAGCGATGAACCTAAAACATTTGAGCCTGTATAGGGTATATTTAAATACTCAAGCGCTCCCTGCAAACAACCATCTTCACCACCTCTACCGTGTAGGGCAATAAAAACTCTGTTTACTTTCTTAATCAATAAATCAGTTAATGGCACAGTTTTAGTGTCAATCAGCACAACATCAAAACCAGCAACTTCTAAGCCTTTGGCAATAGCCTGCCCTGAGTTGAGCGATACTTCACGCTCTGCTGAATTGCCGCCATAAAGCACAGCGATTTTCTCTTGCTTTAGCAATGCAAGTGAACTCGCCATTGATAATTCCAAGCTACTGCTCATTACTTGTCACCTTTAACAGTAGATTGAACAGCAGAGTCAATCTGCAATAAGCTATGATCCGCTAAGTTACGTGCTACCGCGCCGATGCTACCTGCGCCTTGGGTTATAACCATGTCGTTATCTTGTAACTGAGTCGCTAATAATTGCGCTAACTTATCTACATCGCTGACGTAAACTGGTTCTATTTGGCCACGTTGACGAATTGAGCGCGCTAAACTTTTGCTATCTGCTGACGGGATTGGTGTTTCGCCTGCCGCATAAACGTCAAGTAAAAATAGGCAATCAACTTCAGAAAGTACTTCAACAAAGTCTTCATATAAATCGCGGGTTCGAGAATAACGATGCGGTTGGAAAACCATTACTAATCGTTTCTCAGGCCAACCTTGACGCATGGCCAATATAGTCGCTTTCACTTCACTTGGATGATGGCCATAATCGTCCACCAACACCATCTCTCCAGCATCAGTTGTTAAAGTAGCTAACTGCTCAAAACGTCTGCCAATACCTTCAAACTCAGTTAATGCCTGACAAATAGCGTCATCACTAACCCCTTCGTCTTTGGCAACGGCTACACCAGCTAATGCATTTAGTACATTGTGCTGACCTGGTAGGTTTACACTCATATCAAGAGGTTCTTGCCCTGCTACTTCTACGGTGAAATGACTAACGCCACCCTCTTGTTGATAATTTACCGCTCTTACATCGGCATCTTCGGAGAAACCATAGGTGATCACTTGTCTACTAATGCGTGGTAATAATTCACGTACTACCGGATTATCGATACATACCACCGCTAAACCATAAAATGGTAAGTTATGTAAAAATTCGATGTAAGTGTCTTTGAGCTTTTCAAAATCACCTTGATAAGTTTCCATATGATCTTCATCGATATTGGTGATAACTGAGACCATAGGTTGCAAGTGTAAAAATGATGCATCACTTTCATCCGCTTCCGCGACCAAATATCGACTACTGCCTAACCTTGCATTCGTGCCCGCGCTATTAAGTAGACCGCCGATAACAAACGTAGGGTCTAATTGCCCTTGAGCAAAAATGCTAGCAATTAAGCTCGTTGTCGTTGTTTTTCCGTGTGTCCCCGCAATAGCTATACCGTGGCGAAAACGCATTAACTCAGCCAACATTTCAGCGCGTCTAACTACAGGTATACGTAATCGCTTTGCTTCAACAAGCTCAGGGTTATCACTATTTATTGCAGTAGATACAACAATAACGCTCGCCTGGGCTACATTCTCTTTCTGGTGACCTATGACAATGTTTGCACCCAACGCAGTTAAACGTTTAACTACTTGGTTTTCACCAATATCTGAACCTGAAATTTGATAACCTTCATTAAGCAATACCTCAGCAATCCCGCCCATGCCAGCACCACCTATGCCAACAAAGTGTATACGTTTTACTCGACGCATTTCAGGTACTTGAGCTGCGGGTGAGTTGGAAAATTTACTTGAATCAGTACTTGAGTGAGTTTGCTTAATCATATTTTCTCTTCGTTATTTCTAAGTTTTGCGCTATTAACTTGTGAAAGCTGTTGACACAATTTTGCTACTTTCATACTTGCATCACGGTTTGCAGCGCCATAAGAAGCTTTAGCCATATTCGCTAAAGTTTCAGGTCGCTCAAATAGCTCGGTAATTAACGCCGTGATACTCTCTTTATTTAATTTATTCTGTGGTAACAACTTTGCCGCTTCACGTTTAACCAGATAAAGCGCATTTTTTGTTTGATGATCATCAACCGCATGGGGTAGTGGTACAAAAATAGCTGGCTTTGCTGCCATCGCTAACTCTGAAACAGTTAAGGCTCCCGCACGACAAATAACAATATCAGCCCACTGATATGCTGTGGCCATATCCTTTATAAACTCGCTGACTTTAATCTTATCCATTGCCAGACTATGCTCTGAATACGATGCGATGACTTGCTCTTTTTTGCCTTCACCTGTTTGATGCCAAATAGAAAAGTTCTCATCGACACTCACTAAATGAGCAAAACTACTCGGCATCACTTTATTTAAAACTTGTGCACCAAGACTGCCACCGACAACTAATATATTCTTACAGGTCTTATGCTCTTCAGCCAAAGTAGATAACGAACCTTGTTGACCAATTGACGCTCGTAAAGGGTTACCTACAACTTCGGCATCAATTCCACTCGCAAATGCATTAGGGAAAGCGCAGCATATCTTGTTGGCAATGCGTGCTAATAATCGATTGCTTAATCCTGCTGCTGCATTTTGCTCATGCACAATGAGCGGTATTTTACTTAGCCATGCAGCTAAACCACCCGGTGCACTGGCATAACCACCCATGCCTAAAACAACATCAGGTTTCACTCTTTTGATAACACGTCTAGCTTGAATCAGCGACCGTAACAATTTAAAAGGCATAACAAACATTGCCACTAATTTTTTGCCACGTAGACCACTTATACTAATAAAAGAAATATCATAACCATGCTCAGGAACAATACGAGCTTCCATACGATCGGCGGTTCCTAGCCAATGGATATTCCAACCTAGCGCTTTAAGCTCATCTGCAACCGCAATACCTGGAAATATATGTCCACCAGTACCGCCCGCCATAACTAACAAGGTTGGTGATTTGCCTTTATTATCTTGGCTATTACTTGGGTTACGGCTAACGGCCATTATTTATCACCACTTTTGCTAGCACTTTTATTACTATTTCTTTTCGAACTAGTCGCCTGAATGCTCTGTAATCTAATCTCATGGTCAATGCGTATTAACAGCACAAGCGCTAAAGTCATTACTATCATCGAACTGCCACCATAACTAATCAGTGGCATAGTTAATCCTTTGGTCGGTACAATGCCGGCACTAGCACCGATATTTACGGCTGCCTGAAAACACATCCAAATACCGATAGCGTAAGCGAGGAAACCTTCAAAATATTTTTCTTTAGCAAGTGCATAGCGCCCTAAAATAAGTGCCTTGTACACCAACGTCATACTGAGTAGCAATACTACACTTATACCAACAAAGCCGAATTCTTCGGCCAAAACAGCCATAACAAAATCGGTATGTGCTTCTGGTAAATATTCTAGTTTTTGTATGCTGTTTCCTAAGCCCTGTCCTAACACCTCACCACGACCATAGGCCATTAATGATTGTGTTAGCTGATAACCACTTCCAAAAGGGTCTTGCCATGGGTCTAAGAAACTGGTCACTCGTCGCCAACGATAAGGTTCAAAGTAAGCAAGCATGCCTAATGAAATCCCACCAACTGAAGACATAGCAATAAACTGCCATAACTTAGCGCCGGCTAAAAATAATAAGCCAAACGTGGTAACAAACATCACGATAACTGTACCTAAATCTGGCTGTAATAATAATAAAACAGCCATAACACCAAAAACAATTAACGGCTTAATAAAACCTTTCATGTTCTCCATTACTTGCTCGCGGCGACGTACTAAATAGGCTGCTAAATAACAAAAGAAAAATAATTTTGCTGGCTCTGCCGCTTGCACCGTTATTGGGCCGAGCACTATCCAACGAGTCGAACCATTTACTGAGCGGCCTATTAGCAATACGGTAACAAGTAATACGATGGCAAAGCCTAATAAATAACTACTATTTTTATGCCACCAAGACATCGGGATTTGTAAGGCTACTCCTGCTATGGCAAGGCTTAAGCCAATATAGATACCGTGACGAATAACAAAATGAAAAGGATTGTTAAATAAGCGTTCAGCTACCGGTATAGAGGAAGAGGCTACCATGACTAAACCAACCATATACATGATCAGTCCCAAAACAATAAGGCTTCGATCAAAAGCGTTTGTACCATATTGATTGGAACCCGTCATATAACGGTTAATCCACTCAGGTAACGGTGGTACTGTCACTTGTGCTAGCGTTTTTGTTATTGCTTGCGTTGTTTCTAAAGACATTGTTTTTGCGAAGGTCATGGTTTTTTCTAACGACATGAATCCTCCTTAACTTTTACTAGCGAAGCAGCAACTGCAGCAATAAATTGCTCACCGCGAACCATGTAATTTTTGAACATATCAATACTTGCGCAAGCGGGTGAAAGTAAGACCATATCACCTGGTTTGGCTATCTGCTTCGCTTGAGCTACAGCCTCACTAAGGCTGTTAACTTGAATAGCATCGCTAACTAAGTTAGCAACTTCAGCACCGTCTTTACCTAAGGTAATTAACTGGCTTACTTCACGGTTGAATATTGTTCTAAGCGGTGAGAAATCAGCGCCTTTACCGTCGCCGCCAGCAATAAGGATTAACTTATTGCTATCGGCGAGCGTCGGAGCTAAACCGGTAATAGCGGCAAGTGTTGCACCGACATTGGTCGCTTTAGAATCATTAATCCATTGAATATTATCTTCACTCACTACGCGTTGACAGCGATGAGCTAAGCCCGTAAAACCGGCAAGATTTTCTGTCATAGCAGTTAATGACCATCCCGCACTGTAACCAAGGGCTAACGCAGCCATATAATTGAGCGCATTATGCATACCTGCAAGCGGTAACTCATCGATTGAAATAAGCGCTTGCTCACCAAACATCAACATCTTTTTGTTATCAATGTCTTTAAAACCAAAATGCCCTTGTTCTGGTTTATTTAAACCAAAAGAAATTGTTTCTTGTGCTGTAACTAAACTATTAGTTGCTTGATCTTCTCTACTCACTACGGCTATTTTCGCCTGTGGGTAAATACTTTGCTTAATAGCCTGATAATTAGCTAATGTCTTATGTCTATCTAGGTGGTCATCACTTAAATTAAGTACCGTAGCGGCAATAGCTTGCATGCTAGTTAACGTTTCTAACTGGAAACTAGAGAGTTCTACAATAACAGTATCTGGCTGATTAGCTCGCTGAGTATCGCCAGCACTTTCTAGTTGAAGCAAATCAAGAATTGGCTCGCCGATATTACCTGCCAACGCGACGTTACCGCCGATAACTTTACCTAAATAGGCTAATAGTGACACTACTGTAGACTTACCATTTGAGCCTGTTACTGCCAACATACTCATCGGGTTAATACGACTATTATTAACTAGGCAAAATAGCTCAACATCCCCTATCACTTGGCACTTTGCTGAAATAAGTGCAGCAATGCCCTCACTGATTAAATCTATACCTGGGCTGGCAACAATAATATCAGCATTGGCAATTAAGCTTTGTTGCCATTGGCCAAAAACAAATTGTGCTTTCGGGTAGTCTTGCTCGTATTGAGTTTGTTCATTAGTATTTTCAAAAGGCATCGTACGCGAATCATTAACAGCAAAAGACAAACCTTGCGCGTGCAAAAAACGTAGGCATGACAAACCTGTCATTCCGGCACCTAGCACAACAATATTTTTATCTTTAAACGCGGTTAACCAAGCCATATTTTACCTTATTTTTCCGATCGTCTTTATTTAACGTAACTTCAAGGTCGCTAAACCTATCAGCACTAATATCAATGAAATAATCCAGAAACGAACAATAACTCGCGGCTCTGGCCAGCCTTTTAATTCGTAGTGGTGATGAATTGGTGCCATACGGAAAATACGTTGACCGCGCATTTTATAGGAGCCAACTTGTAAAATTACCGAGACAGTTTCCATCACAAAAACACCGCCCATGATAAATAAAACTAATTCTTGTCGAACAAGTACCGCAATAACGCCAAGCGCTGCACCTAATGCAAGTGAACCAACATCGCCCATAAAAACTTGCGCTGGATAAGTGTTAAACCACAAAAACCCTAACCCTGCACCGACAATGGCGGTACAGACAATCACTAACTCACTTGTTAAAGCGATATGGGGAATATTTAAATAAGTAGAAAAGTTCACGTGACCGGTAACATAGGCAAATAATGCAAAAGCTCCTGCAACCATAATGGTAGGAACAATAGCTAAGCCATCAAGACCATCAGTTAAGTTCACCGCATTTGAGGTGCCAACAATAACGAAATAAGTCATCACCACATAAAATATGCCTAACTGTGGTAATAGCTCTTTCATAAAGGGTATTAATAAAGCCGTTTCATTTGGATCTTGGGCAATAAAAAATAAAAATAACGCTGTGCTTAAGCCGATAACGGTTTGCCAAAAATACTTCCAACGCGCGATTAGACCATTCGCATCTTTACGAACAACTTTACGATAATCATCTACAAAACCAACTATGCCAAAGCTCACTATCACGAATAACACTACCCAAACATAAATATTGCTTAGATCAGCCCACAGTAAAACACTAACCACAATGGAAGCGAGTATTAACAAACCACCCATCGTTGGCGTACCCGATTTAGACAAATGGCTTTCAGGACCATCATCTCTTACCGTTTGACCTATTTGCATTTTTTGCAAATAACGAATAAGTTTAGGACCAAAATATAAGGATATAAACAGCGCTGTTAGCGTGCTAATAATGGCGCGAAATGTTAAATAAGAGAAAACATTAAACGCTGAATAAAATTGAGTTAAATACTCACCTAACCACAATAACATTACGCTGTACCTTCTTTACTTGGATGTTCATTAACTTGATTTAACCCTTGCTGGGCATTCATTTTTTCAAACCATTTAATAATTTCTGTCACTACGTGTTCCATATGTGCACTTCGAGAGCCTTTAACTAAAATGGCAATATCTTGCTGACCAGCAGACAACTGCTGAGTTAGCATATTAAGTAAATGGGCCATCAAATCAGATCGTTGATTAAAATGCTGACTTTCTTCATTTTTGTCATTGTCTTTGGCAAAAGCATCACTGGCACTTTGACTCAATACGCCTAATGACAATAAAGTATTCAACTGTAAGCCCTTAGCAAACTCACCAACCTCTTGATGGTAACTACGTGCTTCGCTGCCTAGCTCGCCCATATCTCCTAGGATGAGTAATTGCTTGCCAGGGTAATTTGCTAATAATTGCGCGGCCGCTTTTGCTGATTCAAGATTAGCGTTATAACTATCATCAATCAGTTTTATATTGCAGCCTGTTTTTGTATCTTTTAATTGATGTAAATTTAGTCGACCTTTTACCGGCTGCATTTGTGCTAAACCTAAACGAATATCTTCAAGGCTGGCATTAAACTCTAGCGCGATACAAGCAGCAGCAACGGCATTACAAACATTATGCTGTCCCGGCACGGTTAAAATAACTTCACAACGGCCCAGGTCGCTTTGCAAAGTAAAACTTGCACAGCCATTTTCATCTAAGTTGACATTTTCGCTATAACAATTGGCTTTACTAGCCCCTGTATTAACACCGGCACTAAAACAAGAAAAAGTACGCACCGTTTTATCGGTTAAGCGCCATTGCCATTTACTGGTGTACTTGGTGTCTTGGTTATATAGGGCAACGCCATTTTCGCCAAGGCCTGAAAATATTTCACCTTTAGCGCGAGCTACACCACATAAATCGCCAAAACCTTCTAGATGTGCTGCAGCAATATTATTAATCACAGCAACATCTGGCTGAGTTAACGCTGTGGTATAGGCAATTTCACCCATGTGATTCGCGCCCATTTCAATAACAGCAAAATCATGACTATTATCTAAACGAAGTAATGTTAAAGGCACGCCAATATCATTATTAAAGTTACCGTTCGTAGCTAGCACTTTGCCTAAACGAGACAAAATAGCGGCAACCATTTCTTTAACAGTTGTTTTACCACTACTACCGGTAATACCGACAGTTTTAGGGGCGACCTCTTTTTTAACGAAAGCGGCAATTTGACCTAAGGCAATACGGGTATCATTAACAATTAACTGTGCCGTGTCGGTCACTTCGCTTAAGTGATGATCAACGATGAGCAATTGACAACCTTGCTTGATAACTTGCTTGGCAAAACGGTGTCCATCAAAGCTAGGACCTTTAAGCGCTAAAAAAGCAGTTTTTTTGTCAGAATCATCAACAATAGCGCGACTATCGGTAACTAAATCATTAATGACTAATTCATCAAGAGTTAACTCTGCTAGATTTTTTGCAACAATAAGCTCGCCATCGGTAACTTTAGCTAAAGTAGCGAGTGAAATAGTAATCATAAGTTTGCCTCATTAGGCAATGCGGCTACCGAAGCTAGAGTCGAATGCTTTTGATAAAAATCCGTCACAACTAAGCGTTCGTTATACGCTAATTTCTGTGTGCCAATAACTGCACCCTTTTCATCATGTTTAGCAACAATGACGTAATCTTCGTGACCTTTACCTGCCAACAATACGATATCGCCAGATTTTGCTTTATTCAGAGTTTTCAATACTGCTTGTTCTCTTTCTAAAATGATCGTTATTTGCTCCGCATCCGGATTGGTAAAACCGGCAACTATATCATTTGCTATTAATTGGGCATCTTCACTGCGCGGGTTATCATTGGTAACGACTAAATAGTCAGCATATTTCTCTGCTGCTTGTGCCATTAAAGGTCTTTTGCCTTTATCTCTATCACCGCCACAACCAAACACGACATACAATTCACCAGAGCAATGTTGACGACAGGCTTGTAATGCTTTTTCCAACGCATCGGGAGTGTGGGCATAATCAACCACGGCAGTTGCTAAGCTTTCAGCGCTGGTTGCTTCCATCCGCCCTGCGATGGCACTCACTTGGTTAACTAAATCAGGGAGTTCGTTTAATGCTATGCCTTGAATAAGCAGTACACTGATGGCTGCCAATAAATTATCAATATTAAAATCGCCCAATAATGGACTGGTAATGTCGATATCGCCTAAATGACTCGCTAAAGTAAAAGAGACACCGTGGCTATGACGATTAATATCTTTAGCGCTTACAAAATGTTTATAGCTGTTTATGCTGCTTTCACGGCCATATAACCAAAGCGGCTGTTGCTCAGGCCAGTTTTCTAGCCATTTTTTTGCTTGTTGATCATCAAAATTCACTACTGCAACTTGCTTGCTATCAGTGGTGAAAATTTGCTTTTTCGTTTCGCCATAACTCGCCATAGAACCATGAAAATCAAGATGGTCTCGGCTTAAATTGGTAAAGAGTGCTATATCGAATAAATCTGCTTGCACGCGATTTTGTGATAATGCATGTGAGGACACTTCCATCGCTACATAGCTAAACTTGCCATGAACAGAGTGCTCATCGTTAAAACAATGCAATAATTGGTGTAACTCACAAGCACCGGGAGTAGTATTTTCTATAGGGTGTAAATTATCGAGATTACCCGCACCATTCGTACCAATTACAGCACATGGCTTATGGTAAAAATTTAGCATTTGAGCTAATAACTGGCTGGTGGTCGTTTTACCATTGGTGCCAGTAATGCCTACTAGCGTCATATTATCTTGCGGTGCTTGATAGTAGTTTTTTGTTAGGGTAAATAAATGCTGGTTCAGTTGATAAAACTTAACAATGGCTACTTCGTTTTCTTTGGCTGCCAAAACAACATCACCATGTTCAGTGCTACTTTCACATTCGGCAAGTACTAACTTAGCACCTTGTTTTATTGCCTGCTCAATGTATTTTCGACCGTCTTGATCGTGGCCAATAATTGCGCAGAAAATATCGCCTTCGACAATGGCTCGACTATCGTTATGAATATCACCAGACAAGTCACTAAAACTTATCGAACTCGGTAGCTCAATAGAGAACTGAGTTAAACAATTGATTATGTTTTGTGTAGTAGGTTTAGGCATTATGCTCTCCTACTACGGCTGATTTCTGTTCTGGATGTCTGAGCTTAATGTGTTTACTCGCTGTTCGTGATTTTTGTGCATCTGGAGCAACATTAAGCACACGTAAAGCACCTTTCATTACCCGTGAAAATACTGGTGCGGCAACTTCGCCACCATGATAAAGATCGCCACTCGGCTCATTAATAACCACAACGACAACTATTTCAGGATTAGAAATAGGGGCAACTCCCGCAAATAATGCGACATAATCATTACCATAACCACCAGCAACGGCTTTAATTGAAGTACCGGTTTTACCACCAACACGATAGCCATCAATTTTAGCCTTAGGCACATGTTCATCGACAACAGCTTCGAGCATATGGGTAATCGCATTACTGTTCTTGGCAGAGAAAATTCTTTCCTGATCTTCTGGGTCAGTCGTTTCACCACTGTTTTTAACAATGGTTAATCGACGTTTAATTCCACCATTGGCAAGCGCCATATAAAAACGTGTTAATTGCGCGGGGGTAATGGCAAGCCCAGCCCCCCAAGACAGTGTTGCTAATTCGAATTTAGACCAGCGACTTCTATCATGCATCATGCCAGCGCTTTCACCGACTAAGTTAGTACCGGTATCATCAGCAAAACCCGCATCAAAAAATTTAGTTAACAAGTAATCTTTTGGTACCGACAGTGCCAATTTAGTGGTACCCATATTTGATGAGGTGACGAGTATTTCTTCAATAGATAACTTGCCACGGTTAATCGGATCGCTGACTCGACGTCCGCCTAAACGCATCCATCCAGGGCTGGTATTGAGGATAGTGTTAGCTTTTACCGAGCCAAATTCTAACGCGGTTAACGCGGTTAACGGTTTCATGGTCGAACCTGGTTCGTAGATATCGGTAATAGCACGATTTCTAAAACGATGAATAGCAGTATTACGGCGATTATTTGGGTTATACGATGGGCTATTGGTCATTGCCAATATTTCACCGGTATGGATATTTGCCACCACTACCGAGCCAGAAGTCGCTTTGAATGCCTGTACAGCACCTTTGAGCTCTTTATAAGCAATTGCTTGAATACGTTGATCGATACTTAGGGTAATAGTTTGCGCTTGCTCTGGTTCTTCAACAGAGATAATTTCAATTTTACGTCCTTTGGCATCTTTTCTAAAGCGCTTAGCACCACCCGTACCGGTGAGTAATTCATCATACATACGCTCGATGCCTTCAATACCTTTATCATCAACATTGGTGAAACCAATAAGATGAGCACTAATTTCCCCGGTAGGATAAAAGCGCTTCGATTCTTTACGCAGGTGTATTCCGGGAATTTTTAATTCTTTGATGTAATTTGCCATGGCTGGCGAAATTTTGCGCTCGAGATAAATAAACCGTTTGCGAGGGTTTTTAACAACACGGGCAATCAATTTATTAATATCTTGATCAAGTACGTCGGCAAGAGCTTGCCAATGCTTCGTCATAGCAAGAGCATTATTATCCATAATGATCTTAGGGTCAGCCCAAACAGTTTCAACAGGTACACTAATGGCGAGTTCAGCGCCGTTACGATCAACAATTGAACCACGCTGTACGGTATTCGCGGCAACACGTAAAGAACGTAAGTCGCCTTGTTTTTTCAACATTTCTGGTTCAATAATTTGAATATAAGCGGTTCGTGCCATCAAACTGAAGTAAATAAGGGCAACAACGGCCAGCACTAAATAATAACGCCATGGAGCGGTATTTAATGGGTTATTGTTTTTAGCCGCTTTTTTATTCACACCGCTCTCATTTATATTATTGTTTTACGCTTGTCTGACTAATATCTGACTAAAGGTTTTCTCTGCGCTTTGACTCTGAACTTGTTCTATTTAATAGTTTGAAGCGATAGCTGCTTTTACTCTAAGGTAACAATCACTTCCGAATTAGCATTCGGACGTTTCATATCCAATAGTTTTTTTGCTTTACTCTCAATTGCGCTGTGCTCGGCCAAACTACCTTGTTCTAATAATAAATTGCGCCACTCAATATTTAATTCATCTTTTTTTGACAATAAGACTTCCAGCTCACTGGTTGTTTGTCGGTTGACATGACTGTAATAAATTACCGAAAAGGCCGACATCACAACAAACATCAATAAAATATACGTAACGCTATAACGGACAAGATCTTGCCAAATATCAAAAACTAAGGCGCGCGCAGCCATAATTAATCAGTAGTTCTTACTAAACGCTCTGCAACACGTAATACCGAACTACGCGAGCGTACA
Organism: Colwellia sp. 75C3; assembly: GCF_002836255.1. Lineage (GTDB taxonomy): Bacteria > Pseudomonadota > Gammaproteobacteria > Enterobacterales > Alteromonadaceae > Colwellia. The sequence continues at coordinate 601,201 of NZ_PJAU01000033.1, read as the reverse complement.
TTTTCTTCAACTTCTGCTTCACTTGGCTTTAATCGACGACCAACTAAAGCGAATTTTTTACCCTTGTTTAATTCTTCTTCACTGATAGGCAGTCCCCTTGGAACTTTTTTACCTTGTGAATGCTTTTTCATAAACTGTTTAACCAAGCGGTCTTCAAGAGAATGAAAACTAATAACAACAAGACGTCCGCCTTCTGCTAGTACATCAAGGGAAGCAACAAGCGCTTTTTCAATTTGCTCTAATTCACTATTGATATACATACGAATAGCTTGAAAGCTTCGAGTTGCAGGATGCTTTTTTATTTCTCTTTGCGGAGCAGTAGTTTTGATAAGTTTTGCTAATTGACTTGTTCTAGTTAATGGTGATTCTTCTCGAGTATCGACAATCGCATTAGCAATACGCCAAGCATGCTTCTCTTCACCAAAGGTACGTAATACCCAAGTGATGTCTTCAACATCGGCAACAGCTAGCCATTCTGCGGCTGTTTGACCTTTACTGGTATCCATTCGCATATCTAGCGGGCCATCTTTCATAAAGCTAAAACCACGTTCAGCTTCATCAAGTTGCGGAGACGAGACCCCAAGATCAAGTAATATACCGTCAACTTTTCCGGTTAACTGATGCTTTTCTGCAATTTCAGCTAAGGAAGCAAAGCCTTCATGCTCAATTAAAAAACGCGGGTCATCTTTGAATTTTTCAGCAGCGATAATTGCTGTTGGATCACGATCAATGGCAATTAAGCGTCCATTGTCAGATAACTTAGAAAGAATTAACGACGAGTGTCCGCCTCGACCGAAAGTACAATCGATAAAGCAACCGTCACCGGTTATAGCTAAGCCTTCAACGGCTTCATTAAGCAGCACTGATATATGAGAAGTGTCTAATTCCATGTTGTTATTTTTATAACCTTTATTTACGTATTTATTTTACAAATTGACTTCGCTAAAGACTAAAGTGATAAATCTAGTAAGCGGTCAGTCAATTCAATTTCACCCGATTGTATTTTGCTAATGCCTTGTTGCATTTGCGTTTGCCATGCTGTGTCATGCCAAATTTCAAATTTTTTCAACTGACCTACAAGCATGACGTTTTTTTCTAAACTCGCATGATGTCTTAAAGGTCCATTTATTAATAACCTACCGTTTTTATCCATCTCGCAGTCACTAGCATTACCTAGAATAACTTGCTGCAATAATCGCTCTTGCGGGTTCATGCTTGATAAATTACACAGCTTTAGTTCAATTTCTTCCCATTCGGGTAACGGGTAAAGCAATAAACACGGATGTTGAATATCAACCGTACAGACCATTTTTCCTTGGCAATCAGCAAATAGCTCTTCACGATACTTTGTTGGTATCGTGATCCTATTTTTGCTGTCAAGCGTAATTGCGCTAGTGCCTCTAAACATATCTGTTGTTACTTCACTCTTTGAACGTTAAATAAACAAGTGATTGATAATGTGATAACTAAAACAATGTAAGATCCACATTTCTCCACTTTTTTCCACATTGCTACAGTTTAGAGAAAAAAGCAACGTTCTGTCAAGTGAGTAAAACGAAAAAGGAAGGTCTATACACTGGCTATAACACCAGTAAAATTAAGGCTTGTGAGGAAGTGGATGAAATTGTGGACTTTTGTGGCAGGTAATCCCAAAAAAGCACAAAAAAATAATTATTGGACTCAATTACTGTCTATTATTAGCGACAGTAGAGATAAAGGTGGTGTGTTAGGGGTAACTTTTCCCATTAAGAAAAAGTCCCCCTTAACTGAGGTTGTTTTATACCCATGTTACCTCAAGGTACAGGATTAAGCTGGAATTAGAAGCACCTTGATCATGAATCGCTCAGGTATACTGAAACTCGTATATTGAAGTCTCATGGGTATATACGTTTAAAATAATTCATCATTAATGGCAAACAAACAATCACTGCCTGATTTAGCTGATGCGATTAACGAAAGTCGACGTGGTAATAATCGGGTAAAGAAGTAACGAGCGGTATGCAATTTACTTTGATAAAAATCTTCACCACTTTCACCATTACTCTGCTGTTGTGACAAAGAAACTTGTGCCATTTTAGCCCAAACGAATGCCATAGCCGTATAACCAAAGACATGTAAATAGTCATTTGCCGATGCGCCTAACTCATTTATATCTTGTTGTGACTTAGTCAATAAATCAGTCGTTAGCTCTGTTAAATCAGTTAATGCTTGAGCTAACGGAGTAATGAATTCATTCATCGCTTGATCATGCTTACTACTGTCGATAAAAGTCTGTACTTCATTGGTAAACACTTCTAACAAAGCACCTTTTGAACCGGCGACTTTACGCATCAATAAGTCCATGGCTTGAATACCATTAGTACCTTCATATATTTGGGTAATTCGCGCATCACGAACTAATTGTTCTTGACCCCATTCACGAATATAACCATGACCACCAAAAACTTGTTGTCCGGTGACCGTATTTTCAAAACCTAAATCAGTAAAAAAGGCTTTCGCAACGGGTGTCATCAAGGCTGCTAAAGCTTCGCCTTTAGTTTGCTCTTCACCTGTCCCATAGGTCGCGTAATCAAGTTGCATAGAGATGTAACTTGAAAGCGCACGTGAACCTTCATTCAATGCTTTCATATTTAACAGCATGCGACGAACATCACCATGTACCATGATAGAGTCGGCTTCTTGAGTAGGATTTTTAACACCATTGGTTTTACTATCAAGCGCTCGGCCTTGTAATCTGTCTTTCGCGTACTCTAGTGCATTTTGGTAAGAACGTACTGCAGCACTCAAACCTTGAATGCCGACACCGATACGTTCAAAGTTCATCATAGTGAACATACAGGCTAAGCCTTTATTTAGTTCTCCAATTAAGAAACCTTTAGAATCATCAAAATTCATTACACAAGTAGCGGAGGCATGAATACCCATTTTGTGTTCTATAGAGCCACAACTCACATTATTATGCTCACCAAGCGTTTCATCTTCATTAACATTAAACTTTGGTACTAAGAAGAGAGAAATACCACGAGGGCCAGCTGGTGCATCAGGTAATTTAGCTAATACTAAATGAACAATGTTTTCAGTAAGATCATGTTCGCCACCAGTGATAAATATTTTATTGCCGGTAATGTTATAACTACCATCATCTTGTGGAATAGCTTTTGTACGAATAAGTCCAAGATCAGTGCCCGAATGTGATTCAGTTAAACACATAGATGCAGACCAATCGCCAGCATACATACGGGTTAAATAGCGTTCTTTTAATTCTTCACTACCATGTTTTGCTAATGATAGTGCCGCGCCTGCGGTAAGTACTGGATAGAGTGCAAAAGATATATCGGCACTACACAGCATTTCTTCATGCATAGCCGTTAACATTTTTGGCATACCCATGCCGCCATAATTAACATCACCGCCAAGTGCAGTCCAGCCACCTTCAGCATAAGTATTAAACGCTTCTTTATAACCAGGAGCAGTGGTCACTACACCCTCTTTAAAGCTCACGCCAATTTCGTCACCTTGACGAGCAATAGGGCTAATTTCTTGTTCAGCAATTTTGGCGCACTCTTGTAAAATCGCTTGAGCCGTTTCTTTATCAACTTGCTCGGCTAATTTTGGTAATTGTTGCCACATTTTATCGGCATTAAACACCTGATATAGCAAAAAATTCATATCAGTTAATGGCGCTCTATATTCAGCCATGAAGACCTCCTTTTATAATTTGGATTACGTTTAGATACCGTGTGGCAAACACACAATTAAAACACTTGTTTGAATATAGTCTAAATCATGACAATGTAAAAGCGCTATTCATCAATAGCCTGATATTTTTTACTTACAAGAGAGGTTATTAACAAAAATCATTGAATTTCCTAATCAGAACTCTGTAAGCACTTTCTAATTTTCTTTAAAACTAAGTTAATGTGTTATTTAGGGTTTATACTCCTATTATCTGTATAAACTTTGCCTGAACTAAGCTATTGGCAAGGGTTGTCTGATGGAGTTTAGGTTTTAATAAAATTAATCATAGAGGTAGTCACTTTGCTACCCCCATAATAACGAGTAAAAAATAACGTGACCTCTGATTTACCTTATTCACTGTTTAAAAAATGCCAATTCCCCTTAGCGGTAGCTGTATTCTTTATCTTGATTATTGCTAAGGCGCAGGCGCAGCAATTAAGTTTTAGTAAAACTCAAGTAGAGCAAGGTTATCACTTTAAATATCAATGGCTCGATCACAGCAAGACTGAGCAAGCGATGAACTTTACCTTGAGTCAAGAAGGTCTATTTGAACGCTTTAGAGATTTTAGAACCTACCAAAATAATTACGCACAAAAAACAATTCTCAGACGCATTAAGAAAAAAATGCAGCAAAAGCCTATAGCCGGTGTACAAATATTTTATCGACAACAGCAAGATAAATTTATCATTGAAGCCAAGGGCTTAGATGAAGATAAGGTAGCAGAAGCTTATCAAGCGTTAACTAGGCTTGAGAGTGAGGTTACGAAAAAGTACCTTCAGGAAACTTATTATCAAGCTTTTACCAACCATGAACAGATAAATGGCATTAAAGTAGACCATGTCAGTATTGCGAATAATTCTGTTGCTGATTTGAAATCGCTAAAGCCGTTAATTTTAGATCATGTATCTATTAAGAATATTCGAAAGGTCACCAATTATGTATTGAGCTTTGTACAGAGTATTCCTTATAGCACCTTAGAATCTCGTATTACCTCTTCCGGTGCAGGTTTTAATCCACCACTACAAGTTTTGTGGGAAAACCAAGGAGATTGCGATAGCAAAATGACCTTAACAGCAGCTTTGTTAAGGGCTTTGATGCCACGCATTGACATGGCGTTAATTTTTATTGATGGTCATGCTTTTATTGGTATTAAAATTCCAGCGGAAGCAGGAGAAGTTACCATTGAGCATAATGAGGTAAGATATTTATTAGCTGAGCCCACAGGACCAGCATTGCTGCCTTTAGGTACACTCGCTCCTGAATCAGAGTTAGCAATTAATCAGGGGCATTACATGGCGCAAGATTATCATGAAGTATCCAAGCAGTAGCCAGAGCCGACATGAAACAAATAGATTAGCCAACCTTTCGAAAGGCTTATTAACTTCAGTGTGAGGTATAGGTATTAATCAATATCAGCTACTTGAGCAAGAAAAGTTAAACTCGGCGCAAAAAAAGCACTACCAGTTTCAGCTTCGGTATATTTAAGTAAATGGTCCGAGTTACCATGACCATCCCCATGAATCATACTTTTTAGCATTATTTCAAAAGGTTTAGGTGACTGACAATACGACACAAAGAATAAACCTTTACGTTTCATATCTCCATAAGGCATGCTTTGTCTTACAATTTCAATACTTTTCCCTTGATCATCCTTAAGGCTGGTTCGCTTAGTGTGTGCTGTTAGCGCCTTATCTTCATTCTTATATTCAACGTTATCTCGCTTAGTTCGGCCATAAACATCTTCTTGTTCATGTTCAGCGAGAGACCCCCAAAGGGTTAAATTATGTTGGTACCGTTGAGTATGTAAATAACTACCCGCGGCAAAGTTAACGTCATCTTGATCTTTAACCAGCGCTACTTCTCGTCGATGTAAACCCTGAGGGTTTTCAGTACCATCAACAAAGCCTGTTAAGTCTCTGCCATCTAAAAACCTGAATGCTTGTACTTGCTCTATTAATTCAACACCATCACCAAGTAACTGGCATACCTTAGTACTGACAATATGGTTAACATCAGCACGGTCACTGCGAATTTCAATATAAATATCATAGCTATTTGTCGGTGCAACTCTATCATCACTATGCATTGCTGGAAATGGTGATAATAATGCCGGACGGGCTTGCGGATAAAACTCATCCCAATAGGCTTCACCAATAGCGACAACACCAATCAGATTCGCTTCCGAATACTGCTCGGCATAGTTATCAAATAACTTGGGTAACCGAGAAATCGCAGCACGAATAAAGGCATTTTTATCATCTAGTGCATTAAATAATAGGTAATTTCCATGTAAGTTTGGTTCAGCGCAGATACCAAATTGTTCTCTAGCCATTTTCCATTCCTATTAACATATTTTATGTTGAAAAATTATAGCTGTTACCATGCAAGAGGCATATTTCAGGATGCTTGAACACTTTGTATGGCACAGGTATATATTGTCGGTATTGTACACAATAAATATTGTCTTACCATGATGATTTAGATGATAAAAAATCACATCACCTTCCATAAGCCTTTATCGTCTATGCACATTAGCTCTTGGAGTGTTTCTTTATCTGCGCCAAAGTGGTTATTAAAAATGATATTAATGCATTGTTGCTTGTTCCGCACAATCTCTTCACCTTTAATAATAGTACCGCGATTACCACTCTTAACGTTTTGCCAAATCGACTTAGTTTGATTACTATTACTGAGTAAACCAACAACTTTTTCTTGCATCAATGCGACATCTTCAGCCGTTAAATACTTAGCAGAACGAGAGTCAATATCAACTATACCCGTTAGACCTGCAACCATCTCTAATGGTAGCTTGATTACACCTTTGAAAAAACCAGAAACTATACCACTACTTGCTTCAGAGCCAACAGTTTTCGCATCCTCAACGGTATTTTCAATACGAGAAAGGTACTGAGGGATGTAACCTCTAGATAGTTCTATTTCTTTCAGATATTGAGTGGAGTGAGGTCGCCAACGCGCTATTTCTGCGGTGGTATCATTGGTAGTTTGAACAACGGCATCAACACGTTTGAGTACTGCAGGCATAGATTTTTGTAATTGTTCTACTTGTTGTTCAATGCTGGCGAGTTGGCTTAACAATGCCGGTAGTTGCCTTGAGTAATATTCGCTTTCAACGACTACTTGTTGCACCACAGGAAGTGAAGCTTGAACCTGCGTTAGAATAGCCGGTATTTGTTGTGAGACTAATTCCCTTACTTTACCAACCTCGAGTCTGACGAGAGCAACTTCATTAATAATATCTTCAATCCCAGGACTTACTGAATCAACTGTTTTTGTGGTTTTTTCAATAACACTAATAATTGCAGGCACATGCAAAGTAAACTTAAATAAAGAAAAGGCTAGAAAGGCAATAGCTAAGGCCAACAAGGCTTGCGAATAAGAAAATGATTTGTTCATAGAGATATTACTGTTGCTCAATTAAATTAATTTCGTCAACTAAACAATGAATCAACTCGCTAATGATTGAATGGTTTGGATTTTCTGCCGTTGATTCTCTCTTAATTATAGTCTCTAGCGCTTGTGCTGCCTGATTAAGTTCAACAAAGCCAAACATTTGTGCGGCCCCTGATAAACGATGTGCAAGAGAAGAAATATTCTTTATATCATCATTATTACTATAGAGAACAAGGTCTCGTTTATCCTTACTAAGGTTGGCTCTAAATTCAGCAACTAAATCACTTAAGTCAACTTGAGCAAGACATTGCTCCGCTTTATCAACAACTTCATCTGTGCTTAAAGTCTGTAAATCGACCGTATTTAATGAGTTATAAAAAGAACGTTCATGGTTCTCAGTCGTAAAATATTTCGCAATGGCGGCAATAAAATTCTTTCGTTCAATAGGTTTTTTTAAATGCCCAGTAAAACCTAACCCCAGATATTGGCTAACTTCATGAGACATAGCATTGGCCGTTAAAGCATAAATCGGTTGATTACAGCCTAAAGCACGTAACGCTTTAAAAGCTTCAACACCATCCATTTCAGGCATTTGAATATCTAGCAGTACCAAATTAGGTTGATGTTCAACGCAGAGTTTGACCGCTTCCTTACCGTTACGAGCAACAATAACTTCCAAGCCTAAATTCGTCAATAAGCGGGCAATCAAGCGTCGGTTATCATCATGATCTTCTGCCAAAAGTATTTTTCCGCTAAAGAATATATCACTACTATCGAGTTGCGAGGAATCAGGTAGCGCTTGTACATTATCATCAATATTATGCTGGCAAGGTAACGTTAAACAAAAACGACTGCCTTTACCTAATTCACTGGTTACCGCAATATTACCAGACATTAGTTTCGCGAGTTGATTAGATAAAGTCAAACCAAGGCCTGAACCGCCAAAACGTCTACTGATGCTATTATCTGCTTGAGTGAATATTTCAAAGACTTGTGCTAAATGCTCTTTACTCAAACCAATACCCGTATCAGTTATAGTAAAAACGAGTTGTTCATTTTGCCAATTAATATTCAGTGTTACCAGGCCATTTTCAGTGAATTTTATCGCGTTGGCACATAGGTTAAGTAAAATTTGCTTTAAGCGTAAACAATCAATTTTAATAATAAAGGGTAAAGATAATTGATGTTCTATAGTAAAAATTAGACCTTTCTGCTGAGCTTGAGCGCTAAAGGTATGGGATAAATCTTGAATCAATTCACCTAAATCCAAAGGCTGTATTTCTAACTCAAACTTATTAGCTTCAATACGGCTTAAATCCAAAATATCATTAATGAGTTCAAGTAAATGCAAGCTATTGCCGTGGATTACTTCAATATCTTCTTTTACTTTATGTTTATCAATATCGTCATGAATAATAGCTTCTGCATGACCAACAATAGCGGTGAGTGGTGTACGAATTTCATGACTCATATTTGCCAGGAATTGGCTTTTAACTTTGTCAGCTTTTTCTAATTCTTTGGTTAAATTTTCAAGTTCACGAGTACGTTGTTTAACACGTAACTCTAACTCTTGGGTTAAGCGCTGTTCGAGGTAACGACGGTAAATAAAGAAGGCTATAACTAAAATAAGAATCACGGATATAATGATAAGTGTTTGTTGTTGCTTTATTTTAGCTGAATGTAATATCTGCAGTGTTCGTCGTTGTTCTAAGTCGACTATTTTCTGACTAAGTTGCTCCGATTCAAATTCCGCTAACTTATCATTAAGGGTATTATTAGACGTTAGTTGGTAACTTTTCTCATATTGTTGTTGTTCCGTAAGTGCTTTAATAAACTGTCTATTACTCGCACTAATCAAAGCAGAAATGGCAAAGTTTTCAGTCAATAGTGTTTGATAATCAATTTTTTTACCAACAGCAATCGACCGCTCAATATATTGTTCTGCTTGCGTTAAATCACCCGAATAAAAAAAAGCTTTCGCTAAACTTTGTAAACTCCCCGCATAGGCTTTTTGGTGACCAACTTCCTCACTGATAATTAATGCTTTTTGACCATAAAACATAGCTTGCTCAACATCAAACATATCATTATGTATTTCAGACATATTATGCAGTTGTGACGCTATATCATGCTTATAATCGTGTTCTTGAAAATATTGCAATGCTGCTAATATATTTTCTTTTGCCAACTTGAACTGTCCTGAATGTTTATAAGCAATACCTAAGTCTGCTCTAGCCGAAGCAACGCCATAATCATCGTTAAGCTGCTGCCGTTTTTCTATGATCACCTTCAGCATAACGATGGCTATATCAAAACGCCTTAAGCTAATATGCAAAGCGGCAATATTATACCTCACATCAATTTTGTCGGCTTCATCACCATAACGGGCATATAAAGGTTCAACAAGTTGATAATTTATCAAGGCTAAATCGGGTTGTCCTAATGAGGTATAAACGAGTGCAATATTATTTAATAAATTTGCCCGTTCTATGGAGAAATGATTAATATCATCAGCTTGGTTACTCTTATAATAAACTAATGAGTCTTGATAAGCCTTCAGTGCTAATTTTAATTCACCTTGATAATAATACAGTATGCCAAGCACCTTATTCGCTTGTGCTGTTAAGAGGTGTGCATTGGCTAGTTCCGCAGTATCTTTCGCCTGTTTAATCGCATCAATACCTTGATTGTATTGATGAAGAACAAAAAAAGCTTTTCCTTGCTGAAGGAATATTTCAGCTTGATCAGCCCCTTCAAATGTATTTGATTTAATTAATTTAGATAAGGCTGTTAGTGCTTGTTTTTTATCTTCTTGCTGGGTTATTTTGCTTAATTTTTTTTGTAATTGACTATCCAGTGCCCAAGCTTTATCGACGACCGCTAGATTACCCATGGTTAATAAACAAAAGAGCAGTATTATTTGTTTCAGTCTTGCCATCATCAGGTAATTAAAGCTCAAATTTTACTATCATGGGATACTGTATTTTATCAACAGTAATAAAGGACATTATTTATAGCATTAATTACTATTAAAAACATCATATCAATATATAGCATGTCACCTAAGAATATAGGGTTCAATTGGAGTTGAAAACGCCTTTTGGCAATACATTGATTGAAGAGAATAGTTACTCTATTGTCAAAACCAGTAACTAAACAGAACGATAAATCCTCTGAAAAACAATAAAAAAGGCAATGTTAAATAACATTGCCTTTTTATTTTTCTAACTCTAAGCTTGAACCTAAAGTTCGCTCAGAGGTGTTACGTCATTGATTAACTTGAAGACAGCTCTTTAGCTGCAATCATGTCCGAACCATTTTGTTTCTTTTTCTTACGTGAAAACACTCTTTTAATATCTTCAATAATCATATACAAACTTGGAATCAATACCAAGGTGACGACCGTAGCAAATAAGACACCGAAAGACAGTGATACAGCCATTGGAATTACGATCAAGGCTTGCATACTCGTTTCAAAGAAGACAATAGGTACTAGGCCAACAAAGGTGGTGATTGACGTGAGCATAATGGCGCGAAAACGTTTAGTACCCGCATGCATAACTGCATCTTTCAAGGCTTCACCACGCTTTCTGGCACTGTTAACATAATCCACCATCACCAAAGAGTCATTCACTACCACCCCGGCTGCAGCGAGAATACCAAATACTGAGAACATATTTAAATCCATTCCTAAGATTAAATGTCCCAATACTGAGCCAATAACGCCAAATGGAATGACGATCATAATCATCACAGCTTGAGAGTATGACTTCAATGGTATTGCCAATAACGAAAAGATAACCATTAAGGAGATCATAAAGTTACGTAGTTGTTCACCCGCACTTTCCATTTCTTCTTGGATACGTCCCGATACTTCACTTTTAACTAATGGATATTTACGTAATAACTGTGGTACAAAGTTATCGCGGATATCTTTAGTTACTTCAAAAGGTTCTACTTGTTCGGCATCAACACTCGCCCAGACATTAATAGTACGGTTACCATTTTCACGGCGAATACGAGTAACACCTTCAGTCAGGATAATTTCAGCCAATTCTGATAAAGGTAATTCTGCGCCATTAGGTGCTTTAATCATCACATCATCAACGTGACCAACAGAACTACGTTCATTTTGTGGATAACGCACCATCACTTTAACTTCTTCACTATCACGAAGAATGCGCTGTGCTTCTAAACCATAAAAGCTATAGCCAACTTGTGAGGCGATCTCTGCCAAGGTAAGTCCCATTGAGTAAGCCAAAGGTTTTAGCTCAAGCTGCACCTCTTTCGCACTTGTTTGACGAGAGTCATTCACATCACCAACACCTTTAAGGGTATTAAGTTTTGCTTTTAGTTCTCTTGATGCCAGGATAAGTTGTTCTTCATTTTGGCTTTCTAACCTAAAAGCAATATCACCATCATCACGACCACCACCAAATAAGTTATCGCTAATGGTTAACGACTTAACGCCAGGATAGCTAGGTATTGCATTCCGCCATTTATCAGCCAAAGCAAAAGTATCCATAACACGTAATTCAGGGTCTACCAGTTTAACCATAATTTGACCACGGGTGCGGCTGCGTAAATCAACCTGCATATCAGAGATCATAGATTGACCCTGCTCAGTTTCAATTTCGTTATCAATTTTATTAATAACGGCTTGGATATTTAATAGTGTACTTAAGGTTGCTTTTTCAGAGGCATCAACATTCATTTCAACCGTGATGCGAGGAAAATCATGCGGAATTTTAGGTTGTCCAACATAACGGACTAAACCACCGCCAAATAACCCGGCACTGATGAGCATAATGCTGATAAAAAACATTAATACCGCATAACGATATTTTAAAAACACAGCTAAACTTGGGCGGTATTTATTTTCAATAAAGCTCTGCAGATTTTTATCAATAGCTGATCGAAGCTTGTCTACTACTTGAATGATTCTATCTAAAGGATATTGAAGAAACCAAAAATAACCATACTCTTTCAATTTCTTGAGCTTTATTTTCTTATCTTTAGGTTTCATATTAACCAAATGCGCAGGTAAGATAAGCTTTGATTCTATTAAAGAGAAAATCAAACAAAAAATAACGACAAAACCGATAGATTTACCAAAAGCGGACTCAGGACCATCACCAATAACAAACGGAATAAATACTGCTATAGTGGTTAATACACCGAAAGTAGCAGGCATAGCAACGCGCTTAACACCACGAATAACATTGTCAGTAGAATGGCCATATTGCTCAATTTCTTCATGAGCACTTTCACCCATAACAATGGCATCATCAACGACTATACCGAGTACTAAAATAAAGGCGAATAGACTTGTGATGTTAATAGTGACATTAACAAATTCCATTGGCATTACCAGTAGTGTTCCTAAGAAACACACGGGTAAGCCCATCATTACCCAAAAGGCTAAACGTACACGTAAAAATAATGCCAGCATAATAAAGACTAAAACAGCACCACTTTTCATGTTGTCCATCATCATGGTTAAACGACCTTCAAGGTAATAAGTCATATCAACCCAAGTCTCTAACTTAACCCCTTGAGGTAATGTTGCTGACTTATCATCAACAAACTTATTCACAACGGCTGCTACATCAGTAATACTTTGATTGTCTGCTGCACCAATAAAAATAGTGACCGAGTTTTCACCGTTATATTTTGAGTATTGCAAACCTTCTTCAAAACCATCAATGACGGTCGCTAAATCGCCTAGCAGTACCTTAGTGCCATCTTCAAGGGTAACGACTGGAATTTGTTCAAATTCATGACCTCGATAAGATTGGTTCTCCACACGTAAGTTGATATAACCATTTTCTGCTCGAATTTGCCCTGCAGACATATTACGAGAGTTACCACGTACCGCATTAGCAACATCTCTAAAGTTTAAATTATATTCCCGTAATTTATCTTTACTGACTTCAATCGATATTTCATAACTTAAGCCACTAAATAAATCAGAAATATTGACGAAGGGTAACTGTTGAATCTCATCATGAATTTTACGGCCGAGTTCTTTTAGTTCACCGTTAGTTAAATCACCATATAGGCTGATATACATGACTTCTTGACGAAACTTTTCTCGTTCAACTTTAATACGCTCCATACCTTCAGGAAAGCTAGAGATAGAATCTATCGCTGATTTTACTTCTTCAAGTACTAATTGCGGGTCATAATCTAAGTCAACTTCAAACCAACCATTAGAATAATTACGATTAGAGTAAGTAATCACTCGCTTAAGGCCTTGCACGGTTTCAAGTGCTTCCTCAATTTTTATGGTGATGCCTTCTTCCACTTCCTGTGGTGCAGCCCCCGGATATGGCGCAGCAAATGAAATCCAATTAATTTGTACCTGCGGGAACATTTGTTTGTTAATGGTATTTATGGTTAAAAAGCCACCCACTAAAATAAATATCATTAATAAATTAGCTGCAACACTGTTACGTGCAAACCAGGCAATTAAACCGGTATTAGTATCAATATCATCATGAGGCCTGTTTAGGTTCTCATTGTCATTTTTCTCATTGGTTATACTGTCATGAGAGCTCATTACTATTCTCCTGACTCTTTATTATTCGCCATTTGCGTTTCGCTTTGCTCGGACTCAACTTCTTTTTCTTCAAGCTGAGTTTCATCCCCTAACAACGCTAATTTCATACCGTTCACCGGATAGTCTAAGGCTGAAACAATAAGACGATCGCCGTGTGCCAAGCCATTAGCTACAATAACATCGCTACCCTGCTGTCGAACGATATCAATAGCAACGTAATGCAATTTTGAGTCGTGGTCTAAAATAGCTACTTTGCCATTAATCACTAAATGTCGAGGTACTGAAGTTGCTTGCGCAAGTTTATGACCAACAATTTTAGCGTTAACATAACTGCCAAATCGTAACGGTGAGACTGCCAGCTTAGTTTTACTTTTTAGCTGATAAGGGTCTTTGAGCTCAGCGACTAAATAGCCCATACGGCTTTTGTTATCGATAACGCCTTCACTACGTTTAATAGTCGCGTTCCACTGCGTTTCTTTACCTGCATAAATACCCACAAGGTTAACTTTGGCATTTACACCTTGATTAGCTAAAAATTCAAGTTGATTATCAGCGACAGGTAAACGTACTTCGGCTGTATCAGTGGCCAATACATGGCCAATTTTACTACCAACACCAACAAAAGATCCTAAACCAATATTTCGACTGTCTATCATGGCATCATAAGGAGCTCTAATTTCAGTACGCTCTAAGTTACGTTCTGCACGTAATACTGAAGCTTGTGCTGCTTTAACACGGGCAAGTTCCTGTGCAAGTTGTGGTTTACGTAAACTTAGTTCTGTTGGAGAGGTATCTGTTATTTGTTTCCATTCACTTTCTGCAACTTTACCCTGAGCGACTTCCTTTTCAAGTCCTGCTCTGGCTGTAGCCATTGAAGCTTGTGCATCAATTAAGGCAGCTTGATAATCGTTAGGATCAATACGAGCTAACAATTGATCCTTTTTAACAAAACCGCCTCGAAGAAAGGTATCACTCAATTCAACAATTTCGCCATTAACTTGGGCAATCAACTCAGTTTCATATTTAGGTGTAACCATGCCATAAGAGTTCACCTCTAATGTCATCGGTGCAACTGAAATTTCGCTTACAGCAACGATTGGTGTGTTATCTACCTTAGCTTTCTCTTCAGGTGGTTTTTTCATACTAGAAAAAACAGCCATGCCAGCAATGCCTGCAGCTAAGATAACGATTGGTATGATGAATTGTTTTTTAGTGGCCACTTTTAATCCCTTATTTATTTAAAAGTTTTATATTTTTTATTTGCTTTAATGCTTTATTGCTCGCAAATTTATCTTTATTTTAATAGCGCTAGAATAACCAATTACTCATTACAAGTATTAACAAAGATGTAACTCGTTATTACAAGTTGCGCGCCATGTTGATACCTCTCAAACAAAAAACCATATTACCCCTTATTTTTCAATGAGGTAGCGATTAACTGTAATTCAAGTGAACTTTATAATTAATTTTAATCAAATGAAATTATTTTTACATTAGTCTATTTAACCAATTCCATAGCTATATATTCATTCGTATTGTCAAATTCGCCATTTATGTCCAAGCCGATAGCCAATATTGAAATCGTTGGGTATACAAGATTGAATGCGTTATAATAGGGGATACTTTATTTACGGCACTTCCCATGACAGACTCACACATACCCACTCAAGCTACCCTTGGTAAATTCAATCTGCTCACCATTGTTGCCTTGCTGGACAAAGGCGCATACCTTGATGGTGGGGATTTAGGTGAAATATTATTACCTAAGCGCGACCTGCCGGAGGCCTGTAAAGTAGGTGAACAAATTAAGGCATTCCTTTACCTCGATTCTGCTGAAAGGCTTATAGCGACAACAACGACACCTTTAGCCCAAGTCGGTGAGTTTGTCTCTTTGAAAGTTGTCCAAGTGAATAAAATTGGCGCGTTCCTTGATTGGGGATTACCTAAAGATTTATTAGTACCTTTCAATCAACAGCATTCAGAAATGGAAGTAGGTAAGTATTATCTCGTTAGAGTTTTTCTTGATCAGCTGACTAATCGTATTGCCGCCTCAAGTAAAATAGATAAATTTCTTGATATCTGGCCGGCAGAATACCAACAAGGCGATAAGGTAAATTTAATTATTGGTGGTAAAACTGATTTAGGTTTCAAAGCTATTGTTAATGACCTGCATTGGGGCTTACTTTACGATAATGAAATTTTCCAACATCTGAGAGTTGGCAAAAAAATACCCGGCTATATTAAACAAGTTCGTGAAGATGGTCGTTTAGATCTTCTTTTAACCCGTGGTAGTAAAAATAAGGTCAATGATTTTTCTGAAAAGTTATTAACCCATATTGCCGACAGGGGTGGTATAACACCATTAAATGATAAAAGTGCACCTGAACTGATTCAAAGAACTTTAGGCGTAAGTAAGAAAACGTTTAAAGCGACGGTAGGAAATTTACTAAAGAACGGTAAAATCGCCATCGTCAAAGAAGGTATAAAATTACTGTAAAACTATAAAGAGTTTTAATTTTGAAAAATATGTTTTTACTGCTAGTTATCATCACTAGCAGTATTTTTTCTACCAAAATATTTGCTATTGATGTCACTTACATTAGCCAAACGCAAAAGATAACACCTTATTGGTATAATGCTTATGCTGTTGCAGAAGCCGCAGCAAAAGATCTAGGTATTAACTTGACCATTATTGAAGGTCAAGGCCACCGTATTTTCCAAGCTGAAGTGATTGAAAAATTAGCGTTAGCTTTAAAAAAGCCAGATTTGCTGATATTTCATGCCTATAAGCAAAATGCTCACGAATACTTTACTACGTTAGAGCAAGCAAAAATCCCCTTTGTTACCTATTCCGATTTCTCAAACACCGATCATTTGCCTCCTCATAAAAAATTAGGGCAGCCCCTAGGTAAATATAAATATTGGCTATCCGAACAATTTGTTGAAAATTCACAAGGTGCAGCTTTACTTGTTAAGAACTTAATTAAACAAGCAAGAATAATTAAAATCCCCTCAAATACAAAGTTAAAAGTTCTCGCCTTAAGTGGTGATTTGATATTGGAATCTCTGAAGCGAAGTAGCGGTGTTGCAGCGCAAGTAGAAGAGACAGACAATGCTATCTTAGTTCAAGATATAATTGCCAATTGGTCAGCAGAAGATGCAAAAATAAAATTTAAATCTCTCTATACCAGACATAAGGGCATTGACGTTGTCTGGGCTAGTTCAGATGTAATGGCAATAGGCGCTTTAGATGGCGCGATTGAGTTAGGCTTGCAACCAAATAAAGATATTTTTATTGGCGGTTTTGATTGGAATGCTGAAGCAATAAACAAAATTAAAGAGAATCAACTGAGTGCTTCGGCTGGAGGACAGTTTTATAATATTGCTTGGCTGCTAGTTCAGGTCTATGATCACTTGAATAATCAGGCCCCTTTCACAGCTCAAAGCCCAAGAATCAATGATAAATATGCAATTATTGAGCAAGAGAACCTAGTACTTTGGGAGCCGCTTACCAATATAAATATATTGAACAATATTAATTTCTACTGTTTTACTAAAACATTTACCCGGCAGCAGAGTTATGACTTCTCTATGTCCACGCTTCTCAAACAGTCAAAGACCTCTACTAAGAAAATCTGCCAATAACTGACTTGGTGAGTACATCTAGCTGTTAATCAATACATAGCAGAGGCATTATCAACTAAATTTTAATACTAAGGGCTATAACAGTGTTACAGCCCTTAACCACTCCTATTACAAATATAGTCGATTGCTTTCTACCTATTGGTGATATCAAGCTAGCTACATTTATTAAAAACTATCTACATACAGGATTAAAAACTACCACGGATACCAACACTAAAGTTGCGTCCCGGTAATGGAGCCACTTCTTTTAAAAATGATGAATGTACACGGGCATGTTCATTTGTTAGGTTTTGCCCTTTTAAATACAAGGTTAAATCATCACCAACACCAGCAACATAATAATTAAAGTTAGCATCAATCATAGTGTAGCTATCGGTATTAGTTTCTAGTTCCGATATATCATCTTGCTCAAAATAATGGCTTACACTTAATTCACTATCAAATGTATCTGCTTGGTAGTTCATGATAGCGCCAATTCGCATAGGAGGGATGCGTGGTAAGTTATCGTTTTCATCTGCATTCACTAACCGCGCTCGAATATAATCAGCAATTAAACTTGTCTTGAAAGCTGATGATACTTGATAGAAAAACTCAGCTTCAGTACCGTACATCTCAACATCATCCTGTTGGTATACTAAAATTGGTAAGCCTGATTCACCTTCATGCTCATCCTCATGACCATGATCTTCCACAAAAACCAAACCGGTATCTTGTTGATAATAGTAATCATCAATACGATTATAAAAAGCGCTAACGACATAACCAAAATCACCGTTGAATTTTCGGAAAGTTATATCAAAATTAAGGGATGTTTCAACACTAGGCGCTTGTTCAGCTAACTCGACATGAATTTCATCACCTTCTTGATGTACATCGAACATAGCACCAACTTCAAAAGTATTTGTACCTATGTGCGGACCGAATGAAAACAACTCTCCTGAAGACGCTGCTCGTTGAGACAATGCCATTGAAATCCCTAAGTTATAGCCTGATTGGTAATCCCAGACTAACCCCGCAGAAGCACTAATTGGCGTAAATGACTGTTGATCAAATGAGACTAATGTTTCATGGTGCTCATTATGTGAAGGCTCTGTCGATAATTCATCATGATGAGGGTCTTCAAAGCCAATCAAGCTATCATCGGCCTCTATATTAACTTGCTCTACCCTAGCGCCTAATTGCAATAACACGGGTCCAAAATGTTTCTCTTCTAACCAGGCAATAGCAAGCATTTCCGATTTAGAGGGTGGTGAGAAAGCTTCTTCACCTAAGGCTTTAAAGTCTGATGCTTTGTAATGAACTGTCCATGCACCTTGCCATCCATAAGTATCCTGGTGGAATAAGTCAATACGTGCTTCAGTACTTTTATTTGTAAATGTTGTACCGACTAAACCTGACTCAATCTCTTGATGCTGATAGTCACTATAGGCAAATTTTGTTGCGATCTTGCTGATAAATTGTTGCTCAATATTATACTCGCCAAGCACCTGCCATCTATCTTGCTGCATTTTTGCGAAAACACCGGCATGTTCATCATCTTCAGTCGCTAAATGTAGTGGATCTTCGTCGATATGTTCTTCTTCATGACTATGCCCTGGAATACCGTATTCTCTGTTCATAAAACCATAAGAGAAACCTATAAAGCCATCTTCAAATAAATAACTTGAACCCAATGTTGCGCCACTAGCAGTACTAGCACTATTATCTAAACGAGTGTCACCATGAGTTTCGTGATCTTCATCCTCTTCATGGAGGTGGTCTTCGTGCTCTTCTTCATGAATGTCTGCCTCTCCGGCAAGCTTGTAGTCTTTTGAGTCACGCCAAAAGCCATCTAAATGAAAAGCGATATTATCGGTACCCGTTTGGATATTAATGGAGGCCTGCTGTTCATTAGAAACATCGTTATATTGTAACAAGTAATCAACTTCATCATCACTACTCGTTGGCACGCGATTATCAACCACATTAACTACACCTCCAATAGCGCCACTACCATAAAAAAGCGTTGCTGGACCACGTAACACCTCTATTTGCGTTGCAGTGCTAGTTTCGGTAGCAACAACATGATCTGGACCTACACGAGAAGCATCGCCCACATCTAATCCATTTTGTGTAATCAGTACTCTAGGGCCGTCCAAGCCTCTAATTATGGGGGTGCTAGCAACAGGGCCATAATAACTAGAGTGAACGCCCACTTCATTTTTCAAGGTTTCCCCCAAAGTCGACGCTTGTTTCATTTTCAATTCATCTTCACTGAGCACATTAATAGGTAATGCTGATTCAATTGAAGAAGTATGCAAAGGCGTGCTATGCACATCAATCACTTCCATTACAGATCTAGACAAGACAACATTCAAGTCAGTAACATCTTCTCTAACAACAACTTGTTGATTGCTATGACCATAGCTCTTAGCACTGATATGAAGTTCAAAAAACCCTTCTTTAACATTTGTAAAACTAAATACCCCCTGAGAATTCGTCCGAACTTTCTGTAAGTCCAGTCCTAATTCGACTATGGCATTATTAATAGGCTGACCTTGTTTATTTAATACAAGACCTGATATCTGCTGGGCTAAAACGTTTTGGCTAAAACATAATAGGGTGCCGAATGTAGAGAGTACCGTGGCATTTACTATTTTTTTGAACGGTGATTTTACTTGAACATTGATACTCTTATGAGTCACAAAAGACATAAACTGGTTTCCGATAATTTTTTGAAAGATGCAGATCACTTTGCAAATTTATAGTCGCAGAGTGGCAGCTAAGGGAAGCATTACTTGATAAAATAAGTACTTCACTATAAAAATATTACTAGCTAAGTACTTAGCTAGTAATTATAAAAAATTACAGAAACATTGGTGGTGCTCTTAGCGGAGGATATACATAAGTAGCTGAAATAAATACTGCATTAATAATATCAACTTTGCTTATATTAACTATACCTGCAGAGGCTGGATATAACGCTAAAGCTCTAGGCGGTGAGTCAATACCTTGTTGACATAAATGACAATCATGCAATTCAAAATTTGAAATGCCATCCAGTTCAACTTGTGCATAATGTTCACTATGGACAAACAAAGTCGCACAAAAAAGCAACAGCGTCAAAAAACTCTGTCGAATGTGTCGCTTATTAATGTGTAGTTGAGAGAATGCAAAGTTCATGTTTGTGATAATATAACATACAGCAGTTTATTTCAATCTTAGTGCTTATACTTAGTGAAAAATCCTCCTCCCCTCACAAAATACATCAAGATGTAGCTATATATGTAAATATTTACTAAACATCTAACGAAACAATTTCACTACGCTATACTTTTACAATTAACCAATAAGCTATTGCTTTGAATAGCTATTGCTCTCTCTTTAACACAAGGAAATCTTTATGGGCCCCTATAAAAAATCTCCGTTAAATAAAATCAGCATACAGACACTTAAACAGGCATTATTATTACTACCCATAATGGTTGTAGCATTACCAAGCTATAGCGAAAGTTTTACCGCTAAACGTGCTGGACAAGGCTTTACCGGCTTAACGCTAGACTTTACTTCATCATTAAGTAACCCAGCTTTGCTCACCAAGTTTGATAACGACGATGACATCTTCTTTTCTTTAAACGTAGCCATCATGGCATCTGATAAATACAATGTTATTGATACCGCTGAAGATATTAGTAACAACCTCGATACATTAGCCGACGACATTAACGCCATTCCATCTCAAAACTTTCAGTCTCCAGATCAAATAAACACCTATTATGATGATTTAGATCAGCAAGTTGATAATATTATTTCTGACCTTAAAAGAATTGATAAAAAAGTAGTGAAAGTACGCAATGGTTTGAACTTACAAATACTTATTCCTAATAAATATTTAAGCTTTGGCCTCTTCACCAGTCAATATGGCCGTATTGGTGGAGTAATGGATTACAACAAAGATGATGAAAAAATATTAGATGACGCCATTTTATCCGGTGATTTAGACTTAAATGATCTCGAATCAGCAACGACAGCTGTCGGATACTCAATTGCTGAAGCTGGGTTTATCGCCGCTTATCCTGCCGTTAAACACGCTAATTATGATATAAGTGTTGGGGCAAAAATAAAATATCAACGCATTGATCTTTATTATAATAGTGTAAAAATCAACGAGTTTGAGGACGATGACTTTGAGCTTACCGATGATGCAAATACCACAGCGAAAAGCGGTAGTAATGTTGATTTAGGCTTATATATAAACTGGGGCGATGAGCGTCAATGGCATGCAGCTTTAGTAACAAATAACCTAATGAAGCAAACAGTACATCATGTTGAGCAAGATATTACTTTTACTTTAGAAAACAGTACAAGTCTTGGCTTAAGCTATCAAAACAGTTGGGTTAGCCTAGCAACAGAAATAGATCTTACTGATAGAGAACAATTTGCTTCTTTAGCGTCTTCAAAATATGCCGGCTTTGGCGCCGAATTTAGTTTTTATGAGCATATTCAATTTCGTTTAGGTTATCGTACTGACTTAAATGATATTGACGACGACATTTATACTGCTGGTATAGGTATTTCGCCTTGGGATGTTTTCCAAGTGGATATTGCCGCCTTTTCTGGTGATAGCGATACCATTGGTGCGGCATTGCAACTCAGTTTAAAAATATAACAACTTATGTAAATAATAGTGAAAAATAATAAAAAAGCAGCTATTGATACTATTCAGCAGCTGCTTTTTAAGGACTTGTCACAATGTTAAGTACTAGTAAACATTAAAGCTCAAAGTAATTACAAAAAACTTTATACAACTCAGTTCCTTGATTAACACTAGCAGAAGCAAAGTGTAAAATAGGGATGACTTGCTGCTCAAGTGACACATAATGTAAGGCTTCACCATCACCATAATTATCCATACGAAGAATCCGTGCTAGCGGCTCGCCTGCAGCTAAAGGCTTTCCGAACTCAGCAAGATAATCGACCATGCCGCCCATAGGTGAATATAAGGCTTTATAATCTTTTAGATAACACGCATATCGGGTCATTTTTTGTGGCTGATACTGCTTATTATCAATAACACCCTGATACTCTAAATAAGATAAAATACCGAGTGCATCTTGCTTGGCTACATCTAAGTCGATTTGCTCTTGAGAGCCAAGCTCAACAGTAAAACTTTCCTTCTTAAAGGCTCCCTTCCCCATAGTAAAGTTTCTTCCTGATGCTTGATAGGCTTGTTGTAAACTCCACCATGGACAAAAAGTGGCTTCATCCATTGCGCCATCAAAGTCATTTTGAATCAAAATGGTATGTTCAATATCGAAATATTCAGCGCTCGCCTGTGCATATTCAGGGCAATAGAGGTGCTTACTTGAAATAGGGCCTGTATGTAAGTCTAAAACGATATCTGCTTGATGGGCAAGTTGTTGTAACTGATAAGCGATACGTTGCCCCGTAGTTATGCCCCAGATATTGTGTTCTAATTTCTTCTCTATTTCAGCAAGTAAAAGTTGCTGAAATTTAGCTTTTATTTCTTCTTCACTGGCATCTAGATATTGTTGAACAAAAGGTTCCACAATACTTGGATCAAAGTGATACATTCGGTTCCAGTTTACACCTGTAATGGGATCAAAACGACCTAAGGTATACTCACCATTTTTATGATTACACGCAACAGGGTTAGCATAAGGTACTAGGGTAATATTCGCTTGTATATCGCAATGTTGTAGTAGCTCAAGCAACTGGAAAATAACGGCATTGCCTTGAACTTCAGCGCCATGCATATTGGCCTGAATATAAACATTGGGAGCAGAGCTATTTTCAGATTGAAATGCATAAACAGGAACGGTTAGCTTAGCACCACTTGCCATTTCGCCAACAGACATAACCTCTTTGGTAAATTTATTCATTTTAATTCCTCAACTAAGCCAAATAAGACGAAGCAGGCTGAGCTGCTCTAACTTGGATTAAACTGCCATTTTGATATACATATTCAGCAGCTAATTCATGACATAAGAAAAACGGCATGCTTTCAGTAAAACCATAAGCGCCACAATAGCCAAACACTAACTGCTCACCGACAGCAATGTCTTCTGGTAACGGTAAGTGCCCCAATTTATCCATGCTAGTGCATAAAGGACCATGAATATCAAAAGCTTGCATAGTGGATTTTTCAGCTGAAAAACCTTCACGTAATATTTGAACAGGAAAAGGCTGGTCGGTGATTGCTGGACGTAATAAATGATTTATACCCGCCGCTAATACAAGTTGCTCTTGATCATAATTCATTTTTCTATCAATCACAGGTACGACATAATAACCGCACTCTGCAACAGCAAAACGTCCTAACTCCAACCATAACTCTTTGACACCCGACTTTTCTTTGATAACAGCCAAGTCTTTGATAACTTGAGACCAAGACAACTTCTGCCCTTCATTTAGATAATCAATACCTAAACCACCACCCAAATCGAGCACATCCAAAGTCATACCAATGCTGTTAGCTAAATCAGTTAAAGGCGTTATCATTTGAGACCATAATGAAAACATTTTTTCATTACTCAACATATTCCCCCATTGGAAAATATGTAATCCACATAAATCTAAAGCTGGATAACTATCAACATGGATATTCTGCCACTCAGATACTGATAGGCCAAAGGGTGTTAAACTATTGCCACCCAATGGGTTTTTCTCGCCTTCATGCCATTGTAATTGCACTCTAAGTAGCACTTTAAGCTTTTCGTCATTACCTAATGCTTCAGCTTGCTCGAGCACTACTTCATTTAGCCAATTAAGTTGATTTAGACTTTCAACTACAAAAGTACGAACACCTTTTTTGACAAATGCAGCGAGCTGTTTTTTTGATTTAGCAGGTCCGGTATTTAATACTCGACTAGGGTCTATGCCTTGCGCTAAAACTTGAGTTAACTCACCGGTACTGGCGACATCAAAGTTAAAACCTTCACTATCAAGCGTTTGAATAACTTTTGATAAAGGATTAGCTTTAACGGCAAACCATAATTTAATCACGTCTTGCTGCTGTAAAACGGCTAAGTGTGCTTTAAGTGCATCGAGTTGATAAACATAATAACCTTGCTCGTCTTCTGGTGACTCATGGGAAATTAAGGCGTGTTCAATACTGGTGTCAAACCAAGTGGATTTAGGCATCATACTTTTCTTTATATTTGTCTTTATAGTTTTCTTTTAAATTTCAGAACTCAATCAAGTGAGTATATTAATTATTCAACTTTAAGTTGTATGTTTCAAACTAAAGGAAAAAGCACGGAGTTGATGACTATCAATGAGTACTTTTGACACATAGATTGGACCATACAACGACAAGATGATTAATTAACGTAAAATTGATTCTAACTCTAGAGATGCATCGCTTTTTTCATCACGATATTTAACGATAAGCGCACAGGCCATACTTAAACCTTGCTCTTCTGCCCATTCACCTTTAACAGGTCGGGTACCAGGAACAACAACAGCACGTTCTGGAATTTCAGCACCTTTTTCTCGCATGACTTGATTAACACAATCATAAACAGGCACTGACTTAGAAAGAGAGACACCCGGTGCTAATACCGCACCTTTTTTAACAACAATGCCTTCAACCACAACAACACCAGCACTTAAAAAGGCACCGTCTTCAATAATCACTGGGCTAGCACCAATCGGCTCTAATACTCCACCAATTTGAACCGCCGCTGAAACGTGGACATTTTTACCTACTTGCGCACACGAGCCAATTAAAGCGTGGCTATCAACCATAGTACCGGTATCAACAAAGGCACCTACATTGATGTAAGCTGGTGGCATAATGATAACGCCTTCGGCAACGTAAGCGCCGGCACGGACCGATGAGCCGCCAGGAACTAAACGAACACCGTCTTGTGGTGTAAATTGACGAGCAGGTAAGTTGTGCTTATCAACAAAACCCTGATAATTATCGTTAAAAGCAACGTTTTCACCCGCTTTAAAAGCAGCTAAAATACCTTGTTTCACTTCAATATTGGCATGCCAGTTACCGGCATCATCTTGATTTGCCGCTCGTAAAGTACCTGATTCTAACTGTGCTAATACATCTTGCCAATCCATTTATTACTCCGCTTATCTGATAAAAAGTCTATAAAAAATAATGAGTATCCGTGTTATTAAAGACATGGGTAAGCATGCTTGATTAATAAAACTAGATACATTGTGCGGAGTACTGGGCGTTGACAAAGAAGAGCATAACATCAGCAAGGCTGGTATTTTGGCTAATATGCAAAGACCAGAAGCTCCCCACTTAAACAACTATATAGTTGTTATTCAAAGTGACAGTTGTTGGGATTCAGCCCACTACTTTATAAAGGTATAAAGTACACAACCGATAAATAGCTTATCAAATAGCTATTTATCTCGGCGTTAATCCCCCTCATTACTATCTACAGAGTTTGATCTCTGCTTTTGAATTGCTCAAAACAATAGTAATTACCTGGTTAACGCTCCTCTTCTGGCCCTATTAAAATTTAATGGTTAATCAACCATTAAATTGGAATTAGGGACAACTGCTATTTAAGCATTTTTTTTACTTGGGTACAATTAACTTACCGTAAATAACCCTATTCCCTTATACTTATTTACCGTAGAATATAACTATTATTATTCCTGTATTTATTGCACTGTGTCTTGCCTTATGTCTTTGTCAAATCCTAGCCAAGTTTTATTACGTAATAGCGAATTACTTATCGCTAAATCTCCCTTATTAATTAACTTACCGGAAGATGGTTTTATTGATGCCTACGTAGATATTCATAAGCCAGACAGTATTAGCTGCTTCAATACCAATTTCATTGACTATCAGGCAATAATCAAAAAACATGGTAGTTCATCTAATAAAAATAATGTTCAGACAACATTCGCCAGTACCTATCAAACAGACACTTGTCATGATCTCGTCATCATAACCTTCCCTAAAAGCAAAGCTGAACTAAATTTCACGCTCGCTATTATTGCTCACTGTATAGATGAGACAACCAAAATATTGTTAGTTGGCGAGAAAAAAGGCGGTATTCAATCTGCTGAAAAATTAACACAAAATATATTATCCTGTTGTCAAAAGGTCGATGCTGCACGCCACTGCATGCTTTTTGTCGGTTTATTTGAGCCAGAAAAATTATCGGTCGTTTTCAACTTACAAGATTGGTTTAAAAAATATCATATTGTCGTTGAAGGTATTGAACTGACTATAGCGTCGTTACCTGGCGTTTTCAGTCAACAGAAATTAGATGTAGGTACATCATTACTACTGAGTAATTTACCCGATAAAATAGTAGGGAAAGTGCTCGATTTTGGTTGTGGTGCTGGTGTTATTAGCTGTTTCATCGGCAAAAAATTTAATGAAGCAAATTTATCTCTACTTGATGTAAGTGCCTTAGCATTAACCTCGGCAAAAGAGAGTTTAGCGTTAAACAATCTAGCGGGTAATGTATTCCCGTCAAATAGCTTATCTGATGTTAACGAACACTATCACCATGTTGTTTCAAACCCTCCTTTTCATCAAGGTGTTAAAACACACTATCAAGCCAGTGAAGACTTTTTAGCCGGCATTAACCAAAAATTGAACAAGCAAGGCAACATCACCATAGTAGCCAACAGTTTTTTACGTTATCAACCTATTATGGAAGCACACATTGGTAATACTCGCGTGATAACAAAAGAGAAAGGGTTTACTATTTACCAAGCTCAGCTATCATCAAAGTAACAGCAGACTAATTTATTGGGTACCATGCCACACTTAATCAACACCATGTCACTGCATAGTCGCCTAGTACAGAGCATAATGGCTTTATGCGCAATAATATTACTCACGGTATCAACGAGTATTATTTATATAGTTGATGAACAAGGTAATAAAAATATTGCCAGTGAGACTCGCGCATGGGCAAATATCCTGGCAAGTAATAGTAGTGTCTTTTTAGAAAGCGAAAATGATAATAGTCAAAGTAAGCTCAAAAGTGAGCTTGAAAAATTAATTTCGACTACCCTAATAAATCGCATACATGTGTATCGTTCGAATGAAGATGGCAGCATTGAGTTTTTTAGTAGTTATAATAAAAATCACAAATTTCCAGCAATCAGCGATAAAATTGACCAAATATCACAATTAAGTACGATACACTATGAAGAAAACCACCTAGAGTTGATTGTCAAAATCATCGAAGAACAGCGTACTATAGGTTATCTATTTATCCAATCTAGCTTGCTAAAAAAGCAGAATTTCATCAGTAAATTAATCTATGTAATGTTTGGTTTTCTAATTTTTGTGCTTATTTTATCCTTTAGTATTTCACAATGGTTATTCAATAAAACCAACCAACCTATTGCCAAGTTAATTGAAGATGTGGGACAAATATCACAAAATAAAAATTACCAAACTCAATTAGCTACTCAACCTTATAAAGAACTTGATATTCTGGCTAAAAACATCAATATTTTATTACTTCGCACTGATAAACATATCACGACCATAATTGATGAACACCAATATGCCTTATCTCAAAACCAAGCTCTAGAAAATAGACTTAGTGCCAGAACCGACGCATTAAAAGAGTCAAATCAAGAGTTACTTTCTACATTAGAAAAACTGCATGAGTTTCAGGGGCAATTGGTTGAAACAGAGAAGATGGCTTCACTTGGTGATTTAGTTGCCGGTATAGCACATGAAGTAAACACCCCTATTGGCTTAGGTGTAACTGCTTCAAGCTTATTAGCAGACAAGTTAAGTGAAATTAAAACAGCTTTTGAAGACAAAACATTAAAATCTAGCCAATTAAAAAAATTCTTAACTGATAGTGATGAAAATGTCTCGATTATATTCCGTAACCTAGAACGAGCGGCAAAATTAATATCAAGCTTTAAAAAGGTTGCTGTTGACCAATCCAGTGCTGAATCCCGCACATTTAATGTTAAAGGTTTATTAGATGAAGTCTTATTAACACTCTCAGCAAAAATAAAATCAGCCAATGTCACTATCTCCGTAATATGCCCTGACGATCTCGATATTAATAGTAAACCGGGCCCTATCAACCAAATATTAATCAATCTAATATTAAATTCAATTTACCATGCTTTTGAGGGGCTAGATCATGGCACCATCGCTATAAACGTGATGAACTTAAGTGATCAATTACATATTAATTATAGTGACGATGGCATTGGTATTGATAATTCCATGAAAGCAAAGATTTTTGACCCGTTCACTACCACTAAGCGAGGCAGCGGCGGCAGTGGCTTAGGCATGCATTTAGTATACAATTTAGTAACCCAAGCGCTAGATGGTCATATAGTACTTGAAGATGATATTGAACATGGAGTGAGTTTTGATATCACCTTTCCTGTAGAATTAGCATCAACTTAATGAAATAATAGCCTTTAAAAATTGTTTTTTCATTTTCTCTTGACTAAAATAGTTAAATAATTGTAAATATATTACACATACTCGTTATCATTCACAGTGCAAAATTTGAAATATGCATATTGACTGATAATGGGGATATAGTTCACTCATTAAATAATAATCGCAATAGCCATTTAAATATTAGGTAAATACCAACATGCAGACATATCAAATCTTAGTTGTCGAAGATGAAGACGTCACCCGCTTTAACTTACGCAATTTATTTGAAGCAGAAGGTTACGTCGTTTTCGAAGCTGTTGATGGTAATAGTATGGCTGAGCAGCTTAGACTACACACTATCAACCTTGTCATTATGGATATCAATTTACCCGGAAAAAATGGTTTGTTATTAGCTCGTGAATTAACTACCAATAAGGACATGGGATTAATTTTCCTTACCGGTCGAGATAGCGACATTGATAAAATTCTTGGCTTAGAAATTGGTGCTGATGATTACTTAACCAAACCATTTAACCCGCGAGAGTTAACAATCCGAGCGCGTAATATCTTAAGCCGTATTGGACAAACAAGTACTGAACCAGAACAAAGTATAGTGAGCTTCAATCAATGGACTTTAGACGGTAATTCTCGTCAAATGACTAGCCCTGAAGGTGAAATCATTGCGATCCCACGTGGAGAATATCGTGCATTAAGTTTGCTTATCAAAAATTCTGGTAAAATAATTTCTCGCCAAGAGTTAATTAAAGAAATGACTGGCAGAGATTTACGCTCTAATGACCGTACAGTTGATGTCACCATAAGAAGGTTACGTAAGCACTTTGAGTTAAATCAAAATACACCAGAGCTTATTAATACCATTCACGGTGAAGGATATCGCTTTGTCGGTACGCTAGATTAATATTCGTTAATATTAAGGTAGTTTAGCAGCCCTAAAGGACGACTAAACTACCATCTAAACAAAACCTGCCGGTAGTTACTTACTTACTTACCAACCAACTTTTAAAAGCAATAATTGCTTGTTCATTCGATAATCTTAATTCTTTTAACGACAGCGCTTTTTCCTCTTTAGCTTCGTCCGTTTTTTCTAATAACTTTAATTGTCGATGCAATTGGTACATGCCAACACTCGCTGCAGCGCCTTTCATTTTGTGGCAGTGCTCTTCCCAACCAGATAATGAATCGCTCAGTTGTGCACTTTCAATATCGTTAAGGTAAATTTCAACTTGCTGACAATATAAAGCGAGCATCTTCTCGACAATAGTTTTACCTAAGCTGTCTAAATAACCTTCAAGTAATTCAAAATCTAAGTAGGGATTCGATTGTTCAGTTCCCATAGAGACACCTTTTTTCACGAATAATAGAGAGTATCTCTATATTACCGCAGTAATAAATATCAGACAAACTTCTTGAAAAATAGCATAAAACACGTCCTATTCTCATCTTTTTTATCTATAGAGCAACAACAGTAATGATTACCATTAAAAAATAAGCTAGAATGTGCGCCCTTAGATCTACTCTTCGTCATATTCTAAAAAAGTCTCGGAGATTAGTTAGTAACTATCGTTTAAAGTGGAGTCGAAATGACGACATCAATGCCAGATATAGCCAACCATACAACTGCTCAAACCGAGGGTACACTTGACTGGGTTGGCATGAGTAACATTGAAATGCCTGTAATGGTCGCTTCAAAAGACCAAGCCGAACGTATGGTGTCGGCTCATATTGATGCATTTGTTAACTTAAAAGAAGCTCAGGCTAAAGGCATTCATATGTCACGCCTTTACTTGCTTATCGATGAGCTATCTACAAGTAATGTGCTTAACTATCAAAGTTTAGTTAGCTTGCTTGACGGCTTTATTAGCAGTCACCAAGAATTAAGTGATCAAGCTAAAGTTCAATTCAGCTTCGATTACCACTTGCGTAGAAAATCATTAATTAGTGGCAAAGAAGGCTGGAAAGCATACCCAGTAATAATTACTGGCTTCTTAAATAAAGGCCAACTCACTATCGAGTTAACCATTGATGTACCTTATTCATCTACTTGTCCGTGTTCTGCTGCCCTTGCTAGACAATTAATACAACAGGCTTTTCAAGATAAATTTGCACAACAAAGCGAGCTAGCGCTAACCGACATCCATGACTGGTTAGGAACAACAGAAGGTATTGTAGCAACTCCTCATTCACAACGTTCTGTTGCTGAAGTAAAAGTAAAACTTAATTCAAGTATTAGTGAATTTCCTATTACTGAATTAGTTGATCTTATCGAGAACTCTCTAAAAACACCGGTACAGGCTGCAGTTAAACGCGAAGATGAGCAAGAATTTGCTCGTCTTAATGGCCAAAACCTGATGTTTTGTGAAGATGCTGCACGTCGCTTACAACATAGTATGAATCAGACAGATAAATTTGATGATTTCTGGTTGCGTATTAATCATTTAGAGTCACTTCATGCCCATGACGCTGTAAGTGTCACGACCAAAGGTATTGAGGGTGGTTATCAGCCTTAGGCTATAACCCGCTATTTATAAAACTAAAAGCCAATAGTGATAACACTATTGGCTTTTTTGTTTTTACTCCTCACCACTTAGAGCTAATACAGTTTAATTAAGTTTGTGATCCTGTTGTGCTTAGGAAAAATAAATCAGTCCAAGGCACTTGATTAAGCATTCATTGGCCATTTGCTCTATACAGACAACAACCTTATTCGCAATTTCGTCATTTAAAATCCTCCTTAGTGAATAAGCCAAATCGCTATAATACAACCTACAACACCCATAACCTGAATAAATATTGAATATGCCCTAAAAGCATAAAACCCATCAAAATGTAGTTTTATTTCATGATTTTTCATCATATGAAACATAAGTCATATTACAAAAACATCAAAACCCATAAAATCAACCACTTACAAATATTAAATCTCACCAGCCGGTTACAAAAAAGAACAAAAATGTAAATTAATTACGAGCAAAAGCTCTATTATGATTGACCTTTAGCTAATAACTGAGTAATGTTGAATGTCCACTTACTTAATAAGAGGAGTATTTATGCATTTTTTCCATGCCTTTATTCCTCTTTGACTGTCCTGTGAGTAAGTTGGCTTATTATTTAGGAGAAAAGAATGCAGCTTTATGATCATAGCGTCCAAAAAGACAACTGTGGCTTCGGTTTAATCGCCCATCAACATGGCGAGACTAGCCACAAACTTATCAAGACCGCTATTTCCGCTTTAGATCGTATGCAACATCGTGGCGGTATCGCTAGCGATGGTAAAACAGGTGACGGTTGTGGTTTGTTATTACAGAAACCGGATAGCTTTTTTCGCGCCGTAGCTGCAGACAATAACTGGAAGCTAGGTAAAAAGTATGCGGTAGGCATGATTTTCCTAAGTCCTGACCCTATTGAAGCTGCACTGTCTAAAAAAGTATTAGAACAAGAGTTAGCTAACGAGAGCTTAACGTTAATCGGTTGGCGAACAGTACCTACCGACACCTCTGTGTTAGGTGAAATAGCCATAGGTAACTTGCCAAAAATTGAGCAAATATTTGTTGACGCTCCTCCAGGATGGAGAAATCTAGAACTAGAACGTCGTTTATATATGGCCCGTCGTCGTGCTGAAAAACGCATTACGGATGAACGATTTTATGTAGCAAGTTTGTCTTGCTTAGTGACAATCTACAAAGGCTTAATGATGCCGGTAGATTTACCTAATTTTTATTTAGATTTAGCTGATATACGGATGCAAAGTGCAATTTGTGTATTCCATCAGCGCTTTTCAACGAATACCTCACCACAGTGGCATTTAGCACAACCATTTCGTTATTTAGCACACAATGGTGAAATCAATACCATTAATGGTAACCGTCAATGGAGTCGAGCAAGAACGCATCGTTTTAAGTCACCTTTATTGCCTGATTTGCAAGATGCAGCACCTTTTGTTGGCCAAAAAGGCTCTGATTCATCGTCTTTAGATAATATGCTCGAGCTATTTTTAGCTGGTGGTATGGACTTATACCGTGCAATGCGTTTATTGATGCCGCCTGCATGGCAGAACAGTCCATTGATGGATGATGATTTACGTGCCTTCTATGAATTCAACTCTATGCACATGGAACCGTGGGATGGCCCTGCTGGCGTAGTAATGACTAACGGTCGTCATGTTGCCTGTAATCTTGATAGAAACGGCTTACGACCGGCTCGTTATGTCATCACACGTAATGGTTTTATTACCCTTGCCTCTGAAGTCGGTATTTGGGATTACGGTGAAGATGAAGTCGTAGAAAAAGGTCGTGTAGGTCCTGGTGAAATGCTCGCCATTGATACCTATACAGGTAAAATATCACATTCATGCGATATTGATAATGATCTTAAGGATCGTCATCCATATAGAGAGTGGTTAGATAAAAACATCCGTCGTTTAGTGCCCTTTGACCAACTCGAAGCTAATTTAATTGGTCAACGAGTATTTACTGATTTAGAGATGACTCAGTACCACAAAATGTTCAATTACAGCTATGAAGAAATTCAACAAGTCATTAGAACATTAGCTGAGAATGGCCAAGAAGCAACGGGTTCTATGGGTGATGATACACCTATGGCTGTATTATCAAGTCAAACACGTACTTTATATGACTATTTCCGCCAACAATTCGCGCAAGTAACAAACCCGCCAATAGATCCATTACGTGAACGTTATGTGATGTCATTAGGCACCTGCATTGGTCGTGAGCACAACGTATTTAACGAAACATCAGGTCATGCAGACCGTATGTTATTCTCGACTCCGGTACTTATGTATACCGGCTTGAAGCAATTACGTGAATTGGACCCCGAACATTATCGTTCAGATACACTAACGCTAAGTTTTAAAGTAGAAGAAGGCTTAGAAGCCGCCATAAGACGACTGTGTGATGAAGCTGAAACACTGGTTCGCAATAGTGGTACTGTTATCTTGGTATTGTCGGATAGAAATATCCAAGCGGGTTTACTGGTTATTCCTGCAGCAATGGCTGTTGGTGCAGTTCAAAAACGTTTAGTAGATCAACAGTTACGTTGCGACTCCAATATTATTGTAGAGACAGGCTCTGTACGTGACTCACATCAATACGCAGTCTTACTTGGCTTAGGTGCTACGGCAATATATCCATACTTAGCGTTTGAAACTATTGAACAACTTGTTGAACAAGGACAAATAGATTTATCAGCCCGTGATGCTATCGTTAATTATCGAGAAGGCATTAACAAAGGTTTATTGAAAATATTATCTAAAATGGGTATCTCTACCATTGCCAGTTACCGTTGTGCCGGCTTATTTGAAGTCATTGGCTTAAATGAAGATATCATGAAGCTTTGTTTTAGTGACTTACCAAGTCGTCTTAAAGGTGCAGACTTTAGTGATATCCAACAAGATGCCATCAACCTAACGCGCAAAGCATTTTTACCTCACCAGAAAGTTAATCATGGCGGCTTATTAAAGTATGTTCATGGTGGTGAGTATCACGCTTTTAATCCTAATGTTGTTAACTACTTGCAACGTGCGGTACAAAACGGTGATTATAATGATTATCGTACTTTTGCCGATGAAGTGAATAATCGTCCCATTGCCACCATCCGTGACTTATTAAAACTTAAAGATGACTGCGAGCCTATTGCACTCAATGAAGTTGAAGCTGAAAGTGAAATGTTCAAACGTTTCGATAGCGCGGCGATGTCTGTTGGTGCACTTAGCCCTGAAGCACATGAAGCACTTGCGATTGCAATGAACCGATTAGGTGGTTTTTCAAACTCAGGTGAAGGTGGTGAAGATGAACGTCGTTACGGTACCGTTAAAAACTCTCGTATCAAGCAAATTGCTTCTGGACGTTTTGGTGTTACCCCGCATTACTTAGTCAATGCCGACGTACTACAAATAAAAGTAGCGCAAGGGGCTAAACCAGGTGAAGGTGGTCAATTACCGGGTGATAAAGTATCGCCATTAATTGCTAAATTACGTTATTCCGTACCCGGTGTTACCTTAATTTCTCCGCCGCCACATCACGACATTTATTCGATTGAAGATTTAGCTCAGCTAATTTTTGATTTAAAACAAGTTAATCCAAAAGCGATCATCTCGGTTAAGTTAGTATCTGGCCCAGGAGTTGGCACAATCGCTTCCGGTGTTGCTAAAGCGTATGCCGACTTTATAACTATTTCAGGTTACGACGGTGGCACTGCGGCTAGCCCACTTACTTCTGTCAAATATGCCGGTTGTCCATGGGAAATGGGCTTAGCAGAAGCTCATCAATCATTGGTAACCAATGGTTTACGTCATAAAGTTCGTTTACAAGTTGATGGCGGTTTAAAAACCGGTGTAGATATTGTTAAGGCGGCTATTTTAGGCGCTGAGAGCTTTGGTTTTGGTACTGCGCCTATGGTTGCTTTAGGTTGTAAGTTCTTACGTATTTGTCATCTTAATAACTGTGCTACTGGTGTAGCAACACAAGATGAAGTTTTACGTGAACAGTTCTTTAAAGGTTTGCCTGAACAAGTAATGAATTATTTTAAATTTATTGCTCGTGATGTCCGCGAAATTCTTGCCAGCCTTGGGGTAAAAACTTTAACTGATATCATAGGTAGAACTGATTTATTAATACAAGTAGATGGCATTACTTCTAAGCAAAGCAAGTTAGATTTATCACCGATAATCGCGCCTGTTGTTGCGGATGAAAATACCGCGCTTCATCAAACACAAGAAAACACTGCCTTTGATAAAGGGCAGTTAAATCAAAATATTTTAGCTGCTGCGAGTGATGCGGTAGCGCATAGTAAAGGTGGTGAATTCCGCTTTAACATCCAAAATACCGATCGCTCTGTTGGTGCTACGTTATCAGGTGAGATAGCTCGTCACCATGGCGACCAAGGTATGGCTGCATCTCCAATAACGATACATTTGTCAGGTACTGCCGGGCAAAGTTTTGGTGTC
The DNA here is from genome assembly GCF_002836255.1 of Colwellia sp. 75C3. Taxonomy (GTDB): domain Bacteria; phylum Pseudomonadota; class Gammaproteobacteria; order Enterobacterales; family Alteromonadaceae; genus Colwellia. The sequence goes on along the minus strand of NZ_PJAU01000033.1, from coordinate 565,503 downwards.
TGGAATGCTGGCGGTTTACACATGATTTTGACTGGTGATGCCAACGATTATGTCGGAAAGGGTATGGCTGGCGGTAAACTAACCATCAAACCACCTGTAGGTGTTGAGTATGCTAGCCACGAAACCATGATTATGGGTAATACTTGTCTATATGGTGCGACTGGCGGTAATTTATTCTCTTCTGGTCGTGCTGGTGAACGTTTTGCGGTGCGTAACTCAGGTTGCCAAGCGGTTGTTGAAGGCACTGGTGATCATGCCTGTGAATATATGACTGGCGGTATCGTCACTATATTAGGTGATACTGGTGTTAACTTTGGTGCTGGTATGACTGGCGGTTTTGCTTATGTTTTAGACGAAACAGGTGATTTAGATATTCGTCTAAATAAAGAGTCTATCGAAATGCTAGCTATTGAAGAGCTAACAATTCACCAAGAACATTTACGTGGCATCATCAATCAACATTTTGAAGAAACAGGAAGCTTACGTGCTCAAGAAATTCTTCACGATTTTGATAAATATGCTCCATTATTTAAATTAATTAAACCAACAGCTACCGATGTAAAAACCTTGTTAGGTCACCGTAGTCGTTCAAGTGCAGAACTTCGCGTGCAAGCACAATAATTGATAAGTATTAAGGATTAAAATAATGAGTAAAAATGTTTATCAATTTATTGATGTAAAGCGTATAGACCCAGCAAAGAAATCTATAGACGAACGTAAAATTAATTTTGTCGAAATCTATCAACCGCTAGGCAATGAACAAAGTGCGGGTCAAGCAGACCGATGTCTCGACTGCGGTAACCCATACTGTGAATTTAAGTGCCCTGTGCATAATTACATTCCGCAATGGTTAGAGTTAGTAACTGAAAATCGCATTTTTGAAGCGGCTGACTTATGTCATGAAACTAATAGCCTGCCAGAGATGTGTGGCCGAGTTTGCCCACAAGATAGGTTATGTGAATCAGCCTGTACTTTAAACGATGAGTTTGGCGCAGTCACGATAGGTAATATCGAAAAACATATTACTGATACCGCTATTGCGCAGGGTTGGAAGCCTGACTTATCTCACGTAGTAAAAACAGGTAAACGTGTTGCTGTTATTGGTGCTGGCCCTGCAGGAATTTCCTGCGCTGATAGACTGACCCGTAATGGTGTTGACGTTGTTGTTTATGACAGGCATGCACAAATTGGTGGTCTACTAACCTTCGGCATCCCATCATTCAAATTAGAAAAAAGCGTCATTCAAACGCGACGTGAAATTTTAGAAGGCATGGGCGTTGAGTTTCGTTTAAACACTAATATCGGCACTGATATTAGTTTTAGTGACATTAGCGATGAATATGACGCTGTATTTCTAGCTTTAGGGACTTATAAAGACATGAGCGGCGGTTTTGATAATGAAGGCGCACATGGCGTTTATAACGCTTTAGATTTCTTAATCGGCAATACTCAGAAGCTCATGGGCATTACCGAAGCAGAAAGTAATCAAGTTAAGCCTTATGTCAATTTCAAAGATAAAAAAGTGGTTGTCTTGGGTGGTGGTGATACTGCCATGGATTGCGTGCGTACTTCCATTAGACATGAAGCGACGACAGTCACTTGTGCTTATCGTCGTGATGAAGCGAATATGCCTGGCTCACCTCGTGAAGTTCAGAACGCTAAAGAAGAAAGTGTAAATTTTGAGTTCAACCTTCAGCCGCTTGATATTGCTGTGGATGAACAAGGCATTGTTATGGGTGTTAAGTTTGTTAAAACCCAACTAGGCGCTGCTGATGCGAGCGGTAGACGTAATCCTGAGCCTATAGCGGGTAGTGAATTTATCATGGAAGCTGATGCAGTAGTTATTGCTTTTGGTTTTTTACCTAGTCCACCACAATGGATGATTGATGCTGGGGTAAAATTAGACTCTCGTGGCCGTGTAGTTGCGGTTGATAGCTCTGACTTTGCGCTACAAACCTCTAAGAAAAACATTTTTGCTGGTGGCGATATGGTGCTTGGCTCTGACTTAGTGGTTACTGCCGTTGATCAAGGTCAAAAAGCTGCCATGGGTATTTTAGATTACATCACTCAGTAACGAGAAATTAATGTCTTAATTCATATTTTAAGAAAGTAATATTTAGCATATTAAAAAAGCGGTACGTTAATAACGTACCGCTTTTTTATTGTATAATTTTTCTTTATGTAACTTATCGAGCTTAACTGCTAAGGCTACTTAGTCTTACGATCGTAGACACAAAAATCTAATTGATGGACATTCTTTTCATCTGCTCCACGTAACTCACTACTTACTTTTTCCCAGCTACCATCATCATAATTGGGGAATTGGGTATCGCCATCAATGTCTGCGTTGATATGAGTTACATATAAACGATCAGCTGTAGGTAAACAATGCGCATATATAGCACCGCCACCAATAACCATGATCTCGTCAACCGCTACATCACCATTTGAGCCATTAACTAAGGCTAATGCCTGTTCGACTGAAGTTACTGTATCAATTCCTGCTGCTGCATAATTTTCATCACGAGAAATAACTATATTACGTCGACTTGGTAGAGGTCTGCCAATAGACTCAAACGTTTTTCGCCCCATGATAATAGGCTTGCCTAAAGTCACTTTTTTAAAATAAGCTAAATCAGCAGGTAAGTGCCATGGCATATCATTGTCTTTGCCAATTACATTGTTATCCGCTGTAGCAACTATCATCGATAAAATGGTCATAAAACTCTCAAAATTATTTATACCAAGTTGATTAAGTTCTTTCCCACCCAGCGATAATTAAAAGGCTTAGAGGCAAGGCATTGATTGAAGAGAATGGTTATTCCCTTATCAAAATCAATAACGCAGCATGTAAGCCTTTTAAAATCGCCCTCTGGGAGCTTTCTCGATGCCCACTAACATCGTTAAATTCATTTGATTTAGAATGACTAAACCGAAACAAATTTTCCTTGTTAATGAACATCGAGCAAGCTCTGAGTTGGGAAGAAATTTAATCAAATTGGTATTACTGTACAATCAAAATAAAAGGGTAAAAAAAAAGCACTGGTTTATAAAAATAAACAAGTGCTTAGTATCAACCGGGTAGGTTACTGACGATATTCTACTTCAACATCGTAGTCATCTTCATCCCAGTCTTCATCATCTAAGTCATCATCTGCAGCATGAGCCGCGATAGTTTCTTCATGATAGGTATCCCATTTAAACTCAACAGTTTTACCATCAATCACTTCTTCCTCTTCAGGAGGTAGCTCTTCGATAAATGTCATCACTTTCTGAGTTAAATCTTTTGTACCTGAACGATTAACTGCAGAGATACTATGTACCTCACCTTCCCAACCAAGACCCGCTAAGATCCTATCGGTAATTTCTTTCGCTTCTTCTTCAAGCACTAAATCAAGTTTGTTGAAAACAACCCAGCGAGGTTTCCCTGCTAGTTTTTCATTATGTTGTTCTAGCTCACTTATAATGACTTTTGCGTTCTCTAATGGGTCTGAGCCATCTACAGGCATGATATCAATGACGTGTAACAAGATACGACAACGTTCAAGATGTTTTAAGAACTGTGTTCCTAAACCTGCACCGTCTGCGGCCCCTTCGATAATACCGGGGATATCAGCAATAACAAAACTACGCTGCGTATCTAAACGTACTACACCTAAATTAGGTACTAAAGTAGTAAATGGATAGTCAGCGACTTTCGGTGTTGCAGCAGAAACACTACGGATTAAAGTCGATTTACCTGCATTAGGTAAACCTAACAAACCAACATCAGCAAGTAATAACAATTCTAATTTAAGGTTTCGAATTTCACCTGGCGTACCATCAGTTCTCTGACGAGGTGAACGGTTGGTACTACTTTTAAAACGTAAATTACCCAAACCATGCCAACCGCCTTTAGCAACAAGCATTTTCTGGCCTTTATGCGTTAAATCGCCGATTTGCTCACCCGTATCTTCATCGATAGCGCGTGTGCCAACAGGTACTTTTAACACTAAGTCTTCAGAGCCCTTACCCGTACAGTTCTGAGGTTGACCATTTTGACCACGTTTAGCACGATGAAAACGTTCAAAACGGTAATCGATTAAGGTGTTTAAGCCTTCATCTGCCATCAAATAAACATCGCCGCCATCGCCGCCATCACCACCATTAGGGCCGCCATACTCAATAAATTTTTCTTTACGGAAACTGACACAGCCGTTGCCGCCATCACCCGCTTCAACTCTGATCTCAGCTTCATCAACAAATTTCATGGAATCTCAATAACCCTAATATGGTAAGTCTTTTACAATTACCGCTAGTATAAACTATTTTTGCCTGACTAAAAATGAATCTCTGCTCAGTCAAAAAAAAATCAAAAAAAAACCTCGCATGAAGCGAGGTTTTTATAAATCGAAGTTCTTACTTAGTCAGCAATAATGCTAACGAACTTACGACTCTTTGGACCTTTCACTTCAAATTGTACTTTACCGTCAGATAAAGCAAATAAAGTATGATCTTTACCGATACCCATGTTGCTACCAGCGTGGAAACGAGTTCCACGTTGACGAACAATGATGTTACCAGCTAAAACAGATTCACCACCAAAGCGTTTAACACCTAGGCGTTTTGCTTCTGAATCGCGACCATTTCGTGTACTACCTGCAGCTTTCTTATGTGCCATGTCAAAATGCTCCTAATTAGCCGTTAATACCAGTAATCTTCACTTCAGTGAACCATTGACGATGGCCCGCTTGTTTGCGTGAATGCTTACGACGTTTAAATTTAACGATAGTAACTTTAGGAGCGCGGGCTTGTGTAACAACCTCCGCAACAACTTTGCCACCAGCAACGTAAGGCGCGCCTACATTGATGTTATCGCCATTAGCGATCATTAAAACGTTATCAAATTCTACTGTTGCGCCTACTTCAAGCTCAAGCTTTTCTAGACGAACTGTTTGTCCTTCGGTTACACGATGCTGTTTACCACCGCTTTGGAATACCGCGTACATAGCTACTCCGTACTGCGCCATTTTTTACTTAATAAAGTAAAGTTATATGACGCTAAAGTTTAAAAATATAGGGCGCAAATTCTACGCGAAGAATACAACAAGGGCAAGTGTAAATACGATCATTTATTAAGTTAATTACTCTTTTATGCTTTTTAATTGCTTTTCACCTAAGAATTACAACAAAGCGACTAGAAAACTACTTTTGCATAAAATTTAGTGTAAACTTTGCCTACATAACTAATTGAATACTTTTGATTACTCTTGATTAATAACTAGTCAAAAAAACGAATCAAAATAGCTGAAGAAAAGTGGCATGGTAAATAAAGTAAATATTAAAGCAATACAGACACTAGCGCAAAGCGATATGACAGCAGTAAATGATCTTATTTATGAACAATTGCAATCTGATGTCGCATTAATTAACCAACTCGGTATCTATATTGTTAACGGTGGCGGCAAGCGAATGCGCCCTATGTTAACGGTTCTTGCAGCTAGAGCATTCGCGTATCAAGGCGAAAAACATTGGGAAATCGCGGCGATTATTGAGTTTATTCATACAGCTACGTTATTACATGATGATGTCGTGGATGAGTCAAATATGCGTCGCGGCAGAGAAACTGCCAATGCGCTATTTGGTAATAGTGCCAGTGTATTAGTCGGTGATTTTCTTTATACACGCTCTTTTCAAATGATGACTAAATTGGGTGATATGCGCATTATGGATATTTTATCTGAGGCCACTAATATAGTCGCTGAAGGTGAAGTTTTGCAGTTAATGAACTGTAATGATGCAAGTACTACTGAAGAAAGCTATATGCAGGTCATTTATTGTAAAACGGCTAAGTTGTTTGAAGCAGCAACACGCCTTGCTGCTATAATAGCCAATCAAGATGATAAAACTGAACAGGCCATGGCTGATTATGGCAAGTTTCTAGGTACCGCATTTCAGTTAGTTGATGACATTATGGATTACACCGCTGACGCTAAAGAAATGGGTAAAAATGTCGGTGATGATCTTGCAGAAGGTAAACCAACCCTACCGTTATTATATGCCCTAAAACATGGTAATAGTGCCCAGCAACAATTAATTAAAGAAGCTATTGAACTAGGTAACGGCATGGATAACCTTGATTTGATACTTCAAGCAATGGAAGAAACAGGTTCTTTGCGTTATACCCAGCAACAAGCTGAAATTGAAGCTGACAAAGCCATTAAGGCACTTGATGTCATTGCTGATAGTGAACACAAACAAGCATTGATTTCCTTGGCTCATATCGCCGCCAATAGAAGTCACTAAGCGAGCAATTTAAGCTAGAAACCATATTTTAACACTATGATGATATCTGCTTAACCCAGCCATTTAAGTATCAAAGTAAATAAATAAAAAAGCGCTGTTACCATTTGACCAGAGTCAAAGATAACAGCGCTTTTTTTTGATGATTTTATGGAGGCTTAGCTAGCCATAAAATCAACACCTTCTTGGATATCTTTTTTCAAGGTAGCAAGCATATCTTCTTTTGCTTGTTGCTCAAAAGCACTTAACTTACCGTAAGCTAAAATTTCACTAACACCATTTACGCCAAGACGTACAGGTTGTGCGAAAAACAATGCATCTTCACCGTTACCTTCAACGTATGCGTAATCAACAACATCTTCACCTTGTAGGCCTTTAACTAAAGACATACAAAAACGTGCTGCTGCAGCGCCCATAGAAAGTGTCGCAGAACCGCCACCAGCTTTTGCTTCAACTACTTCAGTACCAGCATTCTGGATACGAGGAGTTAGGGTAGCAATTTCTTCATCTGAGAAAGTAGCACCTTCAACTTGAGATAATAATGGTAAAATAGTTGTGCCTGAATGACCACCAATTACCGGTACTTTAACGGTAGCAACGTCTAAGCCTTTCAGCTCAGCAACAAAAGCTTCACTGCGGATAACATCTAATGTAGTAACACCGAAAAGACGCGCTGCATCATAAGTGCCCGCTTTTTTAAATACTTCTGCAACAATTGGTACAGTGCCGTTAACTGGGTTAGTAATTACACCTACTAACGCTTTAGGACAACTTGCAACAATGCCTTCAGCCAATACTTTAATAATGCCAGCATTAACGTTAAATAAATCAGCACGGTCCATACCTGGCTTACGTGGCATACCCGCTGGGATCAAAACAATATCAGCACCTGTTAATGCACCGCTAAGATCATCACGACCAAAACCTGCAACTTTAACGTCAGTTGGGATGTGTGATAAATCTACCGCAACACCTGGAACAACTGGTGCAACATCATATAAAGACAACTCAGAACCTGCTGGTAATTGAGTTTTTAATAATAATGATAATGCTTGACCAATACCGCCTGCGGCGCCTAAAACAGCTACTTTCATGTGACTTCTCCGAAACTAAGTGGGGTTATTTGTTGTAAAACTAGTGTTTGAAATATTATTCGAGTAAATACGTTAATTTTTTCTGACCAAAAGATATAGTATAAGTCAGTAAAAAACAATTATTATACTCTTTTACTCAGATATTAACTTTCAGTATGATGATACGATAACATATACCCGAGCCACTTGAAGATGCGTATTTCATGTGGTTTCGGTATATACTAGCGTTATTTATAGTGATTACAAACGCCACTTTAGTCTACTACAGGGTTGATTTCGCATTATGAGCGGTTTACAAAAACAAGAAGCACTCGTACAAGCATTTAAAGATTTATTAAAACAAGAGCAGTTTGGCTCTCAAGGTGAGATTGTTGATGCATTAAAAGCCAATGGTTTTGACAATATCAGCCAATCAAAAATATCTCGTATGCTCAGTAAATTTGGTGCGGTAAGAACTCGAAATGCTCGCCAAGAGATGGTTTATTGCTTACCAGCTGAGTTAGGTGTTCCAACCGCACAAAGTCCGCTCAAACAGTTAGTATTAGAAATAGAACACAATGAGGTGATGATAATTCTTCAAACCAGTCCAGGCGCAGCTCAACTAATTGCTCGACTACTTGATAGCTTAAGTAAGAGTGATGGTGTACTTGGCACTATTGCTGGCGACGATACTATTTTTATTGCTCCTACCGATGTGAGTAAAATCAATGAAACCATCAAAAAATTAGAAGAGCTTTTCTCTAAAAATTTAAGCTGATTATTTAAGTAGATAATAAAATAAAAGCTTAGATTAATTTCTAAGTTTTTATCGTACTGAGCACTTCATTTATGCTGCTAAACAATGCTTTTCCTGTAACAGGTTTAGGCATATGTAAATTCATTCCCGCGGCTAAACTCTGTTGTTTATCTTCATTTCTAGCATGGGCAGTCATCGCAATAATCGGTAAAGACTGAAAATCACTTTGTGCTCGAATATGCTTAGCTGCGGTGAGTCCATCCATAATGGGCATTTGAATATCCATTAACACCACATCAAATTTTTGTTCCGCTAATATATCTAAAGCCCCTTGGCCGTTATCGGCTATCGTTACTTGAGCATGCATGCTCAATAGTAACTCTTTAGCAACTAACTGGTTAACTAAGTTGTCTTCCACCAATAACACGGACACGCCTTGTAAATTTCTTTCTTCGCTGGTAATTAATACTTTTTTCTTATTAACTATGTCTGCTTTGTTCCTTAGCTTTTCTTGATAAACAAGGTGACTTTCAGCGATGGGCCTTAAACGACTAACCTGTTGAGATGACTGTTCACCCTTATTTGCTAACGTTTGATTGAGCAATGCTTGTGATATTTGGTCAAGGGAATAACGAAATAAAGGCATATCAACTAATAAGTACGGTGTAGAGAGTTCATCTAAGTAAACGCAAGTTTCGTTGCTCAATGGTGTTAACGCTGGCTGACACAAACACAGTAACCTGAATTCAGCTAAAGGCGAGATTAATTCTTGATTACTTTGTCGCTGAACAAAACCAATTTCGTCAATAAGTAATACACTATCCGCCACTATATCTATTTGTTGCAACTCATCAACACTGCGCACTTCATGCAATGACCAGTTCATTTGAGTAATGCTTTTGACAAAACTCACAGAGAGTTTTTGATTTACCGCATAAACAGTTATGTTAGCCACTAGAGGCTGATCCAATTCTGCAGGTAAGTTTGTCAATAACTCTTCACTCACTAGCTGGGCTGAATTATCCATTGTAGCTGAGCTATCGCTCTCTATTGTATCGAGCTGTACTCTTTGTAATGGCAGTACAAAGCTTAGCTCACAGCCCTTCCCTAATTGACTAGTAAGACTGATCTCCCCGCCTAACAGTTTAATAATTTGCTGACAAATAGATAAACCTAAACCAGAACCGCCATATTTACGCGTCATTGATTCATCAGCTTGGCTAAAAGCGTTAAATAAATGACTTTGATTATCAGTAGCAATGCCTATCCCGGTATCTCTTACTCGAAAGCGGACCTTAGCCACAGTATCTTTTAATAAAAGCACATCAATGGTTAACTTAATTTCACCTTGCTCGGTAAACTTGATGGCATTATTGAATAAATTTGCTAACACTTGCACTAAGCGCATTTCATCGCAAATGACATTGCTAGGCACGTCTACACTCATATCAATCAATATATCAACGCGTTGATGATTTACATTGGTAATATTAAGCTTTAGCGCTTTATCTATAATTATCGGCAAATTAACTGCGTTTTGGCTGACAATCATTTTACCCGCTTCAATTTTAGATAAATCTAACAACTCATCAACGAGGTGAAGCAGGGTCGATGAGGCACTTTGTGCATTAACTAAATAATGCTGCTGACGGGGATCTAGGGCAGTATGTGCTAATAAGTCCATCATTCCTTGCATAGCATTGATTGGCGTTCTCACTTCGTGACTCATATTCGCTAGAAATTGAATCTTCACTCGGTTAGCGTACTCGGCTTGATTTTTCGCTTTTTCCAGTGCGGATTGCGTTGCTTGCTGCAACGTAACATCATGAAAGATACTGATAGAGCCGAGAATATTTCCTTGTTCATCGGTAAATTGATTACAGAAACCTTGATAAATATAATCCCCAGCATTAATAAGCGCTTGCTGCGGGTAAATATCATTATTATTGGCATTTAAGTTATTGATTTCTTTTGCCAAAGCTACAGGCATAAAAGTAGTTGATTTAACGCCTAACATTTCTTCAACCGAATGATTAGCTAAACGTTCAAAAGCCTGATTACACCCCATCAATAATCCCTTAGGGTCATTAAAAACAATCAATTCAGGGATAGCATTCATTACAGAGCGCAATAACGCATAATCACGTTGATGTTTAGCACTAGTCTCTTGTAATGCCTTCGTTTTTTCTATTACACGACTATCCAACACATCATTTTGATCTGTTAATTGTAATAATAAACTACGATTTTGAGCAAAAATATCTTCAACCACCTGAAACCAATGTAACCAATCAGCTGCAGGGGTAATCTTACCCGGATCTCCTTCCGCACAATATTGAATATGACTAATAAATTCAGTCGTAGGCTTAATAAAAGTGCGCTTAGTCATGGTATTAACTAACATCAAAAATGCCAGTAAGCCGATAAATAACAAAGAAAAAACAAATATAAAATCACTATACTGTGGCGATGCAAAATTTTCATACCGTTGATATTTAAGTAAAGTCCAGCCATTAGCCGTGAGCACTTGTTTTTCAATAAACCAATCACCTAAGCGTTCTGTATTTCCTATTTTAGCTAAATTTTCAGCATTCAGACTTTGAAGTGGCTTAGGTAATAAGTCTTGCCAAGAAGCGCGGTAACTTAACGACTCTTTACCTAAACGTTTTGACAGTAGAATATCATTATTTTCATTATATAAAATAAGGCCTTGATCACTAGAGTCTAATTCAGACAGACTGGCATGCAAACGCGAGAGATTGATATCAATAACCACTGAGCCTAACAACTTACCTTGAAGAAAAACACCTGTGCCTAATGAAGCATTCATGCCTCCGCCTGCTGCATCAAGATAAGGAGCAGACCAAAGTACACGATTAGAATTTGATGTTAATGCTCGCATGGTTTGGTTATGTGGGCTATTTAAGGTTTGTGTACTAAACTGCCATATTTCTCGATCAACCCAGGGGTATATATTCACAAAATCATCAAAGGAAATGTAATAAAACCATGTGGCTTCTTTAAGGATATTTTGTGCCGCAACAAATGCAGGCGTTAATGCATTAGCCATAGCGATTTCTTGTTGTTTAAGCGTATCAAACTGACTAATTTCCCCTACGCCAGTTATATTACTACTTAAACGTTTACCTTGCTTAATGACATCATGCACAGGCTTATTTAAATAAAACATATCGCCTTGTTGTGACAAGGAAGGCATAGGAATATTTATTTCGTTGGGGTGCTTTAGAATATACTCAGCAAATTCTTGTATGCCAACTACCGCTTGCACACTTTGCTCTAGCATAATGTTTAGTTGTTGAGCTTCTTGTTTGAGCTCAGTCAAACTTTGCTGTTTATGCTGGGAAATTTGATTAAAATAACGGAATGAGGCCGCAGAAAAGGCAACGAGAATAATGACAATAAAGGCCACTACAACGGTAATATTATAGCGTCTAAAAACTGTACTGATGCCCGTTTGATAATACACTAAAACGCCTTAACTTTTTGTTTACATAATCAGATAACTGGCTAAGTTAAAGCAGTCAGATCATTTAAACAAGAACTAAACAAGAGTTAAACAAGGAAAAGTAACTTATTTAAACAAGTCACCTTCCATACAGACTAAAAGCTATAAATTCTCCTCCGCAAAAGCAGCAAGTCGACTGCGTACCACACCGTTTAAGTTAACAGTAGCTGACCCAGGAAAGTCTTTAAAGCGCTCGACAATATAAGTCAAACCTGAGGTTACTGCCGTTAAATAATTACTATCAATTTGTGCTAAATTACCCGAACAAACGAGTTTAGTGCCTTCACCACAACGAGTGATAATAGTTTTTAACTGAGCCGCCGTTAAGTTTTGACATTCATCAAGCAGTACCAGGGCATTTTGAATACTACGACCCCGCATAAAGTTCACAGACTTAAATTGGATATTCGCTTTATCCATAATGTAACTCAAACTGCCATGCATACTTTCATCTTGTTGATGTAATACTTCAAGAGAATCCGTTATTGCCGCAAGCCAAGGTGCCATTTTCTCTTCTTCGGTACCTGGTAAAAAGCCAATAGATTCTGCAATTTCAGGGGTACTACGTGTAACAATTATTTTGTCATAAAGACCACGTTCTATTACTTGCTCTAAGGCTGAAGCTAAGGCTAACAAGGTTTTACCACTCCCTGCTGGCCCTGTAAGGATCACCAAATCTATAGTAGGATCCAATAAAGCATCCATTGCCATGCCTTGATAAACATTTTTAGGATGAATACCCCAAGCATTTTTCGCTAACAGTCGCTCTCGGCCGAGGTCTAAGATTGATATTCGCTCATCATCCCAACCGGTAACCTTACCCGCAAATGTATCACCTTCATCGAGTAAGTATTCATTGATATAAGTTAAAGGTACGGTATCTCGAGCTACATAATGAGTAGTATTTCGCCCTTCGGTCTCACTATCTACAGATTGAATGTGTTGCCAGAAGTCTCCTTCAAATTGATGGTAACCTTTAGTCAAAAATTGAATATCGTCAATGAGCTGATCAGTTCTATAATCTTCTACGTGGGCTAGCCCTGCTCCCTTGGCCTTCAGACGCATATTGATGTCTTTAGTGACTAAAACAATTTTTTTATGCGGCGTTTTCTTTTGAATATACAAAGCAGCGTTAATAATACGATTATCATTTTCATTGAAAGATAAGGTGTGAGCCGTTTTCTCAAGGGCATAATCATTAATAATGGCGAGACGACCACTAGGATGTTGATCATCGTTTTGGGGGAGTTTAACACCGGCAAGTACTTGCTCTGGACTGGCATCTCGTAAAGTATCTTCAAGCGCTCGTATAGCTACCCTAGCGTCACGGCTGACATCTTTACGCCTATCTTTAATTGAATCGAGTTCTTCCAACACTGTCATGGGTACAACGACATCGTGCTCTTTAAAAGATAAAAAAGCGAAAGGTTCATGCAAAAGGATATTGGTATCTAAAATATAGACAATTGGTTGTTCAACGTTATCTTCGGTTTGAAGTGCCGAGGTTACTTTCTCATTTAACTTATTCTCATTATTCATATTCTCTTTAGTCATGACTAATCTCCGTGATTCACTGACAAAACAAATATAAAAGAGCAATACAGTAATCAATATCAACTAAAGTATAGCTTATTAACATTAATATCTTATTTATAGTGAAGCAAGCATAATTTTTTAATGATTCCGTCTATGATTAAGAGTAATATAGCGCATTTTTTTACCCCGAGTTTTAATGCTTAGTATCCCAATTAATGATAACTAAGCAATCGTTGGAGAAGTAAGTTTATGCCATTTCAGGTAGGTCAGCGTTGGATCAGTGACAGTGAATCAGATCAAGGATTGGGTACAGTAACAGGGGTTGAACACCGCTTTGTTAATATTATTTTCACGGCGACAGGTGAAGCGCGTAAATACGCGAAAGAAAATGCACCATTAACACGTGTTATATTTAATCAAGGTGACCTTATTCCTAGCCACGAAGGCTGGTCTCTAAAAGTAATTTCACAAAGTGAAGCTCATGGCATAATTAGCTATGAGGGCATACGCCAAGACACCAATGAACAAGTAATTTTAAAAGAAGTGATGATAGATCATTTTATTAAATTCAATAAACCCCACGATCGTTTACTCAATAGCCAAGTTGACCGTTTAGATTGGTTTCGCTTACGTAAAGATTGCTTACAACATCAATATCAGCAACAACAATCAGATTTAACTGGTTTGACTGGTGGTCGAGTTAGCTTAATCCCACATCAACTTTACATTGCTGATGAAGTAGGCAATCGCTTTGCCCCTCGCGTTTTACTTGCCGATGAAGTTGGCTTAGGTAAAACCATTGAAGCAGGTCTGATCATTCATCAACAATTAGTCACTGGCCGTGCCAAAAGAATTCTGATCATAGTACCAGAGTCTTTAATGCATCAATGGCTGGTTGAAATGCTACGCCGTTTTAACCTTAACTTTAGTATTTTTGATAATGAACGTTGTGTTGAAACCAGCCAAGATAATTATATTGATGGCAAAAAAGCCAATCCTTTTAGCTCAGAACAATTAGTACTGGTTAATCTAGGGTTTATTACTAATAATCCAGAATGGTATGAAGCACTGGTTAGTGAAGATTGGGACTTAATGGTCGTCGATGAAGCACATCACTTAAACTGGCAACAAGATAAACCTAGCATTGAATATCAATGTATTGAACAACTTGCACAAGTTATTCCTGGCGTTTTATTGTTAACCGCCACCCCTGATCAATTAGGTCATGAAAGTCACTTTGCTCGTTTACGGTTGTTAGATGCGGATCGTTTTTATGATTATCAAAAATTTATCGAAGAAGAGTCACACTATAGTGAAGTTGCTGATGCCGCCAATGCTTTAGTCGAGGGTAACAAGCTTTCTAGTGAGCAAGAGACAACACTTACTCATTTATTGAAAGAAATTGATATCAGCGTGCAACTTACTGAGTTAAACCAAACAGATATCACACTATCAGCAAAAGTACGCCAAGACTTGTTAAAACAATTACTTGATAGACATGGTACTGGTCGTATTTTGTTTAGAAACTCTCGAAATACGATTAAAGGCTTCCCTGCCCGACAAGTTGTGCCAACAGCACTAAATATGCCTGAGCAATATCAAGAAAACATTAATGAGTTTATGCTCAGTGACTGCCCAGAAAGTTTAGTTAAATCAAAACAAGCTAAATATATTTTCACGCCAGAAATGCTGCACGGCTTAGATCAAAAAAATGAGACCTGGACTAACTTTGATCCTAGAGTCGATTATTTAATTGAATTGTTACAGTCACTTAAAAAAGAAAAAGTTTTAGTTATTTGTGCTCATGCACAAACAGCGATTGATTTAGAAGCTGCGCTTCGTATTAAAGAAGGTATTCGTGCCGCAGTTTTCCATGAAGGTTTATCAATCTTTGAACGTGATAAGGCTGCCGCTTATTTTGCTCAAGATGAAGACAGTGCTCAACTTTTGTTGTGTTCTGAAATTGGTAGTGAAGGACGTAACTTTCAATTCGCTCATCATTTAGTACTGTTTGATTTACCCTGTAATCCCGATTTATTAGAGCAACGCATTGGCCGATTAGATCGTATTGGTCAAACTGAGGTCATTCGTATTCATGTACCTTACTTTGAAGATTCAGCCCAGCAGTTATTATTTGATTGGTACCATCAAGGTATGCAAGCATTTGAGCACACTTGCATTACCGGCCGAGTAGTTTTTGAAACATTTGGCGAGCAGTTACTTTCGCTAGCATTAACTTGCCAGCAACAGTCAACTGAAGCTGAAGCGCTTATCAGTGATAGTTGGCAAAAACACTTAACCATTAAAGCTGAGTTGGAGTCAGGTCGAGATAAACTGTTAGAGCTTAACTCTTCAGGACAAGGGCGTGCTCATGAACTAGTTGAAAAAATTCAAAAAGTGGATGACGATATAGGGTTACCACAGTTTATGTTCCAAGCCCTTGATGTTTTTGGTGTTCAACAAGATGATAAAGCAGATAATGCTATCGCCTTAAATCAAAGCGAACATATGCTGAATAGCAATTTCCCTTGTTTACCAGAAGATGGCACAACGATCACCTTTGATAGAGAGACCGCTTTAATTAATGAAAATTACCAGCTACTCACTTGGGATCATCCGATGGTCCGTGGTGTTATGGATATGGTATTGTGTGATGAAATTGGTAATGCCAGTATTGGTTTATTAAAAAATGAAGCCTTACCTGTTGGTACCTTCTTCATTGAATGTTTATTTACCGTTGAAGCAACAGCGCCAGCTCATTTACAATTAGGTCGTTACTTACCGACAACGCCAATTCGTATTTTAGTTGACAAAAATGGCTATAACTTAGCGGAAAAAATCAGTGAAAGTGTACTTGATAAACAGTTATCGCCCGTTAAAAAGCAAATGGCATTACAACTTATCAAAGCACTAAAGCCTCAAATTGCACCTTTGGTTGAAAAAGCAGAAGCACATGGCGCGCAACATATTGTTGCAATCCAAGAAAAATCATTAGCGGCTATGCAAAACAAACTCTCATTAGAGCAACAACGATTAACCGCGTTAAAAGCGATTAATCCAAGTGTTCGACAAGAAGAGATTGATTTTATTAGTCAACAGCAAAATGAGTTAAGCCACTATATTGATAAAGCGCAATTGACTTTTGAAGCAATTCGCATGATTGTGGTTACACACTAATTGCCTGTATATTAATTTCCAGCACTGTAATATCTGTAGCCTAATGAATAAAGGATTATGTTCGTAAGAACATAGCCCTTTATTCCTAATCATGAGAAAGCAATGAGCGCAAACCCTGATTTTATCTACCTCCCACCTATGTCACCTTATCTTGATATAATTTACCAAGACGATGACTTTATTGTATTGAATAAAGCGAGTGGCATTTTAAGCGTGCCTGGCCGCTTGCCAGAACACCAAGATTGCTTACAAAATCGTGTGCAACGAATTTTACCCACTGCAACTATCGTGCATAGATTAGATATGGCTACCTCGGGTTTAATGATTATGGCGTTAAACAAACTAGCACATGTCGCCATTAGTCGCCAATTTGAGCAAAGAAAAACCCAAAAGACTTACCTTGCTCGTGTATTCGGTTTAGTAGCTCTGGATGAAGGTAGTGTTGATTTACCTCTGATATGTGATTGGCCAAATAGGCCAAAACAAAAAGTCGACCATGAAAACGGCAAACAATCGTTAACACATTACCGAGTGCTTAATCGTAGCCAAGAAGAGCATGACTCTACTGATGAACAAGCAAGTACCTTAGTGGAGCTGACTCCCGTAACAGGACGTTCACATCAACTTAGAGTGCATATGTTAGCCTTAGGTCATCCTATTTTAGGTGATAGGTTATACGCATCAAAAGAAGCATTAGCCATGAAAAATAGATTACAGTTGCATGCATTGAAGTTAAGCTTATTTCATCCAAAGACTGAAAAAGCTATTACCTTTAACGCTCCCTGCCCATTTATTTAACATTTCTACTTCACACTTTTATTCTATGGTCGATATAGCATAAATACCCGTTGAGGAAAAAAAATGCATAAAAAATTCCCACGTAAAATAAGTAGAAATAACATCAACTCAAAAGCAGTGGCTTTATTTATCTGTTCGCTTATTTTTATTTGCTCAACACCCGTTACCTTTGCTGAAGAAAAAAAAGCGGATGCTGCGACCGAAAAGGCTCCACTGAAAACGAATAAAACGAGCCCAATACAAAAACCTATCGCGTTAACCAAGCAACATAAAGATGATCTTAAACATTATTTAACGGGTGAGCAGGTAAAGCCATTGTTAGCAGGACCTGATGATTATTTAACGTTAGTGAAAAGATATACTAGCGCTAATAGCAAAGGAGTGGCGATTTTATTACCTGAGTGGCAGCAAGGTGCGACTAATCCAAAAGCAATTAATTACTTACGTAATATTCTCCCATCCAAAGGTTGGAGTACCATTGCTATACAACCGAGTAACAAGCCAGAAAATTACCCTTCAAAAGCAATTACTGTTGAAGAGCAAAAAAAAGAAAACCAATTGGCGTTGGATGATTATAAAAATAAACTCAGTACTATGCTCAATGCCGTAATGAACACAGCAAAAGAGTATCCCGGTATAGTGCTAGTTATTGCCCAAGGTAATAACGCCGCTTTACTGGTCGACTTGTACAGCCAAGAAGATAGTCAACGTCCCAATGCACTCATCATGCTTAGCAGCTATCGACAGAGCAACCATGCACTCATTAATAGTGTAAATGAAGACTTTGCTCGTCAACTGGCCTTTACCGAACTGCCAGTGCTAGATCTCTACCTTAAACATGATAATCCGCTTGTCTTAGCCAAGGCTGCACAAAGAAAGTCATTTGCGAAACAAGAGATGAAAGTGTATTTCCGTCAACGACAATTAAACAATAACATTACCGGTTATTATCCAGAAGAAGAGTTGTTGAGCCAAATTAATAGTTGGTTAAAAGCGATAGGTTGGTAGGTTATATACTCAAACCACATGAATATGCAGATTTAACTTGGATTGTTAAGACAGTCAACTTCAAGTAAACATTATGTGTTCATGTTCATCAAGTACAAAACCTATGCATTTTGTACTGCCGTTACTTTAACTACACGAATATTAGTTAATAGTTAATTATTCTGTTTGACAATAAACTCATACGCAGCTTGAATCTCTTGTGTTTTTTCTTTAGCACTTTCCATCATTGCTGGTGGTAAGCCTTTAGCAATTAACTTATCAGGATGATGTTGAGACATTAATTTTCGATAGGCTTTTTTAATCACTGGCATAGGTGAGTTTTTATCAACACCTAACACCTTATAGGCATTAGTTAACTGTTGACCGCTCGAAGGTATACTTCCAGCTCCTTGCTGCCTATAACCTCGACCCGACTGTTGCTGGTGGAAGTTAGTACCAGCAATAATCATTTCCAGTAAATTATCAAGTTCACTTGCTGAATAACCTAAAAATTTTGCTATGGTGTGCAAAACAGAACGCTCTGCGTCATCTAATTCGCCATCACTAAAAGCGACTTGAATTTGAATCTCTAAGAACATTAACAATAAGTCATGCCGATTTCCCATCAAACGTTTAAATTTAACCAGACGGTCTTTAAGAGGAAAGCCTGATGATTTACCTTCACGAAAAGCATCTTGCGCTTGTTTTCGTAAGTCGCTACTCAATCCCAGTTTGTCCATGTAGGCACTAGTAAAAGCAATTTCATGGCTAGTTACCTGTCCTTTTGCTTTAGCGACATGACCCATCACCGAAAAGGTCGTGTAGAAAAAAGCCGCTTGCCTAGATATTTCATCTTCTTTACCGCCCGCTATACCGTTGAAATTAAATCCACGACCGCGATCAAATAGATGACCTAACCAAAGACCAAGTAAAGCACCAAACAAGTTTTTACTGAGCATAAAGCCAAATAAAAAGCCTAAAATCTTACCCCAAATATGCATTTCCGAGCATTCCTTAAATAATATCTATGCCTCTTTACCATTCAAACTGAAATATCTAACAAACGCTGAAACATACATCTTGATTGGTAATGGGTATAATATGCAGATGAACTTTGACATAAGAATTTAGTCCAACTGAAAAAATTGCTATATCATAAAGCAATTAGCCGTTAAAATACTTGATTCATAGCTATTTTATACGTACTTTCACCTTTTCCGGACAATAAATGCCTTTTTCCCGTACATTAAATTTTACCCTAGTTGCACTATTCGTTTGCTTTATAGAAGTAGCGCAAGCTAAAGAGGAAGTAAAATCTCAATCGCCTGAAACTAAAGTAATGCAGTGCATATTACCTGTATTTGATGATATTTCCTTAGGTATACCTAAGGTTATTAACGGAAATATCCGTATATCATCTTTGCAAGCAAGTATCGAACAAGACCAAACAGCACTATTTAACGGCTCTGTTATTCTGGTTGATAAAGATCAGAAAATAATTGCCGACCAACTTTCTTTTAATCGTTTAAAAATGCAAATAGAAGCTATTGGTAATATTCATTACCAAGGTAAACAAATAAATATTTTTGCCAACACACTCAGTGCAAGTAAAACAGATAGCTCAACAGAGATGACGTCCGCCTCATATCAACTCGATGGTAACCCTGGGCATGGTACCGCAGAAAAACTCTCTATTAGTGGCGATGGCCAACTGAGTTTAGTCGACTCAACCTATACCACCTGCTTACAAGAAGTTCCCGACTGGCAAATAAAAGCGGCTGAAATTAATTTATCGTCCACTGGTGACTTTGGTGAAGCTTATCATGCTCAATTTAGGGTTTTAGATGTACCTATTTTTTATATCCCCTACTTTTATTTCCCTATATCAAAAGAACGCTTAAGCGGTTTTTTGTATCCTCAAATAGAAACAACAACCAATACTGGCCTTGAAATTACCGCGCCTTTTTATTGGAATATAGCTGAGAACTATGATGCTACTATTACTCCGCGTTATATGTCTAAACGCGGTTTACAGCTACAAACAGAATTTCGTTATTTGATGGACCAACAATCGGGTCAAATCGATATTGAATATTTAGATAATGATAAAGATATCACCAGTAATGATGACTCTCGATATTTAGCACGCTTTCAACATGTAGGTACTTTTTCTGAAGATTTCCGTGCCTATATTGATTACACCACCATTAGTGATGATAACTATTTAGTTGATATTGGTAGTAAACAGTATAATTCAAACGATGCTTATCTCTATCAAACAGCAGAATTGGCTTACTTTGGCGAGCAGTGGCAAGCAACTATACAATTACAAGATTTTGAAGTACTCGGTGATCATCAACCTAGCTATAAAACATTACCGCACATTGAACTCTCGGCCCAACAACCTTTAAACTTTTTATCTGGCCAATTCGAACTTTATTCTGAAATGACTACTTTTCAATCTTCAGAGAAAGATCAAGTAGAAGCGCACCGCTATCATGTTGAAGCTGGCTTTACCTTCCCCGTTGTTAGACCTGCTTGGTTTGTTAACTCTGAAGTAAAATTAATGCATACCTATTATCAACAAGGCAATATTTCTGCCGACAGTTCATTAGAAGAAACAGTAGAAAGAACCTTACCGAAAGTACGCATCCATGCAGGTATAAATTTTGATAGGCAACTGCTTGCTTTTGGCGAAAGCTATCGCCATACCCTAGAGCCGCAGTTACAATACCTTTATGTGCCAGAAAAAGATCAATCCAATATTGGCTTGTATGATACAACTATATTACAAGACGATTTCCACGGTATTTTTCGTGATAGCCGTTATAGTGGCTTAGATAGAATCGCTGCAGCTAACCAATATACTTGGGGTATTACTAGTCGATTACTTGATAAAGAGAACTTAGAAATAATTCGCGTCAGTCTTGGTCGCATTCAATATCTAGGTGACAATAATACCGACCTTGCCAATGATGCCTTGTTAACTGATAATGGAGATATTGACAATAAACAATCATCTGTTGCAGCTGATTTGTTTTACCGTATAAATCATCAGTGGCAAGTGAGTGGGGATATTCAATACAATACCCTAGAGGATTTTACCAATAAGGGACAAGTTAATATTGATTATCAAATTAATAAATATAATCTAATACAATTGAACCATCGCTATACTCGTAATGTCTCAGGAGATAGCTTAGAACAAGTTTCCCTCTTAACAAGTGTTGCTATTAACAAAAACTGGGCATTTGTTGGCCGTGTTACACAAGATTTGAAACAAGATAGAAGTATAGAGTCATATGCTGGCTTTCAATACGAAAGTTGCTGTTGGGCAGTACGTATAGCCTATCATCGTCATATTATCTCGAACTTAGATCCAACCAGTTTTGTTACTGAGGGTAATGAAAAATTTGATACTGGTATTAGCATTAAATTTATCATTAAAGGCTTAGACGGTAAGCAATCCGCCATAGGTACTCAAGAGATGTTTGATAAGAGTATATTTGGTTATAAACGCCCTTATTACTTACAAAACTAGCACCATACGCCATATTAAAAACATAAAACATAAAACAAGACATAATAATTATGAAATATAGAATTAAAGCAATACTGTTAGCCTCTAGTCTTATCATCACTACTATCACATCAGTACAAGCTAAAGAAGAACTGCTTGATAGAGTCGCTGCCATTGTTAATAGTGGTGTCGTACTTGAATCTGAAGTTAACGATTTACTCGCTAATATTAAACGCCAAGCTAAAAGCAATAATCAGAGTTTACCTTCTGATAAAGCATTACGTATTCAAGTCATGGATAAGCTAATTAATGATAGCTTGCTCAGTCAAATTGGTCAGCGCATGGGTATCCAAATTAGTGATGCTCAACTTGACCAAACCTTAAATAACATGGCAAAAGAAGACAAGCTTACCCTAGCTCAATTTCGCCAAAAGGTTATCGATGAAGGCAGTAGTTATGAAAAATATCGAGAAAGTGTTCGAGTCGAACTCATTTCAGGTGAAGTAAGTCGTAATAGTGTTAGGCGCCGTATCTTTGTTTCTCCACAAGAAATACAAAATTTACTTGCTGTGATGAAAGAGCAAAGTACTAATAATGTCGAATATCATTTAGGCCATATCTTAATAGAGTTCCCTGCCGATGCTAGCCAAGAAGATTTAGCCGCAGCTAAAACTCGCGCAACTAAGGTGGTCGAGTTACTTAATGATGGCTCTGACTTTGCTAAAATTGCGATTACGTCATCAGGTGATGCTAACGCATTAAAAGGCGGTGATTTAGGCTGGAAAAATATCAATGAAATGCCAACACTCTTCTCAGAACTGATTAACGAAAAACCTAAAGACACAGTTGTTGGCCCAATCCGTACAGGCTTAGGTTATAGCATAGTTAAAGTATTAGATATTCGTGGTAGAAAAGTGGTCGAAGTGGAAGAAGTTAAAGCGCGTCATATATTGATTAAACCATCGGTTATTTTAAGTGATGAAAAAGCTAAAAATTTATTACAAGGCTTTTTAAATCAAATAAATGCAGGTGAAGCAAACTTTGAAGAATTAGCCAAAGAACATTCTGAAGGACCAACGTCAGTGCGTGGTGGAGATTTAGGTTGGGCAGACCCTACAAGTTATGACCCGGCATTTAAAGATGCACTAGCAACCATGAAAAAAGGTGAATACCATAAACCATTTCGTTCATCTTTTGGTTGGCATATTATTCAACTAGAAGATCGACGTTTGGTTGATGCCACTTCACAATTAAATTCAAATCGCGCTCATAATATTCTATTTAACCGTAAATATGGAATGGAGAGCACACGTTGGTTAAAAGAAACTCGCGATGAAGCCTACATTGAAATATTTGAACAGGATAGTAAGTAATGACATTACGCATTGCCATTACACCGGGAGAACCAGCTGGTATTGGTTCCGATTTAGTCATTACTATTGCTCAACAAGACTGGCCTGTTGAAATGGTTGTCATTGCTTCAAAGTCATTATTACAAGAAAGAGCAAAATTACTTTCTTTGCCGTTGACCCTGAACGATTATTGTCAACATGCTCCAGCCAAACCTCAACAAGCAGGGACTTTAACAGTGCTTGATGTTGAGTTAGCAGAACCTTGTATCCCTGGGACGTTAAATAGTGCCAATGGCGCTTACGTGGTAGAAACATTAAGAATTGCCAGTGAAAAAAACATCTCTGGTGAGTTTGATGCAATAGTGACGGGCCCGGTACACAAAGGCCTAATAAATAAAGCCGGTATTGCTTTTAGTGGCCACACAGAATATTTTGCTAATCAAGCCAATTGTACCGATGTCGTTATGATGCTTGCTACCAAAGGTCTACGTGTAGCATTAGTAACGACACACATTCCGCTGGCTTACGTATCTAAAGCAATTACCTATGAGCGCGTGCAAAAGGTAACTCGGATTTTACATCAAGACCTACAAGATAAATTCGGTATCAAATCACCTAAAATTTATGCTTGTGGTATAAACCCCCATGCGGGTGAAGATGGTCATCTTGGCCGTGAAGAAATAGAAGTATTAGAGCCAGCTTTTGCTGAGCTGCGCACTGAAGGTATCAATATCATTGGTCCTTTACCTGCCGATACTATTTTTCAGGAAAAATATTTATCTGAAGCGGATGCGATTTTAGCTATGTATCACGACCAAGGTCTTCCAGTTCTAAAATACAAAGGCTTCGGCTCTTCAGTAAATATTACACTTGGTTTACCTTTTATTCGTACGTCTGTTGATCACGGAACAGCACTGGAACTTGCAGGTAAAGGTACCGCAGATTCTGGTAGTTTTATTGAAGCAATGAACAACGCCATCAACTTAGCAAATAACAAATAGTTTAACAAAGAAGTAGTTATGAACGACAAAAAACACTTAGGCCACCAAGCAAAAAAACGCTTTGGACAGAACTTTCTCCATAATGATGCTGTTATCAGTGACATTGTCGATGCCATTAATCCAGAGCCAGGTGAAAACCTAATAGAAATTGGCCCTGGTTTAGGTGCATTAACAGAACCCGTTATCGAACGCGCAGGTAAACTATCCGTTGTTGAATTAGATAGGGATCTTGCCCATAGACTTCGCCATCACCCCTTTTTGGCTAAAGACTTAACGATCTATGAAACCGATGCGCTGAAATTTGATTTTGCTCAGTTAGCGGATGAAGAAAAACCACTACGCATTTTTGGTAATTTACCTTATAACATTTCTACACCACTTATTTTTCATCTATTAACCTTTAAAGATAAAGTAAAAGATATGCACTTCATGTTACAAAAAGAAGTGGTAGAGCGCATGGCTGCAGGACCTCATTGTAAAGCCTACGGTCGTTTATCAATAATGACTCAGTATCAGTGTCAAGTACATCCTGTGATGGAAATAGGACCTGAGGCTTTTAAGCCCGCTCCAAAAGTTGACTCTGCGATAGTACGTTTGATTCCTCATACACATATTGAGAATCCGGTTAAAGACATTAACGCATTAAACACCGTTTGTTTGGCCGCATTTAACCAACGTAGAAAAACTATTAGAAATACTTTTAAAAAGTTAATTAGCGAAGCACAGTTAGCTGAATTAAACATTGATGCTAATTTACGTCCAGAAAACTTATCTCTTGATGAATTTAAGAAACTTGCTGATTTTATTGTGGATAACCCGCCAGAAGTTGCCCCTGCGAGAGAAAGAAGACACATGGCAAAAAATAAAAAGATTCAACAGACTAATGAAGAATTAAATGAGGATTCTGCACCAGACGCAGAGTAACTTATGGCTATTTACTTGGTAGGCGATATCCAAGGTTGCTTTAACGAGTTAACTGCCTTGCTGTCAAAAGTCAATTTTGACAGCAAAAAAGATATCCTTTATCTAGCGGGCGACCTAGTCGCTCGCGGTCCCGGCTCTCTCGAAACCTTACGCTTTGTCAAATCCCTTGGAAAAAGTGCTAAAGTCGTTTTGGGTAACCACGACTTACATTTATTAGCAGTTCATGCTGGTATCAAAAAGGCTAAAAAATCAGATCACTTATCAGCTTTATTAGCAGCTCCAGATGTTGATGAACTTATGGACTGGTTAGCCGCACAACCGTTATTGCAAAAAATACCTAACGATAACTCCTGTTCAAACAAAGAAACGACTAATCAAGAAGACAACGCTTATATGAGTCATGCTGGTATTTCACCACAATGGCAGCTAACGGATGCGTTAGAACAAGCAGAATTTCTCCACAGTAAATTAGCAAGTAGTGACCGAAACACTTGGTTAGCACTTATGTATGGCGAAGAGCCTAATAACTGGCATAAGGCAAAAACTGATATTGAAAAATTTCGTTATAGTATTAATGCCTTTACCCGTATGCGCTTTTGTTTTAATGACGGTTCACTAGAGTTTACTCAAAAAGAGTCTCCTGGAAATACTACTAATAGCAACATAGTTGCTTGGTATGAGTTATCTAAAACGATCAGTAGCACTGCTTGGGTTTTTGGACATTGGGCTTCACTCATGGGTAAAAGTTCACACCCTAATATTTATCCCTTAGATACCGGCTGTGTTTGGGGGAATCATTTGACCATGCTTCGCTGGCATGATAAAAAATACTTCAAGCAAAATGCTGAAATAATTGATTAGTGAATTTATTTTTGTACAAAAAAACAAAGAAGCGTGGCGGATGACGTTTCACTCAGTATAATACTTAAATATAAACTAAATATTTCCTATTACACGCCGATACAAGCTAAGCTTGATATATCATAAACAAATTAACGTATTAACTAGGCAAGTAGCCTACCAATTGGGTGGATTCTATGAATTTGACTGTAGCTGTAAAAATAATTGGTGGCTTTGCCATTATCTCAACTTTACTGATAGTAATTAGCATTATATCGTTATCTAACTTAAACACCATCAGCGAGTCGACTCAGCAACAGAATACTTTAGCTATTCCAACACTCAAAGCCAGTAATAAACTTGCTCTTGAATTGAGTCAAATGAGTAACCTGACCTTAAAAGGCTATTATCAAACTGACCTTGATGTAGTGGCAGCTAATCTCAGAGATTATAAAAGTATAGAAGCTCTATTTACTCAGCAATTGTCAGAATTAAAACAAATAGTAGCTTCTGAACAAGACTTATTGACTAACTTGACCCAAGTAGATCAACTTTACTCAAACTTTCATAATGCTAGCACTGGCTTGTTTAGTAACCATAAAATCAGTATCGAACAAAGACAGCTTTTGACTGATAAAATCGATATTTTAGAAGAAAAAGCAGATGACACTGTTATGTTGTTACTTGATTTAGCTGATCATGAACTTGCTGATACTAAGCTTCAACGTGCAATCAGCTTGAGTGAACAACTGGAAAACAAATTTAACTCTATTGTTTCTTCTGCTTTCGAATACCGCGACATTATAGATGAGAGCACTGCTCAGCTTATTGAGAGTGAACTAACTCGCAGCCTCAATGAAGCAAAAGGATCAGTTGACGATATTATTGCTGAATTAAATACCCATGACATCGAAGATGTATCTCAGGAAGTAGCAACAGCATTCAACGATATACAAAACCTTCTATCAAAAGATGATGGCATAATTGCTCATAAAGCAAAGCAACTAAGAGCCAACCAACAAGCTACTTCCATGTTAGCAAAAGAAGAAAAAGTAGCAAAACAAGTTAACAAAGTCTTGGATAATCAAATTGAACTTGCAAACCAAACCACCATTAAAGCGAGCCAACTAGTTGAGGATTCTGTGAGCAGTGGTAGTACCCAAACTACTATTATCATGCTCATATCAATTGCTGTTGCGCTCATTATCGCGAGAATTACGCTTGTTGGTATTACTCGTCCATTAGCACGTGTTAATGAAATGCTCAATATCGTCGCTTCTGGTGATCTTTCAATGAAACTAGATGAAACAGGTAATGATGAATTCGCTCAACTATCAAGAAACTGTAATTTATTAATTGATAGCTTACGTAACTTGATTGAAAGCATTGTTAACCGCTCGGCTCAACTTGCTGCTGCTGCTGAACAAACTTCAGCAGTTACCGCTCAAAGTACCACAGCAATTGAAGAGCAACGTAATCAAGTAGAACAAGCAGCCTCTGCAACAACCGAAATGAGCAGTACCGCTCAAAGTGTACTAGCCAGTGCTAACGATGCCTTAGGAGAAATAAAACATGCTGATGAAGAAGCTGAGCGTGTTAAAGGCATTTCAGCAAGGAATCGTCAAACCATTGAATTACTTGCCAGCGAAGTAGATGCTGCAGCCCAAGTTATTAATCAATTACAGCAAGACAGTGCTTCGATTGGTGGAATATTAGATGTAATTCGTGGCATTGCTGAACAAACGAACTTACTCGCATTAAATGCCGCTATTGAAGCTGCGCGTGCAGGTGAACAAGGCCGAGGTTTTGCTGTAGTTGCAGACGAAGTACGAACCTTAGCAAGTAGAACACAAGAGTCTACTTCTGAAATTCAAACGATGATAGAAGCGTTACAAACGGGTGCAGGTAAAGCGGTAACCGTTATGGATGCGGGCAAGTCTAAAGCGAGTGACTGTGTAAACCAAAGTGAAGAGGCAGATAAAGCCCTCGAAGTTATTACTCACGCAGTACATGAGGCTTTTGATCGCAGCTCACAAATAGCTACAGCAGCGGAAGAGCAAAGCGTTGTTGCTCATGAAATTAGTGAGAACCTTGAATCTATCGTAACTATTGCAGAGCAAACCACTGCAGGGTCACAACAAACAGCAACATCAAGTAGTGAGGTTGCTCGTTTAGCCGAAGAGTTACAACAATCGGTGCAAGAATTTAAATTATAGCGATAAATTAGTGCTGCAAGCCTATTTTTGGACTAACTTGCAGCTTTAATTACTCTAATGGTTGACATACTCATTGTTAACTATATAATGCACCCAGCTTGAAGTTAGTTTTATTTTTTTGTACACCATTTCGATGTTATCTCATGCTTACCTTAGATAAGATATCTGTAACACGTCCTGATTTATAAGTAATAGCAACTCTTTTTAGCAAACCCCTAACAGTTTAGCTTTATGCAAAATTTGTTAGTATAATTACTCTTAAATATTTATAGGATACACTTATGTCTACAACTACTGGTACAGTAAAATGGTTTAACGAAGCTAAAGGTTTTGGTTTCATCGAGCAAGAAAACGGCCCAGACGTTTTTGCTCACTTCAACGCTATCGTTGGTGACGGTTTTAAAACTCTTGCTGAAGGTCAAAAAGTTGAATTTACAGTTACTGACGGTCAGAAAGGACCTCAAGCTGAAAACATCGTTGCACTTTAATTTGCAATATTTAGGTTAGTTATTTAATAACAAACCTAAAGATGTTAAGAAAAGGACATACCTTAATTGGATGTCCTTTTTTATTGTCTAAATTTTACTGATGTTCACAATTATACTAGCCTCAATAGAACGGGCACAAAAAAAGGTTAATACTTGTTAAAGCACTAACCTCTTTAAATTACTGACAAATCTGTCAATCAATGATTAATCAGCTTTGATACGAGTGATATCCGCACCTAAGCCTTGTAGCTTACCTTCAATACATAAATAGCCACGGTCAATGTGATAAATACGATCAACTTGCGTTGGTGATTTAGCTACTAAGCCTGCAATTACTAAGCTTGCTGAAGCTCGTAAATCAGTTGCCATCACTTGAGCACCATTTAGACTAGTAACGCCCTTAACAATAGCGGTATTACCTTCTAAAGCGATATCTGCACCCATGCGTTGTAATTCAGGCACATGCATAAAGCGATTTTCGAATATAGTTTCTATAACTGTCGCAGTACCTTCAGCTAACACATTCATAGTCATAAACTGCGCTTGCATATCTGTAGGGAAAGCGGGATGAGGAGCAGTTCTAACATTGACAGCTTTCGCTGGAGATGTCATTTCTAATTCAATCCAGTCATCACCCGTGGTGATGGTGGCACCTGCTTCTTGCAATTTACTTAATACAGCTTCTAAGGCCTTAGGATCGGTATTTAAACATTTGATATGACCCTGGGTAACTGCAGCTGCGACCAAGAAAGTACCCGTTTCGATACGGTCAGGCATAACAGTATATTCTTTACCGCACAGTTCACTAACACCTTCAATAGTTAAGGTATTCGAACCCGCACCGGTAATTTTAGCGCCCATACTGATCAAGCAATTAGCAAGATCAACAATTTCAGGCTCACGTGCAGCATTTTCAATAATGGTAATGCCATCAGCTAAAGCGGCGGCCATCATTAAGTTTTCAGTGCCTGTTACACTAACCATGTCCATTAAAATAGTTGCGCCCGTTAAACGGCCTTGCTTTTTAGCAACAATATAACCGTCTTCAACGGTAATATCAGCGCCCATCAATTTTAGGCCTTGAATATGCAGATTCACAGGTCTTGCGCCAATGGCACAGCCACCCGGCAAAGAAACTTCAGCATGTCCCATACGAGCAAGTAATGGACCAAGCACTAGGATTGAAGCGCGCATGGTTTTTACTAAATCATAAGGCGCACGACAAGTATCAATGCTACTAGCATCGATCATAAGTTTGTCTTCGTTAAGCCATTCAGTTTTAGCACCTAACTGACCTAATAATTTAACCGTTGTTAAAATATCATTCAGCTGCGGTACGTTACTAAAAACAACAGGTGTCTTAGATAATAATGCTGACATCAAAATAGGAAGAGCTGCGTTTTTTGCTCCGGAGATCACGACATCGCCGCGAAGTGGTTTACCACCAATAACTTTAAATGCGTCCAAAATAACTACTACTTACTTAAAAAGGATTAAAAAACATCGAACCAGTATACACAAAAATGCCCAGCAGTAAAAAGCTAGGCATGAAAAATACAAATTAGTAACACTATTACTTATAATAGTTAGTATTAATACTAACTATTAAATAATTTATCACGCTTCCACTGTGCTTTATTAAATGTTTTCACAGTAATTGCGTGGATTGTGCCATCTTTGATGATATCGGCTAATGGCTTAAGCACTGCTTGTTGACGTTTAACACGACTTAAGTCATCAAACATATCACTTACTGCATTAATTCGACATTGAGAGCCATCAAAAGTTACATGCACTTCATCAAGTTCAAGTGCTTCATTTATCAATTTATTTACTAATGTTTCAATCTCACCAACTTCCAAGGGAGTCTCCTTTGTTCATTATTGATACCCAAGCCACTTTACTATGCGTATTTCAGCTGGTTTGAGTATGTATGATACTAATCACATGTTATAGGTAATAAACCATCTACGCCACTTAAGGTGATTAGTTTAGTTAATTTTTCAGGTATATTACTAAAGCTCAATTGACATGAGTAATGTGCGGCTTGCTCTAAAAGGTAAAATAACCAAGCAAGACCCGCAGTATCTGCCTTGCTCACGTTGCTTAAATCAACTTTAACAGCACCATGGGCAAACCAATCTACATATTCACTGTTTTTTATATCCGCGACACTGTGACGGCTCAATTGACCAGAGACAGTAAGGGTACCATGATTAAGAACTATATTCGCTTTAGTCACTATTTATCCTTGCTGTTCTTGATTCACGGTTGTGCTTTCAGTTTTGACTGCGCGATTTTTAAAAACAATGTCTCGAGTACTTTTTCTTTTTAATAATTCAGTAACGTAAGGCAGACCTTTTTGTCTGATGATACTGCCTAACTCAGCTTGCTTTGAATCAAGTAAACTAACTCCTTCTGCAACCATATCGAATGCTTGCCATTGTTTAGTTTTTTTATTCAGTCTAACTTTGAACGCCACATCGATATTATCTCGACCCGCCATAATAATACTAGTATTAACAGCGACTATTCTTTTCCCCTCATAAGACCTTTCTGGGGAGAAATTCACGACTTGATTATCATATAAAGTAAAGACTTGGGCATATGAGCTCACAAGATACTCACGAAAAACGGGTACAAATGCGCGACGTTCGGCATCCGTCGTTTTCTTTAAATGTTTACCAATAACCTTAAAGGCAGAATATTTATAGTTAATATAAGGCATAAGTTCTTCACGAACGATGTCTTTTAACAAGTTGGGGTTTTCTTGAATTGCCTGTTGCTCACTAGCAAAACGTTTAAAGGTCTGTTCCGCTGCACCTTTTACCATGGTATACGGGTTACTTTGATCAACAGCTAAGCGTGTTGCCTTTGCAGGTAGCTCTGTCGCCGAAGAAGGTAACTTTGTTGCTTCTTCACCCGTTGCAACAGCACTGCTACTAAATACCAGGCTGATAACTACACTGCAAAAAACATTACCTAAACCAAATTTACTTATACTCATTAACTACTCCTCGCCACTTCCCTGGCTAAATAAAAACTGTCCAATCAACTCTTCTAATACTAAGGCTGGCTTCGTATCTTCAATAAAATCGCCAGGCTGTAATGTATCAACTGATTCATCTACAAAGCCAGGTTGTACACCTAAATATTGTTCGCCTAATAAACCTGCCGTCAATATTGCCACAGAGGTTGCTTCTGAGAATTGATTGTATTGTGTATAAATTTCAAGTGTGACTACTGGGGTATAATCTTCCTCATCTAACGAGATATCGCTAACACGGCCCACAACAACCCCACCCACTTTGATAGGAGAGCGAACTTTTAAACCGCCAATATTATCGAACTTAGCAAAAAGTTGATAACTTGCACCACCGCCACCCATACCTGAGTTTGCAACCTTAAGCGATAACATCAATAAGGCAGCTAGTCCTAATGCAACAAAAAAACCTACTAATAATTCTACTTTCTTTGACACCATGTCTTTCACCAACGCCTTGTAATAAAAAATTGAACACTCAAACGGTACAACAATGTGCCATTAACTACTTTACGAACATTAATGCCGTTAAAATAAAATCTAAAAATAAAACTAATAATGATGATTGCACTACTGTTGAAGTAGTCGCACGACTAATACCTTCAGAAGTAGGTTCACAATCATAACCCTTGTATACGGCTATCCACATAACAACAAAAGCAAAAACGATACTTTTAATAATACCGTTGAGGATATCTTTTTGAAAATCGACTTGGTCTTGCATTACCGACCAAAAAGTCCCGCCATCAACACCTAGCCAATCAACACCAACAACGTGAGCGCCAAGTATACCCACCATAGAAAAAATAGCGGCTAAGAGCGGTAAACTAATAAACCCGGCCCAAAAACGCGGTGCTATCACTCGTCTTAAAGGGTCAATAGCCATCATTTCTAAACTTGATAGCTGTTCCGTCGCTTTCATTAAACCAATTTCTGCTGTCAGTGCCGATCCTGCACGACCTGCAAACAATAACGCCGCAACCACAGGACCAAGTTCACGTAATAATGATAATGCAACCATTGGGCCTAAACTTGCTTCAGCGCCATAGCCCACTAAAATAGTATAGCCCTGTAAAGCTAAGACCATGCCAATGAAAGTACCTGACACGACAATAATCAATAAAGACAAAACACCAACGCTGTAAAGCTGCTGCATCAATAAAGGCGTACCTTTACGGATATTGGGTACATGCATTAATGCTGAAACCAATAGAATAACTGCACGGCCTAAGCCACTTATCATATTCAGCGTTTGCTTACCTAAAAACTGTATCTGCTGCACTATTTTCCACCTTGAAAATGATTCATTTATTTAGCTCTTTTTGAAGATGTTTTGACTAGTTCATCACTGTAAGCTGGCGCTTCATAATGGAAAGGTACAGCGCCATCGGCTTCGCCTTGAATAAACTGCTGCACTAAAGGAGAACTATCTTGTCGTATTTGTTCAGGTGTACCGTGGCCAATAATTTTCTTTTCGGCAACAATGTAAATATAATCGGCGATGCTCATGACTTCAGGAACATCATGGGACACCACTATAGAGGTTAAGCCAAGAGCATCACTTAATGAGCGAATTAATCGAACAATAACGCCCATAGAAATAGGATCTTGACCAGCAAAAGGTTCATCATACAAAATTAGCTCGGGATCCAAGGCTATTGCGCGTGCTAATGCTACCCTACGCGCCATTCCTCCAGAGAGCTCACTTGGTTGTAAGTGCCTTGCACCGCGTAAGCCAACCGCCTCTAATTTCATTAGTACGATTTTCTCAATGATGTCTTCAGATAATTCGGTGTGCTCTCTTATAGGGAAGGCGATATTATCGTAAACAGTCATTTCGGTGAATAACGCACCGCTTTGAAAAAGCATGCTCATATCTTTTCGTGCTTCATATAAGTCTGCACGAGAGAGCATTGGAATATTTTTTCCGGCAAAAAGTATATTACCACTATCCGGTTTTATTTGACCGCCAATTAAGCGCAACAACGTTGTTTTGCCAATGCCACTAGGGCCCATAATTGCGGTAACTTTCCCTTTAGGAATAGACAAGCTTATATCGTCATAAATGACGCGCTCACCCCGTTTAAAGGTTAGGTTTTCAATTTCAACTAAATTTATTTCAGGTGCAGAGTTTGTCATCGTTCAACGTCACTGTTAATTATTGCCTGAATCTGCAATAGAACTTCTATTAAGTAGGAGTTGATTTTACCTTAGCGCTTACAATTCTTCATTATAAATAAACCAAGAAAGGCGCCATTTTTGTAAAAAGCTGAGGGTAAATTGTAAGAAAGTGATCGTTTTTGCTTAAAAGTAAGGCAAAAAAAATATTATTTTAATTTTTCTCGCATTCTTTACTTCTTTTTTGCTCAACAACCAGCGACAATTTACGCTTAACTTTGGAGTCATTAATGCTAGAACAAATTTTTATATTACTCATCGCCCTTATTGTACTGGTTTGGAGCGCCGACAAATTCGTTTTTGGCGCGTCATCATTAGCCAGAAACTTAGGTATTTCACCCATGATCGTTGGTTTAACCATTGTTGCTATGGGTTCATCAGCACCTGAGATGATGGTAGCGGCAACAGCATCATTGCAAGGTAATCCAGATACCGCCGTTGGTAACGCTATCGGCTCAAATATTACCAATATTGCTTTGGTACTTGGTCTTACCGCCTTGTTACAGCCCTTAACCGTTTCATCACAAACAATAAAACGTGAAATCCCCCTTATTCTTGCCGTTACCGCTTTAGGTTATTGGTTACTTATTGATGACCATTTAAGTTTTGTTGAAGGCATTGTATTAATGTCTGGTTTTGCCATTTACATTATCGCACTGCTTGTTATTACCTTGAAGAAAACAAAGGGGAAACCCAGTGATGATCCTTTGATTATTGCAGCAGAACAAGATGTTGCCCCAGCAGTAAATATGAAATCATCCTTACTTTGGCTCGGTGTTGGAATCATTTTATTACCATTAAGTGCAAGCTTTTTGGTTGAATCTTCTGTATTTATTGCTAAGGCATTTGGTATTAGTGATTTAGTGATAGGGTTAACTATTATTGCTATTGGTACTAGCTTACCAGAGCTCGCTGCTAGCATTATGAGCATTATTAAAAAAGAAGATGACTTAGCATTAGGTAATATCATAGGCTCAAATATCTTTAATATTCTGGCTGTGTTACCTATTGCCGGTTTGATTGCTCCTGGTGATATTGATCCCTTAGCTGCCAGTAGAGATGCACCCTTTATGTTAGGTGTTACTTTATTGCTGTTTATTTTGTGCTTTAGTCGACGCTTTGGTGCCTTTAGAATTACCCGTGCAAAAGGCGCATTATTACTGTTAAGCTTTATCGCCTATCAAGTATTACTTTTTAGTCAATTATAATTATAAGAACTGATATAAATTAATCATTATGCAAAACTTCAAACAGTTAGCAAAAAACGTTATTGAAATTGAACAGCAAGCCATTGCTGAACTAGTGCAATATATTGATGATAATTTTGAGCTTGCTTGCCAACTCATGTTTCATTGCAAAGGGCGAGTTATCGTCATTGGTATGGGCAAGTCAGGTCATATTGGCGGAAAAATAGCAGCGACTCTTGCTAGTACAGGCACACCTGCTTTCTTTGTTCATCCTGGAGAAGCGAGCCATGGTGATTTAGGCATGATCACCAGTAATGATGTGGTGTTAACCATCTCTAATTCAGGTGAAACCAGTGAAGTACTTGCCATCATTCCTGTGATTAAACGCATAGGCGCTAAATTAATTTCAATGACAGGTAATGTTGACTCTACCTTAGCTAAATTAGCCGATACGCATGTCTGTATTAAAGTATCAGCAGAAGCGTGTCCATTAGGTTTAGCACCGACATCAAGTACCACTGCAACCCTAGTTATGGGTGATGCTTTAGCTGTCGCTTTACTCAATGCTCGTGACTTTACTGCTGATGATTTCGCTTTATCACACCCAGGTGGCAGCTTAGGTAAACGCTTATTGCTACGCTTAAAGGATATTATGCATCAAGGCGACAGAATACCTGTAGTTTCTGAACATGCACTTATCAAAGAAGCTTTGGTTGAAATGTCATTAAAGGGTTTAGGCATGACTGCTATAGTTAATGATAAACAACAATTGGTTGGCTTATTTACTGATGGCGATCTTCGCAGAGTATTAGATAATAGAGTAGATATTCACAGTGATAGTATCAGTACTGTAATGACACATGATCCCAGAGTGGCGCAAAGTGATATGTTAGCTGCACAAGCTTTGAAAATAATGGAAGACAATAAGATAAACGGCCTAATCATTGTCGATAACAATAATAAACTTGTTGGTGCAATGAATATGCATGACTTCTTAAGCTCTGGAGTGCTTTAATGAATACTTTATATGGTAATGTCCAAAATAACATTTTAGCGAAAGCTCAACAAATACGCTTACTGGTTTGTGATGTTGATGGCGTATTTTCTGACGGTAGAATATATTTGGGTAATGATGGCGAAGAGCTAAAAGCGTTTCACACTAAAGATGGCTTTGGCATAAAAGCGCTAGGCGCTAGTGGTGTTGATGTTGCCATTATTACCGGCAGAAACTCTTCAATTGTGGCAAATCGTATGAAAGCACTAAATGTTGCACATATTATTCAAGGTCAAGAAGATAAGTTACCGGCCTTAATCCATTTAACTCAACAATTGAACATTGATCTGAACGAAGTAGCTTACATAGGTGATGATGTACCTGATTTACCTTGTATTGAAGCCGTAGGGCTTGGCATTAGTGTTGCTGACGGCCACCCTTTAGTGTTACTTGATGCAGATTACACCACCTTCACTCGTGGTGGCTTTGGTGCGGTAAGAGAAACCTGCGATTTGATTATGCAAAGTCAAGGCAGCTTGGCTAGTGCCTCAGGCGCAAGTATATGAATAGATTAAATAGCCTAACGCTATTTGTCTTACTGCTTAGTGCGCTAGTTTATGGCATTATTGAATGGCGTACCGCTACCATTGAACAAGATACCTTAATTGTAGATGAGCAGCGCCCTGACTTTATCGCTGAGCAGCTGCAAAGCAAGATTTATAGTGAACTAGGGCAACTGTCACACACCATTGAAGCACAAAGAATGGAACATTATTCTGATTTAGAAGTCAGTTATTTTGAATCGCCAAATTACACTTTATACCCGCAAAAGAATGGTCTACCTTGGAAGCTCAGCGCGCAAGAAGCTACACTTTACAAAGACAATCGTGTAGAGCTAAAAAATCAAGTACATATTATAGCAACCGAAAGTGATAGCTTAATAAAAGAGATTCATTGCAAAACAATCGCATTAGATTTAAAAACAAATATCATTAGTTCAGAGCAAGCAGTTGTTGTAGTCGGAAAAGACTTCACCATGTATGGCTCAGGATTGATTATCGATTTAAACACCAAACAAATGACCCTAACCCAGCATGAACGTACTATTTATAAAAAATATGATGAAAGCTAATTTAAACCGTATTACCTTCAAACGTAAGAACTTCACCCATAATACTTTTAAAGTATTAGCGCTAAGTTGTTGTCTCGTTTTTTTTAGCTCTGCTCAAGCCGCTAAAAAAGATTTAGAACAAGAAATCACTATTAAATCGCAACGACAAGCTGCTGATCTTAAAAACAAAATTGCTAGTTATTTAGACAATGTAAGTATTCGTCAAGGTTCTATCTCTATTACCGCTGATATCGTTAAAGTATTTAGTGTGATCGATAAGAAGAGCGGCGAAAAAAAGGATACTTATTTAGCAAAAGGTAAACCCGCTATATTCCAGCAACAACTAGA
Source organism: Colwellia sp. 75C3 (assembly GCF_002836255.1). Taxonomy (GTDB): domain Bacteria; phylum Pseudomonadota; class Gammaproteobacteria; order Enterobacterales; family Alteromonadaceae; genus Colwellia. The sequence continues at coordinate 528,165 of NZ_PJAU01000033.1, read as the reverse complement.
AGACGGTAGTTTAATAAAATTACAAGCTAATGAAATAACGTATAGCCCAAATTCTAATATGATCACGATTACAGGTAATGCTTTAGTCAAACAAGCGGGTAGTGAAGTCAGTGGTAATGAAATAACTTATAATACGCTGAGTGAAAAATTAGAAGCAAAAAGTGCTAATAATCAATCTGTTACAACCGTATTGCAACCCACTATTTTGAAAAAACAAAAAGAAACACACGAAAAATATAAAGCAGAAAAAGTGACTGATAAAGTAGTTGAAAAAGAAGGCGATAGCCGTGACAACTAATTCCGAACAGAAGCCTCAGGTTAATACCCTTATTGCCGATGGTTTATCCAAATCATACAAAAGCCGACAAGTGGTTAAAAATGTTAGTTTACAAGTAGATGCTGGACAAATCGTTGGTTTATTAGGGCCTAATGGCGCAGGAAAAACCACCTCTTTTTATATGATTGTTGGCTTAGTACCCAATGATAATGGAACGATCAAGCTCAACGGTGAAGACTTAACGCTTGCCCCAATGCATGAAAGGGCCCGTAGCGGCATTGGCTATTTACCACAAGAAGCATCAATTTTTAGAAAGCTTACCGTCACTGATAATATCATGGCGATATTACAAACACGTAAAGAACTTACTGAAACTCAGCGAGCTGAAAAGCTCGAACATCTTTTAGAAGAGTTTCACATTTGCCATATCAAAGATAATACCGGCATGAGCTTATCCGGTGGTGAAAGACGTAGAGTTGAAATTGCCCGTGCATTAGCTGCAGACCCTCAATTTATTTTATTAGATGAACCTTTTGCCGGTGTTGACCCTATTTCGGTTGGCGACATTAAAAAAATCATCTTACACTTAAAGGAACGAGGCATTGGCATATTAATCACCGACCATAATGTTAGAGAAACTTTAGACGTTTGTGAGCATGCTTACATAGTTAGTCATGGTGAAATAATTGCACAAGGTAATGCAGATCAAATTCTTGCGAATCAAAAGGTCAGAGATGTATACCTTGGCGAACAATTCACGCTATAGTTAATTTATAGATTAAGTTGTAACTTAATCACTCTAGCTAAAACAGTTAATAGAAAAGTCGTTACACATTACAAAAGCGTAACGACTAAGAATAATAAATAGGAAATCATATAACCTAGATGCGCCCTACACTACAGCTCCGTATTGGACAACAGTTAACGATGACCCCGCAGTTGCAACAAGCGATTAAGCTATTGCAATTATCGACGTTAGAGTTACAACAAGAAATTCAAGAAGTTTTAGAGAGCAACCCACTACTTGAGCTTGAAGAAAAAGCCCAAAGTGAAGGTACTACTGAACAAAATAATCTCGAAGAAGCTTTTTCAAGCAACACCAATGAGACAACAACTGAACAAGCAACAAGCGACGGTAGTGAAGATCAAAAGGCCAGTATCGACGAAATATCGACTACTGAGGCGATGGAAAAAAACGACATACCAGAAGAACTCAATATAGATACTACCTGGGAAGATAGTTACAGTGCTGGCGTTTCAAATACAGGTGCAGTAAGTAGTCCCGCTGATGACTTTACTTATCAAGGTGAAACTACTGATTCCATACAAGATCATTTATTATGGCAAATGGAATTAACGCCCTTCACCAATACCGATAAAACCATCGCTATTGCTATTATTGAAGCGGTTGATGATGCAGGCTATTTAACCGTATCACCCGAAGATATCTTAGAAAGTGTCGGTACTGAAGGCCTAGAGCTTGATGAAGTAGAAGCGGTATTAAAGCGGATTAATATGTTTGATCCTATTGGTGTTGCTGCTCGCTCAATTCCTGACTGCCTGCTTATTCAATTAAATCAATTTAGTGCTGATACCCCTTACCTGAAAGAAAGTAAATTGATTATTAATGAGCATATAGATTTGCTCGGTAATCGAGATTACCGCCAGTTAATGCGTAAAACAAAATTAAAAGAAGAACAGCTACGTGAAGTAATGCGTTTAATTCAAAGCTTAAATCCTCGACCGGGTGATGCAGTAATTAAAGGCGATGACCAATATGTTATTCCTGATGTAACTGTTGAGAAGAAGAATGGTCGTTGGGTGGTTGAATTAAATTCAGATACTGCACCAAAGTTATCGATTAATAAGCAGTATGCGGCAATGTCTAAAACAATGAAATCGTCAACTGACGATGGACAATTTATTAGATCTAACTTGCAAGAAGCTAAATGGTTTATTAAAAGTTTAGAGTCTCGTAATGACACGCTACTTAAAGTATCTAACTGTATTGTTCAACGCCAGCAAGGCTTTTTAGAACATGGTGCAGAAGCCATGAGACCTATGGTATTAAACGATATAGCTGAAGCTGTTGATATGCACGAATCCACTATTTCACGTGTTACCACGCAAAAATATATGCATACACCAAGAGGCATCTTCGAACTGAAGTACTTCTTCTCTAGCCATGTTAGTACAGAAAATGGTGGCGAATGCTCATCCACAGCAATTCGTTCTTTAATTAAAAAACTTATCTTAGCGGAAACTCCTGCTAAACCGTTAAGTGATAGTAAAATGGCTAATTTATTAGCCGAGCAGGGAATAAAAGTGGCACGACGTACCATAGCTAAATACCGTGAATCATTAGCGATACCACCGTCAAACCAACGTAAGAGTTTACTTTAGAAGACAACAATAAAAGGATCATGCTTATGCAAATTAATCTTTCTGGCCACCATGTTGAAGTAACCAGTTCACTACGCGAATATGTTGATACAAAATTCTCTAAATTAGAACGACATTTTGATCATATCAATAATGTCCATGTGGTACTTACCGTAGAAAAACTTAATCAAAAAGCTGAAGCTAATGTTCATATGAACGGTAGTGAAGTATTTGCTTCAGCAGTAAACGCAGACATGTATGCTTCTATTGATACCTTGGTTGATAAGCTTGATAGGCAAATCCTTAAGCATAAAGGTAAGCTATCTCAGCATTAAGCTAACTTATACCTATTTCAATAGAACGCTTTAAAGTAATTAAAGCATGATAAAACAGGCGCCCGAGCTAAATGATTTAGCGTAAGAGGCGCCTTATAACCATTAACAAAATTATGCAATTATCAGAAATATTAACAACAAGTAGTACCTGTTGTGCTGTAGCCGTAACCAGCAAAAAACGTATTCTAGAAAAAATCTGTCAACTCGCAGCTACCCAAGTAACTGACATAGAGCAAGATGAACTATTGGATAGTTTGCTTGATAGAGAGAAAATGGGCAGTACAGGCATAGGTAATGGCATTGCGATCCCTCATGGTCGATTACCCAATTCAAGTAAAGCGGTTGCCGTATTAATAACAACCGAAAAAGCTATCGACTTTGATGCCATAGATAATAGAGAAGTAGATGTTTTTGTGGCCTTATTTGTGCCAGAAAATAGCTGCCAAGAACATTTAGATACACTACAAAGTATTGCTAAATTATTTAGTGACAAAAAGATGATCAAGCAAGTTCGAAAATGCAATGATGATCAGGCACTCTATAACTTAATTCAACAAGCAAGCTAACTGTAGCCGTAAAACAAAGTACTCGGAATATAATAAATGAAACTAATCATTGTCAGTGGTCGTTCTGGCTCAGGTAAATCAGTAGCGCTACGGGTCTTAGAAGATCTTGGTTATTATTGTGTCGATAACATCCCTATTAATCTACTGCCCGCCTTAACGCATACTGTTATTAACGACTATGAAAACGTTGCCGTTAGTTTAGATGTGCGAAATCTACCTAAAGACCCTGAAGATATTCCTGAAATTATTGCTTATTTACCCAAAGCGGTAGACGTGAATACACTGTTTTTAGATGCCGATGATAATGACTTAATCAGACGCTTTAGCGAAACACGCCGTTTGCATCCTCTTATTAAAGAAAACATGGCGCTTGATCAGGCTATTGCTTTAGAAAAATCATTACTAGAGCCTATATCCACTAACGCTGACCTGTATATTAATACTAGTCAACTTACCCCCCACCAACTAGCTGACTTAGTCAGAGAGCGTATCTTAGGAAAGAAAACGGGATCTATGGTCTTAGTGTTTGAATCCTTTGGTTTTAAACACGGTATTCCTGTTGATGCTGATTATGTTTTTGATGCTAGATTTTTACCTAACCCATTTTGGGAAAAGTCCCTTAAAGGTAAAACAGGTGTCGATTCAGAGGTAAAAGACTTCCTTGCGAGCCAAGCAATTGTTACTAAATTTATCTGGCAAATTAACAGCTTTATGATGACTTGGTTACCGCATTTAGAGCGTAATAATCGTAGTTATGTCACCATCGCCATAGGCTGTACGGGTGGTAAACATAGATCTGTTTATATCGCTGAAATGTTGGCAAAAAATTTCCGTAAAGAGCGTGAAGATATTCAAACTCACCATAGAGATATTGATGTTAAATCTACCTAACAAAACGGCAGTCAAATGAATACTATCTCTCGACAAGTAACAATCTGCAATAAGCTAGGTTTACATGCGCGTGCAGCGACTAAATTAGCGCAATTAAGCCAAAAGTTTTCAGCAAAAATCACTCTCGAATTGGCTGGTAAAGAAGCAGATGCAAGCAGTATTATGGCATTAATGCTATTAGCTGGCGGTCAAGGGAAGATTGTAAATATCACCGTTCAGGGTAAAGATGCGCAGTTGGCTTTAACTGAAATATGCCAACTTATTTCTGATAAATTTGACGAAGCTGAATAAATAATTCATTGACTCCTCGATATAAGTACAAGCTAAAATCTGTTTCCATAAGATAAAAAAGCTGATAAAACCACTAAGTTACGATAAACTTAAGCTTATTTTCAGCTGCTTTCCAAAGAAAGCTGCTTTCTTTTCATCATTAAATGACCCTCCGTTTCGCGACTTTTTCAGCGACACACTCTTTAGAGGGTTTTCTGTGCAATATACACTAAAGAAGTAGAGTTGCTATGCCAGAATTATCAGAAAAAGAATTTAACCAAAGAAGATTACAACAGGTAAACGAAGCACTTGATAGTGGTATGTTCGTTTATGTGCGAAAATTACTCCAGCACATGCCCGCTTATGATTTAGCGCTGATCTTAGAATCATCCACGGCAAAAAGTCGCCCAGTGCTGTGGCAACTGATTGACCCTGATTTTCATGGTGAAATACTCGAAGAGCTTAATGAAGAGGTCCGTAAGGGCATTCTTAAAAGCATGCGTCCTGAAAAGCTTGCAGCTGTTGCTGAAGGCATGGATATTGATGATTTAGTAGAAGTTTTCCGTACTCTACCAGACAGTATTTATAACGAAGTACTGAAGTCGATGGACTCACAAGACCGTAGTCGTGTCGAAACAGCGTTATCTTATGAAGAAGATACCGCTGGCGGGATAATGAATACCGATACCATCACCTTACGCCCTGAAGTCACTGTTGATGTGGTACTAAGATATCTACGCCTAAAAGGTGACCTACCTGACGCAACAGATTCATTTTATGTTGTAGACCGTAAAAATATATTTATTGGTGCGGTATCACTTGCATCCATTGTGACAGCTAAAGCTGATGTTATTGTTTCTAATTTGATCAATGCTGAAGTTGAAGCGGTACAAGCAGATATGGGCGAGCAAGATGTTGCTCAACTTTTTGAACGCCATGACTGGTTTTCTGCTCCTGTTGTTAATGAAGAAGGACACTTGCTCGGTCGTATTACTATTGATGATGTTATCGATATTATTCGTGAGAATGCTGAGCATTCCATGATGAGTATGGCGGGTTTAGATGACGAGGCGGATACCTTTGCCCCTGTAATTAAAAGCACTAAACAGCGCTCATTATGGCTTGGCGTTAACCTTATCACCGCATTAATGGCTGTTGCCGTGACTAGTATGTTTGAAGGGGTATTTCAGCAATTAGCCATTTTAGCGGTACTAAACTCCTTGGTGCCTAGTATGGGTGGTGTTGCCGGTAATCAAACCTTAACGCTGGTTATTCGTGGTATGGCGTTAGGTCATGTCGGCGACAGTAACGCTCGCGCTCTGTTAACCAAAGAGGTAGCTATTGGTTTTTTAAATGGCATCATTTGGGCTACCTTAATAGCCACAGTGGTCGCGATTTGGAAGCAAGACTTAATGCTTGGTGGCGTAATTGCCTTTGCTATGTTGATGAATATGACTGCAGCTGGACTTGCTGGTGTAAGTATTCCGCTGTTGTTAAAACGTCTCAATATAGATCCCGCACTAGCAGGTAGCGTAATTATTACTACGGTAACTGATGTGGTTGGAATTTTCGCTTTCTTAGGAACAGCGACGTTACTTCTTACTTAGTCTTTTTCCAAGAATAATCACCTAGCTTCATCAACAAAAAAGCGTTATCAATGTAACATTGATAACGCTTTTTTATTGATATAGCTTTGATAAATTTTGGTCTTTACCAATAGATGTATTTACTAATGTCCGGCAACTTGCATTTCATCAATTAGAATTGAACCGGTACGGATACTTCCGCGCATATCAACATCAGAGCCAACAGCGACAATACTTTTAAACATTTGAGATAAGTTACCCGCTATGGTTATTTCACTTACCGGGTAAGCAATTTCACCATTTTCTACCCAAAATCCTGCAGCACCACGAGAATAATCGCCATTAACAACATTTACCCCTTGCCCCATTAACTCAGTAACTAACAAACCAGTACCTAAGGTTTTTAACATAGCATCAAAATTACCATCATGGCCCTGAGCATCGACTAACCAGTTATGGATACCACCCGCATGACCGGTAGTGGTAAGTCCCATTTTTCGGGCTGAATAACTCGTCAATAAATAAGTTTGTAATGCCCCTTGGGTAATAATTTCTCTATCTTGGGTTAATACCCCTTCACTATCAAAAGCACTACTCGCTAACGCTTTAGCAATATGAGGTCTTTCACTAATATTTAAAAATTTAGGGAAAACATCATTGCCAAGCGCATCAAGTAAAAAAGATGACTTACGATATAAATTACCACCACTAATCGCGGCAATAAAATGTCCCCAAATAGTATTGGCAATATCTGCTCTAAATAAAACAGGCACTTTACCGGTAGGAATTGTTTGTGGCTTTAAACGAGAGAGTACTTCTTGTGAAGCTTGCTGACCTATATTCTTAGCACTTTCTAACGCAGAAAATTCGCGACTAACACTGTAAGCATAATCACGCTCCATGTCATCGCCATCATTGGCAATCATCACACAGCTCAAGCTATGACGCGTACTTGGGTAACCGACTAATTGCCCATGACTATTACCATAAACTTTAAAACCTGAAAAGGTATCGAAGTTTGCACCATCTGAATTGCTAACACGAGCATCAACAGCTAAAGCGCTTTCTTCGCATTCTTTCGCCAGCTCAATAGCTTCCTCGGTACTTATTTCATGAGGATGATATAAATCTAAATCAAGTGGGTTCATAGCCAGCAGAGACTTATCAGCTAAACCTGAACAATCGTCTACTGAGGTATACTTAGCAATGTTTACTGCTGCAGTAACCGTTTGAATTAGTGCTTTTTCTGACAAATCAGCGGTAGAAGCACTGCCTTTACGGCCTTCACGGTAAACAGTAATACCTAAACCACCATCATTAGTAAACTCAACATTTTCCACTTCCCCCATGCGCGTACCAACACTTAAACCTTGTTGGCGGCTCATAGCAACTTCTGCACCATCTGCGCCAAGTGATTTAGCAAGTTCAAGTACCGTGCTAACACGTGCTTTAACTTCGCTGAGTTGTTTCATTAGGGGATCATGCGATTTAGAGGCTAGGGTCATATTGGTTTCTACTTTCTCTTTTCTTGGTAAGGAGTAATAAGGCGTAAACAGTGACTTAGAATATTATTAAAATAGTGATATAATAAGAGCAATTATAATTTATTTTAACATGGTATTAGACATTATTATGCCCCAGTCAGCCAAAGATATCGACGAATCTTCAGAAGAAATGGAAGAAGAGTTAAAAAGTAAAAGCGAAGTTAAGCGTGAAATGCATAAATTGCAAGATTTCGCAGAGAGCTTAATAGAAATGTCTAAGCATCAGCGAAGCCGTTTACCCTTAAGTGAAGACCTAAAAGATGCTATGATTTTAGCGGATAAGATCAGCAATAAGCATGAAGCTTTACGACGTCATATTCGTCATACGGCAAGAATACTTTTAGAAACTGATCTTGGTCCAATCCATCATGCAATTGAAGTAATGGCTAATAAGCATCAGCAAGAAACAGCAAAGTTTGTTCGTTTAGAAACTATTCGAGATGAATTGATCGAGCAAGGAAATGATGCTGTTGAAGCATTAATTACCGAATTTCCTGCAATCGAGCGACAAAAAATCAAGCAATTGATTCGCCATGCAGCAAAAGAGAAGAAAGAAGAAAAATTAGGTAAGCATTATAAAAACTTATTCACTTACCTAAAAGCTAATGCTTAAAGCTAATACCTAAAGCAAACGCTTAAAAGCGTTAAATAGGTAAAGAAAGTAAATATTAGCAAGCACTATCAATTTAGTGCTTGCTAACTTTTCGGTTAACTAATTTATTAATACTCGCTAGTTACTGCGTACCACCAACAGTCATTTCATCAACTTTTAATGTAGGTTGACCAACACCGACAGGTATACTCTGACCATCTTTACCACAGATACCAACACCCGCATCAAGTTTTAGATCATTGCCAACCATACTGATTCGTTTCATCGCTTCAGGTCCATTACCTATTAAGGTAGCGCCTTTAACAGGTGATGTTATTTTACCGTCTTCAATTAAATAAGCTTCTGAACTGGTAAAAACAAATTTACCAGAAGTAATATCTACCTGTCCACCAGCAAAGTTTGGTGCATAAATACCTTTTTTAACTGACTTAATAATATCTTCAGGACTAGACTCGCCCGCTAACATATAAGTATTAGTCATTCGTGGCATAGGTAAATGTGCATACGACTCACGTCTACCATTACCTGTTGGCTTCACGCCCATTAGGCCAGCATTATGCTTATCTTGCATGTAACCTTTCAGGATGCCCTTTTCAATCAACACATTATATTGTCCAGGTGTGCCTTCATCATCAATAGATATTGAACCACGACGATCGGCTAATGTACCATCATCAACAATGGTACAAAGTTCAGAGGTAACTTGCTGACCTACTTTACCTGAAAATGCTGACGAACCTTTACGGTTGAAGTCGCCTTCCAAACCATGCCCTACTGCTTCATGCAGTAATACACCAGGCCAACCTGCACCTAATACCACAGGATAAGTACCTGCAGGCGCTTCAATCGCGACTAAGTTAACTAATGCTTGTCTAACAGATTCTTCTGCATAAGCGAGGTAACGTGGTTTATTACCTCCCGTCTCAACTTCAAAAAAGTAACTGTAATCTGTACGAGCACCACCACCAGCACTAGCGCGTTCACGCTTGCCATTTTCTTCAACCAATACTGAACAGTTTAAGCGAACTAATGGACGGATATCTGTAGCAAAAGTTCCATCACTAGCACTCACTAATATAGTTTCATAAACACCTGATATACTAGCAATAACTTGCTTAACACGGCTATCAACTTGACGGGCATGTGCTTCAATCTGATGTAACAAATCAATTTTTTGCTCTTGTGTTAAGCTGCCAAGCGGCTCAACAGATTGATAAACTTCAATCGGTGATTGACGGCTAAACGCTTTAACTGTCGCGCCAGTACCGCTATCGGCAATACCTTTAGCTGCATCTGCTGCTTGTTGAAGCGCTTCAGGCGTAATATCATCAGAATAGGCAAAGCCTGTTTTTTCACCTGATATAGCTCTTACGCCAACACCACGTTCAATGTTATATGAACCTTCTTTGACAATGCCATCTTCTAGTACCCAAGTTTCATGCTGACTCGCTTGAAAATATAAATCCGCATAATCAACTTGTCGACCCATCATACTTTTTAGGGTTTTTGACAACATTTCTTCATCAATATGACTATCACTTAATAAGGATTTTTCAACTATATTCATTAGGTCTTAGCTCTACTTCTATGTTCTTTAATTATAATCAGATTGCTGCTATATACCCAAGCCACTTGAAGCTGTGTGTTTCAGGGCCCCTGAGCGATTTATGATCAAGGCGCCTCCTTTTATCAAGGGTTATTCCCTTAAAAATGAGGCAACGAAGAGCATAAACTGCTCAGGAGTCCCCATAGGGCTGGTTTATAAACGCTTTATGCTACGTTATTGATTTTGAGAAGGGAGTAACCATTCTCTTCAATCAATGCCTTGCCTAAAGGCGTTTCTAATTCCAGCTGAAACCTGCATCTTCATGCGGTTTGGGTATATGTTTTCAGCGACGAGTTCAAAGGCATGCTTTGACATATGCGTATTAATCTTTCAGGGTGATAGTCGATTGAAATACAACCATCACCCGTTTCAATATTTTGGTAAATTCTTAATCACTCTTACTAGCCGAATTTTTGGCAGGAATATCCTTTTCAATCGATTCTTCCTGTCTAACGTCTTCTGTAGGCATAGTACTTTCTACAATAATATCTTTGCTTTTTCTATCAACTTCCTCAAACTCAGGTTTTTCAATAGTGCCCGTTAGTTCAAAGGTAAATTCAGAAACCACCTGTGATTTTATCACTTGGTCAATAGCGACACCGGCCAAAAAGGTAACTGGGTTTAGTGTCGCAATCCAAGCCAATACAGGTAAACTTGACGTTAATTCGGGTTTATAGGACATATCATAATTGAGCTTACCCGTTACCAAATTAGTATAACCTGTCATAAACAAGTTACCGGCTGTACCATTCATTTCGGTATTATCAGTCGTTAACAGCCCTTGCTTTAATTGGTAATCACCTTCGATACTACTATAAAACATACCATCGCTAAAAATATCACGAAAATCGAGTGTTAACTTACGTACCAGTGATTGTAAGCTCAGCACAGAAAGAATTTTTGCTTTATCACTAACATCAGCTAAATAGCCGTCATCAAGTCGACCATTAACCCTACCATTTAATTGGCTCACCGTTAAGTTATGTAAACCGCCCGCCCAGTTAAGATCTACGTCAATTTTAGCACCACTGTCTTTTATTATCGATTCGTAGCCCATTGCTTGCAACTCTGTCTCAATATCATCAATGGATAACTTCCCCTGTAACGTGGTTTTTGATTCTTGCGTATTATGAAGCCACTGGCCAGTCAGTGTTAATTGTGTTTTATCACGCTTTGCGCTGAAATCGGTAAATTCAATGATCTGATGATCAACACGCTTCACTTGTACATCCACTTCCCCTAAATCTAACAAGCCTATTGCACAACTATCGCAATGGAACGTCAACGGGGGAATATTAGCAAAAACAATATCATTTTCGTTTTTATCGGGTTGCTGTACAGCTAATGCTGAACTCACCTCTTGCTCTTCTTTATTTTGGGGCAACTTTAAAAATTCAGCGTTGATATCTAAGCCCTGCTCTAGCCAGTCAGGATAAATTTTTATTTGGCTACGCGTTTCTTTGGCATTAAGTTGTAATAACCACCATTGTTCTTTATCTAACAAATTAAAAGAAACATTAGTGAGCTGCTGGCCGAGTATTTTCAACTCATTAATTGAGCCCCTAATCCTTTTCGGTTTGGCTAAAAACGGGACTGAAATTTCTTGTTCTACATTATTTGTTGATGCTTGTTTACCTGCAGGTGCATAACTTGAAGGTTGATTAATACTGTCAATAATATCGCTGATTAATGGTTGCCATTCAGAAATGTCTGCCTGTTCAAGTTTAGTGGTTATATGAAAACCATCACTTGGCAAAGCCATAGTTCCTTCACCAAACATTAAATTAGCACGAGTAAATGCGGTACTCTTATGATCTAGCAGCCCAGAGAAATGCATTTTATCACCATAATTCAGCACAATTTTAGACTGGGCCTGCTCGCCATTAACTTGTAGTGATAAATGATTCTCTTGCTCGATATTGCGATCATAAGGAGCGGGTAATAATAACTGAGTATTCGTTAAGTCAGAGTCGAAACTTGCGTTATATGAAAAGCCACCTTGGTGATGCTGATGCAAAGAAAGAGTGCCTTGCCAAGGTAATTCACCTTGGGTATATCGCTTTAATTTTTGTGGCATATGAGCTAACCATGCTGACTCTGGCCAAAGTGCTGCTAGCTTTATATCCGTATCATAATAATCATCTTTATCCATGCCACTGATATCGAGTGAAATAGGTAAGCCTTGCCAGTTCAACGTTAAATCTTTAGTACTGATTTTATCGTTGCTAAAGCTTAGCTCACCATGTACTTCACTAAAATCCATTTTCGGTGTTTGCAAGGCCACTTGATTATTATCAAACTTAATGGTGCCACTTGCTAACGCTTGCTCATTATTATTCAGTGGTAGGTTTAGATGAAAATCTCCGCTCACTTCGCCATTAATTTTCAACTGTTCTAATACACTGCCTACACTATCTTTGAATGGGCTTTGGTTCATCAAATCGCCAATATAACGCGCTTGTGTTGGCTTGATTCCGGCATCTACCGTTAAAATTTGTCCATGAGCTAAATCAGCAATTCCAGCGCGAACTCCGGTGACATCTAAGCCTGTTAATTTTCCACCTCGACCTGTTATTAGCATGGAGTTATTAGTGAAGTTTAAATTAGCGACGAAATCAGTAATCGCTGGCCAATTTTCGACAAATTTAAATTCTGACTGACTCAACTCGGCATCGACAACAAAAATACCACTACCATCGGTAAACGGAAAACGGTTGATCGGACCATTGATGAGTATTTGCGCCTCTTCAACTCGCCCTGAAACAACCGCAGCATTTAGATAACTAACTAAATTATCGCTCATAATAGGTAAAGGCAAATAACGACCTACTAAGCCGGCATTGCCATTGGTCACATTAGCCAATAAGGCTAAGTTAACTTCACCATCAATTGGCGCTTCAACGTTAACTATTGCCGATAAATTAATTTCTTCTGATAGTAAATCTATTGTTTCAACTGTTAATTCCCAGCCTTTGTCATCAAAGACCGCATTTAGCTTTCCTGAAAGGCTTTGATAAGGGAAAGCTTGTACAAACAACTTATCAAAATCTAAATTACCTTGTTTAGCGCTAAAGTCTACCGAGAGGTAATTGTTTACATAACTAAGGCTGCCAGAGACATTTTCTAGCCCTGGTATGCCATAGCTATAGCTATTATTAAAGGCAGAGAAGTTGGTCAATATTTGTAATTCGTTATTTTGATTACGGATATAAAGGTCTTCAATTTTACCGTTTAAAGTCATCTCAGACAGTAAATTGCGTGTTTCTTGTTTTGCTACGATCAAAGGCGTAAGTTGCGCCAGCATAGCAACGTCAATCTCAGACAGGTGCAAGGAGAAATCATCGCCTTGTTTAGCCAACATCGCACTAAACTTCTGCGATTCTTGGTCGTTAAACTGTAATGATAACGGCGTGCTGTAGAGCTTAAAGCTTCGTTCAGTTTTGCCCTTTACCAACAATAATTGCCCTTGGTCTAAGGTGAGTTGTTGTTTGTTATCCGCAACCTGCCAATGCATGCTGCTGTCAGAAAAATTAACTTGTAAACGATCAACCTCGCTACTATTGATACGTAACCATGCAGAAAAATTAATATCTGTGCTAGTTTTATCATCTTCAAGCACTAAAACGTTATCTAACCAAGGCGTTATATCAATTTGATTGGCTTGTAAGTACATTTGCCCAGTAAGTGCACTGCCCTTATTACCTTGTAGGTCTAATTTCAGCTGCAAGTTATTTGAACTTAAACCGTTGAGTACCACACTGCCTTCGGCTTGATGGCGATCACCACTGTTTAACCAGCGTAATTGATTTAACCTGATACTTCGCGTGATCGACTGATTGCTAACGGTGATTTGACTATCTCTAATAGAAAATCGCGTGATACGGTTTAAAAAAAGATCGCTAATAGTACTAATATCATCGGCTTCGTTATCTTTTTCAACTTGAGTTGTATCGTCGCTATCTTTCTTACCCAGCCACAGCTTTTCAGAAACATTTGCGGTCGCCCCTGAAAGAATGAGGTTTTTCGAAATTAACTCTTGTTGTGAAATAGTACTCCAGAAGTCTACCTGAAGCTCAAGTTGCTTGATGAATAATGACGCACTTTTGGTTTTAAGTATTTGGACATCACCAATGATCAGGATAGGTCCAGATCTTTGCCATGTCATACTTAATGTGCCAATAGAAATATTGGCTTGTATTTTTTCGTTTAAATAATTTTGTAGGGGAAGTCGGTAGTGGTGCACATAGGGTAAAAATAAACGGAAAGCACTGATCAAAACAGCTAACAGCACCAACAAGATGGCAACAGTTTTATAAAGGCGGTTTAGCCAGCGGTTAGAAGTACTTACAATGCTCATTAAAACGTAGAGAGTCCTATATTTGTTCTGATGTATTGACTAAGCTCAATTAAGTTATCGCCTACTCAGCGATAATTAAAAAGCGCTGAGTAGGCAATGAATTCAATAAAGTTGGCTTTACATCATAACAACGTCAAATTGTTCCTGATTATACATGGGTTCGGCTTGTACTTTAATCAACTTACCAATAAAAACTTCAACTTCAGCTAAATTATGGTATTCATCATTGACGATAAACTCACTCACTGCAGTTGAAGCATAAACCGTGAACTTATCTGCGTCATGAGCACGATTTACCCGTACGATTTCTCTCAGTATTTCAAAACAAACCGTCTCAACTGTTTTTAGATGACCTCGACCAGTACAAAGTGGGCATTCGCCACACAAAACATGTTCTAAACTTTCACGAGTACGTTGACGTGTCATTTCGACCAAACCAAGGGCAGAAAAGCCATGCAGACTGTATTTGACCTTATCTTTACTCATTGCCGTATTTAGACTGTGCAATACCCGACGTTTGTGATCTTCATTATGCATATCGATAAAATCAACGATAATAATACCGCCTAGATTTCTTAATCTAAGTTGTCTAGCAATAACCTGAGTCGCTTCGATATTAGTACTAAATATAGTGTCTTCTAAGTTACGATGGCCAACAAATGCACCGGTATTAATATCAATAGTAGTCATCGCTTCGGTTTGATCTATTATCAAGTAGCCGCCTGACTTTAACTCAATTTTACGATGTAATGCTCGCTGTATCTCTCGCTCTACTGAGAACAAGTCAAAAATAGGAAGTTCACCAGGGTAATATTCTAATGTCGGCGTTAATTCAGGCACAAACTCTTGGGTAAATTCGCTTATGTCTTTAAAGGTTAAGTTAGAATCAACGCGAATACGTTCAAGGTTAATACCAACAAAGTCTCGTAAAACCCGAAAAGATAATGATAAATCTTGATAAAGCGGTAAATTAGTTTGCTTACGTTGTTTGCGCTCTAATACTTTTTGCCAAACTCTGCGTAAGAATTCTGCATCGTGCTGTAGTTCTAACTCACCAGCTCCTTCACCGGCAGTACGGACAATAAAACCTTGTTGTTCATCGCAGTAAGGACTGACAATATCTTTTAATCTATCTCGTTCCTTGGCGCTTTCTATACGTAATGAAACACCTGCATGCTGAGAATTTGGCATCAATACCAAGTAACGCGAAGCAACGGTAATATCTGTGGTTAAGCGTGCCCCTTTTGAGCCCAGTGGATCCTTTACCACTTGCACCATAATATATTGCCCTTCATGTACTAAGGAGCGAATATCAGGTACTTGATCTGTTTCTTCTTTTAAGATGAGTTTGGTATTAATATCGGAAGCATGTAAAAAAGCAGCTTTATCTAGATTGATATCGACAAAAGCAGCCTGCATACCTGGGAGTACACGAATGATTTTACCTAAATAGACATTACCGACAATGCCACGTTTCCCTTGGCGTTCAATATGCACTTCTTGCAATGAACCATTTTCGATTAAAGCAACACGTGTTTCGCTAGGAGTCACATTTATTAATAATTCTGCACTCATAATATTCCTTATTTCAAAAACTTATTTCAAAAATTATTTCGATTGAATACTGCCAACAAAACCGGCTTTAGCCAGTAATTGCGCTGTTTCATATAATGGTAATCCAACGACAGCGGAGTAACTGCCATTGATGCTTTTAACAAATTGTCCCGCAATGCCTTGAATACCGTAACTCCCAGCCTTATCTTGCGGCTCACCGGTTAACCAATAAGCTGAAATTTCAGCTTTTGTTAATGTCTTAAATACAACATCAGTGGTGATAACTTGCCCTTCTACACTGTTTTTACTTACAAGAGCAATAGCCGTTAATACTTGATGTTGATTATTGGACAATAAAGATAACGTCTTTATACAGTCGGCTTCATTGTCTGGCTTACCTAGTATTTGGCCATTAAAGACCACACTGGTATCTGAGCCTAAGACATAACTATTCTCTTGTTCAGTTTCAGGCAATAAATTCAAAATATGTAACGCTTTCTGTTTTGCTAAGCGTAATACATAGTTATAGGCTGTTTCTGCTTGTTCTTCTGTTTCATCAATATCACTTGCCTGAACAGAAAATTGATAACCTAATTGCGCTAATAATTCCCGACGTCTAGGTGATTGTGAAGCAAGGATTAGCTTTTGATTGGTACTTATTGAATTAGCTATTGAGTTGGTCATAAAAATTAATTACTGCTGTTATAGCTAGCCCTTGAGAAAGTTTTGAACTACACATGCAGCTTATTTAATGCATGATGGCTTAATACATACCATTTAAAATAGCGTTATTTAATACGAAAATGGCGACGAACACGGCGGAGTAATAAAAATACCCATGGCCAAAGTACAATGGTAGTAACTACTGGATATAAGTAATTAGGTAAGAATACAACATCACTTAAGAAGCGTTGTAACCAAAAAACAACAAGATGATATTGCGCTGAAAGCACACCAATAATAAGCGCTTGCTGCCACACAGAAAAGTTTCTAATCTTTTGGAAATTGACCACGATAATATAAACGGATAACGCCATTGCGCAAGCATGCACACCCAGCACAGAGCCAAGTAATACATCGAGAATAAATCCCATTACCCAAGCGGTAATGATGTTTACTTTACTCGGTAACGCTAAACACCAATACACTAAAACGATTAACACCCAGTCAGGACGAAAAGCATCAAAACTAAGTGGCATTGGGGTAATACTTGCCATCAAGGCTATAAGCAAGGTAAGCAGAATGATAAAACCATTATTGCTAAACATTATGACTTCCCTGCAGTGGTAGTCGTTTTCTTCAAGCTAGTACTGTTAACAGCCTGCTTTTTTGATTCATTGTTAGGCTGATCTTTGGAAAGTAACAACATATAACGTAGTCTATCTATTTGCGCGACTGGCTCGCTATATATAGTAGCAAACTCACGTGATTCGTCAGTACGTACCAAGACCACACGGGCAACTGGGTAACCCTCTGGGTATTTACCACCTAAGCCAGAAGTAACTAATAAATCGCCTTGTTTAACATCAGCACTATGCGCAACAAAATTATGAATAAGACGATCAATTTGACCACTACCCGACGCAATAAGTCTTAAACCATTTCGTTGAATTCGAACCGGTATTGCGTGAGAAATATCACTAATTAAAATAACGCGTGAGCTACTCGAACCTACATGTAAGATTTGACCCACAATACCTTTTTCATCAAGTACTGGTTGTCCTTCATACACGCCATCATTAGCACCGCGATTAATAACGACTTGATGTGAATAAGGATCACTATCAACGGACAGTATTTCAGCGAACATTTTTTTGATTTCATTACGAACAGGTGAAGAAAGTAGCGAACGTAATCTTTCGTTTTCTAGGCGGACAATACTTAATTCCATTGCTTGCTCGTGAAAAAACAATTCATTTTCACGAAAGTCTTGGTTTTCTTTCATTAACTGTCGGCGAGTAACAACGTTTGTTGATGCCCAATTCATAATTTGTTTTGGCGCATTAGCCATATATTGCAATGGACTTACCATCGATTGTAAATAGCCGCGGACAGTTTCGAAACTCGACATTTTATGGTCGAAAAAAATCAAGGCCATCGAACAGCAAAGCACCAAGATAAGTCGGTGTGCTGGTGATGTGCCTTGATTAAAAATTGGGTTCATAAAAAGCTACAAGCTTGAGGAGTAAGGTTTTGATGTTATAAAAAGAATATAGTTCAACAATATAGCACCATAACTTTCAATCAATAATTTATTCACAGGCATTTCGCGCAAGTACAAGGCAATGGCACGGAGTTGACGTTAGTCAATGAGTACTATTAACGCCGTAATTGAGCTAAATGACACTGAAGAAAAATTGATTTTATTCGTATGAGAACTTACTCATACGAAAAGAGGTCGCCACCATGCATATCAATCATCTCTAATGCTTTACCACCGCCACGAGCAACACAAGTTAGTGGGTCGTCAGCAACAACAACAGGAATACCCGTTTCTTCCATTAACAAACGATCAATGTCTTTTAATAAAGCACCACCGCCAGTTAACACCATACCGCGCTCTGAAATATCAGACGCTAGCTCAGGTGGCGATTGCTCTAAAGCCACCATAATAGCACTAACAATACCGGATAATGGCTCTTGCAATGCTTCTAAAATTTCGTTGCTGTTCAACGTAAAGCTACGTGGAACACCTTCAGCAAGGTTACGACCGCGTACTTCAATTTCAATCAACTCTTCACCTGGGTAGGCAGAACCAATTTCATGCTTAATGCGTTCAGCTGTTGCTTCACCAATTAAGCTACCAAAATTACGACGAACATAGTTGATAATGGCTTCGTCAAATTTATCACCACCGATACGTACTGATGACGAATAGACCACACCGTTAAGTGAAATAATACCCACTTCGGTAGTACCGCCACCTATATCAACTACCATAGAACCAGTCGCTTCAGAAACTGGCATACCTGCACCAATTGCTGCAGCCATTGGCTCATCAATTAAATAAACTTCACGTGCACCAGCACCCATCGCAGATTCACGAATAGCACGACGTTCAACTTGGGTAGAACCACAAGGAACACAGACTAAAACTCTTGGGCTAGGGCGTAAGAAGTTGTTGCTGTGCACTTGTTTAATGAAGTGCTGTAGCATTTTTTCAGTAACAAAAAAGTTAGCAATTACACCATCTTTCATCGGACGAATAGCTTCAATATTACCCGGTGTTCTACCTAACATTGCTTTTGCGGCAACACCTACAGCAGCAACACTTTTCGAGCCACCAGAGCGATCTTGACGAATAGCAACTACAGAAGGCTCGTTTAATACAATACCTTGGTCTTTTACATAAATAAGTGTATTTGCGGTACCTAGATCGATTGAAAGATCGTTAGAAAACATGCCGCGTATTTTTTTAAACATAAGCTCAAAATGTCCTGTAAAGTGCTAATTAAGTAGACGCTGTCAATTTGCGAAAAGCAGATCGGATAATCATACCTTAGAATTTAGTTAATGTGTTGCTTTTTTGAAGGAAAGCACTAAAGAAAAGTTAAAAATATATATTTATTTACTACCAATACATTTTGCTGCTTTTTAGTCGCATTTTTTTAAGCCACAGAAACGAAAAATGAGACTGATGTCTCATTTTTATTATTCTTAACCAATGCACTCGACTAGTTTATTTTCTCTATTTCGCGCTGATAGATAATACGGTCATTACCTCGGAAAATCCCGAAAGTAGCAATTGAGAACGGATTATCATTAAATAACCCATCAACATCTGTTGATGTAAAGGGACATTGCAAGTTACCAGGGTCTGTCGCCCACTTGTATTGTAACCAAGGAGCTATCGCATAACTAACGCAGACTTGCCCTGTATTACCGGCCCCAGGGGCCGTTAATTCAATAGCACGTGTGATTCCAGCTGGTGTTTCATCTTTAAAATGCCCCGCTATAGGCGTTATATCAGGTAAAGGCGTAGATGCATTAAAATTAATCAAATCGATATTTGTTAAACTCATTTCGGTCGCGTTATAAGGCGTACATTCATCATCCTCAGCAACGATATACTGGCCATCTTTAAAGTAGTTCACTGATAATGGCTGAGGTAGGTTTGACGTTTCCGGGCCATAGCTATTTTCTAATTGAACACGACCAAAACGAATTTCAACACCTACGGGTTCGAGTGTTAACACACTATCAAGAGCATTACTTAAATCACCATCATTATCAAAATCACCATCGGCATCTAATGCGGTAACATCATCTGGGTCAATAACAGAAACGATTGGTAAGTTAATATCCGTAGTAAATATATTTATCTCTGCATTTAATTCATGATGATAAACAAAATTATCTTCATTTTTATAGGCATAGGTTATTACACCTGATTCTTCATTATTTTGTAATTCTAGTGTAGAGATATTATTAAGATTAGCCGTTAATGCCAATTTAGTACCTAGAGAGCCATCTTCAGCGTAATCAAAGCTTGGAGCAAGGCGAGTAATACTACTGCCAATAAGCTTCATAAAATCGCCAGTATAATTTACGGTAGTATTGGCCGAACCTAAAGACTTAGCAGTGATGGTAAAGCTAGGGTTTAAGCTGACCTTATAGCGAATAGCACCAGTAATAGGGCTAGCACTATTCATTTGACCACTATAAGCAAAGGGAATATCTCCTGCTAGATCTGGATTTTCACAATATGCAGCTAGATCACCATCTATCTTTTCAAGGACAAAGTGATCAGGATAAAAACGACCAACATTGCTAACTTGTCCTACAACATCTCCACCACCTAAATAATCACCATCAGCAACGGCCGCATTTAAGGTAATGATACCCACCTCACTATAAGTGTAGTTATTGTTAACGGTACTATTACTGAAGATATTGGTCGTTTGAGTGACTAGTGTCCCTTCATTTCCATCAAGTAAAGGGTCAGGCAATAATAGTTCTGCATTAACAGTTAACTCTTCATCAGCAAAATTTTCAGCTGTATCATTACCTGTAATCGCTGAAAAATCATCGGGGATACCATTATTATTAGTATCCTGACCACTAACCCACTGCACTGCAGTTGCTGTCATGGTAAAAGTTTCTCCTGCTTTTTTAAAAGCATCACCCATTGCGGTTGTGGCATAGGCTTTACTACCATTGCTGTCATTTGTAAAATTCAAGAAGAAAGCAAAAGGCCTTTCAACAAAAGCATTGGAGCTTCCAGTAAAGTTTTTTATTTCTTTAGTACCATCATTATCGATTACTTCAATATCTTTTTGTGCATTCACAACAAACTTGGCTGCATGAGGGTATTGCAAGGTAAAATTAGCCGTTGAGTTCTCATCAAAACGCAAATTATGCGCTATAGCAGTAGTCGTTAAATTGTAACTATTACCATTATTACCAAATGCTAATAAATCTTGGCAACTGCCGCCGCCTGCACAAGAATAAGATAAATTTATTGCAACATCCGTATTCTCAGGGAAAACGCCCTGACAAACACCCGTTTCAGTATTCTTTTCTACCGCTCGTAGCGTTAATGTTTCAGCATTAAACCCTGTAAAAGAAGACTTTCCTGAAAGTTGCGTAGGAATATCACTGAAAATAAAACCACTATCTTTAAAATCAACATCACAAGAGGTTGTAGCTAGGTCGTTTATACATTTATAAGTGTAATCTAAACTTAAGGTTACATTGCCAACATCAGTATGCGCATAACTAGATGAACCACTGCCACCAGAAAAATTTATTGTACCTTTGCTTGTTGTACTACCGCCTGCTGTAACAAATAGCTCAACTGAAAAAGGATCAGTATTTAAGTTCGTACATGCTGAATCAGCACAAGCCTTTATAATAATATCATCGGCTTCACAAGTTATACCTTGCGCGTCACGGGTATCAATTTGAAAGTGATCTATAATCGGTCCGACATCACAAAAACCACCAAAATCAGGGATGGTATTTTCAAAATAAACATGAGATTCAGAAACCAACAGCACATTATTAGCCGTTACCGCTCCGTTTATCCTAGTACCATTATTTAATGTGATATCACCATCACTATACATAAAAGCTTCAATTGTACTGTTAGAGGTAACGGTCATGCTATTTTTTGAAAATAATAAAAAGTCACCTGCATCACTCGCGGTATTTAATAAGGTGTTATCACCAAAGGTTATTGTGCCTTTTACAAAAAAACGCGCCGAGCCACCATTAACTACTTCGATGGTACTAGCATTTGTAATGAGAACATCCCCCGACACCTTATAATCACCCGATTCAAGTATTAATGTATTCTCGCTAGCTAAAGATATACTGCTGTAATTATTAGGAGTGATGGTTCTGACCTCTTGCCAGCCCATAACGATACTATCTCCTCCGATAGGAAAATTATCATAACTGACAAAAGATGCCGCACTGCCAGATTTAACACAGTCATTATTGGTTAAGTCGCAAGTATTTAAACCACCAATTTTAACAATATTTTCTGTGGTGGCTAATATATTGGTTGAGTTATTATAAATAGAAGAGTTGTTGTTAAACTGTAATATTCCACCATCAGTATGACTTTGAATACCGTTGGGAAAAACGGCATCACAACTTGGTGGGGTAATAGTTTGAGGGATTATTTCACCATTAGCAAAGTGATCTCGGATCCCCGCATTTGTAGAGCTATCAATAAATAAATCAAAATCTCTTGTCGTACTATCGCCCAAATCTACTGTATTAATAGAAATTGTTGTATTTAGAGAACCCGCTGTAATAGTTCCTGTTCCCGTGGTGTTTGTATAATGAGTTCCGGCTAACGCTATGTTATCTATGGTCTCATAGTGAAAAGTGACATCATTGTTAGCATCCGCCAAAGATAGACTCACAATAAAAGTAATGATATCGCCTTGAAATGCTGATGCATCTTCAACTGTTAAGTAACGCCCTGAATCACCTTCATTTGAACCTCCTCCTGTATTTCCGCCTGAGTTGCCTGAACCAGGAGTATCCCAATCACCTGTACCATCGGGTTTACGACGATAAACATGAGAGTTTGCTATTGCAGTGTCCCAGTCATATGCAAGAGCACAACTATTATCTTGTTGAGGAGAATAGCCAACACTTAAATAATCAATAGTATTGCCACTATAGTCAGTGAGAATAATATCAAACCCTTTATTATTTGGAATAAAGGTTGTTGGAACAACAATATAAACATCGTTTGATAGTGATCCATTGGACAATGATAATGGGCCACTGCATCCATCTGCCTCACCCTTTTTTTTAGCTTTACATATTTTAACAAACCAACGATTATAATCTGCTGGTGAAATTGAAGCATCTAACAACTTTATTTCAATGAATCCTGCCTTCCCAGCTTCATTTAGCGTTGCAAAACTCATGTACTGAGAGCAAATAGCAATAACTTGCGTACTTAATAGTAATAAAGAAAAGCAGAATATTTTAATTAAACGATCCACTTACAAACTCCTCGCTTCTACTTGAATGCTACGGCTACTCTTTACTAAAACTTTGCTATCAGATTTCATAAGGCCACTACCACATTTTCCCGTACTGGTTAGACGAAAGTATTTCACGCTACTAACGGTGTCAGAATAGTAGTTATCACACGTTGTTGCGGCTTCGCAGTCATATAGACCAGGAATATCTTTATTTAACACTGTTTGGAAATCATAAGCGGTAACATTAGTCGCATTACAAACACCCGCGACATTATTGAGAGGAAATAGCAGCTGTAATTCTGCCTGCATAGCTGAATTGGCCGCCATATAAGCACGAGTCCCTAAAACCTCTTGCGATACAGTTTCACTGCTTGTGGAAATAATGCGCATTAAAACGCTACCTAACAAAGTTAATATAATAATGACAAATAAGGCCAAAATTAGAGAGCTACCTTGCTGTTTAGAGAGACGAAGTAAGTTGGTGTGTGCTTTATTTTCAGGCAATTGCTGATAACGATTAGACATATTGGCGTTAAGGCTACAATTCATATGGCAGAAGTTAGTACAAAGGTAACGTTAAGCGCCTATTTTTGCAATATAAAGCATAAAAAAAGCCCCGTAAAACGGGGCTTTGATTGAAGTTTTTTGTTACTTAATAAACTAAAAAGTAACTATACAGTAAACACTAAGCAGAATTTTTTCTTAGCTTTGCTTGCAACATGATAAAGGCTACTGCAAAAAGAAGAATACTTAACGGTTCTGGAATAGGTTTTGGAACTGGGGTAGTTAATACTGAAGTACGAACGTAGAAAGTATCGAACCAGTAATCATTAGGCATACTCCCAAGATTAAAGTCTAATACAGTGTCTTCACGGAACTCACTACTGATGTCTCCTAAATCAAAGTCAGAAACACTTACATCATAATCATTAAATTTATTGCTATTGAAAAATTGTGATGCTGTTTTATATCCACCACCTGCGAGTCTAAAGTCGTTCGATGTAATATTAGCAGTAAAAAAACTAAATTCTTCACTAGTCGCTTCACGCCAACCTAAAGTCTCAGGGGAAAATAATTCATTAGTTAATACATCATCGTCATAAGTATATTGAACATTGTCATTAGAGGCCCAAGCCCAGTCTATATTCACGCCCTGATGATCAACGGTAATATAGTTATTATCCGTGATTAATGTGGCGTAAGAAAAACTGGTTGTTAACAAACAAACAGTCAGTGTTAAGAATTTTAATAGCTTCAAAAGTAATCTCTTTATCATTAATATTGGTAAGTGTTACCATATGGAGACAGCATGCAAAATACGAACCAACATACGAAGACAATGATTTCAATGGCTTCTAGGAAATTGAATAATGGAGACTTTAGATATTGTAAAAAAAACTGACACCAGCGAACAACTTAGCGATGACATCATTTAAGGTACATTATTAATATGCACTTCATGGTCGAATACATAGTTCTCATCATTTCGAGTAAAATTAAGATGGATCTGTACCACTGCATTACGAGTCAAAGTCCCTGGTAAATAAGTAAAAGGTAGCTCACCACTAGTTACATCAATCATATGTTCAGCCATTAATACAGGCCTACTTCTCCCTGGAACGGTCAAATTACCACCAATACTATTACTGTATCGATAAATTTTATTTATAAAAGCACAGTATTTTATTTGCTTGTTAGCAATATATAATCGATTAGTCGGTGAATTCTCTGAAAACATAACCTCATTGTTATTACGAATACTTATTTCCCAAGGATCTTTAGTATCATCGACCTCGTCAATAGAGAAAACTTTACCAACGCTATCATTATGATCCTCATATATATCATTAGGATTTAAAGGGTAAACCATTAGTAAATCTTGGCAGCCATCACATTCGTAAGGTTGATTACTCTCGTTTTGAAATTCAATCGCTTTAACTATTTTACTTGCTGGCTCAGGAGATACAGGTATATCGATATAAACAGTACTTGCAACAATAGGAACAAATTCGATGCATTGTATTGTATTTGTACTATTTGTACCAATACGGATACTGTTGGGTACGGCATTACGTAACTCTCGGTTTAGCCGCTCAATAACAAAACGGGCATTACTTACCAATCCATCACGATTAGTGGCGTTTAAATAAGTTTGTGTTGATAAAGTTATGAAGCCACTTATTCCAACAGCCATTATTCCCAGAATCATAATGACTAAGATAAGTTCTAATAAGGTAAAACCTTTGCTGAACTCACTTCCTGTAATTATTGGTTTATTTTTAAATATGCTCATCAAAAATTCACCTTATGACTGCTAAACTCAATAGCGGTTCCTAATGGCGTAGTAACAGTGACAGTAATACGTTTCGCTAAATCATTCGTTAGAAGACCTAAATCTAAACCTGCATAGACTACGCTGACATTTATAATAAATTGATTATAACCATCATCGATATTCCCATCAGTGGAATTCTTCCTGTCTGTATAGTTGTTAAAATCATCAACATCATCAAATAAATTTCGATTCGCTTCTCCATCGACGACGTCTGGGCCAAAATCAACTTCATCTGTACAGTCGTTCGTTCCATCCGCTGGTTCACCACACCTGATATGACCACCACTCATATCTGAATTATTATCAAAGGCGCGACTAGTTATATCATTCATTAAACTTTGAGCAAGTTCAGACGCCTTAATCTGCAAAACATTATCGGCACTTTTCTCTTCTGCCGGCACTATCAAGGTACTAACTATGGAAAGTGATATTGTTAAGACGACTATACCGACAATAAGCTCAATTAAAGTAAAACCTTTTTGATACTTACGTTGATTATTAAGGGGCGTCAAACGCATGAATATAACCCTCCGATTCGATGGTAATAGTTAAGGTTGTCTCACTAGGTCTGAGGATGTTAATTGTACAACCTCCATTACAATCGTAAAGAGGACGTCCCATCCAGTCAAAGCCGACACGTTTAGGATTGATTTGACCATCAACGTTATAGCTTATTAGATAATCTTCATCGACTTTATGCCCGGTAGCATCGGGTTCCCAATCTTTTATTGGGGTAGGGAAAGTAATGTTATCGCAATCAACTCTATCTGGAATTCCATATAGATTGACCCCCTCAACCACGTCAAAAACAATTTGGTGACAATAATCATCCGTGGTATCTGTTTGCTGCATTGCACGTTGTTGAGTTAAACGTAGAGCTGAGATAAGTTGAGCTCGGTGGGAATGGGCTTCATAACTGGCTGTACCATCAAACTTAGGCGCTACTGTCACCGCTAAAATACCAATAATAATGATCACGACAATCAATTCTATTAAGGTAAAACCTTTATTATTCATTTTGTTTTCTCTATTGCGGCTGACAAAAATTTCAAGACGAACTACCCAACATCACCTACAAAATATAGTGATTATCTTACAACACTTTAGCTATAGATTGTATACTCTAGCATCGCAATTACTACGACGAGTTTATTTTGTCTTTATTACCCTACTTTAAATTCTTTCTTGTACTGTATTTTCTTATTGGCATGCACATTATTTTAGATACGCCTGGCGGCGTTGGCTTATATTATTCCTACAATGTTGTTGCTTGGCTAATTACCACTATTCTCATCTCGCTTGGTCTGTGGCAAGTCACCTTAAACAAAAGAATTTACTATAGTAAAATGTTGTTATGGTTAAGCTTGGGCTGTGCTTGTTTGGTCATACCCATTTTTTATGATTTTGAATTTACCGACCATGCTATTCCACGCGTTCTAGCGTTAGTAGGTGGTTTACTTTTTCTCTTTTCTCTTTATCAATTTCAGCTATCAAAACTTGATGCATTACACTTACTTGTTGTCATACTTCTCGCGGTAGTAATTGAAGCCAGCTTTGGCTTAGTTCAGTTCTTTCTATTGGAAGAAGGTGATTGGGGTGGTTATATTGTTGGCAGTAGCAGGCCGCACGGTGTGTTCATTCAACCCAATGTTATGGCCAGCTTTATGGCTACCGGTTTAGCCATTGCACTATTTATCTCCGTAAAAAGAAAAATATTTTCAAATAAATTACTCTTTAATAGCTTAATAATCTTGAGCCTTTTTGTTACTAGCTTCTTATTAATATTACTGCAATCACGCACAGGGTTTGTTGCTGCATTTGCCGTACTTTTACTCAGTGCGCCTTATTTATATCAAAAGTGCAAAAAACAGTTATTCATTAATCTAGCGGTTATCATCATTGCCGTACTGAGCGCAGTGATCAGTCTAGAAAATTCATCAACACCTGTTCGTGGACAGCAAGTGTATGGCAATGTTGGTGCAAGAGATGTAATTTTTATTGTCAGTGCAGATATGATTAAAGAAAAGCCACTTTTAGGCTACGGCTATGGAAGCTTTGAGCGTAGCTTTATTGATCATTTCAATAAGTACGCCATAGTGAATCCTGAAGTAGGTAATACCATTACTCGATTATCTCATCCGCATAACGAGGTACTTTTCTGGGTAGCTGAAGGTGGCATTATTGCCCTGCTGGCTTTTATCTTTTTCACTATCGGTTATATAGCCACTTGGCGGAAAATCCCTTTAATTAAGGGGCTGGTATTACTGGCCTTAGTTTTACCCATATTACTACATAGCCAATTAGAGTTTCCTTTTTATAGTTCTGCCAGTCATTGGCTAGTATTTCTAATTATGCTGTGGGTAATGGATAATTATTCCTTAAGCGATGACGCTTTATCTGAGGACGAACAGCATCACTTTGTTAATTGCCCTCAGACATTTTTGCTACGGTTTTTTGCGCTGTTAATACCGAGTATTTTTATTCCTTTTTTAGTCACGACTTTACACACCGCCAACATTCTAGTTGAACATGAGAAGAGTCCTCAGAAGTCATTAGAGCGATTCAATGACATCATTAATCCTATCGCTTGGCAGAGTCGTTTAGATGCGGCGGTGCATGCTCACATATTGGTGATAGGTATACGAGATAAAGATGTTAGTAAACTTAAAGCTTATGTCTCTTGGGCGTTAAAGCGCATAAAACATAAGCCAAGGCTTATCCTTTATCAAAATACTTTATTGGTGTTAAAAGCGTTAGAGCAAACAGAAGCACACCAATTATTATTGGAGGAAGCTAAACGAACCTATCCGCAGGAAATCAATTGGAAAAGCGATATTTTACAAAAGGGTAACTAGCCTGAGTACTACTAAAGTCAGCTAATACTGCCTTTTTGTCATTAGTGCTTTTGGATACGTATACAGCGACAAGATTTGGTGCATATATCAATTGAGAATAAGTATTAGGTATAAGTTGCTGTTAACAATATTTAGCTAAGATTCAAAGCACTTATTATCTCTTACATTATTAGATTGTATAAGATCAAAGTTCCTTCTGACTTACATTATTCCTTCAAGAACCGTGATTTAACTTTCGGACACAAAAAAACCGAGATAATCTCGGCTTTTTTAACAAGTAATCTAAAGGTTATTTGTAATTAACAATCAGTAGTATCACTACTAATAACAGGTTTAATATTTGCACCTGTTGATTCAGCATAAGATGCTACACAGTTTGCTGACGTAGTTGCTTTTGCATGGGTATAAGTTGTACCAGAACCTGATGTAGCAAGTACAAAATCACCAACACTAACCTCTGTATCAATGTCCATTAATAGATCGATAGAAGCCGCATTAGGGTAACCATTTACAAAAGTAATACTGGCACCAGCGATACTTATTGGTCCAACTTGAGTACCCTCAATTAATGCTTTAGCATGAGCCATATCGGCAGCAGAGTTAAGTGAACCTTCAACAGCTTGCACTACGGATGCTTTAGCATCACCTGTTATATCGATAAACTTAGGTGCGGCTGTTACCGCTAAAATACCCAAAATAACGATTACTACAACCAATTCAATTAAGGTAAAACCCTCGTGATTTGCTTTGATATTCATACTATTTTTCATGCTTTTACCCTTAATTAACGAACAAATTTAAATTTAATGTTTTTACAGTATTCCTGACAATTTTTACGCTTGTTTTTCATTGATATAAATAATCACTGAACTGTTTGCTGGTTGATAACTAAAACTATTACCAACTTCTTCTAATGGCGATGGTGCAATATAAGCACCGGTACTACTACGTGATAATGTTTCTTTTAAGTGATAATGACATAAAGTCGATGAGCCACTTCCTGAAACATTAGCTAAATACCGAAAGCCTCCATCATCATTAATATCAGCAACACTACTAGCAAGTAACGGTGGTTGTTGTAACAAACTGTCCCATACACTTATACAATCTGCTATTGCCATCGTCTTGCTATTAATACCACTACCACTATTAGTACCTACTATATAGCCAGGGCTTATGGTTGGAGACGATGTGCGGTCTTCACTGGTTAAATAGACGATAGTACCGTCATAATTAACCATATTTATATCATTAGTATCTTTTGGACGCGCTTCAGCTTCCCATTGAGAACGAGCTAAGGACACCCCTGTTGCAAAACCGCCAGCCATCGCTTCAATATTTGCTTGTTTAGCCTGTTCAGTTAAGTCAATAAACTTAGGAATAGCGGTTGCAGCTAAAAAGCCCAAAATAACAACGACAATAACCAATTCTATTAAGGTAAAACCCTTTTGTTTAGGCACACGACAAGCTGCCTGTAACTGACTCTTTGGCATAATACTGTTATGGGAAGTGCTTTTTATCATTGAGATAACCTTTTTATATCAGCTGACGTGTTGAGTTCATACTCTATAATGTTAGCCCAAAATTATAATGTTAGCTGACCTTAGCCGTATAATAACATTATGGACATTTCCAAACCACTTTACAAAGTTTAATATTTGTAATTCATTGTACACATTAAATAAATTACTATTTGTACCTCAATACAATATCACTATTTATTATAGCAAATTAATTAACCTGCTTCACTTGACCTGTATCACTACGATAATCAAAAGATTGCCCGTTAGTAATACTATAACGGCATAAACGACCGTTTTTAATTACTTTATTATGAATTTCGATGGCTATAACTACTGATTTAACCACCTGCAAAGGCATTGATAATGTTTGTTGCCAAATAGTATGACAAGCTAAACTACTTTTTTTTGTATCAATCCAACCTGACCTATTAACATTAACATACTCTTTTTCTGTACTATTTAATCGACTCAACACTACCACGTCAGGTTGTTCATCCATTAACCATTGACCATGAACAACATTAACTTTACTGGTAAAACTTTGCGCTAAGCCAACAAAAGCGGTATTGGTTATATTTTCTTGTTGACTAAAAAAAAGGTCTAATAAAAGTTTCATCAGTACTGCAATGATGACAATCACCACTAAAAACTCAATAATTGAACCTTGTTTTTTGTCACTCTGGTTAGGCGTTTTCTCCATTATTATTACTAGCCTTGCATGGCCGAGGCCATATCCCACATTGGAGTAAAAATACCAAGCGCTAATACCAACACCATAGCAGCAACAACTACTAATAGTAGTGGTTCAATTCTTGCGGTTAGGGTTGCTAAGTCATAATCGACTTCTCGCTCGTAATAATCCCCTACCTCTTCGAGTAACTCATCAACCCGGCCGGTTTCTTCACCAACAGCGACCATCTGTAAAACTAAAGGCGTAAATAAGGCACTGGCTACTGCAGAGCGTAATAAACTATCACCACTTTCGATACCTTGACGCATAGCAGCAATCTTTTTCTGCATATAACTATTATCGACCGCTTCCGCAACCAATGTTAGGCCGGTAGTCATAGGTACGCCCGCTTTTAAAACAATGGCAAAACTATGGGCGAAACGCGCCAATATAGAACGTTCTATAATACTGCCAATAATTGGGATTTTTATCTTACGTCTATCCCATTGATACCGACCTTGTTCCGTTTTTAATGATTTTTTAATCATAAAAACAATCATCACAATGGCAAGTAACATGTAATGCCAATAATTGATAAATAAGCTGGAACTGGCAATAATAAATTGCGTGGGTAAAGGAAGATCCGCCCCTAAGCGAGTAAACATATCAGCAAAAGTTGGAATAACAAAAATATTCAAAATTACCATAGCGCCCGATATGGCGATTAGTACCATACTAGGATAGCGCAATGCAGCTTTAATACGCTTACGGGTATCTAACTCACGTTCTAAGTATGACGTTAACTTAAAAAATGCCTGATCTAGCTGACCGGTATTCTCACCGACATGAACTAACGAAACAAATAAATGGTCAAAAATCTTAGGGTGGTTATTTAATGCCGAAGAAAAGGTGTAGCCACCTTCAAGCTGTTTACCTATATCAGTTAATGCTTTTTTAAGGGTTAATGAATTGGCTGATTCAACCATGCCATTAATTGATCGTAATATCGGCACACCTGAACGCATTAACGCATACATTTGGCGACAAAAAACAATCATTTCTTCTAATGAGACAGTACCATTATTGAAAAATTCAAAAACATCAACACTCCCGGCACTATTACCTCCTTGTTGCGCTTCAACAATAGAGATTGGGGTAATGCCCTTTTTAAATAGCTTTTCCGCGGCAACATCAGCATTAGCAGCTTCAATATTGTCTTTTACTTGGCTACCGCTGGCATTTCGCCCTGTATAATTAAATGACGCCATAAAACTCTCTATGCTCAAACATACGTTACTTGCCTAACTGTCGATGTAGTTGATTAATTAATATCAATTGTTTCAACCAGACGTAATACTTCTTCTACCGTAGTGATGCCTTGAACTGCATAATCAAAAGCCGCTTTCGCTAAAGGTGTAAAACTTGGGCTTTCCTTTGCGAGCTTACCGAATAGCTCACTGTCATTACGCTTTAAAGCAGCCATCATACCTTCATTCATTTCAAGCAGTTCAAATACACCAACTCGGCCTTTATAGCCTGTATATTGGCAGGTTTGACACCCCTTACCCTGCATAAATTGACTACTTCTTGCCTGCTCGCCTGCTAAGTTGGTTAACCAAAACAGTTCTTGCTCATCCGCTTGATATTCAATAGCACATGAGTCACAAACTTTACGGACAAGTCGTTGCGCGACCACGGCTCTTAATGCACTACCCACTAAAAACCCTGCAGCACCCATATCAATCAAACGTAAGGCACTGGTTATCGCGTCATTAGTATGCAAGGTAGATAACACTAAGTGACCTGTTATTGCACCTCGCAAGCCTATTTCTACCGTTTCTTGGTCTCGCATTTCGCCTACCATCATAATATCGGGATCTTGACGAAGTGCGGTACGTAAAATACTTGAGAAAGTTAAATCAATCTTGGTGTTAATTTGTACTTGGTTAATACGAGGTAAGCGATACTCAACAGGGTCTTCAACGGTGATGATTTTTTTACTTGCTTCATTTAATTCGCTTAACGCGGCATATAACGTCGTTGTTTTACCACTACCCGTAGGTCCCGTAACTAAAACCATACCGTGTGGACGATGAATTTGTAAACGCACACGTTTAACAATATCAGCCGGCATACCTGTTTGCTCTAGTGATAAGAGACCGGCAGATTGGTCTAACAAACGCATTACTACCGACTCGCCGTATTGAACCGGCATAGTAGACATACGCACATCAATATTATGGCCACTGATATCTAAATTGAAACGGCCATCTTGTGGAATACGTTTTTCTGATATATCAAGACCCGCCATTAACTTAAGACGCAATACCATGGCAGAGGCTATTTTATTTTCTTTGAGTATTTTTTCTTGTAAGACACCATCAATACGCTGACGAATACGCAGTTGATGTTCTTCTGGTTCAATGTGAATATCTGAAGCACGCATTTGCACTGCATCTTCAAAGACTGATTGCAGTAACTTACCTACGGTTGCATCGCCGCCTTCATCGAGGAAAGTAGCAGAAAGATCAAAGCTAGAAGATTCTTCATACTCTTCTTCTAGTTGACTGGCGAACGATTCAATTTCAGCGGTTCGACGGTACAAACTATCGAAGGCATCAAAAATCTGTGACTCCATAACTACCGCAAGTTCAATGCGTTTAGGCGACAACATCCGTTCAAGCTGATCTAAGCCACTTAAATCGGCAGGATCACTCATACCCAATAATACTGAAGCGCCTTTATCTTCAATAATTAAGGCTCTTAAACGTCTGGCATGCACTTCTGGCAATAGGCTGGCTACATTAGGTGATATTTTATATTGAGAAATATCCATAAATGGCACATCGAGTTGCTGCGCCAAAAACTGCAACAATTGTCTTTCAGATAAAGAATTAAGCTCAATTAAGGTGTCACCGAGCTTACGACCCGTTTGCTTTTGACTTGATAGCGCTTGCATAAGTTGCTCATTGGATATGATATTCTCATGAACCAATAAATCACCTAAACGCATCTTTAATTTGGGTGCTGCCATAATTTGTCCTACTGTCCTATTGCTTGTATACGTTGTTCAACAAAATTCACTGAAGCAACGGATAAATCATTTTTTGTCAGTGCTTGGTTATAAGCCACACTGGCTAAAGTAAATTGACTACTCTTATCGTGTAATACTGCTAAACCTAAATACCAGCGACCTATATCAGGCTGCATAGCTATCAGC
Organism: Colwellia sp. 75C3; assembly: GCF_002836255.1. Taxonomy (GTDB): domain Bacteria; phylum Pseudomonadota; class Gammaproteobacteria; order Enterobacterales; family Alteromonadaceae; genus Colwellia. The sequence goes on along the minus strand of NZ_PJAU01000033.1, from coordinate 494,130 downwards.
ACTTTATACGCTTCAACCGCTACGTTATTTTGTTGTGCTTGCTGCGCGGTATTTGCTAGCATAATTTGGTATTGCTCATCTTTTAACTGCGCTAGGGGTTTCAAGCTATTTAATGCCGCCGTCACTTGCCCTTGTTTTAAATGAATGCGTGCTTTCATCTGACGTAAACTGCTGTCTTTACCATTTAATGCAATGCCTTGAGAAAGTAGATTCACTGCATCTTGATAGGCTTGACGACCAAACCATAAAGCTGCTAATTTTTTACGTGTCTGGCTATCACTTGGTTTGATGATCACCACTTCTTCTAAAAGCTTTTCAGCCTTATTGATTTGTTTCGCCGCTAATGCTTTTTCAGCGAGTGCTAACTTTTGATCTGCTAGTTCATCTGCCGATAATTGACGTCGTGATACCGACATTTTATTTTTTTTGCTTTTACTTTCAGTTGTAGCAGCTTTAGTGACTGCATTAGTAGAAGCACTATCAACGTCATGACTGTGGCTTGAAACGGCTGCTGAGTGACTATGACCATCCGCTATCGCGACTGTTTTCTTCGCAGGAATGACTCGGCTTGAACTATTATTTACCACTGGCTTTGCCGCTATTCGCTGAGCATTATTTTCAGCTCGGTTTTCTGTTGCTGTAATAGCTAAATCTCTTGGCCCAGAAACATCCGTTTTTGTTGCGACTATTGCCTGTTGATTTTCTTGCTCATTGCTTTGTTCGTTAGCATAGTGAAACTCTTCTGCAGCAATTGGAGCTCTAGCTGTTTTATTTTCGTTTGTCTCTAATCGCATAGCCTGATTCACTGGGCTACTTTGAACTGCATTAACGCTGCTATTTACTTGATTAGTGATAACTTGGTTACTTGATTGAGTACTTAACTGAGTACTTACCTGATGAGCAGCATTACTAGTGACTTTTTCAGCTTTTAGGGCATTGTTTTCACTGATTAACTGCCAAAAATAAAAACTAATGACACAAACTGCAAAGACGCAAGTACCTGTGATTAGTGCGATTTTTTTCGGTGAAATAATTGACGATACTTGCTCTGGTTGAACAGTCTGTGAATTAGGCTCAGGACTTCGTTGATCTAAATCCTTCAACATTTGATTGATGACACTCATTATTTAACCACCAAAGTATAATAGGTTAACAATATCGCGCTCAACATTCCTAAACATGAAAAAGCCAATAGTTTATTTTTCGAATATTTTTCAATACTTTCAGTGTCCTGTACTGCCGCTTTAAGTAATTTACCCGTCATTTTGTAATGTCCTTCACCATAAGCAAGCATCAGCATTTTGTGGCACAACACATTAACCAATCTTGGAATTCCTTGGCTAACACGTGCTATTTTTTGGCATATCTTTACAGGAAAAAGCTCTGCCCCTTTATAACCCGCTACTTGTAACCTATGTTGAATATATTGTTGCACTTCATCTGCATTCATAGCACGTAATTTATAAGCAAAGGTAATACGTTGTCTTAATTGTCTAAATTCTGTTTTTGCTAAACGTTCATCAAGCTCTGGCTGTGCAAACAAGACCACTTGCAATAACTTACGTGTTTCTGTTTCTAAATTAGTAAACAACCTTAACGCTTCTAAACTATCTTCGGGCAACGCTTGGGCTTCATCCAATATCAGCACTACTGAATGCCCTTGGCTATGTAATTCTAATAAACGTGCTTGAATTCGCTGCGTAAGCAATTGAAGTGATATGCGTTGTGCTTGCTTAACGCCAAGCTCTACCGCAACAGCTCGCCTTAATTCATCAGGGTTTAAATAAGGATTTGGGATGTACGCCGTGACGAAATGTGCTGGTATCTCATTAAGTAGCTTTCTACATAACAAAGTTTTGCCGGTACCTACTTCGCCAATGACTTTAATGAAACCTTCACCGGTTTGCAGTGCGGTTGATAACACAGCTAATGCTTCATCATGCATGGTCATTGGCAAATAAAAATTTGTATTAGGAGTTAAAGTAAAAGGTAACTCTCCTAAGCCAAAATGATATAAATACATAACTACTCTACTCAGTGAACTAATTAAGCTAAATAATACAAAACAACTGTCGATTATCCGCCATTTACAGCTAAATTTTATTCAACTGCAGGGCAAAAATAATGTTCGTTTGCATATTCCTCATCAGCACATTGCTCTTGGCATGCTTGTGTTAACGTACCTTCATCAGATAACTCACACTCTTCAACCTCTTCAGGAAACCACTTTGTTAATAAGCTGCGTGCATCTTGTAGCTGATTTTTCCAAGTATCTTGACCAACAACAATAGGTTTTAGCATAATAACTAACTCACGTTTTTGTGTTGATTGAGATTTGCTCTTAAATAATTCACCAAGGAAGGGTATATCACCTAAAATCGGTGTTTTAGATTCCATATCAACTTTATAGGTTTCAATTAAACCACCAATGATGACGACTTCGCCTGACTGAGCACGGATAATGGTATCTGACTCTCTAACACTACTTTGCGCTAGTGGTAATACCAATTGCTCGCTACCAATTTGAATGGTTTTATTTTGCTCTTCAGTAATGGTCACTGAAGGGTGAACATGCAAAATAACGCTACCATCTTCACTAATTTGCGGCGTTACATCTAACGCGATGCCAGAGAAAAAGGGTGTTAATTCGACTTCAGGAGTGGTGGTTGTTGAGGTACCTGTGGTGGTTGTGCTGGAAACTTCAGTAACAAAGTATTCATCTTCACCCACTTTAATTACCGCTTTTTGGTTATTAGTTGCCGTAATACGAGGGCTTGAAAGTACTTGAACATTACCTTGGGTTTGCAATAATTCAATAACACCAGAAAAGTTACTGCCATTAGTTTGCTTACTAAACGCTAGGCTATTAACACCACCAATAGTATTCGAAATAACATTACCGACAATATTGCCTGTTGTAGAGTAAACAAGATTTGCACTACCAACTTGGTCTAGTACTTTTTCCCATTTTATTCCTTGCTGAAAGTCATCATTAAGTGTTACTTCCATTATCTTAGCTTCAATGATTACTTGACGATGCAAATGGCTTTCAGTTGCGGTGATAAACTTCTTAACAGCATTGATCTCTTGCGGTAACGCACGTACTGTCACCAAACCTGCATGTGGTGAGACAATAACTGAACGACCTTCACCACTGCCAACAAAAGCTGTTAATGATTCTTTCAATTCATCCCAGAAATTGGACTCATTTTCAGTATATAAATTGATACCACTACTTTGGCTATTTGAACCACTATTACCGCTCTGACTACTATTGTTGCTGCCACTATTACTATTGTTGCCACTGCCGCTACTATTATTACTGCCACCGCTACTAGGATCGTTTTCCGAGACGCCACCAGAATTGATCGTGGTAGTCGATGAGCCAAAACGTTTAAGGAATAAGTAATTTAGCGCGATAGTTTCAGTGCGTATACCGGGAGGGAATACTTGTACAATATTGCCACGGCGAATAATTTCATAACCGTATACGTCTTCAACAACAGTTAAGGCTTCTGATAAGGTAACATTATTTAAGCTTAACGATATTTGTCCGATAACATCAGGGTGAATAACCACGTTATAACGTGAGCCTCTAACGATGGCTTGAAAAAAATCTTTAGCATCAACTTCTGTCGCTGAAATTTCTAAACGTTTTTCAGCTAACATGCCTTGTTTGGCCTGACTCATGTTATTTAACATCAGTTCTTGTTGTACTGAATTGGGTACTCGCATTAACGGTTTTGGTGCATTAAGACTTTTTGTTTCTTTGATCGCCGCATCTAAATCTTCTTTTAATTCAGTTGGATCATTAGGCACAGATTGGCAACCGACTAAGGCAAAGCATAACGTCGACAAAGCAATTTTTAATTTTAGTTTTTTCATAGGGGGACTTGTTTTCATCATTAGTTAGCTACCGACTTTTCTACTACGTTACTTTTAAAACCCTTACTCTTAAAAACACTGATTTTTAATCGTTCAGATTTACTACGTAAGATCACGTTATGACTGTTAATTGCGGTGATGCGATGCTCGCCAATATAATCAAACATTTTGTATATTTTGCCATTAATGACCGCGGTATGAATGCCATCACCATGAATAATAGAAGTTAATACAAAACCGTCAACACGCTTTATTTCACTATTACTGCTAGAGCCACTTACACCAAAAGGTCGAGTAGGGTCAACATCTGCAGCCAGAGTGACGAATGAAGTTAATAGGGTTACCACAACCAAAGCTGTGGTTAACAATGCATTAAAATAAGCTTTAAACACCAATAAACTCCTTATTCAACCCTAAACTGTAGATGGTTATATCTACTTCACTGCGTGGATATTCTTTCACTTCTAATTCAAAATCTTGCCAAAAAAACTTCCACGATAGCTTTTCAAGTTGTTGTAAATAATTGCGTAATTGAAAATATTTACCTGATAATTTAATTTTAATACCATGTTTATATAGGTTTAAACCCAGTTGTTCTGCGTTTGGTGAAGCTCTATCATCTGTCTCATCTTTGCCTTTCACGGATAAATCTAATAAAGGTTTTGCACCAATCAGTTCAAAAGAAAGTAATGATACTCCAGGCTCTAGATTAAGCAGCTTCACTAGCGCTTTACGCATTTCACTCGGGCTAATTAACTCTGTTGTTAAATGCACTAATTGACTGTCAATTTTGGCAAGCTTAGCTTCAAGTTGAGCCACTTGTTTAACGGTATCACTATCGGGATTTTGCTTAAGTGCCGCTTGGTATTCTTTAATTGAAAAATTAAGTGTTTTATTACCTGATGTCATCGCTCGGCTTTGTTTGTCGAAGCTAATAATTTTGGCACTTTTATCATCAATAAAAAAATATGAGATAATAAAAAATATTGCCACTAGCCCCGTTAGCAGTACTAAACCTTGCTCGCGACTTGTTATTTGTAGAAACTTATCACTACCGTCTTGCCATTTTTGCTTCATTAGCTCTTACCCTTTGTCGCTACAGAGCTGACAACAAACTCAGTAATATTTTGTTCATTCTTAGCCAACTTAAATTGCACAAACGATTTACCTGATAATAAACGAGACGTTTTAAAACCTGCTAACCATGCTGGCACCGCTTGAGGGGTTCTTGCTAGCCCGGTAAAACTCATTTCGTTAACGTTGATACTAATGGTTTGTAATCGAATATCTTTATGATGCATAGCGGATAGATCATTCATCGCCATCACAAAACCACCTGCAAACGTTTCGTTTGAATCTGTAAGCTTAGCTAACAGTGCATTTTTATGCTGCATTACTAATTTTATTGTGTCGAGATTATTTTGCAAAGCAGGAGAAATCTGCCTATTTTTCAGTTGAGATTCCAGCTGTTTAGTAAGCTTTTGTTTTTGCTGTTGCTCTATTAACAAGGCATCATATTTAGCGCCTGACTGCTTATAGTTAACTTCAGTAACTATCGACCAGGTAACCATCACCAGCATTAGCGCTAACCAAGCACCAACCACTCTTGGTAATGTTAATAGGGGCTGCTCGGGGAAAAGCTCCGCTTGTAATAAATTAATAGACTGTTTAGTTGCCATAATTCGCTCCCGCTAAAGCCTCTGTCTCTGTCTCTGCACTGTATGGCACATCTTCTAAGCTTGCACCGATCACAGCGCCAAAATCACGATGTTGATGATATGGTCTTGGTAATTCTAGTAAACTCACTGGCACAGCGCTATTTTCAGCTAGTTTTTCTATAAAGATACTTTCCAAGTCAATCGGTACTAAAACCTTAATGCTTTTAATCGGTGCTTGTTTTAGCTGGCGTTCAAAGTAATCTGTCGAGCGCTGAATCTCTAAGCTGAGGTTATCAATAACAGTACCCGATAATTCATCTGCGGTTTTACTCGAAATTTGAGCAAACCCGCGTAAACGACGTTGAAAAAATATTTGCTTCTGTTTAACAATAATTAAAACAATCTCTTCATTGGGTTGCTGGCAAACCAATAAATGCGCATCACTCTGTGGTGGCAATAAGTTAGCAAAAGCAAATTCTTGGGTAGTGATAGCGCTGACCTTAACCATGCCTTGCTCTGCCGCTGTCACAAGTTTCTTTAATTCATCTAACGGTGCACAAACCACATTAATTTTTTCTTGGCCACCCGCAAGGGTCGGAGCATCATAATAATCCAACACCATGTTGGCCGGTGAAATAGTCACTAGATCTTTAATTTGCCACTTCAACGCGCTGTTTATTTCACTTTCAGGCACGTTAGGTTTGTCTACTTGTACTACTTGGGATTGTGCTTCATTGAGTACTAAGCTAACCGCCCCTTCAAGTTCACTGTTGTCGTGTAATGCTTGAATCGCTTTTGCAAAGTTTACAGAGTTAGCCTTTTCATGTTTAAAGAGTACTTGGGCTACTTGTTTTTCATCGATAGGGCTATTGAGTTTTTGCTGAGGAATAGAGCATAAGGAGACACCCTGCTGCTGAAAAGCAATTCCAAGACGCTGACTTGAACTATTTTTTGAAAAAATTTGGCTTATTTTCGTTAAAAATGACATTTATCGGCAACATCGCATCATAGCTAAAATTATTAGCAATATACCCTTTTTCACTGCTACAGAGCAAGCTTTACTAGTACTATTAGCTAAGTTTATTAGTCATTTATACAATAATCAGAACCGTAAAGAATGTAACAAATCCATTTACATTTATAAGAGAACCGCGAGAAGAAAAACACAAGAAAATAACGATATCGTTTATAATAATCTTACTCTGCCATTAATTCACTGTAGTTTAAAAATCATGCATAAGCCATTGTCAATCTTACAAAAGATCAAGCACCCACTCTTTGAGAAATATAACCTTGATGTGCGAGTCAAACGTGATGATTTGTTGCATGACATCATTTCGGGTAACAAATGGCGCAAACTTAAATACAACCTAGCGCAACTAAAAAAGAGTAACTACCAAGGTGCACTTACTTTTGGCGGCAGCTACTCCAACCATATTCATGCCTTTGCCTACGCTTGTAAACAAGAAAACATTCCCTGTATTGGTGTTATTAGAGGTGAATCAGACTATGCCAACAACTTCACTTTAACTTGGGCAAGACACTGGGGCATGCAATGTCACTTTGTCGACAGGAAAACTTACCGTCGCCGATTTGAGACGAACTTTATTGACGAACTTAAAGAGATATATCCACAGCATTTTATTATACCTGAGGGGGGTAGCAACTCACTTGCCATCCCTGGTGTAGCCGAGGTATTAACAGAATTACAAAGCCAGGCTGATTTCGATACCTTGATCACCCCAGTTGGTAGCGGAGGCACTTTAGCTGGCTTAATTTGTGGTGATAGTGTTGCCAATAGCAAACAACATAAAATTTTAGGTATCGCGGTATTAAAACAAGCTGAATATTTAATTGATGAGGTTAAGTGCTTACTTACTCCTGAAGGTTTAACCCATAAGAACTGGGAATTACTAACAAGGTTCCATCGTGGTGGTTATGGTAAGTTTAGTGCTGCGGATGTAGAACGCATCATCGCTTTTAACGAACAAACAGGTATAACCTTTGAGCCGGTTTATTCTGGCAAGATGATTTTGGCTTTACTTGATTTAATTTCGCAAGGTTACTTCAAACCCTATGAGCGCATTGTTTTATTGCACACAGGTGGCCTACAGGGACTTGGCGGTATGATTGAGCAAGGTAGACTAAGTGCCAAAGACTGGCCATCACTACCTAATACTGTCGAAGATTAGGGCTAAACAGAAGTATAAGGATATAAAATGGTTTAATACCAATTCCGTTAAATTATTGACCACTTGTACTGGCTAAAATTCTCCATGACGGCGTTGCTTTCAATCCCAATAGCCAGCTATTGGTCAATCAAGCGCCTTGCCCTGAAATATTTTTACTTCGTACAACAAGATCAGAAACTTATCGGAATTGGTATAAGACCCTAATCAAATGACTTGCACTGACTAGGGTATTATCTGAATAGAGTGCAGCTAAAACCTTAACTGATAGCGACCTTGATTATCAGGGCGACCTAGAAAAGATAAAGCAGATTGTAACTGCGCTGGAAATTTAGGCCCTGGTTTTAAATACCCTTGCCCTGACGCTTTTTGATTGGCTAGTGACAAGCGCGCATTAAAACTTAATCCCAAAGTATTTTTAGGTAATATTTTGGCTCTTAAGTCACCTTTTTCACAATCCAAATCTGCGTCGATCTTACCTAGTTTAATGTTGTTATCTAAAGCAACTACACCTGAGCGAATCCAACTAATGTGCCCTTGCGCTTGCTGACAAACTAATTTTTCTGACCTATCAATAATCAACTCAGAAAATAATAATTCTATATTACCCTGTGCTGTGACAGGAATAGGTAATGGTAGTTGCTTAGCAATATCATTCGCTGAAACAAAAAGCTCAACATCATTGAGTTGCAGTTTATTAGCCGATACGGTTAAGGTAAATTTGCCCTCAGCACCTGCTGAGGTGGCATCACCAAAGCTAACATCGACAGTAGGAGATAAACTTAACAAAGACCAAAAACTAAGCGCTGTTTTGATTTGTTGAATTTCATTGTTGTCTACCGCTATTTGCGCAATTTCACCTTGCCAAATTGAACCTGAAACCGTACTAATATGAACGTTCTTCGGGAGCTCAATATTGTTTATCAAAAATGCTAGTGGCATCGTTGTCACTAAAAAGACTAAATAACTACTCAAAAAAATTGCCGTTATAGCAAACCACTTCTTCATCTAATTTCTCTATATTCTATTATTTTCATTTGGCTAACGTTAGCTATGCCGTTTAGTAACTGATAACTTATAGTGCTAATGGCTTTATGCTTACAACTTAGCAAGATGTAAGCGTCGAACTTTCACCTCACCAGCACTATCACCGTGAGTTAAATCAATCGCTTTCACTTGCAAACCTTCATTGTTAGCTAAATGCTCAAGCCAGAACAATAATTGAGTAAAAGGGGTGCTGTCTATCCAGACTTGTAAGTCCTCACCCTGAGGTTGCATACGCGTAATGGTCAATTTGTACGTTTTTGCACTACGATTAGCCACACTGGAGATGCTACCACTGAGGTTAGATTTACCACCTGATTTTTTAGCTTGTTTATATAAGGTGGTTTTTTCTTGCACCCAGGTTAACAGCTCCTGTTGTCTTGTTAATTTACTATTAGCTTCAGTTATGCTGTTATTAATCGGCTGCCATATCGCGCTATAAAAAATAAAGACGATAAAAACCAGTGCCATCGCAGCTACAAGGCGCTGCTCTCTACTGTTTAATTGTTGCCACCATGCTTTCATTATGATGCTTCCTTATTGCTTTTATTACTGCGCTTCTGGGTGGTCGATTTGCTTTTATTCGCCCCTTTACTCGACTCTTTATCAGATATACTGAAAGAGCCCGTCACTTGATCACCTTGATTACTTTGTGAACCTTGCTTAACGGTTAAATTGGCAGCGGCTAATGCAATACTAAACTGTTCAAAAGCTTGATAATCCTTAGCTGTTGCTTGAATACGTAATTCTTGTCTCTTACTATCAAACTTCAACGACTCTGGTTTTAATGCCGGTACTTTAGTAAAGGCTGGTTGTATTTTAGCAAGCATAGCTAAAAACCCTTGCCTATCACCTACGCCACCAAGTAAGGCTAACTCACGATTTAGTTGTGATTTTATGGTAGAAACACGTACACGTTTTGTTTTTGGAAACGCATTTTTGTAAGTGGATATAATGCTTTGCTTTACTTGTTCTTGCTCAGCGTTAAGTTGCCATAGTTGTGCACTTTTATGACCTAAACTAAGCAGCAAAGCAAACACAGCAACACCTGCAACCCATAACCATTGTCGTCCTGCATTGCTACGGTTTTCTTTAATCAGGTATTGGCCTTGCAACAAATTAAAGCGATTTAATTGACTGTCATAATTCATCGCCATTAGTGCTAAAGGCAATTCTTCTGGCATTGCCTTTACCGCTAATTGCTCACTATGGGCTAAGGGTGAATATGCCTCAATGTTGACACTAGTTTGCTGTTCATTGTCTTCATCACCATCAGGTGCCTCTGCAGAGAAAGCCTGACATTGTAATTGCCATGCACTCGCGTCTAAGGTAAATCCCTGCCAAAGCTTTTGACGAACAATAACCTGTGTTTGATTAGCATCACCAAGGGTAATTGCGCTCCAGCCTGCATCGGTAAATGGCATAGCCAATACATCAGGTAAGATGCATTTAGTGTATATATCAGCTTCAGCTAACCATGACATCCACTGTTGCATCTGTTTATGAGCGACAATGGCGGTGAAACAATTATTCTCCTGCTCATCGATAGCTAAATCTGCATAAGCGAAGAAGAGCTGTTCGACGTCTTCAGCTAAACTATCCTCTAACATATAAGGCGTTGCTAATCGCATTGCTCGAGATGATTTCGCCGGAACTTTTAACGACTTTAACAGTACGTCACAGCCAGGTACTAACACCTTGACCTGGCGCTGTTCGGCCTTGCTAGTAAGCTCACTGAGTTGTTGAGCATCTGTTAACTCACCACTCGCTATAATTTCCTGCGCATTGTTGCTAGTTTCAGCCACAACCAACCAATGAATGGTATTGTGAGCTTGACTGCCTAGACGGATAAATAATGTTTCTATCACTAGTTACGACCTATAGTACGACTAATTATTTGAATTTGTTGTGTATCATTAACTTTCATTATTGAACTCATAGAAAAATAGCTGTTATTAAAACGTGCACTGGCTTTCAATTTGAAGTAATCGCTATCAACAACAAACTGTTCCTTTTGCCACTTTTCCATATTTACCTTGCTTAATTCAGGTAACGCATAAAAATCTTCTAAGTTTTCATAACCTGAACTATCTCGTGAACTCAGTATTTCTTGCGCGTCTTCTAAACTTGAATCAAGTAAAGCTTGCAGTAATTCTGGTTTTTCCGCATCCAACGTATTGATATTTATTAGGTGCTGAGCATTTTGTGGCAGTACACACACATATGGGGTCAGCGCTAAAATAACCGCAGGGGTAAAGTGTTCAATTAACCTTAACTCGTTAACACTACCTAAATAGCTATTCGCAGCAAGGTAAGGGAATTCTCGAGAAGCATAATCATTATCTTCCGCGCCACCTGAGCCTGTTATCATATCATTACTATCGAGCCAATCGGTCAAGGCATTAACCATAGCTTCGGCTTCAAAATTGCCAATACCTTCAATATTTAAATTGATGATAAGCCCTTCTAATACGGTTGCTGCAGGCAGCTGTTTATCACTACCTGTTTTACTTTTTGAAGCGGTAGCACTAGGCGTTTTACTAGCTGATTTTGATGAACTAGAGGAATTATTAGCAGCCTCATCCTTTGTTTTAGCTTTAGGGTGTAAAGCATTAAGGTTCAGACAGCTTTGTAAGTCCGATATTTCACCACTTATTTCGCCAAAATCAACAGGGTAATTACTGCCCTCTTCAGCCCAAATTTGTTCAAGGTGTGTTACTTCTGGCTCATCTTTAAACGCTTTAATTAATACTCGTTTAGTGAATGCTTCAGCACCCAAAGCATACCAGTAGGCTTGTTGATTGAAAATAATATTGGTACTACGCTGCATTTGAGTTTGTAATCGGGTCGTCATTTGCGCAGCAATAATGGAGACTAAAGCAACAATAAGCATCACGGTAATTAACGCAACACCTCGTTGATTTTTTTGCTGTAAACTGAATAACGATAGACTAAGAGACATAAGTTAGGTTCTACTCTGTTCAGCGGTAGAATCATCACCTGCTACTAAAAACTGACGACGAATCAAACCATAGTCTTCTGTTTCAATTTCAATAGCAATGGCTAGCGGTAATGTTTCGCCAGACCATTTTTTTTGCCACTTTTTACCATCATGAAATTCAAACCCGACACTTGTTACCAGAGTTATTAAGGGTCTTATTCTCGGCTCTTGACCAACGACAGCATCAACAAAGTTATAATGTAAACGCTGCAATGTATCATCAACGAGACGATAAGCAACACTTTGCATATCACTACGCGGCAATAGTAACCCTGGATTAGTCCAGCCATTACGTACAAAAGCAATCGCTTGCTCATCAGCTAAAAAGCTATCATCAGCGGTTTGTATAAAAGTTTTACCGGGCTCTTCGCCATTCACGCGCATAGTGCGTTTAGCTATTTGAGTAAAATCTCGTTCCATTAATAAAAAGGCACGTTGCAATTCATTTTGCCTTTCACTACGAATTTTTGAGCTTTCATCGCCACGTAATACGGTATCAAAGATGGTAAAACTGGCCAAACTAACGACTGAGAATATAGCAATAGCAATCAGCACCTCTAGTAAGGTAAAACCTTGATGTGCGGATTTAACCACGGTATTCATTTTATTAAGACTTACGTTCATCAGGGTTTATCCTGAGCCAGATAAGTCATTAAGCTAGCACTTACTAACTCATCGTCTTCTTTTAAGCGTATTTCCATCACTAAGGAGCGTAATTCTTTATTCGTTGTTTTAATCACTTTCTGCTGCCAATACCAGGTTCTACCCGCCATCTCAACGTTACCTTTCTTGTTGTTTTTAGGCGGCCAAGTTTTATCTAAACTGACTTCAACTAATTGATTGGAGGCAACCCAGTTAGCAAACATTTGTTCTTCTAAATGACTAATATGACGGTAATTATTATCCGCAACGCCGAGCAGCGCTAATCCTGCAATAGAAAAAACGGCCATCGCTAGCATCACTTCAATTAAGGTAAAACCAGCTTGCTTAAAAAGATTAACGTTATTAGTCATCGAGCACTGGTCCCTCAATAGTTAATGGCACACTGTATAAACCCGTAACGCGATAAGCTAAATCTTCAGCGTCTTCGATATAGGCAAGCTCTTCAGTTAAACGAAAAGTAACACTAAAAGGGCTAAGGTCACCCCCTGAGAGAATATAGACTTGCGGAATTATTTTTTTCTCTTGTTCTTCTTTAGAAAGCAAAGTGAAATCATCTTCATCTTTTTCTTTAAAAGTATCAGCATCAAAGAGCATTGGCTCTTCAATGGGTAAATCATCTAGCTCTATGCTGAGCTCGACTTCTTCCGGCACAGTAACATTGGCTTGCCAGTCTTGATCAGGAATTTCAGTCCATTGCGTGCCGTCATAACCAACAAACTGATAGCTATCTTTGTTAACAATCAACCCTAATTCAATATTATTAAGCATGCCATATTCAGCGGCCACTTCAAAAATAGCAGCAAAGCGAGCACTCTCGTACTGTAATGAATCATCAGGGCGTTTACCCGATACATTAAATTGCACTAAGCTAGCCATAAGACCAACGATAAGCACCACGACCATCAACTCAATTAAGGTAAAGCCACGCTGTTTCAATGCTAATGTTGAATGTTTAAGGTTCATAATAAAGTAATAATGGCTAAAAAGTCTCTTTTACATCGTGGTGTTAAACCGAATTTCTGACTAAAGAGTAATGGTTGAACTTGAAGCTGCAAGGCATAATTTACAGGAAAAGGCACGGAGTTGACGTTAGTCAATGAGTACCTTTGACGCATAAATTTTGCTTTACAGCAAAAAGATCCGCCGTTACTTATTGATAATCGCCTAAATTCCAGTTACCGATATCATCTTCGGTACCGGCTTCGCGGTCTGGACCTACTGAAAATACATCCATTTTACCCTGTTCGCCTGGATTCAATAAAACGTACTCACTACCCCAAGGATCTTTTGGTAAACGTTTAATGTAACCATCTTCAGGAAAACGACGTGGCTCTGGCTCAAGATCGGTTTGTTCAACAAGTGCTTCAAGTCCTTGCTCAGTCGTCGGATAATCATAATTATCCATTTTATACAAACTCAACGAACCTTCTAAAGCGGTAATATCTGATACCGCTTTTTGTGTATTTGCACGCTCTTGGCTACCCATGATGTTCGGTACGATCATACTGGCAATAATACCAATAATTACAATGACGACCATTAGTTCCAACAAACTGAAACCCTGAGATTTTTTCATATTCATATTCATTCCTAACGTCTGATAAATTGATGTAACTACGGTAAAGTTGAAGTTAGCCACCCACTAGGCTATTAAGTTGTAAAATGGGTTCTAAAATGGCCATCACAATAAAGAGTACTACTCCTGCCATGCCGACCATTAGAGCTGGTTCAAATGCTTTCAATGAAATACTCACTAAGGCATCAAATTCTCTATCTTGATTGTCTGCCGCCCTACCTAACATATGCTCTAATTGACCACTTTTCTCACCACTAGCAATCATATGCAACATCATAGGTGGAAACAATTTTGTTTGCTCCAGCGACACACGTAAACTCGACCCTTCACGTACTTTATCGGTCGATGCTTTCACTTGTTTTTTGATATATAAATTATCAAGTACCTCACCTGATATTTTCATACTTTCTAACAAGGGAACGGCACTTGCCGTTAAGATACTTAAAGTACGGGCAAAACGAGCCGTGTTTATACCCCTAGCAACTTTACCTATACCAGGTACTTGTAATAAATACTGATGGAAGGCCATTTCTATACGAGGCTTTTTCAACAACTGGGAAATCAATAACGCTATGACTGCAAACAGTATCACTACAACTAAGCCATAATCTCGAAGAAAATCACTACTGGCAATCAAAAATTGGGTAGTACCGGGTAAACTCTCACCCATGTGTTCAAACTGACCGATAATTTTTGGTACTACAGCCGTTAATAAAACCGCGATAACCCCTACGGCCACAACGGTCATAATAATAGGGTAAACAAGTGCTTGGATTAGTTGTGAGCGCATTTCTTGGCGCTTCTCAGTATAATCAGCTAAACGATTAAGTACTTTATCAAGGTGGCCTGATTTTTCACCTGCTGCAACCATAGAGCGATACAATCGATTAAAAACTTTTGGGTATTCTGCCATACTTTCAGATAGGCCATAACCTTCAGTCACCTTAGTGCGCACGCCCATTATCATACTTTTAATGCGGTTCTTTTCACATTGTTCGCCAACCGCAATTAATGCTTCTTCTAACGGTAATCCTGATTCAATTAACGTGGCTAGTTGACGAGTGATAAGCGCTAACTCTGCGGTGGAGACTTTACCGCCACCACTTTGACTAAAAGCAGCCGAAAAGCTTTTTTTATCATTAGCTTTTTTGTTATTCGCTAATGTTGCAGTAACTTCCGTTGGCATTAAACCTTGATCGCGTAATAATCCACGCACCTGCCTAGCCGTATCACCTTCGATAACGCCTTTTTTAGTTTTACCGCGACTATCTACCGCTTGGTATTCAAATGCTGCCATAATTTTTTATATTAGTTGCTTATATTAAATCGATTACGTTCATATGATTAATCTTCACGAGTAACTCGCAAGACTTCCTCTAAAGTGGTTTTGCCAAGCATAACTTTATCAAAGCCATCTCGACGAATACTGGCACTGGAATGGCGTACGTATTTTTCAATAGCCTGCTCACCTTGGCCATTATGAATAAGTTCACGTACTTTTTCATCGACGGGTAATAACTCATGAATACCAACTCGGCCTCGGTAGCCTTTAAAGCTACATTCAGTACAACCAACAGCACGATAAATCACTGATTCATTATCTTCAGGTAAGGCTAATAATTGCCTTTCTTCTGCATCAGGTAAGTGACTTGCACGACAATGTGGGCAGAGTGTACGTACAAGACGTTGAGCCAAAACGCCCAATAAACTCGACGATAATAAGAAAGGTTCTACTCCCATATCTTCCATACGCGTTATAGCGCCCGCGGCTGTATTGGTATGCAAAGTAGATAAAACTAAATGACCAGTCAAACTTGCTTGTACGGCAATTTGTGCGGTTTCTAAATCACGAATTTCACCTACCATGACTACATCAGGATCCTGACGTAAAATAGCACGTAAACCACGCGCAAAAGTCATGTCAACTTTTGTATTAACTTGGGTTTGTCCTATGCCTTCAATCGCATATTCTATTGGGTCTTCACAGGTTAAAATATTGCGTTCTTTCTCGTCTATCTGAGTTAATCCGGCATAAAGCGTGGTACTTTTACCTGAGCCTGTAGGACCTGTTACTAAGATAATGCCATGAGGTTTTTCGATGAGCGCTGAAAAATTAACACGGTTAGTGTCAGTCATACCTAAGTGTTTTAAATCTAAACGCGCCGCGTTTTTATCTAATAAACGCAATACCACACGTTCACCATGACCGGTAGGCATAGTTGAAACACGTACATCGACAGCACGACCACCGATACGTAACGAAATACGACCATCTTGCGGAATACGTTTTTCAGCTATGTCTAGTTTCGCCATAACTTTAATACGAGAAACGAGCAACGATGCTAGTTTTCGATTAGGTTTGAGTACTTCACGTAAAACACCATCAACACGAAAACGTATTTGTAAGGTATTCTCGAAAGTTTCAATATGTATATCTGAAGCTCTTTCTTTGATAGCTTCACTAAGCATGGCATTGATCAGCTTAATGATTGGCGCATCATCTTCATTTTCAAGTAAATCTTCACTTTCAATGAGTTCATCGGCAAGTGAGTATAAATCAACTTCGTTGCCGATATCTTCCATCATTTGCTGTGCTTCAGAAGAGTCTCGTTGGTAAGCTTGCGTTAATAATAATTCGAAAGCGTCCAAAGTTAAAAAATCAAATTCAAAAGCTGCTTTGAGTATGCGACGCACCTCTAAAATAATATCGAAATTAACATCGGTCAGACAATGTAAAATATAACCACCGGTTTGTTCATCGGTAGAAATGAGAACACTGTGACGTTTAGCAAACGCAAACGGCAATAACCAAGTACTGCTCACTTGTGCTTGCTCTGCCTCATCAATAGCAGCTACTTCTAATTCATCAGACATTATTGCTTCTCTTCCGCAGCAACGCCTTCTGTTGTTACAGGAGGCTTAGGCAATTCGATATTCTTTTCGCCCAACTTCTGCTGATATTCATCAAATGATGGTGGTAACGTTAAGTTGTCTTGCCATTGCGGTAAGATAGGCATATTTTCATTACTCATTAATGACAAACCTTCTTCATGTTTACGAATTTGGTCAGCGCGAATATAGTTATATTTAGATTCACTGATTTCTGTCATTAATGCTGAATCACGGACAATAGTGGCGCGTAAAAACACCATTAAATTACGTTTACGTGTGCTATTACTGGTTGATTTAAATAAATGACCAATGATAGGAATATCACCTAAGATCGGTACCTTTTGCACACTTTCTTGTACATCTTCATCTATCAAACCACCGAGTATTACCGTATCGCCACTGTCAGCCATTACGGTAGTTTTAATCTCTCTTTTATTAATTGAAATATCTACACCCGTTGTGCCACTTACTGAAGAAACTTCTTGTTCAATAATCAATTGCACCGCATTGCCTTCATTCACTTGCGGGGTAACACGTAGTTTAATGCCTACTTCTTGACGGTCTACTGTTTGGAAAGGGTTGGCGTTATTACTACCTGTTGCTGAACCGGTAATAATTGGCACTTCTTGACCAACAATAAAGTAAGCTTCTTCGTTATCTAGTGTCGTAATGCTCGGTGTCGCTAAAATATTAGAATTAGTATCACTGCTTACCGCACTGACAATTGCGCCCCAGTCATTTTTAGCAATACCAAACATCATACCGCTAACATTACCAAGTACTTGTGCAAGAATACTGTAATCGCCATTGGTAGGAGGATTAATCGTAGTATCACCATTTTCCTTGATAACAGTACTACCGTCCTCACCTTCCGCAGCTTTTGCACCAGCGGCAATAGAAGAGATACTGGCAGGGCCATTAGTAAATTGGGTAAAGCCACCCGCTTCGTTATACCACTGCACACCCAAGCTAACACCATCGCTTTCAAATACTTCAACAATAATAGCTTCGACTAATACTTGCGCGCGACGAACATCTAATTGACGAATTACCGCTTCTAAAGAACGTAACATATCTGGCTGTGCGGTAATCACTAACGCATTTGTTGACTCATGCGCCTCAATACTGACATCACGCTTTTTACTGGTACGTGATTTTGTCGTTGCTGGTTTTGCTTCTGAAGAAATAGAATCGCTAACGCCTTGCAATACTTTTACTAAATCTTCAGCTTTAGAATATTTAAGGTAATACACTCGGGTATTGCCATTACTCTCTAATTCACTATCTAAACGTTTAACTAAACGTGCTACTCGCTCACGGGCTTTTACTTCGCCACTGACAATAACGCTATTAGAGCGATCGTCGGCAACAATTTTAGGGATTAAAAAGGTAGGTTGACCCGCTTTACCACCAGTAGGTTTGTTCATCGCTTCGATGATACGCACCATTTCACCCGCGGAAGCATACTTAAGCTTTATAATTTCAACATCTTGATCGCCCGCTCTATCAACGCGTTCGATTATTTTTACTAGTCTATTAACGGTAGAAGCAGTGCCCGTTAACATAATAACGTTTGCAGGATCGTAGTTAACTACGTTACCACCACCGGCTTGGTCTGACAGTTGTCTTAAAAGTGGTACTAATTCACGCACGGTGACATTTTTCACTTCAACAACGCGGGTAACCATTTCATCACCCATAATATTACTATTATCGCCGACTACCGGAATAGCCGCCGTTTTAGCATCTTTATTACGAATGATTTTAACAATATTGTTATCCATTTCTACCGCTGCATAACCGTAGACTTCAAGCACATTGAGAAAAAATTGATAGTATTGCTTTTCCGACAACATATCATAACTACGCACATTGATTTTTCCACGGACATTGGGATCAACGATCATGGTCTTTTTCAAGTTTTTACCGACTATATTAACGAACTCGGTGATTTCAGTGCCCTTAAAATTCGGGGAGTATTGTACAGCACTGGCTTGACCAACGAAACATAAGCAATTAATGGCTATCACTGTTGCTAAGGTTAATAAAAACTTTTTCATCATTAGGGGTATCTCTGCTTTATTATTTTATTAAATTCTTTATTAGAAATTTGTTATTAAACAATCTTTAATTGATAATTTTATTACGTCATTGTTACGATAATTAATTAGGTTAATCTAGTTAATCTAGTTAATTTAAGCTAATAAGTATTTCAGTTAAACTACCTTGGCGGTCGACCAAGAGTGAAATATCACGTGCCGTTTTCATTTCTGCCATCGCTTGCATTGCTTGAGCTGGGGCAATCAAATCAAAACCATTCATTTGAACGGCAACGTCACCCGCTTTTAAACCAGCTTGTTTGAAGAAATCTGGTTTTTTCCCTGGGCGCAGCGTGTAACCTATAATACTTCCGTCTTTTCGCTTAGGTGAAATACGTAAGTAATCACCTATTTTTGCCGGATCATTAGAGAGTTCATTACGCAGATTTTTAGCGGTTGCTGTTAATTGTTTATTACTTCTTTGATCGACAACCCCTGAACCATTGGAATTAGGTCCCACCTTTGGACGAGGCTTTCTAGGCGCTGGTTTATTAGCAACACCTTTTGCTGGTTGGCTGTAGTCAAAACCATCAAGCATTAAGGTTTCTAGTCGGCCTGATTGTTTAATTATTACTCGGTCCATTAACACTTGCTCAAGATTAGCACGCGTGCCAATGATGATATCACCAATACCATAAGTCTCTTGCTTACCCTGGTTTTCAATAACTGCTGCCGCTATAGATTTTTCATCACTGGCTACTAGACCCGACAATATTAAATTTAATTTGGTTTCTGGTACATTAGACATTTCAATTTCAGGTGTTTCAACGGCACCCTCATTGTATTGACCAAAAAGATTAAGCGATTGAATTTTAGCAACATCAATTGTCTTGTTTGCTTTATTCGCATTAACGTTTTTTGAATTGCCATTAACTGAGGTGTTTTTACTCGATTGAGCTTGCGGTACTACTGACCAGGTGATACTTGCACTTACATAAGCAATGTAAACTAATAATAGTACCATCACTAATTGCGCAACACGTCGATGACCTAGTTGAGTGAATAAAGATGTAACCGCTGTCATGTTAGTGGGAAATACCATAGCTACTTATATTGTTATTATTTTGAATAAAATCTATCCATTTATAGTCGCTGCTATATGTTAGATTTCTGTTAAGTAAGCACGGATGATACTTGACCACAAGGCTAGCAACAAGTCATAGCCAGAGTTTTTAAGCTATTTGAGTAAATTAAATCGTAACTAAATAGTAATAAAATCGCTAAAGCTACAGATATAAAGGCTGTTATAATAATTTCAGACACACTCAATTTAAAAAAGTTCCCGTTGTAGGATATACCAAGTCTATTAAGTTATTTCCCACTCAGCGAGAATTAAAAGGCATAGAGGCAAGGCATTGATTGATTATAATGGTTATCCCTTTATCAAAATCAATAACGCCGCATGTAAGCCTTTTAAGCTCGCCCTTTGGGAGCTTATTAGCAAACTGATAATTGCACAAAGTTAATGAAAGATAGACGAACTATGTTTAATCAATCTTGCTTATTCTAAGCTCGCTAATAGAGCTCTGAGTTAGGAATAAATTTAATAGAAATGGTATCCTTATGTCAACAAATCTACCCCCTAAAAATAACTCAATCAGATTAGATAAATGGCTTTGGGCTGCTAGGTTTTATCGAACCCGTGCTATTGCTAAAGAGATGATTGATGGTGGTAAAATTTTTTATAATGGTCAACGTACTAAGTCAGGTAAAGCCGTATCAATCGGTGATATAATAAAAATCAGACAAGGCTTTGAAGAAAAATTAGTTACTGTTATCGCATTAGCCGACAAACGCAGTGACGCTACTTTTGCTCAAACCTTATACCAAGAAAGTAAAGAAAGTATTGATAGTCGTGAGAAAAATGCCCTCGCACGTAAACAAGGCATTTTACTCAGTCCTGCTAGCGATACTAAACCAGATAAAAAACAACGTAGAAAACTACGTGAATTTAAAGAAAGGATCTAACTGCCATGAGCCAATTCAATGTATTAAATCGCTACTTATTCTCCGATGCCCATGCCCGTGGTGAACTCGTACAATTAGATAGCAGCTTTAAAAGTATTATTAAAAACCATAATTATCCTGTCGGTGTAGAAAAACTACTTGGTGAGCTACTTTGTGCGACTTGTCTATTAACCGCGACCCTCAAATTTGAAGGTGATATTACCGTGCAATTGCAAGGTGATGGCCCTGTCGGTTATATGTCTGTTAGCGGAAATAATAAGCAACAAATGCGTGGCATTGCCAAAATGGCAGAAGAAACGTCAGCTGACACTCTGCAAACGTTAATTGGTAAAGGAACGATGATTATCACCATTCGTCCTACTGCTGGTGAAGCCTATCAGGGTGTTGTTGCTTTAGATGAAGAGACCCTTGCCGACTGTTTGGCCCATTACTTTGATGTCTCAGAGCAAATACCTACTAAAATTTGGTTGTTTTGTGATACTGAACAGCAATTAGCTGCTGGTGCTTTAGTGCAATTATTACCTGATGGCGATGGTAGCATTGAAAACAAAGAGCAACAATTGACCGACTTCGAGCACTTATGCCAGCTGACCAATACCATTAAAAGTGAAGAAGTATTTTCCTTAGAAGCTGAAGCATTGCTTTTTCGTTTGTATCACCAAGAAAAAGTGAACATTTTTGACCCTCAGACGGTTAGTTACCTCTGTGGTTGTTCTGCGGATAAATGTTTATCGGCAATATCGCAAATTGAACCTAGTGAAATTAAAGCGATATTAGCAGAGCAAGGAAAAATTTCGATGACGTGTGATTATTGCATCACTACTTATGATTTTGATGAACTAAGCCTAAAAAGTTTCATTTCGAAAGTTAACCATTAACAAAACAGCCCTTTTCCCACTATAAAACAGTAAAAAACTGCCGCCTTAATTATCACTTATCCCACATAGTGATAATTAAGGCCTCTTCAATACCGCTCCACATCCCTTTACTTAACTGACTTTACAGCTACTTACCCCTAATATCGATAACATTCAAGACAACCATTCATGATATTTATAGTGAAAACTTTCACAATAAACTATTTTTTACTTTCGTTTTGGTCACAATTACCCTAAAATACCCACAATGAAGACACCCTGAAAACTTTCATGATGTACTTCATTAACCAACTTACTTAAATTAAAATTTGTCATACTTAGGAGTGAACTTGCTATGACCGCCCCGAAAAACTCAATTGATTTGTCACAATACGGCATCAACGATGTTAACGAAGTAGTTTATAACCCATCGTACGAGTTACTTTTTAGTGAAGAAACTAAAGCTAGCCTTGAAGGCTTTGATAAAGGCGTAGTGACTGAACTTGGTGCAGTTAATGTAGACACGGGAATATTTACCGGTCGCTCTCCTAAAGATAAATATATTGTTCGCGATGACGTAACTCGCGACACGGTATGGTGGTCTGATCAAGGTAAAAATGACAACAAAGCCATGACTCCTGAAACATGGGATCATTTAAAAGGCTTAGTAACCACACAACTTTCTGGTCAACGTTTATTTGTTGTTGATACGTATTGTGGTGCTGATGAAGCAACACGTTTAAAAGTACGTTTCATTACTCAAGTAGCTTGGCAGGCACATTTCGTTAAAAACATGTTCATTCGCCCTACTGATGCAGAGCTTGAAAATTATGAGCCTGATTTTGTGGTAATGAATGGTGCGAAAACAGTTAATGATAAATGGGAAGAACAAGGTTTAAATTCAGAAAACTTTGTTGCTTTCAACTTAACTGAAAAAGTTCAATTGATTGGCGGTACTTGGTACGGCGGCGAAATGAAAAAAGGTATGTTCTCAATGATGAACTACTACCTTCCGTTACAAGGCATAGCTTCTATGCATTGTAGTGCTAACGTTGGTGAAGATGGCGATACAGCAATATTCTTCGGCTTGTCTGGCACAGGTAAAACAACACTATCTACTGATCCTAAACGTCAACTTATCGGTGATGATGAACATGGTTGGGATGATAATGGTGTATTTAACTTTGAAGGTGGCTGTTACGCTAAAACAATCAACCTAAGCAAAGAAAACGAACCTGATATTTACAATGCAATTCGTCGTGACGCTTTATTAGAAAACGTTACCGTTAATGCAAACGGTAAAATTGATTTTGATGATAATTCAAAAACAGAAAACACGCGTGTTTCTTACCCAATTCATCATATCGATAACATTGTTAAGCCTGTTTCACGTGCTGGTCATGCGAAAAAAGTTATTTTCTTAACTGCTGATGCTTTCGGTGTTTTACCTCCTGTTGCTAAGTTAACACCAGAGCAAACAGAATATTACTTCTTATCTGGTTTTACTGCTAAATTAGCAGGTACTGAACGTGGTATTACTGAACCAACACCTACTTTCTCAAGCTGTTTTGGTGCTGCTTTCTTAAGCCTACACCCTACTCAATATGCTAAAGTTTTGCATAAACGTATGGAAGCTGTTGGCGCTGAAGCTTACTTAGTTAATACGGGTTGGAATGGTACAGGTAAACGTATTTCTATCAAAGCAACTCGTGCCATTATTGATGCTATCTTAGATGGTTCAATTGATGATGCGGAAACTGAAATTGTACCGTTATTTAACTTAGAAGTTCCTAAAGTATTAGCGGGTGTTGAAGGTGATATTCTTGACCCACGCAACACTTATGAAGATGTTAATGTTTGGAATGATAAAGCAGAAGACTTAGCAAAACGTTTTGTTAATAACTTTGAGAAGTTCACTGATACTGATAACGGCAAAAAATTAGTTGCTGCTGGTCCTCAGCTTGAAACTGAAGAGTTAAAAGTCGCTAGCTAATCACATATAGCAATTAACATGCTTTAATTAGCATGTTAATCATTAAATAAGCCAGATGTTAACTTAACAGCTGGCTTTTTTATTACCTCAAATTTGATAAAGCTATTACCAACCAGACGAATAACCATGAAACTAAGGAAGTAACCACTTAACGGCAATGCTAATCCTTAGTTAAAAGTCATGATTGAATATTAATGGTTAGAAGTAATACCAATTACATTAAGTTTGTGATCTTGTTGTGCATAGGAAAAATAAATCAGGGCAAGGCGCTCGATTAAGCAATAGCTGGCTATTGGGATTGAGAGCACGCTGACATGGTGTATTTTAACCAGCACAATTGGGCAATAATTAAATGAAATTGGTATAAGTGTGTATTGAAGAGAAGAGCCTCTCAAGAGGCTCATTAGTAGTTGATCATACGATGAAGTGAGTGAAAGTAATTTATTTGAATACTAGCGGTAAATATACTTTTGCCTGTAAGCCACCTGTAGAGCGATTTGAGAGTTCTACTTTGCCGCCATGGGTATCGACAATACGTTTGATGATCGCTAAACCTAAACCACTACCTTCAGTGCCTCGCGCTGTATCTCCTTGGGTAAAAGGTTGAAATAAGCGTTCAATGTCAGCTTCAGGAATACCTGCGCCATTATCACTGACGGTGATAAAGGCAAAATCTTGCTCCACGCCAGTGGAAAGTTCAATTTCATCAGTGGTATAGCGGATAGCATTTTGTACTAAATTTGCCAGCGCACGTCTAACAGCCACATGCCGTAAAGGAATTTTAGGACACTCACCTGGCTGAAAAGTTATCAATCTATCACGTGGTGTTTCAACGTTCAGTACTTCATCAACCAAGTCGTTTAAGTCGCCGAGTTCTGCTTTATCTTTTGAGTCATGGCGAATGTAATCAATAAATTGATCAATGATATTATTCATATCCTCAATATCCGTTTCGATACCTTCTTTTAGGAAGTCATCTTGCTCTTGCATCATTTCGCTAGCTAAACGGATACGCGTTAGGGGCGTACGTAAGTCATGAGAAATACCCGCCATTAATAAGTTACGGTCCTCTTCCAGCTGCTTAATACCTTTAGACATATGATTAAAGGCTTGAGTTACCGCCATGATTTCTGAGGTGCCGCGCTCAATAAGTGGGTCAGGGAAGTCACCTCGACCAACATCTTCTGCGGCTATTTCTAATGACTTTAAAGGCCTATTGAGTTGTCGTACAAAAACCCAACCGCCCATAACACTTAACAAACCAATGACAACCATAAAAAATATTAAGGGTGAAAAGCTGCCTTTTTCCATACCTATTAGCGGAATTTTCACCCACAGATTTGGCGCTTGGGGTGCTCGTATCCAAAAAAGGTATTCATCGCCTTGTGAAATTCTCACTTCAGCGGGCCCACCCAGTAACTCTGACATTTGTTCAGAACGATAAGGATATAAACCCGCATTAGCTAAACCAAACTTGTAGGCATCTTCTTCACGATAGACACCAATACCCGTTTCATTATGAAATGCCTTGGCCATTTTAGGGCTTAATTTAGCATCATCAATATCGATGAAAACCACGCGTACTTGTTTAGCCAGCAACTGATTCATTTGTTTCTGGTTTGGTTCAATAACATAGAGCGCAAAAGAAATGTAGGAAACGATTTGATTGATAAACAGCAAAAAACCTATCAATAAAACCGTTTGCCCAAAGGCACTGCGTGGCAGTATTTTCATATTTATGTCTTAACTTGAAAAATAACTAAGCTGGACTACCATCTGGAACAAAAACATAACCTAAGCCCCAAACAGTTTGTAAGTATCTTGGTTTCGCTGGATCTGCTTCAAGCATTCTGCGCAATCGGGATACTTGTACATCAATACTACGTTCTAAAGCCGAATAATCTCGACCTCGAGCCAGATTCATCAGTTTATCACGTGATAATGGCTCTCTTGGGTGAGTCACTAACGCTTTAAGAACGGCAAATTCACCACTGGTTAATGGCATGCTAACATCGTCTTTTTGCATTTCACGAGTTGCTAAGTTCAGGTCGTAACCACCAAAACTAATAATATTTTCTTCTAAGGCAGGCGCCCCAGGAGCTTCTTGAGTACGACGACGTAATACAGCTTTAATACGAGCAAGTAACTCTCTTGGGTTAAAAGGCTTAGGCATATAATCATCTGCACCTAGCTCTAAGCCAATAATACGGTCAACTTCATCACCTTTGGCGGTTAACATAACAATCGGGATATTATTGGAGTTTTGACGTAAACGACGACAAATGGATAAACCATCTTCACCGGGTAACATTAAATCGAGCACTAACAAGTGAAAATTTTCACGTTCAAGTAGACGGTCCATCTGTTCTGAATTAGCAGCACTACGTACTGTAAAACCTTGCTCTACTAAATAACGTTCTAATAATGAGCGTAAACGCATATCATCATCTACTACTAAAATTTTAGGTGTTTCTTGAGTCATATTTTATCTCACCTTGCTCTATTTGCTAATCGTTATAAATTTGGAGTTAACGCTACTATAAGTGATATTGCTTACAATAAGAAAGTGACAACAGTAAAAGAAGCTAAGTATTTGTTACAATTTATGTAGTTGTCCAGTTGAATAAGCTATTTAACCTGAGGTTTGGATAAGAGTTTTGTAACTCACAGAAGTTAAGTGAACAAATTAACTTCAACGTACAGTAACGAAATTTAAATGTATATCAGATATTTTTACAAGGCAATAACTGGTTATTGGGAGTAATAATAACGCTGATAGACACTTAAAGAGTGTTGTTAGGAAAATTAGCTTATCCGAAGTTTAGGTTATTTAAGGTAGTGAATACTTTGCTCAGTTACACATTGAGTGAAGCTCTTTTTACGTTCTTCGTGAGACAGTGCAGAAACGGCCTGCTTAACCAACTTCATTTTTTGTTCACTTTCAGCTTTAGGTAAATGGGAAAGTTGATCATGAAAGCAGCCTAACAAACCAAAGTTTAATGCTGCATCTGATTTCATCGCATCTTCACCTAAACAACTACCTAGCTTCTCTGCTAAAGTGTTTCTATCCATTTGATTGATTAAAAAACCAAGAGAGTAGTTAATCTTGTCTGTTTTTCGTATTTGATTACAACTAAAAAACATATCAGCGACCGCAACAATAGGAATTAATTGCTGATGCTGTTTACTAAAGCGTTTTTTTAGCGATTCATTATGCGCCTTATTATCCACAACACTGTCGTCCGTTGCAGCGCTTTCTGTATTTGCTGAAACAAGCCACCAAGCTTGACTTGGTAATGCATAACAAACAAAGACAATTAATAATAATTTTAACTCTATTTTCATATAACTATGCTCAATTAATTTTCTATCAAATGAAGTTTAATTTCTATAGGGATATTGTGCATCACAGCTAAAACTAAGTATAGTTAACTTATGTATAAAGAATGTAGGAAATAGTATGTCCAACCCACTCAAAGCCTTAGCAAATCTATTATTATTAATAATAGCATTATCGTTCATTTCTAACGATGCCCACGCTAATGAACCGTTACTCGAATTTGAACAAGCGATGGCAAAAAACATAGGTAAAGTGGTCTATGTAGATTTTTGGGCGTCGTGGTGTGTACCTTGTCGAAAATCGTTTCCTTGGATGAATACGATGCAAGCTCAACATCAAGAGCAGGGACTAGTGGTATTGAGTATTAACCTGGATGCACAAGTTTCATTGGCTGAAAAATTTTTACTAGCAACCCCCGCTAACTTTGCCATTATTTACGATGCAAAAGGTGTTCTCGCTAAGAAATTTAAATTGAAAGGTATGCCAAGCAGTTATTTATTTAACCGTGAAGGAAAACTTATTAGTGCCCATAGTGGTTTTAATGCTAAAAAGCAGAAAAAATATGAGCATGAGATAGCCCTACTCCTAGATCAAGAATGAGTAAATATAAACATGATAACTTAACTTTAAGATATTGTGTTTAGCATAGGAAATTCGGTAGTCGCTAGCAAAGGATAATATTTTAAAATTACGGACTACAGATTAACAATCCCTTAAACTTTCTAAATAAAGATGTGCAGCGCCAAGTAAAGCACTATGCTCGTCTCTACTCTTTTCAATGGTTAACTTACTGACCATATTTTGATATGGGAAATCAGCCAGGTTTTTCCAAACGGACTCAATGAATAAATCATATGAATTTGCGACAGATCCGCCAATAACAATTAATTGTGGGTCTATTATCATTAACAGGTGCTTAACTGCAACGGATAGATGCAAGCCAAACTGTCTAAATGCGTCAAGGGCCAGCTCATCACCTGCACGGGATTTTTCCGCCAGCACAGCGCCACACTCTTGATAATGTTCAGTAAAAAACTTACCCGAACAGTAATCTTCGAGAACCCCCTTCCTGTACTCAAAACTACCAATCTCACCAGCGCAACCATTAACACCAGTATGTAAGTTGTTTTGTAACACAAGACCAGAGCCTAGTCCTGTGCCCAGACAAAGGCCGACCATATCTTCTATACCTTCACCTCTTAGTTTTAAGTGCTCGCCTTTAACAAAACAGTTAACATCATTATTAACATAAACAGGTAAACTTAGCAGTGCTTGTAAGTCTTGCTTTAAAGAGACTTGACTCCATGATGCTATATTCACTGCACCGAAAACAATGCCAGTTTTAACATCAACAATACCCGGCACCCCTATTGCTATCGCAATAGTATCTTCTGCTAGCACTTGCTCTATGCAAGCTTTAATAAAAAGTAATGAGTCTTGTACACCTTGACTGGCATCAAATAGCTGAATAAAACTTTTTTCTATGCATCCATTTCGATAGAGACCTACATTAATTTTTGTACCGCCTAAGTCGATAACCACGATAGAAGATTGCTTCATATATAAACCAGAAATAAAAATAAAAAGAGATACGCTAGTGTGCAGAATAAATCATAGAGACAAATGTACTCATCTATCAAATACTTATACTTTTCTATCAATAGATATCAGCTAACTTAATGATTGATGGAAAATGGCCATATTAATCACGACGATTAAATTAAAAATGCAGACAATTTAGTGAAGGAATACCCCGCTAAACATGCCTGCATTTATTGCCATTGTCTGTTTATTCGCTACTTATCATTAATTAATACTCTTTAACAATAAAGTTACTTGGTTACCGTCATTGTGCGACCTGCTCGTTGCTTATCTCGCGTACGTGCACGAATCTGTACTGGACCATTTACTTTGATAGGCTCTTGATAATTTTGCCACTTCCCCTGATTAGTTCGGTATTCAATGGGTAA
The DNA here is from genome assembly GCF_002836255.1 of Colwellia sp. 75C3. Lineage (GTDB taxonomy): Bacteria > Pseudomonadota > Gammaproteobacteria > Enterobacterales > Alteromonadaceae > Colwellia. The sequence continues at coordinate 464,995 of NZ_PJAU01000033.1, read as the reverse complement.
ACCTTTTATTGCCAAATTGGCCGATAATACGCCAAACTCAATAGTTGCGCCTACCGTGGGAACACGATAAAACACGCCCGCAAGGTCGAGCTTAGCTAACTCCTTTTCACCAAGGGTCTGTGAAAAAGCTAACCATTGCTTATCGCGAAATTGACGAAGTTTCTCAGTAAAGAAATGGCTATCCTTGCTATATTTCTCCCCCATATCATTGTAAGGCACTTGCCAATTAGCTTGGTGCCAAGCACGCTCGGCCAGCGCTAATAATCTCGGGTATATCATGTATTCAGCTTGCTCATCACTACGTACTGTTTCGCTCCATAATTGCCCCTGAATTCCACGAACCCTAAAGTTTTTAGGTAAAGGTTGATGTATTACCTTACCCGATTTATCCTGCTGTTTTGTATCATTGACTTTATAGTTTTTACCTAAGGTATCAAGACGAAATTCAGCGTGAATAGGCAGGTTATTTGGCATAAAGTTGAACAAAGAACGCGTAGTAACTCGTCTAGATGCCCAGTTATAACCGCGCTCTTTGGGATCTATTTGATAAGGAAAATCAAAATAGAGTACATCGGGTGTTGCTAGGACAATATTCCAATTACGGTGGGCTTGCTCACTGACTTGTTTATGCGCTCCCCACGGTAAGGCATCCCAGATATAAGAATACACATCAGCCGGCATCTTAGTGACATCAGTTTCTTTTAAACCATCATTCCAACCGCCAACAGCAATACCTTTACTGACAACCATATGGGAAACACGCTCAATAAAATGCGCGCCTAAATGTTCCGCATCACCAAAGTCATTACTTTTATCCGCGATTAACGCCTTACAAACCGGTGATTCCAGCCAAGCACCAGCGGTTTCATCTGCGCCAATGTGATATAACGCTAATGGATGCTCTGCGGCTTGATGCATGGCTTTTAAATCATCTAAAACACGGTCGACAAAAGTATAAGTAGACTCCATGCAAATATTTAAGGTGTTATCGTTATAATTCTGAATGGAGCTATATTGGGTTTTGTCATCAAAATCAGTCAATAAGTAACGTTTAGCTTCGCTCTCGTTTTCCTTACTCATGTAATAATGATAACGCGCTTCCATGGCTTTAATTGCGGCTCTTGAATGCCCTGGCATATCTAATGATGGGATCACTTGAATATGATGCTTAGTCGCCATGCGCAATATTTCTTGATAATCATCAATACTGTAATAACCATCGCTATTACTCGCGCCACCGCCAAGCTGTGGTTGTAAACATTGCTTATCAGATAAATCTAGACAGCGCTTACTGCCTACTTTTGTTAGTTCTGGCAAGCTGGGTAACTCGAGACGCCAACCTTCATCTTCAGCTAAATGCAAATGTAGCTTATTCAGTTTATAAGCACCCATTTGTTTAATCAGCGAAAACATGAACTCTTTACTATGAAAGTTGCGCGCAACATCGACATGTTGGCCACGATAATCATAATAAGGTTGGTCATCAACACTTACCAAGGGTACTTTGGTTGAACCTACCGTCACTAAACTGGCTAGGCTTTGTAAGCCATAAAAAGCACCGCTACTGTCTTGTGCCTTAATAATGATAGCGCTGTCATTAATGGTTAATTGATAATGCCCTGAACGCCAATCAGCATTTTTATTATTATTCAACTCAATGTTTACAACAATGCCTGTACTACTTTCTTTAATACCTAAAGTAGCTAAGCGTTCAAAAGCAGCCGCTAATTGTGGGTATTTAATAGCACCATTCAACTTTACTTGTAATCCGTTGGCCAAATCTAAACGCGCTTGTTTATCTGCAATTTCAATTGATTTAGGCGTAGGTGTAATCGCAAACGCAACATGGCTAGAATCTATAGTAACTTTAGGTTCATTGTCATAAAGCCATTGGGTAGAGGCATATTGATTAACATCATCAGGTGCTGACTTTATTTGTTTAGCTATATCAGTAAATGGTACCACCCAAGGTTGAATTTCTAAGCCGGTTTCCTTATTCACTTGACTTCTTGTGCTATCAATAATGGCAGCCGTCAATCCTTCACTGGCCAACCAATAATTTGGCATTAATTCTGATTCAGTTATTAGCGTACTTTTCACCCATAATTTTACTTTATATTCCTGGCCAGTCTTAAAACCGTTAAAAGCTGCTTTAGGACTAATTTGATGCATATCTCCGTTAAGATGCAATAAGTTAAAGTGCTCACTACTACTGGCGTAACTTGGGTAAACCTGCGAGTAATTTAGTTGCCATAGTTGTTTTTCAATAACGTAAGCGGCATTGCCCTTAGGTAAAATGAGACTGATTTCAGCGCTATAACAATGCTTAACGGCTTCCCCATTTAGCTCGGGACAATCAGTCTCCACATTACTGAGAAAATGATATTGCACTTGCAAATGTTTAGCTAAGCCATTGAGTTGTTCTTGCGCAGTTAATGCTACGACTTTATCCGGCGTAACTATTTCCGTATTGCTTTCACTAGGCACTACTACTTCCCCTTGGCAAGCGGAGAGCAGTAGACTGGTAGCAATCACCGAAATATAAGACGTTTTTCTAATCATAGTTATAAGCTCGTTAAGTTATTCGTTGCTCTAATAGATAAATAGTTTTGTCTATTGGGAGATTATTTATCTACTTATTAATCAAGTAACTAAAGGCTTACTTGAGAAGAAATATCATTGTCGTTATTTTTAAAGAATTTAATCGTTTTATTATTAACTAACGGCTTAGCCCAAAAACCAATGGCAAAAATATAAGCCAACGTGATGTAGACCACAACCATACCCAAACGTAGATCACCGCTTAAGTCAGCAATTAGACCCACTATTGGTGAGGCTAAACCACCGCCAACAATACCAGTACATAGAATACCTGCAAACGAGCCATGATGCTCGGCTAATGAATTCAATGCTAATGAAAAAATAACAGACCACATCACTGATAAGAAAAAACCCACTAAAGGAAAAGCGACTAATGCTGTATTAGCACTACCAAAAAGTGCTGCGGTTAACGAGATAAAGGCACCTGTTGAAAACAGCTTTAACACTAAGCGGCTATCAAACACCTTTAATAAAGCTAAACCAAGAAAACAGCCTAAAGTTAACATTAACCAAAAATTACTAACGGTATTTGCACCAACGGTTAAAGGATCCAAACCGTGATAACGTTCTAAGAAAAGTGATATGGCATTGGCAATGCCTTGCTCGGTACCAACATAGGCTGCGATACCAATAAAGAATAAAATAACGGTTTTATTCTTAAAGAGTTGGCCATAGATCTTCCAAGCACCAATGGACTCTTCTTCATTCAGTTCAACCTTGGGTAACTTAATCATGATAATGAGTAATAACATCAATAATGATATCGCAGCAAAAATCCAGTACATAGATAACCACGGCATATTACTGGGAACTATATTGACTAAAACACCCGCTATACCGACCGAACTCTCAGCTGCCATGCCTTGTACTAAGCTGCTGTAAACTAGTGGGCTTAGGGTAGCCGCAGCACCAAAAAGTAGTTGTGCCAATACCGAATAAAAAGCAAAGTGCTCTTTACCAGCCGATACTCTTAGTAATGGGTTTATCGCCACTTGCAACATGGCCATACCCGTACCTATACAAAACAACGATACCATAGCCATAAAGAAACTAGGCGCTAGCGCGAATAATAACGAGCCTAGTGCTGACATAACAAAAGCGGCAATGAGCACAGGTTTTTCTGAAAACTTATCAACCAATAACCCCGCAGGAATAGACATAACACCATAAGCAGCAAAAAATGAAAAAGGTAAAAACCCGGCAACCGCCAAGCTAATATCAAAGTCTTTCACTAACGATGGGAACAGTGGCCCAATAATATTAGTAATAAATGAAATGGCGAAAAAGATAACCAAGACCAAAATTACCGCAATGATATTTGTTTTCATGTAAATCCCTTATTATTTTTCGTTTTATGCTGCTAGCTAATGATTGTTGTTATATTTAGTTTAAATTTTCTTTTGGCTTTGGCTAGTGTGCCGCTTAAAAAAAGTTCATTGCTACACTTTTCTATCATCTTGTAATACTTTTCTATGAAAAAGGGCCGTATTGTGTCAATTAGCGATAGAGCGAATGTATATGGGCATACCAGCAGGGTATTATTTAAAGCATAAGTAGCGGTATTAAAAGTAGCGATTATTGCACGAGAAACGCAATAAAAAAGCCTACCTCAGATAACTGAAGTAGGCTTTTGAATACATAAAAAATATGTTTATCGCTTTAGATTAAGTATTTGTGGATTGATGGATATGCACATCACGCTGTGGAAATGGAATGCTGATATTTGCTTTATCAAATTCAATTTTAACTTTTTCCATCATATCAAAGTAAATTCCCCAGTAATCTTCTGCATTCGCCCAAGGACGTACAAATAAATTCACTGAACTTTCACCATGTTCACCAACCCAAATATCTACCGCTTGGTCTTTCAATACACGCTCATCGGCTTCAATTATTGAACGTAAAAGCGCTTTTGCTTTAGCTATGTCATCGTTATAGCCAATGCCAAAAACCATATCAACACGGCGCGTACCATTAACATTAATGTTAGTAACACAACCATTAGATAATAAACCATTAGGGATTATAATACGTTGGTTATCAAAGGTTTTTAAGATGGTATTAAAGATCTGAATCTCTTCTACACTACCAACATAGCCTTGGGCTTTGATGGCATCACCGTTTTTAAACGGACGAAATAGTAAGATTAAGACACCACCAGCGAAGTTAGCTAAGCTACCTTGTAATGCTAAGCCGATAGCTAAACCAGCTGCACCTAAAATAGCAATAAATGACGCGGTTTGAATGCCGAGCATTGAAGCAAAGACGATAATTTGAACCGCTTTTAATAAAGTACCTAAAATACTTAATAAAAATCGGTGTAGCGTAATTTCAACTTTTTTCTTTTCTAGTGCTAACTCAACTAACTTAAGCACCCTTTTAATAATAAAATTACCGACGAAATAGGTAACTATCGCTAATAAAAATTGGACGCCAAATTGCAGTCCCATTTCACCGAGCATTTGCATATAATGTTCTATTTTTTCTATATTGCTTTCCATGGAAATGGTATCCTAAGCTATGTTAAATTAGAGTTAACTTCAGATTTCACTTCAGAGTCAACCTTTAAAACGTAATTGTAAACTTTTTGTAAAATAGTGTAAATTACATTCCACATTATTTTATCCCTCAAGCACGTGCCTAACAACACAATAAATGCAAACCTAACAAGGAATATCCTAAATTATGGCAAGCTTGCTATCGTTTTTTACTCACAAATTTTTTAAGGTATTAGTAGCCTTATACTTGGGCTTCTTTCTACTTATTTGGCTAGTTTCATCACCGTTAATTAAGCATTTCATTAGCCCTATTCTAGCGGAACAGCAATTACACTTATCAGACAACGCCAGCATTTACTTTAATCCTTTTTTAATGCGCGTCACGCTCAGCGATATTGACTTAGTGAGTAGCAAAAACAAAACTGAAGAGACTGTTTTTTCATTAGCAAAAATGGAAGTTCAAGTCGCATTGTGGCAGCTAGCTTTTGACAAAATTTTGCTCAGTAAATTTTTACTTGAACAAGGTACATTAAAAGTTACTCAGCATAATAATCATCTAGTTATCGCTGGTATAGAGATACCTAGCTCGGCTAATGAAGATGGGAAAACGAACAAAAAAGCTACAAACGTAGCTGTTGATGAACCAGCCAGCGATTTCCCTTATCAACTAGTACTGCCTGACTTGCTATTAAGCCAATTTACTATTGAAATAGAAAGAGATACTCAGCAACAAAAAAATAAAACTCATCACATAGAAATTGAACAATTAGTATTAAGCCAGATAAAGGCAACTCAAACGGAGCAAGAGGCAACTTTAGCATTAACGGCTTTAATTGATAAAACTCACTTAGCATTTTCTGCTAATACACGATTAATCGCAGGTAAAGGCGATATAAACAGTAATCTTCGTTTAGAAAACTACCCTATAGAAAAATTAGCCCGTTACGTTGAGCAACTAACCGAACTTAAGGGAGCACTGTCTTTTAATAGCCAGCAAACAGTTACCTTAGCGGAACAAAGTATTAACTTTAGGGTTAAAAAGGCCAACTTAAGGTTACAAGATTTGTTAGTCGGGTTAGATAAACAACACTTTACCCTCAATGACTTGCAATATAATTTCACCGATCTTGCTATTGATTTACAAGACAACGTGATTACTCACTTAGCTGGCAACAGTAGTGTAAAGTTGACTGATGCCGTTTTAAACCATACCGAAAGCAAAGCAAAAATCGTCGCATTTAGACAACTTAGTTTAGATGAAATTAATTTTATTTTAGATGATGAACCGAGTATAGATATTGCTAATGTTGTACTTGATGACTTACTTTTCTCTAAAAAAACGAGCTTAACTGATGAAGTAGCTAAGAAAGTTATTGCTCGAATTAACAAAATCTCGGTTCAAGACGGTGTTGATATCGCAGCCAAAGAGATAGTCAATCTGCCGCCCGTTATGCAGTTAAAACAACTGACAGTGAATAACCTACATATCCACGAAAAAAGTATTGCCATCAACAGTATTCTTTTGGATACCTTATCGGGCGATATTATTATTAAAGAAAATAAAGAACTTGCCAATTTAGTTGCTCTGGGTAATCAAGCTGACCAGCACAATGCTGTCGAACCAAAGTCAACCAATGCAGTAACCGCAATTGAAAAAGAACTCGAACCAAATAAAGCTGAAGCCAACAGTGATAGCTTCTTGTTTAGCCTCAATGAAATACGTTTTATTAATGAAAATTCATTCGGTTTTACCGATTTCAGTGTTGATCCTATTTATCAGCGTACCTTATATTTAGACACCCTTGATGTAGGCGCTTTAAGTAACAAGAAAGAAAAACAGCAAGAGAAAACGCCCTTTACATTAGCCGGTCGTAGTAATAAATATGCCAACTTTAACCTAACTGGTTATCTACAACCTTTCGCAGAGCTAGCAACTTATCATGCAAAAGGAGACTTTAAAGAGTTTTCATTGCCTGCCATTTCTTCATATTTGAAAGCTTCAACAGGTATTGAAGTAAAAACAGGTCAACTTAATACCGCTTTAGATTTAACACTGACAGGTGAAGAGCTCGATGGTAACGTTGTGGTCTTACTACAGGCCTTAGAAACAGGTTTAGTTGATAGTGAAGAAGCTGGTAGCTTAATTGACCAAGGTGCCTTGCCATTAAATATGGCGCTAGGTATGCTAAAAGATGGTGATGGTAATGTAGAGCTTGATGTCCCGTTAAGTGGCTCTACCTCAGATCCACAATTTGGCTTAAGTAGTGTTGTTACCTTAATCACCACAAAAGCTATAATTTCGGCGACACAAGATTATCTGATGACCACTTTTGTTCCTTACGCCAATATTGTATCTATCGCTATCACAGCGGGTGAATTTGCCTTAAAGCTACGCTTTGATGATTTAGAATATCAGGTAGAACAAATTGAACCGAATGATAGCCAAAGTGCCTACTTAAAAGAATTCATTGCCTTAATGCAAGACAAGGAAGAAACCCGCGTAACCATTTGTGCGATCAGCACACCTGCAGATATAGGCCTTAAAGCCGGTATTTCGGTAACAGACAAAACAGACATAAAACGTTTACTCGACATGGGTGAAGAACGAGAACATGCCTTCAAGGATCATTTAATTGAACAAGGAAAAATCGACTCTTCTCGTATTTTATTCTGTAAGCCACAAATAGATAGCGATGAAGGAGCAATACCACGTATTGCAATATCCGTTTAATTACACACTTGATAATAACTATCATTCATAGTTCAATGGAATGACATTAATTACAAATATAGGGAAATTAGGTAATGAAAGGGTTCAGTAAGTTATTGCTATCACTATTGGTACCATTGCTTTTACATAGTAATGGTTCTTTAGCTGCGCAACCAGAAACAACCGATAAAGACATAATAACAAACCAGCATGGTAAATTAGTATGGGCTGATCTTTACACTGGTGATGTTGAAGCTTCGCTTAAGTTTTACCGCGATACTTTTGGTTGGACAGTTAAAGCGTTTGCAAAGGATAGCGCAAAATACCATATATTTTACCAAGGCGAACACGCTATTGCAGGGGTTCTGGCTCGTGACTCTAAACGAAATAAAACAGATAATGCCTTATGGGTAGGAAGTATAGATACTGATAATGTAGCAAGTAGAAGTGAACTCTCAGCCAAGAACAATGCCAGTATAATATTAGCACCTCATGAATTTAAGCTTTATGGTAAAAGAGCTGTATTGGCTGATCCACAAGGAGGCGTTATTGCCTTGCTTGAGTTAGATATTACTAATAAGAATCATCAGAAAATAAGTAATAAGTGGGATTGGGCTCAACTATTTAGTACCGATACCAAACAAGCCGCTTTGTTTTACCAAGACACTTTTGATTATAAGATAGAGCCAATTAACGCTAAAGAAGATAGCTTCTTTTTAATTCAAGCTGATATGGTTCAAGCTAGTATTGTAAAGTTACCTGAATCGTTTGAGCAAAGAGACCGCTGGGTTAATTTTATCGAAGTGAATAACGTAGCAACTACCTTGTCAAAAGCCACGTTCAATGGCGCTACTATTATTTATCAGCAAGAAGATAAAGGCGTCGCTATTATTAGTGATCCTAATGGCGCGTTTCTTGGATTAACACAGCAGGAGAGTGAGTAATGAAAAAGATTAACACCCTATTACTCGCAACTACCGTCGTTGTTACCACCTTCTTCATAACATCTTGTGAAAATACTCATGTAAGCGGCTCTGTTAGTTATGGCATGGGCTATGGTACTGGCTACCCAATGTATTATGGTAATAGTTACCATCGTCATAGTAGTGTGGTTGTGGTTAAACCCGCTAGAAAACATCGTTCACGACCTAGCAATACACAATCTCGTCCCGCTAGAGCTAAAAGAAGATAACCTAGACTCAACTTATATCAGCTAGTAGGGGGAGATTATTTGACTTGTCCCTACTTATGATTAAAGAGAAACGCTTTTGAAAACAATGACTCGCCAAGATAACTTTATTTATCTCACCTTTGCCTTAATCTTGTTATTGCTTGGCACGTCGTTAGCTCAACAGTTTTTTGAAGGGTCAGTGCAGCGTTTGGTGCAATCTGCCACCGTAGTAACCTTATTAGTGGCGGTATGGGGCGTTGATACGAAAGACTTTGTATTGCGTAAAACCTTTATTTTCCCCATCGCCATATTAGTCTTTTCTTTTTTTGCCGCTTGGCTCGATAATGCCGGTTTTGATCAGGTGTATTTACTGCTGCTGTTGAGCTTTTTTATTTCTAGTGCGCTACGCACGGCCAAACAAGTGATGTTTACCGGTGACATTGATGGTAATAAAATTTTAGGTGCCATCTGTTTGTATTTATTAATGGGACTGATTTGGGCGGTACTATACACCTTAGTACAACTCAGCTTCGCTAACTCTTTTAATAACATCAGCAATAGTAATGAATGGTTTACTTTGTTTCCTGATTTTATCTATTTCTCATTTGTTACCATCACTACTTTAGGTTTTGGAGATATTTCACCGCTATTACCTATTTCACGATTTTTAGTCTATTTCGAAGCTATCGTGGGTCAGTTTTATTTAGCTATTTTAGTGGCTAGTCTAGTCGGTTCACATATGAACAAATTCGGTGCAAACCATCATGGATTTAACAATAATAAAGCTAATGAACTACCTAGTGATAAACCAACAAATAAAGATAATAAGTAACTAAGCATACTGCTTTGATAGTTAACTGCAATTACATACTTAATCACATAAGTAAAAACGGCATGACCATTACTGGTTATGCCGTTTTTATCTGCCTGTTTATACCAATCCCATTAATTTACATGCCTATACATAGGGTTCAGGGAGGTCATCCTCGTGGTGTCTTAATCGAGGATCCAGTCACTAAAAAGTGATGGATCTTCGATCAGATACTTCGAAGATGACGGTTACAGCAAGCTCCTGAGTTAACTACATAGGCACGTTAATTTATTGCTCACTTGTGCTGGTTAACGAAATCCTGTCAATTAAATAGATTAAAGACTGCTAATTTTTCAAGGTAACAGGTAACTTGCCTAACGCCTGACTTTCACCAAGAATAACCGCCATGCTGGTATTAAACCCTGGGCTGATAGCTTGCTGAGAAGCATTTTCATAGATTCTATCGTCAAAATTTAGCAATACTGCATCAGCAAGTTCACTGTATTCATTGATTAAAAATGGCGAGCCTTTAGCAATGAGAATAGAAGGCGTATTTAACTTACCTGCTAGTATTAGTTGCTGCTTCAATAACGTGGCATAGGTCAGTTTTGTCTGCTGCTGAACGGCACTACCATAACTTGGTGTTAGATCATCCATACCACCCAAATCAACTAAACTCGCTGTTTTAATATCGACAGTTGCAATCACCACATCAGCTTTACTTAACAGTGCATTCATATTTTTATCCGACGCTGCACTATCAGCACCATCACCAACAAAGTGACTAATGCTGATACTTTCAACATCACTCGCTGGCAACATTTTTGCTAACACACGCTTGGTCGCATAAGTTAATGCGACTAACTCTTGCTGATTGGCAACGACAAAATGCAATTGTTTTATCCCCGCGATATTAAGCGGTAAAAGCTGCTTGTTTTTCAGTAAGGTTACCGCGGCATTGGCAAGGGCTTGTTCGGTAAGAATATGATTTTTATTAGCAATAACCGCGTTAGCTAATTGCAACTGCTGCGCTACTGATTCATTTTCTATGGCAATATATTGCTGCTTATATCGGTTAAGCCGAGCAATAGATTGTTCGAATTCAGCTAACTGATATTCACCTTGTTCTATACATATTGCCAGAGCGTTAGCTACTGCTTTGATAAAGACATAAAAATCAGCAATGTCCGCTGGCGTTCTCACCTTAAACGGCATAACTGCAAGATCAGCACCGGCAACAAAGGTTTCAACAACCGCTTCAACCTCAGTAAAAAAGTGAGTAACACCGGCCATATCGAGAGCATCAGTGGCGATAATGCCATCAAATTCCATTTCATCTCTTAGCAAGTCAGTTAAAATTTTACGGGACATCGTTGCTGGACGAATGAGTTTCTCACCACTTTTACTAACAAAAACACTGTTATCAAGTATTGGATATTGAATATGAGCCGTCATAATCATTGCTGGTTGGCTGTGCTTAATAGCCCAAACAAAAGGGGCAAGGTCAACCTTGTCTATGGTCTCTCTATCATGGTCAACTCGAGGTAAACCTAGATGACTATCAACGTGCGTATCACCGTGACCAGGAAAATGCTTCAACGTTGCCATAACGCCTTCTGCCTGAATAGCGTTAACTGCGCTAGCACCAAGCTCAGCAACTTGCTGTGGCGACTCACCAAAAGATCGGGTATTAATCACAGGATTATCAACATTGGTATTTACATCAACGACTGGCGCATAGTTATTATTGATACCTAAGACTTTTAATTCTTTAGCAATAACGGCATTAACTTGCGTAGCAAAGTGAGAACCATGTTCAGGGTAGCTAGCACCAATCGCCATATTTCCGGCAAAGCCAGTCATTTGAGTAAAACGCGCGACCCGACCGCCCTCTTGATCTATTGAAATGATCAAAGGTTTGCCCTGCACTGACTTTATTGAAGCTTGTTGAATATCATCAGTTAACTTAACGACTTGTGCTATTTCTTGAACATTTTCAGCAAACAATACAATGCCACCAACATTAGTACTGCTAATCAGCTGTGCCAGCTCTTCTGGTAGCTCAGTAACGGGTTGTCGGCAATGCTTTGACGTTGGCACACTCGGTTTACCATTTATATCAGCACAAAAATAACGTATATCGAGGGACATTTTTTCAGCAATTTTCTGCTCAAATGCAGTAAACGCTGAGGTGTAATCTGGCTTATGTGTGCTAGTTGGCTTAGGGGTCATATTATTTTCTGTTGCCTGACTTTGACAAGCGCTGAGCGCCACGGAAATTATCATTAATAGCGCGCTTGGCACTATGTGGACTCGTTTGTTTTTTGATATAGAAATAGCTAAGTTACCGAATAAAGAGCTAGGACTGTCATTATGAATATTATCCATCAAAAACAAAACCTACTTACTAAAAGCAAGAACATACTTTACTAGCTTATTAATACCCACTGCAGCTTCAGTAATTGAGTCAGCTAACATATAGGCGGGTGTAGTCACTATTTTATGTGCTTCATCAACCACGACATCAGTCACCTCACAATCAATATGCAGTAAACCTTTAGCAGCAATTAATTTCGCTGTATCGTTATCTTTGCCAATAGTGCCTTTTACGCCCGCAGGATAAATCATAGGTAATAGAGCTGGTGCTATACACATAAAACCTGCAGGTTTCTCAACATGAGCAAAGGCTTTAGCTGCGGTGAGTACTTGCTCATTAACGGTATAATTACCATTATCTAACGCGAAAGTGCTCAGGTTTTTTGCTACACCAAAACCGCCAACAAAAATAATGGCATCAAACTCTTTTTCATACAGTTCAGTTAAGTCTTCTACATCACCACGACCAATACGTGCAGCCTCAACCAGTACATTACGGCTTTCATCTTTACTGACTTCACCGGTAAGGTGATTAATTACATGGTGTTGAGCTATATTTGGCGCAAAACAACGATAAGTTGCGCCCTGCTGGGCTATCGCTAACATTGTCAATACGGCTTCTTGAATTTCACTACCGTCGTAAACACCACAACCACTTAATATAACTGCTATATTTTTCATTATTATTCCTTACTTTTAATCTGTATATCTAAAGCATTAACGCTATTTTTATTACGAAACCATACCATTAGCTGACAGCATAATACTACCAACACAGCGAAGAACATTAACAAGGAAAACGGCTTAGCGCTGCCATCATAAAAGAACGCTAAAATAGGCCCTGCTAATGCGCCAATGCCCCAACGAAAGGTACCTATTACCGCGGTAACTGTACCTGAATGTTCAGGAAATTTAGTGAGAACTAAGGCATCACTGTTAACAGCAATCAGAGAAATACTGCCCATTAACGGAAATATTGCTATAACAGTATAAATTAACGGTAATGCTAATACATTCACCAACATTAAAGCCGTTGCAGCAACTATGGCTAACGTTAAGCCAAAACGTAACATCGTTCTTGAGCCTTTACGAACGACAAAACGCGTGTTAGTAAAGTGCGCGATCATTAAAGCAAAAACATTTAACGCGAATAAAAAACTAAAATTGTATTCAGATACTGCAAAAACTTTTAAATAGACAAAAGGAATGGCAGTAATGTAGGTAAAGAAAGCCAGCGATATCATCATAGAAGTACAAATATCTAATCTTGCTTCTGCATTATTCAATACAATTTTATAGCGCTGAATAAAGCTCAGTTGCACCTTTACCTTAACTGGCAAGTGTCCTGTTGCTGAATCACTTACCTTAAAGGCATCAGTATTGGCCGCATCGGGTAAGTATTTCATCACTAACACCAAAACAATAAAGCTGTAAGCCGCTAGTACGTAAAAAATGAGCTGCCAGCTATGAGCAAGCAACAATACACTGCCAATACTGGGAGCTATCATAGGTGCCAACATCATAATCATGCTGACATAAGAAAGACCTTTTGCGGTATCTTTACCGTAATATTCACGGACTGCGCCTGGCACTACTACGGTTGCTGCACTACTGACAAAAGCTTGAAAGAACCTGACGGTAAGAAATTGCTCTATGTTACTAACAAAAGGTAACAATAAACTCGCTATGCAAAAGCCGCCTATGCCTATCAAAACAAGTGTACGACGAGAGTATTTATCCGCCATAGGACCAAATAATATCAAGCCAAGTGCATAACCCAACAAATAGATACTTAGGCTATTTTGCACCATAGACATGGGTGTATTCAAATACTCAGCTAACCTTGGCATAGCCGATAAATACATATCTACCGCTAAAGGAGATACCGCCAAAATAGAGGCCAGCAAAGGTAAAAGTAACTTCAAAGACACCTTTAGTTGTGTCGTTTTTTGTTCCATATTCTCATGCTTTATTTGTGTATTATGTTTTTGTACTGTCATTACTTTTCCATCAGTTGTGCAGTTTTTTGTATGCTAGTGTGTTCATAGACCAATTGTCCTAAGACCTTAATTGCCACTTCTATATCTGTGCCCCATAACACGCCAAAACTAACGCGCATATAGTTTTTATATCGACCCGAAGGTGAAAAAATAACGCCAGGAGCAAAGCTTACCCCTTGTGCTAACGCTTCTTGAAAAAACGCACTGGTATTAACGTGAGACTGACAACGCAGCCACAGCACACTGCCACCTTGGGGTTTTGAGATACAAACTTCGGGTGGAAAATGATCGGCTATCAACGCCCGCATTCGCTCGCAGTTATACGCTAGCGTCTTTCGCAATACGCAAAGGTGGCGATCATAATCTCCGCTAAGTAAGTACTCATTTAAAGTCCACTGCTGCAGCATTGGTGTCGAACTAGATTGTGCTCGTTTTATCCGTTTTGCCTGCTCTTCAAATTTACCAGGCAGTAGCCAACCAATACGATAGCCTGGTGCCGCTGTTTTAGAAAATGAAGAACACGTCATCACCAAGCCTTTTTCAGAATATAGCTGTGCAGGTTTTGGCTTGTTATCAGTAAAGTATATTTCGCTATACACTTCATCTTCAATTAACGGAATATCATGTTGTTCTAATAGAGACACCATCGCTTGGCGTTGCTCATCAGTTTTCATTGAGCCTAATGGGTTATTTATCGCCGTAGAAAACAAACAGGCGGTAATATCATGCTGATTAATCGCCTCAGCTAAGTCTTCAACACAAACACCATCTTCTGTGCAGGTATAAACTTCTAGCGCTTTCATACCTAATGTTTCAATCAACTCAATAATGCCAAAAAAGCAGGGTGATTCAATCGCAATAACATCGCCACGTTTGGCAACACATTGCAGGGCAATAGACAGTGCTTCTTGTGCGCCATTGGTGATAACAATATCGTCAGGATTAGTTTCAACACCTTGGTCTTGATATCGAAATGCCAACTGCATACGTAATTTGGCATCGCCAGTTACCGGACCGTAACTAACCGCCTTTTCTGAGACCTTACTCAACACAGATCGCATTAATCGGGCCAATGCTTTATCAGGTGGATGTGCTTGAATGGGATTGGAGATACCTAAAGCGACGGTATCGGGTAAATGCACAGCGGCATGAACTTGCTCAATCATACTGCGACCTTGCACTTCTACCGGCGCACATTGCGCCCATTTAGCAGGTCGTGGTTTTAATGTTCTTGCTTGCGCGGCTTGTAAGTAATAGCCCGATTGTGGTTTTGCACAGACCTGCCCTTGTCGTTCCAGTTCAATATACGCCTGCTTAACCGTTGGCACACTGATTTCAAATTGACGGCTTAATTTACGTAAACTTGGGAGTTTATCACCCGCCTGTAAAGCCCCTATTTTTCGTTGGTGCTCTATAAAGTCGATAACTTGCTGATATAAATATGCTGAAGAGCTCTTATCTAATAATTTCATTTTTATACCTTTAATTACCAACAGTAACTGTATAGGTTACATTTTCATATTTCTGTATATGTTATTAAATCAAATTATCATTACAATGTCACCCTTATCCTATTTAGTTCTACTCATGGAGTGGCAAAGTTAATGAACAATACGCTTTTATACATAATTACCGTCATCATTTGGGGCTCAACTTGGATTGCTATTAATTATCAATTAGGTGAAGTCGCTGCTGAAGTGTCTATTGTTTACCGTTTTGGTTTAGCCGCTGTCTGTATGTTTGCTTATTGTCGCTTCAAGAAATTACCACTGAAGTTTTCCGCTAAGCAGCATGTGCAACTCTTTGCTTTTGGTTTAACCTTATTTGGCTGTAATTATTATTTACTTTATAACGCCCAAGCACATATTAACTCGGCTTTAACCAGTATTGCTTTTTCTACTTTGATGATAGTCAATATTATTAATGCTCGCCTGTGGTTTAAAACCCGTATTTCTAGTCAAGTCTATTACGGCGGTGCATTAGGTTTAATGGGTATTGTTACCTTATTTTGGCCACAAATAAGTAATGTAAGTTTTGGTAATAGTACTTTGCTGGGCTTAGGTTTGTGCTTAATTGGCGTGTTGTTTGCTTCTACCGGTAATATGATTTCAATTAAAAATCAGCATAACAATATGGCTGTATTACCTGCCACTGCTTGGGGCATGTTGTATGGCAGTAGTTTTATGTTTGTGCTGGCGCTTGTTCAAGGTCAAACCTTTAACTTTTCATTCACGGTTGAATACATCAGCTCACTATTGTATTTATCAATATTCGGATCTGTTATCGCTTTTGGTTGCTATTTAACGTTATTGGCTAGAATTGGCGCACATAAAGCCTCTTATGCAACCATTATGTTTCCTGCAGTAGCTGTGGTTATTTCAAGTTTTGTCGAAGGGTTCACTTGGGATAGTTATACTTTCATTGGCTTAGGCTTGATGCTGGCAGGAAACTTAGTAGTGTTGGCTAAACCAATAAAGCGTAAACAAGCATCTCCTTTGGCAGAAGCGATTGAAACTTGATATTAATCGTTAAGAAAGATGACGAGCTTAGCTGCTAAGCTCGTCATAGTATTCAGTTAACATTCCCTAGTGGTTACCCCCCAATAGGAGAGCCAGGAGGCATTGATATTTTGCTTGCGGGTGCTGCTGGTTTATTTTGCTCTAAGCTAAACTTAATTTGCTGCTCAAGTAATATAAACTGAGCAGATAATGCCGAATATCGGCGACTATCATTATTATCGTCGAGCCAATCAGTTAACCCTTTTAAACTAACATAAACCTCACTACGTACTTCAGTTACTAACTGCGTTTGATGCCATAGCGCTAACAATTGCTCAACAACTTGCTGATTAACTCTTTGCTGTACTAACAAAGCCAAACCTGTTTCTGGGCTCTGCTTAATTGTGCTATTCAGTAGTTGTGTTATCACTTGTTGTACTGAAAAAATGGCATTATCTTGTTGAGCACTACTACCTTTTTTCTGATACCACGCCGCTTGTTGCTGTAAACGAGCTAAACGTTCCTTGTTGAGTAAAAACGTTAGGGTATGTTTAGCACTGGCTTGTGCGGCACTAATAGGGTCAAAAGTAAGCCCTGTTTGTGAAGAGAAACTCTCCCTGGTACGCGCATAACCATAAGCCTTAGGTGGGATAAGGCTTATAATATCCTCTGACAAGGTTAAAAATTCACTATCCAATGTTGATAGCAGCGCTGTTAATGCCTGCTGCTGCATAGCCGCTGAAACGGCTTGTACACGCTGAAGCTCTTCTTCTATATCATTGTTACTCTCATTTACTTCTGCAGTATTTTCAAGCTCCTCATTTATATCAGTTGTTTTTACTTCATAGGCCTTTTTCACTTCATAAGCATAATCAACGCCAGCAATAAGCTTCGCTGTTGCTTCAACCTGATAACGATGAAAATTATAAATAGGCACTAACGCTTGCTCTAATTCCGACAGGGGCGTATTTGGCGCAATAGAGTTCAAGCCGAAATTTTCTAATGCTTTAGCGCGCACCTTCATTACTCGGCTTAATTCTTGGGCGGCATTACTGCCGTTATCCCACAAATGACCGGTATTATGAGCGCCCGACGATGGACGAGCATCGGCATCTGATACATATAAAAAACCTTTATTTTGTGTTTCTTTAACAAGCTTTGCTAATTGTTGCTCTTCACTCACACTTTCTGATTTTTCATAATCGCCATAGCCATAAGCGATGACATACTTATCCCAAAGGCCAATATTCTCTTTATAGGCTTGTGATAAATCTATTTCGCCCTCTTCATCTAACGTAATATAAGGATGCGGATAATCCATGACCGAGGCACGATCATTAACACTCGCGGCAAAGTTATGCGCAATACCTAAAGTATGTCCTACTTCATGTGCTGATAACTGGCGAATACGCGCTAATGCCATGGCTTGCATTGTGCTAGTATCGGCCTTTCCTCCTGTTTCACCTTCTTTATTAGTAAAAGGTGAAGTCAAACCAAGGGCAATTAAGTAATCTTGTCTTACGCGTAAAGAGCCTAAAGTAACATGACCTTTGATTATCTCTCCAGTGCGAGGGTCAATAACCGAACTACCATAAGACCAACCTCTCGTTGCTCTATGCACCCACTGAATAACGTTATAACGTACATCCATTGGATCAGCATCTTCAGGTAATATTTTTATTTGAAAGGCATCTTGATAACCAATCTCACTAAAAGCTTGTTGCCACCACATCGCGCCTTCAATTAACGCACTGCGGATAGGCTCTGGCACACCTGCATCAAGGTAATAAACAATAGGTTCAACGGCTGCACTGCTTAATGCTTTTGGATCTTTTTTGGCTAAGCGATGGCGGGGAATTAAACGTTTTATTAACGGCTCGTCGATAGCACTGGCGTAATCAGCATAATCTATCGACCAGTAACCACTGTAGGGATGAAACTGGCGGGTTTGATAATTGTTATCAGGTAATTTTATTAATGAATGATGTAAGTTTACCGTGACAGCACTGGCATCGGGAGTCACCGCTTTTAAATACTTACCAGCATCTGTGCCCTTATAAGTGACCGTTGCTTCTAATTCAGTATTCTCTGGAAAAGCTTTAGTGCGCTTGTGATACAAACCACTGCGACTTTCATCTATTTTAAAGTTTCCTTGCTTACCCTTTTTTAATTTTTGAGTAATATTATGAATGTCCGACAGTAAAAAAGGGGTGTAATCTATTAGGACTTTGCTCGCGCCCTTACCTTTATTGCTAGCTTTACTACTCGCAACAACTTTGAAACCCCAAATAATTGAACTGGCAAACGCCTCATCAACCGCCTGTTGCTCTAATGAATTGTCAGAGTTTGCTCGGTAATAAGGATTCAACTGCCTTAAAAATACTTTATTACCAACGCGCTCAAATTGCACTAAGCGGGTATCACCTAATTGACCTCGATCTAAACCAATGTCATTAGAGCCAATGCCGTGGGGTAAACTGGACTGAAATAGAAACTGTTGCTCAAATTTCTCTATCTGCAAATAAACTTTGCCTTCCTCTTCATCATGATAAAAAGAAAAATAGCCCTGCTGTAAGGTTTTATCTTTTATAAAATTAGCAAAATTCGCTTTCTTAACATCAGCAGCGCTGGTAGTAAAAGCCAAGCAGATACATAAAAGCATCAAGCCACGAACAAAATTCATATTATTTCCTTTAAATGGGGGGCAGTACAAAGTATCCGACAAATGATAGCCTTGCTATATCTATACCCGTCACCATTCAAGATGTAGTTTTCAGAGTGCTTGATTAATTTCAATTCAAGGCGCTGTGATAAAATAATGGTTGTTCCATTATAAGTCACAGCAACGATGAAGTGATGTTACTCAAGCGCTTCTTTGATGGGTTTAAAATCACTTTATACGGCGTTAAATAATCAAACCATAGAATAACTATGCTTAAATTATTTGCCTTGCCTAAAGTAATTTTAATTCCCACTGAAATCCTGCACTTTGATTGGTAACGGGTATATCAATAAACACAAACGAAATAACAAGGAAACGCTACTAATATCAGCTATAAGCTTGCTATAATTATCATGAATATCATTTTGAATAGTTTCATAAAAACTTTCAGCCTTAATGATAAAACTACTATCGGCCAGTATTATTGGCGAATTTTATAAAGTATACAATCAACTTTAAAGTAATTTAGGTAACCTAATGCAACGACTAGCCCCAGCTTTACGTCAAGATAATGTACCTCTTGATTTAATTTCATTAATAAAAACTATTTTAGCTGCCACGAAAGAGATTTCATTTCGTGTTAGCCAAGGCCATTTAGGCGACGTAATGGGCTCTACCCTTGATGAAAATATTCAAGGTGAAGTTCAGAAACAGCTAGATGTGGTTGCCAATGAATTATTCAAAGATATCTTACTTGAGTCGGGTTTTGTTAAAGCGATTTCATCAGAAGAAGAAGATCATTCAGTTGCTGGTGATGAAAATGGCAAATATATTGTTTCTTTTGATCCCCTCGATGGTAGCTCTAACATCGATATCAATTCATTGATTGGTACTATTTTCTCAATTCATGAAGCACCAGAAGATATTAAAGCTGGTGATGATGATATGTTTAAACAAGCTGGTGACAAGCAAGTATGTGCTGGTTATGTGCTTTATGGTCCATCAACTATGTTAGTGATGACTACCGGTAGCGGTACGCACTTTTATGTATTAGACAGAACTCATGGCGGTTTCTTATTAGTAGAACGTAATGTACAAGTACCTGTTGATACGCAAGAGTTTGCAGTTAATATGTCTAACCAGCGTTTTTGGCAGCCAGCTATGCAAAATTACATTGATGATTTACTTGCGGGTGATACAGGTCCACGCGGTAAAAACTTCAACATGCGTTGGATAGCTGCCATGGTTGGTGATATTCATCGTGTTTTATGTCGCGGTGGTATTTTCACTTACCCTGCAGACAGCAGAAAAGCAGAGCAACCATACAAACTACGTTTAATGTATGAAGCTAACCCAATGGCATTTTTACTTGAACAAGCCGGTGGTTTAGCAATGACTAGCCAAGGCCGTATTATGGATATAGAACCAGAAAGCATCCATCAACGTGTTGAAGTTATTATGGGCTCTAAAAACGAAGTTGAGAAATGCTTAAGCTATTATAAGTAAGCTGAAAAATCTTGTCTTAGTAAAATTAGCTTAATAAAAAAGGCTTATTGTTTTAAACAATAAGCCTTTTTTAATACAAGAATCTATAGCAATTAGATTGAACGTTGACGTACCATTTCAAACAAACAAATACCTGTTGCTACTGATACATTTAAACTTGAAACAGTACCAGCCATAGGAAGCTTCACTAGTTGATCACAGTTTTCACGCGTTAGTCTGCGCATTCCTCTACCTTCAGCGCCCATTACAAGTGCCATAGGCCCACCAAGTTTGACATCATATAAACACGTATCAGTCTCTCCTGCTGTACCAACAATCCATACACCTTGCTTTTGAAGCTGCTTCATCGTTCTGGATAAGTTAGTTACTTGTACTAAAGGCACACTTTCAACCGCTCCTACCGCAACTTTACGAACAGTAGGCGTAATTTGTGCGGCATTATCTTTTGGCACAATAATGGCTTGTACACCCGCTGCATCAGCGTTACGTAAACAAGCACCTAAATTATGAGGATCAGTAACACCATCTAAAATAAGAAAGAATGGTGGAATACCTTTTTTTTCTGCGGCAAGAATAATGTCATCAATATCATTTTCGGTATAACTTTTTCCAGGTCTTACACGGGCGATTACGCCTTGATGTTGCTCACCTTCGCTTTTTTCATCAAGAGCTTTACGACTAGCCAATTGTGTACCTATACCGTATTTTCTTGATAAATTAATAATTGGCATTATGCGATCATCTTCACGACCTTTTAATAACCATATTTCAATAAAACGCTCAGGAGCAGCGTCCATTAAGGCATTAACTGCATGAATACCAAAAACTAATTCTTCATTTTTCGCCATGATCTTTCTCTATTTTATATGAACAACGAGGCTTACAAGCCATGTTTAGCTACTGTTTAAGCAGTGTCTTTAGTACCTTTTCGGGCATTTTTACCTGGGCGTTTTTTACGTGCACTACGCTTTTTAGCTTTACTCTTTTCTTTTGGCTTGTCTTTAGATGCACCTTTAGATTTGCTCTTAGGTTTTTCTTTTTTGGCTGTAGCAGCTGGAGTGCCTGTCTTACTTTCTGACTTACCCTCCGCTGGTTTTGACCCTGAGCGTCTTGTGCTTTTGCCTTTAGATGAGTCCTTAGATTTACCTTTAGACTTACCTTTATTTTCTTCCACTTCCACGCCTTCAAGACGTAAATCTATTTTCTTTTCATCAAGATTTACCGCGGCAACTTGCACTCGAATTTCATCACCAACGCGGTATTTTTTACCACTTTGTTCACCGGTCAGACACATGCGAACATCATCATAATGATAAAAATCTCGACCAAGAGAAGTGATATGAACTAAACCTTCAATATGTAAATCTTGTAAGCGAACAAACATGCCAAAGTTAGTCACCGTTGAAATAACGCCAGTGAAATTATCACCAACGTGATCTTGCATAAACTCACACTTGAGCCAATCTGCAACGTCACGCGTTGCTTCATCAGCACGTCGCTCTGTCATTGAACAATGCTCGCCTAACTCAACCACTTCCTGTAAGGCATAATCATAACTGCCTTCGTTGGCCTCATTTGTCGCTTCTTTTTCTAGAATAGCTTTAATGACGCGATGCACCACTAAATCAGGATAGCGACGAATAGGTGAGGTAAAGTGGCTGTATGACGGCAGTGCTAAACCAAAATGACCTTCATTGTCAGTTTGATAGACAGCTTGGCGCATTGAGCGTAACAACATGGTTTGAATAAGCTCTTGATCTGGGCGACCTGCGACTCTCGCTAAAATATCACCGTAATCTCTTGGTTCTGGTTCTGCTTTAGATGGTAGTGACAAACCAAGCTCATTTAAATAAGTGATAAAATTACGGTACTTATCTTCATTAGGCTTTTCATGAACACGGAACAATCCTGGCTTTTCATGCTTTTCAATAAATTTTGCCGTCGCGACATTAGCCAAAATCATACATTCTTCAATGATTTTATGCGCATCATTACGAATAAGTGGCACAACACCGGAGATTTTCTTATTTTCATTAAATAGAAAAATAGATTCTTGCGTTTCAAATGCGATAGCGCCACGTTTAAGTCGAGCATCGGTTAGCGCGTGATACATATCTTCAAGATTTTTTAAATCAGGAACCAAAGGTTGGTATTCTTGACAAAGCGCTTCATCACCATCAAGAATGGCAGCCACTTTGGTATAAGTGAAACGGGCATGAGAACGCATTACTGCCGGATAAAACTTACTACCTGTCAATTTACCCTTGGCACTAACGGTCATTTCACTGACCATACATAAACGATCTACATCTGGATTTAGTGAACAAAGGCCATTAGAAAGTTTCTCTGGCAACATAGGAATAACTTGGCTAGGAAAATACACCGAGTTACCACGTGATATCGCTTCATCATCTAAAGCGGTGCCGTGTTGCACATAATAGCTCACATCAGCGATAGCAACCCATAAGCGCCAACCGCCAGATTTTTTCGGTTCGCAATAAACAGCATCATCAAAATCTCGCGCATCATCACCATCAATAGTAACCAAGGGTAAGTCGCGTAAATCTTTACGTGGTAATTTGGCTGATTCTTCAACTTCATCAGCAATACTAGCTACTTCAGCTTGTACAGTATGCGAAAATTGATGCGGTAAATCATGGGCACGTAAGGCAATTTCAATTTCCATGCCCGGTGCTAAGTGATCACCTAAGACCTCAATAACTTTACCGATAGCATGTGAACGTCTAGTTGGTCTTTGTACTAACTCAACCACGACCATTTGTCCGTGTCGAGCACCCATTTTTGCTTGTGGGTCAATCAACACTTCTTGTTTAATTTTACTGTCTTCTGAAACAACAGAGCACACATGATGATCAATATATAATCGACCAACGATAGGTGCTTTTCTCGGTTCTATGACCTCAAGTATTTTAACTTCTTTACGACCTTTACGATCCGTACGGTCAACCAACATGGCTTGCACGATATCACCGTGAAAAACACGCTGCATTTCATGAGAGGAGATATAAAAATCTTTACCTCTTTTATCGGTAATCGAAGCATCATCAGGGGAAAAGAAACCAAAACCGTCACGGTGGCCAATAACTTTGCCGCTTAGCAGGCTATTTTTTTCCGGCAATGCATATTGTTTGAATTTATTGAAAATCAACTGACCACTATTTTCCATCGCACGTAAACGACGCTTCAAACCAATAAGTTGATATTCTTCGTCATACTTTAACGTTTTGACTAAGCTATTAAAACTTGGTGGTGGCGAGCATTTTTCGATGATTGATAGCAATAATTCGCGTGAGGCGACTGGCTTTTCATATTTTTTGGCTTCGCGTTTAGCGTGTGGATCGTTATAGGTCACTATAATGGGTCAGTATTTAAGGATATCTACCTGCCAGTATACCATAAAGTTATTATTTACCGCGCTAACGCTTTTGCTTAATTTGTATAACTTGTTCTTTTCGCTTGTTCAATGACTTTACTTGGCATTTTACTCGCAAGAACTAAAAGTAAGCCACTGATTTTATTATGCATTACTTTATCATCAGTTATAGAGTGATGTAATTGAGAATATAATGCTGGGTAGTCTAACGGACTACCGTAGCCATGCTCGTATATCTCAGCAAGACGCATTTGTGCTGGTAAGTTACCTAAACTTGCTGCTGTTTTTAAATAAACAATGGCGCGGTCAATATCTACCTGCATAAATTTACCCATATGATAATAACGTCCTAGCTGCTCTAAGCCTTCTGCTAAGCCTTGATCAGCGGCTAGACTCATATAATGTAAACCGAGGGCAATGTCTTTTTTGACGCAAACACCATAGGCTAACATGTCACCCCACAAAAATTGATACGAGGGCATATTTGCTTTATTTGCGCGCGCTTCAATGTCTTGTACTAATTGACACTCATCGAGAACTACTTGGCTTAAATGTTTATTCTCTTTGATCAAATCCAGTAATTGATTATCAGTATAAATCTGCACAGCTTGCATGTTTTTCTGCATAGCGAATGCTGAAAAACTGCCTAACAAAAAAATAAAAAAGAAGAGTAATGTACGCATAAGAATCCTAACTAAGCTGAATCAGCTGACCTCCCTGTATCGGCAAGTAAGCGGTATGTATTAAAATTATTTAAATCAGGTAATCATATTAAAGCAATTTTGACGCCAACACCGAATTTTACAACTATTATTAATCTGAACTAGAAGTTTACTTGCTTACCATTATTTAGCGTATAGTCAATCACTCGCTAAAATTACTCATATTGCACATATTACATACATTACACATAAGTACTTTAGAGCTTTTTAAATAAGAATTTATTAATCGTGGTATTAAGCATGTTAATTGAAAAAGATACTTCTGAATTAAAAATTGGCCATTATGTGGTAAAAATTATTCAGCAAGAGGGTAACTTCTCTTTAACGGCGGCTGGACACATCAAAAGTAACGCTGTGATTAACCACCTAAAAAGCAAAAGTGTTTACCGTGTTTTAATTGACGGTAGTAAAACACTAAAGCCTACCAACAAAAAAAGTACCCTTGTCCCAACAAAAACATCAATTATAAACAGCGAAAACCTTAAAGAAGCACAAGTAATATTTAATGAGTCCAAAGGCATACAAAAAAAACTATTTAATGATGCACTGAGTGGCAGTACTTTAGATTTATCACCTGTTATTGAAGTGACCAATAAATCTATTGATGCAATATTTAATAGTCCTGATTCCTTAGCCTGTATGTTAAATATTCGAGAAAAGGATCATTACCTCTTAGAGCACTCTGTAGCAGTTTCTGTTTATATCACCCTTTTCGCACGCTATTTAGGTTTAGAAAGGAACATCATTGAGCAACTTTCTATCGGTGCATTCCTTCATGATATTGGCAAAATAAAGATACCCAATGAAATCCTTAATAAGCCAGGTAAATTAACTGATGATGAATTTACCATCATGAAAACCCATGCAAATCACTCCATAGATATCATCAAGGAAACACCTGGAATTAGCGCACTTAGTCTTGAAGTGGCAACCCTACACCATGAAAAGCTCAATGGTTGTGGTTATCCATTCCAAGTAAAAGGAGAAAATATAAGCCTGTATGGCCGTATGATTTCCATCTGCGATATCTTTGATGCATTAACGGCTACACGTGTTTATAAAAAAGGATTTGCTCACGGTAAATCTTTTGCAATTTTACGCGAGTTAGCGAGCCAAAATCAGCTAGACAGTAAGTTAGTTGATCAGTTTATTAAATGTGTTGGAGTTTTTCCCGTTGGTTCATTGGTGCAATTAGAATCAAACAAATTAGCATTAGTGAAAGTTAGGAATGATAAAAACCCAACAAATCCGCAAGTGCACACCTTTTACCATGTTAAACAAAAGCACTTTTTAGATAAGCAAGAAATTGACCTATCAAACAGTGAAGATTCCATCGTCAAAGGTGTTCGAGCAGAAGAGTTCGATCTCGATATGAATCAAATTGTCGAAATGTTACTAATGGAAGGTTAGGCTAAGCAATTGTTGTAGTTAGCTTTTCATTTACGTTCCTTTATTCATACAGCTCCCATCACATCCTCTAATGAAAGTAATGCTGAGTGACCTAATACCTTAGTTAGGTGCATTCTAAAAATCTAGCCCAAATATAATAAGCAACATATAACCCATAAAAAAAAGAGGTTATGAATTAACATAACCTCTTTTTATTGACTGCGTGCACATTAAAGTAATTTAACTTTAATACACTCACTGCATTCAAAATACAATGTTATCTAGGCTCATCAAAGAAAAACACACCCTTTTCCACCAAGGGTTCAACCTGTTCGTCATCAAAGCCATAAGCTTCTATCAACAATAAAGAGTTCAGCTCAAATAAAGGAGATAAGTCTGATACATCGATATAATACATGTGCAGTCCCTCTAAATTATGTAGTCTAGATAATGGTGCTAAGTCAATCACATTGGTATGGTCTACCCTTAGTATCCTTAAAGCAGATAAGTTAGTTAACGGGGTTAAGTCACTCATATCAAGGCCAAACGAGTTCAAATACTCAAGCCGAGTGAAATTAACTAATGCAGTTAGATCGGTAACTCCGGTACTTCCTATATTTATTTTTTTAATGTTAGTTAAATCACTTAACGGCGTTAGGTCTTCAACCTGAGTACCGTTTAAAAGTAGCGTTTCAAGATTCACTAAACCAGATAACGGCGAAAGATCCGCTACATCAGTATCGGCTAAACTAATATATTCCAAATTAACCAACGATGCTAATGGGCTAATACCTGTAATATCTGTAATATCTGTGTGATCAAATTTTAAATGTTTTAAGTTCATTAGATTTTCAATTGGCGTTAAATTATTAACTCCTAGACCTTCGATGTTCAGTGTCTCTAACTTAGTTAAGCTGCTTAATGGTGCAAGATCAGATACGTCAGACTCTGCAATATTCAATACTTCTAAATTAATCAGACTCGATAATGGTGTTATGTCACCTAGCTCTAGACTTTCAAGATTCAAAACCTTAAGGCTGGTTAATGCACTAATCGCTGATAGTTCAGCTACGCCTGTGTTATATAAGTTTAAGGTTTCAAGACTAGTCAGGCCAGCTAAAGCAGAGATATTATCCACAGAAGTACCAGATAAGTTTAAAGTTTCGAGATTAGTCAGGTCAGCTAATGCTGAGATATTATTCAGACTAAAATTATCGCTTAAGTTCAGCTTCTTTAAGTTAGTGAGCTCTGCTATGACGGAAACATCGTCAAAATAATTATTACCTGATAAATCAAGTTCTTTTAAGTTAATTAGACCTGCTAAAGCAGAAATTTCTGGGGATTTTCCAATATTAGATAACTCAAGACTTTCTAGGTTTATTAATCCTTCAAACTGTACCGACTCAAAGTGATTACTATCTCGCATTGACAATTTTTGAAGACTTACAGGCAGTGATATAATAGTTTCAGGACTTACAGAACTACGTATCATGGTTAATGAGGTTAAATTAGACAAGCCAGTTAAATCGGATGTGCCATTATCAAAATGAGGG
Source organism: Colwellia sp. 75C3 (assembly GCF_002836255.1). Lineage (GTDB taxonomy): Bacteria > Pseudomonadota > Gammaproteobacteria > Enterobacterales > Alteromonadaceae > Colwellia. The sequence goes on along the minus strand of NZ_PJAU01000033.1, from coordinate 437,104 downwards.
GATGTTAATACCAGTGTCTCTAAGTTTGACAAACTTGTTAAACCCGTTAGGTTGGAAAATTTACCCGAGTTGATTAGGCCTAAGTGCATTAAATTACTTAGTGTTGATAAGGGCTCTACACTTGAAATCCCATAACGTATTGCTAAATTAAGTGTTTCAAGTGACGTCAGCGTGGCAATAGTTGCTAATTTTTCATCATTAGCTAAAACAATTGCTTCGATGTCGAACGGACCTGGGTACTCAATCGTTGTAGTCAGTGATTTTAACTTTGGTAATACCGATAAAGTAGCAAAATAATCAAGCTTATAGTCTGAAATAGCAATTGACTCTAAATTAACTAAATTACTGAGTAGTGAAATATCGGTATTTTCAGCCAAGGTTAGCTCAAGTGTTTTTAGCTTAGTTAGGCTCGCTAACAAAGCAACATCAGATATGTTTGAGTTAGGCATAACCAATGTTGTTAAGTTGCTTAATGCAGAAATACCACTAAAACCAGCAATGTCCGTACCATAATAACGATTTAGGTAGTGACCCGTTTCATATTGATCACCTTGCTGGTAAAAGTAAGTATTATCACTCCTTACAGGGGGACCAGAACCTTCACACGATAATTCATAAACATGTTCCGCGTAAGTGCTGCCACTGTAGTTATCAATAACACATAAACGCAGTACTTTATCGGTGAATTCAATATCACTAACACGTAGTGAGGTAGTAAGGCTATTGTCTTCAGGGAACTCATCGTTAATATCTAAGACGCCATCACCATCATCGTCAGTATCGGCATTGTTACCAATGTTATCGCCATCAGTATCGACAGATTCATCTTTGTCTAAAGGAAAGGCATCGTCACTATCAGCAACATTATCACCATCGTCATCCGTATCGGCATTGTTACCAATGTTGTCGCCGTCAGTATCAACAGATTCATCTTTGTTTAATGGAAAGGCATCGTCACTATCAGCAACGTTATCACCGTCATCATCAGTATCGGCATTGTTACCAATGTTGTCGCCATCAGTATCGACAGATTCATCTTTGTCTAATGGAAAGGCATCGTCACTATCGGCAACGTTATCACCATCATCGTCAGTATCGCTATTGTTACCAATGTTATCACCGTCTGTATCAACGGATTCAGTAGCATCAAAATCAAAAGCATCATCTGCATTTAATACGTTGTCGCCATCAATATCTGAATCTTCGTCATTTACTATGCTATCGCCATCAAAATCATTTATTTCGATGTCGTTTCTAATAGCTTGCTCTAAATACTCAGCCGTTGTTTGAGCGCTCTGCGTTAGTGCATTAGCAATTTCTTGCTCAGTTAATGTTTCATCTGCAAGGCTTGCTAGCGTTTCAGTGACTGCTACAGCTGTTACTTTGGCAATATCAGCAAGCTCTTTCATATCAAGCGGTTGCTCACTGTCTTTATCATTAGCAATAATGTTATCGATAGTGGTTTTAACAGTCGCAGCTACAGTAGCTACATTATTAAGAATGTTATCAGTAAGGTCGGTAGTTACGCCTTCAGCAACATAACCATTCAATAAACGTTCAACCACATCAGTCATGATGTTAGCTTGTAGAGCTGCATTAGTAATGTCCGCTTCACTCACTGTTTCGGTAGCGGTAATTAACGGTTGAAAGCTCTCTACTGTGGTCTTCGAAATGTCTGCAATAATGACTTCAAAGTTTGATAATGTTTCTGTTGAGAATGTTGCTTTATTATTTTCAACAAAACGTTTTATCGCTGTCGTAGTGACTTTTGCCACTGCATCGATAACAGAGCTATCTTCTGCGCTAAAGTTGCCGGCAGTATTGGCTGCTTGAATAACATTCGACAGTGTACTTGCCACATGAGTCGCTATAAGTACATCAGCGGCGTCAACGCCCTGAGTAATATTTTGTGGAATAACATTATTTGCAATTAATAATTCGTTAAGCACTGCTAATTGAGTATCTTGGGCACCAATATAATCACTGTTCACTTGCTCGACAGTAATGTTTAAGTTGTCGGCTACCTGTGCAATTGCCGTTGCGATATCGATACCAGACGTTTGCGCGGTAATCACTACCAGTGTGGTAAGTGGTGTTGCTAAATTTTGACCGGGTAATGAAAATAATTGAAATGCGGTTTCATCAGTAATAGCGATACCAGCAGGGTTTTCATCGGTAATAGTACTTTCATCGATAGCGCCGGCAGGAATATCGACAATAATGCTGATGCTCTCTGGTGGCAGACCTAAGTCAGTAATATCAATTTGCCCTTTGCCGCCTTCGGTTGTCACGACAAAAGGTTCGTCGTTGTCACGTACTTTATTGCTGTTTAAGTCAATATAGGCGATAGCACCACGAATATAGCCGTCAATAACGGTAATATCAAAGAAGGATTTTTCTGATTCTATTATTTCTGTATTTTCAACGGGTTTATCTGAAGAACCACCACAAGCTGAGAGTAATGAGACAGAGCATGAAAGTAGTATTGCTTTTGATATGATTGAGAGTTTGCCAATTTCCATTTGGACACCTAATTTTATGTTTGATTATGAATTCAATTAAATTAAATTGTTATTAACAATTAATTGACGTGAGGGTAATGTTTTTATTATCTATGTGCAACAAAATAAACCAAGTTTGCGACAACTCTCCCACAAAGGAAGCATTATCAGTGAGATTTATTCAAAAGCGGTATTTAGTTCAAGCGCTGAATATTGAGGAGAGTGTTGAGATTTTAGGTATTTAAAGTATGTTTAGCTTAAACAATATCGACCGTTTAAAATGAGTAATCCTAAGGTGACTGTGGCAGAGATGGGTACATTTAAATAGAAACGCACGACCCAACGAAAACAAATTCCCGTTAGGTCGTGCGTTATTCAAGCAATGAATGTGAGCCAACTAAAGAACTAGCTAAGCAGCGCTGCCGACTTCTTTAATTTGCTTAACTTGAGTAATATCATTAGCTTCTTTTTGCAGCATAATTGTTGCCGTTGCCTGTTTATCTTCTTTACGCTTATCTCTTAATACCAATAGACAAGGTGTTAGCACTAAGGTTAGTACCGTAGCAAAAGCTAAGCCGCCAGCAATCGCTGTTGCCAACTGTGTCCACCACTGTGTCGATGGTGCACCAAAAACAATAGTGCGTTCAAAGAAGTCTAAGTTAACCTGTAAGACCATAGGCAATAAGCCCAAAATGGTGGTTATAGTGGTTAACATAACTGGTCGTAAACGTTGAGCACCGGTTCGCAATATAGCATCAATGACTCGGTGACCTTCTTTGCGTAGAACATTGTAGGTATCAATCAGCACGATATTGTTATTCACCACAATACCCGCTAACGAGATAACGCCAATACCGCCCATCACAATACCAAACGGTTTTTGCACCAATAACAGTGCCAAAAATACACCCACAGTCGAGAATATTACCGCACTTAAAATCAAGAGTGCCTGATAAAAACTATTAAATTGAGTCACTAAAATCATCGCCATAACAAAGAGCGCGATAGCAAAAGCATTCACTAAAAATGCCTTTGATTCTTCTTGGTCTTCGTTTTGCCCTTTAACAGCAATATCAACTGATGGGTGTAAACCTAATGTCGGTAACTGCTCTTTTAGCAGTGGTAACTCATTCAATAATTGCGCACCGGCAATTAAGTTAGCTTGCACAGTAACAACACGTTTCGCATCAACACGACGAATAGTATCAACTTTAGGTGCAGCTTTACGTTCAACAAAACTGCCAACAGGCACTAGACCCGCAGCGGTTTTAAGTCGCAAAGAATCTAATCGACTTATATTGCGCTTTTCTTCAGGAAAACGAACACGAATATCGAGTTCATCATCAACATCATCGGGGCGATATTCACCGAGTTTTAAGCCGTTGGTAACCATCTGCACACTTGAGCCAACTAACGCCGCATCGGCGCCATAAGTAGCGGCTTTATTTCGATCAATGATCAACTGCCATTCAATACCGGGTTTCGCGCCGGTATCTTCAATATCGGTGAATTTTCCGGTAGCTTGTAAAGCATCACGTATAATTTTTACCGATTTATCTAACTCCTCAGGAAAACGTGAGCTTAATTCAAGTTTGAGATCCTTGCCACTTTGCGGACCGTTTTCATTCTTTCGTACTTCAATTTCAACGCCGGCTAAATCATCAGTCAATTCATGAATATTGGCAACGATGTCATCCGCTGACCGTCTTATCTGCCAATCAACAAAATTTAATTTAAAGGTACCCACTTGGTTACTGCCACCCGTGCGTGTATATAAGGTTTCGATTTCTTCTAGCGGTAAGATACGTTCTTCTATAGAGCGCATAATGACGTCTTTTTCTTTTACTGATAAATCGCCATGAGAGCGTACTACCATAGTGGCACTTTGCGGCTCAACCTCAGGGAAAAAACTCACGCCCAGACCTGATGCGCCATATAACCACATCACGACAAAAGAGATGGCGAAGGTACCTGCAACAATTTTCCAGGGATGTTTAATCGCTGTTGTCAGAACACGAATATAACGGCCGGTAAAACCCGATAATTTATTGAAGTCCCCCGCTTCCGCATACTCTATTTGTTGCTGTTCGTTTTTACTAACGACACGTGCTTTACCCAAAACAGTGCCTAATGTAGGTACAAAGATCAACGCCATTGCTAAAGAGGCTGATAACACAGCGATCAGTGTGAAAGGTAAGTATTTCATGAACTCACCCATAATACCTGGCCAAAACATCAAGGGAGCAAAGGCTGCCAATGTTGTTGCTGTTGACGCAATGATCGGCCATGCCATACGACGAGCAGCAGTGCCATAAGCGACACTTTTACTCTGCCCTTCATTCATTTGTCTGTCAGCAAATTCGGTGACAACAATCGCACCATCAACAAGCATTCCCACAGCCATAATCAAACCAAATAGCACAACAATATTGACGGTCATACCCGCTAAAGCGATAACTAATATTCCGGTTAAAAATGCTCCTGGTATAGCTAAACCAACTAATAAAGCAGTACGACCACCTAAGGCGGCGATAATAACAATCACGACTAATAATACCGCTGAAAAAACATTATTTTGTAAATCTGTCAGGGTGTTCTTTATTTCTATTGATTGGTCACCGACATAATCTACTTTGACTTGTTGTGGCCACTTAAGACGACTTTCATTAACAATATCTTTAACTTTATCAACTGTTTCTATTAGGTTTTCACCAGAGCGTTTTTTGACTTCAATCGATACAGAGCGATGACCATTTAACCGGGCAAAGCTAGTAGGATCTTTATAAGCACGACGTACCGTTGATACATCTTGAAAAGTAATCACGCGATCGCCATCAACCTTGATAGGCAGCTCAAGTAAATCTTGAATATTTTCAAAAACAGAAGGTACTTTGATGGCAAAGCGTCCCTTACCAGTATCCATTGTTCCTGCTGGCACCAAACGATTATTACGTTCAACGAGGTTATAAATATCAGCTTGGTCAAGCCCGTAGCTTTCCATTAATAACGGGTCGACAATAATTTCAACCATATCTTCACGGTCGCCACCAATCTCAACTTCTAGCACTTCTTGCATGCCTTCAATTTTATCTTTGACATTACGCGCTATGGTTATCAAACCTCGCTCAGTAACAGCACCTGATAAAACGACCGTGAGTGCTGCTTCTTGGTTAGCCATGGTGACTTCATTGACTACTGGCTCTTCAGTCTCATTCGGTAACTTAGCTTTGGCTAAAGTCACTTTATCGCGCACATCAGCAAGTGCTTCTTTAGGATCAAGTCCGGCAATAAATTCTAAGGTAACAGAGGCATGTCCTTCCCCGGCATTAGAACGCATTTCTTTTATGCCAGCGATGGATTTCAGTTCATTTTCCATCGGTCTGACTAACATGCGTTCAGCATCTTCTGGGGAGATACCATCGTGAACCATAGACACATAAATAATAGGAATAGTGATGTCTGGGTTGGCTTCTTTAGCAATATTGTTATAAGTAACTGCACCAGAAATAAGCAGTAGTACAAATAACATCAGTACAGAGCGAGTGCGGGTTAATGCGGCTTCAATAAGCGTTAACATAATAGCTCCTAGTCTTGCACAGCGTTAGTGGAAACCGCTTGCTTATCAACACTATCACTTGCTTTATCGTCTACGTTATCGAAGATGGCTTCAACTTTATCACCAGCACGCACGAAACCTTGTCCTAAGACAATAATATCGGCTTGATCGCCTAGACCTGATAACCATATGCCATCACTTTCACTTTTAATAATCTCAATTGGCGTGAATTGAACAATAGATTCTTTAACTGATTTAACACCAATATTACCTTGTTCATCTAAAGCGAGTAGCGCTGGTGATATTTTTATCGCCGACATTTTGGCTAAATCTATGATTAATTCACTACTTAAACCAGCTAACAGATGCGCTTTTTTATTATCAATAGCCACTTCAATTTTAAAGGTGTTAGTTGCATCATTGCCGACACTGGCTATATAACGCAGCGTGCCTTGTGCTTTTTCGCCATTTAATAAGCTAACTTGCGCCACTTGACCAACAGACAACTGACTTATTTGTAGCTCAGTCACATGCGCTCGAACAATAAGCGGGTCTAAATCAGCAATCATGGCAATATCATCACCAGAGGCAACATAATCACCTACTTCGACATAACGCGTATTAAGAATACCGGCAAAAGGTGCCTTGATAATAGTATTGGCAATATCTAATTCTAATCTTTTTATTTCAGCATTAACTGACTCAAGTGCCGCATATGATTGCGCCAAATGTACCTTGCCTTGATAGCCTTGCTCATTTAGCTTTAATGCGCCTTGGTATTCCACTTCACGTTGATTCAACAATGCTTTGCTGCGTGTCAATTGCGCAGGTAAATCATTTAAAGCAATTTTGGCAATAACTTGCCCTTTAGAAACTGTTGAACCTCGCTTTGCTAAGACCTGAATAATTTTCCCACGTATTTCAGCTTTTAGGGTGGTGATACGATCAGGCTCGGTACGGCCATAAAGCTCAATCGTTTTATGAATATCTTGTCCAAGCCGGGTTTCAACTTTGACTTTTGCTGTCACTTGCTTTTCATCGTGACTAGGGATTTTTGCTTTTATCTCTGACTTTTGCTCCGCGGCACTGGGGCCAGAAGCCATCCATAAGACTAAAACCAGGGTAATTAATGTCGCAATAAGGTAAGGGCGTTGTGCTAACCAGCTAGAATTTAGGGTAAGTTTCATCATATATCTCCATATTTATGGCGAATATCATAACTTGTTTTATAAGGGGGAGATAAACTAACTTGCAACAAATTGTTATGTTTTTTGTCAATCTTTGTAATTTTAACAGCTAAGTATGTAAGGAATATTCGATAAACGTGCAGAGGTAGAAACAATAATGCCGACAAACTGTCGGCACTTTGACGCTATCTAATTTAAAGTTAGATAGAAAAAGATGAACCACAGCCACAGGTGCTGCTAGCATTTGGGTTATTCACCACAAAGCGGCTACCCTCTAGACTTTCAAGATAATCTACTTCACCATCAACAAGGTATTGTAAGCTCATAGGATCGATTACCATCATAACGCCTTGTTTTTCAATGGTCATATCGCCATCATTCACTTTTTCATCAAAGGTAAAACCATATTGAAAACCTGAACAACCACCACCAGTAACATAAACACGTAGTTTAAGAGCAGGATTTTCTTCTTCTGTGATTAGCGAAAGCACTTTGCTCGCGGCAGAATCGGTAAATTTAATGGGTAATTCTAGGTCTGACATGGTGCTCTACTTAGTACAACAAAGTACAAAAAAATACGCTATAACGTGGGATGGATAACAACAAGGTTAATTATCTTAAACCTGACTATTTTAGTCAAGTATTATTCTTTGCCATGTATTACCGCTATTGATTAACTTGCCATGACACGCTTTTATCTTTCTTGGCATACTTTTGCCAGCGAGACTTAGTTAGAATGGCTGATACTAGGACATTTTCAGGGGTAAAGTTAACGGGTAAGGTAAATTCACCATTAATAATCTGAAAATATTGAAAACTAAATTTCAAATCTTTTTTGCTTAACTCGGCAACTTCTTCAAGTTTAAGCTTTACTGCTTTGTTACCTTCTCGACCTTCAAATATTAATTCAATGTAACCTTTACTATAACGACGCTTTAATTGTTGTTGTACTAAAGTCACTTGAAAATGGTATTTATTCGGGATTTTACTTGCTTGTATTTTTACATTTTCAACAAATAAACCAGCTGCTTGTTTTTCTGGTGCCATGACCTTTTCATAAAAGGCTAGCTGTTTTTTTACTTCAAACTGTTGTTCGGCGGCCGATTTAAGTAAGCCTTGCGCTTTTTGATTAGCCAATTGCTCTACCGCTAATTCAACTTCTAAGGTGTGAATTCGCGCTGTATTCGTCTCTTGTTGTTGATAAAGCTGCTCTAACCTAACCTTTTGCTGTTCAAGATTAGTTATCTGAAAATGGTGATAATAATTTCCTAAACGATAGCCAGTAAAAAGACAAAGGCTGATAACTGTTAATAAAAACAAAGCCGATTTAAATGTTCCTAAGCGTTCAATAACAACACCAAGATTTATTTTTGCTAACCATTTCATTTGTAAAGTATTATAATCCTGTAATGATGATATCAATCGCAGCAATAAGAAAACACTTAGCTTTGCCTAATACATCTTGGCAAATTTGCTTACTTGCCATTATTGGAGGCTGCGCTTCAGCTTTATTAGTTGTGCTATTTACCCTAACTATTGAAGGAATTCAGCAGTTATACCTAATAAAGCGCGACAACTATAACAGCTTAGATGAAGTAAGTCGTTTTGATTTACCCATCATAGGCGCACTTATAATCCTCTTAATTGCTTGGCTTACTGGTTATAAATACCTACGTACAGGCATTCCTTTTGTTTTACATCGATTAAAAGTCGCCCATGGCGTCATTCCCCTTAAAAACACCTTAAACCAATTCTGGGGTAGTGCCGTAGCGCTCGCCTCTGGTTTTTCTGTGGGGCGTGAAGGGCCAGCGGTTCACCTTGGTGCTGCATGCAGTAGTTATTTAGGCAGTGTACTCAAATTACCTTATAACAGCGTGCGTACGTTATGCGCTTGCGGTATAGCTGCAGGTATAGCGGCAACATTTAATACCCCGATAGCCGCGGTAATTTTTGTTATGGAAGTGATCATGCGCGAATATAAGGTTCATATTTTTGTCCCTGTGATGCTCGCTTCAATTGTCGGCTCTTTGATTACCCGTAGTGTTTTTGGTACCAGCCATAATTTTCAATACTTCCACACCATAGCGCTTGAGCAACACCATTATCTTTCTTTAGCGCTATTAGCGATAGGGTTAGGGATATTGGCCGCTGCATTTAATAAGTACTTGGTTCTCATTATTAAGCAGAGCGTTAAATACCACATAGTACCGCGCTTACTGCTTGCTGCGCTTATTACCGGCACACTCGGATATTTAGTACCTGGTGCTATGGGCACAGGTACTAGCGCAATTGATATTTCATTAACAAGTAATGCGCAATTAGGATTTCTGGTTAGTTTACTTGTTGCTAAATTATTAATGACAATGTTTGCGCTAGGTTTAGGTATACCTGGCGGTATTATTGGACCAACGTTAGGTATTGGTGCTATTGCTGGCGCTTGTGCTGGAGCTATTGTTATACAAGTATTACCTGGAGAGCATTTAGGTAGTGATTTTATTTTAATGGGCATGGCTGGCTTTATGGCTGCCAGCTTAAGTGCCCCGCTTGCTGCCCTGCTTGCTGTGGTCGAACTATCGGGTCAACTTGAGTTAGTTGTTCCCGCCATGATCGTCATTACAATCGCAAGTATAGTGTCCCGACAGCTTTGTAAGAATGAATCTATCTTTACCATGCAATTAGATGCGCAAAACTTGCTCTATAACAAACCTCCCATTGAAGAATCATTGCAAAATATTGGAGCCTTAGCGGTGATGAAAGATAATTTATTGATTTTAGAACAAGCAAGTACCCGTACTATTATTGGAGAACTCATTAATAGCCATGAGTCACAATTAATTATTAACAAAGAAGCGGCTATCGAAGAAAATAAGATAAATAATTATTATTGGGCGCAATTAGATACCGATGTAGCTGACGATGAAGGTGAAGATATTGAACATAAGCTTGATAAACAATTAATACTGCACAAGCTCATTCCCTTGAATCATCAAGCAACTTTGGCAGAAGCCTATTTAGCGTTAGTAGAGCAGCGTTCAGGTGCAGTATATATTTACCATAAAGATATCAATGACTGCATCGGCTTGGTAACTTTTGAACAACTTAGAATTTATTTAGTAGAAGGAAAACTTAATTAATGGACACGTTTTTAATCAACAATATTCTCTGGCTTAAAGCATTTCATGTCATTTTTATGGTGGCTTGGTTTGCCGGTATTTTTTATTTACCACGCTTATTTGTCAACCATGCCGAAACGACCTCGGCTGAGGTAGCTGAGCAACTTAAAGGCATGGAAAAACGCTTACTGTATTTTGTCACGCCTTTTGCCATTTTTAACCTGTTAATTGGTTTAGCAATTATTCATGCTTATGGGTCTGACTGGTTTATTGCCGCTAAGTGGTTACATATCAAATTAAGCTTAGTCACAGTGCTGTATGTTTATCATGGTTACTGTTTTAAATTAGTTAAAACCTTTGCCCTAGATAAAAATATTCGTTCTGGACGTTTCTATCGTATATTCAATGAGATCCCTGTACTGATCTTATTTGCTATCATTATCTTAGCCTATGTTAAACCTATGTAACTTCTTCTCTATCATTAAAAATAAGAGTATTCATGCTGTATTTATACTTAGGTTATGTAGTCATTCAACTTTATGCCATTGTCGGTGTTTTTTCTAAAAACACCCTTGCTGCGAGTGCCCTCTTTTTCTCCTTAGTTGTCTTTGTCATTTGGTCATTTATTCCTATTTTAGGTTATGCATTAGCTAAAGCCATCGGTGCCCACGGTCATAGTAACAAGTTAACTTTATTTTTTTCAGCTATCATTATTGCTTTAATTGAAAATGGCTTAACTTACTTTAATTTATTGAGTGATAAACAATATAACATCGGCACCACAATAGTTTTTTTATTGTTTTTCTTGGTTGCCTACATCCCCCTAGCCAAACAGAAAATCACAAGGTTCTCTACAAATCATGACAAAACGGCCTGAAACTTCATTTTTCCAACATTGCGGTTATAATCAATAGAAGGTAACTTACCCAAAGATTAACTAGGTGCAATTTAGGCATTAACCGCTTAACTGACCTTATTAGGGAATATTGTAATGAAGTACTTTTTACTCGCTATGCTAGCGTTCTCAATACTATTATCGTCTCCCATAAACGCAACGAACCAATCAAATTCGCTTTTAGCCAAGCCCAAAATTGTTGGCGGCGAGCTTGCTGTCCAAGGTGATTGGCCCTGGATGTCTGCATTGGTTTTCACTCAAAATGCGGTAAGTACTTCTTTAGAGGTTGCTGGCACTCAATACGATAGTGAACCTTTTTCAAATAGTCCCTCCGGCCAAGCCAGTGCCACTATGGTTGATTGTGGACTTGGTGATTCTCTTTGTACTTTAGCTGAAAACAAAATATGTTTAATAGCCCGTGGTGAAATAGACTTCTCGGTAAAGGTTGAAAATTGCCAAACAAGCGGAGGTGTCGGTGCGGTTATCTTCAACAATACTTCAGGTGTTATAAGTGGCACCTTAGGCGAAGATTTTTCAGGTACTATTCCTGTCATCGCTATCAGTCAAAATGACGGGACCCTTTTACTCAATCAGCTTGAGAGCATTGCCACTATTAATATCTCGGAACAAGTAGCGCTTAGCCAAACAGCGACTTGTGGCGCTAGCTTTATCGGCGAAAGATGGGTTTTGACCGCTTCTCATTGTGTTGATGGAGCCAATATAAATTTTTTAAAAGTGAATATTGGCGAATATGACTTAAGTGATGGCGCCGCTAATGCTAAAGCCATTAAGCGTATTTACATGCACCCTGAGTATAATGAGGGCAGTTCTTTAAATAACGATATAGCCTTAATTGAGCTAGTAGAAACTGTTAACAACCCTGCCGTTACCCTACTCGATTACGATACCAGTCGACAATTAGCCCTTGCTAACAATTCAGCTACGGTTATAGGTTGGGGTAACATAAATGCTTACGGCCCAAATGATGAGTCTCCGCCAAACAGCCAACCAGATAAATTGCGTCGAGTTGAGTTGTCCCTGTTAAGTAATGAACAATGCAAAGATACTTTAGCGCAAGCTTATACTGAGTTAGAAGGCATTGATTATTTACCAAATCAGGTTGGCATTACTGACAGTATGATCTGCGCTGAATTTTTAGGTGGCGGAAAAGGTTCATGCCAAGGTGATAGTGGCGGTCCCTTATTAGTCAATACTAACCAAGGCTGGCAACAAATAGGTATAGTCAGCTATGGTGTTGGCTGTGCTGATGCTGCATTCCCCGATGTTTATGCCCGCGTGGGTAACTTTACCGATTGGATCAAAAGTATTACCCAAGGTATAGCCGTTGAACCTAGCCCGGACTTTGCTATTACCCCACAAAACACCGCCCAAACCAAACAACTAACCATAACCAATAATAGTAATATAACCGCAAGTTTAACTTTTACACTTGAAGCTAACAAAGTGGGCAGTACCGGTTTTAGTTTGAATACCGATAATTGCAGCACATTAGCGGCAAAACAAAGTTGCCAAATTGAAGTTAATTTTGATGCTAAAACTGTCGGTCAGCATAGCATGGAAATAGTTATCAATAGTGGTGATATAAATATTCCAACCAGCTCATATTTCATCAATGCTGAGGCTATTGCTGCGAATAGTGACATTAACACTCAACTGTCAAATGGCTCTTCAGAATTACTCTGGTTTAGTGGTGGTGACAGCCCGTGGCTAATCGATAATACCGAAGCGGCAGTAATGAGTGGTGCTATTGGAAATAATCAACAAAGTGTTGTTTTATTGACTTTTTCTGGAGCGGGATCCTTATCATTTGATTGGTCAGTTTCCTCTGAGGAGAACACCGATAACCCTGATGAACCTTTTGATGCTTTATATCTCCTTGTTGACGGTGAACAAATAAATTTTATTTCCGGTGAAATAGCTTATACCAAGGTTACCATTGATGATTTAACCGTAGGGGAGCATCAAGTAACCTGGCTATATAAGAAAGATGGCGGTGCGAGTGAAGGAAAAGATGAAGGTTATTTAAAAAATGTTATTTTTACACCCATAGCTATTTCAGTTCCAACAACACCAACACCTGCACCCGCACAAACATCAAGTAAATCCAGCGGTAGTAGTTCCTATTTTGTCTTATTCATTCTCACCTTGTTAATATTTAATCGTCGGCGAATTTAGCAACTAGCAACTAATTATAAAAGGCAGTAACATCTGCCTTTTTTTATTTTCACTGACTGTTAATATCCTGTTTAACATTCACAAAGTAGCGGTTTTATGCTATATTCTGGCAAATTTTCTCCCTTTCAATGTAACAAATCAAGATGATGAAATTCCAAGGCAACCATATTCTGTCGGTCTCACAATTTGACCGTGAAGCTATCGCTAAAATTTTGCAAATTTCTGCGCAAATGGCGCCTTATGCGTCAAGACAAAAACGTTGTCATGTGCTCGATGGTGCAATATTAAGTAACTTGTTTTTTGAACCGAGTACACGTACCCGTGTTAGTTTTGGTACAGCTTTTAATCTACTGGGCGGCTTTGTCCGTGAAACTGTTGGTCAGGAAAACTCTTCGCTGAGTAAAGGTGAATCTTTATTTGATACCGCTCAAGTGATCAGTGGCTACTCAGATGTTATTGCCATGCGTCATCCACAAATGCATTCGGTAGAACAATTTGCACAAGGTAGTTCTGTGCCGGTTATCAATGGTGGCGATGGAGCGAATGAACACCCAACTCAGGCTTTACTTGACCTATTTACTATTCAGTCTGAAATGATGCATTTTAATAAAGGCTTAGATGACTTAAATATTGTCTTGATGGGCGACTTAAAACATGGCCGAACAGTCCATTCATTGTCAAAATTACTGAGTCTCTATGACAATGTAAAAATTACTATGGTAGCGCCAAAAGCGTTACAAATGCCTGATAGTGTTATCTCCACATTAAGTGATGCCGGCCATGAAGTCATTGTGACCGAAACGATGGCAGGTAACTTATCCGCTGATGTGATCTATCAAACAAGAATTCAACAAGAGCGTTTTGCCAGCAAAGATGAAGCAGAGTTATATCGTGGCCATTTCAGTTTAAACAAGAGTGTTTACCAAAAGTATTGCCGAGAAAACACGGTAATTATGCACCCTTTACCACGCGACTCTCGTCCAGAAGCTAACGAACTTGATACCGATTTAAATGATTTAGATAACCTCGCCATTTTTAGACAAGCACAAAATGGTGTTTTAGTACGTATGGCTTTGTTTGCCTTAACCCTAGGTGTTGAAGATCAATTAACGCAATATGAAAAACCGGTAAATTGGTTTACAAATAAAAACGCCTAACGAACATTGTGAAGTTAACCTACGCATGGGCTCATTCCTTGTATTAACGTTAGGTGTTGAAGATCAATTAACGCAATATGAAAAACCGGTAAATTGGTTTACAAATAAAAACGCTTAACGAACTTTGTGAATGTTAGCCTACGCATGGGCTCATTCCTTGTATTAACGTTAAGTGTTGAAGATCAATTAACGCAATATGAAAAACCAGTAAACTGGTTCACAAATAAAAACGCCTAATGGCAATACTCCTTATAAGACCAAACGCATTACTTTATTAGTTCGATTGGTCTTAGTAACGATTTGAGAAGAAGCAATTATGAATAAATCAGAACAGTTATTTGAACAAGCTCAAAAGATTATCCCAGGTGGCGTTAACTCTCCTGTACGTGCTTTCAACGGCGTTGGTGGCACACCTTGTTTTATAAAACGTGCTCAAGGCGCTTATATCTATGACGCCGATGATAAAGAATATATTGATTATGTTGGTTCATGGGGACCGATGATCTTAGGTCATAATCATCCTGCTATTCTTGAAGCTGTTATTACTACCGCTAAAAACGGTTTAAGTTTTGGTGCGCCAACGGAGCTTGAAATTACTATGGCTGAAAAGGTACGTGAATTAGTACCATCCATGGAATCTTTACGCATGGTTAGCTCTGGCACAGAAGCCACGATGAGCGCTATCCGTTTAGCACGTGGTTTTACTGGCCGCGATAAAATATTAAAATTTGAAGGTTGTTATCATGGTCATGCCGACGCTTTGTTAGTAAAAGCAGGCTCTGGCGCGTTAACTATGGGTGTTCCAAACTCTCCAGGTATTCCTGAAGATTTCGCTAAACATACTCTGACAGTTAGCTATAACAATATTGAAGAAGTAAAAGAAATTTTCGCTAAATATGCTGACGAAATAGCCTGTATTATTGTTGAGCCTGTTGCCGGTAACATGAACTGCATTCCTCCTGTTGAAGGATTTCTTCAAGGTTTACGTGATGTTTGTGATCAATACAGCAGCGTATTAATTTTTGATGAAGTAATGACTGGTTTCCGTGTTGCATTAGGTGGTGCTCAAGCGCTTTATAACATTAAGCCTGATTTAACTACCTTAGGTAAAGTTATTGGTGGTGGTATGCCTGTTGGCGCATTCGGTGGCAAACAAGAGATAATGGATTATATTGCTCCTGTTGGTCCAGTTTATCAAGCAGGTACCTTATCTGGTAACCCAATTGCTATGGCGGCTGGTTTAGCGTCACTGACTGAGTTAGCCCAAGGAAATAAACATCAACAGCTTACTACTTCTACAGAGAAGCTAGCGATGGGCATAAAAGCCGCTGCTGAGCGAAATGGCATTAGCTTAAGTGTTAATTATGTCGGTGCAATGTTTGGATTTTTCTTCACTGAAGATAAAAACACTATCACTACTTATGAACAAGCCACTCAATGTGATGGAGAAATGTTTAAACGCTTCTTCCACTTGATGTTAGCCGAAGGTGTTTACTTAGCGCCATCAGCTTATGAAACAGGCTTTTTATCAACAGCGCACAGCGATGAAATTATTGAAAAAACGCTAGTTGCTGCCGATAAGTGTTTCGCTCAGTTATAACAAAATAGCGATTAATTAATCAATAAAAAACGCTGCCCGTAGTAATACTGACAGCGTTTTTTGTTTAATTGCAATCAGACTAAAATTTTATTTTTAGTCATTTGGCAAAATTACTTATCTAATTTTTTAGCATTCAATTCGCTCTGTAACCAATCCAAGCCATCCTGCCAGCCTAAATTTAAACCATTAAATACTTTCAAGTTCCAACCATCAAATTCACGTATCGCTGCAACTTTGTCTACCGATTTTTTGCTTTCGTCATCATAAGTAATAACAGCAATAGCCGTTAAATTTTCATGTGACGCCATGCTTATTTTCGCTTCAAATGAAAAATCATATTGATTGATTTTGTTTACCAAGATAGCAAAATCATTTGAAAATGTTTTAGACATAAAATCGTCATACTCTTCAGACATTTCTAAAGATATCTCTACATTTTCACTAACAATGACTTCTGCAACATTATTATTTAAAAGATTAATTTTAGCAAAACTGAGTTGGTGTGTAATCATAACGCTCTACCACTTTATTGTACTTTAAGACAACAATACTACACCTACATGCCAAACAGATCAAACGTACACTTTAATCTTATTTAATGTTTATAAGGAGTTAAAGGTATTCATCAAACAGTTGCACGGTAACTTTCTCTTCTGCCGCTACTTTACCCTGCTCACTTGGCAGAATAATAAAGCAGTTAGCTCGCGCTAAGCTGGATAAAATACCTGAGCCTTGTGAGCCGGTAGAGCTAACTACATTTTCACCTTCGTCGTTAACAGAGAGTACACCGCGTTGAAAATCTAGTCGACCTGGAGATTTACGTAATTCAGTACTACATTTCACCGTTAAATGGGTACGCTTTAAAGGTTGCGCATTTTGCATTTTAGTTAGCGCGACCAGAGCTAATTGATGAAAAGTGACTAACGCTGAAACAGGGTTGCCCGGTAAACCAAAAAACACACTATTAGGCAGTTTACCAAAAGCAAAAGGCTTACCTGGCTTCATCGCTATTTTCCAAAAGCCGATCTCGCCTAATTCATCTAAAACAGTTTTAGTGTAATCCGCATCTCCTACTGATACACCACCCGAAGAAATAACCGCATCAGCCTGCTCATCAGCACTAACAAAAGCCGCTTTAATCGCTTCGAAGTCGTCGCTAATAATACCAAAATCAATAACATCAACATGCAAGGTTTCAAGCATGGCCGCTAAAACAAAACTGTTAGACTCGTAGATATCACCTACTCGCAACGCTTGACCTGGTAATTTAAGCTCATCACCGGTAGCAATTAACGCGACTTTCAGTTTTCTATAAACAATAATTTCAGCCACGCCCAAAGACGCGAGTACACCAATATCAACCGCCGTTAATTTATGGCCAGAATGCAGCACTTGTTGATGAATCTTAATATCTTCACCGGCATTTCGTACATGAGAGCCAAAACTCTTCTCTTGTGAAAAGGTGATTTGTTCGCCATCAGTGCTAGCATTTTCTTGCATCTCCACAGAGTCACAACAATCAGGCATTTTAGCGCCGGTCATAATTCGAATACATTCACCTGGCTGACATATTCCTTGAAAAGGCGCTCCCGCCATAGATCGGCCAACAAGCGTTAGCGTTTTACTGGCACGTAAACTTTCAATAGCAAAAGCATAACCATCCATCGCAGAGTTATCATGAGGAGGTACATTTAATGGACTAGCAATATCTTGCGCTAAGACATAATGCAACGCTTGCTCAATAGGCAAGGTTAACGTTTCAGTGATAGGTGATACTTGCGATAACATATTCGCTAAGGCTTGTTCAAAAGGTAAAAGCCCTGGAGCTGAGCAACAATCAGACATAAAAACTCTCTTAAAATACATAGTACAATTATTTGATACGATAATTTTAGCTCTAAAACAACTCAATTTATAAGCTTGTTTAGAGACATACTGACCAAATGATCATTGATAAATTCGTTAACGCTAGTATCGCTTAAGTACCGATAAAATTAATAGTCATTTAACCGTCTTTTTATTGATTGTGATCAATAATGAGGTTGGAAAAAAGCATTACCCTCTCGCGATAATAACTGCGTATACACATTACACTTCAAGATGCAGTATTGGATCTTGGAGGGGAGCAGGTATATACTAATTATTGAACAGAACTTTATTTATAACACCGAGCTATCTCAGCTAACTTTGCTTTGTTTTTTGGCTAAATCAAGCCACTTACTTTAAGTAATCATGTTGTGACACGCCGTAACTAAAACCATGATAATAATGGTTTTTAGTTGCCAGGGTTAACAAGGAAACACGTTAGCCTCCCTACATTTGGAAAGGTGACATGCTAACAGACAACTTTGGCCGTAGGTTCTCATACCTGCGTCTCTCTATTACTGACGTTTGCAATTTTAGTTGCAATTACTGCTTACCTGATGGTTATCAGTGCGATCAGCCGCGTGATTTTTTATCACTATGTGAAATCAAACGTATAACAAAAGCTTTCGCCGAGCTCGGAACTGAAAAGATCCGAATTACCGGTGGTGAGCCCGCCTTACGTAAAGACTTACCTGAAATAATTCGGATCTGTAAAGAAACAGCCGGCATCAAAACAGTAGCAATTACCAGTAATGGTTTTAAATTACCAGAGCACCTACCGCAATGGTTAGATGCTGGCATTGATGCAATCAATATCAGTATCGATAGCTTAGACCCGCGCCAATTTCACGCTATTACCGGCCACGATAAACTCAAAACTATCCTGACAGGTATTGATATGGCATTGGCTGACGGCAGAGCGTCGGTTAAAGTTAATACGGTATTAATGCGTGATCATAGCGGTAGAGAGATTCAAAGCTACCTTGATTGGCTAAAAGATACCCCGATTACTTTGCGCTTTATTGAGTTGATGCAAACTGGTGACAATCAAGAATTTTTTGATGCGCAGCATGTACAAGGCTCTCGTATTAAGCAGAACTTAATTCTCGATGGCTGGCTTCCCGTTATTCAAAATAAATCAGCTGGCCCTGCACAAGAATTTTACCATCCAGATTATCAAGGTAAAGTCGGCTTGATCATGCCTTACTCTAAAGATTTTTGTAATAGCTGTAACCGCTTACGCATAAGTTCAAGTGGCAAGTTGCATTTATGCTTATTTGGTGAAGAAGGTTTGTCATTACGAGAAGAATTACAAAGTGATGATATTAAGCCGTTACAAGCAAAAATATTAACCTTATTAGATGATAAAAAAGCGACTCACTACTTGCATGACAAACTAACAGGTGCCACTAAACACCTTGCCATGCTTGGAGGTTAATCATGACTTTTCAAAGAATTGATTGCCTAGGTGTAGTGCTCGCTGGCGGTTTATCTTCTCGCATGGGGCAAGATAAATCCCAGCTTATCCATCAAAAATTTAGTCATCAAGATAGGCCTGTAAACTCACCAGTTAGATCTGAAGTTTCCATGCTAGATTTTTCTAAACAGCTGTTGGTTGATGCGGGTATAAAAAATATCGTCATTAGCGGTGATAACCATCAAATTCCAGACTGTGTGGCACAAGCAGGACCTGTTGGTGGCATTTATAGTGTGCTTGCGCATTACCTTGCAAATAGCCCTGAACACTTGCAACCCAAAGCCTTATTAATATTACCCGTTGATTTACCCTTAATGACTGCCTCAGCTTTAGCTGAGTTACGACTAAAAGGGGAGCTGAGTCAGAAGGCGACTTTTTTCAGTGACAGTCAAAAGCAAATGCACCATATTCCTTTGTACTTGCCCAACAATGCATTCTTATCAATGTTTTTAGCACAGGCATTTCGAGGCGAAAAAACAGCTGAGAATAGTGGCTATGGTAGTAAAAATAACGCTAAAAATGGTCCTTCCGTTAGGGGTATGTTAGAAAAAGTTCCGCATCAGGCTATTTCAAGTCTTAATAGTCAGCTACTTTTTAATACCAATACGCCTGAACAATGGCAAAAAGCACAACAACAGTTTTAAGCCAAAGGTATCAAGTAGCAATACACATCAATACCAATGGCAAAAACACCACAATATTTTTAAATCAAAGATTTAGTAAAGGATAAACCTATGTCAGCACATGGCGGCAAAACTTTCGTTCCCTTAAATATCGCCGTTTTAACGGTATCGGATACACGTACCGAAGAAAACGACACCTCTGGTCAAGCACTTGTTGAACGCTTAATCGAATCAGGCCACAACTTAGCCGATAAAGCGATTGTTATTGATGATGTCTATCAACTACGTGCCCAAGTATCAAAATGGATAGCAGATGACGCCATTCATGCCATTATTTCGACTGGCGGTACTGGCTTTACTGAACGTGATAATACCCCTGAAGCCTTAACACCATTGTTCGATAAAGCGGTTGAAGGTTTTGGCGAAATATTTCGTCATGTATCATTATTGGAAATTGGCACTTCTACTATACAATCTCGCGCTTTTGGCGGCATTGCTAACAAAACCGTTGTACTGTGTGTACCTGGATCAACCAACGCTTGTAAAACAGCGTGGGATAAAGTGATTAAAGAGCAGTTAGATGCCAGTCATCGTCCTTGTAACTTTGTACCACACTTAAATATCAGTGCAGAGCAATGTGAGACTCGTGGCTAATGACAACTAATACACCAGAACTAAGCCACCTAAACCAGCAAGGTGAAGCGAATATGGTCGATGTCACCGAAAAGGCCATGACATCACGTACCGCTACAGCGCAAGGTTTTATCAAAATGAATCGAGCGACTTTTGAACTAATCACTACTGGCAAACATAAAAAAGGCGATGTGTTTGCGGTTGCCCGTATTGCCGGTATTCAAGCGGCGAAAAAATGCAGCGATTTAATTCCTTTATGTCATCCTTTAATGCTCAGTAAAGTGGCTGTCGATTTCACCCTTGATACAGAGAACAGCCAAGTGCAAGTGAATAGCTTATGTCGCTTAACCGGACAAACAGGCGTTGAAATGGAAGCATTAACAGCGGTTTCTATTGCTTGTTTAACCTTATTTGATATGTGTAAAGCGGCAGATCCTGCCATGATGATCCACGGCATTGAAGTATTAACCAAAGAAGGCGGTAAGTCAGGTCATTGGCAAAGCCCTTCTGCTTAACTTAACTAAATTCTAGAGAAAACCTTATGATTAAAATCGTTTTTTTTGCTGCACTCAGAGAACAGCTTGACTGTGCTGAACTATCTCTAGCCGCTGATGATGCTAAAACAGTCAATGATATTAAGCAGTTATTAAGTGATAAAAATGAGAAATGGCAACAAACCTTCAGCAATACGTCACTCTTATCCGCAGTAAATCATGACATGGTTGATGGAAGTCACTTGGTGAAATCAGGTGATGAAGTCGCCTTCTTCCCACCTGTTACTGGGGGATAAGTGATGTCTACTAACAGTGATTTAAACGAAGTATCTATTCAAGCAGAGGATTTCAGCTTAGCTGATGAAGTTTTTTTACTTGAAAAAGATAACCTAACCGATGGCGCAATTGTTACTTTTACCGGCAGAGTGAGAAATCACAACAATGGTAATTCAGTCACTACCTTAACGCTTGAGCATTACCCAGGTATGACAGAGAAGTCACTCGCTAAAATTATACTTCAAGCAAAAGAACGTTGGAATATTGGTCGGGTAAAAGTTATTCATCGTATTGGCGAGCTCAGCATAGGTGATCAAATTGTCTTTGTTGGCGTAACCAGTAAACATCGACAAGATGCCTTTGCTGCCAATGAATTCATCATGGATTATTTAAAAGTTAAAGCGCCTTTTTGGAAAAAAGAAAAAATTACCGACGCAGGACAAGCCTCTGAAAATTGGTTAGATGCTAAAAATAGTGATACTGACAAAGCCGAGCTTTGGAGCTAAAGTGTTACGTCTACTTTTAGTCTCAGCCTTTGTTATTTGTCTACTCTGTGTCAGTAGTAGCCAAGCCCAACCTGGTAACTTTAACGACAGTACTAATACTGCGACTAAGATAAAAACTAATACCATGGCTAAAAGTGACATCAGCAAACCGTTACGTATTGCTGTTGCCGCTAATTTCACCCCGGTATTAAAAGTATTACTTAAAGACTTCAGCAAACAAACAGGCATAAAAAGTCAACTAATCAGCGGTGCAAGTGGTGCCATGTTTTTGCAAATTAAACATGGTGCTCCTTTTGATATTTTTCTTAGTGCTGATAGCCGTCGCCCAGAACAGCTTGAGAAAGCCGGCTATGCAGTAAAAAATAGCCGTAAAACCTATGCGATTGGTCAGTTAGCATTGTATTCATCTGTAAAGATTCCTGATGTAAGCCCTAATGTAAAACCCCTTGAGCACTTATCTCTTAAAGAAAAATCACCTATTGAAGAACAGCTAGTACTTGAACAACTAAAAAAGCCACCAGCACGTTTTGCCATTGCTAATCCTGATATCGCTCCGTATGGCAAAGCCGCCAAAGAGGTTTTAACTCACTTAGGTTTTTGGCAACGTTATCAGTCCCGATTAATCACTGGCATCAATATTAACCAAACCTTTGCGCAATTACGTAGTAAAGCAGTTACCCGTGGTATTGTGGCGAATAGCCAATTAGTATTAAACAACTTACCCGGGGTAATTATCCCCAGTAGTTATCATCAGCCCATTGAGCAACAGTTAATTATTATTCGCGCCAGTAAGCAGCAAGTTAACGCTAGAAAATTAAGTGAGTTTTTACTTTCTGCTCAGAGCCAAACAACAATTGTCAGCTATGGTTACGCGCTAAATAAGCAAGTAAATAATACTGATGAAAAGTTAAACGAGTTAACGATTAGATGATAAATTCAGACTTACAAGCTCTAATCACTACTTTAGAAATGGCGGCATTAACCACCATTATCCTATTGATGATTGGCACTCCACTCGCTTGGTATCTGGCAAAAATGACCAGTCGATTTAAAGTAATCATTGAAGCGGTAGTCGCATTACCCTTAGTTTTACCGCCAACGGTATTAGGCTTTTATTTACTTATCGCTTTTTCGCCAGAGCATTTACCTGGCCAACTATGGCAACAAGCGACGGGACAACAGCTAGCCTTTAGCTTTTCAGCCATCGTTATTGGATCCGTTTTATACTCCCTGCCCTTTGTCGTTCAGCCGCTACAAAAAGCTTTTGAACAATTAGGAGACTCTTTGTTAGAAGCTGGCTCTTTACTTGGTGCTGGTCCTATCGACCGATTCTTCTCTATCGTATTACCGTTAACAAAAGCGAGTTTTATCACTGCAGCGAGCTTAGGTTTTGCCCATACCGTAGGTGAGTTTGGTATTATTTTAATGATTGGCGGTAATATTCCTGGTGAAACCCGAGTACTTTCTATCGCATTATTTGATCACGTTGAAGCTTTTGATTATGCCAGAGCACATCTACTCTCCATCAGTTTACTCATAGGCTCTATGATTCTGCTAGCTGCTATATATTGGTTAAATTTACCGAAAAAAAAACGTCGTCAACGATTATCTGTTAACACCAAACAAAAGCAGACTAATAGCTATGAGTAATGTTCTTTTAGATAAGACTCCGTTGACTAAAGGTAGTTTTAATATCGTACCTGATGATAAACATTCCCAACTCGATATTAATATTAGCGTCTGCTATCAGCAATTCGATTTAGAGATAAAACTGCCAATACCATTAAACGGTATCGCAGGTATATTTGGTCATTCAGCTTCAGGTAAATCTACCTTACTTCGTGCTATTGCAGGTTTAGAAAAAAAACTTGTTGGTGAAATAACCTTAACCGATACTAATATTGCAGATAAAGTTTTAGTCAATACCACGAAAGGCATTTACCTAAAACCTGAAGAACGTCAAATTGGTTTAGTGTTTCAAAATAGCCGTTTATTTGGACATTTATCTGTACTAGGTAATCTAGAATATGCTGTTAAGCGTTGTAAGAACAGAAGACTAGACTTGAATGAAGTAATCGAACTCACCGAGTTAACCGCTTTGCTTGAACACCAAATCAGTGAGTTATCGGGTGGCCAACAACAAAGAGTCGCCTTAGCAAGAGCTATTCTGGCCGAACCCAAATTATTACTGCTTGATGAACCCTTAAGTGCACTTGATCAACACAGCAAAACCCAGCTATTGAAGATGATACTTAACATTCAAAAGAAGCTTAATTTACCTATGCTGTATGTCAGCCACTCTTTAGATGAATTACAGCAAGTGTGCGATACCTTATTAGTATTAGCACAAGGTAAAGTCGTTAATTTTGGTAATATTCACCAAGTGATTCATCAGCTAAATAACTTTGGTGAAAGTACGCTTATTCATCAGCAAACCAGCTTATCATTAGCAATAAAACAATTTAATAATGGCCATGGTTTAACCGTATTAGCGCTAAACGCACAACAAGAAATTTATCTAATCAGTGATAAATCCTTTGAAAATCAAACTCAATTACGTTGTTTTATTTTAGCTAGTGATATTAGTATCGCTCTAACAGAGCCAAATAATAGTTCCATTGTTAATCACCTCTTTGGTACCATCAAACAAATAAGTAATAAACAAAACAAGGTACTACTGACCATTAGTTGTGGCTCGCAAGAGTTTTTTGTCACTATCAGTGCTTTCTCGCAGCAAAAGTTATCGTTAGCGAGCAGACAACAAGTCTATTTGCAGTTCAAAGCCAGTGCCGTGCGCACTTTTATCCATTAGCATAGCTAAAAATAAACTAGGAACATACGTGTTAAGCAATCAAGAGCAACTCAAATACTCCCGTCAAATCATGTTGGACAAAATAGGTAAACAAGGGCAATTAGCACTTCGTAACGCTAAAGTACTTATCTTAGGTGTTGGTGGTTTAGGTAATCCAGCGAGTTTATATTTAGCTGCCGCTGGTGTAGGCACACTTTTTATCGCTGATGGTGATTGCATAGAACTCAGCAACTTACCTAGACAAATTCTGTTTAGTGAAGACAATATTGATGAGAATAAAGCCGATGCCGCTGCTGAAAAGTTGCAGCAACAATTTCCAGATGTAACGATTGAAGCTATTGATGAAATGCTCGATGAAGAGTTATGTGAATATTACCTTCCGCAAGTTGACTTAGTGCTAGATTGCTCTGATAACATTCAAACTCGGTACTTAATCAATCAAGCATGTGTACAACATAAAACACCACTCATAGTAGGTGCTGCAACTGGCTTTGATGGTCAGCAACTGACCATAGACCCGCGTGATGAAAGCAGTGCTTGTTATCATTGTCTTTTTCCTGCCAGTGAAAAAGCACCAACCAATAACTGTCAAACTATCGGAATTATTGGCCCGGTTTTAGCCATGATTGCCGGCATGCAAAGCTTACAAGCGATTAAGTTGTTAACGGGTAATAAGGTGCAAATAAACCAACTTAACTTACTCGATGGTTTAGCCAATCAATGGCAACAGTTCAATATGAAAAAACAAAAAAGCTGCACTGTTTGTGGTTCAAGTTAGATCATATTGCTCTAAAGCATCTAAAATCCGCCTAAAAACGTCCTAGACTAAATTGACACTCGGCACTTGAAAGTAATAATTCAGTGCCGTTTTCAGTCTCTGTTGCCTGTGCTATATCAGCCCACTGGTAATAGACATTACGGTGTACTTTCGCCAGTAAATTTCTCCGTACAGTTACATACAAATCACCGTTTTCAGTCACCATCAACGGATGTTCTGCATTAAGAATAAATTCATCATGCAAATTAGTACTTACCTGCATGATAGTTTCTTCTTTATCAAGCCAATGCCACTGAGTAAGTATAAACGGCGCATCATCGACTTTGATTTTGACCTTTTCAACCGGTGTTACTAAAAAGTACTCAGTGACATCATTGTTAATTTCTTTAATAAGTACCGAGGCAAATAGCTTCACCAAGGGTAAACGCTTGAAAATACCACCGTCGTAAAACCAATCACCATTTGCTTTTATCTGTATATCTATCTCACCACAATAAGGCGGATTCCATGACTCTACTGGGGGTAATGAGTTTTTATTGCCCGCGAGCTGGGTCGAAATTTTATCTAATGACATTATGTTCCACCTTTGACCAAACACTTAAACTTACTAAATACGATAGGGTAACCATATTAAGCGATAAGTAAATTTGATAATAACTATTATCGTGCTAACTTAATGCTCGATACATTTTTTTAACATTTACTCTATCTAATGCATATCGATTAATAGTAATTATCATCCATTATCTACAAGGAAAAGGACCTCTATGTCTCTAATTCTCACAAAGACTAAGCTAAGCTTAATTGTCTCCTCTGCCCTGCTTATTGCAGCATGCAGTAACCAACAGAATGAAGCAACTAATACCATGGCAGCTCCCATCGCTAAAAAAGTACCACATAAAATGGTTATTCATAACCATACCCGTGTCGATGATTATTACTGGATGCGTGATGATACTCGTACCAACCCAGAAATTTTAGCGCATTTAGATGCAGAGAATGACTATACAACAGCACAGTTAAAGCATACTGAAGTGATGCAAGAACAGATCTTTCAAGAAATTAAAGGTCGTATTGAAAAAGATGATAATTCAGTACCAACCAAGTCAGGGAATTTTTATTACTCACGTCAAATGCAAGGCGAGAATGAGTACCCTATCTACGTTAGATCGAGTGATTTCAAAGGCAGTAACCTTGAAGTAATACTTGACGTTAATGAGTTAGCTAAAGCGCATGATTATTATCAAGTTAGTGGTTTAAAAGCTAGCCCAAATGGCAAGCTACTCGCTTACGGAGAAGATACCGTTAGTCGTCGAGTATATACAATTCAGTTCAAAGATATCGCGGGTAATACTTTACTTGATGACAAACTTGAAGGAACTAATGGTGGCATAGTTTGGGGTAATGACAATGAAACCGTTTATTACATCAAAAAAGATCCACAAACCTTATTAGGTTACCAAGTATTTCGTCACATTTTAGGTACATCACAATCTACGGATGAAATGCTCTATGAAGAAAGCAATAAAGCTTATTATACCGGTCTTAGTAAATCTAAAGACGGCAGCAGTGTCTTTATTTGGCATTCAAGTACCGAAGCAAGTGGTGTATCAGTAATTGATGCCAATGATGCCAAAGCACAACCTAAAAAGTTTATTGAGCGTGATGAAGGTCATGAATATTCAATCTCTAAGAAAAATGACTGGTACTACATCAAAACTAACTGGCAAGCGACTAACTTTCGTTTAATGAAAGTGAATAAAGTGCACCTTGGTGATAAAGCACAATGGCAAGAGGTTATTCCAGCTAATGATGCGGTTAAGCTTGAAGGTTATGAGTTATTTACTGACCACCTTGTTTATCAGCAACGTGAGAATGGTATTAGCCGAGTAACAATTCAACAACTATCCACAGGTCAGGAGCAGCAACTTAGCTTTAACGACAGTGCATACAGCTTGAGCTTATATGGTAATTACGAATTAGATAATAAAGCCTTACGCTTACATTATGCTAGCTTTACTACGCCAGGTACGCATTACGATGTAGACCTAAGTAACTTCAAAAAAACGCAGTTAAAACAAACTAAAGTCTTGGGTGACTTTGATAGTAAAAATTATGCCTCTGAGCGTATTTTTGTTAAAGCTCGTGATGGCAAAAAAGTACCGGTATCGATAGTTTATCGTAAAGATAAATTTAAGAAAGATGGTACTAACCCATTATACCAATATGCCTATGGTTCATATGGCCACACCATTGATCCTTCTTTTTCAGTAAGCCGCTTAAGTCTATTAGACCGTGGCTTTGTTTATGCCATTGCACATATCCGTGGCTCAGAAATGTTAGGCCGCCCTTGGTATGAAGACGGTAAAAAGTTAACAAAAATGAATACCTTCACGGACTTCATTGATGTTACAAAAGACTTAACGGCACAAGGGTACGGCGATAAAGATGAAGTATTCGCTGCTGGTGGCAGTGCTGGTGGTTTATTAATGGGTGCCGTAATTAATATGGCCCCTGAGCAATACAAAGGTATTGCTGCAGCAGTACCGTTTGTTGATGTAGTGACCACTATGCTTGATGAAAGTATTCCATTAACAACCAATGAGTTTAAAGAATGGGGCAACCCAAAAGAAAAAGCTTATTACGACTACATGCTGTCATATTCACCTTATGATCAAGTAAAAGTGCAAAACTACCCAAACATTCTAGTAACTACAGGATTACACGACTCACAAGTACAATACTTTGAGCCAATGAAATGGGTCGCTAAATTGCGTGATTATAAAACAGACAACAATCTATTATTGTTTAAAACGGATATGGAAGCTGGGCATGGCGGCGCATCTGGACGCTTTAAACGCATTCATAATACGGCTTTACAGTATAGTTTCTTCATTGATTTACATACAAAGAGTTAATACAGGTCAACCAATCCTGCTAGATTAGACCAGACTAGATTATCCTCACCTTAGCCAAATTTGGGTGAGGATAATTTCAATAATACGAACTCTGTTACGTTATATTGGAATATCTCATTTAATTAAGCCTTTTCAATGGCTCATTATTAATCTGTTAATAATGACATTCGATCAAATTTTTTCTATATTAAGACTAACTAAACATTACCTTAATTGAACCTTAATGAAAAATCTCCGGTTTCTCTTTTTTATTATACTTCTATGTTTCAGTCCTCATAATGTTTCAGCACATCAAGAGACTGTGCTGCAAGTAAGAACTATCGCAATTTCGCCTTACGGCATTGACTCACATGGGGAGTTAAGTGGTATATATTATGATTTAGCTAATCATTTACTCAGCAAGGCAGGATTAGAAAGTGAGCATCTTATATTTCCCTATAGCCGAATAATACATGAACTTAAAATAGGAAAAACAGATCTAACGATAATGTTCAAATACAAAGAATTAGTAGACTATGTCGATTATATTTATCCTTTGCCTTCCCTAAAAAATGTCGTTATTGGTCGTAAAGGTACAGACTTTTCTTCGGTCAAACAGCTAGAAAAGCGGAGTATTGCCTATTTGCGTGGCGCAAAATTTAGTGATGATGTTGATAATAATCCTGAAATTATCAAACAAAAAGTCAGTGATTTTCGTCAAGGGCTATTAATGTTAAAAAAAGGTCGAGTAGACGCTATTATTGGACCTATGGCACCCATCATCAGTGCTGCAAAATTGTTAGGTCTTAATAAAGGTTTTTTTGGTAGACCGCTCATTGTTTCAGAGCGCACTCCTTGGTTACAAATATCAAAAAAAAGTCATGATAAAATTTCAGCCAAGCAATTAGAGGTTATTTTTCGTCAAATGATGATCCATGGTGAATTAAAAGAAATTCAACAAAAGTATCAATAATATCCGCTAACTTTAGCCACTAATTCAGTTAATGATTAGTGATGTATCACCTCAAAAAATTCGCTTTATTCTGTTGAATCCCCCCCTTGTGTAAACTTTTGTAAAACACCTATCTCCTTGAACCATCTTTGATTACACTACTGATAAGAGTTATTTTTTAACATGAGTTGATCGCTTTATGACACGTCGATTTCGACACTTACTACCCCTGTTTTTAAGTCTGTTTTTATTCGCTTGTAGCAGTACTTCACAAGTAGATGAAAAACTAAAAGACCTGCCACTTCCGCAAAACTGGCAAGACAGTAAGCAAGCCTTATCCGTTGAGCATAACTGGTTATCTGAACTTGATAATCCACAAGTTCATCTATTAGTGAAAAAAGCCTTAGCAGCAAATCACCAATTTGCCATGCAAGCTTACTCATTAGAAATAGCAGAGCAGCAACTCATAGTGTCAGGTAGTCAACTTTGGCCTGAACTTGATTTGGCATTTAGCAGTAGCCGTAATAAAAGTAATCAAGGTGATAGCGATTCAAACAGCTACTCAAACGGTAATTCAGTTAATTTAAATTTAAGTTATGAAGTGGATATTTGGGGCAAATTGTCTGATGCCGATCGTATGAGTAATTATAACTACCTTGCACAAAAAGCGACTTTTGAGCAATACAAGCAACAACTCGTTGTCAATGTACTCATAACTTGGTTTCGCGTAATTGAAGCAGAAAAATTACTGACACTTTATCGCAGTCGAGTGGAAAACTCTCAACAGAATTTAGCGATTATTGAAGCGGGATATAACTCAGGATTAACCGCTGCACTTGATGTTTACTTAACGCGTAATGATTTGAATAATGAGTTAACACGAGTTTCAGAACAAGAAACTGAAAAAACCAAATTAATACGACAACTTGAACGCCTTATTGGTGAATACCCGAAAGGTGAGTTACTGGTCAATGCAGACTTACCACTACTGACCAACGATATTCCTGTTGGCTTACCGTCAGAATTAATTAGCCGAAAACCGGAATTAAAAGCTAGCTGGTATCAATTATTATCGCAAGATTCCAACTTAGCTTACGCACATAAACAACGCTTCCCTAGCATTGTATTGTCAGGTTCAATCGGTGATTCTACCGCCGACATTGGTGACTTACTTTCTGGTTCTTCGCTAGCGTGGTCTTTACTAGGCAGTATTTCAGCCCCTATTTTTAATGCCGGACGCCTAAAAGCGAACGAAGAAAAAGCCCGTATCGAGCTTAAACAAGGTGAACAGTTATATCTTGATACCTTATATGATGCTTTTAGCGATGTTGAAAATACGATCACCACGGAAAAAAACCTAAAGAACAGTTATTACACCATGTTGGCCGCACAAGAAAATGCAAAAATTGCCGCCACGTTATCTTTCGAACAATACCAAAGTGGTTTGGTTACTTACACCACTGTACTTGATGCGCAAAAGCGTTCGTTTGAAGCACAAACAACGTTAATAAAAATTAAAAACCAGCTCATTACTAATCGAATTAATTTACATCTTTCCTTGGGTGGCGACTTCACCACACCGTCAATTGCGCCATCACCTACACCAAAGGCCAAATAAACATGTCTAATACCCTGACCTCGCCAAAATATAAAAAAATATTACTGCCTGTCATTATTATTATTGCCACGATTGTTTTAATTATGGTTATTTTCAACAATCCACCAACAAGTAAGCGTGGTAAACCATCAAAAGCACCGCAAATGACGGTAGCCACAACGACGCTGGCACCACAAACCTATCAAATCATAGTGCAAAGTTTTGGTACGGTTCAACCAAGAACTCAAAGTGTACTTTTTGCGCAAGTTTCAGGACAAATAAATCATGTCAGTAAACAATTTAGGGCGGGTGGTTTTTTTGAGCAAGGTGACATTTTAATTAGACTAGATGATAGAGATCACCGCGCTGAAGTTAAAATAGCTCAAGCAAGTTTAATGTCAGCTAAACAGAGTTTGCAAGAAGAAGACGCACGAGTAAAACAAGCAAAAGCCGATTGGAAAAGACTGGGTAATGGTAATGAGCCTAATGCATTAGTCTTACGCCAACCGCAGTTTGAAGCAGCTAAAGCACAAGTTCTTTCCGCTGAAGCTCAACTCGACAAAGTGAAATTATCACTTGAACGTACCAAGATTGTTGCGCCTTATGCCGGTCGCATCTTAAAGAAAAATGTTGATATTGGTCAGGTGATTTCAAGCAATACTCAGTTAGCCGATATTTTTGCTGTTGATTATGTCGAGATTCGCCTACCAATAAAAAACAAAGACTTACCACTGATGAAATTACCTGAAGAATATCGCAATGCTCATGAGCAACTTGAGGTAAATAGTATCAGTAATGTGGTTATTTCATCTGATTTAATGGGTGAACAAGTATGGCAAGGTAAGATCGTTCGTACCGAGAGTGCTATCGATACAATGTCGCAGCAACTTTATGTCGTCGCGCAAATCATTCGCCCTTACGATGGAGCATATAATCAAGGTGCCCAAATAAAAATGGGTCAATACGTTACCGCAAAAATTACCGGACGAGAAGTTGAGAATGCCTTAGTAATACCGAGCAGTGCCATTTATCAAGGCAGTTACGTGTATATCGTTAAAGATGGTCTATTGATGCGTAAAGAAGTTCAATTAGGTTGGCAAAACGGTACAGAATCTATAGTCATTCAGGGCTTAGTGGCTGGTGATGAATTAGTGTTAACCTCGTTAGGACAAGTTAGCTCAGGCACACCCGTAGCTATTGCAGGTCAAACACCCAGTAAAAAGACCAAGAGATCAAAATCGCCTGAAGAGCGTAGAAAAAAATTAGAAAAAATAGCGGCTGAAAAAGGGATTACCGTGGAAGCCTTGATTGCTGAGCGAAGAACTGCTGAGCGCAAAACTAAAAAAGTTAGCACTGCCTCTGTTGCTAAGGTGAATAACTAATGATTGCTTGGTTTGCTCGAAATCATGTTGCCGCCAACTTACTATTAATTACCATTTTAATAGCGGGTTTATTTAGTTTATCTAACCGTATTCCGTTAGAAGTTTTCCCCTCTTTTGCCACTGACCGCATTAACGTAAATGTGTCACTGCGCGGGGCAACACCTGAAGATGTAGAAAAAAGTATCTCCATTCGAATTGAAGAAGCCGTGCAAGATTTAGAGGGAGTTAAACAAATTGCTAGCCGTTCATCTGAAGGATCTTCTGCAGTCAATATTGAAGTTGAATCAGGCTATGATCCACGTGAGATGCTCGCCGATATAAAAAGCCGTGTGGATGAAATAAATACCTTTCCTGTTGATGCTGACAAACCAGTAGTCTCTTTAGCTACTCGTAAGCGTGAAGTGATTGCCGTCACAATTGCCAGTATTTATAGCGAAAAAGAGACCCGTGAATTTGCAGAACGAGTCAGAGATGATTTATTAAATATCCCCGCTATTACCCAAGTAGAGCTAAGTGGTGTTCGCGACTATGAAATTTCAATTGAAGTACCGCAAGACAAATTACGCCAATATGATTTAACCATCGCGCAAATATCGTCAGCCATTTCAGATTCCAGTACGGATGTTTCTGCTGGCAATTTAAAAACCAAAGGTGGTGATATTCTCTTACGCTCAAAAGGGCAAGCCTATCGCAAAGATGAGTTTGAAAAAATAGCGATAAAAACTAACGTAGATGGCTCGATCATTCGTTTGAGTGATATTGCACTCATCAAAGATGACTTTGAAGAGACCCCAGTTCGCACGCGTTTTAATGGTAAACAAGCCGCCTTCATCGATGTTTATCGAATAGGTCAGCAAAGTGCCATTGACGTTGCCGATGCGGTGAGAACCTATATTGATGACCAACAAAGCAGCTTACCTGTTGGCGTTGAATTAAGTTTTTGGGATGACGATTCACAAATAGTTAAAAACCGTATTTCCACGCTAACCACTAGCGCATTACAAGGGGGTATATTAGTATTAGCGTTATTAACCTTATTCCTTAGACCCTCCATTGCCTTTTGGGTATTTATTGGTATTCCCATTTCTTTTATGGGCGCCTTTATTATGATGCCTGTATTTGGTGTTACCTTGAATATCATGAGCTTATTTGGTTTTATCTTGGTGTTGGGTATTGTCGTAGATGATGCCATTGTCACCGGTGAGAATATATATACTCACCTAAAAACCGCTGAATCAGGTGAAATGGCAGCAATTCGTGGCACTCAAGAAGTAGCTACTCCAGTGACCTTTGGTGTGTTAACCACTGTAGCTGCCTTTCTGCCACTTGCTTTTATTGAAGGCGCACGTGGCGCTTTATTTGCCCAAATTCCCGTCATCGTTATTCCGGTACTGATATTTTCTTTAATTGAATCAAAATTCGTTTTACCTTCTCACTTAAAGCACTTAAAACTTCGCTCAGAAAAAGAAAAGCAATCAAAGTTTAGCAAACTACAACAATCGTTCGCCGATGGGTTTGAGCGAGCAATCATCCGTTTCTATCAGCCCTTATTAAAAATTGCTATCAGTAACAAGACCTCAACCTTAGTTGGCTTTGTTGGTGTTTTCTTGGTTATTCTTACGCTTATTATGAGTGGCTGGACTAAGTTTGTTTTCTTTCCGCGTATTCCAAGCGAAACCGTAAGAGCTACGCTGACCTTACCTGCTGGCACGCCCTTTGAAGTCACTAATAAGTACATTATTAAAATGGCCGAAAAAGCCGATGAGTTGAAACAGAAGTATATTGAGCCATCAACCAACAGCAGTGTCATTCTTAATATATTAGCCACCACAGGTGGCCGAGGTGGTGTATCAAACTCTGGCAGTGTTCGCTTTGAAATTACGCCTCCAGAATCACGCGAACTGGCGATTAGCTCAAGTGAGTTAGTTCGTGAGTGGCGTAATTTGATTGGCCCGATTCCTGGTGCTGAAAGTATTACCTTCAGAGCAGAAATCGGTCGTTCATCAGACCCAATTCACGTGCAATTCAAAGCAAGTTCACTAGAAACGTTAAAAGAGGTTACGGATAAGGTAAAAGTTCGATTAGCCACCTACCCTACAGTATTTGATATTGCTGACAGTTTATCTAATGGTAAAGAAGAGCTGCAAATTGAATTAACAGAGCAAGGTAAAGCTTTAGGATTAACGCGTGTCAGCATTTCAAATCAAGTTAGACGTTCTTTCTTTGGTTCAGAAGTACAACGCATTCAACGTGGCAGAGACGATGTACGAGTAATGGTACGTCTACCAATAGATGAACGTCGTACGATGGCTGATTTAGAAGATATCCTGGTAATCACACCTTCTGGCGGCTCAGTACCCTTATCCCATGTTGCTAAGTTTATTCCAGGAAAGAGCCCATCAACTATTTCCAGAATTGATCGCTACCGTACTGCAAACGTTAGTGCTGATGTTGAAAAATTAAATACCAATATGACTGTGCTACAAGCTGATTTAAAAGATTATTTAGATGAGTTAATCGTGCAATACCCTGGTGTCAGTCACTCCCTTGAAGGAGAAGCAAAAGAACAGCGTGAATCTTTTGGTTCCCTTGGTTGGGCGCTAGTTTTTGTCTTCTTTATTATTTACGCATTATTAGCGATTCCCTTTAAGTCTTACATTCAACCGATCATCGTGATGAGTATTATCCCTTTTGGTATGATTGGTGCTGTTATTGGTCACTGGATCATGGGCATGGAATTAACCATCATGAGCTTACTTGGCATGTTGGCGCTAATTGGTGTGGTAGTAAATGACTCATTAGTACTCGTTGATTTTATCAATAAAAAACGTAGTGAGGGCGGTGAGTTAATGGAAGCAGTGCTAACAGCAGGTGCTGCACGATTTAGACCGGTGATGTTAACCAGCTTGACCACCTTTATCGGCCTAATGCCATTATTGTTTGAACAATCTACCCAAGCACAGTTTTTAATCCCTATGGCGGTATCATTAGGTTTTGGTATTTTATTCGCTACTTGTATAACTTTGATATTAGTACCGGTAAATTATTTAATTGTTGAACGCTTAAAAGACCTATTTTCATCACCTGACTCAAACGAGCAGCAAAACGTAACAGCATAAGTTTACTGACATGCCTGCTCTTCAGTTATTGTTGAGCAGGATTAAACGGAAATTCCGCTAAGTAAATACACTAAAATTGTGCGTTAGTTAGACAACCTGTAATTTTATTAATTATTTACTAAAAAAAGTGCATTAAATGCATATTTTTCTTGTCAAGTAGAGGGGAAATGCAATACAATCGCCGCGCTGTTAGAGAGCAGCATACAGATTTATAGCTCTTTGCATTAAATGTGTATCAGAACACCCCAGTGGTGGCTATAGCTCAGTTGGTAGAGCCCCGGATTGTGATTCCGGTTGTCGAGGGTTCAAGTCCCTTTAGCCACCCCATTTTTTACTTCTCCCTGAAGTAGAAAATAAAAAGTTATAAAATGTCGGTGATTAGCGCAGCTTGGTAGCGCACTTGGTTTGGGTCCAAGGGGTCGCAAGTTCGAATCTTGCATCACCGACCACTTTTAATTTCTATATCCTCTTTCAAATTCAGAATAAATTCTTACTTCATAAACTACCCCCTATACATACCCTGTGAATATTTGAAGCTAATTAAGTCTAATTTGTTATACATTTATCCATGAAGAAGTCCATACTCCCACTATCAGTTCATAGTCTTTGTTTAAACAACCACGCTATAAGCTATAAACTTGTTTAGTTATATAATCTCTTGTTAATTTTATGTTAAATATATATTTATCTAGTCTTGAGTTAAAAGCTATTTGCTGTATGGTACCTTTAGGTTGAATATGCTTAAGTATAGTTGTTAGGTTATTTGATGACGAAATGATCTTAATTTATTTCAGCTGAAAATGGACTTTTTTTGTTTATATACTTTTCATTATTATTGCTAACCTTGCTATCCCTACTAGGGTTGCTATCTCTAAATATCCCTCATGAATTTGCTATGTACGTCGCGGTTGTTATTCCTGCCTTATCAATTATCTTTCTAGAGTTTCGTTTTCCCTATAGAAAAAATTGGCTACCTAAAGCTGATGAATTCAAACAAGATTTGCTTTACCTTTTTGGTGTCCAGCTAATTTTGATTCTATTAGTAAAGTATATGCTTGCTACTTACCTCGTTAATAAAGGCTTTTCTAACGCTATCATTTTCGATGTTTGGCCTAATCAGTGGCCATTATTTTTACAGTTTTTAGTCATGATTTTACTGGGCGAGTTAATGCAGTATTGGTGGCATCGTCTGAGCCATAAGCTCCCTGTTCTTTGGGCGTTGCATGATGTTCATCACCAACCGAAAAACATTTACTCGTTAAATACGGGTCGTTTTCATCCTATCGACAAAATAGTGGAGTTCTTTGCTGATATTCTCGTTTTTGTCTTGATCGGTGCTACTAGTGAACTTATCGCATTTTATTATGTGTTCTACGCCGTCAATGGATTATTGCAACATGCTAATTTAAGGCTCAATTTTGGTTACTTGAATTATATATTTGCTACAGTAGAGAACCATCGATTACACCATGATAT
Source organism: Colwellia sp. 75C3 (assembly GCF_002836255.1). Classification (GTDB taxonomy): domain Bacteria; phylum Pseudomonadota; class Gammaproteobacteria; order Enterobacterales; family Alteromonadaceae; genus Colwellia. Next base: position 400,011 of record NZ_PJAU01000033.1, on the reverse strand, counting down.
TAATCACCACAAAGCAAATTGTAATTACGGTAACAATTGCATGATTTGGGATCATGTCTTTGGAAGTTACCGTCACTATTCAAACAAAGTAACCAAGGTGGGTACACTTGATATCGCCCCCAATACCTTTATCAAACAAATCTTTCATCCTCTTTCCCGATGGGGATTACTTAATTTATTGATAAAAATGAAGACTAAGCGCTATTGGTCTCAGTTGGTATTGGCAAGCTCTGATCCCTTAAAACAGCAACAAAAAACACTCTCTGAAATATTAGGTCAGAACGAAACAACACTTTTTGGTATCAGAAATACCTTTAAAGGCATCGCTTCTTATACTGATTTTCAAAAAAACGTACCCATTGCTGTTTTTTCGGATTTTAGTTCGTTAATAGAAAAAAGTCTTAAATCATCACCGTCAGAACTCGTTAACGAAACTATCGTTTATTTAGCTAAATCAAGCGGAACAACAGGTGAACCCAAAAATATCCCGGCGACATTATCAAGTTTAAAGGCTTTAGCGAGATCTCAACAAATCTCTGTCTATAGCGTACTATCAAATTACCCTGAAGTATTTTGGGGCGACAGTTTCGTACTTGTTGATAATGAAATTGAAGACTATGTAGAGCAAACGCCAGCAGGTTCTATGTCGGGAAAAATTTATGCTCAATCGCCAAGGATAATTAAGAATAAAAATACGGTAATCAAAGAAACATATTTGGTGGGTGATTACCACGAGCGATATTTTATTTTAGCCGCTACGGCACTTTGCAGCCCGAACGTCTCTTTATTTTCAACGGCAAATCCATCAACTCTTATTAAACTCACTGAAACAATGAATAAGTTCAGTGACGAGTTATGTCAAATTCTTCAAGCTAGACCTTCACGACCTATCTACAGCGATAAGTGTGAGCAAGTCCTTGCAAAATTATTACTGAAAACATCTACAAATACTATAAATTGTGCCATTGAGGTTCTTCAAAAAACCACAATAAAGATTAAAGATTATTTCCCCAATTTAAGGATCATATTCTGCTGGATGAAAGGAAGTTGCGGTTATCCGTTAGCCGCTGTAATTAAGCAACTACCAAATAAAGCCCATGTCGTTGAAGTTGGTTTAGTTAGCAGTGAATACAGAGCAACCGTGAATGTAGATGCTAAAAATAATTTGTGTATTCCTCTGCTAAATGAGAATTTTTACGAGTTTATTGAACCTGCTTTATATGATAATGGTTGTCAAACGACTAACTTAATTCACGAACTTAGTCCGAATACTGAATATTATATTATTGTAACCACACGAACTGGCCTATACCGATACTTTATAAACGACATAGTAAGAACTGGCAGCTTGGTTAATAAAACGTACTCATTAGATTTTGTTAGAAAGGGCCGAGGCTGTACTAATATAACGGGAGAGAAACTCACAGAGCACGATTTTGTCAGTTTCTTTGCATTAGCAAAGCAAAGTGACGTTCGATTCTTTTTGGCTGTTTGTTACCCTCAATTAGGCCTATATAAAGTATTTTATGAAAGCACTAACGCTGTTTCCAGCGAGTTACTTCATTCCCACTTGTGTGACAGTAATAAAGAATATAAGCATAAAACCGACAGTGGCAGATTACCACCAATCGAGGTCGTTCTATTAAAAGCAGGTTCCGGGATAAAGTACGAAAAAACAGTAACAGCAAATCAATCAAGATATTGGCAATCTAAATACATGCACTTAATAAGCGACCATGAGTTACCCCTCTATTTTGAAAAAGAGGTGATGTGTGAAAATTAGTATATTGCCCCTTTCTATTCCATTCAAATCAAAATTTTCTCATGCAAGTTATGAACGTGCTCACACTGAGTCCTTCTTTGTAAAAGCAACAGAAGATAATGAAGTAGGTTTTGGTGAGTCTTGCCCTCGAATGTATGTTACTGGAGAAACGATTAAATCCTGTAACCTGTTTATTACTCATTACGCTGATAATATTAGTCACATTAAATCGATGACCGATTTAATGCAATGGGTTAACGAAAATTCAAAATTAATAGACACTAACCCCGCTGCATGGTGCGCGTTAGAAATGGCCATTATAGATGTGTTCGCCAAAGTGACGAAACAACCTGCCAGTAAAATTTTAGGCCTTGAACAACATGAGCATCAACAATATTTTTCGGCCATTGTTGGCTATAAATCGTTAAAAAAGGCGTTATTGTTTAAATTAATGGGATTTTCTGACTTTAAATTAAAAATTGGCAGCTCTATTCATTCAAACAAAATCGTCATTAAGTTAATGCGACTACTTAGAATTTATCCGTCTAAAGTGCGCTTAGACGCTAATAACCTTTGGACAACACCGCAAGATTGTATTGATAATTTATCTGATTTAAAGGGGGCGTTTTGGGCACTAGAAGAGCCGATTAAACCATTTGATTATGAAGGTATGGTTAAAGTAGCGTATGCATTAGACTGCAAAATAATACTAGATGAGAGTTTTATAACACCTAAACATGTAGCTGACATAAGTAAATATAAAGACGTGTTTATTGCAAACGTACGAATATCTAAATTGGGCGGCGTTTTAAGAACAATTCAAGCGATAAGGATGTTAACCGAGTTAGATATTCCATTTATTCTGGGATCCCATGTTGGTGAAAGTAGTTTATTAGGTAATGCACAACAAGTTATATTTCAATCGTGTAAACAACCTTGTTTAGCTGTGGAAGGTGGTTTTAGTAATTGGTTGTTAAAGCGAGATCCTTTTCAACCTCAATTGAAAGTTGGCTATGGTGGTGTATACCCACAAAACAAAAAAGAAGTATTATTCGGCTGGGGGGTACATTATGAAAAGTAGGCTACTTCTGCTGGTATTATTGATAGTTGGCCTTTGGGGGCTTAAAGACATTGGTATTGCTTCTGACTATCGCGTGTTCTTTGGGAAAGATACCGCTGACATGCAAGACTTCACTCAAATGGAAAATTCATTTGGGAGTTCTGACTCAGCTATCTTTGTCATTTCTTCTGTTTCCGGAACGTTATTGAACGAAAGTAATATCTCTTTACTACGAGAGATACATTTACATTTATTAGAGACTCCAAACCTAGTATCTGTCACCTCTATTCTCAGTAACCACCCTTACCTAGAATCAAATAATTTCTCTACAGGTTTATTAGGGCAACTAAAAAACGCAAATCAATCCCCCCCTTCGCTACTTAATTTATCTTTAACTTCAACAGGGGTAGAAGTGCGGATTGTGATGCCTAAACACAATCCGAATGCAGTCATAGAATCAGCCACTTTTATTAAAGAAACTGCGGCTATCTTTAGCAAACGAACCGCCAGCCTAAGATTTGATACCAGTGGCATTGTGATGATGAACGATGCTTTTGCATACCACTTAATAGATGACCTTATTAAACTAGTACCTGCTAGTAATATAATATTATTTTTAATAACCGCTTGGTTATTTCAATCTTTTTTTGTGGCTGGCATTGTAATTTTTGTTGCGGGTGTAAGTAATATCATTTCATTAGGTATGGCAACGCTTGTTGGCATTCAATTAACGCCACCTTCAGGAATGTCGTTAATTGTTATTTTAACCATTTCGATTGCTTGTTCATTCCATGCTTTTTTAGCAATAGAGCAACAAAAAGGACCATGGCATCAAAGATTAAAGTTAGGGTCGGCGTTAACGGCAAAACCCATTTTATTTGGCTGCCTAACGACGCTTATCGGCTTTTTAAGCCTTAATTTGACAGATACTCCTCCTTATCAAGATTTAGGAAATATTACAGCCTTCGGTGTCGCAACCGTTCTACTAATTCACTTTGTATTATTACCCTGGATACTTGCTTACAAGCCAATCAAGTTTGAATCAAGACTTAAGTTTAACTGGGTCGCTTACTTAAAATGGATTGATAAATTTCGCATAGCCATTTTACTCATTTCTCTAATATTAATTACTATTAGCATCAGTTTGGTTTCAAAACTGGAAGTAAACGACAAATTCACTGATTGGTTTTCGTCAAAAACTGAGTTCAAACACCAAGCTAATTTTGTCTCTGAGAATTTAACAGGCATTTACTCAATTGATTTCATTCTGGAGTCTAAACATGAACTGCCTAATGAGAATAGTGATTTCTTTGTTCAAATGTCAAATGTTGCTTCACATTTTCAAACATTCGATAACGTCTGGGAAGTACGTTCTATTCATTCCATCATAAATAAAGAGCACGATGCAACTCAGTCATATAAAAAAATAAAAAGTAACTTCGAAATATTACATGCAAGAGGCTTAATTGATCAAAGTGGCAAGTTGTTTAAAATGTCAATTGTATTTAAGGACGCTGATTCTACGTATATACAGTCATTTAACACTCAATTTCAACAATACCTAATTGAAAATACGGATTCAATTGCTTTTCACGGTGGACACGGGCCATCCGTTTTATTCGCTAATATAGTAAAGCGAAATATAAAAAGTATGATGGTAGGTGTCATTATCATGTTAATTACCCTATCTGTTTTGTTCTCATTTTATTTCAAAAGCTTAAAGCTTGGGGCCGTAGCGCTATTTACCAATGCACTGCCCATTTTGATAGCATTTGCGTTTTGGGCTTTACTGTATCAACAAGTTGGTTTGGCCGTTTCTATTGTTGCTGCTTGCTCACTAGGGATTATTGTAGACGATACAACGCACTTCCTCTTTCACTATCAAGAACATCTCAATAAGAAAAACACGACGAAAACACAAGCTCTAGCTGTAAGTTTAAATTTAGCTGGCCAAGCCATTATATTTACATCAATTGCACTCGTGTCTGGGTTTAGTGTTTTTATGTTCTCAGATTTTTTGTTAAATACAACGTTTGCTAGCTTAACTATTATTACTTTTATTAGCGCCTTAGTGTTTGACTTATTGATCTTACCAGCAGCTTTATTGATTCATAAAAGGAAGTAGGAGATGACCATTAAAGGTTTTGGTATTAAGTTAATAAAGGGAACCATCTTGTCATTTCTTTTTGTTTTGGCATTTTCATTCTTTCAACCCGACTTGTTGGAGAGCGCTAAAGTAAAGCTGATGATTGTAATAAGCATTTTGGCTTCATTGTTTCAACCAGACTATTCTCCGTTTAAATCTGCAAAAGACGAACATGATAAGGGGACCGCATTACACATTATTTGGGCTGTCTATTTGTCGCAAATATTCGTACTCGCTGAGTTTGTTTTCAACGATTACCAAGGATCCATGCAGTGGAGTGTTATTTCCATCATTGGGGCTGCTTTAGCAATATTTGGCTTACTATTTCGTAGTTGGGCTTTTTTGGAACTTGGACATTACTTTACTTGGCATATTAGTGTTACAGAAAACCAAAAGGTGGTTGATACAGGACCCTACCGATATGTTTGCCATCCGGGTTATTCTGGTGCGTTACTCACTTATGTTGCAACAGGCTTAATGTTTCATTCTTGGGTCGCAGCGTTCATTTCTTTATTGATATTGTTTTATGCTTTTTACCGAAGAATAAAATTTGAAGAAGCATTTTTGGCGATTCATTTGGGATCTGAATATCTAGAGTATTTGAAGAAAAGGCACAAAATAATACCTTTTTTATACTAGATAATGAAAAATTCACTGTGTGAGCATTCTGTGAGTTTGCCAAACTAATGAATTCCATTTCAATCCAAGTTATAACATGAATAACACTCGTGATATCTAGCTTGATATACGTTAATCAAACTAAATACTATACCGACAACGTGATTGTGATTCCGGTTGTCGAGGGTTCAAGTCCCTTTAGCCACCCCATTTTTTACTTCTCCCTGAAGTAGAAAATAAAAAGTTATAAAATGTCGGTGATTAGCGCAGCTTGGTAGCGCACTTGGTTTGGGTCCAAGGGGTCGCAAGTTCGAATCTTGCATCACCGACCACTTTTAATTTCTATATCCTCTTTCAAATTCAGAATAAATTCTTACTTCATAAACTGCTCTTATCCATATCCTATACTTTAGTAAATCTATAATGATCGTATTAGCTGCAAAAAAACGCTGTATTTCGTTAGCCTACCTTAAATTCTAGAGGTTTGAATTTCTATTGTCTGACTACGCGACTAATTTCTCTACTCATCAATCAACTTAAACGTTTTATTCCTTTATTTCATGCCGGAATATAATTACCTTCAGCTATTGGCAGGTAAGTTTACATTTTTATTAAATCATTTCCATGACTAAAAATTGTATCCAAGCCTAATATAATAAGTACCTCCAGCATTTCCCATCGGGCTATTTTCAGGATATTTTGCCCCCGTCAAAGCGCTATAAGGATTAGTATCAGGAAAGTTATTAAACAAGTTTTCAGCGCCTACCACAAAATTATATTGGCCATTAGAACCAAAGCTGTAGGCAATTTCTGCATCCAAAGTCAGTTCTGCTGAAGGTTCAAGTGTCAGATTACTATCGCCAACATGAGCAAGCCAATAATCGCTAAAGTAGTTGCCCCGTAATAGTATTCGCCACGCCCCCTGTATATGACGCCATGAAATGTTGCCACGCTGGCTTGGCATACTGTCTTCTATCTGACGTATACGTAAGTCATCTAGGGTTACCGGATTAAAGTAAGTCACTTCAGTGGTATTATAGTTATAGATCAAGCTCAGTTCACTGTGGCCTCCCGCTATTGAGAAAGGATAAGTGGCAACAATATCAACCCCTTGGGTAGTCGTATTGAAATCATTCACATAAAAGCGGAATGAACGTAGTCCTGAGGCACCACTAAAACCAGAGTCCTCAAGCGCTTGAGCTTCCTGTGCCGTGAGTTGAATATCGGCTGACTGGGTTATTCTATCTTCAAAATCTATTTGATAAGCATCAATGAAAAATTGTAGACGATCCATTGTTATAACTGCACCAACATTGTAATTTTTAGATTTTTCAGGTGTGAGTGCTTCGCCGCCATAGTGCATAGCAACCGCGTTGGTAGGGGGAATTGTTCCTCGGTCTATCAATATGCCATTGTCCAGTAACGTTGTAATGTTGCTGATGTTCGATTGACCTGGTGTTGGTGCGCGAACCCCCGTTGAGTGAGTCGCTCGCAGAGCAACAACTGTATTTACTTTCCAACCGGCAGATAATTTATAGTTAGTGGCTGCGCTAAAGGTATCGTAATTTTCCCAACGTATGGCAGCCCCGAGTAATAGCTCATTGGTGACTTGCGCTTCATAATCAGCATAGAGTGAGGTGTTAGACTGATCCCACTTACCTGTAACATTAGGACTGAAGCCAGAAAAACCATTTGAGCCAATACTAAAACCTTGATCAACAAATACCCCCGGTTGCCAAGAAGCATCCTCACCAGCTTGTACCTCAAATTGTTCTTTATGCCACTCAAAACCAGCCGCTATGTGCTGTTCAATATCGGTATTGAGGATGTAAGTGAAGTCAGCGTTAATGTTCTGCTCTTGCTGAATATAGGTTCCCGGCCGAAACCTTGTTGGGCTATACGGTCCCATCGATGCATTAACAGTGTTATTAATATAAAAGTCTGCCTCATTGCGACCAAAGCCAATACTCACGTCCCAAGTCATATCATTACCTAATATTCCGCGAATACCTGTCACAAGTGAAGAATCGCTGAGATCACTCCCAAACAGAGGTGTAAAACCACCAGGAAACATATCGTTATAAACAAAGCAATTCGGGTTAGCGATAACAGTGTTAAGTCCTTCGGTATCATAGATATTCAAGCCACCATTATTATTGGCATCTGTTTGTGGGCAATTTCCTGACATGCCATCAGGAGTTACATCTGCGACAAGGCGGTCGTATCTATGTATCCATCCTTGCTCATCTAAGTCTGTCCGAATAAAATCATTTTCATCAACAATTTGTTCCCTAGTTATGGTGTTGTTATCACTATCAACTAGAAATGGAATTGCATTGCCATTGGCATCAAAGTCTGCACCTGCTAAATTCAGCGCTTTTCCAAAAACACCACCTCTTTTGTTTGGGTTACGAAAGCTAAAACCTGTTTCCACTCTACGCTCAGCGTAATTGCCAAAGGCATACCATTCTTTGTCGTTCTTCAAATCAAGGCCCATGTTAATAAATGTTTTAACATCATTCAGCACCTCGGCGGACCCCCAAGTTTGAGCAGGATTTGCAACGGCGTTGTTACCGTTGGCAATTAGTTCAGCGGCATCATTTTTTTGTACTGAGCGACTAAAGGGTTTTACTTGGCGGTATTCAATACTGGCATTGATAAAACCATGCCCAGTTAAAGGCATTCCTATATTACCGGCAACCTGATAAAAATCACCATCACCCTCAAAAGTTTGACCCAGTTTTACATCCAAAGAGCCACCGTCTGAGTCTTGCTTTAGCCTGAAGTTCATTACCCCTGCAACTGCATCAGATCCATATTGCGCAGATGCGCCGTCACGTAGAATCTCGAGTTGTTTTATTGCAATAGCTGGAATTACCGAGATATCTGGTCCTTGTGAGCCATCTGAAACCCCACCACCAATGAACGATATAACGGATGAACGATGCCGCCGTTTACCGTTGACCAAAACCAAAGTGGCATCTGAAGGTAAACCACGTAGACTTATCGGCCTACCAGACTGGCAGCATCACCGGTAGCCCTAACATTGTAAGAGGGGACAATTTTACTGATCAAATCTGTCATATCACTACCCGCTTGATCTAATACATCGACAGCAGAAATAATATCAACAGGCCCCAATGAATCAGTAACTGAGCGACCGGATATGCGAGTACCTATGATAATAATGGTTTCTTTTTCTACATCCTTAACCACTTTCACATCATTATCTTCAGATTGTGCATATACCGCTGATAAACTCAAAATATTAAATATTGTCATAATAAACAGCAGTAATATCTTATTTTTCAAATTATATATTCTCTTACTAAGCGTTATAAACAGCGCTTTAGATAAAATTTATTGTCTTTAAAAACAATAATTAATCACAAATTATTCTGTAGACTACACTATAGTCGTGTTATCAATAAATTGCGTTGAATGACAATGAATACTACTTTCAGTTCTGCCATGGGTTCTCATCATTTTAAAAGTTAAATTTTATCTTTTGATTACCTATCGATAGATATTTTAATCACCCATTTTTATTGGCGAGTGGTTCAAAAACTTAGATATACCGGAGTTTATTGTGAAAGCATATTTTGTTTTGCTGGCATTATTATATTTACCTTCATCTTCTTGTGGAGCATTTGAAATTGATATTCCACTATTAGCCATTGAGGGGGCTAACTGGACGAAGGAAGAAGTTGCCTATATTAAAGCGATGAATCAAAAAGGCAGTATTAAAGTTGCTACAAAAATAAGCTCTGCTGTATACGTCCCACATGAAGATGGTTCGCACTCTGGTTTTCACTATAAAGTACTTGAAGAATTTGCAAATCTTGTAGGGATAAAAATTGACGGTAAAATAGTGACTTGGAACGATTATTTTTATAAGCAAGGTGAAGACTTAGCAAGGTGAAGACTTAGCAAGAGTTAAGATAGATCCCAGTTATTCTTATGTGCCTTCGCTTATCGAAGAAGTTGATCTTTATATCGATGGCATAACCGCGCTTGCTTGGCGTGAAAAAATGTTTGATATTGTTAAATATGTTCCTTCTCGTCAAATGCTTATTGCAAGAGTTGATAATAAACCTGATCAGATTTCAGCGCTGAATAATAAGTCTTGTGTGATGGTAAGTAATACCTCTATGGCACGAAACCTTGAAAAAATAAAACACCTCAATAATATTGATTTCAACTGTATTACCGTTGATGACTTTGATCTAATGGATAAGATGGTTTCAGAAGGCCAAGTAAGTTTTACTGTTTATGATAGTGATAGAGCCTTTGCTGCTTTGAAAAAGTTTAATAACCTAACAATTTTATGGCCAATAAGTGAAGTTCAATTTATGGGGTGGGCAATCAACAAAAAAAATAAAATACTGAAATCCATCTTAAGGAAGTATATTAAATATGCTCAAGAAAACGCTATTCTAGATAAATATTGGAAAATTTCTTATGGAGTAACATTCGTTGAATATATGAAGGTATTAAATTTGGGAGTATCTAGAAATTAAATTTAGACACAAGCTGGTTGTATTAATCATCCCATCAATTGTTGTGCCTGTGGTACTAATGATGTACGCAAACTTTATGATAACCGCTGATAAAATATATGCCCTGGAACATGAATTGTTAAGAATGAATGTGAGCAACATTATTTCAAACAGTGATCATGGTTATAAAACGATCAGTGCATTAGGCATGGAGAAGGTAGCTTTTTATAGCGATGCAACAAAGAAAGGCGTAGTACAAGATATAGAAAAAAATCTGACTCCAGGTACTTCCGTTGCCATTTTTGATACCCAATTAAATGAAATCGTCTATTTGGTTGGCAATGAAGCATTGGGGCAGTCAATGACCGTTGAACATATCAAAAATATTACAAAACAAAATTTAATCGGACCGCATGAATATGATTTTATCTTAGGCTCGGGTAAAAAAGTCACTACATTGCTGGAGTATGGGAAATATCCTAACTGGAACTGGATTATTGTTAGCTTTGTTAATGAAAATCAGCTGTTAAAATATTCCAAAGATGCAATGAAAATATCATCTGCCATGGCAGGAGTATTCATAATATTAATTTTCATCGCTGTTTTCAAACTATCTAACAGGATTAGTCGGGCAATTATTGCATTGGAAGAGGGTGCTCATCAGCTTTCAACCAATAAGATGGATGTTAAAATTGATATGCCGGGTAATGATGAATTTACTAGTCTAGCTTCTAGTTTTAATCTTATGTCTACCGCAATAAAAAATACAGAAACTAAGCTTCGCCAATCGATCTGTGATGAGAAAAAAACTAATCTTTCCCTGATTGATAGTCGAAAACAATATTATGATTTAATTGAAGGCATGCCGGATATCATCACGAGAGTAAGTGTTGATGGATCTTTATTATTTGTGAATAAAGCGGCTACCATTATGTTTGGACTATCGGCTAAAGATTGTATTGGTAAGTTTGCTTTTGATTTTATCCACCCCGATGATCAATTGCTAACACAACAATATTTTTCTCTTTGGTTAGGAAATAAAAAAGACGTATTTTTACATGAAAATCGTCAAGTTAATATTGATGGTCAAATATTCTATGTGGCATGGTCAATTCGTCGGGAGTATGACGAATTTGATAATTTAATAGGATTTGTAAGTACCGGACGTGATATCACCGAGAATAAACGGAACCTTGAAGAAAATTCTAAACTTGAAAGTCAACTAATACAAGCTCAGAAAATGGAAGCTGTGGGTCAGTTAGCGGGTGGTATTGCCCATGACTTTAATAATATGCTAGGAGTTATTCTTGGTCATGCAGAACTCGCCCTTCATGAGTCCGAGGGCTCAAGCGCACTCACTTCACACCTTAAAGACATAATTATTGCTGGCCATCGTTCTGCAGATTTAACAAAGCAGCTATTAACCTATGCCCGTAAACAAAGTATAGAACCAAAAATCATCAATCTAAATGATTCAATATCTTCGATGCTAACAATGCTACAAAGACTTATCGATGAGAATATTGAACTCACCTTTGAACAAGGTACTAATCTAGGGTTAGTTAAGATAGATCCTTCTCAAATGGATCAGATGCTTGCCAACTTCTGCATTAATGCTTCCGATGCAATAGACACTTTTGGTAAAATAATAATAAAAACTGAAAACTGCAGTATCAATGAGTTATCTACAGAAAAACTAGTCATTCCAACAGGGCATTATGTAAAGTTATCAGTATCTGACAATGGTTCAGGAATAGATAAAGAGGTTATAAAACATATATTTGAGCCATTTTATACCACTAAAGATGTAGGTAAAGGTACGGGGTTAGGCTTATCGACCATTTTTGGAGCGGTTAAACAAAACAAAGGCTACATTGAGGTAATAAGCGAATTAAATCAAGGAACTACGTTCAATATGTATTTTCGCAGTGAAAATAATATGTTAACTGAAAAAAATGAAATTAAGGTAAATGTAGACTGTTTTGGTAAAGCCACCGTGTTAATCGTAGAAGACGATGAGATGTTATTAGATATTCAAACGATCACACTTGAACAGTATGGTTATAAAGTGTTGTCCGCCAATACAACTAGCCTGGCTGAGACTTTGGCTCGTGAGTACGATGGCAAGATTGATCTGCTCTTGACCGACGTGATTATGCCGGTGATGAACGGTAAGGAAGTCGCTGATAAATTAAGAGGTTTATATCCTAAAATAAGAATTTTATACATGTCCGGATATACAGCAGATATTATCGCCAATAAAGGTGTTATTTATGATAATACAAATTTTATTCAGAAACCTTTTGGTAATAAAGCATTGGCCTATAAAGTTAAAGAGGTCTTGGAGGGATTATCAACTTAACTTTTAAGTGTAGATTGATCTAAGTAATAATTGAAGGTGTGTTTCTTTTAGCCAATGTATTTGAGGTTTGAGGTTTGAGGTTATTATGAATTTTTTATCATTTGTAATAAGTTATTTGTCACTTCAGTTAGATTAGAATCCTGTCGGGTATTGTGTGGAAAATCAAAGCAGAAAAATGGAATCATATCAGTTTATGGCTATACTATTTTATAACTGTATGCTCTTGAGATATACATAAATAATATTTAATAAGGACAAGTAATTGAATACTTTTAGCTCTGGTCTAGTTATACCGCAATCAACAGTCTATTTATTAGATGATGAGCCTCAAGTGGTTGAAATTTTAAGACAAGCTGTTGAGTTATCAGGTCTAAAGCCACTCTGTTTTACCCAAGCAAACCAGTTCTTCGAACAGGTCTCTACCTTTGAACAAACATCAATTTTAGTGCTTGATTTGAATATGCCTGAAATGGATGGCATCGAAGTCATGAGACGTTTATCTTCTATGGATACATCCCCTGCTCTAATACTCATGAGTGGCCATGATACGAGTGTACTTCATTCTGCAGAAAAATTAGGACATGCTCATAATTTAGAAATTATAGCTTCGTTGAGTAAACCGATATCACTTGATAAATTTCAACAAATTATTGAACAGAAAACACCTAATTTTAAACCTCATAAGAAAGTTGAGACTACGTCTATTGATGACGACATTAATAGTAATGAACTTCAAAAAGCGATAAAAAACCATAATATGGTACTGCATTACCAGCCTCAAATTGACATAAAATCAGGGGAGCTTGTCGGTGTAGAAGCTCTCGTTCGTTGGCTCCACCCACAACATGGCATAATAAGTCCTGACCGCTTTATTACTATGGCAGAACAAAGTGGTGTTATCGGCGAGCTGACACATTGGGTTATTGAACAAGCGGTTGAGCAAGGGCAAAAATGGCAAAGTAGAGGGTTAGACATTCCAGTTTCAGTAAACATATCTGCTGTCGACATTACCAGTTTAACCCTTCCTGAGCATGTCGCTAAGTTATTGGAAAACAAGAAATTAGATCCGACTTTACTTACTCTGGAAGTAACAGAGGGTACTTTAATGGGAGAGTTAGTTACTTCACTGGATACTCTTACACGGCTGCGTTTGAAAGGGCTTGGGCTTTCTATCGATGACTTTGGAACAGGTTACTCGTCTCTTTCCCAGTTACACCGAGTTCCCTTTACAGAGTTAAAGATAGATCAGAGTTTTGTCTCCAATATGACAGAAGATGAAGAAGCTCGTGCAATAGTCAGAACCTGCATTATTCTAGGTCACGAACTCAACATGAGAATTGTGGCCGAGGGAGTTGAAACTGCAGAGCAGTTGGAGCTATTGAGGCAAATGAATTGTGACATTGCTCAGGGGTATTTTATTAGTCGACCTATACCTGGAGATCAGATTACAAATAAATACCAGTGAAAAGAACACGTCAAATTAACCGCGATTTTGTAGCTTCACCAGTACCTGTGTCTTTCAAGATAGTTGTCACCTAAATGGTTAAACAGCTTCTGTAAATTGCTATGGGTTTCACTCTACATCACCAACTGTCTGCCAGCTTTTTAATTTTTGACTACCGTTGATTTACCGACGTAACCTCTCCTAGTCTTATCATATTTTTCTAGCGATAACACATACATATCATCTTGGTAAAATAGCCTTTTTTAATAACAACATTATTTGTCCCATTTATAGGATTTCATTCAATTTTTATTTTCCCGCATTTGGGATACCGATATAAACCTCAGCATCAAATCAACTTATATCCCTATAAAACAAATAGATACACATTTGGCATTGTCCCTGCAATATATCCTGCTATGGACAGATTTATGATGAGATTTAAAGAATCTATGAATTCATTTATTGGCCTATCTATTGCCGGAACTATTAAATTTCACCACTAGCTAGGGAAGCATATAAATTTATTGAGGAATAAGCTGTGACTACATTTTTGTTAATAATGATTCATGCTATCGCAGGTTCAATTGCCATACTTTCTGGCTTTTCAGCGCTGTCTTTACGTAAAAGTTCAAAGCAACATCGCACTGTTGGTAATGTTTTTGTTTTAGCTATTTTATTACTTGGTTTAACCGGGATTTATATCGCGTACTCTCGGTCAATTATGCTGTCTTTGGTTAACGGTATTTTTCTGTGTTATTTCGTTGGTACCGCATGGATGACAGTGAAACGTAAAGCGGGAACAATAGGTAAATTTGAATGGATCGCTTTTTTCGTTGCGCTTTCTATCTTTGGAATGCTGATAAATTTTGCTATCGAAGCGTCACAAACTGACAGCGGAAAGTTAAATGGTTTTGGTCCTGAAGTATTCTATTTTTTCGCTACAATTGCTTTGATTGCTGCCGTAATGGACTTAAAAATGATCGTTGATGGTGGCATTAGAGACAGTCATCGTATTGTCCGTCATTTATGGCGCATGTGTTTTCCCATGTTTATGGCAACAGCAGCATTTTTTCTTGGCCAAGCTAAGTTACTACCGGAGCCGGTACGTAAAATTGAATACCTTGCCATACCTGTTGTGATCGTATTGTTATCAATGATTTATTGGATAATACGGGTATTGTATAGCAAAAATACCACCAAGCAGTTTGAAAGCACGGCAAAGGTAGCTTGAGATTAGCACTTAGCGTAAATGCTTAAGAAAGGGGCAATTCAATAATAGCTAAACAACCTTCTTTATCTGCTCTGTTAATCAGGTTTAGTTGGCCATTATGGACTTCAAGCACCTGTCGACAAAAGACTAAGCCGATACCAGAGCCTTGCTTTTTAGTGGTGTAAAAAGGCACAAATAAATTATCTTTATTGCTAATGCCGGACCCTTCATCACTAATGATGAACCTAAAAACATTGTCATTCACTTGCCAGCTAACGTTTACTTCACCGGTAGCCGTTTTACTTTGCATGGATTCAATCGCATTTTTAATTAAGTTAATGAGGACCTGCTCAAATTGAATGGGATCAATCAGTAACTCAACATCTTCTGAACGAGACACTGTAATCTTATTCTTTTGATTTTCGGGGTTTGTATCAAGCGGATTTTGATAAAGCGGAATGACTTTATCCACCAAGCTGACGATTGACGTTTGATGCTTTTTAGGCTCAGGTAAATGCGCGATTTGTTTATAACTATCAACAAAATTAGCCAAATTAGTGGCTCGCTGAGCAATAATAGAAAATCCTTCGATCAAGTCTCCCTTGCAAGACTCAAGATTTTCTTCACGGGTTAAGGTGCGCTTTAGTGTTTGACTAATTGATGATATTGGCGCTAATGAATTATTAATTTCATGGCTGATAACCCTGACTAAACTTTGCCACGCATTTCGTTCTTCACTTCTCAACAGAGTGCTCACGTCAGTGATGAACAATAGTTTATGGGGTTTTCCTGCTTCCCTAAACTCTTCAACATGCACATTGAACTTTCCTTGTTGGTTGCCAAAGGTTAATGACATAACTTTGCTGTGCCCATTAACGAGTTGCCTCAGTTGCTTTAACTGATTTAGAGATGCCCCAGGTAAAGATTTCTCCGTAATATGTAAAAGTTTTTCCGCTGTGGGATTAATGAGTACAGGCACACTGTCAGCATTGAGCGCGATGATAGCGACATCAATATGATTAATAACTGTATGTAAGAGCAATTGGCTTTCTATCGACTCAAGACGCTGCTTACGGAGTCGGCTTGATAAGGTATTGATTGAAGCAACCAACTCGTTGAGAGCGACATCGCCATGACTAGATCGAGCTCTAAGAGTGTAATCTTCACGGATCATCGCATCAAGTAAGTTACTTAAACTGCGAAATTGGTAAGCTGACTTTTGATGTATTTGCGCATGACAATACAAAATACTGACACTGCCCAACAATAGCGCAAGTAAAATCAAAAAAATTGAAATATCCGCAACAAACATCACTATGACTAACAAGATAAATGACGGTACAGAGGCAAATAACGATAAATGTACTAATTGTAACTCAAACGATTTTTTTGTTTGCATCGATGGTCCATTATTCAAGGGGTGTTAAAGGTTATCTCGAACGATCAACACTCCCTAGGTAAACATAGAGTAATAAAAAGGATCGGCTAATATCATGACTCACTTATTTTTTCTAATCGTCGATAAAAGGCACTACGGCTTAAACCTAAGGATTTGGCAGCCTTTAATACATTACCATCAAAATAGCTAAGTCGCTGGTCAATGATGTCTAATTCAATATCTGCTAGTTTTGCCAGCACTGAGGTATCCACTGGGGTCGTCAGCTGTTTTTCTTGTTGAGTTGGTAGCCCTAAGTCTTCTGCACTAATACTATCTTTTTGACATAAAATTTGTGCCCGCTCCATCACATGGCTTAATTCTCTAATATTGCCAGGCCAATCATAGGAGCATAATGCTTTTTTAGCATTCTCACTGATGATCAACGTATTGATCATATTTTGTTTCGCGGCACTTTTTGCCAAAAAAGATTCAGCCAACGGGATAATATCTTCTTCTCTATCCTTTAAATTAGGGATCTCAATCACGATTGTATTGATGCGATAAAGTAAGTCCTTCCGAAATCCACCGTTTTCAACCGCTTCAGTTAAATTAGCATTGGTCGCCGAAATGAGCCTAACATCTACCGAGATCGTTTTATTTGAGCCAACTTTTTCAAATTCATTATCTTCGAGTACACGTAATAATTTTCCTTGTTGCGAATAGGGTGTATTGGCGATTTCATCTAAAAATAATGTGCCACTATCAGCCAGTTCAAAGCGACCTATACGTGTTGATTTCGCATCAGTAAAGGCACCTTTTATGTGACCAAACATTTCACTTTCAAATAATGTTTCAGTAACCGAACCCATATTCACCGATATTTGATTGGCATTTTTACGTTGAGAATGTTCGTGAATATAACGTGCAAACATACTCTTCCCTGTGCCATTTTCACCTGTGAATAACACACTTGCGTTACTTTTAGCGACTTGATTGATGACATTCATTGTTTTTTGCATCGCTGGTGATTGAGCAATTATTTCACCGTTAAATTCACTATCCACTTGTTGTTGTAGTAATTTATTTTGCTGAGAAAGTTTCTGGGAATTTTTTTCACTTTGCGCCAATTTTATTTGGTTTTTGATGATGGCGATAAGGCGATCTATATCCCAAGGCTTCTGCACAAAATCATTAGCGCCATTTTGCATGGTACTGACAGCAACTTCTATTGTCGCCCAGCCAGTCATGACCACAATAGGTAAGTTTTCATCTACTTTTCTGATTGACTCAATTAAGGCTAAACCTTCTGCACCCGATGTTGTATCTTTTGAATAGTTTAAATCCATTAAGGCTAAATCAACATTTTCTCTTTGTAGAGCGGCCAATGCTGCTTCAGGGGATTGCGTTAAAACAACCAGATAACCTTCACTTACCAGTAGCATTTTTAAAGCAGACAGTATGTCAGTGTCGTCATCAACTAATAATATTTTTTCTTTCATTACGGCCACTTATTTATAATCGTTATTATGTAAGTATATATTGATACGTCATCTATTTCTAAGTGATTAATTAGCGGGGATATTAAGTTTCTTAATATCCCCGCTCTTATAAATTACTCGTAGTGCAGTGCATCACTAGGCTCTAATTGTAATGCTTTTTGAGTAGGTGCATAGGTTGCGTACATAACAATAGCACCAATAAAAACTGTTGTTGTTACAGCAATAATGATTAATGAAGAATTACCTGTGCCAAATGTTTGTGACATCGCAAACCCCATACCTGTACCAGCCAAAATACCTGGAATACCGCCCCACAATAATTGTTTGAACCCAGTCATTAGATACTCTTTGGTAATAATATCTTCATCAGCACCTAATGCGCGTTTAATGCCAATTTCTTGTGTTCTTTGATTAATGGTATTAGACATCACGCCATATATGCCACTCGCGGCAAGAAACGCTGCGGCTAAGCCAAACAATGAAATTAATTTACTAATAAATAAAATCGGCGCAGTATAACGTTTATTGCTTTGCTCATAGGTTTCTATTTTAAACGACGGTAATTGTGGATCGATAGACTGCAAGGTTTTACGCAATGTATTAGTCACAACAGATTGAGCTGCTTTCATTTTAATTGCGATAGATATTTGATTACGCGGCAATTGGGTAAAGGGCCTAAATACTGTCGGTAGCCCCATAGTTTCACGATTACCTTGAATGGTATTTTCAACAACACCAATAATTGATAACCACTTTACCTCGTCATGCTTAGTCACTCTTAAACGTTTACCAATAGGCGATTCATCACCAAAATTTGCATGAGCGAAACTTTCAGAGACTAACACCGAGCTTTTATCTAAACCGTGATCGGTATTATTAAAGTATCTGCCCTGCTTTAGTTCAACCCCTAATTTGGCTAATGCCTCAGGCATAATTGAAATGTAGTTTACTTTCGGAAAGCTGTTATTTTTGTTTTGGGTATATTCTTTGCCCTCAATCGCTATGGATGTTTTTAAAGAATAATCACCCGGTAACGCGCTAGCGATCATAACACTTTCTACGCCAAGGCCATTTTCTAAACGGGATTTCAGTTGTTGTGAAAATTGTACTTTTTTCTCGTCAGTATCGTAATCCGACTCAGATAAAATGACTCTGGCAGTTAAGGTATTATCGATATTTGCACCGATATCGTAATTACTCTGTTTATAGGCCGCATAGACCATTACACTGGCAGCAATGAGCACAGCCATCGAAATAAATATTTCGCTAATCACTAATAACTTGTTTAATCTTCCTGCTTTTTTCCCTAACGCACCGCGCGTTCCATCGCGTAAAACGGCGTTAAAATCACCACCTGAATTTTTCCATGCGGGTAACAATCCCGTCACTAATATAGTGCCAACAACAATGGCTAAAAATAATTTGATGGTGTAGGCGTCAAGGCCAAACTTCCACCAAAAGGCCGGTGGGTCAATAAAGAAGGTCGCCGTAATTGCTTCCGATATTTCTAAGCCCCAAGCAGCAACGAGTAGACCAATAACGCCACCAAAACAGCAAATAATGATACTTTCCCATAGCATTTGACTGATTAACCGAGAACGAGGAGCTCCCAAAGCTACCCTGATAGCGGTTTCTTTACCGCGCTCTATCGCACGAGACAGTAATAAATTTCCCACATTGATAGAAGCCAATACCAGAATGAATACTGCAACAATGTGCATAGAATAAATAACACCTTGACCATTACCGGCCCCACTACCTGGAATAGTAGTCGCATACGCGCTAATACCCGTATTAGTTTCAGGGTACTGTGCTGCTATACGCGTCATAATAACGGAGAGTTGTGTATCAATTTCTTCTAGAGAAACCCCTGGATTAATGTGTGCAATACCACGTACTGATAATGATTTTTCTCGGGTTAACTCATTGAGGTTCTTTTTAAGCGGTAACCATAACTGTGCTACATTTGGGAAAAAATACCCTTGTGGCATAACCCCAATAATACGATAACTATCACCATTTATTTGTATATTTTGATCAAGTGCTTTGGCATCACCACCCAATTGGTTTTGCCATAAATCATAACTAATTACCACCACCAACTCTGCTCCTGCAAGCGTTTCTGCCGTGGTAAATGCTCTGCCTAATATCGGTTTTGTCCGTGTTATTTCAAATATATTTGCTTGTGAAAATACCCCGTTATATCGTCTGGCACCATCTCTGCCAGCAACATTAATACTCTGATTATAATAGGCGCCAAATTCCGATAAGCCCTTGATGCTTTTTTCTATCGCTTCATAGTCTAGAATATTTACTTTGCTTTCGCTTTTAGTGCCATTTTGTGAACCGCTGATGGTGATAATCGAATCACCATTCTCAAACGGAAGGTCTTTATAAAGAACGGTGTTAAAAAAGGAAAACATATAAACACTTAAGCCTATACCTACCGCCATCACTAAAGTAGTTAACGCAGTAAAACCCGGCTTTTTAGCTAATAACCTCAGCGCATATTTAAAATCTTGAATAATCATAATAAGTACCTCTTTAAGCGACTGCGCTAGCAATTTTCGTTGCTGGAGCTTTGACATGATCTGCCACAACCTGACCATCAAGTATCTCGATAGTACGCTCTGCTTGCTCTGCCGATCTAGGGTCGTGGGTAACCATGCAAATAGTCGCACCTTCCGCATGTAATTTTGCAAGTAATGCCATAACCGCAGCGGCATTTTTTGAATCAAGGTTACCGGTAGGTTCATCTGCCAGAATCATTGAAGGGTTGCCTGCAATGGCACGAGCGACAGCAACACGTTGTTGTTGTCCTCCTGATAGCTGTGAAGGAAAATGGTTGGCTCTATGTCCCATATCGACTTTATCAAGGGCATTTTTTACCATTGTTTTTCTTTCTTCTTTACTTAAATCTTTACGATAAGTCAGTGGTAGGTCGACATTCTCTTCAACACTAAGATCACTAATTAAATTAAATGATTGAAAGATAAAACCAATTTCCATATTTCTAATACGTGCTCTTTCTTTTTTAGATATATCAGAAACATCGTGACTAGCTAATTGATAATGTCCCTTTGTACTGGTATCAAGTAAACCCAATAAAGACAATAAAGTTGATTTACCACAGCCTGAGGGCCCTGAAATTGAAACATACTCACCTTTGTTAATCGTTAGGGTGATATTACTGAGCGCATGTGTTTCTACATCTTCGGTATAAAATACTTTTTCGATATTCTCTAATTTGATTAATGTGTTACTCATAATACTTTCCTTATTGTCTGATTTTATTGTCGTAGACTTTTAATACTTTTAATACTGTTAATAAAAAATAATGGCTTAATTAATACGTATTTTTTGATAGGTATCCCAGCTAGATGAATCTGAGATGATAATTCTTTCGCCAAGATGTAAACCTTCAATAACCTCAATCTGGCTAATTGAACCTTGACCTAATTTCACCTTTATCCGCTCAGCAAATTGTCCATCTTCGCTGAGTTTGTATAACGATGAATGACTTTGGCTTTGCGCGAACAATGGACGATTAACAAACAGTGTGTCTGCAATTTCGGTGATAGATATTTCACCCTCTACTGCGAGATCTGGTCGCGCTTCAACAGGTAATTCATCGACAAACTTAACGTCAACCTGCACATTACCGTTCACTACAGCAGGATCTACGCGTGTTACAACACCTGCCACTTTGCTATTTCGTGTATCGATAACCACATGTTGGCCAATGGCTACATTGCGTATTTGCAGCTCAGGCACTTGCAGCTCTGCAATAAGGGAATCTTGTTGAGCGAGAATGGCAATATTGCCACCCATAGCAATACGTTGACCTGGCTCTACCGCCACCGCTTGTACCACACTGTCGATAGTGGCATATATGTTCAAATGCTTAACTTGCTGATGAGCACGCTCAAGCTCTTTACGCATTTTATTTAAACGAGCCATACGCGCTTCTTTTTGCACCTGAAGGTTTTCGTTCATGGTGGTTAATACTTCTTGTTGTATTTGCCAGCGCTGTTTAAATTGAATCGTGGCTAAACGTGTCTGCTCATAATCTATTTTTGATATAACACCGCTACCTTTTCGAAAAAGCTCATTATGTGCTTCTTGTTTGAGTTTACTGCTTTCGTAATTAAGCTTGGCATCAAGCATTTGTGCTTTTTGAGCAAGTAATGCAGATTTTTTCTCAACCACATCAGCTTTAGCTTCAGCAAGTCTCGCTTCTAATTCCCAATGCGTTTCTTCTAGCAGTTGCTCTAACTTAGGGTTACTGAGCTTTACAATAAGGTCACCCTTTTTTACTAATTTCCCTGCTTTTACGATGACGCGGTCAACACGCCCTTCAACATTTGCAGAAAGCCATTCGACATTGTCAGGGATCAATAGGCCTGTGCCTCGCACTAAAATGGAGAACTCGCCACGTTTTACTTGATCATAAACCAGTGTATCGCGGTCAACGGCAAAGTCAGCTTTACCTAGAAACAGTAAATAATTTCCTGCTAGTGCGCAGAGAACAATCACGCCCCCCCAAAACACATACCTTTTGACGTTTGTTTTTTTGGCTTTAGCTATTGATATATCCACTATGACTGCTCCGCTAAAATAATTAATTGTTTGGTTAGTGCCTTATGTAGTGCAGACATCATGCCAACCAACTATCTTGTTGATATTATTAACTATTAGTTAATAATGAGTGGCTACTAAGTGATTGGTTCCATTATAGGGAAAGAGAAAAAGCATAAAATCCCATAAATGGAATGACTACTTTGCAGGGATAATTTAGCAATGCTGCAAAACCGAAAGTGAGGGGATATGTTTTTATATTATCTGCACGATAAATATTTTTAGGCTGCACAGTAGATTAAGCGACTCCAATACTCCTCAAGCTTACTTTACGGTGAATGAGAGAGACGGTGAAATAGGCTTGTTATAAGCCGTGGCGTATATTTCCCCCACAAAAGAGCAAGCGTTAGATTCTCTTTTATCGACAGGCTGGTCAAAATGGCGAGCAAAAGCCATGCTAGAATTGTTTGAGGTATTCGCGACTAATCAAGCGGCTGTTGTTAGCCCTGATGGTGAGCAATTATTAGGTAGCCCATTAACAACATTAACAGACTTTATTGCCCGTAATAAAACAGCGTTTGTTTAAAAAACGAAATAACTTAGTATCCCCATAAGAACCAGTCTATAAATATAGGCTGGTTTTTTAATCTATATGAATGAATTTTTCAATGCTTCTATCAGATTAACTTAACAGCCATTTTTTGGATATTGCTAACAAACCATGCCAGTGCTTTACCTTGATTATCATTACGCCAAGCCATACATAATTCGCTATTTCTGTTTTCGGTTTTTTCTAAAGCTAAGGTAACAAGTTGCCCTGATTCTAATTGGGGTTTAATGCGATGAATAGGTAGAAACCCCACGCCTAAACCTAGCTGCTGTGCTTCTATCTTTTTTTCAATACTTGAGACGGTAATACGTGATTGTCCATCAAGTAGACCCGCGGAACGACCGGGTAGATTTCTTGAGCTATCTGCCACTACCACAGAGGGATATTTTTTTATAATTGCATTTGAAAGCGGCTGTTGTTCTTTAATTAGCGGATGATCTTTTGCTACGGCGAAAACAAAATCCACGTTTCCTAATTTATAAAGAGAGAAATCACTATTGTACGGCTCACCTGTGGCACCAATAATAAGGTCAGACCTATCTGCAACTAATGCGTCCCATGTGCCACCAAACACCTCCTCTGTTACACGGATATTAATCCATGGGTATTCCTGCTGAAATTGTGCGATTAAGGTGTAAATGGGTTGAAACAGTAAAATGCTATCAATACAAATACGCAGTTCCAACTCCCAGCCCTTGGCCGATTGTTTTGCCATATGAGTTAGATCGTCGGTGGCTTTTAATATCAGTCTGCCTTGCTCAATTAGCATAATGCCAACAGGTGTCAATTCTGCTTTGCGCTTACTACGATCAAATAATGCGATACCAAGATCGTCTTCAAGTTTATTTACTGTATAGGAAATAGCTGACGGCACTCGAAATAATTCATCAGCGGCAGCGGCAAAACTTTTTTTACGCTCAATGGCATCAAGCACTTTTAGCGCATCAAGTGTTATCGGGGAACTCATACATCAATCCTTTTGAACTAATTGTTCAGATTTAACCGTTATTCTTCGTAAGAGCCTTTAAATATAATAGCTTCATTAAACAAAAACAATGAACTTTGGAGAATACAATGAACACATCTTTTATAAATAGACTTATCACAACTAATGCGGGTTTTGCTGCGTTGGCCCTTAGAGTTCCAACCGCTATTATTTTTATTGCTCATGGCGCACAAAAGTTATTTGGCTGGTTTGGTGGTTATGGTTTAGAGGGAACCGGTCAATGGATGGCATCAATAGGGCTTGAGCCCGGTTACCAACTGGCGTTATTAGCCGGTAGTGCAGAATTTTTTGGCGGTATCGCTTTATTAATTGGTTTACTGGTTCGTCCTGCAGCCCTAATGCTTAGCGTTACCATGTTAGTTGCCATTTTTAGTGTGCATTTTGTTAATGGCTTATTTATGACTAGCAATGGTTATGAGTTTGCCCTTGCCTTACTCGCTATATCAATTTCGTTGATGTTTAGTGGAGCAGGCAAGTTAGCATTGGATAACGAATTGAAGCAACGTTTAGGCTAAGTAAACCGAATATAGGTACGGCCGATGGCATCATCAACCGATCAAGCACAAAATTTAGAAGAGAGAAATAAAAATGAAATATATCAGAAAATCTATCAGTAGAGGTGTTGCCAACCATGGCTGGTTAAAGAGTAAACATAGCTTTTCGTTTGCTAATTATTATGATCCAAAGCACATGGGATTCTCTGTGTTACGTGTCATTAATGACGATACTGTTGCACCTGGAAAAGGTTTTGGCGCACATGGTCATCGCGACATGGAAATTATATCTTACGTTACCCAAGGTTCATTGAGACATAAGGATAGCGAAGGTAATAAACATGTCGTATCCGTGGGGGAAATTCAGCGTATGAGTGCAGGTACTGGAGTAAGACATTCTGAATACAATGCATCTAATACTGATTATGTGAAATTTCTCCAGATTTGGATAGAACCGAACAAAAGGGGAATTAAACCAAGTTATGAACAAAAAAACATTCCACAAAAAGGCGCTTTAACACCGCTGATAACAACTACTGGCAAAGATGGGTCGATATCAATCCAACAAGATGCCAGTTTGTCTCGTTTAGTGTTAAAGAAAAAAGAGAACTTTACACTTGCCCCTATCAAACAATCTGGGTATTTACATATTGTTAAAGGAGAACTAGTGGTCGAAGGTCATTCTTTTGTAGCGGGTGACGCGTTTTCAGTTGAACCATCAGAAATATTAGAGGTTGAAGCAATATCAACACTTGAAGCACTGTGGTTTGAATTACCTGCAAAGTACTAATATGGATATAATAACGATTGTATTAATCGCAAACGTTGTTCTGCTTATTGGTATTTAAAAATCAGCCTTAACAGGGGCACTTGGCGTTTTCGCCGTGCCCCTGTTAATGCTGAAATTACCACCGACAGCAGCCATTACTTTAATGCTGCCATTACTTATTGTTGGAGACATATTAAGTGTGCGCAGTTATTGGAAAAAATGGGACCATCACTTATTCCCGGCGCTATGATTGGTGTTAGTGTCGCGTATCTCATCATAGATTTTATCAATGCTGAACATCTTCAATTAATTATTGGTGTCATCTGTATTGTTTTTTCACTCAAGAACTTACTCTTAAAACAAATAACACTCAAGGCTTTGAATAATAAAGCGGGTGCTTTAATTATGTCGATATTTTCAGGCTTAACCAGTAGCTTAGTTCACGCTGGTGGGCCGCCTATTATTATTTACTTTAGTGCTATTGGCTTAGCCCCAGCTAAATTTATCGCTACCGCCTCGGCATTTTTTTTCATAATGAACATTTTTAAACTCATTGGGGTAACAGCTTTGGGCATGTTAACGGGAGAAATTATTTTAACCGCAATGGCATTTATTCCGCTGGCATTTGTCGGTAATTGGATTGGCGTAAAAATTAATACTTCGTTAAATAAGCAATTATTTTTGACAATAATGAACTACTTACTTTTACTCTTAGGCTGCTGGTTAGTCATGACAAAATAACGTGTAAATCAAGTTTATTGTTTAATATGTAAAATTTTCGGCTGTAATCAAAACAACAACAACAACAACAACAACAACAACAACAACAACAACAACAACAACAACAACAACAACAACAACAATTCCCCCCACCATCCAGATTAACGAATACCAATAAGTGCATGCTCATAAGCCAATGTTCTGCTTTTTTGTAAATAAGCGGCTCTACTTATTACGATCAAAAACCTGCTATCAACCATCGCGATTAGGTCTATTTATTTGATGGAGATGATTGAAAGGTACAGACCTAAATATTTGATATAAAAATTAAAGCATTTCATTTTAATAACATAAGACCTGCCTGAGCATCAAATATTATGCGAGAAACTAATACATCAATCCTTTTGAACTAACTGTTCAAATTTAACCGTTATTCTTCGTTAGTGTCTTTAAATATAATAGCTTCATTAAACAGAAACAATGAACTTTAACGACGAACTTTGGAGAATACAATGAACACATCTTTTATAAAAAAACTGATAACAACTAATACGGGTTTCGCTGCTTTAGCTATTAGAATTCCTGTTGCTATTATATTTATTGCGCATGGTGCAGAATTTTTGGTGGTATAGCGTTATTAATTGGTTTACTGGTTCGCCCAGCAGCGTTAATGCTTAGCATTACCATGGTAGTAGCCATCTTTAGTGTGCATTTTGCCAATGGCCTATTTATGACGAGTAACGGTTATGAGTTTGCACTTGCTTTGTTTGCTATATCAATTTCGTTGATGCTTAGTGGTGCAGGTAGGTTAGCACTGGATAACGTATTGAAGCAGCGCTTAGGTTAATAAACTAAATAATTCCTTTTAATATTTATTCAGATATAACAGAGAGATACTACAATGAAATCAGTAAAAAACAGTTGGGGCAGCAGTATAAAAGATGGTGAATACCAACGTAAAGAATCACAATTTAGAAACTGGATCACAGCTGATGGCAGTGCTGGCATATCAGGACGTGGTGGCTTTCAAGCTGAGGCTGGTCGTTATCATTTATACGTATCACTGGCCTGCCCGTGGGCACATAGAACCTTAATTTTCCGCCAATTAAAAGGCTTAGAAGATTTAATTACCGTGAGTGTTGTTCATCCTGACATGCATGAAAATGGCTGGAGTTTTAAGCATGATGAAGAGTCGGCAAAACTTTATGGCACAACAGGAGATAACTTATACGATGGTAAATTTATTTCTGAAAAATATCTAGCACAAGACCCTGATTACAGTGCTGTTAATAGTGTACCCGTATTATGGGATAAGAAAGATAAAGTGATAATAAATAACGAGTCATCAGAAATAATTCGTATGTTTAATAGTGCTTTCAACGATATTACAGGTAATGAATTAGATTTTTATCCTGAACACTTACGTGAAAAAATTGATCATGAAAATGAGTTGGTTTATCACAAAATTAATAATGGCGTGTATAAAACTGGTTTTGCTACAACGCAAGAAGCCTACGATAAAAATGTAACAGAGTTATTTGCCGCATTAGAGCAGCTTGATGAGAAGCTCTCAAAACAACGTTATTTAGCTGGTGATGAAATTACCGAAGCGGATTGGCGTTTGTGGGCAACATTAGTACGTTTTGATTCGGTTTATCATACGCATTTTAAATGTAATTTAAAATTGATCAAAGAATTTAGCAACATCTACAATTATATGTTGGAACTGTTTCAAGTACCTAACGTCGCCAAAACGGTAAATGAAGCGCATATCAAACGTCATTACTATGCGAGTCATTTAGCGATTAACCCTTATGGCATTGTTCCTATTTCTCATCAACAAGATTGGACAACCAAACACAATAGAGATAAGCAGTTTAGCTAGTTTCAAGTCGTTGTTGTGCTGTCACAATCCCCTTATAAATCAAACTTAGGTCAGCTAACCCCGACGTAAGTTTTTTACTGGAAAATGAACGATGATAACTAGCGGTAATAATGGCACGCTGACTGTGCCATTTAGAGCTAACTTTTATCTCACTTAGCAATAAACGCCAGACAATAAAATTTCAACTAACGCATTAATATCGTGACCTTACTTTATTTCTTAGACCTTAGTCTAAAACTCTAATGATGTAAAAACACTTAGTTGCGCTTTACCTCTTACGAAGCACATTTCACATAGATATAGTCTGTTAAATCAACTAAAATAAGAGCACTGTTACTTTTGTGTTACGTTTGTGTGACGCCCCCTTAGTTGTGATAACTTTGAAGCTTATGAAATGTAGTTTATTGCTGTTTAATCGCTTTATGTATTTTGTTATCTTATCTGTTGGCATTATTATTCCAGCTTATAGTAATGATGGCTCATCTGAACTTACTAATGAATATTCTGTGGAAATGTTAACAGAGGAAGATGGCTTTGTTTCTTCTGAGATATATTCGATTATTCAGGATAATCAAGGACTACTTTGGTTTGGCACCGCTGAAAATGGTGTAATGCGTTATGATGGCCGAAAAGTAACGCTCTTTGAATTTGATAGTATGAGTGCCAACGGTTTATCTCATAATGATGCTGGCAATCTGATGTTAGACCGTGACGGAAGAATATGGGTTGGCACTTGGGGAGGAGGCGCTAATCTTTATCAGCCACAAACAGGTAAATTTCAACAATTTTTTCATGACCCTCTGCGCAATGACTCCATTTCGTCTAACCGAATCCAATCTTTATTTCATGACCAAAGTGGCTCTATTTGGTTAGGCTCCTATGATCATGGTTTAAGCCGATATATTGGTCAAAACAGCTTTGAGCATATAGAGAAAATCACTGAGAAAAAATCCAGTTTATCTCATAATAGAATATGGGATATTGAAGACAACGATAGCAATAGTCTTTGGGTTGCCACTAGCTTTGGTTTAAATTTATATGATAAAAAGAATAAAACCTTTTCGCATTTTTTCCCCGAACCCGATAATTCCACACCGACTGGCGCAAACGAAATACGAAGTATTTTAAAAACGTCAGAAGATAAGTTTTATGTCGGTACACAAAAAGGCCCATTTGATTTTAACCAACACAATGGTCTTTTCACGCTATTAAAAACTGCTGATGATGAATATATTGGTCAAGTGAACTCTATGATTGAGGATCAGGAAGGCTACATTTGGTTTGTCAGCAGCAAAGGTTTGTTTCGACAGTCGAACAGCGACGCTCACATTGAAAAATTTGAGCTTGAACATAATGATGGTCTGAGAATAATTTTCGAAGATAGCTCGAGAACAATATGGGTTACTAGCGAAACTCACGGTATATATAAAATAGTGCCACATCGTAAATTCAAAGCGATTAATAGTGCTGCACTGACTGCCCCAAATGGCATAACAGTTGATGATAACGGTGATCTGTTAATTATCTCTTCAGCATCTCAATTATATAAGTGGCAAGTATCATCACAAAAACTGGAAACATTATCTCCACCTATTTTTAGTGAAAAAAATGGTTATGGGGGCAACCGGTTAGTAGAAAGGCCCATTATCTTTCCTGATAACAACAATAACTTATGGGTTGCACAAGATGACGGTTTAGCAAAATTCAATTTAAAAACTAAACAGATTGATTTGTTAAAATACCCAAAATCAGATCCAAACTATCACGAATTTAGAGAGTTACGAGCGCTTAATATTGATACAAAAGGAAACCTTTGGATCGGTACTTATAAAAATGGCGTCTATCGCTACGATCCATCAACTCGCTCTTTTATGCATTTAGATGATTCTTTAGGTTTATCTCATCCAGAAGTGTGGGAAATATTTAAAGATGATGAACAAAATATCTGGGTGGGTACCGGCGATGGAGTGAACCTTTGGGATGATACCAATCAGCAGTTTATTTCATTTAAAAGTGATAATACTAAAACAGATAGTTTATTGGGACAAATAGTTCAGGATATCCATCAATCTAGGGATGGTAGCATTTGGATTGCCACGCAAAAAGGTCTCAACTTATACCTCCCAAAAACAAAGAGCTTTAAACATTTTGGTCGCAAAGATGGATTACCGACATCTTTAATACGCGCCATTGAAGACGATCAAAGTGGTCATTTATGGCTGACAACAAATAAGGGGATTTCAAAGCTAAACCCCTCCTCTGGAGAGGTGACTAATTTTGACAGCTACAATGGCTTATTAGGTTTAAATTACTATGCAAATAGCCTGGTAAGAGGTGGTAATGAAACGCTTTTTACCAGTAGTCAAAGAGGCATTGAGTTCTTCAATACTTCAGCTATAGAAGAAAATAATAGTGAGTATGCCGTTGTTTTAACCGGCTTCAATAAGATGGGCCAGCCGGTAATGCTTGAGAAGCCTTATTCTTATGTCACTGACATTAAATTATCTTACCGTGATTACTTTTTTTCTTTTGAATTCTCCGTATTAGATTATATTTCCCCGAGTAAAAATCAATATGCTTATAAGCTAGAAGGGTATGATGATAATTGGATTGACCTCGGAAATCGTAATGTTGCTGCTTTTACTAATTTAGATGGTGGCTCATATAAATTATTAGTCAAAGCCACTAATAGTAGTGGTAAATGGAGCAAAAAAATATTGTCAATTAATTTGCAAGTATCTCCGCCTATCTGGAAAACGTGGTGGGCATATAGCTTGTATATTTTAATAACAATACTTTTTGTGTTCATTTTTATTTATTTTAGAACGCGTATACAGCGAACTGAAATTATTAGACAAAAACAATTTGTATTAACACTTGAAGAACAAGTCATTGAAAAAACAGCATCATTAAACTCACAAGCGAATGACTTAATCGCAGCAAATAAGCAATTGGAAATGCTTACCTATCAGGATGGCTTAACTGGTTTATACAATCGTCGTTATTTTGATAAAAAACTGACCAAAGAAATCCAAAGACATTATCGTCAAAAGCAACCATTGTCGCTCATTCTTGGGGATATTGACCACTTCAAACTGTTTAACGACTTTTATGGTCATCAGCAAGGTGATACTTGCCTAAAACAAGTAGCTAAATGTATTGGGGCTAGCGTAGCAAGAGTGACAGATTCAAATTGTCGTTATGGTGGTGAGGAGTTTGCTATTATCCTACCCAATACATCAGTGGAAGAATCGACTATTGTTGCTGAACGTTTATGTTTAGCCATAGAGAATATGAATATTGTCCATGAAAAATCTAAAAACAGCGCCTTTGTCACAATGACTTTAGGGGTGGTCACTATTGCTGCAGAGCAAAAATCATCTGTTGATTCGATTGTATTAAGTGCAGATAAAGCATTGTACCTAGGTAAATCAAAGGGAAGAAATAGGGTTGTTCGAGCTGATTAAATCCTATTATATACCCGTTCCACTTGAATATGCAGGATTCAGCTGGACTTAGAAACGCCTTTAGGCAAGGCATTGATTGAAGAGAATAGTTATTCTATTGTCGAAATCAATAACGCAGCATAAAGCGTTTCTAAACCAGCCCTTGGGGAAGGCTGAGTAAATAATACTCTACGTTACATTTCTTTTTAAGGGAATGACCCTTAATAAAAAATGCGCCTTGATTATGAATCACTCAGACTTCCTGAAACGAGCATCTTCAAGTGGAGCGGGTATAGTCAAATAAACACCAGACATTTGGGCTGCTAAATAGAGTAGAAGTCATGGATAAAGTGACATCCTCACTCTTGTTTTGTATAAAAAAAGAACATGTTAGTGTTTTATAAAATAATGTTATGCTAAATTACCCGCTCACATTAGACTCTCTCACTAATCGGATTATATTCTTTGCAAGAGCAACCCTACCTGAATGATAATGAAGAATTACAACAACTGAATGTTGTTTCTTTGTTTACCTTAGTCGGTATGACAATTACTGCCGTTATGGGACTTATTAGCCTATTCAACGGAGATTTTATTTTAGCCAGTACTTTATTCCTCGCAAGTTTTATCTATTTACTCGGTTATTACGCTTATCAGAAGTTCAACAATATAGAATTAAGTTCCGCAATAGTTCTCTATTCACTTTATTTATTAATGTTTTACCTTACCTACACCGGTGGTGTTGAAAATACCGGGCCTTTATGGATATATATTGTTGCGCCTGTTTCAGTATTTATTCATGGCTTAAAGCGTGGCTTGATTAATATTGCGCTATTCGTAATAATAATTAGTACCATAATGTTCATGCCAACCACTATTATTGCTCATGCTGAGTACAGCATTGAGTTTAAAATACGCTTACTCACTTCGTTTTTAACGGTTACATTTCTGTCAGCCTTATATGAATATTCAAGAGAGAAATCTTATAAACAAGCACTTGAGTTAAGTAAGAAATATCAGCAACTCGCTCATTTTGATCCCCTAACACAGCTATCTAATCGTCGTGGTGCACTCTCTCTTTTAACGCAAAAAAAAGCATGTATAGTTCATAACCAACAACCCTGCTCGATCATCATATGCGATGTAGATCTTTTCAAGAAAATTAATGACCAATATGGGCACAATGCAGGCGATGCTGTATTGGTTGAGCTTGCCAAAATTTTTACTAAAAACACCAGAGAACAAGATTGTATTGCACGTTGGGGCGGGGAAGAATTCTTATTTATTTTGCCACAAACACTGGCTAAAAATGCCAATATACTTGCAGAGAAAATTCAAGAAACACTACAAAATCATCTTGTTAATTATGAAGGTGAAAAAATTAAGGTGACCGTCAGTATGGGCATTGAGCAATTCAATGGTGATCAAAGCATTGATGAGGTAATCAACAATGCTGACAAGTATTTATATCAAGCAAAAAATGCGGGCAGGAATCAAATTTATCCAAAGTTTTAATATATACCCATGCCACTTAAAAGTATTTTGGATATAAACATTTAGTCTTTAAAACGCACGGCTAATACGTCACATTTTGCCCCGTGTAAAATGGCATTACTAGTAGAACCTAAGAGCAACTGCAAACCTTGTAATCCATGACTACCCGTTATAATTAAATCAACATTCTCCTGCTCTGCAAAAGCTAATATTTCCCCACTGGTATGCCCTATAGGTATATGTAAATCTTGCTCGGTAATATTGAGCCTTTTAACCAAAGATTGTAGAACCTCTTTGGCTCGCTCTTCTAATACTCTGGTAGTGCCAATGCTATCGGCAGAATCTAAGCCAGGAATAACACCATATACCCCACTATAATAAGCATTTGGTATAGGCTCGACTACATGTATAACACTAAGCTTAGCTTGTGTGAGTTGTTGTAATTGCGTGACCTTATCCTCAATGTAGCTTTTAGTTTCATTAAGTTCGGTGGCAAATAAAATATGTTTATACATAAATTTCTCCTTCTATTTTAAACAATACAAATTTCACTAAATTAAAGTGGTATAACAATATTTTGCTTATAACTTGCTTGCACAACATTAACTTTATGTTGATATTTTAATTTTTGTGCGAGTATTTCCATGGCATCTTCCTCTCCGTGTACCAGTACTACCGGTGGTTTATTTTCAAAACGTTGATACCAATCTAATAAGCCTTGTTGATCCGCATGCGCGGAAAAACCACCTATGGTGTGAACTTTAGCGTTCACTTGTATCTTTTCACCCCATAATTTAATGTTTTTACAGCCATCAACCAGTGACCGACCTAATGTTCCTCTGGCTTGAAAGCCAACAATCAGCACATGAGTATTTTCACGCCATATATTATGTTTAAAATGATGTTTTATTCGGCCACCAGTACACATGCCACTTCCAGCAATAATGATAGCGCCAGAGTTAATTTGATTAATTTTCATCGAGTATTCAGTAGTTTCTGACATATGAAGATTGGGTAAATCGAATAGTCCATCATTCTGTTGATTAACATCAATTGCTTGTTTATCGTAAACCTCACTATGTTTAGCATAGACATTTGTCGCTTTTATCCCCATAGGGCTATCGAGAAAAATTTGCCAATCATCGAGTTGCCACTCATCAAAATGTTGCTTAAATTCATAGAGCAACTCTTGAGTTCTACCGACAGTAAACGCGGGAATTAATATATTACCTTTACCACTTTTAGCATTGGCAATAATCTCACCCATTTCTTGCCAAGTATCCTCCCAACTGCGATGCAGTCGATCACCATAAGTACTTTCCATTATGACTAAATCAGCATATTTAACTTCAAAAGGGTCTCGTAAAATTGGCGCATTCTTATGACCTAAATCACCACTAAAGACGACTTTTTTACTGACGCCATTTTCAGTCAGTGTTAATTCAACGATAGCCGAGCCAATAATATGTCCCGCATCTCTAAGCGTTAGTTTAACGCCTTGACATATTTCCAACTCTTCATCATAAGCAAGCCCTTTAAAATACTGTAATGTTGTTTCCGCTTCTGCCGTTGTATAAAGCGGTTCAATTAATGTTAAGCCCTTACGTTCACGCTTTTTATTTTCCCAACGCGCTTCTTTTTCATGAATATACCCTGAGTCGACTAGCATAATTTCGCATAAATCTACGGTGGCATTATGGGTATAAATAGCGCCATGAAAGCCCTCTTTCATCAGCATGGGTAATCGACCCGTATGATCAAGGTGCGCATGACTAACGATCACTGCATCTAGTTCTGCAACATCAAAAGGAAAGGCATCATGGTTGTGTCGCACATTCTCATGAGAGCCTTGCAACATGCCGCACTCAAGCAGTATATTTTTGTTATTAACTTGCACCAAATAACAAGAACCCGTAACTTCTCGAGTAGCGCCAAAAAATTTGATATTCATGTAATCTCCTGTGATATCTACTGTATGAACTATTGTGGGTAATATGGATATTTTCTTGGTTTATAAGGCGCTAAGCTATAATTTGTCTGTAAAAAAGTGACCAAATCAATAAGCTCTGTCACTGTCATAACATCATTAAAAATCTTCATTTTCGATCTTCCTTCTACGGTTGTTTTCATAGTCGAATAAGGATAAGAAGATTTATGAGAAGGATTGATTATTGAAGTGAGCAGGTCTGCGTAGGTAACTACTTGTGTTTTATCACCGCCAAGGGCAATTGAAATATTCTGATGTTTTTCAATATTGTTATCCTCAATGCCTTTAAGAGAATGACACGCCAAACATTGGTACTTTAAAAAAACTATTTTTCCTGTTTCAATATTGCCTTTTGGTAAGCTAAACCCTCGCGTGGAATCAACTCCCCTATCACAACTGAATAGTGTTAATGACATAACGATGAGTAAAGTGAGCATAATATATTTCATTATTATTCCTCGATTATCTTTTTCGGCTAGCATAATTAACTAAGTTAATTAGCCGTTATCGCTGCAGCTGTGGGGAAGCTGGAATGTTAGAATGTAAGGGGTTTTTCTTGGTATGGTGGCGCTGTTTCTGCTGAGCTCACAACGTTATATAAAACCAGTCTATTCCGAACAAATTGTTTACCTATCCCACTATAGGCTTAACTTTCAGTTTAGTAGTGCGGGGAAAATAACTCTAATCAAGGTGAGCAAATATTGATCAAGATCAATAATAATCTGTGATTAGATTAACTGGCACTCTATTAAGACAAACGATGCAAAGTTAGGTCCTAATAAAGTGTCCAATAAAAGCATGAAGGATAATTTTATTTATTGCCTCAAGCTAACTAAAAAAATCGAGTTACTCTTTAGCCGCTGTTGCCTTATCGACTAAATAAAGAATGGATTGATAATCTATCCCCGCATGATGCGATAAACCTATTTCGCAGGTTCTGCTATTGCTATAACCAACCAAACAATCTTTAGGTACTTGTTCTTTTAAGGTTGCTAAGGCATTTTCATTTAGCTCAGGGGTAGTAAAACCTTTATCTCCGGCAAAACCGCAACACTGAATATGTTCAGGAATAATGACATTGTTACTGCACAACTTAGCAAGTTGCTGCATTTTATCGGTTAAGCCCATACGCCTGCTGCTACAGGTGACATGCAACATGATGGTGTCGTTTAATGGGGTAAACGTTAAGTGTTCTGCCAAGACTTTGGTTACAAAACCTACTGGTTCATATAGAGATAATCCTTCAGTCGCTTCTATATCTTCAAGTAACATTGATTTACACGGGCTAGTATCAATTAAAATAGGATGTTGACCGTTTTCACTCAGCTTAGTTAGCATTGTTAACAGTGATTTTCTTTTCTGCTTAGCCTCATCAAACATACCTTTACTATTAAATGGCATGCCACAACATTCACCAGTAAAATCAGGGCTAATAATGTCAAAGCCGGCCTTTTCTAACACAGCATAAGTCACTTCGGTTAATGAACGTTGCTCGGCTGCATCAAGGGCTTGCCCCATACTTCTGCTGGCACAACTGGGTATATAAACTACTTTTGGCTTGTTGTTCTTGTCGCTTGAAACAGCTTTAGGTTGATAGCTCGCTTTACTTGGCAGGTATTTGCTCCATAGTGGAATATTGTTTCCAGACAGCTTACGCACAGTGCCTGTTAATCCACCCATGCTTTTATTACCAATCAGCCGTTGACTAAAGCCGGCAACAGCTAAAGAAACGCGTGTCATTTTTTCTATACTGGCAAAGTTATTGGCTAGCTTATTTGATAGCCCATGGTATTTAGCATTGTTAACGTGGCGTAGCTCCCGAACCAGATCACCGGTATTAATACCAACAGGGCAACGGTCTGCACACAAACCTGTAGCTGCACAGGTATCAATGCCTAAATAATTAAAGTCTTTTTCAAGTTCACTTAACAATTGAGGATCATCACCTGAGGCTGTTAAACGACTGATTTCACGATAGGTGGTAATACGTTGCCTTGGTGTCAGACTTAAGCCTTTTGAAGGACATACCGGTTCACAAAAGCCACATTCAATACATTTATCAACAATGTCATGAGCCGGAGGCAGATTTTTTAAATTTTTGATATGAGCTAACGGGTCGTCGTTAATAATAACGCCAGGATTAAGTAAGTTACTTGGATCAAATAAGGCTTTTATTTGCTTCATTAAGGCAAAACCTTGCTTACCCCACTCTAATTCAATAAATGGCGCCATATTGCGGCCCGTTCCATGTTCAGCTTTGAGTGAGCCTTGGTAATCTACCGCAACAAGTTGGCAAACATCATCCATAAAAGATTGATATCGGTCGACTTCTGTCTGCGTTGAAAAGTCTTGGGTGAAAACGAAATGCAAATTACCGTCAAGGGCATGCCCAAAAATAATGGCTTCATCATAATGATACTTTTCAAAAAGTGCCTGTAATTTAGCAACCGCATCTGCAAGTTGTTCAACAGGAAAAGCAACATCTTCAATGATAACGGTAGTGCCTGTTTCTCGTACCGCGCCAACAGCTGGAAACGTACCTTTTCTAATTGCCCATAGTTGTGAGTACTCACTCGCAACATCAGTGAATTTAATCACATTCGTTTGCTCAAAAGTATTTAACAGGGTTTCGACTGCTGCTACTTGCTCAATTAATAAATTTTTATTGGCAGCACAAGTTTCAATCAGTAATGCGCCAACATTCTTATCGAGTGTTTTGATAAATTCAGGTAGGCCCTGCATATCACTGACTGAAGCTAACGAGCGCCTATCCATCAATTCAACCGCCGAGACATTAGCCTCAGCTAAGGCGCTTACCGCTGAGCAGGTTGTTTGCATATCAGGAAAGAATACTATCGATGACGCACGATATTTATGTTCAACCACAGTGTTATAAGTAATGGACGAAATGAAACCTAAGGTGCCTTCTGATCCAATCATTAAATGCGCAAGAATATCGATAGGATCTTCAAAATCAATGATGGCGTTAATGGCATAACCGGTAGTATTTTTTAAGCGATATTTATGTTTGATTAGCTCACTTAATTTTTCATCACTGCGGGTTTGAATAGCAAGTATTTTCAGTCTTTCCAGTAGTTGCACGTGACTTTTTTCAAAAGCAGATATGCTAGCTGCATCAGCGGTGTCAAGTACACTACCATCATGTAAAACTAGTCGAATATTATCCAGTGTATGGTAACTATTTTGCCCGACACCACAGCACATGCCACTGGCATTGTTAGCGGCAATACCCGCTACTTTACAGGTATTAATAGAAGCGGGATCTGGACCTATTTTACGGCCATAAGGTAATAAATACCTATTTGCATCAGCGCCTATTACGCCAGGACCAAGTTTAATTTTTAGACCAAGATCTAATATCTCATGGTCACGCCAATTATTGGTCAGCATAATTAAAATGGAGTCAGACTGCGCTTGCCCTGAAAGACTGGTACCTGCGGCTCTAAATGTTACCGATAATTTTTTTTGTGCTGCTGCCTTAATAACCCTAACGACTTCAGCTTCGTTATCTAAAATGAGTACTAATTGCGGTATTAAGCGATAGAAGCTGGCATCAACGCCATAAGCTAAACGCCGAGTGTAATCCGTAATAATGCGTTTATCGGGAATAAACTCGGCAACTTCTTTAGCAAAAAATTGATAATGCTCAGATAACATAATATCTCTCAAATTAACTATTCAATAATAAAACAATCAGCGCTTTTGGGCCATGAGCACCATAAGCTAACGTTTGTTGAATATCCGCTGTTTTCGATGGCCCTGAAATTAACACTACGTTAGTGGGTAATTTATCATGCCATTGTTCCGCTGCCATCAAGCGAGCAAAGTCTGCATGTAACTTATTAGCATCAACTATCACAAAGTGTACTGGCGGTACTAGCGATAAGCTTCTTGGTTCATTCTCATCAGGCCATAAAACAATAGTGCCTGTTGCGGCAATGGAGCAGCGTGAACTTGATAAAGCCGCAGGACATTCATTAAAGAGCAATTCTTTATTATTATCAATCGAAAAATCATAAGGTTGTAGCTCTATATTGCTATCTAATCCATTAATAACGTCACGGTGAACATCGTTTCCGCCATAACATTTTTCACCACAAAGTAATGTTGTGATATTTAGCGCCGCAAGTTCCGCGCTAATAACCTCAGCTATACCCTCTTTCGTTGTTTGGATCACTTGTGCATGATTTTTCTCAAGTTCAGAAATAAACTGAGCAAGATTTTCTTCATGACTAAACTCAGGATAGATATAAGGAATTTCTTCAGGCAATTTATCATAATCCGCGCCGCTGACCTCGGCTTTCAATTTAGCAAGAATATTGCCACGGGCTTTGCTACTAATAGCATTGATGTCTGCTGATTTATTTGTCATAGGTTATCCTCGGCCACTATCTGCTTGCTGTATTTGTTGATTGCTTTGCTTGTTTAGCGCGCTTTTCTTGTTTGGACTTAAGCCGCTCATGTAAGGTTTTTGCTGCTGGTTTAGGCGCTGTTCTAACACTTGTCCAGCCACCCAATTTTTTCGGCATTAAAAAGCGAAAACGTGTTACTCCCCACATTGATAAGGCATAAAGTGTTGGCGATTTATGCACTAGTGCCCAGACTTTCCAGATAAGCGCTTCGACATTGCTTCGACCTGCTCCCTGCCCTTGCATCACTTGAGGTTTATCACTTTTAGGTTTTACACTTTCTTCGCGCAAACGTAATAATATTTTAGGAATTGGGATTTTAACGGGACATACTTCACCACACGCACCACATAAGGTAGATGCCGTAGGTAAATTACTGGTCGCATCAAGCCCTAACATATGCGGCGAAATAATTTTACCAATAGGACCAGGATAAACGGTACCGTAAGCATGACCACCTATACGGGTGTAAACGGGACAATGGTTCATACAGGCACCACAACGAATACACTGCAAAGTTTGCCTTAATTCTTCATCAGCAAAGGCTTGGCTACGACCATTATCGAGTAACACCAAGTGCACTTCTTTCGGGCCGTCTTTTTCACCCTCTTTTCGCGGTGAATTAATCATATTAAAGTAGGTTGAAATAGCCTGACCAGTAGCACTACGTGTTAACAAACTTAACAAGGGTGGCACATCTGATAAGTGCTCGACTACTTTTTCTATGCCGGTTATCGCAATATGTAAATCCGGTATGGTGGTACACATACGACCATTACCTTCGTTTTCAACTAAACAAAGTGTACC
Organism: Colwellia sp. 75C3; assembly: GCF_002836255.1. Classification (GTDB taxonomy): domain Bacteria; phylum Pseudomonadota; class Gammaproteobacteria; order Enterobacterales; family Alteromonadaceae; genus Colwellia. The sequence goes on along the minus strand of NZ_PJAU01000033.1, from coordinate 359,804 downwards.
GGTTTCAGCAACGGCAAAATTAACACCTGAAATACCCACATCAGCCTGACAAAATTTGTCTCTGAGTATTGTTCTACCTTGCTGAATGAGGGTATCAACATCGGTGCTGTATTCAAAACCGTCAATATTATCGGCAAACAATTTAGCCACTTGTTGTTTGTTTTGATGAATCGCCGGCATGATGATATGAGACGGATGTTGCTTGGCCAATTGCACTATGTATTCGCCCATATCTGACTCAAGACATTCTACATTGCGCTCTTCAAGGTAGTCATTCAGTGCCGTTTCTTCTGACACCATCGATTTACCTTTAACCACTGTTTTGCCTTTTTTTTGGGCAATCAGCTGGGCAATAATCTCATTGGCTTCGGTGATTGTTTCAGCCCAATGTACCTTAATGCCATTTGTTTCAAGCTTATCTTCTAATTGCTCGAGTAAATGCGGTAACTTTGCCAAACAACGCTGTTTAATTAATTTGCATTGCTCACGTAAGACTTCAAGTTCATCTTCTGATGAAAAAGCGTCTTTACGCTTAGCCATCAAATAATCCATCGCGCCTCTAAAATTGGATCTTAGCTCTTCATTACCTAGATCTCGTGTTACGTTCGCTCGAAAGGCTTTAGCTGATGCGGCATATTTACTTTCTTCTTCGTTAAACTGTTTCATAGCGATGCCTTAGCCGATGTACCCTTTATACGCTTAAGTAAATAACTGGCGATATGCTCGCCGCGTAAGGACTCTTTTTGATAATCAAGCGCGCCATTGATATTCATCATGCAACCATGGTCGGCGCTGACATATCTAACAACATCACTAGCGACAAGATTCTTACTTTTATCAGCCACCATCGCGGCAGAAATATCAGCATGCTTTACCGCAAAGGTCCCACCAAAACCACAACATTCACTTTCATAGTCATGCAGTACTAATTCAACGTTCGCTAGTTGAGAAATTAACTTATTGCCGGTGATATGAACGCCCATCTCCCTTCTAGCAGCACAAGACGTATGTAAAGCAACGCGCTCTTTTGGGCCTTGATCGATGGGTTTTAAGCGCAGCACATGCACCAAGAATTCAGTAAACTCGAAAACTCGCTGACAAAAATTAGTTATTTCTGCATTATTACCGACTAAATCACCGACTGAATCACCTAGCAAATCAAGGTAATGGTGGCGCATCATGCCGCCACAAGATCCCGAAATAACAACAACTGGAATATCCAAAGGGAATTGTTTCACTTGGACTAAAGCAACCGCCTTGGCTTCCTCTTTATAACCTGAGTTATAAGCCGGTTGGCCACAGCAACTTTGCCCTTGTGGATAAATAACCTCAATACCTTCTCGCTCAAGTAACTCGATAGCATCCATGCCCGAATCAGGAAAAAAACTATCGACGATACAGGTGCCAAATAAATAAACCTGCTTCGGTTTTTTAGGATAATTACGCAGATGTTGAGTATTGACTTGTTGCATAGATTGCTCTCTATTTATAAATTTATTTAAGACTTTTATGACTAATTACTTAAGCCATAAATTATCGCAATACCTAGCTTATTAGTTAGATAAGTGGATCGCTGATGTTAAATACGTTGATAGCAATTAAGCCAAGTACACCAACGGCCAGTACATAATAAATAGTGGGTAATATGGTTTTGCGCAATGTTCTGCCTTCTTGCCCTAATAAGCCCACGGTAGCGGAAGCGGCTACGACATTATGAATAGCAATCATATTACCCGCAGCAGCGCCTATCGCTTGTAAAGCTACTAACAAAGCACCTGAAACAGACAAGGCATTCGCTACTTCAAATTGAAACTGGCTTAACATCATATTACTGACCGTATTTGATCCCGCAATAAAGGCTCCCAGTGCACCAACACTTGGGGCAAATAACGGATACAGATCACCAAAGGTTTGCGCAACAAAACTTGCCATAGCAACAGGCATGGCTGCTAGATCTGCGCCATTGACACCCGAATTAATTAAAATACGCACCATAGGAATGGTAAATACCAGCACAAAACCGGCACCTACTAGGGTAGTCGTTGACTGTTTAGCCGCATCAACGACTTGTTTAAATTTCATCTGATGTAAAAATAACGTCACGAGACAAACAAAAAACAGAATACCACCGGGTAGGTATAAAGGCTGAACACTGGCGCTAATACCGACTTCACCCAAAATATTACTAAAGCCAAAGGAAATACTCTTTAACAACGCTTTAAACTCAGTGGAAACACGGCTAAGCACTAAAATTATTGCGACAAGTAAATACGGTAACCAGGCTCGAGTTAATGACATCGACTTTTGGGCTTGGCTGTTGCCTGAGGTATTACCTTGGTCCTTATCTTGGCTCTTATCTTGAGTAAAGGATATTTTGCCTAACCAGTGCGCAGGCCATTGCTCTTTCGGTGCGAAGTCCCACGCCTTCTTCGGCATAAGAAAACCACGTTTTGCTAAGGGCACCACAATCGCCATACCGACTAATGCGCCAATAAGAGAAGGGAATTCAGCGCCAAGAAAAACGCCGGTTAATGCGTAAGGGATAGTAAATGCTAAACCGGCAAACAGTGCAAAAGGCGCAATTTCTAGGCCTTCTTTCCAACTTTTATTTTGACCAAAAAATCGCGTCAACATCACCACCATGAACAGTGGCATTAACGTCCCAACAATGGCATGACCAATGGCAACTTCAGAAGTAATTAACTGTAAAAATTGCTCCCAGCTACTGCCATTTGCAATTAACTGCTCAGTTAAATTACTTTTATCTAAGCCACTGCTAACACCTATAATAATGGGGGTACCTACAGCGCCAAATGACACGGGTGTTGATTGAATCATCATACCAATCATCACCGCCGATATCGCCGGGAAACCAATAGCTACCAGTAAAGGCGCGGCAATTGCTGCTGGTGTACCAAAGCCTGATGCTCCCTCAATAAAACAACCAAAGAGCCAAGCAATAATAATTGCCTGCACTCGACGATCTGGGCTGATATTAGTGAAACCGGCCCTTATCCGTAATATTGCACCTGAGTGCTGCAAGGTATTGAGCAACATGATTGCACCAAAGATAATCCACAAAACAGAGATAGTGATCATTAACCCTTGAAGTGAACTAGCAATGATTCGATTAAAACTCATTTCCCAGGCAAAAAAGGCTATAGCTGCTGTGACAGTATAAACAACAGGCATAGCCTTTTTTGCTGGCCAATGAAGACCTATAAGTAATATTGCCGAAAGGGCAATGGGCATAAACGCGAGTAAAGCTTGCAGTGTAATTGACATATTTATTCCTTCCCCTACTTTTTAGTAGGTGTTTTGTTACATTTTTATACAATCTACCCCTAACGACATTGTTTATATATAGCGCTATAATGAATTCATTATTAACTAAAGCGACATAATAGATGCCTAATGCTAGCGAATTAGCTTTGTTTTCATTAATTGTTGAAGCGAAGTCCTTTAACAAAGCGGCCAAATTGGCTGAAATATCCCCTGCAGCACTCAGTAAGAAAATTTCGAAACTTGAGAAAACCTTAGGCATTCAATTGCTCTACAGAACAACAAGGCGATTAAGCTTAACGGAAGCGGGTGAAGTACTTTACAGCCACACTAAAGAAATTAATAACCAAGTAAATGATGCCGTTAGTGCGGTCAGTAGTTTTAGTGAAGGCTTGTCCGGCACCATTAAAATGACAGTGCCAACTATTTCAGGTGAGCTGATACTTGCGCAAGCGGTTGCTGAGTTTTGCCAGCTGCATCCGAAATTACGTGTTGAAATGCGCTTAGAAAATGAATTTGTCGACTTAATTAAAGAGGGGCAAGATTTAGCTATTAGAACCGGCGTGTTAAGTGACTCGAGTTTAATAGCAAAACCTCTATTGCAGTCAAATTGGATTGTGTGTTGTGCACCGAGTTATATTGAAAAATATGGCACGCCACATACACCGCAAGAACTCTCACGACATAACTGCATGGCATACACTTACCAAGATAAAGGTGCTTATGATTGGTATTTTAGTCAGGCTGACGAAGAATATTATGTAAAAATATCAGGAAATTTTGCCACCAATAATTCACAAGCATTACGTAAAGCAGCACTTGCTGGCTATGGCATAGTTTATATACCTCGCTGTAGTGTTTATGAAGATATGCAACAGGGTGACTTAGTACAGTTATTACCTGAGTTTCATGGCCGACAATTGGGGATTTATGCGGTATACCCTTATACAAAACATCAATCTCAAAAAGTCCGCCTGCTAATTGAACATATAAAAGATTGCTATCAACATAAGGCAGAGTATTTTTAAACCTCAAACTTGTATATTTGTTTTAATATAATGTTCGTATTTTGTAGCAGGATCTCTGGCTACATTTAATTTTCAGCTTCAAAATATTCATATAAACCATTGTTAAACCTGATTAAATAACGAACAAATAACCCATACACGATTGATTTTACTCGTTTTTTATTTGATATTTAAACATAATTAGACTTTACTTACTTATACAACATTTACCTTACACAAGTATCTGGTTGATAATGAATTATATTCAAAATTTAAATTTAAAAGTGAAGTTCACATTACTATTTATTTTAATTGGATTGCTGCCTGCAATCATTATTGCCACGATATCTACGTCTAATAGTTCAAGTGACGTAACTATCAAGGTTTACAACCAACTAACCGCAATAAATCAAATTAAAAAACAAGGGATTATTACTTACTTTGAAGAGCGTCAAGGAGACATGGGTGTTTTAGTTAATATCGCCGATACCTTAAAAACACGAGCATTTGACCAGCTGACTGGCGTTAATACTTTAAAGAAATCCCAAGTTCTCGATTACATCAATAATAACAATAGCCAATTGAAAATACTTGCTGCTGCGCCCTCACTCCAAAAGTCATTACTTAAACTAAATAAAAGTTTCTCCAATAAAGAAAAGTGGCAAAAGTTATTAAGTGAGAATGATAAGTCATACAAATCACTACTCACCTACTTTGGTTGGTACGATTTTTTCATTTTAAATAATCAAGGTGACATTATTTATTCAGTAACTCGTGAAAATGATTTAGGTAAAAACGTCGTTAATGACCTTGGTGAGACTTCATTTAATCAAGCATTTACACGAGTAAAATCATCATCGTCTGATGAAGTTAACTTTGCTGACTTCCTACCTTACCCTCCAAGTAATAATGAACCCGCGGCATTTTCAGTCAAAGCGGTGACCCTCAATAATAAACGCATTGGCTACATCGCCTATCAACAACCCCTTGAAAAAATAAATGCTATTTTAGGGGATAGAACAGGACTTGGCACTTCAGGAGAATCTTACCTCGTGGGTGCTGATAACAGAATGCGCTCTGATTCGTTCTTAGATCCAACAAATTATTCGGTCAAAGCTTCATTTTCCGATGATAACAAGGTTAATACCGCAGCGACTAAAAATGCCCTGCAAGGTAATAAAGGCACCGCAATAATTCTAGACTATAACAATAATTCAGTTATCAGTAGTTGGGATTATATTCAGGTAGGAGAAAATGTTAAATGGGCTATTATTTCCGAAATAGATGTCACTGAAGCACTAAATCCGGTGACCTCTGATGGCAAAGAATTCTATCAAACCTATATCGAAAAGTATGGTTATTATGACTTATTCCTTATTAACCCTGACGGGCATATATTCTACACTGTTACCAAAGAAGCCGACTTTAATACCAATATCCTCAGTGGTATCTATTCAAGTTCAAATTTGGGAAAATTAGTCAAAGAAATCAGCGAAAATAATAATTACGGTTTTGTTGATTTTGCCCCTTATGCTCCTAGCAATGGTGATCCCGCTGCATTTATTGGTCAACCACTCTTAAACACTCTAAATCAGCCAGACATGTATATTGCCTTGCAGCTTCCTCTTGAAGGAATACAGAAGATCATGGGTATTCGCGAAGGTATGGGCGAAACTGGTGAAAGCTACCTTGTCGGTGAAGATTTAAAAATGCGCAGTAATTCATTTCTCGATCCAATAGGGCATACGGTAAAAGCCAGTTTTGCTGGCTCTGTTGCCACAAATGGCGTTGATACCGACGCAGCCAAACGCGCACTAAATAAAGAAAAAAATACTGACATTATCATCGATTATAACGGTAACCCAGTCTTATCCTCTTTTGACTATATTGATTTTGGTCACTTCAAATGGGCGGTATTATCTGAAATGGATGAACCCGAAGCGTTTGCTTCTATCTACAGCAACACTAAATTTATGATTATATTAATGTTGATTTTAGCCGCTGTGGTTGCCTTTATCGGTCTATTTGTGGCAAAAAGAACAGCAACGCCCATTATTGAAATAGCAAATGTCGCTCAAGCAGTGGCTAATGGCGAACTTAATATAGCAGTAAAACAAACTTCTAATGATGAAGTAGGTGTATTGCAGCTGGCAATTCAGCAAATGATTTCAAACCTTAATAAGATGGTGAAAAATATTTCAGGCGTTGCGCTGCAACAAGCGTCAACCTCAGAAGAGCTGGCCGCAATCACCACACAAACAAGTACCACGGTAACGGAGCAGCAATCGATATCAGAACAATTAGCAACAGCAATGCAAGAAATGGGAGCAACCATTGGTGAAGTAGCACAGAATACAACTAACACCGCATCTGCCGTTGATGAAATTCAATCTATGGTTGTGGATGGTTCAGAAAAGTTAGATGGCACCTATAATTCTATCGTAGCAATGTCATCACAAATTCAAGAATCAGAGCAAAGTGTGCAAAAAGTTAGGTCCGATTTTGAACAAGTGGTTAATGTGCTAAATGTCATTAAAAGTATTGCTGACCAAACTAACTTATTAGCGCTAAACGCCGCCATCGAAGCAGCTAGAGCAGGAGAGCAAGGAAGAGGTTTTGCTGTGGTAGCTGATGAAGTGCGTCAGTTGGCAAAACGCACCCAAGACGCAACAACGGAAATTGATGGCATGATTTCAAATATTACCTTGGGAGCCAATTCATCAGTGGAGATAATGGCAAACAGTGTGACACAAGCCAACGAAGTCCAAGCGAATGCCAAAGAAGCTACTGAATTGAATCAAGTTATTTCTGGTAAAATGCAAAATATCAATGACTTAAGTATACAAATAGCCAGCGCCGCAGAAGAACAAGCCGTGGTGGTTGAGGAAATTTTGAAGAGTGTTGAAACATTAAATTCAGGGGTAACAGAAACAAGTCAAGCTACCGATAATATTGCCGAATCTAGTGTTGAACTAGCCAGGTTGGCTAGTGAATTAGAAAGTGAAATGTCATTTTTTAAAGTGTAGTTAAAAAACCATACTTAGTCGCTATATAAGTAACATAGTGTTGGGACCAACACTATGTTACTGAATAATTAATATGTTTAATTTACCGCTGTCTATTCCCAGCGGTTAAGTACGAAAACGTTCAACTGATTTGTTAAAGCTAACCGCTAAGTCAGTCATTTTTAAGGAAGTATCTCGACTTTCCATACTGCCTTGGCAAACTGCATCACCGACAGCTTTAAAATCTTCTACCCACGAACGCATATCAACAACTTGATGATGTGAGTGCTCAGCCTGACTAGCAACTTCAGTACTTACACTGCTTAAACTCAATATGCTTGATTGAATTACTGATAATGATTCAACCGTTTCTTGAGATAAAGAAACCGCTTGATAAGCATGTTCTTGATTAGTTTCCATCGATGTGACGATTTGAGAAATGGCACCAACAATGCCTGCAAGCATGGTATTAATTTCAATCGTAGACTGATGTGTTCTTGTTGCAAGGGTACGTACTTCATCAGCAACAACCGCAAAACCTCGACCGGACTCACCAGCTCTTGCCGCTTCTATCGCTGCATTTAGCGCTAATAAGTTAGTTTGATCTGCAATACTCGCAATGGTACTTACTACGGTAGACACTTGATCACCCGACTTACGTAGTTCTATTAACATTTCAGAAGAGGCTTCAATATCGCTTGCCAATACCGAGATACTTGCCGAGGTTTTAGCTACTTGTTGCGCTCCGTTTTCAACGGCTTGCGCACCTTCTTTGGCTTGCTCTGACGCATTATTTGACTGCTCAAAACCCTGTTCTATTTGAGTCTCTAAAGTCATCATACTTGATAATAATTGCTCTATTTTTTCATTCAACAGATTAACTTGTACGTCTGCATTTTCAGACGTTGAACCAAGTACATCAACCAGCTCATTGATATTATTTGCGATATTTCTGACATCGGTAATACCGCTATTAAACGCTTTAAGTAGGCGATTAACACTTTGTGCAGCAAGGCCAATTTCATCTTTAGAAAGCGTTGGTACTACTCTCGTTAAATCATAACTTTTCGCTACATGATCTAATTCTTCAGCAAGTTCTCGAATCGGTAAAGCTATTTTTTTATGAGAAAGGGTGTAAGCAACACCAGCTACCGTCACTATGCTCGCAAGTAATGCTAGTACCAATAGTTGAATATCTGCAATTTCGGTATGGATTGCTGTTGAGCTATTACTTGCATCAAGGCTGACATCGTTACTTATTTGGGTTAACTTTTCAGAGATACTTCTTGAGTGTGAATCAACTTCAACTAAAATCTCTCTCGCACCGTCCCAATCAACTTCATCGACGGTCATAACGTTCTGAAGGCGAGTCATTACCGTAACTAAGGCATTAATCTCTTCAACAATAGCAGAGTGTTCTTGGTGGGATGCTAAGACTCCATTAGCGACAAGTAATTGCTCAAAATGTTGTTTATTTTCACTCAACACATTAGCAAATTCATTCGCCTCAATCATAGTACCATATAAACCATAAGCGGCTATTTGTATGGTATCTAAAGATTGTTTCACTTGTTGTAAATCATTCAATTCAGGCAAGGTTTCTCCAATGAACTGGCTAGTCCGTTGTTTAACCTCACTGGCAACACCAAACAAAGTCACTGAAGCCACTATAGCGACCATTAACACGAGTAAATAACCGAGTAAAACTTTTTTACTAATAGAAGCCATTAACTTCTCCCGAGTTTAATCCGCTGAATGAAAGTACACTTAAATACTTATACACTAAAAAGAAATCAAGTATAAGATATTGTCCATGAAAAAATAGTTTTCTCAGATATTTACAGTAATTTAATTCTTTTCCTGAATAACTAATAAACAACCGCATAAAAGCATATTAATAACGTGATTAAAGCTTACCCAGTAATTTTAAATAGTAATTAAGTCAACTAATACTTCACTTCTCCTTCTTTTGTAAACCAGTTTAAAAATACAGTGAATATGACATCGGCTTCTTAATTTATGTCTAAATAAACAACGACTATCCTATAGCCATTTCGTTGATAAAGCGTTAACTTAGCTAACTGGTACAATCAGTCATGTTTTATAAAAGGTTAAATAATGGAAAGCACACAGGATAAATTTGATTATATTGTTGTTGGTGCCGGCTCTGCTGGTTGTGTTGTCGCTGCCCGTTTATCTGAAGATCCCAATGTATCAGTGTGCCTTTTAGAAGCAGGTGGCCCCGATAAAAGTGTATTTATTCATGCGCCGATTGGTTTAGCGGCAATGTTGCCAACTAAACTGAATAACTGGGCCTTTAAAACAATCCCACAAGCAGGTTTGAATGGCCGACAAGGTTATCAACCAAGAGGTAAAACCTTAGGTGGCAGTTCATCTACCAATGCCATGTTATATGTTCGAGGCAATAAATGGGATTACGATAACTGGGCTGCGCTTGGTAATGACGGTTGGAGCTATGACGATATATTGCCTTACTTCAAAAAATCAGAAGCAAATGAAGTTTTTCAAGATAAGTATCATAGTGTAGATGGCCCATTAGGCGTTTCTAGTGCAAGTCATGCCAGTGATCTCAATCAAATGTTTATTGATTCATGCGTACAACAAGGCATCAAACATACTGATGATTGTAATGGCGCTGAGCAAGAAGGTGTTTTCTTATATCAGCGAACGATAAAAAATGGTGAGCGTTGTAGCGCTGCCAAGGCCTATTTAACGCCCAATACAGCGCGAAAAAACTTAACCATTATTACTCACGCATTAACTGAAAAAGTACTTTTTGAAGGTAAAACTGCTGTGGGTGTTCGCTACAAAAAAAATAAAAAATCCATTGAAATTCGCTGTAATAAAGAAGTAATCCTCAGCAGTGGTGCATTTGGCTCACCACAAATATTAATGCTGTCGGGTGTTGGCGCCAGCGAACATCTAAAAGATAAAGGTATTACCGGTGTCCATGACTTACCTGGTGTTGGTCAAAACTTACAAGACCATATTGATTATGTGCAAACGTTTAAAGTGGATAGTAGTCACGATACTTTTGGCTTCTCTGTTAGAGGCAGCTTTAGAGTACTTAAATGGATATCGGAATGGAGAAAGACTCGCACCGGAAAAGTAACTAGCTCTTTAGCTGAATCAGGCGCTTTTTTCAGCACCGAAACCGACTTAGTAGCCCCTGATGCCCAACTGATATTTGTGCCTGCTATCGCTGACAATCACGCAAGAACAGTTAATTTTGGCCATGGTTACAGTTGCCATATTACTCTGCTACGCCCTGAGAGTGTTGGTGAAGTAAAACTTAACAGTAGTAACCCTGAAGATTCGCTGGCGATAGACCCTAATTTCTTTCAACAAGATAAAGACATGGAAATCATCAAACGCGCCGCGAAAAAGATGCAAAATATTCTGGAAGGAAAGCCCTTTTCTTCCATTCGAAAGAATATGCTTTATTTTGTTGAAAATGGTAATGACGAGCAACTTGAGAAAGATATTCGCAACCGTGCAGATACCCAATATCACCCATGTGGCACCTGTAAAATGGGACCTAAATCCGATAATATGGCTGTGGTAGATGCACAACTAAGGGTACACGGCATGGAAAATCTAAGAGTAGTAGATGCTTCCATTATGCCTAAAATAATCACTGGCAATACCAACGCACCAACCATTATGATTGGTGAAAAAGCCGCTGATATGATTTTAGCAAATTAATATTTATGACTAACCAACTTAGAGGATTATATTGCTAAACAAAGTCCGTAAACATAATCGTCAACCAACTTATTATTGATTTTAGTGTTTTGGCGTAAGCAATCTTCACGCTCAAAACCTAATTTCTCTAACAACTTATATGAACCGATATTATTCACTGAACAAGTAGCCGTTAACTTATTCAACCCCAACTCAGTAAAAGCGTATTCTTTAAGTAGACTTAACGCCTCGCTCGCAAATCCTTTACCTTGGGCACTGGGTTTCATCATAAAACCTACTTCAGCAATTTTAGCCTGATGATTAACAATTTTTACCCCGATACTACCCAGCTTTTCATCGGTAACTATTTCGGTTATCCCCAGCGTAAGCCAATGTTCACTTGTTGCTGTCCAAGGCTGTGATTTAACCTCAAAAGCAGCCTTTGCCTCGGCATAAGTAAATGGCGTATATACGTGTTCCATCACCTTTAAAGACATTGATAGTTCGATAAATAGATCATAGTCAGAATGATCAAGGGGGGATAGCTGTATTCTTTTTCCGGTTAGTTTCACGTTATTTCCTTGGCTGTTAATTATTCCTATGTGGGCTTGCAAATAAGACTGCTACATACGTTACCTCATCACCTTAATATCCCATAGTTTCAATGCTGTAGAAACCATAAAGCTCATTAATATGCAAAGTGATTAATGACCCATGAATAAAAATGACTATTCCCTCACTACGTGCTCAAAATAGAAATAAGCCGCTTAACTCTCCTTTTCACGTTTTTCAGAAAACCTTCCCCTTTTCGGTAAACACTATTTCCCTAAAATCAGACTTTTTATAATAACCCCTTTAAAATCAGCACACTAAAAACTGGCACACTATTCGCTCTATAGAGATTAAGTTACATAAAAATTATCGCTATCAGCCTGAAACTGTCATAAAAAAGCAGCATGGTTATAAAAGCGTGGAGAGAAGCAACATGGATATCATAAAAAACACCCCAGTGAAGAAACGCTCGTGGATAAAGCCTACTGTCTTTATTGTTGGCGCCCTAGTCTTTAGTGTTTGGCAAATCACTCAAGCCAGTTCGGATACCAAGGTATCGCGCAGTGAATTGAGACTAGCAGCAGTACAAAAAAGTGATTTACCTTTTACCATTTCTGGCTTTGGTAAATTAATTTCTAAGCATAAACGTTTATTAACATCACCAACGGTAGCCACAGTTGAAGAAATTTTAGTATTACCTGGCACACAGGTAAACGCTGATACCGTCATTATGAAATTAAGTAATCCTGATTTACGCCTGCAAGTAAATAATGCCGAGATGGAACTTGCTCGACACAAAGCTGGCTTGCGTGAATTGAAGATTAATCAAAAAAGTGCCTATTTGGCACATCAAGCAATACTAGTACAAATTAAATCAAACCTAGCAGCGGCAGAATTAAAAGTTGAAGCACAATCAGGCTTGGCCGCTAAAGGCATCGTATCGTCGCTCGACTTTAAACGCTCTAAACTTGCCGCAACTCAACTAGCTGAGCAATTAGACATAGAACAGCAACGGTTAGCCCATTTACAAAATGCTCACCAAGAGAAAATTAGCGTGCAAGGGCAATGGGCTAAACAACTTGATGCCAACTTAGCATTAAAGCTGTCGTTACAAGCAGGCTTAGTGATTCGTGCAGATATTGAAGGGGTTTTACAATCAATGCCAGTCACCCTAGGACAAAGTGTCGCCGCAGGTGAGAAATTGGCGCTAGTAGCCAGTAATAAAACCATGATTGCACAACTAAAAATCCCTCAAAATGAGGCACAAGATATTGCCATTGGCCATCAAGCGATAATAAATACCCGCAGTGCCTTTGTTAGCGGTGTAGTGAACCGTATAGATCCCGTGATTACTAACGGCAGTGTCGTTATTGATATCGATATTACCGAAGCATTACCCGTGAATGCCAGACCAGAGCTGAAAGTAGAAGGAAAAATTGAAATCGGCATGCTCACCAATGCCCTTTACATAAAACAGCCTGTTGGTGTTAAAGCTCACTCAAGTAGTCAGGTTTTTACTTTACTTGCCAAGCAACAAACTGCAACACTACGTACCATGAAGTTTGGTCGCGTTATTGGTAATAACATCGAATTACTTTCTGGTGCTAGCGAAGGTGAACAATTTATTGTTTCAGATACTTCTAGTTGGTCACCAAACCATACCCTAACAATAACTGATTAATAGTAACTCTTTATTAGTAAAGAATTAAAAGGACTAAATTATGACCAAGCAAGCACTTATCGAACTTAAAAACATCCAAAAAGTTTATTCAAAAATAGACATGGAAACGCATGCCCTACGTGACATTAATATGGCAATTTTTGAGGGTGATTACCTATCTATTTCTGGGCCATCAGGCTGTGGTAAATCGACCCTGTTATCACTGTTAGGTTTATTAGATACACCAACAAGCGGCAGTTACTTAATTAAAGGCCAAGAAGTGGCAAACTTAACCGCAGACGATCGCGCTGAAATAAGAAACTTACATATCGGTTTTATTTTCCAAGCATTTAATTTAATTGATGAAATAAGCGTTTATGACAATGTTGCCTTGCCGTTGAAATATCGTGAGCCAAAGTTATCAGCGAAAGAAGTTGATGAGCAAGTGATGAGCAGTCTTAAGAAAGTAGAAATGCAGCACCGTTGTTCACACAAGCCAAACCAACTTTCTGGTGGCCAGCAACAGCGTATAGCAATTGCCCGCGCACTCGTGGGTAAGCCAAGTATTTTATTGGTGGATGAGCCTACCGGTAACTTAGATTCTAAAAATGGTGATTTAGTCATGGCTTTATTAGATGACTTAAATCAAGAAGGCACCACTATTTGTATGGTTACCCATGATCCTAGATATGCTGATCACGCCAAAATTAAATTGAATTTATTAGACGGTATTATTTTAAATAACATTGCCCTAGAGAGTGGCCTTCAGGAGGCAGTATGAGGTTTTTAATTAACGATATAAAAACCACTGCTGCGAGTTTATCTCGAGTACCTGGTTTTGTCTTAACCACTGTTTTTACCTTGTCATTAACCTTAGGTGTTTTATTAGCGGCCTTTAGTTTAAATCATTTATTGCTGTTTAAGGCGCTGCCTTATCCTGATGCTCAAAAGTTAATTTTAATGGAGCAAGAATTACAGGAAGGTGATAGAAAATTTTCTGGTTCGCAATATTTTGTCGCGCAAAAGTTAATGTATCAAAAGCAAAAAAGCTTAGATAGCATGGCGTTGGTTTTTCGTGATAACGCAATCTTGGCAAGTTTACGCGATAAACCGTTAACTGAGATCAGTTACGTTACCCCTGAATATTTTGACCTGCTTGGTGTACCTGTTGTTATTGGCCGCGGTTTTACCGAACAAGAAAATATTGATAACAATAAACCCAGTGCACTAATTAGTGAATATTTATGGCGTACACAGTATGGAAAAGATGCCAATATTCTCGGTCAGAGTATTACCTTAGGCGAACAGCAATATAAAGTAGTTGGTGTGGTCGCTTCGAGCTTTGCTGAGCCAAGCAACTTTGCTGACGATGCCAATTCACAAATCTGGTTACCATGGGATTTTCATGGCCAAGATGAGGAAAGCTGGAACTATGTATATAGTGCTACCTCAGCTATAGGAAAATTAGCGCCAACTTCATCAATAGCGCAAGTAACTGCGGAATTTAATACCCTTGTTGACCCTATCTTTCAACAAAATGGTCGAGTGGGTAAAGCGAAACATCAGGCAATTGTCGCTCAATTTCAAGATTTCCAAGTGGCCATCATTGGTGATAATAAATATATAGGTTTATTGGTGCTTTTGGGTGCTGGAGTATTGCTACTCATTGCTTGTGCCAATATCGTTAACTTATTCTTTTCAAGAGCAGCGCAAAGACAGCGTGCTTTGGTGATACAAGCAACATTAGGCGCAAAACTTAAACATCTATTTTTCGATATTTGGTTAGAAAGTCTACTGTTAAGTACCGCTTCAATGATTATCGGTTTGATTATTGCGGGCTGGAGCATTGAGCTATTACGTAGTGTCGCAAGTCATGCACTACCGCGTTTATCCGAGTTGTCATTAGACTTAACTGCCGTCGCCTTTGCTGGTGTATTAACGTTAACCTTGTCACTTATATTTTCAGTTATTACCTTAAAACTGATTAACCATAAACAGTTAATTTCACAACTTCAATCAAGTGGTAAAGGTACTGGCGCACAAGTTAACGCTAAAGTACGTAATGCACTCGTTGGTAGTCAAATTTGTTTAGCAACGCTATTGTTATTAGTGACTAGCTTAGTGATGTCTAACGCGCTTAACGTGTTAAATCACCCGCTAGGTTTTGAAGATGAAAACCTATACAACCTGAAGTTAGATATTGGAGAAGGTTACCCAGAAGATGAAGCTAAAATGCAACTTTCTCGTGATTTACTTGCACAGCTGCAAAAGATAAATGGTGTATCAAACATATCACGTGCTAGTAATCCCCCCATTAGGCGTGGCAGTAACAACACCGGACTTTTTAATAATGACAGTGTTAAGTTAGGTCACTTCTCTTTTGTCACTATTGATGACAATTATTTTAATACCGTTGGATTAAAAGTACTTGCTGGCCGCGGCTATAATCAACAAGATATCAGAGATGATAGCGAGACTATCATTTTAAGCAAAGCTGCTGCGACAAAAGTGATTGCTGGCACAGGCGATGGTAACGGAAAAATTGAAGATATTATTGGTAAGGTGGTTTACTCCGCCGGCGGTGATATCTGGACGGTCATTGGCGTTGTTGACAATGTTTATAACCCTTATAACCATGAAAAAACTCAGGGTGCTATGATGTACTTTTCGTCTTCTCGCACTAATTTCATTATCAGAATGCAAGATGGCAATGCGTTAACCAAAACACAGATTATTAATTTACTTGATGAGCACTTTGCTGAGGTTAAAGTATGGCAATTCACCTCAATTTCAGACATACATGAACAATTGGTTTACCAGAAAAAACTCACTTTATGGTTAAGTTTAGTATTAGGTCTTTTTGCTTTACTCTTGGCTGCCGTTGGTATTTATGGTGTTATTAGCTATAACAGTCAAATGCGCCGCTATGAATTAGGTATACGTATGTCACTTGGCGCAAAGAGTAAACGTATTTTGCTTGAGTTTATTGGTGAGTCATTTGCCCCCATTGCTGCAGGTTTTGGCTTCAGTCTGTTGTTAGCTGTGATACTTTATAGTTTCGCACAGCAGCATATTAACCAATGGTTGAGTTTTGACTGGGTGATGGTATCAAGTTGCTTACTTGCACTAATCGCCATTGCGCTAGCGGCCTGTTATTTTCCAGCTAAAAAGATCATCGCCAGCGATCCGATTAAGGCACTGAGAAACGAGTAACAAACCATACTTTAAATTCGTCATTCAGGTTGTTTCATAAGCTGACGTGGTATGGATACCACTTATGAGACAATGCAAGGAGCACATTGTCCTGAATCCATAGGCTCAAAACACTAGACTCCCGATCAAACACTTCGGGAGTGACGGTAAGAAAATAGTTGCCGATAATAAGCTCACATAAGAAAAACATAATGAAAAAAACAATAATTGTCGTTGATGAC
Organism: Colwellia sp. 75C3; assembly: GCF_002836255.1. Lineage (GTDB taxonomy): Bacteria > Pseudomonadota > Gammaproteobacteria > Enterobacterales > Alteromonadaceae > Colwellia. The sequence continues at coordinate 343,159 of NZ_PJAU01000033.1, read as the reverse complement.
CAAAGTGATTTACGATTATCCGCTAAATTTATTTTAGAAAACTACGGCTATAACGTTATTGAAGCCGACTCTCCCCTACAAGCGCTTGAGGTTATAGACGAACAACCGGTTGATTTAATGTTGCTTGATATGAATTTTCAGTACGATACCACGTCTGGCAAGGAAGGCTTGGACATGCTGAAAACCTTAAAAGAAAAAAATTATCACTTCCCCGTTATCGTCATGACCGCATGGTCAACGGTAGAAATTGCTGTTGAAGCCATTAAGTTGGGTGCGAAAGACTTCATTGAGAAACCGTGGAAAAATCAACGTTTGGTGCGAATAATTGAGCAACAATTTCAATTAGGCTCTGTGCAGTTAGAAAACAAACGGCTAAAAGCACAACGTCCAACCAACGATGTATTTATGCTAGGTGAATCTGACGCAATGCAGTTAATACTTACTCAAGCTAAAAAGCTTGCGGTAACAGACACACCTATTTTAATTACCGGTGAAAATGGTACCGGAAAAAGTATGTTGGCTAAATTTATTCATCAACATTCAGCTCGAAGCAATGAAAGTTACGTCACCGTAAATATGGGCGCTATCCCTGAAACATTATTCGAAAGTGAATTGTTTGGCCATACCAAGGGCGCGTTTACCGATGCTAAAAAAGATCGTATGGGCCGTTTTGAAGCCGCTGAAGGTGGCAGTTTATTTCTCGATGAAATTGGTACCATTCCGCTGAACTTGCAGCCAAAATTATTACGCGTGCTTGAATCAGGTGAATTTGAGCCAGTAGGCTCTAGCAAAACATTACAAGCAAAAGTCAGGTTAATCGCCGCCAGTAATATCGACTTTCAACAAGCGATTGCTCTAGGTGATTTTCGCCAAGATTTATATTATCGCATCAATACAATCGTGCTTGATATTCCGCCGCTTCGACGTAGAAAAGAAGATATATTGCCGTTAGCTCAACATTTTTTAGTAGAGAAAAGTCAGAAATACAATAAGTCTGATTTATTCCTATCTGAGCAAGCCCAAAAAGCATTAAACCATTACGATTGGCCAGGTAATATTCGTGAGCTTAGCCATGTTATTGAACGTGCTGTACTATTGAGTGACAGTAACGAAATTGAAATAACAGGTTTAACAGACCAATTGCTAGACAGCACTCATAAAAGCAATGGCGAGATACCCTTTATGACCCTAGATGAGGCAGAGCAACAATTAATTAGGCAAGCGTTACAAAAGTCTCAAGGCAAAGTCATCGAAGCAGGTGAATTATTAGGTCTGGGTAAAAATGCTATTTATCGTCGATTAGAAAAATATCAAATTGATCCAAAGTGTTAGCTAAAAATGAAGCTATATTTAAATTCGTCGATTAGAAAAATATCAAATTGATCCAAAGTGTTAGCTAAAAATAAAGCTATATTTAAATTCGCCGATTAGAGAAATATCAAATTGACTCAAAATCTTAATACTCACATCAGTTTAGAGCGACGCTTTAGCTGGCTTATACTCGCCAGCTTATTACCAACCTTAGTGCTGTTTATTGCCATGGGCATTGCCTTTAACTTCAAACTACTCGGCTGGTCAACAGTAGGCTTACTGCTTGCCATCATTTATAGCTGTTTGGTGATAGCGCTCTACAGATTAGTTATCACGCCCTATTACAGTTTAACCAGCTTAACTGAAGCGTTAAAGATGGAAGATTATAGTCTTAGGGCTAAGTCTCCTTTTAGTCAGGGTATCGTCGCTAAACTATTTAACGAGTTGTCGAGTCTTAGCCAAAACTTGCAAGTGAGTAAAACCCGTTATGACCAACAAATGTTTTTACTTTACGGTTTAATTGAGCAGCTAGAATCACCGGTATTAGTGTTAAATCAAGACGATCAACTGCAACATGCTAACCCAGCAGTAAGCCAATTATTCTCAGTACCTTGGCAAACATTAAAACAAAGCCCGGCACAAAAATTAGGACTAACAAAGCTTAATGGCTTTTGGAGATTCGATGAAAATAATCCGCTAAACGTTGGCAAGAAGTGGCAAATAAGACAAAGTGAGTACAAAGAAAACAACAATAACTATCAACTACTCATGCTCAATAACATTAGCCAAGAGTTACAAAAAAATGAGCAGGAAGCATGGCAAAATATTATCCGAATTCTCAACCATGAAGTACGTAACTCTTTAACACCTATTTCAGCACTGAGCCAAAATTTATTAGAAATGCCTGACCTTACTGCTGAGCAATGCCAACAAGCGATTAAAATTATTGATAACCGCAGTAATAATCTCTTGGCCTTCATTGATAGTTATTCAGACTTAGCCAAACTGCCCTTGCCTAATACCCAGCAATTCGACTTAGCTGAATTATTACACGATATTGCCAACTTAGTGCAACAGGTGACAATTAACCTAACTACACCATTAATAATAACAGCCGATAAGAGTCAACTTGAACAAGTATTACTGAACCTGATAAAAAACGGCAAAGAAGCACAACTTGCACAAGCAAAAGTACATAAAGTCTCATCACAAACGTCAGAGACAAATAAGGATATTTCAGTTCAGGTTTTTGCCACCGAGCAACAGGTGATTATTAAGGTACTGGATCAAGGCTGTGGTATAGCGAATACGGCTAATTTATTTGTACCTTTTTACACCACTAAAGAAACTGGCTCTGGTATTGGTTTAGCCTTAAGCAGACAAATAATAGCTAACCATCAAGGTGAATTGACGCTAACTAACCGAACTGATTTAACTGATTCTCCTGGTGCGATTGCTACGATTACCTTGCCGCTGTTATTTAAATAGTTCCGCATAATATTCATTTTTCAAATAAATGGACGTTAGCATCGGGGATTACTTTGTCATTTCTGTAAGCGAAAACCCGATATATATTCCAGGCAAGAAAAAGCTAACGACTGCCATTTTTTAACCTTATACCGAAACCTAAAAGCACTCGCAAAAACACCGTTTTATTAACCGATAACAAGATGTTTTAAAATCATGACTATTTTCACCTAATAGGTAGTAGGCTATCAAAGGTTATTCCCCTCCCTGTCGTTTCTTTTAGTTTGAAAAAACTTATTCATCCACTTCGCATACCTACAACTGATTTTGTAGTGATGACAGCCTCATTTTGCCCCCTTTAACAGGCCATTACAGGGTGTTGTAACCCGTTGATTTTAAAGGCGTTATTTGTATGGTCTTTTTAAGGCTTTAGGTGGTAATCTTCGCCTATTATCATTTGGAGGGCAATTATGCCGACAACTAACAAAAAGTTTATTAATCACGATTTCTCTAACACTGACCTTAAAGCTATGCACTTTCAGCACTGTGATTTTTATCATTGCAACTTTAATAAGGCCGATTTAACAGATGCCATATTTATCGAATGTAGTTTCATCGAGCAAGGTAGTATTGAGGGCTGTCAATTTGAGTACGCTAACTTACGAGACGCTAGCTTTAAGCAATGCCGATTGTCTATGTCTAGCTTTATCGGCGCGAGTTGTTTAGGTATTGAGTTCAGATCATGTGACTTGAAAGGTACTAACTTTTCGAAGGCTAGTTTCGAAAATCAAGTATCACGCCTAGTGTACTTTTGCTCGGCATACATCACTGATTGTAATTTATCTTATGCCAATTTGTCTGGTGTACGCATTGAGAAATGTGATCTATTTGAAAATCGCTGGAATGGCGCAAACTTGCGCGGTGCTTCACTGATAGGTTCAGATTTGAGTCGAGGTGAATTCTCAGAAGATGCTTGGGAGCAATTTCAAATGCAAGATTGTGATTTAACACATATAGAATTAAATGGTCTCAATATAAGACGAGTAAAACTTGATGGAGTGAAAATTTGCGAATGGCAACAAGAGCAATTGCTAGCAGCATTAGGAATTCTCGTTTTACCTGGCTAACTATTAACAATAGAACACAAAAAGCTACATGATTTGATATAGCTTTAACAGACAGGGACATAGGTATCTGTAAAATCGTCAACATTAAATTAATAGCTATTGATACTTTGTTAATAAGGACGTTTTATGTCAGATCAAGATAAAATTGCCAGCGCAAAATTAGATGTAAATAGAACAAAAAACTTACTTTATTCAATCGTTAACTGTTCAAGCAGAAAAATGAGAGAGGCAAGACAAGATGACCATAAGAAAGCATTACACCATGCAAGGTCATTAGGCATAAAGATTTAACTTAGTAAAAACATTAGCACTAAAATATGAAAGCAGACTAAATTTTGTCGTTACATTTAGCTATCCTTTAACAAATAATTATAATTATTTGTGATCTTTACTTATATCATCCCTTAAAATAATAAAATAGCTATATCGTGCTTCATGCCTTTATACATAGCCCCGTTAGCTCGCTTTACTACTCATAAATAAATATTTATTTCAGTGTTTTATTAATACGATTCACCTTCCTTAATTTAAAAACTAATTAATTAGTTGATAAACATTTAACCTACCGTTATAGTATTTAAAACTAATGAATTAGTAGGAAAGAAAATGGCCCGTAAAAAATCTACCCAGCTCACCGATAGTGAACAAAGCATCATGGAAATTCTTTGGAAAAAAGAGCAAGCCTCGGTGCGAGAAATTGCCGATATCCTCAATGAAGAAAAAGCCACCGCATACACTACGGTGCAAACCATGTGTAAAATTTTAGCGGAGAAAGGTTATGCCGATTTTCATAAAGAGGGTAAAGCTTTTATTTACACCCCCAAAATGACCCAAAAAGAAGCCAGAAAAGGCGCTTTGACCTCATTACTTAATAAGTTCTTCGGTGGTTCACCCGAAGTACTTGCTCAACATTTAATGCAAGAAACAGATATAGAACTAGACGATTTAGCGGCATTGCAAAAAGAAATTGATCGCGCAGACGATTAATTAAATTTCAATACGCCACTTAGATAAAGGTATTTCATTATGATTTCTCAATACACACTCCTGACTACATTAGCACTACACCACATTGTTATTGGTGGCATGCTGATACTAATACTTTTAGTACTGCATAAAGTACTAGAGTCCAGTGCAGAAATGCGCAGCTGGGTATTGATGACTGCCTTTATCACCTCAACCTTGGTGCCGTTAACCTTGCTTTCTACAACACCACCTTTAACGGAAACACTCAACACGACATCAGTACAAACCAACTCATTGAATAACGGTAACACGGCTCAAATAGCAATCAACGAGGTGGCAGTATCAACAAAAGAGCAATCGTTATGGCATATGCCAAGTGAAATTGTTTTTCAGTTCAGTGAAGTATTAACTGCACTGGTTATTATTTGGTTTATTGGCAGCTTACTGATGGTGTTTGGCTCATTTTTACGCACACGAAAGTTGATAAAAAACTGTAAGCCCGTTGAACAACACAGCATCTGTGAGCTAGTAGCCGATATCGACATTGAAATATTTTCTTCCGAGCAAATTAACTCGCCAATGGTGGTGGGTTTAGCTTCTCAGAAAATAATTTTACCAGAGAACATTATACAGCAACTGAGTAGTGCGCAATTAGCACCAATAGTGTTGCATGAACTGGCTCATATTCAACGAAATGACATTTGGTTTAGTCACTTTCAAGAATTTATTGCCGTGGTTTTTTGGTGGAGTCCGGTGATCCGTTTACTTAATAACAAAATACATATCGATAGAGAATTGGCTTGTGATTTACGCGCAGTTAAACAACTAAACAACAATAAACAATATGCCCAATCACTGATTGATTGTGCAAAATTAATGATTACCCAACAAAGGAGCGTTTTAGCCATGGGATTATTTAGCCAGAAAAAAGAACTCAACAACAGAGTAACTACCGTACTTAAAAGTAAAAAAATTAAAGCACCAAACATGTTTGCCATTGTCGCCGTATGTATAGGCTTGTCTGCATTAACAATTAAAGTTTCACAGGCATTTGTACCTAAAATTAGTATCAGTGATACCAGACAAAACGCTCAACATTACTCATTGCTGCCCGCTTCAGAAGGCGAAAAGTTGATTGCTGCTGTGATGCGAAATGACATCGCCACTATTGAACAAATGAAAAATGAAGGTGTTGATATTAATACCCCTGCCATTGGTGATGGTACCGCATTAATTATTGCGGTGAAAAAAGATAATCGCCAAATGGTACAGGCATTGATTGATTTAGGTGCCAATGTAAACCAATCATCACTGGGTGACGGTAATCCATTAATTACTGCTGCGATGACTAATAATATTCAGCTAGCGCAGCTGTTAATTGATAATGGCGCAAATATAAATGCCGTTGTACGTCGTGATGAAACGCCACTCATCAATGCCACGAGAAGAGGGTATTTTGCCATGACTAAACTACTCGTCGACCAAGGTGCTGATGTTAATCTATCAGTAAAAACAGGATTCTCTGATGGTAATAAAATACGCAGCCCGTTGAATATGTCAGCTAGTAATAAAATCACTAACTACTTAATTGACAATGGTGCCACTGAATAACACTTTTCATCAATACTCAGTAGCTTAGTTATTAACTAACGTTAGCTGACAAACATTTAACACAACTCAAGACCGGTAAACTTTTCCTAAATTTTCCTAGCAAATCTTAGGCTCAGCAAACTCGTCTTTAAAATGAGAAAAACATGAATTTATTACCTAACCTACACGCGGTAGAACAACGTACAGGAGGCCAAAATGATATTTAATACACCAATATTCTTCTGGTTCTTCTGTATTTTTATTTTATGGCTTTGCCTTCTTAAAGCAAACAATTAACGGATTCATTTACCAAAGAATATCCGAATTATAAAGGGGAAGATTGGTATTACCCTTGGCAAGGTGCAGGTACTATCCCTGAAGAACGTTCTGCTGAAACGCTGGCAGTATTTGATGATTATTATGCGGTAACACAAACTGAAGCACAGATGAAAAACGATCGGTTAAGTCGTATTAAATCAGCTGACATTGAAGAGTTACACTTCGAACCTTTATTGGTAGAAAGCTTCATTGGTATTGTTAAGAATTTCCAACGCTTTTCTGACAATGTTGAAGTCGTTATGTTGCCAAAAAATAGTCGCTATATTCACTACACACCTGAAGCAAAAGTACGCTTAGCAAAGGCAATAAAACAAATTGAACAAGCGACTGGTATCAAAATAAAAGATCATCAAGACATAAAAGAGGTCAATGCTGATATGTATAGAGATACCACCCACCTATCGCGTTATCGCGGTGATATTGCTTACACTGATTTCTTACTTCAACAGTATGCAAAAGTTTTATAAAACGTGTGAGTTAACAAGTTAGGCTATCTTTCTATCGGATAGCCTAACGCTTGCCACTCAGGTAAACCTGAATGACTAACACAGGTGATGTTTTCTAGTCCCATCATTGCCAAATTAGTTAACGCGGTTTGAGACCGTCGACCAGAATGACAGTAAATATAAATATGTTTAAAGCCTTTAAGCGCTTCGAGGTGATCAGGCTCTGTGCCTAGCGGAATATTTTCACTGTGTGGAATATGGCCAATTAAGTATTCTTCTTCGGTGCGGTTATCAACAATCAAATTATCAGGGTCTTCTTGTTGCCATACTTGATAAAGCGATGTCATAGAGAAGTCTTCATGCACATAAATATTGGGATTAAAGTTAATGCCACAGCCTTCATTGGCAGGAACGGCTTCATTAATTTTTTTGGGTAGGGCTAAATTCAGATTATCCATAATATCAATAAAATCAGCCAGTGATTTTTGCTTACCAAGTCGAGCGTTCCATTGCTTCTCTTCAGCAATAGTCGAGCTGGTATTGCCATTATAATCATGACCAGGGTAAACAACGGTCTCCTCAGGCAAGCTAAACAATTTTTCAGTGACACTATGGTATAAAACTGCTGAACTGCCCTGCTGAAAGTCAGAACGACCACAACCTCTTATCAGTAAGGTATCACCGGTGAAAGCTACACCACCAATAGCTTCACCACTAATGTAATAACTCATACAGCCGGCAGTGTGCCCCGGTGTGCTTATCGCTTTAATATGATATTGACCAAGGGTAAGTTCATCGCCATCGCTTAACTCAATATCAATAGACTTAATACCTGCCGCTTGGCTATAAACTATTTTTGCCCCTGTTTTTTGTCTGATCAAACCTGCCGAACTGATGTGATCAGCATGAACGTGAGTTTCAATAGCATAAAGCAGCTCAATGCCCAGCTCTTCAATATATTGTAAATCACGCTTTAGTTGCTCTTTAACCCCATCAATAATAGCGCCTTCGTGGGTTTGAGGATCAACTAACAAATAAGTGTAGGTACAACTATCTCTATCAAAGAATTGTTTGATAGAGATAGACTTGGGGGAGGTTGAAATAGTCATAACTACGCTCACGTATATTGATAGGAGAGATCAATAAGTATAGTTAGGAGATTGAGTTTAGCAGATATTAATTCAAGCTCATCAGCCAATTCATAGCATCTTTTTCATTATCAAAATTTTTAGTTTTTTGCTTTGCTCGCGAAGGAGACAGCTTATCGATAACATCTAAGGTTATGCTTGAGGTGATAACCATAGCTTTTCCAATTAGCTTTTGCTGGTTCAGCCAGAGGTTATAATTTTCCAGCTCTTGATACGCTTCTGGAGTTCCGCCCTGAACCTGCAAATTATTAATTAGGATTGAGAAACTCTCACCTTGCAAGTTTTCAATAATTGATTTTACTCCCTTAGTATACTGCTGGGCTCCATATTCATTAAAAGCCCCCACAAGTCGCGCAATAATAATATTGTCTTGAACTTCTATAGTAACCTCACCGTGTTCAATAACCATGCTTTTCCCCTAACCAACAACCCGTCTTACTTTATATCACAATTAGCGATAAAAGAATTGATCTGGCTTATAGCAACCGTATAAGAAAATGATCACCGCTTTATGTGATCTAGTATTAACTGCAATAGATTAACAATGGCTTTGCAATCCTATGTACTCACACCTGGAACAATTCGCATCCGCTTTGACACTCCCATAGGGAATAAGGGGCTATCAGAAAAATGCCCGTCAGCTTGTTAATCAAGCCCAAGAGGAAGTAAGTTATATAAAAAACTTGATGATCAGGCTCAAAATCATCCGCTTTAAGTAAAGAAAATTAATATAGTTGATCTCGGCCATTATCCTTTGCTTGGTATAATGCATCATCGGCATAAGCAAGTAATCGAGCAGGTGCAACTTCGGTTGATGGGATCATAGTGCCAACTCCTATACTGACAGAGACTATGCCTTTATCTGACTTGAAGTGGGCTAAGGCTAAGCTATCAATCTTCTTCAGAATAAGTTTAGCAATATACCTTGCACCCTCAGCATCATTGTAGGTAATCACTACGAATTCTTCCCCACCATATCGACAAAGATTATCTGTTGGGCGGTTTATAACTGACTGAATTTCTTTTGTTATTTTTTGCAAACACTCATCGCCTTGTTGGTGTCCGTAATAATCGTTGTATTTTTTGAAAAAATCCACATCGATCATTAAAATTGATAAGGGCAAATTATTACGAGATTGTATTGACCAATCACTTGCAAGTTGTTGATCAAGAAAGCGGCGATTTCGAATTCCGGTAAGTGCATCAGTAATTGATGATTTCTCTAAGGCTGCGTTGGCTTTCTGTAAATGTAAGGTACGTTCTTGTACTAAGTTCTCGAGCTTATTAGAATATTCCTGACTTGATTCAAGCTCTTTTGTTCGCTCCTTAACCATAATATCCAACACTAGGTTTTGATTGTTTAATGCGTTTTCTCGCCATTTTATTGCAAAAATACATATTATTATTCCCATAGCGAATAATAATCCTCTGAACCAAGTTGTCTCCCAGTATGCCGCTGCAATAGATATCTTTAAATCAGAAGTTGTTTCTCCCCAGATTCCATTTCTGTTCGATGCTTTAACCTTGAGAATATAGTCACCTTTTGACAAGTTGGTGAAGGTCGCTCTTCTGTTGCTAAAATCTGTTTCTATCCAATTATCACTGAAGCCCTGTAATTGGTATCGATAAGATATTTGATGGGCCTTCCAATAACTTAATGCAGAAAATTCGAAGGTTATAACGTCATCATCGTGAGAAAAATTCAAATTATTCGTTGAACTTATGTGACTAGAGAAGTGATCTGAATCTCCGACTTCGATAACATCGTTATAAAGTAATAAATTGGTGAAAGTAACTGTTGGGATTTCTTTGTCTTTTTTAATATTCTCAGGATGAAACAAAGTGAAGCCATTTATACCACCAAAATACATTTCACCCTTTTTATTTTGGAAGAATGAACCAGTATTAAATTCGCTCTCTTGAATGCCGTCATCTTTGGTATAGTTTTCAAATGTTATATTTTGAGGGTTGAATTTACTTAAGCCATTGTTAGTGCTTAGCCATAAATTGTTGTTTTGATCCTCTAATGCTCCGTATACAACATTACTGGGTAATCCATCGCTAGTGGTGTAAGAGTGAAAACTTCCCTTATTTTCATCATATTTAATAATACCGCCATTAGTCAGAACCCATATATTACCGCTACTGTCTTCAAAAATTGAGCGTATAAATTTGTTGCTCAGTTTTGTTTCTTTTACAGTGCTCTTGTTAAAGTTAATAAAAGTCTGCGTATCAAGGTCGAATCTGTTTAAACCTTGGCCATAAGAGCCTGTCCATAGCCTTCCTTTAGAGTCATAAAGTAAGCATCGGATAAAGTTTGTACTGATACTATTTGAATTGGTTGTATCGGGCATGAAATTGCTGAATTTACCACTAATAACATCTAACTTATTCAATCCTCCCCCAGCGGTACCAATCCATAAGTTACCGTATTTATCTTTAGCTAGTCCTCGTGCTCTATCGTTGCTCAAGCTATTTATATCATCTGAATGATGTTTGTATTGAGTGAGGTTACCTGTATTTTTATTATATTTTATTAGGCCATCAGAGTTTGTACTTAACCACAATTCTGTTGCTGAAGCTTCAATAATATAGCTAATCTTATGCGAACCTAAAACAGCACTTATTTCAGAATTCGTGAAGTTAGAGAATTTTCCCGTGCTTTTATTTAGTTTATTGAGTCCGCCTCCAGAAGTGCCTACCCAGACATTTTCATCATCATCATAAATTGCATAGACCATGTTTGCGTTTAAACTTTCAGGATTATTTGGGTTCGACCGATAATGCTTAAATACGCTGGTATTTGGCCTAAAGGAGTTGACTCCACCGCCTAATGTTCCTGCCCATAATAAGCCATCTTTATCTTGAAATAATGAGTAAATCACATCATGGCTTAAACTATAACTGTCATTTGCTGAATATTTGAATCGCCGAAATATGAATTTGCTTGAATCAAAAGCGTATAAACCGTTATTGGTGCCTAACCAGATAATGCCATTACTGTCTTCAAGAATTGCTCGTATATCGTTATTACCTAATGAGTTTTTCTTTTGAGTGTTTGCCCTATGGTGAATAAATTTTCCGGTATCACTATTGTATCTATCTAATCCTCCCCCAAAAGTACCAAACCATAAGTTATTTTGGGAATCTTTATATATTTTCCATACAAAATTATTACTTAAACTATGCGGATTATTCGGGGAGTGTTGATAATTAGTAAAGGTATTATCGCTCTTATTATACTTACTTACTCCAATAGTCGTACCTATCCAAATATTGCCTATCGCATCCTCGGCAATAGACTTTATTTCGTCATGAATTAGACTATTAGAGGTGTTAGGGTCAGGTAAATATAAAGTATAAGTATTTGTATCAATATTAAATCGATAAAGTCCTATGTTGGATGACAGCCAAAGCTCACCATCTGAATCTTCAAATAAAGCCTGTATATAAGCACTTTTTCCGTTCGAATTACTCAACGATGGACTATTATAATGAGTAAAATTGTCTGTTTTCGGTTCGTATTTGCTCAAACCACCATAACCACCTATCCATAAGTTGTTCCTTGAATCCTTAAAAATAGCGAATATATGATTATTGATAATGCTATTAGGATCTGACGGTTGGTGTCTATATGTTGTTATTTTATAGCCATCATATTTGTTTAAACCATCTTGAGTAGCAAACCAGATAAAGCCATTTGCATCTTGTGCTATGGAATTAACACTTACTTGAGACAAGCCATCCTCTAATCCTAGTCTCTTAAAACGAAAGGAGGTATCTTGAGCAAAAGTTGAAAAAGGAAGCAAAGCGGAAAGGAGAAAGAACTTAAGCCATGAAAAGATAAGCTTACTACCTGTGTTTTTAACCAATTTTAAATCTAGTAGCATAGCCCTTTTTCTCTAGTTTTTACTTCATACTGGTAATTTTGAGATATCTGAATAATTTTTATTTGATTAAACCAATAAAAACAGCCATTTGATATGTTTTTATATAATAGATGTAGATGCTTTTAAAATCAAAACGTTCGAAATAAATATTTACTGATTAGACTATTTGATAGCAACTTATTAATTGCGGAGGGACTGGCTATATTGCTATTTACCCACACTGCAAAGATCCCTCTGAACAGGCCATAGATTTATTAATGAATGTAGATACTAAGCCAAAATGAGTATTGCAAATGATATAAATTAAAAAAGCGTAATAAGTAACTTATTACGCTTTTTTAATTTAAACACCTAACCTCTGGCGAATGATTTACTGCTTAGTAGTTAAATTTCTTTAATACGTACACTACCGCCACTGGTTTTTAGTACTAATTCAGGGCCACCACCATTGATAGTACCAATAATAGAACGCTTCTTCGTGGTGCCATTAACAGCAAACTCACTTGATACACGTCCACCACTGGTTTTAGCCGAAAGATTTACCGCAACATCTTTCGCTAAATAAGCGGTAATAGAGCCGCCAGAGGTTTTTACCTTACTATCTTTGGTCGGGTTTGTTGGTAACTTAAGTTTAATACTACCACCAGAGGTTTTAGCATTTATCTCTCCGATAATATTATCCAAATCTAAACTGCCACCAGAAGTTTTAATATCAACATCGCCTACCATATCCTCTAATGTAATTGAGCCGCCTGATGTATGGGCATCAACTTTCCCTTTCAGGTTTTCAATTTCAATAGAGCCACCGCTGGTATCAAGGTTTAGATTATAATTTTCCGGTACGGTGACTTTATAAGTAACGCGTATATGATTATTACCAAAGCCAAAACCACTACGATCAAAATCACCTTTGATACTGACATTATTACCATTCTTATTGAAGTGAACGCTCATATCATCTTCATTTTTGCCGCTAATTTCTACTTCAACCAGTATCGTTTCTTTTGCATGGGTATCAATATCTATTGCACCAACATCGGTAACAATTTTAAGTAAACCGTCACTAGCGACAGTAAACTCTTCGTTATAGGTTTTTGCTTGTAAACCACCTGCAATTAACAAAAGTGCAATTGGGGCATATTTAAAAGTATTTTTCGTGTTTAACATAGGGTATCTCCATATATCTTTATTATAATATTTCAATTTTAAGTGACTTAATCTATTAATCACTTAGCAATAATTGGGGGCATTACTAAGTGAGATGCAACATAAAGATAAAAGGTTTAAAACTATTTTTACTTTTATTTAAAAACTAATATTAAAGCTAAAAAACGTCCTATCTTTAATCTCTAGACTAACCATGAACTTAAGAAAAAACCACCAAAAATTAAAATAATAAAGAGTAATAATGCCAATATTAGCGGCTTAGGCCCCGCGGCTTTAATAGTCGCCCATTGAGTTTGTGCGCCTAAAGCCGCCATTGCCATGGCTAAAGAAAATTGGCTGGCAAAACTGAATGCTACTTTAAGAAACTCTGGCAAGATAACAATACTATTAATCATAGCGGTAGCCATAAAGCCAAAAACAAACCATGGGATAGTAATAACACTTTTTTCACGCTTAGCGCTTTTACTAACACCGTTATCTGCACGGTTAGCAATGCGATTAAGTCCTGCGCTTAGCATGAGAATAAATGGCGCTAACATCATCACTCTAATGAGTTTTACTACCACTGCTGTTTGCATGGTTTCGCCATTAATACTTTGTCCTGCGGCAACGGCTTGCGCTACTTCATGGGCGGTACTGCCAATATAAATACCAAAAGACTGGTCGGTCATATCTACCCACTGATAAATAAATGGGTAGCTAAACATGGCTAAGGTACCAAACAGCACAACCGTAGCTATGGCAATAGTAATGTGTTCTTGTTTTGGTTTAAGTACCGATTCGGTCGCAAGTATGGCTGCGGCGCCACAAATAGCACTACCTGCCGCTGTTAAAATAGCAACATCACGATGTAGTTTAAGTACTTTAATACCAACAAAAGTGCCAACAGAAAAAACGGTAGTTATCACGACTAAATCAATAGCAACTGCTTGCCAACCTACTGCGATAATTTGCTGAAAGCTCAAACCAAAGCCAAATAATACAATACCGACCCTTAGTAGCTTTTGTTTACAAAACGTTGAGAACTGCTGATCTCTTTCATCTTCAACTCTTAATGAAAAATGACCATAAAGCATGCCAAAGACAATAGCTAAAGGCAGTGCGCTCAAACCAAAAGCTGATATAACTTCTACTTTTGCTAGGGCAATGGCCAATAAGGCAATAATAGGGAGAACTATATAGGTAGGCATAACGCACCTCTTGGCTAATGAATAGCGAATAAAGAACGACTAATTTAACTAATTAGCCGCTGACTATGTGTTTACCAGTCACTCTCAACCAGTAATCACTTTATGGAATATAATATAGCGTAAAGTTTTAAATAAGAATAATGGATTGATTGGATGTATAGTATTCAAAAAACCGAACTATAATTAAATCAACTAAAACACTACTAGCTAAAGTTAAGGCTGCATAAGCGATGAGTATCTCGATAAAAAAACTGCAACTTTTTGAGGCAACAGCGCGCTTAGGTAAACTAACTAAGGCTGCTAGTGAGCTTTCTTTAAGCCAATCTGCCGCCAGCCAAGCGCTGAAAGAATTGGAAGAGAGCCTAGGTTACCCACTATTTGAGCGCGTTGGTCGAGATTTATTGATCACTGAAAATGGCCTTAAGTCACTGCCTAAAGTACGTCAAATAGCCGATTTACTCGATAGCTTAAAACTTGCCAATTTAAACACCATGAGTGGTGTATTAAGAATTGTCGCCAGTGCTACCATCGCTACTTATTTACTGCCTAAGTTAATTGCTAAATTCGTAAAACTTTACCCTGAAGTTGTCCCTGAGATACACATAGGTAATACCCAAATGGTGATAGATTATTTAGCTAAAGGTAAAGCGTCCATTGGTTTGATAGAGGGGCCGGTAGTACATAAGCACTTACAAATAACTCCGTGGCAACAAGACAAGCTGCAAATTTTTTGTCCTATTGATCATCCGCTAGCAAAAAAAGGAGTCATTAACCTTGAACAACTTCAACAACACGCTTGGGTTTTGCGTGAACATGGCTCAGGTACACGTGCAATATTTGATGCCGCGATTGAGCAAGCGGGAGCACAAATTAATTTAGGCATAGAGCTAACGAGACAAGGTGCAATTAAAGAGTCGGTCAAAGCAGGTTTAGGCTTAGGTTGCTTGTCTCAGCTAACTATTACTGAAGAGCTAAAAAATGGCAGTTTAGTGGCGCTAAAATCGCCGTTAAATTTATCTCGTCGCTTTTCTTTAGTGACCCATAAAGATAGTCATCATAATTTACTGGTGCAAAAATTTATCGATTACTTAACAAAAGAAAGTCCAAATAAGTAGTGCCATAAAAAGCAAGACCAGCAAGAAAAAGGGCAATGAATACTATTCATTGCCCTTTATTACTCTATCTTAGTATGAGTAACGCTCAGCTAAACAGAATGTCTACTTAGCTAAATCATTACTATTTTCATGCTCTTTTTTATTCATACCTAAGTGCTTTGATTGGGTTTTTTCTCGCTACTTTAGCGGCATTACCACCTACTGTGCTCCACGCAATAATTAATGATAACAAACCCACGCCTAAACAGATTGGCACTAGCCAAATAGCCCCTATGCGATAAGGAAATGACTCTAACCACGTTAACATCAAGTAAGCGGCAATAGGCCAAGCAATGAGGTTCGCCAGCACTACCGGTTTTGAAAATTGCCAAATAAGCAAACCAACAATATCTGTAACAGTGGCACCCATCACTTTTCTGATACCAATTTCTTTGGTTCTTCTTTCTACTGTAAAAGCAGATAAACCATATAAACCCAAACACGCAATCACAATAGCAATTAATGAGAACACCAAGAACAACTGCGCAGTGGTTAGTTCATCATGGTATTGCTCCGCCATCATTTCACTTAAAAACTGCAAGTTAATCGGCTGCATCGGTACACTATTCTTCCATACACCTTCAATTGTACGAATCAAACTCGGTATATTATTGGTGGTAAAAGAAATATTTGCTACGCGAAAACGTTCTGGATTTAATGTATATACCGAAGCTCTTACGCCAAATTTAATAGAACGAAAGTAAATGTCAGGGATAACGCCAATGATGGTTAAATGCTGTGTCCCTCTGATATCACTTTCCAATGTTTTACCAATAGCATCTTCTGCACTGCTAAAGCCAAATTTTTTCAAGGCAGAGCTATTCAGTACCACACTTGATTTACCCACTTCATCTTTGGCAACTTGTTTAATAGTGTCTGAACCAAAGTTTTCATCAAACAATCGACCTGCTATCGGCTTCACTTGATAAGCTTCAAAAAATCCATAGCCCATATTATGATAATTTATTAGTTTAGCTTCATTAGCGCCGCCATTGGCATGTGGCTCTAATAATTTGAAGTTGTTATTATTCTCAAAATCTTGAGATGGTGCTTCAGAAGAGACAACGACACTCGTCACTTCAGGCAAGTTTAATAACTCTTGCTTTAAACTTGCTACGTTATCGCCTGCGTTACGAATATTAAGCACCAACTTATTATCGCTTTCATAACCCACTTCCATGTTATTAGAAAAAATCGTTTGGCCATAAACAACCAAGGTTGAAATCACTAAAACAATGGATGTTGTGAATTGAAATACCACCAGTACGCTTCTAAATTTTGCTGAATTTTTCGACTCGACATTTTTACTTGATTTTAGAATTTGTCCTGGTAAAAAACGTGATAAATACAGTGCTGGGTAAATTCCAGCGCCAATGCCGACACAGACAGCAAGGCCAATTAAGCTGAACAATAAACTGGGATCATCAAACAAATGTAAGGCTAATTCTTTACCTAACAGTTCATTATATATAGGTAACACTAACTCAACAGCGACTAAAGCAAACAGTAATGACAGTAAAACTAAGGCAATGGCTTCGCCTAAAAACTGAATGGCCACTTGGGTTCTGCTCGCACCTAGTACTTTTCGCATAGCCACTTCTCGCGCTCTTTTACTGGCTTTTGCAGTAGATAAATTCATGAAGTTTATACAAGCGATAAGTAACACTAAGCTAGCAACAATGATAAAGGTAGTGATCATTTTACTATCACCCATTGGCGTTAAGTCACCACCATTACCCGCTTGGCTTTTAGCATGTAAATGCAAGTCTGATACCGGCATTACGTGCATTTTAACAAGATCAGTCACCTGCTTGCCTGAGGATTTTTCACCTAAAATATTAACGAGCATTTCAACAAGTGGACTTTCATTATTCATCCAGAAATCAATACGCTCTTGTAATTGCTCAGGTACAATACCTGGATTCAATTTAAAATAGGTATAAACGTTCAAGCTAGTCCAAGTCTTCAACATACCATCACCGTCGCTAAACAAGGCTGGCTGTAAATAAATCACCATATCAGTATTCAAATGCGTTGCATCAGGTAAGTTTTTCATCACGCCAGTGATAGTCAAGGTTGACGTATTGCCAGCAACACAACACACGGTAAGTGTTTCACCAACAACATCACTTTTGCCAAAGTATTTGTAAGCTAACTCTTCAGTGATAACCAAATCCATTGGTTTTTTAAATGAAGACTCTTTAGAACCATGAATAAAAGGCAAATCAAAAACATTAAAAAAACTGCCATCAACCATAGTAAATTGCTCTGGAAAGGCATTTTCATTTTGTCTTACTGTCATATCAAACTGAATAAAGCGTACGCCGGTTTCAATTTCATTTTTAGCATAATCACGAATTGCTTCCATCATGCTACCCGCAGATCGTACAGAATCAAACGGTTCTTGATTAGGAATAGAATAAGCAGTGTGCGTACGTACTAGTTGACCATGATCTTTAATCCAGGTATCAAAACCTGATTCTTGGCGAACAAATAACATGATTAAAATACAGCTCATTAAACCAATGGCTAAACCAAAAATGTTAATAACCGAAAAAATACCGTTTTTAATGATATTGCGCCAAGCGGTAATAAGGTAATTGTGAAACATAATTTTTTCCTAATGCTAATGACATTAATTAAAGTTAAGCCGTTTGCTCGGTGGCACGAACACTTTCTGCAACCACATGACCATCAAATAAATTAATAGTACGTCTCGCGTAATCAGCGTGTGCTGGGCTATGCGTCACCATTACTATGGTGGTGCCTTCATCGTTAAGTGCTTGTAACATTTCCATCACTTCTTGACCGTGAGCACTATCTAAATTACCCGTGGGTTCATCAGCCAAAATCATTTTTTGATCACCAACAACGGCTCTAGCAACGGCAACACGTTGTTGCTGACCGCCCGATAACTGACTAGGTAAGTGCTTAGCGCGATGAGCAATACCGACTTTATCCATAACCTTTTCAACTTTAGCTTTGCGCTCTGCTGATGGGATGTTGTGATAAATTAAGGCTAATTCAATATTTTCAGCCACGGTTAACTCATCAATCAAGTTGAAGTTTTGAAAGATAAAGCCAATGCTTTTTTTACGAATAACGGATAGCTGTTTTTCTGAATAACCCGCAACATTTTCCCCGTTAAAAATATAGTCACCACTACTCGGTGAATCCAACATACCAATAGCATTAAGTAAGGTTGATTTACCACAACCTGATGGCCCCATAATGGCAACAAACTCGCCTTGGGCAATTTCAATATTTACATTGTTCAAAGCCGATGTTTCTACGTCTTCAGTTTGATATACGCGTGTTAAATTATGTAGTTTTAGCATGGTAAATTCCTTTGCTCTTCATGAGTCTTTTAATGTGCTGTTCAGTTATTAATTGTTTTTTATCTTTTGCTATAAATTTCAGGTATAAATAATTGTCTAATAAATCGTTTCTATAGGCTCAGTGCGGCTAATCGCCCTTAATTAAAGTTAAGTGTTTGCATATCTTGGTAGCTGCTATAAGGGCTAGTCACAACTTCCTCACCTAGTTCAAGCCCTTCAATCACTTCAATAAACTGGTTATTACGTCGACCTAGGCGCACGTTACGCTTCACTGCTTTACTGCCATCAGGACTAACAACAAACATCCACTTGCCACCAGTATCTTGAAAGAATGCACCATTAGGGATTAACCGCGCTTCACTGGCATCGCCTAACGTCAGCTTAATTTGAATAGTTTGGCCGCGGCGAATACCTTTAGGTTGCTCAGCGATAAATTTGAAATCTACTTCAAACTGACCGTTTTGTACTTGCGGATAAACTTTAGAAATAACCAATGAATAATTTTGATAAGTCGCCGTTTGACCAATATCAACACGGCCTAGATAAAACTCATCAATAAAGGCTGTTAACTTATAATCGTTAGGGGTATCTATTTGGCCAAGACGCTCACCACGGGCAATGCTTTGCCCTACTTCAACATTAAAGCCTGATAACGTGCCCGCTACAGGCGCTTTGACATTCATGTTGTCTAAGTTTTGACGTGAAATAGCTAAGTTACTTTCTAAACGGCTACTGGTGTCTTTTAAAAAGGCTAATTGCTCACCTTGCATACGAGCATCTGATTGCTGACTTTCAAGGGTTAACGCCAAACGCTCTTTATACCAAACCAAGGTATCTTCGCTATCTTCTACTTGTGTCTTGGTAATAGCGCCAGAAGCAATAAGTGATTGTGCGCGGTCAACTTGGCGAGTTAGTAATTTAATTTGGTGTTTAATATCAACAATATTACGCTTATGTTGTAGACGGTTTTGCTCTAGGTTTAATTCAATTGAGCGCATATTGTTTAGCTGCTCTGCTACACGTGTTTCATTACCTAATGCGCTAAGTTGCAATGAAGCATTTGATAACTCTACGATAAGATTGCCCGCCGTTAAATTAGCACCATCTTCTACCAGAATTCGTTCTACTCGCCCGCCCTCAATGGCATCTAAATACACTGTTTTTGCTGGCGTAACACGACCACGAATGGGGATAAAATCTTCAAATACACCCGAAGTCACTTTTGAAATCACTATGCGGCTATTATCTACCGATAAAACTTTGCCCGTGCTTTTACCAGCAATCATGTAACCAGCAAAAACAACGATTAGTATTATCAATATAAAGCTTAGCCATTTTTTCATTGGGCTAACATTAGTGCTAACTTTACGATCCATACCAGCGCCTGAAACAGCGGTAGTGACAGAAGTAAGTGGAGTGCTGCTTTTTGTCATATTAACTTTAGCCATAATAAATTTACCTTTTAATTAGCTTTAGTAATCCAATAATCGTTCCAACTTGTAACTAACTGTTTTTATATGACTTTAAAACACAACTGAAAATAACATTGATTTGAACTGTACGTTAATGAACAGTAGGTGTACGTTAATGAACACTTTGTGTAGTAGTATTGATTAAAACACTGTTAACAAAAATTTAAGCTCTGCCTAAAAACAAGCTAGGTACGAGCGATATCACCGTAATGCACTAACCCTATTTAAAGGACAATTAAGCGTGAAAAAAGAAGGTAAGATCCTCATTGTGGATGACGATGAAGATATTTTAACTGCAGGTAAGCTCCTGCTAAAACGTCATTTTTCCCAGGTAAGCACCTGTAATGTACCTGAGCATATTCCCCGTTTTATTAACGATCAGCACTTTGACGCCATCATTTTAGATATGAATTTTGGTCCGGGTGAAAGCTCCGGCGCGCAAGGATTTTATTGGCTACAAAAAATATTAGAGATCAAACCACAAAGTGTCATTATCATGATCACCGCCCATGGTGGCGTTAATGTTGCGGTTGATGCCATGAAGTTAGGTGCCACTGACTATATTGCCAAACCTTGGCAAAATGAAAAAGTTATCGCGACGGTATCCACCGCAGTATTGCTGGGCAGAAGCCGTAGTGAAGCACAAACATTACGAGAAACCAACAAGGTATTAGTACAAGCCAGTAACTCGGCCAATCAGCAAAATATGCTGGGTCAATCTCAAGCCATGCAGCAGATACAATCACTAATCGCTCGCTCTGCTCCGACCGAAGCGAATGTAATGATATTGGGTGAAAATGGCACCGGAAAAGAGCTGGTTGCCAGAGAAATACATCAGCAAAGCACGCGTGCGCAACAAGTTTTTATGTCGGTAGATTTAGGCGCGATTAGCGAAACTTTATTTGAAAGTGAACTATTTGGTCATAAAAAGGGGGCCTTTACTGGTGCTCAGCACGACAGAGTGGGTCGTTTACAAGCGGCAGATGGCGGTACATTGTTCTTAGATGAACTAGGAAATTTACCACTGCACTTACAAGCAAAATTACTTACCGTCTTAGAACAGCGAAAAGTAACGCCCTTGGGTGAAAATAAAGCGGTCGCGTTTAATGTCAGAGTAGTGTCAGCTACCAACTTAAATAAAGAAACCCTCAAAGATGAACAACATTTTCGACAAGATTTATTATTTAGACTTAATACGGTTGAAATTAAATTACCGCCTTTACGTGAACGTAGCGAGGACATAGCGCTACTTGCTCAACATTATGTCGAGTTTTACGCCAAGAAATATCAACAGCAAGGTAACAGCACTAAACAGCTAAGCAATGAGGCATTAACGGCAATTTCTTCTTATGCTTGGCCAGGTAATATTCGAGAACTTCGCCACGCCATTGAGCGTGCAATGATATTAAGCCAGTCTGAAATGCTTACAGCTGCTGATTTTCAGCTTGATGTTGTTAGCCCTGTTAAATCGAGTTCATCAATGTCAGCAGTAGATCAGACAATCACTCAAGATGCTGATATGACACTGCCAACGGAACTCAATTTAGAGCAAATAGAAAAAAACGTTATTGCTTTAGCATTGAAGAAGCATCGTTTTAATATTAGTCACACAGCCAAAGAGCTTGGTTTAACACGTGCCGCACTTTACCGTAGGATGGAAAAATATGGACTTTAAACGATTTTCACTATTAATAGCCATGCGCACAATTTTAGCTATGCTAACGCTGATTTTTCTGACGCAAGCAGTTATGCATGAGGGATATCACGCAACGGTACTACTGCTAACTGCAGTACTTGTTATTCAGTTTTTTGAAATAATACGTTTTATTTCCAAAACCAATGCTGAGTTAGTACGTTTTTTTGATGCCGTACGCCATGCCGACTTTTCACAGCGATTTGAGCTAAAGTCCCTCGGTACTGGGTTTGATGAATTAGGCTCAACCTTTACTGATATTTTAAAGCGAATTCAAGCGGTACGTTCAAATCAAGAAGCAGAGTTACGTCACATTAAAGCCGTTATTGAGCATGTACCTGTGCCGCTATTAAGCATCGACCACAAGGGTAAAATTACTTTATGGAACAACAGTGTCAGACGTTTATTTGGTACTAATGCCGTTACCCATATCGATGATATGGCAAAGTTTAATGAGGATTTCCCAAAAAAATTACAAGGTATTTTAGCTGGTGAGCGTACGCTGGTGAATATCACTATTGATGACATGGAACATAAGTTAATAATCTCAGCCACTGAGATTATTACCGCTACAAATCGAGAAACCTTACTCAGTATGCAAGACATTCAAAGTGAACTCGCCTTAGCTCAACTGCAAGCTTGGCAAGATTTGGTTAGTGTCTTAACACACGAGATAATGAACAGCATTACCCCGGTAGCCTCATTGGCTAAAACAGCAGTCGACCTAGTACAAGATGTTCAAGAAAAAACACAGACCTTATCAGCTATTAGTGAAGAGATTCCTCAAAAATTAGCAGAGGAGTTAAGCGAGGAATTAGATGATGTTTTATCGGCAGTAAAAACCGTTGCCAGAAGAAGTGATGGTTTAATGCAGTTTGTCACTAGTTATCGCCGTTTAACGCGCCTACCTTGCCCCAATAAAAGAACCGTATCAGTAGCGACCCTGTTTGATCATGTAAGCACGTTAGCCAAACAAAATTGGCAACAAAGTGACATTGAATTAACTTGTAGTATTGTTCCTCAAGCCTTAGATATTCATGTTGATCCTGACATGATCGAGCAAATACTACTTAACTTACTACTTAATGCCGAACACGCTCTAGCTAAAGTAGACAGACCTATAGAACAACAGAACCTTGCTTCAAAAATAATGCTAAATGCCTTTCTAAATGTCAGAGGTCATGTCGTTATTGAAGTGGCGGATAATGGTAAAGGTATTGAAGATGAAAATATGACGCAAATTTTCGTGCCCTTTTTCACCACTAAAAAAGAAGGTTCAGGTGTTGGTTTAGCCTTAACAAGGCAAGTGATGCTGGCTCATAACGGCAAAGTTGCGGTACGTAATAATAGCCAAGGCGGCGCAACGTTTAGTTTAACGTTTTAATATAACATGCTTATCTACAAAGCTCTGGCACGTCATCACCGTAGTGTCTGAATCGAGGATCCAATTAAAAAGTGATGGATCCTCAATCAAAGACTTCGAAGATGACGTTTATAGCAATATACTGAGTTAACTACATAGCGTTAAAATTTAATTATTAGCCTTCGCTTTAGGTAAAGCCCATTGCTCAAATAGTCCATCACTATTAGCAGTAACAACTTTATCTTGGTCTAAATAAGCCACACTCAGTATTGATGATCTGCCTCGTGTCATTGTCGATTGCCATTCAGCAATTAATACACCATCAGATACTCGCCACAATTTAATTACCTGCTTAGGAGAGCCCGTTAACAGTAATGAATTGTCACTGGAAAAAAGTGAATCATTAAACTCGAAGAAACGTAAATTAGTATCTAATTCAGATAAGACTTTTCCCGTTGATAAATCCCAAAAGGTACGATCTTTTATCGCATCTAGGGTAAAAGCAATCTTGGCATCTGCACTAATTTTGACATGGTTTACTCTTGAACCATGAGAGAATTCATGAACATTTTCCCCTGAGCTTGTTTGCCATAAACGAGCAATTTTATCACTTGAACCGGTAAATGCCATTTCACCATTGTCAGATAAGCTCACCGAATTAATGTCTAACCTATGCTTTTCAAAAGTGCTTACTTTGTTACGTTTAACATCAATAATACTGGCTTTACCACTGCGAAAACCTAGTAATATTTTACTGCCATTTTCGGATATATCCATATCGTTAATGATGTTGCCTTCAACTTGCCATTCACCGATATGCTTATTACCCTGCACTGAATACAAGCGTACAGACACTTGATTTGAGACTAAGTAAAACTGATTGTTTTCACTAATATCAAGTAATTCAATGAACTCAGCTTCCTTGCCAGTTAAACAATGTGATGGTGATTCAACCTGTTTTTTATTCCATAAACACACTGTTTTACCATCAGCAACCAAATTAAACTGACCATCCTTAGACAGCGCCGATGCGGTAATAATGTTATCACTATAACTTAACGCTAATTCTGATTTACCAGTATGAACTTCTTGCTGGCTACAACCGAAAATACTTAACGCGCTTATTGCACTTATCAGCGTGATAATTTTTACCATAGTTAACTATTCCTTAATAAATGTTCAATGACATTAGAAATAAATAATGACTATAAACGATTATTGTCTGGTCGGAAAATGAAACATGCTAGCATGTAGGAATTAGATAACTCTCCCATTAATAAGTATATTGATGAGTTAAGTCGTTATTTTTAGGTCAATAAGGAAGTCGCCATGGAAAGCATAACAACTCAAACCTCACTTTTATCACATCACAATTCAGCATCCGTTGCAGGCCCACCCACTGTAGGTACTCCTCCTGAAGAAATGACGACTATTCCAGCCAAAAGCAAACAATTACAACCAGACCAAGTGGCTTTGTCAGAAGAAGCTAAAGCCAAATCAGCGGCAGCTGAAACTAAAGAAAAAGATGAAGAGAAAAATAGCATAGATGCCAGCAGCTTAAGTAATGCTATGACTGCAGAAGAAGCGGCCTCCGCAGAAAAAGCTCAAGAAAGTGATCTTGATAAGCAAATTCGGGAGTTATCGATGGAGATTCTCGAGTTAAGTGTAAAAATTCAAATGTTACAAGACAAAGAAGATAAAGAATCAGTTAAAGAACGACAATCACTTGAAGTCGATTTAGCGATCAAAAAAGGCCAACTAGAAGCGGCTATGGATAGAAAATTACAGCTGGCTGCCGTGGGAGGTTGATCCCACGGTAACTAAGGAACGGTTGTGATTAACTCACTTAAGATTTTAATCAATACCCTTTGCCTAGGTATCACCAGTAGTACAAAAATTCATTTTCCCACAATTGTTTGATATTAAAAATGCCCCCAAAGGAGCTTATGAGTTATGGGCAAATAAGGGCAATGCACATGCTTGGATGATGGAACCAATTATGAAGCACATTGTTGATCTTAAAAAGAGTATGGCGAAATATCGAAATATTAAGCCAGGAGAATAATTTACCGATTATAAAAAATAATTGAACGTTAAGTTATTTCTTAATCTATTTATTCAATATAGTAGAATAATTGTGTAATCTGGACTAATAAATATAGTATTACTGGTTTTTAGTATGTTGTTGCTGGTTTCTTTGGCTATTTAGCAATACAATATCCTTCTAAGGTGCACAATTCTATTAGCGCTAGTATTATTAGTATGGGGTCATATAAAATTTATGGCTAGGGCAACCGATAAGGTACTGCCAACATACGGTTTAGCAATTATGTGTCCAACGAATTTCAATTTCTGATTTTGTAATGGTGATAGCAAATCAGAATTAAATTTTTTCACCAAAAATAAAGAGAATGTTATGAGTAAAGGTATAGTTAAGTGGTTTAATGCAGACAAAGGTTTCGGTTTTATTACTCCAGAAGATGGCAGCAAAGATTTATTTGTACATCATTCAGAGATTCAAGCTGGCGGTCAATACGCTACTTTGGCTGACGGCCAAGCAGTAGAATATGAAGTAGGCGAAGGACAAAAAGGTCCATGCGCAAATAAAGTTGTAGCTGTTTAATTACTAGCATATAGCAAATAGGTAAGCGGATGCGCTACGCGTGCTCGCTTACCTACTTCTTATCTAACACTCAGCAAACCTGCCATATATTTTAGCTGTAAATTATCCTATCAAAATTTTTATCCAACATACTTCAAGTACTATCTAAACTAAAAGCCAGTCTTACCTACGCAAACCTGTGAAGCTTCATTAATAGCCACTTTAAACTGCCCTTCGACCAAGTCAAAACTCACTACTTAGCGCTTTACCATTAGTAAGTAATAGCTGAGTTAAACCGTTAATTAAAAGCGTCAAACAATACTGGTTTGGTATAAACTTAGTGACTTAGAAGAATAGCGCCGGCAATGATAATTGCGGCAACAACAATGCTATAGATGATTCGTTGATTATTTGTACCTTGATTTGCCAACATAGTGTGCATTAATTGCGTTTGCTGATGTTGGTTTTCACGACTCGTTTTGAGGTAGTCGTAAATTAAGTCAGGCATTTCAGGTAGTTTTTCGTTCCAAAAGGGTAAGTTAGCTTTAATTTTACTAAAGACAGCTTTAACGCCCATTTGCTCTTTGACCCAATTTTCTAAAAATGGTTTTGCCGTTTGCCATAAATCCAACTGCGGATATAACTGACGACCTAACCCTTCAATATACAATAAGGTTTTTTGCAGTAAAACAAGCTGCGGTTGTACTTCCATATTAAAGCGACGGGCAGTATTAAATAAGTTAACTAATACTTGGCCGAAGGATATTTCTGACAATGGCTTGTTAAAAATAGGCTCACAAACTGTGCGAATAGCAAATTCAAATTCATCAACACTGGTATTGGCTGGCACCCATCCTGAATCAACGTGAAGCTGTGCAACTTTTCGATAATCACTGTTAAAAAAGGCGACAAAGTTTTCGGCTAAGTAACGCTTATCTTCTCGATTTAAGGTACCGACAATACCGCAATCAATGGCAATCCAAGTAGGATCCTCAGGGGAAGTGGCATCAACAAACACATTACCCGGATGCATATCGGCATGGAAGAAACTATCACGAAATACTTGGGTGAAAAAAACCTCAACACCACGCTCAGCCAGTAACTTCATATTCACACCAAGCTGATTAAGGGTTTCTACATCACCCACACCAATGCCATAAATACGCTCCATGACCATAACATTTTCAAAGCTATACTCACTATGAACCTCAGGTACGTAAAGCGCTTTATCGTACTCACTGCCTTGTTCAAAATTACGCTTTAATTGGATGGCATTGCCAGCTTCACGGTTAAGATCTAACTCATCTAAAATTGTTTTACGATATTCTTCAACAACTTCCTTTGGACGTAAGCGTTTACCATCAGGTAACCAGCGCGCCACGATGCCAGCAAACAAAGACATGACTTTGATGTCGGCTAAAATTGTTTTGCTGATATTAGGTCGTAATACCTTAATAACAATATTTTTTTCAGTATCACCAGCAAGTAGTGTTGCCGTATGAACTTGCGCGATAGAGGCTGATGCCAAAGGGGTCAGGTCAAAGTCTTTAAAGTATTGTTCAAAAACATCTGCCCCCATAGCAGCAACAATAATGTCTTTTGCTTGCTCACCATCAAAGGGAGTTACTTTATCTTGTAATAAGGCGAGTTCGTCAGCTAATTCTGGCGGTAATAAGTCACGCCTAGTTGATAACATTTGCCCAAACTTAATAAAAACAGGCCCTAACGCTTCTATCGCTAAACGAAAACGCTGCTCTGGGGTTTTATCTTTATGTTTATTTCTCAACCAAAACAAGCTGTGTCTCGCGGCTTTGGCATACCAAGGTAATAGTCCCGCGGGTACCATTTTATCTAAACCAAAATTCAGAAAGGTTTTAACGATTTGATAAAGACGTTGGCTACTCACGGCGGTTATTATTTCCTATATTTTATGAATGATAGTTAGTGTTACTAGTGTGGTTCGCTAACTTAACGAAGGTTATTTATTAGCTATATTGGCAACGAGTTTATCGATACGCGCAGACAAGGTATCAACCTTACTGGCAACCTCTTTAGTTTTTTGGTTAAAGGCATTTATTTGGCTATTGGTGACCACTAAACGTTTTTCATGGACAAGATACTCGCCAATATCTGCTTCAAGTTGCTTACCTTTACCGACAAGTGATTTGGTAATTTTATTACCAAACTGTAATAATTTATGCGTAGGTACGTCACCAAGATGTTTCGCAAGCTCTGTTTGCCAATCTATTTCAAGTGATTGAGCAATATTAGCAAATTGCTGTGCTATTTTAATATCACCCGTTACGTCAAGTTCATCTTGCTTTATTAATTGCGTAAGAGACTGATTGGCTTTCAACTTGTTAAGCGTATTGAGGCTAGTGTTAATAGTACAATCACTAAATTCACTACGAGACCTAACGATAACCACTGTTTTGCTAGCACTGGTATTCACCGTAAAACATAAGGTGAATGGCAGCTCTGCAAGTTCAAGAGTTAACGTTTTTTGAGCGACTGCAGCAAAGGATACTGATTTATTATTATTTAAGGCCAATGCCTTATTAATAATTAATTCAAGGGTCGCCGTGGCAACTTGTGGTAATAAGAAACGCTTACTCAGCTGAGTGCTTAGGCTAGTAAAAGCTTGCATGACTAAAACTTATAACCTTTGTGTAAGGCAACAACCCCGCCAGTTAAGTTTTTAAAACTTGTTTGTTCAAAACCTGCATTTTCCATCATACCTTTCAATGTTTCTTGATCAGGATGCATGCGAATTGATTCAGCCAAGTATTGGTAACTTTCTCCATCTTTCGCTACCAACTCGCCCATTTTAGGCAATATATTGAAAGAATAGAAATCATAGGCCTTATTCAATAATTCATTTTCTGGTTTTGAAAATTCTAGAACAAGTAAACGTCCACCTGGTTTTAGTACTGAATAAATTGATCGTAAGGCTTTATCTTTATCCGTTACATTACGTAAACCAAAAGCGATTGTGACGATATCAAAAGTATTTTCTTCAAAAGGTAAATATTCAGCATTGGCTTGTACATATTCTATATTTTGCACCAAACCTTTATCGCGTAATTTATCACGACCAACATTTAACATTGAGCTATTAATATCAGCTAAAACGACTTGACCTTCTCGGCCTACTAGCTGTGAAAACTTAGCCGTTAAGTCACCCGTACCACCCGCTAAATCTAATACTTTATTACCTGGGCGTACGCCACTTGCATCAATAGTAAAACGTTTCCACAAACGATGAATACCGAATGACATTAAATCGTTCATCACATCATATTGCTTAGCTACTGAGTGAAAAACCCCTGCCACCATAGAAATTTTGTCGTCTTTTTCTATCGTTTTATAACCAAAATGTGTGGTGCTATTATCATCGGCTAAAGTGTCAACTGAAGTATCGACATCGGTTGCTGTATTAGGCGTTGTAGATAAGTCACTGGCTGGAGAGTTTTGATCTGTGGATGACATGGTATTTTCACTTAAAGCAATGTTAAAACAATAATTGCCGACAGTTTACTGTATGCATGCTAAATCACCAAATACCCTGCTGGTTTTTTATTGATCTAATACCCATTTCATTAAATTATTACTTATTTATAGCCTTTCCCCTTCCAGATACAGCTTTCACCGCGCCTGAGCTATTATTCGATGGGTTTAGTCAATAATTACGTAATAAAACAACAAAAATGAAATAAAATTACAAAATACACTTGCGAGCATAGAGCATCTACTCTATACTTCTCTTCGTTCCCTTTTGCGGACGCTTGTTGTAATAATTGAATATTCTAGCTTTCCTCATAGCTAACTCACCGATGGCCTTTGCCATCGGTTTTTTTTTGCCTAAAAATCATTCTGAATATTCATTTAATAAACCTTCAATTAAAAATATAAACTTTATTTAACCCCTTTTTTATTTGCTCATCGTTTAACTGACATGTAGGTAATTATTTACTTACTTTGAGGCGTCACCTCTTTCATCTTAATGTTAACGAGGAATAAAAATGAAGAAAATAATAATTATTACAGGGTTATCAGCATCAATCACCTTAAGCTTATTTGCTTTTATGGCGTTTTTAATTAGTAATGATCAGGTGAAATTAGTATTACTCCCTGATCATGTACCTATAAACATTGTAAGCTTACCTGAAGATAAGCCTGCTCAAATTAAAGTAAGACCTAATTTGAATCCACCGCCTCCTCCACCACCAATGCCAATAACTAGAGTGACACCCAATGTAGGCGAAGTTAATACTGATTTTAATTATACGCCTCCAGAAATACAGCAAACAGGTGGGTCACTTAGTGTGCTGTCTTTAGGTAATAAAGCCGACGGAGAAGCGAGGCCCATAGTAAGAGTTAACCCTAAATATCCTATTGGTGCCGCCAGGGATGGAATTGAAGGCTGGGTAGTGTTAGTTTTTGATATTAATGCTATTGGTGAAGTGATCAATATTTCCATTGTTGACTCGCAACCTAAACGAGTTTTTGATAAAGCAGCTAGGCAAGCGTTAAAAAAATGGAAATACAAAGCAAAATCTATTGATGGAAAAAACATTAGCCAACAAAAGCTTACAGTGCAGTTAGACTTTACTATGGCGCAACCAAGTTAGGAGATAATTTGAAGTTACCATCAATGATAAAAGCTTGGTTAAATCCCACGATTACTCCGGAAAAGTTATTGATGGATTATGTCTCTACCGGTAATAAAAAGTATTTAACTTTACTGGTAGAGCAATTTAATTTACCTCTATATCACTACCTTTTAAGTCAATCAAATAAAGAGTTAGCTGAGGATGTGCTACAAACTACTTGGCTAAAAGTAATGAGAAATACATCCCAAGAACATTCTAATGTTAAAAGCTGGCTTTTCACTATTGCCCGAAACACATTAATAGATGAACTTCGGCATCAGAAAAAGTGGCAAATGCAAGAGCTCGCTGATGAGCATACCATTACGGTTAATTTATCTCGTGAATTAGCGCATACTGATAAACTAGCCGAATTTAATGAGGCTGTAATTACTTTACCTTTTTATCAGCGTGAAGCTTTTATTTTTCAACAAGAGGGCTTTTCTGTTATGGATATTTGTCAATTAACGGATGAAAGCTTTGAGACTGTTAAAAGTCGTTTGCGTTACGCCAGAAACAACCTTAAAAAAATACTAGGGACCAACGAATGAGTCGCGACAATTTTGATGAAGAAATAGCTTCGCTTTATCAACAAAGAAAGCAGCAAGTTGTTGCGCCTACAATAATACTAGCCCAAGAGTCTAGCCAGCCAAGATATGCACCACTAAAATTACTCACCATATTTTTTGCCGGCAGCATGGCTTCTTTTGGCATTATGGCAATTATTAGTCACTTCGCGACCCTGCCAGAGAATTTAACAATCGCAAGCACCTCACCGCAACCAATAAAATTAATTGAACTAGTTCCTAATCAACTAGATGAAATAAAGGCTTTACCTGCAAAGGCATTACCACCAATACCTGAGAGTGTGGCCCTGATAACACAAAAAACACTGCAACCAGAACTAGCAAGCAGAAGTAATCAATTAAAACCTCACATAGTCACCACGGGCCCCGTCTCAGTTATGACTTTGCCATCACTATCAGAACCCCTAATAGTGATTGAACCAATCTATAAGGTACTACCTGAATATTCGGTTAACGCTAGAAAAGAACTTAAATCAGGTGAGATAAAGCTAAACTATCAGATAGATTCTGCCGGTAAAATCAAAAACATTAGCATCATCACCAGCAGTGTAGATCGAGATTTGCAACGTTCAGCCAAAAAAGCGCTATCACAATGGCAATACAAACCGAATGAACTACAACTAGGCATATATTATCAAGTGATTTTCAAATTTTCACTTCCTTAAAATTAGTCAATTAAAAATGCTAATAACCGTTAGGGCTATAATTTTAGATAGAATTGATAAACTCAATCAAGTTGTTTGCTCAGCCCTAACACGGTAAAATATTATTCATCTATACAAACTTCCTAGGCAACTATGTCAATCAGCAACGAACAACTTAACACCATAGAAAAATACGATGAAGAAAAGCGTTTAAGCTACTTGCTTCAACAAGTTGTTATTAACCAAGAAATTTGGATATTAGCTGATGAACATGGCTGCGTAATGCTAAACACCGAAGATGAAGATTGCGTACCCGTATGGCCTAATGAGGAGTTTGCACAGCGCTGGGCAACTGATGAATGGCAACATTGTAAGGCAGAGGCTATCTCATTAAGCAAATGGTACAGTCACTGGAGTCCTGGTTTAGCTGATGATGAGCTCGCTTTAGTTACTTTTCCCAACCAAGACAATCAAGGTTTAGTGTTATTTCCTGAAGAGTTTGAAGAAGCTTTACTTAAACAAACTAAAAAGCAAAATAGAAAATAATGGAAATCCGTATAGGCTCACTAACACACCCAGCAGTTATTGCCCTGCTGGAGGAGCATCATCAAGATATGCTGATGCACTCACCACCAGAAAGTGTGCATGCGCTCGATTTATCAGCATTAGCTCAAGCAGGTATTACCTTCTGGGCTGTTTGGCAAAATAATGAACTGGCAGGATGCGGAGCCTTGAAAGAATTAAGCGATTCTCATGCTGAGATTAAGTCTATGCGAACTTCCGCTAATTTTTTACGCCAAGGCGTTGCCAAATTACTTTTGCAGCACATGATTAGCCAAGCAACTGTTCGTGGTTATCAAAAAATAAGCCTTGAAACAGGCACTATGGATGCCTTTCTACCGGCACAAAAGCTCTATCAACAGCTTGGTTTTGAGCATTGTCAGCCCTTTGCTGATTATCAAGAAGATCCCTACAGCACCTTTATGTCTAAGGTTATCCGCTAACAGATCTAGATTAACTAATCGCCAGAGACCTACAGCGGCACACCGTGCCGCTGTTAATGCCAACATTGCTGTCGTTATCAATATAGCCAAAAATAACTCCCAAACCACTCCCCTTTCCCCTCCATAATTAACAAGCATCAGAACCCAAAAGCTTCAGAAAATTTTTTGTCCGTTGATTACCTCACAGCAAACTAAGCGGAATACTTAAATATCCCACCATAGTGATTTTGTACTTGAACTTAACAGAAAGTAAGTTAAAATAGCATTTGAACGACATTCGAATACAATTTTACATAGGTTTCCCATGGCTCCAGCTCCACGATTTAGTGCAGAAGAACAAGAAAGATTAATCATATGCGCAGCGATTAAGGCAATAGAAGAAAGTAGTTTATTAGACTTTTCGATGTCTGCTATTGCCAAACTAGCGGGCCTGTCTATGGGGTCGGTTTATAAGTTTGTGCAATGTAAAGAAGATGTACTTATTGCTTTAGCTACCCGTATGTATAAAGAGCGACAATCAGTTTTCAAAAAAGTGCTCGCTTTACCCTTAACAACGCCAGAACGCATCATAGCAACCAGTTTATTAGATTTTTCGAAAGTACATATGTATAGCTTTGATAATCAGCTTGAAAGTATTGTTAATACCGAAGCGATGATGAAACGATGTTCCGAGCGCTGGTTAACGCAAATGCGCGCGTGTGGAGAACAATGCCAAACTATGTTTCAACAATTTTTGCAAACTGCTGCGGATTCCGGTGAATTAACCTCTGGCAGTAGAGATATTGAAGAGATTAATTTAGGCACTTGGTCGTTATCTGTTGGCTATTTTCAAACAGTACGTTTGCACAAGAATTTGCAGAGTGACTATGATGTCAGTGCCAATGACAGCACAGAAGAAAGCACGCTAGTACTAGCTCCTAATGATCTGCACATCAATACTATGGCGCGCTTAGTTAATAGCTACGATTGGCGAAACAAAATATCAAACGACGATATAGTCAACGTTTGCAAACACTTAATAGATGTCGGACTTAGATAATATAAAAAGACATGACTACCACTAACCACTGTAATAAAATACAGTGGTTATATACAAAAAATCATATCAAAACGCTTAATAACCTTGTCATTAAGTGATTAAAAATTAAGGGAAGAATTAACAATCATGAATATAACTAAATGGCTTATAGTGATCATTATCTTAGCCAGCACAGTCTTTGGCTTACATAGCTATAAAACATCACTGAAAGAAGCAGCCAATGCCCAAGCAGCTATGATGCCTGAGATGGCAGCCACAGTAACTGCGGTCACTGTCAGTAATATTAGCTACCAAAAACATATTAAAGTCAGTGGCGAAGTACAAGCATTCAAATTTTTAATGCTTAATAATGAATTGGCTGGTGAAATTACCCGTTTAAATGCCGCTTCTGGTCGTGTTGTTAAGAAAGGGCAAGTATTACTTGAGTTAGACCATCGTGATGAAGATGCTCGCTTAATGGCAGCTAAAGCAACCTTAATGCTAAATCAACAGACCTTAGATCGTAATATTGAGTTACAGAAGACGCGTGGTATAAGTGAAGAAAAAGTTGACCAAGCCCGCGCTGCAGTGCAAATAGCTAAAGCAGATATCACCGTCATAACAACCGCTATCGATAAAAAGACATTAACAGCACCATTTACCGCAACTGTCGGTATTCATACGCTAGAAGTTGGCCAATACTTAGATAAAAACAGTCAAGTACTTGAGCTTGTTGGTGTTAATGATTTCACTTGGATTGATTTTAACCTGCCACAGTTTTATCAAGAACTCGATTTAGCGTCGACGGTAGAAATTAGCCCTATCAATCAAGATGCGACCTTTGCAGCAAGTATTATTGCTGTCGATCCACAGTTATCACGCCTTTCACGTCATTTAAAATACCGTGCACAACTACCCGCTTCAACGTTAGCGTTAAAGCCAAATACTTTAGTCTCGGTAATCGTACCAATCGATAAAAAATCAACAGTCGCTACCGTGCCTGATTTAGCGATAAAACGTGATGCATTAGGTAATTATGTCTTTGTTTTAGAAACCGGTGACAACGGAACCTATCGCGCTAAGCTAATGCCAGTTGAATTAGGTGAACGACAAGGTGATCACGTAATGATTCTTTCAGGTGTAGAAGCCGGACAGCTTATTGCTAATAAAGGTTCATTCAAGTTATTTCCAGGCATGAAAGTATACCTTGCTGAAGAAGCTGACCCAGCAAAAACTCAAGCAGTAGCTGCTGATGTTAGCGCACAATAATAAGGGATTATGATGCAAGAAAATAAATCGTCCATCATGGACATCTTTGTCAGACGACCAGTCGTTGCTATTGTCTTATCAATTATTATTTGTATTGCCGGTATCTGGTCTGCAAGTAAAATTCCGGTGCTGCAATTCCCTAAGATTGACAGTGCTTCATTAGTTATTGAAACATATTATATTGGTGCTTCCGCTGATGTGGTAAAAGGTTTCATCACCGAACCTATTGAACGAGCAGCTGCAACAGTGCCCGGTGTTGAATACGTTGATTCAGTCAGTACTTCTGGCAGCTCTAAAGTAACGGTTTGGCTTAAATTAAACGAAAATTCAACACTGGCATTAGCTGAATTAAATGCTAGGTTAGGACAAATTCGTTTCGAATTACCTCAAGGCGCCCAAGACCCTGTGGTATCGGTAAGTCGTGCTGATAGACCTTTCGCTGTTATGTATTTAAATGTCCAAGCTAATGGTAATGATTTATCACGTATTACCGATTATTTAAATCGCCAAGTTAACCCTATTTTAAATGCGATTGAAGGCGTGCAACGCGTAGGTATTGAAGGTGCTAGAACACCGGCAATGCGAGTATGGTTAAATGCTCAAGCCCTACAAGTGTTTAATTTAAGTGCGAGTGATGTCTATCAAGCTTTAGCAAAAAACAACACCATAGCCACTATGGGCTATGTAGAAAATAGTCGCCAAAAAATTGATATTGTTGCCAATACCCAACTCAGTAGTGTTGAAGATTTTCAGCAACTTGTCATTACTCAGATCGATGGCGCTAATATTTATTTAAAAGATGTCGCGAAAATAGAACTGGCCGCAGAAGATACCAGTGTCACCGCTAGATTGAATGATAAAGATGCAGTGTATATTTCTATTTGGCCATTGCCTGGCGCTAATGAAATAGCCATTGGTGATAAAGTATATAAAAAAGTGGCAGAGCTTAATAAAACCCTACCGTACGGTATATCGATTGATTACGCCTATGACGGCACTTTATACATGCGTGATGCCTTAAAAGAAATTTTCACCACACTGATTGAAACCGTTATTTTAGTTGGCCTGGTGGTTGTGCTACTAATGGGATCCTTTAGAAGCGCTATAGTGCCGTTAATTACCATACCTATCTCTATTTTAGGCGCGGTTGCAGCAATGGCCATGATGGGCTTTTCGTTAAACCTATTAACCGTACTCGCTATCGTATTGTCGGTTGGCTTAGTAGTCGATGATGCCATTGTAGTGGTAGAAAATGTTGCCCGACTGATGCGTCAAGGGATGTCAAAATTTGATGCTGCGCTCATTAGTTCTCGCCAACTGCTTGTACCTATCATTTCAATGACATTAACACTGGCAGCCGTTTATGCACCGATTGGCTTCTTATCAGGATTAACGGGTGTATTGTTCAAAGAGTTTGCCTTTACTCTCGCCATTGCCGTCATTATTTCTGGCATCGTTGCGATAACGTTATCACCTATTATGAGTGCTTATGTTTCACCTAAAGGTGGCGAAGAGAGTTGGTTAACCAGAAAAGTAAATCACCTTTTTGAAAGAATACAACGAGGCTATGGCAAGTTATTGCATCGTATTTTTAAGTGGCAAGGACAAGTGTTTTTAATTGCTTTGGTTGTTTCACTGCTCACCGTACCTTTTTACCTGTACTCAAAGAAAGAGTTAGCACCGGTAGAAGATCAAGCCATGGTGATGTTTGTCATTCAATCACCGCCTGATGCTTCAATGATTTATAACGTCTCTCAAATGAACCCTGTTGTTGAAAGTTTGCAAGAAATTGAAGGCGGCAAGAAAATTTGGCAAATAATTTTTGGTGGCGGCGGATTTGGCGGTTTAGAGTTGGTCAATGCCGATGATCGAGATTACAGTGCACAATCTCTAGTCCCACGAATTTACGGTAAATTAGCGCAAATCCCAGGCCTTAACATGTTTCCTATTTTACCTGCCTCATTACCAAGCTCAGGTCAGTTTGAAATAGAAATGATTGTTAAAGCATCGGCCCCTTATAGCGAAATGAAGCAATATGCTGATCAACTTGTCGGTGCGGCCTTTGGCAGTGGACAATTTCTTTTTGCTGACACCGATCTAAAAATTGATTTACCGCAGGTAGAGTTGCAATTAAATCGTGAGAAAATTGCCGATTTAGGCATGAACGTCGGAGAGATTAGCGAACAATTAGGTATTTTATTATCGAGCAACTTTGTTAATCGCTTTGATTCTAAGGGTAAAGCTTATCGAGTTATCCCTATTATTAATGATGACGTACGTAGTAAAACGGAAGCGATCTTGTCATTGGATATTAAATTACCTACCGGTGAACTATTACCTGTTTCATCAGTAGCCGATTTAAAATGGAAAACTGTACCTAGAGAATTAGGTACCTTTGCACAGCAATCGTCTTTTAGAATTTACGGTGGCGTCGCACCAGGGTCAAATAAAGAAGCTGCATTGTCTGCTATTGAAAACGCAGCAAAAGAAATATTACCTTTAGGTTATTCTATTGATTATGCTGGTGAATCGAGACAATTACGCCAAGAGGGTAATACCTTAGTCATGGTATTGGGTATTTCATTAATCATTGTATTCCTAGTATTGGCGATTCAATTTAATAGCTTTAGAGACCCCTTAGTTGTCTTGCTCGGTTGTGTACCACTAGCACTATCAGGCGCCTTGTTAATCCCTTATATGGAATTAACTACCATCAATATTTACTCTCAAATAGGCTTAATTACCTTAATAGGCTTGATTGCTAAAAATGGTATTTTGATTGTCGAGTTTGCTAATCACGCACAAGAGCTTGGCGCGAATAAACTAGCCGCTGTAACTGAAGCAGCAACCACACGTTTACGTCCTATTTTAATGACTACAGCCGCCACTATTTTGGGCCATTTCCCGTTAGTGTTAGTGACAGGTGCGGGTGCAGAAGCGCGAAATAGTATTGGTATTATTTTAGTAGCAGGTATGTTTATTGGTACTATCTTTACCTTGTTTATTTTACCTAGCTTTTATTTACTCTTAGCAGAAAAGAGACAAAAAATTAGCGGTGATGATATGCAAGTATCAGATGCTGCTTTGCAGAAAGTAGTTGTACCTGTTTAATTAAGTTTGTCATCTTATTCTGCAAAAAAAACAAATCAGGCAAAGGCGTTCGATTAGCAATAGCTGGCTATAGGGATTGAAAACAACGCTGACATGGGGTATTTAACCAACACACGTGAATAATAATTTAATAACCATCCGTATAAATTCTACGGGTGGTTTTTTTGTGCTAAAAAACATTGCTGCTTAATAAAATAGAACTGATACCTATTTGATTAAATTTCTTCCCAACTCAGAGCTCTGCTCGATGTTCAATAACAAGGCAAATTTGTTTCGGTTTAGTCATTCTAAATCAAATAAACTTAACGATGTTAGTGAACATCGAGAAAGCTCCCAGAGGGCGAGTTTAAAAGGTTTACATGCTGCGTTATTGATTTTGATAAGGGAATAACCATTATCTTCAATCAATGCCTTGCCTCTAAGCCTTTTAATTCTCGCTGAGTGGGAAAGAACTTAATCAACTTGGTATGAGTAATATTCAACCTAAATAATATCTAATCCACAGAAGAATTAACTTCTTTTTTGTCTAGCCCCCATAGTTTCAACATCTGCAAAAATTGTTCAGGATCTATCGGTTTTGACAAATAATCGCTCATGCCTGCAGAGAGACACTTTTCTTTATCACCGCTCATAGCATTGGCAGTCATTGCTATAATAGGCAAGTCTCTATTACTTTCTCCAGCATTGCCTGCGCGAATATTTCTACTTGCCTCATAACCGTCCATTTCAGGCATTTGGCAGTCCATTAAAATAATGGAATAGGGCTGATTATTTTGGCTTTCTTTTAACGAATCTATTGCAGCATAGCCATTAAAGGCAAAGTCGATTGAGGTAATGCCAAATTTATTAAGGATACCTTTGGCGACCATTCTATTTATTTTGTTATCTTCAACTAATAAAATACGTAAGTTTTCCAAATCGCAGCTATTGGCAGTGTCGATAATAGAGCTAACACGGGATACTGAAGACTCGATTATAGCTCCTAATTTTTGTGATGGTTCACTCTCTAGTACTGACGAAGAATTTCCAGTTATTGCGAGTACTTTGTCTGTACCGACACTTTGATCCGTTTGAGTTACTGTCGTTTTATTTAAAAGAGATAATGCTGAAAATAGATCTGAGCTTGTAGCGGGTTTTGCAAAGTAACCACTAAAACCGAGTTCAGTGATACAGCTTGCCCCATCTCTGTAACTCAGAGGGGTCATCAGTACTCGTTTGACTGTTTTAAAACGTGGATCAGAATTAAGTTTTTTACCTAATTTAATACCATCAATATTGTCCATTTCCATATCAATGAAAATCATATCAAATAAACTACCATCGTTGTTTTTAATACGTTCTTCACAAGCTTGAATCGCTTCATTAGCCCCTGCTACGGAGAGAACTTTCGCTCCCCAATGTGTTAATTGCGTGGCTATAGCTGCTCGATTACTCGT
The DNA here is from genome assembly GCF_002836255.1 of Colwellia sp. 75C3. Classification (GTDB taxonomy): domain Bacteria; phylum Pseudomonadota; class Gammaproteobacteria; order Enterobacterales; family Alteromonadaceae; genus Colwellia. The sequence continues at coordinate 303,178 of NZ_PJAU01000033.1, read as the reverse complement.
ATTATCATCAACGACCAGTAGGTTCACGTCAGCTAACGTTACCGGTGGAATAATTTTTGTAGAGGCTGGACTTATTTGTAGCATAACGTGGAAGATAAAATGGCTACCTTCATTTTCTACACTGGTTACCTCAATGTCCCCTCCCATTAAGTTACATAATTTTTTCGCTATGGCTAAACCTAAACCTGTACCGCCAAACTTGCGAGTAGTGGATGCGTCAACTTGGCTAAATGAATCAAATAGTGTCGATAAATTATTTTTAGGTATGCCTATGCCAGTATCACTGATGCGGAAATCTACTCGACAATTCCCGTCACAAGCATCAGTTAATGCTACCTGAATAACAACTTCACCTTCTTTGGTAAACTTGGCAGCATTTGAGACAATATTAGTGATTATTTGCCTCAGCCTATTGGAGTCGCCTTTAATCAGAGATTCATCGACTTGGCTTATATCAAGTACCAGTTCAACGCCTTTCTCTTGAACTTGTAGCCCCATAGACTGGGTAAATTCACCCAGCATGGTACGTAAATCAAAATCAATAGCTTCTAGCTCCATTTTTCCGGCATCAACTTTAGAAAAGTCTAAAATATCGTTAATTAAAGTAAGTAATGAATGTGCACTTCCTTGGGCAATATCTACGTGATGTTGCTGCTCATCAGTTAGTTTACCGCCCGACAATAAACCTAACATACCTATCACGCCATTCATTGGTGTGCGGATCTCATGGCTCATACTTGCTAAAAATTGTGACTTTATTTTACTCGCTTCTTCGGCTTTTTCTTTTTCGTCTTCTAACGCCCAGTTTTTAAATTCGATATCTTGCGCGTATACCTCTAGTTGATGCTCAGATTCTTTTATTTTACTCATATCGTCAATGCAGACAAAAAAACCAAGGACTTGGCTCTCATCATTTAAATGCGGGGTGAAAGTTATACCGACATCCTTTTCAGAACCATCAAACAAAGGTACTCGGAATTCAAATTCAATTAAATTCCCAGCAAGGGCTTTTTCAATATTGGATTGAATTATTTCACTTACTGCGTTTTTCAAGTTTATCGGGAGTGTTTCCGCAGAAAAATCATTAATTGATACGTTAAACCAGCGCTTGTATTTTTTATTAACAAATTTATATTGTTTATTTATGTCAATATAGGCCAATGAAACCGGAACGGCATCGGTTATGCTATCTACATATTTCAGCGTCTCTTTTAATTCTTGCTCTTTTTGGGTATTGATTTGAATAAGCTGATTGTATTCTTCCGACAGCTTACCTAACTCATCATTACTTGTTAGTTTTGACAATAAGATACCATCGGTGTCCTTTTGCATCTTAATGGTAGTAATTAATAGACTCAGTGGTTTCAATAATACATATCGGTGAGTCAAGTTGACCAATAACATAATCACTAATATTGCGCCAAATGAGATAAGTAATAAGGCGTTTAATTCATTTTTTGCAATAATTTTTAAAGGCTTAATGTCATAACTAAATAATACTATATGGGGTCTTAACCTCATTATATTGGTGTCTATCAAGTTAATGGTAACAACCTCTAATAAAAGGTCATTTGTTATATTCTGTATATTACTATTGTTGTTTTCTCGATGTTTAATGAGTCGTTGTTGCTCTGCGGTAGTGAATACTTCCTTTGTTTTTTGACCAATAAAACTATGATTATTATCTGCTATTACCACGCCGTTATTATTTTTGATAATACTCAAATGTATAGTGTTGGTATTCGCTACTAAGGTACTCACAACTCGAGTTAAATTTCTAGTATTTATACCACTGTGTACAGCTATGGTTAGAGTATCAACGATGTTCTTGGTATTACTTTGTGTTTTCTGGACTATCTGTTTATTGAACAGATTTGTTAAATAAACAGATAACCCAAGTAAGACTAGCAAACAAATAAACAGTACTAGGCCGTTAAGTTTTAATGACAATGAGGGTGTTAATTTAGTAAGTTTAAGCATTTTAGGATTATTTACTTTGTTCTGTTATAAATAAATTAGGCAAGTTTTGGCAGTCTCTAAAAATAGCGTTAGCTTCAATTAAAACATCGCAAACCGTTTCAGCCATAGCATTAAGCTTGCTGTTGTCTGCAAACAGTATTTTTTGCTTCTCCTCGTCTAGTATCACCATACCTGCTAGCGCGTCTTGAAACTCTTGACTAGTAATGCCTTCTCGCTTTGCCATTATTTCATACGCTTTAATTGGATACTTAGCAGTGAAGTCGATCGCCATTTTCCACGCTTGCAAAAATTTACGTTGAAAATTTGGCGCTTTAATCAATATGTCTGTAGAAACGGAAATAGTATCTAACACTTCATACGGTATTTCACTGGTGTCGAATATAACCTGACTTTCTTGATGCTTTAAAATGTCTAATGACATTGGGGGATAGCTAACAAAGGCATCAACTAGATCGTTTTTAAATGCATTTAGCCCATCAGACTGTTCAACATTAACGACCTCAACATCGTCTAATGTTAAGCCATATTTAACTAATGCTCTTTGTAATATGAATAAACCTAGTGAAGAAACTTCACAACCCACACGTTTGCCTTTCAACGAAATAATATCATTAATATCGCCTTTTCCTATGATGACATCACCACCATTAGAGTAATCTGTAAAGGCAATGACCTTCAGAGGTTTCCCACCTAAAGCCTCTGCTTGTATGACCTCGATCAATGTGGAAGTTAGACCATCAACATAACCAGAAACATACGTGGTTTGTGCATCTGACAAGGAGCCTAATTCTACTAACTCTATGTTTAAACCGACCTGTTCGAAATAACCATTTTTTTCCGCCAAATGTAAAAATTCGTAGCCTGGCCACGGGTTAGTTGCAATTTTAATAAGCGGTGGAGGCTCTACTTTTGAACAAGCATTAAGGAAGATTAGGGATAAGATGATGACAGTAAAGTGTAATTTCATATTCAACATTTCTTAAGTAGTTTGTTTCAAGTCTAGAACACTTTCTAGTGATAGGGTCTTTTAAATACAAAGGTTTATAGAATCGATAACCTATTTATGGCTATTTACTCAAATGCTCCTAAGAAGCCAAACGACTCTTAACTCTGTAACCGACCGCAAACCAATGTTCAATGTAGATAAAGAAGGTACATCTACTCTGTCATCGCTTGTCACTGAGCAACCAGTAGATAGTTTGCCCGACCTCGTTGAAATTACCACCAGTGTAAACAATACTCCGCCAATAGACGATGCAGGGAGTGGCAGTACTACTTATTATCCCTCTCTTCCAATAACCCCTTTATATATTGCTTCGCTTCATCGCTATGAAGTAATATTTCTGCCGCCTCTTTTATCTCGACTTCGGTTTTATCATTGTGTTCAAGCATCATCATTAGTTCACTAATGATATTACCTTCATAAACATAACAAGCTATTGGTCGTTTGCTGAAAACCGTGGGTAACATCGAAGCGTTGGTTATTTTAACTTGTAACGCTAATGCGTCTAAAATTGACTGAGGGAACTGCCAATTTTTCGCTATATGAAATGTTAAATGTTTGGACTTTTGCTGCATTAATTCTTTAAAGGCATAGGAGTTAGGCTGACAATCAGGATGGATAAAAGAAAAAGCCTCCATCAATAACTGGTAAATAATCATATCCCCCAAATTACAAATAAGGCCGATAAGATACCCTTGAGCGGCTTCGTCTTTATAAGGCGATTTATTTATTAATTCTTTAGAAATAACACCGGTGGTCAAACTATGATGCCAAATCTTATTACCATATTGCTTAAAGTATATTGGTGATTGAGGAGTCAATTTACTCACAAAGCCATTGATCACACCTTCTATAAGTCCATTGCTACCCAATAACATAAAAGCTGATTTAAGATCCGCTATTTCTTTATCTGTATGGTTATAAAAGGAGGAGTTAGCGAGTTCAATTACTTTAGCGGCAATAGAGGGCTCTTGCTTAATCAAAGTAAGCAATGCATCAGTATCAAAGTTATTGTCACTTAGTTGCTCAATGACCTTACTAAGCGAGGCAGGTAATACCGGCATTGCTTCTATTATCGTATCAGGTTTTCGCAACACCGCTTCGATCTTGTCAGCAACATAGTGTGATAGCTCATCATGTTGTGTTGTCGCTGGTGATTGGCCAAATAAAAAGTCATAGAATTCCTGCTGATGTCTTTCTTCAACACTTGCCAAAGATAGCGGCTTGGCCGGTGTCCGAACCCTTTCAAATGTCTGTTGCTGTACTTCTTCTGGCTCTGTATCTTTTTCGAAATATAAGTAATTCGGCTTTTTATTAGCCTTAATACTGGGAAAAATGTGCTTCAACATAGTTTTAAACATATAAATATTTCCCTAGAAAACCTTTGTCGTCACAATTTACAATAAGTGCACTCTTTTAAGGTTAGCCTATAAAACTACTATAATTATTTATGATGTTAGTCATAATTGATTATAGTAGTGCACCCGTAAGCTTTTTCTTTTACTGTATAAGATGATTATTTAATTTTCACTGAACTGCTCTATCATTATGAAACTACACCACATAGACGGACACATCCAAACAATTTTGCTAGCAGAGTACCCTGATAAACTGTTATTGCTTGATGGTTGCTGTCGCTCAGACGTTACTATGTTAAAGCGCTTTATTACCCAAACTCTACAACGCCCGTTCAGTGATTTAGCTCTAATTGTGGTCACACATATGCATCCAGATCATGCTGGTGCGGCTAATACATTGCGTAAAATAACCGGCTGTAAAATTGCTACCGCCAATGTCAGTGGGCAATGGTATTCAGGGTTAGAGGGGCGACTCATGCACCTTACCGACATATTTTTAGCTAAGTGGGTAGCAAAACGTATGAAAAAGCCTCGCCTTAATTTTTGGTACTCTAGTCAGTTAGACGCAGATTATAAGCTTAATGATGGGGAACAATTGCCGGGGTTTTCTGAGTGGGTTGCTTTAGCCACTCAAGGTCATACCGATAGAGATTTATCGTTACATCACTTACCTAGCAATAAAGTATACGTTGCTGATTTAATGGTTAAAGTGAAAAATAAATACATTCCACCTTTCCCTATTTTTTATCCCAATCGTTACCGTGCCTCACTGCATAAAATAATCACATTAAAGCCACAAAGCCTAATTTTAGCGCATGGTGGCGAAGTGACTTTAACCGAACATGATTACCAGCACTTATTACAACTAGCACCTAAAATACCTAAAACACATTGGCGTGCGGTTAAAGAAAGGCTAAAAAACCCAAGGTCGTTAATGCCGAACAAACGGTAATATTTTTTACGGCATAATCAATAAAAAGCCCAGTGTATTTTATTACACTGGGCTTTATTTTACTGTTAACTAACGTATTAAGCCTTAATAACTATAACTTATTAATAGTTACTTTCACGCCACCAAATTCACCGTCTAGGGTAATGTAGTGCCAGTAAGCGTCAGGGTTTAATTCAATAACTAAACTATCCCAGTTTCCGTCACCATTGGCATAACCGTTGTTATCTTGCGCTGTTGGCCAGCCACCTGCTTTAAACATAATGTCTGCATTGCCCCAACCGCCCGTAGTTCTTAATTCAAAACGAGTAGCTAAAGCACCCTCGTTACGAATAATGAATGATGCCCCACCGCTTGATGAGTTAACACATTCAACTATTTGGTTTGCAACTAGGTTATTGTTATCTTTATCGTGAGCATTGGCTGGAATATCAACAATACATGGAGAGAAGTCAGTGCTGATTGTAACTGGTTCACCTGCCCAGTTACCGGCAGTACCTGAACTTGCTGAATCAGTATCGTTCGGACCAATTTCAACGATATTACTATCGCCTAAAACTACGCCATTTACTAACCAATTGTTAAATTCTACATCGTACGAAGTACCAATATTATTCATAAAGGTTTGGTATTCCGGGTATTGACCTGTACGCGTTAGGTTTAATATTTGATTAACGTCATTTTTATGATTTTCAAACATGAAACGGACGGCTAAATAACCCCACTGATAAACACGTGTTTGACCCGAATTATAGTTATTCTTAAATACTTCAGATAATGCAACGTCTTGAGCTTTACCGACAGTAATAGCACGTTCGTAACCGTCGCCATAAGAAATGTATTCGCCTAAACCTTCTGACCACCAAACACTATCAACTGTCATACCTAGTTGGAAATCACCATACAAATCGAAACGACCATCTAAATAATGTACGTATTCGTGTTGTAAGTTCCATACATGGAAATTAGGTTGCATCCAATCTGCTTCATAAGCAATAAAGCGCGCTTGATTTTTTGCATTAATTGGCGAACCTTCTAAATACATGCCACCGTTATTAGTGTCCATGTTGAAGAATTGACCTGCATACGTTTTATATTCTTCAGGTGAGTTGAAAATAACTAACTGTAACGCGGCATTATTATCGTCCGCAACAGGTTGGTAACCACTACCTAAGATTGAATGGAAGTTTGTCTCTTGGTTGCCCAATACTTGACAAATCCATGCAGCTTGGTCGTTATACATTTGCTGTGCGCGAATCTTTAAAGTATCAGAACATTTATAGTTAAATGCTAATGTCTCAGCTTCTAAGGTGTAGGCAAAACCACAAATATCGTAATAACCACAATCAGCTCGATCGTAGTAATCAGACATACTTGCTGCTTTAATCCATAACGCTTTGGTATTATCAGTCTTACTCGTGCTATTTAAAACTCTTTTAACCAATACTTTAACGCGTGGAAATAAAGCGTCTATATGGTACAGGCGTGACATTTCATTAACGGCATTGAGTAATACATATTCAGCATCAGTACCAATTAAATCACGATGGGTATTTTGAAAGTTATTTAGAGCATCTAAAATACTATCATCTGCAATAAATACTGCTTTCATTGCTTCATCCCATTGCGCACGGAATAATGTAGTGAAAACACTGTTCGCTGCAGCATTCATATTAAAGCTATTCTGCCAATCAATATTGTAATCCGTTAATACACGAATAGTCACATCGTTAAAGTCAGCACCTAAACCTGCAGAATCTACAGTGATTAATGCTTCTTTTAAAACACTGCCGTTTGCTTCACTGGCAATCCAACTACTACTGTTATTAAAGAAAGTACGTAATGCTGTTTTAATGTTTGCTTTTACTGCATCACTATAAACAGGAACATCATCAGGATGGGCAAACGATACATAGAATGAACCACGTAAGAAGTAAAATAATGACTCTAAACCAGAGGTTGTATCAGCATCAAACTTACAATCTAGCCTATCATCACCTGAATAACCTGGTGCACGAGCGTTAATTGCATTGGCAATCGCAATCATGTTCGCTTCTGAGTATATTTGTGTCGCATCAGCGCCACTAATATTATAAATAGGGCTAATATTTTGTGGATGTGACAGGGCAATACGGGTAACTAAATCAGATCCATTTAAACCAGTAAAACGTGTAGCATCCGTAGGGAAAGCATCCTCATCGATAGTTCCACAGGTACCAGGATTAGTACTAGGCAAATCAGCAGGATCAATTGCTACTAATAAGCTTACTTCTGATGATGTCTGGGTATCAGCATCTAACGCTAAATATAACCAACCTTCTTTCGCTGTAAAAGTAATCGACTCTGACGTACCTACATTACTAGATTTATGGTCATAACTGTTAGAAGTAGCCCAACCTTGTTGGCTTACTAGTAAATCAAATTCACCCGTTCCGCCACCGGTTGATACTGTTATGTCAATATCATCAGCAGGAACATAAATGGTATAAGATGAAGAATTAACACATTCCACTTGGTTAAAGGTCAATCTACCTTCTTCAGGTGTTTCAGTACCACACAAACCAGGGTTAGACGGCAGTGTTGGAATATTTGGATTTGTAACTATTGGTGGAGTACCGTCATCAGCGCTAACTTTGAAGCTCACTTCATCATTAAGACCAAAGATGCTGATATATAAACGACCTGCATTGGCTGTTATTTTCAATGTTTCATCAGTACCTTCACTGACCGCAGAAGCAATATTATCACTTCGAGTAGCCCAATTTCCGGTGTTAACATACACGTCAGCCTGACCTGAGCCGTTTTTAGTTTCGATAATTAATGGGGTATTATCAGCTTCAACGTCAATATAGTAATACTGACCATTACCTGAAATACATTCTTGTGAATTTAAGGTTAACTCATAACCAGATAATGTGTTTGTACCACACATAGTGGGTGTAGGTGTTGTATCACCACCTCCAGTATCAGTAGTGCCTATAACATCTAGCGTAACCCCTTGGTGAATACCAAAAACACTAACATATAAACGCCCAGCGTTAGCTGTAACAGCAAGTGTTTCTTCCGTACCAGAGTTATTAGTTCTTTGCGTATAACTAGAATCAGTTGCCCAAGAAGCAGTATTAACTAAAATATCTGCTTCACCTGTGCCACCAGAGGTTTGAATTTCAAGTGCAGTGTTATCACCTTCAACATCAATATAATAATATAAACCATTACCTGAGATACACTCAGTTTGGCCTACCGTTAATGCACCGCTCGATGCGGTAGTGCTACCACAATCACTCGCGTTAGCATTATTTGATGCAAAGGCACCAAAAATAGCTAAGCCAAGTAACGTTTTACTGACAGAATGTTTCATTAGATTTCCCATTTGACGTAGTAAACTATGCAGTGTTTACCCGTTTTTTATTGTTTTTATTTGCTTCTTGAATGACCTCTTTAGTAGAAATAAAGTTATCTCTACTCGCTAGAAAAGCGCTAGCATTGCATTTTTTCTTAATAAATTATTAGCCCAGCTTTTGGTTTGGTCGGAGAAGTATCTGAAGAGAAATGCATAGTGACCTTCCAAGCTAAAATCTATTAATATCCTTATTTATCTAGTTATATCTACTACCGAAAACCTGTTTTAAATACTGAAAATGTAGCCGAATAATACCAATATATTGTATGCAATATATCCTACTCATTTTACGTTGTACACAAAAGAAACAGGGCTTGAGCTAGTAAACAGTGAGTTAAAAGAAGAAAATAGCCTTCTATAACGTCTAAGTATCTGTTTTATAAATTATAAAACAATCATTAATTATTTACTTATTTATTACAATCTGTTTACATTTGTGTTAATTATTTATGAATAAGAGGTTATTTGCATGGTTTTTAGTTTCAGAAAGGCTTTACACTTAGCTAAGTAGTTTAGGTAACTAACTAGAAATATTAACGGGAGGGTTTTAATTATTAACAAACTTCAGTAATAAATTTGCTAGTGCTAGTGAAAAAAACCTCAATAAAGAGGTTTAATTTAGTTAATTATTTATTTGCCCCTACTGGTGGCGGTGGAGAATTTTCGTGGTCTGATGAATGACTTTTTTCATGGCCATGATCGGAAGCAGTATCACTTTGCTTTTTATTATATTGGCTGTCTGGTGCTGATAGCGGAGGTGGTGGTAACCTCCTAGGCTGATCATCTGCATGTATTTGTTTACCATTTTCATCGGCAACTCCATGAGCAACAGGTAATGCATTGCGATCTATTTTCGCTACGTTCACCGGAGGTTTATCGTCTTGTACAACGCTTATTTTGCTTTGACTCTGTTCGATTGTTGAGGGGTTTACCTCCTGATTAGTATCATCATTTGAAAGATTAAATATTGTCAGGCCAGCTGTGGCGATGATGATTAATGAAACTGCTGACAGTTGTAATTTTGTCATAAGTGGTTACCTAAAATAGTACGAATTTACAGCGACGCTAACACTCTTTTTGAGCAAGCTCAAGGTTCGAACATGAGAAGCTCATTAGCAATAAAGCCATAATATATAAAGCATTACTCTACTAATCATCATCAAATAAACAATAAAGTATATTGTATTCAATAACATCTATTATTATAAAGTAAGATAAAAAATAGTAATAACTGCTTATAAAAATATAAATTTAATCAATAAAAACTGTTAGTCATTAATAAAACACCCTACTCTATCGTAAGGTTTTTTATCTGAAATTTTTAATAGAAGCATGCTATGTTTACTTTTTTTTTCGTACTCTCATTGTCATTTATTATCTATAGAATCTACAAATCAAGTGAGAAAAAGCAACATAACGTGGTCCATAAAGTCATTAGTCGTGGCGTAAAAAAGCAGAATAAAAATAAACAACAAACTCAGCATAATAAAATAATTGCGCTCGACCCTGACTTTGATAAAAATCACATGATAACTCGTGTTGAAAAAGCGTTTTTTATTATCAAAGAGGCTTGGTCTAAACATGATATGAGCTCAGCTAGAGGTTTCATAACCGACGGTATTTTTCAACGCTATGTTATTCAGTTTACTATTCAAAAAAAGCATCAACGTCATCGAAAAATAGACGATCTATCTATAAATCATTGTGAACTAGTCGGTATTGAGGCTGACAAATTTTTTGAAACCTTACACTTTAAAATTTCAAGTCAGGCTCGACTTATCACAGAAAAAACCAATCGCACTAAACATCCCCATAAATTACCGCCTTATACTTACTCAGTTGAATACTGGACTTATATCCGTTTACCAGGCGTTAAAACGCGTTCACAACCGGGGTTAATTGAAGGTATATGCCCTAATTGTGGTGCTACTTTATTACTCAGTAAATTTGAACAATGCCAAGCCTGTAATTCATTAGTCACATCTGGAGAATATGATTGGATATTAGCTAAAATCACTCAGGAAGAGGAATGGCGTTTTCAAAATGCTAAAAGACAAATTAAAGGCGTTGCTGAATATCAAGTGGTTGATGCCGCGTTTAATTTACCCGTTATTGAAGATAGGGTTAGTGTTATATTTTGGCGATTACAAAAAGCATGGTTATCACAAAATTCAGCGCCAATACAACCAATTGCTCATGCCACTTATGTCGATTATTTTAATAAGAATGAATTGAAAAATCATTATTTTGATGACGTTGAATTAGGTCTGTGCGAAGTCAGTAGTGTTGAGTTTGGTGATGAATTTGATAAAGTTTTTGTACTGGTTAAATGGAAAGCGACTAAAGTTTCCTTTGAGGCTAAAGTAAAAAGCATTACCGGTTATTATGCTCATCATTTAACTCTAATCAGAAAAAATGGTGTGCTCAGTAACACCAAAAAAGGATTACATTCGCTGCATTGTTATAGTTGTGGGGCTCCTCAATCTGAAAGCTATCACGATAGTTGCCAATACTGTCACAGTACTTTTAATCATGGCGAACTTGATTGGGTTTTAAACGGCTTTACTCCCCATATAAATCGGGTTGTTCAGTTAAAAGGAAAGTCATTTTCAATAGAGTCGGGGCCAGGTAAATCACGAGGACAAATATTCGATCCTATTTCGTTGCTTTCAGGCTTGGTACTTATTTTACTTGCTGATGGTAAGGCACATCCCAAAGAAATAGCCTTATTAAGTGAATTTTCCAGAAAACGTAAAATACCTCAACATGTTTTAGACGAAGTAATGCTTGCCGGTGAGAATGGCGAATTAAAAATGTTAGCCCCCGATGAGGCACTAGATGCTTCAGCTTGGCTCATTAAAATGATCGAAATGTGCCTAATAGACGGTGAAATCTCAAAGAAAGAACATGAGTTGTTAATATTATTTGGTAAAAAGTTTAATATTTTAGCCATAGAAATTGATATAAGAATTAAAGAAACGCGTACTAAATTATATCTCGACGCTAAACTAGCCTTAGCCCCAGAGAGTAATGTAAGTTAGTTCAACAGTGATAAATACTAGGAGTACCTATGGATATAATTGATCGCGTAAAATACGATGGTCCCAGTGATGTTTTTGCTTGGCGTTGGCCTCATGATGGCTTAGTTTGGGGCACTCAAGTTATTGTTAATCAAGCCCAACAAGCGGTATTTTACAAGGATGGTAAAGCCCTAGATGTATTAGAGCCTGGCCGTCATACCTTAAAAACAGCCAATATTCCGCTGCTAGAACATATCGTCAATATTCCCTTTGGTAATGAAACGCCTTTTGCCGCCGAGATATACTTTGTTAATAAAGCGGTAAATCTAGATATGAAATGGGGTACGCAAGAGCCTATTCCGGTTTTAGACCCTGTTTATAAAGTGCTAGTACCTGTTAGAGCTTTTGGCCAATTTGGTATGAAAATCATTGATGCTAAAAAGTTCGTTGCTGAGCTAGTTGGCACCGTTGATGAATTTGATGCGCAGCAAGTTAGCGATTATTTTCGTGGCCATTTAATGAGCCGCATTAAAGACTTCATTTCCGCTAAAATTATTAACGACGGCGTTTCTATCTTAACGATAAGCAGCCAGCTTAATGAAATGTCTGCCGCATTAAAACATGATGTCAGCGCTGAATTTAACCGTTTTGGTATTGAAATTGTTAACTTTTATTTAAGTTCAATCAATGTTCCACAAGATGATGATAGTGTAGTTAGATTAAAAGAAATGTTGGCAAAAAAAGCCGAGTTTGATCTTTATGGTGAAGATTACAATACCGTGAAAACGTTCGATGTTGCCGAAAAAGCGGCATCCAATGAATCTGAGGGTAATGTTGCTGGCGCCGGCGTAGGTATGGGTGTTGGTATGGGTATTGGCAATCAAATGATGAATATGAATGCTGATATGATGGACAGTGGTAAAAACACTAAACAACCAAGCACAAACGACACCCGTAATTGTTGCTGCTCTTGCCAGAAAATATTAGCTGCTGGTGTTAACTTTTGTCCTGATTGTGGTACCGAACAAGTCAAAAAGAGTCAGTTTTGCACTGGATGTGGTGGTAAAACACCTGAGTCTGCCAATTTTTGTCCTGATTGTGGTAAAAAGCAATAAGTAAATTACCTATCAATAGCGCATAGAGTACTTATGCTGGTTTAAGGTATCTTCAGCCATCACATTTCAAGGTAGATGGTTCATGTACTTTGATGTTGGATAGGTAAAAGGCAGTTAAAATCACCATATTTATACACAGAAGGTAAACATTAGAGGGTAAGATTAACTAATAGAATGAGATTACTTAGGGCAACTTTGATGTCGGCTGCCCCTGACGTCTGAGGTTTGATGCTTGATGCTTGATGCTTGATAGTACTATTTAACCGTTGAGGTTACCTCCCATAGCATTAGGAAAGCGACAAAATTAAAGTAGCTGTTCTGCCAAATAGTCGACAAGTAACCTTATTTTCGGCGACAAATGCCGATTTTGAGGATAAACCGCCCATATGCCTTCGTCTGGGGCACGATAATTATCTAATAGCGTCACCAGTTCACCATTTTCGATCTGTTTTTCAACATAATAATCAGGTAACTGCACTATACCTAAGCCCTTCAATGCCGCATCAGTCAAACTGTAACCATTGTTATAACGTAATCTACCCGTTACGCGGAGACTCTTTTCTCGGCCTGATTCCCTAAAATGCCAATAGTCTAATGTTCCTAATAAACAACTGTGCTTATTAAGCTCTGATATTGAATGGGGTACACCGTGTTTGGCCAAATAATCAGGCGATGCACAAAGGTAGTTTGTTCTCTTGCCCAATTTTTTTGCCATCATGGTCGAGTCACTTAACTTACCCAAACGAATAGCTAAGTCATAACCGTCTTCAACTAAGTCAACTTGTTGATTACTTAAATAAGCGGACACTTCCACATCGCTATATTGCTTTAGAAAATTATTCACTAGCGGTAATATTTGTTTCTCACCATAGGCTACTGGCGCTGTTAATTTAATTTTACCTTGGGGTTTAGTTTGTAAATTGGTAATAGCACGTTCTGCAGCATCGAGACCATCGAGTACACTGCGACAGTGCTGATAAAAAATGCGTCCTTCTTCCGTTAGGGATACTTTGCGCGTTGTACGATAAAATAATTTGATATTAAGTCGTTTTTCTAACGCACTGACCTGACGACTAACTTGCGCTGTCGATATCGCCATTTTTTTTGAGGCCAAGGTAAAGCTCTCGTTTTCCGCAACGTAAACAAATTCGCTGATACCATCCCACTGCATGATTATTACCTATATGTACAAGTGATTTTCCAAATCAGTATATTATCATTTATTCAGAAACAAATATAATAGCATCCATCAAGAAAACGCGCTGCGAGTAAGTCAAGCCATGTATGACTCACTCAGCATTGGCAGACTGCAATAGTCTGCATAACAGTATAGGAAGTAAATATGAGTTGGTTATTCCTTTTTTTAGGTGTCGCTGCAGAAGCAATGTCTCATGTAGCATTAAAAGAAACTGATGGTTTTACTAAACCACTAGCAAGCGCTTTAGTATTACTCGGGCATTTAGCTGCATTCATGTTTTTAGGACAAGCAATGAAAGGCATGCCTATTGGTATCGTCCATGCACTTTGGGCAGGACTAGCTATTATTACTGTGACTTTATTGTCTGCCGTTATTTACCGCCAGCACCTTGATTTAACCACATGGCTTGGCATGGGATTGGTTGCAATAGGAATTGCTACCATTAACCTTTCTCAAGGGCATAGCCATTAACGTGAATGACTTAACGTATAATCATTTAAAAAAGTATAACTAAATGAATTTACTGGTAATAATTCAATTGCGATTATTGCCAAACAGTAACAGTGAATTACGTATTAACGTATTATCATGCTGAAATAAATAGCGTAGACTAGACTCAAATGTAGCATCTAGCGCTACGCTACAACCCAATTAAAACATCTATCAATATAAAGTGAGAACGAATATGTCAGATAAATTTATTAAATCAAAAGCCGCCATTGCTTGGGGTCCTAATCAGCCATTATCAATCGAAGAAATCGATGTAATGTTACCTCGCAAGGGTGAAGTATTAGTTAAAGTTATCGCCTCAGGCGTATGTCATACCGATGCTTTTACTTTATCAGGCGACGATCCAGAAGGGATTTTTCCAGTGGTCTTAGGTCATGAAGGCGGCGGCATTGTAGAGCAAATTGGTGAAGGCGTTACCAGTGTACAAGTTGGCGACCATGTTATTCCTTTATACACACCAGAATGTCGCGAATGTAAATTCTGTTTATCAGGTAAAACTAACCTGTGCCAAAAAATTCGTGAAACTCAAGGTAAAGGTTTGATGCCAGACGGCACGACCCGTTTTTATAAAGACGGTCAGCCAATTTTCCATTACATGGGTTGTTCAACTTTCTCTGAGTACACTGTATTACCTGAAATTTCTTTAGCTAAAGTGAATAAAGACGCTCCGCTAGAAGAGGTATGCCTACTTGGTTGTGGTGTTACCACTGGCATGGGTGCTGTAATGAATACAGCCAAAGTTGAAGAAGGTGCTACGGTAGCTATCTTTGGTCTTGGCGGTATTGGTTTATCTGCAGTTATCGGTGCAACCATGGCAAAAGCAAGCCGTATTATTGCTATTGATATCAACGAAAGTAAGTTTGAGTTAGCTAAGAAATTAGGCGCTACTGACTTTATTAATCCAAAAGATTACGACAAGCCGATTCAAGATGTGATTGTTGAGTTAACTGATGGCGGTGTTGATTATTCTTTTGAATGTATAGGTAACGTCGACTTAATGCGCTCTGCATTAGAATGTTGTCATAAAGGTTGGGGCGAATCAGTGGTTATTGGTGTTGCCGGCGCAGGCAAAGAAATCTCAACCCGTCCGTTCCAACTTGTAACTGGTCGTGTATGGAGAGGCTCTGCATTCGGTGGTGTTAAAGGCCGTACTGAGTTACCTGATTACGTTGAACGTTATTTAGCTGGTGAGTTTAAATTAAGTGACTTCATTACCCATACCATGGGTCTTGAAGATATTAATGAAGCATTTGAATTAATGCATAAAGGCGAAAGTATTCGTTCTGTTATTCACTTCGATAAATAGCATCCATTTCAATCAATAACACTATTCCATCGTAATAATTAGTCCGTTACCCCTTTCATACCATAAATGAACAGGGGTAACATCTTAAGGTTTTACCATGACAACTGACCATTTAATTGAAAACGTAAGCATGAACAAAAGTTTTGGTGGCTGGCACAAGCAATATAGCCATCAATCTAAAACGTTAAATTGCACTATGCGATTTGCTATTTACTTGCCTCCACAAGTATCAAGCGGAGAAAAAGTCCCGGTATTGTATTGGCTTTCTGGCCTTACCTGCACCGATGAAAATTTTATGCAAAAAGCAGGTGCACTGCGCATGGCTGCTGAGTTAGGTATTGCCATTGTTGCGCCTGATACTAGCCCTCGTGGTGAAGAAGTCGCTAATGATGAAGGTTATGATTTAGGTCAAGGCGCTGGGTTTTATGTGAATGCTACGCAAGCACCTTGGAATCGTCATTTTCAAATGTACGATTACGTGGTTAATGAATTACCTCAGATAATTGAAGCGACCTTCCCTGTATCAGATAAACGCGCCATTAGCGGACATTCAATGGGTGGACATGGCGCATTGACCATTGCCATGTTAAATCCTGATCGTTATAGCTCAATGTCGGCGTTTAGCCCAATTTGCAATCCAGTGAATGCGCCTTGGGGCAAAAAAGCCTTTACCGCTTACCTGGGTAAAGACAAAGCAACTTGGCTTAATCATGATGCCAGTGAATTAATGCGACGCGCAACCGAGCTTGTTCCAGCGAAAGTTGACCAAGGCCTAGCGGATGACTTTCTCACTGAGCAGCTAAAGCCTGAATCGTTAGAAGCGGCAGCAAAAGCCAGTAACTATCCATTGGAATTAAACCTTCATGAAGGTTATGACCACAGCTACTATTTTATCTCAGCATTTATTGAAGAGCATCTGCGCTTTCACGCCAAGCATTTAAGTAAGTAATGGCAACTACCGCCTAATTATTAGGCGGTAGTTCTTTGTATTGTCATATCATCAATTCTAATCAAACTTGTAAATCTCAACTGCCATATAGAACCGCGAAAAAACAGCTGTCCCCATCAAAAGAGTCACCAAGTATTAACATCAGAAACACTAGGTGCTCAACGGCAAACAAAACCACAGACATGTAACCAACCCGTTACCAAGGCTGTTTTAAATTGTAATCTTGCCCTTATACATGGTCGAATTTTATGCTTAATAGGTTAAGATTAACGCAATAAATATATTTCTACGTTGATGATCTTTTGTTTAAAAAAATAACACTTACCTGCTCTCTTTTACTTCTAATATGTGTACTCTTCTATTCTTCAATAGCATCAGCGGTAGAGCCTTCTATTCGCTTTCAACACCTCACTATTGAAAATGGATTACCTCAGAATGCCATATACAGTGTTTTCCAAGATAGCACGGGTTTTTTGTGGTTAGGTACACAAGATGGGCTTGCTAGGTATGATGGTTATAACTTAAAAATTTTTCAGCACGAACTGAATAATGTTAATTCCCTATCCCATAATTACATTACAATAATTATAGAAGATCGCGACGGTAACCTTTGGCTTGGTACACGTGGCGGTGGCCTCAATTATTTTAATACCAAAAGCCAACAATTTACTCATTATAGTTTTCAGGCCAATAACGCTAATAGTTTAAGTCATAACGATGTATGGAGCATTATTGAAGATAACCAAGGTAATCTTTGGCTTGGCACCGATGGTGGTCTCAATCATTTTAACACCAAAACCCAGCAGTTCACCCGTTATCCACATCAGGTCAATAACCCAAACAGTTTAAGTCATAACGAAGTGAGAAGTATTGTAGAAGATAGCCAAGGTAATCTTTGGCTTGGTACACGTAAAGGTGGCCTCAATTATTTTAATACCAAAACCCAACAGTTCACTCATTACCGCCATCAGACTAATGACTCGAATAGTTTAAGTAATAACGGTATTCATGTCATCGTTGAAGATAGCCAAGGCAACCTTTGGATTGGTACCGAGGGTGGCCTTAATCATTTTAATACACAAAAAAAACAGTTTAGCCATTACCGTCATCAGGTCAATAACTCGAATAGTCTCAGTGATGACGTGATTTATAGCATTACAAAAGATAGCCAAGATAGCCTTTGGATCGGTACCGGGGGTGGTCTCAATCACTTTAATATCAAAAGCGAACAAGTGATCCGTTACCAAAATCAGAGTAATAACATACACAGTTTAAGTGATGATGTAGTTAATAGTATTATAGAAGGTAGCCACGGTAATCTGTGGGTTGGCACGGGTGCTGGCCTCAATCATTTTAATACCAAAAACGAACTATTTAACCATTATCATCATCAGGCCAATGACCCATATAGTTTAAGTGATGACGATGTTTGGAGTCTTACAGAAGACAGCCAAGGTGATGTTTGGGTTAGCACACGTAGTGGGGGTCTCAATCATTTTAATACCAAACAAAAACAATTTACTCATTACCGTCATCAAGCTGATAACCCGAATAGTTTAAACAGTGACAATATTCGAAGAGTTATAGAAGACAAGCAAGGTAACCTTTGGATTGCTACGGTGGGTGGTGGATTAAATCACTTTAATCGTAAAACACAAGAATTTAAACATTACCGTCATCTCATCAATGAGCCGAACAGTTTAAGCGATGATGTTGTCTGGAATATTTTAAAAGACAAGCAAAATAACCTGTGGCTTGCCACAAATAGTGGCCTTAATTATTTCAATACGAAAACACAACAGTTTACCCGTTATCGTCATCAGGCCAATGACCCAAATAGTTTAAGTCATGACAACCTTTTTACCATGGCCGAAGATAAGCAAGGTAACATTTGGATCGGAACTGATGGTGGTGGTCTGACTCATTTTAATACAAAAAAACAAATTTTCACTAACTACCTCCATCAAGAAGATGACCTCAATAGTTTAAGTAATAACACCGTGAATCATATTATGGAAGATAGCCACAGCAACCTATGGATTGGTACTTCTAGAGGGTTAAACTTATTTAATACCAAGACAAAAAAATTCAAACGCTACAATACAGAAAATGGTTTACTGAACAATATTGCTTATAGTATTGAAGAAGATAACCAAGGATATATATGGATAAGCACTAATCAGGGCTTAACACGCATGGACCCTAAAACAGAAACGTTTAGCCATTATGATGTAGGTGATGGCCTGCAAAGTAATGAGTTTAACTCTACCGCTTCTTTTAAAAGTAAAACAGGTGAGTTGTTTTTTGGTGGTATTAAAGGTTTTAACCGATTCTTTCCCGAGAAAATAATCGATGACATCCAACCTCCAACTGTAGTTATAACAGATATGCTGTTATTAAATAAATCTGTGCCTATTATTTCAATCGACAAACCAATCACTGAAAAAAACACTCACTTTAGTTTAACGCAAGCGATCCATCTTACCGAAGCTATAACATTGACCCATAAAGACAATATTATTGCCTTTGAATTTTCGGCATTACATTTTAGTAACGCTAAAAAGAATCAATTTGCTTATCAGTTAGTCGGTTGGGATGAAAATTGGGTACACACCGACTATAAAAACCGTAGAGCGACTTACACTAATCTGCCTCACGGCGAGTACACTTTTAGAGTGAAAGCGAGCAATGCTGACGGTTACTGGAATAAAGATGGAACGTCATTACATATTACGATATTACCTCCACCGTGGAAAACATGGTGGGCATATACTTTGTTTGGGCTTTTTTTACTGAGCTTAGTGCTTGCCTTTATTAATTCACAACGAAAAAAAGTGATTTTTGAGCGACACCTCAATACGCAACTAGAAAATAAAGTGGCGGAGCGTACCGCCGAATTACAGTCTACTAATACTCAATTAGAAGAATTAAGTTTAACAGATCAGCTTACAGGTCTAAGAAATAGACGTTATTTACAAAATAATTTACAAAGCGACCTAGATCTTATCTTACGGATGAACTCACCTAGCAAGTTTAATCACTTGGATAAAAGGACAAATGAGTCAGATCTTATTTTCTTTTTAATCGATTTAGATCACTTTAAGCAAGTTAATGATATTCATGGTCATAGTGCTGGTGATGCGGTATTAATTCAAATTCAATCGATATTAGAACAAGTATTTAGAAAAAGTGACCATTTAGTAAGATGGGGCGGAGAGGAGTTTTTAGTCGTCGCTCGATTTTCAAATCGTGACTATGCACCTAAACTCGCTGAAAAATTAAGACGTACTGTTGAAGCGCATGATTTTGATATTGGTCAAGGCGAGATCCTAAAGAAAACCTGCTCAATAGGATTTGCTTGCTTTCCTTTTGTATTAGATAAGCCTGAATGTTTAGCGTGGGAACAAGTTATAGATATAGCTGACCATTGCATGTATGCCGCTAAAAAATCGAAGAGAAATTCATGGGTAGGATTGAATAATATTGATTGTAGTGAAGACAATCTATTTTCAAATATCACCGGAAAAACTCAAGACTTAATTGAGTTAAAAAAATTAGCCGTAGAAAGTTCGATAACAGATAAATCACGACTGAAGTGGGACTAATTTATCTGTTATAGGCTCATTATATATCTCAGTAATGAGATACTCCCCTGCTAACAAGAGAAAATAGGCGAATAGATCAAATCGCACCACAACGTTTTCGCTCTCAAAAAGTAAGTGAATGTAAGCCTATAACTCAGACTGTAAACACTGTAACCCACCCGTTAATGAAGCTGTTCTAATTTGTAATTTCGGCCTGAATTATGCTCTAAATACAATCTCATAAGTTACACTCAATGTAATAAATATTTTCTCCGTTGATGATGGCTTTTCCAAAAAATGAATCGAGTTATTTCTCTTACAATCCTAATGTTGATGCTAACTTATTCTTCTCTAGTTAGCGCGCAAGCCCCTTCAATTCGTTTTAAACATTTCACTATTGAAGATGGCTTACCTCAAAATTCTGTGCACTATATGCTGCAAGATAGCACCGGTTTCTTATGGTGGGGAACACAGGATGGACTGATCAGATATGATGGTTATAGCTTAAAGATTTTTCAAAAAAAGATGAATAACAGCAGTTCACTCTCCCATAATTACATTTCAATTATTACCGAGGATAGAGAAGGAAATCTTTGGATTGGCACTCGTGGTGGTGGACTTAATTATTTTAATACAAAAAACGAACAGTTTACCCATTACCGCCCTGACACCAATAATCCTAACAGTATAAGTAATACCGATGTCAGGAGCATTATAGAAGATAGCCAAGGTAACCTGTGGATAGGTACCGATGGGGGCCTGAATTACTTTAATAAAGAAACGAAACAGTTTACCCATTATCGCCATCAGAAAAATTATGCTAATAGTTTAAGTGATGACCAAGTTAGATCTATTGTAGAAGACGATCAAGGTAATCTTTGGATCGGTACGCTTGACGCAGGCCTTAATCATTTTAATACAAAAACTAAAAAATTTACTCATTACCGTCATCAGGCCAACGACCAAAATAGTTTAAGTAACGACACTGTTCATAGCATTGTAGAAGATAGTCACAATAACCTTTGGCTTGGTACCCAGGGTGGTCTTAATCATTTTAATACAAAAACTAAGCAGTTTAGTCATTACCATCATCAGGCCAACGACCCAAATAGTTTAAGTAGTGATATTATTTATACCATTACAGATGATAAGCAAGGCAATCTATGGGTTGGCACAAGAAATTCCGGTCTCAACTATTTTAATACAACAAATAAAAAGTTTACCCATTACCGCCATAATAAAAGTGATCCCAGCAGTTTAAGTGATAACGAAATAAATAGCATTATCGAAGACAGCAACGGCAATCTTTGGATTGGCACTGCTGGTGGTCTCAGTTATTTTAATACAAAAAAAATAGTGTTTAATCATTATCGTCATCAGGTCAATAACGCTAATAGTTTAACGTCTAACGATATCTGGAGCATGATAGAGGATAGCAAAGGTAACGTCTGGGTGGGAACTGACGACGGTGGTCTCAACCACTTTGATTCAAAAAAGCTACAATTTAGTCATTACCACCATCAGCGAAGTAACCCAAATAGTTTACGTAATAATAATGTTAGAAGCATTATGGAAGACAACCAAGGTAACCTTTGGACTGGCTCATATATTGGTTTCAGTCACTTTAATACAAAAAATAAAACATTTACCCATTATCGCCACCAAGCGGATGAGCCGAATAGTATAAGTAACGATACTGTATGGAGCATTATTCAAAACAGTAAAGATAATCTATGGATTGGCACAAATAATGGTCTTAATCATTTCAATCCAAAAAGTAAAAAATTTACCCGATACCATCACCAAGCTAATAATCCAAACAGTTTAAGTCATGATATTGTTTACACCATTTTAGAAGATAACCAAAATAACCTTTGGCTTGGAACACGTGGTGGTCTCAATCATTTTAATACAAAAACCCAACAGTTTACCCATTACCTGCACGAAGCTGATGACCCGAATAGCTTAAGTCATGACATTGTTTACGATATTTTAGAAAGCAGCCAAGGTGACCTTTGGGTTAGTACCGCTATGGGGCTAAATAGGTTTAATACTAAAACAAAAAAATTCACAAATTACAGTACTAAACATGGCTTAGCTAACAATGTTGTTTATAAAATTGAAGAAGATAATCAAGGCTTTATATGGCTAAGTACTAACCAGGGATTATCACGCATGGACCCCATAGCAGAAACGTTTAAGAATTATGATGTTGGTGATGGCCTGCAAAGTAACGAGTTTAACTTTGGTGCTTCATTTAAAAGTAAAACAGGCGAATTGTTTTTTGGCGGAATTAATGGCTTTAACCGATTTTTCCCTGAAAATATAACCGATGATATTAAACCACCTAAGGTCATTATCGCTGATATGCTGCTGGTAAATAAATCAGTGCTAATCATTCCAATTGACCAACAAGCAATCAAAAGTCAAACGGAAAGCGCTGTAACCCAAAATAGTACGGCCTTTAGCTTAAAACAAGCGATCCATCACACCGAATCCATTACATTGACCCATAGAGACAATGTTATTGCTTTTGAGTTTTCAGCATTACATTTTACTAACGCTAAAAAGAATCAATTTGCCTATCAGTTAGTCGGTTGGGATGAAAACTGGGTCCACACAGACTATAAAAACCGTAGAGCGAACTATACCAACCTTCCTAACGGTGATTATACCTTTAAGGTAAAAGCGAGCAATGCTGATGGTTACTGGAATGAAGCCGGCACGTCATTAAAGATTACTGTATTACCCCCCTATTGGAAAACCTGGTGGGCATATACCTTGTACGGACTTTTCTTACTGAGTTTAGTTTGGGCATTTATGCGTTCTCAACAGAAAAAAGTACTTTTAGCACATCAACTTAATGCGCAATTAGAGAGTAAAGTTGTAGCGCGAACAGTGGAATTACAGTCATCTAATGAGAATTTAGCGGCGGTAAATAATCAACTAGAAAAAGTAAACGCTCAACTAGAAGAAATCAGTTTAACAGACCAATTAACCGGTTTGAGAAATAGACATTTTTTAGTCCATAATTTACAAAACGATATCAACCTTATTTTACGACAAAACAGTAAAACTAAGAGCCTCAACATTGCGGAAAGACGGAGCGACTCCGACCTTATTTTCTTTTTAATCGATTTAGATTATTTTAAACAAGTGAATGACGTTTATGGTCATAGCGCCGGTGATGCCGTGCTAATTCAAATTAAAGACATTCTGGCAAGTGTATTTCGGACAACAGATTACTTAGTGCGATGGGGCGGCGAAGAGTTCCTTGTCATTGCGCGTTTTACCGATAGAAATAGTGCTTCAGAGCTTGCAGAAAGATTACGTAACGGCGTTGAGCAACATAGCTTTGATATAGGGCAAGGCAACGTTATATCAAAAACATGCTCAATCGGTTATGCCAGTTATCCATTTTTGCTAGAGCAGCCTGAGTGTTTAGATTGGGAGCATGTTGTAGACATAGCAGATCATTGTTTATATGCCGCTAAAAAATCCAATAGAAATGCATGGGTTGGCTTGAGTAATATTAACTGTAGTGAAAAGCACCTATTTACAAACATCACAGAAAAGACGCAAAGCTTAATTGATGTAAAACAATTATCCGTAGAGAGCTCGATAAAAAATAAATCACTGCTGAAGTGGGACTAATTTATCTGTGGTTCTTCACAAAGTGCTAGAAAATAATGTCGGCAAGCCGAATTGGAGACATTAGACAAAATTTATTTTCCATATATTTTCTAATGAATCACTTGTGCCATGTTACTAGAACACCTCAGTAACAAAGACCTTAAAACAGTTACATCTAATGCGTATTCAATCTTTTCATATTCTAGTAAATTAACGCCATTGAAATAGTGATAGTTAGTAGTTATTTAACGAACATCATGAATAATTATTATGGGTGGCCTAATAACTCTCTGGCATTATATCTGGAGAACTTTCTTTGAAGTTGAAATTTAGCTATTGCCCATCTGTTTTCTTCATAATTTTTTGTTGTGAAGGCTTTGTTAATAAGCCTAGTAAAGTTATTTTAAAACAACAAATCCTTACATATCCCCATGAAAAACATTGCTATTCTATATAAATATGGCATAAATGTACCATTATGGAATAGTCCACACGTTTAAAGGGAATTACGTTTGAAAGATAAGGAAAAAATCGCATTATTTATCGATGCGGATAATGCGCCAGCATCTAAAATAGATATCATCTTATCTGAACTAGCACGCTATGGTGTTGTTAACATTCGTAGAGCCTACGGTAACTGGAAAAGCCCGTGCATTAAGCCTTGGGAAGACGTTCTCCACGAATACGCTATCCAACCAATTCAACAATTTGACTTAACTAAAGGCAAGAATGCCACTGATATAGCACTAGTTATAGACGCTATGGATATCCTCTACACGAAGGATGTTGATACTATTTGCCTCGTTTCATCTGATTGTGATTTCACCCCACTCGTCACCCGTGCGCTAGCTGACGGAAAAACAGTACTAGGCTTTGGTGAACGAAAAGCGCCTTCAGCTTTTGTGAATAGCTGTTCTAAATTTCTGTTTCTTGATGAAGTTGACACTAAAGATAAACCTATACCAATCCAAACTCCTAGCATTAAAAGTGATACTAAATTAATGAATTTACTTAGGCAGGCAATCTCCGCAGTTGAAGAAGATGACGGCTGGGCAAGATTAGGGCCCGTGGGTACACACATCGCCAACCATGCTTCATTCGACCAACGTAATTACGGCTTTAAGAAACTAAGTGAGTTATTTTCAGCAATAGACTTATTTGAAATGAAGAAAACCAACGGTTCAGTGTTTTGGGTTAGAGACAAGAAAAAGAGCAAAGCTGCGGCTTAAGACCGTTATTAAATGGAAGCAAGGACAAATTAAATGGACTTATCAATATACCTTAATATGCTACTTAGTAGCATTTGGTATCTTATCCCGCTGTTTATATTCGCATCTGTCATTAAATCAGCTTGGTTTAAAGGTGTGCTTGGCGAGTGGCAGGTTAACTTACTTATCAAATTCTTCTTAGATAAGAATGAATACCACCTCATCAAGAATGTAACCCTACCTACGAATGACGGCACTACCCAAATAGATCATATTATCGTATCAAAATATGGAATTTTCGTGGTTGAAACCAAGAACATGAAAGGTTGGATATTTGGTAGCGAAAATCAAAAACAGTGGGCACAAAAAATATTTAAAAACACATCTAAATTTCAAAACCCATTGCACCAAAACTATAAACATGTCAAAACGTTAGAATCTTGTTTGAACATAAAGAATGAGACCATTTTTTCAGTCATTATCTTTATTGGTGATAGTACCTTTAAAACCAAAATGCCTGATAACGTGCGTTTTGCACGAGGTGGTATTGAATATATCAAAGATAAAAAAGGCATATTTTTTAATAACCAAGAAGTCATTCGTATTATCGGTCAAATAGAAAGTGGACGATTAGCCCGAGGTTTCAAAACCAACCACCAACACGTTAAGCATGTAAAAAGGTTTAATTAAATAATTTAGTTTGCACAATACGACCGTTAAAATCCATTTCCCCTAGCGAATCATCAAATTTTTTATGAACTGACTAGAGGGGATTTAATAAAGAATAATAGCTAGTACATTGTTAATATTCTGGTTTACTTAATACTATTTTGCATTCTTAGTACATTACTGACTAAAGGGGAATCAATTGGTGAGAAAGAAGAAGAAAGGAACTAGCTTAACTTCTAAAAAGAATTCAGCGTTGCTGATTTATAAAAAGTTGATTTATGGGATGGATATTGTGCCTAATGAATTACTCTATCAAATAATAGAGCACATTAGAGAGAACTCCATAAATGAGATACAGGCCGTTCATTTATACCGAGATATGCTTCAAACAGAGTCATTCTATAAAGCAGTTAAAGCATCAATAATCAACCCTAGTTTAGATATTAGAAGTATACCTTTGGGGTATAACTCTAGTTCAACTATAGATGATAACTTAAGCTGGATTTTTGCTACGTTAACTTGCTTTTCTCAAGAGCTATCATTCTTTATTCACATAAAAATTGATATTGAAAATGCAATCTTAAAAGGTAATTTCGAAGAAGCGCATCATTTACTTGATAACCTGAAAGTAAACTGTGGAGAAAGTCTTTGGGGAGTATCAACCAGATTATCTTGCTACTTTTTTGAGGATAGAGATAGTGAGATATTAAAATTTAGAAGTGATTTACCTGATGATATTAACACTACTTCCAGCACTAGTATATTATTTGAAGTAGCTAAATCAAGGACTTCCACGACCTATCAATACTACTTATCTTCTTTAAGTCGGCAGAGAGAAGATCTCAGAGCTGAAGGTTTATCAGCCTATGAAGACTTAATTAAATTTAGATATAATTTTGAGCCATCTGAAAATTATAACGACTATAGGGTATTCATCGGAGGATATGCAAATTCAAGGCTGTGTGATTTGTATTCTTTTTTTCTTCGAACTCTTCGTTATTGTTACATAAACCAGATTAACTTAGATAAAACCTTGAAAGAAATTAGAAGATCTGATTCTAAATTTAATGATTATGAATTAACTTTAGCATTAGGGAAATTTGATCAACTCAACAATACTAATGAAAAACTAAATAGTATTACTATTGATAATACAGTTTCAGAAATTTTCGATGCATATATTGCAGAGAATTTTGATGAAGTAATTCGTTTAGCAAATATAGCGCTTACCGAAAGACCTTCCCTTTCGATTATCTATGAGATAGTTGCAAAGTCAATTAATTACACATCTGAAAAGCTAGAGGTCACAGGTCCATTAAGTGATATTATTGAATGTATATCTAATCTTTACAATAAATATGGGATTCATTACAACGTAAAAAAACTTAGTAAAATATTCTTGAACCTTAAACAATGTGATTGGGCATATCATTTGAAAGCACAAGTTTATAAGTATGAAATAAGTGACAGAAAAGGAATTTCAAAACAATATAATTTTGCAGATATGGTACAAGTAAACCTTAACCCGTTTGATTTAGACAATATAACGAAGTTATTGAATACCCCAGAACTAAAAAAAGAACTATTTGAATACTATGGTGAATATAGTTTCATTAATGAGTCCTTAAAGGTTAATGCTGATAATTTGGCTATCTCCAAAAATATTCCTATATGGCGCTTTTTGAAGTTAAAAGCTGATTATGCATTTCATAACTGTCAATATGAGGAATCAACCGAGCTTTATAATAAACTTTTAGCTATTGACTGCCCTCATTTCTGTTCTCACGAAGTTCAGTCAAGATTAATAGAGTCTTATTTTTTGAATTCTGAATATGACTTAGTAATAAACAAATTATCAGAAGTACTTCTAGCTGGCTTTGAGCCATCACTCTTTCCATTGAAAGAAGTGTCAAAGTACATAATATTTAATATTAAGTATAATACAGACATTAAGCTTTTAGAGGCCTGCGCCGTTATATTACATTACTATAACACGGAGTTTTCAGAAGATGATATCTCTCAGGAAATATCAAATATATCAGAGAACCTTATTAGAGTTTTAGGTTTTGATAGTTTAGATAGTTTAGAGAAATTGACTATCAATGACTGGCCTGTACAGCCTCTGATTTTAACTCATGTATTAACCATAGATGTTTTAGATGGGTTTATTAGGTTGTTTGATGACGATATAGATGTATATATTGCCAGAATAAAAATATGCAGTAACTTACTACGGGATCTTGATAGCGAGGAACAATCAACTCTATACAGATATATTCTTAATGAATATAACTCAGCATTCAATAGGATGGTTTTATATGTTTGTTCTTCCGATGAGATTGAAGGAAGAATCCAAGTTGATAAAGAGTCTTTAAAGGTACTGTTATTAGATGAGCTAGATTCTGATTATTCCTTATTAAAGGATATGGACATTTTAGAGGAAGACTTTAAGAGAATAGCTTTAGCTGACCATAAAAACGTAGTTACAATTTCTGGTAGTAAATTCCATCTCAAGTTAACTGACATGATAGCTAAAATATTTAAAGAATACACAGTGAATAAACTCTTTGGTTTAGATAATAGCTTAAATGTAGGCTTCCGCCATGGCGAAATTGTTAATCATTTTTGGGCACCTCTTAAATCAAATAAAATAGCAGGCAGGAAATTAGAAGATGGCACCTTTAACGTAGAGGCGATTTTTGAAGATTACAAATTGTATGACCACGAAGTTTTGAACAATATAAAAAACTCCTATTCTAGTTTTTTGAAAGATATAGATCAGACTCTTATTGGTTTCAGAAACCTTTGCCATGTCGATTCAGGGGAAGATGTTACTAATGTGGAAAGATTATTTGGGTATCCCATTAAAACAAAGCTATTAGATTTTGTAGTTGAACTCTACAAAGAAGGAGCCTCTCTACAACAAATAATTGAAGAAGTGTTTGATATGTTAGATGACAAAACAGATCTTATACTTTCTAAAATCAAAAACAAAAACCTTCCTGAATTTAGAAACATTTTATTAGAAAAATTCGCTAACTTTATTGATAACATGGAGTTTGTTCCTAGAAATTTTGAGAAAAAAATTAATCTTGCCAAAGCCCAATGTGAAGATAGATTCGATAAACTAGATAATTGGTTTGCTTGGTCAGGTGATCCAAAAAGCCCATTTGTATTAGGAGCTGCCAACCACAAAGCTAAAGAATTAGTGTCCTCATTATATCCAACAATTAAAATTGATTATGAAATAATTGATACAGCGACATTCATTATAAGTAGTCCATATTTTACTTCTTTTGCCACATTATTTTCACTAATACAAGAAAACTCAGTTAAACATTGTGGTTATGACGAGCACTTAAGTATCACTGAAAGCTTCCTAGGTAACGGTGATAAATTTTACATTAAATATTCTAATGATGTTCACCCTTCGAAAGTATGTGCCTTGAAAGCAAAAATAGAAGAAATTAATGAAAACTTAGCTGGCAATATAATTGATAAAGCAGCTAAAGACACAGGTAGTGGAATATATAAAATAAAAAGTATTCTCGACAACCGTATTAAGCTTAGAAATCAAATGCATGTACTATTAGAGAATAATAGATTTAACATCGTAATAGAAATTTTTGATATAGAGAAAATAAAATATGAAGATCTTAATAGCTGATGATTCTGAAGAAAAAATTGATGAGCTTACAGAGTTTTTTAATAGTAAGAAATATGGGGTTGAGATAGGGGTAAGTGGCTCTTTTAAAGAGACCGTTTCTAAGGTAGAAAGTGAAACGTATGATTTAGTGATGCTAGACATGACAATGCCCACCAGTAGTAGTAAATTAAAAAGCAAAAAGACTAAGCGCTCATTAGCTGGGAAAGACGTATTAGCGACACTTAACTATCACAGTATATCTCCACCTAAATGTATAATTTTTTCCCAATTCAGTGAATTTGGTAGGCATGATGACATTATGTCTCTAAGCGAAATTTATGATGATTTATTTGATACATATTCTAACTTTCTTTGTGGATATGTAATCTATGATAGTACCTCTGACCTTTGGAAGGACTCTTTAACAAAGCTTATAAAGGAAGTATTTGAAATATGATCTTAATTTTAATTGTTGAAGATAATGACGATAAAGCTGATATGGCATTAAGTGTCGCTTTAGAGTGTGGAATAGATAAAAACCAAGTAAAAAGAGTAATATCTGTTAGTGATGCCCTTGAAGAAATGATGCTTATTCAATATGACATTGTTGTGTTAGACATGAACCTCCCAATAAGGAACAAAGGTAAATCGAAGCCTGATTCCGGCATAACAATCTTAAATGAAATTGAAAATGATAATCTTCAAGTTCCTAAGAGTATTATAGGAGTTACAGCCTATAACGAATTGAAAGATCAATATTCGGCTAAATTCAAATCATTTGATTTTAACTTATACAGCAGTGCCTCTTCAGACGACTGGGAGTTAGCATTAGAAGGAAAGATTAACTGGTTAAAAAGGTCAAACAAATCTTCAAAGAGAACGTCTGGAAAGAAAGTAATTATAACAGTACATGGCATAAGCACGGCAGGTAAGTGGCAGGACAAACTTGAAGATTCCCTCCCAAATAATGACCCTGATATCGTATGCAGAAAATTTGAATACTTTCACATATCTGCATTAAAACTTATGTCGAATAAGCAGAAAGATAAAATATATCAATCTTTTTCAATGGAACTTGATGCACTGTTTTTAGCTTTTCCAGATAGCGATTTTTATTTTTTTAGCCATAGTTTTGGAACCTATCTTCTAGGTAATAAGCTCAGAACCATGAGCCTTGAGAACTCACCTCGCATTCGCTCTGTTGTATTAGCTGGTAGTGTGCTTAAAAGGAACTTCCCTTGGTGCGAAGTAAAAAGGAATCTAAATATTGGTTTAATTGTGAATGACTGCGGAATTAAAGATAAAGCTTTGCTTTTCTCAGAATTGTTTACACCTAAACTAGGTATGGCAGGTAGAACAGGATTTTATACATTTGAATCAGAATCTGTTATTAACAGGTTTCATATAGGCGGCCATTCATTTTTTGAAGAATCACCTACCTTTTACAATACATACTGGTTACCCATCTTGGATGAATTAACGGTTGTAAAAGCTCCAAAAATAAATAAGGGTATATTCAGTGAATTAAAAGAGAACCTATTCAACAATATCAAATTTTATTTCTGGGGAGGTATATTAGCTTTAGCCTCATCTATATTTGCTTTTTAATTAACAAATAATACAAATCCTATTTGAATATTATGTAAAAAATCTCATTTTCTGTCGCTGATCCCATTATTTATGTCGTTCCACACAACCACCAATGATCCAATAATGATCTAAATCAAATAAAAAGAGTAACTACTCTATAAATGACTTTACTTATATAGAGTCGTTGCTCTATAATCACTTTGTTCTTAAGCGAACACTTATTGTAATAATTTTTTTGTAGCTTCCCCATAAGCTTATGCCGATGTAATTCTTCACTATTTATTAGTGTTGAAGTATCATCGGTTTTTTTATGCCTGAAATTCAGTGATAACCTCTCAGCTTTATCCTTATGCCTTTACATCACAAGCCTTTAATTGTGTCCTTCCCTACTGATTCCTTTCAGCATTGCCGTTAATAAAGTACTACTCTCTTATCTTTTTAGCGCTGATTTTTTACTCTTTGCGCGTTATTTGTTCGTTAAGATCCTCAACTTTAGATCATGTTAGCTAGTTCAACGGTAATGAAAAGCGTAGACTACGGGCAATAACTCACCTGCTAGTCGCTTGACCCATATTATAACTAGCTAAAGAATAAGGGATCTTATGTCGGAACAATCCTCAACCGACTCACTTACCAAAACCGCTTTAGACCAAGATAAACAACCAAAAAAAGTTGCCATACTCTTTGAGCTAATTCAGTTTATTCGCCCTTATAAAGGTCACGTATTAGCTGCTTTCATAGCGCTAATTTTTACCGCTGCGGTAATGTTATCTGTTGGTCAGGGGGTTAGAATGCTTATTGATGAGGGTTTTGCCCAACAATCAATTGAGCAGTTACAACACGCGGTGTTATTTATACTGGCCATTACCGTATTAATTGCCGGGGGAACATTTGCCCGATTTTACTTGGTGTCTTGGTTAGGAGAACGCGTCAGTGCAGATATTCGCTTGGCCGTTTTTAATCATGTAATAACTTTGCATCCCAGCTATTTTGAAACCAATGGTAGTGGCGATATTATGTCGCGTATCACCACCGATACCACCTTGCTACAGAGTATTATTGGCTCTTCATTTTCTATGGCAATTCGCAGCTTATTAATGCTTATTGGCGCATTAGTTATGCTATTCGCCACTAATATTAAACTCACGTTGGTCGTTTTAATATCAGTGCCTTTTATCTTGGTGCCTATATTATTTTATGGTCGTAAGGTAAGAAAACTATCACGTAAAAGCCAAGACTCTATGGCCGATGTGGGCAGTTATGCTGGTGAAGCCATTGAGCATATAAAAACAGTGCAAAGTTATACCCACGAACCACATGAAAGACTCGCCTTTGGTGAGGAAGTTGAAAAATCATTTAATATTGGTCGCAATCGTATAATGCAGCGTGCCACTTTAATAGCTGGCGTTATTATTATTGTTTTTGGCGCCATAACCGGCATGTTGTGGGTCGGCGGTAGCGATGTAATTCAAGGTAAGATGAGCGGCGGTGATTTAGGCGCTTTTGTATTTTATGCCATTTTAGTGGCTTCTTCTTTAGCAACAATTTCAGAAGTATTAGGTGAATTACAGCGCGCTGCCGGTGCTACCGAAAGATTAGTTGAGATTTTACAGGTTGAAAGCCATATTCGTCCTCCTGTTGAAAATACCATTTCAGCTAAAGATCTCAACGCACAAATAGCGTTTGAAGCGGTAAGTTTTAACTACCCTTCTCGACCGGATCAAGCGGCAACAAAAATGCTTAACTTAGTAGCTGAACAAGGCAAGGTATTAGCGTTAGTGGGTCCGTCTGGCGCAGGGAAAACAACGTTATTTGAATTACTACAACGTTTTTATGATCCTCAATCTGGCCGTATTACTCTAGGCGGTACAGATATACGTCAACTTGATCCTAAAGATCTTCGTCAACAAATGGCCTTAGTACCACAACAACCGGCGTTATTTAGTAGTGATGTCTTTCATAATATCCGTTATGGCAGACCTGAAGCTACTGATGAAGAGGTCATTTCAGCGGCTAAAAAAGCCCATGCTCATGAGTTTATAAGTCAATTACCTGAAGGCTATAATAGCTTTTTAGGTGAGCGTGGTGTTCGTCTTTCTGGCGGTCAACGCCAACGTATCGCCATTGCTAGAGCGATATTAAAAGACCCGCATATTTTGTTATTAGATGAAGCAACCAGTGCTCTTGATAGTGAGAGTGAGCATCATGTACAACAGGCGTTAGAAGAATTAATGCGTGGTCGCACTACCATTATAATCGCGCACCGACTATCAACCATACAACATGCGGATCACATTGCGGTATTAGATCAAGGCAACATAATCGAAATGGGCGATCACCAATCGTTATTGCAGAACTGCGAGTTGTATCAACGCTTAGTGGAATTACAGTTCAAAAAGCTAAGCGAGTATCACGGGTAATTATTTAACTTAATAATTACCAAAAAACAGGCACAAAAAAGGGAGAATAGCGTAATGCTTTCTCCCGTTTTTAAAGTAGGGTGTTATTGCTGCACTTTCATATCACATTGTGCTGCTCTTACTTTATAACAACCTTACTTTGCGATAATACTACTCTTCTTCAGTAAACTCATCTGAGTCATCTGTATCAGGTAGCACATACTCTTCTGCTTCTTGTTCAAGCCACTCACAAATTACCGCATCAGCTTGTTCTTTACCGGTATATTTAAGCGAAGAAAAAGCCTGCACTTTAATATTGGCATTTAATGGCTCTAACGCTTTTTTCACAGCAAGTACTTCAGAGCTGCGTTTACCTTGTGATAATTTGTCACACTTAGTTAATAAAGCTAATACAGGTAAGTCGCTATCTGCGGCCCATTGTATTAAATCCATGTCTAAGTCTTTTAACGGATGACGAATATCCATTAAAACAACTAAACCTTTTAAACACTGGCGCTTTTCTAAATATTCACCCAGTGCTTTTTGCCATTTTTTCTTCATTGCTAATGGCACTTGGGCAAAACCATAACCCGGTAAATCTATAAGGCGTCGATTCTCTGCTACTTCAAATACATTGATAAGCTGAGTACGACCTGGAGTTTTACTAATGCGCGCTAAACCACGTTGATTGGTTAGCGTATTCAAAGCGCTTGATTTACCTGCATTAGAGCGCCCTGCAAAAGCAACTTCAATACCAGAATCAGCTGGTAAACGACGGATATCTGGGGCGCTGATGGTAAAGGCGGCTTTAGTTAAATGTATCTTTGTAGAAGACAAGGGCTTCACTCGTTTAAAATTTTCGCCATTATAGCGTTTTTCTTTCACTTTTATTATTAAAAAAATGCATAAAACAGTGAAATTACGGTTTTTTTTGTTCGATTTTTACTTATCCACTATTACACGGCGCTAATATTCGTGTAAAATGCCGACACATCCATCATACTTTTTTATCATTTTTTAATTAGATAGCGATTATATTAATCAAATAGCTACGTAATTAATGACAAGCAGAGAGCAACTCAATGAAAAAAATTATCTTTTCGCTATTTGTAGCTTTAAGTTCAGTAAGTGCTGTACAAGCCGCAGATGCAAACGCAGGTAAAGAAAAAGCGGGTACTTGTAGCGCCTGTCACGGTCCAACTGGTGTTAGTGCAAGCCCAATGTTTCCTAACCTTGCTGGTCAAAATGATGCTTATATCATCAAGCAATTAAAAGATTTTAAATCAGGTGCTCGTACTGATGCCATGATGGCGCCAATGGCAGCCAACTTGTCTGAAGCAGATATGGCTGATTTAGCGGCTCATTTCTCAGGCTTACCAAGTGCAATCGAACAAGCTGCAGCGTCAGCAACTTCAGGTTCAAGCACAGATGCAGCGACAACAACTGCAGTAGCAGGTAATGTTGAAATTCTTTCTTCTACGCCAGCAGCAGCAATTTACAAAGGTAATGTAGCCGCAGGTAAAAGCAAAGCGATGGTTTGTGCTGCTTGTCACGGCGCTGACGGTAACAGCTTAGTACCTATGTACCCAAGCCTTGCTGGTCAAAGTGCTAACTACCTTGCTAAGCAATTAGCTGATTTCAAATCTGCTGAACGTAAAGACCCATTAATGGCCGGTATGGTTGCAGCACTAACTGAAGAAGACATGCACGATTTAGCAGCATTCTTTGCAGTGCAAAGCACTAACGCTGGTACTGGCGAGTCAAATGAAGCAGGCCATAAATTATACTTAGGCGGCGATGCTGCTAAAGGTGTTACTGCTTGTATCGCTTGTCATGGTGTAAACGGTAAAGGCATGAAGCAAGCTGGCTTCCCAAGCATTACTGGTCAAAGCCAAACTTACTTGAAAAAGCAACTTGCTAGCTTCCGTGATGGAAGTCGTGGTAATGACAACAACGGTATTATGCGTAATATCGCGATTAAATTGTCAGATGCCGATATTGAAGCTGTTTCTCAATACATCACGTCATTAAAATAATAATGATGTGGTTGCTTCATTAATAAGTTTCTAAAAGCAGCGTTTATCGCTGCTTTTTTTTCATTGTACTTTTGCAAAATCAGCAGGTAAATGGATAAAATAGCTAAATGAACAACAAAATTAATACCGCCTTATTTGTCGCTTGTCAGCAATGTGATGCGCTCTATGACAAGCCACAATTAAAACAGGGACAACTGGCCAAATGTAATCGTTGTGGCAGCATGTTAATAGAGCGAAAAGTCGACTCTATTGAACGTAGCTTTAACTGGTCTCTTGCTGGCTTAATGCTAATGCTGCCCGCAATTTTGTTACCTATTATGGGTGTTACCTTGGCAGGTCAATTTCATCAAGCTTCTTTATTTGATTGTATTTTAGTATTGATTGATCGTGGTTTCTTTATGATCGCCTGTTTGGTTTTCCTCTTCGCTATTGCCGTACCTATTGTTCGACTTTCTGGCGCTTTATACCTATCTTACTGTTTTAAATTTAATAAATTAAAACCGTCGCTGTTAAACTTCTTTCGCGCTTATCATCATCTTGACCACTGGGCTATGCTCAATGTCTTTATGCTGGGTATTGTCGTGTCTATGTACAAGTTAATTGATGATACTGAGCTATCAGTTAATCTGGGCCTACTGGCTTTTATTTTTTGGTTAATTTGCTCGACAATGTCAGCAGTCGCACTCGACCAAGATTATATTTGGGACAAGCTAGAAAAAGCTTTTGCTAAGGATGAAGCATAAGATGAACACAGCTAAACAACTCGGCCTAGCTTTATGCCCTAAATGCCGAAAACTCAATAGTTTGGTTACAGAGCCAGTGCAGTGCAGCCGTTGTAATGGTCTTTTTTATCAACGTAAACGCAACAGTTTACAGTATACTTTGGCTTGGAATTTTGCCGCTTTACTCGCTTTTATTCCAGCAAATCTTTACCCTATAATGATTGTCTATCAATTGGGTATTGGTGATGAAGCAACTATATTGTCTGGTATTGGTGAATTTATTGACCATGGTTTATACCCCATTGCGGTTATTATTTTTACCGCCAGTATCATAGTACCTTTACTAAAAATTATTGGCTTATTTGTGCTAGTTTATAAAGTACATACTGGCATACGTTTAAAACCAGACAAGCATAGTAAGTTTTACCATATGCTTGAGTTTCTAGGTCCATGGTCAATGCTTGATGTATTTGTTGTAGCGTTAATGGTAACCGTGGTTGAACTTGGCTTTGTTACCTCAGTAGCCGCAGGCCCCGCGATAAATTACTTCACCATCACGGTAATTTTCACCATGTTTGCAGCCAACAGTTTTGACCCACGTTTATTGTGGGATAAAAAAGCTGAATAAGAAGATAGCCACACAAGCATCATGACAATTGCCCGATAATTTACCAGACCAGCTATCAGGCACTTTATTAGAAGAAAAGGAATATAAATGACCGATAAAACAAATATTGCTGCCTCTGAGCAAAATAAAAAAATCAACAATCGTGCTGAAGTTGTGCCGCGTCAGGGTATCTCTATTATTTGGTTTGTGCCTTTTATCGCCTTAATTTTTGGCTTATGGTTAACAGTAAAAGTGGTTTCTGAACAAGGTACCTTTATCACCATAGAGTTTGATAATGGCTCGGGTATAGTGCCCAATAAAACAGAAGTACGCTATAAAGGTTTAGTGACTGGCTTGGTTAAAAAAGTCGTGCCATCTGATGACTTACAGAGCGTTATTGCCGAAGTAGAAATTTCTAAAGATTTTACCGATTACCTCACTGAAAACACCCGTTTTTGGTTGGTTAGTGCTGATATTTCTCTGCAAGGGATCTCAGGATTAGACACGCTTATTTCAGGTAGTTATATTACGATTCTGCCGGATACCAATAAGGATGCCGACAGTCAAAGTAACTTTATCGCCTTAACTGAAGCGCCGACATTAGATATGTCGACTCCTGGTTTACACCTCACATTACATACCGATGTATTAGGCTCTATCAGTGAAAACGCCCCCATTAGTTTCAAGCAGATACCTATTGGTTATGTTACGGGTTATCACTACATAGAAAGTAGTAAAAAAATTGCCATTAATATTTACATCCGTCCTGAATTTGCCCACTTAGTAAAAGAGAATTCATTATTTTATAATACCAGTGGCGTGCAAGTAACGGCTTCGCTTTCTGGTGGAGTAAAAGTTAATACCGATTCATTGGCTGCGATTATAGCAGGCGGTATATCAGTAGATACCTTAGCGTATCAAACAGAATTAGCACCGGCTAAAAACGGTCAAACGTATGCTTTGCATGCTGACTTTCAAGCCGCTGAAATGGGTCATGAAGTTGAGCTAACGCTAGAGTGGAATTCGGGTATAGATCACAATGCCGCTATTTTATATCAAGGCTTAACCATTGGTGTCATTGAGTCATTTAGCAAAATAGACCCCGTTAGTCGAAAAATTACCGCAACCGCTAAAGTTAACCCGCGTGTGGTACCTTATCTAACAGATCAATCGCAGTTTTATATCGTGTCACCGCAAATTAACCTTTCTGGTTTGTCTAATGCTAAGACGTTACTCACGGGTAGTTATATTAGTATTCGGCCATCTTTAGCTGGTAACGCCAGCAATAAATTTAACGTATTTAGTAGCAAGCCTCCTTATAAATACACCGAGCCTGGTTTGCACTTAATGTTAACAAGTAGCGACCGTAGTTCATTGCAAGTTGGCAGTAATGTTTATTACAAACAACAAGTCGTTGGCAATATCCAAGCGATTGAAACGACTGCGCCAGAGCGTCATTTAATACATATTCATGTACAACCAAAATTCAGCCATTATGTGAATAATAGTAGCCGTTTTTACAATAATTCCGGTGTCAAAATATCTGCTAGTTTGCTGGGTGTCGATATTCAAGCGCAGTCATTACAGAGTATTTTAACCGGTGGCATTGCTTTTATTAGCCAAGATAGTACCCAAGAATCACAAAAGAAATTGATTCAAAATGGCGATAGCTTCTTACTCTATGCGAATAACAATCTAGCCAAGCAAAAGGTTAATTTCACCCTAAATATTGCCGCGAGTGAACACGTAAGTAACGATACGCGTGTGTTATATCGCGGTGTTGAAATTGGTGCGGTTCATCAAGTGAATATTCAAGGTGATTACCAGCAACTACAGTTAGGATTATTGCCTAAATATCAGCATATATTAAAAGCTAACACCCAGTTTTACTTAGTTAAACCAAGTTTAAGTCTTTCTGGTGCTAGTGATACCGATGCTTTATTTGGCGGTACTTATATCACCTTTAATCTTGGACAAGGTGAAGCTAAAACTGACTTTACTTTGTTTAACCAACCGCCAGTAAAGCTTGCCAGCGCTCCTGGCTTACAGCTGACTTTAACCACTGAGCACGCCAATGTGGCCACACCGGGTAGCGCTATTAGTTACCGTGGCATCACTATTGGGCAAGTCGACAATGTTAGCTTAAATAAAACCGATGACGATATTAAAGTCAGTATCACCATTGACGAAGAGCACCAAGATTTATTAAAAAGTACTAGCCGTTTTTACAATGCTGGTGGCGTTAGTATCTCAGGAGGTTTAAGTGACTTTGTGGTAAAAACTGAATCCCTTGATGCCATTTTACGCGGCGGTATTAGTTTTTATAATCCAGAGTCATCGCTAACAAGCTCAAAAATAACAAGCAAAGAAGTCGATGAGCTGTCTAATTTCACCTTATTTAATCATGCAGAACACGCAAAGAATGCGGGACAAACGATTAGTATCCAATTTAATGATATCACTGGATTAAAGGTAGATACCAAAGTCATTTATCAAGAGCAAACCCTCGGCACAGTTGAGCGTTTACTTTTCAGTGAAGATAAAGTCGGCGTAACCGCTCTAGTATTATTAAACGATTTAGGTAGCCAATACGCACGCCAAGGAACAAAGTTTTGGAAAATAGAGCCTGAAATTGGTTTAGTGGGTTCTAAAAATGTTGCCGCTTTACTTGATGGTGCATTTATTGGTTTACTCCCGTCACATAATGTAAAAGCTAAGCCGATAAGTGAATTTACAGCCCTTGAGTTGGCTCCTACGGTTGAGCGATTGGCTTATGGCTTAAATATTAAATTAACGGCGGATCGTCTTGGCTCGGTACGGGTAGGTAATCCGGTATTGTATCGTCAAATTAAGGTCGGTAGAGTTATTGGACACGATTTATCGCCTACCGCTGATCAGGTAAATATTTTTATCAATATAGCCAAACGTTACGCCCCCTTGGTTAATGGCCAAAGTCAGTTTTGGAATACCAGTGGTATCAAAATTGAAGCCAGTATTTTCTCTGGCGTTAATATTGACTCTGAATCGATAGAAACTCTGATTGCTGGTGGTATTGCCTTTGCAACGCCTTCAGTTGATGAAGATGATGCTAAAGCGCTTGAAGAAGCGTCACCATCCCTACCGGTAAGCTTTGTTTTACATCAAGATGTCGATAAAGATTGGTTAGAGTGGCAACCTAAGATAGCTATTAACAATCAAAATTCTTCAGTTGAGTAATTACGTTAATTAATTGCTTACATTTTAATTCCTTACAGTGGTTTAATTTAGGCTATTTCTCATTTATGTTAACTTAATATTTTTTTAAGTGAACAATGAATAAATGAGTAATCGCCTTGCTGCATTATTAGCTAACTGGTTTCCCGACAAAGACTCATGCCAATGGGTACTTGCTAGTATTATTGAAACGCAACGATCTTCTTATCGTAAAACTGGCGCTATGATGCTTATTAATAGTATCGGTAAATGCTATGGCTTATTAAGCGGTGGTTGTCTTGAAGCTGATTTAAAACGCCAAGCACAGAAATGTTGGCAGGATGAAACTAATCTAACTGTCTGTTACGACATGCAAGATGACAGTGATATAGCCTGGCAACTCGGTATAGGTTGTGGTGGTTTAGTCAGAGTACTACTACAACCCATCAATCGCGATAATAATTACCTCGATTTACTCACCTTAAAAAATCAACTTGATAACCGTAATGCATGTTTTTATCATATTGATACGTCCACTACACACGCCACTTCTGGCAATAATAATCAGGTGTTATCCAAAGATGACAGCTCACTAGCACCTTTAGTTGCGATAAAACCGGCTCCTGCTTTGGTAATATTTGGTGGCGGTATCGATACGCAGCCCCTCGTTAAGATGGCGCATACTTTAGGCTGGTTTATTTGCTTAGTTGATAGCAGAACTGCCTATGCTAGACCAGCCTATTTTAAAGAGGCAGACTTAGTTATCAATCAAGATTACGATGAGCTAGAGCAAAGCTTGCTTTTACCCAAAGCAGACGCCATCGTTATAATGCACCACAATGTTTCACTGGATACGCGCGCTTTACAGTTAGTCAAAAAGCAAGCTGCTCTAGCTACAACCAGTTATTTAGGTTTATTGGGTCCTCAACACCGAACAGAAAAAGTGTTAGCACAAGCGCAAATACTATCCACAGATTTACCCTGTAAACTGGCTAATCCTATTGGTTTCGATCTTGGTGGTGAACTCCCTGAATCGATTGCCCTAGCCGTTTTATCGCAAGCTCATGCCGCAATTGAACAAGCCTCAGGAAAATCATTAGGCTATTTCACTAGCAACATCAAACAAGTCGTTAATCATGCAAGTTAATATTATTCTATTAGGGGCCGGAAAAGGCCAACGCTTTCAAGCTTCATCACCGAATGAAATAGGCTGTGGCACGATTAAACAGCTCGCTCAGATCAATGGTAAACCGCTGATTTCATATATCGTAGATAAATTACAGCCACTACTTAGCAATCCATTCGTTAACAATTTATATGTCACTCTAGGCGCCAATAAAAATGCTATACAAGCGATTTTACCGCAAGGTGTGTCGGTTATTGCAAGTCAGCATTGGTCTGAGGGCATGGGACATACCCTGGCAGAATCTGTTCAGTCTATTAAAGCGCAGAGTAGTCATGTATTAATTGCTTTGGCTGACCAAGCGTTGATCACCACGGAGCATTATCAAGCATTACTCGACGCCAGCAAAAGCCAACCTAATAAAGTTATTGCTACGCTATGTGACGATCAATTAATGGCACCGGCTATTTTCCCTGAAAAATACTTTCCTCTTTTGGTAAAACTACAAGGTGATAAAGGCGCGGGTAAATTGTTACTACAACATGCAAAAAAAGCAGATGCGATAAGCCATGAAAATGCAAAAGTCGATATTGATACCTTGTCTGATTTAGAGCAAGTCAGACAAGATTTACAACGTTCCCTAGTAAATGAGCAGTTAAGCTAGAGACACTTTCACACTGACAAAACCTGGAACCAGTATGATAAAAATAACCTTAAACAATAAGCCTGTTGAGCTTAATGTTGACCCACAAATGCCACTACTTTACGCCCTTCGTGATGAGTTAAAGCTCACTGGCACCAAATTTGGTTGCGGCGCGGGACAATGTGGTGCCTGTACCGTTCATGTAAATGGCGTGGCCATGCGTTCATGCATCACACCAATCTCAGCTATTGCTGAACAAGCTATTACCACCATTGAAGGATTAGCTGATAACAACGGTAAATTAGGTGAAAGTGCTGTGCAAGTTGCTTGGCGTGAATTTAAAGTGCCTCAGTGCGGTTATTGTCAGAGTGGGCAAATGATGAGTGCTGCGGCATTATTAAAGGCTATTCCTCAACCAACCGATGAACAAATCATTGAACACATGCAAGGTAACATCTGTCGATGCGGTACTTATAAGCGTATTAAAGCGGCAATAAAATCGGCTGCAACTAATCTAACTGTAACTGCTAACTCAATAAATAAGCATAACGGTGTAGAAATTTTTGATGCCCGTCAATTTGCTAATAAGAATCAAGGAGCCTAACCATGAACTCTATTGAAAATGTAAGTCGTCGCGGGTTCTTAAAAGTTGCTGGTTTTTCAGGTGGTGCCTTTGTATTGGGTATGAACCTACCGATGAGCACTGCACAAGCAAAATCGGCCACTGCAGCAT
Source organism: Colwellia sp. 75C3 (assembly GCF_002836255.1). Taxonomy (GTDB): domain Bacteria; phylum Pseudomonadota; class Gammaproteobacteria; order Enterobacterales; family Alteromonadaceae; genus Colwellia. Next base: position 260,602 of record NZ_PJAU01000033.1, on the reverse strand, counting down.
TCAGTCACGAATTGAACTTCTTCGTGAGTATTGCCAGCGATTCACAGGTAACATTAGTTTGTCATCGCAGTGAAATGGGTCAAGGCATTCGCACGAGTGTGCCACAAATTATTGCTGAAGAGTTAGAAGCCGATTGGCTAAAAGTAAGTGTTGTTCAAGCTAAAGCTGATTCAAAATACGGCTCACAAGGCACGGCAGGTTCAGCCTCTATTCGTAATCATTTCACCAGTATTCGTCAAATTGGTGCGGTAGCCCGTGAAATGTTAGAGCAAGCAGCCGCAAACATTTGGCAGGTACAACGCAGCAGTGTGAAAGCAGAAAAGCATTTTGTTATTCACACAGCTACCGGTGAAAAAATTAGTTTTGGAGAGCTTGCCAGTCACGCCGCTAAACTTACCCCACCTGATGCAAAAAAAGTTAAACTCAAAAATAACGCAGATTTTTCTCTCATAGGTAAGGATGTAAAACTTGTCGATTTAGATAATATTGTTGCCGGTAAAGCGCAATACGCGCAAGATATTCAACTACCCGATATGCTTATCGCCACTATCGTAAGACCGCCAGTAGTTGGTGGTAAAGTTTTATCTTTTGATGCCAGTGAAGCATTGAAAATAAAAGGCGTGGTTGATGTGATTGCTTTAAAACCGCGTAGTATTCCTGTTACCACCAACCCATTATCTGGTATTGCCGTACTTGCCAATAATACGTGGGCTGCGCTAGAAGGTCGTAAAAAACTCAAAATAAAATGGCAACATGGCGATAAAGCGTCTCACAACAGTAACGAATTTGGCAAACAATTGGCTAAGCAAGTAAATCAACAAGGTGAAACGGTTGCCAAAAAAGGAGATATTTACAACCATCAATACAATGATAAAAACACTTTAGAAGCAACTTATACTGTTCCTTATATAAATCATTCGCCAATGGAAACACCTGCAGCTACTGCCATAGTTAATGGAAAAAAATGTACCATTTGGGCTGGCACACAAAATCCACAATGGGCTAAAGGTAATGTCGCTGGTGAGCTAGGATTAAAGAAAGATGAACACGATAATATTGAGCTTAATGTCACCTTAATGGGTGGCGCATTTGGCCGTAAATCAAAAGCAGATTTTATAATTGAAGCAGTTGAATTAGCAAAGGCAACTAAACGCCCCGTTAAAGTGATTTGGAGCCGCGAAGATGATATTCAACATGGTTTCTATCATTCTATTTCGGCCAATTACTGTAAAGCCGAGTTAACCGATAATGGTAGCGCAGACTACTGGGTAAGTCGTAATGCCTATCCGCCTATTGGTTGGTTATGGAATGCTGAGGCTAAAACCCCGACGGATAATCAACTCGCTCTTGGTTTTGGTGATATCCCTTTTGCTTTAAATAACTTAAGTATTGAAAAGCATGCGGTCGACTCTTTTGTTCGCCCGGGTTGGGTTCGCTCAGTCGCTTGTATCAATAACGGCTTTGCCCTTGGTTCTTTTGTTGATGAATTAGCAGTAAAAGCAAAACTACCCACCAGACAACTGTGGCTGAATTTATTGGGTGACGATCGCCATGTAGATCCAAATAAAAATGGTTTTAAATACTCTAATTATAATTTAGATCTAGCCGACCACCCCCTTGATACCAAGCGCATGAAAGATTTAATCAACTTAATTAGTGATAAAGCGAAGGTTGAACAAAAGTTGCCTGAAAATCAAGGTTGGGGCATAAGCTTTTTACGTAGCTTTGGTTCTTTTGTTGCCGCGGCAACTAAGGTTGAAGTCGTTAACAATAAAGTTACCGTGCTTGAAATGCATACCGCGGTAGATTGCGGTATTGTGGTGACCCCTGATAGGGTGAAAGCGCAAATGGAAGGCGCGATGATATTTGGTCTATCAATTGCCTTAATGGGCGAAATATCAGTGAAAGAGGGCAAAGTTCAACAAAGTAACTTTCATGATTCCCCGGTAACCCGCATGAACCAAGTACCCGAAATGCATGTTCATATAGTAGAGTCTGATGCGCCTCCTGGTGGCATAGGCGAACCTGGAGTACCACCAATAGCTCCTAGCATCACTAATGCTATTTTTCATGCTAGTAAAACGCGTATTCGTGACTTACCTGTTAATAAGGTTTTTACCGTTTAATGGAATAACAAAACGATAGCTGCCAAGTTAACATTTATGGCAGCTTTCATTTGATAAAAACCTAAACTCAATATACAGATACATTGTATATCACGCCCTTATTCTAAATAATAACTATTACGATTAATGGTTATTTTGATTTGTGCTACCTTTAGTGTATTCAAGGTTGAATAATTAACACTATGGAGCTTTATATGCCTTCTCAAGCACTATCAATTAAACGTAAATTACTTATTTTATTAGCAGCCGTTATTTTTGCATTATTATTACTGCTAACTACCACAAGTTATTTCAATGGCCAAATTACAGCACTAGAAAAACTCAAACACGATGTTCAGCAACTGAACATTTATTCACTGCAGTTACGCCGTAATGAGAAAGATTTTATTCTTAGAAAGGATTTAAAATATCTAGATAAATTCTCCACTACCCATCTATTACTGGTCAATCAACTCAAAGATATCGAGCGACAAAATAAAAATATCAATGTTGATATTCAATTAACAAAACTCTCAAATTCATTTGAACAATATAGAGAGACTTTTATCCAGCTTACTAAGCTAATGGTTGATAAAGGTTTAGATAAAAATTCAGGGCAATACGCACAATTACGTAACGAAACTCATAAATTAGAGCAAGCTTTTATCTCTGAAGGTGATTTAGCAAGCCATGTAATATTACTGACAATGCGCAGACATGAAAAAGATTATATGCTGAGGAATGATGAAAAATATCTCATCAAACTAGCCAGTACCATTACAGAATTAAAAGCTCGATTTCCTGAAAATTCAAATATAAACGCCTTAATCAACAACTATCAAAGTGCGATAAATACTTATGCACAAATGAATAAGGGCATAGGTCTATCCCCTACCCAGGGAATAATGGGCACCATGCGAGCAGCGATTCACAACGCCGAAGAACTATTAAAAATATCTGTAGCGAGTGCAACCACGCACATAAATAAAAAAGAAACCTTAGCCACCACAATATCTTTTAGCTTGTTCATTATTATTTCAGCTGCGCTAGCCGTCTTTATTTTCAAACTTATTAATATTGTCATCTTACCCATTAAAAATGCCGTAGCGAGTATTGAGGCGCTGGTGAAAAGTCGAGATTTCTCCTTACAAATACCCAAAGAAACTGATGATGAATTTGGCGAAGTCGTAGATGCTGTAAATCGCTTTATTAAATTTACCCATAAGATGAATATAGCGGTAGAGGATTTACAAAGTGTCAGCATGCAGGTTGAACAAAATGCTCAATTAACTGAGTCAGATCTCGTTGATCAGTCTGCCCAATGTGAACAAATATCAGCCGCAACCATTCAACTTGATGCAAGTGCTCTAGAAATTGCCCAAAACATTCAATTAACGACAGATACCGCGCAAGAAATATCTACTCAAGTATCAGTAAATAAAAGGCAGCTGGATCAATTATCCTCATCATTATCAGAAAATGCAGATAATTTGGTAAATTCGTCAGCCGATATCAGTATGCTACAAACGAAGTGCCAATCTATCGGTGGCTTTATTACTGAAATCAGAAGCATTGCCGAGCAAACAAATCTATTAGCACTCAATGCTGCAATTGAAGCCGCCCGTGCTGGTGAACAAGGTCGAGGGTTTTCCGTTGTCGCTGATGAAGTGAGATCATTAGCAGATAGAACCCAATCTTCCACTAGTCAAATAACTGAAATAATTAATGAATTACAATCATTAACTAACCATGCTGTCACGCAAGTTGAACAATGTAAGGAGAGTAGCCTTGCGAATGTAAGTCATATTGAGACATCCTGCATTTCACTCACTGAGGTGATGAGCTATGTAGAAACAATTAATCAAATGACCATAACAATTTCAAGCTCTGCCCAAGAACAAACAGCTGCTATTCACGAAATAGCCGTGAGTATGACCAATATAAAAGATAAAAATACAGAGTTATTAGCCCAAGCGAGATCGAGTGTTTCTAATTGTTCACTCGCGAATGAAAAGACCTATAAATTGCTATCCTATAAATTGAGTTAATAAAGCTATTTTATAATATTACTCTGATAATTTTATAAGTAGCTATTTACGTAATAAAAAGCCCCTTAACGTCTATTTAAGGGGCTTTTTCGTCTTTTATGAACGCATATGTCAGATAATCATTATTACGTCCAAATCGTCAGTAATACTCAGCAAGGATTTCACTGACTAGCTAACTATCGAGGTAACTTACATAGCCGGCGCTCTAGTACAAAGACCATAATTCCGCTCGTTAATAACATTACCCCCAAAACTTGCAGCCATGCATTAATGCCCTGAGGTACTTTTATCGGTAAAGTATTCTTCGACTTTCGAAAATAACGTCTGCCACCTTCAACCTCCTCTTCAAACGAGTAACCTTTACTTTCAGAGATTAACTTTACTAAGACATCACTGCGCTGGGACATAACCACTTTCATCTGGCGCATTTTTTCATCTTTCTCGTTACGGTCTTTAATATCAATAAGGTCACGCCACTGCCAAAATATATCGCTTGGCTCTCCAGCTAACACCACCCCTCTAGAGCTATATTCATAGAAAGTTTCATTAAATACCTGCTTGGCATAACCGATATAAAACAAAGTAACCGCAAGTACGATTAAGCTACTCGCCATGTAAAGCAGTGTACGTTGCTGGTTTAGCTGCTTAGTACTGGATTGTTGATATAACTGTTCAATATCACTGATCACTAACAGGTTATTCTTTATATAATGTGTATCAATAGGCTCTAATAATTGAGCAACGTTTAATGAAAAAGCACTGAGTAGCTTTCTAAAAACGTCATTAGAAGGCAGTGATTTATCATTTTCTAACTTTGATAAATAAGATTGTTCTATACCTGCAAGCTCGGCTAATTCAGGCTGGCTCAAACCTTTGTCTGCGCGTAATTTTTTTAACTGTTCACCTAATGTCATGAATAATTCCTTTTCTTAATACTGCTGTTTTTTATGAGTGATTACTTAACACTTACGCTAAGTAACAAATCAAAGCGCCGGCTGCTTTGTACTTACTGTAATGATAGTGAAATTGTACAGACCACGTTATCACTGAGTAAGTGAGGTTATTCTTGGTTATTCCTTTAAAAATAACCAGATGAATAATAGAGAATATTTCACTATAAAGAAGAATAACAAAAAATTTCAACATCACAGTAAACAAAAGACCATGCTTCGAAAAGTTTCACACAGAATCAATTTAATTACTTAGTGAATAAAACTTCTATATATAAAGCACTCAATGGTTGACAAAAAAGGTAAATTGAATGAACATATAGCCATCTAAACGTCCGAACAGACATCTATTTAAAGTAAGAAGAAATATTTTGACTACACAATCAGAGCTTCAAGCTAGGTACAATGACATTAATCGAGGTGTTTACTTTATTGGCACTACACCACCAAAAAGCGATACGCCACTTGATAAAGTCGCTGAGATTGCTGAAAAATTGCTTGAGCGAGTCAGTGACATCGACTTTGATGGCCTGATTGTTTATGACATTCAAGATGAAAATTCTCGTATTAGTAAACCTAGACCTTTCCCGTTTAAATCAACCCATGATACGAGACTTTATTCTTCTTTATTGAATAAAAAGTCGAATCATCCTGTTATTACTTATAAAAGTGTTATTCAATCGAATAGCGAAGACTTTAATGAGTGGGCAAACGAAGCGTGGGAAAAGTATGGTGTAAAAGATGTAGTACTCGTTGGTAGTCCGTCAAAAGACAATAACATCTCTTTACCTTTAGCTGATGCTTATAAAACCTTAGTCGATAACCCAAATGATTTTTTTATCGGCGGTGTCACCATTGCTGAGCGCCATGCGAGTAAAAAAGATGAACATGAACGCTTAATAGCAAAACACCGACAAGGTTGTAGCTTCTTTATTTCTCAAGCGATATACAATCCACAAGCGACTATAGATTTACTTACTCGTTATGCTATTGAATGCAAAAAAGAAGGGGTAAAACCACAACGCTTGATTTTAACATTCTCTCCCTGTGGCAGTAAAAAGACCTTAGAATTTATTGAATGGTTGGGCGTAAATGTTCCTGAAGCAACGAGCTTGCGTATTCTTAATGCAGATAACCCTTTGTATGAATCAATACGCAACTGTGTAAATAGTTTGCAGCAAATTTTAGATGCAATACTTCCTTATGATTTACCTTTAGGCTTAAACATTGAGAGCTTAACTAATCGTAAAGAAGAAATAGACGGATCTATTTTGCTGTATAAATTATTACGTTCAAAAATGGATAACTTTTTAGCACAAAAAGAATTATCTGCTTTAAATAAATAAGAATGACTTATGAAGAACTCATCATTATGGTGAGTTCTTTGTTATGTTTTTAGTTAGCCAAATCAAGATCGTTCTGATCATTATCAAACTAGGCCCTTGAGCTTATTAAAAAACCAAGCCACATGAAAATTCAATTTCAAATGACTTGGCTATAAACCTAATACAACAGCAATAATTAGTGATTTAATAATTATTGCTTTAATAAATACAGCACTAGCTCAATGTATTGCTCTTTCGACTTAATAGCACCCGTTTCTACTTTATATTTACCATTTACAATAATGGTAGGAACACTCGATATTCCTTGATCCCTTAATATCTCAGTATTTTTGTTCATTTTATTCACGCCTGTTTTAACACTAAAACCATTAAATACTTTGTCAAAACGCTGTTCTTCAATACCGTGTAATAGAAAGATATTCTTAATGTCTTTCTCATTGGTAAATGTTGCTTTATTAACATAAATATATTTAAAAATGGCAGCAGAAATCTTATCTTCTACTTTTAATAACTTTGCAGTTAACAGCGCTTTAGATAAGGCATGTTCAATAGCAACATCACGTCCAGGCATACCATCAATAGGGTTCTTTACTAGCATGATATTGTCAGGAAGTTGCGCTTTTAATTCGCCAATAATCGGCTCATGTCGATAACAGGCAGGACAATAAAAAGAGAAAAACTCACGTACTTCCTTAGCTGAATTAAGCTTGTCATTAATGGGGGTGCTTAATACCTTATAGTGTTTGCCCTCTTCAAAGTCAGCGGCACTGACAAATGCGCTAGACAACAGTAAAAAGCTAGCTAATACGAAGGTCGATATAACGGTAAAGTTGATCTGATTTTTCATGGTTTTCCTTGGGTATGAATTGGAGATATTATTTAAAGGTTTTATTTAAAGGTAATGTTTGAAGGTATAACTTAAAGATATTAATCATTAGTTTTAAATCGATTAGATTTTATTTACTCGATACCGATTTTTTTAGTTGAGCCAATAATTGCTCAGGATTTAAGACTCCTTTGATAACACCACCATTCGGTAAAAGCATGGTCGGTGTTGCCGATATGCCAAATTCAGCTGCTACCGACATTTGTTGGTCAAGATTGTGCTGACAGGTTTTATTCACCGAGGAGGCAGAGGCCGAAAACTGCCCCTGCATAGCGAGGGTCATACTTTCTTGTGGGTTGGCAGAACATAAAACCGCCGCGGTTTTATCATAAGATTCAGATCGTTTACCGGCTCGAGGAAACATTAAATAATTAACGCGAATGCCTAAAGCATTATATTGCGCCATGTTGCTATGAAAACGTCGGCAATATCCGCAATCAATATCGGTAAACAATGTCACAGCAAATAACTCTTCTACCGTTGCAGGGAAAGTTAACTGGTTTTCCGCATCAAGTTTAGCAAGCGCCTTAATACGGTTTTTTTGTGTTATCTGTTCGCTAATATCAACATTTTCATGGGTATCGATAACCTTACCGACATAAATATATCGACCGTCATTGCTCGCAAAAAAACTACGTGCGCCAATATTTACTTCAAGTAACTGCTCGTTGTATCGCTGAATAGAAACGTTAGGGGTATTTTGAAAAAACTCATGGATACTTTGATAAGCATCCGCTGAAATACTGGCGGTATCAATTTTTTGAGTGTTATCACTTTGAGCACTCTCATTTTGAATGCTTTCATTTTGAGTACTAGGGTGTTGCCCGCTATTACGCTGAGCAATACTCGTTTGCATAAAAACTAACGATGTTATCGTTATCGTTATTGTAATAATACTCAAAAACGTGGGGGAAAAACGCTGTAATCTCATCCTGATTTCCTTTAACTCATACCTAAGGTAAAACTGCCGATTGATAGGCAATATTTTATTAGGCTAAGATAATTTCTTCAGGGATAAAACCCTAGTCATTAGTTCTATTATTAACTATATTTATCTATATAGTCTTTATAAACATAGACTTGAAAGCATGTATCCTAGCTGAAACTTAGCTATATTCGAACGATGGCTTAGCTATAGTTTAGTTATGCTTTAACTCGTTTGCTGATTTTTATAATGACTATAATCATTATAAAAACTTAACAGTAGTGGTGTAGATGCTTGTTTTAAACAGGCCGAGGTATCATCCATAATCATTTGCCTTGTTTCTGTTGCCTCATTCACTTTTTCACATAAAGTATTAGCTTTCGATACCTTCTTTTCAGTCACGGGGGAAGACAACGCATTTTGTTGTGCTTGTTTATAATAGCCGGCCAATAACTTAGCTTTATCTGTTTGTAAGCTTTTATCACCAATCAGTTGTTGTGCTAGTTGCTCAATTCGCTGGTCAGTGACTTCAATTGAACAAAAAGAACCTGAGTTTTCTAAACTATTGGCGCCAGTAATAGCATAGTTTAATGCATCAAAAACTAAGCCTTGTTGTGCATACATGCGGCTCAATAAATCAGCCGTTGAAGAATAGTGATAAGAGCTTTTATCCAAAGAATCGAGTAACTTAAAAGCGACATCTTGTGCCCTGATATAGTTCTCTTGTTTAAAATAGCTTTCTGCCAGCATTAACTTACTCTGTATTGAACTTGGGTCTTCTAACAAACTAAAATCAAACCATTGTTTAGCTTGGCTATAGTGCCCTTCTTCAAATGCCACAACGCCTTTAGCATAAGCATTAATTGCTGGAAGACTGTTAGCGCCTTTAACCAAGGCATTTTTAATAATATTACCTTTAAAAGAATTGGCTTTAACAAACTCAGTATTTTCTTGTTTAGACCATTGCCCTAGATAAAAACTAGCACAAACCAACAACGTTATACTTGCTGCCATAGCTATAGTATGCAAACGGCCTGATCTTACTGTATTGCTTTTCACACTAGACAATTTTACTTGCTCAATCTCTACATTGTGCTCAACGGCTATTACCTTGGTAGGAGCTACCCACTGATAACCTCTATTGGGTTGAGTACGAATAAGATCTTCATTAGTAAGCTTTCTTATCTCACTAATCACTTGAAATAATGTGTGATTTTGCACATGAGTGGTCTGCCATACCGCTTCAAACAAGTCATTCTTGCTGACGATAGCTTGTCTATTTTCAATTAAATAGTTAAGTACCAAGGCTGTTTTCGGGCGAATATTCACCGGAATATCATTGCTAGTTAACTGATATTTATCACGATTAAATTGAAAGTTATAGAATTGATATGCTGACATTGTAGTGCCCTAACTACCCAAGAAATTATGGAAATAATACCACTAATCATTAATTACTTACACCAAGCCCTAACATGCATCGGATTTTTTAATGGATAACTGATAAGCTAACACTACGCCACGATATATCGTGCAACCGATTATTAGCAAGAGCAAACAGTGTATGACCATTGATATAAAAGAATTTTTAGCTGACTCTCAACTACTACTCAACGCCGTTGGCGAAGGTATTTATGGCTTTGATAGAGACGGCAATGCTGTTTTTGTCAATCCAGCTTCAGAGCAAATGACAGGTTGGAAATCAGCTGAGTTATTGGGTAAAAACATCCATAAATATCATCACCATACTCATGCTAATGGTGAGCCCTATCCTAGCGAAGAATGTAATATTTATAACACTATGCGTGACGGGTTGGAGCGTAAAATTACCAATGAAGTATTTTGGCGAAAAGACGGTACTAGCTTTCCAGTAGAATATACCTCAACACCCGTATTTAAAGACGGTGAACTCATCGGCGCCGTCGCTGTTTTTAGGGATGTCAGCCAGCAAAGATTAGCCGATTGTAATTTGCGTTCTGCCTTAAAAAAAGTACAAGACCTGACTGAGAAGCTGCAAGCAGAAAACAGCTATTTACAAGATGAAATTAACGAAAGTTGGCATGGCTCTGGTTTAGAGGGTAATAGCCCAAATTTCCTTGCCATGTTGCAACAAATAAAGCTGGTAGCGCAAACAGATAGCACGGTACTTATTCTGGGAGAGAATGGTACCGGTAAAGAACTTGTCGCCCGTAACTTACATCAATTGAGTCAACGTAAAAATACCCCACTGGTTAAAGTTAACTGTGCAGCATTTTCGGCGAACTTGTTAGAATCGGAGCTATTTGGTCACGAAAAAGGTGCTTTTACCGGGGCAAGTGAGAAACGACGTGGTCGTTTTGAACTCGCCGATAAAGGCACACTTTTCTTAGATGAAATAGGTGAACTCACTCCTGATGCACAAAGTAAATTACTGAGGGTATTACAAGAACGTGAATTCGAGCGCGTTGGTGGCAGTAAAACCATTAAAGTAGATATCCGCATTATTGCCGCGACCAACCAAAACTTACTAGCCATGGTAGAGCAAGGTAAGTTCCGTATGGATTTATATTATCGCTTGAATGTATTTCCTATTGTGATGCCGGCATTAAGAGAACGAATCGAAGATATTCCCTTACTGTGCCATAGTATTTTAGCGCAACTTAATCATAAGCTTAACAAAGACATCAAAGGAATAAGTAAAAAGAGTTTAGCTAAATTAGCAGATTATCACTGGCCAGGTAATATCAGAGAATTACAAAACATACTCGAACGAGAAGTGATTCTTTCAAACTCTCATACCTTACATATCCAACAAAAATTCGATAAATCTCAATCGGCTACACGTACACTCAACAAACCCTTAGCTGACATTGAAAAAGCCTACATTATTGAAATATTAAATGATTGTCATTGGCAAATTGGTGGTCAAAATGGTGCAGCAAAAATACTAGGCTTACCTGATAGTACTTTACGTTCTCGCATGCAGAAACTAAATATCCAACGTCGTTAATCCTAAAGTCCTCCACAAAACCACGACATATCGCACCTACACGATATATCGTGGCCAACAACTCTTCCACATTGAAATTTAATGATAAAATACAACAACTTAAAAACCATAATTTATGGCGCGTTTATTGATATAGAGTAATTACTTAATTATGACCCTGTAGTAATAAATGAAGTTTGATATAAAAGAAGAGCACCTCATCATTAAGCCGTATAAATCTCAAACATCTGTCTATGTTAGAGAGCAAAAGGGCTTTTACCAAAAAATTCGCCGTAATATTAACTGGCTACTTATGTTGGCTTTTATTGCCATGCCTTTTGTGCAATTTAACGATCAACAAGCGGTATTACTCGATGTAGTTAAGCAAGAATTTAGAATATTTAACCTCACGTTCTGGCCGCAAGATTTTATCTTACTTGCCGGGATTTTTATGGTGGCAGCCTTTGCGCTGTTTTTTATTACCACCTGGCTTGGACGGGTTTGGTGCGGTTATGTTTGCCCGCAAACTGTTTGGACACTGGCCTATGTGTGGGTTGAGCATCGCATTGAAGGCACACGTAATAAACGCATGGCATTAGACCGTGCCCCTTGGACGCTAACTAAAGCCTACAAAAAAACACTCAAGCATAGTATTTGGCTGTTCATGTCGTTATTTACCGCGACCACTTTTATTTCTTACTTTGTACCCGTGAGCGAGCTTTATAGCACCATGCTTACATTCGATTGGAGCGGAGCGGTCACTTTTTGGGTGTTGTTTTTTGCCCTATCGACCTACGCTAATGCGGGTTGGATGAGAGAGCATGTCTGCATTCATTTATGTCCTTATTCTCGCTTTCAGTCAGCCATGTTTGATAAAAACACTTTGATGGTTGCCTATGATGCAACGCGTGGTGAAACCAGAGGACCGCGTAAACGCAGTGATGATAGACAAACACTAAAAGATGACAAAGGGTTAGGCGATTGTGTTGACTGTAATTTATGTGTTGATGTGTGCCCTGCCGGCATAGACATTCGTAACGGTATTCAATACGAATGTATTAACTGCGGTCTGTGTATTGATGCTTGTGATCAAACCATGGAGAAATTTAACTACCCTAAAGGCCTTATTAGCTATACCAGTGAACAACAACTCGCTGGTAAAGAAACTAAACGTTTCAACCTAAAACTCGTCTCTTATGGGGTGTTAACTTTACTGTTCGTCATATTATTAGGGTTTTGGATTAATAGTAGAATTCCGTTAGAAGCCAACATCATTCGCGATAGAACTGCGCTGTACCGTGTTAATTTTGAAGGTGTCGTTGAAAATACTTATACCTTAAAAATTCTCAATAAAAGCCAAGTACCTATGCACTTTACTATTAATGTCGACAACTTAATTAGCCCTGAATCAAAACTGACACTAGCGCTACCTAAAAACGTACTTATTGGCGCGGGTGTTATGCAAGAGATCCCTGTGACTTTAGCTATTGATGGTTTTGAATTGAAGAAGAAAATCACTCAGTTTAACTTCATTATTCAAGCTATCGAACAACCCGATATTGTATTGCAAAAAAACACCGTGTTCTTTCGTAATTAATCGCTTAACTCAGATCATTCACACATAACGTCACTCAAAGACAAGTGGTTAGCTAGCCTAGTCACTTGTCGCGCTAAGTAGGTAGTAACATGACCATTACAGCAATTGATTTTCATTTAAATGGTAGTGGCGAAGTCACTAAAGAACCTGAAACATTAAATAAAATACCGGGTAACAGAGCCGTATGGGTCGGTATTTTCGCCGAAATGACAGAATTCGCGTTATTCTTTTTGGTTTATTTTATTGCCAAAGCGCACTACCCAGAACAATTTAACCAAGGACCGCTGAAGCTTAATACTTTGGCAGGTACACTCAATACTTTTGCCCTGATCAGCAGCAGTTATTTTGTTGCCAAAGCCTTAGCATCTGTTCGCTTAAATGATCCTGAAAAAAGTATACGTTGGTTATGGCGTGCGGTTTTTTGTGGTGGTGTTTATCTGGTGATAAAAATTTGGGAATATCATTGGAATGTAGATCAAGGCATAACGACCAATACAAATAATTTTTATACCGTATATTACTACCTTACCTTTAATCACCTGTTACATGTCACTTGGGCTAGCGGCAGTTTATTGTGGGCCATTCGTCAGCTAAAAGCAGGCAATTATACCCAACAAAATCATCTCGGCTTTACCGCTATTGCTTGTTATTGGCATATGGTCGATTTAGCGTGGGTGATTATTTTTCCACTCTTGTATGTACTGCGATAGGGAATACTCATGCTCAAAAATACCTTCACACTCAATGTATTAGATTTTTCTTGGGTCTTATTGATGATAATCACCACGGCTAATGCTTTTGTCGCAGAGACCGCTGAACCAAGCCTAGCGATTACCGCCATTATTTGTTGTTCTATTGCCTATAAAGGCAGGCGTATTATGGATTACTTTATGGAGTTAAATCATGCGAATAAAACGATTCAATTGTTCATGCGCGGTTATTTCCATGTACTGCCCGCGTTGATTTTTCTCAGTGATTTGTTTTCAGAGGAACTTGTCGCTTTGACAGCACTGTAATTTTTAAGAAAACCACGCAGCTTGAATCTTCGTATTGTTGACATGATTTATTGAAAGGCTTACTGTCTTCTAAGAGACACCAATGGTCGTTGTCTCGTTTAGTGATGAGTTTTCTGACTCATTATTTTGAAAACAACAATAGATAATAAAATATGAAGATTGAAGACATAATGAGTGAAGATGTCACTTGTATAGATTTAGATGAAAGATTATCTGTTGTTAGAGAGTTATTTATTAAACATAAATTTCATCATTTAATGGTAATAGACCAAAAGAAAAAGCTTGTTGCGGTTATTTCAGAAAGAGATTATTTAAAAGCAACAAACTCTAATCTAGAATTACCCACAGCAAGCGATAAAGATCTAGCAATGTTAAACAAACGAGTTCATCAAATTGTTTCGAAGAAGTTAGTCGCTATTAAAGAATTCAGCCCTTTTAGTGGAGCGATAAAGGTTTTTCATGATACCGGAGTATCATGTCTTCCCGTCATAAACAGCAATAATGAACCTGTTGGAATAATAACGGGGCGAGACATTATAAACTGGCTTTATGGCAAGGTTAATTCACCTAAGCCGTAAACCACACTTCACCTTTAATGCTTAATCTATCTATTCATTATTGGTTTCACTGTCATTTACTTGCCATTGAAATAGCTCATCAAGAGGTGTTTCAAATATATCGGTCAAGCAAAAAGCTACCTCTAACGAGGGTGAATACTTGCCAGCTTCTATCGCAGCAATAGTTTGCCGAGTTACGCCCAACGCTTTAGCCAATTCTTGCTGTGTCATCTCATCTTTTTCAAAGCGTTTTTTTCTCAATTGATTACTAATCACGCCTTTCACTTGTTTACTCATGGTTTTCTCCCTTTATACCAATCCCATTAAGTTATTGCCCACTTATGCTGGTTAAAATACCCCAAGGCGGCGTTGCTCTCAATCCCAATAACTCGCTATTGCTCAATCAAGCGCCTACCCTTAAATTATTCTTCCTACGCACAAAAAGATCACAAACTTAATAGAACTGGTATTACTAATCATTTTAGCTAAGCTGCTTTTCGGTAACGATAGATTTGTGACGCACGTAAAATAAACTCAACCAGTAAGCTTGAAAACATCACGCCGTGAATAAGAAAGTCGATAGGAGGTACGTTAGGAAAAAAGGGGTAATTAGTAATAACGCCTTGGCAGAATATATGTACAAACAAAATAATAATGCAAGTACTCAAGTTATAGTAAGCCCACCTAGTCGCTCTTGCTTCAATGAGTTCATCCCTTTCATCAATCAATAAATTATCGTCATCATCGCCACTGAACTTCCTCATGATAGCTAAAGCCGAAAAGGCAATAACAGCAAAAATGATACTAGCAAACATTGTTTTAGCCCATAAACCAACTATTTGGTCGGCATGGGTAGAAAACGTTCCTTCAAGTTGTTTCATACCATTGGCATAAAACCAGGCTATGAATACGGTAAATGTCACGCTAATCCAAGCAGTTTGTTCACTAAAATTACTATCTTTAAAAATCATCATTCACTTCCAATGTTAAAAAAACTTAACACACAGTATCCTCTACCAATCACCATGTCAAATATTATTAACACAGGGTTAATTATAATTAACTCTGTGGTTTTTTGTTAACATGATATCAAAGAGGTAGGAATATATAAGTATCAAGCATTAATATGGTTGGAATCGTATTCGCTGTAATTTGACTCAATGGTGTCTAAACAACTTTGGGAAGTGTTGCACAAGGCGGGGTCTTACCAACAGTCTCGACCGAAGACTAAGCAGACACATACTTAATTAACATAGCAAAACACATAAATACCACTAAATAGCGTAAATAATTGACCGGTATTTTGAACAAAAAGTGCGATCCGAGCCAAGCACCAATAAATTGCCCACACATCATAATTAAGCCAACCATCCAAATCACTTGCCCAGCAAAAATAAAAACAATAAGCGAAGCAATATTGGTAGAGAAGTTTAGTGTTTTAGCGATAGCTGTCGCTTGAAGAAATTTCTGAGCGCGTAATGCACGACCTGCCAAGGTAAAAAATGAACCTGTACCAGGACCAAAAATACCATCATAACAACCAATTAGCGGTATAACGTATTTTTTGTAATTTTCAGATGAGACTTTAGGCAACTTATTTTCTTCATCAACGGTAGGCGTAATAAGAAAATAAATACCGATACAAGTAATCACCACAGGGATAATAAGTGTCAGCATTTGAGCATCTACAAACTGAATAATGACTGTACCTATCGCTGAACCAATAAAGCCTGCAAGCATTAAGTGCTTTACCTGATGCCAACGCACACGCCTAGCACGTAACATCATTACGGTGGCCGTTGCAGTTCCCATACTTGATTGCAGTTTATTTGTTCCTAAAGCCGTTAACGGGGGGATACCACTCATCATTAACGCGGGTAACGTTAATAGGCCACCACCGCCAGCTAAGGTATCAAGAAAGCCAGCAATAATGGCAATGGTAAATAAAAATAAGGCTATTTCAATGGTTAAATTAGCAAACTCCAAAACACTTCCTCTAAATTTAAATTATCCCCATAAAAAGGGCTATATCAGCAATAACGGGGACTTTAAGCAAGTGTTGATGAATTAGCAATAAATCAATACGAATACTAACTATTTAAAAGACTAATACTCGAAATTAATGATAACAAGATGGCTAATTGAGGCACTATTTTAGCTTGGTAGGTCAATAACAAAGTCAGTAATAAAATAGCCATTGTCAGTGCACCAAATAAAAGCGCAGGCCCAATAGACCAGCCAAATAGTTCAACACTTAAATAAGCGGTGAAAGTTAATAACAACCAAGCAGCAGGTCGGAAAAAACGCACCACAAGCTTAGGTACTTCTTGCGCTATTATTTGTTGTCGGTGTTTACTCATCGCTAAACAAAACAGTGCCATGGCGGTAAAGCATAAACTGCTGAGTAATAACATTAGCTATTACCCTTACTTACCTGAGGTGCATTCAATAAGCCTTCATTTCCGAATGTTTCACCCTGTTTACTTCCTTGCCCGCTTTCTTTTATAACCTCTTGCTTTATTGTCGGCTTTCTAACTTTTTTATCAACATGAAGTGTCTTATATTTGTAGGCTGCAAAAGCAAAACAAGCGCCCACGGCCAAAAACGTCAGGTCAAAGCCAGCAAACCCCCAATCCTGCTGCACCAAACTATTAATAAGGTGTTTATCTGTGGTTAATAAATTCACTAGTGGCAGTGCCATATAAACCAGCGCTGCTAGTTGTAATTGTTCAGACCACGCTTTATTAGCAGGGCGAAGTGCAGGATAAATTAACAGTAATGCCCAGCTGATGAACATTATATTCGCTTCCCAATTTACTCGGTCAATCATATCAATAGGCAACAAACGATTCGCATAGAAATATGCGGCAATAGCTATGGGTAAACCGACAATAGTGCCGATATTGAGTTGCTCAACCAAACGGTAACCAAAATCAGGTCCGTTTGCTTTTTTCATTTGTTGAGGCTTACGTTTGGTTGTCCAAAGGATCAACCCCGAGGCAATCATCGCCGTGCCAATAAGGCCGGTAAAAAAATATATCCAACGCGCAACAGGACCAGCGAACTGCCCTTCGTGCAACGAGAAAAATCCATTATGAATCATACCCGCTGCGGTATACTCTTTCGATGCTTGTGGAATAACGTCACCTGTAATTGCGCTTACCATCACTTGGTCTTTAGGGTTATACGTTATATCCGTTTCATGACGAATAAAAAGTACTTGGGCATTAATATCGTGTGCAGCAAACACTTCAATAGTGCTGAGGTCATCATTTTTCCAACTCATTTTTACTTGCTGATATAAGGATGAAATATCTAACATTGCCGAAGGTTGGTTAGCACTTTCTAAATGAGCTGAACGAGGAAATATCTCTTTGCGCATTTCACTATATTCATTTTCATTAGTTTGTAAATTAGTACTTAACGCCATGTAAGTAAACAGGAAGAATAATAAGCCACTGTAGGTGATCATAAAATGAAAGGGCAAGGCAATAACACTTAATACATTATGAATATCTAACCAACCAGGTAAGCCTTTTTTCGCTCTAAAAGTAAAAAAATCAGTGAATATTTTTTTATGGATAACCACGCCCGTGATAACCGCTAACAACATCAACATAGAGCAAAATCCAACTATCCAATAGCTGATTTTGCTTGATAAATAATGTAAACGATAGTGCATTCGATAGAGTAATCTTCCGCCACCCGTCGCTCTGCTGTCAATTTTCGCACCCGTATTAATATCCAATACCGCTCTTTGGTATCGACCTCTTTTTTTACCTGCTTCTGGCGCATGCCGCCAACCGACTCGTAGATTTTGATCACGTACAGTGGGCAAATATATATCCCACTCATCAATACCTTGTGCATTTTTAGTGAGGTAATTTTGGGCAATATCGATTAATTGTTCATTACTAATACTATGCTCGATAAAAGGTCTTTCAGGCTCCATCCAACGGGTAATTTCTTGATAGAAATAACCTAAGGTTCCCGTTATAAACATGAAAAATAAGATCCAGCCAACAATTAAGCCAACCCAAGTATGAAACCACTTCATTGACTGTCGAAAATTATCTTTCATTAGCTAGCCACACCATTAAGCTGCATTAAAAGCCAAGTAGCGACGAAAAGGAAAACGTTTAGTTTTATTAGTCCGCCCCACGCTTTACTGGCACTTGATACTGAAAATACCCACATGGCAGCACAGGCGTAGACGATGAAAGAGAGCAATAAGCCAATATGAATAGCTTGATATTTACCCACGCTATTTAATAGCAATTGGCCAATGAAGAGAGAGCTAGAGGTTGCTAAAACATAACCACCAAAGATGGCAGCTAGCGATCGAGAGAAAACAGCCCAGCTCGGGCTAGAGAGATTAAATTGATTGAAAAGGTAAGTCACTTTTATTCCATGTTACTTAGTCTTATTTGATACATTTTCAATGCGGTTTGCCTAACAAGTGCAAAGATGATCTAAACAATTAAAAATTAATGTTGGTGCGTAAATCACCACGGTAAAAATAACATGATACACCACAAAGTAATGAAAATCATTATCATTTACGTGGCATGGTGAATTTGAGATTATTCTACAAAATAATCCCTCGATTTTAATTCAGTAGCTTTATATATTTTCAATGAACTTTGCAAAAAAAAAGCCACATAAAATGTGGCCAAAAAAGGAATAAACAAAATGCGAGTAAGTTAAGGTTTAACTTTAATGAACGTGCTCCTCTTCGCTTGCAATACCTAACCATGCGGCTTTACCGGGAGCGAAGTCTAAATCAAAGTGACCAACAACTTCACCTTCATGTAAGTCAACAGTTGTCACTTCTTTGCCATTAATAATATAAACAAGCTCATGTGCTTTTGAAGCAATAATTAATGGTCTAACATCATCAGCAAGTGCTTCAAGTACTGGAATAGTTTTTTCAAGTTCCCAATTATGCTCCGCACTGTACGCATTTAAAGCGCCATTTTTATCAAGTAATAATAAATGTTCATGGTGCGCATCAAACGTATAACGTGGGAAGTAAGAATTTTCATCCGCTGGACGTTCTAAAAGGCTAATACCTTGATTAACAGGGTCTATCACAAAGATACCACGTGGCGTTAAGCCCAAAAGCGTTGCACTATGCTCGCTGCCTTTAATCGTCCAAATACGCTTACTTTCAGGCACATCTGCCGGATAAGCTATTTTACTATCGGTAAAAGTTGAACCTTCTTGTTGTACGGTTAAAATTCCATCGTCACAAGCAAAAGCAATGTAATTTTCATTTTGAAAACTACCGTGAAGATCTGGACACTTGGTATCAAAAACCTGTTCTTGGTGAAGATGATCACCATGAATTTCAAATACTGCAACTTCGTTAGGTAATGTGCCTTCGGCGTCACTTACTCGTAATGTACTTAAAACATACTCACCACGTATTTCTGCCGTTCCATGCATGTAGGTATCGAAGTCATGATGAGCAATAATTTTTTCTGCTTTAATACTTTCATCACTTAATATGTTTAATTCAGCGTTTTCACCTACATCATTACCATCAAAGAATAAGGCAACTTGTTCACCACGTGAGACAAAATGAGCTGGCTTAGCACCTTGCATGCTAAAACTTGTTAATTCTGGCGCATCGACGTGTTGATCATAATGATCGCCATGGGCTTCTTGCCATAAACCACCATCAATAAACTGCACTTTACCTGTCTCCTTTTGTATTGCCACCGCATAACGGTTTTCAGGACTTGCATGTAATGCTGTTGCTGGATTCTCAATAGTTAAAGAGTCAACCAAACTGTTATCTTCTAAATCAAAAATATGCACAACGGCTTGTTCTGCATCGGCAATAGCTAAACGGCCTTTGCCCAATTCTTCGTCATGATGATCATCAACTACTGGTACTACAGTTGGATCTATTTCTGTAATGTTAGTTTCACTATCACCACAACCGACTAGCGCGGTGGCAGTACAAGCTAATACAAGTGCCTTTAAATTAAATGTTTTCATGGTTTTCCTTTGATAAATGAGTCGAACCCAAGCGATAGGGCAAAAAATTAAAATGAGCCGCGAATACCAGCAGTAATTGAACGCCCTGCTAGTGGTGTTAAGTCTTTTAAGAATGAGGTATGCACTTGCGCATATTCATCGGTCAAATTGGTGCCTTTAAGATAAACAGCTAAGTCGTGCTGCCCTAAAGTAAAATGATAATTAACGTTAGCATCCACCATGACATAGCTGTCTGTTGAGCTTTCTAGTGCTGCGGTATTGGTTTGTTCAAAGTAGTGACTGACAAATATGTCAGCTGAAATAGCTTCGCTTTGGTAACTAAACTCGGTAGCAATACGTGCGGGTGGTGTACGAGGTAATTCACCACCGTTATCTAAGCGAGCACGAATAATGTCGCCCTGTACCCGCCAAGTAAATTCATCGGTAACTTGCCAAACAGCTTGCGCTTCAAAACCGTGCAAGGTGACATCTTGAGCAGTAAAAATAAATAAGGGTAAAGTATGTGCTGCTTCACCTTGTGAGTCATGGTCTTGACCACTATGACTTTCTTCATCATGAGAGTGGCCATCACCCGCAGATAACTCGGTGGCTTGCTCGTAGTAGTAATCGTCTATTTGGTTATAAAAAGCATTCAGAATAAAACCAAAGTTTCCTTTAAATTTACGTAAGCTTAAATCAATATTATTGGCGGTTTCCATGACAATATCATGATCAGTTAAACCAAAATGTGCGACTTCACCGTGGTCGTCATGTAATGAAAACAGTGCCCCTACTTCATAAGAGCCAGTACCAATATGTGGACCAAAAGATAATAATTCTGATGCCGATGGTGCACGCTCGGAATGAGACAGTGATAGGCCTAAGTTATAACCATCGGTAAAGTCCCACACTAATCCTGCAGAAAGGCTTACCGGGGTAAATACATGTTCAACTTCAAAGTTACGAGTGACATTTTGCGCCGCATGAGCGTCATGGCCGTGATCTTCATGTGAGTCATGCTCACCTTCGTGTTCCGCATGTTCTTCAAATAACTCAAGTTCAGGTAAACGCACTTTAGCTGCGCTTACTTCGGTACGCTCTATACGTGCACCTAACTGTAATAACACATCGCCAAAATGGCGCTCTTCCATCCACGCCAAAGCGATTGAATTTGTCTCAGAAGGCGGCGTAAATGCTTCAGCACCCACGGCAGTAAAATCACTTTGTTTGTAATGAACACTTAAACCACCACGCCACTGCCAAAAGTCTTGGTGTAATAACTCAACACGCGCTTCTACAGATTCATTGTCGAATGTTGTGCCTATCCTACCTAATTCTATTTCGCTATGGCGATAGTCGGTATAAGCTAGCTTAGTATTAAGTGATTTTATAACACTATTATCAAAATTAAGCTCGCTCAGTAACTGCCAACGATTTTGTGTTAAATCAGCCAGTACCGCAATGTCTTCATCACCATGGCTGTGACCTGGAATACCATACTCTTGATTAATACCTTGATAAGAAATACCAACAAAACCATTGTCGAGTAAATAACTCGTCCCTAAAGTAAAGCCGCTTGATTCAGCCGCTGAGTTCGCGACTTCATCAATGCCATTTTTTTCAGGTATTTGGTAGTTTTCACTGTCACGATAAAAACCATCGGCATGCACCGCAATATTACCAACACCACTATTGATTGAACCTGAGACTAAGGTTTGCTCATTATTAGTATTATGCTCCGCTAGCCACTCACCCTTTGTTTCAATGCTTGTAGGAATGCGTTCATCAACTAAGTTAACCACACCACCAATAGCACCACTACCGTAAAATAGTGTCGCCGGACCACGTAATACTTCAATACGTTCTGTGGTTGATGTTTCGGTAGAGACCGCATGATCAGGTCCAACGCGTGAAGCGTCACCGGCATCAAGACCATTTTGTGTAATGAGCACACGCGGTCCATCTAAACCACGAATAATTGGTGTACTAGCAACACCACCATGAAAATTACTATGCACCCCCACTTCTTTACTTAAGGTATCACCCAACGTATTGGCTTGGCGCATACGCAATTTTTCACCATGCAAAACTGTGATAGGTAGAGCCGATTCTATATTTGAACTATGAAAAGGTGTCGCACTGACATCGATAATTTCAATCGCTGATTTATCTAATTTTACCGCCAGCGTAGAGGTTTGTTTTTTTGCTAAATTGACCTGAATGTTTTGGTGAACATATGCTGCTGCAGTAACATGTAATTCATACTCTCCGGGTTGAACGTTAAGATAAAACTCACCTAATTTATCGCTAACAACAGCTATATTGGTGCCCATAATTTTAACTTTAGCACCACTAACCACTTGTCCATTCTCATCTGTAATGAGACCCGTAATTTGCTCAGCAAGCACTTGACTATTTGCAGTCATCAATGCAAAAGCACTCGCTATTAATGTAAACCTGTTCATGTAAAACCCATCTTTTAATGTGATAATATAACAATTCGAAAGATGTTATATTATCACATTAACAAAAGCAACATCTGTACACATATTTTTAACAAACAGTAACTAAGTCCCGACATTCTTATCATTAGCTGCAAACTAAACTCGTAATATTACATATTGACACACGAGTAAATACAAATGATAATCGATCTCATTACCATTATAGGTAGGTCTACAAACTTCTGTGAACCTATGTAGCCACTCCTTATTAGGAGTTATCGGAGTTTCCTTGTTTTTCCCCACACCTACTCATGGATCACGAGTACTTAGTCATGTCGGTTACGCGCTATTACTTAACATACTATTGCCCAACAGTGCCTTTTCAGCTGATGGTAAAAATAAGGCTGATATAAATATAAGTGATGGGAATGAAATAGAAACAATTGAGGTTGTTGGCCGTGATTCAACAAAAGCGCTAGTCTCATCAGGCTTTAAAGTGGATGTATTACTCACTGAGCAGTTTAAAAACTCAAACTATAATCTGCTACAAATTTTGCAAAGCTCACCGGGCATTAATGTCAGACAAAGTGGAGGACTAGGTGCTGAATTTAATTTATCGCTTAATGGTCTTTCGGGTAATCAAATACGTTACTTTATTGATGGCATACCCATGGAAGATTTTGGTTCGGCGCTAACTTTTCCCGCAAATTTAGTCGAACAAATTCAAGTGTATAAAGGCGTGGTTCCTATAGTGCTTGGTTCGGATGCCTTGGGTGGCGCTATTAATGTTATTACCCCTTTCCTTGATCAAGACTTACTCGACCTGTCCTATACCTATGGCTCTTTCAATACACACAAAGCCAGCGTCTTTGCTCTGAAAATTTTAGACAATGATACCTTTGTACGTATCTCAAGTAATATTGAGCATTCTGATAATGATTATCGAATGAATAACGTTAATAGCACCGACGAGTTAGGTAATATTACTGGCAGCATGAGCGCCAAGCGTTTTAATGACCAATACTCAGCAGCGATGATCAACGTAAAATTTGGTGTCATTAATAAAGACTTTGCCGATGAATTATCAATAGGTATTACTGGCGCAAAAAACCGTAATAACGAACAGCATACCACCACCTCAATAAATAATGTTTTTGGCAAACTTAACAGTGAAACAGATACCCAACTTATCTCAGCCATTTACAAAAAGAATTTCGATACTTTAGCTATTTCTGCCTATCTGCTTACCGGTAAAAATGAACAGCTAATTAATGATACCTATAATCGAGATTACAATTGGCTGGGTGAATACACAATTAAGGCCGATGAATTACAAGGAGAGCTAGGCACAAAGTCTTTATTTACCGTCACTGATGACGTATTTAGAGCAAACATCTCTGCACAATACCAATTGACCAGTGATAGCAGCATACAGCTTAGTCATAGTAATAATTATTTAAAAAAGACCGGTAACGATACAGTAAACCTCAATAATACTGTGTTTAGTTTACCTAATTGGATAAGAAAAGCCGTCACTGGTTTAGCTTTCGATACCAGTGCCTTACAGCAAGAATTAAAGTGGAATGTCTTTGCAAAACATTACGGTTTTCAAGGTGAAATTAATGCCGAGCAATCAGTCGACTTTAACCTTCAAAATGTAAAAAGCGAGGTTGATTTAAGTGAGATGGGTTATGGCACATCACTCAGCTACCAAGTTCACCCCAACTGGTTAGTCAAAACATCGTATGAACTGGCCTACCGCATGCCTGAAGCAGAAGAGATTTTAGGTACGGGTAAGTATGTCAGGCCAAACCCTCATTTAAAACCTGAAGAAAGCCAGAACCTAAATTTTGGCTTATTAACTGACTTTAGCTCACAAAATACTGCGCAGCGTTTTGAAGCTAATGTTTTTTATCGAGACTCCAGTGATTTTATCCGCTACCTACCAGACCGTATTATTTACGGTATATATTCTAATTTACAAGCAGTAGAAACCACGGGTATTGAAAGCTCTTATTACCTTCGGTTTTATGACAATTATTCATTGCAAGTTAATGCTACCTACCAAGACTTAATCAATAAATCAAAAGAAGATTACGAAGGGGTTGAGGATCTCAATTACGGTAAACGTATACCTAACGAGCCTTATTTATTTGCCAATGCCCGTTTAGCGGCAAGCTTTGAAGTCGCCAACAATGACCAATTATCTCTTTTTTGGACCACCTCCCTTATAAATGAATTTTTCTTAAACTGGGAGGGCAATGGCGATGCCGACCAAAAATTAGTTATCCCAACACAACTAACCCACGACCTTGATATTGAATATAGCTTTGCCGATGGCAGTTATAACGTCTCGTTATCTGCACGTAATATATTCGATGCTGAAGTATTCGACAATTTCAAAATTGAAAAACCCGGTAGAGCCTTCTACCTAAAATTCCGTTACCTTTATTAAACTTTTTAAGGACAATCATGTATAAATTGAAAACTTTAGGTTTGCTTATAGCAACCTTAACATTAAGCGCCTGTGGCAGCAGCGACAGTGATGAAGCTGTAATACCACCTGTCGTTGTAGACCCGGTGATAGTTGAACCAGGTCCATTTACTTTCGCTTTTAAAATTACCGGCGATATAGAGGCTGAATATTTAGTTACCCAAGATTCAATAACAACAGAAGATTTAACGGCTGATGGCAAAGGTATTGAGCAGCAAAAATGGAACTATTTCTTCCCTGTAGGAAACACCTTATTTACGGTTGGCTATGAAAACAATGAAGCGACATCATACAAAGTAGATGCGGATAACAAAGTGGCCAAACTCTCCTCTTTTGAGTTCACCAATACTTTAGAAACGTTTGCCTCAGTAGATGATAAAGTTTTACTAGCCACCGATGCACCAAGAGATGGTAACCATACCAAGCGCACACTTTATAGTGTTGACGCTGAAACAGGTTTAGTAACTAGCAAAGTAAATTATACAATTCATGATGTAGATACCGGTACTAAAGGCGAAGGCACCGTTGGTTACCCCACTGCTTTAGTTGTTCGTGGTGATTTATTATTTTTATCTTTTCATAAATTAGATGATGCCGGAAATTGGGGCACACCTGAAGCTGACAATGCCTTTGTCGCTATTTACGATTACCCGCTTGTTGAAGGCGCTACGCCCAAAAGTATTATTGCCGATGCCAGAACCAGTAATATTGGTGTAAATGGTAATATTGGCTTGATTAAAACGGCTAATGGAGATTTATATAGTATGTCTAACGGCTCTGTTGCCGTTGGTTTTAGCCCAGCTTCTACTAAACCTTCTGCTCTTTTACGTATTAACAATAATGAAGAAGTTTTTGATGCTAACTACTTTTTTGATATAGAAGCAGCGACCGATGGCGGCAAAATATTTTGGTTTGATTATGTTGGTGATAACAAGGCAATAGCCCGTATTATTACCGATGATACCGGCGCTGCTTCATGGGGTGCTTTTACTAAAAATCAAATTAACCATAAACTTGTCATTATAGATTTAGTTGCCCAGACAGTCACAGACATAGACGGCATACCATTACACCACAAGCGCTGGACATCGCCTGTTGAAATAATAGATGGAAAAGTTTATGTCAGTATCGAAACGGTCGACGCAGCGTTTGTTTATGTTGTTGATATCAATAGTGCTACTGCCACTAAAGGCGTAGAAATTAAAGGTAAAACCATTAAAGGTTTTTACGACTTATATCACTAGTCACTTATTTAATACCACAGTTAATACCACACATAATCCCTTAACGTTATAGCCATAATGTTAAGGATTTTCTAATTCACAGTATAAAATAGTCGCCAAGATACGATGAAAAAAAATTACACCAATGGCATTCTTATAGTGCACTTATCGCTATGCTACCTTTATTGCTCATCTCACTCACTGGCAGTATTTTAGTGTTTAAAGTTGAGTTAGATACGCTATTAATGCCAGCAAAGATGTCAGTTCCCGATGACTCCCCTTCAACAAGGGTTTCATTAGATACTTTAATGGCTTCTGTTAAAAGTAAGTACCCTGATCATGAAATAGGTAGCTGGGAGCTGTTTACCGATCACCAAAGGACAGACACCGCTTATATTATTGCTCACCAAACTAATGAGTGGTCTAAGTTATATTTAAATCAATATACAGGGGAACTACTATCAAGCCCAGTTGGTCTTTCCGATAATTTCACCGATTGGTTATTAGACCTACATTTTAAGTTATTACTTGAGACTAATGGCATATTTTTAGGTGCGCTTGTTTCACTTCTCTTATTATTTCTTGGTATTAGCGGCATGGTTTTATACCGTAAATTTTGGTTGTATTTTTTTACTTTGCGCGTGAAAGCTGCCACCAGAATATTCTTTAGTGACATCCATAAAATGATTGGCATTGCCAGCTCGCCAGTTATTATTATTTTAGCGTTCACCGGTGCTTATTGGAATATTGCCGAAGTGATCCACGAGATAGAAGAGCATGTAATCAAAACACCCCATATCCTCACTAAATCTCTACACAGCAAAGATATTTCACTGCAGACTCTTTATGAAAAGACCAGTGACACTATTAATGACTTTGAAGCGACCTACTTGTTAATGCCTTATGATCCTGAAATGCACATTACCTTCTACGGTAAAATAAATACCAGTAATCCATTAAATAGTGATTACGCCAGTAACATTAGTTATGACAAAAGTTCAGCAGAAGTTATTAGCTCTGAAGATGTTAGAAACGCCAGCGCCTTACACGTTACAGTTGATAGTTTTCGTAAACTTCACTTCGGCCATTTTGCCGGTTTAGCTAGTAAAGTGGTTTGGTGCATACTCGGCTTAAGCCCTGTTATATTAGCAATAACAGGCTTATATCTATTCTGGTACCGTCGTCGAAGAAGAGTGCCGACCAGTAATGTTTTTATAAAAATCAGAGTGTTGCTAGTAAAGAACACTTATTAAAAGCAAGTTAGACATTGCGACCACACCAAACAATACGTCCGGCGACACTATGTTGTTCAACATTTTCTTCAGTGATTGTCCATTGCGGGTAATCAGGATTATCGCTGATGACAATAAGATGGTCTGGCTTTTGTTTTAATCGCTTAGCCATCAAACCATCTTGGGTTTGCAGCACATATACCCCTTCATTACTTGGTTGTTGCTGGCTCAAATCCACTAAAACCATATCTCCATGGTGTAAGGTTGGTAACATACTGTCACCCCTTACAGATACAAACGCCAGACTTTCGCCATGTACGCCCAACTGCGAGCTTAACCAACGTTTATTTAACGCAAATTGTTCGGTCACTTCTTCGGCGCCATTGATAGCACCAAAACCAGCACTGGCTTCAATATCAAGTTTAGGTACTAATAATAGATCGTCACTGTTGTGTCCAAAAGGCACATCCAGGGCTCGTTCACCGGTAAGTAACCAATTAAAGTCGAGTGCAAACAGCCCGTGTATATGTTCTAAATAAGCCATAGAGGGACGACTTAATCCACGACAAATACGGTAAATATGTGAGGGTGACTTACCCGTTAGTTCAGCAAATTGGCGCTTGTTGCCACCGGAAAACTGCTCTACTAACTCAACAAAACGACGTGAAAAAGCACTACTCATAAATCTTTACCTAGGTTTGATTGGTATAGCTGCGAAAGCAGCGCACGTTACTACGGAATTTCTCCGCTGTACAGCGATTACAGTGTGTTTGCGCAAAGCTTGGTCAGTTGTCCTAGATTAGGTGCTATCAATATTGAGATAGCCTCATCTAGGGTAATTGACAGCTAAGAGAAATATCACTAACGGTTTTTAACGACCACTGTAATGCTGAATCTTCATGTGCTTTGAGCAAATAAAGTATGTTTTAACTAATGTTTTAACTAAGATTTTAAACGAATTTTTAATCTTTGCTTAGGTTGTAGCAAACTGTTCGCGGCGAGTTTATTCCAGCGAATGATATCTTGCACCTTCACCTTATATTTACGACTGATATCCCATAAGTTATCACCACTTTTTACTATATGCGTTATTCTAGCCTTACTTATTTTAGCCAGCTGCAATGGATAAGCATCGGTATCAGTCAACGGTACGATTAACCTTTGTCCAATTCGAATGGTATCTGAGTTTAGATTATTCAATTTTTTAAGCGCGGTAACATTAGTCGCATACTTCTCACTAATGGCACCCAAGTTATCACCCGATTTAATTTGATAACTATGCCAACGTAACCAATCTTTTTTCTTGGTGCTCGCCAACTTATTTTTAAATGATTCTGCTGAGGCGTAAGGGACCATCAATTGATATTGGCTATCTGGCGCTGTCGCCCAACGATTTAAACCAGGGTTGAGTAGAAATAACTTTTTGGCATCCATATCAGCCCATGTTGCAGCCAAGCTTATATCTAACTGGCTATTAATGTTAACAATCTCTATTGCTGGACTATTTTTTATCGGTGTAAATTTGTAATTCAACTCATCAGCGCGTTTTAATATATCAGCAATAGCTAGTAACTTAGGGACAAAATGGGTGGTTTCATTAGGTAGGTTTAGTGACCAAAAATCTATCGGTAGGCCTGCCTTTTGATTTTTTTTAATGGCTCTACCAACCCGACCTTCTCCTGAATTAAAGGCGGCCACTGCATTTAGCCAATCACCCTCGAAATTGTCATGGAAGAATTGAAAGTAATCAAGTGCGCCGCGGGTAGACTCAACAACATCACGCCTGCCGTCATACCACCAGTTTTGATCTATTTTAAAACGTTTTGCCGCTACTGGCATCAACTGCCACAAACCTGCAGCACTCATATGCGAAACACCATAAGGGATATATGAACTTTCGACAATGGGCAGTAATGCCAACTCTACCGGCATACCACGCTTTTCAATTTCCTCAACAATATAGTATAAAAATGGCTCTGCTCGACTTGAAATAGTCACCATAAAGTTAGGGTGACTTAAATAATAATCGCGCCATTTAGCCACCTCTTCATTGTCAGGCACTGTAATCGATAACTGACTACGAATACGTTGCCATACATCATCATGCTGATGAGGTAACTTAGCCTGTTCGAGCTTTTTTTGCTTTGGCTGTATTGGCTCTGCAGTTAATATGGCACTTATTGAAGACGCTTGATTATCGATTTTCGGTTCATTACTTTGTTTGGGGGCTTGCTGACATGCGGTCAATAAGAGCGCTACGGTGACGAAAGCTATTTTTTTCATGATCAATTTATTACTACTTATTATATTTGAGAAGGTAATTTCAATTAATGGCTGAGTATATACCCATGGTCCAGGTACTTAATTTAAACGGGCAAGTATACCCAGTTATTTATCCACAGGCATATATTATTCGCCTTTAAATTAATTAATGGTTAAAACTTTAATAAAAATTAACTTTAGAAAAAAGGCGATTGATTACGTAATAGCTGGCTATCCCACCATTGAAGGGTAAAATAACACTCAGTATTTCCCCCTTCATTCCAATGAGAACGCTGTGACCCTTCAAGAAAAAAATGTCTTGTTATTCGACCTCGATGGCACCTTAGTAGATAGTGCCCCTGATCTTGCTTTAGCGGTTAATAGGACTCTGCTAGATTTAGGTAAAACTGAATTTGACCAAGACATAATTCATCACTGGGTCGGTAATGGCGCTAAGGTTTTGATTGAACGTGCACTATCTGGCTCAGCTAACATTAATGAACAATTAGATGCGGCCTACGCTCAAGATGCTTTGGCGATTTTCTTGAGCCATTACCAGCAATGTTTGTGTATTGAATCAACCTTGTATGACGATGTAAAAGAAGGCCTATTTACCTTAAAGGCAGCAGGGTTTCGTTTGGCCATTATTACCAACAAACCAGCTGAATTCATTCAACCCATCTTAACCGGCTTAGGTATTGATAATATTTTTGAGTTGTTAATTGGCGGCAATACCCTAGCAGAAAGAAAACCACATCCCGCGCCATTATATTATGCCTTGGAACAACTTCAGGTTTCTGCTGAGCAGTGTCTGATGATAGGTGATTCTAAAAATGATATTTTAGCGGCAAAAGCGGCCAACATAGATAGTGTCGGCTTAACTTATGGTTATAACTATGGTGAAGATATCAATCAATATCAGCCGCAGTGGTGTTTTGATACCTTCAAAGAATTGCTAACTTTATTGAAACGCTAAAAATTTAACACTATTAGCTAAAGGTTTTTGGCTAAAGCAATGGGATAATCACGTTGCTTGGCTAAGACCATTGCTCGCTCAGTGACTTCAGTGTCTGAACATTGCTGACTTACCGGAAAATAATGCTGTGTTAAGTAATCACCTACTTCTTCCGCTGCTATTAAACCACAATCAACTAAATTCGCTAAAATAGCATCTGCGGCAGCTAATGCCGACGATCCTTTAACAATTTCTGCTCGAGCATAGTGTCGACCATGAAATGAAACATCAGCAGCACGTAAGTCCGCATCTTCTCCTGGTATTTGCTGCGCACCAAATAAGGGTTTCGCGGCAACCTCCGCTTGAGTAAAGGCGGGGATAAACTGCGCAATATGTTCAATTGATCCTAAGGTTCTGTTATTCACTAATTGCTCAGGCCACTGTTTATCAATTTTATCGATAAACCGTGCTGCTAATTGCGGTTGTGCACTTTTTAGTGAACTGGCGACGAGTCCTTGATCAAACAGCGTAATGTCTTGCGTCATGCCATGTAGTTGAAAATAACCATCTGGGTAAGGTGTTAATTGCGCCATACCTTGAGGTGTACCTCGTTCGCCATAAAAGACAATTTCAGGCCATAAGCCTTGGCATTGCGGCCAATGCGCGACATAAGCGGCTTTAAATTCCACCATACGTTGGCGTTTAGCACTTACCATGTCATCTATTTCACCACTCTTAAAACCACAGGCATTAATAACGTAGTCAAAATGCTGATGATTTGAACTGCCCGTTTCATTTTTTGTCGTTACTTGCCAAGTTGAATCATTTTCTTTTTGGGTAATAGCGACAACTTGACTGTTGGTTTGAAGGTGGCAACTTGCTAAACGATCTATCGCTAAACTGGTAATAGCAGCCATACGAAAAGCTGACCAACCATATTCCTGAACCAAGAGCACAGGAAACTTAAGATTATCTAAATCAACATGTTGAGAAAATGAAATCAACCAATCACTGGCTTGCTTTGCTTTATTAGGTATCGATTTATTAACTAACGCATCAATTTCTTCACGTGAATAAAAACGGAAGTAGTCCGCAGGTTCGCCTAATACTTTATTGCGAATATCTTGCGTAACCAATTCACTATATCTAGCCCGTAATTTTTCTAAACGTGGCAATAAATCTTCAGGTTGGCCTTTATCCGTCTTAGGTAAAGCAATAACCGTTGGCCGTATATTAATACTATGCGGGTATACCTTTACCGTATCTATCGATTGCTTTAATAACGTAAGACATTGCTCATCACAAATTTCGCGATACAAGTTACCACCCGCGTGCAAATGACAAATAGGCGGACCATTAACTAAGCTTGGGCCCTTCTCTATTAACGTAGTATCAAGACCTAATTCGGCAAAGCGCAGCGCAATAGTCGAGCCCGCAACTCCGCCACCAATAATGGCAATTTTTGCAGCTGAACTGAGTAATGGCTGATGTGTAGGTGACATTTTATTCATAAAGGTTTCGAAAATTTGTTCGTGAGGGCATTTTACTTGGATGTATACGGTTTGCGTAGGGGCTGAGAGTAAAAAAGTTTATTTAAATGTGCTTTTCTTTTTATATCAGTAAAAATTATCGTTTTAACTGACTTTTTTAGGGGCCGAAACTAACGCTTGTTGCTCATGATAACGAGTAATACAAGCATTACAAACACAACTAATACCTTTAAGGTGAGTTGGTACTTTGTCCAAAAGCGCTTTAGGCACTTCAGTATTCATACACCAGCAACCACTGCTTGCTTTAACATCGCAGCGATTACTTTGCTCGCATAAAGGACAAATGCTGCCATCATTTTTATAAGTCATAATCATTAAGTAAATTTAATTGTGATAGATATGCAAAGATAAAGAGCATTTTAACAGCTTTATCTATAAGTAAGCAGGTGTTTTTCAGGCATAAAAAAACGACCCTTAGGTCGTTTTTTATATTCATTGTGTACCTACCGCGGTGAATACACGAATGAACTTATAGATTAATTAACTAAGCAGAAAAGTCATTTGCTTTTTTGCTACGGCTTTTAGCCATAAAACCTAATGCTAAAAGCATAAGTAATAATGTTGCTGGCTCTGGCACGCTAGTAGGACGGTTAACGCTAACTACACCATCAACTACATCGTTAGCACAAGACATTGCCCAGCTAAACGCGAGTTGTGAAGCATTTTGAAATGCATCAATACCATTTACGTTAAAACTAAAGCTAATAACATCATAGTTATCGTGATTGGCACCTGTATTTTGTCTATCTACAGTCCAAGCACTTTGCTGACCTGCGCCAACAGTATTACCCGCAACAACTTGACCATTTTGTACTCTGTTAGAATTGTTATGGTATTGCTTCGATGTAATCGTAGAATCAATTTCAGTTAAAGTACCGGTATTATCCCAGTGGTCTTGGTTATAATACTGAGAACGCTCTCTATCTGCATCAGATAATACGAATGCATAATCAAAAGCTGAGTTTGCACCATCGGTGCCAATTAGTAGATCGCCTAAAACAATATTGCCGTTACTACGACCATAATAATCGGTACCCGTATCAAATCGGTTGTTGTAATCAACAAAATTAGTATAAATATCAACAGTAATTAAGCCATCGCTTGCCCATTGAACATCCATTTTATCAATTTCATATTCCCAACCACCAATCGCATCACCATTGGCATCATCAATCGTTGTATCAACGAGAAAATCAGCAGAAAATACATTAGCCGATGAAAATAAAGCCGTTACAGCAAGGATTTTAAATACATTTTTAAATAAAGTCATAGTCTTATACGTTATCACTTTCAAATTGAAGAGAGTGGATGAACTGCTTATATTAGCATTCACCACTAATTACCCTGATTACAAGCAATTATTGTTCCACTATTTCATTGTCGCCATATAACAACACCTTAGCTATATTACGTTGCTAATACAGTAGAGTAAAGTAACCTACTGTAAAAAAAACTGACATTAAAGAGAGAAGCTTTAACGTCAATTTTAAGATAAATATTTATCAACTAAGTAACTATCAGTGTTACTATTTTATCGCTCTATATCTGCCACTGTTTTGCTATCTATTCTTATTCGATTTAGCTTTTTGGTAAGATCAAACATCATTGTCGTCATACAGAAACACATCATTAAAATCGGTATAACATGAATATAAAAAATAGCTTACGTGCTTCCCTACTCTCATTATTGTTCATTTCCTCTTCAATACTTGCTAACGAAAAACTTAATGACAGTTATGAACAAGCCTTAATCGCTTTTCAAAATGAAGAGTTTGCTAGTGCCGTTATCCATTTAAAAAATATTATTCAAGAAGACCCTGCCCATATGCCATCTAGGGTTTTAATGGCGCAAATACTTATTACACAAGGCAATGGCTCTGCCGCACAAATAGAGTTAGACAGAGCAAAAGATGGCAAGGTCGATGATGACCGATTAATTACTTTGTATGGGCAAGCTTATGTCTTACAAGGGCAATATGATAAAGCGTTAAAAATAGCTAAGTTAGGGCAACGTAACGAGAAAATAGAAAGCGAATTATTACTCATTAGAGGCCAAGCTTATATTGGTAAAAAACAATATAAATTAGCTGACAAAGCCTTTATTAGTGCACTGAGTTTACAACCTAAAAACCAAATTGCTTTGTTAGGAAGAGCACAAATCGCTCTGCAAGAATCAAACGTTAATCAAGCACTCACTTATATTGATTTATCACTAACGAGTGTTAAACCTTTCATTAATGGTTGGGTATTAAAGTCTAAAATTTTACACCGGTTAGGCGATCGCCAAGGTGCGTTATTGGCGATTGATAAAGCACTAAAGATTAATGAAAAACATCTATCAGCGCGATTAACCAAAGCCATGCTGCATATTGAACTGAAAGAATATCAACAAGCGGTTCCTCATGTAGATTATATACTTGCTGAAATCCCCAACGAACCTAGAGCCGGTTATTTAAAAGCTATCATCAATGTTAGCTTACCTAGTAGTGATAACAAAAATGGCACTTCAGATAATAATAAATTAACAGAAGTTATTGCCACTTTATCAGCCGTTCCACCTGAGGTGATGAAAAACACCCCTGATTATTATTTTTTAGCGGGACTCACTAATTTTCAATTTGGTAACTTAAATGATGCGCATCGCTACCTGAGTTATTACCTAAACTATGTTGAATTTGATATTGATAGTGTGCGTATGTTGGCCAGTATTGAAATCGAGCAAGGTGATTTAAATTCTGCACGACATCTATTGACCAAAACCAATGTTGCACGTCCTGGTAATCCTGACATTCTCACTTTACTCGGTTTGACTTACTTACAATTAGAAGACAGCGTTAAAGCACAGTTTTATTTTGAAAAGGTGGTAGATAGCTACCCAAATTCGACGGTAAGCGTCAGTAATCTAGCACGCAGTAAAATGCAATCAGGTGACTACCAATCAGCAATCGAAGCCCTGTCTGCGATTAAAGACAATGAAATTAATGGCACACAAATCAAGCTACTGCTTATTGATTCATACCAAAACACTAAAAAATATTCTTCAGCTATTAATATTGCGAAGTCGTTAATCACTGAGTTTCCACAAAATAGTTTTTTCCAACAGCGCCTTGGTATGCTCTATGGCTTAAATAGGCAAATACCTGAAGCCAGAACTGCATTTGAACAAGCATTGACATTAAACGACAGTAATATTATTGCTATGGTGCATTTAGCACGTATGGATAATATAGCCGGTGACTTTGATAAAGCACTGCTATTTTTACAAACTAAATTAGCACTATTTGATAAAAACATCTTGTTGATGACAGAAATATCAGACAGTTACCTATTCAAGAAAGATATTGACAACGCGCTGATTTGGATACAAAAATCACATGCACAAAACCCGAATGATTTTTATGTGGTACTAAAGTTAAGCCGAATATTAGCTAAGCAAAACAAACTTGATGAAGCGATTGATTTAGTCGATGTATTCATTGGTTTAAATCCAAAACAGCCACAAGCGTTATTAACTATCGCCAAGTTATATCAACAACAAAATAAACATCCGCAAGCGGTTTTAGCCTTAAGAGATTATGTTGAAAAATCGCGTAAAAAGCCGAAAGCGTTTATTGTACTAGCTAAGGCGCAACTAAAAGCGAGAGATAATACTGGCGCGATAAAGTCTTATAAAAAAGCCATTATCGCTGATGATAAGTACTTGCCTGCTTATCTCGGACTAGTCAATCTAACCATCAAAAACAAAAATGAGTCATTTTCATTAAGTTTGATTTCATCCATCGCTGATATTACCCAAAAAACCAGTTTACCTTTAGTACTCAAAGGCGATTTGTACCTTGCGCTAGGGGATAGCAAACAGTCCATTAATTATTATCAGCAAGCTTTAAAAAAGTCAGATCAAAAACAAGCGATCCTTGGCTTGTATCGTAGTTACAGACTTATGGACAAACAAAGTAGAGTGATAAGGCCACTACAAAATTGGTTAAAGAAATATCCTAATGATATGTTAGTGGCTATCGCTTTAGCTGATAGCTATAAAGGCAGTGAACAAATACAAAAATCTGCTGACTATTACCAAGAACTGATGAAAAAATATGGCCCATTACCTATTTTATTAAATAATGCCGCCAGTGTTGAATTTACCTTGGGTAATACCAAAAAAGCCAAACAGTATGCCCAACAAGCCTATGATTACTTGCCTGAAAATGTTGTTATTATTGATACGCTTGCTTGGATTAAAAGCCGAATGGGCGAACATAAACAAGCCATTGCCTTATTTCGTTTAGCACTCACGACAGACTTTGATAATGCTGAAGTGAAATATCACATTGCAGTGACTTTATACGCGCTATCAAGAAAAGTAGAAGCTAAGAAATATTTAATTGAAGCGATAGATAGTGAACAAGTTTTCCCTGAAAAAGAAGCCGCTAAAGCCCTTTTAAATAAGTGGTTGGGTTAAAACGCGGTAATGAAATGTTGAGCTAAGTTTATTAAATAAAAATAGCGTTAATTTATATTGAAATTTTTACTTCATCACACGGTCTTTTAATTCAGAATCCATAAAAGACCGTTACACCAATGAAGAACATCAAAAACTTAACCATAAAGAAAAACATAGCAATATCACTTTTTTCGATGCTGTTGTTACTCGCTAATAACGCCTTCGCTAATGCCAACATTGATGTCGGTCCAGCCCTTGGTGAACAAGCACCTGAAATATCTGTAATTAATACGCTAAAGCAGCCAGTTAAAATCAAACAACTCAGTGGTGATAAAGGGCTGATTATTTTATTTTTTCGCTCTGCCGATTGGTGTCCTTTTTGTAAGAAGCACCTAATAGAATTGAATAATCATGCTGAACAATTTACTACCTTAGGTTACGGCTTAGCGGCTATTTCTTATGATAATACTGATATTTTGAAAACCTTTACTCAGCAAAAAAGTATAAGTTACCCATTACTTTCTGACCAGAAAGTACAAACAATGCTGGCCTACGATATTGTTAATGAAGAATATGCTGCAGACAGTGATCATTACGGTATCCCTTATCCTGGTGTAGTTGTCATTGATAGCAAGGGTAATGTTATTCATAAACACTTTTTCAAAGGTTACAAAAAGCGCGTTAAGTTTGCCGACCTTTATCTGCAATTAAAAAGTGCTAGTTAGATAATACTTACCTCCCGTATTTATATCGCTTTGATATGGCAGTCTTTATTGTTATCTGTTTTATGGGTATAAAGCACTATCGACAAAAGCTTGAGTTAACTGCTGATAGAGCTGATCTATTGTAGGTCGTTCGGTAATATTTTCAAAAAGCGCAGTATGAACCTGCGCTTGTACCCGCTCCGTTTTATCAGACAGTTGATAACATAAGTTAACCGGTTTTATTATCTCATCGAGTAACACATCAATAAGAATAAAGGCTTGCGCCAACACTATCTTGCCACCACCTTTTTTTAATATCACCCGCTGAGCAGTACCCACTATTTTTTTACCGTTAATATTAATATTGTAATCACCATCACAATAAGAGAACTCTGTCGCATGCGCTTGGCTAACGAGGTTAAACTGACGGAAAAAACCATGTAATACTGTGCATAAATTTTCGTAGGCTTGGGGGATTGAATAAGGAGTCTCTTTTGACCAAAGATACAGATGAGATAAATTTATAATACCTGGACATTGCGGTACGGGAGCACCACCCGTTTTACGCGAATGTAGCTGCCATTCGTCCACCAATAAACCAGCTTTAAGTACATCTGATTCCGGCCATTTTTTACCTGCAGGTAATACCAAGGTAGGCTCATTAGCTTGCCACAGCATTAAACATTGCTTAAATTCATCCGCTTGAATTTGCGCAATAAGCTCAGTTTCTTTATCAAATACCTTAGCGACAGAACTTTGTTTATAACGCAGGAGTTTATTACGGCTCATATTCACTTCTTATACTGACGGTAATCTTGTCTCTGTATTTTAAGCTCAACTATAATGATTCAGCAATTAAATTATCGACAAGGCACATCCATAGCTCATGTTAACGATTAACGGCCCTTAAATTATTTCTGCCAATTAGCACTAAAAAAATTAATCATATCAAGTTACTAATATTGATTTATTAAAAAATAATTACATAACCCACACTACCGATTACAATTATTAACATATTAAACGTGGTGTGTAGAGGCCTGCCCCCCAATTTTACTGTAGCATGCTCGATATCAACTTATGGTAAAAATCAATAAAAACAAAGCCAAACATTGCACTTTCATACAATAAGAGAGAAAGTCAGGCTTGTAGTTTTGCTATTAGCAAGCTATATAACAAGAATGATAAGTAGATTTATTTTCATACACTGACCGTACGATGTAATAAATATTTAACTAATTTGCCGTAAGTAACCAGTTAATCAATAACCTTAAGAGTAAAATATGAAAAAAAATATGATTGCATTGGCTATCGCCACGACATTAGTGCCATTAACAGTTCTTGCTGGTAGCGGTCACGACAACGTTTCAAATAGCGTTATCGAAAAGCAACGTGCTATGTTAGAAGCAAATACTGATGGCAAAGGCTTTGGCCCACAATCACCTCGTGATATCGATGTTATTAGTGGTGTAAACACACGTGCTTTTAATTCAGCACCTGCCTATACAGAAATGAATCTTTGCAATATCCACTTCCATAAAAATGCTGAGCATAAAGGTGGTGAGTTTGCTAAATATGCAGGTAATGGTGATGGACATGGCTTTCAAACAGGTTATGTATACTCAGGCAAGTTGACTTCACAAGAAACAAAAAACACTAAAGCTGCTGTTTGCCCTAGCAAACACGGTGCTTTAAATTCGGGTGACACTATCGAAGTGCATTTTGTTCACTCTTCTGCTCAAGTAACTCCTGGTCCAACGTTAGGTGCTTGTTTAAGTGATGCTATTGGTAACCCACAACTACGTGTTGAAACACAAGTAATGGTATTAGTGAATGATAAAAATGCATTAGACTTTAATACACTGACCAAGCATGGTGTGAATAATGGCTATCAGCAAGCATTAAACATTCCAAGTAATATGGGTACGCCAGTACAATATACTGGTTCAACGACAGGCCCTGGCTATAATGAAAAAGGTTCTCCATTCCAAGTTAGCTGGAGTGTTCGACCACAAGTTACCAAAGTGAGTATTGAAACCGTTGGTGACTGGTGTAAAGGTAATACCTTTAACGAAGATCACGCTCACGGTGTAAGAAACCTAGTAACTAACCCTAAGTTACTTTCTGCAAACTAGTATAAAAATAACTGAAACCTTTTACTGGGGAATTACCAAGTGATATTCCCCAGTCTATCTTGCTTTTACTTGTTCACCTTGAAAATACCTGTCCAACATTAGTTATAACCAAGTTCGAACCTGCTTTTTATATTCTATAAATTCATCTTTAAATAATGTTGTTAATGCTCTTTCTTCAGGGGTTATCTGAAAACGTTGAATATAAGCCATATACAAGATAATTAAAGCAACTGCCCACCCAGAGCCTAAATAGCTTGTCCAAGCCAATAAAAATGCAACGAAGCCAACATACATAGGATTACGGGTAAATTGATAAATACCTGAGGTCACCAAAGCACTGGCCGTATCAGGTTTTAGTGGGTTAACCGTAGTTTTAGCTAATCGAAAAGAAATAGCGCCAGAAAGTGCAAAAAATATACCTGCAATAATAAAGGTGATAACCAAGGTTATTTTTATTGTACTCGTTAATAAAATTACCGGTGTTAATGTACTTAAGTACCACATGCCAGCGGCAATGAGTATCGCCACTAAAGGTGGCGGGATCCTATTTTCTAAAAATTTCATCATGCTACCTAACCCTCTAGTTATTAGTTAATGATGGCTTGCAACTTAACGACTGCCTGCTCAGGTAACATGCCATAAGAGTCTTCCGCTTCAGTTATCGCGGTAACTACTGCAATGCTCTCTACGCCTGTTTCGACAACTTCTGTTGCACGTTCTAGGCTTATACCACCAATAGCCACTACGGGTATTTGTAGCTCATTGTTTTCAGGTCGCAACGCTAAAACTTGCCTTAAGTTATCTAACCCTTGAATTTGTCCGGTCATGTCTTTCGTTTTGGTGGGAAAAATTGCGCCAATAGCTAAATAAGACGGCTGTAATTGCTGTGCTAATAAAAATTCATAACAACCATGGGTACTGATACCTAAACGCATGCCTGATTGCTGAATTGCAGTGAGATCAGCATCTTGTAAATCTTCCTGACCAATATGCACGCCATACGCGCCATGTTTTATTGCCAACTGCCAGTAATCATTGATGAATAGGCGAGTACCGTAGTCTTTCGCCAGCTCCACCGCTTTCATTATCACTTGTTCTAATTCGTTTTCGCTAAGGTTTTTCACCCGTAACTGAATGATTTCTAATCCTAGCGGTAATAATCGCTTGAGCCAATATAATGAATCAATGACGGGATAAAGGCCGAGTTTTTTTCCTGCTAAGTTTAACGCGTTAAATGCCGGTAAATTTTGATATTGCCTACTGATGTTAGGGAAGAATTTAGCATTACGTGGCCAACCTTGTTGCTCAAAGGCACCATAATATTGATGACCGAATGATTGACTTACTTGCTTGCTAGCCTTTAAACCTTCGCTGATAAAGGCTTTTGCTAAGGTAAAAGCATCACGAACTAAGTAACCTTGAGCAAAGAAAGCGGATAATGCCGTGGCAAAACTACAACCGCCACCATGACTATAATGACTTTCAACACGCTTGGCACTTAACTGGTAACTAATAGCTGTTTGCGTTTTATCTTGGTTATCTTGTTTGCCATTTAATTGATTTAACTGATGATAACAATAATCTGTCGAATACTTTTCATCACCTTGGTTATGCCCACCTTTAACAATAATGCTGTTAATAGCGAAGTCTTTAAATATTCTTTTCGCCAGCACTTCCACATCTGTTTCATCAGTTAATTTCGCTAAACTTTTCGCTTCCATCAAGTTAGGCGTTATCACATCAACTTGCTGTAATAATGGGGTCAGCTGTTCCAGAGTAATAGTACTAAAACTGCCACCTACACTCGCTTGACCAACGGGATCATAAACACTGATTAAGTTAGGCATGAACTGTTTATATTGCTCAAGTAACTGAGCTAACCACAACACTTGTTCAACGTTAGCCACTAAACCTATTTTGATGACCGATGGTGGTTTGTCATCAATTAATATCGCCGCTTGTTGCTGTAATATATCAACCGATATGGTATTAACAGACAGCAGTTTCTGCGAATTTTGTACGGTATTGGCGGTAATAAGATGACAAACTTCAACCCCTAAGCTATGACCCGTTTTAATATCAGCAGCAATACCTCCCCCACCAGAGCAATCACTACCCGAGATAGTCCAAATTATTGGTTTGATTGACACTTGTTGTTCAGTTTTCATTTGATTATTCTCTGAATTATTTACTTTCAACGAACCCTAACAGCCAAAACACTATGGACTCAGGACAATATGCATCCTGCATTGTCTAACAAGTAGCATCCATGCCACGTCCGATTAAGACACCACGGGAGTGACGATATAAAATAATGGTACTAACTCATTTATGCCTAACACATAACCAACGATGAATTGTCATACCCGAAGTATCTGATCGGGTATCCATGCTCTATAACTTGCACAAAGATGGCTTTAGGCGATATTTTTTACTTAAAATAAAGAGCTTCATACTATTAAAGTGAATTACATTACTTGAAGTTGTAATGTCCAATTACAAGGAAATTGCACGGAGTTGACGTTAGTCAATGAGTACCTTTGACGCCTTAATTTGGCATTACAGCAATAAGTAATTTAATTTTGGTGCCAAAATGGAGTATCAAGTGTGGGCGTGCTGGGATGTGCTGTTTGTCTTTGCTGCATTATCCCCGCTACATAGCCATGCTCCCCCGCTTGCAGCGCTTGTCCAAACGCTTTCGCCATCAATACTGGATTATCCGCCAGCGCTACAGCACTATTAAGCAATACACCGTCATAACCCATTTCCATGGCTAAACACGCATCTGAAGGTTTACCGATACCTGCATCTAATATCAAGGTAGCATCAGGTAAACGTAAACGAATTGTTTCTAAGTTATAAGGATTCATCAAACCTTTGCCAGTACCAATTGGTGATGCCCACGGCATAATAACTTCACAGCCTAAATCATAAAGGCGCTGGCATAAAACGAGGTCATCAGTGCAATACGGTAAGACTTTAAAGCCATCATTTATTAACTGCTCAGCGGCATGCAGTAATTCGATGGGATCGGGCTGTAAATTGTAATCATCGCCAATCACTTCCAACTTCAGCCAATCGGTTTTAAATATTTCACGGCTCATTTTTGCCAGTGTTACCGCTTCTTTCGCCGTTCTACAACCAGCAGTATTGGGCAGTAAGTGACCGTTCACTTCGGTTACGATTTCTTGTAAGTAAGACCATATTTGTTGACCTGCTTGCTCTGCCGGATTTTGACGTTTCAACGACAGAGTTACCACCTGTGAACCACTGGCCAGAATCGCTTGTTTCATTACTTGTGGTGATGGGTATAAAGCACTACCAATGAGCAAACGACTATCCAAATTTTGTCCGTAGATATTCAATGACATTAAACTTAACCTCCCTGAATAGGTTGTAATACATCAAGGCTATCGCCATTTTTTACCATGGTCGTGTCGTAATCTGATTTACCGACAAAATCACCATTAAGCGCCACGGCAAAGGTACTTTGTTGTGGTTCAATAAAATGCAACGTTAACGCTGAGCTGACACTAATATGTGTTTCATTACTTAGAGGGTAGGCTTTTCCGTTAATATGAATGTTCATAGGATGACTCCTGTAAATTTCTGCTTGGCTGACTTGTATTCCAAGTATAGTTACCGTCAACAACTACGGGTAATAAGTCGGTGTATGGTAAAGCTGTTGCGGTGTTATTTATTAGATTGGCAATAACCGCAAGGGTTTGTTCAAGCACTACAGGTGCAATCAAAAAACCGTGGCGGAACAAACCATTTACTTGAATAAGTGAATCTTGCACGGTAATTTTAGGCTGGTTATCACTAAAGGCAGGCCGACACTGACTGACATGTTGTCGAATATTGGCTTCCGCAAACCCCGGATGCACGCTATACGCGGCACTGAGTAGTTCCATTGCTGAGCGCACTGTCATAGGTGAGTCATCATCACTTTCAATTTCCGTTGCACCCACTACATAAAAACCCTTTTGCTTTGGGGCAATATAGAGCTGATATCTTGGATGCATTAAGCGAACTGGCCTTGAAATATTAACCGCTGGAGCATATAACTGAAACAGTTCACCCCTGACAGAACGTAAGTCCGACATTGGTGCACAGGCGCTATTACTTTGTTTAGTGGTTGCCCCCGTACCACGACAATCAATCACTAAATCAAATTGCTGACTTTGGTTAACATTATTTTGCTGATAGCTAATTTTAGTGGTGTGCTCAGCGACATCAATGTCAGTTACTCGACACTCACTTAACCAATTCAAGCTATTTCCTGTGACTGGATGTTGAGCTTCTTTTTCAAGTTGCTTACGTAGGGCGACTAATAAACGGCGATTGCCCAACT
The DNA here is from genome assembly GCF_002836255.1 of Colwellia sp. 75C3. Classification (GTDB taxonomy): domain Bacteria; phylum Pseudomonadota; class Gammaproteobacteria; order Enterobacterales; family Alteromonadaceae; genus Colwellia. The sequence goes on along the minus strand of NZ_PJAU01000033.1, from coordinate 216,425 downwards.
GTCCTTCTTGTGGAAGGTATAATGCTTGGTTAAAGCTTCGCCCTATTTCAGGCTCTAGCGCTAAAAGCTCTGCACGGTTTAGTGAGTGCAGCGTATGTTCAGGATAATTATTACTAAGGTGTCTAACAAAACGTCGGTAATCACCTTTGTCTTGCTCATGACTTACCATGATGGCGCCAGTTTGTTGAAAAAAAGTATGTTCATGCAAACTGTCGAGCAAAGCCGGCCATAAACCTAATGACTCAAAACCCATGCTAACAATATTAGGCTCACAATGAAGTGATTCACCCAACGGTGTTAGCAATCCCGCGGCAGCATAAGCTGCACTGTTATGGGCTAGTTTATTATCTTTATCAAATAAAGTAATAGTTACGCTATGAGACTGTTTTTGTCGAAGCTGTTCATTACGAAGCAAAGACAGGGCGAGTAATCGCCCCATCAATCCTGCGCCAACAATGGCAATATTCATTGTTTATCCGCCGCCGTTAGTCAGCTAATTGGTAGATTTCGCTACCCGTTGCTTTAAATTCAGCAGACTTTTCTTGCATCGCTTTTTCAATAGCTTCGTCAGAAGTTAAAGTGATGGTCTCATCAAGTAGCTGAATTTTTATCGCATTTTTATCTAGGTTAGCGGCATATTCTCGTACTTCTTGTGAGATTTTCATTGAGCAAAACTTCGGCCCACACATAGAACAGAAATGCGCTACTTTACCTGACTCTTGCGGCAAGGTTTCATCGTGGTAAGTACGAGCACGCTCTGGATCTAAACCAATGTTGAATTGATCGTACCAGCGGAATTCAAAACGTGCTTTAGACATGGCGTTATCACGAATTTGTGCGCCCGGATGGCCCTTAGCTAAATCGCCAGCATGCGCGGCAATTTTATAGGTCATCAAACCTTCTTTAACATCTTCTTTGTTTGGTAAGCCTAAGTGTTCTTTAGGCGTTACATAACAAAGCATGGCACAACCGTACCAACCAATATTAGCCGCACCTATACCAGAGGTAATATGATCGTAACCTGGCGCGATATCTGTAGTTAATGGACCTAACGTATAAAAAGGCGCTTCTCCACAATGCTCAATTTGCTCTTCCATGTTTTCTTTAATCATGTGAAGCGGTACGTGACCTGGGCCTTCAATGATTGTTTGAACATCGTGCTGCCATGCTATTTTAGTTAACTCACCTAATGTATGTAATTCAGCAAATTGTGCTTCATCGTTAGCATCAGCTACTGAGCCTGGACGTAAACCATCACCTAGAGAGAATGATACATCGTACTGTTTTAAGATTTCACAGATGTCTTCAAAGTGGGTATAGAGGAAGTTTTCTTTATGATGCGCTAAACACCACTTAGCCATAATTGAACCACCACGCGAAACAATACCGGTGACACGTTTAGCGGTCATAGGTACATAACGTAATAACACACCCGCATGGATAGTGAAGTAATCAACACCCTGCTCTGCTTGCTCAATTAAGGTATCGCGGAAAATTTCCCAAGTAAGGTCTTCTGCTACGCCATTTACTTTTTCTAGCGCTTGGTAAATAGGTACGGTACCGATAGGTACTGGTGAGTTACGCATGATCCATTCACGCGTTTCATGAATATTACGGCCAGTAGATAAATCCATTACCGTATCTGCGCCCCACTTCGTTGACCAAACAAGCTTTTCTACTTCTTCTTCAATAGAAGAGGTTACCGCTGAGTTACCAATATTCGCGTTAACTTTAATTAAAAAGTTACGTCCGATAATCATTGGCTCACATTCCGGGTGATTGATATTTACCGGGATAATAGCGCGGCCGCGAGCGACTTCATCACGGACAAATTCTGGAGTGATTTGCTCTGGAATACTGGCACCAAAGGATTGTCCTTTGTGCTGTAGTAGTAAGGTGGCATCTTTTACTTCTTCACGTTTCAGATTTTCACGAATCGCAATGTATTCCATCTCAGGGGTAATAATACCTTGGCGAGCGTAATGCATTTGGGTAACATTTTTACCTTTTTTAGCAATACGCATTTTAGGTAAATTATCAAAGCGAATTTCGTCAACAACTTCATCGTCAAGACGTTGTTGTGCGAACTGTGAATTAGTAGAGGTTAACAGTTCAACATCATCACGAGCATCAATCCAGGCTTCACGTAAACGAGGAATACCTTTATGAACATCTATTTCTATATTGTCATCGGTATAAAAACCAGAGGTATCATAAACACAAAGTGGTTCGTTTTTTTCGTAAACAGGCGTGTCTTTGCTACCGCTCACTAGGGTATCGGTTAAGGTAATTTCACGCATACCTACTTTGATATTGTGAATTTTACCCTGCACATAAACTTTTTTAGAGTTTGGGAAAGACTGGTCTGAAACATTTTTTAAGAATGCTGCTGCCGATTCACGTTTTTCACGTCTGGTCTGTGGTTTTTTGGTTTGTTCGTTTGTAGCTTGGTCGCTCATGGTCGCACCTTGTTTTTGTTTTTCTGCAGCAAAGCAAGAAAATTATAAAAATAGGCGGAGTTTTTTTAGCTAAAGAAGAGGCACAAATAATGTAGTTTAACCCTAAGTATTAGGATTTAATTGCTCTCTCTTGTTTCCTACGCAGATATTAATCTGATCAGGTTTTACGGATCCCGCTTTCGCGATCTCAGCCTTTGGCACTCCGACAAGTGTGCGCTGTTATTAACCGGTTAAATAGCTAACTGGTTACTAACAACGCGGGCAGATTCTAACGTGAGCAGATAACAGTTAGCAAGGATTTATATTATTAAGAATTAAAGTCCTCTTATATTAGCAATGATATAACTAAAAAATGATAAGCCTTATACCAATTCCGTTAAATTATTGACCACTTGTACTGGCTAAAATTCTCCATGACGGCGTTGCTTTCAATCGCAATAGCCAGCTATTGCTCAATCAAGCGCCTTGCCCTGAAATATTTTCACTTCGTACAACAAGATCAGAAACTTATCGAAATTGGTATTATTACCCATGGAATAGACTTGCAACCTCTCATTATGGCGGTAAGATGTGCCTAAAATTAGCGAGAGAAATACCAATGCTTAATCTGAATATTAAATTGACTACACCCGACGAGTTTACACTAGTCCCTTGGAAAAATGGTTTAGGTCACACCACTGAATTAGCCATTAGCGATGGTGGCAGTTTAGATAACTTTGCTTGGCGTTTGAGTATTGCCAGTGTATTAAATGATGGTGATTTCTCTAATTTTGCTGGTTATCAACGTAATTTAGTCTTAATAGAAGGTAATGGTTTAACCCTAGACCACCGTAATGGCGATGTTGATAAACTCGCTCAATTACTGGATATCGCTCGCTTTGATGGTGCGAGTAAAACCCATGGTGCTTTAGTTAATGGTGGTATTAAAGACTTCAATATCATGACTAATCAAAACTCATTCATCCCTGAAGTTAGCGGCTATATTGAGCAACAAACTGTCACTGTTGCCGTGTTGGCAGATAGCTTACTTTTTGCCTACAGTCTAACTGACGAAATGCGTGTGAATAGCTCTCAGAGTGAAGACTATTGCACGGTACCTGTTGGTCATTTAATCAAGCTTTCGGCAATGAATGAAAATCAAAAAAACGAAGAGAACATAGTGAAAGTAACAGGTAAGAATATGATCGTGATACAGCTAAAACTTAAGTAGCTACATTTTTCAAAGTAGTGATTATTTATATTTACTGAGTCTTAAGGTTGAGCCAGAATTGTTGGTTTTCAAGTGATAAGTCACTGCCCAATATGTCATTTGATAACTCAAAATAGCGCTTATCTTTCCATTGTTCTAAAGGAAATAAGTGCTTAGAAACGCTATGTGTTCTCATTAAGTTCATCAGACTACCATCCGCTAAGGCTGCCATTAAGCCATTTTCTAATCGCTCAGCTAACCGGCTATTATTTTTTTCAACAAAGTAATAAAAAGGGAAATTATAATGAAGGATCAACTCATCCATCAGAATAATATTAGGCTGTGTTTCCATGGCTATCTTTTGTTCTGCATAGCCTTCAAATATTGCACGAGGAAAATAATCACAACGTTTTTTAGCTAACATTTTAAACATGGCATTAAAGTGCACAACTCTCGAAACAAGGTAACCGTTAGCTTCTAAAATATCAGAATCTGGCCAGTGAGCACCTTGACAAGCATTGAGTTTTTTTAACTGTGCTGGCGTTTTTATTTGAAGAAATTTTTCTTTATCCTCTTTTAGAATCAATAATACGCGGTAGCCTAATAACCCTCGAAATAAAGGAATGCGGATAGGTGAATAACGTAACTCTCGCCTCGCATTAGTACCCGACCAAACAATATCGACATAGTTATGCTCTAAGAGCATTAAACTTCTACCTTGCGTTACGTCATCATGCGCCACAAAAACAAGTTTACGTTTCGGGTATAAATGTTCATTTTTACTTAAAACTAAACGTGTTAGTTCAACAAAATAGTCAAACACAGGGTCAATTTTAGCACGAGGCGCAAGTATACGAATATCATTAGCATGGATTTTTAAAGGCAAACAAAGAGCAATAAACAGCACAATAAAAGTTAAGAATATTATCGTTTTTTTATATACTAATTGGAATACCATTTATAACCCAGAATACGTATCTATGATTATAATATTAGTGCACAAACTGAAAATCTTCCATCAAGCACAGCTGACTAAAGAGCTATCACTTAATGGTGATTAAATGCCTAAAACGAAAAATACTCTGTGTCTTAATTAGTTTAAATCATAGCTTGATTCAAATACACTGCAGCACCGAGTAACCCTGGCTGTTGCTCTGTTATCACATACGTGGCGATGTCTTTATTTAAAGGTGACATACGTCCTTTAGCTTCAAAACGCTGCCTAAAATCACTATCTTTCAGATACTCAATAAAACGAGGCACGATCCCACCAGCAATGTAAACGCCACCTTGGGTATTCATTGTTAAGGCGAGATTACCGGCAAAGCTTCCTAATACCTTACAAAATAAATCCAGAGCTTGCTGACTGAATAAACACGTTTGAGTTAACGCTTGAGTACTTATATCTTTGGCCGTTAATGTAGTTGATTGCTCAGGTAAATTTTCACCATGTTCATTGATTAATAATGCTTGATATATCTGCTCTAAGCCGTATCCCGACAGTAATTGTTCATACGAGACACGTTTTTTAAAGGTTTTTATATGTCGTAATATTTTGATTTCTTTCTCATCTATGGGGCCGTAATCAACATGACCACCCTCACCCCCAAAACAGTACCATTTATTAGCGATAGGTAATAAATTTGCCACGCCAAGGCCAGTACCCGGCCCACAAACGGCAATAGCTTTATTTGATAGTGCCTTACCGCCACCAACTTGAACTTTTTGCTCGTCCGTTAACATCGGAATAGCCATGGCTATGGCTGTATAATCATTGATAAGTATTAATTTATTTAATTTTAGTGCTTTTTTGAGCCCTGTTTGAGAAAACTGCCAAGGTAAATTAGTCATGGAAATAATGTCAGTATCTACCGGACAAGCGATAGCTAAGCAGGCATTAATACTGGCTGAGGTTATATTCTTTTCCGTTAAGTAACATTGAATAACGTCGAGTAAACAAGAGAAATCTCGACATTGATAAGTTTCAATGTCGATAAGCGTATTGTTACTGTCACTTATGGCAAGTCTGATGTTGGTGCCACCAATATCGGCAACAAGATTAACAGGGTCGTTCATATTTACTTATCACTTTTCAAATGGATATGATTAATTTAAGGACTGTCATACATATACAGTCCTTAATGATCATCTCAGTCTATGATGGTTTACAAAGCATAGTGCTGTGATTTCTTACTACTTTTTACATCTCTTCCAAGCGAACGCCGCGGGTTTCTTTTATATATTTGATTACAAAGAAAATACTTAGCAATGCTGAGACTGTGTATAAACCATAAGCACCCGCCAAACCAAAGCTGCCTAGTAATATTGGGAAGGTCATAGTAATGGCAAAGTTTGCTAACCATTGCGCACTTGCCGCGATAGCTAAAGCAGCACCACGGATACGGTTATTAAACATTTCGCCTAATAAAACCCAAACGATTGGACCCCAACTTAAGCCAAAAAACACCACAAATAAATTAGCCATTACTAAGGCTACTGTGCCTGTCGTATCGCTTAATGCCAACTGACCAGCTTCATCTAAACCACCGGTGCCAAAGATAAAGGTCAGCGCACCTAAGCTGATAAACATGCCAACACTGCCGACCAGTAATAACGGTTTTCGACCAATTTTATCTACCAGTGCAATGGCAATAAAGGTAGAAATGATATTGGTTGTGCCTGCGATAAGGTTAATAAATAACGATTGTGATTCGTCAAAACCCGCAGCCTGCCAAAGCTCAGCACCATAATAAAATACCACGTTAATACCGACAAATTGCTGGAATACCGACAGTCCGATACCGACCCAAATGATAGGGTGAATTTTTTTCTTACCATCAACGAAAAGATCCATGATGCTAGGTTTTGTATCGCCTTGCAGTGATTTTTTAACTTCTTCAATTTGCTCATTTTCAACGCCTGTTGCGATGCGTTTGAATATGGCTCTGGCTTCCTCAATCTTACCTTGAGCAACTAAATAACGTGGTGACTCTGGAATAAATATCACGCCCACTAAAAATAGTGCAGCTGGCAGTAACTCTACCCAGAACATCCAACGCCAGGCAGCAATGTCTAACATCAAGATAGCTTCGGAGCCACCGGCCACAGAGGCAATAAGGAAGTTACTTAAAAAAGCGGCAAACAAACCGAGTACGATAGCCAACTGCTGCAAAGTCGCTAAACGACCACGTAAAGCCGCGGGAGCAACTTCGGCTATATAAGCGGGAGCCAATACTGATGCGGCCCCTATGCCTAACCCGCCAATCAAACGATAAAAAATAAATTCAGCAGACGAGCTGGAAATTCCCGATCCAAATGCGCTAATAGCAAAAATAACCGCAGTAATGATCATAATGGGTTTACGTCCAAACCGATCAGATATAGGACCTGCTAACAAGGCGCCAACAGCACAACCTAGTAATACCGATGCTACGTTAAAGCCACTTGCTACATCACTCGCATTAAAAGCATTTCCTAACGCGGTAACTGTGCCATTAATAACACCGGAGTCAAAACCAAACAGGAAACCACCTATAGCAGCGACTGAGGAGATAAATAGTACGTATAAAAATGAGGTTTGAACTTCTTCAGTGTCGTGCAGTTTTTGAATTGAATGATCAGGCTCAGAGGAGGTCATTACATTGTATCCTGTTATTATTATATGGTTTTAAAAGTGCACTCGACTAGGACACTTTAAATATAAAGTATCGTTGTTTAAGAAGAGTGATGAATAAGTAAAAGTGCCAAATAAAACCTACATTCAGTTTAATGTGAGTATAGAATTCTACTTGGCAAAGGGAGTTTTCTTAGCTGAAAAAAATAGCAATCAACTTTGTTTTCTTAATACCACTAATCCTTTATTAACCCGATCAGTTTTAATATTAAAGTTATGATTGAGTACGGCGATTAATCCTTTCACATCACCGGTTTTAAAGCGGCCAGCAATTCTTATCTTTTTCAACTCTTCATCGGCTATTTCGAAAGTTACCGAAGTGTAGCGACTCACTTCTTCCATCGCTTCCGCTAAGGTTTCACCATTAAAGACTAGATTGCCTTGTCGCCAAGATAAACTTTGTTTAATCGCCTTTGTCTCAATAACTGAGACGGTATCTTTTCCGGTATTTTCAATGGCCAATGAGGCAATTTCACCTTTAGAAACCGCTAGAGAACTCGATGGTATGACGAGCGCTGTTTCATTAACTTCTTGCATTTTATTGAGTTGACCAATAATTACTTTACCCTCAGTCACAATAAGCTCTATTTCACTTGCCTTTACTTGCACGCTAAAAGCAGTGCCTACGGCTTGAATCACTTTATGATTAGCAACAACGCTTAGCGGTCTAGATTTATCGTGGGCAACTTCAACATGTAGTTCACCACGCTGTAAATCTAATAAGCGGTAATCATCGGTATATCGTACTAATAAAACACTATCGGTATTGAGTAAAACTTTTGAATTATCAGGTAGATAAATAGTACTGTTTTCACCTACCGCTGTTTCATAACGAACAAACTGTTGCTCTTCTTGCCATAAAGAGTTCAAGGTAATATCGGTAAAGAAAAGCACAGATAACGCCAAGACAAGTGAGGCTGCTAATGCCAGTGGCCACTGTGTTGTGTTAGCTGCTGACTTAGTTTTATATTCTGCTTTATCAGAGGCAGGAAAAAGATCAGCAAGGCGATCAAGTGAGTCCATTTTATCCCACATGCTAGCCATTTCGATGATCAACTTTTGATGCTGTGCATTTTCTGACAACCATGCCTTAAATTCTGCCTGCTCTACTTCAGTTAGGCTTCGATCCATTCGGGCTATCCAAATGCTGGCTTGATCAAACATAGCATCATCGTCATTATTAAGAGAATAAACGTTAGTCATTAGCGATCCCCTTTTACTTGATGTGTTTTTTTACTATTTGTCATTGTTTCCGTTCTTTCTTCTTTAGTTAACTGCATCATAAAATAGGTACAGCGTTTAACGCCGAGGCCAATATGTTTTTCTACTGTGCTTTCACTTATGGATAGTTTTTTCGCGATTTCTTTTTGCGAATAACCATAAACCTTCTTTAAAACAAAAACCTTACGACATTGTATTGGTAACTGTCTTATGGCTTCGCAGTATTGTGCAAACTCTTTATCCGTTGCAACTTGCTGATATATGGCATCATCACCACTGACAAACTGCTCAAATTCAGCCATGTCGTCTACTGCATCAACGAGTCTGACATCAGCTCGTTTAAGGTGGTCTATGGCTAAATTTCTTGCTGTTTTTAACAAAAATGAGCGCGGTTGCTTAATCGCTTCTTTATTCTCAACTTGGCATATACGTACATAGGTTTCTTGGACAATATCTTCCACTTCTCGTGGTGGTACAATGCGCGAGATCACCCTGCGCATTGTCTGCCTTACAGCCATAAAACTGATGTGTAATGTGCTTTCTTTTATCATAATATTGTTTTCACTTTTTAGGTTTAGCTAAGTGTGAATTTTATTTTTTATCTATTGCTTACCTTATAAGACGAGTGACGAATAATTTTCCGCTAGTGCTTTCAATAAAAAATAACAAAAAGATAAAAATAATGAAAAAAGTTACTCAAGTAAAATAAAACTACCGATAGTCAAACGACCTTTTTGAGGCACAGATGACAAACCTAACGCTGCATTGACATTACCTGAGTGCAACAAATTACTTGGATAGATAATAGCCCTATTCATACGAGCCTCTACTGAATATAGTTGCTCAAATAGTTTGTCGCTACCGTGCATATACTTGGGGGTTTTATGTATTTGATTAGCCATAGCCTCTTTTTTTACTTGATTAGCATAGTAATACAACCGGTCTTGAGTGATTGTTTGATATCCGGTCTCTTTATGCCGATAAAAAGACGTGCCACCATGATCTTCATTACATAAGTAATGCACTACCGCAAATTGATTACTTTGTGGTGTATCAATATGAGGCAGCATTTGCATAGGTCGCAACTGTGTTACTGGTGTATCTGCAACGGCTAAGGCTGATATAACGGTTTTGGCAACACTCGTTTGTGAGCTGCCGAAAAAAGAGTGAAATAGGGGCAAATATTGACGACATATCTGCTCACCATACTCACTCGGCATTAACTTACGCTTACCCGGATAAAAGTTATTTTTATCCGCCCGAAAAGCCGAACCGTCTCCAGCAAACTCTACTAAATCAGTCACTGAGTTGGCAAAGTTATCAATAATCAGTAAAGGTATCTTCTCAGCACCAATTATATGCTTTGTTAAGATTGCTTGGTTATTTAAGCTAAAATCAAACATAAGTAAGCTAAACTCTGCTAAACAGCACTTGAGTAAAAATTAACAACCCAGTTGTTTATTTTTCAAATCAATCAAATGATGGATTTGGCCAAGCGAGGTAATTAAGGTGTAGATTGCTTGCAGCAACCCAGCTTTGTGCAAACTTGATATGTTCTCAGATGATAAGGCGGCAAGTTTTTCCGTATCAATGGTATATAAACCATTTAACGTGGTACTTTGTTGATTAGCAAAAGTCACTTCCATTTGCATCACTTGCAGTAACTGCAACCTTTCTAATTGCTCAAGTAACTGTTTATTAGCTAACTCCCCTTCTAATAACTGTGCAAGACAATACTTGGCTTGTTGAAAATATTCAGTGTCCGCACCATCTTCAGTAAATAATGCTTGGCCCTCATTAGAGGTTACTGCTGGGCTTTCACTATCAAAGCAGACAACATAGTCGCCCGATTCCGCTTGAGCTTTGTTATGTTCTGGGTTACCAACAAAAAATGGCTGTCGTCTAATTTGTAATGGTAGGTATAACCCTTGCCATTGTCCGGCTTGCCAAAATAAATTTTCTCCGGACTCAAAACCTAACATAGCAGCAACGACAAACTGCCCAGTATCAGCATTTTTAGTAATAACTAAAGGATACTGTACCGCCATATTGGTAAACTCAGACATAACGGCTGGCACTAAATGTAAGCCCGCGCCATGTAACTCGGCCTTAGCCGCATCTACTTTTAAGTTAAGGTGATTTTTATTATCTATCGCAACTAACTGTGCCATTTATTATTACTCTTTAGGTGATGCTAAAATTTCAAACGCTTAAATCAAGTGAACCAGATAAGGTAACTAAATTCGGCTCAAGCCATAGCTTTTAATTTTATCTAATAATTCTCGGTTACTGGGTAATGACGATAACGCTTTATCAATTAAAACTTTGTTTTTTTTAAACTGACCATCGGCAAAATCACGGTCATCAATCGCGTATGGGGTATGACAATAATCACTTTTAAAACCCATACCATAAAGCACATACTGATAACTCGCCGCGGGGAATACTTCATTATTACTGGTAAAGTCATGATCTGCCGGGGCACGATATTGCCACTCTGTCATCAAGTCTTGTAAACTTTGTGGAATGGTTGTTGGATCACGATTATCGCTCCAAAAAGGCTCTGTTCGCTCACTTAAAATATAATGTAGCTTCAAGAAATCAATGATTCTGTCCCAACGATATAACGCCGTTTCATTAAAGCGTTTAGCAACTACATCCATCACTTCTCTTGAAGCCGGCAATTGCTCACTGATCATTTGAGCCGCTAGCTCAACCATGACTAAAGCGGAGGCCTCAAGCGGCTCTAAAAAACCGGCAGATAAACCAACGGCAACACAATTATTTTGCCAAAACGTCTCTCGGTGACCACTGACGATAGGGATTTTACGCACCTTAAGTGATGAAAACTTATCGCCAACATACTCAGCAAGTTTCGCTCTGGCTTCTGCTTCTGTTGAGTGTTTACTTGAATAAACATAACCAACACCACGGCGATGTTGCAGACCTATATCCCAAATCCAACCGGCTTCTTGACCGGTAGAAATAGTATGCGAGGCAATAGGTGAATCTACTGATTCATAAGGAACTTGTACGGCTAGTGCGGTATCAATAAATAAAATATCATCACACTTTTTGAAAGGTACCTGGTAATGCTTGCCTAATAAAAGTGATGAAAAACCCGTACAATCAACAAAAAGTTCTCCGCCAATATCACCATTATGTTCAGTGCTGACGGAAATAATATCGCCCTTTTCTGTAGGGTTATCAGCTTCAGTATCAATGCTATTAACACCAATGACGTCATCAACAATATGAGTGACACCGAGCTTTTCTTGACAATGTTTTTGTAAAAATACAGCAAACTTTGCCGAGTCTAAGTGATAAGCATAATTGGCTACATCAGCGAATTCGGCATGACGAATGGTTTTGGGTGCTAGACCTTGCTCACAAATGGCTTCTTGGAAACAAACATCATTTGAGAATGAGTTAACATGGCTATTTTTTTGCTTTGTTTGTGCTTGCTTAGCTAACCAATGTGCCGCTAAATCTGTTTTACCAAAACCTTGCGGTAAAACTAAGGGATGATAATAAAAGTCATCTTCAGTGCCATCAAACCATTTAGCAAACTTAGCGCCTTGTTTGAAGCTAGCCTCACACTCACGAATGAAATCTGTTTCACTAATACCTAATGCTCTCAGCGTACTACGCATGGTTGGCCAAGTACCTTCACCAACACCTACCGCTGGAATGTTAGCTGATTCAATAAGAACAACATTTAAGCCCTGTTTGGTATTACCTTTATGTTTAGCCGCTAAACGCCCAGCAGTTAACCAACCAGCAATACCACCACCAACAATAACCACTTTTTTTGTTAATTTATTCATGATGTACAACCAAGTATTTTATTATGCAGATAAGTGGGTTATACGCATAGGCAAAAAAACTTAACTACAAATTTTCTTGCTTATAAATACAGAAAAGAAGACTTCTTCCTGAGAAAGAAGCCTTCATATACTAGTCAATATATACTAGAAAGAACCACGTACACCGAATGAAATACGACGTCCGCTATCAACAACATCTAATATCTGATTAGAGAATCGACCACGACTATGTGTATATTCTTCAGTTAAGTTAATACCTTCAACAAAGACAGTAATTTGATCAGTAATGTCATAACTCGCGCTGGCATCCCACTGAGAATAAGCTTCAACATAAGTTACCCCATCACCGCCGCCTTGCGTAAGGCTGTACAAGAAAGTATCACGCCAGTTATAGGCAATACGACCTTGGAATGCACCACTTTCATAGAACGCGATAAGGTTAGTTGAATCACTTAAGCCTGTTAACGCAAATACTTGAGTAATATCTGTATTATCTAACTCTGTATCACTATCAACCAGCGTAGCATTGGCAAGAAGACCAAAACCAGAATCAAAGGTATGTTGTGCCGCTAGTTCCCAACCATCAACAACGGCTGACTCACCATTGCTTGGCGCTGTATTGGTAAAGACGGCAACTTGGTCATCTGCATCAGGTCCACTAACATCACTTCCGGTAGAAGGGTCCGTTAACAAGCTACCATCAGCAGTAACAAAAGTTTTAGGGTTTTTGCCGCTAGTTATAAAGTTAGCCACATGTTTTCTGAAATAACCCGCTGAAACATAACTAGCATCTGCGTAATACCATTCAAGTGACAAGTCTAAATTATCAGAACTAAAAGGTACTAACCCAGCATTACCACTAGAAGACTGCAAGTTACCTTGGCGCACAGTGTCTAAAGACGTAATTGGACGCAAGCTACTTAAGGTAGGTCTTGAAATACTTCTTGATGCTGCAACGCGTGCAACGAGTTCATCTGAAATTTCTAATTTAGTGCTAAAATTAGGCAAAATCTGCGCATAACTACTTTTTTCATCAAAGCCTGAAGCAGGGCCATACACGGCTAACATTTCAGTGGCATCTAGGATATCTAATCGCTGAACATTAGCTTGTGTAGCACCTACGGTCACATCAGTGCTTTCGTAACGAAAACCACCGGTAGTATAGAGAGGCATACCTGCTATCTCGCCCTCAAAATCGAGCTCTAGATAAAAAGCAGCAGTTTCTTCTTTAACTTCAAAAGAGTTATTAGTTTTAACGGCATCAAAATCAACACCTTCAACAGCACCTAAGAAGTCAAATAATGCCTCGCCATCAAATGTTAACCACTGTGATGGTGTACGACCACTACCACTCACATCACTTAAAAAATCACTGCCGGCATCAAATACTTCTTGTGGAAAGGCGCTAACATCAGGAAAGTCTTGATAATTACAATAACTACAATGAGTGCCGCTAGTGGTGTTATCCCAAGAGTTCACTGTTTTGGTTTCAGAAGAATACATGGCACCGAAACGGGCAGCAGAGAAACCATTATCGCCATCAGATAACCAAAGACTATCCCACTTAACTTGAGTAACAACATCTTCAACTTCTTTACTATCTCGAATCATGACGTGCGCACGACTGTTAGCGGTATCTAAATAATCAGAAACGCCTTGAGCTGGCACATAATCAGGACTATTTGGATCTTGATTAACCCCATCACCTTCTTGTTGACCACTATAAATTGAAGCATCTGGTGTGGCAAAGTCAGAATAATAAGGCAAAATATTACCATCAACATTCCATTGTACGCGGTTAGCGTAACCTAATAACGCTAAGCTACCGCCACGACCATTATTAGGTTCTCTTTTAGCCGTTGAGTTACTTAAATCAAATTTCATGTTTAAGTTATCATTAACATCCCAATCAAAGTTCAAACCAACTGAAAGGGAATCAGTTAAACGATCGGCTTTTTTAGCGTGAAAATCTGTTGCTAAACCTGTCTCTTGATACATTGAAGTGATAGTACCATTGGCATCCACCACAGCATTTTCAACATTGTCAGAAGTAAACCAATGACCATAAGAGGTGGTATCTGATGTAACATCAAAGTCTGAATATAATGCATCAGCGGTAATGATAAGGTTATCAGCGGGCGCATACTGTAAGACTAAATTGGCATTGGTACGTTCACGTTTTTCTGTGGTAACCAATGAATCAAAATTTTGTGGAATAAAAATATTACCGGTATAAATTTCGCCTGACTCAGTTACCGGAGCACCTTTGCCAAAAGATGAATTTTCACGCCAACCAGCACTTTGTGCGCGGTTTAATTTCGTTTCACGTTCTAAATACGATATGGCAAATAAAGCACCAAAGGTATCATCATTAAACGTATTACTTACCAAGAGCGATGCTTGTGGAGAGGTTTCTTCACTATTTCCATCGTAAGTGGCTTTAACACTACCCGCTAATTTAAAGCCATTAATCGCAAAAGGTTTCGCGGTTTCAATATTTACTGTAGCGCCGATACCACCTGACTGTACAGTGGCTGAAGATGTTTTATGCACATCTAAGGTTTTTACCATTTCCGCGGCTAGGGTATCAAAACTGAAATCACGACCTGGATCTTCAGAGGCTTGTTGGCGACCATTAACCAGTACGGTATTAAATTGTGGACCAAAACCACGTACGGTTATTTTTTGACCTTCGCCGCCTGATCTATCTATTGAAACACCGGTAATTCGCTGTAATGATTCTGCTAGGTTAGTATCTGGAAATTTACCAATATCTTCAGCAGAAATAGAATCAACTACACCACTCGCCTCACGCTTAGTATCTAAAGCGCGACCAAGAGCGCCTCTAATACCGGTAACGGTTATTTTTTCAACGTCTTTCTCGGCAATGTTACTTTCTTCAGCACTGGCTTGCACAGAAGCAGTTGAAGCTAAAATTGCAATAATTGCTGTTGATAATGTATTTTTTTTAAACATGTTATCTGTCTTCCCCAAATCATTTTTATTATTTATGGAAAGCAGACCTTGTTCACTCAATGTTGCAACTAACTCGGTACCCTCAAGCAAAAGATTAATGGCATGTTCAATAGAATAATTGCCTGTTAACTTATTCGCAGTCGTCGCACTTACTTTATCTAATGAAAAAATAAGTGTTAAATCTGCTTGCTCTGCAAATTGAGTGAGCGAAAGATCTGCTCTTTGCTGAGGAATATTGAACGAATAAGTATTATTTAACTCGGCACACTGAGCATAAGGTGCACACGCTAATGCGAGTGTTAACGCTAAGCTAGCGGAACTAAATTTTCGTTGTTCAATACCTTCAACAGTAAGTTTTTCACTTACAAATATTAAAGACGAGTGAACAAGTTTTTTCCGCCAGTGCATCAGTAACCTTTTGTTATTTTTTAGTGCGATTGTGTAATTTTAGCTAAAGTCATTCTTACAAAACTAAATTATATTTACTAGATAAAAATATTTGTACGTCAGTGTTCGAGATGAAAAGAGATAAATTTAGAAGCGGTTATGAACTGGCTTTTAGTACACCTGTAGACATTTAGGGTTAATGGAAATATTGTCATTTAGACAATCATAATTTTTAATTAATAGCTTACTAACCATAAACTTAATTTTTATTTCTTATGTGAATAATTCGTACAGATTAAACGGTAATCGACACAAAACTGATTCGTGAAATAAATGGTAAACCACATTGTGAAATGATTATTTAGGTTTACAATTTTCGTAAACAACAAATAGTTAGATAAAGCCAAGCGGGGCTTGCCTTTCACCTAATCCTGTATATACTACCAGTAACACTGTGTAAATTTACAGGCTAAAGCTATGATAGGTTCGACTACCGAATTGCGCCCGCTGACTAATCGACAGCAACAGATTTATGATTTAATCAAAGTAAAAATCCAAGATACAGGTATGCCACCTACGCGTGCAGAAATAGCGACATTTTTTGGTTTCAAATCAGCCAATGCTGCTGAAGAACACTTAAAAGCTTTAGCAAAAAAAGGCTACATTGAAATGCTTGCCGGTACTTCTCGTGGCATTCGTTTAGTTGAAGAAATGCTTGAAGCAGAAGGTTTACCGCTCATTGGTCGAGTGGCTGCTGGTGAGCCTATTTTGGCGCAAGAGCATATTGAAGAGCATTATAAAATGGATGGTAATTTATTCCATCCTGCTGCCGATTACCTTTTGCGCGTTAATGGCGAAAGTATGAAAGATATTGGTATTTTAGATGGTGACTTACTTGCTGTACATCAAACAACTGAAGTACAAAATGGTCAAGTAGTTGTTGCTCGAGTTGAAAATGATGTCACAGTAAAACGCTTTAAACGTGAAGGAAACATTGTCTATTTACATGCAGAGAATGAAGATTTTTCCCCAATTAAAGTCGATTTAACTAATCAAGAATTTAATATTGAAGGTATTGCCGTCGGTATTATTCGAAGTGGCAGTTGGATGTAACTAATTCCAATTTCCTAGTTAAATCCTACGCCATATTTATTACGTAATCATTACCGAAAAATTACAAAATAAATATGGCTTTTTTGTTTGTCTCCTTATATTTTCCCCTGCTAAATTTCAACGCAATTTTCTGCTATTTTTAAATCCCCAGCTAGAATTTATCAAAAGCTACACCTAGTAAAGCCCACATAGACTTTAGAGCTAATACTCCATTGAATTAAATGACTTTTTTCTGATTTATCAATCATAAAAGGTTTGACCTAGATCAATTTTTAGCGTAATTCTAGTAATAGTAACGCATACAAAACGAACATAAAAAGAATAAAAAGACGTCGATGCGCTAATCCTGTCACACTAGTTTACTAGTGCCATGCCTGATTATTATTCACGTCGGTAATTAACCTGATCTTTGGATTATGTAATATTCGTCATGAAACGTTCTACATCGCGAAACAGTGCCTAAACCGAGATTTTGTTAGTTAATTAAAATAATAATAACAACAGATATTCAGTTCAGTGAGTTATGAAGTACATTGCTGCAGATCTGTTCTCTATAATAAAAAGAGGAGATGCCGTGTGGGGAAACATAAGCTAATTTGGCTGTTGTTGGTAAGCCTATTTACCAATTCAGCCTGGGCAGATATGCAGTTAAACCTAACGAAAGGGGTTACTGCCGTTAGCAGAGAAGTATATGATTTACATATGCTAGTACTCTACATTTGTACTGCTATTGGTGTAATAGTTTTTGGTGCTATGTTTTGGTCTATGGCTTTTCACAGAAAATCTAAAGGAGTAAAACCTGCTGATTTTCATGAAAGCACTAAGGTTGAAGTATTATGGACAGCAATTCCTATTGTTATATTAATAGCGATGGCCATTCCAGCAACACAGACCTTAATTGCCATGGAAGACAATGAGAATTCTGATGTTACCATTCAAATAACAGGCTCTCAATGGAAGTGGCATTACAAATACTTTGATCAAGGTATCGAGTATTACTCTGTGCTTTCGACCCCTCGCGAACAATACGAAAATCAACTAGAAACTAGCGCCATTAAAGGCGAGAACTATTTACTTGAAGTTGATAAACCCCTTGTTATTCCTGCCAACAAAAAAGTTAGATTCTTAATAACCTCTGATGATGTTATCCATGCTTGGTGGGTACCTGCTTTTGCGGTTAAACAAGACGCGAACCCTGGTTTCATCAATGAAGCATGGACTAAAGTGGACGAACCCGGAGTCTACCGTGGTCAATGTGCTGAGTTGTGCGGAAAAGATCATGGCTTTATGCCAATCGTTGTTGAGGTGAAGTCTGAAGCGGACTACGCCAAATGGCTTGATGAACAGCATCAAATGATTGCCCAAGCTGCAGAAGCTGAAAAAGCCTCATTAAATGCAGCTGTGCCTATGGATGAATTAATGGCATTAGGTGAAACCACCTACGTTGCTTATTGTGCCGCATGTCACCAAGTTTCTGGTACTGGTTTACCGCCTGCATTCCCTGCACTTAAGGGAAGTCCAGTAGCGATGGGGGATATCGCAACGCATATTAAAACAGTCTTTAATGGTAAGGCCGGTACCGGTATGCAAGGTTATGGTAAGCAATTAAGCATGAAACAAATTGCTGCTGTTGTGACCTACGAGCGTAATGCTTGGGGTAATAATACCGGAGATGCCGTGCAAGCATCAGATGTTAAATCTGCTGTTGAAAACGATTCTGTTGAAGGTACAACACAAGATGCAACAGCATCCGTAGCCACTGCCGTTGAAGAAACAGTAGAAAAAATTACAGAAGAAGCACCTGTCGAAGACCTAACTAAAGTATATAGCCATGATGAATTAATGACTATAGGCGAAAAAGTTTATATGACCGCTTGTGTTGCTTGTCATCAACCAACAGGTACTGGTTTGCCTCCGGCATTTCCTGCGCTTAAAGGCAGTGTGATTGCAACAGGAGATATCGCGGTCCATTTAGATATGGTGATTAACGGTAGTAAGAAAAACGCTGCCATGGCTGCTTTTGCTAGTCAATTGACCAAAACCGAAATAGCCGCCGTTGTAACTTATGAGCGTAATGCTTGGGGTAATAATACCGGTGATTTAGTACAACCTGCAGCTGTTGATGCTGCTAGTGCGAAGTAGGGGGATATAAAATGACTACAAACGTTATAGAACAAGATTCGCACGACGAACATCATGATGAACATAGCCATAAAATGACTGGCGTAAAACGCTGGCTTTATACCACTAACCATAAAGACATTGGTACTTTATATTTATGGTTTGCTTTTATTATGTTTTTAACCGGCGGCGCTTTAGCTATGGTGATCCGTGCTGAGTTATTTCAGCCTGGCCTACAACTAGTTGAGCCTGACTTTTTTAACCAGTTAACAACCGTACACGGATTAGTGATGGTATTTGGCGCCATTATGCCAGCCTTTACTGGTTTTGCTAACTGGATGTTGCCTATGATGCTAGGTGCGCCAGATATGGCATTACCTCGCATGAATAACTGGAGCTTTTGGATCCTTCCCTTTGCTTTTGCTATTTTATTAGGTTCTTTCTTTATGGAAAGTGGCGCGCCTAACTTTGGTTGGACCTTCTACGCACCGTTATCAACCACTTACTCTAATGGTAGTACTGCCTTCTTCGTTTTTGCTGTGCATATCATGGGTATATCTTCAATCATGGGTGCAATTAATATTGTTGTTACCATCATGAATATGCGTGCTCCTGGCATGACTTATATGAAGATGCCTTTGTTTGTTTGGACCTTTTTTATCACGGCTTATTTATTGATTGCGGTAATGCCCGTACTCGCCGGCGTGGTGACAATGTTACTTACCGATACCTATTTTGGTACCAGCTTCTTTGATGCTGCTGGTGGTGGTGATCCCGTTATGTTCCAACATATTTTTTGGTTCTTTGGACACCCTGAAGTTTACATCATGATCTTGCCAGCATTTGGTATTGTATCAACGATTATTCCAGCATTTTCTCGTAAGAAACTGTTTGGTTATAGTTCAATGGTGTATGCAACGTCATCGATTGCCTTACTGTCCTTTATCGTTTGGGCGCATCACATGTTCACTACAGGTATGCCGCTATTTGGTGAACTGTTCTTTATGTATTGCACCATGTTAATTGCTGTACCTACTGGCGTTAAAGTCTTTAACTGGGTAGCCACCATGTGGCGCGGATCGTTAAGCTTTGAAACACCTATGCTGTTTTCAATCGCCTTTGTTATTTTATTCACCATTGGTGGTTTCTCAGGCTTAATGTTAGCCATGACGCCTGTTGATTTTCAGTATCACGATACTTACTTTGTTGTCGCCCATTTTCACTATGTATTAGTAACTGGTTCATTGTTCTCTATCTATGCAGGTGCTTATTTCTGGCTACCTAAATGGACAGGTCACATGTACAACGACTCGTTAAGCAAATGGCATTTTTGGTGTTCTTTAATCTCGGTAAACTTACTATTTTTCCCTATGCACTTTTTAGGTTTAGCGGGTATGCCACGAAGAATTCCAGATTATGCGTTGCAGTTTGCCGACTTTAATAAGTGGGTCAGTATCGGTGGCTTTGCCTTTGGTTTATCGCAACTTATTTTCTTAGCGGTAGTGATCAAATGTATTCGCGGTGGTGAAAAAGCGCCAGCCAAACCTTGGGATGGCGCAATAGGTTTAGAGTGGACAGTAGCAAGCCCTGCGCCTTATCACACTTTTAGTACACCGCCACCACAAGAAGATATTGATAACGCTGACCAACACGAGCACTAATTTATATGAGCACTAACGAAGACAAAGCCAACATAGATAACGCAACTAATACTAATACTGATACGGGTATTAGTATTAGTAATAACAATAAAACGGTAAAAAAATTACTGCTTGTCGTTGTTGCTATGTTTGGCTTTGGTTTTGCGCTGGTGCCTTTATATGATGTGTTTTGTGATATTACCGGCCTAAATGGCAAAACTAATGATACTGCAGTGGCTTATACGGCAAGTAGCGTCGATGAATCACGTACGGTAAGAGTACAGTTTATTACCCGTAATGCTAAAGGTATTCCGTGGAAGTTTGAGCCAGTAATTAATGAAATTGATGTTCACCCGGGTGAAATGAAATTAGTGTCGTTCTATGCAAAGAATAATGCTTCTCATGACATTATCGGGCAAGCAGTTCCATCAGTATCACCAGGTTTAGCAGCAAATTATTTTCATAAAATTGAATGTTTTTGTTTTACTCAACAACCGCTAGCTGCGGGAACTGACGTTGAGATGAGTTTGCAGTTTTATGTAGATTTAGAACTACCTGCAGATATAAAAACGTTAACTTTATCTTATACCTTGTATGACATAACCGAGAAGTCGTCATAGGGTTCTACTCGAAAAAAGGGATAGAAAATGACTAACAAAGAATACGAAAGTTATTATGTACCTGATCAAAGTCACTGGCCAATTGTCGGCGCGGTAGCACTATTTATGATCGCCTTTGGCGCCGCTAACTATGTCACCGATTTAAAAAATGAACAAAGTGGTTACGGTGGTTATTTACTGTTGGCGGGTATTGCACTTGTTGTCTATATGCTCGTTGGTTGGTTTAGTGATGTCATTAAAGAGTCCTTATCCGGTAAGTACTCACACCAAATGGATAATTCATTCCGCCAAGGTATGAGTTGGTTTATATTTTCTGAAGTGATGTTTTTTGCCGCATTTTTTGGCGCCTTACTCTATTTACGGGTATTTTCTGTGCCTTGGTTAGGTGGAGCAGGTAATAACGCTGCAACTGGCGCGGTACTTTGGCCTGACTTTGTTGCCCAATGGCCTTTACTAACAACGCCTGACGGTACGACTACCACATCGATGGGTTGGTTTGGCTTACCCTTGATTAACACCGTTCTGCTATTAACGTCTTCGATTACTGCACATTTTGCTCACACAGCTTTAATTAAAAATGAACGTAAGCCGCTAAAAATATGGTTGGGTATCACTATATTACTTGGCGTATCGTTTATGGGCTTTCAAGTATTAGAATACGCGCACGGCTACTCTGAAGAAATGCGTTTATTTTTAGATAGTGGTGTTTACGGTAATACTTTCTACTTATTGACAGGCTTTCACGGCATGCACGTTACTTTGGGCTGTATTATGTTAATTGTAATGTGGTTTAGAATATTAAAAGGCCATTTCACCCCTGAGAATCATTTTGCTTTTCAAGCGGCAAGTTGGTATTGGCATTTTGTCGATGTGGTTTGGGTAATGCTTTTTGTTTTTGTCTATATATTATAAGGTCTGACTTTTTGCAGTATGCTCATTCCCCGAAAAAAACATTAGCTAAATCAGTAGTAAGAAATGCCCTTTGGTTAGGGCTTACACTTATTGTCTTTATTGGTTTAGTTAAATTGTCTATTTGGCAATTTAACCGAGGCTTCGAGAAAGAGCAGCGCACGGTCCGCATTACGCAACTCAATGAGGAATCGCCGTTAACCCTAAACGAAATAGTTAAACTATCTAACGATAAACAGTTTATCGGTAAAGAAAGTATTAATGACCTCCCTGTCACCATTAATGGTCAGTTTAATGAAAACTATGTATTCCTACTCGATAATCAAGTGGAGAAAAGCTCGCTAGGTTATCGGGTATTACAAGTAGTAGAAACGCCAACTCATGCAGTATTAGTTAATTTAGGTTGGGTACAGGGCTCAATTGATCGAAATATACTACCTGATGTTACTGCTTTACATGAAAAATTTACCTTCCAAGGCCATGTTCGCATTATTGAGCAAGGCATAATGCTGCAAGCACAAGATTTTACGCAGCCAAGTTGGCCCTTACGGGTACAGCAAATTGAATTAGATAAGTTCTCTACTTTAATATCCCCGAAAATAAATAAGCCTCTGCTGCCATTTGTTATCTATGTCGATCCAAAAGAAACCCTTGGTTATATAAAAAATTGGCACCCCATGGTGATGCCATCGGAAAAACATTTTGGCTATTCATTTCAATGGGCCGCTTTAGCCCTCGCTTGGTTAATATTGATGATTAGCTTGCGGATTAAAACACACAAGGCTACCCGCGATGCTGCTGATAATTCACCCGAGGCTTTACAAAATACGTAAACGAACAACATTAAAAACACTCTACATAATAATAAAAAGAAAATAAGGCGGTAATGTATGGCTACTTCAATAAACCCAAACGATTCAAGTGATGGCAGTACCGTCTCCCTGACAAGTAACAGTACTAATAACTCAGACCATACTTCGACTCATAGCTCCAAATATAGAAACCGTCGTAGTTTACTATTACTGCTTTCAGTATTTATATTGCCGATATTATTAGCAAAATTAGCCTTAGAAAATCAGTGGCTAGACTTAGGAGTAACGAATCAAGGTAAATTATTGGAGCAGCCTTTAACGCTCAATGAATTAGGTATTGATCAGTCTCAATTTGCCAAACAATGGCTTATTATTTATCGACTACCCAACGTATGTCCTGAGCTCTGTTTGCATAGTATTGAAGCGGTACATAACAGCTATGTTGCGCTAGGAAAAGATATGCCAAGGGTTACTCCGGTATTACTCAAGAAAAATATTTTTTCTGCCCAACAAAGTGAACAACTTGCCAAGAGCCAGTGGGAAATACTTGCCTTAACATCTCAAATGAATAATTTACTGCTAGAGCCACAAGTGCTCATCGCCGATCCCTTAGGTAACATTATTTTAAGACATCAGCTACCAGAAAAAGTAGATCAACAAGCTGCTTTTGGTAAAGCTATTATCGCCGATATGAAAAAGCTTTTGAAATACTCTAAGGTTGGCTAAATAAATGACAGAACACAACAAAAACACAAAGACACTGCGTCGTTTAGTACTAACCAGTTTATTGTTAGCCATTGTTGTCATTGGCTTAGGCGCTTATACGCGTTTAACTCATGCTGGCCTAGGCTGCCCTGATTGGCCAACATGTTACGGTTTACTTGATGTACCTGAAACGAGTGTACAAATAGCCACTGCAGAGCAAGCTTTCCCACAACGACCGGTAGAACCTGCTAAAGCATGGAATGAGATGATTCACCGCTATTTTGCCGGTAGTCTGGGTTTACTTATTGCTGCTATCGCCTTTTTTTCAATCAAATTACGTTTGTCAAAAAGCTCAAGAGTTCGCTATCCGGTCTTGCTACCGATCTGTATTTTATGCGTTGTTATCTTCCAAGCAGCACTAGGTATGTGGACGGTAACATTGAAATTAATGCCCATTGTGGTGATGGGACATTTACTCGGCGGTTTTACCACGCTGTGCTTACTGTTTTTATTATATTTGCGTATTAAGTCTAAAGGAATAAATGCTCAAGGAGCGAACTTAGTTGATTGGCAACTTAAAAAATACAGCAGCTTTGCACTCCTAGGCATTACTATTTTGACTGCACAAATTGCCCTTGGCGGATGGACCTCCTCAAATTATGCCGCGATGAGTTGCGTAGAGTTACCTATTTGTCAGGGTGACTGGTTATCGGATTTAAGTTTTGAGCAGTCGTTTGACTTAATTCCTCCAGCCAAAGAAAGTTATGAATTTGGCCACCTCGCTCATAATGAACGAGTGACTATTCATGTTAGTCATCGTTTAGGCGCCATCATTACCGGTGTGTTTCTCGCTTGGTTAGCCATCATGGTGTTTCTCAAAGCAAGAAATCATTCTATAAAGAGTGCCGCCATTATTTTACTGAGTTTGTTAATCATTCAAATTAGTTTAGGGGTCAGTAATATTTGGTTTTCTTTGCCACTTAAAGTGGCTGTTGCGCACAATTTAGTTGCCGCCTTTTTAATGCTAAGTTTGATCACCTTAGCTTATAAGTTAAGACAAAATTCCGAGGAGTCTCTCAATGAGTAAAGCTATTAATAAAACAATGTCACCTATACCAACAGCGATTAATACTGGTCATCAGCCATTTTCTATTAGTGGTGTTTTTGCTAATTGGCGGGCTTATTACGATATAACAAAACCTAAAGTTGTCGCTTTACTAGTACTGACCGCATTAGTGGGTATGAGTTTATCTGTGCCTGGTGCCTTACCATGGCAACGGTTAATACCTGCTATGCTAGGCATTGGTTTATTGTCTTCAGCAGCGGCAGCGATTAATCATATCGTTGATGAAAAAATTGATACCGTTATGGGCCGAACACATAACAGACCTTTACCTGAAGGTAGAATTAGCGTCACTAGTGCCATTGTGTTTGCAGCTAGCATAGCCTTGTTAGGTTTTATTATGCTTTATGTCTTAGTCAACCCGCTGACTGCATATTTGACCTTAGCGGGTTTAGTGGGTTATAGCTTTGTTTATACCATGTATTTAAAGCGTGCTACCCCGCAAAATATCACTATCGGTGGTTTAGCCGGTGCTATCCCTCCTTTATTGGGTTGGACAGCAATGACGAATGAAGTAGCACCTAACGCTTTATTATTAGTATTGATAATTTTTACTTGGACACCACCACACTTTTGGGCATTAGCTATTCACCGTAAAGATGATTATGCCAAAGTGAATATCCCTATGTTGCCAGTAACTCATGGCGTGAGTTTCACTAAAACACAGATATTGTTATATACCGTATTACTGTTTGTTGTGTGTTTGTTGCCTTATTTAGTTGGCATGAGCAATTGGTTGTACTTAGTCGGTGCTTGTAGTTTGAACTTGATCTTTTTTGGCTATGCTTGGCAACTCAAATTTCATGCGAAAGAAGAGACGGCAATGGCAACATTCAAATTTTCCATCATACACTTGATGTTACTTTTCATTATATTACTGCTCGATCATTATTGGCTACCAATGGGCTAATATTCAAAAACTATCGCACAGCTTTGTCACCAATAACGTGGTGATAAAGCCTTAATAATATAACTTAGCAACAATGGCAGGATACACAGGATTTCGATGAATAAATTTATCTATGGCATTATTGCCTTAATCTCAATCAGTGCTGGCGCAGTTGGCTTTCATCTTATTACGCAAACAAAGCAGCTGCTGCCACCTGAATATGCTTTGCATTATAAACAGGCTCGACCAATATCAGCTTTTAGCTTAACAGATGAGTTAGGACAACCTTTTAATAATACGCAGTTACTAGACAAATGGTCACTGGTTTTTTTTGGTTATACCTCTTGTCCTGATGTCTGCCCAACAACGCTGCAAAACCTCAATTTTATCTATGAGGACTTAACGACCATTGCCAGTAATAGCCAAGTATTACTAGTTTCTGTTGATCCAAAAAGAGACACCACTGAAAAACTCGAACAATACATTGGATATTTCAACCCTAATTTTAAAGCACTACGCGCAGATCACGATGTGCTTTTCCCGTTTTCACGGAATTTAGGATTGATGTATGCCATCACTAGCAAAGAGGCGAGTAAAGACGAGGTTGATGTAGCTGCAGGAGATGAAAGCTATTGGGTTGATCACAGCGCATCATTAGTATTAATCAATCCAGCAGGAAAAATTTCTGCAATTTTTAGACCTGAACAAGCGGTAGGTGAAGTACCTAGTATTGATAATGATAAATTATTAAGCGACTATCAAAGAATAGTCGCTCTTTATCAATAGTGTCTACTGAATAGGAAACAAGGGTAAAAATTTACCCTTTTATAAATGGTACCAGCTGCCATCAGACTTTAAGATAAACCATGGTTTTGAATACCAATAGTAACGACCTGGTTTGCTAATACTTGCTGCAGTACAGTTAGCGCGAACTCGGCCAACAGGAAGATCTTTAGTAAAGTTAATACTAAAACTCTTATCATCATGCCAGGTGATTTTTTGCTTACCTAAGCCAGAAATATAACAATTTAACGCCGATTTATAAAAGTCACCACTTTCAATATCGAAAGTAATGCTTTTAGCTTCTTTATGTTTAAAGATTGTTTCGGCTTGCTCGTCTTTCAAACTGATATTGAATGCCAACGAGTTTAATTTATCACGTAAACCAGATATTTTGTCATACGGTTTTGAGGCCGGAAAACGCGGAACGCTAGTCAAGTCGGTTGATAAATCAATGGCGCCTGATTGCTGAGAAAAAGCAACAAAACCATTTTCTTTTGCCCATGCCTGTACTGCCACATCATACTCGCCATAAGGATAAGCATAATATCGCCAGCTTTGGCCGGTATTTTCTTTAATAACCGCTTCCGCTTTTAATAATAATTCCGTTTGTTTAGTTAACCATTGAGCTTGCGTTAATCCTTCGGTAATACGTGCCATTGAATCATGTTCATACCCATGGTTCGCAATAATGACACCTTCATCGGAAAGCGCTTTGAGTTGTATCCATGACAAATAATGTGAGGCATCATTATTTTCATTTCGATTGATAATGCCTGGATTAACATAAATGGTATACGGGAAAGCAAACTTGTCTAAGATGGGCTTGGCCTGCGTTAATACATCGGTATAAGCATCATCAAAAGTAATAGCGACACTTTTGTCAGGTAGGGGCTGCTGGTTTTTAATACCCTCAATTAAATCAGATAGAGGCACCACCTTAAAGTTATTATCTTTAAGGTATTGTAAGTGAACTTCAAATTGCTTTGGAGAAATACTAGTGCTTGCGGGTGTGCTATCGCTAACGTGATGGTATTGTAGAATGACTGCTGCATGACTGCAGAGCGAAACACTCAATAATAGTGAAACTGAAAATAGTGTCCGCAACATATTTTTCATGGTCTATACCTTTAAAAATCAGAAAAGATAAAATAACGCCTTTTGCTTTAAACCACTAGAACTTTAGAATGTTTTTAGTTTAAAACTAGTAATTTCGTTTAAGATACCTGTACTACTGTTCGATTTCATGACTATTTAGCAAGTATTAGATAACTTTGTTAATCATCAGTTTTATTTGGCGCTGGCTTTAAATTTGGAATGCTAGTGCCCCCCATAGTTTGACAAACAACACCCACAGCAAAACAAAAAAAGGTGCTTGCGCCAAGTGCGGCTTTAATATCGGCTTCGACATCACTGCCGTAAATTATTGTCACCACAACGCCAATGGCAGCCAAACCAAAACTGCCTTTTGCGATGATTGAGGATACTTTTTGCCATAACCGCTTGGGTGGATGTGCTACCGGAAGATGATGTGCAGGAGTTTCTGTCGACATAAGGTAATTGACTTAATTGAGTAAAGTGAAAGAATACTACCACGCTAATATGAGGCAAGCTTGATGCCGGTCAACTAACACTCAATCACTTGTATTCGTTATGTAACCAAAGGTTATTTAATGTAACCACCAGCCAAATACTCAATAATTCTAGCGAGTATTATACCACATGCTAAACCAGTAACATTAGCGGCCATATCTAGCCACTCGCCATATCGATTAACATAGGGTTGAATTATCTCAATCGCGCCACTAAAACTAGCAAAACCTAACGCTATCCATAACCAATGTTTTGGTTTACGTAATGCTAATGGCAACATTAATGCGCCATAAGAGATGAAGTGATGAGTTTTATCACTACCTGGAACTTGGGGTAAATGTTCCGCAGGCCATAAAGATAAGGCTGCGATAGCGGTAAGTAAAAAAACAGTAAGGATAAGCCAATATTGTTTTATTAAGGTAATGATAAGTTTCATTTAGTAGATCGTTTGTTAGCGGGTCGAGAGCGATAAAGAATATTTAACCAACGATTGGCAAAGATGCCTAAATAGCCCCATGCTGACAATAAGCAGGCCAGTGCCAGTGTTATAATGCCAATAATTTGCCAAAGGTGATGATAAAAATATCCCAAAGCAACAAAGATCAAGCCAATAACAAAAAGGCCAAGTCCACGTAAGAACAGTGTTAAACTGTATTGTGGATTTTGGCCTATTTTATCTAATAATTTAATCATGTGAAGTTAATCATATTAACTACTCGTATAAACTAAATTTTAGTAATACGAATGATCACCGCGCTCATGCTCTGTAGCATCTTTAACGCCTTTTATTTCGCCACCCATCAAGTCAATCAATTGCTTTTCAATGCCATCTTTTACCGTGACATCAATTTGTGCACAACCATTACAGCCACCGCCAAATTGTAATACAGCATAACCATCTTCAGTTATTTCAACTAAAGTACATTCACCGCCATGACCTGCTAACTGAGGGTTAACTTCAGCTTGTAAGAAGTAATGCACACGTTCAAATAACGGTGCGTCATCAGCTACTTTACGTAATTTAGCGTTAGGGGCTTTCAAAGTAAGCTGTGAGCCCATTTGATCGGTAGTAAAATCAATTTCAGCTTCTTCTAAAAAGCCTTTACTATCAGCATCAATCATCGCTGAAAAGCCTTCAAAAGGCAGAGTTATATCATCTGCTTCAACCGCGTCAGGAGGGCAGTATGAAACGCCACATTCAGCTTTCGCGGTGCCAGGGTTTACAACAAAAACACGGATATGGGTACCTTCAGCTTGCTGCGAAAGTAATTTGATAAAATGCTTTTGTGCATTTTCTGAAATAGTGATCATTGTGTTAGCTCTCTCTGCTCTCGGATACTTTTAATACTTTAAAATCACTTTAACGTCACTTTAGAATATTCAGTTGAAAAAATACCTGACTGTTTTACTCAAGTATGACTATTTTACGCTGCTATTTGGTTATGTGCTAATGATTTTTATGCTTTTGTTTGATACCTTAGACGAGTCTATAAACGAGGCCATCTAGATGTTACTTATACGAATTATAATTTTATCAATTACTCTGCTCTGCTCTACCAAGCTTATTGCTATGCCGGTACAAGATTACTTACCTACTGGTAGTCAATTTAATAGCGAAATCTCCTTACCTAGCAATAGTTTAGGCTTTGAAATTGGCCAGCGCCATGTCAGGCATGATCAACTAAAAAACTATTTTTATCAGCTGGCCAAAGATTCTGAACGTGTCAGTATCACCTCGATGGGGAAAACAGCCCAGCAGCGAGAGCAGCTACTGGTGACCATTTCTAGTGCTAAAAACTTAGCTAATCTGTCAAATATTCTCAATGACCGAGATATTCTTTCACAAAAGCCTTCTGTAAAGGCTAATCAAAAGACTTCTTTAAAGAAACGTCAACTTGATAAACAAATGGCTGGCAATGCACCCTTAGTTATTTGGTTAGGTTACAGCGTACATGGCGATGAAATAAGTGGCGCTAATGCTGCCATGATAGTTGCCTATTATTTAGCGGCAAATACTGATGAAAAAATGGCTGAGTTACTTGCCAATACGGTGATCGTATTAGAGCCGAGTATCAACCCTGATGGTATGGATAGATTTGTTAATTGGGTTAGTACTTATCGTAACTCTACTGACAATAGCGATACCAACCACATTGAGCACCATCAAGACTGGGTTACCGGTCGTACCAATCATTTTTGGTTTGATTTAAACCGTGACTGGTTATTACTCTCTCAACAAGAAAGCCAGCACAGATTAAAATATTTCCATCAATACCAACCCCATGTTGTTGGTGATTTTCATGAAATGGGCCATAACAGCAGTTACTTTTTTCAACCCGGCATTCAAAGTCGTACTCATCCTCTGACTCCAAAGAGAAATGTCGAATTAACCACTACCTTAGCTACCTTTCATGCTGCGGCATTAGATAAGCAAAAACGTCTTTATTATAGTGAAGAGAATTTCGATGATTTCTATTACGGTAAAGGCTCAACCTACCCTGATATCAATGGCAGTATTGGTATTTTGTTCGAGCAAGCCAGCGCGAGAGGAATGCAGCAAGAGACAATCAATGGCTTACTTACTTTAGAATTTAGTATAAAAAATCATGTCACCACATCGCTTTCCACCATCAATGGTGCTTGGAAAAATAGAGAGCAATTAAAGCAATACCGCAGTGATTTTTATCAGCAAAGCGATAAACTAGCAAAAAAAGAAAATTTCTCCGGTTATTTGTTACATGAAAGCAAGGATCACTTCCGTCTCAATGCTTTGTTATCAAAACTTGCACAGCATAAAATAAATGCTTATCCACTGAATGCTGACTTTGAATTTAAGGATAAAAAATATCAAAAGAATAACAGCTATTATATACCGCTTGCACAACCTCAATTTCGACTAATTCAAGCTTTGTTCAATCAACAGACAGATTTTAAAGATAATACTTTTTATGATGTTTCCGGTTGGACAATGCCGTTAGCAATGAATATTGAATCGACCCAAATAAACCGTACTCGCGGGCTAAAAATTGCTAATCAAGCATGGACTAAACCAGCAGAGTTCTCACAAAACAGTAAAAGTAGTTCTGCTTACGGCTATATTTTTGAATGGCATCATTTTTTGGCGCCAAAATTACTTAATAACCTGCTAGCTAATAATATCAAAGCACGAGTGGCAACTAAGACTTTTACCAGTGTAATCAACGGTAAAAATAAGAATTTCAGAACAGGCAGCATAGTAATCCCCGCTGGTATTCAACAAAATCCAGACTGGCAAGCGACTTTACTTGCCGCCAGTAACAGCACAGGTATTAAATTAGACAGTATAAGTACCGGTTTAACAATGAAAGGCGTAGATATCGGTAGTAGTTCATTAAAGCCAATTAGTAAGGCTAAGACGCTCTTATTAGGTGGCTCCGGTATGTCTCAATATGAGGCAGGCGAAGTCCGATTTTATCTTGATGAAACCTTAAACATTCCACTCTCTATTATTGATCATGCTCAGTTAAGTCGGGTCGATCTATCAAGTTATACGCATATCATTCTCGTTGATGGTAATTACCAGCATGTTACTGAACATACCGCTAAGCAATTGAAAAAGTGGGTTGAACAAGGTGGTGTCATTATCGGCCAAAAACGTGCAGCTCGGTGGTTAGCAAAGCAAGAAATATTACAAGCTCGATTTGTTAGTAAAGATCAAATAAATCAGTTGTTTGATAATGAGGGTCTCAGCTATCAAGATAAAGAAGGTCTTGCTAGCCGTAAACGTATTGCAGGCGCGATTTTCCAAGTAGAACTAGATATTAGTCATCCGCTAGCTTATGGTTACCAGCAAACATTATTGCCTATGTTTCGTAATAGTAATTTAATTATGGAACATCCTAAGCAACCGTTTGTTACATTAGCTCAATATACGCCTGCACCATTACTTAGTGGCTATACTGACAAAAATTTAGTTAATCGATTAGCACATAATGCCGCGATTATTGCTCACAACGTTGGTAAAGGCAGAGTAATAGCAACAACAGAGGTATTGGCATTTAGAGGTTACTGGCATGGTAGTGCAAAATTACTCGCTAATAGTTTATTTTTCAGTAAAGCGTTTTCTGCGTCATATAAATAAATGTATAAACGATTAAGTAATACCAATCCCGATAAGTTTCTGATCTTGTTGTACGAAGTGAAAATATTTCAGGGCAAGGCGCTTGATTGAGCAATAGCTGGCTATTGGGATTGAAAGCAACGCCGTCATGGAGAATTTTAGCCAGTACAAGTGGTCAATAATTTAACGGAATTGGTATAACGACTCCACTCTTCTTTGCATTAGGTAAAGTTAAACAAACCGTTACTAAAGTAACGGTTTCAACCCCTGCTTGTTTTAGTAGTTTACTTATTTCACTAGCGGTGGTGCCCGTGGTAACCACATCGTCAATAATCAATACATGTTTGATATGGCTTGCTAACTTTTCTTGCAAAAAAAAGGCATCAGCTAAATTTTTTCGCCGTTGGCTACCTGTTTTCCCCATCTGACTCTCATTGTTTTTTACTCTCATCACTACATTAGCATCATAGGGTAGTGCCAATTGTCCGGCAAAAGACTTTGCTATGAGGTGCGCTTGGTTATAACCTCGAATCTGCCACTTATTGACATGTAAGGGAACGGATATAACTAAATCAATAGGTCGTATTTCAATAGATATTGCAGCTTTTTTCATTAACATTGCTTGCCACTGAGCACAGAGCAAGGCACTAAACAAATTTGCTAACTCGAAACGACCTAAATATTTCATTTGACCTAACCATTTATTAAATGGGTAAATATAGGGCGATAAAGCAAATAGCTGGTCAAAGTGAATATGAGGTAAAGCTCGATGAATCGCTGGCCAACTTAATAAATTACCCGTGATTAGGTTCTGATTAAAATAAGGTAAGTCGTTTATACAATATTGACAGAGTAATGCCTGTGGCAGTGAATAACCGACTAATACACTATTACCAACGTTTGCACCGCATAAGTCACAACAACTAATACTACTTAGGGTATTAGTACAACACGTCTTAAACTTTATTAAAGCTAGCTTCCATGCCATTGTGCTTACCTTTAGCTATCGTTCAATATGATATAAACTAATACCATGATATTTATAGTGCAGTAACAAGCATGGCAAAAAGCTTAACATTTTCCACATTTCCTCCTAATAACTCTCTCAATAAAAAAGTAATTCCTATTGTTCTACTTCATGGTTGGGGCTTAAATTCAGGTGTTTGGCAGCCACTATTGGCATTATTCAATGAAAATAAAGAGAATAACTATCAAATAATAACGATTGATCTACCTGGCTTTGGACTCAATAGTGGGATTGATATAACTCCTTATTCTTTAGCCAATATTTGCCATCATATTGGGCAAGTAATTGACCAACCTGCTATTTACCTTGGTTGGTCATTAGGTGGGCTAATCGCAACGGAAATGTCGCTCAAGTATCCCGAAAAAGTATTAGCATTAATTACCGTTGCCAGTAGTCCATATTTTGTCGAACAGACCTTAGATAATTGGCCGGGTATAAAGGAAAATGTTCTCGATAGCTTTCATAGCCAATTGGCCAAGGATACCGCCAAAACAATTAGTGGTTTCTTAAAAATTCAAGCGATGG
Organism: Colwellia sp. 75C3; assembly: GCF_002836255.1. Classification (GTDB taxonomy): domain Bacteria; phylum Pseudomonadota; class Gammaproteobacteria; order Enterobacterales; family Alteromonadaceae; genus Colwellia. Next base: position 182,737 of record NZ_PJAU01000033.1, on the reverse strand, counting down.
GTAGCCCTCATATTCGACAAGATTTGAAACTGATCACCCAGCTAGTTATGGCACACCCGCTTCCGAGCCAAAAAACGTTATCCGATTCGCTCACATTATTAAGTCACTGCGATTTACGTCTAAATTTATCAACTATCAACAAACCTTTTTTACGTTTATACGGACATAACGATAGCTTAGTGCCGAAAGCAGTGATCGAAAAAATTACTTATTTAGTGCCTAGCAGTGACTTGCACTTATTTAGTCATGCTTCTCATGCGCCATTTATTTCTCATCTTGATGATTTTTATCAGGTGTTATTAACTTGGTTAGACTTACGTTTTAACTAATATCAAAGACGCTCTGAAGGCAATAACAGCTTTACTTTTTTGTGTTTTTGACTAATAATTAACCAATACAATTTATTCACCGCGGAGAGTACCTGTGGAAATACCATCAGCACTGAATTCAGGTTTACAAGGCCTACAAAATGCGAGAGCTACTGCTGACCAAGCTGCGACTGATATTTTTTCCAGTACGAGTTTAAGTACTGAGTCACAAAAAAACCCAGCTAATGAAGGTGAAGTAAACACCGAGGTGAGTAAGCCTAATAGCAATTTAGAAGTTCCTGATTTAAACCAAGCAATTGTGACTTTGAAGGTGGCTGAATATCAAGCAAAAGCTTCAACAGAAGTCATTAAAAGCGCTGATGATGCTCTTGGCACCCTACTCGATGTAACCGCTTAACAATTAGCCTTTAAATTATTGGTGAATAATTTTATTTATGAATATCACCCCGCATACAGCAAGCTTACCCTTAGCTACAGTGGTCAACCCACCTACGGAAGGCTTGCGTCGTGAGAATAATCAAAGAGAAATTATCACCCAAGTTACCGCGACCAATCCATCCGCAGCCGAAAAAGGTGTCGCTTCAGACAAGGAGCGCGCTCGTACACCCGCCCAAGTAAACGAACAAGTAGATTTTGCTAATTTAAGAAAACAAGCGGAACATGATGCAAGCTCGATTTCTGAGCAAAAAAATCAACAAGGCGATCAACAAGGCGATCAACAAGGTAAACAAAGTAAAGAAGAGCAACAAGGCGATCAAAGTAAAGAAGAGCAACAAGAAAAGACTAACAGTAGTACTTCTGAAATTGATACCGCTGATGCAAGAGTTATTAGTCAGTTGCAACAAAGAGATAAGGAAGTAAGAACACACGAATTAGCACACGCCACTGCAGGGGGGGCTGCGACAGGCTCCCCTTCATATACTTTTGAAATTGGTCCTGATGGAAAAAAATATGCTGTTGGTGGTGAAGTGGCTGTCGACTTAAGTAGCATAGCTGGTGATCCTAAAGCGACCATAGTTAAGATGCAAAAAGTACACGCAGCTGCATTAGCGCCAGCAAATCCGTCGACACAAGATACTCGGGTCGCGGCAAGTGCAGCACAACAAATCCTCGCTGCGCAATCAGAGCTGTTGGCACTAAAAAGTGAAGAGACGACTCAATCAAGTCCTGCGAATAACAATCTCAATATAAAAACAAACTCCACTTTTAACGATGATAGCAGTCATGGCAGTAGCAATGAGTTTGATACGCTAATTAATAAAACATTATCTGCACAAGAAGTAATTATTGCTAGTTCATCAGATCAAAAAACCGCTTTAAATCACGATACTACTAGCCTGCAATCTAACGAGGTCTTACAGCGAATAAATCGTATCGAAAGTTTTTATTTCAATGTAAGTCAAGGTTATGAAAAACCCGATAACTTTCAATTCGAATTAACAGCTTAACTCAGTCTAAGCTGTCTCACTCTCTTTTTGATACCTTTGTTTATACACATCACGCGCTTGATTAAGCTCACTAATTGCATGTACTTTAGTATACGGACGTAATATAACTAATATTTTAAGTACACCTTGATAGAATACCGAGTCATTGACTTCATTAACTATGGTTTGGGTTTGATGAAAACTTACCCAAAAGGTATTAATAAGACGTAAAATACTGACAATATCAGCCAATTCATCATCATTAAAGTCAATAAAATCAGCTGTTCTCAATGAGATAAGTAGTTGACTAACGCGCTCTGAAATAGATTGCTGCACTTCAACATATTTTTCCCGTAAGATCGGATTTTTATCTAATAGCACCGGTAGATTGCTATAAAAGAAACGAAATTTCATGGTCGTTTGAAAAACAGAATCCATATATAAAACAAGTGAATCTAGTGGTTTTAAGTCCGCAGACACTTTTGGTAAGGTCTCTAACAACAAACTACGTGCATACTCTTCGTAAATAGATAAAATAATGTCTTCTTTATTACGGAAATGATAATACAGATTACCAGGGCTAATGGCTAAGTGAGCAGCAATATGGTTTGTGGTAACATTTCGCTCTCCTTGCTCATTAAATAATTCAATACTGGCTTGGATTATTTTATCACGGGTTTTCATGCAACTACTTCTTATTTTATTTGATTGAAACTAGCTCAATAATACTATCAAAATTCAGTAGATATAAAGTGTTTTGAGTAAATACTTTAAGATTTTTTACTTTTTATAATGATTAATTATTCATTTTTGTTGATTATCCATGGCTTAGCGGCAATATTAAAAGTATAAATACTTGTCACTAAGTTAGTTATCCCATTACAATAACAGTTAACCATCGACAAAAAACACAATAGAACATGATAATAAAAGCAATATACCCAGGCACTTTTGATCCAGTTACTAATGGTCATAGCGACTTAATTGTTCGTGCTAGTAAATTATTTAGTGAAGTAATTATTGGTGTTGCTGCAAGTCCAAGTAAACAGCCTCGCTTTGATTTAGACCACCGTGTTGCCATGATTGAGCAAGTGACTCAACATTTAACTAACGTAACTGTCGTTGGCTTTAGTGGCCTATTAGTTGATTTTGCTAAGCAATATCAAGCTAAAGTACTTATTCGTGGTTTAAGAGCGGTTTCTGACTTTGAATATGAATTTCAACTAGCCAACATGAATCGTCGCTTATCCCCAGATCTTGAAAGCGTATTTCTAACACCCGCTGAAGAAAATTCATTTATTTCATCAACCTTAGTAAAAGAAGTAGCACTTCATCAGGGCGACGTTAGCCAGTTTGTTCACCCTGTAGTAAAAGCAGCACTAGAAAAAGCTAAGGATTAATCCTGTTGACAGTTAGGGCAAAAAACAGAGCTACGATTAGACTGTCTAATTTCAAGTAATGTGCTCTGGCAAGTCATACATTCTTGCCCGGCACGACCATAGACCATAAGTGATTGAGCAAAGTAGCCTGGTCTACCATCCGCTTGAGTGAAGTCCTTAAGAGTAGTACCACCTTGAGCAATAGCGGCACTCAGTACTTTTTTTATAATATGAGTTAAACGGTTCATCCGTTGCTCATCAATTTCTCCAGCTTTCGTTGTCGGTAAAATACCCGCCTGAAACAGCGCTTCATTAGCATAGATATTACCGACCCCCACTACTACATGATTGTTCATTAAAAAGGTCTTAATAGGTACTTTTCTATTTTTAGCCTTACTAAACAAATAACCTTCAGCAAAATCATCACTCAATGGCTCTGGCCCTAATTTACTTAATAAGCCAAGTTCATCTTGATCGTTCGCTAACCATAAAACCGCACCAAAGCGTCGAGGGTCATTCAATCGCAAGGTCTTTCCGTGTTGAAAAACTAAATCAAAATGATCATGCTTTGCGATTGGTGTCTCTGGCTCAATTACCCTAACGGTGCCAGACATGCCTAAATGCATTAAAATTGTACCTGTTGAAAAGCGTAACAAGAGGTATTTTGCACGTCTATCAACATTAAGGACCGGTAAGCCAACTACAGAGCATATTTCCTCTGGGATAGGCCATCGCAAGCTTCCATTGCGAATAATCACCTCACTGACGTGCTGAGCGATGATATGAGGACTTATACCTAAGCGGCACACTTCTACTTCTGGTAATTCTGGCATGATTTCTTCTTTTAGGGCAATTGTAACCGCTGTCTATTGAATTAAAGCATTATACTAATCGGACTAATTTATTGGTCCGCTTAGACTTACAAGCTAAAGGGCAAAAGCTGTTGCGCGAGTGTTGCAGGTAACGCTAACCAAATATTATCTCGTTGCTGATAAACTAATAATTGATCACTGAGCGGGTATAATATAAATGTTCGCCCTTGCGACTCACCTGCCAAGGAAATGTTCACGGTTACCCCTTGATCACTATCAATGACAATTTCCGCTGCCTGCATTAAACCACTGCTCTGTTGCCAGGCAAACATCATCTGCTCAATTTGCTGTTCCGTTTTCTCTAGTATTAACCCTTTAGTGGTTAACTGCCAACTGCGGCCCGCTCGTTCTAATAACACATGTTTCTTTTCTGTTAGATCTATTGCCAAGGTTAAAATAACACTATGTTGTGGGAGAATTAATCGCTCCGCATTATTTTCACTTTCTTCGTTAGGGAAGAGTTTATCGTTAGTGGCATTGATGACTAAAATTATCGTCATCACTGAAAAAATAATGACGTTGTTCCAGCCTGTTCGAGATAATTTCATGTACATCTTCCAATAAAGCTAATGGATATATCATACTGATCTTTTTATTTAATAGCGCGTATTATACAAATTAGACTAATTTATTGCTCACTTAGCTAAAATTAGAAGACTTAGCCGCACGACTTATAGATTTACTTTATTTTAGGCATAAAAAAACCCGGATAAACCGGGTTTTTTAGTAGAAACAAAATTAATTACTTAATTTTAGCTTCTTTATAGATTACGTGCTTACGAATGGTTGGATCAAACTTTTTGATTTCCATTTTTTCAGGCATAGTCTTTTTATTCTTATCTGTAGTATAAAAATGACCAGTACCAGCACTAGAAACTAAACGAATTTTATCGCGCATAATAATTTCCTTAAAATAAAGTTATTAAACTTTTTCGCCACGGGCACGGATGTCAGTTAAAACTACATCAATACCTTTTTTATCGATAATACGCATTCCTTTCGGAGTTAAACGTAATTTAACGAAACGATTTTCACTCTCAACCCAAAAACGGTGAGATTGAAGGTTAGGTAAAAAACGACGACGAGTCGCGTTTCTTGCGTGAGAACGGTTGTTTCCAACCATTGGCACTTTGCCTGTTACTTGGCAAATTTTAGACATATGAGTACTCCAATATTAATTTCAGCTCGAGCTATTTTTCCTCAAGACCGTCGTCTCGGGATCCTGAAAAAGGTGGCATATTATAGAGAAACTGAATAACTAATACTAGTCTTAATAATAAAATACTAAAAAAACAACACTTATCATTAAGTTTCATAGAGTTAGATAGGAAAGGTAAAGAAAAACTCCACTTGGGCAGTGAGTATTCGACTAAAATTTGTCTATTTCAAGGGTGAAAAGCCAACAAAATTTATAAAATCAACCAATTCTTGATTGCAGTAATTTTTTTAATTGTTCATTTTGTTCTTTATTACACAATTCATCAATGAGAATACGTAATATATGTGATTTCGCTAAATCTGAACCTTGAGATAGATCTTGTAACTGATCTATCGCTTCTTCACTGAGCGTAAATGTTGCTCGCCTAAAGGGTTTATCAACACGTGCTCTAACTCCAGCGATCACGTCTGCTGATTGCTGGTGTTCTATTTCTGTCATTTCAACATAACGTTTAGCTTCACTAATCGCTTGTTTGAGATTGAGCTTTTGACTCGCTTGCTCATCGTTAGTTAATTCACTAACAATTTTAGGCGCGCCTTTTGCGTAATCTTCAGCATCGGAGATAAATTCATCAATGGTGAAGTTCTTCCTTCTGCTTTTGCTATCCTTGCCTTTTTTTAAATCAGTTAAACTCATGTGAATTATCCGGTTCCATCGCCAATAATTCTTCGGCGATAGTCATCATCTCTTGGGCAGCTTTACCTGTAGGATCTATTTCAATAACAGAAGAGCCAAGCTCTTCACTATCATCATAAACGTTTCGATTATAGGTTACGGCATCTAAAACATTAATTCCATAAGAGCTGCACACTTCTTTTGCTTCAAGAATTCGTCCTAATTGGTTTGGTAATGATGGACATTGAGTAATAACGAATGACGCTATCATTTTCGGATTCACCATTTTACACGTACTTAGCATATCTTCCATATGAGGCACCGTTTTCAAATCACGTCTTTTAGGCCTTAAGGGAATAATCACGTGATCTGCAACAGACATAGCCGCACGTAGGGCTAAGTTATCTTGCCCACCACAATCGACAATAACATAGTCATAATGTTGTACTAGGCTTAATAAATCATTACGAATTTTTCCATATAATTGAATACAATTAATGGCGGGTAGTGACGGATCACCATTTCTTGCTTGTATCCAATCTGAGGTAGTTCTTTGAGGGTCACAATCAACCATTAAGACAATTGCTTTTTTATTTCCGGCGAAATATACCGCTAAATTTTGAGCCAAGCAGCTTTTACCACTGCCTCCTTTTTCGCCACCCACTAATATCATCATTTTTAGTACCGTCCTTTACCACAATATAATTAACATCTCACTGTGCTAATTGTAGTTCACTTTCAGGAAATTGCTTTGACTTCAATAAGCATCATTTTTCTTCAATTGTTAAGCATCTTTATCTAGAATCAAGCCGATTTCAAACCAGCCGCCCTCTTGCTTAATACTGCGCAGCACTTTGCCGTAAAGCTTTTGATTACTAGCATTCGCTGACTTGAATACCACAGTAACTGCGGTATTTATCGGTAAATGTTGATCGCAATCTAATTTCAGACCTCCACGAGCAAAGTCTAAACAGGCAATATTTTTATTGTGCTCTTGACCCTTTTCATCTGTCCAAACAATATCAACCAACTCTTTTTCCATATCTAAACGAAACGATGTTCGGCGTTCCTCTTCCTCGTTACTACTATCAGTCATCAGACGTTCCTTCTTTTTTATTTTTACCAAGATCCTTATTTAAAAGTAATTGCCTTTCCTATTTTTAGCAAATAATCGGCGCTTTACTCGTTAAAATTAAAAGATTTGATTATGTTCAGCCAAGGAATAACATTGATTTCCTGCGACAATAATATGGTCCAATACCCGCACATCTATTAGCTGCAATGCTTGAATTAATTTTTCGGTAATTTGTTTGTCCGCAAGGCTCGCTTCCGCAACACCAGAGGGATGGTTGTGCGTCAATATTACCGCGGCAGCATGATGTTTCAGTGCCTGTTCAACCACAACTCTAGGGTACACCGCAGCAGCATTTAGCGTGCCAAAAAATAGCCGTTCGAATGTTAAAACTTGATGTTGGTTATCTAAAAAAAGCACGGCAAATATTTCACGATTTTCTAAACGTAATTCACTCAACAAATAATCACGGGTCACTTTTGAAGAGGTTAAAGAACAATCAGTTTCTTGCAATTCCTCCGCTAAATAACGTTTAGACATTTCTAAACAAGCCTGTAGTTGCACGTACTTAGCCGTACCAAGCCCATGCCTTGCACAGAATTCTTCCTGACTAGCCGAAAATATAGCGCCCAGACTACCAAAGCTGCTCAATAATTGACGGGCAAGGTCGACAACATTACAACCCTTTACACCCGTACGTAGGAATATAGCCAACAGCTCTGCATCACTTAGACTTGCTGAGCCTAAATGCACTAATTTCTCTCTTGGTCTTTCCCGTTCTGGCCAGTTTTTTAATACGTTTGGGTTTACAGACGGTTCATTTAACCCTGATCCGTTGAATCTAGATTCTTTTAACATAAGTGCATCCTTGCTTTACATTTTTGTGTTTATTATCACTTGGGAATCTTGTCTATTTAGCAACTCTTGTTTCTAAATAAAGGCAATAAATGTTATCTTATCGAGCATATTGCTTACTTTAAGATTAGCAGGTTATGCAAATTCTTCAGGACAAAAAAATAGTACTGGGTATTACCGGTGGCATCGCTGCCTACAAGACACCAGAATTAGTACGTCGACTTAAAGATCATGGCGCAGATGTACGCGTGGTTATGACAGATGGTGCGAAAGCTTTCATTACCCCATTAACGCTTCAAGCGGTATCTGGTAATCATGTGAGCGATAGCTTACTAGATAGCCAGGCTGAACTTGCTATGGGACATATTGAATTAGCGAAATGGGCAGATTTAATTGTTATCGCTCCAGCTACTGCTGATATTATTGCCCGCATAACCGCAGGTATGGCCAATGATTTACTGTCAACATTATGTTTAGCAACCAGTGCCCCCATCGCTATAGCTCCTGCAATGAATCAACAAATGTGGCATGCCAAAGCAACACAAGCGAATATCAGCCAATTAAAGCAATGGGGACTTCATATATGGGGCCCTGGTGCTGGAGAACAGGCTTGTGGTGATATAGGTTTAGGCCGCATGCTAGATGTGAATGAATTGGTTACTCTGACTAGCGACTTTTTTGCTGACAAATACTTACAAGGACAGCATTGGGTGATTACTGCTGGGCCTACACGTGAAGCAATAGACCCTGTACGATATATCTCTAACCATAGCTCTGGTAAAATGGGCTATGCCATTGCTCATGCGGCATTACGTGCTGGCGCTCAAGTGACGTTAATTTCTGGCCCTGTGAATATCTCTGCGCCAATAGGCTGTGAGCTTATTCAAGTGGTCAGTGCTGAACAGATGCACCAACAAGCATTAACTGCTGTTTTACCAGCAACTACCTTTGTCGCTTGTGCTGCCGTAGCTGATTATCGAGTTGCCGATATTGCCGATGAAAAGATCAAAAAAGATAATGAGCATATGCAACTTTCTCTTATCAAAAATCATGATATTGTTGCTGATGTCGCAAAGTTAACTAATAAGCCTTTTATCGTCGGCTTTGCTGCAGAAACTCAAAACGTTGAACACTATGCTCGTGGTAAGTTAATGCGTAAAAACTTAGACTTAATCGCAGCCAATGATGTTGCTAAAGCAGGACAAGGCTTTAACAGTGATGATAATGCCTTAACCCTTTATAGTTCGATTGATAAGACTGAAATACCGTTAGCCAATAAGAAAACTGTGGCCAAACAGCTAGTATCTTTAATCAATCAACATTATTTAGCAAAAAATACTGAGTAATAAATTACTTTTAGAGCAGGCTAAAATCACCTAGCTTATTGGACAGAACAATAACAGTAGAGAATATTTTTATATGGTCGCCACACAAAATAAAAACCAGAAACCAAACCGTAAACACCAAATATTAGAATCCTTAGCGTTAATGTTACAAAACTGTCCAGGGCAGCGTATCACTACCGCAAAGCTAGCCGCTGAAGTCGGCTTTTCAGAAGCAGCTTTATATCGTCATTTCCCATCAAAAGCACGTATGTTTGAGGGTTTAATCGACTTTATTGAAGAGTCTATTTTTTCACGTATTAATTTGATTCTAACAGATCACAAAGAAGCCTTAGTGCGTTGCCATCATATCCTGCATGTTTTAATCGTTTTTGCTGAGCGAAACCCTGGTATGTGTAGAATATTAGCTGGTGATGCATTAATGGGTGAAAATGAACGTTTACGCGGAAGAGTTCATCTGCTTTTTGAAAAATTAGAATCACAATTTAAACAAGTATTACGCGAAAGAAAACTACGTGAAGGTAAAACTTTTACTATTAGTGAAGCCGCTTTGGCTAGCCTATTAGTATCGTTCGCTGAAGGTAAAATCAGTCAATATGTTCGATCAGGCTATAGTAAAAAGCCAAGTGCTGACTTTAGTGAACAATGGCAATTTTTAATGGCCGACAAATAATTACAGTATAACTGTCATCATCTCGCTATATGTTGCGGTAATATCTGCGACTTATAGCAAACAATCTTACAATTTTTCGAGGAAAACGATGAGTACTCTCTCACAATTACAACCTACCCGCTTATGGCAATTATTTGAAAAAATTTGCAGTATTCCACACCCTTCTAAACATGAACAAAAAATATCTTTATGGATACAAGACTGGGCTAAAGAGCTTGGCTTGGCCATTAAAGAAGATGCTGTTGGTAACTTAATTATTAAAAAACCAGCAACAGAGGGTATGGAAGACCTTAAAGGCATAATTTTACAAGCGCACATGGATATGGTGCCACAAAAAAATAACGATACTAAACACGATTTTTTAACGGACTCTATTAAACCCTATATTATTGAATCAGGTGATTGGGTTACAGCAGAAGGAACAACCTTAGGCGCAGATAATGGTGTTGGTTTAGCTTCAGCATTAGCTGTTTTAGCCAGTGATGATATTCCACATGGTCCTTTAGAAGTACTAGTAACCATTGATGAAGAAGCAGGCATGACCGGTGCTTTTGGTCTAGAAGCGGGTTGGCTTGATGGTGATATTTTAATTAACACCGATTCTGAGCAAGAAGGTGAAGTTTACATGGGTTGTGCTGGTGGTATTGATGGTAACGCCAACTTCCCACTAACGTTTGAAGATGTTCCAAGCGATTACCAAGCGTTTAACTTATCGATCTCCGGCTTAAAAGGTGGTCATTCTGGTGTTGATATTCACACTGGCCGTGCAAACGCAAACAAGTTATTAGTACGATTTTTACTGAATGCCAGCATTGACTTTAATATCAAGCTAACAGAGCTAAATGGGGGTAGCTTGCGTAATGCTATTCCTCGAGAAGCCAATGCGAGTTTCGTCGTTGCCAAAGATCAAATTGAGACATTAAAAGTCGCGTTAGCAGACTATCTAGCAACGATTAGCGTTAACTTAGGTGCTATCGAAACTGATATCGACATGTTATTAATTTCACCAGAAGACTTTGACCAGTGTTGGACACAAGCAACTCAGGCGGCAATTTTGCGTGCGCTAAACGCTTGTCCTAATGGTGTTGTTCGCATGAGTGATGATATTGAAGGCATTGTTGAGACGTCACTAAATTTAGGCGTTATTAATACTCGCGGCAGTAAACTTAATGCTATGGTTTTAATACGTAGCTTACATGATGACGGCCGTTTAGAAACTCAACGCACGGTACAATCAGTTTTTGAACTTGCTGGTGCTAATGTTGTTTTTTCAGGCGCTTACCCAGGTTGGAAGCCTAACCCTGATTCCGCCATCATGCAGACTGTACGAGATACTTACCAAAGCATCTTTAATAAAGTACCTGCGGTAATGGTTATTCATGCCGGCTTAGAATGTGGTTTATTCAAAACAGCCTACCCACATTGGGATATGGTGTCTATTGGACCAACAATTAACTTCCCTCACTCCCCAGATGAAAAAATAGAAATCTCGACCGTTGCACAATACTGGCAATTATTAGTTGCTGTATTAGCTAACATACCGAAAAAATAACAACTGAAAATAAATATAAACTGGTAGTCTTGGCTATCAGTTTATATTGTTTCCTTTCTATCTAAATACTACGCAGTTAACACCAACTCTCGTTATTCTTTAACGTTTAGCTTTATGCATTTTACTCATCATTTTTAACGTGCAAATATTAATACGAACTATTCCATATTCACTGCTTTAGCGCACTATAATGACTATTCATAACTAAGCTATGTTATTGAAAACTTTTCCGTTAGAATGGATGAATCACCCTTTAGGATACTTGTTATGATTCAGCCAGAAAAAATAATAATAGCTGACGATCATCCCTTATTTAGACAAGCTTTATTAGGGACATTAAAAGCCAAGCTAACTTATACCACATGGCTTGAAGCGCAAACAATCGAAGAGTTAGAGCAACAACTTACTAACCATAATGATAGTGACTTGTTATTGCTAGACCTCAATATTCCTGGTGCTCATGGTTTTAATACCTTAATTCATGTTCGTAATCACTTCCCACAAATTCCTGTTGTTATAGTAACAGCTCATGAAGATCACGATACTATCAGTAAAGCCATGTCTTATGGAGCGGCGGGATTTGTACCAAAATCTACACCTGTTGATGATATTTATTCAGCGATTGTTGCGGTCTTGTCAGGCAATATCTGGTTACCCGCTTCTTTTGAGCAAAAGCAACGAGATAATAATGATAAAGGCATCGCTGATCGTGTAGCAAGCTTAACTCAGCAGCAATACCGAATATTAATGATGTTCGCTCAAGGTATGCTTAATAAACAAATAGCTTATGACCTAAATGTATCTGAGGCGACAATCAAAGCGCATGCAACGGCTATTTTTAGAAAACTCGATGTCCGCAATCGAACCCAAGCGGTTATTGCTATTGCACAGTTAAGTTTAACTGAAGCAGGATTTAAAAAAGGTTAATAAGCTCTGTTACCTTATTAGCAGATACAAAAAAGCACGACTTTGATCATTCAAAGACGTGCTTTTAAATTCTATAATCTTGTATTACCATTTAGACCAAACAGATTAACTATTTGGTCTAAATGGTAATGAGGATAAATAATCAAATTCAAGGCGTGTGATTGAGCAATAGCTGGCTATTGGGATTGAGCACAACGCAGAAGTTGTTTATTTAGACCATTTAAATATAAGCAAATGCATCAGCATACATATGCTCTAACACCGCGCCATGCTCAACAAAGTCACTACGAATAGCACCAACCATGTCAAAACGTCCAGCCAAATAAATATCATAGGCTTCAAAGCTGACAATATCATGCATTGCGGCTTGGTGAACTAAACCCGTTTTACCCTGCCATGGTTTCTCTGCATTTTCATTAACGTTTTCGATAACAGGAATAAAGTTAGCATGCGCTAGCTTACCAATAGTGGCAATAGTTTTTTCAAGTTCATAAGCAGCACTTTCTTCACGTAGTCCCCAATACACCGTAATTTGGCGCTGTGAGTCTTGCTCTGCTAAATATTCAAACATTGATTTGATATATGAAAAGCCAGTACCACCAGCAAGTAACAATAATGGTCTTTCACTCTCGGTACGTAATTGCGCATTACCTGCCGGTATTTCAATTGTTACCGATTCGCCACTCTCATAACTCGCTTTAATGCACTCAATTACCTGCATAGGGTAACTATCAGCAGCAAAGGCACCTATTTGTAATTCAATTAAATCACTATTTGGTGAACTAGCAATTGAAAATGGCCGTTTATCCTCATCACTCATAACAAAGTTTAAATATTGACCCGCGATGAAATCAACTTTTTCACTAGGCTTTAATAGTACTTTATAAACATGAGACGTTAATGATGATAACGACTGTATTTGACAACTAACTGTCTTCATTCTTTAACCTTTTTTACTTTATACCAATTGCACTAACTAAGTGGTCATTTTCAAATGGCCTAAATATTCAATAACGTCATTGCTTTCAATCCCAATAGCCAGCTATTGCTCAATCAGGCACCTTGTCCTTGAAAATTTATTCTCACTGCTTATTTTAAAATGAAAGCTGTAACCTTAATTAATCCAAATGGTATTATTGGTGATTTCTCATCAGCAAACTAATCGTTGTGACAAGAGTTAATAAGTTAAGATTGCTACTGTATCTGAGTATAGTCAGCAATCTATTTATAAAATATCTAAGTCATCCCAAAGTTCATCGACCTGATCTTTTATTTCTTGTGTCATTTCGATGGGTTCTCCCCATTCACGATTTGTTTCACCGGGCCATTTATTAGTGGCATCCAGACCCATTTTAGAGCCTAATCCAGACACTGGTGATGCAAAATCAAGGTAATCAATTGGCGTGTTTTCGATCAAAACAGTGTCACGGCTCGGATCCATCCGTGTGGTCATTGCCCAGATAACATCTTCCCAATCTCTAGCATTAATATCATCATCACATACGATAACAAACTTAGTGTACATAAATTGTCGTAAAAATGACCATACGCCCATCATTACTCGTTTAGCATGACCTGCATATTGCTTTTTAATAGTCACGACTGCAAGACGATAAGAACAACCTTCTGGCGGTAAATAGAAATCCTGAATTTCAGGGAATTGCTTTTGTAAAATAGGTACAAAGACCTCATTCAGCGCAACACCTAATATTGCAGGCTCATCAGGTGGTCTACCCGTATAGGTACTGTGATAAATAGCATCTTTACGCATAGTGATATGCGTTACTGTCATTACAGGAAAGTTATCCACTTCATTGTAATAGCCAGTATGATCGCCATAAGGTCCTTCTGGCGCCGTTTCTTCAGGGTCTAAATACCCTTCCAAAATGATTTCTGCCGTCGCAGGAACTTCTAAATCATTACTTATTGATTTAGCCACTTCGGTTTTAGCACCACGTAATAAACCCGCGAAGGCGTATTCAGAAAGCGTATCTGGTACGGGTGTAACTGCACCTAAAATAGTGGCAGGATCGGCACCTAAAGCAACGGAGACAGGGTACCTCTCACCTGGATGTTCTTTTTTAAATTCTTGAAAATCAAGCGCACCACCACGATGTGATAACCAACGCATAATGACTTTATTTTTACTCAGTACTTGTTGGCGGTAAATACCGAGATTTTGACGCTCTTTATGTGGGCCACGAGTAACCGTTAAACCCCAGGTTATTAAGGGAGCTACATCACCAGGCCAGCAAGTTTGGACCGGAAGTTTAGTCAAATCAACATCATCACCAGATAACACGATTTGCTGACATAACGGTTTTTTAATGACCTTCACCGGCATATTTAATACCTGTTTATAAACAGGTATTTTACCGATAGCATCACGAAAACCTTTTGGTGGCTCCGGCTCTTTTAACATAGCTAACAACTTACCAACATCGCGTAAGGCACTAACATTTTTTTGCCCCATAGCCAGAGCAACTCTATCAGGGGTGCCAAAAAGATTGGTAAGCACTGGCATACCGTATGGTTCGCCATTTTCATTGACTGCATTTTCAAAAAGTAATGCTGGCCCTTTCGCTTTTAGTGTTCTGTCACTAATTTCGGTCATTGCTAAGTGAGTAGATATAGGCTGAGTAATACGTTTAAGTTGACCTATTTTTTCAAGCTGACTGATAAAGTCTCTTAAATCACTATATTTCATATAAGTTACCGATTTGAGATAAGATTAAATAAAAAAACCAGTCACTTGACTGGTTTTCATTAATTAAGATTGATCATTTAATGCTGCGATTATTTACGCTTCATTGAATCAAAAAACTCATCATTGGTTTTGGTCATGGCAAGTTTGTCGATTAAGAATTCAATGGCACCTATCTCATCCATTTCATGGACGATTTTACGCAAGATCCACATTTTTTGTAATTCATCTGGCTTAGTAATAAGCTCTTCACGACGTGTACCACTACGGTTAATGTTAATAGCAGGGAAAACGCGTTTTTCAGAAATTTTACGTGACAGGTGTAATTCCATATTACCTGTACCTTTAAATTCTTCGTAGATAACTTCATCCATTTTAGAACCAGTTTCTACAAGTGCTGTAGCGATAATAGTTAAACTACCACCTTCTTCAATGTTACGTGCAGCACCAAAGAAACGTTTTGGACGATGTAAAGCATTGGCATCAACACCACCAGTTAAGATCTTACCTGATGATGGAATTACTGTGTTATAAGCACGTGCTAAACGGGTGATTGAATCAAGTAAAATAACCACGTCTTTTTTGTGTTCAACTAAACGTTTTGCTTTTTCAATTACCATTTCAGCCACTTGTACGTGACGACTTGCTGGCTCATCGAACGTTGAAGCTATCACTTCACCTTTAACAAGGCGTTGCATTTCTGTAACTTCTTCTGGACGTTCATCAATCAACAATACCATTAGTTCTGCGTCTGGATTATTGTGCGCAATACTTTGGGCAATGTTTTGTAGTAATAGTGTTTTACCCGCTTTTGGTGGAGCAACGATTAAACCACGTTGTCCTTTACCAATTGGCGAAGCCAAATCTAAAATACGTGCAGTAATATCTTCTGTTGAACCATTACCACGCGCCAACGAGAAACGATCGGTTGGATGAATTGGCGTTAAGTTTTCAAATAAAATCTTATTGCGGGTATTTTCAGGTCGGTCAAAGTTAACTTCAGTCACTTTTAATAAGGCAAAGTAACGTTCACCTTTTTTAGGAGAACGAATTTTACCTTGGATGGTGTCACCCGTTCTCATACTAAAGCGGCGAATCTGGCTTGGTGATACATAAATATCATCTGGGCCAGCTAAGTATGAAGAATCTGCAGAGCGTAAGAAACCAAAACCATCTTGTAAAATCTCTAAAACACCGCCGCCGAAAATATCATTATCGCCTTCAGCATGTGCCTTTAAAATAGCAAAAATTATGTCTTGTTTACGTGTTCTAGCAAGGTTTTCAAGCTTCATTGTCGCAGCAAGTTCAACCAATTCGTTAATGGATTTTTCTTTCAGTTCGGTAAGGTTCATAGGGGGTTTCTTAAACTATTTTAAGTGATGGTGCCTTGGGCGATTGCCGACACTAGTGTGTTTTCAATGTTTTTATATTGTTTACAATAAGTAAGAATAGAGATAAAGCGATGTTATTTTGTACTCAGGAGGTAAATTTAGCACTAAAATTTGATTAGGTAAAGGTAGAATAAAAATGTAATAAGGTATTTAGGTAATTAAAAACAAAAAAACCTGATAACTTAGCTATCAGTTATCAGGCTTTTTTTACAACTTATAAGTTTTTATCTAAAAACTCTTTTAATTGAGTTTTCGATAGTGCACCAACTTTCGTATCGGCAATTTCACCATCTTTAAAAAGTAATAATGTTGGAATACCACGTACACCATATTTAGGTGGTGTTACTGAGTTTTGGTCTATGTTTAATTTACCAACAGTTACCTTGCCATCGTATTCTGTGGCGATATCATCAAGTACTGGGGCAATCATTTTACAAGGACCACACCATTCAGCCCAAAAATCAACTAATACTAAACCCGATGCTTTTAATACATCTGCTTCAAAACTATCATCAGTTAGCTGAACAATTTTATCACTCATCATATTCTCCGTTCGTTATGGCGAAAACGCCTTTGCGGTAATTATACCGTGATTCACTACTTTTCCAATACTGTTTATGTAACATTCATTACATTTAAATCATTAGAATTAATTAATTATTTATTAAGCAACTATTCTGCTAACAAAACTGTTAAGCTAGCGCCATGAAAAAAACACACTTAACTGAAATTAAATTCGCTGACCTAAATCTTGCTCCGCAAGTCGTTACCGGACTAGAGGCCATGGGCTTCGACTATTGTACGTCTATTCAGGCGAAATCTTTACCCGTTCTTTTGCAAGGCACTGATATAGCTGGCCAAGCACAAACAGGTGAAGGTAAAACTATTGCCTTTTTAGCTGCCACTTTCCATCATTTGCTTCAAAAAGAAGCACCTACTCATAATCAACCGCGCGCCTTAATCATGGCTCCTACACGTGAATTAGCAATACAAATTCACCGTGATGCTAAAGAGATGGCAGAAAGCACCGGATTACGCCTTGGTGTAGTATATGGGGGCGAAGGTTATGAAAGTCAACGTTTAGAGCTTGAAGCTGGTGTTGATATACTTATTGGTACTTGTGGTCGTTTAATTGACTACATGAAGCAAGGTATCTACAACCTAAAAAATATCGAAGTCATCGTGCTTGATGAAGCTGATAGAATGTTTGACTTAGGCTTTATTAAAGATATTCGTTATATGTTTGATAAAATGCCTCCTGCAACTGAACGCTTAAGCATGCTGTTCTCTGCAACCTTATCATTCCGCGTTAAAGAGCTTGCCTTTGACCATATGAATGATCCAACCAGTGTAGAAGTTGAACCTGGACAGAAAACAAATATACGCATCTCTGAAGAACTATTTTATCCTTCAAACGAAGATAAAATGACTTTGCTGCAAACGTTAATTGAAGAAGACTGGCCAGAAAAAGCGATTGTCTTTGCAAATACTAAACATGTTTGTGAAAAAGTTTTTGACCATCTAAATGCTGATAATATTCGTGTCGGTTTGTTAACTGGCGATGTACCACAGAAAAAACGTCTAAAAATATTAGAACAATTTACTGAAGGTACTGTAGACATCTTAGTAGCAACCGATGTTGCTGCACGTGGTTTACATATTCCTAGCGTAACGCATGTTTTTAACTATGATTTACCAGATGATTGTCAAGATTATGTTCACCGTATTGGTCGTACAGGCCGTGCCGGTGCAACGGGTCATGCAATTAGTTTAGCTTGTGAACAGTATGTATTTAATTTACCTGAAATTGAAACATACATTGAACATGAACTACCGGTAACTAAGTATGACAGTGATGCCTTACTTACTGACTTGCCAAAACCTAAACCTCGTCAACGTCGCCCTAGACCAGGTGGCAACAGACAAGGCGGTCGTTCGAACACAAGACCGAATAACCGTAATGGTAATAGCCATAGCGGAAACCGCAGTTAATTCAGCACATTGAATGATCTAGCGAGCCAAAATCAAGCCACACCAAAGGCAATACCACAGTATGATGAGAGTCATTATGCTGTGGTCGATTTAGGCTCAAATAGCTTCCACCTGCTTATTACCCAATTAGTTACCTCTCCAACCGATAAATCTATAATAACCGTGAACAAAGTTAAGCAAAAAGTTCGCTTAGCTGCAGGGTTAGATGATAATAATCTGCTTAGTGATGAAGCCATAATACGTGGCCTAAATTGTCTTAAAAACTTCGCTTTATATCTTAATACTATCCCAGTAAATAATATCCTTATTGTCGCTACAGCTGCATTACGGATTGCGAAGAATAACCAGATGTTTTTTGATGCCGCCAAAAACATTTTGCCCAAAAAGATAAAATTATTGAGCGGTGAGCAAGAAGCAAAAACAATTTATTGTGGAGTAGCCCATACTTCACCGACAACAAATACTAAAACATTAGTGCTCGACATTGGCGGTGCTAGTACCGAGATTATTGTTGGCTTAGGCTGTAAAGCGAAAAAAGTGGTCAGTTTAAATATTGGTTGCGTTAGTTTTTTAGGTAAATTTTTTGCTGATGGTCGATTAAAAAAAGAAAACTTTATTCAGTGTACTACTAATGCAGCAGCAGTTATTGATGCCGTCAAAGAAGAATTTATCCAACTAGGCTGGCAATCGGCTGTTGGTAGCTCAGGCACAATGCAAGCTATGACAGAAATACTTAAACAACGTCAACAAGCACCTGTCATTACCTTAGCATTTCTTAATGAAATTCAACAAACACTGATAAGTTGCAAGACAATAGACAATATCGAAATAGCCGGATTAAGAGCTGATCGCAAAGCGGTATTAGCCAGCGGTCTAAGTATTTTAATTGCTTTATTTGAATGTCTGAATATTGAAACATTATGCCTTTCAAGTGGCGCACTTCGTGAAGGGCTGTTATTTGAATTAGTTCCAGACGCAAAAATTATTTAGACTTACCTCATGATATTTTTCGCTCACTGATCTTTAGTTAGTGATGCCCTGAAATACCAAATTGCTACCGGTATCTCAATAACACTGTAACTAAGCAAGGTAAACCAAAACCAATTTAGCTCAAACAGTAGAAAGTTTAATTCAATTCCACTTCCCCAATATTTATTTGCCACTATCACAAGTGCTAACCCAGAAGTTACGCAATCAAATATCGCCACTTTGTTAATATCTTTACCCGCAAGTTTTGGATATACCCAAGTATAAGCAATGACAATAATCACTGCATTTAGTAATAATACACTTAATTCAGCTGACATCACTGCCCTCTTTATTTGATAATGAATTAACGCCTACTTTACAAGCCGCTAAGAGCTCATCACTGAATTTTTCATCATTTAACGCCCGAGATAAGGCTAAGCCACCAATCATCAATACCGCGCTTTGCAAGGCTATTTCTCTATTCACGGTTAGTGATTGAGCTTGGTCTATAAAAGCTTTTAACGTCTTAGTATAAACTTCCTTTACTTGGTCATCTTGCTGATTAATGTCTGAGACTAAAAAAGCGAGTGGACAAGGCTGCTGATAATTATTATCTCTATGTTCCTTACTTAAATAATATTTAGCAAAGTCTTTCATATTCTGCGGACAATTAACTGGTTTACGCTTATACGCCTCCATCCCCGCTTTACTTATTGCTTGCGCGTACAAGTCACTTTTAGAACTGAAGTGGCTATAGAAGGCACCCCTAGTAAGTTCAGCCTTCTTCATTACTTGGTCTATCGATATTTTTTCAAAACCATGATGAGTAAAAAGCATCGCTGCACTTTTTAATATTTTATCTTTTGATTGTTCTTTATGAGTTTCTTGCCAAGCCATCACAAAACTCCACTTATTATTGTTGGTGTTAAAAACTTAATTCTCAGAGCAGTATTTCATAATTTGACAATATGTTCTTGAACATATTGTCAGTCAGGCTAAGTTATAAACTAATTGCACTATTTTATAAATAAAGGAAAAATATATGACAATAAAACCAGTACACATTTACGGACCGACATTTTCAAATTTTGTTCGTAGCGTCATGCTCGTATGCGAAGAAAAACAGATTACTTACACTGTAGGTTTTGAAGTGGATGGCAGCGAAATTGCTTTTAAAGGCGAGCAGCATCTTAACTGGCATCCTTTTGGTAAAATCCCCGTGTTAATTGAAAGTAATATACACGCTGAACTAGCCCTAGCCGAAACCGCTAGTATTTGTCGTTACCTTGATACCGATAAACAGTTACAGCCAAGTAATAGTCAGGATTATGCAAAACACGATTCACTTTGTGCACTTATTTCAATTGATATTGATCGGGTGCTAGTACGTGAATATTTACTAGAGTTTGCTTTTCCCAAGGGAGAAGATAAGAGTGTACGCTTTGATGTAGTTAAAGAAGTACAGCCCAAAGCTACTGCCACACTTGCTATCATTGAGAAATTGCTAAATGAAGATACTTCTTTATCATCTCAAGAATTCACCATAGCCGATGCGTTATTAGCGCCCATGTTACATTACATATCCTGCTTACCCGCTGGTTTTAATTTACTCGCTGACTTTCCAAAAGTAGAACAATACTTAGCTGAATTGATGACTCGGCCATCATGTCAAAAAGTACTCATAGCGAAGCAGTTATAATAATTTGACCCATAAAAAATGCGACCTAAGTCGCATTTAAATTAATTCAATAAGTGAAAAATTAAGCGCCTTCTTTCAACCAACGTGCTACTTGCTTAGCGAAATAAGTCAAAATTCCATCAGCTCCAGCACGTTTAAAGGCTAATAACCCCTCCATCACACAAGGCTTCTCCGCTAACCAGCCGTTTTGAATAGCGGCCATATGCATGGCATATTCACCACTGACTTGATAAGCATAAGTAGGTACTTGAAAGGTATCTTTTACTCGACGTACTATATCTAAATAAGGCATACCCGGTTTAACCATTACCATGTCAGCACCTTCAGCGATATCTTGGGCAACTTCATGCATAGCTTCATTGCTATTAGCTGGATCCATTTGATAAGTGTGCTTGTTGCCGCCTTTAATGTTACCTGACGAGCCAACCGCATCACGAAATGGACCATAATAATTAGACGCATATTTTGCTGAGTAAGCTAATATTTTGGTATTAACAAAGCCATTTTCTTCTAATGCCTCTCTGATTGCGCCAATACGACCATCCATCATATCTGATGGCGCGACAATATCTGCTCCCGCTTCAGCATGAGACAGGGCCTGCTTTATTAAAATATCTTTAGTGACATCATTAACAACATAACCTGTTTTACCCGCTTTGTTGTTATCACTTTCACTCAAAATTCCATCTTGACCATGGGTAGTAAACGGGTCAAGGGCAACATCAGTGATCACTGCAAGTTGTGGGAAATTAGCTTTAAGTGCTCGCACTGCTCGTTGCGCCAAGCCCTCTGAATTATATGCTTCTTCAGCCATCAATGACTTTTTATCACTTGGGGTAACTGGAAATAATGCAATGGCAGGAATACCTAAATCAACCAATTCTTGCGCTTCTTCTAGTAACAGATCAATACTTTTACGTTCGACACCTGGCATTGAAGCAATTGCTTCGCGCTGATTTTCGCCTTCAAGTACAAAGACTGGGTAGATAAGATCATTTACTGTTAACTGAGATTCAGCCATTAAACGACGAGTATGATCATCTACGCGCATTCTGCGCATACGACGAGCAGGATATTGGCCAAAAGCCGCATTGCTATTGTGAGACATAAGAATTCCTAAAATTATTCTGTGAAAATACTATTCAATAGAAGTATATTGCTGGGTTTGATTTCGGCCATTATGTTTAGCCTGATATAAAGCTTTGTCTGCACCGGAGAATATTTGCTCGGGTCCGACATCAGCTTGTTGCTGATAAGTACAGATACCACAGCTAATTGTGAGCGAAATTTCAACATTTTGAAATTTAAAAACTTGCTCACTTAACAGGAGACGTAATTGCTCGGCCAATAATAATGCACCGTCTGCATCGGTATTAGGTAAGATTAAACAAAACTCTTCGCCACCGTAGCGAAATGCCTTATCTTCACTTCGTTTTAAACTTTTTTTGATATGTTGAGCTAGCCAAATTAAACACTGGTCACCCGCTAAGTGACCATGATTGTCATTAACTAATTTGAAATGATCAATATCAATGAGTACTAAACTTAAGGCGGTAAGATTACGGCGACTACGTCGGTATTCGGCTAATATTTTTTGATCATAAAAACGACGGTTATGTAAGCCCGTCAGTTCATCTAACACATTTTTTCGTTCAAGCTCTTGGTTGGCACTTTCTAACTCTTGTAATGCTATGTTTAGCTCTAAAGTACGCTCTTGTACTCTTTCTTCTAATAAATCCTGACTATCTTCTTGCTCTTTAGCCAAAGTATTCATTGCTTGTTCAGCTATTCGAGCGTTACTTTTAGCAGACTTAAGCCGTCGTAACATTTTGTGGTATTTTATTCGATAATGTCGATTTAAATAGAAACCTAACAATAGAGTAATTATGCAGCCTAAGAAAATTCCCATACCAAAACATAGGTGATCGGCGCCTTGTTCAGTCATAGCATTACTTACAGGTGAGTATGTCATCAGTAAAGATGTAAAACCTGCAATTTTAGCGATAACCAATGACTTCATTTATAACATTTCTTTCGTTGATGGAAAATCAAACACCCTTTCGGCATTACAGCTAGTTTGCCAAGCTATCTGCTCTTGGTCAAGACCTGTAATGCTAGCAATTTCTTTGACTATAAAGGGTAAGTAACTCGGTTCATTACGGCTACTTTTAGGTTTCGGCCGAATCGTTCGCGGTGTTAAATAAGGCGCATCAGTCTCGATCAGTAATCGATTTAAAGGAATTGTACTAACAATATCCCGTAAATTCTGACCTCTACGTTCATCGCATAACCAACCCGTTATGCCTATATACATATCCGCTGAAATGCACTGAGTGAGTTCCGCTTTTGAGCCAGTAAAACAATGTGCCACCATAGCCGGGACTTTATCCAAATATGGCGTAAGGATAGCAAACCAGGGCTCAAATGCATCACGTTGATGGAGAAATAATGGCATTTGCAATTCTGCAGCTAAAGCGACCTGCTCACTAAACACTTTTTGTTGTTGAGCTGGCGCTGAAAAATTACGATTAAAATCTAAGCCACACTCACCTATCGCTTTAACTTGATCATGTAGTGCTAGTTGTTTGAGTTGCTCTAGGTAGTCGATACTGACATGGTCTGCATCATGGGGGTGAACACCTGCGGTACTATATAAGAATTTGGGGAATTCTGTCTGATATTGCTGACACAGTAATAATGCTTTCTGGCTTTCTTCAACATTAGTACCTGTGATTAATAAACCATTAAGTTCCGCCATTTGTGCACGACGAATTACGTCTTCTCGATCTTTATCAAATCGTTTATTGGTTAAATTGACACCGATATCTATCAAAACTTGTCTGCTAATAAATTGTTCTTCAAAACGATCACGCTCTATTTAAGCCTTTTAACTTTAATGCGCTTATTAGTATTCTTTTTTTGCAAATACACGGCACCAAGCGCTCCTTTTGTTAGCACAACGAGATCACCTTCATTTAACCTTAATTTAGTTGTATCTTTTTGCTGCCATTTTTGACCATTTTTAAAAGTCAGCTTCCACTGCCCACGTATTGTTTTGGATAATGTACTAATTGTTAAGGTAATAGAGTTTATTTCTTCAGCTATTTCTTTATCAGTTTTTTTTACATGAACTTTAGAAAACTCATCAACTTGTGCCGCTGTCAATGCCGTTATTTGTGGTGCTAACTTACTGTTACTTACATCGATCAGTTGATCAAAGCACAAAAGCCTTGCTGCATCTTGACTGATTTCACTACAAACTTTTATTTTATCATCGAGTTCAGCTTCTTTAGCCAGCACTGTTTGTGAGATTAATAAGCTAGTAACTACAGCGTAGTAACAAAATTTTGTTCTATTAGTCATTTAAATTTTCCTTTACATCAATTGACTCGTCTTCATCTTCTTTATGATAAAACGAAGCAATAATAATACCCACTTCAAACAAAATTAGCATTGGCACAGCAAGCATAGTTTGCGAAATAATATCTGGTGGTGTTAACAACATACCGATAACGAAAGCGCCTACAACAACATAAGCGCGTTTTTCTCTTAAACTATCAGGCGTAGTTATACCTGTCCAGCACATTAAAATTATCGCAATAGGTATTTCAAATGCGAGACCAAAAGCAAAGAATAATTTTAAAATGAAATCTAAATAACTACTGATATCGGTCGCAATAACAACACCTTCGGGTGCTACTGAAGTAAAAAAAGCAAAGACCACAGGAAAGACAAGAAAATAAGCAAAGGCAATACCACCATAAAAAAGTAGGGTAGAACCAAACATTAGCGGGGCAACCAAACGTTTTTCATTGTTGTACAAACCAGGCGCTACAAATGACCATATTTGATATAAGACAAATGGCATGGCGATAAATAATGATAAAACTAAGGTTAACTTAAAAGGCGCAAAAAATGGCGAAGCGACATCGGTCGCTATCATTTGAGACCCTTCAGGCATCACAGATAATAGCGGTTGTGCTACATATTGATAAATGTCTTGTGCAAAATACACTAGGCTACAAAAAACAATTAATACTGCTAAAACCGACCGTAATAAACGATCACGTAACTCTAAAAGATGATCAAAAAGACTGGCAGCTTTTACTGGAGGATTACTCATGGTTGAGGTTTATCACTTTCTTGATTAACTGGCTTTACTGGGTCTTCTGTTACCACACTCAATACCTTTGAGTCATCCTTATCAGGGGATTGCTCAGACTCAGCAATAACACTCGGTGCTGAAGCTAATGACGAGGAAATCATAGAATCTAATGGTCCACGGTCCACTTTTTTGAAGGGTTCGGTTACAGAGTCAGCGGCTTCTTGCAAAGCTTTCAACGATGCAGCAACCTCAGGACTTAAGTTCTCTAAATTACTTTCTTCTGCTTTTTTTAAATTAGCATGTAATTCATGTATGCGTAATTCTTCGGTAAGCTCTGACTTTACCGTATCACTAAATTTTCTAGCCCCTGTAATCCAACCACGAAGAGTACGGATTGCCACGGGTAATCGCTCAGGACCTAAAATAACTAAGCCCATAATTGCAATAAGGATCAATTCCCAAAAGCCAACATCAAACATAAATTAGACCTGATCGGTTTCTTTAGTTTTGCTTGCTGTAGTTTTACTCACGTCTTCTGTCGCAGACGTTGAGTTATCAGCTAAAGTATCCGACGTTTTTTCTGCGCTATTCTTTTGCTCTTTATCTTCACCTATAGCACTTTTAAAACCTTTAACAGCCGAGCCTAAATCACCACCTAAATTACGCAGCTTTTTAGTGCCAAATAATAATACGACAATCACTGCAACAATCACTAGTTGCCAAATTCCGATTCCACCCATAATAATTTAACTCCTGCTATTTAATGCTCACATGTCTAACGTATGCGCTAGCTCATGTTTTAGTAGCAACATTATATACCTAAATAATACCGAGAAACGAGTAAAAGCAGTAAATGAATTGGTAAATGATGAGCTAAAACAACATTTTTTTGTGGGTAAAGCCTTATCGCTTAAAAAGGCAATCCTGAGACTTAGCAATTAACACGATCAAAAAAGGCGACTGTTAAGTCGCCTTTTGTTTGACTTGCTTTAATTCAACTTAATGAATTGCCGCAATGAATACTTGTTAGAATTTATAAGAAGTATTCACGAAGAAAGTACGGCCAACAACATCATAGATGTTTGGTACTGTATTCATATCATTTCCATCTGGAACTTCTTCAGGTTCAGTATCGAATAAGTTTTTAATACCACCCGTTACTTGCCAAGCATCATTGATATGGTAAGCAGCTGAGATATTATGATAAATCACATCATCTGTAGTGTAGCCATTGCCTTCCATACCTTGAATATAGTTAGCCGTGTAAAGAAGGTTTACATCTTCAGTAACGTCAGCACTAACCGTTAAGTTAGACTTTAACTGTGAGTAACCACCCATATTACCATCGATAGTGCCTTCATAGCTGATATCATCTTCTTCAAAATCAAGTAAATAAGTGGTATCAAGTGTTACTCTAAAGATGTCCGCCGCGTAACTAATATTCCAATCAATACCAGAAGTATTTTGCTTACCAATGTTCGTTAGGGTTGATGTCATTTCTGACAAGTCACCATCTGGAGTAATGTTAATAGTTTCACAGGCAGCTAGATCGTCATTGAAACACTTATTCATTTCTGCTTGTACATTAACACGGCTAATTGCGTTGGTAATATCGAACGACCAGTAATCCATCGTTGTTGAAAGGCCGTCAGCTACTTCCCACACTACACCAGCAGTAAATGATTCACTCTCTTCTGGCTGTAAGTCGGCATCGCCAATGTAGTTAACTTTAATTTGAGCGTCTAGTTCTCTTTCCCACGGGTCACTTAAGTAATCAAAAGAACCGGAGTTACCGCTGTATAATTCACTTACACTTGGCGCTCTAAAACCTGTTGCAGCTACTGCTCTAAACATTAAACCATCAGTGATAGTGTAAGTAGCACCTAATTTCCAAGTAGCCGCGCCACCAAAAGTAGAGTAGTTATCGTAACGAGTTGCTGCTTCGACCGTGAAAGAATCAGTTACCGGTACTGATAACTCACCATAGATAGATTGTACTGAGTAATTACCTTCTGTTGGGTCTTGCTGTGCAGCAGTACTTTCACCAGCTTGTGTAATTAAATCAGGTGTGTAATAACCACTTTCAAAACGACTTTCAACACCAATAGCATAACCAATATCAGACTCATTAATACCACTAAAACCAGCAGCTAAGGTAAATTGCTCATTGCCACCTTCATTTTCTTCGGTATACATAATACCTTCACTCATCAAGAATTCTTGTGGTAGTGGCTCGCCACTGAACCAATCATCTTGATGGTCGTAGATACTTTGCTCCATGTTACCAGCATGGATTGAGTTACCAACACTGTCTTTTGAATCATTGCGGCCATAGGTCGCTGACATATCCCACTGAGTGTCATTACTTAAGTAGCCAACTAGGCCAACAGAAGCACGGTAGGTATCTGTTTCTTGACCATAAATACGTGGTCCTGCATCAGTCATACGACGTCTATAATTTAGAGTGTCTAATTCAGGAATTAAAACATCACCCATATCAATACAAGTGCCAGCTTCAGAAGTAGGCTGACAAACTGTTAAGTCAATGTTTGCTGGCTGTGGCGCCATTTGTTGATTTGACTCACGACGGGTATACATAAGGTCAATACTTAACTCAGCGTCATCAGCAATTTCACTGTTAAAACTACCAAATAAACTTAATAGCTCATTTGGTGTTTGTGCATAACTATCGTCAGTGTAATCATAGCTTTCTTCACGAGTTTTCCAACCATCTTCACCATCTGGTACCAAACCGCCTAAAGAACCGCCAGGAACAAATGATGATTCGCCTGCAGGTACAAAATCACGGTCAGACTGGATAACTTCACCACGGTTTGAATATTGTGCGCCAAGTACTATGTTACCACCGGCAAATTCACTACCGTGTAAAATACTAAAACCGCCACTTTCGCCATCACCTTTATCAGTAATGCTGCCATCAGCTGTTATTTCTGTACCTTCATAATCTTTTTTAGTGATGATGTTAACAACACCAGCAATAGCGTCTGAACCGTAAACAGCGGAAGCGCCATCTTTTAAGATTTCAATCGTTTGAATCATTGAAACTGGAATAGTATTTAAATCTACTGAAGAGTCAGCACCGGTACCTGAAGCCACCATACGGCGACCATTTAATAAAACTAACGTACGTTGCGTTCCCATGCCACGTAAGTTAACTGTTGCAGAGCCACCTGAGCCGTTGTTAGAGGTAGAACCTAAGCTCATACCTGATGCAGCTGGCTGCATTGATAAAATTTCTTGTACTGAAGTAAAACCACTTTTAGCAATAAAATCAGATGAAATAACCGTTACTGGGCTAGCGCTTTCCATATCAGTTCTGTTGATACGAGAACCTGTTACTGCAATACGTTCTACATCTTCAATGCCTTCTTCGGCAATTGCTTGTACTGAGGTGAATGATGTTGCGGCAAGGGCAATCATCACTGCACGGTTAACTATATTCTTTCTGGCTGTTCTTAGGCTCATTACTTCTACCTTTTTATCGTTAGTTTATTGGAAACTGATATTTATCAATTGCATCAATACTGCTTGATTTATTTGAAGAAGTTCGTATTAAAGTGTTGTAGTTTAGTTATCTCTGTAATGAGTGTGTGACCGAAGCACTCGTGCGTGTGACCACCTGTAAACCAAACGGTTATTTTTTAGCTTGTTCGCTGAGGTGGGTTCATTTAAAGAAAGGTTTAATATAAAAAAGTGAGTATTGCAGACATAAAAAAACCGACATTAAGTCGGTTTTTTTAAATAAAAGTTATTACTAAACGTTAATCGAATACCATAGTATTTTTCAATTTTGATAAGGCATTTTTTTCTAACTGTCTTACACGTTCGGCTGATATCTGATATTTATTAGCTAGCTCTTGTAACGTCGTTTTATCTTCAGTTAACCAGCGTGTCTTAATAATATCTTGGCTGCGTTCATCAAGAGTCACCAATGCTGTTGATAAACGTTTGTTCGCATGGTTGTCCCAATTGTCATTTTCAACTTCAACCGCTAAATCTGATTGTTTGTCTTGCAGGTATTGAGCCGGTGAAAAATTACTAGCGCCAAGATTGTCATCATCGTCTTTAGATAATTCAAATGCTTGGTCATAGCTGCTCATGCGAGATTCCATTTCCATAACGTCTTTCGTTGTTACGCCCAGGTTTTCCGCTACCGTATTTACTTCTTCAGTGCTAAACCAGCCTAAACGTTTCTTATTTTTACGTAAGTTGAAAAATAATTTACGCTGCGCTTTGGTTGTAGCTACTTTAACTATGCGCCAGTTTTTAAGCACATATTCATGAATTTCTGCTTTGATCCAATGCACAGCAAAAGAAACTAAGCGTACACCTACTTCTGGATTAAAACGTTTGACCGCTTTCATTAAACCGACGTTGCCTTCTTGTACTAAATCAGCATGGGGTAAACCATAACCTGAGTAACCTTTAGCAACATGAATAACAAAACGTAAGTGCGACATAATTAACTCTTGTGCCGCGGATAAATCATTGTCGTTATAGAGACGAGTAGCCAGATCATGCTCTTTCTCTGCGGTTAGCATAGGGATGCTGTACGCGGAACGCTGGTATGCTTCGATACTGCCACTTTGTGGAAGGGTAAGTTGCATTGCTTGACTCATAAAAACTCTCTCCATTCTTTTCTTTAATTCGATCTATGATTTATTCTTTAACTTATTGTTCATTTACGCCGCGGATAGTAACATATATCAACACTTTTGGCGATAGCAGCGATATGAACATTAGCTTAATAGACAGGGGCGCACAAGCCGATCTTTCAATTTTTATATTAATTAAATGTGACTATTTGTAAGTATCTGGAATTATTACTAATAAACAGCTAGTTATTAGTCCGCATTAGGCTCTATCGCTTTAATATGCTGACTTACCGAGATGTAACTACCGACAAGAGCAAGCACTACAGCAAAGCCAATCAACATTAATGCTTCACTCACTGTCAAACCTTGCAATCGAAAGTTACTTTGATAAAGCTCACTTAAATCACTGATAGCGTAACCTAAGTACCAAGCCAGTAATGTCACTGTGATACAAGACAGTATACCGCCAAAAATACCGTACCAAATGCCCGAATATAAAAAAGGTCGCTGGATAAAACTATCGGTTGCGCCAACCAATTTCATAATCGCGATGGCATCTCTTTCATTTAAAATGGCTAATCGGATAGTATTACCGACAATAAGCACGACAGATAAGCAGAGTAATAATGCTACGCCTAAGACAATGTTTTCAATTAAGCGTGCCATCGCTTCTAACCGCGTTAGCCACTCTAAATCAAGCTTGCCTTGTTCAACTTCACGCTCTTTACTCAGTTTTGCTAATAAGGCATCCGCAGCCTGCGCTTGGCTGGCTCTTTGTGTAGGCGTGACTAATATTGTTGCAGGTAATGGGTTTTTATCTAAATATTCAAGTGACTGACCAAAACCTGATAAAATTTTAAATTCTTTTAATGCTTGTTTGGCCGAAATATAACGTACATCTGCGACATCATTATAAAGACTGATACGTTGTATTAAATTTTGTGCGCTCTTTTCCGTGGTTGATAGCTTTAAAAATAAAGTAATTTGCGAAGCACTATCCCACTGTTCACTGACTTGTTGGGCATTTTTAACAAAAAGGTGTAAAGTTGCTGGCAATGCCAAACTGATACCTAAGACAAAAATGGTCATCACGGTAGTAAAGGGTGTGCGCCATAAGTTACCTAAACTGCCTACGGCTTGCTGAACATGTCGAATAGGTAACGTTAACAGGCGAGTTAATAAGCTTGAGCGATCTTTTAAACCACTACTATGAATATTGCTCATCAGTCGCCCCCTGTGCTTGAAGTCCGTCAACAATACCGTCGTTAATCATAGTGCCCTCTTTAAGCGTTAAGGTACGGTATTTCATCCGTGCAATTAAGCCTAAATCATGGGTGGCAATTAATACGGTTACACCAGCGGCATTAAACTCTTCAAATAAACGAATAATGTCTAACGATAATTTAGGATCTAAATTTCCGGTCGGTTCATCGGCAAGCAGAATTGGCGGTTTATTAACAATAGCGCGGGCAATACCAACACGTTGTTGCTCACCACCCGATAACATATGCGGGTAACACTTTAGCTTGGCACTTAAATGTACTTTGTCTAAAGCGGTTGCAACGCGTTTTTTAATTTCTTTATGACTAACACCTTCGATAATTAAAGGTAAGGCGACATTGTCAAAAACAGTACGATCTTTAAGGAGGTTATGACTTTGAAAAATCATACCTATACCACGGCGGACGTAGGGAACTTGCTTGTACTGAATGTCGGATAATTCAGTATGATTGACTTGAATACTGCCCGAACTGGGTTTTTCCATTAATGAGATTAATTTTAGCAAGGTACTTTTACCGGCACCTGAATGGCCTGTTAAAAACGCCATCTCACCGCTTTCTAGACTAAAACTCACTTGTTTTAATGCCAGAAAACCGCCTGGGTAGGTTTTATTTACCTTATTGAAATTAATCATATTATTTTTATTTATTGCACGAGTAAGCTGGCTAACTTAGCACAATTACTCTTATATACCCAAGCTCCTTGATAATGCGTGTTTCAGAGTTACTCAGGTGGGTTAGCACAAGATACATCAATGTATAAATGCTTATTGCCTTTTAAATTGATGTTACGCCGTGATTACTCGCCTGAGGAACTCCCGACGGGCGGGTTTTAGATGGCCAACTACCGCGTTATTTATAATAACCATAGAATAACTATGCTTAAGATAAATGCCTTGCATTTGACCCTATAAAATCCCGCTGAAATCATGCACTTTCAATGAGTTTGGGTATATACCCAAACGACTTCAAACTCATGTTTACTGTATTGGATGAATTCATCAAGCTAGAAGCTGTTTGAGTCTTGCTTTAATCTACTTGCTAAAAAGAGCTTCGATAAAATCATCACCATCAAAGGGTCTTAAATCATCAATGCCTTCACCAACGCCTAGATATCGGATAGGAATACTATGCTTATCTGCAACAGCAAAAATAACACCACCTTTTGCGGTACCATCAAGCTTAGTAATAGTTAAACCAGTTAGACCAACAGCTTCGTCAAACAACTTGGTTTGACTTAAGGCATTTTGACCTGTGCCAGCATCAAGAGTTAGCATTACTTCATGGGGCGCGTTAACGTCTAACTTTTTCATTACTCGCACGACTTTTTTCAATTCTTCCATCAAATGCGCTTTATTTTGTAAACGCCCGGCAGTATCGGCAATGATGACATCAACTTTACGTGCTTTTGCAGCACTAATGGCATCAAAAATAACCGAGGCACTATCAGCACCGGTATGCTGAGCGATAACAGGGATACCATTACGATCACCCCACACTTGTAATTGCTCAACAGCTGCAGCTCTAAAAGTATCGCCCGCAGCAAGTATTACTGATTTACCTTGTGCTTGAAATTGCTTAGCGAGCTTACCAATGGTGGTAGTTTTACCAACACCATTAACACCAACCATAAGCATAACAAAAGGCCCTTCGCCTTCAGGAATAACTAACGGCTGACTAACATCAGCAATAATTTTCTTTAATTCTATTTTAAGCAAGTCATACAAGGCCGAAGCATCTTTTAACTGCTTGCGACTAGCGCTTTGCGTTAGTGAATCGATAATTTTCATGGTGGTTTCAACACCAACATCCGCCAATAGCAAATGAGTTTCTAATTCTTCAAACAAGTCATCATCAATTTGTTTACCACGAAACAAATCAATTAAACCGTCACCTAAATTTTGTCTGGTTTTACTTAAGCCCTGCTTTAAGCGAGCAAAGAAACCAAGCTTAGTTTCTGCTTTAACCTCTTCAGTCTCTTCGACTTTTGGCTCTGGTGCTGTAGGAGTTTCAATTTGCGCTGGCTCTACAACCTCTGGCTCTGGCTCGTCAACAACGATAACGTTTTCAACTTGCTCTGCAGCTTCCATTTCGGCTAATAATTTAGCCTCTGGTAGCGCTTCAATGGCAAGTTCACTCGCTAATTCAGTTTCAGCAAGCGGAACAATTTCTTCAATTACAGGTTCGGTTATTGGCTCAACGGCTGCTTGCTCTACAATATCGACACTGGCATCTTCGATACTTGGATCAAGGGCACTGACATCATTAACAGGCGCCGAGGAAGTTTCTTGCTCTTCGGCTTGCTCCATATCTGATTCAATGGCTGATTCAATAGTTGGCTCAACAGTTAGTTCGACTGACTCAGCTACGGGTTCAACTGCTTCTAATACAGTTGCCTGTTCTGCTTCAACAGTAGCTTGAGTTTCATTGTTACTTTCTTCAGTGCTTGGTTGCTTTTCTTTTTTACCAAAGCCTAACCAAGACAACATACCTTTTTTCTTCGACACTTTTAGCTACCTAAATATATTATACCAAACGGATTAATTAACCCTATTGGTATTACAGACTGAATTTGTTTACTGGATATCACGAGGATTAATTAATCTACTTGGTATAAAGAGTAAACAAGGATAAAATTGGCGCTATATTAGCACTTAATAGCAAAATTGTCAGTGATATGAATCAAGCAAAAAAACAACTAAGTAAAAAACTCCTTTCTGGAAGAGGTCAGGGTAAGTCTGCCGGTAAAATACGTATTATTGCTGGCAAGTATAAAGGCAGAAAATTACCTGTATTAATGGCTGAAGGGTTACGCCCAACCACTGATAGGGTGAAAGAAACGGTTTTTAACTGGCTTATGCCCTATATCAATCAAGCCAACTGCCTAGACTGCTTTGCTGGCTCGGGTGGTTTGGGTTTTGAAGCCTTGTCTCGTGGTGCCGATCAAGTGACCTTGGTGGAATTAAATAGATCCGCAGCAAAGCAACTACTCGCCAATAAGGAATTACTCAAGGCTGATAACCTTACCGTTGTTCATAGTGACGCCCTTTCTTTTCTTAAAGACGGTTTTCCTAAAGCTGATTCTCTTAAAGATGAATTACAGGCTACTGCAGCTAAGCCCTTTGATTTAGTTTTTCTCGATCCCCCTTTTAGACAACAATTAGTAGAACAAGCCGCGCAATTATTAAATCACTGTGGTTTGGCTGAAGATGCACTCATTTATGTTGAAATGGAGGCAGAAAGCGAACAAGTCATACCAGAAAACTGGCAATTACTTAAAGAGAAGTTAGCAGGTCAAGTTATCTATCAACTTTATCAGTACCAAGCTTAGTATTAACCTTAGCAACAACTTAGTACTATTTTAGCTTTGGAGACAAATAGCATGTTTATTGATTACCTCGACACACCCTTAGGTTTATTTGAATTTATGGCAACCGAGCAAGGTATTTGCCAAGCCATCTTTTGTGGTGTTCAAGCGCCTGCTGAGCAACAAAGCCAAAGTAAAGTTAATGACATTACCACATTGTGTAAACAGCAATTAATCGAATACTTTGCCGGGCAGCGCACAGTTTTTACCATACCATTAGATCCAAAAGGTACGCCATTTCAACAGACCGTGTGGCACTGTTTAGCAAAAATTCCATTTGGTGCAGTAAAATCCTACGGTGAAATAGCAAAAATGATCAATAAGCCAAAAGCAGCTCAAGCGGTTGGCGGTGCTAATGGCAGAAATCCCATTACACTCATTGTCCCTTGTCACCGAGTTATTGGTGGCAATGGCTCATTAACGGGTTATGCGGGAGGCATTGAACGTAAATTATGGTTATTAAATCATGAAGGGGTCAAGGTGAAAACATCTGATGAAAATGACCAATTAGATATCAAAAATGTACTTCATAAGCGCCAAGGTAAAACACAGTTTCTGCGCTAATCCACGACTATTTCCATTAAGGTTCACTGCACTAAACACAAAAAAAGGAGTACTTCTCAGTACTCCTTTTTAAAATCTACTTTTCAGCAAAATAATACTAGATCATTAATATTTAGTGCTTACTTTTTGGGTCTTAGTTTTAAGTCATGAAAATCAAAACTAAAGTCAGTTGCCTTTGATACTGCTTTCATGGTGGCATAGTTAATTCCACCGTCTTCATTTAGATTAAAGTTAACAAATGCATCAGCCTCAAGCGTTCTATCATGCCAGCGAACAATGAAAGTATTATGCTGGTAATGCTCTAAAGTACCTTTTAAGTCTTCGGTATTACTGAACTCCATATGTAGTTTATTATTTTTAAAGCTAACCTTAATTTCGCCATACCAATTATCAACATAGGTATTCGCATAATCACGTAATGCTAATGAATGCGCTGAGTTTTTATGCACTGAGTCTGCCGCTTTTGCTAAACGTTTCTCTTCTTTGGCTGCACTTTTTTGCTGTTTATCGTGATAATACGCAATCCAATCTTTTTCCGGTAATTCAAGATACTCATTTAAGATTTGCTGATAAATAGCATTGAAGGCATAACCCGACTGCTGATTTGTTAAAATCACCATAGCGAGGTCTTCTTCTGGTACCAGTACCACTTTTGAGACCATACCTAAAATACCACCACTGTGATGAATTAACTTCACCCCGTGATAATCTTTCATAAACCAACCCAAGCCATAAGCAGAAAAGTGAGTTTTGTCTTGCTGAGTCGCTTTATCTGACACTGATAATAACGTTTGCGCCTTCCACATGGTACGGCTTTGCTTAGCTGAAAATAGACGAGGAGACTTATCATCAATCTTAGTGCCGTACGCGCCTTTATTTAACTGAGCCTGTAACCACAAACTCATATCATTAACACTTGATGCAACAGAGCCCGCAGATGAAAACTTCTCTAAGAAGTTACCACCGACAACATTTAGTTCATCATCAAGTGGTACATGCGCTCTAGCGACATTGTTATTCTGCTTTTCAATCAACGAAAAGGTTGCTCGAGTATTGTTCATACCAAGCGGAGTAAATATGCGCTCTTGGATAACGTCACTCCAAGGCTGACCCGTAACACGTGTTATCACTTCACCGGCAATAATGTACATTAAATTATCGTAAGCAAATTCACTGCGAAAGCTCGAAACTTCAGGTAAGTATTTTAAGCCCTTAAGAATATCGGCATTCGTTAAACTGGTATGCGGCCAAATCATTAAATCACCAGCACCTAGCCCTAAACCTGAGTTATGCGCTAACAAGTCCGTAATGGTAAATTCACGGGTTACATAGGCATCCGGCATTTGAAATTCAGGGATGATATCAATAACCTTAGTTTTCCAAGTTAACTTACCCTCATCGACTAAGTTGGCCAATAACGCAGCGGTCATCGCTTTAGTGTTTGAAGCAATACCAAATAAGGTATCAGCAGTAACTTTGGCTGATTTACCGTGTTCAATAACACCAAAACCTTGGCTCATTACCACTTTATTATCTTTAATAATAGCGACAGCTACGCCGGGTACTTGGAAAGTATCCATGGCGTGGGCAACAGCTTGTTCGATTTTACTATTTTTTGCAGCCGTGCTACTTGCATAGCTTGTAGCAACAAATGACAAAAGTAATGTCATGGAAAAGACGGTACAACTGAGTAACTTCATATTGGCTTCCTGTATATACCCGTCTCGCTTGAAAATGTTGGTTTCAAATAAGATAGGTAAGCTGTGATTATGTTGGATGTTAGGCGAGGGTTACTAGCAAACGGATTAACTTAGCAACTAAACAATCTCTATGCCTAAATTAGATAAACCTTCAGATAAACTCATCTGCTTAGCGAGCTTGCAAGTACGCTTATCGGCAGCGGCAAACTTTAGAAAATTGAACAACTCATTTTGAGTGTCCTTTTCCCATTGCATTAGCGGATGTTCATCCATTTGCTCGGCAGTGATGGTAAGTTCTTCATCACCGGATTCGTCAGCTTCTTCAAGTAAAAGCAACTCGACATAATAACTAACACTATTGTGAGAGAGACGACTGATACTTTGAATATCATCAGTATCAATTTCTGACACTTTTTGTTTCTTAGACGGCTTAATTTGCATTAATTGCCACAAAGCAGAAAAAGCCATACACGCATCAAGTGCCGGAAAGACACCAAAAGAATCAAACGCTTCAGGATCAGGAGTTTCAGCTTCTAATTTGAGTAATTGAGCTTCGCTATTAATTTTTACCGTATTACTGTTATCAAGCCATTGCCAGATAATATCGAGTTGATTACGTAATACTTTCGCATTACCAAAGTCAGCAGCTTCACTAAACATTTGATAATTAGGTAACATACGCTCAAGTAACGCTGCAGAAAAAGCAATTTGATGCCAATGACTTAACTTGGCAAAAGGAAGATGAATAGCCACTTAGATATATACTCAGTTACGATAATTAACGGGATTATACCAAACGAATTAATTAAGTGATCAATTTTTAATGTGGATAAATTTTCAAGAACAAGGCGCTTGATTGAGTTATAGCTGGCTATTGGGATTGAAAGCAACGATGTTATTGGAGATTTAAACCATTTTAAAAGAGTACTTAATTAGTTTGATTGGTATTTTACCAAACGGATTAATTAAATGGTCAATTTTTAATGTGGATAAATTTTCAAGAACAAGGCGCTTGATTGAGTAATAGCTGGCTATTGGGATTGAAAGCAACGATGTTATTGGAGATTTAAACCATTTTAAAAGAGTACTTAATTAGTTTGATTGGTATTTTACCAAACGGATTAATTAAATGGTCAATTTTTAATGTGGATAAATTTTCAAGAACAAGGCGCTTGATTGAGTAATAGCTGGCTATTGGGATTGAAAGCAACGATGTTATTGGAGATTTAAACCATTTTAAAAGAGTACTTAATTGGTCTGATTGGTATTAACCCAAGCTCATTCAAAATGCGAATAAGCTTGGTTTTTATATGGCTGACTTGTTTGGTTTTATGTTGGCTATCTTGTGTATATATCGAGCAACTAATTAGTTAATTGCTTCTGAGCATACTCGAACTTCAAGCGGTATTCAGTTAACTTATGCTCTAATTCATTAGTTTGATCGATAAACTGTGCTTTTTGTTCGCCATTATCACTAATTAACTGATGATTTTCATCGCGTAAGAATTTAATCGTTTCTCTCACTTTATCGTTTTCAACTTCTTGTTTATCACGATTGGTATTAAAGCGGTTTAAGATGTTTTCTTGTCCCTCTTGGGCAATTTTTACTTGGTCATTCAGCACAGTTACTTCTTGCTGATATAATTTTATATCATTTTGTTCGGTTTCAATTTGTTTGTTAAGTTGTTCGTTAGCTTTTTCTAATTCAATAATGTTTTGCTGCGCTGTTGCTTGCAATTGTTTTGCTTGCTCAGCCGCTTCATTGATCACTTTGATCTCATCAAGGTGTAACTGTTTTACTGCTTCAGTTCCCTCATTGATGACTTTGATCTCATCAAGGTGTGACTGTTTTACTGCTTCAGTTCCCTCATTGATGACTTTGATCTCTTCAAGGTGTGACTGTTTTACTGCTTCAGTTCCCTCATTGATGACTTTGACCTCATCAATGTGTGACTGTTTTACGGCTTCAGTACCCTCATGAATGACTTTGATCTCTTCAAGGTGCAACTGTTTTACCTTGTCAGCTCCTTCATTAAGTGACTTTATCTCATCAAGAAGTTGCTGTTTATCAATAACAGCTTGCTCTGTTAGCTTAATAATTTTTGCTTGAAAGTCTTGGCTTTTTTGTTCAGCTTGTTTATTTTTATCTTGCTCTGTATCAATAGATTTTTGCTGTGTGGATAACTGCTGCTGCAACTCAGCTTTGCCATTTTGCTCCTGTTGAGCTTGCTCTGCTAACTGAGAAACCTTTTGCTCCAACCCTTTAACTTTACTGTCACTACTTTGCAATGCTTCAGCTTGAATACGGACATTTTCACTTTCAACTTGTTGAAGCTTTTCCGTTAATGCATCGGTTTGTTGCTTCGT
Organism: Colwellia sp. 75C3; assembly: GCF_002836255.1. Taxonomy (GTDB): domain Bacteria; phylum Pseudomonadota; class Gammaproteobacteria; order Enterobacterales; family Alteromonadaceae; genus Colwellia. The sequence goes on along the minus strand of NZ_PJAU01000033.1, from coordinate 143,720 downwards.
TGACGCTTCAGCTTGCGCTTTAAGCGCTGTCACTGTTTCGTTTTGTTGCTTTTCACTGAGCTGAATTTTTTCCGTTAACGCATCAATTTTTTGTTTCGCTGCTGCTTCAGCTTGCGCTTTGATCGCTGTCACTGTTTCGTTTTGTTGCTGTTCAGTTAACTTGATTTTTTCAGTTAACGTATCAATTTGCTGCTTGGCTGACGCTTCGACTTGAGCCTTGATGGCAGTCAACGCCTCATTTTGTTTCTTATCACTTAGCTGAATCTGTTCTTTAGCAACATTAAGTTGCATAGTTAAGCTTTGTTCTTGTTCTGTTAGCACCATGATACGGCCATTTAAACCATCAATTGCTTGAGTTTTATCATTCAGCTTTTGTTCTGTTTCCAGTAACTTCTCATCTAACTTATGATTATTACTTTGCTTATTGTCTTGTTGTTGTGTTTCTTGCTTCTTTAAGTTAACAATATCTTTTTCTAAACGCTCAATCGTTTCACTATAGTTAATACTATTTTGCGTAAGTTCTACTTGGAAGTTTTGTTTATTAACATCGGCATCAACCTGTCTTTCAGCAAGTTGTTGCTTAAGTAAGTTAATATCGCTGGTTAGAATGAGTTCTTTCTCTGATGGGCGGGTGTTTTGTTGATCGGTAGTTTGGCTAATTTCTGCTTTGACGGCTGCAGCTATCAAATTAGTTATCTTATCTTCTACATGAATGTAAACATCACTTGCTAAGCTTTGTATTTGCTCTTCTACATCCTTAGAAAGTTTACTTTTATCGACCATATTATTCTCGTTATTATAAATCACTACTGCTTCTAAATTACCACAGGTTCACCAGCACAGGAATATGAAAAGCAACTTTTTTTAACAAAATGAAACAAAAAAAGAGGCTTTCGCCTCTTTTTTATTTTTTAACAACTTTTTTACTGTCAGTTTAACCTAAGGGTTAACGCTATGCTGTTGCAGTTTCAGCTGGTACTTCTTGCTTAGCTAGTGGTGAAATTTGAATACCTGAGATTTGATCTTTACCCGTAAGGTTACGTAATTGTACTAAACGGTTAATTTGACCTAAAGAACCTAACATCGCGTAAATTGGTACAAATAAGCCACGTTTATGGAAATCTAAAACTTTATCATCTGCTAATGCTTTCACTTTATCTTCACTCACTGTGAAAATACCAGTAAGTTTTTTCTTTTCACCATTAGCAAAATTAATATTCAGCTCAAGCTCTTGTAGTAAATCATTTTCTTCTAGTTCTTTAACAAAATTCTCTGTCATTTTTTCGTTTTCATATAAACGACCTAATGAATTTTGTACGTTAGTTAATAATTCAGTCTCTTTACCGTCTTCTGCAAATATCGCTAAGTCTTTATCTTCACCAACTAAAGCACTATCCATATCAATACAGGCTGTTAAGGTATTTTCTTTTTCAGGATCTAGGCCTAATGCAAATGGTGCCATACCAACACTTTGTGGTAATGACAAACCACTCCATTTTTCATCGTTATAGAATAAGTTCTCGCCTGCTTCTAAACCTAACATAGCAACACTACGGTAACGTGGTGATTCTGGGTTTTTAACGAATACTACAGGAAAGCTTGCTGATGCTTGTGCATACTCAGCAGCAGTTACTGAAACAATATGTTGTCCCGCAACATGTGCAAGATCGCGTTTGCTAGCAAGCTTAAGGTTTTGATGTTGTTCTTTTCTTACCGGTACGAAATTAGCCATGATTTTATCTCTTGTAAATGCTTTATTGAGCATATTTTTATAATATTGTAATTGAGTTTCTAGTATTAGAATGAAATTACTGCGTTGTTATAAGTTATGGAGACACTTAATTAGCTTTCAATGCTAAACTTAATATTATTTGTTAAATATCTTAAAAAATAAAATTATGATGCACAAGACGGTAACATTTTTTATTGTATTATTGCTCTCGACCAGTGCTTTAGCGATGCCTAAAATAACAGTAAAAAATCAACGTAACATCAAGGGGTTTGCCGAAACACAAGTCATCAACGGCACGATGGAAAATTTGATTTGTTATGTTGCGATTGATGGCCATAAGATATTTTTTCGTCTCAAAGCAATTGAATCTTCAAAGTGGTTTGCCGCAACCGATATTCGCTTTAACCATAGTAATTTTAGTGTTTGGTGCGATTATTTAAAACTCCACCCTAAATATCAAGAGAATTAAACCAGTAAATTTCATTCATTAAGAACCGATCTTTGTATAAAAAAAGGCTGCCCTAAGGCAGCCGATTCATCAAATAATAGTCCGTAACAAAGATATAACGAGTCAAAAGCGTCCATATCCTATGAGATAGCTTTAACTCGTTAGTTCATTACCCGCTGATGAAACTAAAAATCAAACTGCGCAGCTAAGTAAACAAAACGCCCTTCTCCACCACCGTATTTACTTGAATAGTTACCCGTACCATTAATAATAAAGTCTCCATAGTTATTGAAGATGTTATTAACACCGCCAGAGACACGAATCTCATTATCATTCTTCAGCTCAAAGGTATAAGAGACTGACATACTGTGTTTGGTATAAGAGCTAATATTAAGGAACTCTGGATCTTCTGGGTTCTCAATACACTCAGCAGCGCCTTCAGCACAACGTGCATCATTCATTGGGAAAACACCGCCATCACCATCTGTATCTAATGCACCGTAATATTCTTCTTCATCGGCCTGACTGTATTTCATAGCACTCTTAAATTTAGTACTCCAACGTACACGCCAGCCTTCGTTATACCAAGTTAATGAAGCAGAAGCTTTATCTTCAAATATACCGGTATCTAAATAGCCTAAATTATCATTACTAACAATCACGCCACCATCATCAAACGATGATGTGTGCTCAATCACGTGAGTCATATCTGCTTTGAAGTACAAACGGCCAAACGAATTTAAATCAAGCTTATATTCGGCGGCAATATCAATACCACGGGTTTTAATTTCATCTAAGTTATAAACAGGCTGCAATATTTCAATTATTTCACCCTCGGTATTTCGACTAATAAGATTACAAAATTCATTTTCAGCCCCCCAAGCTGCGCCAGATGGTGAGTCATAACAACCTTTCATAATGTCATCATTAGGGATTTGAGAAATAGCATCTTCAATTTCAATTTGGTAATAATCTACCGCCAAACGAAAGTCCTCGATAAATGATGGCGCTAACGTTAAACCGGCGGTAAAGGTATTAGCAGTTTCTTCTTTTAGCTCTGAATTACCAGCATTTGGCGCATAGTTATTATCAAACCCCTCAAATATCCCATCATCAGCTGCTGCAATGGCTGCTGTAATCGCAGGTTCTAAACGACAGTTAGCATCGGCACTACCGGTTGAGGACTCTGTTATATCTTTACAAATATCATCAAAGCTATCGTAATCACCACGTGCTGGTGACATCAGCTCAGTAATCGTTGGTGCGCGCTGCGCCGTTGCAACATTCGCTCTAAACATATAGCCCTCAATTGGCTCCCATGTGGTACCAATTTTATAGCTACCGACAGTGCCAACGTTATCCATACTGTAATCGGCAACTCGGCCCGAAACCTCAATCGTCAAATGCTTAGCGGCAATTACATCTCTTAATAGCGGAATCGCAGCTTCAGCAAACAATTCAGTTACATCCACATCACCTTCAAAAGTAGGCACCACGTTAAAAGTAACACCACCATATTGCTGTGCTTCGTTAGTCTTAACTGATTGTGAATCTTTACGATACTCTGCACCAAAAACGGTAGAAACAGCACCTGCTGGTAACTCAAATAAGTCACCGGCGATGTAACCCAAAACGTTGATTTGTTCAATGTCAGTAGTAATAGTTGGATTGGCGCGAATATAATCTGCCGCTTCTGTTGAAATAGAGTTTATGCCAAATAAATTAAGTGGCGCACAACCTTCAGCTCTCGCTTCTTCACTGGCACACTGAATAGTAGTACCGTCAGCAGCATACTCAGCATTCAATGCATTATTTACATGAACCGTATTGAGTTCATTGTAACGGGTTTGTTCTTGTTTAAACTTACCGTAGCCTGCTGAAATATCCCAATCCCAACTATCATCAAACATGGTGCCCTGTAAACCAGCCCAAGTTCGCACCGTAGCGCGACTATTATCAGTAGTTACCGGACCCACTTCATTAAAACGACGGTCCCAATAAATACGATCTTTGTAAGGATTACTATCGACTATTTCTTGTGGAACGTAAGGGTTATCAATAGGAATATAACCCGGTGTTACACTGCCAGGAGCACCCGTTACTGGGTTAATAGTTAATGCTGATGCACTTTCATATTCATCCTCGGGCGACTTAATATTTTCAGAGTTGTTTTCGCTGTATTGGATCTGAAAATAACTACCAATCGAATCAGTTAACTCGTAATCAAACTTTACTGCCACCGAGGCTTTTTCATCAGGTATTTTTATCGCAACAAACTGCTCGGTATTAATACCATATTTTTCTTCATTCGCTTGTGACCAGTCATTACGCAAACCTGATTCGTCATACCAAAACTGGGTACTATTTTTACTACTCTCTAAAAATACACCGCCCGGTAAGCCATCACTACGATTACGCCAATCAGCTGCGGTAATTTGGTTCATACATTGAAAGTCATTTTCAGTGTCCATTTCATTACACATTTTATCTGCGTTATATCTAAAGCTTGCCTCTTGTTGCGCTCTTGTTCTATCTTCAAAAGCAATACCATATTGCTTATCGTAGTTGGCGCTCATATACATATAACCATCACCACCCGCAAATTCGCTACCGTAGCTCAAATCTAAAGTGAACTCATCACCACCACCATCAGTCGTTGTGCCTCCTCGGACCTTAAATTCTAGGCCTTCTTTATCTTGCTGGGTGATAATATTCACCACTCCTGCAATAGCATCAGAGCCATAAGTCGCCGACGCACCACCACTGATAATTTCAACACGGTCAACCATGCCCGCCGGAATAGTACTTAAACTGACATAATTACCGCTGTAACTGTTTGATACCACGCGTCGACCATCAACGAGAGTTAAAGTTCTGTTTGTCCCTAAGTTACGAAGCTGAACCGTAGATAAACCGGTATTTTGTACACTCGATTGTGAGTTGCTATTACTACTGCCCTCACTAACCGATGGAATGTTATCCACTAATATTTCAGAGAGTGAACCTAAACCGGTATCATCAATTTCAGCACGGCCCATTGTTACTAATGGCGTTGCCACGCTAAAGCTATCACGACGCAATCTTGAGCCAGTGACGATTATTTTTTCTGGTACTTCTTTTTTTGCTTCAGCTTTTTCTGCTACCGCTACCTTGGTTGTAGTCGACTTTTTCTCTATCTCAGCTAGATTATCTTGTTCAAGTGCAAAAGCACTTTGGGTCATCATTGTTGCCGCGCTAAAAATTGCACTTTGTACTGCTAGGGTGATAATTTTCTTGTTCATCACAACTCCATTGGTTTCATCTGTAGTTATTTTTATCAGGCTACGTCCACGGCATTTGATGATGCCTTTTTATAAAAAAGTAGCTGCTTGAGGTTATTTTTATCTGCTCTATTATTTTCTATTACAGATGATTAACAACTACAACGCTGAGCAGGTCTTTTATCAATCTACTCAACATCTTTTTTCGATTGTCATATATAATCAATTAGTTATGATTTTTGATTGTGATGAGACAATCTAAATAAAAGTACATTTGTCTAGCTGAAGCATTGAATAAAACAAACTGACTCGGTATGCTAAATACAGAAGAATAAGAAAATAAATAACTAGTCATGTTTTGATTTATCCGAATACGACTTAAGGGATTACTGAAAGTTTTATGAAGTTAGCACGCTCATTTCAAATAGGTTCTTGTCTGGTCAATCCACTGGAATATACAGTGACTTTTGCCAATGATGACAAACAATCAATGCAACCTAAATTCATTGATGTGCTGTCTTATTTAGCTAGCCACTATCCTAGAATTATCCCTCGCGATGAATTAATCGACGAAATTTGGCAAGGTAATGGTTATGTCGGTAAAAAAGCCTTAACCAATGCCGTTTGGAATTTACGAAAAAATCTAACACCTGCCTGCCCTGATGAAGAAGTCATAGAGACCATTCGAAATGTAGGTTACCGTTTATTAATTGAACCACAGTGGCAAGGTGAATTAGCCACTAAAGAAAACTCACCGGCATCAAGCCAAGCTACAACGACTATTGAAAATTCAGCTGAACCTGCATTACCAGTAAAAACAAAATATTCGAACTATATAATGACTTCGGTCGTTGCTGTATTCATTGCCCTATTGAGCAATTATTTATTTTTTACTGATAAAAAAGATCAAACAGATCACACGGCTGATGCACAAGAAGTAAGTCGAATTACCAAAGAGCCCGGCAGCGAGCTTTATGCATCACCTTCACCTGATGGTAAGTTTATTGTTTATAAGTCACTGAAGCCTGAAAAGCCTTCGCATCTGTTTTTACAAGATATTAGCCAACCGCAATTGCCAGCAAAACAATTGACTTTTGGTGCAGTAAAAGCGGGCCAATCTGTATGGAGCAATGATGGAAAGTATTTATATTTTCCCCAAAAGAACATTAATATTGATAGCAAGAAAAATACTTGCAGCTTGATTCGACTCAACGTTAGGACCAACCAGAGTAAGGTGCTCAGCCACTGTATTACTAAGAAGTCCTATTCTTATATTGATATCAGCCCCGATAATAAGGTTTTGGCTTATCATAGTTACAGCGAGTCACCTGATGAAACGGGTATCTACTTTTTATTTTTAGATGATGAAAATGCCGAACCAATAAGGCTTTCTTGCCTGCAAGCTTGTGACTATGAAGATCTTGACATGGCTTTTTCACCTGATGGGAAACATATTGCGATTAGTCGTCGGTTTAACCGTTTTAGTGAAAACATATTCTTGATAAATCTCGCAACAAAAGAGGCCACACAACTCACTCCAGATGAAGAGGATATTGTTGGCTTTACATGGCATCCTTCTGGTGAATATATTGTGTATGGCTCTCAGCATGCCGACGTCCGTAATGCTTACGCCATTCATATTTCCAACAAGCGTATTACCAACTTACAGTTAAAGACATTTAGCTTCCCGGCCTTTTCTAAAAAATCCGCCGCGCTTTTTTATCAACAGCGCGATGAAGATTATCATATTGCGAGCTTGCAACTTAATGGTACTGTTGCCGCAAGTCCATTTCCGGTCATTCAATCTGACTTTAATCATCATTATCCTGATTATTCAGCAGTGGCACAAAAGCTAATCTATGTTTCTAATGAGTCCGGATTTTATGAACTATGGCTCGCTGATATAAATGGTGAAAATAGAGAGAAGCTGACTAATTTAAAACAAACCATTCGTTATCCTAAGTGGTCTTTTGATGGTAAAAAAGTGGCCTTTATCGCGCCTTCAGAGCAAGGTGATAAAGAAAAAATTTACTTAATAGATATTGCTTCTAAAAAAATATCCGTACTGCCAAGTGACTTCGAACGCTTCAATAGACCGACTTGGAGCTTTGATGATAAGAGTATTATTTCTGCGGTTTTCGATCACGACTATACCGATCTATTTCAGATAGATATCACCACAGGGGAAAGTAGAAGACTGACCTACAACGGCGGGCAATATGGCGTAATGATCTCTGCTGACACACTACTTTATACTCGAGATAAACGTGGATTGTGGCAAAAAAACATCAACGATGAATCACCCTCAGTAAATATCATTCGCGGTAAAATATTCAGTGCTACTTATACTTGGGTTTATCACGATGGTGGTATTTATTACCGTCAAAATAAATCTAAATACCAGCAAGTCGCTTTTTATGACTTTGCTAGTAAAACACGCAAGTCTTTAGCTCGGCTGCCTTTAAAAACATTTGAAAATTTAGGTCCTATTGCCTTTATTGCCAAGTACAACAAACTCATTTTTACCGCCAGTCACTTCCCTCAGGCTGACATTAAGAGAATTGAAAATTTTCATCTGCATTAAATGGGCTTAAAAACACAAAAGCCTATTTTATAAGCTTCATAGAACGATACTGAAATTATATCCCCTTATATTTCTGTATCGTTTTTTACTCTATTGCCTCAGTTTTCACTCTATTCTCATCAACTGATATTTTCACTTTTGCCAATTGTTGTTAGTGTAACTTTTAGAAAAAATCATTAGCTGAAACTATTAGCTAGCAACAGTGAGTACGCCATGAAAACTATCATCACCCTGCTTATGTTATTCATCAGCAGCGCAGCACATACTGAAGTACTGCCCGTTGAATATTTTACTAAACAGTCAAACTTCAGCAGTATCAAGCTGTCACCTGACGGTTTATATTTTGCGGCTACTGTACCTAAACAAAATAAAACAAATTTAGTTATCGTTGATCGAAAAAAAATGAAGCCAACTATGTCATTTACTTTTGGTAAAAATGAACATATTGGCAAGTTTTATTGGGCTAGCAATACTCGTCTAATTTATAGCAAGGTTTACCAAAAAAATGATCGAGAAACAAAAACCAACAAAGGTGAATTATTTGCTGCCAATGTCGATGGTACAGAACAGCTACAAATATTTGGCTCTAGTGATTCCAAAAGCAAACTCAGAAGTAAAAGAGGCCTAGATGCTACTGCCAAAATTGTTCATATGTTGCCAAATGATGCTAACCATATACTAATTAAGTCAAGTAAACGCGGCAGCGATTATGATGAGCCAGTAAAGGTCTACAAACTTAATATTAATAACAAAAAACGTAGCTTAGTGACCAAAACACCATTAGGAAGTATGAGAATAGTTTTCAATATTGACGGTACTCCTGTCATTGCCAGTGGTAAAAACAGAAAAGGTAAGCTCATAAAATACCTATACCAAGACGATACTTGGCAGCAGATAGCAAAAGATAACCCATTAACACAGTATTCAGCTATTTCAGTGAATGCTGATCAAAGTAAACTTTATTTATCCAAAACAGCTAAAAAAAGCGGCACCCAAGCACTTTATGAATATGACTTTAGCAGTAAAAAAATTACCCTGCTTTTTAATGATCCGATTGTTGATATTGAAGCTTATATTAGAGAACCCGGTACAGGCATCATCATTGGGGTAAAAACCATGTTTGATGGCATTAATTATCACTATATTGATAAAGAGGGTAAGTTTAGTAAAACTCACCAATTAATCGCTCAATCTTTTCCAGGTTATGACATTAACATTACTGCCAATGCAACCGCTGATAATGAAGCCGTTATCACCATAAAAAGTGATAAGAATCCGGGTGAATACTATTTATATAATCGAGAAAAACAATCAATAGACTTTCTTATTAGTAAAAAACCATGGCTCCATGAAAGCCATATGGTAGAGCAAAAGCTTATCCAATATACCGCCAGAGATGGTAAAACCATTTATGGCTATTTAACTATGCCAGAGAGTGACAAACCCTTGCCATTAATTATCGATGTACATGGTGGTCCTTTTGGCGTGCAAGACGATTGGTTCTTTAATAGTGACGCACAGTTTTTTGCTAATAATGGTTATGCGGTATTACAAATTAACTTCCGCGGCTCTGGTGGCTACGGTAAGTCCTACGAGAAAGTGGCCTATAAAAAACGTAGCACTTTAATTCAGCACGATATTATTGATGGAACTCGCTGGGCTCAACAGCTTGAAGATATTGATGATACTAAGGTATGTATTATTGGCGGCAGTTTCGGTGGTTATTCAGCACTGATGTCGCCTCTGATTGAACCTTTGTTATATAAATGCTCAGTCAGTCGCTATGGTCCTTATGACCTAGTTTATCAAATGAGTCACGCCGATTATATGAGTAAGGATTCGGTTTCTGTTGGTGCTAAAAAGAAATATGGTGATAACGAAGCGCATTGGAAAAAAGCATCTCCTCTTAGTTACATTGATAAGTTAAAGACGCCCTTATTTATTGTCACTGGTGGCCGTGATACCCGAGTTCCGCCACAAAGTGCTTGGAACTTAAAAGAAGCTTTAGATGAACGAAATATATCATACCAGTGGCTTTATAAAGAAAAAGAAGGTCATGGTTATAGAAACCCAAAAAACAAACTCGAGCTTTATCAAAAGAGCTTAGCTTTTATTAATTTGCACCTCCAACCTGCAAATTAATCCCTGGAGCGTGTAGGTTTTCATGTTTCACTACACGCTCTTTTTTTATGATCAAGGCGTAAATAAAATGCAAAGAACAACAAAAGACAATAGTAAAACACTGCATATTACCAATAAGCTGATCACAGTCGCCAATACTTCAGCTGAAAAGGCCAGTGCAGTTTCTTCTACCGCTAAGCAGTTCTCTGCATTACAAAATTGTTTAGTTACAGTAGATGGTGATACGACAGCCTGTATTTTAGGTTATAACTAAAAAATCGATTCACTCCTACTAGCCCTTATACATATTATTCAATTCTGTCCGAGTAATTTGTCTAGGTAAATTGGGAAAACCCGCATTACAGTTCTTACCAGCCATTTTCATATCTGCAATGGTATTGCTGACATATAACTTCAAATATACATCAACCCCTTCAAAGCTAAAGCGCACCACCTCATTGCTATTGTAACTAATACTCTGCTTGTAAGTCGTTTGTTCCTGATCATTTTTCACCATTCTGACCTGTAATTCTGTACCTTCTGGCTTAGGGTTAACCGTTAAACAGGCCGTATATTTTTTCGGTGTACTACATACCTCTTCACCATCAAGTGACCATAAACGGCCAAAGCTTGCATAGCTATTACCTAATAGTTCACTTGCTTGATAATCGTAGTCAATAAGCTGACCAGAGGTACATGCCGATACACTATTAATTGATAGTACAACACTGCTTACTACTACTGCTGGCAAAAATAACTTCATTGATACCTCCCTTATTTCAATAAATTAGTCTGGATTAACCTCAATTAAACTACAGTAAGAGAGCTTTCAGGACAAACAAATAAGTAAAGATAAACCTTAACCGACAAAACTAACATTCAGCCATAAAAAAACCGTCAGTGATAATTACTTATCACTGACGGTTTAGGCGTTTTATCTATACTTTATTTATAGTTTTATACTATGTAGAAATTAACTACTGCATACTCAATGTATTCAATAACAAGTTAGTCAAAGTCTACTGCACTGCTATCATCACCTCGACCAGTGTAACCCCAAGTTACAACCGTACCATCATTTTTAATGGCAGCAAAAGCATACTTATTAGCAACTAAGCTTTTAACATCCGTTACTATGCCTTCATCAGCACCGTAACTATCTGATCCCCAAGTAACTACTGAGCCGTCCTTTCTATGGGCTGCAAATGCTCTATAGTTTGAGCTAATAGATACCACATCGATTAAATCTGCCGTTACAGCCGTGCTAAGACCACCGTAACCATCATCACCCCAAGTAACTACTGTGCCATCGTCTTTTAAAGCTGCATACGCTTTATAACTATCCTTAATACTGACAATATCAGTTAAAGAATCCTTGACCGTCGCTGAATCGGATCCAAAAGCATCATCTCCCCAGGTAATCACTGTGCCATCTTTTTTGATCGCCGCAAATGACTCTTTGGTATTGGCAATAGAAACGACATCAGTTAACGCATTTACATCAGTTTGATTAGCACCGTTACTCGAATAGCCCCAACCAACCACACTACCATCGGTTTTAATTGCCAAAAAGGCATAGTAGTTTGAAGTGATATCACTGATGTTCGTTAACTTAGTAGCGTCATAAGCCTTCATATAGTCAGATGTAAGATCTCCCCATGACACCACTGTTTTATCACTTTTTAATGCGGCAAAACCACCGTTAGTAGCGACTACTTTAGTCACCCCAACTAATTGGTCTAAAATAGCCGAGTCTGTGGTATTGCCTCTCTCTTCAGCAACATCTCCCCAAGTGACCACTGTGCCATCTTTTTTAATAGCAGCAAAAGCATAGGCATTCGAAGTAATTGATACCACATCTGTTAACTGGGCTTGCACTGCATCACTATCACCACCTCTAGCTGGATCGCCCCAAGTAACAACACTGCCATCAGATTTTATTGCAGCAAAGGCATAGTTGCTAGAAGCAATAGAAACAACATCGGTTAATTGTGACGTTACATCACTTGAGTCTGCTCCGATCACAACAGCAACATCATTATCGTCTTTATCTTTTTCAACAGTTCTGCCCCAAGTCACTACAGTGCCATCATTTTTAATAGCAGCAAAAGCATAACGGCTAGTCGCTACGGTAAGAACATCGGTTAACTGATCGGCAATGGCTTCGGTATTACCGCCGTAGTTTGCATCGCCCCAAGTAACAACACTGCCATCAGTTTTTCTCGCTGCAAAAGCGTAACCATACTTATCACCAATAATTTTAAAGCTAGGAGTAATGGTTAAACTAAGATCATCACTAAGCATGCCGCTGTTATCGGTATAATTTACTGAAACAGTAACTGTGCCCGCTTTTATTGGTGTAACTAAACCATTGGCATCAACACTAGCTACGCTGGGATCACTAGAAGTCCAAACAGCATCACCGCTAACATCTTTCGTTTTGTTATTTGAAAAACTTGCCGCTGCGCTATATTGCATAGTATTGACATCATCGACTGTATTAGCTGGCGATGCGATAACAAGCCCAGTAAGCAATACATCTTTTTCAGCAAAGGCAACAGAGATATGACAAACATCTGTCAGTGCTGCTGTGGTATAAACGTTATCTGTTAAACCGCCATCACAGCCACTTACGGCGCCAATTTCCCAAAGGTTATCAGGAGTTAAGGTAATGCTTGCTGTTTTACCATAAGTAATGGTTTGCGTAGCTAAATCAATCGCGCCCCCTTCTGAGACGTCAGTAGTTACTTCAAAAACTTGCTCAACAAACGTTGCACTAATCTCACAAGCTGAATTAATTGCCGATGTGGTGTAACTCCCTTCGGCTAAGGTGCCTTCACAACCAGTAACTTCACCAACATCAAAACCTTCATCTGCCGTTAAATTAAAAATGGCTTTGCTGCCGGGATTAATTAATTGAGAAAGTAAGTCTGCACTTCCACCTGCACCGGTATTAATCGAAACAGGCAAACGCTCAAGCATGTAAGCAACTTCAACCACGCATGAAGCGGTAATAGCGCTAGTGGTATAAACATTATCGACCAGTTGGCCTTCACAGCCCTCAACAGACTCTACTTCATAACCGTCATCTGCCGTTAATGTGATAGTGACACTTTCACCGTCTTTCACTAGTTTAGAAGTAACATCAACCTTGCCGCCTTCACTGACATTACTAGATACTTTGAAACTATCAGCATCAAATATTGGTTCTTCTTTATCAACCTCACACCCCACTAAGTTCCCTGCTACAAGTATGCAGAATAGCGGTGTAGTCAACTTGCCATTTTTTGCTATTATTTTTTTATTCATTTTTATGGTCTCTGTCTAGTCGAATGAGAGTTATTGCAAATAATTTAAGTTGTGATTGATAACCATAAAAGTTCAGAAGAAAGCTCGTATATTTTGTGCTTTACTCACAAAAAAAATAACGGTAACACTGATGATTTATCAACCAAAACCAGTGTTAAAAATTGACGACGAATAAACAAGATAGCGTAACTCTTTTATCACTCTATTTTTACTTTACAATATCCTTTATCAGTCTTTTTTGCGTATTTGGCTGAGGTAGAGCAAGATTAGATGAATATTTGTTGCGGTAAATTAGGTATTATTAAGTCAGAAAAAGTTAAGCTGTCACCCTAATTATCGTGATCTCAAAACCTATTAATGAATGTAAATAAGCAAGTGAAAACTCAGATGAATTTAAAAAGATGAATATAGACACCAAGTGGCTTAAAGATTTTGTGGTGTTAGCTCAAACCCGTAACTTTTCAAAGGCAGCAGAAATTAGACATGTTAGCCAACCGGCTTTTAGTCGTAGAATAAAAGCACTTGAAAATAAGCTTAATTGCAAACTCGTTAATCGCTTACATCAGCCGCTGCAATTAACAGTATCTGGTGAGATATTTCTAAATCGTGCTGAAAACTTACTGGCTGAACTGAATTTACTCAGTGAAGAATTACAACAACAAACCTTGCGTACTCCGTTAATATTTTCAGCAACTCATACTTTGTCTATTGGCGTTTTTCCCTCAATTGTTGAGCACATTAATAAATTGCCTTTCTTGGTAGATACCCAGCTTAAAATTGCTGATGCCGACGATTGTGCCAATCTACTTAAACAAAAGCACTGTGACTATTTATTAGCATTTAGCGACCCGCTACTTGATGCATTTCATCATGATTCTATTTTATTGGCTAAGGTGAGGTTATTACCGGTTTGTCAGGCAAATGAGCAAGGTGAACCTATATATCAATTATCACAGCCTCAAAGCAGCGTGCCTTATTTAGCCTATCAAGAAAATATTTACCTTGACCGCGTAGTAAGCACGCTACTCAAGGATAAAACACAGCAACACAATTTCAATAAAATGTTGATGTCTCCCATGGCCGATAGTTTAAAAATGATGGCCTTAAAAGGCTTAGGGGTTGCTTGGATCCCTGAATTTAGTTTGGTAACTGAATTAGCAAGCCAGCAGTTGGTTATTGCTGGAGACAAACAATGGCAACCTGAACTCGCGTTACGGTTATATCGCGCTAAAAAAATGCATAACAACCACTCTTTTCAAGAAAAAATATGGCAGCACTTTAACGATTTAAGGCTTTAAGTCACATATAAATAAAGGTCCAAGCTAATGTTATGCAAGCATTGCATAACTGGTCATTTAAATCGGCATTGGTAATAAGTCTTAACAATTATTACCTTAGCGCCACTATCCATCTACCCGTAACAATAATGTCCGCTAGCATCACATCATTCAAAGAAAAAGCCACTTACCGTATAGAGAAAGACTTACTGGGCACCATGGAAATTGAGCATGAATGTTACCATGGCATTCAAACGCAACGCGCAGTAAATAACTTTCAACTATCGGGAAAAAAGTTAACTGACTACCCTGAACTGATCAATGCTTTAGCTTACGTAAAATCTGCTTGTGCAACCGCCAATTTACAGCAGAAATCGTTAGATGATATCAAGGCTAACACCATCATTAAAGCCGCTGAATTTATACATTCTGGTCGTTTTAATCATAGCTTTGCTATTGATATGATCCAAGGCGGCGCGGGTACTTCAAGTAATATGAATATCAATGAAGTGCTGGCAAACATTAGTTTAGAGCTACTGGGTCATGAAAAAGGCCAATATCACTATTTACACCCGAATACTGATGTAAATATGTCGCAATCAACCAATGATGTTTACCCAAGTTCAGTACGCTTAGCGGTTTTACTCAACCAAGAGTCATTATTAACTGCTGTTGAGCAACTAGTGGCAAGCTTTACTCATAAATCTAAAGAATTTTCTACTATTTTAAAACTAGCTAGAACTCAGCTGCAAGATGCTGTGCCGATGACTCTTGGGCAAGAATTTAAAAGTTTTGCTTCTACCTTAAGAGAAGACATCAAATTAATAAAAAATACCGGTAAGTTACTCACCGAAATTAATTTAGGTGGTACCGCTGTTGGCACAGGTATTAATGCCAAAAAAGGCTACGGCACTATCGCTATTAAAAAATTATCTGAACTCACTGGTATTGAGTTTTCAGAAGCTGAAGATTTAATTGAAGCCAGCTCAGACATGGGCGCTTTTGTAATTTATTCAGCAACATTAAAACGTCTAGCATTAAAACTTTCAAAAATTGCCAATGACCTTAGGTTATTAAGCATGGGACCAAGAGCGGGTTTAAGTGAAATTAGTTTACCTGCCCGCCAACCGGGTAGTTCTATTATGCCAGGGAAAATTAACCCAGTGATCCCTGAAGCCGTTAGCCAATGTTCTTATCAGGTAGTAGGTAACGATATGGCAATTACCATGGCAGCTGAAGCCGGCCAATTACAGTTAAATGCGATGGAGCCATTAATCGCAGTAAACTTGCTTGATTCACAAAACCTATTAACCAATGCGGTAAATATGTTTAATTTTTTATGCGTTGGCGGCATTGAAGCGAATGAGACACGCTGTAAAGAATTACTCGATAATAGTTTAGGCCTAGTTACCGCGCTTAATCCTTATTTAGGTTATGAAACGTCAACTAAAATAGCCAAAGAAGCGCTCAGTAGTGGTGCTTCAATAATTACCTTAATAAAAGAGCAAAAATTATTAACTGATGAGCAATTATCGCAAATATTACGAGCCGATAAAATGACTCAGCCGAGTGACTAAATTTAAAGGTTTCGTAAATAATACCAATTCCGATAAGTTTCTGATCTTGTTGTACGAAGTGAAAATATTTCAGGACAAGGCGCTAGATTGAGCAATAGCTGGCTATTGGGATTGAAAGCAACGCCGTCATGGAGGATTTTAGCCAGTACAAGTGGTCAATAATTTAACGGAATTGGTATAACATCAAAAGTTAATGTAAAAAATAGCTAAAAACAGTCTTGGATTTAGCTATTCCCTCCAATTAGACCATAAAGGCCAACCA
Organism: Colwellia sp. 75C3; assembly: GCF_002836255.1. Classification (GTDB taxonomy): domain Bacteria; phylum Pseudomonadota; class Gammaproteobacteria; order Enterobacterales; family Alteromonadaceae; genus Colwellia. The sequence goes on along the minus strand of NZ_PJAU01000033.1, from coordinate 127,150 downwards.
GAGATATACCAAATAGATATATGTTATAACAAATAATATCTAGTTCGTTTTTTGACCTAGACCCCTTATTAAATAACACCCACCAAAATTAACAATACGTTAACATTGCAGCATTCCCCCTTGATATGCTCAAAATTATAACTGCTCAGTGTCGTTCTTCAACCAAACACAATCAATTGATTTAAAAGAGATTAAATAGATCAATAATTAACCTGTACATTTATGTATACAAATGACGACATATTGACCTTTACAACTTTTGTGTTATTTTTAAATGGTGTAATAAAAATAACGTTAATCATGTGTTAATAGGGCGTAATATGAAAAAAATAATAAAAACAAATAAACTCTTTAAATTAGGGGCCATATCCATTGCTTTACTTAGTAACTCTGCATATTCGGCAACTTATGACTGTACTAACTTATCAGAATGGCAAACAAGCCAAGTATCTGTAAAAGATCTTATTGTTAAGTCAGCTGATCAAGCTTTCAAATCTAAGTGGTGGAACAAAAGCAATCCAGTTACTCATGCTGGTGAGTGGCAAGAATGGCAAAACCTCGGCACTTGTGGTCACGTAATCATTGAAAATAAACCGCCGGTAGTTTCTTTAGTTTCGCCCGCGAATAATAGTTCTTTCCTTGAAAATGACAGCGTTGTCTTTTCTGTCAATGCTTCCGATGCAGATGGTACTGTCGCAAAAGTTGAACTGTATTTAGATACTATAAAGCTAACGACATTAACCAGTGCTCCCTACCAATTAACTTGGTCTGCCGTCATTGGTGAGCATGTTTTAAAAGCTATTGTAATTGATGACAAAGGTGCCCAAGCGAGCATTGAAAACATTGCCGTAACAGTGACCGCCAAAGATGTAGATCCAGTCAATACAGCGCCTATCGCAACACTTATGGCGACTTTACCTAGTAATATTTTAGTGGGTAGTACAATCACATTTGAATATTCAGGCACTGATAGCGATGGTCAAGTCACGCAATTATCATTACTTGAAAATGGCGTAGCGATTAATACGATTAATGCGGCTTCAGGCAGTTTTGTTTGGACAGCAACGACCTTAGGTCAACAAGCCTTCACCGTTGAAGCAATGGATGATAAAGGCGCAACATCACTCAGTAACGCAATTAATTTTGCAGTAGTTGATGACGGACAAACAGGTAACGATGCTGATGCTTGTCGCCCTGAAGGTTTATATCAAACACCCGGGGTAAACACGCCATACTGTACGATTTACGATCAAGATGGTCGTGAATTAATGGGCGCCGACCACCCTCGTCGCGTTATTGGTTATTTCACTAGTTGGCGCAATGGTGCGAACGACCAACCAAGCTATTTGGTTAATGATATTCCGTGGGACAAAGTTACTCATATTAACTACGCCTTTGCTCATGTGGACAAAAATCATAAAGTATCCATTGGTGATCCCAATTCGCCAAACAATGCCGCCACCAATATGGAATGGCCTGGCGTTGTCGGTGCAGAGCTTGACCCTAGCTTGCCTTACAAAGGTCACTTCAACTTATTAAATAAATATAAAAAGTTACACCCACAAGTGAAAACATTAGTCTCGGTAGGCGGTTGGGCTGAAACCGGTGGACACTTTGGTGAAAACGGGCGCGTTGCTGATGGTGGCTTTTATACCTTAACCACTAATGCTGACGGCACAGTGAATCAAGCAGGTATCTCTGCCTTTAGCGCCAGCGCGGTTGATTTCATTGAAAAATACGGCTTTGATGGTATAGATATTGATTACGAATACCCATCATCGATGAAGGATGCTGGTCACCCAGACGACTTCAGCTTTTCAAATGCTCGACGAGACAACCTTAATGCTTCATACCAAGTACTGATGAAGTCACTACGTGAGAGTCTTGATATAGCGGGTGAAGCTGCCGGTAAGCATTATTTACTCACTATCGCATCACCGTCTTCAGGTTATTTATTAAGGGGCATGGAAACATTTCAAGCAACACAATACCTTGATTACGTGAACATTATGTCTTACGACTTGCACGGTGCGTGGAACTCACACGTTGGCCACAATGCTTCATTATTTGATACCGGTTTAGACTCTGAACTTGCCGCTTGGGATGTTTATAGCACTAAAGAATTTGAGGGCATTGGTTATTTAAATACCGACTGGGCGGTTAAGTACTTCCGTGGTGGTTTATCAGCGGGTCGTATCAATATCGGTATTCCTTATTACACCCGTGGCTTTAAAGATGTCACTGGCGGTACAAATGGTTTATGGGGTCAGGCAGCATTTCCTGATCAAACGAATTGTCCAAATGGCACCGGCGTAGGTGATAAAAATAGCTGTGGTAATGGTGCTGTAGGCATTGATAATCTTTGGCACGATACAGAGAATGATCGTGAAGTACCTGCTGGATCTAACCCGCTATGGCATATCAAGAACTTAGAGAAGGGTATTGTCGGTAGTTACTCTGCTGCTTACGGTCTTGACCCAGTAACAGATCCAAGTGATGCCTTAACAGGGTCTTATACTCGTCATTATGACAGCGTTGCCGTTGCCCCTTGGTTATGGAATGACAGCAAAAAAGTCTTTATTTCAACAGAAGATGAAGAGTCTATGGCGACCAAAGTAGATTATGTTATTGATAATGGCTTAGGTGGAGTGATGTTCTGGGAACTTGCTGGTGATTTTGATTATGACGCAGCTAAAGGTGAGTACTTCATGGGCTCAACCATGACCACCATTGCTTATGATAAATTTAATCAAAGTGGTACACCATACGGAATCGATAAAGGTAACAAAACTTTTGTTAAACCTGCAGAAATGGTTGATGTAAGTTTTGTTGCAAAAGACTTTCCAAGTGGTGATAAAAACTACCCAATTAGTCCAACATTTGCCTTTACCAATAACTCGGCCATCGACTTTTCAGGTGCCAAAATATCATTTGATGTACCTGTTTCAACATCTGCAATATTCAAGTCCAACTGGAGTGCCACCAAGAAACTGAAAATGGCGATAGATCAAAATGCTTCTAATAGCGCAGGACATAATATTGGTGGTTTTGAAAATTATTTCCATCGCTTCTCAATCACATTAACTAATGAGTGGGGCGGCGAAGCTGAGTCATTTAGCCAAGGTCAAACTGTCAATGCTCAAGTGATGTATTACATGCCAATTAGTGGCCCTGCTAATTTCACCATAGAGAAAGACGGTAAGATTTTCGCTTTCAAAGCTGAATACCCACAATTACCTGAAGCAACCTCTGGTGGAACCGGTGGTGGTGGCGATGGCGGTACAGGAACTGGTTGTGACGGTGTTGATGTTCCGGCGTTGTCTATCTACCCAGAGTTCCCTCAAAAAGATTGGGCAGGTAATTCTAGCCATGCTAACCAAGGCGATATGATTGTTCACAACAATGCTGTTTTCAAAGCAAAGTGGTGGACAAGCTCAGAGCCAGGCGGTGCAGACTGGGATGACGTTTGTACTTTGTAGCGTCTGACAAGTTAATTCGTAACATTTAATTCTTTTAACAAATAACCAGCGATAAATACTCCGGTATTTATCGCTAGGGGAAAACTATGTCTAAAATTAAGCTCAACGTTAAGTCTGCCGCCTTAAGTCTAGTATTAACTAGCGTATTAGCTGGCATGAGTAATCAAGTATCCGCACACGGCTATATGTTCAGCCCTATGGCTCGACAAGCTTTTTGTGAATTACAGCAAGGTTACTGGTGGCCTGAAGATGGCTCAAATATTCCCAATGCTGCCTGTCGAGCGGCGTATTTAAGCTCTGGTCATTTTCAATTTGTGCAATCACATGAATTTTCTGTTAATACACGTGACTTCACTAACTTGGTTGAGGTAAAAGCCAATATACCCGACGGTACTTTATGTGCCGGTGGCGATAACAAAAAAAGAGGCATGAACTTACCCTCTCCACATTGGCAGCGTAGTGAAGTAGTGCCCAATGCCAATGGTGATATCAATATAAAATTTCTGGCTACAACGCCACATAACCCAAGTTTTTGGCAGTTCTTTTTAAGTAATCCAAGCTATGACGGTAACACCATGCCGCTTACTTGGTCTGACGTTACCTTGGTTCAGTCGCACGATAATATCGATTTCATTAAGGATGCTGACGGCAAACGTTTCTATGAAATGAATGTCAGTATTCCCGCCGATAGGGTTGGCGATGCCATTTTATATAGCCGTTGGCAGCGTGATGATGTGGTTGGTGAAGGTTTCTATAACTGCAGTGACGTTACTATCGTGCGAGATACTGTTGAGCCTGATACGTGGTTTAGCGCAGGTTTTTTCCTCAAACAAGGACAAACACCAGCTGTTGGAGAAACGGCTAGCTTACGATTATTTGATGCCACTGGCCAAGAGTTAATCAGCCAACAACTCGCGATAACCGAATTAAACCATGCCACGTGGGCGAGCGACTTTGCGCAATCATTAAATATTGATTACAGCCACTTACTTAATATTGGTGTAGAAGATAGCCAAGGTGATATTACTTTTGATACCGCCAACTTGCTCAGTAATATTAACTACGTGACCCATAACGAGCACACTGTTGTACTTACCATCCAAGCAGCACCAATTAATACTGCGCCAATCGTACATGACATAGCTAATATTGTTATGACCGAATCTGCTTCAGAAGCTATTCATGTTCATGCCTTTGATGATGAACAAGCTAATTTGATTTTCACTTGGCAAATACCGAATGAACTTTCTTATACCGGCAGTGATGCCAACCTCGTTATTAACGCTCCTGCAGTTGAAGCCGATACTGACTTTAGCCTAAATGTTGCGGTGTCAGACGGACTATTAACCACGAGCAAGACCTTTACCGTCACGGTGAAAAATAGTGTGGTAGACCCAACTGTTCCCCTATGGACAAGTACTCAAGCCTATTCAGCTAACGATAAAGTCAGTTATGAAAACAAGGTGTATTCCGCTAAATGGTGGAACAAAAACCAAACGCCTAATAACAGCAATGCATGGCAACTAGATTCTCCAACCGACGGAGGCACTGCAACGTGGAGTGTCCAGAATGAATACTCCCAAGGTGCTGTTGTTAGCTATCAAAAAATAACCTATCAAGCCAAATGGTGGACTAAAGGTGAACAACCTGATGTCAGTAATGTTTGGCAAAAGCGTTAATACGCTTATTTTTACAAATACTTTTGGAAAAATCCCCCACAAACGAAGCTGACCATACCTTTGGTATAACAATCAGCAATATTATAAGAAGAGGAAATTATGAATAAAAGACTACTCACAGCGTGTGCAATCAGTGCGGCATTATCATCACAAAATGTCGATGCAGCTCCTTCAGCGCCTAGCATAGATTGGACACCGCAAAGTTACTCCTTTGTTGAGGTAAACCTTGAAGGTCAAGGTTCTTATAAAGACATCGTTACCGCAAAAGAGTTAGTAGACATCAGCATAAAATGGAATGCTTGGAGTGGCTCTGGTGGCGATAGCTACAAAGTTTACTTTGATAACACTATGGTTAATGAAGGTAATTTCGCTGCAGGCACCAAAGGCGGCGTAATTAGTTTTCCTTATGATCAATCTGGTCGCCATCAACTCACTATTGAGTTATGTGAAGGCACAGTCTGTGCAACCAGTGCGCAAAAAGAAATAATTATTGCCGATACTGATGGTGGTCATTTAGCACCACTTACCATGAACATAGATCCAAATAATAAAAGCTACCCAACACAAATAGATAACGTTGTTGGTGCTTATTTTGTTGAGTGGGGAATTTACGGTCGTGGTTATGATGTAAGCCAAATACCCGCAGATAATTTAACGCATTTATTATACGGCTTTATTCCAATCTGTGGTGCGAATGAGTCACTAAAAGAAATTGAAAATGGTAATAGTTGGCGTGCTTTAGAAAAAGCTTGTGCTGGCTCTGCAGATTATGAAGTTGTTATTCATGATCCTTGGGCTGCAGTACAAAAAGCATTACCTGGTATTGATGCAAGCGATCCAATTCGTGGTACTTACGCGCAATTAATGGCGCTAAAACAACGTAACCCTGATTTAAAAATACTACCTTCTGTCGGTGGTTGGACGTTATCAGACCCATTTTATGGTTTTACCCAAAAAGCCAATCGTGATGTGTTTGTCGCCTCAATGAAGAAATTCCTAACAACTTGGAAATTCTACGATGGTGTTGATATTGATTGGGAATTTCCTGGTGGTGACGGTGCTTCTACCAACTTAGGCGATCCAATCAATGATGGTCCAGCGTATGTTGCCTTGATGCAAGAACTTCGTACTATGTTAAATGAGCTTGAAGCTGAATCAGGTCGTACCTATGAGCTTACCTCAGCTATCGGCTCAGGTTATGACAAAATTGAAGACGTCGATTACGCTGCAGCTGCGCAGTTTATGGATTACATCTTTGCCATGACTTATGATTTCTTTGGCGGTTGGAACAACGTGACCGGTCATCAAACTGGCTTGAATTGTGGTAGCCATATTAGTGTTGATGAATGTAACGGTACTGGCTTAGATGATAAAGGCGAACCACGTAAAGGTCCTGCTTATACCATCACTAATGCAGTAGATTTATTATTAGCACAAGGCGTAGCCGCTAAAAAGATTGTCGTAGGTACAGCAATGTATGGTCGTGGTTGGGAAGGCGTAATGCCAGAAAATACCACTATTTTAGATAACCCAATGACTGCTGACGGTACGGGTAAACTTACGGGTTCTACTGCTCAAGGTGTTTGGGAAGCGGGAATTATTGACTACAAAGGCCTTGCTCAACATATGGTTGGCGCTGCAGGTACTGGTGTTAATGGCTTTGAAGCTGGCTATGATGAAATGGCTGATGCGGCTTATGTATGGAACAAACAATCAGGCAAGTTAGTAACGTACGATAGCCCAAGATCTGTTATCGCTAAAGGCCAATATGTTAACGCGAGTGGTTTAGGTGGTTTATTTGCTTGGGAAATTGACGCAGATAATGGCGATATTCTTAATGCTATGCATGAAGGTTTAGGTGGTGTTGTTGGTCCAATCAACAAAAAACCAGTTATTAGCTTAGCGAATAGCTTTTCAGTTAATTCTGGCGAGATGATTACTATTGCTGCGACTGCCACAGATGCAGACAACGATAACTTAACTTACAGCTGGACTATGGATAGTGCGTTAACGGCGACAGCAACAAACACTGCTAACGTAGTTATTACTGCCAATACCGTAACGACAACAAGCAATTATGCCGTAACAGTTAGCGTATCTGATGGAAAATCAACGGTAAGTAAATCTACAACATTAACGGTTATTGCAGAAATTACGGGTAATACCGCTCCTGTTGTTGTTGCAATTAATGACGTAACAATAGAAGAGACAATGCAAGCTAGCATCGCTGTTTCTGCTACTGATGTTGATAACGACTCATTAACTTACACATGGCGAGTACCTACTGGTTTAACGTTAACAGGCTCAGGCGCCAATGTAACGTTAACTGCAGGTGATGTAACTGCTGATACTAACTACACCGTAAGTGTTGATGTAAGTGATGGCACTGCTGTGACTTCACAAAACTTCATGGTAACAGTAACGGATAAAACCACTGGCGGAAGTGATACTTGGGATAGCAGTAAAGTTTATAATACTGGCGATACCGTTGTTTATAACGAAGTCACTTATAAAGCTAACTGGTGGACTAAAGGTGAACAACCAGATCAAAGCGGTGCTTGGTCTGAAGTTATCCCTGATGACGGTCAAGTTAGAGCTTGGCGTGCAGATTTAGTTTATAACGGCGGCGATAAAGTTTCACATAACAATGAAACGTATACCGCAGGTTGGTGGACTAAAGGTGAAGAGCCGGGTGTTGCAGGCGTTTGGAAAAAGTAAGTATACATGTTGTAAATAATTAATCGTTTTTCTCACAAGGAAGTGGAAAGCTATTTTGCTATAAGGCGATTAATTGACTCCCCACACTTTTGCATCTAGGTTCGCCCTAGGTGCTTTTTTTAAAAATAAAAAGCTGTTGTTGCTTAACCCCCTCTATATTTCAAATATCAATACCTGTCGCATTAGAATCATAATTGAACTAATAACAAAAGATTTACAACAGAAATTCCAGTAAACTAGCGCACTTTTCATCTCTCATATACGGAATCATTAAAGTGCATACTCTTGCTCAGCTTAAATCTGGTGAACTCAACGGCATTAGCCAATTAAAATTATCTGAAAACTTAGCCACATTCCCACTAGAAATTTTAACGTTAGCTGACAGTTTAGAGATCTTAGATTTATCTCATAATGCACTCTCTTCATTACCTGATGAACTGGCACAACTGACCAAACTAAAAATAATTTTTGCTTCACAAAATAAATTTGAACACCTGCCTGAAGTATTAGGACAATTGCCTAACTTAGAAATGGTTGGCTTTAAATCAAACCAAATAAAAACAGTTGCTGAAGCATCACTGCCTGCGCAATTACGTTGGTTGATATTAACGGATAATTTAATTGAAACTTTGCCAGATAGTTTGGGTGAACGACCACGGTTGCAGAAGTTAGCGTTAGCTGGCAACCAATTAACACATTTACCGCAAACCTTAGCGCAATCTAATAACCTTGAGCTAGTGCGTATTTCTGCTAATAAGTTAACCGAATGTCCTGAACAGTTATTAAACCTGCCTAAGTTGGCTTGGTTTGCCTTTGCTGGTAACCCTTTTTCAGCAGTTAAGCAGACCACTTTCAGCGAAAATAATAGCGAAATTCAAGCCGAAGTGAAGTCAGTACCGCACCTATCATCGGCAAGTTACACCCTAGAAAATGTCTTAGGACAAGGCGCTTCTGGCGTAATTTCAAAAGCACATTGGAATACACCGCAATCACAATTTCCTGAAGATATTGCCGTTAAAGTTTTTAAAGGTGAAGTCACTAGTGATGGTTATCCACAAGATGAATTACAGGCCTGCTTACAAGTAGGAAAACATCCAAATTTGGTCGAGTCATTAGCGCAAGTTACTGAACTAAACTACCTTGCCTTAATCATGAGTCTTATTCCTGAAAGTTACCAAAACCTTGGTTTACCGCCTTGTTTTAAAAGCTGTACCCGCGATACTTTTCCGCAAGACTTTAGCTTATCCATCGGCCTTATTAAGAACATCGTAAGTCAGATGCAAGATGTGTTCGCGCACTTACATAATAAGCAAGTTTGTCACGGTGACTTATATGCCCACAACACCTTATATGATGTACAAGGAAACATTATTTTTGGTGATTTTGGCGCTGCGACAAGTTATCAAATGCTAACGCCTGCCCAGCAAGAAAAAGTACAACAAATTGAACACAGAGCGTTAACTCATTTCATTGATGATTTACTGAGTGTTTGTAGTGAAGAAGATAGAACGAGTGACGACTTTAACGCACTGAAAGATCTCACTTCATAAAAATTACGGCAAAACAAAACAAGAAAGTTATGAAAGGAAAAATTATTAAATGGAACGCCGATAAAGCGTTTGGCTTTATCGCGCCAAATGGCGGCGGTGACTCCATTTTTATCCACAAAAAGGCCTTAGCCAATCGCCATCGAATACCCAAAATAAATGATGTGATTGTCTTCAAGGTAACAAAAGATAATCAAGGTCGGTATTGTGCCGAACAGGCGACATTTTCAGGTGAAAAGCTAAAGAAAAAGCCAGCTAACAGCATCAGTAAATTCTCTATCTATTTAGCGTTACTATTTATTGGCTGTTTAACCGCCGCCGACTTTCTTGGTCACCTGCCCCAGAAAATATTACTCATTTACTTAGGGGGTAGTCTCATTACTTTTCTCGCTTATGCTTTTGACAAATCCAAAGCCCAACGAGGTAAATGGCGTACACAAGAAAGTACCTTACACTTATTAGCATTAATTGGCGGTTGGCCTGGTGCTGCACTGGCGCAACAAATACTGAGGCATAAATCTAAAAAAGCAGAATTCAGAGTAGCTTTTTGGTTTACGGTAGTTGCTAACTCCGCAGCATTAGCCTGGTTGATGTCAGCGCACGGCGAGCCGTTTTTAAGTATCTTTACTTAGGCATTAGTGAAAAAATCTAGCAGCTTATTATGGGGCCAACTGAGTAATGTTATTGATGAGTTTTTAGCCATTCAGCCAACAGCGGAAAATGATCGGTAACAGCCTGTGGATGAGTCAGAATATTAATATGATCATAATCTAAGGCATGACCATTCTTCTTTGAAAGTAAATTAAATTTAGCTTGATGATTCGATGACTCAGCAATAAACGCTTTTACATCTTGCTCATGCCCTAAAACCTTGTCTTTTACTCCGGTACAGTGCCACGACGGCGGCCATACTATATTTTTAGCGGCTTCATTATAATCAAAGCCATCATGGGGGTCTATCCAAGCACCTTTTTTAACCCAAGCAACACTTTGTGCAAGGGACTTTTTCGTTTCATTATCTGAGCCTACACCATACTTTTTTGCATCTAAAAAGCCATTTTTATTAGCTAACTTTATCGCTACGTTATTCCAGAATAAATTCACTTTTAAAAACTTCTCTACACTTTTTACACTGACCGACCTTTTTGTGCCAAAACACGTTTTACTTAATACTTGTGACAAACGTTCTGGATAACGAGCTAAACAACTCGCCATTAACACACCACCCCATGAATGAGAAACTACATGCATAGCTTTGTTGGTCTTATTAGTGATGTAATCTAAAAACATCGGTATATCTTGGCTAATCGCTTCAAATTGACCAAAGTCAGAATTAGCACTTATTATTGGCGTGCTTTGTCCCCGACCACGAAGGTCAGCAACATAAACATCAAAACCCTGTTCAGCTAAATAGCAGGCTAACCCTTTACCTTTCTTAGTATAAAAAATATAACCATTCTCTATGGCTCCGTGGATCATTAATACAGGCGTGCCAGCTGAATTTTTGGATATATGACGAAGATGTAACTGGTAATCTTCACCTTGAATATATAACGATTGTTGCTTCATTACTTACTTATAGCCTCTATAATATGTCACTGACACCAAAGGTCGGACCACTTACTGTTAGCATACAGTTAAATAAAATATCAGCAAGGTAAGTCTTACGTCGATTAAACGATCATTTTAGGGCTATTTATTTAACCTTATATAGATCTAAAAAAGATCGCATAAAGTATGCGACCTTGGTTTTTAAGTTCAACTAATTCAACTTTAATAAAGTTAACTTACGTCGATAACAATTTTACCGCGTGTACGCCCAGATTGACTCTGTAAATGCGCCTCGGCTATTTTATCTAATGGAAAACGATGCTCAATAAAGGGCATAAGCTGATCTTTTTCAACTAAAGTATTTAGCTCACGCAAGATACGACTACTTGGCTGGATAAAAACAAATGCGCCCTTCACGTCATGTTCTTTAGCAAGATCTTCGCTTGGTTGTTCAACGATAGAAACTAACATGCCGCCCGCTTTCAATAATGCCCAAGACTGGCTCTGTACTTCTCCACCTAACGTATCAACAACCAAATCAACAGGTTCAATCTGCTCAAGTAAGGTACCTTGATTATAATCAACCGCTTGATCGGCACCGAATGTTGTTAACAATGCTTGATTTTTTGCCGAGGCAGTCGCAATAACAATGGCACCTTTAGCTTTCGCGATTTGTATCGCTAAATGTCCGACACCACCAGCGCCCGCATGAACTAAGACTCGTTGTCCTGCTTGCACTTGACCTACATCGACTAAACATTGCCAAGCGGTAATTCCTGCTAAAGGCAAAGCGGCGGCTTGTCCAAAATCTAACTTGCTTGACTTCAACGCAACTTCATCAGCTTTTACCGCGATAAAGTCGGCATAAGTGCCATCTCGACTAATTTCGGGGCGACTAAAAACTTCATCGCCGACGTTAAAATCAGTCACTGAATCACCAACTGCAGCAACGATTCCTGCCACATCCCAACCTAAGGTTACAGGTAATTTGTAGGGGATAAAATCTTGTAAATAACCTTCTCTTATTTTCCAATCAACGGGATTAATTGACGAAGATTTAACTTTAATTAAAATATCATCGGCGTTGATTACCGGTATATCAACCTGCTCTAACTGTAGAGTTTCAGTACTACCATATTGGTGAATTCGAACTGCGCGCATAATTTATTCCTTGATAGTTATTAGTTAAATTAAGTGTTAATTAATCCGATGGGTATTAATTATAAAGCAACACCATTTACTATTAATTTCACATCAATATTACCGCGTACCGCATTTGAGTAAGGGCATACTTGATGTGCTGTTTTAACAAGTTGAACCGCTTCAATTTGCGGTAAATCTAATACTATTGATAAGGTAACGGCAAGTGAAAAGCCTTTATTATCATTTGGACCAATGCCAACAGTCGCGGTAGTCGGCGCTGACTTTATTGCCACTTTAGTTTCATTGGCTACATGTAATATAGCATTAGAAAAACAAGACGAGTAACCCGCTGCAAATAGTTGTTCTGGATTTGTTGCTTCACCCGTGCCACCCATTTCTTTTGGATAACTTAACGCAAGGTCCAATTTTTTATCATCTGTTGTTACTTGTCCATTACGGCCGGCATTTGCAGTTGCTGATGTAGTATATAAAATAGTCATTTGTGTATCCTGTTAATGTATAATTGTTAACTTTGATGATGTGCAATTCAGTTGCGCACAATACTTATACGGTAATATTAACTGAATTAAAGAGAACCCACAAGTACATTGTGCACAACTTATTTTAATAAGGTAAATTTTATCACCAGAAATACGCAGTAAAAGTACCTAATACAATGTTATATCAACCATAAACTTCTCTTTTATGTTCCAAAATATCGTTATAGTGCTTCCTTGTGAATTAAGTCGTATTACTGATAATTATCAGTAATACACACTGAAACAATGTTCATACATCGCCGGTCTATCTTCTATGCACTATGATCTATAGAGTTACATTACTAATCTCCCGCATAATGAAATAAAAACTAGGATACTGCGTTGAAAACACCTGACATTCCACACGATGAAACAGAACGGATTGAAACCCTTCATTCACTCAATGTACTCGATACATTACCTGAAGAACGTTTCGAACGATTGACTCGTATGGCAAAACGCATGTTTGGCGTTCCAATAGCTCTGGTTAGTCTCATCGATGAAAATCGACAATGGTTCAAGTCCTCTATAGGCGTCGATGTTAGTGAAACATCTCGGGAAATTTCATTTTGCGGTCATGCGATACTCGGAGAGTCAGTATTTATCGTGCAGAATGCCTGTGAGGATCCACGTTTTGCAGATAACCCTTTGGTGTTGAACGAGCCGAACATCCGTTTTTATGCCGGTTGTCCACTCAAAGTTAATGGTCAAAAGCTGGGGACACTGTGCATTATTGATCAAACGCCAAGAGACTTTGATGAGGAAGATGTTCAATTATTAAAAGATCTTGCGGCAATGGTAGAGCGTGAACTTACTGCTATTCAAATGGCAACCATGGACGAGCTTACCGATATATCAAACCGAAGAGGATTCATGACTATCGCTCAGCACAGTTTGAATCTGTGTATTAGACAAGATTTACCAGTGGTACTGGTTTTTCTTGATTTGGACAAATTTAAGCCCATTAACGACACATTTGGCCATGCCGAAGGTGATGCGGTATTAATTGCTTTTGCCGGACTGATGAAAAAAACATTCCGAAATTCAGATGTTTTTGCTCGCTTGGGCGGCGATGAATTTGCCATATTACTCAGCAGTACGTCAAAGAAACAAGCGGAAGTCGTCATTAATAAATTGAGTCGTTCACTAGAAGAATATAATCAAGAAATGAAGCGTGGTTACGTTGTTTCGTACTCCCATGGCATAGTGGAGTTCAATCAGGAAAAACACCAAACTGTTGAAGGATTATTGGCCGATGGTGATGCGCTTATGTATCGATTAAAGAAATCAAAATAAAGCGCACCAATCATGGCGCGCTAAATTGTAGAGTTAATTTACACGCGTAATTTCATCACGGCATCAATATCTTCTGCAGAATGACGCTCAAGCACTTGTTGCCATTCTTCACCCCAAGATCTATTCACTATGCTGCCACGTTGTACTGTCTCTCTCTCTTCCAACATTTTTGCCCAGCGCACTACATTAGTATAAATTTCCACTTGTAAAAATTCTGCCGCATCATATAAATTGCCTAACACTAAACAGCCATACCAAGGCCATATAGCCATATCTGCAATGGTATACTCTTCACCGGCAACAAACGTATTTTTAGAGAGTTGGATATCTAATACATCTAACTGGCGCTTCACTTCCATGGTAAAACGATTTATAGGATATTCCTGTTTTTCATCCGCATAAGCGTAAAAATGTCCAAATCCTCCGCCTAAAAATGGTGCTGAGCCTTGTGCCCAAAACAACCAGTTGAACGTTTGAATTCGAGCATTACCCTCTTTTGGTAAAAATTGCTCAAACTTTTCGGCTAAATGCACAAGAATTGACGCTGATTCAAAGACATTAACCTCTTCATCCCCAGATTTATCAATTAAAGCTGGAATTTTTGAATTTGGATTTATATCAACAAATCCCGATGAAAATTGCTCACTTTCACCGATATTAATTAAATAAGCATCATACTCTGCCGCTTTTATACCTAAAGCCAAGAGCTCTTCTAAAAGAATCGTCACTTTTTGTCCGTTTGGCGTACCTAGGGAATGAAGCTGTAAAGAATGTTCACCTTTAGGCAATTTCTTCTCATACCTAGCCCCAGACTCAGGACTGTTTATATTTGCAAATTGGTTACCACCTATAGTGTCATTAACCCAAACTTTAGCTGGCTTATAGTCATTACTCATAATTTCCCTCTTCTCATGATTAACTTTCAAGTGTGATTCAGGTAAACGATTCACAACAAATAAAATTCATTATATTTTCTTTTAATTATACTAGTCACAACTTAAGTAATTGAACAGTCCCATTTTATTACTTAAGTGATAATTACAATTAAATCAATTACTAAGCAGCATGTTGACGTGAAAAACCAACCTCCTTGTCCAACAATATAACCATGGGCCCAGTAGACATGAAGGTTATAGCCACCAAAGCAACCCGTAACATTTAAATGATGACACACTTTTTCCGTTTTACTCCATCATGTTCCCCCATCAAATAATCGATAAAAACTCTTTATTTGAAATTAAATAAAGTATTTATCAACCTTTAGTTAAAAATCACGTATTAATAACTATGAAAACAAAAATGAGCAGTGAAACTTAACGTTAAAGCTGAGCAATAGGAACAACAACTCAATGTTCGATGAAAAAGAACTTATGTTTCAAGTCAAGGCAGGTCAGCTAGATAAGCTTGCTACACTTTTTGAAAAAAATAAGGTGCAATTATTTAATTACTTTTTACGTACAGGTAATAACCGTGCGTTAAGTGAAGATTTAGTGCAAGAAACCTTTATGAGGATACTTGCATATCGCACCAGTTTTAGCGGTAGCAGTACCTTTAAATCTTGGATGTATGGTATTGCCAGAAATACGGTTGCTGAACATTATCGTAAAAATAAAAATCAAGCGCTGAACTGTGACATGGATGATGAAGAATTAACCAATGCGAAAACCTTAGGTGAAGAGTTCGAAACTGAGCAGCAAAATGCCATTTTTAATAAATCCTTGGCGAGTATTTCGCCAGAAGATAGAGAGATCATTATGCTCAGTCGATTTCAACAATTGAACTATCAAGAAATATCGAGCTTATTAGATTGCAATTTAAATACCTTAAAATCTCGTATGCGTAATGCGGTGAGTAAATTACAGATGAGTTATCAAAAATTAGTAGGAGAAATTAGCTAATGACAAACCAAGAAATAATCGACTGGAAAATTGCTTCATTAGCCGATAATAATAGCAGCGAGCTAAGCGCAGAAATGCAAAGTCATCTTGAGAAAAACAGCCAACTACAAGAAGAATTGTTATTTATTGAACAGTTCTGGACCAATGATGTTAAACCTTTGGTTATGCCTTCTGACAGAGTAGATGCTAATTTTTATCAAATGTTATCTAGAGCGCAAAGTACGCAACAACATAGCTCTCAACAAGAAACAGCCCTGCCACTAAACAACTATCACTCCTCTTCTAAGGAGCAAACGATCTCTTTAATGGAAAAAATTAAAAGTTGGTTTATGCCAACACCACTTGCTCAGTTTGCAACATTAACCTTGGTTTTTGTGCTTGGATTTAATTTAAACCAAGCACCTAATAATGAAAAAAATAATGCGGCCTACAGTGGATTACAAGAAGACATATCATCGTTAACAACAGTACTTGCTATGTCTATGTTGAAAAAAGACTCGGCCAGTGAACGCCTTTCAGGTGTTGCTTATAGTCGGCAAACAGATTTATCAAATCCGCTGTTAGTTGAACAGCTCATTGAGTTATTAGCACGCGATAAATCTACCTCGGTACGACTTGCAATAATAAATAGCCTAGCCGAATTAAAATCTTTTGGCTCATTCGAGCAACAACTTCTCACTATGACCACAAAAGAAGAAAACTTATTAGTACAAATTGAGTTGTGTCGTTTGTTGCTTAACTATGGCTCAGTCGAGATTAAAACCTTATTAACAGCACAAGAAAACATGCATTATTTACAACCCGAAGTACGAGAATTTATTAAAGCGCAATCAATGATTTCATACATTTAGTTTCATCTTTAGGAGTAACCCATGAACAAATTATCAGTAACCTTACCTTTAACATTAATTGCGATGCTAGCGGGCAGTATTCAATTAGCTAACGCAGCAGAAAAAACCTATAGCTTGCCTTTATCTAAGCCTGGTGAGCCAGTTTCAATTGAGGTTGAGGTATATAGAGGCAGTGTTACCCTGGTTGGTTATAAAGGAGACACCATCGAAATAAGTGCAACAACATCCGTTTTTTCAGGTAAAGATGACGACCTAAAAAAAGTGAAAGCACCAAAAAATAGTAATAATAATCCAGCAAGGTCTAACAAAGGGCTAAAGAGTGTTAAAAGCCAGTCGACGCGACTAGAGATTGAAGAAAAAAATAATGACGTAGAAATTAGCAGTGAATTTTCAAATCAACATGTTGATTTAGTAATTAAAGTGCCGCAACGCTCATCAATAGAAGTGGAGTTACATAAAGGCGGTGATATTAGTATTGATGGTATTAGTGGTAGTTTAGAACTTGAAGCCTATGGCGGTATGATAACGGCAAAAAACATTTCAGGCCCAATTGTTGCGGAAACTGGGCAAACTGACATTGTGGTTAGCTTCTCTAATTTTGACAAAACCAGCCCTTCTTCATTAACAAGTCATATGGGTAATGTTGATATTACCTTGGCAAAAAAAGTCGCCGCTAACGTCAATGTACAAACTTACCAAGGTGAAATTTTTTCTGGCCTAGATAAAGACTTTGTTGTAATTGATGAAATCAAGAAAAACAAAAAAGGTAAAAAACAAAAAATAGTACTTGGTGGAATAATGCAGGCGAAAGTTAATGGTGGCGGACAAGCGTTATCATTAACCAGTTATAGCGGTAACTTGTATATCCGAAAAGCAAAGTAGTGTTGTATCACTAAAATACTTGTCCATTAAAAGAAGCTTTCGGGCTTCTTTTTTCGTTTTCATCCCTCACCTCTCGACATTGCGCTTTTCCATCACCTCTCACCGTCAAATAGCCCATAAAGTATTTTTAAAAAATAAATATGTATTTATCAACCTTCTGCTAAAAATTACGTATTAGTAACTATCAAATAACTGGATTACCACTTAAAGACCGTGGTTATTCATCACCTCATTACTAATGCGAGAGTCACACACTACTATGAAAATTTACCATATAATTCTTCTAACATTTTTATGCCTACATAGTGCTATCGCTAGCAGCCAAGAAGACACGGCTAGATATAAGGATGTATCCAAACTTATTGATGTCTGGTTAGAATCTCAAAAAGATTATCAAGACTTACCTTCTATTATGGGCGTTGTTGTCAAAGATCAGCAGATTTTATGGAGCGGCGCTTTTGGTCAGGCTAACCGAGAAAACTTATTACCAAGTAATGAAAATACCCTGAGCAGTATATGTTCTATTTCCAAGGTTTTTACCGCAACGGCTATTATGAAATTAGTGGATGAAGGTAAGATCAACTTAGACGACAAGGTGAAAAATATTTTACCTAAATATGCAGTAAACCAGAAGTTCCCCGAAGGTGGTTCTGTCACTGTTCGGTCGTTACTTAATCATACGTCGGGTTTACCACGCGATACTAATCATGGCTATTATAGTGCTCCTGAACATCCCTTCCCTACGGAGGATGAAATGTTCGAGAGTTTAGCGACTCAAGCAACAGAACGCCCTGTTGGAGCAGATATCACTTACAGTAATATTGGCTACTCATTGTTAGGGTTAATTATTGAGGAAGTGTCCGGCGTTACTTACAAAAATTACGTTGAAGACAGCCTTTTTCAACCGCTAAATATGTCTAATTCATTAGTAGAAATGCAGGAATCGCTTTATGGAAATAAACATGCACTAGCGTATAGCGCGATCAATAGAAACGGAAAGCGTAATGCTGCTAATTTTTATCAAACCAAAGCAATGCAGTCTGCCATGGGCATATCAACTACCGCGCTTGACCTAGCTAAATTTGCCATGTGGCAGTTTCGATTAGCCGATGCAGCAACAGCCGAGATATTAAAACCATCTACGCTGAAAAGTATGTATACCACTCAAGCGACAAGTAAAAGTGATGACGAATACGATCGAGGTTTTGGTTACGAAGTAACAGCAGATGATGAAGGTAATCAATGGGTAATGCATGGTGGAACGTGCCCAGGTTATGTGGCTTATCTTAAAATGGATGTGACCAACAAAATGGCTTATGCCGTACTTGTGAATGCGAACCGTGTATACACACCATCGTATGTGAAAGGTCTAATCGAACTCATAAGTCGCGCCGAATCAATCGAGCCAGAACTAAATGAAGAACCTAATACAGAACTGAAACAAGAAGAAACGCTTGAGCTTGCTCAATATACAGGATTTTATAATTTAAACCCTTGGAACAGTGAATATTATGTTGGCAGTTGGGGAAGTGGCCTGATGTTATTGTACTTACCTGCACAATCGCTTAAATATGCACTGCAATACTATCAACATGTGGACGGTGATACTTTCCAATTAGTAAAAGATGGTGAGTTGAGTCATGAGAAAATATTTTTTTATCGCGATGAACAAGGCAGGGTAATGAAAATTAAAAATGAAGGGAATACCCATACTCGCATCACTTATCCTGACAAATAACTTAACTGAAAGTCATGTGAAAGTAATCTGAAAATAACGTCGAAGTGTGATGTTACTGTTTGAAGCTTTGGTTAATCAACCACCTTTATTTCTGGGCAGCTTTTAAGCTGCCTTTTATATTTATATTTATATTTATATTCCACACTCTAATCCCCTCGATAATTAATCGACTTTACTCAAAATAAATTTCTTATTTAGACAACCTTTTCATTTTTTATACGTAGTTATAGTTAACCGTTTAAATAATCTTTTTAGAAATATACAAATATAGGATTTACTATGAACATTACTTTCTGGACAAAAATAAAAGCGATAACACCTTCTTTTACACAAAGCGCGGTTATGGGCAGTCTGTTATTTATCGGACAAGTATCTGGCTTAAATGCAAACGAGTACGACCGTGACCGAATGAGCAGTAAACAAATTAATGATATCCATGGTGTTACCTCTGAGTTCATTAAGTCCATAGCTAATCTTGGTTTTGACCATTTAAGCCATGGAGAACTCATTGCTTTTAAGGAGCATGATATTAACGCTGCTTATATTAAGGAAATTCAAAAGATTGGATTAAACAACATGGGAGCAGGAGAATTAATCGGCTTTTCCGCTCATAATATTGATGCGAACTATGTTGATGAAGTTAGGCAGCTCGGGTTTTCAAATATAAATGCTGGTGAAGTTATCGCTTTTAAGGCCCAAGGAGTTGACCCGAAATATATTGAAGAAATTCATGGCTTAGGATTCGATTCAATTTCATTAGGTGAGATGATAGCTTTCGATGAACATGATATTGATACGAGTAAAATAAATGAGGTAAACAAACTTGGATTCATCAACATTAATGCAGGTGAAATGCTCGCATTTAGTATTCTCGATATTAACAAGACATTTGTTGATGAAATGGAAGGTTTAGGTTTAACACAAATCAACAAAAAAGAGGTATTACGACTTAAACAATACAATATAAATCAGGCCACAATAGATAATATTAACAACTATGGTTTATATAACCAACAAGCTAACACTGTTATCGCTTTAGCAATGCTAAAGCTAGATGATAGCTTAATCAGAGAAATTAAAGCGTTAGATATCAATAACTATTCAATGGGTGATTTTTTAGCGTCAAGAACGGGAAAGAAACATAAATCACATCATGATATTGAGATGTTTAATGAATTAGCCAATGTTGTAGCAACAATTCACCGTCTAAAAATATAATCTGTCTATCATTCAGTTATATATTGTAAGGGTGTTTTGTATTAGAACACCCTTGTTAGCTTTATAACTTACTTCACAAATATTTTTCGATTGGCAATAATTGTAAAAAACGTGATTTAATTCGTTCCGAACGGCCCGTTTCAGGTTCATTTTCCCAGTGTTTTGTACCCGAAGACCAACGAACTTTTCCTTCATGTAAATTCAGACGCCAGCTATTATCTTCGTTCATTGCTTGTTCAATATCATTGGCAAGACTTTCAGCAATGCTCTGATTTTCAATCACTAACAGTGACTCTGTATTGAGGTAGGTTGAACGTAAGTTGAAGTTAAAAGAACCGATACTTGCTATTTTTCGGTCAAAAACGATAGATTTAGCATGAAGACCGTAAGCTGCTGTCGGTGCGCACTTTGACAAGTCTCTGGTAGACTCATTACATAGGTTCGTATCTGGCTTCAACTCGAACAACTGCATGCCGTGGTCAAGCATATCCCTGCGTCGACCTGCGTAGCCAGAATGATTAGAGACTAGGTCATTCGAGGCCATTGAATTAGTTAATGCTTTTACCTGAATTCCATTGCTGGTCAACCTCTGCAGCGCTTTTAGTTGGCGATCATCAAACACCAAATAAGCGGATTCAAATAAAATTTCATGTGATGACTGCTGAGCCAATTCGGCCAATAATCTGGCAGTAGCCTTAGGTTCGCTGCTATTGTCGACATCAATAGGTACTGGTCGGTCAGCAACAAAACGTGCATTAACCCAAATCATCTTGCCCATCACATCTTTTAAGAGACGACTTGAACTCTCCTGTCCTTCTGGTAAAGCAGGATAATTTTTGTAACGAGGAGCAGCCACCTCATCTAAAACACTTAGACTTGATGAGACCTTATCAGCCAATAAATTAACAGGGTAAGACCAGCGACTATTCCAATATTTTACAAAACTAGTTTGAATATCTGTTACCACAGTGCCCATTACCAGTACATCACGGTCACGAAAATTGATTTCATCAGAAAGGTCAAAATACTCATCGCCGATATTACGGCCGCCAACAATAGACAGAACACCGTCGACGGTAAATGACTTATTGTGCATGCGGCGATTTAGGCGAGAAAAATCGCTAAGGAAACTTAACCACTTTGCTACCCCTCTACGACTGGGGGTCGGGTTAAATATGCGTATATCTATTTGAGGATGCAGATCAAGTGCAGCTAACAAACTCTCTCGTTCGTTAAGATTAATATCATCAAGCATTACACGAACTTGCACACCACGATCGGCAGCAGCGACTAAGCGAGTGGCTAAGTAGTGTCCCGAAGAGTCTGAGTTCCAAATGTAATACTGTATATCGATGCTGTGCTCAGCGGTTTCTATAAGTGCCAACCGCTGTGACAATGCATCCCAGCCGGTATCTTGCAACAGAACGGCACTCGTTTCTTGGCTAGGCTGCTCAGGTCGATAAGTGTCCGTCAATTCGGACAATGTACTGGTTGATTGGGTGACTAGTGGTTCAATCGGATGCTTAATCTCCTCAGGCAGTGACGCACACCCTGATAGAATGGAGACTATAAGCATAATTACACTAAAACTTTTGAGCTCCTGCATGTACTACCTTTCCTTTTTAACGTTGAATAGCCGGTTCTGACTTTACTAAACTGCTTGCCCACAAGCATAACCACTGGCCCAGCAAAACTGAAAATTATAGCCTCCCAACCAACCCGTCACATCAATCACTTCACCAATAAAAAATAGTCCTGGCTGTTTTTTACTTTCAAAGGTTTTACTTGATAGTTCATCAGTGTTGACTCCACCTAAAGTCACTTCGGCTGTTCGGTAGCCTTCAGTGCCATTTGGTTTGATCTGCCACGCATGTAAGTATTCACTTAGTGCGGTAATCTCAGGGTGATTAAGTTGTTTGATTGGTTTGTCTGCAATAACGCCATCTTTAACCAAAACTTCAACAAAACGCTTAGGTAACAAGGTCGCCATGAGGTTTTTTACCGATTTTTGCCCTTGGTCATTTTGCCACTGAATTAAGGTTTCACTCAGGTTATTTTCGGGTAATAAATTGATAGTAACCGCCTGCCCTGCACGCCAAAAAGACGATATTTGTAATATTGCAGGTCCTGATAAACCACGATGGGTAAACAAAATATTTTCTTTAAAGCTAGTGCCATCTTCACTGGTGACTTCAGTTAATAGACTGATGCCAGATAAACCATCGAAGCGTTCTTTGTCGTGCTCATGCAAGGTAAAAGGCACCAATGCAGCAAGTGTTTCAAGTACGTTTAAATCAAATTGCTCGGCAATTTTATAACCTATAGGTGTTGCGCCCAGTTTTGGCATGGTTAAACCACCGGAGGCCACTACTAAGGATTTACATTGGTAGCTTTTGTCACTCGTTGTCACACTATAACCGTCGGCAATTTTGGTGACCAAAAGTACTTCGGTGCGCAGGTTCACTTGCACACCTGCCCATTCACATTCGGTCATCAATATATCAACCAGATCTTGTGCGCTGTCATCACAAAAAAGTTGGCCGAGCGTTTTATGGTGGTATTGCAAGCCATGCCTGTCGACCAAATCGATAAAATCTTGAGCGCTATAACGACTTAGTGCTGATTTTACAAAGTGTGGATTTTGACAAAGATAATTTTCAGGACTTGCGCCTTCGTTGGTGAAATTGGCACGACCGCCACCGCTGATTAATACTTTTCGCGCCGGCTTTTTACCCATATCGACCACAACAACGCTCTTTCCGCGATAGCCTGCTTGTGCTGCACACATTAAGCCTGCTGCGCCGGCACCAATTATTAATACGTCTGTTGTGATCACTGTAATACCTTAAGAGTAAAAGTCTTATGAGAACATTCTGCTCAAAAGACTTTGAAAATTTCGCCGTTATTATAATCTTTATGTAAATAGTGCGTATACAAAAAGGTTGATGAAAAGGCTTTATTACCCATAAATCGTTTTAATATCGAAGATTGTTATTCCTAAAATAAAGAAATGCAAAGATTGTGTAAAGGTCTGAACTCTTGTCGCAAGTGGTTATCTATTGCTGCATAACATTCACCAACAAACTGTTGCAACCTTACATAATGGAAAACAAATGACCACACTTAACACCCTACAAGCCTTAAAGAGCTGCCTTGCTGCCTGCCTATTATTATTTATTTTACTCGGCTGCGAGTCTAGTGACGATAGTAGCGGAGAAGGCTACGTTAAACTTTATAACTTATCTAAAGACTCACCCAGTATATATTTGACCGTTGATGAAAACCTTACTGAAGATAGCGATGAAGATGATGATCACTATGAGCAAACTTACTCTGCCATTGCTTACGGTTATGCTAATAGTAATATCAGCTTAACAAACCAAGACTATTTCTATCAGCTAGCTTGGCAAGATGATGACAGCACAGCGACCGATGATCTGTCCGTCATTTATGAGAATAGCTTAGCCATAACTGCAGATACAATCCATATGATAGTGCTCAGCGATAGTGTTTTATCGCCACAAGTGATGGTGCACAGTATCCCTGTTATTGATGATGAAGATGATGCTACCAACGATCTTTTTAATCTTAGCGTACTAAATATGCATTCAAACCAGCAAGCGGTTGATTTTTATTTTTCTAAAGAGAATGAAAGTTTTAACGAGGCCGTTTTAGTGGGTCAATACAGTTATCAGCAATTATCTGATAGCCAAAAGCTTGACCAAGATGACTATGTTTTCTATATCACCACCGCTGGTAGCGATGAGGTCTTATTCAGATCAAACAGTATTACTTTTGCTTATAGCTCTCAGAATATCATGATAGTAAAGCAGAACACCGGTGCTGGTACCTCACCGTATGTGTTAGATATAATGTCTGACTCTACGGTAATTGAATATGTAGATACTGATGCTGAAGCACAATTTCGCGCTTATAATGCCGTTGCTAACCATGAACAGTTAAACAACTACCAACTTGCCTTTGATTTACATGTTAATGGTGTCAGTGATAACCCTGCTATCACGTCGCTATTATATGGCGAAGTGAGTAATGCATTAACGGTAGCAAGTGGTGACTACAGCGTAGATATCACCAATACTGAGGACAATACACCGTTATTAAGCAATCATTTATTATCTTTAGTTGAAAACACTAATAAAACACTCTTTTTCTATGCTGAACAAGAATATGTCGATAGTGATAACGACGGTAATATTGATGAAAATGGTGATGGCATCATTGACGAAATTGAAGTGAATTTATTCTCTTTGATGGTTGAAAATAGCTTATTGAGTAGCATTTATGAACATGAAATTGAAATCGTTAACTTAATTCAATCTGATGACTTCGCTCAAGTCGCGGTGTACTTTGTCAGACAAGATGAAACTATCGAATCGGCCCTTTATAATCGTGACATTAGTTACAAAAATACCAGTTCACTCTTGCTAAAAAACAACAGCTATCAAGTTTTTGTTGTCGCTAAAGATAATGGCAGCTCGATCATATTAAACTCATTTGAATTGATACTGAATGAGCAATCCAACGAGCAGTTTTTAATATTGGAAACAAGTGAGCACTCACCTACTGGTTATAAAACAACAATGTTTGCGCAAACACGTGCTCAAGAGTCAGAGTAAGCAGCATGTTAACGACAGAAGAGCATTTAACTGCAGACAAAATATTTATTGCTCAGGTTGAATTAAATTTTTTAAATCGTTCTGTGCTTTTTTTAGGAAAGCCTATTGCTACTACAGGACTAGAATTTAATTTACTGGCCCTACTTATGGCCGATGCAGGCTCGTTAGTTTCAAGAGACGTTATTGCTCAACGCATTTTCCAGCGAAAACTTGGCAGCTGTGATAAAAGTATTAATAGTCACCTAGCTAATTTAAGAAAGAAACTGCTGGCTGCTTCTTCACGGCCAGTGATTAAAACAGTTAAGGGACGGGGATATATATTTTTAACAGCCTAATTTTGAACGTCTTATTTCATTAGAGTATTAAAACAGAAACTAAAAATGTTCCCATCAAAGGTGTAATGCACTTTTGAGTGGGAACATTTAATCAAACGATAGCATTAAACAGAATAGCTAGGCGCTTATGCGCCAGCTTCTGTCATTATGCTAGTGCTGCCAACTTTGGCTAGTTCAGCTAAATCTTTATCAACGAAAAATAATGCATGACCGTCATTACCCACTAGGTTGATTTTATCTACAATACCTTTGAATAAAGTCTCTTCTTCATGTTGCTCAGAAACATACCATTGCAAGAAGTTAAAAGTAGAATAGTCTTGATTAGTAAAGGCTTCATGAGCAAGTGAATTAATGCGCTCAGTGATTAAACATTCATGGTCGTAAGTCATTTCAAATAATTGACCTAACGATTCAAATTCATGTGGCGGCGCATCAATAGAACCGATAATAGGTAATGCGCCTGTTTCACTTACGTAAGTAAATAAGCGGTTCATGTGCTGAATCTCTTCATTGGCATGTTTGCGTAAAAACTCTGCTGCGCCGGCAAAACCTTTCTCTTCACACCATGCGCTCATTTGTAAGTACAAGTTTGAAGAGTAAAACTCTAGATTAAGTTGTTGGTTTAACTTTTTTACCATTTCAGCTTTTAACATGATTTTGCCTTAAAGATTTTAATTGGGTGAATTCTGCCTTTTTATCAGTACTGATTCAAGCAATTAATTGTATCATTTAAACATTAAAGACATAAAAAAACCTTATTAACCAAGTGGTTAATAAGGTACATCATTCTTATTCGTGTTCTTATATCGATTGCTTTTAGTATCAATTTTAATGAACGATTTTAGTACGTTAACACTAATATTCTCGCTAATTTGTCATTGATATAAAGTAACTTACAGTTGTTGAAGAATAACTTCAGCTTTACTGACTTCAAACGATTTAGGCGCTTCTACATGCAAACTGGTTACTTCGCCATTATCAATAATCATAGCGTAACGCTGAGAGCGTACACCACCAAAAGTAGCGGTATCCATGCTTAAGCCTAATGCTTTGGTATAACTACCATCGCCATCAGCTAACATCATAATGTTTTCAGCATTTTGTGACTCGCCCCACGCATTCATTACAAAAGCATCGTTAACTGATACACAAATGATTGCATCAACGCCTTTGGCTTTTAATTCGTCAGCCGAAACTACATAGCCTGGTAAGTGTGCTGCAGAACACGTTGGTGTAAAAGCGCCAGGAACAGCAAATAATACTACCTTTTTAGTCGCAAAAAGTTCCGCTGTATTATGCGTGATCATTTCGCCGTTTTTCAATTCTTGTAGTTCGCCTACTGGCATTAGTTGGTTTTGTTGGATCATGAAAACACCTTTATGAGTTTGTGAAAAGTTAGCGTAAATTTTCAAACAACTTACACTAGTAGAAGTTAACTATGCCTAGCTTAACAAAGTTAAACTTATTAAGACGCTTTTTTAAGGTCAAGTTCGATATCGTTGACCTGATTACAGACATCAGTTGAAGTAACATTAAAAGCCATCATGCCTACAACTCATTACAGTACCGTACGGTTGTTACATTTATAATGATGAAATTAATAGCCTTACGGAATAATTACATGACATTCAACGCTTATGCCTACAAGCGTGTTTCAACTTCAATTCAAGATAAAGAAGAAAACAACGGGTTATCTCACCAGCAAAACACCATCACTGACTTTTTAAAACAACATCCTACCTTTAAGTTATCAGATACCGCTTACACCGATAAATCTTCGGATCTTCATGGGCTGAACATTAGCGACGATGCCGGATTAGGAAACGTCATATCAGACTGCGAAAGCGGATTAATAAAAGCAGGTGACATGCTTTGCATCGAGGTTGGCGACAGAATTTCAAGTATACCGCCAAATGATGCAAAGGCCTTATTTCAACGTCTGTTAAGTTATGGTGTAAAGGTTGCCATTGTTAAGTGGGGCATAGTCATTGATAACAAAGACAATAAACTCGATTTTGCAGCAGAATTACTGTTAACCGTTGGCTGTCAGTTATCATTCATGGAAAATGAACAGAAATTACAGCGCAATTTTTCTGAAAGTCACCGTAATGTAATTAAAGCGAGTGAAAGAGTTTCATTTCATGGGAAAAAGGCGCCAAGATGGTTAGCGTTAAATAAAGATCAGACCAAATTTATCGTTAAACCGCTTGAAGTCGAATTCATCGAAAGATTATTCACGATGAAAGCATCGGGTATGACCTGCAATAAAATAATCACTATTTTACATGGCGAGAATAAGCTAATGCTTGGTGGCGTGCCACTAAGACCGGATTCAATAACAACATTGCTACAGAACCGAAAATTAATCGGTGAATGGCAACCACTGCACAAAAGCATTGTGGATGGTAAAGCTGTTGAAAAAATAACGGAAGAGCCAATCAAGGGTTACTTTCCGTCTGTAATTGATGAACAACTATTTAATGAAGTTCAAGCTTCATTCAATCAACCTCAAAATGATCAAAAAACCAGTAAAATGAATACCATCTTCAGTGATCTTATGAGGAACAGTCCCTTTAATAGAGTGTTGAGAAAAAACAAGAGCTATGAGTTATAAGCTACGTTTATTTAGTACATTAACTTATTAAGACGCTTTTTTAAGGGTAAGTCCTATATCGTTGACCTGATTACTCACATCAACCGAAATGACATTGGATAATTGCTGCGAGTCACTTACTTCTTTATCTACATTAGCCATGGCTTGTTCAAAGGCAATAAAGTGAGTGCGTTGCAGGGTAATTTGTTCAAGTGTATCTTGAGCAACCGTTGCAGAAACTTGCGCCTGCCCAGTTACAGCTAACGCGGTTTCTTGCAATTCATCGACGATAATACGTTGATTGTACGATGCCTTTTCAATGTCATTAATGATGCCTTCAATAGAATTACTCGCACCTTGTAATTGCTTTAGACGCGCTGAAATTTGTTTGAGCGATTCTTGCGTTTTACCGGCGAGTTGGCGTACTTCATCAGCGACAACAGAAAACCCTCGGCCATGCTCTCCTGCTCTGGCCGCTTCAATAGCAGCATTAAGTGCCAACAAGTTAGTTTGATCGGCAATAGCGCTAATCACATCAACAATCGAGGTAACTGATTCAACCGAGTGAAATAGTGAGGTAATAGCCTCTTTACTTTCCTTTGCCGCCAAATTGGTTGACTCGCTTGCCGCTAGTACCTGTGACACATGATGCTGACTTACTTCCATGGCTTGTTTGGTTGCCTGAGCATTATTAACAACTTGCCCTGATAGCGTATTCACTGTTTCGGTTGCCTCACCTAAGGCTTCCATAATTTTTCTTGCCCCTTGAACATGTTCACTGGTGGTATGCGATGACTGATAAATGCTTTTAACTTGGCTCTCCATCGTCGTTAAGGCTTTGGCCACTAGGTCTAATTGCAGGGCTTTATCCTTATCATCTTGCGCTAGCTTATTAACCATATGATTAAAGCTGGTAGATATTTCACCAAACTCAGTTCTTTTATCAATATTAGTAATGTTGTCTACTTTGCCTTGAGCCATTAGTTGTACAAAACTATCACGCAAATTACGTAATGGCTGGAGAATAACACTACGCTGTAACCAGTAATTTGCTAGGAGGAAGACCACCAAAAAAATTAACAACCCAATGACAATGATATAAAGCTGCTCATTTATTTGCTCTTGCTGCTGTGAAATATCAGCCTCACCTTGCATGATGGCTTTTTCAATATTGCCCACTTGTTTAGCTAATAGGGCAAAGCCCATTTGTCGTTGCTGCTGCTGAGCTAGGGTGTTCTCTAATTCTCGTTGATAGCGATTGAATAATGACTGTAATTCATTAATGGCTTCGAGACTTAAATCTTCTTTTTCATCACTATCCCCTAATAAATCTTCACTTTCATCAAATAAGTCGTTTTCGCTTTCTTCATAAATAGCTAAGGCTGGTTTTATTAATAAGACATTACCTAAGCTTTTCAGTTCGATTAGTAGAGGGTTTATCGATTGAATATTGGCTTGTGACTGGGAAAAAATGGCTTCTCTGGCGCTGACTAAATCGGCAAGTAACTTCCCTATCGCCTGTGTGGTAATGAGGTAGTTAAACTGCTTTTTTAACGATAGTACTTGAGTCTTTTGTACGTAATGCGCTAAATCGTTATTAATAGCGAGCATTTCTTGTTCGCCATTACGCAAGAGCACTAACGGATCACCACTGAGTTTGCCCATAGCGCGAAATTTGGTGTCGATATTATGGGCGAGGGCTTTGGCTTGCGAGTCTATTTTCTTAGAAAGTTTATCGATATTTAAGCGAGTGGTTTGTTTTACAATATTGGTAAGTTGCTTTTGCGCCTTGTTTAATAGCGCCGCATCACCTGTTTGTAGATACTCAACAATAGTGCGATTAAACTTAACCGTTGTTAAGGAAATAAGTGCTTGATAGCCCTTATATTGCGCTCTACTTTGACTTAACGATTCACCTACGTGATACATGGTTGCCATAAATATCACAGCAAAAATACTGATTGCCGTCACAGACAAACGAGAAAAGCTAGAAACGCGCATAACATGAATGCCTTTACGATAAATAAAGGCAATGATCACTCATGGGCATGACAGTAATGTTACATAAATATGACGGTTTTATGTAACATTACCTAATGACGATACTACATATTAGGTTTAGGGATGGCTTGTTTAACGTAAACATCGAAGCGATTTTTTATCTGCCCGCATTCGTGTATAGTTTGTGTTCAATAAAGATTATGCACCTTACCTATTAATTGTAATGATGTAGTAAAGTCATGATAGGTCTTTTATTAACATGAATTCAGGGATGAAAAATGCAAATTAATAAGCTCAGTTTGGCTACGGTACTTTTATTATCATTTAGCTCGTTAGCCGAAGAAAATAAAAGTATAAATTCACAATTCAAAGACGCTTATCATCAATATCAAACAGCTATTAAGGCGAATGATAAAGAAGCTCAAACTAAATATGCAAAACAATCTTATGAACTTGGAAAACAAGTTTATGGTGAGTCTGATATTAATACCGCAAGTTTAGCCGTTAACTTAGCCTCTTTGTACATAGATAATCAGCAATATATTCAAGCTAATGCACTTTTATTACCTACTCTTCCTGTATATGAAAAAGAATATGGAAAAAAATCTCTAGAGCAAATTGATATCTACTTTGCTCTTGCCAAGTCGACGCCAAGAAAAAATCAGAGAGAAATACTTAATTATTATCGAGAAATATTGAATATTACCGATAATTATAAAGAAGAAAATCCTAGGCTAAATGCTCAAATGCAACTTGATGTGGGGATTGAGTTACTTTCTATAGGCTCTAATAAAAGCAAAGTCATTTTAGAAGCGAGGGATTACTTTACCAAGCATTTAGCCTCAAATGATAAAAGGGTCGTTAATGCCAATTTTTTTGCTGGTAAACATTATTTAGCCAAGGGAAATCTGAGTAAAGCAATTGACGCATTTGAAGTCAATTTACCTGTATTTGAAGCATTAGATGGGCCAACCCATCCATTAGAACTTAGTACTCACGCATTTCTAATCGGTGCTCTAGAGCGCAAAGGAAGAAGTGAAGAGGCAACTAAGCATTGTATCGCTATCGGCTCAATGACTCCTTGGGATGATGCTCAAAAACCTACACCACTGTATCGAGTCAATCCCAAATATCCGATGAATTTAGCGCGTAGAGGAAAAAGTGGTTATGCTGTTATCGAATTTACAATATCAGATTTTGGCTTTGTTAAAAATGCTAAGATATTAGAGTCTAAAGGTGGGAAAGGGGTTGAGAAAGAATCGTTGCTTGCTATGGAAAATTGGCGTTATGCGCCAAAGTTTGAAAATGGAAAAGCGGTGGAAACAACGGCAAGTGTCCAGTTAGATTTTAAAATTAACTAGAATATCAATTGTTTTTTAGAGTAAAACATCAGGGTCTGTTGATCTTTCGAGATTATTTTTACAGCAACTTGTTTGGTATTTAGACAAGGCAGAGTATGTGACGTGTAGCTGGCTACTCGAACAGACGATAACGTAGACTAAATTTCAAACAAGTGCTGCCCTTTAGGGTTCATTTAAAACAAATTTACTCATTGTTGCTCGCTTTTTTAATAGAATGACTATGACACAAAGCTCGCGTCGCGATTAAATTCGTTTTAAATTGAATAAATTTTAACCCTGAAAGATCAACAGCCCCTAGGGTCAGCTGTCAAAACATGACCCTAATGTTAATTATCTATTCAACGAAGACACTAGGCTTTAGGAATAGCCAACTTAACGTAAACATCGAAGCGATTTTTTTTCATATTGATGCTCATCGATGGTTTTTTATTGGCTAGTGGTGGCGCATAACTTGGTCTTTTTACCACAACGCGATATGTTGCTAATGCTAAGGCCGGTGCAAGTAAATCATCTGCATCC
Organism: Colwellia sp. 75C3; assembly: GCF_002836255.1. Taxonomy (GTDB): domain Bacteria; phylum Pseudomonadota; class Gammaproteobacteria; order Enterobacterales; family Alteromonadaceae; genus Colwellia. The sequence continues at coordinate 95,165 of NZ_PJAU01000033.1, read as the reverse complement.
AGATCTTCACCAACCAGTGATTGGAAGATTCGCATTTCTTTTTTTACTGCTGCAGATTTTTCACGGTGTGGGTACATAGGATCTAAGTACACCACATCGGGAGCAAGATCTAAGTCGACTTCATCGAGTGATGTACCGTGAAATAACTGCATGTTATTGGCAATATCGGCAACTTCATGATGTAGTTTAGCGCGCTCAATACCGTCATCTAATAGTGCAGCCACAACAGGCATCCGCTCCAATAAGGTCAGTTTACAACCGAGACCCGCTAATACAAATGCATCTCTACCAAGTCCTGCGGTAGCGTCTAAAACATGGGGAGTAAAACCATGTTTTAAACCAACTGCTTTGGCAATATCTTGACCACGACCACCACCAAATTTACGTCGGTGTGCGACTGCACCCTCAACGAAGTCTACTTTGATAGCACCCAATTTAGGCTCATCTAATTTACAAAGTTCAAGTGCGTGGTGATGCATTTGCAACACAAATTCAAGCTGAGGCTGTTTACTGGCAGCAACAACATGCCCGAGATAGTTGAGGTGCCATTTTTTGGCAAGTCGTTTAGCGTATTCGCTATCGACACTATCTACGTAACCTACGGCAATGTTGTTTAAGTGCTCGCTGACAAGTGTTGGGCTCATTAACTTCCTATATGCTTGCCCAAGAAAGACAAGATCTTTTTAATTTGACGCTAAAATGTTATCTACATTATATACCCGTTACTATTCAAAGTGCACTCTGAAACATGCATCGAGATTAGTCATAGCTATTGAAACCATGATCTTCCTGCCTTTCACTTACAATTAATAAGCAGAGCTAATTGCAGATAAAGCACTTTAATAAAGTTTCTAACTAATTATTCCTAACAAACTATTAACAACAGCACTGCATTTATACTAAAATATAACCACTGCCCTAAATTACACAAAGAGATAGTAAGTAACTGAATAATTGGTTTACTTTGCATCTCAAAGGAAAAAAATTGTCTTTATCAGATGCTGTTAATAAACACCTAAAAACACCAAGTCCGCAACTTTGTGCCGTGACTTTATTGGGAAATTTAGTGGCAACACCAGATATTCGTTATCGTGCGAACCCTGCAACGGCTGTCACTGAAATTGTTTTAGCGACATCTAGCAAGTGGTTAGATAAAAGCACCAGTAAGTACAAAGAATGGACTAGCTATCATCATGTAAAAGTTGAAGGTGAGTTGGTAGAGCAGGCATTACTTCACGCTAACAAAGGTGACATTATTTTATTGCATGGCTATTTAAGTAATATTAAGCCTAAAGCAACAGATAAAAGTACCAATCACATAGGTATTGTACACGCCAACTTCGTGCAAAAATTCAACAAGGGTTATACTCAAGCAATTAACCAAATTCATTGTAGTGCCCAATTAATATCAAAACCAAAACTGATGTTAACTGAACAAAATAAGAACATTACCCAAGCAAATATTATTATTAATCAGCATATTTATAATACCGATAAGCAAGCATGGCAGACAATTTCAGTAGAACGTGCCATTCACGTTTGGGGAAAACAAGCACAAAACCTAGCCGAACATGGCGATATAGGTGATGAACTGATGTTAGAAGGAAAACTAAGTTACACCAGTGGTGCAAACAAAGATCAGTTTATTGAGGTAAAAAACGTGCATTTATTTAAGGAAAAATAAAAGCGCTGTATAGAAATACAATATCAAAATTTGTTAGCAAAAAACTGAACTATGGATGACTCAACTTAATGCTTACTGTAAATAACACACTGTTTTTTATTTTTTTTCTGTGCCTGCTGATCACCAGTAGTATTAGCCGTGCCAGTAACGAAAACCAATATTTATTGCAAAAAATAGCGCAAGCTCCGCAATCAAACACTGAAAAAAATCAGTGGCTGTTACTGATGGAGCAACCAGGAAACAGTCAATATTATTACCTAGTAAATAAAGGAGGAAAAGTTTATCAGCTGCAACAAGATAGTCCTGATAACACCTCTTTATTAGTAGATTTACAAAATTCTTCTGTTAAAAATTCCGTATTGCAGCTGAGTGCTTTCACTTTACATCCTAATTTCTCTTTACGTGATCAAACAGGCTTCAGTACTTTCTATACTGCTCATATTGAAAAAACTACCGACAATAACAAAGCAAAACGGTTAGCCGGCTCATCTGTCTCAATGCCACTTGCTTTTGATGCCGTGGTAACAGAATGGCAACTGGATTTAGCCAAAAAAGTCGATAAATCAAAGCAACGAGAAGTGTTGAGAATTGCCATCCCCACCTTAAAAAATGGCATTAGCCAATTAAGCTTTAATCCGTACAGTAAATCGTGGCATGAGGATTTTTCACAGCTGTACATCTCACTGTCACAGAGTCCTACGCTAAAAAAACATCCGCTTTATTCTGGTGCTATCTTACGTATTCATCCGCAACAAAATAGCACTGAAAGTTATACCGTGCCTCATAGTAATCCTTATTACGCTAATGATAAGATTGATAAAACACTGTATTTATTCGGCGCAGGCCAAATAAAACAATTTATTTGGCCTGATAAACATGCCACAAGATTGTTGATATCACACCAATACAGCTTTAATGATACGGTAAGCCATAAGCTCTCGTATAGTGAGGGCGGTGAAGACTGGCGAAATCAGGCACCTAAAGCGTTTTTATATCAAAATGAAAATGCGCTATCTGCTAATAGTTTATTAGTATACCGAGGTCAAAATGCACCAGCCTTGCGCAACAAATTGTTATTGTTATCGAAAAATGAACAGTATTGGCAACTTAACTCTCTGTCTGGTGACATAACGTCAGAGTCAACGGATAACTCAAAACAACAAAGGGTACTTCCCCCACCAACAGTAGAGTGGCAATTACAGCAACAAGCACTACAAACTACACACTTAAGCCTCTATCGTGATAATCGTGACGAACTCTTATTTTTCAATGAAGATAGCGGTGCTATATATCAGCTCTTTCAGCAAGACATCATTCAAGGATCACCCAAAAGTGAGTCAAGTGGCTTAGGTGGTATCACCGTATTCTTCGTTATCATGTTTGCTTCATTTGGCTTTTATATTTTTTATCAAGTAAACATCCAACAACAGTCGGCAAAATCCTTGGTGCGTAGGGAGTTTTCTAATCTAGCATGCACTGATGATAAATTAGCGCTAAATTTATTTAGGCGCCATCAACATGAAGCAGCTAAAGTCATTGTGTTAACGGATATTAAGCAGTGCCAAATATTACTTGGTGACTTAGTCATAGGGACAATTAATACCACCTTAGGGCATGGTTTTAATGAACAGCAAGAACAAGCGTTACGCGAAATATTTCATACCGAACAAATCGCTAAAATGGTAGATGGCAAAGTACGTCGTATGAGTTTATCGATCAATGTTCAAGAGAATGACAAGTATATGATTTGTTTATATTTACGAAAAGGCAGTGATAGAATAACCAAAAGAAGTTACTTTGAAGTAGTCGATGATATTATTGATTGGTGTTGGTTTATTGCCAATGAGATCAATGCCGAACAAACGGGAAAGCGCATTTTAAAACCGATACTCACTGCCGCTGATATTGCCCTAGCCGAGCACAAAATCCATGATGATACGCCACTGCATACTCAAGCGGCTAATATTCGCCCGGCAACACACCCTAATTCAATAAGCGATGCTGTAGAAGCTGAACAAATGGCAGAGGTTACTAACTCTGAGGAAACCAACGATGGTCAGACATTATCGAACCATCAAAACACCACCGTAATCGAGTCAGCCAAAAGAGAAACAGATTTAGTGAACACATTAGAAAAATTAGTTAAACTACAGCAACAAGGTTTTTTAACTGCCGATGAATTTGAGCAGGCAAAAGCCAAGTTATTTAAGTAACACTGACTAATTAAATAATCTATTTGGTATAACCATGCTTTCCAAGTTCATCTTATATTCCTCCCGCGCAAGTACCACTAAAATACTAGCAAGCCTCATCATGATAATTATTATCGTGATGAGCTTATATCAATGGCTCGCACATAGCCCAGCACTTTCTTCAACAGCAACAGAAGCTGGTTTTAGTTTAAGTGATTGGACAATCGCTTTAGTGGAAAAACTAAATTGGCAACAAGAAGACAGCTCACCAGCTTTTAATACGCTGTTGCTGTTTCTCTTTTTATCGCTGGCAACCAGTATTGGCTTACCCAGACAAATTGCCGCTTTAGTTGCAGGCATTAACTTAGGTGCTTTCATCGGCGTGATTGTTGCCACATTGGCCGCAACATTAGGCTGCTTAATCACCTTTAACGTTGCTCGTTACCTGTTAAGCGCTAGAATCACTCGTAAATACCCAACTCAGCTAGCAAAACTATCTGACTTTCTAGGAGAGCGAACCTTCTTAAAAGCCATTATTATTCGCATATTACCACTGGGTAGTAATTTTATAACTAATATTATTGCCGGGGTTAGTAAGGTATCAATGCCTGCCTATGTTAGTGGCTCTTTTGTCGGTTTTATCCCGCAAATGATCATTTTTTCATTAGCCGGAAGCGGTATACGTTTAGGTGCACAAAATGAACTCATTGCGAGCGCAATATTATTTGTTATTGCACTTTTATTAACGGCATATTTAGTTAAAAAACATAAAGTAAAAAAATGCTAAACCGCACGTTATACCCTTTAAATTCACTCGCAGCTGATTATAACAATAGACTTTGTTCTATTTTATGGTGAAGATCTGCCGCATCTACCAAAGACTTTGCCGTTAAACTATCAACACTATAAACTTCAGTAGTCACGCCATATTTTTCACGAACCTTTCGTAACAACAAATCAAAATCACCATCGCCAGAAAGTAATATAACGGTATCAACTTCGGCTGCGGCTTCCATAATATCGATAGTGATACCTACATCCCAATCGCCTTTGGCGGAGCCATCTCGACGTTGGATATAGGGCTTTAGTTTGACGTCAAAACCAATATGTTTCAGCGCTTTTTGAAATTTATGTTGTTGGTCATCACTGCGTTGAATAGCATAAGCATTAGCGATAGTGATATCACCCTGAGCCATCAATTCTTGCCATAATAAACGGTAGTTAAATTGCTTAGAAAAAGCATCTCTGGTGGTATAATAAATGTTTTGCACATCAACAAATACGGCTATTTTTTTCAATGACAACTCCTTAATGGTTATACCAATTCCAATAAGCTTCTTCCTACTCAGCGAGAGTTAAAAGGCTTAGAGGCAAGGCATTAATTGTAAATAATGGTTAATCCCTTATTAAAATCAATAACGCAGCATGTAAGCCTTTACCTTTTATTAGATATTCGCCCTTCGGGAGCTTTCCTGCAATTCGATAACCGCTGGAAAGCTCCGAGTGGAAACTAGCTTAATGGACTTGGTATTAGGTCTTTATTTAAGATCAAACTTGATAACTTCAGTGTGCTATCACTTTAGTTACAAACCAAGACAATTTTAACTAATGATGCTAAAATCCACTTTTTATAGCTATTAATGACTAATCCGAGCGATACAACATGTTGGCCTTACGTTCTTTTTTCTACTTATTATTAAAACTCCCACTGAAGTTACTGGTTCGCTGTAAAATAATTACCGACAGTCAAAGTATTACCGAACAGCCAAGTCAGCCGATTTTTTACATTGTTCGTCATCAATCTGCATCTGACCTTTTAGCGTTGCAAAATGCCTGTAAAAAACAAAATCTGCCGGATCCCCTTGGCCAAGTAACCATTAACGGTAAAAGCCTTAATCGCACATTATGCTTGGCAAAACCAACACCACTTTTTTCATGGCGAAAAACCCGTAAAACAACAGCCACGGCTCAAGGTTTAGCCCTGTTAAATCTACATGTCGAGGATGAAAGTCTCGATGCAAAATTAATTCCTGCCAATTTAATTTGGGGCCGAACGCCAACTAAAGAACGTAAAAACCTCAATATCGGTACCTTGATAGCGGATCAAGAATCCCCGAACTGGTTACGGAAACTATTCATCGTATTGTTCTTAGGCCGCGATACTTTAGTACGTTTTAGCGAAGCTTTTTCTTTCCGTAATATCACCGACAATCACGGTAGCGATGAAACTGCAGCTCATAAATTCTTACGCGTTGCTCGCTTCCACTTTCATCGTCAAACTATTGCGGCTAAAGGCCCTAGATTAATGCACCGCAAACAGATGTTTACCGCTTTATTTGCCAACCCTTCAGTCAAGCGCATGATTAGTGACGAAGCAAAAAGTAAAAAAGTGTCTGAAGCTGAAATTAAAAAACAAGCGTTAGTCATCATGAATGAAATTGCTGGTGACTACAGTGTTTCTTGGGTTCGTTTTGGCGAAATCATCTTGCACTGGTTATGGAAACGCTTATACAGCGCCATTAACGTCAGTAACGCCAAAGTGTTGCGTAAATTAGCGCAAGATGGCCATGAGATCATTTATGTACCCTGTCATCGTAGCCATATGGATTACCTACTACTTTCTTATGTGATTTTACAAGAAGGTTTAGTCATGCCACGTATTGCTGCGGGCATAAACTTAAACTTCTGGCCTGCAGGCACTGTTTTTAGAAAAGGCGGCGCCTTTTTCATTCGACGTAGCTTTGGCGGTAACCGTTTATATTCAACTATTTTCCGAGAATATTTAGGGCTGTTATTTGAACGTGGTTATGCGGTTAAGTACTACACCGAAGGTGGCCGTAGTCGTACAGGGAGAGTACTAGCGCCGAAAACGGGTATGCTAGCAATGACTATTCAAAGTTTATTACGCGGTATTGATAGACCTCTGACTCTCGTTCCTGTTTACATGGGTTATGAGCACGTTATGGAAGTAGGCACCTATCACAAAGAATTAAGTGGTAGTGAGAAAAAAAGCGAATCAATTTTTGGCGTGCTAAAAGCGATTAAGAGCTTACGTAACTATGGTAATGGTTATGTGAATTTTGGTGAGCCGATGAATATTAACGAATTTTTGAATAAACAAGTACCTGACTGGAAAGACTCGATTGATCCGATTGATCCACAAAAACCGACCTGGTTAACACCTACGGTAAATGTGCTTGCTGGACAAGTCATGGAGAACATTAATAAAAGCGCTGCGTTAAACGGTGTTGCGTTAATAGCCTTGATTTTGCAAGCGAGTAAAAACAAAGCCTTATCTAAACGTGAGTTAGAAACACAACTCGATTTTTTCTTAAACTTACAGCGTCAAGCACCTTTTAGTGAACAACTCACTATTCCAGAAGAAACAGGCGCAGAGCTACTGACGCATGTTATATCTCTTAATAAGGTAACCATTACAGAAGACAGCTTTGGCAGCCTAGTTTCCCTCTCTGAGACCGCTAATTTAGAGATGCGCTATTATCGCAATAATATTTTGCACACCTATGTGGTACCAGCTATGGTTTGTCGTTTACTTGATAAGCACAGCAAAATAAATCAAGACGAATTAGTAACCAAAGTTCATAAGCTAACGGCATTACTGAAAGAAGACTTATATCTATATCAAGATACTAAACAAGTTGAACAGCAAACATTAAAAATTCTTAACGTACTAGAAAATATGAATATTGCTAAACAAAGTAAAGCTGGCTTTTGGTCACTCACTGATGATGGTGAACTGCTAAGCCAGGTACACGCAATGGCTGAGTGTATTGATGAAAGCTTGCAACGCCTCGCAATAATTACCTCGTTAACAAGTCGTTTAGCGCCTATCAGTAAGCGTGATTTAGAAACAAAAGTAGTGGCCATTGCTAAACGTTTATCGGTATTAAACAATATTAATGCCCCCGAATTTATCGACAAACGTGCTCAATCTACGTTAATCGCGACTATTCGTGAGCAAGGCTATATTGAAATGAATGATGATGGTTTGCTTGTTACTAGTGACAGCATGGCTGAAATAAAAGCCACTGTGATTAACTTGGTTGATATTGAAGTATTACAAAGCATCGCTCGTTAAGCGCTTTACTAAGTTATACAGAATAATTTAACGACAAAAAAACACCAAGGTACATTGAACCTGTGGTGTTTTTTTTGGTCTATCACTTTACCTATTGAAGCTAAAAGAACTGAATAGATTGTGTTAAAAGGACGTTACACTGCGATTGTTATATCGGTATTATTGCATTTATTAATTTTATTTGCCCTAACCTACAGTGCGATAAAACAACCTAAAATAATCAAAAAAGATAAACCTAAAATCACTTCAATCAAAAGCTTTTTATACTCAGCCCCCAAAAAAAGGCCTAATACAGAAATCACGGCTAAAAAAAACATTAATGAACAAAAGTCGCTGCTAAAAGTTGAGCCAAAAAAATCGACACCTAAAAAACCAGTCCATACGGAAGCATTAACAGTTGCCGCTACAATACCCGTAAATAATTTACCAAAGAACACGCAAAATAAAGCAGTCATTAATACGCTGCCTAAACAGGTTACTAATGCCGTTAAAAGTGACACGGTGACAACTAAAAATAAAGTGGCGGGTGCGAGATTTGGAAACTTTTCTAGTTATGACCGTTTATCACGACTAAGACAAAAGCTAGACAACCAACAAAGTGAGCAAGCTTTTGCGGAGTTTACACAGAAGCGTTCTGCCTCGGTAATGGATGGTGAGCCCTTCCCTGTGCCAAAAACAATCGTGCCGCTGACGGTAGAGCAACAGCATAAACTGACTACCAGCACATCTCATACAGGCTCTATCACCAAAAATGATGACGGTACTTGTACCATTAATCGCGCACAAATATATGGTAGTCCCATTCCAGCAACAACCTCTTATTTTGCCTGTGGTGAGAGTAAATTTGATAAAAACTTTCGCGAACATATGAAGAAGGTGCAGGCTAAACTCAAGACTAAAGGCAGGTAGTAAAACTAGCAGCGAGTTAACTAGTCATTATTGTCAGACAATAAAGCAATAAAGTCCTGCTGTGGTAAAGGTTTGGACCAGAAATATCCTTGGCCTACTTCGCAACCTAATTTAGCCAGTATGCTTGCTGTTTCTTTATCTTCAATACCTTCAGCGACATTGGTAATATTCAAACTTTTGCTCATCTGTATAATTGCTTTAACGATTTGTAATTCATTGCTTGATTGAGAAATATTCATCACAAATGAGCGATCAAGCTTAAGAGTGCAGACATTGAATTTGGTTAAATAGCCAAGGTTTGAATAACCAGTACCAAAGTCATCAATGGCAAATGAGATGCCAAAAGCACGCAATTCATTAATTTGCTTTTGAATATGATTAATATCATCCATCAAAATTGACTCGGTCAACTCTAACTCTAAAAAATGTGCGGGTAAGTTAGCCTGATGTAGGGTGTTTATGGTGTGCGTAGCTAGGTTACCGCGTTTAAAATCTTCTGCTGATAGATTTACTGCTATGCATAATTTATTGAAACCTAGTCCATGCCATTGCTGACAAGCTTTTACAGAATGTTCGATAACCCAATGAGTGATATCAGTAATTACCCCTGTCTGCTCAGCTAAAGGTATAAATACCGTCGGTGGTATAAAACCATATTCAGGGCTAATCCAACGAATTAGTGCTTCGGCACCTACAATTTGCTCGGTTATTAAATCTACTTTTGGCTGAAAATGTAAAACAAATTCATTATTGCTAATGGCACTTTTTAATGCTTTTGTTAACTGTAATTTCTCTTGTTCTTGAATTGCCATCGCTTGGTCAAAGAAATTAAAATCAGCTTTCTCACCTTCAGTTTTGGTGTGCATAGCAAGGTGTGAATTATGCCTTAACTCGGCCATGGTACTACCGTCAAAAGGTGCTAGGGCAATGCCGATATCAGGCTGTAAAACCACATCATAATCTGTGACATGAAAAGTATGACAACAAACTTGGTGTATTTTTTCAACAAACTTACTAATACCTCGATAATCCATAGAATGCTTTAAAATTACAAATTCATTCTCCTGAAACCGGTAAATAGCGGTATTGTCATTATTAAAAGACATTAACCTAGTAGCCAGCTGCTTTAATGATTCATCACAAATACTATGGCTATAATTCATCTTGATAGAGTGCTGGTTACTGATATTCAAGGTGATGAAAGCTAGGATGTTACCTGACGATTTTTGCTGCTGTAAAATTGATTCCAGGTCTGTTTTACAGACCTGTTCATTAGGTAACTGTGTTAGTTGATCGTAACGGTTACGCTTTTGTAGTTGATTAATTGTTAGTTCAAGTGAAGCATTTTTTTCTAGGATTTTCTTAAACCGTTTTCTCAGGTCTGAAAAAATATAAAAAACACCGACCGAAAAAAAAGTTAACGTGATGATGTAACTAAAAACTCGCCCCCACAGAGGCAACGACTGAAAGAGTAACGCCCCGGTCAGTAAGCCTTGGCTATGTGCAAAGGCAAAGAAACACAACGCACTAATAAGGTAAACGAAGAGAGAAATAAAAATCAATTTACCCGATAAGACAATGGCCAACATGAGGAGGCAAGGAAAGGCTAAGACACTGGTATCAAAGATGCCATTACCTAACCAACAAGCATAAGTAATAAATACAGCGACTGACCATAACACCATGCCTGAGATAACGCTGCAAGTATCCGGAGAAGCCCATAAGAAGAAAAAGAATAAAATGATAATTGACGAAGACATCGCCAAAGCTAAAGTCGATATTACAAAGTCATTAAAAAACAAGTCACTGAAAAGTAATAATACCAGAATAGTAATCAATATCTTCAAGGTCAATCTAAGTCGATGTACTTTTGCTTGATCTGAAAATAGCGTAATTGAAGAGCGAGTTACTTCATCTTGTTGTGCCACCATTACTGTTTACTTTCATTTGCTAAGCTGGTTATATCACTAGTAAACGCCAAGTATTTTTCACTATTACTCGATTTTTCTTTTTTCACTTGATACATAGCTTTGTCTGCCGATCTGATTAATTCTAATAACTCAACTTGGTCATCCGGGTAAAAACTCACCCCCATACTTGCGGTAACGAAAACGCTTTTATTATGCTGTGACAAATGCAGTGGTTTGCTCAGTTTTGACGATAATTTGGCACAAACATTAATCACTTCTTCTCTAGAAGCCTCAGGTAAAATAATGACAAATTCATCGCCGCCCCAACGTGATAATACATCCGCTTTTCGCAAGCTCTTTAATAATTGACTGGAAACATGAATCAATATTTCATCGCCAGCGTCATGACCAAAAATATCATTGATTGGTTTAAAATCATTCAAATCCATCATGATTAATGCAAAAGGCTTCCGAGTAGTCGTTAACTGTTTTAAATGCTGCTCTGCCGCCTGACGATTAAATAATTTAGTTAAACCATCATAATTTGCTTTCTGATCAAGTAAGGTTATTTGCTGTTTACGTTTTGAGATATCGTGTAAGGTGATTTGATAGTTCTCTTGGAAGTCATCCGTCACTAACAATGTCACCACAACTTGCATCCATATCTTTTCTTCATAAAAGGATATTAGCTCTAACTCTGCCGTCGCTGACTCATTATTAGCAAAAGCAATTTGAATCTGCTCATGCAACTCTTTTTTCATAATGAAGAGATCTTGTAAATAGTTTCCGTAATTTTTTTTCAACGGTAAATTAAGCTGTTCCGTTAACTTTTCAAACGTCTCATTATAAAGCAGGATATCGCCCTGAGGTTCAATTAAGACTATGGCCGACGTTGCATTTTCGAACAGCATTCTAAACCTTGATTCTAATACTTGAACCTCATTGCGAAGGCTTTTTTCCCTAAGCATTTGTTGTTCCGCTTTAGCTAATAAAACATTCACATCATCCGCTAGTTGTCCTATCTCACTATTTTGGTGAGATGCTGGTTTATCTATTCGATCACTCGTACCAGGATTTGTGAGATGCAGTGCTTTGCCAATACTTAAAATAGGTCGGGTAATAACAGAATAAGTTACTAAAATTGAAATAATGGTAATAATTAGCGCTTCAATTGCAACAACGAAGGCATTGGTTACACTAATATTATTTGCTTTAACGCCAAGGTGAACTTCATTTGCTTTAACAAAAAGTACCCCCACACGCCGCTCTTTTTGAAAAGGAGAAAACAAGACAAATTCAAGTGTATCTGCCGATTGCTGATAGTTATCACTTTTCACCATGAGCGTATCAGTTTTAATCGCTGCAGAAGTAATAACATCATTACTAATTAAGCCATTAACAACCTCTTTGGCCAGCTCTTCATCATCCAAATAACTCGCGATCGATGCTGTAGGTGAAACCGTATTAGCCAATTGATTAATACTTTGTTTACCAAGAGCTTGCTCATTAATAAAGGTAAAACGATAAAAAAGTTGGGTGGTAATAAGCCCAACAATCACTGCTGTAAAGACAATAACTATTGCCAATCGAATAACGATGCCCGATTTATTCATTTAAAATATAAACAACCTTTAAATCTTCTGTGATAAGTGACTGTGGCACATAACCAATAGCCTGTTCATTCGCGATGATAAAAGCAATTAAATCTGTTTCGTTTGGCTTAAATACCGCTTCTCGCTTCCTACCGGTAAAACGTAACCTTGACCAATAAGCGTTCACTCGTGATAAAGGCATACCAACAAGATTTTGATAAAAATCAACTTTTATCTGATGTTCGCCATTAAGCTCAACCGGTATCGCTTTAAGATCATTAGGGAAGGCCACATATTTCCCCATAAACAAATCAATAAGTTCGGTGCGAGATAACTTCTCAACAGGATTATGCTTATTAACCACAACAACAAGCGGTTCCTCAGCTTTAACTGATATAACCAATAGTGCCAATATTAGTAGGGTCGCTATTTGCTTAAAGCTCCCCATCAGAACACCGTACTTAAGGTTAGTAAAACGGTATTCACATTTTCTGCTTCATTATGTTCTGATGTATTCAGCCACAGGACACTACCCGAATCTTCAATTTTGGTATAATTCCATTGCAGAGATGAAGCCATATAATTGGTAATATCCCAACGCCAGCCCAGAGATATAGTTTGCTGATTTGCTGAATAAAAATTCATGAGTCCCGTTATGCCATGAATAAGCTCTTCTAAAACGACTTCATTTACTCCTGGCTCATCAAAAACATAAGTATTTGAGTCAGTAAAAGCATAGATACTATAAAATTGATGAGCATTAATTCGATATGACAGAGCCGCATACCCACTGGTTATTTTAGGTATTACATCACTGTCTGAAACTATACGTGACAATTCGACAGAAGCGAGCCAATTGTCCCAGTAATACTGAGCACTTACTGAAGAATAGTCGACCTCTTGCCCTGTCATCAGTAATGATTCGGCAAACACCTCTGAATCAGGCCATAAGAAGTCAGGTACTTGATTAATACTATCGATTGCATAAGTATTCGATTGAGGCTCGTTCGCAATAGTAACTTGGGTATGTTTTGCCTGTATTAGCCAGTTAAAGTGGTCAAATGTAAATGAAATACCAACCACATCTTCAATTTTAACCTTTTCAACAACTGTACTACCTGATATTTCGGCCTCACTAGAGCCAGTAAAAAGCTTAGTTTTAAAAACACCGCCTAAACCTCGTTGTTGATAAGTAACATCAAGACCATCAATACTTCGATAAGGAATAATGCCATAAACCTCATTGGGTGCAGTAGCCCAGACATAAGAAAAATCTACATCACGGTATTCTGTCAATAAAAAAATGTCAGGGGCGGTTCGGCCAACTCTGACACTCCAGTTCATATTCACTTCATACCGTAAAAATGCCAGTGTGGTATATCTATCTAGTGATGGTTCAGGAAGGTCTCTAATGACCGCTTGATATACGGCATCAACATTTGGTGCAATAGACCAATCAGCTTGTAAACCAAGTAGTGAATGTTGTTTAAAGTCAATTTCACCTGAATAGACCGCACCTTCTGAACCTACATTTTTACGATAGCCATGATGGTCCGAATCAGAGACGGCAACACCAAGCGTGGCAAAACCACTAAATTGTAGCTTATCTTCGTCGGCTTCATCTGCGAAGGCATATGATGCAAAGAGCAAGAAAGGTAAACAGAGCCATTTTTTATATTGAACTAGAAGCATACAAGGTGATAGCCAAATAATAGTTTGTCTATAAAATATATATCAACATTGCTCATTAAGCAACACCATTAAAACAAACACTAGCAAAAACAATAACTAACATCACATCACTAACTACACAGTCATAACATTTAACAGACACTTTTATTGAATCGCGTTTAAAAAAAAGCTAAACATTTGAACAATGAATAGCAAAATTAAATATTTTATGGACATTTATTCCTGAAGGTAAAGTGTGAAGTTAAAAGTTAAAAGTTTTATAATGATCCATTTGATAGTTCTCAAACGGATCACTTAATAACCTCTAAGAAATAATCAATTGGTCAGGGAAAAACAATACCAATAATAACACCGCAATTTGAATTAAAATAAAAGGAATTACCCCTTTATATATGGTGGTGGTTTTAAGATATTTTGGTGCCACACCTTTGAGGTAAAATAAACTAAAACCAAACGGAGGCGTTAAAAATGATGTTTGTAAGTTCATCGATATTAAAATGGCAAACCACACTAAATTGACATCTAACGCTATCGCGACTGGCAGTAAAATAGGCACGACTAAGAAAGCGATTTCGATGAAATCAATAAAGAAACCGAGTATTAAAATAGCGAGCATAGCTAAGGCAATAAAAGTCCACTTGCCACCCGGCAGTTCCATAAAGAATTCTTCAATGAGATATTCGCTACCCGAATAACTAAACACCATAGAAAATGCCGTTGCACCAATTAACACCGCAAAAACCATAGAGGTAACTTTCACTGTTTCTTTGGACACTTCATGCATTTTACTAAAAGAAAATGTGCCATATAAAATCGACAAAATAACCGCACCAACCGCACCTATGCTGGCAGATTCAGTGGGTGTAGCAATACCTGCAAATATGGACCCCAATACAGTTAAAATAAGTACTAATGGCGGGACAATATCTTTTAATGCTTGTACTAGCAGTTCACGTTTGTTTTCTGTGACCACTAACGGCGGGACGAACTCCGGCTTAATTTTGCCTAATATTAAGATATATATTACATAGGCAACAACCAACAACATGCCAGGTAAGGCCGCTGCGCGGAATAAGTCTCCTACGGGTACCCCCATCACATCGCCTAAAATAATTAAAATAATTGATGGCGGAATAATTTGTCCTAACGTACCTGAAGCGCAAATTACGCCCGTGGCCGTTGGCTGGTGGTAATTGTTTTTTAACATTACCGGTAGGGAAATAACCCCCATAGCAACAACACTAGCACCTACTACCCCGGTTGATGCAGCTAATAACGCACCAACTACTATGGTAGAGATAGCAACGCCACCAGCAATACCACCAAAGAGTTTAGCGGCAGACTCTAGCAAGCGTTCCGCGAGACCTGTTTTCTGTAACACTATGCCCATAAAGATAAACATCGGCACAGCCATTAAGATGGTGTTCTCCATAATGCTCATAATGCGATAAGGCATAAAAGCAAATAAATCGGCGCCTAACACAATAGTACCAACGATTAATGACACGCCAGCAAAAGTAAAAGCGACCGAATAGCCAAGAAATAAACACACGAGAGCAATAGCAAAAAGTACAATACCTGTCATTACTGTTCCCCTGCTTCAGCTTGAGTTGGCGTCGTGAGAGTTTTTAGCTGGACAATCAGTACATGGAAAATAGAAAGAATTAAAAAGAGTGAAGAAAGAGGAATAACACTACGGACAATCCAACGATGCGGTAAGCCTCCCGGATCACCACTGCCCTCGCCCATTTGATAGGCTTCAAAGGTATAATCCCAACTGTAATAAAGAATAACAAGAGTAATGGGTAACGCTAAAACTAACGAGCCAAAAATATTCACTAAGGCTTGTTTTTTAGCTGACATAGTATCGTAAAAAATATCAACTCGTACATGGCCATCTTCTTTAAAGGTATAAGCAATGCCAAACATAAACATGGCAGCAAACAGATGCCATTCAAGCTCTTGCATACCAATACTTACATCATTAAAGAAGTAACGCATGATAACGTCATAAAAAACATTCATGATCATTAAAACCATGAGCAAGCTACATAAATTACCTAAACCATCGATAATTTTTCCCGTTATTTTTAACACTGAATCCATTGAATTCTCATCTTAAGTTTCATTTTAGTAAAGCAATTTAGTCATTCGATAAATAATCAAAAACCAGTGAGTTAACTTACCTCACTGGTTTTATTTTTTATATAAAATATTTATACAAACGTTGTTCGTTCTGAACTAAAAATTATTTTTTAGCATCAAAATTATCAAGATAAGCTCGGTCTGACAAATTAGTCCAAGCACGTACCTGATGTTTATAATCATTCAATGACTTAAGGATTTCAGCTGTTAAAGGATCTTTAGCTGCAAACTCTTTTAGTAACTCATCATTAGCGACCATAAGCGCGTTCATTACTGGTTTAGGAAATGAGCGCATTTGCACATTAGGATAATCTTTCTTAAGCGACGCTAAGTTCACGCCACTGGCATGCATAGATTGAGAATACATATCGTAAGCAGCAACTTTCATGGCAACAGTAAGTATTTTCTGCAAGTCTTTTGGCAATGAATTATAAGCTTTTTCATTAACCATAAACTGCAATTCAGTGCCTGGCTCATGCCAACCGGTGTAGTAGTATGGCGCTACTTTATGAAACCCCATGCGTAAATCGAGTGATGGACCTACCCACTCTAGCGCATCGATCGTGTTCCGCTCTAAGGCGGTATAAAGTTCACCCGCTGGAATATTGGTCGGTTTTGCGCCTAATTTTGCTAATACTTCACCAGCAAAACCCGGAATACGCATTTTCAGCCCTTTAAAATCTTCTACGCTATTAATTTCTTTTTTAAACCAACCGCCCATTTGGTTACCGGTATTACCACCAGGGAATGACATAATGCCATATTGATCATAAACCTTTTTCATTAACTCCATGCCGCCGCCATAATAGAACCAAGCATGTTGCTCAGACGCTATCATGCCAAAAGGCACAGTAGTAAAAAACATAGTATTGAAGTTTTTGCCTTTCCAGTAATAAGACGCTGAATGCCCCATCTGATATTGGCCACTTTTTACAAAATCAAAAATGCCCAGTGCTGATTTATGCTTATTAGAAGAATCGATGCGAATGGTTAAACGGCCATTGGACATTTCTTTGACCATTTTGGCCATATTTTTAGTGGTGTCACCAAAAATAGGAAAGTTAGGTCCCCAGGTTTCAGCTAATTTCCAACGATATTTTTTATCATCATCAGCCTGTACTGCAGCAGAAAGCCCCAGCGAGGATAAACCAAGCGACACCACCAGTGCCGCCTTTACGAAAATTGATTTTTTCATCTGTTCCTTCCTTTAACTTATTGTCATTAATTATTTTTATAAGAGCTTCACGTTGTACCGATTCAATTGAGCATACTAGTTGTACTGTGCTTTTATTAACCAGCGCAACTAGACATAAGTAGTAGACTCAATAAACAATGACTAGCCTAACGATAATTAATCAATAAACAAGCATCTAGACGAAAATACAATAATTAACACTAGTGTTCTATTCATAAGTTAGGCATTATGCTAAGCGCAGTGAGGTGATGATAATAATAAAAATCAATGGATACAATAAGATGGACACTGAATTATTCACTTGGCATACACAAAGCGATACTTTAAATGATTTTAAAGTCGGCTTAACTCTCGCCCAAAATAGCGGAGCTAAAAGCCTACTGGTGCTAACGTGCAACCAAAATAATTATCCTGAAAAAGAACTCAGTTCACTATTAAGTGACTGTCCACTAAAGCTCTTTGGTGGCATTTACCCCATGCTTACCCTTCAAGATAGTTTACTCAAGCAAGGTGCTTTAATTATTGGTTTTAAAGACAATTTTGATGTGACACTATTTTCACAATTAAATCATGTAAACAATGAAGACTGCTTAGAAAAACTCATTACATCTACCCTAGAACAAAAATACAACTTTAGTGGCCATGACAATTTTTTAATATTTTATGACGCATTAATAGGTAACATGGAAGGATTTGTCGATTGCCTTTTTGAGTGCTTAGATCATGGTATTAATATCGCAGGGGGTGGAGCCGGTAGTTTAGATTTCATCCAGCGCCCATGTATTTTTACTAATCAAGGTATTCATAGTAATGCTGTGTTGTTAGTCACCTTACCAAGAAAACTTAATACCAGCGTTGCGCATGGTTGGAGTACTTTTCAAGGGCCTTTTTTAGTCACAGAAACACAAGGGCAAACCGTTAAAAGTTTAGATTATCGACCTGCTTATGAGGTGTATTGCCAAACAATCGAAAGTACCTCTGAGCACAAATTCAACAACGCTGAATTTTCTGATATTGCTAAGTACTTTCCGCTAGGCATTGAAGATATCAACAATAATTTAATTGTTCGCGACCCCATTTTAGCGCACGACAATAACTTGCAATGTGTTGGTAATATTCCTATTAATTCAATGGTATATTTACTTGAAGGTAATACAGAGACATTAATTTATGCAACAGAGCAGGCAGCGTTCACTGCATTTCCTGAACTATCTCAAACAACAATATCAACGACTATGGTATTCGATTGTCTCAGTCGAGTATTATTTTTGGAAGATGAATTCGAAAAAGAACTTAATGTCATCGCTAAGCACTGCCCGTCACCTGCACTTTTTGGCGTAATCTCACTAGGAGAAATAGCCAATAGTCAAAGTGGTGCTATTCGCCTTCTCAATAAATCAATCGTAATTAGCTCTTGGTAGCAACTAGGTCATTATGAATAAAGCACTTTTCATTATTTCACTACAACACGAACTTGCCATGGCTATTGGTAATAAGCTTGACTTAAAAGCCATGTTAAAAGTTTTTTTAAAGGTATGCTTTAACCGCCTTGATTTAACCAGTGCCCATATCCATATCTATTGTGATCAGAGCGGTATGCCAAGTAAAGTAATACCACTTGAAAGCACGAGCTATCAACACCTCTTAAGTATTCCAAAAAATAAACGTGGTCAAGCTTGGTCGCAAAATCTTACCCTTAAAAGCTTTGTAGAACAGCTTGATAATGATCAAAAAAACATTTCTTTTCAGTGTGAAAATGGACAATATCTATTTGGCTTTATTATCCCGAACCATGGTTTACTCACCTTTGAAACTCACTATGCTTTAGGCGAAGAAGTACAAAAAGCGCTACAACCTGTTTTGCAAAAATTAGCCACTAGCTGCTACACCTCATTAGTGCATGACTCCCTTGTTAAAGAAGCGCATTCTAGGCAACTTATTGAAGAAAAGGTTGCCTTTCAGGCGCAACACGATGGTTTAACTGGCTTGTTTAACCGCCAACATATAAATCATCTGTTAGGTAGTGCAATAGAAGACGCTCATATCAACAGAAAGATTGGTAGTGTACTTTTTATCGACCTCAATAGTTTTAAGCCAATAAATGATTCAATGGGTCATGCTGTCGGCGATAAGATATTACTGACATTATCCAACAGGTTACATTCACTAAGCAGCGAGTATATCGATATTGGTCGATTTGGTAGCGATGAATTTATTATCCTGCTGAAAAATCTCAGCATAGATTATCAAGAAACGGTTAACCAACTTATTGAACAAATTAACCAATTACTTACCATTCCTTTTGTTATTGATGCTAATTCGTACAAACTCACCTGCAGTATTGGTTATGCCTTTTTTCCACTGCAAAGCAGTACGGTTAATAACCTGATTAAATTTTCCGATATTGCCATGTACGAAGCCAAGCGAGCTAAAAGTCAATGTGGTAGAAAATACCAAGCGGCAATGTCAGAAAAAATAAAAAACCGCTTGGATTATGTCGATGATATGAAACAGGGGCTAGAGCAAGACGATTTTAAATTATTTTATCAAGCGCAATTTAACCATTATGGTGACATTATCGGTGCAGAAGCATTGTTACGTTGGCAGCACCCTGTACATGGCATGGAGTCTCCCGCGGTTTATATTCCTATTGCTGAAGAAAGCGATCTCATTCTCGCTATTGGTCAATGGGTATTAGAGCAAGCATGTCGTGACATTAAGAAATTAGAAAAATTTACCCTACCTAATAGCTTTAATAAAGTATCAATTAACATCAGTGCTAAGCAGTTAATGCAAGCTGATTTTCAAGAGAAAATACTGAATGCTATTAAGCAGAATGACATCCCTGCTGAACGCTTAGGGTTAGAGTTAACAGAAAATCTCTTGGTAGAAAATATTGAAGACTCGATCAAGTTAATTGCTTCACTAAAAGAAAAGTCTATTGAGTGTGCTATTGATGATTTTGGTACTGGTTATTCTTCATTAACCTATTTAAAGCGCATTCCAGCGAGCGTACTCAAGATTGACCGTTCTTTTGTCGCTAATATTGCCCAATGCAAAGAGAGCGCAGCCATTGCCAGCATGATCATCAGTTTAGGGAAAACCCTAAAAATGGACATACTGGCTGAAGGCGTTGAGACACTAGAAGAGTTTAACTCTCTAAAAGATCTTGGTTGTTATCATTACCAAGGTTTCTATTTTAGTACCCCACTACCCTTTGATGAGTTTACGCAGCTACTAAGCTTAAAAACGAACAACGAATAAAATACAGCGCTATAAATACTCAATGGCAATACCAACAAAGACGATCAAGCCAACCCAGTGATTATGCAAAAAGGCTTGAAAACAAGCATCCCGATCTCTATTAACGATCAATAACTGTTGATAGCTAAATAAGCCAGCTGCGACAATGAGACACAATTGATACGGCCAACCAAACGCTAAAATATCACCCACGGTCCATAATAATGCCAAAGTAATTAACTGTAAAAATCCAATAATACGCTTATCGTTATCGCTAAATAAAATAGCCGTAGATTTCACCCCTATTTTAACATCGTCATCTCTATCAACCATGGCGTACATAGTATCGTATGCAACCGTCCAACATAGGTTAGCTGCAAACAGTAACCATGCCACTAAAGGTATCTCACCTTGCACTTCGGAGAATGCCATTATCATTCCCCAGCTAAAAGCTGCTCCTAAAAATATTTGTGGCAGTTGGGTATGACGTTTCATAAATGGGTAGATAGCCGCTAAAAACAGCGCAACAACAGAAAGATAAATGGTTGGCCAGCTAAGTGTTAGTACTAAACCAAGTGCCATACCAATTAAGACACCAAACAAATTAATAGCTTCAGGCGGTGTCATCATGCCATTAACAAGCGGCCTATTTTTAGTACGCTCAACCTTGCCATCTATTTTTCTATCGGCGTAGTCGTTTATCACACAACCGGCACTACGCATGATAAAAACACCCAAACTAAAAACGAGTAATAGGTGCATATTCGGCCAACCATCACTCGCAATCCATAATGCCCAATACGTTGGCCATAATAATAAATAGGTACCTATGGGCTTATTCATACGCGTAATTAACTTAATCGCTAACAATTTTTGTTGAATTTTTTTAAGCATATTTTTGTTCGACATATTAGGTTTCTTTTATCGTTACAGTTCAATTAGCCTTTTAAGAGACTCTTTGTTTATTACGTTAACGAATGTTAATTATTGATAAGCAAAAGCATCAGGTAAAAAAACCTCAGCGACCATCAAGGGTTTATTATCTAACATAAAGATAGAACGTCGCCCCCAAAGCACTTCCTTTGGCGTTACGGGTACATTTATCGATGAGTTATCGTTAGAGCACTTAGCGCCTAATTTAGTCGCTAATATGGCGACACTCGAATCGCTAGGGAAAATAGATAGCTCTAACTGTAAACGTTGCAATGACGGGTTATTAAACAGTACTTGCCCAAGGGGTTGCTCACCTAAATGAGCAAGCACTTGCTCTTTACCGGTTAAGCTCGCTAGTGGTAGTAAACTTCGAGCAAAAACTTGCGGAACATTATCGCAATATAAAATAACTTCACGTACCAATATAGGTTCGCCAGCTTTAATATGGTTACACGCTTCTGTTTCTGAGCATAACTGCTGTTGCTCACCAATCACTTTGACTTGGAAGTTTTCACAGTTACTTTTTAAACGAGCTGTTAATGAACCTTCATCAAGTAGCCAATCTTTAAGTATTTCAGATAGTAAGGATGTATTCTCATCATTTTCTGATTGCCATTGTCCCGTTAACGTTACTGGGAAATTAACTATTTTTTGCTTCATAGTGCTACTTTATAGAATAATAAGATATAAAATCGTCGCTATAGTATCAGACCTAAACCGTAAACTCATTTATCAATCCATGGGATTTAAAAATCTCCATTTAATAAAAATTATTCAGGCAAAAGACTAAAATCAGGTTATGATAAGGGTAAGTTCAATCATCCCAGACAACAGTTGTTTTATGTTTAAATACTTATTTATTTTTTCTTTTTTACTTACTTTAAGCGCAAGTGTATCTCAAGCAAAAGCGAGTGATTATGCTTACTTTGGTTTTGAACCAGACATTGTCACAAATTATGTCGCGGTGAAAAAGAAAATGGGCTATGTGCGCCTAACCGTAGAATTGATGGTTGAAGGTGATAATTTAACTATTGTGGAACATCATGCACCTTTATTACGTGATGCAATCATTAATATCATCGGCCAGCAAGCTGAAGCTAAAGTGAAATCGATGAAGGGTCGTGCGGAAATTCAGTTACAGTGCGAAGAACAAGTAAAAGAATTACTCATCAGAGAGACTGGCCAACCATTGATAAAAAAATTACTTTTTACTCAATGGTTAGATAACTAAATATTAGTTATTTTTAGCGTTTATCCCGATAATCTTCACGGTAAACAACGCTAAAAAACAGCCCGATAACAAACCAAGTAAATGTGCAGTATTAGCTACATTAACGGGTAATAAATCGGCAAAGCCAAGTACTAGCCAGAACAGTAAAAATCCTACTAATGGCTTAGCAAGTGACAAGCCTCGTTCAGGGGCTAAATAACCAAACCACCAAACAAATCCTACCAACGCATATACCACGCCCGATAAACCACCAAAGTTTGATCCTGACACTAAATATTGCCCTACGTTGGAAACTATCGCAGAGATCAGCAATAAATTAATGAGCGTTGCTTTACCTAACGTTTTTTCAATACTGCCGCCTAATTGCCACCACCACATGGTATTAAAGACAATATGCAGCCAAGAGAAGTGAAAAAAGGCTGGGCCAATTAAACGTAGTGGATCTGATAATAAAGCATCAATTGATAGTTGCGGATAAAACTGAAGGGTATTAAAAATATTTTGCGCCCAGCCAAGCTCACTACCTAGAAAAACCAGCCAACATAAGGCAAAAACTAATAGGGTAACAATGCCCGCATGCGCTAAAAAACTTTCTTTGAAATTATTTATTAAACTGAAGTCATCTGCATTTAACGTAACTGCTTCACCTCTATCCCATGCCGCTTGTTGATACTTGTCAGCATGGGGGTTCAGAATAAAAGTATCAAACTCTACTTTTGCCTGTGAAATGTTATCTTCTGGGCAATAAATCACATGGCCTTCATCTTGGCTTGATTTGAGCTGAGACTGGATCCCTAAAGATTGCAGATAATTACTGAATAATAAGGCAATATTGTGATCTTTCAATTGAACCAGTGGCTGTAAAATATCGGTATTATCCGCAGACTCACTTGTCATCAGTAATTATCGCTCTATATTGTCAGGAAATTGTGTTTGCCACTGAGTAAAGCCACCATCAAGAGAGTAGACCTCGGTAAAATCTTGGCTTATAAGAAATTCTGCGGCTTGTTGGCTAGATATACCGTGATAACAACAAACAACAACAGGTGCATCAAGGTCGGCTTCACGTAAAAAATCAGGTAATGATTCGTTAGTTAAATGAATAGCTTCCGCGATACGACCATTGGCAAAGGAATTGGCATCTCGAATATCGACAACAACATGTGATTTATTTTCCATAACTTCTTGTAAATCACTGACTGACATATGCTTAAAACTATTCTCTGACACTGTGTATTCCTCGTTAATTACTGTCTTAGCTGACATTTAGGTTTTATAAAAATGCTACCTGTTAGAAGATAGCATTTCTGAAGTGCTAGTATAACGAATTTAGGTCCAATCTAAAATAACCTTGCCAGATTGACCAGAGCGCATCATATCAAAGCCCTGTTGAAAGTCATCGATATTGTAATGATGGGTAATAATTGGGCTGAGATCTAAACCTGATTGAATCAAACTTGCCATTTTATACCAAGTCTCAAACATTTCACGGCCATAAATACCTTTAATGGTAAGTCCTTTAAAGATAACTTGGCTCCAATCAATAGCCATATCACTACCTGGAATACCTAACATGGCAATTTTTCCGCCATTGTTCATGCTTTCTAACATGCTAGTAAATGCCATTGGCACACCTGACATCTCCATGCCAACATCAAAGCCTTCAGTCATACCTAATTCTGTCATTACATCAGCAAGATTTTCTTTACTGACATCAACAGCACGTGTAGCACCCATTTTACGTGCAAGGTCTAAACGGTATTCATTAATATCCGTAATAACAACATGACGTGCCCCAACGTGTTTCGCAACCGCTGCAGCCATAATACCAATAGGACCCGCGCCAGTGATTAATACATCTTCACCAACCAAATCAAATGACAATGCGGTGTGAACTGCATTACCAAAAGGGTCAAAAATTGCTGCTAAATCATCAGATATTTCATCGGGTAATTTAAAAGCATTGTAAGCTGGGATAACTAAATATTCCGCAAACGAACCCGAACGATTAACACCAACACCGACAGTATTACGACATAAATGCGTTCGGCCGCCACGACAATTACGACAATGACCACAGGTAATATGACCTTCACCTGAAACACGGTCACCTAAAGTAAAGCCTTTAACTTCTTGACCAATGCCCACCACTTCGCCTGCATATTCATGACCGACAACCATAGGAACAGGAATGGTTTTTTGTGCCCACTCATCCCAGTTATAAATATGAATATCAGTACCACAAATGGCGGTTTTTTTAATTTTTATCAGCAGATCGTTATGACCTAATGTTGGCTTTTCGGTTTCAGTTATCCAGATGCCCGGTTCTGCTTTTAATTTAGCTAAAGATTTCATTGTTGTTCTCTATCTTTTAATATTCAAATACTTGCAAATTGTATAACCCAATCTAAAGCAAAGTTAGCACTGAGCTATACAAGTAGTAATTTCTAATTAAATAACTGCCATTTCTTTACCGATACGGGTAAAAGCATCAATCGCATGATCTAACTGCGCTTTACTGTGTGCGGCAGAGATTTGTGTACGAATACGTGCTTGTCCTTTGGGTACTACCGGGAAAGAGAAACCAATTACATAAATACCTTCCGCTAATAAACGGTCAGCCATAGCACTTGCCACTTTAGCATCACCTAACATTACCGGTATAATTGCGTGGTCTGCACCGCCACAAGTAAATCCAGCTGCTTCCATATTGGTACGGAAATATACGGCGTTATCTTTAAGGGTTTTACGTAACTCCCCACCATCAGCCAATAGCTCAAGCACTTTCAATGAAGCATTAACGATTGCTGGTGCTAGTGAGTTAGAAAATAAGTAAGGACGAGAGCGTTGACGTAACCATTCAACAACTTCTTTTTTCGCTGCGGTAAAGCCGCCTGAAGCGCCACCCATAGCTTTACCTAGAGTACCGGTGATGATATCTACACGACCCATCACTTCACAATACTCATGGCTACCACGACCTTCTTCACCAACAAAGCCAACAGCATGTGAATCATCAACCATTACCATAGCATTATATTTATCCGCTAAATCACAAACACCTTTCAAGTTAGCGATAACGCCATCCATTGAGAAAACGCCATCGGTAGCAATTAACTTGAAACGAGCGCCAGCAGCGTCTGCTTCAATTAAGCTTTGCTCTAAAGCTGCCATGTCATTGTTGGCATAACGAAAGCGTTTCGCTTTACATAAACGCACACCATCAATAATTGA
Source organism: Colwellia sp. 75C3 (assembly GCF_002836255.1). Taxonomy (GTDB): domain Bacteria; phylum Pseudomonadota; class Gammaproteobacteria; order Enterobacterales; family Alteromonadaceae; genus Colwellia. Next base: position 69,106 of record NZ_PJAU01000033.1, on the reverse strand, counting down.
AGCATGGTTTAACGCATCGCTAATAATCGCGTCTTCTGGTCCTAATAAAGTTTCAAACAAACCCGCATTAGCGTCAAAACAAGAAGAGTACAAAATGGTATCTTCCATACCTAAAAACTTGCTGATGCCTTGCTCTAAGGTTTTATGAATATCTTGCGTACCACAGATAAAGCGTACTGAAGCCATACCAAAACCATGCTCATCTAAGCCTGTTTTTGCTGCTGCGATTAATTCAGGATGATTGGCTAAACCTAAATAGTTATTAGCACAGAAATTCACTACCTGTTCTCCGCTAGCAACGGCTATTTTAGCTTGCTGAGCAGTAGTAATAATACGCTCGGCCTTGTATAAGCCGTCTTCTTTTACTTGCTCTATTTGTGCCGTTAAGTGCGAGTAAAAACCTTTAGTAGATGCAGTATCAGTCATGTAAATTCCTTAAATAATTATTATCGTTAATACCAATTACACTAATTTATTGATCAACTTAGAGTTATATTAGCGAGCTTAGAACCAACAAAATTACTTAAACATAGTTATTCTATATTTTATTAATTTTGTGCAGTTATCAGTTTGCTAATAAACTCCCGAGGGCGAGTTTAAAAGGCATATATGCGGCGTTATTAATTTTGATAAGGGAATAACCATTATCTTCAATCAATGCCTTGCCTCTAAGCCTTTTAATTCTCGCTAAGTGGTCAATAAATTAATGTACTTGGTATAATATTCATATTATCAACGCTGAGCGCCCTACAATAAAAGTGACACTACTTGGTAATATGACCTTTTTTATAGTTAAATTGACATATGAACCTGTCAAAGTGTAAGTTAGTGACTATATTATGAATATAACCATGAACGTGGAGTGTAGTTTGTTAACCGAAAAAGATGAAGAGTTGCTGTCAATATTACGACTAAATGCTAGAGCAAGTGTTTCAGATATCGCCAGAGCTACAGGCGTTTCTAGAACAGCTATACAAAATCGACTCAATAAGCTTGAAAATAATAATGTGATTAAAGCCTATAGCGTCGTGCTCGACAGCGCTTATACCAGTGGCTTAATTTCTGCTAATGTCTCGTTAAAAGTAAAGCCAAACTTACGAAAAACCATTTGTATCGCCTTAAGAAAAGTTCACCAAATAAGTCATATCCATTCTATAAGCGGCGAATATGATTTATTGGTAACCATACAAGCCAGTACCCTAGAAAAGCTGAGTGAGGTACTAAATATGGTATGTTCTACTGAAGGTGTGGAAAGGACCAACTCTGCAATTATTCTTGATACCATTTTTGAGCGTTAGTCTTAGGATTTTACACGCTAGACTCTATCCTGAGTAGCGCCATCTTTATGTAAAAATAGGACTTATCTTCTAAGAAACTAATAGCCGAGCGATATTTCACTGTAAAGTGTTTAGTGTCCTTTAAAACGACTTAAGGGGAGATTCACTACTTTTAACGTAAAGTGAACTTCAGCCACAGTGCAATATCATTAACCAAATTTTTATTCGCTTTGATTACCTGATAATTCAGCCTATCCCCTTTGTATACTTGGTGTTTTGAATGTTTGGCTCCACTCCAAGTAAATAGCTCCTGGGAAGTGGCATAACTCATGGAATGCTGCGCAGAGCTAATAAAGTAACTTGGAATATCCACCAGATTCTTATAGCGCTCTTTGTCGGCATAAGACATCTCAGGGGTTAATAACACCATTGAGTTTATGTGTATATCTTCAGCTAACGTTACCGCATAAGCCCCCGCACAACCGCTAGCAACAATTGAAATGCCCTGACTATTATCAACTTTACTGCGTAAAAAGTTATAAGCGGCCAATAAATCTTCTGACCAGTACGACATCAAAACCGCTACTTCAGTTTGATAACTAATAATATCAGTGGCATTCTTTTTCACGGCTAAATGTGAGTACCCTTGGGCAACACTGTTGCCGTAACCGCGAAAATCAAGTGATAAGGTATGTAAACCTTGTTGGGCGATACTGGTTGATAATGTTTGATATTTTGTTCGCTCACTGTGACAATCATGTAAAACTATTACACCTGCCATATGTTGAGCTGACGCTTTATTGGGGAAAAATCGATAATCCGCCGTTAATAAAAAATCATGGTCCGCCCGAGCCTTAAATTTTACTTGATACTGAATTTTAGCCTTCGCTTTAATCTGTGCTGTTGATAATTTCTCAGCAAATGTCTCCGGTAACGTGGCATCTTGTATAGTACTTTGTGCATTGACAGGCATTGCTAAGCTATAAGCCGTCAATAGACACAAGTAACAAGCTTGTTTTATTTTAGCGATATCTACGATTTTCATTAATTTTTGATGCATCGTTTTTACTATCATAATTGCTAACGCTTATTTGGAAACCCTTTGGTATAATCTACCGATAAACTTATTATAGAGCAATATTCTCCGATATGATTTCCTTGCTAATTTACCGCCTCTTACTGTTGCTATTATTGCCATTTATACTCGTTTTTTTACTCGTTCGATCTAAAAATAATAAAGCTTATCGACAACGCTTATTGGAACGCTTGGGTTTCTTTCCAAAGCCTCACAAACAAGGCGGAATAATTGTGCATGCCGCGAGTGTGGGTGAAGTTATCGCACTAAAAAGCTTTATCGAAAAGTTACTACTCAATTATCCTAATTTACCTATCACCATTACTTCGTTTACACCCACAGGCTCCGCACAAATAACTAAGCTCTTTGGTGACCGTGTTCAACATGGCTACCTACCCTTAGATCTATTTCCCTGTACGACATTATTTCTGCATCGACTCAAACCTAAAATGATAATTTTCATGGAGACAGAGCTATGGCCTAACTTAATTGCTCAGTGTTCTCATAAGAAAGTTAAGTTGTTATTAATCAATGGCCGTTTATCTAATAAATCTTTGCTCAGCTATCAAAAAATCAGCTCGCTTATTGAGCCCTGTTTGAATCGTTTCGACCAAATCCTCACGCAAAGCCAAGAGAATTTAACGCACTTTGTGCAACTAGGTGCACATGAAAGTCGTTGCCTGAATAGTGGAAACTTGAAATTTGATATCAGTGTTAATGATCAAGTGATCAATAAAAAGGTAGAGTTAGCCAAGCTGATTTTTGCTAATGATAATCAAGCAAGAAGAAAAATTTGGTTAGTCGCCAGTACACATGATGGTGACGAAGCAATCGCATTAACTGCCTTTAAAGAATTGTTGATTCCGTACCCACAACTGTTATTAGTGTTAGTGCCGCGTCATCCTGAACGCTTTGCACAAGTCGCCAACCTTTGCCTTGAACACGATTTATCATTAGCAAAGCGTAGTGAAAACACGGTAATTAATGATGAGCAAGTATGGTTACTCGATAGCCTTGGTGAATTAATGGCGGCCTTTGCTTTAAGTGACATTGTCACTATGGGTGGTAGTTTCAGTGAGGTGGGTGGTCATAATCCATTAGAGCCTGCATTATTTAATAAACCCATTATCGTTGGTCACAACATGAGTAACTTCAATGAAATAATGCAACAGTTAAGACAAGAAAATGCCATTATTGAGCTCTCCGACAATGAACCGAGCAAACAACTCGTTAATGAAATTAGTGCCTTATCACAACAACCAATTCGTCAGAAAACGTTCGGTAAAAATGCGTTAAAAGTCGTGTTAGCTAACCAGGGAGCCAGTGAAAAAACGTTGGCTCAAGTAATCAAGCTTCTGCCTAATATTCCTATTGATACTAACTCTATTGATACTGACACTACGCCAAAACCGGTAGGAGATAACTCGTGACTCAAGCGACTAAAACGATAAACACCACAAAATTTTCTAAGCTTGAACAAGGCAAAGTTACTTGTTTTTTCAATCAAACTCTCATTACTGATTTCAGTGCCAACATGCTTAGCCCAAACTATTGGCAACAAAAAGATGCGATAACAGGCTCGGCGCAAGGGCGTGGCACCACTTGGTTTGTCGCCTATAATGATAACAATAACATTCAACACGATTGGGTATTACGCCATTATTACCGTGGCGGTTTAATGGGTAAAATCAATAAAGATTCCTACTGGTTTAGTGGCTTAGAAAGTACCCGCGCCGCTTGTGAGTTTGCCTTATTGCGTCATATGCAAACGTTACAACTTCCTGCGCCTGAGCCGGTGGCTTATCGCGTGATTCAGCATGGCTTGAGTTACAAAGCTGACTTACTTTCCAGTCGTATTCAACACGCACAAGATTTAGTGGCCGTTTTAAGTGAAAAAGCGTTAGCTGAAGATGTTTGGCGACGCATTGGTGCCACTATTAAGCGCTTTCATCACCATGGTATTTATCACCATGATTTGAATAGCCATAACATTTTACTTGATGATAAAGAGCAAGTGTTTTTAATCGACTTTGACCGTGGTGAATTACGTACTAACCCAGTAAAAACTGGCTGGAAGCTAGAAAACATGGCACGTTTACAACGTTCATTTTTAAAAGAGTTGAAGAAGCTAGAACAGTTTTATTTTACTGAAAAAAATTGGCAAGCTTTACTTAGAGGTTATCAAGGTTAAGGTTCAGAAAATAAGACATAACAGAGAGGTAATGGCTAAGTGGTAGTCACTCCAGTTGAGGACTACTTTTATCATGTGTCTTTTGAGACGATCTATTCGTGCTAGAGCGGCCCTTGATCTTTATTAAAACATTAGATTCTGTTACTCATTCGGAGTCTTTATTTGCCACTATTTTATTAAGATAACGATCGATTGTAGCTTTAGCTGAAGCGGTTAAACCGCCTTTGCCATGCTGCTCTTTTAACAAAGATTCAACTTGGGAAAATAATTGGTCAACATTTACATCAACCTTAGCTGGTTTACGACTCATGATGTTTAAACTTTCCTCGCCCTTGTTATGATTATGGTTACCAAATAAGTTTAACCAGGTATCACTTTTCTGACCAAAAGCCATTAATTTATGAAAGTAGCTTTTGGAAATAGAATGACCTTTAAGGATATCTATCAGCCCACATATTATTGATACTGGGCTTAACAACAAGTCTCGACCAGCATCTATAGCCAACTTAACTTGGAATATGAGCATATCCCGAATCAAAATCCAACGTGAAATATCAGGTTCGTGCACGCACCTTCTCCCTTTAGCATCAATAAATTTAGTTTAATCAGAATACCAATAAACTACACAACTTAGCGTTATATTAACGCGCTTAAAGCAATCAAAAGGCTTACAGGCATCATTATTTCTTACTTCGGTAAATTAATCTCTACCTGACAACCACCTTCAGCTCTATTAGATAAACGTAACTGCCCTTGGTGACCTTCAATGATTTGCTTGCACAGTGATAAACCTATACCCGTGCCTTGAGTTTTTGTAGTAAATAACGGCACAAATACATTATCTAAATTTTGTATGCCTGGACCTTTATCTAAAATATAAATGACCAGCTGATTAGCTTTATTTTTTATCAGTAAATCAATCTCGCTATTTTTCCCTGAGGCTTCATGAGCATTTTTTAACAGGTTAATTAGGCATTGCTCCAATTGGGCAATATCGATCATCAATTCCGCTTGCTCTGGTACCCTTAAATTCACAGGGTAATTCAATAATGACACTAATTGTTCAATAACAGGAATAATATCAACACGTTTACATTGCGGCTGTGGTAAGTGAGTAAGTACCCGATAACCTGCCAGGAAGTGTTTTAAACTGGTGGCTCTATCTTGGATAATCTTTAAGCCTGATTGAATATCTTCTTTATCTTCGAGTTCAATATCACTTCGCGCGGTTAATTTATCTAACGTAGAAGCTAACGAGATAATAGGGGCTAATGAATTATTAATTTCATGACTTAATACTCTGACCAAATTCTTCCATGCCTCTTGCTCTTGCTGGCTTAGTAATAAATCTAAATCTGAAAAAATATATAGGCTATGTTGCTGGCCTTGATCACGAAAACCATCTTTGAAAATATGCCAACGAGCAGTACGAGAACCGACAGTCAGTTTTTCTATCGAATTAGACTTCAATTCGGTTAATTGCCCTAAATTTACATCCTTTAATGTTTTATGACGTAATTTCGACTCACTTAATCCCAGCAACAACTCTGTCTCTGGGTTTACCATGGTAATTTTACCTTGTTGATCACAGGCAATAATGGCGACTTTAATTTGTTTAATAACCTTGGCTAGCAGTAACTGACTTTCTTTAAAGTCATAACGCGCGGTAGTGAGTGAATCAGCTAATTTATTTACTTGTCTGATCAAGTCACTATGGCCGCTCTGCCCTGATTCTGCTTTACCACGCAAGGAGAAATCACCAATATTCAAGGCTTCTACTAGATTCGAGAGAGAAATAAATTGATCTTTCAGGTCATAATAAAAATGATGAAAAGAAAAACCAACAATAGCCGACAAGAAAATTGTCACCAGCGCTTGTAAATAAAAAATGCTGTCTATGTACCACAACAAAAATAATGCTAGAAAATAGCTAGGTAAAATAGCCCATAATACGGTGGTGAATATTCGTTTTTCAAAAGGGCCATTAAACATTAATTAAAGTCCAAATTTATCTAGGCGACGATAAAAAGCGCTTCGACTCATAGCTAAGGATTTAGCTGCATCAGAAGCATTGCCTTTATTGAGTTTTAGTCTTTTCTCAATCACTGCCTTTTCAATGTCATCCATAGTCATTTCATCTTCAAAAGCATGTTGGGGAGTTGATGAGGTTTGTTGGGCTGCTTCGTTAACGACTTCAACCAACATTAAGTGCTCGGTAAAAATTTCATCTCCGGCTAATAAGGTGGCTCTTTCTAAGGTATGACTTAACTCCCGGACATTTCCCGGCCATTGATAAGTTAATAACTGTTGCTCTGCTTGAACTGACAATTTAGGTACAGCTTTGTTATATCTAGCTGCACATTTCACTATAAACGCTTCAGCCATGGGTAAAATATCATCAAGGCGCGTTCTTAATGGCGGAATTTCAACCACAAAAGTATTCAAACGAAAGAGTAAGTCTTGGCGAAAGCTTTTCTCTTGCACCATTTGTTGTAAATCACTATTAGTAGCACTGATCACTCTAATATTTGCTTGTTGAGTTTTACTCGCACCCACTTTTTCATATTGGTGCTCCTCTAATAGTCTGAGTAACTTAGCTTGCTGAGCCAAGGGGATATTAGCTATTTCATCTAAAAATAACGTGCCTTGCTCTGCTAACTCAACCCGACCAATGCGATTTTCTTTAGCATCGGTAAAAGCCCCCTTAACATGACCAAACATTTCACTTTCAAATAATGAGTCAGTGATTGCCCCCATATTCACCGATACAAAGGTATTATCTGCACGTTGGCTCAATTGATGAATATGACTCGCCAATAAACTTTTACCTGTGCCGTTTTCGCCAGTAATTAGAATGTTGATATCTGCCTTAGCAATTTGCTCAAGCGTGCTGAGCAGACTTTTCATCGCTGCGGATTCAGCCACCATGTCATTACCATCTAACACCGCAATTTGTTGCTTTAAGTTATTATTTTCTTCAGTTAGTTTTAAATTATTTTTAGTTTGCTGTCTTAACGCCAGTTGGTTATTAATAACAGATAATAACCGATCATTTTCCCAAGGTTTTTGAATGAAATCGCCAGCGCCAGACTGCATGACCTGTACAGCAATTTCCACGGTAGCCCACCCGGTCATACAAACTACCGCTAAGTCCGCATCATAATTTTTCAGCTTTTGAGTAAGCTCTACCCCTTCTATACCTGAGGTAGTATCTAGCTGATAATTGAGATCGATTAACGCTAAATCAATTTCTTTAGATTTTATTAAAAATTCAACTTCAGCAGGACTGGTAGCCGTTGTTACCTGAAAACCTTCGCTTTTTAAAAATAAACGCAAAGCGGCAACTATACTGGCATCGTCATCAGCAATAAGAATATGGGACACAAAAACTTCCTGTTATTAGGTAAATTGAATTCTGCTTAACGGTTTTCTGATAAGTGAGAAAACACTATGACAAAAAGCCTTTTCTAAGAAAAGGCTTTTTAAAATTTAGTTAAAGTACGCTTGGTTGAAAATGATGTTATTCATGCCTTAACGCAGCACAGGGTTCCATCTTCAGTGCTCGACTTACCGGATAATACACCGCCAGTAAAATAACCAAGCTGATAAATGTCGGTACACCTACATAAAGCATAAGCGAGCCTTGCGCTATTGAAGATTCTTCTAACATAGTCACTAACACTACGCCCATTGGAACACCAATACACAAACCTATCACCAGCTGCTTTAAGCCTTGCTTAATGAAGTGCTTATAAATATCACTGTTATCTGCACCCAACGCTCTTCTAATGCCAATTTCTTGGGTTTTTTGTATGATGGTATTCGACATCACGCCATAAATACCACTAAACGCTAACACCATAGACGCAGCTGCAAACACAAGAAATAGCTCACTAACAAAGTTCATACCCGCATTACGACCCGTAATAGAATCACGCAAGGTTTTAACATCATAAGCAGGAGCATCTCGTTCGATTTTTTGAATGCTATCGGCAACTGTTTTAGCTAAATCAGGCACGTTTTTCGCATCGCTTACAACTGTTTTAATAACCACTGACATAAAACGCTTAGGGGTTTGCTTTATAGAGATAAACGCGGTTGGTTTTTCAATATTAAATGACATCGGCTGACCATGAATAACATCATTAACAACACCAATAACGGTATACCAATCTTTATCTGTTTCAATGAATTTAAAACGCTTACCCAAAGCTACGCCGTCTTGGAAGAATTTATTGACAAAGTTATCCGTAACTACTGCCGTTAAAGGGCTGCCAATCTTATCTCTTGAGTCGAAAAGTCGACCTTCGCGTAAGTTCATAGTCATGACTGAGAAATAATTATGATCAACCCCAACAGAGCTTGAACTTGGGTATTGCGGTTTTTTACCGTAATCAACACCATCAAGTGAGATGTTTTGATAGCTAGCACCATTACCCGGTATTGTTCTAGTGAAACTTACCGCTGAAATTGCAGGCTCGGATATTAAAGCAGCCTTTAAGTTTTGGTAATATTGTAATCTTTTTTCATCACTTTTATATTCAGCTTCAGGTAAGCCAACACGCGCAGTAAATATATTCTCAACACTGGTACCATAATCAATATTATTTTGCTGATTTACCGAATAGACCATACCTGTTGAAAGTAATAATAAAGCACAAGATAATACAACTTCAGAAATCACAATAACTTTGCTTAATCTCCCCGAGGCTTTACTTTGCGCGCCACGAGTACCATCTCTTAAAGTGGCATTAAAGTCGCCTGATGTTGCCTTAAAGGCAGGTAATATGCCGGTAATAAATGCAGTGACTAAAGTGATTACTATCGCCGCTATAATGGAGGTTTGCGTAATATGAATATTCCACCAAAAAGGTGCGTCAAAAGGGAATGAAGACAATAAATCTTTATTGGCGATTTCTAACCACAAACCAGCAAAAAGTACCGCTAAAACACCTGATATAGTACAAATAAGCGTAGATTCCCACATCATTTGCATGATTAATCTTGATCTCGGCGCACCTAAGGCGGTACGGATAGCTGTTTCTTTACCTTTTTCTGTTGCACGAGAAAACAATAAGTTACCTACATTGATACAGGCAAGTAATAGAATAAAGCCAACCGCTAGCTCCATGGCAAGTATGATAGTAGGTGTGCCACTGCCCATCGCCTCTGCTTGTAATGTCCAAACATGTGCCGAGGTATTAGAGTTAAGTTTAGGATAAGTTTCTTCTAATTCAGCCATTAACCCGCGTAATTCAACATTCGCTTGTTCATCACTAACACCTGGCTTTAACACACCATATACAGCGACATATTTACCATCTTTACGCGCAACACCTTTAGCCGTGGTGGTATAAGGTAACCAAATTCGACCTGCACTCGGGAATTGATAACTATCAGGCATAACACCCACAATAGTGGTTGGTTTAGTATTTATTCTTAGCTTCTTTCCTAAAACATCCTTATCGCCAGCAAACATATTTTGCCAAAGTGTATGGCTAATAAGCGTTACTGGCTCGGCACCTGATAACCCATCTTCATTGGTTATTAAACGACCTAATAGTGGCTTGGCTTCAGATATTTCAAAAAAGCTTTCTTGTACATAATGTCCGGTATATTTAACTGCGCGGTCACTGGTACTAAGATTAACGGTACCTATAGTATAAGCATCAAACATTTCATAGCTTTGTACACGTTTTTTTATATCTTCAAAATCATGTACTCTAAAGCTAGCACCATTATATTGCATACCGTTGTAAATCGTACTCACGGACCTAATACGCTCACCCTTTTCAAAAGGCAGTGGTGCAACTAATGAACCATGGATAAAGCTAAACATGTAAATACATAATGTTAAGCCAGTGGTCATTACAAAAACCGTTAACGCGGTAAACCTAGGGTTTTTAATCAAGGTTCGCAAGGTGAAATTTATATCTGATAAAATATTCATCATCAATCCTTAAGCAACGGCTTCTTCAATATGAGCTTCTGAGGTTGGCGAGTCTGAGACAATACGGCCATCAAAAATTTCAATAATACGATCGGCACGCTTAGCCCCTCTTGGATCATGAGTCACCATACAAATGGTCGCGCCTTCTGCATGTAATTTATCAAGTAAGGCCATTACCAATTCCGCATTTTTCGAATCAAGGTTACCCGTTGGTTCATCCGCTAAGATAATTGACGGGTTGCCAGCAATAGCACGAGCTACCGCTACACGTTGTTGTTGACCACCAGATAATTGTGAAGGGTAGTGTTTGGTGCGATGTCCCATATCTACTTTTTCAAGGGCTGCTTTTACTAAGTCAGTACGCTCAGTTTTACTTAAGTCTTTACGGTACGTTAATGGCAGGGCCACATTTTCGGCAACCGTTAATTCACTAATTAAGTTGAACGACTGAAAAACAAAGCCGATTTCTTTATTACGTATTGCCGCTCTTTGCTTGTGATTAATATCAACAACATCATGACCATTTAAGGTATAACAGCCACCAGAACTGGTATCGAGTAGCCCTAATAACGACAATAATGTCGACTTACCACAACCCGAAGGGCCAGCAATAGATAAGTACTCTCCTTGCTTAACCTCTAAATTAATATCACTCAGCGCATGTGTTTCTACTTCATCGGTAGAGAATACTTTTTTTAGATTGGCTAATTTAATTAATGTCTTCATTGGTTATTCCTTTATTAATCTTGATGTTGTTAGTTTTAATTGTTTTATTATTTTTTATATTCGTTCTTGGTTAGTTCGTTATTCAATTAATTATTGACTTGAACTGACTGTCTTATTAATTCAGCGCAACTTGTTTATGGCGTTCAAAACTACTTTGCTCTGAGACAATAATTCGGTCTCCCGCTTTTAAGCCGCTAGTCACTTCGATATCAATACTCGACGATAAGCCAAATTGCACCTCTGTTTGCCTAGCACTGCTTTGCTCGCTATTAAGTAAATATATGGACATAGTTCGGTTTGCTTGAGAAAAAGCAGGACGCCTAACAAAAATGCTATTTTTCTTCTGGGTAATAAATATTTCACCATCAATGGACAGGTCAGGTCTAGCTTCATCCGGTAGTATCGAGGTAAGCTCAACATCCACTTGTACTGTGCCATTCACTACCGCAGGGTCTATACGAATGACCTTGCCTTGAATTTGATTGAAACGTGTATCAACGCTAACTTTTTGTCCGATAATGATATCGCCGGCATTAAGCTCTGGTACTTTTAATTCAGCAATTAAATCACCTTTTTTAGCAAACTTAGCAATATTGCCACCAATCGCAACACGTTGGCCTAATTCAAGTGGCATCGCTTGTAATACTCCAGCTAAAGGGGCTTTAACATTAAGTGAGGCCAATTGAAATTGTGCTCTTTCATACATCTTTTTTAACTTATTAAGTAAGGCAGTTTGCGCTTCAAATTGTGCGGCTAAATTAAGCAATAATTGCTTTGCTCTCATTTCATTAATTTCAATGGTTTTGACTAGTTGATTAACCGTTAGCTTTGATGAAGCAAAATCCAATTTTGACACTGTAGAATTACCTACTTTGATTAATTGCGCTTCAGCATCTAATCGCATTTTGGCTTTTTCATATCGCATTTGTGTATCTAAAGTACTAGCCTTCATATCAAGTACTTGTGTGTCTTGACCAACCTTTAATGCACGAGTTTGTGCTTGCATGGCTTCGACTTCCCAGTGTAACTCTTGTACTTTTTGGTCTAACTCAGGGTTAAGCAACTCAACAATTAATTGTCCTTTGGTTACATGTGCACCGGGTTTTACTAAAATACGTTCAACCTTGCCAGCGACAGTACTAGCAACCCAACGTACATCCCTAGGCGCTAAAATACCTGGCCCTGAAATTTTAATATCAAAATCACCTTGCTTAACCACGGCAGTAATCACCGAATTCGATTGCACAGAAAATCCAGCAAAACGTATTTGTGAGCTGGCAATCAATAAACCCGCCAGTGTAATTACGCCCGCAGCGGTAAGGAATTTTTTATTTTTATAAATGGGCTTTTTAGTTTGCTTAATGATGTCCATAACAGACCTAAATTGTTTTTTAATATAAGCTTAACTAAGCGAAAGTTGTGCCACAATAATTAAGCATATAAAACAGTACGTTACATTTAGTGGTGGAATTATTAAATAACCTCATCCCACTTTTGGGATGAGGAAAATGAAAATACATCCCAAATCAGGGATGCAATAGCAGATGCTTATCTGGGCTTATAACTTGAGTAGGGTATACTTTGTTTACTCATATACCCATTACCATTCAAAGTGCAGGATTTCAGTGGGAATTTAAATGACTTTAGGCAAGGCAAATGATTTAAGCATAGTCACTCTATGGTTTGATTATTTAACACAGTATAAAGTCATTTTAAACCCATCGAAGAAGTGCTTGAGCAACATCATTTCATCGTTGCTGTGACTTATAAGGGAATAACCATTACTTCATCACAGCGCCTTGAATTGAAATTGCTCAAGCACTCTGAAACATGCATCTTGATTGATAACGGGTATATATATTGATGACTTTAATGAAATTTATAATTCTGCTTCTGGCAGCAAGTTTAGCTTTAACACCACTAACTTTAAGTGCAAAAAATCCAGTCGCACGTGATATTAGTCATTTGATTACTAAAGAAGTATTTACTGGCTACTTAGATGTGGCGGACTTTATTGATCAATCACCGAAGGTGACTATAACGGTAATGCCAACTAAAGCAGATATAGAGGAATACGGTCAACAAGTGGCTAAATCGTTGACCGGTTCAGATTGTGATAGAGATGGAAAAATGGATGACAATCCAACATGTAATGCTGTTTTTTATAAGCTGTGGTTGAAGTACGCGCGTTAATCACTAACTGACAGCTGGGTAGCCTTTAAAAACGTTGTCATTTCACCATGCACTTCTTGGTCATTGGGTTTATAGACAGGATGAATCGTCATGCTCGAAGTTTCTGATCGAGCATCCAGCTTTTAATCGTTAATTTTTAAATCCCCATGGCTTTTCTGTGTATTTTTAAGCAGTGATTGAAATACCCGCGTTAATCACTAACTGACAGCTGGGTAGCCTTTAAAAACGTTGTCATTTCACCAAGCATTTCTTGATAATAAGGATTATAAGTCAGTCTTTGTATTGGCAAGTCATGAGTTAGGTTCATTTCTGTAACCTCCCCTTTAATAACCTGTTTATTCTGCTTACACGCTTGATAACGTTCCACATCTTTCACATAGTGACCACAGTTTCTATATTGGCCTTTAACGCCATAATGTGGATTATCAGGGGAATTGGTTGTAGCAATATGAGAAACATCGAAAATGTCACTGCATAAGCTTTCAACTGAGCACTCTGGCACAATCACGGCCATTACATCGGTTAACTTCGTTGGCAGTTTTTTCTCATCTCCATAATAAATCAACATACTCTTTTTCATCTGTTCTTTAGGGGATGCTAGCTGCCACTCCTGAACGAGTTGTAAGGTATGTTCTGTATCTATGGTTTGATCATGTTCACTGGCAACAACAAATAATGGAATATTATGCAGCTGTCGACTCGCTAAAACTTCACTGCCAACAACAAGGCTCATTATCGCGTGCACTTGTGCGCCAGCGTTAAAGGGAAATGACTCATATTTAGCAAAATCAATATCTGCATCTAAATCAATCCAATCAACAAAAGGGATAGCATCAATATATTGTGCCAACCAAGCTAAGTCACTTTTTGCTTTTGAAGCGGGCGACCACATAAACAGGCCTTTAATTTTTTCATCTACATGCTTTTGTTGCATCAAGTAATCAAAGATAAGTGCGCCACCAGTAGATAGCCCACCCAGGTACACCTGCTGATAATCACTTAACGTTTCTTCAATGGAAAATTTTGCTGCTTGTTGCCACGCTTCATAATCCGTATTCAACAATTCAGAAGGTGCTATGCCATGCCCTGGCAATAACAAAGTACGTACGGTAAAACCCTGTTGGTAGAAATACTGGCTAAGATCATGAAAAGAAAACGGAGAGTCCGTTAAACCATGAATAAGTAAAATAGCTTTGTCGTTATTATCTTGCGTTAGCTCAAACGGAGCAACCAATTGACTTATTGTCGGTGTTTTTGACCATTGATTTTGTTTCGCTAATTGTTGGTAGGTATCAGTAATAATAGGACAAGGCATATTAGCCCTAGGATTTTTATTACTAATGACCTGGTAAGCATCTGCAAGGTATTGCTGGTAACTTGGTAAGTTTTTAAAGTTAACCGCTGCTAGAGACTTAGCTGATGTTTCATTAGCTACTTCATTAGAGAAGCGATACTTACCCGATTCTATGAGAAATACATAATCACCTTGAATGGTCAGGCAATCTTGCTGCCCTTGGGCAAATGACAGCGTACTGACCAACCATAATAGTAAGAACATATACTTATTGGCATTTTGCATGATGATTTCCTGTTAATTTAAAGTTGGCGATAGACTGCTTATTAGGTAACAAGCTTTATACTACGCAAAAAAATAACGCCTTTGAAACATTTTGCTTCAAAGGCGTTATTATACCAATTCCGTTAAATTATTGACCACTTGTACTGGCTAAAATTCTCCATGACGGCGTTGCTTTCAATCCCAATAGCCAGCTATTGGTCAATCAAGCGCCTTACCCTGAAATATTTTTACTTCGTACAACAAGATCAGAAACTTATCGGAATTGGTATTATTTAAAGGTAAGTCACTAAACTTTATTCACTAAAGACTGTTAGTACATTAGATACCGTAATTTAAACGATATTTTTTAATGCTTGCTAAGTTCTCTGCTAATTCAGGTTTACTCGCTACTTGTTCTTCAAGGAAGGTTACAACATCACCTAAAGTAACAATCGCCGCAACTTGTGTACCAAAATCACGTTCAACTTCTTGAATTGCTGAAAGTTCGCCTTGACCTTTTTCTTGACGGTCAAGGGCAATCAAAACACCAGAAAGCTGTGCGCCATGTGTTTTAATAATTTCCATTGATTCACGGATAGCAGTACCGGCAGTGATAACATCATCAACTAACATGATTTTACCTTCAAGATCAGCGCCCACTAATGAACCACCTTCACCATGCGTTTTTGCTTCTTTACGGTTAAAGCAATAAGGCACATCAATATTATGGTGATCGAACAACGCAACTGTGGTTGTAGTCGCAATTGGGATACCTTTATAAGCTGGACCAAAAACCAAATCGAAATCGATTTTTGCATCCATTAACGTAGCCGCATAAAAACGACCTAAACGTGCTAAATCACCGCCGGTTTTAAACATACCCGCGTTAAAAAAGTAAGGGCTAACTCGACCAGACTTTAAGGTGAACTCACCAAAGCGTAATACCTGTTTTTCTATCGCAAATTCAATAAACTCGCGTTGATAATCTTTCATAGTTAATTTCCTGTTCGCTTAGCTTAATGCTGCTTTTTGTAGGTCGAATAATTCGTTGATACCATTTTTAGCTAATTCAAGCATCGCTTGCATTTCTTCAAAGCTAAATGGTGCTTCTTCAGCAGTACCTTGTACTTCAATAAGCTTACCGGTATCTGTCATAACAACGTTCATATCAGTATCTGCAGCAGAATCTTCTGGGTAATCTAAATCAGCAACGGCTTCGCCTTTATAAATACCAACAGACACTGCAGCAATCATATGCTTAAGTGGGTTAGTTTTAATGATGTCTTTAGCACGCATGTAGTTAAGTGCATCAACTAGCGCAACACAAGCACCGGTAATAGCAGCAGTACGAGTACCACCATCAGCTTGAATAACATCACAATCAACTGAGATAGTATTTTCACCTAAGGCTTTCAAATCAACTGCCGCACGTAATGCACGCGCAATTAAGCGAGAAATTTCTAACGTACGACCGCTTTGCTTACCTGAAGCAGCTTCGCGACGCATACGTGTGTGAGTAGAACGAGGTAACATTCCGTATTCAGCAGTAACCCAACCTTTACCTTGGCCTTTTAAGAAACGTGGTACACCAACTTCAACGGTCGCAGTACAAATTACTTTAGTATCGCCAAACTCAATAAGTACTGAGCCTTCTGCATGGGTAGTAAATTGACGGGTGATCGTTACTGGACGTATTTGCCCTAATGTTCTGCCGCTTGGACGCATGGTGTGTTCCTTTATAATAAATATAAGTTAAGACTGATAAATTAATTCCGGCTATTATAATGCTTATACCCGTTACCAATCAAGATGTAGGTTTCTAAGCACTCTTTGAATGATAACGGGTATAAAACACTTTTTTGAAATATAGTTCTCAAATACAAGGTCATGTAGTTGTCTTAGTTATAAATATTATCAGAGCATTTTATGAAATTTTTTAACATCTTGGTTATCAGTTTAAGCTTACTGCTAAGCAGTATTGCCACAGCGAATACTGAATCTACTTCGATCACAGCAAACTTACCTACATACAGCAAAGTATACGATGACCAACGTGACCCTTTTAAAGACGCGGCAGCAGCATTAGCCTTAGCGAAAGAAAGCAATCGCCAAGTACTTATTGAAATTGGTGGCAGCTGGTGTAGTTGGTGTCACAAAATGGACAGTTTTCTTGCTAAAAACCCCGACGTATATAAAGCATTGCATAGCCAATATGTGTTACTAAAAATCAGTGTCAGTGACAGTAATGAAAATCATGATTTTATGAAATCACTGCCTCCAGTGCTGGGTTATCCGCATATGTATGTTTCAACAGCGCAAGGGAAAATGATTTTATCTAAAGATACCGCTGAATTATTGGCTGGTAATAATTACTCAAAATCACAGTGGTTAAATTTTTTAACTGAATGGTCTGTTAGTACTACTGCAGCTCAAACAAAGTTAGCAACGACTATCTCAGTAGAATAGTTGCTTGCTCAAACTGTAAGCGCATTCCAAGTAGCCAAAATATCAAACCTTCTCATGGAAAATCGACTAGGTTAGTGGAGCATGTTAGTGAACAATAAAAATATATGTACGTCTTTTTTTGATAAAAATCATCAAACGCCTGAATTTATTAAAGACAAAAAGAAAAAAGCGCAACAGGGTCGACGTCATTTCCTTAAATCAGCCGCGGGTATGGGCGCATTAGCTAGTTTACCCACGTTTAGTGTTAGCGCTAAAGCACAGACATCGCTTAGTGAGTTAGTTAAAACTGAGCCTTGGTTAACACTTGATGCAACACTAAATCAATTATTACCAAGTTCACCAACAGGTCCTAGCGCGAGTGAAATTAGAGCGACCGCTTATTTATACCAAGTGATGACGGTACAACCGACAGAGCAAGACGAAAAAGAATTTATCTTCAAAGGTGTTGGTTGGCTAAATGGTTATGCCAACAGCGAAAAATCAGCCGACTTTGCAAAATTAAGTTTTTCCGATAAAGAGCAGTTGCTTCGTGGCATTAGCCAATCAAGCGCAGGTCAAAATTGGTTAAATACGTTACTCGGCTATATTTTTCAAGCCATGCTTTCGCCTGCCAGTTATGGTGGCAATCCTGACGGCATTGGTTGGCAATGGCTAGAGCATCAAGCAGGTTTCCCCTTGCCTGAAAAAGGTCAACGTTATTTTGAATTACCGACCAGAGCCCGTATTGATTTGATCAGTCGAGTTGACCATAGCAATATACAAATAAATAGTGACAGTAAACGCATAGCTAACGACACTAAGCACACCGCAACGAGCCGTAAGAAATCGCCCCAAGGAACGAGAAAATCATGAGTTATGACATTTGCATCATCGGCAGCGGTGCTGGCGCCTCCCCTATTGCCCATCAATTAGCAAAAGCGGGCGCTAAAGTATTAGTCCTTGAGAAAGGCCCTTGGTTAACTGAAAAAGAATTCTTCAAAGATGAACTAACCATCAGTATTCATGATGCTTACAATCCAAAGTTAACTGATGAACAGCACGTTATAGAAGAAGAGTACCTTGATGAAAATGACAAACCTTTTTGGCAAGGTGAAAAAACCAGTGATTCAGGCTGGAGCTGGTGGAATGGTAATGTTGTCGGTGGTTCATCAAATTTCATGAGTGGTTATTTCCATCGTTTAAAACCAATAGATTTTCGATTGAAATCTGAATTTGGCGCGATACCAGGTGCCAATATTGAAGATTGGCCAATAAGCTACGATGAGCTCGAACCTTATTATGCAAAAGTAGAGCGCGAAGTCGGTGTATCAGGTCGTGTGGTTGAACACCCACACCAAGAGCCTCGCTCAACAGACTTCCCCTACCCTCCTATTGCCGAATTACCCATGTCGTCATGGATAGATAAAGCCGCGAAAGAAATTGGTTATCATGCTATTCCCGTACCTAGAGCTATTTTATCTGAGCCGGCTATGGGCAGGCGCAGTTGCGAGTATTCCGGATATTGCAGCAGTTATGGTTGTGCCTCTGGCGCTAAAGGTAGCGGTCGAGCAGCACTATTAAACCATGCGGTAGCATCTGGTAATTGCACCATAAAAGCTAATGCAAAAGTCTACAAAATTGCCAGTGATAAAGAGGGTAAAATTACTGCGGTGCATTATTACGATCAAGTCGGACGTAAAAAATCTGTTAGTGCAAAAATTTATGTCGTGGCTTGCCAAGCGGTAGAAACTTCGCGTTTATTATTAGCATCCACTGGTGAAAAATTCCCACAAGGATTAGCAAATAATAGTGGTCAAGTCGGTAGAAATTTATTGTTTAGTGGTGGCGGTACCGGACAAGGTGATTTTAATTATTCCGACTTATCCGAGCAAAAAGTTAATGAGTTAAAGCAAGTGGGTCCGTTTATTAATCGTGCCCTGCAAGATTGGTATCAAATAGCAGATAAAAGCTTTACTGGCGCTAATAACAAAGGCCAAGCCAAAGGTGGCACCATAGACTTTTTATTCCACCAAAACCCCATTGCTAGAGCACGTGGCACACAGTGGGGAGTAACCAAGAGCGGTGATGAGCAGTTACTGTGGGGTGAAGACTTAAAGCAAAGTTTAAAAACAGAATTCACCAGTTATAAAACACTACGCTTTGAAGTGTTTAATGACTGGCTACCTACTGACGACTGTTTTGTCAGCTTAGATAACGAAGTGACTGATCAATGGGGCGACCCAGTAGCCAAAGTACGTATTGGTTATCATGATCACGACTTGGAAGTAGGCGAGTACTTATCGAAAAAAGCTGAAAAGCTGCTTGAAGCCTTAGGTGCAAAAAATGTGTCTTCTTCTGTGAGTGGCTATCCTTCCACAAATTTAATGGCTGGTGGTTGTCGTTTTGGTAATGATCCTAAAACCTCTGTGCTCAATAAAAACTGCCAAGCCCATGAAGTCGATAACTTGTATGTTACGGATGGTTCATTTATGCCTACAGGAGGCAGCGTGCCTTATACTTTTACTATTTATGCCAACGCCTTTCGGGTTGCCGATAAAATAAAAGCACATTGGTTAACACTACAAAGCTAGCATAAAATAAGGACTCTCATTTAACGCTGAACCGCTGGCTAGATGTATCAAGCTCAGGCATAATTCAAATAATTAAGTGACATTATTATTAGGATTTAACATGATCTACAGCATGACGGCATTCTCTCGCATTGAAATTAAAGGCGATTGGGGCAACGCCGTTTGGGAAATTCGCTCAGTTAATCAAAGGTTTCTAGAAACACATTTTCGCTTACCTGAGCAGTTTCGAGGTATAGAGCCTGTGTTACGTGAGCGTTTCCGTAAACAACTCAATCGCGGAAAAGTAGAATGTCACTTACGCTTTAATGCCAATCCAACAAACAAAAGCGAATTAGCGCTTAATGAAAACTTGGCTCTGCAACTTATTCAGCATGCTAATTGGATTAATGATCAAACACTGAACAGTAAAGTTAATCCTTTAGAAGTTATGCGCTGGCCTGGTGTGATGGAAGCACCTGAAAGCGATATGTCTGCCATTCAAGCCGAATTACTTGCTGCTTTTGATCAAGCATTAATTGATTTTGTTGCCGCTCGCGCCAGCGAAGGTGAAAACCTTAAAGTTATGATTGAGCAACGCCTTGATGCAATCACTGCCGAAGCAGAGAAAGTTCAAACTCATATGCCAGACGTTATTGCTTGGCAGCGTAATCGCATCATTGAAAAATTCACTGATGCTAAAATTGATTTAGACTCAGGACGTGTTGAGCAAGAATTAGTTTTATTAGCGCAGAAAATGGATGTTGCCGAAGAACTTGACCGCTTAAACAGCCATGTTACTGAAACGAAGAAAATATTGAAAAAAGGTGGCGCCCAAGGTCGTCGTTTAGATTTCATGATGCAAGAATTTAATCGTGAAGCCAATACCTTAGGCTCTAAATCAATTAATACTGACATAACGGCAAGTGCCGTAGAGTTAAAAGTACTCATTGAGCAAATGCGTGAGCAGATCGCGAATATAGAATAATACTACAACGAATATCAATTCATTTAAAAAGCCATAGCTAAGTCACCACTTAACTATGGCTTTTTTTATGGCTTACATTATTAGCCATGATATGAACTATTAAACACATCAACATAGTAATGAGGCATATTGCTTGGTATAACATCAGTAGCCATTTTATAAGGATATCGTCAAGATGATCACACTTTCCCCAGAACAATGCCGCGTTATCGGCGTCATGTTAGAAAAAGAAACCACCACGCCAGAGCAATGCCCACTTTCTTTAAACGCAATTGTTACTGGTTGCAATCAAAAAAGCAGCCGTGAACCGGTAATGGCGTTGTCAGAAAGTGACGTACAAAACATCGTTGATGAACTAGTACAAATGAATCAACTAATGGTCGACCAAAAAGCGTCTACTCGCGTTAATAAGTACTTTCATCGATTTTGTGATACCGAATTTGGTAATTTGAAATTCAGCCCTCAGCAAAAAGCGCTTATTTGCGTGCTTTTCCTGCGAGGTCCTCAAACACCCGGAGAGTTAAGAACGCGTACAAACCGTTTAGCTGACTTTGCCGATGTTAATGAGGTTGAAGCGACTTTAAATCAGTTGCTCGATTTAAATGGCCAAACATTGGTACAAAAACTCGAAAAAGAGCCCGGCAGACGTGATTGCCGCTACGTACATTTACTATCAGAGTTTGATGAAGCCAGCTTTGCTCCACCCTCAAATACTCGAACTGATGCAGCCCCATTGGCGAATCAAGCTCAACTAACACAGAGAGTTGATGAGTTAGAACAACAAATAGCTTCCTTAACAGAACAAATGGCCTGTTTAACTGAGTTGTTAAATGATGACTAATCATTAAATAACACTAAATAAAGACTTAAGCAGCGAGTAGTGTTGTCCGAGAGGTGAATGTAACCTCGCTGGTTATGGAATTAACTCTGTGCTAATAAAGTTGAACAGTATAAAATCCTCGATGAAAACACCCTAGCTATATTTCAATGGATATTAAAATGTCAGACCCAAAAAGCGACAACACTGAAAACCTAACTACCACTCTTACCGAAACAGCACAACAAGCCGTAGATCTTCCTGCTGCGCTGTTACGTAGTGAAATTGAACAAGCTTCACAAATTTATCAAATAGTTATCGACTTCTTTACCAACTATAGTTTTCAGCTAGTTGGTGCCTTATTGATATTTTTATTAGGTTATTCTGTAGCGGGTAAAATCGCTAAAACGGTTTTACGTCTTTGTGAGAAACAAAAGCTCGACGTTACCTTAAGTCGCTTTCTTGCAAGCACTACCAGAATGGTAGTGATGGTGATGATAAGCATCATTGCACTGAGTAAAATTGGTGTTAGTGTTACGCCGTTTATTGCTGCCATAGGCGCAATTTCATTAGGTGCTGGTTTAGCTTTACAAGGCTTATTAGCTAATTACGCGGCCGGTTTTAACATAATCATTATTCGTCCTTTTGTTGTCGGTGATACCATTGAAGTACAAGGCGTAACCGGCATAGTTAAAGAAGTTCAGTTAGCTTATACCATCATCCACAATGAAGATTCAGCTGAGATCACTATTCCCAATAAACATATAGTCGGTGAAGTGGTACTTAACTCAAGAAAAGATACCTTATTACAGCTCTCTGTTGGTATCTCCTATCAAGATAACCCCATCGAAGTGATAGCACTTATTGAACGCACTTTAGCGAAGCTTGATATATATACTGAAGAAGTACGTATGCAGGTAGGTATCGATGACTTTGCAGACAGCGCCATAACCATTGGCATTAGACTTTGGATACCCACAACTAACTTGTACGCGGCTAAATATAGCGCTTATAAAGCGATTTACTTAGCGTTTGAGCAAGAAAAAATTACTATTCCTTTCCCTCAACAAGATATACATATTATTGAGCAGCAGAAGCTTGCGCAAAACAAATAACGTTTACTTTTATTGCAAAAATAGGGCTAAGTAAAAACCGCCTTTATCAAAATACCGTTAAGCGACCTTAACGGTATTTTTGTTTGCAGCTTTGGCATCAAGTAAAGCATCTTCAACATTGTGCAACATATCCTGCAAAGAAAGACCTTTTTGCCATGAGGCTAAACCCATACTGCAAGTAATGGTGTCCGTAGTAAAAAGCTGTTGCTCAATTGTTTCTCTAAGGTTATTGGAAAATTGAAATAAAGCGCTAATATCGGCAGGTAGAATTATAAGAAAATTATCACTGTGCCAATGAATAAGACGCGCCTTTTTAGGGATGTTTTTCTGAATTATTTTCACTAAGTTAATTAATATTTCATCGCCAATACTCGGGCCATACGTGTCATTAATACGTTTAAAATTGTCAATATTTAACTGTAACAAACTAAAGCCCTGATCTTGTTGTTCTGCCTTATTATAGCGGCGATACAATATTGCTTGGCCTGCCCGCCTATTCAGCGCATGAGTTAGGGGATCTTGTTTCGCAAGCTCTTCAAATGCTTGTGTTATTCGACCTAACTCTACCAAACGTCGATAAACAAAAATAACGAGGCTAAGGGTTAAAGTAGCCCCTAACGGTAGGAACTCATCAAGCTCCCAATGCTCATGCTTTTTTACTAAAGCCACGACCAATTCTAAAACGTCGTAGTTAGCAAAAAACACAAAAAAGAGTGCATTGATTGCAAGTAACCACAAACCGTCTCTGATGAAAGTGCTTCTATGCAAATATTTATAATGCAACATAGTTGATACCTTGAAAAACTGACCTTTTTATAATCAACTAAATCACCGTTAAATGCGAGTAGTTTTCACTCAAGTTAGGACAAAAGGTCAATAAATCTGTTCTGCATGAAAAATAGCCACCCTTATGCCATAGTTAAGGTAATTCAGTATTCAGGAATCTGCATGTTAATTCATATTAAAGAAGTGATTGAAGCCGTTTCAAATAGCTATGGCGATGAATTTTTTACTAAAGTAACGCTAGCACTTCATAAAATCATTGATGCTGATTACACCTTTATTGCGCGCATAAATGTACTGGATTTCAGCTGTAAAACTGAAGTTTTGGTGGCTAAGGGTGAGATAGCTGAAAACTTTGAATATTCACTTAAAAATACTCCGTGCGCTAATGTTGCCGATGACAGTGTCTGTTTCCACCTTAAAGATGTTTGTACTTTTTACCCCGAAGATCAACTTTTAGCTGATATGAAAATTCAGGCGTACATTGGCACACCTCTTGTTGATTCTAAAAAACAAGTTATAGGTTTGATAGTAGCTCTGTATGAAATGGAACAAACTGATGAAGATGAAACAGCATCGTTATTCCAGCTATTTTCAGGCCGAATCGCTGCCGAACTTGAACGTATTGATTACGAACAATCCCTGGAAGATAAAATAACCAAACGTGCTAAAGAACTTTCCGACACAGTAAATACGTTACAAGTAACTCAAAGACAATTAGTCGAATCAGAAAAAATGGCTGCTTTAGGTAACTTAGTGGCCGGTGTTTCCCATGAAGTTAATACGCCTTTAGGTATCGCAATCACTACGCACAGTATCATGGCAGATGAATTAAAAAAGCTGAAAGATAAGCTTGATTCACAGAGTCTAAGTATGAAAGATATGGAAAAATTTCGTTCCACTTCTGATAGTGCTTTAACAATGCAAGGTGAGAATTTAAATCGCGCGAAAAAACTCATTGAAAATTTTAAAAAAACAGCAGCAGACCAACATCAATTAGAAATAGAAACCCTCGATATAGGGCAATACTACCAACGAGTTATTTCTACCTTACGTTCCATTTTAAAACCACAAAACGTTAGTTTAGAAATAATATGTAAAGACAAAATACTACTAGCTACTTACCCAGGCATTCATGCGCAAATATTAACTAACTTGATCAGTAATAGTGTTAAGCATGGTTTTGCTAATAAAAATGATAGCGATGAAAATGCTGACCTACCTAGCCAAGAAAATAAAATAACTATTGAGGTTAAATCACTCGGACATGATGAAGTTGAAATTATATACAGTGACAATGGTCGTGGTTTATCGGCTGAAGCCCAACAACATGTTTTTGACCCTTTTTTTACTACTGCTCGCAAGCAAGGTGGTATTGGCTTAGGCATGTCGATTGTATTTAACTTAATAAATCAGAAACTTAAAGGATCCATTGAGCTAGGAAAAACTAGCAAAGGAGCCTGTTTTCATTATAAATTCAAAGCTAACAGCTGCAATCATTAAGCCGTAAAATCGCTGCCATCATACGAGTTAATTTTCTATACCCCAACCATTTAGCGCATTATTAATTCGCTTGCCTCCTACAAAATCACTACATTTAGTGATTAAAACAGTATTCAGCACTATATATTGTGTTCTATATTATTGTCACTGCAAGTTTTCATGATCTAAATCAACAAACCCTACCGATGAAATACTATATATTGTGTCTATTAAAATAATAACATCTATATATAGGCATCTAGTGATTTTTAACTGCATAGTTCCCAGTATTGTCTTCCAAGAAGTGCCTAATGAAATTAGTCTGTGCTTTAGCATTACCGGCTGTAAAGTAGGCTGTAACGGTTGTCATAGCACAGAACTATGGCATGCAAAAAACGGTCTAGCGCTAACAAACCAAAACTTCATACAGTGGCTTAAAAAGTATCAAGGTTTGATCAGCTGCGTAGTATTTTTTGGTGGTGAATGGCAACCAAGTGCTTTAATTGAAAAATTGCTTATCGCTAAAAACTTTGGCCTTAAAACCTGCCTTTACTCTGGTAAAGAGTCAGGTGATAAACATATAGATCTTAGAATCACTCAGCAGTTAGATTTCTTAAAAACAGGTAAATGGCAACCTGAGTTAGGTGGCTTAGATAGCATTACAACTAACCAAGTTTTTCGTGATCTAACTACGGGTGAAAAACTAAATTACTTATTCACTAAAAATAATATCGACACTCAAGGAGCAAACAATGTTGCGGCTTAACGAAGAACAAATCACTAATAAAAAAGACTTCATTAAAGACTACTTTTCGGCACAAAATGCTGCTGATGGCTCAAAAATGGATGCCAATGCCAACGTTAGCCACAAAAACATTGCCACTTTAGAGGCCGAGTTATTAAAAGACTGTTTCGTGCAAATTAACCGCGCTTTAGTACATGACAAAATTCGCGATACTTTTGATGCTGACTTGGCCAAAGAGTACATGCGTCAAATTGAAGATCATGAAATTTATGTGCATGATGAAACCAGCTTAAAGCCATACTGTACTTCAATTAGTATGTACCCGTTCTTGCTTGATGGTTTAACTAAACTGGGTGGTGAATCTAAAGCACCCAAACATTTAGAATCATTTTGTGGCTCTTTTGTGAATCTAATTTTTGCTATTTCTGCGCAGTTTGCTGGTGCGGTAGCTACCGTTGAATTCCTGACTTATTTTGATTATTTTGCTCGTCTTGAATATGGTAATGATTATATAAACACCCATAAATCTGAGATAGAGAATCACTTACAGCATGTAGTTTATGCAATCAATCAACCGGCAGCGGCCCGAGGTTATCAAAGTGTTTTTTGGAATGTATCATTGTTTGATCAGCACTATTTTTCTTCAATGTTTGGTGAATTCGTTTTCCCTGATTTTAGTAAACCCAATTGGCAGACGGTTAACAAATTACAGCACTTTTTCCTAAGTTGGCTCAATAAAGAACGTGAACAAGCAGTATTAACTTTTCCGGTTGTTACTGCTGCTATGTTAACTGAAAATGGCCAGTGTAAAGATCAAGAATTTGCCCGTAAGTTAGCTGAGCAAAAAGCTGAAGGAAACTCATTTTTTATCTACTTATCTGACAGTGCTGACTCCCTAGCCTCTTGTTGCCGCCTGCGTAATGAAATATCAGATAATACTTTTTCCTATACCTTAGGTGCTGGTGGTGTCGCTACTGGTTCAATTAACGTCATTACCATTAACATGAACCGCTTAGTGCAAGATGGCCGAGATTTAAAAATAGAAATTGAAAAGATACAAAAATACCAAGTGGCTTATCGAAAATTAATGGAAGAGTACAAAGAGCAAGGCGCTTTATCAGTCTATGACGCTGGTTTTATCTCATTAGACAAACAGTTTCTTACCATAGGTATCAATGGTATGGCTGAAGCAGCTGAATTCTACAACCTTACTGTTGGCAATAATGATGAATATAAAGCATTTGTTAGTCAGCACTTAAAAGTTATTTATCAAGCGAATCAGGCAGCTAAAAAAGAGTTTGGTTATATGTTTAATACTGAGTTTGTACCCGCGGAAAATCTCGGTATTAAAAATGCAAAATGGGATAAAAAAGATGGTTATCAGGTAAACCGTGAATGTTATAACTCTTACTTTTATGTGGTTGAGGACGAAGAAACAAATCATATTGATAAGTTTGTCATGCACGGTCAAGAAATGACGCAATACCTAGATGGAGGCTCCGCATTGCATTTAAATTTAGATGAAGCACTCTCTACCGAGGCTTATTTGAAGCTCTTTAATGTAGCCGCCAGCACGGGGTGTAATTATTTTTGCATCAATGTGAAGATAACTATTTGTAATGAATGTGAAAAAATAGATAAACGTACTTTGCAGCTTTGTTCGAGTTGCGGCAGTGACAATGTAGATCACGGCACGCGGGTTATTGGCTATTTAAAACGTGTTACCTCCTTTAGTCAGGGCCGACAAAAAGAACATGCCCTACGCCATTACCATAAAGAAAGCGCTTAAAAATCTCAGCCCACGCCATCTTGTTAATAAAAAGCAAGATGGCTTGATAGACTCTGCAACCACTGCATGTAATACTTTTCAGCCATAAATATTTTTTGAAGGCTGCTTTACTATGACTAATTTTGCCGTTATCGGTACCAGTAAAATCACAGATGCTTTTATTGAGGCCGCGAGGCAAGATGCTCGCTTTAATTTAGTGGCGGTTTATTCACGCCATCAACAAACAGCACAAGCCTTTGCCGATAAGCATAATATTACCCATTGTTTTACTGATTTGGCTTTATTAGCCAACAGTGATCTTGTTGATGCTGTATATATTGCCTCACCAAACAATTTTCATGCACAACAAAGTATTACCCTGCTAAATGGCGGAAAACATGTGCTTTGTGAAAAGCCAGTGGCCATTAACTGCGCTGAACTTACAAAAATGGTTGTTGCCGCTAAAGCCAACAATGTGACTTTTATGGAAGCAATGTTAGTAACTTTCCTGCCTAACTATCACCAAATAAAAAAGCAGTTAAAAGCACTGGGCAACATCCGTAAATATAGTGCCTCATTTTGCCAATTATCATCTCGATATCCCGCTTACTTGCAGGGTAAAAATCCAAATACCTTTAATTTAGATTTTGGTAACGGCGCTTTAATGGATATTGGTATTTATCCCCTATATTTGGCCATAGATTTATTTGGCTTACCAACAGAGATAACAGGTCAATGTTATAAGTTACCAACGGGGGTTGATGGTTATGGCGATATTTTATTGAAGTACGACTTGCCCGCTACAGATAATAACCAAGCTAACTTACAAGCACATATAAGTTATTCGAAACTCAGTAATGGCAGTAATATTTGTGAAATACAGGGCGAGAATGGTTATTTAATGTGGCAACATTCATCATTGTTCAATGAAGTTTCTTTGCATTTAAATGATGGTAGTTGCCAAACGTTAACATTAACGCAAACCGATAATAGAATGACTTACGAACTTAGCCATTTCATTGATTTAATAGTGAGTGGCAACAATGAGTCTTCTGTGAATAGCTGGCAACTGTCTCAGCAAGTATTAACTGTGATAGAACAGGCAAGAAAGCAACAAGGTATTATTTACTCGGCAGATAAACCAGCAGAAAATTAAAAGCTTTCTTTGAAGGATAACAGGTAAAACGACTACTAAAAATAGCGATGCTTTATCTAACGAAGCATCGTAAATTAATTAATTTTCTTGCTAGCTATTAGACAGGCAAGACTTTATAAGCACAACGTCGTGCCCCCTCAACAATATGCTCTTCTCGGCTCACTGTAGCGACTTCGTCCATTAGCGCTTGAAACATTTGCAACTCTGAGCGGCAGAAGTTGACACATTTAGTTGCTGCAGCACAAATGGGGCAATGATTTTCTATTAACCAAAATACACCATCATGCTCTTCAATGGTTGCCATATAACCTTCATCACTGCGCAGTTTAGCTAAGGTTTGTAATTTTTCCTCTACGCCAAAGCGATCAGCAAGGGCCAATCTATAGTTGGCCATCGACGTTTCTTCTCGGTGGCTGATAAGCTTTTCCAAGCCATCATCACCAAAAATAGTGATAACTGAGTCAAGTAACTGCACCGTTAATTCATCGTGACGATCAGCAAAACGGCTATTGCCTTTATCTGTTAATGACCAATAACGAGTAGGTCGGCCTCGAGCCGCTTTTTCATCCTTAAAAATCACATCACCAGAGTCCTCTAACCCTTGAACATGCTGACGAACACCCATAGTAGTCAGACCCAATTCACTTGCCAGTATTTTTGCGGTTAAAGGCCCTTGGGTCTTCAGTAACTGAATTATTTTTTCATGCGTTTTCATTAGATCTACAGCCAAGAAACGGGATATATCCCTATTATTACGCACTTTTTGCATAATTTCATCGTCTAGCTCAATATTATGTAAAGTTTTTTGTTTATATTTAACTTGATCTTCTTTGGTAAAGTGTTTACCTTATTAAATAAATAAAACGCTTTACTAAAGAAAATGAAGAGAATAATGATGAATTTATTAATTATCAGTGCCAGCCAACGCACACAATCACAAAGCGCAAAAGTCGCTGGGTATCTTGCAGACAACAGCATTCAATTTAGTAAAGTCAGTCATCTTGAGCTGTGTAAAAAACGTCTACCGCTATGGGATGGCGAGGATAGCAGTAAACAAAATGATGCCAGTGATTGGCAAGATATTAATGCCCAATTACAAACCATGGATGCATTAATCCTTATCACTCCGGAATGGGGAGGAACAGCTTCTCCTTTATTGAAAAATTTATTGATGATGGCGGAAGCGGCTGATATCGGTCATAAACCAGTACTGTTAGTGTCTGTGGTTAATGGTATTAGTGGCGCTTACCCGATAGCAGAATTACGGATGAATGCTTTTTCTAATAACAAACTGGTAGCTATTCCCGATCACCTAATTATTAGAAATGTTGAAGAGATCCTCAATACTATGAATGAGGACAATCAGCCAGAAGATAGCGCTATAACTCGCCGAGATAAAAGTATCCGCCATCGTATCGGTTATAGCCTGCATACCTTATTGCATTACAGCCAAGCGATGAAAAGTTTACGCGAAACCTTACAAGGTAACGTATATAACAACGAACATTTATACCCGTACGGTATGTAGATAAAGCACAAACAATACAAATCAGTTAAAACAACGAGGAGTTATTATGAATTTAAATCAAGTGACATTACCGGTAAGAGACATGGAAATGAGTACTGATTTCTACCGTCGTTTAGGGTTTTTACACATTGTAGATACACCACATTACGCGCGTTTTGCTTGCCCTGATGAAGGTGCAACCTTTTCACTTAGCTTAGAAGTAGACTTACCTGATAACAATCAATATGGTGCTGTGATTTACTTTGAATATGAGGAACTAGATACATGGGTTGCTGAAATTCAACAACGAGGCATTCAATTTGAGCAGTTACCAATAGAACAATCCTACTTGTGGCGTGAAGCGATCTTACGCGACCCAAGCGGTAATAAAATCAAACTGTATTGGGCAGGTGAAAATCGTTTAAATCCGCCATGGCGCGTTGAAAGAAAATACTCAGAATAAACAACTACACTAGATATATACCCGTTCCACCTGAAGATGCAGGATTCAGCTGGAATTATAAACGCCTTTAGGCAAGGCATTGATTGAATAGAATAGTTATTCTATTGTCGAAATCAATAACGTAGCATAAAGCGTTTATAAACCAGCCCTTGGGGGAAATCTGAGCAAAGCATACTCGTCGTCACATTTGTTTTTAAGGGAACAACCATTAACAAAAAATGTACCTCGATTATGATTCGCTCAGGTTTCCTGAAACGAGCATCTTCAAGTGGTACGGGTATATATAATACGTTTTCAAACGTAACGGAGAGCAATTATGATTACTTTAGAACATATAAACTTAGTCGTTTCTGACATAGAAAAAAGTTTAACCTTTTACCAGGCCGCTTTTCCTCATTGGCATGTACGTGGTGGCGATAAAGGTGAATGGTCAGGAAAGCCGAGAAACTGGCTACATTTTGGTGATGATTATCAATATATTGCCTTGGCCGATAATGGCGTTGGCGACAATAGAGATTTAACCGGTCATCAAGTGGGGTTAGCGCATTTTGCTTATGTCACCAGCGATATCAAAGGCACCATAGCGCGTATCACACAAGCAGGCTTCCCCATTCATAAAGAGGGTACTCCTGATGAGTATAGAGAAAATATCTATTTTCTAGATGCTGATGGTTATGAAGTAGAATTTGTTCAATACAATACCGATGTACCAGAGCTAAGAAATCGTTATTAGTCTCACTATTTGCCCTCACTATATCAGCCATTCAATGTTGCTGGATACAGAGTAACTTTACAGTATTCATCAACATCGCTTAAACTCAGCAATCTACCTGCTAATTTTAGCAATTTAAGGATTTCCATGCGTAAGTTTCAATGGCTATTTATTTTTCTATTTCTCTCGGGTTGTGCCACTTTAGGCGTAATGGAGTTCGATAAACTTTATGGCCCTAGCAATATTGATAATCGATTAGCGCAACCTAAAGCCACGACTTCTCAAGTCATTAATTTTAATGAACATATACAGCCAATTATTGAAAACCGTTGTGTCGTTTGCCACGGCTGTTACGACGCCCCTTGTCAATTAAAAATGGAAAGCCGTGCTGGTATTGAACGTGGTGCGAATAAAGCCATGGTTTATAATGGTGAACGCTTACTTACAGCAAAAATTAGTGCAAGCCTAAGCAAGTTAACCGAACTAAAAACTGAGAGTTTACAGCCGCTGCGTGAACAAGGATTTTTCCCTGTGCTTAATGAGCGCCAGCAAACTGAGCAAGCTAACACTCAGGCCAGCTTGTTCTATAAAATGATCCAGTTAAAGCAACAGCATCCATTACCCAATGAGCCACTATTGAGTAATGATTTTGATGTATCGCTCGATAGAAATCAGCAATGTCCTACAATAGAAGAATTTGAGCAATATAAAAATAAATTCCCTCTTGGCGGCATGCCTTATGCGCTACCCGCCCTATCGACAACTGAGCACACTCAGTTAACCGGTTGGTTAGCATCGGGTGCCATCATGCCTGATGCCATTCCAGCGAATGCGAAAGAGCAAAAAATGATCACCCGCTGGGAAGCTTTACTCAATGGCAGTTCAGCTAAAGAACAGCTGATTTCTCGCTATTTATTTGAACACTTATATCTAGCCAATTTATATTTTGATAAAACACGATCTAGTTATTTTAAACTCGTGCGTTCGAGCACTGCTAGCGGTGAAAAAGTAGCGGTGATTAATACGCGTCGCCCTTTTGATTCGCCTTATGCAGATGGCAGCGTTAATGCCATTATCAATAAGCCACAAGTGTACTACCGACTGATTAAACATAACGATACCATTATTGCTAAGCGTCATATGCCCTATCCGTTTGGTGAGAAAAAATTAGCGCGCATCACTGAGATTTTCTATCAACCTAATTACGCGGTAACTACGCTACCTGATTACCAATTAATAAACGCTTCTAATCCTTTTAAAACATTTCAGGCAATTCCAGATAAAGCACGTTATCAATTTTTATTAGACCAAGCGCAGTTCTCTATTATGAACTTTATCAAAGGTCCTGTGTGTCGAGGTCAAATTGCACTGAATGTGATTGAAGATAATTTTTGGGTTTTTTTCCTAAGCCCTGATAATTTTGATCATTACCCTAGTGAAGATTTCATTACTGCCAATACCGACCTTTTACAACTTCCCGCGGCAACCAGTGATAAAACGATGTCATTACTGTATTGGCGACAATATGCTAAACGTCAGCAAAAATATGTAAAAAATAAAGTAGCCTATATAAAGGACCTTAACTTACAATCAAATGAGCTTAATTTAGATTTAATTTGGTCCGGTAAAGGCAACCCCAATGCTAGCCTAACTGTCTTCAGGCATTATGATAGTGCTTCTGTTTTACAAGGCTTTGTTGGCCCTACACCTAAAACAGCTTGGTTAATTAGTTACCCATTACTAGAGCGTATTCATTATTTATTAGTCGCTGGTTTCGATGTTTATGGCAATGTTGGCCATCAATTAAAAACACGTTTGTATATGGATTTTCTGCGCATGGAAGCCGAAAGTAACTTTATTAGTTTACTGCCTAAAGCTCAGCGAAAGCCGATACATGAATATTGGTATCGAGGCACCAACAGTGACATTAAGGATTATATTTTTTCTGATGATTTTTATCAGTTACCTGAAACAGGCATTAAATACCAAACTGCCAAGCCACAAAACGAACTATTTAAAAAAGTAGCTAAACATACAAAAAATACGCACGTTAGCCAATTTAATATTTCTTCATTAGCACGAAGTAAAGCCGATAAGCTTATGGGAAATATAAGCAATATACCTAATGATAGCGTTGCTCTGTTACCACAGGTGAGTTATGTCATGGTATCAAATGGCGATAAGCTACAAGCCTATAGCTTGGTTAATAACTCTGCTCACAGTAATGTTGCGCATTTATTTTCTGAAGAAAATCGACGTCTACCTGCAGAAGATAATTTAGCGATTTTACGGGGTATAGTAGGTACCTATCCCAATGCCTTTTTTAAAGTAGAACAAGTACAACTCGCTGAATTTGTTGAACGCTTGATCGCAATAAGAACAGAGCAAGATTACAGTCAGCTTAAAGATCAGTTTGCCATTCGCCGAACAAATCCAGACTTTTGGAAGTTTGCCGACGAATTGCATGTTTGGTATAAAACCAACCAACCTAAATCATCTGGTTTGCTTGATTTTAATCGTCTAGAAAACCGCTAAATTTATAGCTAAAGGCGATTAGTAATACTCTGTAACAAAATACTGCCGCTTACCTCAATACTCAATGAGGTAAGCCATAGTCTTGCTCAAGCCTCTTCTGCTACACTGCCCCAATATTTGTAAAATAAATGTGAATTTGTACTGTCAGTCCCGATGGATTAACAAACATAATACTCACTTCAACAAGCGAGACTCAAATGAAGAAACAAAGCCTTTTCTTGACCAGTATATTGGTCACTAGCGTATTAGCCGGTTGTACTGGTAACAGTGTTGAACAAGCATCAGAGACTGTTGCTTCAACTCAGCAACAAACACAAAAAATTAGTTACCCTGTTACCCACAAAGGTGACGTGGTTGATAATTACTTTGGTACTGAAGTTGCTGACCCATACCGTTGGTTAGAAGACGATCGTAGTGAAGAAACAGGCGCTTGGGTTAAAGCTGAAAACAAAGTGACTTTCGATTACTTGGCACAAATTCCATACCGTGACCAATTAAGGTCTCGTTTAGCTGAATTATGGAACTATGAGAAAATTGGCGCTCCTTTTAAAGAGGGTGACTACACTTACTTCTACAAAAATGACGGCCTACAAAACCAATATGTCGTTTATCGTCAAAAAGATGGTGGTGAAGCTGAAGTGTTTTTAGATCCAAATACTTTAAGCACAGATGGCACAACGTCTCTTGGTCAATTAAGTTTTTCTAAAGATGGTTCAATTGCCGCTTACGCTATTTCAGAAGCAGGCAGTGACTGGCGTAAAATCATCATTATTGATGCTGAAACTAAAGCCGTATTAGAAACACCATTAATTGATGTCAAGTTTTCAGGCATTTCTTGGTATAAAAATGAAGGCTTTTATTACTCAAGCTACGATAAGCCAAAAGGTAGCGAGCTTTCAGCAAAAACTGATCAACACAAACTTTATTACCATACGCTAGGCCAAGCACAAAAAGACGACAAAGTTATTTTTGGTGCTACTGCTGAAGAGAAGCATCGCTATGTTGGTGGTGATGTAACTGAAGATAACCGTTACTTATTAATTTCTGGTGCGGTATCAACATCTGGTAACAACCTTTACTTGAAAGACTTAACGAAGCCAAACAGCCCATTGGTAACAATTGCTGATAATTTTCTTGGTGATACTTACGTTATTGAAAATGAAGGCGACAAGTTATTCTTAGTCACTAACGTTGATGCACCAAACAAAAAAATAGTTACGGTTAGCGCTAAAGCGCCAGCACAAGAAAACTGGAAAGATTTAATCCCTGAAACACAAAACGTATTGAGCGCGTCAACGGGTGGCGGTTTCTTCTTCGCTGAATACATGGTTGATGCCATTTCGAAGGTTTACCAATACGATTATCAAGGTAATAAAATTCGTGAAATTGCCTTACCTGGTGTAGGTAGCTCTACCGCCCTTTCAGGTGATAAAGATGCAAATAAATTGTATTACTCTTTTAGCAATTACAAAACACCTGGCACTATTTATAGCTACAACATAGATAAAGGTGAAAGTGACGTTTACCGTAAGTCCGGCGCTAAGTTTGACAGCGATGCTTATGAGTCTAAGCAAGTTTTCTACCCATCAAAAGATGGCACTAAAGTACCGATGATCATCACTTACAAAAAAGGTATTGAGTTAAACGGTAAAAACCCTACGCTTTTATATGCTTACGGCGGTTTCAATGTAAGCTTAACACCACGATTTAGCGTATCTCGCGCAGTATGGATGGAGCAAGGCGGTATTTACGCTGTAGCTAACTTACGTGGCGGTGGTGAGTACGGTAAGAAATGGCATGACGCGGGTACACAGTTAAACAAGCAAAATGTATTTGACGATTTTATTGCGGCAGGTGAATACCTTATTGACCAAAGCTATACTTCAAGTGATTATCTTGCGGTTCAAGGTGGCTCAAATGGTGGTTTATTAGTTGGCGCTGTAATGACACAACGTCCTGATCTAATGAAAGTTGCATTACCAGCTGTTGGTGTATTAGACATGCTTAGATATCACACGTTCACGTCTGGTGCAGGTTGGGCATATGACTACGGCACTTCTGAGCAAAGTGAAGCAATGTTCACTTACTTAAACAATTATTCACCAGTACACAATGTTAAAGCCGGTGTTAGCTACCCAGCAACAATGGTAACGACAGGCGATCACGATGACCGTGTTGTTCCAGCACATTCATTTAAGTTTGCTGCTGAGTTACAAGCCAAGCAAGCGGGCGTGGCACCAACTTTAATCCGTATTGAAACTAACGGTGGTCACGGTGCTGGTACGCCAGTAGCAAAAACTATTGATCTCTACGCAGATTTATTTTCCTTTACCCTGTTCAACATGGGCTTTACTGCATTACCTAAGTAATAGGTTTCAGCGTTAGCTAAACTTTAGCTAACGCTTATTTTAAATGAGTAATGCTGATCTCGATCAAGTACTTGAGTAAATTACTCAGGTACTATTTCAACAAGTCTTAATACATGAATTTAAATATTTGGAGTGATTTATGGGTTGTTGTGGTGGTTGCGGTGGCGAAGGTCATGATGAGAAAAAAGAGCAAGAACAAGCTCAAGATAAAACAACAGAACAAACTGAAGTAGCTGAGAAAGAGTAATTTACTCACTATCAAGCGTGCTTTGTACAAATGCCGATTAACTATCAAAGTTAATCGGCATTTTTTTTGTGCAAATCTATATTAATGAAATAGTTATTTATGCTCTTTAATCAACGCGAGAAACGGTTGGCCATAACGGGATAACTTCACATCTCCGATGCCACTGATATTAAGCATTTCACGTGATGTTTTCGGTTGTACACGCGCCAATTCAGATAAAGTTGCATCATTAAAAACAATAAAGGGTGCAATGTCTTCGCCATCAGCAATCGCTTTACGAAGTTCGCGTAGTTTTGCAAATAACACCCGATCATAGCTTTTTTGTGGTGCTTTTTCCTGCCAGTAACTGGCTTTTTGCAGACGCGGGCTAGCTAACATCAAAGGCTCTTGCGCTTTTAATACCACGCCCGATGCTTGTGTTAAGCATAAAATAGATTGTTGCTCGATATCTTGCTGCAAATAACCTAAATGTATTAACTGACCAATAATCGAGAACCAGTAACCGGCGGTTTTACCCTTGCCAATACCGAAGGTAGAGACCTTATCGTGCTCAGATTGTTTAATTTTATCGGTAAGTTCGCCGCGTAAAACGGCAATTACATGGTTAATATCACCTTGTTGTTCGATACGATAGACACATGACAATACTTTTTGCGCTTCTATCGTGCCATCAAACTGACTTGGTGGGTCTAAGCAAATATCGCAATTACCACAGCCTTTTTCGGTATATTCAGCAAAATAATTTAACACTACCTGTCGACGACAGGTTTGTGCATCAATAAAGGCATCCATAGCAGCAAAGCGTTGCATTTCAACATTTACTCGCTGTGGATTATCACCTTCACTAATACGCTTCTTAATACGCGCGACATCTTTTTCATCTACTAGAAATAAGGCTTCTGCATTTAAGCCATCACGACCCGCACGGCCAATTTCTTGATAATAAGACTCTAGAGTACGTGGTGGTTCAAAATGTATAACATAACGCACGTTAGGTTTATTGATACCTAAGCCAAAAGCGACGGTAGCAATGACTATTTGAATATTATCCTTGGTAAAACCCTCTTGTACTAGTGAACGAATTTCGTTTTCTAGTCCTGCATGGTAAGCCGCACAATTTACACCACTTGCAGCTAAGTACTTAGCTAATTTCTCGACTTGCCAACGACTATTACAATAAATAATACCGCTATCTTCACCCTTCTTTTTGATATAACCCAGTAACTGTTTTTCGCCATTATATTTAGGAGCTAAGGTAAAACGAATATTAGGTCGATCAAAACTATCAAGATGAATATAAGGATTAGGTAGCGCAAGTTGATTCAAAATATCTTTACGGGTAGTAACATCAGCTGTCGCCGTTAATGCCATAACCGGAACTGTGGGGAAATTTTGTTTTAAACATTGCAGCTTAGTATAGGCGGGTCTGAAATCATGACCCCACTGAGAAATACAGTGCGCTTCATCAATAGCAAACAAGCTTAGTTGCAACTGGCTCAAGCTTTGCAAGAAGTAATAATTGGTTAAACGCTCAGGTGCAACATACAGTAATTTAATTTCACCTCGACCTAAACGAGCAAAGAT
The DNA here is from genome assembly GCF_002836255.1 of Colwellia sp. 75C3. GTDB lineage: Bacteria > Pseudomonadota > Gammaproteobacteria > Enterobacterales > Alteromonadaceae > Colwellia. The sequence goes on along the minus strand of NZ_PJAU01000033.1, from coordinate 30,853 downwards.
ATCGCTGATTTCGCTTTGCTCAAGACTAGAATTAATAAATGCAGCTGATATGCCTTGCCGGGTTAAACCATCCACTTGATCTTTCATTAAGGCAATCAAGGGCGAAACAACGACAGTCACACCGGGTAATATTACAGCGGGTAACTGATAACATAATGATTTACCGCCGCCCGTAGGCATTAACACCAATGAATCTTGCCCTTGCAACAAGCTATTAATAATTTTAGCTTGCCCCTCTCGAAAACTTTCATAGCCGAAATGGTGCTTTAAAGTATCGAGCAATAAGGCATCATTTTCGGTACTATTTTCTGTACTGATTTCTGCACTGTTTTGGGCGTTAGCTACTGAGGAGTTCAAGAAGGTGTCGACTAATTTTCTTATGGATAATATTGTTATTTTAACTCAGCGACACAGGGAAAACCTAGCACAGAAAAATATATTTTTAACCCCTACTAAATTACCTTGATACTTATCACTAAAGTTACAATACCAGTATTAACAAGTTTACAGTGTTGATCATAATTCGTGAGCTTTATAATTCTTTAACCACTTAATGTCATGTTATTATCCACGCTCTTTCATCCCTATTACAGTTGAACAAATAAATAATGAGTGCAACAGCCACAAATCAACTTGAAGCCAATAGTAGCCGTAACGGTGCTTTTAGTGCATTAAGTGCATACCTCTTATGGGGTTTTGCGCCAATATACTTCAAATTACTCACCGCCATTGAACCTGGTGAAATAATGATGCATAGAGTGATTTGGTCAACGGTATTTTTGTTGGTGATGATCATTGTCATGAAGAAGTGGTCGCAATTAGTCGAGGTTTTCAAACAGCCTAAAGTATTATTGCAATTGTGTTTATCGGCTAGCTTTCTTGCGGTGAATTGGTTCTTGTTCATCTGGGCGGTAAACAACAATCATTTGCTTGATGCCAGTTTAGGTTATTACATTAATCCATTATTTAATGTGATATTAGGTATGATATTTTTTCATGAGCGCTTACGTCGTAACCAGTTAATAGCGGTTGGTTTAGCCCTACTTGGTGTATTGGTACAACTCATTGCTTTAGGTACGTTACCCATCATCTCACTTGCTTTAGCTAGTACCTTTGCAATTTACGGATTACTTAGAAAGAAACTCCCTATTAATTCATTCATCGGATTATTTATTGAATCTCTGTTAATGCTGCCTATAGCACTCATTTATTGGTATTTCTTTGTCGAAAGCAGTACAAGTAATATGGCAATAAATACCGCTAGCTTGAACTTTACTTTGATCATGGCAGGCATAGTGACAACAGCACCGCTATTGTTTTTTACTATCGCAGCTAAACGATTAGCACTGTCGACCTTAGGATTCTTTCAATACTTGGGCCCAAGTATTATGTTTTTATTGGCGACCTTTTATTATCAAGAAACCATGAAAAGTGCTGAGTTAATTACCTTTGTATTCATATGGGCTGCATTAGTACTTTATAGTCTGGACTCATTTAAAAAGCGTGCTTAAATAACTTATCTAAGTTCAAAAAAATAGCGCTTAAAGCGCTATTTTTATTTTATTAGCAATGAAACTAGCTAGTCTTCTAATTCTGCGCCAAAGATGACCACCTGATTACGACCATTTTCTTTCGCTAGATATAAGGCGTTATCCGCTTCATTCATTTGCGTAGAGAACTCGTCTTGGCTATCAAAAACTACGCCGACACTCAGGGTTATTGATATAGACGCATCACCTGCAGGGATAGTCGACACGGAAATTTCTCGTCTAAAATCATCTAACTTATTGTATAAGTTGTCTTGATCTATGCCGTGTAATAATACCGCAAACTCCTCCCCGCCCAATCGTGCAGTAAGGCCTGTGCCAAAGTGCTTACGCATATAAAGTGCCACTACCTTTAAGACTTGGTCACCAACATCATGACCATAGCTGTCATTTACTTTCTTAAAGAAATCGATATCAATCATTGCTAAACAATAAGGTACTTTTTTATTAATATATTCTTTAACACGTAATTCAGCATTGCGAAAAAAAGAACGGCGATTAGCAAGGTCTGTTAAATAATCAGTATTAGCTGCATGCTGAATTTTGGCGATATTATTCAAACTTTCAATGTTTTGAGTAATACGACAATAAAATTCTTCAGGACAAAAAGGTTTACGCAAGAAGTCATCGGCGCCATTTTTTATAAAACGTGCTGAGTGAATGCCATTACTTGCACCTGAAATACCTATCACGGCAACTTGCTCACGGGTATACATACGGCGAATTTCATTCGTTAGCTCAATACCATCCATTGCCGGCATTTCTAAATCGGTGATAACCATTTTAATATTTTTATGTTGAGCAATTTTTTCTAGGGCTTGCACACCATTATTGGCCGTTATTACATTAAAATTACGACGTTTTAATAATTCTACAATATGGTTTCGTGCAGCAGATGAATCATCAACCACTAAGATAGTATTTTGACTATTAGTTTGCTGCCAATGTAAAACACGCTTTAAATAGAGAAAAGCTTGGCTATTTTCTTTCGGAATATAATCAATTACTGGCTGTGATAAAATTTTCTGTCGAGTTTCATCATCCATTTTACCTGTCATGACTATGCTTGGAATACCATGGGATAACACACAAGCAATTGCCTCGCCATCTAGTGCATCAGGCAAGGCGTAATCAATAGTCGCCGCAAAAAAATCAGTATCTGACGATAGAATATTTTCCACCTGGGCTAAATCAGTGGCAATAACCACCTCAAACTTTAACGAGCGGGCTATCTGTTTGATAACGGTCGCTATAGGTTTACTGTCTTCTACTACTAATAATCGTTGAGACATCACAACACCTTTTATTTTAAATGGACTATTTTCTGGCTGTTCGTTTCATACCTAATACATATTCTATTAAACCGCTTGCAAGTTAGCATATTCCACCACTAACCATTTACTACCTACATCGGAAAAATTCACTTGAATACGTGATTGAGCACCACTGCCTTCATAGTTAAGTACTACACCTTCCCCAAACTTAGCATGCTTAACCAGCTGCCCCAACTTAAAACCAGTATTTTCAAAGGTTTCAAGTGTAAAGGTATTGGAGAACTTACCGACTTTACTCGGTCGTTTCACTTGCGACTGCATGCGAATTTCTTCGATACAATCTTCAGGTAATTCACGTAAAAAACGGCTCGCTTTATGGTATTTTTCTTGCCCATATAAGCGACGACTTTCAGCGTGGCATAAGTATAGCTTACTCATTGCCCTTGTCATGCCGACATAACATAAACGGCGCTCTTCTTCTAAGCGGCCTATCTCTTCAACCGATTGTTGTGAAGGGAACATGCCTTCTTCAAGGCCTGCAATAAAGACTAAAGGAAACTCTAAGCCTTTAGCCGAATGCATTGTCATTAACTGAACCGCAGCTTCAAACTCATCAGCTTGTGATTCACCTGACTCTAATGCTGCATGGGTTAAAAATGCGGTTAGCGGTGTTTGTTCTTCAGCTAATTCGGGATCACTTTCAAACGTTTGACAAGCTGTTACTAATTCATTTAAGTTTTCTATACGCTGAGCGGCACGTTCACCCTTTTCAGCTTGATACATCGCCTTTAAGCCACTATGACTAATGATAAAGTTGGCTTGTTGGTCTAAATCTAAGTTAGCCGTATCATCTTCTAATTGTTCAATAAGTTGCATAAACGCTGTAATCGTTTTAGCACCCCTACCTTTTAGTTGCTCAGCTTGGATCATGTTCTTACAAGCCTGCCACATTGTGACTTCCATACCTCGGGCAGCATCTCTTACCAATGCTAAGGTTTGATTACCAATACCACGAGTAGGCGTATTGATAACACGTTCAAAGGCCGCATCATCATCACGATTATTCATAAGGCGCATATAGGCAAGCGCATCCTTTATCTCTTGTCGCTCGAAGAATCGTTGTCCACCATAAATACGATACGGTAGCTGCCCTTGCAATAATGCTTCTTCAAGTAAACGTGATTGCGCATTTGAACGATACAATATCGCGATTTCATCCAATTTACCGCCATCATCACGCCATTGTTTTATACGACCCGCAATAAATCGTGCTTCATCAATTTCATTAAACGCAGTATAAATTGATATTTTTTCGCCCGCTTCACCATCGGTCCACAACTCTTTACCCATGCGGTTAGTATTGTTGCAAATGAGTTGGTTAGCTGATTTCAAAATATTAGCAGTTGAGCGGTAATTTTGCTCAAGGCGAATGGTTTTCGCATCATCATATTCTTTTAGAAAGCGTTCGATGTTTTCAATTTTTGCGCCACGCCAGCCATAAATAGATTGGTCGTCATCGCCGACAATCATCACCTTGCTGCGGGCTTTACCTAGCATAGTAAGCCATGCATATTGAATCGCGTTGGTATCTTGAAACTCATCCACTAAAATATGACCAAAACGCTGTTGATAGTGATCTAATAAGGCCGGATTTTTTAACCACAACTCATGAGCACGCAATAACAACTCAGCGAAATCAACTAAGCCTGAACGATCACAGGTTTCTTGGTAGGCTTTATACACTTTAACAAATAACTCTTCAGTAGGATCGAACTGAGAATCAATATGTTGTGGGCGAAGACCTTCATCTTTTTTACCATTGATGTACCAAACAAATTGTTTCGGTGGCCATTTTTTTTCATCCAGCTCTAATGAACGAACAATACGTTTAATTAAGCGTAGTTGATCATCACTATCAAGTACTTGAAAGCTTTGCGGTAAATTGGCTTCTTGGAAATGCATTCTTAATAAACGATGCGCTAAACCATGAAAGGTGCCTATCCACATGCCGTGAGTATTGCCATTCGTTACTTGCTCTACACGAGCACGCATTTCTGCTGCGGCTTTATTGGTAAAGGTAACGGCCAATATACTGTGCGAAGAAACACCCTCAACTTGCATTAACCAGGCAATACGCTGCACTAATACTCGAGTTTTACCACTTCCTGCGCCTGCCAAAATCAGCATATTTTGTTTTGGGGCAGCAACAACGTCACGCTGTTTATCATTAAGAGAGTCGAGTAATTCTGAAACGTCCATAGGGTTAAAACCTTTATTGAGGTGGCATTAGCTAGGTTAGGCAGATAATAGTGCTAAACAAAAAGCAAAAGTATACCACCATTTATAGATAGGTGTTGTGCTTTGCTGTTTATTTTTACAGTACCCCGTTTAGCTAAGATAACTGAATGAGGCACTTAAATTTTTTAGGGTAATAGTTGTGACAGGTCACTGACTTGGGCTAGTTCAATATGAGGGATTTGTCGCAACTTTTTACCCACTCCGTATTGTGGTAACCAAGCGGTTTGGCAACCGGCATTTAATGCTCCGTGGATATCGGCAACACCACAATCTCCGACATGCAATAACTGCTCTGCGGGAATAGCTAACTGTTCACACACCAAAGTAAACATATCTGCCGCAGGCTTTTGCTTTAATAAATATTCACTTTCATTATTACCCTCACTGGTTTGAAACCCAGCGTGATAAATGTGTTGAAAATAGTGATGAAGGCCCAATGCTTTGGTATCGACATTGCCGTTACTGATGGCTACCAACGGAAATACTTTGCTTAAACTCGCTAAAAGTTCATGACTTGCTTTTGGTACGGTAAAGTCACTACGTAAGTGAATAAAGTAATCTAGACCCGCCTGCGCCTCTTTCGTTGCTTCATCAAATGAGAGATTATGCGCTAGCAAACCTAAACGATAAGTCTCAAAACGAAGCCTTACCACATCGTGAGAAATATCCTGATGTGCTTTGATCGCTTGTTGGCGATAGGGTGCCCAAAAACGTCGATTAAAAACTAGCTTAGGTTCAGATAGTAACTTCGGTAATAGAATGGCAAACTTTTCAACAAAGTAGCACTCCATCTTTTTTTCAATCGCCAGCATTACCGGACGATTGTTATATAAGGTGTCATCTAAATCAAAACTGATGGCTTTAATCATGCTTAAACGTCGGTAGATTTGCATAGTCTTATATAACCTTGAAAGTACTTATAATACTTGTTGTTACAGAGCTAGTTGCTGATGTAATAACTTAGCAACTAAACGTTTGAATTGATTAAGTAACAAAGTATCCATACGCGGGTCAAAGTGGTGAGCATCTTCACTACTAATGGCTAAGAAGCCAACGGGTTTTTCATCATGTGTTAGCTTAATCAAGACGACTGATCCTGAACATGGCTTAGAAAAAATCAATGTTTGTTCACTTTCTTGCAAGCGACCAAAATAGTATTCATCATTCGTTAACCGGTTTTGCATCACACCTGCACAATCATTGGTTGATAAGCTATGGTGCGCAACTTCAATATTATTTGCCGGAATTAACCACAACTTAAATGAAGATAAAGATAACAATTCAGTGGTCACCTGATGTAAACAATCGAGTAACTCTTCTGCTGATTGACAATCAAGTAAGCGTAGATAAAGGTCACTATACAGTACAAATAACTGCTCATTATGAGTAGCAATCGACATTAACTGAGTAATCTCATCTTCTAGTCCATGTACTTTATGACGAAGCTGTTGCTGTTGACGCTCGACTAAAGAAACCGTACCACGTTGCTCATCAACTAAGCGCAAGCTGGTCATTAAGCTATTATTACGATTAAAAAATTCAGGATTATCTTGTAAGTAACTAACCACTAATTCATCCGTTAAGGGAATATCGTCACTATTGATACTTTGTTGCACATCATTCATCTTATTTATTTCTTTTTTCATTAGGTGCCGTCGCTAATAGGGGATTGGGAAAGTAGCGGTTTATATGGATATTTGACCATCAAATACGTGCGTTGCCGGACCAGACATTTTTACTGGATGACCCGGGCCTTGCCAAAATATACGTAGTTTTCCACCAGGCAGCTCTACCGTAACTTGCTTGGCTAGTTTTTTCTGCATATAACCAATCACAACGGCAGCACAGGCGCCGCTACCACAAGCTAAAGTTTCTGCTGCGCCACGTTCATACACTCTTAATTTAATATAATTAGGGCTAACTATTTCCATAAAACCGACATTAGCATCTTCAGGGAAACGTTCATGTATCGATAATTCTTGCCCAAGCGATTCAACGTCCGCTTCAACAACACTATCTACGGTAACAACACAGTGGGGATTACCCATTGAGACAACGCCACATAAAACAGTTTCGCTTTCACTACGCAGAATATAAGTGCCTTCCATTTTTTGTGCGCTAAAAGGTATTTTTTTTGGTTCAAATTGTGGCACTGGCATAGTGACTGAAATATTACCATCACGCTCGATGTGTAAATTCATTTTACCTGTGCTGGTTGAAACTTTAATCTTATGTTTATTACATAAGCCTTTCATACGGACAAATTTTGCGAAACAACGAGCGCCATTGCCGCACTGGCCAACTTCACTACCATCAGCATTATAAATGCGATAATGAAAATCTAAATCTGGATCATAAGGAGGCTCCACTACTAACAGCTGGTCAAAGCCCACGCCGAAGTTTCTGTTGGCAAATTTAGTGATTAATTCTGGCGATAAAAAAACATTTTGCGTGACATTATCAAGCACTAAAAAGTCATTACCTAAACCATGCATTTTAGAAAAATTGACTAGCATTATTGTTGCTCTTTAACTTGGTCTGTTGGCTGTTTAACTAGTGGAGTAGGTGCTTGCTCAGTTGGCTGCTGAATGGCTTGCTGTTGTTCTGAGTCATCAACTGGAATCACTGCTGAGTCTTGTGGCTCAACACTTTTGTTTATCGTTGTCTTTTGAGCCGCATCACCCTGCTCTACCACTTTATCTTGTGGAGTAACCGCTTGCTCTGGTGTTTGGTATAAATCACCTTTAATACCACAAGCAGATAACAAAATAGCGGTAATAAAAGCCAGTAAAATCGATTTGAAATTTAATTTTCTATCTGGCATTTGATGTAAGTAATGAAGTCTATTGGTACGCATGATGATTTTTTTGCCATGAAAGTCGTTTAAATCAAGCTTTTTAGCGTAACTTAACCACTCTATATCTATATTTATTTTGTCTGATTGCTATTATACTCACATGCTTATCAACAATAATACTCACTTAGACAAATAATGATATTTAAAGGATAGGCAATGAACGATAGCCAATACAACTTAATCGCCGAAGCGCTTCTTCTCACTATAGAAGAGGCGATTGAAGACTCTGGTGTCGACATAGATTACGAAGGAGTTGGCGGATTATTAACGCTAACTTTTAAAAATAACAGCAAAGTGATTATAAACAAGCAAGCACCCTTGCATGAAATATGGGTAGCAACAAAATTCAACGGTCACCATTTTGTCTTGAACAACGATAGTTGGACAGATAAACGTAGCGGTGAAGAATTTTGGCAGTTTTTATCAAATGCTGTTAGCACTCAAGCTGAAACTGAATTAACACTTTCAGCACAGTAACCTTTATATATTTGGATAGATTGAATGACTAACACGACAGTACGAATTGCCACGCGCAAAAGCGCCCTCGCCTTATGGCAAGCTGAATATGTTAAAGCTCAACTTGAGCATTTTCATGACGGCATAAACGTTGAATTAGTGCCTATGACCACGAAAGGCGATATCATTTTAGATACACCTTTAGCTAAAGTCGGTGGTAAAGGTTTATTTGTTAAAGAACTTGAAGTAGCGATGCTTGAAGATCGTGCTGACATAGCTGTTCATTCAATGAAAGATGTTCCAGTAGATTTTCCAGAGGGTCTAGGATTAGAAGTTATTTGTCCTCGTGAAGATCCCCGTGATGCGTTTGTTTCTAATACCATCAAATCATTAAGCGATTTACCAAAAGGTGCGATTGTTGGTACATCAAGCCTACGTCGCCAGTGTCAATTAAAAGCAAGTCGCCCTGATTTAGACATTCGTGATTTACGTGGCAATGTAAATACTCGCTTAAGAAAGTTAGATGAAGGTCAGTACGACGCCATTATCTTAGCTGCTGCGGGCCTAATTCGCTTAGAGATGAGTGAACGTATTGCACAATTTATCGAACCAGAAGAAATGCTTCCGGCAAATGGCCAAGGCGCTGTTGGCATTGAGTGTCGTAATGATGATGAACAAATCAAAGCATTATTAGCACCATTAGAATGTGCAACTACTCGTATTCGTGTGCTCGCAGAACGTGCGATGAATAGAGCATTACAAGGCGGTTGCCAGGTTCCTATCGGTAGTTACGGTGTTATTTCTGCTGATGGTAAAAATATCCACTTACGTGGTTTAGTTGGCGCTGTCGATGGTAGTGAAATGATTGAAAGTGAAATCACCGGTCCTGTTGAAGAAGGTGAAGCGCTCGGCAATAAACTCGCGCAAGAATTACTAAGCCGAGGTGCAGATAAAATTTTACAGCAAGTTTATTCAGAAAATGATATCAAAAATAGCTAAACCTGCCAAAAAAACGTCTCAAGTGATACCACTTGAGACTCCTATAAATGAGTTGGTTTTACCTATTCTAGGTAAACCACTTAAGGTCCTAATTACTCGGCCTAAAGCCAAAGCTCAGCAACTTGCCTTGTTACTTGATCAACAAGGCATAGCTAATACTCGTCAAACCCTATTCGATTACCAAAGTAACGCCAGCGCTGACAATATCGCCATAGCGATAGAACACGCCGATATTCTTATCTTTGTTAGTGTTGCAGCCGTAGAATTTACCCACGCCAGCTACCCACTACAAAAAAATTTACCCCAAACCATTTTTTCTGTCGGTAATGCCACAAAAAAAGCATTACAAGCTATTGGCATTACTGGTGTTATATCGCCCGATCCCCAGCATGAACACAGTGAAGGTTTACTTAAATTGCCACAACTGGCGAAAGTAACAGGGAGAAATGTAGTCATATTTCGCGGTAATGGTGGACGAGAACATATTGCCGATAGCTTAACTTTACGCGGTGCTAACGTAAGTTATGTCGAAAGTTACCAACGTGTATGGCGAACATTAGCGATAAATATTGCTGAGCAATGGCGAGCACAACAAATAAACTGTATTGTCGTTACCAGTAACGATATATTAGTAACATTAGTAAAATACCTAGCCCATATAACTGATAACACTGATAACACAGATAATTATTGGCAATCACAATGCCTATGGGTAGTGGTCAGTGACCGTATTGAGAAAAATGCCAAAGCCTTAGGTTTAACACAGGTAATAAATACCCATAGCGCTAGCTCAACAGTACTCTGTAATACCTTACAAGCACTCTCTTGTTCGTAAGCCTATTTAGAATAGTAAATAACGATGGAATATAGAATTATGTCGGATAACGAAGTCTCTAAGAACAACCTATCGGATAATAGCGACACCGAGAAAAAAGAGGCCGCTACACACTCATCAGGTAGTAATGCCAAAGCAAACCCTACACCTAATGCCAAGAACATTCAGGTGAATAAAACGGTAGCGAATAAACCTTCTCCGTCAAGCACGCGTGTAGCCGTTGAAAAGTCATCGAATAAAACCGCGACTATTGCACTAGTGATTGCTTCAATGAGTATTTTCGCTTCTATTGGCCATTATATTTGGCAACAGCAACAAATTGGCGCGCAACTTTTAACACTGAACAAACAAAATAATCAAGCAATACAACAGAGTCAAATACAGCTAAAAAGCGACTTAACGACAGAATTTAACCGACAACTGCAACAACAGCATAGAGCTACAAGTCAATCACAACAAAGCGCCAAGCAAAAACATCTTGATAGTGATGATCAAATACAGCTATTAGCCACACAAATAAGTCAGTTAGATCAGCAAGTAAGTCAGCGCCAACCTAGTGATTGGTTAATACATGAAGCAGAATACCTAGTTCGCGTAGCTGCGCGCACCATGTGGTTAGAGCGAGATACTAAAGCGGCTATCAACTTATTACGTGATGCTGATAATCGCCTAAAAGAATTAGACCATCCTAAATTTTTACCTGTACGGGCATTAATTAATGAAGATATTGAACACTTAGCGTTAATGCCTACGTTAACAAATCAAGAAGCTATTTTGACTTTAATGGCACTTAACAAACAAGTGCCAACTTTAGCATTAGCGGGTGTTAATTTAACTGAAGCACTAGATAAAACAAAAGAAGACTTCGTTTTGTCAGATGATATCGGTGACTGGCAAGAAAACTTAGCAAAAACTTGGCATAAATTTCTTAAAGACTTTATCACCGTTCGCCGAAGAACAGGCATGGTCGAGCCTTTAATGGCTCCTGAACAACAGCAACATTTAAAGCAAAATTTAAGTCTAAAAGTACAACTTGTGCAATGGGCTGCTAGCGAACAAAAAGAAGAAGTTTACCAACAAACCTTACTTGATATTCAGCAATGGTTAAATGAATTTTTTGATATGAACCTACCGGAAAATAAGCGCTTTTATAACTCGATAGAGCAACTCAAAAAACAGACCATTTATTATGATTACCCAAGTGATTTACGTTCATTAGCCGCAATAAAACGTTTACTTGAAAATACAAAGCAAGGAACACAAACGCAAAGTGCCAAACCAAATGATAAGCCTTTAGAACCAAGTCAGTTAGAAAGTAATAAAACAGAATCAACGCCAACAACAGAAGACAAACCTAAAGCTGACAGCGAAAAAGTGAGTGGAGGTCAGTTATGATCCGCATTATCATCGCCTTAATCATATTTCTCTGCGTGATGGCAATAAGTCCTTTCTTGATAGATGAGAAAGGCTACATTCTTATTGCGATGGGTAATACCACCATAGAATTAACCGTGCTGTCTGCTGGTATCATGTTAACACTGCTATTCATTGCGCTCGTGATTAGCTTAAAGCTATTACGTGGCGGCTTAAATTTTAGCTTTGGTACTTGGAACAAGCTTGCTTTCGCCGGACAGCGTCGTGGTATTGCCAATTTCAATAAAGGTCTTGCTGCTTATATGCTCGAGGATTATAGTCAAGCAGAAGAGTTATTCGCCAAGAGTGCAATACCATCAAAAAGAAAACAAAGCGCTTACCTGCTTGCTGCTTCTGCATCGGCAAAGTTAGATCTAAACAGTAACACTAATCACTATTTAGCATTACTTGAAAAAGAAACAGTTAAACTGAAAGACGTTGGTTTAGAAAGTGTCATTGTTAATATTAAACTGTTGATGAATCAAGATAAGGCTGAAACCTACGCTAAAGCACGTGCGTTAATTGATGAAAATCACAAACAAGTTGGCCATGACGCTCGTTTGTTGGCGCTTGAAATAGATTTATGCATCATTGAACAACGTTTCGCCCAAGCAGTACAATACTTAGCTGCTGCTCGTAAAGAAAAAACGATTACAGATGTCACGGTTCAAGCTTGGGAACAACTAGCCTATTACGGTAGCTTTAATGAAAGTATCAAACTGCATGATAGCAAAGCTTTACACGATAATTGGAATGGTTTGAGCCGTAAAATAAAACAACGAGAAGCGATATTATTTGCTTATTGTAGAGTATTAGCCGAAAACGAAGTCATCGAGCCACTCAATAAATTATTGGTACCGCTTTTTAAGAAGTCACCAAGTAGCGATTTTTTAAAGCAGATTCGTGACCTACCTATCAAACATGCTGAAGAGTTAATTGCGATAGTACAGAAGCAGCTTCATAAGAACGTTCATAGTGGTAAATGGCTTAGTTGTTTAGGTCATTTAGCCTTGAAGAGTCAGCAATACTCTATGGCTGAAAAAGCCTTTGGTAGCTTAATAAAGCTAGAAGATGCTGAATATGGTAAGCAATATGACCGTCAAGATTTACAAGCATTAGCGCATGTTCACAGCCAGCAAGGACAATATCAGGCAGCTGATGCTATGTGGTCTAAAGCGAGTACATCATAAGGTAATGGTTACTAAGGTTATTGCTTGGCATAGCAATAACCTTCTAGCAGTTTAGGCTATATCTTTTGGTGCGCCTTCATCACACTTCTTACACTTTAATAGCTGACCTAACATACCTTGACGTCCACTTAGTGAGATCACCCAAGGCCGATTAATAAAAGGTGGTTTGTGTCTAACATGCTGAAAGTGACCACAGACTAACTGTGCCACCCAATGATGCTCTTCGTCTTGATGATAACCACAAATCGCTTGTTTCATTATTAATTCACTAAGTTAGTATCGCTAGTTTGATGTTACAGCGAAAAAAGTACTTTAAATTCTTTAGCTTTATCTTCACCGTCTAGACGAGAAAATTTCATTAACAAATCGTCTTTACCATCACCATTTAAATCTTCCACCATAACCAATTTACCATCTTTGGGTAACTCAGTGCTGTAACTAACACTGCGTTTTTTAAATGATTTTTTCTTCTTGTTAGGTTTTCTACCTAGGTATATTTTCAGCTCATCGTCATCATCCGACAACACCAGCTCTTTTAAACCATCTCCATTTAAGTCTGCTAATTTAACAACTGCACTACCACTTTGCCCTGAACTTAAGCTGAAAGTCAGCTCTACACCTTTTTTAATCGCCGGCTTACTTAGAAATTTATCTTGTTCACTCATTTTGAATACGTAAACATCTTGATCAATACCACCAGTAACTAAAGCACCAATAATTTGCGATAAACCAATGTCAAAACCCGCAAGTAATACCTCCAGTTTGTCATCATTATCAATATCAACAAACTCTAAACCCGTTAACGTACCTTCCGCATGAATAACACTGTCAGCCTGTGGTGAAAAACTTAAAACGTCTTTGTTTTTCTGTCCAAGAAATATTTCATAATCATTAACACGGTCAAGTACACCGGAAGCCTTGGTATAACGCACTACCATATCGATAATGCCGTCGGCATTCACATCGCGTAATTCTTCTATTTTCCGATATTCCAAATCGCTTTGGTCCAGTTGCTCTCCGCTTTCATCACGCTTATTCCACCAATCAGTGCCACTGATGGCTTCATTAATCGCTAAGCGTGTTGGCTTACGCGTAAACTGACTATTTCCGTATTGTGGATAAATAATCATTTCACCATCACCGATCACTAAAATATCTGTTTTATCATCAAAGTTAACATCACTATAATACAACTTAGTTTGGCTGTAACTCGCGCCTGCCGATAACACACTTACCTCTGGTTTTATCGGCAGTGTTTGCCTAGCAAAACTGTTCATTCCCTGCCCTATAAAAACATGAGTCTTATTGAAGTCTGCAATAATGACATCATCATACGCATCATTATTTAGATCTTGAATAAAGTCGCCTCGACTAAGGAAGTCGGCTTGCTCTTGTATATAGAGTGACTCTATCTTTGCTAGCGACTTAAATTTTTTATTTTGATAGAGGCTTAGGGAATCAGTAGAAAGAAAATAGAGATTTTGTTTTTGTTCGTCTTTCGCTTCACTTAAATCAAAGCGATAAAATTGTTTAGGTATGATGGTTTTTTCCGCGACAACATACTGATTTTGTTCCTGATCTAACTGATAAATAATTAACCAACGGTTACTTTGTTCATCGACAGAAAAGGTAACGAGCTCTTTACCTTTAGTGGGTAGTATATCTGCGGCAATAACTTCTTGGCTGAGCTTGTACGGAGCACTAATAATAACTTCACTAAACTCGACAGCGCTAGATTTACTCGCTAACGTCGTTAAAGATGTTGCACAGCCTAATGTAGCCAGTAGGGTAAACAAGGTTTTATTGTAAGTTGTCTTCATGTAGTGAGGTCCGTATCGTGAATAATAACTATGTTCGAATGAATGTAGAACACTAAAAGTAGTTAGAGTTCCCTAGTATATATAACATAGCTGGGTGCAAGGGCATTAAAAAAGCTGTTACATATTATGTAACAGCTTTTCACTCGCAATACGTTCTTTAAGGAAAACCTAGCTATAACCGACGTAATCAGCTTGAAGTTTCTTAGCAAGTGCTGCACTCATCATTGCTCGTAAAGCGGCTGGTTTAACAAGCTTTCTCATATAACCAACATCATAGCTTTTGGCCTTCTCCTCAATACCAGACTCAGTTGTCGCTGTTATTAATATTGCCGGTAATGAATGGTGACATTGGCTACGTAGATCTTTAATTAACGTTAAACCATCAACCTGCTTGATTTGCGGATCATCTGTTTGGCTATCTGTTCGGTAACCCAATTGATAATCGACCAACAATATATCAATTTCATTACTGTGGTTGGCAAACTCCGACAAGGCTGTTTCTCTAGAATCCGCCGCTAAGATATTACATTGCCATGCAGAAAGTAGCTCAACCATACCACTGAGTACATCAGGATCATTATCAATACATAAAACGGTAATATCTTTTAACGCCACAACAAAACCTGGGTTATTAACAATACGACTTTGTACTTGGGCTTCAACTTGCTCGACTTGCACAGAAAATTTACAACCTTGCATAGCCTTTGATTGCAAACTTAAGGTATGCCCTAATAACTGCGCCAAACTTTGCGTGATATTCAACCCTAAACCTAACCCCCTGCCTGCATGGTTATTTGGGGTATTAAGCTGGGTAAATTGCTCAAACACCAACACCTGCTTCTCAACTGGAATACCTGGGCCATTATCTAATATTTGAATGATTACTTGGTTATTAAATACGCGAGCGCCTAATAAAACCTTACCTGGACTGGCATATCTAAAGGCATTACCAACGAGATTTTGAATGATACGCCTTAGTAGGTGCCTATCTGATTTAACCCATACTTTACTCGCCACCAAACGAAATTCTACTGACTGCTCGATAGCAAGAGCCGCAAATTCTTGAGCTAAATCTTCAAATAAGTCATTAAGGGCGAAGACTTGAACATTGGCTTTTATATTGCCACTTTCTAAACGTGCAATTTCAGCTAAATCACCTAATAAATCATTCGCCGCTTTCAGGGAACGATCGATATTCTCTACTTGTCTTTGCTGAACCGTGGTTAAATTGCTTTGTTCTGATAATGCCGAAGTAAATAATCTCGCTGCTTCAAGTGGCTGCATCAAATCATGGCTACAAGCGTTTAAATACTGACTTTTCTTTAAATGTGCTTGCTCTGCTTTTTCATGTGCTTTCGCCAGCGCTTCATTAGTTTTGGCTAAAGTTAAGGTTCGTTCATAAACACGGGTTTCAAGATCAAGGTTTGCTTCTTTCAATACTTGTTCGGCCTGTCGATACGCGGTGATATCAGAAAACATCATAACAAAGCCACCACCGGGTAACGGATTACCTTCAATACGAATAGTTTGACCACTCGCTTGTTGGCGTTCTGAACTATGCGGGCTGCCTTTACGTAAAAAATCTAATCGACGATCGACCTGCGATTCAATATCACCGGAACCACACAAGCCACGTTGTACATTATGACGAATAAGCCCTGATATAGGACTGCCCACATACACCAACTCCGAGGGATACTCGAATAAGGCTAAGTATTTTTTATTCCAAGCAACTAAGCGCAACTCATCATCGACAATAGAAATGCCCTCGCTGGCATTTTCTATGGCACTCTGTAGTAAGTTTTGAGAAAATTCTTGTCGCTGACTCGAGGCATCTTCAACGAGTACCGCCAGCTCATCAAGGGCAATATCACGACCATCCAATGCAGAAGAGAGCACCAGTCGAGCGGAAGATGATCCCATAACCGTTGCTAGGGTGTTTTCGGTATGTTGCAGTAATTGCTGGTTATAAATAACATTGCCTAGCTCCTTTTTATCATGTGACGATAAAAAGCGACTAAAGTTGGTGCGCGCTTTTTCTAAACCAACAAAACGCGAAGCTAATAACTCTAACTCACGTACATCGAGCTGTCTTTTTTTCTCTACTTTTAATAGCTTAGGTGACTTCCATTCTAAAAACAAAGATGCTTGTACCCGTTCTTGTACACTTTGTCTGCTTATTTGAGACAAGGCCCACATCACAATAATATTAGCGCCTAAACTAAATAAAGTCGCTGTGGTTTTTACCGGTAAAAAGCCTTCAGCAAAAGGCGAGGCATATAAACCAAACTGAGGGAGAAAATTAAGCGTAAGCCACAGAATAAAGCCAACTAAAATCCCCCCATAAACCCCCACTAAACTGGCGCGACGCCAATAAAAGGCAGCGATTAGGGCTGGAGTTAATTGTGCGAAAGCGCCAAAGGCTACTTCACCTAATGAAGACAACGTATCAGGCGAAGCCATGATGAACACACCATAACCTAACAGAATAACAAACAACGCCAGTAGCTTTCTAATATTTAACAGCCGCTTGCGGAAATTGTCATAATCTGTTTGTGCTACTTTTTGACGACGATAAAGTAGTGGGAAAACAATTTCATTACTCAGCATGGTACTTAATGCAATGGCAGAAATAATAACCATAGAGCTTGCCGCAGAGACTGCACCTAAAAAGGCAAACAGGGTCAACCACGTTTGTTCGGTAACATCAGGGAGAAACAGTACGTAAGTATCCGATGGTACGGTATTACCAAGCAACATTTGACCAGCCAAACCCAGAGGCGCAGCAAAAAAGGCAAAAACTAAGAGATATAACGGGAATACTCGACGACTCAGCCAAGTATCTTTTTGATCTTTAAGCTCAACGACCATTACTTGAAATTGTCTCGGCAAAGACAGGAACGCCGCCATAACAATCACGAGCATGGCAAACATTGACGTTACATTGTCTACCGTCAGTTGCTGCTCTAATAATTCATTAGCATTAGCTTGTTGCCAGATATCTGCTGGTGAATCATACAATACAAAACAAACAAAAATACCTACCGCTAAAAAAGCAAATAACTTCACTAATGATTCAAAGGCGATAGCTAGCATGACACCTGGATGACGCTCAGTAACATCAATGTGCCTAATCCCAAATAAGACAGTAAACACAGCTAAAACGAGACTGACAACTAAACCTATGTGCCAGCTATTTAAGCTTTGATCCATTTGAAGTTGCTGAAAAGAATACACCATTGCTTTCAGCTGTAATGCGATATAAGGCATGGTACCTACTAGCGCAACGATGGTGACCATAATAGCGAGATTGTGTGATTTACCAAACCTAGCTGCCAGTAAGTCAGCAATTGAAGTTAAATGAAGTTTTAAGCTAACGCGGATAATGCGTTGGATAAATGGCCATGCAAAAACAAAGAGTAAAATGGGACCTAAATAAATAGGTAGGTGCGACAGTAAACTGGTTGATGCTTGCCCTGTCGTGCCTAAGAAACTCCAAGAGGTACAGTAAACACCTAAGGTAAGCGCATAAATAATGCTCTGCCCTTTCTTCGCCAACTGATGTCTATATCGGTCACCCAAAAACGCAATTAGAAATAACAAGCCAATATAGGCCAAACTTAACAGCACTAATTGCCAATTAGGAAACATAAATACTCACTACTTTAATTCTTATAAGGAAATCAACACAATGTTGATTAAACAATATACCTAAGCTACTCAACAATAGTAAGATTATCGTGAAATTATTTGCTAGAATAGTGTCAAACCAAGGGGTGCGCTGTCATTTATATGATTTGCCGCTGAGATACATACTCTTTGAACCTGGGCAGGAAGTTATCTTTAATAATTTTCTGGCATAGGGATGGTTATAGATAAAATTACTATCAAGAGCATTAATTAATTGACCACTTAGCAATAAATTAGTGCCACTGGTGTAACATTCATCAAAATTATCCTACTTGTACACGCCCCTACTTTTATTTTTTTGATGAGATTTTATGACGTTCTCCAAATCCGCTATCTGTTTAGCGATCACTACAAGTATCTTTAACGTTTCCGCTTTTGCTGAAGAGCAAGTGAGTAATGGCACTAGCAATACTGACCACATTGAAACCATCACGGTTAACAGTGACTTTCGCCAGCAGAACTTACAAAATGCCCCTGTGTCGATGTCTGTATTAACCGATATCGAAATTAAGCAGCGTAATGCTAAACATCTAGAAGAGTTAATTGCAGTAAGCCCTAATGTTAACTTTGCTAGTGGCTCTCAACGTGCGCGTTATTATCAAATTCGTGGTATTGGTGAACGCAGTCAGTTCCAAGAGCCAATTAATCCGTCAGTAGGCATGATTATTGATGACGTCGATTTTACCGGTATCGGTAGTATTGCTTCACTTTTTGATGTTAAACAAGCAGAAGTATTTCGTGGTCCACAAGGTACCCGTTTTGGCGCCAATGCTATAGCTGGTATGATAAACATTACCACTAATGAGCCAACCGAAGACTTTGAGGGCGCATTAGAGTTTGGTGTTAGCAATTATAATACCTATGATTTAGGGGTCGCTTTATCTGGCCCTGCCAGCGACTCGGTAAATTACCGTTTAGCCGTTAATCAAAGCAACAGTGATGGCTATATAGAAAATATCCATTTACAGCGTGATGATACTAACAATCGAGATGAATTAAGCATACGCGGAAAATTAGCTATTGAAGCAAGTAATGATCTTACTATTGACCTTGCAGGTTTCTATTTTGATTTCGACAATGGCTACGATGCATATTCTTTAGATAATACTCGAGAGACATACTCCGACGAACCAGGTTTTGACCAACAAAAAACGGCAGCCTTCTCGGCCAAGTTTACTTACCAAGGCTTTGACAGTGCTACTGTTCTTGCTATTGTTAGCAATGCCGACTCAGATTTAGCCTATGGCTATGATGAAGATTGGGCTTACGTCGGCATATCCGACCCTGACGTTATCGAAAATCCTGATTATGCCTACTGGGAATACACATCTACCGATCATTATTATCGCGATAAAGCAGTATTAACAACTGAATTACGTGTGATATCTAATGAAGGTCAAGAAATTTTCAATGGAACTACCTCATGGGTTACCGGAATCTTCTTTAAACAAGACGACGAAGACCTTTTACGCCAATACACCTATGCAGAGAGTGACTTTACTTCCGTTAACAAAAGCACAAGTATTGCCGTATACGGACAACTTAATTCTAAGTTAAATGAACGTTGGTCATTAACTTCAGGCTTACGTATTGAAAACCGTAGTGCTGAATATACCAATTCAAATCTTTTTGATGACGATATTTCTGACACTATGTTTGGTGGTAAATTAGTTCTTAGTTACCAGCAGACTGATGATAGCTTTTGGTATGGCTCAATCAACCGAGGCTATAAGGCAGGCGGGCATAATACCGATGGTACTTTACCAGCTGATTTGCGTAGCTTTGAGCCTGAGTATTTATTGAATTATGAACTTGGTTATAAAGTGTCATTACTTGATAATAGTGCTTATGTACGTAGTTCTGTGTTTTATATGGATCGTGAAGATGTACAAGTTAAAAGCTCTAAAACAATTGTTCGTGATGATGGCAGTGCTGAATTTATTAGCTATTTAGGTAATGCAGCAACCGGTAGTAATTATGGTGCTGAAATTGAAGCTGCCTGGCAGTTAAATGATGCCGTTAATATTTATGGTTCATTAGGTTTACTTAAAACTGAATTTAATGATTTTATTGATGCTGATGGTCATTCCTTAACAGGCGAAGAACAGGCACATGCGCCAAGTTATCAATTTAATGTAGGGATAAATTATCAACCAACTGACCAATGGTTATTTAATATCTCTGTTGATGGTAAAGATGAATTTTATTTCTCGGATACTCGCTATTATGATGGCCAACCAATTCCGGAAGATGATATCAAATCAGAAGCGGTGGCATTGTTAAATGCTTCTATCAGTTATTTACAAGATAATTGGCAGCTTAAAGTATGGGGTCGTAACCTGGCTAACAAAGATTACGCCAACCGAGGCTTTTACTTTGGTAATGACCCACGTGATGGTTATACCCCAAAACAGTACACTCAGCTATCTGAACCATTAGTATTTGGTGCAAGTTTAGACTATCAATTTTAATCACTGCTTAAATTAGATTCGGAGGAGTTCGTACCTCTTCCGAACAGACTAGAAAGGTACATTATGAAAATATCCATTGAGCTGAGCTTTTATCCGCTAGCAGAAGAACAGTACAAAACTGAAATTTGGGCCTTTATAAAAAGACTTAGAGCTGTAGAAGGCTTACAAGTAATAACTAATGGCATGAGCACGCAAGTATTCGGCGATTATGACCTAGCAGTTAGTCATGTAATGGCTGAAATCAAGCATGTTCATCAAACAACTGGTGCTGCTGTATTTGTCTGTAAGTTTATTAATGGTGATCGTTCACAAGTTGAAGCGGAAACCTAATGTCAGAAGTTTTAAACAGTGTACTGGTCTACTTCCAACAACTACCATGGCTTGAACTCATTGCTATGCTGCTGTCACTGGCCTATGTGATTTTAGCAGCTAAAGGCTCGTTATGGTGTTGGCCGGCTGCATTCATTAGTACAGCGCTGTACACGTTTATTTTTTATGATGTTTTACTGTTAATGGACAGCGCTTTAAATGCTTATTATCTGCTTATGGCGGTTTATGGTTACTGGCAGTGGTCTAAAAAAACAGATAAAAGTCATAAGAGTACTTCGGAACTAACTGTAGTTAGCTGGCAGCTTAATTGGCACGTAAAAGTATGTTTGGCTTTAGCATTACTTGTCCTTGGTTTAGGTTATCTTATGGATAACTTTACCCCTGCTCACTTCCCTTATTTAGACACATTTACCACCGTTTATGCGGTATTTGCTACCTATCTTGTTGCACAGAGAGTACTAGAAAATTGGCTGTATTGGATTGTGATTGATCTAGCTTCTATCTATTTGTATATTGAGAAAGGCTTAATACCAACCACAGTCTTATTCGTCGTCTTTGTGATTGTAGCTTGCTATGGTTATGTTAAGTGGTTAAAAGTATATAAGAAAGCATCGCTTAACCTACAACCCTCTACTATTAATTAAGCTGTGAAGCTCAATGACACTTATTCAATCAGACCTTAACTCACTTAAATCTCTACCTTGCTTCAATGGCATTGTAGAGGTTCGTTTGTTGACAGATGGCATGAGCCATACCTGCGTCAAAGTAATCACAGTTGAACAAGACTTTTTAGCAAAGAAACTTAATAAAGACACGGCTAATACAGAAGTATTTAGTGCACTTACCTGCTCTGCTAGTGGATTGAGCCCTACCGTTATTTATCATGATACTGAATGGTTAGTGACTGTATTTATTACTGGTACTTCGCTAGCAAAGTCAGAACTACAGAGTAGTTCACAAATATCAACCGCACTTACGCTCATGGCAAGAATACATCTGTTAGAGCCTCCACAGAATAATCAGTCATTTCCTACTTTAGACACGGCTAAGTCTGTTAATCGCTTATTCACTAATCCAGCGTCGTTTAACAAGCATGAAAGGCTTAATTTGATAAGTGTAACAGAGACGCTAACTAATGATATTAACGCTCAAATAGCTCACTGTGATATCCCTAACGTGGTTTGCCACGGTGATCTCAATTTCACTAATATCCTCATCGATAATAGCCAAAATCCTTGGTTAATAGATTTCGAATGTACCCATTTGGCACCTGTGGAATTTGACTTAGCGATGTTTACTGCGGTTAATAACATACTCCCTAATCAACTAAGTAAAGTAGTAAGTGTTTATAGTACATTAGCTCCAAGTTACCGTGTAGATTATAAACTACTGAATTATTATGTTCTCTATAGCTACTTCATTAATGGTTTATGGTATTTAGATAATATCAATGATCCAAAAGCTGATTGCGATTTTCGGACGCTGGCTATTGAGCAATGGTCCGCATTCGATAGCTACGCGATTAAGCAAGTAGTAGACTTCCCCAAACTACTACCGATAATATATTAGTAATTATCTAACTTATTTCTATAAAGCTTTTCCTACACTTAGATTAATAATATTCCAGACACAAAAAAGCCGCTGTACTTAAATAGTAAAGCGGCTTTCTAATTCTGTTCTGTGTTCACTTCTTAACTCTTTTCACTTATCTTCTTAAAGAAAAGTAAAACAAAGCTCAGAAATCACTAGACCTGTTGGTATAACTCGTTACTAAAATAGCGAGTTATTAAGCTTTCTTGCTAGTCGCTTGGATAACGCGTAATTGCGCTTCCGCACGAGCTAATTCAGCAGAAACAGCTGCATAGTCAACATCAACGCCATTGGCGTTCATGTTTGCTTCTGCACGTTGTTTCGCTTCAAGAGCTGCTTGCTCATCCAAGTCCGCAGCACGCGTAGCAACATCTGCTAACACGATAACGTTATTTGGTTGAACTTCTAACATACCACCAGAAAGATAGATTACTTCTTCAGTACCATCGTCCTTGGTGATTAATGCCATACCAGGTTTTAGTGAGGTCAGTAAAGGTGCGTGACCAGGCATAATGCCTAACTCACCTTCACTACCTGTGATCTGTAATGATTTAATGCTACCAGAAAATAAGCTTTCTTCTGCACTTACTACATTAAGATTAACAGTTAATAATGCCATTTGACTCGACCTCTATTACTGTAAGCACTTACGCAAAGCATAAGTGCTTACTAGTTGATTACATCTTAGCAGCTTTCTCGATAGCTTCTTCGATACCACCAACCATGTAGAACGCTTGCTCAGGCATATCATCGTATTCACCAGCTAAAATGCCTTTAAAACCAGCAATGGTGTCTTTTAATGATACATATTTACCTGGCGAACCAGTAAATACTTCAGCAACGAAGAACGGCTGAGATAAGTAACGCTGTATTTTACGTGCACGGAATACAGTTTGCTTATCTTCTTCAGATAACTCATCCATACCTAAGATGGCGATGATATCTTTAAGTTCTTTGTAACGTTGTAATACAGTTTGAACGCCACGAGCAGTTTCATAATGTTCAGTACCAACTACTAATGGATCTAGTTGACGTGAAGATGAATCTAGTGGGTCAATCGCAGGGTAAATACCTTGCGAAGCAATATCACGACTTAATACAACAGTTGCATCTAAGTGAGCAAAAGTAGTTGCAGGGCTCGGATCCGTCAAATCATCTGCTGGTACGTATACCGCTTGAATTGAAGTGATTGAACCTTTGTTTGTTGAAGTAATACGTTCTTGTAATATACCCATTTCTTCAGCAAGCGTTGGTTGGTAACCAACAGCTGACGGCATACGACCAAGTAGTGCTGATACTTCAGTACCTGCAAGTGTATAACGGTAAATGTTATCTACGAAGAATAATACGTCACGACCTTCGTCACGGAATTTTTCAGCCATAGTTAAACCAGTAAAGGCAACACGTAAACGGTTTCCTGGAGGCTCGTTCATTTGACCGTATACTAACGATACTTTATCAAGTACGTTAGAATCGTTCATTTCGTGATAGAAATCGTTACCTTCACGTGTACGCTCACCAACACCAGCGAATACTGAGTATCCACTATGTTCGATAGCGATGTTACGGATAAGTTCCATCATGTTTACTGTTTTACCAACACCAGCACCACCGAAAAGACCAACTTTACCACCCTTAGCGAATGGACAAACTAAATCGATTACTTTGATACCAGTCTCTAACAATTCGTTAGACATTGATTGTTCAGCATAAGCAGGTGCTTCACGGTGAATAGACCAACGGTCTTTTTCGCCAATAGGACCAGCTTCGTCAATTGGTTCGCCAAGTACGTTCATGATGCGACCTAAAGTCTCAACACCAACAGGTACTTGGATACCTTGACCTGTATTTTCTACATTCAGTCCACGACGCAAACCGTCTGAAGAACCCATTGCGATAGTACGTACAACGCCGCCACCAAGCTGCTGTTGAACTTCAAGTACTAAACCTTCAAGGTCACCTTCAGTTACTTTTACTGCGTCATATACCTGAGGTACGGCATCTTGTGGAAATTCAACATCCACAACTGCGCCAATTATTTGGACGACTTTACCTGTACTCATGTTTATTCCTCTTAATTTAAGTTAGCTAAGCTTCGCTATAGCTAACTTTTGTTAAATTACGAAAATTGTTATCAGATTAATTCGTTACCGAACTAGTCTATTTACCCTACCGCAGCTGCACCAGCAACAATCTCACCCAATTCTTGAGTGATTGCCGCTTGACGCGCTTTGTTGTATACCAATTGTAGGTCGTCGATTAAGTCACCAGCATTATCTGTTGCGGCTTTCATCGAAACCATACGAGATGCTTGTTCACAAGCAATGTTTTCAACAACACCTTGGTATACTTGAGATTCAATATAACGAACTAACAATTGGTCTAACAAAGAGTTAGCATCCGGTTCGTAAATATAATCCCAACGATGACTAATTGCTTCGTCATCTGATTTAGGTAAAGGTAACAATTGATCAATTGTTGGCTCTTGCGTCATAGTATTAACAAATTTGTTATACACAACGTGTAGCCTATCAATTTCACCGTTATCATAAGCTTTAAGCATTACCGCTACACTACCAACTAAGTCAGTTAGTGAAGGAGCATCACCTAAGCCCGATATCTCTGCAGATACTTTAGCGCCCATATTGTTGAAAAATGATGCGGCTTTTGAGCCAATCACACAAAATTCAACTTCAGCACCTGATGTTTGCTTTTCAGCAGCATCAGCAAGTACTTTCTTAAATAAATTAATATTTAAGCCACCACATAGACCACGGTCACTTGAGACAACAATGTAGCCAACACGCTTAGCTTCACGTTCTTCCATATAAGGATGACGATATTCTAAGTTACCAAGCGCGATATGACCGATCACATTTCGTATATTTGTCGCATATGGACGAGAGGCTGCCATGCCATCTTGCGCTTTGCGCATCTTACTAGCGGCAACCATTTCCATAGCGCTTGTGATCTTTTGAGTGCCTTTAACACTCGCAATCTTGGTTTTTATTTCTTTACCAACGGCCATGACTCTTCTCCGAAAACGTTACTTAATTAAAGACTCGATTACCAAGATTGAGTTGACTTGAATAACTCAAGTGCTTTGTTCAAATTGGCTTCAATATCTTTACTGTAGTCACCCTTTTCGTTGATAGTAGCCATCAACTCAGCATGCTCATTGTTTACATAAGTATGTAATGCCGCTTCACAATCAACAATTTTGTTGATTGCAACGTCAGTTAAATAGCCTTTTTCTGCGGCAAATAATGACACTGCTGTTTCAGCGATTGACAATGGGCTGTATTGCTTTTGCTTCATCAATTCAGTTACGCGTTGACCATGTTCTAATTGAGCACGAGTCGCGTCATCTAAATCTGATGCAAATTGAGCAAATGCTGCTAATTCTGCATATTGGGCTAGAGCTAAACGAATACCGCCACCAAGTTTCTTGATGATCTTCGTTTGCGCAGCACCACCAACACGAGAAACTGAAATACCAGCGTTAACTGCAGGACGGATGCCTGAGTTAAATAGGTTAGATTCTAAGAAGATCTGACCATCGGTAATTGAGATTACGTTTGTTGGTACGAAAGCTGATACATCACCCGCTTGCGTTTCAATAATTGGTAATGCAGTTAAAGAACCTGTTTTACCTTTAACTTCACCTTTCGTGAATTTTTCAACGTATGCTTCGTTTACACGAGCAGCACGTTCTAATAAACGACTATGAAGATAGAAAACAT
Source organism: Colwellia sp. 75C3 (assembly GCF_002836255.1). Lineage (GTDB taxonomy): Bacteria > Pseudomonadota > Gammaproteobacteria > Enterobacterales > Alteromonadaceae > Colwellia. The sequence goes on along the minus strand of NZ_PJAU01000033.1, from coordinate 4,340 downwards.
CACCTGGGTATGCTTCACGGCCTGGCGGACGACGTAAAAGTAATGAAATTTGACGGTAAGCAACTGCTTGCTTAGACAAATCATCATATACGATTAGTGCATCTTCACCGCGGTCACGGAAGTATTCACCCATAGAACAACCAGCGTATGGTGCTAAGTATTGTAATGCTGCAGCTTCAGAAGCCGATGCAACAACTACGATAGTGTTTGATAACGCGCCATGCTCTTCTAAGTTACGAACAAGGTTCGCTACAGTAGAAGCTTTCTGACCGATAGCAACATAAACACACTTAATACCAGTGTCTTTTTGGTTGATGATAGCGTCAACTGCAATCGCTGATTTACCGATTTGACGGTCACCAATGATTAATTCACGCTGGCCACGACCAATTGGAATCATAGAGTCAATAGACTTAATACCAGTTTGAACTGGTTGGTCTACTGATTTACGTTCGATTACACCTGGTGCAACAACTTCTACAGGAGAGAAGCCATCGTTATCAACTGGGCCTTTGCCATCAATTGGTTCACCAAGAGTGTTTACAACGCGGCCTAATAAACCACGTCCTACTGGTACTTCTAAAATACGACCAGTACCTTTAACTTTTTGGCCTTCCGCTAAATCAGCGTAAGGACCCATTACTACCGCACCTACCGAATCACGGTCAAGGTTTAACGCGATAGCAAAACGGCCACCAGGAAGTTCGATCATTTCACCTTGCATTACATCGGCAAGGCCATTAATACGAATGATACCATCTGTTACAGAAACGATAGTACCTTCGTTACGAGCTTCGCTGACAACGGCGAACTGTTCAATTCTATTCTTGATCAGTTCAGCGATTTCAGTGGAATTCAGTTGCATGCTCTGTTCCCTTATCTAAGATTGTAGTGTTGTTGCTAAGCGGTTCAGTTTACCTTTGATAGAACCATCTATTACCATGTCACCAGCTTTAATTACTAAACCGGAAACGATACTCGCATCAACAAAACAATTAAGCTTTACTTTACGTGCCAAGCGCTTTTCAAGCGCGGCGCTTAATGTTATTTTTTGCTCTGCAGTTACTTCTACAGCAGAGGTTACATCCACAGAAACTTCTTGATCAAAATCAGCTTTTAACGCTATAAATTGTTCAAGAACCTGTGGTAGCACCAACAAACGTTCGTTACTTGCCATCACTTTTAAAAAGTTTTGACATTTGCTATCTACTTGTTCACCGCAAACATTTAAAAATAATGTTTGTGCTTGCTCTGCTGAAGCTCCGCCAGAGATATAACCTTTAACAGTTGTATCTTTGGCTACTTCAGCTGCAAATGTCAGCTGGGTTAACCAGCTATCAATTGCTTTAGCTTCAACAGCAAAATCGAACGCTGCTTTAGCGTAAGGACGAGCGACAGTTGTCAATTCAGACATAGCTCTTTCCTCTTAAAGTTCAGCGACGAGTTTATCTAAGATGTCGCTGTGTGCAGCGGCATCAATTGAACGCTCAAGAATTTTCTCGGCACCGGCAACAGCAAGAATAGCGACTTCTTTGCGCAAATCTTCTCTAGCTCGGTTACGTTCTGTTTCTATTTCCGCATGACCAGTAGCTAAGATTCTATCTTTCTCAACTTGTGCTTTACCGGCTGTTTCTTCAACAATTTTAGCTTCAAGTTTTTTAGCAGCATCAACAATAGATGCAGCTTGAACTTTAGCGTCTTTAAGCTGAGTTTTCGCTTTCTCTTGAGCAAGCTCAAGATCTTTCGCAGCACGGTCTGAAGCAGCAAGACCGTCAGCAATAATTGCTTGACGTTCTTCTATAGCACCAATAATTGGTGGCCATACATACTTCATACAGAATATTACAAATACGACAAACGCAATTAATTGGCCAACTAGGGTCATATTAATATCCATTGTGCGTACCTCCTATCAATTATTCGTTTAAAAAAAAAGTGGTAAAATTAACCAATTTTAACGAATAAGATGTATAAACCAATAGCAACACCGATCATAGCGATAGCATCGATTAGACCAGCTACGATGAACATTTTAACTTGTAGTTGTGGTGCTAGTTCAGGTTGACGAGCAGCAGATTCTAAGAATTTACCACCTAAAAGACCAAAACCAATAGCAGTACCAAGAGCACCCAAACCAATTAGTAAAGCCGCTGCAATATACATTAAGCCAAAGTTTTCCATTTTTATCTCCGATTGTTTAAAGTTAAAGTTTAAAGATTTCTTTTTTGATGAAGAAAGTTATTTACCTATTTAGGTTAGTAACTTTCTTCGACAAATTTAGTGATCTTCATGCGCTAAACTAAGGTATACGATAGTTAACATCATGAAAATAAACGCTTGTAATGGGATTACCAACAAATGGAAGGCTGCCCATAAAAAGTGTACTGGTAATTGGAATAAACCAATTGTTGCGATAAGTAAGAAGATCAACTCACCTGCATATAAGTTACCGAATAAACGTAAAGCTAGTGATAAAGGACGCGCTAGCATAGTTACCGTTTCAAGGATAAAGTTTACTGGGTATAAAGACCAGTGACCAAAAGGTTGTGTAGTAAGCTCTTTCATGAAGCCACCAACACCTTTCACTTTGATTGAATAGAAAATAATTAAGATAAATACACCTAACGCAAGACCAAAAGTGATGTTTGGATCAGCTGTTGGTACCGGCTTCATGTAGATATCACCTAAAGGCATACCTGTAGCCCAATGAATTAAATGTGGTAAAAGGTCAACTGGAACCCAATCCATAGAGTTCATCAATAGAACCCATACGAAAATAGTTAAGCTTAGTGGTGCAATTAACTCGTTTTTACCATGGAAAGTGCTTTTAACACTATCATCAACAAAACCTACTACCATTTCAACTGCACATTGCAATTTACCCGGCACACCAGGAGTCGCTTTTTTAGCAACGGAACGGAAGATCGTTAAAAATACTAAACCCAAGAATACAGACCATCCTAATGAATCTAGATGAACGGCCATAAAACCGTCACCTACCTTCAAATTAGCTAGATGGTGAGTAATATATTCTTGGCTGGTTAACTCAGCGCCTGATGACATATTAATTTCCCAATAATTAAAGTTTAAAAAATAAAAAAGTAAATTACCGCTGCTGCTTAATAATAAACGGAGTTATTATTGGCAGAGCCATAACTAAACAAAACATACTAAAAAATGGTAACGGGCTTATCACCACAAACTTAACGGTTATACCAAGAAGTAACGCCATTAATGCCATTTTAAGTTTCACGCCACTAAAGAATGATTCTACAACCAACTTTGACGACCTCGCACCAGCATATCTAAATGCTTTATATGCGAATAGTAGATTAGGGATTATCCCAATCGCGCTGCCTAACACAGCTGATTTGGCGGATTCAAATCCCCAAATAAAATATATTATCAGTGAACAAATGAGGGTAATTACAGTAACTAAAGCAATTTGATTGTAGGCAAATTTTCGCCCTGGCTTTGTTAATTCATTTCTCATAGTTTTTTTTGTTTCTTATACGAGATAATTCGTACGACACACTGATTTTTTAAAGTAAAAACTTTAAGTCTAAAAAGTTTGCGCAAGTATACTTAACTTGTCTTTTTTTGCAAGATATAAGGGCGTTACACGCACTATATTTGTGCGAATATTTCATATTCACCGAAGAAATAGTAATTTGTATTAATAGAATTTAATAGATACAACATAAGCCTCGTAGAAGTAAATTTAGCGATTAAAACTAGTTAATAATGTATTAGCCTTAATTGATATTTTTTAGCCTTAAAATCTATCCATAGCAAACACATGGCTAATTACAAAAAATAACAACTTTGTGTCTTGCTTATCTCAAATAAATAGCCTTTTAAACTCATCAATTTCTACAGCGCACTATTATTAGCCTCTATAGATGAATTTAATACGACATGACTAGATAATCTATTAACGAAAAACGTAGAAATTACATTATCAAATAAAAACAATGTACATTTTTCTGTTATAACGCCTTAATCATTTAAACGGGAATGTTCTTAAGTACAAATAAATTTGGCGAAGTGGATTCCTGTTATCTGAAAGAAACGCCACTAATCCTTGCCTGTATTTACTCTGCAGCTACAAATATCTATATTCATAACAACATCAAACTCAAAACAGGCTTCTCTAAATACAAACAAGCAATTTCATACTCTCACACGGTCTTTGCTAACATCAGTCACACAACCTCCGGCACAACTTCGTTTCACTTCTAAAGCACAGTGACAAAGAAGACGATTATAATTAAGTGGGTCCTCAATAGGTAGGCGGCTTATTTTGCAAAGAAAGTATTCCCGCTTTTACTAAACGTCAA